>NZ_JAAHBP010000009.1 GCF_023184515.1 Streptomyces sp. D2-8 | reverse complement strand
GTGGTGGTCGAGGAGTTCGTGGCCGCTCAGGAGGCTGTCGAGCGGGCGGAGTCGTCCGGGCCGGTTCCGTTCGTGCTGTCCGCGCGGGACGAGCCGGCGCTGCGCGCCCAGGCCCAGCGCCTGCACGACCACCTCGACGGCCACCCCGAGCAGTCCCTCGCGGACCTCGGCTGGTCCCTCGGCACCCGGAGGGCCCGGCACAGCCGCGGAGCCGTGGTGGTCGCCCGGCACCGCGCCGAACTGCTCGACGGACTCGCCTCGCTGAGCCGTGGCGAGACCACCCCGGCGGCGGTGCGCACCCCCGCGTCCCCGCGCGGCAAGACCGCCTTCCTGCTGACCGGGCAGGGCGCCCAGCGCCTCGGCATGGGCCGTGAACTGTACGCCGCGTCGCCGGTGTTCGCGGCGGCCCTCGACGAGGTCTGCGCCCATCTCGACCCCGAACTCATGCGCCCGCTGAAGTCGGTGCTCTTCGCGGCCGAGGACAGCGCGGACGCGGCACTGCTCGACCAGACGGCGTTCACCCAGACCGCGCTGTTCGCCCTGGAGACCGCGCTGTTCCGTCTCGCCGAACACCACGGCCTCACCCCGGACTTCCTGCTCGGCCACTCGATCGGCGAGGTCACCGCCGCCCACCTCGCGGGCGTCCTCGACCTGCCCGACGCCTGCGTCCTCGTGGCCGAACGCGGCCGGCTGATGCAGGCCGCCCGCGAGGGCGGCGCCATGGCGGCCGTCGAAGCCGGAGAGGACGCGGTACGCGCCGCACTCGCCCCCTACGGCGACCGGATCGCGGTCGCCGGCGTCAACGGGCCGCGCGCCACGGTCATCTCCGGCGACGCCGACGCCGTGGACGAACTCACCGCCCGGTTCAAGAAGGACGGCGCACGGGTCAAGCGCCTCCCCGTCAGCCACGCCTTCCACTCGCCGCACATGGACGAGATCCTGGACGAGTTCCGCGCGATCGCCGCCGACCTCACCTTCCACGAACCGCGCATCCCCATCGTCTCCAACGTCACCGGCGAGCCGGCCACGGCCGAGGACCTCGCCTCGCCCGACTACTGGGCCCGCCACATCCGCGGGGCCGTCCGCTTCCTCGACGGCGTACGCCTCCTGGAGGCGAGGGGGGTCACCGAGTGGCTGGAACTCGGCCCCGACGGGGTACTGAGCGCCCTGGTCGCCGAGTCCCTGGAGCAGGCCCCCGGGGTCGTGGCGCCGCTCCTGCGCAGGGGCCGTTCCGAACCGGAGGTGTTCGCCGCCGCCCTCGGGCAGGCCGCCGCACGCGGAGCAGACGTCCGCTGGGACACCGTCTTCCCCGGCGCGCACGGCACCGACCTGCCGCTCTACGCGTTCCAGCGGCAGCGCTACTGGCTCGACGCGCCCACCACCGTCACGGACGCCGCGGGCTTCGGACTCGTAGCGGCCGACCACCCGCTGCTCGGCGCCGCCGTCCAGCTGGCCGACCGTGACGAACACGTCCTCACCGGCCGCCTGGCACGCGGCACGCACCCCTGGCTGACGGAGCACACCGTCGCCGGCACCGTGCTCGTGCCCGGCACCGGACTGCTCGAACTCGCCCTGCGCGCAGGCCAACAGCTCGGCGCCGCCACGGTCGAGGAACTCACCCTGGCGGCCCCCCTGGTGCTGCCCGAGCGGGGCGCTGTGCACCTCCAGGTGTCCGTCGGCGCCGAGGACACCGACGCGACCCGCCCGGTACGCATCCACGCCCGGCCCCACGGCGACCCCGGCCACGACGGAACCTGGACCCTGCACGCCTACGGAACCCTGCGCGCCGGCACCGACGCCTCGACGGGCGAGAAGCTCATCGTCTGGCCCCCTGCCGGAGCCCGGGAGATCGACCTGACCGGTGCCTACGAGCGTCTCGCCGAGCGCGGCTACGCCTACGGGCCGGCGTTCCGCAACCTGCGCCGGCTGTGGACGGTCGGCGACGACCTCTGCGCCGAGGTCGCCCTCGACGACGACCAGCGCACCGAGGCACGCCGGTTCACGCTCCACCCGGCACTGCTCGACGCCGCCCTGCACCCGCTGCTGCCCGGAGTCGCCGGTGACGACGGCCGCCCGCTGCTCCCGTTCTCCTGGGCCGGAGTGAGCGCGACCGCCGCAGGCGCGTCCGTGCTGCGGGTCCGGCTCGCCGGAGCAGCGGCACCCGAGGCCGCGAACGGCGGCTCCACCACGGTCGCGCTCACGGTGGCCGACGGCTCGGGCGAGCCCGTCGCCGACGTGGCGGAGCTGACCCTGCGCCCCCTGTCCGCCGAGTCGCTGCGCGCAGCGGACGCCGGATCCGCCGACGGTCTGCTGCGGGTCGAATGGAGCCGGCCGACCGCCGCGGACGCCACGGCCGACCTCTCCACATGGGCGGTCCTCGGCGCCGCGCCGGACCTCGGCCTGCCGGACGGCACGGTCCGCTCCTACGCCGACCTCGGCGCGCTGGCACGGGCCGTCGACACGGGCGCACCCGCGCCCGCGGTCGTCCTCGCTCCCCACTTCTCCGCGCCCGCCGGCGACACGCTGCCGGACACGGCGCGGGAGGCGGCACACCAGGCGTTGCTCCAGGTGCAGGAGTGGCTCGCGGACGACCGGTTCGCGGACGCCCGCCTCGTGGTCATCACCCGGGGCGCCGTGGCCACCGCGGCCGACGAGGACGTCACCGACCTGGCGCACGCCCCGCTGTGGGGCCTCCTTCGCACGGCACAGTCGGAGAGCCCCGGCCGCGTCCAGCTCCTGGACCTCGACGCCACGGACACACCTGCCCTCACCGCGGCCGTCGCTTGTGGTGAGGCGCAGGTGGCGGTGCGGTCGGGTGGGTTGGTGGTGCCGCGGTTGCGGCGGGCGGTGCCGGGTGACATCGGTGAGGTGTTGTGGGGTTCTGGTCCGGTGTTGGTGACGGGCGGTACCGGTGGTCTGGGTGCTGTGGTGGCCCGGCATCTGGTGGCGGTTCACGGGGTGCGGTCGTTGGTGTTGGTGAGCCGGCGTGGTGAGTCGGCTCCTGGTGCGGTGGAGTTGCGGTCGGAGTTGGAGGCTCTGGGTGCTGACGTGAGGCTGGCGGCGTGTGATGTGACGGACCGGTCGGCTCTGGCGGGACTGCTGGCCGGGGTGGGTGAGTTGTCGGGTGTGGTGCACACGGCGGGTGTGCTGGATGACGTGACGGTGGAGGGTCTGACCGCTGAGCGGCTGCATTCCGTGTTGCGTCCGAAGGTGGACGCGGCGTGGTATCTGCACGAGCTGACCCGGGAGATGGGTCTGCGGGCGTTCGTCGTGTATTCGTCGGTGTCGGGTCTGCTGGGTACGGCGGGGCAGGCGAACTATGCGGCGGGCAACGCGTTCCTGGATGCGCTGGCGGCTCATCGCCGGGCGGCGGGACTGCCCGCGACCTCCCTCGCCTGGGGCCTCTGGGAGGAGACCAGCACCATCACCGGCCACCTCGCGGAAGCGGACCTGCGCCGCCTGGCCCGCTCCGGCCTGCTGCCGCTGGCCACGGACGACGCGATGGCCCTCTTCGACGCCGCCCCGGCCACCGGCGAGAGCGTCCTCGCCGTCACCCGGCTCGACACCCGGGCGATCCGCGCCCTGGGCGACTCCGTACCGCCCCTCCTCGCCGGACTCGTCCGCGGGAACAGCGTCCGCCGCCCCACCGCGGCGGGCGACGCCCCCGCCGGCCGCCCCGAGGGCCAGGGTCTCGCCGAGCGGCTCGCCGCCCTGTCCGCGAGCGACCGGGAGCGGGCCCTGGTGGATCTCGTCCGCGGCCGCGTGGCCGCCGTCCTCGGACACGCCGACCACACGGCGATCGACGCCGACCGGCCGGTCCAGGAACTCGGCTTCGACTCCCTCACCGCCGTCGAGCTGCGCAACCAGCTCGCCGCCGAGACGGGACTGCGCCTGCCGACCACCCTGGTCTTCGACCAGCCCACGCCCAGGGCGCTCGCCTCGTACCTGGGCGACCGGCTCACCGTCGAGGAGAGCGCGCCGGACGAGCCGGTCCTCGCGGAACTGGCCCGGCTCGAGGCCGCCATCGAGGCGGCCGCCACCGACGCGTCCGCCCACGGCCGGATCACCGCCCGCCTGCGCGAACTCCTCGACGCCGCCGACAGCGCGGCCGGGACCCCGGCCGGCACCGCGGACCAGGACCGGGACGACGACCTGGACTCGGCCACCGACGACGAACTGTTCGCCCTCGTCGACGAGCTGAACTGAGCACCACCGCCCACTACGACACCGATCACCGGACGACACACGGGAGTTGACACACCATGGCGGGCGAGGACAAGCTCCGCGACTACCTGAAGAAGGCCGTCGCCGATGCCCGTGAGGCACGCCGGCAGCTGCGCGACATCGAGGACAGGCGGCGCGAGCCGATCGCGATTGTGGGCATGGCATGCCGCTTCCCCGGCGGCGTGTCCTCGCCCGACGACCTGTGGCGCCTCGTGGCGGACGGCACCGACGCCGTCGGCCCCTTCCCCGGCAACCGGGGCTGGGACGTGGACGGCCTCTACGACCCGGACCCCGACCGCACGGGCACCTCGTACGCCCGCGAAGGCGGATTCCTCTACGACGCCGACCGGTTCGACCCGGCCTTCTTCGGGATGTCGCCGCGCGAGGCCATGGCGATCGACCCGCAGCAGCGGCTGTTGCTGGAGACGGCCTGGGAGGCCTTCGAGCACGCCGGCATCGACGCCACCGCCCTGCGCGGCTCGGACACCGGCGTGTTCACCGGCCAGATGTACAACGACTACGGCTCACGCCCCCACCTGCCGCCGGAGGATTTCGAGGGGTACCTGTTCAGCGGCAGCGCGGGCAGCATCGCCGTCGGCCGGCTCTCCTACACCTACGGCTTCGAGGGCCCGGCGGTCTCCGTCGACACGGCCTGCTCGTCCTCGCTGGTCGCCCTGCACCTCGCCGTGAACGCGCTCCGAGGCGGCGAGTGCTCGCTCGCCCTCGCCGGCGGCGTCACGGTGATGTCGACTCCGGTGGCCTTCCTGGAGTTCTCCCGCCTGCGCGGCCTGTCACCCGACGGCCGGTGCAAGTCCTTCGCGGCCGGGGCCGACGGTGTGGCCTGGGCCGAGGGGGCCGGAGTCCTCGTCGTCGAGCGCCTCTCGGACGCCGTGCGCAACGGGCACCGGGTGCTGGCGGTGGTGCGGGGCAGTGCGGTGAACCAGGACGGTGCCTCGAACGGTCTGACGGCACCGAACGGCCCGTCGCAGGAGCGTGTCATCCGCCAGGCCCTTCAGAACGCCTGCCTCACGCCCGCCGAGGTGGACGCGGTGGAGGCGCACGGCACGGGCACGCGGCTGGGTGACCCGATCGAGGCGCAGGCGCTGCTGGCGACCTATGGCCAGGACCGTGAACAGCCTTTGCTGCTCGGGTCGTTGAAGTCGAACATCGGGCATGCGCAGGCTGCCGCGGGTGTCGGTGGTGTCATCAAGATGGTGCAGGCGATGCGGCACGGGGTGCTGCCCCGGACGCTGCATGTGGATGAGCCGTCGCCGTTCGTGGAGTGGGACACGGGCTCGGTCGAGCTGCTGACCGAGGAACGCAAGTGGCCGGCGCGGGAGGACGCGCCACGCCGAGCGGGTGTCTCCTCCTTCGGATTCGGCGGCACCAACGCGCACGTGATCCTCGAGGAGGCCCCGGCCGCCGCGCCCGCCGACACCATCAGCAAGCCCGCCCTGCCCGCCCTGCCGTGGCTCCTGTCCGCGCGCACCCCCCAGGCGCTCACCGCCCAGGCCGAACGGCTCCACGCCTTCGCCTCGGCCCCCGGCGCCCCCGACCCCCTCGACATCGCCTACTCCCTGGCCACCACCCGCGCCGCCCTCCCGCACCGTGCCGCGGTCGTGGGCAGCGAGCGCACCCAACTCCTCGACTCCCTGCATCACTTGACACCCGTCAACCCCTCAGGGGGTGCCCTGGCGGTGGTGTTTTCGGGTCAGGGTGCTCAGCGGGTGGGGATGGGGCGGGAGTTGTATGGGGCGTTTCCGGTGTTTGCGGGGGCGTTGGATGAGGTGTGCGGGGTGTTGGATCCGTTGTTGGGCGGGTCGTTGAGGGAGGTGTTGTTCTCGGCTGAGGGTTCGTTGTTGTCGCAGACGGGGTGGACGCAGCCGGCGTTGTTCGCGTTTGAGGTGGCGTTGTTCCGGTTGGTGGAGTCGTGGGGTGTGCGGCCTGGTTTTGTGGCGGGTCATTCGGTGGGGGAGTTGGTGGCTGCGCATGTGGCGGGGGTGATGGGTCTGGGTGAGGCTGCTCGGTTGGTGGCGGCGCGTGCGGGGTTGATGCAGGCGTTGCCGGCGGGGGGTGTGATGGTCGCGGTGGAGGCCTCGGAGGGGGAGGTGCTGGCGGCGATCGGTGATCGTGGTGGTGCGGTGGGTGTGGCGGCGGTGAACGGGCCGTCGGCGGTGGTGGTTTCGGGTGTGGATGGTGCGGTGGAGGAGGTGTTGGCGGGGCTGGCGGGTCGGCGTGTGCGTCGTCTTGAGGTGTCGCATGCGTTTCATTCGCCGTTGATGGACGGGATGGTGGAGGAGTTCCGTTCGGTGGCGAAGGAGGTGCGTTACGAGGCTCCTCGGTTGGGGGTGGTGTCGACGGTGACGGGCCGGGTGGCCGAGGGGGAGGATCTGCGGTCGGCGGACTACTGGGTGACCCAGGTCCGGCAGGCGGTCCGCTACGGCGACGCCGTCACCACCCTGGAGTCCGAGGGCGTCACGACCATCCTGGAACTCGGCCCCGGCGGCGTCCTCGCCGCCCTCGCGGCCCAGGCCGTCCGCGACCCCGACGCCCTGACCGCCACGGTCGCCACCCGCGCGGGACGTCCCGAACCGGAGACCCTGGTCGAAGCGCTCGGCACCCTGCACGCCCGAGGCGTGCCCGTCGACTGGGAGGCGTTCTTCGCCGGCTCCGGAGCCCGCCGGGTCCCGCTGCCCACCTACGCCTTCGACCGCCGGCGGTACTGGCTCGACGAAGTCGCGACCGGCGGCCACGACGCCGGTCCCGTCACGCGCGTGGCGCCCGGCATCCCGGAGGAGGCACCCCGGGCCGTGCCCCTGGCCGAGCGGCTCGCGCCGCTGGGCGACGCACAGCGGGAGCAGTACCTCCTCACCCTGGTCACGGAGCTGGTCGCGAAGGTGCTCAAGCACCCCGACACCTCGGCCGTCGTGCCCCACCGCCCCTTCCAGGAACTCGGCTTCGACTCCCTGACCGGCGTCGAACTGCGCAACCGGCTCGGCGCCGAGACCGGCCTTTCCCTGCCCGCCACCGTCGTCTTCGACCATCCGACCCCCAGCGCGCTCGCGGCCTACATCCAGGCGCAGGCCGCCGCACCCGGCCCCGGGGGCGGATCGGTTCGTGCCGCGACCGAGGAACTGGACCGGCTGGAGGCGTCCGTGGACGCCCTGGCCGCGGACGGCCCGCATCCGGACGAGACGCGCGTGGCGCTGTCCGCGCGGCTGCGGGCACTGGCCGACCGTCTCGCGGGACCGGCGGACACACCGTTCCCGTCCGCCGCCGACACCGAGGTCGCGGACCTCACGGACGCGTCCGCCGACGAGATCTTCGACTTCATCGACACCCAGCTCGGCCGGGCCGCGGACTGACGCCGCCCGCCGCCCGCACCACCACCCTTCCGGTACCGAGGAGAGACTGATTCCGCATGTCCGCTGACATGTCCCGCGCGCAGGAGCAGGCCCAGACCAAGGAACAGAAGCTCGTCGACTACCTGAAGTGGGTCACCGCCGACCTGCAGAAGGCGCGCGAGCGCATCGAGACGCTCGAGTCGGCCGCCACCGAACCGGTCGCCATCGTGGGGATGGCATGCCGCTTCCCCGGCGGCGTCACGTCCCCGGACGACCTGTGGCGCCTCGCCGCCGAAGGCCGGGACGCCATCAGCCCGTTCCCCACGGACCGCGGCTGGGACCTCGACGCGCTGTACAGCGCGGACCGCGACGAGCCCGGCACGTCGTACACCCGGGAGGGCGGATTCCTCGACGGGGCCGCCCTGTTCGACGCCGACTTCTTCGGCATCTCGCCCCGCGAGGCCCGCGCGATGGACCCTCAGCAGCGCGTCCTCCTGGAGACCGCGTGGGAGGCGTTCGAGGACGCCGGGATCGACCCCGCCACGCTGCGCGGGAGCCGTACCGCCGTGTTCGCCGGTGTGATCGAGCAGAGCTACCTCGGACTCGAAGGGCCCGCCGAGCTGGAGGGCCACCTCATGACCGGCAAGCTCAGCAGCGTGGCCTCCGGCCGCATCGCCTACACCCTCGGTCTCGAGGGCCCGGCCGTCTCGATCGACACCGCCTGCTCCTCCTCGCTGGTCGCCCTCCACCTCGCGGTGGAGTCGGTCCGTCGCGGGGAGTCCACCCTCGCGCTCGCCGGAGGCGCGACGATCACCGCGACCCCGGGCGGATTCGTCGACTTCTCACGCCAGGGCGGACTCGCCCCCGACGGGCGGATCAAGTCCTTCGCTGCCGCGGCGGACGGCACCTCCTGGTCGGAGGGCGTGGGCCTGCTGGTGGTGGAACGCCTCTCGGACGCCGTGCGCAACGGGCACCGGGTGCTGGCGGTGGTGCGGGGCAGTGCGGTGAACCAGGACGGCGCCTCGAACGGTCTGACGGCGCCGAACGGCCCGTCGCAGGAGCGCGTCATTCGCCAGGCCCTTCAGAACGCCCGTCTCACGCCCGCCGAGGTGGACGCGGTGGAGGCGCACGGCACGGGCACGCGGCTGGGTGACCCGATCGAGGCGCAGGCCCTCCTGGCGACCTACGGCCGGGACCGGGAGCGTCCCCTGCTCCTCGGCTCGCTGAAGTCCAACATCGGCCACACCGTCGCCGCCGCGGGGGTCGGCGGCGTCATCAAGATGGTGCAGGCCATGCGGCACGGCCTGCTGCCCCGGACCCTGCACGTCGACGAGCCGACGCCCATGGTCGACTGGAGCTCCGGCGCGGTCGAGCTGCTCACCGAGGCACGCGAGTGGCCCGCCCGGGCAACGGCCCCGCGCCGCGCCGCCGTCTCGGCCTTCGGCGTCAGCGGCACCAACGCCCACGTCATCCTGGAGGAGGCCCCGGAAGCGGAGGACACCGCCCCGGAGCAGACCCGGACGCTCCCGGCCGTGCCCTGGCTCCTCTCCGCACCCGACGAGGACGCCCTGCGCGCCCAGGCCCGCCGGCTCCACGAGCACGTCGCGGCCCACCCCGAGCAGTCCGCCACCGACCTCGCCTACTCCCTCGCCACCACACGCACCCTGCACGACCGCCGCGCCGTCCTGACCGGAGCAGACCGCGCCGAGCTGTCCGACGCCCTCCGGCAGCTCGCCGAAACGCCCACGAGCGTCGAGGCACCCGTCCGTCCCGGTGGTCTGGCGGTGGTGTTTTCGGGTCAGGGTGCTCAGCGGGTGGGGATGGGGCGGGAGTTGTATGGGGCGTTTCCGGTGTTTGCGGGGGCGTTGGATGAGGTGTGCGGGGTGTTGGATCCGTTGTTGGGCGGGTCGTTGAGGGAGGTGTTGTTCTCGGCTGAGGGTTCGTTGTTGTCGCAGACGGGGTGGACGCAGCCGGCGTTGTTCGCGTTTGAGGTGGCGTTGTTCCGGTTGGTGGAGTCGTGGGGTGTGCGGCCTGGTTTTGTGGCGGGTCATTCGGTGGGGGAGTTGGTGGCTGCGCATGTGGCGGGGGTGATGGGTCTGGGTGAGGCTGCTCGGTTGGTGGCGGCGCGTGCGGGGTTGATGCAGGCGTTGCCGGCGGGGGGTGTGATGGTCGCGGTGGAGGCCTCGGAGGGGGAGGTGCTGGCGGCGATCGGTGATCGTGGTGGTGCGGTGGGTGTGGCGGCGGTGAACGGGCCGTCGGCGGTGGTGGTTTCGGGTGTGGATGGTGCGGTGGAGGAGGTGTTGGCGGGGCTGGCGGGTCGGCGTGTGCGTCGTCTTGAGGTGTCGCATGCGTTTCATTCGCCGTTGATGGACGGGATGGTGGAGGAGTTCCGTTCGGTGGCGAAGGAGGTGCGTTACGAGGCTCCTCGGTTGGGGGTGGTGTCGACGGTGACGGGCCGGGTGGCCGAGGGGGAGGATCTGCGGTCGGCGGACTACTGGGTGACCCAGGTCCGGCAGGCGGTCCGCTACGCCGACGCCGTCACCACCCTGTACGACCAGGGGGTGCGGACCATCGTGGAGATCGGCCCCGGCGGCGTCCTCACCGCCCTCGCCCAAACGGTGCTCGCGGACCGGGACGACATCACCGTCCAGGCCCTCCAGCGCCCCGACAGGCCCGAACCGTCCGCGCTGGCCGACGCCATCGGCACCCTGCACGCCCGAGGCGTGCCCGTCGGCTGGGAGGCGTTCTTCGCCGGCTCCGGAGCCCGCCGGGTCCCGCTGCCCACCTACGCCTTCCAGCACCAGCGGTACTGGGCCGACGCGCTCGCGGCCGGCCGCCGTGACGCCGGCGGGTTCGGCCTGGACAGCACCGATCACCCCCTCATCGGCGCCGCGCTGTTCCCCGGCGACCGCGACGAAGCCCTCTTCACGGCCCGCCTGTCGGCCCGCACGGACCAGCTCCTCGCGGCCCACACCGTCGCCGGGGAGACCGTCGTGCCCAGCACGGTCCTCGCCGAACTGGCCGTCCGGGCCGGGGACGAGACGGGCTGCACGGCCGTCGACGAACTCGTCGTCGACGCGCCGCTGGTGCTGCCCCGTGAGGGGGCCCTGCACCTCCAGGTCCGCGTCGGCGAACCGGACACCGCCGGCCGGCGCGTCCTCACCGTCCACGCCCGGCCCGACGAGGCCGACGCGTCCTGGACGCGCCACGCACACGGCCTCCTCAGCGAGACCCCCCTCGTCCCGCCGGCGGACACCGAGCCGGCCACCCCATGGCCACCGGCCGACGCCGAGCCGGTCACCGGCGCCGCCGCGGACGGCGGTGCGTTCCCGGACGCCACAGGCGAGTTGTACGAGCGGTTCGCCGCCGCCGGTGTGCACTACGGGCCCGCGTACCGAGGGCTCACCCGGATGTGGCGGCGCGCCGGCGAACTCTTCGCCGAGGTGGCCCTGGCCTCCTCCGGCGCCGACCCGCGCGCCGAGGGGTTCGGGCTGCACCCGACCCTGCTGGAGGCCGCCCTGCAACCGCTGTACGCCGCAGGACTGCCCGGCCTGCCGCCCACCGCCACCCGATGGCGCGGTCTGCGCCTGCACGCCACCGGCGCGGACACCCTGCGCGTGCACCTCGCCCCGCTCCCCGGCGCCGACGACACCTACGCGGTGCGCCTCACCGACCCGGCCGGGCAGGTGGTCGCGGTGGCCGACGCCGTGACCGTCGGCCCCGTCCGGGCCGAAGCGCTGCGGGCCGCCCGCTCCCGGCACCGCGACGCCCTCCACCACGTGGAGTGGATCGCCCGCCCCCTGCCCGCCGCTGCCCTGAACTGGCTCACCCTCGGCTCCGCCGCGCACCCGGACGTACCCGCCGTCACCGCGGCCGCCAAGGCGGCCGGCGAGCGCCCCGGGGCCGTACGCCTCGACCTGACCACCCCCGCGGGAGCGACCGCGGAGGACGCCGTCAGGGACACCGCGGGCCGGGCCCTGTCCTGGGCGCGGCAGTGGCTCGCCGAGGAGGCCCTGGCCACCACGCCTCTGGTCGTCGTGACCCGTGGCGCCGTGGCCGTCACCGGCGACGAGGACGTCACCGACCCCGCCGCCGCGGCCGCCTGGGGCCTGCTGCGCTCGGCACAGTCGGAGACGCCGGGGCGGATCGTCCTGGTGGACGCGGACGGCGAACCCGGCCCGGACGCGCTGTCCGCCGTGGTCGCCGCCGGCGAACCGCAGGCCGCGATCCGCGGGAACACCGCCCCGGGCGGCGCCCCCCGGATCCACGTACCGCGCCTGTTGCGCACCCCGGTACCGGAGCCCGCGGCCGACGGCCCCCGCACGGTGTGGGACCCCGACGGCACCGTCCTGGTCACCGGCGGTACGGGATCGCTCGGCGCCCACTTCGCCCGCCACCTGGTCACCGGACACGGTGTCCGCCATCTGCTGCTGGTCAGCAGGCGCGGCCCGGACGCCCCGGGCGCCGCCGAGCTGTGCTCGGAACTGCGCGCCCTCGGCGCGACCGTGACCGTGGCCGCCGCGGACGTCGCCGACCGCACCGCCCTCGCGCGCGTCCTGGCATCCGTGCCGGACGCGCACCCGCTGCGCGGCGTCGTCCACACCGCGGGCGTCCTCGACGACGGCGTGCTCGCCTCGCAGACGCCGCGGCGCCTCGACGCCGTGCTGCGCCCCAAGGCCGACGCGGCCTGGAACCTGCACGAGCTGACCCGGGACGCCGGCCTGACGGCGTTCGTGCTCTTCTCGTCCGTGGCCGCAGCCGTCGGCGGCCCCGGCCAGTCCACCTACGCCGCGGCCAACGCCCACCTGGACGCGCTCGCCCAGCACCGCGCCGCGTCGGGGCTGCCCGCCACCTCCATCGCCTGGGGCCTGTGGGAGCAGGCGACCGGGCTGACGGGCGGCCTGACCGAGACGGACCTGAAACGGATCGCCCGCAGCGGCTTCCGCACCGTGCCCCAGGAGCTCGGCACGGCCCTGTTCGACCTGGCCCTGGACACCGGCCGCCCCTACCTCGTGGCCACCCCCCTCGACCTCCCCGTCCTGCGCCGCCAGCCGCAGGTTCCGGTGCTGCTGAGGTCGCTGGTGCGGGTGCCGGTCCGCGCCACGGCACGCGGCGCGGCCGACGCGGGGCCCGCGCTCACCGACCGGCTCGCCGGACTCGACGAGACCGAACAGCTCACGGTCGTCCTCGACGCCGTGTCGGCCGAGATCACCCGGGTCCTCGGCCGCTCCGGCGCCGTCGACCCCGAACGCCCCCTGCAGAGCAGCGGTTTCGACTCCCTCACCTCGGTCGAGCTGCGCAACCGGCTCGCCACGCTCACCGGCCTGCGGCTGCCGGCCACCCTGGTCTTCGACCATCCGACGCCCCGGGCCCTGGCGGCCCACCTGCGCACCGAACTCCTCGCGCCCCAGGACGACACCGGGCCGGGCCCGGCCGTGGACTACGCCGCCGACCTCGACCTGCCCGCCGACATCCGCCCGGCCGGCGAGGTCGTCCGCACCGTCACCGACCCGTCGGACCTCCTCGTCACCGGAGCGAGCGGCTTCCTCGGAGCGTTCCTGGTGCGCGACCTCATGCGCACCACGACCGCCCGCCTGCACTGCCTGGTGCGCGGCGCCGACGACGCGGCGGCGTACGAGCGGCTGCGCTCCAGCCTCACCTGGTACCGCGTGTGGGACGAGATCGACGAGAGCCGGCTGCGGGTCCGCGCCGGGGACCTGGCCGAGGAGCGACTCGGCCTGACCGAGGAGGAGTTCGACGGCCTCGCCCACACCGTGGACGCCGTCTACCACGCGGGCGCTACCGTGCACTGGCTCCACCCCTACGAGGCACTGCGCGCGGCCAACGTCCACGGCACCCGCGAGATCCTGCGCCTCGCCGCCCGCCACCGCACCGTCCCGGTGCACTACATCTCCACGGTCGGTGTCTTCAACGGCCCGGTCACCCCCGGCGTCCCCCTGAAGGTCACCGACCCGACCGGCCCCGCCGAAGCGCTGCCCAGCGGCTACCTCCAGTCCAAGTGGGTCGCCGAACAGCTCGTCGGACTCGCCCGGGAGCGGGGTCTGCCGGTGTCCGTGCACCGCGTCGACGTCATCTCCGGAGACACCCGCAACGGGGCCTGCCAGACCCGCGACTTCGTCTGGCTCAGCCTCAAGGGCCTCCTCCAGGCGCAGGCCGCACCGGCCGGCGTCGCAGGCCGCTTCCATCTGCTGCCCGTCGACTACGTCAGCGCCGCCATCGTCGGGATCTCGCGGCGCGAGCCGGCCGGCGGCACCTTCCACCTGTTCAACCGGAGCTCCCTGAGCCTCGCCGACTGCGTGTCGTACCTGCGCGAACTCGGGTACCGGCTCGACGAGACGGACCGGGAGCGGTGGAGCGCCGCGGTGCGGTCCGACCGGGACAACGCCCTGCTGCCGCTGCTGCACGCCTTCGACATGATGACGTCCGACACCGACGGCTTCTACCCGCCCATCGACACGGCCGAGACCGAGGCGGCACTGGCCGGCACGGACATCGCCTGCCCGCCGCTGACGCGCGAACTCTTCGGCAGGTACGTGGAGTTCTTCGTCCAGGAAGGGCACTTCCCGCCCGCCCCGTGATCCGTGAGGTCCGCCGTTCGGACCCCTCCGGCCGGCCGCCCGGCTGCTCCCCGCGAGCAGCCGGGCGGCCGGCCCGTCCCCTCTCCGTCTGTCCTCCGTCCGCGAATCGAGGTATCGCCATGGGCGCCGCACAGGTGCGTTCGTTCTCCGAGATCGAGGCCGCCTTCGTCACGTACGTCCAGCGGACCGTCTACTGCACGATGGTCACCGTCGACCGGCACAACCGCCCCCGGGCCCGTGTCGTGCAGCCCGTGTGGGAGACCGTCGACGAGCGCCCCGTCGGCTGGCTTGCGGTCTTCCGCACCCCGGTGAAGGCCGCCCACCTGGCGAACAACCCCCACACCACGTACGCGTACTGGCACCCCTGCCAGGACGCGGTGTTCGTCGACAGCGTCTCGGCCTGGGTGCACGACCGGGACACCAAGCTGTGCGCCTGGGAGCTGTACCGCCGCAACAGCCCCCCGGGCGTCGGCTACGACCCCCACCTCTACTGGAGCGCCGGCCCCGACAGCCCCGACTACCACCTGCTGCGCATCGACCCCTGGCGCGTCCAGGTCCTGCGCGGCTCGGACCTGAGCAGCCGCATCTGGACGGCCGGTCCTCCGCCGCACCTTCGACCGTCTGTCCCGAACTGACACAGGTGTGCCCCCCCCCTCGACGCGGCAGCGTCGTAATCGCGCCTATTTTGCTCAGGTGGCGTACGGCGAGGTCAGCGACGGGGTGAGCGGCGCGAGAATGGTGAGGGTCCGGCAGCACGCCCCGAGAACGGGCACGTTGCGCGACCAGGCACGCTCCCCACTGTGATCGGACCGTCTTCAGACCGGCACGCACGCGCCGGAACGGAGGACTGACTCATGGCCACCCCACTCACCGCCGCCCGGCTCGTCGCCGCGTTGAAGGCCGAGGGCTGCGCCGTTCACGAGGTCGCCGGCTGGCGCACCAACAACCGTAACCACATAGGCCCTTGGGGTCCCGTGCACGGTGTGGTGATCCACCACACCGTCACCGGCCCCGGCACGAACGTCGTCGGGCTGATCTTCCACGGCCACAGCGCCCTGCCGGGCCCGCTCGCCACCGGCTGCATCACCAAGGACGGCGTCGTCCACCTCGTCGGGAACGGCCGCGCCAACCACGCCGGCGGCGGCGACGGCGACGTGCTCAACGCCGTCATAGGCGAGTCGTACGGCACGTATCCTCCCCCGACCCACGAGCACGACGGCTCGGCCGGCGCGGTCGACGGCAACGCCCGGTTCTACGGCTGGGAGTGCGAGAACAAGGGCGACGGCAAGGACCCGTGGCCGCCCGCCCAGTACCTCGCGATGATCAGGGCCACCGCCGCGATCTGCCGCGCGCACGGCTGGGGCCCCAAGAGCGCGATCGGCCACCTGGAATGGAGCGACTGGAAGGTCGACCCGCGCGGGTTCGACATGGCCGACTTCCGCCGTGACGTCGCCGACGCCCTGGCCCTTCCGGCGGGCCTGTGGGAAGGAGAGGACCCCATGCCCCAGTACGTCAACCTCGGTGCCACCCGGCCGTACCCACTCGCGCCCGGCGCCTGGGACTCGGTGGAGTTCACCACGGAGTGGACCGACGAGACCGGCCACCACGCCACCGGCGGCAGCGTCTTCGCCCGTGGCCCGGCCCGCTTCACCGGGACCGTCAGCGTCCACATCGACGGTCTCCCGGCGGGTGCGGTCGTCCAGGCGCGCATGTCGGAGTACGAGGGCGATCAGCACCGCATGGACCATCCGATCCACGAGATCGTGGGGACGGGCGGCGGCACCTTCGCCGTCCTGCCCGTGACGAAGCGGATCCCGTCGGGGCGCAGGATGCGGGTGCGGCTGCTGAACCAGACCGCCGTCCCGGTCACCGTCGCGAGCGTCGTGCTGACCGTGCTGGTGTGGAAGGAGCCGTGAGAAGCCGGCGTCACTCCGGCGCCGGCAGGCCGGGGCCCGCGCACCGCACGTTCGCGGCGGGCACCGTGCCGTTCAGCAGGTAGGCCGCCACGGTGTCGTCCACGCACGCGTCGCCACGGCTGGCGAACACACCGTGGGAGTAGTCGTCGTCGAGGGTGACCAGGCGTGAGCCGGGAAGCAGCCGCAGCAACGAGCGGGCGCCCTCGATCGGCGTCACGGGGTCGTGCGCCGAGGCGACGAGGAGGACCGGCGGCGCCGCCGGGCTGCCGAGCGGGGTGCGCCGGCCGGGGCGGTGGTGCCAGTAGGCGCAGGTGCTCGCCTCCATGCCCGTCAGCACCGGCTGCGGGTCGAGGCGCCGGGTGCGGCGCAGGTCCGTGACGATGTCGCGGGGGCCGGGGCCCGGCCCGTCGGCGCACTTGACCGTGCGGTTCGCCGCCTCGTAGGTGCGCGAGTCGGGGCTGTCGAACGCGGTGGCCGGGCGCAGCCCGGCGGGATCCCCGTCGGTCAGGTAGCCGCGCAGGCCGTTCGCCAGGCCGCTCCAGCGTTCGGTGCGGCCCAGCGCGCGGTACACCGCCCGGTCGAACTCCGCCGGACCGAAGCCCGCCACCGGCCGCGCGGCGAGCCCCCGGCGCACCCGCAGATACGCCTCGCGCACCTCGTCCCGCGTCCTGCCCAGACCGAAGTGCCCGGCGGCCCAGGCGAAGAACGTGTCGCGCTGACGCAGCAGGGCCCGGCTCTGGAGCACGTCGAAGTCGTACCAGTCCCAGGGGCCGACGACGCTGTCGAGGACCATCCGGCCGACGCGGTGCGGGAACCGGGCGGTGTAGGCCGCGCCGAGGTAGCTGCCGTAGGAGACGCCCAGGAAGTTCGTCCGCGGTGCGCCGAGGGCCGCGCGTATCGCGTCCATGTCGGACGCCGTCTGCTCGGTGGACAGGTACGGCAGCAGGCGGCCCGCGTGCGCGGCGCAGTCGTCGGCCATGGCCCGCAGGGACCTCAGATACGCCCGCTCCGCCGACGTCCCCTCGGGCACGGGGTCGTTGCCCGGGCTGTCGAAGAGGCCACCCATCGGGCCGCAGGTGACGGGGGTGCTCTGTCCGACGCCGCGCGGGTCGAAGCCGATCACGTCGTACGCGCGGCGCACGCTCTCGGGGAGTCTGGCCCGCTTGGTGACCGCGTAGGGGAGTCCGGAGCCGCCCGGGCCGCCCGGGTTGACCAGCAGGATGCCGCGCCGCTCGGCGGAACAGGACCTCGACCGCGCCCGTGCCCTGCTCAAGCAGGCCGGTGCCGAGAAGCTGAAGGTCACCCTGGACACCTCGGCCGTCGCCGCCGGGTTCACCGAGGCCGCGAGCATCTTCCGCGACCAGGCCGCCAAGGCCGGTGTCACGATCGACGTGAAGATGGGCAGCAAGGACTCCTACTGGAGCGACATCCTCGACGGCGGCACCCTGTGCTGCTACCGCTCCGGCGCCATGCCCATCGAGGCGCACCTCTCCCAGCGGCTGCTCACCGACTCCACCACGAACGCCACCCAGTGGCGGTACAAGGACTTCGACGCCCTCTACCAGCAGGCCCAGTCGACCCGCGACAAGACCGGGCGTGCGGCCGTCTACGAGCGGATGCAGCGCCGCCTGTACACCGAGGGCGGCTTCCTGATCTGGGGCTTCGCCGACTGGATCCTCGGAACGGCCCGCAAGGTCAGGGGAGTCGAGACCAAGGCCCCCGCCAACACCCTCGACTGGGCGCGCTTCGACAAGGTATGGCTCGCGTGAAGCAGAGCGGACTGCGCTCCTTCGTCGCCCGGCGGCTGCTTCTCGGTGCCGTGCAGACCGTGGCCGTCGTGCTGCTGGTCTTCGCGCTCACCGAGGCGCTGCCGGGCGACGCCGCGGTGGCCCTCGCCGGCGACCAGCCCGACCCGGCGCGCATCGCGGCGATCCGCGAGGCCATGGACCTGGACCGGCCCGCCCACGAACGCCTCGCGGGCTGGGCGGCGGGCCTGGCGCACGGCGACTTCGGCACCTCCCTGACCTCCGGCCGACCGGTGGCCCGGTACATCGCCGACGGTTTCGGCCCGAGCCTGCTGCTGGCCGCGCTCACCCTGGCCCTGCTCGTCCCGCTCGGCTTCGGGCTCGGCGTGCTCGCCGCCCGCCACGAGGGACGGCTGATCGACCGGCTGGTCAGCTCCGTCACGCTCGCCGTGTACGCCGTACCGGAGTTCGCCCTCGGCGTGTTGCTGGTGACGTTGTTCGCGCTGAAACTGGCCTGGCTGCCGCCGACCGCGGTGGGCTACGGCACCGACCTCCTCGGCCACCCGGCCGTGCTCGTCCTGCCCGTGCTGGTCCTGCTCTCCCGCCCGGTCTGCTCCCTCTCCCGCCTGGTCCGCGCCGGCATGGCCGACGCCCTCGCCTCGCCCTACGCCGCCCACGCCCGCCGCTACGGCGTCCCCGGCGCCCGCGTCCGCTACACCCACGCGCTGCCGAACGCCCTCGCCCCGGCCGCCCAGCAACTCGCCCGTACCGTCGACTGGTTGCTGTGCGGGGTCATCGTCGTGGAGGCGCTGTTCGTGATCCCCGGCCTCGGAACGGTCCTCCTCAACGCCGTCGCCGAGCGGGACGTGCCGGTGGTGCAGGGGCTGGCGGTGGTGTTCGGCGTGCTGACGGTCGTCCTGAACCTGGGCGCGGACATCGTGGCGTACCGGCTGACGCCCCGGGCGGGGGTGGCGGCGTGAGGGCCCCGCGCCGGTTCCTCCTCGGCCTCACGGTCGTCGCGGTCCCGCTGCTCCTCGCCCTCCTGGGGCCCCTGTTCGCCGGTGAACCCGGTCCCCGCGCCCCCTCCTTCACCCTCGGCGACGGCCGCTGGCTGGGCACCGACTTCGTGGGCCGGGACGTCGGGCGGCAGGTGCTGCACGGCGGCCGCACGGTCGTCCTGACCGCGCTCGCCGCGACCGCCCTCGCCTACCTGGTCGCGCTGCCGGTCGGACTCGTCGCCGCGGTCACCCACGCGCGGCGGCTGGAGGAGCTGCTGATGCGGCCCCTGGACGTGCTGCTCGCCGTGCCGTCGCTGCTGCTCATCCTGCTGGTGGCGTCCGTGTTCTCGCCGGGCGCCACGGGGCTCGCGCTGCTCGTCGCGCTGGTGAACGTGCCCGACGCCGCCCGGATCGTCCGTGCCGCGGCGGCCGAGGCGGCTGCCCGGCCCGCGGTGGAGGCGCTGCGCGTGCAGGGCGAGTCGTGGTGGCGCGTCGCCGTCGGCTACGTGGGCCGCTCGGCGCTGCGCACCCTGGCCGCCGACGCCGGGGTCCGGCTGACCGGGGTGCTGTACCTGGTGTCGACGGCCGCGTTCCTCGGCGTGGGCGTCGCGCCGGACGCCGCCGACTGGGCGGTCATGGTCGACCGCAACCGCACCGGCCTCTTCGTCCAGCCCTGGGCCGTGGTCGTGCCGACCCTGCTGATCGTCGCCCTCACGACGGGCACCAACCTGCTCTTCGACGCCGCGCTGGAGAAGAGCCCCAGAAGGAAGGGACGGCGGCCGTGAACGAGACGGACCTGCCCCCGGCGCCGGAGCCCGTCGCCGAGATCCGCGAACTGTGCGTCGAGATCGACGGCCGCGCGATCGTCGACGGAGTCCACCTGCGCGTGCTCCCCGGCCGGGTGACCGCCCTGGTCGGCGCCTCCGGCAGCGGCAAGACCACCACTGGACTCGCGCTGCTGGGGGAGTACCCGGCCGGTGCCGCGGTCACGGGAGAGGTGCGCCGGCCCGCGGACGGACCGGTCGGGTACGTGCCGCAGCACCCCGCCGCCGTCCTCAACCCGGCCCGCCGCGTCAGCGCCCTGCTCGACGACATCGCCCGTCCGCAGGTCCGTCACCTGCCCCGCCCCGAACGCCGCGAGGCGGCACGCGAACCGGTCCTGCGCGCCCTGGCCGACGCCCAGCTCCCGGACGCGGAAACCCTGCTGCGCCGCTACCCGCACCAGCTCTCCGGCGGCCAGCAGCAACGCGTCGTCCTCGCCCAGGCCCTCCTCCTCGGCGCCCGGGTCATCGTCGCCGACGAGCCCACCACCGGCCAGGACGCGCTCACCAAGGCCGGCATCGTGCGCCGACTGGCGGCGGTCGCGGCCCGTGGCATCGCGGTCGTCCTGCTCAGCCACGACCTCGACGTCGTCCGCGCCCTCGCCGACGAGGTGCTCGTCCTGCGCGCGGGACGCGTCGTGGAGTCCGGCCCCGTGCAGCGGCTGTGGTCGGCACCCCGCCACGAGTGGACCCGCCGGCTGCTCGACGCGCAGCGGGCGGCACCCCCGGACGGGGCGTGCGGCGACGCCGTGCAACCGACGCTCACCGTGCGGGACTTGACCGCCGTGCACGACCGCAGGACCACCGTCCTGCGCGTCCCGCACCTCGCGCTCCGCCCCGGCGAGTGCCTGGCCGTGGTCGGCCGCTCCGGCAGCGGCAAGACCACGCTCGCCCGCTGCCTCGCCGGCCTCCACCGCGACCACGACGGCGACATCCTGCTCGACGGCACCCCGCTCCCGCGCAGCCTGCGCCACCGCGGCCCGGCCCAACTCGCCGGCGTGCAGTACGTCTTCCAGGACGCCCGGGCCGCCTTCGACGAGCACCGGCCCGTCCTGCACCAGGTGGCCCGTACGGCGGTACGGCTGCGGGGCGCCGGCGAACGGGCGGCGACGGAGGAGGCGTCGGCCACCCTGGGCCGCCTCGGCCTTACCGCGGAACAGGCCCGGCGCCGCCCCGGCGAGCTCTCCGGCGGCGAACTCCAGCGCGCCGCCCTCGCCCGCGCCCTCCTCGCCCGCCCCCGGGTCCTGGTCTGCGACGAGATCACCTCCGGCCTCGACACCGTCACCCGCCGCGGCATCCTCGACCTGCTCGCCGCCCTGGTCCGCGACCGCGACGACCTCGCCCTCGTCCTCATCACGCACGACCTGGACACGGCGGCACTCGCCCACCGCATCGCCGTGCTGGACGCGGGCGAAATCGTCGAACAGGGCCCGGCCCGGCGGGTCCTGACCGCGCCGCGGCATCCCTTCACCCTCGCCCTCCTGGAGACGATCGCCCGCCTCGATCCGTATACCCGGGCATGAGCCGATGCGGATTACACCTGTTGCGAGTTGAACGAGGGCGGTGCCCTGTGCTTAAGGTGCGGGCGATGTTCTGCGCAGCCACCCCGCCCTTAGCCCCGGCAAGACGAGGTACCGCCACCCCGAGCCGCTTCGGGAGGTCCCATGAGTGACACGGTGACCACGGTCCGCCCGGGTGCCGGAGCGGCCCGGGTCACGCGGACGAAAGAGCAGGACGAGGCGCCCCGCCCGGACGGCCGGCGGGACGCGTTCTTCGACAACGCCAAGTACCTCGCGATCGTGCTGGTGGCCGTGGGGCACGCCTGGGAGCCACTGCGCCAGGGCAGCAGGGCCGTCACCGCCCTCTACATGCTCGTCTACGCCTTCCACATGCCGGCGTTCATCATCGTCTCCGGCTACTTCTCGCGCACCTTCGACGGCAGCCCGGCCCGCCTCAAGCGCCTGGTCACCGGCGTCGTCGTCCCCTACGTGGTGTTCGAGACGGCGTACACCCTGTTCACCCGCTGGACCAGCCAGGACCCCGACCGCCCGGTCAGCCTGCTGGACCCCCTGTACCTCACCTGGTTCCTGGCGGCCCTGTTCGTCTGGCGGCTGACCACGCCGGTCTGGCGGCTGGTGCGGTGGCCGCTCCCGCTCGCCCTGGTCATCGCGATGCTGGCGACGACCGCACCGTCCATCGGCCACGACCTCGATCTGCAGCGCACCCTGCAGTTCCTGCCGTACTTCGTGTTCGGTCTGCTGCTGCGGCCGGAGCACTTTCGGCTGGTGCGGCGGCGCGAGGTGCGGATCCTCGCCGTGCCGGTGGCCGTCTGCGCCCTGGGGGTGGCGTACTGGGCGGTTCCGCGGATGGACTACGCCTGGTTCTTCCACGCCGGCAGCGCCCGGGACCTGGGCGTCCCCCTGTGGTACGGGCCCCTGATGACCCTGGCCGTCTTCGGCTGCTCCCTCGTCCTGGTCGGCTGCTTCCTCGCCTGGGTGCCCGGGCGCCGGACCTGGTTCACCGTGCTCGGCGCCGGCACCCTGTCCGGCTATCTGCTGCACGGCTTCGTCGCGCAGGGTGCCAAGTACGGGGGCTGGTACGAGCCGGCCTGGGTCCGCGGGCCCGCCGGGGTGATCGCCGCCACCCTGGTCGCGGCCGTGGTCGTCACCGCGCTGTGCACGCCGTCCGTGCGGCGGGTCTTCCGCTGCGTGACGGAGCCCGGGATGACGTGGGCCTTCCGCGACACGGCCGGCACCCGGGCGCGTGCCCGTCGAGCTGCGCCGTGACCGCCCCGTCCGCACGCTGGAGAGACAGCAGACTTCTCCGCGAGGGAGCACCGGCATGGCGAAGCGCCGCAGCGAGGGCGGGAAACCGAAGAAGGGCGACAAGGTCACCTGGAGCAGTCACGGCAGGCGCACCGAGGGCGAGGTGGAGAGGGAGATCACCGAGCGGACCGAGGCATCCGGCCGCACCGTCGACGCCTCGCCGGACGACCCGCAGTACGAAGTGCGCAGCGACAAGTCCGGAAGGACCGCGGTGCACAAACCGTCCGCGCTCAAGAAGAAGAAGTGAGGCGGCGTGGACGGCGAGGAGACCTGGAACGACTTCCGTGAGCTGGTGAACATGACACCGGCCCACCTGGAGAAGTGGCCGGCGTCCGACGACGCGCGGCACGCCGGGCAGCACCAGGACGGGGGCGAGTCCACCGGGCACGCCTGCGGCCGGCGGATCGTGACGATCCTGCGGTCCGCCGTCACCTGGCCCAGCGGCCCTCCGGGGACGTACGGGGCACGCGGTGGCGGCACTCCCTGATGAACCGGGGCCACGACCCGCTCGGCGGGTGACGGCCCGGCCGGGGAGCGTCCGGCTCCGGGGGAGGCCCGACGGCCCCCGGGCTCAGTGCGCGCCGGTCTCGTGCGGGGCCGGGGCGACGCCGTTCAGCGCCTGGCTCATCTGGTGCTGGGTCTCTTCGGCCACCACACGGGCCTCCTCGACGACGTCCCCCATCTCGCGTATGAGGCTCTCGTAGATCGGCAGTTCTTCGGTCCGGGTCGAGTCGGTTTTCACAGCAGTGTTCCTATCGCTTTGCAGCCGGGATCTGAGGGGTCCGAGTAAGTCTGCGCCACGCCCTCTCACCGCGTTACTCACCCCCGGAGTGTCCAGATTTCCGTCACGTACTTCGCAAATTCCTCACGTTCGCGACCCACGGCCGCCTCCGCTGCCCGCACACGAAAGGGCCCCGGGAATCGCTTCCCGGGGCCCTTCGGTGCGGAGGTCGTCAGAGCGACGTCGTGTGGATGCCCGCGTGCCCGCCCGCGGCCGCGCCCTCCGGCGAGAGGGTCGCCTGCAGGGCGGCGCAGGCCTCGCCGGTCAGGGGCCCGACCAGGCCGGCGGAGAGGCCGCCCACGAGGCCCGCGGACGCATCGACGCCGCCCGCGTTGCCGCCGGCGACGGTGTCCAGGTCGGCGTCGGAGAGCTCGGCGGTGTCGACCCGAGAGGTGAGGTTCATGGGGGTGTTTCCCTTCGCGTGAATGTCTCGCAGTGGCGGTGAGCGCGGGTGAGCGCCGGAATCCGGGGACCGGGATTCCGCCCCGGCCGCTCCCGCCGTGCGCAGGATCAAAGCACTCCCGGGAGGGCAGGACCAACCGCCCGCCGGCGATGTGCGGCCCCTTGTCGGCAGCCGTCTTCACCGCTGTGACCGCGGGGTCACCGGATGCGCCCGTTCCTTCACACAGCCCGTCGCCCGGCCGGGCGCGGGAGTGTTGCGCCCCGATTCCCGAAACGGGCACTTCGCCACCAAGTTCCCATGCCGCTGCCGGGGTTCGGCGGCGGGCCGGGCGCCGCGCCGCCTCCCGGCGCGCGGTGTGCAGATGTGCTGGATGTTCGGGCCCCGTCCCCGTCAGGCCGCCGCGGCCGGCTGCATCAGACGGGCCAGCAGGTCGTCCAGGGTGACCAGGCCGGTGAGCCGGCCGGAGCCGTCGCGGACCACGGCCAGGGACGACCTGCGGCGGCGCAGCACCTCGATCGCGTCGGCGACCGTGGCGGTCTCCGCCAGCTCGGGCACCGGCCGGGCGAGGTCCCGCGCGGTCGTGTCCCGCCCCCGGGCCCGGGCCACCAGGGCGTCCCGGGCGTGCACCGACCCGAGGACGGTGCCGTTCTCCCGGACCAGCAGCCGGGTGCGGTCGTGGTCGGCGGCGAAGCGCAGCAGCGCGTCGAGGTCCGCGCCGCCCTCGACCCAGGTGATCTCGGCGGCCGGGATCCGCAGCGCGGCGACCGGTGTCTCCGGCTCGGTCAGCGAGCGGGTCAGCAGCTCCGAGTCGGTCGCGCTGATCAGGCCCAGCCGCTCCGACTCCTCCACCAGATGCGTCAGCTGCTCCCGGTTGTGCACCGAGGCCAGCTCGTCGCGCGGGGCCACCCGGCACAGCCGCACCAGGGCGTTGCTCACGAAGTTGAGCAGCCGGATCAGCGGACGCACGGCCCGCACCACGGCCCGGAAGGGCGGCGACAGCAGCATCGCCGAACGCTCGGGGTGGGCGATCGCCCAGGACTTGGGCGCCATCTCGCCGACCACCATGTGCAGGAACACCACCACGACCATCGCCACGGCGAAGGCGACGCCGTAGCTCACGGCGCTGGGCAGGCCCAGCGTGTGCAGCAGCGGGTCGAGTTCGTGCGAGATCGCCGGCTTGGACACCGAGCCCAGGCCCAGCGTGCACACGGTGATGCCCAGCTGGGCACCGGCCAGCATCAGCGACAGCTCGCGCATTCCGGCCAGGGCCGCCCCGGCGCCGCGCCGCCCCTCGGCCGCCGCCTTCTCCAAGCGGTGCCGTTTGGCCGCGACGAGAGCGAACTCGGCCGCCACGAAGAAGCCGCTGCCGATCAGCAGCAGCACGGTCACGAAGACCGCCATCGGGAAACTCACGCCATCTCCTCGGCTTCCACGGCCTCCACGAGCGGGCCGATCCGGACCCGGTCGGCCACGTGCCGGTCCAGCGTGCGGACGTCGATCACGGCGCGGCCGCCGCCCGGCAGCTCGACCGTGACCCGGTCACCGACCGTCGGGAAGCGGCCGAGCCGGTCCACGACCAGGCCGGCCACGGTGTCGTAGTCGTCGTCCTCCGGCAGCCGGACACCGGTCGCCTCGGCCACCTCGTCCACCCGGCGGCCCGCGTCCACCAGCCAGCCGTCGCCGTCGGCGACGGCGAGCACGGTGACCTCGTCGGACTCGTCGGCGATGTCGCCGACCAGTTCCTCGGCGATGTCCTCGTAGGTGACGATGCCCGCCACGCCGCCGTGCTCGTCGAGGACGACCGCGAACTCGTCGTCCTGCTCCCGCATCCGCGTCACCGCGTCGGGCAGCGCGAGCGTGTCCGGCAGCAGCAGCGGTCGCCGCGCCACCTCACCGGCCCGCGCACCGGTCAGGCGGGCTTCGGGCAGCGTCATCAGCTCGCGCACGCCCAGCACGCCCACGATGTCGTCCGGGTGGTCGCCGAGCACCGGGTAGTTGGAGTGGCCGTGGCGGGCGATCAGGCCGACCGCCTCCTCGGCGAGGGCGTCCTTGCGGACGAACACGGCGTCGGCGCGCGGCACCATCACCTCGTCGAGGGCGCGCTCGGAGAACTCCAGCGCGTGGTCCAGCAGCGCGGCGGTGTCCTTGGGCAGTTCGCCCTGCTCGTGGGACTCGCCGATCAGATGGCCGAGTTCCTCCAGCGTGGCGCCGTGGTGCAGTTCCTCGACGGGCTCGATCCCGGCCTTGCGCAGCAGCCGGTTGGCCGCGCTGTCGAAGATCCGGACGAGTGGGCCGACGACCTTCAGGTACGCCAGCGTGGACGGGGCCAGCGCCTTCGCCAGCCGCTCGGGCACGGCGATCGCGAGGTTCTTCGGGGCGAGTTCGCCCAGCACCATCTGCACGACCGTGGCCAGCACGAAGGCCAGTACGACGGCGATGCCGCTGACGGCCGCGCCGGGCAGGCCGAGCCCCGACAGGGCGGGCCTGAGCAGCGCGGACACCGACGGCTCGGCGATGAAGCCGACCACCAGCCCGGTGACGGTGATGCCCAGCTGCGCGCCGGACAGCATGAACGACAACCGCTCCAGCACCGTGAGGGCGCGGGCGGCCTTGCGGTCCCCGGCCTCGGCCTCACGCGCGAGGGTGAGCCGGTCGGCGGAGACGTAGGCGAACTCCTGGGCGACGAAGTAGCCGGTGCCGGCGGTCAGCACGAACACGGCGAGCAGGCCCAGCAGAGCCTCGGCGGCACTCATCCGACACCACCCCGCCGTGTGCCGCGATCACTGGTGCCGTGGCGGGATGGTCGGGGACTGTGCCCCGGAGGGTCCGTCGGTCTGGCGGACAAGAACGTGCTCCTTACGGTGTGGCGTGTCTCCGGTACAACGCTCGTCGTCGCGCCGGTGTTCCCGGATTCTACGACCGTGTAGATGCCACCGCCCGGCTCACCCCGCGCGGGAGTCCTCCGTGAGATCCGGCACCAGCGTGGATTCCGCCGGGTACACGCCGAAGGACGCCGACCGCCGCCGGTGAGCGGGCCCCGGAGGGGCGTGAAGATTCCGGCGTGATCCGGGTACGGGGCCCCGCGGGCCCGCCGGGTCAGTACACGTCCCGCACGTACCGCTTGTCCGCCGCGAGCTGCTTCACATACGCGGCGGCCTCGGCCTCGCCCAGTCCGCCGTGCGCCATCGCGATGTCCCTCAGTGCCCGGTCCACGTCCTTCGCCATCCGGGAGGCGTCGCCGCAGACGTAGAAGCGGGCCCCGTCGCGCAGCCAGTGCCACAGCTCCGGCCCGTGCTCGCGCATCCGGTCCTGCACGTACACCTTGTTGCGCTGGTCCCGGGAGAAGGCGGTGTCCAGCCGCGTGAGGGTGCCCTCGTCGCGCAGTGCCGTCAGCTCGTCCTCGTAGTAGAAGTCCGTCGCCCGGTGCTGCTCGCCGAAGAACAGCCAGTTGGGGGCGCGGTGGCCGAGCGCCCGCCGTTCCTCGAGGAAGCCGACGAAAGGCGCCACGCCGGTACCCGGGCCGACCATGACCATCGGCGTCGAGGCGTCGGCCGGCGGCCGGAAGTGCGGCGAGCGCTGCACGAACACCGGTACCTCCGTGTCCGGATCGGCGTCCGCGAGGAACGGCGAGCAGACCCCGCCGCGCGCCCGGCCGTGCAGGTTCTCGTACCGCACCACGGACACCGTCAGCGACACCCGACGGGGATCGGCCAGCGGGCTGGACGATATGGAGTACAGCCGCGGCTGGAGCCTGCGCAGCACCCCCGCCCACTCCTTAGCGCTCGCCCGCACCGCGTACTCGGCGAGCACGTCCACGGCCTGCCGCCCCCAGCTCCACTGCGCCAGCCCGTCCTTGTTGTCCGGCCGCAGCAGCCTGCGCAACTCGTGCTTGTCCCGGGCGCGCTCGGCGACGAAGCGCAGCAGGTCGGGGGTGATCCGGGTGATGTCGAGATGCCGGTGCAGGGCCTCGCCGAACGGCACCTCACCGACACCGTCGACCGTCACGGCCGACCCGGCGTCCACCCCGGTCACCGCCAGCCACTCCGCCACGAGGGCGGGTGCGTTGACCGGCCGCACGCCGAGCGCGTCCCCGGCCTCGTACGCCAGGTCCGTCCCGCTCGTGTCGAAGGTGAACCGCCGGACCTCCTTGCCCGCACCGGCCCGGCTGAGCAGCCGGTTGCCGACGAGCCGGGCGGTGGTGACGGGCTTGGACCTCGTCCTGGGCTTCTCGGCCGGGACGGCCGACCTCTCCTCCATCGCGGAGAGCACCTGGTCGAGCCATTCCCCGGCGGACGGCTCGAAGTCCGGCTCGCAGTCCGTACGCGGGGCGAGCCGTACCCCGCCCAGCTCGTCGAGCCGCGCGTCCAGCCGTCGCCCGTGCCCGCAGAAGTCGTCGTACGAGGAGTCGCCGAAGGCCAGCACGGCGTACCGCACCCCGTCCAGCCGCGGGGCCCGCTCGCCACAGAGCGCGTCCCAGAAGCCGGAGCCGTTGTCGGGCGCGTCGCCGTCCCCGAAGGTGCTGGTGATGAACAGCAGGTCCGCGGTGCGGGCGAGTGCCGTGACATCGGCGTCGTCCATGCCGACGAGGGTCGTACGGTGCCCCGTCGAGGTCAGCCGCTCGGCGGCGGCGGTGGCGAACTCCTCCGCGTTCCCGGTCTGCGAGGCCCACAGCACGACGACCTCACGGCCGGGCCGGTCCTGCGCCGCGGCCGCCCCGGTCCGCGAGTACATGCCGGCCAGGACCCCGTTCACCCACAGCGCGTGCTCGGGGGAGAAGGGCGCGTCGGGCGGCAGCACCGGGACACCGCCGAGGGTGCCGGAGCCGAGCCCGGCGAGGAAGCCGGTGAGGTACCGGCGTTCCTGGGCGGAGAGCACCGGGGGAGGGGAGGGCTCGATGCCGAAGGGGTTCGCGGTGCCCGGGGTGACGGCGGTGGGGGTCAGCGCCTCGACCGGGTCCGCCGGCACCGGGGCCGCCACCTTCGCCAGCGACACCGCGCACACCTTGAACTCCGGCTGGAACGACAGCGGATCCACCGCGTCGCTCGTCACCGCGTTGATGCTCAGGTACTCGCCGAACAGGTCGTTCCAGTGGAACGGGGCGAAGCAGCACCCGGGCCGCACCCGGTCCGTCACCACCGAGGGCAGCACGGCCCGCCCGCGCCGCGAGGCCACCTCGACGAGGTCACCGTCGGCGACCCCGAGCGCCGAGGCGTCCACGGGGTGGAGTTCCACGAACGGCCCGGGATTCAGCTTGGTGAGCTTGGCGACCTTCCCGGTCTTGGTGAGCGTGTGCCACTGGTGCTGCACCCGCCCGGTGTTGAGCACGAACGGATAGTCGTCGTCCGGCATCTCGGCGGCCGGCAGATGCGGCCGGGCGAAGAAGGCGGCCCGCCCGGAAGCCGTCGCGAAGCGCAGCCCCTCCTCACCCACGTACCGGATCGGATTGCGCTCCGGCCCGTCCTCCCGCGCGGCCGGCCACTGCACGGGCGTGTGACGCAGCCGCTCGTAGGTGACCCCGCGCAGATCCCACCCGGTCTTCGGGTTCCGGAACCGCCGGATCTCCTCGAAGACCTGCTCGGCGCTGTCGTAGGAGAACCCCTTCTCGTACCCCATCGCGCACGCCACCGCCGCGATGATCCGCCAGTCGGCCATCGCCTCCCCGGGCGGGTCCGCGGCGGCCTGGGTCAGGGTGAGGTTGCGCTCGCTGTTGACGAAGACACCCTCCGCCTCGGTCCACATCGCGCCCGGCAGGACGACATCGGCGTACGCGTTCGTCTCGGTGTCCGTGAACACGTCCTGCGTGACGACGAACTCGGCGGCCTCAAGACCCTCGATGACCGTACGGCGATTGGCGACCGAGGCGACCGGGTTGGTGCAGATGATCCAGCAGGCCTTGATCTCCCCCTCGGCCATCTTCTGGAACATCTCGACGGTGCCCTGCCCGACCCCGTCGGCCCGCAGCGTCCCCGGCGGCAGCTCCCACACCTCCTCGGTGAACGCCCGCTCCTCGTCGACGAGCACCGACCGCTGTCCCGGCAGCCCCGGGCCCATGTAGCCCATCTCGCGCCCGCCCATGGCGTTGGGCTGACCGGTCAGGGAGAACGGCCCGGCGCCCGGACGGCAGATCGCCCCTGTCGCCAGATGCAGGTTGACCAGGGCGTTGGTGTTCCAGGTGCCGTGGGTGGACTGGTTGAGGCCCATGGTCCAGCAGCTCATCCACCGCCGGCCCGCCGCGCCGATCAGCCGGGCGGCCGTCCGCAGGTCGTCCTCGGCGATCCCGGTGATCTCCGCGACCGCGGCCGGGGCGTAGTCGGCGAGAAACCCGGGCAGGGCCTCCCAGCCCTCGGTGTGGGCGGCGACGAACTCCGGGTCGGTGTGCCCGTCCTCGTGCAGCAGATGCAGCAGACCGTTCAGCAACGCGAGGTCGGTACCCGGCCTGACCTGAAGGAACAGATCGGCCTTCGCGGCGGTCGCGGTCCGCCGCGGATCGACGACGATCAGCTTGGCGCCCGCCTTGACCCGCTCCATCATCCGCAGGAAGAGGATCGGATGGCAGTCGGCCATGTTCGACCCGATGACGAGAAAGGCATCCGCCTGATCGAAGTCCTCGTACGACCCGGGCGGCCCGTCCGCACCCAGCGACAGCTTGTAGCCGGTGCCCGCACTCGCCATGCACAGCCGCGAGTTCGACTCGATCCCGTTCGTCCCCACGAACCCCTTGGCCAGCTTGTTCGCCAGGTACTGCGCCTCCAGGCTCATCTGCCCCGAGACGTAGAAGGCGACCGCGTCCGGCCCGTGCTCGTCGACGATCGACCGCAGCCGCGCGGCGGTCTCCGCGATCGCGTCGGCCACGGGCGCCGGGACCGCCTCCTCGCCCCGGTCGCCGCGCACCAGCGCGCTGGTCAGCCGCCCGGGCGCGGCGAGCATGTCGGCCGTCGTCGCGCCCTTGGTGCACAGCCTCCCCGCGTTCGCGGGGTGCGCCTTGTCACCGGACGCCTTGAGGATCTTCCGCCGGCCGTCCGGACCCGCTCCGACGTCGAGCACGAGGCCGCAGCCCACACCGCAGTACGAGCAGACGGTGCGCACCTGCCGCGTCTCCTGCGGGGTCCCGGGGGTCGTGGTCATGCCGTCGACGGTACGAAACGCCCGTTACGCCACTGTCACACCGCTTGATCATCAGGGGTTACGCCCGTCACACAGCCGCCTTCCGGACGTTGTGAGGTGCATTGAGGTCGCGGAGCGTGTCGCTGTTGGGCCGAACGGGTGACTCTGCGCAAGAATTGCCCGATGCAGACAGCGAGCGCCAGCCAGGACGGAGCATGCCGGTGAACAGCCACGATGTCACCGACGAACAGTGGGAGGGGCTCGCCCAGGTCGTGCCGCTGCGGGGCCGGGACGCCTGGCCGTCCTCCGTCGGCCACCGCTCCATACCCGAGGCCGAGACGGAGACCCGCCGCCGTTTCGTCGTCCTGCGCGTGAACGTCTTCGCCGACGCCCGTGACGTCGCCGAGCGGCTGATGGCGGGCGTCCCCGTCCTCCTCGATCTCACCAGCGCGGAGACGGAGGTCGCCAAGCGGGTCCTCGACTTCAGCACGGGCGTCGTCTTCGGCCTGGCGAGCGGGATGCACCGGGTGGACCGCAACGTGTTCCTGCTGACGCCGGCCGGAACCGAGGTGACGGGGTTGATGGAAGGGGCGGGGCTTCCCGGGATGTGACCGTAGCTCGATCGTAGGAAGCCCCCGGAGACGGAACGGTTCGCCCTGCCGTCGGAGCCCTACCGTCCGGATATGACCCAGCCCGCCCTCCCCGACCGCCCGCGCATCACCGAACTGCGCCTGGCCGCCTTCACCACCCACCGCCGCGCCGCGTTCCCGCTCGGGCCCCTCACCCTCCTCGCCGGCCCCAGCGGCTGCGGCAAGACCAGCGCACTGCGGGCGTACGAGGCCCTCGCCCGGCTCGGGGGCGGCGCCGAGCTCGGCGAGGCGTTCCCCGACCCCGTCGCCTGCGTGCCGGAACGGGCCCGGCCCGACGCGCAGCGCCGCCGTGGTTTCCGCATCGGCTGTACGGCCGACGGCCCCGCCGGCCCGGTCCGCCTCGACGTGGCCGTGCAGGCCGAGCCCGAACTGCGCGTCGTGGGCGAGCGGTTGACGGCCGGCGGACTGGTCCTCCTGGAGACCGCCCTGCGCGACCCGGGCAAGCGTGCCGTGCAGGCCGCCTGGCACACGGCCGGGCCGACGCCGGTGACCCGCGGCCCGCTCCCGGACGACCGGCTCGGCACCGCCCTGCTGCCGCTGCGCGTGGCCGGCAAGACACCCGGGCAGCGCACGGTGCTGGCGGCCGCCGAGCAGATGGTCGTCGCCCTGCGCTCGGCCTTCGCCTGCGACCCCGAACCCGCCCGCATGCGCGGCTCGGTGGCGGCCGGCTCCGGTCGCCTGCTGGGCGGCTGCGGCAACCTCGCCGACGTGCTGTGGCGCACCCGCGCGGAGTGCGGGCGGCGGCACGCGCAGTTCGTCGCGGCGGTGCGGGCGGGGTGCGCGGGGTCGGTGACGGACGTGCTCGCCCGGCCGGCCGGCGTCGGAACGGTCACCGCGGCCGTGGACCGGGGTGACGGCTCCCACACGGATCTGGGGCGGCTCGGCCACGGTGAACTCCGCTACCTGGCCTTCGCGTTGGTGCTGCTCACCGGACCCGGTGTGCTGGAGGTCGACCCGGCCGGCGAGGTGCCCGCCGCCCTCCAGACGCTCACGGTCCTCGCCGACGGCTTCGACCGGGGCCTGGACCCACGGCAACGGCAGGAACTGCTGAGCCTCGCGGCCCGGATGTGCGAGCGGGGGCACATCCGGCTGGTCGGGGCGGTCAGCGACGGCTCCTGGGCCGCCGGGACGGAGGGGGCCACGGTGGTACACCTGGACCGTGACTGATCCCCTGGACGTGGCCGGACTGCAACGTCGCCTGGCCGATTTCGCGGCGGCGCGGAACTGGCAGCAGTACCACACCCCCAAGAACCTGACCGCCGCGCTCAGTGTCGAGGCATCCGAACTGGTCGAGATCTTCCAATGGCTGACGCCCGAGGAGTCGGCCCGTGTCATGGCCGACCCGGACACGGCCCACCGCGTCACCGACGAGGTCGCCGACGTGCTCGCGTATCTGCTCCAGCTGTGCGAGGTGCTCGGCATCGACCCGCTGGCGGCGCTGGACGCGAAGATCGGCCGGAACGAGAGGAGGTTCCCGATCTAGCGGCACCGTCCCATCGCTCGGAGCGACGAAGTCCGTTTGTACACTGCGTAATCAAATCGCGGCTCGAATCCGAATCGTTGTCCGCAATTTTCCACCTTCCTCTGGCTTTTCGTCTCACACCCCTTCACTCTGGGTAGTGAACAAGGGAGTGCGGGCAGGCGGACGCGCGCAAGCGCGTCGGACAAGACGGGGGCAGCGCATGGACGCGGTGCGGCTCATCGTGACGAGCAGGCGGTCCCTGGCGGCGGGCGGCGACGCGCGGGAGACCCTGGCCGAGGTGTGGCAGGCGCAGGCCCTCGCGCAAGCCATAGGCAGCCGCCTGGCGGTCGCCGGACCACCCGAACTGCGCGGCGAGGCACTGGGGTTGACGGAGCTGGCGGGCCGGGGCTGCGGCGTGCTCGACCCGCCGGAACTGGCCCCCGGTGAGCTGCGGGCGGGCCAGCTCACCGAGTTGGGCGACGCCCGCCACACCCTGATGTACCTCGGCGGCCTCCTCGGCGAGGTCGGCATCGCCCTCGTCGCCCTGGCCAGCGCCGCCGGCGACGAGGGCACGTACTGGCAGTGCATGGAGGCCATCGACGCGGCGGACGAGTCCCGCGACCGCGTCCTGGAAATGCTCCGCAGACTCGCGGACCGGGAACAGACGGTGCCGGAGCGGGAGGCGGGGTAGGGCGAGTCCTGGGGCCCGTCGTGTGGCTCACGCCGCAGACGCGGGGATGACAGGCCGCAGCCGATTCCCTGCGACCTGATCCGAGCGGCAGACCCTCAGCCCGCCTGCCCCTCCTCGACGACCCTGCGCCCGGAATCCCCCGACGCCTGAAGGTCCGCGTCCAACGCCGACAGATCCGCGTTCAACGCTGCCATCAGCTCCTCCATCTGCTGCAACAGCCCTTTCGGCTGCCCGGCCCCGCCCTGCTGTGGCACGGTCTCTTCGGACATGACGGCCTCCTCGGCCCCTGGCCCCCGGGGAGGCCGACGCGGGACGCCCCGGCGGTCCACCCCCCGGTGCGGAAGCCGGGGGCTCCGGCTCCGCCCGAGCCAACGATCACCACCGGGGCCGGTCACTGGCCCGGTCACCCGCGCCCCGCGGTATGCACGTAATTTCACCCGACCGGGGACCGGCCGGTACGGGGGACCGACCGCGTGATCGCACACCCCGGCGTGCAGGATGGCAGCATGGATCTTCGCATCTTCACCGAGCCCCAGCAGGGGGCCACCTACGACACTCTGCTCGCTGTCGCCAAGGCCACCGAGGACCTCGGCTTCGACGCCTTTTTCCGTTCCGACCACTACCTCCGCATGGGCAACGTGGACGGCCTGCCCGGCCCCACCGACGCCTGGATCACCCTGGCCGGACTCGCCCGCGAGACCAAGCGCATCCGGCTCGGCACCCTGATGACCGCCGGCACCTTCCGGCTGCCCGGCGTGCTCGCCATCCAGGTCGCCCAGGTCGACCAGATGTCCGGCGGCCGGGTCGAGCTCGGCCTCGGCGCCGGCTGGTTCGAGGAGGAGCACAGGGCCTACGGCATCCCCTTCCCCAAGGAGAAGTTCGCCCGCCTCGAGGAGCAGCTGGAGATCGTCACCGGCCTGTGGGCGACGGCCCCCGGCAAGACCTACGACTTCCACGGCACCTACTACGACCTCGCGGACTCTCCCGCCCTGCCCAAGCCGGCCCAGCAGAAGATCCCCGTACTCGTCGGCGGCCACGGCCCGGCCCGCACCCCGCGGCTGGCCGCCAAGTACGCCGACGAGTTCAACATGCCGTTCGCCTCCGTCGAGGACAGCGAGCGCCAGTTCGCCCGGGTACGCGCCGCCGCCGAGGAAGCGGGCCGCAGCGGCGACGACCTGACGTACTCCAACGCCCTCGTCGTCTGCGTCGGCCGCGACGAGGCGGAGGTCGCTCGCCGGGCCGCCGCGATCGGCCGCGAGGTCGACGAGCTGAAGCTCAACGGCCTGGCCGGTTCCCCGGCCGAGGTCGTCGACAAGATCGGCCGCTACGCCGAGACCGGCTCCCGCCGCATCTACCTCCAGGTCCTCGACCTCGACGACCTCGACCACCTGGAGCTGATCTCCGCGCAGGTGCAGTCGCAGCTGGCGTAGGCGGGCCCGCCGAGCCGCCCTCGATAAACGAAGGCGCTGGTGGGCGCAGGTGTGCGAAGCTGTGGGCGTCGTGATGCCGAGCCCCCAGGATCACCGTTCCTGGGGGCTTTCGCGCGTACGGCACCGAACACATCCACCAGCCGGAGAGGCCCTCCGCATGTTCCTGACGATCACGACCACCGGCACTCCGGACCGCCCCGCCACCGACCTCGGCTATCTGCTGCACAAGCATCCCGACAAGGCGCAGGCGTTCTCCACCTCCTACGGCACGGCCCACGTCCTCTACCCCGAGGCGGGCGCCGGGCGCTGCACGGCGGCGCTGCTGCTGGAGGTCGACGCGGTGGCACTGGTCAGGCGCGGCAAGGGCAAGGGCCGCGGCGGCGCCCCGGACGCGGCACTCGCGCAGTACGTCAACGACCGCCCCTACGCGGCCTCCTCCCTGCTCGCCGTGGCGCTGAGCAGCGTGTTCTCCAGCGCGATGAAGGGCGTCTGCAACGCCCGGCCGGAACTGCCCGGCCAGGCCAGGCCGCTGCGCGTCGAGGTGCCCGCACTGCCCGCCCGCGGCGGCTCCGGCCTCGTGGGCAAGCTCTTCGAGCCGCTCGGCTGGACGGTCACGGCGGAGCCGGTGCCGCTCGACACCGAGTTCCCCGACTGGGGCGACTCGCGGTACGTGAGCCTGGTCCTGGAATCGGACGCGCTCACCCTCGCCGAGGCCCTGCGCCACCTCTACGTCCTGCTCCCCGTCCTCGACGACGCCAAGCACTACTGGGTCACCCCCGACGAGGTCGACAAGCTGCTGCGCGCCGGTGAGGGCTGGCTGCCCGGACACCCGGAGCAGCGGCTGATCACCAGCCGCTACCTCTCGCGCCGCTGGTCGCTGACCCGGCAGGCCACCGAGCGTCTGGAACTGGTGCGGCTCGCCGAGACCGACGACAGCGAGGTCGAGGAGATCGACAACGCGGTCGAGGCGGAGACCGAGGCCGAGGAGAAGCCGACCCCGCTGGCCGTGCAGCGCCGCGAGGCGATCGTCACGGCGCTGCGGCAGTCCCGTGCCGCGCGGGTCCTCGATCTCGGTTGCGGCCAGGGCCAGTTGGTGCAGGCACTGCTCAAGGATCCGGCGTTCACCGAGATCGTGGGCGTGGACGTGTCGATGCGCGCGCTCACCATCGCCTCCCGGCGGCTGAAGCTGGACCGCATGGGCGAGCGGCAGGCCTCCCGCGTCCAGCTCTTCCAGGGGTCGCTCGCGTACACCGACGTCCGGCTCAAGGGCTACGACGCCGCCGTGCTCAGCGAGGTCATCGAGCACCTCGACCTGCCCCGGCTGCCCGCCCTGGAGTACGCCGTGTTCGGCTCGGCGCGTCCGAGGACGGTCCTCGTGACCACCCCGAACGTCGAGTACAACGTGCGCTGGGAGTCCCTCCCGGCCGGGCACGTCCGGCACGGCGACCACCGCTTCGAATGGACTCGCGCGCAGTTCCGCGCCTGGGCCGAGGCGGTGGCCGAACGGCACGGCTACGGCGTCGGGTTCGAACCCGTGGGCCCCGACGACCCGGAGGTGGGGCCGCCCACCCAGATGGCCGTGTTCACCCTGACCACGCCGAAGGAGGCGAAGGCGGCATGACCGACACACAGCAGGGGCGCGTGCTGCCCGTCACCGACCTGTCCCTGGTGGTGCTGGTCGGAGCCAGCGGCTCCGGCAAGTCCACCTTCGCCCGCAGGCACTTCAAGCCCACCGAGGTCATCTCGTCCGACTTCTGCCGCGGCCTCGTCTCGGACGACGAGAACGACCAGAGCGCCACCAGGGACGCCTTCGACGTCCTGCACTACATCGCCGGCAAGCGCCTCGCCGCCGGCCGCCGCACGGTCGTGGACGCGACCAGCGTGCAGCCCGACGCCCGCCGCCAGCTGATCGACCTGGCCAGGCAGTACGACGTGCTGCCGGTCGCGATCGTGCTCGACGTACCCGAGGAGGTGTGCGCCGAGCGCAACGCGGCCCGCACCGACCGCGCCGACATGCCCCGCCGGGTCATCCACCGCCACACCCGCGAACTCCGCCGCTCCCTCAGGCACCTGGAGCGCGAGGGCTTCCGCAAGGTGCACATCCTGCGCGGCGCCGACGAGGTCGAGCACGCCACGGTCGTCACCGAGAAGCGCTTCAACGACCTCACCCACCTCACCGGCCCGTTCGACATCATCGGCGACATCCACGGCTGCGCCGCCGAACTGGAGGCGCTGCTCGGCAAGTTGGGCTACGTCGACGGTGTCCACCCGGAGGGCCGTACGGCCGTCTTCGTCGGCGACCTGGTCGACCGAGGTCCGGACAGCCCCGGTGTGCTGCGCCGCGTGATGGCGATGGTGAAGTCCGGCAACGCCCTGTGCGTGCCCGGCAACCACGAGAACAAGTACGGCCGTTACCTGCGCGGCCGCAAGGTCCAGCACACCCACGGCCTCGCCGAGACCGTCGAGCAGATGGCGGGCGAGAGCGAGGCGTTCGTCGCCGAGGTACGGGAGTTCCTCGACGGCCTGGTCAGCCACTACGTCCTCGACGGCGGCCGGCTGGTCGTCTGCCACGCCGGTCTGCCCGAGAAGTACCACGGCCGCACCTCCGGCCGGGTCCGCAGTCACGCCCTGTACGGCGACACGACCGGGGAGACCGACGAGTTCGGCCTGCCCGTGCGCTACCCGTGGGCGGAGGACTACCGGGGCCGGGCCGCCGTCGTCTACGGCCACACCCCGGTGCCGGAGGCGACCTGGCTCAACAACACCATCTGCCTGGACACCGGCGCGGTCTTCGGCGGCAAGCTCACCGCCTTGCGCTGGCCGGAGCGCGAGCTGGCCGACGTCCCGGCGGAGCAGGTCTGGTACGAGCCGGCGAAGCCGCTGCGCACCGAGGCGCCCGGCGGCCAGGACGGCCGCCCGCTGGACCTGGCGGACGTGCGGGGCCGCAGGGTCGTGGAGACCCGGCACCAGGGCCGGATCTCGATCCGCGAGGAGAACGCGGCGGCGGCCCTGGAGGTCATGAGCCGCTTCGCGGTGGACCCGCGGCTGCTGCCGTACCTCCCGCCGACCATGGCGCCGACGGCCACGAGTCGCATCGAGGGCTACCTGGAGCACCCCGCGGAGGCGTTCGCCCAGTACAAGGACGACGGCGTCGCGCGGGTCGTGTGCGAGGAGAAGCACATGGGCTCGCGGGCGGTGGCCCTGGTGTGCCGGGACGCGGAAGCGGCCCGCAAGCGCTTCGGCGTTGGGGGAGGCCCGACCGGGTCCCTCTACACCCGCACCGGCCGCCCGTTCCTCGACGACGAGGCCCTCACCGAGGAGATCCTCGACCGGGTGCGCACGGCGATCGGCGAGGCCGGCCTCTGGGACGAGCTGTCGACCGACTGGCTGCTGCTGGACGCCGAGTTGATGCCCTGGTCGCTGAAGGCGTCCGGGCTGCTGCGGTCGCAGTACGCCGCCGTGGGCGCCGCGTCCGGCGCGGTGCTCCCGCAGGCGCTGGCCGCCCTGCAGGGCACGGCGGCGCGCGGCGTGGACGTGGCCGGCCTCCTGTCCCGCACCGGCGAACGCGCCACCGACGCGGCCGCCTTCACCGAGGCGTACCGCCGCTACTGCTGGACCACGGAGGGCCTGGACGGGGTCCGGCTGGCACCGTTCCAGATCCTCGCGGTGCAGGGGCGCAGCCTCGCAGGCCTGGCGCACGACGAGCAGCTCGCCCTGCTCGACCGCATCGTCGAGCACGACGGCAGCGGCCTGCTCCAGACCACCCGGCGGCTGTACGTCGACACCGCCGACCCGGAGTCGGTGCGGGCCGGTGTCGACTGGTGGCTGGAGATGACCGGCCGCGGCGGCGAGGGCATGGTCGTCAAGCCGGTCGGCGCAGTGGTCCGCGACACCCAGGGCCGCCTGGTGCAGCCCGGCATCAAGTGCCGCGGCCGCGAGTACCTGCGGATCATCTACGGCCCGGAGTACACGCGCCCGGAGAACCTCGCCCGCCTGCGCTCGCGGTTCCTCAACCACAAGCGGTCCCTGGCGATCCGCGAGTACGCCCTGGGCCTGGAGGCCCTGGACCGGCTGGCCGAGGGCGAGCCGCTGTGGCGGGTGCACGAGGCGGTGTTCGGGGTGCTGGCGCTGGAGTCGGAGCCGGTCGACCCGAGGCTGTGAACGGGTGGGCGGCGGCTTTGCTGTCGCCCACCTGCGCTTTGTGACTCCGAAGCCAAGCGCCCTGGTTAGTCGGGAAATGACGTGCTACGTTGGCTGGTCAGTCAGGCTGATCCTCCACACAGCTCAGTTCGCACAGCGCCTCTGTCAGGCGGAGCAGCCACCCTTCCGGCGTGCGTCCGAACTCGCGTAATCCCGCCGCTGTCTCCACCGACCTCCCCCCCCCACGAGCCGGTCACACCGGGCGGGTGTTTTTCGCCGGGGTGCTCTCCGAGCACTTGAACCTGCACGTCGATGCGCGCGGAACCAAGCAGCGTGAGGACGTCATGCACCCTGCTGACCAGCGGCCGTCTGACCGTTAAGGGCCGCGCCCTCGTGTCGGGGCTCGCCCGCACCCTGGACGGCCGGCTGCGGGAGGCGGTCCCCCCGGCCGCGCTGTCCCGCGCCCGCACGGCCGCCGCTCTGCACCGCACCGGATGGCGGCTGCGCAACGTGGTGCCCGCCCCGGCCGCCGCGCCGTCGGACTTCCGCTTCCGCTCCGACCGCGCCTCCTGGCCGGATGGGCGCACCCACGCCTTCGCCGCCCGTCCCGCAGCCCCGCGCACCGCTGACGAGCACCTCGCCGCCGGGGACGCCACCGCCGCCCTCGTCCGGTACGCCGACGTCCTCGCCGCCGCCCCGGCCGGGCGCATGCCCTCGCGGGCTGGATCGTCGCCCGCACGATCCTCGAACCGGGCCGGGCCGCCCGCCGGATGCTGGCCCGGCCCGAGGAACTGCTGGAGGCGTCGCCCCGGGTATGAGCCCGTCCCATCGCGTTTGTCGTCGACGCGACGAGAACTGGCGGTCATGGAAACGGTCGAGGAGCGCGTCAATACGCTCTCCGATGGTCAGGATGGATGCATGGCATACCACGTCCACTCCGAGGCCGGGCGGCTGCGCCGCGTCATCCTGCACCGGCCCGATCTCGAGCTCAAAAGGCTCACCCCCAGCAACAAGACCTCGCTGCTCTTCGACGACGTGCTGTGGGTGCGCAGGGCCCGCGCCGAGCACGACGGGTTCGCCGATGTGCTGCGCGACCGCGGTGTCGCCGTCCACCTCTTCGGTGACCTGCTGGCCGAGACGCTCGAGGTTCCGGCGGCCAGATCCCTCGTCCTGGAACGGGTCTTCGACGAGAAGGAGTACGGCCCGCTGGCCACCGACCCGCTCAGAGCCGCCTTCGAGAACCTGCCCGCGCGGGAGCTGGCCGAGGTCCTGGTCGGCGGCATGACGAAGCGCGAGTTCCTCGACGTGCACCCGGAGCCGACGTCCGTGCGCTTCCACGTCATGGAACTGGACGACTTCCTGCTGGGCCCGCTGCCCAACCACCTCTTCACCCGCGACACCTCCGCCTGGATCTACGACGGCGTGTCCATCAACGCGATGCGCTGGCCCGCCCGGCAGCGCGAGACCGTGCACTTCGAGGCGATCTACCGGCACCACCCGCTGTTCCGCGACGAGACGTTCCACGAGTGGTCGAAGGGGCAGACGGACTACCCGTCCACCATCGAGGGCGGGGACGTGCTGGTCATCGGCAACGGGGCGGTGCTCATCGGCATGAGCGAGCGCACCACTCCGCAGGCGGTGGAGATGCTCGCGCACAAGCTGTTCGCCGCCGGTTCCGCCGAGACGATCGTGGCCCTCGACATGCCCAAGCGGCGTGCCTTCATGCACCTCGACACCGTGATGACGATGGTCGACGGCGACACCTTCACCCAGTACGCGGGCCTCGGCATGCTCCGCTCGTACACCATCGAACCGGGCGTCGGCGAGAAGGAGCTGAAGGTCACCGACCATCCGCCGGAGCACATGCACCGCGCGATCGCCGCCGCCCTCGGCCTGAACCAGATCCGTGTGCTGACCGCCACGCAGGACGTGCACGCGGCGGAACGCGAGCAGTGGGACGACGGCTGCAACGTCCTCGCCGTCGAACCCGGGGTCGTGGTCGCCTACGAGCGGAACTCCACCACCAACACCCATCTGCGCAAACAGGGCATCGAGGTGATAGAGATCCCGGGCAGCGAGCTGGGCCGGGGGAGGGGCGGGCCGCGGTGCATGAGCTGCCCGGTCGAACGGGATCCGGTGTAGGAGGCCGCTGGAGGTCCCCGGGAGGCGTCCGTATAGACATGCTGCATTTCGTATAGTATTCCAGAAGTCTGTGTCCCCGTATCCCTGGAGCGCCCTCATGGCGACTGTCCCGACCGCCCTCGCCGGCCGCCACCTTCTCAAGGAGCTGGACCTCACCGAGGAGGAGTTCCGCGCTCTGGTCGAGCTGGCCGCCGAGCTGAAGACCGCCAAGAGGGCCGGGACCGAGACCCAGTACCTGCGGGGCCGCAACATCGCGTTGATCTTCGAGAAGACCTCCACCCGCACCCGCTGCGCGTTCGAGGTCGCGGCCGCCGACCAGGGCGCCTCGACCACGTACCTCGACCCCTCCGGCTCACAGATCGGGCACAAGGAGTCGGTCAAGGACACCGCGCGGGTGCTGGGGAGGATGTACGACGCGATCGAGTACCGGGGCGACAGCCAGCGGAATGTGGAGGAGCTGGCCGCGCACGCCGGCGTCCCCGTCTACAACGGGCTCACCGACGACTGGCACCCCACCCAGATGCTCGCCGACGTGCTGACCATGACCGAGCACTGCGACAAGCCGCTGACCGAGGTCGCCTTCGCCTACCTGGGCGACGCCCGCTTCAACATGGGCAACTCCTACCTGGTCACCGGCGCCCTGCTCGGCATGGACGTACGCCTCGTCGCGCCGAAGGAGTACTGGCCGGCCGAGGAGGTCGTCGACCGGGCCCGCGCGCTCGCCGCGACCAGCGGCGCCCGCATCACGCTCACCGAGACCGTGGACGAGGGCGTCCGCGGCGCCGACTTCGTCGCCACGGACGTCTGGGTCTCCATGGGCGAGCCGAAGGAGGTCTGGGCCGAGCGCATCACCGCCCTCGCCCCGTACGCCGTGACCATGGACGTCCTGCGCGCCACCGGCAACCCGGACGTGAAGTTCCTGCACTGCCTGCCCGCCTTCCACGACCTCGGCACCAAGGTCGGCCGGGAGATCCACGCGGCACACGGCCTGGAGTACCTCGAGGTCTCCGACGAGGTCTTCGAGTCGGCCCACTCGGTCGTCTTCGACGAGGCGGAAAACCGGATGCACACCATCAAGGCGGTCATGGTGGCAACCCTCGCCTGAACAGGCCTTATGCTGACCGGCGGCCCGGAACCACCCCTTCTCCGCGGCCGCCGCGCGACGAACCCGTCGCACTCCCGCACCACCAGAAACGAGCACCACCCGCATGCCCGCTCCCCGTATCAAGCCCCCTGCCCTTCTCGTGGCGGAATCGGGCGCCGACCGTGAAGGCCACGGCCTCAAGCGCACCATGGGCCTCTTCCAGCTGGTCTGCTTCGGCGTCGGCGCGATCGTCGGCACCGGCATCTTCGTCGGACTGTCCGACTCGGTCGCCCAGGCCGGCCCGGCCGTCGTCGTCTCCTTCCTCCTCGCCGCGGTCACCTGCGTCTTCACGGCGTTCGCCTTCGCCGAGCTGGGCGGCGCGATCCCGGTCTCCGGCTCCTCGTACTCCTTCGCCTACGCCGGTCTCGGCGAGGGCACGGCCTTCCTCGTCGGCTGGTGCCTGCTGCTGGAGTACGGCGTGTCGGTGTCCGCGGTGGCGGTCGGCTGGAGCCAGTACGTCAACGAGCTCCTCGAGAGCGTCGTCGGACTGCACCTGCCCACGGCCCTGTCGGCCGGTCCGGGCGAGGGCGGAGTGGTGAACCTCCCGGCCGTGGTCGTCATCGCCCTGGCCGCGGTCCTTCTGGTGCGCGGGGTGCGCGAGAGTGCCCGGGCCACGGCCGCGATGGCCGTGCTGAAGCTCGCCGTCCTGGTGGCCTTCATCGCGATCGGCTTCACCGCCTTCGAGGACGGCAACCTCACCCCGTTCTCACCGACCGGCCTCGCCGGCATCGGCGCGGGCACGACCGCCGCCTTCTTCTCGTACATCGGCTTCGACGCGATCACCACCGCCGGTGAAGAGGCGAAGAACCCGCGCCGGGACATCCCCGTGGCGATCCTCGTCTGCATCGGCCTGGTCACGCTGCTCTACGGCGCGGTCGCGCTCGCCGCGATCGGTGCCATCGGCGGCGACGCGGTCGGCGGCCGTCCGGCGGCTCTCTCCTACGTCGTCAACCAGGTCACCGGCTCCACCGTCGGCGGCGGGGTGATCGCCTTCGGCGCGGTCGTCGCCATCGCCTCGGTCGTGCTCGCCGTGATGTACGGCCAGACCCGGATCCTGATGTCGATGTCCCGCGACGGACTGATCCCGCGCGTCTTCGAGAAGGTGTCGCCGAAGACCTCCACCCCGGTCGCCGGCACGCTGATCGTGGCGGGCGTCTTCGCGCTTCCCGCGGCCTTCGCCCCGCTGGACGCGGTGGTCAACCTGTGCACCATCGGCACCCTGGCCACCATGGCCGTCGTCAACATCGCGGTCATCGCCCTGCGCCGCCGCGAGCCCGGCCTCGCCCGCAGCTTCCGGGTGCCGCTGTACCCCGTCACGCCGCTCCTCGGCGTCGGATTCTGCCTGTACCTGATGTACGAGACGGGCGCGACGACCTGGATCCAGTTCGCGGGGTTCCTGGCCGTGGGACTGGCCCTCTACGTCCTCTACGGCCGCCAAAACTCCCGGCTCGCCACGGTCACGCCGACGGGCGCCGCTGAGGCGGTACCACAGGGAGTCTGAACCAGACCGCCTTGCCGGACTCGGTCGGCCGGTGCCCGCAGGAGGAACTCAGGGCGCGGATCAGCAGCAGCCCGCGCCCGTGCTCCTGCCAGGGGTCGGGCGGCCCGCCGGCCGGGCAGGTGAGGTCGCCGGGCGGGGCCGGGTCGGTGTCGTGCACCTCGACCTGGCAGCCCGACGGCATCAGCTCCACGACCAGCTCTATCGGCGTCTCGCCCGGGGTGTGCTCCACGGCGTTGGCCACCAGCTCCGCCGTCAGCAGCTCCGCGGTGTCGCAGACCGCTCCCTGCTCCAGCTCGGCCAGCGCCGTACGGACCAGGGCACGGGCCACGGGCACCGCCGCTGCGGTGTGCGGCAGCGCGATGCGCCAGGAGGCGGGGGCTGAGGAGAGTTCGTACACGGCGGGTCCGTTCATGGAGCAGGACATCCTGCTTTCAACCTGATGAATGGTACGGCGCCGCTCTCCGGAGACGTCCGAGGGGCACCGTCGGAGGCGCCCTTGCCTCCTTGCCGGACGGCTTACCCAGGTGAACGCGGTGCCGCGCACAGCTGCTCCCGCCGTTACGCCGGTGTGGACGATCTGTGACGGATGTGACCGGCCCAGGTCAGCCGGGCCCACACCGAAGTCCTACCCGAACGGTCTATCGCGCACTCATGACGACAGTCACGGATGGGTGATAGCTTCGGAGGGTAGAGCTCAGTGAGGCAGTGCCCGCCCGAGGAGGCCGCACGTCATGAGTCCCTTCACCGGCTCCGCCGCCCGCACCCCCGGCTGGGAGCATCTGCGCGTCGACGTCTCCGACGGCGTCGCCACCGTCACCCTGGCCCGTCCCGAGAAGCTCAACGCGCTCACCTTCGGCGCCTACGCCGACCTGCGCGACCTGCTCGCGGAGCTGTCCCGGGAGCGGTCCGTACGGGCCCTGGTGCTGGCCGGCGAGGGCCGCGGCTTCTGCTCCGGCGGCGACGTCGACGAGATCATCGGCGCGACCCTCGGCATGGACACCGCCCAGCTCCTGGACTTCAACCGGATGACCGGCCAGGTGGTCCGCGCGATCCGGGAGTGCCCGTTCCCGGTGATCGCGTCGCTGCACGGCGTGGCGGCGGGCGCCGGAGCGGTCCTCGCCCTGGCCGCGGACTTCCGCATCGCCGACCCCACCGCCCGCTTCGCCTTCCTCTTCACCCGCGTCGGCCTCTCCGGCGGCGACATGGGCGCGGCCTACCTGCTGCCCCGGGTCGTCGGCCTGGGCCACGCGACCCGCCTGCTGATGCTGGGCGACCCGGTCCGGGCCCCCGAGGCGGAGCGCATCGGCCTGATCAGCGAACTGACGGAGGAGGGCCGGGCGGACGAGACGTCACACCAACTGGCCCACCGCCTGGCCCAGGGCCCGGCCCTGGCGTACGCCCAGACTAAGGCGCTCCTGACATCCGAACTGGACATGCCCCTGGCGGCCTCGATCGAACTGGACGCCTCGACCCAGGCCCTCCTGATGACGGGGGAGGACTACGCGGAATTCCACGCGGCGTTCACAGAGAAGCGCCCTCCCAAATGGAGCGGACGGTGACTGCGGTGCCCTCAGGGGCGCGGGGCCGCGCTGAATGTGCGGCTACCGCCGCGCGGGCGCGACAAGCCCCCACGCACCCGCACTCGCGCGACGGCAAGAGCCACCCCCTGCGCGTCGCGATCATCGGCGGCGGCCCCGGCGGCCTCTACGCCGCCGCCCTCCTCAAGCGCCTCGACCCCACCCGGGACATCACCGTCTGGGAACGCAACGCCCCGGACGACACCTTCGGCTTCGGCGTGGTCCTCTCCGACGAAACCCTCGGCGGCATCGAACACGCCGACCCCCAGGTCTACGAGGCCCTCCAGCAGCACTTCACCCGCTGGGACGACATCGACATCGTCCACCGCGGGGAACGCCACACCTCCGGCGGCCACGGTTTCGCGGCCCTGGGCCGCAAGCGGCTGCTCGAGATCCTCCACACCCGCTGCCGCGAACTCGGCGTCGGCCTCCGTTTCCACACCGAGGCCCCGGAAGACCTCCCGCACACCCACGACCTGGTCATCGCCGCGGACGGCGTCCACAGCACCACTCGCGAGGCCTACGCCGACGTCTTCCGCCCCCGGGTGACCACCCACCGCTGCCGCTACATCTGGCTCGCCGCCGACTTCCCCTTCGACTCCTTCCGCTTCGAGATCGCCGAGACCGAACACGGCGTGATGCAGCTCCACGGCTACCCCTACGCCCCCGACGCCTCGACGGTGATCGTCGAGATGCGCGAAGAGGTCTGGCACGCGGCCGGTTTCGACGAGCTCGACGAAGCGGAGTCGATCGAGCGCTGCGCCAAGATCTTCACGGAAGCGCTCCACGGCCGCCCCCTGAAGTCGAACAACTCCACGTGGACGACGTTCCGCACGGTCGTCAACGACCGCTGGTCGCACGGCAACGTCGTCCTCCTCGGGGACGCCGCGCACACGGCCCACTTCTCCATCGGCTCCGGCACCAAGCTCGCCGTCGAGGACGCGCTGGCCCTGGCCGCCTGCCTGGAGGAGCGGGACTCGCTGCCCGAGGCGCTGACCGCCTACGAGGCCGAGCGGCGCCCCGTCGTCGCCTCCACGCAGCGCGCGGCCCGGGCCAGCCTGGAGTGGTTCGAGAACCTCGCCCTGTACCTGGACCAGCCGCCCCGCCAGTTCGCCTTCAATCTGCTCACCCGCAGCCGCCGCGTCACGCACGACAACCTGCGGCTGCGCGACGCCCGCTTCACGGAGACGGTGGAGCGCGAGTTCGGCTGCCCGCCCGGCACGCCCCCGATGTTCACACCGTTCCGGCTGCGCGGCCTGACCCTGCGCAACCGGGTCGTCGTCTCGCCCATGGACATGTACTCCGCGGCCGACGGCGTCCCCGGCGACTTCCACCTCGTCCACCTGGGCGCGCGGGCGCTGGGTGGGGCCGGGCTGGTGATGACCGAGATGGTGTGCGTCAGCGAGGAGGGCAGGATCACGCCCGGCTGCGCCGGCCTCTACACCGGCCGGCAGGCCGAGGCCTGGAAGCGGATCACCGACTTCGTGCACGACCGGGCCCCCGGCACCGCGATCGGCGTGCAGCTCGGCCACAGCGGCCGCAAGGGCTCCACCCGACTGATGTGGGAGGGCATGGACGAGCCGCTGGAGGAGGGCAACTGGCCGCTCGTGGCTCCCTCGGCGCTCCCGTACAAGGGGTTCAGCCAGACTCCTCGCGAGCTGTCCCGGGCTCAACTGACGGACATCCGGGAACAGTTCACGGCGTCCGCCGTCCGCGCCGCCCGGGCCGGCTTCGACCTGCTCGAACTGCACTGCGCGCACGGCTACCTGCTGTCCGGGTTCCTCTCCCCGCTGACCAACCGGCGCACCGACGCCTACGGCGGCTCCCTGGAGAAGCGGCTGCGTTTCCCGCTGGAGGTCTTCGACGCCGTACGGAACGTGTGGCCGGGGGAGCGGCCCATGACCGTCCGCATCTCCGCCACCGACTGGGCCGAGGGCGGGACGACCGCCGAGGACGCCGTCGAGATCGCCCGGGCCTTCGCCGCGCACGGCGCCGACGCGATCGACGTGTCGACCGGCCAGGTCGTGGCGGACGAGCGGCCGGAGTTCGGACGGTCGTACCAGACGCCGTTCGCGGACCGGATCCGCCACACCACCGGCATCCCGGTGATCGCGGTCGGCGCGATCTCCTCCTGGGACGACGTCAACTCCCTGATCCTGGCGGGCCGCACCGACCTCTGCGCCCTCGCCCGTCCCCACCTCTACGACCCCCACTGGACCCTGCACGCGGCGGCCGAGCAGGGCTACACGGGCCCGGGCGCGACCTGGCCGACCCCCTATCGCGCGGGCAGCCGCCGCCCCCAGACGGGCCGCACCGACGCACCGAAACCGCGGCTGAGCCTCGGGAACGGCGCCGCCCGGGGACGTTAGGATCCGGGGCATGGCCATGACCATGGACGACGTGGACCGGTTCGAAGCCTTCAGGCCACGTCTGGAGGCCGTCGCCTATCGGCTGCTCGGGTCGGCGAGCGAGGCCGAGGACGCCGTGCAGGAGACGTTCCTGCGCTGGCAGGGTGCCGACATCGACCGCATCGACGTTCCCGAGGCATGGCTGACGAAGGTGCTCACCAACCTGTGCCTCAACCAGCTCACCTCGGCCCGTGCGCGGCGCGAGACCTACGTCGGCCAGTGGCTGCCCGAGCCGCTGCTCGCCGGGGACCGGATGCTCGGGCCCGCCGACACCGCCGAGCAGCGCGAATCGGTCTCCTACGCGGTGCTGGTCCTGCTGGAGCGCCTCTCCCCGAACGAGCGGGCGGTGTACGTGCTGCGGGAGGCCTTCGACTACCCGCACCGGGAGATCGCGGAGATCCTCGACATCACCGAGGCCGCCAGCCAGCAGATCCTGCACCGCGCGAAGAAGCACGTCGCCGAGGGCAGGGCCCGTGCGCGCACCGAGATCGACGAGGCCGCCGCGCGGCGGGTCATCGACGAGTTCCTCGCGGCCGCCGCGAGCGGGCGGACCGAGCCGCTCGTGCGGCTGCTCACCCAGGACGCCGTCGCGATCGGCGACGGCGGCGGGAAGGTCCCGGCCCGCGCCAAGGCCTTCGAGGGCGCCCTCGCGGTCGCGAAGTTCATGCGGGGCCTGTTCAAGCCCGGTGCGGCCAAGCGCGCCCTGGTCGGCGGCTCGCCGGGGGTCTACGCCTGGACCGCCAACGGCGACCCCGCCGTCGTGGTGGTCCTCGACGGCCGGGTCATCGGCGTCATGTGCCTGGAGGTCGCCGCCGACGGCATCGTCGCGTTCCGCAACCAGGTCAACCCCGACAAGCTCGAACGCGCGACCCGGCTCTGGGCCGCCGGCGACCACGGAGACCCCCTGCTCACGGTCTTCTGACCCGGCCGGGCGCGATGTGATGTGCATCACATCACATTCCTGTCAGGAAACGGCGGGCCCCCCGGTTCAAGGGGTGAATCCGCTGGAGACAGCCGTCATGACAGGAGCCACGCCATGCAGCACCGCATCGTCGTCCTCGGAGCCGGCTACACCGGAGCCACCGCCGCCGGGCGCATCGCCCGGCGACTGCACCGTGAAGACGTCGCCATCACCCTCGTCAACGCCGAGCCCGACTTCGTCGAGCGCGTCCGGATGCACCAGCTCGCAGTCGGCCAGGACCTCGCGCCCCGGCCCTTCGGTGAGATGTTCGCGGGCACCGGCGTCGCACTGAAGCAGGGAAAGGTCACCGCCCTCGACGTCGACCGCCGGACCGTCACCGTCGCCGCCCCCGCGACCGACGCCACCGGGGAGCCGACCAAGGAGGTACTGGAGTACGACACCCTCGTGTACGCCCTCGGCAGCGGCTGGAACGACCAGGGGGTGCCCGGTACCGCCGAGCACGCCCACGAGATCGCGAGCCGCCCCGGAGCGCTCCGGCTGCGCGAGCGCCTGGCCGGCCTGGCCGCCGGAGAATCCGTGGTCGTGGTCGGGGGCGGTCTCACCGGCGTGGAGGCGGCGACCGAGATCGCCGAGGCCCGCCCGGACCTCGACGTCGCCCTCGCCGCCCGCGGCGGCCTCGGCGACTGGCTCTCGGACAAGGGCGGCCGGCACCTGCGCGAGGTCTTCGGCCGGCTCGGCATCACCGTCCACGAGCACACCGCCGTCACCGCCGTCGAGGCCGGTCACCTCACCACCGCCGACGGTACGGCCATCCCGGCCGCGGTCACCGTGTGGACCGCGGGCTTCGCCGTCCACCCGATCGCCCAGGCGACCAGCCTGGAGGTCACCGGCACCGGCCAGATCGTCGTCGACCGGACCATGCGCTCGGTGTCGCACCCGGACGTGTACGCCATCGGCGACGCGGCCCTGGCGATGGGCCCCGGGGACAAGCCCCTGCGGATGTCGTGCGCCTCGGGCGTCCCCACCGCCTGGCAGGCCGCCGACGCCATCGCGGCCCGGCTGACCGGAGGCAAGCTTCCGACCGTGCCCGTGCGCTACTTCAACCAGTGCATCTCACTGGGCCGCAAGGACGGCCTGATCCAGTACGTCACCGCGGACGACCGGGCGGTGTCGGCGGCCCTGACCGGCCGGCTCGCCGCTCTCTACAAGGAGATCATCTGCAAGGGCGCGGCCTGGGGCGTCGCCCACCCGCTGCTCGTGCCGGCCCGGCGGCGCCGCGTCGTGCGGGAGACCGTCGTCGTCCCGGAGGGCTCGCCGGTCAGGACGGCAGCCTGAGCCACGGGGATGCCGACCGCCTCAGACCGGATAGGCGTGGGTCTGCGTCGCCTTCACCGTGGCCCAGACCCGCGCGCCCGGGTGGAGGTCGAGCTCGGCCGCGGCGACCGTCGTGAGGTCGGCGGCGAGGGGGAGTTCACCGGTGAGGTCGGCCCGGATCTGATCGCCGTGGGCCTCCAGGCCGGCCACCTCGCAGCACCACAGGTTGCGGGCGCTGGAGCCGGTCGGCCGGTCGCGGTGGAGAGTGACCGCGCTGGGCGGGAACGCCACGAAGACCGGGCCGGACAGGACCTCCGTGGTGGTGAGGGGCGGGCCGTCGGCGAGACGGACGGTGTGGCCGTCGGCCTCGCCCCGGTAGAGGTTCAGGCCGACGAGCTGCGCGATGTAGTCCGTACGGGGGTGGCGGGCGATGTCGGCCGGGGTGCCCTCCTGGACGACCCGGCCGTGCTCCACGACCACCAGACGGTCGGCCAGCACCATGGCGTCGAGCGGATCGTGGGTGACGAGCACCGCGACCGCCTCGAAGTCGGCCAGATGGCGCCGGAGCCGGGCGCGGACCTCCAGGCGGGTGCGGGCGTCCAGGGCCGCCAGCGGCTCGTCGAGGAGCAGCAGCCGGGGGCGGGTCGCCAGGGCGCGGGCGAGGGCGACGCGCTGGGCCTGGCCGCCGGAGAGCCTGCGCGGTCTGGCGCCGGTGTGCGCCGCGAGGCCGAGGCGGTCGAGCCACTCGGCGGCCTGCGCCCGGGCCTCCGCCTTGCTCGCGCCCTGGCAGCGGGGGCCGAAGGCGACGTTGTCGAGGGCCGTGAGGTGGGGGAAGAGCAGATAGTCCTGGAAGACGACACCGACGGGGCGGGCCTCCGGCGGCGTACGGTCCAGCTCCCTGCCGTCCAGCCGCAGATGGCCACCGGAGAGCGGGGTCAGACCGGCGAGGGCGCGCAGCGCGGTGGTCTTGCCGGCGCCGTTCGGCCCGAGCAGGGCGACGACCTCGCCGGGCGCGACGCTCAGCGCCACGTCGAGACGGAAGCCGCCGCGCTCCACGACGAGCCGGGCGTCGAGCCCGTCCGTCGCGGTGCCGGCGTGCGCGTCCTGTTCGTGGGTCTGGGTCATCCGGCACGCATCCAACGGTCGCGCAACCCCGCCAGCACCGCGATCGACACCGTCAGCAGCACCAGGCTGAGGGCGATCGCGGCCTCCGGGTCGCTCTGCAGGGCCAGGTAGACGGCCAGGGGCATGGTCTGGGTGCGGCCGGGGAAGTTGCCGGCGAAGGTGATCGTCGCACCGAACTCGCCGAGCGCCCGCGCCCAGGCGAGGACCGCGCCCGCCGCGATGCCCGGCGCGATCAGCGGCAGCGTGACCCGGCGGAACGCGGTGAAGCGGGACGCGCCCAGGGTCGCGGCCGCCTCCTCGTAGCGCGGATCGGCGGCCCGCAGGGTGCCCTCGACGCTGATGACGAGGAACGGCATCGCCACGAACGCCTCCGCGATCACGACCCCCGCCGTGGTGAAGGGCAGGGTGATCCCGAACCACGCGTCGAGCCACTGCCCGACGATGCCGTTGCGGCCGAGCGCCATCAGCAGCGCCACACCGCCGACGACCGGCGGCAGGACCAGGGGGAGGGTGACGAGGGCGCGCACGAGGCCGCGGCCGGGGAAGTCGACGCGGGCCAGCAGCCAGGCCAGCGGCACGCCGATGACCAGGCTGACGGCGGTGGCCGCCGTGGCGCTGAGCAGGGACAGTCTGAGCGCCAGCCAGACGTCCGCGCTGGTCAGCTGCTCGGGCAGGCTGTGCCACGGGGTCCGCACGAGCAGGGCGACCAGCGGCACGATCAGGAAGGCCAGACCGATCAGCGCGGGGAGCAGCAGGGGCAGCGGGACGCCCGGGCGGACGCGCCGGCGCCGCGGACCGACCCGGAGGGTGCCGGCCGCGGCGCGCGACGTGTCGGTCGGGGAGGTCACGGCGTGAGGAACCCGGCCCCGCTCAGGACCTTCTGGCCCTCGGCGGATTGCACCAGCGCGATGAACGCCTTGGCTGCCTCGGCGTTCCTCGCGTCCTTGAGCAGGGCGATCGGGTAGTCGTTGACGGCGTCGGCGGACTCGGGGAACTCCACGCCCTCCACCTTGTCACCCGCCGCGTGCACGTCCGTCTTGTAGACGACGGCGGCGTCGGCCTCCTTCAGCTCGACCTTGGTCAGCGCGGCCTTGACGTCCTGCTCGTACGACACCGGCGTGAGCGTGAGCCGGGCCGCGTCGAGGGCCTGCCGCGCGGCGGCGCCGCACGGCACCTCCTTGTCGCAGAGCACCACCTTCAGGTCCCGTCCGGTGAGGTCCTCGAGGGAGGAGACCCGGTGCGGGTTGCCCGGGAGGGTGGCGATCTCCAGCTCGTTGCGGACGAAGGTCGCGGGCGTGCCCGAGACGGCCCCGGCGTCCTTGACGATCTTCATCGTCCTGGGGCTGGCCGAGGCGAAGACGTCCGCCGGGGCGCCGCCGGTGATGCTCGCGGCGAGGGAGTCGCTGCCGCCGAAGCTGAAGGTGACCTTCGTGCCGGGGTGCTCCTTCTCGAACCGCTTGCCCAGCGTCGTGAAGCTCTCCTTCAGCGAGGCCGCGGCGAACACGGTCACCTCGCCGGAGGGCTTGCCCGGCCCGGAGGAGTCCGGCTTCGCCGAGGAATCCGAGCCGGACGACGAGCAGGCACTCAGGGCCAGCAGGGCGGCGGCTCCTGCTGCGGCAACCTGGAGCGGGTGGCGCGTCCGGCGCACGGTACGGGTCGTCACGGGTCTGCTCCCTCAGGTGAGTATGCGCCGATGATAATGCCGCAGATGCAAGGGTAAGACCCCCTGTGCATTCGCATGAGCCGGGCTTGAGATCCCTGGGGGTGGCATGTGCGTTGGTACGAGGTTCGGCTACCCGGCGTGATACCGGTGTCCGTGGTGCTCCGGGACCCAGCGGCCCAGCAGCGCCCCGCCGTAGACGACGTAGCCCACGCCGATGAGCCAGGACTCCACGACGAGGACGACGCCGACCGCTCCGTAGTTGATCGCGTTGGTGACGATGAGCGGTGTGAAGACGAAGTAGGAGAAGGTGCGCAGGCCGACCAGGCCCGCCATGGTGGCCAGCGCCCCGGGGAGCAGATCGCTCCAGCGGACCTGCCCGCCCAGCAGGAAGCGCTGCCCCCACCAGAAGAAGAGCACACCGGACGCCGGGCTCAGCGCGATCGCGGACATCGTTGACCGTTCCGCAGCGGAGCAAACGCGGCAAACCGGGCGGAGCCTGCGGGGTTCAGAGCCCCACGAACCCCGCCCCCGCGTCCCGCAGCCGCTCGTGCAGCCCCCGGAACACCGCCGACGAGCGGACCCCCGGCCAGTCCGCGGGAAGCAGCTCGGACGGCAGGCCCGGGTCGGTGTAGGGGAGGTGGCGCCAGGAGTCCAGGGCGAGGAGGTAGTCCCGGTAGGCCTCCTCGGGCGGCGTGTCCTCGCGCTTCTCCCAGGCGTGCAGCACGCGCGCGTGCCGGTCGAGGAACGCCTCGTGCTCCTTGGCGATGGCGGCCAGGTCCCACCACCGGGCGACGGCCTCCGCGGTCGGGGCGAAGCCGAGGTGGTCACCGCGGAAGAAGTCGACGTACGCGTCGAGCCGCAGCCGCTGGAGCGTGTGCCGGGTTTCCTCGTACAGCCGCGCGGGCGCGATCCACACGCCCGGAGCGGCCGTGCCGAAACCGAGTCCGGCCAGCCGGGAGCGCAGCACGTGCCGCTTCTGCCGCTCCGACTCCGGCACAGAGAACACCGCCAGCACCCAGCCCTCGTCCTCGGGCGGCGCCGAGGCGTAGATGCGGCGGTCGCCGTCGTCCAGCAACTGGCGGGCGTCCGGGGACAGTTCATAGCCGGCCGCACCCTGGGTGGTGCGGGCGGGCACGAGCAGTCCGCGTCTCTTGAGCCGCGACACCGAGGAGCGTACGGACGGAGCGTCCACGCCGGCCGCGGCCAGCAGCCGGATCAGTTCGGCTACCGGCACGGGGCCCGGCACGAAGCGGCCGTACGCGCCGTAGAGCGTGACGATGAGAGACCGTGGTGCATGCTGGTCGGACACGTTGATCATCTTAGGTCGTACGGATCACTCCTGGTCGCCTTCCGGTACCCCCGGGGCACGCAGCCTGAACCGCTGGAGTTTTCCGGTGGCCGTACGCGGCAGCGCGTCCAGGAAGACGATCTCGCGCGGGCACTTGTACGGTGCCAGCTCCTTCTTCACGAAGGCGCGCAGTGCCTCGGCGTCCCGTTCGGCGCCCTCCTTGAGGACGGCGAAGGCCAGCACGACCTGCCCGCGGGCCTCGTCGGGCCGTCCCACGACCGCCGCCTCCGCGATGTCCGGGTGCCGCAGCAGCGCGTCCTCCACCTCGGGGCCTGCGATGTTGTACCCGGCCGAGATGATCATGTCGTCGGCGCGGGCGACGTAGCGGAAGTAGCCGTCGGGATCGCGGACGTAGGTGTCGCCGGTGACGTTCCAGCCGTCGCGCACGTAGTCGCGCTGCCGCGGGTCGGCGAGGTACCGGCAGCCGACCGGACCGCGCACGGCGAGCAGCCCCGGCTGCCCGTCGGGTACGGGCTCGCCGTCCGCGTCCTGCACGCGCGCGTGCCAGCCCGGCACGGGAACGCCGGTGGTCCCGGGCCGGATCCGGTCGTCGGCCGCGGAGATGAAGATGTGCAGCAGTTCGGTGGCGCCGATGCCGTTGATGACGCGCAGGCCCGTGCGCTCGTGCCAGGCCTGCCAGGTGGCCGCGGGCAGGTTCTCGCCGGCCGAGACGCAGCGGCGCAGGGAGGAGACGTCGTGCCCGTCGAGCTCGTCGAGCATCGCGCGGTACGCCGTCGGCGCGGTGAACAGCACGGAGACCCGGTGCCGGGCGATGGCGGGCAGCAGCTGCCGGGGCCCCGCCTGTTCGAGCAGCAGCGCACTCGCGCCGGCCCGCAGCGGGAAGACCACCAGCCCGCCGAGACCGAAGGTGAAGCCCAGCGGGGGACTGCCCGTGAACACGTCGTCCGCGCGGGGCTTCAGGACGTGCCGGGAGAAGGTGTCGGCGATCGCCAGGACGTCCCGGTGGAGGTGCATACAGCCCTTGGGGCGGCCGGTGGTGCCGGAGGTGAAGGCGATCAGTGCCACGTCGTCGGCCGCCGTGGCGACGGCCCCGTACGGCGTGTCCGGCGCCGGGCGGTTGAGGAGGTCGTCCGGGGTGTCACCGCCGTAGGTGGTGATCCGCAGGCCGGGGATCTCGGCCTTGGCGAGGTCGTCGACGGCCCGGATGTCGCACAGGGCGTGCCGCACCCGCGCGATCTCGCACATCGTGCTCAGCTCGTGCGGGCGCTGCTGGGCGAGCACCGTGACCGCCACGGCCCCCGCCTTCAGCACCGCCAGCCAGCAGGTGGCGAGCCAGGGGGTGGTGGGGCCGCGCAGCAGCACCCGGTTGCCGGGGACGACGCCGAGTTCGCCGGTGAGCAGATGGGCGACGCGGTCCACGCGGGCGCGCAGCTCGCCGTACGTCCACGGCTCGCCGGTGGCGGTGAGGAACGCCGGGCGGTCGTCGGGCGGGCCGTTCAGCAGTTCGGCGGCGCAGTTGAGCCGTTCGGGGTAGTGCAGCTCCGGCAGATCGAAGCGGAGCTCGGGCCATTGGTCCGGGGGTGGCAGATGGTCCCGGGTGAAGGTGTCGACGTGGGCCGTGCCCCGTGCGTTCATACGGTTCGCCCCCTTGGCGTGGTGGGCTCGCCCCTGGAGCGTATCGTGTTGGTGACGACAGTCAACGGTCCGCGATAGCCTCGGAGTGGCCCAGCCGGAACGCAGGGTGGCGGAGAAGGGACCGGCGATGACCGCATTCTCGCTCGAACCGGCACAACTCGCCTGGTGTGCCGAACTGCGCACCCTGACCGCGGAGCGACTCCGCCCGCTGGCCGACAAGGGGGAACCGGGGCATGTGAACCGGGCCCTGGTCGCCGAACTCGGCAGCCTCGGACTGCTCGGACGCCTGTTCGCCTCGGGTGCGCTCGACCTGTGCCTGATGCGCGAATCCCTCGCCTACGCCTGCACGGAGGCCGAGACGGCACTGGCCCTCCAGGGCCTCGGCGCCCACCCGGTCCACGCGTACGGCACACAGGCGCAACGCGCCCGCTGGCTCCCCCGGGTCACCGCCGGCACGGCGATCGCGGCCTTCGCGCTGAGCGAGCCGGGGGCGGGGTCGGACGCGGCGGCGCTGGAGCTGCGGGCGGAGGCGGAAGCCGCCGCACAGGACGGCCGGGCACCGGCCGCCACGGCGCGTGCCGCCGGCCCGGCACTCGCGGCGGACCCGGCGCCCACCGGCGCCACGGCATCCGCTGCCGGCCCGGCACCCGCCGCCGTGACCCTCACCGCCGCCCCCGACGGCCCCGCCCGCTGGCGCCTCACCGGCGAGAAGTGCTGGATCTCCAACGCCCCCGAGGCCGACTTCTACACCGTCTTCGCCCGGACCACCCCGGGAGCCGGGGCCCGTGGCGTCACGGCCTTCCTCGTGCCCGCCGACCGGCCGGGCCTGACCGGCCGCGGACTCGACATGCTCTCGCCGCACCCCATCGGCGCGCTCGACTTCGACGCCGTGCCCGTGACGGCCGACGACGTGCTCGGCGAGGTGGACCGCGGCTTCCGGGTCGCCATGGGGACACTCAACCTGTTCCGGCCCAGCGTCGGCGCGTTCGCGGTCGGCATGGCGCAGGCGGCACTCGACGCGACCCTCGCCCACACCGCCGGGCGGGACGCCTTCGGGGGCAAGCTGCGCGACCTCCAGGCCGTCTCGCACCAGGTCGCCGAGATGGCCCTGCGCACGGAGGCGGCCCGGCTGATGGTCCACGCGGCGGCGTCGGCGTACGACGCCGGCTCCCCGGACGTGCCCCGGCGCTCCGCCATGGCGAAACTGCTCGCCACCGAGACCGCGCAGTACGTCGTCGACACGGCCGTCCAGTTGCACGGCGCCCGGGCGCTGCAACGCGGCCATCTGCTCGAACACCTCTACCGTGAGGTGCGCGCCCCGCGGATCTACGAGGGGGCCAGCGAGGTGCAACGCGGCATCATCGCCAAGGAGTTGTACGCCCGTCAGGAGGCCCGGTGAGCACCGAGCGCGTCAACCCGCCCGAGCTGTCCCCGCCGGCCGGCTTCTCCCACGCCGTCGTGGCCTCCGGGTCGCGGGTGGTGTTCCTGGCGGGCCAGACCGCCCTGGACATCGACGGCAAGGTGGTCGGACATACCCTGCCCGAACAGTTCGAGAGGGCCCTCACCAACCTGCTGGGCGCCCTCGCCGCGGCCGGCGGCACGCCGTCCGACCTGGCCCGGGTCACCGTCTACGCCACGGATGTCGCGGCGTACCGCACGCACGCGCCCGAACTGGGCCGTCTGTGGCGTGAGCTGGCCGGACGCGACTACCCCGCCATGGCGGTCGTGGAGGTCGTCCGGCTGTGGGACGCGGAGGCGATGGTGGAACTGGACGGCTTCGCGGTCCTGCCGTAGAGCGGCGGCTTTCGCGTCGCCGTGGAGCGGCCCTCCGGTCAGGCCGCGACGGCCAGCCCCTCGGCCGTCACCCGGCGCGGCTGCACCACGCGCCCGTCCGGGAGCAGTTCGCCGGTGTCGTCGAAGAGGACCGTCCCGTCGCACAGCAGGCTCCAGCCCTGCTCGGGGCGGGCCGCCACGACGTGTGCGGCGGGGGAGTCGGTCGCGGGGCACAGGGGCTGGTGGGCACACATGGCGCACCTCCACGTCGGTAGGGCCATCCGAAGGGTTCGTCTGACTCGTACAGACAGACCATCCTCCCGCACCGGAGTCATCGGAACGGCCCGACCGGAAGCGTGACACGCCCAGGACATTCCCAGGACGGTTCCACGACGGCCGGCGCGGACTCGCCACCGATGGGGTGAGGGTCACGGGCGCCGGCCCGGAGGGCCGGTACGAGTGGAAGCCGCAAATCCACCCCTTCCGGGAGGTTTCCCCCATGCGTGTACGTCCCCTTCTCGGCGCGGCGGCCGGTGCCGCGCTGCTCCTCCTCACGGGTGCCGGCGCGGCACCCGCCACCGCGTCCGCCGCCGCCCCGACCGGCTCCGTGACGGTCGACACGGTGGGCCGGATCGCCGCCGACGGCACCGTCACCCTGTCCGGCACCTACCGCTGCGCGAGCTCCAGCGGCCCGGTCTTCGTCAGCTCCTCGGTGAGCCAGGGCGCCTCCACGGCCCGTCACGGCATCGGCGGCACCCGGGCCGTGTGCGACGGCGCGGTGCACCGCTGGGTGAACGCGGGCGGGACCGCGCCCGGCGCACTCGTGGCCGGGGCGGCCCACGTCGAGGCCACCCTGATGGAGCTGCGCACCTTCAGCGGCCTGCCGCTGCCCAGCTTCCACGCGGTCCAGGGGCAGGACATCACCCTGACCCAGGCCTGAACACGACGGTGAACGGTACGGCGGGCGACCCGGGTCCGGGACGCCCGCCGATCCTGTTTAATTGCGATGTCTTTGCAACAGCCTTATATGAGCAACAAGGGTGTGAGGTCACATGTCGACCCGTCGGATACGAGGGGCCGCCGTCACGGCGGCACTGGCCGCGGCGGTCACCGCCTGCTCGGCCCCCAGCAGCGGCGGTTCGGGCGACGGCAAGTCCGCTGGGTCCGTCGTGCTCGGGGTCGCCTCCGAGCCGGACACCCTCAGCCCGCTGCTCGGCTACGGCAAGGACGGGAACTCCAAGATCTTCGACGGACTCCTCGCCCGCGACGCCGACCTCAAGCTGAAGCCCGCTCTGGCGGCGGAACTCCCCGAGGTCACCGACGGCGGCCGCACCTACACCTACACCCTGCGCGACGGGGTCGAGTTCAGCGACGGCGAACCGCTGACGGCCGCCGATGTCGTCTACACGTACCGGACCGCCCTCGACCCGAAGACCAACAACACCTTCAAGAGCGAGCTGGACGCCGTCAAGGAGGTCGAGGCGAGCGGCGACGACAAGGTCGTCTTCACGCTCAAGTACCCCTACGCGCCCTTCGCCGCACGCACCGTTCTGCCCATCGTCCCCGAGCACATCGCGGGGGAGCAGGACCCCAACACCGGTTCCTTCCACACGAAGCCGGTCGGCACCGGGCCGTACGTCCTCGCCCGGTGGAGCAAGGGCGAGAAGCTCACCTTCAAGGCCAACCCCCGCTACTGGGGCGGCGAGCCGAAGGTGAAGACCTTCACCATGGCGGTCATCGGCGACGACAACGTGCGCGCCACCCGTCTGCGCTCCGGCGACCTCGACGGCGCGGTCCTCCCGCCCAACCTCGCCACCACGTTCAAGGACGACGACGCCAAGCGGACCTACGAGGCCCGGTCCTACGACTTCCGGGCCGTCACCCTCCCCACCGCGAACAAGGTCACCGGCGACCGCGCGATCCGCCGGGCCCTCGATGCCGCCGTGGACCGCGAGGCCATGGTCGACAAGATCCTCGACGGCGCGGGCCGCCCGGCGTACGGACCGCTGCCCGTCGACGATCCCGCGTTCACCGAGGACATCGAGCGCACCCAGGACCTCGGCAAGGCCGGCAAGATCCTGGACGAGGCCGGCTGGAAGCCCGGCGAGGGCGGCGTCCGCACCAAGGACGGACAGCGGGCGGCCTTCACCCTGCTCTACCCCTCCGGCGACAAGGTCCGCCAGGACCACGCCCTCGCCTACGCCTCCGACGCCAAGAAGGCCGGCATCGAGGTGAAGGTGGAGAGCGCCACCTGGGAGGTCATCGAGCCCCGCATGAAGGACGACGCCGTCCTCGCCGGCTTCGGCAGCACCGGCGACCCCGACTTCGGCCTCTACACCCTGCTGCACTCCTCCCTCGCCGGCGACGGCTTCAACAACATGGCCCGCTACGACAACCCGGCCGTGGACCGCGCCCTCGACAACGGCCGCCGCAGCCAGGACCCGGCCGAGCGCACGTCCGCCTACGACAAGCTCCAGCGCGCCCTGGCGCAGGACCCCGGCTACACCTTTCTCACCCACATCGACCACCTCTACGTGCTGGCCGACCGCTGGGACGGCCTGACCACCCAGCTGGAGCCGCACGAGCACGGCTTCGCCAGCGGCCCCTGGTGGAACATCGAGGACTGGCAGCCGAAGAAGTGACCCGCCTCCCCTGGGGAGCGATGGCACGACTGGCGGGACGACGGGCCCTGTTCGCCGTCCCCGTCCTGCTCGTCGTCACCTTCGGTGTGTTCGCCATCGCCGCAGCCTCCCCCTTCGACCCCGTCAAGGCGTACGCCGGCACCGCCGCGCTCGGCGCCGACCAGCGGACCCTGGACCAGCTGCGCGAGAACCTCGGCGTGGACCGGCCCTTCGCCGCCCGCTGGTGGCACTGGCTGACCTCCGCCCTCACCGGCGACCTCGGCCACTCCAGCGTCATGCGGCAGCCGGTCGCCCAGGTCATCGGCGAACGGCTCGTGTGGTCCGCGCTGCTCTGCGCGGTCGCCTTCGCCGCCGCCGTGCTGGTGGGCACGGTCCTCGGCGTGCTCGCCGCCCGTCGCCCCGGCTCGCTCGTCGACCGGACCGTCACCTCCCTCGCCTACACGCTGGAGGCGGCACCGGTCTTCTGGATCGCGCTGCTCGCGATCTGGCTGTTCGCCCTCCAGTGGGACGTCCTCCCGGCGGGCGGTCTGACCGACACCGGCAGCGAACAGGTCACGCCAGGACAGGTCACGAGCCATCTCCTCCTGCCCGCCGGTGTCCTCGCCGTGTCCCAGCTGCCGTGGTTCACCCTGTACGTACGCCAGGGCGTCGGCGACGCGCTGGCGGAGGACCCCGTACGCGGCGCCCGCGCCCGCGGCCTGAGCGAAGGCACCGTCCTGCTCGGCCACGCCCTGCGCTCCGGGCTCCTTCCGGTGCTCACGCTCATCGGCTCCCGCGTCCCCGAACTCATCACCGGGGCGCTGCTGGTGGAGAGCGTCTTCAGCTGGCCGGGCATCGCCGCGGCCACCGTCGAGGCGGCCACCGCCGTCGACTTCCCGCTGCTCGCCGCCCTGACGACCCTGGCCACCGCAGCGGTGCTCGCCGGGAACCTGCTCGCCGACCTGCTCTACGGACTGTTCGACCCGAGGGTGAAGCTCAGTGACATGTGACGCACCCGCCGCCCCGGAGCGGACCGAGTGGCGCTCGCACGGACCCCGGCGCCGCTCCACCCGCGCCCTGCGCGTGCGCACCTCCGCCGTGCTGGTGACCGCGACCGTCCTGGCCGTGCTGCTCGTGCCGCCGCTGGTCCAGCTCGACCAGCAGGCCGTCGACCTCGCCGCCAAGCTGCGACCGCCCTCCTGGGCCCACCCGTTCGGCACCGACGACGTCGGCCGCGACCTGCTGCTGCGCTGCGTCTACGGCCTGCGCGTCTCGCTGCTCGTCGGGGTGGCGGCGGCACTGACCGCGACCGTCGTCGGCACGGCGGTGGGCGCGGCCGCCGGGGCGCTGGGCGGGTGGGCCGACCGGGCCCTGATGCGGGTGGTCGACACGTTCTCGTCCGTGCCGCACCTGCTGCTCGGCATCTTCATCGTGGCCATGTTCCGGCCCGGGGTGTGGCCGGTGGTGATCTCGGTGGCGCTGACCCACTGGCTGTCCACGGCCCGGATCGTCCGTGCCGAGGTGCTGTCGCTGCGGTCGCGGCCGTACGTCGACGCCGCCGTCTCCGGTGGGGCCTCCCGGTGGCGGGTGACGGTACGGCACCTGCTGCCCGCCGTTCTCCCCCAGGCCGCGCTCGCCGCCGTGCTGATGGTGCCGCACGCCATGTGGCACGAGTCGGCGCTGTCCTTCCTCGGACTCGGGCTGCCCACGCACACGGCGAGCCTCGGCACCCTGATCCAGAGCGCGCGCGGCTCCCTCCTCGCCGGCCAGTGGTGGCCGACCCTCTTCCCGGGCCTCTTCCTCATCGTCCCCACGCTCGCCATCGCCGGACTCGCCGGGGCCTGGCGGGAGCGGATCAACCCCCGCCACCGATCGGAGCTGATGCTGTGAGCGCCGACATGGACGTCACCCCGCCTGTGCTGTCCGTCCGCGGACTCTCCGTGCGGTTCCTGATGCCCGCGGCTCGCCGCGTCGCCGCCGTCACCGACGCGCGGTTCGACGTGGCGCCCGGCGAGTGCCTGGCCCTGATCGGGGAGAGCGGCTGCGGCAAGTCCGTGCTGGCCTCCGCCCTGCTCGGACTGCTCCCCGGCAACGCCCAGACCGCCGGCTCGGCCCTCCTCGGCGACCTGGACCTGCTCACGGCCGACGAGCGGACCCTCGCCCGCACCGTGCGGGGGCGGCTCATCGGCCTGGTACCGCAGAGCCCGGCCGCCCACCTCACCCCGGTCCGCACCGTCCGGTCCCAACTGGAGGAGACGGTCGCCGCGTTGACCGCGACCCGGGGGCGCGCCTCCCTGCGGGCCGCCGCCGAGGCCGCCGCCGAACGGGCCGCGTTCCCCGCGGACCACCTCGACCGCCACCCCCACCAGCTGTCCGGCGGTCTCGCCCAGCGCGCCGCGACCGCCCTCGCCCTGGTCGGCGACACACCCCTGCTGCTCGCCGACGAACCCACCACCGGACTCGACCGCGACCTGGTGGACCGTACGGCCGACGAACTGCGGCGGCACGTGGACGACCCGGGCGAGGGTGGCCGCGGACGCGCCCTGCTGATGATCACCCACGATCTGGCGGCCGCCGAGCGCATCGCCGACCGGGTCGCGGTCATGTACGCCGGACGGATCGTCGAACTCGCCGACGCCACCGCCTTCTTCGGCTCACCCGGGCCCCGCCACCCGTACAGCCGCGGCCTGCTCCAAGCCCTGCCCGACCGTGCCTTCACTCCCGTCCCGGGCATGCCGCCGGAACTCGGCGACCTCCCGGACGGGTGCGCCTTCGCCGCCCGCTGCGACCGGGCCACCGGCGCCTGCGCCGCCCCGCCGCCCCCCGGCGCCGTCGCCTGCCACCACCCGCACGTGCCGGAGGACGTCCGTGCTTGAACTTCGCTCCATCACCGCCGGATACGCCAGGAACGCCCCGGTGGTCCGGGACGTCTCCCTGGCCGTCGCGCCGGGTGAGTCCGTCGGCCTGCTCGGCCCGAGCGGCTGCGGCAAGTCCACCCTCGCGCGGGTCGCGGCCCTGCTGCACCGTCCCGACTCCGGCACCCTGCTCCTCGACGGCGAGCCCGTACGGCGCTGGCGCCACCGCGCCCCACGGGAGAAGCGCACCGCCTTCGGGGTCGTCTTCCAGCAGGCCAGGCTCTCCGCGGACCCGCGGCTGCCGCTCACCGACCTGATCGCCGAGCCCCTGCGCGCCACCGGTCGCGGCGATGAAGTCCCCGGCCGGATCGCCGAGTTGGCCCCTGTCGTCGGTCTCACCCCCGACCTGCTGACCCGGCGGCCGCACGAGGTCAGCGACGGGCAGCTGCAACGCGCCTGCCTCGCCCGGGCGTTGGTGCTGCGCCCGCGTCTGCTGGTGTGCGACGAGATGACCGCGATGCTCGACGCCTCGACGGCCGCCGCCCTGGTCGTGGCTGTCGAGGACTACCGGGCCGCGACGGGCGCCGCCCTGCTGGCCGTCGGCCACGACCGGACCCTGCTCCGGCGCTGGTGCGACCGCACCGTCGAGTGGGACAGCCTGACCTGAGGCGCTACTCCTGTACGTGCCGGATGGCGTCCAGCACGATGTGCGCCACGTGGTCGTCGGTGAGGGTGTACCGCGTCTCGCGGGCCTGACGCCGGGCGGTGACGATCCGGGAGGTGCGCAGCACCCTCAGGTGCTGGGAGACCAGCGGCTGACTGACGCCCAGGGCCGTCACGAGTTCGTGGACGTACTTCCCGCCGCCGGACAGTTCCCGCACGATGCCCAGCCGTACGGGAGAGGCCAGGGCGCGCAGCAGCTCGCCGGCCGCCTGAAGGGTCGGATCCGGCTCGTCCACCGGGGGAGAGGGCGTCGTTGTCATATGCATACATTAGCATATGACAACGATTCCCAGTTTGCTCTTCGCTCGACCCGGGGCGACTGCCGTCAGTGGTCGTCCCAGTGTCCCTCGTGGGCGGCGTGGCGGTGTCCGTCGTGCACGTAGTCCGTGTGGTCGTCGTGCCGCACGGCCAGATGGCCACAGTCGTCGCCGTGCTCGTGGTCGTGGTTCTGGTGCACCGCGTGACCGTCGCTGGTGCACTCGTCGGTGTGGCCGTCGTGCGTCCGGTGGACGTGGCCGTCGTGGGCGTAGTCCGTGTGGTCGCCGTGGGTGAAGGCGAGGTGCCCGCAGTCGTCGCCGTGGGCGTGCGCGTGGTCCTCGTGGGTGATGTGCTGGGCGGTGGTCATGGTGGAGCTCCTTGCGTGTGCTGGTGCCGGCCGTGACGTGTCTCCCTGGGCCGGACATGGCGACATTAACATATAGCGATCCCTGCATGTATTGTCGGAGGACCAGCCTCCGCCCGCCATCCGAGGCGGGGCGCACGGGTGAACCTCCGGTCTAGCGCACTGCCACGACCACGCAGCTGTCGCCGTACTGCCACACCGGGCCGGCCTTGGCGAAGCCGGCCTGCCGGAGGAGTTCCAGATGGGCGGGGAGGGGGAGTTCCGCGGGGCGGCCGGTGCCGAGGGGGGCCTCGCGGCGGCGGCGCTCGGTGAGGAGGTCGGTCAGCTCCGGGTCGTCGCCGGCCGCGGCCCACCAGGAGTCCCAGTCCTCGTGGGTGAACACGCGCTGCCGGTCGGCCCGGCACCGTCCGACATGGGTGGCGATCTCGGCCGGGCCCGTCTCGCCCTGGGGGAGGTGGTCGCCGTTGACGAGGACGCCCCCGGGGCGCAGCAGCGCGGCCAGCTGCCGGTAGGTGCCGAGCAGGGTGTCGCGGTCGAGGTAGTGCAGGGCCGTCGTCGAGACCGCCGCGTCCAGGGGCCGGTCCAGTTCCAGCGCCCGCACCCAGCCGGGCGCGCCGATCTCCGCGTCGACATAGCGGGCCGCGTCCGGGTGGTGGGTGCGGCCCAGCTCAAGTAGGACGGGGTCCCGGTCCACGGCCACGATCTCGGCGTCCGGCAGCCGCCGGACCAGCCGGGCCGCGAGGGAGCCGGGCCCGCAGCCCAGGTCCACGACGAGGGGCGGAGCCGCGCGCCCCGCCGTGACGTGCTCGACGACATCGGCGATCACCGTGAACCGCTCCTCGCGGTCGACGGCGTACCGCCGCTGCTGGAGCTCCCAGCGCTCCACCCATCGCTCCGCCGTCGCCAGACTCAGCCCCATCCGGTCGCGCCACCTTGCCGTCTCGCACCTGTCCCCTGTCGGCCCGAGCCTACAGGTGGAAACGGTTCCCATTACGCATAGTTGGCGGTGTCACTGGAGTGATGCGAGAACAGACAGCAGCCGGTCGATCTCCTCAACCGTGTTGTACACGTGCAGACTCACCCGCACCGAACCGGTCTTCTCGCCCGCGTCGCCCTGGCAGTGATGGTCGGAGCGGACCATGCACCCGTGGCTGAACAGGAGGAACCCCGGGTCGCCCGAGTCGATGGCGCGGTGCCGCAGGGTCACGATGCCCCGGCGGCGCTGCACGGTCGTGTCGGCGGCCAGGCTGAGGGGGCAGCCGAGGACCTCGTAGGCGTCCAGCCGGCGCAGCCCGTCGGTGAGCCGGGCGGCCAGGTCGGCCGTCCAGCGCTCGATCCGGTCGACACCGGCCTCGTGGGTGATCGGTACGTCATGCCGGTCAGTCCCGTACCAGGGGCGCGCCCGCGTCCCGCCAGGCGATGACGCCGCCGGCCAGGCTGCGCACGTCCGGGTGGCCCATCCGGGTCAGCAGCGCCGCGTACCGCGCGGACTGCTCACCGACCGGGCAGGCCAGCAGCACCGGCTGACGCCGGCTGAACGGCAGCCCGCCCTGGAGGAGTTCGGCGAACAGCTCGTCGACGATGTTGACCGACCCGTCGATGTGCAGCGCCGCGTAGGCGAACGGGCTGCGCAGGTCGACCACGAGCGGCCGGTCGGTGTCGATCCAGCGCCGGGCGTCCGCCACGCCGATCGACGGCGCCGTCGAGGAGGGAGCCCACGTCTACGGCATCCACACCGCCTCCGTCTGGGGCTCCTCCGACATCGGCCTCTTCTCGGTCGGCCGCGACGGCACGACCGTGACGGTCGTCCGCTGGGGCCGGATGGGCAATTTCCAGCACGCCCAGGTGTCCGACTTCAAGGCCACGACCGTCACGGCGGTGAACAAGCCGTACTGACGGGCTCAGCCGTCGCCCCGCCCCGCGCTCCCGTCGTACACATGGCCTTACGGCTGTTCGATGCTCGCGCCTGTTGATGCGGCTGGGCGGCCCAGTAAAGTCCTTGAGGGGACCTACTGCCGTAGGCACCCCGTGCCGTCCTGGTCCGTGTCCAGGAAGTCCGCAGCGGCTCCAGGGCTACTTGCCACGCTGGAGGGGCAGTTGGCTTGTGTCGGGACGATTCGTATGGCGGGGTGTGATGCGGGGGGCGTCATATGAAGATTTTTCTGAGCTGGTCCGGCTTGCCGTCCCGGACGTGTGCCGAGCGGCTGGCCTCGTGGCTTCGCTACTTCAGCGACGAGATCGAGCCCTTCGTCTCTTCGGAAAGCATCAGGAAGGGCGCACGCGGACTGGACGAGATCAAGAGACAGCTCGACGAGAGTTCCTTCGGTATCGCCTGCGTCACTCGGGCGAACCTGGGGGCCCCGTGGATCACCTTCGAGTCGGGAGCCCTGTCCAAAGAGGTCGACGAGCGCAAGGGCCAAGTCGTGCCTTTCCTGCTGGAGGGCAGTCACGACGACCTGGAGGCGGCGAGCAGTCCGCTGCGCCAGTTCCAGTCGACACGGGCGCACGACGAGGAGGATGTGCTGAACATGGTCAGGACCATCAACTCCGTCCTGCGTGAGTCCGCCAAGCGCCACCCCGACAACACCCGGGTCGACAGCCTTTTCCACAAAGTGTGGCCCGAATTACGCGATTCCCTCGCCTCCATCGACCTCACGGCGGACGCTCCTGAACAGGCGCCGCCGCGCCGCTCCACGGAGGAGATCCTGGAGGATCTCACCTCGCTCATGCGGGAGCAGATCAGCAGGATCACCGATCTGGAACAGATCGTGGAGGCACTGCGCGAAGAACAGAACAGCCTGCCCCGGAAAAGGTCCAGATTCACCGGCGTCTACGAAGACCCGCCACGCGCCCTGCCGGTCACGACGGGGAGCATGGGTACCGAGGGACCGGAATGAGCCGGATGATCAGACATCAGGCACGGACGATCTTCCGCACGCGCCTCGGTCTGTCCACCGCCGGCCGCGCCTGCGCCGTTCAGTTCGGTCTGCTGTCGGGGGCCGTCCAGCTGTACCTGGCGTTCTGGCCGGACAGCTCCCTGCCGCGCACCACGGCGTTTCTCACCATCGTCGGTCTCTCGCTGGTCGGCGGCATCCTGGGATCCTGGCCGCGGACCCAGGTGAGCCACGAGTTCCTGCACCCGGGATTCGAGGTGACCGTCAAGGTCGGCGACCTCTTCGAGCAACCGGGCCATTTGGTCATCGGCAGCAACGATGTGTTCGACACCGACACCCGGGACGATCTGCTGATCGTCCACCGCAGCGTGCAGGGCCAGTTCCTGCATCGTCTGTACGCGAGCGAGACCACCCGGCTCGACGGCGATATCGACACCGCGCTCGCGGGCGTACCGCCGGTTCGAGTGGAGGACCGGGCGGCGAAGCGGGTGGGGAAACTCGCCCGCTACCCCCTGGGCACGGTCGCCGTCCTCGGCTCGCCACAGAGGCGCTACTTCCTCACCGCCTACGGCACGATGCGCAACGACCTGACCGTCGATTCGGGACCTGACCAGATCTGGAACAGCCTCGAAGAACTGTGGCATGCGATGCATCTGCACGCCCGCCGCGAGGCGGTGGCCATGCCGGTGATCGGATCGGGCCTGGCCCGCATCGACAGTATGGATCACGCGAGTCTCATCAAACTGATCCTGTTGTCCTTTGTCACGAGGTCACGGCGGTCGGTCATCTGCAAAGAGCTGACGATCGTGGTCCTTCCAGAGGATTATGTGCGAGTCGACATGCTCGAGTTGGCCATGTTCCTGCGGACGCTGTGACCGCCGGACGTGTGGGGGGAGGCCTTGGTGTGAACCAGGAACCGGAGCGGACGGACCCACACGTCCCCTACTTCTTCCTCAGCTACGCGCACACGCCGCGTCGCGCGACCGACGGCCCGGACCCGGACATGTGGGTGCACCGGCTCTACCAAGACCTCTGTGAGCACATCCTGATGCTGACAGACCTGCCGGAGGGCGAGTCGGCCGGGTTCATGGACCGCGCGATGCGGATCGGTGAGGACTGGAGTTCGCGCCTGTCGGCCGCATTGGCCACCTGCCGGGTGTTCGTACCGCTGTACTCACCGCGCTACTTCGCCAGCGACCACTGCGGCCGCGAGTGGCGGGCCTTCGCGCTGCGCCAGGCGCGGGGCCGGACCTCGCAGGCCACCGCCCTGCCGGCGATCGTGCCGGCGCTGTGGACGCCCGTGCAGGCCGAGCGTCTTCCCTCGACCGCGAAGAGCCTGCACCACGACCATGAGCGCTTCGGCCCGCACTACGCGTCCGAGGGCCTGTACTCGCTGATGAAGCTGCGCCGGTACCGGACCGATTACGAGCACGCCGTCCTGCTCCTGGCCCGGGCGATCGTCACCACAGCCCACGAGAATCCGGTGCCCAGAGGCGAACCGCAGAAACTGGCGGACCTGCCCAACGCCTTCGGGTCGCCACCCGTGTTACGTCGGCTGCGCATCGTCGTGGCCGCGCCCAGCAGTCGCGAACTGCCGCCGGGGCGCTCGGAACGCTGCTACGGCCCCTCCCCGGTCGACTGGAACCCGTACCGGGAGAGCGATGGCGACACCGCCCGGCCGCTCGCGGACTTCGCCGCGGAGCAGGTGCGCGGGCTCGACTACCTCACCACGGTCGAACCTCTGGACGAAGCGGTCGGCAGTCTGCTCGCCGAGGCGCGCCCGTCGGCACCGACGGTGATGCTGCTCGACCGCTGGGCGGTCGCCGACCCGGAGCAGCGGGAGCTGCTCACCCGGGTGGACGCGGCGGCCCAGCCGTGGGTCGTGGTCATTGTGCCGTGGGACCTCTCCGACCCGGACAACGAGTCATCAGGGACGGAGCTGCAGTTGGCCCTGGAGAAGACCCTGCCGCGCACGCTGCAGCGAGGCCGCAGCGTCTCCCGGGCTGCGACGGGCGGAGTGCCCTCCCTGGCCGCGTTCGCCGACATCCTCCCGACCGTGATCCAGTGGGCGGCTGCCCAGTTCCTCCGCTACGTGTCGCCCGTCTACCCGCCCGCCGGTCCCCCCGTCCCCCGGCCGAGGCTGCTCGGCCCCGTCCCGGAGCCGGGAGTCGCTCAGGAGACGCGTGATGACCCTGAGCTCTGACGGGCAGATCGTCACTTTTTACTCCCAGAAGGGCGGCACGGGGCGGACCATGGCCGTGGCCAACGTCGCGTGGATCCTGGCCTCCAACGGGTACCACGTGCTGGCCGCCGACTGGGACGTGGAAGCGCCGGGGCTGCACCGCTACTTTCACCCGTTCCTCGACGGCGCGACCTCGGCCGCCACCACGGGCGTGCTCAACCTGTTCTCGGGCTACGTCACGGAATGGCGTACGCGACCGGTCACCGAGTCGGCGGCGGACCTGCGGCAGCGCCTTGCCCGGGTCCTGCCGCACGCCGTCTCCGTCGACTGGACCTTCCCCGACGGCGGAAGCCTGGACTACATGCCTGCCGGACGGCAGGACGGCGAGTACCTGACACACCTGATGGACTTCAGCTGGCGGGAGTTCGCCGAGCGGTTCGGTGGCGCCCGGTTCCTGGAGGCGCTGCGCCACGACATGAAGAGCCACTACGACTTCACGCTCATCGACAGCCGCTGCGGCGTGAGCGACCTGGTCGGCCTGTGCACCATCGACCTGCCGGACGTCCTGGTCAACTGCTTCACCCTGAGCTCGCAGAGCATCGAGGGCGCGGCACGTATGGCCCGCTCCATACTCCGGGACGTCCACCCCCGCCCCCTGCGCGTACTGCCCGTCGCGATGCGGGTCGCCGACGGCCGGGACACGCGCCTGGCGGCGGCCCGTGAGCTCGTCCGGGTCAGTTTCCAGGAGTTGCCGGCCGACTCCCGGACCGGCATGGAAGTCCCGCACCGGTCGGACTACGCCTACGAAGAGACCCTTGCCGCGTTCGGTGACCCTCCAAGTGAACCCGACAGCCTGCTGACCGCCTTCGAGCTCCTGACGGAGCTGATCACCAACGGCCGCGTGCGGCGTCTGCCGCCCCTGGACGACGAACTACGCAGACGCCATCTCGCCTCCTTCATCCGGCCGTTGTCCCCCATCGCCACGCCGCTGCGGCTGTGGTACGCCCCGCAGGACCGGATGTGGGCCGACTGGGTCGGCTGGCTGCTGACCGGCTCCGGTTTCGAGGTCATCGCACCCGGCAGCGGCACCGAGCCGGGCACCCGGGGCGGAGCGCCTCGCACCCTTGCCCTGCTGTCGTCGTCCTTCCTGCGTTCGCCGCAGTCCCGGACCCTGTGGGAGAGCATGGGCGAGACCGGTTCCGGTTCGTCGGGGAAGCTGATCCCGCTGCGGGTCGAGCCCGTCCCGCTCACGCCCCCGTTCAGCGACTACGAGGCAGTCGACCTGACCTCCCTCGACGAGCCACGCACCGCTGAGGCCCTGCTGCGCGGTGTCGGACTGTCCGGCGAGGCGGCTGAACGCGCACTGAGGTCGGCCCGGCCGCCGTTCCCGCGCCGGACGCCGGACGTGTGGGAGGCGCCGGCGCGCAACCCCTTCTTCGTGGGCCGGGACCGGCTGCTCGACCAGCTCGACGCCACGCTGAAGGTCAGTCAGCAACGGGCTGTGATACTCCCTCACAACGGTCTCACCGCCACCGGGCGCACCCAGCTGGCGGTGGAGTACGCCCACCGCTTCCAGGCGGCGTACGACCTGGTGTGGTGGATCCGTGCTCAGAGCCGGGAGTCGGTCCTGCTGTCGCTGGCACAGCTGGCGGAGCGGATGGGCCTGCGTCACGGCGACGACGTGCCCACGGCCGCAGGCCGGGCTCTCGACGCGCTGGACTCGGGGGCGCCGAGCGGCCGGTGGCTCATGGTGTACGACAACGCCGGTGGCCCGCAGGCCCTGTCGGGGCTGCTGCCCACCGGACCCCACGGGCATGTGCTGGTGACATCCCGGGACCGCGCGTGGAGCGAGACCATGCGTCCCATATGGGTCGACGTGTTCACCCGGGAGCAGAGCATCGAGCTGCTGCGGCGGCGGGTTCCGGCGCTCTCCGCCGTGGACGCGGACCGGATCGCGGCCACGGCGAGCGACCTCCCGCTGGCCGTCGCGCAGGCCGGATCGTGGCTCGCGCAGTTCCCGTCGGCGCAGGAGTACCTGCACCGGCTGGCCGTCTGGCGCGACGCCCGGGCCGCGAGGGGCGGAGACGACCCGGCCTCCCCGGCGATCGCCGCGAGTACCGGAGTGGCCCTGGAGGCACTCGCCGAGCGCGCTCCCGCAGCGCTGCGGCTGCTCGCCCTGTGCAGCCGGCTCGCGCCGCTGCCACTGCCGCTGAGCTTGCTGTCCACCGACACCGCGCTGTGCCTGCTGCGTCCGCACGATGCCTCGCTGCACGAGCCGATGCTGGTCGACCGAGAGGTGCAGGAGCTCAGTCGGCTGGGCCTGGCCGAGGTCGACCAAGCCGGCCACACCCTGAAGGTGCACCGGGTCGTGCAGCGCCTGGTGACGGCTTCCCTGTCCGCCGGCGAGAGGGACGAGGTCCGTCACGAGGCACACCGGCTCCTCACGGCCGCCGCCCCCCGGCGCGACGACTCCGTCACCGAGACGGACGACCAGTCGTTCGAGAGACTCTGGCCCCACCTCGACCACGCCGGTGCGGACGGGTGCCCCGACGGCGACACCCGCGCCGTGCTGCTGGAGCGAGTGCGCCGTACCGCGCAGTACGGCATGCCGGCCCGGGCCCTCGAGCTGGGCCGCCGGCTGGACCAGAGCTGGACCGCCGTCGACGGGGGAGACGACGACCAGCAAGTGCTCCAGCTGCGCAACCACCAGGCGGCCGCATTGCGGAGCCTGGGAGCCCATGAGGAGGCGTACGGTCTGGACTCCCGTACGCTGACCCGGCAGCGTGGGCTGCTGCCGCCCGGACACGCGCACACCCTGATCACCGCGGCGGGCCTGGCGGAGAACCTGAGAGCGCTGGGCAGGTTCGGCGAGGCCCTGGAGCTGGCGCGCGAGGTGCACACCGGATTCCACGACCTGTTCGGCGAAGAGCACCCGCAGACGCTGACCGCCGCCGAGGCTCTCGCCCGGTCGCTGCGTCTGGTGGGGGACTACTCGGCCGCGCGGGAGCGGAGCCTGGCCACCTGGCAACGGCAGTGCCGGGTACTCGGAGACGGCCATCCGTCGACGCTGGCCTCGGCACTGGGCCTTGCCCGGGACCTGCGGGAGCTCGGCGACTACGCCGGCTCCGTGCGCGTACTGCGCCCCGTCCTGGAGAGCCTGCGCTTCCAGAACACCCATGGCGCGTTGCGCGCGACCGTCAGCCTGTCGGTCTCCCTGCGTCGCATCGGACAGCGCCACGAGGCCGACGCGCTCGCTGCGGATGCCGAGGAGGGTTACACGACGGGACGGGACCGAGGCGATCCCGACTGGCTGGTGTGCGGTGTCAACCTGGCGGCCCTGACCGCCGGTGCGGGCGACCTCGCCGCCGCGCGCTCGGTCATCAGCCGTCTCCAGCACGGTGTCGCCCAGCTGCGCGGCCCCGAGCACCCGGACAACGCGGTCTGCGACCACAACCTCGCGGCGTGGCTGCGCACCGCGGGGGAGACCGACGAAGCGCTGGCGGCGGCCACGCGGACCGTCCGGTCCTTCGGAAGGCTTCTCGGTGACGCGCATCCGTACACCCTGTGCGGGCGGCTGACGATGGCCAACGTCCTCGGCGACCTGGAGCAGTTCGCCGCGGCCGAGAGCATGGCACGGGCCTGTGCGGAAGCCCTGCGCTCCTGCCTCGGAGACGGTCACCCGGACACCTTGATCGCCGACCTGTGTCTGGCGGTCACCCTGCGCTCGACGGGCCGTACGGCGGAGGCCGGCCGGTTACGGGACCGGGCGGTGAGTGCGTTCGACAAGCGATTCGGCTCCGGACACCCCTGGACGGCGGCGGGCCGCGGCTGGCAGCGCGTCGACCGGGATCTGGAGTTGCTGTTGCCGGTCTGAAGTGTGCCGGTCCGGCTCGCTGTTCGGTGCTCCTGTGAACGCCCGGGGCATCGATGACGAGAAATCACCGCTGCCGCACAGGGCATTGCGGTACGCATTGCCCACCTCGCGCAGGGGCTGCGAAGATGGCAGAGGCATGCTTGGCGGAACGTCTACGCGCACCGTGTCAACTCCAGCCCCGGACTCTCGCCGTCCCCGGTGTGTGGGAGGCGGCCCCGACCCAAGGTGAAGCCGACGCAGATGAAGATTCCCGTCACGAAACCCGCAGACAAGCCCCCTACGGAAGTCCCTGCCTCCGAGAGAACCCCGCTCGCGGAGATCTGCATCCACGGGATCGAGGTGACCACGGTCGTGCAGCGAGTGACCCCGGCCCAGGGACAGCACGGCGCAGGGACGCACCGCACCTTCAACTCCGCCGTCTAGCCCGGTCGGCATGCGGTCGCGCAGCGCTGCCGGTGAGGTGTGACGGACGTGGCCGTCCGGGAACTGGTCCTGAAGGTCCACAGCAGATGCGACCTGGCGTGTGACCACTGCTACGTGTATCGGCACGCGGATCAGAGCTGGCGGAGGATGCCACCGCTGATCTCCGAGACGACCCTCCGTCAGGTGGCCCGCCGGCTCTCGGAGTACGCCTGCGAGCAGCAGCTCGGGTCGCTCTCGGTCATCCTGCACGGTGGCGAGCCGTTGCTGGCGGGTCCGGCCCGCCTGCGGTCGATCTGCGCGGAACTCACCCGTGCATTGGCCCCCACGACCGACCTTGATCTGCACATCCACACCAACGGTGTGCGGCTGAACCGCGCGCACTTGGAGGTGTTCAGGGAGTTCGACGTCACCGTGGGCCTCTCCCTGGACGGCGACCGGGCCGCGAACGACCGGCACCGGCGCGACCATCGGGGCCGCAGCAGTCACGAACGGGTGGTGCGAGGGCTCGAACTGCTGCGTCTGCCCGAGTACCGGCACCTCTTCCAGGGGCTGCTCTGCACGATCGACGTGGCCAACGATCCGGTCCTCGTGCACGACGCGCTCACCGGCCTCGACCCCCCGCGGATCGACTACCTCCTGCCCCACGCCACTTGGGACGCACCACCGCCGCCCGGGCGCCCGGGAGCGGCCACGCCCTACGCCGACTGGCTTCTCAGAGTCTTCGACCGGTGGGACGAGCAAGGGCGCCCGGTGCCCGTGCGGACCTTCGACTCGATCCTCAGCACGCTGCGCGGTGGCCCCGCCCTGACCGAGGCGCTGGGACTCTCCCACGGCGGCATCGCGGTCGTCGAGACCGACGGCACGATCACCCGGTCCGACTCACTCAAGATCGCGTACGACGGCGCGCCCGCCACCGGGTACGACGTGTTCCGGCATGGCTTCCGGGAGTTCACCGAGCGCGCGAGGACCCTGGACGGCCGTAGTGGGGTCAGCGAGACCTGCCGGCGATGCCCTGTCCTCGACACCTGCGGCGGAGGACTGTACGCACATCGCTACAGCACCGAACGGGCCTTCGACAACCCGTCGGTGTACTGTGCGGACCTGCGTGCCCTGATCGAGGGAGTCGCCGAACGGATCACGGAGCGCACGCTGGCTCCGGCGGTGACGAGCGTCGGCGCACTCAGGCGAGCGCGGCTGAGCCTGGACCGTGTGCTGCTCGCGGGGGTGAACACCAAGCTCACCGGCAGTGCCGGCTGGGACGAGGTCTGGAGCCTCCTGGTCCGCCTGGACTCCGACGAAGCCACAGCCCCTCACCTCGACGCGGTCATCTCCCATCCTTATCTCCGGCCCTCCCTGATCCGTTCCTGGGACGGCACGGCGGATCTGCCGCGCTTCATGGCGGTGGCCACGGCCGCAGCGCTGCGCGCGGGTGTCGAGGCGACGCTGCGCTGGGAGCAGCCGAGCCCCCTGGTCCCGCTCCCGACCCTGGGCACCGTGCGACTGTCACGGCCCGGGCGGGTGGAATTCCGGGTCGCGGAGGGTGACTTCCGGGTGCGCGGCGTGGACCCCGTGGCGGGCGGGCCCCGCGGTTCGTCCCTCACCCTGCAGAGATGGCGGCCGTTGGTGTCGCTGCCGCTCAGGCACGGTCTGTCGCTGCTGATCGATGACGCCGACCCGTTCCGTGACTGCTTCTCCGCAGCGGTCACCCCACTGCTCGACCCCGGCTCTCTGGACGCGTTCCGCAGTCGGCTGGGAACCGCGTACGGTCTCCTGGACGAGCGTGAGCCCGGCTGGTGGGAGAGCGTCAACGCCTCCGCCGCAACGACGATCACCCCGCTCGCCGCAGGCGCCGGAGTGCAGCTGGGCACCTGTGGCGGCGGCGCGCTGGGAGTGGGGATCGACTTCGAGCCGGAGGAGTTCGTCCGGGAGCTGCCCCGCCTCGGTCGCAAGGCGCGGCTCTCCGCTCTGCGCGAGGTCGTCGACCTGCACCTGCCGGGCAGCCCGGCAGGGCGTCTCCTCGACCTGGCCAGCGAGTATGTCGGCAAAGCCGCCCGTCCGTCACCGGAAGCCGGTTCGGCGCGCATCCTGGCCGGCCGGGTCCTGAGCGAGCTGGCCGGCCTTCCCCGGCATGAACTCACGGAGAACGGAACCTACTTGGCCGACGAGCTGCGTACGGAGTGGACGACTCTCCATGACTGACGGCACCCGCCTCGCTCACTTTCTGAGCGGGCTGGGCGTCCGGCGCGGAGGCGTGCTGCTGGTGCACGCATCGCTGAGCGGCACCGGCCTGGCTCCCGCCGTGGTACGTGACGCCCTGCTGAGCGCCCTCGGCCCGAAGGGCACGCTCGTCACGCCGGCCTTCACCCCCGAGAACTCCGATACCTCCGACCGCCACCGCGCGCTCACCGCAGGGCTGACCGATCAGGAGAAGGCGGTCTACCGGGCGGGCATGCCCCCGTTCGATCCGGACCTCACCCCCTGCCCGGCGGTCGGTGCGCTGGCCGACTGTGTACGCGCAACGCCCAGGTCGTTGCGCAGCGCGCATCCCCAGACCTCGTTCGCCGCGATCGGCCCGCGGGCCCGCGGTCTGCTCACCGGTCACGACCCGAACTGCCATCTGGGGGAACGGTCCCCGTTGGCGCGACTGTACGCGGCGAACGCGCAGATCCTGTTGTTCCGGGTGGGGTTCGAGGCGTGCAGCGCGCTCCATCTCGCCGAGTACCGCATGACACCGCCACCGCCGATGAGGACATACCGCTGTGTGGTGGGCGGCGGAGAGTGGATCTCCTACGAGGACATCGTGCTCGACGACAGCGACTTCGCCGCGATCGGGGCACTGCTCCCGCACGGTTTCCTGGCCGAGGGCGAATTCGCCGGAAAGGCGGTCACGCTCGTGGACTTGCGGGACACTGTGGACACCGCTCAGCGTCAGATGTCCGGATACAGGTGGAGAACGGCGCAAAACAAACCACCCGTCGGAGAGTCGGGTGGGGCACAGTGTTGATTCCGGCCACATGCCGCCGTCGGGTGACATCCCCGGGGCATCAAGCGGCAGGGGGGTATGTGGAGACGCAACATCGAGGCAGCGCTCACGACCCCTGCCTCCGCTCGAGCCGCGTCAACTCGCGGACCCAGGGCCGCGGTCGTCGTCTCCGTTGCCGGACCGCCATGGGGAATACTCGGCTGAGCGTTCTCCACGCGACCGACGCGCGCCCGATCCCACAGCCCCTCGGAAGCGCGGACGGGTACCCCGGCCTCGTCCCATCGAGCCCGCCAACTCCCTGCTTCATGTGTCAGGGGTCGACAACGGAGGAAAAGCATGATGGCGCGCCGGAGTGGACGTATCATCACGTTCTACTCTTACAAGGGCGGTACGGGCCGCACGATGGCCTTGGCGAACACGGCGTGGATCCTCGCCGCCAACGGTGCACGTGTACTGGCCGTCGACTGGGACCTTGAAGCCCCCGGACTTCACCGCTTCTTCCACCCGTTCCTCGACCCCAGCACCCTCGCGGCCACCCCCGGGGTGATCGACATGATCAGCGAGTACTCCTGGGCGGCGACCAACGGAGGCCATCGCTCCGGCGCCTGGCACCGGCAGTACGCGCGCGCCGGCCTGCACGCCGTCTCATTGGATACGGAGGCCCTCGGACTGTCGTTCCCCGACGGAGGCTCGCTCGACTTCCTGTCCGCCGGGCAGCAGAACCGCGCGTACTCGGCCACTGTGTCCTCCTTCGAATGGGACAACTTCTACGACCGCCTCGGCGGCGGCATCTTTCTGGACGCGTTGCGCGAAGACATGAAGGCGTCGTACGACTACGCCCTCATCGACAGCCGCACCGGTCTGTCGGACAGCGCGGACATCTGCACCATTCAGATGCCCGATGTCCTCGTCGACTGCTTCACGCTCAGCGATCAGGCGCTGGACGGCGGTGCCGCCGTGGCCCGGACCGTCGAGGCGGACTACCGCGACCGGCGGATCCGGGTGCTTCCCGTGCCGATGCGGGTCGACGAGGGCGAGAAGGAGAAGGCCGACGCGGGACGGGCACTGGCCCGCCTGAAATTCGACGGGCTGCCCAAGGGGAAGGACGGCGAGCCGCTCGACCCGGCGCAGTTGAACGAGTACTGGGGCGCGGTCGAGATCCCGTACCGCCCGTACTACGCGTACGAGGAGTTGCTCGCGGCCATCGGTGACCAGAGCGGAGTCTCCAGCTCGCTGCTGTCCGCCTTCGAGCGCCTGACGGAGGTCATCTCGGACGGAGAGGTGACCCGGCTGCCGCCGATCCCCGAGCCGGTGCGGCAGCGTTGCCTGGCCGCCTACACCCGGCGCAGGCCGACGACCCTGGCCGCGGACGTCTTCGTGGTGTACGCGGGCGAGGACCGCATGTGGGCGGAGTGGCTGGAGGGGATCCTCAAGCCGTACTGCTCGCGGGTGACCCTGCACGACGTGGCCCTTCGCGCCCCGGAGCGCCCGGACCCGGCCACGCGCACGCTGCTCCTCACCTCGGACGCTTTCCAGCAGGCCAGACACGGTCGGGCCGCCTGGCGGGCGCTCACCGACTCCGCTCCGGGCCTGCCGCCGGTCGAGATGACACGACTGAGGCTGGACCGTGTGCAGATGCCCGGGTCCGACCCGGAGCACCCCTCGGTCGACCTCAACCGTGTGGACGAGACCGAGTGCGTCAGGAAAGTCTTCAGGGCGCTGAACCTGACGGCCGAGCTGGTGCCCGCCGGTGCGGCGAACCCACGTTTCCCGGGCAACAGGCCGACGATCTTCAACGCTCCCAGTCGCAACACCGTCTTCACGGGCCGGGCCGCCGTCCTCGAACAGCTGCGCTCGCAGCTCGGTGAAGGCATCTCCATCGTGCTTCCCCAGCCCCAGACGCTCTTCGGACTCGGCGGCGTGGGCAAGACACAGATCGTCCTGGAGTACGTGCACCGCTTCATCGCCGACTACGACCTGGTGTGGTGGATCTCCGCGGAGCACAAGGACACCATCATCGCCTCGCTCGCCGAACTCGGTTCGAGGATCGGCGCGTCCGGAGGTGACGACATGGCGCTGGCCAGCGCCGAGGTCGTCCAGATGCTGGAGTCCGGCGTGCCGACCACGCGCTGGCTGCTCGTCTTCGACAACGCGGACGACCCCGAAACGACCAAGCGCTACTTCCCGGCCGGCGGGCACATCCTGATCACCTCCCGGAACCAGGCGTGGGCACAGCAGGGCACCTCCCTGTCCGTGGACGTGTTCCCGCGTGAGGAGAGTGTGGAGCACCTCACCCGGCAGGCCCCCGGCCTGAGCGTCGACGAAGCGGACCGGGTGGCGGACGCCGTGGGCGATCTGCCGCTGGCCGTCGAACAGGCCGCGGCCTGGCTCGCGGAGACGGCCACCCCCACCGACGAGTACCTGCGGGAACTGACCGAGCAGACCACCGCCGTGCTGGGACTCAACCACCCCAAGGACTACCCGCAGCCGGTGGCCGCCACCTGGAACATCTCCATCGCCCGCCTCAACGAACGCTCACCGGCCTCGGTACGGCTCCTCCAGCTGTGCGCCTTCATGGCACCGGAACCGATCTCCGTACGCGTGCTCTACAACAAGGAGATGCTGGACGCCCTGCGGGAGTGGGACCCGTCGCTCCAGGAGAGTCTGCTCCTGGGACGGGTGATCCGCGAGATCGGGCGCTTCGCCCTCGCCAAGGTCGATCAGAGCAGCGGCAGCATCCAGGTCCACCGACTGGTCCAGGCCGTGATCCGCTCACAGCTCTCGGAGGCGGAACGGGAAGAGGCCCGGCACGTCGTGCACACCGTCCTCGCGAGCGCCCGGCCCGACGGGGACGAGCCCACCGACGACCCGTCGACCTGGCCGCTCTTCGACTCCATCTGGTCTCATCTGCTGGCCTCGGGCATCCAGGACTGCTCAGAGCCGAAACCCCGGCGACTGCTGATCGACCGGGTGCGGTACCTGTGGAAGCGAGGGGACTTCCCGAGCGCCCGCCAACTGGCCGAGGACGTGCTGGAGCGCTGGATCGAGCGCCTCGGTGAGAACGACATGCAGTACCTCTACCTGCGCTGTCAGCTTGCCAACGTGCTCCGCTCCCAAGGGCGCTACCAGGAAGCCCGGGAGATCGACGAGGAGCTGCTGGAACGTCAGCGGCAGGTCCTGGGCTCCAACCATCCGCACACCTACATCACCGCGTCCGGCCTTTCGAGCGACCTGGCCGCGCTCGGCGAGTACCGGTCGGCGGTGGAACTGGCCAGGGCCGCGCACCGAGGATTCCGCGACATCTTCCACGAGTCGCACCAGCGGACACTCAGCGCCGCCAACAACCTCGCACTCGCGCTGCGCATGGTGGGCCGCTACGACGAGGCCCGGGCCGTGGACCAGGACGTCTACGACCGCCGCATGGTCGTTCTCGGCCCCACACATCCCCACACACTCGGCTCGGCCTCCAGCCTCGGCCGCGACCTGCGGGAGATCGGCCGGTACGAGGAGTCCGTGGCGGTCCTTTCCCGCGTGTACGAGGACCACAAGCGCATCATGGGCGAGCACTTCCCGCCCACGCTCAGCTGTGCCAAGTCGCTCGCCGTGTCGCTGCGGAGAGTGGGGCAGGTGGAGGACGCGCTACGGCTGACGACCGCGACCCTGGCAAGGTACCGCGAGCAGTACACGTCGCCGAATCCGGACTGGCTGGCCTGCGACCTGAACCTCGCGTCGGACCTGTACGCGGCCGACGAGAAGGAGCAGGCCCGGGACGTCGCCCGCCAGGCACTGGCCGGGTACATGAAGGTTCCGGGGGAGGCCCACCCGTACACCCAGGGCGCGCTCAACAACCTCGGCATCTTCCACTGGGGCTGCGGGGACGTGGAAGAGGCCGAGGAGGTGTTCCAGAAGGTCCTGCCGCGGATGAGGGACATGCTGGGAAAGGATCACCCGCACACGTTGATCTCAGGACTCAACTTCGCCAACGTGCTGGCCGACCAGGGCCGCTTCGAAGAGGCGTACGACCTGGAGAACAAGGCCGTCTCCGGCCTGGGCACGGTGCTGGGGCGGCACCACCCGGACACCCTGACCGCAGTCGCCAACTCGGCACTGACGCTGCGTTCACTGGGCAGCCACGAGGCGGACCGCCTGCGTGAGGAGACACTGGGCGAGTTGAGGCGGCTGCTCGGCGACGACAACACGATCACGATGTCCGCGCGCAACGAACGACGTCTCTATCGCGACCTGGAGCCGCTGGCGGTGTAAGGCGAGCCGGCGGACTGTTCCTCCCGGAACGCGAAGTCCTCGCTGGGAGGCGCGTCGATGAGCGACCATCTCAGCACGTCCGGCAGCACACGCAGGGCTCCGAAGTGGGCCGCGGACGGCTCGATCACGGACGTGGCCCGTGGGATGCGTTCCGCGAGCCAGGACGAGTGGGCCACCGGTGAGAAGGCGTCGCGGGCGCCGTGCCACAGCAGCACCGGCACCTGGATACAGGTCGGGTCGAATCCCCAGGGCTCGGTCAGGGCGAACGAGTCATCGATCCAGCCGTACGGCGAACTGCGCAGCGCCTCACAGTAGTTGCGCAGCAGCATTGAGCGGACGCCGTTGTCCGAGACGATCTTCCGGTCGTCCTCGGTCATCTCCTTGCGCAGTTCCTCCAACAGCCGGGCGGGGTCGGAGCGAATGGAGTCGGTGCGTGGGATGAGCCGGGCTTCGAACTCCTCGGGATCGGCGAGCGCCGTGCTGAACTCGTCGATGTTGGAGGGCGCCATCCCGGCGAACCAGTCAAGGCCCTCCGCATCCCGCGGCGCAAGGGTGACGAGGGTGGCCGCCCGGGTCACCCGGTGCGGCAGCCGGGCCGCGCACGCCAGGGCGTGCGGGGCGCCGCCGGAACGGCCGACGACCGCGAAGCGGTCCATACCCAAGGCGTCGGCCACCGCGGTCACGTCCTGCACGACATCCACGACACGGCGGCCGGGCTGGCGGTCGGATCCCCCGTAACCAGGGCGGTCGTAACTGATCAGCAACACTCCGCGCTGATACAGGTACATGGGGCGCGGTCTGGGGCCGACCCGGCTGCCGGGCGTGCCGTGGAGCAGGAACACCGGCCGCCCGCGCGGGTCCCCCGAGCACTCGACCCGCAGCCGCCTTCCGTCCGCCGTCCGGACATGGTCCAGCGTCGACGCCAGGTCCCGCACGATGTATCCCCTCTCCCAGCCCACAGACCAGGTCCCAAGCTGCCGGAACTTGACCCACTCGTCCAGCCGACACCGTCGCTTTCGGCTCCGCGTCGAACAGGCACGACGTGGGACGGGCATCCGTGTCGCCGCCGCGACCGGCCGGGCGCCCGGATCGCCCGGCTCCGCCTTGCGCGCAGCGACCTCTGGCGTCGTCTTCGCCTGCCCGCAAGCCGACCGGAAGTGGCCGGTCTCGCCCCGGATTCCCGGGTGTCAGATGTCCCGGAACGTCTCGATCTGCGCCCCGATCGAGTTCAGCCGCTCGGCCAGGTCCTCGTAACCCCGGTTGATGACGTACACGTTGCGCAGCACCGACGTGCCCTCGGCCGCCATCATCGCGAGGAGGACGACCACCGCGGGGCGCAGCGCAGGCGGGCACATCATCTCGGCGGCGCGCCAGCGGGTCGGGCCCTCGACCAGGACGCGGTGGGGGTCGAGGAGCTGGAGCCGGCCGCCGAGGCGGTTCAGGTCGGTCAGGTAGATCGCGCGGTTGTCGTAGACCCAGTCGTGGATGAGGGTCTGGCCCTGGGCGACCGCCGCGATGGCCGCGAAGAACGGGACGTTGTCGATGTTCAGGCCGGGGAACGGCATGGGGTGGATCTTGTCGATCGGCGCCTCCAGCTTGGAGGGCCGGACGGTGAGGTCCACCAGCCGGGTGCGGCCGTTGTCGGCGAAGTACTCGGGCGTGCGATCGTGGTCGAGGCCCATCTCCTCCAGGACCGCCAGCTCGATCTCCAGGAACTCGATCGGCACACGGCGGACCGTCAGTTCCGACTCGGTGACGACGGCCGCCGCGACCAGGCTCATCGCCTCGACCGGGTCCTCGGAGGGGGAGTAGTCCACGTCGACGTCGATGGTCGGCACGCCGTGCACGGTGAGCGTGGTCGTGCCGATGCCGTCGACCTTGACGCCGAGGGCCTCCAGGAAGAAGCAGAGGTCCTGGACCATGTAGTTGGACGAGGCGTTGCGGATGACGGTGATGCCGTCGTGCCGGGCGGCCGCGAGCAGCGCGTTCTCGGTCACCGTGTCGCCGCGTTCGGTCAGGACGATCGGGCGGTCGGGGCTGACCGCGCGGTCGACCTGGGCGTGGTACTGGCCCTCGGTGGCGGCGATGTCCAGACCGAAGCGGCGCAGCGCGATCATGTGCGGCTCGACCGTGCGCGTCCCGAGGTCGCAGCCGCCGGCGTACGGCAGTTTGAAGTGGTCCATGCGGTGCAGCAGCGGGCCGAGGAACATGATGATGGAGCGGGTGCGGCGGGCCGCGTCCGCGTCGATCGCCGCCAGGTCCAGCTCGGCCGACGGCACGATCTCCAGGTCGACACCGTCGTTGATCCACCGGGTGCGCACGCCGATGGAGCCCAGCACCTCGAGGAGGCGGTACACCTCCTCGATGCGGGCGACGCGGCGCAGCACGGTGCGTCCTTCGTTGAGCAGTGAGGCGCACAGCAGCGCCACGCACGCGTTCTTGCTCGTCTTCACGTCGATGGCACCGGACAGCCGGCGCCCGCCGACCACCCGCAGATGCATCGGGCCGGCGTAGCCGAGCGACACGATCTCGCTGTCGAGGGCCTCCCCGATGCGCGCGATCATCTCAAGGCTGATGTTCTGGTTGCCGCGCTCGATCCGGTTGACGGCGCTCTGGCTGGTTCCGAGCGCCTCCGCCAGCTGCGACTGCGTCCAGCCCCGGTGCTGCCGGGCGTCGCGGATGAGCTTGCCGATGCGTACGAGGTAGTCGTCTGCCATGGGACTGAGGTTATCTCAGATATGAGATGGCGCCCGACCGGGGGTCTGAACGGGTGACGGAATGTCAACCCCGTCCGGTGGCCTCAGTGTCGACGCGCCTTCGTGGTGCGCCGCCATCCGAAAGGTCCGGGCAGATCCATCGATGTCGTACGACGTCCTGTGCTGCTGCGGGTGTAGCGCGGGCCGTTCTTTCCGCCGCCGGTGGTGATGGACCAGGAGCGCTTGTTGATGTTCAGCCGCACTCCCGGAAGGATCCGGAAACTCTTGCGGAACGTGAGCGGCATGGGGTGCCTCCTTTCGGTGTCACCGGGCGACCCCGGCTCAGTGCGAATACCCCGACTTCGCGCACCGATGGCAGATCGTCCATGGGTCTGCGGCGGACGCCACGGGATCCGGGCATGACCATCCGGCCCTCGTGTACTAGAGTTATCTCGACATCGAGATATCTGCCGAGGGGCACCGCAGCCGCACGCCACCATCAGACCTACTGGTAAGGCTCACCTAACTTAGCCTTACCTTAGCGGATCGGTCGAGATGCCGTGGCGGCAGGATCGTGGTGGTACGCGCACATCAATGAAGGAGACTGTCGTGTCGGCGAACAGCTTCGACGCCCGCAGCACGCTGCAGGTGGGCGACGAGTCGTACGAGATCTTCCGGCTGGACAAGGTGGAGGGCTCCGCACGCCTTCCCTACAGCCTCAAGGTCCTGCTGGAGAACCTGCTCCGCACCGAGGACGGCGCGAACATCACCGCCGACCACATCCGTGCCCTCGGTGGATGGGACTCGCAGGCCCAGCCCAGCCAGGAGATCCAGTTCACGCCGGCCCGCGTGATCATGCAGGACTTCACCGGCGTTCCCTGTGTCGTGGACCTCGCGACCATGCGTGAGGCCGTGAAGGAGCTGGGCGGCGACCCGGCGAAGATCAACCCGCTGGCGCCGGCCGAGCTGGTCATCGACCACTCCGTCATCGCCGACAAGTTCGGCACCAACGAGGCCTTCGCGCAGAACGTCGAGCTGGAGTACGGCCGCAACCGCGAGCGCTACCAGTTCCTGCGCTGGGGTCAGACCGCGTTCGACGAGTTCAAGGTCGTCCCGCCCGGCACCGGCATCGTCCACCAGGTGAACATCGAGCACCTGGCCCGGACCGTGATGGTGCGAGGCGGCCAGGCCTACCCCGACACCCTCGTCGGCACCGACTCGCACACCACCATGGTCAACGGCCTCGGTGTACTGGGCTGGGGCGTCGGCGGCATCGAGGCCGAGGCCGCGATGCTCGGCCAGCCGGTCTCCATGCTGATCCCGCGCGTCGTCGGCTTCAAGCTGACCGGCGAGCTCACGCCCGGCACCACCGCCACCGACCTCGTGCTGACCATCACCGAGATGCTCCGCAAGCACGGCGTCGTCGGCAAGTTCGTCGAGTTCTACGGCGAGGGCGTCGCCGCCACCTCGCTCGCGAACCGCGCCACCATCGGCAACATGTCGCCGGAGTTCGGTTCCACCGCCGCGATCTTCCCGATCGACGACGAGACCATCAAGTACCTGAAGCTCACCGGCCGCTCCGAGCAGCAGCTCGCGCTCGTCGAGTCGTACGCCAAGGAGCAGGGCCTCTGGCTGGACCCGAAGGCCGAGCCGGACTTCTCCGAGAAGCTCGAGCTGGACCTGTCGACGGTCGTCCCGTCCATCGCCGGCCCGAAGCGCCCGCAGGACCGCATCGTCCTCGCGAACGCCGCCGAGCAGTTCAAGCAGGACGTCCGCAACTACGTCGACAGCGTGGACGAGGCGGGCCAGGAGTCCTTCCCGGCCTCCGACGCCCCGGCCGTCGCCCCGAACGGCGCCCCGTCCAACCCGGTCACCGTGACCGCCCCCGACGGCTCGTCGTACGAGATCGACCACGGCGCGGTGACGGTCGCGGCCATCACCTCCTGCACCAACACCTCCAACCCGTACGTCATGGTCGCCGCCGCCCTGGTGGCCAAGAAGGCGGTGGAGAAGGGCCTGACCCGCAAGCCGTGGGTCAAGACCACCCTCGCCCCGGGCTCCAAGGTCGTCACCGACTACTTCGAGAAGGCGGGCCTGACCCCGTACCTCGACAAGGTCGGCTTCAACCTCGTCGGCTACGGCTGCACCACCTGCATCGGCAACTCCGGCCCGCTGCCGGAGGAGGTCTCCAAGGCCGTCAACGACCACGACCTCGCGGTCACCTCGGTCCTCTCCGGCAACCGGAACTTCGAGGGCCGGATCAACCCCGACGTCAAGATGAACTACCTGGCGTCCCCGCCGCTGGTCGTGGCCTACGCGCTCGCCGGCTCCATGAAGGTCGACATCACCAAGGACGCCCTGGGTGCCGACCAGGACGGCAACCCGGTCTTCCTGAAGGACATCTGGCCGACGGAGGCGGAGGTCAACGAGGTCGTCGCCAACGCCATCGGCGAGGACATGTTCTCCAAGTCCTACTCGGACGTCTTCGCGGGCGACGCCCAGTGGCAGGCGCTGCCGATCCCGACCGGCAACACCTTCGAGTGGGACGCCGAGTCCACCTACGTGCGCAAGCCCCCGTACTTCGAGGGCATGACGATGGAGACCACCCCGGTCTCCGACATCTCCGGCGCCCGGGTGCTCGCCAAGCTGGGCGACTCGGTCACCACCGACCACATCTCCCCGGCCGGCGCCATCAAGGCCGACACCCCGGCCGGCAAGTACCTCACCGAGCACGGTGTGGAGCGCCGTGACTTCAACAGCTACGGCTCCCGCCGCGGCAACCACGAGGTCATGATCCGCGGTACGTTCGCCAACATCCGCCTGCGCAACCAGATCGCGCCGGGCACCGAGGGCGGCTACACCCGCGACTTCACCCAGGCGGACGCCCCGGTGTCGTTCATCTACGACGCCTCGCAGAACTACCAGGCCGCCGGCATCCCGCTGGTCGTCCTGGCCGGCAAGGAGTACGGCTCCGGCTCGTCCCGTGACTGGGCCGCCAAGGGCACCGCGCTCCTCGGCGTCAAGGCCGTCATCGCCGAGTCGTACGAGCGCATCCACCGCTCGAACCTCATCGGCATGGGCGTCCTGCCGCTGCAGTTCCCGGAGGGCCAGTCCGCCGCGTCCCTCGGCCTCACCGGTGAGGAGACCTTCGACTTCACCGGCGTCGAGGAGCTCAACAACGGCACCACCCCGCGCACGGTGAAGGTCACCACCGACACCGGCGTCGAGTTCGACGCGGTCGTCCGCATCGACACCCCCGGCGAGGCGGACTACTACCGCAACGGCGGCATCATGCAGTACGTGCTGCGCAGCCTGATCCGCAAGTAAGCGGACCGCCACGGCAGTTCGAGGGCCGCGTTCCGGGGTGACCGGGGGCGCGGCCCGCGCCGTTCGCGGGCAGGACATCGCCGGTGCTCAGGCTGAACACAGGGTTCCCCCAGCCGGCCGGTGCAGGATCGGTACATGTCTGGCACCCCTGGGCCCCCGCCCGGCCGCAACCGAGTCCCGTCCGCCCGCGGCGCGGCCGGCCCGGCCGAGGACGGCAGATGACCACGCCCCCGTCCACCGGGCCACGCCTCCGCGCCCTGCGCACCCGGCTCCTCGTCCTGATCGGCGCCGTCCTCGTCGCCGTCTGTGCCGTCATGGCGCCGGTGGCGTTCCTCGTCCAGCGGGCCCTGCTGCTGGACGACCTCGACGGCCGGGTCATGGACGCGGCCGAACACGGCCTGGCCGAGGCCTCGCTCCGCCCGGACGGCGACCGTGACCTGACGTTCCTCGACGGAAACGGCCACCCCGCCGGGCTGCTCGCCGCCCGGCTCGACGCGCGGGGCACGCTCACCGCCGCGGCGGTGACCGGCCCGGACGCCGGGCCACGGACCCTCACCGACGGCCAGCGCGCCGCCCTGCACGGCATCGCCCCCGACGGCACCCCCCGCACCCGCACCGTCCCCGGCCTCGGCACCTACCGGGTCACCGGCCTCGACGCGAGCGGGGTCCGCGTCCTCGCCGGACTGCCCATGGACGACGTCCAGGACCTGACCGGCCGGCTCGCCGTGGCCGGGGCGGCCCTCGGAGCCGCCGGACTGGCGGTCGCGGGCTGCGCCTGTGCGGTCGTCGTACGGCGGCAGCTGCGGCCCCTCGACCGGGTCGCCGCCACCGCCGCCGAGGTCGCCCTGGCGCCGCTCGGCCCGGACCGGCCCGCCGGGCTGCCCCGGGTGCCCGAGGCGGACACCGGCCCCGGCAGCGAGGCCGGGCAGGTCGGCGCCGCGCTCAACCGCCTGACCGACCACGTCGAGTCCTCCCGCGCAGCGCGCCACCGGGACGAGGAACGGGTGCACCGCAGCGAGGAACGCATGCGCCGCTTCCTCGCCGACGCCGGCCATGAACTCCGTACGCCGCTGGCGTCGATCGCCGGATACGCCGAGCTGATGAACCGCGGTACCGCCCCGGTCGATCCGGCCCTGGCCTGGCGGCGGGTCTCCGCCGAGTCGGCCCGTATGACGGGCCTGGTCGAAGACCTCCTGCTGCTGGCCCGCCTGGACGAGGGCCGTCCGCTGCGGTCCGCCGAGGTGGACCTGGCGGCGCTGGTCGCCGAGGCCGTGTGGGAGGCCCGGGCGGCGGACCGGGACCGCACCTGGCGACTGGCGCTCCCCGTCACCGCCCTCGACGCATCCACCCTGGTCACCGGCGACGAGCCGGGTCTGCGCAAGGCCGTGGCGAACCTCCTCGCCAACGCCCGCCTCCACACCCCGCCCGGCACCACGGTCGTCGCCGAGGTGGAGGACACCGCCGAGCGCCGCGTGATCCGCGTCCGGGACGACGGCCCCGGCATTCCCGAGCATCTCCTCGCCACCGTCTTCGACCGCTTCACCCGCGCCGACGCCTCCCGCTCGCGCAGCGGCCCGGGCGCCGGAGGGTCCGGGCTCGGCCTGGCCGTCGTCGAGGCGATCGTGCACGCGCACGGCGGACGGGCCCGGGTGCGCAGCGTGCCGGGGCACACCGAGTTCACCGTGGAACTGCCGCCCAGGGGCGAACTTCCGTCGGACAACCAGGTGCTGGGCCTCTCCGAACAGCGGTGAGGGGCCGCCGGGTCACTCGCCGCGGTACTTCGCCGCCGCGGCCTGGGCGAGGTCCTGCGCCTTGTCCAGGGCCGTGTCCACCGACTGCTGCCCGGCGATGGCCGCGGCGATCTGCCCGGAGACCGCCGTACCCAGCACGGCGAACTCGGGGATGCTCAGGAAGCCGATGCCGTCGTAGGGGCGGGGGCCGACGCCGGGGTCCTTCGGGTCGGCGGAGTCCGTCGCCGCCGTGTACTCCTGCCGGTACCAGGCTCTGGCCGCCTGCTGGTACTCGGGCCTCTCGTAGAGGGATTTGCGGTTCCCGGCGGGCGCCGAGGTCCAGCCCACCTCCTGGCCGACCAGCTCCTGGAACTCCTTGGAGGACGCCCAGGAGATGAACTCCCAGGCGGCGTCCTTGTTCTCGGCCGCCTCCTGGATGCCCCAGGCCCAGGTCCACAGCCAGCCGGCCTTGTCGGTCCGCTCGTGCGGGGCCGGGACGTAGCCCACCTTGCCCTTGACCGAGGAACTGTCGGCCTCGATCGACGAGGCCAGCGACGTGGCGTCGTACATCATGGCGCACTTGCCCCCGACGAACCGGTCCAGGATCTCCAGCACGCCCATCCGCTCGGCGCCGGGCTGGCCGTGGGAGCGGAGCAGGTCGACGTAGAACCCGACGGCCTTCCTGAACTCCGGTGAGGTCAGGCGGGCGTTCCAGTCCATGTCGTACCAGGCGCCGCCGAAGGTGTTGACGACCGTGTTGATCGGGGCGAGGTTCTGGCCCCAGCCGGGCAGGCCGCGCAGGCAGATGCCGCTCGCGCCCTCGGCACCGTCGACCCGGGCGGCGAGGTCGGCGACCTGCTCCCAGGTCGGGTTCGACGGCATGGTCAGCCCGTCCTTGCGGAACAGGTCCTTGCGGTACATCAGGAAGGAGCCCTCGCCGTAGAAGGGCTCGGCGTAGAGCTTGCCGTCCTCCCCGGTCAGCGAGGCCGAAAGGTTCGGGAAGACGTCGTCCTGGTCGAAGTCCTCGTCCGCCTTCACATAGGAGTCCAGCGGGGCGAGCCAGCCGTTGTCCGCGTAGATCGGCACCTCGTACGCGCTGACGCTCGCCACGTCGTAGGTGCCGGCCTGGGTCGCGAACTCGCGGTTCATCTTCTCCCGCGCCTCGTTCTCCGGCAGCAGCGTGTAGTCGACGGTGATGCCGGTCTCCGCCGTGAAGTGCTTCTTGGTGAGCTTCTTGAGGGTCTGGATCTGCGGCACGTCCGTCGCGAGCACGCTGATGTCGGCCTGCTCCTCGCCGCCGGGCGGATCGGTGTCACCGCACCCGGCGAGGGCCGGACCGGCGGCGACTGCGACCGCGACGGCCACGGCCGCGTAGGTGAGGCGGCTGCGCTTCATGACACCTCGCCCCTACCCACCTTTGCCACTTGTTAGACATTTCGTAAGAAGCGCAGTAATCGGCGGATTTCCGGCATGTTGCGGTTCATGGTCGGCCACGTCTGGCCTGAGAGCGGCGGGAGAGCGCGTCGGCCGCCACGGCGGCCAGCAGCACACCACCGGTGATCATGAACTGCACGGCGTCCTGGACCCCCAGCAGCCCCATGCCCGAGGCGATCGACTGGATGACCACCACACCGAGCAGCACCGACCAGGGCGAGCCCCGCCCGCCGAACAGACTCGTCCCGCCGATGACGGCCGCCGCGATCGCGTTGATCAGCAGCATCCCCGAACCGGCGGCACGGGCCGTCGTGGGGCTCGCCGAGGTCAGTCCCGACGCCACGAACAGCCCGCCGACCGCGGCCAGCGTCCCCGACACCATGAACATCGCGACCCGCACCCGCTCCACCCCGATGCCGGCCCGCCGGGACGCCTCGACCCCGCCGCCGAGCGCGTACACCCGCCGCCCGTAGCGGGTGCGGCGCAGCACGTAGTCCGAGACGACCAGGACCACCAGGAAGATCAGCAGCGCGAGGGGCAGCCCCTGGAACCGGTTGAGGGTGTAGGCCGCGGCGAAGGCGACCACCGCGAGGAGACCGGTGCGCATCCAGATCTCCACCCCGGGCAGGTAGGGCATCCCGGTCGCCCGGTGGCGGCGCCGCCGGCGGCGCGCGGCCAGGAAGTACCCGGCCGTGCCGAGCGCCGCGACCGCGTACGCCGCCAGGTCGTCGTCGAAGTGCCGGCTGGTCAGGGAAGCGACCAGGCCCTCCTCGTCGATGTTGATCGTGCCGCTCGCCCCCAGCAGATAGAGCGTCAGGCCGTTCCAGATCAGCAGCCCGGCCAGCGTCACCACGAACGCGGGCACGCCGAGCCAGGCGTGGAAAATCCCGTGGAAGGCACCCACGGCCGTCCCCGCGGCCACCGCCACGATCACCGCCAGCCACTCCGGCACCCCGTGGTTCACGTTCAGCACGGCGAACGCGGCACCCGCCAGGCCGCTGACCGAGCCGACCGACAGATCGATCTCCCGGATCAGCAGCACGAACACGATGCCGACGGCGACCAGCCCGGTCCCGACGATGTCCACACTGAGGTTGGACAGATTGCGCGGCGAGAGGAACTTGTCGTCCAGCCCCTGGAAGACGATCCAGATCATGATCAGCCCGGCGATGACCAGGAGCGGCCCCCGCTCCCCCTCGCGCACACTGCCGCGGACCTCCAGCGCGTACTCCCGCAGACTGTCCTGCCAGCCGCGGCCGGCGCGCCGCTCCTGGCCGGTGGTGACCGGCCCGGCGCTGCCCGGCCCGGCCGGACCGCCGTCCCGGTGCGGCCCGCCGCCGCGGCTCACGGCCACGCCTCCTCGTCGCCCTTCGAGCGATGGGCCACGGCGTTGTCCGCCGCCCCGGTGACGGAGGAGAGGATCTGCTCCTGGGTCACCGTGCTCACGTCGAACAGCCCGTTGTTGCGGCCCAGCCGCAGCACCGCGACCCGGTCCGCGACGGCCTTGATGTCGCCCATGTTGTGGCTGATGAGGATGATCGCCATACCGTGGTCGCGCACCTCCTCGATCAGGTCCAGCAGATGGCTGGTCTGCTCCACGCCCAGGGCGGCGGTGGGCTCGTCGAGCAGCAGTACCTTGGGGGCGCCCATGAGGGAGCGGGAGATCGCGACGGCCTGCCGCTGCCCGGCCGACAGCGCGGCGACCGGCATCCGCACGTCGGGGATGCGGATCGACAGGGCGCGCATCAGATCACGGGCGCGACGCTCCATCTCGACCTCGTCGAGGATGCCCACCCGGTCGATCTCGCGGCCGAGGAAGAGATTGCCGACGACGTCCAGGTTGTCGCACATGGCGAGGTCCTGGTAGACGGTCGCGATCCCCAGGGCGTGGGCGTCGTGCGGGCGTTTGATCTGCACGAGGCGACCCTCCCACTCGATGACGCCCCGGTCGGCGGGGCTGACCCCGGAGATCACCTTGACCAGCGTGGACTTGCCCGCTCCGTTGTCGCCCGCCAAGGCCACGACCTCGCCGGCCCGGACCTGCAGGTCGACGTCCACGAGCGCCTGGACGCCGCCGAACCGCTTGGTGATGCTGCGCAACGCCAGTACGGGGGGATGGGCCACGGGGACCACCTCGCTCACCGGGTGAGCCCGGCCCGTTCGCAGGCCGAGCGGAGCTTCGGAGTGCAGATCTCGTCGAGCGTGTAGACACCGTCCCGGACGAGCGTCCGGCCGATCGTCTCGCGCGTCACGGCGGTCGGGGTGAGCAGAATCGCCGGGATGTCCTCGGTCGTGGGGCTGTCCATCGTCGATGTGGCCAGGGCGTCGATGTCGTTGCCGCGCGCCAGGGCGACGGCCATCGCGGAGGCCGCCTCGGTCTCCAGCCGGAACGGCTTGTAGACGGTCATGTACTGCTCGCCCTTGAGGATGCGCTGCACGGCGTCGAGGTCGGCGTCCTGCCCGGTGACCGGGGGCAGCGGTGAGACGCGGGCGCTCCTGAGCACCGAGATGACACCGGCCGCGATCGAGTCGTTGGCCGCGAGCACCCCGTCGATCGCGCTCGGGCCGAGGTCGCTGATCGCGGCGGACATGTGGTCGTGCGCGTTCTCCGTACGCCAGCCCAGGGTGTTGTACGACTTCAGGATCCGCACCTTGTCCTCCAGGACGGCCCGGGCCCCGCCCTCGTACCAGGCGGCGTTGGGGCTGGACGGGTCGCCGTTCATCATGACGACACCGCCGCCGTCGGCCCTGGCGCCCATGCCCTTCATGAGGGCCTGGCCCTGGAGCCTGCCGACCTGGGCGCCGTCGAAACTGACGAACCCCGAGATCGGGCCCTCGGCGAGCCGGTCGTAGGCGACGACCGGGATGCCCTCGCGCTGCGCGGCGCGGACCGAGGAGCGCAGGGCCTTGGGGTCGACGACGTCCAGGACCAGGGCCGAGACCCCCCGGGTGATCATGGAGGTCATCTGCTGCCGCTGGCTCGCCGCGTCGTTCTCGGCGTTGGCGTACACGACCGTGCAGTCGGGGCACAGCTCCTTGACCCGCTTCTCGATCAAGGGCTTGTCGGACTTCTCCCAGCGGGGCACGGCCCGGCTGGGCAGCAGCAGCCCGATGGTCAGACCACCCTCGCTCTCCCCGCCGCTGTCGGCGCATCCGGCCAGGGACACAGCCAGCAGGACCGCCAGCAGCCCGGCGGCGCCGCGCAGGCCGAGGCCACGCATCAGAAACCTCCCTCGTGAGGCCGGTTCGGGTTCCGGTTCTGGTGTGGGGGTGTGTTCGGGTCCGTGCTCGGGGTCCCGTTCGGGCCGGGCTCCCGGATCCCGCTCCGGTCGCGGCCCAGGCCCCCGCTCAGGCCGGCGATTCCGCCTTCGCTCCGGCCCGTGTCGTGGCTCTCGGTCCCGTGTGCGGTCCGGTCGCCGGTGTGGCCTGTGGTCCGGTCGTCGATGTGGCCTGTGGTCCGGTCCTCGTTGTGGTCCCAGGTCCGGTCACCGATCTGGTCCGTGGCCCGGTCGTCGATGTGGCCTGTGGTCCGGTCCTCGTCGCGGCCCCCGGTCCGGTCACCCGTGTGGTCCGTGGCCCGGTCGTCCTTGTGGTCCCCGGTCCGGTCACCGATCTGATCCCTGGTCCGGTCCTCGTCGCGGACCCCGCCCTGGTTGCCGTCGCGGTCCCTGGTCCGGTCGTCCTCGCGGTCCGGGCTCTGGTCGCGGGCCTTGCGGCGGTCCCGGTTGCGGCCCAGGCCCCAGGTGCGGTCGCGGCCCAGGCCCCAGCCGCGGCCCGGCTTGCGCTCCTCCTCCGGCTCGGGCTCAGGCTCCTCGTCCGGCTCCTCGCCGGGTTCCGTTTCCCGTTCCGGGCGGGTGACGACGATCTCGCTCCACACCCGCTTGCCGCCGCCGACCGGTACCGAGCCCCAGGCAGCCGACACGGCCTCGACCAGGAAGAGGCCCCGGCCGCCCGTCGACTCCCAGTCCACGACCACCGGCTTGGCCGGCGCCCGGGGCGAGGAATCGCTCACGGCCACCCGCAGCCGGTCCGCCGCCAGGGTCAGCTCCACCCGGACCGCGCCCTGCGTGTGCACCAGCGCGTTGGTGACCAGCTCCGACACCACCAGCAGGACGGTGTCGGCCTCGGCCGTGATACCCCACGAACGCAGCGTGCGCGCAGTGAACCGGCGGGCGTGCATCACCGCGTCCGGCAGCCGCCACACCACCCACCCCGCCCGCACCGGCCGTATCCGCATCCCGTCGTAGCGCAGCAGCAGCACCGCCACGTCGTCCTCACGGCGCCCGGCCTCGCCGAGCAGCTCGTCGGCCATCCGCCCCGGGTCGGCGGGATCGGCCGCGGCGAGCGCCTGGCGCACGAGCCGCATCCCCTCGTCCACCTGCAACTCCGCCGACTCGACCAGGCCGTCCGTCACCAGCGCGAGCACCGAGCCCTGGGCGAGTGCGAGCGCCGTCAGCGGGAACTCCGCGTCCTCCAGGACGCCGAGCGGGAGCCCGCCCTCGACCGCGATCTCCGCGGTGCTGCCGTCGGGGTGCCGCACCAGCGGGGCCAGATGCCCGGCCCGCACGAACAGCGCGTTGCCCTCCTCCATGTCCAGTTCGACGTAGCAGCAGGTGGCGAACAGGTCGGTCTCCATGCCGACGAGCAGGCGATTGGCGTGCGCGACGACCACGTCCGGCGGATGCCCCTCCACGGCGTAGGCCCGGACCGCCGTGCGCATCTGGCCCATGATCGTCGCGGCCCCGGCGCTGTGCCCCTGCACATCCCCGATGACGAGCGCCACCTTCCTCTCCGACAGCGCGATCACGTCGTACCAGTCGCCGCCCACCTGGAGCCCGCGCCGGGCGGGCAGGTAGCGGGCCACCGCGGTGCCCCCGGGCAGCCGGGGGAGCCGGCGCGGCAGCAGGCTGCGCTGGAGCATCGTCGCGAGTTCCTGCTCGGCGTCGTAGGCGTGGGCGCGTTTCAGGGCCTGCCCGACCAGGCCCGCGGTCGCGGTCAGCAGCGCCCGCTCCTCGGGGGCGAACTCGTGCGGGGTGTCCCAGCCGACCAGGCACACCCCGGCCACCCCGCTCTTGGCCGGCAGCGGCAGCACCGCGAGCCCGCCGGGGCCGATCCCCGCGAGCCCCGGTTCCAGCACGGAACCCCCCGGCCACAGGCTCGTCCGCCCGTCCCGCAACGCCGCCTGGAGCGTGGGCAGGGCGGACACCGGTGCGTCGGGCCACTCCGAGCGCCACTCGCGCCGCCACAGCTCCGGCCACGCACCCGCACCCGGCGGATCGAGCACGGTGACCGCCAGCCGGTCCTCCAGCAGCTCGGCGAGAGCGACCCGGTCGGCACCCAGCGGTTCGCGCAGCGCGGCGACCACCACACGGCTGACGTCCCGGACGGTCGTGGCGTCGTCGAGCGCGGCCGTCAGCCACTGGATCCGGGCGACGTCGCTGGCGCTGCGGCGCAGCACGGGTGCCGCGCTCACCACGCCCAGCACCCGCTCCGGGGCGCCGTCGGGCCCCTTCAGCACACGGCAGCTCAGCCGCAGCCAGCACAGTTCACCGGTGGGCCTGCGGATACGGAACTCCAGCTCGCGGCGGCCCGGGGTCTGCGCGGACGGCTCGATGACCGACATCAGCGCGGGGACGTCCTCCGGGACGCTGTACGAGAGCAGGGTGTCGGTCTTGTCGTCGAAACCGCCCTCGGGGATGCCGACGAGTTCGAGCAGGGCCGGGTCCGTCTCCACCAGCCCGGTGCCGGGTGACAACGCGAAGGAACCGACCCCCATGGCGCGCAGGGCCGAATCCAGCAGTGGCGAGGGCGCCGACCGGTCGGCCTCGCCCCGCAGCCGCTCGGCGACGGCCTCGGCGTACCGCTCCAGAAACTCCCGCTGCTCGGCTCCGAACCCCTCCCCGGCCTCTCCCACCACGACGAGGGACCCCAGCCACCCGCCCGCCGCCCCCAGCGGCAACGCCCCGAGCGGGGCGGAGGGGGCCGCGCCTTCCTCTCGCCTCGCGACCACCGCCCCCGGGAGCCACACGGCCCGCCCCCGAAGATAGGTCTCGGCGATGGCCGGGCAACCGCCTCCCGGGCCGGACGGGCCCGGAGGCACCGAGGTGGGGGCGTCCTGAAGCACCACCGGTGACTCCGGCCCGGGGGAGCTGCTCGACCCCGCGCCAGGAGATCCCCCCGGAACCGAGACCGCCACACGCCCCGGCAACTGGTACCGCTGCTCGGAGTCGACCCCGGCCGACTCCACCAGCCGGAGTTCCGATCCGTCCTCATCGCGCACGTACACCGCAGCCAGCGCCACCCCGGCGAACGCCAGCAGCCGCGCTCGCGCGGCCGGCTCCGGAGCGGGACGAGACGGACCGGTGCCCCCGTTCCCCGGCGCCCGAAGGCCGGGGACCGCGGCCCGGGCATCGCCGTAATGGGGCATGTCCGCATCCACCTCCCGTCCATGCCGAAGCCACCGGCAGGTGGGAGTCCCCGGAGCTCAGGCGATGACGACGCGGGCACGGGACCGGCGGCGCGGGGGTCGCGCCTCCCATGGCGGATCCACGCCGCCATGAGCGGCAGGGCACCCACACAACAGAATCGCACACCTGGATAACAGCGACATATGGGGCGGCGGGGTCGACTCGGTCAGCGCCGCCGGCGCGGACCCGGTCACCGAGGCTCTGCGGTCACCGGGCCCGTCCGAGGTGACGGCTCAGCCCACCCGGCAGGGCAGACTGCTCGTACTGTCACCCCCCGCCCCGGAGACGACGTAACCGAACGTCGTGCTCTTGCCGGGTGCGAGGGATCCGTTCCAGTCGGCGTTGTGGACCATCACCGCCTGGCCGTTGTAGGTCGCGCTGCCGCTCCACACGCTGTCGGCCTTCTGGCCCGCCGGGAGCGTCCAGTCGACCATCCAGCCGAGCATCGGGACCGTGCCGGTGTTGGTGACGGTCACCTCGGACTGGTAGCCGCCGTTCCAGGAGCCGGTCGTCCTGCGGGTGGCCGTGCAGGTGCCGGGCACCGGCTCGGACGGGTTGCCCGGCTGCTTGATGCCGGTGACCTCGCCGTTGCCGCCGTCGAAGACGACGTCGGAGCAGGAGTAGAAGGTCTCCTGGCTGTCGGAGCGCTGCCAGACCATGTAGATGATGTGGCGGCCGGACTTGTTGTCGGGGAGCTTGCCGGTCCAGGAGTAGTTGGCCTCGACCGTGCCCGGGGAGCCGTTCAGCGGCGGGTGGTCGACGCTCAGGAAGGGCCGTTCCTCCATGTCGTTCCAGGTGAGCGTCTTGGTCGGGTCGAAGCCGTCCTTGGTGATGTAGACGTAGAACCAACCCGGGTGCGCCGCCCAGGCGTTGTACGAGAAGTCGACCGACGCGCCCGAGGTGAGATGGGTGAGCGGCCAGTCGTTGCTGGGCGTGTTGAATCCGTTGAAGTTGGTGTTGCCGCCGCTGCACAGCTCGCCGTCCGGTACGAAGCCCCGCGTGCGGCCGGCGCCGTCCGAACGGAGCACCGAGAACCAGTTGTAGAACGGCGTGGTGCCGCTGACCTGCTGCGCTCCTCGGCACGCGGGGTTGACCGGCTTGATCTCGCCGGTGTCGGTGAGTCCGTCCTGCCAGCACAGGAACGTGCGGCTGCCGGGCTTCATGGGGGTGCCGTGCGCCTCCGCCTCACCCCCGGCCGACATGACCAGGCCGAGCGCCGGGACGGTGACGAGAAGGGAGAGCAGCACCAGGAAGAAGGCTCTGGCCCGGGTGGGGAGTGCTGATCGGCGCGGTGTGGATCTTCCCGGTTCGGTTGTCATGATCATGACAGCATCATCCGTTCGTCGGGATACGGGTCTGCGGATGTGTGTGCGCGGATGCGCGGGATGGGAGCGACTCGAGGGCGGGTTCCGGTCCACCGACATGGGAGCGCTCCCACCCCGCCTGTTGCGGAAGTTAGCGCTCGGCGGCACAGATGTAAACGGCTCAGGCGCAAGGGCACCGGTCGGGATCCCGGTGTCCTGCGACGGGGGCGCGCGCGCCGGGCCGTGGGGGCACGGTCGTCGGCCATGGCATGCGTGCCGAATGAGGACGCTTCGAGTCTCACGACGCGATCAAGGAGGTCTTCCGCAGGTACCCGGAGGCGCGGGGTAAATACGCGCCGTCCAGCCTCGAACTGGAAAACCAGATGAAAGTCGACTTCGGCGAGAAGGTCGGAGTCTCCAGGATCGAGGGCGACAAGATCATCACCGAAAATACCGAATACAAAGACCGGAAGTCGGTGGTCAGGATGCGGATCTGCTTGAAGTGGAACTTCGACTGCACCGAATGTCTTCACTGGAAAGAGGCCGAGGAGCAGGAAGGCGCCATCGCCTGCCTCCAGCCCAAGAGGTCCCCGTACACCGGAAGTTGACTTTGCTTTCCCTTTGCGGTTGGCTGCGGATCCGACCATCAAGATCCGGGGGGATCCCTTTGAACCGCACCATCCGTGCAGCCGTCTGTTCTGTCGCGGTCGCAGGTCTCGCGCTCGGCCTCAGTTCCTGCTCCGAGGCCGTCGACCAGGTCGACAAGGCGGTGAACGAGACCTACGAGGTCACCTACGAGGTCACGGGGAAGAACATCGACTCGATCGACTTCCACGGCGGCCGCGGCAAGGCCATGGAGCCGAAGATCGAATCGGTGTCGAAGCCCGAGCTGCCCTGGAAGAAGACGGTCACGCTGCGCGGCATCATGCCCGCGGCGGTCATGCCGGTCGCCGCGGACCCCGAAGGCTCGCAGCTCACCTGCAAGATCATCTACAAGGGCAAGGTGATCGAGGAGCAGAGCGCCGACGGCCTGGTGACCGCCGGCGGCTGCACCGCGGAGTCCCCGATCACGGAGTGACCCGGCGCGGCGCAGGCGGGGTGGCGCAGCCTCCGGGCTGCGCGACCGAGGTGCCGGCTGAACGTGGCCCGTATGCGGCGGGTTTGAGCGAGTCCGATCGCACCGGGGCGTCCCCACGGCCCGGATACCTCACTCGAGGTCAACGCGATCCGGACGGTGACCGCGACCCCAAGGGATCGTCACCCAGCCCCTCCAACACGGTTCGCAACCACATCAGTTGGCGCCCCACCTGCACCGCCTCACCCCCCTCGTGCCCGTTGAACGGATAGGCGTGCATCTCCTTGCGGGGGTCCGTGCCGGTCAGTTCGGCATAGCGGTTGAAGGCGGCGTACACCCCGCTCGGCGGGCACACCGTGTCCCGCAGCCCCACTCCGAAGTGAGCCGGAGCCTGTGCGCGGCGGGCGAAGGACACGCCCTCGACGTAGGACAGGGTCCGACGGGCGGCCTGCTCGGCGCCCCGGTGGACGGAGAGGTACGCGGCGATCTCGCCGTACGGGCCGGCGTCGGTGAGGTCGAGGGCGCGGCGGATGCCGCACAGGAACGGGGCGGTGACCAGCACGGCCGCCAGGTCCGGGACGAGCCCCGCGACCGCCAGGGCCAGCCCGCCGCCCTGGCTGTTGCCGACCGCCGCGGTCCGTGCCGGATCCACGCCGGGCAGCCCCCGCACCGCCGCGACCGCACGCACCGCGTCCGTGATCAGACGCCGGAAGTGGTAGTCCTCGGCGTGGAGCAGCCCCCGCACCGCCGGCCCGGGCCCGCCCGGCGCGACGGCGTGCGGATCGGGCGTGTCACCGCCGCACCCGTACTGGTCGCCCTGGCCGCGGTTGTCCATGAGCAGATGCGCGTACCCGGCGTTGACCCACGTCAGACGCTCGTGCGGAAGGCCGCGCCCGCGCCCGTACCCGGCGAACTCGACCACGGCGGGCAGCGGTTCCGCCACGCCGGCCGGCCGGCTGAACCACGCCCGCACCGGGTCGCCCGCGAAACCCCGGAACGTCACGTCCCAGGTCCGGGTCAGCCGAAGGCCCGTCTCCACCGGCCGTACCGACACCACCGGGTCCGCCTGTCCGGCCTCCTTCAGCGTGCTCAGCCAGAAGGCGTCGAAGTCGGCGGGCTCCTCGATGTCCGGGCGGTGGTGATGCAGTTCGGTCAGCGGCAGGTCGAACGCGGGCACGGCGGCACCTCGCAGGAGTCGGTGGGCGTCCAGAAACTTGCGACGAGGGAAGGGCAGTCGGCCCCTGGGGTCTACCCAGCCCCGACGGTGTTCCAACGCGCCCCAGGCGTCCCGTCCGAGTGCCGCAGTACCCATTGACAGCGCTTTCTGGTGCCCCTAAGTTGCCGCGAAGTTACCGGTAGAAGCTCGAAAGTTTCGGTTCCGCGTCCCATGTCCACGGGAGGCCCGAGCAATGAGCACGTCCACCACACCGGCCCCGCCGGGCACCCAGGATCAGCCTCCCGCCCGGGCCGCCCCCCGGCGCGGCAAGCGGGCGCCTGCCCGGACGGGCTGGCGGCGGGCGCTGCGCCGTGACTGGCAGTTGTACTCGCTGGCGATCCTGCCGCTGCTGTTCTTCCTGGTCTTCCGCTATCTGCCGATGATCGGCAATGTGATCGCCTTCCGGCGCTTCGAGCCCGGCGGTTCGATCTTCGGCGAGGAATGGGTGGGCCTGCGCTATGTACAGATGTTCCTCAGCGACCCCACCTTCTGGCAGGTGTTCCGCAACACCCTGTGGCTGGGCGGGCTCACCCTCCTCTTCTGCTTCCCGATCCCGATCGTGCTGGCGCTGCTGCTGAACGAGGTCCGCCGGCGTTCCCTGAAGCGGTTCGTGCAGTCGGTGTCGTACCTCCCGCACTTCCTGTCGATCGTGATCGTCGCGGGCATCACCCTGCAGATGCTGGCGAGCGACGGCCCGGTCAACCACGTCCTCGGCTGGCTCGGCCACGACCCGGTCCGCTTCATCCAGGAACCGGAGTGGTTCCGCACCGTCTTCGTCGGCTCGGAGATCTGGCAGACCGCCGGCTGGGGGACGATCCTCTACCTCGCCGCGCTCACCACGATCGACGAGGACCTGTACGAGGCCGCCCGCATCGACGGCGCCAACCGCTGGCGGCAGATCTGGCACGTCACCCTGCCCGGCATCCGCCCCACCATGGTCACGCTGCTGATTCTCAACGTGGGCACGTTCATGGCGGTCGGCTTCGAGAAGGTCCTGCTGCTGTACAACCCGCTGACGTATCCGACCGCGGACGTGATCTCGACGTACGTCTACCGCTCCGGCGTCGAGTCCAACAGCTTCAGCTACGCCGCCGCCATCGGCCTGTTCGAGGCGATCATCGGCCTGGTCCTCATCACGTCCGCCAACCAGCTCTCACGCCGCACAGTGGGGACGAGCCTGTGGTGAAGCCGAGCCGCTCCTACCGGGTCTTCCAGGGTGTCAACGGGGTGGTCCTCACCCTCGTCGTGCTGGTGACCCTCTACCCGTTCGTCAACATCCTCGCCCGGTCCTTCAGCGGGGAGCGGCAGATCCGGGCCGGTGAGGTGACCCTGCTGCCCAAGGGGTTCAACCTCACCACGTACGAGATCGTGTTCCAGGACTCGATGTTCTGGCGGAACTACGGCAACACCGTGCTGTACACGGTCGTGGCGACGGCCGTGGCCATGGTGCTGACGACCTGTTACGCCTACGTGCTGTCGAAGAAGCACCTCAAGGGCCGCGGCGTGCTCGTCGGCATCGCCGTGTTCACCATGTTCTTCACCGGTGGCTTGATCCCGAACTACATCCTGGTCACCAGCCTCGGGCTGAAGAACAGCGTGTGGGCGATCGCCCTGCCGAACGCGATCAGCGTCTTCAACCTGCTGGTGATGAAGGCCTTCTTCGAGAACCTGCCGACCGACCTGGAGGAGGCCGCGCAGATCGACGGCCTGAGCACCTACGGCATCCTGCTGAGGATCGTGCTGCCGCTGTCCAAGGCGGTCGTGGCGACGATGGTGCTCTTCTACTCGGTGTCCTTCTGGAACTCCTGGTTCAGCGCGTTCCTCTACATGGACCGGACCGATCTGATGCCGGTCACGGTCTACCTCCGCAACCTCATCCAGGGCGCCACCGGCGGCGGCAACGCCGGTGCCGGAACCGAGCAGCTCAGCCAGGTCGGCGCGAACATCCAGTCGGTCACCATCGTCCTCACCGCCCTGCCGATCCTCTGCGTGTACCCGTTCGTCCAGCGCTACTTCGTCTCGGGCGTGATGCTCGGCGCGGTCAAGGGCTGACCGTCGTACCTCTCCTCAACTGGCCTACGGAACAAGGGGGTTCCCGTGAAGAAGAACGCAGGACAGCTGTCGCGGCGCCAGGTGCTCGCCGCGGCCGGATCCATCGGCCTCGTCACGGTCACCGGCTGCGGCAGCGGGGACGACGGCGGGGACGGCAAGGACCTGTCGAAGAAGCGGGACGGGGCCATGAAGAACTACCGGGCCGGGCAGCAGTTCAAGGCGTCCCAGCCGCTGTCCTTCTCGGTGCTGCACAACAACAACCCCGTGTATCCGATGAAGAACGGCTGGCTGTTCTGGAAGGAGCTGACCAAGCGCACCGGCGTCACCCTCAAGCCCGTCGACGTCCCGCTGGCCGACTACGAGAAGAAGCGCAGCGTACTCATCGGCGCGGGCGACGCACCCTTCCTGATCCCGAAGACGTACCACCCCTCCGAGGTCGCCTTCGTCTCCTCGGGTGCGATCCTCCCGGTCAGCGACTACGTGAAGCTGATGCCCAACTTCCGCGACAAGGTGCGCAAGTGGAAGCTGGAGCCCGAGCTCGACGCGATCCGCCAGTCCGACGGCAAGTACTACCTGCTGCCGGGCCTGCACGAGAAGGTCAAGTCCGGCTACTCGCTGTCCTTCCGCACGGACGTCCTCGACAAGCACGGCCTGAGCCTGCCCACCACCTGGGACGAGGTCCACGACGTCCTCACCGCGCTCAAGGAGGAGTACCCCGGCACATACCCCTGGACCGACCGCTGGAGTACCAACACCCCCTTCCCGTGCGGCGCGTTGTTCAGCTACCTCGGCCAGGCCCACGGGGTCAAGGCGGGCTGGACCTACGACAACATCACCTTCGACGCGAAGGCACGCACGTTCGTCTTCACCGGCGCGACGGACGGCTACCGCCGGATGGTCGAGTACCTGAGAAGGATCGTCGCCGAGAAGCTGCTGGACCCGGAGAGCTTCACGCAGCAGGACGACCAGGCGGTGCAGAAGCTGCTGGCCGAGAAGTCCTATGTGATCAGCGCCAACTCCCAGGAGCTGGTGCAGAACTACCGCTACAACCTGGAGAAACAGATCAAGGGCGCCAAGATCGAGATGGTCCCCGTGCCGCTCGGCCCGGCCGGTCCCGTCGTGCTCGGCGGCACCCGCCTGGAGAACGGCGTCATGGTGTCGAGCAAGGCCCTCGAGAGCGACGACTTCGTCGCGATGATGCAGTTCCTCGACTGGCTCTGGTACTCGGACGAGGGCCAGAAGTTCTGCAAGTGGGGCGTCGAGGGCGTCACCCACACCCGGTCCGGCGACCGGTTCCGGCTGAAGCCCGGCATCTCCCTCATGGGCTCCGACCCCGACGCGGCGAAGGACCTCCAGAAGGACTACGGCTTCTTCAACGGCGTCTTCACCTACGGCGGCAGCTGGGACCTGGTCTCCTCCTCGTTCAGCCCGGACGAGAAGAAGTTCCAGGACGCCATGGCCCAGCGCGAGCAACTGCCCATCGACCCCGCCCATCCCCTCCAGTCCTTCGAGCAGGAACAGGCGACCCTCTGGGACACCCCGCTCAAGGACCACGTCATCCAGAACACCCTCCAGTTCGTCCTCGGCAAGCGCCCGCTGTCCCAGTGGGACGCCTACCTCGCCGAGCTGAAGTCCAAGAACATGCAGCAGCTCGTCGACCTGCACAACAAGGCGTACGAGCGGTTCAAGAAGGAGAACGGGTGATCCGCGTCCCCGACTCGCCGAGCGGCCGGCTCACCGAAGGGCCGCGGCTGCTCGGCGGGGAGGCGGCATGAGCACCGTACGCACCTCCGACTTCGGCACCGGAACCCTCGCCCGCGCCTCCGCCCTGATCCACACCGTCCTCACGGTCGAGGCACTGCTCCTGCTCGCCGCCTCCCCGGGCCTGGCGGGACTGCTCCTGCTCGGCCCCGACCCCACGAACCTCCCCCTCGCGGCCCTGTGCCTGCTGCCCCTCGGACCGGCCCTGTCCGCCGCGCTCCACGCCCTCCACCACCGCAGCCGTGACCTCACCGAACTGCACCCGGCCCGCGCCTACCTGCGCGGCTGGCGGCTCAACGCCGTACCGGCACTCAAGCTCTGGACACCCCTGCTGGCCTGGCTGACGGTCATCGCCTTCACCCTCACGCACTTCTCCGCCACCGGACTGCCCGGCTGGTGGGCGCTGCTGCTCGCGGCGATCGGCGCCGGCTCCCTCCTGTGGGGCGCGCACGCCCTCGTCCTCACCTCGCTCTTCGCCTTCCGCGCCCGGGACACCGCCCGCCTCGCCGCGTACTTCCTGTTCCGGCACGGCCGCGCCACCCTCGCCGCCGCCTCCCTGCTGGTCCTGACGGCCGCGTCGGCAGCCCTGCTGACCGAGGCCCTGCCCGCCCTGCTGGCCGCCCCGCTGCTGCTGTCCCTGCTGCACGGCAGCCGACCGGTGATCGCCGAGACGCGGAAGGACTTCACCGCATGACGCACAAGATCCGCTACGGCGGCGACTACGACCCCGAGCAGTGGCCGCAGGAGGTCCGGGACGAGGACCACCGCCTGTTCACCCGGGCCGGCATCGACACCCTCACGGTCGGCGTCTTCACCTGGTCCCTCACCCAACCGGCTCAGGACACCTACGACTTCACGATCCTGGACGGCATCCTGGACCGGGCCGCCGCCGAGGGACGCCAGGTCTGCCTGGCCGCCGGCACCGCCGCCCTCCCGCCCTGGCTCGCGAAGCGGCACTCCGAGGTCAACCGCACCGACTTCGAGGGCCGCCGCCACCGCTACGGCCAGCGCCGCCCGCGAGGCCGGCGCCGACCTGGACGTGATCCCCCAGTCCGCCGACCTCACCCGCTACGACGTGGTCCTCGCCCCCGCCCTGCACATGGTCAAGGCGACCTCGCCTCCCGCCTCGAAGTCGTGGCGGCCCGCGGCGGCACGGTCCTGACCACCTTCCTCTCCGGCCGCGTCGACGAACACGACCGGGCCTTCCTCACCGACGTCCCCGGCCCGCTGGCCCCCCTCATGGGCATCCGCGTGGACGAATGGGACGCCCGCCCACCGGAGTTCACCCAGACCGTCCCCGAGCTGGGGGCGAAGGCCCGGCTCGTCTTCGAGGTCGTGCTCCCGCGCGGAGCCGAACCGGTCGCCACCTACGGCACCGACTTCTACGCGGGCACCCCGGCGGTGACCCGCAACCGGTTCGGCTCCGGCGAGGCCTGGTACGTCGCCACCGCCCTCGACCAGCCGGGCGTCGACCAGGTCGTCCACCGGATCCTGACCGGCCACGACCTGCTCGGCCCCCACGCGGACCACCCGGCGGTGGAGACCGCCACCCGGGTCGCCCCCGACGGCACCCGCCTGCTCTTCCTCCTCAACCACGCCCCCGAACCGGCCCGCCTGACAGCTCACGTCACGGCCACCGACCTGCTCACCGGCAAGCGGGTCGAGCAGGGCGAACCCCTGGTCCTCGACCCGCTGGGCGTCGCGCTCCTTCAGTAGATGTCCCGCCCCCGCCCGTCCGGCACCCCGGACTTGCGGAGGAAGTAGCTGTTGACCTGGTCGCGCCACTCCCGGGCGCCGCGGAGCTGCTCGTCGTACAGCTCCGCCACCCGCGTGTGGCGCCCCGGGCCGACCACCCCTGCCAGCGAGGCCCACACCGCCCGGGCCTCCTCGACCTCCGCCACGCCCTCGAAGTGCGTGTCGTAGATGTGCTGGATCACGGTCTTCCCGCTCTTCAGCACATGCCCGTACGGCACATGGTGGAAGAACAGCAGCAGCTCGTCGGGGCAGCTGTCCGGCGACTCGTACTGCGCGGCCCACGGCTCGGCGTACTGCCCGGCGAACCCGGTGCCGGTCGCCGTACTGCGGTCGACCCCGACGCCGTCCCGGTCGGCGAAGTGATAGGTCCCCCACGGGCTGTACTCGTAGCCGTCCACGCTCGGCCCGTAGTGGTGCCCCGGCTGCACCATGAAGCCCACACCGAGGGGAGCGGTGTACTTCTCGTACGTCCGCCACGAGCCGTCGAGCACGGCGTGCAGCCCGTCGGCCGACTGCGGCGGGGCGTCCGGGAAGCTGAGCCCGATCCACTCGTCGAGTACCGCGTGCGGCTCGGCGTCGGGCCGCCAGGCCAGCCGGCCGAAGGTGTACAGGTTGGCCTGCGCCAGCGGATGCCCCGTCCAGAACGGGTCGTCACCGACGTTCGACACCCCGACGAGCCCGCCCCGCGCCAACTCGCCCACGGGCAGCTCGGGTTGATGCCGGAACCGCAGCACCTCGCTCCACATCGGCCCGAGCCAGCACACATGCCGCTGCTGCCCGGTGTACTCCTGGGTGACCTGGAGCTCCACCGCCAGCCGGGTGCGCGGCATCGCCCCGATCAGCGGCGAGACCGGCTCACGGACCTGGAAGTCCATCGGCCCGTGCTTCACCTGGAGCACGGCGCTCGCCGCGAACTCCCCGTCCAGCGGCACGAAATGGTCGTACGCGGCCCGGGCCCGGTCCGTCGTCCTGTCCCGCCAGTCCTGGCGGTGGTCGTAGACGAACGCCCGCCAGTGCACCGTCCCGCCGAACGGCTCCAGCGCGGCGGCCAGCAGGTTCGCCCCGTCGGCGTGACTGCGGCCGTACGCGAACGGGCCCGGTTGCCCCTCCGAGTCGGCCTTCACCACGTACCCGCCGAAGTCGGGTATCGCCTCGTACACCCGCCGCGTCGCCTCCGCCCACCAGTCGCGCGCCGCCTCATCCAGCGGATCGGCCGTGGGCAGCCCGCCCAGCGTGATCGGGGCGGCGAAGGAGACCGACAGGTGGGTGCGGATGCCGTAGGGCCGCAACGCCCGGGCGATCTCGGCCACTTCACCGATGCGGTCGGTCAGCAGACGGGCCTCGGTCGCGTGCACATTGACGTTGTTCACGGAGAGCGCGTTGATCCCGCACGCCGCCAGCAGCCTGCCGTACGCCCGCACACGGTCGAGTTCGCCCCGCGCCCACCCGTCCTCCCAGAACAGCGAGCCGCCCGCGTAGCCGCGCTCCACCTGGCCCATGACCGGGTGCACGGCCACGTTGTCCCAGTGGTCGAGCATGCGCAGGGCGAGCGAGGGGCGATGGATCTCCCGCGCCCACTCGCCGGTGAAGGCCGCCTCCCCGAGCCGTACGACGTGGAACAGGCCGTACAGCAGCCCGCGTCCGCCGGAGGCGGTGACCTTCGTCGTGCCGCCCTCGCGCGCGGAGGCGAAGCCCTCGTCGCCGAGGTCGTCGGCGCCGAGACCGAGGACCAGGTCGTACGCGCCGTCCGGCACGGCGTCCCGCACGACCCGGCCCCCGAACCTCCGGCAGGCCTCGGCCAGCTCCCCGTGCACCGTCTCCACCAGCGGACCCGATCCCCGGATCAGCGTCCGGCTGCCGCCGACCGCCCGGAAGGCGGTCGGCGGCAGCCAGGCCGGGTCGACACCCTCGGGCAGGACGGGCACGGGAAGCGGCATCGGACCCCCAATTAGGCTGCTCAGGAGAGCATTTCGACCTCCGCCAGGGTGGCCTCGCCGTCGAGGACCAGGCGGTACTTCTCGTACGTACCCGGCGATCTCACGGAGAACGCGCGGGTCTGCCTGTCCCAGGCGAAGGACTCCCCGGAGCGCCGGTCCAGCGTCCGCCAGGCCGTGCCGTCGGAGGAGCCCTGGAGCATCCATCCGGCCGGTGCCTTCGTCCGGTCCGCCGCCGAGGTCAGCGTGTACTGCACCGCCTCGGCACCCTCGGAGACCGGCAGGTCCACGGAGGTCACCGTCGCGTCCGTCGCCGAGGTGTCGTCGAACAGGGCGCCGTCACCCTTCAGCACGTCCGCGCGCGGCGCCGGCACCTCGTCGTCCCGGGTGACCGACACGGGCGCCGCGTGCCGGCCCGTGCCCCAGGACGACGGCCGTGAGCCCATGTCGAAGTCCAGGACACCGCCCTCGGCGACCAGAGAGTGCGGCAGGGAGGTCTTCGTCCAGGTCCGGCCGTTGACCTCGAGCCCCTGCACGTACACGTTCTTCGCGCTGTTCCGGGGCGCCTTCACCACCAGCTCGCGCCCGTTCTCCAGATGCACGGTGGCCTTCGTGAACAGGGGCGAGCCGACCGCGTACTCGCCGCTGCCCATCACCAGCGGGTAGAAGCCGAGCGCGGAGAACAGGAACCAGGCCGACTGCTCGCCGTTGTCCTCGTCACCGTGGTAGCCCTGCCCGATCTCGCTGCCCGTGTACAGCCGGGACAGCACCTCGCGGACGTTCTTCTGCGCCTTCCAGGGCTGTCCGGCCGCGTCGTACATGTAGATCGCGTGATGGGCGACCTGGTTGGAGTGCCCGTACATGCCCATCCGCACGTCCCGCGCCTCGGTCATCTCGTGGATGACACCGCCGTACGAGCCGACGAACTCGGGGGAGGCCGTCTCCGGGGTGGAGAAGTACTCGTCGAGCTTGTCGGCGAGGCCCTTCCGGCCGCCGTACAGGTTCGCCAGGCCACGGCTGTCCTGCGGTGCGGTGAAGGCGTACCCCCAGCCATTGGTCTCGGTGTAGTCGTGGCCCCACACCCGGGGGTCGTACGTCGAGGACTCGATCCTCCAGTCGCCCTTGGCGTCCTTGCCCTGGAAGAACCCGGCCTTCGTGTCGAAGAGGTTCACATAGTCCCGGGCGCGGTTCAGGAAGTACCGGGACTCCTCCTTGTAGCGCCGCTCGCCGGTCTCCTCGTAGAGCTTTCGGCCCATGCGGGAGATGCCGTAGTCGTTGAGGTAGCCCTCCAGCGCCCAGGACAGGCCCTCGTGCGTCTCGGTGCTCGTGTAGCCGAGGAAGGGGGAGGTGGCCATGCCCTTGCGGCCGACGCCCGAGTTCGGCGGCACGACCGTCGCGTTCTTCACGGCCGCGTCGTACGCCGCCTTCGCGTCGAAGTCGACGCCCTTGACGTACGCGTCCGCGAACGCCACGTCCGACGACGTGCCCGTCATGAGGTCCGCGTAGCCGGGGGAGGACCAGCGGGAGGTCCAGCCGCCGTCCTTGTACTGCTGCACGAACCCGTCGACCAGCTCACCCGCCTTGCCCGGCGTGAGCAACGAGTACGCCGGCCAGGTCGTCCGGTAGGTGTCCCAGAAGCCGTTGTTGACGTACACCTTGCCGTCGACGATCTTCGCGCCGGTGTGCGTCGGGGTGTCCGGGTTCGGCATGGGGGAGAAGGGCGAGGCGTACCGGTGCTTCCCGCCGACCTTCTCGAAACCGGAGTTCGGGTACAGGTACAGCCGGTACAGGCTGGAGTACAGCGTCGTCAGCTGGTCGGGGGTCGCGCCCTCGACCTCCACCTTGCCGAGCAGCCGGTCCCACTGCCGCTGGGCGCTCTTCTTCACCGCCTCGAAGGACCTGCCCTCCGGGATCTCCTGGCGGAGGTTGTCCTTGGCCTGGTCGAGGCTGATCAGTGAGGTCGCCAGGCGCAGGGTGACGGTCCGGTCGTCGGTCTTGAAACGCAGGTGGCCCTTGACGCCACTGGAGTCGCCCTCGGTCACCGGCTTGTCGAACTCGCCGTAGACGAACAGCCGGGTCGCGCCCGTCGACAGCCCGGACTTCACGTCCGAGTAGCCGGTGACGACCCCGTCGTCCTTGTCGAGCGTCAGGCCCGCCTGGTCCGTCACATTGTCGAAGAGGACGCTCGCGTCGTCGCCGGGGTAGGTGAAGCGCAGCGCCGCCGCATGGTCGGTGGGCGCCATCTCGGCCTTCAGGCCGTTCTCGAACCGCACCCCGTAGTAGTACGGCCGCGCGGTCTCGTTCTCGTGCCGGAAGGCCAGCTCCCGAGCCTCCCGGCCCAGGTCCGGAGTACCGGCGGCGACGGACGGCATCACCTGGAAGGTCTGCCGGTCACCCATCCAGGGGCTCGGCTCGTGGCTCGCGCTGAACGCCTGGATCGTCGGCAGGTTGTCCGCGTTGTTCGCACGCGCGTAGTCGTACAGCCAGCTGAGCGAGCCCGCGTTGGTCACCGGCGTCCAGAAGTTGAAGCCGTGCGGCACCGCCGTCGCCGGGAAGGTGTTGCCCCGCGAGAAGCCGCCGCTGGAGTTGGTGCCGCGGGTGGTCACCGCGTAGTCCGACAGATGCGCCTTCGGCCGCTCGGGGGCGGCGGACTCGATGGTCACGTCGTCCAGCCAGCCCCGGAACTTCGCCGGACCCCCGGGGGAGTCGTACGCCACCAGGATCCGGTCCACGGTCTTCCCGGCCGCGACCGACCCGATCCGCGAGGCCACGTCGTTCCACTGGTTGACATAGAGGATCTTCGCCGCGCCCTGCCCCCGCGGGGTCAGCGGGAAGCCGTGCCGGTCGGTGGCGCGCAGCTCGCTCAGATGGGTGCCGTCGGTGAAGGCGAGGTCGACGGAGACGTTCGTGGCGTCGTAGTCGAGGTCGCCGTCCGCCATCGACGGGAAGATCCGGTAGGCCAGCCGCGTGTTCCGGCCGACGGCCACGTTCACGTCGAAGACCTTGTTGTACGAGTACGCCCGCCCGTCGGCGGTGTGCCGGCCGGCGTAACGCAGGGCACGCTTTCCGGTGAACCCGGCGCCCGCCTTGGCGGTGGGGGAGCCGCTCGGGCCGCGGTCCACCAGGGAGAGCATGTCCTGCGGGACGGGCCCGTCACTGCCGCCGGTGGACAGCTGGAGGTCGGCGAGCTGGAGGATGTCGCCGCCGTTGTTCCCGGTGATGTCCAGCCGGAAGTGCCGGTACTCGCCCGGTTCGGCCAGGTCGTACGTCTTCGTCTGGAACCGCTCGGAGAAGGACTCGCCGGAGCGGGTGTCCAGGGTCTTCCAGTCCTTGCCGTCGGCGGAGCCCTTCAGGGTCCAGTCCTTCGGGTCGCGCTCGGCGTGGTCGTTGGCCGACGTCAGCGCGTAACGTGCAAGTTTGACGGATTTGTCCAGGTCGAACTCGGCCCAGCCGGTGGGCTCGAAGGTGAGCCACTTGGTGCTCGGCTCGCCGTCGACGAGATTCTCCTTCACCTCGCCGCCGCCCGTGTTCTCGGCGCCGGCCCGGACATCCGTCACACGGTCCGTCACATTGCCCGGTATGCCACTGCTGTAGCCGCCGTCGACACCCGAGGCCCGTTTGCCGCCGTCGGGGGCGGTGTCGACGGTGTTCAGCCAGTCCGGAACCGGGTCGTCCGCCTCAAACGAGGACGCGAACTTCCGGTCGGGGCTCTCGGGGGCTTCGGGCAGTGCGACCGCAACGCCCTGTGAGCCCAGGGCCAAAGCGAAGGCGGTCGCCGACACGACCGCCGATCCCCATCTGTGCCGAGCTTTCCGCTGCATCAACGGGTACCCTCCCTGCGCAGTGGACAACGTTGTCACCTTCGATGCGCAAGGACCAGTAGTTGCCCAAGTGGTGGGGAGTGTCAAGGGTGTTGCCTGTGGCATTCCGGCGCGGTGACCGGGATATTTCCGGCGGAGCACCCACAGGCCGCTCATACTTCCGCGAGGTCTCAACTCGGATAAGACCCACGGCCAACCTTGTGTTCGATCTTGATCCGTCGGCGGGAAGTGGACTATACCTGTCGGGCGATTCACACGATCCGCACGTCACCACCCGCACTTTCCTGCACGACCCAGCGTGACCCGATCGCGGTGCCGGGAAGGATCCGGTTCACCGCCTGAGTCCTGGAGAAGGCGAGGACTTGAGCATGGGATCCACTTCCGCCGAGAACCACGGCACCGAAGGTGTCGGCCGCCGTGATCTGATCAAAAGGTCTGCCGCGCTCGGGCTGATCTCCGTCCCCACCATGAGCTTCCTGTCCGCCTGCGCCAGCAGCGGCGGCGACGACAGCGGGGACAAGGCCAAGGCCGGCAAGAAGACCGCGAAGAACCCGCTCGCCGTCAACGACACGGCCGGCATGGAATTCGTCCTGTTCGACGGCGGCTTCGGCAAGGAATACGCCGAGGACGCCGTGAAGATCTACGAGAAGAACTTCCCCAAGGTGCAGGTGAAGTTCTCCGCCACCCAGAAGATCCAGTCCACGCTCCAGCCCCGCTTCAACCAGGGCACCCCGCCGGACCTCATCGACAACTCCGGCGCCGAGCAGATGGACATGGGTGTTCTGGTCGGCAAGGACCAGCTCACCGACCTCACCCCGCTGCTGGACGCGCCCTCCTACGACGACCCGGGCAAGAAGGTCCGCGACACGCTGCGCCCCGGCATCGTGGAGATGGGCCAGTTCGACGGCGAGAAGGTCTGGATCCTCTACTACGCCTACACCGTGTACGGCGTCTGGTACTCGCAGAAGGCCCTGGACTCGCTCGACGAGCAGTACCCCGAGACCTGGGACCAGATGCTCGCGGTCTGCGCGAAGGCCAAGAAGAAGGGCATGGCGGGCTGGACGTACGCGGGCAAATACCCGTACTACCTCCCCTTCTCGCTCTACCCGATGATCGGCAAGGTCGGCGGCCGCGAGGTCCTCGACGCGATCGACAACCTGGAGCCGAACGCCTGGAAGCACCCGGCCGTCAAGGCGTGCTTCGACGCGTACTACGAGCTCTACAAGAAGGGCTACGTCCTGAAGGGCACCCCGGGCCTGGACCACATCCAGTCGCAGACCGCGTGGGCCGAGGGCAAGGCGCTGTTCATCCCGAACGGCTCCTGGGTGGAGAACGAGTCGGCCAACGTCATCCCGGAGGACTTCGACCTGGCCGTCTCCGCGCCCACCGGTCTCGACTCCTCCGACAAGCTGCCCTTCGGCACCATCTGGGCCTCCGGCGGCGAGCCCTTCATCGTCCCGGCCAAGGCGAAGAACGCCGCCGGCGGCATGGAGCAGCTGCGCATCATGCTCAGCGAGGCCTCCTCGAAGAACTTCACCGGCAAGGTGAAGTCGCTGACCGCGTACAACGGCGGCACCGACGGCATCGCCCTCACCCCCGGTCTGAAGTCGGGTGTCGCGGCGCTGGACAAGGCCGGCGAGAACGTGGTGAACCCCCGTCTCCAGGACTGGTACGTGCAGTTGCAGAAGGAGAAGATCGGGGTGTCCGGTCTGGGCGAGATGATGGCCGGCCGCCTCACCCCGGCCGAGGCCATCAAGAAGATCCAGGGCTTTGCCGACGAGGCGGCCAAGGACTCCTCCATCAAGCACTACAAGCACCAGTAACAGCACCGGAAACCCGATTTCCGCAACGGCACCGGAGTGGCGATGCAGCACGGCAAGTACCGGTTCATCGTGGGCTTCCTCGCGTTGCCCCTGGGACTGTACGCGCTCTTCGTGGTCTGGCCGTTCATCCAGTCCATCTATTACTCGTTCACGGACTGGACCGGCCTGAGCCCCGAATTCAAGATGGTCGGTTTCGACAACTACAGCCGCATGCTCGACGACGACATCTTCTGGAAGTCGTTGCAGCACAGCCTGCTGTTCGCCCTCCTGCTGCCGGTGGTGACGATCAGCCTCGCGCTGTTCTTCGCCTTCATGATCAATGTGGGCGGCAGAAAGCGAAAGAACGGCCCGGTGGTCACCGGCGTCCGAGGCTCCTCGTTCTACAAAATCGTCTATTTCTTCCCGCAGGTCCTCTCGATCGCCATCGTCGCGCTGCTGTTCGCGTTCGCGTACAACCCGGACAGCGGCGCGATCAACTCGCTCCTGCGCGGTGTCGGCCTGGGCGACGTCCAGCCCCTGTGGCTGGGCGACCCCGACCTGGCGCTGTGGGCCGTGATGGGGGTCCTCGTCTGGTCCACGGTCGGCTTCTTCGTGGTCCTCTTCTCCGCCGGCATGGCCTCCATCCCGGCGGAGATGTACGAGGCCGCGCTCCTGGACGGCGCGAACCGCGTCACCACCTTCTTCCGGATCACCCTGCCCCTGCTGTGGGACACCGTGCAGTCCGGCTGGGTCTACATGGGCATCCTCGCCCTGGGCGCCGAGTCGTTCGCGGTCGTGCAGATCATGACGACCGGGCCGGGCGGTCCCGACTACTCGACCACCGTCATGGTCCTGTACGTGTACCAGAAGGCGTTCCGTGACGGGCAGGCCGCCTACGCCACCACCATCGGTGTCGCCCTGCTCGTCGTCACGCTGGCCTTCGCCGCCGTGGTGATGCGGCTGGGCCGTCGCGAGCGGCTGGAGTACTGATCGATGAAGACGACCGAAACCCCCGCGCCGCTCCCGGCCGAGTCCGGCGCACCGATCGCCAAGACGGACACGCCACCGCCTCCACCCCCGAAGGAGAAGAAGGAGGGCACGGCTCTCAACGTCTTCTCCCACGGCGTCCTGGTCATCTGGGCGTTCATGGTGGTCATGCCGCTGCTCTGGGCGGTCATGACGTCCTTCAAGGACGACCGCTCCATCTTCAGCTCCCCCTGGTCGCTCCCCGACTCCCTGCACTTCGACAACTGGTCGCGGGCGTGGACCCAGGCCAACATGAGTGACTACTTCCTCAACACGGTCCTCGTGGTGGGCGGTTCACTCATCGGCACGCTGGTCCTGGGCTCCATGGCGGCCTACGTCCTGGCCCGCTTCGACTTCCCGGGCAACCGCTTCATCTACTACCTGTTCATCGGCGGCATGAGCTTCCCGATCATGCTCGCGCTGGTCCCGCTGTTCTATGTCGTGAACAACATGGGCCTGCTGAACACCATCCACGGCCTGATCCTGGTCTACATCGCATACTCGCTGCCGTTCACGGTGTTCTTCCTCACGGCGTTCTTCCGCACCCTGCCCAGCTCGGTGGCGGAGGCGGCGTTCGTCGACGGCGCGTCCCACAGCCGCACGTTCTTCCAGATCATGCTCCCCATGGCCAAGCCGGGCCTGATCAGCGTCGGCATCTTCAACTTCCTGGGCCAGTGGAATCAGTACATGCTCCCCACGGTCCTCAACACCGACCCCGACAAGCGCGTCCTCACTCAAGGCCTGGTCCAGCTGGCGGTGAGCCAGGGCTACAAGGGCGACTGGTCGGGCCTCTTCGCAGGCCTGGTGATGGCCATGCTGCCGGTCCTGGCGGCGTACATCATCTTCCAGCGGCAGGTGGTGCAGGGGCTCACCGCGGGTGCGCTGAAGTAGCCCCTGGCCTGCGCAGCCACCGCCGGGCCGTCGCGCAGCCCGGCGGAGCGGGGTGCCGCTGCGCCCACCCGTGCCGCCCCTAGCGGCACGCATGCCCGCAGCCAAGCGGACCGGCACCCGCCGTACGACGGAAGGGGCCGTGTCGGGGGGTGTCCGCCCGCAGCGGTCGGCGCGTCAACGCGAGTGAGCCGGTATCTCACCCCATCGCGCCGTTCCGAGGACGGACACCCCCGGCGCGGCCCCGACCCACCCCCGGCGGGAAGGCGAAGGCGCGCACCCCCACCACACCCCCCCGCAGGCCGCAGCAGGCACCCCGAGACAGAAAGCGCGAACTACCACGTAGCCCTCCGCAACCACCCGCATACCCCCCGGAATCAGTTCAACCTCTTGACGGGAGGCAACCCGAACGGCTCAGCTTAGAGTTCACTAGTTGGACATAGACGGGGTCTCATCGAAGCGGCCCCGTGCGCAGGAGGTCGTCGTGGAGACTCCGGGGTCGCAGTCGTCGCTGCACCGAGCCAACCTGGAGCGGGTCGTACGTGCCGTTCGTCTGGCGGGCTCCCTCACCCAGGCCGAGATCGCGCGGACGACGGGTCTGTCCGCGGCGACGGTCTCCAACATCGTCCGGGAGTTGAAGGACGGCGGCACCGTCGAGGTCACACCGACCTCCGCCGGCGGCCGCAGGGCCCGCAGCGTGTCGCTGAGCGGCGACGCCGGCATCGTCATCGGCGTCGACTTCGGCCACACCCACCTCCGCGTCGCCATCGGCAACCTCGCCCACCAGGTCCTCGCCGAGGAGTCCGAGCCCCTGGATGTGGACGCATCGTCCACCCAGGGCTTCGACCGCGCGGAACAGCTGGTCACCCGCCTGATCGAAGCCACCGGCGTCGACCGTGCCAAGATCACCGGCGTCGGCCTCGGCGTCCCCGGCCCCATCGACGTCGAGTCCGGCACCCTCGGCTCGACCGCCATCCTCCCCGGCTGGACCGGCACCAAGCCCGCCGAGGAGCTGCGCGGCCGCCTCGGCGTCCCCGTGCACGTGGACAACGACGCCAACCTCGGCGCCCTCGGCGAGATGGTCTGGGGCAGCGGACGGGGCGTCCGCGACCTGGCCTACATCAAGGTCGCCAGCGGCGTCGGCGCAGGCCTGGTGATCAACGGAAAGATCTACCGAGGCCCCGGCGGCACCGCCGGAGAAATCGGACATATTACACTCGATGAATCCGGCCCGGTCTGCCGCTGCGGCAACCGCGGCTGCCTGGAGACCTTCGCGGCCGCGCGCTACGTGCTCCCGCTGCTCCAGTCCAGTCACGGCACCGACCTGACCATGGAAGGCGTCGTACGGCTCGCCAGGGACGGAGATCCGGGCTGTCGTCGGGTGATCGCCGACGTCGGCCGCCACATCGGCAGTGGAGTGGCCAATCTCTGCAACCTGCTGAACCCGAGCCGCGTGGTCCTCGGCGGTGATCTCGCCGAGGCCGGTGAGCTGGTACTCGGGCCGATCCGGGAGTCCGTCGGCCGCTACGCCATCCCCAGTGCGGCGCGCCAGTTGTCCGTCCTTCCCGGCGCCCTCGGCGGCCGCGCGGAAGTGCTCGGAGCACTCGCTCTCGCCCTCAGCGAGATGGGTGATTCGACCCTTTTGGATGGGACTGCTCCAGGCGCACTGCAGGCAGTCACCCCTGCCTTCACTTAGAGAACGGATGGCACCGTTGCCATCTCGTTAAGGATTTACTTCTTGACGTCGCACGTGTGGCCGAGTTGACTTCCAGCCACCTCGGCCGCAACGTCGCGGCCTCGTCAGGGAGGTTTCTAGAAGTGAACACGCGTATGCGCCGTGCCGCCGTTGCCGTTGCCGCCACCGCGATGGCCGTTTCCCTCGCCGCCTGTGGCAGTGCCAAGGAGGCCGACGGCGGTAGCGACTCCTCGTCGGACGCCGCCGCCAAGAAGGGCGACGACATCAAGGTCGGTCTCCTGCTTCCCGAGAACCAGACCGCACGTTACGAGAAGTTCGACCGGGTCCTGATCGAGAAGCAGATCAAGGAGCTGACGAACAACAAGGGCGAGGTCGTCTACGCCAACGCCAAGCAGGACGCCACGGTTCAGAACCAGCAGGTCGAGACCATGATCACCAACAAGGTGGACGTGCTCATCGTGGACGCTGTGGACGCCAAGGCGATCGCCAACTCGGTGAAGAAGGCCAAGGACGCCGGCATCCCGGTCGTCGCCTACGACCGCCTGGCCGAGGGCCCGATCGACGCCTACACCTCGTTCGACAACGAGCAGGTCGGAAAGACCCAGGGCGAGGCCCTGCTCAAGGCCCTGGGCGACAAGGCCGAGGACGGCCAGATCGTCATGATGAACGGGTCGATCACCGACCCGAACGCCGCCCTGTTCAAGAAGGGCGCCCACTCCGTCCTCGACGGCAAGGTGAAGATCGGCAAGGAGTACGACACCAAGGAGTGGAAGCCGGAGAACGCCAACAAGAACATGGAGGGCGCCATCTCCGCCCTCGGCAAGGGCAAGATCGTCGGCGTCTACTCCGCCAACGACGGCATGGCCGGCGGTATCATCACCGCGCTCAAGGCCGGAGGCTTCGACAAGCTGCCGCCCGTGACCGGCCAGGACGCCGAACTCGCCGGTGTGCAGCGCATCGTCGCCGGTGAGCAGTACATGAGCGTCTACAAGCCGTACGCCCCCGAGGCCGAGGCCGCCGCGAAGATGGCCGTCGCGCTGGCCCACGGCGAGTCGCTCGACTCCGTCGCCAAGGACAAGGTCGACAGCCCCACCACCAAGGGCGTCCCCTCCGTCCTCGTCCCGGTCGTCTCGCTGACCCAGGACAACATCAAGGACACCGTCATCAAGGACGGCGTCTACACCGTCAACGAGATCTGCACCGCCAAGTTCAAGGCGGCCTGCGACAAGCTCGGCCTCGAGTAAGCGGTCCCGCGGTCGTCCCGCAGGTCACCAGGCCTGCGGGACGACCACGCACAGCTCCTCCGGCGCCCCGCACACACCAGCCCCGCAAGCTAGGCGGGGCGCCGGACGGAAACCCCCAACTCTTCTGCACTACCTTCCGCCGGGTCAGGCGGCGAAGGAGATGATTCACGTGTCCGCTACGCCCGTGCTGGCGTTGCGCGGGGTCTCCAAGCGATTCGGTGCCGTCCAGGCGCTCACCGACGTAGAGCTTGAGGTCCATGCCGGTGAAGTGGTCGCCCTGGTCGGCGACAACGGCGCCGGAAAGTCCACGCTGGTCAAGACGATCGCCGGCGTGCACCCCATCGATGACGGTGTCATCGAGTGGGAGGGCAAGGCCGTATCGATCAACAAGCCGCACGACGCCCAGAACCTGGGCATCGCGACCGTCTACCAGGACCTCGCGCTGTGCGACAACATCGACGTCGTCGGCAACCTGTTCCTGGGCCGGGAACTGCGCCGCCGCGGCATCCTCGACGAGGTCGAGATGGAGCGCCGCTCGCGCGAACTGCTCGACACGCTGTCGATCCGCATCCCCAGCGTCCGCATCCCGATCGCCTCGCTCTCCGGCGGTCAGCGCCAGACCGTGGCCATCGCCCGCTCCATGCTCGGCGAGCCGAAGCTGGTCATCCTCGACGAGCCGACCGCGGCGCTCGGCGTGGAGCAGACCGCACAGGTCCTCGACCTGGTCGAGCGGCTCCGTGAGCGCGGCCACGCCGTGGTGCTCATCAGCCACAACATGGCCGACGTGAAGGCGGTCGCGGACAAGGTCGCCGTGCTGCGCCTCGGGTGCAACAACGGTGTCTTCGAGGTCAAGTCGACCTCACAGGAAGAGATCATCTCCGCCATCACCGGTGCCACGGACAACGCCGTGACCCGCCGTGCGGCGCGCACCAACGGGGAGGCTCAGAAGTGAGCATCGACAAGACCTCCACGCCCACCGACGGGCACGTCGTGGAGAACCCCGAGGCCGCCCCCGGCTCCGACACCGCCGTCGACCCCCGGCTGCTCGTCCGGGAGCAGGGCTTCGCCGGCTACCTCACCGAGTTCAAGCGCAAGATCCGCGGCGGTGACCTGGGTTCGATCCCGGTCGTCGTCGGCCTGGTCGTCATCTGCGTCACGTTCCAGAGCCTGAACTCGGCGTTCCTGTCCGCGAAGAACCTCAACGACATCTCCGTCGCCATGGTCGCGACCGGCATGATGTCCGTCGGCATCATCTTCGTGCTGCTCCTCGGGGAGATCGACCTGTCGGTCGGCTCGGTCAGCGGTGTCTCCGGTGCCGTCTTCGCCGTACTCTCCGTCACCCACGGCGTGAACGAATGGCTCGCCCTGCTGATCGCCGTCGTCGGAGGTGCGGCGATCGGCGCCCTGCACGGATTCTTCTTCGCGAGAATCGGGGCACCGGCCTTCGCGGTCACCCTCGCGGGGCTGTTGTTCTGGAACGGTTTCATGCTCCAGATGCTGGGCCAGAACGGCACGATCAACATCGACAGCGAGGGCGTGATCGGGCAGCTGACCACGTACTACTTCTCCGACGTCGCCGCAGCGTACGGCCTGGCGACGCTCGCCGTCGCGGTCTACTTCGTCTCCGCCTTCCTCGACAGCCGCCGCCGGGAGGCCGCCGGAGTCCCGTCCCGGCCGCTGAGCGACGTTCTGCTGCGCACCGGTCTGCTGGCCGTCGTCGCCTACGCCGCCGCGATCATGTTCAACCAGTACAAGGGCCTGCCCCTGGCCCTGCTGCTGTTCCTCGTCGTCCTGGTCGCCATGGACTTCCTGGTGCGCCGTACCCCGTACGGCCGCAAGGTGTTCGCGCTCGGTGGCAGCGTCGAGGCGTCCCGCCGCGCGGGCATCAACGTCGTCGCCGTCCGTGTGTCGGTGTTCGCCCTCGCGGGCCTGTTCGCCGCGGTCGGCGGCCTGTTCTGGGCCTCCAAGATCGCGGCCGCCAACCAGAGCGCCGGCGCCGGCGACCTGCTGATGAACGTCATCGCGGCGGCCGTCATCGGCGGCACCAGCCTCTTCGGCGGCCGGGGCCGCATCTGGAACGCCCTGCTCGGTGTCATGGTGATCACGGCGATCCAGTACGGCCTGGCCCTCCAGGGCACCGGCGCGCCGGTCCAGTACATGATCACCGGTGGCGTGCTGCTGGCGACCGTGGTCATCGACTCCGTCACCCGCAAGACGCAGCGGACGGCGGGTCGCGCGTAACACCGCCGACTCCGTTCCCTGAGCCTGTGCCCGGCACCCATGGCGGTGCCGGGCACAGCCGCGTCGTAGAGCGGGCCGTGCTGGGTACGGCAGATCGGGTGACGCACGACGCACCGCCCGGACACCTTCCGCCGCGGCGGAACATTAGACTCGACAAGCCCGGCAACAGCTCTACTGCAAGGAGGCACGGGTGCCGCTGCTGACCCGTATCAGGGGACCGCGCGATCTGGACCGGCTCAACCTGGAGGAGCTGAACCAGCTGGCGGAGGAGATCCGGAGCTTCCTTGTCGAAGCGGTCTCCAAGACCGGCGGTCACCTCGGCCCCAACCTCGGCGTGGTGGAGCTCACCATCGCCCTGCACCGGGTCTTCGACTCGCCCAGGGACAAGGTGCTCTGGGACACCGGCCACCAGTCCTACGTCCACAAGCTGCTCACCGGCCGCCAGGACTTCTCGAAGCTGAAGATGAAGGGCGGCCTGTCCGGCTACCCCTCGCAGGCCGAGTCCGAGCACGACGTCATCGAGAACTCGCACGCCTCGACCGTCCTCGGCTGGGCCGACGGCATCGCCAAGGCCAACCAGATCCTGGAGCGCGACGACCACGTCGTGGCCGTGATCGGGGACGGCGCGCTGACCGGCGGCATGGCCTGGGAGGCGCTGAACAACATCGCCGACGCCAAGGACCGCCCGCTCGTCATCGTCGTCAACGACAACGAGCGGTCGTACGCGCCGACCATCGGCGGCCTCGCCAACCACCTGGCGACCCTGCGCACCACCGACGGCTACGAGCGCTTCCTCGCCCGCACCAAGGAGGTCCTGGAGCGCACGCCCGTCGTCGGACGGCCGCTCTACGACACCCTGCACGGCGCCAAGAAGGGGCTCAAGGACTTCATCGCCCCGCAGGGCATGTTCGAGGACCTCGGCCTGAAGTACGTCGGGCCGATCGACGGACACGACCTGGAGGCCCTGGAGTCCGCGCTCGCCAAGGCCAAGCGGTTCGGCGGGCCGGTCATCGTGCACTGCCTCACCGAGAAGGGCCGCGGCTACCAGCCCGCCCTCCAGGACGAGGCGGACCGCTTCCACGCCGTCGGCAAGATCCACCCCGACACGGGCCTGCCGATCGCCAGCTCCGGCGCCGACTGGACCTCTGTCTTCGGCGAGGAGATGGTCAAGCTCGGCGAGGAGCGCGAGGACATCGTCGCCATCACGGCCGCCATGCTCCAGCCGGTGGGCCTGGACAAGTTCGCCAAGCGCTTCCCCAAGCGGGTCTACGACGTCGGCATCGCCGAGCAGCACGGCGCCGTCTCCGCGGCCGGCCTGGCCACGGGCGGTGTGCACCCGGTGTTCGCCGTGTACGCCACCTTCCTCAACCGCGCCTTCGACCAGGTGCTGATGGACGTGGCCCTGCACAAGTGCGGCGTCACCTTCGTGCTCGACCGGGCCGGTGTCACCGGCACCGACGGGGCCTCCCACAACGGCATGTGGGACATGTCGATCCTGCAGGTCGTGCCCGGCCTGCGGCTGGCCGCGCCGCGCGACGCCGACCAGGTCCGCGCCCAGCTGCGCGAGGCCGTCGCCGTCGACGACGCGCCGACCGTGGTCCGCTTCTCCAAGGGTGCCGTCGGCCCCGCCGTGCCGGCCGTGCGCCGGGTCGGCGGCATGGACGTGCTGCGCGAGCCCGGCACCGACCGGCCGGACGTCCTGCTGGTCTCCGTCGGCGCCCTCGCGCCGATGTGCCTGGAGATCGCCGACCTGCTCGACAGGCAGGGCATCTCCACGACCGTCGTCGACCCGCGCTGGGTCAAGCCCGTCGACGAGGCCATGGCCCCGCTCGCCGAGCAGCACCGCGTGGTCGTCACCGTCGAGGACAACAGCCGTGTCGGCGGCGTCGGTTCGGCGATCGCCCAGGCGCTGCGCGACGCGGGCGTCGACGTGCCGCTGCGTGACTTCGGCATCCCGCCGCGCTTCCTCGACCACGCCTCCCGTGCGGAGGTCCTCGCCGAGATCGGTCTCACCGCGCCGGACATCGCCCGGCAGGTGACCGGCCTGGTCGCCAAGCTGGACGGGCGCTACGAGCGCAGCGCCACGGATGCCGTGGACGCCGTGGAGAGCGCCCGCGACTGACGCGGCCGACACGGCTGAACGGGTGCGAGATGGGCCGGTTTCCCCACCATGAGGGTGGTGTAACCGGCCCATTGGCGTGATTTCGTCCGTGCCGGGGCATACGGATGGTGCCACCTCTCGATCATGTCGAGGACGACAAGCGTGGGAGGTATTCCGTGAGCAGTACCCTCTTCCGGACGAAGAAGGTGGAGCAGTCCATCCTCGACACCGAGGAGCCAGAACACGCGCTCAAGAAGTCCTTGTCCGCGCTGGATCTGACCGTCTTCGGCGTCGGCGTGATCATCGGTACCGGCATCTTCGTGCTCACCGGCACTGTCGCCAAGGACAACGCCGGGCCCGCGACGGCTCTGGCGTTCGTGGCGGCCGGCGTCGCGTGCGCCCTGGCCGCCCTCTGTTACGCCGAGTTCGCGTCCACGGTCCCGGTCGCGGGGTCCGCCTACACGTTCTCCTACGCCTCCCTCGGCGAACTGCCCGCCTGGATCATCGGCTGGGACCTGGTGCTGGAGTTCGCACTCGGTACGGCGGTGGTGGCCGTCGGCTGGTCCGGCTACATCCAGTCGCTCATGGACAACGCGGGCTGGGCCATGCCGACGGCCCTCGGCAGCCGCGAGGGCGCCGACGCCTTCGGCTTCGACATCCTCGCCGCCGCGCTCGTCCTCGTCCTGACCGGCATCCTCGTGGTCGGCATGAAGCTGTCCGCGCGGATCACGTCGATCGTCGTCGCCATCAAGGTGACGGTCGTCCTCGTCGTGATCATCGCGGGCGCGTTCCTCATCAACACTGACAACTACGACCCGTTCATCCCCAAGGAGAAGCCTGTCGAGGCCGGGGCCAGTCTCGACTCCCCGCTGATCCAGCTGATGTTCGGCTGGGCGCCCTCCAACTTCGGCGTGATGGGCATCTTCACCGCCGCCTCGGTCGTGTTCTTCGCCTTCATCGGCTTCGACGTCGTGGCCACGGCCGCGGAGGAGACGAAGAACCCGCAGCGCGACATGCCGCGCGGCATCCTCGGCTCCCTCGTGATCTGCACGGCGCTGTACGTCCTCGTCTCGATCGTCGTCACCGGCATGCAGCACTACAGCGAGCTGTCCGTCGACGCCCCGCTCGCCGACGCGTTCAAGGCCACCGGGCATCCGTGGTTCGCGGGCTTCATCAGCTTCGGCGCCGCGGTCGGCCTGACGACGGTGTGCATGATCCTGCTCCTCGGGCAGACCCGGGTGTTCTTCGCGATGAGCCGTGACGGGCTGCTGCCGCGGTTCTTCTCGCGCGTCCACCCGCGGTTCAGGACGCCGCACCGGCCGACCATCCTGCTCGGCGTGATCATCGCGGTCCTCGCCGGGTTCACGCCGCTGACGGAGCTCGCCGCGCTGGTGAACATCGGCACGCTGTTCGCCTTCGTGGTCGTCGCCATCGGCGTGATCATCCTCCGCAGGACCCGCCCCGACCTGCCCCGGTCCTTCCGCACTCCATGGGTGCCGGTCATCCCGATCCTGTCGATCTGCGCCTCCCTGTGGCTGATGATCAACCTTCCCGCCGAGACGTGGGTGCGGTTCGGCATCTGGATGGCCGCCGGCTTCCTCGTCTACTTCCTCTACGGCCGCACCCACAGCCGCCTCGGGCGCCGCGAAGCGGGAGAGGAACAGCCGAGCGCGGGTGGTGGCGGCATGCCGTAGGCGTCTGCTGCCCGCCGGGTGCCTGCCCGCTCGCCGGGTGCGGGCCGGGGCGGTGTCGGGGATGTCCGTCCCGGCACGGCCCCTTGCGTCGTCCGGCGGTGCGGGCCGCTGAGCTGAGGGCAATCGTGCCGCCAAGGGCAACGCCCCGGCCCCAGGCCGTACGCCGAGCCCCTACGGACGAACCGTCCGCGGCCCCGCCACCTCCGCCCCCAGCTCCCCGACCCGCCTGCGCAGCTCCCGGTCCGCCGTGATCACCAGGACGGAACGCTCACCGGCCGACGCGACCACCTCCACGATGTGATCGTCTCCGCTGTCCGGCGCCGAAGACACCCGCACCCCGGGCACGGACTCCACCCCCCGCGCCGCCCCCTCCACCACCAGGACGATCTCCACCGGCCCGGAGACGGCAGGAACCCCCTCCGACGCCAGCCGGTCCCGCAACCGTTCCGCCGCACCCCGGCGGTCCCGCCACCACCCGTCCGGCACCGACCCGACGACATTCGCGGCGTCCACGACGACCAGGACTGGGGCGTTGGCGTTCATGTGGCCAGGGTCGCACGGAAGATGGGCGCGAGGCGGGGGCGGGCGGGCGCACCGGGCCCGGTCGGCCGCATAAAGTGAACAGGTGAACGGCGACTGGCTCCTCCGCGGCCGCGACGGCCGCCTCACTGTCTATCTGCCCTCCGGCGACGCCGTCCTGTGCCGTGCGGAACGCGGCCCCGCAGGCCCCTGGGACGACGCTCCCCGCACCGTCGGCGGCGACCAGAAGCTGCACCCGGGCGCGGCGGTCGGCCAGGGCGTCGACGGGTACGCCCATCTGGCCGCCTGGCGCCCCACCGTGCCGGGCGAGTCCGGCCTCGTGCACTCCACGCACTTCAGGCCCCGGCTCGCGCCCCTGGACTGGGTCCCGATCGGGCACCCGGACAAGAAGGGCGACCGGACGGGCCCGCCGGCCGTCGCCGTCGACTCCGCGGGGCGTGGCTATGTCTTCGTGCGGAACGCGGGCGGCGGGGTGAGCCTGCGCAACCAGAGGATGAAGGGCGGCTGGGGGCCCTGGCAGGATCTCGAAGGACATGACGTCGAGGGGGAGTTGGCCGCCGTCACGGGGGAGTCGGGGAGGGTGGAGGTGTACGCCTGTGCGTCCGGCGGGATTCTGCACTGGCGGCAGGAGGAGTACGGGAAGACGCCGGTGCGGACCGAGGGCGTGGAGGTGGCCGTGCGGGCGGGGACGCTGCGCGCGCTGGCCACCTCCGCCGAGCACACCACTCTCTTCTTCACGGATCAGTCCGGAGACCTGTGCGCCTGGCGGCCGGGTGAGAAGCCGGTCACTCTCCTCGTCTCCGCGGGGCCGGGCCCGGTCTCGGCCGTGCGGTGTGAGATCGAGGGGCACGACTGCACCGTGCTCGCGCAGCGGTCGGCGAGCGGCCGGGTCGCCTTCGCCGCGTATCCGACCGAGCAGGAGTCCGCCGGTGCCTGGTGGACCGAGTCCGGGCCCCAGCTGCCCGCCGACGCCATGGTGTCGGTGGTGCTCGACGCGTACGAGGAGGTCGTAGCGGCGTCCTTGTCACCCTCGGCCGGGACGGTGCTGCTCACCCGTCGCAAGGACGAGCCGGGGCTCGCGCTGGAGGCCTGGCGGGAGATCTGACTCCCCTCCAGGAAGCGGAACCGGCCCCTTCATTCCGAGGCTCTTGACGCTCCAGACACACGAGGTGTGTCAAGGGTTGTACAGATGTGTGGGTGACAAGGCGCACCTAGGGTGAACATGGTCAGAAAGTGAAGGTCTTGTTAGCCTCCTTGGACTTGTTCGATTTTTGCTCGGGGGGCCGGTTGCTGCTGCGTCTGGCTGACGCCGTGGCAACGGGGTTGGGGAATGATGTCGTGAGCAGATCCTCCGCGGTGGATCTTGTCGTTGTCGGACTCGGTTACGTGGGGCTGCCGTTGGCCAGGTCCGCCGCTGCCGCGGGCCTGAAGGTGGTCGGTCTCGACCGCAGCCGACGGGTGGTCGACGGACTGAACGCCGGCCGTTCACACGTCGACGACATCACCGACGCCGAAGTGCGCGCCATGCTGGAGCGGGGCTTCGTGGCCGTCGACGAGGCCGCGGTCATCGCCGACGCCGCCGCGGTGGTCGTATGTGTTCCCACGCCGCTCACCGATCACGGTGCCCCGGACCTCGGTGCGGTGCACGCCGCCGTCGAAGACATCGCCGCCCACCTCACCGCCGGCACGCTCGTGGTCCTGGAGTCGACGACGTACCCGGGCACGACCGACGAGGTCGTCCGACCGCGTCTGGAGGCCGGGGGCCTGCGGGTCGGCATCGACTTCCACCTCGCCTTCTCCCCGGAGCGCATCGACCCGGGCAACGCCTCCTTCGGCCTGGAGAACACGCCCAAGGTCGTCGGTGGCATCACGGCCGACTGCACCAAGGCCGCCCGCGCCCTCTACGAGCGGTTCGTGAACCGGGTCGTCGAGGCCAAGGGCACCCGCGAGGCCGAGATGGCCAAGCTGCTGGAGAACACGTACCGGCACGTCAACATCGCGCTCGTCAACGAGATGTCGATGTTCTGCCGCGAGATCGGCGTCGACCTGTGGGACGCGATCCGGTGCGCCTCCACCAAGCCGTTCGGGTTCGCGCCCTTCTACCCCGGCCCCGGCGTCGGCGGGCACTGCATCCCGATCGACCCCAACTACCTTTCGTACAAGGTGCGTTCGCTGGGCATCCCGTTCCGCTTCGTGGAGCTGGCGCAGGAGATCAACCAGCGGATGCCCGTGCACGTGGTGAACCGGGCCGCCGATCTGCTCAACGACCAGGGCAAGGCCGTCCGCGGCTCCCGGGTGCTGCTGCTCGGCGTGACCTACAAGCCGGACATCTCCGACCAGCGCGAAAGCCCGGCCCTGGCGGTCGCGGAGAACCTCCTCGCCCGCGGCGCCGAACTCGTCTACTTCGACCCGCGCGTCGAGGACTGGCAGGTCGCCGGAGTGCCCGTCGAGCGGGCCGACGACTACCTCGCCGCCGCCGAGGCCGCTGACCTCACCGTCCTGCTCCAGCCGCACCGCGAGATCGACCTCGACGAACTCGCCGACCGCGCCCGGGCCCTCTTCGACACCCGGGGCAAATCCGCCGACCACCCGCGGGTGGTCAAGCTGTGACTGCCGACGATACGTACATACCGGGAGCCGTCGACTCCGGTGGCCGTCGGGCCCACCGCAAGCGGCGGCACCTGAAGGTCTCGTACTTCGTCTTCCTGGGCCTGGCCGCGCTGATCGCCACCCGGCTGGACGCCGGGTCCCTGCACCTGTACTCCATGGGTGCCATGGGCCTGCTGGCCCTGAAGATGTTCGGCGCCCTCTTCTACCGTCCGGCCAAGGCCGGGCGGGAGGAGCTGGAGTACCTGGAGAACACCTGGGTCACCGCGGTCATCCCGATCTACAACGAGGACCCGGTGATGTTCGAGCAGGGCATGCGCAGCCTCCTCGCGCAGAGCCGCCTGCCGAACGAGATCCACATCATCGACGACGCCAGCGCCAACGACTCCGGCATCAGGGCCGCGAAGAAGATGCGCCGCGAGTTCGAGGCCAAGGGCGTCAAGTACACCGTCAGCGTCCAGCCCGAGAACAAGGGCAAGCGCGAGGCGCTGGCGCTGGGCTTCGAGGCCGCCCCGTACTCCGACATCTTCCTCTGCGTCGACTCGGACACCGTGCTGTCCCGGGACACCGTGCGCGAGCTGCTGCTGCCGCTGGCCGACGAGAAGATCATGGCCTCCACCGGCATGGTGCTGGCGCTCAACCACGACAGCAACATCTTCACCCGCCTCCAGGACCTGCGCTACGGCAACTCGTTCCTCTTCGAGCGGGCCGCCTACTCGCGGCTGAAGTCGGTGCTGTGCTGCTGCGGCGCGCTGTCCGCGTACCGCGGCACGCTGGTGCGCAAGTACCTGCCGGACTTCCTCAACCAGCAGTTCCTGGGCAAGCCGGCCGTCTTCGGTGACGACCGCCGCATGACCAACTACTGCCTGATGGAAGGCCAGGTCGTCTTCCAGGAGACCGCCGTCGGCTACACGGCCGTCCCCGAGAAGCTGCCGCACTTCCTGCGTCAGCAGGTCCGCTGGAACAAGTCCTTCTTCCGCGAGTCCCTGTGGGCGTTCCGGCACCAGAAGAAGTACCGGCCCGCCTTCTGGCTGACCTGCATGGAGCTCGCGCTGTGGCTGGTCTTCGGCTCGGCGATGTTCTACTCGATGGTCATCCTGCCCATCATCAAGCCGCAGCAGTTCGTCAACCACATCGGCGACTACCTCGTCTTCATGGTCCTGATGGGCTACCTCCGCAATGTGCGCTACCTCGACTTCCCGCGCCGCGGCATGGGCTTCATCAAGCGCTTCGGCATGTTCCTGCTCGCGCCGATCTACGGCGTGATCCAGCTGACCCTGCTGACCCCGCTGCGGTTCTACGCCCTGTTCACCCTGCACAAGGGCAGCTGGGGCACCCGTCAGGGCGGTGTCGAGGTGTCCGTGGCCGGCGACCACGAGAGCGATGTGACGGAGATCTTCGAGGAAGAGGACCCGTACTCCGACAAGAAGGTCACCGAGACGCTCCAGCTGATGCGCCTGGAAGGCGTGGCGCTGCGCACCCGGCCCCGTCCGGCGGGCGGCATCCCCTCCCAGCCGCAGCCGATCCCGGGCTATCACGAGGAGCACCACGCGGCCGTCCCGCAGCAGCGCGTGAGCTGGGGGTCGCCGGCACCGGCCGGCCAGCAGCAGTGGCAGGGCGGACACCCCGGGGACCACGAGCCGTACCAGCAGCAGTACCCGGGCCAGGGCCACGGCCCGCAGCAGGGCGGGTATCCGCCCCAGGACCCGTCGTGGCAACAGGGCCAGGGGCAGGGCCAGGGCTACGGGCAGGGCGGCTGGTAGAGCCGTAGGAGAACGAAGAGAGGGGCGGCCGGGGGGGCCGCCCCTCTCTTGTGCGTGCGGGTTGTACGTGCGGGCCTCAGGTGTAGGAGGCCATGGCCTCCTCGACCGTCAGCACCGGGATGTCCCGGTCGTCGATCGCCTTCATCAGCGTCTCCAGGCCCGCCTTGCCGATCTCGGTGCTCGTCGCCGGGGCGCCGTCGACGACCTTGTGCAGACAGAGGATCAGCCAGTCACCGCTGTTCACGCACCGGTCGAGCCGGCCGCCCGCGCCCGTCAGCTTCGCCAGGGCCGTCCCGCCGATGCCCGTGCCGTCGTTGATGCCCGTCAGCGCCTTGAGGCGGTACGGCATCGCCGGGGCGAACGACTCGATGGTCTCGGAGATGATCGACCGGGCCGTGGTGAAGTGCCGGCTCGCGATCTGGTCGACCGGGACCCCGTCGGACGTCTTCTGGAACGCGCCGTGCGGATAGGCGAAGTGCTCGCTGGTGAAGCCGTTGGACACCAGCCACTCGCGCAGCTTGCGGAAGTCGTCGTCGGCCTGCTCGGCGGTGAGCTTGGGGTAGCTGGCGGTGTGGACGGCGTTCGCGTACGAGTGGCCCCCCATCTCCCAGCCGGAGAAGTCCTGCATCGACCGCATCTGGTTGAGTGTCAGGAAGCTGCCGGTGCCGATGGAGTCGGCGATGTTGTAGACCGTGCCGGGGAAGCCGAAGCGGTCCATGACCGGCCGGGCCAGGTCGTGGACGGACTTGTGGGAGTCGTCGAAGGTGATGGAGACGACGCCCTTGGGGAAGACCGAGACGGTGTCCGGTATCAGCTCGACGGCCTGGAGCCGGTAGGTCACCGGGCCGCCCGCGTTGTCGTACGCGGCGAACGACATGTCGGTGAAGCCGGTCTTCGTGGACGGCTTGCCGTCGGCGCCGATGGAGTACGTGCCCGCCGCCGCGTTGACGTCCGCCCACTGGAGGTGGACGGTCACCCACTCCCCGGACTGGACGTAGTTGGCCGACGTCTTGGAGTGGACGTGGTGCGTCCAGGCGAAGTGGTTCGCGAGGGAACCGCTGCCCAGGTAGAAGACGAGCTTGGCCAGGTTCGTCACGTCCTCGACGCGGAAGACCAGCCGGATCATCTTGCCCGTCAGGCTCATCGCCGGCATGCCCGTCTTGCGGACGTAACTCTGCTTGCCGGTGCCGCTCGTGGTCACCCGGACCGACTGGGTGCCGCGCACGAAGACGGACTTGTCGTTCGCCTCGGCCGACGCGGTGCCCGCGCCCCCGGGTGTCCAGCCGTGGCCGGACTGGAACTGCTGGGACCAGGTGGCCCGGCGGTACTTGGGGCGGCGGCCGGAGGGGGCGTAGAGGGGAGGCGTGGTGAGACCTCCGATGCCTCCCGCGGCGGCCGGGGCGGCGGCGGGCTGCGCCACCACCTTGCCGAGCCACGCGCCGCCGCCGGCCATGGCGACGCCGCCTGTGCCGCCCATCAGCAGAGCGGAGCGCCTGCTCACCACCGGCTTGTTCTCCGTTGCCTCGGCAGCGTGCCTGTGGGCGCCGGACCGCCTATTCCTCACCGGGACTCCCGAACCGTGTCGAAGTAGTTCATACCCTTGTCGGTGAAGTCCTCGACAGCGGACTGCACCTGCTTCGCCGACAGGGTGTCGTTCGCGTTGTAGTAGAGCCAGTCCACCTTCATGTCCCAGGCGCGGTCGCCCTTGAACGGCAGATCGATGAACCAGTGGTTGAAGTTCACGGACATGTCCGCGCGCGGGGCGTACTTGCCGTTGCTGAGGAAGAGCTTCTTGCCGTCGAGCCAGTAGGCGACGACGCCGTCCTTCACCCTGATCAGCACGGTGTGCCAGGTGTCGAGGCTCTTGTTCGTGGTCTCGTAGACCCGGTCGTTCGTCTTGTGGTCGTACCAGGTCACGGTGTCGAGCTTGGGCCCGGGCCGCCCCCAGCCGCCGTTCGGCATGTACTCGTTGTCCAGCTCGCTGTACTTCGAGCCCGTGCCGCCGATGGTGTAGAAGGTCTGGTTGACGTGGTCGCCGGACTGCCCGGTGGTCGGCTCGTCGCTGAAGTGGATCCGGGCCGCGTAGGTGCCGTCGCGGAACTTGCTCGCGGCCGTGCCGAGGCTCGCCTGCTTCGTCCCGGCCTTGGTGCCGTCCGTGCTCGCCCGCAGGTTGAGCACCTGGCCGTCGGCGTGGGAGCCCTCGGCGGTGGGGAAGCTGACGCCGTCCGCCGCCCAGGTGTTCTCGACGCCCGGGCCGCCCTTGCTGGTGCGGACCAGCCAGCCGTGCTTGAACAGGGCCGGGTCCTTGGGGCCCTGGTAGGTGAAGTCGTCGAACAGCACCCCGGCCGGAGGGGCCGGCACCGGGTCGGGTGCGGCGGCCTTCGCCGTCGCCTTCTTGTCGTCGCTCGCCTTGGTGCCGTCCGGCTCCTCGCCCCAGGCGAGGACGCCCCGCTTGTAGGCGGTGACCTTCTCCGCCTCCTTGTAGCTGGTCATCTCCGCGTCGAAGGAGCGGTCGTCGGACTGCTTCAGCTTCTTGTGGTCGGTGCGGAAGAGCTGGAGGTCGATGCCCTTGCTGTTGGCGCCGGGCTTCAGGCTGCCCGCGGCGGCCGTGAACCGGACCTCCAGGTAGTGGTCGGCGGTGTCGGTGGCCTTGTCCATCGCGACGATCCGCCCGGCCACGTTCGAGCAGCCGAAGACGGCGTTGACACAGTTGAAGGCGTACGACGCGGCGCCCTCCGCGGTGAACCAGTACCGGAGCGTCACATCGCTCAACGGCAGTGGCTTCTCCGTGTGGTTGAAGACCTCCAGCGACGGCTTGGCGGCCGTCGCGGTCGCCGGGGTGTCGGTCCGGTAGCGGACCTTCAGCTCGGGCGGATCCGGGTTCGCCGCCTTCCACACGGGATAGAGCGCCGTTCCGCCGGCGGCGACGACCGCCACGAGGAGCAGGAGCCTGATCTTGGGCCAAACCCGGCGTCGGGGTGTTCGGCGACGAGGGGACGCCACGCAGGACTCCTTCGAGGACACCCGGCGGTCTGCGGTGGAGACCGTCAGAGTGAGGTAAACAATGGTCGGATTGTGTGAGGATCCTATCTGTGGCGGCATGCAAGAAGGGGGGCGGGTGCACGGATTGTTACCGTACGCCCCACCCCCCTCAGGGGTTACGCGTTACGCCGGGACGCTCGCGACGCCCTGGGCCAGGAACCTCTTGCCGTTCACGCGCTCGGAGACACCCTCGCGGTCCAGGTACGGCGTGATGCCGCCCAGGTGGAACGGCCAGCCGGCGCCCGTGATGAGGCACAGGTCGATGTCCTGCGCCTCGGCGACGACGCCCTCGTCGAGCATGATGCCGATCTCCTGCGCCACCGCGTCGAGCACGCGGTCGCGGACCTGCTCCTCCGTCAGGACGCTGTCGCCCTGCTTCAGCAGCGCGGCGACCTCGGGGTCGAGCTCGGGCTTGCCGCTGTCGTAGACGTAGAAGCCGCGCTTGCCCGCCTCGACGACCGCCTTGAGGTTCGGGGAGACCGTGAAGCGGTCCGGGAACGCCCGGTTGAGCGTCTCGGAGACGTGCAGGCCGATCGCCGGGCCGACCAGCTCCAGCAGGACCAGCGGCGACATCGGCAGACCGAGCGGCTCGATGCCCTTCTCGGCGACCTCGACGGGGGTGCCCTCGTCGATGATGTTCTGGATCTCGCCCATGAAGCGGGTCAGGATGCGGTTCACGACGAACGCCGGGGCGTCCTTGGTGAGGACCGCGGTCTTCTTCAGCTTCTTGGCGACACCGAACGCCGTGGCCAGGGAGGCGTCGTCGGTCTGCTCGCCGCGGACGATCTCCAGCAGCGGCAGCACGGCGACCGGGTTGAAGAAGTGGAAGCCGACGACCCGCTCGGGGTGCTTCAGCTTCGACGCCATCTCCGACACCGACAGCGAGGAGGTGTTGGTGGCGAGGATCGCGTGCGCCGGGGCGACCGCCTCGACCTCCGCGAACACCTTCTGCTTGACGCCCATCTCCTCGAACACGGCCTCGATGATGAAGTCCGCGTCCGCGAAGCCCTCGGCCTTGTCCAGGACACCGGACACCAGCGCCTTGAGGCGGTTGGCCTTGTCCTGGTTGATCCGGCCCTTGCCGAGCAGCTTCTCGATCTCGGCGTGGACGTAGCCCACACCCTTGTCGACGCGCTCCTGGTCGATGTCGGTCAGCACGACCGGCACCTCCAGGCGGCGCAGGAACAGCAGCGCGAGCTGGGAGGCCATCAGACCGGCGCCGACGACACCGACCTTGGTGACCGGGCGGGCCAGGGACTTGTCCGGGGCGCCGGCCGGGCGCTTGCCGCGCTTCTGCACCAGGTTGAAGGCGTAGATGCCGGAGCGCAGTTCGCCGCCCATGATGAGGTCGGCGAGCGCCTTGTCCTCGGCGTCGTAGCCCTGCTGGAGGTCGCCGTTCTTGGCGGCGGCGATGATGTCCAGGGCGCGGTAGGCGGCCGGGGCGGCGCCGTGCACCTTGGAGTCCGCGATGAAGCGGCCCTTGGCGACGGCCTGGTCCCAGCCCTCGCCGCGGTCGATCACCGGGCGCTCGATCTCGATCTCGCCCTTGAGGACGGTCGCGGTCCAGATCAGCGACTGCTCCAGGAAGTCCGCGCCCTCGAAGATCGCGTCGGCGATCCCGAGCTCGTAGACCTGCTTGCCCTTGAGCTGCTTGTTCTGGTTGAGGCTGTTCTCGATGATCACCGAGACGGCCTTCTCGGGGCCGATCAGGTTCGGCAGCAGGGCGCAGCCGCCCCAGCCCGGGACCAGACCGAGGAAGACCTCGGGCAGCGAGAACGCCGGGAGGGCCGCGGAGACGGTGCGGTAGGTGCAGTGCAGACCGACCTCGACACCGCCGCCCATCGCGGCGCCGTTGTAGTACGCGAAGGTCGGGACGGCCAGCTTGGACAGCCGCTTGAAGACCTCGTGGCCGCCCTTGCCGATGGCGAGCGCGTGCTCGTGCTCCTTGAGGATCTCCACGCCCTTGAGGTCGGCGCCGACCGCGAAGATGAACGGCTTGCCGGTGAGGCCGACGCCGACGATCTCGCCGTCCGCGGCCTCCTTCTCGACCTGGTCGATCGCGGCGTTGAGGTTCGCCAGCGAGGCCGGGCCGAAGGTGGTCGGCTTGGTGTGGTCGTGGCCGTTGTCCAGGGTGATCAGGGCGAAGCGCCCGGCACCCAGCGGCAGGTCGAAGTGGCGTACGTGCGCACTCGTGACGACCTCGTCCGGGAACAGCTCGGAAGCCTGCTTCAGAAGCTCGGCGGTGGTGCTCACTTGTCCCCCTCGAAGTGCGGGTTCTCCCAGATGACCGTCGCGCCCATGCCGAAGCCGACGCACATGGTCGTCAGGCCGTAGCGGACGTGCGGCTGCTCCTCGAACTGGCGGGCCAGCTGCGTCATCAGACGGACGCCGGAGGAGGCGAGCGGGTGCCCGAAGGCGATGGCGCCGCCGTACTGGTTGACGCGCTCGTCGTCGTCGGCGATGCCGTAGTGGTCCAGGAAGGCCAGGACCTGAACGGCGAAGGCCTCGTTGATCTCGAACAGGCCGATGTCGGAGATCGACAGGTCCGCCTGGGCCAGCGCCTTCTCCGTCGCCGGGATCGGGCCGTAGCCCATGACCTCCGGCTCGACGCCCGCGAAGGAGTAGGAGACCAGGCGCATCTTCACGGGGAGGTCGTGCTCCCGCGCGAAGTCCTCGGAGGCGATGAGCGAGGCGGTGGCGCCGTCGTTCAGACCGGCCGCGTTACCGGCGGTGACCCGGCCGTGCACACGGAACGGGGTCTTCAGACCGGAGAGGTTCTCCAGGGTCGTGCCCGGGCGCATCGGCTCGTCGGCGGTGACCAGGCCCCAGCCCGTCTCACCGGCCTCGGGGGAGGTGCGGCGTACCGAGATCGGCACCAGGTCGGCCTGGATCTTGCCGTTGGCGTACGCCTTGGCGGCCTTCTCCTGGGAGCGCACGGCGTACTCGTCGGCGCGCAGCTTGGTGATCTGCGGGTAACGGTCGTGCAGGTTCTCCGCGGTCATGCCCATGAACAGGGCCGACTCGTCGACCAGCTTCTCGGAGACGAACCGCGGGTTCGGGTCCACGCCCTCGCCCATGGGGTGACGCCCCATGTGCTCGACACCACCGGCGATGGCGGCGTCGTAGGCACCGAAGGCCACGGAACCGGCGACCGCGGTGACGGCGGTCAGGGCGCCGGCGCACATGCGGTCGATGGAGTAGCCCGGCACGGACTGCGGGAGACCGGCGAGGATCCCGGCGGTGCGACCGAGGGTCAGGCCCTGGTCACCGATCTGCGTGGTCGCGGCGATGGCGACCTCGTCGATCTTCTTCGGGTCGAGTCCGGGGTTGCGGCGCAGCAGCTCCCGGATCGCCTTCACGACGAGGTCGTCGGCACGGGTCTCGTGGTAGATGCCCTTCGGGCCCGCCTTGCCGAACGGGGTGCGGACGCCGTCGACGAAGACGACGTCCCTGACGGTACGAGGCACGATGGCTCTCCTCCAGGGTCAGGATCTGCATTGCTGCTGCGATGCGCTGAGCGCGCGCTCAGGCCCCATGCTACTTATGAGTAACGTAGCTGCACAGTCCTGGCGGGGGGAGCGGTGAACGTCACACCTTCGGGGGTGCTGTGGACCCTCTCGGTGTCAGTACGGGCGTGGGCACGGGGTGTGACCCGGGCGCCTGGGCATCCCCGGTGATCACGGAGAACAACGTCCGGGCCACCTCCGCCCCGAACCCGTGCACGTCATGGCTCATCGCCGACAGGGTCGGATGCGTCAGCCGGCACAGCTGCGAGTCGTCCCAGGCCAGCAGCGACACGTCCGCCGGCACCCGAAGGCCCATCTCCGCCGTCACCGACAGCCCCGCCACCGCCATGATGTCGTTGTCGTACACGATCGCGGTCGGCCGGTCGGCCGGCGCCGCGGTCAGCAGCGACCGTGTCGCCCGGGCCCCCGCGTCCCCCGAGAAGTCCGTCGCGACCTGCCACGCCCCGGCCAGGGCCAGCGCCCCCGCCGCCTCGTCGAACGCCGCCGTCCGGATCGCCGTGTGCCCGAGGTCCGCCGCCCCGCCGACCCGGGCGATCCGCCGGTGCCCCAGCGCGGCCAGATACCGCACCGCCTCCGTCACGGCCGTGGCGTCGTCCGTCCACACCGACGTGAGCCCCCCGGTCAGCGAGGGATGCCCGACGGCGACCACCGGCATCCCGAGCCGCTCCGCCATGGCCACCCGGGGATCGTCCGCGCGGAAGTCGACGAGGATCGACCCGCCGATCTGCCGCCCTCGCCACCACGCCTCCTGGACGCCCACCTCCTCGTCCATGTTCCGTACGAGCCTCAGCAGCAGCGAGCTGGAGTGCTCGGCCAGCACGCTCTCCACGCCCGACACGAACTCCATGTACCAGGGCTCGAGCCCCAGCATCCGCGCCGGCCGGCACACGGCCAGCCCCACCACGTCCACCCGCGATCCGGCCAGCGTCCGCGCCGTGAGGCTCGGCGCCCAGCCCAGCTCCCGGGCCGCGAGGAAGATCCGGTCCCGGGTGGCCTTCGACAGACCCGGCTTGTGGTTGAACGCGAGGGACACGGCACCCTTGGACACACCGGCGCGCGCGGCGACGTCCTTGATGGTGACGCGAGGGGCAGGCGTTGCCGTCATGGGGTGGGCTCCACGCAGTACAGGGCCGAACGAGCAGTCTCCGCGTCCGGAGTCTTCCAGCCGCGCACCCCGATGGTCACCTCTTCGCCCGGCAGCAGGGTGACCAGCCCCCGGTCGGCCCGGGCTTCCGGGTCCAGCCGGTCGGCCTGGAGCAGCAGGTCCCGGACCAGGGTGCGGGCGGTCACCGTGATCCCGCCCGGGGCGAGCGCGACCTCGAACCGCGGGGCGGGGTAGGGGACATCGCGGTCGGGCACCGGGAAGTGCAACGCCCGCAGCCGGTCCGCGTCCGCGACCAGGAACTCCTTCGGCCCGACGGGCGTCAGCTCGCGCGGCACGTCCACCCGGGCCACGTCCCGTGCCCCGGCCGCCAGCCCGGCACGGCGCTCCGCGATCACCTCGCCCTCGACGGACATCCGGCGCAGGGTGAGCGTCCCCGCCCAGTCCCCGGCCGCCTGGTTGACGGCGGCCAGCACCAGCCGGCCGTCCTGCGCCCGCAGTGTCAGCAACCGGTCCGCGTACAGCCGTTTCAACTCGTGGTAGAGCGGCTTCTCCCGGCCGTCCCCGTCGATCGCCGCCCAGGACGTCACCGGCCAGCAGTCGTTGAGCTGCCAGACGATCGTGCCCGCGCACACCGGCCAGTGGGAGCGCCAGTGCTCGATCCCGGCCGCGACCGCCCGCGCCTGGTTGAGCTGCATGAGGTAGTGCCACCGGTCGAAGTCCCCGTCCGGCACGGCGAAATGCCGCTGAAGGCCCCGCTTCAGCTTGCCGTTGCCGTCGTCGGCCTTCTGGTGGTGCAGCATGCCGGGGGAGTCCGGGGCGAGTTCCTCCCCGGGCAGGGCGCGGCGCAGCGTGGTGTACGCGGGCGGCGCCTGCCAGCCGAACTCGGCGACGAACCGCGGCACGCATCGCCGGTAGTCCGCGTAGTCCTCCCGGTTCCACACCTCCCACGAGTGGTGGGTGCCGTGCGCCGGGTCGTTCGGGTGGTGCCGCCAGGACCCGGACCAGGGGCTCCCCGCGGTGTACGGCCGGGTCGGGTCCACCTCGGCGACCACGCGCGGCAGGACGCCCAGGTAGTAGCCCTCGCCCCAGGAGTCCCCGGCCAGCCGCGGCTCCCACTCCCAGTCCCGGAAGCCCCACAGGTTCTCGTTGTTGCCGTTCCACAGCACGAGCGACGGATGCGGCATCAGCCGTACGACGTTCTCCCGCGCCTCGGCCTCCACCTCGCCGCGCAGCGGCTGCTCCTCCGGGTAGGCCGCGCACGCGAACGGGAAGTCCTGCCAGACCAGCAGGCCGAGCTCGTCGCAGGCGTCGTAGAAGTCCTCGCTCTCGTAGATCCCGCCGCCCCAGATCCGTACGAGATCCACGCCCGCGCCGGCGGCCTGCTCCAGCCGCTCCCGGTAGCGCCCGCGGCTGATCCGGGACGGGAAGACGTCGTCGGGGATCCAGTTGACGCCCCGTGCGAAGAGCCGCTCGCCGTTGACGACGAGGGTGAAGCCGGTGCCGTGCGCGTCGGGCCGCCGGTCCAGCTCCACGGTCCGGAAGCCGATCCGGCGCCGCCACACGTCCAGGGCGTCGTCGCCGTGCAGCAGCCTCAACTCGACGTCGTAGAGCGGCTGTTCGCCGTACCCGCGCGGCCACCACAGCCGCGCGTCCGGTACCCGCAGCCGTACGGCCCCACCCGAACCCCCGATCTCGGCCCGCGCCCGCACTCCCGCGACGGTCGCCTCCACGGACAGCGGGGCCTCGACCCGGGTCCGCTCGACGTCGACGGCCAGCTCGACGACGCCCGTGCCCTCCTCGACGGTGACCAGCGGGCGCACCCGGGCGATCCGGGCCGTCGACCAGTGCTCCAGGCGCACCGGCCGCCAGATCCCGGCCGTCACCAGGGTCGGCCCCCAGTCCCAGCCGAAGGAGCAGGCCATCTTGCGCAGGTACTGGTAGGGCTCGGCGTACGCGGCGGGCCGCTCGCCCACCCGGCCCCGCACGGCCTCGGCCTCGGCGTAGGCGGAGACGAACCGCACCGACAGCCGCCCGGACAGGCCCGTCACATCGAACCGGTACGAGCGGTGCATGTTGCGCACCTTCCCCAGCAGCCGCCCGTCCAGGGAGATCTCGGCGACGGTGTCGAGCCCGTCGAAGACCAGGTCGGTCTGCTCCAGCCCTCCCGAGCCGCCGATCTCCCGCTCGTACGTCCAGTCCCGGCGCCCCACCCACGCCACCTCGGTCTCGTTCCGGCCGAGGAACGGGTCCGGGATCACTCCGGCTGCCATCAGGTCGGTGTGCACGCACCCCGGCACGGTGGCCGGCAGCGCGCCCGAGTCGTGCCGCAGGATCCATCCGTCGCCGAGCGGTGTGGTCTCCAGCATGCGCACTCCCTTAACCGGTTCAGTGAAGAGTCGAGTGTCGGTTTCGCATCGTTGGCGCGATTGGGACTTTACCGGTTGAGTGCACGCTGTCAGAGTTCCGAACCAGCCATACCGCACGTGCTCGTCCGTCCCGAGTCGCCCTCAGCGAACGGAGCTGATGCACATGAACCGCCGAACCGTCCTCGCCCTCACCGTGGGCGCCGCCCTGCTGGCCTCCGGCTGCACCGGCACCGGAGGCTCCTCCCGAGGCGCCGACGCCGAGGCGCCCGACGATCCCTCCAAGGCCAACGGGACCATCACCGTCCTGACCCACCGGACCGACCTCGTGCAGGACGGGACGATGAAGAAGTACGCCGCCGAGTTCAACAAGACGTACCCCAAGGTGAAGGTCGAGTTCGACGCCATCACCGACTACGAGGGCGAAGTCAAGATCCGTATGAACACGGAGAACTACGGCGACGTCCTCATGATCCCCGCGGTGATCGAGAAGAAGGACTACTCCAAGTTCTTCGCCTCGCTGGGCAGTCAGGACGAGCGGAGCGAGAAGTACCGCTTCACCGACTACACCACCGTCGAGGGCAAGGTCTACGGCCAGAGCCCGCTCGGCGCGGTCCCGGGCTTCATCTACAACAAGAAGGTGTGGCAGCGGGCCGGGATCACCGACTGGCCCACGACACCCGCCGAGTTCCTCGACGACCTGAAGGCGATCAAGTCGAAGACCGAAGCGGTCCCGTACTACACCAACTTCAAGGACATGTGGCCGCTCACCCAGTGGACGCAGGTCAACGGTTCCGTCAGCTGTGACGAGCAGGCCACCACCTCACTCGCCGAGGGCGACCCGTGGGCCGAGGGCGCCGACCTGCGGACCGCCGACAAGCTGCTGTACGACATCGTGCACGAGGGGCTCGTCGAGAAGGACCCGACGACCACCAACTGGGAAGCGTCCAAGCCCAAGCTGGCGAAGGGCGAGATCGCCACGATGTGGCTCGGCTCCTGGGCGGTCATCCAGATGCAGGGCGCGGCGAAGCAGGCCGGCGCCGACCCGGACGACATCGGGTTCATGCCCTTCCCCGCCCAGAAGAACGGCACGTTCTGCGCGGTGGCGCTGCCCGACTACAACCAGGCCGTCAACGTCCACTCCGAGAACAAGACGGCGGCCCGCGCCTGGATCGACTGGTTCACCGAGAAGTCCGGCTACGCGCGGGACAACCTGGCGCTGTCCCCGGTCAAGGACGCCCCGCTGCCCGATGTGCTGAAGCCGTACCAGGAGAAGGACGTGAAGCTCCTCGACCTCGACGACAGCCAGGGCGCCCGGGTGAAGTCCATCGACAACCAGTCCGAGATCGGCATCTACAAGCCCGACTACCGCCAGGACCTCGTCGACCTCGCACGCGGTGCCACGAAGGGCAGCCTGGACGAGTTCCTGGCCCGCCTCGGCGAGAAGTGGACCGAGACCGAGAAGTCGCTGGGGTCCTGATGACGGACACCACCGAGAAGGCGGCCCTCGGGGCCGCCGCGGGGGCGGCCGCCGCCCCCGTCCCGGCCCCCGCCCCGCGCCGGGCACGTCTGTGGCACGGGGCCACCCCCTGGCTCTTCCTGCTCGCCCCGCTCGCCCTCCTGATCGTCTTCACCTACGCGCCGATCGCCAACATGGTCGCGTACAGCTTCACCGACTGGGACGGAGTGAGCCCCGAACTGCGCTACACGGGAGCGGAGAACTACGCCGAACTCTTCACCCGCTCGGAGCTGTTCGAGGTCTTCTGGGTCAGCGGCTACTACCTGGCGGCCTCGGTGGTCCAGATCGTGGCCGCGCTCTACTTCGCCACGATCCTCAGCTTCAACGTCCGCTTCCGGAACTTCTTCAAGGGCGTGCTGTTCTTCCCGTACCTGATCAACGGCGTGGCGATCGGATTCGTCTTCCTCTACTTCTTCCAGGACGGCGGCACCCTCGACTCCGTGCTGAGCCTGTTCGGCGTGGAGACGGACCGCGCATGGCTCGGCACCCCGACGTCGGCGAACACCTCCCTCGCCGCCGTCTCGGTCTGGCGCTACCTGGGCCTGAACTTCGTCCTCTTCCTCGGCGCGATCCAGTCGATCCCCGGGGAGCTGTACGAGGCGGCCGAACTGGACGGCGCGAACCGCTGGCACCAGTTCCGCCACATCATCGCGCCGGGCATCAAGCCGGTGCTGTCCCTCACCGTGATCCTGTCGATCTCGGGCTCCCTGTCGGTCTTCGAGATCCCGTACATCATGACCGGCGGCGCGACCGGCACCGAGACCTTCGTGATCCAGACCGTGAAGCTGGCGTTCCAGTTCAACAAGACGGGGCTCGCCTCGGCGGCCGCGGTCGTGCTGCTGCTGATCGTCCTGGCGGTGACCTGGGTGCAGCGGCGCCTCGCCCCCGACGACAAGGTGGACCTCGTATGACGCGCCGCGCGGTGACCCGCGTCCTCGTGTATCTGTCGCTGATCGCCGCGACCGCGGTGGTCCTGCTCCCGCTGGCCGCCGTGTTCCTGACCTCCCTCAAGTCCGAGAAGGAGATGGCGGACGGCAGCGGAGCGCTCGCGCTCCCCGGCGACCCGTTCAACGTCGGCAACTACGTGACGGCGTTCCAGGACGGCCGGATGCTTCCGGCGTTCGCCAACACCGCGATCATCCTGGTCGTGGCCGTCGGCGGCACGGTCCTCATCGGCTCGATGACGGCCTACGCCATCGACCGCTTCCGGTTCCGCTTCCGCAGGTCGGTGCTGGCCCTGTTCCTGGTCGCCGCGCTGGTCCCCGGGGTGACCACCCAGGTGGCCACCTTCCAGATCGTCAACAGCTTCGGCATGTTCGACAGTCTCTGGGCGCCGATCGCCCTCTACATGGGCACGGACATCGTCTCGATCTACATTTTCCTGCAGTTCGTCCGCTCGATCCCGGTCTCCCTGGACGAGTCGGCCCGCCTCGACGGCGCCAACGCCTTCACGGTCTACCGCAAGGTCATCTTCCCGCTGCTGAAGCCGGCGATCGCGACGGTCGTGATCGTGAAGGGGATCAACGTCTACAACGACTTCTACATCCCCTTCCTCTACATGCCCTCCGAAGATCTTGGCGTGATCTCGACGTCGCTGTTCCGCTTCAAGGGCCCGCTCGGCGCCCACTGGGAGACGATCTCGGCGGGAGCGATCCTGGTCATCGTCCCCACCCTGGTCGTCTTCCTGTTCCTTCAGCGGTTCATCTACAACGGTTTCACCCGGGGCGCGACGAAGTAGCCGGCCCTGCCGTCAGGCCTCCTTCGCGGACAGCGCCTCCACCAGCACCGGCGTCACCTGCTCCACCTGCCACGGCCGCGCGCCATGACCTGTCAGCGCGGCCGCCACCGACTCGGCGTCCACCACCGCCGGCGGTTCCCAGCACACCCGCCGCACCGTGTCCGGCGTGATCAGATTCTCCTGCGGCATGTTCAGCTGCTCGGCCAGCGCCGACACCCCGGCCCGGGCAGCGGACAGCCGCGCAGCGGCCGCGGGGTCCTTGTCGGCCCAGGCACGCGGCGGCGGAGGGCCGGTCACCGGCTGCCCCGGCTGCGGCAGCTGCGCCTCGCTCATGGCCTTCGCCCGGTCCACCGCCGCCTGCCACTGCTCCAGCTGCCGCCTGCCCACGCGGTGTCCAAAACCGTTCAGCACGGCCAGCGCCTGCACATTGGCCGGAAGCGCCAGCGCGGCCTCCACGATGGCCGCGTCCCCGAGCACCTTGCCCGGCGACACGTCCCGCCGCTGCGCGATCCGGTCCCGGGTCTGCCACAGCTCCCGTACGACGGCCAGCTGCCGCCGCCGGCGCACCTTGTGCATGCCGGACGTACGTCGCCACGGGTCCTTGCGGGGCTCGGGCGGCGGAGCCGAGGCGATCGCGTCGAACTCCTGGCAGGCCCACTCCAGCTTGCCCTGCCGGTCCAGCTCCTTCTCCAGCGCGTCGCGCAGGTCGACGAGCAGCTCGACGTCCAGCGCCGCGTAGCGCAGCCAGGGCTCGGGCAGGGGCCGGGTCGACCAGTCGACGGCGGAGTGCCCCTTCTCCAGGACGAAGCCCAGCACGCTCTCGACCATCGCGCCGAGGCCGACCCGGGGGAACCCGGCGAGCCGTCCGGCCAGCTCCGTGTCGAACAGCCGCGTCGGCACCATGCCTATCTCGCGCAGGCAGGGCAGGTCCTGGGTGGCGGCGTGCAGCACCCACTCGACGCCGGACAGGGCATCGCCGAGGGCGGACAGGTCGGGGCAGGCCACGGGGTCGATCAGGGCCGTTCCGGCACCCTCCCGGCGCAGCTGCACGAGGTAGGCGCGCTGCCCGTAGCGGTAGCCGGACGCGCGCTCGGCGTCGACGGCGACGGGCCCGGATCCCGCCTCGAAGGCGGCGATCACCCGGGCCAGGGCGGTCTCGTCCGCGATGACGGGCGGAATGCCCTCACGCGGTTCGAGCAAAGGGATCGGCGCCTCCGTAGCAGAAGATCCGCCGTCGTCCGGAGGGGCGCCTCCGGTGGTTCGCAGTGAGCTGTCTGCTGCGGTGTCGTGGGCGTCGGTCACATGTCAAGGGTATCCATGTATGGACAGCGCCCGCCGACGGAACGTTCCGTCGGCGGGCGCTCGAGGGTCGCAAACCAGTCATGTCGGGGAAGTGGCGGGTTCACGAACCGTGAGTGAGTGATCGAGGCCGGCGGCCGGTCCCGTTCACGTGAACGAATGATCACGAAGGGTCATGGTGGGACGGGTCAGTGGATGATCCCGGTCCGCAGCGCCACCGCGACCATGCCGGCGCGGTCGCCGGTGCCGAGCTTGCGGGCGATGCGGGCGAGGTGGCTCTTGACGGTCAGGGCGGACAGTCCCATCGAGACACCGATCGCCTTGTTCGACTGGCCTTCGGCGACCAGTCGCAGCACCTCGACCTCACGGCCGGACAGTTCGCGGTAGCCGCCCGGGTGGCTCGGGGCACCCGGGGGGCGGCGGTGCAGACGCGCGGCGGCGGCGCCGATGGGGGCGGCGCCGGGGCGGGTGGGGAGCCCGACGTTGGTACGGGTGCCGGTGACGACGTAACCCTTCACCCCGCCGGCGAGTGCGTTGCGCACGGCGCCGATGTCGTCGGCGGCGGAGAGGGCGAGCCCGTTGGGCCAGCCCGCGGCGCGGGTCTCCGACAGCAGGGTGAGGCCGGAGCCATCCGGCAGGTGGACGTCGGCGACACAGATGTCGCGGGGGTTGCCGATGCGGGGACGAGCCTCCGCGATGGACGAGGCCTCGATGACGTCGCGCACACCGAGCGCCCACAGGTGGCGGGTGACGGTGGAGCGGACGCGCGGGTCGGCCACGACCACCATGGCGGTCGGCTTGTTCGGGCGGTAGGCGACCAGGCTTGCGGGCTGCTCGAGGAGAACGGACACCAGGCCTCCTGGGGTGCGGGACGGGGCCGGCTCGTGGGGGTGAAGCCGGGACGAACCGTGCTTTCAAGGTCACAGTCGTCTTCGGCACCGAACCCGTCCGCCTTTAGAGAATGATCACGATTCAGTGATAACAATCCGTGCAATTCGGACACGCGGTCGATCATTCGAAGGCCGGACGGTTTCGGTCTGCGTCGCTACGCCTTCGAAAGTGGCCGTATCGACAAAGTGATTCGGCCAAGAGGGGGACGCAGGTGTGATCGTCGGCAGGACATGGTTGACCGCCCCGCACAAGATCGATCAGTGCGGGGCGGTCAGGGTTCGATCAGCGGGACTGCGGTCCTCGCCGCTGAGGCAGCGTCACCACCGACGCGTCCCCCGGGCCGGCCGGCGGCAGCCCCGCGATCTGGGCGAGCAGATCGCACCAGGCCGCCAGATGCGCGGCCGTGTCCGGCACTCCGCCCAGGCCCTCGCGCGGCGTCCACGACGCACGGATCTCGATCTGCGAGGCGGCCGGGCGCGCGGACAGCCCGCCGAAGTAGTGGGAGCTCGCACGCGTGACGGTGCCGCTCGGCTCCCCGTACGTCAGCCCGCGCGCCTGGAGCGCACCGGTCAGCCAGGACCAGCACACCTCCGGCAGCAGCGGGTCCGCCGCCATCTCCGGCTCCAGCTCCGCGCGCACCAGCGTCACCAGCCGGAACGTGCCCCGCCAGGCGTCGTGCCCGGCCGGGTCGTGCAGCAGCACCAGCCGGCCGTCGGCCAGGTCCTGGTCGCCGTCGACGACCGCGGCCTCCAGCGCGTAGGAGTAGGGGGCCAGCCGCTTCGGCGGGGGCGTCGGCTCGACCTCGATCTGGGGCCGCAGCCGCGCCGCCCTGAGCGCGTCGACGGCGGCCCGGAAGGGCAGCGGGGCGGAGTCCGCCTCCCGCCGGTCGTTCTCGGTGTCCTTCGCTTCGTCCATTCCGCCAGCGCCGTCCGACAGTCGTCCCTGAGCCGCAGCCATGCGGGAAGATTACGGGGACCGGAGCCCGGGTGCCGGGCTAGACACCCCGCGCCTGTCCAGGGGCTGAATCACGCCGCCCGGAGCCGTGCGAAACTTGGCCCCGTGAGTGCCAACGACGCCCCTCGGGCCCAGCAGCCGTCCGCCCCGTACGAATCCGCCTTCCTCAAGGCCTGCCGGCGCGAGCCCGTGCCGCACACGCCGGTGTGGTTCATGCGGCAGGCCGGGCGCTCACTGCCGGAGTACCGCAAGGTGCGCGAGGGCATCCCGATGCTCGAGTCCTGCATGCGGCCCGAACTGGTCACCGAGATCACGCTCCAGCCGGTGCGCCGACACGGCGTGGACGCGGCGATCTACTTCAGCGACATCGTCGTCCCGCTCAAGGCCATCGGAATCGACCTCGACATCAAGCCCGGCGTCGGCCCGGTCGTCGAGCGCCCGATCCGCACCCGGGCGGACCTCGCGCAGCTGCGCGACCTGACCCCCGAGGACGTCTCCTACGTCACCGAGGCCATCGGCCTGCTCACCGGCGAGCTCGGCGCCACGCCCCTCATCGGCTTCGCCGGCGCCCCCTTCACCCTCGCCAGCTACCTCGTCGAGGGCGGCCCGTCCCGCACGTACGAGAACGCCAAGGCGATGATGTACGGCGACCCCGAGCTGTGGGCCGACCTGCTCGACCGCCTCGCGGACATCACCGCCGCGTTCCTGAAGGTGCAGATCGAGGCCGGCGCCTCGGCGGTCCAGCTCTTCGACTCCTGGGCCGGTGCGCTGGCCCCCGTCGACTACCGGCGCTCGGTGCTGCCCGCGTCGGCGAAGGTCTTCGAGGCCGTGGCCGGCTACGGCGTCCCGCGCATCCACTTCGGTGTCGGCACCGGTGAGCTGCTGGGCCTCATGGGCGAGGCCGGCGCGGACGTCGTCGGCGTCGACTGGCGCGTCCCGATGGACGAGGCCGCCCGCCGGGTCGGCCCCGGCAAGGCGCTCCAGGGCAACCTCGACCCGACCGTGCTGTTCGCCCCGACGGAGGCCGTCGAGGCCAAGACCCTCGAGGTCCTGGACTCGGCGAAGGACCTCGAAGGGCACATCTTCAACCTCGGTCACGGCGTCATGCCGTCCACGGACCCGGACGCGCTGACGCGGCTGGTGGAGCACGTGCACACGCAGACCGCGCGCTGACGCAGATCCGATCGGCCGGTTCGGTGAACGCGGCCGCACGGGCGTGCGTATGTGTCGGCAACCGCCCGCGGCGCGGGGAAGGCGGGTCGCGGGGCCGACGTGAGGAACAGGCGATGAACGACCGAGTTACTCCCGCGATGCACGCACTGCCCGACGGCGAGGCGGAGCTGACGCTGGTGGTGCGGCTGCCCTGGGAGGACGTGGCCCGCCTCGGCCAGGAGGCCGGGCGGCTGGCGACCCAGATGCGGCGGCCCGTGACGCTGGAGGAGGCGGTGAGCCACCGGTTGCGGTCGACCCGGGTGGCCTCGCACGCGAAGCCGGCGGGGGAGCAGCCGCCGGCGGTGACGGCCGCTTCGGCGTCGGTGTCGTCCCTGCCGTCGCGGCCGCCGGCGGAGCAGGCACGGCAGGCGATCGACCGGATCAACGGTACGGCTGGGACGGCGTAAGGGATTCGCCGTGGGGGCGCGGGGTCGTCGCCGAGTGCGCGACGTCTGTGGCTTGTCGCGCCCACGCGGCGGAGCCGCACTTCGATACAGCCCGCGCCCCTGAAGGCACGGCCCCGCCCCACCTCACAAGGAACCGCGGACCTTTGCCGCCGCCTTGCGGGCCGCCACCAGGACCGGGTCCCAGACCGGGGAGAAGGGTGGGGCGTAGCCGAGGTCCAGGGACGTCATCTGTTCCACCGTCATGCCGGCCGTGAGGGCGACCGCCGCGATGTCGACCCGCTTGCCCGCGCCCTCCCGGCCGACGATCTGGACGCCGAGGAGGCGGCCCGTGCGGTGCTCGGCGAGCATCTTGACCGTCATGGGGGAGGCGTTCGGGTAGTAGCCCGCGCGGCTGGTCGACTCGATGGTGACCGACTCGAAGCGCAGGCCCACCCGGCGGGCGTCCTTCTCGCGCAGGCCCGTGCGGGCGATCTCCAGGTCGCAGACCTTGCTGACCGCCGTGCCGACCACACCCGGGAAGGTGGCGTAACCGCCGCCGATGTTGGTGCCGATGACCTGGCCGTGCTTGTTGGCGTGGGTGCCGAGCGGGACGTGCCGGTCCTGGCCGGAGACCAGGTCGAGGACCTCGACGCAGTCGCCGCCGGCCCAGATGTTCTCGTGGCCGCGCACCCGCATCGAGCGGTCCGTGAGGAGACCACCGTGCGGGCCCAGGGGGAGACCGGCGGCCCGCGCGAGAGTCGTCTCGGGGCGCACGCCGATGCCGAGCACGACGACGTCCGCCGGGAACTCGCGGTCCTGGGTGACCACCGCCCGCACCCGTCCGTCGCCGGTCGGGATCTCGGTGACCTCGGCGTCGTTCACCATCGTGATGCCCAGGCCCTCCATGGCCGTGTGCACCAGGCGGCCCATGTCGGGGTCGAGGGTCGACATGGGTTCGCTGCCGCGGTTGACGACCGTCACCTCGTAGCCGCGGTTGATGAGCGCCTCGGCCATCTCCACACCGATGTAGCCGGCCCCGACGACCACCGCGCGGCGGCCACGCGTGCGTTCCAGCGTGTCGAGGAGCGCCTGGCCGTCGTCCAGCGTCTGCACGCCGTGCACCGCGGCCGCGTCGGCCCCGGGCATGTCGGGCCGGATCGGCCGGGCGCCGGTCGCGATCACGAGTTCGTCGTACGACGTCCAGGACTCCTCGCCGGAGTCGACGTCACGCGCGCGTACCCGCTGCCCGTCGAGGTCGAGTTCCGTGACCTCGGTGCGCAGCCGCAGGTCGATGCCGCGTGCGCGGTGCTCCTCGGGGGTGCGGGCGATGAGCTGGTTCCGGTCCGTGACGTCGCCGCCGACCCAGTAGGGGATGCCGCACGCCGAGTACGACGTGAAGTGGCCCCGTTCGAACGCCACGATCTCCAGCTCGTCGGGGCCCCTCAGGCGGCGCGCCTGCGACGCCGCGGACATTCCCGCGGCGTCACCGCCGATGACGACCAGTCGCTCCCGTGCGCGGCTCATGTTCATGCGAACACGCTACGGGAGCAGGGCATTTCAGTCCCGCTCACCCGGGGCGGCGCGGCAGGCGAGGGCGTACGACGCGCAGCCACACCAGGACGATCAGTGCGGCCACCGCCGCGAACGGCAGGACGGCGCCGAAGGCCACGGCGAGCCAGCGCAGCATCGTCACGAAGGCGTTCCAGCCCCCCGCGAGCGCGTCCACGAACCCGGGGTCGTCATCCTTGGCCTGCTTCTTCACCGGGGTCTCGGACAGCGACAGGGTGATGGTGGCCAGGCTGGTGCGGTCCTTCAGGGACGCCTGCCGGGCGAGCAGCGCCTCCAGATCGGCCTGGCGGGTGCTCAGCTCTCCCTCCAGGGTCACCACGTCGCCGATCTTGGTGGCCTGGTCCATCAGCTCGCGGATCCGGGCCACGCTGGCGCGCTGCGTCTTGATCCGGCTCTCCACGTCGACGACCTGGTCGGTGACGTCCTCGGCCTTCGCGCTGCGGTCGAGGAGCTTGCCGGTGCCCTCCAGCTCGGCGAGGACCTCGTCGTACTTCTCGACGGGGACGCGCAGCACGACCCGGGTGCGCTCATGGCCCTCGGCGTCCCGGGTGGTCGTCTCGTTGCCGACGTAGCCGCCTGCGTTCTCGGTGCCGGTGCGGGCCTGCTCCAGGGCCTTCGGGACGTCCTTGACCCGCACGGTCAGCGAGGCCGTGCGGATGATGTGGCTCGCGGTGAGCTTCGGCGGTGCCGTGGCCCTGGCGCCGCTTCCGGCACCGCCGGGGGCGGCCTCGCCCGAGCCGGCCTTGCCGTCCGCCTCGGAGGCGGCGACGCCGCGGTCGGCGGCGGAACTGCTGCCGCCGGACCCGTCGTCTCCGGCACTGCACCCGGTGAGTGCGAGGGCGGCCGCCAGCAGGAGTGCGGCCAGGGCCGGCGCGGGGCGTCGTACGGATCGTCGTGTGCGCATGCGGGCATCCCCCGGGGTCGATTCTGCTGACGCTTCTTCGACGCCCGGACGCCGCCGATCGTTTGGCCCGGGACGGTTCCGATGCGGTCACGGTCGGGACTCGTGAAGGACACCGGGGCGCGGCGGCGCTGTCAGCGGGGTCTGAGAGGCTGGGGCCATGCGCGAAGTTCAAGGGCAGGTCGTCGTCATCGGGGCGGGCATCGCGGGGCTGGCGGCCGCGCACCGGCTGCTGGAGCGCGGGGCGCGGGTGACCGTGCTGGAGGCCTCCGGCCGGGTCGGCGGCAAGCTGCTGCCCGGGGAGATCGCGGGCGCGCGCGTGGACCTCGGCGCCGAATCGATGCTGGCCCGCCGCCCCGAGGCGGTGGCGCTCGCCCGCGAGGTGGGCCTCGCCGACCGCCTCCAGCCCCCCGCGACCGCCACGGCCTCGCTCTGGACCCGCGGCGCCCTGCGCCCCTTCCCCAAGGGGCATGTGATGGGCGTGCCCGGCACCGCGTCCGCCCTGGCCGGCGTGCTGTCCGAGGAGGGCCTCGCCCGCATCGAGCGGGACGCCGAGCTGCCCCGCACCGAGGTCGGCGACGACGTGGCCGTGGGGGAGTACGTGGCGCAGCGCCTCGGCCGCGAGGTCGTCGACCGCCTGCTGGAGCCCATGCTGGGCGGGGTCTACGCGGGCGACGCGTACCGCATCTCCATGCGCTCGGCCGTCCCGCAGCTCTTCCAGGTGGCCCGGACCCACACCTCCCTGACAGCAGGGGTCCGCGAGCTCCAGGCCAAGGCGGCCGCGGCCCAGCAGACCGGCCCGGTGTTCATGGGCATCCGGGGCGGCATCGGCACCCTGCCCCTCGCGGTGGCCGACTCGGTCCGGGCGCGCGGGGGCGAGATCCTGACCGGGACGCCGGTGACGCGGCTGCGCCGCACCCCCGAGGGCGGCTGGCAAGTCGTCTCCGGTGAGCGCGAGTGGCTCGCGGACGCCGTGGTCGTCGCCGCCCCCGCCCCCGCCGCCGCCCGGCTGCTGCGCGCCGAGAACCCCGGAGCCGCCGCCGAGCTCGACGGCGTCGAGTACGCCTCCATGGCCCTGATCACCCTCGCCTACCGCCGCGCCGGGACGGCCCTGCCCGAGGGCAGCGGCTTCCTCGTGCCCCCGGTCGACGGGCACACCATCAAGGCGTCCACGTTCGCCTCGCAGAAGTGGGGCTGGATCGCCGACGACGACCCCGGCCTGGTCGTCCTGCGCACCTCCGTCGGACGGTACGGCGAGACGGAGATCCTCCAGCGCGACGACAGCGAGCTGGTCGACGTCTCCCGGCACGACCTGTTGGCGGCGACCGGCCTCGACGCCACGCCCGTCGCCGCCCGCGTCACCCGCTGGGACGACGGCCTGCCCCAGTACCCCGTCGGCCACCACGCGCGCGTGGCCCGCATCCGCGAGCACATCGCCCGCCTCCCCGGCCTCGCCGTCTGCGGTGCCCCGTACGACGGCGTCGGCATCCCGGCCTGCATCGCCAGTGCGTACGCCGCCGTCGACCAGATCCACGGTGACCTGCGCGGTGTGCAGGAGCTCACCGCCCACCCGGTGCAGAGCCTGCACGGCGGAGCGGGAGAATAGGGACATGAGCAACGACGCCCCTACCCCTGAGTCCGGCAGGATCCCGAACAAGGGCAAGCTGGCCAAGGACCTCAACGAGGTCATCCGCTACACGCTCTGGTCCGTCTTCAAGCTGAAGGACGTCCTCCCCGAGGACCGCGCCGGGTACGCCGACGAGGTCCAGGAGCTGTTCGACCAGCTCGCCGCCAAGGACGTCACGATCCGCGGCACCTACGACGTCTCGGGCCTGCGCGCCGACGCCGACCTCATGATCTGGTGGCACGCGGAGACCAGCGACGCGCTGCAGGAGGCGTACAACCTCTTCCGCCGGACGAAGCTGGGCCGCGCCCTGGAGCCCGTCTGGTCGAACATGGCGCTGCACCGCCCCGCCGAGTTCAACCGCGCGCACATCCCGGCGTTCCTCGCCGACGAGACGCCCCGCGACTATGTGAGCGTCTACCCCTTCGTGCGCTCCTACGACTGGTACCTGCTGCCCGACGAGGACCGCCGCCGCATGCTCGCCGACCACGGCAAGATGGCCCGCGGGTACCCGGACGTGCGCGCCAACACCGTCGCCTCGTTCTCCCTCGGCGACTACGAGTGGATCCTCGCCTTCGAGGCCGACGAGCTGTACCGCATCGTCGACCTCATGCGTCACCTGCGCGCCTCGGAGGCCCGCCGGCACGTCCGCGAGGAGGTGCCGTTCTACACGGGCCGCCGCAAGGACATCGCCGAGCTGGTCGCCGGTCTGGCCTGAGTCAGCGGATGCGTCGCCCGGCCCCGGCCCTGCCCGGGGCCGTCGGCTTCGGCTCGGCGTGCGGGGCGCACTCCGCGCGCCGTCCCGGCAGCCGGCCCTCCAGCAGGTACGCCTCCATGTGCCCGTTGACGCAGGCGTTCGGGCCGCCCGCCAGCCCGTGAGCGCCGGCGTCCCGCTCCGTCACCAGGACCGAGCCCGCGAGGCGGTCGCGGAGTTCGAGGGCGCCGTCGTAGGGCGTGGCGGCGTCCCGCTCGGCGGCCAGGATCAGCGTCGGCGGCAGTTCGCCCGGCCCCGCGCCGACGTCGAGCGGCCGCTGCCGCGGGGCCTGCCAGTAGGCGCAGGGCAGGTTCGTCCACACGTTGTCCCAGGTCTCGAAGGGCGCCACCCGCGCGAGCCGGGTGTTGTCCCGGTCCCACACCCTCCAGTCCGTGGGCCAGGGGGCGTCGTTGCACTCGACGGCCACGTAGACCGCGCGTGAGTTCTCCGCCTCGGCCGCCGCTTCCGGGTGCTGCTCGGCCTGCTCGATCAGCGGCCCGGAATCGCCCTTGAGGTACGCCGACAGCGCGTGCGCGCGGTGCGGCCACTGGTCGTCGTAGTACCCGGCCTGCAGGAACGCCCCCTGCAACTGCCCCGGCCCGACCTTCCCGCCCGCCGGTTCCGCGGCCAGCTTCGCGCTCGCCCGCTCGTAGCTGCGCAGCACCTCCCGCGCCGTCCGGCCCAGCCCGTACACGTCGTGGTGCCGGGCGATCCAGGCCCGGAAGTCCGCCCAGCGGCCCTCGAACGCCGCCGACTGGCCGAGGTTGTTGCGGTACCAGATCCGCTCGGGGCCGGGGTGGACCACCGAGTCGAACACCATCCGCCGCACGTGCTCCGGGAACAGCGTCGCGTACAGGGCCCCGAAGTAGGTGCCGTACGACGAGCCCATGAAGGTCAGCCGCTCCTCGCCGAGTGCGGCGCGCAGCACCTCGAGGTCGCGGGCGTTGTTCAGCGAGTGGTAGTGCCGCAGCGCGTCGCCGGACCGCTCGGCGCAGCCGCGCGCGTACGCCCTGGCCTGCGCGATGCGCTCCTTCTTGTACGACTCCGAGGGGTGGGTCGGCGCCTGCGAGGGCCCCTTGAAGAACTGCTTCGGGTCCTTGCACGACAGCGGCGCCGAACGGCCCACCCCGCGCGGGGCGTAGCCGACGAGGTCGTACGCGGCCGCGATCCGCTTCCACTCGGGGAGCAGGCCGATGAGCGGGAAGTACAGGCCGGTGGCGCCGGGACCACCGGGGTTGTGGACGAGGGCCCCCTGCCGGCGGACCTTGTGCTTGCTGTTGAGCGGGTCCTTCTGCGTGGCCCGGGCCCTGCTGACGGAGAGTTCGATCTGCTTGCCGTCCGGGCGGGCGTAGTCCAGCGGAACGCTCACCGTGCCGCACCGCATGCTGCCCGGCAGGTCCTGCGCGTCGGGGCACGGGCCGAAGGCGACACCCGCCGCCTTCGCCCGCGCGGCGGCCACGGCGGTGCCGCGCCTCTCGGCCGCTCCCGTGCGGTCCTCGGCGTCCGGGGCCGCGGTGAGGGTGCTCAGCAGCAACGACCCGGCGGCCGAGTAGAGGAGGGCGGCTCTCATCGCGTATCCCTTCGGTGCACGGTGGCGACGAAAGGGATGTTTCGTTCGGAGGTGGGGGAAGGCAAGCACCGTCCGCCGGTGTCGGGCCCAATGCCCCTGTGCGCCCCCGGTCCGTCAGTCGTGCGACTCGCGGTGGGCGAACGCGGCCCGCAGATCCGGTTCGCCGATCGCGCGGACGCCCCGCACGGCCACCGAGGTGAGGTACGTACGGTCGTCGGCGGCGCCGTCCGCGGTCCGGGTCAGCGCGCCGAGCAGCCGCTGACCGGCCGGGGAGGCCCAGCGCGAGTAGGGGTGGATCTCGACCCGCGCGACGGCCAGGCAGCTCAGGGTCAGGGCGAGCGGCAACGCGAACCACAGGGCGACCAGGTGCCGCGGCAGGTCCGGCGGAGCGGGCGTCAGCAGCGCGGCCACGCCCAGCCCGAGCACGGCGACGGCAGCCACGCGGACCTGCCGGACGGCCGTCGCGACCGTCGTACGGGCACTGTCCGGCACCGCGAGCCCCGCGCGCACCAGCCCCTCGGCGATCCCGTGCACCGCGTCCGCCGTCGCGGCCGTGGCCCGCACCGGCGCGATGCGGGACTGCCCCTCGGGACCGATGGCCCCTATCACCGACCGCTCCATCTCGTCCCTCCCGCGCGGGTCGACGACCGTCGCCCAGCCGGTGTGGGCCAGGAGCAGACGGCGCTGGCGGGCCATGGCGACCAGGGTCACGTCGGCGACCCGGCGGGGGCCGCCGGAGAGGAACGCCGCCTCGTACAGCGTGAGTTCACGACCCCGGCCGGTGTCCGCGTCCACGGCGGCGGCGCGAACGGCAGCCAGGCACAGGCGCGTGCACGCCGTGCCGGCCACGGCCCAGGCCGCCAGCAGGAAAAGAACCCAGAGCATATGTTGTTTGTATGTGACACGGTCCCGAGAACACCATGCCTCGTTCACAATCCGGACGGAGTGTTGTCGGTATGTGACGTTCCGCTTCAGTCCGGTGGCGGGCTGTAGGCGGGCGGCGGGAGCGTGTAGTCCGGCGAGGGGGACGAGGGCGGCGGGACGGCCGGCCCCGGGGCGGTGGCCGCGGGGGCGCTGTCGCGGGCCAGGTCGCGGGCCACGGCGTCGAAGTCGACGTAGCCCGTGGCCTCCAGGACCTTGATGTGGTCGAGGACGGTCGAGTTGGCGTCGTCGGCGAGCTCGCGCACCAGGGAGTTGCGGGTGCTCGCGCGGACCTGGGCGACGACCGGGAACACCGTGCCGTGCGCCCTGCGCAGGATGTTGGCGAACGCGCGGTCGTACTCCGCGCCCTGCGCCCGGTCGAGCCGGTCCAGCCACTGCTTCTGCTGCTCGCTGGGCTCGTCCGGCAGGGCGAGGTTCAGCCGGGTGGCGACGTCGCGGACCCGCTCGTCCAGGAACCGGTGCCCCTCGACGAGGTGCCGGCCGGCCGTCCGGACGGCCGGTGTGGTCCCCTTCGCCTGCGCCTGCCGCCCCGCGGGCAGCTCCCACAGCCCGGCCAGCCGGACCTTCGTGAGGAAGTCCTGGTCGAGCGCGGACAGCGGGCCGTGGCTCGTCCGCAGGGTCTGGGCGCTCAGCACGTCCGGCGCCGTCCCCGGCCGGTCCGTGTACGACCAGAGCGGGAAGACCAGCGCGGCCAGCGTCGCCGCCAGGCAGGTGACGATGAGCCCCGTGCCGCTGAAGATGCCTCGGCCCTCGACGGGGGTTCGCGGTCGCATGGTGGTGCCTCCCGGTACGGCACCGCACGCTAGTGCGCTTCGGGTGCGGAGTTGACATGTTACTGCTGGGTCTACGTCAACTGCCGTACAGGGATGAATGGTTGTTTCGGGGGTGGACAGGGGCAAATGCGGGATGCGAGACGGATGACATGCCGGGACAAAGAGGTAGAAGGGGCCCACGACTCCGATCGCATGTGATCCGGGTGTTAGTCCCCGCACACTTGGTCGCGCAGGTCCGGGGCCGGGCGACTAGCCCACCCGGGTCCTCTGAGCCGTCCGGACGCCCTCGCGGCGGTGTGCCCCGTGGCCGCCGCCCGCCCGATGGGCCATGTTGCTGACCGTCGAGCCGATCGGGCTCCGGCCGGACGCGAAGGAGGCCCCGCGGTGGGTGAGCTGTACATCGACGGCGAATGGACGCAGTCGGCGGCCGGTGGCCGTCGCGAGGTCGTCAACCCCTACGACGCCTCCGTCGTCACCACCGTCGACGAGGCCGACGCCACCGACGTCGACCGCGCCGTGCGCGCCGCCCGGCGTGCCTTCGCCGAGGAGGACTGGGCGAACGCCCCCTCCCGCCGCCGGGCCGACCTCCTGCTGCGCGTCCACGACCTGCTGCTGCGCGACCGGGAGGACATCGCCCGCACCGAGACGCTCGACACCGGCAAGACGCTCACCGAGGCCCGGATCGACGTGGAGGACGTGGCGAACGCCTTCCGCTACTTCGCCGAACTCGCGGGCAAGGACGGGGGCCGGGTCGTCGACGTCGGCCCGGACGTCCTCAGCCGCGTCGTCTACCAGCCCGTCGGCGTGTGCGCGCTCATCGCCCCCTGGAACTACCCGCTGCTGCAGGCCTCCTGGAAGGTGGCCCCCGCCCTGGCCGCCGGCAACACCTTCGTCCTCAAGCCCAGCGAGACCACCCCGCTCACCACCATCGCCATGATCCGGCTCATCGAGGAGGCCGGCGCCCCGCCCGGCGTCGCCAACCTCGTGCTCGGCTCCGGGGCGACCGTCGGCGCGGCCCTGACCCGCCACCCCGAGGTCGACCTGGTCTCCTTCACCGGCGGTCTGAACACCGGTCGCGCCATCATGGCCAGCGCCGCCGAGGGACCGCGGAACATCGCCCTGGAACTGGGCGGCAAGAACCCCAACGTCGTCTTCGCGGACGCCGACTTCGACGCCGCCGTCGACTACGCCCTCGACGCCGCCTTCCTGCACTCCGGGCAGGTCTGCTCGGCCGGTTCGCGCCTGCTCGTCGAGGACTCCCTGCACGACCGGTTCGTCGAGGCCTACGCCGAGCGCGCCCGGGCGATCCGGCTCGGCAACGGCCTGGAGGAGGGCACCGAGAGCGGTCCGCTCAGCTCCGCCGAGCACCGCGAGAAGGTCGAGGGCTACATCGCCGTCGCCAAGGAGGAGGGCGCCCGGCTCGTCACCGGAGGCACCCGCCCCGACGACCCCGCCCTCAGCAGCGGCTTCTTCCTGCTGCCGACGATCTTCGCCGACTGCGACCGGTCCATGCGCATCGTCCAGGAGGAGGTCTTCGGCCCGGTCGTCACCGTCGAGCGCTTCCGCACCGAGGACGAGGCGGTCGAACTGGCCAACGACACCCCCTACGGCCTCGCCGGCGGCGTGTGGACCTCCGACGCGAGTCGCGCCCAGCGCGTCGCCCAGCGGCTGCGGCACGGCACCGTGTGGATCAACGACTTCCATCCCTACGTACCGCAGGCCGAGTGGGGCGGCTTCGGCCGTTCCGGCGTCGGACGCGAGCTCGGCCCCACGGGGCTGCGCGAGTACCAGGAGGCCAAGCACATCTACCAGAACCTCGCCCCCGCCCCCTCCGGCTGGTTCAAGGGCTGACCCGCGCGCCACACCGTGTCACCCACGAAGGGCTCACCCACGAAAGGCACGGCACGGCCGCCACTCCCGCGCGCGGCGCCGGGTCCGCCCACGACCGCGTCATCGCCGGCGCTGAGCGCATCCTGCGCCTGCGTAACCGGGTAGGCATGGGCCGGTGAGGAGCGAGGCCCGGGCCGGGCCCATCGCCGTCAACGCCGCAGCAGCACCCTGCGCGTGGCGCGAGCGAGCCGGTGGGCCGGGCGGCGGGAGCGCGGCGCGGGCCCCGAGCGCTCCAGCCACCACTCCCGCAGTTCCCGCCGCGCCTGCGCGTCCCCGGGCAGCCCGGCGGACAGCAGGTGCTCGGCGAAGGTGAGGGCGTCGCGCCGGTAGCCGGCGGTCATCGGCTGGGTCTGGGCGTAGCCGAGGAACGCCGTGCGGTACTCGTCCCCGAGGATCACCGGCAGCTCGGGAGCGACCTTCGCCACGACATCCGCCCGCTTCGCGGCGAGCGCCCGCGCCTGTACGCCGACCCGTACCCGGTCGAACCCCTCGGGCACGGGCGTCCCCGCGACCAGCGCCGACAGCAGCGCGGCCTGCGCCAGCCCGAGCCGCTGCCGCGCGTCGTCGGCACCCTCTGGATGGGGCAGGCCGAAGGCGCCCCGTGTCGCCCCGGCCGCCCCGGTCTCATGGCCCTGCCGTACCGAGCCGGTCCCGGTCTCCGCCCCTCGCCCGGCCGAGCGGAGCTCTGTCTTCACGCGTTCGACAGCCCCTGCCTCCAACGCCCGGCGGATCGTGCTCAACTCGTGCTCCAGCTCCGCCGGTTCCGGGAAGTTCTCGTCCCGTTCCAGGAGGACACCCGGCGGGCAGACGCGGGAGGCGAGGTCCGTGAGGATGCCGAGGACCGGCCGGGGGACCGGGTGGGCGTGGCTGTCGTGCCAGACGCCGTCGCGTTCGAAGCCGCCGGCGACATGGACGTAGGCGATGGCCTCCAGCGGGAGCTCGGCGAGGGCCTTGGCCGGGTCCTCGCCGCGGTTGACGTGGTTGGTGTGCAGGTTGGCCACGTCGATGAGGAGGCGGACTCCCGTGCGGTCGGCGAGGTCGTAGAGGAACTGGCCCTCCGTCATCTCCTCGCCCGGCCAGCTGATCAGCGCGGCGATGTTCTCGACGGCCAGCGGCACCGGCAGTGCGTCCTGCGCGATGCGTACGTTGTCGCACAGCACGTCCAGGGCGTCCCGGGTCCGCGGGACGGGCAGCAGATGGCCCGCCTCCAGGTGCGCGGACGCCGTCAGCGACCCGCCCGCCCGGACGAACGCGATGTGCTCGGTGACCAGCGGCGAGCCCAGCGCCTCCGCGCGCTCGGCCAGTGCGGTCAGCCGGCCCGCGTCGGGCCGGTCCGCGCCTCCGAGGCCGAGCGAGACGCCGTGCGGCACCACGGTGACGCCGCGCTCGCGCAGCCGCCGCAGCGAGTCGGGCAGGTGCCCGGGGCAGACGTTCTCGGCCACGGCCTCGACCCAGTCGATCCCCGGCATCCGCTCCACGGCGTCCGCGATCTCAGGTCGCCACCCGATACCCGTCCCCAGTCGCTCCATCGTCCCCTCCTCCACCCGGCCCGATCCTCGAACGTGCCCGATCCTCGAACGTGAGGGGGGTATGGCCCAGCCGCCGGCCGCCGAACCCCGCCCAGCCCTCCTTCAGAGCAATATTTGAGGTTCGCGGGTCCCGCTGCCCGTCCCCACCGACGGAGGCGCAAGGGTCGCGTCCCGCCCTGATACGCCGTAGACCGGACCTATGCCCGAAGGCAGCGAGCAGCCCCACCACACCGCGCGGAAACGGGAACCGGAGTCGGAGGCGGCCGGCGTCCGCCGGCTGCGGATCGGAGCCGGAGCCCTGCTCGTGGCGGTCGGCACGGCCTACTTCCTGCTGCCGCTGGAAGGGCTGGGCGCCGACCGGCCCTGGCTCGGCTGGCCGCTGTTCGTGGCCGGCCTGGCGTTCGTCGCCGCGCTGCTGCTGCGCCACGTGCGCGACATCGTGCTGGAGAGGCCCCAGGCCCGGTCGGGCATCATGATCTCGATGCTGATGTGCCTGGCCGTGCTGGTCTTCTCGTCCGGCTACTACGCACTCGCCCAGCAGCCGGGCCAGTTCATCGGCCTGTACACCCGGGTCGACGCGCTGTACTTCACCGTCGTGACGCTGGCGACCGTCGGCTACGGCGACATCACCCCGCGCGGGCAGGAGGCCCGGCTGGTGACCGTCGCTCAGGTCGTGTACGCGTTCGTCTTCCTCACGGCGGCGGCCACCGCCCTGACCCGCCGGCTGCACGGCGTGGTCGCCGAGCGCGACCGGCGTCCGCCGCCGTCCTGACCGGGGCGGCGCTACACCGGGCGGGAGGAGCGGTAGTTGAACACCGACCAGAGGACGAACAGGCCGGTCACGATCATGATGATCGACCAGAACGGCTGGTACGGCAGCCAGAGGAAGTTCGCGATCAGCGCCAGGCCGACCACGACCGCGCTCACGACCCGCGCCCAGGTGGCTCCGGCGAACAGGCCGAGCCCGGCCGCCACCACGAGCACACCGACGATCACGTGGATCCAGCCCCACGCGGTCAGGTCGAACGCGAAGGAGTACTGGCCGAAGCTCGTGTACACCTCGTCCCCGGCGATCGCCGCGATGCCCTGGAGCACCGCGAAGAGGCCGTAGACGACCATCAGGATGCCGCCGAGAGCGAGACCCCCGGCCGCCCACGGGTCGCCGGAACCGCCCGATCCGGAGCCGTCGGGCGTCCGGTCGTCGGGGGCGGGCGGGGCGGGGGGAGGGGGCGCGGCGCTGGTCATGGCTGCCTCCTGGGTCGGGTCGGCCGGTAACCCCACTGGAGCATCCGTCGGGGACCGGCGCGCCCGCGGCTACTCCGAACGGGTGGACGCCGCGAGGCCGCTCCCGTGCGGCTCCCGGCGCAGCGCCGGGTGGTCCGCGACCACCGTGCACGAGCCGGGCGCGATCTCCGTGAACCCCGCGTCGCGGACCAACGGCAGCCCGATGCCGGTCAGTTCGGACCAGCGGGCCGGGTCGGCCGTCCGGACGGCGAGCGGGAACCCCGCGTCGTCCCAGGCGGTCCGCTCCTCGTCGGACAGCTCCCACCAGGCCAGTTGCGCGGCATGCCCGGCCTGCGCCATGGCCTTGCCCGCCGACATGCCGAGGTCCGGGTTCAGCCACAGCACGCAGGCGGCCGGGTCCGCGTCCACCGGCTGCTCCGGGTCGTCGAGGTCGGTGCCGGAGACCTGGAGCCTGGCCAGGTCCTTGGGCCAGCCGTCCAGCGGGACGGGCGGGAAGACCCGCACCTCGGCCGACGTGCCGGTGACCGTGATGCCGGACAGCGCCTCGGCCCGCCGCCACTCGGCGCCGCGTGCCCGCCGCACCACCTTGCGGATCCTGGCGTCCTGCCAGTTGCGCATCGCCCCGGCCCACTCGCCCTCGCCGGCCGACCGCTCGTCGGCCAGGATCGTCAGCACGGCCCGCGCGGCCGTCTCCAGCGCGTCCGTGCGCGCCGGCGGGGCCGCCCGCTCGATCCGCACGACCAGGGGCAGCACGAACTGCGGTGCCTCGTCGCGCGCCGAGGGCTCGGACCGGAAGGGACTGTCGCTCACGGGCGTCGGGTCTTCACTCACGAATCCCAGTGTGCCAGCCGGAAGATCGTGCAGGATGGCCGCATGCGACCCGACCTGTGCCTCCGGAACGCGGGCCGCCGCTACGGTCTGCGCGGCCCCTGGGTGCTGCGCGGTGTCGACATGGCGGTGGCCCCGGGCCGGCTCGTCCGCGTCGGGGGAGCCAACGGCAGCGGCAAGTCCACGCTGCTGCGGCTGCTCGCCGGCATCGACGCGCCGAGCGAGGGCCGTGTCACCGGCCGGCCGCGCACGGCGTAAGTCGCCTCCGACCAACCGCACCCGTGTGCCGCTCGCCCCCGCCTGCGGGGCCGGGCTGCTCGCCGCCCTGGCCTGCGCCCTGCTCGGCACGGCCGTCGGCGCGCTCACCGGCCGGCCTCTGCTGCGGTCGCCGGGCCGCGCCCTGGTGGCCCTGCTGGTCGCGGCGCTGCTGTCCCTGGTGGCCACCGGCTCACCGGCGCAGGCGGCCGTGCAGGGCCTGGTCGCCGGCTCGCAGAAGGGCGATGTCCCGCTGCCGCTGCTGCCCCTGGCCGGTGCGCCGGCCTCCCGCAGATCACCCTGAGCAGGCGGTGCGCTCCGCCTCCTGCCACTCGCAGACGGGGCAGAGCGTGCTGCCCTTGTACGACTCGGGGTACTCCGTCGGCTCCCGGCACAGCACACTCCCCCACTCTCGGCTGCGCTCGAGCGGGGGGACCCCCATCGCGTACGGCGGTCCCTCCGCCCGCGGCGGCCTGGTCGCGTCGATCAGGCAGTAGTCGTTGTCGCTCATACGTCCAGCCGAGGCCGGGGCGGGGCGTCAGAGGTCCCGCTGTTCCAGGGGCTTGGTCGCCGGGCCCTGGATCACCTTGCCGTCCGTGTCGAAACGGGAGCCGTGGCAGGGGCACTCCCAGGCGCGTTCGGCGGCGTTGAAGCTGACCAGACAGCCCAGGTGGGTGCAGCGGGCGGAGACGGCGTGGAGCCCGCCGTCGTCGTCCCGGTACACCGCGAGGCGGTGGCCGTCGGCACGGACCACGGCGCCCTCGCCGGGTGGCAGGGACTCCACCGGCGGCGAAGGCCGCAGCCGGTCGCCCACGAAGTGCCCGGCGACCTTGGCCTGTGTCTTGAGGAACGACGGCGCCTCACGCACCGCGGGCTTCAGCCGGCGCGGGTCGTACAGTCCGCTCCACTCGCACTCCTCGCCCATGATCTGCGCGGTCAGCAGCCGGCCCGCCATGATGCCGCCGGTCATGCCCCAGCCGCCGAACCCGGTGGCCACATAGGCGTGCCGGGCGCCCGGGTGCAGCGGGCCGACCATCGGCACGGTGTCCGTGGGCTCGGTGTCCTGGGTGGCCCACCGGTGGGTGACCTCCAGGTCCGGGAAGTGGCCGGTGGCCCAGGCGGTGAGGCGTTCGAAACGGGCCCGCGGGTCGCCCGTGCCCGGCGTGAAGTGCTCACCGGTGACGATGAGCAGCCGCCGATCGCCCTCGTAGGGCGCGGTGCGCACCGAGCGGGTGTCCTCGTCGGGCGTGATGAACATGCCGTCCGGGTCCTGGTCCGCGGGGATCGGCCCGGCGACGACCAGTTCGCGGCGCGTGGACAGGCGGGCGAACAGCAGGGCCCGGTCGAAGATCGGGTAGTGCGTCGCGACGACGACGTCCCGGGCCCGGACCGTCGCCCCGGTCGTGGTCGACAGCCTGCACGGCTCGCCCTCGTCCAGGCCGAGGACGGTGGTGTCCTCGTAGATCCGCCCGCCGCGTTCGACCAGGTCGGCGGCGAGGGCCAGCAGGTACTTGCGCGGATGGAACTGGGCCTGCCCGGTGACCTCGACCGCGCCCGCCACCGGGAACGGCAGCCCGGTCTCCGTCACGAACGAGGCGGGCAGCCCGGCCTCGGCCGCGGCCCGTGCCTCGGCGCGCAGTTCCTCCACGCGGTCCGTGTCGCGGGCGAAGGTGTAGGCGCTCCTCGTCTCCCACTCGCAGTCGACGCCCAGTTCCCCGGCGATCCGGGCCGCGTGTTCGATCGCCTCGGACTGGGAACGCGCGTACAGCCGCGCGCCCTCGGGGCCGCGGGTGCGCCGCAGCTTGTCGTAGACGAGCGTGTGCAGGGCGGTGACCTTGGCGGTGGTGTGCCCGGTGACGCCGGCCGCGACCCGCCCGGCCTCCAGCACGGCCACACTCCGCCCGGCCCGCGTGAGCTCCCACGCGGTGCACAGCCCGGCGATGCCGGCGCCGATCACCGCCACGTCGACGTCCAGGTCCTCCGCGAGCGCCGGGTGGCGCCCGTCCGGTGCCGTCTCGAGCCAGTACGAGCTGCTGACCTGCTGCTTCTCGCTCATAGCCCGCCGAGTACCCCCGTCCGTCCGCTTCAGTGTCGGGCGGGTCGCTTTACAGGAGAGGCGGGCAGGGCTAACGTACAACCAAATGGTTGTAGATGAGCTGAGTGACGAGACGGTGGACCGGCTGTTCCACGCGCTGGCCGACACCACACGCCGGGACATACTGCGCCGCTGCGTGCGCGGGGAGCTGTCCGTGTCCCGGCTCGCCGAGGCCTACCCGATGAGCTTCGCCGCGGTGCAGAAGCACGTCGCGGTACTGGAGCGGGCGGGGCTGGTCACCAAGCAGCGCAGCGGACGGGAGCAGCTCGTGCGCACCGACCCCGACGCGGTGGGCCGCGCTCGCCAGGCCCTGGACGAACTCGAGTCGGCGTGGCGCGGGCGCGTGGACCGGATGGCCCGGCTGCTCGCCGAGGACCCCGGAACCGAAGAGAACGACACGACGGAAGGAACCGAGCGATGAGTGTCACCAGTGTCGACAAGGACCTCGACAACCTCACCCTCACCCTGGTCGCCGACTTCGCCGCCCCGGTCGAGCGGGTGTGGCGGCTGTGGGCCGACCCCCGGCAGCTGGAGCGCTGGTGGGGCCCGCCGACCTACCCGGCGACCGTGGAGGAGCACGACCTGACGCCCGGGGGAGAGGTCACCTACTTCATGACCGGCCCGGAAGGCGACCGGCACCGCGGCTGGTGGCGGATCACCTCGGTCAGCGAGCCGACGGCCCTGGAGTTCACCGACGGCTTCGCCGACGACGAGGGCAAGCCCAAGGACGACATGCCGACCATGGCCGTGACGGTGCGGCTCAGCGAGCACGGCGGTGGCACCCGGATGGAGATGCGCTCGCTGTTCGACTCCCGTGAGCAGATGGAGCAACTGGTCACCATGGGCATGGAGGAGGGCCTGAAGGAGGCCGTCGGCCAGATCGACGCCCTGCTCGCGGCCTGACCGGACGGATCAGGGCTGCTCCAGCGGCCGCTTCCGGAACTCGTCCACGTCGAAGTCCGCCTCCGGGTACCGCGGATCCAGCTCCTCGAAGTGCTCCAGGAGCAGCGTGCCGACCGCCCAGTTGCGGTACCACTTGTGGTCGGCGGGGATCAGGTACCAGGGCGCGTACGAGGTGCCGCAGCGCTCCAGGGCGATCTCGTAGGCGTTCTGGAACGCGGGCCGCAAAGCACTTGATCAGAGCCTGGAGGACCAGCAGGACGCGGCGCCGGTCGCCCTTGGTGCTCGCCGCCCACAGCCGTTCCTGGAGGACGGCCAGCCGCTCGCCGACCGGGGCCGTGGCGGCCATGCCCGCTCACCGACGGGGAGGCACAGCCGCTCCCGCAGCGAGGTGCTGTCCTTGCGTGTCACCGGGCCCCCTTGCGGTCCTGTGCCTCCATGGCCCGGCGGGGCGCCGGGCCTCGCACCCGGCGCCCCGGTCGGGAGCTGAGCGTCGGCTACCGGCGCCAGGGGCCCGTCACCGCGAACGTGGTGCCGGGCGAGTAGCAGTTGACGTACATCGTGTCGCCGTCCGGGGAGAAGGCCACCCCGGCGAACTCACCCCACTCGGGCTCCTCCGGGGTGCCGATGTTCTGCCGGTTGCGGGCCATCGCGTAGACCTGGCCGCGCCTGGTGACACCGTAGACGTGCTGGGCGCCGTTGCCGTCCTCGCAGACCATGAGGCCGCCGCTGGGCGCCAGGCAGATGTTGTCCGGCGACTCGCCCGGCATCTGCACATCGGTGTCGGGGCCGAAGACGATCACCAGGGTGAGTCGGCGCCGCTCCGGGTCGTAGCGCCAGACCTGCCCGAAGTGGTCGGCGGCCGAACCGTCCGACCGGTGCGCGAAGGACGACACGAAGTACACCGAACGGCCGCCCCAGTAGCAGCCCTCCAGCTTCTGCGCGTGCGTGATGCCCTTGCGGCCGAAGTCCTGGAACCGGATCGGCGTCTGCGCGGCCTGCGGGTCCGGTACGTCCACCCACTCGATGCGGTCGAACTCGGCGCCGATCTCCTGGATGGAGGACAGGTCCGGCACGCCGGGCACGCGCATGGCCTGGAGCCGGCCGCCCGCGCGCAGCGAACCCCTGCCGCCCAGCGGCCGGTCCGGCAGGAAGCGGTAGAAGAGGCCGAAGGGCCTCTCGAAGGCGTCCTCGGTCTCGTACACCACGCCCCGCCGGGGGTCGACGGCGATCGCCTCGTGCGCGAAGCGGCCCATCGCGGTCAGCGGCACGGCCCCGGTGCGGTGCGGGTCGGCCGGGTCGACCTCGAAGATGAAGCCGTGGTCCTTGGTGTAGCCGTTGGTGCCGGCCTTGTCCTCGGTCTCCTCGCAGGTCAGCCAGGTGTCCCAAGGAGTGGGCCCGCCCGCGCAGTTGACGGCCGTGCCGGCGATCGCGACGCGCTCCGACCGGACCCTGTTGCGGGAGTCCAGCGTCAGCGCCGTACAGCCGCCCTTGCCGGCCGGGTCGTAGGTGAGGCCCTCGACGGTCGGGACCGGCACCTTGCCGTTGGCGCGGTTCTCGTGGTTGCGGACCAGGTGGACACGGCCGCCTCTGCCCGGGAAGGCCGACATGCCGTCGTGGTTGGAGGGGACCTTGCCCTCGCCGGAGCGGAGTTCGTCTCCCTCGCGGGAGAGGATCCGGTAGTGGAACCCTTCCGGCAGGTCGAGGATGTCCTTCGGGTCGGGGACGAGCGGGCCGTAGCCGGTGCGGCCGAGGCCCTGTGCCGCGGCGGTGCCGGTGAAGAGTTCGGACAGGGCGCCGGAGAACGCGATCCCGACGCCCAGGGCGCCCGTTCCGGCGAGCACTTGACGTCGTGTGGCGGAGCGACCGGATTCGGTCATGGGGAAACCTTCCTGCTGGCGGACAGGAACTGTGATCCCCGTGTGTCTATCACCTGCCGCGGGCAGCGGGAACCACGCGCGTAGCGCGGGTCACTGCTCGACGGCGCGCCGCAGCTCCTCCAAGGCCTGTTCGGCCTGCTCCGTGCGGTCGACGGCACTCTCCGCGTTCTCCGCGGGGTCCTCGGTCTCCGCGTGTCCCGCGATCTCCGGGTGTCCCTCCGCGGAGGCCGTGGTCTCCGTGGGGTCCGCAGTCTCCGTGTGTCCCGCGCTCTTCGCGGGGGGTTGCGCACCCCGCTCCAGGAAGCGCAGGAGTTCCACCGGAATGGGCAGGACGAGCGTGGAGTTCTTCTCCGCCGCCACCGCCATGACCGTCTGCAGCAGCCGCAGCTGGAGAGCCGAGGGTGTGTCGGCCATCTGCTGGGCGGCCTGGGACAGCTTCTTCGAGGCCTGGTACTCGGCGTCGGCGTTGATCAGCCGGGCCCGCCGCTCCCGGTCGGCCTCGGCCTGGCGGGCCATGGAGCGCTTCATCGTGTCCGGCAGGGACACGTCCTTGATCTCCACGCGGTCGATGGTCACGCCCCACTCCACGGCCGGGCTGTCGATCATCAGCTCCAGGCCCTGGTTGAGCTTCTCCCGGTTGGACAGCAGGTCGTCCAGCTCGCTCTTGCCGATGATCGAGCGCAGCGAGGTCTGCGCCATCTGCGAGACGGCGAAGCGGTAGTCCTCGACGTTGACGATCGCCGCCGACGGGTCCACGACCTTGAAGTACACCACCGCGTCCACCCGCACGGTCACGTTGTCGCGGGTGATGCCCTCCTGGGCGGGGACCGGCATCGTCACGATCTGAAGATTGACCTTGCGCATCCGGTCCACCGCGGGGATGACGAGGTTGAACCCGGGCCGCCGCACGTCCCCGTGCAGGCGCCCGAGCCGGAAGACGACCCCGCGCTCGTACTGCTTGACGATCCGCGCCGCGGAGGCGAGGTACACCAGCGCACCGGCCCCGACCGCGACCGCCACGCCGACCAGCTCTTCGACCATGCCGACCTCCCCGTTCAGAGGTCCGAATTCGTATGCTCCTGTAACGATATGCCCGAACCGTGGTGTGGGGCCATGGGGTGTGATCGGCGGGGCCGGAGTGGGGGCAGAGCGGGGGCGGACATGCGTGGTCCGGGACGCGCCGGGTGCGCGCCCCGGACCAGGACCCGGGTGATCCGCTCAGGCGGCTAGACGGCGGTGGCCTTCTCCGCCGTGGCCTCCACGGGCTCCGTGACCTTCACCGGCTCGGTGCCTGTCGCGCTGTGGCGTGCGGCCCAGTTCTCCAGGGCCGTGCGACAGGCGTGGTCGAGGTGGTGCAGGCCCGAGAGGTCCACCTCGACCGGGCGGTCCTGCGGCAGACCCTCCAGGGTGTCGAGGATCTTCGGCAGCCGCAGGAAAGTCGCGTTGCCCGACAGGTACGCCTGGATCGGGCCGGCGCCCTTGTCGATGATCTCGAGCTTGACGTGCGAGGCCTCCCAGGCGGTCTTGACGACCGACAGGGCCAGACCGATGAGCACGCCCTCGAACATGTTCACCGCGACGATCGACACGGCGGTGACGACCAGGATGAGTGCCTCGCCCCGGTGCTCCCTCCACAGCGGCACGATCTTGCGGAAGGGGATCAGCTTCCAGCCCGCGTGGACGAGGATGCCGGCGAGGGCGGGCAGCGGGATCAGGGCCAGCGTGCCCGGCAGCAGCGCGGCGAACAGCAGCAGCCACACACCGTGCAGCACCCGGGACGCCTTGGTCTTGGCGCCCGCGCTGACGTTGGCGGAGCTGCGGACGATGACCGCGGTCATCGGCAGTGCGCCGAGCACACCGCAGATGGTGTTGCCCGCGCCCTGCGCCATGAGCTCCTTGTCGTACTGGGTGCGCGGGCCGTCGTGCAGCCGGTCCACGGCGGCGGCGCTGAAGAGGCTCTCGGCGGAGGCTATCAGGGTGAAGGCGACGATCGTGCCGATGATGCCGAAGCCCACGCTGCCGAAGGCGTCCAGGCCGGGCGGCTGGATGGAACCCAGCAGGCCCTTCACCTCGACGGTGGCGACCGGCAGGTTGAACACGGCGGTGGCCGCGATCGCGAGGATCACCGCGGCGAGCGCGCCGGGTACGGCCTGCACGTTCTTCGGCAGCTTCTTCCAGAGCACCATCACCGCGATGGTGGCCGCGCCGAGCACGAGGGACGTGAGCGCCGCCGTGCTGCCGGCCGCGTCGGCGGCGGCGCCGGGCAGGCCCAGAATCTTGTCGATGCCGGAGGCGGGTGCCTTCAGGCCGGCCGTCGCATACAGCTGGCCGGCTATGAGGACCAGACCGATTCCGGCCAGCATGCCCTCGACGACCGACACCGAGATCGCCCGGAACCAGCGGCCGAGCTTGAGGGCGCCCATGATCAGCTGGAGCAGACCGGCGGCCAGCACGATGATGCCGAGCGCGGGCAGCCCGTACTCCTGGACCGCCTCGAAGACCAGCACGGTCAGACCGGCGGCCGGCCCGGACACCTGAAGGCTGCTGCCCGGCAGGAGTCCGGTGACGAGGCCGCCCACGATGCCGGTGACCAGGCCGAGTTCGGCCGGGACGCCGGAGGCGACGGCCACGCCCACGCACAGCGGGAGGGCGACCAGGAACACGACCAGCGAGGCGGTGAAGTCCTGCCTGAGATAAGGGAACTTGGTCATGGAGTCCCTCACAGCTTCTCGAAGGAGTCGGTGTCCGCGCGGTGTTCCCGCACGGTGCCGGTGTGCACTTCGTAGAACCATGCGTGCAGGCCGAGTCGGCCCTCCGCCAGCCGGCGCTCGATGCAGGGGTAGGACCGCAGTCGGAGCACCTGGGTGAGGGCGTGGTTCTGCACGGCCTCGGCGACCGTCGGGTCCGCCGGGTCCGAGCACTCGGGCTCGTCGGCGGCGCGCGCGAGCCAGTCACGCACCGCCGGTACGGCGGCGAGGTCGTCGCCGCGTACCACCGCGCCCACGGCGCCGCAGTGCGAGTGGCCGCAGACCACGATCTCCTTGACGCCGAGAACCTCCACGGCGTACTCGATCGTGGCCGCCTCCGACGTGGGGTGCTCGAAGGAGTGCGGGGGAACGACGTTGCCCGCGGTGCGCAGCTCGAAGAGCTCGCCGGGACGGGCGCCCGTGATCAGGGCCGGTACGACCCTGGAGTCGGAGCAGGTGATGAACAGGACGTCGGGGGACTGGCCCTCGGCGAGGTGGGCGAACTCCTCAGGGCGCTGTCCGAAGGTGCGGGCGTTGTCGATGAGGGGTTGCATGAGTGTGTGACTCCTCCTGGCGCGCAGTGGGGGCGCGTCGGACGGGCATGGCAACGGGTGGGGGGAACTGCTCTGCTGATCAGCAGCGGAAGACCTGAAGGGCTGCCGGGGTGTGCGCTGTCGAGGATCTCGACGTGCGGTGGTGCGCGGCACCGGGTCTGACCGGGTCGGGTGCCGTCGGCTGGAGGCGCCTGTGCAGGGGCCGTTCGGGCGCCGAGGGCGCGGAGTCGGCGGTGTGGGACCGGTCGCGGGTCCGCAGGGGACCGGTCGGGTCCCCGGGGTGTCCGGCGCGGCAGGTGGCCGTCTCGTCGCGCAGAGCCTTCCCGGACGGCTTGTGTCCGGGGCGCGAGGACTTGCCGGAGGGCTTCGTTCCGGGCTGAGCGTTGGCCTCGGATTGACTCTTCGTATGCGCGGATGCGAAGGATGCCGTCGGTGCGAAGAACTGGAGGGCGAGGAGGACGGTGGCGAGGATCGAAACCACGGTCCGTGCCGTCGTACCTCGATACATGCGCCCCCCTTCAGGTAATTCGCACGTCTAGTGCGGACCAACACTTGGTCAATGGCTGGTCAAGAAACACGTTAACCCTGCAAAGTCGTTTGCAGGGTTAACTTAACGTTTCAAGCTGAAGAGAGCCTGAAAACCGGCGGTCGGCTGGCTTGAACAGGCACTTCTCGCCAGGCGGTTGGCGCGGTGAGGGGGGTGTGGTTACCGGGTGCCGGCGAGCCTGCCCGCGTCGCGGGCGAGGGCGGTGAGCCGGGAGATGGCCCGGAAGTACTTCTTGCGGTAGCCGCCGTTCAGCATCTCGTCGCTGAAGAGCTGATCGAAGGGCAGACCCGAGGCCAGCACGGGCACCTCGCGGTCGTAGAGCCGGTCCGCGAGGACGACGAGCCGCAGGGCCGTCGACTGGTCGGGGACCGGCCGCACACCGGTGAGGCAGACGGCCTTGATCCCGTCGGTCAGAGCGCCGTACCGGCTGGGGTGGACCCGGGCGAGATGTTCCAGGAGGGGCGAGAACGCGTCGAGGGAGGCGCCCTCGGTGGCGTGCGCCACGTCGGTCACCTGCGCGTCGGAGTACGGCGGCGGCGCCTCGGGCAGACCGCGGTGGCGGTAGTCCTCGCCGTCGATGCGCAGGGCGCGGAAGTGGGCCGACAGGCCCTGGATCTCGCGCAGGAAGTCGGCCGCGGCGAACCGGCCCTCGCCGAGCTTGCCGGGCAGCGTGTTGGAGGTGGCGGCGAGCGCCACGCCCGCGTCGACCAGCTTGCCGAGCAGGGTGGAGACCAGGACGGTGTCGCCCGGGTCGTCGAGCTCGAACTCGTCGATGCACAGCAGGCGATGGCCGGACAGCGTCTGGACGGTCTGCTGGAACCCGAGGGCGCCGACCAGGTTGGTCAGCTCCACGAACGTGCCGAACGCCTTGAGCGCGGGCTCGGCCGGGGTGGCGTGCCACAGGGACGCCAGCAGGTGGGTCTTGCCGACGCCGTAGCCGCCGTCGAGGTAGACGCCGCGCGGGCCTGCGGGGGCCTTCTTCGGCGCCTTGCCGAAGCCGAACAGCCGGCGCTTGCCGGATCCTCCGGCCGCTCCCGAGTCGAGGCCCGCCGCGAATCCCTCCAGGACCCCGACGGCCTCGGTCTGGCTGGGCTGGTTCGGGTCGGGGATGTACGTGCTGAAGCGGACGGAGTCGAACCGCGGCGGCGGCACCATCTCGGCGACCAGCCGATCCGCGGGCACACGCGGCTCACGGGCGCACAGGGACAGCGGGGCCGGGTCGGTTATGGGGCCGCCTCCGGAAGGGGCCAGGGGAGAAGACACGGTTCACCATGCTACGGCGCGTGGAACACTGCACGGCATGCGACGTCTGTTCCCTGTGACCGATGAAACAGCAGCTCCGGTGCCGGGCGGCGCGTCCGGTGAGGGCGCCGGGCGGGAATGGAGCCTGGACGAGCTGGCCGCGGCGTACGCCTATCCCGAGCCGGGGCCCGGGGGGCCGGTGCCGTGGCTGCGCGCCAACATGGTGTCCACGCTGGACGGGGCCGCCCAGCACGACGGCCGTTCGCAGCCCATCTCCAGCGCCACCGACATGCGGATCTTCGGCACGCTGCGGGCGCTGGCCGACGTCGTGGTCGTCGGTGCGGAGACGGTACGGCAGGAGGGGTACCGGCCGGCCCGCGCGCGTGCGGACTTCGCGGCGAGGCGCCAGGCGGCCGGGCAGCGGCCCGCACCCGCGATCGCGGTCGTCACGGCCGGCCTCGACCTGGACTTCTCGCTCCCGCTGTTCACCTCGCCCCTGGTGCCCACCCTGATCCTCACGGGGGCCGCGGCCGCCCCGGACCGTGTCGCCACCGCCGAGAAGGCGGGTGCCCGGGTGATGACCGCCGGAGACGGCATCGGCGTGGACCCCGCCCGCGCCGTCCGGGCCCTCGCCGACCTCGGCCACACCCGGCTGCTGACCGAGGGCGGCCCGCGGCTGCTCGGGCAGATGGTCGCGGCCGGTGTGCTCGACGAGCTGTGCCTGACCGTCTCCCCGATGCTCACGGCGGGCGAGGCGCAGCGCATCGCCGGGGGGCCGGCGGTCACGGTCCCGCACCGCTTCGGGCTGGTGTCGATGCTGGAGGAGGACGGCTTCCTGTTCACGCGGTACGGACGGGCCTGAGCGGCGTACTGAAACGCCGGACCCGGGGTAGGAGGTGTCGGCGGTCGGGTGGTCCGGCCGACCGCTTCGTCCAGAAGCGGGGGTGAACCTCACTGTCGGTCCGTTCATCGGCGGAATATGTCGTTCCGTTTGGTTTCCGAAGGGCACACTGGATCCGGCAGTACCCGTGCGAACACGGGGCAGGTTGGTTTTCGCAGGGCCTGGCACGGCCCGCGGAGGAGTGGGGCCACGGGCCCCCGGGAGCAGAAGGGGCGCCTGGTGTTCACAAGCGTATTGATGATCGAGAAGGCGCTGACGTCCGCCGACGTGGAGTTCGTCACCACCTTGCACGGCGAGGAGCAGGTCTCCTTCCAGGTGCTGTGGCAGCCGCGCGGCGAGCAGGCGGACCGCCTGCTGCGGGCCATCGACGACGTGGCGCTCGGCGAGCTCGACGAGGCCGTCCGCGAGGGGGAGACACCGGAGGGCGAGGAGGCGCTGAGCGTGGGGCAGCGCGCGCTGGAGGTGTCCCTCGCCGCGTTGCGTGCCTCGGGCAGCGGGGCCCAGGGGCGGCTGATCGAGGATCATCCGCTGGACGCGCTGAAGTCCCTGGTGGAGGAGGTCGGGGCGGACGAGGTCATCGTGCTGACCGATCCCCACTACGTGGAGGAGTTCTTCCACCGTGACTGGGCTTCCCGGGCCCGGCACAAGGTGGGGGTGCCGGTGCTGAAGCTGTTCTCGCACAGCAAGGCGTAGGGCCGGGTCGTCCTGGTTCGTCGGGTGCGGGTCGGTCGTGGTTGCTCGCGCAGTTCCCCGCGCCCCTGGGTTGGCCGCATCACTCCCCGTTCCTGAAATAGGCTGGGGGCGCTCACCGTCGTCGCTCGCTCTTGGAGATCTGCATGGCAGCCGGCCTTCCCACCGCCATGGACCGACCGCACTTCATCGGGATCGGTGGGGCCGGAATGTCGGGGATCGCGAAGATCCTCGCGCAGCGCGGGGCCGTGGTGGCGGGCAGTGATGCCAAGGAGTCGGCCACGGCCGAGGCGCTGCGGGCGCTGGGGGCGACCGTGCACATCGGGCACGCCGCGGAGCATCTCGCCGACGACGCCAGCTGTGTGGTCGTGTCGTCGGCGATCCGGCAGGACAACCCCGAGCTGGCCCGCGCGGCCGAGCTCGGCATCCCCGTCGTGCACCGGTCCGACGCGCTCGCCGCTCTGATGGGCGGGCTGCGGCCGATCGCCGTCGCCGGTACGCACGGCAAGACGACCACGACCTCGATGCTGGCCGTGTCGCTGAGCGAGCTGGGCCTGAAGCCCTCGTACGCGATCGGCGGGGACCTGGACGCGCCCGGCTCCAACGCGCTGCACGGTGAGGGCGAGATCTTCGTCGCCGAGGCGGACGAATCGGACCGCAGCTTCCACAAGTACGCGCCCGACGTCGCGATCGTGCTGAACGTCGAGCTCGACCACCACGCCAACTACGCGTCGATGGACGAGATCTACGCGTCGTTCGAGACGTTCGTGGACCGGATCACCGAGGGCGGCACGCTGGTGATCGCCGCCGACCACGAGGGCGCCCGGGAGCTGACGCGCCGGGTCGCCGGGCGCGGCGTGCGGGTGGTGACGTACGGCGAGTCCGAGGACGCGGGCGTGCGCATCCGGTCGGTCGTGCCGCAGGGGCTGAAGAGCGAGGTCACCGTGGTGCTGGAGGGGGAGGAGCTGACCTTCACGGTCTCCGTCCCCGGCCGGCACTACGCGCACAACGCGGTCGCCGCGCTGGCGGCGGGCGTGGCCCTCGGGGTCCCGGCGGCCGAGCTGGCCCCGGCGATCGCCGCGTACACGGGCGTCAAGCGGCGGCTCCAGCTGAAGGGCGAGGCCGCGGGTGTGCAGGTCATCGACTCCTACGCGCACCACCCCACCGAGATGACCGCCGACCTGGAGGCCATGCGCGCGGCGGCCGGTGACGCCCGGATCCTGGTCGTCTTCCAGCCGCACCTCTTCTCGCGGACGCAGGAGCTCGGCAAGGAGATGGGCCAGTCCCTCGCCCTCGCGGACGCCTCCGTCGTGCTCGACATCTACCCGGCGCGCGAGGACCCGATCCCGGGCGTGACGAGCGAGCTGATCATCGAGGCGGCCCGGGCCGCGGGCGCGGACGTGACGCAGGTGCACGACAAGGCGGACGTCCCGTCGGCCGTCGCGGGAATGGCGAAGCCGGGTGACCTCGTTCTCACCATGGGAGCGGGCGACGTCACCGACCTCGGCCCGCACATCCTGGACCGTCTGTCGAACTGAGGGGCTGGAGGCTCATGCCGTACGACGTGGAGAAGCCGGACGAGCAGTGGCGCGCGGAACTGACCCCGGGCGAGTACGCGGTCCTGCGGCAGGCGGCCACCGAGCCCGCCTTCACCGGTGAGTACACCGACACCAAGACCCGGGGCGTCTACTCCTGCCGCGCCTGCGGCGCGGACCTGTTCACCTCGGACACGAAGTTCGAGTCGCACTGCGGCTGGCCGTCCTTCTTCGACCCCAGGGACACCGACGCGGTGGAGCTGATCGAGGACCGGTCGCACGGCATGGTGCGGACCGAGGTCCGGTGTGCCCGGTGCGGCTCGCATCTCGGGCACGTGTTCGAGGGTGAGGGGTATGCGACGCCCACGGACCAGCGGTACTGCATCAACTCGATCGCGCTGCGGCTGGCCCCCGAGGAGGGCTGAGGCGGCGCTCAGCGGATCCGGCACTCCTTCCGCGTGAGGGGTTTCGTGTTCCCCGCGGTGCGGCTGCACACCACGCGGGGCTCGGAGAGGCCGTCGCCGGTGCGGCGGACCTCCTTGAGGACGATGCTGTGCCCGGTGTGGTCGCCGTACAGCGGGGCGCCGGTGAAGTCGATGGTGCCGGTGGCCATGCCCTCGATCTTGACGTTGCGCAGGTTCACCCAGGTCGAGGCGCGGCTCTGCGGCCGGTCGCCGCGGGTGGCCGCCCAGTACAGGGCGCGGGTCGCGTCATGGGCCAGGGCGGTCTGGCCGCTGGCCAGGGCGGGGCTGTCGTAGCGCAGGCGGCGGCCCTGCTGTCCCGGCAGGTGCTTGGCGGCGTCCAGGTAGAAGGCCGTTCTGGTGGCGGCCGTCTCCAGCTCCGCGAGGGCCGCGTGGTACAGCGTGACCTTCGGCGCCACGGACTGACCGCCGCCGGCGAAGTCCGCCTTGGACAGGTCGTCGCCGGTGAGGATGGCCAGGGGCTTTCCGGCGCAGCCCGGCTCGGTGCCCAGCTGGGTCATCAGGGGGTCGATGTCCTCCACCCGGCCCGCGAAGTAGACCACGGACGGGACCCGGCCGCCCCGGCAGATCTCCTGGGCGTGCGAGCGGAGTTCCGGCTTGCCGCCGCTGAGGGTGTAGCGGCGCTGCTTGAGCAGGGTGAAGCCCTGCCGTTGCAGCATCCGCTGGCCGTAGCGCGCCTGCTCGTCGGTGTAGAGGTCGTCGGTCCGCGCCGTGTCACGGGCCAGGACGAGGGCGTACTGCCGCCGGTCCGGTGTGCGCAACTGGGCGGCGATCAGGCCGAGTTGCCGGGTCTGCCACTCGTCCGTGGCCGCCAGGCTGAACCAGTTGGCGAACTCGCGGGGCAGATAGGTCGCGGAGTTCGTGCCGGAGACGACCGGCAGGCCGGCCTCCATCAGGATGCGGGTCGTCGCCCGGCTCGACTTCAGGTCGCGGCCGGTGCCGACGACCCCCACCACGGTCGGGTCGTGGGCGGCGTACGCGGCGATCGCCTCGGCCATCTGCTCCTGGTGGCCCAGGTCCACGCCGCCGTTGGCGATCAGGACACGCAGCTTCACGCTGGAGTTCTCGTTGATGACGGCCTGAGCCAGATACACGCCCGCCAGTTCCTCGGCGCCCTTCACGAGGGAGGAGCCGGCCGCGGTGTCGGCGCTGAGCGGCCCGGCGTAGACGACGGTGACGTACTTGCCGGCGTGGCCGGCGAGGACCTCCGCGTTCTGCCGGGCGATGCGGTCCTCCAGGTCGGTCACCGTCCAGGGCGTCTCGTCGCCGGCCGTGAGCGCCTTGAGGTCGTCACCGGCCTCGGGTGCGGGCAGCCAGTCGGCGAAGCGGACGTCGTCCGTCGCCACGCCGATGCACTCCGTGCGGCCGTCGGGTGCCTGTGCGCGCCGGGTGTCCCGGTTGGCGGTCAGCACGGACGCCGAGCAGTACCGGTCGTCCAGGGCGTCGGCCCGCATGACGGTGGCCGCGGACAGCACGGCGATCACCAGGGCCAGGGAGTGCAGCGCCCACACCAGCCGGGCGGGCGTCGGCCGGGCGGAGGCCCGCAGATGGTGGCGGCCCTCCTCGAGAGGACCCAGCTGGTCGTGCGGCAGCGGGATCGTCATCACCCAGGGGAGGACGGACCGTTCCCGGCTGGGCGACTGCTCGGCGCGCAGGTTGCGGCCCCACTCCCGGTACCAGGTGCGCAGCAGCCGGATGCCGAACGTGGGCGGCGCCGCCTCCGGGGCGGGCGCCGTCTGGACCACGCTGCGCTCCAGGCGCGGCACGTCGTGCGTGCGCACCGCGGCGACCACGAGCAGCGGGTCGAGCTCGCTGCGCCGGCTGCGGACGTCGCTGATGGCCCGGATCAGCTCGATGCCGCCGTTGCTCTCGTCCGCGTGGGGCAGGAACAGCATCGGCGGGCGCGGCCGTTTGAAGCCGCGCAGGTCCCAGCTCCAGCGGCGGTGGTTGTCCCGCAGGTCCTCGCGCAGCGCCAGCACGCACAGCTGGAGGTGGAAGTCGCCGCCCGCCGTGAGCGCCTCGGCCACGTCGTAGGCCCGGGCCGCGATCGCCTTCCAGGACCGCACCGGCCGCAGCAGCGACACCTCGGTGGGCTCCTCCCGGTCAGCCGCGCGCAGGAAGGTCGTGGTCATGAACCAGCGGCTCTCCCGGCGCAGCCACAGGAAGATCGGCGCCCGCCCCGGCAGGACGTAGTTGAGGACGGTCAGCAGCAGCAGGAAGACGAGACCGGCGCCGACCGCGACGTACCACTCGCTGCGGGCCAGGAGCGCGGCGAGCACGGTCACGACGCTCGCCGGGAGGATGTGCGCCATGTCGAACAGCGGCAGGCCGGAACGCCAGCGGGCGGTGTTCTTCGGCCGCCAGCGCTGCTGCGCCAGCTCGTTCAGCAGCCGCTGCTGCTGGTCCTGCCCGGCCTCGGGGCTGCCCGGGGCGGGTGTCGGCCAGCTGTCGCCGAGTGCCGCGACCGCGTCGTCGATGGCGTGCACCAGCCGCAACCGCGGGAACGCGTAGCGCCGGTAGACCGCCTTCGGGCCGCCCCACTTCCGCGGGTCGCTCAGCGCCCGCACCAGGGCCGCCGCCCGGCGCACCTCCGTGCGGCCCTCGTAGGCGTCCTGCGTCACCGCGCAGCGCGTGCCGTGCGCCTCCTGGCCCGCGTACAGCTGCCGGACCAGCCCGGCCACCGCGTCGTCGTCCCGGCTCTCCTGCGCGTGCACGACGAACACCGGCATCGGCGGTTCGGTGCTCCTGCGGAAGTCCTGGATGAGGATCTCGAGCTGGTTCTGGAGGTGACGCCCGGCGTCGGTCTCCGGCATGCCGTCATGGCCCCCAGGGCAGTCCGGCGGCGTGCGGTCGGCGTTCACCATGGGCAACCCCCGTTAACCTTCGGTGACCTACGAGATTAACCGGTGCGGATGTTGTCGGAGTGGGTGACGGACGAACTCTTGTTTCGTCCGGATCGTTGAGGCCATACGCCCGGATCACCACACTGGCCTGACTACGTAGTCAGGCAAGCCCTTTCCCTCACCTCAGACAAGTCTGACTACGTAGTCCATGCCGTCGTCCATCAGCAGGGGAGCCCTCATGACGACGACCGGAGCCGCCGGTGGGCGACGCCGCCGCGGGCCCGGTATGACCGAGGTGGCCCGGGCCGCCGGGGTGTCCCAGAAGACCGTGTCGCGGGTCGTCAACGGCGAACCGCACGTCAGCCCCGAGGCGCGCGACCGCGTGCTGACTGCGCGACCCGCTGCCCGTCACCGGCACGGACTCCCTCCCCCTCCCGCCCGGCGCGCACGCCCTGCACTGGGCGGACGGGCTGCGGCCGCAGGGCGCCGAGACCCTGGCGGCGTACGCGCACCCGCACTTCGGCCGCTGGCCCGCCGTCACCACGCACCGCCACGGAGCCGGCCGCGTCACCTACGTCGGCACGGTGCCCGACCCGGCTTCGCCCGCGCCCTGTTCGACCGGTACGCCCCGGACGGTGCCTGGCGCCCGGCCCACCCGAGCGTCACGGCGACGTCCGCGACCGCCCGGGACGGCCTCCGGGTGCGCTTCCTGCACGACTGGTCGTGGCAGGAGGTGTCCGTGCCGGTGCCGACGGCGCTGCGGGACGCGCTGTCGGGCGCCGCGTGCGCCGACGCGGTGCCCCTCGGGCCGTGGGACGTGAAGGCGCTGCGGGAGGAGTGGACGCGCCAACTCGGCGGGCCGGGCTCCGGGCCCGACCCGCTGCTGGACTACTCGCGGGCCGTCACCGGCAGCCTGTTCTTCGTGCCGCCGGCGGGACTGCTGGAGGATCTGCCGGGCGGCTGACCGGTGCCTACCGGCTCACGCCGCCGCAACCCCACCCGCCGCCGCCCCCGGAAACCCCGCGCTCCGCAGCACCCGCCTGCCCGCGTCCACCGCGAACACCTCGCAGTGGTCGCGGGCCGCTGCCCACTCGACGCCTGCCACGCCGAGTGCGAAGGCCGCTGTCGCGACCGTGTCCGCCTCCGTCAGTGTCGGGGCCACGACCGTCATGCTGAGGAGGCCGGTCGCGGGCCGGCCGGTGCGGCCGTCGAGGATGTGGTCGCCGCGTTCGTAGCGGGCGGAGGTCGCCACGGCCCGGTCCGTGACGTCCAGGACCGTGCAGAGCCGGTCGGCGTGGTCGGGGTGGCGTACACCGACGCGCCAGGGGCCGCCGTAGGCGAGCACGTCGCCACCGGCGTTGAGGCAGAAGCGGCGCGCACCCGCCGCCGACAGCAGGTCCGCTCCCTTCTGCACCGACCAGCCCTTCACCACGGCGCAGGGATCCAGGCCGCGGCCGGGCAGGCGCGCGTCGAAGGCGCCCTGGGTCGCGATCCGGTACTCCTCGCACAGGTCCAGCACCTCGCGCAGCCCCGGGCTGGGCTCGCGCACCTCGCCCCGGTCCAGCCGTGACACCTCGCTCTCCGGGCGGAACGGGCTGAACCGCGCGTCGACCTCGCGCAGCCAGGCGAACAGGCCGTCCACCGGCGCCTCGGGGAAGTCCTCGTCGTCGATGCGGACCGACACCGGGAACCCCATGACGTGCTCGACGCGCCGCATCCGTCAGCCCTTCGCGTCGAGGGCGGCCTGGAGGGACTCCTGGTAGCCGTCGCTGGTGATGGTCGCGCCGGACACCGTGTCGATGTCGGCGCTCTGCGCCTGGAGCGTCTCCTCGATCAGTTTTGGCACGGCGGCCGTGGTCTGCGGATGGTCCGGCTGCCGCAGCATCCGCACCGAGGCGATCCTGTCGCCGTCGAAGGTGACCTCGACCTGCACCGCCCCCTTCTCGGTGGCGACGGTGGAGCCCGCCACGACGGTGGAGGTGGTACCGCCCGACGACGAGACCGAGGGCGTCGACGCGGGCGCCGCGGCCTCCGTGGCGGCCGACGACGACCCGGTGTCGTGCGACGGGGCGTAGCGCCAGACCGGGATCAGGCCGGCGACGCTCAGGACGAGGACGGGCAGGGCTCGCTTCACGACAGTCTCCTCGTCATCCGGCCAGGCTGAAGCGTTCGAAGTGGGTCTGCGACCCCGGCACGCCCAGTTCGCGCAGGCTGCCGAGCACCGCGTTCATCATCGGCGGCGGGCCGCACAGGTAGACGTCCCGCTCGGCGATGTCCGGCACCATCCGGGCGAGCTCCGCCGGCGCCAGCCGGTCGGGCACGGACGGGCCGGTCACCAGGTGCAGTTCGGCGCCCCTGGCGAGCGCGAGATCGCGCAGTTCGCCGTAGAGGACGGCGTCCTGGTCCGTGGCCACTCGGTAGATCACGACCGCGTGGCCGTGCAGTTCCTCAAGCAGGGCCCGGATCGGCGTGACACCGACGCCACCGGCGATGAGCACGGCGTCCGGGCGGGTGCGGTGCAGGGTGGTGAAGGCGCCGTAGGGGCCCTCGGCGAACACGCGCGTGCCGGGCTTCAGGTGCCGCAGGGCCGCGCTGCCGTCGCCCGCCCGCTTGGCGGTCAGGCGCAGCGTACGGCCGTCGGGGGCGGCGGACAGGGAGAACGGGTTCGCCTGCCACCAGCGGTCCTTCGTCAGGAACCGCCACAGGAAGAACTGCCCGGCCCGGGCGGGCAGCCGGTCCAGGTCGCGGCCGGTGATGTAGATCGAGACGACGTGCTCGTTCTCCGGGACGACGGCCGTCACCCGGAGCCGGTGGCGGAGGTTGCGCCACAGCGGCAGCACCAGCCGGCCGGCGAACACCGAGGCCAGGGCCGTGCCCCACACGCCGTACCAGTACGTCGTCGCCACCGGCGACGAGGCGAACGTCGTCCCCGCCGCGACCTGGTGGGTGAACGCCAGCACCACCGCCACGTAGGTGTACAGGTGGATGAAGTGCCAGGTCTCGTAGGCCAGCCGGCGCCGGGCGTAGCGGGCCGAGACCGCGCCGATCACGATGATGATCGCCAGGGCCACGATCGCCCGCAGCACGCCCTCGACCGTCTCGGCGAGGTCCACCAGCTGGTTCACCGGGTCCAGCGACGAGTCCGCCGAAGATTCCGCGTAGCCGAAGACGATGAACACGGCGTGCGCCAGCAGCAGCCACAGCACCGAGAAGCCGGTCCAGCGGTGCCAGGACGTCAGCCGGTCCATGCCGATCCGCCGGTCGAACCACGGCAGCCGCGCCACCAGCAGCAGCTGGAACGCCATCAGCAGCGCCGCGTACAGCCCGGCCAGCCGGCCCAGCACGATGAGCGCGTTCGAGGCGAAACCGGCCTGCACGAAGAACACGGCCACCACGACCGCGTTCGCCAGCAGCACCGCGTACAGGCCGGTGCGGCCCACCACTGAGGGGCGCACGCCCGGGCGGGTCGCCGCGGGAGGTTGACGGAGGGTCGTCACGGTGGGCAGCTCCTTGATCGGATCCTGGGATACCGAGCTTGGCGCGGGGGAGCTGTCGGAAAGCTGTCGCTCGACTTTCAGGTGCTTATCGATCCCGCGGCGACGGGGAGCGCGGCTATGGCGGCACCGGCCCGTGCAGCACTATGAGCTCGTGGAAAAAGTACGACTTCTCGTCGTCGACGACGACCCGCCCATCGCCGATCTCGTCGCGACCGTCGCCCGCTACGAGGGCTGGGAGGCGGTCACGGCGTACACCGGCGAGGACGCGCTGAAGCGGGCCGCCGAGTTCCACCCGGACATCGTGGTGCTCGACCTGATGCTGCCCGGCGTGGACGGCTTCGGCGTCCTGGACCGGCTGCGCGCCTCCGGCACGATGGTGCCGGTGGTGTTCCTCACCGCGCGCGACGGCGTCGCCGACCGGGTCGCCGGCCTCACCCGGGGCGGCGACGACTACCTGGTCAAGCCGTTCGCCGTGGAGGAGCTGATGGCCCGGCTGCGGACCGTGCTGCGGCGCAGCGCCGGGCCCGCCTTCCAGCGGTCCGTGCTCCAGGTCGGCGACCTCAGGATGGACGAGGACACCCGGGAGGTCCGGCGCGGCGCGAGGCTGCTGTCGCTGACCCCGACCGAGTACGAGGTGCTGCGCTACCTCATGCGCAAGTCGCCCACCGTGCTGACCAAGGCGCAGATCCTCGACCACGTGTGGGAGTACGGCTTCGGCGGCCGCTCCAACGTCGTGGAGTTGGTCGTGAGCCGGCTGCGGCGCAAGCTCGACGAGACCGACGAGGGCGGCTCGCCGCTCATCCACACCGTGCGCGGATTCGGGTACGTGCTGCGGCAGGCCGCCGAATGATCGCCCGGCTGCGGCGGGTCTACCGCAGAATGCGGCTGGGCACCCGGCTGGCCCTGGGGCTCGGCGCCCTGTCCCTGGTCGTGTTCGCCGTCGTCGGGACGGCCCTGACCACGTACATGCGGGACTACCTGTCGGCCCAGCTCGACACCCAGCTCGCGCAGGCCCAGATCGCCCAGTCCAAGAGCATCGCGGACTACGGCACGCTCTCGGGCAAGAAGTACTACAGCTGGTTCTACGCCGTGTACGACGTGTCGGACGGATCGCCCGAGCTGCGCAGGCCCGAGGACCCGGCCGACCTGCCGAAGGACGTCGACGACTTCACCTCCCTGGCTTCGGCGCAGACCGCCGCGCGCACGGAGCTGCTGCGAACCGAGCACCTCAAGGGCGCCGGCACCTACCGGCTGCGCGCCTGCCAGGTCGAGCCCGGGGTGGTCCTGGTCAGTGCCGCGCCGATGGAGGAGATCGAGGACACCGTCGGGCAGCTGATCACCATCCAGGTCGTCACCTTCGCCCTCGCGCTGCTCGCGCTGGTCGTCTTCGGCCGCCGGATGCTGCGCCGCGGCCTGAAGCCGCTCAGCGACATGGCGTCCACCGCGCACGGCATCGCCTCGCACGACCTCACCGAGTCGGCGGCCCGGCTGCCGCTGCGCGCCGACGGCCGGGACGGCGGGCCCGAGGTGGACGAACTGCGCACCGCCTTCAACACGATGCTGGAGCACATCGACGACTCCCTCGCCGTGCGCGCCGAGGCCGAGCAGCGGCTGCGCCGCTTCGTCGCCGACGCCTCCCACGAGCTGCGCACCCCGCTGATGTCGGTCCGCGGTTACGCCGACCTCTTCCAGTACGCGGCCGCCAACGCCCCCGAGGAACGCGACCGGCACCTGGCCCGGCTGCGCGCCGAGGCCGCCCGCATGGGCATCCTCCTGGACGACCTGCTGCTGCTCGCCCGGCTGGACGCGGCGGAGGTGGAGACGCCGCTGCGTCTGCAGGACGCCGACCTGGTGGAGCTGGTCGGCCAGGCCGCGGACGCCTTCCGCGCCGGCCGCCCCGACCATCCGCTGACCGTCCTGGCGGGTCCGGGCCCGGTGCGGCTGCCGATGGACCCGCTGCGCATCCGGCAGGTCGTCGACAACCTCATGACCAACGCAGCGGTGCACACCCCCGCCGGGACGAAGGTGTCGGTGGAGGTGGCCGTCGTGGGGGGCGCGGCCGAGGTCCGGGTCGCCGACACCGGGCCGGGCATCCCGCCCGACGACCGGGCCCGCGTCTTCGACCGCTTCTACCGCGTCGACAAGGCCCGCAGCCGCGACCGCGGCGGCAGCGGGCTCGGCCTGGCGGTCGCCCAGTCCCTGGTCCGCGCCCACGGCGGCCGCATCGAGCTGAACAGCGCACCGGGAGCGACGGTGTTCACCGTGCGCCTGCCCGTGAAGGGCGTGCGCCCTACGGACCGTTGAAAGGCGCCCTCTAGACTCGACCGGAAACAGCCCGTACGACCCTGGCCAACGCTTCCGCCAACCCGAAGGGCTCCGGCGCCTTGATACGGATCGAATCAGTCACCAAGCGGTATCCGGACGGCACGGTGGCTGTCGACCGGCTCTCCCTTGAGATACCCGACCGCTCGATCACCGTCCTCGTCGGACCCTCGGGCTGCGGCAAGACGACCACCCTGCGGATGATCAACAGGATGGTCGAACCGAGTGAGGGAACGATCCTCCTCGACGGCGAGGACATCCAGCGCCGGCCGGTCACCACCCTGCGCCGGTCCATGGGCTACGTCATCCAGAACGCGGGCCTCTTCCAGCACCGCACGATCCTCGACAACATCGCCACCGTGCCCCGCGTGCTCGGCTGGGGCAAGCAGAAGGCCCGGGCCCGGGCGGCCGAACTGATGGAGCGCGTGGGCCTGGACGCCGCGCTCGCCAAGCGGTACCCGTACCAGCTGTCCGGCGGCCAGCAGCAGCGGGTCGGCGTGGCCCGGGCGCTCGCCGCCGACCCGCCCGTGCTGCTCATGGACGAGCCGTTCTCGGCGGTCGACCCGGTCGTGCGCAAGGGCCTCCAGGACGAACTGCTGCGCATCCAGGACGAGCTGGGCAAGACCATCGTCTTCGTCACCCACGACATCGACGAGGCGATCAAACTCGGCACGATGGTCGCCGTGATGCGCGAGGGCGGTCACCTCGCCCAGTACGCGCCCCCCGCCGAGCTGCTCTCCCACCCCGCCGACGCCTTCGTCGAGGACTTCCTCGGGGCCGACCGCGGCATCCGGCGGCTGTCGTTCTTCCCCTCCGCCGAACTCCCGCTGACGACCGGCCCGGTGATCCCGGCGGACGCCACCGCCGAGCAGATCGCCGCCCCCGGCGCCTCCTGGCTCCTGGTCACCGACGCCGAGGGAAGGCCCCTCGGCTGGGCCGAGCCGGGCGACCTGACGGCCGGCGACATCGACCCCGGCCGGCTCCTGACGCACGGACGGCCGTTCGTCCCCGGCACCGACTCCCTGCGGGCCGCCCTCGACTGCGCCGTGCTCTCCCCGGCCGGCTGGGCCGTCGCCGTGGACGACGCCGGGCGGGTGACCGGCGTGGTCTCGCAGGCGACCATCGGCGAGGCGATCCGCAGCGCCCACGCCGCCGGCCACGCCGACGCCGACGCCGACGAGGCCAAGGTCGCGTCGTGAACGGCTTCTTCGACATCCCGAGCGACCTCCAGCACAGCTACACGGGCCTGATCGGGCTGCATCTGCGCGAGGCCCTGCTGCCCGTCCTGGCGGGGCTGCTGCTCGCGCTGCCGCTCGCCCAGCTCTGTGTCCGCTTCCGCTGGCTGTACCCGCCCGTACTCGGCGCCACCACCATCCTGTACGCCGTCCCGTCGCTGGCCTTCTTCGTGGTCCTCATCGACTACACCGGCCAGACCGAGCTGACCGTGATGATCCCGCTGGCCGTGTACAGCCTCGTGGTGCTCGTCCCGGCCATCGTCGACGGGGTGCGGTCCGTGCCGCAGGAGACCCTGGCCGCGGCCACCGCCATGGGGTTCGGACCCGTACGCCGTTACCTCCAGGTGCAGTTGCCGATCGCCGTGCCCGCCATCATCGCCGGGCTCAGGGTCGCCACCGTCTCCAGCATCTCCCTGGTCAGCGTCGGCACCCTCATCGGCAACCAGGGCGCCCTCGGCAACCTGCTCGCCGACGCGCAGAAGTACGACCGGCCCGAGCTGGCCGTGAACTCCGTGATCACGACAGCCGTCCTGGCCATCCTGTGCGACGCCCTGCTGGTGCTGCTCCGCGTCGTGCTGACCCCGTGGATGCCGAACGGCGCCCGCAGGCGCCCGAAGACCGGCGTGCGGCAGCAACTGCCCGCCCCCCAGGACGTGACCCGGTGAACGTACTGAACTTCGTCAACGCCTTCTTCAGCGACGGCGCCCACTGGCACGGCTACGACGGCATCCCGCAACGCCTGCTCGAACACGTCCAGTACTCAGCACTGGCCCTGGCCCTCGCCGCTGCGATCGGCCTGCCCGTCGGCCTGCTGACCGGGCACACCGGTCGGGGTGGCAACGCCCTCGCGTTCATCGCCACGGCGGCCCGCGCGCTGCCCAGTTTCGGTCTGCTGGTGCTGATCGTCATCATGATGGGCTTCGGACTGCTGCCCGTGATGATCCCCCTGGTCATCCTCGCCGTGCCGCCGATCCTGGTGACCACCTACGAAGCCGTCCGCACCGTCGACCCGTCCCCGGTGGACGCCGCCCGCGGCATGGGCATGCACGAGTCGCGGATCCTGTTCCAGGTCGAACTGCCGGTCGCGCTGCCGCTGATCCTGAGCGGTCTGCGCTCGGCGGCCATCCAGATCGTGTCGACGGCCACCATCGCCGCGTACGTCAGCCTGGGCGGCCTCGGCCGGTACATCGTCGACGGCCTCTACCAGCGCGACTACGAGAAGGTGGTCGGCGGCGCCACCCTGGTGGCCGTCCTGGCACTGGTCACGCTGGCCCTGTTCTGGGTGGCGGGCCGGGTGGCCGTGTCGCCCGGGGTGCGCAGACGCTGAAGCCCGAACCTGGTCCGCACCCGGTCTGTAACAAACCGTGACCAGGAGGCTCTTGACTGATCACAAAGCGGCTGGATTGGATCGGTGGATGACTTCTACCGCGAAGAGCAGCAGGTCCAGGACGAAGCACACCGGCGTGGCGGCCGTCGCGCTCACCGCCGCTGCGGCGCTGCTCGCGGGCTGTTCGTCCGGCGACTCCTCCGACAACCCCCTGGAGGGCGAGAAGGCGAAGGCCGGCACCGTCGTCGTCGGCTCCAACAACTTCGCCGAAAGCACCCTGCTCGCCGACATCTACGGCGAGGCACTCAAGGCCAAGGGCCTCAAGGTCACCTACAAGCACAACATAGGCAGCCGTGAGACGACCTACGGGCTGATGAAGAACGGCTCCGTCACCGTGCTGCCGGAGTACAACGGCTCCCTGCTGGCCTACCTGGACCCCAAGGCCGAGCAGATGTCCACCGAGGCCGTGAACGAGGCCGCCAAGGCCAAGCTCGACAAGAAGCTGACGCTGCTTCAGTCGTCGCCCGCCGAGGACAAGGACTCGGTCACCGTCAACGCCGAGACCGCAAAGAAGTACAAGCTCACCTCCTCCTCCACCCTCGCCGACCTCAAGAAGGCCGCCCCGGACCTGGTGATCGGCGGTTCGCCCGAGTTCCAGACCCGGCAGCAGGGCCTGGCGGGCCTGAAGTCCGTGTACGGCCTGGAGTTCAAGTCCTTCAAGGCGCTCGACGCGGGCGGCCCGCTGACCCAGGCGGCGCTGGCCAGGAACACCGTCCAGGCCGCGGACATCTTCACCACGGACCCGACCATCGTGAAGGAGAAGTTCGTCGTCCTGAAGGACCCGGAGAACCTCTTCGGGTTCGCGAACGTGACCCCGCTGGTCCACAAGAGCGGCCTCTCCCAGACGGGCGTCGACACGCTGAACGCGGTCTCCGCCAAGCTGGACACGAAGACGCTCCTGGAGCTGGACGCGCAGGTGCAGCTCGAGAAGAAGGACCCGCTGGACGTGGCGCAGGCGTGGCTGAAGTCGGCGGGCCTGAACTGACGGGCCTGAACTGACGGGCCGCTGAACACCGGCCCGGGCGGCCTGAACTGACGGGCCGGTTCTCCCGGCAGCCGGCTCCCCGGAAGCCGGGCCCCTACGTCTGCACCGCCGACGCGATCAGCTGGTCGATCAGGGCGATCAGCACGTCCCGGCACGACTCCCGGTCCCGGGCGTCGCACAGCAGCACCCGCACATGGTCCGGCACCGCGAGCGCCTCCCGGATGTCCTCGGGCGGGTAGGGGTGTTCGCCGTGGAAGCCGTTGACACCGACGACGAACGGAATGCCGCGGCGCTCGAAGAAGTCGATCGCCGCGAAGCTGGACTCGGGTCTGCGCACGTCGACCAGGACCACGGCACCGAGCGCGCCGAGCGCCAGGTCGTTCCACATGAACCAGAACCGCTGCTGCCCCGGCGTACCGAACAGGTACAGCACCAGTTCCCGGCTGATGGTGATCCGGCCGAAGTCCAGGGCCACGGTGGTGGCCCGCTTCTCCTCGATGCCGTCGAGGTCGTCGACGCCCAGACCGGCCATGGTCAGGGGTTCCTCGGTGCGCAACGGGACGATCTCGCTGACCGACCCGACCATGGTGGTCTTGCCGACGCCGAAGCCCCCGGCGATGAGGATCTTGACCGTGTCGGGTGCCGAAGGCGCGTCAGTGGCAAGGTCAGAGCCGGCCAAGGCCGTCCCTCACTTTCTGCAGCAGGTCCAGGTCCGGAGTGGTAGGGGAAACGAGGCGCGGCGGGCGCACGGTGATCCGGCCCGCCTCCAGCAGGTCGCAGAGCAGGATGACGACCACGCTCACCGGCAGGTCGAGCCGGGCGGCCAGCTCCGCCACGGCGACCGGCTCGGCGCACAGCCGCAGGATCCGGGTGTGCTCGGGCTGGCACCGGGCCGCCGTGGCGGGCGGCGGATCGACCGCCGTGACCGTCGAGATGAGGGTGAAGTCGGCGCGGCTGGGCCGGGTCCGGCCACCGGTCAGAGCGAACGGTCTGACGAGCCGGCCCGCCGGATCACCAACGCCCACCTCACACGCCTGGATCGACGACGGGTCCGGCCATGCCCCGCGGCGCCGCGCTGAGGTGCTCGCCGATCTTCTTCACGAGCATGTTCATCTGGTACGCCACCACCCCGACGTCCGCGCCCGGCCCGGTCAGCACGACCAGATGCGCACCGGGACCGGCGGAGGTCAGGATCAGATAGCTGTTGGCCATCTCGATGAGCGCCTGGCGCACCGGACCGCCCCGGAAGTCCATGCTGACGCCCTTGCTGAGGCTCATCAGCCCGGACGCGGTCGCCGCGAGCCGCTCGGCGTCGTCGCGCAGGAATCCGGTGGACTTGCTGACCACCAGGCCGTCCTCGGAGAGCACCACGGCCTGGTTCACGTCGGCGACCCGCTCCACGAGTCCGGTCAGCAGCTGGTCGAGCTGGGTGTGCGTGGCGGGGATGGGGCGTGTCATTGCGGTGTCCTTCGTCAGCGGTCGGCGGGCGGAGTCGAGGTGACGGGATCGGCGGCGGCCTGCCGGGGTACCGCGGCCGCCTCCTCGTCGTGGGGCGGCTCGGCATCGTCGTCACGGGCCCGGAGCGTGCCGCGCTGGAAGCCGGCCAGGGAGGACGCGGCGGCTTCCGCGGTGAAGTCGTCGAGGGAGCCGTCGTCGCCGGCGGGCGCGGACTCCTCGCGCAACTCCTCCACCAGGCTGGTCTGCGGCACCCTGCGGGGAAGCGGGGCGAGGCCGTCCCGGCGGGGGATGACCTCGCGGCCGGCGGACGGGACGGCGGAGGCGGTGCGGGCCGCGACGAGGGGCCGGGCCTCGCGGGCGGACCCGGCGGCGTGTTCGGCTCCCCGCGAGGCCTCGGCGCGCTGAGGCGCCTCACCGGGCTCGTCGTCCATCGCACCCCGTCCGTCCACCGCAACCAGCCCGTCCTTCGGGGCGTCGCCGTCCTTCGCGCCCCCGGCCGCGCCTCGCGGGCCGGCCGGGGCCGCGAGGCCGTCGACGCCGGCTCCGTCCTCGGCTGCCCGCGCCTGCGGCGCCGCGCTGCCCGGGATCTCCCGCACCACGATCTCGTGCGGGACGAGCACAATCGCCGTGGTCCCGCCGTACGGCGACGAGCGCAGGGTGACGGCGATGCCGTGCCGGTGGGCCAGCTGGGCGATCACGAACATGCCGAGGCGCAGGTCGTCGGCGAGCGCCACCACGTCGAACTGCGGGGGCACCGCCAGCTGTTCGTTGAAGGACGTGTAGTCCTCCTCCGACATGCCGAGGCCGCGGTCCTCGACCTCGACCGCCAGGCCCTTGGCCACCATCCCGGCCCGTACCGTGACGGGGCTCGGGGCGGGGGAATACGCGGTCGCGTTGTCGATGAGCTCGGCCAGCAGATGGATGACGTCGGCCACCGCGGGCGGCGCGACGTACACCTCCTCCTCGGTGAGCACCTCCACCCGCTGGTACTCGGCGACCTCACCGACCGCGCTGCGCAGGATGTCCATCAGCGCGACCGGCTCGGTCCAGCTGCGGCCGGGCCGTTCGCCGCTGACGATGACGAGGTTCTCCTCGTAGCGGCGCAACTGGCTGGCCGTGGAGTCCAGTTCGTACAGGCCCTTGAGGATGTCCGGGTCGGTGTGCTCGCGCTCCAGCGTGTCGAGCTTGCTCAGCTGGAGGTTCACCAGGTTCTGGCTCTGCCGTGCGATGCCCAGGATGATCTTCTGGAACCCCCGCCGGGTGTCGGCGAGTTCGACCGCGGTGTGCACGGCCGTGCGCTGGGCGGTGTTGAACGCCCGGGCCACCTGGCCGAGTTCGTCGTGGCCGTAATCCAGCTCGGTCGTCGCCGACTCCGGGTCGACCGTCTCGCCCCGCTCCAGCCGCGCCACCACATCGGGCAGCCGCTCCTGCGCGAGGCTGACGGCGGCCCGGCGCAGTCCGCGCAGCCGCCGGGACAGCGAGCGGGTGATGCGCATCGACATGCCGACGCACAGCAACAGCGCGAGCAGCCCGCCGGCGCTCAGCAGCGCCGCCTTGAGCAGCAGTGCGTCCGCCTTGTCGGCGCTGCGCTCCAACAGCCCCGCCGTCTGCTGCTGGATGAGGCCCGCGTACTGATCGGACAGCTTGTCCATGGCGGCGGACCACTGCTTCTGCGTGTCCGGCAGGGCGATCCGGTCGGCGGTGTCGCCGGCGTTGCGCGAGGCCAGCACCCGGTCCTCGACGGACTGCAGCGTCTGCCACTCCCGGCTCGCCAGGATCCGCTCGGTCTGGGCCTTGGCGTCGCCCGTCAGCTGCGGCACGACCTGGTCCTTGACCAGCCAGCGCCGGGTGTTCACCAGCTCCGTGAACTGCGTCCACGTCTTGTCGTCCAGATGCCCGGTCGGCCAGGCCAGGGTCAGCTGCGCGTCCTCCCGGGAGACCAGTTCCGCCGCGTGCTCGAGACCGACCAGCGGGCCGGCCTGCGAGGTGAGGTCGCCGTCGTCGACCTGGGAGAGCTCCTGGAAGGCGTGGATCTGGTCGTCGATGATCGAGGAGTACTGGTCCAGCGCCTGCTGCGGGGTGATGTCGGTCGGGTTGTCCACCTGGTCCCGGTAGTACTCCAGGCTGCCCACCGAGCCCAGCACCGAGTACAGCCGGTCGGATATCCGGGAGGGCGCCCTCTCGATCGCGTCGGCCTGCCCGACCAGCTTGGCCACCGCCTCGTCGGTCTCCTCGCGCTGCGTGTCGAGGGCGGCCCGGGAGCCCTTCGGGGAGGCCAGCCAGGCGGCGGACAGACTGCGCTCCCGCTGCAGCGCGAGCGTCGCGTCGGTGCCCATGGCGCCGGTCGACCGGCTGAGCTCCGTCTGGTCGCGCAGCCTCAGGCCCTCCGAGAACATCTGGATCGTCGTCACGCCCCACATGGCGGCGAGGGTGACGCTGGGCACGAGGGCCAGGAGCACCAGGGAGAGGCGTATGGAACCGAGACGGCGCCGGGCACCTGTCCGTCGAGACATCGTCGTCCTAGGGCGATCAGCGGGAGGTGAGGAACGGGAAGGCGGAACGGTCGGGGGGTGTGAAGGGCGGGCGCGGGGGTGGTGCCGTCCCGGGTACGGCACATGGGATGCGCAGGATGTTATCCGTACAAGTGGACCTGCGGACCGGGCCTGACCGAATCTTTGGCGACACCGTCACAGAAAGCGCCCGTCACCGGGTCCCGGCGGCCGCGAACCGCGCGACGGCGGACACGTTCGACCTGGTCACGAAGGCGGGGCCGGTGAGCACCGGGGCCGTCCCGCCGCCGCTGACGTTGCCGTTGGTCCGGTACAGCCACAGGGCGTCCACCGCGAGGTAGCCCTGCAGATACGGCTGCTGGTCCACGGCGAACTGCACCTCGCCGTCCTGGACCGCCCTGACCAGGTCCTTGTTGAGGTCGAAGGTGGCGACCTTCGCCCGGCTGCCGGACTGCCGCACGGCCTTGACCGCGCTCAGCGCGAACTGGGCGCCGTTGGTGACGACCTCGTCGATGCTCGAGTCCTGCCGCAGCCGGGAGGCGATCGTGGCGGTCACCGCGTCCGGGTCGGTGCCGTCCACGTACAGGTTGTCGGTGTCGCCGCGGAAGGTCTTGCGCACACCGGCGCAGCGGGCCTCCAGTGCGACGTTGCCCCGCTCGTGCACCACGCACAGGGCGTGCTCGGCCCTGAGGGCGTCCAGTTTGTCGCCGACCGCCCGGCCCGCCACGGACTCGTCCTGGCCGAAGTACTCCAGGAGCCCGGTCGGCCGCCAGGCGTCGATGCCGGAGTTGAGCCCGACGACGGGTATGCCGGCCGCCTTGGCCTGGGCGACCGGGCCGCGCATCGCCGCCGGCTTGGCCAGGGTCACCGCGATGCCGTCGGCCTTGTCGCGGACCGCGTCCCGCACCAGATCGGCCTGCGCGGCCGGGTCCGCGTCGCCGACGTACGTCAGGTCGACGCCGTCCTTGGCGGCCGCCGCCTCGGCGCCCTTGCGCACCAGGTCCCAGAAGGCGTCGCCCTTGCCGCCGTGCGTCACCAGGGTGACCTTCATCCCGCCGCCCGGTCCGCCCGCCGCGTCCGGCCCGTCGTCGGCCGCGCCGAACACGGAGCAGCCGGACACCAGCAGACACAGGGCGGACGCCAGGGCCGCGACACGGGTGCGTCTCACGGAGGTGTGCGGCGGGGGAGGAGTGTTCATGAGGGGCGGACCTCGCTGTGCGGCCGAGCAAGAGCAGGGTGAGAGCGCAGGCGGGGCCGCAGGGTGTGCACCGACCGGATGACTCTCGCTGGCCCGGAGCCAACCGTGTGTGACCACCGGTCGTCAAGTGAGCGGCCACATGCCGTGAGTTGATGCTGCCGCATCGTGATGATCTGTCCGACGGGCCGAACAGTGGGATTCCGGTTACGGCTTGCGCGCCACCGCCCTGTACATCGCGATGTCCTCGTCGCGGATGCCCCCACCTCCGCTTTCCGTACCGTCCGTGCGGTTCGGCCGCCACGTGGACCTGCACGATGCCGGGTTCCACCAGGTCGAGACCCTCGAAGAACTCCGCCGCCTCCGCGTGGGTCCGCAGCCGCAACGGCATACCACGGGCCGCGTACTCGAGGGCGACCCGGCCGACCTCGTCCGGGGCGAACTCGGCGGTGCCGACCGGCATCGCCAGACAGCTGCCGGAGGGCAGCGGTCGGAGGAGCCGCCGGACGATGCCGACGGCGTCGTGCTCGTCGAGCATGAAGTGCACGATCGCGATCACCGTCAGCGCGACCGGCTCCGACAGGTCGAGGGTCTCCCGGAACCCGGGGGCGTCGAGGACGGCCGCCGGGTCGCGCATGTCCGCCTCCGCGTACGCCGTCCTCCCCTCGGGCGTGCCCGACAGCAGCCCCTGGGTGAGGGTGAGGACGAGCGGGTCGGTGTCGACGTAGACGGCCCGCGCCCCGGGCGCCGCCTCCTGGGCGATCTCGTGCAGGTGGGGGGAGGTGGCGATGCCGGTGCCGATGTCGAGGAACTGGCGTATCCCGGCCTCCTGGGCGAGGTGGCGCACCGCCCGGTGCGACCGGGCCGCAACGCGGTTCGCCGCGGGCAGCCCGCCTAGGGCTGCCGCACCGGCGCCGGGGACAAGGCCTTCGCCGCCCGGACCTCCTTGCGGCGCTGTCTGCGGCCGACGCGGGGTTCCTGGTCCGGGAGCCAGCCGAAGGCGAGGCAGCTGCCGATCACGCCCAGGAGCAGGCCGATGAAGAAGCCGCCCAGGTTGGAGGTCAGCCAGGTGCCCAGGGAGACCAGGACACCGATGACCGAGTAGAACAGGCGCTGCGCGGGGTTGAACAGGATCAGCACGCCGCACAGCAGCATCACGACCGGGAGCAGGTAGCCGGCCAGGCCCTGCATGCCGACGTGCAGGATGACGTCCAGCGACGCCTTCAGGGTGAGCAGGACCTCCGCCCCGCCCAGGGTGAGCAGCAGCCCGCCCCAGAACGGACGGCCGGCCCGCCACTGCCTGAAGGCGGGCCGGACTCCCTCGCGCGGACCGCGCGGCATCAGCAACCCGATCCGCTGAAGCCCAGCTTCAGCCCCGGAAGCTTGAACACACCCGCTGTCGTGGCGTAGTTGGTCTGCCGGAGTTTGGCGATGTGCACGGTGTCGGACTGCTGGCTGAACACACCCTTCGGCCCCCGGCCCTGCGGCCCGGCCTTGTTGAGCGTGCTGGCGTCGTTGCCGATCTCGATGTTGTTGAACGCGGCGTCGCCGGACAGCTCGGTGGAGTCGGTCGTCAGATCGCTGGCGGTGACCTTCTGCGCGCCTTCGCCCGCCCGGATGATCAGGTTCGTGCCGCCCAGGTCCACGCTCTGGCAGAGCTTGGTGAGCGTCGCGTTCTTGATCACGGAGGTGACGACCAGCACCTGACCGCCGGTGTCACCCGCGTTGGGGCTGCCCTCGGCCATCTCGTCCAGGCCGCCGAACTGCGCGAAGCCGGTGCCGTTCAGCTCGGTCGCGGTGACCGTGAACGGCATGCCGGAGATGGCGAACTGCACGCCCAGTGCCCCCTGGGCGGTGAGGATCGCGAGGCCGGCGGCGACCGCGGTGGCCGGTACCGCCATCACCGCGGCGCGGCGCGCCCGGACCCGCCCGCGTCGTGCGGGAGCGTCGAGGACGTCCGGGGCGGCGGTGCCGTCGGGTCTTTCGGGGGTGTGCTCGGCGGAGGAGGTCATGTCTGCTCCAGGTGCATGTCGGTGCGGATCGGACTTCGGTGGCACGTTGCCCTGGCGCGGACATCGACCGCGTACGCACGTCTCCCGCAACTCCCGGCGGTTGCAAGGGCTTTCTCGTTACGCCGCAGTAGCCGTCGAGGAAGTTACCGGGGGTTACATGAAGGGTCAAGGGAAGTGTGAACAAAGAGTGTCGATTGTGCGCCGCAGGTGAGCCGCCGATGTCCCGATGGGCTCAGCGCAGCCACAACTCCCTTTCAAAGGCTTGACGTTGACTCAGGCGCAGGTCTACAACTCTCCTCGTCCCACCGGATCCGTGGCGCCGGATCCGCCGCGCGGCAACGTCCGCGTGTCCCGGACCCGCTCGTCCCCGAACGGGCATCTCGTCGCCCGGTGCGTCCGCACGGGCTTTCTGTCGCCCGAGTCCCCCGCCACGGCATGGCGGCTTTCCCTGAAGCCGTGCCACCAGCCACCCCCCGCCCGGCCCGGCCGGAAGCCCCTTCCCGTGTGAGCCTCCGGCCGGTGACCGGCCTGCCGTTGCCGGCCCGTCACGTACGGAGAAGGCGTGACGCGCCGGCACCGGCGGACACCCGGCGCCCCCCACCCCTCACCCTCCGCTATCGAAAGAGGTACACCCGTATGCGTACGCGCACCCTCCTCGCCCTCACCGCCGCCGTCGCCACCCTGGGCCTCGCCGCCCCCGCCTCCGCGGCCGACACCCCCGTCCTGACCACCGCCGACGGCGCGGCCGTCGCGGTCGGCGACGTCCTCGACGCGTCCCTGGCGAGCGGTACCGCCGCCACCTTCTACTCCAGCGCGACCGGCACCAGCGGCATCTCCTGCACCAAGTCGGCGTTCGCCGCCACCGTCACCGACAACCCGGCCGCCCCCGGCACCGCCACCGAGTCCCTGACCTCGCACAGCTTCGACACCAGCGGCTGCACCACCAACGTCGTCGGGGTGCTCGGCGTCAGCGGCATCACCGTCGACAACCTGCCCTACACCACGAGCGTGTCCTCCGACGGCACCGTCTCCGTGGCCCCGGCCGCGGGTTCCACCGTCCAGTCCACGGTCAAGCTGCGCACCCTGCTCGGCACCATCACCTGCGTCTACCAGGCCCCCGGCCTGACCGGCACGGCGAGCAACGCCGACAACAGCATCGCCTTCACCAACCAGCAGTTCACCAAGGTGTCCGGCTCGTCGCTGTGCTTCGCCAACGCCTTCTTCACCGCCAAGTACGCCCCGGTGACCAAGGGCGGCGTCGCCGTCAACGTCAACTAGACGTCGGACAGCGGTAGTCAGCGCCGCCGTAGCCGTACGGCCAGGGTGGCGCCGCCGGTGAGCAACAGCACCGCCGCGGCGCCGCCCGCCAGCATGGGCGCGGACGGGCCGGAGGCCGGGTCCGAGGTGGTGGCCAGCGGCGTGTGGTCGCCCTGTGGCTGCGGGCCGGGGGAGTGCGCGGCGGTGCTCGCTGCCGGCCCCTCCTTCTCCGGCTCCGTCTTCCGCTCGGCCTTCTTCTCCTCCGGCTCCTCTCCCTCCGTCCGCTCCTTCTTCTGCTCCTCCCGCTGCTCCGTCTTGCGCGGCTCCCTCTCCGTCTCCGGGAACACCACGTCCGAGCACGAGTAGTAGGTGTCCGGCGTGCTGCTGTTCTGCCAGACCGTGTACAGGACATGCCGCCCGGTCCGGTCGGACGGCAGAGTGGCCTCGACGCGGTACGCGCCGTCCGTCAGGGCCGGGTCCGTCACCTCCGCGAAGGGCTTCTCGGGCAGGTCGGACCAGGACAGCGGCCCGGCCGGGTCGTAGCCGGGCTTCGTCAGATACATCCGGAACGTGCCGGTGTGCGGGATCGTCGAGACGTACCGCATCGTCAGGGTCGCGCCGGGCGTCATCCGGGTCGACGGCCAGTCGGCCCGGGCGAGATCGAGGCCCCGGTAGGCGGGCAGGCCCCCGCTGCACAGCTTCCCGTCCGGGATGACCTGCCGGTCCCGGCCGTTCACGTTCGCCACCCGCAGGTTGTCCCACGCCGTGAAGGGCGCGCCGTTCGCGGCGACGGCCGCACGGCACGCCGCCGTGCCCGCCCGGTCACCACCCTCCGGGGAGCAGGCCACCACCCGGCTCACCGGGTCCGTCGGCGCACCGTGCGCCCGGGCCTGGCCCGCCACCCACCACGGCAGCAGCAGCGGGGTCACGAGGGCGGCCGCGAGTGCGGTGCGGTGTGCGGGTGTACGAGGCATCCGTCTGCGTCTCCTCGGCCGGGGTGGCGACGTTCGGTCATGCAGTACGGGAAACCGGCCCGGCGCGTTCATCACGCCACGACCTGTTCGAAAAGGGGCCATTGGGCGCCCAACTGCCCTCCGTAGAGGGTGGGGTGGCAGGTGGATCGAGGGTTTCCCCCGTATCCCGATGACCTTCCCTTTGCCTATCGTTCGAGCACTGCTGACCCACAGGTAACCCCGAACGGGTCCGCTTCCGCCACACGCCTGGCCGGCCATCGCGTCGCTCTTCGCTTTTCGAACCACCCCCCTGCGCTTCGAAGACGAAGCGAGTCCACCGCCGCTCCGACCAGCCCGGAGTCCGGCAACGAAAGGCAACGACCGTGCGTACCTCCCCAGAGCTCAGACGGAAGCTGATATCCGTCGCCGTCGTCTCCGCCGCCCTGCTGACCGCAGCCCCCGCCTCGGTCGCCGTCGCCCAGGAGTCCGCGCCCGTCCCGGCCGCTCAGACCGAAGCCGCTCCCGGCATCCAGGCCGAGCGCCTCATCGTCGGCTACAAGTCCGGCGCGGGCGAGGCGACGTCCGACAAGGCCGCCGCGGCCGACGCCGCGGCGAAGGCCGAGAAGACCGGCGAGGACATCGACTTCCAGCGCCGCCTCGGCACCGGCGCCGCCCTCGTCGAGCTGGGCACCCACCCCACCCGTGCCTCCGTCGCCGACGTCGTCGCGCAGTACAAGGCCGACCCGCAGGTCGCCTACGTCGTCCCGGACCGTCTGAACAAGCCGACGGCCGTCACCCCGAACGACACCGAGTACGGCAAGCAGTGGGACCTGTTCGAGTCCACCGCGGGCATGAACGTCCCCGCCGCCTGGGACACCACCACCGGCAGCGGCGTCACCGTCGCCGTCATCGACACCGGCTACGTCACGCACTCCGACCTGGCCGCGAACATCGTCGGCGGCTACGACTTCATCTCCGACACCGCCGTCTCCGTCGACGGCAACGGCCGTGACAGCAACCCGGCCGACCCGGGCGACTGGTACAACGACAACGAGTGCGGCCAGGGCATCCCCGCGTCCAGCTCCTCCTGGCACGGCACCCACGTGGCCGGCACCATCGCCGCCGCCACCAACAACGGCAAGGGTGTCGCCGGTGTCGCCTACGGCGCGAAGATCTCCCCGGTCCGCGTCCTGGGCAAGTGCGGCGGCTACGACTCCGACATCATCGACGCCATCACCTGGGCGTCCGGCGGCACCGTCTCCGGTGTCCCCGCCAACAGCAACGTCGCCAAGGTCATCAACATGAGCCTCGGCGGAGGCGGCGCCTGCTCCACCGCGACGCAGAGCGCCATCAACGGCGCCGTGAACCGCGGCACCGCGGTCGTCGTCGCGGCCGGCAACGAGAACCAGAACGTCTCCAACGCCTCCCCGGCGAACTGCAACAACGTGATCACGGTCGCCGCGACCAACCGCGCGGGCAGCCGTGCCTCCTACTCCAACTACGGCTCGCTCGTCGACATCGCCGCCCCCGGCGGCGAGACCAGGACCTCCAAGGCCAACGGCATCCTGTCCACGCTGAACTCGGGCACCAAGACGCCGTCGAGCGAGAACTACGACTACTACCAGGGCACCAGCATGGCCACCCCGCACGTCGCGGGCCTCGCCGCTCTGATGAAGTCGGCCAACTCCGCCCTCACCCCGGCGCAGATCGAGTCGGCCATCAAGGCCAACGCCCGTGCCCTGCCGGGCACCTGCTCCGGCGGCTGCGGCGCCGGCCTCGCGGACGCCGCCAAGACGGTCCAGGCCGTCAAGGGCGGTACGTCCACCGGCACGACGTTCTCCAGCACCACCGCCGTCGCCATCCCGGACAACGGCGCCGCCATCGAGTCGCCGATCAGCGTCACCGGCCGCAGCGGCAACGCCCCCTCGGCCCTCCAGGTCGGCGTCGACATCACCCACACCTACCGCGGCGACCTCGTCATCGACCTGGTCGCGCCGGACGGTTCGACGTACCGCCTGAAGTCCGCCGCCTCGGACTCCGCCGACAACGTGAACACCACCTACACGGTGAACGCGTCCGGCGAGAGCGCCAACGGCACCTGGAAGCTGCGCGTCCAGGACACCGCGGCCCTGGACACGGGCACCCTCAACGGCTGGAAGCTGACCTTCTGATCGTCCTTCGGGAACTCTGAACGAGGCAGGCCACAAGCGGGCGGGCCGGCCGGTGCGGATGGGGCACCGGCCGGCCCGCCTTTACGTCTGCCCCCACATCCCTCACGGTTAGATACCGAACGCGCTGTTTTCTTTCACCGGTTGCGCTTGTTTTGCCGGATGTGCACCCGCACTCCGGCACACTGGTGTGATGAGCGCCGTCTCAGGGTGAGTTATCGTGTACGCGGGGTAAAAACAAACGGCATGACCCGTTCATTTCCGTCCCGGGAGAGTTCAGCCGATGGCGAGGCAGTTGCGAGCCGAGCAGACCCGCTCGACGATCATCACGGCCGCCGCTGACCTGTTCGACCGCCGCGGCTACGAATCGACCAGTCTCAGCGACATCGTGGAGCACGCCCATGTCACCAAGGGCGCCCTGTACTTCCACTTCGCGGCGAAGGAGGATCTCGCCCACGCGATCCTCGAACTCCAGTCGCACACCGCCCGCCGACTGGCGACGGAGACCGACAACCGCGGCCACACCTCCCTCGAGGCGCTGATGCGCCTCACGTTCGGCATCACCCGCATGTCCGTGGAGGACCCGGTGCTGCGGGCCGGGCTGCGGCTCGCCACGGGCGGGATCCGGCCCCGGCCGCCCCTGAGCCACCCGTTCACCGAGTGGCTGGACATCGTCACGGCCCGGCTCGTCGCCGCGGTCAAGGAGTCCGACGTCCACCCGGACATCGATATCGACGTCGTGGCCCACTCGTTGGTCTGCTTCTTCGTCGGAACCCGCGTCGTGGGCCGTTCCCGCGAGCCGGTCGCGCGCCAGCCCCGCCGGACGGCCGAGATGTGGAACATACTCATCCGAGGCCTGGTCCCGGTGACCCGCCGGGCCCGCTATCTGAGCCTGGCGGCGCGTCTGGAGCGGGAGATCGCACCGGTGTGACCAGGGCGCCGGCGGGCCGGCCCGTACGGCCCGTACGACCCGTACGAAGGGCACGCGCGTTACGGTGAGGCCCATGCCCGACACCCCCTCCGCACCCCTGCTCCTCGGCAACCAGCCGGGCTCCTTCCCCCACAGTGTGCTGGCCGAGCGGCACCCCGCGATCATCCGGCAGGTCCGCGAGGCCTTCCCGTACGAACCAGGGCAGCACCGCGCCCTCGACGAACTGCTCGCCAACTGCACCAAGGGCGAGATCGAACCCCTCCCCGCCGACGCGCCCGACCGTGACCACTGGGACACCTGGGGGCTGCGCGAGTACACCGGCAGCTCCTGGTTCGACGTGCCGTGGCTCTGGTCCGAGAGCTGGTTCTACCGCCGGCTGCTCCAGGCCGTCGGCTGGTTCGGCCCCGGTCCCTGGCAGGGCATCGACCCCTTCCGCCCCTTCAAGCTCGCCGAACTCGACTCCCCCGAGACCGACGAGGAACTCGCCGCGCTCGACGACCTCGCCGGCCGCCCCGCCGCCGAACAGGCACAGGCCCTGCTGCACGGCTCCCTGTGGGGCAACCGCGCCGACCTCGGCTTCCGCCTCTCCGCCGAAGGCGCGCGCGACGCCGACGCCGCACCCGGCCTCGTGGCCGACGACAGCGACCGGCTCTGGTCCCTGCTCGACACCACGTCCCCGGGGGCCGGCACGCTGTGCCTGGTCGCCGACAACGCGGGCCGCGAACTCGTCCCCGATCTCCTCCTCATCGCCCACCTCCTGGAGAGCGGCCGCATCGGACGGGCGGTCCTGCACGTCAAGCCGTACCCCTACTACGTCTCCGACGCCACCACCGCCGATGTCGTCGACGCCCTGCGCCGGCTGACCGGCGCCGGGGGAGCGGCCGCCGCGTACGGGCAAACCCTGTGGTCCGCCCTGGCCGACGGGCGCTTCACCCTGCGGGCCCACCCTTTCTCCAGCGCGCCACTGCCGTACGAGGAGATGCCCGGCGACCTGCGCGCCGAGTTCGCCTCGGCCACGCTCACGATCGTCAAGGGCGACCTCAACTACCGCCGCCTGGTGGGCGACCGGCTGTGGGCCCCGACCACGCCGTTCGCGGACGTCACCGCCTACTTCCCCGGCCCGGTCGCCGCCCTGCGCACCCTGAAGTCCGACGTGATCACCGGCCTCGACGCACCGACCGAGGCCGCCTTGGTCGCGGCCGAGGACCAGCGCTGGCGCACCAGTGGCACGCACGCGCTGATCCAGGTACGGGACGCCCGGTAAGGGGTGGGTGGCGGCTCCTGGTTGAGGGAGGAACGCCACAAGGGCCGGGCGGAACTCCCGCATTCGCCCCTGATTCACGCGATGGTGTGATCATGTCCGGCCTGGTGGATGCCACCGCGGGGCGCCGGGTAGGGCCCGGCCATGACGCAGCCGTTCGAACTCCCGCACTTCTACATGCCGCACCCCGCGCGGCTGAACCCCCACCTCGACGAGGCCCGCGCCCATTCGACCGAGTGGGCACGCGAGATGGGCATGCTGGAGGGATCCGGCGTCTGGGACCAGGCCGACCTCGACGCCCACGACTACGGCCTGCTCTGCGCCTACACCCACCCCGACTGCGACGGCCCCGCCCTCTCCCTCATCACCGACTGGTACGTGTGGGTCTTCTTCTTCGACGACCACTTCCTGGAGTTGTACAAGCGCACCCAGGACCGCGCCGCCGGCAAGGCCCACCTGGACCGGCTGCCCCTGTTCATGCCGCTGGACCTGTCGGCTCCCGTACCCGAGCCGCGCAACCCGGTCGAGGCGGGCCTCGCCGACCTGTGGACGCGCACGGTACCGAAGATGTCCCAGGAGTGGCGCCGCCGCTTCGCCGTGGCCACCGAGCACCTCCTCAACGAGTCGATGTGGGAGCTGTCCAACATCGACGAGGGGCGGATCGCCAACCCCGTCGAGTACATCGAGATGCGCCGCAAGGTCGGCGGTGCCCCCTGGTCGGCGGGGCTCGTGGAGTACGCGACCGCCGAAGTGCCCGCCTCCGTCGCCGAGTCCAGGCCGCTGAGGGTGCTGATGGAGACGTTCTCCGACGCCGTGCACCTGCGCAACGACCTGTTCTCCTACCAGCGCGAGGTCGAGGACGAGGGCGAACTCAGCAACGGTGTCCTGGTGCTGGAGACCTTCTTCGGCTGCACCACCCAGGAGGCCGCCGACACCGTCAACGACGTCCTCACCTCCCGCCTCCACCAGTTCGAGCACACGGCGTTCACCGAAGTGCCCGCGGTGGCCCTGGAGAACGGGCTCAGGCCGGACGAGGTCGCGGCCGTGGCGGCGTACACGAAGGGGCTGCAGGACTGGCAGTCCGGCGGCCACGAGTGGCATCTGCGCTCCAGCCGCTACATGAACGAGAACGCGGTGCGCGGCGGCAGCCCGTGGCCGGGATGCACCGGCTTCGGCACCTCGGCCGCCGACGTCCGCGCCCTGCTCGCGACGGCCGGAGCCGAGCGCCTCCGCTCCTACACGCACGTGCCGTACCAGAAGGCCGGGCCGGCGCGGATCCCCGACATCCGCATGCCGTTCCCGCTGGAGCTCAGCCCGCACCTCGACAACTCCCGCCGGCAGCTGCGCGACTGGGTGGAGCGCATGGGCATCCTCGCCGAGGGCGTCTGGGACGAGGACAAGCTCCGGGCCTACGACCTCGCGCTCTGCTCGGCCGGCCTCGACCCGGACGCCACGCCCGAGGCCCTCGACCTCAGCGCGCAGTGGCTCGCCTGGGGCACCTACGGCGACGACTACTACCCCCTGGTCTACGGCCACCGCCGCGACCTCGCCGCCGCCCGGCTGACCACGGCCCGCCTGTCCGACTGCATGCCGATCGACGGCGCGGAGCCGCTGCTCCCGGCCAACGCCATGGAGCGCGCCCTGGCCGACCTGTGGGTGCGCACCACCGCGGAGATGCCGCCCGGGGCGCGGCGCACGCTCAAGGACGCGATCAACGTCATGACCGAGAGCTGGGTGTGGGAGCTGTCGAACCAGCTCCAGAACCGTGTGCCCGACCCGGTCGACTACCTGGAGATGCGCCGGGCGACCTTCGGCTCCGACCTCACCCTGAGCCTGTGCCGGATGGGACACGGCCCGGCCGTCCCGCCCGAGGTCTACCGCAGCGGCCCGGTCCGCTCCCTGGAGAACGCCGCGATGGACTTCGCGTGCCTCCTCAACGACGTCTTCTCGTACCAGAAGGAGATCGAGTTCGAGGGCGAGATCCACAACGCGATCCTCGTCGTGCAGACCTTCTTCGGCTGCGACTACCCGACCGGGCTCGGCATCGTGCACGACCTGATGAGCCAGCGCATGCGCCAGTTCGAGCACGTCGTCGAGCACGAACTGCCCATCCTGTACGACGACTTCCAGCTCACGGAGGAAGTGCGCGCGGCCATGGGGACGTATGTGACGGACCTGCGGAACTGGATGGCGGGGATCCTCAACTGGCATCGCGAGGTGGACCGCTACAAGGACGAGTGGCTGTCCCGGCGTGCCCACGGCTTCCTCCCGGACCGGCCGCCGACCGTGCCCGTACCCGCCCTGCGCTGAGCCGGCGCTTTCCCTCCAGATCAACTCGGAACGGGACATGACGGAACCCCCGGTGGTGCGCCGGGGTCTTCCTGAGAGAGGGGAACAGACAACGCACCACACGGGGGGTCCACCTTGACCGGCATCGCCGTACGTCGCGCCACCGTACGTCGCGCCGCTGCACGTCCCGCCCGTCTGCCTCCCGCCTTCGGCGACGTCCTGCGCGAGACCGAGATCGCTCTGCGCCCGGCGGGGGTGCGCCTGCACCCGCGGCTCCCGCCGACCCTGATGTGTGGCTACGGCGGGCAGCGAGTACCCGCTCACCTCCGTCGAGGTGAAGCTGCGCCGGGACGGCCGCCCACAGGGTTCGACCACGGCGGGGCGCACGGAGGCCATGGGGAGGGCCGCACCGGCCGGCCTCTGACCGCGCCGGGCCCCGGTCAGTCTCACTCGTTCGTGGCTCGTCGGCCGCCGATGTGCCGGGTAGAGCACTTGCCGTGATCGTTCCGGGATCCGCCGGAGGCGATCGGCACCATCCGGAGGCGAGCCATGGAACAGACCGCGCTGCGACCCAAGCCGATGCCGGGGCAGGAGCCCGACGGGGCCGCGCCGGCGACGGGGCCCGGCCCCACACGGCCCCGCCCGCACGCCGCCCGGCGACGCGGGAGGCGTCTCCTCAACGTGCTGCTCGCCGGGTTCACCGGCGTGGTCCTGGTGCTGTCCGGGATCGGCCTCGGGGCGATGGGTACCTCGGTGCTCGGCAAGGGCGGGCGTTTGGACCCGCGGGGATGGCATGCGCCGTCGCGCCCCGGCCCCGCGCCCGTCGCCGCCCCCTCCGTGCCCGCCGCCGCGACGCTCGGCGTGCAGGTCATGGACGCCCGGAAGCCGGGGGCTGTGGTCGTGGGGCTGCACGTCCCCGGGCCGGCCCAGGCCGCCGGTCTGGTGCGCGGCGATGTCCTCCTCGCCTTCGGCGCGACCCGGATCGACACGGCGGCCGACCTGGTCCGGGCCGTCGCCCGCGCCCGCCCCGGCTCCGAGGTCAGGCTGACGGTCCGCCACCGCAGCGGCGGTTACGAGCAGCTGACCCTCGTACCGGCTGTCGCCGCCTGAGGCGAATGCCCGCAGACGGCTCGCGCCGCCCTCTCCGGCCGGGCAGGATGCTGCCCGTAGCCCCTTCGCCCGTCCTGGGAGGCCCGGATGACCGGAAGCACGGCCGCGTCCTTCACCGCCGACGACTACCGGGCCCGCATGGAGCGCGCCGCGCGGACGGCCGCCGAGGCCGGTCTCGCGGGCCTGCTGGTGGCCCCGGGGCCGGACCTGGTGTGGCTCACCGGCTACGCGCCCCCGGCGGTCACCGAGCGGCTCACGCTGTTGATCCTCGCCGCCGGGCAGGACCCCGTCCTCGTCGTCCCCGCCCTGGAGGCCCCGGACGCGCACCGGGCGCCCGGCGCGGCCGCCCTGACCCTGCGCGACTGGACCGACGGCAAGGACCCCTACGCCGCCACCGCCGCGCTCCTCGACGCCTCGGGCCGGTTCGGCATCAGCGACAACGCCTGGGCCCTGCACCTGCTGGCCCTCCAGCAGGCCCTGCCCGGCAGCTCCTACGCCTCGCTGACCGAGGCCCTGCCGATGCTGCGCGCCGTCAAGGACGCGGCCGAGCTGGACCTCATGGCGGCCGCGGGCGCCGCCGCCGACGCGACGTTCGAGGAGATCCGCGACGTCCCCTTCGCCGGCCGCCGGGAATCCGAGGTGGCCGCGGACCTCGACCGGCTGCTGCGCCGGCACGGCCACGAGCAGGTCGACTTCACCATCGTCGCCTCGGGCCCGAACGGCGCCGACCCGCACCACGAGGCGGGCGACCGCGTCATCGCCCGCGGCGACATGATCGTCCTCGACTTCGGCGGCCTGCGGGACGGCTACGGCTCCGACACCTCCCGCACCGTCCACGTCGGCGAACCCACCGAGGAGGAGCGCCGCGTGCACGCAATCGTGCGCGAGGCCCAGGAGGCCGGCTTCCGCGCGGTGCGGCCCGGGGCCGCCTGCCAGGACGTGGACCGGGCCGCCCGTGAGGTCATCGCCGACGCCGGATACGGCGAGTACTTCATCCACCGCACCGGCCACGGCATCGGCGTCACCACCCACGAGCCGCCCTACATGATCGAGGGCGAGGAACGGCCCCTCGTGCCCGGCATGTGCTTCTCCGTGGAACCCGGCATCTACCTGCCCGGCCGGTTCGGGGTCCGCATCGAGGACATCGTGACCGTCACCGAGGACGGCGGGCGGCGCCTGAACACCACCACGCGCGAGCTGGTCATAGTGGAGTGAGGCCCCCGATGTCCCCAGCTCGCCTCCCGAACGGCAACGGCGCGACCATGACCCAGGCACCCACACCCACCGCGGACACCGTCCGCCGGCTGGTCCTGTCCCTCCTCAAGGACGCCAAGGAAGGCAAGAACGCCAAGGAAGGCAAGAACGCCAAGAACGCCAAGGACGGCAGGGGCGGCAAGGAGACCCGGCAGGGCGGGAGCGGCCCCGGCCCCGACGTCCGGCCCGCCACCCCGGGCGCCGAACCCGTCACCTGGTGGGTCGGCACCCGCCACGTACTGCGCCTCGCCCCCGACCGCGAGGCCACCCTGCGTCAGCGCCGCGAACTGCGCCTGCGCGACCTCGTCCGCCCGCACGTCCCGGTGGCGGTGCCGGCCAGCGTGGCGCACGGCGAGTGGGCCCCCGGACTGGGCTACACGCTGGACACCAAGGTGCCCGGCGGCTCGGGGGAGGAGCACGACGTGTCCGCCGTCGGCGAGGCCGACCTCGCCGCGCTCCTCACGGGCCTGCGCGAGGTGCCGGTCCGGCAGGCCGAGACCCTCGGCGTGCCGCGCACCGCGCCGCGCTCCCTGGAGGCACTGCGCCGGGCCGCCGTACGCGCAGCCGAACGCCTCGCCGGAGCCGACGAGTTCGACCCCGCACGCCTGCACCAGCTCACCCCGCCCGCCGCCTCCCAGCTCGCCGCCCAGCCCGGCTCGGCGGTCCTCACCCACCACGCCCTCACGGGCGGCCATCTCGTGGTCAGCGCCGACGGCCGGGTACGCGGCGTTCTCGGCTGGGCCGGCGCGGTCGTCGGCGACCCGGCCGAGGACATCGCGGGCCTCGCGCTCGCCGTCGGCTCACCCGCCGCCGTACGCGCCGCCACCCTCGCCGGCTACGGCGCCCGCCCCTGCCTGCGCGGCCTGTGGCTCGCCCGCTGCGACACCGTCGTCCACCTCGCCGAGGACCTCGCCGGCAAGAACGCCACCTTGCTGCGCACCCGGCTGCGCCGCGCCTGGGAGCCGATCCTGCTGGAACGGGTGACGGACCTGGGGGCCGCGGACGACACCCCGTAACGGGCCGGGCGGCGCCACATCGCCGTCCGCACCGCGGTGGGCGGCGCCCGCAGCGAGAGACCGGCGGCCCTCACGCCCGTGATCGAGCGCAGGACGCGAAGCTCAGCCGGCCCCTCCCCGCGCTCAGTCCTCGGCGAGCACCACGGCCGACTCCCCGGGCAGCCGCACCACCCCGTCCGCCCCGGGCTTCTCCACCGGATCCCACGCGGCCAGCACGCGCGCGTGGGGCACGCCGAGCGGCAGCGCGGCCGGCTCGGAGGCCAGGTTCACCCCCACGAGGACGTCCCCGCGCCGGAAGGCGATCCAGCGGTGCTCCTCGTCGAAGGCGACCTTGGTGTCGGCGAGATCGGGGTCGGTCAGGTCCGGCTGCTCGTGGCGCAGGGCGAGGAGCTGCCGGTACCAGGCCAGCACGCGCGCGTGGGGCTCGCGTTCCGGCTCGGACCAGTCGAGGCAGGAGCGGTCCCTGGTCGCCGGGTCCTGCGGGTCGGGCACGTCCTCCTCCTTCCAGCCGTGCGCGGCGAACTCCCGCCGCCTGCCCCGCCGTACGGCGTCCGCGAGCTCCGGGTCGGTGTGGTCGGTGAAGAACTGCCAGGGCGTGCCCGCCGCCCACTCCTCGCCCATGAAGAGCATCGGCGTGAAGGGCGCCGTCAGGATCAGCGTCGCCGCGCACGCCAGCAGACCGGGGGACACCAGGGCCGAAAGCCGGTCCCCCTGGGCGCGGTTGCCGACCTGGTCGTGGGTCTGGCCGTAGCCGAGCAGGCGGTGCCCGGCCACGCGCGTACGGTCCAGCGGGCGCCCGTGGTGCCGCTCCCGGAAGCTGGAGTACGACCCGTCGTGGAAGTAGCCGCCGGTGAGGGTCTTGGCGATCCCGCCGAGCGGGGCGCGCGCGAAGTCGGCGTAGTAGCCCTGCGACTCCCCGGTCAGCGTGGTGTGCAAGGCGTGGTGGAAGTCGTCGTTCCACTGCGCGTGCAGCCCGAGGCCGCCCTCGGCGCGGGAGGTGATGAGCCGTGGGTCGTTCAGGTCCGACTCGGCGACCAGGAACAGCGGCAGGTCCGTCTCGGCGGCCAGGGCGTCCACGGCCGTCGACAGTTCCTCCAGGAAGTGGCACGCGCGCGTGTCCACCAGGGCGTGCACCGCGTCCAGGCGCAGCCCGTCGATCCGGTAGTCGCGCAGCCACGCCAGGGCGCTGCCGATCAGGAACGCGCGCACCTCGTCCGAGCCCGGCGCGTCCAGGTTGACCGCGGCGCCCCAGGGGGTGTGGTGGGTGTCCGTGAGGTACGGGCCGAAGACGGGCAGGTAGTTGCCCGACGGCCCGAAGTGGTTGTGCACCACGTCGAGCACCACGCCCAGGCCGAGCCCGTGGGCCCGGTCGACGAAGCGCTTCAGAGCCTCGGGCCCGCCGTACGGCTCGTGCACCGCCCACAGCGAGACACCCTCGTAGCCCCAGCCGTGCGTGCCCGGGAAGGGGCACAGCGGCATCAGCTGCACATGTGTGACGCCCAGTTCGGCGAGATGGCCGAGCCGCTCGGCGGCCGCGTCCAGGGTGCCCTCGCGCGTGTAGGTCCCCACGTGCAGCTCGTACAGCACCGCGCCGGGGAGCGGCCGCCCCCGCCACTGCGCGCGCCACGTGTACCGTTCGTGATCGACGACCGCGCTCAGCCCGTCCGGGCCGTCCGGCTGCCGCCGCGAGCGCGGATCGGGCAGCACGGGCCCGTCGTCCAGCGCGAAGCCGTACCGGGACCCGTCGCGCGCCTCGGCCTCGCCCCGCCACCACCCCGCCCGTTCGGGATCGCGCTCCAATTCACGTGTGACGTCGTCGCACTGGAGCGTCACACGGCCGGCCTGTGGTGCCCACACCTCGAACTGCACGGACGGTTCCCCTTCGTCTGCTCACCGTGATGTAGCCCGTCCATGGTGCGTCAAACGAGATCAATCCGCTGGTGCATCCACCCTTTTGCGGCGGGTGTCGCCGGGTACGGGCGCGGGGCGGCCGATTTCCCGTTTTCTGGACAGCCCGGCCGCGCTGCCCGACAATCACCAGCGTGACGTCGTCCTTCGAGTTCAACACGTTCCCCGCGCGGCTCTCCGACGCGGAGCGCGACCGGGTGCTGAAGGTGCTCCGTGACGGCGTCGCCATGGGCCGCCTGTCCCACGACACATTCGTCCGCCGCATGGAGCTGGCGCTCGCCGCCCGCCGCCCGGACGAACTCGCCGTGCTCACCGCCGACCTGCGCACGGAGAGCCGGTTCTCGCGCCTGGTGTTCGGCACCGTCGAGGCCGTCTCCGGATTCTCCGTACGGCTGCGCAGGGCCTGGCAGGCCGAGCGGCTGCCCAAGCTGCAGCTGCCCCACCCGTCGCTCGGCCATCCGCTGCGCATAGGCCGCGACCCCGCCAGCGGACTGCGCCTCAACCACGAGACGGTCTCCCGTGTGCACGCCGAACTGCGTCACCAGGGCGGCATGTGGGTCCTGCGGGACCTCGGCTCCACCAACGGCACGACGGTGAACGGGAGGCGGGTCGTCGGCGCGGCCGTCGTCCGCGAGGGCGACCAGGTGGGCTTCGGCCGGATGGCGTTCCGGCTGTCGGCGGGCTGACCGGAAACGGAGCCATGCCTCAGCCCTGGCCTGGGGATTGCCGCAGAGCGGTCCCCGGTGCGTGGCTGAAATGCCATTGCGGTCCACGGTGTTGACGTTCCCTTGAAGTCGTGACTCACTGTGCTTACGCCATCTACACCTGGTGAACCGACGGCACCGCATTGGGGAGGTGTGCCCTGCCGCCCCTCCTGCGCTACCCGACCGTCGACGAACTGGGCGCCCGGGCCGCCGCCCTCGTCGCCCGCCATCCCCGTGACGCCCGGCTGCGCCGGGTCGGCACCTCCCGCGCGGGCACCCCCCTGTGGCTGCTCTCCGTCGGCCACGGCAGCCGTCAGGCCCTGGTCGTGGCCGGCCCCCACGCCAACGAACCGGTGGGCGGCGCCACCGTGCTGCGCCTGGCCGAGCGCGCGCTGGCCGATCCGCAGCTCACCGAGGGCCCCGACGCCACCTGGAACCTGCTGCTGTGCCTCGACCCGGACGGCTCGCGCCGCAACGAGGGCTGGCTGCCCGGCCCCTACACACTCGGCCGGTACGTCCGGAACTTCTTCCGGCCCGGCTTCCTGGAGCAGCCCGAATGGCTGCCCGACGGCGCGGCCGGCGCCGCCCTGCCGGAGACCCGCGCCCTGCTCGACCTCCAGGACGAACTGCGCCCGTTCCTCCAGTGCTCCCTGCACGGCGTCGACATCGGCGGCGGCTTCGTCGAGCTCACCCACGACCTGCCGGGCCTCGACCGGCGCCTCGCCCAGATCGCCGCCCGGCTCGGCATCCCCCGCGAACTCGGCGCGTACGACGCCCTGTACTGGCCCGGTCTCGGGCCCGCCGTCTACCGGATCCCGCCGCCGCGCCGGGCCGATCTGATCGCGGCGATCACGGAGGCCGCCGTCGAGTCCACGTGGTTCCATCCGTACCGGCACGGGACCGTCACCGCCGTCGTCGAGGCGCCCATGTGGGGCGTGACGGCCGTGGCGGACGGCTCCCCGCCCGCGGACCGGGACGCCGTGCTCCGGGCCGTCAGCCGCACCCTGCGCCACGACACGGGCCTCCTGCGGCATCTGCTGGCCCGGATCCGGCCGCACCTGGCCACCGTGCCCGACGCCGCCCGCCTGCTCGCCCCGGTCGACGACTACCTCCTGGTGTGCCCCGGCCTCGCCGACGCCTGGGACCCCGACACCGGCGACAGCCCGGCCCACCCCCTCCCGCCCCTGAGCACCGCCCACCTGGTCGCCCTGCGCATCTCCGGGCGACGGCTCGCACTGCGCACGGCGGGACTGCTGCACCAGCTCGTACGGGCCGCCGGCCGCGACCCGGCCGGGGCACTGCCGGAGCTGGACCGGCTGATCGACGAGTGGTGCGCCGACTACCGCGACAACTGCGGGGCGCGCTGGATCCCGGTGGCCCGCCAGGCGGAGTACCAGGCCCGGGTGGTGCTCGCCGCGTTCGAGCTGGCCGGGCGGCACGCGCGCGCGTGCTCCGGTTCGGGTGAGCCGGTGCCCATGCAGCGGGACTGAGACGAAGGGCCGTCCGCACGGGCCAGGTGCCCGGGGCGCCCCCGGCACGGGCCCCTACGACGCCCTCTCGCGCGCGTGCAACGCCGCCGCGACCACCGTGCGGGACTGGTGCTCCACCTGGTGCTCCAAGGGCACCCAGCGGGCGCGGAATCGTTCGGCGAAGGCGTCGCTCCAGGTCGAGACCAGCTCATCGAGCTGCTTCGCCGCACCCTCGTCGGTCCCGCGCAGCACCCGCAGCAGCATGGCCGCCGCCCGCAGCGGCACGCGCCGCGCGAACGCGTCCACGCTGCCCACATACGCTCGGGTGAGGTCGGCGGGCGGGGTGTGGATCAGGTCGGAGGCCAGGCCCGGCACCAGCTCCAGCCCCCACCGGGCGGCCCGCAGCAACGGCCCGTCCAGACCCGCCAGCCGCGGCAGCGCCCCCTCCAGCACGCGCGTCACCTCCAGCGCGTCACGCTGCAACCGGATGGCCAGCTGCCCGATCGCCGCCGCCGGAGCAGGATGCGGAGCCGGGTCGTCCACCAGGTCGCTCGCCCACATCGGCACCTCGACCACCGCGGTCAGCCCGCCGTACCGGTGGGCGTGGTACCAGGTGCTGTGCCGCGCGTCGTCCGGCAGGCTCGGGTACGCCGGCCCGATCCCCGGCGCGGGCATCACATGCACGCCCGGTCCGGAGGCGGGCCAGCCCGCGGCGTCCGAGGCGCCGGTCTCCACCGGGATGTGCAGCTCTGCCGCGGACTTCGCGAACGGCTCGGCCAGCCCGGGCACGTCCTTCGTCAGCTGCACCCAGCTGCCGCCCAGGTCCGTGCCGTGCAGGGTGACCTGCAGATAGGGGCGCAGCTCGTCGATGACGCCCGTCAGCGCCCGGGTCTCGGGCGGCAGCCGGTCCGGCGGCAGCACGGACGGCGCCCACTCGGGCTGCTCCGGGCCCGCGGGCCGGAAGAAGCCGAGGTGGTAGTCGTACAGGCTGCGCGGCGCCGGCGTCACATGCAGACTCGCCCCGTCGGGGTCCGCGCACAGCAGGAAGTGCCAGGAGATGCTGTCGCGCAGCTCACGCTGCTCCAGCACCCGACGGGCGAGCGCGATCAGGGTGCAGGAGCCGGTCGGCTCGTTGGCGTGGGCGCCGGCGACCACCAGGACGGCATGGCGGGCCCGGCCCACGGACAGCAGGTGCAGGGGCCTGCCCGCGCGTGAGGCACCCACCTGCCGCAGGATGCACACGCCGGGACGCAGAGCGGTCAACGCCCGGGCAGCAGAAAGCTGTTCGGTCACCGTCGGGTAGCGCAGCTCCGGCAGGACACTCACCCCCGTCACATCCGCCCGAGTTCGCAATCGCAGTACCCCATGGCCATGGTGCGGTGTCAAGGGCGCGACCGGGGAGGCTCCCGGGGGCGCCCGGAAGCATTCCCCCAGGCGCCGAGATCACCGCGGGTGCGGCCCTGTCCCGCCGGGGCCGCACCCGCCTCGGCCCGGCTGCCGCGCCCTCAGTCGCCCACCCTCTCCAGCAGCGCCACCGGCACCCCCGAGAACAGCTCCTCCACGCGCGCGTGCCAGGTGAACTCGCGCCCCGGCTCCAGTACGTCCGCCCAGCGGCCCGGCGGCAGCGGCAGCCGGGTGTCCTGCCAGCCGCCCGCCTCCGCGAGCCGCAGGGAAAGGCGGGTCACGGCCGTCAGCACCTCACCGGAGCGGACGAACGCCAGGCAGTGCGCCGCCGCCGGTCCCTCGGCCGGCAACGCCCCGTACGTCGCCGTGTCGCCGAAGGCGCCGGGACGCCGGGCCCGTAGCCCCAGTGCCGCCCGCGTCACCGCCGCCTTCTCCGCCGACGTGCCGCCGGACTCCGCGGGCGGGAAGTCCACCGCCCGCCGGTTGTCCGGGTCGACCAGGGCCCGGTACTCGGCCTCGGTGCCCTGGTAGACGTCCGGGACACCCGGCATCGTCAGCTGCACCAGGGCCGTGCCCAGCACGTTGGCCCGGATGTGCGGCGCCAGCGACTCCCGGAACGCGGCGACCCGCTCGCCCGGCGCCCCGCACGGCCCGGCCGCCACGAACCGCTCCACCGCCTCCTCGTAGGGCGGCTCCTGCTCGGTCCAGCTCGTGTACAGGCCCGCCTCACGCACATGCTTCAGCAGCGCCCCCTGCACCCGCTCCCGCACCCCCGAGGCCGGTCCCAGCCCGAACACCGTCTGCCAGGCCGCCCACGCCAGTTGCGCGTCCGGCACCCCCTCCCCGGTGCGGGTCACCTCGGCGAGCACGTCCGCCCAGCGGTCCGGGCACTCGGTGAGCACGTGCAGCGCAGCCCGGACGTCCGCACTGCGCTTGGTGTCGTGCGTGCTGGCGACCGTGCCGGTCACCGGCCAGTCGCGCTGCACGCGCGCGCAGTACGCGTGGAACTCCTCCGGCGACAGCGCGGGAGCCCCCGGATTCCCGCCCACCTCGGTCGCCGACAGCAGCGGCACGTACCGGTAGAACGCCGTGTCCTCCACGGACTTGGCCCGCAGCGCCGACGAGGTCTGCCCGAACCGCGTCCGGAACTCCAGCTGCGCGGGCCCGTCGCCGTACCGTCCCAGCACCAGGTCCCGTACGACGTCCACCGCACCGGCCTCCTCGGGCACGGCGAAGGCGTGCCGGGCCTCGGCGGCGGCCTCCTCGGTGACCACGGACGCCGCGTCGGCCGACTCGTAGGGCCGGTAGACCTCCATGCGCACGAGAAGCTCCTGGAGGGCCGTGCGCAGCGCCCAGGGGGCGCGGTCGCGCAGGGCCGGCTCCGGTGCGGAGGCGCACAGCCGGCTCGCCACCCGGGTCAGCCGGTCGGTCTCGGTGGCCAGCTCGTGGGTGAGGACCTTGTACGCCGCCCGCCGCACGGTCGCCTCCCACTGCCCGCCCCGGTCCGTCTGGGGGGCCGCGAAGCGCCGGTACTGCCCCAGCAGGTCCCCGAACCCGGCCGGGTCCGTGAAGACCCCGTCCACGTGCCGCAGGGCGTCGTAGCCGGTGGTCCCGGCGACGGGCCAGGACGCCGGCAGGTGCTCACCGTCGGCGAGGATCTTCTCCACGACCGTCCATCGGCCCTCGGTCGCCTCGTGCAGCCGCCGGAGGTAGCCGTCGGGGTCGGCGAGCCCGTCGGGGTGGTCGATGCGCAGCCCGTCGATCACGCCCTCGTGCAGCAGCTCGAGGATCTTGTCGTGGGTGGCCTCGAACACCTCCGGGTCCTCCACCCGTACCCCGATGAGCTCCGAGATGCTGAAGAACCGCCGGTAGTTGAGCTCGGTCCGGGCCAGCCGCCACCACACCGGGCGGTACCACTGCGCGTCCAGCAGATGCGGCAGCGGCAGGTCCTCGGTGCCCTCGCGCAGAGGGAGGACGTGGTCGTAGTAGCGCAGCACGTCACCGTCGACGCGCAGCTCGTCGAGCACCTCGCCCAGCGGCCCGCCGAGGACCGGCAGCAGCACCTGGCCGTCCTGCGCCTCCCAGTCGATGTCGAACCACCGCGCGCAGGGCGACTTCGGGCCCTCGCGCAGCACCTCCCACAGGGCGCGGTTGTGGCGCGGGGCCATGGCCATGTGGTTCGGGACGATGTCCACCACCAGGCCGAGCCCGTGCTCGCGCGCGGTGCGCGCCAGCGCCCGCAGCCCCTCCTCGCCGCCCAGCTCCTCACGCACGCGCGCGTGGTCGACGACGTCGTAGCCGTGCGTCGAGCCCGGCACCGCCTCCAGAACGGGGGACAGATGCAGGTGCGAGACGTTGAGCGAGGCCAGGTACGGCACGACGGCCGCGGCTGCTCCGAAGGGGAACTCGGGCTGCAGCTGCAGCCGGTACGTGGCCGTGGGCACCACCGGGTCAAGTCGCTCAGGTGTCATGGAAACGTACGTACCCGCCCCGCCGCCGTTCGTGTCATCACCCGCGCCAGGTGCGCCGCGCGTCGCCCGGACGAGTGGCTCTCTCCGGACGACGCTACGGTGGTCCCTCCCCGGACGGCCCGGACGGCCCCACGGGCCGCCAAAGCCGCTACACGGGCCGCTGGAGCACCGTCATGCTCCGGTCCGTCAGGGTCAGCCGGTCCCCGGCCTGCACCTTCGGGCCGGTGTCCGAGGGCACTCCGTCCGGGAGGGCCGTGTCGACCACGACCTCCCACTGCCGCCCGTGATTGACCGGAATGACGAACTCCAGCGGCTTCGGCGAGGCGTTGAACATCAGCAGGAACGAGTCGTCGGTGATGCGCTCCCCGCGTGCGCCCGGCTCGGAGATCGCGTTGCCGTTGAGGAACACCGTCAGCGCCGATGCCTGCGCCGAGTCCCAGTCCCGCTGGGTCATCTCCCGGCCGTCCGGGGTGAACCAGGCGATGTCGGACAGGTCGTCGTGCGTGCCCTCCACGGGCCGCCCGTGGAAGAAGCGCCGCCGGCGGAGGACCGGGTGGTTGCGGCGCAGCCACACCATCGCGCGGGTGAAGGCCAGCAGCTCCCGGCTCGGCCCGCCCTCCGAGTCCTCGTCCTCCTCCGGCCACTCGACCCAGGCCAGCTCGTTGTCCTGGCAGTAGGCGTTGTTGTTGCCGCCCTGGGTGCGGGCGAACTCGTCGCCGTGGCTGATCATGGGCACGCCCTGGGACAGCATCAGCGTCGCGATGAAGTTCCGCATCTGCCGGGCCCGCAGCCGCAGCACGTCCGGGTCGTCGGTCTCGCCCTCGACCCCGCAGTTCCAGGACCGGTTGTGGCTCTCGCCGTCCCGGTTGTCCTCGCCGTTGGCCTCGTTGTGCTTGTCGTTGTAGGCCACCAGGTCGTGCAGGGGGAAGCCGTCGTGGCAGGTCACGAAGTTGATCGAGGCCAGCGGTCGGCGCCCGTCGTCCTGGTACAGGTCGGACGAGCCGGTCAGCCGCGAGGCGAACTCCGCGAGCGTGCGCTGCTCGCCCCGCCACAGGTCGCGCACGGTGTCCCGGTACTTGCCGTTCCACTCGGTCCACAGCGGCGGGAAGTTGCCCACCTGGTAGCCGCCCTCGCCCACGTCCCACGGCTCGGCGATCAGCTTCACCTGGGAGACCACCGGGTCCTGCTGCACCAGGTCGAAGAACGACGACAGCCGGTCCACCTCGTGGAACTGCCGGGCGAGCGTCGCCGCCAAGTCGAAGCGGAACCCGTCGACGTGCATGTCCGTGACCCAGTACCGCAGCGAGTCCATGATCAGCTGGAGCACGTGCGGGGACCGCATGAGCAGGGAGTTCCCGGTCCCTGTCGTGTCCATGTAGTAGCGGGGGTCGTCCGTCAGCCGGTAGTAGCGGGAGTTGTCCAGGCCCTTGAAGGACAGGGTCGGGCCCAGGTGGTTGCCCTCGGCGGTGTGGTTGTAGACCACGTCGAGGATCACCTCGATCCCGGCCTCGTGCAGCGCCTTGACCGCCGACTTGAACTCCAGCACCTGCTGGCCCCGGTCGCCCCAGGACGCGTAGGCGTTGTGCGGGGCGAAGAAGCCGATGGTGTTGTAGCCCCAGTAGTTGTTCAGGCCCATGTCGACCAGTCGGTGATCGTTCACGAACTGGTGGACGGGCATCAGCTCCAGGGCGGTGACCCCGAGCTCGGTGAGGTGCTCGATGATCGCCGGGTGCGCGAGGGCCGCGTAGGTGCCGCGCAGCTCCTCCGGCAGGCCCGGGTGCTTCATGGTGAGGCCCTTGACATGGGCCTCGTAGATCACCGTGTGGTGGTACTCGGTGCGCGGGCGCCGGTCGTCGCCCCAGTCGAAGTAGGGGTTGACCACGACCGACGTCATCGTGTGCGGCGCCGAGTCGAGATCGTTGCGCCGGTCGGGATCGTCGAAGTGGTAGCCGTAGACCTCCTCGCCCCAGCGGATCGACCCGCTGATCGCACGCGCGTACGGGTCGAGCAGCAGTTTCGCGGAGTTGCAGCGCAGCCCGCGCTCCGGGGCGTACGGGCCGTGCACGCGGAACCCGTACCGCTGCCCCGGCATGATGCCCGGCACATACGCGTGCCGCACGAACGCGTCGCTCTCCCGGAGCTCGATCGCCGTCTCGGAGCCGTCGTCGTGCAGCAGACACAGCTCTACTCGGTCCGCGGCCTCCGAGAAGACCGCGAAATTGGTACCGGCGCCGTCGTACGTGGCACCGAGTGGATACGCCTCGCCAGGCCAGACCTGCATGGATACGACTCTTTCAGGTGTGCGGCGCCGGTGGGGACGCCTTGGTCCCGAGTCTCCCCGAAAGTGAGGGAACCTCCTATGACTTATCTCCCTCTTGCCGAGTGACCAGTGCATACGCGGTATGCCGAACCAATGGGGCAGACACATACTCCCGGGGCTGTTGGGGGAGTAGGGAGAAGACGTGCGCAACATAGTGCACCGCCACCTGGGCAAGATGGTGGCAGGTACGGCCATCGCGGTGGCCTGGCGGTGACCCTGCCGGGCACGGCCGGGGCGGACGACACCGGGACCCGGGCGGGGCAGTCCGTCCCGCAGGATGCGGGGGCCGCGGGGGCCGCGGGGGCCGCGGGGGCCGCCGGGGCCGGCGATGCGGCGGCCGGCGGCCGGGCCGTGGCGCCGGGGGTCGTCGAGGCGGCGCCCGCCGAAGGGCAGCAGGGCGAGGGCCGCGATCCGCTGACCGACGACGAGCTGGAGCGGGCCGAGAAGATCGCCCTCAGCCGGCAGCTGTTCCGGAGCAGCGAGAGCGTGGACGGGGCCCGCGGTCCGCAGCCCCTCGGCGTCGACCTCGCCGAACCCGAGGCCGACGAGGCCGGCAGGCCGGACGCGCCCCGGCGTGCCGACGTGACGTTCTACGACTACCGGGACGACACCCTCGTCACCAGGACCGTCGATCTCGGCACCGGCGAGGTGGTGAGCACCGGCACCCAGCACGGCGTCCAGCCGCCGCTCAGCCGCGCCGAGAAGGCCGAGGCGGCCGGTCTGCTGATCGCCGACCCGCTGGGCTCGGGCCTGAAGGCCGACTACAAGGACGCCACCGGCAAGGCGCTCACCTCCGCGGACCAGCTCCAGCTCAGCGGCGCCGTCTACCGGGCCGCGCCGGGCGCCCAGCCCGCCGTGCTCGACCGGTGCGGAGAACACCGCTGCGTGCGGCTGTTCCCGAAGATCAAGAACGGCCCGTGGGTCGACGCCAGGTCGCTGGTGATCGACCTGAGCGCCCGCAAGGTCGCCCGGCTCGGCCGCTGACCCACCCTCTTCGCTCACCCGTCCACCTCGCGCCTCTTCGTCAGGGAGTCATCTCGTCATGCGCGTGAACAGCAACACCAAGGCCCGCACCCGGGCGGCCGTGGGCCTGACCGTGGCCGCGCTGGCCGCAGGCGCCACGGCCGGCGCGGGACCGGCCACCGCCCAGCCGAAGGCCGCCCCCGCCGCGGCACCGGCCGCCGACTGCAGCGCCGCCTACCGCATCGAGCAGAAGCTCTCCTCCGGCACCACCTGGCGGATGTGCTGGCGCTACGACGGCAAGGCCGGCCTCGTCCTGGAGAAGATCTCGTACCAGCCCAAGGGCGAACCCAAACCGATCAGGGTCCTCAACAGCGCCCGCCTGGGCCAGATCCACGTCCCCTACGACGACGGCTCGGTCGAGTACGACGACCTCACCGGCTTCGACTTCGCCCAGGGCCTGATGAACCTGGCGCCGAGCGAGTGCCCCGGCGGGGCCATCAAGACCGTCAAGGTCCCGGACTCCTGGAACGAGGACCCGAACGTCAAGGGCCTGTGCACCACCACCCGCTCCCGCGGCCACGCCTACCGCATGCAGGGCGACACGGCGAACAAGGTCTTCCAGGCTCAGGGCAAGGACCTCCTCGTCTACACGGTCAACCAGGTCGGCTGGTACGAGTACATGACCGAGTGGCGCTTCCAGGACGACGGCGCCATCACCATGAACGTCGGCGCGACCGGCAGCCTCTCCTGGGACGACTACGACGCCGGCGACGGCCGCGGCTGGCCCATCGGCAAGGGCGCGAGCGCCAAGTCCACCAGCCACAGCCACAACGCCTTCTGGCGGCTCGACTTCGCACTGGACGGCTCCACGAAGAACCGCGTCGAGCAGTACGACTCCACCGTCACCGCGCCCACCCGGGGCCAGCGCGCCCCCACCACCAAGACCACCCGCACCAAGGTCACCAAGGAAATGGCCGGGGACAGCAAGAACTACCGCTGGTGGCGCATGGTCAGCGCGACCGGAAAGAACAAGGACGGACACGCGCGCTCCTACGAGATCGTCCCCGGGGTCACGACCAAGTACCCGGGCCGCAGCTACACCAAGCGCGACCTGTACGTCACGCAGTACAACAAGTGCGAACTGTTCGCCAGCCACAACCCCGGCAACTGCGGTCCGGGAGCCGGGAAGTCCGTCGACAAGTGGGTGAACGGACAGGCCCTGACCCACCCGGTGGTCTGGATGAACATCGGCTTCCACCACATAGCCCGGGACGAGGACCAGCAGCCCATGCCCGTCCACTGGCAGGGCTTCTCCATCGCCCCGCGCGACGTCACCGCTATGAATCCGCTCACTCCGGCCGAGCTCGGCTGGCAGAACGGGCACTGGCGTCCCCGGAGTTGAGAACTACCCTGCCCATCCGGCTGCACCGCCGACCGCTCCCGGAGTACCCTTCCTTGATCGTTGACAAGGGGAGTGCTCGGGGGAGCGGAAGGCGGTGCGCGGGTGGGCTCGGGAGGGCTGGAGCTGCCCCCTGGTGACGAGGGTCACGAGGGGAGCTCCGCTGACGTCCCGACCGGTGCCGTGTCCCTGGCGCGGCCGATGGACGCGACGGGCTCGATCGGCCCGGAACTGGACTGGGACGCCGACGCCTGGCGCGAGGTGCGCACCCGCGCCCAGCGGGCCGGCCGGGCCTACATCTGGCTGAACCTCGTCGAGCAGCGGCTGCGCGCGGTGGTCGCCGCCGTGCTGCGGCCCGTCTACGAACCCGTCCACGGCGAGGAGTGGGTGGTGGCCGCCGCCGGACCGGCCGGCCAGGAGTGGGTGCAGCGCGCGGTCGCCGTACGCGAGGTCAGCCGCCGCAAGGGCTATCTGCTCGACCCGGCCGACGACAACGTGCTCTCCTTCCTCACCCTGCCGCAGCTACGCGAGCTGATGGTGCAGCACTGGCCCTGCTTCGAGCCGTACTTCGACGACCGCCGCGACGTCGAACTCGCCCTGGACGAGCTGGAGGTCACCCGGAACGTCGTCTCCCGCAACCGGGCCCTGTCCGAGGCCGTGCTGAACCAGGCCGAGCGGGCCTCGGCCCGGCTGCTGGAGATGCTCGGGGCGGGCGGCGACGTGCCCTCGGCGCGGCGGCTGCCGATCGACGCGGTCGAGGACCTGGTCGGCGACCGGTACGCCGACGTGGTCGCCGTCCACCCGGACCGGGTGCGGCTGATGCGGCAGTTCCCGGCCGAGGACATCTTCGGCGGCGCCCGCCGCCTCGACGCCATCGGCATCGGACTCAACCTGCTCGTGCAGAACTTTTCCGGCCGGCGGCTGGTGCGGCTGGCCGAATCCGGCTGCCGGGTGCGGCTGCTGTTCCTCAACCCGGCCTCCAGCGCGGTCAAGCGCCGCGAGCGCGAACTCGGCATCAAGCGCGGCGAGCTCAGCCGGGCCGTCGAGATGAACATCCTGCACATGCGCCGGGTGCGCGCCCGGCTGCGCGACCCCGGCGCCTTCGAGATCCAGGTCTTCGACGAGACGCCCCGCTTCACGGCGTATCTCGTGGACGGCGACGGAGCGGACGGCATCGCGGTCGTGCAGAGCTATCTGCGCCGCACCCGCGGCATGGAGGCACCGGTGTTCGTGCTGCGCAACGCCGGCAAGGTGGTCAAGTCGGGCGAGATGGACGAAAGCGGCCTCTTCCCCACGTACCGCGAGGAGTTCGAGGTGATGTGGGCGGATTCGCGGCCGGTGTCATGAACTGTGCCCCGGTGTGCGGTGGTTCTCCGGCCCGCCGCCGGGGTGAGCGGAACGCGGTCCTCTGATTGTCAGTGGTGCGTGGGAAGGTGGAGACCACTGGGGGAACGCACCACAAGAAGGGGGACGGCCCATGGGCTGGCACCAGGAGCTGCTGGTCGGCTTCGACCTGGAGACGACGGGCACGGATCCGCGCGAGGCGCGCATCGTCACGGGGGCCGTGATCGAGGTCAGGGGCGGGAAGCCGATAGGGCGCCGCGAGTGGCTGGCCGACCCGGGAGTGCCGATCCCCGAGGACGCGGTGGCGGTGCACGGCATCAGCAACGAGCGGGCGGCGGCCGAAGGCCGGCCGGCCGACCAGGTGGCGGACGCGCTGGCCGACGTCCTCACCTCCTACTGGAAGACGGGCGTACCGGTCGTCGCCTACAACGCGACCTTCGACCTCACCCTGCTCTCCGCCGAATTGCGGCGCCACGGTCTGCCGTCCCTGCGCGACCGCCTGGGCGGCGCGGACCCGGCCCCGGTCATCGACCCGTACACCATCGACCGCTGGGTCGACCGCTACCGCCGCGGCAAACGCAACCTCGAAGCGGTCTGCGCCGAGTACGGCGTCGTCCTCGACGCCGCCCACGACGCCATGGCCGACGCCCTGGCGGCGGCCCGCCTGGCCGTGGCGATAGCCGACCGCCACCCCAAGATCGCCACCCTCGGCCCGGCGGCCCTGCACCACCGCCAGATCGAGTGGTACGCGCAGTGGGCGGCGGACTTCCAGAGCTTCCTGCGCGGCAAGGGCGACACGACGGCTTCGGTGGACGGGGCGTGGCCGCTGAGGGAGTTGGCGGACGCGTAAGCCGGGCCCGTCAGAACGGATACCACCGCACCGTCTCATCGGCCTCCCGCAAGGACGCCACCCGACGCTCGAACTCGGCCAGCGCCTTCGGATTGCTCGGCGCGTGCTGGGCCACCCAGGCACAACTGGCCGTCTCCCGGGCGCCGCGCAACACCGAGCACCCGTCCCACTCCCTAACGTCCCACCCGTACGCCTCGGTGAAGGACGCGTACGCCTCGTCCGTGAGCCCGTACCGGTCGTGGGAGAGCGCCATCACCACCAAGTCGTGCTCGCGCAGGTCGGTGGAGACCGTCTCCAGGTCGACCAGAACCGGCCCGCCCGGGCCGACGTGCACATTGCGCGGCAGCGCGTCCCCATGGATCGGCCCCGGCGGCAGATGCGGCGTGAGCGCGGCGGCCCGAGCGGCGAACCCGTCCCGCCGCTCGCGCAGATACGCCGCGTTCGCCGGATCGATCGCATCCCCCGCGAGCCGCAACCAGCGCTCCACACCGCCCAGCAGATCACGGGCCGGGAGTTCGAAGGGAGGAAGGGGTGTGGCATGCACGACCCGTAGCAGTTCGGCCAAATCCCCCGGCTCGGCGGGCCGTACGGCATCCGGCAGCCGATGCCACACCGTCACCGGGTGCCCGTCGACCAGCAGCGCCTTCGGCTCGGCCGCCCGCACCGCCGGCACGCCCACCTCGGCGAGCCACACCGCGATGTCCAGCTCGCGACGCGCCCGGTCGAGGAGTTCGGCGTCACGGCCGACCTTGACGACCAGATCACCGGCGGCGAACACCGCGTTCTCGCCCAGGGCGAGCAGTCGCGCCTTCCGGGCCGCGCCGGGCAGCACCGCCGCCGCGGCCAGTACGTCCCGCGCCCGCGCCTCGTCCATCGTCCGCCTCCGTCGTCCACGCGTCGGCCGTCGGGTTCCGGCCATCCCTCGGTCAGTGTCGCATCGGCACAGGTCGGGCGGCGTACGCGGTGTCTTGACGAGGCACACGGCCTTCACGAGCATGACCAGGCTGGTCCGAGCCTGCAAAGGGGCTGATTCCGTGACAACGGTGACCGAGGCTTCACCACCTTCGCCACCGAGGAGACGGGCCGGCCGCAGACCCGGCGGGGACCGGCCCCGGCGAGCCGCCGACCACGGCGCCTGGTTCCTGGTGCTCCCCGCCCTGATCCCGATCCTCGTCCTCAGTGTCGGGCCGCTGCTGTACGGGATCCTGCTGGCCTTCACCGACGCCCAGTCGGGCCGCACCGCACCCACCCGGTGGATCGGCGCCCTCAACTTCCGGGACCTGCTGCACGACACGCTGTTCTGGGAGTCGTTCCGGATCGGGCTGGTGTGGGCGGTCGGGGTGACCGTGCCGCAGTTCCTGCTCGCGCTGGGCCTCGCCCTGCTGCTCAACCAGGACCTCCGGCTGCGCTGGCTGGCCCGGGCCCTGGCGATCATCCCCTGGGCCATGCCCGAGGTCGTCGTCGGCATCATGTGGCGGCTCGTCTACAACCCGGACGCGGGCATCCTCAACGAGACCCTGCGCGACCTCGGCCTGGGCAGCGACCGGGACTGGCTCAGCGGACTGGCGACCGCGCTTCCCGCCGTGATCCTCGTCGGCGTCTGGGCGGGCATGCCCCAGACGACGGTCGCGCTGCTCGCCGGGCTTCAGAACACCCCGCGCGAACTCCACGAGGCGGCGGCGGTCGACGGCGCCGGCGCCTGGCGCCGCTTCCGCACGGTCACCTGGCCCGCCCTGAAACCCATCGCCCTCGCCATCACCGCGCTCAACCTCATCTGGAACTTCAACTCCTTCGCCCTGGTCTACGTGCTGACCAACGGCGGCCCTGGTGGCCGGACCCGGCTGCCCATGCTCTTCGCCTACGAAGAGGCCTTCCGCTACGGGCAGTTCGGCTACGCGGCGGCGATGGGCTGCGTGATGGTGGCCGTGATCTCGATCGCCCTGGCGGTGTTCCTCGCCGGCCGCCTCAGGGGAGGTGACGACTCGTGAGGAACGGCCGCCCGGCCCGCGTCGGCCAGTACACCGCGCTGCTCGCGTACCTCGTCTTCCTCGCCTTCCCGTTCCTCTGGCTGGTCTCCACCGCGTTCAAGCCGCCGCGCGAGCTCGGCAGCCTGCACCCGAGGTGGATCCCCGAGGACCCCACCCTCGACAACTTCCGGCAGGCCTTCGACGAACAGCCGCTGCTGCACGCCGCCCTCAACTCCCTGCTCGCCGCACTCGCGGCGGCCGTCGTCGCCGTCCTGATCGCGACACCGATGGCCTACGTCGTCGCCCGGCGCCGCACCCGGCTCGCGAAGGCGGTGACGGGCTGGGTGGTGGTCAGCCAGGCGTTCCCGTTCGTCCTGCTGATCATCCCGCTGTTCCTCGCGCTGAAGAACCTCCGCCTGATCAACTCCGTGCCGGGGCTGGTGCTGGTGTACGTGGTGTGGGCGCTGCCCTTCGCGCTGTGGATGCTCGCCGGGTACGTACGGGCCGTGCCGCCCGAGCTGGAGGAGGCGGCGGCGGTCGACGGGGCGGGCCGGGTGCGGACGCTGGTGTCGGTGACCGCGCCGCTGCTCGCGCCGGGCATCGTGGCGACCGCGCTGTTCGCGTTCATCACCGCGTGGAACGAGTTCTTCTTCGCGCTCGTCCTCCTCAAGACACCGGAGAAACAGACGCTTCCCGTGGTCCTCACCCACTTCATCGGCGCCGAGGGCGTCGCCGACCTCGGTCCGCTCGCCGCGGCCGCGTTCCTCGCGACCCTGCCCTCGCTGGTCGTCTTCGCGGTCATCCAGCGGCGGATCACGGGCGGCATGCTCACCGGGGCGGTGAAGAGCTGATGCGCACCCGTCTGCTGGCCCTGGTCCTCCTGCTGCTGCTCGCCGGCTGCTCCTCCGGCGGCACCCGCGACGACGGCCGGATCACCCTGCGCTTCCAGTCCCTGGCCTGGCAGGAGGAGTCCGTCGAGGCCAACAGGGCGCTGGTGAAGGAGTGGAACGCCACCCACCCGGATGTCCGGGTCGAGTACGTCCAGGGCAGCTGGGACAGCGTCCACGACCAGCTCCTCACCGCCTTCGAGGGCGGCGAGGCGCCCGACATCATCCACGACGCCTCCGACGATCTGGCGGACTTCGCCTACGGCGGCTACCTGGCCGATCTCACCGGCCTGCTGTCCGCGAGGCTGAAGTCGGACATCCCGCGGCGCAGTTGGGAGACGACCGCCTTCGGGGACGGCCTCTACGGGGTGCCGTTCCTCCAGGAACCGCGCGTGCTGATCGCCAACGCGAAGTGGCTCCGACAGTCCGGCACACGGATCCCGACGCCGGAGAAGCCGTGGAGCTGGGCCGAGTTCCGCCGGATCACCGAGCGCCTCAGCGGCCGGGGGAAGTACGGCGTCGCCTGGCCGCTGAAGGAACCCGTCTCCGCCACGCTCAACCTCTCGCTGTCGGCGGGTGGACGGCTCTTCCACCGGGGGCCGGACGGCAAGGTGACGGTCCGGTTCGAGGCGGCCGACCAGGTGGTGCCGCGCACCGTCCACGGCCAGGCGAACACCGACCGCAGCGCCTCGCCCACGACCCTCGGCAGCGGCGGCTCCGACACGCTGCCCGGCTTCTTCGCAGGCAGGTACGCGATGGTCCCGCTCGGCTTCTCCTACCGTCAGCAGATCGTCCAGCAGGCCCCGAAGGGCTTCGACTGGCAGGTTCTGCCCGCCCCGGCGGGCGCCGGCGGACTCACCCAGGGCGTCAGCCCGCAGACCCTCTCCATCGCCGAGGACAGCCCGCACAAGAAGGAGGCCGCGGAGTTCCTCGACTTCCTTCTCAGGCCGGCGAACATGGTCCGGCTCGCCCTCGGCGACTGGATGCTGCCCACCGGCAGCCAGGCCCTGAAGGACCCCGCCCTGCACCGGACGAAGGACGGCTGGGCCACCGGCACGGCCCTCGCCGAGCACCTGCGCCCGGCCCCGGCCCAGTCCGTCCGCGGCTACCCGGAGTGGAAGGACAAGGTCGCCACCCCCGCGTTCCAGGAGTACTACAGCGGGGCGATCGGCCTCCGGGAGCTGAGAGCCCGTCTGGAGGATGACGGAAACCTGGTGCTGGCGCGCTATCAGCGCTGACGGAATTCATGTTGCACGAGACGTATCGTCTCGCGTACGGTCGGCGCATGACCAGTCGCGCCCACATCGCCATGTTCTCCATCGCCGCCCACGGCCACGTGAACCCGAGTCTGGAGGTGATCCGCGAGCTCGTGGCGCGCGGCCACCGGGTGACCTACGCGATCCCGCCCGTCTTCGCGGACAAGGTCGCGGACACCGGCGCCGAGGCGAAGCCCTGGAACTCCACGCTGCCCTCGCCCGACGACGACCCGGAAGCGTGGGGGAGCACACTGCTGGACAACGTGGAGCCGTTCCTCGCCGACGCGATCCAGGCCCTCCCGCAGCTGATCGAGGCGTACGAGGGTGACGAGCCGGACCTCGTCCTGCACGACATCGCCTCCTACCCGGGCCGGGTCCTGGCCCACCGCTGGGGCGTCCCCGCGGTCTCCCTCTCGCCGGCCATGGTCGTCTGGGAGGGGTACGAGGAGGAGGTGGCCCGGCCCCTGTGGGAGGAGCCGAAGAAGACCGAACGGGGCCGTGCCTACTACGCCCGCTTCCATGCCTGGCTCGAGGAGAACGGGATCACACAGCACCCCGACGACTTCGGGGGCCGGCCCGACCGCTCGATCGTCCTGCTCCCGAAGGCGCTCCAGCCGAACGCGGACCGTGTCGACGAGCGCGTGTACTCCTTCGTCGGCGCCTGCCAGGGCGACCGCACCGCCGAGGGCGGCTGGCAGCGCCCGGCCGATGCCGAGAAGGTCGTGCTCGTGTCCCTCGGGTCCGCCTTCACCAAGCAGTCCGGCTTCTACCGGGAGTGTGTCAAGGCGTTCGGCGACCTGCCCGGCTGGCATCTGGTGCTCTCGGTCGGCAAGCACGTCGACCGGGCCGAGTTCGCGGACGTCCCGGCGAACGTGGAGGTGCACTCCTGGGTGCCGCAGTTGGCCATCCTGAAGCAGGCCGACCTGTTCGTCACGCACGCCGGCGCCGGCGGCAGCCAGGAGGGCCTGGCCACCGCGACGCCGATGATCGCCGTACCGCAGGCCGTGGACCAGTTCGGCAACGCGGAGATGCTCCAGGGCCTCGGCGTCGCCCGCCGCGTCCCCACGCAGGAGGCGACCGCCGAGACCCTGCGCGCCGCGGCCCTCGCCCTGGTCGGAGATCCGGAGGTCGCCCGGCGTCTGAAGGAACTGCAGGCGGAGACGGCCCAGGAGGGCGGCACCAGGCGCGCGGCCGACCTCATCGAGGCCGAACTGACCGCCCGCCGGAGCTAGTGCTCCGGCGGGCAACGTTGGCCCGTCAAGGAGCGGCGTCCGGTGCGTGCTCTCGGCGTGCCGGCCGGAAGTCCTCGTACTGGACGTACTTGGGCTTTCGGCCGGTGCGGCGAGTGGGGGTCCCCCCCCCGCTCGAAGAGCTTGGGGGAGCGTGCCGGGCGTCGCGACGGGCCGAACGTTGCCTGCCGGGGCACTGGTCAGGCCGTCGTCACACCGCGACGGCCTGGCGGGTGAGGGTCAGGCGGGCGTTGTCGAGCGTGGCGTCCATGCGTGCCGACTGGCCCTTGGTGAACATGAACATCGCGGCGTCGTCGGTGTAGTCCATGTAGTTCATGAACATGTCGCCGTCCGGTCCGTTGCTGCACGTCACATGGGGGAAGCGGGGTGAACCGGTGTTCGCCCCGGCCTGGTTGGGGGTGTCCGCCACGAAGTCGCTGCCGCTGCACCCCTCGTCGTCGTCGCCCCAGATGTGCCGCAGGTTCAGCCAGTGCCCGATCTCGTGCACGGCCGTGCGGCCGCCGTCGAACGGTGCCGTGGCGGTGCCGGTGGTCCCGAGGGCGGTGTGCGTGACGACCACGCCGTCCGTGGAGGCGGCGCCGCCCGGGAACTGGGCGTAGCCCAGCAGCCCGCGGCGCAGCCGGCAGACCCAGAGATTCAGGTAGACGTCCGCGGGCCAGGCGTCCTGGCCCCCGCTCAGGCTGAACTTGACCAGGTCGTCGGTGTCCCAGTCGGCGTTCGCGCTCCGGGTCCGTGTGATGCCGTCCGTGGGGCGGCCCAGCGGGTCGGTCCGGGCGAGGTGGAACTGCAGGCGTGCGTCGGCCACCAGGTCCTGCCAGATCGCGGGCACCTTGCTCACGTCCGGGTTGCTCGCGCGGAAGTCCTGGTTGAGGACGTCGATCTGACTGTGGATCTGGGCGTCGCTCACGTCTTGCTCGGGGGTGCTGTGCACGACGTGCACGACGACGGGGATGTCGATCAGGCCCTGCCGGGCGGTGACCTGATCCATCGACTCGTAGGCGAACGCGGTGTTCTCGATCAGGGCCCGGTTCTCGGCGTACTCCGGGTTCAGGGTGAGGAGTCTGCGGTGCACCTCCATGGCGCCGCACCAGCGGCTGTAGTCGGGCGAGGTGGCGCGATGGAATGCCTGCGCATCGGACATGGCTTCCCCCTTGGGGGAGCTGGGGTGTGCCGCGCACGCGGCTGCGGAACTGCGCGTCTGACACGCGCCGCGAGGGCCGGGCGACGCCGGGCGGAGCGGTCGGTTGCCCGTTCCCTCCGAACCCATACACTGATAATTCTAGGCACTTCGGCATAAGAGCGGCAATGTGGACGGTGTCGGACGAGTGAGGTGGCCGGTCATGCGAGAGCCCCCGCCGGACCTGTTCCGCTCGTGGCTCCACTCCTACGAGGAGGACCACGAGGACGTGCGGGTCTACCGGCCGGACGACTTCCCCTTCCCGCCCGCGCGCGGGCGCCGCGGCATGGAGTTCGTGCCCGACGGCACCTTCGTCGACCACCCGCTGGGGCGCGGTGACGCCCCCGGCGCCGTACCCGGTCGCTGGCGGCTCCTGTCGGACCGTCACATCGCGCTCACCGTCGGCGGCACCCGCCCGGACCGCGAGCTGGAGATCGTGCGCTGCGACGAGCGGGTGCTCCAGGTGCGCCGGCTGACCTGACGCGAGCGCACGGAAGGGCCTGTTGGTTGCTTCGGCAACCAACAGGCCCTGCGCACCACCGCGGCGATCAGACCTTGAGGGGCTCACCCTCGTCGTCCCGTGCCGCCGGTCGGGTGACCGCCTGGGGCGTCTCGTCGTGCGTGAGGTCCGGCAGCCGGTGCAGCCACTTCGGCAGGTACCAGTTGCGCTCGCCGAGCAGCGCCATCACGGCCGGCAGCAGTACACCCCGGATGATCGTCGCGTCGATGAGCACCGCGGCCGCGAGGCCGACGCCCATCTGCTTCATGGACTGCATGGACAGCGTCCCGAAGATCGCGAACACGGCGACCATGATGACCGCGGCACTGGTGACCACCCCGGCCGTGGTGACCACGCCGTGCCGGATCGCCTCCTTCGTCGCCAGGCCCCGCAGCCGCGCCTCGCGGATCCGGGAGACCACGAACACGTGGTAGTCCATCGACAGGCCGAACAGGATCACGAAGAGGAACAGCGGCAGCCAGGTGATGATCGCGCCGACGCCCTCCGCGCCCACCAGGGACGCGCCCCAGCCGTGCTGGAAGACAGCGACGAGGATGCCGTACGCGGCGCCCACCGACAGCAGGTTCAGCACGATCGACGTGACCGCGATGGTCAGCGAACGGAACGACAGCAGCATCAGCGCCAAGGCGAAGACCACGACGAACGCGAACACCGGGACGACCGCGCCCGCCAGCTGGTCGTTGAAGTCCTTGGAACCCGCGACCTGCCCGGTGATGGGCGCCTCGACCCCGTCGACCTTGCCGAGCGTGGCCGGACGCACCTCCTCACGCAGCTTGTCCAGGCTCGCCTCCGCCTTGTCCAGATCGGAACCGCCGACGAGCGGGACGTAGACGAACGCGACGTTCCGCGCGTCGTGCAGCTTGATCTCCACCGGGCCCCGCGAAGCGCCCGAACTGATCGCCCGGTCACGGAAGTCGGCGAGCGCGGACTTCACCTCCGGCGCGTTGATGTCGTGCGCCTTGACGATCACCTCGGCCGGTTCGGAACCGCCCGGGAAAGCGTCGTTGAGCCGGTTGTACGTCTGCACGATGGGCAGCGAGTCACCGAACTCCTGGTCCAGGGTGAGCTGTTGCGTCTTCATATCGAGCGCGGGGGCCGAGATGGCCAGCAGCGCACCGGCCGCCACGACGACGGCGACCACCGGCTTGGCGAGGACGCGCCGCAGCACGGCCGTCCAGAACCGGCTGTCCTGACGCCCGCCGCTCCGCTTGCGCCGCCGCAGGAACGGCAGGCGGCCCTTCTCTACGCGCTCGCCCAGCAGCGACAGCAGCGCGGGCAGCACCGTCACGGACCCCACCATGGCCACGGCCACCACCATCAGCGAGGCCAGGCCCATCGCCTCGAACTCGGCGAGGCCGGTGAACAGCATGCCCGCCATCGCCACGCACACCGTGACACCCGAGACGACGATCGCCCGGCCGCTGGTCGCGGCGGCGATCCGGAGGGCCGTCTGCGCGTCCCGGCCCGCCTCGCGCTCCTCGCGTTCCCGGCGCAGGTAGAACAGGCAGTAGTCGACGCCGACGGCCAGACCGACCAGCAGCATCACGGAGTTCGCGGCATCGCTCATCGGTATCACATGGCTGACGACGCCCATCAGACCCATCGTCGCCATGATCGCGGTGATCGCCAGCACCACCGGCAGCAGCGCCGCGACCAGCGCGCCGAACGCGATCAGCAGGATGCCGAAGGCCACCGGCACCGCGGAGTACTCGGCCTTCTTGAAGTCGTCGCCGTACGCGTCGGCGAACGTCTTCATCATGCTGGCGCCGCCGATCTCCTCGATCCGCAGCGCCTCGTGCTCCTGCTGGACGCCCTCGACGGCCTTCAGCACCGGCTCGACCCGCTCGCCGGCGGTGTCCGGCTCGCCGCGCATGTCGAACTGCACGAGCGCGCTGCGGCCGTCCTTCGAGATCGTCTTCGTGTCGTACGGCGAGGTCACCTCGGTGGTCCGGCCGGTCCCCTCGACGGCCCGCACGACGGCGTCGACGGCGTCCCGGAACTCGGCGTCCGTCGCCTTCAGGTCATCGCTCTCGGCCTGGATCAGCACGGTCTCAGTGGCCGGCTCGTCGATCCCGGCGTCCTCGATGATCCGCGCGGCGGTGTGCGTCTCGCCCTTCAGCTGGTCGCTGTCCTTGACGTCGACCCGGCCCGCTGCCGAACCGAGCCCCATCGCCAGGACGACGAACAGCACCCAGATACCGACGGCAGCCCATCGGTGCCGGGCGCTCCAGCCGCCGGCCCGGGCGGCGAGGCCCCGCACCCGTATGTCTCCGTTCCCCATGACGGGCTTGCCCCCTCGTGATGCGGTGGCGGCCCCCTGCCGCCCCCTTCCGCTTCGAAGGTATGGGCCGGATAAAGCCATCTCGTCGTGCTGCCCGGTGAAGTGGCGGGGCCGGAACTCATCCCCACGGAGCGAGCTCCCTCCCCACTGGGGAGGACCCCCACGGACTGTGGTCCCCTACACCTATCGCGAGACAATTCGGGCTCCCCGGGTGTGTGGATCCTGAGCAGACGGTTGTGCCCCGCGAAGACCGGTGAGTAATTTACGGTGCCGGGCAGCTGCCCGCGGCGGCCGTCGTGCCCACCCCCACGGGGCACGACGGCCGCCTTATCGTGAGCGGATGACGACGACATACGCGGCCCTGCTGCGCGGAATCAACGTGGGCGGCAGCAGGAAGGTCCCCATGGCCGACCTGCGCACCCTCCTGGCGGGCCTCGGCCACGACGACGTACGCACCTACCTGCAGAGCGGCCAGGCCGTGTTCTCCGCCGGCCACGGCAGCGAGGAGTCGCTGGCCGACGAGATCGCGCAGGCCATCGACAAGCGCTTCGGCTTCGGCGTCGACGTGATCGTGCGCGACCACGCCTATCTGCGGGCCGTCGCCGACGCCTGCCCGTTCCCGGCCGCCGACCTGGAGGCCAAGCAGCTCCACGTCACCTACTTCTCCACCCCCGTCACCGCAGACCGCTTCGCGGAGATCGACCAGGACGCCTACCTCCCCGAGGAGTTCCGCCTCGCCGACCGGGCCCTGTACCTGTACGCCCCGAACGGCCTGGGCCGTTCCAAGCTCGCCGAACACCTGTCGAAACCGCGCATCAACAAGGGCGTGATCGCCACGACCCGCAACTGGAACACCGTCGTCAAGCTGGTGGAGATGACCGGTGCCTGAGCACAACCCGGCCGTCGAGTCCGCGATGGAGGGCGAACTCGCCCTGCTCACCCCGAAGGTCCGCCGATCGCCGGAGCGGGTCGGGGCGCTGCTCCACCCCGACTTCCACGAGTTCGGCGCCTCCGGCCGGCACTGGAGCCGGGCCGCCATCATCGCCTCCCTGGCCGCGACCACCGAGTCCGGCGCCCGGCCCGTCGCCGTCTCCGCCCTGAGAGGCGTGCAGCTCGCCCCGGACCTGGTCCACCTCACCTACGACACGGAGTACGACGGCAGCCGCGCACACCGCAGTTCGCTGTGGCGGCGCACGGAGGGCCGCTGGCTGCTCTGGTTCCACCAGGCGACCCCGTTCAGCGAGCGGGCAACGTGACCCGGCGGTCCCCCAGGTAGGACGTGTACGACGTGATCTCGGCCGGCGCGGTCGGCCGCGGGTCCGTGCAGAGCCGCGGCCAGTCGTCCGCGGAGCGGGCCGCGCCCTCGCGCGGTCAACCCGCCGGGCGTTCGGCTGAACGCCTTAGCCACCCCTTCCGTACCTACGGAAGGACGGCACGAGAACGGAGTCTCGCGAGAGGAATCGCACGGCCACCGACAGGAGCCCGCAGTCATGAGCGACACGAACCTCGTCTACGCCTACGCGGTCCTGCGCCGCACCCCCGAGGCCGCGGCGGCCGCGGCCCACCTGCGCGGTGTCGCCGGAGAGCCGATCCACCTGGTCACCCCGGCGGTCAGCAGCCCTCAGCTCGCCTTCGCCGTCGGCCACGTCCCGCCCGCCGACTACGACGACGCACCCCTCCAGGCCCACCTCGACGACCTGGACTGGCTGGAGTCCACGGTCCGTTCCCACCACGCCGTGGTGGCCGCCTTGGTCGCGTCCGGCACCGCCGTGCTGCCCCTGCGCCTCGCCACCGTCTACCGCGACGAGGACACCGCCCGGCAGGCCCTCGACACCCGCCGCGGTTACTTCCTCTCCCTGCTCGACCGGCTCACGGGCCACGTCGAACTCGGCGTGAAGATCTACGCCGCCCCGGACATCACCCCGCCCGAGGCCGACGCGGAGTCCGCGCAGGACCCCCTGACGGGCCTCGGCGTCGGGCGGGCCTACCAGGTGATCCGCCGCCGCAGACAGCGCAGGAACGAGGAGGCCTGGCGTACGGTCGCCCAGGCCGCCGCCCACCTCACCGAAACGGCCGGGACCCTCGCCGTCGACCGCGTCGCCCACACCCCAGAACGCGGCAGCCTGGCGGGCACGGCCCCCGGCACCAACCTCGGCAACGACGCCTACCTCGTCCCGAAGGACCGGGTCACCGCATTCCGCACGGGCATCCTCACGGCGGCGCAGGGCGTGCCCGGCCTCCGCGTGGAGATCACCGGCCCGTGGGCCCCGTACTCCTTCGCCCTCCAGCCGGAACCGCACGAGGAAGCAGCGGCGTGACCGTCAGGCGCTCACGGCCGCCGGCAACGGCACCCGTGCCGCCTCGTACCGCTCCAGCACCACCCGCGCCACCTCCGGCGCCGGTCCCAGGACATCCGCCAGGACGTCCGCCTCGGCCGCCCCCCGGGCGATACGGTCCGGCAGGAAGCCGGGGGCCAGCACGTACGGGGAGACGGCGACCCGGGAGCAGCCGAGTGCGCGGAGTTCGCGGACGGCGTCCTCGGTGCGGGGGAACCCCGCGGGAGAACCAGCGGAGGCGAACGCAGGCCGCACGGCGCACCAGCCGGTGTGCCGCCACTCCCGCGCGATTTCTGCGATCACTGCGATCGCCTCCGGGTCGGTGGACCCCGCCGAGGCCAGGACGACCCCGGTCGAGGACTTGTCGGCGGGGGTCAGGCCCGCCTCGTACAGCCGCCGCTCCAGGGCTGCCAGGAGGAGAGGAGAGGGGCCCAGGACGTCCGCCTGGTGGATGCGGAGCTGCGGGGGCGCGTCCGCGAGGACCGCGGGAATGTCGGCCTTCGCGTGGAACGCCCGGGTGAGGAGGAGGGGCAGGGCGACGACGTCGCGGACGCCCTGCACCGCCAGGGACTCCAGCACCCCCTGCACCGAGGGGACGTTGAAGTCCAGGAAGCCCGTCTCCACGCGTACGTCGGGGCGCAGCGAACGTACCCGGCGCACCAGGGCGTGCACCGTCGCGGCATGACGCGGGTCGCGGCTGCCGTGGGCGATGACGAGGAGGACGGGCTTGCTGTTCATGGGCTTCAGCTCTTCACCAGCAGGCCGCGGCTGCGCAGCACCCACCGCTCCAGCGGACTGAAGATCAGCAGGTCGATGGCGATGCCGACGACGAGGATCAGGAGGATGGCCTCGAAGACCATGGCCATGTCGCTGGCGTTGCGGCCGTTCTCCAGCAGTTGGCCCAGGCCGACGCCGAGGTCGGGGAAGGACGCGATGATCTCGGCGGCCATCAGGGAGCGCCAGGAGAAGGCCCAGCCCTGCTTCAGACCCGCCACATAGCCGGGCAGGGCGGCGGGCAGGACGATGTGCCAGGTGCCCTTCAGGCCCGTGGCGCCGAGCGTGCGGCCCGCGCGCAGGAACAGCGGGGGCACCTGGTCGACGCCGGAGACCAGGCCGTTGGCGATCGACGGGACCGCGCCGAGCAGGATCACCGCGTACATCATCGAGTTGTTCAGACCCAGCCAGATCACCGCCGGCGGCACCCAGGCGACCGACGGCAGGGACTGCAGGCCCGACAGGATCGGGCCGATCGCCGCGCGGATGAACTTCACGCGGGCGACGATCAGTCCCAGCGGCGTGCCGATCACCAGGGCGAGGCAGAAGCCGAGCAGACCGCGCGAGACGCTGGTCCAGATGTAGCCGAGCAACTCGCCCTGGAGCCACGCCGTCCGGACGACGTCCCACACCGCGGACGGCGCGGGCAGCTTGGCCGGGTCGTCGACGATCTTGAACGAGACGAGCGCCTGCCAGACCGCCAGCACCAGCGCGACGGCGAGGAGGGGCGGCAGGATCTTCTGGACGAAAGTCTGCCGGAACGGCGTGCGGAGCGTCTGCCGCGTCTCCAGCGCGTCGAGGCCCGCCTCCAGTCCGGCGAGATCGCTGCCGTCCTTGGCGACGGTCGTCGAATCAGTGCTGGCCATGACGGCGGATCTCCCCACGCAGTTCTTCGGTGATCTCGACGGACAGCTCCGCCACCTGGGTGTCCTCGATGCGGCGCGGGTGCGGGATGTCCACCGTCCACTCGCGTGCGATCCGTCCCGGACGGGAGGACAGCAGCACCACGCGCTGCGCGAGCCGGACCGCCTCGCGCACGTTGTGCGTGACGAACAGGACGGACAGCTGCGTCTCGCGCCAGATGCGGGTCAGCTCGTCGTGCAGCACGTCCCGCGTGATGGCGTCCAGAGCCGCGAACGGCTCGTCCATCAGCAGCAGCTTGCTCTCCTGGGCGAGCGCACGGGCCAGCGCGACGCGCTGGCGCATCCCGCCCGACAGCTCGTGCACCCGCTTGCCGTACGCGCCCTTCAGCCGCACCAGTTCGAGCAGCTCTTCGGCACGCTCCCGGCGCTCGGCCTTCGGCACGCCCCGCAGCTTCAGGGCGAGTTCGATGTTCTTGCCCGCGGTCAGCCACGGGAACAGCGCGTGCTCCTGGAACATCAGCGCCGGGCGGCCGTCCGTGGCGATCTCGCCGACGGTGGGGCGGTCCAGGCCCGCCACCAGGTTGAGCAGGGTGGACTTGCCGCAGCCCGAGGCCCCCAGGAGGGTGACGAACTCTCCCGGCGCGACATCGAGGGTGATGTCGTCCAGGACGAGCTGCTGCCCGGCGGGGCCCGGATACGACTTCGACACGTGTCCGATCCGGGCGGCGTGCGTGGCCGACTCGGTGCCGTCGGCGGCCTTGGCGAGGGTCGTGGCCATGGTCGTCACCTCCTGGGAACTCTTCACAATGCGGCTTCGGGTGCGGGCTTACTTCGCGCCGAGTCCGGCGTCGTCGACCGCGGGCTCGCCCTCGGCCTTCAGGACCTTGTTCAGCGGCGCGAGGTCGTAGATGCCCTTCAGGTCCGGCTTCTCGAGCAGCCCCGCCTTCACCGCGTGCTCGGCCTCGGTGCCGAGGGTGGAGGCCAGCGGGTCGTCGGTGAACCGGATCGACTTCCACGCCGGGTCCAGCACATCGGCGGGCAGCGCCTTGCCGGAGTCCTCCTCCAGCTGCTTGTTCGCAGCCGCCTTCGCCGCGTCGGGGTCGGCGTTGATCCACTTGTTGGTCTCGACCGAGCCCTTCAGCACGGCCTCGACGACCTTCGGGTGCTTCTCGAGGAACTCCTGCCGCACGATGATGTTCGTGATCACGAACTTCTCGTCCGGCCACAGCGACGCCTCGTCGAGCAGCACCTTGCCGCCCTCGGCTACCAGCTTCGACGCGGTCGGCTCCGGCACCCAGGCACCGTCGACGGACCCGGCCTTGTAGGCGTCCGGCGTGACCTTGTTGTCGCTGCGGACGACCGTGACGTCACCCTTGCCGCTCTGCGGGTCGACCTTCCAGCCCTGGTCGGCCGCCCAGTTGAGGAACGCCACGTCCTGCGTGTTGCCGAGCTGCGGGGTCGCGATGCGCTTGCCCTTGACGTCCTTCAGCGACTTGATCTTGTCCGGGTCGACCACGAGCTTCACACCGCCGGACGCCGAACCGCCGATGATGCGCAGGTTCTTGCCGGCGGACTTGGTGTAGCCGTTGATGGCGGGGGAGGGGCCGATCCAGCCGATGTCGATCGAACCGGAGTTGAGCGCCTCGATCTCCGAGGGACCCGCGTTGAAGACCGCGGGCGCGGCCCTGGTGGCGCCGAGGGCCTTCTGGAAGAAGCCCTTCTGCATGCCCACCAGCGCGGTTCCGTGGGTCAGATTGCCGAAGTAGCCGATCTTGACGCTGTCGAGACCGTCGATCTTCTTCGCCCCTGCGGCGACCTTGGCGGTGCCGTCGTCCTTGGCCTGGGAGCCGTAGCCGCAGGCGGCCAGCGTGAGCAGGGGAAGTGCGGCGACGACCGCGAGGCCGCGGCGAAGAGCGGATGAAGCAGGCACGGGAGGTGGTCCTCTCGGAGGCCCGGCGGTCACGGTCTCTCAGGTCGTGGCCGGGAGGTCGGCAGGTTTTCGTCTACGGCGGCGGGGGGCGAGGGCGCGCATGCGGTGCGCGTACGTCAGCGCACACATCGCGCCACTCCGCCCTGCCCGCTGCCGAGAGCACCGCTGCCGACGCGGCCGCCCTCCTTGGCGAACATCGAGTAGAAGTCGGGGGAGGTCATGTCAGAAGTCCCACCCGTCGTCCTCGGACTCGTCCTTGACCGGCTCCGGGGCCGCGAAGGACTCGCCGACCATGCCGGCGGTGAGGGTGGTGCCGTCGTTCGGGTCGATCAGGATGAACGAGCCGGTGCGGCGCGAGTCGGCGTAGGAGTCGACCGGCAGCGGCTCGGCGGTACGGATCTTCACCCGGCCGATGTCGTTGGCGACGAGCTGTCCCGGGTGCGGGTGCAGGGACAGGTCGGCGAGCGTGAGACGGGAGGGGATGTCCTTGACGATCGCCTTGACCGTGCGGGTGCCGTGCTTGAGCAGCACCCGGTGCCCGACCGTCAGCGGGGCGTCGGCGACATGGCAGACGGTCGCCTCGATGTCCTGCGTGGTCGCGGGCGCGTCCTTGCTCGGGACGATCAGGTCGCCGCGGGAGATGTCGATGTCGTCCTCCAGCAGGAGGGTCACCGACTGCGTCGTCCAGGCCACGTCGACCGGCTCGCCCAGCAGGTCGATGCCGGAGATCTTCGAGGCGCGGCCCGACGGCAGCACCGTGACGGACTCGCCGACGCGGAAGGAACCGGCGGCGATCTGACCGGCGTAGCCCCGGTAGTCCGGGAGGTCGGCGCTCTGCGGCCGGATCACGTACTGCACGGGCAGCCGGGCGTGGCAGTGGCTCAGGTCGTGGCTGACCGGCACGGTCTCCAGGTGCTCCAGCACGGTCGGGCCGCCGTACCAGTCCATGTTCGCGGAAGGCTCCACCACGTTGTCGCCGACGAGCGCCGAGATCGGGATCGCGGTGACCTCGGGAACGCCCAGCTCGGTCGCGTACGCCGTGAACTCCTCGGCGATGGCGGCGAACACCTTCTCCTCGTACCCGACGAGGTCCATCTTGTTGACCGCGAGGACCACGTGCGGGACGCGCAGCAGCGCGGCGAGGGCGGCGTGCCGGCGGGTCTGCTCGACGACGCCGTTGCGGGCGTCGATCAGGATCACCGTCAGCTCGGCGGTGGAGGCGCCGGTGACCATGTTCCGCGTGTACTGCACATGGCCGGGGGTGTCGGCGAGGATGAACCGCCTGCGCGGGGTGGCGAAGTAGCGGTACGCCACGTCGATCGTGATGCCCTGCTCCCGCTCGGCCCGCAGGCCGTCCGTCAGCAGCGCGAGGTCCGGGGCCTCCTGGCCGCGGCTCGCGGAGACGCGCTCCACGGCCTCCAGCTGGTCGGTGAGGACCGACTTGGAGTCGTGCAGCAGCCGCCCGACGAGGGTGGACTTGCCGTCGTCGACGGAGCCCGCGGTGGCGAACCGCAGCAGCGTGGTCTCCGAGAGTTCCTCGGTCGTGATGGTGCTCATCTCTAGAAGTACCCCTCGCGCTTGCGGTCTTCCATCGCGGCCTCGGACATCTTGTCGTCGGCGCGGGTGGCGCCGCGTTCGGTGAGCCGGGAGGCGGCGATCTCCAGGATCACCTTCTCGATGGTGTCGGCGTCGGAGTCCACCGCGCCGGTGCAGGACATGTCACCCACGGTCCGGTAGCGCACCAGCCGCTTCTCGACGGTCTCGCCGTCCTTCGGCCCGCCCCACTCGCCGGCGGTCAGCCACATGCCGCTGCGGGAGAACACCTCGCGCTCGTGCGCGTAGTAGATCTGCGGCAGCTCGATGCCCTCGCGGGCGATGTACTGCCACACGTCCAGCTCGGTCCAGTTGGACAGCGGGAACACGCGGACGTGCTCACCGGGCGCGTGCCGGCCGTTGTACAGGTTCCACAGCTCCGGGCGCTGCCGGCGCGGGTCCCACTGGGAGAACTCGTCCCGCAGGGAGAACACCCGCTCCTTGGCCCGGGCCTTCTCCTCGTCGCGGCGGCCGCCACCGAAGACGGCGTCGAACTTCTCCGCCTGGATCTTCTCGGTCAGCGGCAGCGTCTGCAGCGGGTTGCGGGTGCCGTCCGGGCGCTCCTTGAGGACGCCGCGGTCGATGTAGTCCTGCACGGAGGCGACGTGCAGCCGCAGCCCGTGCTTCTCCACCGTGCGGTCGCGGTAGTCGAGGACCTCGGGGAAGTTGTGCCCGGTGTCCACGTGCAGCAGGGAGAACGGCACCGACGCCGGCCGGAAGGCCTTCAGCGCCAGATGCAGCATGACGATGGAGTCCTTGCCGCCGGAGAAGAGGATCACCGGCCGCTCGAACTCGCCCGCCACCTCGCGGAAGATGTGCACCGCCTCGGACTCGAGGGCGTCGAGGTGCGACAGCGCGTACGGGCTGTCGGTCTCCTCGGAAACGGTGGCAGCGGTCGTCATGCCAGTCCCCTTTCGCTGAGCAGGGCGTGCACCGATGCCGCGGACTCCTGCACGGTCTGGTTCTGCGACTCGATGCGCAGATCGGGCGACTCGGGCGCCTCGTACGGGTCGTCGACGCCGGTGAGCCCGGTGAGCTCGCCCGCGGCCTGCTTGGCGTACAGGCCCTTCACGTCACGCTCGCTGCACACCTCGACGGGCGTCGCGACATGCACCTCGACATACGCGGTGCCGTTCGCCTGGTGGCGCTTGCGTACCGCCTCCCGGCTGTCCTGGTAGGGCGCGATGACCGGGACGAGGGCCAGCACGCCGTTGCGGGCGAGCAGTTCGGCGACGAAGCCGATGCGCTGCACGTTCGTGTGCCGGTCCTCGCGGCTGAAGCCGAGGCCCGCGGAGATGAACTCGCGGATCTCGTCGCCGTCGAGCACCTCGACCCGGTGGCCCTCCGCGCGGAGCCGGCTGGCCAGCTCGTAGGCGATGGTGGTCTTGCCCGCGCTCGGCAGACCCGTGAGCCAGACGGTGGCTCCGGTCGTCACGTCACTCTCCTGAATCGTCGTCGTCATCCGTGCAGCCCGCACTCGGTCTTGCTGCGGCCCGCCCAGCGTCCGGCGCGGGCGTCCTCGCCCTCCAGGACGCGGCGGGTGCAGGGGGCGCAGCCGACGGAGGCGTAGCCGTCCATCAGCAGCGGGTTCGTCAGCACGCCGTGCTCGGTGACGTACGCGTCCACGTCGTCCTGGGTCCAGCGGGCGATCGGTGAGATCTTGGCCTTCTGCCGCTTCTCGTCCCAGCCGACCACCGGGGTGTTCGCCCGGGTCGGGGACTCGTCGCGGCGCAGACCGGTCGCCCAGGCCTGGTAGTCCTTCAGGCCCTGCTCCAGCGGCTGCACCTTGCGCAGCTTGCAGCACAGATCGGGGTCGCGGTCGTGCAGCTTCGGGCCGTACTCGGCGTCCTGCTCGGCGACCGTCTGGTGCGGGGTGAGCGTGATGAGGTTGACGTCCATCACGGCCTCGACCGCGTCGCGGGTGCCGATGGTCTCCTCGAAGTGGTAGCCGGTGTCGAGGAAGACGACGTCGACGCCGGGCATGGCGCGGGCGGCGAGGTGGGCCACCACGGCGTCCTCCATCGAGGAGGTCACGCAGAAGCGCTTGCCGAACGTCTTCGCTGCCCACTGGAGGATCTCCAGCGCGGAGGCGTCCTCCAGATCACGGCCCGCCTGCTCGGCGAGCTGCTTCAGGTCCTCGGTGGTGCGCTCTTCCTGAGCGGTCGTCATATCTGTGCCCCTCCGGAATCGGATCGCTTCAGTCCCTGGGCCAGCAGCCCGAGGAACTTCAGCGAGAAGGCCCGGTTGCACGCCGCGCATTCCCACGCGCCGTGCCTGCCCTCAGCGGCCTCGCTCGGACGCAGGTCCTCGTCGCCGCAGTAGGGGCAGTAGAACGGTGCGGCGCGCTCGCTCACGACAGGGCCTCCTCGCCGGCCCGCGCCGCCCAGGTGGCGAACCGCTCGCCGTCCTCGCGCTCGGCCTGGAACCGCTTCAGGACGCGCTCGATGTAGTCCGGCAGTTCGTCGGAGGTGACCTTCAGGCCGCGCACCTTGCGGCCGAAGCCGGCCTCCAGGCCCAGGGCGCCGCCCAGGTGCACCTGGTAGCCCTCGACCTGCTCACCCTGGTCGTTGAGCATGAGCTGGCCCTTGAGACCGATGTCCGCGACCTGGATACGGGCGCAGGCGTTCGGGCAGCCGTTGAGGTTGATCGTGATCGGCTCCCCGAAGTCCGGCAGTCGGCGCTCCAGTTCGTCGATCAGCTGCGAACCGCGCTGCTTGGTCTCGACGATGGCCAGCTTGCAGAACTCGATGCCGGTGCAGGCCATGGTGCCGCGCCGGAACGAGGACGGCCGGGCGGTCAGGTCGAGCGCCTCCAGGCCCTCGACGAGCGAGTCGACCTTGTCCTCCTCGACGTCGAGGACGATCATCTTCTGCTCGACGGTGGTCCGCACCCGGCCCGAGCCGTGGGCCTCGGCGAGGTCGGCGATCTTCGTGATCGTCGCGCCGTCGACGCGTCCCACGCGCGGGGCGAAGCCGACGTAGAACCGGCCGTCCTTCTGCCGGTGCACGCCGATGTGGTCGCGCCACAGCTGGGACGGCTGCTCGGGGGCCGGGCCGTCGGTCAGCTTGCGCTGGAGGTACTCGTCCTCCAGCACCTGCCGGAACTTCTCCGGGCCCCAGTCGGCGACGAGGAACTTCAGCCGGGCGCGGGTGCGCAGCCGGCGGTAGCCGTAGTCACGGAAGATCGAGATGACGCCCTCGTAGACGTCCGGCACGTCGTCGATCGACACCCAGGTGCCCAGCCGCACGCCCAGCTTGGGGTTGGTGGACAGGCCGCCGCCGACCCACACGTCGAAGCCGGGGCCGTGTTCGGGGTGGACGACACCGACGAACGCGACGTCGTTGATCTCGTGCACCACGTCCAGCACCGGCGAGCCCGAGATCGCGGTCTTGAACTTCCGGGGGAGGTTCGAGTACGCCGGGTTGTTCAGGACCCGGCGCTTCATCTCCTCCAGCGCCGGGGTGGCGTCGATGATCTCGTCCTCGGCGATGCCCGCCACCGGCGAGCCGATCATCACACGCGGGGTGTCGCCGCACGCGGTGACCGTCGACAGGCCCACGCCCTCCAGCCGGTTCCAGATCTCGGGCACGTCCTCGATCCGGATCCAGTGGTACTGGACGTTCTGCCGGTCCGTGATGTCGGCGGTGCCGCGCGCGAACTCCTGCGAGATCTCGCCGATGACCCGCAACTGCTGCGTGGTCAGGGCCCCGCCGTCGATCCGGACGCGCAGCATGAAGTACTCGTCGTCCAGCTCCTCCGGCTCCAGGACGGCCGTCTTGCCGCCGTCGATGCCGGGCTTGCGCTGGGTGTACAGACCCCACCAGCGCATGCGGCCGCGCAGGTCGTTCGGGTCGATCGAGTCGAAGCCCCGCTTGGAGTAGATCGTCTCAATGCGTGTCCGCACATTGAGACCGTCGTCGTCCTTCTTGAACTGCTCGTTGCCGTTCAGCGGGGTGAAGTGTCCCGCGGCCCACTGGCCCTCACCGCGGTGACGGCTCACCTTGCGGCGGGGAGTCGCGGCGGCAGGCTTCTGCGGGGTGGCGGCCATGGTTGATACGTCCTTCGGACAGGCGGGAATGCGGCTCTGACCTGCGCGTGCGCGCATGGGCATACATGCGCGTCATTGCGCGGGAAAGGAAAGGAGAAGGGGGATGTCGGGCGCGGGCTGAGTACGCTCAGAGCGCCGGACAGATGGCGCTGGACATGCGGCCGAGGTCGACGTGCCGCCGACTCACCAAGGCAATTCCAGTTCCAGACATGACGGAAGCGTGTCACGGCGATCTGGACAGAGTCCAGCTTCGTCCAAGATGCGGACACCCTTGTCTCGCAGAGCAAGACAAGGGTGTCGTTGGTCACATCGGGCGTCCCCGAGGTGTCCGTCCAGGTCAGACGGGGAACGCCCCAGGCCATGGTCCCGGAGCGGCGGCATCCGCCTCCTCCTCGACCTTGGTGTCGAACAGCTTGAAGCCGCGCCGCTGGTAGTTGTCCATCGCGTGCTCGCCGTCCTTGCTGCAGGTGTGCAGCCAGACCCGCTTCGTCGGGGACAGTCCCGCCCAGCGGTCCGCGAGGTCCCAGGCCCGGGCCGTGCCGTAGGACAGCAGGTGCCCGCCGATGCGGCGGCCCCGGAAGGCGGGGAGCAGCCCGAAGTAGACGATCTCCACGACCGCGTCGTCCTGCGCCTCCAGCTCCACGTACCCCGCGGGCGTGCCCCGGTCGTACGCCACCCAGGTCTCCACGCCGGGCCGCTCCAGGTGCTCCACCCACCGCGCGTACGACCAGCCGAGCCGGTCCGTCCAGAGGATGTCGCCGCCCACCGACGCGTACAGGAACCGGCTGAACTCGGGCGAGGGCGCCTCGGAGCGGACGACCCTGACGTCCCCGTCCGGCGCGACGGCCGGCAGCAGGTCGGTCGGGGCGGTCTGCTCCAGGGACCAAGTGGTCACGGCGATGGTGGTCATGCGGGCCAGAAAACCATCTGACCTACACGTCTGTCGATCGGCCCCGTGCTCCGCGGGCGGCGCCGGTCAGCGCAGCGCCCTGTCCATGGACGTCAGCGGCAGCGCGAACAGCATCCGCCCCGACTGGGACCAGACCTCGCCGGTCTCCTCCCAGTAGGACAGGGAGCCCGACCCTCCGCTCCAGCAGTGCCGCGTCTCGTCGGTGCCGCACTCCGTCGCCCGCGCGCCGTCCGTGTCCTGGCGCCACAGCGTCCCGTGCCCGCCCGGGCTGCCCGCCGCGCGGTCCAGGTACCAGTCCGAACGGCGGGCCAGCACGCCCCGCACGTCGGCGGTCTTGGTCTCGTACGCCTCGACCGGGGCCGCCTCACCGGAGGAGTCGGTGGTGAGCAGGCCGGAGCGGGCCGGGTCCCGGCTCAGCGCGTAACGCCACAGCCGGGTGCGCCGGTCGGTGTCCGCGGGCACCCACTCGCTCGCGACCAGACTGTCGGGGGAGGTGCTGCGGTCCAGGGAGACGGTGGCCGGGCGGGCCGCGTCGTCCCCGCCGGGCAGGGTGTACGAGCCGACGGCCGGCAGCACGAACCGGTAACCGTGCGCCGCCCAGCCGCCCCGCACCCGGCCGACCGCGTCGGACTCGACGGTGGCGCGCTGGATGCGGTCCATGTCGTACACGTACAGCGCGTCCCGGTCGCCCTCGCGGGTCGTCACCAGCAGCTTGTCCTGGTACCAGACCATGCCGGACAGCGGGGAGACCAGCCCGCGGTAGTCCCGCCCGCCGTCCACCGGGACGGCCAGCAGGGCCCAGGTGTAGCGGAGCGCGCCGGGTTCGTTCGCGTCGACGAAGGCGACCTTGGCGAGGCCCTGCCCGGGGGCCGGGCCGTCCATGGAGCCGCCTTCGGCGCCCCGGGTCCAGCCGGACAGGATCACGCGGTTGCCGTCCCAGCGGCCGTCGTCGTCCGCGTCGCCCGAGGTCGTGACCGCGCCGGCCCGCCAGCCCCGGGTGTCGGAGCCGCCGAAGCAGTACGCGCGGGTGGCCGCCGGCTCGACCGGCAGGCTGTGCTTCTCGGCGGTCGAGCAGCCGGCCGCGTCCCGCAGGGGGAGGTCGGCGTTCTCCAGCACCGTGCCGACGCCGACGGGCGGGCCCATCTCCGACGCCAGCCGGTTCAGCCACCGCCCGGGTACCCGGTGCTCGGCCAGCGGCAGCCGCCCGGACGCGTCGGACGCGGCGAGGGGCTTCAGAGCCCCGGGGGCGTCGGCGACGGTGGCCTGCGAGGCGCTGATCAGGGTGGCGGCGGCGGTGAGCGCGAGAGCCGTCCCGGCCAGGGTCGCGCGCAGCGCCCTGCCCCGCCTGCGCCGCCGGTGTCTGCCGCGATGCTTCATAACGTCCTCCCGAGACGGACCAACTGCGCCTGGTGATCCGTACGTTGACGGAGGAGCAGGTGGGGTGGTCCGTAGAGGGATGCTACGGCAGGTGAGCGGTGCGAGGGACGAAGACTCTGCAAATATGCGAAAGATGCACCCCTCGGGGCGGCTTGTACGGCACTCGGAGTGAACCTCAGGGTGCCGGTGCGGACCTGCGCTGCCTGCTCACCGCGGGTGCGGCCGAGTGCGGCAGCAGCTCCCGCGGGTCGTCCGGAAGCAGCACCTCGACTTCGGCGTCCTCGGCGAACCGGTACGGCCGGTGCTCCAGGAACGCCCCCAGATACCGCCGCACTCGCGACATCTCGGCACGCACCGTCACCGTGCGGGCCGGGTCCCCGAACACGTCCCCGGCCAGGCCCGAGGCGCTGCGGCCGGAGCGGTGGACGGCGAGGAGATACAGCAACTCCGCGTGCCGGGGGCTCAGTTCCCGGGTCCAGGAACCCGCCCCACCGAGCACCTCCACTGACCAGCGCCGCGCCTGTCTGAGGTCCAGCACGATCCTGGCCGGGCCGCGCGGCACCGGCTCGTCGTCGACCGCCCGCACCAGCCAGCCCCCGGCCAGCGGCTCCACCGAGCACAGCCCGAGCGCCGGCAGCCATCTCGGGTCCGCCGACAGCGACTTCGGCAGGGCCACACGCCGCACGTACGGCATGCCGCTGACCGCGGCGGTCCAGCCGTCCGGGTCGACGACCAGGGCACGGCCGCCGAGCCGGGCCAGCACCGGCGCCGCCACCGCGCGCAGCCGCTCCAGCGACTCCAGGTGCATCTCCCGCAGCCGGGCCTCGGCGAGCTTGGCCACCGAGCCGACCCAGGCGAGCGTGGCCGGATGCATCGTCTCCAGCGGCCCGCTGACATCGACCACGCCGAGCAGCCGGCCGTCCCGCGGATCGGTCAGGGGAGCGCCCGCACAGGTCCAGCCGGCCTGGGAGCGCACGAAATGCTCGGAGGCGAAGACCTGCACGGGCCGGCGCACCACCGCCGGGGTGCCCAGACCGTTCGTGCCGACGACGTCCTCACGCCAGTCCGCGCCGAGTTCGAAGCCGAGCCCGTCGGCCCTGCGCAGCACCGGCGGGCTGCCCTCGCGCCAGAGCACCCGGCCTTCCTCGTCGGCCACCACCATGATGTGGTGGGCGACGTCCGCGGCCGCCAGCAGCCCCTCCCGCAGCACCGGCAGCACATGGCGCAATACCGACGTCTCGCGCCGCCGCTGCACCTCCTCGCGGGACAGCGGATCGGCCCGGACGTCGTTCTCCGGGTCGACGCCGCCGCGCATCATCCGCTCCCAGGACCGCTCGATCACCGGACGCGGAGCCACCGGAGCGGGCTGCCCCGCCAGCCGGGCGGAGCGGACCTCGCTGAGGACCCGGGCCGCACGCGTGCTGTCGACGGCGGCCAAGTGCGTGACGTCCATACGCGTGCGCCCCCCGGAGTCGCTTTTGACTGTGCGTCTCATAGTGCCGCCTGCCCCAGGGGCGCGCGCACAGTCCGCGTACAGTCAGCAGCAAGTTGCAACCCCTTGCAACCCTGGTGGACAGCGCGGCCGTGTCTGAAACTTGAGCGGCGCCGTCCCGAGCGGCGTTCCGTGGCTCGAACGGGCCAGTGCGGCGGGGGTGGTGCCGTGTCGGCGCAGCACCACCCTCGCTTTTGCGCGCACACGAAGAGAAGCAGAGCGGATCAGGACACCGGCCGGGCCCGCTCCACCACCGACGCCAGGTCCAGCGTGTGCGGCAGCGTTCCGAACGCCGCGCCCGCGTCGCCGCCGAGCCGCCCCGCGCAGAAAGCGTCCGCGACCTGCGGTGGGGCGAAACGGACCAGCAGCGAGCCCTGGAGCACCAGCGCGATCCGCTCCGCCAGCCGGCGCGCCCGCCCCTCCACGCCCTCCAGGTCGGCGAGTTCGGTCAGGAGGTTCTTGATGGCGGCGTCGAGGCGGTGATCGGCACCGCGCGCCTGCCCGACCTCCCGCAGATACGCGTCCAGCGCGCCCGGCTCCCGCTGCAACGCCCGCAGCACGTCCAGCGCCTGGACGTTGCCCGCACCCTCCCAGACCGAGTTCAGCGGCGACTCGCGCACCAGCCGGGGCATGCCGGACTCCTCCACGTACCCGTTGCCGCCGAGGCACTCCGCCGCCTCCACGGCAACGGGCGGGCACCGCTTGGTCACCCAGTACTTGGCGGCCGGCACCGCGATCCGCAGCAGCGCCCGCTCCTGCTCGCCGCCCTCGTCACAGGCCGCCGCGAGCCGCAGCGCCAGGGTCGTCGCCGCCTCCGACTCGAGTGCGAGGTCGGCGAGGACGTTGCGCATCAGCGGCTTGTCGACGAGCTTCCCGCCGAACGCCTCGCGGTACGTGCAGTGGTGCACCGCCTGGGCCACGGCCTGCCGCATCAGCCCGGCCGAGCCGAGCACGCAGTCGAGCCTGGTCGCCGCGACCATCTCGATGATGGTGCGCACCCCGCGCCCCTCCTCGCCGACCCGGCGCGCCCAGGTCCCGTCGAACTCGACCTCGGCGGAGGCGTTCGACCGGTTGCCGAGCTTGTCCTTGAGCCGCTGGATCCGGAACACGTTGCGTGTGCCGTCCCGGAGCACCCGCGGCACCAGGAAGCAGGTCAGCCCGCCCGGCGCCTGGGCCAGCACCAGGAAGCCGTCGGACATGGGCGCCGAGCAGAACCACTTGTGCCCGGTCAGCTCGTACGTCCCGTCCTCGGCGAGGGGCCGCGCCGACGTGGTGTTCGCCCGGACGTCGCTGCCGCCCTGCTTCTCCGTCATGCCCATCCCGAACAGCGCCCCGGCCTTGAGGTGCGCGGGCCGCAGCTCACGGTCGTAGACCATGGACGTCAGCCGCGGCTCCCACTCGGCGGCCAGGTCCGGGTCGGTGCGCAGGGCCGGCACCGCCGCGTGCGTCATGGACAGCGGGCAGCCGTTGCCGGCCTCGACCTGCGTCCACACCAGGAACGCGGCGGCCCGCCGCAGATGTCCGGCCGGGCGGTCCCAGGCCGCCGTCAGACCGGCCGAGACGCCCTTGCCGAGCAGCCGGTGCCAGGAGGGGTGGAACTCGACCTCGTCGACGCGGTTGCCGTACCGGTCGTGGGTGAGCAGCCGCGGCGGGTTCTCGTTGGCCAGCCTCCCCCATTCCTGCACCTGGGCCGAGCCGGAGGTCCGGCCGAGTGCCGCCAGCTCGCCGAGGACCTCGTCGCGCAGTTCCGGTTCCAGATGCCGGTCGACCGCGGCGGCCAGGGCCCGGTCGGCGGAGAAGACGTCGTACCCGACCAGCGGCGGGACCTGGTTCGTCACGGTGTGGGTGCTGCCTGCCATGCTGCGAACGTACCCCGCGGTAGCACCTTGGTCACCAGCGTGGGCGGCCCGGTCCGCGAAGACCCGGCCTGTGGGTGAGTGGGGCCGGGCACGACGGATACCGTTAGGGGGTGCAGCCAGCAAGTGAAACCCCCGACACGCCCTCCGGGCGCCTCCACCGGGCGCGGGCCCTCTACCGGAACGTCTCCAAGCGCAGGACCGCCTGGCTGTTGGTCAAGGACACCGTCAACTCCTGCGTCGAGTACCGCATCCTGGGCCTCGCGGCAGAGGCCGCGTTCTTCACACTGCTGTCGGTGCCGCCGCTGCTGCTGAGCATGATCGGACTGCTCGGCTACGTCGACGCCTGGACCGGCGCCGACACCATCGAGAGCCTCCAGACCAACCTCCTGGAGGCCTCCCGCACGGTCCTGTCCGACCAGGGCGTCCGCGAGATCGCCCAGCCGATCCTGCACGACGTGATAAAGGGCGGCCGGCCCGACGTCATCTCCATCGGCTTCCTGTTCGCCCTCTGGTCGGGCTCCCGCGCGGTGAACGTCTTCATCGACACCATCACCGTGATGTACGGCCTCGACGGCGTCCGGGGCATCGTCAAGACCCGGCTGATGGCCTTCCTGCTGTTCATCGTGGCCCTGCTGATCGGCTCGGTCGCGCTGCCGCTGATGGTGGCCGGGCCGGACGCGGTGGTGCGGATCGTGCCGTGGTCGACGACGCTCGTGCAGGTCCTGTACTGGCCGGTGGTCATACTCCTGTCGATCGCCTTCCTGACGACGCTGTACCACGTGTCCGTCCCGGTCCGTTCCCCCTGGATCGAGGACGTGCCCGGCGCGCTGGTCGCCCTCGGCATGTGGGTGCTCGGCAGCTTCCTGCTGCGGATCTACCTGACCAGCACGGTCGAGGGCCCCACGATCTACGGCTCCCTCGCCGCGCCCGTCGCCGTGCTGCTGTGGATCGGTGTGTCCGCGTTCGCCGTGCTCGTCGGGGCCGCGGTCAACGCCGCCATCGACCGGGTCTGGCCGGCCGCCGCCACGGCCGCGGCCCGCGAGGCCAACGAGCGGCTGCGCCAGGCCCAGGTCGCCGAGTACGTCGCCCGCGCCACCGCCGAGGGCGAGGCCGACCCCGACATGCCCTCCGAGTTCCCGGAACGCTGGTCCCGCTTCCTGCCGCCGGAGGACGTGTCGGCCCGCCTGCGCACCCATGTGAAGAGCACCCATGTGAAGAACGCTCACGTGAAGAACGCCCATGTGAAGAGCACCCAGGTCAACGGGGAGGGGCAGCCGCCCGAGGACAAGTGAGGGGCGCCGGTCTCAGCCCTTCCAGCTCCCGGCCGCGGCCTCCTCGCGCACGAAGTCGCCGAAATCCCGGGGCGCACGGCCCAGGACCTCCCGCACACCGTCCGAGAGGTGCGCGTTGCGGCCGTCGAGGAGGGTGCCGAAGATCTCCGTCATGCTCGCCACCTCCCCGGGCGGCACACCGAAACCGGCCAGCGCCGCTCCGTAGTCCCGCGTCGAGACCGCCCGTACCGCAGCGGGCGCCCCGCCGCCCCCGCGATCTCCGCGACGGCCTCACCGAAGGTCAGCAGCCGCGTCCCGGAGAGGGTGAGGGTCCGCCCCACGTACCGCTCGCCGGACGTCAGCGCGGTCACCACCACGTCCGCGATGTCCCGCACGTAGGAACGGCTCCCGCACCCCGCCCGCCGGGAACACCAGCTCCCCGCGCTCCCACAGCTCCGCCACCAGCGGGCCCTCGCTGAAGTTCTGCGCGAACCAGGCGGCCCGTACGACCGTCCACTCCGCCCCCGAGGCGTGCAGCGCCGCCTCGGTCGGCAGCGCCTGGTCCTCGCCCCGCGCGGACAGCAGCACCAACCGCCGCACCCCGAGCCCGGCCGCCTCCCGCGCCGGGGCACCGACCGCCTCGGCGGCGCCCGGGGCGCCGACGTCCGAGGGATGGGCGAGGTAGGCCGCGTCGGCGCCGCGCAGGGTGTCCGCCCAGGTCGAGCCGTCCCACCAGTCGAAGCCCGACGCCCGCGACGCCGCCCGCACCGTGAGCCCGGCCGCCTCCGCGGCCCGCGCCACCCGGCTCCCGGTACGCGTTCAAGCGGGTGTACGGGGGTGAGCCCGGTGGAGTACCGGGGGCGGGTGGCGTAGCGGCACGCGCGACGTCAGTGCCACGGCCCGGCCGGGCCCGGCGTCCTTCCGGCGGCGTAGCCTGGCCCGTGTGTACGTGGAGCGGGCGTCGCGGCTGCCCGGGGCGGTCGTGTGGACGAGCACCCCGTCCGCGCCCGGGGTGGGGCGGGTCCTGCCCGACGGGTGCATGGATCTGCTGTGGCACGACGGGCGGCTGATGGTCGCCGGGCCCGACACCCGTGCGTACCTCCCGGACGGTGTGAGCGGCCCCTGGTCCGGGGTCCGCTTCTACCCGGGCACGGCCCCGGCGCTCCTGGGCGTGCCGGCGCACGAGTTGCGCGACCGGCGCGTCGAGCTCGCGGACCTGTGGCCGGCCTCGCGGGTGCGGCGGCTGGCCGGCCGTGTGAACGCGGCCCCCGACCCGGCGAGCGGCCTGGAGGACCTGGCGCTGCGGCAGGCGGCCGGTGCCGAACCCCCGGACCCGCTGCTCCGGCAGGTCGTCACCGCCCTCGACGCGGGCCGTCCGGTCGCCGTCACCGCCGACGAACTCGGCATCGGCGCCCGCCAGTTGCACCGCCGCTCGCTGTCCGCCTTCGGCTACGGCCCCAAGACCCTGGCCCGCATCCTGCGGCTGCACCGCGCCCTCGCGCTGGCCCGGGCCGGTGCGCCCTTCGCGGAGACGGCCGCCCGGGCCGGTTACGCCGACCAGGCCCATCTGGCCCGTGACGTAAGGGAGTTGTCGGGCCTGCCGCTGGGGGAGCTACTCGGCCCCTAGCGGGGCGAACAGGTCCACCCCGTTGCCGTCCGGGTCGTGCAGGATGGCGTACCGCTGCCCCCAGAAGGCGTCCCACGGCTTGAGCTCGCCGTGGTATCCGGAGCCGACCAGCTCCCCGTACAGCGCGTCCACCTCCTCCGGCCCGTCGCACCGCAGGGCCAGCGAGGCCCGGCCCCCGCCCGCGGGCGGCTGCCACTCGGGCAGGAAGGAGCGGACCGTCTCCTCGGTGTCGAGCAACAGCCTTAGCCCGCCGGGCAGTTCGGCCTCCGTGTGCGGCTGGTTCTCGGCGCCGTCCGGGAAGGCGAACCCGAGCCGGCGGTAGAACGCGACGGAGGCGGCCATGTCGGAGACGACCAGGCCGATGGCATCGAATCGTGCAGTCATGGAGCCACCGTAGGCCGACCCGCGACGCCCGGTCTTGAAGAAAACGGACGCCCCGTGCCGGACGCCCCGCGGTGGCCGTTCGGCCGCGCCGGGCCCGAAAATTTCGGTCGCCGCGGCAGCCTGCCGGCGGCCCCGGATCTCCTGGGTTCGCATGCCATGGCACCCCGACTGCTCGTCCACACCCGCACCACCGGCTACCGCCACGACTCCATCCCGGCCGGCATCGCCGCCCTGCGCAGCTTCGGGGACTTCGAGGTGCCCGCCAGCGAGGACCCGGCGGCCCCCGAACAGCCCCAAGGGGTGTGCGGCAGACACCCGCACGACCACGCGCCGAGGCCCGACCGCTGCGGCGGCGGCCGGGAGTACGTCCCGGGCCGTCGGCCGGGAGTACCTCCTAGGCGCGCGGCGCCGCCGTACTCGCCCGTTCCACCAGCCGCGTCGACAACTCCGTCCGCGTGCTCTCCGGGTGATGGCCGTCCATCATGCGCAGCAGCGACCGCAGGGCCGTCGCGGCCATCTCGGACAGCGGCTGGCGGACGGTGGTCAGGCCGGGGGAGGCCCAGCGGGCCTCGGGCAGGTCGTCGAAGCCGACCACACTGATGTCGTCCGGTACCCTCAACCCCCTTTCGGCCAGGGCCTCGTAGACACCCAGCGCCATCCGGTCCGAGCAGACGAAGACGGCGGTCGGCGGCTCGGGCAGGTCGAGGAGTTCCCGCATGCGGCGGTGGGCCACGCCCTCGTCGAAACCGGCGTGCCGGACGTACTCGGCGCGGTGCCGGACCCCGGCCGACGCGAGCGCCGAGCGGTACCCGGCGACCCGCGCACTGCTGCACATCGTGCGCCGGGAACCGGCGATGACGGCGACCCGCTCGTGCCCGAGCGACAGCAGATGCTCCGTGGCCGTCAGACCGCCCTGCCAGTTCGACGCTCCCACCGACACCACGCCCTCCGGCGGTTCCTGCACCGGGTCGATCATCACGAACGGGATGCGGTGCTGCTCCAGCCACGCGTACTGCGAGTCGCTGAGCTCGGCCAGGTTGAAGAGGACCCCGGAGGAGCCCCGCGCGACCAGCTTGTCCAGCCAGCCGCGCTCCGGGCGGCCGACCCGGGAGCGGATCAGCGCCGCCGACACCACCACCTCCAGACCCGCGTCGTGCGCCGCCTCCTCCACCCCGTGCAGCACCGCGCCCGACCAGGAGCTCTCCAGCGAGTGCACGACCAGATCGACCAGCCGGGGCGGCTTGGCCGCGTCGAAGCGGGGTCTGCGCACGTATCCGAGCCGGTCGAGGGCCTCGGTCACGCGGCGGCGGGTCTCGGGTGCCACGTCCTCGCGGCCGTTGACCACCTTCGACGCGGTCGGCACCGACACCCCCGCCTCGCGCGCCACGACCGCCAGCGTCGGACCGGCGGCCACGCTCGCACTCGCCGTACGGACCATCGGGAACCCACCTCTCCGGCCCGCCCGGGAGCCGTGGAAAGTTTCGACCAGCGCTGCACACGGCGGTCACGAGGTCCGGCCGGGCAGAAAGCGCTTCCTACTGTAGGTGCGGCGCAGGACGTCGGGAAGACACCTGAATTCACTGCTTCACGCCGGTCAAAACTTTCGAAACGCCGAACAGCGCCCTCAGTCAGGTGTGAAGTAGCCGTGCACACCGAGTCGCTGTGCACGCACAGCGACCGTGTACGCACAGTGACCGTGTACGCCGAACAGCCCTCACGCCCGCTCGTGCACCGGAATACCGGGCCACAATGAGTTGCTCTGATCTTCACGGTGCACGAGCGCGGTGAGGAGGCTGGTGGACGTATGACGGCAGACCAGGCGGACCCCGTGGTGAGCACGCCCTGTGGTGCTCTGCGGGGCCGGTACGAGCGGGGAGTCGCGGTCTTCCGCGGTATCCCGTACGCAGCCCCTCCCTTCGGCCCCCGCCGCTTCCGCCCGCCCGTGCCCCTGCCCCCCTGGGACGGTGTCCGCGATGCCGCCACCTTCGGCCCCACGGCGCCGAAACCGCCGTACTCCGACGCCTTCGCCCCCTACCTGTCCGACCCGGTCGTGCCCGGTGACGACTGCCTCAACCTCAACGTCTGGACCCCGCAGCCCGACCCCCGAGCCCGCCTCCCCGTCCTCGTCTGGCTCCACGGCGGCGCCCTGACCAGGGGGTCTTCGGCCGTACCGGTCTACGACGGTCATGCCTTCGCCCGCGACGGCGTGGTCTGTGTCTCCATCAACTACCGGCTGGGCGTCGAGGGCTACGGACTGTTCCCGGACACGCCCCCCAACCCCGGCCTGCGCGACCAGATCGCCGCCCTGACCTGGGTGCACGAGGCCATCGAGGCGTTCGGCGGCGACCCCGGCCGCATCACGCTCTTCGGCCAGTCCGCCGGGGCGATCAGCATCGGCGCCCTCATCGCCGCCCCGCAGACCCAGGGGCTGGTCCGCCGGGCCGTTCTGCAGAGCGGGCCGCCCGAGGCGTCCGAGCGGGCCAAGGTACGGCGGATGGTCCGCCGTATGGCCTCCCGGCTGAAGATCCCCGCCACCGCCGAGGCATTCGCCGCCGTGGACCGCGATCTGCTGCTGCGCACCCAGGCCGAAGTGGGGAAACTGAGCAGCCCGGTGGTCGGCGGCCCCGCCTTCGGGATCGTCACAGACGGTGACGTCGTCCCCCGTGACCCCCTGGAGGCCCTCACGGACGGCGGCGCGGCCCCCGGCGTCGAGCTGCTGCTGGGCTGGACCCGCGACGAGCACCGGCTGTGGCTGGTGCCCGGCGGCCTTCTGGAGCGCGTCGACCGCCTCGGAGCCGTCGCCCTCGCCGGTGCCATGGCCCGCTGCCACTGCGGCAGCGAGGTCCCGCGCGGCTATCGCACGCTGCACCCCGAGGCCGGCGCGGCGGAGATCGTCGGCCAGCTCGTCACCGACCACCTGCTCCGTATCCCCCTGCACCGCCTGGCCGACGCCCGCACGGAACCTTCGTACGTCTACGAGTTCGCCTGGCCCTCGAACCTGCCCGACCTCGGTGCCTGCCACGCGCTGGAGCTGGGCTTCGTCTTCGACACCGGGGAGGTCGCGGAGTCCCGGAAGCTGGCGGGGGAGGGCGCGCCGCGGGAACTGGCGGACGCCATGCACGCGGCCTGGGTGCGGTTCGCGACGGACGGCGACCCGGGCTGGGAACGCTGGGACGACACGCACCCGGTGCGGGTGTTCGGGGACCGCGCACCCGACGCCGAGGACGGCACGGCCTACACCGCCTACGGCCCCCGGGACCGCGAACTCGCCCTCTGGAAGGCCGACGCCCTCAGGCCCCCGGAACCCACACCCCCCGCGATCCCGGCCGACGTGTCGCCCGCCCGCGGTACGGAACTGCGGTCGGCCGTACGGCGACTCCGCCGCTCGGGCGCCCTCCGACGCCGCTGACGGCGCCCACACCGGCGAGCGGGCCGCGCACGAGCGGCCGGCGCGACCGGGGCCGGCCCACCGAGTCCCTCACCACCACGTGGGTGCCGGGATGTCGTCGAAGGTGTGCGCGCACCGCTGGGGCAGCGCGGGGTGCCGTCGCGCTACGCCGCCCTCAGCGTCCCCGCGATGCCCGAGATGCCGTCCGGCCCCACCCGGCAGCAGCCGCCGATCAGCCGGGCCCCCGCCTGCTGCCAGCCCTTCACCTGGCCGACGGTGAAGGTCGAGCGGCCGGCCCAGGCGCGTGCCTCGGCGTCCCAGGTCTCGCCGCTGTTGGGATAGACGACGACCGGCTTGCCGGTGACCCGCGCCGCCGTCGCGGCCGCGGCGTCCACCTCCTCCGGCGCACAGCAGTTCACCCCGACCGCGATCACCTCGTCCGCCTCGGCGGCCAGGGCGAAGGCCTCCTCCAGCGGCTGCCCGGCGCGCGTGCGGCCACCGGCGACGGAGTACGTCAGCCAGGCCGGCACCCCGAGCCCGCGCACCGCCCGTAGCAGGGCCGTGGCCTCGTCGGCGTCCGGGACCGTCTCCAGCGCGAGGACGTCGGGGCGGGCCGCGGCCAGCACCTCCAGGCGCGGTCGGTGGAAATGCTCCAGCTCGTCCACGCTCAGCCCGTAGCGCCCCCGGTACTCCGAACCGTCCGCGAGCATCGCCCCGTACGGACCGGCCGAGGCCGCCACCCACAGGGGCCGCGAGACGCGCGCCCGCCGGGCCGCTTCCCGGGCCGACTCCACGCTCAGTGCCATGAGTTCGGCCGCCCGGTCGTGGTCGATCCCGCGCTTGGCGAACCCCTCGAACGTGGCCTGGTAGCTGGAGGTGATCGCCACGTCCGCACCCGCCCGGAAGTAGGCGAGGTGCGCCTCGGTCACCGCCTCCGGCTGTTCGGCGAGCAGCCGCGCCGACCACAGCTCGTCGCTCAGGTCGTGCCCGGCCGACTCGAGCTGGTTGGACATGCCGCCGTCGAGGACGACCGTCCCTGCGGCGAGGGCTTCGGCGAGGGTGAGGGTGCTGGTCATGCCGACGACGGTAGTCGAGAACAGGCGGTGAACCCCAGCCGGTTGTGTCCAGTGTATGAACAGGTCGACCAGCATGTGGGACGACGGGTTACGATCACGGCCCTCCCCCCTCCGCTCGTCAGGAACGCCCATGACCGTCCCCAGCTCCGCCGAGGCCGCCGAGCCCGCCGGATCCGGAACCGCAGAGCCGGGCGAGGCCGCCACCCCGGCCCCCGCTCCCCGTCGCACCTTCGGCCTCGCCGCCGCCACGGCCCTCGTCATGGGCAACATCATCGGCGGCGGCATCTTCGCCCTGCCCGCCACCGTCGCCCCGTACGGCACGATCAGCCTGCTCGCCTTCCTCGTGCTCTCGGTCGGGGCCGTCCTGCTCGCGCTGCTCTTCGGCAGGCTGGCGCGGCGCAGCCCGGTCACCGGCGGTCTGTACGTCTACCCGCGCGACGCCTTCGGCGAGTTCGCCGGGTTCCTGTCGGCCTGGTCCTACTGGACGATGTGCTGGGTCAGCATCGCCGCCCTGGCCGTCGCGGTCGTCGGCTACGTCGACGTCCTGATACCCCTGCACGGCAACCACGCCCTCCAGGCAGCCGTCGCCATGGCCGCCCTCTGGCTCCCCGCGGCGGCGAACTTCGCGGGCACCCGGTGGGTCGGCGCGGTGCAGGTCGTCTCCACGGTCCTGAAGTTCGTACCGCTGCTCCTGCTCGCCACGGTCGGCCTGTTCTTCGTCGACGCGGACAACTTCGGCCCGTTCAACGCCTCCGGCGAGAGCGTCTCCGGCGCGCTCGCCGCCTCCGCCGCGCTGCTGCTGTACAGCTTCCTCGGGGTCGAGTCGGCCGCGGTCAGCGCGGGCGAGGTCCGCGACCCCGAGCGCACGGTCGGCCGGGCGAGCGTCCTCGGCACGCTGGCCTCCGCCCTCGTCTACGTCCTCGGCACGATCGCCGTCTTCGGACTGGTCCCGCACAGCGAACTCGTCGACTCCGGCGCCCCGTTCGCCGATGCCGTCAACGCCATCACCGGTGGCGGCTGGGGCGGCATCGCCATCGCCCTGGTCGCCGTCGCCTCGATCACCGGCTGCCTCAACGGCTGGATCCTCATGGCCGCGCAGATGCCGTACGCCGCCGCCCGCGACGGCCTCTTCCCCGCGCCCTTCGCCCGCGTCGGCAAGGGCGGCGTCCCCGGCTTCGGGGTGTGGGCCTGCGCGGTCCTCGGCAGCCTCCTCATCGCCCTCAACTACACGGCCGGCCCGGACACCACGTTCCGCGTCCTCGTCCTGATCACGACGTTCACCGGCTGCGTGCCCTACCTGCTGTCGGCGGCGGCCCAGCTGTACTGGCTGGCCCGCGGCACCCGCGACCGCGTTCGCCCCGCGGGCCTGATCCGCGACCTGATCGTCGCCGTCCTCTCCTTCGGCTTCTCCTTCTGGCTGATCGCCGGTGCCGGGTACGCGGCCGTCTACCAGGGGGTGCTGTTCCTGTTCGCCGGGATCCCGGTGTACGTGTGGCTGCGGGGGCGGCGGGAGGCGGCCGCCTGAAGCGTGTTGCAGCTAGACGCCGGTCTGTCCGTCGACGAGTTCACGTACGACATCGAGGTGACCGTTGTGGCGGGAAATCTCCTCGATGAGGTGGAGGACCACCCAGCGCAGGTCCACGTGGCGGCCGTCGCCGAGAGGTCGCTCGGCCGTTGAGTTCAGGTCGCGCTCGGCCACCAGGCGGCGGTAGCGGGCGCTCTGTTCCTCGTACTCGGCGAGAAGCCGGGGCAACGGGATGTCGACGGCCGTCCGCATCTCGGGATCGGGGTCGTCGTCGGTCGCCGCCGTGAGCGGCCCCTCGGGCTCCTCGCCGAGAAACATCACCTGGACCCAGTGATGCTCGACCCATCGCAGGTGGCTGATCAGCCCGCATATCGTCATCAACGGTGAATTCGGGAGCGGTGCCTTGCGGGCATCTTCCTCGGACACGCCCTCACACTTGGCTCGCGCCGTGTCGCGGGCGTAATCCAGAAAGGTGGCCAGCTGCGTACGTTCGTCCCACGCGGGGGGTGTATCGGTTCGCTGTGTCATCGCGGGTGACGTTCCCACAGTTCGCATGCGGTGTCGCGTGTTTTGGCGTCACTGATGCCGGCGCGGGCGGACGAGAAGCCGGTGGCCTACGGTGGCGAGGGCACCGTCGCGGCCGAACTCCGTTACCGGGAACGGAGCCTGGCCCTGGCGTACCTGGCCGGCGTCGGTTTCGGGACGAAGTACCCGGTACTTCGTCCCGGCAAGGTGGCTGTGGGGGACGAGGTGGACGTCACGGTGTGGGGCGAGTCCGAGCTGTGAGCACCGGGCCGGTCACTGCCGCGCGCGGCCCGCATGCCGCCCGCCCCGGCGACCGCCCCGGCCCCGGCGCGTCGCCACCGGTATCGCGAGGCTGATGACCAGGGCGGCGCCGAGGGCGTAGGGCCACCAGCCGAAGCCGGCCCGGGTAGAGGCGCCGGCGCTGTGGGGGGTTGCGGCGGATGGTGCGGAGGTCGTGGGGGACGGGCTGGGAGCCCTGTCGGGCGTGAGGACGACGTCGTTGCCGTCGCCGCCCCGGTAGCTGATGCGGTATGTGGTGTCGGCCCGCTTCAGGCGGGCGCCCTCCTTGAGGCCGGTGAAGGTTCCCGAGGTCCTCGCCTCGCCCCTGTGGTCGAGCACGGTGATCTCGCGAGTGGCCCCGGGCGCGGCCGAGACATCGAGGTCCCCGGCCAGCCGGACCGGCCCCGTCACCGTCAGCGGTTTGTCCCGTAGGACCAGTGAGCCCTTCGGACTCTGGGTGTAGGGGCCGTTGACGGTGAGGCCCGTTGTGACCGTGCCCGCGTTGGTGACCGCGCCCCGTACCGTGCCCTTGCCGGTCAGCGTCGTTGTCACGCGCAGGCCCGACCCGCTCGCGTCCAGCCTGGCCCCGGCCGAGGTGAGCCGGATCGACCGGCTGTGGGCGAGGGTGGCTCCGCCGCGCAGCGCGAGCGTGCCCCGGGAGACCGTGGTCGTCCCGGTGTACGTCACCGCCCCGCCCGCCAGGGTCGTCGTGGCGGCGCCCGACTGTGTGAGGGAGCCGCTGCCGTCGATGCGGGAGAGCGTGAGGGGTCTGCTGGTGTTGCGCAGGATCAGGGAGCCGTCGTTGACGAGCCGGTCGTGGGTGCCGCCCGTGTACAGGTCGCCGTCGCCGCCCCGTTCGCCGCTGCCCAGGCGCAGGACCGCGCCCTTCTCCACTGTCGTGGAGCCGTCGTAGTACTGCACGGCCGCGAAGGTCACGTCGTTGCCGGGGGTGCCCGCGATGACGACGTCGCCGGCGCCGGGGGCCGACAGGGTGTCGTGGAATCTGCCGCCGCCGATGGGGGCGCCGAGCGTCACCGGGCCGTTGTAGTCGAGGGTCAGCCGGGAGCGCGAGCGGGCCGCCAGCAGGTTGATGTAGACCGTCTCCGCCGTGCCCGGCATGAAGATCCTGTCGGTCGTGCCGTCGCCCCACCGGACGTTCGCGCCCTTGATGTTGGTGCCGCGCTTGTTGACGTTCTTGCGGGCGGGCGTCCAGTTGAGGGCCGGGTCGCTGAGCGACGGGTCCGTGTCGCCGCCCTGGTCCGACCAGCTGTACTGGCCGGTCAGGACCACCTTGCCGCCCGGCCGGGACTGGACGTTGATGTCGCTGCCGTACTCCCGCTGGTAGAAGTCCATGCCCATCGTGACGGTCCGGCCCAGCGGGGTGTCGACCGTCCAGGTGCCCTGGTTGAGGATCTTGCGGACGCGCGGGAGCGAGGTCGCGTACTCGGGCCGCCCGGCGTTCGCCTGCGTGCCGTTGTCGATCACCCCGGAGAAGGAGTGGGTGCCGGAGAGGTCCCACGTGCCCCAGAGGAACCTGGGCTGCGTGATCAGGCCCGAGCCGCTGATCGTGCCCAGGTTGTAGGCGCTCTTGAGGGAGAGGCGCAGCGTGCCGTCGACCCGGATGTTGTCCTGGTTGAGGCGGAACGCCGGGGTGTTGTACGGGAAGTGGCCGATCAGGCCCGTCGTGCCTCCGTCGCCGTACTGGAGCGTCGCGCCGCGCTCGACCGTGACCGCAGGAGGATCGGGCCGGGTGACGGTGACGTACGGGTGGTTGCCGCCCGCCGTCCGCACCCGCTGCCCCTGCCGGGACCGGGGGAGTGTGAAGTCGCTGTCCTCGGTCAGGACCAGCGTCCCGCTGCCGCGCACCGTGAGCGTGCCCTCGCCGCGGAACACGCCGTCGTACGTCGTCGTCCCGGGCGGCACGGTGACGGCCGTGTCGCCGGTGAGCGTCACGTCCCGGTCGGCCAGCACGTCGGCGGTGACGTCCCGGGCGCCCGCGGCGACCGCCGGGGGAGCGGCGAGCAGGGAGGCGACCACCGCGAGGACTCCGGCGGCCGCTGCTGTGGTGTGGGTGAGGCTGCGCACGAGAGGGGAGACGCGGGCGGCGGGCGGCCGATAACAGAAAGTCGGCGATTGCCGGTCCGGTGCCGACGCCACGGCGGGCGAAAAGCGGTTGGCGGTCCGCCACGGTGTCGTCATAATCCCCGTGGCTGTGGCCCAGGGGATCAGGGGGGCAGGTAGGTGGCGGTGTTCGCGTGCGCGCGGTGCGGCGCCGAGCTGACCGCTCCCGTCTCGCGGGTGGCGCTTCCCGTCCACGCCCATCAACGGCACGGCCATGAACTGCTCCCCGCCCTGATGGAACCGGGCACGTACGCCGTCGACTCCGAGCCCTTCGGGCCGCCCTGGCGGTCATGGAGCGAGGCCGGGACGGACGAGGCGGCGGCCCGGGGCGTGTTCGCGCCCGTTCCCGCCCTGTCCTTCGGGCCGTCGGGCGCGGTCGTCGTCACGCCGGGGGACGTCCGCGGCACCGTCCTGATCCTCGAGCGATGCGACGGCTACTGCCTCGGGCTGGACGGGCGGGACGGCCCCAATCTGGCCTGCGCCCGGTGCGGGCGGGCGGTGGCGACCCGCATCGACGACTGCACGTTCTGGCAGGCGGTGTGGCTCGCCCCGGACGCGGTACAGATCCTCACCGCCGACCGTCCCGCCGGACCGGCGAACTGGGAGACGCTGACGCAGGAGTACGAGGCCACCCCGCCCGTCGAGCCGTGCGGGGCGTGGGATCCTCGCTGGGAGGCGGCCGCAGGGGCGGCGCTCGCCCATCTGCTGGCCGTCTCGAGGGGTGCGCCGGTGGACGTCCCCGACGGCCTCCTCGCCGATACGTTCCGCCGCGTGCTGGACCTCCTCCTCCCACCGGGACGTGCCCCGAGGAAGTCGGCCGCCCTGGCGGGGCCGGGCCTGCCCACCCCTGACCCCGTCCCCGACATCGCCCTGGTCCCCCGGCACCCGCGCACCGGAGAGGTGTGGCAGCCACCGCCCGGCATCGCGCACTCCGTGCCGCTGGCCGCCGACGTGTGGCTCCAACTGGCCCGGCACGAGGTGCAGTTGCCCGTCCCCATGACCGGCGGCCTGCCCGACGGAGTCCTGCGCGACGACCCCCTGCCGCTCCGCCCGCACAGCCTGTTCCGGCCCGACCCGCACATCTTCCTCCACACCCTGGCCCGGTTGCCCGCCGTCCGCGAGCCGTGGCTGCGCGACATCCACGAGCGGGTGAGCGAGAACCCGTACCGCCGCCCCTTCTAATACTGCAACCGCTGTCCTGCGAGGTCTCTTCCGGTCCGGCCTGGGGTAGGCACCCTCTGCGACCGCAACGCAGGTTCTCCTTGCGGGAACACGGACAGTGGCGAGGAGGCAAGAGTGGGAGGCCGCGTCGGGGTGGTCTTCGTCCACGGGTTTCTGTCGGGCCCGCAAACGTGGGACGACTTCGCCCGGCGGATCGCCGAGGACGAGGAGCTGCGGTTCGCGGCAGAACTGCGCTTCAAGTACGCCTCCCCCAAGGTGTCCCTGCGCCCGTGGCGCCGGGTGCCCGACTACGACGACATCGCCGAGGGCCTGAAGGTCTACCTGGAGGTGGAGGGCGGGGAGTTCTCCCAGCTGGTGCTGGTCTCCCACAGCCAGGGTGGGCTGGTCGTCCAGCGGAATCTGGCCCGGATGCTGAGCGAGGGCAGATCGGAAGATCCGAAAAGGACTCGTAATCCGTCGGCCGCGGGTTCGAGTCCCACCCGCCCCACCTGTGCAGGTCTGTGACCTGCGGAAACGTTCCTCGTGAGGTGTCGGACCGTCAACTCTCGCTCAACGGACTGAATCCGCTGCTCGCGAGCCACTGGCAGCCGGTGCGGCCCTGGTAGAGGAGCGCGTTGACGATCTCCCGCATCTCGTACCGGCCCTGGTGGCCGCCGATCGAGGGGTGTGCGGCCTTCCATGCGGTGATCACCGACTTGATCAGCGCCCACTGCCCGTCGGACAGGTCGGTCTTGTAGGGCTTGCGCTCACTCAGGTGTCCAGTCCAGCACGCCCGAGCCCGCCGACCGGCTGAGATGCCGCAGTCCCACACGTTCAGGCGACGACCAATCACCTACCGGATCTCATACCGCCCTCTTAGGTATCCGTAAGAGCGCGGTCCCCAGCGACGCTCTAATCCTGACCTCAGGTTGATCGGGGACAATGAGCGGAAAAAACATCGACTGGAAGGGGGCGGGCCGGCGTGCGGATCATGATCGCGGATGATGAAGCGGCCATCCGTGAGTCGCTGGAGCGGGTGCTCCAGGTCGAGGGTTACGACACCAGCACCGTCGCCAACGGTCTCGCCGTGCTCGACGGGGTCGGTGGGGCCGACGGCGACACGCTGGATCTGCTGATCCTCGACGTGATGATGCCCCGCCTCGGCGGGTTGGAGACCTGCCGGCGGTTGCGGGCCGCGGGTCGGGATCTGCCCGTGCTGATGCTGACCGCCCGTGACCAGGTCTCCGACCGGGTCACGGGGCTGGACGCGGGCGCCGACGACTACCTGCCCAAGCCGTTCGCCACCGAGGAGTTACTGGCCCGGGTGCGGGCCCTGCTACGCCGGCGCACGCCGACCGACGGGGAGTCGCAGATCCTGTCGTTCGCCGACGTCCGGCTCGATCCCGACAGGTTCCAGGCGTGGCGGGGCGGGCGGCCGCTGCGCCTGACCCGGACCGAGTTCTCCCTCCTGCAGGTCCTCATGAGCAACGCGACCCGGGTCCTGACCCGCGACGCGCTGTTCGAGGCGATCTGGGGCTTCGACATGAGCGCCACCGCCAACAACCTCCAGGTATACGTGAGCTACCTGCGCCGCAAGATGGAGGCCGAGGGTGAGCCGCGATTGATCTACACGCTGCGCGGCCTGGGATACACGTTGCGGGAGACTCCTCCGTGAGCAGGCCCGCCGGCCGGGAACCGCGCCGGCTGACCCGATGGTGGCGCCGGCGGTCCCTGCGGACCCGGCTGACGGTGATCGCGGCGACGGCCATCGCGGTCAGCGTGTTCGTGGCCTTCCAGGTGGCCAGCGAACTACTGGACTGGGAGCTGCGGGACACCGCCGAGAATCAGCTACGCGCCGACTCCCGCGTCCTGGCGACGAACGCGCAGCGCGCCGGTCTGGCGCAGGTCCAGCTACCGCCGTATCCCGGAACCGGTCGGCTGGTGCGGGTCATCCTGCCCGACGGCTCGACCCGGACGCCGGCCGGCCAACCCGCGCTGCCCCCCGTCAGCGAGCACGCGGGGCGCGTGGCGCAGGGCGCGTCGGCCGACCTGATGGAGTCCAACGACAGCGACGAGGACGGCTACCTCATCTACACGCTGCGGGCAGGCGACGGCGCGGTCCAGGTGGCCCAGGTCGCCGACGACAGCCCGATCAACCAGTTCGGGTTCGGCATGCTGCTGATCGGGCTGCTCTGCGTGGTCGGCGGCACCCTTGTCGGGCGGACCGTGGCGCGGACCGGGCTGGCACCGATCGACCGGCTCACCGCCGCCGCGGTACGTGTCGCGCACACCCGGGATCTCGACGCCGACATCCCGGATGAGGGCGGCGGGGAGATCCGGCGGCTGATCCAGTCGATCAACGACATGCTCGCCGCACTCCGGGACTCCCGGCGGGCCCAGCGACTGCTCGCCGAGGACGCCGCCCACGAGCTCAAGACCCCGCTCACCAGCCTGCGCCTCAACGTCGAGCTGCTGATCCGGCTCGATCGGCGCGGCACCCTGGACAGCGCACTGCCCGCGGAGAGCCGGACCCGGCTGCTCAACGATCTCGGCGCCCAGGTGGCCGAGTTGAGCACCCTTGCCGCCGAGCTGACCGACCTGGCGCGCGGTGACGTCAGTGACGAGAACACCGAGCTGCTCGACCTCGCCGACGTGGTGGCGGCCGCCGCGACCCGGGCACGTTCCCGCGTGCCCGACATCGAGGTCGCGCTCGACGTGACCTCCGTGTGGGTGAGCGGGCGTCCCGCTGCGCTCGAGCGGGCGGTGCTCAACCTCATCGACAACGCCGGCAAGTGGTCCCCCGCGGACCAGCCGGTCCAGGTCCGGCTCCGTGCCGAGAGCGCGTCGGCGGTGCTCGAGGTCGACGACGCCGGGCCGGGCATCGACGTCGCCGACGTACCGCGGGTGTTCGACCGGTTCTACCGTGCCGACAGCGCCCGGGCGTTGCCGGGATCCGGTCTGGGGCTGTCGATCGTGCAGCGGGTCGTCGACGCCCACGGCGGCCGGGCCACCGTCGCCCGCTCCGCACGCGGTGGCGCGCTGCTTCGGGTCGACCTTCCGGCCACGGCCCCGCCCGCCCCGATCGCGCGGCTCACCGCCGGGGAGGACACCGCGGCGTGCTGACCCGCCCTGCGACGCGGCGCAGGACAAGGGACGGCGGCCCTCGGGCATGGCCCCGCGCGGCTCGCCGTCGGGGCAGGACACCGCGATGCGCCGACCCCGGCCCGGCGCGTGGCGCAGGACCAAAGGGCGGCGACCGTCGGGTCCATGAAAAAAATCCGGGACGGGCCTGGGCCCGTCCCGGATCTCGTCCGTGCCGCCGCGCTCACCGTTGCAGCGCGGGCTCCTCGTCGTCGGCGAGCGGCTGTTGACCGTCCGGCAGCTCCGCCGCTGGACGGGACAGCCGGCTCGGCCACCACATCCGCCGGCCGATCAGCAAGGTGAGGGCGGGCACCAGGACCGACCGCACCAGCAGGGCGTCGAGCAGCACGCCGAAGGCCACCAGGAACCCGACCTCGATCAGCATCACCAGCGGAAGTGTGGCGAGGACCGCGAACGTGGCCGCCAGGACCAGGCCTGCCGAGGTGATGACGCCGCCGGTAGCCGAGAGGGCTTTGAGCATGCCCTCTCTGGTGCCGAGACGCACGGTCTCCTCCCGGGCCCGGCTGGCCAGGAAGATGTTGTAGTCGACGCCGAGTGCCACCAGGAACAGGAATGCCAGCAGCGGCACCGAATAGTCGATCCCCTTGAACCCGAGGATCGTGTCGAAGACGAACACGCTGCCGCCGAAGGCTGCGGCGAACGAGACGATCACGGTGGCCATCAGAACCAGCGGGGCCAGGATCGCGCGCAGCAGCAGCCCGAGGATGATCAGGACGACGACGAGCACCAGCGGGATCACCAGCTTCTCGTCGCGGCTGGTGGTCACCTCGGTGTCGAGGTTCTCCGCACTCGGCCCGCCGACGATCGCCTCCGCCCCGCTCACCGCGTGCACGGCGGTGCGCACCCGCTTGATCGTGTCGTATTCTGCGACAGTGTCCGGCGCGTCCTTCGGGAACACGGAGATGTTGGCCCAGCCACCGCTGGTCTGCTCTGGGATGGCCAGGGCCACACCGCGAGTGTCCTTGACGATGTCGAGCACCCGCTCCTGGTGCGCCGGCCGCGTGAAGATCGTCATCGGCTGGCCGCCGAGCTCCGGGAAGTGCTGGCGGAGAACGGTGAAGCCGGTGACCGACTCCGGCGCCGACAGGAACTGGTCCTGCTCCCGCAGGGCGCCGGTGTTGCCCGCCAGCCCGATGGCGAGCACGCCGAGGACTCCGAGCGAGCCGAGCGTCGCCACCCACCGGCGGCGACTGATGGCGGTGCCGAGCCGTCCCCACAGCCCCGGCTTCTCCTCCACGGCCGTGCTGAACCTCGGGATGGCCGGCCAGAAGATCCGCCTGCCGAGCACCACGAGCACCGCCGGGAACAGCGTCAGCATGGCCACCAGCGCGCACAGGATGCCGGCCGCACCGATCGGGCCCAACCCGCTGGTGCTGTTCAGGTCCGCGACAAGCAGGCAGAGCAGGCCGGCGACCACGGTGGCCGCGGACGCGACGATGGCCGGCGCCGCGCCGCGTAACGCGTGGACCATCGCGACCCGGACGTTCTCATGGTGGTGCAGTGCCTCCCGATATCGGGCGATGAGTAGCAGCGCGTAGTCCGTGCCGACGCCGAATACCAGGATCGTCAGCAGCGCCGAGTTCTGGTCGTTGACCACGATGCCGAAGCCCTTGACGAGCAGGTAGACGGTCCCCATCGCGGTCAGTGCGGCCGCGCCGACGGCCACCAGCGGGATGATCCACAACACCGGGCTGCGGTAGGTGAGGATGAGCAGGAGCGTGACGACGATGATGGTGGTGAGGAGAACCTGCACGTCGATGCCGTCGAAGACGGCGTCCATGTCGCCGTCGATCGCGCCCGGGCCGGTCACGTCGAGTTCCAGGCCGGAGGGGCGGTCCTTCGCGGCGTCACGCAACGGGCCGACGATGTCCTCCGGTGCGCCGTAGGCCGTGCCTACCTCAAGGGTGAACATCATCGCCTTGCGATCGGTGGAGAGGCTCGTCGGTGAGCCCTCGTCGTCCTCGCCGGCCGACGCCGTCGCCTTCGGCGGGTACCGCTTGGCAAGGGTGTTGTAGTGGCGCTCGACCGTCGCGCGGTCGGCGTCGGTCATGCCGTCGGCGCGGTGGTACACGAAGACGAAGGTGTTGTTGTCGCCGCCGGGGAGACTGTCGTCCAGCACCGCCACCTTGGTGGACTCGGCACCGGCCGGCAGGGTGTCTACGGCACTGTCGGTGGTGACCGAGCTCAACTTTCCGCTCAATGGCACCATGCCCGCCGCCAGCACCAGCCACAAGCCAATCACTAACCACGGCACCCACCGGCCTGCCAACCGACCGGCCGGCGCTTCCCCGGACGGCGCTGTGTTGACTGCCATCACTAGCCTCCTACATACGGGTTGCATCGCTTGTCTGGACGCCTACTTCGTACCGAGCGAACCTTGGACGACTGTTAAAGCGGTGCTCAGGCCGGTTGGCCGAACCATGTGCCCAGCGCACGCACCAGCGTGGTGGCGTCGAGGTTCCGCCCGGTAGGCAAGGCCCAGGCGACACGGCCGTCGGGCCGGATGAGCAACGTGTCGACGTCCACCCGGTCCGTGCGGGCGGTGACGGTGTTGACCCGTCCGGTCCACGCGGCCGCGGTGTCGCGGACCTCCGCGCGGTCGGACGAGGTCGAGCAGGAGCCCACGACCCTCACGCAGCAGGCCCGCCGACCGGGCCACCGCGGTGACCCACCGCGACGGTGCGCGGGTCTTCGCCGGTTCGCACTCAACCGGGTCCAACACCCTCGGCTTCGCCGACGTGTTCATGGGCACCCCCGCGTGTGCGTCGCGGCAAGCTGCCGCACGTCGACCGCCGGCAGCCCACGATCGCCGCCCTGACCGCGCTGCCGGACGGCCACCGCGTCGGCCTGTGGCGGAGCGAGGGGCCGGGCACCTGGCTGGGGCGCGGGCGGCGACCGCGCGGCCACCAGCGTCGCGGCGGCGTCCGGCCGGTTTGCGAGCGTCAATCTCAGTTCTCCCTTTAATCACTACCCGCGAGTAACAAGCGAGTCGCCATGTGTGCTTACATCTTCTTCACGCGATATGCGGGGGAAGCGCAGCATGTGTCCGAGGTGTGGGAATCCTCGGTGCCGGGCCCGTCCTCGTTGCCCCTCCTCGCGGTGTCACAGACGACCGACCAACCGCGAAAAGCAATGAAGCACCGCCTCACTCTCAGACTGGCCGCCCTGACCACGGCCCTCTCGGTCCTGCTGACCGGCGGAGCGACCGCCGCCTCGGCGGCGACCGGGGCATCGGCGAAGAAGTCGATGACCGCTTGCGACAACACGCCCCTGGATAAGCGGCTGACGTGTCTCGCGAAGCTCGGCCGCGTCTCCATCTACGGGATTCCGGTGCTGCTGATCGTGGCGCACGGCACGCACGCCGCCACGAACGAACACCGGGACGACGCGTTCTTGAAGGCCGACATCGAAAGGCACATCAACCAGTACGCGGACCTCCTCTCAGCAAGGCACGCCTCACATCGAGCGACAACCTGTCGCCGCGGGCCAAAGCAGAAATCAAGAAGCTGGAGGACCAGGCTGAGAAGCAACTGCGCGAGATCACCCTGGAGGTCGGACACGGCATCGAGACGGCCGTTGCCCTCGGCCGCGCCGTCTACTACGGCATCATCGCGATCAACGCCATCGCCGACTTCATCACGGACCCCGAACTAAACAAGGCCCTTGACGACATCATCAAGGGGTTCGATCAGCCCTGCCGGACGAGCACCAGTTCGGTGCTGGTCTTGCGGTGGGTCGCCCGCCGGGCGGAGCGGTCGGAGACCAGTCCGGCGATCGCGAGGTGGGTGTCCGCGTAGGTCTCGCGGCGACCGGTGAACCGCTGCAGCGGGCGCCACTGCTTGTACTCTGCGTTTGTGTGCTCTACGCAAATCCGAGCGGAGGACTGGCGGCGCCGCTGCTCGCGCCAGGCGTGGTGCTCGCCCAGCGGCGCGTCATCCTTCGGCTTCTTCGGCGGGGAGCCGACCTGGGCGGGGAACTCCTTGGCCAGACCCCGGTAGCCCTCGTCGGCCTCGGCCCTCACCTTCGGGTGCCAGCGGAACTGCTCGGCGATGCCCTCGGTGCGCACGGCGGTCTGGTCGTGCATTCGGCCTGGCCTGATCACCCCGCTGAACAGGGTCCGTCCCTGGGCGTCGCTGAACATGGTGGTCTTGATGGTGTTCCGGCTTTTCTTGCCGGACACGAAGGCCTTGCGGCCGGGGCGGCCCGCGCGCGGGCGCCGGACCTGCACCTCGATCCCGTTGATCCGCAGGTCCACGCCTTCCGCGTGGGCATAGGCGAACAGACCCTCCAGCGTGCGCACCCGCAGCCCGGGACGGTCGGGGACGGCGAAGCCGTGAGCAGCCAGCACGGGGCGGACCTCACGGATCGCTCCGGACACGGTGGAGCGATCCACCCTGTACAGCTCCGCCAGCGCGGCGTGCGGCAGCCCCAGCCGCAGGTGCACCAGTGTGACCAGGAGCCGGTCGATGAACACCGATCGTTGCTTGGGGCCTGCTCCGGCGGCCCGTCGCCGGACTCCGCCGCGCCGTTCGTGGAGTGCCGACTCCCGGGCTTCCCACTTCGGGGCGAGTTCTTCGAGCAACTCGCCCCGAAGTGTGCACGGGAGATGCCCGACAGGGCAGGGTGGGAACAGGCCGCACGGGCCCAGGTTTGCGTCACAACTTGCCCAACCCGTACGGGCCTTCGTCTGTAACGGCCAGGGCTCCTGCCATGATCGTCGGCATGGGCATACAGATCGTGCCGGCCGGGATGGCCGACTTCCACCAGGTCCTGTCCGATCATTCCCGCTACTGGGGCGAACGCGACCTTCGGTCGCTGCACCTTCTGGCACTGGTGCAGGAGTTTGGCTCGACCTGCCTGGTTGCCCGGGCCGAGGACGGAATCCGTGGATACATCTTCGGGTTCGTCACCCCGACGCCACCGGGTACGTGCATCTGATCGCTACGCGGGACGACGCCCGCGGCACCGGTCTCGGACGTCGTCTATATGCGGCGTTCGCTGAGGTCGCAGAACGTCATGGTGCACGGCAGCTGAGGGCGATCACATCAATCAAGAACACCGGCTCGATCGCCTTCCATCGCAGCCTCGGCTTCGACACGAAGACCGTCGACGACTACAACGGCCCCGGCCGAGCCATGGCCGTCTTCCACCGAGTTCTGCCGCTCAACGTCTCCTGGCCCTGACCGACCAGCCGTCACTGGCAATCGCTCCCCAGGCCGTTAGTACTCCAGCCGTAGTTCGTGATCTCGATCGTGAGGGGCGCCGAGGAGGCAGCTGGCAGCGTCGATCATCTGGACGAGGCCGACCACGCCGTCGCGGGCGTCCGTTCCTTCTCCGCCTACCCGAGTCCACCGAGACGGAGGGCGTTCTCGATCTCGTTGAGTTTCGCGGAGGACAGGGCGCCCGCCCGCTCGATCAGGTCGTCCCGGGACACGGTGGTCAGCCACGTGCAAGGGGTAAAGCCCGGACGCGGGAACGCGAACCGAAGCACGCCTTCAAAGGGCAGTCCTTCCACGGCGTCTACTTGCACTTCGACGCCCAGACCGGTGATGTCGACACCCGCCCGAGCGACGACCTGCATCACCCGGATCCCGGACGCGTCGTCTCCCGACAGCAGCACGACCGGCCGCCGCTCGTCGAACTGGACCCACCAGACTTCGCCACGTTGCACATGTCCTCCTGACACAGGACGGCGGGCGGACGCTGCGCGACCCCGACGCGCTGTGGAGACGGGTGCGGCCACCCGTTGATCATCGGTGTGTGAAGACAAACGATCACGCGGTGGCCGCAGGTCACAGCGTAGACCCTGCTCGCTGGCAGGAGGCGTTTGAGGGCCTGATGAGCCGGATAGCGGGACGGTTCACACGGGTCGAAACCCGTTCCGGGTCCGGAAGTTGGTGCTCGGACTGCTGTCGACCTGCCGCGCGAGAACTGCTGGACCATCGCCGAATGGGCCGGGGAGAGAACCCCGGACGGCATGCAGCATCTGCTGGGGCGGGCCAAGTGGGACGCCGACCGGGTCCGCGACGATGTGTGTGACTACGTGGTGGACCACCTGCACGACGACCAGGCGGTACTGGTGGTCGACGAGACCGGGGACGTGAAGAAGGGCACCGGCACGGTCGGCGTCCAGCGCCAGTACACCGGCACCGCGGGCAGGATCGAAAATGCCCAGGTCGCCGTCTACCTGGTCTACGCCGGCCGGCGCGGGCACGCGGCAGTGGACCGGGAACTGTACGTCCCGCGTTCATGGACCACGCCCTGTCAGGAGGTCGACGTCCATGGCCGCGGATCAGATGTCCGTCCTGATCACATCGATCAGGACGCGCAGCCGGTGCACGACGTCCTGGACCTGGCGGCCGGCGCCCCGTGGGGCTACCCGCAGTGGGACGCCGACGACCCGGAAGGCGGGGACGTTCGGATCGCGTCCGTCGGCCAGCTTTCGGTGATCCATCGGGGTTGGACTATCAGTTGGCTAGTGCCCACAGTGATCTGCTCGTCGCGGAGTTGGGCATCTCCCGCGCGCAGGCGTACCGGCGCTCGACGTCACACGTGACCTGGGCGCCATCCAGGCTGCCGTCGCCGTCGGCACCGAGACGTCGAGCGCGCGGCACCGGCCCGGTCGCCACAGCCGCACGGTCATGGCCTGTCCCAGAGCGCCCTGGTTTGAGGGGGCGGCGGCAGGGCTGCCAGTAGCAAGATCACCAGCCGGAGAGCTTTTGGAGGTCAGCAAATTGCACGGAAGGCGCACGCAAGCATGAAGGGGCGCAGTAAAGCACGAGCCTGCGGAGCATGCTTTCCTGCGTGCCGGTCCTCCCGCGGAGACTGTGGCCGGGCCTGTGAGACGCCGTGCTCACGGCCACTGTCCGCGTGTTCCCGCAGCCATGCTTTGGGCTTGCTTCAATATCTTTTTGAATTGACGCATGCGCCACATCTGCATCTGTTCTCACGGCGATATTTAGTAAAGGCCGCTCAAAGCTTCAACTCGCCTATCACAGGGGCATCAGGTGTTCCGGTCCAGCCGGAGCGCATGGTGCGCCCCCTGTCGCCCCACCAGCCATAACGCCCGAACTGTGTGCTTCAGTTGAGAACGCCGGGGCTACGGCGGACACCGCCATGGCTCGGGCGATTGGCAAGAACCCTGCCTGCTTGCAACCTTGCCGGGGATTCAGCAGACAGGGTCCTTTCCTTCGAGCCGCCAAAGGGGCCCACTTATGAAGGTACACATGCACAATGATCACTACATGATCGAAAAATCGGGGGGCGCACAGCGATGAGCCCGCAGCGTCCTCCCGTAACGAACACGGTGAAGATCATGGCCGTGATCGTCGCAGTTCTCATCGGCATCGTCGCTGCGCTCACCGTCGGCATCATCGGGGCAGCAGCCGGCGTCGGCCTCCCCGCCGCTCTGGGCTGGGGCGGCGGCGGCTTCATCGCGGTTGCGCCACTGGTGCTCCGTATCGAGCAGGCACTGGATCTGCTGTGAGGACGGTGGTGTGGGACGCACCTGGGAGCGTCCCACACCACCGCTCGCGCGTACGGATTCCGCGCGCAGCGACGGGACTGCGCGCCCGGTGAAGGGGAGCCCGGCCGACGAGTTCCCTCCATCGTCGCTCGCTCAGCGGCCCAGCCGTGCCATCAGGGCAGGTTTCGTCCCGATTCGGCTCGCCGTCCAAGACACGGCCGCGACCGTCGGGCGAGCCGTACGAAGTAGTCAGGCTCGTGCCGCCGCGAACGAATGCGGTCGTGCCCCTGCAGTCAGACTGCTGTGAAGAGATGCCTGCGACATGCGGATCCCGGTCCATCAGGATCAGAGGTCCCGCTCCAGCCAAGTCCGATAGCCGACGTGGTCCCGAGCTATCGCGCAGTGGAACCAGCCCGCGGAGCTCTCGATGCCCTTCGTCCAAAGCAAGTCGCGGACGGCTCCACAGCCTCGAACGGCCTGCACCACACCTGTCCTGAGGGCCGTAGACGCAGACGTCCAAGTACAAGAATGTCCTACCGCACGTGTGGGAAGACCGTTCCGGCCAGAGTCTCTGCGGCGAGGCGTACAGCGGTCTCCCAGGCCCGAAGGCCTTCAGGGGGCAGATAGTCGAGGTAGTACTCCGGGCCCACGGCCGCCACGAACTCCCGCTCACATTCTGTCAACGCCTCAATCCCCTGCCAGACTCGAGCTGCGGCCTCCTTCGGTGACATGGCGCCGGCGGACAGCTCTGCCGCCAGGTGATGCAGGAGGCAGCGTTCAGCAGTCTCGAAGTCCGGGATCTGGATCCCGAGCTTCTCCATGGCGCTACCAAAGAGCTGGCGGATCTCTGCTGGATGCTCACGCTGGGAACGGCCGGCCAGATCACGCAGCGGCTCAGTGTGCATCAGGCGCACATCCGGCAACGCAACCGCGCCCTTCCCACCGGTCTTCCGGCGATCTGGGCTCGGATGGGGCAGTACGTACGCGCCGAGAACCTCGCCCGCGCACTGACCTATCCCGCCGAGGCGATCGGCCTGCTGGCGGTGGTGGTGGCGCGGGCGGGTGACCAGGAGCGCGCACGGCGGCTCGTCGCCGATGTCGAGCGCATGACCGGCCCCTTCCCCGCCAGAGACCGGGAACTGTGTGCCCTGGCCGAGGCGGCCGGACTCCTGGGCGACGCCGAGCGGGCGGAGAGCCTCGTCCGCGAGCTGGCGAGATCAACCTTCCCGCCAACCGGCTTCATGGACCGGCTGGTCATCGCTATGGCCCGGTCCGGGGCGCCGGACCGGGCGGAGCGCCTGGCGGAGCTCGCCCGCTTTGAGTCCATACGCATCCGGCTACTCGGCGTCCTCGCGGGAGAGGCCGCTCGTGCTGGTGACGGAGCGCACGCTGCCCGGCTGCTGGACGACGCCGAGGAGTACGTCGCACCGTTCCTGGTCCCCTCCAAGTACGCACGAGAGGAGGAGCCTCTCATCCTGGCCCGTCTGGCACGCGACGCGGCGGCGGCAGGCGACCGAGTCCGGGCATTCCGGCTACTGCGCAGGGCCGAGCACTCCGCGGCCGCGGCGCTCGACGGGGACAGCGGCCGAGAGGTGTTTCCCACGAGGCGGGTGGAGATGGCGGCGGAGGCGGTAGCCACTGAGCGGTCCGACCGACTGTTCCACGCCGCGGAGGACTTCGCCCGACGTGTCACCGACCGGCATGTCCGGCAGCGGGTGCTCGGCTACGTTGCCGTCCGCCTCGCCGAAGCGGGCCACCCGGACCGGGTCGAGGCCTTGGCGGGGGACCTCGACGGCATGTGGCCTGTCGAGGCGCTGTGCGCCCTAGCCACCCGAGCCGCGTCGAGCGGGGACCGGTGCCGCGCCGAGCGGCTGCGGCACGCTGCCCTGGGGCACACCCAAGCCCTTTCCGTCCCCGACCGCCGATTCGCACTGCTCGACCTGGTGGACGACCTCGCGGACGCGGCCGGCGAGGCGGACCGGCGCACCGCCCGTCGACTGCTCGCCGAAGCGCTTCCCCTGGCTGACTGGTGTCTGTCCTTGCCGGTGATGACCAAGGCCGCCCCCCGAGGCGGTGGGCGCCGCTGCGGATGAGTATCTGAGGCTGACCGCCCGCGTCCCCGGCGCCTGAACGGCGTTGAAGGGGTTGCGGTTCCAGGACCCGATCTCTTCGTCCCGTCAGACCCGTTGACCTCCTCGTGTCACCCCCTTACCTTTTCGGCGTTCGTAATGACAGATGGTGTTCGAAATTTCAGACGTCGCATCGGACGACAACGCCGTGTGTCCCCAGTGAGAGGCAGGCCCCACCGCATGAGCCGCGACCGCGACCACGCTCTGCCCGAACCCCCCAGCCGCAGACTGCTGCTGAAGGGTGCCGCAGCCGCCGGCGCCCTGGCCGCCGTCCCCGCCCTCCCCGGCGTCGCCGAGGCGGCGCCCCAGGGAGAAACCGCTGCCGGAACACCCGCCAGGCACCCGAAGCCGGCCCCCTTCGTGAACCCGCTCGTCCGCAACCGTGCCGACCCGCACATCCACCGGCACAAGGACGGTTTCTACTACTTCACCGCCACCGCCCCCGAGTACGACCGCATCATCCTGCGCCGCTCCCGCACCCTGAACGGCCTCGGCACGGCGGACGAGTCCGTCATCTGGCGCGCCCATCCCACCGGCCCCATGGGCGCCCACATCTGGGCGCCCGAACTCCACCGCATCGGCGGCAAGTGGTACATCTACTTCGCCTCCGCGCCCGCCGAGGACGTCTGGGCGATCCGCATATGGGTGCTGGAGAACGCCCACCCCAACCCCTTCCAGGGCACCTGGGTGGAGAGGGGCCAGGTCAAGACGGCGTGGGAAACCTTCTCCCTGGACGCCACCACCTTCACCCACCGGGGCAAGCGCTACCTCGCCTGGGCCCAGCACGAGCCCGGCCTGGACAACAACACCGGCATCTTCCTCTCGGAGATGGCGAACCCGTGGACCCTGACAGGCCCGCAGGTACGGCTCTCCACCCCGGAGTACGACTGGGAGTGCATCGGCTTCAAGGTCAACGAGGGCCCCTACGTCCTCAAGCGCAACGGCCGCCTCTTCATGACGTACTCGGCCAGCGCCACCGACTTCAACTACTGCGTGGGCCTGCTGACCGCCGACGCCGACAGTCACCTCCTGGACCCCATGAGCTGGACCAAGTCGCCGACCCCGGTCTTCACCAGCAACGACACCACCAAGCAGTACGGCCCCGGCCACAACTGCTTCACGGTCGCCGAGGACGGCTGTACCGACGTCCTCGTCTACCACGCCCGCCAGTACAAGGAGATCAACGGGGACCCCCTGAACGACCCCAACCGCCACACCCGCGTCCAGAAGCTCGGCTGGAAGCGCGACGGCACCCCCGACTTCGGCGTCCCGGTCGCCGACACGGTGAAGGTGAGTGGATGACATGAGACGTGCGTACGCGATCCTCCTCGCCCTCTGCCTCGGGCTGCTCGGCACCCTCGCCGCCGCCGGGCCCGCCCAGGCCGCGCCCCAGACCGTCCCCAACGGCACCCAGTTCACCGACACCTCGGGCAGCCCCGTCCACGCGCACGGCGGCGGAGTCCTCAAGGTCGGAACCTACTACTACTGGTTCGGCGAGCACCGCAACGCCGACAACACCTTCCGGTACGTCGACGCCTACCGCTCGACCGACCTGAAGAACTGGGAGTTCCGCAACCACGTCCTGACCGAGGCGAGCGACCCGGAGCTCGCGACCGCCAACATCGAGCGGCCGAAGGTCATGTACAACGCCTCCACCGGCACGTTCGTCATGTGGATGCACAAGGAGAACGGCACCGACTACAGCGAGGCCCGCGCGGCCGTCGCCGTCTCCGACACCGTCGACGGCAACTACACCTGGAAGGGCAGCTTCCGGCCGCTCGGACAGCACATGTCCCGCGACATCACGGTCTTCGTCGACACCGACGGCGCCGGCTACATGATCTCCGCCGCCCGCGAGAACTACGACCTCCAGATCTACCGCCTCACCGCCGACTACACCGGCGTCGCGAGCCTGGTCGCCAACCCCTGGCCCGGCGGCCACCGCGAGGCCCCGGCCCTGTTCAAGCGGAACGGCGTGTACTTCATGCTGACCTCGGGCGCCACCGGCTGGAACCCCAACCAGCAGCAGTACGCCACGGCCACCAGCATCGGCGGCCCCTGGTCGGCCATGAAGAACATCGGCGACTCGACGGCGTACGGCTCGCAGACCGCGTTCGTCCTGCCCGTGCAGGGCACCTCGGGCACCTCGTACCTCTACCTGGGCGACCGCTGGGGCAACTCCTTCGGCGGCACCGTCAACGACTCCCGGTACGTGTGGCTGCCGCTGACCTTCTCCAACTCGACCACGATGTCCATGTCCTGGTCGCCCGAGGTCACGATCGACACGGCCGCCGGGACCGTCACCGGCACCAGCGCCACGTACCACACGCTGATCGCCCGCCACTCCTCCAAGTGCGCGGACGTGACGAGCCAGTCGCTCCGGGCGGGCGCCCAGCTCAAGCAGTACGACTGCAACGGCGGCACCAGCCAGAAGTACTGGTTCAAGTCCGTCGGAAGCGGCTACTACCAGCTGATGGTCAGGAACAGCAGCCTGTGCGTGCGGGAGAACGCGAGCACGGTCACGCAGGAGAACTGCGCCTCCTCCGCGACGAGCCAGCAGTGGTCGCTGACCACCACCGGCTCGTACGTGAACGTCAGGTCCCGCGCGAGCGGCGAATGCCTCGACGTGAACGGCGCGTCCACCGCCAACGGTGCCGCGCTCATCACGTACACGTTCAACGGAGGCACCAACCAGCAGTGGACGCGCGGTACCTGACCCGCCTCAGGCCAGCAGGTCGATCGCGTCGACCGCCGTCCCCGCGCTGAGGAACCCGCTCGCCCCCGACCCGCTCACCACGTCGATCCTGAGCACGTTGTACTGACTCGTGTCCGTCCTCCAGGCGGACGCCGGGACGCTGTACGTGAACGTGTGGTTGTTGCCCCGGTAGGAACCGTTGGTCAGCGACCGGGTGTTCGGCTGGGTGGGCGGGGACGGGATCGCCGAGGTCCAGGTGTCGTTGACGGTGACCTGGGGCCGGCCGTTCGCGTAGGCCGTCGTCACCCCGATGCGCAGGGTGTGCGCGGCGGCCGCCTGGGCCGCCGTCAGCCGGAAGTACACCAGGATCCCGCTGTTGACGTCCTTCCACAGGTAGCAGGGGAAGGCCGCCGTCTCGCCGCTGCCGATCACCACGTTCCCGGTCCAGGTCGCGGCCCGCACGTCCGACGGGTGCGCGTACGTCATCAGGTCCGCGTTCTTGAACCCGCCCGGCGTGCCGTTCCAGTCGCCGATCCGCCAGATCGCACCCGCGTTCGACGGGTCGTTGGAGGACGGTATCGCGAGCGTGTTCAGAGTCGTCGTACCGCCCGCCGACACGCTCACCGACGTGGTGTACACCGCCAGTTCGCCCTTGAAGACGGTCAGCGTGTACGTCCCCGGCAGCACACCGGAGAGGGAGAAGAAGCCGTCCGAGGAGCGCGCCGAACCCCAGTACTGCGCCGTCGAGTTGGCGATCCCGACGGTGTACGGGTACGCCGTGTTCCGCCCGGAGATCCCCACGCCCGCCACCTTGCCCCGGCCGCTCGCCGGCACGTACCCCGCGATGCCGAGCGAGTCGGCCCACGGTGTGGTCAGCGTGCCCGCGTACAGCGCCGAGGAGGGTGCCCCGCCGTCCGTGAAGGCGATGACGTACGGCCCCTGGAGGCCGAAGCGCTGCGCCTCGGTCTGGTTCTGGCCGTAGTAGAGGATCTCGTAGAGGCCGCCGCCGTCCGCGCTCTGGTGGCGCAGCAGGGAGCGGTAGAAGGGGCCACCGGAGGCCTTCTCGTGGTTGCTGCGCACCATCCACAGGCCGACGCCGCCGGCGGACCAGCCGACGTAGTCGTAGTCCATGACGCGCCGCTTGGAGTAGTGCTTGGAGCGGGTCTGGCCGTCGGACTTCCGGAAGACGTCGGAGGCCTCGATGGTGGTGGGCGCGTAGGTGTAGGAGTCGGGCTCGTCGTTGAGGAAGGCGCCCTTCTTCACGCGCACGATGTACCGGGTCGCGGAGACGGACGCGTCGGCCTTGTTCGTCCACAGATAGACGTTGTTCTCGCCGCTGCGGGCCGCGTAGTAGTGCTTCAGCGTGCCGTGCGTGACGGAGATCAGGATCGTCGAACCGGACTGCTTGATGCTCACGGTGGAGGCGCCGAGGCCGGACTCGATGTGCGAGTTCATACCGCCGTAGCCCTGGTACTCCGTGCCCCGGTAGACCAGGGAGGTCAGATCGCCGGTGGACTTGCTGACCTTGAAGACGAGCTGGGCGCCGGTGTCGACGACGTAGTGCGAGCCGTCGTCGGAGTAGCCGAAACCGGCGGCGTGCGCCGTGCGGGTGAGGGCCGCGCCGACGGCACCGGCGGTGGCGGCGAGGACGACGGTGCGGCGGCCGACCGGTCTGTTCGTGGCTCCGGGCATGGGGGGGGGTGCCTCCTGCGAGAGGTGGGGGGAGTGCGGTGGGAGCGAGGGTGACAGTTGAATCGATTTCGCGAAAGGGCTTTCGCTCATGTTCGGACGGAGATCCGGTGAATGCTGCTCGGGGTCTAGAAAGCGCTTGTCCTGAGCGGTACGGTCCCCCTCCAGGTCTTGTCGTGTGCTGGGAGGAGCCCGGAGTGAGACGTTTCAGCATCGCCGTCGTGGCGGCGGTGACCCTGGGTACCGCGTTGTCGTCCGTACCCGCCCACGCGGGCGGGGGGAGCGGAGGCCGGGGCCTCGCCCACTGCACCGCCGGCACCTGTCACTTCGACGTCCCGCCGGGCACGTACGACGTACGGGTCACCCTCGGCGGGGAGGCGGCGTCCGGCACGAGCATCAGCGGCGAGACGCGCCGCGCCCTCCTCCCCGAGACGGCGGCCCCGGCCGGCGAACGCGTCACCCGCAGCTTCACCGTGAACGTCCGCACCCCCGAGGGCGAGCCCACCGGACCCGAGGGAACCCCCGGCCTCGACCTGCGGATCGGCGGAACCGCCCCCGCCCTGGCCGGCATCAAGGTCACACCCGCCCGGCACGCCCGTCAGATCTTCCTGGTCGGCGACTCCACCGTCTGCGACCAGCCCGGCGACCCCTACTCCGGCTGGGGCCAGCAACTGCCCCAGTACCTCCGCCAGGGCGTCTCCGTCGCCAACTACGCCGATTCCGGCGAGAGTACGGTCACGTATCTGGGGAACCCGAAGCTGTGGGCCACCGTACGGCCCCTGATCCGCCCCGGCGATCTGGTCCTGGTCCAGCTCGCCCACAACGACAAGACCACGGACGAGGCCACCTACCGGGCCAACCTGGAGACCCTGGTGGCGGCCGTCCGGGAGCGGGGCGGACAGCCGGTCCTTGTCACTCCCATCGTGCGGCGCTGGTTCAACCCCGACGGCACGCTGAACAACGGAACCGCGCTCCTGGTCAACGGCCTCGGTGTCGACCACCCGGCCGTCACCCGCTCGGTCGCGGCGGCGCGGGACGTCCCGCTGATCGACCTCACGGCGAAGACCAAGGCTCTCGTGGAGTCCCTCGGCGTGGAAGGCTCCAAGGCGCTGTACCTCTCCAACGAGGCGCGGGACAACACGCACACCTCGGTGCGCGGTGCGACGGCCTACGCGGGCCTCGTCCGCGACGAACTCGTCACCCGGCATCTGGTGCCGAAGGGCAAGGTGCGGGTGGGATGAACCCCTGGGGCGCCCCGACCGGAACCGGGGCGCTCCAGGTCTGATCCGTCCCGAGTCCGATCCGTTCCGACCGGCCCGAGCACGAAAGACAACCGATGCAGCTGCCTCCCGCCGACCGCACGACGTCCCCGTTCACCGGCTACACCCGCGCCCACTGGGAGGCGGCGGCCGGCTCCCTGCTCACCGCCGTCGAGCCGTACGCCACCGAGGACCGCGCGCTCTACCACCTGCCCGGCGGCCGGGCCGGCTGGTCGGGCCGCCTCTCCGACGGCCTGGAGGGCTACGCCCGCACCCTGCTGCTCGCCGCCTTCCGCCGCGACGAGAAGGCCCTGGAGCGCTACGCGACCGGACTCGCCGCCGGCGTCTCGGGCGTCTGGCCCCGCATCGAGGACCGCAGCCAGCCGCTGGTGGAGGCGGCGTCCATCGCCCTGGCCCTCCGCCTCACGCGGGACCTGCTCTGGGACCGCCTGGACGAGGGCGTACGCCAGCGGGCGGCCGCATGGCTGGCCGACGCCCTCACGGCCGAGCCCTGGCCCTGCAACTGGGAGCTGTTCCCCGTCACCGTGGGCGGCTTCCTGGCCGAGATCGGCCACGAGCCGGACGCCTCCCGCGCCGCGATCGACCGCGGCCTGGAACGCATCGAGCAGTGGTACGTCGGGGACGGCTGGTACACCGACGGCGACGGCCGCAAGTACGACTACTACAACGGCTGGGCGATGCACCTCTACCCGGTGCTGCACGCCTGGCTGGAGCAGGACGAGCGGCTGCTGGCGCTGTACGGCGACCGCCTCTCCCGGCACCTGGCCGACTACGCCCGCCTGTTCGGCGGCGACGGCGCCCCCCTGCACCAGGGCCGCTCCCTGACGTACCGCTTCGCGACCACGGCCCCGCTGTGGCTGGGCGCGCTGACCGGCCGTACGCCCCTGACCCCCGGCGGGACCAGGCGGCTCGCCTCGGGCGCGCTGAAGTACTTCCTGGACCGGGGCGCGGTGGACGACCGGGGCCTGCTCTCCCTCGGCTGGCACGGCCCCGACGAGTCCGTGCTGCAGGGCTATTCGGGCCCGGCCTCCCCGTACTGGGCGAGCAAGGGCTTCCTCGGCCTGCTCCTGCCCCCGGACCACGAGGTCTGGACGGCACGGGAGGAAGCCGCCCCCGCCGAACGCGTGGACTCCGTCACCCCCGTCGGTCCGCCCAACTGGCTTCTGCAGTCCACCCGTTCCGACGGCGTGGTCCGACTCCACAACCACGGCAGCGAGGACGTCCGCTACGACCCGTACTACACGCGGCTGGCGTACTCCACCGTGACGAGACCCGTGGACTCCTACGACAACAGCGTCCTCGTCGGCGGCGACCCGAGCCGCACCGGCATCGAGCCGCTCGGTGCGGGCGAAGGCTGGGCGGCGTCGCGGCACACGGCGGGCGGGGGAGCGCGGGTGACGAGTGTGGTGCTGGCGCGCGGGGCGGCGGAGGTGCGTGCGCATCTGGTCGCGGGGGCGGAGCCGGGGACGGCGGTCCGGGTGACCGGCTGGACCGCACCGGACGGCACCCGGGCGGAACTGCTGCCCGCCGTCGGCCTCGACGACGACCTCACCGGCGTCACCACCGGGGACTCCACCCTGTTCGTCGCCCTGGCCAGGCTCACCGCCGAGGCGGATCCCGCTCCGCTGGCGGAAACCGTCGCCGTGACCGCTTCCGGCGCGGGGGAGCTGACGGTCCGCTGGAGCGAGGGGCCCGCGGTACGGGTCCGGCTGGACGGGTCCGGTGTGAACGTCGACTGACCCCTCTCACCAACGGGTTCGCCGACGGGCGCCGTACTTCGGTCCGCGCCGAAGCGAGCCGGGTCTAGCGTGGCGGCATGACCGCAGACCCGCAGCAGAGGCCGCCCGGCCGGGCCGGTACCGCCTTCGCCGGCCTCCACCGCGCCGAGGAGCCCCTGCTCCTGCCCAACGCCTGGGATCACGCCTCCGCCCGGGCCCTCGCGGAGCAGGGGTTCCGGGCTGTCGGGACGACGAGCCTGGGCGTCGCCGCGGCCGCCGGTCTGCCCGACGGGGCGGCGGCGACCCGGGAGGAGACGCTGCGGCTGGCCCTGGCCCTGGGGGCCGAGCCGTTTCTGCTGTCCGTCGACGCCGAGGGCGGATTCAGCGACGACCCGGACGAGGTGGCGGAGTTCGCACGGGAGCTTGCCGCGGCCGGAGCGGTCGGCATCAACCTCGAGGACGCTCTCGGGCCGGCCGCCCGGCACGCGGCGAAGATCGCGGCGGTCAAGCGGGCCGCTCCCGGCCTGTTCGTCAACGCCCGTACCGACACCCACTGGCTGGGCGACGGCGACGGCACCCTCGCGCGGCTCGACGCCTACCGGCAGGCGGGCGCGGACGGGGTGTTCGTCCCCGGCCTCTGCGACCTGCGGGGGATCGAGACCCTGGTGCGTCACCTGGACGCGCCCCTCAACATCCTCTACTCGCCCGGCGGCCCGCCCGTCCGCCACCTCGCCGACGTCGGCGTACGCCGCATCAGCCTGGGCTCGCTGCTGTACCGGCGGGCGCTGGGCGCGGCCCTGGAGACGGTGGCGGACCTCCGCGCGGGCCGGACACCGACGGGTGCGGCACCGTCCTACGACGACGTGGCGGGGCTCGCCGCGCCGGGCCGCGCTCCCGGCCGGGGTCCTGCGCGGGAGTGAATCTGGGCGGCGGCCGCGCGCATCGTGGCCGCCGTGCGCGGGTCCGCCGGGAAGAACGTCTCGATGGCGATCTCGTCGAGCGTGACGTCCCGGGGCGAACCGAACACCGTCGTGGTGTACAGCAGCGCCAGCTCGCCGTACTCGGTCGACAGGAGCAGCGGGACCACGAGGTCGTCCCCCGGCCCCTTCGAGGAGACCTCGCCGGTGTCTCCCGCAGGGGCGCGATAGCCCTCCAGCTCCGCGAGCAGTTCCGCCAGGCCGGCGGCCGACGTCCGATCCAACTGGCGGCGGACCCGGCGCAGCACGTGCGCACGCCATTGCGTGAGGTTCCGGATGCGTCCGGCCAGGCCGTCGGGGTGCAGGGTCGCCCTCAGCACGTTGAACGGCGGCCCCGCCGGCTCTCCCGCCACGTCGCCGAGAAACAGCCCCATGGCACGGTTCGCGGCCAGCAACTCCCAGCGCACGTTGACGGCGAGAGCCGGGTTCGGTTCGTGCCCGGCCAGGACGGCCTCCACCGCGGCGCGCGCCGCGCCCAGATCGGCGAGAGCACGCTCGGCGTGCACCGGCGCGAACCCCGCCGCCAGATAGAGCGCGTTGCGTTCCCGCAGCGGCACGTCCAGCTCGTCGCACAGCCGCCCGATCATGTCCCGGCTCGGGTTCGCGCGCCCCGTCTCGATGCAGCTCAGATGCCGGGTGGACAGCTCGGCGGCGAGCGACACGTCGAGCTGTGAGCGGCGGCGACGCTCGCGCCAGCGCCGCACCAGCACCCCGACCGGCTCGGTGGTGGTCGTCATGGGCTCCAGGCTGCCCGGCCGCGCGTACGACGGCAATGACCTCGCAGGTCATCGACAGGCCTCGCCGGCGGCCCCAGAGTCGAAAGCCGGAACCACAACGCGTGGCGCCGTGAGGCACCGGACGGAAGGGACACCAGTCATGACCGAAACGACAGCGCGGTCCGAGCACCTCGTCGAGCGGCAGCTCGACCGGTACGTGCGGTTCTGGAACGCCGGCACCGAGCAGGAGCAGCGCGAACTCGCGGCAGCGACCTTCACCGACGGCGTCGAGTACCGCGCGGAGATCGGAATCCTCAACGGGGCACAGGCGTTGATGGACTTCCGGAACCAGTTCGTCGCCCACATGGGCACGGCCGCGCTCCGCCTGCGGGAGCAGCCCCAGGTCCACCACCACCGCGCCAGGCTCCGGTGGCAGATCCTGACCGAGGACGGCGCCGGCGCGCCCTTCGCCACCGGGACCGATGTGATCCGGCTCGACGAGGACGGCATGATCGACTCCGTCACCGCCTTCCTCGACCGGGCGCCCGCGGGTTTCGACCCCGAGGCGCACCACTAGAACGCACCACCGGGGGCAGGCCCGCGGGGGACCTCACGTTCTAGGTGTCGAGCGCGGCGACCAGCAGGGAGACGGCGGCGAGGTCGGGCGCGTCGCGCAGGCAGGTGACGGTCTGCCGGGCCCCGAACTCGCGCTGTGCGGCGGTCACGGTCGTATCGACGGCCGTTTCGGCCTGCTCGTGGATGTAGTTCAGGGCCGTGGCGAAGAGCAGCGAGAAGGACTCCGGGCCGGTGAGGACGGCGCGGCCCCCGGCCTCGCGGTAGGCCCGGGCCAGGCGTCGCGCGGACGCGATGTTCACGTCGTTGCCGCCGGACCAGACGTAGACGGCGTGTGCGAACTCCCGTTCCGCCGCAACGGGTCCGGCGTTGTCCCAGTCGAGGAGGACCGGTCCGTCCCGGCCGACCAGGACGTTCCGCGGCTGGAGGTCGAGGTGCGAGGTCACCAGGCCGCCGTGCGCCGACGGGGCCACCCAGTGGGCCGGTTGGGGCGCGGCCGTGGCGATGAACCGGTCCAGTTCGCCCGACCACGGCAGGCCGGCGTCGCGCACCTTCTTGAGTACGTCCTCCCATTCGGCGTCGTCAGGGCACCGCTCGTACCAGTCGCCCGGGCTCTCCACGGCTCCCTCACCGGCCTGGTGGAGCAGCGCCATGGTCCGGCCGAACCAGTCCAGGACGTCCGGGTCGGAGGCGTCCGCCTCGGCGCCGTCGATCCAGTCGTACAGCTTCACCCAGGACCCGCCGCTCGGGGAGCCGAGGCGGGAGACGTGTGCGCCGTGCCGGTCGGGGTGGAGCCTGGGTGAGACGATGCCCAGGTCCGCCGCGGCGTCCCGTAACGCGGCCTCGCGGGCGACCTGGGCCTCGTCGCAGCCGAAGAGGAGCTCCTTCACGGCCCAGGAGCGGCCGTTCCCGGAGAGTTTCCAGATCTGGCCGAGGGCGCCCCGGGCGACGGGTGCCAGGGTCCAGGGGCCGGTGCCGAGGGCGTAGATCTCGGCTAAGCCACCGGCCGTGTCATCGGATCGGGCTCGTTCAGCCATCGGGTGTCCTCTTCTCGCGGGGCCAGTTCCGGAGCAGTACGTGCAGGGCGTCGATCGCCCTGTCCCAGGAGGCCTGCACGTCACGGGGCGCGCCGAAGGCGCCGGTGGACTCCAGGGCGCAGTAGCCGTGGAAGGTGCTGCGCAGCAGGCGCACGGCGTCGGTGAGGTCGGGTTCCTCCAGGCCGTAGGCGCGGAGCATGCCGTACGTGACGTCGGCCGTGCGGCGCATCGCGGGGGAGTCGGTGACGAGCTCCTGGTCGATCCGGATCTGGGTCGCCGCGTACCGGCCGGGGTGCTCCAGGGCGTAGGCCCGGTAGGCGGCGGCGAAGGCGGCGAGCGTGTCCCTGCCGGCCTCCCGCCCCTCGACCGCCTCCGCGATCCGGTCGATCATCTCGCCCCCGGCGAGGAGGGCCATGCGGGTCCGCAGGTCCTTCAGATTCCGGACGTGGGTGTACAGACTCGCGTCCTTCACCCCGAAGCGGCGGGCGAGAGCGGAGAGGGTGACGCCCTCGACCCCGACCTCGTCGGCGAGCTCGACTGCGGCCGCGACGAGGCGCTCGGGGGTGAGACCGGCTCTGGGCATGGGGGCGGGGTTACCTCTCGAAGAGGGCCGTGTCGTTGGTGAGGCCCTACAGGAGCCGGGAGTGATCGTAGCCGCCGGTGCGGGCGGGAGGCGCGAGGGCGTCACATCCCGCCGGTCACTCCGCCCCACCGCGTTCGCGCGCCCCGTCTTGAAGGGGCCGATCTCCTCCGCCACCCGGGCCCGGGCCCCGTGCCAGGCCACGGGTCCGTGCCGTACGCCGTCGCGCAGGGCCGTGACCACGTCCCGGCCCTGCGCGACGGCTGCGACGGGCTGTCGGCCGGCCCGCTCAGCGCACCGGCGCGTACACCACCCCCAGCTTGTCGACCTCGTCTCCCGCGCGGCCCGTGAAGCCCACGATCCGCCAGCCGGCCGGAGCCGTGAAGGTCTTCGCGTCGGATGTGGCCGTGCCGGTGGACAGGGTGCGGTTCCGGTCCGTCGTGAAGGACGCCGAGAACAGGCGCGTACGACCGTTTTTCTGCCCCTGCGTCAGCCTGACCGAGGTCAGGTGCTCACCGGCGGCCAGGGTCAGGGAGGCCGCGGTGCCGCCCGTGCCGCCGTGGGTGAGGGTCGTGCCGCCGTCGTGGGTGAGGGACACGGCGTCCAGACGGGCGCCGCCGCGCAGGGTGAGCGTGCGCGGGGACGGCGTCGACGGCAGGTCGTCCGCGTCGTTGAAGGCCGTGCCGTGCGGGCCGCCGAAGAAGTCGCTCGCCCGCAGGGACGAGTTGAGCGTGTAGGAGAAGTCGACCGTGTGCGGGAAGTGGTCGGAGAGGTTGGCGCCAGAGGGGTCCAGGAAGGACGCCCACTCGTTGCTGTAGCGGGTCGCGTTCAGGCTCAGCAGCTTGCCGCCGCGGTAGAGGACCTTGTCCACGACCTCGCAGTCGTTCGTGGGTGCCGTCGTGGGGCAGACGAGCGGATCGCTGCCCTGGGCCGGGGGCGTCCCGCCCTTCACCCGCTGGACCCATGCGTCGGTCAGGCCGTTCTCGCTCACGAGCGTGCGGATGTTGTCGCCGGTGCGCGTGTACCGCGTGTTCGTGTCGCCCATGACGATCACCGCGTTGCCGGACGAGTTCGCCTGGATGAAGTCGGAGAGCTGCTCGACGTTGGCGCGGCGGGCGGCGAGCGCGTCGTCCGTGGCGTCCGCGTTCGTGTGCACGTTGTAGAGGTCCAGGAAGACACCCTCGGCGAGCCGTACCCGCGCCAGCGAAAAGCCTTTCGGTGTCAGGCAGTTGGTACCGGTGCACTTGTTCCACTTCACCCGCTGGAAGTCCTCGAAGGGGTGGTCCGAGAGGGTGTTGAGGCCGTCTCCGAAGGGGACACCGCCGCTGGTCGCGGTGCGGTGGGCATGGTCGTCGCCCGCGTACAGCGCGGCGTGGTAGTTGAAGTCCTCCTGCACGTTGACGAGGTCGTACGCCCCGAGACGAGGGGAGATCAGCGGAGTGTTCTTCTCCGGGTTGCCGGAGCTCAGCCCCTCGGGGAGGCCTGCCACGTTGTAGGTGAGGACGTTGAAGGTGCCGGAGTCCGCGGCGACGGCGGGTGCCGCGGTGGTGGTGGCCAGGCCCGTGACGGCCAGGGCGGCGGCCATGAGCGTGCCGATCAGTCTCTTCATGGGGGTGTCTTCCGGTGGGGGAGGAGAGCGGGAGAAGTTGAACGGGGCTCAGGTTCGAGGGCAACGCCCTTGTTGCGCAAGGGGAGTCGCGCAAACAGTGGGAGATGTCCTGGCGTCAGGAGGGACGCAGGAGCCTCAGATCGGTGCCCCAGGCGTCGAGGACCCCGTCGTGTCCGGCATCGATGTCCCTGCGCCAGGAGGTGACCCCGGAACACCTCCTGGGCCGCGTCACCTCCGCCTTCTGGACCCTTCAGTACGCGGCGGCCCCCATCGGCGCGGCCGTCCTCGCCTGGGCCGCGGAAACACAGGGCACGACCCCGGTCGCTCTGACGGCCGGAGCGGCCTGCGTCCTGCTCGCGGCGACGGCCTGGTTCACCCCGATCCGCGGGGCGGGCCGCTCCTGACCCCTCCGGGGAGCACTGGGGCCCGAACACGACGTACTCCTCCTGCGGGAACCACCGGGCACCCCACCTCCTCGCGGTCATCCGTTGACCCCGCTGTAGTGCCGCAGACTCCACTTCCACAGCGCCCGCGCCCCCAGGTACGCCAGCAGCCCGAGCAGCGGTGAGGCCGCCGCGAGCCAGTACGGGACTCCGGTCGTGTGGCCGTGGCCCGTCAGGACCGCCGCCGGGAAGTAGGCGACGAACGCGAGCGGAAGGCCGTAGGTCAGAAAGCCGCCCACCGCCCTGGGCAGGACGTTCAGGGGGTAACTGCCGAAGGTGCCGAGGAGTTCCTCCAGCCAGCGGCCCCACATGTCGGCGGCCGGGAAGCGCAGGGACGCGCCGGCCACGACCGTGAACAGGGCCGCCTCCAGCAGCATGCCGCCGAGTACGGCCGCGACGAGGTAGCTGATGCGGCCCGTCGTCCAGTCCAGGTCGCTGCGGGAGAGCGCGCCCACCATCAGGCCCGCCGCCACCGTCAGGTCCCCGATGGCGTTGGTCGGGAAGAACGCCAGCTGGATCTGGCGGTGGACCGGCATCGGCCGCATCAGGTAGATGTCGATCCGGCCTTCCTGGATCTGCCGTCCGGCCCAGTGCATGCGCCCGAGGAACAGCACGAACAGCCCGTGCGCCAGCATCCGCGTCGCCGGGATCAGCAGCACGTCGGAGCTGTCCCAGCCGCCCATCCCGGCGAACCGCGACAGCAGCACCGTCGCGAACACGATCACCGACACCTGCCAGATCGCCCCGATCGCGATCATCAGCAGGAACTCGGTGCGGTACTCCATCTGCGCGCGGAAGTTGAGCGCCGTCACGCGCCACACGATCCGCAGAGCCTTCAGCGACATCTCAGCCTCCCTGCGAGATCACGCGCCGGGCGGCCCGCCGCCACAGCAGCCGGGTGAACAACGCCAGCGCCACGACCCACGCGGCCTGCACGGAGAGCTGGAACGCCGCCTCGGACAGGGGGATCCGCCCCACGTACAGCGACAGCGGCACGCTCAGCGTGGCCTGGAACGGGAGGAACGCGCTCATCGTCACGAACCAGTCAGGGAAGAACCACAGCGGCGCGTACACCCCGGACAGCAGGTTCTGCGCGAACAGCAGGATGAGCATGGCCGCGGTGTTGCGGATCGTCCAGAAGCACAACTGGTCGAGCACGAGCATGACGTAGTACAGGACCCACTGGCCCAGCAGCATGCTGAGCACGAACACCCCGGCCACCGCAGGTGACTCGGGCGGCCCGACGACGCCCGCGGCCAGGCAGATCAGATAGCCCGTCAGCGCCCACGCCAGCCCGTACAGCTGCTCTCCGGCGGCCCGCAGGGCGTAGTAGCGCTGCGGCGGCAGCGGCCGCAGGTACCAGTAGACGATGGTGCCGAAGTGCATGTGCTGCAGGACCGTGTCCCGCCCCGCGTACTGGTCCAGCTCCCGCAGCCGGGACGCCAGTACGGCCAGCACGGCGTAGGTGACCGCCTGGTCGCGGCTCAGCCCCGCGGTCGTGCCGGTCTGCGCGTACAGGCCCCTCCACAGCGACCAGACCAGCACCACCTGCACGGCCAGCCGGAGCGCCACGGCGGTCATCCGGGGCGGTGCGTTCAGCTCGCCGAGCGGGGTGACCCGGGCGGCGCGCCAGGCATGGAGCACGGCCACGTCAGACCTCCCCGGCATGCGCGTACGCGGCCCGCATCACGTCCTCGAGGTCCGCCTCGTCCAGGGCGATGTCCGTCACCTCGAACCGCTCGATCACCGCTTTCAGCGCCTGCTGGACGGTGGGCGCGTCCGGCCCGTCGGGTCCGAAGACGACCTGTGCGCCGGTGTGCCGCAGCAGCGTGGTGCCCGGCGGCGGTACGACCTCGGAGTGCGGGTCGGCCAGCGTCGCCCGCACCTGCCAGGTCGAGCCGAACTTCCGGCGGATCTCGTCGAGGGTGCCGTCCAGCATCAGCCGGCCGTGGTTGACCAGCACGACCCGCTCGGCGAGCCGCTCGACCTCCGTCATGTCGTGCGTGGTCAGCAGCACCGTACGGCCGCGCTGTTCCACCTGGTGCCGCAGGAACTCCCGCACCTGCTCCTTCACCACCACGTCCATGCCGATGGTCGGCTCGTCGAGGAAGACCACCGGCGGGTCGTGCAGCAGGGCGGCGGCCAGATCGCTGCGCACCCGCTGGCCGAGCGAGAGATGGCGGACCCGGGTGTCCCAGAACGACGACAGCTCCAGGATGGCGTCGAACTCCTTCAGCCGGGCGGCGTGTTCGGCCTTCGGCACCTCGTAGATGTCCCGCAGGATCGCGAACGACTCGCGCACCGGCAGGTCCCACCACAGCTGGGTGCGCTGCCCGAACACCGCGCCCACGTTCCGGGCGTTGCGCTCCCGCTCCCGGTACGGCACCACGCCCGCGACCCGGGCCTCGCCGGACGTGGGAGTGAGGATGCCGGTGAGGATCTTGATGGTGGTGGACTTGCCGGCGCCGTTCGGCCCGAGCAGGGCGAGGAGTTCGCCCGCGGCCACGTCGAAGGTGATGTCGGAGACGGCGTGCTTGGCCACCCGCTCGGGGTTGACCAGGGAACGGACGGCGCCCGCGAAGCCGGGGCGGCGGACGGTGGTGTGGAAGGTACGGGACAGCCCGCGGACCTCGATGGCGACACTCAACTGACCCACCAACTCCCTTGCGGTGCACACAGGTGAACACAGCAGCGGCCGGTCGGCTCAAGGGCCGACCGGCCGCGGATGACAGCCCCGAGACTGTCGGAATGTCGATCAATCGGTCAATCGATTAATCAGCTTCTTACGTGGTGGTCGAGAACACGAACGAGAACTCCACCGGCTCCGCCCTCAGGAAGTACCGCGGGAGCGGACCCGGGCCGCAGGACTGCGAGCCGATGCCGTGCTGCCCGTGGTCGAGGTTGACCCACACCGTGTCGCCGGCCGCGAGGTCGGTGCGGTGCCGGGCCGCGTCCAGCTGTTCGGTCGTCCAGCGCCGCGCGGTGAACCAGAACTCCGGGTCGCCCTCGATCCGGAGACCGCCGAGCTCCACCCACCGGACGTCGGCACGGGCGCCGTTCTCCTGCGGACGGACGTACGGTGTCTGCAGCCTGTCCACCGTCGACTGCCAGCGGCCCACCATGGACGCCGTCCTGGAGTCCGGGTACGCCTCGCCGGGACCGCCGCCGAACCACTCCACCCGGTCCGCCTCCGGCAGGCCGAAGCGCACCCCGAGCCGGGGCAGCGGCACCGTCCAGTCGCCCTCCGGCGTCACGGACACGCTCAGCCGCAGCCGCTCGCCGTCGGACGTCCAGCGGTACACCGTGTCCAGGCCCACCTCGCGGGCGGCGGGTGCCACCCGGGTCCGCACCGTCAGCGCGTCGTCGCCCGCCTCGACCGAGACCAGGCGGTGCCGCATCCGGTGCAGGCCGAGCGTGCGCCACAGCATCCCGTAGCGGGTGTCCGTCTGCCACTCGGCACCGTCGTCGTTGTCGGTCGGCGCCCGCCACACATCCAGCCGCGGCGTCGCGCCGACCTCCACCCCGCCGATCGAGAGCAGCGCACCGGTGCGGGCGTCGAACCCGGCCGGGCCGAGCGTGATCCGGCCCTCGTCCCGCACGGGCCGGTCGGTCGCGGGGAAGGACGGCAGCGGCCGTGCCCCCACCGCGAACTGGCCCCAGGCCAGCACGTGCCCCTTCGCGGCCCAGGACGTGTCGTCGGCGAGCAGCGCCCGCACGGTCCACTGGCGTTCGCCGCCCCGGCCGTCCACGGGCGGCTCCGGCAGCTTCACCTCGGCACTCTCGCCCGGCGCGAGCGCCGGCACCGCGAGCGAACCCGACTCGACGGTCTCGCCGTCTACCTGGCACGACCACTCGAACGCCAGCGCGGACAGGTCCGCGAAGTCCTGCTTGTTGGTGACCCGCACGATGCCGTTCGCGCCGTCGCCCTCGATGTGGACCGGCTCGATGACCTTCTTGTACTCGATCAGGCCCGGCGACGGCGTCCGGTCCGGGAAGACCAGCCCGTCGCAGACGAAGTTGCCGTCGTGCAGCTCCTCGCCGAAGTCACCGCCGTAGGCGTAGCCCAGCTCGGCGTGCTTGACACCGTGGTCGATCCACTCCCAGACGAACCCGCCCTGCAGCCGCTCGTACTTCTCGAACAGCTCCTGGTAGTCGGCGAGCCCGCCCGGGCCGTTGCCCATGGCGTGCGCGTACTCGCACTGGATGAACGGCAGCTCCCGGCGCTTGTGGGTGCCGCCGTCGAGCTGCTGCCCGATCTTCTCGACCTCGTCGTGGAAGGCGTACATCCGCGAGTACACGTCCGTGTCGCGGCAGTTCCAGTCGCCCTCGTAGTGCACCAGCCGCTCGGGGTCGCGGTCGTGGATCCACTCGGCCATGGCGGTGAGCCCGCGGCCGGTGCCCGCCTCGTTGCCCAGCGACCAGAACACGACCGACGGGTGGTTCTTGTCCCGCTCGACCATGCGTGCCGCGCGGTCCAGCAGGGCCGGGGTCCAGCGGTCGTCGTCGACCGGGTTGTCCCGCCAGTCCTGCTCGACGAAACCGTGGGTCTCCAGGTCGCACTCGTCGATGACCCACAGCCCGTACTCGTCGCACAGGTCGAGGAAGGCCGGGTGCGGCGGGTAGTGCGAGGTGCGCACGGCGTTGAGGTTGTGCCGCTTCATCAGCAGCACGTCCTCGCGCATGGTCTCCAGGTCGAGCGCGCGGCCCCGCTCCGGGTGCCACTCGTGCCGGTTGACGCCCTTGAAGAGGACGGCCCTGCCGTTGACCTTGACCAGCCCGTCCTCGAGGGCGACCGTACGGAAGCCGATCCGCAGCGGCACCCGCTCCCCGCCCGTGGCCAGCACCCCGTCGTAGAGCTTCGGCGTCTCGGCCGTCCACGGCTCGACCGCCACCGTCACCGGCTCGCCGGTGGCGACATCGATGTCCAGGGCCGGGACGGTCACCCGCCCGTCGACGTCGGAGTCGACGCGCAGGGTGCCCTCGCCGGTGGTGTGGTCGTAGGAGGCGTGCACGAAGAAGTCGCCCACGCTGTCCGCCGGGCGGTGCAGCAGGGTGACGTCACGGAAGATGCCCGGCAGCCACCACTGGTCCTGGTCCTCCAGGTACGAGCCCGCCGACCACTGGTGCACGCGCACGGCGAGCACGTTGCCGCCCGGCTTCAGCAGCTCACCGACCGCGAACTCGTGCGGCAGCCGGGAGCCCTTGAACTCGCCTAGCTCCGTGCCGTTCAGCCAGACGCGGGCGCAGGACTCGACACCGTCGAAGCGCAGCACCGCCCCGCCGTCCGACGGCCAGTCGGACGGCAGGTCGAAGACCCGCAGATGGTCACCGGTCGGGTTCTCCGTCGGGACGTACGGCGGATCCACCGGGAAGGGGTAGAGGTGGTTGGTGTAGATCGGGGAGCCGAACGCCCCGTCGCCCTGGAGAACCCAGTGCCCGGGGACCGTGACCTCGGCCCAGTTCCCGGCGTCGTAGCCCTCCTCGGCGAACGAGTCGTCCTCGGCGCCGGCGGTGGCCGACAGCCGGAAACGCCAGCTGCCGTTCAGCGACAGGGACCGCGCGTCCGAGGCCGCGTACCAGGCGCGGGGCGGCAGGGCACCGCTGCCCGGGGAGACGTCCTCGACGTAGTCGACGGATGGGGTCGTGCGGAAAGACATCGGTCTCCTAGCTCAGCCCTTGATGCCGGTCTGTGCGATCCCCTGCACCAGCCAGCGCTGGAGGAAGAGGAACACGAACACCAAGGGCAGGATGGAAAAGGCGGTGGCCATGAAGATCAGATGGAAGACGACGGTCTGGTTGGTCATGTAGTTGGACAGCGCGACCTGGACGGTCCACGAACCCGGGTCCTGGCCGATGACCAGCGGCCACAGGAAGGAGTTCCAGCCGTTGATGAAGGTGATGGTCGCCATCGCCGCGAAGAAGTTCAACGAGTTGGGCACCACGATGCGCCAGTAGGCACCCCAGTAACCCAGTCCGTCCACGCGCGCCGCCTCCTCCAGCTCCTTGGGGAACCCGAGGAAGTACTGCCGGAACAGGAAGCACGTGAAACCACTGAACAGGCCCGGGATGATGAGACCCCGGTACGTGTCCACCCAGCCGAGCGACGACACCAGGACGAAGCTCGGGACGAAGGTGACCGCCGTCGGGACCATCAGGGTGCCCAGGACGGCGTAGAAGACCTTGTTGGCGTGCTTGTACGGGATGCGGGCCAGGCCGTAGCCCGCGAGGGAGCAGACCAGCAGGACGCCGACGGTGTGCAGGGTGGCCACGATCGCCGAGTTCCACAGGGACTGGGCGTAGGGCACCGTCTCGTCGGTGAAGAGTTCGCTGATGTTGCCCCACTGGATGTCCGTGGGGAAGAACTGCCAGTTCTCTCCGGTGATCTCGGCCTCGGTGGAGAGGGCGTTGCGGATGATCAGGTAGAACGGGATCAGGAAGAGGAAGCCGGCGATCCCGGTGGCTATGTAGAGGCCGGTGGAGCTCATCACGCCGCCACCGCGCTTGTCGCGGCGGGGCTTGCCTGACGACGGTGCGGACTCGCGCACCTCGGGCATCGTGGTGGTCACTTGGACTCCTCCCCCCTTCCGAAGCCCATGAACTTGCCCTGGAGCAGGGTCACGGCACAGATCAGCACGGTCAGGATGACCGCGCCCGCGCTGCCGGAACCGTAGTCCTGGCTCTCGCCCAGGGCCTTGTAGTACAGCTCGACGAGGGGCGGACGACCCCACGTGGTCTTCGACAGGAGGTTGTAGAACTCGTCGAAGGCCTGGTAGGCGGCGATGAGCAGCAGCAGGACCACCGCCGTGGACGTGGCACGCAGCTGGGGCAGCGTGATGTACCGGAAGGTCTGCCAGCCCGGTTTGGCGCCGTCGATGGCGGCGGCCTCGTACAGCTCGTCCGGGATGTTCTGCAGCGCCGCGATGAAGAGGATCATGAAGAAGCCGGACTGCAGCCACAGCCGTGCGGTGACGATGACCAGCCAGTACCAGGGCGGGTTGGGGTCGGACAGCCAGGCGATGTTCTCGATCCCGAACCAGCTCAGGACCGTGTTCATCAGGCCGAAGCGGACCCCGCTGAAGATGGACATCTTCCAGATCAGCGAGGCGGCCACGTAGCTGCACGCGGTCGGCAGGAAGAAGACCGACCGGAAGAACGCCCGCATGAAGCGCAGCCGGTTCACCAGCAGGGCCAGGCCCAGGGAGAGCGCCCAGGTGGTGGGCACGATGAACGCGGCGAAGACGGTGAACGTGACGAGTGAGCCGACGAAGTCGTCATTCGTCAGCATGTACACGTAGTTGTCGAAACCGATGAACTTGTCGGGCGTGACGGTGAAGCGGGCCTCGAAGAAGCTGAGCCAGAGGCTCCACAGGATCGGGGCGTAGACGAAGATCCCCAGTCCGATGAGGAACGGCCCGGTGAAGAGCCAGAAGTTGAACGTGGGGCTGCCCCGCAGACCCCGCCGCGGCTTGGCCGGTGAGGCCTTCACCGCGGCGGGGCGCGCGAGGTCGCGCGTCTTGGTCGTCGACATCTCGTGGTCCGTCCCGCGGCCTATCCGAACAGCTTCTTGAGCTCGCGGTTGACGGCCGCGTCGCACTTGTCGAGGGCCGCCTCCGGGTCCATGTTCTTGCGGACGCAGTTGGCGAAGACGTCCTCGAACGAGGTGCGCATGGCCTGGGTCCAGCCGATGTTGTCGAAGTGCCCGAACTCGTTGAAGAGCTTGACGCCCTCAGCGGCGTTGCCCGACTTGAGCTTGTCGGCGGACTCCGCGAGCGAGGTACGCGGCGGAATGTGGAAGCCGTAGGAAGTGGCCCAGTCCTCCTGGTACTGCTTCTGGTCGATCCACAGCCACTTGACGTACTCCTTGGCGGCCTCGACGTTCTTGCCCTTGGCGTTGACGAACATCGACCAGCCGCCGTTGTAGACGGACTGCTTGCCGGAGTCCGTGACCTTCGGGAAGGGGAAGACCCCCCAGTCGTCGCCGAGCGCGTCCTGGATCGCCGGCATCGCCCACATACCGCAGAACTGGATGGCACACAGGCCCTGGTTGAACGAGGAGGGGTCCCAGGACTCGGTCGGTGCGCCGAGGAGAAGGTCGCCGCTGGTGAACAGCTTGCGCATCTTCTTCAGGCCCTCGATGACGCCGTCCGTGTGGTAGGCGATCTCGTTCTTCTCGTCGAGGTGCTGGGCGCCGGCCGACCAGATCAACGTGTCGTTGACGCTGTGCAGGTCGTTGCCCATGTACAGGCCCTTGACCTTGCCGGTGGTGAGCTTGGCGGCGGCCTCCATCAGCTCGTCGAGCGTGGTCGGCACGTCGACGCCCGCCTTCTCCAGCATCGACTTGCGGTAGAAGAAGAACTGCGGGTCGTCGATCATGCGGACGCCGTATATCTTCCCGTCCACCGTGTGCGACTTGATGTCCGCAGGGTTGAAGTCGTCCTTGACCGGATCGATGATGTCGGTCAGGTCGGCCACCTGCCCGCTCTTGATCATCTGGATCTGCGGGTGGAACTCGAACAGGTCGGGCGCGTTCTCGGTGAGCAGCGTCGCGAAGAGCTTGCTCTCGAAGTCGGCGCTGGTGATCCACTGCGTGGTCACGTTGGCCTTGTCGTAGGCCTTCGCGTACTTCTTGATGGCCTGCTCGGTACCGGCCTCGCCGTACGCGTGGAAGTACTGGACCAGGTTCTTGCCCGACCCCGACCCACCGCTCCGTCCGGTGTTGCTGCCGCACGCGGCGAGTCCGCCGGCGGCGGCCAGGCCCATCGCGGCCCGCAGTACGTTTCGGCGGTCCCAGTTCATGTTGCTCGATGCCGACATGCTGACGTCCTTGTCTCGAGTACGGCTGTGGCTCTGCGGCTCACTGCCTGACGGCGCACGGCCCGGGGGCTCGCGCCAGATGGCTCAAAGAGAGGTGCGGTGCGGGACGCTAGAGCTTCGGCTAAGGCTTCGGCAAGGGGTTGGACGAAGTCTGTACGAAGCGTTGTATCCGGTTCGCGATTTCGAACACGCGGGGGGTGTGGAGGAGTTGGTTCCGCCGCCGCGAGGCCGCTACGACGGTGGGGCGGTGGTGCGGCTCCTCACGGCGGCGGTGCGTTTGCCGTTCTTCTGCCCGACGGCCTGGAGCGCGCCCTCGAGCGCGAACGTCGCCGCGCCCAGGCACACGGGGTCGGTGGGGATCGGGGAGAGAACGACTTCGGTGGCGGCCAGTGGCCGTGGCAGCGCGTGCCGGTTCACGGCCTCGCGCACCTCGTGCAGCAGCGGCTCGCCCAGGGTGCGGGCGACCCAGCTGCTCAGCACGACGATCTCGGGGTTGAACAGGTTGACCAGGTCCGCGACACCGGCGCCCAGATAGCGGGCGGTGTCGTGGACGACCCGGCGCGCCACGGGGTCGTCCGCCGCGACCCCGCGGGCCAGGGCGTCGATGGTCGCCGTCTGGTCCTCGGCGTGCAGCAGCGCGCTGTCGGGGCTGAGTTCGCGCAGGTTCAGCATGATGCCGCGCGCGCCGACGTACGTCTCCACACAGCCGTGGTTCCCGCACCGGCACAGGCGTCCGTCCAGCACCATCGTGGTGTGGCCCCACTCGCCGGCGCTGTTGCTGACTCCCCGGTGCAGCCCGCCGCCCAGGACGAGCCCGGCGCCCACGCCGGTGCCGAGGTTGACCACCACGGCGTCCCCGCGCCCGCGCGCGGCCCCGAACCACAGCTCGGCGACCGCGCTGGCGCGCAGCGGGTTGTCCAGGTACAGCGGGTAGGCGATGTGCTCGGTGAGCAGGTCGAGCAGCGGTACGTCGTGCCAGTCCCAGTTGGGCGCGTACTCCGAGATGCCGGTCGCGCGGTCCACCTGCCCCGGCACGCTCACGCCGACCCCGAGCACCCGGGCGCCCTCGATGCCGGCCTGCATGACCACCGAGCCGACGGCGGTGGCCACATGGCCCACCACCTGCTCGGGCAGGCTCTCACTGGGCCGGACGTCCTCCTCGGCGCGGGCCAGCACGTTCAGTCCGAGGTCGAACAGCTCGACATGGACGTACGTCTCGGCGATGTCGACGCCGATCAGCGCGCCGCCCGAGGTGTTGACCGCGACCAGGCCCCGGGGGCGCCCGCCCGCCGAGTCCTCGAAGCCGACCTCGGTGATCATGTGGAGGTCGAGCAGCTCGCCGACGAGGGTGGCGACCGTCGCGAGGCTGAGGCCGGTGGCCGCTGCCAGCTCCTGCCGGGAGGTGGGTGACTCCGCGATGATCTGGCGCAGCACCTCGTAGCGGTTCGCGGTGCGGATGTCACGTGATGTGCGCTTCACCGGGGTGCCCCATTCCTTCCCAGACCGGCCGGGCCGGGTCGATGTCGGCACCGGCGCGGCGCAAGGCTATGGGCTGCCGGGACTTTCGACAAGGGGTTTGGAAAGGGGCTTTATAAAGTGCTCGCCCGGTGCGGATCGGTGGTGGCCGACCATGGCCTGCCCATGATGCCTCAGTGCGGGTGCGGGTGCGGGTGCGGGTGCGGGTGCGGGTGCGGGTGCGGGGGCTGGTCCGGTCTGTCAGCCCCGGCTCTCGACGGTTCCGCCCGTGGAGTGCGCCGCCGGCTCGCCCGGGTGGCTGCTCGCGCCGGCGACCGCGGCGGCCAGCTGCTGCTGCACCTGCTCCGGAAGCGTGCTGCCGCGCACGGTGCCCACCAGGTCCTGGGCCAGGTCGTGCAGCTTGGTGTTGGTGTTCTGGGAGGTCCTGACCAGCACGCTCCAGGCCGCCTCGGGGCTCAGGCTGAACGAGGCCATCAGGATGCCGCGCGCCAGGTCGATGGTGGGCCGGGTCTGCATGGCGCGGCGCAGCTGGGCGACTTCGGCGCGGAGGTCCTGGCCACCCCCCTCCGGCGCGGTGGTGCCGAGCGGGGCCGGGGGTGCGGCGCTCTCCGGTCGGCCGGAGCCGGCGAACAGCTCCCGCGTGCCGGTCAGGTCGAGAAGGCGCTCGACCGCGACGCCGCAGGATCGGACGGTGACCGTCTTGCCCTGGTCGGCGGCGCGCGTGTGCAGATCGAGCAGTGCGTTGAGGCCGGAGCAGTCGCAGAACCCGACCGCGTCCAGACGCAGATCGATGCCGCCGCCGGACAGAGTGAGCATGTCGTACAGCTCGGGCAGCAGGCGTCGGCTGCCCAGGTCCAGTTCGCCCCACACCGTCACGGTCATCCGGTCGCCGTCCGGAGTGACGTCCATGGTCGCCATGCAGGGTGGGACCGTCGCCGGCGCGCCATCGCCCGCCGTGGGTACGGCGTCCTCCTGCGAGTGAGACCGCGCAGAGTACGCAGGCTCCGGCATGGCCCTGTTCTCCCTTGCTCTGTTCGCCTTGCCTCCGCTTCCAGCGTTGCCCCTCTACCCCACGCACGTCAATCGATACATGAAACGAAGTACGTGTTTTTGAGTGCGTGAATGTTCGGTCGCTAGAGTTGGAGCATGGATGGAGTGCCCGAGCCACACACCGGATGGACGTTCCTCACCAACCACGCCCGCGTGCTGGCCACCATTGCCGACAATCACCATGCCCGCATTCGCGACATAGCGGCCCACTGCCGGCTCACCGAACGAGCCGTGCAGAAGATCATCGCCGACCTGGAGCAGGACGGATACCTCTCCCACACGAGGGAGGGGCGCACCAACACGTACCGGATCGACCCCGGCAAGGTGCTGCGCCACCCGGCCGAGGCGGGCCTGACCGTGGCGTCTTTGATGTCCCTCCTCGTCAAGGATGAGGCCGACCGCGCCACAATCGCCGCCACCCGCACCCGCCCACACGCCGCGACGTGACCCCGGGCCGTCCCCACACCCCGGCTTGACCGGCGGGTCCGCACGCCGCGGTCTGCTTGGTGGGCCGTCCGCTCGCCCTGGCCTGCCCGGCGGGCCGCCCACACGGACCGGCCTGACCACCGCGCCGCCCGCACGCCGCCACCCCACCGCCGCGCCATCCGCACCCGGCCGGTCGGCCCGGCCCGGCCCCGGTGTCGTCTACGCCTGCGTGAGCACATCCCTCACGAAGGCGTTGGCGAACTTCCCCCGCGGGTCAAGTTCCCGCGTCAGCGCCCGGAAGTCGCCGAGTCGCGGATACAGCTCGCGCAGGGCGGGCGCGGGGAGGGTGAAGACCTTCCCCCAGTGCGGCCGGGCGCCGAAGGGGGCCAGGGCCGCCTCGACGCGCCGTACCACCGGCAGTACCGCCTCTGTGTCCTCGACCCAGGTGAAGTGCGCCGCGACGGTGTCCCGCCCGTGGGTGGGGCTCAGCCACTGGTCGTCGCCGGCGACCGTGCGCACCTCGCAGGTCTGCAGGACGGGGGCGACGCTCTCCCGGATCGCGTCGAGCGCGTGCAGCATCTCCACGGCGTGCCCGCGCGGCAGCAGGTACTCCGACTGCAGCTCCGCCCCGCTGCTCGGGACGAACTCCGCCCGGAAGTGCGGCAGCCGCTGGTGCCACGGCCCCGGCACACCGAACTGCTCGGTGCAGTTGACCGCGGGCATGCCCGGCACCGGGTGCATCTTCTCCGTGGCGGGAGCGGCCCAGGGGAAGGTGGGCAGCGGCTGGTCGGTGCGCCGCTTGAGCCACACCTGCCGGAAGCCCGGCTCCCGCCAGTCGGTGAACAGGCTGACGCTGTACCCCGTCGCCATCACCGTCTCGAACGCCCCCGAGTCCAGGCCCTCCAGCGGCAGTTCGGTGAACACGTGCTGCTCGACCTCGTAGGCCGGCTCCAGATCCAGCGTGAGCGCGGTGACGACGCCGAGCGCGCCGAGTGAGGTGACGGCCCCGCCGAACCGCTCCTCGTCCCGGCCTATGGCCACCACCGAGCCGTCGGCCGTGACCAGCTCCACCTCGCGCACGGACGTGGAGAGCGGGCCGTTGAGCACCCCCGAGCCATGGGTGCCGGTCGCGACCGACCCGGCCACCGAGATGTGCGGCAGGGACGCCATGTTGTGCAGTGCGAGTCCCTGCCCGTGCACCTGACGAGCCAGTTCCGCATACCGCACGCCGCCGCCGACCCGGACCGTCCGGGCCACCGTGTCGACGTCCACCTCCGGGGGCAGCTCGGCCAGCGACAGCAGCACGCCCTCGGGGCCCGGTTCGGCGATCGCGTTGAACGAGTGCCCGCTGCCCAGGACCCGCACCCGGTCGCCGTCCGCGACGAGTGCGCGCAGCGCGGCGAGCGTGCCGGGCCGGTGCAGTTCCTTGGCCGCGTAGGTGATGTTGCCCGCCCAGTTGGTCACGGTGCCGTTCATCGCGTCGTCCTTCCCCGAGGCAGCGGGGGCCGGGAAGCCCCCGCCGGAACCTACCCCGGCCCCGGTGTCCATTGCCGCCACCGCCCGGCGCGGCCTACCGTAGAGCCTGTAGAGAGCGGTTTCTATCCGTGGTGCGGGAGCCGTTCCAGCAGCGTCCCCCGAGCCGGAAGGTCACCTCCTTGAGCCAGCGTCCCCAGGCACTGTTCGCCATGGCCGCCGAGAACGTGCCGCAGGTCTTCCCGCCCGAAGTGCTGGCGCGGCTGCGGAAGTCCGTGGACATCGATCCGGGCCTCGTGGCCCAGGACTTCGCCGACCCGCGCGTCCTCGGCGCGCTGGCCCGGGCCGAGATCCTGGTGACCGGCTGGGGGTGCCCCCGGCTCGACGAGACGGTCCTCGACGCCGCTCCCCGGCTGCGCGCCGTGCTGCACTCGGCGGGCTCGGTGAAGTCCTTCGCCACCCCCGCCGTCCGGGAGCGCGGCATCGCCGTCTCCTCGGCGGCCGTCGCCAACGCGCTGCCGGTCGCCGAGTACACCCTCGCCATGATCCTGCTCGCCGGGAAGGACGTCCTCGCCGCCCGCGACCGGATGCGCACGGCCCGCACCTCCGCCGGGTGGGGCGTCATCCCCGGCATCGGCAACCACGGCCGCCGGGTCGGCGTCATCGGCGCCTCCCGTATCGGCCGCCGCGTCCTCGAACTGCTCCGCCCCTTCGATCTGCGGCCGGTCCTCACCGACCCGTACGTCGACGAACGGCAGGCCGCCGCGCTCGGCGTCCCCCTGCTGCCGTTGGACGAGCTGCTGCGCACGTCGGACATCGTCACCGTCCACGCCCCCGAGACGCCCGAGACCCGCCACATGATCGGCCGCCGCGAGCTGGCCCTGATGCCCGACGGGGCGGTGCTGATCAACACCGCGCGCGGCACCCTGGTCGACCACGACGCCCTCGTGGCGGAACTGCGCGCCGGGCGCCTGACCGCGATCCTCGACGTCACCGACCCGGAGCCGCTCCCCTCCGACTCGCCCCTCTACGACCTGCCCGGCGCGTTCGTCACCCCGCACCTGGCGGGATCCCAGGGCAACGAGCTGGCCCGGCTCGGCCTGACGGTCGCCGAGGAGGCCGAACGGCTGCTGGCCGGGGAGAAGCCGGCGTACCCGGTCGACTGGGCGGCGCTGGAACGCGAAGCCTGACAGTCACCCCAGGCAAAACGCAGCGAACGGGACATTTCCGCGGCTCGGGGGGACCCGGTACCGGTCACGCACACCCATGGGCATACCGTGAGGAGTCGTACGTCCGAACCGGGAGGAGAATCGGGATGGGCAGCCGTACCGCGCTGGTCGAGGATCTGATGGAGCGGTTCCCGCACGTGCCGCGGGAGGCCGTCTTCAAGGAGGACCTGCTCCGCGGCGGCGTCGCCTTCGACCCGTCCGCGCTCAGCGACAACGAGGGCGGCGAGGTCAAGCCGAAGTCGTACTTCATCTTCTCCTTCGACCACGGCACCCTGCCCGAGCTGGGCGAGGCCGCGCTGCGCCGGCCGCCCGAGGAGATCATCCTCACCGGCGGCCCCTACGACCTGCGCCGCACCGTCGTCTCGGTGCGTGTGAACCCGTCCTCGCCGTACCGCGTCGCCGCGAACGACGACGGCGTGCTCGGTCTCTACCTCGACGGCAAGCGGATCTCCGACGTCGGTGTGCCGCCGATGCCCGAGTACTACCGGCACACCCTCGCCAGCGGGAAGTCGGTGATGGAGGTCGCCCCGACCATCCAGTGGGGCTACCTGATCTATCTGACCGTCTTCCGGGTCTGCCAGTACTTCGGCGCCAAGGAGGAGTGCCAGTACTGCGACATCAACCACAACTGGCGCCAGCACAAGGCCGCCGGCCGGCCCTACACGGGCGTGAAGGACGTCGAGGAGGTGCTGGAGGCGCTCGAGATCATCGACCGCTACGACACCGCCAAGGCCTCCACCGCCTACACCCTCACCGGCGGCGCCATCACCAAGACGGTCGCCGGCCGCGACGAGGCCGACTTCTACGGCCACTACGCCAAGGCCATCGAGGAGCGTTTCCCCGGCCGCTGGATCGGCAAGGTCGTCGCCCAGGCGCTGCCGCGCGACGACGTCCAGCGCTTCAAGGACTACGGCGTGCAGATCTACCACCCCAACTACGAGGTGTGGGACCGCCGCCTGTTCGAGCTGTACTGCCCGGGCAAGGAGCGCTACGTCGGCCGCGACGAGTGGCACAAGCGCATCCTCGACTCGGCCGAGATCTTCGGCGCGCGCAACGTCATCCCCAACTTCGTGGCGGGTGTGGAGATGGCCGAGCCGTTCGGCTTCACCACGGTCGACGAGGCCATCGACTCCACCACCGAGGGCCTGCGCTTCTTCATGTCGCACGGCATCACGCCCCGCTTCACCACCTGGTGCCCGGAGCCCACGACGCCGCTCGGCAAGGCCAACCCGCAGGGCGCGCCGCTGGAGTACCACATCCGCCTGCTCCAGGCCTACCGGCAGACCATGGAGGACTTCGGCCTCTCCTCGCCTCCCGGCTACGGTCCGCCCGGCGCGGGCAACGCGGTCTTCTCGGTCAGCTCCTTCATGGACAGCCTTCCGGCCGACGAACCCACCGCTGTTTGATAACACTTCGATGACGTCGCCCTTCGGGACGGCACGACGTTGAGTCGCAGGGCGGCCGCACCCGTATGACACTCCGAGGCCGGAGCCATGGGGGTGCGGCCGTCCTGTCGTGATATCTGAACAGGGCGCTTGTCAGTTGTGTGAGAGGCGTGAAAAGCTCTTGCATTGCCGCGAGGTTTCCCCCAACTCCAATGCCGATGTGGTGAGTTGACCTCGCTTGTGGATGCAGGAGACTCATGCCCGACCTGCCGACCCCTCAGGACGCCACCGAGGCCGCGCTGTTCTCCGAGTGCTGGGACGCGGTCCTCGCGTACGCGGACCTGTGCACGTCCGGGTCCACGGCCGCCGCACAGCTCGGCCGCGAGGCGTTCGCGCACGGCATACGCGAGGCCCGGGCCGCCGACGCAGGCCCGGTCCGCGGCACCGGCCGCCGCCCGGCCCGCCTGCCCCGCATACCCCTGCTGCTGACCTCCGTACGCACCACGGCCGCGGCCTGGGAGGAGGAGGGGCAGGGCCACAAACTCGACCCCGACCTGCGCCTGTGGCTCAACTCGGACAAGGCCGCCCGCTACACCGGCCCGCCCCTGCAGCGCCCGCTCGCGCTGCGCGGCCTGCGCGATCTGCAGCAGCCGGACGCCGAACTGCTGTGGTTCGCCGAGGTGGAGGCGCTGCCGCTGCCCCTGGTCGCCCGCCGTCTGGGCCTCGACCCGGCCGGGGCCGCCGAGGAACTCCAGCAGGTGCGCACCCTGTTCCGGGACCGCTGCCACCGCAACCATCTCGACACGCCGATGGACGCCCAGTGCCGCAGCTACGCCCGGCTGCTGGACGCCGTCACCCGCTCCTCCGCCGCCGAGACCCCCGGCGACCTCTCCCGGCATCTCGCCACCTGCGTGCAGTGCGCCGAGGCCGCCGCCTGCCTGCGCCTGCACGGCGGCGCCCTGCCCGGGGCGCTGGCCGGCGGGGTGATCGGCTGGGGTGGCCTCGCCTACCTGGAGCGCCGCCGCCGCGCCGCCGAGGTGCGGCTCGGAGCCGGCCGCCCCGGCTCCGGCGACAAGGCGGCCGGAGAGCCGGACGAGGGGGAGCAGAAGGCGCGCGTCGCCCGCAACGGCCTCCTCGTCGCCGCCGTCCTGGTCTCCGTGCTGGCCCTCGGCGTCTCACTGATGCCCTTCGGCGGCACCGACGACGACCTCGGCGCATCCGGCGCCGACCGCCAGCCGGTGGCCGACCCCGCTCCGCCCCTGCCGTCCGCCCCGTCCCTGCCGCCCGCGACCTCGAAGCCGTCCGGCCGCACCACCCAGGGCACGAAGCAGCCGGAGAAGCCCGGCAAGCCGGAGGACAAGAACCGCCACACCGAACCGCAGGGCACCTCCTCGCCCACCGAACGGACCGAACCCGGCAAGAGCGAGGACCCCGTCTGCCGGGTCGAGTACGACCTGGTCAACCAGTGGCCCGACGGCTTCCAGGCCACCGTCACCGTCACCAGCACCGAGTCCCTCGACTCCTGGCGCGTCGCCTGGTCCTTCCGGGACGGCCAGCGGGTCGGCCAGATGTGGGACGGCTCCGTCTCCCAGGACGGCTCCCGCGTCACCGCCACGGCCGCCGACTACAACAAGTCGGTCCCCGCGGGCGGCGACCTGGCCTTCGGCTTCCTCGCCTCCTGGCGCGGCAAGAACTCCCCGCCGCACGACTTCGAGCTGAACGGTCACGCCTGCGCGAAAAGCGGTTGACGCGCCTGTGTCGTGACGGGATAGCGTGACGTCGGTTCCGCGCACAGGGCGGTTCCGTGCAGGGAAGAGCAGAGCGACGAGGAGGTGTCGACCGATGGCTGTCATTGCGATGAGCGCTGCCCGCATCCAGTTCGTCACGTCCACCTCCATGGCCGTCGGCTGATCCGACCGACTGTCGGGCCGGGGGCCGACCTTGGGAAGGGTCACCCTTGTCTTCCTCCTCTGCTTCATCCGTTTTCTCCGCGCTCGCTCCCTACGGCTGGGACGAAGCCTGGGCCGAGGCGTTCGCCCCGTACGAGGCCGAAGGGCTGCTGCCCGGCCGGGTCGTGCGGGTCGACCGCGGGCAGTGCGACGTCGTCACCGCCGGCGGGCTGCTGCGGGCCGACACCGCGTTCGTCACCCCGCACGACCCCCTGCGCGTGGTCTGCACCGGCGACTGGGTCGCCGTCGAACCCGGCGGGAACCCGCGCTACGTCCGCACCTGCCTGCCGCGCCGTACCGCCTTCGTCCGCTCCACCTCCTCCCAGCGGTCCGAGGGGCAGATCCTCGCGGCCAACGTCGACCACGCCGTCGTCGCCGTGTCCCTCGCGGTCGAGCTGGACCTCGGCCGCATCGAGCGCTTCCTCGCGCTCTCCTGGGAGTCCGGGGCCCAGCCCGTCGTCGTCCTCACCAAGGCCGACCTCGTGCCGGACGCCGTGACCCTCGGGCACCTCGTCCAGGACGTGGAGACGAGCGCGCCGGGCGTGCCGGTCGTGCCCGTCAGCTCCGTGGACGGGGACGGGCTCGACGTGCTCGCCGCGATCGTCGGCGGGGGGACGTCCGTGCTGCTCGGGCAGTCCGGCGCGGGCAAGTCGACCCTCGCCAACGCGCTGCTCGGCGAGGACGTCATGGCCGTCCGGAGCACCCGGGACGTCGACGGCAAGGGCCGCCACACCACGACCACCCGCAACCTGCTCGCGCTGCCCGGCGGGGGCGTCCTGATCGACACCCCCGGGCTGCGGGGCGTCGGCCTGTGGGACGCCGAGACCGGCGTCGCGCAGGTGTTCTCCGAGATCGAGGAGCTGGCCGAGCGGTGCCGCTTCCACGACTGCGCCCACGAGGCGGAGCCGGGGTGTGCCGTGCTGGACGCCATCGAGACCGGTGAGCTGCCGGTGCGGCGGCTGGAGAGCTACCGCAAGCTGCTGCGGGAGAACCAGCGCATCGTCGCGAAGACCGACGCCCGCCTCCGGGCCGAGATCCGCAAGGACTGGAAGCGGAAGGGGGCGATCGGCAGGGCCGCGATGGAAGCGAAGCGGGGAACGCACTGGCGTTCGTAACCGCTCCGCGTCCCGCCGCCCGCTCTCCACGCGATCGCGGTGTCCGATTTCCGCCAGCGGTCGCCCGGCCGGCGGCGGAGACTGGACCTGTGAGGGACCAGGGAACGCACGAAGACACCAGGTACGAGGCCGTACGCAGCCGCGACGCCCGTTTCGACGGCGTGTTCTTCTTCGCCGTCGAGACGACCGGCATCTACTGCCGGCCGAGCTGCCCCGCGGTCACCCCGAAGCGGGCCAACGTACGGTTCTTCGCCACGGCCGCCGCCGCGCAGGGCTCGGGCTTCCGGGCCTGCCGGCGGTGTCGCCCGGACGCCGTGCCCGGCTCCGCCGAGTGGAACGTCCGCGCGGACGTGGTGGGCCGGGCCGTGCGGCTGATCGCCGACGGCGTGGTCGACCGTGAGGGCGTCGCCGGGCTCGCCGGCCGCCTCGGCTACAGCGCACGGCAGGTGCAGCGGCAGCTCACCGCCGAGCTCGGCGCCGGGCCGGTCGCCCTCGCCCGGGCCCAGCGGGCCCACACCGCGCGCGTCCTGGTGCAGACGACCGAGCTGCCGATCACCGAGATCGCGTTCGCGTCGGGCTTCGCCAGCGTGCGGCAGTTCAACGACACGATCCGGGCGGTGTACGCGTCCACCCCGAGCCGGCTGCGCGCCGCCGCGCCGGGACACGGCCGGGGCCGCCGCACGGCCACCCCGAACGCCGGCATCCCCCTCCGGCTCGCCCACCGCGGCCCCTACCGGGCCGGACCCGTCTTCGACCTGCTGGAACACGAGGCCGTACCCGGCATCGAGGAGATGAGCGGCCCGCCCGGCGCCCGCACCTACCGGCGCACCCTGCGCCTCCCCTACGGCACCGGCATCGTCGCCGTCGACGAACGCCCGGGCACCGCCCGGACCGGGCTCGGCGCCTACCCGGGCGGCTGGCTCGAGGCCCGGCTGCACCTGACCGACCCGCGCGACCTGACGACCGCCGTCCAGCGGCTGCGGCGGCTGTTCGACCTCGACGCCGATCCCTACGCCGTCGACGAGCGTCTCGCGGCCGACCCGCGGCTCGCACCCCTGGTCGCCGCCCGGCCCGGGCTGCGCTCTCCGGGCACCGCCGACCCGGAGGAACTCGCGGTGCGCGCCCTGACCGGCCGCACGGAGGCGGAACGGCTCGTACGCCGCTACGGCAAGGCCCTCGACGCCCCCTGCGGGAGCCTCACCCACCTCTTCCCCGAGCCGGCCGTCCTCGCCGGGGCCGAGCCCGGCGGCACCCTCGGCGCGCTCACCGCCGCCCTCGCCGACCACGCCGTACGCCTGGACCCGGGCGCCGACCGGGACGACGCGCAGGACGCCCTGCGTGCCGTGCCCGGACTGGACGCCCGTACGGTGGCCGAGATCCGCACCCGCGCCCTCGGCGACCCGGACGTGGCCCCGCCCGGCCTCGACGTCCCCGACCACTGGCGCCCCTGGCGCTCGTACGCTGTGAACCACCTGCGCGCAGCAGGGGAGTGGGAGTTGTGATGACCTGCCCGACCTACTGGACGAGTGTGACCGGCCCCCTCGGGCCGCTGCTCCTCACGGCCGCCCCGACCGGCGAGCTGACCTCCCTGTCCGTGCCCGGACAGAAGGGCGGACGCGAGGTGCGGGACGACTGGCGGCGCGACCCCGGGCCCTTCCGGGAGGCCGAGGAGCAGCTCGCCGCCTACTTCGCGGGGGAACTGAAGGAGTTCCGCCTGACCTGGCGCACCGAGGGCACCGCTTTCCGCGAGAAGGTCTGGGCCGCGCTGGACGACATCCCCTACGGCTCGACCGCGACCTACGGCGAGATCGCCGCGCGCATCGGAGCGCCCCGGGCGGCCGTGCGGGCCGTCGGCGGTGCGATCGGGGCCAATCCTTTGCTGGTGGTCCGCCCGTGCCACCGGGTGATCGGCGCGGACGGCGCACTGACCGGCTACGCGGGGGGCCTGGACCGCAAGGTACGGCTGCTGACGCACGAGGGTGTGCTGCCCGCCTGAGGGCTCAGCCCCAGAAGACCGCGCCCAGCCAGGCCGCCGCGATCAGCTGGCAGGTGAACAGTTCGGCCAGGATGCTGGAGCCGCCCGCGCGCATGACCGTGCGCAGGGCGGCGACCGCGTCGGCGTGACGGCCGAGGCGGAGCCGTTCGAAGAGGTAGACACCGGCCAGAAATCCGGGGATCGCGCCGAGTACGGGGATCAGGACGAAGCCGAGGACGGAACCGGCTCCGGCGCAGGCCAGCATGCGGAGGGTGGTGCCGTTCATCCGCAGCCGCCGGGGCGGGAGCGCCCAGCGGACGGCCTGGGAGACGAGCAGCAGGACCGTGGCGCCGACCAGCACCCACCAGGCGACGGGCTGCGGATCCTTCAGCGCCCACCACAGGACAGCGGCCCACACCAGCCACGATCCCGGCATGGCGGGCAGCAGCACTCCGCACAGTCCGAGCAGGATGACCAGCCCGACCAGCAGGAGGTCCCACACTCCCATCTGACCAGACTGCCGGAAGGCACGAGAACGCGCAGGTCAGAAGCGTGGCTGGGGCCCAGACCCGCAGGTCAGCCACGCGCGGCCCACTGGGCGCCCGATTTCGCATGACCGTTCTACGAGTCACTCGACGTGCCGTTCACCGTCCCGTGGCAGGCCGGTTTTTTCCACAAGCCCCGTTTTCATCCGGCTCGTGCGGTGGACAATTACGGGCATGAGCCAGCAGGGGGGAAGGCCCACCGGTCACGAGGACGACTGGTGGAGGGAGTTGTACGACGACTCCACCGACGACACGGGCCCCGCACCGGCACGGGATTCCCTGGACGACCGGTTCGCGTCGGCGTCCGGGGCGGTGGGAGACGGGGCGGAGGGACGGACCGGCTCCTCGGACCGGCCGGTGGCGCGGCCACTCGGCGCGGAGCCGGTGGTTCCGGCGCCTCGGACCGGGGCCGACGACGTGCTGGACACGCTCCGCCCGAACGGCCGGGCCCCGCAGCGCGCGCCCTGGGAGCCGCCACCGGCCCGGCCCACCGGGCCCATGAGCTTCCCGACCGCGGCGAAACCACCGGGTCGCGCCGAGCCGGCACCCGCCACCGACCCCGGCGACGCCGCGCACCCCGCCTCGGCCGGCCGGCCGCCCGTGCCGCCGCGCCCTGCCGCCTCGCCGCCGCCGTCCTCGACCCCGACCGACCGGCCGCCACGCCCCGGCGCCCCACCGCATGCCCAGTCGAACCCGGCTGATCAGGCGCCCGTGCCGCCGCTCCCCGCCGACCCGCCGTCCGCGGCCCCACGCCCCGCCACGGACCCCCCACCCGAGGAAACCGGGTCCCGGATCGAGCGGCCCGCGCCCACTCCCCGGTCCCGTGGCCACGTAGGCACCCGGCCGCCCACCTACGACGCCGAACCCACCGCTCTCCCGGCGGCCGATCCGGATGATCTCGACGACCTCGTGGCGGACACCGTGCTGGACGGGGCCCGGTACGGGGCCTGCACGCTGCGGGCCGTCTCCGTGCGGGGGGACTCCGCGCGGTACCGGGGGGAGCCCCGCAGGGATTCGCTGCTCACCGCCCGGTTCGGCGCGGGGGAGCACGCGCTGCTGCTGGTGGCGATGGCGACCGGGGCCCGGGCCACGCCGGGCGCGCACCGGGCCGCCGCCGAGGCCTGTCGCTGGATCGGACGGGCCGTCGGGCGCAGCCATGCACGGCTGGTCGAGGACATCAGGGACGGCCGGCGTGGCGACCTGAAGTCCGGACTGCACCGGCTCACCGACCGCAGCCTCGGCAAGCTCCGGGCCAGCGCCTCCGAGCAGGGCGTCGACCCGGAGGAGTACGCGGCCAGCCTGCGCTGCCTGCTGCTGTCCGCCGACCCCGAGTGCCGTACGCGGGTGTTCTTCGGGGTCGGACCGGGCGGACTGTTCCGGTTGCGGGAGGGGGAATGGCAGGACATCGAGCCGCAGGTCGCCGAGACCAGGGGCGAACCCGTCGTGGGCTTCGGCTCGCCGCCCGCCGAGACCCCCGAGGGCGACCGGCTCACCATGGACCTGGGCATCCCGACCCCGCCCAGCCCGTACGAACCGGCCCCGGAGCCGCCCCGGGAGCCCTTCCGCTTCCGCACCTCCGTCGCCCGCCCGGGTGACACGCTCCTGATGTGCAGCGGCGGCCTCGCCGACCCTCTGCGCGGCGAGCCCGAACTGGGCGAGTACCTCGCCGAGCGGTGGTCCCGGCCCGAACCGCCCGGCCTCGCCGCGTTCCTCGCCGACGCCCAGGTACGGGTCAAGGGCTACGCGGACGACCGTACGGCCGCCGCGGTGTGGGAGGCGTGAGCGCGACCGGTGTGACTTGATGGAACCCGGAGGGATCCCAGGAGACCGAAGGGGCAGACGAGAGCCATGGCCAAACAGAACGTCGCGGAACAGTTCGTCGACATCCTGACCCGCGCCGGGGTCAAACGCCTCTACGGAGTCGTCGGCGACAGCCTCAACCCCGTCGTCGACGCCGTCCGCCGCAACTCCGCCATCGACTGGATCCACGTCCGGCACGAGGAGACCGCCGCCTTCGCCGCCAGCGCGGAGGCGCAGATCACCGGCGGGCTCGCCGCCTGCGCCGGCTCCTGCGGCCCCGGCAACCTCCACCTCATCAACGGCCTCTACGACGCCCACCGTTCCATGGCCCCGGTCCTCGCCCTCGCCTCGCACATCCCGTCCAGCGAGATCGGCCTCGGCTTCTTCCAGGAGACCCACCCCGACCGGCTGTTCACCGAGTGCAGCCACTACAGCGAGATGATCTCCAACCCGCAGCAGATGCCGCGACTGCTCCAGACCGCCATCCAGAACGCCGTCGGCCGCAGCGGCGTCAGCGTCGTCACCCTGCCCGGCGACGTCGCCGACCTGCCCGCCCCGGAGAAGGCCGCCGAGACCGCCCTCGTGACCTCCCGGCCCACGGTCCGCCCCGGTGACGCCGAGATCGACCGGCTGGTCGAGCTGATCGACGACGCCGGCAAGGTCACGCTCTTCTGCGGCAGCGGCACGGCCGGCGCCCACACCGAGGTCATGGAGTTCGCCGGGAAGATCAAGTCCCCGGTCGGGCACGCCCTGCGCGGCAAGGAATGGATCCAGTACGACAACCCCTTCGACGTCGGCATGAGCGGACTGCTCGGGTACGGCGCCGCCTACGAGGCCACCCACGAGTGCGACCTGCTGATCCTGCTCGGCACCGACTTCCCCTACAACGCATTCCTCCCCGACGACGTGAAGATCGCCCAGGTCGACGTCCGGCCCGAACACCTCGGCCGCCGCTCGAAGCTGGACCTCGCGGTGTGGGGCGACGTACGGGAGACGCTGCGCTGCCTGATCCCGCGGGTGAAGGAGAAGAAGAACCGGCGCTTCCTCGACCGGATGCTGAAGAAGCACGCCGACGCGCTGGAGGGGGTGGTGAAGGCCTACACCCGCAAGGTCGAGAAGCACACGCCGATCCACCCCGAGTACGTGGCGTCCGTGCTCGACGACATCGCCGCCGACGACGCCGTGTTCACCGTCGACACCGGCATGTGCAACGTCTGGGCCGCCCGCTACATCTCACCCAACGGCCGCCGCCGCGTCATCGGCTCCTTCTCCCACGGCTCGATGGCGAACGCGCTGCCCATGGCGATCGGCGCACAGTTCACCGACCGGGGGCGGCAGGTCGTGTCGATGTCCGGCGACGGCGGCTTCTCCATGCTGATGGGCGACTTCCTGACGCTGGTGCAGTACGACCTGCCCGTGAAGGTCGTCCTGTTCAACAACTCCTCCCTCGGCATGGTCGAGTTGGAGATGCTGGTCGCCGGCCTCCCGTCGTACGGCACCGCGAACAAGAACCCCGACTTCGCCGCCGTCGCCCGCGCCTGCGGTGCGTACGGCGTGCGCGTCGAGAAACCCAAGGACCTCCCCGGGGCCCTGAAGGACGCCTTCAAGCACAAGGGACCGGCCCTCGTCGACATCGTCACCGACCCCAACGCGCTGTCCATCCCGCCCAAGATCAAGGCCGAGATGGTGACCGGATTCGCCCTGTCCGCCTCGAAGATGGTGCTGGACGGCGGGGTCGGCCGGATGCTGCAGATGGCCCGCTCCAACCTGCGCAACGTGCCCCGGTTCTAAGGGTGGTGCTCTAGCTGTAGGGCACCCACTGACGTGCGGAGGTGTCGTAGGTGTAGCGCGGCAGGCCCTTGATGCCGCTGGTCCGGAACGGGCGGCCGGCGTCGTCGATCCGGACCGTGCCCGTGCGGCCCTGGGAGGACCAGTCGAGCTCCAGGTACCAGCGGCAGTCGCATCCCTGGGTCCTGGCGTTGACCAGCAGCACCTCGGGGTCGCGCGCGGAGACCCGGTAGGGCATGCGCACCGCCGGGATCGGCGTACCCGCGTCGCTCCCGGCCACCGCGCGGGCGATGGGGCGGTCCTTGTCCAGGTTCACGTCGAAGGAGCGCGGGGTGATCGAACCGCCGCAGCCCTGGTCCATGGCATAGGCGTTGCCCGGCGCGGGTGCCGAGCGCCCCACCACGCGCACGCGCAGGGCCTCCAGCACGACGGCCGTGTCGGTCCGCCCCTGCACGGACAGTCGCACGAGTGTCTCGCCTCCGTGCACCGCGTTCTGCGACGCGGCCCAGACCCCGGCGTCCTGGGGGACCGGCGGCGGTGGGACCTGCTCGGGCGGCGCGGCGACGACGTAGTCGTGACCGCAGCCCAGCTTCCACGCCTGGGAGTCGGCGGACCAGGTGAGAGGTGGGGCGGAGGCGGTACCGCCGGTGGGCGGGGTGGTGCGGGCGGAGGATGACGGGGAGGGCTCCAGTCGCTTCGGGGTGGCGGAGGGTGAGGACCGCCGCGGAGCGGGGGTGGCGCCGCTCGAGGTGGGGGAGGGGCTCTTCCCGTCCGGGGCTTCCGTCTTCGCCGTACCGGACGGCGCCGCAGCGGCAGTGCCGGGCCGGTCGCCGGCTGACGCACGCCGCCCGTCCGGCAGCGCGGCGAGACTCCCGAGCGCCGCGAACACCGCGCAGGCGGCGGCCAGTCCGACCGTGAGGCGTCTGCGGCGGTACCAGGGGCGGCCGGGGAGCGGGTCCGCTTCCGCAGGGATGTCGACAGGGCCGTCCACCGTGGCGGTGTCCGCGTCCGTGTCCGTATTCGTGTCCGCCGTACCGGCAGCGCTCGCCGGCCGGGGACGCTGCCGGGCCGCCACCGCGAGGAGCCAGCGGCGGTGCAGCTCCAGACGTTCCTCCGCTGACGCCCCGCACAGGGCGGCGAAGCGTTCCACGGGTGCGAAGTCGAGCGGGACCGCCTCGCCCGCGCAGTAGCGGTGCAGGGTCGAGGTGTTCATGGCCAGGCGCCGGGCCAGCGAACCGTAACTGCGGTCCGTGCGCTCCTTCAGCGTCCTCAGCAGCGCCGCGAACTCCCCGACGTCGTCGACGTCGTCCTGTACCGACACCGTTCCCCCGTCCTCATCGCTCGGCCCGGCCCGGAACGGCATCCCAGGCACCCCATGTACCTGCACGTCAGACGGGCTGGGATGGTTCCACCGTGCCGGATCGGACGCGAGCTGTTGCATCCGGGCGGTGGGACCGCCGATGCTCTTGGTGTCGCACCGACCAGGCCCGGGCCGACCAGCCGGCCTCACCGCGGCATCCACATCCACGCACTCGTCACCCACGCACTCGTCCACGGGGGAACACCCATGCCCATGCGCATTCGAGCAAGCGCTCTCACCGCCCTGACCGTCGCCGCCCTCGCGGCGGGCACGGTCCTCACGGCACCGGCCGCCGGGGCCGCGACGAAGGCCGCCGCACCGAAGTTCCTGTCGGCGTCCCAGCTGCCGCCGCACCCGACCTCGGCCTGGACGGCCGGCCCGGTCACCGAAGGCTTCCCGGAGGGACTCGGCTTCTGCGTGAGCACGGAAGGCGTGCTCGACTACGACTACCGGCACCGGGAGTTCCGGACCGACCTGGACACCGGCGCCGTGCAGTTGACCGTTGTGACGGGCACAGCCGCCCAGGCCAAGGCCCTGGCGAAGCACTACGACGACCTGATCCGCACCTGCGCCGACCGCATCGAGGAGAACGACCCGGACGTCGAGGCCGAGGGCCGGGACTACGGTTCGCTGCCGGTCGAGGAAGGCGCCCGCGTCCGCGGCCTGCACACCGAGACGTCCTGGGGCGCCACGGACATCTCGCTGCTGTCCGTCGGACGGGACGGCAGGACCGTCACCGTCGTGTCGTGGGGTCAGATGGGCGACTTCGACGACGCTCCCGTGGCGGCCTTCAAGAAGACGACGACCACCGCCGTCAACAAGCTGTACTGACCGCGCCTCCGCCGGAAGACCGGGGCCGTCCTCCCGCCACGGGGGTGGGGAGGACGGCCCCGTACCGGTCGTGGCGGCCGTCAAGACCGTCGCACTTCGGCCAACTTCACCGGAGCCCCGCCCACGGGGGCCCGCCGCCCCAGCCCTTCACCGCGTACGCCGCGATCGACAGCCGGTCATCGGCCCATCGTCCGATCTACGGCGGTCGGGCTCCGCCCGAGTGCCTTGACCGGCTACCCTCTTGTCCCCCTCCCCTCCACCGCCGTACTGCCCGGTCGCCCGCCGCCCGGGCCGCCCGCCCCGTTCCGGTGGCCGAACACCCGGTCGTTGACGATTCGGCATGACTGCCGCGTTCCCGCCTGGGCATGGATCCCCGTGAACGTGTTCGAGCAGGAGGGGAACCGACATCGGCGCGCGGGCGGGGGTCATGGAGAGGCAGGTACGACGAGGCGGTCCCATAACGATCGGGGGCTTCTCGGCGAAGACGGTGGAGGACAGGACCGACGACGTCACGGAGCGGGATCCGGCGCCGCAGTTGCGGCGCAGACTCGGGCGGGCGGACCTGCGGGCCGTCCCGGAAGCCCGCAGGGCACTGCGGGAGCTGCTCGGACAGTGGGGGAGGCACGGGCGGTCCGACGTGGCGGAGCTGCTCACCAGCGAACTCGTCACCAACGCGATCGTCCACACCGACCACGACGCGGTCCTCACGGCCACCGTCGGACCCCGCGGACTGCGGGTGGAGGTACGGGACTTCGTGGCCCGCAGACCCCGAGTGCGGGTGCCCGTCGCCGACGAGGGCACGAACGGCAGAGGCATGTTCCTGGTACAGGCCCTCGCGGACGCGTGGGGGGTCCGGCCGCACGGCGTGGGCAAGGCCGTCTGGTTCGAGCTGGAGTCCGAGGCGGCGTGAACGCCGAAGGGGCGCGGCCCGCAGGCCACGCCCCCTCGCCGCTCTGATGCGGCTCGGCTAGCCGAACTGCTGCTCCAGGTCCTTGAGCTTGCGCTCCAGGGAGTCCAGACGCGGCAGCGCCATGGTGTCGTCCTCCGCGGTGAGGTCGACGGTCACAGGGTCAGCTCCTTTGCGCACCGGCTGAAGGGAGGGACGCGAGCGCACGGGCAGGGGCTCCGGCGCGGATATGGCAGGCTCCGCGGAGACCTGCGAGGAGCCGCGCTCCACCTGCACCTCCAGCTGCCGTCCGCCGCCACGGCCGAAGTGGCCGCGGTGACCGCGGCTGATCGCCTTCAGCTGGGCCCGCTCCACGCGCTGCTGGTCGCGCCGCCGCTGGCGGGTCTCGTCCTTCTTGCGCTTGTCGTCGCGCACCTCGTCGACCGCCTCGTCCAGGCTGCGCACACCCTCCAAGAGCATCAGCGACCAGGCGCGGTAGGTCTCCCGGGGGGCCCGCAGCCAGCGCACCATACGGATCTGCGGCAGCGGGCGGGGCACCAGGCCCTGCTCCCGCAGGGCGGCCCGGCGGGTCTGCTTCAGCGCGCGGTCGAAGAGGACCGCGGCCGACAGGGACATGCCCGCGAAGAAGTGGGGGGCACCAGCGTGGCCGATGCCCCGGGGCGCGTGCACCCAGTTGAACCAGGCCGCGGCGAAGGCGAACGTCCAGACCAGTATCCGGGAGCCGAGCGCCGCGTCACCGTGGCTGGCCTCGCGCACCGCGAGGACGGAGCAGAACATCGCCGCGCCGTCCAGGCCGAACGGGACGAGGTACTGCCAGCCCCCGGAAAGTCCGAGGTTCTGCTCGCCGAAGCCGACCAGGCCGTGGAAGGAGAGCAGGGCGGCGACGGCCGCACAGCAGAACAGGAGGAGATAGGAGAGGGTGCCGTAAACGGCTTCCTTGCGTCTGCGGCGTTCCTCGCTGCGCTCCCAGGAGTCGTCCGCGCTCGTGTCCTTGACCGAGGAGCGCTTGCCGCGCGCGAGCACCGCCACCGCCGCCAGCATGCCCAGGAGAAGCACGGCGCCCGGAAGCAGCCAGTTCAGCGATATGTCGGTCAGTCTCATCTGGGTGGTCCCTTGCATTGGGATAGGGCGTGACGCCCGCCATAGTGGCCCAATCCCATCGGCCCTCAGGGGGTTTCGGGGCAAGAGGCCGCCAAGGAAGTGCAAGGGAATGCCCAGGGCGGCGTTCTGCTCGAACTGCCGCTTGAGGGGCGGGAGTTGAGTTCGAACAAGACTACCCGTACGAGTGGTTCTCCGGATAGTTCCCGTGACGCGTGAGGGGATTGTGAATCGCCTGCGGGCCTGTGGAGGCCCGGTTCCGCGATGATCTTACGGGACGGCGGGAGCGGTGGGGTCCGCGAGCGCTCAACTGGCCGTGGCCAGCAGCTTGGTGACGCGATCCGTGTCGCAGGTGCGCGGGCAGGTGGCGCAGGTGTCCTCCGGGCGCAGCGTGTAGAACATGCAGCAACTCGCGCGGTCCCGGGTGAGCAGCGGCTCGCCGCCGGGGCCGGTCAGCTCCCGGAACGCCGCCGTGCCGACGTACGGCTTGGTCGCGCCCGGCAGGAGCAGCTCCAGCTCGCGCATCGCGCGCCGCTCCTCGATCTCGCCGAGCAACTGTGCGATGTACCAGACCCCTTCGACGATCTCGTCGGTCGCCATGCCCCACAGGGCGCGGCCGCGGCGTCGCATCCGGGGGCCGAATCCGGTCAGGACCGGCTCCAGGTGCTCGGCGACCGCCGCCCGCACCTCCGCGCGCAGCGCCTCCTCGTCGGGGACGATCCGGGCACCGGGCAGCGCGGCCGCCTCGTCGTCGGGCAGGCAGGCGAAGCCGGCGGGGCGGACGGCCAGGTGCCCGAGGGTGTGGCCCGGGGCGGTGCGGTCGTACGAGACGTGTGTCACGGGGTAGCGGGGGACCCGGCGGTGCAGGAACCACGGCACGGTGATCAGGAGGCAGGCGGGCCAGGCGTAGCGGTGCAGGCCGAAGCTGGCGACGACGTCGGGGCGGGCCTGCTGGTCGTAGTCCCGCTGGATCTGGTCCACGTCCCACGCCAGGAAGCGGTCGAGGGCGGGGCCTGCGGCCGCGAGGTCGGCGGCCGCGGTCCAGCCGCCGCCGTTCGGGGTCTCGTCGCCGGCGTTCAGTTCGGTGACCGCGAGCCCCGGGAGGACCTCGGCCAGGCGGGCGTAGGCGCCGGAGACGGCCGAAAGGGGCGCAGGCATGTGATCACCGATCCGTCCGGGTGAAACGGGGTCTTTTGAAGGTAAGCCTAACCTTACTCAAGATCGCGGGAAATTGAACTGGGATTTGAACTGGGGGCCGGGGCGCTTATGGTGCTTGACGGACGAGTAACAACCCGTCGTAATGACCCCAAGTACTGATACGTCCGGAGGAGGACCCGTGAAGCAGGGAGCGCAGGGCTCCGCGGACACGGGGACTCCGTGGGCGGCGGCAGGTTCGGCGGCCGGACCGGGTGTGCCGGCCGGGCGGGCGCAGGCGCAGCCTCAGGTGCAGTCGCAGCCGCGGGTGCCGCAGCAGGCCGGGGCGGTGCGAGGGGAGCACACGCACGGTGAGCCGCCCGTGCCGGTCGCTCCGCGGGTTCGGCCGGTGGTCCAGCGGGCCTCGGTGCGGGGGCAGATCCTGGACGCGCTGCGTGCCGCGCTGGTGGCCGGGGATCTGCGGCCCGGAGCGGTGTACTCGGCGCCGGTGCTGGGCGAGCGGTTCGGCGTCTCGGCGACGCCGGTCCGGGAGGCCATGCAGCAACTGGCCCTCGAAGGGGCCGTCGAGGTCGTGCCGAACCGTGGGTTCCGGGTGGTCGAACGGGGTGTGCGGGAACTGGCGGAACTGGCCGAGGTCCGGGCGCTGATCGAGGTCCCGGTGATGCTGCGGCTGGCCCGTACCGTTCCCGCCGAGTGCTGGGCCGAGCTGCGGCCCCTCGCCGAGGCGACGGTCCGCGCGGCGTCCTCCGGCTGCCGTGCGACCTACGCGGAGTCCGACCGGGGGTTCCACCGGGCCGTGCTGTCCCTCTCGGGCAACGGGCAACTGGTCCAGATCGCGGAGGACTTGCACCGCAGGGCGCAGTGGCCGCTCGTCGGGGGTGGACCGGCGGGCCGGGGGCGGGCCGACCTGGTGGCGGACGCGCACGAGCACATGGCGTTGCTGGACGCGCTGGTCGCACGGGATCTGGATGTGGTGCGAGCGCTGGTGGGGGAGCATTTCGCGGGGGCGGCTGCGGCCGGTTGAGCTTGAGCGGCGGTGGGGGTGCGCGTGCTTCGCGTGATGCCGGGGGGTGAGTCGGGGCCGGGTCGGGGGGTGTCCGTCCTCGGAACGGCGCGATGGGGTGTCATACCGACTGACCGGCGTTGACGCGCCAACCTCTGCGGGCGGACACCCCCCGACCCGGCCCCTTCCGTCGTGCGGCGGCTGCGGGCGCGTGGGGGCGGGCCGCCGCTTCCGCTGAGCTGCGGGCCACGGGTGGGCGATCGGGGTCCCCTGCTCGAGCGAAGCCGAGAGCTCGGGGGAGGCACCCCGTCACGCCGGGCCGCGCGCCTACCCGTCCTCAGCGACAGCGCCGAGCGCCCCGCACCCCCTCAGGCCGTCGCGGCCGGTGGGACCGGCGGGGCCAACTGGCGGGACAGCCAGGTCGGTACGCCCCCGAGCAGGCGGAACAAGCGGCGGGCCTCCTCCCGCAGTCGGGAGGCCTCCGGCTCCGTCTCGGTGTCGGCGAGGGACACCAACGCCGGGGCCGTGCCCACGAGATAGCCCAGTTCCTCCCGGATCCGCAGCGACTCCGCGAAACCGTGCCGCGCCTCCGCCAACTCCCCTTCCCGCAGGGCGAGTCCCGCCAGGTGGCGCCAAGTGAAGGACAGCAGGAGCGGGTCGGAGTGCGCCGTCGCGCCCGCGTGGGCGCGACGGTACGCGGCGCGGGCGGCCTGGGGCGCGCTCGTCAGGTTCTCCGCCAGGAGCCCGCGACGGAAGTCGAGGAGAGCCCGCGCCGGAGCCCCCGGAGGGATCAGCGCCGCCGCCCGCCCCAGCGCGGCCCGCGCCTCGTCGGCCCGGTCCCGCACCGCGAGCAGCGTCGCCGCGTAGGCCAAGTACCCGCGTTCACAAGCGGCCGCGCCCCGCTCGTCGTCGCTGTGGGCCATCGCCTCGGCCGTGCGCAGCGCGTCCTCGGCCTCCTCCCAGCCCTGCTCGGTGTACAGACACCGCTCCACCAGCAACGACGCGCGCTGGAGCGCCGCCGCCGGTGTGGCCGGCAGCAGCAGGGCGGCCGCGTCGGCCCAGCACCCGCGGGAGCGCAGCCGCCATACCGCGGTCTGGAGGGGATCGTCACCGGCGGTCGTTCCGTTACCAGACATGGCGGTATGCGCCACGTTGCCCTCCCCGAGCACGCCATCGAGCTGTTGAGTGGTGGCGGCATCTCAGCACGAATCGGCGGGCCGGGCCAAGGGGGCGGGTGAAGGATTTCACAAAGTCGTGGGACTCGGGGGTGCCCCGGTTTGCCGCCGGGACACCCCGCGTATCAGCTCATGCGCAGGGCCAGGAAGAAATCCAGCTTGTCCTCGAGCCGCGACAGGTCACGGCTCGTCAACTGCTCGATTCGGCCGACCCGGTAGCGCAGCGTGTTGACGTGCAGGTGCAGACGGGTGGCGCAGCGGGTCCAGGAGCCGTCGCAGTCGAGGAAGGCTTCGAGGGTCGGGATCAGCTCGGCGCGGTGGCGGCGGTCGTAGTCGCGCAGGGGGTCCAGGAGGCGGGCCGTGAAGGCCCGGCGGACGTCGTCCGGGACGAAGGGCAGCAGCAGGACGTGCGAGGCCAGCTCCTGGTGGCCGGCCGCGCAGACCCGGCCCGGGCGGGCCGCGGCGACGCGCCGTGCGTGGCGGGCCTCCTCCAGCGCGCCGCGCAGGCCCTCCGCCGAGTGGACGGCCGCGCTGACGCCCAGGGTGAGGCGGCCGTCGTCGAGGCCCGCCGTGAGGGGGTCCCGTACCGATTCCAGGAGGACCTCCGCGAGAACGCCCGTCTCCGAGCCGTCGTGCTCCGAGGAGACGGCCGGGAGGGGCACCAGTGCGATGGCCTCGCCGCCCGTGTGGGCCACGGCGATGCGGTCGGAGTGCTCCGGCCCGGCGACCGCGGGGTCGACGAGGACCTCCTCCAGCAGTGCCTGTGCCACCGGGCCTGCCTCGATCTCCTCGCCCTCCCAGTCGACGCGGGCCACGACCACCTGCCAGTGCGGCGCGGCGCCCAGGCCGGGCAGCAGCACCGGCGCGGCGACGCGCAGACGGGCGGCGATCTCGGCGGGCGCCGCGCCCGTCTGGACCAGTTCCAGGACCTCCTGGGCCAGGCGGCGGCGGACCGAGCGGGCCGCGTCGCGGCGGTCCCGTTCGACCGCGATCAGCTGGGTGACGCCGTAGAGCAGGTCCAGGCGCTCCTCGGGCCAGTCCCCGGCGTCCGCCTCCACGGCCAGCAGCCAGTCCGACAGGACGGTCTCGCGGTCGTCCCGGGCCGGCTGCGGGGAGCGGCCCGTGGAGCGGACCGGGAACAGGGAGTACGTCATGGCGCCCAGGACCACGCGGTGGGGGCCGCGGCGGCCCGTGCGGGTGGCGGCCAGGTGCTCTCCCGCGAGCCGGGCGCACGCCTCGGGCGGCAGGGCGGGACCCGCCGCCTTCGAGCCCGCGATCAGGCGGCCGGTGGGGGAGAGGACCCAGGCCCGCAGGTCCAGGTCCGTGCCGAGCAGGTCCAGGACCACGTCGGGGCCGCCGCCCGCCGGGCCCGAGGTCATCATCCGGCGGTGGCGGTCGACGACCGCCGCGAGGTCGCCGGCGCGCTCGCCGGAGACCTGCCGTACGACGTGCTCGGTGATCGTCGCGAACGCCACCGACTCGTGCACCGCGAAGAGCGGGAGGCGATGACGGGCGCAGGCGACGACCAGGTCCTCCGGTACGTCCCCGAGCTCGGCCTCGCCCGCGGCGAGGGCCGTCACGCCCGCCTGCACCAGGATCCGGACGAACGGCTCCGAGTCGTCGGCGTCCCGGCGCCAGGCCAGGCCCGTGAGCACCAGTTCACCGCCCGCGAGGTAGCGGCTGGGGTCGCGGAGGTCGGTGGTCATCACACCCCGCACGGTGCGGTCCAGCTCGTCCTCGCCGCCGAGCAGCTTGAGGCCCAGCGCGTCGGTGTCCAGCAGTGCGCGCAGCCGCATTCTCGTCGCCGCCGTTCTTTGTCTCGAAATCAAACCCTGCCCGGGCTGTGTCCCAGGTCACGCGACCGTGTCGCGCGTTTCCACAGGAAAACGAGGAGGTTTCTGAGGGCCTCCGTTCATACGAATCTACAAGATGCCTGTCCTGGCCAGCCAACTCCTTCATGGTTTCCGTGACTGACTCGCTCGGCGCAACGCGCTGTGTACTGAGACCACTACGCGTTAACAGCACATGAAACGAGCCGGGACCGCCGCACACGGATTGGCTCAATCTGAACGCCCCACGAGAAGACGAAGAAGAGAGCCGGTCATGGACTTCCTTCGCCCCGCCAGCTGGGAGGAGGCGCTCGCCGCGAAAGCCGAGCACCCCGCAGCTGTGCCGATTGCGGGTGGCACCGACGTGATGGTCGAGATCAACTTCGACCACCGCCGGCCCGAGTACCTCTTGGACCTGAACCGCATCGGCGACCTCTCCGAGTGGGAGGTCGGCGAGGAGAGCGTACGGGTCGGTGCCTCCGTGCCGTACACGAAGATCATGGAGAACCTGCGCGCCGAGCTGCCGGGTCTGGCCCTCGCCTCGCACACGGTCGCCTCCCCGCAGATCCGCAACCGCGGCGGCGTCGGCGGCAACCTCGGCACCGCCTCCCCGGCCGGCGACGCCCACCCCGCGCTGCTCGCCGCGGGCGCCGAGGTGGAGGTCGAGTCGGTGCGCGGCTCACGCCGGATCCCGATCGACGAGTTCTACACGGGCGTGAAGCGCAACGCGCTGGCGGCCGACGAGCTGATCCGCGCCGTGCATGTGAAGAAGGCCGACGGGCCCCAGCAGTTCTCCAAGGTCGGCACCCGCAACGCCATGGTCATCGCCGTGTGCGCCTTCGGGCTGGCCCTGCACCCGCGGACCCGGACCGTGCGGACGGGCATCGGCTCGGCCGCGCCGACACCCGTTCGGGCCAAGGCCGCCGAGGAGTTCCTGAACGCCGCGCTGGAGGAGGGCGGCTTCTGGGACAACGGCAAGATCATCACCCCGTCGGTCGCCAAGCAGTTCGCGGACCTGTGCTCCGCCGCCTGCAACCCGATCGACGACGTCCGGGGCACCGCGAGCTACCGCCGCCACGCGGTCGGCGTCATGGCCCGCCGCACGCTGACCTGGACCTGGGAGTCCTACCGCGGCACCCGCCGCCTCACCGAGGGAGCTGCGTGATGCGCGTCAACTTCACGGTCAACGGCCGTCCGCAGGAAGCCGACGACGTGTGGGAGGGCGAGTCCCTGCTGTACGTGCTGAGGGAGCGGCTCGGCCTGCCGGGTTCGAAGAACGCCTGCGAGCAGGGTGAGTGCGGCTCGTGCACGGTCCGTCTGGACGGGGTGCCGGTGTGCTCGTGCCTGGTCGCCGCCGGACAGGTGGAGGGCCGCGAGGTCGTCACCGTCGAGGGGCTCGCCGACTTCGCCAAGCAGCGCGCCGAGGGCGGCTGCGCGACCGGCGCCTGCGGTACGACGCTGCAGAACGCCCAACAGTGGGAGGCCAAGGGCAGCGACTCGCACACCGGCGAGGGCACCGAGCTCTCGCCGATCCAGCAGGCGTTCATCGACGCCGGCGCCGTCCAGTGCGGTTTCTGCACCCCCGGTCTGCTGGTCGCCGCCGACGAGATGCTGGAGCGCAACCCGACCCCGACCGACGCGGACATCCGCGAGGCCCTGTCGGGCAACCTGTGCCGCTGCACCGGCTACGAGAAGATCATGGACGCGGTCCGCCTCGCGGCCGCCCGGCAGGGAGAGGCGGTCTGATCGTGTCTTCCCCGAACGGAACCCCGACCAAGATCACCCAGGGGTCCCAGACCAAGGGCGGCATCGGCGAGAGCACGCTGCGCCCCGACGGGACCCTCAAGGTCACCGGCGAGTTCGCCTACTCGTCCGACATGTGGCACGAGGACATGCTGTGGGGGCAGATCCTCCGCTCGACCGTCGCCCACGCCGAGATCGTGTCCATCGACACGAGCGAGGCACTGGCCACGCCGGGCGTCTACGCCGTGCTGACCTACGACGACCTGCCCACCGACGTGAAGAACTACGGGCTGGAGATCCAGGACACCCCGGTCCTCGCCCACGGCAAGGTCCGCCACCACGGCGAGCCGGTCGCCATCGTCGCCGCCGACCACCCGGAGACCGCCCGCCGGGCCGCCGCGAAGATCAAGGTCGACTACCGCGAGCTGCCCGTCATCACCGACGAGGCCTCCGCCACCGCTCCCGACGCGATCCTCGTCCACGAAGACCGCGACGACCACCACGCCGGCCACGTCCCGCACCCCAACATCGTGCACCGCCAGCCGATCATCCGCGGTGACGTCGCCGCCGCCCGTGAGCGCGCCGACGTCATCGTCGAGGGCGATTACACCTTCGGCATGCAGGACCAGGCCTTCCTCGGCCCCGAGTCCGGCCTCGCCGTGCCGGAGGAGGACGGCGGTGTCCACCTCTACATCGCCACCCAGTGGCTGCACAGCGACCTGCGCCAGATCGCGCCCGTGCTCGGCCTGCCCGAGGACAAGGTGCGGATGACACTGTCCGGCGTCGGCGGCGCGTTCGGCGGTCGCGAGGACCTGTCGATGCAGATCCACGCCTGCCTGCTGGCCCTGCGCACGGGCAAGCCCGTCAAGATCGTCTACAACCGCTTCGAGTCCTTCTTCGGGCACGTCCACCGCCACCCCGCGAAGCTCCACTACGAGCACGGGGCCACCAAGGACGGCAAGCTCACCCACATGAAGTGCCGGATCGTCCTGGACGGCGGCGCCTACGCCTCCGCCTCCCCGGCGGTCGTCGGCAACGCCTCCTCCCTGTCCGTCGGCCCGTACGTGGTCGAGGACGTGGACATCGAGGCCATCGCCCTCTACACCAACAACCCGCCCTGCGGCGCGATGCGCGGTTTCGGAGCGGTGCAGGCGTGCTTCGCCTACGAGGCGCAGATGGACAAGCTCGCCGCGAAGCTCGGCATGGACCCGGTGGAGTTCCGCCGGCTCAACGCCATGGAGCAGGGCACGCTCCTGCCGACCGGGCAGCCCGTCGACTCCCCGGCCCCCGTCGCCGAACTGCTGCGCCGCGTCAAGGCGATGCCGATGCCGCCGGAGCGCCAGTGGGAGTCCAGCGAGGGCGCCGACGTACGGCAGCTGCCCGGCGGCCTGTCCAACACCACGCACGGCGAAGGCGTCGTACGCGGAATCGGCTACGCGGTCGGCATCAAGAACGTGGGCTTCTCCGAGGGCTTCGACGACTACTCCACCGCCAAGGTGCGCATGGAGGTCGTCGGCGGCGAGCCCGTCGCGACCGTGCACACCGCCATGGCGGAGGTCGGCCAGGGCGGCGTCACCGTCCACGCGCAGATCGCCCGCACCGAGCTGGGCGTCGCGCAGGTGACCATCCACCCGGCCGACACCCAGGTGGGCAGCGCCGGTTCGACGTCGGCCTCCCGGCAGACGTACGTCACCGGCGGCGCGGTGAAGAACTCCTGCGAGCTGGTCCGCGAGAAGGTCCTGGAGATCGGGCGCCGCAAGTTCGGCTCCTACCACCCCGCCTGGGCCACCGCCGAACTGCTCCTGGAGGGCGGCAAGGTCGTCACCGACGGCGGCGAGGTCCTCGGCGACCTGGCCGACGTCCTGGAGGACGAGGCCGTGGAGGTCGAGGCGGAGTGGCGGCACCGGCCGACCGAGGCCTTCGACCTGCGCACCGGCCAGGGCAACGGGCACGTCCAGTACTCCTTCGCCGCGCACCGCGCCGTCGTCGAGGTCGACACCGAACTGGGCCTGGTCAAGGTCATCGAACTGGCCTGCGCCCAGGACGTCGGCAAGGCGCTCAACCCGCTGTCGGTGCTCGGCCAGATCCAGGGCGGCACCACGCAGGGCCTGGGCGTGGCGGTCATGGAGGAGATCGTCGTCGACCCGAAGACGGCGAAGGTCAAGAACCCCTCCTTCACCGACTACCTGATCCCGACCATCCTCGACACGCCGACCATTCCCGTCGACGTGCTCGAACTCGCCGACGAGCACGCCCCGTACGGGCTGCGCGGCATCGGCGAGGCACCCACCCTGTCGTCGACCCCGGCCGTCCTCGCGGCGATCCGGAACGCGACCGGGCTCGAGCTGAACCGGACCCCGGTGAGGCCCGAGCACCTGACGGGTACCCAGCTCCCCGAGGGCTGAGCAGTCGCGATCCCCTGGGGGGCTTCGTCCCCCCAGGTCCCTTGTTCGTCTCGGGCCGTCCCCCGGGTCGTGAACATCCCAACCCCCTTTGAAACTTGGGAGACGGCACCCATGACCCAGCAGTCAACAGAGCCGAGGACCACAGCCGACGACGCGGGTGAAGGCACCCGCGTCCCGGCCGGACGGTCCTGGCTCGACCGGTACTTCCACATATCCCACAGAGGGTCCAGCGTCGCCCGTGAAGTGCGCGGCGGCATCACGACCTTCATGGCGATGGCGTACATCCTCCTGCTCAACCCCCTGATCCTGTCCGGCAAGGACGCGGCCGGGGCCACGCTCGCCCAGCCGGCCCTGATCACGGCCACCGCGTTCGCGGCGGCCGTCACCACCCTGCTGATGGGCTTCGTCGGCAAGGTGCCCCTGGCCCTCGCCGCCGGCCTCTCCGTCTCCGGAGTCCTCGCCTCCCAGGTCGCGCCCGAGATGACCTGGCCGCAGGCGATGGGCATGTGCGTGATGTACGGCGTGGTCATCATGCTGCTGGTCGTCACCGGCCTCCGCGAGATGATCATGAACGCGATCCCGCTCGCGCTCAAGCACGGCATCACCATGGGCATCGGCCTGTTCATCGCCCTCATCGGTTTCTACAAGTCCGGTTTCGTGCACCAGGGCGAGGCCACCCCGGTCACCCTCGGCCCCGCGGGCGAACTGGCCGGCTGGCCCGTTCTGCTCTTCGCCGGGACCCTGCTGCTGATCTTCATGCTCCAGGCCCGGAACATCCCGGGCGCCATCCTCATCGGCATCGTCAGCGGCACGGTCGTCGCGGCGGTCCTGAACGCCGCCGGCGTCGTCGACCCCAAGCAGTGGGCGGGCGGCGCACCCGAACTGCACGGCAGCGCCGTCTCCATGCCCGACTTCTCGCTCTTCGGGGACGTGCGGTTCGGCGGCTGGGGCGAGGTCGGCGCGATGACGGTCGGCATGATCGTCTTCACGCTGGTGCTCGCCGGGTTCTTCGACGCGATGGCCACCATCATCGGCGTCGGTACCGAGGCCAAGCTCGCCGACGACAAGGGCCGGATGCCGGGTCTGTCCAAGGCGCTGTTCATCGACGGGGCCGGCGGCGCGATCGGAGGCGTGTCCGGCGGCTCCGGCCAGACGGTGTTCATCGAGTCGGCCACGGGTGTCGGCGAGGGCGCCCGCACCGGCCTGGCCTCCGTGGTCACGGGCGCGTTCTTCGCGGCCTGCCTGTTCTTCACCCCGCTCACGGCGATCGTGCCGTCGGAGGTCGCGTCCGCCGCCCTCGTCGTCATCGGCGCCATGATGCTGATGAACGCCCGGCACGTGGACTGGGCCGACCGGGCCACCGCCGTCCCGGTGTTCCTCACGGTCGTGCTGATGCCGTTCACGTACACCATCACCACCGGTGTCGCCGCGGGCGTCATCTCCTACGCCGCCATCAAGACCGCCCAGGGCAAGGTGCGCGAGATCGGCGCCTTCATGTGGGTCCTCACGGCGGTGTTCCTCGTCTACTTCGCCCTCAACCCGATCGAGAGCTGGCTGGGCGTCCACTGACGCCCCGTCGCAGCCTTGTCGCCGCAGCCTTAAGGAGACCGAGACAGATGCTGGACATCGCCGAGGAGCTGAACCGGTGGGTCGAGCAGGGCCGTGACTTCGCCGTCGCCACCGTGGTGGCCGTCGGCGGCAGCGCGCCCCGCCGGCCCGGCGCCGCGCTCGCGGTGGACACCGAGGGCACGGCGATCGGCTCGGTCTCCGGCGGCTGCGTGGAGGGAGCGGTCTACGAACTGTGCGAGCAGGCGCTGCGGGACGGCGAAACCGTCCTGGAGCGCTTCGGATACAGCGACGACGACGCCTTCGCCGTGGGCCTGACCTGCGGCGGCGACATCGACATCCTGGTCACCCCGGTACGGGCCGCCGATCCGGTCCGCCCAGTGGTCAGGGCCGCGCTCGCCGCCGCCGCCCGAGGGGAGGCGGCGGCGGTGGCGCGGATCGTCTCGGGCCCGGACGAACTGACGGGCCGGGCCCTGGTCGTCCGGCCCGACGGCTCCCGCGAGGGCGGCTTCGGCGCCCATCCGGAACTGGACCGTACGGTCGCCGCCGAGGCCGGCGCCTTCCTGGACGCCGGCCGCACCGGCACCCTGGAGATCGGCGAGCAGGGCTCCCGCTGCGGAGCGCCCCTCACGGTCCTCGTCGAGTCCTCGGTCCCCGCACCCCGCATGATCGTGTTCGGCGCGATCGACTTCGCCGCCGCCCTGGTCCGCATGGGCAAATTCCTCGGCTACCACGTCACCGTGTGCGACGCGCGCCCCGTCTTCGCGACCCGGACGCGCTTCCCGGAGGCCGACGAGATCGTCGTCGAGTGGCCCCACCGCTACCTCGAGCGCACCGACGTCGACGCCCGCACGGTCCTGTGCGTGCTGACCCACGACGCCAAGTTCGACGTGCCCCTGCTGAAGCGGGCGCTGCGCCTTCCGGTGGCGTACGTCGGCGCCATGGGCTCCCGGCGCACCCACCTGGACCGCACCGCGCGCCTGCGGGAAGTCGGCGTCACCGACCTGGAGTTGAGCCGGCTCCACTCGCCGATCGGCCTGGACCTCGGGGCCCGTACGCCCGAGGAGACGGCCCTGTCGATCGCGTCGGAGATCGTCGCCGGCCGGCGTGGCGGCAGCGGCCGCTCGCTGACCGGGGCGCACACGCCGATCCACCACGAGCCGGAGTCGCGATCCGTGGGGCGGATCGGGTCGGTGGCCTGAGGGGTCCTTTCGCTATGAGCGTCCGATCAGGTCGCGTGGTCTGGTGCCGTGCATCGCAAGGCGCCGGAAGGTCCTCGTAGCGGAGCTACCAGGGCCTTTTGGCAACGCGGCGAGGTGCGGTGCCAGACCACGCGACCCGGGCGGGCATAGTGAAAGGACCCCTGAGGCCCTGCCGGGAACGCGTGTCGGCGGCCGGTGCGTCAGGGCTGTCTGAGCAGGCGGTTCAGGGCCCGCCCGAACACGTACCGCGAGGAGCGCCGCACCACGCCGTCGAAGAGCGACGGCAGGAACCGGACCCGGATCTCCTCCCGCCAGATCACCCGCGTACGGCCCCCCGGCCCCGGCCGCACTTCGAGTTCGGCCCACCCCAGCACCACACGGCCCCGCTTCTCCAGCCGGCACAACCCCGCAGCCCCGCCCTCCGGCGGCTGCCACACCGTGACCTCCATCGGGTCGTCGAAGCCCAGCGGCCCTGCGCCCGAGCGGGCCACGACGACGGTGCCCTCGCGCGTCGGCCCGGGCGGCACCACCCTGACCACCGTCAACGGCACCGCCTCACCGTGCCGCGGCCACTGTGTGATGCGCCGCCACGCCTCGTCGAGGGAGAGCGGGACCGTGCGGTTGAGCAGGATGTTCGCCACGGCACGATCGTAGGGCTGCGCTGGTCGGCTGCCGAGGAGCCGGTGCGGGGCGCGGCGGGGCGCGGGGGTGGGGACTACCGGTACACCTTCCCCGGCTCCGCCTTTCCCGGTGCCAGGAGTTGAGGCACCGTCACGAAGACGTAGCCGCGTTCCTTCAGCGCGTCGATGATCCCCGGTACCGCCGGCACCGTGCCGTCGTAGATGTCGTGGAGGAGGATGATCCCGTCCCGGGAGGACTGGGCGAGGACGCGGCGGGTGATCAAGTCGGAGTCGGTCGTCCGGTAATCCTTGGCCGTGACGCTCCACAGCACCTCGGCGAGGCCCAGTTCGCGGCAGATGGCGTGCACGGTGTCGTCGGTGCGGCCCTGCGGCGGGCGCATCAGGGTCGGGCGCCGGCCGGTGAGGCGTTCTATCTCCTCGTTGGGGCGCTCCAGTTCCTCGCGTATCTCCTCGGGTCTGAGCCGGGTCAGGATCTTGTGGTCCCAGGTGTGGCTGGCCACCTCGTGGCCCTCGTCGGCCATGCGCCGCACCAGCTCCGGGTACTTCTCGATGTGCCGCTCGCCGAGGAGGAAGAAGGTCGCGGGGACCTGTTTCTCCTTCAGGATGTCCAGCAGCCGCGCGGAGTTCTCGCTCGGTCCGGCGTCGAAGGTGAGTGCGATGCACTTGGCCTCGCGGCAGTCGACGGTGCCGAAGCGGACCGCCTGCACGTCCGTGGCCGGGCGGGCCCGGACGGCGCTGGGGGCCGTGGTGTCGGCCCCCGTGCAGCCGCTCAGGGCGAGGGTGAGGGCGGCGGTCGCCGCGAGCGTCCCGGCCGTTCGGAACGTGGTCCCCGTTTTCTTCATCTTCTTGGTCGGAGAAGGCATGCCGGGACTGTACATCGCGTGTATACGCGCGATGTACAGTCGCCGAGGCCTGCCCTGACGGCCTGACCTGGTGTTTGAGGAAGCCGTACCGCGGCACTCGCCAGCACGGTAGTCCGCGCACGCCGCCGGAGGGAGGGCCGCCCGCATGACCTCGTACGCCGTCGTGATCCCCACCCTCGTCCCGGACACCCTCGCCGACTGTCTCGCCGCGCTCGCCGCCGCGACCGGGCCGCGCCCCGAGGAGATCGTCCTCGTCGACGACCGGACCGAGCCCGAACCCGGGCCGCTGCACCACCCGTTGAGCGTCCTCGGCGACCTGCGGGAGCGGACCACCGTGCTGGGCGGCGGCGGTCGTGGGCCCGCCGCCGCCCGCAACACCGGGCTGCGCGCCGTGCACACCCCGTGGACCGTGTTCCTCGACGACGACGTCCAGGTGGGGGCCCGCTGGTGCGACCAGCTGGCCGAGGACCTCGCCGAGGCGTCCCACGACACCGCGGGCGTCAAGGGCGTCCTGGCCGTGCCCCTGCCCGGCGAACGCCGCCCCACCGACTGGGAACGCGGCACCGCGGGACTCGTCCGGGCCCACTGGGTCACCGCCGACATGGCCTACCGCACGGAGGTCCTCGAGGAGGTCGGCGGCTTCGACGAACGCTTCCAGCGCGCCTTCCGCGAGGACGCCGACCTCGCGCTGCGCGTCCTCGACTCGGGCTGGCGCATCCGGCAGGGCTGCCGCACCACCCGCCACCCCGTGCGCTCCGCCTCCCGATGGGCGTCCGTGCGCCAGCAGCGCGGCAACGCCGACGACGCCCTCATGCGGCATCTGCACGGCCCCGACTGGTGGGCCAAGGCCGTCGCACCGCGCGACCGGATCCGCACCCACGCGGCCATCACGACCGCCGGGGTCGCCGCCTGCGCCCTCGCCGCCACCGGGCACGGCCGGGCCGCTACGGCCTGCGCGCTCGGCTGGGCGGCCGGCACGGCGGAGTTCGCCCGCGCCCGCATCGTCCCCGGCCCGCGCACCCGCCACGAGGTGACGACGGTGCTGGCGACCAGCGTGCTCATCCCGCCCACCGCGACCTGGCACCGGCTGGCAGGTGCCTGGCGCCACCGCCACACCCCCGCCTGGCAGGAGGAGGCCACCCCGTGAGCCCGGTGAAGACCGTGCTGTTCGACCGCGACGGCACGCTCGTCGAGGACGTCCCGAACAACGCCGACCCCGACCGCGTACGCCCGGTCGAGGGCGCCCGCGAGGCGCTCGCCCTGCTGCGCCGGCACGGCATCCGCACCGGCGTCGTCACCGACCAGCCCGGTGTCGCCCGCGGACTGCTCACCGACGCCGACGTCCGCCGCGTCAACCACCGCATAGACGAACTCCTCGGCCCCTTCGACGTGTTCGCCGTCTGCCCGCACGGCCCCGACGACGGCTGCCACTGCCGCAAGCCGCAGCCCGGGATGCTGCTGTGGGCGGCCGGGCGGATCTGCACCAGGCCCACCGAGCTCGTCGTCATCGGCGGCCTGGGCGCCGACGCCGAGGCCGCGCGCCGGGCGGGAGCCCACGGCATCCTCGTCCCGAACGGGCGGACCCGCCCCGAGGAGACCACCGAGGCCGACCACGTCGCCCCGGATCTCCTCACCGCCGTCCGCGCGGTGCTGGACGGACCGCCGAAGGGCCGTGTCCTCGCCGACGAACGCCCTATCCAGGAGGCGTTCACGGCCGACCCCGCCGTCGGCGAACCGCCCGGCGCCCCGCGGCCGTAGCGGGAGGGGTCGTGGTCAGCTCCCGCACCACCGGTGCGTCAGCCGGAACGCGGCGAACATCGTCAGGGGCCATATCGCGGCGAACGCCCAGATCACCCCCGGATCGGATGTGACGATGCCGGCCACCATCAGCCCGGCCGACACCGCGACCAGGACCGCCACGGTCCAGACCCGGGGGCGGTAGGACGCCAGACGGGCCAGGATGCGGCCGAGGCCGGGGCGACGGCTCACTCGGTGCGTGCGCAGCTTGCGGTCGAGGCGACGGTCACGGCGCAGGGCGCGTTCCATCTCGTCGAGGATGCGCTGCTCGTTCTCGGGAAGTCGGCCGAGGGACACGCTCTCTCCTTCCGGGCGGCCGGACCGTCTCTCCTCCCGGGGGGACGTGCGGCGGGGGAAGTACAGCGGGGGGACGTACAAGCGGGTGCCCCGTGGTGCGCCCGCGCTAACCGGGCACCGGCCGTGCCAGCGCCTCCACGAGCCGGTCCGCGCTGTCCGGCACGGTGCCTTCGCGGAACCCGTCGCGGATCTGCCGCGCGGTCACCCGGCCGCCGGTCAGGCACCAGTCCCACCAGCGGTCCAACTGCCGCACGTCCAGCCGCTCGGCGGGCACCAGCGCGGGCCAGCCGCAGGCACGGGCCTGCGCGGTCAGCTTGGCGCCGCCCGCGACCGGGTCGACGGCCAGCACCGGCGTGCCGACCCGCAGCGCGATCACCAGCCCGTGCAGCCGGTCGGTGACGACGAGGTCCAGCCGGGCCAGCACGGACTGCAGCTGCGCCGGTGTCGCGCTCAGATGCCAGTCGTGCGTGTCCAGCCGGGTCTCCAGTTCCAGCCTGCCGCAGTCCTTCGCGGTCAGCCAGCGGGTCACCTCCTCGGCGACCTGTCCGTGCCGCCGCAGCTGCCCGTACTCGTGCTGTCCGTGGGCGAGGATCACCCCGACGACGGGCCGTGCCGGCACGTCAGGGGCGCGGGCCGCGAGGTCCTCCACCGGCTCGCTGTCCGGCCCGTCCCGGGGCAGCACCCGGTCGAAGCCGGTCACGGCCGCGCTCGCGGGGTCGATCACCGAGGTGCCGACGGCGATCCGCACGCAGTGCGCGAACCTCCGGTGCAGCCCCTCTACCTGCGGCCCGTGCAGCGGGCCGGACACGAAGACCAGGTGGGTGTAGTCCTCGGGCCACAGCCGGTCCAGATGCAGCGCCTCCGGACGGAAGCGGGGACTCCAGGCGACGTCGTAGGGGATGCCCGTCCCCCGCAGCACGTCCTCCACCCGGCGCAGGGCCAGCACGTCCCCGGCGGTCGCCTCACTGTCCCGGAAGCTGAACCAGCCGGTGAGCAGCACCCTGCGCGGTCGTTTGCCCTGTTGTGTGTGCACATGCCCTGAGTGCCCGTCCATCGGGAAGACATTCAGGGCATTACGCGCATTTACCGTGCCCGTCACTGGGTGTAGAAGGTCGCGTCCGCCCGGTCGGTGGCGGTGCTCACCGCCTGCACGTTCAGCAGGTACTCCCAGTGGCGGACGTATCGCCCCGGGTAGTTATGGGACTCGTACGACACACCCGCCGGGTCCGCAAGTCCGGCGCGCTGCCGGAAGGTCGCGTCGGACGCGAACTGCGCACTGCCGTCGTTCTTGCGCAGCCACACCTCGAAGTTCTCGTGCCGCAGGTAGTAGCCGGGGAAGTTGGCCGATTCCAGCGAGACCGTGCCGCTGCCGGCGAGGCCCGGCACGACGCGGAACTGCGAGTCGGCGAGCTTGGTGACGTTCGCCTCGATCCGGGCCCGGTAGTCGTAGTGCCGGACGAACCGGTCCGGGAAGTTGTACGAGGAGAAGCGCTGCGGGGTGACCCCGTCGGCCACGGGGATGCCGAAGTCGGGCGTGCCGTCGGCGTTCCAGTACACCTTCTGCACGCGGGTGCGGCGGTTGGGGTCGTCGAGGGGGTCGCCGCTGATGTCCTTGTAGCTGCGGTCGTGGTAGACGAGGACGTCGCTCCTGCCGTCCTCGGAGACCGTGAACGAGTTGTGGCCCGGGCCGTACTGGCTGGTCGCGGCGCTGCTCGCGAACACCGGGGTGGGGCTCTTGCTCCAGGACGCCCGGCTGAGCAGGTTCGCGCTCGCGGACGCGGTGAGCATGCCCAGGCAGTAGTTGGCGTCGGTGGCGCTCGCGGAGTACGTCATGAAGACCTTGCCGCCGCGCTGGATCACGGCCGGGCCCTCGTTGACCTTGTAGCCGACGGTCTCCCAGGAGTGGGTGGGCCGCGACAGCATCACCGGAGTGCCGGTGATCGTCCAGGGGTTGGCCATCTTCGCGAGGTAGAGGTCGGTGTTGTTGTTCACGGACGGGTCGCGCTGAGCCCAGGCCAGGTAGCGCACGCCGCCCACGACGAACGTCGTGGCGTCGAGCGAGAAGCTCTCCCACTGGGTCCTGATCTGGCCCTTCTCCGTCCAGGAAGCGGTGAGCGGATTGGTGCCGGTGCCCTCCAGGACGTACATCCGGATCGCCCACACGTCGTGGGTGGCGCCGGCGGCGAAGTACACGTACCACTTGCCGTCGATGAAGTGGATCTCCGGCGCCCAGATGTGAGCGCCCATCACACCGCTGGTGTGCTTGGTCCAGATCGTGGTCTCGGGTGCCGTCTTCAGGCCCTGGATGGTGGTCGCCCGGCGCAGCACGATGCGGTCGTACTCGGGGACGGTCGCGGTGAAGTAGTAGAAGCCGTCGGTGTGTTTGAAGATGTGCGGGTCGGCCCGCCGCTCCGCGATCGGGTTGGTGTAGGTGACGGCGGGGGAGTCGGGCACGGCGGCCCGCGCGGGCGCGCCCGCCAGACAGGTCGCGAGGGCGACGAGGGCGGCCAGGAGCAGCCGTACGGCTCTACGTCTCAAGGGAGTTCTCCGGGGGATCAGGTGGTGGGTACGAGCCCTCTGTCCGTCATTTCGAACGCAGTTCGTGAATTCGGCCATGAATGCGGTCAGAAGATAAGTGGGGCTCTCACCCTCGTCAACGGTTCGGACAGGCGTGACAGCAGATGAGCCCTCGGGCGGAGCCAGACGCGGTGCCGTGTCCGTGCCCGGCCGTAAGGTGGACACATGGCTCGTACGGCGGAGGAGTCACCCGTCGCGCTCACGGTCCGGCCGTCGGCGCCCCCGCTCGTGCCGCTGATCGGCGCGATGGGCTACGCCGAGGGGCGGTTCGCGCACTCCGCCGAGCTGGCCCTGCCGACGGGGGCGGCGCAACTGCTGGTCAACCTCGACGTGGACGCCCTGTCCTCGTCCCCGCTGAGGCGCGGCGCGGACCGGCGGACCCGGGGCGCGGCCGTGCACGGGCCGTTCTCGGAGCCGGCCGTGATCGACCCGGCGCAGCAGCGGGCCGTCCTGTGGGTGGCGTTCCGGCCCGCGGGCGCCCGCCCCTTCCTCGCCGCCCCGGTCTCCGCCGTCCGCGACGAACTCGTGGGCCTCGACGAACTGTGGGGCACGGACGGTGCGGTGCTGCGCGAGCGGCTGCTGGAGGCCGTGGCCGCCGGGGGCCCGCGGGCCGTGCTGCGGGCACTGGAGGCGGCCCTGCTGGGGCGGGCGGAACACCCCTTGGAGCCCGACCCGGCGGTCCGCCTCGCCGCAGCCCTGCTCGGTCGCGGCGCACCCGTGGGCGAGGTCGCCGACCGGCTCGGCTGGACCGCCAGGCGGCTGGCCCGCAGCTGCACCGAACAGCTGGGGCTCCCGCCCAAGCGCTATGCGCGGATCCGGCGCCTCCAGCGGCTGCTGCGCCGCGTGAACGCCGGGCACGGGCCGCCGGAGTGGGCGGTCCTCGCCGCGGACTGCGGCTACCACGACCAGGCGCATCTGATCCACGAGTTCCGCGCGCTCGCCGGGATCACCCCGACCGCGTATACGCCGCGCTCGCCCCTCGAACGCAACCACGTTCCGCTCGGCGGGTGACGGGCTCCGCCCGGCCGGCCGTTTTCTACAATCCACGCTCCCCGGAACCCGCGATCGTGAAGGCATGACGAACGCAACCGGCGAACCCGCCGTCACCCGCCTCTACGCCCGGCTCGTGGTCTTTGACGGAGCCAGGGCCATCGACTTCTACCGGGATGCGCTCGGCGCCGAGGAGACCGAGCGGTACACCGGCCCCGACGGGAAGATCGTGCACGCGATGCTGCGTCTCGGCGACGCCGCGATCGCGGTCAAGGACGCCGACGACGGGGACCCGGCGCCCACGTCCCTCGGCGGCAGTCCGGTGATCATGGCGCTCGACGTGTCCGACGCCGACGCCGTGGCCGAGGCCATGTTGCGGGGCGGGGCGACCGTCATCCACCCCGTCGCCGACCAGCACTACGGGCAGCGGGGCGGCCGCCTCGCCGACCCGTTCGGCCATCTGTGGATGATCTCCCAGACGATCGAGGACCTGACGCCCGAGGAGATCCAGCGGCGCACCGATGAGTTGTTCACCTGACCGGCGGCGTCAGTGGGACCGCGTGGCCGGTTCCTCCACCGCCGCGTTCGCGTCCACCTTGCCGCCCGGATGCCGCAGGGCGCACAGGAAGCCGATGCCCAGGGCGATGGCCATGCCGTAGAACACCCACTGGTTGGCTTCGGCGAAGTCCATGCGGATCGCGGACATCGACTCCCGGGTCGCCTCGGCGGCAGGGCCGGTGCCGGTGGGCGGCTGGGAGTCGCCGCTGCCGGTGATCGACTCGGTGACGTCGCGGGCCACGGTGTTCGCGTCCCCGGCGGACATGCCCTTGGACGTCAGGGTGCCCACCACCTTGTCGGTCGTCACGTGGGTCAGGATCGTGCCGTAGACGGCCAGGCCCACGCTCGCCGCGTAGTTGCGCACGGTCTGGGTGATGCCGGTGACCTCGCCGTACGAGGCGCCGATGGCCCGGTTGACGGCGTCCGTGGAGGCCGGCGCCAGGACGAAGCCGATGCCGGCCCCGGCCAGCGCCGCGTAGGGCCACTGGTCGTGCATGGACAGGTCGGTGAGCTTGCCCGCCCACAGGGCGAAGCCGACACAGCCCACGGCCGTGCCCAGCTTCAGCGCCGGGCGCGCGCCCTGCTTGTCGAGGATCCGGCCGCCCCACTGCGAGGCGATGGCGAAGCCGACGAAGAAGTACAGCAGGAACAGGGCCGCCTGGTTCGGCGAGGCGCTCAGGGACACCTGGGCGTACACGGAGGTGAAGAAGAACAGCGGGACGAAGGCGAGCATCGAGAAGAACAGCACCGCCGCGTCCACGGTGAACGCCTTGTCCCGGAAGACCCGCAGGTCGATCAGCGGATGCTCCACCTGCTGTTCGTAGCGGACGAACCCGGCGAGGATGGCGAGGCCGCCCGCGATGCACACCCAGGTCGCCCAGCTGTCCCAGCCCCAGGACCAGGCCTGCTGGAAGCCGAGGACGCTCAGTCCCATGCCGGCCGCGATCAGGGCGGCGCCCGGGACGTCCAGGGTGCCGGACCGCCGCCGGTCGGAGATGTGCGCCATCGCCGTGAGGACCAGCGCCACGATCGCCACGGGCACGTTGACCCAGAACACGGCCCGCCAGGTCCAGTTCGTGAGCCAGCCGCCCAGCAGCGGGCCGATGGCGGTCAGCGCGCCGGTGACGCCGAAGAACAGGGCGAGGGCGCGCCCGCGCCGCTCGACCGGGAACACCGCCACCACCACGGCCAGCGCCGCGGGGAACAGCAGCGCCGCCCCGAGTCCCTGGGTGGCGCGGAAGACGATCAGCCAGGTCTGCGCGGCGCCGCCCTCGGGGACGCAGCCGCACAGCACCGACGAGACGACGAACACCAGCGTGCCGATCACCACGACCCGGCGCGGCCCGTAGAGGTCCGCGAGACGGCCGCCGAGGGCGAAGAACGCCGCGAGGGACAGCAGATAGGCGTTGACCACCCACTGCATGCCGGAGGACGACAGACCCAGTTCGCGGACGATGTCGGGGGCCGCGATCGACACGATGGTCTGGTCGATGAAGGTCATGGCGACGGCGAACATCATCGCCGCCAGCGCGACAGTCTGCTGCGGTGCGGAACGGGAGGGGGCCGCGGCCTCGCCGCGCCCCGGGCGCGTGCTGCTCACGCCAACAGTCTGCGCCCGGCCGTGTCGCGTCGCATCACAGGACACTTTCCGCCCCGGGCGTCACACCGATACCCCCGAACCCGCCTCACGGCAACCCCTCGGCGGTGTGAGGACGACCTCCTCGGCCATGTGACCACGGTCCGCCACGGATGCCGCGTCGAACGTGCAGGATGCGGGGACCGTACAGACAGGCAGTCGAACGACGGGAGAGGCAGACGATGGTCCCAGCGGAACCGCAACCCCAGCGGATCGGCATACCGGCCGAATCCACTGCGGGCGAGACCAGGGTGGCGGCCACGCCGGCCACCGTGGGGAGACTCGTCGCGCTCGGGTACGACGTGGTGGTCGAACCGGGAGCGGGAGCCTCGTCCCGCTTCTCCGACGCGGCCTACGAGGAGGCGGGAGCCCGGCTCGGCGACCCGTGGCAGGCGGAGATCCTGCTGAAGGTCAACGCCCCCTCGAGCGAGGAGATCGGCCGGCTGCCCGACGGGGCGACACTGATCGCGCTGATCAGCCCCGCCCTCAACCCGGAACTGGTCGAGGAACTGGCACGGCGTCCGATCACCGTGCTCGCCATGGACGCCGTGCCGCGCATCTCGCGCGCCCAGTCCCTGGACGTCCTCAGCTCGATGGCGAACATCGCCGGCTACCGGGCGGTGGTCGAGGCCGCGCACGCCTTCGGCCGCTTCTTCACCGGCCAGGTCACCGCCGCCGGCAAGGTGCCGCCCGCCAAGGTGCTGGTGGCCGGGGCCGGAGTGGCCGGACTCGCGGCGGTCGGCGCGGCCCGCAGCCTCGGCGCCGTGGTCCGCGCCACCGACCCCCGGCCCGAGGTCGCCGAGCAAGTGCACTCCCTGGGCGGGGAGTTCCTCACGGTGAGCGCCCAGCAGGAGGTCAGCACCGACGGCTACGCCAAGGCCACCTCGGACGACTACAACCGGCTCGCCGCGCAGTTGTACGCCGAGCAGGCCGCCGACGTCGACATCATCATCACCACCGCGCTCATCCCGGGCCGCCCGGCGCCGCGGCTGATCACCGCCGAGGACGTCGCGCGCATGAAGCCCGGCAGCGTGATCGTCGACATGGCCGCGGCCCAGGGCGGCAACGTCGAGGGCACGGTCGCCGGGAAGGCCGTCGTCACCGACAACGACGTGACGATCATCGGCTACACCGACCTTCCCGGACGGCTCCCCGCCCAGGCCTCGCAGCTGTACGGCACAAACATCGTCAACCTGTTGAAGCTGCTCACCCCCGGCAAGGACGGGCGGCTCGTCCTCGACTTCGACGACGTCGTGCAGCGGTCGATGACCGTGGTCCGCGAGGGCGAGAAGACCTGGCCGCCGCCCCCGGTCCAGGTGTCCGCCGCGCCCGCCGCCCCACCGGCCCCGGAAGCCGCGGCCCCGTCCGAGGCCCCGGCGAAGCCCGCACGCCCCGCCTGGTCCTCGTACGCGCTGGTCGCTGCCGGGGCCCTCGCGCTGTTCCTCGGGACGGCCTTCTCACCGAGCGAACTCCTCGGCCACTTCACGGTGTTCGTCCTGGCGATCGTCATCGGCTTCTACGTCATCGGCAATGTGCACCACGCGCTCCACACCCCGCTGATGTCGGTCACCAACGCCATCTCCGGCATCGTCGTGGTCGGCGCGCTGCTGCAGATCGGGCACGGGGACACCGCCGTCACCGTGCTGTCGTTCGCCGCGATCCTGCTGGCGAGCATCAACATCTTCGGCGGATTCGCCGTCACCCGCCGCATGCTCGGCATGTTCTCGAAGGGCTGATCAGGGATGACCACAGACACGGCCGCCCAGGCCGCCTACGTCGTCGCCGCGCTGCTGTTCATCCTCAGCCTCGCCGGCCTCTCCCAGCACAAGACGTCCCGTTCGGGAGTCGTCTGGGGCATCGCGGGCATGGTCGTCGCCCTGGCCGCCACGGTCGGGCTCGCCTCCCGCAGCATCACCGCGACCGGGCTCGTGCTGATCGCCGTCGCCACGGCCCTCGGCGCGGGCATCGGCCTGTGGCGGGCCCGGGTGGTCGAGATGACCGGCATGCCGGAGCTGATCGCCATCATGCACAGCCTCGTCGGCCTCGCCGCCGCGTTCGTCGGCTGGAACGGCTACCTCGACGTCGACGCCGCACTCTCCGGTTCGCTGCTGGCCATCCATCACGCCGAGGTGTTCATCGGGGTGTTCATCGGCGCCGTCACCTTCACGGGTTCCGTCGTCGCGTACCTGAAGCTCTCGGCACGCATCAACTCCCGCCCGCTCACGCTGCCGGGCAAGCACGTCCTCAACGTCGGGGCGCTCGTCGCGTTCGTGGGGCTGACGGTGGCGTTCGTCGTACGCCCGAACATGGGCCTGCTCATCGCCGTCACCGTGATCGCGCTCGCCCTCGGCGCGCACCTCGTCGCCTCCATCGGCGGCGGTGACATGCCGGTCGTCGTCTCCATGCTGAACAGCTACTCGGGCTGGGCCGCCGCCGCTTCGGGCTTCCTGCTCGCCAACAACCTGCTCATCGTCACCGGCGCGCTGGTCGGCTCCTCCGGTGCCTACCTGTCGTACATCATGTGCAAGGCGATGAACCGCTCCTTCATCTCGGTGATCGCGGGCGGCTTCGGGACCCCGGCGGCGGCCGCCGACGACGGCGAGCAGGGCGAGCACCGGGAGATCAACGCCGAGGAGACCGCCGAGCTGCTCCGCGACGCCACCTCGGTGATCATCACGCCGGGTTACGGCATGGCCGTCGCCCAGGCCCAGTACCCGGTCGCCGAACTGGCGCGCAAGCTGCGCGACCGGGGCGTGGAGGTGCGGTTCGGCATCCACCCCGTGGCCGGCCGGCTGCCCGGGCACATGAACGTGCTGCTCGCCGAGGCCAACGTGCCGTACGACATCGTCCTGGAGATGGACGAGATCAACGACGACTTCGACGCCACCTCGGTCGTCCTGGTCATCGGCGCCAACGACACGGTCAACCCGGCCGCCACCGACAACCCGTCCAGCCCCATCGCCGGCATGCCGGTGCTGCACGTGTGGGAGGCGGCGAACGTGGTCGTCTTCAAGCGGTCCATGGCGGCCGGCTATGCGGGCGTGCAGAACCCGCTGTTCTTCCGGGAGAACACGCAGATGCTCTTCGGTGACGCCAGGCAGCGGGTGGAGGACATCCTGCGCGGACTGGACGCCCTCGACGCACCGGTCCGGGAGATGGCCGGCACGTCCCGCTGACAGCGGGCGGCTGCCACGCGGCAGGCCCCGGCAGTGTGAAGGCCGGCTCGACGATGTCGAGCCGGCCTTTCGTGGTGCCGTCGCGGCTGGTCAGTCCGTGCCGGACTCCATCGCCGCGCGGTCCAGCCAGGCGTCCTCCTCCGAGACCGCGCCCCGGGAGGCGATGGCCTCGGCGCCGCCCTGCGGCAGCTCCGGCATGGAGCCGATCAGCCCGGTCGCGGCGGCCTGGGAGGCGCCGATGGTGGGGCTGCCGGTGCCGATCAGGCCGATGCCGGCGTACTGCTCCAGCTTGGCGCGGGAGTCGGCGATGTCGAGGTTGCGCATGGTGAGCTGGCCGATCCGGTCCACCGGGCCGAACGCGGAGTCCTCGGTGCGCTCCATGGACAGCTTGTCCGGGTGGTAGCTGAACGCCGGGCCCGTGGTGTCGAGGATCGAGTAGTCCTCACCGCGCCGCAGCCGCAGCGTCACCTCGCCGGTGACGGCGGCGCCGACCCAGCGCTGGAGCGACTCGCGGATCATCAGCGCCTGCGGGTCCAGCCAGCGGCCCTCGTACATCAGCCGGCCGAGGCGCCGGCCCTCGGCGTGGTACTGGGCGAGGGTGTCCTCGTTGTGGATCGCGTTGACCAGCCGCTCGTAGGCGGCGTGCAGCAGGGCCATGCCCGGGGCCTCGTAGATGCCGCGGCTCTTGGCCTCGATGATCCGGTTCTCGATCTGGTCCGACATGCCCAGGCCGTGCCGGCCGCCGATGGCGTTGGCCTCCATCACCAGGTCGACGGGGGAGGCGAACTCCTTGCCGTTGACCGACACCGGGCGGCCCTCGGCGAAGCCGATCGTGACGTCCTCGGCGGCGATCTCGACCGACGGGTCCCAGAACCGGACGCCCATGATCGGCTCGACGGTCTCGACGCCGGTGTCCAGGTGCTCCAGGGTCTTGGCCTCGTGGGTGGCGCCCCAGATGTTGGCGTCCGTGGAGTACGCCTTCTCCGTGCTGTCGCGGTAGGGCAGGCCGTGGGCCAGCAGCCACTCCGACATTTCCTTGCGGCCGCCGAGCTCGGTCACGAAGGCCGCGTCCAGCCAGGGCTTGTAGATCCTGAGGTGCGGGTTGGCGAGCAGACCGTAGCGGTAGAACCGCTCGATGTCGTTGCCCTTGAAGGTCGAGCCGTCGCCCCAGATCTGGACGTCGTCCTCGAGCATCGCCCGGACCAGGAGCGTGCCGGTGACGGCGCGGCCGAGCGGGGTGGTGTTGAAGTACGCCCGCCCGCCCGAGCGGATGTGGAACGCGCCGCAGGTCAGCGCGGCCAGGCCCTCCTCGACGAGCGCCGCACGGCAGTCGACCAGGCGCGCGATCTCGGCCCCGTACGTCTTGGCACGGCCGGGCACCGAGGCGATGTCGGGCTCGTCGTACTGGCCGATGTCGGCGGTGTAGGTGCAGGGGACGGCGCCCTTGTCGCGCATCCACGCGACCGCGACGGAGGTGTCGAGACCGCCCGAGAAGGCGATGCCGACGCGCTCGCCGGCGGGCAGGGAGGTGAGGACCTTGGACATAGAAAGAGTATGTATCACTTTGCATAGTCATGCAAGCCGGGTATGCGAAATCGCCGTTCCGGTTGTCCTCCGGTTCAGGAATCCGCCGCCTCGGAGCCGCCCCCGAGCGCGCCGAGGATCCGCTCGGCGGCCAGCGTCGGGGTCAGCTCGCCCTCCCTGACGCGCTGTTCGAGCACCGGCGCCAGCGCCCGTACCGCGGGGTCGGCGGTGAGGCGGCCCAGGAGTTCGTCGCGGACCATGGTCCAGGTCCAGTCGACCTGCTGGTCGCGGCGCTTGGCGGTGAGGCGGCCGGTGGAGTCCAGCAGGGTGCGGTGCTGTTCGAGGCGCTCCCACACGGTGTCAAGACCGGTCGACTCGCGGGCGCTGCAGTGCAGCACCGGCGGCGTCCAGAACGCGTCCTTGCCGTGCATCAGCCGCAGCGCGCCCGACAGTTCCCGCGCGGCGGCACGGGCGTCACGCTCGTGCGGGCCGTCCGCCTTGTTGACGGCGATCACGTCGGCGAGTTCCAGGACGCCCTTCTTGATGCCCTGGAGCTGGTCGCCCGTGCGGGCCAGGGTAAGCAGCAGGAATGTGTCGACCATGTTCGCGACGGCCGTCTCGGACTGGCCGACGCCGACCGTCTCCACCAGGATCACGTCGTAGCCGGCCGCCTCCATCACCACGATCGACTCGCGGGTGGCCTTGGCGACCCCGCCCAGGGTGCCCGCCGTGGGGGAGGGGCGCACGAACGCCGCCGGGTCCACGGCCAGGCGCTCCATCCGGGTCTTGTCGCCCAGGATCGAACCGCCCGTGCGGCTGGAGGACGGGTCGACGGCCAGGACCGCCACCCGGTGCCCGAGCGAGGTCAGCAGCGTGCCGAACGCGTCGATGAACGTCGACTTGCCCACGCCCGGCACCCCGCTGACGCCGATCCGCCGGGCCCGGCCGCTGTGCGGCAGCAACGCGGTCAGCAGCTCCTGCGCCAGCGCCCGGTGCTGGGGCCGGGTCGACTCGACGAGCGTGATGGCGCGCGCGATGATCGCCCGCTTCCCGTCGAGCACGCCCTTCACATACGCGTCAACATCGATCACAGCTCGTGCCCGAGGCCGTCCGACAGTCGCTTGACCAGGTCGTACGCCGCGTCCGGGATCACCGTCCCGGGCGGGAAGACGGCCGCCGCGCCCATCTGAAGCAGCGTCGGAACGTCCTGCGGCGGGATCACCCCGCCGACCACGACCATGATGTCCTCGCGCCCCTCCTCGGCCAGCGCCTCGCGCAGCGCCGGGACGAGGGTGAGGTGACCGGCCGCCAGCGAGGAGACGCCGACGATGTGCACATCCGCCTCGACGGCCTGCCGGGCCACCTCGGCGGGCGTCTGGAACAGCGGGCCGACGTCCACGTCGAAGCCGAGGTCGGCGAAGGCGGTGGCGATCACCTTCTGGCCGCGGTCGTGGCCGTCCTGGCCCATCTTCGCGACCAGGATGCGCGGGCGGCGGCCCTCGGCCTCCTCGAAGGCGGACACCAGGGTGCGGGTGCGGTCCACGCTCGGGGACTCTCCGGTTTCGTTGCGGTACACGCCGGAGATCGTACGGATCTGCCCCGCGTGCCGGCCGTACACCTTCTCCAGGGCGTCGGAGATCTCCCCGACCGTGGCCTTGGCGCGGGCCGCGTGCACGGCCAGCTCCAGCAGATTGCCCTCGCCGCCGGCGGCCCGGGTCAGCGCGTCCAGCGCGTCCTGGCAGGCCCGCTCGTCCCGCTCCGCGCGCAGCCGCCGCAGCTTCTCGATCTGCTGCGCCCGCACGGAGGAGTTGTCGACCTTCAGGACGTCGATCTGCTCGTCGGTCTCCACCCGGTACTTGTTCACGCCGATGACCGGCTGCCGGCCCGAGTCGATCCTGGCCTGCGTGCGGGCCGCGGCCTCCTCGATGCGCAGCTTCGGGATGCCCGCGTCGATGGCCTTGGCCATGCCGCCCGCGGCCTCGACCTCCTCGATGTGCTGCCAGGCTCGCCGGGCCAGGTCGTACGTCAGCTTCTCCACGTACGCGCTGCCGCCCCACGGGTCGATCACGCGGGTCGTGCCGGACTCCTGCTGGAGCAGCAGCTGCGTGTTGCGGGCGATGCGCGCCGAGAAGTCGGTGGGCAGCGCGAGCGCCTCGTCGAGGGCGTTGGTGTGCAGCGACTGCGTGTGCCCCTGCGTCGCCGCCATCGCCTCCACGCAGGTGCGCGTCACGTTGTTGAACACGTCCTGCGCGGTCAGCGACCAGCCCGAGGTCTGCGAATGGGTGCGCAGGGACAGGGACTTGGCGTTCTGCGGGTCGAACTGCCTCACCAGCTTCGCCCACAGCAGGCGCGCCGCCCGCAGCTTGGCGACCTCCATGAAGAAGTTCATGCCGATGGCCCAGAAGAACGACAGCCGCGGCGCGAACGCGTCCACGTCCAGGCCGGCTTCACGACCCGCCCGGATGTACTCCACGCCGTCCGCGAGCGTGTACGCCAGCTCCAGGTCGGCCGTCGCACCCGCCTCCTGGATGTGGTAGCCGGAGATGGAGATGGAGTTGTAGCGCGGCATCCGCTGCGAGGTGAAGGCGAAGATGTCGGAGATGATCCGCATCGACGGCTTCGGCGGATAGATGTAGGTGTTGCGGACCATGAACTCCTTGAGGATGTCGTTCTGGATGGTCCCGGCCAGCTTCTCCGGCGGCACACCCTGTTCCTCGGCGGCGACGATGTACAGCGCCAGCACCGGCAGCACGGCACCGTTCATCGTCATCGACACGGTCATCCTGTCCAGCGGGATCCCGTCGAACAGCTGCCGCATGTCGTAGATCGAGTCGATCGCCACGCCCGCCATGCCGACGTCACCGGTCACCCGGGGGTGGTCGCTGTCGTAACCGCGGTGCGTGGGCAGGTCGAAGGCGACCGACAGTCCCTTCTGGCCGGCCGCGAGGTTGCGGCGGTAGAAGGCGTTGGACTCCTCGGCCGTCGAGAAGCCGGCGTACTGGCGGATGGTCCAGGGCTGGTTGGCGTACATCGTCGGGTACGGGCCGCGCAGGAACGGCGCCGCGCCCGGGTACGTGTCCAGGAAGTCCAGGCCCTCCAGGTCACGGCCGGTGTAGAGCGGCTTGACGGCGATGCCCTCCGGGGTCTCCCAGAGCAGGTCGTCCCCGCCGGACGCGTTCTTGACCGCCGTACGCCACTCGTCGGCGCCGCCGTCGGGGGCCGGGGTGCCCAGCTCGATCCCGGAGAAGTCGGGAACGGACGGGCCGGAAGGGGCGGACATCAGGACACTCCCATGCGGTCGAGGGTCGCGGACAGCACGGCCACGGCGTCGCAGCCCGCGAAGACGTACGCGTCGACACCGGGGTACTCCCCGGGGCGGCCCGCGAGGAACACATGCCGTGCACCGGCGGCCTTCAGCGTCCGGACGGTGGCCTCGGCCTGCTCCGCGTACAGCGCGTCGCTGGAGCACAGCACGGCCTCCGTCGCACCGCTCTCCTCGAAGGCGCCCTCGGTGACGGGCTCGATGCCGCCGGCCTGGAAGAGGTTCGAGGCGAAGGTGAGGCGGGCCGTGTGGGCGGCGGCCGGGCCCAGCGCGGCGAGGTAGATCCGGGGCCGGGAGCCGGTCGCGGCGAGGTGGCGGTCGGAGCGGGCGCGCAGCGCCTCGTACCCCTCGTCACGGCGTACGCGGGGCAGCCCGCCGGAGGGCGGCTCGGGTGCGCTCTCGCGGACCACCGGCTTCTCCGCGAGGAACGGGAACTCGCTGACACCGGTGATGGGTTCGCGCCGCTTGGCCAGCCTGCTCGTGCGGGCCTGCCAGGTCTCGGCGAGATCCCGCTCGAGGTCTCCCGACCGCAGGGCGGCCGCCATGCCGCCGAGCCGCTCGATCCGCTGGAAGAACTCCCAGCCCGCGTGGGCGAGTTCGTCGGTGAGCCGCTCCACGTACCAGGAGCCGCCCGCCGGGTCGATCACCCGGGACAGGTGCGACTCCTCGATGAGGATCGTGGAGGTGTTGCGGGCGATGCGGCGCGCGAACGCGTCCGGCAGGCCGAGAGCGTGGTCGAAGGGCAGCACGGTGACCGCGTCGGCCCCGCCCGCTCCGGCGGCCAGCGTGGCGATCGTCGAGCGCAGCATGTTCACCCACGGGTCGCGGCGCGTCATCATCACCGGCGACGTCACGACGTGCTGGAGCTGCGCCCCCGCGCGCGGCGCCCCGCAGACCTCGGACACCCGGGCCCACAGCCGGCGCGCCGCCCGCAGCTTGGCGATCGTCAGGAACTGGTCGGCCGTCGCCGCATACCGGAACTCCAGCTGCGCACAGGCCTGGTCGACGTCCAGCCCGGCCCCGGTCAGCTCACGCAGGTACGCCACCCCGGTGGCCAGCGAGCTGCCCAGCTCCTGGGCGGCCGAGCCACCGGCCTCGTGATACGGCAGCGCGTCCACGGTCAGCGCCCGCAGCCCCGGGTACTCCCCGGCGCACAGCCGCGCGAGCTCCGCAGCCGGTGCGGTGTCGCACCGCTCCCCGGTACGGGCCTCGTGCCCGAGCGGATCCGCGCCCAGGTTGCCGCGCGCCGCGTCCCGGGGGACCCCCCGCTCCTCGTAGACCCGCAGCAACTCCCGCGCGGCGGGCTCGGCCTCGCGCCCCGCGTCGAGGACGACGGGCGCCAGGTCGAGGTACACGCCGTCGAGGACCCGGCCGAGGTCCGGCACCGCGATGCCGCCGTCCCCCACCGTCAGCCAGAGGGAGGTGACGCCGTTCTCCAGGTCCCCGAGCACCGCGTCACGGTCGGCCGCCGTGTGCCGTTGCCGTACGTCCCAGCCGCCGACCGTGTTCCCCTCGGCGCGGCCGCCGCGTACAAAGGGGGCGAAACCGGGAAAACCCGGCTCGGGCGCGGACTCGTGGGCGGTGTAGAGAGGGCGGGTGCGCAACCCGTCCTCCAACGCGGTGGACAGGGCTTCCTCGGCCTCGGCCCCCTCGACGTCCTTGCCCGATTTGCGCAGCACACCCGCCACAAGGCGCTGCCACTGCTCATGGGGCACGTCAGGGAACTCGCCGGCCAGCTCAAGCCCGTCGTCAGGCAGGACCGTCATGCTCGGATGCTAGGTCACGGACACGAACGAGCAGCAGAGGGAACGGCTGTGACCTTGCCCTCGCCCTGGCTGTGACCTCGCTCTCCCCGCCCGTTCGGCCGGGATCGCCGCCCATGCTAGCGATCGATCCGCCCGCGGGGGCCCGGCGTCGCCGCGGTGTCCGTGGTCTGCGCCCTCGGCGAGATCGTCTACGCCGGCAGCGCCACCGCGCTCGTCACCCACCTCGCCCCCGCCCCCGCCCCGGGGCACACCCTCGCCCCCCTCGGCCCGGCCGCCCTCTGGGGCACCCTCGCCACCGCGACGCTCCTGTCGGCCTTGGCCGTCGCCACCGCTCGGCGGCCCGAAAAGTGGGGCAGAAAAGGCCGGCCGAAACCGAATCCCGCTCTCGATGTCATGCGCGTGGGCGACAGGCCGGCGAAGGAATGCGTCAGATGGGATCTCTCGTGAACAGCACAGACCCGGCCTCCGCATGTCAGCCGTACGACCAGCCCCCGGCGCCCGACCGCACCGCCCGCCACCAGGCGACCGCGCGGCGGACGGCACTCACGATCTGCACGGTCGCCGACATCGCGGCCGGTCTTCTGGGGCTGTGGATCGTGCTCCATCTCCTCGACGCCAATCAAGGAAATGCCTTCGTCGAGTTCGTGCACGGAACGGCGGACTGGCTCTGGTCTTCCCGTGGTCATCTATGTGCTGATCGGTCACGGAATCGCCGCCCGGATCAACAGAGCTTGACGGTTCGTATGCGCGGACGGCCCGTGGTCGACCCGACCGCGGGCCGTGCGGCGCACAACACTCCACGACAGACGGCCGCCGGCAGTATGCGTGCTCGGTGCCTGGGTAGACGAACGACCGAAAGGTCACTGAGCAACACGAACAACAACGGAAGAGCCCCACATATGGTCATCCCGCTTATGAAGCAGGCGGAAGATGAGCCGGGCGCGGACGAGCAGGCCACCCTGCACTGCGGCGCGGTCTGGGCCGATGGCGCAGCGTGTGCCGTCGAGGCGCGCCGGGCGCTGCGCGCTCTCCTGGCGCACGTACCGTGTACCGGCCGCACACCCGTGCCGGCCCCGCTGGCGATCGACGCCGAACTGGTCGTCAGCGAACTCGTCACCAACGCCATCCGGCACGCACCCGGCCCCTGCGGGATGATCCTGCGGCTGTCCGGCGACGGACTGGCCATCACCGTGTGGGACACCTCCACCACGCAGCCGGTGGTCAGGAAGCGCGACGGGCGGCGCTTCGGCGGCCACGGCATGCACGTGGTGCACACGGTCAGCAGCGAAGTCGCCGTCGTGTCCCTCGGCAACGGCAAGCAGATCACCGCCTATCTGCGCCCCGCGCTCACGGCCACCCCTGCCGCTTGACACCGACGACCCGGATTTCTCCCGGCAGTGTTCACCACCCGGTGGACAGCAGATGGTTGAGGAGCAGCGCGAGCAGCGCCTGGGCGGTGAGCCAGGCGCGGGGGCTGGCGAGGAACGCGCACGCCGGGAGCAGCCACAGGGCGAAGGGGAGCCAGATGCGTTCCGTCTCCGCCTTGCTCATGCCGGACAGGTCGGCGACCAGCAGGGCGAGGAGCGCGGCGGACACGAGGAACGCGAGACGGACGCCGGCCCGGGGCTCGGTGCGACGCCGGACCAGTACGGCTCCGGTCCGCCGCAGTCCCGCCGCCGTCGCGAGTCCCGTGATGAGCACCGTGCAGGCCAGGTTGGCCCACACCCAGTAGCCGTAGGGCCGGATACCGCCCGCACCCTGGGCGTAGCGCGTGACCAGCAGGTGATAGGCCTCCCACCAGTTGAAGCCCGCGAGCGTGAACGCCGTGGGGACCACGACCAGTCCGGCGAGCAGCGCCGCCGACAGGGCCGGGCGCTCCCGGAACCCGTGGCGGCCGAGCACCAGGACGGCCGCCGCGATCAGCGCGACGAGCGTGAGGCCGTACGACAGATAGCAGGTCAGGCCGAACAGCAGCCCGGACGCGCCCGCCCACCCCAAGGACCCCCGGGTGACCGCCAGAGCGAGCAGTGCGACCGCCCACGCCGCCACCGCAGCGAAGTACGCGTCCGCCGAGGTGCCCATCCACACGGCCGCCGGGGCCAGGACCAGGAAGGGGGCCGCCCGGCGGGCGAGCGCCTCGTCGGCCAGGGCACGGATCGTGACCAGCACCGCCACACAGGCGGTTGCCCCGACGATGATGCACCACACTCCCGCCCACCCCCCGCCGCGCAGCCCGATCCGGTCGAGCAGCACGAACGTGAGAGTGGCGGCGGGCGGGTGCCCGGCGACGTGGGCGGGCCAGTTGTCCGGGGAGTCCAGCAGGATGTGCCCGGTGAAGCCCCGCAGCGCCGCCGGGATGTCGTGGAAGCGGTCGATGACCTGGAGGTACTCGTAGCGGGTGGTGAGTTTGCGCGCGATGCCCCGGTCCCAGCCGTCGACCAGGGCGAGGGAGAAGATCCACGCCATCGCCGCGCCCCAGGCGGCCGTGAGCAGGGCACGCCACGGGAGCCGGGCCGCCAGGGCGGGGCCGTGGGTGACGATGACGATCGCCACCAGGACGGCGGCCGGGGTGCCGGGGCCCAGATGCGGTCCCCAGGACGCCAGCAGCGGCGGCCAGTCGACGAACAGGGTGCGGCTGGTCTCCTGGATGTGGCGGCCGGCCAGGACGGACGCCGTCACGAGCAGCGCGGCGCCCCCGGCGGCGTAGAGGTCGCGGCGCCGACGGCCGGAGGGCTCGGACTCACGGGTCCGTTCGGGGGAGGGCAGGGTGCGGATCACACCGGCACGCTAGGCCGCGCGGCCGGTCGTGGACTGCCGACCGGGCCCGATGTCAGCGTTTCGTCATGGGTCGCGCACCCTTTCGCGGGGTGCTCGCGGCCTACCGTCGGCTCATGCGAGACCATCCACGCGATCCGCGGCTCCCCACGTCCCCCGGCTTCTGGCGCAGTCCCCTGCGCGGCCCCCGGTTCACCTCGGTGCTGGGCCTCGTCCTGCTCGTCGGCATCACCGTGCTGTTCGTGACGGGACTGGTCTCGTACGCCGCCTACAACCCGGACCTGTCGCCGGTCAACGACAAGACCCCGGACAAGGGGATCCTCGGCTTCTACCTCTTCGCCTGGCCGACGAACCCGCACTGGCTGTACCGGCTGAACCAGGGCGTCCACGTCACCCTCGGCATCACCCTGATCCCCGTCCTGCTCGCCAAGCTGTGGTCCGTGGTGCCGAGGCTGTTCACCCTGCCGCCGGCCCGCTCCCTCGCGCACGCCCTGGAGCGGATCTCGCTGCTGCTGCTGGTCGGCGGCGGGCTGTTCGAGTTCGTGACCGGCGTCCTCAACGTCCAGCTCGACTACGTCTTCCCGGGCTCGTTCTACCCCCTGCACTTCTACGGCGCCTGGGTGTTCTTCGCCGCCTTCGTGGCCCACGCGCTGCTGAAGACGCCCACGGCACTGCGCAATCTGCGGCAGCTGCGGGAGGAGAAGAACGACCTGGTGTCCCCGCGTCCCGCCGAGCCGACCGTCTCCCGACGGGGCGCCCTGTGGTTCGTCGGGGGCGGCTCGCTGCTGCTGTTCGCGACGACCGTGGGGCAGAACTTCGGCGGCCCGCTGCGGCGCACCGCCCTCCTCGCCCCGCACGGCGGCGCGGAACCCGGCAGCGGCCCGAACGGCTTCCAGATCAACAAGACCGCCGCGTACGCGCGGATCGACCCGGCGGAAGCGGCCGAGGACGCGTGGCGGCTCGTCGTGACGGGGCGCACGGGCACGGTCCGTCTCAGCCGCACCCAGCTCGCCGAACTGCCCTTGTACAGCTCGGCGTTGCCCATCGCCTGCGTGGAGGGCTGGTCCACGCCGGACCAGTGGTGGCGCGGGGTGCGGCTGCGTGACCTCGCGGCCCTCGTCGGGTACGAGGACGATCCACCGGACGTGTTCGTCGAGTCCCTCCAGCGGCAGGGCGCCTTCCGGAAGGCCGCCCTGCGCGCCAACCAGGTGGCCGACCCGCGTTCCCTGCTCGCCCTGTACGTCAACGGCGAGGAGCTCTCCCCCGACCACGGCTACCCGGCGCGGATCATCGTGCCCGCGGCGCCCGGTGTGCTGAACACCAAGTGGGTGGCCCGGATGACGTTCGGAGACCTGTGATGCGAGGACGTTTCGCCATCGGCAGCCCTCTGCAACTCCTGCTGCTGTCGTGCTCGTTCGCCCTCGCGGCCTACGCGGGGGTGCGCCTGCTCGCCGGCGACTGGTTCGGCGTGGCGCTGTGGGTCGTGGGCGCGGCACTGCTGCACGACCTCGTGCTGCTGCCGCTGTACGCGGCGGCGGACCGGGCGCTGGTACGGGGGCTCGGCGCGGTCCGCCGCCGGGAGTGGACGATGTACGCGCGCGTACCGGCCGCCCTCTCCGGGCTGCTGCTCCTCGTGTGGTTCCCGCTGATCAGCGGCATGGTGGAGGAGCGCTACCGGTCCGCCACCGGCCTGCCGGCGGACGTGTTCCTCGCGCGCTGGCTGCTGATCACCGCGGTCCTCTTCGGAGGCTCGGCGCTGCTGCTGGCGCTGCGGCTGCGCAGGGCGGCGAAGCGCCGTCCGCCGGCCGTCCACTGACCGGCCTGCTCCCAGTGGTCCTGTGCGTACCTGAACAGTGCGCGGGTGCCGAGCCGGGCCCAGGGGAAGGGGGCACCGGCGGTGGCGTGGGCATCGGTGATGTGGACGCGCACGCGTTCGTCGACGTCCCCGGGGGCGGTCTCGGTGATCAGCAGACCGCCGGGGTGCAGGAGCGCGGCGACGCGCTCCAGCAGGGCACGCGGGTCGCCGCCGATGCCGATGTTGCCGTCCATGAGCAGGACGGTGTCCCAGCGGCCCTCGCCGGGCAGTTGCTCGAAGACGGACCGCCGCAGTGCCTGGCCCCCGAGCCGGGCGGTGTGCTCCACGGCGGCCTCGCTGACGTCGATCCCGAGGGCGGCCCGTCCCCGGGCGGCCAGTTCCGCCACGAGCCGCCCGGGCCCGCACCCCACGTCCAGCACGGTCCCCTCGCACCGGTCGAGCACGTCCCGGTCGACCGCGTCGGCCCGGGCGCACCAGCGTTCCACCTCCAGCGGCAGCAGCCAGCCGTCGGTGCGCCGCAGGAACAGGGGGCCGCGGCCGGCGCGCAGGGCGGCGTCGTAGGGGTCGGCGGCGGCCCAGGCCAGGGCGGTGGCCGGCGGGGCGCTCATCGGGGACCGGCCGGGCGCGAGACCGGCTCGGCGACCGGCCCCCCGGCCGCCGTACGGCGGGCCAGCCGGGCCGCGAAGCGCCCTCGCGGGGCGAGCGCGGCGACCGCGTGGGCGTCGGCGGCGGTGTCGACGTCCCGCAGCAGCGGCAGGTCGCGCACGCGCAGTCCCGCGGCGACCAACCGCTCCCGCTGCACGGCACCCGTCACCGGCGTCGACATGGGTACACCCCGCAGCAGAGCGGGGTCGGGACAGGCCAGGCCGAGGGCCCAGAAACCGCCGTCCTCCGCCGGGCCGAACCAGGCGTCGCAGTCGGTGAAGTCCACGGTGAGCAGCTCCGGGGTCACCTGCGGGGTGTCCATGCCGATGAGCAGGGCCGGGCCGGCGCAGCACGCGAAGGCCTCCGCCAGCCGCTCGGCCAGACCACCCGCGCACTGCGCCACGACGTCGAAACCGGGCGGCAACCAGGGGCCGGGGGCGCCGTCGAGCACGAGGACGCGCCGGGTGGCGGGCGTGGCGGCGACGGCGTGCAGCGTGTCCGCGAGGGCGGCTTCGGCCAGTTCGGCCGCCTGCCCGGGCGTGAACGGTGGCGTGAGCCGCGTCTTCACCCGGCCCGGTCGCGGTTCCTTGGCGATGACGAGGAGTGTGGTCAACGGAGGGTTCCCCCTTCATGTGCGGGCGTTTCGGCCAGCACGCGGCTCATGTCCCGTACGGCCTGCCAGGTACCGCGCCAGGTGCCGGTCACCTTCGAGGCCCCGGTGCGCGGCAGATACGGCACGTCGTGCTCGGCGATCCGCCACCCCGCGTCGGCCGCGCGGACGACCATCTGGAGCGGATAGCCGCTGCGCCGGTCGCTGAGGCCGAGGGCGAGCAGTGGCTCCCGGCGCGCGGCGCGCAGCGGACCGAGGTCGTGCAGGCGCAGCCCGGTGCGGCGGCGCAGCATCCGCGCGAGCGCGAGATTGCCGGCCCGTGCATGGGGCGGCCAGGCGCCTCGTCCCTGCGGACGCCGCCGTCCGAGCACCAGGTCGGCCGTCCCGTCGCGCACCTCGTGCACGAAGGGGATCAGGAGCCCCGGGTCGAGGGAGGCGTCGCAGTCGCAGAAGCACACCACGTCGGCGGTGGCCGCGGTCAGCCCGGCGTGGCAGGCCGCGCCGAAGCCCCGTCGCGGCTCGTGCACCACGGTCGCGCCCCATGCGCGGGCGACTTGAGCCGAGCCATCAGTGGAACCGTTGTCGACGACGAGTGCGCGCCAGCCCGGCGGAATCCGTTCGAGCACCCAGGGAAGGGCCTCGGCCTCGTTCAGGCAGGGCAGCACCACGTCGACGTCCGAAGGTGTCGTCGTCACGGTCTCACCCTACGAACGCGAACCGGACATACCGGGCCATCGCTCCTTACGAAACGCGGACGTCGGAGGCCGGAGTGGTGCTCGGGTCCCCGGCGGTGGCGGCGCGGTGCCAGTCTGGAGGCATGCAGCAGCCGTACGAGCCCCCAAGGACCGCGGACGGGCCTCCCAGGATCCTGGTCGTCGACGACGATCCGACCGTCGCCGAGGTCGTCGCCGGATATCTGGACCGCGCAGGTTACGCCGTCGACCGCGCCGACGACGGCCCGACCGCCCTCACCCGCGCCGCCGCGCGCCGGCCGGACCTGGTCGTGCTCGACCTGATGCTGCCCGGCATGGACGGTCTGGAGGTGTGTCGCCGGATCCGCGGCGACGGCCCCGTGCCCGTCATCATGCTCACCGCGCGCGGCGACGAGGACGACCGCATCCTGGGCCTGGAGGTCGGCGCCGACGACTACGTCACCAAGCCCTTCAGCCCCCGCGAGCTGGTGCTGCGCGTGGAGTCGGTGTTGCGCCGCAGCCGGCCGGCCGTCCCCGGGCGCCGACTGGGTGCGGCCGGTCTGACCGTCGACCCGGCAGCCCGCCGGGCCACCAAGAACGGCACCGAACTCGCCCTCACTCTCCGCGAGTTCGACCTGCTGTCCTTCTTCCTGCGGCACCCGGGGCGGGCCTTCGACCGCGAGGACCTGATGCGCGAGGTGTGGGGATGGGACTTCGGTGACCTGTCCACCGTCACGGTCCACGTCCGCCGCCTGCGCGGCAAGGTCGAGGACGACCCGGCCCGGCCCCGGCTGATCCAGACCGTGTGGGGCGTGGGCTACCGCTTCGAACCCACGGGAGAGGACGCCGGATCGTGAACGACACCCTCCTCATCGCCCTGTACGCCTTCGCGGGTGCCGCGGCCACCGGCCTGGCCGGAGCCGCCGCGCTGCGCCTGATCCGGCGCCGCTCGCTCACCGCCTCGATCGCCGTGGTCGCGACGGTCGGCGTCGTCGCGATGCTCGCGGGCACGCTCGCCGTCGCCTGGGCGATGTTCCTGTCGCCGCACGACCTGACCGTCGTCACGACCGTCGTCGCCATGGCGGCCGTCGTCTCCCTGGCCACCGCGCTGCTGCTGGGCCGCTGGGTCGTCGCCCGCAGCCGCGAACTCGCCGTGGCCGCACGCTCCTTCGGCGACGGCGGCAATTTCGCCGCCCCCGTCGGCCCGACGACCGCCGAACTGGACCACCTGAGCCGCGAACTGGCCGCCACCAGCGCCAGACTCGCCGAATCCCGGGAGCGGGAACGCGCGTTGGAGACCTCCCGGCGTGAACTCGTCGCCTGGATCTCCCACGACCTGCGCACCCCGCTGGCCGGTCTGCGCGCCATGTCCGAGGCCCTGGAGGACGGTGTCGCCGCCGACCCCGGCCGCTATCTGAGGCAGATCCGCACCGAGGTCGAGCGCCTCAACGACATGGTCGGCGACCTCTTCGAGCTCTCCCGCATCCACGCCGGAGCGCTCGCCCTCGCCCCCAGCCGGATCTCGCTGTACGACCTGGTCGGCGACGCGCTGGCGGGAGCCGACCCGCTCGCCCGGGAGCACGGGGTGCGGCTGGTGGGCGGCCGTATCGAGCCGGTGCCGGTGGAGGTGGACGGCAAGGAGATGAGCCGGGTGCTGGGCAACCTGCTGGTCAACGCCATCCGCCGGACCCCGGCCGACGGCACGGTCGCCGTCACCGCGGAACGCTCCACCGAGGGCGTGGTGCTGTCGGTGACGGACGGCTGCGGCGGCATCCCGGCCGAGGACCTGCCGCGCGTCTTCGACACCGGCTGGCGCGGCACGCACGCCCGGACGCCCCCGGCCGGCGCGGGTCTCGGCCTCGCCATCGTCCGGGGGATCGTGGAGGCGCACCAGGGCCGGGCCACCGTGCGGAACATCCCCGGCGGCTGCCGTTTCGAGGTGGTGCTGCCCGCGGCCGCTTCGTAACACGGGCAGCACCACCGGTCTTTCGCGAGCGGACCCCAGGCAGGGGGGACAGCTCCTACGCGTCCCGCATCCCGGCTCGCGCGAACTCCGTCATGCCCTCCTGGAACCCGACGGCCGGCTTCCAGCCCAGCCCGTCCCGCAGCCGCGCGGAGTCGGCGGTGATGTGCCGTACGTCCCCGAGCCGGTACTCGCCGGTGACGACGGGCTCGGGCCCGCCGTACGCGGCGGCCAGCGCACGGGCCATCTCCCCGACGGTGTGCGGGTCGCCGCTGCCGGTGTTGTACGCCGTGAGCACACCCGGTGCGGCCGCCGCCTCCAGCGCCACCGCATTGGCCTCGGCCACGTCCCGGACGTGCACGAAGTCCCTGCGCTGCCGCCCGTCCTCGAACACGCGCGGTGCCTCGCCCCGGGCGAGCGCCGAGCGGAAGAAGGAGGCGACACCGGCGTAGGGGGTGTCGCGGGGCATGCCCGGCCCGTACACGTTGTGGTAGCGCAGCGACACCGCCGACCCGCCGGTGCAGCGGGCCCAGGCGGCGGACAGGTGCTCCTGGGCCAGCTTGGTCGTCGCGTACACGTTCCGTGGATCGGCCGGAGCGTCCTCGCCGACCAGATCGGGGACGAGGTCCGCCCCGCACGCCGGACACGGCGGCTCGAACCGGCCGGCGTCGAGGTCGGTGACGGTACGCGGCCCGGGCCGCACGACCCCGTGCCGGGGGCACCCGTACCGCCCCTCCCCGTAGACCACCATCGACCCGGCCAGCACGAGACGCCGTACACCCGCCTCCGCCATGGCGGCGAGCAGCACGGCCGTCCCCAGGTCGTTGTGCGCGACGTAGTCCGCCGCGTCGGCGACCCCGTTGCCGAGCCCGACCATCGCGGCCTGATGGCACACGGCGTCCGCACCGGCCAGGGCACGGCCTACCGCCGCGGGGTCCCGCACGTCATCCGCGGGATCCTCCCGCACGTCGAACACGATCGCCTCGTGCCCCCGCTCCCGCAGGGCGGCGACCACATGGGACCCGATGAACCCGGCACCGCCGGTGACCAGTACGCGCATACGGCCACGCTAGGCGCCCACTGGCGCCGCCTCACGGGGACGCGGCCGTACGTCATGACTCCGTAAGACGGGCGCGGGTGCGCCGAACCGCAACAGACCGGGCCCGGCGCGAGATGCTGCCCCCATGACAGCCCCCTCCGCACCTGACGCGGCCCACCGCTTCGACGACCTGACCGCCCTCTACATCAACTGCACCCTCAAACCGTCCCCGCAGCGCAGCCACACCCAGGGCCTGATCGACAAGAGCCGGTCGATCATGGACTCCGCCGGCGTGACGACGGAGCTGATCCGCGCCGTCGACCAGGACATCGCACCCGGCGTCTACCCGGACATGACCGAGCACGGCTTCGCCACGGACGCCTGGCCGGCGCTGTACGAGAAGGTCATGGCGGCGGACATCCTGGTCCTGGCCGGCCCCATCTGGCTGGGTGACAACAGCTCCGTCACCAAGCAGGTCATCGAGCGCCTCTACGCCTGCTCCTCGCTGCTCAACTCCCAGGGGCAGTACGCCTACTACGGCCGCGTCGGCGGCTGTCTCATCACCGGCAACGAGGACGGCGTCAAGCACTGCGCGATGAACGTCCTCTACAGCCTCCAGCACCTCGGCTACACGATCCCGCCCCAGGCCGACGCCGGCTGGATCGGCGCGGCCGGCCCCGGACCGTCGTATCTGGACCCGGACTCGGGCGGCCCGGAGAACGACTTCACCAACCGCAACACCAGTTTCATGACCTGGAACCTGATGCATCTCGCAGCCCTGCTGAAGCGCGCCGGAGGGGTCCCCGCCCACGGCAACCAGCGCTCGCAGTGGGACGCCGGCTGCCGTCCGGGCGCGGACAACCCCGAGCACCGCTGACCGGCGGGGCCGACGCGACGTGCCAGTGGCCAGCCTGCTCACATAGCCGGAGTCACGTGATGGCGCCGAAGTCGGTCTCCTTCGCCGAGACGATCCGGGCGCCCATGTTGCGCTCCATCATTTCCAGAGCCGCGGACGCCAGATGGGGATGAATGGAGGCGACGGCGTCCTTCGGCACCGTCACCTCCAGGTGGCGGATGTGCGCGTCCAGGGCGGAATAGAGGACGCACTGCTCGGTGACCTGGCCGGTCAGGACCACGTGTCCGACGTCCAGACTCCACAGGAGGTAGGACAGCGGCGTCTCGAAGAAGACCGAATGGCGGGCCTTCAGCACGAAGAGCGACTGCTCGTCGGGCCGGATCGGCTCGATCAGACGGGCGTGCGGCCGGTTCAGCGCCGCGTCCAGCAGCTCTCCGTGGTGCGAGCGCCACAGCCCGAAGTTGTCGTTCACGTAGATCACGGGAGCGTCCGCCTCGCGGGCCCGGCCGAGCAGCTCCGTCAGGTGGGGTACGACCTGCTCGACGGACGGCACGAGGAGCTCGGCGTCCTCGTGGTCATAGGTGTTGATCATGTCGATCACGATCAGAGCCGACCGCGACGGGTCTGCCCGTCGTTCCATGACCTGAGCCGTCCGTCCGGTGCTGTCACTCATCGGGTGCGGCGGGATCTGGTCGCGGTGGACGTCGGAGCATCGGATCTCCCGAGTGGGGCGTGTGGTGCGGGTTCCGGGAATGTCCGCTGAGTACCCGGCGGCGCGGCAGGCCTAACGAACCTGCTCGTACGCCGCGCATGCCGACCACGCCCGGAGTCGCGGCCAGAACCTGTCCGCAAGCCCGGATACCGTGCTGCACATGACGAACACCAAGCGGAGCGTCACCGGCACGGCACCCCTGCTCGGCACGCGTGCCCTCAGCCGCGCGACCCTCGACCGGCAGCTGCTCCTGCGCCCCGCCCGGCTCTCCGCCACGGCGGCCGTCGAGCACCTGCTCGGGCTCCAGGCGCAGAACGTCAAGCCCCCGTACTACGCGCTCGCCGCCCGGCTCGACGGGTTCACCCCCGAGGCGCTGTCCCGGCCGATGGCGGACCGCGAGGCCGTTCGGATCGTCACGATGCGCTCCACCATCCACACCCACACCGCGGACGACTGCCTCACCCTGCGGCCGCTGGTGCAGCCCGCCCGGGACCGGGAGCTCGTCACCTTCCGCAGGGGACTCGCCGGTGTCGACCTGGACCGGCTCGCCGGGCTCGCCCGCGACCTCGTCGAGGCCGAGCCCCGCACCATGAAGCAACTGCGCGAGGCCCTGCTCCAGGAGTGGCCCGACGCCGATCCGCAGGCGCTGGCCGTCGCCGCACGCTGCCGGCTCCCGCTCGTGCAGGTGACGCCGCGCGGTCTGTGGGGGCAGAGCGGGCAGGTCAGTCTCACCACCGCCGAGCACTGGCTCGGCCGGCCGGCGCAGCCGGCCCCCACACCCGACGCGGTCGTCCTGCGCTACCTCGCCGCCTTCGGCCCGGCCTCCGTGAAGGACATGCAGACCTGGGCCGGAATGACCCGCCTGCGCGACGCCTTCGAACGCCTCCGCCCGCAGCTCGTGACCTTCCGGGACGCCGGCGGCGTCGAACTCTTCGACCTCCCGGACGCCCCACGCCCCGACCCGGGGACCCCGGCGCCGCCGCGCTTCCTCCCCGAGTTCGACAACCTGCTGCTCTCGCACGCCGACCGCACCCGCGTCGTCCCGCCCGAGCACCGGGGCCGCTCGTGGAACGGGAACGTGGCCTACCGCACGCTCCTCGTCGACGGCTTCCTCGCGGGACTGTGGCGGCTCGGGGAGGACGCGCTCGTGATCGAGCCCTTCGACCGCCTCACCCGGGCCCGGCGGGACGAGGTCACCGCCGAGGGGGAGCGGATGCTGCGCGTCATGCACCCGGGGTCGTCGTACGACATCCGGTTCGGTGCCGTACGCACCTGACCAGGGCGGCGTGCGGGGGCCGGGCAGTGGAGAGGGGGCGTTGCGGGCCGCTCGTGGAGGCCCGCAACGCCCCCTGGTATTTCACCTGAGGGGTACTCAGGAGCTAGTGCGCGGTCACGAGTTGAGCTGCGTCGTGACCAGGTTGGAGAAGGTGGTCAGCCGGGTGTAGACACCCGGGTGGCCGGCCTGGGCGCAGCCTTCGCCCCAGGAAGTGATGCCTGCCAGGACGCCCCCGATGAGCAGGGGGCCGCCGCTGTCGCCCTGGCAGGTGTCCACGCCGCCGGAGGTCTTTCCGGCGCACACCATGTCGCTCTTGACGAAGTCGGAGCCGTAGGAGCTCGCGCAACCGGAGTCGGACATGGTCGGTACGGTCGCGGTGCGCAGCTGGTTGGAGGCGCTGCCGTTCTCGGAGGTGTCGCCCCAGCCGAGGATGCGGGCGGTGGTGCCGGCCGCGTACACCGAGGTCTGGGAGGAGGAGACGTACTTCGCCGGGGTGTACGGCATCGACGTCGACAGCGTCAGCACGGCCACGTCGTCGCCGTTGGAGACGTCGGTGTAGCTCGGGTGGATCCATATCCTGCTGACTCTGCTGACCGTGCCGTTGGTGCCGTTGAGGTAGGTGCGGCCACCGACGACGCGCACACTGCCGGTGGTCTCGCCGACCATGCAGTGCGCGGCGGTGACGACCTTGGTGGGCGAGACCAGGGTGCCGCCGCAAAACTGGTTCTGCGAGGCGTCCGTGATCTGCATGACGAACGGGTACGCGGACGTCGTGGTCGTGGTGCCGCCGACGATCGGCTGGGGCGCGGCGACGGCCGTGGGGGCGGCGAGCAGCGCGGTCGTGGCGGCGGCGGTCGCCGCGGCGACGACGGCGGCCTTCTTGGCAGCGTTGAGCCCGAACATGGGTCTCCTTGGGGAGTTGCCGGTGGGGGGTCGCGCGGGTGGTGGTGCACGGGGACCCTGACGCCGTTGTTCGGATCTCCGTGTGCCCGGCGAGCGGCACGCCCCAAAGCTAGAGCCCGGCAGGGACCGCCCCCAATGAGGGAACCCCCTAAGGGAGTTGGGCAGGGAAAACCCTCGGTCCGGCCCCGTAAACCCAGGTGGGTCAGGTCGTGCGGCGGCCCGCGGCCAGCCGGACGATGTCCACCCGGGAACGGATCCCCAGCTTGCGGTAGACCCGGGTGAGGGTCGCCTCGACGGTCTTGACACTGATGAACAGGCGCGCCGCGATCTCCCGGTTGGTCGCGCCCTCCATCACCAGCGAGGCGACCTGACGCTCCATCGCGGCCAGACCCTCCAGCGCGTCGAGGGCGACGGCGGGCGCCGCGGCGGCCGGTTCCACCGCCGCGGGCCCGGCCGTGGCGGCCGCGTCGACCTGCCGCAGCCAGGGCAGCGCCCGGCAGCGCCGGAACAACCGGGCGGCCTCGTCGTACGACGCCGCACCCGGCAGGGGCCTGGCACCGGTGCGGGGCGCGGCGGCGGCCTGGGCGCGCAGGCGGGCCAGCGCGAAGGCGGCCCGGGCCTCCTCCAGGCCGTACCCGAGCCGCCCGAGCCGGTCCTGCACGGACGTCAACCGGACGACGGCGGCCTCGTGTTCGCCGCGTGCCGCCCGGACCAGCGCCTCGGCCCGGTCGAGGACGGCCAGCACGCTCTGCCGGCCCAGCCGCAGCGCGTGCGCCCGGGTCGTGTCGATGACGTCCTGGGCCTCGCCCGGTTCGCCGATGCGGACCAGGGCCTCGGCGAGGTCGCCGTGCCAGCGGCCGCGCCCGGGGTCGTTGATGCCGAGGCCCTGCTCCAGCTCCCGCACCCGGCGCAGCGAACGGACGGTGGCGGCCGGGTCGCCGGCCACCAACTGGGCGTAGCCCAGCGCCGCCAGGGCCCGGGACAGGTACATCTGGTCGCCGTCGACCTCGGCGTGGTCCGCCGCCTCCCGGGCGAGGGCCAGGGCCCGGTCGACGTCCCCGGCCGAGGCCTCCGCGAGGGAGGCGAGCATGGCCGAGGCGCCCTCGCCGATCCCGGCGTCCCGGGCCAGCCGCAGACTCTCGCGGGCCAGGTCCAGGGCCCGGCCGCAGTGCCCGGAGCGCAGTTCCGTGTCGGCGAGGAAGCGCAGGAAGTGCACCTCGCTCTCGACCATGCCGCGCCGGCGCACCTCGCGCAGCAGCGCGGTGATGGTCGCCCGTGCCTCGGGCAGCTGGTCGCTCATGATCAGCCAGCGGAACCGGGCCGACCCGGCGCCGTTGTGGTGGCAGGCCACGTAGGGGTCCTGGGGTTCCTTCAGCGCCCGCTTGACGGTCACCGGGGCGTCCGGGTGGCCCATCAGCGTCTCGGTGGAGGCCTGGAAGGACAGCGCCATCAGTTCGGTGCGCCGGTCCTCGCCCCGGGCGGCCAGCTCCGCCGCGTGCGCGGCCTCCTGGCGGGCCTCGGCGAAGTCGCCCTCGACGACCAGGCCGCGCCAGGCCAGCTGGTAGTGGACCTGGGCGAGCAGGCGCGGGTCGTCGCCCGCGTCGGCCAGCACCTGCGGGAAGACGGCGTCGACCTCGCCGAGCGCCTGCCCGGCCGCCTCGATGACCACCATCCAGGCCCGGACCCGCTCGGCGGGCACGGTGGCACGCGTCAGTACGTCGCGTGCGATGTCCCGGGCGAGATCGGCCTCGCCGGCGGTGATCGCGTCCTCCGCGGCCTGAAGGCGCCGCTCGTCGGAACCGGGGGTGCTGTCCGCCGGGGTGTGCCGGGCGGCGAGCAGCCCGAGCGAGGCGGCCACCGAGGGGGCCCCGCGGTCCCGGGCCAGCGCCCCGGCCTCGGCGAGCCGGGCCGCCACGTCCGGGTCGGTGCCGGTGGTCGCCAGGGCCAGGTGCCGGGCCCGCTCGATCGGGTCGGAGGCCGCCGTGGACAGCGCCGCGTGCACGGCCCGCCGTTCCTGCGCCGGGGCCTCCGCATAGAGCGCGGCCGAGATCAGCGGATGCGCGAACCGCAGGGCCGGCGCCTCGGGGTCCGTGGCCAGCAGGCCCAGCGCCGCCGCCTGGGCCGTCTCGGCCTCGGCGTGCTGCCGCCCGGCCGCGTGCAGCAGCGCCAGCGTGGGACGGGCACCGGCGCTGGCGACGAGGAGGGTGCGGCGCGCCTCGTCCGACAGCATCTCCAGCCGGCTCAGCACCAGGGCCCGCAGCGAGGTGGGCACGGGCAGCGGCTCACCCGGCCGGGGCCGGGTCGGGCTCTCGGCCAGGGCCCGGCCCAGCTCCAGCGCGAAGAGCGGGTTGCCGCCGCTGGTGCGGTGGATGTCGCGGACCGTGGAGCGGGACAGCGTCGTGTAGCCGCGGTGGTCGAGCAGCGCCGAGACCTGCGTGCGGGTCAGCGGGCCCAGCCGGACGGCGAGCGTGTCGGGCGGAGACGCGGGGAGGTGGCGGTCGTACTCCTGGCCCTCGGTGCGCACCGCGCACAGCATCTGCACGGGCGTGTCGCCCAGCCGGCGGGCCGCGAAGCCGAGCAGTTCCGCACTGGCGGCATCCAGCCACTGGAGATCGTCGGCGACCACGAGCACCGGGCGCTTCGCGGCGAGGACGCGCAGCGCCGACAGCACCGCCAGGCGCAGCGCGAGCCCGTCCCGCTGGAGCGTGGACTCGCCGCGGCCGGTGAGCGCCGACTCCAGGGCGGTGCGCTGGGCGCCGGGCAGCGCACCGGACACGTCGTCGAGGACCAGCCCGAACAGGTCGGCCAGCGCCAGGAAGGGCAGATGGGATTCGGACTCGGTCGCCGAGCAGCGCAACACCGTCCGGTCCGCACCGCCGTAATCCGCGGCCAGCGCCCGCAGGATCGTCGACTTTCCAATTCCCGCGGGGCCGTGGAGCAGCACACTGCCCCCTCGGCCGAGCTGGTCACGCGCCGACGTGAACAGGTCATCCCGGCCGATGACCAGGTCGGGGCGGCTCCTGGGAGGCTCCTGGTAGTCCCGTCGCACGGTCACCGATCCCCTCCGTGTGTCGTGTCCTGGCCAATATTAGGCAACGGAAGTTTGAATTTCGGAGGGACGGCGTCGTGAGGGAAATAACAACGGGTGCCGGCGGGCGAATTCATCGGTCTCCCGAATGCGGCGGAACGCGAGGCCGGCACCCCGTCGGGAACTCGGCGGATCGAACGAGTGGGCAACACAGAAAGCACCACAAAACTACGGCAACCACCCCGCCCGGCGCGCGGCGACCACGGCCTCGCCACGGGTACGGGCCCGCAGCTTCCGCATGGCCGACCTCAGGTACCCCTTGACGGTCTCCGGCGTCACGCCCAGCCGCTCCGCCGTGACCGCGTTCGTCGCGCCCGCCGCCACACACGCCAGCACGTCCACCTCGCGCGGCGCGAGCCGCACCCGGGGCGACCCGGCGGACCCGGCCGTCAGCAGCGCACAGGCCCCGAGCAGCTCCGCGCGCAGCTCCGGGTCCGCGATCCGCGGGGCCAGCGCCCGCAGGGCCGCGTGCGCCTCCCGCACCTGCTCCCACCCCTGGCCCGCCCCGGCACCGGCCCCGACGGCGAGCGTGCGGGCCTCGTCCCGGACGACCAGCGCCCGCTCCACGTCCCGCGCCGCCTCCACGGCCACGTCCAGCATCCGCCCGCCCAGCGGCAGGGCCGTGCGCAGCGCCCCGTACAGCACCCCGCGCACCCGGTGCCGCACCACCACCGGCACGGCCAGCACCGAGCGCAGCCCCTCCGCGGCCACCGGGGCGTCGTACTCGTGGCTGATCTGCCGCGACGCCGAGTAGTCCGTCACCACGCACGGCCGGGACAGCGCCACCGTCTTGCCGCCGAGACCGGTGCCGGACGTCACCACCAGCGAACGCAGGGCGTGCGTCGCCGTGCCGCTCAGTTCGCTGATGCGCATCTGCTGCCCGGCCTCCATCAGGCCGCCGAAGGCGATCGGAAGGCCGGTGCCCCGCCGCATCCGCAGCAGCGCGTTCCGTATCTCGACCGCGTCGGACGCGTCTGTCGTCACCTGATCGCCCCTTCACTACGGCTCCCCTGCGGGCGCACCCCCCGTTCGGGGGTAGTGAGACCTGCATCACGGATTACACGATGGCTCAGAGCCGCCCGGCAATGGTCCGGCACCCAGGAGGACAGATGACATCGGCGACGGAGCTGTTCCGCGACGCGCGGGATTTCCTGCTGGAACACCGCGAGGACTACCCGACGGCCTACGAGGGCTTCCGCTGGCCCCGTCCCGAGTACTTCAACTGGGCGCTCGACTGGTTCGACGAGATCGCCGACGGCAACGCCCGCACCGCCCTGCACCTCGTCGAGGAGGACGGCCGCGAGACCCGGCTGTCCTTCGCGGAGATGTCGGTACGGTCGGCCCAGTTCGCCACCTGGCTGCGCGCCCGGGGCGTGCGCGCCGAGGACCGGATCCTCGTCATGCTCGGCAACCAGGCCGAACTGTGGATCACCGCCCTCGCCGCGATGAAACTGCGCGCCGTGGTCATCCCGGCCACCCCGCTGCTCGGCCCCGCCGACCTGCGCGATCGCGTCGAGCGCGGCCGGGTCCGGCACGTCATCGCACGCGTGGCGGACACCGGCAAGTTCGCCGAGGTCCCCGGCGACTACACGCGCATCGCCGCGGACGCCGCCGGTGCCGTGCCCGACGGCTGGCTGCCCCTGGACGACGCCTACGGCGCCTCCGCCGACTTCACCCCCGACAGCCCGACCCGGGCCGACGACCCGCTGATGCTCTACTTCACCTCGGGCACCACCGCCCGGCCCAAGCTCGTCGAGCACACCCACACGTCGTACCCGATCGGCCATCTGTCGACCATGTACTGGATCGGCCTGCAACCCGGCGACGTGCACCTGAACATCTCCTCTCCCGGCTGGGCCAAGCACGCCTGGTCCAATCTCTTCGCCCCGTGGAACGCCGAGGCGACCGTCTTCCTGCACAACTACACGCGTTTCGACGCCGCCCGGCTCATGACCGAGATGGACCGGGCGGGCGTCACCACCTTCTGCGCCCCGCCGACCGTGTGGCGCATGCTCATCCAGGCCGACCTGACGCAGCTGCGCACGCCGCCCCGGGAGGTCGTCGCGGCCGGCGAGCCCCTCAACCCGGAGGTCATCGAGCAGGTCCGCCGGGCCTGGAACATCACCATCCGGGACGGCTTCGGCCAGACCGAGACGGCCGTCCAGGTCGCCAACAGCCCCGGCCAGCCGCTCAAGACCGGCTCGATGGGCCGGCCGAGCCCCGGCTACCGCGTCGAACTCCTCGACCCCGTCTCCGGCGCACCGGGCGCGACGGAGGGCGAGATCGCGCTCGACCTGTCGCACCGCCCCGTCGGCCTGATGACCGGCTACCACGGCGACGCGGACCGCACGGCGGAGGCGATGGCGGGCGGCTACTACCGCACGGGAGACGTCGCCTCCAGGGACGACGAGGAGTATCTGACGTACATCGGGCGGAGCGACGACGTCTTCAAGGCCTCCGACTACAAGATCAGCCCGTTCGAGCTGGAGAGCGCGCTGCTGGAGCACGAGGCGGTCGCCGAGGCGGCGGTCGTCCCCGCCCCGGACGAGCTGCGGCTCGCCGTCCCCAAGGCGTACGTCGTCCTGGCCGAGGGCTGGGAGCCCGGCCCCGACACCGCCAAGGTCCTGTTCGAGCACTCCCGCGAGGCCCTGGCCCCCTACAAGCGCATCCGCCGCCTGGAGTTCGGCGACCTGCCCAAGACCGTCTCCGGCAAGATCCGCCGCATCGAGCTGCGCGAGGCCACGGCGGCCGGGTCGGACGCCGAGTACCGCGAGGAGGACTTCCGGTGAGTTCCTACAGCCACGGCACCGGCCGGACGGCGCTGCTCGGCGACACCATCGGGGCCAACCTGGACCGGGCGGTGGCCACGTGGCCGGACCGCGAGGCACTGGTCGACGTCCCGTCCGGCCGGCGCTGGACGTACGCCCGGTTCGGCGCGGCGGTCGACGAGCTCGCCGCCGCCCTGCACGCCTCCGGCGTCACCAGGGGCGACCGGGTGGGCGTCTGGGCGGTCAACTGCCCCGAGTGGGTGCTCGTCCAGTACGCCACCGCCCGCATCGGCGCGATCATGGTGAACATCAACCCGGCGTACCGCACCCACGAGGTGGAGTACGTCCTGAAGCAGGCCGGCGTGTCCCTGCTGTTCGCCTCCCTCAGCCACAAGACGAGCGACTACCGGGCGATGGTCGAGCAAGTGCGGGGCGGCTGCGGCGAGTTGCGGGAAGTGGTCTACTTCGGCGACCCGAGCTGGGAGTCACTGCTGGGACGGGCGGCCCCCGGCGCGACGTACGACGAACTCTCCTGCGACGACCCGATCAACATCCAGTACACGTCGGGCACGACGGGCTTCCCGAAGGGCGCGACCCTCTCCCACCACAACATCCTCAACAACGGCTACTTCGTGGGTGAGTCGATCGCCTACACCGAGCGGGACAGAATCTGCATTCCCGTCCCCTTCTATCACTGTTTCGGCATGGTCATGGGGAATCTGGCCGCCACCTCGCACGGCGCCTGCATGGTCATCCCCGCCCCGTCCTTCGACCCGAAGGCCACCCTGGACGCGGTCCAGCAGGAGCGCTGCACCTCGCTCTACGGCGTCCCGACCATGTTCATCGCGGAGCTGAACCTCCCCGACTTCGCCTCCTACGACCTCTCCTCCCTGCGCACCGGCATCATGGCCGGCTCGCCCTGCCCGGTGGAGGTGATGAAGCGGGTGGTCGCCGAGATGCACATGGCGGAGGTCTCCATCTGCTACGGCATGACCGAGACGTCCCCGGTGTCCCTGCAGACCCGGAGGGACGACGACCTGGAGCACCGCACCGGCACGGTCGGCCGGGTCCTGCCGCACATCGAGGTCAAGGTCGTCGACCCGGCGACGGGTGTCACCCAACCGCGTGGCACGGCAGGGGAGTTGTGCACCCGCGGCTACAGCGTGATGCTCGGCTACTGGAACGAGCCGGAGAAGACCGCCGAGTCCATCGACGCCGGCCGCTGGATGCACACGGGCGACCTCGCCGTGATGCGGGAGGACGGCTACGTCGAGATCGTCGGCCGCATCAAGGACATGATCATCCGGGGCGGGGAGAACATCTACCCCCGCGAGATCGAGGAGTTCCTCTACGGCCACCCGAAGATCCAGGACGTCCAGGTCGTCGGCGTCCCGCACGAGCGCTACGGCGAGGAGGTCCTGGCCTGCGTCATCGCCCGCGACCCCGCCGACCCGCCGACCCTGGAGGAGCTCCGGGCCTTCTGTGAGGGGCGGTTGGCGCACTACAAGGTCCCGAGCCGGGTGCGGATCCTCGACTCCTTCCCGATGACGGTGTCCGGGAAGGTGCGCAAGGTGGAGCTGCGGGAGAGGTTCGCCGGCGGTTAGGGGTGTGGTTCGGCGAGTCACAGCGGTGCGCGCATGCACACCCGAGGCCGGCGGTCGAGGCCGTGGGCGGCCTCCGTCGCGCGGATGGCGCGGAGGCCGGGCGTGAGGTCCGCCTCGGGGAGCGGGCGGAAGCCGAGCCGGGCGTAGTAGGGGGCGTTCCAGGGGACGTCCGTGAAGGTGGTCAGGGTCAGGGCCGTCAGGCCCTCCTCGCGGGCGCGGTCGGCGGCGTGGGCCAGGAGAGCCCGGCCCACACCCCGGCGTGCGGCGCGCGGGTGGACCGAGACCTGCTCGATGTGCAGGGCGCCGTCCACGGGTTCGGCGAGGAGATAGGCGTCCGGCCGGTCCCCCTCGTCCGTCGCGACCCAGCAGCGGCCCGCCCGGCGGTAGCGTTCGAGTACGTCGAGCGCGGGCGGTTCGTCGTCCGCGATCTCCGGCATGCCGAGGTCGCGGAAGGGGGCGCCGGCGGCACGTTCGATGTCCTGGAGGGCGGGGAGTTCGGCGGGTGCGGCGGGTCGGATGCGCATGCGGTGAGTATGGGGTGCGGTGACGTCCGGGGTCAGGGCGCCCGGTGTCCCAGGCCGCCGGCGGCCAGGGTCTCGGCCGGGGCGTTCACCGGCCTGGGGGTGCCGGTGAGGTCCAGGACGAACAGCGGGACGCCCAGCGCGTCGGCCCGGGTCCGGGCGTCGTCCGCGTACCCGGCCAGGGAGAAGTAGAGGCAGTCCGCGGACTCCGTCATGGCCGTCAGCCACAGGCACTCCACGTCCCGCAGCGTCGCCGGGCGTACGGCCGGGTCCACCTGCGCGACGACGCCGCGGGCGGCGAGACCTATGCCGGAGGGCGGACGCTGGTCCGCTCTGCGTACGCCCGGGTAGCCGAGCCAGCGCAGATACAGGGCGGTGGCCGTGACGGCATCGCGCGCAGTGCGGATCGTGACGGAGAGGAAGGGGGGCCGGGCGGCGCCGGCCGCGGCAACAGCATCACGCCGACCGGGGACCCTGTCGTGCGTCCCGGTCGCGCCGTCCTGGTCGGCCGCACTCTGCGAGTGTGCCTCCGGGGCTTGGCCGTCTGCCCTCTCGCCGGTTGTCGACCCCTGGTCGGCTGCGCGGCGCGATTCGGCCGCGCCGTTCTGGCAGGTTTCCGGGGCTTGGCCGGTTGCCGTCTCGCCGGTTGTCGACCCCTGGTCGGCTGTGCGGTCCGATTCGGCCGCGCCGTTCTGGTCGGTTTCCGGGGCTTGGCCGTCTGCCCTCTCGCCGGGCGCCGAGTGCCGGTCGGCTGTGCGGTCCGAGTGGGCCGCACACTCCCAGCCGACCTCCGGGCCTTGGCCGGCCGCCGTCCCGCCGGGCGCCGAGCCCCGTCCGGCCCCGCCGTCCAGTTCGGTCCCGCCGCCCAGGTCGGTCTCGGCATCCACGCCGCCCCCGGCCTCCCCGTCACCCCTGGCGGTCCGCCCGGTCGCGCCCTGTCGCTCCACCACCGCCACCCGCAGCACCACCCCGCACGTGCACCCCACCTCCGGGCGTGGCCACTCGCCGCGTCGCCCGCAGGACCCGCACCGCACCGTCACCCAGTCGTCCTGCCAGACCCGGTGCGAGACGGGCGTCGCCGGGCCGTCGCGGTCCAGGCGCGGGGCGACCGGCGCGCCGCACACGCAGGGATACGCCGGAGCCGTGTAGCGGTGCTCGCGGCGGCAGGCCGGGCAGCGCACCGGAACGGTCTCGGCCATGGCCACTCCAGAACCGTGTCGCATCGGGACAGCGAGCCCATCGTGCTCCCTCGGGCCCCGCCCTGTCCGGCGCTTGCCGTCTCTTGACGCCCTTCGCCCACCCCACCTACATTAATTCCAGATCGTAGAAAATAATTTCCGCAATACGGAAGAGACTCACCGCAGGGCGCGACGGGAGTGCGAATCCGACAGCCGAAGCAGGAGTACTCGATGGCTCGAATGACCGCTGCCCGCGCGGCAGTTGAGATCCTCAAGCGTGAGGGCGTCGCCGACGCGTTCGGTGTCCCCGGCGCGGCGATCAACCCGTTCTACGCGGCGCTCAAAGCTTCCGGCGGCATCGCCCACACCCTCGCCCGGCACGTCGAGGGCGCCTCGCACATGGCCGAGGGCTACACCCGGACCCACCCGGGCAACATCGGTGTCTGCATCGGCACCTCGGGTCCGGCCGGCACCGACATGATCACGGGCCTGTACTCCGCGATCGGCGACTCCATCCCGATCCTGTGCATCACCGGCCAGGCCCCGACCGCCGTGATCCACAAGGAGGACTTCCAGGCCGTCGACATCGCCTCCATAGCCAAGCCGGTCACGAAGATGGCCGTCACGGTGCTGGAGGCCGCGCAGGTCCCGGGCGTCTTCCAGCAGGCCTTCCACCTGATGCGCTCCGGCCGCCCCGGCCCGGTCCTCATCGACCTGCCGATCGACGTGCAGCTGACGGAGATCGAGTTCGACCCGGAGACGTACGAGCCGCTCCCGGTCTACAAGCCCGCCGCGTCCCGCGCCCAGATCGAGAAGGCGATCGGGATGCTGAACGCGGCCGACCGGCCGCTGATCGTCGCGGGCGGCGGTGTCATCAACGCCGACGCCGCCGAACTCCTCGTCGAGTTCGCCGAACTGACCGGCACCCCCGTCGTGCCGACCCTGATGGGCTGGGGCCTGCTGCCCGACGACCACGAGCTGAACGCCGGCATGGTCGGCCTCCAGACCTCGCACCGCTACGGCAACGCCACGTTCCTGGAGTCCGACTTCGTCCTCGGCATCGGCAACCGCTGGGCCAACCGCCACACCGGCAAGCTCGACGTCTACACGGCCGGCCGGACGTTCGTCCACGTCGACGTCGAGCCCACCCAGATCGGCAAGATCTTCGCCCCGGACTACGGCATCGCCTCCGACGCCAAGGCCGCCCTGGAGCTGCTCGTCGAGGTCGCCCGTGAGCTGAAGGCGACCGGCGGGCTGCCCGACCGCTCCGAGTGGGCCCAGGCGGCGCAGGAGCGCAAGGCGACCCTCCAGCGCCGTACCCACTTCGACGACATCCCGATCAAGCCGCAGCGCGTCTACGAGGAGATGAACAAGGCCTTCGGCCCGGAGACCCGGTACGTCTCCACCATCGGCCTCTCGCAGATCGCCGGCGCGCAGATGCTGCACGTCTACCGGCCCCGTCACTGGATCAACTGCGGCCAGGCCGGCCCGCTCGGCTGGACCATCCCGGCCGCGCTCGGCGTCGCCAAGGCCGACCCGGAGGCGTCCGTCGTCGCGCTCTCGGGCGACTACGACTTCCAGTTCATGCTGGAGGAACTCGCCGTCGGCGCGCAGCACAGGATCCCGTACGTCCACGTCCTGGTGAACAACTCCTACCTGGGCCTGATCCGCCAGGCGCAGCGGGCGTTCGAGATCGACTTCCAGGTCAACCTGGAGTTCGAGAACCTCAACTCCCCGGAGCTCGGTGTCTACGGCGTCGACCACGTCAAGGTCGCCGAAGGGCTCGGCTGCAAGGCGATCCGCGTCACCGACCCCGCCGAGCTGGGTGACGCCTTCGAGCAGGCCAAGAAGCTGGCCGCGGAGTACCGGGTCCCGGTCGTCGTCGAGGCGATCCTGGAGCGCGTCACCAACATCTCCATGTCGACGACCAACGACATCGGCAACGTCGTGGAGTTCGAGGAACTCGCCACCGAGCCCGGCCACGCGCCGACCTCGATCAAGACGCTGAAGGTCTGACACCCGCGCAGCAGCAGGGGCGGCCCGTCCGGGAGGACGGGCCGCCCCTGTCGCGTTTCCGGCGCCCCCATGGAGCCCTGAACACCTCACTCCCCGCCGCCTCCACCGCTTCCACCGCCTCCACCACAGGAGAAGACGCCGCCACCGCCGCTGCCCGTCCCGCGCGGCGAGTGCTTGAGGAGGCCCGCGCCGCCCACCTCGGCCCGGCGGACCAGACCCGCCCGCAGGGCGAAGCGCGGCACCAGCAGCCGCAGGGCCGCCTCGCTGTGCAGGGCGACCAGCAGCAGCCGTTCCTGGTCGGTCAGGCCGTGCCTGCTCGTCGGCAGAGGGTGGACGTGCCGCAGGTCGCGGACGTGGCGGCGGGCGGCGCGGGTGGCGCCGAGCAGGGGGCAACGCAGCAGTCCCGCCTCCGCGAGCGGAATGCGCATGACGGCCACCGCGAGCCGGATGTCCGGATCCTTCACCAAGGCCCTGGGAGCGGCGGGCGCGCGCAGGGCGGCGAGCACCGCGGACGCGAGGCCGGAGGGCGGCTGCTCCGCCCGTGCGGCGTCCAGAACACCGGCCCGGATCGTCCCGGGCCGGTCCGCCTCCACCAGGCCCCGCAGATGCAGATCCACCACGGCGACGGTGACGGCGGCCCGCGGGCCTTCCCCCAGCAGTGCGATCTCGTGCGGCTCCAGCCGGACCGCCGTACCGTCGCCCATGGCTTCACCCCCGTGACGGGGCCCGCCGCCCCCGTGCCGACGGGCCCCGTGTGCCGAGAATGTGCCCGGCCCCGGGGGCGGTTGAAGCCCCCGGGGCCGGGTTCAGAGGTCGATTTGAGGGTTCCGTACGGGGTGTGCGACCGGTGCCGTAGGCGCGCTCACGCCTCGTGGTGCTCCGACAGCCCCGGCCAGTCGTCCGGGCCGCCGCCCTGCCACTCGACCAGGTCGCTCTCCGCGACGTCGGTGACGTACAGGTCGGCCAGGCGCAGGATCTCGGCGACGTCGTCGGTGTGGGTGGCGACGCCCAGCGGCTCCTCGCCCAGGGTGACCCGGCGGGAGCCGTCCAGGGCGGGGGCGTGGACCACGACATGCGGATGTTCGGTGGGAGGTGCCATGCCTTCAGGCTGCTGCGAACGGGACGGTTCCGCACCCTGAGAAGGGCTGGCCGTCCGACGGCGCGAGGCTGGGCGCGACAGGACGTTCGCGCCGCCGGACGGGGTCCTTGCGGGGCAGGTGGTACTGGGACCGCGGCGGGTGCGACGGGCCCCGGGCGGGCTTCCCTCAGGTCGAGAAACCGGCCCGGGCCCTTCACCACCGCACTGGCTCGCAGCCGCCGCGGTCCGCGCCCTGACCGTGTCCGTGCCCGGGGGACCACCCCTCATCCGGGTCGCCCCGGGCGGTCGGACACGATCAGGGAGTTCAGTCCTCGCGCAGGGCGCGGACCGCCTCCTCCACGCGCCGCCCGTACTCGGGGTCGGCGGCGTGGAAGTGCGCGAGGTTCTTCTCGATCACGTCGTCGCGGGAGACCTGGGACAGGCCCCCGGCGATGTTCGCGACCAGGCGGGACTTCTCCTCGGCGGACATCAGCCGGAACAGCTCACCGGCCTGGAAGAAGTCGTCGTCCTTGGCGTGCGGGGGCGCCTCGTGGGTGCCCGTGTGGCCGTTCACCGCCAGCGGCGCCGACAGCGGGCGGCCGGTCTCGGCCGGGCCGTCGTAGGAGTTCGGCTCGTAGTTCTTCGCGTGCCGGCCCTGGGCGTTGGACGCCATGAGACCGTCCCGGCCGTAGTTCCGCGCGGTCGTGGCCCTCGGCGCGTTGACGGCCAGCAGCGTGTGGTTGACGCCCAGGCGGTAGCGGTGGGCGTCCGCGTAGGCGAACAGGCGGCCCTGGAGCATCTTGTCCGGGGAGGGGCCGATGCCCGGCACGAAGTTGTTCGGGGAGAACGCGGCCTGCTCGACCTCGGCGAAGACGTTGTCCGGGTTGCGGTCCAGCACCAGCCGGCCCACGCGCTTGAGCGGGTAGTCCTGGTGCGGCCACACCTTGGTCAGGTCGAACGGGTTGAAGCGGTACTCCGCCGCCTCGGCCGCCGGCATCAGCTGGACGTAGAGGGTCCAGGACGGGTGCACGCCCCGCTCGATGGCCTGGAGCAGGTCCGTCTGGTGCGAGTTGGGGTCCTTGCCGGCGATCTCGGCGGCCTGCTCGCTGCTCAGGGAGCGGACGCCCTGGTTTGTCTTGAAGTGGTACTTGACGAAGAAGGCCTCGCCCCGGCTGTTCGTCCACTGGTAGGTGTGCGAGCCGTAGCCGTTCATGTGCCGGTAGGAGGCCGGGATGCCGCGGTCGCCCATCAGCCAGGTCACCTGGTGCGTGGCCTCGGGGGAGTGCGCCCAGAAGTCCCAGACGTTGTCCGGCTCCTGACGGCCGGTGAACGGGTCGCGCTTCTGCGAGTGGATGAAGTCCGGGAACTTGATCGGGTCCTTGATGAAGAACACCGGGGTGTTGTTCCCGACGAGGTCGTAATTGCCCTCCTCGGTGTAGAACTTCACCGCGAAACCGCGCGGGTCGCGCACCGCGTCCGCGCCGCCGAGCGAGTCGGCGACGGTCGAGAAGCGCAGGAACACCTCGGTGCGCTTGCCGACCGCGCTGAGGAAGTCGGCGTGGGTGAAGTCCGTGACGTCGTCGGTCACTTCGAAGTGGCCGTACGCGCCCGAGCCGCGGGCGTGCACCACCCGCTCCGGGATGCGCTCGCGGTTGAAGCGCGCCAGCTTCTCCAGCAGATGCTGGTCCTGGAGCAGGAGCGGGCCGCCGACGCCGGCGGTGGCGGAGTTCTGGTTGTCGGCGACGGGGGCGCCGGACTCGGTGGTGAGCACGCGCTGCGACATCGTGACCTTCCGTACGAGAGGGCAGCGGAAATATCTTTCCGCTTTGTGGAGCCTAGGGTCGGGGTGATCGAAGCGTCAACAGTTTGTTGAAGCGGTGGGCATGACTGGTTCCGGGCGGCGCCGCCGCTTTGGGCGCGACAGGACAGGTGTCAGCGGCGGCGCCGCCCGGGGTCTGTGGACCCCCGGGGTTACGAGGGTCGGGACGGCGTCAGAGCCGCGCGCCGGAGAGCCGCTCCACGGCCCGCAGCAGCGCCGAGTGGTCCAGGCCGCCGTCACCCTGCGCACACAGGCTCGCGACCAGCTGGGCGACCACGGCACCGACGGGCAGGGCCGCGCCGACACTGCGGGCGGCGTCCGTGACGATGCCCATGTCCTTGTGGTGCAGGTCGATCCGGAAGCCCGGCTTGAAGTCCCGGCCGAGGAAGTTGTCCTTCTTGCGGGTCAGCACGGTCGAGCCGGCGAGCCCGCCGTTGAGGACGTCCAGGGCGGCCTTCAGGTCGACGCCGGACTTCTCCAGGAAGACCACGGCCTCGGCGCACGCCTGGATGTTCACGGCGACGATCAGCTGGTTGGCGGCCTTCACGGTCTGGCCCGAGCCGTGCGGGCCGCACAGCACGATGGTCTTGCCGAGCGCGTCGAGGATCGGCTTCGCGGTGTCGAAGTCGGCCTGCTCGCCGCCGACCATGATCGACAGTACGGCCTCGATGGCACCGGCCTCGCCGCCGGACACCGGGGCGTCCAGGACGCGGATGCACTTGTCCTTCGCCGCCTTCGCCAGGTCGACGGAGGTCTGCGGGGTGATGGAGGACATGTCGATCAGCAGCGCGCCGGACTTGGCGTTCTCCAGGATGCCGTCCGGGCCGTAGGCGATGGCCTCGACCTGCGGGGAGGCCGGGACCATCGTGATGACGACGTCGGCGTCCTTCACGGCCTCGGCGATCGAACCGGCCGCGGTGCCACCGGCGGCGGCCAGGCGGTCCAGCTTGTCCTGCTCCAGCGTGTAACCGGTGACCGGGTAACCCGCCTTGATCAGGTTCTCGGACATGGGGGAGCCCATGATGCCGAGGCCGATCCACGCGACCTTGGGAAGTGCGTTGCTCATGATGGGGTGCCTTTCGGTGCGGGGGTCAGCGGGGCAGCCAGTCGAAGGCCTCGGTGCTCGGGCGGTCGCCCGGCTTGTACTCGAGGCCGACCCAGCCGTCGTAACCCGCCTTGTTCAGCTGGTCGAGGAGGTCTTCGAGGGGCAGCGAGCCCGTCCCGGGGGCGCCGCGGCCCGGGTTGTCGGCGATCTGCACGTGGCCCGTCTTCGAGGCGAACCGTTCGATCACCGACGGGAGGTCCTCGCCGTTCATGGACAGGTGGTAGAGGTCCATGAGGAAGCGGGCGTTGCCCAGCCCCGTCGCCTCGTTCACCCGGTCGACGACGGCCACGGCCGCCGGGGCCGACACCAGCGGGTACAGCGGGGACTCGGGCCGGTTCAGCGCCTCGATCAGCAGGATCGCGCCGATCCGGTCGGCGGCCCGGGCCGCGAGGGTCAGGTTCTCCAGGGCGAGCGCGTCCTGCTCGGCCGGGTCCACGCCCTCGACGCGGTTGCCGTACAGCGCGTTGAGCGCCGTGCAGCCCAGCGAGGCGGCGAAGTCGGCGGCCACGTCGATGTTGGCGCGGAACCGCTCCGACTCCTCGCCGGGAATCGACAGGGCGCCGCGGTCCGGGCCCGGGAGCTGCCCGGCGTAGAAGTTCAGGCCGGTGAGCCGGACGCCGGCGTCCTCGATCGCGCGCTTCAGGGCGTCGAGCTCGGACCGCTCAGGGGCGGGAGAGTCGACCCAGGGCCACCACAGCTCGACCGCGGTGAAGCCCGCCGAGGCGGCGGCCGCGGGGCGCTCCAGGAGCGGGAGCTCCGTGAAGAGGATCGACAGGTTGACGTTGAAGCGCTGGTCTGCGAATCCCATCGGGCTCGGCGCTCCCTTCCTGGATTTTCCGTAATACGGAAGTTGCTTTCTGCTTACTGGAAGATTGCCTGTGGCCGGGAAGGACTGTCAAGAGCGACCGCGAAAAAGCGCCCCCGCGCGGAGGCGCGGGGGCGCTGGGGCGGAGGAGGTTCAGAGCGCGTCGACGCCGCTCACCTTCCAGCCCCCGGAGGCACGGGTGAGCGTCATCCGCACCCGGTTCAGGTCCACCCGGGACCCCGTGACCTGGGTACTCCTGGTGACCTGGTTGACGAAGAGCAGCACGACCGCCCGGTCCGGGGAGGCCGACACGACGGAGGCCGCCGGGGCGCCACCGCCCGCCGGCTCCACGACCGCCGCCTTCACCACCCCGTGGTACTTACGGGCCGTCGGCCCGACCACCGTCTTCGTGGTCCTGCCGTACTCGTCGCGGAAGTCGCCGGTCAGATGCGTGCGCGCCCGGGCGAAGTCGCGGTCCAGGCGCCGGTAGTCGTACGACAGCACGACCGGCGCCGCCTTCCGAGCGGCGGTGAGCGCCTCCCCCCGGGCCCGGTCCGCGCGCTGCCCCTCCCGGTACTGCCAGCCGAGCACGGCGGCGCCGACCAGACCCGCCACGAGCAGGACGGCCGACACGGCGGTGAGCAGCCTCCCGCGCGGGAACCGCCGCACGCGCGTGCTCTCCCGCGGCTCCTCCTCGGCGGCCTCGGGCGACGGCTCCGGCGGGTCGTCCCAGGCGCCGTCCGGCGCGTCGACGAGCACCGTGCGCCCGGAGTCGGGCTCCTCCGTCCGAAGCGGCGGTGCCTCGTCCGCCGGGGACGAGACGGCACTCCCGCCGTGCTCGGGATGTTCCGGGTGCCGGGCGCGCTTGGCCGCCGCGCGGGCCGCCGCGGTCATGGTGCGGCGGGCGGGGGAACCGGCGCCGCGGACGCGGGAGGTCGGGTTCGCCACGGTCTTTCTCCTCACAGGCGGTACGGGGGGTGGTACGGGTGGTCAGCCGACGAACTCGACGTCGGAGGTCAGCCAGCGGCCGCCCTGGTGCACGAGGTCGAGTTGCAGCCGGTAGGTGCGCGCCTCCCCGTCCGGCACGGCGGTGTTGGTCACCTTGCTGTCGGCGACGACCAGCACCCGCGCCGAACGCGCGTCGGACCGCACGATGCCCGCTTCGAGGACCTGCCCCTCGGACACCGACTTGTTCCCGGCGACGAGCTTGGTCAACTGCGCGGTCTGCGCGGCGAACTGCTTCTTGAAGTCGCCGGTCGCGCCCTTCAGCACGTTCTCGCTGTCCCGGTCGTAGTGCCGGTAGTCGAGCGAGGTGAAGTTCAGCGCCGACTGCCGGGCCGCCGCCAGGATCTCCTGGCGCCGCTGCTCCGCCGCGCGCTGCTCGATCGTCTGGAAGCCGAGCCAGACCGCGAGCACCGTCGTCAGGGCCGTCGCGGCGACGAGTCCCGCCGACCGGGCCCTGCGGCGCCCGGCGGACCGCCCGGTGCGGCGGCCGCTGTCCGCCCGTCCGGCGGCCAGCCGCCGCAGCGGTCGCAGCGCCGAGGTGAGGGAGCCGCCTATCAGCGGGAGGAGGCCCCCGCTCATGCCATCGGTCCGACGAGCAGCCATTGCCACGAGTCCTTTCCGAACACGCTCTGTTCGCCGCCCGTCGAGCCGATCTCGACGGGCGTTCCGTCCGGGCCGGTTGCCGTACCGGTCTCCGGGTCGTACGGGGCGACGAACGCGGCCGGGCCGGCACCGCCGGAACGGCCGGACGCGCCGGGGGCGTTCTGCGCACCGCGCACCGAGGTGCCGCCGCCGCGCGGCGCCGTGCAGCGCGCGTCGGTGTTCGCCGCGCGCGTGCCGGTGTCGGCGGGGTCGCGCCGCCGCGTGTCGTACCCCTGGGTGCACGGCGGCGGGTCGTCGGCGTTGAGGACGAGGCCGAAGTGGGTGGTGCCGTCACCGGGGATGACGGTGTGGCTGCCCGCGACCACCACCGGGAAGGTGACCAGGGCCTGCTCCACGCCGGGCAGCCGGGCCACGGTGACCTGGCCGCCGCTGATGAGGTTGGCCAGCAGGACCGGCAGATGCGGCCGGGTGGACCGCAGCAGCGAGTTGACCTCCTGACCGGCCGGCACCGAATTGCCGATCAGCCGGCGCAGGTCCCCGTCGCTCGACTTCAACTCCGCGGTGAGCGCCGCCAGATCGCGGGAGAACGACTTGATGGACGAGCCCTGGTCGGCCTGCGTCTTGAGCACCTTCCGCGAGTCCTCGATCAGCGAGACCGTCTCCGGGAGCGAGTCGGAGGCCGACTCGACGAGCGCGTTGCCCGAGTCCACCAGCCGGCTCAGATGAGGCCCGGTGCCGGAGAAGGCCTCGCCCAGTTCGTCGACGGTGATGCGCAGGTCCTTCTTGCCGACCGAGGTGACGAGCCGGTCGAGGCTGACGACCATGTCCGTGACGGGCAGCGGCACCCGGGTGTCCTCGCGCGGGATCGCGCTGCCGTCCAGCAGGTACGGGCCGCCCGAGCGGCGCGGCTGCAGGTCGACGTACTGCTCGCCCACCGCCGAGCGGTTCGCCACCACCGCCAGCGTGTCCGCCGGGATGCGCGGCGCGCCGTCCTCGATCTCCAGGGCCACCGAGACACCCTCGGAGCCGGTCAGCCGCAGAGCGCCGACCCGGCCCACCGGCACCCCGCGGTAGGTGACCTCCGCGCCGCTGAAGATGCCGCCGGAGTCGGCGAAGTCGGCCCGCACGGTGTAGCCGCGGTCGAGGAGGCCGTCCACCAGGCCCGTGTACTCGGCGCCGACGTACGACACCCCCACGGCGGTGACGGCGGCGAAGGCGAGCAGCTGGGCCTTGACCGTACGTGTGATCACGGCTGCATCCCCTTCAGCATGAGCTCCGCGAGCGCGAGGTCGATCCCCGGCGGGAGGCGGCGCGAGTCGGGCATGGGTCCGTGGGCCGCTGTGCACACCGGTGGGCACAGCGGGTCGGAGTCCCGGGGCGCCGGGGGTTCGACGGGCGTGTCCGGCGCGTCCGGTGCGTCCGGCAGGGCCGTCGGGGAGGGCAGACCGGGCACATCGGGAACGTCGGGCACATCCGGGAGGTCGGGCAGGTCCGGGGCCTCGGGTCTGCCCGAGTCGCCGTCCTTGCCGCCGGGCTTGTCGGTGAGGTTGCCGTAGACGCCCGCCAGGTCCAGGTCGGCGGTCACGTGGAGGTTGACGTAGTCGCCCTTGATCGCGTCCACGGCGTTGCGCGGGAAGGGGTAGGTGGTGAGCAGTTCGAGGGAGTTCGGCAGGTCGTCGCCCGCCTTGTTGAGCTGCTCCAGGATCGGCCGCAGGGCCTTGAGGTTGGCGACCGTGTCGTCCCGCGAGGCGTTGACGACCCTGGTGCCGGTCTTGCCCAGCTTCGACAGGGCGGTGAGCATCTTCGTCAGGTCGCGCCGCTGGTCGGCGAGGACCTTCAGCGCGGGCGGCATCGTGTCGACGGCCGTGGCGATCGTCTTCTTCTCCTTCCCGAGACGCTTGGCCAACCGGTCGATGCCCTTGAGCGCGCGGACGATCTCCTCGCGCTGGCCGTCCAGGCCGCCGAGGAACGTGTTCAGCTCCTTGAGCAGGGACTTCACCCGGTTCTCGCGGCCCTCGAGGGCCTTGTTCAGCTCCACGGTGATCGTCTTGAGCTGGGCGACCCCGCCGCCGTTCAGGAGCGCGGACAGAGCGGACAGCACCTCCTCGACCTCCGGGTTGCGGCCGCTGCGGGACAGCGGGATCAGATCGCCGTCGCGCAGCCGTCCGGCGGGTGCGGTGCCGGCCGGGGCGGACAGGGCCACGTACTTCTCGCCGAGCATGCTGGTCTGCCGCAGCTCGGCGACCGCGTTGCCCGGCAGCTTCACCGAGTCGGCGACCCGCAGTCGTGCGCGCGCGTGCCACCCGTCGAGTTCCACCTTCTCGACGGCGCCGACGGTGACGTTGTCGACCTTGACCGCCGACTGCGGCACCAGGTCGAGCACGTCCCTGAACTCGACCGTGACGTGGTAGGCACGGCCGTCCGCGGCGGCGCCCCCGGGGAGCGGGACGTCGTACCAGCCGTTGAACTCACAGCCGGACAGCAGCAGCGTCCCGACCGTCGCCCACGCGACCGCCCCGGCTCTCGTGCGCCCGCCGCTCATGCGTCCGCCTCCAGGAGTCCGCCGAGTGTCCGGTCGACCGAGCCCGTGCTCGGCACCGCCGGCGCCTTCGGCACCTCGGGCAGGGAGTCGAAGAGCTTGTCCAGCTCCTCGCAGTCGGGGTTCTCGCCGCCCTCGTCGCCGGTCGTCCTCAGCAGGGAGCACAGCAGGTCGGCCGGATCCTGCGACGCTTGCGCGTTGTTGCGGGTGTCGAGGGTGCCGGCGGACGGGTTGTAGGCGTTGTGCAGGTTGGACAGTCCGGTGGGGGCCGTCTCCAGCAGCTCCTCCAGCGCGGCCCGTTGGGTGACCAGCACCTTGGTGACCTTGCTGAGGCCCTTGACGTCCGAGGCCAGCGCCTTCTTGTTCTTCTTCACGAAGTCGGCCACGTCACCGAGCGCCGCCGCCAGGTACTTCAGCGCCGCCGCCAGGTCCTTGCGCTCCCCGGCCAGCTGACCGGCCACCTTGGCGAGGCTGCCGTTGAACGACCGCACGCTCTTGTCGTCGGCCGCCAGTGCGGCGGTGAAGACCTGGAGGTTGCGCACGGTGCCGAACAGGTCGCCGCGGCCGTCGGACAGGGTGGTGACCGCCTTGGAGAGGTCCTCCACCGTCCGGTTCAGGTTCTTGCCCTGCCCTTCGAGGTTGTCCGCGCTCACGCCCAGCAGGCGCGCCAGGGAGCCGTCCTGGTTCGCGCCCTTCGGGCCGAGCGCCTCGGACGTGGTGTGCAGGCTGTCGAAGACCCGGTCCAGTTCCACCGGTACGGCGGTCCGCGACTCGGGGATGACGTCGCCGTCCCGCAGCACCGGGCCCTTGCGGTACACCGGCAGCAGGTGCACGTAACGGTCACTGACCACCGAGGAGTTGATGATCGCGGCCTGCGCTTCGGCGGGGACCTCGCGGCCCTCGTCGTACTCCAGCTCGACCCGCACCCGGCCGCCCTCCGGCGTGATCTTCCTGACCTCGCCGATCCGGACGCCGAGCACCCGGACGTCCGAGCCGGGGTAGATGCCGACGGTGCGCGGGAAGTACGCCGTGACGCGGACGGACCCGGATCGAGGCCACAGGGCGACGGTGAGCGCGCCGGCGACCGCGAGCGCGGTGAGCAGGGCGAGAGCCTTCAGGCGCTTGTTCATGGCGTGCCTCCCGTCCGCGGGGCCACCGGAGCGGCCACCAGGTTCTGGACGTAGGCGTCGAACCAGCGGCCGTTGCCCAGGGTGTTGGTGAAGACCCGCACGTACGGGGCGAGCAGTGCGACGCTGCGGTCGAGACTCGCCTGGTTGCGTTCGAGCATCCTGACGAAGGTGTTCAGTCCCTTCAGCGCGGGCCCGATCTCCGCGCGGTTGTCCTCGACCAGGCCGGAGAGCTGGATGCCGAGCGCGGCGGAGCTCTTGAGCAGCTTGTGGATCGCAGTGCGCCGCTTGCTGATCTCCTTGAACAGCTTGTCGCCGTCCCCGACCAGCGCGGAGAAGTCCTCGGTGCGGTCGGACAGCACGCCGGTGACCCCGTTCGCGTGGTCGAGGAGCCCGCGCAGCGCCTTGTCGCGCGAGGCCACCGTCCGGGAGATCCTCGACAGCCCCTTGATGGAGGCGCGTACCTCCTCGGGCGAGTCCTGGAAGGTGGTCGAGATGGTTTCCAGCGCCTTCGCGAGCCGTTGCGTGTCGACCTCCTCGGTCGTGGTCGTCAGATCGCTGAACGCCTGCACGACGTCGTACGCCGAGACCGTCCGCCGCAGCGGGATCTCGCTGCCCGGCTCCAGCCGGCCGGGCCCCTTCGGGTGCAGGGCGAGGTACTTCGCGCCGAGGATCGTCTTCACCCGGATCGAGGCGCCGGTCCCGGTGCCGAACTCCGGATCGTCCTTGACCTTGAAGGTCACCTCGACGTGGCCGCCGGCCAGGTCGACCTCCTCGACCTTGCCGACCTTGACCCCGGCGATCCGCACCTCGTCGCCCGGCTTCAGCCCGCCGGCCTCCGAGAAGGCCGCGGTGTACGTCTCGCCGCCGCCGATCAGCGGCAGGCTGTCGGCGTTGAACGCGGCGGCCGTCAGCAGGGCCAGGGTGGTCAGGCCGGCGGCGCCGATCACCACCGGGTTGCGGTCGCGGAACGGCTTCGGGCGCGGGCGGCGCAGCCGGACGCGCGGCAGCCGCGGCAGCTTCGGCGGCAGGATCCGCACCTTCACCAGCGGCTCGGGGCGACGGCGCCGCCGCCGTATGACGCGCGGGCTCATCCGCCGCACCTCGCCCGCGCCACGTGCATCTCGGGAGTGAGCACCTGCTTCGTCCTCGGCAGCACGATCCGGCCGTCGAAGTCGCAGAGGTAGAAGTTGAACCACGAGCCGTAGGACGCCGTCCCCGTCAGCTCGTTCAGCTTGTTCGGCAGCCGCTTCAGCACGCCCTCCACGGTCTTCTCGTTCCTGTTCAGCGTTCCGGTGAGATCGGTCAGCCCGGCGATGTCGTCCTTCAGGGCCGGGCGGGCGTCCTCCAGCAGCCCCGAGGTGGCCGCGGTGAGGTTGCCGATGCTCACCAGCGACGTCCCGATGGGCTTGCGGTCGGCGGACAGCCCGGAGATCACCCGCCGCAGCTGCTTCAGCAGCCCGGAGAAGCGGGCACCGCGCTTGTCGAGCGTGGCCAGCACGGTGTTGAGGTTGTCGATCACGGAGCCGATCAGCTTGTCGCGGTCCGCGAGCGTCGTGGTGAGCGACGCGGTGTGCGCGAGCAGGCTGTTGACGGTGCCGCCCTCGCCCTGGAGGGTCTTGATGATCTCGGTGGCGAGCTGGTTGACGTCCTGCGGGCTGAGCGCGGCGAACAGCGGCTTGAAGCCGTTCAGCAGCGCGTTCAGGTCCAGCGCCGGCTGCGTCCGCGACAGCGGGATCGTGCCGCCCGGCCGCAGCCGGGTGTCGGTGCCGACGCCCTCGGTCAGCGCGATGTACCGCTGCCCGACCAGGTTCCGGTAGCGGACCACCGCCTGCGTGCTGATGAGCAGCGGGCGCTCCGCCGCCACCGTGAAGCTGACCTCCGCCAGCGTCCGGTCCTTGATCCGGATGCCCTCGACCTCACCGACCCGCACCCCGGCCACCCGGATGTCGTCTCCCTCCTCCAGGCCCGTCACATCGCTGAACACCGCGCGGTAGGTGTGCTTCTCGGCGAGGGAGACATTGACGATGGTCGCGGCGAGCAGGGCCGTCGCCGTGATCGTGACCAGCGCGAACAGGCTGAACTTGATCAGCGGCGCGGCGGTGCCGCGTGCTCCGGTCGCCCTCATGCGACGCTCACCGCCGATCCGCGGGCCAGCGGTCCGAACAGCAGGGTCGTGACGGGCGGCACCTCGTCGGCGGGCACACCCAGGACGGGGGCCACGAGCGAGCCGACGGCCCGCTGCTCGGCCTCGGTGGCGGACACGTGCGTACCTCCGGGCAGGGCGCCGTCCGAACCGCCGGACGACGTACCGTCGTTGAGCTTGGGTTTCGGGCCGGGCACCGGCGGACCGGGCAGCCCCCGGCAGTTGGGTCCCGACCGCTCGCCGTAGCGCGGCTCCTCGCCGGGCTCGTACGCGCGCTGGGCCCGCACCACCTCGAGGGTGATCCGCATCCTGCCGCCCCGGAACGCCTCCTCGGAGGCCTCCTCCTGCCGCACCAGGCCGTCCAGCAGGCACGGGTACTCGGGCGAGTAGCGGGCGAAGAGCGCCAGCGTGGGGCGGGAGACCCGGCCCAGCGTGATCAGCCGGTCGCCGTTCTCGTCCAGGAAGTCCTCCGTCGTGCCCGCAACGGACGCGGTCGTGCGCAGGGCGGCGGCCAGCCGGTCCTCCTTCTCGACGAGGGTGCGGCTGGTGGTGACCGTGTTGCGCAGGATCCTCATCAGGTCGGGCGCGGCATCTCCGTACACCTCGGCGACGTCGGCGAAGCGCGTGATGTCCTCCTTCAGGGCTGGCAGATGCGGGTTGAGGCGACGCAGATAGTCCTCGACGCGGGTCAGGTTGTCGCCGATCCGGTCGCCGCGGCCCTCCAGCGCGGTGGCGAACGCCGAGAGCGTCGCGTTGAGTTCACCCGGCTCGACGGTTCGCAGCAGGGGCAGCAGGTCGTTCATCAGCTGTTGCACCTCCATGCCCACCCTGGTGCGGTCCTGGGTGATGACGTCCCCGGCGCGGATCGGCCGGGCGGCCGAGGAGCCGCGCGGTGCCACGAGGTCGACGTATTTCTCGCCGAACAACGTCTTGGGCAGCAGCCGCGCGTGCACGTCCGACGGGATGGACGCGACGTGCTCCGGCTTGAGCGCGAGGTCGAGCGTGGCCTTCTCGCCGTCCGCCCGTACCGAGCGCACCTCGCCGACCAGCAGCCCGCGCAACTTGACGTCGGCCCGCGGATCGAGCTGGTTGCCCAGGCTGGAGGCCTCCAGCGTGACGCGCACGACGGGGGTGAACGCCTGCTGGTAGACGGCCACGGCGAGGGACAGCAGCAGGGCGAGCACGGTGAGGAAGGCGATGCCGTACAACCGCAGTCCGATCACTCTCATCCGGTTCATGTGGCTCACCCCGCGATCCGTACGGTCGTGCTGGCGCCCCAGATGGCGAGGCTCAGGAAGAAGTCCAGGACGTTGATGGCGACGATCGAGGTGCGCACCGCGCGGCCCACCGCGACGCCGACGCCCGCCGGTCCGCCGCTCGCGTAGTAGCCGTAGTAGCAGTGCACCAGGATGATCAGGACGGCGAAGACGATCACCTTCCCGAAGGACCAGAGCACGTCGACCGGCGGCAGGTACTGCTGGAAGTAGTGGTCGTAGGTGCCGGCCGACTGCCCGTAGTAGCCGGTGGTGATGGTGCGGGCGGCCAGGTACGAGGACAGCAGCCCGACCACGTACAGCGGGATCACCGCGACGAACCCGGCGATCATCCGCGTGGTCACGAGGAACGGCAGCGAGGGGACGCCCATGACCTCCAGGGCGTCGGTCTCCTCGCTGATCCGCATCGCGCCGAGCTGCGCGGTGAAGCCGGCGCCCACCGTGGCGGACAGGGCGAGCCCGGCCACCAGCGGGGCGATCTCCCGGGTGTTGAAGTACGCCGACAGGAACGCCACGAAGTTGGAGGTGCCGAGCTGGTTGAGGGCCGCGTAGCCCTGGAGGCCGACCTCGGTGCCGGTGAAGAACGACAGGAAGGCGATCACGCCGACCGTGCCGCCGACGACGGCCAGTGCGCCACGGCCGAAGGTCACCTCGGCGAGCAGGCGCAGGACCTCCTTCTTGTAGCGGCGCAGGGTACGGCCGGTCCAGGCCAGGGAGCGGCCGTAGAAGGAGAGTTGGGTGCCCAGCTCTTCGAGGGAGCGCAGGGGGCGGTCGAGGAGTCTCATCGGCTAACCCCTCTGCGGGACGACCTGGAAGTACACCGCGGTCATCACGAAGTTCGTCACGAACAGCAACATGAAGGTGATCACCACCGACTGGTTCACCGCGTCTCCCACGCCCTTCGGCCCGCCCTTGGCGGTCAGTCCCTTGTACGAGGCGACGATCGCGGCGATCGCCCCGAACACCAGCGCCTTCAGCTCGGCCGCCCACAGGTCGGAGAGCTGCGCGAGGGTGGTGAAGGACGCCAGGTACGCGCCGGGCGTGCCGTTCTGGAGGACCACGTTGAAGAAGTAGCCGCCCGCGACACCGACCACCGACACCAGGCCGTTGAGCAGCAGGGCGACCACCATCGACGCCAGCACCCGAGGGACGACGAGGCGGTGGATCGGGTCGATGCCCAGCACCTGCATCGCGTCGATCTCCTCGCGGATCTTGCGTGCCCCCAGGTCCGCGCAGATGGCGGTGCCGCCGGCGCCCGCGATCAGCAGCGCGGTGACGATCGGGGAGGCCTCCCGCAGGACCGCGAGCACCGACGCGGCACCGGCGAAGGACTGGGCGCCGAGCTGCCGGGTCAGGCTGCCGATCTGCAGCGCGATGACCGCGCCGAAGGGGATCGACACGAGCGCGGTGGGAAGGATCGTGACGCTCGCGATGAACCACGCCTGCTGGATGAACTCCCGCACCTGAAAAGGGCGACGGGGCATCGTGCGCAGGACGTCCAGCGCCATCGCGAACAGGCTGCCCGAGTGCCGCAGGGCCCCGGTGGGCGACAGGCTCATGCGTCCGCCACCTCCTTGCGGCGGTGCGGGCCGGCCTCGCGTCCGGCGATCGCCTCCCAGCGGGGCGGGCGGGTGATGCCCGGCCCCGGCAGCAGGCGGGGAGTCAGTTCCAGCCCGCCGGGAGTCTCCGTGCGCGGGCCGGCGCCGAGCTGTGCGAGCTCCTGCTCGACCTGGGCGGCGTCCTTCTCCTCGGCCATGCCGATCGGCCCCTGCATCCGGCCGTTCAGGAACTGCCGTACGACCGGCTCGTCGCTGGTCAGCAGCTTCTCCCGGGGGCCGAACATGACCAGCTCGCGCCGGAACAGCAGCCCGATGTTGTCGGGCACCTGGCGGGCCGAGGCGATGTCGTGCGTGACGATCAGGAAGGTCGCGTCGATCTGCGCGTTGAGGTCGACGATGAGCTGGTTGAGATAGGCCACGCGCACCGGGTCGAGCCCCGAGTCCGGCTCGTCGAAGAGGATGACCTCCGGGTCGAGCACCAGGGCGCGGGCCAGACCGGCCCGCTTGCGCATGCCGCCGGAGATCTCGCCGGGCAGCTTCTCCTCGGCGCCGATCAGACCGACCATGTCCATCTTCTCGAGGACGATCCGCCGGATCTCGCTCTCGGACTTGCGGGTGTGCTCGCGCAGTGGGAAGGCGATGTTGTCGTAGAGGTTCATCGAGCCGAACAGCGCGCCGTCCTGGAACAGCACCCCGAACAGCTTCCGCACCTCGTACAGCTCGTGCTCGCGGAGCTTGGTGACGTCCCGGCCCTGGATCGTGATCGAGCCGCGCTCCGGCTTCAGCAGGCCGACGAGCGTCTTGAGGAACACCGACTTGCCCGTGCCCGAGGGGCCGAGCATGACCGAGACCTCCCCGGCGGGCAGCGTCAGCGAGACGTCCTGCCAGATGACCTGGTGGCCGAAGGACTTGGTCAGCCCTTCCACGCAGATCTCGACACCCATCCGGTTCACCCTTCAGCCGTGGAGCAGCTCCGACACCTGCTCTACGGGGAGGGGCGGGGCGTCCGTCGCGACCGGGGCGGATTTTTTTTCGAGGGGGTTTCGCGGGCCGGGTGGCGAGCCGCTTCACGAGCGGCCCGACGTGCGGTTCTACGGGAGCGAGGGCGTCATGGGGACGGCGTCCGGTACGGCGGACGTGTCCAAGACCGAGGGTGTCTCCGGAGTCGACCCGACCGACGGGGCGGCGGACTCGACCGGAACGTCCGGCGCGTCCGGAACATCGGGCGCATCCGGGAGGCCCGGCGTTTCGGTCACGCCGGAGAGCTCGGGCAGCTCCGGCACCTTCGGCACGTCCGGGACCCGCGGGACCTCGGGGGCCGACAGCGCCGGAAGCGTGGGCATCGGCGCTGCTGGCAGGGACGGCACGGACAGCGGCAGCAGCGGACCGTCGGCGGGAGACTCCGCCGCCCGCCCACCGGGCACCGCCGGCGCGGACGACGCCCCGGGCGATCCGGGAGTGCCCACCCGGCCCTCACCGTCGGGCCGGAGCGCCTCCGGGGGCCCCGACACGGAGGGCTTGGACGCGGGGCCGCCCCCTTCCCCGCCCCCGTCGAGCGCGTGCGGCAGGACGAACCCCGCCACCGCCAGGGTCGCGGCCGTGGAGGCGACGGCCACCGCGTGCGCCTTGCCGCCCCCGCGCGGCCGCCCCCGCCCGATCAGGAACAGCACGACCCCCAGCGTCCCGGCGAGCGAGGCGCGCAGCGTGCGCCGGGCGCGGGCCAGCAGCGACTCGACGGTCCGGTAGCTCAGCCCCATCCGCACGGCGACCTGGCCGACGTCCAGGTCCTCGGACTTCAGCCGGAGCGCCTCCGCCTGGCGGGCGGGCAGGTCCCCGCTGCGCACCGCCAGCCACCTGGCCTCGGCCCGGTCGCAGACGACCTCCTCGACGGGCACGGGACCCGGCGCGACGAGCGTGGGGCTGATGCGGACCTCGGCCTCACGGTGGACCTGGCGGTACCGGTCCACGCACAGCCGCATGGTCACGGTGGTCAGCCAGGCGCCGAGGCGCTCGTCGTCGAGGTCCGGGCGCTCCGCGGCGCGCAGCATCGCCTCGTGCACGGCGTCCTCGGCGTCCTCCAGGCTCATCGACCGCCGCCGGGCCACCTTGAGCAACTGCTCGCGGTGGCTCCACATGCGCTGCCAACGGTCGTGGGCCTCCTGTGCCCGAGGTGCCATGGCCGCCTCTGTCTCAGCAGGCATGTCCGTCGCCATGAGGACCCCTTCGCGCTCACCCGCCGGTTCCTGTGCCGTCCGGCGGCTCGCGACATTACCCCCCGGTAGCCGTGGTTGTGGAGGGGTCGGTTCCCATTGTGTCCTCACCGTTGCTGGTCAGCGGACCGTCGCCGGGCAGCACCCCGTCCTCGGGCAGCCGCACCTCCGGGTCGGGCACGGGGAGCAGCGGCTCGTCCAACTCCCCGGCTCCGCCTGCCGGACGGGACGGCGCGGGGGAGGGCGAGCCGGGCCGCGAGGCGGGCGTACGGGAGGGGGGCGCACTCGGGCGGCCGGAGGGTTCCGGCGCGGCGGGCTTCGGCGTGCCCGGGCGCGGCGGCTCCGGTCGGCCCGGGGCTTCGGCGCGGCTGTCCGGCACCACCCGGTGCCCTTCCAGGAAGTGCGCGTACCAAGCCCTGACCGTGCGCAGATACGCCCGCGAGTGGTTGTAGCCGAGGATCGCCCGGTCCAGGTCGGCCGGGTCGGACAGGTTCCGGCCGCCCGCACACAGATAGCGGCCGGCGGCGAGCGCGGCGTCGAAGACGTTGTTCGGGTCGGCCCGGCCGTCGCCGTTGCCGTCGGCGCCCCAGCGGGCCCAGGTGGACGGGATGAACTGCATCGGGCCCACCGCGCGGTCGTAGGCCGTGTCCCCGTCGTACGCCCCGTGGTCGGTGTCGCGGATGACGGCGAAGGGGCCGCCGTTCAGCCGGGGGCCGAGGATCGGCGTGACGGTCGTGCCGTCCGCGGTCACCCGGCCGCCGCGCGCCTGCCCGGACTCCACCTGCCCGATCGCGGCCGGCAGCTGCCACCGCAGTCCGCAGCCGGGCGTGGTGCGGGCCAGCTCCCGCTCGGCGTGCCGGTACGCGGCGAACACGCTCGCCGGCAGCGCACCACCGCCCGTCACCGGCCCGGTGCCCTTCCGCTTCCCCGCCCGCAGCGGCGGCAGCTCGGTCCGGTAGGGGGTGTCGCCGGACACGCTCGGCCCGCGCTCGGCGGGAGTCGCCTGACGCGCGGGCTCCGCCGCCCGGGCCAGGAGCGCCCCCGGCGCCTGGGACGCGGTCAGCGCGGCCATGGCCGCCGCCGCGATCGCCGTACCTCCGGCACCCCTGAGAACAGCTCTCCTGAATGTGCGCACCTCGCGTTCCCCTCCCTGTGTGGATTCGTCCTCTGCTCTACGCGGCGGGGCGGCACGTCCGTCGCACGGAACGGGGCCCGCTGAGCAGGCGAGGTCCGCAACCGTGTCCGTTAAGGTCTCCCCAAGCGGCCGGGGCGTTCCGGTCCCGATCGCGGACCTGGCGGCACGCGCGGGTCGGAGCAGATGCATGGGGGCACAGTGCGACTGAAAGTGGAGTTCACGACCGAGCCCTTCGACCTCGACGAGGCGCCCGCGCACGCGCTGGTGGCCCGGGAGGTCATCGAGGCCGCCGAACTGGACGCCGTGGACGTGGGCCCGTTCGGCAACACCGCGGAGGGTGGTGCCGACGTGGTGCTCCCCGCCGTGGACGCCCTGCTCCGCAAGGCCCTGGAGGCCGGGGCCACCCGGGTCTCGCTCCAGGTCAACGTGGTCGAGGAGGGCGAGGCGTGAGCGGCGCGGGGGACGAGCCGTTCATCGCGGCCGTGAAACCCCTGGTCGACGCCATGGGCGGCGAGCTGATCCCGCCCGACGAGGCCGGCCCCGACGACGTCGTCCTGGCCTGGGAGGGCCGCGACGCCGTCGCCGTACGGCTGCCGCAGCTCGCCGACTCCCTCGATCACATCCTGGCCGCCATGGAACGCCGCAAGGGCATGCCGCTGGCCGATCTGGACCGCAGGGCCAAGCAGGAGGTCGTCCGGATACTCGAGGCGCGCGGCGCCTTCTCCGTACGGCACGGGGTGGAGACCGTGGCGAGCGCCCTCGGCGTCAGCCGCTTCACCGTCTACAACTACCTCAACCGCGAGAAGGGGACCTGACCGGACCGGCGCCGCATCGGTCCGGTTTCGTGCCACCGAATTTTCAACAAAGTGTTGACGTGTTGTCGCGGGAGGGCGTTAGCTATCGGCACGCCCGTTCAGCACGAAGGCCGAATCCGGCCACGGAGGCTCCCGTGACGTCCACTTCCACGCCGCCGGGTCTGGCCCGGTTCAACACCCTCGAGGAGCGCGCGGCCTTCACCGCACTCCACGAGGCGTGCGCCTCCACGGCGTGGGCGAAGCGCCTGCTGGCCGCCCGCCCCTACGCCACCCGCGAGGACCTGTACGCCGCGAGCGACGCCGCCATGGCGGAGCTGACGGCCGCCGACCTCGACGAGGCGATGGCCGGCCACCCGCCCATCGGCCGCCCCGAGCCCGGTGACCCCACCTCGGCCCGGGAGCAGCGCGGCATGGCCGGCGCCTCCGACGCGCTCAAGGCGGAGATGCTGGAGCTGAACCTCGCCTACCAGGAGAGGTTCGGTCATGTCTTCCTGATCTGCGCCACCGGCCGGACCGGCGAGCAGATGCGCGACGCGGTCAGGGAACGGATCGGCAACACACCGGAGCGGGAGCGGGAGATCGTCCGCACCGAACTGGGGAAGATCAACCGCATCCGTCTGGCCCGACTCGTCGAAGAGGACTGACCGCACCATGAGCACCTCCGCCACCGCATCCGTGTCCACACACATCCTGGACACCAGCGTCGGCCGCCCCGCCGAGGGCGTCGCCGTCCGGCTCTCCGCCCGCTCCGGGCGCGCGGCCGACTGGCAGGCGCTCGGCGGCTCCGCGACCGACGTGGACGGCCGGTGCAAGGACCTCCCGGCGCTGCCGGAGGGGACCACCCACGTACGGCTCGACTTCGCGGTGGAGCCGTACTTCGAAGAATCCGCGAAGAAGCAAGCCGATGCGCAGCAGGACGCCCCCGCGAATCGGGACAGCGGCGCCGGTGTGTTCTTCCCGGAGGTGGCGATCACGTTCGCCGTCGTACCGGGCGAGCACTACCACGTACCGCTGCTGCTCAACCCGTTCGGCTACTCCGTATACCGAGGGAGCTAGCTACTCATGCCCACCATTCTGGGACAGAACCAGTACGGCAAGGCCGAGAACCGAGTCGTCAAGATCACGCGGGACGGCGCCACCCACCACATCAAGGACCTCAACGTATCCGTGGCGCTGAGCGGCGACATGGACGAGGTCCACTACTCCGGCTCGAACGCCCACGTCCTGCCGACCGACACCACCAAGAACACGGTGTACGCGTTCGCCAAGGAGCACGGCATCGAGTCGGCCGAGCAGTTCGGCATCCACCTCGCCCGGCACTTCGTGACCTCGCAGGAGCCGATCAGGACCGCCCGGATCCGCATCGAGGAGTACGCCTGGGAGCGGATCGAGGCGTCCGACGCCAACTCGCGGTTCATCGGTGCCGACGAGGTCAAGCACTCCTTCGTCCGCAAGGGCCAGGAGACGCGGCTCACGCAGATCACCTACGACGGTGAGAAGTGGGAGGTCGTCTCCGGCCTCAAGGACCTCGTCGTGATGAACTCGACCAACTCCGAGTTCTGGGGCTACGTCAAGGACAAGTACACGACGCTCAAGGAGGCCTACGACCGCATCCTGGCCACCGAGGTCTCCGGCCGCTGGCGGTTCAACTGGACCGACGACGAGCAGCGCATGCCCCACTGGGAGAAGTCCTACGAGCAGGTGAAGAAGCACATGCTCCAGGCCTTCGCCGAGACGTACTCGCTCTCTCTCCAGCAGACCCTGTACCAAATGGGTTCGCGGATCATCAACAACCGCAGCGAGATCGACGAGGTCCGCTTCTCCCTGCCGAACAAGCACCACTTCCTGGTCGACCTGGAGCCGTTCGGGCTGAAGAACGATACCGCCGACGGTGCTGTGTACTTCGCCGCCGACCGCCCCTACGGCCTGATCGAGGCGACGGTCCTGCGGGACGGCTGCGAGGCGAAGATCCCCGTGGACCTCACCAACCTCTGACGTTCCCTCTTTCGGCACCCGTGGCCGGGGGAACCCTCCTCCCGGCCACGGCACTCAAATCTCCCAGGGTCCTGCCGTGCCCTCTCCAATTCAGCACACTTCGTGAAAAGGGACGAACCATGGCAGCAGACCGGCGCATCGTCATCGAGAACTGTGCGATCGCGACCGTCGACGCGCACGACACCGAGTACGCCTCCGGTTACGTCGTCCTCGCCGGCAACCGCATCGAGTCGCTCGGCGCGGGCAGGGCCCCCGAGGGCCTGGACGACATCGCACGCCGTATCGACGCCTCCGGCCACCTCGTGACCCCCGGTTTGATCAACACCCACCACCACTTCTACCAGTGGATCACCCGGGGCCTGGCCACGGACCACAACCTCTTCAACTGGCTCGTCGCGCTGTACCCCACCTGGGCGCGCATCGACGAGCCGATGGTCCGCGCGGCCGCCCAGGGCTCGCTGGCGATGATGGCCCGCGGCGGCGTCACCACCGCCATGGACCACCACTACGTCTTCCCGCAGGGCTCCGGCGACCTCTCCGGCGCGATCATCGGCGCCGCCCGCGACATGGGCGTCCGCTTCACCCTCGCCCGCGGCTCCATGGACCGCAGCGAGAAGGACGGCGGCCTGCCCCCGGACTTCGCCGTGGAGACCCTCGACGGTGCGCTCGCGGCCACCGAGGAGACCGTGCGCCGGCACCACGACTCCTCCTTCGACGCCATGACGCAGGTCGCCGTCGCGCCCTGCTCGCCGTTCTCCGTCTCCACCGAACTGCTCCGCGACGGGGCCCAGTTGGCCCGCCGCCTCGGCGTCCGGCTGCACACCCACGGCTCGGAGACCGTGGAGGAGGAGAAGTTCTGCCACGAGCTGTTCGGCATGGGCCCGACCGACTACTTCGAGTCCACCGGCTGGCTCGGCGAGGACGTGTGGATGGCGCACTGCGTCCACATGAACGACTCCGACATCGCCGCCTTCGCCCGGTCCAGGACCGGCGTCGCGCACTGCCCGTCCTCCAACGCCCGCCTCGCGGCCGGTATCGCCCGCGTCCCCGACATGCTCGCGGCCGGCGTCCCCGTCGGCCTCGGCGTCGACGGCACCGCCTCCAACGAGTCCGGCGAACTCCACACCGAGCTGCGCAACGCCCTCCTCATCAACCGCCTCGGCGCCCACCGGGAAGCCGCCCTGAACGCCCGCCAGGCCCTGCGCCTCGGCACGTACGGCGGCGCCCAGGTCCTGGGCAGGGCCGCGGAGACCGGTTCCCTGGAGCCCGGCAAGCTCGCCGACCTCGTGCTGTGGAAGCTGGACACGCTCGCCCACGCCTCCATCGCCGACCCGGTGACAGCCCTGGTCTTCGGCGCGGCGGCCCCGGTCACCGCGTCCTTCGTGGACGGCCGGCAGATCGTCGAGGACGGGCGGCTGCTCACGGCCGACGAGGACGCCATCGCCCGCGCCACGCGGGACGAGGCCCAGCGGCTGGCGAGGATCGCCGCCCAGGCCTGAACACCCCGATGACTCCGGCCGGGAGGGACGGCTCCCGGCCGGTGGCCGTGGACCCGAGCGGGGACCGCGGCGGTCGTCTCCGGGGCGCGCGTGGACGCGCGCCCCGGAACGGCCACCCCGTCCACCGCACATCCGGTCCCGCACGACCACCCGTACCACCTCCCTGACACCCACGGCCGCCATCGACGCGGCCGTGTAACCGACCGGAGGGAAGCCGCCGTGGCCGACCACCCCGTTGACGAAAAACTCCCCGCGCTCAAGATGGCGACGACCGGCCTCCAGCACGTGGCCGCCATGTACGCGGGCGTCGTCGCCCCACCCCTGATCGTCGGCGCGGCCATCGGCCTCTCCGCCACCGACCTGACCTTCCTCACCGGCGCCTGCCTGTTCACCGCGGGCCTCGCCACCTTCCTGCAGACCCTCGGCATCTGGAAGATCGGCGCCCGGCTGCCGTTCGTCAACGGCGTCACCTTCGCCGGTGTCGCCCCGATGACCGCGATCGTCGCCTCCACCGAGGACAAGTCCGACGCCCTGCCGATCATCTTCGGCGCGGTCATCGTCGCCGGACTGCTGGGCTTCCTGGCGGCCCCCGTCTTCTGCAAGGCCATCCGCTTCTTCCCGCCGGTGGTGACCGGCACGGTCATCACCCTGATCGGCATATCGCTGCTCCCGGTCGCCTTCGGCTGGGCACAGGGATCCGACCCGGCGGCACACGACTACGGTTCGGCGACGAACCTGGGGCTGGCCGCCGTCACCCTGTTGATCGTGCTGCTGCTGCGCCGTTTCACCACGGGCTTCGTCAAGCAGATCGCCGTGCTGCTCGGCCTGGTGATCGGCACGCTGATCGCGATCCCGTTCGGCGCCACGGACTTCGCTCCCGTCGCGGACGCGGCCGTCATCGGCTTCCCCACCCCGTTCCACTTCGGCGCCCCGCAGTTCCAGCTCGCCGCGATCATCTCGATGTGCGTGGTGATGGTGGTGTCGATGACCGAATCGACCGCCGACATGCTGGCGTTGGGCGAGATCGTCGACCGCCCGGCCGACGAGCGGACCATCGCGGCCGGCCTGCGCGCCGACACCCTCGGCTCCGCGGTCAGCCCCCTCTTCAACGGCTTCATGTGCAGCGCCTTCGCGCAGAACATCGGCCTGGTCGCCATGACGAAGATCCGCAGCCGGTACGTCGTGGCCGCGGGCGGCGGCTTCCTGGTGCTGATGGGCCTGTGCCCGATGGCGGCCTCGCTGATCGCCGTCGTACCGCGCCCGGTGCTCGGCGGGGCGGGCGTGGTCCTGTTCGGCTCGGTCGCCGCCAGCGGCATCCAGACCCTGGTCCGGGCCGGCCTGGACAGGGACAACAACGTCCTGATCGTGGCCGTCTCCCTGGCCGTCGGCATCATCCCCATCACGGCGCCGGAGTTCTACCACGCGTTCCCGGAGACGGCCCGGATCGTCCTGGACTCGGGCATCTCGACGGGCTGTGTGGCGGCGGTGCTGCTCAACCTCGTTTTCAACCACCTGGGCCGGGGCGCCCGCGACGCCCATGACGTCACCCACCCGATGGAGGCGGGCGAGGAGCTCACGGGCACACCCAAGGCTCCGGCCGCGCCCTGAGGTTGGCGACGGACTTGGTCCGCTCGACGGCGTCGTCCACAACCGTGGTTGTGTGGCGGCGCCTCATCAGCAGCCCGCATGTGCCCAGCCCCTCTCTGACAGGGGCAGACGTCGCCTCCCTCACGGTGGACATGACGATCTGGCGAGACGCCGCCTAGAGCCCGAACAGCCCCGGATCCGACGCCAGCCTCCTGAAGACCTCCGCGGGATCGGCGACCAGCCTGCGCTTCTCCAGGTCCAGGATCCCGCCGACCGCGGTGATCTCCGCGGCCACCGTGCCGTCGGCCTTCAGGACGCTCTGCTCGATCCGGAACGTCTTGCCGTCGCCCCACTCGAAGGCACAGGTCACCTCGGCCTCGTCGCCCGCGAGCAGCTCGCGTTTGTAGCGGATCGTCGTCTCCAGGGCGACCGGGCCCACGCCACTGCCTATGAGGGCGGACTGGCTGATCCCGGCGGCCTGGAGCAACGACCAGCGGGCGTGCTCCGCGTAGTTGAGGTAGACCGCCTGGTTGAGGTGTCCCTGCACATCGGTCTCGTACCCACGGACCGTCACAGGGACGGAAAACGGCTCGCTCACTGCTTCCCCTTCGGAGTCTCGTGCACTGCACAACGATCCACCGATCTTGGCATGCTCATCACGCCCGGCGCGGCGAAGCCAGCAGATACCGGGTCCCGCCGCGCGGCTCGCGGTGCTCACTCACCTGCCAGCCTGTCCCTTCCAGGGTGGCCGCGCAGGCCCGCAGCGCCTCGCCGTCCGGCTCGTGCACGGCGACGGCCTCCGGCTGCGGAGTCTCCCGCACGCGGTAACCCCCGCCCTCCTGCCCCGCCGGACCGTGCCCCGCCGCCTCCAGTGCCAGCGCGGCGGCCTGCACCAGGTGCGTACGCTCCCAGCCGCACGGCCGGTCCGTGGCCCCGCCCGGGTTGGTCATCCGGCGCAGCTCCAGCAGCCCCTGCCAGGCGCTGTGCACCTCGCGGCGCCGGACGGGACCGGCCTCTGCGGCGGCCTCCTCGCCGCCGACGCGCGCCGCGAACACGCCCGTCGACGCGGGCGCCTCCCCGGCGGGCTCGGGCGCCTGTGTGATGCCCTGCCGCACCCGGTGCCCCTCCGGCGTCAGAAAGTGATCGTGCGGCGGCCGGGGGTGGCGGAAGGCAAGACCCCGCTTCACCAGTGTCGCGAGCTGCGACTCCGTACCCCGGAGCCGCCCGGTGACGGGATCGGCGGCGTCGATGACACGCCGCTGCGCGGCGGTCGGCGGTCGGGTCACGGCGTGCTCCTCTCCGGTCTCGGACAGGCCCCGGGGCTGCTCGCCCCACCTGCTCGTAGGCTACGACTCGCCACTGACATTCCCCGCCGGGACCACGCCTCGCCCGCGGCACGGCCCGCCGCGCCGGGGGACCGAGACGCCACGTGGCGACCAGAGCGACGGCCGACAGCAGCTCGGCCAGGTCCCGCCTCAGTAGAGGATCTCCGCGCTCCCAGCCCGGGGCGTCTGTGTCAGACCAAGTCCCGGCGGCGGCCCACAGGCACCGCGAGCAGATACAGCGGCGGCAGGAGCGCGGCTGCGCACACCGTCCACAGGGTCGCGTGCGTCCCCGCGTACGTTGCGAGCAGACCGGCGGTGAGGGCGCCGAGGGGCTGAGCGCCCCAGGAGACGAAGCGGACGGTGGCCATGACACGGGAGAGAAGCGCGGGCGGAGACTCGGTCTGGCGGTGGGTGCGGGTGGTGATCGACCCGATGGCGACGCCGAAGGCGAAGCCGGCATTGCCCAGGGCGAACCAGTGCGCGTCGGCGGCGGATGTGGTGAGCGGGGCCAGCAGGGCGGCACCGCCGCCGGCCAGCGCCGTACCGACGAGGCCCCGGGCCGTGCCGAATCGCCGGGTGAGCCGAACCGCCACGGCGGATCCCGCGAGCGCGCCGACTCCGTCCATGGCGAGCACCAAGCCGAGTTCTCCGGGCGTCAGTCCGGCCTCCCGGACCAGGTACAGGGGAGTGAGGGCAACCAGTGCGGCGCAGACGAAGTTCGTGGCGGTGGCCCAGAGCATGCAGGGCAGCATCACCGGGTGCCGCGTCACATACGTCCAGCCCTCGCGGATCAGTCGGAGGGCGCCGTCGCCGGAGGGGGGAGCGGGACGGCGCTCAGGGAGGGTGCGCAGCAGCACGGCGGAGAGCAGGTAGCTGGCCGAGTCCACGATCAGTGCGCCGACCGGCCCCGCGGCGTGCACGAGGAGTCCGCCCCCGGAAGGCCCTCCGGTCTCGGTGACGGCGTGTGTGCCGGACATCAGGCTGTTGCGGGCGGCGAGCTGCCGGTCCGGGACGATGGCGGGCAGAAAGGTCGAGTTGCCGATGTCGAAGAGGACGGTCGCGGCTCCGGTGACCAGAGCGGCGAGCAACAGGTGCTGGTAGGTGAGCCGGTCGAGCCACCAGGCGAGCGGGAGGGATCCGACGGCGGCGAACCGTACGAGATCGAGGGTGACCTGGAGGCGGCGGAGCGGGACGCGCTGGGTGATCACTCCGGCCGGGAGGCTGAGCAGTAGCCAGGAGATCTGTCCGGCGGCGGCGAGCAGGGCAGCCTGTAACGCCGTGGCGTCGAGGACTGTGAGGGCGACCAGGGGTAGAGCGAGGGCGGTAACGGCTGTGCCCGCGTTGCTGACGGTGGCAGCGGCCCAGTAGCGCCAGAAGACGGCCGGAGGCGTGGTCGCGTGGTGAGTGGCGCGGAGATCGCGCTCCGGGACCGTCGGCGTCTCGCTCATGCGATGCCCACCCTTCAGTGAGTCTCTTTTGGGAACCTACCTGGCCTCGATTCAGTTCCTATCCGGAACTGACCACATGGCGCAAGATGGTTTCGAAGACCGGACGTTGGATCCGCAAGACAGGAGGCTCATGGTCAGGTCAGTGCCCCAGCGGGACGCCGCCTGTGCGATCGCGCAGGCGGCGGCGGTGGTCGGGGACTGGTGGAGCCTGCTCCTGGTCAGGGAGACCGCACGGGGGCACCACCGGTTCGACGTGCTTCAGGGGGAGTTGGGGATCTCCCGGAAGGTGCTGACCGAGCGCCTTGCGCACCTGGTGGAGGCGGAGGTCCTGGAGAGGGTTCCGTATCAGAGTGGCCCGGTGCGGTACGAGTACCGGCTTACGGAGAGCGGGCGGGGGCTGCTGCCCGTGCTGCTCTCGATGCAGGACTGGGCGGACCGCTGGCTGCTCGGCGACGGCTCACTGAGCGGAACGGCTGACGCGGACAGTGCGGAGGCGTTGCGGGTGGCGGGCCTGGTGGGCGAGCGGCTGCCGATCCTCGAACTGCCAGGGCACCGGGACGGTGAGCCGCTGGACCCGGTGGCCGAGGCCGCTGCCACCGTGCTGTTCTGCTACCCCGCGACCGGTCGCCCGGGTTCGTTGCCGGATGGGTGGGCAGACATTCCGGGCGCCATCGGCTGCACGCTGGAGAACCGGTTGTTCCGGGACGCGTACGACGACTTCCGCGCGGCGGGCGCCGAAGTCCGCGGCGTGAGTACGCAACGCCCGGACGAGCAGCGGGTGTTCGCGACCGAGGAGGACATTCCCTTCACCTTGCTCTCAGACGTCGACCTGCGTCTCGCCGCCGCTCTGCGGCTTCCGGTGTTCCGTGCCGGGCAGGCGCTGCGGGTGAAGCGGGCGGTGCTGGTGGTGGACCGCGAACGCGTGGTGCGCCAGGCGCACTTCCCGGTGACGGATATCCCGGGGGCAGTGCGCGAGGCGCTTGTGGTGGTACGGGCGGTGGCGGCGGGGAACTGAAGGGCGCGGCGCGGCGGCGGCCCTCGCATGCCCGCCGCCCCCGTCATAAGGGGGACGACGCATCCTGTACAACGCCCCCGAGTGCTCCGGCGTCTGAAGCAGGCCATGGATGACGGAGTTGGCCTAGGTGCACAGTTCAACGTGAACTGGGGATCCACGCACCACCCGACCTCGAAGATCCCTTCGGGAACGTGTCGACGCCCCGGGCCCGGTACGAAACCGGACGCGGGGCGTCAGTGGGTCGTACATCAGTGATCTGCGGCGTACGAGACGAAGGCGGCCCACTGCCGAGCCCCGAAAGCAAGTCGCGGGCCCTGCACGCGCTTCGAGTCCCGTATGTGAATGCTCTGGGGCGCGAAGGCGACCTCCACGCACTCCGGGCCGTCATTGGTGCTGTAACTGCTCTTGAACCACTCCAGCGCGGAACCGTTCCCCGTCGAGGGATTGGTCATCATGTCTCTCCCAGCACTTTTTCGATGAAGGCCAGCGACTCACGGGGCGTGAGGGCTTGCGCCCGGATGATGCCATAGCGGATCTCGTGGATCTGGACCTCGTTGGGATGGGAGATCAGCCGACTGGTGAGCTGTACCTCGTTGTGCCCCACGGTGTCCCCTTCCTTGAGCCGGAGCAGCTGAAGTGACCCCGCAAGACCGGCGTGGTCCTCGCGATCCGTGGGCATCACCTGGATCTCCACGTTTCGCCGCCGACCTACCTCCAACAGTTGTTCGAGCTGCTTCCGCATCACCATTCTGCCCCCGAGCGGACGGCGCAGCGTCACCTCTTCCAGGACGAAACTGAAGACGGGGCTGGGCTGCCGGTCGAAGATCTCCTGCCGTGCCAAGCGTGCGGCGACGAGGCGTTCGACCTCGTCCTCAGCGAAAGGCGGACGCCGCATCCCGTACAACGCTCCCGCATACTCCGGTGTCTGGAGCAGGCCATGGACGACGGAGTTGGCGTAGGCGCACAGCTCGACCGCCTCCGCCTCCAACTTCGCCAGATCCCGCACCTTCTTCGGATACCGGGCCTCCTCCACGTCCTTCCGCAGCCCGACGATCAGCCCTCCTGCGTCCAACACCTGGTCGGCCGCCTCCAGAAACGTCGGGCTCGGCGCCCGCCGCCCCCGTTCCACCGAGGACACCTGCTCCTCGCTGTACCCGATGGCCGTCCCCAACTCGGCCTGTCGGAGCCCCTTCCGCTCGCGGCAGGTCTTGATGACCCGTCCGACCGTCCGCAGTACCCCTGCCGACTCCTCGTCGTCGGCACCGTACGGCTCCATCCCGTCCCCGTTCTGCGACCCCTGCACCGTCACGCCCACACCCGGACACCTCCACCTGCCGCCCGAACCCAACTCCGCACCACCGCACCGTGTAACGCCACGCCGCCCGGACAGAGCCGGACAGCGACCGGACAGTGACGCTGCGTACCGCCGTCGTTGCTGGTCAGCGTAGAGACATCCGGCCACGCTGAGTGACATGAACGCCGATGTTGCCCATTCGACGGAACCCGGCCTTGGTACCGCCCAACCCGCCGCTCTCACTCACCACTTCACGATCCGTCTATCGGCCACCCCCAGAGGTGCCCGTCTCGCCCGTCGCCTCGCAGCCGAGCAACTCCACCGCTGGGGCCGGCCGTACGACAGCGAGCCCAACCGCACGAGCTCACTCCTCGTGGCCGAACTCGCCGCGAACGCGGTCCGGCACGGCCGGGTGCGTGGCCGTGACTTCCGCCTTCGCCTGACCCTCTACTCGACGGACCCCACCCTCCGTATCGAAGTCACGGACCCTCGCCCCGACCGCCGCCCACCCCCGCCCGGCACCCTCCCCGCGCCATCCCCCGACCTGGACTCCGGCCGGGGCCTCCTCCTCGTCGAAGCCCTGGGCACCCACTGGGGAACGACCTGCGGCGACCCCTACACCAAGACCGTCTGGTGCGAAGTCGCCCTGGGGTGACTGTTGGTGGCGTCCTTCTGCGTTCCGCGTATTGGCCGGGCGCCTGACCGCAGCCCTCGCCGACGCCGCTGACCCCTACTGGCGGTACCCACCGAGGAACCGCCCGATCCGGCCGATCGCCGCCTCCAGGTCGTCCGCGTGCGGCAGGGTCAGGATGCGGAAGTGATCCGGGGCCGGCCAGTTGAAGCCCGTTCCCTGGACCACCTGGATCTTCTCCCGCAGCAGCAGGTCCAGGACGAACCGCTCGTCGTCGTGGATCTTGTGCACCTTGGGGTCGATGCGCGGGAAGGCGTACAGCGCGCCCTTCGGCTTCACGCACGTCACGCCCGGGATCTCGTTGAGCATCCGCCAGGCCACGTCCCGCTGTTCCAGCAGCCGCCCGCCGGGCCTGGTGAGGTCGCCGATGGACTGCCGGCCGCCGAGCGCGGCCTGGATGGCGTACTGCGCGGGCGCGTTGGCGCACAGCCGCATGGAGGCAAGCATGGTGAGGCCCTCCAGGTAGTCCTTCGCGTGCTGCCGCGGTCCCGTGACCACCAGCCAGCCGGAGCGGAAGCCCGCCACGCGGTACGTCTTGGACAGGCCGCAGAAGGTGAGGACCACCAGGTCGGGGGCGAGGGCTGCGGCCGAGTGGTGCACGGCGTCGTCGTAGAGGATCTGGTCGTAGATCTCGTCGGCGAAGACCATGAGGCCGTGCCGCCGGGCGAGGTCGAGGATGCCCTCGACGATCTCCTTGGGGTAGACCGCGCCGGTGGGGTTGTTCGGGTTGATGATCACCACCGCCTTGGTGCGGTCGGTGATCTTCGACGCCATGTCGTCGAGGTCGGGGTACCAGTCGGCCTGCTCGTCGCACAGGTAGTGGACCGCCTTGCCGCCCGCGAGGGTCGTCACCGCGGTCCAGAGGGGGAAGTCCGGGGCGGGGATGAGGATTTCGTCGCCGTCCTCGATGAGCGCCTGCACGGCCATCGACACCAGTTCCGAGACGCCGTTGCCGAGGAAGACGTCGTCGACGCCGACCTCCAGGCCGAGGGTCTGGTAGCGCTGGGCGACCGCACGGCGGGCGGAGAGGATGCCGCGCGAGTCGGTGTAGCCGTGCGCCTGCGGCAGCATCCGGATCATGTCCTGGATGATCTCCTCCGGCGCCTCGAACCCGAAGAGCGCGGGATTGCCCGTGTTCAGGCGCAGCACGCTGTGGCCCGCCTCCTCCAGCGCGTTGGCGTGCTCGATGACCGGGCCGCGGATCTCGTAACAGACCTCGCTGAGCTTGCTGGACTGCCGGAACTCCATGCGCCGCTTCCCCTCTGCCGACTGTGTTGCTTGGTTTTACCAAGTAGGCGCTTGGAAAGTCCAACAACTTGTCTAGACTGCGTCGCATGCCACCTCGCCGACGCTACGACCAGTACTGCTCCGCCGCCCGCGCGCTCGACCTGGTCGGTGACCGCTGGACCCTGCTGATCGTCCGGGAGCTCCTCGCCGGTCCCCGCCGCTATACCGACCTGCACGCGGACCTGCCCGGGGTCAGCACCGACGTACTCGCCTCGCGGCTCAAGGACATGGAGCGCGACGGCCTCGCGACCCGGCGGCGGCTGCCGCCGCCCGGCGCGGCCTTCGTGTACGAACTCACGGCACGGGGAAGGCAGGTGCTTCCGGTGTTGCAGGCGCTGGGGGAGTGGGGGCAAGCCGAGCTCGGGGAGCGGCGGCCGACGGACGCGGTGCGGGCGCACTGGTTCGCCCTGCCCCTGCTGCGCCTGCTGGACGGGGAGGGGCTCGTCGAAGTCCGCCTGGAGGAAGGCCTGTTCCACCTGTACGCCGGTGCCGAGGAGGGTCCCGTGTACGGCGACGGGCCCGCCCCCGGAGAGCCGGACGCCCGGCTGGTCCTGGACACCGCCACGTGCACGGCTCTCAGCCGGGGGGAACTGAGTCTGGGCCGGGCCGTGGGAGAGGGCCGGGTCGAGGTGACCGGCGAGGGCACGCCGGCCAAGGCGCTGCGCGAGGCAGGAGAGAAGGCCCGCACGGGGCGGGCCTTCTGAGGTGACGTCAGAGGGAGGCTGACGCTCGGTCGCCGCGAACGGGCCTTCCGCGCACGGTCACGCGCTCGGCGGCACCCGTGACGGCCGTCCCGTCCCGCGCGTCAGCGTGTACCCGCCGACTCCCGCCAGCGCGGCCAGGATCCCGCCGGCCGCGGTCCACACCCACCGGTCCGACCACCAGCCGGACGTCCAGCCGTCCTCGGGTTCGAGACCGGCCAGCACCGCCGCGTCCTCCTGCTCCTTCTCGGGCTTGGTGGCGACCCCCGGCACCAGAGGCTGGGCGAGCGAGCCGTCCACCGCCGCGGACCCGCCGATGTCCTTGGAGTCCACCCGCACTTCGCTGCCGACCGGGAGGCCGAGGTCGGCGGTGGCGACGCCGGTGGTCGTCAGCCGGATGTAGTAGGTGCCCGGCAGCGGGTCGTCGGCCCACGGCTCCGACCAGGCGCGGACCGTGCGCAGTACGCAGGCCAGCTCGACGGAGGAGGCGTCCGCCGCGGCGGTGCGCGTCTGCGTCCCGTACTGGCAGGCCTGGCGACGGCGCAGGCCGTCGTAGACGTCGATCTGCCAGGTCTGCGGGGCGTGGGTCTCCGGCAGCTTCACCGTCGCCTCGACCGTGGGGCGCTGCCCGGTGTCGGCGGGGAACGACCAGTACAGGTAGTCGCCGGTGGAGCCGCTCGCCGTGGCCGACTGCCCCTGCTCGATCTCCGTCGCCGTACGGAACGACGTACCGGCCCGCGTGGGGGCCGACCTGTCGTCCTGCGACGGACTCGGTGAGGCGTCGGCCGCGGCCGGGGCGGCCGCCAGGCCGAGGGTCAGCAATGCCGCGCTCAACGCTCGTACCACTGTCATCAGTTGGTCCTCCAGACCGCGACTCGCCAGCGCGACAGCCAGCCCCAGACGAGACCGGCGAGGAAGCCGGTGAGGATCAGCACGCCGAGCAGCCACCAGCCGCGGCCGAGGCCGAAGGCGGCCACGTCGCCCGCCTGGCTCGGGCCGTCCACGACGTCGACGGTCAGCTCCAGCGGCAGACCGGGCGTGGCCTTCACGCCGGAGGCCGCCGAGAAGGAGTGGGTGACGGCCAGGCACACGGTCTCCGCGGCCGGCTTGTCGCCGTCGGCGTCGTCACGCTCGGGCTCGGGGTACCTCAGCCCGGTCGAGATCACGTCCGTGCGGCCGTTGCCCGCCGCCTCGCCGCGCACGATCTCGCGGCCCTTGGACGTGACGGCCCGCAGCAGGACGCCGTAGTCGGGGTTCACGGCCCGGTCGGCCGCGACGCTCACCGAGGCGCGCAGCTCCTGCCCCGGCAGGACCTCCACCCGGTACCAGCGCTGCTGCCCGAACTCCTCCCGGTCGGTGTACAGGCCCGACTTCAGCGTCGGCGCCGCCGTGCACCGGTCGGCGCCCTCCGCCGGCACCGGCGTCACCACCGGATCGGCCGCTCGGTCCACCAACTGGTTGACCCGGTCGGTGAGTTCGTCCTGGTGCTCGACCGAGGTGTAGGTGCCGCCGGTGGCCTCGGCGATGCAGCTCAGCTGCCTGCTCAGCTTGGCGGTCGGCACCAGGCCCAGCGTGTCGATGGTCAGGCCGATGCCCTTGGCCGCTATCTCGCGGGCGACCTCGCACGGGTCGAGCGGGGCGCAGGTGTCCTCACCGTCGCTGATCAGCACGATCCGCTTGGAGCCGTTACCGCCCTCCAGGTCGTCGGCCGCCTTCAGCAGGGCCGGGCCGATCGGCGTCCAGCCCGTCGGGGTGAGGGTGGCGACGGCCGCCTTGGCCTCGGTGCGGTCGAGCGGGCCGACCGGGTAGAGCTGCGCGGTGTCCTTGCAGCCCGTCTTCCGGTCGTCCCCGGGGTAGTCGGCGCCCAGGGTACGGATGCCGAGTTCGACCTCCTCGGGCGTCGCGTCGAGCACCTCGTTGAACGCCTGCTTCGCGGCGGCCATCCGCGACTGGCCGTCGATGTCCCGGGCCCGCATCGAGCCGCTCACATCGAGGACGAGGTCGACCTTGGGGGCGTCCTGGCCCGTGGGTTCACCGGCGGCCGCCCCGGCCGGGAAGGCGAGCCCGGCCGTCAGCGCGGCGAGCAGGGCACAGACCCCTGTCGCCAGCCGTGTTCTTGTGATCATCGCCGGATCCTATTGATCACCCGGCTCCGGCTCCAAAACGCCGGTTCACACCAGCGGATTGGGCAGTCGCGCCCACTGGTCCCCGGGCGTCTGCGGCGAGAGCCGCATCAGCGTCAGCGCCTTCGTGGGCAGCGGATCCGCGCACAGCGCCGCGAGGTCCGGGGTGTGCGGCAGGTCCCGTACGGCCCTCTCCAGCGCCGCGGCGAGCGCCGGACCCGATCCGGCCGTGCCGGCCAGCGCGCCCGCCACGAGCGAGCCGAACAGCTTGCGGCGCAGCGCGCGTTCGTCGTCCGTGACCATGCGGGCGGGCAGATCGGGCACCGTGATGCCGTGCCGGGCGAGGCGGGCCGGGCTGACGCGGATGTCGGCCAGATCGCGGTAGACCAGGCGCAGCGGATCGCCCGCCGCCGAGAGGACCACCAGGAGGTTCTGGCCGTGCGCCTCCAGGGCCACGCCCAGTTCCAGCAGCCGCAGCCCGACGGTGAGGGCGAGCCGCGCGAAACCGGCCAGCCAGGCGGGGGAGCGGGGGAGTTCGGTGGTGGCGAGCGCCGCCACCGGAAGGACCCGTTCGCCGCTGCCCGCGTACGCCTGCGGCGACTCCCGCAGGACGGCCGCGAAGTCGGGGGAACCGGCCGCCGCGGCGCCCAGGGTGCGGGTGACGTGCAGCAGGCCGTCCGTGCGCGCCGCGGGCGCCACGGCGAAGTCCGACAGCATCGCCGACGCGGCGACCGAGGGCAGGGAGATGTCCCGCACCGAGGACGTCAGCCGGGCACTCAGCGAGGTCTTCACATGCGGCCCGCCGGGCAGGGCCAGCGTCCGCAGGGACATCAGCGGATGCGCGGGGAGCCGCTCCTCGCACGCCCGCTTCAGCACATGCGCCGCCTGCCACGGATGCACCGGCAGCACCACCCGCGCCCCGTCCCGCAGCTCCCGCGGCCATTCGCCCGTCACCAGGCACTCCTGCGCCCGCACCGGCACCAGCCCCAGCTCCACGACCGGCCGGTGCTCGGGCCCGTAGGCGAGCTGTTCGGCCACCGAGAAGCCGGGCCGGGACCGGCACGTCGGATGGAACGGATGCCCGTCGACGATCCGCTGCTCCCACTCCCAGTCGCTCTCCGGCCAGCCGTCCCTATCCCCCTCCTGCCCCGCTCTCGACAGCGCCAACGAGGCGACGCCGTGCCCGAGTTCGGCGGCGAGGGAAGCGGAGTGCGGTACGGCGAGGTCCGTCATCAGCCGCGCCGGATCCTCGTACTCCTTCTCGTCGAGCCGTACGACGGTGACGTACGCGCCGGTCGCATACGGATCCGGCCGCGGGCCGTGCAGGCGGCGGCCGTCCGACAGGGACAGCGTCAGCCCCTCCCGGCCCTGCTCGCCGCGGGTGACCCAGGGCAGCGGATCATGGGCGAGACCGCGCCACAGCCGGGACAGCACGGCCGCCCGGGCGCCGGGCAGTTCGGCCTCGTACCGCGGCAGGAGGCCGGGCCGTACGACGGACAGTTCGTCGGCGACCTCGGTCTCGGCGGTGGGGGGACGGTGCACGGGCGGGCTCCTCGGGTACGAATAGGGGCGTCACAGCGGAATGGCGACGACCGACATACTGATCATCTCCGCCCGGAACGCTGGAAGGACCGTAGGGACGAGTGGAACGCGTGGACCTCATGCCCCCGCCCGCCGACGACGACTCGGCCCACGGCGACAACCCGGCCATCGGCGCCCTCGCCGACGCATATGCCGCCGTGCCCCTGCTGAACTGCCTGCTGCGGGAGGTGGCCCGGCCGGTGCGCCGGGAGGGCGGACACCATGTCTACCGGCTGCCCGGCGGGGGCCGGCTGCTGCGGGTGCGCGGAGCGCGGCGGCCCACCGAACCGGAGATCGAGGTCGCGGGCACCTGGCACCGCGTCGGCCACGCCGAGCTGGTCAAGCTGGTCGCCGAGGAACTGCGCCGGCACACCGCGGTGTCCAACCACGAACTGCCCGCCGAGATGCTCGACAGCCGGGACACCCTGGCCGCCCTGCTCGCCGCCCGCGCCCGGGCCACCCCGCCCGACGACCTCTACCTGCGCTCCGAGCAGTCCCTCCTCACCGGCCACACCCACCACCCGGCCCCCAAGGCGCGCGGGGGCGGCCCCGCCGCCGGCTGGCTGCCGTACGCGCCCGAGGCGTACGCCCGCTTCCCGATGGCCCTGCTCGGACTGCGCGAGGACACCGTCGTCGAGGAGGGCGACACCTCCGCCCTCGACGCCCTCGGTACCGCCCCGCCCGGCTACCGCCTGCTCCCGGCCCACCCCTGGCAGCTCGACCTGGCCGGGCAGGAGCTCGCGGCCGCCTTCGCGGACGGCAGGCTGATCAGGCTCGGCACGACCGCCGTCGACACCTGGCCCACGGCCGCGATCCGCACGCTCTACACGCCCGAGTGCGACCTCTTTCTCAAGTTCAGCCTGGACGTGCGCATCACCAACGACATCCGCCGGCTGTGGCGCCACGACCTGCTCGCCCTGCGCAGGACGGACGCGGCCGTGTGTGCCGCCTTCGCGACGTTCGACGGGCCCCCGGCCTGGCTCGGCGACCGCGGGTACCGCACCGCCGACTTCGCTTTCGAGGCCCTGGCCGTCCTCGTCCGCGACGGCTTCGGCGACCGCCTCCTGCCCGGCGCGACCCCGCTGCTCGCCGCCGGTCTCGTCGAGGGCTTCGACGGCAGCCCGCTCGACCGCCCCGTCGACCCCGGGGCCTGGTGGGGGGCGTACCTGGCCCAGGTGGTGCCCCCGGCGCTGACGGCGTTCGCCGAGCACGGCGTCGTCATCGAGGCACACCTGCAGAACACCCTGGTCGCCGTGGACGCCGAGGGCCTGCCCGTGCAGGCGCTGTACCGGGATGCCGAGGGCGTGAAGCTGCTGCCGGACGTGTCGCGGCAGGCCGGCTGGGAGCGGCTCGTGTACTGCCTGGTCGTCAACCACCTCATCGAGATCGCGGGCGCCCTCACCGAACGGCACCCCGGGTTCGACCCCTGGCCCGCCGCCCGCCGCGAACTCGCCCGCCACGACCTCCCCGAGATCCCCGCCCTGCTCACCTCACCGGCCCTCCCCGCCAAGACCAACCTGCTGCTGCGCTGGACGGGCGCGGACGGCGCGGACGCCCGCTACCGTCCGCTGCCCAACCCGCTGAGAGCAGGGACCTGACCCGCCGGGCCCGGGTGCCCGCATGAAATGATGATCACAACAGGCAGTTAGGGAGGGTGCGGCATGTCCGCGAGGCAGGACGCAGGGGTCCCCTGCCGCATCGTCGTCTGCCGGGACTGCTGCTGCGGCAGCCGCAAGATCAGAGGCGTCGATCACGCCGCCCAGACCGAGCGCCTGCGCGAGGCGGCACCGGTGCGCGTCTCCGACTGCCTCGACGTCTGCGACCAGGCCAACGTCATCGTCGTCCAGCCGTCAGCGGCGGGCCGGGCCGCCGGAGCCCGGCCGGTGTGGCTCGGACTGGTCAACGACCCGGCCGCCACCGAGGACGTCGTCTCCTGGGTACGGGAGGGTGGTCCCGGCGTCGCGCCCCTGCCGGACATCCTCGGCCTGTACGTCTTCACACCGCTCGCGCGACGCCGCTCCGACGGCTCATGACCCGGCCGGCACGCAGAGCACCGGCACGCTCGACAGGTGCAGCAGCTTGTGCGGGGTCGAGCCCAGCAGCGCCCCGCGCACCGGGCTCTCGCCCCACGTGCCCACCACGATGACCCTGGCGCCGTGGCGGGCCGCCGCCTCGATCAGCGCCTGCGCGGGCCGCTCGTCGATGAGCTCCACCGACGTCCGCACCCCGGCCTCGTCGGCCACCCGGACCGCGTGAGCGAGTGCGGTGTTGCCGGCCTCGCGGACGGCCTCGTGATGAGCGCCGTACTCCTCGCCCGTGACACCGGGGGCGGCGGCGCCGTAGACGATCACCAGGGGTTCGTCGTACGCGGTCGCCACCTCGATGGCGACGCGCAGCGCCTGGAGGGCGCCCGGGGACTCGTCGTAGCCGAGGACCACCGACATCTTCAGGACTCCTTGCCGTCGAGGAGGGCCGGGTCGACCACGCTCGGGTGTTCCGACCAGAAGGCGGGCGCCATCAGCCGCCACACGACCATGAGGACCACGCCCGCGACGACGATGCCGATGCCGATGACGAGCGGGGGACCGAGCCCGAACCAGGAGACGCCGCTGTAGGAGTTGTCGGGGTCGGCCATGTCCGTCACGGATTCCACCAGCAGCCACGCCAGCAGCCCCGCACCGACCAGCGGACCGAGGCCGATCAGGAAGAAGTTGCGGACGCTGCGGGTCAGTTGGCGGCGGTAGTAGACGGCGCAGGCGAGACCGGTGAGCGCGTAGTAGAAGGCGATCAGCAGGGACAGGGCGGTGAGGGAGTCGAAGAGGGCGTTCTCGCTGAGCTGGTAGAGGACGAGGTACCAGACGATGGCGATGCCGGCGACCCACCAGGTGCTCACGTCGGGGGTGCGGAACCGCGGGTGGATGCGGCCGAAGTGCGCGGGCAGCGCGTGCCGGCGTGCCATGGACAGGCCCGTGCGCGACGCCGGGATGATCGTCGTCTGCGTGGAGGCGAGCGCCGACGTCGAGACCGCCAGCAGCACGACCCAGTCCCAGCCGCCCATCGCCTCCTCGGCGAGCAGGGCGAAGATGAACTCCTCCTCCGCCGCGTTCTCGGCGAGGTAGTCCGTTCCGGCGTAGGCCACCACCGCGAAGGCGACCGCGACGTAGGTCACCAGCAGCAGCACCGTCGACCAGACGGCCGCCTTGCCCGGGGCGGTGGCCGAGTTCTCCACCTCCTCGGTGAGGTTGACCGCCGATTCCCACCCCCAGTAGATGAACACGCCGAGCAGCAGGGCGGCGGTGAGGGGCGCTCCGCCGGCTCCGAACGGGTCGAGCCAGCTGAACCTCGGATCGATGGCGTCGAGGGTGCCGGTGTCGGCGTAGACGCGGTAGAGCGCGACCACGGCGAAGACGAGCAGGCAGGCGACCTGAGCCAGGATGAGGACGTTCTGCACCTTGGCCGACACTTCGGTGCCGATCACGCAGACGGCCGTCATCACCAGGATCAGCAGGACCGTCAGCAACTGGCGCACGGCGTCGTTGTCGGCCCAGCCGTCCAGGCCGACGGCGAGCAGGAAGAAGGTCACCGCGACGTCCGCCAGCGACCCGACCACCAGGACACCGGTCATGGCGATGGCCCAGCCGCCGAGCCAGCCCGCCCACGGCCCCATGGCCCGGGTGACCCAGGAGAACGTCGTGCCGCAGTCCTGGTCGACCTTGTTGAGGTAGTAGAACGCCGACGCGATCAGCAGCATGGGCACGAACGACGCGAGCATTACCCCGGGGGCGTAGATGCCCACCAGCGCCACGATCGGGCCGATGACCGCCGCCACGGAGTACGCGGGTGAGGTCGCGTTGAGTCCGATGACCAGCGCGTCGACGAACCCGATCGCGTCGGGCTTCAGGCTCGCCTCCTGGGGCGGGCCCGAATCCGTGATGTCCTTGGCCATGCTCCCTCGCTCCTGTTGTGTGTGCATCCATACAACAGGGACTTCCGGGACACTTTGACTATTGATGACCTATTGGGGCGTCATGTCGTTCTGCGGCCGCGGACCAGCAGGTGCAGGAAGTACGGCGTGCCGATCACCGCGGTCATCAGGCCGGCGCCCAGCCGGGCGGGGGCGATGACGGTGCGGCCGAGCAGGTCGGCCGTGCAGACCAGCGCGGCGCCGAGCAGGACGGCGACCGGATCGGCCTGCCCGGTCAGGGCCTTGAGGACCTGGCTGCTGACGGAACTCGGCCGGGGCGCCGACGCCCGGGCGGGTCGAGGGGCGCAGCGCGCTGAGCGCCCCGGACGGCACGGACGCCCGGGTGCTCGACGACCTGCGTACCCTGACCGCGGCGCGCACGCATCCGGCTACGGCGAGCTCGGCAGCCCGCCGGTCCGCGTGATCGCCGCCGCGCCCGGGCGCCCCGCTTTGTATGCTCGGGCGGTATGCGAGGGAGTTGCCCGTGAAAGACCAGGCTGACGGTTCGTGGGGTCGTGGATCATGCTGAGAGAGGTCACCGCGACCCGCTACGTCGAACCCCTGCGGTCCGGCGGCTCCGTCCCCGGAGTCGTCGAGGCGGACGACCTCGGCACGTACGTCGTGAAGTTCACCGGCTCCGCGCAGGGCCGCAAGGCGCTCGTCGCCGAGGTGATCGTGGGGGAACTGGCCCGCGCCCTCGGGCTGCGCTTCCCCGAGCTGGTCCTGGTGCACTTCGACCCGGCGATCGCGGACCACGAGCCGCACCAGGAGGTGCGGGGCCTGCACGCGGCCAGCGCGGGCGTCAACCTCGGCATGGACCATCTGCCGGGCGCCCGGGACTTCACCCCGGACATCGCCCGGGTCTTCCCCGTCGATCCGCTGGAGGCCGGGAAGATCGTCTGGCTCGACGCCCTGACCGTGAACGTCGACCGTACGGTCCACAGTTCCAACCTGATGGTCTGGCCCACCCTCGGCGTCGCCCGTCCGCGCCTGTGGCTGATCGACCACGGCGCCGCCCTCGTCTTCCACCACCGCTGGGACGCCACCGACCCCCGCAAGGCCTACGACTTCCGGCACCACGCCCTCGGCCACTACGGGCCCGACGTCCGGGCCGCCGACGCCGAGCTGGCGCCGAAGGTCACCGAGGAACTGCTGCGGCGGATCCTCGCCGAGGTCCCCGACGCCTGGCTCGCCGACGAGCCGGGCTTCGCCACCGCGGAGCAGGTGCGCGAGGCGTACGTGACGTACCTGCACGCGCGCGTGCGCGCCTCCGGAGCGTGGCTGCCCACCGACTTCCCCACCCGGGAGGAGCTCGCCGCCGAGGAGGCCCTCCGGGCGGCGAAGAACCAGCAAGGACGCCCCGCGTGGCTCAGGCAGGTGCCCGACCTGCACGGCAAGCCCGCGGCCCAGCAGGATTGGTCGGTGCACCTCGGATGAGTGGCCGTGTCGAGATCGAGTACTGCACCCGGTGCCGCTGGCTGCCCCGCGCTGCCTGGCTGGCGCAGGAACTGCTCACGACCTTCGAGGCCGAACTGACGGAACTGGCCCTGAAGCCCGGCACGGGCGGGGTGTTCGTCGTCCGGGTCGGCGACGAGGTCGTCTGGGACCGGCGCGAGCAGGGGTTCCCGGAGCCGACGGCCGTGAAGAAGGCCGTACGCGACCGAGTGGCCCCGGGGAAGACCCTGGGCCACTCGGAGCGCTAGAGGTCCGGCTCGCGCGTCAGCCCTTGAGCTGCTCGTACGCCGGCAGCGTCAGGAAGTCGGCGTAATCCTCGTCGAGGGAGACCGTCAGCAGCAGGTCGTGCGCCTGCTGCCAGTTGCCGGCCGCGAAGGCCTCATCGCCGATCTCGGCGCGGATGGCGGTGAGTTCCTCGGCGGCGACCTTGCGGGCGAGTTCGGCGGTGACCTGCTCGCCGTTGTCGAGGACGACCTCCGCGTTGATCCACTGCCAGATCTGGGAGCGGGAGATCTCGGCGGTGGCCGCGTCCTCCATCAGGTTGAAGATGGCGACCGCGCCCATGCCGCGCAGCCAGGCCTCGATGTAACGAATGCCGACCTGCACGGCGTTGACCAGGCCCGCGTACGTCGGCTTGGCGTCGAGCGAGTCGATCGCGATCAGGTCGGCCGCCTGGACGTCGACGTCCTCGCGCAACCGGTCCTTCTGGTGGGGCTTGTCGCCCAGGACGTTGTCGAAGGACTCCATGGCGATCGGGACCAGGTCGGGGTGGGCGACCCAGGAGCCGTCGAAACCGTCGTTCGCCTCGCGGTCCTTGTCGGCGCGGACCTTCTCGAAGGCGACCTTGTTGACCTCGGCGTCCCGGCGCGAGGGGATGAAGGCCGCCATGCCGCCGATGGCGTGCGCGCCGCGCTTGTGGCAGGTGCGGACGAGGAGTTCGGTGTAGGCCCGCATGAACGGGGCCGTCATCGTCACCGCGTTGCGGTCCGGCAGGACGAACTTCGCGCCGCCGTCACGGAAGTTCTTGACGATGGAGAACAGGTAGTCCCAGCGGCCCGCGTTCAGCCCGGAGGCGTGGTCGCGCAGCTCGTAGAGGATCTCCTCCATCTCGTACGCGGCGGTGATCGTCTCGATGAGGACGGTCGCCCGGATGGTGCCCTGCGGGATGCCGCAGTACTCCTGCGCGAAGACGAACACCTCGTTCCAGAGGCGGGCCTCCAGGTGGGACTCCGTCTTGGGGAGGTAGAAGTACGGCCCCTTGCCGAGGTCCAGCAGGCGCTGGGCGTTGTGGAAGAAGTACAGGCCGAAGTCGACGAGGGCGCCGGGCACCGGGGTGCCGTCGGCGTCCACGAGGTGACGCTCGTTCAGGTGCCAGCCGCGCGGGCGCATGACGACCGTGGCGAGTTCCTCGTCCGCCTTCAGGGCGTAGGACTTGCCGGACTTCGGGTCGGTGAAGTCGATCTTCCGGGTGTAGGCGTCGCTCAGGTTGACCTGGCCGAGGACCACGTTCTCCCAGGTGGGCGCGGAGGCGTCCTCGAAGTCCGCGAGCCACACCCTGGCGCCCGAGTTGAGAGCGTTGACGGTCATCTTGCGGTCGGTGGGGCCGGTGATCTCGACCCGGCGGTCGTTCAGGGCGTCCGGGGCCGGGGCGACCTTCCAGGAGTCGTCGGCGCGGATCGCGGCCGTCTCCGGGAGGAAGTCGAGGGCGGAGGTGCGGGCGATCTCGGCGCGGCGCTCGGCGCGGCGGGCGAGGAGTTCGTCACGCCGGGGCGTGAACCGCCGGTGCAGCTCGGCCACGAAGGCGAGCGCCGCTTCGGTGAGGACCTCCTCCTGCCGGGGCAGGGGCTCGGCGTCGACGATGGCCAGCGGGGACGGCGCTGGAGCGGACATGAACGGTCACTTCCTTCAGCGAGCTGTGAAGACGAACCGGCGGCGGTGTGGCACCGGGTGCCAGTCTTCCCGGATACGGCGATCGGCGCCCGGGATGGAGCTGAGGGAGGCCGGGCGCTTCTGGACAGTGGATACTAGTTTCCTCATGGTGGAAGTTCAATCATCTGTTGATGTCGAGATTCTCCGGATCGAGGAAGGGTGGCGCTCCGTGCCACCCCGCTCACTCCAGGTGGGTCAGATCGGCTTCGGTGTCGATGTCGAAGGGCCGGGCCACGTCGCCGCACTCGACGAGGGTGATCGCCGGCCGGTGCTCCGTCAGATAGGCACGTGCCCCCCGGTCCCCTTCCGCAGTCGCGGCGATGCCCGCCCAGTGGGCGGCACCGAACAGCACCGGATGGCCGCGCACACCGTCGTACGCGGCCGAGACGAGCGACTCCTCGCCCTCGTGCGCCGCGAGGACCCGGGCCACCGCCTCGGGTCCGATGCCGGGCTGGTCGACGAGTGACACCAGGGCGGCCCGGGCGCCCGTGCCGGCGAGCGAATCGAGCCCGGCGCGCAGGGAGGTCCCCATGCCCTGCTCCCAGTCCGGGTTGTCGACCAGGACGCAGCCCGGCAGCGAGGCGCGTGCGCGCACCTCGTCGGCCTGTGCGCCCAGAACCACGTGGACCCTCGCGCAGCCGCCCTCCCGCAACACCCGCACCGCGTGCTCCACAAGGGGCCGTCCCCGATGGGGGAGCAGTGCCTTGGGCCGTCCGCCGAGCCGCCGCCCGCCACCGGCGGCGAGCAGCAGCCCCGCAACCGCTTGTGCCCCGCCCGTCGTCTCCCGTGTCGTCATGGCTCCTGCATACCGCACGCCCCGTACGGGGGTACGACGGCGCGGGTCGCGCGTCGGACAGGCGTGCGCCCCGGGCCAGAAAGTCACTCAGCGAAACAAGTCGATGACGCAATGGACTGGCGCCCGGCGGCCCGCGTCGTTTACTGTCGCCCGCACCGACCGGCCGGGCGCCCGATCGCTGCCCGGTGTGGGGGACTTCGCGTCGGAAGGGCATGCGCACGGCGAGGTGCGAGGGGGAGGACTGTGTTGCGGAGCGTGGAGCAGAAGCGGCAGGGGCCCGTGACCGGGGGCGACGACCCGCGCGTGGCGGAGCTGCGCTCCGCCGTGTCCCGGTTGCGCCGCCGACTGGCCGCCCATCCCGGCGAGTTCGCCGACCGGACCATCGCCGAGGAGGAACTGGCCGCCGTGGCCGCCATAGCCGCCGACGGCGTCCCCGAGATCTCCCGCCTGCGCCGCTCCCTCCTGCTGCTCGCGGGCGCGATCGGCTCGGTGAGCGCGCTGTCCGTGGAGCTGGCGGAGGTCCGGCGGGCGGTGGATCTCTTCGGGGAGCCGGTGCGAGGTCAGGGGTAGGGGGCCGGGGCCTGTCGGGTGAGGGCGCGTCAGGGCCCGTACGGCGACGAGGGGTTCCCCGCCGTGCGCCGCCCTGTGCCCGTCACGCCGGGCTCTGGCTCGCCAGCGCCTCGGACAGCTCCCCGGCGACCTGCTGGAGCACCGGCACGATCTTGTTCGTCGCCGCCTCCGTGACCCGGCCGGCCGGGCCGGAGATGGAGATGGCCGCGGCGGTGGGGGAGTCGGGCACCGGGACCGCGAGGCAACGGACCCCGATCTCCTGCTCGTTGTCGTCGATGGCGTAGCCCTGCCGGCGCACGTCCTCCAGGGCTGCGAGGAACCCGTCGGCCGTCGTGATCGTCTTCTCCGTCGCGGCGGGCATGCCCGTCCGGGCGAGCAGCGCCCGCACCTCCTCCGGCGGGAAACCGGCGAGCAGGGCCTTGCCCACGCCCGTGGAGTGCGGCAGCACCCGCCGGCCGACCTCCGTGAACATGCGCATCGAGTGCTTGGAGGGCACCTGCGCCACGTAGACGATCTCGTCCCCGTCCAGCAGGGCCATGTTCGCCGTCTCGCCGGTCTCCTCGACCAGCCGCGCGAGGTACGGCCGCGCCCAGGTGCCCAGCAGCCGGGAGGCCGACTCGCCGAGGCGGATCAGACGCGGGCCGAGTGCGTACCGCCGGTTGGGCTGCTGGCGTACGTACCCGCAGGCCACCAGCGTGCGCATCAGGCGGTGGATGGTCGGCAGGGGCAGCCCGCTGCTCGCTGACAGCTCGCTCAGGCCGACCTCGCCGCCCGCGTCCGCCATCCGTTCGAGCAGGTCGAAGGCGCGCTCCAGGGACTGGACGCCGCCGTTGGCGGAGGACCGGGCGGAGTCGGTGGTGCTGGCGCTGGACGTCGGCACGGCGCGTTCCTTTCGGGGCGGGCGGGAAGGGCAGAAGCCTACCCGGCAGCCGGTTGACTCCCCGCTTGTACGTAGCTACGTTCTGCTTGCTGGAAGTTTAATTCCGCTTTGCGGAAACGTCCAGAGGTTCGCCTGAAGGGGCGCCGCAGCCCAGTGTGCCCTTGACGGCACGGAAGAGGGAGTGAAGACTCCTTCAACAGAAAGTTGAATTCCGTTACGCGGAAGTAAGGGGTTCGGGTGTCCGACGCTGAACTGGTGCTGCGCTCGACGCGTGTCATCACTCCCGAGGGAACGCGTGCCGCATCCGTCGCGGTGACCGACGGCACGATCACGGCCGTCCTCCCGCACGACGCGCCCGTACCGGAGAGCGCCCGCCTCGAGGACCTGGGCGACCACGTCCTGCTGCCCGGCCTGGTCGACACGCACGTGCACGTCAACGACCCCGGCCGCACCGAGTGGGAGGGCTTCTGGACCGCCACCCGCGCCGCGGCGGCCGGTGGCATCACGACCCTCGTCGACATGCCCCTCAACTCCCTCCCGCCGACCACGACCGTCCCCCACCTGCGCACCAAGCAGCAGGTCGCCGCCGACAAGGCGCACATCGACGTCGGGTTCTGGGGTGGCGCCCTGCCCGACAACACCAAGGAACTCCGCCCGCTGCACGAGGCCGGGGTGTTCGGCTTCAAGGCGTTCCTGTCGCCGTCCGGCGTGGACGAGTTCCCGCACCTGGAGCGGGTCCCCCTCGCCCGCACCATGGCCGAGATCGCCGCCTTCGACGGACTGCTCATCGTGCACGCCGAGGACCCCCACCGCCTCGCCTCCGCCCCGCAGCAGGCGGGCCCGAAGTACGCCGACTTCCTCGCCTCCCGCCCCCGGGACGCCGAGGACACCGCCATCGCCCAGCTCATCCGCGAGGCGAAGGCCCTCCACGCGCGCGTGCACGTCCTGCACCTCTCCTCCAGCGACGCCCTGCCGATGATCGCCCGGGCGCGGGCGGAGGGTGTCCGCATCACCGTGGAGACCTGCCCCCACTACCTGACCCTCACCGCCGAGGAAGTCCCCGACGGCGCCAGCGAGTTCAAGTGCTGCCCGCCCATCCGCGAGGCCGCCAACCAGGACCTGCTCTGGCAGGCGCTCGCCGACGGCACCATCGACTGCATCGTCACCGACCACTCCCCGTCCACGGCCGACCTGAAGACCGACGACTTCGCCACGGCCTGGGGCGGCATCTCCGGCCTCCAGCTCAGCCTGGCCGCGGTGTGGACGGAGGCGCGGGGGCGCGGGCACGGCCTGGAGGACGTGGTCCGCTGGATGTCCGCGCGCACCTCCGAACTGGTCGGGCTCGACGACCGCAAGGGCGCCATCGCGGTGGGCCGCGACGCCGACTTCGCGGTCCTCGCACCCGACGAGACCTTCACCGTCGACCCGGTGGCTCTCCAGCACCGCAACCGCGTCACGGCGTACGCGGGCAAGACCCTGCACGGCGTCGTGAAGTCCACCTGGCTGCGCGGGCAGCGCATCGTCGCGGACGGCGAGTTCACCGAACCGAAGGGGCGGCTCCTCACCCGGACCCACTGACAACCATCCCGGACCTCGAAAGGCAGACCTGATCACCGTGACGGCGATTCCCAGTTTCACCGGCGACGCGAACCCCTACGGAGGCGGTGACCCGTACGCGGACTACCGCACCGCCGACCTCCCCTTCACCCAGTACGCCAACCTCGCCGACCGGCGTCTCGGGGCCGGTGTCATCGCCGCCAACGACGAGTTCTTCGCCCAGCGCGAGAACCTGCTGGTGCCCGAGCCCGCCGAGTTCGACCCCGAGCACTTCGGCCACAAGGGCAAGATCATGGACGGCTGGGAGACGCGCCGCCGCCGGGGCGCCTCCGCCGACCACCCCTGGCCGACCGCGGAGGACCACGACTGGGCGCTGGTCCGCCTCGGCGCCCCGGGCGTGATCCGCGGGATCGTCGTCGACACCGCCCACTTCCGCGGCAACTACCCGCAGGCCGTGTCCGTCGAGGGGACCCGCGTACCGGGCTCCCCGTCGCCGGAGGAGCTCCTCGGGGACGACGTGAAGTGGACGACCCTCGTGCCGCGCACCGCGGTCGGCGGCCACGCGGCTAACGGCTTCGCCGTCGCCGTCGAGCAGTGCTTCACGCACCTGCGGGTCAACCAGCACCCCGACGGCGGCATCGCCCGCCTGCGCGTCCACGGCGAGGTCGTCCCCGACCCCGCGTGGCTGGAGGCGCTGGGCACCTTCGACGTCGTCGCCCTGGAGAACGGCGGCCGGGCCGAGGACGCCTCCAACCTCTTCTACTCGCCCGCCTCCAACACCATCCAGCCGGGCCGCTCCCGCAAGATGGACGACGGCTGGGAGACCCGCCGCCGCCGCGACCGGGGCCACGACTGGATCCGCTACCGGCTGGCCGCCCAGGCCCAGATCCGCGCCCTGGAGATCGACACCGCCTACCTCAAGGGCAACAGCGCCGGCTGGGCGTCGGTCTCGGTCAAGGACGGCGAGGACGGCGACTGGCAGGAGATCCTGCCCCGCACCCGCCTCCAGCCCGACACCAACCACCGCTTCGTCCTCCCGGCGCCGGCCGTCGGCACGCACGCGCGCGTGGACATCTTCCCCGACGGGGGCATCTCCCGCCTGCGCCTGTTCGGCTCCCTGACCCAGGAGGGCACGAGCATGCTGGCCGCACGCCACCAGGAGCTGGGCGGCTGAACCCGGCCCGTGGGGCGCACCGGCCGGACAGCACCGGTGCGCCCCACGGGCCTCACGCCGCGTGGCCGCCGTCCACCGAGAACTCCGCCCCGGTCACGTACGTCGCCCCCGCCAGACAGGCGACGATCGACGCCACCTCGTCCGCCGTGCCGAACCGCCCCAGCGCCGTCATCGCCGCCTGGCCGGCCGCGTACGGCCCGTCCGCCGGGTTCATGTCCGTGTCGATCGGGCCGGGAAGCACCAGGTTCGCCGTGATCCCGCGCCCGCCCAGCTCCCGGGCCAGCGCCTTCGTCAGACCGGCCAGGGCCGCCTTGCTCATCGCGTAGAGCGTGCCGCCGGGCCCCGGCACCCGCTGGGCCATGCAGCTGCCGATCGTGATGATCCGCCCGCCCTCGGGCATCCGCGCGGCGGCCGCCTGAGAGGCCAGGAAGACACCCCGTACGTTGACGTCGAGCACCCGGTCCACGTCCGCCGGCGACAGGGTGTCCAGCGGCCCGAGCACCCCCACGCCGGCGTTGTTGACCAGGATGTCGAGCCCGCCCAGCGCCTCCGCCGTCGCGTCCACCACCTCGGCCGCCTCCGTGGCGTCGCCCGTGTCCGCGCGCAGCGCCACCGTCCGGCGCCCCAACGCCTCCACGGCCCGCACGACGTCCTCCGCTGCCTCCTTGCTCTTCACATAGCCGACCGCCACGTCCGCGCCCTCCCGCGCCAGCCGCACCGCCGTCGCCGCTCCGATGCCGCGGCTCCCGCCGGTCACGAGAGCCACCTTGCCGTCCAGAGTTCCTTGAGAAGTCATGGGTCCATCCCAGCGGCCGCACGGCGCCCAAGCTGGCGGCGAACGGACGTCGAGGTGCCTCCGGCCGGAGCGGGGTTCCCCGGCCTGACCTACGCGGGATGACGGCCGGCCGGGGCGCCGTACGGGCCCGCGATGAGTTGCGGGGGCCGGCGGGGTCTGAAGTGATGGCATCAGACCCCGCACCAGGAAGCAGGCACCCGCCATGGGCAAGCTCGTCTCCACCCTCTTCGTCACCCTCGACGGCGTCTACCAGGCCCCCGGCGGGCCGCAGGAGGACACCCGCGGGGGCTTCACCCACGGCGGCTGGAGCTTCCCGTACGCCGACGAGGACTTCGGCCGGTTCATCGGCGAGGTCTTCACCCGCCCGGGCGCCTTTCTGCTCGGCCGCCGTACGTACGACATCTTCGCCACCTACTGGCCCAAGGTGACCGACCCCGGCGACCCGGTCGCCTCCAGGCTCAACTCCCTGCCGAAGTACGTGCCTTCCTCGACCCTCACGGACCCCGGCTGGGCGGGCACCACGGTGCTCTCCGGCGACCTCGCCGAGGAGGTCACCGCCGTGAAGGAGCGCACCGACGGCGAGGTCCAGGTGCACGGCAGCGGTGCACTCATCGGGTCCCTGCTGGCGCTCGACCTCGTCGACACCCTGCATCTGCTGACCTTCCCGGTCGTGCTCGGCTCCGGGTTCCGGCTGTTCCGGGAGGGCGCCGTACCGACCGCGTTCGAGCACGCCGGCGGGAGCGTCACCGGTGCGGGCGTCTCCATCCAGACGTACGACCTGAAGGGCCGCCCGGAGTACGGCGAGTTCGGACTGCCCGAGGACGCGTAAGGGCGCCGGAGGGCGGGTTGACTTCCCGCGAACTCAGGGGGCTTCACAGTAAATTCTCCGAGCTTGTCATTGACATGCCAGTATCTACGCGCGTCATCATGAGCGTCATGAATTTCCCCCCACGCGCCTCGCGGCTCGGCGCAGCAGCCGCCCTTCTGTCCGCCCTCCTCGTCGGCGGAACCGTCTCCGCGACCACGGCCGACGCGGCCCCCACCGCCGTCGGCGACATCTGCTACAGCGACCTGCCGTCCCAGGCCCACGACACGCTCGACCTGATCGAGCAGGGCGGCCCCTACCCGTACGACCAGGACGGCACCGTCTTCCAGAACCGGGAAGGCATCCTGCCCGGCAAGTCGTCCGGCTACTACCACGAGTACACGGTCATCACCCCGGGCTCCTCCACCCGCGGTGCCCGGCGCATCGTCACCGGTGAGCAGAACCAGGAGGACTACTACACGGCCGACCACTACGAGTCGTTCGACCTGGTCGACCACGGCTGCTGAGCCTGCCGGCACCGCGGGCCGGAAGTCCGTTGCTCAGACGGACTTCCGGCTCCCGGCCGCCGCGAACAGGGCCACGCCCAGCACGAGCAGCGCGACGCTCGCGTAGATCTCGTAGCCGTCGAGGAACCCCAGGCGCTGCACCAGGCCCCAGTTCCAGTCGGTGAACTCGTGCACCAGGCCCGCCACGCCCTGGACCAGGGCGAGGAGGCCGACAATCTCCAGTACCTGCTTCATGCCGGCAGCCTCGTCCCGCGGCCCCCCACGCACATCGGCCGCGGGACGGGCACCCGGGGACGGAAGTCCCCGCTCCGGCGCCCCGGGCGCATCGAAAGTCTGCGACGTGGCGACTTTGGTCGACGATCCCGCCCGAGGGCGGGTGGGACGGCCCTCGGCTGCGTAGATTTGGCGCTCGTGACTGGTGACGACGTGGGGCAGGCCGCCCGGGTGGCGGTGGGAGAGACGCCCGCGCTGTTCACCGGGCGCAGATGGTTCTTTCCGTCCGCCCTCCTGCACGAACTCGACCCCGACGCCGTACGGGCGGGGCGGCGGCCCCGGCGCACCGCCCGCGACTGGGTCGTCGACTTCTCCTGCTTCCTGCTGGCCGTGACGTTGGGCGCCCTGGCCATCGACGCGCTCGTCGACAACCCCCATGTGCCGCCCGCACTTGCCGTCGTCGACCAGGTGACCGGCGCGCTGGCCTGCGCGGCGGTCTGGCTGCGCCGTCGCTGGCCGCTGGGGCTGGCCGTGGCGATGACCGCCGTCGCCTTCGTCTCGGACACCGCGGGCGGCGCGGGCCTCATCGCCCTGTTCACCCTGGCCGTGCACCGGCCCTTCCGGTACGTGGCCTGGGTGGGCGGCATCAACGTGGCGCTGGTGCCCCTGTATTACTGGGTGCGCCCCGACGCGGAGATCCCCTACCTGGTGAGCGTCCTCTTCGTCGTGGTGCTCACCGGGGCGATCGTCGGCTGGGGCATGTTCGTACGGGCCAAGCGGCAGCTCATGGTGAGCCTCAGGGACCGCGCCCGGCGCGCCGAGACCGAGGCGCGGCTGCGGGCCGAGCAGGCGCAGCGGCTCGCCCGGGAGTCCATCGCACGGGAGATGCACGACGTGCTCGCCCACCGGCTGACGCTGCTGAGCGTGCACGCGGGCGCCCTGGAGTTCCGGCCCGACGCGCCCCCGGCTCAGACGGGAAGGGCGGCGGGCGTGATCCGGGAGAGCGCGCACGAGGCGCTCCAGGACCTGCGGGAGATCATCGGCGTGCTGCGGGCGGGCGAGCCCGACGACACGGGCCGGCCGCAGCCGACGCTCCCGGCGCTGGACACGCTGGTCACCGAGTCCCGCGAGGCCGGCATGAAGGTCTCCCTCGACCAGCGCGTCGAGGATCCCGGCGCCGTCCCGTCCATCGTCGGCCGCACCGCCTACCGGATCGCCCAGGAGGGCCTGACCAACGCGCGCAAGCACGCCCCGGGCGCGGAGGTCACGGTGACCGTCACCGGTGCACCCGGCACCGGCCTCACCGTCCGCGTGCACAACCCGCCGCCCGAGGGCGAGGTGCCGCACGTACCCGGCTCCGGGCAGGGCCTGATCGGCCTGACGGAGCGGGCGACCCTCGCGGGCGGCCGGCTGGAGCACGGGCACACCCCGGGGGGCGGGTTCGAGGTGCGGGCGTGGCTGCCGTGGGGGTGAGCACCTGCCGTCCGGCCGTCAACCCCGTGCCCGGGAACGGGCGTTGGCGCACCGTCGCCCGTCCGGGCCCGCAGCCCGGCCCGGCCGTGATTACGTAAGGCCCATGACTGCGATCAGACTGCTCCTCGTCGACGACGACCCGCTGGTGCGGGCCGGGCTGTCCCTCATGATGGGCGGCGCCGACGACATCGAGATCGTCGGCGAGGCCGCCGACGGCGCCGAGGTGGAGACCCTCGTCGACCGCACCCGCCCGGACGTCGTGCTCATGGACATCCGGATGCCGACGGTGGACGGCCTCACGGCCACGGAGCGGCTGCGCGCCCGCAAGGACGCCCCGCAGGTGGTGGTGCTCACCACCTTCCACGCCGACGAGCAGGTGCTGCGCGCGCTGCGGGTGGGCGCCGCCGGGTTCGTCCTCAAGGACACCCCGCCCGCCGAGATCCTCGCCGCGGTGCGCCGGGTCGCGGCCGGCGACCCGGTCCTGTCTCCCACGGTCACCCGTCAGCTCATGCGGCACGCCGCCGGCACCCCCGCCGACACGCGCCGCACCCGCGCTCGGGACCGCATGGCCGTCCTCAACGACCGCGAACGCGAGGTCGCCGTCGCGGTCGGCCGGGGACTGGCCAACGCCGAGATCGCCACCGGCCTCTTCATGAGCGTCGCCACCGTGAAGACGCACGTCTCGCGCATCCTGGCCAAACTCGACCTCAACAACCGGGTGCAGATCGCACTGCTCGCCTACGACGCGGGGCTCCTGGAGGAGGAACAGGAAGAGCACTGACCGCCGGGGCCCGCCGTCACGCGAACGCGGGCGAGGCACCACCGGGGATCTCCGCGAGATGCACCGGCCTGCGCTCCCGCCGCGACAGCTCGCACGCCTCGGCGACCCGCAGCGCCTGCAGCGCCTCGCGCCCGTCGCAGGGGTTGGCCCGCTCGCCCCGGACGACCTCGACGAACGCGTTCAGCTCCGCCTCGTAGGCGGGTCCGAACCGCTCCAGGAAGCCCGTCCAGGGCTTGTCCGCGGCCGGCGGTCCGGTCGGCTCGGTGGACGCGATCGGCGTACGGTCGTCCAGGCCGACCACGATCTGGTCGCGCTCCCCGGCGAGTTCCATGCGCACGTCGTAGCCGGCCCCGTTCATCCGGGTCGCGGTCAGGGTGGCGAGCGTGCCGTCCTCCAGGGTGAGGAGCGCGGCGGCGGTGTCGACGTCGCCCGCCTCGCGGAACATCCGGGGGCCGGCGTCGGACCCGGCGGCGTAGACGTCCGCCACCTCCCGGTCGGTGACCCAGCGCAGCACGTCGAAGTCGTGGATCAGCGTGTCCCGGTACAGCCCGCCGGACAGCGGCAGCCACGCGGCGTCCGGCGGCGCCTGGTCGCTGGTCAGCGCCCGCACGGTGTGCAGCCGCCCCAGCCGGCCGGACCGCACGGCCTCGCGCGCACCCGTGTAGCCCGCGTCGAAGCGACGCTGGAAGCCCATCTGGAGAACCGTCCCGGCCGTCTCGACCTCGGAGATCGCGCTCAGGGTCCCCGGCAGATCCAGCGCGATGGGCTTCTCGCAGAACACCGGCAGACCCGAGCGTGCTGCCCGACCGATCAGTTCGGCGTGAGCCGACGTCGCCGTCGTGATCACCACGGCGTCGACCCCCCAGCGGAAGATCTCCTCCACGCCGGGCGCGGCCGTCTCACCCAGCCGGTGCGCCAGTTCCTGGGCCCTGGCGGCGTCCGCGTCCGTGAGGATCAGGGAGCCGACGTCGCGATGCCGACTGAGGGTGTTCGCGTGGATGGTGCCGATGCGGCCCGTACCGATGACGCCGATGCGCATGGAAATAAAGTGCGTGCACAGCCCGCCGCTGTCAATCTGTATGTCCGGACAATCTGACTACACGACTTCCCGTCAACAACGCACAGAGCTACGCTCGGCCCGTGCCGAAACCAGAAGTGGACCCGACCGTGCAGCTCGAGCTGAGTGTGGACCGCAGCTCTCCCGTGCCGTTGTACTTCCAGCTGTCCCAGCAGCTGGAGGCCGCGATCGAGCACGGCACGCTGACCCCCGGCAGCCTGCTGGGCAACGAGATCGAGCTCGCCGCCCGGCTCGGCCTGTCCCGGCCGACCGTCCGCCAGGCGATCCAGTCGCTCGTCGACAAGGGCCTCCTCGTACGCCGCCGCGGCGTGGGCACCCAGGTCGTACACAGCCAGGTCAAACGCCCGCTGGAGCTCAGCAGCCTCTACGACGACCTGGAGTCGGCGGGCCAGCGCCCGGCCACCAAGGTCCTCGTCAACAAGCTCGTCCCCGCCTCCGCCGAGGTCGCCGCCGCACTCGGCGTCGCCGAGGACAGCGACGTCCACCGCGTCGAACGCCTGCGCCTCGCCCACGGCGAGCCCATGGCCTACCTCTGCAACTTCCTGCCCCCCGGCCTCATCGACCTCGACACGGACCAGCTGGAGACGACCGGCCTCTACCGCCTGATGCGAGCGGCCGGCATCACGTTGCACAGCGCCCGCCAGTCGATCGGTGCCCGCGCCGCCACGAAGGAGGAGGCGGACCGGCTGGCGGAGGAGACGGGCGCGCCACTGCTGACGATGCAACGCGTCACGTTCGACGACACGGGCCGGGCAGTGGAATTCGGCACCCACACCTACCGCCCGACGCGCTACAGCTTCGAATTCCAGTTGCTGGTGCGTTCTTGAGGGGCGCGGGGAACCGCGCGACCAGCCCCCACCGGCCCGCACTCGACGATGATCCGCACCACCCCGCTGCTCCGCACCCTGCCTCCCCGTGAGGCAGAATCGGCGGCGATGAGCACCTACCGCGACTTCACCGCCCCCATCGGCTCCCGCCGTGCCACCGTGCTCCGCACCGTCGGCACCCGGGAGCGCCGCTCACACCTGACGGCCCCCCGCGTGCCCACGGTCGGCATCGACATCGGCGGTACGAAGGTGATGGCGGGTGTCGTCGACGCCGACGGCAACATCCTGGAGATGCTCCGCACGGAGACCCCGGACAAGTCCAAGAGCCCCAAGGTCGTCGAGGACACCATCGCCGAGCTGGTCCTCGACCTCTCCGACCGGCACGACGTGCACGCCGTCGGTATCGGTGCGGCCGGCTGGGTGGACGCCGACCGCAACCGCGTGCTGTTCGCCCCCCACCTGTCCTGGCGCAACGAACCGCTCCGCGACCGCCTCTCGGGCCGGCTCTCCGTCCCCGTCCTCGTGGACAACGACGCCAACACCGCCGCCTGGGCCGAGTGGCGCTTCGGCGCCGGCCGCGGCGAGGACCACCTCGTCATGATCACCCTCGGCACCGGCATCGGCGGCGCGATCCTGGAGGACGGCCAGGTCAAGCGCGGCAAGTACGGCGTCGCCGGCGAGTTCGGCCATATGCAGGTCGTGCCCGGTGGCCACCGCTGCCCGTGCGGCAACCGCGGCTGCTGGGAGCAGTACAGCTCCGGCAACGCCCTGGTCCGCGAGGCCCGCGAGCTGGCCGCCGCCGACTCGCCCGTCGCGTACGGGATCATCGAGCACGTCAAGGGCAACATCGGCGACATCACCGGCCCGATGATCACCGAGCTGGCCCGCGACGGCGACGCCATGTGCATCGAGCTGCTCCAGGACATCGGCCAGTGGCTCGGCGTCGGCATCGCCAACCTCGCCGCCGCCCTCGACCCCTCCTGCTTCGTGATCGGCGGCGGCGTCTCGGCCGCCGACGACCTGCTGATCGGCCCGGCCCGGGACGCCTTCAAACGGCACCTCACCGGCCGCGGCTACCGCCCCGAGGCCCGCATCGTCCGGGCCCAGCTCGGCCCCGAGGCCGGCATGGTCGGCGCCGCCGACCTCGCCCGGCTGGTCGCCCGCCGCTTCCGCCGCGCCAAGCGCCGCCGCGTGGAGCGCTACGAGCGCTACGAGCGGTACACGCAGTCGCTCCGCAGTACCCAGGAGACGCCGTGACCACCTCCCTGCCCCACCAGGGACCCTGGCCCGACGAGCCGGACCGCCCGGTCGAGGACCGCCGCCACATGATCCGCCGCAGGGCCCTCACCCTGCTGATCATCGTGCTGCTGGTCGGCATCCCGGCCGGCTACCTCGTGATCTCCGCGAACCAGAGCCGCGACAGCGGCAAGGACAAGGAGGCGAAGTACTCGGCGACCGGCCTGACCGAGGGCTGGCCCTCCAAACTCCAGCGCAGGATCTACCAGGTGCCCGTCCCGCACCCGGCCTGGCACGTCGCGTACTACGAGACCAACAACTGGAAGACCAGCCGCCTCTACACGCAGTTCGAAACCAACGCGGCCGGCCTGGACGCCTACCTGACGGGCCTGGGCGTGACCCGCGAGGACCTGAACGAGGGCGAGATCACCATCAGCGCCCGTGCCCGCAAGGTCACCGGCTGGAAGTTCCCCGAGGGCGACGCCTGGTACGGCTTCGTCCACCGGCAGAAGAAGCCGGCCCCCACGCACGACGTGGTCGTCGACCTGTCCAACCCGGCGTACCCCTGGGTGTACGTCGTGTCCCGGACCGTGCCCTAGGGGGCCCGCCCCGGGGCCGATTGTCGGACCCCGCCCGTAGAGTCGGAGACAACTGATCCGACACGCGGGGCGGGAGGTGGCAGGACGTATGGGAGAGACGGCTCCGGTGGCCGAGCGGGCGGGGGACGCGACGGTCCCGGTCCGGCTCCCGGCCCTCTTCCTGCCCGCGCCCCTCCCGCGCGAGGGGCGCATCGCCTTCTGGGACCCCGAGGGCGAGCCCCTGCCCGCCGAGGACACCGAGCTGACCGTCGTACGACGGCACGGCGCCGGAGCCCGGCGGCGCACCACCCCCGCGCTGACCCTCCCGCTCGACGCGGCCCTGCCGCTCCTCGTGCGCGCCCGGCACGACCCCGCGGCCCACCCCGCCACCGCCTGCTGGGGCGCCGCCGCCCTGCACGCCCTGCGGCTGGCCGCCCGCGGCCGGCTGCTGCCCGGCCTCACCGCCACGGGCCACGACGCCTGGCGGGCCGGCCCCCTCGACCCGGACGACATCGCGCACCTGCGCGCGGTGGCCGCCGCCCTGCCCTACGAGGGCCACGCCGTGCCGCTGCCCGGCCCCGGCCCCATCCGGCTGCCCGAACCGGAGGCGCTGCTGCGCGCCTTCCTCGACGCGGTCGCCGACACCCTGCCCCGCACCCCGGCCGCGCCCCACACCTCCGGCCGTCCCTTCGCGGCCCGCGAGGCCCAGCACCTGCCCACCGCCCACGACTGGGCCGCCGAGGTCGCCGCCGGCATGGACGCCGGCGTGCGGATCTCGCTCCGCCTCGACCTGTCGGCGTACGACCTCTTCGACGACACCTCCGACGGCGGTGCCCGCAGCGCCGGCGCCGCGATCGTCCAGGTGCACAGCCTCGCCGACCCCACCCTCGTGGCCGACGCGGCGGCCCTGTGGGCGGGCGGGGCCGACGACGCGTTCGGTCCCCGCGCGCGCGTGGACGCCGCCCTCGCCGTCCGCCGCGCGGCCCGCGTCTGGCCCCCGCTCGACCGGCTCGCCGACCAGGACGTGCCCGACGTGCTGGCCCTGACCGAGGACGAGCTGAGCGACCTGCTCGGGGTCGCGGCGACCCGGCTCGCCGCGGCCGGGGTCGCCGTCCACTGGCCGCGGGACCTCGCGCAGGACCTGTCCGCCGCGGCGGTGGTCCGTCCGGCCCCCGGCTCGGCGACCGACGGCACCGGCTTCTTCGAGAGCGAGGACCTCCTCCAGTTCCGCTGGCAGCTGGCGCTCGGCGGCGACCCGCTCACCGACACCGAGATGGACGCCCTCGCCGAGGCCCACCGCCCCGTCGTCCGGCTGCGCGACCAGTGGGTGCTGGTCGACCCGGCGCTCGTCCGCAAGGCCCGCAAACGGGACCTGGGCCTGCTCGACCCGGTCGACGCGCTGTCCGTCGCCCTCACCGGCACGGCCGACGTGGACGGCGAGACGGTCGAGGCCGTTCCCGTCGGCGCGCTCGCCGCCCTGCGCGACCGCCTGACCGCGGGGATCCGCCCGGCCGAACCGCCCCCGGACCTTCAGGCCACCCTCCGGGACTACCAGCTCCGCGGCCTGGCCTGGCTCGACCTGATGACCACCCTCGGCCTCGGCGGCTGCCTCGCCGACGACATGGGCCTCGGCAAGACCGTCACCCTCATCGCCCTGCACCTGAAGCGGGCCCGCCGCGAACCGACCCTGGTCGTCTGCCCGGCCTCCCTGCTGGGCAACTGGCAGCGGGAGATCACCCGCTTCGCCCCCGGCGTCCCCGTCCGCCGCTTCCACGGCCCGGACCGCACCCTCGACGGCCTGGACGGCGGATTCGTCCTCACCACGTACGGCACCATGCGCTCGGCGGCCCCCACCCTGGCCGAGCGCACCTGGGGCATGGTCGTCGCCGACGAGGCGCAGCACGTCAAGAACCCCTACTCGGCCACCGCCAAGGCGCTGCGCACCATCCCGGCCCCCGCGCGCGTGGCCCTCACCGGCACACCCGTCGAGAACAACCTCTCGGAGCTGTGGGCCCTGCTCGACTGGACCACCCCGGGCCTCCTCGGCCCGCTGAAGTCCTTCCGCGCCCGGCACGCGCGAGCCGTGGAGAACGGCGAGGACGAGGAGGCGGTGGAGCGCCTGGCCCGCCTGGTCCGGCCCTTCCTGCTGCGCCGCAAGAAGTCCGACCCGGGCATCGTGCCCGAGCTGCCGCCCAAGACGGAGACCGACCACCCCGTCCCGCTCACCCGCGAACAGGCCGCGCTGTACGAGGCGGTGGTCCGCGAGTCGATGCTCGCCATCGAGACGGCCGAGGGCATGCCCCGCCGGGGCCTGGTACTGAAGCTCCTCACCTCGCTGAAGCAGATCTGCAACCACCCCGCGCTGTTCCTCAAGGAGGAGCGCGCCCGGGCCGCGGGCGACCGGCTCGCCGCCCGTTCCGGCAAACTCGCCCTGCTGGACGAGCTGCTGGACACCCTGCTGGCCGAGGACGGGTCCGCCCTCGTGTTCACCCAGTACGTCGGGATGGCCCGCCTGATCACCTCCCACCTGGCCACCCGAGCGGTCCCGGTCGACCTCCTGCACGGTGGCACGCCGGTCCCCGAGCGGGAGCGCATGGTGGACCGCTTCCAGGCCGGTTCGACGCCGGTGCTGGTGCTGTCGCTCAAGGCGGCCGGCACCGGCCTGAACCTCACCCGGGCGGGGCACGTCGTGCACTTCGACCGCTGGTGGAACCCGGCCGTCGAGGAGCAGGCCACCGACCGCGCCTACCGCATCGGCCAGACCCAGCCGGTGCAGGTCCACCGCCTCATCACCGAGGGCACCATCGAGGACCGCATCGCCGAGATGCTCCAGGCCAAGCGCGCCCTGGCCGACGCGATCCTCGGCTCCGGCGAGTCCTCCCTCACGGAACTGACGGACCGGGAGCTGTCCGACCTGGTGTCCCTGAGGAGGTCGTCATGACACCCAGCCCGGCCGACGAGGCCCGCCGGGCCCTCCGGGAGGCCCGGGAGCGGGCGGCCCAGGACCACCCCGCCCCGCCCTCGAGCGCCCGGCCGGAGCCGTCCCCGACTGAGGGAGCGGCCGACCAGGAGGCACCCAGGCCGGCCGACGCGGCCCGCGAGGCACTGCGGAGGGCGGTGTCCGAGCAGCGGGGGAGCGGCAGGGGGGCCGGGGGCCCGGTGGGCGAGGTTGAAGGGGGCGGGGGTGCTGGTGGGCCGGAGGCCGAGGGTGACGCCGAGGTCGCCGGTGCGCCGGAGGGCGCCAGGGCCTCCGAGGTCGCCGGTGGGCCGGAGGTTGCCAGTGCCGCCGAGGGCGCTGCCGGGCGGGGGGAGGCCGACGCCTCCGGGGCCGCTGGTGGGCGGGAGGGCGCTGATGCCGCCGAGGGCGCTGGCGCGCCGGAGGCTGCTGATGGTCCCGGGGTCGCCGGTGCGCCGGAGATTGCCCGATCGCCGGAGCTCGCCGGCGCTCGCGACCTCGCCGGTGGGCAGGAGGACATGGGTGCCCCCGAGGCCGCTCGTGCGCACCACGACGCCGGCACCACTGATAACGCTCCGGCGGTTGCGACGCCGGAACCGCAGGCATCCGGCGACCCGTACCCGCAGACGAGCCCGGCGGGGGCCACCCCGGCCGGTGCGGCCTCCGCCCGGTCCACCGCCCAGGCGGGTACCGAGCCGCGCGCGGCGGACGTCGCGCGCGAGGCACTGCGCGCGGCTCGGGACGACGCGCGGCGGGCCCGGGAGGAGACCGAGCGGGAAGGCGCCCGCCGCAGGCGCAGGGCTCGGCAGAGGGCCGTGGACGACAGAGCGGCGGCCGCGCGACGGGCGAGCGCAGACGCTCCCGGCAGGGGCGTGAGTGACGTACGGCAGTTGCTGTCCGACGCTTTCCGGATGCCGGAAATGCCGGACACGACCTCGGACGGCCCTGAGCGAACGACCGGGCAGGGGGGCCGGTCCGCTCGCATGACCGACCTGCTGCACGGTCCCGCCGACCGACGCCCGCAGACGCCGGACAGCGGGCACGGCCCGGCCGCACCGGGCCCGAGCCCGAGCCCGGGCCCGGAGACGCCGGAGGGAGGCGCGGGAAGCCCGGGAACCCGGTCCGAGTCCTCGGGCGACCCGACCGGGACCAGCGCCCCGGCCCGCCGGTCCCCGGCCCCTGCCGCACACACCGACGACCTGGCACCTCGGTCCCCGGCCCCTGCCGCACACACCGACGACCTGGCACCTCGGTCCCCGGCCCCTGCCGCACACACCGACGACCTGGCACCTCGGTCCCCGGCCCCTGCCGCACACACCGACGACCAGGCCCCCCGGGACCCGGACCCCGCCCCGCACACCGACGCCCCGGCGACGCCCGCCCCGACCCCGGCTCCCGCCTACGCCCGGCCCCGCCACCCCGCACCGCCGAGCTCCGCGGCCAACGACCCCGCGCGGCCCCCGACCCCGACCCCCACCCCGCCCACGTCCACGCCCTCTGCGTCCCCCACGCCACGGTCCCCCCGCTCCATGGCCGCCCCCGCCCGCGACCACGAACTCCGCCGCACCTTCCCGCCCTTCCCGCCCCGGGACGGCGACCGCTTCGCCGGGAGCTGGTGGGGAAACGCGTGGGTCGGCGCGCTGGAGCAGGGCGCGCTGGATGTGCAGCGGCTGGAGCGCGGGCGGGGATACGCGGGGCAGGGTCATGTCGACGCCATCACCGTGACACCCGGACTGGTGCTGGCCTACGTCCAGGGCAGCCGCCCCCGCCCGTACCGCGTCCAGGTACGCCTGCGCACGCTCGACGACACCGACTGGGACCGGTTCCTGGACGCGGCCGCCGACCGCCCCGGGCACATCGCGGCGCTGCTCGACAAGGAGATGCCCCAGTCTCTCGCGGAGTGCGGTGTGCCGCTGCTGCCCGGCCCCGGTGACCTGGAGCCCCGGTGCAGCTGCCCCGACCGCGGTCACCCCTGCAAGCACGCGGCCGCCCTCTGCTACCAGACCGCCCGGCTGCTCGACGCCGATCCCTTCGTCCTGCTCCTCCTGCGCGGCCGGGGCGAGCGGGAACTGCTCGACGCGCTGTCCCGGCTGAGTGCCACCCGCGCGGCGCGCGCCGCGCAGGACAGAGGCCCGGCCCCCCTGCCCGGAGTGCGGGCCACGGAGGTGCTCGCAGCCCGCGCCGCCCTCCCGCCCCTCCCCGCGCCCCTGCCTCCGCCCGTGCACCCCGAGCAGCCCCCGGCCTACCCGGCGGCCCCCGGGGGCCCGGACCCTTTCGCGTTGGACCAGCTGGCCACCGACGCCGCCACTCGCGCCCACGCCCTGCTCAGCACTGGCCGTGACCCGGTCGGCCGGCTGACCTTCTGGCAGGACGCGGTCCGCCTGGCCGCCGCCCGCCCCGGGGTGGGACTCACCGCCGGCACCCGGGCGCTCTATTCGTCGCTCGCCTCCGCGGCGGGCCGCACTCCGTCCGAGCTGGCCCGAGCGGTCGCCGCCTGGCGTCAGGGCGGGCTGGAGGGCCTCGCCGTACTGGAGGAGCCGTGGGACCCGCCTGCCGGGCGGTTCGACCGGGCCCGCCCCCTCCTGCTCGCCGCCGACCTGCCGGCCTTCCGCCCCTGGCGCAACCACCTCACCCACCCGCAGGGCCACATCCAGCTCCGCCTCGGCCGCGACGGCCTCTGGTACGCCTACGAGTCCGAGCCGGGCCACGACGACTGGTGGCCGAGAGGCACCCCCGACCTGGACCCGGTCGGCGCCCTCACCGGCCTAGGCCTGCCGATCGACCTCTGAGCTTGGCGTTTATCCTCGCTGAGCTCGGTGCTCCTTGATCGATTCAGCGCGTTTGGCTGTCTTGCCAACGTCGTGGTGCCTGGCCCTGTGCTTGTTCTTCGAGCCGGCAGGCCGTCCCGGTCCT
>NZ_JAAHBP010000008.1 GCF_023184515.1 Streptomyces sp. D2-8 | reverse complement strand
CCCCGACGTGGGGCATCTACTCCGGCTACGAGCTGTGTGAGAACACCCCGCTGAAGGAGGGCGGCGAGGAGTACCTGGACTCGGAGAAGTACCAGCTCAGGCACCGCGACTGGGCAGCGGCCGAACGCGAGGGCCGCACCATCACCCCGCTGCTCACCAGGCTCAACACCGTCCGGCGCGAGAACCCGGCCCTCCAGCAGCTGCGCGACCTGCACTTCCACCACGCCGACCAGGAAGCGGTGATCGCCTACTCGAAGCGGAAGGGTTCGAACACGGTTCTGGTGGTCGCCAACCTCGACCCGCACCACACCCAGGAGGCCACGGTCTCGTTGGACATGCCGCAACTCGGCCTGGACTGGCACGAGTCGGTGCCGGTGCGCGACGAGCTCACCGGCGAGACCTACCACTGGGGCAGGACCAACTATGTGCGCCTCGAACCGGGCCACAGGCCCGCGCACGTCTTCAAGGTTCTGCGACCGTCCACCCCGGAGATCGGAGGGTCACCCACAACATGATCGTCAACGAACCCGTTCCGGACACCTTCGAGGACACTCCCGCCAGGGACCGTGACCCGGAGTGGTTCAAGCGCGCCGTCTTCTACGAGGTACTCGTCCGCTCGTTCCAGGACAGCAACGGCGACGGCGTGGGCGACCTCAAGGGCCTGACCGCGAAGCTGGACTACCTCCAGTGGCTCGGCGTCGACTGCCTGTGGCTGCCGCCGTTCTTCAAGTCCCCCCTGCGCGACGGCGGCTACGACGTCTCCGACTACACCGCCGTACTGCCGGAGTTCGGCGACCTGGCCGACTTCGTGGAGTTCGTCGACGCCGCCCACCAGCGCGGCATGCGCGTGATCATCGACTTCGTCATGAACCACACCAGCGACCAGCACCCGTGGTTCCAGGAGTCGCGCAAGGACCCCGACGGGCCCTACGGCGACTACTACGTGTGGGCCGACGACGACAAGCAGTTCCCGGAAGCCCGCATCATCTTCGTCGACACCGAGGCCTCCAACTGGACCTTCGACCCGGTCCGCAAGCAGTACTACTGGCACCGGTTCTTCTCCCACCAGCCGGACCTCAACTACGAGAACCCGGCCGTGCAGGAGGAGATGATCTCCGCCCTGAAGTTCTGGCTGGACCTGGGCATCGACGGATTCCGGCTGGACGCGGTGCCCTACCTGTACCAGCAGGAGGGCACGAACTGCGAGAACCTCCCGGAGACGCACGACTTCCTCAAGCGGGTGCGCAAGGAGATCGACGCGCAGTACCCGGACACGGTGCTGCTGGCGGAGGCCAACCAGTGGCCCGAGGACGTCGTCGACTACTTCGGCGACTACCCGAGCGGCGGCGACGAGTGCCACATGGCCTTCCACTTCCCGGTCATGCCGCGCATCTTCATGGCCGTACGACGGGAATCCCGCTACCCGGTCTCCGAGATCCTGGCCAAGACCCCGGCGATCCCGTCGAACTGCCAGTGGGGCATCTTCCTGCGCAACCATGACGAGCTGACGCTCGAGATGGTCACCGACGAAGAGCGCGACTACATGTGGGCCGAGTACGCCAAGGACCCCCGCATGCGCGCCAACATCGGCATCCGCCGCAGGCTCGCTCCGCTGCTGGACAACGACCGCAACCAGATCGAGCTGTTCACGGCCCTGCTGCTGTCGCTGCCGGGCTCGCCGATCCTGTACTACGGCGACGAGATCGGCATGGGCGACAACATCTGGCTCGGCGACCGGGACGCCGTCCGGACACCCATGCAGTGGACGCCCGACCGCAACGCGGGGTTCTCCTCGTGCGATCCGGGGCGGCTGTTCCTGCCCACGATCATGGACCCGGTCTACGGCTACCAGGTCACGAGCGTCGAGGCGTCCATGGCCTCGCCGTCGTCCCTGCTGCACTGGACCCGCCGCATGATCGAGATCCGCAAGCAGAACCCGGCCTTCGGACTCGGCTCGTACACCGAGCTGCCGTCGACGAACCCGGCGGTGCTGGCCTTCCTGCGGGAGGCCCCCGTATCCGGGGAAGGAGGGGACGACCTGGTGCTGTGTGTGAACAACTTCTCCCGTTTCGCACAGCCCACGGAGCTGGACCTGAGCGCCTTCGAGGGGCGGCACCCGGTGGAGCTGTTCGGCGGGGTCCGCTTCCCGGCCATCGGCGAGCTGCCATATCTGCTGACCCTCGGGGGCCACGGGTTCTACTGGTTCAGGCTCCGCAAAGAGAGCATGTGAGGCCTGAAAGGGCCTGTTGAGGCCTGATCCGCGGGACGGGCCGCAAACCCCGGCGGCGGGGCGTTTCCTCCGCCCCGCCCGGGGCACGCATCAGTAACACCCGCCCACCCGCGTGAGCCGGAGGGGCGCCGTCCGGGGTCGGCTGCAGGCGCCCGGAGGCGCACCAAAAAAGGGTGAAAGGACGCGACGCCATGTCGGAAGCCGTCACACGCACCGTCACCACCCCGCCCGGCCTTCTTGCCTCCCTGGATCCGCTGCTGCGGGAATGGCTGCCGCGGCAGCGCTGGTTCGCGGGCAAGGGGCGGCCGGTCACCGGGTTCACGCTGGTCGAGGCCACCGAGCTGCTCCCGGCCACGTCCAAGCTGGGCCTGTACCACCTGCTCGTCCGCGCCCATCAGCCCGTCGTGCCGTCCCATGGGGCGCCCGGTCACCCCGGTGACTGCTACCAGCTGCTGATAGGCGTGCGCGAGGCGCTGCCGCCTCGGCTGGCGCCCGCGCTGATCGGACATGTGCCGACGGGACCGCTGGCCGGCCGGACGGTCTACGACGCGCTGCACGACACCAGGCCCGCCGAGCTGCTCCTGGAGGCGCTGCGCACCCGGGCCCGCGTCGGAAGGCTCCGCTTCGAACGGGACCTCGCCCAGGACATCCGCTCCGGCCTGGTGCCGCGCGTGGTGACCGCCGAGCAGTCCAACTCGTCGATCATCTATGGAGATACGTTCATCCTGAAGCTGCTGCGCCGGATCGTGCCCGGGGTCAACCCCGATCTGGAGCTGCCGCTCGCGCTGGCCCGCGAGGGCTGCCCACGGGTGCCCGCGCCGACGGCCTGGATGGTCGCGGACATCGCCCCCACGGCGGACCCGGTCGTCTCGGCGGGTTCGGCGGACCCGGCCGGCCAGCCGTACGTCCTGGGGGTGCTCCAGCCGTTCCTGCAGGGCGCCTCCGACGGCTGGGAGCTGGCGCTGCGCGAGCTGGCCAAGGGCGAGGACTTCGGCGCCGAGGCGCGGGCACTGGGGCGGGCCACCGCCGAGGTGCACACCGCGCTGGCCCGCGCGCTGCCGACCGTCACCCTCGGTCACATGCAGCTCCAGCTCATGGTCGACGGCATGATCGAGCGGCTGGACGCGGCCGTCCAGGCGGTGCCCGCGCTGCGGCCGTACGCCGGCGGGCTGCGGTCGGCGTTCACGGCGCTGGGCGATCTGGCCGCCGAGGGCCGCACCTGGACCGCGCAGCGGGTGCACGGCGATCTGCACCTGGGGCAGTGCCTGCGCTCGCCGTCCGGCGAGTGGTGGCTGATCGACTTCGAGGGCGAGCCGGCCCGGCCGCTGGCCGAGCGGCGCATGCCGCAGCCGGCCGTGCGGGACGTCGCCGGGATGCTGCGGTCCTTCGACTACGCGGCACGCTCGGTCGACCCGCCCCAGCCGGACTGGGCCGAGACCTGCCGCTCCGCGTACTGCTCCGGCTACGCGGAGGCGTCCGGCCTAGATCCGCGCACCGACCCGGTGCTGCTGCGCGCCTACGAGACGGACAAGGCGATCTACGAGGTGGTGTACGAGGCCCGGCACCGCCCCGACTGGCTGCCGGTGCCCCTGGCCGCCATAGACCGGCTCGCCTCGACCGGCCACCTGACCTGACCGACCCACCCCTCGCCCTGGAGGCTCCGCCCGTGACCCCCCGCCCTGAGTCCAGCGGTTCGCGTCCCAAGGGGACCGCCGGGGAGAAGATCCCCGAGCAGCCCACGGCCGCCCAGCAGAAGAGCGCCGCGAAGAAGACGGCGGTGCCCAAACAGGCAGCGGCGAAGAAGGCGGCCCCGGCGAAGGCGACCGCCAAGAAGGCCGCCGCCGGCAAGTCCACCGTCGGCAAGACCGTGGCCAAGAAGGCGGCGACGAAGGCCGCCGCCAAGCAGACGGCGGTCGAGCAGCCCGCGGCCGGGACGGCGACGGCGAAGAAGGCCGCCGCGAAGAAGACGGCCGTGAAGAAGACGGCTGCCAAGAAGGCCACGACGGTCAAGGCGACGGCGGCCAAGACCACTGCCGTGAAGGCCGCTGCCGCGAAGTCCACGGCTGCGGACACCGTCGCCGGCAAGGCGACGACCGCGAAGTCCCCTGCGGCGAAGACCCCCGCGAAGAAGGCTGCCGCCAAGAGCACCACCGCCAAAACCACCGCCGCCAAGGCCCCCGCCAAGAAGGCCGCCGCGAAGAAGGCCACCCCCGCCAAGAGCACGGTCGCCAAGACCCCCGCGGGGACGGCCACCGCCGGCAAGGCGCCCGCGGGCGGGGCCGTGGCGAAGAAGAGCGCGGTCAAGAAGGCCCCGGCACGGAAGACCCCCGCCCCGAAGGCCCCCGCCGGGAAGGCCGCTGCCGCCCAGGCCGTTCCGTCGGCGAGGGAGGTCGCCGTCTCGCCCGCCGTCGACGCGGTGGACCGGGAGCGGCTGCTCGGCGGCACGCACCACGCCCCGCACTCCGTCCTCGGTGCCCACCCCGTGCCCGGCGGCATCGCCTTCCGGGCGTTCCGGCCGTACGCCCTGTCGGTGACCGTCGTCGCCGGGGACCTTCGGGCCGAGCTGCACAACGACGGGGAGGGGTTCTTCTCCGGACTGCTGCCGCTGCGGGAGGTCCCGGCGTACCGGCTGGTCGTGGAGTACGAGGGGACGGTCCTGGAGACCGAGGACGCGTACCGCTTCCTGCCCACGCTGGGCGACCTCGACCTGCACCTGATCGGCGAGGGCCGGCACGAGGAGCTGTGGACGGCGCTCGGTGCGCACCCGATGACCCACGAGGGCGTGACCGGCACCCGGTTCGCGGTGTGGGCGCCGAACGCGCGCGGTGTGCGGGTGGCCGGCACCTTCAACTTCTGGGACGGCACCGGGCACGTGATGCGGTCGCTGGGCTCGTCCGGGGTGTGGGAGCTGTTCCTGCCGGACGTCGGCGAAGGCGAGCTGTACAAGTTCGAGATCACGCGCCCCGACGGCTCGAAGACGATGCGCGCCGACCCCATGGCCCGCCGCACGGAGGTGCCGCCCGCGACCTCGTCGGTCATCACCTCCTCGGAGTACGAGTGGGGCGACGCCGAGTGGCTGACCCGGCGTGCCGAGGCCCCTGCGCACGAGGCGCCGTTCTCGGTCTACGAGATCCACCTGCCGTCCTGGCGCCCGGGACTGACGTACCGCCAGCTGGCGGAGCAGCTCCCCGGGTATGTGAAGAACCTGGGCTTCACGCACGTCGAGCTGATGCCGGTCGCGGAGCATCCGTTCGGCGGCTCCTGGGGCTATCAGGTGACCGGCTTCTACGCGCCGACGGCCCGGCTGGGCACGCCGGACGACTTCCGGCATCTGGTCGACTCGCTGCACCAGGCCGGTATCGGCGTCCTCATGGACTGGGTGCCGGCGCACTTCCCGCGCGACGACTGGGCGCTGGCCGAGTTCGACGGCAAGCCCCTGTACGAGCACGAGGATCCGCTGCGGGCCGCGCACCCCGACTGGGGCACGCTGGAGTTCGACTTCGGGCGGCGGGAGGTGCGCAACTTCCTGGTCGCGAACGCCCTGTACTGGTGCGAGGAGTTCCACATCGACGGCCTGCGGGTGGACGCCGTCGCCTCCATGCTCTACCTGGACTACTCGCGCGAGCCGGGCCAGTGGACGCCGAACGAGCACGGCGGCCGGGAGAACCTGGACGCGGTGGCGTTCCTGCAGGAGATGAACGCGACGGTGTACCGCAGGGTGCCCGGCGTGGTCACGATCGCCGAGGAGTCCACCGCCTGGGACGGCGTCACCCGCGCCACCCACCACAAGGGCCCGAGCGGCTTCGGCGGGCTCGGCTTCGGGCTGAAGTGGAACATGGGCTGGATGCACGACACGTTGCAGTACATGGGCCACGAGCCGGTGCACCGCAAGTACCACCACCACGAGATGACGTTCTCGATGGTGTACGCGTACAGCGAGAACTACGTCCTGCCGATCTCCCACGACGAGGTCGTGCACGGCAAGCGGTCCCTGGTGTCGAAGATGCCCGGCGACTGGTGGCAGCAGCGGGCGGGCCACCGGGCCTACCTCGGCTACATGTGGGCCCACCCGGGCAAGCAACTGCTGTTCATGGGACAGGAGTTCGCGCAAGGGGCGGAGTGGTCCGAGGCGCACGGCCCCGACTGGTGGCTGCTGGACCCGGGCTACGGGGCGGAGCCCGACCACCGGGGCGTGCGTGACCTGGTCCGCGACCTGAACACCGTCTACCGGGCGACCCCCGCGCTGTGGCGCCTGGACACGGACCCGGCCGGTTTCGAGTGGATCGTCGGGGACGCCGCGGACGACAACGTCCTCGCGTTCCTGCGGCTGGACCCGGAGGGCGTCCCGGTGCTGGCGGTGTCCAACTTCGCGCCGGTGACCCGCCAGGACTACCGCCTGGGCGTTCCCGATGACGTCCCCGCCTGGCACGAGGCCGTCAACACCGACGCGGCCCGCTACGGCGGCAGCGACGTCACCAACCCCGACCCGGTCAAACCGGAACCCCAGTCCTGGCACGGCCGCCCGGCCAGCATCCGGCTGACCCTGCCACCACTGGCGACGGTGTGGCTGCGGCCGGCGTAGAGAGGCCGGGGCGCCTGTGACACGGCTGTGACCGGAGGAGTGGCCTCCGCCACAGCCCGCCCGGTCCGGCCCTGGTGGGGTGGCCGCATGGATGCCACCCCGCTCATCTCACAGGTCCTGCCGTGCTGATGGGCTTCGGCGTCTCGGTGGCCTGCGCCGTCGGCGCGCTCGTCGCCGGGGCGGGGGTCGTCGCGATGGCGTTTCCCGGGCGGCCCGAGCCGTGGCCGGTGCATCTGATGCGCCGTGCGGCGGCGATGGCCGCTTGGGCGGCCGCGGCCGTCTACTCCCTGGGGTTCTTCACCGTGCTGGTGTCGGAGTCGGCCTTCGGCGACGGCGCGGACTCGGTCCCGGCCCCGGCCTGCCGCGACGGCTTCGACCTGGAGACCAGGCAGGGCCTGTCCCATCACCGGTCCTCGTATCTGCCGCTGCGCTTCGACTGCGTGCGCGAGGACGGCTCCGTCTACTCCAGTGAATCCGCCTATCAGTGGATGAACGGGGCGAGCGCGTCCCTCGCCCTGGCCGCCGCCCTGCTCTTCATCGGCACGGGCTACGCGGACGAACTGCGCGCCCGGAAGGCCGCGGCGGCTTCATGACCCTGCTCCCGGTGTTCGTCGGGCTCGTGGTCGGGTGGGTCGCGCTGCGGGGGCTGCTGGTGCATCCACTGCTGCCGCTGTGGATGCGGACCGCGGTCTTCTGGTCGGTGCCGCTCTGCGCCGTCACCTGGGTGGTGATCATGACGGCGGACGACGCCTTCCTGTTCCCGGAGACCGCCCCCTGCCCCGGGGAGCCGATGCGCGAGGGCATTCTGGGGAGCGGGGAGGTGTCGGGAGTCTCCGCCCCGTTTCCGCCGCGGGCCTACTGCGTGTGGGAGGACGGCACCGTCTACGACCTCGCGCCCGGGGCCGAGTTCCTGTTCTGGGTCTTCTTCGCCATGACGGTCGTACCGCTCGCGGCCGGACTGTGGCACGCCCTGCGGGATCCGAGGGCGCTGCTGTGGTAGCGGCCCCGCACCCGCCCTTTGCCGGGCCGGTGCGGGGCCGCTCCGCTACGCGAAGGCGTCCGCCAGGGCCTTCGGCAGTTCGCCGGTGTGCAGCACGCCCAGCCGCTGGGTGGCCCGGGTCAGGGCCACGTACAGGTCGCTGGTGCCGTACCGGCCGGGCTCGGCCACGAGGACGGAGTCGAACTCCAGGCCCTTGGCCTGGCGCGGGTCGAGCAGGACCACCGTCTGGGTGAGGTCGGGTTCGGCGCCCGCCGTCACGCCGTCCAGCCGGGCCGCGATGGAGCGGTGGAGGTCGCGCGGCGCGATCACCGCGAGCCTGCCTTCGGCCGGGGTGAGCTCCCCGACCGCCTTGGCGACGGCGCCCGGAAGGTCGTCGGTGGCGCGTGCCCAGGGGCGTTCGCCCGTGGAGCGGACCGAGCTGGGCGGCTCGAACTCCGGGTGCTCGGCGCGCACCACGGCGGCCGCGACGTCCATGATCTCGGCCGGGGTGCGGTAGTTGACGCCCAGGCGGGTGTGCTCCCAGCGGTCCTCGACGTACGGCGCGAGGATGCCCGACCAGGAACCGACCCCGGCCGCCTCCGCCGTCTGCGCCGGGTCGCCGACCAGGGTCATCGAGCGGGTCGGGCTGCGCCGCATCAGCAGCCGCCACGCCATCGGCGACAGCTCCTGCGCCTCGTCGACGATGATGTGCCCGAACGCCCAGGTGCGGTCGGCGGCGGCGCGCTCGGCGGCACTGCGGTGGTCGTCCTCCTCGTGCCGTTCGGCGAACCGCTCGGCGTCGATGATGTCGTGGGCGGACAGCACCTCGGAGCTCTCGGGGTCGCCCTCCTCCTTGTCCTCGAACTCGTAGGTCCGGGACGCGTACGACACGTCCAGCACGCCCTGCGCGTAGGCGATCTGCCGCTCCCGCTCGCGCTCGGCGCGCTCGCGGGCGAGCCGGTCGTCGTCGCCGAGGAGTTCGGCGGCCTCGTCGAGCAGCGGCACGTCCGCGACCGTCCAGCGCCGGGTCACCGGGCGGCGTACGGCGTCGGCGTCCTCGGCGGGGAGGAACTCCTCCGGCGCGGCGAGGAAGTCGGCGACGAGCCGCTGCGGGGTCAGCAGCGGCCACAACTGGTCGATGGCCGACCAGACCTCGGGGTTCTCGGCGAGGTCGTCGCGGATCTGGGTGACGTCGCTGGGGTCGAGCAGGCTGGACCCGTCGAAGGGGTCGGTGCCGATCCGCTCGGCGTACAGGTCGGTGAGGGCGTTGAGGATGTGCCCCTCGAAGTGCTCGCGGGCCGCGTTGTGCGGCAGCTTCGCGGCGCGGGTGCGCTCGCGGGCGACGTTGACCAGGCCGTCGTCGAGCATGAGGACCTCGCGGTCGTGCTCGATGGCGATCACCGGGTCGGGCAGCGCCTGCCGGCTGCGCACGACCTCGGCGAGCACGTCGGCCATCCCTGCACGGCCCTTCACGGCGGCGGCCTCGGGCGTGTCGGTCGCGGTCGCCTTCACCCCGGGGAACAGCTCGCCGACGGTCGCCAGGAGCACGCCCGTCTCGCCGAGGGAGGGCAGCACCTCGCCGATGTAGCCGAGGAACGCCGGGTTGGGCCCGACGATCAGCACGGCCCGCTTGGCGAGCAGTTCCCGGTGCTCGTAGAGCAGATAGGCGGCGCGGTGCAGGGCGACGGCCGTCTTGCCGGTGCCCGGGCCGCCCTCCACCACCATGACGCCGCGGTGCGGGGCGCGGATGATGCGGTCCTGGTCGGCCTGGATGGTCTGCACGATGTCGCTCATGCGGCCGGTGCGCGCGGAGTTGAGGGCGGCGAGCAGCACGGCGTCGCCCGTCGGGTCCTCGTGGCCGGTGCGGGTCTCGTCGCCGAGGTCGAGGATCTCGTCGTGCAGGTGGGTGACCTGCCGTCCGTCGGTGGCGATGTGCCGCCGGCGCCTCAGCCCCATCGGGGTGTGGCCGGTGGCCAGGTAGAAGGGGCGGGCGACATCGGCGCGCCAGTCGATCAGGACCGGGGTGCGCTCGGCGTCGTCGGTGCGCAGGCCGATGCGGCCGATGCGGTGGGTGATGCCCGAGGTGAGGTCGATCCGGCCGAAGCACAGGGAGCCGTCCACCGCGTTCAGCGCGGCGAGCAGCCCGGAGCGCTCGGCCACGAGGATGTCCCGCTCGAGTCTGGCCTGCATGGGGGTGTTGCCCTGCGCGAGCGCGTCCGTGACGGAGGTCTCGGCGTCGCCGCGCAGCGCGTCCACGCGCGCGTACAACCCGTCGATGAATTCCTGTTCCTGTCGCAATTCATCGTCCGGAAATTCGGTGTTTGACAATTCCGCTCCCGCCCGGATATACTGTGCTCACTGAACTTCACCGTGACTTCTGTCGACTTGAAGTCACGAACAAACAAATATACGCAAGGAAATCCCCCGAGCGCAATTGCTCGGGGGATTTCCTTGTGTCGGGGGCAGTGTCACAGCACGTCGGCATGGAGAGCACCTCGTAGGCGTCGGTCGTCTCCGGGTTGGAGTCGACGTCCAGCTGCACGACCTTCAGCCGGTCGCCCTCCTCGGAGGCGAGGGCCTTGAGCACCGGGACCATCTGCCGGCACGGCGGGCACCAGTCGGCGTTGAACTAACGCCGGGCACGAGTCGCCCTCGGGGTGCCCGGCCCGCAGGCACTCCATCCTTGACCTCGGCGTCAAGGCAACAGCGGTTTCCGCTCCACCGGCGAGGTCAGCACGATCGAGGTCGTGGTGCGGCCCAGGGCTGACACGTTCTCCAGGACCTCCTCCAGGTGGACGGTGTCGCGGACGGCGACCTTGAGGATCCAGCAGTCCTCCCCGACCACGTGGTGCACCTCGGTGATCTCGGGCCGCTCGATCAGCTCCAGGGTCCTCGGGTGCTTGAGGTTGTAGCCGCCGTGCGGGTCGACGCGGATGAACGCCTGGATGCCGTAGCCGAGCCGGGCCGGCACGACGTGGGCGCCGTAGCCGCTGATCACGCCCGCCGCCTCCAGCCGCCGCACCCGCTCGGTGACGGCCGCGGGGCTGAGTCTGACCCGGCGGCCCAGCTCGCTGAGTTTGATCCGGCCGTCGGTCTGGAGCAGCTGGAGGATCTGCCGGTCCAGCGTGTCGAAGGCCACCGATGTTTCGTCGGCGGCGGTGCGCAGATGCCGTGGTTCTTTCGGCGCGGCGGCCTGAACTCCCATGGTTCCCCCTTCAGAGCGTGGATGTACGCCGGGAGAATTATGGCCATGGAAAAGGCCCTGGAAGTACTGGTCATCGGCGGGAACCGTTACGTCGGAAAGCGTCTGATCGCACGGCTGCTCGCCGAAGGCCATCGCGTCACCGTGCTGAACCGGGGGTCCTCCCCGCCGCCCGCCGGGGTGGAGCAGTTGCGCGCCGACCGGGACGACGAAGCGTCGCTGACCGGCGCGCTCGGCTCGCGCGTCTTCGACGTCGTCGTCGACCAGGTCTGCTACACCCCGCGCCAGGCCGCGATCGCCCGCCGTGTCTTCGCCGGCCGTACCCGGCGCTATGTGATGACCTCGACGGTCGAGGTGTACGAGTACGAGGACTCCCCCGCCCTGGTGCGCGAGGAGGCCGTCGACCCGTCCGCCGTCGCGGTCGACCTCGATCAGTCCTGGGACGACCCCGCGTTCCTGGAGGCCCACTACGGGGAGGGCAAGCGGCAGGCCGAGGCGGTCCTCGCGGCCGGCGGCGCGGCGTTCCCGTACACGGCGGTGCGGGTGGCCCATGTGCTGGGCGGGGGCGACGACTTCACGGGCAGGCTGGCCCACTACGCCGAGCGGATACGCACCGGCGAGCCGATCGCCGTGCCGGCGGCTAACCGGCCGGCCACCTATGGGTACGTCGAGGAGATCGCCCGCTTCCTGGCCTGGGCGGCGGGCGAGGACTTCACCGGGCCGGTCAACGCCGCGTCCTCCGGGGTGCTGAGCACCGAGGAGCTGTGCGCGGCGGTGGCCGCCCATGTCCCGGGCGGCCGGGCCGAGTTCCGGCCCGTGGACGTCGGCGAGGTCTCGCCGTTCTCCTTCCGCCGCGCCTACGGCATGGACAACGCCCGGGCCGCCCGGCTCGGCTTCACCTTCACCGACGCCCGGCAGTGGCTGCCGCGGGCCGTCGCCGAGACGCTCGGGAAGGGCGACTGACATGCGGTACAGGACACTCGGCGGCCTGCGGGTGAGCGCGGTCGGGCTCGGTGCGATGCCGCTGTCCATCGAGGGCCGGCCGGACGAGGAGCGTGCCCTGGCCACCGTGCACGCCGCGCTCGACGCGGGCGTGACCCTGCTGGACACGGCCGACTCGTACCATCTGCCGGGCGCGGAGTCCGGCCACAACGAACGCCTGGTGGCCCGCGCGCTGGCCGCCTACGGCGGTGACACCTCCGGCGTCCTGGTGGCGACGAAGGGCGGCCGCGGCCGCCCGGCGGGCGGCGACTGGACGGTGAACGGCTCCCCGCGCCACCTCAAGACCGCCGCCGAGGCCTCCCGCAAGCGGCTGGGCGTGGCGGCGATCGGCCTCTACCAGTTGCACAAGCCCGACCCCGCGGTGCCCTTCGAGGAGTCGGTCGGCGCGCTGCGCGAGCTGCTCGACGCGGGCACGATCCGGCTGGCCGGTGTGTCCAACGTGGACGCGGACCAGATCCGCCGGGCGCACGAGATCCTGGGCGACCGTCTGGTGTCGGTGCAGAACCGGTACTCCCCCGCCGTCCGGGACGGCGAGCGGGAGCTGCGGCTGTGCGCGGAACTGGGGCTGGCGTTCCTGCCGTGGAGCCCGCTGGGCGGGCTGGCCCGCAGCTCCCTGGACGGGCCGTCGCGTACGGAGGGGGAGCAGCGCTTCGCGGCCTTCCACGCGGTGGCGGCGGAGCGCGGGGTCAGTCCCCAACAGGTCGGACTGGCCTGGCTGCTGGCCCGGTCCCCGGTGGTCGTCCCGATCCCGGGGGCGAGCCGGCCGCAGACGATCAGGGACTCGGCGGCCGCGGCGGACCTGCTGCTCACCGCGCGGGAAAGGGCCCGGCTGGACGAGGCAGCCGGGCCGGTCCGGGCGTAGCGCCGGCCACGAACCTGACGCCGGCCGCACCCGGGCGGCGACGCCACGCTCGCGGCGGGACCCAGGGGGTGTCCGCGACGTCGCGTCGTCCGCCCGGCGTGGCGAGCGGGCGTGCCGGGCGTCGCGGGGCGGGCGCCACGCTCGCGACAGCCCCTAGCGGGCCCCGGCGGACTCCAGTTCCCTGCTCTGCTCGGCGGGCTCGTGCACCGTCTTCACCTTGCCGGGCAGCAGCAGCGCCACCACCACTGTGCCGACGCCCAGGATGACGGCCCCGATCAGGCTGGTGTGCGCGACCGCGTCGGAGAACGAGGACCCGACCGCGTCGGCCATCCGCCGGGCGCCGCCGCCGAGTTGCTCGGCCTGTGCCCGAAGTCGCTCCGCCTGCTGGGGGTCGCTCGTGTGCGCGGCCTGCTCGGCGAGCTGCCGGGCCTTGTCGCCGATGCCTTGGGCGACGGCGTACCCGGCTCCGACGGAGTCCTGCGCCGTGGACAGGGAGGCGGCGGGGAGCTTGCTGCCGGCCGTCGCGTCCGACAGGTGGCCGGAGTACGACGTCGCCAGCAGCGAGCCCAGAATGGCGATGCCCAGCGAACCGCCGAGCTCCAGCGACGTGTCGTTCACCGCGCCGCCGACGCCCAGCTCCGACTCCGGGAACGCCCCCATGATCGCGTCCGTGCAGGGCGAGAGGGCGAGCCCGATCGAGAGACCGAGGACGACCAGGGGCGCGACGAAGTCGCCGTACGACGCGGCGGAGTCGACCTGGGTGAGCAGCGCCAGGGCCGCCGTGCCGCCGACCATGCCGGCCGTGACGGTCCACTTCATGCCGACCCGGGGCGTGAGGAAGCCGGTGAGGGCCGACCCCACGAACACGGCGCCCGCCAGCGGCAGCATGCGCAGGCCCGTGTCCAGGGCGTCGTAGCCGAGGACGAACTGGAGGTGCTGTGTCAGGTAGTAGAAGGCGCCGAAGACCGCCAGGAAGAACAGGGCGACGGCGAGGTTGGAGCCGGCGAAGCCGCGGTTCGTGAAGCGGCGGACGTCGAGGAGCGGGCGGGGGTGGCGCAGCTCCCACAGGACGAAGGCGACGAGCCCGGCTCCGGCGACGACCGCCGCCGTGACGGCCTTGACGCCCCAGCCGAAGTGCGGCCCCTCGATGATCATGTAGACCAGTGCGGCGATCCACACCACCGACAGCAGTCCGCCTCCGTAGTCGATGCGCCCGCGGTCCGCGGCCTTGGACGGCGGTACGAGGACGAAGGCGCCGACGAGGGCCAGGATCGCGACGGGGACGTTGATGAGGAACGTCGACGACCAGCCGTGGTCCTCCAGCAGCGCCCCGGCGACCAGCGGTCCGGCCGCGATGGCCAGCCCGGCCGTGGCGGTCCACAGGGTGATGGCCTTGGCGCGTTCGGCGCGCGGGAAGGTCGCGGCGAGCAGGGACAGCGTGGCGGGCATGATCATCGCGGCGCCGGCGCCCATCACGGCCCGTGCGGCGATGACCGTCGTGGAGCTGTCGGCGAGGTAGCCGAAGACGGAGCCGCCCGCGAACACGACCAGCCCGAGGACGAGCGCGCCCCGGCGGCTGTACTTGTCGCCTATCGCGCCGAGCAGCAGCATCAGCGCGGCGTACGGGACGGTGTAGCCGTCGATCACCCACTGCAGGTCGGCGCTGGTCAGGCCGAGGTCCTCGGTCATGGCGGGCGCGGCGACGGTGAGGGCGGTGTTGGCCATCACGATGATCAGCAGGCTGAGGCAGAGCACGAGGAGCGCCCACCAGCGGCGTGCGTAGGGGCGGTCCGTCCTCTCGGTCGGTTCGTTCATGACGAGTCGCATGGCGGGGGTTGCCTTCCCGGCTTGAGTTGCACATGAGTGTGCATTTACACAACGCTGTGCAATCTACGTCGTTGCACAGTACTGTGCAACTCGATGGGGGAAGGGGCACAATGACGTCCATGACCACGGGTACCAGCCGCGCCGACGCCAACCGCCGCCGCCTTCTCGACGTCGCCCTCGCCGAGCTGCTGCGCGACCCCGACGCGTCCATGGACCAGATCGCACGCGCCGCGGGCGTCGTAAGGCGGACGGTGTACGGGCACTTCCCGAACCGCGAGACGCTGATCAGCACGCTCGTCGACGAGGCCGTGGAGGCGCTGTCGGCCGCGCACGCGGCGGGCCGCGAGGACGTGCGGGATCCGGCGGAGGCGGTGGCACGCTCGGTGCTGGCGGTGTGGGCGATCGCCGACCGCTACCGGCTGCTGGTCGCGCTCGCCCAGCGCACGGTCACCATGCAGGGCATCCGGGAGCGGCTCGCCCCGGTCCGGCAGGAGAGCATCGGGCTGCTGCAGCGCGGGCTGGACGAGAACGTCTTCAGCTCACCCCTGCCGGCTCCGGCCCTGGCGTATGTGCACGAGCAGATGCTGTTCGCGGTGATGGAGGCGGTGAACGACGGCCTGCTGGCAGCGCAGGAGGCGGGCCGCTGCGCCGCGGTCTCTGTGCTGACCGCGGCGGGCGTGCCCGCCTCGAAGGCCACCGAACTGGTGGCGAAGCTGAACGCTTGACCGTGCTGGAATCCGGACCGGGCGGCTGAGCGACGGGGGGACACCCAGCCGCCCGGAGTCTTGCGGGGGGCGGCTCGGCCGTCAGGCCTTGGCCAGCTCCTTCTCGCCGCCCTGCTCGGGCAGCTCGACGTGCTCCTCGGCCGGGCCTCCATGGGCGTCGTCCAGCAGCGTCTTCTCGTCGAAGGGCAGCTGACCGGCGAGGACCTGGTTCACGCGGTCCTTGTCGATCTCCTTCGTCCAGGTGCCGATCAGCACGGTGGCCACGGCGTTGCCGGCGAAGTTCGTCAGGGCGCGGGCCTCGCTCATGAAGCGGTCGATGCCGACGATCAGGCCGATGCCGTCGACCATGGCCGGCTTGTGCGACTGCAGACCACCGGCCAGGGTCGCGAGGCCGGCACCGGTGACACCCGCGGCGCCCTTGGAGGCGACCAGCAGGAAGAGCAGCAGCGGGATCTGCTCGCCGATGGACATCGGGGTGCCCAGGGCGTCGGCGATGAACAGCGAGGCCATGGTCATGTAGATCATGGTGCCGTCGAGGTTGAAGGAGTAGCCGGTCGGGACGGTGATACCGACCACCGGCTTGCTGACGCCCAGGTGCTCCATCTTCGCGATGAGCCGCGGCAGGGCGGACTCGGACGAGGACGTGGACAGGATCAGCAGGAACTCACGGCCGAGGTACTTGAACAGCGTGAGGATGTTCAGGCCGGAGATCACGCGCAGCAGGATGCCGAGCACGATGAAGACGAAGAGGAAGCAGGTCACGTAGAAGCCGAGCATCAGCACGGCGAGGCTCTTGAGCGCGTCCAGGCCGGCGGAGCCGGTGACGGCGGCGATGGCACCGAAGGCACCGATCGGGGCGGCCCACATCACCATCGCGAGGATGCGGAAGACGAGCCGCTGGATGTGCTCGATACCGCGCAGGATCGGCTGGCCGGCCGAGCCCATGCCCTGCAGCGCGAAGCCGGCGAGCAGGGCGATCAGCAGGGTCTGCAGGACCGACTCGTTGGTGAAGGCGGAGACGATCGTGGTCGGGATGATGCCGAGCAGGAACTCCGTGGTGTCCTTGGCCTCGGCGTCGACCTGCGCGTGACCCGCCTCCTTGACCGCGTCGGTGACCGCGAGGCCGGTGCCCGGCTCCAGGATGTTGCCGACGACCAGGCCGATGCCCAGCGCCACCACCGACATCACCATGAAGTAGCCCAGGGCGATACCGCCGACGGCTCCGACCTTGGCGGCCTTGCGCACCGAGCCGATGCCCAGCACGATCGTGCAGAAGATGATCGGCGAGATCATCATCTTGATCAGGGCCACGAAACCCGTGCCGATGGGCTTCAGCCCGACGGCGAAGTCGGGTGCGGCCAGACCCACCGCGATACCGGCGGCGACCGCGATGATCACCGCGATGTAGAGATAGTGCGTGCGGTCCCGCTTGGGTTTGCGTGCGGCAGGTGCCGTATCGGCTGCGCTGGTCACGGCGGCCCTCCTTGACGTCGTCGTCGGCATCACCGGCGTGCGGCTCACGTCCGGGGGAAAGGGAGCGGGGCTCCCGGAGATGCGTTATGGGGAATGCCGTGACTATGTCCTTCTCTGTGAGCGCGGTCACCCTTCCGTTCATTTAGTTCACAATCAGCCACGAGGCAGACTGACGACATGCGCTTCTCCGTCCCCGGTCCCCGCAGCCTGGCGGGCCAGCTCTTCGCCATGCAGGCCGTCCTGATAGCGGTCGTCGTGGCCGGATATGCGCTGTTCACCTACGTCAGCGACCGCAGCCAGGCCGAGGAGGCCGCGGCGCGCCAGGCCAGGGCGGTGGCCCGGTCCGTCGCGGACTCCCCGTCCGTGCTGGCGGCGACCCGCACCGCCGACCCGTCGGCCGAGCTCCAGCCGTACGCGCTGAAGGTGATGCGGGACACCGAGGTCGACTTCATCACGATCATGGATCCGCGGGGCATCCGCTGGACGCACCCCGACCCGAAGCAGATCGGCCAGACCTTCCGGGGCCACACCGAGAAGGCCCTGAAGGGCCAGACCTTCACCGAGACCTACACCGGCACCCTCGGCCCGTCGATGCGCGCGGTCACCCCCATCCAGGACGGCCGGAAGGTGGTGGGCCTGGTCAGCGCGGGGATCCGGGTCGAGCAGATCACCCAGCGGGTCCAGGGCCAGCTGACGGCCCTGCTCGGCGTCGCGGCCGGCGCGCTGCTGCTGGGCGCGGTCGGCACGTACGTCATCAACGCCCGGCTGCGCCGCCACACCCACGGCATGAACGCGACCGAGCTCAGCCGGATGCACGACTACCATCAGGCCGCCCTGCACGCCGTACGCGAGGGGCTGCTGATGCTGGACGGGCAGTACCGTGTGGCGCTGATCAACGACGGAGGGCGGGAGTTGCTCGGCGTGACCGGGGACGTGGTGGGCAGCTCGGTGGCGGAGCTGGGGCTGCCGGCCCCGCTGACGGGTGCCCTGCTGGCGTCGGAGCCGCGGGTGGACGAGGTGCATCTGTCGGAGTCCCGGGTCCTGGTGATCAACACCTCGCCGGTGTCGGGCGGTGAGCGGCGCGGTACCGTCGTCACCCTGCGCGATGTCACCGAACTCCAGTCGCTGATGGGCGAGTTGGACTCCGAGCGGGGCTTCACCCAGGCGCTGCGCTCACAGGCACACGAGGCGGCGAACCGGCTGCACACGGTCGTCTCGCTGATCGAGCTGGGCCGGGCGGAGGAAGCGGTGGAGTTCGCGACGGCCGAGCTGGAGCTGGCGCAGGCCCTGACCGACCAGGTCGTGGCGGCGGTGAGCGAGCCCGTGCTGGCGGCCCTGCTGCTGGGCAAGACGGCCCAGGCGAACGAGCGGGGCGTGGAGCTGATGGTGTCGGAGGACAGCAGCCTGGACGACGGCCTGCTGCCCGACACCCTCCCGGCGCGGGACCTGGTGACCATCCTCGGCAACCTGATCGACAACGCCGTGGACGCGGCGCAGGGCAGCGTACGGGCCCGGGTGACGGTGGCGGCGTACACCCGGAACGCCGGCGACGCCCCGGAGCTGGTACTGCGGGTCTCGGACACGGGCCCGGGCGTGGACCCCGAGCACGCCGAGGCGGTCTTCCAGCGCGGCTTCTCGACGAAGCCGGCGGGCCCGGGCGGCCGCGGCCTGGGGCTGGCGCTGGTACGGCAGGCGGCCCAGCGGCACGAGGGCTCCCTGACCGTGGCGGGGGCCGACGGCGGCGGGGCGGAGTTCGAGGTACGGCTGCCGCTGCGGCAGCCGGAGACGGCGGCCGGGGGCGTACCCTCCGGGGCCCCGGCGGCCAGAGGCGCTGGAGGCGACGCATGACGAGCAGCGAGAAGGCCATCCGGGTCCTGGTCGTGGAGGACGACCCGGTCGCCGCCGACGCGCACGTCCTGTACGTCGGCCGGGTGCCGGGGTTCGTGGCCGTGGGCAAGGCGCACACGGGTGCGGAGGCCCGCCGGGCCCTGGACCGCACCCCGGTGGACCTCCTCCTGCTCGACCTGCACCTGCCGGACGTGCACGGCCTGCATCTGGCCCGGTCCCTCAGGGCGGCCGGTCACCACGCGGACGTGATAGCGGTGACGTCGGCGCGCGACCTGGCCGTCGTACGCGAGGGCGTCTCGCTCGGGGTCGTGCAGTACGTCCTGAAGCCGTTCACGTTCGCGACCCTGCGCGACCGGCTCGTGCGCTACGCCGAGTTTCACGCGGCGGTCGGCGAGGCGAGCGGCCAGGACGAGGTGGACCGGGCGCTCGCGGCCCTGCGCGCACCGGGCCCGGCCGCGCTGCCCAAGGGGCTGAGCGCGCCGACGCTGGAGCGGGTGACGGTGGCCCTGCGCGACAGTGCGGAGGGCCTCACGGCCGCCGGGGTCGCGGAGACCGTGGGCATCTCCCGCATCACGGCCCGCCGTTACCTGGAGCATCTGGTCGACGCGGGCCGCGCGGCGCGCCGCCCGCAGTACGGCACGGTGGGGCGGCCGGAGTTGCAGTACAGCTGGGTGACGGGCCAGTGACGGCCCCTCAGATGCCGAGCAAACCTCCGCACGCGCATTGACCTGACTAGACCACTCAACTTAGGTTCACGACGCAGCCGTCCCGGCCACAACGAAGTGCGCCCGTAGGAGGTCGTGCCCGTGCGCCCCACCGCCGCCCTCACACCCCTCGTCGCCCTGGTTCTCGCCTCGACCGCCCTCACCGCCTGCGGCGGGGGTTCCGGCAGCGACCCGGACACCGTGAAGGTCTCCTTCAAACAGTCCACGGACAACTCCGTCAAGGTGATGGACACCTATCTCGCGGACATCAAGAAGCAGTTCGAGAAGGCCCACCCCGGCAAGAAGGTCGAGCTCGTCCCGCTCAAGGCCCCGGACTCGGAGTACTACACCAAGCTCCAGCAGATGCTCCGCTCCCCCAAGACCGCCCCCGACCTGGTCTACGAGGACACGTTCCTCATCAACTCGGACATCACCAGCGGATATCTGAAGCCCCTCGACCCGTACCTCGCCACGTGGCAGGACTGGAACCGGTTCATCGACACGGCGAAGGCGGCGGCCAGGGGCGAGGACGGCAAGACGTACGGCGTCCCCGACGGCACCGACACCCGCGGACTGTGGTTCAACACGGACATCTTCGAGAAGGCCGGACTCCCCGCCGACTGGCAGCCGAAGACCTGGAACGACGTCCTCGGCGCGGCCCGCACCATCAAGAAGAAGGTCCCCGGCGTCATCCCGCTGAACGCCTACACCGGCAAACCGGTCGGCGAGGCGGCCACCATGCAGACCTTCGAGATGCTGCTGTACGGCACGGGCGACGCCGGCACGGACCCCCTCTACGACAAGGGCTCCAAGAAGTGGGTCGCCGGCGGCAAGGGCTTCGAGGACGCCCTCTCCTTCGTCGAGACGGTCTACAAGGAGAAGCTCGGCCCGGACGTCTCGGACGCCCTGGACCCGAACGTCATGACCCGGGTCCGCGGCGAGTGGCTGCCGCAGGGCAAGCTGGCCATCGCCCTGGACGGCTCCTGGCTCCCCCAGGACTGGCTGCCCGGCAGCGGCCACGAGTGGCCCGAGTGGTCGAGGACACTGGGCCTGGCGGCCATGCCCACCCAGCACGGCCAGGCACCCGGCAAGGTGAGCATGTCCGGCGGCTGGACCTGGTCGATCCCGGCCAAGGCGGGAAACCCGGACCTGGCCTTCGAGTTCATCAAGACGATGCAGACCAAGGCGAACGCGCAGAAGTGGTACGTCGCCAACTCGGGCATCGCGGTCCGCGAGGACGTCGCCGAGGATCCCGCCTACGTCGACGCCCAGCCCGGCATCAAGTTCTTCACCGACCTGGTGTCGACGACCCACTACCGGCCCGCCTACCCGGCCTACCCCAAGGTCTCCACGGCCGTCCAGGAGGCGATGGAGGGCGTGACCACGGGTGACACGTCGGTGGAGGAGGCCACGAGCGCCTACACGGACGCGCTCAAGGACGCGACGGACAACCAGGTGGTCGAGCGGTGAGCGAGGGCTTCCCGGCATGACCGCCACCGCACCCCACCCCCGGCTGACCAGGACCCCCGAGGACACGCACCCGGCACGCGGCCCCCGCCTGCCGGTGCGGGTCCTGCCCCTGGCCCCCGCGGTCGTCCTCCTGCTCCTCTTCCTGGCCGGTCCGATCGCCTACTGCGTCTCCATCGCCTTCACCGACCTCCAGCTCACCGGCCAGGCCCAGGAGTCGTTCGTCGGCTTCGACAACTTCACCCGGGCCTTCGGCGACGAGGCGTTCCTGAACGCCGTATGGCTGACGCTGGTGTTCACCGTCCTCTCCTCCCTCATCGGACAGAACACGCTCGGCCTGGCCCTGGCGGCACTGATGCAGCGCGCGTCGAAACCGGTCCGCACGCTCACCGGCGGCATCGTGGTCACGGCGTGGGTCCTGCCGGAGGTCGTCGCGGGCTTCCTCCTCTACGCCTTCTTCCGCCGCGAAGGCACCCTGAACGCCATCCTGGACTGGCTGCACCTGCCCTCCCAGAACTGGCTGTTCACCCTTCCGATCCTGGCGGTGTCCTTCGCCAACGTCTGGCGCGGTACGGCCTTCTCGATGCTGGTCTACTCGGCGGCGCTGAACGAGATCCCCAAGGAGATCACCGAGGCGGCGGAGGTCGACGGGGCGAGCGGCCGGCGCCGCCTCTGGCACATCACCCTCCCGATGATCCGCCGCTCCATCGGCACCAACCTGATGCTCAACACCCTCCAGACCCTCTCGGTCTTCGGTCTGATCTGGGTGATGACGAGAGGCGGCCCGGGCGGCAGGAGCCAGACCCTGCCCCTGTTCATGTACGAACAGGCCTTCCAGAACAGCCTGATCGGCTACGGCACGGCGGTCGCCCTGCTCCTGCTGCTGGTCGGCTCGCTCTTCTCCCTCGTCTACCTGCGCCTGCTGCGGACGGAGGTCTGACGCGCATGGCCCTCACCCTCGCCTCCCGCCGCACGACGCGCCGCCTGGCAGCCGACGCGGGCCTCCTGGTGGTCGCCGCCGCGTTCGTCCTCCCCCTGGCCTGGGTGGTCCTCTCGGCCCTTGACCCCCACGCGGGCCTGAGGGTGAAAGCCCCCGACGGCCTGACCCTCGACAACTTCGACGCGATCCTCACCCCCGAGATCACCTTCACCCCCCTCCTCAACAGCCTGATCCTGTGCGGCGGCGCGACCCTGCTGACGGTGGTCTGCGCGGCCCTGGCCGCCTACCCGCTCTCCCGTTTCCGCTCCCGCCTCAACCGCCCGTTCCTGCTGACGATCCTCTTCGCCACGAGCCTGCCCATCACCGCGATCATGGTTCCGGTCTACGCGCTCTTCGTCCAGGTGGACCTGATCGACACCATGCAGGGCACGATCTTCTTCTTCGCCGCGTCTCAACTGCCGTTCGCCATCTGGCTGATGAAGAACTTCATGGACGGCGTACCGAAGGAACTGGAGGAGGCCGCCTGGACCGACGGAGCATCGGCGTTCCAGTCCCTGATCCGCATCGTGCTGCCCCTGATGGGCCCGGGCGTGGCCGTGGTGACGGTCTTCTCCTTCGTCATGATGTGGGGCAACTTCTTCGTCCCCTTCATGCTCCTGCTCACCCCCGACCAGATGCCGGCGTCGGTCAGCATCAACGACTTCTTCGGCAACCGGGGCATGGTGGCGTACGGCCAGCTGGCGGCGTTCTCCATCGTCTATTCGACGCCGGTGATCCTGCTGTACGTACTGATCTCCAGGCGCTTGGGAGGGGGCTTCGCGCTCGGAGGGGCGGTCAAGGGCTGAGCGGAGTAGCCGCTGAGCCAAGGGGAACCGAACCGGCCCGCCCCTGGGATTCCGGGCGCGCTGCCCACCAGGGGCCGCGCCCGTGGTTCAGCCTGCCGCCTCCTCGGGCAGCACACCCGCCCGGAACGGCTCGACTCCGTCCAGCCTCCGCACCCGCGTCGGCTCGATCAGCAGCATCACCCGGCGCTCACCCGGCAGCAGCCACGGGTAGCGGTCCTCGCCGAGGTACTTGCGCGCCAGCCGGTCCATCGCCCGCTCCGCGGCCTCCCCCTCCACGAACCGCACGACCTTCCCGCGGATCTCGGCGCGGTCGTACGGGTTCGCGGGGTCGTGATGCGACAGCGAAACGTACGGATTGCGCCGCAGATTCTCCTCCTTCACCCGCCCCACCGAGGTGTTGACCATGACGTACTCCCCTTCGATGTCCGCCCACATGGGCGACACCTGAGGCGCCCCGTCCGCCCCCACCGTCGCGAGGTGCCAGAAGTTCGGCGCGAGAAGACGCTCGCGAATATGCCCGTTGAGCTTGCCGTTCATCTGAGTCACTGCCTTTCCGGGCCCGCGATCACCGGACCCGGCGCCATCCTCGCCCCGCCCGCATCCCGCTCGACAGACGATCTTCAGCCCCGGTCGAACCCGCCGGTAGCCGTAGCTTCCTACAATCCGTGATCCTGGCCGAACAGACCGTAGTCAGCCCGCCCCGGCCGCCCTAGCTTGTGGGCCGTGCGTCGACCTTCAGCCCGACCTGGCCAGTTCCCTCCCTCTTCTCCCCCTGCGCAGTCCGCCCCCACGACCCCGCCCTTCAACGCCCCCGCCGCCCGCCGGCTGCGCGCGGCCCTCGGCATGGCACCCGAGCACGTCGCCCACGGCATGCGCGTCTCGTACGGGCATCCCCACATCACCCCGGACCACGTGATGGCCTGGGAACGCGGGGCCGCCGCCCCGACCAACTCCGAACTCACCGCGCTCGCGGGCGTGCTGTGGTGCTCGCCCGCCGAACTCATCGGCAGACCGCGCACCCTGCGCGAACACCGCATCGCCCGCTGCCTCGCCCCGGAGGACGTGGCCCGGGCCGTGGGGCACGACGTGCACGCGTACCTGCGCATGGAGGAGACCGACACCTGGCGCGGCACGGACCGCCAGTCCGCCGCCCTCGCCGATCTGCTCGGGCTCGGCCTGCCCGACTTCGTCACCGTCACGGGCCGCGACGCCAGACTCGGCGACCTGCTGCGCAGCGCCGCCACCACCCGCTGGCAGGCCCATGTGCGCCCGGTGGCCAAACTCGTGCCCCTGGACCGGCGGTTCCTTGAGGAGGCTCTGCGGGGCCTGCACGAGGACTACCAGGGCCACATGGCCGCCACCCTGAGCTGGGGCGGCGGCAGCGGTGACGCGGGCGGCGCCGGCCAGGACTTCCTCGACCGGATCGTGGAGCACTTCTGGACGAAGCTCCAGGACGACACCGACCTGGAGGCCGGCTAGAAGACCGACTCGGCCTCGTCCATCCGGTCCTTCGGTACCGTCTTCAGCTCGGTCACGGCCTCCGCGAGCGGCACCATCACGATGTCCGTCCCGCGCAGGGCGGTCATCCGGCCGAACTGCCCCTGGTGCGCGGCCTCCACCGCGTGCCAGCCGAACCGCGTGGCGAGCACCCGGTCGTAGGCGGTCGGTGAGCCGCCGCGCTGGACGTGGCCGAGAATGACCGGCTTGGCTTCCTTGCCGAGCCGTCGCTCCAGCTCGAGGGCGAGGGCGGTGCCGATGCCCTGGAAGCGCTCGTGGCCGAATTTGTCTATGGCGCCCTTGCCGTAGTCCATGCTGCCGTCGGCGGGGTGGGCGCCCTCGGCGACGCAGACCACCGCGAACTTCTTCCCGCGGGCGAAGCGTTCCTCGACCATCTTCACGAGGTCGGCCGGGTCGAACGGCCGCTCCGGCAGGCAGATGCCGTGCGCACCGGCCGCCATGCCGGACTCCAGGGCGATCCAGCCCGCGTGGCGTCCCATGACCTCCACCACCATCACCCGCTGGTGGGACTCGGCGGTGGTCTTCAGGCGGTCCATCGCCTCGGTGGCGACGCCCACGGCGGTGTCGAAGCCGAAGGTGCGGTCCGTGGAGGAGATGTCGTTGTCGATCGTCTTCGGGACGCCCACGACGGGCAGGCCCGCGTCGCTCAGCATGCGCGCGGCCGTCAGCGTGCCCTCGCCGCCGATCGGGATGAGCGCGTCGATGCCGAACTCGTGGATCATGTCGGAGGCGTTCTCGCAGGCCTCGCGGAGCCGGTCGCGCTCCAGCCGGGACGATCCGAGGATGGTGCCGCCGCGGGCCAGGATGCCGCTGACGGCGTTCAGGTCGAGGGCGCGGTAGCGGCCGTCGAGCAGGCCCGAGTAGCCGTCCTCGAAGCCGATGACCTCGTCGCCGTAGTTGTCGACCGCCCGGTGCACGACCGACCGGATCACGGCGTTCAGGCCGGGGCAGTCGCCGCCTGCGGTGAGAACTCCGATACGCATCGTGCTGTGTCTCCTGCTCGCTGTTGATACCGGTGAGCCACTGCCGATTGTTTCACGCTCCACAGCCCGGTGCGGCACCCCTACTCTGACGGGCGCCTTATCTAGCGGCAGAGGTATTGTCAAGAGGGTTCTGCTCACCTCGGTGGGCGATTTTTGTGCCCTGGCTTGATCTGCCCCCTCACGGCAAGACGACACAAGACGGCACCGAGACGAAACGGAGAGCGCGCGTGACCCGCAGCGTGTACGTGACCGGCATCGACCGCGGCGACGGACGCCAAGTCGTGGAACTGGGGGTCATGGAGCTCCTCACCCGGCAGGTCGACCGGGTCGGTGTGTTCCGGCCCCTGGTCCACGACGGCCCCGACCGCCTCTTCGAGCTGCTGCGCGCCCGCTACCGGCTCACCCAGGACCCGGCGACCGTCTACGGCATGGACTACCACGAGGCGTCCGCCCTCCAGGCCGAGGCCGGCACCGACGAGCTGGTGTCCACCCTCGTCGACCGCTTCCACCTGGTCGCCCGGGACTACGACGTCGTCCTGGTCCTCGGTACCGACTACGCCGGCACCCAGCTCCCGGACGAGTTGTCACTCAACGCCCGGCTGGCGAACGAGTTCGGCGCGTCCGTGATCCCGGTCGTCGGCGGCCGCAAGCAGACCGTCGAGTCCGTGCTCGCCGAGACCCGCAACGCCTACCGCGCCTACGACACCCTGGGCTGCGACGTCCTGGCCATGGTCGCCAACCGGGTGGCCCGCGAGGACCGCGACGAGATCGCCGGCCAGCTCGACTCCCGGCTGCCCGTGCCCTGTTACGTCCTGCCCGACGAGCCCGCGCTGTCCGCCCCGACCGTCTCGCAGATCGGCCACACCCTCGGCGCCAAGGTGGTGCTCGGCGACGACTCGGGCCTGGCCCGGGACGTGCTCGGCTTCGTCTTCGGCGGCGCGATGCTGCCGACCTTCCTGGGCGCCCTGACCCCGGGCTGCCTCGTCATCACCCCGGGCGACCGGGCCGACCTGGTCGTCGGCGCGCTCGCCGCGCACAGCGCCGGCACCCCGCCGATAGCGGGCGTGCTGCTCACCCTGGACGAGGTGCCCGGCACCGACATCCTCACCCTCGCCGACCGCCTCGCCCCCGGCACTCCCGTGCTGTCGGTGGCCGGCACCAGCTTCCCCACCGCCGAGCAGCTGTTCTCCCTGGAGGGCAAGCTCAACGCGGCCACCCCGCGCAAGGCCGAGCGGGCCCTCGGCCTGTTCGAGCGATACGCCGACACCGCCGACCTCGCGCGCCGCGTCTCCGCTCCCAGCAGCGACCGCGTCACGCCGATGATGTTCGAGCACAAGCTGCTGGAGCAGGCCCGCTCCGACCTGCGCCGGGTCGTCCTGCCCGAGGGCACCGAGGAGCGCGTGCTGCACGCCGCCGAGGTGCTGCTGCGCCGGGGCGTGTGCGAGCTGACCCTGCTCGGCCCGGTCGACCAGATCCGCAAGAAGGCCGCCGACCTCGGCGTGGACCTCGGCGAGTCCCAGCTGATCGACCCGGCCACCTCCGACCTGCGGGACGCCTTCGCCGAGCAGTACGCCGCCCTGCGCGCCCACCGGGGCGTCACCGTGGAGCTGGCCTACGACGTCGTCTCCGACGTGAACTACTTCGGCACGCTGATGGTCCAGGAGGGCCTCGCCGACGGCATGGTGTCGGGCTCGGTGCACTCCACGGCCGCGACCATCCGCCCGGCCTTCGAGATCATCAAGACCAAGCCGGACGCCGACATCGTCTCGTCGGTGTTCTTCATGTGCCTGGCCGACAAGGTCCTCGTCTACGGCGACTGCGCGGTCAACCCGGACCCGAACGCCGTGCAGCTCGCCGACATCGCCATCCAGGCGGCGGCCACGGCCGGGCAGTTCGGTGTGGAGCCGCGGATCGCGATGCTGTCGTACTCCACCGGCACCTCGGGCTCGGGCGCCGACGTCGACAAGGTGCGCGAGGCCACCGAGCTCGTCCGCACGCGCCGGCCCGACCTCAAGATCGAGGGCCCGATCCAGTACGACGCCGCCGTGGAGCCGTCCGTCGCGGCGACCAAGCTGCCCGGCTCCGAGGTCGCCGGGCAGGCGAGCGTGCTGATCTTCCCCGACCTGAACACCGGCAACAACACCTACAAGGCCGTGCAGCGCTCGGCCGGCGCGATCGCCGTCGGCCCGGTGCTCCAGGGTCTGCGCAAGCCGGTCAACGACCTGTCCCGGGGCGCCCTCGTCCAGGACATCGTCAACACCGTCGCCATCACGGCGATCCAGGCCCAGACCCCCGCCCCGTCCCCGAGCGAGAAGGCGACCGCCCAGTGAGCCCCACCCGTGTCCTCGTCCTCAACTCCGGCTCCTCGTCGGTGAAGTACCAGCTGCTCGACATGCGCGACAGCAGCCGGCTGGCGGTGGGCCTGGTCGAGCGCATCGGCGAGCAGTCCTCCCGGCTGAAGCACACCCCGGCCGGCGGTGGGAGCCGGGAGCGCGGCGGGGCGATCGCCGACCACGACGCCGCCCTGAAGGCCGTGGCCGAGGAGCTCGCCAAGGACGGCCTCGGGCTGGACTCGCCCGAACTGGCCGCGATCGGGCACCGGGTGGTGCACGGCGGCAAGTCCTTCACCGAGCCGACCGTGATCGACGACGCCGTGCTCGCCGAGATCGAGCGGCTCATCCCGGTCGCCCCGCTGCACAACCCGGCCAACCTCACCGGGATCCGCACGGCCCGGGCGCTGCGGCCCGACCTGCCGCAGGTCGCCGTCTTCGACACCGCGTTCCACACGACGATGCCGGAGTCGGCCGCCCGCTACGCGATCGACGTGCAGACGGCCGACGAGCACCGCATCCGGCGCTACGGCTTCCACGGCACCTCGCACGCCTACGTCTCCCGCGCCACCGCCGAGCTGCTGGGCAAGGACCCCTCCGAGACCAACGTGATCGTGCTGCACCTGGGCAACGGGGCGTCGGCCTCGGCCGTCAGGGGCGGTCGTTGCGTGGACACCTCCATGGGACTGACGCCTTTGGAGGGGCTCGTGATGGGTACGCGCTCCGGAGACATGGACCCGGCCGTCATCTTCCATTTGATGCGTGTTGGTGGAATGTCCGCCGACGAGATCGACACTCTTCTCAACAAGAAGAGCGGTCTGATCGGTCTGTGCGGCGACAACGACATGAGGGAGATCCGCCGCCGCGTCGACGCGGGCGACGAGCAGGCGGAGCTGGCGTTCGACATCTACATTCACCGGCTGAAGAAGTACATCGGCGCCTATTACGCCGTGCTCGGGCGGGTGGACGCGGTGGCCTTCACCGCCGGTGTCGGGGAGAACGCGGCTCCCGTGCGGGCGGCCGCCCTGGCGGGTCTGGAGGAGCTGGGCCTGGCGGTGGACGGCGAGCGCAACGCCGTGCGCGGCGACGAGGCGCGGCTGATCTCGCCCGAGGGCGCCCGGGTCGCGGTGGCGGTGGTGCCCACTGACGAGGAATTGGAGATCGCGACACAGACCTACGCGCTGGTAATTGGTTCGGGGAATCACACCTGAGCGGCATCCCGCCCTTTTGTATTTTCCGCCAGACGGAATATTCCGTTGCGAAACAAACCGATAGGATCGCCCCCATGCGCCGTTCGAAAATCGTCTGTACTCTCGGCCCCGCGGTCGACTCCCACGATCAGCTTGTCGCGTTGATCGAAGCCGGCATGAACGTGGCCCGCTTCAACTTCAGCCACGGCTCGCACGCCGAGCACCAGGGCCGGTACGACCGGGTCCGTGCCGCCGCCAAGGAGACCGGCCGGGCCATCGGTGTCCTCGCCGACCTCCAGGGCCCGAAGATCCGTCTGGAGACCTTCGCCGAGGGTCCCGTGGAGCTGGTGCGCGGTGACGAGTTCACCATCACCACCGAAGACGTCCCGGGCGACAAGACGATCTGCGGGACGACCTACAAGGGCCTGCCCGGGGACGTCTCCCACGGCGACCAGATCCTCATCAACGACGGCAACGTCGAGCTGAAGGTCACCGAGGTCGCGGGCCACCGGGTCAAGACGATCGTCATCGAGGGCGGCGTCATCTCCGACCACAAGGGCATCAACCTGCCCGGCGCGGCCGTCAACGTGCCGGCCCTGTCCGAGAAGGACATCGACGACCTCCGCTTCGCGCTCCGCATGGGCTGCGACCTGGTCGCGCTGTCGTTCGTCCGGGACGCCAAGGACGTCGCGGACGTGCACCGCATCATGGACGAGGAGGGCCGCCGCGTCCCGGTCATCGCCAAGGTGGAGAAGCCGCAGGCGGTGCAGAACATGGAGGACGTCGTGATGGCGTTCGACGGTGTGATGGTCGCCCGCGGTGACCTGGCCGTCGAGTACCCGCTCGAGAAGGTCCCCATGGTGCAGAAGCGCCTGATCGAGCTGTGCCGGCGCAACGCCAAGCCGGTGATCGTGGCGACCCAGATGATGGAGTCGATGATCACCAACTCCCGTCCGACCCGCGCCGAGGCCTCCGACGTGGCCAACGCGATCCTGGACGGCGCCGACGCGGTCATGCTGTCCGCCGAGTCGAGCGTGGGCGCGTACCCGGTCGAGACCGTCAAGACGATGTCGAAGATCGTCAACGCGGCCGAGCAGGAGCTGATGTCCAAGGGGCTCCAGCCGCTCGTCCCGGGCAAGAAGCCGCGGACGCAGGGCGGTTCGGTGGCCCGCGCGGCCTGCGAGATCGCCGACTTCCTCGGCGGCCGGGGCCTGGTGGCCTTCACGCAGTCCGGCGACACCGCCCGCCGCCTGTCCCGCTATCGCGCGCAGCAGCCGATCATCGCCTTCACCACCGACGAGGGCACCCGTAACCAGATGGCGCTGAGCTGGGGCGTGGAGCCGCACGTGGTGCCGTTCGTCAACAGCACCGACGAGATGGTCGACCTGGTGGAGCAGGAGCTGGTGAAGCTGAACCGCTTCAACGACGGCGACATCGTGGTCATCACCGCCGGTTCGCCCCCCGGCGTGCCCGGCACCACCAACATGGTGCGGGTCCACCACCTGGGCGAGGCCAAGGGCTGATCGGCGAAGAGCCGTGAGGGGCCGTGAAGGCCCGCGAACGGTACGGAGGGCGCCCCCTGGGTTCTCCAGGGGGCGCCCTCCGTGTGTGCGGCTCCCGAACGGGCTCTGAGGGGCGCTCAGTCGGTGACGAAGTTGTGCAGCCCGGGCACGTGCAGGGTCCCGCCGAACTGGCCGGCCTGCTGGACCTTCACGTTGGTGAAGTAGATCAGCGGGATGTTCAGCGGCGGCGGGTGCTCCGGGTCGAACGTGATCGGGATCAGCCCGAGCAGATTGCCGGAGATGCTCTCCGTGTACATCACGGTGTCGCCACCGGTGATCGTGGACGTCGAGCCCTTGGCCGCCTGCACGTGGTAGGTCTTGCCGGACTGCTTGTCCTTGACGGTCTGGTGCAGGTCGCCGATGTCGGTGCCGCCGGATATGACGTACTTCAGCACCTTCTTGACGGTGCCGTCGGCGGTCCGCACCTCGACGATGCCCTTGTAGTCGGCGCCCTTCAGCGTCAGCGAGCTGGCGTTGAGGAACCACGGGTCGTCGGGCAGCGGCACCTTGTTGTCGACGCCGCCCTCGGCTTCGGTGGCCGCCGGGCAGTCGTCGGGGTCCGTGGTGGCGCTCGGGGAGGGGCTCGGCGAGGCGGTGGCCTCCTGCGCCTTCTCCGCCGTCTCCTCGGCCGCCTTCTCGACGGCCTCGGTGGTGTCCTCCACCGTCTTGCCGGTGTCCTCGGCCGTCTCGGACGCCTTGTCGGTGGTGTCCTTGGCGGTGTCCTCGACCGTGCCGGTGACCTTGTCGGTCGTGTCCTTCACGGCGTCGGAGGCGTCCTCGGCCGGCTCCTCGGTGCTCGTCGACGCGGAGGCGGACGGGGTCGGACTGGGGCTCGCCCCGTCCGTGTTCCCGCCGTTTCCGCCGTTGAAGATGCCGCCGATCGCGTCGCCGATGTCCTCCAGGATGTTGCCGCCGCTCTCGGACGGCGAGGGGGACGGAGTGGCGGACGCGTCGTCGCCGCCCGTGGCGGGCGCGCTCGTGGACGGGGTCGGCTTCGGCTCGGCCTCGTCGTCGGCACCTGAATCCGACGAGGAGGAACCGCCGTTGTCCGCGTCCGTACCACCCGAGGGGGACGGCTTCGGGGCCGTGTCGCCCTGATCGTCCTTCCCGTCCGTCGCGCCGTCGCTCGCCGAGGGGGACGGCGTGGGCGAGGCGGACTCGTCGCCCTTGGAATCCTTGTCGGAGTCCTCCAGGGCCGCCACACAGTCCTTGTACTCGTCGGCCGTCAGGCTCTTCGACGTCGGCGCGACCGGGTTGTCGCTGTCGGCGATGGCGAGCGTCGACGTGAAGCCCATGCCCATGAGCACGGCCGTCGGCATCGCCGCCATGGCTATCGCCTTGCCGGTCGGCCTGTTGAACCTGGTGAACAGCGGCTTCTTGGGTGCCGCGTGGCGCGGCCCGGTTCTCACACGGGACGCCTCCACATCAGCCCCGTGGGTCACCTCGTCAGCCGGCACTGTGCCTCCCGTTCGCCCCGTTGGCCGGGTTCGTTCCTGACAGATCGTTCGGCTCGTCCGCCCCGTCCACGGGCCGCGGCACCGCGGTCTCGTGGTCCGCGGCCTCGGGAGCCCCGCCCGTGCCCGTGCTGGCCATGGCGGCGGGCTCTCCCGCGGGACGTGCGCCCGGCGCCCAGGCCACGGCCATCGCCCCGCCCACGAGGGCGAGAAGGAAGCCGATGAGGAAGCCGCCGAGGTTGGACACCGGGATGGACACCAGCGCCAGCAGGATCGCTGCGACTCCCGCGAAGACGCGGACGTGCTTCTGGAACCAGAGGCTGACGCCCAGTACGACGAGCAGCACGCCGATGATCAGGGATCCGGCACCCGCGGTGGTCGCCATCGCCAGCGTCAGGTGGCCGATCTGGAGGTTCGCGTACGGGAAGTAGGCGATGGGCAGTCCACTGAGGAGGACGAACAGCCCGGCCCAGAACGGCCGCTCACCCCGCCAGGCGCGGAACTGCTGCCTCCGGACGATGAACTGGCCGGTGGCGGCAGGAGTCTCGGCGCTCATGGAAAAACAGCTCCCTGGTACAGCGTTGCTGTGGTGGTGATGTGGGCCCCGCGTGAAGGCGCGGCCGGAAGGTGGACGGGCGGGGGCGCCACCGGCTCCCCCGCCCGTCAGCGAGTGCTTAGTAGCACTCCTTGACACCCGTCGACAGCGACATCTTCAGGCCGCTGAGCTTGAAGGTTCCGGCAGTGGTCGCCCACGCCGTCTGCTTCACGTCGGTCAGGGTCGCCTTGTCCGCCTGCTGGGCGAAGCCGTACGGGTTGGCCGACTCGCCCTTCCGCATGGCCGGACCCTTGGTGGCGTCCTTGGCGGCCACACCGATGTCGATGTTCTCGAACGTCGCATCGGCACTGAGGTCGGCGACGTCGATGTAGAGGTTCTGCGCCTCCACCGGCTTCGCACCCTGACCCGCACGCAGGATCAGGCTGACGTTCCCGAGCACCGGAATGTTCGGGGTGACGACCGACTGGCACAGGTTCTTGATCGTCGCCTGCTTGAACGACGAGACGGCGACCGGGTGGACGGCCTTCTTGCCGTCCATCGTGTATCCCTCATCGAGGGCGCCGTACTGCGAGAAGCCCGTACCGACGAGCTGGTCGGTCGTGACCTTGAACGACTGCCCGGAGACACTGAACGACGCGGCGAGAGCGCCCTGCGCGAGGGCGACACCTATCGCAGCCGTGGCGGCGACGCTGGGCACCATGACCACAGCGAACCGCTTCCATCTGGTCCCGCCACGCACCTGGGACTCCATATTTCCTCCTTCTCGGACGTACATCTCCTGTCCTGGCTCGCCACGATGTGCGGCTCAGCCGGGCAGGGATGGGAGAAGTGCTACGTCCTCGGGAAGGAGAGCGCCTGCACTCGGCGGCGCAACTGCGCCCGAATCACCGGCGATCACCCCCGAGCGACAACCACTGGTCGCGCCTGACACGCATCACGCACAACCCTGCTGGACAGGCTTCGCCGGATGGACGAAGACCCCCCTGCCCAAGAGCCGGCGCCACTGCCGCCGGCTCTGCTCGGTGGGGACCCAGGTTGTCCCGCGACCCAACCGGCTGCCGGGTTACGGGAATGGACCGAGCGTGGCCGATCGTGGTGCATTCTCGCCGCCCGCACAAGGGGGTTCGTTACTGGCTAGTAACGGCCGGATAACCGAACAACGACCCATCGGTCTCGGTCGGCGACACAGGGTGGTGCCGGGCGGCGGCACAAAGCTGTTGATCGGTGGACAGAATCCGACAGATCAACGCCCATGACTTACTCGTAGTAACAGCGGCCGCGATTACCAAGTTTTGGTAAAGCGCGGCCGCAGTGACCCTCTCTCGGCAGACTTTTCACGCGGGCACCACATGCCCGCGTGTTTAACGACTGGTCAGAACAGGGCGCGTGCCAGGGCCCGACGCGCCGCGATCACGCGGGGATCGTCGGGTCCGACGACCTCGAACAGCTCCAGCAGCCGCATCCGCACGGTCTCCCGGTCGTCACCCACCGTGCGCTGCACGGTCTCGATGAGCCGGCCGAACGCGTCCTCGACATGGCCGCCCACCAGATCCAGGTCGGCGGCGGCGATCTGCGCCTGCACGTCGGCCGGCTTGTCGGCCGCGTCGCGGCGCACCTGCTGCGGGTCGACGCCCTGCACCCGCTGGAGCAACTCGGCCTGGGCGAGACCCAGTTTGGCCTCCTCGTTGCCCGGGTCCTCGTTCAGCACGTTCTGGTACGCCTGGACGGCACCGGACAGGTCGCCCGAGTCCAGCGCCTGCACGGCGGCCTCGAGGAGCCCGTCATGCGGACCGGCCGGGCGCTCGGGAGCCGCCGGGGCGCCGCCCGGCTGGGCCTCGGGGTCGACGGTGAGACCGGTCAGGCCGAAGCGCTGCTCGCCGACCTGCACCAGCTGGTCCAGGGTCTGGCGGATCTGCGCCTCGCCCGCCGCCCCCTGGAAGAGCGGCAGCGCCTGCCCCGCGACGACCGCGAAGACCGCGGGGATTCCCTGGATGCCGAACTGCTGCATCAGCATCTGATTGGCGTCGACGTCGATCTTGGCGAGCAGGAAGCGGCCGTTGTACTCGACGGCCAGTCGCTCCAGGACCGGGCTGAGCTGCTTGCAGGGCTCACACCACTCGGCCCAGAAGTCGATGACGACGGGCACTTCGGCGGAACGCTGCAGGACGTCCCTCTCGAAACCCGCCTCGTCGACGTCGATGACGAGATCGGCCGGGGAGATCGCCCCCGCCCCGCCCTCCCGGGCTGACTGCGCGCGCGCCTGCTCCGCCTTCGCCTTGGCCTCCTGGGCCGCCTTCACCGCGGCGAGGTCGACGACTCCGCTCATGGACATGTTCCGTGGCTGCATGCGTCTATCCTCCCCCGTACTGCGCGCGCGTGTGAAAAACGGTGTGAAAGCCAGGCCGGTCCGGTGCCTTTCGGCGCCGGGTCCCCACCCCACGCCGTGTGTGCCGAGGCCCGTGTACGTCCATCACGGGCTTTCGCTACGAGTCGTAGCGTAATGCCACACCGGGGCGCCGGGACACCACCCCCCGGTGATCTCCCTCACGGCCGCACACGAACCGTCGGTTTATGGTCATGAGATGCAGAGCCGCAGCCCAGCCAGCCGCACGGGCCGTCCGCGCAGCGCCACGGCGGACGCCGCGATCCTGGCCGCGACACGCGAGGCTCTGGTGGAACTGGGCTGGTCCAAGCTCACCCTGGGAGACGTCGCGACGCGCGCCGGGGTTGCGAAGACGACGCTCTACCGCCGCTGGGCGGGCAAGAACGAACTGGTCGTCGACGCCGTCGCGGAACTCTTCGACGAGCTGGAACTCCCCGACCGCGGCTCCCTGGCCGCCGACATCGAGGGCGTGGTCCTCCAGTTCGCCACGATCCTGGCTCTCCCGGAGGCCAAGAGCGGCCTGATGGCGGTGGTGGCGGAAGCCACCCGGGACGACGCCCTGCGGGAACGCATCCGGGCCTCGGTCGTCGACCGCCAGAAGCGCCTGGTCCTGGAGGGCCGCGCACGGGCCCAGGTGCGGGGCGAACTCCCCCCGGAGCCGGACCCCGCCTCGTCCGCCCGCACGGTGGACCTGATCTTCGACATCGTGGCGGGAGCGGTGGTCCACCGCACCCTGGTGAGCGCGGAACCGGCGGACGAGGAATGGGTCCGCAGCTTCACCAGGGTGCTGCTGCACGGGTTGAGCAGCTAAGGGGTCCTTTCGTTCGAATCAGGCCCTGGCTCAGAACCCGGCGGGCTCGGTGTACACCCCCCACTCGTCCCGCAGCACGCCGCAGATCTCCCCGAGCGTGGCCTCCGCGCGCACCGCGTCCAGCATCGGCTCGATCATGTTGGCTCCGCCGCGGGCGGCGGCCAGCATGGCGTCGAGCGCGGTACGAACCGCCGCGTCGTCACGGGCCGTCTTCCGCCCGCCCAGAGCCCGGACCTGCTCGCGCTCCACCTCGTGGCTGACCCGCAGGATCTCCAGGTCCCCGGTCACCGACCCGTCGTGACAGTTCACGCCGACGACCCTCTTGTCGCCCTTCTCCAGCGCCTGCTGGTACCGGAACGCCGACTCGGCGATCTCCCCGGTGAACCAGCCGTCCTCGATCCCGCGCAGGATCCCGGAGGTGATCGGGCCGATGGGGTGCTGCCCGTCGGGGTGCGCCCGCAGCCCGCGCTCCTTGATCTGCTCGAAGATCTTCTCGGCGTCCGCCTCGATCCGGTCGGTCAGCTGCTCGACGTACCAGGAACCGCCCAGCGGGTCGGCCACGTTGGCGACCCCGGTCTCCTCCATCAGCACCTGCTGCGTGCGCAGCGCGATCTCCGCCGCCTGCTCGCTCGGCAGCGCCAGCGTCTCGTCGAGCGCGTTGGTGTGCAGCGAGTTCGTCCCGCCGAGCACGGCCGCCAGCGCCTCCACGGCCGTCCGTACGACGTTGTTGTACGGCTGCTGCGCGGTGAGGGAGACCCCCGCGGTCTGCGTGTGGAAGCGCAGCCACTGGGCCTTCTCGGACGTGGCGCCGTAGACGTCACGCATCCAGCGGGCCCAGATCCGCCGCGCCGCGCGGAACTTGGCGATCTCCTCGAAGAAGTCGAGGTGCGCGTCGAAGAAGAAGGACAGCCCGGGGGCGAAGACGTCCACGTCCAGCCCGCGCGACAGGCCCAGCTCGACGTACCCGAAGCCGTCCGCGAGCGTGTACGCCAGCTCCTGGGCGGCCGTCGACCCGGCCTCGCGGATGTGGTAGCCGGAGACGGACAGCGGCTTGTACGCGGGAATGCCGGCCGCGCAGTGCTCCATGAGGTCGCCGATGAGCCGCAGATGCGGCTCGGGCTGGAAGAGCCACTCCTTCTGGGCGATGTACTCCTTGAAGATGTCCGTCTGGAGCGTGCCGTTGAGGACGGACGGATCGACGCCCTGCCGTTCGGCGGCGACCAGGTACATGCAGAAGACGGGGACGGCCGGGCCGCTGATGGTCATCGACGTCGTGACGTCACCCAGCGGGATGTCCTTGAACAGGACCTCCATGTCGGCCGCCGAGTCGATGGCGACACCGCAGTGCCCGACCTCGCCGAGCGAGCGCGGGTCGTCGGAGTCACGGCCCATGAGCGTCGGCATGTCGAAGGCGACCGAGAGCCCGCCCCCGCCGTTGCGGAGGATCATCTTGTAGCGCTCGTTGGTCTGCTCGGCGTTGCCGAACCCGGCGAACTGCCGGATGGTCCACGTCCGCCCTCGGTAGCCGGTCGCGTACAGGCCGCGGGTGAAGGGGTACTCCCCCGGCCAGCCGATCCGGTCGAACCCGTCGTAGGTGTCACCGGGCCGCGGCCCGTACACCGGCTCCACGGGGTCGCCGGAGAGCGTGGTGAAGTCGGCCTCGCGCTTGCGCGCGGCGTCGTACCGGGCCTGCCAGCGGCGGCGGCCCTCCTCGATGGCGTCAGCGTCCATACCTTCGAATTTACTTGGACGTCCTAGTAAATGTCGATGGCTGACGGGAGTGACCTGGCGAACGGGTGAGAACGACCGCCGTACGCGCGCGTACGGCGGTGACGGCGCCTGTGCGCGGTTACGCCTTGGCGGGCGCGGGCGCGTCCTCGGCGATCCGGGCCTCCAGCTCGTGGCTGATCCTGCGCTCGACGAAGAACGCGGCCGTCGGGATCGTCCCGGCGAGCAGCACCCACAGCTGCTTGGCCACCGGCCACTTCGCCTTGGAGCCCAGGTCGAAGGCGAAGATCAGGTACACGACGTACAGCCAGCCGTGCGCGATGCTGACGACGCGCGTGAAGTCGGCCGCGCCGTTCAGGTCGAGCACATACTTGCCGATCATGCCGAAGGTCAGCAGGACCAGCAGCACGCCGGTGACGTAGGCCATCACGCGATAGCGGGTCAGCACGCTCTTTTTCATGCGGTCGAGCGTAACGACCCGTTCCGGCAGATCTTGCCCCGGGTCACTCCTCCTCGAAGTCGCCCGCCGAGACGCGCAGCGGCCGCAGCATCGCGAAGATCTCCGCGCACTCCTCGGCGTCGTACGCCCCGAGCCCGAAGTCCATCGCCATCAGGTCGCGGGTGGCCGCCTCGACGACCTCGCGGCCCTTGTCGGTGATGCTGGCGAGGGTGCCGCGGCCGTCGTTCGGGTTGGGCCGCTTGGCGACCAGACCCGACCTCACCAGCCGGTCCACGGTGTTCGTCACGGACGTGGGGTGCACCATCAGCCGCTCACCGATCTTGGACATCGGCAGCTCGCCGGACTTGGAGAAGGTGAGCAGCACCAGCGCCTCGTAGCGCGCGAACGTCAGCCCGTACGGCCTGACCACCGCGTCGACCTCGGCGAGGAGGATCTGCTGGGCGCGCATGATCGAGGTGATCGCGGCCATGGACGGCACGTTTCCCCAGCGCTGCTTCCAGCGTTCGTCGGCGCGCGCGATCGGATCGAAGGAGAGACTGAGCGGCTTCGGCACGAACCCGACCCTACCGGCCGGTCACATGCTGGTCAGCCCTGTCTCGCCCTTCGGGCGTGCGGCATCAACGTCTCCCCTTTCCGAGGGCGGGGTGAAGACCTCCATGCCGCTGCTTTCGGCGCCTACTCGGCGAGGTGCCGCTCCACGGTCTCCACCTTGGACGTGAGGCCGTCGGTCACTCCGGGGCGGATGTCCGCCTTGAGGACGAGGGAGACCCGGGGGGCCCGCCGCTCGACCGCGGCGACCGCGCGCCGGACGACGTCCATGACCTCGTCCCACTCTCCTTCCACGGAGGTGAACATCGCGTCGGTACGGTTCGGCAGCCCCGATTCACGCACCACCCGCACGGCGTCGGCGACGTACTCCCCCACGTCCTCACCGACCCCGAGCGGCGTCACGGAGAAGGCGACGATCACGCGCCCACCACGCCCTCCTGGCGCGCGCGGGACGCGATGACCGCGCTCTCGGCCTCACGCCGCAGCCTGCGCTCGGCGAAGAACCCGCCGGCGGGCAGCACCGAGAGGACGAAGTACAGCGCGGCGGTCTTCAGCGGCCACTTCGCCCGGTTCCAGGCGTCGGCCCAGAAGATCACGTACAGGACGAAGAGCGCACCGTGTACCGCTCCCATCACCGGCACGGCGTTGAAGTCCGTGGTCCGCTTCAGCACCGAGCAGACCAGCAGGAGCAGGAAGGAGATCGCCTCGGGGGCCGAGACCAGGCGGAGGCGGCGGATGGCGGTGGCGGTCTTGAGGTCCACGGGTCACCTTCGGTGGGAGTAACGCGGCGGTCTGGTCGATCTGGACGACTGGCACGGGTCCGACGGTTTGTGAACGCGCGCACAAGCGTCGGACCCATTGTGGCAAACCGCCGGGGGCACTCCGGCCCGGGGTCCGCCTCACCGCCCCTAGGGGTGCGATCAGGGTCGTTCTCCACCCACGGGCCCTGTCCGCGGGGCCCGGCCTGCGGCTACCTTCCAGTCGTGGCGATGTTCCGACTTCAGAGCAGCAAGGTGCTCGCCGTCGACATGACCGGAGACGCCGTGAAGGCGAAGAACGGCTCGATGGTCGCGTACGACGGGGAGATGGCGTTCAAGAAGCTCAGCGGCGGCGGCGAGGGCATCCGGGGCATGGTGACCCGGCGGCTGACCGGTGAGCAGATGACGTTGATGGAGGTGAAGGGGCGCGGGACCTGCTGGTTCGCGGACCGCGCGTCCGAGATCAACCTGGTCAGCGTCCAGGGCGACAAGCTCTACGTCGAGTCGAGCAACCTGCTCGCGACCGACGGCGGGCTGCGCACGGGGACGGAGTTCACGGGCCTGCGCGGTGCCTCCCAGGGCAACGGGCTGTTCACGACGACCGTCGAGGGCCACGGCCAGGCGGCGATCATGTCGGACGGCCCGGCGGTGGTGCTGCGGGTGAGCGCGCAGTACCCGCTGACCGTCGACCCGGGGGCGTACGTGGCGCACCAGGGCAATCTCCGGCAGTCCTTCCAGTCGGGTGTGACGTTCCGCACATTGCTCGGTGAGGGCGGCGGCGAGGCCTTCCAGATGCGGTTCGAGGGGGACGGGCTGGTGTACGTGCAGCCGAGCGAGCGGAACACGATCGCGGGAGACGTGTGACATGGCCTTCCGGGAGATCAACGGAAAGATGGTCGAGGCGACGGTCACGCCGGGGCAGCGGCTGTTCAGTCAGCGCGGCGCGATGCTCGCGTACAAGGGCGAGGTGTCCTTCACGCCCAACACGGCGGGCGGCCAGGGCGGGATCATGTCGATGATCGGCCGCCGGGTCGCCGACGAGGACACGCCCCTGATGACCGTCGAGGGTAACGGCACGGTCCTCTTCGGGCACGGCGGGCACCACATCCAGGTGATCCGGCTCTCCGGCGACACGCTGTGCGTGGAGGCGGACCGCCTCCTGGCCTTCGAGGGCTCGCTCCAGCAGGGCACGATGTTCCTGGGCTCACAGGGCGGCGTCATGGGCATGGTGCGGGGCCAGGTCAGCGGCCAGGGGCTGTTCACGACGACGCTGAAGGGCCACGGGGCCGTCGCGGTCATGGCCCACGGCGGCGTCATCGAGATCCCGATCAGCCCGCAGCGGCCGGTCCATGTGGACCCGCAGGCCTACGTCGCCCACCACGGCGACGTCCGCAACAAGCTGTCCACGGCCCTGGGCTGGCGGGACATGGTGGGCCGCGGCTCGGGCGAGGCGTTCCAGCTGGAGCTCAGCGGCAGCGGTGCGGTGTACGTCCAGGCGTCGGAGGAGAAGCTGTGAGCACCTACGGAACCCCGGGCGCCGGCCCCGTGGTCTTCGACCCGGCGACGCTGCCGCCCGACGACAGCGTCAACGCGTACACCTTCTGCGTGGAGCTCAAGGGGAGCCAGTGGTTCCTGCAGAAGGGGAAGATGATCGCCTACTACGGCTCGATCGACTTCAACGGCGTCGGACACGGCCGGCTGGACCGTCTCGTCCGCACGTCCTTTCATTCGCCACTGCACGCGAGCGACTGGGTCGTGGCGGAGGGCTCGGGCAAGATGCTCCTCGCCGACCGGGCCTTCGACGTCAATTCGTACGACCTCGAGGACGGCAACCTGACCATTCGCTCGGGCAACCTCCTCGCTTTTCAGCCAACTCTGTCACTGAAGCAATCAATCGTGCCGGGTTTTCTGACCCTGATCGGAACCGGAAAGTTCGTGGCCGCGTCGAACGGGCCGGTGGTGTTCATGGAACCCCCGATCCGGGTCGACCCCCAGGCCCTGGTCGGCTGGGCCGACTGCCCCTCCCCGTGCCACCACTACGACCACGGGTACATGACCGGCGTGATGGGCGGTCTACGTGCACTGACGGGCCTCGGCGGGGCCTCCGGCGAGGAGCACCAGTTCGAGTTCGTCGGCGCCGGGACGGTGTTGCTCCAGTCGTCCGAGACCCTGATGGCCGAGCAGGTCACGGGGACCGTTCCGCACCAGGCCGGCGTGCCCGGCGGCGGGGCGCACAGCCCCCAGGCCGGGCAGTCCGGGGTACCGCGTCTTCCCGGACAGCTGGGGGACCTCCAGCGTCGCTTCGGGCTGTGAGCGGTAGTCTGCGGAGTGTGACATCGAACGCCTGCGCACTGCTGTTCGCCAGGCGTGCGATGCCACACGCCACCCCTCACTAGTTCGCCTTTCAACCTTTTAGGTAGACTTCATTCATGGAGACCGAGACGGCCACCCGCTGGCTGACCGATGCGGAGCAGTGCGCCTGGCGCACCCACCTGGAGGTCAACAGGCTGTTGACGTACCAGCTCGAGAAGGACCTGCAGCCGTTCGGCCTGACAATGAACGACTACGAGATCCTGGTGAATCTCTCCGAGTCCGAGGACCAGAGGATGCGGATGAGCGACCTCGCCTCCGCCACCCTCCAGTCCAAGAGCCGCCTCTCGCACCAGATCACGCGTATGGAGAACGCGAACCTGGTCCGTCGGGAGAACTGCGAGTCGGACCGCCGGGGGCTCTACGCGGTCCTCACCGACCACGGCATGGCGACGATGCAGAAGGTCGCGCCCCACCATGTGGCGTCCGTGCGCAGGCACTTCATCGACCTGCTGTCCCCCGAGGCCCTGACCGAGCTCGACAAGGCCCTCAAGCCCATCGCGGAGCACCTGCGCGGACAGCGCGGGCGCCCGTAACCAGCCCCGCTAGGCGAGCGGCAGGCGGAGTTCGAACAGGGCTCCGCCTGCGGGCCCCCGTCCGGCCGTGAGCGTGCCCCTGTGCCGGACGGCGACGTCCCGGGCGATGGCGAGCCCCAACCCGGCTCCGCCGTCGTCCCGGCTGCGGGCGGCGTCCAGCCGGACGAACCGTTCGAAGATCCGCTCCCGGTCGCCCTCGGGCACCCCGTCACCGTCGTCGGCCACCCCGACCACGGCCCGGTCCCCCTCGCGCCGCACGCTCACCGTGACGGCCGACCGCGCATGCCGCTGGGCGTTGTCGAGCAGATTGGCGAGCACCCGCCCCAACTGCCCCCGTGAGCCGGCCACCTCCACCGGCTCGGCGTCCACGGTGACACCGGCCCGCCCCTCGGCCTCCTCCCGGGCGAGCCCCGCGAGGTCGACCTTCGCGTCACTGGGCCGCTCCCCCGCGTCCAGCCGGGCGAGCAACAGCAGATCGGCCGCCAGCCGTTGCAGCCGGACGGTGTCCTCCACGGCCCCGTCCAGGTCCAGCAGATCGGGGTGCGCGGCGGCCACCTCCAGCTGCGTCCGCAGCGAGGCGATGGGGCTGCGCAGCTCGTGGGAGGCGTCGGCGACGAACCGCCGCTGCCGCTCCACGGACGTCTCCAGCGCCGCGAGCGTCTCGTTGGTGGTGCTGGCGAGCCGGGCGATCTCGTCGTGCGTGTCCGGCTCCGGGACGCGCCGCGCGAGGTCCTCGGAGTGGGTGATCGCGGCCATCTCGCGCCGGATGCCTTCCACGGGCCGCAGGGCCCGCCGGGTGACCAGCCAGGTCACGGCCGCGACGACACCGAGCAGCAGCGGGAACCCGATCAGCATCACCGTCAGCGCGGTCCGCACGGCACCGTGCTCGGCGGCCAGCGGGGAACCGGCGTAGACCTTGAGGTGTCCCCGGTCCTGGGTCTCCACCTCGACGGCGGCGAACCGGTAGTCCTCCGTCTCGCCGTCGATCGTCGCCGACCCGTTGCGGGTGACGCTCTCCCCGGAGATCTCACCGGGTTCGAGGGCCTCGCCCGCGTCGTCGGCGTCGTCATCGTCGTCCGCGCTCGGGGCCGCGGCCGGCTGCGGCTTCACCTGGCTGCTGTCCGTGCCGCTGATCCGCTCCAGATCCTCACTGGCCGCGACCAGCCGATCGTCCTCGTCCAGGACCTGCACCGGCCCGTCGTCGCCGTCCAGCCCCGAGAGCTTGTCGTACGGCGTTCCGGCGGCGAGCTCGGAGGCGACCGCCCGCGCGGAGCGCTCCGCCTGCGTACCGGCCTCACCGATCAGGTTGGACCGCAGGGACAGCAGCACGGCGGCCCCGGCCGCGACGAGCGCCACCGCGACCACGAGTGTCGCCCCCAGCGTGGCCCGCGCCCGGACGGACCCGAACAGCCGCCTCACGGCGACGTATCCAGCCGGTAGCCGGCCCCGCGCACGGTCCGGATCAGCCCGGCGCGCAGCTTGCGCCGCAGCGTGCTGACGTACACCTCGACGATGTTCGGATCACCCTCGTACGCGAAGTCCCAGACGTGCTCCAGGATCTCGGACTTGGACACCACCTCGCCGGCCCGCACCACGAGCTGCTCCAGCACCGAGAACTCCTTGGCGGTGAGGGCGATCTCGTCGTCACCCAGGAACACCCGCCGGGCCGCGGTGTCCACCTTCAGGTCCCCGTGCACATGCACGGGCGAGGCTCCCGCCCCCTGGCCGCGCCGCCGCAGCAGCGCCTTGACCCGGGCGACCAGCACGACGTACGAGAACGGCTTGGTCAGATAGTCGTCCGCGCCGGTGTCGAGCCCCTCGGCCTCGTCGTACTCGCCGTCCTTGGCGGTCAGCATGAGGATCGGCACCTCGTGCCCGGCGGCGCGCAGGGCGGCGCAGACCCGGTAGCCGTTGAGGCCGGGCAGCATGATGTCGAGGATGACCAGGTCGTACGTGCCCTCCGAGGCCTGGTGGAGCCCCTCCCGTCCGTCGTGGACGACGTCCACGGCGTACCCCTCGGCCGTCAGGCCCCTGGCGAGCGACAGGGCCAGCCGCTTCTCGTCCTCCACGATCAACAGGCGCATGGGTAAAGAGTGGCAAAGCCAACCTGAAGATCGCTTCAGGGGCCTTCAGCTTCCTCTCAGCCTCGGTCAGCCAGAGTCGAAGACGTCGAAAACGAAACGACTCGGGAGGAATCCGCATGAAGCGCAACATCGTGATCGCCGCTGTGACCGCCGCCGCTCTGATCGGAGGCGGTACGGCCACGGCTCTCGCGACCACGGGAGACGACGGTGGCTCGGCGCGGCAGGCGGCGAACACGCGGCTGTCGGCGGACGACGACCGTAACGACCAGGACGACCGCGACGACCGCGACGACGACAACAGCCGGGACGACGCGCGGGCCGCTTCCGCCGACGTGACCGCGTCCGAGGCCATCGCCTCCGCGCTGAAGCACACGTCCGGCACGGCCGTCTCCGCCGAGCTGGACGACGAGGACGACAGCGCCAAGGTGATCTGGAAGGTCGACGTCCTCTCCGGCGACAACACCTGGCACAGCGTGAGCGTCGACCCGTCCAACGGCAGGGTTCTTGGCTCGCACACCGACGACGAGGACGACACGGCCCAGGTCCGGGCGGCCCTGAAGGGCTCCTCGGTGACGGCCGAGGAGGCCGCGAAGGCTGCCGCCGGCAAGGGCGTGGTGACGTCCGTCGACCTGGACGAGGACGGCAGGGGCAAGGCCTGGGAGGCCGAGACCCGCACGTCCGGCGCCGCCGAGCAGGACTGGAAGGTCGACCTCACCACGGGCAAGGTCACGGCGGACCGCGCCGACGCCCGGGACGACGACGCGGACGACCAGGACTGATCAGCAGCTGCCCCTCTTCACTCGCCCCGGCGTCCGCGCGGACGCCGGGGCGTCGCCGCGCAGCGGGGTGGCTGGGGCGGGTGGGACCGCAACCCTGCGTCGCGAGGTGCCGCTGCGCCCACCCGTGCCGCCCCTGGCGGCACGCATGCCCGCAGCTGGGACGGGACGCACCCGCGCCCGCGTACGGCGAGAAGGGGCCGTGTCGGGGGGTGTCCGCCCGCAGCGGTTGGCGCGTCAACGGAGAGTCAGTCGGCGTGAGACCCCATCGCGCCGTTCCGAGGACGGACACCCCCCGGCGCGGCCCCGCCCCCCCACCGGCGAACAGGCGCAGCGCCTCAGCCCTCCGTCAGCCCGGCCACCAGCTCGTCGGCCGCCCGGTAAGGATCCAGTTCACCCGCGATGATCCGCTCCGCCAGCGCCCCGAGGCGGCGGTCACCGTGCAGGTCCCCGATCCGCTCCCGCAGCGCCGTCACCGCGATCGTCTCGACTTCTCGCGAGGCCCGGGACAGACGCCGCTCCGCGAGCACCCCACGCTCCTCCATCCAGGCCCGGTGCTTCTCCAGGGCCTCGACGACCTCGTCGACACCCTCGCCCCGCGCGGCGACCGTCTTCACGATCGGCGGGCGCCAGTCGCCCGGCCCCCGGGACTCCCCCAGGCCCAGCATGTGGTTCAGCTCGCGAGCCGTCGCATCCGCCCCGTCCCGGTCCGCCTTGTTCACGACGTACACGTCGCCGATCTCCAGGATCCCGGCCTTGGCCGCCTGGATCCCGTCGCCCATCCCCGGCGCGAGCAGCACGACGGACGTGTCCGCCTGCGAGGCGATCTCCACCTCGGACTGCCCCACCCCCACCGTCTCGACCAGGATCACGTCGCAGCCGGCGGCGTCCAGGACGCGGATCGCCTGCGGGGCCGCCCAGGCCAGCCCGCCCAGATGCCCGCGCGTCGCCATCGAGCGGATGTACACACCCGGGTCGGACGCGTGCTCCGACATCCGCACCCGGTCCCCGAGCAGCGCACCGCCCGAGAACGGGGACGACGGGTCGACGGCGAGCACGCCGACCCGCTTGTCCTGCTTGCGGTACGCGGAGACCAGTGCCGAGGTCGACGTGGACTTGCCGACCCCGGGCGACCCGGTCAGACCCACCACGTACGCCCCGCCCGTCAGGGGCGCGAGCGCCGCCATGACCTCCCGCAGCTGCGGGGACGCCCCCTCCACCAGGGAGATCAGCCGGGCCACGGCCCGCGGCCGCCCCTCCCTGGCCTGGGCCACCAGCGTGGAGACGTCCTGCATCACAGCTCCGTTCAGATAAGGGACGTACCGAAACTCAGGCCTTGGGCACGCGCACGATCAGCGCGTCACCCTGCCCACCGCCACCGCACAGCGCGGCCGCGCCCACGCCGCCGCCGCGCCGCTTCAGCTCCAGCGCGAGATGCAGCACCAGACGCGCACCGGACATCCCGATCGGGTGACCCAGGGCAATGGCGCCACCGTTGACATTCACCTTTTCGGTGGACACCCCGAGGTCCTTCATGGACTGCACGGCCACGGCCGCGAACGCCTCGTTGATCTCGATGAGGTCGAGGTCGGAGACCTCCAGGCCCTCCTTCTTCAGCGCGTGCAGGATCGCGTTGGACGGCTGCGACTGGAGCGAGTTGTCCGGCCCGGCCACGTTGCCGTGCGCCCCGATCTCGGCGATCCACTCCAGGCCGAGCTCCTGCGCCTTGGCCTTGCTCATCACGACGACGGCGGCGGCACCGTCGGAGATCTGCGAGGCGGAACCGGCCGTGATCGTGCCGTCCTTGGCGAACGCAGGACGCAGCTTGCCCAGGGACTCCGCGGTGGTGTCGCCGCGGATCCCCTCGTCCTTGCTGAACAGCACCGGGTCGCCCTTGCGCTGCGGGATCTCGACGGGCGTGATCTCCGCCTCGAACAGACCGTTCTTCTGGGCCGCGGCGGCCCGCTGGTGCGACAGCGCGGCGATCTCGTCCTGCTCGGGCCGCGCGATGCCGAGGCGGCTGTTGTGCCGCTCCGTGGACTCGCCCATGGCGACGCCCTCGAAGGAGTCGGTCAGACCGTCGTAGGCCATGGCGTCGAGCATCTCGACCGCGCCGTACTTGAAGCCCTCGCGGGACTTCGGCAGCAGGTGCGGGGCGTTGGTCATGGACTCCTGGCCACCGGCGACGACCACGTCGAACTCACCCGCGCGGATGAGCTGGTCCGCGAGCGCGATGGCGTCGAGGCCGGACAGACACACCTTGTTGACGGTCAGCGCCGGCACGTTCATCGGGATGCCGGCCTTGACCGCGGCCTGGCGGGCCGGGATCTGCCCCGCCCCGGCCTGGAGCACCTGCCCCATGATCACGTACTGCACCTGGTCGCCGCCGATCCCCGCACGGTCGAGGGCGGCCTTGATCGCGAAGCCGCCGAGGTCGGCTCCGGAGAAGGACTTCAGTGAACCGAGCAACCGCCCCATGGGCGTACGCGCCCCCGAGACGATCACCGAGCTGGTCGTAGCAGAAGACATGAGCTGCGATCCCCTTACCGGCTGCACAGCCGAGGAGTGAACGAGGGTTTACTTCGAATGTACTGACCGGTACTCCACCCCGTCATCGGGCTGTCGGTGTGATCGCGCGCACGTTGCGTAACCACCTCCGGGGCGCTGCACTGAATCCATGCTGACGCGAATCGACCACATCGGAATCGCCTGTTTCGATCTCGACAAGACCGTCGAGTTCTACCGTGCCACCTACGGCTTCGAGGTGTTCCACTCCGAGGTCAACGAGGAGCAGGGCGTGCGCGAGGCCATGCTCAAGATCAACGATACGTCCGACGGCGGCGCCTCCTACCTACAGCTCCTGGAGCCCACCCGCGAGGACTCCACCGTCGCGAAGTGGCTCGCGAAGAACGGGGAGGGCGTCCATCACATCGCTTTCGGTACGGCAGATGTCGACGGTGACGCCGAGGAGATCAAGGGCAAGGGCGTACGCGTGCTGTACGAAGAGCCGCGACGCGGTTCCATGGGGTCACGGATCACCTTCCTGCACCCCAAGGACTGTCATGGCGTACTGACAGAACTGGTCACTTCGGCGCCTGTTGAGTCACCTGAGCACTGACCCTCGTACACAGGGGCCGGTAGGGTTGGGGGCGGTCGCCGCTCAGTCCAGGGTGACCGCGGTCCCGCCGTGCGACGGCAGGACCACCGGGGTCCGGGTTTCGGGGGACGAGCGTCGGGGCAGCAGCCTCTGCTCCGCCGATGATCTGACACCATTCCCCGGGGGCCCCGTCCGGCGGATGGACGGAGCTCGTTTGGGCAGAGTTGCGACCAGGGGACGGATGGGACCGCGCAGTGCGGGGCTACGAGAGCCAGGAGCGAGAGCCGGCGGCTGACGTCGACCACCTCTCTCGGTTCGAAGCCGAGATGAAGCGGCTGAAGACCGAGCGGGAAAAGGCGATCCAGCACGCCGAGGACCTCGGCTACCAGGTCGAGGTGCTGCGCGCCAAGCTGCACGAGGCGCGGCGCACCATCATGTCCCGGCCCTCCTTCGAGGGGGGCGACATCGGCTGGCAGGCCGAGCAGTTGCTGCGCAACGCGCAGGTGCAGGCCGACCAGATCCGCGCGGACGCCGACCGCGAGCTGAGCGAGGCCCGGGCCCAGACCCAGCGGATCCTCCAGGAGCACGCCGAGCAGGCGGCCCGGCTCCAGGCCGAGCTGCACCAGGAGGCGGTGACCCGCCGCCAGCAGCTGGACCAGGAGCTGGCCGAGCGTCGCCAGACGGTCGAGTCGCACGTCAACGAGAACGTGGCGTGGGCCGAGCAGCTGCGGGCGCGCACCGAGCAGCAGGCCCGCCGGCTGCTGGAGGAGTCCCGCGCGGAGGCCGAGCAGGCCCTGGCCACCGCCCGCGCGGAGGCCGAGCGGCTGTCGACCGAGGCCCGGCAGCGGCTGACGGGCGCGGCCGAGGAGGCCCGCGCGGAGGCCGAGCAGATTCTGCGCCGCGCCCGCACGGACGCCGAGCGCCTGCTCAACGCCGCCTCCAACCAGGCCCAGGAGGCCACCGACCACGCCGAGCAGCTGCGCACGTCCAGCGCCTCGGAGTCGGAGTCCGCGCGCCGCGAGGCCCAGGAGCTGAGCAAGGCCGCCGAGCAGCGGATGGCCGAGGCCGAGGAGGCGCTGCGCAAGGCGCAGACCGAGTCGGAGAAGCTGGTCACGGAGGCCAAGGAGGCCGCCGCCAAGGCCCTGGCGAGCGCCGAGTCCGCGAACGAGACGCGGACGCGCACCGCCAAGGAGCAGGTCGCCCGGCTGGTCGAGGAGGCCACGAAGGAGGCCGAGAACACCAAGTCCGAGGCCGAGCAGCTGGTCGCCGACGCCCGCGCCGAGGCCGAGAAGATCGTCGCGGAGGCCTCGGAGAAGGCCCGCACGCTCACCGCCGAGGAGACCGCGACCCAGCTGTCCAAGGCGGCCAGGACCGCCGAGGAGGTCCTCACCAAGGCGTCGGAGGACGCGAAGAAGACCACCAAGGCCGCGGCCGAGGAGGCCGAGCGGATCCGCTCGGAGGCCGAGACCGAGGCGGACCGGCTGCGGGCCGAGGCGCACGACATCGCCGAGCAGCTCAAGGGCGCGGCGAAGGACGACACCAAGGAGTACCGCGCCAAGACGGTCGAGCTGCAGGAGGAGGCCCGCCGGCTGCGCGGCGAGGCCGAGCAGCTGCGGGCGGACGCGGTCGACGAGGGCGAGAAGATCCGCGCCGAGGCCCGCAAGGAGGCCGTGGCGCAGATCGAGGAGGCGGCGAAGTCCGCCGAGGAGCTGCTCGCCAAGGCCAAGGCGGACGCGGACGAGCTGCGCACGACGGCCCAGACGGACAGCGAGAAGGTCCGCACCGAGGCCATCGAGCGGGCGACGACCCTGCGCCGGCAGGCCGAGGAGACTCTCCAGCGCACCCGGCAGGAGGCCGAGCGGCACCGCGAGGAGGTCGTCGAGCAGGCCGAGGCGCTCAGGGAGGACGCCGAGCGCGCGGCGCGGGAGCTGCACGAGGAGACCGAGCGGGCCATAGAGGCCCGGCGCGGCGAGGCCGCCGAGGAGCTGACGCGGCTCCAGACGGAGGCGGAGGAGCGGCTGACGGCCGCCGAGCAGGCGCTGTCGGACGCCCGTGAGGAGGCCGCGCGGATCCGCCGCGAGGCCGTCGAGGAGAACGAGCGGCTGCGCGCCGAGGCCGCCGAGCGGATCCGCACGCTCCAGCAGCAGGCGGAGGCGGAGGCCGAGCGGCTGCGCGACGAGGCCGTGTCGGACGCGTCCGCGGCGCGTGCCGAGGGCGAGGCCGTCGCCGTACGGCTGCGCTCGGAGGCGGCGAACGAGGCCGAGCGGCTGAAGTCGGAGGCGCAGGAGAGCGCCGACCGGATGCGCGCGGAGGCGCAGTCCGCCGCCGAGCGGCTCGCCGCGGAGGCGTCCGAGACGCTGGCCGCCGCCCAGGAGGAGGCCAACCGGCGCCGCCGCGAGGCCGAGGAGCTCCTCGGCAGCGCCCGGCAGGAGGCCGACCAGGAGCGCGAGCGGGCCCGCGAGCAGAGCGAGGAGCTGCTGGCCTCGGCGCGCAAGCGCGTGGAGGAGGCGCAGGCCGAGGCCGTACGGCTGGTCGAGGAGGCCGACCGCCGTGCCACGGAGATGGTGTCGGCGGCCGAGCAGCACGCCCAGCAGGTCCGGGACTCCGTCGCGGGGCTGCACGAGCAGGCCCAGGAGGAGATCGCCGGGCTGCGCTCCGCCGCCGAACACGTGGCGGACCGTACGCGCCGGGAGGCCCAGGAGGAGGCGGACCGGGTCCGCTCCGACGCCTACGCGGAGCGCGAGCGGGCGAGCGAGGACGCGGGCCGGCTGCGGCGCGAGGCGCACGAGGAGTCCGAGGCCGCCAAGGCGCTCGCCGAGCGGACGATGTCCGAGGCGATCTCGGAGGCGGAGCGGATCCGCACGGACGTCGCCGAGCACGCCCAGCGGGCGCGCACGGAGGCGGCGGACGCGATCGCCGAGGCCGAGCAGAGCGCCTCGCGCACCCGGGCGGACGCCCGGGAGGACGCCAACCGCATCCGGTCGGACGCGGCGACGCAGGCGGACACCCTCATCACCGAGGCGCGCAGCGAGGCGGAGCGGCTCACGACGGAGACGGTCCAGGAGACCGACCGGCTGCGGATGGACACGGTCGCCGAGGCCGAGCGGGTCCGTACGGAGGCGATCTCCGAGGCCGAGCGGGTCCGCTCCGAGGCGTCCACGGAGGCCGAGCGGGTGCGGACGGAGGCGGTCGCCAAGGCCGAGCAGCTGGTCGGGGAGGCCACCGGCGAGGCCGAGCGGCTGCGGGCCGAGGCGGCCGAGACGGTCGGTTCGGCGCAGCAGCACGCGGAGCGGATCCGCGGCGAGGCCGAGCGCGTGAAGACCGATGCGGAGGCGGAGGCGGAGCGGCTCGTCAGCACCGCGCGCGAGGAGGCCGACCGCACGCTGGACGAGGCCCGCAAGGACGCCAACAAGCGGCGCTCCGAGGCGGCCGAGCAGGTCGACAAGCTCATCACGGAGACCACGGCCGAGGCGGACAAGCTGCTGACCGAGGCGCAGCAGCAGGCCCACAAGACCACCGCGGAGGCCGAGTCGCAGGCCGACACGATGGTGGGGGCGGCCCGTACGGAGGCCGACCGGCTGGTGTCCGAGGCGACGGTCGAGGGCAACTCCCTGGTGGAGAAGGCCCGTACGGACGCGGACGAGCTGCTGGTCGGCGCGCGCCGGGACGCCACGCAGATAAGGGAGCGTGCCGAGGAGCTGCGCGACCGCATCACCTCCGAGATCGAGGAGCTGCACGAGCGAGCCCGTCGTGAGTCGGCCGAGACGATGAAGTCGGCGGGCGACCGCTGCGACGCGCTCGTCAAGGCGGCCGAGGAGCAGCTGGCGAAGGCGCAGGCGAAGGCCAAGGAGATCGTCTCGGAGGCCAACTCCGAGGCGGGCAAGGTCCGTATCGCCGCGGTGAAGAAGGCCGAGGGGCTGCTCAAGGAGGCCGAGCAGAAGAAGTCCACGCTGGTCCGGGAGGCCGAGGAGCTCAAGGCCGAGGCGATCCGCGAGGCCAAGCGCACGGTCGAGGAGGGAAAGCGCGAGCTGGAGGTCCTGGTCCGCCGCCGCGAGGACATCAACGCCGAGATCTCCCGTGTCCAGGACGTCCTGGAGGCGTTGGAGTCCTTTGAGGCCCCCTCCACGGGCAAGGACAACGGAGTCAAGGCAGGCGCGACGGTCGGCGCACCCCGTACGGGTGGCAAGTCCTCGGATAGCTAGCGAAACGGGGCGAATCAGGTGTGTGCTGGGGCCTTTGGCCAAGTCTTTGGCAAGCGGTCCGGGGATTAGCCACTCAAAAGGGGTGTCATTTTCCAGATCAAACGCGCATCCGCTCGATGACACACCGTTTCGGCCCCTAGGATTCCACCTATCACCTCACCGGTCTCATTCGACAGGAACCCCATGAGCGACACTTCCCCCTACGGCTTCGAGCTTGTGCGGCGTGGGTACGACCGCGCTCAGGTGGACGAACGTATCTCCAAGCTCGTCTCCGACCGTGACAGCGCTCTCGCCCGCATCACCGCTCTGGAAAAGCGCATCGAGGAGCTCCACCTCGAGACGCAGAACGCCCAGGCCCAGGTCACCGACGCCGAGCCGTCGTACGCGGGTCTCGGCGCGCGCGTGGAGAAAATCCTCCGCCTCGCCGAGGAAGAGGCGAAGGACCTGCGCGAGGAGGCCCGGCGCGCGGCCGAGCAGCACCGCGAGCTCGCCGAGTCGGCGGCCCAGCAGGTGCGCAACGACGCCGAGTCGTACTCGGCGGAGCGCAAGGCGAAGGCCGAGGACGAGGGCCTGCGGATCGTCGAGAAGGCCAAGAGTGACGCCTCCCAGCTGCGTTCCGAGGCGCAGAAGGACGCGCAGTCCAAGCGCGAGGAGGCGGACGCCCTCTTCGAGGAGACCCGCGCCAAGGCCGCGCAGGCCGCCGCCGACTTCGAGACGAACCTCGCCAAGCGCCGCGAGCAGTCCGAGCGCGACCTGGCCTCGCGTCAGGCCAAGGCCGAGAAGCGTCTCGCCGAGATCGAGCACCGCGCCGAGCAGCTGCGTCTGGAGGCGGAGAAGCTGCGCACGGACGCCGAGCGCCGCGCCCGCCAGACGGTGGAGACGGCCCAGCGCCAGGCCGAGGACATCGTGGCCGACGCCAACGCCAAGGCCGACCGCATCCGTTCGGAATCCGAGCGGGAGCTCGCGGCCCTCACCAACCGCCGCGACAGCATCAACGCCCAGCTGACGAACGTCCGCGAGATGCTCGCGACGCTCACGGGCGCCGCGGTGGCCGCCGCCGGCACGCCGGCCGAGGACGAGCCGATCTCCCGTGGGGTCCCGGCGCAGCAGTCCCGGTAACAGCCCGGCCTACGGAGTCTGAATCTCCTGCAAAGCCCTCTGCCGCTCGGGTGGCAGAGGGCTTTGCCACGTTCTAGCGTGGCGGCATGATTGAGCTCGAGGGGCTGACCAAGCGGTACGGCGAGAAGGTGGCGGTCAACAACCTGTCCTTCACCGTCAGACCGGGCATCGTCACCGGCTTCCTCGGGCCCAACGGCGCGGGCAAGTCCACGACCATGCGGATGATCCTCGGTCTCGACCACCCGACCGCCGGCGACGTCCGTATCGACGGCAAGCACTACCAGCAGCTCAAGGACCCGCTGACGTACATCGGCGCCCTGCTGGAGGCCAAGGCCTGGCACGGCGGGCGCACCGCCTACAACCATCTGCTGTGCCTCGCGCAGAGCAACGGCATTGCGCGCAGCCGCGTGCGGGACGTGCTGGAGACGGTCGGGCTGACCGCCGTCGCGCGGAAGAAGACCAAGGGCTTCTCGATGGGCATGGGGCAGCGGCTCGGCATCGCGGCCGCGCTGCTCGGCGATCCGCGGATCCTGATGTTCGACGAGCCGGTCAACGGCCTCGACCCCGAGGGCATCCACTGGATCCGCACCCTGATGAAGTCGCTCGCCGCACAGGGCCGGACCGTGTTCGTCTCCTCCCACCTGATGAGCGAGATGGCCCTGACGGCCGAGCACCTCGTCGTCATCGGGCAGGGGCGGCTGCTCGCGGACACCTCCATGGCGGACTTCATCGACCGCAACTCACGCAGTTACGTCCGGGTCCGCAGTCCGCAGCGGGAACGGCTGCTCGACGTGCTCCACCAGGCCGGGATCGTGGCCGTGGAGAGCGGCGACGGAGTACTGGAGGTGGACGGCGGCAAGGCCGAGCACATCGGTGAGCTGGCGGCGCAGCACCGGATCACCCTGCACGAGCTGAGCCCGCAACAGGCCTCGCTGGAGGAGGCGTTCATGCAGCTGACAGCGGAGTCGGTGGAGTACCACGCACACAGCGAGACGAGCGCGACGAGCCCCGAGCCACCGCGGCAGCAGTGGGGCGACGGCTGGAAGAGGGGCTGAGCATGGCGACGACACAGGTCGTACGGTCGGAGTGGACCAAGATCCGGTCGGTGGCGTCCACGGTGTGGACACTCTCGCTGGTGGTGGTCGTGACGATCGCCCTCGGCATGCTGATCTCGGCGCTGTCGAAGAACGAGTTCGACTCCATGAACGCGCAGGACCGGGCGGAGTTCGACCCGACGTTCATCAGCTTCGCGGGGATGAGTCTCGGTCAGCTCGCGATGATCGTCTTCGGGGTGCTGGTCGTGTCCAACGAGTACAGCACCGGCATGATCCGCAGCTCCCTGGCCGCGGTGCCGCAGCGCGGCTCCTTCCTGTTCAGCAAGATCGCGGTCGCCAGTGGGCTCGCCCTGCTGGTCGGCCTCGTCACCAGCTTCGCCGCCTTCTTCCTGGGGCAGGCCATGCTGGGCTCGCACCGGGCGGAGATCGGCGACCCGGGGGTGCTGCGGGCCGTGTTCGGCGGCGGCCTCTACATGGCGCTGATCGCGATGTTCTCCATGGGCGTCGCCGCGATGCTGCGTTCACCGATGCTGTCGCTGGGCATCCTGATGCCGTTCTTCTTCCTGATCTCCAACATCCTGGGCAATGTCGACGCGACGAAGAAGGTCGGCCGGTTTCTTCCCGACCAGGCCGGCAGCAAGATCATGCAGGTGGTCACGCCGATCGGCGACGACACTCCGTACGGACCGTGGGGCGGCCTCGGGATCATGGGGCTGTGGGTCCTCGCGGCGCTCTTGGGCGGCTATGTGCTGCTGAAGAAGCGCGACGCCTAGCGTGGCCTGACCTTTTACCTCCTCTTGGGCGGAACCGTCAGCGCCTCGATATCCTCCTAACCCTTACGGGGGCGTGTGCCCCGCTGACCTGAACCTTGCGATGGGTGCGGAGCATGATCGAAGCAGTCGGCCTGACGAAGCGCTACGGCGACAAGACCGCTGTGTACAACCTTTCCTTCCAGGTGCGGCCCGGAGCCGTCACCGGCTTCCTCGGGCCGAACGGCTCGGGCAAGTCGACGACGATGCGGATGATCCTCGGCCTGGACAACCCGTCGGCCGGGCATGTGACGATCGGCGGCTATCCGTACCGCAGGCTGCCCAACGCCGCCCGTCAGGTCGGCGCCCTGCTGGACGCCAAGGCGGTGCACGGCGGCCGCTCGGCCCGCAACCACCTGCTGTCCCTGGCCCAGCTGTCGGGTATCCCGGCCAGGCGGGTGGACGAGGTGCTCGGGGTCGTCGGCCTGCAGGACGTGGCCAAGAAGCGGTCCAAGGGCTTCTCCCTCGGCATGGGGCAGCGGCTCGGCATCGCGGCGGCGCTGCTCGGCGACCCGCAGGTGCTGCTGTTCGACGAGCCGGTCAACGGCCTCGACCCCGAGGGCATCCTCTGGGTCCGCAACCTCATGAAGGCGCTGGCGGCCGAGGGCCGTACGGTCTTCGTCTCCTCCCACCTGATGAGCGAGATGGCGCTGACCGCCGACCACCTCATCGTCATCGGGCGCGGTCAGCTGCTCGCCGACATGAGCGTGACCGCGTTCATCTCGGCGAACTCCGCGGACTTCGCGCGCGTGCGGACGCCGGACAGCGAGCCGCAGCAGCGCGAGAAGCTGTCGGCCGCGCTCACCGAGTCGGGCGGGCACGTGCTGCCCGAGCAGGACGGCGCACTGCGCGTGACCGGGCTGCCGCTCCCCCGCATCAGCGACATCGCGCACGACCACGACGTACGGCTGTGGGAGCTGTCGCCGCACCAGGCCTCCCTGGAGGAGGCGTACATGCGGATGACGCAGGGCGCCGTCGACTACCGCTCGACGATCGACCAGAAGGAAGGGTTCCAACAGCCGCTGCCGCCCGGCGCGCAGCCGCCGATGCCGGTGCCCGGGCAGGGCCAGCCGGGCTGGTACGCCCCGCCGCCGCCCCAGCAGGGCGGCCAGCCGTTCCCGGCCCCGCCGCAGGGCGCGCCGGGCCAGGCTCCGGCGGGCCAGGCTCCGGCGGGCCCGTACGGCGCGCCGGGGGCTCACGGCGCACCCAGCGCCGCTCCGAGCGCCCCCGGCGCGGGAACGCCCAACCCGTACGCCCAGCCCGCGCCCCAGGCGCCGCAGGGTGCCGCGCAGCCCGCGCCGCAGGCACCCCCGGCTCCCGCCGCCCCGACCTCCGACCTGACCAAGCCCGAGGACGCCCGATGAGCAGCCCCCAGCCCCAGATGCCGCAGGCCGCGCCCGCCTGGCAGGCGGCGCCCGGTTCCGCCCCGCAGCCCGGCGGCGCCGGCTACACCTCGCCGATCCCGGTCGTGCGCACGCACCTCGGGAACGCCATCGCCTCCGAGTGGACGAAGATCAGGTCGGTGCGCTCCACGATGTGGACGCTCGGCGTGTTCGTCCTGCTCGTGGTCGGCATCGGTCTGCTGACCGGCATCGTGGTGTCGAGCTCCTCCTCGGACCTGTCCGGCGAGAACGCGCTGTCCCTCGGCTTCTTCGGCCTGCTGCTCGGCAGCATGTGCATCATCACGCTCGGCGTGCTGACCACGGCCTCGGAGTACGGCACCGGCATGATCCGCACCACGATGGTCGCGTGCCCGAGCCGCGGACGGGTGCTGGCGGCGAAGGCCATCGTGTTCTTCCTGGTCGCGTTCGTGGTGACGCTGGTGGCCGGCTCCCTCGTCGCCTTCCTGCACGTGGCCATGCTGGAGGGCAACGGCGCCGAGGACCCCTCCGGCGGTGAGTGGCTGAAGGGCACGGTCGGCATTTCGCTCTACATCGCGCTGCTGGGCCTGCTCTCGCTCCTCGTCGGCTCGATCATCCGGCACTCGGCCGGCGCCATCACCATCATGATCGGCACCGTGCTGGCCCCGCTGGTGATCGCGCTGTTCATGTTCTCGGAGTCCCTGGAGGGCGTGCGCGACGCCCTGTTCGAGTACTCGATCCCGAACCAGCTCAGCGTCTTCTACGCCAACTCCCTCAGCCAGTCCGGCCCGTCCGGCTGGGACCCGCTGTGGATCATCCTCGGCGCGACGGCCGTGGCGTTCGCCGGCGCCTTCGCGCTGCTGGAGAAGCGGGACGTCTGAGGACGTCAGAATCTCGGCGCGTTACGGGACCGCCGCACCCCCGGGGTGCGGCGGTCCCGCGCGTTCCAGCAGGCCTTGTGCCAGTGCCGCCGGTCGTCGACGCCCGTGTGCTCCGACCAGGCCACCACGTGCGGCACCCCGTCGGGGATCAGCTGGTCGCAGCCGGGGCAGCGGTACGCCTTGCCCTGCGCGCTCGCGCCGGCCACGTGCCGCACGCTCCAGTTCTCGCCCTGCCAGCTCTCCGAGGACTGCCAGCCGCCGTAGCGGCCGGGGCGGTCGTCCTCGACGCTCCGGCCGGACGAAGCGGCGTCCTTGGGTCGGTTGCGACGCGGGGACACGGGACACCTCTCGGGGCTATACAGGAAGCACGGGCCGCGTCCAGCCTACGCGGCGCGCACGGGGGTACGCGTACGGCACCAAACGCCACAAGTCCCTCGCGGGCGCATCGGACTCGTCTCGGCTACCCTCCCCCGGACTCCCGGCGGAATGCCCCATTCTGCAGACAATCCGCAAAACACTCCGCCCGGCCGTGTCCTCGGCACGTGTCAGACGGTTATGCGCTGTGGGGGAGCTCCGTGTCGGAGCCAAGGAAGCAGGAAAGCAATGCGCGTTGGAAGTTTCGTGTTGGCGGCCCAGTTCCCCGGTCAGGGCGAGGGAGAGGCGCTGCACCGCGCGGTCCGCTCGGCCGAGGTGGCCGAGGAGGCCGGGCTCGACACGGTCTGGCTGGCCGAGCATCACTTCGTGCCGTACGGCACGTGCCCGTCGGCCATCACCCTGGCCGCCCTGCTGCTGGGCCGCACCCGCCGCATCCGGGTCGGTACGGCGGTCAGTGTCCTGCCCACCGTCCACCCCGTGGCCCTCGGCGAACAGGCCGCGCTGCTGCACCACACGAGCGGCGGCCGTTTCACGCTCGGTGTCGGACGCGGCGGCCCGTGGATCGACCTGGAGGTGTTCGGCGCGGGTCTGGAGGCGTACGAGAAGGGGTTCCCGGAGTCCCTGGAGCTTCTGGTGCGGTGGCTGCGCGAGTCGTCCGTGGCGGCCGACGGGGAGCGCTTCCGCTTCCGTGAAGTCCCGGTGGTGCCCCGGCCGTCGGAGGCCCTGACGGAGGTCGCGGGGCCCGAGCTCGTCGTCGCCTGCACCTCGCCGGCGAGCGTGCGGCTCGCCGCCGAGCGGGGCCTGTCGATGCTGCTCGGGATGCACGTGGGGGACGAGGAGAAGGCCGAGATGGTCGCGCTGTGGCGGCAGCACGCGCGCGCCTGCGGCCGGTCGCCGGAGGAGATCCGGGACGCGTCCCATGTGTCGGCCGGCGTCTGCCAGATCGCGGACCGGCGGGTCGACGCGGCGGAGACGCTGATGAAGGCGATGCCGGGCTGGCTGAAGCAGGGCCTGGAGGCTCATGTCACGGTCGACGGGCGCACACGCCGGATGCGCGACCCGCTGGCCTACACGGAACTGCTCTGCGGGCTGCACCCGGTGGGCACTCCGCGGCTGTGCGCGGACCGGCTGGCGGCGACCAGCGAGCGGACGGGAATCTCCCGCTTCGCGCTGCTCGTCGAGGGCTCCGGGGACCTGGCGGCGACCGAGGAGAACGTACGGCGGCTGGGCGCCGAGGTGCTCCCCCAACTCGTGTGAGAGCGCGGTGGATTCCTGGGGGCTTGCCGCTCCGGTACAGAACTGCACCTTCCGCGTACGGAGCGGCAAGCAAGTGGCGCCGCGTCAGCAGTCCCGGAACTCGGGTGACTGGTTCAGCACCTGACTGCGGACCGAGGTGAAGCGGCCCAGCTTCTCGTCGACCGAGGAGTCAAGCGGGAACACGGCCACCCGGTGGCAGTTCTGGAAGGCCAGGCGCACACCGAAGTGCCGTTGCAGCGCGCCGCGTATCGCGTCACTCGCAAGCGCACGCAGCAGCTGACCGCGTGCCTGCTCGTCCGGCGGGGGCGTCTGGTTGTCGGCGAACGCGCCGCCGTCCACCTTCAGCTGGGCCACCAGTGAGCTGATCATCTCCCACGCATAAGGCAGGGAGGTCCGGACGCAGTCGACGAATTCCGCTTCGTCGACCTCGCCTCGCTCGGCCTGTTCGAGTAGGGCCGGTGAGACGTCGAGCGACATGAGTTCTCCTCTCGCACCCCCGACTGGCGGGGGTTGCCGGACAGATAGGGAGAGTTCGCGATATCCGGACACGCTGCGTACACGTCTCGCGACCTCCCGTTCATACGGTAAGCACCGTACGGGGACGGCACCAGGAAAATGCGCAGATGAGACACTCCCGCTGAGCACACCGTGCACACAATCGGCCATTACTGAACACGTGTTTTCCAGGGCGAATCGCGTCGACAGGTGCCCGTCGAGTAGCGTTGCCGACCATGCGTCTCGTCATTGCCCGCTGCTCCGTGGACTACGCCGGGCGGCTCACCGCCCACCTTCCCTCGGCCCCGCGCCTGATTCTGGTGAAGGCGGACGGCAGCGTCTCGATCCATGCCGACGACCGGGCCTACAAGCCCCTTAACTGGATGTCGCCGCCCTGCACGCTGAAGGAGGGCACCGGCGAGGAGGAGGGCGTCTGGACCGTCGTCAACAAGGCGGGCGAGAAGCTCATCATCACGATGGAGGAAGTCCTCCACGATTCCTCGCACGAACTGGGCGTGGATCCCGGCCTGATCAAGGACGGCGTGGAAGCGCACCTCCAGGAGCTGCTCGCCGACCGCATCGAGACACTCGGCGAGGGCTACACGCTGATCCGCCGTGAGTACCCGACGGCCATCGGGCCGGTCGACATCCTGTGCCGGGACGCCGACGGCAAGACCGTCGCGGTGGAGATCAAGCGGCGCGGTGAGATCGACGGCGTGGAGCAGCTCACGCGCTATCTGGAGCTGCTGAACCGCGATCCCCATCTCGCCCCGGTGCGCGGTGTCTTCGCGGCCCAGGAGATCAAGCCCCAGGCCCGCGTCCTCGCGACCGACCGCGGCATCGGCTGCCAGGTCCTCGACTACGACGCGCTGCGGGGCATCGAGGACGACAAGCTGCGGCTGTTCTGACAGCCCGTACGACGACGAACAGGGCCGGGTCCGCACAACGGACCCGGCCCTGCCGTGTGTACGGGTGTCAGATCACCGTCTCCGGGCTGCTCGGCGAGCCCGTGGTGCTCTGCGGCGCGCTCGCCGAGGTGCTCGTGGGGGCGCTCGGCACCGGGCCGCTGGCCGAGTCGGACGTGGACGGGCTGGTCGTCGGCGGCTCCGAGGTGGGCGGCTCCGAGGTGGGCGGTTCCGAGGTGGGCGGCTCGGAGGTCGGCGGCCTGGACGTCGGCGGCCTGGACGTCGGCGGCCTGGACGTCGCGGGGGGCTTGGACGTCGTGGGCGGCTTGGACGTGGACGGCGGCTTCGAGGACGACGGCGACTTCGACGGCGACGCGGAACCACTCGGGTCCCGCGAACCGCTCGGGGAGTCCGTCGGCGTCGGGTCGTCCGACGTGCCGGGTGTGCCGTCCGGGCCCGGGTCGGTCGGGCGGCTGGTCGCCGGGACCGTGTCGCCGTTGCTGTCGCTGACCGGCTGGTCGGCTCCGAGGCTGCCGTCGTTGACGCCCTGGCTGGCGGACGGGTTGACGCCGACCTGGTCGGACGGCGGGTTCTGCTCGTTGTCGGAGGTGGCGCCGAGCGTCACCACGGTGCCCAGCACGGCGACGAGCAGGGCACCGGCACCGGCGGCCACGAGGTTGCGCCGGGCCAGGCCCTTGAGGCCGCCCCGGGCCCCCCGCGCGGGCGCGGGCGGGCTGCGGTGGGTGACCAGGGCCGGGGAGGGCGGCTGCTGGAGCGTCGGGAAGGCCGCCGGAACACCGCCGGGTGGGGACGCCGACTCCTCGTCACGGGCGTCGGGCACCTCCTCCCCCGCGGTCGGCCCGAGCCCGATCGGTGTGCCCGAGCGGTCGGCGACGAGGGCGAGGGCACGGCGGCCGGCGACGGCGCCGCGCTTGTCGGCGAGCGCGCCGCGCAGGCCGATGGAGGCCTCCAGTTCGGCGCGGGCCCGGTCGAGCTGCCCCCCGCACAGGGCGAGGATGCCGAGCTCGTGGTGGAAGTAGGCCTCTTCGGCGACGTCCCCGGCGAGCCGGGTGGCCTCGGCGCCGGACCGCAGGGCCCGCTCCCAGGCGCTCCAGTGCAGTCCGGCGGCGAACGCCGGGGCGGCGGTGCGGGCCAGGTGCACGGCCGCGCACTCCTCGCCCTCGGCGGGCGGCCGGGTTGCCGGACCGAGGACGGCCAGGGCGGCGAGGACCGCGTCGGCCTCGGCGCACACGCGCTCCGGGGTGACCGAGGGGTGCCCGGCCCACCAGGAGTAGTGCTGAGCGGCGCTGTGGGCGCGGGCCTCGGCCTCGTCGGCGTACCCGGCGGCCTCCAGCTGGGCCGGCACGCCGGCCGCGAGGCGGTAGCGGGAGCCGACCGGGGAGACCAGGCCGCAGGCGGCCAGTTCGCCGAGCGCGGCGTCCGCGTGGGTGTCGCCGACCAGGGCGGGCAGATGCGCCTGGTGCGGGACCTCGCCGCCGAGGGCGACGGCGAACCGCAGGGTGGCGCGGGCGGAGGCGCTCAGCCGGGAGGCGAGCAGCGGCGCGGGCGCGGCGGCCTCGCCGAGCGCGGGCAGCGGCACGTCGTCGCCGAGGTCGCAGGCCTCGACGGTGTCGGCCGGGGGCGCGTCCTCGAAGACACCGAACTCGTCGACGGCACTGGTGCCGGCACGCAGCCGGTCGCGCTGTCGCAGCAGGGCTCCGGCCTGGACGAAGCGCAGCGGCAGGCCCTCGGACTCGAACCAGAGGTCGCCCGCCCAGTTGGACTCGTCCTCGGTGAGGGTCCGGCCGACGGCGTGTTCCAGCAGGTCGAGCCCGGCCGCGCGCTCCAGTCCGCCGAGGAGGACCTCCTCGACGCCGGCGTCGGCGGAGGGGGCCGGCACGTCCGGGGTGGCGCCGAGCAGGAAGGCGCACTCGGGGGTGGCCTCCAGCAGCTCGTCGAGCGCGGCGCCGCCGAACTCCAGGTCGTCGAGGACGACGACCGCGCCGATCTCACGGACGTAGGTGAGCAGTTCGTCCCGGTTCGGGCGGTGCAGGGGGGCGCTGTACACCGCGTGGAACAGGTCGTACAGCAGATCGCCGGAGGTGCGCCCGAAGCCGTTGAGCCGGACGACGCCGTCGGGGGCGAGGTCGGAGCAGTCCTCGGCGACGAGGTCGAGGAGGCGGGTGCGGCCGGAGCCGGGCGCGCCGGTGAGGCGGGTGGAGCGGCCGCGGGCGAGCAGGCGCACCAGGCTCTCGCGTTCGTCCTGGCGGGCCAGCAGCGGCAGGGCGGGCTGCGGGGGGCCGGGCGGGACGGGCGGGCGGGCCGCGCGCTCGGCCTCTCCGCGCTCGGTCGCGGTGAGCTTCACGGGCCGGGCGGGTCGCTCGGTGGGCGGGCAGGCCTCTATCTCGCTGCCGTCGACGGGGTTGACGGTCAGCAGGAAATCGCCGGAGACGAGCTGCACCGTGCGGGCGAGCGCCGGCGCGTGCTGCCCGAAGTCGGGTGCGAGGGATTCCCTGGGAGGGCGCGGGCGCGGCGCAGGGCCGTCACCGTCGTGGCCGTACTCCTCGGGTCCCTGGTTGTCAGGATCCATAGGTCAAGCCCCCCAAAAGCGTGTGTGTGCCTGGAAAAGCCCCTCCCGGCCTTGCTGCACACCGCGCTGTCGCTTCTGGTCCGGTCCCGCTCGAAGGGTGTCAAGGCAGCGGGCAGCCGAACCCTAAGCCTTCGCACAGTATCTACGACAGTCCGGGGTACCGCGCCGTCCGTAACGTCACGGTCTCGTGAGGATTGTGCGCGTCGCACGATTCGACGACGTGCGTCCGGGTCTCCCCGGTCGCCCGGCTCACACCCGTACGCGCGTCACACTCGCGGAAGCGTCTCCACCCCGATGCCCCCCTCGATCGCCAGGATCCGGTGCAGGCGGGTGGCCACCAGCAGGCGCTGCATCTGCGGTGGTACTCCGCGCAGCACCAGGCGGCGGCCGCAGCGGCCGGCCCGCCGGTGGGCCCCCATGATCACACCCAGTCCGGTGGCGTCCCAGGAGTCCAGTTCGGACAGGTCCAGCACCAGGTCACCGACTCCGTCGTCGACGGCCGAGTGCAGGACCGTACGGGCGTCCGCCGCGCTCCGGACGTCGAGGCGGCCCCCGACGACCAGCTCGGCGTGGTCGCCCCTGATGTGCATATGCGCTCCCCGTGCGTGCGAATCGTGCTCCGCGTTCTGATGTGGGTGATGCAACCTCTGACTGCGTGGAGGAGTCAGAGGTTGCTTCTTGTAAGCGAACCGATACCGAATTCACCCTGGGGTGTGATGGCCCCCGGGGCATGTGCGGTTTCAGTGCTTGTAGAAGCCCTGCCCGCTCTTGCGCCCGATGTCACCGGCGTCAACCATCCGGCGCATCGACTCGGGAGCCGCGAACTTCTCGTCCTGGGACTCCGTGTAGATGTTGCTCGTGGCGTGCAGCAGGATGTCGACGCCCGTCAGGTCCGCCGTCGCCAGCGGGCCCATGGCGTGACCGAAGCCCAGCTTGCAGGCCAGGTCGATGTCCTCGGCGCTCGCCACGCCCGACTCCTGCAGCTTCGCGGCCTCGACGACCAGGGCGCAGATGAGACGGGTCGTCACGAAGCCGGCGACGTCGCGGTTGACGACGATGCAGGTCTTGCCGACCGACTCGGCGAACTCCCGGGCCGTGGCGAGGGTTTCGTCGCTGGTCTTGTAGCCGCGGACGAGTTCGCACAGCTGCATCATCGGCACCGGCGAGAAGAAGTGCGTGCCGACGACCCGCTCCGGGCGCTCCGTCGCTGCCGCGATCTTGGTGATCGGGATGGCGGAGGTGTTGGAGGCGAGGATCGCCTCGTCCTTCACGATCTTGTCGAGGGCGCGGAAGATCTCGTGCTTGATCTCGAGCTTCTCGAAGACGGCCTCGACGACGACGTCCGCGTCGGCCGCGGCGTCCAGGTCGGTGGTCGCGGTGATGCGGGCCAGGGCGGCGTCGGCGTCGTGCGCCTCCAGCTTGCCCTTGGCGACGAACTTGTCGTACGACGCCTTGATGCCGTCGGTGCCCCGCGTCAGCGCCTCGTCGGTGACGTCACGCAGGACGACCTCCCAGCCCGCCTGTGCGGAGACCTGGGCGATGCCGGATCCCATGAGGCCGGCTCCGATGACGGCAAGCTTCCGTGCCACTGTGCGACTCCCCTGACGCGCTGCTTATGTCTGCCTCTCGGGCGGAGACTAGCGCTCGTGAGAGTGCGTGTGAGCGCTTAGTAACGCGTTTCACGTCTCACGACGTGAGACGCGCGTCACGCGCCGCCTCGCACGGCGTAGTTGAGCACCTTCTCGCTCAACAGCTCCTCGATGTCGTCGAGGAGGACGAGCATCTCCCGTGACACTTCGTCCGGGTTGCGCCCCTTGGTCATCTCGCGGCCGATCGCGACGAAGACGGTGCCGTGCACCCAGCAGATCTGACCGGCGATCAACCTCGGCAGCGGGTCGTCGGCCTCGGCACCCACCTCCTCGCGGAGGGTCGCCTCCAGGTTGTCCTGGACCTCCTGCTGCAGGCGCCACAGCCGGGAGCGCAGCGGCGGGGCCTCGTCGATGCAGCGCATGAAACGGTCATAGCCCTCGATCAGGCCCATCCGGGGTGAGCCGGCCTCGATCTCGGCGCGCAGTTCGCGCAGCACCCCGCGGGCGGCCGACTCCCCGGCGTCCCGGCCGCGCACCCAGCGGGAGAGCCGGTCGACGACGCCCCGGGAGCGGTCGAAGAAGAGGTCCTCCTTGGCCGGGAAGTAGTTGTAGACGGTGTTCACGGAGACGTCGGCCGCTTCCGCCACGTCCGCGATCGTCACCGCCACGAAGCCGTGCTCCAGGAACAGCCCGGTGGCCACGGCGCACATGCTGTACGGCGTCCTGGTGGCCGTCGGCTTCACCGCGCTGGCCGTGACAGTGGGCACACGCGTTTTCCGAACCGCCGGAGCGTAACTACGCTGGCCGCATGGTCAATCTGACGCGCATCTACACCAGGACCGGCGACCAGGGCACCACCGCCCTCGGCGACATGAGCCGGGTCGCCAAGACCGACCTGCGGATCTCCGCGTACGCCGACGCCAACGAGGCGAACGCCGTGATCGGCACGGCCATCGCGCTGGGCGGCCTGGACGAGGAGATCGTCACGGTCCTCACCCGCGTCCAGAACGACCTGTTCGACGTGGGTGCGGACCTCTCGACGCCGGTGGTGGAGAACCCCGAGTTCCCGCCCCTGCGGGTCGAGCAGTTCTACATCGACAAGCTGGAGGCGGACTGCGACCGCTTCCTCGAGAAGGTGGAGAAGCTCCGCTCCTTCATCCTCCCCGGCGGCACCCCCGGCGCGGCCCTGCTCCACCAGGCCTGCACGGTCGTACGCCGGGCCGAGCGCTCGACCTGGTCCGCCCTGGAGGTCCACGGCGAGGTCATGAACCCGCTGACGGCCACCTACCTCAACCGCCTCTCCGACCTGCTGTTCATCCTCGCGAGGACGGCCAACAAGGAGGTCGGGGATGTGCTGTGGGTACCGGGCGGGGAGCGCTGAAGCCCCCGCACCCGGCAGGCGGCGGCGCTCAGACCCGGCGCCGCGCGCCCTGCCACAGCCCGGCGGCGACCAGCACACCGCCGACGCACATCATCACGACGCCGACCTTCGTGAGGGTGACGACGGGGACCTCCACGTCGCCGGTGAACAGCCACAACCCGATGCCGATCACGAAGGTGACGATCCCCTCCACCAGGTTCCCGCGGGCCTTGCTCATCGGTGCACCCCCTCCTTCTCCGGCGTGACCTCCGGCTCACCCGCCGGAGCCTTCCGCGGCCAGATCGCATAGCTCAGCGCGACCAGGCCGTGGATCCCCGCCGTGCGCCAGGCCACCCCGCGCCAGCTCTCCAGGGAGGTGACCCGGCTCGGGTCGTCCACGTACCAGATGGCGAGCTGGAGCAGCACGGTCGCGACGACGGCCGCCGTCAGCGTCCCCAGCCACACCGTGCCCTCGTGGCGCGCCCGGGCCATGCCGAAGCGCGGGGGCTTCTGCGGGGGCGGGGCGCCGCCGAGCCGGTGGGCCGCGTGGCCGTCGAGCCACTTCACGGTGCGGTGGCCGTGTCCGACGGTGTAGCCGATGTACAGAGCGGCCAGACCGTGCGTCCAGTTCGGCTCGGCGCCGTTCTTCAGGTCCAGCGCGGTGGCGACCAGCAGGACGACCTCCAGCAGCGGCTCGCACAGCAGCAGCGCCAGTCCGGTGCGCGGCATGCGCAGCAGGTAGCGGACGGACAGCCCGGCCGCCAGCAGCACCCAGAAGCCGATCTCGCAGGCTGCGATCAAGGCGACGATCACGGTTCGCTCCTCTCGGTCACCCTTCAAGGCTCCCGGTCGGTGCGGCCCGAATCGTCGTCGCGACTGACGAACCCGCGGTACATCGAAAGATGCAGCCGGGGACCCTACGCGGGGATCACGCGCCGGGCGCGACGGCCGTGTTGGATGGTGCCATGGCCGTACGACTCCCCCGCCCGCACCGCTTCGACCTCTGCGTCGCACTGGGCGGGCTGCTCGGCGGGCTGCTGCTGTGGGGCCTGGGCCTGGCCACCCGTCCGCACACCGAGCCGTATGTGCTCCTGCCCGGGCGCTGGCCGGTCCTGCTGCCGCTGTTCGTCATGGCCGGCTGCGAACTGCTGCGCCGGAGCGCACCGCGCATCGCCCTGCTGACCGGCACGGCCGCGATCGTCGTGGACGTCCTCACCCAGGGCAACCTGGTCACGATCGTGATGTACACCGACCTCATGTACGCGGCCGTCCTGTACGGCCCGCCCGCCTCGGCCCACCGCATCCCGCGGATCACCGGGCTGCTGTCGGTGGCGGGGACCGTGGTGCCGTTCGCGCTGTGGCGTGAGCCCGAGGCCCTGCTGATCGGTGTGGTCACCGGTGTCGTGGCCTTCGCGCCCGCGGCCACCGGCCTGATCGTCCGCAACCACCGCGACGCCGCCGTGGCGGCCCGGCTGCGCGCCGAACAGACCGCGCTGCTCGCCGAGATGGACCGCACCCAGGCCGTCACCGCCGAGCGCGCGCGGATGGCCCGCGAACTGCACGACATGGTCGCCAATCACCTCTCCGCGATCGCCATCCACTCCACCGCCGCGCTCTCCCTCGACGACCCGAGGACCTCCCAGGAGGCGCTGGTGGTCATCCGCGAGAACAGCGTGCAGGGGCTCTCGGAGATGCGGCGGCTGATCGGCATCCTGCGCGACTCCAGCGGGGACACCGAGCCGGCCGCAGCCCCCACCCTCGACGGACTCGGCGCCCTGGTCGAGGGTGCCCGCACCAACGGCCTGGACGTCACGCTCGACGTCGCTCACGGCACGGTCCCCGCGCCGTTCGAACTCGCCGCCTACCGCATCGTCCAGGAGTCCCTCACCAACGCCCTCAAGCACGCCGCACCCGGCCGGGTCACCGTGTCCCTCGCCCAGCTCGACGGCCTGCTGACCGTCGCGGTGACCAGCCCGTACGGGGACCGGGACGGGCCGAGCGCCCCCGGCTCCGGCGCCGGTCTGGTCGGCATGCGGGAGCGCACCGCGCTGCTGGACGGCGCGTTCGAGGCAGGCCCCGAGGACTCGCCGGGCGGCAAGGTCTGGGTCGTACGCGCGACCCTGCCCGTCACCGACATCGTCGAAGGAGACACCGCATGATCCGCGTCCTGGTCGCCGAGGACCAGTCCGCCGTCCGCGCAGGGCTCGTACTCATCCTGCGCAGCGCGCCCGACATCGAGGTGGTCGGCGAGGCGGCGGACGGTGAGCGGGCGGTGGCGCTGGCCCGGGCGCTGCGGCCGGACCTCGTGCTGATGGACGTTCAGATGCCGCGCCTGGACGGCGTGTCGGCGACCCGGCAGGTCGTCGGGGAGCAACTGGCCGACGTGCTGGTGCTGACCACGTTCGACCTCGACGAGTACGTCTTCGGGGCGCTGCGGGCGGGCGCGTCCGGCTTTCTGCTGAAGAACACCGAGGCGAGGGAGCTGCTGGAGGCCGTGCGGACGGTCGCGCGCGGGGAGGGGCTGATCGCCCCGGCGGTCACGCGGCGGCTGATCGCGGAGTTCGCCGCCAAGCCCGCCCGGGAGCCCACGGCCGATCCGGCGGTGCTCGGCCGGCTGACCCGGCGGGAGCGCGAGGTGCTGGCCTGCCTCGGCGAGGGTCTGTCCAACGCGGGTATCGCGGAGCGGCTCGACATGGCCGAGGCGACCGTGAAGACCCACGTCAGCAGACTGCTGGGGAAGCTGGAACTGCGGAGCCGGGTGCAAGCCGCCGTGCTGGCCCAGGAGTTGGGTATCTGAACCGAGTTCGGCGCGTGGTGGTCCAGACCTATTGACCGGTGGTCCAGACCTTTCTATTCTCACCGCACCATGTGTGGCGTGAGGCTCAGTCACGCCCCCCACAACTCCATCAAGGAGGCGCAGTATGCGCTTCAGACACAGAGCCGCGGCAGGGTTCGCGACCCTGTTGCTCCCGCTGGCCGGCCTCGTCGGCCTGGCGAGCCCGGCCCAGGCCGCGACGTCCGCCACCGCTTCCTACGCCAAGACCCAGGACTGGGGCTCCGGCTTCGAGGGCAAGTGGACGGTGAAGAACACCGGCACCACGGCCCTCAGCTCCTGGACCGTCGAGTGGGACTTCCCCTCCGGCACCTCCGTCACCTCCGCCTGGGACGCCGACGTCACCTCCTCCGGCACCCACTGGACCGCGAAGAACAAGTCCTGGAACGGCACCCTCGCCCCCGGCGCCTCCATCTCCTTCGGCTTCAACGGCACCGGCACCGGCTCCCCCACGAACTGCAAGCTCAACGGCGGCAGCTGCGACGGCGGCACCACGGAACCCGGCGACAGCGCGCCGAGCGCCCCCGGCACCCCCACCGCCTCGGACATCACCGACACCTCGGTGAAGCTGTCCTGGTCCGCCGCCACCGACGACAAGGGCGTCAAGAACTACGACGTCCTGCGCGACGGCACCAAGGTCGCCACCGTGACGGGCACGTCGTACACCGGCACCGGCCTCATCGCCGGCACCGACTACTCCTACTCCGTCCAGGCCCGTGACACCGCCGACCAGACCGGCCCGGTCAGCGGCGCCGTCCGGGTCCGCACCACGGGCGGCACCACCGAGCCGCCCACCGGCGACAAGGTCAAGCTCGGCTACTTCACCGAGTGGGGCGTCTACGGCCGCAACTACCACGTCAAGAACCTGGTGACCTCGGGCTCGGCGTCGAAGATCACTCATATCAACTACGCCTTCGGCAACGTCAAGAACGGGCAGTGCACCGTCGACGACACCTACGCCGCCTACGACAAGGCCTACACCGCCGACCAGTCCGTCAGCGGCACCGCCGACACCTGGGACCAGCCGCTGCGCGGCAACTTCAACCAGCTGCGCCAGCTGAAGGCGAAGTACCCGCACATCAAGGTGCTGTACTCCTTCGGCGGCTGGACCTACTCCGGCGGCTTCGGCCAGGCGGCGCAGAACGCGGCCGCCTTCGCCAAGTCCTGCAAGGCCGTCGTGGAGGACCCGCGCTGGGCCGACGTCTTCGACGGCATCGACATCGACTGGGAGTACCCGAACGCCTGCGGCCTGACCTGCGACACCTCCGGCCCGGCCGCCTTCAGGAACCTGATGTCGGCGCTGCGCACCGAGTTCGGCCCGAACTACCTGGTCACCGCGGCCATCACCGCCGACGGCTCCTCCGGCGGCAAGATCGACGCGGCCGACTACGGCGGCGCCGCCCCGTACCTCGACTGGTACAACGTGATGACGTACGACTACTTCGGCGCCTTCGACAAGGACGGCCCGACCGCCCCGCACTCCCCGCTCACGTCGTACCCGGGGATCCCGCAGGCGGGCTTCAACTCGGCCGACGCGGTCGCCAAGCTGAAGGCCAAGGGTGTCCCGTCCAAGAAGCTCCTGCTCGGCATCGGCTTCTACGGCCGCGGCTGGACCGGCGTCACCCAGTCCGCCCCGGGCGGATCGGCGACCGGCGCGGCTCCGGGCACGTACGAGGCGGGCATCGAGGACTACAAGGTCCTGAAGAACTCCTGCCCGGCCACCGGCACCATCGCCGGCACCGCGTACGCGCACTGCGGCAGCAACTGGTGGTCGTACGACACTCCGGCCACGATCGCCGGGAAGATGACCTGGGCGAAGAACCAGAGGCTCGGCGGCGCGTTCTTCTGGGAGTTCAGCGGAGACACCGCCAACGGAGAGCTGGCGACCGCCATCGACAGCGGCCTGCGGTAACTACCGGGTTCTCCGCCGCGCTTCCCCGTCTCCGCCGTGGGCAGATCCGACTCTGCCCACGGCGGACTTTTCACGCCCCATGCGCGCCCCCCGCGCACGCCCCATAGGGACCTTTGGTCCACCGGCTAGGGACTGTTGGTGCATGCGCCGCAGTCGGCCGAGGGGGAAAGTTGATCCGTCACACAGCAAACGGAACCATTCGTTCAGGGGGGACCATGTATCTCAGGAACAAGCTGATGCCCGTGGCAGTGCTCGCGGGAGCGGCGGCGGCCGTCGTACTCGCCACCGGTCCGGCACTGGCCGCGGTGACACTCGATCCGGCGACCGGCACGGGATTCGTCGGCAAGGGCGACGTCCAGACGGTGTTCGGCTGGAACAACAAGCAGTTGCAGGCCAACGCCACCGGAGTGTCGTTCTCGTACGACGCGACCACGCTGTACAGCGCTGTGTGCGAGTGGAGCACAGGGGTCGGCACCAAGGGCCAGAAGACCCACACCATCACGCTCAAGCGGCAGGCCGCTGTCAGCAGCGCGGTGGCCTATGACGCCCGTGAGCGAAACCAGGTCACGGGATTCAACCTTCTGGGGTACACGAGCACCAGCACATCAGGCACGGTTCCGAGCGTCGGACAGCCGTGCGTGGGGAACGAAGAGGGGATCAACCACAACGGCACGTGGGTCAGCGTCGACGAAACGGGCAGCACGGGCACGCTGTCCGTCAGCCACGCCGGCACGCCCCTGCCACTCGGCTGACTCCCGGACGACATCGGCGCTCCGCCAGACGGCCCCGGGGGGTGGTGGAGGCCGGTGAAGGCCGCCCGGTCAGCGAGCGGAGGTGGCTACGCCACGTTCACTCGCTGACCGGGCGGGGCTGCCTCAAGCCACGCGAGGAAACCGGTCAGCGCGTCTTCGCTCATCGCGAGTTCGAGACGCGTGCCCCGGTGCAGACAGGCCAGGATCACATGGTCGGAGAGGAGCGCCAGCTCCTCCTCGCCCTCCGGGACCCGGCGGCCGGCCACCTCGATCGCGGAACGCTCCAGGACGCGGCGCGGACGCGGCGAGTACGAGAAGACGCGGTACCACTCGACGCGGTCGCCGTTGTACCGGGCCACCCCGTAGGCCCAGCCCTTGCCGTTCGTGTCGCCCTCGGCCGGGGCGTCCCAGCGCAGGCTGGCGTCGAAGGTGCCGCCCGAGCGCTGGATCAGCCGGCGGCGCAGACCGAAGACGAACAGGCCCACCACCACGAGGGCCACCACGATTCCGCACACAGTCAGAGCGAGGACCATCGACACCGACCTCCTCGTCTCCTAGGTAACGGAACGTAAAAATCACCCACATCCGCCTCAGCCGCGGCTGGGTCCGGATCTCTCCGGTACCCAGCCGCGGCTGAGTGACGTCATCACACGGCGGACTCCGGTCAGCGCGCCGCCGTGGCAGCCCGCAGACGGACGTCCGCGCGGCGCTTGGCCTCCGCGTCGTCCTCCGCCTTCGCGCGCTCGAGCTCCTGCTCCGCGCGCTGGACATCGATCTCGTCCGACAGCTCGGCGACCTCGGCCAGCAGCGACAGCTTGTCGTCCGCGAACGAGATGAATCCGCCGTGGACCGCGGCGACGACCGTCCCGCCCTCGCTCGTACGGATGGTCACCGGGCCCGACTCCAGCACACCGAGCAGCGGCTGGTGACCGGGCATGACGCCGATGTCGCCGGACGTGGTGCGCGCGACGACCAGGGTGGCCTGGCCGGACCAGACCTCACGGTCGGCCGCGACCAGCGCGACGTGCAGCTCAGCAGCCAAGGGTGGCTCCTCGGGTCACCACCCGGCGGGAGCGCCGGGTGTTGGTTACAAGTCTAGTAGGCGTGAATGAGGGGGCGGGACGAACCCCGCCCCCTCATGACTCGAGCACTGCCCGGGTCAGGAGACGCCCAGCTCCTTCGCGTTGTTCTTCAGGTCCTCGAGACCACCGCACATGAAGAACGCCTGCTCCGGGAAGTGGTCGTACTCGCCGTCGCAGATCGCGTTGAACGCGGCGATCGACTCGTCCAGCGGCACGTCCGAACCGTCCACGCCGGTGAACTGCTTGGCGGCGTGGGTGTTCTGGGACAGGAAGCGCTCCACGCGACGGGCACGGTGGACGACGAGCTTGTCCTCCTCGCCGAGCTCGTCGATACCGAGGATCGCGATGATGTCCTGCAGGTCCTTGTACTTCTGCAGGATGTTCTTCACGCGCATCGCGGCGTTGTAGTGCTCCGCCGAGATGTACCGCGGGTCGAGGATCCGGGACGTCGAGTCCAGCGGGTCCACGGCCGGGTAGATGCCCTTCTCGGAGATCGGACGGGAGAGCACCGTCGTCGCGTCGAGGTGGGCGAAGGTGGTGGCCGGGGCCGGGTCGGTCAGGTCGTCCGCGGGGACGTAGATCGCCTGCATCGAGGTGATCGAGTGACCACGGGTCGAGGTGATGCGCTCCTGGAGGGTGCCCATCTCGTCGGCCAGGTTCGGCTGGTAGCCCACCGCGGAGGGCATACGGCCGAGCAGGGTCGACACCTCGGAACCGGCCTGGGTGAAGCGGAAGATGTTGTCGATGAAGAACAGCACGTCCTGCTTCTGGACGTCACGGAAGTACTCCGCCATCGTCAGGCCGGCCAGGGCCACGCGCAGACGGGTGCCCGGGGGCTCGTCCATCTGACCGAAGACCAGGGCGGTCTTGTCCAGAACGCCGGACTCTTCCATCTCCGCGATGAGGTCGTTGCCCTCACGGGTGCGCTCGCCGACGCCCGCGAAGACGGAGACGCCCTCGTGGAGGTTGGCGACACGCATGATCATTTCCTGGATCAGCACGGTCTTGCCGACACCGGCACCACCGAACAGACCGATCTTGCCGCCCTTGACGTACGGGGTGAGCAGGTCGACGACCTTCAGACCCGTCTCGAACATCTCGGTCTTCGACTCGAGCTGGTCGAACGCGGGGGCCTTGCGGTGGATGGACCAGCGCTCGCCCTCGTGGACCTCGTCGCTGTTCAGCACCTCACCGAGGGTGTTGAACACCTTGCCCTTGGTGAAGTCGCCGACCGGGACGGTGATGCCCGCACCGGTGTCGGTCACCGGGGCCTGGCGGACCAGACCGTCGGTGGGCTGCATGGAGATGGCGCGGACCAGGCCGTCACCCAGGTGCTGGGCGACCTCGAGGGTCAGCGTCTTCTTCTCGCCCGCCAGCGCCGGGTCGGCGACCTCGACGTGAAGGGCGTTGTAGATCTCCGGCATCGCGTCGACGGGGAACTCCACGTCGACGACCGGGCCGATGACCCGCGCGACGCGGCCCGTCGCCGTGGCCGTCTCAACAGTGGTGGTCATTTATCGGTCACTCCCCGCGGTCGCGTCGGCCAGGGCACTCGCGCCACCGACGATCTCGCTGATTTCCTGGGTGATTTCGGCCTGGCGGGCCTGGTTGGCAAGCCGGGTGAGCGTCTCGATGAGCTCTCCGGCGTTGTCGGTGGCCGACTTCATCGCGCGCCGCGTGGCGGCGTGCTTGGAGGCGGCCGACTGGAGCAGCGCGTTGTAGATGCGGCTCTCGACGTAGCGCGGCAGCAGGGCGTCGAGGACGTCCTCCGCCGAGGGCTCGAAGTCGAACAGCGGGAGGATCTCGCCCTTGGGCGTGGCCTCCGCAGCCACCTCGTCGAGGCTGAGCGGCAGCAGCCGGGCCTCGATCGCCGTCTGCGTCATCATCGACACGAACTCGGTGTAGACGATGTGGAGCTCGTCCACGCCGCCCTCGGCCGTCTCCGTCTCGATCGCCTCGATCAGCGGGGCCGCGACCTTCTTGGCGTCCGCGTACGACGGCTCGTCGGTGAAGCCCGTGAACGACTCCGCGATCTTGCGCTCGCGGAAGTTGTAGTGGGCGACACCGCGGCGGCCGACGATGTAGCTGACGACCTCCTTGCCCTCGGCCTCGAGCTTCGCCGTGAGCCTCTCCGCGGCCTTGATGGCGTTGGAGTTGAAGGCGCCGGCCAGACCGCGGTCGCTCGTGAGGAGCAGGACCGCGGCGCGGGTCGGGTTCTCCGGCTCAGTCGTGAGCGGGTGCTTGGTGTTCGATCCGCCGGCGACCGCCGTGACCGCGCGGGTGAGCTCGGTCGCGTACGGGGTGGAGGCCGCCACCTTGCGCTGCGCCTTGACGACGCGCGAGGCGGCGATCATCTCCATCGCCTTGGTGATCTTCTTGGTCGCGGTGACGGATCGGATGCGACGCTTGTAGACCCGGAGCTGGGCTCCCATGAGTCAGGTCCCTTCCGTCGTCACTTGCCGGCAGCCGGGGTGTCCTCGCCGAGGAGCTTGCCGTCGGAGGTCTCGAACTGCTTCTTGAACTCCACGATGGCCTCGGCGACGGCCTGGAGGGTGTCGTCGGACATCTTGCCGCCCTCGCGGATGGAGGTCATCAGGCCCTGCTCCTTGCGGTGCAGGTACTCCAGCAGCTCCTTCTCGAAGCGGCGGATGTCGGCGACGGGGACGTCGTCCATCTTGCCGGTGGTGCCGGCCCAGACGGAGACGACCTGGTCCTCGGTGGCCATCGGCTGGTACTGCGCCTGCTTCAGCAGCTCGACCATGCGCTGACCGCGCTCGAGCTGCGCCTTGGACGCGGCGTCCAGGTCGGAACCGAAGGCGGCGAACGCCTCCAGCTCACGGAACTGGGCGAGGTCCACGCGCAGACGGCCGGAGACCTGCTTCATCGCCTTGTGCTGCGCGGAACCACCGACTCGGGAGACGGAGATACCGACGTTCAGCGCGGGGCGCTGACCGGCGTTGAACAGGTCCGACTCCAGGAAGCACTGGCCGTCGGTGATGGAGATGACGTTGGTCGGGATGAACGCCGAGACGTCGTTGGCCTTGGTCTCGACGATCGGCAGACCGGTCATCGAACCGGCACCCATCTCGTCGGAGAGCTTGGCGCAGCGCTCCAGCAGGCGGGAGTGCAGGTAGAAGACGTCACCCGGGTAGGCCTCACGGCCCGGCGGGCGGCGCAGCAGCAGCGACACGGCGCGGTAGGCGTCGGCCTGCTTCGACAGGTCGTCGAAGATGATCAGGACGTGCTTGCCCTGGTACATCCAGTGCTGGCCGATGGCCGAACCGGTGTACGGCGCCAGGTACTTGAAGCCGGCCGGGTCGGACGCCGGAGCGGCGACGATGGTCGTGTACTCCAGCGCGCCGGCCTCCTCCAGAGCGCCGCGCACGCCGGCGATGGTGGAGCCCTTCTGGCCGATGGCGACGTAGATGCAGCGGACCTGCTTGTTCGGGTCGCCCGAGCGCCAGTTGTCGCGCTGGTTGATGATCGTGTCGACGGCCAGGGCGGTCTTGCCGGTCTGGCGGTCACCGATGATCAGCTGACGCTGGCCACGGCCGATCGGGGTCATCGCGTCGACGGCCTTGTAGCCCGTCTCCATCGGCTCGTGCACCGACTTGCGGACCATGACGCCCGGGGCCTGCAGCTCCAGGGCGCGACGGTCTTCGGTCTCGATCTCGCCGAGGCCGTCGATCGGGTTGCCGAGGGGGTCCACCACGCGGCCGAGGTAGCCCTCGCCCACCGCGACGGAGAGAACCTCACCGGTACGGGAGACCGGCTGACCCTCCTCGATGCCGCTGAACTCGCCGAGGACGACGCAGCCGATCTCGCGCTCCTCGAGGTTGAGGGCGAGACCGAGGCTGCCGTCCTCGAACTTCAGCAGCTCGTTGGCCATGACCGAGGGCAGGCCCTCGACCTTCGCGATACCGTCGCCGGCGAAGGTGACCGTACCGACCTCCTCGCGCGAGGCCGCGTCCGGCTTGTACGCCTGGACGAAGTTCTCCAGCGCGTCCCGGATCTCCTCCGGCCGGATCGTGAGCTCCGCCATCTGGGTTCCCTGCTCTCCTTGTTGGGCCCGAAGTTTCACTTTGGGGGTCTGGGGGCGACCCCCAGGATTCTTCTGCACGGCCCAACCAGGGCCGTCGTAAGTACGTTGTGCCTATTGAGTTGCTGCTCAGCCGGCGAGCCGGCGGCTGGCGTCCTCGATGCGGTCCACCAGGGCGCCGTTGATGACCTCGTCGCCGACCTGCACCCGGATTCCGCCGAGGACCTCGGGGTCCACGTCCAGGTTGAGGTGCATCCGGCGGCCGTAGAGCTTCGCGAGGGCGGCGCCCAGGCGCTGCTTCTGCGGGTCGCTCAGCGGTACCGCCGAGGTGACGATGGCCACCATGCGGTCCCGGCGCTCGGCGGCGAGCTTGGACAGGGACTCGAGTCCCGACTCCAGGCTACGTCCCCGCGGCGCGGTCACAAGGCGCGTGACCAGACGCTCGGTGGTCGGCTGCGCCCGGCCGCCGAGCAGGCTGCGCAGCAGCTCGCCCTTGGCCGAGGTGGTGGCCTTGCGGTCGGTCAGCGCGGCGCGCAGCTCGGTGCTGCCGGAGACGATCCGGCCGAACCGGAACAGCTCGTCCTCGACGTCGTCGAGCTTGCCGGCCTGCTGGGCGGCCGTGAGGTCGGCGGTGTTGGCCAGCACCTCCAGCGCGTCCACCAGATCGCGCGACTGCGACCAGCGGGAGCGCACCATGCCGGCCACCAGGTCGGCGGCGGGGCCGCTGACCTGGGTGGCGAGCAGACGCTGGGCCAGCTCGGCCTTGGCTTCCGCGGCCTGCGCCGGGTCGGTGAGGACCCGACGCAGCGACACCTCGCGGTCGAGCAGCGCGGTGACGGCGGCCAGCTCGTCGGCGAGCGAGCCCGCGTTCACGGACGTGGAGTCCGTCAGCGCGTCGAGACGCTCACGTGCGGCTGCCAGGGCCTCGCGGCTCGCTCCGTTCATCGTCCGGCCTCGGCCTTCTCCTCGAGCTCGTCGAGGAACCGGTCGATCACGCGGCTCTGGCGGGCGTGGTCCTCGAGGGACTCGCCGACGAGCTTGCCGGCCAGGTCGGTGGCGAGCTTGCCGACGTCCTGGCGCAGCGCGGACGCGGCGGCCTTGCGGTCGGCCTCGATCTGGGAGTGGCCGGCGGCGACGATCTCCTCGCGCTGACGCTGGCCCTCGGCCCGCATCTCGGCGATGAGCGTGGCACCCTGCTCCTGCGCCTCCTGGCGCAGGCGCGCGGCCTCGTGCCGGGCCTCGGCGAGCTGTGCCTTGTACTGCTCAAGGACGCTCTGGGCCTCGACCTTCATGGTCTCGGCCTCTTCGATACCGCCTTCGATCGCCGCGCGGCGCTCCTCCAGAACCTTGTTGATGTTCGGAAGCAGCTTCTTCCAGAAGAAGAAGAACACGATGGCGAAGGCGATGGTGCCGACGAGCAGCTCGGGGCCCGGAGGAACGAGCGGGTTCTGCTCTTCCTCGGCCGCCAGCTGCACCAGGTTGGCGATCACATCAGTGCCTTTCGTCGAAACGTGTCGGTGAGCAGGTGATTACTGACCGAACACGAACGGCATAACGATGCCGATGAGGGCGAGCGCCTCACAGAACGCGAAGCCGAGGATCTGGTTGGCACGGATCAGGCCGGCGGCCTCGGGCTGACGGGCCAGCGCCTGGGTGCCGTTGCCGAAGATGATGCCGACGCCGATGCCGGGGCCGATGGCGGAGAGGCCGTAGCCGATGGAGCCGAGCGAACCGGAGACAGCGGCGAGGGTCTCAGTGGCAGCCATGCTGAATCTTCCTTCTCTTTCACGGACCGGCGGGGGTTGGCCACCGGACGTTCTTGGGACTTGCGGGGGCGGGCGGGGCTCAGTGGTGCTCGGCCAGAGCGCCCTGGATGTACGTGCAGGCAAGGAGTACGAAGACGTACGCCTGGACGGCCTGCACGAAAAGTTCGAAGCCGATCATGGCGACGGTCATGACGAAGGAGACACCGGCCGCCGGGATCATCCAGCTGTTCAGCAGGTACCAGGAGGCGACGGTGAACATCACCAGCATCAGGTGGCCGGCGAACATGTTGGCGAACAGTCGCACGGCGTGCGTGAACGGCCGGACGAGCAGGTTCGAGAAGAACTCGATGACCATGACGAGCGGCAGCACCGGGCCGAGGGACTTGTCGTAGCCGGTGATGTTCTTGAAGAACCCGACGAAGCCGTGTCGCTTGAAGGTCAGCGAGACCCAGGTCACGTAGACGATCACGGCGAGGACCGCCGGGAACGCGATGATCGACGAGACCGGGAACTGCGCGAGCGGGATCACGGACCAGATGTTCATGATCCAGATGAAGAAGAAGAGCGAGACCATCAAGGGGACGTACTTCTCGCCCTCCTTCTTGCCGAGGGTCTCGTAGACGATGCCGCGGCGGACGAAGTCGTAACCGGCTTCACCGACCATCTGCAGCTTGCCCGGTACCACCTTGGCCTTGCCGAAGGCCGCATAGAAGAAGCCGATGACGAGGATGGTGGTGATGAGGGCAAGCAGCATCACCTTGTTGAACTCGAATCCTCCAACCGTGGCAATCGGCTTGAAGAGGAACGAGTGCAGGCCCGGTGCCGGAAAACCACACCCGTCGGACATGATCCGACAGCTCCAGTCAAAGGCGAGCTGGGTCTGGTCAGCACTCACCGGGGGCTCCTTCGGCGTGACGCATGGGTACGGCAACCTCGTTGTGTCGGCGCGGCGCGCAGCCGCGGATCGGCACTGGACTGGTGTTACGGATGTGAGGGCGGCTGGGGGGCATCGAGCCTCGCGTTCGAGCAGGCGTCAGCTCAGATGCCCGCGCCCGCGATGCCGCAGTTGGCACCGGACGATAGCAGGAGTTCCCACCGGCCTTTATCGCGCCCCTACTCGTCACGACGACGACCCGGTCTTCTCGGGCTTCTCACTCTTCTCGGAGTCCGGGTCGATGTAGAAAATCTTGGCCTTCATATGCGCACGAGCCTGCGCGGCCATCCACACGACGGTGGCGATGACGAGCCCGAGGGCGAACGTCTTCGCGTTGAAGAGAGAGGTGTCCTTGAAGAGGGCGACGAAGATCAGGAGAAGCAGCAGCTGAGCGACATAGAGCATCAGCCCCATGGCCTGGAACAACTGCGGGAGCGTTTTTGCCGTCCACTGGAGAACGTACAGACCGATTCCCATGAAGAGGATGGCCAGCACGGCGCCGACGGCCGCTCCGACGGCTCCCTTGCCTCCGGCCACCACGCCGCTGACGGCGACCACGACCACACCGGCAGCGGCTGTGGGCACAGCGCACTGCAAGAGGTTCCGGGCGTCATTGGACGGCATGGCGGCAACTCCGCTTTCGCAGGGGGCAGGGGTGTCGTCATGGACGAGCGTAGTCCCGGGCTGAGTGGAGTCCTCACGCCAATGGACCGTCGCACTGCGGTCCTTCGGCTCTATCCGGGGGGTTCTCGTGAACCGTATCACAAACTATTTGATGCAGTCTTTACCTGACGGTGTGCGCACTGTCACACATGAGAGTGAACATGCGCGTCTGAGCGAGAACACCGCCGACATGTCTGGTATTGGGGCGCTTCGTACCCCCATCACCACCCCACGACTTGGCAATGCTCTAGTCAGATTCTTACCTTGTCCCCGCCTTGCGCCGGTCCAGACGCGAACGGGGGCCGATGGCGGTCGCCCCGTTGACGCCGGCGACGCCGGACACCACGGGGGTGCGGTTCTCCGGCCCGACCGGGGCGTGCTGGTCCGCCGCTGACGCGGGCGTCGAGGCCTCGGGCGCGAGGGCCGCGACCGAGCCCCGACGCCGGTAACGCGGCGGCACGAAGCGTTCCATCCAGCGCGGGGCGCGCGGTGTGAAGCGCGGCAGCAGAAGCAGGAGCAGGCCGATCGCGCTGAGGAACACCACACCCAGCACGATCCACATGGACGCCGAGTTGACCGAGTAGGCGAGCGCGCCGAAGGCGATCAGCGCCGACCAGAAGTACATGATGAGCACCGCGCGGCTGTGCGAGTGGCCGATCTCCAGCAGCCGGTGGTGCAGGTGGCCGCGGTCGGCGGCGAACGGCGACTGGCCGCGCCAGGTGCGGCGCACGATCGCCAGGATGAGGTCGGCGGCCGGCACCGCGATGATCGTCAGCGGCAGCAGCAGCGGGATGTAGACGGGGACCGTCTGGTGCACGGCCTCCTTCTCGGACCCCACGTACAGGTTGAGCGCGTCCGGGTCGACCTGCCCCGTGACGGAGATCGCGCCGGCGGCCAGCACCAGGCCGATCAGCATCGAGCCCGAGTCGCCCATGAAGATCCGGGCCGGGTGCATGTTGTGCGGCAGGAAGCCCAGGCACATGCCCATCAGGATCGCCGAGAAGAGGGTGGCCGGGGCGGCGGCCTCGATGCCGTACGAGTACCAGATGCGGTAGGCGTACAGGAAGAACGCGGTGGCCGCGATGCAGACCATGCCGGCCGCGAGGCCGTCCAGGCCGTCGACGAAGTTGACCGCGTTGATGGTGATGACGACCAGCGCGACCGTGAGCAGGGTGCCCTGCCACTGGGTGAGCGCGACCGAGCCGACGCCCGGGACGGGCAGCCACAGGATCGTCAGACCCTGCACGACCATCACGCCCGCGGCGATCATCTGGCCGCCCAGCTTGATCAGGGCGTCGATCTCGAACTTGTCGTCCAGCACACCGATCAGCCAGATCAGGGCCGCCCCGGACAGCAGCGCCCGGGGTTCGTTCGACGTCTCGAAGACCTGGTTGAGGTTGGTCAGGTGGTCGGCGACCAGCAGGCCCGCGCACAGGCCGAAGAACATCGCGATACCGCCGAGGCGCGGAGTGGGCTCCCGGTGCACGTCACGTGCCCGGATCTCCGGCATCGCTCCGGCCACGATCGCGAACTTCCGTACCGGCGCTGTCAGCAGATACGTCACCGCGGCCGTGATGCAGAGCGTCAGGAGGTATTCACGCACGGGCTTCCCCACAGGTCTCGCTGGCCATCTCAGCCCCTCACCCTAGCGATGCGCGCATATGGGTGGGGACTTCCGGGTAGCGACGATGGTTGCACGAGTGGCTGTGCACCCTGGTGCGCTTACCCCGACTCAAGCGGGATACGGCGGAAATCCACCGGCCAGCTCCCGCACTTCTTCACGGGCTCTTGAGGCTTCCGTCACGCCTCGGAGCACCCCGCCGATCAGCTTGGCGATCCGGGCCATCTCCGCCTCGCCCATGCCCTGCGTGGTGATCGCGGCCGTGCCGAGCCTCAGTCCCCGGGCGTCGCCGTGCGGCAGCGCACAGCAGTCCAGGACCAGGCCGGCAGCGGCGAGACGGCCCCGGGCGGTGCGTCCGTCGACGCCGAGGGGCGCCGGGTCGGCGGTGATCAGGTGGGTGTCCGTGCCGCCGGTGGTGACGACCAGACCCTCCGCGGCCAGCCGGGCCGCCAGAACCCGCGCATTCGCCACCACCTGATGGGCGTACGCGGCGTACGCCGGTGTTGCCGCCTCCCCGAACGCGACCGCCTTGGCGGCGATGGTGTGCATCTGCGCGCCGCCCTGTGTGAAAGGAAACACGGCCCGGTCGACCCGTTCGGCCAGCTCCGAGCGGCAAAGGATCACGCCGCCGCGCGGGCCCCGCAGCACCTTGTGGGTGGTCCCGCAGACGATGTCCGCGTACGGCACCGGGTTCGGGGCCGCTCCCCCGGCGACGAGCCCGAGAGGGTGCGCGGCGTCCGCGATGAGGTACGCGCCCACCTCGTCGGCGACCGCGCGGAAGAACGCGTAGTCGATGTGCCGGGGGTAGGCGATCGAGCCGCACACGATCGCCTTGGGCCGGCGCGTGCGGGCCAGGGTGCGCACCTGCTCGTGGTCCATGAGCCCGGACTCGGCCTCCACGCCGTATCCGACGAAGTCGAACCAGCGACCGGAGAAGTTGGCGGGCGAACCGTGCGTGAGGTGGCCGCCGTAGGGCAGGCCGAGCGCGAGGACGGTGTCGCCGGGGCGGAGCAGGGCGGCGTAGGCGGCGAGCACCGCCGAAGAGCCCGAGTGCGACTGGACGTTGGCGTGGTCGGCGCCGAACAGCGCCCTGGCCCGCTCGACGGCGACGCGTTCGGCGACGTCGACGATCTCGCAGCCGCCGTGGTGCCGCGCCCCCGGGTAGCCCTCGGCGTACTTGTTGGCGAGCGGTGACCCGAGCGCGGCCAGTACGGCCGGGGACGTGAAGTTCTCGGCGGCGATCAGCTGGAGCGTCGTCGACTGCCGCTCCCGCTCCCCGAGCAGGATGTCGGCGAGCTCGGGGTCCTGGCGGCGCAGGACGTCGGTCTCGATGGCAGGGGTGACCGTCATGGTGGGCTCCGGGCGTCGACGCTGACGTACGACCAATGTAGGCCCGGGGCCTGAGGAGCGCTCGGCCGTTACGTCTTTGCGGGGACGCCGGTGAGGGCCGTGACGACCGGATCCAGTGCCTGGTGTATCTCGTCCCCGATGGAGCGGAAGAACGTCAGGGGCGCGCCGTACGGGTCGTAGACCTCGTCCGCCTCGGCGGTCGGCGCCAGCAGCCACCCGCGTAGAGCGGCCGAGGCGCGGACCAGCGCGCGTGCGCGCACGACCACGCCCTCCTCCAGGGGCGGCAGGGTCGCCGGGTCGATGGCCTTGACCAGGCGGGTGAACTCTTTGAGGGTGAAGGTCCGCAGGCCCGCCGAGTGCCCCATGGAGATGACCTGCGCCCGGTGGTCCCTGGTGGCGGTCAGCACCAGGTCGGCGCGGATCACGTGCTCGTCGAGGAGCTCGCGCCCGGTGAAGCCTGAGGCGTCCGCGCCGAAGTCGGCCAGGACGGTCTCCGCGTGGGACTCCATGGGCGCGCCCTCATGACCCCAGGTACCCGCGCTCTCCACGACGAGCCCGCCGCCGAGGATGCCGAGGCGCTCCTTGACGAAATGGCGGGTCAGCCGCTCGGTGATGGGCGAGCGGCACACGTTGCCGGTGCTGACGTGGAGGATGCGGAAGCTGTCGCGCGGAAGTCCCACGAAGGTCGTCGTGATCTCCGCCGCGCTTTCCCCGTTGCCTATGCCACGCCCCGATCCAGGGGCCGTCAATTCGCCACCTCGAGGTCGGGTACGACCTTTCGCAGCTCGTCCGCCGAGATGGCACCCGCGCGCAGCAGCAGCGGCACCTCACGGGTCACGTCGACGATCGACGACGGCACGATGCCGGGGGTCGGGCCGCCGTCGAGGTAGACGGAGACGGAGTCACCGAGCATCTCCTGCGCGGAGTCGCAGTCCTCCGGCGCCGGGTGGCCGGTCAGGTTGGCGGAGGAGACGGCCATGGGGCCGACCTCGGTCAGCAGCTCGATGGCGACGGGGTGCAGCGGCATGCGCACGGCGACCGTGCCACGGGTGTCCCCGAGGTCCCACTGGAGGGACGGCTGGTGCCGGGCGACGAGCGTGAGCGCGCCCGGCCAGAAGGCGTCGACCAGCTCCCAGGCCAGCTCGGAGAAGTCCGTGACGAGGCCGTGCAGCGTGTTCGGGGAGCCGATGAGGACGGGGGTGGGCATGTTGCGGCCCCGGCCCTTCGCGTCCAGCAGGTCGGCGACCGCCTCCGAGGAGAACGCGTCGGCGCCGATGCCGTACACCGTGTCCGTCGGCAGCACCACGAGCTCGCCACGGCGGACGGCGGACGCTGCCTCGCGCAGACCGGTCACGCGGTCGGTCGCGTCGTTGGTGTCGTATCGCCGTGCCATCTTTAGCTGGCCTCCTCGTACACGTGCTGCTGGGATGAAGTCCGCGAAGACCGCGGTGCGCCCGGTGTGCTCACGGCAGCGCCTTGCGGGCCGTGGCGAACCGCGGGCGGTTGTTCAAGTCCGGGTGGTCGGCCGCGTCGGTCCAGCCGCGGTCCTCGGCGAAGATCCACGGCACCTGGCCGCCCTGGGTGTCCGCGTGCTCGACGACGACCACGCCGCCCGGGCGCAGCAGCCGGTGCGCGGTGCGCTCCAGGCCGCGGATGAGGTCGAGGCCGTCCTCGCCGGAGAAGAGGGACATGTCGGGGTCGTAGTCCCGGGCCTCGGGGGCGACGTACTCCCACTCGGTGAGCGGGATGTACGGCGGGTTGGTGATGACCAGGTCGACCTGACCGTCCAGGTCCGGGAAGGCGGTGAGGGCGTTGCCCTGCCGCAGGTCGACCCTGGACCCCTCGACGTTCTTGCGGGTCCACTTGAGGGCGTCCTCGGACAGCTCCACGGCGTGCACGCGCGAGCGCGGCACCTCCTGGGCGAGGGCGAGCGCGATGGCGCCGGAGCCCGTGCACAGGTCGACGATGCACGGCTCGACGACGTCCATGGCCCGTACGGCGTCTATGGCCCAGCCGACCACGGACTCCGTCTCGGGCCGCGGCACGAACACCCCGGGGCCGACCTGGAGTTCCAGGTAGCGGAAGTAGGCGCGCCCGGTGATGTGCTGGAGCGGTTCGCGGGCCTCGCGGCGGGCGATGACCTCCCAGTAGCGGGCGTCGAAGTCGGAGTTCTTGACGGAGTGCAGCTCGCCGCGCTTGACGCCGTGCACGAACGCGGCGAGTTCCTCCGCGTCGGTACGCGGCGAGGGCACGCCGGCGTCGGCGAGCCGCTGGGTGGCCTGGGCCACCTCCGCGAGCAGCAGGTTCACGCAAGTCCTCCGTAGTACTCGTACGTGCTCGTGCGTGCCTTACGCAGCCGCCAGCTTCGCCGCCGAGTCGGCGTCGACGCAGGCCTGGATCACCGCGTCGAGATCGCCGTCCAGGACCTGGTCCAGGTTGTACGCCTTGAAGCCGACGCGGTGGTCCGAGATGCGGTTCTCCGGGAAGTTGTACGTGCGGATCTTCTCGGAGCGGTCGACGGTGCGGACCTGGCTGCGGCGGGCGTCGGCGGCCTCCCGCTCCGCCTCCTCCTGCGCCGCTGCGAGCAGCCTGGAGCGCAGGATACGCAGTGCCTGCTCCTTGTTCTGCAGCTGGCTCTTCTCGTTCTGGCAGGAGGCGACGACTCCGGTCGGAATGTGCGTGATGCGCACGGCGGAGTCGGTGGTGTTGACGGACTGTCCGCCGGGCCCGGAGGACCGGTAGACGTCGATGCGGAGGTCGTTCGGGTTGATCTCGACGTCGACCTCCTCGGCCTCGGGCGTGACGAGCACACCGGCCGCGGAGGTGTGGATACGGCCCTGGGACTCCGTCGCGGGCACGCGCTGCACGCGGTGCACGCCGCCCTCGTACTTCATCCGCGCCCAGACGCCCTTGCCGGGCTCGGTCGCGCCTTGGCCGCCCTTGGTCTTCACGGCGACCTGGACGTCCTTGTAGCCGCCGAGCTCGGACTCGGTGGCGTCGATGATCTCGGTCTTCCAGCCGACGCGCTCGGCGTAGCGCAGGTACATGCGCAGCAGGTCGCCGGCGAACAGCGCCGACTCGTCGCCGCCCGCGCCCGCCTTGATCTCGAGGATGACGTCCTTCTCGTCGCTGGGGTCGCGCGGGACGAGGAGGAGGCGCAGCTTCTCCGTGAGCTCCTCGCGCTGCTGCTCCAGCTCCTTGACCTCGGCCACGAAGTCGGGGTCGTCGGCGGCCAGTTCGCGCGCGGTCCCGATGTCGTCGCCCGTCTGCGTCCAGGAGCGGTACGTGGCGACGATGGGGGTGAGCTCGGCGTAACGCTTGTTCAGCTTGCGCGCGTTGGCCTGGTCGGAGTGGACCGACGGATCGGCGAGCCTCTTCTCCAGGTCGGCGTGCTCGGCGACGAGTTCCTCGACGGCCTCGAACATCTTGTGGCTCCTGTACGGACGGGGGTGAAGGGCGGGCGACCAAAAACGCCGGTCCAGGCGCGCCCTCGGTGGGGCGCGGCCGTGGACCGGCGAATTGAAGCTCGCTACTTCTTGGAGCCGGCGGCCTTGCCGAAGCGGGCCTCGAAGCGGGCCACACGGCCACCGGTGTCGAGGATCTTCTGCTTGCCCGTGTAGAACGGGTGGCACTCGGAGCAGACATCGGCGCGGATGGTGCCGGACTCGATGGTGCTGCGGGTGGTGAACGACGCGCCACAGGTGCAGCTGACCTGCGTCTCGACGTACTCGGGGTGGATGTCGCGCTTCAAGGTGTCTCCTAGGTTCGGGAGGGCGCCGGGTCGCCGCCGCGGGGTGCGGGAGCGTGAACCGGAGCCGACGTACCAGTCTGCCAGGACTGGGGCCTTCTCCCAAAACCGGGGGTTGCCGTCGTTTGTTCCCCTCCCTCGGGGCGCGGCCCTCAGGAGCCGCTGACGACGCCCTTGGCCTCACCGGTCGCCGTGCCCTTGGTGGCGCTCGCCGGGATCGGCCTGTCGTTCGCCAGGGCCTTCCAGATCTGGTCGGCCTTCTTCTCCTGGAGGAGGACGCGGTTGGGGTCGGCCGGGTCGTAGGCCACCGGCATCGTGACCATGTCCATGCTGGACGGCTTGATGCCCTTGAGGCCGTTCGCGAAGGACGCGAGCTTGTTGACCGAGCCGAGGTCGGAGTCGGCCGTCACCGTCTTGGTCGCGGTTTCCGCGAGGTCGAGCAGCTTCTTCGGGTTCGAGAAGACGCCGACGTCCTTGAACTGGTTGACCAGGGCCTTGATGAAGGCCTGCTGGAGCTGGATACGGCCCAGGTCGGAGCCGTCGCCGACGCCGTGTCTGGTGCGGACCAGGCCGAGGGCCTGCCTGCCGTCGAGCGTGTGGGTCCCGGCCTTGAGCTTCAGATGGCTCTCGGGGTCGTCGATGCTCTTGGTCGTGGTGATCTCGACGCCGCCGAGGTCGTCGATGAGCGTCTGGAAGCCGGCGAAGTCGACCTCCAGGTAGTGGTCCATGCGCAGGTCGGTGATCGACTCGACCGTCTTGACGGCGCAGGCGGCCCCGCCGGTGGAGTACGCGGAGTTGAACATCACGCTGTGGGCGGCGGGGTGCTCGGTGCCCTTGGTGTCCGTGCACGACGGGCGGTCGATGAGGGTGTCGCGCGGGATGGAGACCACGCTGGCCTTCTTGTGGCCCTTGTAGACGTGCACGATCATCGCCGTGTCGGAGCGGGCGCTGCCGTCGTCGGTGCCGCCACCGAGCTCCTTGTTGCCGCCGGCGCGGGTGTCGGAGCCCAGGACGAGGATGTTCTCGGAGCCGTTGTCGGCCTTCTCGGGCCGGTCCGTGCCGAGGGCCTGGTCGATGTCGACGCTCTTGAGGTTGCCGTTGAGTTTGAAGTACACGAACCCGGCCCCGACGCCGCCCAGCACGACGATGCCCGCGGCGGTCCCGGCCATGATCATCAAGCCCTTGTGACGCTTCTGGGGCTTACGGCGCCGGCCCTTGCCGCGGTGACGTGCTCCGTTGGTGCCGGTGTCCCCCGGTATGCCCGGGTCCGGCGTGCTCTCGGCAGCCATGTACTCCTCAGCTCTTCTACGGTCGGTTACCCCCTGCGGTCAGTGCCAGGCGTGGCCGGAGAAGACCCTTCCTCGCACTATCGTCGCCCCACCTGGTCAGACGGAGAAACTCGGGAAAGGGTTGCACAACGGACTGTGCCCACCGCGTGCGGCGGTGGGCACAGTCCGTGTTCGTCACAGCGGGGTGAAACCCGCTCACCTGCGGTTTCAGCCGAAGATGTCGTACTGCTTGAAATCGGTGCCCACGGACTTCCTTGTGGCAAAGATCTCGCTGGTCCCCTTGCCGGTGCCCGCGTACAGGTAGAGCGTGCCGCCGGGGGTGCGGGCCAGGAAGTCGGCCTTGCCGTCGCCGGTGACGTCGCCGGGCGCGTCGAAGGCGTTGTAGCCGCCCCACGTGCGCACCTTGACGCGGGCCGAGAAGGCACCCGAGCCGGCCTTGCCGGTGCCCTTGTAGAGGTAGATGTAGCTGCCCGACTTGCTGCGGGCGATCAGGTCGGTCTTGCCGTCCCCGTTGAAGTCGCCCTTGCCGCGCACGGAGTTGTACTGGTTCCAGCCGGAGCCGACCTTCACACGGGGCGCGAAGCTGCCGTTGCCCTTGCCCGGGTAGATCCACATCACGCCCGCCGAGTCGACCGAGAGCAGGTCGGGCAGGTAGTCGCCGGTGACGTCACCGGGGGTGATGATGCGGGTGCGGGTCTTCCAGTTGTCGGCGATCTGCTTGGTGGACCAGGTGCCGCTGGAGATCACGTAGTGGGTCCGGAAGACGTCTCCGTCGCTGCTGCGCCGGTAGATCAGGTCCTGGTAGCCGTCGCGGTCGAGGTCGGTCTGCAGGACGACGTTGACGCCGTTCCAGTTGCCCCAGGACTGGCGGGCGGCGAACGATGTGCCCTTGGAGTCCTTGGAGTAGCCCGTCTTGGTGGAGGCGTTGCGCACCCACAGGTCGGCCTTGTGGTCGCCGCTGATGTTGGTGTCGTCCAGGCGCGGGTAGGCGGCGCCGACGTACGAGCTCACCTTGCTGAAGACGCTGTAGGCGCCCTTGGCGACGCAGTCCGTCACGCCCCAGGACACGACACCGACGATCCGGTTGTTCACGACCAGCGGGCCGCCGGAGTCGCCGTTGCAGGCGGAGACGGTGCCGGTGTCGCTGCCGGTGGCGGGCTTGCCCGCGCAGACCATGTGGCCCTTGACGAAGTCCCGGCCGTAGTAGCCCGCGCAGGTGGTGTCGGACTGTACGGGCAGTGTGGCCGTCTTCAGCGTCTCGGAGATGTCGTCGCTGGTGGAGCTGGTGCGGCCCCAGCCGTAGACCTTGGCGCTGGTGCCGGCCTTGTACGACGTGGTGTCGCCGGACGTCGTCATCCGGATCGGCGTGGCCTTGACCGGGACGGGCAGGCTGAGCACCGCGATGTCGTTGTCGATGGTCGTCGCGTTGTACGACGGGTGGTTCCACTGCCGCCAGATGCCGGTGACGGTGCCACCGTGCAGGTCGGTGCCGTCGGCCGAGGGCAGCTGCGCGGTGCCGGTGACGACGGCGCCGTTGCCCTTCCAGTCGTAGCCCTTGACGCAGTGCGCGGCGGTGAGGATCTTCGTCGGCGCGACGACGGCGCCGCCGCAGAAGAAGCCGATGTCGTCACCGGTGGTGGAGGTGCCCCGGTCGTCGTAGTAGTGGAGCTGCGCCATCCACGGGGCCGTGCTGACGGTGGTCTCGTTGCCGCCGATGACCTTGGGGTCGATCCGGCTCGTGGTGGTGCCGGCGCTGAGCGAGGTCTTGCTCGTCTTGCCGGCGACGTCGTCCCCGGCCATGGCACCCGCGACGCGCTTCTCCAGCTCGGCGAGCGACGGCGAGCTGGTGGCGGGTTTGATCGTCGGCTGCGGCAGCGGGGTGGCCGCACCGGCGGACGTCGTCAGCAGCGCGCCGGCCACGGCGGCGGCGACACCGGCCGCGGCGACGGGCAGCGCGATGCGTATCCGGCGTCTGTGCCGACCGCCCCGGGCATGGGTCTACCCACGAATGTCCCCCCTCGGGATCACATGTTCGAAGAGAGCGTGATCCTACCTCTACATGAACACCACAAAGGGCCGCCCCCCATTCGGGGAGCGGCCCTCTTGCGTGGTGATGCCTCAGTCGCCGTTGCCGGGCGTCGGCGTCGTCTTCTGAATCTGCATCAGGAACTCGGCGTTCGACTTCGTCTGCTTCATCTTGTCGAGGAGCAGCTCGACCGCCTGCTGCTGGTCGAGGGCGTGCAGCACCCGGCGCAGCTTCCAGACGATGCCCAGCTCGTCGGGGGCGAGCAGGATCTCTTCCTTACGGGTGCCGGACGCGTCGACGTCCACCGCCGGGAAGATGCGCTTGTCGGCGAGCTTCCGGTCGAGCTTCAGCTCGGCGTTGCCCGTGCCCTTGAACTCCTCGAAGATCACCTCGTCCATGCGGGACCCGGTGTCCACCAGGGCGGTGGCGAGGATGGTCAGCGAACCGCCGTCCTCGATGTTGCGGGCCGCACCGAAGAAGCGCTTCGGCGGGTACAGCGCCGTCGAGTCGACACCACCGGACAGGATGCGGCCGGAGGCCGGGGCGGCGAGGTTGTACGCACGGCCCAGACGGGTGATCGAGTCGAGCAGCACGACCACGTCGTGACCCAGCTCCACCAGGCGCTTGGCGCGCTCGATGGCCAGCTCGGCGACGGTGGTGTGGTCCTCGGCCGGGCGGTCGAAGGTCGAGGAGATGACCTCGCCCTTCACCGACCGCTGCATGTCGGTGACCTCTTCCGGACGCTCGTCGACGAGGACGACCATCAGGTGGCACTCGGGGTTGTTGTGGGTGATCGCGTTGGCGATCGCCTGCATGATCATGGTCTTGCCGGTCTTCGGCGGGGCCACGATCAGACCGCGCTGGCCCTTACCGATGGGCGAGACGAGGTCGATGATGCGGGTGGTGAGGACTCCGGGGTCCGTCTCCAGACGGAGGCGGTCCTGCGGGTACAGCGGCGTCAGCTTGTTGAACTCCGGCCGCCCGCGCCCGGATTCGGGCGCCATGCCGTTGACGGAGTCCAGGCGCACCAGCGCGTTGAACTTCTCGCGCCGCTCGCCTTCCTTGGGCTGCCGCACGGCACCGGTGATGTGGTCGCCCTTGCGCAGGCCGTTCTTGCGGACCTGGGCGAGGGAGACGTACACGTCGTTCGGGCCGGGCAGGTAGCCGGAGGTGCGGATGAACGCGTAGTTGTCGAGGATGTCCAGGATGCCCGCGACGGGGATCAGGACGTCGTCCTCGTTGATCTGCGGCTCGGAGGCGATGTCGTCGCGTCCGCGACGGCCCCGGCGGTCGCGGTAGCGCCCGCGACGGCCACGACGGCCGCCCTCGAAGTCGTCGTCGTCCTGCTGCTGGCCGCGGTCCTGACGGCCGCCGCCGCCCTGGCTCTGCTGCTGGCCGCGCTGGCCGCCCTGCTGGTCGTCGCCCTTGCCACCCCGGCGGTCGCGGTCGCGGTCCCTGCCGCGGTCACGGCGGTCGCGACGACGGCCCTCGCCGCCGTCACCGGCGTCGGACTTGGCCTCGTTGTTCTGCGACTGCTGCTGCGACTGGGCCGGCGCCTCGGCCTTGGAGTCGTTCTTCGCCTCGGCGACGATGGTCTCCGTAGCGGAGGCCGGGGCTCCGGCCTCGGCGGTGGCCCGGCGACGACGGCGCTCGGGCGCGTCGTCTCCGCCGTCACGGGAGGGGCCCCCGGCGGGCTGGCCGGGGATCTCGATCTGCTGCTGGGCCACGGCCTTGTCGGCCTTGTCCGCGGGGGCCTGAGAGGCCTCCTTCGCGTCCGCCTTCTTGTCCGCCTTCTCGGCGTTGTCGCCCGTACGGGTCCGCGAAGTGGCGCGGCGCTTGGGCTTGGTCTCGGCGGTGGCGTCGGCCTTCGCGGCCGGAGCGGCGCCGCCGGACGCCTGTGCCTCCTTGATGACCTCGATCAGCTGGCTCTTGCGCATACGCGCGGTGCCCCTGATGCCGAGGCCGGATGCGACCTGCTGCAGCTCGGCCAGCACCATGCCCTCGAGGCCGGTACCGCGGCGCCGCCGGGAGCCGGCACCGCTGGCAGGCGCGGAGGCGTCCGTGGCGGGCGCGGCAGCGGTCTCCTCGACACGTGCGCCCATCAGATCGGTGGTGTCGCTCACGAAGGGTCCTTCCCTGGAGCGGACGTCGGCCTGTCTGGCTCGGCGACCGGTTGTGCTGTCCGACTTCGGTCCGTGTGGTGTGAACCGTGCCGGGGCGGTGGTCCGCCTAAGCGGCGGAGGAATCTGGTGATGGCGCTTCCTTGAGCCGTGGCACCCAGTGTCAGTGTCACGCGGCGTGGTCGCACCGGTTCCGGAGCGTGCCCTGCGCCCCGCTCAGTGTCCTTGTACGGCGTACGGTCCGACGTACGGAACACAGTGCGGCTTGGGGGGCTCCCGGAAGAATGTCTGTCCCGGACGGGGACACGAGGCACCTCGCCATGGTGGGGTCGGGTGCAGACTTGAGGTTAACACTACCGGATCCAACAAACATTCCCCCTCTCGAAATCCGGCAACCGCGCGCTTTTAGATGTCACCGGAGGAAGCGAGCGGCAGAACACTCGCCCCCTGCTGATCGAGGGGCAGCCGGTTCGCCGCCCAGTCCGCGCCCGCCAGGGCCTCGACCTTGTCGGCGGTCTCCGTGTCGGCCAGTGCCATGACCGTCGGTCCGGCCCCGGAGATGACCGCGGGGATGCCGTCGCCCCGCAGCCGCTCCACCAGTGCCGCGCTCTCGGGCATGGCCGGCGCGCGGTACTCCTGGTGCAGGCGGTCCTCGGTGGCGGGCAGCAGCAGTTCGGGGCGGCGCGTCATGGCTTCGACGAGCAGGGCGGCCCGGCCGGCGTTGGTGGCCGCGTCGACGTGCGGAACAGAGCGCGGGAGCAGGCCGCGCGCCGTCTCGGTGAGTACCGGCTTTCCGGGGACGAAAACCACCGGAACGATGGAATCGGCGGGGTCCATCCTGATCGCGCGGGCGGCGCCGCCCTCCATCCAGGAGAGCGTGAAGCCGCCGAGCAGGCACGCCGCGACGTTGTCGGGGTGGCCCTCGATCTCGGTGGCGAGTTCGAGCAGCGCGGTGTCGTCGAGCTTGGCGTCGGCCCCTATGGTCACGGCGCGGGCGGCGACGATCCCGGCGCAGATGGCGGCCGAGGAGGAGCCGAGGCCCCGGCCGTGCGGAATGCGGTTGGCGCAGACGATTTCCAGACCGCGCGGCTGTCCGCCCAGCAGGTCGAAGGCGGTGCGCAGGGAACGTACGAGAAGGTGCTGCTCGTCGCGCGGGAGCGTCTCGCTTCCCTCACCCGCGATGTCGATGTGCAGCCCGGAGTCGGCCACCCGGACGACCACGTCGTCGTACAAGCCCAGCGCGAGGCCGAGGGCGTCGAAGCCCGGGCCGAGGTTGGCGCTGGTGGCGGGGACGCGCACCCGGACGGCGGCGGCGCGGAACGCTGGACCGGCCATCGCTCGATGACTCTCCTTGAGCTGCGTGATTGTCGAATGACGTTCAGTGGACATTCGATGGCGTACGAGAACCCTGGGGGCGGCTGCCGACCGCGAGGGCCGGCCGCTGCCCCGGCCGCGGAGACGGCGCGGCACCGTGCTCCATGCGGAGGCATATGCGGCGGGCGGGTTCAGTACAGCCTATCGAAGGAAGGTTCTGTGGCGACATAGGGCGCACAGGAGGCGCACGATGCGTGTCGTAAGCCCCCTGTGCACCCCCCGTAGGGAAACTCCCCGGGCAAGCGCCGTCTTACGCCGGACCGTGTCCGGCGTTGCACCGGCGCTCGCGGCATCGCCGCACGTCAGGCCAAGCCGAGGCGCTCCGCGGCGGCCGCCGCGTCGACGGGTACGGTGACCGGCTGCGGGGCACCGGCGACGGCCCAGTCGGGGTCCTTCAGCCCGTTGCCGGTGACGGTGCACACGATCCGCTGCCCCGGGTCGACCTTGCCCTGCTCGGCGGCCTTCAGCAGACCGGCGACGGACGCGGCGGACGCCGGCTCGACGAAGACGCCCTCCTGCGACGCCAACAGCCGGTAGGCGCGCAGGATCTCACGGTCCGTCACCTCGTCGATGAAACCGCCCGACTCGTCCCGCGCGGCGAGCGCGTACTGCCAGGAGGCCGGGTTGCCGATGCGGATGGCCGTGGCGATGGTCGAGGGGTCCTTGACGACCTCGCCGCGCACGATCGGGGCACTGCCGGAGGCCTGGAAGCCCCACATCCGCGGGGTCCGGGTCGCCACACCGTCGGCGGCGTACTCCGTGTAGCCCTTCCAATAGGCCGTGATGTTGCCCGCGTTGCCGACCGGCAGGACGTGGATGTCGGGCGCGTCGCCGAGCATGTCCACGATCTCGAACGCGGCCGTCTTCTGACCCTCGATACGTACCGGGTTGACCGAATTGACCAGCGCCACGGGGTAGTTGTCGCTCAGGCCGCGCGCGAGGGTGAGGCAGTCGTCGAAGTTGCCGTCGACCTGGAGGATCTTCGCGCCGTGCACGAGGGCCTGGCCCATCTTGCCGAGCGCGATCTTGCCCGTCGGCACGAGCACGGCACAGACCATCCCGGCCCGCACGGCGTACGCGGCGGCGGAGGCCGACGTGTTGCCCGTGGAGGCGCAGATGACGGCCTGCGCGCCCTCCTCCTTGGCCCGGGTGATGGCCATGGTCATGCCGCGGTCCTTGAAGGACCCGGTGGGGTTCGCGCCTTCCACCTTGAGGTGGACCTCGCAGCCCGTGCGCTCGGAGAGCACCTGCGCGGGCACGAGGGGCGTGCCGCCCTCACGGAGCGTCACGACCGGCGTGCTGTCGGATACCGGCAGCCGGTCCCGGTACTCCTCGATGATTCCGCGCCACTGGTGGGTCATTGCTGGTTACTCTCCTTCAACCCGCATGATGCTGGCGACACCACGCACGGTGTCGAGCTTGCGCAACGCCTCGACGGTCCCGGTGAGGGCGGCGTCGGACGCACGGTGCGTGACGACGACGAGGGAGGCCTCGCCGTCCTTCCCCGACTGGCGAACCGTATCGATCGAGACTCCGTGCTCGGCGAAGACGGTCGCGACCTGGGCGAGAACACCCGGTTTGTCGGCCACGTCGAGGCTGATGTGGTAGCGCGTGACGACGTCGCCCATCGGGGACACCGGCAGCGCGGCGTAGGCGGACTCGCCCGGTCCGGTCGAGCCGCTGAGCCGGTTGCGGCAGACGGCGACGAGGTCGCCGAGCACGGCGGAGGCCGTCGGGGAACCGCCCGCGCCGGGGCCGTAGAACATGAGCTGCCCCGCGGCGTCGGACTCGACGAACACGGCGTTGTAGGCGCCGCGGACGGAGGCCAGCGGGTGGCTCAGCGGGATCATGGCCGGGTGCACGCGCGCGGTGACGGACGCCCCGTCGGTGGCTCGCTCACAGATGGCGAGCAGCTTGATGGTGCAGCCCATCTCCCTCGCGGAGGCGAAGTCGGCCGCGGTCACCTCGGTCATGCCCTCGCGGTAGACGTCGTCGAGGCGCACGCGCGTGTGGAAGGCGATGCCGGCGAGGATCGCGGCCTTGGCGGCGGCGTCGAAGCCCTCGACGTCGGCGGTCGGGTCGGCCTCCGCGTAGCCCAGGGCGGTGGCCTCGTCGAGGGCCTCCTGGTAGCCGGCGCCGGTGGAGTCCATCTTGTCGAGGATGAAGTTCGTCGTGCCGTTGACGATGCCCATCACCCGGTTGATCTTGTCGCCGGCGAGGGACTCGCGCAGCGGCCGGATCAGCGGGATGGCACCGGCGACGGCGGCCTCGTAGTAGAGGTCCTTGTCATGCTGGTCGGCGACGGCGTGCAGGGCCGCCCCGTCCTGGGCGAGCAGCGCCTTGTTGGCGGAGACGACGGAGGCGCCGTGCTCGAAGGCGGTGGTGATGAGGCCGCGCGCGGGTTCGATGCCGCCGATGACCTCGACCACGACGTCGATGTCGCCGCGTTTGACGAGGGCGGTGGCGTCGGTGGTGATGAGCGCGGGGTCGATGCCCTCGCGTACGCGGTCGGGCCGGCGGACGGCGACACCCGCCAGCTCCACCGGAGCCCCGATCCTGGCCGTGAGGTCGTCGGCGTGCGTCGTCATGATGCGCGCCACCTCTGAGCCGACCACTCCACAGCCCAGCAGCGCCACCTTCAGCGGACGCGTACGCATCATCCGACCTCGTTTCCTCATTACCGTCTACGGTGGAACCAGTCTCACTCACCGGACGGGAGTTTCTGCCCCCGGTCCGGATCGTGAGACGTCTATTTCATTTTCGCTGGGGCGGAAGACAGGAGATCTTCCGCCGCCCGCCGATTTCCGCTTTCTCGCCTTTTTGCTCTCTCGCTCAGCCGACGTCGAGACGCAGCAGGTCCTCCTCGGTCTCGCGGCGGACGATCACCCGTGCCTCACCGCCGTCGACGGCGACGACCGGCGGGCGGAGCACGTGGTTGTAGTTGCTGGCCATGGACCGGCAGTACGCGCCGGTGGCCGGTACGGCGATGAGGTCACCCGGTGCCAGGTCGGCCGGCAGGAACGCGTCCTTGACCACGATGTCCCCGCTCTCGCAGTGCTTGCCGACGACGCGGGCGAGCATCGGCTCGGCGTCGGAGGTGCGGGAGACCAGCGCGACGCTGTACTCGGCGTCGTACAGCGCGGTGCGGATGTTGTCCGACATGCCGCCGTCGACGGAGACGTAGGTCCGCAGCCCGTCGAGGGGCTTGATGGTGCCGACCTCGTAGAGCGTGAAGGCGGTCGGGCCGACGATGGCGCGCCCCGGCTCGACGGAGATGCGCGGCGTGCGCAGCTTGGCCGCCTCGCACTCCCTGGTGACGATCTCGGTGAGCGACTTGGCGATCTCGTGCGGCTCGCGGGGGTCGTCGTCGCTGGTGTACGCGATACCGAGGCCGCCGCCGAGGTCGATCTCGGGCAGCTCGACGCCGTGCTCGTCGCGGACGGCCTTCAGGAGCGAGACGACCCGGTGGGCCGCGACCTCGAACCCGGACATGTCGAAGATCTGCGACCCGATGTGGCTGTGGATGCCGACGAGCTCGAGCCCGTCGAGCTTCAGGGCCCGGCGTACGGCCTCGGCGGCCTGTCCGCCGGCCAGCGGGATGCCGAACTTCTGGTCCTCGTGGGCCGTGGCGATGAACTCGTGGGTGTGGGCCTCGACGCCGACGGTGATGCGGATGAGGACCTTCTGCCGCTTTCCGAGGCTCTGCGCGATGTGGGCGACGCGGACGATCTCCTGGAAGGAGTCGAGGACGATGTGCCCGACTCCGGCCTCGACGGCCCTGGTGATCTCGTCGACGGACTTGTTGTTGCCGTGGAAGGCGATGCGGTCGGCGGGCATGCCGGCCGAGAGGGCGGTGGTCAGCTCGCCGCCGGAGCAGACGTCGACGTTCAGCCCCTCCTCGTCGAGCCAGCGCACGACGGCGCGGGAGAGGAAGGCCTTGCCGGCGTAGAAGACGTCGGCGTCGGTCCCGAAGGCGGTGCGCCAGGCACGCGCGCGGGCCCGGAAATCGGCCTCGTCCAGGACGTAGGCGGGGGTGCCGAACTCCTCGGCGAGCCGGGTGACGGGGATGCCGCCGACGGTCACGACTCCGTCGCCGTCCCGCGTCACGGTCTGGGCCCACACCTTGGGGTCCAGCGCGTTGAGGTCGGCGGGCGGGGCGGAGTAGTGACCCTCGGGGAGGACATCGGCGTGACGGGGCCCGGCGGGGTGTGCGGAACGGCTCATGATCTGTTCGTGTCTCTCAGAGATGGTCGGGAGCGTCGATACCGAGCAGGGACAGGCCGCCGGCCAGCACCGTCCCGGCGGCTTCGGCGAACGCGAGCCGGGCACGGTGGGCGGCCGAGGGTTTCTCCTCACCGAGGGGCAGCACGGCGGACAGCAGGGGCATCGCGGCATCGGCGACGGCGATGAGGTGCCGTGCCAGGCGGTCGGGGGCGTGCTGCGCGGCGGTGGCGGCGAGGACGCGGGGGTGGTCGCCCAGTACGGCCGTCAACGCTTCCGCTTCGCTCACGGGACCGGGCTCGGGGTGGAAGCCGAGGTCGGCGGCGTTGCGCAGGAGGGCCCGAGTGCGGGCGTGGGCGTACCGGACGCGGAAGAGGGGGTTGGTCTCCCGCTGGACGAGGTGATCGCCGGGGATCCGGGGCCGGTCGTGGGCGGCGGGGTGCAGCAGGGCCCAGCGGGCGGCGTCCCTGCCGAGGGGCAGGGGGTCGGCGGGGGCGGGGACGGGGCGCACGGTGAGGGACCGGTCGGCGATGAGACGTGGCCCGCGGGTGGTGACGTCGGCCCCGAGGACGGACTCCCACTCCGGGTCGGGCCGGCCGTCGCACTCGACACGGACGAAGTCCCCCTGGCTGCGCAGCACACGGGTCACGGCGTCCGCGACCACGACGGCACGCACCTCCGCCGGGCACCGGAGCCGGACGGCGGTCCCGCTGAACCCGGTGGCCGCGTGCCCGTACCGCCGCCCGCGCCGCAGGATCTCCTCGACGAGGCCGGCGGAGGCGGCGCTTTGCAGGCTGAGGTTGAGGAAGCCGGGCCCGGTGACGACGACGTCGGTGAACCGTCGCTCGTCGAGGAGCCGCGCCCGCAGGATCTCGGCCACGTCACGCGGCGGCCGTCCTGCCGCGCGGGCCAGTTGGAGGGCGATGTTCGTGGCGTAGTCGCCACACCCCCCGGGCCCCGGCGGAGTGACCACGGCCCGCTCCGGCACGGTCACGCTGAGCTCACCCTCGTCGACAGCACGACGCACGGCGTACAGCACGGTGCGGGAGAGCTCGACGGGGGTCACGGGACAAGCGTATGGGAGGAAGGGGGTGGGTATGCGAGCCGGTTTCCGCACGGTCCGGGATGTGGACGCACCCCCCTGTTCAGGGGCTGCGCACGGGCCACGCGCCTACGGTACGGCGGGTTGATCCACTTCCTTCGCCTGGGCGCCCCCGCCGCCGGCGTCGGGACCACCGCCGCGCGGCCGGCCCCCACCCCGGGCCCGCTCGACCAACTGCCGCACCATACACACCAGTTCAGCGGGCTCGAAGGGCTTGGCGAGGAAGGCGTCGACACCCACTTCGAGTCCGGCCTCGACCTCGTGATGACCGCAGGCGCTGACGATGGCGAGGGGCATGTCCCGGGTCCGCGGATCGGCCCGCAGGCGAGCGGCGGTCCGCAGCCCGTCCAGCCTGGGCATGACGACGTCGAGGGTCACCACATCGGGCCGAACCTGATGAACGACATCAAGACACTCGGCACCATCGGCCGCGGTCACGACCTCCAGCCCCTCCAGCTCGAGGTTGACCCTGATCAACTGCCGGATGACCTTGTTGTCGTCCACAACAAGCACCCGACCCGACGCCCCTGGCACAACTCGAGAGTAGGTCGACCCCGGCCATCGCGTCCGGGTTTTCCCCACTTCCACCCCGCTCGAGCGACCCGCATCCCCGCCCCCGGCAGCGGAAACCCGTTCATGACCACCCCGAGGGAGCTGGTAGTGTTCTACCCGTCGCCGCGAGCAACAGCTCCTCGACCGACACGCCCCCGTAGCTCAGGGGATAGAGCAACGGCCTCCGGAGCCGTGTGCGCAGGTTCGAATCCTGCCGGGGGCACTTCGCAGGAAGTGCCTAAAGACCCCGCCATCAGCGCGTTTGCTGAGTGCGGGGTCTTGTTGTGTGTGCAGGCGAATGCCGCCGGGAGCAGCTGTTTGCCAGTGATCACGTTGTAATAGCATGTTGATCTTGGCGGGCTTCACGGCAGGTCACAGGCCGTTTCGCAGGCCTTGAGAGTAGCCCTGTGGACCTCCCGTGGACAGGCCGAAGCCCCGGACCTCTCACGGTCCGGGGCTTCGGTCTGTCGGTCATGGTCGGCTGTCAGTCCGTAGGTTCGTCCCCCTCCCCCAGCCCTTGCATGATGCGGTCGTTCATCTCCTGCTCCTGGCCGTCGATGCACTTGGCGTAGATCTTCAGCAGCTACGTCATCAAGCCCCGGCTGCGCTCCGCTCCGCCGGGCGCGCTCCCGGCTCCGCTCCGGGCGCCGCTCCTGCCTTCGGCCCGCTCCGCCCGGGCTGCGCCGACGCGCGCCCACGCGTGGATAGGGCCGGTGGCCATGAGTCGATCACCGCACAGAGCAGCGTGCGGGCAAGGCAAGGCCTCCGGCGGGGGATCGGCCGGCACCGGGATGGAGGGGGCGCCGTTCCCGACTGCGGGCCCGAAGTGGCGTGCGCAGGGAGCTCCCATCCCGTACGCCGTCGACCCAGGCAGAGCCGAGCAGACGCGGTCCCTGGCGTCCAGGTCGTTCGTACAGTGGCGCGCTCCACCTGGACGCCAGGGACCACGCCCGCTCCACGGTGTGTGGGTCGACGGCGGACGGGATGGGAGCTGGGGTGAGTGGTGGGAACCTCTGGCTTGGCAGGGGCGGGCTATCCACCGACAGCAGAAGAGAACAGTGCCGCCGCACCCCCAAGGACAACCAGCTGCACGATGCCAGCAATACGCCAGCCCTTGGCCAGGAGGCCACCGCCTGTGACTACTGCGCCGCCTACCAGTAGCCACGATGCCTGCAATGCCACCCCCGACGCACTCGACGGACTGGTGCTGTCACTGTCGTAGCTTTCGGCCCATCCCGTCATCCCGTAGACGTACACAGCGCAGGCGATGACCATGAAGTCGATGACGAGTAGCACCACGCTGACCGCGATCTGCTGGCCGGTTGATGGTTCATCTGCCTGTCCCATGCCCACTGCCGTCCCGTCTTCAGGCCGATCTGCTAAGTACATGGAGTCAGCTTGGTGTTAGAGCGGGCACTGCACATGAGCACAGGTACTCAGATGCGCCGTCTCCACGAAGCACCGGGGCGAATCTGTCAAGGCTGTCGCTCTGCACTGACATCAGCGGCTGACACCAACAAGCGCGAACAGCGGGGACCTGAGCCGGACAGCAGCGCACGAGCAGGCAAGGCACGGAGCGCCTTGACTGACGTCGCCGACACCGCATGATCGACCTGATAAGGATGAGGCCACAGGTTCAAATCCTGTTAACCCCACCGGTTCGAAGACCCTCGGCCCATCGAAGTCGGGGCTCTTCGGCGTTCACGGCTTCTCGCTCAGTTATTCCTCAAGTCTTCGTTGATGCGCTTGTGACGCTTGCTTCACATGTGGTGCGATGATGATCGCAGCCGGGAAGCGACCAACCCGGCTGGAGGCAACACACAAAACAGGGGGCGCACTTATGCGCAGCAAGATACGGGTTCTCGCCGCTACCACCGTAGTTGCGGTGCTTAGTATGTCGACTATCGCGCACGCTGATAGCGGGGAGGATGAGATAACTCCCACTGACGGCGGCGGGATTGTCCTGAACGATGGGCGTGTCATCGGTTTCGGTGACGAGGTCACGTTCACCTTCGAAGGGGAGCGCGAGAAGGCGAGTGATGGCAGAAGCGCGAGCGCGTGCCCTGAGGTGAACGACAAGCCGAAGTACAAAGTCAAGGGATCGCCGTACTTCATAGCCAGCAAGCCGCCGAAGTCGACCTGGCTGCTGCCCGGCCAGAGCGTGTCCTGGGCCTTGACCGAAAGCTATGAATTCACCTGGGACATCGGCGTCAGTGCGGAAGCCGAGGCGGGGGTCATCCTGTCGAAGGCCAAGACCTCTGTCGATACCAAGATCAGCAACAAGTGGACATGGTCCGGTACGCAGACCGTCACCGACAAGAACACCACAACGAAGGGGTACCGGGCAGTGCTCGGCCAACAGGGATGGAAGCTCACGGCCACCAAGACGTGGATTGCTCCGCCTTGCAAGGTTAAGAAGAAGACCATCGTCATCAAGGCTCCCAGGAAGGGCGACATTTCGATCGGGCGGAAGAACTCGTGATGATCAGTGGCAGGCGCGTACGATATCTCTCCATTTGCCTGGGTATCTCCATGCCGCTCGCTGTGGGGGCTTGCAGCTCCAGCGAGCCGTCTCCTCCGAAGGCCTCAACTTCGAAGACCTCCGCTTCGGACGGGGCAGAAGCGGCGAAGTCAGTGCTGGAGAAGGGCATTATCGAAATGGAGTCGCTGAGTGACGGGTCTGGCGTGCTGGAGCGGAACTTCGGGAACACGCTGGCGTCCGTGCCCGACGATGTATTGAGCGTGGCATTCGCGTTCACTTGTACGGGTGGCGAAAAGGTGAAACTGACGCTCACCACTGCGGGCAAAGACGCTCCATCGGCCACCCTTGTATGCGACGGGTCCATTTTTCAACGGAGCATCAACACAGCCGAGTCGGGCCCTGTCGCATTTTCGGCTGTTACCGCTGACGGCACGAGCGGTGGCTATGCCTACGCCTACTACGTCGAGAAGAAGAATCATTCGTAGGATTCCGGCGAGAGCGTATGCGCCCCCGACACTTCCCAAGTGGTGGTCGGGGGCTCACCCAGGGCGGTTGCAAAGTCTTGGCGGGGTCGAATGGTTGCAGGTGACGGTGGTGTGACGACCGCCGGTGGGCCCGTCCCGTACATATCGAAGGTCCGGTTGGAGTGGGCGAGAGATCAAGTCGCCTTGCCGAACCGGAGCTTCAATGTGCCAGCGTCTGCCTGATCAAGTCGCCCTCGCGTCAGCACCGCGCACTGCCCGAGCTGGCCACGTTGGCTGACCCCGCGCCACCGGCGCGGGAGGCGTCACACGTTCGTGAGCGTGTTGCTCATCGCCTGCTCGGCCGTGCTCAGCGGCGCAAGGTGGTCGGCCGACAGCGTCTGGATCAACGACGGCGGGCACTCCTACCGAACCCGGCGGCTCTGCAACTGTGCGGCAGAGCGTGATCAACGCGTTTCAAGGACTCGGAGTTCTGCGGCGAGGGCATAGAGCGGTTCGGCATGGTTGCCTTGGACGTCCCGCCCACCGCTGATCTCGCCAAGGTGCAGAAGCTGCTCAGCCATGGCGTGGCCACGGAGTGGTGGGACATGGAAGAGGGGTGCATCACCGCGCAGTGGCGGGTTACCTCCGCTGGCTGAGGCCGTTCATGTGATCCACGGCTGGGCCGTCCCTGGGCCGTCCGAGGCCGCTCGGCAGTGGCCAATGACGACCAACGACGACTACCAGGCGCACGATCCCACCGCACCTGACCAGTAAAGACCCAGCTCCCCAAGATCCCCGACAACACCCAGGGAAAGAAGACATCTCAGGTTGCGTCGCGTGGCGGATCCGGCAGGTTGTGCCACGCGTGACCACATCCGCCGACACAGTGCAGCGCCCGCCTGCGGGAGTCGGCGATGCTGAAGAGGGCGACGAGCAAGCGGAAGGACTTGGTTAGTTCGTAGGCCGGAAGAGCTTCCGCTCAAGTCGGCCCGATGCATCAGCTATCTCGCCGAGTTCCGCCGTAATCTCAGCGCGGCCGACCGAAGCAGCGCGGTGCATGAACTCGCAGAGCAGGCCCGCGAGCACAGGTTGTGGATCGCTTCGGAGCAGTACAGCTGACCATGCGCTGACGCGAACTTGACCAGGGCACCCTCAGAAGGGTTTCCACTCCTCGCGCCCCTCGCCCGTCCGCAGGGACCGCACCCGCCGGGCGAACTCGGCGGCAGAATGTTCACTCGTTCCGACCTGGTGACCGGCCCATGCCACCATCATGAGTTCTCGGAGGTCGGCCAAGGTCTCGTAGCCTGGCCAGTTCATGAGGTCGAAGCCGTACCGGTGGACGAACTCCGCGTACTCCGTCTTCGAGTGCCACCCGTAACGGTCGTGGTAGATCGCCGTCAGGATCAGGTCCCACTCGCGTGGAGCAAGCGCGAAGCCGTCCAGGTCGATGAGTACCGCTTGCCCGTCCCGGTGCCGGAGGATGTTCCCGATGTTGGCATCTCCGTGGATCATGCCGAAGGGAAGGACGAAGTCCAGCCGGTCATAGTCCTTGGAGAGCCTGGCCGCTCGCTCCTCCAGGAAGGCCCTGTCTTCCTCGGCCACGCCGTTCAGCCCGTCTAGTGACGCCGTCAGCTTGGCCATCGGATCGAAGTACGGCAGGCCGAGTGGCTCAGGTTCTTCCAGCCAGTGCAAGCGGCGCAGCAGGTCAGCCAGCTCGCCGAGCGTCGCGTACTCCTCGTTCTCCTGGACGCTCTCCCAGAAGGTGACCACCAGGCCGCCGACGACCATCGGCTGACTCACCAAGGCTGGCACTCGGGCGGCTGGGAAGTTCTCTGTCTCCAGCCACCGGGCCACGTTCACGGCCCGTTCCATCTCCGCCAGCACCGCCGGATCGCGGGCGATGCGGACGATGACCGGTAACGAAGCCAGGCGGTAGACCGCGTTCGACCCCAGCCGCAGCAACTCGGCGCCGCGGGAGTCGAGTCCGGCCGTCTCGCACGTCTCATGGAGGATGGCCGCCAGGCCCTCCGCCGTGAACTCCGTGCCGCCGCCGACCGGTCCCCCATCGCTGCCCGAGATCATGCTTCGACGATACGGCCCGGAGTCGCCGGCCGACAGGTGGCCCACGTAATAGGGACGTGATGATCTTGCTCGGCGCCTGCCTACTCAGAGCCTCCGGCGCAGGTCAGGGCCCCGGTGGAGTCCTGCTCTCACCTGGGCTCCGGAGCCGTGTGCGCAGGTTCGAATCCTGCCGGGGGCACTTCCGGAATCACTCCCGACCTGCGGTACAGGTCGGGAGTTTTTGCGTGCGCTCGTGCGCACGGGCAGTTCGTCCGTCGGCTAGCACGGACAACAACCGCTCCCAGCACGCCCGGCGCCGCTGTGCGCCCAGGTCCACCACACCCCGGCTGCGGCGAGGGCCGGCCCGGCGACGCCGACCGGCACCCAGAGCGCGCTGCGCGGATGACCGGCGACGGTGAGGGGCACGAGCGCGCTCGCCAGGAAGGCGAGCAGTGCAAGGCGCGCCGATCCCATCCGGCGCGGTGCCCGTCGGCGTCCGTCGGTGAACCCGTGCCGACCGGCTCCCGGTCGGGCCGCGTCCTCCCATCAGCGCTGTCCCTCCGGCGCCGGTACGGATCCTCGCGGCCGTGCCGGTCCGGGGGTACGTCGCACCCGCGGCCGTGCCGGTTCGGGGGTGCGACGTACCCCGGGGCGCCCTGATCGGAGATCGTGCCGTGGGTGCTCGGACTACTCGAACGACTCGTCCTTCCTCGCCACGCACAGGGCCCAGATGATGAACCCCGAGGCGGCGATCATCACGATCGACCAGACCGGGTAGTACGGCAGGGAGAGGAAGTTGGCGATGATGATGAGTCCGGCGATGCCCACGCCGATGACGCGTGCCCATGTCGATGCCTGGAACAGCCCCAGGCTGACGATCACGCCGACCACGCCGAGGGCGAGGTGGATCCAGCCCCAGCTGGTGAGGTCGAACGCGAAGGTGTAGTTGCTCGTCGTGACGAAGATGTCGTCCTCGGCGATCGCCGCGATGCCTCTCATGATGTCGAGGATTCCGACGATCATGAGCATGACGGCCGCGAAGACCGTCAGGCCCGTGGCCCACTCCTGCCTGGCTGTGTGCGTGCGTCCGGGGTGTGTGGCGGCCATCCTGGCTCCTCGTTTTCGATGGTGTCCGGTGAGGCTCGTCCGGCCCTCCCGGGAAGGGCAGGGCGCAGACGGACAGCGCAGACCGCATGCGTTCTCAGCGTGCCCACGGCACCGCCCCGGCTGCCTCACCCGAGGCGGGTGAGGCGGGCGTCCGTATGACCGTCACGGGTCCGCGTGCGCGCGGTGGCGGCCGGCTACAGCCGTCCGGTACCAGGTGGAGGACGCGACCACCTCGCCGAGCGCGAGGCCCGAGACGGCCACCAGGAAGACGGCGATCAGCCAGGACAGGAAGGTGAAGACGGGGCCGAGGGGCCCGAACTCCTCCAGGCTGCGCTGCGTGACCTGGGCGTGAGCAGGCGGGCGGCCCAGCTCAGGACGACCGTGCCCGCTCCGGCCAGCACCGCCCCCGGCAGCAGACTGCGCCAGCCGACCCTGCCGCCCAGGAGCAGGTGCTGGGACCACCACCACAGCAGCGTCGCCGACAGCAAGGACAGCACGATCCCGGTCACGGGGCCGAGGCCGAAGCCCTTGCGCAGCGGTGCCTGGACGAGCAGGACGGCCAGCCAGACGAGCAGCCAGAGCAGCCAGCGCCAGACCGCCGCCCCCAGCGGGGCGCGGGGCAGGTGCCAGCACCGCTCGCAGACCGCCTGCAGCGCCCGGCTGAAGGCCGTGGCCGAGACGAGTGTGACGATCACGCCCACGGCACCGACGGCTTCCCGTGTCGGTCCGGTGGCGGCGAAGGACCGGCGTACTTCCTCCAGCGTGTCGCCGCGGATCCCGAGAACCGCGCCGAGGGAGTCGGCGAGCAGGTCCTGTACTCCGCTCGACGCGAACGCCGCCACCGTCATCAGCAGCGGGAGCGCGGTGAGGAAGGCCTGGGCGGCCAGCCGCACGGCGCTTTCGACGATGTTGACCGCCCACAACCGGTGCAGCAGCCGGGCCGCCGGCCCCGAGCGCAGACTCGCCGCGAGCCTCGCCGCCCTCGCCCGGCGGGAGCGCTGAGCGGGGACGGGCTTCCTGGCCATGGCTCACGCAACCGGTCGGCCCGGTGTCACGGGACCGGTCGTCGCGGTTCGCCGGCGCCCGTCTCCCGCCGGACGAGTCACTCCGGCACCTGACGCATCTCCACGACCCGCAGCCCGAGCGCCTGGCAGCGGGCCAGCAGCCCGTAGAGGTGTGCCTCGTCGACGACCGGCCCGAACAGGACGGTCTGACCGGACATCATCACGTGGTCCAGCTCCGGGAATGCCTTGGACATCGTCTCCGACATGTGTCCGTCGACGCGGATCTCGTAGTGCATGAGCTGCTCTCCCCCGGCTGCCTGGGGCAGGCGCACGGCGCCTTCCCTGCGATCCTCCGCCGCCGGGCACCGCCCGCCCTCACCCCGTACAGGTGATACGCCGCACCGCGGCACGGACGGCCCGCGTCAGTGGGTCAAGACGATCTTGAACAGGACGATCAGCAGACCGAGGAGCAGGTTGACCGACGCGGAGGCGGCCATCAGGCGCCGGGAGGCGCCGGCGCGCTGTGCGGCGGCCACCGACCATCCCACCTGCCCGGCCACGGCGACGGACAGGGCGAGCCAGAGGGACCCCTCCACGTCGAGCCCCAGCAGCGGACTGACGGCGACGGCTGCGGCCGGCGGGACGGCGGCCTTGACGATCGGCCACTCGTCCCGGCACACGTGCAGTACGGTGCCGCGGTCCAGGGTCCGCTGTGCCATGCGCGCGCCGAACAACTGGGCGTGCACATGCGCGATCCAGAACACGACGCCCGTCAGCAACAGCAGCAGCACCAGCTCCGCGCGGGGGAACGAGCCCAGATCACCGGCGCCGATGATCACCGATGCGGCGAGCATCGAGCCGTAGACGCCGCCGGTGTAGTCCATGTGGGCCCGGCGTTCGGCCCTGCGTGCCCGGACCGTGTCCCGGTCGGTCCGGTGCGTCGCGGCTTCCTCCCGTCGGCCCATGACCCCTCACTGCCCGGCGTTGTCGAGTTGCTCGTCGGGGGAGAGAGCGGCCGGGATGGGTGCGAGGTGGGTGAATGCCTGTGGGAAGTCGCCGAGTTGCTCGCCGGAGGTGATCGCCGCGGTCGGGGCGAGGGCGTCGGCCGGTCCTCTCGCCGCGTCCGTCGCCCAGCCCCGTGGTCTCGCGTGGAAGGGGTTCACAGCAGCCGCAGTTCCCGTGCGCGGCGCACGGCGTCGTTGCGCCGGTTCACCGCGAGCTTGCGGTAGATGCTCTTGAGGTGGGTTTTCACGGTGTTCACGGACACGTAGAGGTCGGCGGCGATCTCCTCCGTGGACATCATCTCGCCCAGTCGCCGCAGGACGTCGCACTCGCGTGCGCTCAGTTCCTCGACGACGAGCGCCGGTTCCCTGGTCGCCGTGGGCGCCCGGGGAACGGGGCTGTCCGCGAGCCGGCCCCCGGCCAGGGCGCGCAGCGGGTCCGTGCCGATCAGAGGGCGGATCCAGGGGCCGGTCTCCAGGAACGGCCGGCGCAACCGGTCGCGCCGGGCGTCCAGGAGCGCCTCGGCGACGAGACGGCGGGCGGTCTCGCGGTCCCCTGCCCGGTGGGCGGCCTCGGCTCGGACCAGGGTGGCCCGGACGGTCACCGCCGGGCCGGTCCGGTCATCGCCCGGCAGGCTGTCGAGCATGTCCAGCGCCTCGTCGCGGTGCCCTGCCGCCAGTCGCGCCCGTGCCGCCTGGACCGCGCAGGCCGGCCGGTGGTGTGCCGCGTGTTCCAGGACCCTCTCGGCCGTCTCCGGGCGGCCCTGGGTCAGGTGGGCGGCGGAGGCGACCAGCGCGGCGTGGTCCTCCGCCCAGGGTGAGGTCACGGCCGCGGGGACGGAGGAGTTCGCTGTCTCCAGCGCGCCTCGGGTGTCTCCCCTGGCCAGTTGCAGGCGTCCTTCGGCGAGGGCCCTGCTTGCCTGCATCACCGGGTCTTCGAGGACGGCGGGAGAGGCGGTCACGTCCTCCAGCAGGGCCCGCGCCTCGCGGAGTTCGTCGCGTTCGACCAGCACGGCGGCCAGGACGAGCCGGCCGATGCCGGAGCCCGACCGCCGGGGCAGGCCGTACCGTTCCGCCTCGCTCGCCGCCTCCCGGACCCTGTGCTCCGCCCGGCCCGGCCAGCCCTGCAAGTAGTCGATCAGCGCCAGGTGGCCGAGGCACTCCAGGCGGGGCAGCGCCATCGGGGCTCCGCCGCGGTGCCCGGCGACCGTCGAGAGGACCACGCGTGCGTCCTCGAAACGGCCGGCCCACAGACGGGCGCAGCCGAGGTGGGTGAGCAGGAGGCCGGTGAGCTCGGGATGCTCGTCCAGGAGGTGGGCCGGCACCTCCTGCCGGAGGGACTGTGCCGTCTCGGCGGCCTTCTCCGCCCGGCCCGGAGAACCCGTCAGCCGTGCCGCCAGAGCCTCGAGCAGGGCGCAGCTGAGCCGGGCGGCGGCCGGGTCGGGCCCGCTTCCGGCAAGGATCTCCTCGGCATGGTGCAAGTGGTGCAGGCCGTGTTCGAGGTCGTGGTGAGCCAGCTCGCGAGCCGCGCGGACGAGGTCGGCGGCCGGTCCCGTGGTCTCGGGGCTCATCCGCGCGAACAGGCTGCACAGGTCCTCGCTGCGCAGGCCGGTGAACAGCTGGCCGATCGCCAGGTCGTCGACGACCGCGCCGGCGGTGAACTCCCAGTCGTCCGCGGCGGCCCCCTGGGCGAGCGCCTCGGGCAGGGCTCCGGAACGCCTCAGCCACAGCGCGGCCCGGCGGTGCAGTTCGGGCTCCAGCCCGGGGGCACGCTCGCGCAGATGGGCGCGGAGGATCTCCGCGAACAGGGGATGCAGCCGGTACCACGAGCGGCCGAGATACTGGACGAAGGCGTTCTCACGGTGCAACGCGGCCAGGACAGGTTCGGCATCGGTCCGCAGCGTCAGGGCGTTGACCAGATCGGGGCAGAACCGCTCCAGGACACTGATGCGCAGCAGCAGGTCCTGGGTGTCGGGCGTCTGCAGGTCGAGCACCTCGGCCAGCAGGAAGTCGGCCACGGCACTGCGGCTGGCTTCGAACTGCTTGACGTACGTCTCGGGATCCGCGCTCTGCCGGGCCGCCAGGGCACACAGTCTCAGGCCCGCGGCCCACCCCTGGGTGCGCGCGACCAGGGCGCGCACGGCGCCCGCGGGCAGACGCAGACCGTGGAGTGCCAGGAGTTGGGCGGCCTCCTCCCGCGTGAAGGAGAGCTCCGCGTCGCGGATCTCCGTCATCTCGCCCGAGGCCCGGTACCGGTGCATCGGCAGCAGGGGATCGGTGCGGGTGATGAGCACCAGGCGCAGTCCTTGTCCCGCGTGGTGCAGGACGAAGTGCAGTTGCCCGGCGATCTCGGGGTCGGTCACGCGGTCGTAGTCGTCGAGTACGAGGACCACGGGGCGGTCGCGGCCGTCGAGCTCGGCGGCCACGCGGGCCAGCATCCCGCGGTCCACGTGGCTCGCCTTCGCCGGAGAGCCGACCTCCTCCGGCACCGGTACGCCGGCTACGCGCAGCGCCTGGAGCGCATGGGCCCAGAAGAGCCCGGGAGCCCAGTCGTCCGCGTCGACGGCGAGCCAGGCGACCGGGGTCTCCAGGTCCGTGGCCCAGTCGGCGACCAGGAGGGTCTTGCCCGCGCCCGACGAGCCGTTGACCATCGTCAGGCTCGTCAGCAACGCTCGGTCGAGGTGCTTGACCAGCCGCTCGCGACGCAGGAACGTGGCGGGACGGGTGGGCAGTGCGAAACGGGCTCTCAGAAGCGGGGCACCGGAGGGATCGACCACTCCCGGCGGGCGCGGGTCCTGATCACGATCTTCGGTCACGGCCACGATGCTCACGACCTCTGTCCGTCCAGGCTACGGGCAGGACTCTCCCTGTCAGCATCCCAGCCTCGGCTCACCCGCGCGCGACGACCGCCGGCACGTGAGCACGCCCGATGGCACGCCCGCGCCCCGGCCGCCTTGTCACCTGTCCCGCGGACTCTCGAACGGGACGAAGGCGTCGTCCTTTCTCATCACGCACAGGGCCCAGATGATGAACCCGGAGATGGTGATCATCACGACCGACCAGACCGGGTAGTACGGCAGGGAGAGGAAGTTGGCGATGATGACGAGGCCGGCGATGCCCACGCCGACGACGCGGGCCCATGTCGACGCCATGAACAGCCCGAAGCTGACGACGACGGCGAGCACGCCCAGGACGAGGTGGATCCAGCCCCAGGCGGTGAGGTCGAACGCGAAGACGTAGTTCCGCGTCGAGACGAAGATGCCGTCGTCGGCGATCTCCGCGATGCCGCGCATGATGTCGAGAATGCCGCCGATCATGAGCATGATGGCCGCGAAGACGGTCACGCCGGTGGCCCATTCCCGCATGGACGTACGGGCGCCTCCCGGGTGCGTGGTGGTCATGCCGGTCGCCTGGTTCCCAGGTCGTCCGGTGAGGGGTGACCGCCGGCCAGGACCAGTTCCTTCGCCCTGCGGAACTCCTCGTCCGTGATGTCGCCACGGGCGCGGATCTCGGACAGCCTGGCGAGGTCGTCGACGCTGCCGGACCGCCTGTCGCCGCCCTTCGCGGTGTCCCGGATATAGCTGTCGAACGCCTCCTGCTGGGCGCGCGCCTGCGCCACTTCGCGGCTGCCCATGTTCTTGCCGCGGGCGATCACGTAGATGAACACGCCGAGGAACGGCAGGACGCAGACGAACACCAGCCAGCCGGCCTTGGCCCAGCCGCTCAGGGAGTCGTCGCGGAAGATGTCGACGACGATCCGGAAGAGCAGGACGAACCACATGATCCACAGAAAGATCCAGAGCACGGTCCAGAAAGCGCTCAACAGCGGAAAGTCGTAGGCGAGGTACTGCGCGCTCATGTCTGTCCTCCATCCGGGCGCGGTCGGCGCGGGGCGGCCCCGGCCGATGTCGCGTGCCGTTCTCAGCGTGCCCACGGCAAGACGGGGAGGGCCTCACCCGGGAAGGGTGAAGCGCGCTTGGGGTGAATCGCCACTTTCGCCCCATACGCACCGTTGTTCTACCGTGGAGGGGAACGACGCTGCTCACCCCCTCACCGATCATCGAGGTGACGGTCATGACGGAGACCACTCAGCGCACGAACACAGCGGGCAGGCAGGACGGGGCGACATCGCAGGGCGGCAGGGGTGCTCCCGGCACCCGCGGCAGCACCGCCATCGCGGACACGGTCGTCGCGAAGATCGCGGGCATGGCGGCCCGGGAGATTCCCGAGGTGTACAACCTCGGCGGAGGAGTGACCAGGGCCTTCGGGGCCGTGCGTCAGCGGGTGCCGGGCGGGGGCAGCGGGGTCACCCAGGGGGTGAAGGTCGAGGTCGGCGAGCGCCAGGCCGCCGTTGATCTCGATGTGGTCGTCGAGTACGGCGCCGCCATCGCCGACACCGCGGCGGACATCCGGACCAACGTCATCAACGCGGTGGAGCGGATGACCGGCCTGGAGGTCGTGGAGGTCAACATCTCCGTCGACGACGTCCACCTGCCGGACGAGGAGGAAGAGGAATCCGGGCCGGAGGAGAGGCGGGTGGCCTGACCTGAGGACCCGCAGCGGCAGACCTCCGGGACGACCACCTCGGGACCGCCCCGGGACCGCACGGCACGCGGGCGTGCTCGCCGTGGCCGCCGTGCGGTGTGGTCAGGATCGGCACGGCGGTCCCCAGCGGTCGCCGCAGGCGCGAGAGCGATCGAGGACCCGGTTCGTGGCGCGCCGCAGGCCGTGGCATGCCAGGGCCTGCGGCTGAAGCGGGTCAGGCCGAGCGCTTGCGGGACGACGACTTCTTCGCGGTCGTCTTCTTCGCGGTGCTCTTCGACGCCGTCTTCTTGGCCGACCCCTGGCCCGACTTGGCCGTCGACTTCTTCGCCGCCGTGGTCTTCTTGGCCGCCGTCTTCTTCGCGGTGGACGTCGACTTCTTGCCGCCGGTCTGCTTGGGGGCCGCGCGGGCCGTCTCGCGCTGCGGGAGCGACTTCACCTCGGCGTGCCCGGCGTCCTCGCCCCGGGACTCGCGGGCCGCGCGGACGCTGCTCTCCAGGGCCGCCATCAGGTCCAGCACCTTGCCGCCCGTGGCGGGTTCCGGGGCCTGGGGCGGGGCCTCGCCGGCGGCCTTCGCGGCGATGACCTCCTCCACGGCCTCGCGGTACTCGTCGTGCAGGTCCTCCAGGTCGACCTCGCCCAGGGTGTCCATCAGGGCGTCGGCCAGGTCCAGTTCCTGGTCACGGACGGTGACGTCGGTGTCGGGGGCCAGACCCTCGGGGGCACGGACCTCGTCCGGCCACAGCAGGCCGTGCATGGCGATGGCCTCGCCGACGACCCTGAGCATGCCCAGGCGTTCCCGTCCCCGCAGGGCGAACTTCGCGATCGCCACCTTGTTGCTGCGCTTCAGTGCCTCGCGCAGCAGAGTGTACGGCTTCGCGGCCGGGGCGCCACTGGCCTGGAGGTAGTACGCGGCGTCCATCTGGAGCGGGTCGATCCGGTCGGCCGGGACGAAGGCGACGATCTCGATCGTCTTGGCCGTCGGGAGCGGCAGGCTGGACAGGTCCTCCTCGGTGATCGGGATGATCGTGCCGTCCGCGTCCTCGTAGCCCTTGCCGATCTCCCCCTGGGTGACCTCGCGGTCCTCCAGTTCGCAGAATTTGCGGTAGCGGATGCGGCCGCCGTCCTCGGTGTGGATCTGGCGGAAGGAGATCGAGTGGCTCTCGGTGGCGTTCACCAGCTTGATCGGAATGCTGACCAGGCCGAACGAGATGGCGCCGTTCCATATGGATCTCACGTGCAGCACCCTTCCGGTCACGCTCGGGAGCGTTCGTCACGGTTTGCGTGGGATTCTTATCGTATGGCGCCTATCACAGAGGTGGAGGGGCGACGGCTCGCTCTCAGCAATCTGGAGAAGGTGCTGTATCCCGCCACCGGCTTCACCAAGGGCGAGGTGCTGCACTACTACGCCACCGTCGCCGAGGTCCTGCTGCCCCATCTGCGGGACCGGGCGGTGTCCTTCCTGCGCTACCCGGACGGTCCGGACGGGCAGGTGTTCTTCGCGAAGAACGTGCCGCCGGGTACGCCCGAGTGGGTCACCACCGCCGAGGTGCCACGGGTCGAGGGGCCCTCGCGGATGGTCCTGGTGCAGGATCTGCCGAGCCTGATGTGGTCGGCGAACCTCGTGACCGAGTTCCACACCCACCAGTGGCTCGTCGACACTCCGGACGAGGCCGACCGGATCGTGTTCGACCTCGATCCGGGGGCCCCGGCGAGCATCGTGCAGTGCTGCGAGGTCGCGCTGTGGCTGCGGGAACGGCTCGCGCGCGACGGCATCGAGGCCTACGCCAAGACCTCCGGCTCGAAGGGGCTGCATCTGCTCGCCGCCGTGCGCGGGGCGTCCTCCGAGCGGGTGTCCGAGTACGCCAAGGCGCTCGCCGTCGAGGCCGAGAAGGCCATGCCCCGGCTGGCGCTTCACCGGATGACCAGGAGCCTGCGACCGGGGAAGGTCTTCGTCGACTGGAGCCAGAACGCCGCCCGCAAGACGACGGCGGCCCCCTACACCCTCCGGGCCCGCCCGGAACCGACCGTCTCGGCCCCGGTGACCTGGGGGGAGATCGAGGAGTGCCGTACGCCTGGCCGGCTGGACTTCCATGCGGTCGACATCGCCCCGAGGATCCAGGACTACGGCGACCTGCTCGCACCGCTCCTGGACACGAACGGGGCCGGGACACTGCCGTAGCCGGACAGCCGGCGGAATTGCGGCCCCGGGTACGCCCACGACCGGCCGGGGCCGTCGATCCGCCGCCGGACGGCCTGGGCTTCCGGCGGGCCCGGGCATCTTCCCGGCGGGCAGTGCTACGACGACGTGCCCCCTCCGGCCCTCGACGAGAACGCGGCCGGGCCGCCGCGGTCGCGGGGCGGGCGACAGACCGCGACGCCGGGTACGCCACGACCGGCCGGGGCCATCGCGCCGCCGCCGGGCCGCCGGGGCCTCATGCCCCGCCCGGCCCGGCCCTCTGCGCGGGCGGCATCAGCCCGGGCGGTCCGTCGGCGTGTGCTCGAGCCGCTCGACCCGACCTCGCACTGCCCGCAAACGTGTACGCCGTTCGTTCGGTGTCAGGGCGCCCGCCCGCCCGACCCTCGCATCCTTCACACCCGCGCCCACGTGTTCCGGTCGCGGGCCATCGCGTGCAGGGCCTCCACGTCCGCCGGTTTCAGGACTGCGTCCCGTCGGGACAGGCCTTCCACCTCCTCGGCCGTCAGGACGTGGACCTCCCGTGGGGCGGCCGGGATCGAGAGGGCCGCCGGGTCCACCAGGGCGAGTACCGGGCGGACCTCGGCCGTCAGGGCGTAGGAGGCGCGGTCGGCGTCGCCGCGGAGGCGGCGGAGGAGTGGGTGGGGGTCGCGGCGGCCCAGGGTGACCATGGGGTCGGTGATCCGGACGCGCTGCTTGCGGGCGTGGAGCGTGTGGACGGCGTAGAGCCCGCCGGGGCCGATCAGCAGGTGGTGGATGCGGTCGCCCCCGGGGAGCGGCACGGAGTGCAGGGCGTGCCAGCCCGCGCCGTCGAGGCGGTCCAGGGCGTCGCCGACCGTCTGCTCGGCCGCCAGGGCCCTGCGGCGCGGGTCGGGGCGCAGCCGGTGGGTGGGGCCGGGGTCACGGTCGAGGGCGACGATGAGGGCCTCCCCGGGGCGGTTGGGGGCCAGGTCGTCGTCGGGGTGGAGGGAGAGGCGGGCCAGTTCGGCGGGGGTCGGCACCGGGGGCGGCCCCACCGTCACGGAGCCGGTGATGAAGGGCCCGAGGGCCCGCAGGACGTCGTCCTCGCGGTCCTCGCCGAGCAGGTTCACCCGGGCCGCCTCACGGTCGTACCAGGCGATGTTCCTGCCGTCCGGGAGGCAGACGTACAGCCGCTCCCGGCCGTGCCGCCAGGTCGGTATGACGCGCAGTCCGCTCATGCACCATCACCCCAGTCCATGGGAACAGGCGGGGTGCTGCGGGGGCAAGAAGCCGGTTACCTTTGAGGAGTTGGGCCTGCCCGCGGACCCTCGGGCGGTAATGGTGGGGAGGCGCCGTTGCGTACCCGCAGTAAACCCGACGTGCCCGCCCCGGAGAGTCCGTGGAACGAGGTCGTCCCCGGGCTCTGGATGGGCGGTCACGAGTACACGGGGGCCTTGGGCCATCCGGAGTTCGCCGTCGTACGGGACGAGTTCGAGCTCGTGCAGACGTTGCTGCGGCTGCCGGGGCACGGGCCCGATCCGGGTGTCCGGCACCACGTGTGGCCCATCCCCGACGGGCCGCTGGACGGGACGCAGCTCGCCGGGGTGATCCGGCTGGCCGAGGCCGCGTGCGAGGCGCTGGACGAGGGCCGCAGGGTCCTCGTCCGCTGTTACCACGGGTACAACCGCTCCGGTCTCGTCGTCGCGCACGCGCTGATGCGCCAGGGCAGCTCCGCCGACGCGGCGATCCGGCTGATCCGGGCCCGCCGCTCGCCCTGGGCGCTGCACAACGACCTGTTCGTCGAGTACCTGCGGGCCGGGCTGGCCACGGCCCGGCTGCTGGAGGAGCTCACCGAGTAGCACGGCACACCTGCGACCGCACACCTACGGCGGCATAGCTACGGCCGCGCACCCACGACCGCCCGCATACGGCCGCCCTCTCGCGCAAATGGGACTTCCCTACGAATAAGGTGTACGCGGCCGACGGTCGCGTCCGTGCCGTGTGATCGCCCACGAACCGCCAGGAGTGCAGTGCCCCTCAGCCGCCCCGGACAGGCCGCCCGTCGCCTCGCCGTCGTCGCCCTCCTGCTGGCCGCCGCCGTGGGCTGCGGGGACGCCGGCGGGCTGGAGGGCGCGGGGTCGACCCCGACGGCGGAGGGACCGGCCCGGCTCTGGCCGGAGCTGACCCCGGCGTCGAGCCCGGCGTTCGAGATCGGCGAGGTGAACACCGAGGTGGTCAAGGGGGTGAAGGTCCCCGGCGACGACATCCGCCGGGTGGACCCGGTCGAGATCGTCCGGGCCGAGATCGCCGGGAGCCCCGGCGACTACGACGGCGACAAGGCGCCCTACCGCGACACCAAGCGCAGGATGGCCGACTGCGCGAAGGGCCCGGGGCAGGGGAAGTGCCCGGTGCTCAGGCCGTACTACCGGGACCTGACCGGCGACGGGCGCGACGACCTGACGCTGGGCTTCCCGCTGCTGCCCGGCAAGATGACCGCGGTCCGCGTCTACACCGTCGAGAAGCACCGGCTGGTGCAGGTGATGTCGTGGGAGGACGCGTTGAGCGGCGTCGAGCTGGCCGGGCGTTCCCTGGTCATCCGCTCGCCGTCGGAGGTCGCGGGCTACGAGTACCGGCTGCAGTGGACCTGGGACCGGGACCAGCGGGCCATGCTCCTCACCCACGACGAGATGCTGCGCACCGGCCCGCGCAAGCACTCCCGGCGCCCTTCGGCCTCCCCCACCCTCTTCCCGTCCGGGTCCACGTCAGGCTCCCCGTCCGGCTCCCCCTCGGCGAGCGGCGGATGAGACCCGCACTCCCCCAGTGGACCGGAACGCTCGCCGCGAAGGCCGCCGCGTTCATCACGGTGATGTGCTGCGCGCTGGCGGCCCTGCTCGGCGTCCTGGTGCATGTGCAGGTGACGAACCAGACCGTGGGGCAGGCCCGCGACCAGGCGTTGCAGCGGCTGGCGCAGGCGACGGAGCGGTACGAGGCCGGGGACACGCTGCGGCGGGGCGCCGGGGTGGATCCGCCGGAGCTGCCCGGGGAGCTGCGGGAGCTGGCGGTGGCCGGGGACCGCGGCACGATGGTCGCCGACCGCGCGGGACGCCCCACGATGTGGGCGGCGGGCCCCGTCGACGGCGAGCGGGCGCTGGCCGTGGCGGTCGACTACTCGCAGCAGGCCCGCACGATCGACGGCCTCGACCGGGCGATCGTGTGGTCCTCGGGCCTGGCGATCGGGGCGACGCTGCTGGTCGGGGCGTTCGCGGTGACGCGGGTGACGCGGCGGCTGCACACCACGGCGCTGGTGGCCCGGCGGATCAGCGCGGGCGACCTGGACGCGCGCGTGAACGACCCCCGCACGGGCCCGCGCGCGATGGCCAGCCCGCAGGACGAGGTGGCCGCGGTCGCCGCCGCGCTGGACTCCATGGCGGCCTCGCTCCAGGGCAAACTGCTCGCCGAGCAGCGCTTCACGGCGGATGTCGCGCACGAGCTGCGCACACCGCTGACCGGGCTGCACGCGGCGGCGGAACTGCTGCCGCCGGGCCGTCCGACGGAACTGGTCCGCGACCGGGTGGCGGCGCTGCGCACCCTCACCGAGGACCTGCTGGAGATCTCCCGGCTGGACACCGGCCGGGAGCGGCTGGAGCTGGACACCGAGCGGTTGGGGCCGCTGGCCGAGCGAGCGGTGCGGGCGGCGGGGAACGGCACGGAGGTCAGGGTCCTACGGGATGCGTCCGTGGAGACGGACCGGCGGCGGCTGGAGCGGGTGCTGGGCAATCTCGTGGCGAACGCGCACACGCACGGGCGGGGGCCCGTGGTGCTGACCGTGGACGGTCCGGTGGTGACCGTTCGCGACCACGGGGACGGGTTTCCCGAGTACCTGGTCGCGCACGGGCCGCAGCGGTTCCGCACGGAGGGCGGTACGCGGGGGCACGGGCTGGGGCTGACCATCGCGCGGGGGCAGGCCGAGGTGCTGGGAGCCCGGCTGGAGTTCGCGAACGCGCCGGAGGGCGGGGCGGTGGCCACCCTGAAACTCGCGGCGGAGTGAGAGCCCGGGGCCCGCCCTCCTATGGCCCAGCGTGAGGGGCGGCACCCCCTGGGCGCCCCTAATGTGGCGATTAGTCAGTTTCGGCACGTTCGCCACCACATGGAGGTATCCCCCATGTCCCTGCGCACCCGTCTCTCCATAACCACCGCCGCCGGGCTCCTCGCCGCCGCGGCCGCCGTCACGCCCGCCGCCGCCGCGCACGACGACTGGGACCCGGCGGGCGGCAACGGCAATCACCAGAACCACCACGACCAGGGCCTCTACGAGGGTGTCGTCACGGCGAACACGCTGGCGCTGCGCAGCGCCCCGAACCGCGGCTCGCAGATCATCCGATACGCCCACCGGGGCGACATCGTCAAGATCTTCTGCAAGACCGGCGGCGAGACCGTGCAGGGCAATCCGCTCTGGTACCTGCTGACGGACGGCACCTGGGCCTGGGGCGCGGCCCGGTACATCGACAACGTCGGCCCCGCGCCACGCTGGTGCTGACACTCGATCACCCAAAGGTACACAAGGCGCACTGTTTGGGTAGGTTCCGGACATGAGCAAGGCCGGAATCACCGTGGCGACGGCGGACCCGCCCGCGCCCGCCGTCCGCCGCCTCCCCCGGCGCCGGGGCATCGAACTCGCCCTCATCGTGCTGGCCGTCCTGCTGTCGGTGTACGGCTACTGCGCCGTGGGCATCGCCCGGCACGGAGCGCTTCCGCCCGGCGCCGCGGGCTACGGCGCCGGCCTCGGTGTACTGGCGCTGCTGGCCCATCTGGCGGTACGCCTGCGCGCCCCGTACGCCGACCCCCTGCTCCTCCCGATCGGGGTGCTGCTCAACGGGCTCGGCCTGGTGCTGATCTACCGGCTCGACCTGGAAACCCCGGGCGACCGGGCGGCACCGGCCCAGCTGGTGTGGTCGACGCTGGGCGTGGCGCTGTTCATCCTGGTCGTCCTGCTGCTGCGCGACCACCGGGTGCTCCAGCGCTACACGTACGTCTGTGTGGTCGCGGCCCTGGTCCTGCTCACGCTGCCGATCCTGTTCCCGGCGGTGAACGGGGCCCGCATCTGGATCCGCATCGCCGGGTTCTCCATCCAGCCGGGCGAGTTCGCGAAGGTGCTGCTGGCGGTGTTCTTCGCCGCGTACCTGGCGGCGAACCGCAACGCCCTCGCCTACACCGGCCGCCGCGTCTGGAAGCTCCAGCTCCCCACCGGCCGCGTCCTCGGCCCGATCGTCGCCGTCTGGCTGGTGAGCGTGGGCGTGCTCATCCTGGAACGCGACCTCGGCACCTCGCTGCTGTTCTTCGGCCTGTTCGTGGTCCTCCTCTACGTCGCCACCGGCCGCACCGGATGGATCGCGGTCGGCCTGCTGCTGGCCGCGCTGGGCGCGGTCGCCGTGGGCCGCCTTGAGCCGCACGTGCACAGCAGGATCGAGACCTGGCTGCACCCCTTCGCCTCCATCGAGGCGGGCGAGGGCGCGAACCAGCTCGCCCAGTCGCTGTTCGCCTTCGCGGAGGGCGGCATGCTCGGCACGGGCCTCGGACTCGGCCACTCGTTCCTCATCGGCTTCGCCGTGAAGTCCGACTTCATCCTGGCCACCGCGGGCGAGGAGCTCGGCCTGGCCGGCCTGTCCGCGATCTTCCTCCTCTACGGCCTGCTGGTGGAGCGCGGCTTTCGCGCGGGCCTCGCGCAGCGCGAGCCCTTCGGCCGGCTGCTGGCGGTCGGCCTCGCCTCGCTGGTGGCGCTCCAGGTGTTCGTGATCGCGGGCGGCGTGACCGGCCTGATCCCGCTGACCGGCATGGCGATGCCGTTCCTGGCGCAGGGCGGCTCCTCGGTGGTCACCAACTGGGCGATCGTGGCGCTGCTGGCCCGGGTGAGCGACTCGGCCCGGCGGAGTTACGACGGGCAGGACGCCCGGTGACCCCGCACATCCGGCACGCCGGATACTTCTGCGCCCTGCTGCTGGTGGCCCTGCTGCTGAACGCCGCCCGCGTCCAGGTCGTCCAGGCGCCGTCGTACGACCGCAACCCGGCCAACCGGCGGCCCGACATCACCCGCTACGAGCAGCCCCGCGGGGACATCCTGGTCGGCGGGCGGCCCGTCACCGGCTCCAGGGACACCCGCGAGCACCTGCGCTACGAACGGACCTACACCGACGGCCCGTTGTACGCCCCGGTCACCGGCTTCGCCTCCCAGCTGTACGGGACGACGCTCCTGGAGGGCACCGAGGACGGCGTGCTGTCCGGGGCGGATCCGATGCTCGCGCCCTTCCCGCTGTGGAACGACTTCACGCGTGCGCGCAACGCCGGCGGAGACGTGGTCACGACACTCCACCCGGCCGCTCAGGAGGCCGCCTACAAGGGGCTCGCGGGCCGCAAGGGCGCGGTGGCGGCGCTGGAGCCGTCGACCGGCCGGATCCTGGCCCTGGTGTCCGCCCCGTCCTACGACCCGCAGCCGCTGTCCGGCAACGGCTCGGCGGCGGCCCGGGCCTGGTCGCGGCTCAACGCGGACAAGGACCGCCCGATGCTCAACCGGGCGGTGCGGCAGACGTATCCGCCGGGTTCCACCTTCAAGGTCGTCACCGCGGCCGCCGCGCTGGACGCCGGTGTGGTCACGGACCTGGAGGCGCCGACCGGCTCCCCCGACCCCTACCGGCTGCCCGGGACGCGGACGCGCCTGACCAACGCGTCGAAGGGCTGCAAGGACGCCTCCGTGCGCAAGGCCTTCACCCTCTCCTGCAACACGGTGTTCGCCAAGCTCGGTGTGGAGGTGGGCGTGACGGGCATGACGGCCACGGCCCACGCCTTCGGCTTCAACAACGGGGAGCTGAGAATCCCCTTCCCGGTGGCCCGGTCCACCTTCGACACCACCCTGGACAAGGCACAGCTGGCGCTGTCGTCGATCGGCCAGTACAACACCCGCGCCACCCCGCTCCAGATGGCGATGGTCGCTGCGGCCGTGGCCAACGGCGGGCAGGTGCGGGACCCCTACCTGGTGGAGCGCACGACCCGGCCGGGCGGCAGCACCCTCGCGACGGCCGGCTCGCGGGCGATCCGCCAGGCGATGTACCCGTCCACCGCCGTCCGGCTGCGGGCGATGATGCGGGACGTGGTCGAGAACGGCGGCGGACGCAAAGCCGCCATCCGCGGCGCCAAGGTCGGCGGCAAGACCGGCACCGCCCAGCACGGCCTCGGCAACTCCGGGACGCCGTACGCCTGGTTCGTCTCCTGGGCGCAGGGTGAGCGCGACCTGGCGGCGCGGGTGGCGGTCGCGGTCGTCGTGGAGGACGCGGAGGCGGAGCGCGGGGACATCAGCGGAGGCGGTGACGCGGCGCCGATCGCGCGGGCGGTGATGGAGGCGGTGCTCAAGTCCCGGTGAGGGTTGCCCAGTTGGTGAGACGGGACTACCACCGCGAAAACTCCCGACCTAACGCTCGGTACATGACTGAGCCCGCTGCCACGTACGAACTCGCCGAGGTCAACATCGCCCGTCTCAAGGCACCGCTGGACTCCCCGCGGCTGAAGGACTTCGTCGACAACCTGGACCCGGTGAACGCCGACGCCGACGCGGCCGACGGTTTCGTCTGGCGCCTGCAGGGCGACACCGGCAACGCCACGGACGTGTCCGTCTTCGGCGACTCCTGGCTGATCCTCAACATGTCGGTGTGGCGCGACGCCGACTCGCTGACGGCGTACATGTACCAGGGCGGGCACCGGGAGATGCTCGCCCGTCGTCGCGTGGGGGTCCCCCCACGCCCTTAAGGCAGTGGGGGAGGTTCGAGCGCATCGAGGAGGCCATGGTCGCCCTGTGGTGGGTGCCGGCAGGCCACCGCCCCACGGCCACGGAGGCGGAAGCCCGCCTCCTCCACATCCGCACCCACGGCCCGACCCCGTACGCCTTCACGCTGCGGACCCAGTTCCCGCCCCAGGGCGCGGCACCGCTGCTCGGCGAAGTGCCGGAGGGACTGGGCTGCGCACTCTGACGGGCGCTCACTCCACGGCCCGCCGCCCCGCGTCGATCGCCCCCCGCACCTCCGCCACCCGCTCCTTCTCCTCCGCCGCGAAGCGCTCGGCGTCGAGTCGCTCGGCGATCTCCTCGTCCTCGGACATCAGCAGGTCCAGGCTGGAGTCGCCCATCTCCAGGACGCCCATGTCGACGTAGGCCTGCTGGAGGCGTTCGCCCCACAGGCCGATGTCCTTGACGCAGGGGACGATGCGGCTGAAGAGGAGCTTGCGGAACAGGGTGAGGAACTCGGACTGCTCGCTGCACTCCTCCGCCTCGGCCTTCGGGATGCCGAAGTTCTCCAGGACCTCCACGCCCCGCAGCCGGTCGCGCATGAGGTAGCAGCCCTCGATGACGAACTCCTCGCGCTCCCTCAGCTCGGCGTCCGTGAGCTGCCGGTAGTAGTCGCGCAGGGCCATCCGCCCGAAGGCCACGTGCCGGGCCTCGTCCTGCATGACGTACGCGAGGATCTGCTTCGGCAGCGGCTTGTCCGTCGTGTCCCTGATCATGCCGAAGGCGGCCAGTGCGAGGCCCTCGATCAGCACCTGCATGCCCAGGTACGGCATGTCCCAGCGCGCGTCGCGCAGCGTGTCGTCCAGCAGGGACTGGAGGTTGTCGTTGATCGGGTACAGCAGCCCGATCTTCTCGTGCAGGAAGCGGCCGTAGATCTCGGCGTGCCGGGCCTCGTCCATGGTCTGGGTCGCGGAGTAGAACTTCGCGTCCAGGTCGGGGACCGACTCCACGATCCGCGCGGCGCAGATCATCGCGCCCTGCTCGCCGTGCAGGAACTGGCTGAACTGCCAGGAGGCGTAATGCCGGCGCAGGTCGCCCTTGTCCTTGTCCGTCAGCTTCGCCCAGTGCCTGGTCCCGTAGAGGGACATCGCCTCGTCGGGGGTCCCGAGCGGATCGTACGGATCCACCTCCACCTCCCAGTCGATGCGTTTCCGGCCGTCCCACTGCTTGTCCTTGCCCTTCTGGTAGAGGGCCAGGAGGCAGTTTCCGGCCGTCCCACTGCTTGTCCTTGCCCTTCTGGTAGAGGGCCAGGAGGCGCTCGCGCCCGTCGTCGTACTCCCAGTTGAAACGGGCCGCGCCGCTCGCCGGCACCTGCCGGACGGGCTCTTCCGGTTCCTCGGTGTACAGGTCGAAGGTCGGCATGCCCGCAGGCTCACAGAAGGTAGACATCGGGTCAACAAGTAGCGCGCAGGGGATTGACGAGCTTGCTGACAGGCAGTCTCATAAGAGAAACAGTGACGTGTGCACAACGAGGTGGGCAGCCATGACGACCCTGACGGAAGCCGACGCGCTCGACGGCCTGCGCGATGCCCTCGGCCTGCTGAAGGACCGGGAGCAGGTGGCCCAGCGGCTGCTCGACTCCTCCGCCAAGCACTCCTTCGACCCGGACAAGGAGCTGGACTGGGACGCGCCCTTCGAGGAGGGCAAGTGGTTCTGGCCGCCGGAGCTGGTGTCGCTCTACGACACCCCGCTGTGGAAGCGGATGGGCGAGGAGCAGCGGATCCTGCTCTCCCAGCACGAGGCGGCGGCCCTGGCGTCCCTGGGCATCTGGTTCGAGATCATCCTGATGCAGCTGCTGGTGCGGCACATCTACGACAAGGCGGCCACGAGCGCGCACGTCCGTTACGCGCTCACCGAGATCGAGGACGAGTGCCGGCACTCCAAGATGTTCGCCCGGCTGATAGCCCAGGGCGACACGCCCTGGTACCCGGTCAGCCGCGCGCACCAGCACCTGGGCCGCCTGTTCAAGACCATCTCCACCACGCCGGGTTCCTTCACGGCGACCCTGCTGGGTGAGGAGGTCCTGGACTGGATGCAGCGGCTGACGTTCCCCGACGAGCGCGTACAGACCCTGGTCCGCGGCGTCACCCGCATCCACGTCGTGGAGGAGGCCCGCCACGTCCGCTACGCCCGCGAGGAACTCCGCCGCCAGATGGTGACGGCCCCCAAGTGGTCCCAGGAGTTCACCCGCATCACCTCCGGCGAGTTCGCCCGCGTCTTCTCGGTGGCCTTCGTCAACCCCGACGTCTACACCAACGTGGGCCTGGACAAGCGAGAGGCTCTCGCCCAGGTACGGGCGAGCGGACACCGCCGGGAGGTCATGCAGAACGGCTCCAAGCGCCTGACCGACTTCCTCGACGACATCGGGGTGCTGCGGGGAGTCGGACGACGCCTGTGGAAGTCGTCGGGGCTGCTGGCGTAGCCACGTGGCTCCATCAAGCCCATGCAGGGTGACTACTGAGCGGCTGCCCGACGCGATGGAGAGACTCACCTCAAAGCCCTCGAACGTATTTGCTCACATCGCGTACAATTCCGGTTGGATGTGATCTTTCGCCGCGAGCGGTCGCGAAGCATCCATACGGTGATCCGTATGCAGCTCCGCTACAACTACCGGGCCTACCCGGACGCCGCCCAGTGCCGTGCGCTGGCGAGGGCGTTCGGGTGCACCCGCGTGGTGTGGAACGACTGCCGGCGCGACCGGAAGCACGCACACGCGGCGGGGCTGCCGTATGTGAAGTCGGCGGAGCTGTCGCGTCTGCGCATCACCCAGGCCAAGCGCACCGAGGAGCGTGCCTGGCTGGCCGACGTGTCGGCGGTCGTACTGCAGCAGTCCCTGCGGGACCTGGACACCGCCTACAAGAACTTCTTCGACAGCCTGAGCGGCAAGCGGTAGGGCCGGAAGGTGTGCCCGCCCCGGTACAAGTCGAAGAAGGACACCCGGCAGTCGATCCGCCTCAACGCCAACGCCTTCTCCCTTCGGGACGACGGCGCGGTGTACGTGGCCAAAGTCGGCCACATCAAGGTCAAGTGGTCCCGCCCTCTGCCGGCCGCGCCCACGTCCCTGACCGTCACCAAGGACAGCTGCGGCCGCTACTTCCTCGGCTTCGTCGTGGACACCGAGCCGGACATCCTCCCCGAGCTGGAGACCGACACCGGGATCGATCTGGGCCTGTCCGCCTTCGCGGTCCTGTCCGACGGCACCAAGATCCACAGCCCGCGCTTCCTGCGCCGGGCCGAGAAGAAACTCAAGCGCCTCGGGCGGGAGCTGTCGCGCAAGGTCAGGGGATCGAAGAACCGGGCCAAGGCCCGCATCAAGATCGCACGCCAGCACGCGCGTGTGGCCAATCGGCGCCGGGACTTCCACCACAAGGCATCCACACAGATCATCCGCGACAACCAAGCGGTGTACGTGGAAAACCTCGCGGTGTCCGGTCTCGGCCGCACCCGGCTCGCCACGTCCGTGCACGACGCGGGGTGGTCCGCGTTCGTCGGCATGCTGGAGTACAAGGCGGTCAAGCACGGCCGCACCTTTACCAAAGTGGACCGTGCCTTCCCGTCCTCTCAGGTCTGCTCGGCCTGTGGGTTCCGGGACGGCCCCAAGCCCCTGCACGTCCGCAAGTGGACGTGCGGCGCGTGCGGCACGGTGCACGACCGTGACCACAACGCAGCCCGCAACGTCCTCTTCGAGGGACGCCGTATCGTCGCCGCCGGACGGGCGGAGACGCTAAACGCCTGTGGAGCGCCGGTAAGACGGGCACCCGTGTCCGCGCAGCGCGGTGAAGCAGGAAGCCCCCGGAAGGGTCAGCGACCCAGGCCGACGTCCCTGGACTTTAGGCCAGGGAGCACGTCAAGCTTCGAGGCATGACACCAGCCGCCCCCACCCCCGCCTACCGGCGACTCAGCGTCGAGGAACGCCGCAGTCAGCTGCTCACCTCCGCGCTGAACCTCTTCGCCCACCGCGCCCCGGAGGAGGTGTCCCTCGACGACGTGGCGGAGGCGGCCGGGGTCTCGCGGCCCCTGGTGTACCGCTACTTCCCGGGCGGCAAGCAGCAGCTCTACGAGGCCGCCCTGCGCTCCGCCGCCGACGAGCTCCAGCACTGCTTCGACGAACCCCGCGAGGGCCCCCTCCTCCCCCGCCTCTCCCGCGCCCTCGACCGCTACGTCACCTTCGTCGACCAGCACGACGCCGGGTTCAGCGCCCTCCTCCAGGGCGGCAGCGTCGTCGAGACCTCCCGTACCACCGCCATCGTCGACGGCGTACGCCGTGCCGCCGCCGAGCACATCGTCAGGCACCTGGAGGTCACCGAGCCGGGTCCGCGCCTGCGCATGACCATCCGCATGTGGATCACCGCCGTGGAGGCGTCGTCGCTCATCTGGCTGGACGAGGACAAGCAGCCCTCGGCCGAGGAGCTCCGCGACTGGCTCGTCGAGCAGTTCGTGGCGATGCTGACGGTGACCGCCCGCCGCGACCCGCAGACCGACGCCCTGGTCCAGGCGCTCGCCGAGGATGTCTGACACTGATCCCGTGAAGAGCGAAGACACCCCCTTCGAGGGCGGCCCCATGGACGGCAGAGTCCTGCCCGTCCTCGTCGGCATCACCGGCCACCCGCCCAAGACGTACCGCATCCCCGTCCCGGACCCCGACGGCGGACCGGACACCGTGCTCGTCTACCGCCGGGTCCCACGGGGACCGGGCAAGGTCGGCCTGACCAACCGCTGGAAGTACGAGTACGCCCCGGAGGGCGTCCCGGCCCGCCGGCTCAACTGGCCCTGGTCGAAGCCGGACGCCACGCCCCGCGGCAATCCAGACGCCACGCCGCCCGGCAAGCCGGACGACGCCGACGGGTGACCCCGTTGCGCCGAACCGCGCACACTCACCGCGCGCGCCGCTCGCCCACGCCTGATCCTCACGGTGTCCGGCGGCACCACGCCGCCCCCGCAACGGAGGTGATGGCATGTCAGGAAAGCTTCTGCGTCTGGTCTGCATCGCGGCGACGGCGGCCGGAACCGTCCTGGCCCCCGTCCCGGCAGCGGCCGTTCCCGAACCGGACACGGAACAGCGGCACGTCGCCGAGCTGCTGACAGACCTTCAGAAGCTGTACAGGAAGGCCGAGGAGGCCACCGAGGCCTACAACGCCACCGAGGAGAAGCTGAAGAAGCAGCGCGCCGAGACCGACCGCCTGGAGCGCGCCCTCGCCCGCGCCCGGCTCTCGCTGCACGACAGCCGGGGCGCGGCCGGCCGGCTGGCCCGGCAGCAGTACCAGAGCAGCACCGACATCTCCCCGTACGTACGCCTGCTCCTGGCCCGCGACCCGCAGCACGCGATCGACCAGGGCCATGTGATCGGAAGGCTCGCACAGGAGCGGGCCGACACCATCGGCCGGCTGACCGGCAACGAGCGCAAGGCCCAGGAGCTGGCCCGCAAGGCCCGCACGGCCCTGGACCGGCAGCTCGCCCTCACCGAGCGGCGCAAGAAGGAACGGGACGAGGTCCGCGCCCGCCTCCACGACGTCGAGGGACTGCTCGCCTCCCTCAGCCGCGACCAGCTCACCGACCTCGCCGAGTTCGAGCAGGACGGCATCGCGAAGGCCCAGGAGAAGTTCATGGCGTCCGGCGCGCTCGGCAGCGACCGCAGCAGCGACAAAGGCGAGGGCGAGGACAGCGGGGGAATCAGCGGGAGCAGCAGTGTCCGCACCCCGTCGGCCGAGGGCGGCCGGGCCTTGCGCTACGCCGTGCGGCAGCTCGGCAAGCCGTACGAGTGGGGCGCGGAGGGCCCGAAGACGTACGACTGCTCGGGGCTGACCTCGCAGGCCTGGGCCGAGGCCGGGACGCCCATCCCCCGGACCAGCCAGGAGCAGTGGAAGCAGCTGGAGCGGATCCCGCTGGACGAGCTGCGCCCGGGCGACCTGATCGTGTATTTCCCGAAGGCCACGCACGTGGCGCTCTACCTCGGCGACGGCATGGTCGTCCAGGCACCCCGGCCGGGCGCGAAGGTGAAGGTGTCACCGATCGCGGCCAACCCGGTCCTGGGCGCCGTGCGACCGGACCCGGACGGGGAGCCCCTGCGGCGCTACGAGCCGCCGGAGCTCCCCGAAGGCGCCACGGACGGGTCGGACGAGGGCTACGAGGGTTACGCGGCGCCCGCGCCGGACACCTCGGCCAGGTAGGCCTGGGTCTTGTCCGGGTCGTAGAAGAAGTTCTCGAAGTCGGACGGGTCGTTGAAGCCGTTGGCGAAGCGGTCGGCGACCGGCTGGAGCCCACCGGCGGCGCCGATGAGGTTCAGGACGTGCTCCGGCGGCGGCGCGAGCATCGTGTTGGTCCACTTGGTGACGTGCTGGGCGGTGTCCCAGTAGCGGTCGAACGTGGCCCGCATCCACTCCTCGTCGAACGGCTTGTCGCCGTGCTCGACGATCGAGGAGAGGTACGCGGCGGCACACTTGGACGCCGAGTTGGAACCCTGCCCGGTGATCGGGTCGTTCGCCACGACGACGTCCGCCACGCCCAGCACGAGTCCACCGCCGGGAAGGCGGCCGATCGGGTTGCGGACGGTGGGGGCGTAGCGCCCGGCCAGCGTGCCGCCCGCGTCGGTCAGTTCGACCTTGGTGGCCCGCGCGTACTCCCAGGGGACGTACCGCTCCATGAGTTCCAGGGTCAGGGAGAGGTGCTCCGCGGGGTCCTTGACGCCGTTGAAGGCGTCGAGCGGGCCGCCGGGTATGCCCTCCCAGAACAGGATGTCGGCGCGGCCGGAGGTGGTCAGGGTGGGCATGACGAACAGCTCGCCGACACCCGGCACGAGGTTGCAGCGGACCCCTTCGGTGTCGGGGTGCTCGGGGCGCGGGCCGAGGCCGTGCACGTACGCGACGGCCAGCGCGCGCTGCGGTTCGCTGTACGGGGAGCGCTCCGCGTCGCGGCCGAACATCTGGACCAGTTCGCCCTTGCCGGCCGCGACGAGCACGAGGTCGTAGGTGCGGGAGAAGTAGTCGAGGTCGCCGACGGCCGCGCCGTGGATGACGAGCTGTCCGCCGCGCTGGGCGAACGTCTCCATCCAGCCGGCCATCTTCACGCGCTGGTCGACCGACTGCGCGTACCCGTCGAGCCTGCCCAGCCAGTCGATCGCCCGGGCCGCGGGGCCTTCGGCCCAGGAGCCGGGCGCGGCGACCGAGACGCCGAGTCCTTCGATCTTCGGGGCCTGGGACTCCCAGAAGTTCAGCTGGAGATCGCGCTCGTGCTGCAGGGCGGTGTGGAACATGCACTGCGTCGACATGACCCGGCCGGTGCGGATCTCGTCCGCCGTCCGGTTGGACATCAGGGTGACCTCGTACCCCTGCGACTGGAGGCCGAGAGCTATCTGGAGCCCGGACTGACCGGCTCCGACGACGAGTATCTTCCGCATGCGGGGCTGTCCTCTACTCGGGGGTTTCGTCGAGCGCGTGGCCCACGAGGGCCAGGAGGGTCTCGATCACGGAGATCCGGCGACGCGCGTCCATGATCATGACAGGTATGTGTTGCGGGATGGTCAAGGCCTCCCGCACATCCTCCGGCTCGAACAGCTCGCTGCCGTCGAAGTGGTTGACCGCGACCACGTAGGGCAGTCCGGAGCTCTCGAAGTAGTCCAGGACCGGGAAGCAGTCCTTCAGGCGGCGGGTGTCGGCCAGCACGACGGCGCCGATGGCGCCGCGCACGATGTCGTCCCACATGAACCAGAACCGCTGCTGGCCCGGCGTGCCGAACAGGTAGAGCACCAGGTCGTCGTCGAGCGTGATGCGCCCGAAGTCCATCGCCACGGTGGTGGTGGACTTGCCCGGTGTGGCGGTGAGGTCGTCGGTCGCCTCGCTCGCCTCGGTCATCAGCGCCTCGGTCTGCAGGGGCGTGATCTCCGAGACGGCGGTGACCAGCGTGGTCTTGCCCACGCCGAAGCCGCCCGCCACCACGATCTTCGTGGCGATCGGGGCTCGGGTGCGGTCCGTCTCCCAGGCGTGCATGCTCTCGCCGGGCTGGACGAACGGGGACGAACCAGAGACGCCGTGAGCGACGTCAGAGACGACGGAGTCCACTCAGCACCCTTTCCAGCAGAGCTCGGTCCGGGCGGCCCGTGCCATGGCCGGTGCCCGTTCCGTACACACGGATCTTTCCCTGGTCCGCGAGGTCGCTGAGGAGCACGCGGACCACGCCGAGCGGCATCTTCAGCAGCGCGGCGATCTCGGCCACCGTACGCATCCGGCGGCACAGTTCGACGATGGCCCGCAGCTCCGGCATGACGCGGGTGGAGAGGGAGCCGTTCGTCAGCTCCTTGCGCTCCTCCGGGGCCTCCAGCGCGGCCGTGCTCGCCACGAACGTCTCCACGAGGAGGACGTGGCCGAAGCGGGTACGGCCGCCGGTGAGCGAGTAGGGGCGGACCCGGGCGGGTTTGCGGTCGCCGCCGCGGACCGGGAGGTGATGCTTCGGCGTACTCATCGGGCACTCCCCGTCGTCTGGGAATCCTCCAGGGATTTACGGAGCTCGCTGCGGAGTTCGGGCGTCAGGACGTGACCGGCGCGGCCGACGAACAGGGCCATGTGGTACGCCACCACGCTCATGTCGCAGTCCGCGGAACCGTGGACGCCGAGCAGCGAGCCGTCGCTGATCGACATCACGAACAGGCTGCCCTCGTCCATCGCGATCATCGTGTGCCGCACCCCGCCGAAGTCCATCAGCCTGGCGGCTCCGATGGTGAGGCTGCCGATGCCGGAGACGATGGTGGCCAGGTCGGCGGCGGAGCCGCGCGGGCCGGTACGCCGGGTCCCGCGGGCCTGCAGGGCCTCCCTCGCCTCCTTGTTGCGGTGGTTGTCGGAGGAGAGCAGCAGCAGCCCGTCGGACGAGACGACCGCGACCGAGAGGATGCCGGGTACCTCCTCGACGAGGTTGGTCAGCAGCCAGTGCAGGTTGCGGGCCTCACTGCTCAGTCCGATCAGTCCGAAGGTACTGGGAGCGGTCAACTGCTTGCCTCCTCGACTGTGCCCCCCGTGGCTTCTTCGGGTTCAGCTGGTCCTGCTCCGCCGGTGGCCGGCCGCTGGTGCGAGGCCGTCCGCTCGGCGATCTCCGCCTCCACGTCGCGGTGGCCGGCCTGGGCGCCCTGGCGGAAGCCGCCGAGACGGCGGCGCAGGGCTTCGGCGTCGACGGAGCCGCTGCGCTGGCGCGGGGCGGTGGTCTGTGCGGTGATCTTCGGGGTGCGCTTGGGGAGGCCCTTGTCGGTGACGCGGTCCTCCTCCTCATCGGGCGCGCGCTCGTGCTCCGGGCTCTCGTCCGCGTCGCCGGTGCGGGTCGCTTCCTCGGGTGCGGCTGCCCACGGCGGGCCGGTCTCCCCACCGGCGCCCGCGTGTTCACCCCCGACCGGGTCCGACGCCCCCGGCTGCAACGGGATCAGCAGCTCCATCGTGGTTTCCGCGGGGGACTCCACGGGGGCGGTGGTCGTGGCGGGGTCGGCGCGGGGCGCAGGCTGGGTCGGCGTCGCCGGGGCGGCGGGCGTTGCCGGGTCGGCGGGCGCGGCCGGCCCAGTGGGCGTCGCCAGGTCGCCGGGCACGGCCGGCTCGGCAGACGTCGCGGGGCCGACGGGCGATGCAGGGTCGGTGTACACGGCCGACTCGGCGTGCGTCGCCGGGGCGGCGGGCGCGGCCGGCTCAGCGGGCGTCGTCAGGTCGGCGGGAGCGGCCGGGGTGGTGAGCATCCCCAGGTCGTCGCCCGCGGCCGGCTCCGCAGGCGTCGCGGGTCCGACGTGCGTCGCAGGGTCGGCGTGCACGGCCCGCTCGGCGGGCGTCGCCGACTCCGCTTGCGTCGCCGGGCCGGCGGGCGCGGCCGGCTCAGCGGGCGTCGCCAGGCCGGCGGGAGCGGCCGGGGTGGTGAGCATCCCCAGGTCGTCGCCCGCGGCCGGCTCCGCAGGCGTCGCGGGTCCGACGTGCGTCGCAGGGTCGGCGTGCACGGCCCGCTCGGCGGGCGTCGCCGACTCCGCTTGCGTCGCCGGGCCGGCGGGCGCGGCCGGCTCAGCGGGCGTCGTCAGGTCGGCGGGCGCGGCCGGCTCAGCGGGCTTCGCCAGGTCGCCGAGCGTTGCAGAGTCGGCGTGCACAGCCGACTCGGCGTGCGTCGCCGACTCTGCGTTCGTCGCCAGGTCGGCCTGCGTGGCCGACCCGGTGTGTGCCGCCGGGGTTGCCGCCTCGGGTGCCTCCGTCGCCTCGGCCCGTTCCGGCTTCCCGGTCGGTTCCGGGTGCTGGGCGGCAGTGGTGATCTCCGCCGCCTCGTCCTGCCGTACCGCCTTCTCCGCCAGGGCCACCAACGGGTCGTCGCCGGCCGCGCGACCGTGCAGGACGTTGGAGTTGGCCTCGGCGTCGGCGCCCGGGAAGGAGAAGGAGGGGGTCGTGCCGGCGAGGGGGCCGGACGTCGGGACGGCCACCGGCGGGGCGGCGGCGAGGAGCGTGCGCGGCAGGACGACGACCGCCGCGACACCGCCCTGCTTCTGCTCGCGCAACTGGACGCGCACGCCGTGGCGGTGGGCGAGCCGGGCGACGACGTACAGGCCGAGGCCGAGACCGTCCTCGCCCTCCTGGTCGTAGGGCGCCTCGGGGTCGAAGTCGGTGAGGCGGGAGTTGAGGCGCTCCAGCCGGTTCTCGGTCATGCCGATGCCCTCGTCCTGGACGGAGAGCATGACCTCGCCGTTCTCCAGGAGCCAGCCGGAGATCTCGACGGGCAGGTCGGGCGGGGAGAACGAGGTGGCGTTCTCCATGAGTTCGGCCAGCAGGTGGGAGAGGTCGTCCGCGGCGAACCCGGCGATGTGCGCGTGCGGCGGCAGCGCGGCGATCCGGACCCGCTCGTACCGCTCGATCTCGCTCACCGCGGCACGGACGACGTCCACCAGCGGCACCGGCCCGGCGGCGTGCTGGACGTGCTCGGTACCGGCGAGGACCAGCAGGTTCTCGCTGTGCCGGCGCATGACCGTCGCGAAGTGGTCGAGCTTGAACAGCGTGGCGAGCCGGTCCGGGTCCTGCTCGCGCTCCTCCAGGTTCTCGATGACGGCCAGTTGCCGCTCGACCAGTCCGAGGGTGCGCAGGGCGAGGTTGACGAACGTCCCGCCGATGGCCGTGCGCAGCCGCTCCAGCTGGGCGGCGGACTCGGCGAGTTCGCCGCGCAGTTCCTCGCGTGCGTCGGCCATCTTCTGACGCTGGCCGACCAGGTGCTTGCGGTCGGACTCCAGCGTGGTGATCCGCTCGGTGAGGGCGGCCGCGTGCGTGTGCAGGGCGTTGACGGAGCGCACGACCTGGGCGAACTCGTCGTTGCGGCCCGTGAACTTCACCGGCTCCTCGGCCACCGGGTCGTCGGCCTCGGCGAGCCGCTTCGACCCCAGGCGCAGGACCGCGAGCGGACGGGTGAGGCTGCGGGCCATGCCCGTGGCGACACCGACGGCGAGCAGCATGAGGGCGCCGAGGACGGCGATGCGGATCTCCAGCGCGGTGACGTCGTCGTCGCGCAGCGCCTCGAGGTCCTTGGTGCGGCGGTCGTAGAGGGCCGACTCCACGCCCCGCATCAGGTCGACGCGGGCGGACAGGGCCGCGTCCAGCTTCTTGGTGCCGATGGCGAGGTCGCTGCGGGAGAGCGTCGGCTGGTCGGTCAGGGTGGCGAGGTACTTGTCGGCGGAGTTGACCTCGGTGCCGGTGACCGTGGAGTCGAAGGAGGCACGGGCCGGCTTGGGCGCGGTGCCGCGGAAGTCGGCCAGGGCCGCGTCGGAGCGCAGCCGGGCCTGCTGGGCGGCGGCGCTCAGGGCGTCGCGCTGCCGGGTGTCGGCGTCCGAGGAGGTGGAGGTCTCGGTCGGCAGGCCGGTGACGGGGTCGATGACCGTCTCGGTGCTGCGCGGCACGCTCAGCGCGGCGAGCAGCAGCCCGCGGGCCGCGGCGGCCTGCTGGACGCCGGAGTCCAGCTCGGCCAGCGCGTAGCCGCCGGCACCCGCGCGCGGCGGCGTCTGCTGCGCCAGTTGCTCGGCGAGCCCGTGGAGTTCGGTGATGGCGGTGGAGTACGCCTGGTGCGCTTCGAGGGCGCTGCTCTTGCCGGTGAGCGCCGCCCTGCGCACGGCCGCTATGCCGTCGAGGTCCGAGCGCAGCGAGGCGGGCGTGTCGGTGTCGGACCGCAGCTCCTCGACCTGCCGGTCCACCCGGGCGCTGCGCTGCTCGGAGGGGGCCTTGGACTTGGGGCGCCCGGCCGCGATGTAGGAGGTGACGTCGTCCCGCTCGTCGGCGAGGGAGTGCGCGAGGGCGAGGGCGTCCTGCGTCTGCTCCGCGAGCGTCACCAGCTCCTGGGAGTCGTGGAGTTCCCCGGAGGCGGCGAGGACGGACGGGGCTCCGGCACCGGCGATGGCCGCGGCGACCACGGCCACGGCGACGATCAGCCGGTTGCGTACGTGCGTGGGGCGGCCCTTGCCGGTGGGGGGCGTCGGCTCAGCGCCCCGACCGGGGGCCGTCTGCTTGCCTGTGCGACGAGGCCGCGTCTTCTGCACCGGTGCTCGCATTCCTGACTCGTGAACCCTTGGGCCCGGATGACGCTCCGTCAACTGGTGCGTACTCCCGGTACACTTACCGACCCTCCCAGCGCCGGTGGGCAGCGCACGCGCATCACCTGACCCGCCACCCGAAGGAGTGAACCTCGGACGGGAGTTGAGGGGCAAGTTCCGCAGGCCGTTCCAGCAGCCGCGCGCGGCACGCCGGTTGGACGACGGCGACGGCCGGTGGCAGTATTCGCCACCACGTCTTCCCGGAACAAATCATTCCATCCCAAACCCGGCGTCTGACCTGCGCGGCTGCGTCGATCCGGCAACCATGGCCAGCGTTTTGCGAACCTTGTGAAGGGCTCGTGCAGACTGGCTGGATGCGTACTGAACTCGCCTCGGAGCCGGGAGACTCCGACCGCCCCAACGAGGACTTCGCCGGTGTCGGACTACCGGCCTCGGGACAGGGCGGCTCGGTCGTCGTCCTGGACGGGGTCACACCGCCGAAGACCGGGACGGGCTGTCTGCATTCCGTCCCCTGGTTCACCGCACGCCTCGGTGGAGCACTGACCGAACTGACCGTTTCACTCCCGGATGTCCCCCTGGCCGACGCCTTGTCCCGTGCCATCGCGCGTACCTCCGAGGCACACGCCGCAACCTGTGACCTTTCTCACCCCAGGACGCCTCAGGCCACGGTGGTCGCGGCCCGCTGGACTCCGGACACGGTGGAGTACCTGGTCCTGTCGGACTCGGCTCTTCTCCTGGAGTCCCCGGACGGCCTGGTGACCCCGGTCCTCGACGACCGGCTGGCCCTGCTCCCCCGCTCGGCGCTGGCGACGGACGCGCTGGTGGACTCCACGCTCCGCAACATGGAGGGCGGTTTCTTCACGGCGGCCGCGGATCCCTCGGTGGCGGCCCGGGCGGTGGCCGGAACCGTGCCCCGCGACCAGGTCCGTGCCCTGGCCGCGCTGACGGACGGCGCGACCCGCTGGGTCGAGCGGTTCGAGGAGGGCGACTGGACCGACTGCCTCCACCTGATCCGCAAGGAGGGCCCGCAGGCACTGGTGGCCCGCGTCCGGGCGCTGGAGCGGTCGGACGACGCCGTGACGTTCCTGGGCCGGAGCAAGCGGCACGACGACGCGACGGCCGTGTACGTCGAGTTCTAGGGGCCGTCGCCGGCGGCTGCCCGGCCCTACTTCTCCATGCCGCGGTTGAGCTGGTTGAGCAGCCGGGCCAGTTCCGTGACCTCGCGGGAGTCCCAGTCGGCCAGGCGACCGGCGTAGCGGGCGCGGCGGGCCTCCCGGACCCGGCGGACGCGGTCGTGGCCCTCCTGGGTGAGGGCGACGAGCCAGGCGCGTCCGTCGGCGGGGTCGGGCTCGCGCGCGACCAGCCCGAGTTCCTCCAGGGCGCGCAGCTGGCGGGACATCGTCGCCTTGCCGACCCCGATGTAGGCGGCGAGCTCGGTGGCCCGCTGCGTTCCGCACTCGTCCAGCCGGACGAGCAGGCCGTACGCGGACGACTCCAGGTCCGGGTGGACCTCGCGGGCCATCTCGCCCTGGCTGGCCCGGGCGCGCCGCAGCAGCACGGTCAGCTCGCGCTCCAGCGCCAGGAAGGCAGGCTGGTCCACACCGCTTCCGGCCACACCGGCGTCGCGGTGTCCGTCGTCGTTGCCGCCCTCGTGCACGTCAGCCCCTGCCTCGGTCGTCGCCCGGTCCTGAGAATTCCGGTACTGGGATTTTCCGCCACCTGCCGCCATCACCGCAGTTCGGCAAGTATTCCGCAGGTCAGGGCGTCCGTGTCCACAGGGCCACCACACAGTGAAGGCCCGGGCCTCCTCACGAGAGCCCGGGCCTTCCCCTGTCCGGCCACCGCGGACGGAGCCCGCTGAGGGGCACCGTCGTCACGCCGCGACCGGAACCTCCGCCGCCCCGTTGGTCGCGGGCGCGAGCGCCAGCTCCAGGACCTGGCGGACGTCGGTCACGGCGTGGACGTCGAGCTTGTCCAGCACCTCGGCCGGGACGTCGTCCAGGTCGGGCTCGTTGCGCTTGGGGATGATCACCGTGGTGACCCCGGCCCGGTGCGCCGCGAGCAGCTTCTGCTTCACGCCGCCGATCGGCAGGACCCTCCCGGTCAGCGAGACCTCGCCGGTCATCGCCACGTCGGTGCGGACCAGCCGGCCGGACAGCAGGGACGCGAGGGCCGTGGTCATGGTGATGCCGGCGCTCGGGCCGTCCTTGGGGACCGCGCCCGCCGGGAAGTGGATGTGCACACCCCGGTCCTTGAGGTCGGCCACCGGCAGCTCCAGCTCGGCACCGCGGGAGCGCAGGAAGCTCAGCGCGATCTGCGCGGACTCCTTCATCACGTCGCCCAGCTGTCCGGTCAGGGTCAGCCCGGCCGCGCCCGTCTCCGGGTCGGCCAGCGACGCCTCGACGAACAGCACGTCGCCGCCCGCTCCGGTCACCGCGAGCCCGGTCGCCACGCCCGGCACGGACGTCCGCCGCTCGGCCGGGTCCTGGGCGGACTCGGGCACGTGGTGCGGCCGGCCGATCAGGTCGCGCAGGTCCTCGTCCCGGACGGTGAAGGGCAGCTTCCGCTCACCCAGTTCGTGCTGGGCGGCGACCTTGCGCAGCAGCCGTGCGATGGACCGCTCCAGGGTGCGCACGCCCGCCTCGCGCGTGTACTCGCCGGCGAGCTTGCGCAGCGCGCCCTCGTCGACGGTCACCTCGTCCTGGTCCAGCCCGGCCCGCTCCAGCTGGCGCGGGAGCAGGTGGTCGCGGGCGATGACGACCTTCTCGTCCTCGGTGTAGCCGTCCAGGCGGACGATCTCCATCCGGTCGGCCAGGGCCTCCGGGATCGCCTCCAGGACGTTGGCCGTGGCGAGGAAGACGACGTCCGACAGGTCCAGCTCGACCTCCAGGTAGTGGTCCCGGAAGGTGTGGTTCTGCGCCGGGTCGAGGACTTCGAGCAGGGCCGCGGCCGGGTCGCCGCGGAAGTCGGAGCCGACCTTGTCGATCTCGTCGAGGAGCACGACCGGGTTCATCGACCCGGCCTCCTTGATGGCCCGGACGACCCGGCCAGGCAGCGCGCCGACGTACGTACGCCGGTGGCCGCGGATCTCGGCCTCGTCCCGGACGCCGCCGAGGGCGACGCGGACGAACGTGCGGCCCATGGCGTGGGCGACGGACTCGCCCAGGCTGGTCTTGCCGACGCCGGGCGGCCCGACGAGCGCGAGCACGGCACCACCACGCCGCCCGCCGACCACGCCGAGGCCCCGGTCGTCACGCCGCTTGCGCACCGCCAGGTACTCGGTGATCCGCTCCTTCACGTCCTCCAGGCCGGAGTGCTCGGCGTCCAGAACGGCCTTGGCGCCCCGGATGTCGTACGCGTCCTCGGTGCGCTCGTTCCACGGCATCTCCAGGACCGTGTCGAGCCAGGTGCGGATCCAGGAGCCCTCGGGCGACTGGTCGGAGGACCGCTCCAGCTTGTCGACCTCCTTGAGGGCGGCCTGGCGGACCTTCTCGGGCAGGTCGGCGGCCTCCACGCGGGTGCGGTAGTCGTCGGACTCCTCGCCGTCCTGCTCGCCGTTCAGCTCACGCAACTCCTTGCGGACGGCTTCCAGCTGACGCCGCAGCAGGAACTCGCGCTGCTGCTTGTCGACGCCCTCCTGGACGTCCTTGGCGATGGACTCGGCCACGTCCTGCTCGGCGAGGTGGTCGCGCAGTTGCTGGGTGGCGAGCTTCAGCCGGGCCACCGGGTCGGCGGTCTCCAGCAGTTCGACCTTCTGGTCGGTGGTGAGGAACGGCGAGTAGCCGGAGTTGTCGGCGAGCGCCGAGACGTCGTCGATGGCCTGGACCCGGTCGACGACCTGCCAGGCGCCGCGCTTGCGCAGCCAGGCGGTGGCGAGGGCCTTGTACTCCTTGACCAGTTCGGCGGTCTGCCCGGGCAACGGCTCCGGGACGGTCTTGTCGACGCTGGTGCCCTCGACCCAGAGTGCGGCACCGGGACCGGTCGTCCCCGCGCCGATGCGCACCCGGCTCCGGCCGCGGATCAGGGCGCCCGGGTCGCCGTCGGCGAGCCGGCCGACCTGCTCGACGGTGCCGAGGACACCGGTGTGCGCGTAGGTCCCGTCGATGCGTGGCACCAGGAGTACCCGGGGCTTTCCGGGCGTTGACCGGGCAGCGGCCTGAGCGGCCTCCACCGCGGCGCGGACCTCGGAGTCGCTCAGGTCCAGCGGGACCACCATCCCCGGCAGCACGACCTCGCCGTCGAGCGGCAGCACGGGCAGGGTGAGCGGTGTGGACGTCGAAGCCATGATCTCCCCTTCGGCAGTCAAGTTGAGCTATGCCGACTCAATGCTCGGGAGAGGCCGGATGTTCCCAGGGGGTGTTCGCTGTGAGCGATCTAAGACAAGAGGGGCGTTACGCCTGATGGGCGGCCTGGAGGAGACGCCGGCCGTCGCGCCACCGCCGGACCAGGGGCCAGGTCGCCACACCGATCACCAGGGCGATGAGGTGCCCCCAGTTCGTCATCGGGTCGGTGAAGGCGAGCAGGTCCTGGAGCAGCATCCAGCCGAAGCCGGCCAGCAGCGGCAGGCGCAGCCACAGCGGCAGCAGACCGGCCAGGGCGCCGATGCCGGCGGCGACGCCGAAGCTGACGCCGTAGTCCAGGCGGTGCAGGGAGCTGCCGGGGAGGTGCCCGGCCAGGACGGCGAGACCCACCGGGACCTCGGTCGCGAGGGTGGCCGCCACATGTCCCAGGAGGAAGACACCGGCTGTGCGCACACCCCCGATCCGCCGCTCCAGCGCGGCAAGCACCAGCACGAAGGCGATGGCGAACGGCGAGGTCACCCCGCCCGCGACCCACAGCGCGCTGCCGATCAGCACCAGCCCGGGCGTGCGCACCAGGTGCGTCACATCCGTGCTGGAGCCCTGGAGGAGGGCGTGCACGAGGGCCGGGTCCGCGTACGCGGAGATCAGCGAGGTGAGGCAGAGGACGATCGCGTATCCGAAGGTGAACGGCGTTCCCGTGGGGGTGGGCAGCAGCCACCAGGGGCGGAGCTTCTGCGGCCGGGGCTCCGCCGCCGGAACGGGCTCCCACCCTCCCGCGACCGCCGTCGCGCGCGGACCGCGCTGCCGCGGCACCCCGTCCAGCAGCCCCGGCACGTCGGAGACGGGCGCGCCCGCCGGCGCCGGTGCGGCCGTCTCGTGGGGCGGCGCGGTGCGTTCCACCACGGGCGCTCCTTCCGTCGCGTCCCAGCCTTCGCCCCGGACAGCCCCTCTGTCTGTGACCAGCGCCACGCGAGAGCCGATGCACAGCAACCCGAAAGCCTCGCCCCGCGTCCCACAGGGCGAGGCGAAATGCCGCGCGCCACACCCCCCTCCCCTGCCAGGATGCCCCCATGCCTACCTCGTACGACATTCCCGATGTACTGGACCGTCGCGAGGGCCCGCACGGTGAAGTGGTGCTGCGGCGGCACGGTGACCGGCTGGAGATCATCGCCAACGGCTGTTTCCTGATGGACACCTCCGACGGCCGTTCGGAGCGGCGGCTGGTCGACGCGGCACTGGACGCCCTGGCCGGACGCGACCGCCCCGACGTCCTGATCGGCGGGCTCGGCGTCGGCTTCTCCCTCGCGCACGCCGCCGCGGACCCGCGCTGGGGGCGGATCACGGTGGTGGAGCGCGAGCCCGCGATTGTCGAATGGCATCTCGACGGCCCGCTCTCCGCGCTCTCCGCCCGAGCCCTGTCGGACCCCCGCGCGAAAATCGTCGAAGCCGATCTCGTCGCACACGTCAATGAGACATCCGACACGTACGACGCCCTGTGCCTCGACATCGACAACGGCCCCGGCTGGACCGTCACGGAGGGCAACGGAAATCTCTACCGGCAGGCCGGACTGGCAAGCTGCGCAAGGGTGTTGAGACCCGGCGGGGTTCTCGCTGTCTGGTCCGCCCAGCCGTCTCCGGAATTCGAAGAAACCTTGCGGAATGCCGGGTTCCAACAGGTGCGTACCGAAGAGATCCCGGTTGCCCGGGGCGTGCCGGACGTCGTGCACCTCGGCATCCGCCCTGGATAGCAAAGGTGTGCTGACTCCCCGTACGCTGCTCCTCTGACGCCGATCATTCAAGCGTCAATCGCAACCATGCGCAGGCATAGCCAGTCAGAAGGAATCACCCCACTGATTCCGGAAAGCACACCCCAGGGGCGGGCGATGGAGCAGACACAGACCTCCCACAACGGTTCGGCGACGGCTACTCCGGGCGCACAGCGCCGGGTCCTGGTGGTCGAGGACGACGCGACGATCGTGGACGCCATCGCGACCCGCCTGCGGGCCGAGGGATTCCTCGTGCAGACAGCGGGTGACGGACCGGCCGCGGTCGACACGGCCGAGGCCTGGCAGCCCGACCTGCTGATCCTCGACATCATGCTGCCCGGCTTCGACGGCCTGGAGGTCTGCCGGCGCGTGCAGGCCGCCCGCCCGGTGCCGGTGATGATGCTCACCGCGCGCGACGACGAGACCGACATGCTGGTCGGCCTCGGTGTCGGCGCCGACGACTACATGACCAAGCCGTTCTCCATGCGGGAGCTGGCGGCGCGCGTGCACGTCCTGCTGCGCCGGGTGGAGCGGGCCGCCATCGCGGCGGCCACCCCCCGCTCCGGCATCCTGCGTCTCGGTGAGCTGGAGATCGACCACGCGCAGCGCCGGGTCCGGGTGCGCAGCGAAGACGTCCACCTGACGCCCACCGAGTTCGACCTGCTGGTGTGCCTGGCGAACACCCCGCGTGCGGTGCTCTCCCGTGAGCAGCTGCTCGCCGAGGTCTGGGACTGGGCGGACGCCTCCGGCACCCGCACGGTCGACAGCCACATCAAGGCGCTGCGCCGGAAGATCGGCGCCGAGCGGATCCGCACGGTGCACGGCGTCGGATACGCCCTGGAGACCCCGACGCCATGAGCGGTGGGCCGGCCGGACGGAGAATCCCCGGGGAGCCGGATCCCTGGGGCGGGGTGAGCCCGTTCTCGATCAAGACCAAGCTGGGCGCGCTGGTCGTCATCTCGGTGCTGATCACCACCGGCCTGTCGGTGATCGCGGTGCACACCCAGACGGAGCTGCGCTTCATCACGGTCTTCTCGATGATCGCCACACTTCTCATCACGCAGTTCGTGGCCCATTCGCTCACGGCGCCGCTGGACGAGATGACCGCGGTGGCCCGTTCCATCTCGCAGGGCGACTACACCCGCCGGACGCGGGAGAACCGCCGTGACGAGCTGGGCGACCTGGCCGTGACGATCAACGCCATGGCCGACGAGCTGGAGGCCCAGGACCGCCAGCGCAAGGAACTCGTGGCGAATGTCTCCCACGAGCTGCGCACGCCCATCGCGGGTCTGCGCGCGGTGCTGGAGAACATCGTCGACGGTGTCACGCAGGCCGACCCGGAGACGATGCGCACGGCGCTGAAGCAGACCGAGCGCCTCGGGCGGCTGGTGGAGACGCTGCTGGACCTGTCCCGGCTGGACAACGGCGTCGTTCCGCTGAAACAGCGGCGGTTCGAGGTGTGGCCGTATCTGTCCGGCGTGCTGAAGGAGGCCAACATGGTCGCCTCCGTGCGCGCGGGCATCGCCACCGGCTCGGGCAGTCACACCCGTACGGACGTCCATCTGCACCTCGACGTCTCCCCGCCGGAGTTGACGGCGCACGCCGACCCGGAGCGCATCCACCAGGTCGTCGCCAATCTCATCGACAACGCGGTCAAGCACAGCCCGCCGCACGGCCGCGTGACGGTCAAGGCGCGGCGCGGCGCCCTGCCGGAGTCGCTGGAACTGGAAGTTCTGGACGAGGGCCCCGGCATTCCGAAGTCCGAGTGGCACCGCGTCTTCGAGCGGTTCAACCGCGGCAGCGCCAAGCGGCAGGGGCCGGGCAGCGACGGCGGCACGGGTCTCGGCCTGGCGATCGCCCGCTGGGCGGTGGACCTGCACGGGGGCCGGATCGGAGTGGCTGAATCCGAGCGAGGTTGCCGGATTCTTGTCACTCTTCCGGGACTGTCATCCGTGCCAAGTTGACGTAAAGTTCGAACCGGAGCCACAAGATCCACGGGCGTCCGCGCTGACGGACACGTGTGATCAGGCACAGGCCCGCGCCATCGGCGCCCGGGGGCCCTGCCCCGCTCTTCCCTCGTTAAGCGGAACCACGCTTGTTTCCCGCCATTTCAAGCCCCGAAACACAGTTCCAGATGTGACTTGCACGACGTTGCATGGGCCCGACCTGACCTTCCCCGTCCAGGGGGCGTAGCCTTGATTCCCGCTGTCCATCATCTTGTGAAGCGGAAGAGGGCGGTTGCCGCCGTGTCGCCACAGTCCCCCAGTAACTCGAGCATCTCGACCGACACCGACCAAGCGGGGAAGAACCCTGCCGCGTCGTTCGGTGCCAACGAGTGGCTCGTCGACGAGATCTATCAGCAGTACCTCCAGGACCCGAATTCGGTAGACCGAGCCTGGTGGGACTTCTTCGCCGACTACAAGCCAGGGGCGGCCGCCGCCCCGGCTCCGGCGGGTACCGCGGCCGCGGGGGCCGCGGAGACCACCACCGCTCCGGCGGCCGCTCCGGCCGCCCCCGCCCAGGCCCCCGCCCCGGTGGCCGAGAAGCCCGCCGCCGCGCCGGCCCCCGCCTCGGCTCCGGCCCAGGCGAAGCCCGCCGCACAGGCCCCGGCTCAGGCCCCCGCTCCGGCGCAGGCCGCCCCGGCGGCGAAGCCGGCCGCCGCGAAGAAGGCCGAGCCCGCCGGCGAGGCCCCCTCGGGCCCCGAGCAGGTCGTGCTGCGCGGTCCCGCCGCCGCGGTCGCGAAGAACATGAACGCCTCCCTGGAGGTGCCCACGGCCACGTCCGTGCGCGCGGTCCCGGTGAAGCTGCTCTTCGACAACCGCATCGTCATCAACAACCACCTGAAGCGCGCCCGGGGCGGGAAGATCTCCTTCACGCACCTGATCGGCTACGCGATGGTGCAGGCCATCAAGGCCATGCCGTCGATGAACTACTCCTTCGCGGAGAAGGACGGCAAGCCGACCCTGGTCAAGCCGGAGCACGTCAACTTCGGCCTCGCCATCGACCTGGTCAAGCCCAACGGCGACCGCCAGCTCGTGGTCGCGGGCATCAAGAAGGCCGAGACGCTGAACTTCTTCGAGTTCTGGCAGGCCTACGAGGACATCGTCCGCCGCGCCCGCGACGGCAAGCTGGGCATGGACGACTTCACCGGCGTGACGGTCTCCCTGACCAACCCCGGCGGCCTCGGCACCGTCCACTCCGTGCCGCGTCTGATGCCCGGCCAGTCGGTGATCATGGGCGTCGGCTCCATGGACTACCCGGCCGAGTTCCAGGGCACCTCCCAGGACACCCTGAACAAGCTCGGCATCTCGAAGGTCATGACGCTCACGTCGACCTACGACCACCGGGTGATCCAGGGCGCCGCCTCCGGCGAGTTCCTGCGGATCGTCGCCAACCTCCTCCTCGGTGAGAACGGCTTCTACGACGACATCTTCGAGGCGCTGCGCATCCCCTACGAGCCGGTCCGCTGGCTCAAGGACATCGACGCGTCGCACGACGACGACGTCACGAAGGCCGCCCGCGTCTTCGAGCTGATCCACTCCTACCGGGTCCGCGGCCACGTCATGGCCGACACCGACCCGCTGGAGTACCAGCAGCGCAAGCACCCCGACCTGGACATCACGGAGCACGGGCTCACCCTGTGGGACCTGGAGCGCGAGTTCGCCGTCGGCGGATTCGCCGGCAAGTCCCTGATGAAGCTGCGCGACATCCTCGGCGTGCTGCGCGACTCGTACTGCCGCACCACCGGCGTCGAGTTCATGCACATCCAGGACCCGAAGCAGCGCAAGTGGATCCAGGACCGCATCGAGCGCTCGCACACCAAGCCGGAGCGTGAGGAGCAGCTGCGCATCCTGCGCCGGCTGAACGCCGCCGAGGCCTTCGAGACCTTCCTTCAGACGAAGTACGTCGGCCAGAAGCGCTTCTCCCTGGAGGGCGGCGAGTCCGTCATCCCGCTGCTGGACGCCGTGCTGGACTCGGCCGCCGAGTCCCGCCTGGACGAGGTCGTCGTCGGCATGGCCCACCGCGGCCGGCTGAACGTCCTCGCCAACATCGTCGGCAAGTCGTACGCGCAGATCTTCCGCGAGTTCGAGGGCAACCTCGACCCGAAGTCGATGCACGGCTCCGGCGACGTGAAGTACCACCTGGGCGCCGAGGGCACCTTCACCGGTCTCGACGGCGAGCAGATCAAGGTCTCCCTGGTCGCGAACCCCTCGCACCTGGAGGCGGTGGACCCGGTCCTGGAGGGCGTCTCGCGCGCCAAGCAGGACATCATCAACAAGGGCGGCACGGACTTCACCGTCCTGCCGGTGGCGATCCACGGCGACGCGGCCTTCGCGGGCCAGGGCGTGGTGGCCGAGACCCTGAACATGTCGCAGCTGCGCGGCTACCGCACCGGCGGCACGGTCCACATCGTCATCAACAACCAGGTCGGCTTCACCGCGGCCCCCGAGTCCTCGCGTTCCTCCATGTACGCGACGGACGTGGCCCGCATGATCGAGGCCCCGATCTTCCACGTGAACGGCGACGACCCGGAGGCCGTGGTCCGCGTCGCGCGGCTCGCCTTCGAGTTCCGCCAGGCGTTCAACAAGGACGTGGTGATCGACCTCATCTGCTACCGCCGCCGCGGTCACAACGAGTCGGACAACCCGGCCTTCACCCAGCCGCTGATGTACGACCTGATCGACAAGAAGCGCTCGGTGCGCAAGCTCTACACCGAGTCCCTCATCGGTCGCGGCGACATCACCCTGGAAGAGGCCGAGCAGGCGCTGCAGGACTACCAGGGCCAGCTGGAGAAGGTCTTCACGGAGGTCCGTGAGGCCACGTCCCAGCCGGCGACGGTCGAGTCCTCGGACCCGCAGGCCGAGTTCCCGGTCGCCGTGAACACCGCGGTGACCACGGAGGTCGTCAAGCGGATCGCCGAGTCCCAGGTCAACATCCCCGACAACATCACCGTCCACCCGCGTCTGCTGCCGCAGTTGCAGCGCCGGGCGTCGATGGTCGAGGACGGCACCATCGACTGGGGCATGGGCGAGACCCTCGCGGTCGGCTCCCTCCTGCTGGAGGGCGTCCCGGTCCGTCTGGCCGGCCAGGACTCGCAGCGCGGTACGTTCGGCCAGCGCCACGCGGTCATCATCGACCGCAGCACCGGCGAGGAGTACACGCCGCTTCAGTACCTCTCCGAGGACCAGGCGCGGCTCAACGTCTACAACTCCCTCCTCTCCGAGTACGCCGCGATGGGCTTCGAGTACGGCTACTCGCTGGCCCGCCCCGAGGCGCTCGTGATGTGGGAGGCGCAGTTCGGCGACTTCGTCAACGGCGCGCAGACGGTCGTGGACGAGTTCATCTCGTCGGCCGAGCAGAAGTGGGCCCAGACGTCCGGAGTCGTCCTGCTCCTGCCGCACGGCTACGAGGGCCAGGGCCCGGACCACTCCTCGGCCCGCCCGGAGCGCTTCCTCCAGATGTGCGCCCAGAACAACATGACGGTCGCCATGCCGACGTCGCCGTCGAACTACTTCCACCTCCTGCGGTGGCAGGTGCACAACCCGCACCACAAGCCGCTGGTGGTCTTCACGCCGAAGTCGATGCTGCGCCTGAAGGCGGCGGCGGCCAAGGCGGAGGAGTTCACGACGGGCCAGTTCCAGCCGGTCATCGGCGACGCGTCGGTGGACGCGGCCGCGGTCAAGAAGGTCGTCTTCTGCGCCGGCAAGGTCTACTACGACCTCGAGGCCGAGCGTCAGAAGCGCGGCGTCACGGACACGGCGATCATCCGCATCGAGCGCCTGTACCCGCTGCCGGGTACCGAGCTCCAGGCGGAGATCAAGAAGTACCCGAACGCCGAGAAGTACCTGTGGGCCCAGGAGGAGCCGGCGAACCAGGGTGCCTGGCCGTTCATCGCGCTCAACCTGATCGACCACCTGGACCTGGCGGTCGGCGCGGAGGTCCCGCACGGCGAGCGACTGCGGCGCATCTCCCGCCCGCACGGCTCGTCCCCGGCGGTGGGCTCCGCGAAGCGGCACCAGGCCGAGCAGGAGCAGCTGGTGCGTGAGGTGTTCGAGGCGTAAACCGCCCTCGCGTGTCCCGCGTGCCCGGGCCGCATCCCCGCTTCGGGGGTGCGGCCCGGCCGTTTGCGCGCACATATCCTTGGGGGCATGTACTTCACGGACCGTGGCATCGAGGAACTGGAGAAGCGGCGCGGCGAGGAGGAAGTCACCTTCGAGTGGCTCGCCGAGCAGCTGCGGACGTTCGTCGATCTCAACCCTGACTTCGAAGTGCCGGTGGAGCGGCTGGCGACGTGGCTGGCGCGGCTGGACGACGAGGACGACGAGTAGGAGACCCGTCACCGCCGGGCGGTCAGACGCGTGGGACGCGTCAGTCGCGTGGGTGTGTGAAGTCGTACGTCAGGCCCAGCGCGCCGTGCGCGAGGAGCAGGGCTCCGGCAATGGCCCAGCCGCCGCCCCGCCGCCGCAGGCCCCGGACCAGGAGCGGCAGGCCCGCCGCCACCTGCGCCAAGGCCAGGGCACGGGCTCTGGGCCCGCCGGTCCAGGGCATCCACGGGCCGAGGCGGCTGTGGGCGACGGTGTCGCGTTCCGCGACCGCCTCGCGCCGGCCCGGCCACTCGACGGGCAGGCTGTCGGGCCGGCGGGCGGCGACCTCCCGGAGGCGGTGGGCGGGTTCGCCGGGGGCGAGTTCGGCGGGCAGGGAGACACCCGCGCGCGCGAGGACCGCGAGCAGGCCGCGCAGACGGGCGCGGGCGTCGGCCGCGGAGTCCGGCTTCGCCAGGCGGTCCAGGGCCTGGACGTCCAGGACGGGGTCGAGGCCCATGCGGGCGGCGAAGGTACGCATCGCCTCGCCCTCCCCCGCCGGGACGCCGCTCGCGAGCCATACGAAGCCGACCGGGCGGCGGAAGCCGGACGCGAGCGTGAATCCCGCGTGGTCGGTGTCCCACCACAGGGCGAGGACGGGCCAGGGCGCGCCGACGGCGAGGGCTGTGGCCCAGCCGGTGACCACACGGTCGACGGACTCGGCGGCGTCCCGCCAGGGCCCGCCCTCGGGCACGAGAACGCTCCATGCGTCGCCCGCGCGCGTGAGCTGCATCGGTTCGCGCAGCAGGTGGGCGACCGGGGCGACCGACGCGGGCGCGGCCCGGCACAGCAGTAGCGCCCCAGGCGCGGGACCGGTGCGGGCAGCTTCCGTCGGCATGCTCACACGGTAGGGCGAATCGTCACACTTTGAGCACTTCTGACCGCCCAGCCATCCCCAGAACGGGTGTCTTGACTTTCCCCGACCGCGATATATCGTGAATACGAGAGGACGCGATATGGCGCGTCGAATCGGGGAGGTCTGCACCATGTCCGAGTGGTCCGTCACGGAACCGAGGAAGCTCACCTTCGACGAGCCCGTGAGCGATCTGCACGTGCGTCTCGTCAACGGAACGGTGAACGTGGTGGGCACGGACGAAGATTCCGCCCGCCTGGAGATCTCCGAGATCGAGGGGCCGCCCCTGGTGGTGACCCAAGAGGACGGCGTTCTGACGGTGGCCTACGAGGACCTGCCCTGGAAGGGCTTCCTCAAGTGGCTGGACCGCAAGGGCTGGCGCCGCAGCGCGGTGGTCTCCCTGGCCGTCCCGGCCGGCACCCGCGTGGAGGTCGGCGTGGTGGGCGCGGCCGCCGTGATCTCCGGGATCCGGGGCCCTTCGGTGACGAAGGGCGTCACCGGCGACACGACGCTCGTGGGCCTGTCCGGCCCGGTCCGCGCCGAGACGGTCTCCGGCAATCTGGAGGCCCAGGACGTGACCGGCGACCTCCGGTTCAACTCGGTCTCCGGTGATCTCACGGTGGTCGAGGGCTCCGGCCCCTCCGTGCGGGCGGAATCGGTCAGCGGCTCGATGATCGTCGACCTCGACCCGAACGGCCCGACGGACGTCCGGCTGACCAGCGTCTCGGGCGAGATCGCGATCCGGCTGCCGTACCCGGCGGACGCGGACGTCGAGGCGAACACGGCGAGCGGCTCCGTCTCCAACGCCTTCGACGGCCTGCGGGTGCACGGCCAGTGGGGAGCCCACAAGATCACGGGCCGCCTCGGCGCGGGCACCGGCAAACTGCGGGCCACCACCGTCTCCGGCTCGATCGCCCTGCTGCGCCGCCCGGCCGGGGAGGACGATCACGACGAGCCGGGGGACCCCCGGCCCGGCAGCAGCGGCGCGGCGGCAGCCCCGGCCGGCGGCCCTCAGGACGGCTCGGGAGACAATTCCGTCTCCGGCCCGGGCGAAGACCCCACCACCGCCCCGGCCGACGGCACGACCGACAAGAAGGTGCTCTGACATGCCTCCCGTCTTCGCCCACGGCCGCCTCCGCCTCTACCTGCTGAAGCTGCTGGACGAGGCCCCCCGCCACGGCTACGAGGTGATTCGTCTCCTCGAGGAGCGCTTCCAGGGGCTGTACGCACCGTCGGCGGGCACGGTCTACCCGCGCCTGGCCAAGCTGGAGGCCGAGGGCCTGGTCACCCACACCACCGAGGGCGGCCGCAAGGTCTACTCGATCACGGACGCGGGCCGCGCCGAGCTGGCCGACCGCAGCGGCGAGCTGGCCGACCTGGAACTGGAGATCCGGGAGTCGGTCGCGGAACTGGCCGCGGAGATCCGGGCCGACGTGCGCGGAGCCGCCGGCGACCTGCGCCGCGAGATGCGCGCCGCGGCGACCGAGGCCCGCCAGGACACCGGCACCGGGACCGACGGCGCTGCGGGCGCCCCCTACGGCGACTTCTCGCAGTACGGCGACAAGGAGACGTGGCGCATCGCCAAGGAGGAGATGCGCCGTGCCCGGCAGGAGTGGAAGGAGCAGGCCCGGCGCGCCAAGGACGAGAGCCGCCGCGCCCGCGAGGACGCCCAGCGCGCCCGCCGCCAGGCGAAGGAGGCCCAGGAGCATGCCCGGGCCCAGGCCCAGGAGCAGGTGCAGCGCATCACCCGCCGCGTCCAGGAGCAGGTGCAGGACCACTTCGCCCGCGGCGACTGGCCGACGGGTCTGCGCGAGGGCCTGAGCGAACTGGTCAAGGAGGTGGGCGAGTTCGGAAAGGACTACGGCAAGGACTTCGGCAAGGACCTCGGCTTCGACTGGACCGGCGCCGGCAAGCCGGCCGCGGAGCCGACGCACTCACAGCCCTCGGAGGACTTCCCCGCCGCCTACGAACCGGCCTGGGCCCACGAGGACGCCACGGACTCCACCGGCGACCCCGCCCGCGACCTGGACCGCCTGCTCGACCGTTTCCGGGACGACATCCGCGACGCGGCCCGCGACCACGGGGTCACCCCCGACCAACTGCGCGACGCCCGCCGTCACCTGTCGACGGCGGCGGCCCACATAGGAGCCCTCCTGCGCAGCCAGAGGAAGTAGGCGCCCACAGCGGGCAGCGCCGAGGTTCAGGCACGTCAGCCGGCCTTGGCCTCGCCACCACTGCCGTACAGCACCCGCACCAGGGACGCGTACGTCACCCCGTGGTCGGCCAGGACCTCGGCCGGCACTCCGGGGCACGTGGTGAGGGCCAGCAGGATGTGCTCGTCCCCGATGTGCCGGTCCCGCTGGGCGAGAGCGACCCGCAAGGAGCGCTCCAGCACGTCCTTGGCCCCCCGCCCGAAGGAGGAACGCCCCGACCACCACCGCTTGTCCTTCCGGTCGCCGGCCAGGGCGCCGACCCCGTGCACCTCCTCCACCCGGGCGACGATCTCCTCCACATCGATCCCCAGCCCGGCGAGCGCATCGGCCTCGGCCTGCGTCAGGCCGGCCCGCCGCCGCGCCTCACGCAGCGCCTCCCGCACGGACTCCCGCCGCTCACCGAGCCCGACAGCGGCGAGCGCGAAGGAGCCACGGCTGCCCTCCCGGTCGAGCAGCGCCAGCAGCAGATGCTCCGGCTCCACATGCCCGCCCCCACCACCCTCCACATACGCGTACGCACTCTTCACCACGTCCCGGGCGTCCTTCGTGAACCGCTCGAACATCAATGCCTCCCGTACTTCTTGTGCACGGCCTGCCTGCTCACACCGAGTTCGGTGGCGATCTCCTGCCACGACCAGCTTTGGTTGCGCGCATTGCGCACCTGTACGGCTTCCAACTGCTCCAGCAGCCGACGCAGCGCGGCGACGGCCCGTAGGCCAACCCGTGGATCACGGTCACCGGCACGCTCGGCCAGATCGGTCGCTTCGGTCATGATGTCAACCTACGTTGACGCTCCGCCCGCGTCAACCACAGTTGACATACGAAAACGGCCGGCCCGCACCGGACCGACCGTCGACGCACCCTCCAGGGGACTCAGGGATTCGTCAGCACGACCTTCCCGAACTGCTCACCCGAGGCCAGCCGTTCGAAGCCCTCTCGCGCCCGGTCCATCGGCATGACCTCGTCGATGACGGGCCGCACGCCGGTGGTGGCACAGAACGCGAGCAGGTCCTCCAGCTCGTCCTTGGTGCCCATCGTGGACCCGACGACCTTGAGCTCGAGGAAGAAGATCCGGGTCAGCTCGGCGTGCGAGGGGCGGTCGCCACTGGTGGCCCCGGAGATGACCAGCGTGCCGCCGGGCTTCAGCGACTTCACGGAATGCGACCAGGTGGCGGCACCGACGGTCTCGATCACGGCGTCGACCCGCTGCGGCAGCCGCGCCCCGGACTCCAGCGCCTCGACGGCCCCGAGCTCCAGGGCCCGCTTCCGCTTGGCCTCGTCCCGGCTGGTGGCGAAGACCCGGAGCCCGGCGGCCTTGCCCAGCACGATGGCGGCCGTGGCGACCCCACCGCCGGCGCCCTGCACCAGCACGGAGTCACCGGGGCGGACACCCGCGTTGGTGAACAGCATCCGGTACGCGGTCAGCCATGCCGTGGGCAGACAGGCGGCCTCCGCGAAGGAGAGCTCCCTGGGCTTGGGCAGGATGTTCCAGGTCGGCACGGAGACCTGCTCGGCGAAGGTGCCCTGGTAGCGCTCCGTGAGGATGGAACGGGGTTCCTTCGGGCCGACCCCGTGCCCGCTCTGTCCGATCACGGAGTGCAGGACGACCTCGTTGCCGTCCTCGTCGACACCGGCGGCGTCACAGCCGAGGATCATCGGCAGCTTGTCCTCTGCGAGGCCCACGCCACGCAGGGACCAGAGGTCATGGTGGTTGAGGGAGGCGGCCTTGACCGTGACGGTACTCCAGCCGGGACGGGCCTCGGGAGCCGGACGCTCTCCCAACTCCAGGCCGGACAGCGGCTGGTCGCGGTCGATTCGGGCGGCGTAGACAGCGAACATGACCTTGACGATAGGTTCCGCGAGGGACCGAAGGAACCATCCGCCCCTGTGAGACATGCCCTCTTGCCAGGTGCGCGACGTGTTGCTGGGGCAGCCCGGCGTCCCGCCCCAAGGCACCCGCAGGCGCACAACACCCCCACCGTCGGAGGCACCGGCGACACCACCCGAACAGCCGCACGCCAACGCAAAAAGAAAAATGGCCCCGCCCGATCCCGGGACGGGGCCACTCACCGACGTCAGCGCCGAGCCACACCCTCGGCCCGAGCCGCAGCCGCCACCGCGGCCGTGACCGCCGGCGCGACCCGCTCGTCGAACGGCGACGGGATGACGTAGTCGGCAGCGAGGTCGTCCCCGACCACGGCCGCCAGCGCCTCAGCGGCAGCCAGCTTCATCCCCTCGGTGATCCGAGAGGCCCGCACCTGCAGCGCCCCCGCGAAAATTCCCGGAAACGCCAGCACGTTGTTGATCTGGTTCGGGAAGTCCGACCGCCCGGTCGCGACGACCGCCGCGTACTTGTGCGCGACCTCGGGGTGCACCTCGGGGTTCGGGTTCGCCATGGCGAAAACGAACGCACCCTTGGCCATCGTCGCCACCGCGGACTCCGGAACCGTCCCACCGGACACGCCGATGAACACATCGGCCCCGTCCAGCGCCGCTTCCAGCGATCCGGTGATCCCGGCCTTGTTCGTGAACCCGGCCAGCTCCCGCTTCACCTGCGTGAGGTCGTCACGGTCCGCCGACACGACACCCTTGCGGTCGGCCACCGCGACGTCCCCGATCCCGGCCTCGACCAGCATCTTCGCGATGGCGACCCCGGCCGCACCGGCGCCGGAGATGACGGCCCGCAGCTCACCCAGCGCCCGCCCGCTCAGCCGCGCGGCGTTCCGCAGGGCGGCCAGCGTCACCACGGCCGTTCCGTGCTGGTCGTCGTGGAAGACCGGGATGTCCAGCCGCTCCTGCAGCTTCCGCTCGACCTCGAAGCACCGGGGTGCCGAGATGTCCTCCAGGTTGACCCCGCCGAACGAGGGCGCGAGCCGCACCACGGTCTCGACGATCTCGTCGACGTCCGTGCAGTTCAGGGCGATCGGAACCGCGTCCACGCCACCGAACTGCTTGAACAGAATCGCCTTGCCCTCCATCACCGGGAGGGAGGCCTCGGGCCCGATGTCACCGAGCCCCAGAACAGCCGTACCGTCCGTCACGACGGCCACGACCGACGACTTCCACGTGTAGTCGTGCACGAGCTCCGGCTGCTCCGCGATCGCGCTGCACACCTTCGCGACGCCGGGCGTGTACGCCAGGGACAGGTCGTCCTTGTCACGGACCGGCACGGTGGCCTGCACAGCCATCTTGCCGCCGCGGTGCAGCGCGAACGCCGGGTCGAAGGAGTCGAGGGGCTCCGCACTGCCCTCGTGATCCGTATCGCCGGTCTTGCTCTCGCTGCGAGGATTGACGATCTCCGCTGCCACTTCGTTTTACCCCTTAAATCTTCATTGGTTTGAGGGTGGCCACTCCTGGTGAGGGGTGGGCGGGCACCGCGTAGGCCCATGTCGTGCTGTGTACGTGTATACGTACGGGCGCGTACGCGACGGGCGCGCCGCACACGCGCCCTGAGCCCCGGATGAGGGGTGTAAAGACCCTTCTTACCGGACGGACCGCATCGACGACGAGTCCATAACGCGAAGGTCACATGACGACACTCTGACTCTTCGTCCAAAATCAGGACAAGAGCTGGACAGAGCAGCTACAACCACTCAAGCATCCGCAAAGCTCGCGGTCCCCGTATCGAAATCTCGGGATTTACCGAAGATCGTCCGGCCGGAAGGGGTCATTCCCATAGAAGGTCCGGCCGTGATGTACCGGAGTGATGCGGTTCGGGGGTCGCCCGTTATCCGATTTTGACATGGCTGGCCCCCAGAATGGCGCAGTCCGAATGGCAAGATGCCGTAATCACACGAGGTCGCGACACTCGAAGAGGTGTGCTCTCGTCGACCCACGGCACTGCCGAACCCTTCGGCATTGCCACGGCCGTGCCGAGCCCATCGGCAGCGGCCCGCCCCATCGGCAACTCCACCCATCCGCCGGAGGAACCCACCATGACCGCAAGCTCCACCCGTCGTACGACCGCCGCTCGTTCCCGGCTAGCAGCGGTCGGTGCGATCGCGGTCGCAGGCACGCTGATGCTCACCGGCTGCGGTGACCAGACCAAGGACAACGGCTCGGAGAGCGACACCGCGGCCTCGGCCCCGCTCGCCGACAAGCTGCCGCAGGCCATCCGCGACAAGGGTGTCATCAAGGTCGGCTCCGACATCGCCTACGCCCCGGTCGAGTTCAAGGACGGCTCCGGCAAGGTGGTCGGCATCGACCCGGACCTCGCCGCCGCCATGGGCAAGCAGCTCGGGGTCGACTTCCAGTTCGAGAACGGCACCTTCGACACGCTGATCACGGGTCTGCGCTCCAAGCGGTACGACATCGCCATGTCCGCGATGACCGACACCAAGGACCGCCAGGAGGGCATCGACTCCGACACCGGCAAGAAGGTCGGTGAGGGCGTCGACTTCGTGGACTACTTCACCGCCGGTGTCTCGATCTACACCAAGAAGGGCGACGACCAGGGCATCAAGACCTGGTCGGACCTGTGCGGCAAGAAGATCGTGCTGCAGCGCGGCACGGTCTCGGAGGACCTGGCCAAGGCCGAGTCGAAGAAGTGCCCCTCCGGCAAGAAGATCGCCATCGAGCCCTTCGACAACGACCAGCAGGCCCAGACCCGCCTGCGCGCGGGCGGCGCCGACGCCGGCTCGTCCGACTTCCCGGTCGCCGCGTACGCGGTGAAGACCTCCGGTGGCGGCAAGGACTTCCAGCTGGTCGGCGAGCAGGTCGAGGCCGCCCCGTACGGCATCGCGGTCGCCAAGAACCAGACGGAGCTGCGGGACGCCCTCAAGGCCGCCCTTGACGCCATCATCGAGAACGGCGAGTACGAGAAGATCATGAAGAAGTGGGGCGTCACCGAGGGCTCCATCGACGAAGCCACGATCAACGGCGGCAAGTGACCGCGGCGCAGCGGCACTGAAAGGCAACACCCGTGACTGTTGACATCGACAAGACGCCGGCTGACACACCCCCGGCCGGACCGGAGGCCATCAAGGCCATCCCGGTCCGGCACTACGGGAGGTACGTCTCCGCCGCCGTCGCCATCGCCCTGCTGGTCGGGGTCATCTACGCGTTCTCCCAGGGCAAGATCAACTGGGGCGCGATCCCGGACTACTTCTTCGACGACCGCATCCTGCAGGGCGTGGGCAGGACCCTCCTGATCACCGTCCTGTCCATGGTGATCGGCGTCGTCGGCGGCATCATGCTCGCCGTGATGCGGCTGTCGAAGAACCCGGTGACCTCGTGGATCGCCTGGTTCTACATCTGGTTCTTCCGGGGCACCCCGGTCCTGGTGCAGCTGGTGGTCTGGTTCAACCTGGGCCTGGTCTTCGAGTACATCAACCTCGGGCCGTTCTACCGGGACGAGTGGTCGGACTTCATGACCCCGTTCCTGACGGCATTGCTTGGCCTCGGCCTCAACGAGGCGGCGTACATGGCGGAGATCTGCCGTGCCGGTCTGCTCTCGGTCGACGAGGGCCAGACCGAGGCGTCGCAGGCGCTGGGCATGAGCCACTCCAAGACGCTGCGCCGGATCGTCATCCCGCAGGCGATGCGCGTGATCGTGCCGCCGACGGGCAACGAGGTCATCAACATGCTGAAGACGACCTCGCTGGTCTCGGTCGTCCAGTACTCCGAGTTGTTCCGCGTGGCCCAGGACATCGGCCAGACCTCCGGCGCCCCCGCCGAGATGCTGTTCCTGGCGGCGGCCTGGTACCTGCTGATGACGTCGATCTTCAGTATCGGCCAGTACTACCTGGAGCGGTACTACGCGCGTGGTTCGAGCCGGTCGCTGCCGGCCACGCCGTTCCAGAAGATCAGGGCGAACGTGCTGTCCCTGTCCAGCCGCTCCAAGCCGACGGGAGGCACCGCATGACCGCCATGGTCAAGGCCGAGGGCGTTCACAAGTCGTTCGGCCCCGTTGAGGTCCTCAAGGGCATCGACCTGGAGGTGAAGTCCGGCGAGGTGTTCTGCCTCATCGGCCCCTCCGGCTCCGGCAAGTCGACCTTCCTCCGGTGCATCAACCACCTGGAGAAGATCAACGCCGGACGCCTGTACGTCGACGGCGATCTGGTCGGCTACCGGCAGAAGGGCGACAAGCTCTACGAGCTGAAGGACAGCGAGGTCGCGGTCAAGCGCCGGGACATCGGCATGGTCTTCCAGCGCTTCAACCTGTTCCCGCACATGACGTCCGTGGAGAACGTCATGGAGGCGCCGGTCCAGGTCAAGGGCGTGAGCAGGGCCAAGGCCCGGGAGCGCGCCCTGGAACTGCTGGACCGGGTGGGCCTGGCCGACAAGGCGGGCAACTACCCCTCCCAGCTCTCCGGCGGTCAGCAGCAGCGCGTCGCCATCGCCCGGGCCCTCGCCATGGACCCGAAGCTGATGCTGTTCGACGAGCCGACCTCGGCGCTGGACCCGGAGCTGGTCGGTGACGTCCTGGACGTCATGCGCGACCTGGCCGAGTCCGGTATGACGATGATCGTCGTCACCCACGAGATGGGCTTCGCCCGCGAGGTGGGCGACAGCCTGGTCTTCATGGACGGCGGTGTGGTGGTCGAATCCGGTCACCCGCGCGAGGTGCTGACGAACCCGCAGCACGAGCGGACGAAGTCGTTCCTGTCCAAGGTGCTCTGACATTGCGCACGGCGAGGGGGCGGTACGGGATCTCCGTACCGCCCCCTTCGCACGGGCTACTTCATGGCGAGCAGCAGAGTGTCCGACGGCGAGCACCACACCGGCCTGGCCTCGCCGAATCCCTTCTCGCGCAGCACGCGCGCGTGCCACTCCACCGGCGGCATGTCACCGTCGGCGTGGTCGCCGTAGATCTCGTAGCGCCGGGCCGTCGGTGCGGCGAGGACCGGGTCCTCGGCGGCGAGCTGCCACCACTCGGTCCAGTCGAGGACACCGGATTCCCTGGCCTGTTCCATGCGGGCGTGCCGCTGCGCCCGCTCCGCCGCGTTGATCCGGGGCGTCGTCTCGTCGATCATGTGGTCCGCATTCATGAACACGCCGCCGGCGCGGACGAGTCCCGCGACCCGGCCGTAGAGGTCCGCGAGGGGTTCCCGGTGCAGCCAGTGCAGGGCCGTCGCGGTCAGCACGGCGTCGTACGCGTCGTACGGCAGCTTCGCCGGCCAGCCGGGGTCCTTGAGGTCGGCGGTGACGAGGCCGACCCGCTTGTCGCCCGCGAAGGTGCCCTCGGCGATGGCGAGGAGCGCCGGGTCGAGGTCGACGCCGGTGCTGGTGGCGTCCGGGAAGCGGGCCGGCAGCCGGGCGGTGATGCTGCCCGTTCCGCAGGCGAGGTCGAGGACGCGCGGGGCGGTGCCCACGAGGGCCTCGACCTCCCCCATAGCCCGAAAGGCATGGGGGACCCCCATCGAGCATGATCCGGAACCGCTCCTCGCGGTCGGGCAGGTACCACTCCTGCTGCCGGTCCCAGCTCTCCTGCCAGGCGTGCCAGTCGGCGGTGGCCGTGGTGATGTCCGCGTCCGTCATCGAGCCCCTCCCTCGTAATACCCTGGAAGCACCATCAGCTGTTACAAGTCCGCGCTCACGACAATGAAGCCCCTCCGTAAGGACTACAAGTGGAACTGGCCTATTACTCGGACTATGCCGTGCGCCTCGTCAACACCGAGGAACCGGCCCGGGGCAAAGACGCCCTGACGTCGGTCGAGGCCGTCCGCGATCTGTTCGGGCCCAGCCAGTCGGCGGCCCGCCGCGCCACCGACGCGGACGTCACCCGCTTCCGCTCGGTCCGGGCCCGGCTGCGCGCGGTCTTCGAGGCGGCCGACACCGGCGACGAGAGGCTCGCCGTCGACCTGCTGAACTCGCTGCTGCTGGAGTTCCCGGTGAGCCCGCAGATCTCCGGGCACGACGTCCGCGACGACGACGGCCGCCCCCTGTGGCACATGCACCTGGCGGACCACCCGTCGAACGCGACCGCGGGCTACGCGGCGATCGCGGCGATGGGCCTGGCGTTCCACCTGACCGAGTACGGCGTGGACCGCCTCGGCCTGTGCGAGGCCGCGCCCTGCCGCAACGCCTACCTCGACACCTCCACCAACCGCTCCCGGCGCTACTGCTCCGACCGCTGCGCGACCCGCGCCAACGTGGCGGCCTACCGCGCCCGCAAACGCCTGGAGGCCGACCGGTCGGAGAGGACGGGCCTGGCGGCCGACAGCACCCAGCCCAGCAGCGCCCAGGGCGACCGCCGGCCGGACCTGCGCGGCCGGTAGCGGAACCGGACCCGCCCCAGCACCAGGTCGTCGGGCACGACGCCGTAGTCGGTGCTGTCGCCGCCGGCGTAGGTGTTGTCCCCGAGCACCCACCAGCCGCTCTCGCGCCGCTGGGCGACCCGCTTGACGACCAGCAGGTCCTGCTGGAACGGGTGCCGCAGCACGACGACGTCCCCGGGCCTGACCCGCGCCCCGTAGTGCACCAGGAGCCGGTCCCCGTGGTACAGCGTGGGCACCATGGACGGCCCGGTCACCTCGGCCACCCCGAAGGGGGCCGGTCGCCCCCGCTCGGACTCCTGCGACAGCTCCGGCATCACCCGGCACCTCCCCGGTTCTTCCTCCACCAGTCTCAGTCTCACCCCGGACTTTTGTCCTAAGCCCATGGGGGCACCCGCGAAAAGCCGTCCCCCACGGAGTAATGTCCCCTGTGAGAAGACGATCACGAGGAAGGAATGCTCCATGCTTTCCCGCCTGTTTGCCCCCAAGGTCAAGGTCAGTGCGCACTGCGACCTTCCCTGCGGTGTGTACGACCCCGCCCAGGCCCGCATCGAGGCGGAGTCGGTGAAGGCCGTGCAGGAGAAGATGGCCGCCAACGACGACCCGCACTTCCAGGCGCGCGCCACCGTCATCAAGGAGCAGCGCGCCGAGCTCGCGAAGCACCACGTCTCGGTGCTCTGGAGCGACTACTTCAAGCCCCCGCACTTCGAGAAGTACCCGGAGCTGCACCAGCTGGTCAACGACGCCCTGAAGGCCCTCTCGGCCGCCAAGGGCTCGACCGACCCGGCCACCGGCCAGAAGGCGCTGGACTACATCGCCCAGATCGACAAGATCTTCTGGGAGACCAAGAAGGCCTGATCTTTGATCATGCCTTGTGACCTGCGACCTCCTTGGTCGCTCGGTCATCCTGTCCGCACCCGGTCCGCAGGCCGCCGAGCATGGCGTCCCTGACGGTCCGGGTGCGGTCTTCTTCGCCCGGCCGCAAGGGTGGGCGTACGGATGGTGCCGGCCGGAAAGTCGAGGTCCGACACCTTGAGGCCGAGCAACTCACCCCGCCGCAGATGTCGGCATCGCGGCAGGAAGCCGGGTCGGTCGGGCAGCCCGTCAGCGGTGGACGTTGACGGTGGCCATCATGCCGAGGTCCTCGTGGTCGAGAATGTGGCAGTGGTAGACGCTGCGGCCGGGGTGATCCGTGAACGGGATACGCAGCCGTACCCAGCCCCGTGCGGGCACGAGCACGACATCCTGGCGCAGCCCGATGGAGGGTACACCGGTGCTGGTCGCCAGCACCTGAAACGGCCAGACGTGCAGATGGAACGGATGATCCATGGGGCTGGTGTTGACCACGGTCCACTCCTCGACGGTGTCGAGCGGGACGGTCTGGTCGTCACGGTCCGGGTCGAACGTGCGCCCGTCGATGGTGAACATCCGCGTGCCCGTGTCGCCCATCATGCCCATGGCGAAGGTGAGCCGACGCTGACCCGCCACCCGGCCTTGCAGGGCGGGCGGGGCCGGTAGCGCGCCCGGCAGCGGCGGCGGTGTCGCGGCCGGTCCGGAGACTTCCAGGGTGGCCAGGGTTACCGGACCGGATGCGGGCCGGCCGCCGCCCATCATGCCCATGCTGCCCCGGTCGTACGGGTCGGCAACCAGTGTGTACCGGCCGCCGCGGACGGGGCGCACCAGCAGGTCGGCCCGGTTGCCCGGGGCCAGCACCACCTGGTCCCGCTCGGCCGGGGCCGGCAGGAACGTCCCGTCCAGGGCGAGCTGGGTCAGCCGGTGACCCTCCAGCCTCAGCGCGAGCACCCGGGAGACACAGCCGTTGATGACGCGCCACCGCTGCGCATCGCCGGGGGCGGCGGTGATGACGGGCTGGTGCTGGCCGTTGACCAGCACCAGGTCGCCTTCGCGGCCCATCATCCTGGCCATCGTGTTCGGCGCGGCGACCCGGCCGGCCCCGTCCAGGGTGATGTCGGTGACCAGCAGGGCCAGGTCGTCGGTCACCGGCAGGTCCGGGCCCGGTCCGCCGTCGACCAGCAGCGCCCCGGCCAGGCCCGCGAAGATCTGGTCGGCGACGGTGCCGTGGTGATGCGGGTGGTACCAGAACGTGCCGGGCGGGTGGTCGGCCGGGATCCGGTGCGCGTAGTCGAAGCCGCCGCCGGGGTCGACGGTGACGAACGGGTTGTCGCCGTTGCCGCGCGGGGACACGTGCAAGCCGTGGGTGTGCAGGTTGGTCGGCTGGTCAAGCTGGTTGACCAACCGCACTCGCAGCAGGTCCCCGGGCCGTACCCGCAGCGTCGGCCCCGGGCAGGTGCCGTTGTACCCCCATGCCTGGGTGTCCCGCCCGGCCAGGCGCACGCCGGGAGCGGCGGTCAGCGACACGTTCAGGACCCCGTCGCGACTGGCCAGCACCGGCGGCTGGGCCAGGTCCTGGCCCGTGGCGCCCCTGCTCGGGGCGCTCAGACCGGTGCCGCAGCCGGCCGCGCCGGCGGCGACGCCGGCCGTGCCCAGTCCGATCAGGCCCAAGGCCCGGCGTCGGCTGATCGGCGCGCCGGTCACCGCAGCGCCCTCCACCGGTCCTGGTACTCCCGCTTGTCGATTTCCCCGCGGGCACAGCGCTCATCGAGGAGCCGTCGCGCCACCGAATCCGAACCGGACCCGTGGGCAGTTCCTCGGCCGTTTCGCGCCGGCCGCAAAACGGCGTAGCCGATGAGCAGCAGACCGGCCACGACTGGCACCGGCCACACCCGCATCCAGCCGATCGCCTGCCCATCCATCTTCGCCATCACGTTTCCCGAGACAGATCCCTTGAATCAACCTAGCCCGGCTCGTCGCGACGTGCCCGCCGTGCCAGGTGTGCTGCCAGGAGGGCGGCGGCGAGCTGTGCGGTCGCCGTCCGGTCGATGCGCTCGACGGGACGGTGGATGGGACGGACCGCTCAGCGGGGCAGCGTCAGCGGTGCTACGGGGGTCTGGTGCCGTCAGCCGGTCAGGGCGGCGAGGGTGGCGTCCAGGTCGGCTGTCTTGGGCTGATTGCCGGGGAGCTTGGCGAGGATCTTGGCCATGCCGCAGGTGTCGGTCAGGGCGGAGAAGACCAGGCCTCCGGCGACGCCCCCGGACAGCCAACGCGCCGCGCTCCAGCGTTGTCCGGCGATGAGGCCGGTCAGGACGAGGGTTCCGGCGGCGAGGCGGACCTGGCGGTCCATGGCCCAGGGGGTGCGGGTGCCGGCGGGGCGGTGGGTGTCGTGGCCGAGCTGCGTCCAGGCGGTGGTGCCGCCGGTGAGGGTGGCGGCGGTGATGCCCTGATCGGCCAGGCGCCGGGAGGCGGTGGCGGAGCGGGCGCCGGATGCGCACACGACGAGGAGATCGCCGCGGCCGGCGGCGGCCTTCAGGGCGGGCAGGGCGGTATCGAGGTGGTCGAGGGGGATGTTGTGGGCGCCGGGCAGGTGGCCGGAGGCGTACTCGCCGGGGGTGCGCACGTCGATGACGGTCAGTTCGTGCAGGCGGGCGTTGGCCTGGTCGGCGGTGAGGGTGGTGAGGGCCACGGGGATTTTCCTTTGCTCGGATGGGGTTACCCCTTCGGTAGGATACCCAAGGGGGTATCTCGAAGGAGTGTGGCTTGTGGAACTGGCGATGGCGGCTGAAGAACTGAAAACGGTGGTCAACCGGCTGCGCCGGGCGCAGGGCCAGATCGCCGGGGTGATCAAGATGATCGAGGAGGGGCGGGACTGCGAGGACGTGGTCACGCAGCTCGCAGCGGCCTCCCGGGCATTGGACAAGGCGGGTTTCGCCATCATCGCCACCGGTCTGCAGCACTGCCTGACCGATGCGGACATGGCCGCTTCCGGTGACCGGGAGCAGATGCGCGGTCGGCTGGAGAAGCTGTTCCTCTCTCTGGCCTGACCCGTGGTTCCGCGGCACCGGCCGCCCCGCCGGCTCGTCAGGTGTGACGGCGTCGGAGCCGGCTGCACGCAGGTAGCGGGCCCTGGGCCGCAGGCCTGGCCTGTGCAAAGGGAGGGATCCGGCACCGGGCCCCTCCCTTGGCGCGTGGCTCAGCGGTTGCGCAGTGCGGCCAGCGTCTGGTCGAGGTCGGCGGCGCGGGGACGGTTGTGGGGCAGTTTGGCGAGCATGGCGGCCATGCCACAGGTGTTGGTCAGGGCGGAGAAGACCAGGCCGCCCGCGATGCCGGCGGAGATGAGCTGGAACGCGGGGTGGACGACGAGCCCGAGCAGCAGGCCGAGCAGCACGATCGCTCCCGCGGTGAGCCTCACCTGCCGTTCCATGCCCCAGGTGGCACGCGCTGCGCCCGGGGGGTGGTGCAGCTCGTGGCCGTCCGCAGCCCAGGCGCCGGTGCCTCCCGACAGGGTGGCGGCGGTGACGCCGTTCTCCGCGAGGATCCTGCAGGCGTTCTCGGAGCGGGCGCCCGAGGCGCAGACGACCAGGACGTCACCGCGACCGGCGGCGTGTCGGATGTCGGGCAGCGCGCGCGGGATCTGGTCGAGGGGGATGTTCAGCGCGCCGGGGAGATGGCCGCCGGCGTATTCGCCCGGAGTGCGCACGTCGATCACGGTCAGTTCGTGCAGGCGGGTGCGCGCCTCGTCGGAGGCGAGGGGCGTGGGCGTGGTCATGGCAGATGTCTTCCTTACGTGTCGGAGTGTGGTGGAGCTGGTCTGACGGGAGCCGAACGGAAGGCGGTCCCGCGAAAGGGCGGTCACTCAGCCGGCCGCCGCCTCGGCGCCCGCACGGGACAGGTCGGGAGAAGCTCTTTCCGCCCCCGTCTGCGCCGTTGGCGTTCCTCGTGTTCAGACGATCACGTCACCGAGCATGAAGGCCGCCACCGCCAGCAGTACGCCGGCGAAGATCCTCTGAAGGGTGGTGCCGGAGATCTTCGTCGCGAGCCGTTTGCCGTCCCAGGCGCCGAGGATCGCGGCTCCGGTGAAGGGGCCGATGATCTCCCAGTGGAGTCCGCCACCGGTGCCGGTGCGAGCGGTGAGCGCGGCCAGCGAGTTCACCGTGATGACGAGCAGGCTGGTGCCCACCGCCCGCCGCATGGCCAGCCCCAGGACACTCACGAGGGCGGGCACAGCGAGGAATCCCCCACCGACCCCCAGAAAGCCCGTCACGGCTCCCAGTCCGGCACCGGCACCGGCCGCCCTGCCGGGACGGATCCTGTCCGGCGGGTCGGACGCGGACGGTCGCAGCATGCGCAGGGCCGCCAGCGCGGCGATGACCGCGAACGCGGCCGTCAGCACGGCTTCGGGCAGGCGCCCGGCGGCGGCGCCGGCGAGGTAGGCGGGGACGATGCCCGCCGCGGCGAACAGCGCTCCTGTCTTCCATGCCACGTTCCCGTCGCGGGTGTGGGCGTACAGGGCGGTGGCGGAGGTGGCGGTGACGATGATCAGGCTGGCCGTGGTGGCCGCCGCCGGGGTGAAGCCGAGCAGGTAGATCAGCGCCGGTACGGCTAGGACGCTGCCACCGCCGCCCAGAGCTCCGAGAGCGAGACCGATGACGGCCCCGGCGACGAGGGCGAGAACGAGTACGGTCACGCTATCCGGCCGCTGTTCCCGCGCTCGTCGACGACCGGGTGCCCCGCGGCGGCCCACGCGTTCATGCCGCCCTCGACATCCACCGCCTGCGCTCCGCGCTCGGCAAGGAGCGTGGCGGCTTGCTGAGAGCGGTGACCGCTGCGGCAGATCACCACCAGCGGCCGGCCCTCCGCCTCGGCCGGCAGGGTGCCGCCGGCGACCAGTTCCGTCAGCGGTACGTGGACGGCGCCCGGGGCGTGGCCAGCGGCCCATTCGGGCTTCTCACGGACGTCCAGCAGGACGGCACCGGGCTGATCGCCACTGGTACGGCTGCGTGCCTCGTCGACCGTGACGCGCAGCCCGTCTCGGTGAAAGAGGAACATCACACGCTTCCTTCCTTGTGGGGGAACGGTCGGCATCAGCCGGAGGTCAGGGGCAGCCCGGCATCCGCCGCCGCGTCGAAGCCGTCGTCGACGGCGACCACATCGCGGTCGGCGGCATCGAGCAGGGAGGCGGCGATCGCCGCGCGCATCCCGCCGGCGCAGTGCACCCAGACCGTTCCGGGCGGTACTTCGCCGATGCGGCCGTGCAGCTCGTGGATCGGGATGTGAACCGAACCGCGGATGTAGCCACCCGCACGCTCCGCGTCCCGGCGCACGTCCAGGACGACCACGTCGTCGCCTCGCTCACGGAGACCGGCGAGGTCGGCGAAGCGGGCGCGGGGGAAGGAGGCGGGCTGTTCACCGGCGCGGATCCAGGTGGCCGGGTCGCCGGTGGCGGCGGCGGCAGGGCGGTCGATGCCCACCCGCGCGAGTTCCCGTTGCGCGTGGGTGATCTGCTCCGGGGTGTCGGCGAGCAGAGTCACGGGCTTGCCCCACGGGATCAGCCAGGCCAGGTAGGTGGCGAGCTTGCCCTCGCCCTCGAAGTTGAACGATCCGGCCACGTGCCCCTCGGCAAAGGCCATGCGGCTGCGCAGGTCCACCACCCACTCGCCCGCGGCCAGCCGGGAGGCGATCTCCTCGGCGTCCGCACGCCTCGGCGGGGTGAGGTCTACGGGTGCGGGGCCCGCGGCGTTGGCCGGACCCATGTGCGCGTAGTAGGCGGGTACGTCGTCCAGGCCGTCGAGCATCTGGGCGACGAAGGTGTCCACGTCCAGGGTCAGCGCGTCGTTGGTCTTGCGTTCCCTGCCGATCGTGGTCGCGTCCCCCTCGGCCTGGGATGAGGAGCAGAAGCTGCCGAACCCGTGGGTGGGCAGCACCGGCACCTCGTCGTCGAGCTCGTCGGCCAGCCGGTGGGCGGAGGCGTACTGGGCACGGGCCAGCTGCTCGGTCAGCCGTGGTTCGACCAGGTCCGGGCGGCCCACGGTGCCGATGAGCAGGGACCCACCGGTGAACGCCGCCACACCGTGCCCGTCCTCGGTCAGGGCGTAGGAGGTGTGGTGCGGGGTGTGCCCGGGAGTGGCGATCGCGCGCAGCACCAGGCCCTCGTCCACCGTCACGGTGTCGCCGTCGGCGACGGGGGTGCGGTCGAACGACACGCGCGCCCCGGCCGGAACCAGGTACTGGGCGCCGGTGACGCGGGCCAGCTCCAGGCCGCCGGTGACGTAGTCGTTGTGGACATGAGTCTCGGCCACGAAGGCGATGCGCACCCCGCGGCGGGCCGCTGCGGCGATGACCTGGTCGATGTCGCGCGGCGGGTCGACGACCACCGCGGCACCGGGTCCGCCGGCCAGGTAGCTGCGGTTGCCCAGGCCCTCGAATTCCAGGGTGTCGACAAAGAACACGGCTCACGACTCCTCTCGGACGATGTACCCCGGGGGGTATTGGACACTCACCCTAACAGGGATACCCAGGGGGGTATTCCAGGAGCGGAAGGACCCCCGCTGAAGACATCGCCCTCCGCCCCGCGGGTACCCGGCGGGGTATAGGGGGATCAGTTGTTCCGCACCATCCGGGAGTGCCCGTGTCCTACGACCGCACCGTCCGCCTCGGCGCCGACTTCGACACCGCCGTCACCGCAGTACGCAAGGCCCTGGCCGATCAGGGCTTCGGCATCCTCACCGAGATCGACGTCAAGGCCACCCTCAAGGCCAAGCTCGGCCACGACATGGAGGACTACCTGATCCTCGGCGCCTGCAACCCGCCGCTCGCCCACCAGGCCCTGGAAGCCGACCGCGGCATCGGCCTGCTCCTGCCCTGCAACGTCGTCGTCCGCCGTGACGGCGACACCACGCTCGTCCAGGCCCTCGACCCGGGCACCATGGTCACCCTGACCGGCCTCGACACCCTCAAGCCCGTCGCCGACGACGCCACCGCCCGCCTGGACTCCGCCCTGAGCGCCCTGTCCGCCGCCTGACACCAGCGGGCCTTACGACAACGTCAGGGCGCGACCGGCGGCCTGCCGGACCGTCGTCCCCACTCCGGCAATCGGCGGACCGGCCGAGTGCGGTCCGGTCCAGATGCGTGCCCGGCTCCCCGTCGGTCAGGCGGCCGTGCCGACCTTGGCCGGCGGCTCGGTGCGGATACTGACTTCTCGTGCATCGTTGACGTTGTGCGCGTGCACCGGGTTGCGGTGCGAGATGACCACGATGCCCGCGGCCAGGGCCACGCCGACCAGCGCGACGGCCGCCGTGCCGAGATCCCCGCCGTGCCGCACGACCGCGGCGGCCAGACCCCCGACCAGCGCGGCGGCGGGCAGGGTGACCGTCCAGGCGACCGCCATCCGGCCCGCGACGCCCCCGCCGAACAGGGCGTGCGAGGAGCTCGACGGCAGACCGGCCAGCCAGGTCAGCAGATTCCACAGGATCGCGCCGACCAGCCCCGCGAAGATCATGCCCGGGGAGACGAGGGTGTCGTTCACGATGCCGCCCGAGATGGTCCTGGCGACCTCGGTGGACAGGAAGGCACCGATGACGTTGCGGACACCGCTGATCAGGACCGCCGTACGGGGAGCGAGCGCGCCGGTGGCGATGGACGTGGCCATCGCGTTCGCCGTGTCGTGGAAACCGTTGGTGAAGTCGAAGGCGAGTGCGGTGACGATGACGATGACGAGGAACGTGATGTGGTCCATTCCTGAATGCAAACAAGCGCAGCCAATGGACGGGGACGGTGCGGCAAGGGCTGGTCAAGGTTCACGCAGGTGGCGGTGGAGCGTGCCCTCTACGATCGCGCCCATGAGAATCAGCTGGACGTACGCCTTCATCGACCGCCCGCGTGAGGCCTTCGGCGCCGCCTGCGACTTCTGGACGACGGTCACGGACACCCGCCTGTCCGAACTGCGCGGGGAGCAGGATGAATTCGGCACTCTGCTCCCCGACGGCGCCGACGCGTACGTGAAGGTACAGGCGGTCGGCGCCGGCTCCGGCGGCGCGCACATCGACTTCTGCGTGGACGACGTACCGGAGTTCGCCGCCACGGCGGTTCGGCTCGGTGCGAGCGTGGTGGCCGACCTCGGGTCACTCGTCGTGCTGCGCTCGCCCGGCGGGCAGTTGTTCTGCGCGGACCCCTGGCGCGGGCAGTCGTCACGGCCGGACGTGGTGCGGGGCAGCCGGCTCGACCAGGTGTGCGTGGACGTCCCGTCCTCGGGCTACGGGAGGGAGGTCGAATTCTGGAGCGCGCTGCTCGACGGCTGGGAGTCGCTGCCGGGGTCCCTCCCGGAGTTCCACGTGGTCAAGCCGCCGCCCGGCCTGCCGGTCCGTCTGCTCCTGCAACGCCTCGGCGAGGAACGCCCGGCCTCCGCCCACCTCGACCTCGCCTGCGCGGACGTCGCGGCGACCCGGGCGCGGCACGAGGAACTCGGGGCCGTCTGCGTGGCCGGCTTCTCCGGCTGGACGGTGATGCGGGACCCGGCGGGCGGCACGTACTGCCTGACGACCCGGGACCCGGTGACGGGCGGGCCGCGCGGCTAGGGGGCGTTCGGATCCGGTCGCGGGGAGGCGGCGGTGCTGTTCGAACCGGTGCCCCGCGTCCGTGGATTCGTCTCCTCTCAGACGTACGGCCTTCGAGGCTCCGTCGAGTCCCGCATCCACAGCGTCAGCCCGCCCGCGACGGCCACGACCAGCACCCACACGATCACCACCAGGCGCCACACCCGGCGACGCCGCTCCCCCGGTCTGCCCGTGTCTCACACGCTAGTCGCTCAACCGCGCCGCCCTGGCCCGGAGATAGCGCTGCTCGGGCAGGCTGAGGGTCTGCGCGGCCGCCGACTCGTAGGCGGCCCGGGCTGCTTCGGGCTCGCCCGCGCGCTCCAGGAGGTGGCCTCGTACGGCGTCCAGGCGGTGGCCCTTCAACTCGTCGGCCAGGGAGTCCACTTCGGCCAGTCCTGCGCGCGGCCCGTGGACCATGGCGACGGCGACCCCGCGGTTGAGGCGTTCGACCGGGCCGGGGACCAGGCCGACGAGCACGTCGTACAGGCCCAGGATCTCGGCCCAGTCGGTCGCCTCGGGCGAGGGCGCCTCGTCGTGCACGGCGGCGATCGCGGCCCGCAGTTGGAACGGCCCCGGGCGGCCCCGGGACAGGGCCCGGGTGACCAGCGCGACGCCCTCCTCGATCGCGGGTCTGTCCCAGCGGTCGCGGTCCTGCTCGTCGAGGGGGATCAGCTCGCCGCGCGGACCGCTGCGCGCGTCGCGCCGGGCGTCGGTGAGCAGCATCAGCGCGAGCAGACCGGCCACCTCGCAGTCGCCGGGCAGCAGCCGGTGGACCGTGCGGGTCAGCCGCACGGCCTCGCCCGCGAGGTCGCGGCGCTGCAGCGCGGAGCCGGAGGTGGCCGTGTAGCCCTCGTTGAAGATCAGGTAGAGGGTCTGCAGGACGGACGGCAGCCGCTGCTCCCAGCGGTCCGGGCGGCCGAAGCGCACGCCCCGCACCTTCTGCTTGGCCCGGCTGACCCGCTGCGCCATGGTCGCCTCCGGGACGAGATACGCCCGGGCGATCTCCGCTGTGGTCAGACCGCCCACGGCGCGCAGCGTGAGCGCGATCTGGGCGGGCGGCGACAGGTCCGGATGGCAGCACAGGAACAGCAGCGAGAGCGTGTCGTCCTCGCGGGGCGCCCGCTCCCCGGGCGGCGGCGCTGTGAAGGCGTCCCGGGGCGCGAGCGCGGCCGCCCGCTCCTCGCGCTGTCTGCGGGCCTGATCGCTGCGCAGGGCGTCGGTGAGCCGCCGCGAGGCGACCTTGATCAGCCAGCCGCGCGGATTGCCGGGCACGCCCGCCGAGGGCCATTGCCCGGCCGCCGCGAGCAGCGCCTCCTGCACGGCGTCCTCGGCGGCGTCGAAGTGCCCGTACCGTCTGACCAGCGCGCCGAGGACCTGCGGCGCGTTGCCGCGCAGCAGGTCCTCGATCTCGGGTGTGCTCCTCACCAGCGTGTCCGTCGGCGTGGGCCGGTTCGTCAGATGTCCCCGGAACCGTCCATGATCGGGCGGATCACGACCGGGTGGTCGGGGGCACCAGCAGGCTGGGGGCAGCGGGAGACGCGGTCGGCGATCTCCGTGACCCGCTCCAGGCTCTCGCACTCCAGGACCCAGTAGCCGGCCAGCAGCTCCTTGGTCTCGCTGTACGGCCCGTCGGTGATCACGGCCTTACCGCCGTCACCGAGGGTGACGTGCCGGGTCTGCGCCGGCTCGGCCAGTCCCTGCGCGTCGACGAGCTCGCCGCTCTCGGAGAGGTCGTCGTTGATGGCGCCCATGTAGGCGAACATGGTCCGCAGCTCCTCCTCGCTCCAGGCCGGGGAGTTCGCCGACGCCTTGCCGCGCATGGCTTCGTAGTCCGCCTGTGTGCCCTGCACCATGACCAGGTACTTCATCAGTCCGCTCCTTCGGCTCTCACCGCCCCGGTGGGCGGCTCTCACAGGGGACGTCGGAGCCGGGCCGCGCATCTCGACACGGGCTCAGGAATTCTTCTTGACGGATTCTCCCGGGGCCGGTTCGGGCGGATTCGCGGCATATGGGACGGTGTCCCCGGAGGGCCGGGCTCCACCGGCGTGCCGGGCATGCTCGTCGGGCCCGGGACCTTCGGCGCCCCGGTCACCTTCCGCGGGCCGGGTGCCCTCGCCCGCGTGGCCGCTGTCGGCACCCTCCGCGCCGTAGCCCCCGCACGCGGGGTTACTGCACGGGCCCGCCACCCAGAGCGGGACCCATGCGCCCAGCGTCTTGTGGCGCCGGACGACTGTTTCCACTGGCTGTCCGCAGGCCGGACAGACGCGTTGATCGCTGCCCATGTCCTCAGGGTAGGCCGGTCGAAGGCTCAGCGCTTCCTGCCGTACGTGCGCACCACCGCGCCGTTGCCGAACGTGCGCACCGATTCGAGGATGAACTCCGAGATCGCGAAGCCGGAGCCGAACATCGGCATGCCCGTGCCGTACACGAGCGGGTAGGCCTTGATGACGAGCTCGTCGATCTCGTCGATCAGTTCACCGGCGACCTTCGAGCCGCCGCACAGGTAGATGTCGAACTCACTCTCCTCCGACTTCAGTTCGCGGACCCTGCCGACCAGGTCGTCCGCGACGATCTCGACGTTCGGGTCGGGCGACTCCTTCAGGGTGCTGGAGGCGACGTACTCGCGCAGGTGGGCGTAGGGGCTGGCGATGCCTTCCTTCAGGGCGAGCTCGTAGCTGCCCCGCCCCTGGATGACGGTGTCGAACCGCTTGTTCGGCAGGTCGTCGATGCCGAGGGCCCGGCGGCCGTGGGTGGCCACGGTCTCCGGGTATTCCGCCTTGAGGAAGGCGAGGAACTCCTCGTCGACGAAACGGAGCATCGCCGATGCGTCGCCGTCCGGGTCGCCGATGAAGCCGTCGAGGGAACAGGCGATGAAGTACGTGAGCTTTCGCAAGCCGGTCTCTTTTCCTAGGCTGCCGCTGTAACGACTTCAGTTGTAGTCACTCCTGCTGTAGTGGTTGCAAGGGAATTACGCGAGCCGTCGAAAGTGGGAGAAGAGACTCCGCATGACCGGCACACCCCCGGGCGTCGGGCCGCCCTCGGCGACGCCGGTGTCGAGGCCGGGGTGCCCGTGGGTACCGCCTTCAACTACCTCACCGGACGCGCCGACCTGCTGCGCCAAATCGACACGCGGCTGCACGCACGGCTCGCGCCGGACCCCGACGTGGTCGCCGACCTGATGACCAGGCCGAGGGACCGCTCGCTGGTCACGGCCCTCATGCACGACCCCATGGCCGTGACCGGACAGCCCGTGCGGTCGCGGGTCGCGCCGTGCCGAAGGGACTGATGGAGCGGTTCGTGGCGACGGTGCCGCCGAAGGGGGCAGGGCGGACGAGACCTCTAGACCTTGTTGCACGCCCTCAAGGCACTCGGGGAGCGTGCCGGGCCTCACGCGGCAGGCGGGACATTGCGGACACTCCCTAGGCGGGCCGGTGCGGCCTGGGCTCACGCCACAGGGGCCACATCGCCGGGCCGTCCGGGAGGTCGAGGACCGGGCCGGCGGGCTCGAAGCCGAGTCGCTCGTACAGTCTGCGGCTGCGGGCGCTGCTGGCCTCCAGGTAGGCGGGCAGGCCCTCTCGGTCGCAGCGGTCGAGGACGGCCTCGATGAGCGCGGTGCCCAGGCCCTCGCCCTGGCGGCCGGGGGCCACGCCGATCATCCACAGGTACTCGTGGGCCCGTCCGGTGGGATGGACCGCGGCCGTCAGCCGGCCGATCGTCTCGATGCGCTCGTTGTCCGGGTCGACGGCCTCCCGCACTTGGGCCGGGCCCTCGTCCTCGGCGTCGTGGTCGTCGTGGCCCTCGTCGGCGGGCATGGGGAGCCACAGGGCGCAGGCCGAGCCGTCCTCGGTGACGTCAATGCGGCCGGCCGCGAGCACGATGTCGGTGAAGGCAGCCATGAGCCCGGGGTGCTTGGCACGGCGGTCCTCCGCACCGGGGAAGACCCAGCCGCTCACGGGGTCGTCCTGGAACGCCTCGTCCAGAAGCCGGACGATCAGCTCCCTGTCCTCTTCGCCCGCCGTCCGGATGGCCACACCCATGCCCCGCCCCTTCGCTCGTCCCGACGGGCGTCGATCGTAGGGGGGTTGGCCCGCACGGGGGGATCCGAGCAGGATCTTGGCGGGATTGGATCGAACGTTTGCCCAAACTCGACTGATACGGGAAGGGGGGCGGGCCCCGCACACCGTGGGGAAGTGCGGGACCCGCCGATCGGAGGCCGGTGACTGTGCGGTGTCAGGAGCCGCACAGCCCCGGCGCTCCGGGGTCCTGCCCTTCGGTCGCCCGAAGGGGCGTCGCTGGTGCTGCCTGTCGCCGGCCGTTGCCGGCCATCGAGTGTTGCCGGTCATCGGCTGCTGCCGTCTATCGGCTGCTGTCGGCCATGGGTGCTGACGGCCGGCAACCGCGGTCGGTCATCGGCTACCGGTGGTCGACGACTGATCGCGGACGACCACCACCGCGGCCGTTGACTGCCGTCGGCCGACAACCGCTGCGGGCCACCGACCGACGCGGGCCGTCCGCTGCTGCGGGTCGTCAACTGGTGCGCCGCGTGACGAACTCGGCGAGTGCCAGCAGACCGCCCGCCGCCTCCGGGTCCGGCACCGCTCGGGCCAGCTGCTGCATCGCCCGGGCCATCCGGTCGGCCGCCTGACCCTGAGCCCAGTCACGGCCGCCCGCGCGCTCCACTGTCAGGGCGATGTGGTCCAGGTCCTCCTTCTCGCTGGGTCGTGCGTACAGTTCGGCGAGTTCGGCCGCCGCCGGTGTGCCGGAGGCGAAGGCCGCCACCACCGGCAGCGACTTCTTGCGGGCCGCCAGGTCGGCACCGACGGGCTTGCCGGTGCGGCGAGGGTCGCCCCATATGCCGATGACGTCGTCGATGAGCTGGAAGGCGAGCCCGGCCTCCCGGCCGAACGCGTCCAGCGCCATCACTTCCGCGTCCGACCCGCCCGCGTACAGCCCGCCGATCGCACAGGCGCTTCCGAGCAGAGCGCCCGTCTTGGCCTCCGCCATGGCGAGCACCTCGTCGAGCGTGACCTCCTCGGGGGCGCACCGCTCCATGGCCGTGTCCGCGTGCTGCCCCGCGCACAGTTCGACCACGCAGTCCGCGAGCCGGGCGGCGGCGGCCGGGGACGCCGGGTGCGGGTCCTGGGCGAGCAGTCGCAGGGCCAGCGCCTGCAGGGTGTCCCCGGCGAGGATCGCGTCGGCGTCGCCGAACACGGTCCACGCGGTGGGGCGGTGACGGCGGGTCGTGTCCCGGTCCATCACGTCGTCGTGCAGCAGTGTGAAGTTGTGGACCAGCTCCACCGCGGCGGCTGCCCGAGCCGCCCCCGCCCGCGCCTCGGACCCGCCGAGGGCGGCCGCCGCGGCGAGGACCAGCGCGGGCCGGATCGCCTTGCCGGAGCCCCCCTCCACCGGGGTGCCGTCGGCCTGCTCCCAGCCGAAGTGGTAGAGCGCGATCCGCCGCATCGGCCCGGGCAGCGAGCCGAGCGCGGCCCGCAGCACCGGATCGACCTCCGCCCGGGCCCGCTCCAGCAGGATGACCGCCTCGTGCCCGTCGGCCGGTGCCGGCCCGCCGTCCCGCTGCGTCCCGATCGGCCCCCGCCCATCCGGAGCCCCGGCAGCCTGCCGGGGCTCGGCGCCGCGCTGCCCACCGGGGGCGGGCAGCGCCGTCTCCGTCCTGGACTCCGTGAGGGACTCACCCATGGGACCGCCTCGGAGAATGAGCGGACGATGGCGCTTCCGCTGCCGCTGGGCGCGTACCCCGAGGGTGTACCCGCCCTGACGGGCGGGGACACGGCAGGCATACCGGGAGCGTCACCGCCAGCGGCCGATCTCGACGTTCTCCAGGACGCCGAGCGCGTCCGGTACCAGGACCGCGGCCGAGTAGTAGCCCGTGACCAGGTACTTGATGATGGCCTGTTCGTTGATGCCCATGAAGCGCACCGACAGGCTCGGCTCGATCTCGTCCGGGATGCCGGAGGCGCGCAGACCGATGACGCCCTGGTCGGCCTCGCCGGTGCGCAGCGCGATGATCGACGTCGTACGGGCGTCCGAGACCGGGATCTTGTTGCACGGGAAGATCGGCACACCGCGCCAGGTCGGGATGCGGTTGCCGGCCATGTCGATGGTCTCGGGCACCAGCCCGCGCCTGTTGAGCTCGCGCCCGAACGCGGAGATGGCGCGCGGGTGGGCGAGGAGCATCTTGGTGCCGCGGCGCCTGCTGAGCAGCTCGTCCATGTCGTCCGGGCCGGGCACGCCTTCGTGCGGCTGGATCCGCTGGTCGTACTCGCAGTTGTGCAGAAGACCGAAGTCGCGGTTGTTGATGAGCTCGTGCTCCTGGCGCTCCTTCAGCGCCTCGACCGTCAGCCGGATCTGCTGCTCGGTCTGGTTCATGGGCTGGTTGTAGAGGTCGGCCACGCGCGTGTGGATGCGCAGCACGGTCTGGGCGACGCTCAGTTCGTACTCACGGGGCCGGGCGTCGTAGTCGACGAAGGTGTGCGGGATGTCCGGCTCGCCGGAGTGGCCGGAGGAGAGGTCGATCTCCTTCTCGCCGTACTTGTTGGAGCGCTGCGAGGGGATCGCGCGGCGCTGCTGGAGGTGTTCGCGCAGGGTGTCCGAGCGCTCCGCGACCTGCTCGAACTCCTGGCGGGGCAGCACGAGCACGGTGCACGCGGTGAGGGCGCGGGCCGTGTACTCCCAGATCGCGTCCTCGTTCAGCAGCGCGTCGTCGCCGAAGTAGGCACCGTCGGCGAGGACTCCGAGGGACTCGTCGTCCCCGTAGGGGCCTGTGCCGACCTTCTCGACCCTGCCGTGCGCCAGGAGGTACACCTCGTCGGCCGGGCTGCCGAACGACGCGATCACGTCGCCCGCCGCGATCTCCCGCTGCTCGCAGCGGCGGGCGATCTCGAAGAGCACCTCCTCGTCCTCGTACGACCGCAGTGCCGGCAGCTCGCCCAGTTCCGCGGGGATGATCTCGACACGGTCGCCGGTCTTCACGAACGTGAGCCGGCCGTCGCCCACGGCGAACGTCAGCCGCCGGTTCACCCGGTACGTACCACCCTGGATGTCGACCCACGGCAGCATCCGCAGCAGCCAGCGGGAGCTGATCTCCTGCATCTGCGGCACGGACTTGGTCGTGGTGGCCAGGTTCCGCGCGGCCGCCGTGCCGAGACTCTGCTGCGGCTTGGTCTGCTCCGTGCGGACCTCTTCGCCTACCGACATAGAGAACTGCCCTCCCGGTTGTGACCGACGCCCATATGCCTCGGGCATCGATGTGCACGGGCAAGCCTTCCTCACTCAACGTCGTGGTGCTATTACCCGAAAGAGCGGGAATGGATCTTCGCGCTGCTGGGCAGAGGGGGCCCGTTGCGGCGTTCGGAAGCACCCGCGTCCAGGCCTCGGATCGGGTGCCCGGGCGCGGAGAACGGGCGCGGAGAACGGCGTCAGCCCCGAGCCCCCGCCTCCCCCACTCCCGGGTGACAATGGCCCGGTGACCAGCCCCGACACCCCCGGACTCGCCGCGCTGCGCCCCCGGCTGCCCTCGCCGGTGCAGGAAGCCGTGGACAGCCGGTTCGAGCGTCGGGGCGTGCGGCTGCTGTTGAAGCGGGACGATCTGATCCACCCGGAGCTGATCGGCAACAAGTGGCGCAAGCTCGCGCCGAACCTGACCGCGGCGGCCGGCCGTACCGTCGTCACCTTCGGCGGTGCCTGGTCCAACCACCTGCGCGCCACGGCCGCGGCCGGCCGGCTGCTCAACATCCCCACGGTCGGTGTCGTACGCGGCGACGAGCTCGCCGGCCGGCCCCTCAACCCCTCGCTGGCCCGCTGTACGGCCGACGGCATGCGGCTGCACTTCGTCGACAGGGCGACCTACCGCCGCAAGTCCGAGCCGCGGATCCTGGCGGGCATCCTGGGCGCGGCGGGCGCCGAGGAGGCGTATGTCGTCCCCGAAGGCGGCAGCAACGCCGAGGCCGTACGCGGCTGCCGGGCGCTCGGCGCCGAGCTGCGCGGCCACGCCGAGGTCGTCGCCGTGGCCTGCGGCACCGGTGGCACGCTCGCGGGGCTGGCCGCCGGTCTCGCTCCCGGCCGGCGGGCCCTGGGCGTGCCGGTGCTCAGGGGCGGGTTCCTGGCCGCCGAGACGGAAGCCTTGCAGCGTGAGGCCTTCGGTGGGCGGCGCGGCACCTGGAGCCTGGAGGACCGCTTCCACTTCGGCGGCTACGCGCGCGTGCCCGCCGAGCTCGACGCCTTCGCGGCGGACTTCGAGCACCGGCACGGCCTGCCCGTCGAGCGCCTGTATGTCGCCAAGCTGCTGTTCGGACTGGTCACCCTGGCCGGCGAAGGCGCCTTCCCCCGCGGCACGGCCGTGGCGGCCGTGGTCACCGGCCGCCCCTTCCCCTGAGGCACCGCCCCGTCGTCAAGCCGCCCCGTCGTCAAGCCGCCCCGTCGTCAGGCCGCCTCGCGGAAGGCCGCCGCCTCCTCCAGGTCCAGCCTGCGCAGCAGGGTCCGCAGCATCTCGTCGTCGATGTAGCGGCCGTCCCGGAGCCTCACGAACACCTCGCGCTCGGCGCTGATCATCTCCCGCGACAGCCGCCGGTAGGTGTCGTCGACGGACTCCCCGGTGACCGGGTTGGCCTGCCCGAGCCGTTCCCAGACGGCGTTGCGGCGGCGCTCCAGGACGATGCGCAGCCGGTCGGCGAGCGGGGCGGGCAGTGCGTTGCGCTCGTCGGCCAGGAGCTCGTCCAGGCGCCGTCCGGCGGCCCTGGAGGCCTGCGCCTGGGCATTGGCCTCGGCGAGCGTCTCGGTCTGGGCGTCCCGCCCGGGGAACTTCAGCAGCCGGATCAGCGGGGGCAGAGTCAGGCCCTGCACCACGAGGGTCCCGATGACGGTCGTGAAGGTCAGGAAGAGGATGAGGTTGCGCTGCGGGAACGGCTCCTCGCCGTCGTGCATGGTGAGCGGGATCGAGAAGGCGATGGCCAGCGAGACCACGCCCCGCATCCCCGCCCACGCGATGACGAACGGCCCCTTCCAGGTCGGGTTCTCCTCCCGTTCCCGCACCCGGGCCGACAGCAGCCGCGGCAGGAAGGTGGCGGGGTACACCCAGACGAACCGGGTCGCGACGACGATCAGGAAGACGGCGACCGCGTACCAGGCGGCCTCGGCTCCCTCGTACTCCCCGAGGCCCTTCAGGACCACCGGCAGCTGCAGTCCGATCAGCGCGAACACCGCCGACTCCAGGACGAAGGCGACCATCTTCCAGACCGCCTCCTCCTGCAGACGCGTCGCGAAATCGACCTCCCACGCGCGGTGCCCCAGGTAGAGCGCGACGACCACGACCGCGAGGACACCGGAGGCGTGCACCTGCTCGGCGACGGCGTACGCGACGAACGGGATCAGAAGGGAGAGCGTGTTCTGCGGCAGCGCCTCCTTCACGTGCGTGCGCAGCCAGTGGATCGGCGCCATCAGCAGCAGGCCCACCACGACGCCGCCGACCGCCGCGAGCAGGAATTCGCCGATGCCCCCGGCCCAGGTCGCGCCCTCGCCGACGGCGGCGGCCAGGGCCACCCGGTAGGCGGTGATCGCGGTGGCGTCGTTCAGCAGGGACTCGCCCTGGAGGATCGTGGTGATCCGCGACGGCAGCCCGACCCGGCGGGCCACCGCCGTCGCCGCGACCGCGTCCGGGGGCGCCACCACCGCCCCGAAGACCAGGGCAGCGGTCAGCGGCATGCCCGGCACGATCAGGTACAGGGCCCAGCCGACGACGAAGGTCGCGAACAGCACGTACCCGACGGACAGCATCGCGACCGGCCGCAGCTGCGCCCGCAGGTCGAGGTAGGAGCTGTCGGTGGCGGCGGTGTGCAGCAGCGGGGGCAGGATGAGCGGCAGGACGATGTGCGGGTCGAGCGTGTACTCGGGCACCCCTGGGACGTAGCTGACCGCCAGTGCCACGGCCACCAGCAGCAGTGGCGCCGGCACCGGGGTGCGCCGCGCGGCCGCGGCGATCGCGGCACTGCCCGCCACGAGCAGCAGCAGTGGCATCACGTCCATCGTTCTCGCCCGCCCTCATTTTTCGACGCTCTTCCGCCCGACCGTCGTAACCTGGCAATCATGAAACAGTGCACGCACGCCGACGCGCTGCCGCACCCCGAACCCGGCCCGCTCAGCGAGACGTGTCCGGAGTGCCTGGCGGAGGGCATGGATCCGGTGCAACTGCGGCTGTGCCTCAGCTGCGGTCACGTCGGCTGCTGCGACTCCTCACCGGGACGGCACGCGGCGGAGCATCATAAGGAGTCCGGTCACCCGGTGATGCGGACTCACGAGCCCGGGGAGACCTGGCGTTGGTGTTTCGTGGACCATGTCCTGGTGTGACACGACAGGACCCCGGCGGCGGACGGTTCGACCGTCTGACGTCTGGGTACGTCAACCCGGCGCGCGCTCTTCCCATTTGGGCCCGCCCAACCCCTAGACACGGAGCGTATACACAGGTTTACTGTGAGTGACGACAAGGGGTTGGGGTCCCGGGGACAGGACCGTCGAGAGCGCGATAGCGTCACCGCTGAACTACGTATCGCGTTACCCCCCGAGGGGCGACCCTCGGCCCTGAAACGCTTGTACCACCATGGAGGTGAGGGTGTCCCAGATCGCAGGCGAGCCCGCGACCCAGGACTTCGTGGAAGTCCGGCTGCCGGCCGCGGGGGCCTACCTGTCGGTGCTGCGTACGGCCACGGCCGGTCTCGCAGCCCGTTTGGACTTCACCCTCGACGAGATCGAGGACCTGCGCATCGCGGTGGACGAGGCCTGCGCGATCCTGCTTCAGCAGGCCGTGCCCGGCTCGGTGCTCAGCTGTGTCTTCCGCCTCGTCGACGACTCACTCGAGGTCACCGTCTCGGCACCGACCACGGATGGTCATGCCCCGTCTCGGGACACCTTCGCCTGGACCGTCCTGTCCGCCCTCGCGGGCAAGGTCTCCTCTGCCGTGGACAAGGACAAAACCGTTTCGATCAGCCTCTACAAACAGCGCGGCGCGGGACCCGGGCCGGCGTGAGGAGCGAGGACGGGCCGGTGCGGGACGAAGAGCGCGGCACACGAGAGCTGCCGGCCGAAGGCACGGGCACGAGCGGCCCGAGTGGTGCCCGGCGCATGGCGGACGGCATCGACGGCATCCCCGAGCAGGCCCGCCCGCATCCCGAGGACGACTCCACGGGGGCCGTCCTCCCGGGCGGCGGGCGACCGGACCGGGACGGTGCCGTGCGGAGCGCGCCTCCGGGCGAGGGGATCGCCGCATCCCCGGCCCAGGGGGGTCCCCCCACTCGCGCGAAGTCGAGAGTGTCGGAGGAGGCGAGGGCTCGGGGAAGGGCGACGGGCGGGACGATGAGCGAGCACGAGCGACACTCCGAGGATCAGACGCCGCGCGCACATCACGCACAGCACGGTTCTCCGGACCGCAGCGGGGCGCGCGACATGTTCCTCAAGCTGCGCACCCTGAGCAGCGGCAGCCCCGAGTACGCGGAGCTGCGCAACCAGCTGGTCCGGATGCATCTGCCGCTCGTGGAGCATCTCGCGCGCCGCTTCCGCAACCGCGGCGAGCCGCTGGACGACCTCACCCAGGTCGCCACGATCGGCCTGATCAAGTCGGTCGACCGTTTCGACCCGGACCGCGGCGTGGAGTTCTCGACGTACGCGACCCCGACGGTCGTCGGCGAGATCAAGCGGCACTTCCGCGACAAGGGATGGGCGGTGCGCGTCCCGCGCCGGCTGCAGGAGCTGCGCCTGGCGCTGACCACGGCCACGGCCGAGCTCTCGCAGCTGCACGGCCGCTCCCCCACGGTCCACGAGCTCGCCGAGAAGCTGGCGATCTCGGAGGAGGAGGTCCTGGAGGGCCTGGAGTCCGCCAACGCGTACTCCACGCTGTCCCTGGACGTTCCCGACACCGACGACGAGTCCCCGGCGGTCGCGGACACCCTCGGCGCGGAGGACGAGGCGCTGGAGGGCGTGGAGTACCGGGAGTCTCTCAAGCCACTGCTGGAGGATCTCCCGCCGCGTGAGAAGCGGATCCTGCTGCTGCGGTTCTTCGGCAACATGACCCAGTCGCAGATCGCGCAGGAGGTCGGCATCTCCCAGATGCACGTCTCCCGGCTGCTGGCGCGCACGCTGGCACAGCTGCGGGAGAAGCTCCTCGTCGAGGAGTGACGGCTACTTCTCCAGGTTGCCGGGGTTGCCGGGCCCGCGGATCCCGAGGGCCCGGGTCGTCTCGGGGTTCACCAGCAGCACGAGCGACGCGACGGCCACGACCGCGAGGGCGATCCCGCCCGGAATGGCCATGCTGTCGGCCTGCAGCAGGTTGTAGGCCACCGGCAGCGCCAAGAGCTGGGTGATCACGGCCGGACCGCGGCTCCAGCTGCGCAGGGCGAGCAGTCCACGGGCCGCGAGCAGCGGGAGCAGCGCGAGCACCATCAGTGTGATGCCCCCGGTCACGGCCTGCTGCCGGTCGTCCGGATGGCCCGTGAGGCCGAGGACGAGGATCCAGACGCCGCCGACGACCAGAGCGAGCCCCTCCAGTGCGGCCAGCAGCGCGGCGTACGTCAGACGCCGGGGGCGGGGACCGGTGGTTTCCTCGGTGGTGGGGGTCTGCTCACTGCTCACCCCTGAAGAGTAGCCCTGGTCGTACGCGCCCCCCGTAGCGAGGTTCACCCCCGCCCTCTTACCTGATCCCTACCTCGGTATGGGCCAGGTACCCCCCAGTAGGTACGCTGCCAGTCATGCGTGCACTTCTCGTGGTCAATCCGGCGGCAACCACTACAAGTGCGCGCACACGCGACGTACTGATCCATGCGCTCGCCAGCGAGATGAAGCTGGAAGCGGTCACCACCGAGTACCGCGGTCACGCACGGGACCTGGGCCGGCACGCCGCGGACAGCGACGACATCGACCTGGTGGTGGCCCTCGGCGGCGACGGCACGGTCAACGAGGTGGTCAACGGCCTCCTGCACGCCGGCCCCGCTCCGGGCCACCTGCCCGGCCTCGCCGTGGTCCCGGGCGGCTCCACCAATGTCTTCACCCGCGCCCTGGGTCTGCCCAACGACGCCGTGGAGGCCACCGGCGCCCTGCTGGACGCCCTGCGTGACGGCAGCGAGCGGACCGTCGGCCTGGGGCTGACCTCGGGCACGCCGGGCACGGAGGACGAGGCGGTGCCGGCCCGCTGGTTCACCTTCAACGCGGGGCTCGGCTTCGACGCCGGTGTGGTGGGTCGTGTGGAGCAGCATCGCGAACGCGGCCGGAAATCCACACACGCTCTTTACGTGCGCCAGGTCGTGCGTCAGCTCCTCGGCGAGCCGAACCGCCGCAACGGGACGATCACGCTGGAGCGGGCCGGAGAGGATCCGGTCACCGATCTGGTGCTGTCCATAGTCTCGAACACCTCGCCCTGGACGTTTCTGGGGAATCGCCCGATCTACGCGGCACCTAAAGCCTCGTTCGATACCGGCCTCGATCTCTTCGGTCTCAGCCGCCTGTCCACTGCGGCGGTTGCCCGGTATGGCACCCAGTTGCTCACTTCGTCCCCCGAGCGTGGACCCCATGGCAAGCACGCCACCTCTCTGCATGACTTGACAGAGTTCACCTTGCATTCGAAGGTCCCGCTCCCCCTCCAGATGGACGGTGACCACCTGGGGCTGCGAACAAGCGTGACGTTCACAGGCGTACGCCGTGCACTGCGTGTGATTGTGTGAGCAGAACTGGCTAAAGTCCTTTCACTCGAACGTTTAGGCCAGGATCCACCCCATGGAAGTACGGCTGTGACCTAGTCGACACCGAAGAATCAAAAAAAACTTTCCGGAAGGGGTTGTGTCCGCCGCTGAGGTTTGCGAGTCTCTACATGGCGATCGGGACGGCCCGCAACACCGGCCTCCACTGATCACCAGAACCCCTCTTCAACTCACAGGACCTACGTCAGGGAACCTGGCGGTCGGCCCTTCACTTGTTGAGGGATTCGTGAAAGCGTTCACATTCACAAGCAAGCCCTGCACGTAATACCAAGGAGAGGTAGCAGCCATGGACTGGCGTCACAACGCCGTTTGCCGCGAGGAAGACCCCGAGCTCTTCTTCCCCATCGGCAACACCGGTCCTGCGCTGCTGCAGATCGAGGAAGCCAAGGCCGTCTGCCGTCGCTGCCCGGTGATGGAGCAGTGTCTGCAGTGGGCGCTCGAGTCCGGCCAGGACTCCGGCGTCTGGGGTGGTCTCAGCGAGGACGAGCGCCGCGCCATGAAGCGCCGCGCCGCCCGCAACCGGGCCCGTCAGGCCTCCGCCTGACAACCCACCCCTGCTGACAGCCTGAGCTTGGCGGCGCGTACAGCGAGTACGCATCTCCCGCCCCCGAGCCGCAGCGCGCAGTTCCCCCGATGCGCTTAGTTAAGCAGCAACGAGCTTTAGCCCCGGGCCACTTGGTGGCCCGGGGCTCATTGCTTTTCCGGCACCTTCTCCGAAGCTGCGGAGCCGGCTACTTCTGCGGCGGTACCGGGATGTCCAGGATCACGCGGGTGCCGCGCTCCGGGGCCGGGACCATGTCAAAGGTGCCACCCAACTCGCCCTCCACCAAAGTCCGCACGATCTGCAGGCCGAGATTGCCGGCGGTGTGCGGATCGAACCCCTCCGGCAGGCCGATCCCGTCGTCCTGGACCGTGACCAGCAGCCGGGCTTCCTTGGTCGTACCACCGCGGACCGCCGAGACCTCGACCGTGCCGGTGTCGCCCTCACGGAAGCCGTGCTCCAGAGCGTTCTGCAGCACCTCGGTCAGCACCATCGACAGCGGCGTGGCGACCTCGGCGTCGAGAATGCCGAAGCGGCCGGTGCGCCGGCCCGCGACCTTGCCCGGGGAGATCTCCGCGACCATGGCCAGTACGCGGTCGGCGATGTCGTCGAACTCCACACGCTCGTCCAGGTTCTGGGAGAGCGTCTCGTGCACGATCGCAATCGATCCGACTCGCCGCACTGCCTCTTCTAGGGCCTCGCGCCCGCGGTCGGACTCGATGCGCCGGGCCTGGAGGCGGAGCAGCGCCGCCACCGTCTGGAGGTTGTTCTTGACGCGGTGGTGGATCTCCCGGATCGTCGCGTCCTTGGTGATCAACTCGCGCTCTCGCCGACGCAGTTCGGTGACGTCGCGGAGCAGGACGAGGGAACCGATGCGGGTGCCTTTCGGCTTGAGCGGGATCGCGCGGAACTGGATGACGCCGTCGGTGGCCTCGATCTCGAACTCGCGCGGCGCCCAGCCGCTGGCGACCTTGGCGAGTGCCTCGTCCACCGGGCCCCGGGTCGGGGCGAGGTCGGCGGTGGTCCTGCCCAGGTGCTGGCCGACGAGGTCGGAGGCGAGGCCTAGCCGGTGGTAGGCGGACAGGGCGTTCGGGGAGGCGTACTGGACGATGGCGTCGGCGTCGAGCCGGATCAGGCCGTCGCCCACACGGGGCGAGGCGTCCATGTCGAGCTGCTGGTTCGCGAACGGGAAGGACCCGGCCGCGATCATCTGCGCCAGGTCGGAGGCACTCTGCAGATAGGTGAGCTCCAGGCGGCTCGGGGTACGCACGGTGAGGAGGTTGGTGTTGCGCGCGATGACGCCGAGGACGCGCCCCTCCCGCCGTACGGGGATCGACTCGACCCGGACGGGGACTTCCTCGCGCCACTCGGGGTCGCCCTCGCGCACGATACGGCCCTCATCGAGGGCGGCGTCCAGCATCGGGCGGCGGCCGCGCGGGACGAGATGGCCGACCATGTCGTCCTGGTACGAGGTCGGGCCGGTGTTCGGCCGCATCTGGGCGACCGAGACGTACCGGGTGCCGTCGCTGGTGGGGACCCACAGGACCAGGTCGGCGAAGGAGAGGTCGGAGAGCAGCTGCCACTCCGAGACCAGCAGGTGCAGCCACTCGAGATCGGTGTCGTCGAGGGCGGTGTGCTGGCGTACGAGTTCGTTCATGGAGGGCACGTGTGCGAGCGTACCCGGGGGTTCGTACGGCCCTGAAACACCCGCGGGCCGCGGCGCCTGAGAGGGACCCTCAACCCTCTCGGCACCGCAGCCCGGAGCAGCATCGGCCGTGGGGTGTGCGGTCCCGGTCGGCCGAAGGATGAGGAGCCGGGGCAGTCAGGGCAGAGAGCCTCGGTTCCTCGGTCCGTCTTCCTGTGCGGGGAAGACGGAGGCTGGTGCGCGTTGCACACGCGCTCTCGTCACGCATTGTGGACTAGACCACTTGCGGGTGTCCATGCGTGGGAGGCTGTTCGTTGTTGTCATTTCCGCGACGTGTCGGACGCACCGGCGTCCAGCAGGCAGCCTAACCCGTGTGGGTTCCTGTGCGGGGCCAGATGGACAGGGCAATTTCCGCGACCGCCTCCAGTTCCTCCCGGCTCGCCCCGTCGCGCGCCTGTTGTGACATGCCCTGGATCATCGCTCCGGTATGACGGGCCAGGGCGACGGCGTCGATGGCCGGCGGCAGCACGCCGGCGGCGACATCGGCCCTGATACGGCTCTCGAACGCGGCGATGTTGGCGTTGCGGCGGTCCCGCAGCGACTGCTCCACCTCGGGGTTCGAGCAGTTCGCGGCAGCGTGGACGACGAGGCAGCCGTGCGGGTGGCCGGGTTCGGTGTACGCGGTGGCTGCCTCGCGCAGGATGCGCTCGACGGCGGCCCGTGCGGTGGGTTCCTCGGCGAGGGCACGGTCGGTGAAGGATCCGTATCCCGTGCCGTACACGCGGACGACCTCCTCGAAGAGGGACCGCTTGTCGCCGAAGGCCGCGTAGAGGCTGGGAGCGCCGATGTCCATGACGCGGGTGAGGTCGGAGACGGAGGTGGCCTCGTAACCGTGCTCCCAGAAGGCCAGGAGGGCCTTTTCCAGCGCGGTCTCGCGATCGAAGGAGCGGGGGCGCCCGCGGGGCCGGGTCCTGGCCTTGCCATCCCCGGCGGCTCTCGCGCTCGCGGGGTCGGGTCCCTTCGAGGCCTTCACGGTTCCGTCGTCGTTCACCATGGGATGCATTTTATAGCGGGCACTAGAGAAATGTCGGCGGTCTGCTGTACGGTCATTTCTGTAGCGACCGCTAGGGAAATGAGAAGGGGGGCGCCGCCATGGGCGTGCTCACGGGCAGGACGGCACTCGTCACGGGGGCGAGCAGGGGCATCGGGCGAGGAATCGCCGAGCGGCTGGGGCGCGACGGCGCGCGGGTCGCGGTGCACTACGGCAGGAACGAGGCTGCGGCGAAGGAGACGGTCGCGGCGATCGAGAGGGCAGGGGGCTCGGCGTTCGCGGTGGGCGTGGAGCTGGGGGTCCCGGGGGACGCCGAGGCTCTGTGGGAGGAGTTCGACCGGCACGCGGACGGGCTGGACATCCTGGTGAACAACGCGGGGGTCGCCAACGCGCGGCCAATCGGGCAGCTGGAGGAGCGGGAGTACGACGAGGTCTTCGCGGTGAACGTGAAGGCGCCGTTCTTCATCCTCAAGCACGGCATGACGCGCCTGCGGGACGGCGGCCGGGTCGTCAACGTCTCCTCGGGTCTGGCCCGTACGGCGGTGATGCCGGACTACGTGGCGTACGCGATGACGAAGGGCGCGCTGGACGTCCTCTCACGGGACCTGTCCAAGGTGCTGGGAAGCCGGGGCATCACGGTGAACTCGGTGGCGCCGGGGATCATCGACACGGACAACACGGCAGCGCTGCTGCACGGCAGCCCCGACGGACGGGCGAAGGCCGCGGCGATATCGGCACTGGGCGGGGTGGGCGAGCCGGCCGAGGTCGCCGACGTGGTGGCGTTCTTGGTGTCGGACGGCGGGCGCTGGGTGACGGGCAGCTGGGTGGATGTGACGGGGGGTTCGCTTACGTAGGCGCGGCGGCCGGGCTGCGCGGTGGGCCTCGGTGGCCGAAGTAGCCAGGCCGCTCCCGCCGCGATGTCGTTCGAGAACTGCCCTCTCTTCCGAGGACTCCCCTTCCTCCGAAGACTCCCGAGGCTCCCCTCCCCCGGGAACTCCCCCTCCTCAGCGAGTCTCCGTCACCTTCGCCAGTGCGCGGGGCGCATCCGGGTCCTGGCCCCGGGCGATGGTGACCTCGTAGGCCAGGAGCTGGAGGGGGATGATCTCCAGCACGGGTTGGACCTCCTCGGCCACGTCGCCCGTGGGCAGGACGAAGCCGGCCGATGCCTGCTCGACCTGGTGCCGGGGGCCGATGACGACGAGGTCGGCGCCGCGGCCGCGCAGCCGGTCCAGGACGGGCTGGAGCGCTTCGCCTCCCTTCCCGTCGGTGACCACGGCGATGACCGGGGAGACGTTGTCGACCATGGCGAGCGGTCCGTGCAGCAGGTCCGCGCCGGAGTAGGAGAGGGCGGGGATGTAGCTGGTCTCCATCAGCTTGAGGGCGGCCTCCTTGGCGGTGGGATAGCCGTAGCCGCGAGAGGTGATCACCATGCGCTCGGCGAAGCGGTAGCGGGCGGCGAGGGTGCGCACCTCGTCCTGCCGGGCGAGCAGTTGCCCGGCGAGGTCCGGCAACACCTGCGCGGGCGCGCCGTCGCCTCCGCGCAGGCCCTCGACGAAGAGGTAGAGCGCGAGAAGGGAGGCGGTGTAGGTCTTGGTCGCCGGGAGGGCCTTCTCCGGTCCGGCCATGATGTCGATGTGGTACTCGGAGACGCCGGCGAGCGGTGAGTCCGGGTTGTTGGTGACGGCCAGCGTGATCGCGCCGGCCTCGCGGGCGGCTCGGGTCGAGGCGACCAGGTCCGGGGAGCCACCGGACTGGCTGACGGTGACGACGAGGACGTCGGTGAGGTCGGGCCGGGCGCCGTAGGCCGTGGTGGTGGACATCGAGGTGAGTCCGCAGGGCAGGCCGAGCCGGATCTCCAGGAGGTACTTGGCGTACAGGGCGGCGTTGTCGGAGGTGCCGCGGGCGGCCAGCAGGACGAAGCGGGGCGCGCGGGCGGCGATCTGCCGGGCCACGTCCTGGATGGCGGGAGCGCCCTCGGCAAGGATCCTGCGCAGGACGGCGGGCTGCTCCGCCATCTCACGGGCCATGGTCCGGCCCGGGAGCTCGCCGAGGGCGTCCGGTGTGGCGGCGGCTGTCATGGCGGGTTCCTTCCGGGGGCGGGACGCTGCAGACCCCATTCCACTCCCCCGGGCCGGACAGCGCCCGCCCGGGGGCCTCGATTCCCCCGCCACACGCCGTGCGGAGCGGCGCTGTTCACCCGCTGGTGACCTGGCCGGCAGGTCGGCGCTGCCCGCGTGGGAGCGGCGGAGTTCACCCTGGGAGGGACAGGACCGCTCTGTTAGATTGGTCTAAACCACACGACCCCTCCCGGGTCCAGTCCCAGTTGAGCACTCCTCTCAGATCGGCAGGCCCAGCGTGGAAGTTGTCATCGTTCCGGACGCCAAGGCAGGCGGCGAGCTCATCGCCGAGGCCATGGCTCAGCTGCTCCGGCGCAAGCCCGGCGCACTGCTCGGCGTGGCCACCGGCTCGACGCCGCTGCCCGTGTACGAGGCGCTGGCGGCGAAGGTGCGCTCCGGTGCCGTGGACGTCGGGCGGGCCCGGATCGCGCAGCTCGACGAATACGTGGGGCTGCCCGCCGACCATCCGGAGTCGTACCGCTCGGTGCTGCGGCGTGAGGTGCTGGAGCCGCTCGGGATCGGGATGGACCAGTTCACGGGTCCGGACGGCACGGCGGAGGACGTGCAGGGGGCGTGCGAGGCGTACGACAAGGCGCTGTCGGAAGCCGGGGGTGTGGACCTTCAGCTGCTCGGGATCGGGACCGACGGGCACATAGGGTTCAACGAGCCGTGCTCGTCGCTGGCCTCGCGGACGCGGATCAAGACCCTGACCGAGCAGACCCGCATCGACAACGCGCGCTTCTTCGACGGTGACATCGAGCAGGTGCCGCACCACGTGATCACGCAGGGCATCGGCACCATCCTGGAGGCCCGGCATCTGGTGCTGCTCGCCACCGGCGAGGGCAAGGCGGACGCGGTCGCGGCGACGGTGGAGGGGCCGATCGCCGCGGTGTGCCCCGCGTCCGCGCTCCAGCTCCACCCGCACGCGACCGTCGTCGTCGACGAGGCCGCCGCGTCGAAGCTGAAACTGGCGGACTACTTCCGGCACACCTACGTCAACAAGCCGGAGTGGCAGGGGATCTAGGACCTCCCAGCGGCACCGGGCCCCACCACCGACACCGGACCCCACCGGCGCTTCCCCGCCACCTGATCCGAACGAGAGCCCTGACGGCCGAGAGCCCTAGCGGCCGAGAGCCCCCGGCTCCAGTACGTCGTCGTCGACCGGTTCGTCCTGGGCGCGCCAGCCGGCCACCCACAGGGGCATCAACCAGTGGACGACGAGGACGGCGATGAGCAGGGGAGCTGCATAGGCCTTCGGGGCGTCGCCGGCGACCCCGCCCGTGATCAGCAGGGTGACCACCACCGCTGCCAGGAGCAGGGTCGTCACGCGGTGGGCCCGGGCCAGGACGCGGCTGCGTTCTGCCGACTGGCGCTCGTCCAGCGCGCGTTCGCGCAGTTCCAGCAGGCCGCGGGTGGCGCCGTTGATCACGCCGGTCGCGACCATCCAGGGAAGCAGCAGCACCGCCATCACGGCTACGGCCCACAGCGGCTCACCCTCGGCGAGGAGGCAATGGGTCATCAGGCCGCCGATGGCCGCGGTGAGGGTGACATGGGCGGCGACGGCCAGGCGGCGGCGCGCTGCCGTGGCGTACCAGGCCGCTGCGCGGCGGTCGTTCATCAGCCGCAGCATGCTCCGGTCGTAGCGGGTCAGGCTTGTCGTCGTCATTGCTGGTTCCTCCCGTAGACCTCGTCCGTGAGCGGGCGGAACGGTTCGAGGGAGAACAGGGCCTCGACCGGCAGGCCGAAGAACTTCGAGATCTTCAGCGCCAGGTCGAGGCTCGGGTTGTACTGCCCCCGCTCGATGTAGCCGATGGTTTGGTAGTGGGCTCCCACTGCCTCGGCCAGGCTCTGGCGCGACACCTTGTGTTCGGCACGCACCACGGCCAACCTGTTGTGCACCTGCTCGCTCATGTATAAGAAGAACTACATTCGGATGTAGCCTTACAACCATGATCCCGGTCCACCGGGGGGGGCGCCGGGGCGGGTCCACTGCGGTACGGGGCGACTGGTCGGGCCCCAGGTGGCGTCCCCGTCGGCGGAACTCGGCAGCCGGCGGCGGGCCGCGCCGGTGGCGTCGCCCTCGCGGCGGGTCGGTCCAGGAGCGGGACCGGTCCGTCGGGTCCGACGACCTCGACCGTGCCGTCGGCAAAGAGACTCGTGAACCGGCCTGAACGCATCGCCACGGGGCGCCCTCGGCCGGGCCTGCACGGCCACGCCGGACCGGCCGGTTCACGGACGTGCTCTCACAGCCCCGTGACCCCGGCGATCACCTCGGCCGCCGCCCGGCCGCAGACGCGGGCCGCGCCGTGGGTTGCGATGTGCAGGGCGCCTCGCGGGGCGGCCTGGGGGACGCCCATCTCGACGACGACGGTGTCGGGGCGGGCCGCGAGCAGGGTGTCGAGGGCCGAGGCCATCCAGGGGTGGCGGTGTTCGTCGCGGACGACGGCGACGATGCGGCGGGTGCCGGCCGCCTGGAGCGCCGCCCTTCCGGCGCTCTCACCGGCCTCGCCCTCCGGGCCGTCCCCGGCGGCGAAGCTGCCCGTCACCGTGCCCGGCAGGAGGTGGATGAGCTCCGCGGCGACGCCCCACGGCGTCTCGTCGCCCACGGCGATGTTGGCGACGGGGGTGAGGGCGGCGACGTAGGGGGGTTCGGTGAGGGGCTGGAAGGTGCCCGGGCTGCCGAGGCCCGGCGCGGCGGTCACGGTGAGGGCGCGGCGGGCGGCGTGCAGGCCGATCTCGGTGCCGTGGGCGCTCTCGGCCGGGCGGCCCGCGGTTCCCGCCCAGCGGGCCAGTGCCCGCACCCGGTCGGCGGCCTCGGCGAGGCGTTCCTCCGGGAGTTCGCCCCCGCGCACGGCCGCGACCAGGGCGTCCCGCAGGCGCAGTACGGTCGCGTCGTCGGCGAGGCCGCCGCCGACGCAGATCGCGTCGGCGCCCGCGGCGATGGCGAGGACGCTGCCGCGTTCGATGCCGTAGGTGCCCGCGATGGCCCGCATCTCCATGCCGTCGGTGACGATGAGGCCGTCGTAGCCGAGCTCGCCGCGCAGCAAGCCGGTGAGGATGCGGCGGGAGAGGGTGGCGGGGCGGTCGGGGTCCAGGGCCGGGACCAGGATGTGGGCGCTCATGACGGCCCGGGTGCCGGCGGCGATGGCGGCGCGGAACGGGGTCAGCTCGCGCTCGGCCAGCACCTCGGCGGAGACGCCGATGCGCGGCAGGGCGTGATGGGAGTCGACGGCCGTGTCGCCGTGACCCGGGAAGTGCTTGGTGCAGGCGGCGACTCCGGCGGACTGCAGGCCCGTCACATAGGCGGCGGTGTGGCGGGCGGCCAGCTCGGTGTCGGCGCCGAAGGAGCGGACACCGATGACCGGGTTGCGGGGGTCGGAGTTGACGTCGGCGGACGGGGCCCAGTTGAGGTTGACGCCGCAGGAGGCGAGGCGGCGGCCCAGTTCGTGGGCGACCTGGTGGGTCAGCTCCACGTCGTCGACCGCGCCGAGCGCGTGGTTCCCCGGGAAGGAGGAGCCGCTGCGCACCTCCAGGCGGGTCACGTCACCGCCCTCCTCGTCGATCGCGACCAGGACGTCGTCGCGCTCGGCCCGCAGCTGGGCGGTCAGGGCGGCCAGTTGGCTCGGGGAGGCGATGTTGCGGCCGAACAGTCCGACGGAGGCGAGCCCCTCACCGACCCGGCGCAGCAGCCAGTCGGGGGCGGTGGTGCCGGTGAAGCCGGGCTGGAGGACCGTCAGGGCGTCGCGGGTGAGCGTGTCGGTGCCGCTGGCGAGTGTCGTCATCGGGTGAGGTCATCCCTTCACTGCGCCCGCGGTCAGGCCCGCGGCCATCTTGCGCTGGACGAGGAGGAAGAGGGCGACGATCGGCAAGGCCATCATCGTGGCTCCGGCCATCATCGGGGCGTATTCGGTGCCGTGCTTGGTGGTGAAGTTGCCGAGCCAGACGGTCGCGGTCTGGTTCTTCTGGCTGAGCAGCATCAGGGCGTAGAGGTACTCGTTCCAGGCCTGGATGAAGCCGTAGACCGAGGTGGCGACCATGCCGGGGGCCAGGAGCGGGAAGACGACCCGGAGGAAGGCGCCCGTGCGGGAGCAGCCGTCGACCATGGCCGCCTCCTCCAGTTCCTTCGGGATGTTGACGATGAAGCCTCTCAGCGTCCACACCGTGAACGGCAGGACGAAGGTCAGGTACGTGATGATGAGGCCGGTCAGCCGGTCGTACTGGCCCAGGTCGTTGAGCAGCAGGAACACCGGGATGATCATGGCGACCAGCGGGACCATCTGGACCGCGAGGATGCCCACGATCACGATCTTGCGGCCGCGGAAGGCGAAGCGGGAGATGGCGAGCGCGGCCAGCAGCCCGACGACCATGCCGATGACGACGACGGCCAGCGACACGACCAGGCTGCGGCCGACCGGGCCCCAGAAGTCGGCGATGTCCAGCGCCCGGCCGAAGTTGTCGAAGGTGAGGCCGGTCGGCAGCAGGCTCGGGTCCGGGTCGATGGCGTCCTCGGCGGGCTTGAACGCCGTGTTGAGCATCCAGTAGAGCGGGAAGCCCGCGATGACGAAGACGAGGAGGCCGAGGAGGTTCCACCAGAGTTTCGGCGCCCGCCGGGGGGCCACAGTGCTGCTCATTCGACCTCTCCGATCTTCAGCATCTGCCGCATGTAGACGGCGACCACGCCGAGCAGCAGCAGGACGGTGATCAGCGCGATGGCCGATCCCTGGGCGTAGTCGTTGACCACGAACGCCCGGTCGTAGGAGTAGGTGTTGAGGACCTGGAACTCCGGCTCGGGGTGGCCGTTGCGCATGACGAACACCTGAGGAAAGACGCCCATGTCCCAGATGACCGACAGGGTCGTGAGCATCACGATGATCGGCTTGAGGACGGGCAGGGTGACATAGCGGAAGACTCCCCAGGAGCCGGCGCCGTCCAGGCGGGCGGCCTCCTCCAGTTCCTTGGGGACCTGGGTGAGGCCGGCGCTGAGGGTGATGACCACGAAGGGCACGGCTCCCCAGATCACCAGCAGCATGATCACGGCCAGGCCCTCGGGGCCGCTGGCGAACCAGTTGTGGCCGATCATCTCGACGCCGGGCAGCTTGCTGAGCAGCGCGTTGAAGACGCCGTAGTCGGAGTCGAAGAGCCACTTGAAGACCGTGGTCGCCACGATCACCGGCATGCCCCAGCTGGCCACCAGCACGATGTTGATGAGCATCTTCAGCCAGCCGGAGACCCGCTGGAGCAGCAGGGCGAGGGCCATGCCGATCACCATCGTGAAGACGACGGCGCCGGCCGCGAAGACGACGGTGCGCAGGACGACGGCCCAGAACTCCTGGTCGCCCAGCACCTTGGCGAAGTTGTCGAAGCCGACGGACTCGGCCGGCTGGAAGCCCCACAGCTGGGACTGTCCGAACTTCTGGAAGGACAGGGTGACCAGCCGGGCCAGCGGATAGCCCATGACCAGGGCGAGGATCAGCAGGCAGGGCGCGAGCAGCAGCCAGGGGGCGCCGGCCCCGCCCGACGTGCGCCGCCCGCGGGGCCGCCGGTCCCTCGGGGGCGGCGGCGGTGCCTGCCGCGGTGGCGGCACCTTGGCAGGGGTGGTGGTGTCTGCGGCACTCATCGCGCGCTCCTTGGCGGTCCCTCAGGTCGTACGAGAATCAGGGCCCCGCCCCCGCGACCCGCGGGGGCGACGGGGCCCTGCACTCAGGTCACTTGGTGTTGATGACCTTGTCGATCGCGGCGTCCGCCTCCTTGGCGGCGGCCTCGACGGACTTCTTGCCGGTGCCGATGTTCTGCAGCATGGTCTGAAGGATCTGGGCCTTCTCGACCTGGCCCCAGCCGGGAGCCATGGGGACGAACCAGCTGGACTCGGCCGCGGTGGCGGGGACCGCCGTCTTCGGGTCGTTCTTCAGCGTCGCGAGGTCGGTCTTGTTGTTGGGCAGGTTGCCCTTGGCCATCAGGCCCTTCTGCCCGGAGGAGCCGGTGAACGCGTTGATCCACTCGGCGGCCAGGGCCTGGGCGTCGGACTTCACCGGCACGGCGAGGTCGGAGCCGCCCAGGAAGACGGGCATGTTCTTGCCGGAGGGGCCGGGCATCACGAAGTTCTCGAGGTTGCCCTTGAGCTTGCCGCTCTTGTCGTTCTTCGGGTCCTCGGAGGTGGCGCCCTCCCAGGCGGCGGCGAAGATCATGGCGGACTTGCCCTGGCCGTAGACGATGTAGCGGTCGGACTCGTCCTTGGTCTTGTCGCCGTGCATGTAGCTGTCGACGACGTTCTTGAACTCGGTGAGGCCCTTGAGGGACTCGGGCGAGGAGAGGGATGCCTTCCACTGGCCGCCGGACTCGGTGGCGATGGCGCCGCCGGCGTCGTAGACGAAGGACATGGCCGCGTACCAGTCGCGGGTGGGCTGGTACCAGGCGCTGAACTTGTCGCCCTGCTTCTTCTGGATCTCGTCCAGGGCGGCGGTCAGCTCCTTGTACGTCTTGGGTGCCGACTTCACCCCGACGGAAGCCGCCACGTTCTTGCGCCAGTTGGCGACGCGGCCACCGGCGTAGTACGGGACGCCGTAGGTCTTGCCCTCGTAGGTGACCGAGGCCTTGAGACCGTCCAGCCAGGCCTCCGCGTTGTCGAACCCGGCCTGGTCGAGGGGGGCGAAGGCGCCCTTGACCATGTAGCCGAGCATCTCGGTGTTGCCCATCTCGACCACGTCGGGGGCCTTGTCCGTGGCGAGGACGGCGTCGAGCTTGGCGTTCTTGTCGGGCCAGCCGTAGTACTCGTGGTTGATCTTGAGGCCGGGGTGCTTCTTCTTCACCGCGGCGTCGGCGGCCTTGACCAGCTCCGGCCAGTTGTTCTGTGCGTCGACGGTGAGCCAGACGGTCAGCTCCTTGGCGTCCGCGCCCTTGTCGGAACCCCCGCCACCCTCGCCGCCGCACGCCGCGATGGAGACCATCATGCCCGCGATACCGATCGCGGCTGTCAGCTTGCGCTTCACGCCACCCTCCTCAGGGATCCCACAACCCCCCTGGCTCCCCGCAGTGCACGTGGGGCCGGGCCTGGACCAATGGTGTAGACCAGTACGGGGAGCTTGGACCAGACCAGAAGGCCTGTCAAGGGCCGCGAGAGGGCCCTGACCAGCCGTTATGCGACCTACATATGCAGGAACCTTTAAGTAAGAAGCCAGCGAAAACCCGGGCGGGCACGGCATACTGCGGGTAGACCACAGGGAATGGTGGACTAGACCAAAAGAGGCGCCGACGGTATACAAGTGGGATCGTGTCGGCAGACCGAGCCGGGAAGGCGGAGCATGAGCACCGACGTCAGCAGTGCGGAGAACGAGAACGGGGTACCCGTCCGTACCGCACGCGTGCCCAAGTACTACCGCCTGAAGAAGCACCTGCTCGACATGACGGAGACCCAGGCGCCCGGCACGCCGGTCCCGCCCGAGCGCACCCTGGCGGCGGAGTTCGACACCTCGCGCACGACGGTGCGCCAGGCTCTGCAGGAGCTGGTCGTCGAGGGCCGGCTGGAGCGCATCCAGGGCAAGGGCACCTTCGTCGCCAAGCCGAAGGTCTCGCAGGCGCTGCAACTGACCTCGTACACCGAGGACATGCGCGCCCAGGGCCTCGAACCCACCTCGCAGCTGCTGGACATCGGCTACATCACCGCGGACGACCGCCTGGCCGGGCTGCTCGACATCACGCCCGGCGGACGCGTGCTGCGCATCGAGCGGCTGCGCATGGCCAACGGTGAGCCGATGGCCATCGAGACCACCCACCTGAGCGCGAAGCGCTTCCCGGCGCTGCGACGCTCGCTGGTGAAGTACACGTCCCTCTACACGGCGCTGGCCGAGGTCTACGACGTCCATCTCGCGGAGGCCGAGGAGACCATCGAGACGTCACTGGCCACCCCGCGCGAGGCCGGCCTGCTCGGCACGGACGTCGGCCTGCCGATGCTGATGCTCTCCCGGCACTCGCTGGACCGGGAAGGCCGGCCGGTGGAGTGGGTGCGGTCGGTCTACCGCGGGGACCGGTACAAGTTCGTGGCCCGGCTCAAGCGGCCTGTCGACTAGGACCTGTCGACCGGGGCCTGCGGAGAGGGCTTTGCCGCTGCTGAGGGCTGTCGCCGAGGCCTGGTTTCGGTTGGGTACCGCATTGCGGACGAGGGGTTCCGCTGTCGCCGCGCCCTGACCTAGATTGCCTGCGCATTGCACAGGTGATCACTGAGGGGACGGAGCCGCCTGATGTCGCAAGCCCCAGAAGCCAGCGGAGGGCCGGTGGTGACGCCCCTGCGCGTCGTCATCGCCGTCTGCCTCATAGCGCCGTTCGTGGCCATGCTGTGGGTCGGCTCGTACGCCAAGACCGACCCGGCCTTCATCGGGATCCCGTTCTTCTACTGGTACCAGATGGCGTGGGTGCTCATCTCCACCGCCCTGACGATGATCGCCTACAAGCTGTGGCAGCGTGACCAGCGCGCCCGCTCGGCCGCGAAGGGCGGTGCGTCGCAGTGAAGGACGGCGTGAACGGCGTCGCACTCGCCGTCTTCATCTTCTTCTTCCTGGCCGTCACGGTCATGGGCTTCCTCGCCGCGCGCTGGCGCAAGGCCGAGAACGAGCACAGCCTCGACGAATGGGGCCTGGGCGGCCGCTCGTTCGGCACCTGGGTCACCTGGTTCCTGCTCGGCGGCGACCTGTACACGGCGTACACCTTCGTCGCCGTGCCGGCGGCGATCTACGCGGCGGGCGCCGCCGGCTTCTTCGCGGTGCCGTACACGATCCTGGTGTACCCGCTGATCTTCACGTTCCTCCCCCGCCTGTGGTCGGTGTCCCACAAGCACGGCTACGTCACCACCTCCGACTTCGTGCGCGGCCGCTACGGCTCGAAGGGCCTGTCCCTGGCGGTGGCGCTGACCGGCATCCTGGCCACGATGCCGTACATCGCGCTCCAACTGGTCGGCATCCAGGCCGTGCTGGACGTGATGGGCGTCGGCGGCGGCGAGAACACCAACTGGTTCGTCAAGGACCTGCCGCTGCTGATCGCGTTCGGCGTGCTGGCGGCGTACACGTACTCGTCGGGTCTGCGGGCCCCCGCGCTCATCGCGTTCGTGAAGGACACGCTGATCTACATCGTCATCGCGGTGGCGATCATCTACATCCCGATCAAGCTGGGCGGCTTCGACGACATCTTCGCCAAGGCGAGCGAGGCGTACAGCCAGACCAACCCGGCGACGGGCGCGCCGCGCGGTGCGCTGGTACCGGCCGAGGCCGGCCAGTGGACGTACGCCACGCTGGCGCTGGGCTCCGCCCTGGCCCTCTTCATGTACCCGCACTCGATCACGGCGACGCTGTCCTCGAAGAGCCGTGAGGTGATCCGCCGCAACACCACGATCCTGCCGCTGTACTCGCTGATGCTGGGCCTGCTGGCGCTGCTCGGGTTCATGGCGATCGCGGCGGGCATCAAGGTGCAGAACGGGCAGCTGGCGATCCCGCAGCTGTTCGAGACGATGTTCCCGGACTGGTTCGCGGGCGTGGCGTTCGCGGCGATCGGCATCGGCGCGCTGGTGCCCGCGGCCATCATGTCCATCGCGGCCGCGAACCTCTTCACCCGTAACATCTACAAGGACTTCATCAAGCCGGACGCCACACCGGCGCAGGAGACCAAGGTCTCCAAGCTGGTCTCCCTGCTGGTGAAGGTGGGCGCGCTGGCTTTCGTCCTCACCATGGACAAGACGGTCGCCATCAACTTCCAGCTCCTGGGCGGCATCTGGATCCTGCAGACCTTCCCGGCCCTGGTCGGCGGCCTGTTCACCCGCTGGTTCCACCGCTGGGCCCTGCTCGCCGGCTGGGCGGTCGGCATGATCTACGGCACGGTCGCCGCATACGGCGTGGCCTCCCCGACCCAGAAGCACTTCGGCGGTTCCGCGAAGGAGATCCCGGGCATCGGGGAGATCGGCTACATCGGCCTCACGGCGTTCGTCCTGAACGTCGTGGTGACGGTCGTCCTGACCTTCGTCCTGAGGGCCCTGAAGGCCCCCGACGGCATCGACGAGACCAAGCCGGAGGACTACATGGCGGACGCGGGCGACCCGGGGGTCCGGGTGGAGCTTCCCCCGGCCACCGCGGGCTCCGCTCACTGAACCGGCTCAGGGGCGCGGGGAACCGCGCGACAAGCCACGAACGACCCGCAGCGGGCCGCCGTGATCACCCTTCACGGCGGCCCGCCGTCGTTCACACCGGCGGACCTCACTCTCCTCGCCTGCCAGTTGACGCTCTGAAACCAGCGCGACACAACATCTGGGGGTGTCTTCGGAACCCGGCACAAGATGTATGCTCATGCTCGCTGCCGCCGCAGGGGAATCCGGTGCGAATCCGGAACTGTCCCGCAACGGTGTACTTGTGCATGTTTCGTGCACGAGAGTCAGTCCGAGGACCTGCCGACAGCGCACCCGGCCACCCGGCCGGTGTGCCCTGACGTCCGGGCCTCGTGGAATGGGCCGGTGGACGCGACGCCGCGTGCGCTCGTGTGCTGCCCCCTGCCCTCGACGAGGCCCCCGTGCCGAGCGAGGGAGAGCCCCACGTGACCATCGCGCCAGCCGAACCGGTCTCAGCCGCCGAAGAAGAGCACGACGCTCCCGGTGCCGCGCTGCTGCGGACCCTGACCGAGCTGACCGCCGACCTCCCCGACGCCGACCCCGGCCGGGTCGCCGCCGCCGCGCTGCGCGGCCGGTCCGCGCGGGCCGACGAGTCGGAGTTGCGCGAGCTGGCGACGGAGGCGGCCGCCGGTCTCATCTCCGAGGACCCCGCCTACTCGCGGCTGGCCGCCCGGCTGCTGACCATCGGCATCCGCGAAGAGGCCGCCTCGCAGGGCGTCACGTCCTTCACCGAGTCCGTCGCGGCCGGCCACCGCGAGGGTCTCATCGCCGACCGCACCGCCGAGTTCGTCCGGCTGCACGCGGCCCGGCTCGACGCCCTGATCGACACCGGCGCCGACGACCGCTTCGGCTACTTCGGGCTGCGCACGCTGCACAGCCGCTATCTGCTTCGGCACCCGATCACCCGCAAGGTGGTCGAGACGCCCCAGCACTTCATGCTGCGGGTGGCGAGCGGCCTCGCCGAGGACGACACCCCACGCGCACTGCACGAGGTCGCGGCTCTCTACGGGCTCATGAGCCGCCTCGACTACCTCCCCTCCTCCCCCACCCTCTTCAACTCGGGCACCCGGCACCCGCAGATGTCGTCGTGCTACCTCCTCGACTCCCCCAAGGACGAGCTGGACTCCATCTACGACCGGTACCACCAGGTGGCCCGGCTGTCGAAGCACGCCGGCGGGATCGGACTCGCGTACTCCCGCATCCGCGCCCGCGGTTCACTGATCCGCGGCACCAACGGGCACTCCAACGGCATCGTCCCGTTCCTGAAGACCCTCGACGCCTCGGTCGCCGCCGTGAACCAGGGCGGGCGCCGCAAGGGCGCGGCCGCGGTCTACCTGGAGACCTGGCACTCCGACCTCGAGGAGTTCCTGGAGCTGCGCGACAACACCGGTGAGGACGCCCGCCGTACGCACAATCTGAACCTCGCGCACTGGGTGCCGGACGAGTTCATGCGGCGCGTGAACGCCGACGCGCCCTGGTCGCTGTTCTCCCCCTCGGACGTGCCCGAGCTGGTCGACCTGTGGGGCGAGGAGTTCGACGCCGCGTACCGGGCGGCCGAGGCGAAGGGCCTCGCGAGGAAGACCCTGCCCGCCCGTGAGCTGTACGGGCGCATGATGCGCACCCTCGCGCAGACCGGCAACGGCTGGATGACCTTCAAGGACGCCGCCAACCGCACCGCCAACCAGACGGCCGAGCCGGGCCACGTCGTCCACTCCTCCAACCTCTGCACGGAGATCCTGGAGGTCACCAGCGACGGGGAGACGGCGGTCTGCAACCTGGGCTCGGTCAACCTGGGTTCGTTTGTCGATACATCGACCGGCGGCCTGGACTGGGAGCGGCTGGACGAGACCGTCCGTACGGCCGTGACGTTCCTCGACCGGGTCGTGGACATCAACTTCTACCCGACCGAGCAGGCGGGCCGCTCCAACGCCCGCTGGCGCCCGGTCGGCCTCGGCGCCATGGGCCTGCAGGACGTCTTCTTCAAGCTGCGCCTGCCCTTCGACTCGCCCGAGGCCAAGGCGCTGTCCACCCGCATCGCCGAGCGCATCATGCTCGCCGCGTACGAGGCCTCCGCCGACCTCGCCGAGCGCAACGGCCCGCTGCCGGCCTGGGAGAAGACCCGCACGGCCCGGGGCGTGCTGCACCCCGACCACTACGACACGGAGCTCACCTGGCCGGAGCGCTGGTCGGCCCTGCGCGAGCGCATCGCCGCGACCGGCATGCGCAACTCCCTGCTCCTCGCCATCGCTCCCACGGCGACGATCGCCTCCATCGCGGGCGTCTACGAGTGCATCGAGCCGCAGGTGTCCAACCTGTTCAAGCGCGAGACGCTGTCGGGCGAGTTCCTCCAGGTCAACTCCTACCTGGTGGACGAGCTGAAGCGGCTCGGCGTGTGGGACGCGCGCAGCCGGGAGGCCCTGCGTGAGGCCAGCGGCTCGGTGCAGGACTTCGCCTGGATCCCCGAGGACGTGCGTGCCCTCTACCGCACGGCGTGGGAGATCCCGCAGCGCGGTCTGATCGACATGGCGGCGGCCAGGACCCCGTTCCTGGACCAGTCCCAGTCCCTGAACCTGTTCCTGGAGACGCCGACCATCGGCAAGCTCTCCTCGATGTACGCCTACGCCTGGAAGTCCGGGCTGAAGACGACGTACTACCTGCGCTCGCGCCCGGCGACCCGCATCGCCCGCGCCGCCCAGGCCACCGTCCCCGTGCAGGCCACCCCGGACCCCGAAGCGGTCGCCTGCTCCCTGGAAAACCCCGAGTCCTGCGAGGCCTGCCAGTAATGAGCACCCAGAACCTTCTCGACCCCGGCTTCGAGCTCACGCTGCGCCCCATGCGCTACCCGGACTTCTACGAGCGCTACCGGGACGCCATCAAGAACACCTGGACCGTGGAGGAGGTCGACCTCCACTCGGACGTCGCCGACCTCGCCAAGCTCTCCCCCGCCGAGCAGCACCTCATCGGCCGGCTGGTCGCCTTCTTCGCGACGGGCGACTCGATCGTCGCGAACAACCTGGTGCTGACGCTGTACAAGCACATCAACTCCCCCGAGGCGCGGCTGTATCTGAGCCGGCAGCTCTTCGAGGAAGCCGTGCACGTCCAGTTCTATCTGACGCTGCTCGACACCTATCTGCCCGACCCGGAGGACCGTGCTGCGGCCTTCGCGGCCGTGGAGAACATCCCGTCCATCCGCGAGAAGGCCTCGTTCTGCTTCACGTGGATGGACTCGGTGGACAAGCTCGACCGGCTGGAGACCCGGGCCGACCGCCGCCGGTTCCTGCTCAACCTGATCTGCTTCGCCGCCTGCATCGAGGGCCTGTTCTTCTACGGCGCCTTCGCTTACGTCTACTGGTTCCGCAGCCGGGGCCTGCTGCACGGCCTGGCCACCGGGACCAACTGGGTGTTCCGCGACGAGACGATGCACATGTCCTTCGCCTTCGAGGTGGTCGACACCGTCCGCAAGGAGGAGCCGGAGCTCTTCGACGACCGGCTCCAGCAGGAGGTGACGGACATGCTGCGGGAGGCCGTCGAGGCCGAGCTTCAGTTCGCGCGCGACCTGTGCGGCGACGGCCTCCCGGGCATGAACACCGAGTCGATGCGGCAGTACCTGGAGTGCGTCGCCGACCAGCGGCTCACCCGCCTCGGCTTCGCTCCGGTGTACGGCTCCGAGAACCCCTTCTCCTTCATGGAGCTCCAGGGGGTTCAGGAGTTGACCAACTTCTTCGAGCGGCGGCCCTCCGCGTACCAGGTGGCGGTGGAGGGCACCGTCGACCTGGACGAGGACTTCTGAGCCGGTTCGCCTTCACGGATCTCCTGGGCCTCCCTGATCTGACGGTCGATGCGCCGCTCGCGTACCAGACCGAGCACGGACGGGAGGACCAGGAGGACCAGCGTCCCGAGTACGAAGACCATCGCGATGAGTGTCTGTGCCTGGTTCGTGTTCATGGACACCACTGTCGCGCCGATTACTCCTTACCGTCAGTGGCAGTACTGCCGTGGACCCTCGAATTACTGCCACCGGGGAGGCACACTGAAGGCATGCTGCAGAACGTGGCCGTCGCCCTCCTCGACGGCGTGAACCCCTTTGAACTCGGTGTGGTGTGCGAGGTCTTCGGTACCGACCGCAGCGACGACGGCCTGCCGGTGTACGACTTCGCCGTCGCCTCGGCCGAGGGCCCGGTCCTGCGCATGAACTCGGGCTTCTCACTGCACGTCGAACACGGTCTGGAGCGGCTGGAGAGGGCCGACCTGATCGCCGTGCCGGCCGGGCAGAGCTATGCGTCCCGTGCGTTCCCGCCCGAGCTGCTGGACGCCTTGCGGCGCGGGGTCGACCGCGGCGCCCGGGTGCTCAGCGTCTGCTCCGGCGCCTTCGTGCTGGCCGCTGCCGGGCTGCTGGACGACCGCCGCTGCGCCGTGCACTGGAAGCACGCGAAGGAACTCGCCCGGCAGTACCCGCGTGTCGCCGTCGAGCCGGACGTGCTCTACGTCGACGAGGACCCGGTGATCACCTCCGCCGGCACGGCCGCCGGTATCGACGCATGCCTCCACCTGGTGCGCAAGGAGCAGGGCTCCGAGGTCGCCAACAAGATCGCCCGGCGGATGGTGGTGCCGCCGCACCGCGACGGCGGCCAGGCCCAGTACATCGAGCGCCCGCTGCCGCACTCCGAGGCCGACACGATCGGCGAGGTGCTGGCGTGGATGGAGCGCCATCTCGACGAGGAGGTCACCGTCGAGCAGCTGGCCGCCCGCGCCCACATGTCGCCGCGCACCTTCGCCCGCCGCTTCCAGCAGGAGACGGGTACGACTCCCTACCGCTGGGTCCTGCGCCAGCGCGTGCTGCTGGCCCAGCGGCTGCTGGAGGCGACGGACGAGACCATGGACACGATCGCCGGCCGAACGGGGTTCGGCAACGCGGCCACACTGCGCCACCACTTCGTCCGGGCGGTGGGGACCACCCCGAACGCCTACCGGCGCACGTTCAGAGGCCCCGAGGCGGCCGCCTGAGACCCGGCTGGCGTCATCGTGCGACCGGCCGCACCCGCAGGTCGTGCGGCCTCAGCGTGATGCCGACGCGGGTGGCGTCCCTGGAACCCGCCACCTGCTCGAACCGGTACCTGGTGGCCAGCGCCGCCGTGACCAGCGTCAGCTGGGCCATCGAGAAGTGGTCGCTCGGGCACTTGCGGTTGCCCACGCTGAAGGGGCTCATGGCGTGCTTCGGGATGTCCTTGACCCGGTCCGGAAGCCAGCGGTCGGGGTCGAACTCCAGGTTCCGCTCGTACGACTTCGGGTCGCGCTGGATCGCGTACGGGCTGTAGATGATGTCCGCCCCGTACGGAATACGGTATCCACCGAGTTCCGTGTCCCGCACCGCCCGGCGCGTCAGAATCCAGACGGCGGGGCTCAAACGCATGGACTCGATGACGACATTGTTGGTGTGCCTGAGTCCTCGGACGTCTGCGAATGCCACCGGCCTCCCACCGGTGACGGCTTGCACTTCGTCACGCACCCGGTCCGCGTGTTCGGGGTGCTCCGCGAGCATATGCAACAGCCACATGATCGTGGAGGCGATGGTTTCGCTGCCGGGGGTGAGGATCGCGACGACTTGATCGTGGATCTCCTGTTCCCCGATCGGGTCGCCATTCTCGTCCTTGGCCTCCAGCAATGCCGTCAGCAAATCGTCCGGCTTTTGACCGGATGCCCGGCGCTCGGCGATGATCTCGTCGACGAGGAGATGCAAATCAGCCAATGCCCGGTTGAATTCGCGGTTGGCCGGGAGCGGCAGGTTGTAGAGCGGTCCGAGCGGGACCACCATCCGCCGGTACATCCCCCGGAAGACGGTGGCGAGGGCGACGCACAGCCGCTCCGCCCGCTCGTCCATGAAGTCGCCGCGCAGCAGGCAGCGGGCCGCGATGCGCACGGCCACCCGGAAGGACTCGGAGGTGCAGTCGATCGTCTCGCCGGGCTTCCAGCGCTCGGTGAGCGCGTGGGCCTCCTCCTCCATGATCGGGCCGTAGGCGGGGATGGCGTCGAGCCGGAAGGCGGGCTGGATGGTGCGCCGCTGGCGCCGGTGCCGCGGTCCGTTCGCCGTGGCCACGCCCTCCTTGCCGAGCAGGCCCTCCAGGGACTCCCACAGCGGCCCGGCGATGATGAAGTCGTTGCTCAGCGCCAGGGCACCGGTCAGGGCCGGGGCGGTGACCGCGTACACCGTCTTCGGCCCGAGCTTCAGCCGCACGACGTCGCCGTGGTCGCGCAGCCGGGACATGAACGCCAGCGGGTCGCGCGCCAGCTTCCAGCCGTGCCCCAGGACGGGGACACCACCGCCCGCCCGGGGCGGCTCCCGCAGTTCCACGGCCGGCGGGGTTTCGGGCTTCACAGACTCGACGGTCATTTCTCACCTTCCGCTTCGTTGTCGACGTACGGGGGTGTGGACCGGTCGTCCCAGCTGTCGACCATGTACCGGCCTGACTCGTGGTGGAACCAGTAGACGGAACTGAACCAGTTCCGCATATTACTCAGGCAGGCCCGCACAGCGGCGCTCAGTTCCTTTCCCCGCACGGAGTCGTCGGCGAGGTCGTCGGCAAACCGTAAGGCTTCCTGTTCGACATCGAGGAATTCGGCGATACATTCCTCGACACGGCGCCGCACTTCCGCGACCGCCTGTTCCAGAGTCAGCCCCTCATGGGTGATAAGACTGATTCCGAGATTGTGCACCTCGTCGCCCGCTATCTCTTTCGGAAGCGAACAGAGATCGTTGTACCAGGCGGCGAATTCTTGACTCAGCAGCGCCGCCCGCCGGTATGCCGGGTGTTTCCGCACGGTGTCCGGGAGTTCACATCCGGCGGTCGGCTCCAGCAGGTCCGTCCATATCCAGTGCGCGAAGGTGAGCCGGCGCAACCGCAGGTATTCCTCGACCGTCGGGACGATTCCCTGGGTGCGATTGTGGAACTCCCGGTCGTACGCGTCGATCACCGCGTGGAAGTGCCGGGCGAACCGGAGGTTCCACGTCTGGGGCAGGAACGCGTACAGCCGCAGCACACTGTCCGCGAACCCGGCGACCAGTGGGTCCTCGTGGTGCAGGTGCTCCCCGGGGGAGTCGAGGGCCGAGTGCAGCCGGTCCCGCAGCAGCCGCCAGGCGGCAGGGCGGCCGTGCACGATGTAGCGGTCGTGACGGTCGTCCCAGACGAAGAACCACGCGCTGTAGTCGGCGATCGCCTGTATGACCTCGTCGGAGGCGCCGATGTAGTACCCGGCCATGAGGTCGGTGTAGCAAAGGCCGTCGGCATATTCCTCCACCTTGTCCGCCGGCATGAGCCGCTTTTCGAGCAGCCAGGCCCGGGTCTTCTCCTGGCACTTCGGCCAATACGGGTGGAGTTGCCGGGGAAACGCCGCCTCGATCACCGGGAGAGAGAGCGACGGTGGAACTGCGATCGCGGTCGGTGTCGATGTGGTGCCGTGTGACAAAGCATGCACGAACTAACCCCTCTCAGACGCCAGTTGGCGCGGGCCGCCCCTCCCTTCGTGCCGGGCGTGCGCCGTTGCATACCCCGCTCATCCCATTCAGCACTACAACTGACCGTTCTGGGAACGTATTTGCTTCATTCACTACCCCACAGTGCCGGGAACCTCCCGCTGTGTGACTACCGGTGGATCACCAGGAGAGCAGAAGCGATCGAACATGCGACGGACAGGCGAACGGCGCAGTCGAACGGCGTCTGTTCGGGGTGGGAAACCCGAACAGACGCCGTGCGCCTGATGAGGCTGAGGTCTCAGTCGTTGGCCACCACGGGGTAGCGGGGCTCGTTCTCGGCCATCTGCCGCAGCGCGTCCTTGCGTTCGCGCTTGGAGAGCCGGTCGATGTACAGGTAGCCGTACAGGTGGTCCGTCTCGTGCTGCAAACACCGTGCGAAGTATCCGGTGCCGCGCACCCGGATCGGGTTGCCCTTCTCGTCCTGCCCGGTCACCTCGGTGTAGTCGGGCCGGGCGAGCGGCGCGTACGCGGTGGGCACCGACAGGCAGCCCTCGTTGCTGTCGTCCAGGCGGCGCTGCTCGGCGGGCAGTTCGACGAGCTTGGGGTTGCAGACGACACCGGTGTGCCGGACACCCTCGTCGTCCGGGCAGTCGTAGACGAAGACCTTCGCGTCGACGCCGATCTGGTTGGCGGCCAGGCCCACGCCCTCGGCGGTGCGCTGGCTGGCGAACATGTCCGCGACGAGCTGCTGGAACTCGTCACCGAAGTCGGTGACGTCCGTGCACTCCTTGTGCAGCACCGGGTTCCCGACCACCGTGATCGGCCGCGAGGTCCCCCGCTCCCGCCAGGCCGCCTCGCGCTCCTCGCAGTCCTCCGTGTCGATCACGTACCCCTCGTCATCGACGGGGAGCACGCCCGCGTGCTGCTGATCGGTGTCCTGCTGAGCCATGACGTTACGTACGCCTTCCTGAAACTGACCGGGCTGAGATGCTGATACAGATTACGCCGGTCTCGGACGCCCCTTCTTGCCTCGGGGGCGCGGGGAACTGCGCGATCAGCCCCCACGGCGCCGCACCCGCGGGACGACCTAGCACACCTCTTCCAAATCCCGCCAATCCCGAGAATCCGGACTGTCGGCGACCCACCCGTCCAGCAACCCCCGAACCAGCGAAGCCGGCGCCGCCAACCCGCACTCCCGCTCGGGAACCCACAGCTGCCCGTCCGTCCGGTGCCCCAGCGGCCCGGGATGCCCCGGCTCGCTGTGATCATGCGGATCGAGATGCTCCCCGTCGCCCTCGTCGGACGGCATCCGGGACTCCGAGCACATCCGGCACAGCAACCGCACCGAGGAGGACCAGTCCTCCGCGGCGAACCCGGCGTCCGCGGCAAGCTGCTCCAGCGCGTCCCGGTCCGCCTCCGTCGCCGCCTCCAGCAGCACCACCCACGTCGGCACGGGCGACGGCGCCCACAGCTCGATCTCGTCGAACACCGGGTACGTGTGCCCGGCGGCCGTCGTCCGCTCCCCGTGCGGCACCCCGTCGTGCAGGACGACCTCACCCCAGCGCCGCCCCGACGACGGCAGCGGGATGGACAGCACCTCGATCCGCGCGGGATCCAGCCGCCGCCCCCACACGACCTCGGCCTCCCCCTCCGGGGACAGCCGTACGGCCGCGCTGCCGAGGTCCATGCCGAGGGGCTCACCGGAGTCGTTGGCCGCCCCGGGCACCCGCAGCCCGTAGGCCTGCCAGGCGCGCCGGGCCAGCGGCCAGTCCTGGAGCGCGGTCGCGGCGATGCCGACGTTCCACCAGTCAGGCGCTCCGGTATCCCGGTCGAGCAGCGCCACGGCCCTGAGTCCGGCCGCTCGCGCCTGCTCCCAGTCGTGCCGGAACTTGTGCAGCAGCGCGAGGTTGAACCAGGACTCGGAAAGCCAGGGCTCCAGATCGGCGGCACGTGTCAACAGGGCGCCTGCGTCCTCGTACCGGCCGTCGCCGATGAGGGTGAACGCCCGGTCTGTGGCCTGCCGCCAGGAGGCGGAGGGCCGGTGCCGTCCCTTGCCGAAGATCCTCACGATTCCCGCCTGCCAGTTCCGTGCGGTGGGCTGGCCGTAGCTGTGTTTCGAGCCCCCGGACACCTTCTCCTTCGCATCCAACCACGTACGGCCTCGAGGGCGCTCATTACCCATGGGTTACCCAGTCACGGGCAGGGTCAGACTGCTCCTTGCCAGTACTCGTGCCAGTGATTCCACCACTTCCGGGGCGTACGTCCCGGCGGTGGCGAGCCGGAGTTCCTCCAGCGCCGTCAGCGGCCCGCCGGGCCCTCCTTCCCGGGACTTCTCCTCGTACGCGTTGACGGCCCGGACGATTTGCGCGGCGAGCGGCTGCTCGGCGTAGGGGTCGGCCTGCCGTTCCACGACCACGGCCACCGCCTCGTCGACGCCCGTCTGCCGTACGACGGCTCCGCCGAGCAGCGCGATCCGCCGCTGCTCCGCGGCGGGCAGCGCGGCGGTGGCGCCCGCCGGCACCGGGTCGACGAGGCTCAGCTGGCCGATGTCGTGCATGAGCGCGGCGTACTCCAGTACGGCCAGCTCGGGCTCGGTCAGCCCCAGGTCACGCCCCACCGCCTGGCTGACCGCTGCGACGCGCCGGGCGTGGCCGCAGGGGGTGTATCCGGCGACCTCGGTGGCCCGGGCGAGGGAGGCGATGGTCTGCCGGTAGGTGGCCCGGACGGCGGCGTACCGGCGGAACGACATCTGGGCGAGCAGCAGCGGCACGGAGAAGACGGGCAGCGCCCACAGCCCCACGACGGCGACCGCCAGCGCCATCACCGCCCCGGTGGCGATGACGGCGGACCCGATGCCGCACACGGCCCGCAGTTCGTCCCGCAGGACCGGCCCGAAGGGCCAGCCGGTGCGGGTGTGGGCCTGGGCGGCGGCGAGCACCGCGTCGCACAGCGCGGTCAGGGACAGCAGCGCGAGCAGCAGCAGGGCGTAGGCCGGGCCGCCCAAGTCGTCGAACATCCCCCGGTTGTACGGGGCCTGGAAACACACGGCGACGAATCCGACGGTGAGCACGCGGCGCGCCAGGTGGTCGAGGGTGGGCCCCTGCCCGCGCGCGACGTGCGGCACGCTGCCGAGCAGCGAGGCGGCCAGGACGACGGCGACGACCTGGGCGGGGCCGTGGTGCGTGGCCCGTCCGCCGGCCTCCCCGAGCAGGGCGTAGGACAGGGCCGCGGCGGCCCCGAGCGGCGCCGGCTCCCGGATCTGCGCGCCGTTGCGCCGGGTGAGTTCGCCGACGGCGACGAGGACGCCGAAGGCGAGAGCGACCCGGCGTTCCTCGAGCCCCTGGTAGAGGGTGACGGCGAGGGAGCCGGCGGCGAGGAGGGCGGCGCAGGCGTGGACGAGGGTGAGGAGCGGTGGCGGCCGGTAGGCGCTCATCGGTGTGCTCCCGGGCGGCTGGGGAGGGGTGCGCCGGGCTGAGGCACCCGGGGCGGGCGGGTCTCCTCGTCGTCTGCGGTCACCGCCGGGTGCCATCCCGTCCGCCTGACGGCCTCGACGAGCGCCTCGACCATCACCGGGTCGAACTGGCTGCCCGCGCACCGCTCCAGCTCCGCCAGGGCCACGGCGACGGGCCGGGCCCTGCTGTAGCTCCGGGTGGAGGTCATGGCGTCGAAGGCGTCCGCGACCGCCACGACCCGTGCGGACTCGGGGATCTGACGACCCACCAGGCCGTAGGGGTAGCCGCTGCCGTCGAGCCGCTCGTGGTGGTGCAGCACCGCGGCGCGGGCCTCGCCGAGGAAGCCGATGCCGCGCACCATCTCGTGCCCGTACTCGGGGTGCAGTTCGATCACCCGCCGCTCCTCGGGCGTCAGCGGACCGTCCTTCCTGAGCAGCCGGGTGGGCACGCCCAGCTTGCCCACGTCGTGCAGGATCCCGGCGAAGCGGAGCACCTCGACGCGCTCGTCGGCCATGCCCAGCTCGCGCGCGATCATCATGGAGGCCTGCCCGACGCGCTCGCTGTGCCCGCGGGTGTACCCGTCCTTGATGTCGACGGCCTGCACCAGCGCCCGGATGGTGGCCTGATGGGCCGCGCGTTCGCGGTGGTACTGCGCGAACGCCCACCACGAGACGCACATGGGCAGCAGCACGAGCAGCGCGGCGACAGGCCCGTAGGGGCTGCGCCACAGGACGGCCATCATCAGCCCCGCGAGGCCGTGCACGGCGATCGGCGCGAGCGAGCGCGCCACCAGTCCCCGCCAGGCCCGCCGCACCGGCACCCGCTCCGCCGCGGCCAGGATCCCGCCGTCGAGCAGCGCGAGCACGAGGCAGAACGCCAGCACGGCCGCCCCGGCCGGACCGAGGGCGTAGGGGACGTCGCCCGCGACGACCGCGTCCCGCCCGCCGAGCAGCCAGTGCACCGTGGCCGCGGCCCACACCCCGAGAACGAGCTGGGCGGCCCGCCAGACGCGCCGCAGCGCCACGGGCCGCCGCCCGACCTGCGAGAGCAGCGCACCGGGGACGACCACCAGCGCCGCGGCGGGCGCCGGCAGCAGGAAGGCGCCGGCGAGCAGCACGGGGTAGAAGGTCCCTGCCGGGTAGGAGATCCCCACGAACCGGGACCGGGCGACGCGCTCACAGCCGGCGTACAGCGCCGCGAGCAGCGCGACCGCCCACCAGGGCGTGCGCACGCCCGGCGGCGGGAGCAGGCAGAGCAGCGCGGCTATGGCGACACAGGCGATGTAGACACGTGCCCGTGCCGGTACCGCTTCCATGAGCCCCTCCCCCGGCCATGACCGTCAGGCCCGGAGCCTAGGGCGGCGGCAGGGGGTCCACGGGCCGATATCCCGCGGATTCGCACGTTCGAGTGACGTGTTCGAGGGGGACTACCCGTTCTGGGGTGGGGTAGTTGAAAAGCGCAGGAGTGTCAGGACTCCTGAGGCGTGGCGGGCGAGGCCGTGACGTCCTGGTCGGGGACGGCCTGGCCGGAGCGGATCAGCTCGATCCGCCCCATGACCTTGTCCCGCAGGTCGCCCGGCACGTCGTCATGCCCGCAGCAGCGCTTGACGAGCTTCTTCACGGCTTGCTCGAGCCCGTACTTCTCGAGGCAGGGCGAGCACTCCTCGAAGTGGTGCTCGAACTTCACGCAGTCCGAGTCCGGCATCTCACGGTCGAGGAACTCGTAGAGATGATCGAGGATTTCGCTGCAATCCGTCTCGTGCGGCTCTCCGCAGCTCATGACCCCGAGCCTTTCGCTTCGTTCGTCTCTCCGGCACCGGCCGGGACCATCCCGCGGTCACGGGCGTAGTCCTCCAGCATGCCGCGCAGCTGACGGCGGCCCCGGTGCAGCCGGGACATCACCGTTCCGATGGGTGTCCCCATGATGTCGGCGATCTCCTTGTAGGCAAACCCCTCGACGTCCGCGAGATAGACGGCGATGCGGAACTCCTCGGGGATCGCCTGGAGCGCCTGCTTCACGTCCGAGTCGGGCAGGTGGTCGAGCGCCTGCGACTCCGCGGAGCGCAAGCCCGTCGACATGTGCGACTCGGCGCGGGCGAGCTGCCAGTCCTCGATCTCCTCGGCCGCGGAGCGCTGAGGTTCGCGCTGCTTCTTGCGGTACGAGTTGATGAAGGTGTTGGTGAGAATCCGGTACAGCCACGCCTTGAGGTTGGTGCCCTCGCGGAACTGGTGGAAGGACGCGTACGCCTTGGCGTACGTCTCCTGCACCAGGTCCTCGGCGTCGGCCGGGTTGCGCGTCATGCGCAGCGCGGCCGAGTACATCTGGTCGAGGAACTCGAGCGCGTCCCGCTCGAAGCGCGCACTGCGCTCCGCGGCCGTCTCCGCGCCCGTGCCGCCCTGGCCATCGGGCTGCTCCGCCTGGCCGTTTTCGGTCCCTGCGTCGGTCCCAGTGACCGGACCCACCTCCTCGAGTGTTCTCGTGAGACCGAGACCGGTCTCACCCGAATCGGAGGATAGACGACGATCCGGTCCGCCCGCCGCCCGAACAGGGGCGGTCTTGGCCGCGTGCAGCACCGTCCAGTCCAGGTCGGCGCGGCTGCTGCGGGTCGAATCAGATTCTGCCGGACGCAGCCCGTCCACGGGGTGATGGCGGGTGACGGGCGGGCAGATGGTCGAACCCATGCGGCGGACTCCCTCTCCTACGACGTCGGTGCTGGTCTCCAGCACGTACGTCCCGCACAACAGTGACCGCCGCCCCGGCATTCCCGAAGCTTTACCCGAGTGACCCGGTCCACTCCACAACCGCGTCCGTGACGACCGCCACGGCCTCGTCCTGCGAGATGTCCGCACGCTTGGGCACAGCGAAGCCGTGATCCCCGTACGGGACCTCCACGAGCGCGTACGTCCCCTCGGGGAACTCCTCCGGTTTCCCGAACGGGTCGTTGCCGCCCTGCACGACCAGGGTGGGCACCCCGGAGCCCAGCAGCTCGTCGGCGCGGGACTTCTCCGGCTTGCCCGGCGGGTGGAGCGGGAAGCTGAGCGCGAGTACGGCGTGGGCGCCCAGCTCGGTGGCGGTGCGGCAGGCCACTCGGGCCCCGGCGCTGCGCCCGCCGGAGACGACCGGCAGACCCGACTTCGCCAGTGCGGGCCAGATGCCCCGCCAGCCGGCGTCCAGGGTCTTCGGAGCGGGCGCCAGCTTCTTCCCGGCCACCCGCCAGGGCTGCTCCACCCGGGCCACGGTCACGCCGTGGGCGGGCAGGACCTCGGCCAGGGCCTTCAGGTCCCGGGCCTCGATGCCGCCGCCCGCGCCGTGGCTGACGGCGAGGACCAGCCGGGCCTGCTTCGCCTCGTGCCAGGTGATACGGGCGGTTCCGGCGTCGGTCTCGACGGTCTCGGTGGTCGTACTGGTCGCCTTCGTCACATGCGTCACGTCAGAAGAGTGTGCCCTCTTCGGGCCCTTCCAGCTCCTTCAGCAGCTCCGGCCCGTTGTTGCGGACGTTGCTGACGGCCGTGGCGACCGGGTAGGCGCGCATCAGCCCGGCGGGGGGCGGGGCGAGCAGCTCGCGCAGGTCGTCGGCGTCCGTGCGGGACGGGTCCAGCCAGGCGTCCCAGCGGTCGGGCGTCAGCATCAGCGGCATCCGGGGGTGGATCTCGGCGAGCGCTCGCGGCCCGTCGGCCGGTGACACCGCGAGCGGGCTCTGCTCGGCCTCCGTGGTGATGACTGAGCAGGTCACCCACCAGGCCTGCGGGTGGTCGTCCGGCAGCGTCCTGTCGCGCCAGAACTCGTACAGCCCGGCCATCGCGAAGACCGACCCGTCCGCCGGTGTCACGAAGTACGGCTGCTTGCGGGGCCGCTTCTTCTTGCCCTCGACCTCCAGCTCGCGCTCCTGGGTGCCGGTGACCCACTCGTAGTAGCCGTCGGCGGGCAGGATGCAGCGCCGGGAGGTGAAGGCGCGGCGGTAGGACGGCTTCTCGTGCACGGTCTCCGCGCGGGCGTTGATCATCCGGGCGCCGCCCTCGGGGGTCTTCGACCAGGACGGGACGAGTCCCCACTTCAGCGTGCGCAGCTGCCGAACCGGCCGCGGGTCGTCCGCGTCCTTCAGAGGGCGGTCCAGGACGGCGTAGACCTCTTTGGTGGGCGCCACGTTGTAGTCCGGCTCGAGGGTCTCCTCGGGCTCCCACTTCTCGACCTCAAAGATTCCTGCGAGATCCTCTGGCCTACGACTCGCTGAATACCGTCCGCACATACGTGCCACACTGCCAGGCCCACCCGTCACCCGACCACCACCCCCCAACGACGGCGCTACGCGCCGGCCCCCCGTCGACTCGCCCACAGGGAGCCAACGCCTTACATGGACAGCACCGCAATCGCCTCGCTCGCCTCCCTCTGGGACGAGGTCTCCGGCACGCAGCCCGACCCCGACCTGTGGGTGGTGATCGCGACCCTGGCCGCCGCGGCCGCCGTGGTGATCCCGCACGCCCTGTGGCGCGTCTCCCGCAACGCCATCACCATCGCCCACGAGGGCGGTCACGGGCTCGTGGCCCTGCTCACCGGCCGCACCCTCACCGGCATACGCCTGCACTCGGACACCAGCGGCCTGACCGTGAGCCGCGGCAAGCCGCACGGCATCGGCATGATCCTCACCGCGGCCGCGGGCTACACCGCCCCGCCCCTGCTGGGTCTCGGCGGGGCGGCCCTGCTGGGCTCCGGCCGCATCACGCTCCTGCTGTGGTTGGCGACGGCCCTGCTCCTCTCCATGCTCGTGATGATCCGCAACGCCTACGGCGCCCTGACCATGATCGTCACCGGCGGCCTGTTCGTGCTGGTGTCCTGGCTGGCCGGCCCTCAGGTCCAGGCGGCGTTCGCGTACGCGGTGGTGTGGTTCCTGCTGATCGGCGGAGTCCGCCCGGCCTTCGAGCTCCAGGCGAAGCGGGCGCGGGGCGGGGCGGGCGACTCGGACGCGGACCAGCTGTCGCGGCTGACGCACGTGCCGGCGGGGCTGTGGTTCTTCCTGTTCCACGCGGTGTCGCTGTGCTCGCTCATCGGCGGGGGACGCTGGCTGCTCGAGATGTGACGGCCGGCTCGAGGGGTCCGGGGCTGCCGCGATGTGCGGCTCCACCACGCGAGCGCGGCAGGCCCCCACGGCGCCGCACTCGGGCGACGGCCTGCTTATAAAGTAAAGGCATGGCCCCGAACACCGCAGACACCGCCCTCTGGCCCGCCCCGCACGCGAGCGGAGCCGTCGACGCGACGGTCCACGTGCCCGGGTCCAAGTCGGTCACCAACCGCGCCCTGGTCCTCGCCTCCCTCGCCTCCGAGCCCGGCTGGCTGCGCCGCCCCCTGCGCTCCCGCGACACCCTGCTGATGGCCGGCGCGCTGCGCGCCATGGGCATCGAGATCGAGGAGGGCGTGGGCCCCGACGGCACCGGCGAGGCCTGGCGTGTGCTCCCCACCGGACTGCGCGGCCCGGCCACGGTCGACGTCGGCAACGCCGGCACGGTGATGCGGTTCCTGCCGCCGGTCGCCGCGCTCGCCGACGGCGCCGTCCGCTTCGACGGCGACCCTCGCTCCTACGAGCGCCCGCTGAACGGGGTCATCGACGCGCTGCGCCGGCTCGGCGCCCGGATCGACGACGACGGCCGCGGCGCGCTGCCGCTGACCGTGCACGGCAGCGGCGCCCTGGACGGCGGCACGGTCGCCATCGACGCCTCCTCCTCGTCCCAGTTCGTGAGCGCCCTGCTGCTGTCCGGCCCGCGCTTCAACCAGGGCGTCGAGGTCCGCCACACCGGCGCCACGCTGCCCTCCATGCCGCACATCCGCATGACCGTCGACATGCTGCGCGCGGTCGGCGCCCAGGTGGACACGCCCGAGTCGGGCGGCGAGCCGAACGTCTGGCGGGTCTCGCCGGGGGCCCTGCTCGGCCGGGACCTGGTCATCGAGCCGGACCTGTCGAACGCCCAGCCGTTCCTGGCGGCGGCGCTGGTGACCGGCGGCAAGGTCGTCGTCCCGGACTGGCCGGCCCGCACCACACAGCCCGGCGACCGGCTGCGCGAGATCTTCACCGAGATGGGCGGCTCCTGCGAACTGACCGAGTACGGGCTGGTGTTCACCGGCTCCGGCTCGGTGCACGGCATCGACGTCGACCTGGGCGAGGTCGGGGAGCTGACGCCGGGCATCGCGGCGGTCGCGGCCCTCGCGGACTCCCCGTCGACCCTGCGCGGCGTGGCCCATCTGCGCCTGCACGAGACGGACCGGCTGGCCGCGCTGACCAAGGAGATCAACGAACTCGGCGGTGACGCGACCGAGACCGCCGACGGTCTGCACATCCGCCCGCGCCGGCTGCACGGCGGCATCTTCCACACCTACGACGACCACCGCATGGCCACGGCCGGCGCGATCATCGGACTCGCGGTGGAGGGCGTGCAGATCGAGAACGTGGCGACGACGGCCAAGACCCTGCCCGACTTCCCCGATCTGTGGACCGGGATGCTCGGGGCGTAGGACGCGGGGATCAGGTCATGCGCCGCTACGGCAAGCACACCGACGAGGACGACATCCGCACCCGTCCGGGCCGCCGGAACACCCGGCCCCGGACGAACATCCGCCCCAAGCACGAGGACGCCTCCGAGGGCCTCGTCCTCACCGTCGACCGGGGCCGTCTGACCTGCCTCGTCGAGGGCCGCGTGGTCATGGCGATGAAGGCCCGCGAGCTCGGCCGCAAAGCCGCGGTCGTCGGCGACCGGGTGGCCATCGTGGGCGACCTGACGGGCAAGAAGGACTCACTCGCGAGGATCGTGCGCATCGAGGAGCGCACCTCCGTTCTGCGCCGCACGGCGGACGACGACGATCCGTACGAGCGCGTGGTCGTGGCCAACGCCGACCAGCTGGCGGTCGTCACCGCCCTGGCCGACCCGGAGCCCCGCCCCCGCCTGATCGACCGCTGCCTGGTCGCGGCCTACGCCGGCGGCCTGGACCCGCTGCTGGTGCTGACCAAGTCGGACCTCGCCCCGCCCGACAAGCTGCTGGAGCTGTACGGCCACCTCGACATCCCCTACGTCGTCACCAGTCGCGAGGAACTGCAGAACGGCACCGCCGTCGCCCGCGTGCGCGCGCAGCTCGACGGCAAGATCACCGCGTTCGTAGGCCACTCCGGCGTCGGCAAGACGACCCTGGTCAACTCGCTGGTGCCGGAGGATCAGCGGCGTACGACCGGGCATGTGAACGCGGTGACGGGCCGCGGCCGGCACACCACCACCTCGGCGCTGGCGCTGCCGCTGTCGGGCAGTGCCGGCTGGGTGATCGACACGCCGGGCCTGCGGTCCTTCGGGCTGCACCACGTGGACCCGTCCCAGGTCATCCACGCCTTCCCCGATCTGGAGCCGGGCACCGAGGGCTGCCCGCGCGCGTGCAGCCACGACGAGCCGGACTGCGCGCTGGACGCGTGGGTGGCCGAGGGGCACGCGGATCCCGCGCGGCTGTACTCGCTGCGGCGGCTGCTGGCCACACGGGAGCGAACGGAAGGCGACTGACCTTCGCGTTGTTTGTCATGGCGTGCGGACGGTAAGTGCATAATCGCACCCAAGCGGGGCGCAAGCCTGGCCATAGCCTGACGAGCTCGGTGAAACTGAAGAAGCGGTCACTGAACGTGGGATACGGGAGGACGACTCATGGCGTGGCTGCTGGTCATCGTGGCCGGGTTGCTGGAGACCGGCTTCGCCGTGTGCCTGAAGCTGTCGCACGGCTTCACCCGGCTCTGGCCGACGGTCGCGTTCTGCATCTTCGCCCTCGGCAGCTTCGGGCTGCTGACCCTCGCGCTGAGAAAGCTCGACGTGGGCCCGGCGTACGCGGTGTGGACCGGCATCGGGGCGGCGGGGACGGCGATCTACGGCATGGTGTTCCTGGGTGACCTGGTGTCGACGCTGAAGATCGTGTCGATCAGTCTGGTCATCATCGGTGTGGTCGGGCTGCAGTTGTCGGGGTCGGCGCACTGACGCCCTGTCAGCCGGCCTGCCGGTGAAGGGCGCTGCGGACCAGGTCGGCGACGCCGCCCTCGCCGGGTGGCGCGGCCACACACGACAGGGCGAGCCGGACGGCGAGTTCGCAGGAGCGGGCCAGCTCGGCGGTGTCGGACTTGGGCGTGCCGGGGCCGGCCAGGAGAGTGGCGGCCCGGTCGCGGACGAGGGCGACGAAGTCGCCGGGTGAGGGCAGCGGCCCGTCGGCGCGGCGCTGGGCCGGTACGACGGAGGTGGACGGCACGGCCGTCAGGACCGGGGCGGGCAGCCGCTCACTCCAGCAGCCGGTGAGCATGGCGTGGACGAGGACGTTGTCCCGGGCCGCCGAAGCGGTCCACTCGGCGGTGGCGGTGAGCCGGTCGCAGAGATCGCTGTGCCCGGCGAGAGCGCGGTCCACCCCGGCGAGATAGCCGTCGGCCTCTCTCCTCACGAGCGCCCTGGCGAGACCGTCCTTGCTGCCGAACTCGTTGTAGAGCGTCTGCCGGGACACTCCGGCCGCCGCGGCCACGTCCACCATCCGTACGGCGGACCAGGGCCGGCGCACCAGCGCCGTGTAAGCGGCGTCCAGTAGCGATTCCCGCGCTGCAGGCATCTTCGCCTCCCCTTGGGGCGAGCGGCTCTGCGCCCAGGTTTGACGCGCGTGGAACCACTGTCAAGGGTTCGCGAGTGCGCGCGGGGGCGCGTTTCGGCCTTGTCACGCGGTGCGTTGGCCTGTGTGCCGGGGCCTCGCCCGTGCAGGGGAACGGGCGGCGCACTCCGGCGGGATGCCGGTGTACGCCGCCCTGGGGTGGGACGTTCGCGGGAGGCGGCCCGCGGGGTGAGGCCGTTCACGGCGGCTACTTCGGTTCGTCGTCGAACTTCGAGGTCGACCAGAAGTAGCCGAGCGCCGCGAGGCCCAGGCACCAGGCGAGGGCGAGCCATCCGTTGTGGCCGATCCCGGTGCCGAGCAGCAGGCCGCGCAGGGTCTCGATGGCCGGGGTGAACGGCTGGTACTCGGCGATCGGCTGGAACCAGCCCGGCATCGCGTCGAGCGGCACGAAGGTGCTGGACAGCAGCGGCAGCAGGATCAGGGGCATCGCGTTGTTGCCGGCGGCCTCGGCGTTCGGGCTGACCAGACCCATGCCGACCGCGATCCAGGTGAGCGCCGTGGCGAAGAGCACGAGCAGTCCGAAGGCCGCGAGCCACTCCAGGACGGTGGCATCGGTGGAGCGGAAGCCGATGGCCACGCCGACGGCGCCGACGAGCACCACACTGATGACCGCCTGCAGCACGCTGCCGATGACGTGTCCGATGAGCACCGAGCCGCGGTGGATCGCCATGGTGCGGAAGCGGGCGATGATGCCCTCGGTCATGTCGTTGGAGACGGAGACCGCGGTGCCGATCGTGGTGCTGCCGATGGTCATCAGCAGCAGGCCCGGGACGACGAACGCGATGTACGCGGAGCGGTCCGGACCGCCGCCGCCGATGCCCGCGCTCATGGTGTCGCCGAAGATGTAGACGAACAGCAGCAACAGCATGATCGGGGTGAGCAGCAGGTTCAGGGTGAGGGAGGGGTAGCGCCGGGCGTGCAGGAGATTGCGGCGCAGCATGGTGGCTGAGTCGCGTACGGCGAGGGAGATCCGGGAGGGGCGGGCGGGGGCCAGGGGTGCGCTCATCGGGCCGTCTCCTTGGGCTGGTCGGACTGGTCGGTGCTGCCGGTCAGGGCGAAGAACACGTCGTCGAGGTCGGGGGTGTGGACGGTCAGTTCGTCCGCTTCGATACCGGCGGCGTCGAGCCGGTCGAGAAGGGCGCGCAGTGCGCGCTGGCTGCCGTCGCCGGGGATCTGCAGGGCGAGGGACTCGTCGTCGCGGGTGACTTCGCGCAGGGTGGCGGCGGCGCTCTGGTAGGCGGCCGGGTCGGTGAAGCGGAGCCGGACGTGTCCGCCGGGAACGAGCCGCTTCAGCTCGCCGGCGGTGCCTTCGGCGGCGATGGTGCCGTCGTGGAGTACGGCGATGCGGTCGGCGAGTTCGTCGGCTTCCTCCAGGTACTGGGTGGTGAGGAAGACGGTGACTCCGCCGGTGACGAGTTCGCGGATGATCTGCCACATGTTGTGGCGGGCGCGGGGGTCGAGGCCGGTGGTGGGCTCGTCGAGGAAGATGATCCTGGGGTCGCCGACCAGGGTCATGGCGATGTCGAGGCGGCGTTTCATGCCGCCGGAGTAGGTGGAGGCCGGCTTCCTGGCGGCGTCGGTGAGGTCGAAGCGCTCCAGCAGTTCGGCGGCGACGCGACGTCCCTCGCGTGTGGGCAGGTGGTGCAGGTCGGCCATGAGGAGCATGTTCTCCTCGCCGGTGATCAGGCCGTCGACGGCGGAGAACTGACCGGTGACGCCGATCGCGGCGCGTATGGCCTGCGGGTCGGCGGCGAGGTCGTGGCCGCCGACGCGGATCTCGCCGCTGGCGGGGTCCGGGGAGATGAGGGTGGAGAGGATCTTGACGGCGGTGGTCTTGCCGGCGCCGTTCGGGCCGAGCAGGGAGAAGATCGTTCCTTCCGGGACGGCCAGGTCGACACCGTCGAGGACGGTCTTGTCGCCGTAGGACTTCCGCAGCCCGTTCGCCGCGATGGCCAGGTCGGTCATGAGAGAGGTGCTCCTTCGGACAGGCCGCGGGCTGCTACAGGCTGCGGGCGGTGATGTCGCCGTGGGCGGTGGTCGCGTGGATGGTCAGGCCGGGGGTGGCGCCGTCGGCGTTCTTGAGGGTGTTGTGGATCCGGCCGTAGCCGGTGCCGGCGTCCAGGGCGGCGGAGACGCCTTGGGCGGCGCCGACCGAGATGTCGCCCTGCTCGGTGCGCAGCGCGAGGGTGCCGCGTACGGCTTCGGCGATGCGGAGGTCGCCCTTCTGGGTGCTGATCTCGGCGGGTCCGCCCAGGCGGCCCACCGCGATGTCGCCGGCGAGGAGGGTGAGGCGGGCACTGTCGGTCTCGTCGAGCTTGACCGCGCCCTGCGCTGCCTCGAAGGCGACGTCGCCGAGGCGTCCGACGCCGCGGAGTTCGGCGGTGGCCGCCTTCGCCTCGACGCGGGAGCCGGCGGGCAGTTGGACGGTCACCTCGACGGCTCCGAAGTGGCCGAGGAGCCGGTTCTTCGCCGACGGGGCCCCGATGCGCAGGACGCCGTCGTCGTAGGCGATCTCGATCTGCTCCGCCGCCTTCATGTCGCGGCTCTTGGAGGCGTCCGCGGGCAGCACCTCGACAGTGGTGTCGGCCCGGTCGGCGGCGATGAAGCGGATGTGTCCGGCGGGGATGTCGAGGACGGCCGAGACGGGGGCGGGGCTGTGGAACTTCTGCATCGTGCTCTCCTTCGGTCCGTTGTTTCCAACGATGGAAAAGCTACGTTGCATTCACAGGCCTGGCAACAACTTCGTTGCACGCAATGACCATAGATGCAGTTCAGAGCCGGTAAATCATTTCAACGACCCTGACAACTAACGCAACAACACCACTCATACCGTTGCAATGAAATGAAGGTGAACGCTATGGTGCGGACATCACGCACCACGAAGGAGGCCGCGATGCCGGGAGGCAGACTCACCCAGCAGGAACGCCAGCAGATCGCGCTGGGGCTGGCCGACGGCCTCGCCTACGCGGAGATCGCCCGGCGCCTCGACCGCCCCACCTCGACGATCACCCGCGAGGTCATGCGCAACGGGGGCCCCACGGCCTACCGCGCCGACCTGGCCCATCGCGCCACGGAACGCCGCACCCAGCGCCGCAAGCCGGCCGCGCCCCGGGACCCGGAGTCGCCCCCGCAGACCGACGGGCGGGACGCCGAGGCCGTACGCGAGTACGAGGAGACGTTCACCACCGTCCTCATGGGGTCGGGCATGCCCAAGATGATGGCCCGGGTGATGGCCTGCCTCTGCGTGACCGACTCGGGCAGTCTCACCGCGTCCGAACTCGCCCGGCGTCTCCAGGTCAGCCCGGCGTCCGTCTCCAAGGCGATCGCGTTCCTCGACAGCCAGGGCATGGTCCGCCGGGAGGCGGGCGAAGGCCGCCGCGAGCGCTACGTGGTCGACGACGACGTCTGGTACCAGTCGATGATGGCCAGCGCCCGGTCCATCGCCCAGGTCGTCGAGATCGCGCAGCAGGGCGTCGGCGTCCTCGGCCCCGGCACCCTGGCCGGCGCCCGCCTCGAGAGCGTCGCCCGTTTCCTCGACTTCGTCTCCGAGAGCACCGCCCGCGCCGCGGAGCAGGCACGCGACATCCTCCGCACCAAGCCCGGGACGGCTGCCGGCTCCCCCACCCCCACGAACCCCCTGTAGCCCCACCCCCACCTCGGCAGATAGGTTCGTTGCATGCCCGACTACCTCGACGACCTGCGTCTCGCCCACGTCCTCGCCGACGCCGCCGACGCCGCGACGACGGACCGGTTCAAGGCCCTCGACCTCAAGGTCGAGACCAAACCTGACATGACCCCGGTGACCGAGGCGGACAAGGCCGCAGAGGAACTCATCCGCGGTCACCTCTCGCGCGCCCGCCCCAGGGACGCGATCCTCGGCGAGGAGTACGGCGTCGAGGGCACCGGCCCCCGCCGCTGGGTGATCGACCCGATCGACGGCACCAAGAACTACGTACGCGGCGTTCCCGTCTGGGCCACGCTCATCTCGCTGATGGAGGCGGGCGAGGGCGGCTTCCAGCCCGTCGTCGGCGTCGTCTCCGCCCCCGCCCTCGGCCGCCGCTGGTGGGCCGCGAAGGGCCATGGCGCGTTCTCCGGCCGCAGCCTCACCAAGGCCTCCCGGCTGCAGGTCTCCCGCGTCTCCAAGCTCTCCGACGCCTCCCTCGCCTACTCCTCGCTCAGCGGCTGGGAGGAGCAGGGCCGCCTGGACGGCTTCCTGGACCTGACCCGCGAGGTGTGGCGCACGCGCGCGTACGGCGACTTCTGGCCGTACATGATGGTCGCGGAAGGCGCCGTCGACATGTGCGCCGAGCCGGAGCTGTCCCTGTGGGACATGGCCGCCACCGCCATCGTCGTCACCGAGGCCGGGGGCACCTTCACCGGCCTCGACGCCCGCCCGGGCCCCCACAGCGGCAACGCGGCCGCGTCGAACGGCCTGTTGCACGACGAGCTGCTCGGATATCTCAATCAGCGCTACTGAGCCCCCCGTTGTTACCGAGCGCCCCCTTGTTGACCCTCCCTTTACCTGCCACTCTGAGAGTCCCCCCACTTGTGAATTTGTGAAATTCTGAACGAACGGTGGGGAGACTCCCAGGAGGTGGCTGCATCCATGCTCGTCCGTGACGCCATGAGCACTGTCGTCCTCACCATCGGCCCGACCCACACCCTGCGCCAGGCCGCCGCGCTGATGTCCGCGCGCAAGGTAGGGGCGGCCGTGGTCCACGACCCCGACGCCGGCGGCATCGGCATCCTCACCGAACGCGACATCCTCAACTCCGTGGGCCTGGGCCAGGACCCGGACACGGAACGCGCCCACGCCCACACCACCAACGACGTCGTGTTCGCCGCTCCGGCCTGGACCCTGGAGGAGGCGGCGAGCGCCATGGCACACGGCGGCTTCCGGCACCTCATCGTGCTGGACGGCGGCGAACCCGCCGGCATCGTCTCGGTCCGCGACATCATCCGCTGCTGGGCCCCGGCCCGACAGCAGGTTCCGGCGTAACCACGCGGACGGGCCGGGCCCCGAGAGGGACCCGGCCCGTCCACTACCGCAAGCGGTCCAGCGCTGGAGTTCAGCCGCGCAGGGCTTGGACCGCGGCCTCCAGCCGCTTGCCGTAGTCTCCGTCGGCCCGACGGAAGTTGTCGATCGCCCGCTCGACGATGTCGTCGCGCGAGACCTTGGCGATGAAGCCCGCCAGATTGGCGATCAGGCGCTCCTTCTCGTCCTCGCTCATCAGGCGGTAGAGGTTGCCCGCCTGCACGAAGTCGTCGTCCTCGGCGTGAACCGGGGCCGGGTGGTTGCCCGTCGCGCCGCTCACGGCCGTGGCGGACCACAGCGGACGGTCCGTCTGGAACGGGCCGCCGAAGCTGTTCGGCTCGTAGTTCTTCGCGCCCCGGTGGCGGCCGTCGTACAGGTACCCGTCACGGGAGTTGGTGCGCGCCACGGTGGCGTGCGGGCGGTTCACCGGCAGATGGTCGGCGTTGACGCCGACGCGGTAGCGGTGGGCGTCGCCGTAGGCGAAGAGGCGGCCCTGGAGCATCTTGTCCGGGGACGGGCCGATGCCCGGCACGAAGTGGGCGGGGCTGAAGATCGACTGCTCGACCTCGGCGAAGACGTTCTCCGGGTTGCGGTTGAGCTCCAGCTTGCCGATCTCCACGACCGGGTAGTCCGCGTGCGGCCAGACCTTGGTCAGGTCGAACGGGTTGAACCGGTACGTCGCCGCCTCGGCCACCGGCATGATCTGCACGCCGACGGTCCAGGTCGGGTACTCGCCGCGCTCGATGGCCCGGCGCAGGTCGCGCTGATGGGAGTCGGGGTCCTCACCGGCGAGCCGGGCGGCGGCCTCCGCGGTCAGGTTCTTGATGCCCTGGTCCGTCTTGAAGTGGTACTTCACCCAGAAGGCCTCCCCGGCCTCGTTGCTCCACTGGAAGGTGTGCGAGCCGAAGCCGTCCATGTGACGGTACGAGGCGGGGATGCCGCGGTCACCGAACAGCCAGGTCACCTGGTGCGTGGACTCGGGCGACAGGCTCCAGAAGTCCCAGACGTTGTCCGACTCCGTCGAGCCGGTGTACGGGTCGCGCTTCTGGGTGTGGATGAAGTCCGGGAACTTGACGGCGTCCTTGATGAAGAACACCGGGGTGTTGTTGCCGACGAGGTCGTAGTTGCCCTCCTCGGTGTAGAACTTCAGCGCGAAGCCGCGCGGGTCGCGGACCGCGTCCGCCGCGCCCAGGTTGCCGGCCACCGTCGAGAAGCGCAGGAAGACCTCGGTCTGCTTGCCGGCCTCGGAGAGGAACGCGGCGCGTGTGTACGGCGTGACGTCGGCGGTCACCGTGAAGGTGCCGTACGCCCCCGCGCCGCGGGCGTGCACGACCCGCTCCGGGATGCGCTCACGGTTGAAGTGGGCCAGCTTCTCCAGCAGGAGCTGGTCCTGGACGAGTACCGGGCCGCCGACGCCCGCGGTCTCGCTGTTCTGGTTGTCGGCGACCGGAGCCCCGGCCTCCGTCGTAAGCGGTCCCTGCGTCACATGCGCCTCCTGCGTCGTTCCTGACCAAACCCCATGGCCAGAGTCACCCTCGATCTTACAATAGACAATGTCTAAAGCAAGTAGAGCTCTAAACTCACATCTGTTCGGGACCTGGTCCGCTTTGCTGTTACGCTGATGGCTATGAGTGACCTTCTGGAACGCCTGCGCGGACGCGGATGGCGGATGACCGCGCAGCGACGCGTCGTGGCCGAGGTCCTCGACGGCGAACACGTCCACCTGACGGCCGACGAGGTCCACGCCCGGGCCGTCGCCAAGCTGCCCGAGATCTCCCGGGCGACCGTCTACAACACGCTGGGCGAACTCGTGACCCTCGGCGAGGTGCTCGAGGTCTCGACCGACCAGCGCGCCAAGCGGTACGACCCGAACGCCCACCAGCCACACCACCACCTGGTCTGCGCCCAGTGCGGCGCGATCCGGGACGTCCACCCGATCGGCAACCCGCTGGCGGACCTCCCCGACACCGAGCGCTTCGGCTTCACGGTCTCGGACGTCGAGGTGACGTACCGCGGCGTCTGCCCGAACTGCGCGGCCGCCTAGCCCTCCCGCACGGAACGCACGAAAGCCCCGGCACTCATGGGTGCCGGGGCTTTGCGCTGCCCGCACACTTCCCGTATCTGACGGGTCGCCATATGGTCGGCGGCACCCACCAGTCCGTTCCGCACTCCGCGAGGAGACCTAAGCGGGAGAGCCCTGTACAGAACTCACCGCCCATGACCTGACGCGCACCTTCGGCCGGGGCCCCCGCGCGGTCGACGCCCTCGGACCCCTCGACCTGACCGTCGCCTCCGGCGAGTTCGTCTGCCTCGTGGGCCCCTCGGGCTGCGGCAAGTCCACGCTGCTCCGCATCGCCGCGGGCCTGCTCCAGCCCAGCACCGGCACCCTGGAGATCCGCACCTCCACTGCGCGCCCGGCCGCCATGACCCCCTCCAGAACGGCGGCGTCGACTCCGCATGGCTGCCGGACCCGGTGTGGCGCCGGGTCGACGGCGAGCCGGACTACGCCTTCCTGGGCGGACAGCCCCCGGGCGAACCCCTGGGCGGCATGCTCCACGGCCCCAGCCTGCTGAACGACGACGTGGACGCCGGGGTGGCCCTGCTGCGGGCGTACATCCGCACGGTGGACACGCACTTCGCGGCCGATCACAAGCAAGATGAGAGCTACGTCACGTATCTGGCGGACCTTCTGAAGACGGACGCCGCGATCCTGCGCTCCACCCCGTCCCTCCGTATGGACTGGGAGATCCGCAGGGGCACGGCGGACTGCCTCCAGGCGGCCTACCGCGCTCAGGGCGTCGCGGAAGGCGACTCGCTCCCCGAGTCCAGCACGGTGAATCGCTCGCTGCACGAGGAAGCGGTGGGCCACGGCCGATAGAAAACACCGAGGGCCGGAACCCTTTCGGATTCCGGCCCTCAGCCTTCAGTAGCGGGGACAGGATTTGAACCTGCGACCTCTGGGTTATGAGCCCAGCGAGCTACCGAGCTGCTCCACCCCGCGTCGTTGAATGCAACGTTACGTCACCGCAGAGGACGGATGCAAATCCATTGCCCGGGCCGCGCTCCGGTCCCCTCGACAGCACCTCACGCGGACAGCTCCTGCCGCAGCGCGTCCCTCAGCCGCTCCGCCCTCTCGGTGACGGAGGACGGCCCCAGCGACACGGCCCGGTCGGCCCACCGCTGCCCCTCCGCCAGCTCACCCCGACGCGCGTAGACCAGGGCCAGCCGCAACGCCGCCCGCCCGTGCCCGGCGTCGGCGGCCCGGGTCCACCAGACCGCCGCCTCGGGCTCGCTCCCCTCCCGGGCCAGCAGCAGCCCGAGATTGAACGCGCCGTTGCGGGACCCGGCCGCGGCGGCCTCCCGGTACCACCGAGCCGCCTCGACGACATCACCCCGGGCCGCGGCCAGCATGCCCACCCGGACCTGCGCCCGCCGATGCCCCTGCGACGCCGCCCGCTCGTACCACTCCTCGCACTCGCTCCGCCGGTGCACCGGCTCCCCGAGCTCGTGCGCGGGCTCCGGCGGCCGCCGCGCGTCGAGCACGGTCGCCAGCCGGTACGCGGCCTCAGCGCTCCCGCCGCCGGCCGCACACCGCAGATGCCGCTCGGCCTCCTGCTCGTCGCCGTCCCGCAGCCTCGCCATGCCGACCTGGAGCGCCGCCTCGGTGTGCCCGGCGGACGCGGCCCGCTCGTACCAGCGCAGCGCGGCCTCCTCCTCGCCCCGCCCGGCATGCAGGATGCCGAGGTTGAAGGCGGCGTCCACGCTCCCGGCCTCCGCGGCCTTGGAGAACCACGGCTCCGCGCCCGTCTCGTCGCCGCACCGCAGCAGCAGGATCGCCAGCGCGTTCGCGGCCTCCCGGTGTCCGGCGTAGGCCGCGCGCCGGTACCACTGCTCGGCCTGCGGGGTGCGCCCCTGCTCGGCGCAGAGCAGGCCGAGGTTGTACGCGCCGTTCACGTCGCCCGCGTCCATCGCGGCCCGGTACCAGCGCTCGGCGGTCTGCGTCTCGCCCCGCTCGGCGTGCAGCGCGCCCAGTGCGTTCGCCGCGTTGCCGTCGCCGTCCTGGGCGGCCCGCAGCCACCACACGGCGGCGTTCTCGGTGTCGCCCGCGTCGCGCAGCAGGAAGCCGAGCGCGCAGGCGGCCCGCGCCTCACCGTCCTTGGCGGACGTCAGGTACCAGCGCCCGGCCTCCTTGAGTTCGCCGCGCCTCTCCAGGATCGTCCCGAGGTGCAGCGCGGCCCTCCGGTGGCCGCGCGCGGCGGCCTGCAGGTACCACTGCTCGGCCTCCTCGGGCACCTGGACACCGTTGTCACCGTCGGCTTCCCGCGCCGCCTTGCGGTCCAGCGCCCGCGCCAGCCGGTAGGCCGCCTCCCGGTGCCCTCGCTCGGCCGCGACCCGCATCCACTGCTCGGCCCCGGGGTCCGCGCGGTGCTCCAGCAGGTCGGCGAGCGCGTACGCGCCCAGCGTGTGGCCCTGCTCGGCGGACTGGCGCAGCCAGTACTCGGCGGCGGGTTCGTCGCCGCGCTCGCGGTGGTGCCGACCGAGGGCGTGCGCGGCAGCCGTGGATCCGGCGACGGCGGCGATCCGCCACCATCCGGCGGCCTCGTCGGCGTACCCCCGCTGGTGCAGGAGGACTCCCAGGTTGTTGGCGGCCGCCCGGTCACCCGCGGCGGTGGCGGCACGCAGATGAGGCTCGGCACCGTCGAGATCGCCGCGGCGCAGCAGCATGGCGCCGAGGACACTCATCGCCTCGACGTCGCCGGCCTCGGCGGCGAGCCGCTGACGCAGCTCCTCGGCCGCCTCGTCGGCGATCTCCCCGGTCTCGTCCGGGGTCTCGGTGTCCTCCCGGCTGGAAGGCTGCACAAAACGCCCTGTCTCGAACAGAGTTGCCTTGTCCCCCATAACGTCCATCGTCGCACCACCTGCAACCTGGGTACACCTGGTATACCGCAGCCAGTGAGGTCACTACAGCGTTTTGTCGACATGCCCACAGAGAGACAAGTGAAACACAGATCGGCCAACTCCCCCCGGCGGCGCGGCCACAGCCTGCGCCAGCACATGCGTTCACACATCACGAAGGCCCGGATTCCTGTGTGGAATCCGGGCCTTCGGTGTCGCCCTGCCGCTCGGACATTGCGACTTCAGTAGCGGGGACAGGATTTGAACCTGCGACCTCTGGGTTATGAGCCCAGCGAGCTACCGAGCTGCTCCACCCCGCGCCGTTGTGTTCACAACCGTATCACGGCGCGGGGTGGGCATTTGACCAGGCCAGGGCCCTAGCTGCTCGGCTTCGGACTCGGACTGCCGCTCGGCTTGGCGCTGGGCTTGCTCTCACCGCCCCCGGAACCGCCCGCCCGGCTCGCCTCGGCCTGCGCGTCCTCGGCCCGCTGCAGGGCGTCCTCGAGGTCCTTCTGCGCCTTGCCGTACGCCTCCCAGTCGTTCTTCTTCAGGGCCTCCTGGCCGGCGTCGAACGCCTTCTGGGCATCCTCCAGGGCCTGTTGGACCGTCGGGTTGTCGGACGTCGGCGGTGGTGTCGTATCGCCCTCGTCCGGTGGTGGCTGGGTGACCGGGCCGTCCGCTCCGAAGATCTTGTTGAGGGCCTCGTCGAGGGTGTTCTCGAAGGCGGTCTGACCTCCGTAGGTGACCAGCACCTTGCGCAGCAGCGGGTACTTCAGCCCACCACCGCGCACGTAGACCGGCTCCACGTACAGCAGTCCTCCGTCGAGCGGCACCGTCAGCAGGTTGCCGTACTCGACCTCGGAGTCGCCGCCTCTCAGGAGCCTGATGGACTCGGCGATCTCCTCTTGCGAGTTGAACTGGCTCTGGACCTGCTTGGGTCCGTTGACCGTGGTGTTGGTCGGCAGTTTCAGGATTCTGATCTTGCCGTAGTCACCGGTGCCCGCCTCGGCGTCGACCGCCATGAAGGCGCTGAGGTTGTCACGGCCGGTGGGGGTGAAGGTCGTCGTCAGCGAGAACGACTGCGCTTGCTGGTCGGGCATCTTCATGCTCAGGTAGTACGGCGGCACCGCGCTGCCCGACCTGTTCGTCGGGTCGTCCGGCACCTGCCACACCTCGCTGCCGCTGAGGAACGTCGTGGCGTCCTTCACGTGGTAGCGGGTGAGCAGTTCCCGCTGGACCTTGAACAGGTCCTGGGGGTAGCGAAGGTGGTCCATCAGCGACTTGGAGATGTCACTCTTGGGCTCCACCGTGTTCGGGAAGGCCTTCATCCAGGTCTTCAGGACGGGGTCCTGGGTGTCCCACTGAAAGAGCTTGACCTTGCCGGTGTAGGCGTCGACGGTGGCCTTCACCGAGTTGCGGATGTAGTTGACCTGGTTCTGCTGGGCCACCACCGCGCGGTTGTCGTTGGCCGCTGTCAGCGAGTCGGCCGTGGTGTCACCCAGCGTCGTACGCGAGGAGTACGGGTAGCCGTTCGTCGTCGTGTACGCGTCGACGATCCACTGGATCCGGCCGTCCACGACCGCCGGGTAGGCGTCGCCGTCGATGGTCAGCCAGGGGGCGACCGCCTCGACGCGCTCCTTGGGCGTGCGGTTGTACAGGATCCGCGAACCGTCGCCGATGGCACCGGAGTACAGGATCTGCGGCTCGCCGAACGCCGCCGCATAGGCGGCCCGGTTCACCGGGTTGGAGAGGTTGACCCCGCTGTCGCCCTTGTAGCTGGTGGTCTTCTCGCCGTTGTCGTCGGAGTAGTCGATCTCCTTCTGGGGACCGCCGACGATGGAGTACGTGGTGGTCTTCTCGCCGTAGTAGACCCGCTGCTCGTACGTGCCGAGGTCGCCCTTGGAGGGCAGGTCGGACTCCGTGAAGTTCGGCCGGCCCTGCGCGTCGGCGCTGGTGCCCTCGGCGGCGACCACTCCGTACCCGTGGGTGTAACGGAAGTGGTTGTTGATCCAGTTCTTCTTCGGGATGCCCGCCAGATTGATCTCACGCAGGCCGATGACGGTGTCCTGGTCCTTGCCGTCCTTGGCGTAGCGGTCGACGTCCAGGTTCTCCGGGAACGCGTAGTAGTTCCTGATCTGCTGGAGCTGCTGGAAGGTCGGCGAGACGACGTTCGGGTCCATGATCCGGATGCTCGCCGTGGAGTCGACGTCGTCGCGCAGCTTCGTCTTGTCCTCGGTGTTGCCGGTGCCCGAGTAGTCGGTGACCTTGGTGCCGTCGATGCCGTAGGCCTTGCGCGTCGCCTCGAGGTTCTTCTCGACGTACGGCGCTTCCTTGGCCTGCTCGTTCGGCTGGACCTGGAACTTCTGCACGATCGCCGGGTAGAGGCCGCCGATGAGGATCGCGGAGAGCACCATCAGGCCGAAGCCGATCACGGGCAGCTGCCAGGTGCGCCGCCACAGGGTGGCGAAGAACAGCAGCGCGCAGATGACGGCGATGCAGAACAGGATCGTCTTGGCCGGCAGGTAGGCGTTGGCGTCGACGTACCTCAGACCCGTCCAGTTGTCGGTAGCCCGGAAGTCGCTGGACTTCACCGCGAGTCCGTACCGGTCGAGCCAGTACGCGACCGCCTTCAGCGCCACGAAGATGCCGATGAGCACCGACAGATGCCCGGTGGCCGCGGCCGTCGCGCGGGCGCCGGGGCTGGTGACGCGCAGCCCGCCGTAGAGGTAGTGCGTGAGCGCGGCGGCGATCACGGACAGGATCGCGGCGGCGAAGCCGAAGCCGAGCAGGAACCGGTACCAGGGCAGGTCGAAGGCGTAGAAGGCGACGTCCAGCTTGAACTGCGGGTCCTTCTGGCCGAAGGGCACGCCGTTGACCCACATCAGCCACGTCCGCCACTGGCCGGAGGCGGAGGCGCCGGCGATCAGACCCACCAGGGCGGTGATCCCGAACAGCAGCCACTTCTTGTAGGGCGCGATGCCCATCCGGTACCGGTCGAGGTTCTGCTGCTCCATCGACATGGCGCTCAGCGGCGGCCGCAGCCGGTGCGCCAGCCAGATGTTGAAGCCGACGGCCAGGGCCATGAGCAGGCCGAAGACGAAGAAGAGCCCGATCTTGGTCCACAGGGTGGTGGTGAAGACCGAGGAGTAGTTCACCGAGCGGTACCAGAGCCAGTCCGTCCAAAAGCCCGCGAACATGGTGAACGCCATGCCGAGAACGGCAAGGACACCCAGCGTCATGAGCAGGGTCCGGACACGCCGGGACGGGCGGCCCACTCTGATCCGCGGCCCTGTCGGGCCTCCGCCGCGGTCCGGCATCTGGAAAGCCAAGGTGCACACCTCGAAGTTCGCTGTTGATTCGTCAGGCCCGCGTTTTCACGGACCGTCTGCGGCCCCCGTGATCGTGGGCCCCCACCTATGCAACTTACTCATCGTTTACTCGGTTCCCGATTCCGGCCGGGAACGAGGCAGGATTGTGACCATGTCCAACACTCCCATGGCTGCGAACCCGCTCACCCGGGCCGTTCTCGAGATCGACGAGTACGTCTCCGGCCTCGGCTGGGACCAGCCGGCCCGCCTTTTCGCCCTCGTCGACACCGCACGGCTGCGGGCCGAACAGCCCTCGCTCGCGGACCGGCTCGGTCTGGGGGACGAGCCGGAGAACTCCGGCCTCACCCCGATCGAGCAGGACGAAGTTCCAACGGGCAAGCCGCTCGACGAGTTCCTCGCCACCATCGCCTGGCCCGACGCGGTGGCCGGCTGCGCCCTCGCCGTGGAGCGCCTGATGCTGCCGCCGTCGGCGGAGGCCCAGGTTCCGCAGGGTCTGAGCGAGGCCGCGCTCACGAAGTGGGTGGCGGACCACCCGGACCGCCAGGAGGTCCGCATGACGGTCGCGGTCCAGCGCGACGGCACGCGTGAGTCGGCCCTGCGGCTGCGCGAGAAGGACTCTCCCACCGAGGTCCTGACCGGTTCCGACCTGGTCCCGGGGCTGGCGGAGGCGCTGGCGGCGACGTTCGAGGAGTAGCCCCGAAGGGCCGTGGGTCCGGCCTTCCGGGCCCGTGGTCCGCGGGCTACTTACCGCACTTCGGCAGATCCGCTGTGTCGCCGCTGCGGATGTCCTTGAGAGCGCCGAGGGCGTCCTGGATGGTGCCCACCTTGATCAGGGTGAGGCCGTCGGGGGTGCCCTTGGCGGCGGCCGCGCAGTTGTCGGCGGGCGTCAGGAAGTACTGCGCGCCCTTGGCCCGCGCGCCCACGGTCTTCATTTCGATGCCGCCGATCGGCCCGACCTTGCCGGCGTCGTCGATCGTGCCGGTGCCGGCCACGAACGAGCCGCCGGTCAGGCTGCCCGGGGTGAGCTTGTCGTAGATGCCGAGCGCGAACATCAGCCCGGCGCTCGGCCCGCCGACGTCGGCGAGCTTGATGTCGATGGTGAACGGGAACGTGTGGTCGGTCCCCGCGGAGATCCCCACGATGGCCCGCTTCTCACCGGTGTCGTCGGACGTCGTGGTGGTCATGGTGATGTCCTGCGTCCCGGTCGGCGTCCGCTTCTCCTTCTCCGCGGCGGCCTGCTCCTTGGCCGGCACGATCGTGAAGCGGACGTCCTGGCCCGGCTTGTGCCGGGTGACGAGCTTCGCGACGTCGGCCGGCTCCTTCACCGCCGTACCGTCGACGGCCTTGATCACATCCCCCGCGTGCAGCTTGCCCTCGGCCGGGGATCCCTTGACGACCGTCGAGACGATCACCCAGGACTTCACCGGAACGTCCAGCTGCTTCAGGGCCGCGACCTTGGCGCTCTCCTGGGACTGGCTGAACTCCTCGGCGTTCTCCTGGGTGGACTGCTCCTCGGTCTTGCCGTCCGGGTAGAGCGTCTCGTGCGACACGACCTTGTTGTCGTGCGCGAGCCAGCCGTAGACGGCTTCGACCAGGTTCATCCGGTAGTCGGCGCTCGTGACCCGGACCGTGGTCATGTTCAGATGGCCACTGGTCGCGTAGGTCTTCTTCCCCGCGATCTGCAGCACCGGCTCACCGTCGTGATCGCCCAGCGTGTTCACCGTCGGCCCCGGGGACATCTCCGCGTACGGCACGGGGATGAACACTCCCGCGCACAGGAGCGCGATCAGCATCAGGGTGGAGGCGAGCATCGTCGCGGTGCGGCGTGGCATGACTCGACAGTACGGGACGGTCCTGTCAGCGCACCGTCAGGGCCGCCCGTCCGAGGCGGTCCTGTGCTCTACAACGCCTTTGACCTGCTGTTTCTTCGGCCGTCAGCCACCCGGCCGGGGCTTCTCCATGGCCTCGCGGAAGCGGGCGTAGCCAGTGAGCTCCGGGCCGTCGTTGCGGACCCTGCGGGTCCGGTTGGCCCAACTGCCCCAGAGCCCCGCGCCGATGGCAGCCACAAGCGGAATCAGCAACCAGGCGAGCGCCGCCATGCCGACCTCCAACCCCTTTTGAGCATCCGCGACTGACTGATCAGCAGATTAACGATCCGCAGTGACAACGCTCACGCCAGGGGTGCGGTTACGCAACCGGAGGACTGCTTGCCGGATCAGCAGGCGCCGACCCATTCCTCGGTGCCGTCGGAGAACTTCTGGTGCTTCCAGATGGGCACTTCGTGTTTGAGGTCGTCGATCAGCTTCCGGCAGGCCTCGAAGGCCTCTCCGCGATGCGGGCAGGAGACGGCGACGACCACGGCGAGGTCCCCGACCCGGAGGTCCCCCACGCGGTGCACGGCCGCCAGGGCCCGCACCGGGAACTCGGCGGCGACCTTCTCCGCGATCCGCCGCATCTCGGCCTCGGCGCTGGGGTGGCACGAATACCCCAGCTCGTCGACGTCGGCGCCCCCGTCGTGGTTCCGCACCGTTCCCACGAAGAGCGCGGTGCCCCCGGCCGCGTCGTCCCCGACGGCCAGGAACACCTCGTCCAGGGAGAGGGCCGAGTCCCGGACCCCGATCAGCTTGATCGGGTCCTGCGCGGCCTGCTCACCGGGGTGATCGTTCGTGGTTGCCATGCCTCCATCGTGCCGCACGCGGCCGAAGGCACGGAATAGAGCTATCGACCGGCACGCGCGCGTACGCGTTTGGAGCCTCCTACAGGGGCGTCCCTCAGATCCGCCGCCGGGCCTTCCGCGCCCGCCGCACCACCGCCGCCGCGCCCAGCAGCGCCACCGTCGCACCCGCGGCACCCGCGGCCGTCGCGTCCTTGCGGCCCAGCCGCCGCCCGGCGACCGTGTGCCGGCCGGAGACCTCCTCCAGGAGTTCCGCCAGCACCTCCTCGTTGGTGTACTGCGGCCGCCACCCGGCGTCGTGCAGCCGGCTGCCGCTCACCACCCAGGGGTACATCGTGTACGCCAGGTCCCCGGCCGGGGACGGCGTGAGCCCGATCCGGTGCAGCCGCGCCGCCGCGCCCAGCGCGACCGCCGACGGCAGCTCCATCCGCCGGATGCCGGTGAGCTCCTCGACCTCCTCCTGCTCCAGCCAGCCGTCACACCCGACGGTCAGTTCCCCGTCGACCTTCTCCAGGACGGCGTACTCCAGCGCGCTGCACAGGTCCTCGACGTGGCAGAACTGCCACGCGGGCCGCGACCCGGCGACGACAAGGAGCCGGGGAGACTCGAAGTACCTGGTCAGCGCGGTGTCCGTGCCGCCCACCAGCACGGCCGGCCGCACCACGGTGACATTGAGCCCCGGGTGCGCCCGGGGCGCGCGGCGCGCCAGCCGCTCGATCTCCAGCAGGTCGCCGACGCCGGTCGCCTCGGCCGTGGCGCGCAGCTCGGCGTCCTCGGACAGCGGCAGCTCGTTGTCGGGCAGCGCCCCGTAGACCATCGCCGAGGTGCACAGCACGACCCGGTGCACTCCGGCCGCAGCGGCCGCCGTCAGGACGGTCTGCGTCCCCCGTACGTTGTAGGCCGTTCGGGCGGCTGCGTCGGTTTCCAGGTCGAGATCCAGCGCCAGGTGCACCACCACGTCCGCCCCGCGCAGCTTGTCCGCGATGGCCGGATCCCGTACGTCCAGGATGTGCCACTGCGCCGCCGCGCACTCGCCGCGCCGCTCGTCGATGGCCACGACCTGCTTGACCTCGTCGGATGCGGCGAGCTGCTCGGTGAGCAGGGCTCCAACGCCGTACGCGGCGCCGGTCACCGCGACGACGGGTCCGCGCGCCGGGGGACTCGCGGAACTGGTTGACTGGTTTCGCGCTGCGCGAACCTGCGGATCTGGGGAACTCACCGGGCGTCTCCAGCGGTTGTCTTCAGTACGAGCGCGTCCGACGCGTGCGTACCAGGTGGCATCCATCCTGCCGCAGGCCGTCAGTCGGCGAAGCACCGAGGCCCGATCCGCCCCGGGTGTCTACGCTGGGTGGTGTTGTCGGGCAGCCGTGCCGCCGGAAAGAACCGGTGGCCCTACCAGCCGAGGAATCCCGTGAGTGACACCCCATTCGGATTCGGCCTTCCGCCGGAGGAGCCGGACGACGGCGACGAGGGCAAGAAGAAGGACCAGGAGAGCGGTGGTGGTCAGGGACCGGCCAACCCGTTCGGTTTCGGCGGCCTGCCCGGAGCCGGAGGCCCTGGCGGCCCCGGTGCGGACAATCCGTTCGCAGCCATGTTCGGGTCGCTGAACCCCACCGACCTGGGCGCCGCGTTCCAGCAGCTGGGCCAGATGCTCTCCTACGAGGGCGGCCCGGTGAACTGGGACATGGCCAAGCAGATCGCCCGCCAGACGGTCTCCCAGGGCAGCCCTGACGGCACCAAGGACGCCAGCGTCGGCCCCGCCGACCGCAAGGCCGTCGAGGAAGCCGTCCGCCTGGCCGACCTGTGGCTCGACGATGCCACGTCCCTGCCCTCCGGCGCCGCCTCCGCGGTGGCCTGGAGCCGCGCGGAGTGGGTCGAGGCCACCCTGCCCGCCTGGAAGGAGCTCGTCGATCCGGTCGCCGAGCGCGTCGGCACCGCCATGGGCGACGTCCTGCCGGAGGAGATGCAGGCCATGGCCGGCCCGCTGATCGGCATGATGCGCTCGATGGGCGGCGCCATGTTCGGCACGCAGATCGGGCAGGCCGTCGGCGTGCTCGCCGGCGAGGTCGTCGGCTCGTCCGACATCGGCCTGCCGCTCGCCCCCGCCGGCAAGGCCGCGCTGCTGCCGGTGAACATCGAGACGTTCGGCAAGGACCTGAGCGTCCCCCAGGAGGAGGTGCGGCTGTATCTCGCCCTGCGTGAGGCCGCCCACCAGCGGCTCTTCGCGCACGTGCCGTGGCTGCGCTCGCATCTGTTCGGTGCGGTCGACGGCTACGCCCGCGGGATCAAGGTCGACACGGCCAAGCTGGAGGACGTGGTCGGCCAGTTCGACCCGCAGAACCCGGAGCAGCTGCAGGAGGCCCTCCAGCAGGGCATGTTCCAGCCCGAGGACACGCCCGAGCAGAAGGCCGCCCTGGCCCGTCTGGAGACGGCTCTGGCGCTCGTGGAGGGCTGGGTGGACGCGGTGGTCCACGCCGCCGCGAAACCCCGCCTGTCGTCCGCCGACGCCCTGCGCGAGACGCTGCGCCGCCGCCGCGCCTCGGGCGGCCCGGCCGAGCAGACGTTCGCCACCCTGATCGGCCTGGAGCTGCGCCCGCGCCGGCTGCGGGACGCCTCCCGTCTGTGGGCCTCGCTCACGGACGCGCGTGGTGTCGACGGCCGGGATGCCCTGTGGCACCACCCGGACATGCTGCCGACGGCGACCGACCTGGACGACCCGGACGGCTTCGTGCACCGCGAGCAGATCGACTTCTCCGAGCTGGACAAGATGCTCGGCGAAGCGGCGGACAAGCCCGACCTGAAGAAGAAGGACGAGGGCGAGGGCGAGAACGAGGACAAGAACAAGGGCGACGACGCCGGGTGAGCCTGTACGACGACGCGGTCCTCGTGCTGAAGGGGTACGAGGACCAGACGGAGCTGCGCCAGGCCTATCTGGAACACCTGGCGGAGCACCCGAATGGCCTGTGGAAAGCCTGCCACGCGGGTCACATCACGGCGAGCGCCCTGGTGATCGACCCCGAGGGCGGCCGGGTGCTGCTGACCCTGCACAAGAAGCTCCAGATGTGGCTGCAGATGGGTGGCCACTGCGAGCCGGGTGACGCCTTCCTGGCGGATGCGGCCCTGCGTGAGGCGGCGGAGGAATCCGGCGTCCCGGGGCTCTCCCTGCTGCCCGGGGGCCCGGTGCGTCTGGACCGGCATCCGATCCCGCCGCCGTGTCACTGCCACTTCGACGTCCAGTACGCGGCCGTGGCTCCGCCGGACGCCACGCACGCGGTCAGCGACGAGTCACTCGACGTGCGCTGGTTCGGGTACGACGAGGTGGCGGACGTGGCGGACGAGTCGGTGGTACGCCTGCTGGAGGCCACGCGGGCGAGGCTCTCGGCCTGAGGCCTGGATATGCGTAAGGGGCGACCGCCGTGGCGGTCGCCCCTTACGTCTGCCCTCTGCGCGGTCAGCTCCAGACGTTGCCCTGGTTCTGCCCGCGTGCTCCCTGCCGGCCCATGCCGTACTGGGCGGAGAGGCCCGAGCCGATCTGGGCGTTCTGCGGCGGCAGCAGCTCGCTGGGCTGGACGAGCGCGTACCCGGTGCCCATGAAGCTCAGCTCCCAGCCCTCGCCGGTGCTGCCGCGGCGCCGCCACACCCCGGAGGAGTGCGTCTGGGCCTGCATCTGCACCCGCAGACTCGTCGACCAGGCGACGATCGCGTCGGCGTCACAGTTCACGTACTTGTCGGGCGTCACCTGCAACAGCAGCGGCATGCCCGAGGTCATCAGGGCGACCTTGCCGCGGCCCGTGATGTTGAGCTGGTACTTCCCGGAACCGGAGATGCCGTAGAGGCTGTCCACGGCGACGACCTCGTGATGCAGGGAGGAGTCCATCGCCAGCACGTAGCTGCTGTCGACGGTGAGGCCGTCCTGGTCCACCTCCATGACGTGGACGTGCTGCTTGAGGTTGGCGAGGTAGACCGTGCCCTGCCCGTGGCAGCGCATCAGGTCGAGTCCCTCACCGGTGTGCGCACGCGAGCGTGCCTGGTCGTTGCCCTGGTACTCGGCGTCGAACTCGACGAGGCCCTGGTAGGCGACCATGGTGCCCTTGCGGGCCAGGATGTCGTCGTGGCCCTCCAGGGTGACGCGCAGCATCTGCTTGTTCTGCAGGCTCCAGCGGTCCTGGGTCTGCTGCTCGTTGTAGGCGAAAATCGGGCTCTGCATGGCGTGTGGCTCCCCCTCAGCCCCGGGCCCGGAGGCGGTCGGTGCTGTCCTCGCTGGGCTGGACGACGACGATGCCCTGACCGGAGAAGGCCATCTGGTAGGCCTCGCCGCTGCCGCGGCCGATCAGCGACTGCGCCCGGAAGCTGCGCTTGCCCTTCACCTTGAGGTTCGGGGACCAGGCGACCAGCGCGTCGGGGTCGACGTAGGTCTCGTCCTCGCCGCCTCCGCAGTCGACGACGATGGGCTTGCCCCGGGAGGTCAGCGCGACCCAGCCCTGCCCGGAGATCTTGGTGTTCCACAGGCCCTGCCCGGCGAACTTCGCCAGGCCCTTGACCCGCTCCACGCCCCACGTCAGGTGCGCGTCGAAGGCGAGCAGGTTGGTGGCGTTGACGGAGATGCCGTCGCCGTTGAGGTTGATCACGACGACGTTCGCCCCGTAGTCGGCGAGGTAGAGCAGGCCGTCTCCGGAGCACTTCATCAGGGGCGCGCCCTCGCCGGTCATCCAGTCCTTGGCGATCTGGCGCACGGCCGGCGGGTTGGGCTCGTATTGCACGAACCCTTCGTAGGCGACCATCGATCCCACGCGCGCGAGGAGGTCGTTCCCGGTCTGCATGGCGACCTTCAGCATGTGATTGCCGTGGTTCTCCATGCGGGCGGTGACGGGTGCGGGGGCGTGGCCCGCGAGTTGCTGTGTCATGACGGGCTCCCTCAGACCTCGTATGGCTGGACGACGATGAAGTTGCCGGGCGCTCCCCGGAACTGGAGGTTCACGCTCTCCCCGGTGTCGCCGGGGTAGGCGTTGCGGCGCATGCGCACCTGGCTGGAGACGACGACCTGGGCGGCGGCCGACCAGGCGACCACGGCGTTGCAGTCGGCGAACGTGGTGGGCGTGACGGGCAGCACCACGGGCGTGCCGTGCGTCTTCACGACGATGGTGCCGGTGCCCTGGAACTGCATGGTGAACAGCGCGCCGCCCGGGATGCCGTGGCCCTCGATGCGGCGGACCTCGTAGGTGAGGCTCTCGTCGAACGCGAGGACGTTCTCGGCGGAGACGCAGACGGCGTCGCCCTGCAACTCGAGGGGGTGCAGCATGGTCGAGTTCTCTGCGAGGAACACCTGCCCCTGGCCGGTACAGCGCATCAGCTGCATCTCCTGGCCGGTCGCGTTGCCCACGATCCGGCCGGAGAAGCCGGCGCCCTTGTAGCCGAACTCGACCTTGCCCTGGTAGAGCACCATGCTGCCCTGCCGGGCCAGCACCGGCTGTCCGCCGATGCCGAGGTCGACGCGGACGAGCTTCTTGTTCTGCTGGGTCCAGCGCTGCCCCGTGGGGGTCTCCTTGAACTGCTGGAGCGCGGCGGACACACCGGGGCCCTGGGGAGCGCCTTGCGGGGCTCCGTGGAGGGCCTGCCCGAACGGCGGCTGCTGCTGGCCGTAGCCCGGGGGCTGGGTGGGCTGGCCGTAGCCGGGCGGCGGGGCCGGGGCATGGGGCGCTTGGGGCTGGCCGTAGCCGGGAGGCGGCGGGGCCGTCTGGCCGGGGACCTGGCCGTACTGCGGGGGCTGCTGGCCCGGCTGGCCGTACGGCGCGGGCGCCGGGGCCGGGGGCGGTACCGGGGAGCCACCGGGCGGGGTGGTCAGGGGCGCGACGATGGTCGGGGCGGCGTGCACCTGGGGTGCGGGCGCCGGGGCCGGAGGCGGGGTCTGGCCGGGCGGGGGCGCGAAGCCCTGCGCGGCGGGCTGGGGCGCGGGAGCCGGAGGCGCCGCCGGCGCGGGGGCCGGGGCGGGTTCCGGAGTTCCGGGGACGCCGAACGCGGGCGGGGCGAAGCCCGGGGCTGCGCCGGACTGCGGCTGCTGCGGGGCGGGCGCGGGCGTCTCCTCCTCGGCCACCTCGCCGCCGAAGTTCTTCAGCAGCGCATCCAGGCCGCCGTCGAAGCCCTGCCCGACGGCGGCGAACCGCCAGACGTCCTTGAGATAGAAGTCGCCCAGCATCACGGCCCGCTCGGTGGAAAACTCCGAGCCGTTGAAGGAGTAGCGCGCCACCTCCTCGCCGCCCGCGACGATGCGGATGTACCCGGGGGCGATCTGCGACATCTGCCCGGCGCCGTCGATCGTCGCCGTGAAGGACAGCTTCTGGATCTGCGGGGGGATCCGGTCGAGGGTCACCCGGAAGGACTCCGTGTCGCCCGCCTGGGCGCCCAGGAGCTGAAGGGATTCCTCGGGGGACTTCGGCTGGTTGAAGAAGACGAAGTAGCGGTCGTCCGAGAGCCGTTCGTCGGCGTCGAGGCCGAAGCAGCTGATGTCGAAGTTCAGTCCGGGACCGGCGATCTGTACACCTACGTACAGATCCGTGCCCGCGGTGAGGTCACTGATCCTGGCCTTGTGGCCGCGTTGGAATTCCCTGGCCATGCGTAACGACCGTCCCCCATCCAGAACGTGAGTGCGTCGCGCCAGGCTAACGGCAAACTCGGACACCGGACGAGGTCGGTACAGAGCCGGTACAGAACGCTCGCTCAGCCGTATCGGCTGTTCGCTTACGGAAAGCGGTCGGTCACCCCGCGGGGCTCTCGCCCCGTGCTCCGGGCACATGGGGCAACCGCTCGGCGGCGACCACGCCTTCGAGGTATCCGCGGGCTCGCTCCGTGCGCGGATAGGCCTCCAGGAGTTCCCAGAAGCGAGGTCCGTGTCCGGGGACGAGCAGATGGGCGAGTTCGTGGACGAGGACGTAGTCGACGACGTACTCGGGCATGCCCTGGAGTCGGTGCGAGAGGCGGATGCTGCCCTCGGAGGGGGTGCAGGACCCCCAGCGCGTGTTCTGGTTGGTCACCCAGCGCACCGACACGGGCCGGGCCCGCCCGCCGAAGTACTGGTCCGAAAGACGCCGGGCCCGCTCGGCCAGCTCGGCGTCGCCGAGGGCCCGCTTGCTCTCCTGGGCGGCCAGCTTGTCGAGCATGACGTTCACCCAGCGCTGCTCCTCCGCCTCGGACATCCGGGCGGGGATGAGCACCACGGTGCGATCGCCCTCGCGGTACGCGGAGACCGTTCTGCGTCGGCGCGCGCTCCTGCGGACCTCGATCGCGCTCGCCCCCGAGCCGCTCGGCGGCTGGCTCGTCGTGCTGCGGTGTGGCGTTCCGGCGCGGTGCAGTGGGTCGGCGGGCACGCCCCGACGTTACCCGCTGCACTCGGGGAAGTCCCGGCTCCGGGACGGTTCCGTGCCGCCACCCCCACCGGCCGCCGGATTTGTACGACGAATGCCCGCTCCTGTGGACAACTTTCGGCAGCCGGCGGCGGGTTTGGGCATGCTGGTTCTCGTCGGCGAAGCGATGGCGGTCGGCCCGGGACCAGGGGCCGTGCCCGTGGTCGGGGTCGGCCTGCGCACGGCCGCGCCTTGCTCGGGACAGGCCTGCACACGGGCCCTGCCTGCGACCGGCCTCGGCGTGACCAGCCGGGGCCCGCAACCTCGCTCCACCGGCATACGGGGACGATCTACGGCAAACGGGGGCCTGTCATGCATCCGATGGTGAAACCCGCGCTCAGGCGCGGCTGGCGCGACCTCAACACCGTGCAGTTCGGGATGACACCGGCGCATGCGATGACGCTCGGCCCGATGGACCTGGCGACGGGCAGCTTCCTCGACCTGCTGAACGGCACGCGAGGGCTGGAACTTCTGCGTGAGGAGGGGCGCCGCATGGACCTGCCCGACGGTCATGTCGACGGGCTGGTGCGGGGGCTCGCACGGGCCGGGCTCCTGGACGACGCCCGGGGCGGCGGGCCGGCCGCCGACGCCCTGCGGAGGAAGAAGGAGGTCCTCGACCGACTGCGCCCCGACCTGGCCTCCCTCTCCCTGACGGCCTCGGCCCCCGGCGACGCGATCGGACAGCTGGCGGCCCGGCGCTCGCAGCGCGTGCAGGTGCGGGGGGCGGGCAGGGTGGGTGCCGTGCTGGCCTCACTCCTGGCCGGGGCCGGAGTGGGTGAGGTGGACGTGCTCGACGGTGGCCGAGTGGAGCCGTGGGACGTCGCACCGGGCGGGCTCCCCGCGGAATCCGTCGGCGACCGCAGGGACGAGTCGGCCCGCCGTGCCGTGCGCCGGGCGGCCCCGGACCGGCCTCCGCGCCGCGCGACGGCCCGGTCGTCCCCGGACGATGGCGACCCGGGGTTCTCGCTGGTGGTCCTCGCCCCTCGGGACGATGTCGCCGTGCACGCGCCCGACCCGGCCGCCGCCGAGCCGCTGATGTCCTCCGGGACACCCCATCTGTACGCCGGTGTCGTGGAGGGTACCGGTGTGGTCGGCCCTCTTGTCCTGCCCGGGGAGACGAGCTGCGCGGGATGTCTGCACGAGGGCCGCGCCGACCGGGACCCGGCCTGGCCGCGCATGGTCGTCCAGTGGCGCTCCGGCAGGCAGCGGCAGGTCCGGCCCTGCGACCTGACGCTGGCCACGACCGTGGCCGCTCTGGCGGCCGCCCACGCGCTCGCTTTCCTGGACGGCCGGGTCCCGTCCAGTGCCGAGGCGCGCTGGGAGGTCTCCGTCCCTGGTCTGAACTGGCATGCGCGGCCGATCCAGGCACATCCGGCATGCCCGTGCGCCGCGGCGGAGAGAGGAAAGGGGGAGCACCTCTCGGAGGACGGGGAGTCGCACGAGACAATGGCGGTGCAACGGCCGTCGGAGCAGTGCCGTGAGGCAGAGGCGGAGCGGCCGGCTGGGACTTGGAGGGCGCATGTCTGATCTTCCCCGGAAGGCGGTCACCCGGACCGCCAAGCTCGCCGCGCTCCCGCTCGGCATCGCCGGGCGGGCGACCTGGGGATTCGGCAAGCGGATCGTCGGCGAGTCCGCCGACCTCGTCGGCCGGGAACTCCAACAGCGCACGGCGGAGCAGCTGTTCAAGGTGCTCGGCGAGCTCAAGGGCGGGGCGATGAAGTTCGGCCAGGCCCTGTCCGTCTTCGAGTCCGCGCTGCCCGAAGAGGTGGCCGGGCCCTACCGGGCCGCTCTGACCAAGCTCCAGGAGGCGGCGCCGCCCATGCCGACCCGCACCGTGCACGCGGTGCTGGAGGAGCGGCTCGGCGAGGGCTGGCAGGAGCTGTTCCTGGAGTTCGAGGACAAGCCCGCCGCGGCGGCCTCGATCGGCCAGGTCCACCGGGGGGTGTGGCACGACGGCCGTGAGGTGGCGGTCAAGGTCCAGTACCCGGGCGCCGGCGAGGCCCTGCTGTCGGATCTGAACCAGCTGAGCCGCTTCTCGCGTCTGCTCGGACCGCTGATCCCCGGCATGGACATCAAGCCGCTGATCGCGGAGCTGAAGGACCGCGTCTCGGAGGAGCTGGACTACGGCCTGGAGGCCCAGGCCCAGCAGGCCCACGCGGAGGAGTTCACGGACGACCCGGACGTGGTCGTGCCGCAGGTGGTCCATCAGTCCGACCAGGTCCTGGTCACCGAGTGGATGGACGGCATCCCGCTGTCCGAGATCATCTCGGACGGCACCCAGAAGCAGCGCGACCGTGCCGGTCAGCTCCTGGCCCGCTTCCTGTTCTCCGGCCCCGCCCGCACGGGCCTGCTGCACGCCGATCCCCACCCGGGCAACTTCCGGCTTCTGCCCGGCGGCCCGGAGGGTGAGGACGACTGGCGCCTGGGCGTCCTGGACTTCGGCACGGTCGACCGGCTCTCGGGCGGCCTGCCGGCCACCATCGGCGAGTCCCTTCGGATGACCCTGGACGGGGAGGCCGAGGCGGTCTACGAGCTCCTGTGCGCGGAAGGGTTCGTCAGGGAGACCATAGAGCTGGACCCGGACGCCGTCATGGACTACCTGCTGCCGATCATCGAACCGGCCCAGGTCGAGGAGTTCACCTTCACCCGGGGCTGGATGCGCAGCCAGGCGGCCCGTGTCGCCGATCCCCGCTCCCCCGCCTATCAGCTCGGCAAGCAGCTCAACCTGCCCCCGTCCTATCTGCTGATCCACCGGGTGACGCTGAGCACGATCGGCGTGCTGTGCCAGCTGGGTGCCACAGTGCGGCTGCGCGAAGAGCTGGAGGAGTGGCTGCCGGGATTCGTCCCGGAGGACCCGGCGGACGGCGAGGAGGCGGTGGCGGAGGCATGAGTCCCGGCCGCGGGCTTCACCACCAGTCCGAGTCCAGACGCCCCTCGATGGACCTGAGGTTCTCCCGGGAGCAGGTCTCGCAGTAGTAGCGGCGGGCGCCGTCCTCCACGGAGTAGGTCCAGGTGAGTGGTGGACCCTCGGTCAGGACTTCGGCCGTTGTGCCGCAGCGTGCGCAGACAAAGCGCCGCGGCTCCGCGGCGGAGCCGTCGCCACTGCCTCCTGGAGGACTCGTCACCCGGCGACGATATCCCCGCGACCGGTGCCTCGTCGGGCACGACGCCCGGGCTCAGCGGGCGCACCGCCCCCGCTGGGTGGGTGTCACGCTGTGGCTTGATGGTGCCCATGCCCCGGCTCGGTGGACGCACGCATCCTCTTCGTCGGTACAACGCACCGCGGGGGCCGGTCCGTTCGGCACGGACCGGCCCCCGCGGCGAGAGCTCGGCGGTGGCAGCGCGGCCTCCCTGGCCGGGAGGCCCCGCTTCAGGTGGGGCGCGTTACTGCATGACGGCCATGGCGAGCGCCCGGCGGGCACGCAGTGAGGCGCGCTCCGCCCTGCGCTGCATCCGGCGGGCGGCCACCAGACGCACGGCCTGTCGATCCCGCTCCGCCTCCTGCAGTCGCTCGCGCATATGCGCACGAGCCATGGCTTCTGGAATGAGTTGCATCTCTCGGGTCCTGTTCTGACGCGAGTCCTTCGCGCCGCTGATGGTGAAGTCTTGGTTCGCGGAGCCTGCGGGCTCGTAAGTGGACGGCTTCATCGGGGCCTGCTTCTGGGGGTCGTGCGTGAGGGGACGGTCGATCGTTCCTGCGGTGTTCATGCGGTGACCGGGTTCTTGCGCGGGCGGCCACGCGGCCGCTTCCGGGCGACGACGACACCCTGGACGAACAGCTCGCCACCCCAGACGCCCCAGGGCTCACGCCGCTCCTTGGCCCCGGCGAGGCAGGCCTCGACCAGCGGGCAGGTGCGGCAGAGGGACTTGGCGTACTCGACGTCCGCGGGCGACTCGGCGAAGAAGACCTCCGGGTCGTAGGAACGGCACGGGACGGGTACGCCGAGGTTCTCGATGGCGTCGTCGAGCGCGGTGAGCGCGGTGAGCGGGGTCAAGGCGGGGTCCTCCGTGGAGCCGGGCTTGGGGATCGTGTCGGAAGGCGGTACGGACGGGGCGTGCGCTTCGAGTTGCACGGTTCGTCTTCCTCGTCTGGTCGTTCCGGCCTGTTGGCCGGGGGGTGGTGGTACCGGGTTCTTTTCTTGCCCCGAGGCTCCTTCGGTCCGTCATCCCTGTTCAGGGACAAACAGAAGGGCCGCGGATCCCGGATGGGGTTCCGCGGCCCTGAAGGCGCCGGCCTGATCGGCGATCAGGCTGGATCACTCCAGGGTTCTGGCCCACGGAAGGCCCACATCTGGTGGTGCTGCGTCGTCTGCTTCCGGAATCCGGCACCGGTCGCCGTAAAGGCATAGGCCTGTGCCTCTACTGCCGCTTCCAGTGCCTTGGTCGGTCGCTCATTGCGCTCACGGACGGGAAGGCCCGCGGGAGCAACGGAGGAGGACGCCGGACGGGCGGCACGAATGCCGGACAGACCGGTGCCCAGGTTCGAAACGCCGAGCATGCACGCGGAGACGGCCGAGCGATCGGTCATTTTCACGATGCTGACGGAGCTGGTGTTGATGCTGATCACTGGACTCGCCTCCTCTCGGCGTCTCGGGGGACTGGATGAACCAGTCCGACGGATATGCAAGTACAACACGGAGTCAGGGCCTTCGAGAAGGCCGCTGCTCTCGTGCCTAAGAACCTATGGGGATTGCTGGGGCATGCGCAAACTATTTTTTCGACGAGTTCGCGTCAGTCCTGATCTGCGCTCTCCGCGAGTGACTGGCCCGCGCAGATGGCCAGTACGTCGGCTCCGTAGCGAGTGAGCTTGCGCATCCCGACGCCCGGGATGCGGGCGAGCTCACGCTCGTCGTCGGGGGCGGACTCGGCGATCGCCATCAAGGTTCTGTCCGTGAACACGCAGAAGGCGGGCTGGCCGCTGCTGCGTGCCTGGTCGGCGCGCCACTCGCGGAGCCGCTCGTACAGGCCCTCGTTCATGTCGGAGGGGCAGCCGTCGCAGCGCATCAGCTTCATCTCGCCCGGGTCGGTCAGCGTGCGGCCGCAGACTCGGCAGCGGGCGGGGACTCGCTGGGCCCGTTTCGGGGCGGACCCCCTGGTTCCGGGGATTCCGCGCTCGATTCCGCCCGCTCCGCCGGCGCTGGTGCGGCCCGTGGTGGCCGTCGAGCCGGGGCGCAGTCCGTCGAGGAAGCGGCTGGGGCGGCGGCTGGGACGGCCGCCGGGCGAGCGGGAGAGCGCCCAGGAGACATGGAGGTGTTCGCGCGCGCGGGTGACACCGACATAGAGGAGGCGGCGCTCCTCCTCGATCTGTTCGTCGGTCTTCGCGTAGGTGATCGGCATCATGCCCTCGGCGACGCCGACCAGGAAGACGACGTCCCACTCCAGGCCCTTGGCCGAGTGCAGGGAGGCGAGGGTGACGCCCTGCACGGTGGGGGCGTGCTGGGCGTTCGCCCGTTCGTCGAGTTCGGCGACGAGGTCCGCCAGGGTGGCGCCCGGTGTGGCGGCGGCGAAGTCCTGGGCGAGGTTCACCAGGGCGGCCAGGGACTCCCAGCGCTCTCGCACGGCACCGGAACCGGCCGGTGGCTGTGTCGTCCAGCCCTCTCCCGACAGCACGGCACGCACCTGGGAGGGCAGGTCGACGACGTCGTCGAGGAGGGAGTCGTTACCGCCGAAGCGGGCCGCGCCGCGCAGGGCGATGCCCGCCTTGCGCACCTCCGGGCGGTCGAAGAACCGCTCGGCACCGCGCAGCTGGTAAGGCACTCCGGCATCGGCGAGGGCCTGCTCATAGGTCTCGGACTGCGCGTTCGTGCGGAAGAGGACGGCGATCTCGGAGGCCGGGACCCCCGAGTCGATGAACTCGCGGATCCGGCGGGCCGCGCCTTCCGCCTCGGCGGGCTCGTCGGTGTACTCGGCGTAGACCGGCTCGGGCCCCGCGGCGCGCTGGGAGACGAGCTCCAGGCGGTGGTCGGCGGCCCTCCCCCGGGCCTGGGCGAGCAGGCCGTTGGCGAGGTGGACGACCTGGGGGGTGGAGCGGTAGTCGCGGACCAGTTTGACGACGGTGGCGCCGGGGTGCCGGGTGCGGAAGTCGAGCAGATGGTCCGGGGTCGCCCCCGTGAACGAGTAGATCGTCTGGCTGGCGTCCCCGACCACGCACAGGCTGTCCCGCTCGCCCAGCCACAGTTCGAGCAGACGCTGCTGGAGGGGGCTGACGTCCTGGTACTCGTCGACCACGAAGTGCTGGTACTGGGCGCGGATCTGCTCGGCGATGTCGTGCCGGTCCTGCAGGACGGCCACCGTCAGCAGCAGCACGTCCTCGAAGTCGATGACGGACCGCTCGCGCTTGACGTCCTCGTAGGCGGCGTAGAGCTGGGCGATCTCGGCGGGGTCGCGGGGGGACTCACGGCCGGCCTTGGCGGCGGCGGGCGCGTAGTCGGCGGGGACGGTCTGGGTGACCTTGGACCATTCGATCTCGGCGGTGACGTCCCGCAGCTCGCCCCGGTCGAGCCGGATGCGGCAGGCGGCCGCCGCGTCGGCGACGAGTTGGAGCTTGCGGTCGACGAGCCGGGGCAGGGAACCACCGATCGCTTTCGGCCAGAAGTACTGGAGCTGACGCAGGGCGGCCGAGTGGAACGTACGCGCCTGGACACCCCCGGCACCGAGCTGGCGCAGCCGGCCGCGCATCTCCCCGGCGGCGCGGTTGGTGAAGGTGACGGCGAGGACGCTGGAGGGGTGCAGGATGCCGGCGCGCACTCCGTAGGCGATGCGGTGGGTGATCGCCCGTGTCTTGCCCGTCCCCGCGCCCGCCAGGACGCACACCGGACCGTGCAGGGCCGTGGCCACCTCGCGCTGCTCGGGGTCGAGCCCTTCGAGCACCGCGTCGGCGGAATCCGGTACCTGCGGGAACAGGGTGGAGTGCGTTGCTGCTGTCACACGGCCATGCTGCCAGGTCGCGCGAGACGGCTGCGCCGGTTGTCCACAGGCAGGCACTGATAGTCGTACCAATGCGGCAGGCGTCACGTCGGGCCGGCCCCGGGGACCGGGAATGGTGGACCTTTCACATACGTTCCACCACAGCGACCACCCGCCCCGAGCCACCGAAGGAGCACGAGAGACATGCTGGGCACTGTGACGATGTACAGCACCACGTGGTGCGGCTACTGCCGCCGGCTGAAGAGCCAGATGGACCGCGAGGGCATCGCGTACACCGAGATCAACATCGAGCAGGACCCGGATTCCGCGGCGTTCGTGGAGAAGGCGAATGGCGGAAACCAGACGGTGCCCACCGTCCTGTTCCCGGACGGCTCGACGCTCACGAACCCCTCGCTGGCTCAGGTGAAGCAGAAGATCGGCGTCTAGTCGCCGCGTGCTTGTGCGGGGAAGGCGGCTCCTGGGGCAGCTCAGGGGCCGCCTTCTCGTGGTCTGTCCCACACCACGACGTAGCGCCACAGCAGCGTGCGGCGGTAGTCGCAGCCGGGCAGCAGTCGGTGGACCGCCTGCCGGACCTGTCTCCAGGACATGTACGCGTCTTCCATCGGCATGCCGGCCGGACCGCGCGTGCCGCCGCGCCGCCGGGCGAGCAGCCGGCTCGCGGGCACGCCGCACGCGCTGATGAGCCAGTCCAGGGGCGTCCGGTTGGCCGCCAGGCCGACGATCACCAGGCGTCCGCCGGGTGCGGTGAGCCGGGTGAGGCGGATGACCGCCTCCTCGAAGGGCGCGTGGTGCACCACGGCGACCGCGCTGACGAAGTCGTACGCGTTCTCCGGCAAGGTCCCGTCGACGAGGTAGTCCGCCTCCAGGTAGGTGACGTTGCCGGGCACGTACGCGTGCCCGCGGGCGAGCTCGATCATCTCCGGCGACCGGTCGACGCCCGTGACGGATACCGACCGTGCCGCCAGCTTGCGGGCGAGCAGCCCGTCGCCGCAGCCGGCGTCCAGGGCCGTGCGGCAGCCGTCCGGAACGGCCGCCAGCACCGCCGGATGATGATGGACGTTGTGGTTCCAGTACGGGTCGTTCACCCGCGCCTCCGTCAGGCGACGCTCCGGGTCGGGAGCGGCTTGCCGTACCAGAGCTCGATCAGGCGGGCCGCGATCGAGATGCCGTAGGGCGGGAGCATCTCGCCGGACTCGAAGGCGGCGCGCAGTTCCTCGCGGGAGAACCAGCGGGCCTCGTGGATCTCGTCGCCGTCGACGTCGATCTCGGTCGAGGTGGCGCGGGCCATGAAGCCCAGCATGAGGCTGGACGGGAAGGGCCAGGGCTGGCTGGCGACGTACTCGACCTCGCCGACGCTGATGCCGACCTCCTCGTGGACCTCGCGGCGCACCGACTGCTCGATGGACTCGCCGGGCTCGACGAAGCCCGCCAGCGTCGAGAAGCGGCCCTCGGGCCAGTGGACCTGGCGGCCGAGCAGGATGCGGTCGTCCTCGTCGGTCACGGCCATGATCACTGCGGGGTCCGTGCGCGGGTAGTGCTCCGCGCCGCAGGCCTGGCAGCGGCGGATGTGTCCGGCGGCGGCGATGACGGTGCGCTCTCCGCAGCGCGAGCAGAAACGGTGCGTGCGCTGCCAGTTCTCCAGGCCCACCGCGTGCACCATCAGGCCCACGTCGCGGGCCGACAGCAGCAGACCCGCCTCGCGCAGCCCCGCCGGGCGCGCCGACTGGTCCATCCGGCCGGGCAGGGAGTCCTTCTGGAGGGCGAAGTAGCTGACGCCGTCCTCGTCGATGCCGAGGAAGTAGCGGTGTGCCTCGGTGAGGGGAGCCTCGAATGAGGGGGTCATGACGAGTTCGGTGCGTCCGTCCGCCGTCTCGTCGATGAGGACCTGTCCGCCGGAGACCACGAAGCAGCGCGTCGTGGGGTGGCTCCACGCCGCCGCGAGCCAGGCCTCGTCGAGCCGGTGGTGGGCGGCCCGGTCGATGCCGCTCGAAGCGGTGAGCGAGATGGGGCGGTCGGCGTTGTGGTCGGTCCAGGTGGTCACGGGTGCTTCCAACTCCCCCGGTGGAACGGTCGGGTTCGGCAGGCGGTTCAGCGGGACGTACGGCGGGAGGCGACCGGGTCCGGCGGGCTCGGGCGGTGCGGGGGCGGCGCTTCCAGTGTGCCCCGCGCGCGTGGCCGGTCCGGACCGTACGGGATGCTCAGGGTGCATGGCGCCAGTTCTCGGCGAGGTCACCCCACAGGTACGCGGTGGTCTCGACACCCTTGAGGAGGAGGTCGAGTTCGACTTTCTCGTTCGGAGCGTGCCAGCCGTCCGAGGGGACGGAGATCCCCAGGAACAGCACCGGGGCGCCGAGGACGTCCTGAAGGTCCGCCGCCGGCCCGGAGCCGCCCTCGCGGGTGAAGCGGACCGGCTTCTCGAAGGCCCGGCCCATGGCGCGGGTGACCGACCGGAGAGCCGGGTGGTCCAGCGGGGTCAGGCACGGGCGCGTGGCCCCGCTGAACGTGATGTCGCAGCGGATCCCGGGCGGCACCTGCTGCGCGGCCCAGGCGCGGACGGCCTTCTCCACATGGCCGGGATCCTGGCCCGCCACCAGGCGGAAGGACAGCTTCACCATGGCGGCGGAGGGGATGATGGTCTTGCTGCCGGGGCCCTGGTAGCCACCGCCGATGCCGTTGACCTCCGCGGTGGGCCGGGCCCAGATCCGCTCCAGGGTGGTGTACCCGGCCTCCCCCTGGGCGGCGTACGACTTGGCCGTGCGCAGCCACTGCTGCTCGTCGAAGGGCAGTTCGGCGAGGAGCTCGCGCTCGCGTTCGGTGAGTTCGACGACGCCGTCGTAGAAGCCGGGGATCGCCACGCGCGCGTGCTCGTCGTGCAGGGCGGCGACCAGGCGGGCGGCGGCCGTCGCCGGGTTGGGCACCGCGCCGCCGAAGGAGCCGGAGTGGATGTCCTGGTCGGGACCGTGCAGGCGTATCTCGCACTCGGCGAGGCCGCGCATGCCGGTGCACACCGTGGGGGTGTCCTCGGACCACATGCCGGTGTCGGAAACGATCACGGCATCGGCGGCCAGCCGCTCGGCGTGCCGCTCGACCAGGGCCCGGAAGTGCGGCGAGCCGGATTCCTCCTCGCCCTCGACGATCAGCTTGAGGTGCACGGCCGGGGTGCTGCGGCCCGTGGCGGCGAGGTGGGCGCGGACGCCGAGGGTGTGGAAGAACACCTGGCCCTTGTCGTCGGCCGCCCCGCGCGCGTAGAGGCGCCTCTCGCGCACAACCGGCTCGAAGGGCTCGCTGTCCCAGCCGTCCTCCCGGGCGGCGGGCTGCACGTCGTGGTGGCCGTAGACCAGCACCGTGGGCGCCTGCGGGTCGTCGCAGGGCCACTCGGCGAAGACGGCGGGCGCGCCCGGGGTCTGCCAGACCTCGGCCGTCGGGAAGCCGGTCTCCTTCAGCTTGGCGGCGAGCCAGTCGGCGCTGCGTCGTACGTCGGGCGCGTGGTCCGGCTGGGCGGACACCGACGGGATGCGCAGCCACTCGGCGAGGTCGTCGAGGAAGGCGGCGCGGTGCTGCTGGATGTACGTACGGACGACGCTGTCCGGGGTCTGGCTCATGGTCACGAGCCTATCGGCCCGCACGGGCGTCCTCGGAGTGCGGTTCCTCACCGGGCTCCGCACTCGTTTCCGCGCCGGTCTCCCCACCGGGCGGCACTTCCAGCAGCAGCTTCTCCAGGGCGGCGCGGTCCGGCAGCTCCTCCGGGTGTACGACCTCCCCGGTGCGCACGTACAGGAACGCGGCCGTGACCGACTCCGGGGGCACGCCCTGCTGCTCGGCCCAGGCCAGGCGGTAGACGGCGAGCTGGAGCGGGTCGGCGGTGCGGGAGCGGTTGGTCTTCCAGTCGACGATCTCGTACCTCGCGTCCTGCCCGTCGCCCTCCTTGTAGACGGCGTCGATGCGACCCCGGACGATCCGGCCGGCGATCGCGAGCTGGAAGGGGGCCTCCACCCGGTGCGGCGTACGGTGCGCGTACTCGGTGCGCTCGAAGGCGTCCTTGAGGGCCTCCAGGTCCCGTTCGTCGGCGATCTCGGCCTCGCTGCCGGGCAGCTCCTCCGGCTCCAGCATGGGCAGCGTGAGCTCTTCGAAGCGGGCCTCGACCCAGGCGTGGAAGCGGGTGCCCCGGCGGGCTGCGGGCTGGGGCGGGCGCGGCATGGGGCGGGCCAGCTCCTGGGCGAAACCGTCCGGGTCTGCGGCCAGGCGCAGCAGCTGGGACGCCGAGAGCGACGCCGGGAGGGGGACGTCGGTGACGCTGTCGCGGGCGCGCAGGAGCTCACCGGTGAGGGCGTCGAGGTCGCGGTCCCAGGAGGCGATGGTGCGAGCTTCCTCCGGGGTGAGGTGCGGGCGTTCCCGGCCCCGGGAGCCTGGGCGCTCGGGGGCCCTGGGGTGTGGGCGGGCGGCCGGGGGCTCCGATGGGGCCGCCTGGTGGGGGACGGTGGGGCGGACCACGGGACGGGCGTCCCGGTCCGCCGGGTCTTCCCTGTCGGCGACTTCGAAGGGGTCCTCTCCGAAGGGCTCCCTTTCCAAGGGGTCCTTTTCGAAGGAACCCTCGTCGAAGAGGTCGTCGTCGAACGGGTCCGGTTCGTCGTACGGAGGCTCGTCGTCCTCGGGGGGCGGGGGCCACTCCGGGTCGTCGAGGGCATCCGGGTCGTGCGCGGCCGCGGGGTGCCCGTCCTCGTGGGACGCGAGGTCCTCCAGGTGCGCCAGGACGGTCTCGGCGGCCGCGCGGCGCCGAGCGAGGGCCGCCTCGTCCAGGGGCAGAGGCCACACCTGGTCGGCCGTCGCCTGGTGCAGGGCCGGGTTCTCCTCGTCCTCGGCGGGTTCGTCCGCCCAGGCCTCGACCTCGCCGTACCCGGCCTCGCAGTGCTCGTAGAGGGCTTGGAGGAACGCGGACGGTCCCCGGCGCTTCTTCTGGGTCCGGCCCCACCAGTGGCCGGAGCCCAGGAGGAGGGAGCGGGGGCGGGTGAAGGTGACGTAGCCGAGGCGGAGTTCCTCGGTGTGCTGGTGGTCCTTCATGGCCTCGTGGAAGGCCTTGAGGCCCTTGGCGTCCCAGGGCCCCACGTCGGGCAGGGTGTCGGCGTCGCCGCGCAGCTCGTGCGGCAGGACCTTGCCCTGGGAGGTCCACTTCTCGCGACCCTGGCTGCTGGGGAAGGTGCCGGTGACCAGGCCGGGGACGACCACGACGTCCCACTCCAGGCCCTTGGACTTGTGCGCGGTGAGCACCTTGACGGTGTTCTCGCCGCCCGGGAGGGCGTTGTCGAGCCCCTTCTCGTACTGGGCGGCCGTGCGCAGGAAGCCGAGGAAGGCCAGCAGGGACGCCTCGTTGTCGCCGGCGGCGAAGGAGGCGGCGACATCCAGGAAGTTGGACAGGGTCTCGCGGCGGCGGGCGGCCAGGGCATGCGGGGACGCCGACAGCTCCACCTCCAGGCCGGTGACGGCGAGGACGCGGTGCAGTACGTCCATCAGCGGGTCGGCCAGGGAGCGGCGCAGCTCGCGCAGTTCGGTGGCCAGCCGGGCGAAGCGCACGCGCGCGTCGGGTGAGAACGGCAGTCCGTCGTCGTCCCCGCGGCCGTCCAGCGGTGTCTCCAGGAAGGTGTCGAGGGCGTCCGCGAGGGAGATCACCTCGGACGGGTCGACCCCCTCGACGGCCTCGGCGAGGCGGCGGTCCTGGTCGTCGTCGTCCGCCACGCGCGCGTGGGCCACGAGGAGCCGGGCACGCCGCCCCAGAAGGGCGAGGTCGCGCGGGCCGATGCGCCAGCGCGGGCCGGTGAGCAGGCGGACCAGGGAGGCGTTGGCGCCGGGGTCCTGGAGGACCTCGCAGACGGCGACGAGGTCGGCGATCTCGGGCAGGTGCAGCAGCCCGGACAGGCCGACGACCTCGACGGGGATGTCTCGGGCGACCAGGGCGCCCTGGATCTCGGCGAAGTCGGTCGCCGTGCGGCACAGGACGGCGATCTCGCCGGGTGCCGTCCCGGTCCGTACGAGGTGGGCGACGGAGTCGGCGGCCCAGTCGAGCTCCTCGGCGTGGGTGCGCAGCAGGGCGCAGCGGACCATGCCGTCGCGTTCGGCGCCGGGGGCCGGGCGAAGGGCTTCCACGCCCGCGTGCAGGGCGCGCAGGGGTGCCGCGAGGCCGTTGGCGAGGTCGAGGAGGCGGCCGCCGCTGCGGCGGTTCTCGCTGAGGGACTGGCGGGTGGCGGGGCGGCCGTCGGCGTGGGCGAAGTGCTCGGGGAAGTCGTCGAGGTTGGCGACGGAGGCGCCGCGCCAGCCGTAGATCGCCTGGCAGGGGTCGCCCACGGCGGTGACCGGGTGGCCGGTGCCCTCGCCGAACAGGCCCGCCAGGAGGACGCGTTGGGCGACCGACGTGTCCTGGTACTCGTCGAGCAGGACCACCCGGAACTCGTCGCGCAGGACGCTGCCCACCTCGGGGATGCCGCCGAGCCGGGCCGACAGGGCGATCTGGTCGCCGAAGTCGAGCAGGTCCCGCTCGCGCTTGGCGGCCCGGTAGCGGGTGACCAGCTCGGCGAGTTCACGCCGGGCGGCGGCCGCGTCGGGGACCTTGCGCAGGTCGGCGTTGCTCAGTTTGGCGCCCCGCAGGGTCAGCAGCAGTTCGGCGTCGTACGCGCGCAGCGCCTCCGGGCGGACGAGGTGCTCGGCGAGCTCGGCGTCGAGGGCGAGGAGGTCGCCTACCAGGTCCGGGAAGGAACGGGTAAGGGCCGGGTAGGGCCCGGGGGCCTCGCGCAGGACGCGCGCGGCGAGCTGGAAGCGGGTGGCGTCGGCGAGCAGCCGGGACGTGGGCTCCAGCCCGATGCGCAGGCCGTGGTCGGCCAGCAGGCGGCCCGCGAAGGCGTGGTACGTGGAGATCACCGGCTCGCCCGGCGGGTTGTCCGGGTCGATGGCGTCCGGGTCGGTGACGCCGGCCTTGACCAGCGCCTTGCGGACGCGCTCGGCGAGTTCGGCGGCGGCCTTGTTGGTGAAGGTGAGGCCGAGCACCTGCTCGGGGGCGACCTGGCCGGTGCCGACCAGCCACACCACGCGTGCCGCCATCACCGTCGTCTTGCCCGAGCCCGCTCCGGCCACGATCACCTGCGGGGCGGGCGGCGCGGTGATGCAGGCCGTCTGCTCCGGGGTGAACGGGATGCCGAGGAGCTCCTTGAGCTGCTCGGGATCGGTGATTCGGGCGGGCACATCGAAAGGCTAGCGGCGGCCACTGACAGTGGTGACCGAACCGGCCTCGGGGGGAGGAAGAAGCGCAGGTCAGCACATGTGGTGCGATAACTCACTCGACGACGTGACGCCCCTCCTGCCGCGCGCTGCACGAGGCCCGGAACGCGCAGTGCGTGCAGTGCTGCCCGGCGGTCGGTGTGAACCGTTCGTCCAGGACCTTGCCGGCGGCGGTGGCGAGCAGGTCGCCGACCCACTCCCCCTCCAGTGGCTCCTGGGCCTGCACCTTGGGCAGGCTCTCGCCGCCGTCGCGCTTCGCCGCTCCCTGCCGGAGGTGGACGAGTTCGGCGCCGCCCGGCTCCGGACGTACGCCGTCGAAGGCCTCGTCGACGGCCCCCTCGCGGACGGCCAGCTGGTAGACGGCGAGCTGCGGGTGGCGCTCCACTTCTTTGGAACTGGGCGCCTGCTTTCCGGTCTTGAAGTCGACCACGTAGGCGCGGCCGTCGCCGTCCGCCTCGACCCGGTCCATCTGGCCGCGGATGCGCACCTGGTAGTCGCCCGCTTCGAGGGTGACGTCGAAGTCGTGCTCACTGGCCACCGGGGTCCGCCCGGTGCGGTTCATGACGTGCCACTGCAGGAACCGTTCGAGCGCCACGCGCGCGTTGTCCTTCTCCTGGGCCGACTTCCACGGCGCGTCGAAGGCCAGCGCGTTCCACACGGAGTCGAGGCGCTCCATGAGGACAGTGAGGTCGGCCGGGGTGTGCCCGGAGGCGACCTCGTCGGCGAGGACGTGCACCACGTTGCCGAAGCCCTGGGCGGCGGTCGCGGGCGCGTCGGCCTTCACCTCGCGGCCCAGGAACCACTGCAGGGCGCAGGTGTTGGCCAGTTGGTCGAGAGCGCTGCCGGAGAGCACGACGGGCTGGTCGCGGTCGCGCAGCGGCACCTTGGACTCGGTCGGCTCGAACATGCCCCACCAGCGGTAGGGGTGCGCGGACGGCACCAAGGGGCGGCCGTCCTCGTCGGCGAGGGCGGCGAGCCGGGCCAGGCGGCGGGCGGCGGCCTCCCGGAGGGCGTCGGAGACGCGCGGGTCGACCGTGGTGGCGCGCAGCTCGGCGACGAGTGCGGCGACGGACAGCGGGCGGCGGGGGCGTCCTGTGACGTCCTTGGGTTCGACGCCGAGTTCGGTCAGGAAGCGGGAGGGCTGGTCGCCGTCGTCCGCGGGGGCCTTGACCGCGGTGACGACGAGGCGTTCACGCGCGCGTGTGGCGGCCACGTAGAACAGGCGGCGTTCCTCGGCGAGCAACGCACCGGGGGTGAGGGGCTCGGCGAGTCCGTCGCGGCCGATGCGGTCGGCTTCCAGGAGGGAGCCGCGGCGGCGCAGGTCCGGCCACAGGCCCTCTTGGACGCCCGCGACGACCACGAGGCGCCACTGGAGGCCCTTGGAGCGGTGCGCGGTCATCAGGCGGACGGCGTCGGGGCGTACGGCACGCCGTGTGAGGGTGTCGGCGGCGATGTCCTCGGCGTCGATCTCCTCCAGGAAGTTGAGGGTGCCCCGGCCGCCGGTGCGCTCCTCCGCGCGGGCCGCGGTGGCGAACAGGGCGCAGACGGCGTCCAGGTCACGGTCCGCGTTGCGCCCGGCGGCGCCGCCCCGGCGGGCGGCCCGTTCCAGTCGTGTGGGCCATGGCGTGCCCTCCCACAGGTCCCACAACGCCTCCTCGGCCGTGCCGCCGCCGGCCAGGCGCTCGCGGGCCTTGCGCAGCAGCGCGCCGAGGCGCTGGGCGCCACGCGCGTACGTGGGGTCGTGCACGGCGAGACGCTCGGGCTCGGCGAGGGCCTGCGCGAGCAGCTCGTCGGAGGGTGGCGGCAGCGGGTTGCCGGCGGCCCGCTCCTCGTCGCGCAGGGCGCGGCCGAGGCGGCGCAGGTCTGCGGCGTCCATGCTGGCGAGGGAGGAGGTCAGAAGGGTGAGGGCGGTTTCGGTGTCGAGCCAGCAGGTGTCCCGGCGCGCGGAAGGGGCGTCCTCGGAGGAGGGGTCCCGCTCGGCCTCCTGGGGCTCGGGAGGTCCCGCCTCCGCCGCGGCCACCGCCCGCAGTGCCGTCAGCAGCGGCGCCACCGCCGGTTCGTGGCGCAGCGGCACATCATCACCGTCGACGTCCACGGGGACGCCCGCCGCCGTGAGGGCGCGGCGGACCGTCGGGATGGTGCGGGAACCGGCACGCACCAGGACGGCCATGTCGCTCCACGGGACGCCGTCCTCCAGGTGGGCCCTGCGGAGGATGTCGGCGATGTTGTCCAGCTCCGTCCCGGACGTCGGGTACGTGTACGCCTCGACGCGGCCGCCGTCCCGTACGGGGGCGAGTTCGCGATGGGCGCGTACCTTCTCGGCGGGCAGGCGGGTCAGCGGCATGCGCTGGGTGAGCAGCCTGGTGGCGGCCAGCAGACCGGCGCCGGAGCGGCGGGACGTGCGCAGCACGGAGACGGGGGCCGGGCGGCCGTCCGCGCGCGGGAAGGCGTGGGGGAAGTCCAGGATGCCGTTGACGTCGGCCCCGCGGAACGCGTAGATCGACTGGTCGGGATCGCCGAAGGCCACGAGCGTGCGGCCGCCGCCGGCCAGGGCGTGCAAGAGCCGCACCTGAGCGGGATCCGTGTCCTGGTACTCGTCGACGTAGACGGCGTCGTACCGGGCGGCGAGCCATGCGGCGACCTCGGGGCTGCGGGCGAGGAGCACCGCGCGGTGGACGAGTTCCGCGTAGTCGATCACGCCTTGGAGGTCGAGCACGTCGAGGTACTCGGCGAGGAAGGCGGCCGCGGCTCGCCAGTCGGGCCGTCCCGTGCGGCGGGCGAAGGCGTCCAGGGCATCGGGGCCGAGGCCCAGTTCACGGCTGCGGGCGAGGACCGCGCGGACCTCGTCGGCGAAACCGCGGGTGGTCAGGCAGGCGCGCAGTTCGTCCGGCCAGCGCACGTGCGCGAGCCCGAGCCGTTCCAGGTCCACCTGGCCCGCGAGCAGTTCCCGCACCGAGACGTCCTGCTCGGGGCCGGACAGCAGCCGCAGGGGCTCCACGAACAAGTCGCTGTCCTGGTGGGCGCGGACCAGGGCGTAGCAGAACGAGTGGAAGGTGGTCGCCTGGGGAGCGCGGGCCGCCCCGGCCCGCTGGGCCATGCGGTCGCGCAGCTCGACGGCCGCCCGGCGGCTGAACGTGAGCACCAGGACGCGCTCGGGGTCCCCGCCCCGGGCGACGCGCTCGGCCACGGACTCGACGAGCGTGGTGGTCTTGCCGGTGCCCGGACCTGCGAGGACGAGCAGCGGGCCCGCCGCGTGGTCAACCACGGAGCGCTGCGAGGCGTCCAAAAGAGGGGGGTCCACGCGGGCAGGAGGGGTACGTACCAGTCGGTAAGCGCCACGATTCCCCCGCCGCACCCGGGGGTGCGACAGGCCGCTGGTGGAGGAAGAGGAGCTCACGTGGTTCGCCGGTTCTGGTGGAAGTGCAGGTTGGCGGGCCACCGCGCGTGGCGGGCGGTGACCGCGGGGTGACGGGGGCACGCGCAGCCGACGCTACGCCGACGGGTGAGGCGGAAGCAGGGCTTCCCCTTCTTCCCACCGACCACTCACGGCACTCGTGGCACTCATGCCCCTCGCCTCACGAACGTACGTCATGCCCCCGGTGTGCCCCGATTCCCCCGTACGGATCACGGGTCACACGGGAGGCCGTCCGATGGCGGAAGCTGTCAGGTGTGACCCTCCGCGCGATCACCGCCGTCCCACCGCGCCCGTTTCATGTCGATGCGCGGCAGGTGGCCCTCGGCGGCGCGGCTCGCCTCCTTCAGGGGCGTGCCCTCCGCCCGGTAGTGGCCGAGCGCCCGTTGTTCGTGCCCCGGCAGCAGGACGCCGTCCGCGCGGACGACCCGCCACCACGGGGCGGCTCCCCCGTAGAGCGCCATCACGCGGCCGACCTGCCGCGGGCCGCCCTGCTCCAGCCACTCGGCGACGTCCCCGTAGGTCATGACACGGCCGGGCGGGATCAGTTCGGCGACGTCGATGACCCGCTCGGCGTACTCGGGCAGGGCTTGCGCGGGCTCGTCCTCGTACCGGCCCCCCTCAGGGCTCTGCTCACTCATCCGCCCCATCCTGCCCCACCCCACCGACAACGGGCCGGGCGTGCTCCCGAGCGTGCGGCTCGCCCGGCAGGAGCGCGTCGGGCAGACTGTCCGCCCCCGCATGTGCACCCTGATTGCCCCGTGTGCCGGTGCGGCATGCCACCATCGTGCGGGCGGTGACCGGTGATACGAGACCAAGAAGAGACGATGAAGCAGCAGGGTGCGCACCCGGAGGACACGGAGGGCACCTCTGACGCTTCGTCACGCCCGGGCACTCCGGACGACGCTCCCAAGGGGGCCGCGAAGAAGAGCCGGGCGGCCGCCGAGGAGCCCGACTTCGCGCACATCGACGAGGTGGAGGGCGACGAACCGCTGCTCCCCGCGCGCGTGCACCGCCCGTCCGACCTGATGCGCCTCCTGGTGGGCGTGCTCGCGGTCGCGGTCCTGATCGGGATCGCCGCGTTCGCGCACGGCACCACCTCGGGTCTCGAACAGGACATCAACAAGGGCACCGGACAGGCACCCGACCTGCTCATCAAGATCGCGGGGCTGGCCTCCAGCATCGCGATCCTGCTGGTGCCGGTCGCCTTCGCCATCGAGCGGCTGATCAAACGGGACGGGCTCCGGATCGCCGACGGCGTGCTCGCGGCGGTCCTCGCCCACGGCGTGACCCTCGCCACCGACCTGTGGGTCGCCCGGGCCGCCCCCGACTCGATCCAGGAGGCGCTCACCCAGCCCTCCCCCGGCGACATCCACGCGCTGACCGATCCCGTGCACGGATATCTGGCCCCGGTCATCGCCTACATGACAGCCGTCGGCATGTCGCGCAGACCCAGATGGCGCTCGGTGCTGTGGGTGGTGCTGCTCCTCGACGCCTTCTCGATGCTCGTCACCGGGTACACGACACCGTTCTCGATCATCCTGACCGTGCTGATCGGCTGGACCGTGGCCTACGGCACGCTGTACGCGGTCGGCTCGCCCAACGTCCGGCCCACCGGGCAAACGCTGATGGCCGGCCTGCGGACCGTCGGCTTCCGCCCGGTCAGCGCGTCCCGCGAGGACATCTCGGACAATCCGGACACCGGAGACCGGGGCCGCCGCTACTTCGTCACGCTCGAGGACGGCCCGCCCCTGGATGTGACGGTCGTCGACCGGGAGCAGCAGGCGCAGGGCTTCTTCTACCGCGCCTGGCGCAACCTGACCCTGCGCGGCTTCGCCACCCGCAGCAGCCTCCAGTCGCTGCGGCAGGCCCTGGAGCAGGAGGCCCTGCTGGCGTACGCGGCCATCGCGGCCGGAGCCAACGCGCCCAAGCTGATCGCCACCTCCGAACTCGGCCCCGACGCGGTGATGCTCGTCTACGAGCACAGCGGCGGACGCACCCTCGACTCGCTGTCGGACGAGGAGATCACCGACGACCTGCTGCGCGACACCTGGCACCAGGTGAAGGCCCTGCAGTCGCGGCGTATCGCGCATCGCAGGCTGGTGGGCGACGCGATTCTGGTGGATCGTTCCGGCACGGTGATCCTCACCGACCTGCGCGTCGGCGAGATCGCGGCCGGCGATCTGCTGCTGCGCATGGACACCTCCCAGCTGCTGGTGACGCTCGGCCTCCGGGTGGGCGCCGAGCGGTCGGTGGCCTCGGCGGTGGGCGTGCTCGGTCCCGACGCGGTGGCGGACTGCCTGCCGATGCTCCAGCCCATCGCGCTCAGCCGCTCCACACGCGCGACGCTGCGCAGACTGGCCCGGGAGCGGGCACAGCGCGAACGCGACGCGGTCCTGGAGGCGTCCCGGCAGGCCAAGCAGGCCGGCCTGGAGGAGGACGCGGACGACTCCGTGCCCGTCCTGGAGAAGCCCGACAAGAAGGCCGTACGGGCGGAGCAGCGGGCCGAGAAGCGGGCGATCGACGAGGCCCTGGAAGAGGCTCGCGAGGAGGATCTGCTCACGCAGATCCGGCACGCGGTGCTGCGGATCAGGCCGCAGGCGCCCGTCGAACCGGCCCGGCTCGAGCGGGTGCGGCCGCGCACGCTGATCAGTTTCATCGCCGGCGCGATCGGCGCGTACTTCCTGCTGACGCAGCTCACGCACATCGAGTTCGGGCCGCTCATCGCGAACGCGGAGTGGGGCTGGGTCGCCGCGGCCGTGCTGTTCTCGATGTGCAGCTACGTCGCGGCGGCGATGGCGCTGCTGGGGTTCGTGCCCGAGCGGGTGCCGTTCGTGCGGACCGTGGCGGCGCAGGTCGCCGGATCGTTCGTGAAGATCGTCGCCCCGGCGGCGGTGGGCGGTGTCGCCCTGAACACGCGCTTCCTGCAGCGCGCGGGAGTGCGGCCCGGGCTCGCGGTGGCGAGTGTGGGCGCGTCGCAGCTGTTCGGGCTCGGCTGCCACATCCTGATGCTGCTCGCCTTCGGCTATCTGACCGGCACCGAGAAGACGCCCTCGCTGTCGCCGTCCCGGACGGTCATCGCCGGTCTGCTGACGGTGGCGGTGCTCGTGCTCGTGGTGACGTCGGTGCCGTTCCTGCGCAAGTTCGTCGCCACGCGCGTGCGGTCGCTGTTCGCGGGTGTCGTGCCGCGCATGCTGGATGTGCTCCAGCGGCCGCAGAAGCTGGTCACCGGTATCGGTGGCATGCTGCTACTGACCGCCTGCTTCGTGATGTGCCTGGACGCGTCGATCCGCGCGTTCGGTGACGAGTCCACGTCGATCAGCCTCGCCAGCGTCGCCGTCGTGTTCCTCGCGGGCAACGCCCTCGGGTCCGCCGCGCCGACACCGGGCGGTGTGGGCGCGGTCGAGGCGACCCTGACGGTCGGTCTGATCGCCGTCGGGCTCCCGAAGGAGGTCGCGGCACCGGCGGTCCTGCTGTTCCGCCTGCTGACGCTGTGGCTGCCCGTCCTGCCGGGCTGGCTGGCCTTCAACCACCTGACTCGCAAGCAGGCCCTCTGACACGACCGGGCCGCAAGCGTGCCCCTCCGCCCAGCCGGCCCGGCGAGCGCCCCTCCGCCCGGTCGGCCCGGCGAGCAGGCCCTTTGGCCCCACAGGCCCCTCTTACCTCGTACGGCACGCGTCCCGCGCGCCCCGTTCGGTACCGCCGCAGGATGGAACCATGCCAACCCTCCTCCGGCTGCGCGCCACCGTCCTGACCGCCTCCGCCGTGCTGCTGTGCACCGTGCTGGCGGGTTGCGGCGACGAAGCCAAGGAGGTGGACCTGACGCGGCAGGAGCTCAGCTGGAAGGCCTGCCCCGCCCCGGACGAGGCCCAGGGCGGGGGCGCCCCGCCCTCTCCCCTGCCGGACGACGGCGAGTGGCAGTGCGCGACCATGAAGGCTCCGCTCGACTGGGGCGACCCGAAGGGCGACACGATCGGCCTCGAGCTGATCCGGGTCAGGACCACCGGCGACGACAACGAGCGCATCGGGTCGCTCATCTTCAACTTCGGCGGCCCCGGCGGCTCGGGCGTCACCTCGCTGCCCGCCTTCGCCGAGGGCTACGAGAAGCTGCGCACCCGCTACGACCTGGTCAGCTTCGACCCACGCGGGGTCGGCCGCAGCGACCCCGTGATCTGCGAGAACGACCAGCAGCTCGACGCCTACTTCCAGCAGGACGCCACACCCGACGACGCCGCCGAGCGCACCCAGCTCGTGGACAACACCAAGGAGTTCAACGACGCCTGCGAGGAGAACTCCGAGAAGATCCTGCCGCACCTGCGCACCACCGACGCGGCCCGCGACCTGGACCTGATGCGCCAGGTCCTCGGCGACGACAAGCTGCACTACTTCGGCATCTCCTACGGCACCGAACTGGGCGGCGTCTACGCCCACCTGTTCCCCGAGCGGGTCGGCCGTGCCGTGTTCGACGCCGTCGTCGACCCGACGCAGGACGCCGAACAGGGGTCGCTGGGGCAGGCCAAGGGCTTCCAGCTGGCACTCGACAACTTCGCCGAGGACTGCGTGTCGCAGACCGAGGAGTGCCCGATCGGCGACAGCGCCCAGGACGTGAAGGACCGTATCGCCAAGCTGCTGAACGACCTCGACCGCAATCCGATCCCGGGGATCTTCCCGCGCCAGCTGACCCAGACCGCGGCGACCAGCGGCATCGCGCAGGCGCTGTACTCGCAGGACTTCTGGGAGTACCTCACCGAGGGCCTGGAGAACGCCTACGACGGTGACGGCAGGATCCTGCTGTCGCTGTCCGACTCGATGAACGGGCGCAGTGAGAACGGCGAGTACAGCAACATCACCCCCGCCAACGTCGCCATCAACTGCGCCGACGACAAACCCCGTTACGACACCTCCTATGTCGAGCAGAAGCTGCCCGAGTTCCGGGCCGCGTCCGACCTGTTCGGCGACTACCTGGCGTGGTCCATGCTCAGTTGCACCGACTGGGCCGTGGCGGGCGCGGCCGACCACCCGGACGTGAGCGCTCCGGGCTCGGCGCCCATTCTGGTGGTCGGGAACACGGGTGACCCGGCCACGCCGTACGAGGGCGCGCGGGCGATGGTGAACGCGCTGGGCAAGGGTGTCGGTGTCGAGCTGACGTACCGAGGGCAAGGGCACGGCGCCTACGACAGCAAGAACAGTTGCGTGCAGGGCGCGGTGAACGGCTATCTGCTGGACGGGAAGGTGCCGCCGACCGGGACCGTCTGCACCTGACACCCTCACCGCTCCTGACAAACTCGCAGGTCAGAAGGTTATCCACAGGCTGAAACGGCCGACGCGGGATCTGCCTACCATGGCCTGACCGCCATCCGCGGCACGGAGCGGACGGCCTGCGAGGGGGGATGGGCAATGACGCGCTTCGTTCGGTGGACCGCTCTGGCGGCCGCTTCGGCCCTGCTGGCCGCGGGCTGCAGTGGCTCGTCCGACGACGACAGCGGCGGGCTCTCCTGGGGCCGCTGCAAGGCCACCGCCGACGGCCCCGCGCCGAGCAGCGAATGGCAGTGCGCGACGCTGAAGGTGCCGCTGGACTGGTCGGATCCGGACGGCGAGACGATCGGCCTCGGACTGATCCGCGCCAAGGCCCGCGGCGACGACCGCGCCGGATCACTGTTGTTCAACTTCGGCGGCCCGGGGGCCTCGGGCGTGTCCATGATGCCGTCGTACGCCCCGACCGTCTCCGCACTCCGCGAGCGGTACGACCTGGTGAGCTGGGACCCGCGCGGCGTGGGCGCCAGCGAGGGCGTGCGCTGCCGCGGCGACAAGGAGATCCAGGCCGCCGAGTCGGTGGACGTCACCCCGGACGACCCCGCCGAGGAGAAGGCGTACTTCGAGGACGCCGCCGACTTCGGCAAGGGCTGCCGGAAGGACGCCGGGAAGCTGATGGCACACGTCTCGACCGCCGACTCGGCCCGCGACATGGACCGCATCCGGGAAGTCCTCGGCGACGACAAGCTGCACTACTTCGGCATCTCCTACGGCACAGAACTCGGCGGCACCTACGCCCACCTCTTCCCGAAGAAGGTGGGACGCATGACGCTGGACGCGGTCGTCGACCCCGGCGCCGACACCGTGGGCCATGCCCAAAACCAGGCCAGGGGCTTCCAGCGCGCGCTGAACGGCTATCTCGAGTCCACCGGCCAGGACCCTCAGGAGGGCTCGCGGAAGATCGCGGCCCTGCTGCGCCAGATCGACGCCCGCCCCCTCCCGACGGGCCTGCCCGGGCGGAAGCTGACCCAGACCCTCGCGGTCACCGGCATCATCCTCCCGCTCTACAGCAAGGACAGCTGGCCGACCCTGACCAGCGCCCTCGACGCGGCCGAGGAGGGCGACGGCTCGGAGCTGCTGGCCCTGGCCGACCGTTACAACGAACGCGATCCGTCGGGGCGCTACGGCACGACGACCCACTCCCAACGGGTCATATCGTGCTTGGACGACAGGCAGCGGCCGACCGCGGCCCGGACGAAGAAGCTGCTGCCTCGATTCGAGGAGATCTCCCCGGTCTTCGGGACGTTCCTAGGCTGGGACACGGCCGGCTGGTGCCACGACTGGCCGGTGCCCGGGCAGCACGACACTCCGGAGGTGAGCGCCCCGGGCGCGGCACCGGTCCTGGTGGTCGGCAACACCGGCGACCCGGCCACCCCGTACGAGGGCGCGCGGAGGATGGCCGACGAGCTGGGCCAGGGCGTCGGAGTGATGCTCACCTGGCGGGGCGAGGGGCATGGCGCGTACGGCAGTGGGAGCGACTGCGTCGACTCCACGGTGAACGCGTACCTGCTGGACGGCTCGGTGCCGAAGGACGGCAAGGTCTGCTCATGACGACGGCGGGGGGCTTCGGGCACCCGTGGTGCCCGAAGCCCCCGCCGCTCGGAAAGGGAGGCCGGATACGGCTCAGTACACCGGCTTGGACGGCTCGATCTGGTTGACCCAGCCGATCACGCCACCGCCGACGTGGACCGCGTCCGAGAAGCCAGCGGACTTCAGGACCGCGAGAACTTCCGCACTGCGGACACCCGTCTTGCAGTGCAGGACGATCTTCTTGTCCTGCGGGAGGCTCTCCAGGGCGGTGCCCATGAGGAACTCGTTCTTCGGGATCAGCCGGGCGCCCGGGATGGAGACGATCTCGTACTCGTTCGGCTCGCGGACGTCGATGATGTCCATGCTCTCGCCGTCGTCGATCCACTCCTTGAGCTGCTTGGGAGTGATCGTGGAGTCGGCGGCCGCCGCCTGGGCCTCTTCGGAGACGACGCCGCAGAAGGCCTCGTAGTCGATGAGCTCGGTGACGGTCGGGTTCTCGCCGCAGACCGCGCAGTTCGGGTCCTTGCGGACCTTGACCTGGCGGTACTGCATCTCCAGGGCGTCGTAGATCATCAGCCGGCCGACCAGCGGATCGCCGATGCCGGCGAGGAGCTTGATGGCCTCGTTGACCTGGATGGAGCCGATGGACGCGCACAGCACACCCAGGACACCGCCCTCGGCGCAGGAGGGGACCATGCCGGGGGGCGGGGGCTCCGGGTACAGGCAGCGGTAGCAGGGGCCGTGCTCGGACCAGAAGACGGACGCCTGACCGTCGAAGCGGTAGATCGAGCCCCAGACGTACGGCTTGTTCAGCAGCACGCAGGCATCGTTGACCAGGTAGCGGGTGGCGAAGTTGTCCGTGCCGTCGACGATCAGGTCGTACTGGCTGAAGATGTCCATCACGTTGTCGGCCTCGAGCCGCTCCTCGTGAAGGATCACGTTCACGTACGGGTTGATGCCCTTGACGCTGTCGCGGGCGGACTCCGCCTTGGAGCGGCCGATGTCGGCCTGGCTGTGGATGATCTGGCGCTGCAGGTTCGACTCGTCGACCTCGTCGAACTCCACGATGCCGAGGGTGCCGACGCCCGCGGCGGCCAGGTACATCAGCGCCGGCGAGCCCAGGCCGCCGGCGCCCACACACAGCACCTTGGCGTTCTTCAGCCGCTTCTGCCCGTCCATCCCCACGTCGGGGATGATCAGGTGGCGGGAGTACCTGCGGACCTCGTCTACGGTGAGCTCGGAAGCCGGCTCGACCAGGGGTGGCAGCGACACGGGGACTCCGTTGGTCGGTCAATCACTACGGTTGTTCTCCCCGTAACAGTGCCATGCACTTTTTCATTCCGAGACACCCGTTCCGATACGCGAGACGAATTCGTCCCAGTAGCCGGGCATGGCCTCCCAGGGGTCGATGCGGCCGCCGTCGTCCGTGTGGTCGGTGATCCAGACCGTCGCGGCGCCCTGCCAGCGGGCGATGCGCAGCGCCTCGGCCAGGTGGGGGCGGGGCACGCCGTGGACGAAGTGGCAGAAGCGCTCGGGCGAATGATCGGCGGTCCACTCGGCCACCTGCGACCAGCGGTAGTCGCTCCAGGGCCCGGAGAAGGTGACCAGTTGGTCGGCGAGCTCGACGTAGCCGGGGTGCGGGTGGATGCCGTGGCCGAGGACGATGTGGGAAGCGTCACGGATCACGCGGAGCGTGGCGACCGTGCGGCGGACCTCGGGCAGCCCGGCGTGGTCCGCCGGGCAGCGCTCCAGGAGGAATCCGTCGACCTGGTACCAGTCGACGAACCGGTGGGCGTCCGAGATCAGCTCGCCGAAGTTCCGGGTGCCGTACCGGGTGTCGAGATGCCCGAGGACGCGGATCCCCGCGTTGCGCAGGCGGCCGGCCGCCTCCAGGCAGTGCGGGTCGGGGCGGGCACCGGGGCCGTCGGCCACGTTGAGGACGACCCAGTGCAGCGGGGTGCCGGGGCGGGTCAGCTCGCCCCACTCGGTGGGGGCGAGGAGGGGGTGCGCGTAGCCGGGGACGCCGACGCCGGGGCGGAGTTCCGTACTCGAGGTGTGTCGCCGGGATCTGGTCAGATGCGGCATGCCGCCTCCATCCAGATGTCGGCGAGGGACTCCTCCAGGCCGATCCGGGGACGCCAGCCGAGCCGGTCGCGCGCGGTGCGCACGTCGGCCTGCTGCCAGCTGCCGCAGCCGTCCGGGTACGGGTACGCGACGGGGGGCGCGTGGTCGGGGTCGGGGCGGGGGTGGCCGATGGCCGTGCGCAGGGCGCCGGGCGGGCCGTCGAGTTCGTGGAGGGCACCGCCGTATCCGGCGACGCGGGCGAGGACCGCGGCGGCGTCGCGCAGGCGTACGGCGCGGCCGGAGCCGATGTTGATGACTCCCTGCGCCGCGGAGAGCGAGGCGGCGTGGACGGCACGGGCCACGTCGCGGACGTCGACGAAGTCGCGCTGCGCGCCGAGGCCGCCGAGTTTCAGCTCGCCGTCGCCGGACTGCATGGCGCGGCGCATGGCCTCGGCGAGACGGCCCAGCGGGGAGCCGGCGGGGGTGCCGGGTCCGGCCGGTGAGAAGACGCGCAGGACGACGGCGTCCAGGCCGGAGCCGAGGACCAGCTCGGTGGCGGCGAGTTTGCTGACGCCGTACGGACCGCCGGGCCGGGGCACGGCGTCCTCGGCCGTGGAGGAGCCGGGCTGGCTCGGGCCGTACTCCGCGCTGCAGCCGATCTGCACCAGCCGGGCGCCGCAGCCGCTGCGGCGCAGGGCCTCGCAGACGGTGGCCACGGCGACGGTGTTGTGGCGGGTGAGTTCGCGGGCCCCGCCACGTGTGGCGCCGGCGCAGTTGACGACGACGCCCGGGTGGACCGCGTCGAGGAAGCGGGTGAGGGCGCCGGGGCTGCCGGAGGCGAGGTCGAAGCGGACGTCGGCGTCGTCACCGCGGCCGAGGGCGGTGAGCTGCACGGCCGGGTCGGCGAGCAGACGGTCGGCGACGAAGCGCCCGATGTAGCCGTTGGCTCCGATCAGCAGGACTCTCATCGCGCGGCTCCCCATGCGGCCGGGGCTCCTGGGTGGGTGGTCATGCGGGTTCTCCTCGGGGCGGAAAGGGTGGAAAGGAAGGGATGGGACGGGTGCTGCCTGCGGCGGTGGGGCCGGTGCCCGCGGCGGTCACCGGGCGGGCTCCGGCGGTGCGTGGGCCGAGGCCCGGGTGAGCTTGCGGGTCGTGTGGACCAGGAGGGCCAGGGCCGCCGCTCCGCAGGCGAGCGTGGGGACGCTGTCGGGGCCCCAGGTGGTGACGAGGGTTTCGACGGGGGTGGCCAGGAAGCCGAAACCGGAGAGGCGGGAGGCGAAGACCGTGGCGAGGGCGGCCGCCTCGACGGTGGCCGTCGCGGTGAGGACCACGGCGGGGGCGTAGGTGAAGCCGTGCGTGGTGAGGAGGCGGGCCAGGAAGAGGAGGGCGCCCAGGGCGAGGGCCTGCGCGTAGGCGGCGGGCTCGTCGAGGACCGCCGAGCAGAGGGTGAGCAGGGCCGCCAGGGCACCCAGGAACAGGGCGAACGTGCCGAGCAATAGGGGGCGTACGGAGGCGGCGAAGTCCTCCAGGCCGCGGCTGGCCGCGAGTTTGCGGCGGGCACGGGCGGTGAGGAGGTGCGCGGTCCAGGCGGCGGGCGCGCAGGCCAGGGCGAGGGCCAGGACCGGGGCGGCGGTGAGGGGCCAGGAGCCGTCGGCCGTGCCGGTGGGCAGGGCGTCGGGGCCTCCGGTGAGAGCGCTGTGGAGCAGGCCGTTGCCCAGGAGGGAGTAGGTGAGGAGCCACAGGGTCCAGGGGGTGGTCCGGCCGGAGGCTGCGCCGGGTCGCGGCCCGGGCCGGTCCGCATCGGTCCTGCTCAGGGGGCCTCGGCGCAGGGCCGCGCGGAGGGCCAGGGCCACGGCGAGGGCGCCGGCTGCGGCCGCGAACAGGCGCGACTGCCCGTGGGTGAGGTGCACGGCGGTCACGGTGGCGGCACACAGCGCACCGGGCAGGAGGGTCAGCAGAGCCCAGTCGGCGCGCACCCGGGGAGCGGTGGGCGCGGCGGGCAGGGGCGTGTCTCCGTCACGGGAGATGCGCGCGTACATCTCCTCCGCGAGGGAGAAGACGTCCCGGTGGCGGAAGCGGGCGGCGGTCCGGTCGGTGATGCCGTGCGCCTCCAGTCCCGCGGCGATCTCGAGGGGGTCCACCGCACGCTCGCAGAGCTCCCGGTGACGGTGCATCAGCGCCTTCACCGGGTCGGCGGCGCCCCGACGCGGGGTGGGCGCCTTGCGGTCGGCGGCCGGCTCCCGCTTCCCGGGCACCAGGCGATCGGCGTCCGGCTCCCGGCTCCCGGGCACCTTGCGATCGGCGTCCGCCTCCGAGGCGGTCGAGTCCGTGGCCGCCGGCCCCGTGGCCGCCGAATCCGTGGCCATCGAGTCCGTGGCCGCCGGGTCCAGTTGCTGCTCCGAACGGGCGTCCCACGCGCCGGGGCTGGACGGGGTTCCCGGACGGTCCAGTTCGCCCAAGTCGCTCATCGCGCACCCTCCGGGGCGGGGACGGGAGTGGTGGCGCTTACGGGTCTGTCTGCCGCCCAGCCGGGGCCGCTGCGGGCGGCGAGGCGGGGCGAGGCGGCGGTCCAGCGGACGGGCACGTGGGCCTCGGCGGGAACCGCGAACGGCAGCGGCTCCCCTGCTCCGTCGAGGACGCCACGGCGGATGGGCGCACACGAGACGATCTCCAGGTAAATGCCGTGAAATGCCTCGATGTTCTGCTCGACCGTGAACAGTTCGAGGGCACGGGCGCGAGCGGCGGCGCCCAGACGCGCTCGGCGCTCGGGGTCGCGCAACAGCGCCACGCACGCCTCCGCGAGCGCCCGCGGATTGCGCGGCGGTACGACGAGCCCTGTGCCGCCGATGACCTCCACGACCGCGCCGACGTCCGTCGACACCGTCGCGCGCCCGCAGAGCATGGCCTCGACGAGGCCGATGGGGAAGCCTTCGACGACGCTGGAGAGGACGGTCACGGCACCCGAGGCGTAGGCGTCGGCGGCGGCCGGGAGTTCGGGGCCGCCGATCTCCTCGAAGGACACCGGGTTGTCCCCGGCCGTGTGCGGGCCCTCGGCCTCGTCGGGGAAGAGCTGAGCGGCCAGTGTCCTGCAGTGATCGAGGTAGGCCGAGCCCTCGGGGCCGGTGGGAGCGCCGACGATGCGCAGGCGCGTCCTCGGCTCCTGCTTGCGGACCTCCGCGAAGGCGTGCAGGAGCGAGACCAGGTCCTTGGCGGGCTCGACGCGGCCGACCCAGACGAGCGTGTCCGGGTCCACGCAGTCCTGGGACTCGCCCAGCTCGGCGAAGGGCCGGGCGTCCATGCCGGGGTAGACCGTGCGGAGCTTCTCGCGGCCGGCGCCGCAGCGCTCCTGCCAGCGGCGGGCGTGCGTGTTGCCGGCGGTGACGACCTCGGCCCGCCCGTAGGCCTCGGCGGCGAGTCGGCCCTGGAAGGCCGCCAGCAGGGACCGCACGGCGGGTGGGGCGTCCGGGGCGGTGAGGTAGTGCGTCCGCAGGCGAACGCCGTACTCGGTCACCATCAGGGGCACGCCGGTGAAGTGCCGGGCCAGCAGGCCGGGCAGGGCGGCCGTGCCACCGGACGCGGCGTGACAGAGGTCGACCGCACCGAGCCCGTCGTCCTCGTACCAGTCGAGGGAGAGGGGGCGCAGAGCGCGTTCCAGATGCGCGGCGACGGCGAGCAGATCCGGTACGCGCGCCTCGCGCGCCGCGCGATGGGCGCCGGGCGCGCGACAGGCGCGTTCCAGGGTGCGCACAGCGACCTCCGACCGGAGAGCTCCCGCCACCCCACCCTCCTCGCGGGCGAGTTCGGCGAGCCCGTACAGAGCGTTGGCGAAACGGTCCGCCTCAGAGGCGGGCGCACCCCCGGGGAGCCCCCCGGCAGCGCGGGAGGGACTCCCCGACGCCCCGCACAGCACGGCAGCCAGTTCCCCGAAGCACTCGGTGAACCGCCGGCGTGCGCGGCGCCCGAGCGCCACCTCGTCGTCCTCGGCCATCCACAGCGGCGCGGTGCGCACCCTGCGGACGTTCGGTGACAGCGGGATCCAGCCCTCGTCCTCCTGGTGCTCGCTGCGGCTGAGCGCGTAGACGTCGAACTCGTGCTGGGCGAGCCCGCGCACCAGCCGGTCGCACCAGAGCCTGGCGTCACCGCTCACATACGGATACCCACCCTCCGTAAGCAGTCCGATGCGCACGAGTGCACCCCCGATCTCCCGTATGGGGAGCCGCCGTTGCCCGGCGGCTCGCAGCGGGACGAACGTATGCGGACAAGGCGGTGGCGCGACGGACGGTTGTCCGTCGCACCACCAAAAGGGGTGAACGGTCGTAACTTTCCCGTGCGGGTCGCGTTCTGTCGCGCTAGGAGATCAAGCGGACACGGATCGTCATGCCGCACCCAACTCCCGTCGCTGTTCCCGGCGTCGCGCGGCGACCTCCGGGTCGAGCGCCGGTACGTCGGCCAGCAGCCGCGTGGCGTAGGGGCCGCGCGGTGACTCGTACACCCGCCCGACCGGCCCCTCCTCGACGATCCCGCCCCGCCGCATCACCGCGACCCGATCGCCGACCTGGCGGACGACGGCCAGGTCGTGGGCGACGAAGGCCCGCGAATGTCGGCCACGCAGAGCGGGGTCACTCCGATGTTCGCCAGCTCGACGGCGGCGCGAAACGGAGACGTGACGGGGGTGACATGCCCAGAAATGCGCCAGGAATGTGAACGAACCTTCCGAGCATGTCACCGCGAGCCGCGCCGCACCGCCTTGTGACGCCTGTCAGCTCCCGGGATAAGCCCAGGCGTTGGCGCGGCAGCGGATGCCGTCGTGGTCGAGGAACTTGGTCTGCTGCTGCATGACCGGCGCGAGGTCGCCGTCCTTGTCACAGGTGACGTGGCCGTAGCCGAGGCGGTGGCCGATCTCGTGGTTGATCAGCATCTGCCGGTAGGCGTGGATCTTGCTGTCGCCGTAGGTCTCCGAGCCCTGCGCCCACCGGTAGGCGTTGATCATCACGCGCTCGGTCGCGGCCGAGTCGCAGGAGACGTTGTCCTCGGTGGTGTCCAGGCCTGACTTGGCGCACCAGTCGGCCGTCGTGCCGGGGCTGGCGAGAGTGATCACGAAGTCGGGCTTGCCGGAGTAGATGCGCTCGAAGGTGCGCGCGCCGTTGTGGGCCCAGCTGCGCGGGTCGTTGAGCGTCTTCTGCACGGCCTCGGCGAACAGCGCGCCGTCCAGCCCGAGCCCCTGCTCCACGTCCACGCGGTAGGTGAATTTCTGCCCGGCACCAGGCGCCTTGGCGATGCCGGGAACGGCGTCGAACTTCCCGGAGCCCTTGAGCTCGGCACCGAGCGGGTAGACCCTGCCCATCTTCTCGTCGTACGTCAGCGGCGCCGCCTCGGGGGCGGGTGCCCGGCCGTCCGCGCGGGACGCGGAGTCCCGGACGTCGCGGGCCTGGTCCGTGGCGGACTGCGACTGCACGCCGGCGCCGCCGGGGTCGTCGGCGACCTGCCCGGCGACGACGACGGCCAGCACGGTGGTGACGGCCGCGGCCGCGATGCCGGTGAAGGCACGGCCCTTGCCGCCCTTGCCCGGCACGGGCGTGCCGGTGGGCCCCGCGTCGTCGTGGCCGCCGGCCCCGGAGTCGGCCGGGGTGCCGACGTTCCAGTCCGTGACGGAGGCGTAGGCGTCCGCGGCGTGCGCGGAGGCGGGCGTGCGAGGCGCGAAGACGTCGTCCTCCTCTTCGACGAAGGCGTCGAGATAGTCCTGCCGCGGTCCGGGCACGGGTGCCCGGCGCTGCCGCGGTATGGGCACACTCGCGTCGGCGGGCCCCCCGCCGCTCCCCCTCGACTTGCCCCAGCCGCCGCCGGCTTCCCGCTGCTCGGGGTGCCCGCCACGTGCGTGCGGGAAGCCGTGCGCGGGAGTCCCGTCGGGCAACCGAGGCACGCCGAACGCCGGCGTGCCGCCGGACACCCGGGGCACCCCGTGCACGGGCGTGCCGTCCGGCAACCGGGGAACGCCCTGCGCGGGAGTCCCGTCAGCCGGCCGAGGAACACCTCGCGCCGGAGCCCCGTCAGCCGACCGCGGCATGCCCTGCGCGGGCGTCCCGTCCGGCAGGCGCGGCACGCCCCGCGCCGGTGTGCCGTTGGCGAGGCGGGGCACCCCACGGACCGGCGTGCCGTCGGGCAGGCGCGGGAGGCCCTGGGCCGGTGTGCCGTCCGGGTGCCAGCCGTCGGGCAGACGCGGCACGCCGTGCGGTGGCGTCCCGTCCGTCTGCGCGGGCCGCGGTCCCGGCATCCTGCGCGGGCCCTGCGAGGGCCAGCCACTCTGTGGGGCACCGGGCGGTGCGGTCCGGGCTCCCCGGCCGGCGTCCGGCGCCTGCCCCTGCCCCTGCGCGGCCCCGGCCCGGCCGTCCCGTACTGCGGTTGTGTCCGCGCTGTCGCCCTTGACGACCGGCCCGCGGCGGCTGTGGCGTCCCACGTCGCGCCTCAGCCCCCCATGCTCTCGTCGGTTCCTTCTCTGTCGACGGCGTCGCCCCCGGCATCCGCCCGGCCGGCCCGCCTCGCCCGCCTAGCGCCCAACTCTCCGGCCTCTTCGAGGAGTTCACGAATCACCATAGCCACGGTCTCCGGGTACTCCATCATCGCCACATGACCCGCATCGGGCAACGTCACCAGCCGGGAGTCACGGAAGGCCCGGGCCGCCTTCTGGGCCATACGGAAGCCGACGAGCTGGTCACGGCCGCCGTAGACGAGGAGAGTCGGCGCGAGAACCCGTTCGGCCTGGCGCCACAGCCCCTGCTGGCCGCCCAGCGTGTACGCGTTGACGATCCCGCGCGCGGAGCGCGCCATCGCGTCCCAGAAGTACGGCAGCCGCAGCCGCCGCTCCATCTCCTGCACGGCGTTGCGGAATCCTTCCGGCGTCACCCGCCCGGGATCCCCGTAACACAGCGCCATCACGCCCCGGACCCGCTGCTCCGCCGTCCACTCGCGGGTGAGCCGGGTGAAGAGGAGGGCGACACCGGGCACCGCCAGCAGCCCCGTGGGCACGGCGGCGCGCTGCACTCGGATTTCCGGCAGAGCGGGCGACACAAGCGTGAGGGTACGGACCACATCGGGCCGAACCGCGGCGACACGGGTGGCGACGGCGCCGCCGAGCGAGTTCCCGAACAGGTGCACGGGACCGCGCCCGGAGGCGTCGAGGTAACGGATGACCGCGCGCGCGTGCCCCGTGACGGAGTAGTCGCCGTCGTCCGGCGGCGGGGAATCGCCGAAGCCCGGCAGGTCGATGGCCTCGCCGTCGACGAAGCCGTCCAGCAGCGCCATCAGCGCCGACCAGTTCTGCGAGGAACCGCCGAGCCCGTGCACGTACAGCGCGGGCGGCAGCCCCTCGCGTGCGGGAGGCCTCGACCGGACCGTCAGCGTGGCCCCGGGCAGCTCGACCGACCGCAGGTGCTCACCCTCCGCGACCCGGACGGTCCCCACCTTCGGCAGCACATTGGCGGGCGGCACGAACGGCAGCTCGGTCGAAGACATGCGGCAATGTTACGAGACGATCACGCAGTGACTCATATGTTCGCCTGTGTTCGCCGTCACAGGGATCGGCCAGTTGAGACGGCGGAAGAGGAGGCACCCGAGCGCGCGTGGGTAGCAGTCAACGGGATGAGCAGTGCGTCACGTCCCGGACGCGGATCGCATAGCGTCCGGATCGGGTGTCTCCTAGGCTCGTACAGAGGGCACCCGCGTGTGGCCCCTGCATTCCCAGGGACGTTCGTAGGAAGGGAGCCCAGCATGGCCGTAGACCCCACCGACCCCGAGACGTTCGAGGGCGAGGACGAGCAGGAGGCGCAGGAGTTCGACGTCGAGGCCCCCGAGGTCGACGCGGCCGAGCAGCAGGCGGACATCACGCCGAACCGCGACGACCCGCTGACCGGCGTCGACCCGGACCGTGCCAACGAGGCCGACCTGGCGGAGCAGGCCCGGATCGTCTCGCTCGACGAGGACGACTACCGGTGACGCTCGCCGCCGACGGGCGACGAGCAGCTCCACAGAACAGGAAAGAGGCTGGATTTTGCCCGCTCTGCCCCTGTTTGAAACCTTCGCAACCGCTTTCGCATCCGTCCGGTCCGTGAAATTCTGCGCTCTCACCGCGCGCGCCACGGTTACCGAAAAGTACGATGGCGACGCGGCCAGATCCGCACATGGACGAACATGGGAGGCGGCGTGACAGCCATCGAGCAGACAGAGGCGGTTCGCCCGCGGGGCACACGCCTGCCGCGCCGTGCCCGACGCAACCAGCTCCTGGGCGCCGCCCAGGAGGTCTTCGTGGCCCAGGGCTACCACGCGGCCGCGATGGACGACATCGCGGAGCGCGCAGGCGTCAGCAAGCCGGTGCTCTACCAGCACTTCCCGGGCAAGCTCGACCTCTATCTCGCGCTGCTGGACCAGCACTGCGAGTCGCTCATCCAGTCCGTACGGAACGCGCTCGCGTCGACGACCGACAACAAGCAGCGCGTCCGGGCGACGATGGACGCCTACTTCGCCTACGTCGAGGACGACGGCGGCGCCTTCCGCCTGGTCTTCGAGTCGGACCTGACGAACGAGCCCGCCGTGCGCGAGCGCGTCGACAAGGTCACGAACGAGTGCGCGGAGGCGATCTGCGACGTCATCGCCGAGGACACCGGCCTGTCGCGCGCGGAGTCGATGCTGCTCGCCTCGGGCCTGGGCGGTCTCGCCCAGGTGGTGGCCCGGTCCTGGCTGCACAGCGACCGCAGCGTGCCCCGCGACCAGGCGGTGCAGCTGCTCACCTCGCTGGCCTGGCGCGGTATCGCGGGCTTCCCGCTGCACGGCATGGACCAGCCGCACCACTGACGGCGCCTTGTTCCCGCCCGATGTTCGCTCGTGGCGTTCTCGGGCGGAGCATGTACGTCCCCTCACCGGGCTAATGTGTGCTGCGTACGGCGCGGAAGGTCGCGCACATCACTGACCGTCGGAGGGACATAGCCGTGGAGGTCAAGATCGGCGTGCAGCACGCGCCCCGCGAGATCGTTCTGGAGAGCGGTCAGACTGCCGAGGAGGTCGAGCGGGCCGTTTCCGAGGCACTGGCCGGGAAGTCGCCGCTGCTGAGCCTCGTGGACGAGCACGGCCGCAAGGTCCTGGTCCCGGCCGACCGTCTCGCCTACATCGAGATCGGCGAGCAGGCCCCGCGCAAGGTGGGCTTCGGCGCGCTGTAGGCGCAGGTGTGGAGCGGGGCGGGACGGCTGTCGGCCGACCCGCCCCCTTTGCCGTTCCCGGCCCCCTTGCGGCACACCGGTTTCTCCACGGACGGAGCACAAGCCGCCCACAGGGGTGGATTGGATTCCGCAGGTCAGGGGTAAGACGGGCTACGACCGATTTGGGCAGGCCGGCCATGTGGGAGGGACCCCGACATGCTCCTGGAAACGCTGAGTTCCGCGATCCTCGGCCTGGCTCTGGCGTGGGCGGCCACCCAGCGGCTGCCGCACCGTCTCCCGGCGCGCCCCATGGTCCTGTCGACCGGCGTCGCCGGCGCCCTCTTCGGAGCCTTCGTCATGCACAGCGCGCTGGACACCGGGCACGTGCTGCTCGTCCTGCTCGGCGCGGCGATCGTCTCGGTGGCCTCGCTGTCGCTGCTGCTGCGCCCCTCGGGAAGACTGCGCCGCCGATCGGCGACCGCGTGACGGGTCGCCGATGGTGGCGCTTATGACGATGCGGGCCGGTCGGCCGGCGGAGAGCTAGGCGGCCAGCCCCAGTGCGGCCATCCGCTTGGTGTGGGCCTCGGTGATCCGGGAGAACATCTTGCCGACCTCGGCGAGGTCGAAGCCGTCCGCGACACCGCCCACCAGCATGGTCGACAGCGCGTCCCGGTCGGCGACCACCCGCTGGGACTGCGACAGGGCCTCGCCCATCAGCCGCCGCGCCCACAGCGCGAGCCGCCCGCCCACACGCGGGTCGGCGTCGATCGCGGCCCGCACCTTCTCCACGGCGAAGCCGCCGTGCCCCGTGTCGTCGAGCACGGCCAGCACCAGGTTGCGCGAGTCGGAGTCCAGCCGGGCGGCGACCTCCCGGTAGAAGTCGCTGGCGATGGAGTCGCCGACGTAGGCCTTGACGAGTCCCTCCAGCCAGTCCGAGGGGGCCGTCTGCTTGTGGAACCCGTCGTACGCGGCGACGAACGGCTCCATCGCCCGCGTCGGCTCCTCCCCGATCTCGGCGAGCCGGTCGCGCAGCCTCTCGAAGTGGTGGAACTCCGCCGACGCCATCTTCGCCAGCTCCGCCTTGTCCGCCAGCGTCGGCGCCAGCTTGGCGTCCTCCGCCAGCCGCTCGAACGCCGCCAGCTCCCCGTACGCGAGCGCACCGAGCAGGTCCACGACCGCGGCGCGGTACTGAGGGTCGGCGGAGGCCGTCGCCCAGTCCCGGGCGGCGACTGAGGTGTCTTCGGCGGCGGCGGTGTCCGAGGCGTTCTCAGGCTTGTCAGAGCTCGTCATAAAGCGCACAATAGCCCGCCCGCCGGGAGGCGTAAGGCCCTGGTCAATCACTGTGACGACGACTACGTGACCAAATCGGCCATCGCATGTGCGCGTTTCCGGGGTATGGTGGTAATGCGCCTGCTGGTACGTCGACGTACCTCGACAGGCCGCACGTATGAGGATGCCCGGTCGGAGGCCCGATCGGCTCCGACCCGACAGCCCTCCCCGGCCGTCCGCCACAGTGCGTACGAGACCCGGAGGGGGACACCCTCAGCGGCACGAGCGCTAGAGCGTCGGCGCGGTCCCGTGCTCTACGGCCCGCCCGTAGGCAGCCGACGTCCCCGGCACGGTCTGACACGACCCCGCGCTCGCCTCGCGCCGCCCACACAGAAGAGGCAGCACCCTGACTACGTTCCGAGAGCTCGGAATCCTCCCCGAGACCGCCGAGGCCCTGGAGGCCGTCGGCATCATGACTCCCTTCCCCATCCAGGAGATGACGCTCCCCGTGGCCCTTTCGGGCAAGGACGTCATCGGCCAGGCCAAGACCGGCACCGGCAAGACGCTGGGCTTCGGCCTCCCGCTCCTCGAGCGCGTCACCGTCCCCGCCGACGTCGAGGCCGGACGCGCGGAGCCCGAAGCCCTCACCGAGGCCCCGCAGGCGCTCGTCGTCGTCCCCACGCGCGAGCTGTGCACGCAGGTCACCAACGACCTTCTGACGGCCGGCAAGGTGCGCAACGTACGCGTCCTCGCCATCTACGGCGGCCGGGCCTACGAGCCCCAGGTCGAGGCCCTCAAGAAGGGCGTCGACGTGGTCGTCGGCACCCCGGGCCGGCTGCTCGACCTCGCCGGGCAGAAGAAGCTGAACCTGAAGCACGTCAAGTCCCTCGTCCTCGACGAGGCCGACGAGATGCTCGACCTGGGCTTCCTGCCCGACGTCGAGAAGATCATCAACATGCTGCCGGTGCGGCGCCAGACCATGCTGTTCTCGGCGACCATGCCGGGCGCGGTCATCGGCCTCGCCCGCCGCTACATGTCGCAGCCCACGCACATCAGTGCCACGTCGCCGGACGACGCGGGCGCGACGGTCGCGAACACCAAGCAGTACATCTACCGCGCGCACAACATGGACAAGCCCGAGATGGTCGCGCGCATCCTCCAGGCCGAGGGCCGGGGACTGGCCATGGTCTTCTGCCGCACCAAGCGCACGGCGGCCGACCTCGCCGACCAGCTCAAGCAGCGCGGCTTCGCCTCCGGCGCGGTCCACGGCGACCTCGGCCAGGGCGCTCGTGAGCAGGCGCTGCGGGCGTTCCGCAACGGCAAGGTGGACGTGCTCGTCTGCACCGACGTCGCCGCCCGCGGTATCGACGTCGAGGGCGTGACGCACGTCATCAACTACCAGTCGCCGGAAGAGGAGAAGACGTACCTGCACCGCATCGGCCGTACGGGCCGCGCGGGCGCCAAGGGCATCGCGATCACGCTCGTCGACTGGGACGACATCCCGCGCTGGCAGCTGATCAACAAGGCGCTGAAGCTGGACTTCAACGACCCGCCGGAGACGTACTCCACCTCCCCGCACCTCTATTCCGACCTCGGCATCCCCGAGGGCACCAAGGGCCTCCTGCCGCGCTCGGAGCGTACGCGCGCCGGGCTGGACGCGGAGCAGCTGGAGGACCTGGGCGAGCCGGGCGGCCGCGGACCGCGCGGGCGCGACGGACGAGGTGGCCGAGGTGGCCGCAGTGACCGGGACGAGTCCCGCTCGGCCGACCGCGAGCGGTCGTCGCGTACGCCGCGTCGCCGCCGCCGTACCCGGGGCGGGGCCGCGCTGGACGGCGCGCCCGAGTCCGCAGGCGCCACCGCACCGGGCACCACGGCCACCGGCGGCGCCGCCGAGGCGGACGCCGTGACGGCTCCGCGCACCCCGCGTCGCCGTCGTCGCACCCGCGGCGGAGCCCAGTCCGAGCCCGCCCCGGTCGCGGCGGTCGAGTCCCCCGCATCCGAGCAGGCGGAGAGCGCCGTCGCGACGGCGGAGGGCACTGCCACTCAGGCCCCTGAGACGGCTGAGAAGCCGCGCCGACGCCGTACGCGCCGGTCGGAGGCGCCGGCGGTGGAGGCCGAGGCCGCGGTGACGCCGGCGGCCGCGGAGCCGGCGATCGTCGCCGAAGCCCCGGCCGCCGCGGATGCCGCGCTGCCCGAGGCCGCCGCCAAGCCGCGCCGCCGCACCCGCAAGGCCACGGCGACGTCCGCGGCCGAGTCGGCGGTCGACACGGCCGAGGGGACCACCGAGTCCGCGCCGGAGACGGCGGAGGCGAAGCCGCGCCGCACCCGCAAGACGGCCGCGAAGGCCGAGGCGAGCGTTGACACGGCCGAGGCCGCCGAGGCCAAGCCGCGCCGCGCCCGCAAGACGGCCGCCGCGGCGGAGGACACCGCCGAGACGGTCGAGGCGAAGCCCCGGCGTACGCGCAAGGCGACGGCAGCGGCCGAGGCCGCCGTCGACACGGCGGAGGCCACCGAGGCCAAGCCGCGCCGCCGCACCCGCAAGACCGCCGAGACCGCGGGCACGGCCACGGCCGAGGCTCCCGAGGCCGCCGAGGCCAAGCCGCGCCGCGCCCGCAAGGCCGCCGCCCCGGCGGAGGACGCCGTCGACATGGCCGAGGGCACGGAGGCCAAGCCGCGCCGCCGGACCCGTAAGGCCGCCGAGCCGGCCCCGGCCCTCGCCGAGATCCCGGCCCAGACGGCTCAGGAGCCGGAGGCCGCCGAGGCCAAGCCGCGTCGTACGCGGAAGACCGCCGTTGCCGCCCCGGACGCGGAGGCCGCCGAGGCCAAGCCGCGCCGGACGCGGAAGACCGCCGCAGCCGCCGAGGCCGCCGTCGACACGGTCGAAAGCACGGAGGTCAAACCGCGCCGCCGCACCCGCAAGGCCGCCGAGCCCACCGAGATCCCCGCACAGGCGGATCAGGAGCCGGAGGCCGCCAAGCCGCGCCGCGCGCGCAAGGCGACGACGGCCGCCACGGCTGCCACTGCGGAGGACGCGGCGGAGGCGAAGCCCAGGGCTCGCCGCACCCGCAAGGCCACGGCCACCGCGGAGCCCACGGAGGGCTGACACACCCCTCTGCGACGGCCCGGCCCTCTCACAGGGGGCCGGGCCGTCGGCGTTCCCCCTGGGGCACAGGGCCGGCCGCACCCGCTACCCTCGCCCCGTGACCAGCCACCCCGCCTTCCCTCCGCCCCCGGGCGCCCGCGCCTACCCCCTGCGCACCTCGCGCGGTGAGTTCGCCGTCGTCGACTCGTCGCCGAAGGCGGGTGTGGAGGGCCGGGGAGTCGTCCTGATGCTGCCCGGGTTCACCGGGAGCAAGGAGGACTTCGGGCTGCTCCACGAGCCGCTCGCGCAGCGGGGATACCGGGTCGTCGCCGTGGACGGGCGAGGGCAGCACGAGTCGGACGGGCCTCTGGACGACGAGTCCGCCTACGCCCAGGGGGAACTGGCGCGGGACGTGCTCGCGCAGGCCGAGGCGCTGGGCGGGCCCGTGCACCTCGCCGGGCACTCGCTCGGCGGGCAGATCGCCCGCGCGGCCGTACTGCTCGACCACTCCCCCTTCGCCTCCTTCACCCTGATCTCGTCAGGGCCCGCGGAGATCTCCGTCTCCCAGCAGCAGCGCGTGAAACTGCTGCGGGACGCGCTCGCCGTGCTGTCGATGGAGGCGGTGTGGGAGGCCATCCAGGCCATGGGACCGCCGGAGGAAGTCGGCGGTCCCGCCCGCGGCCTCGGCGACCAGGACCAGTTGCGCCGCCGCTGGCTGGGCCACAGCCCTGCCCAACTGCTCGCCACAGGGCGCCAGTTGTGCACCGAGCCCGACCGCGTGGCCGAACTCGCCGCGATTCCGCTGCCGTTCCACGTCCTGTCGGGCACGCACGACGACACCTGGCCGGTGGCGATCCTCGACGACATGGCCCTGCGGCTGGGCGCGCGCCGCTCGGTCATCGCGGGAGCCGAGCACTCCCCCAACGCCGACCAGCCGCTGCCGACGGCCCACGCCCTCGCCGACTTCTGGGACGGCATCGGACGCCCCTAGGCCGTGTCCGTAAAGTCCCGCCTGCCCCGCGACGCCTGGCGAACGATGGGACTTTACGGACACGACCTGGTACCTCGCAGCCCCCGAAACGACACCGGACCCGGTCTAGTACTGCGTCCGCAGGTGCTCCCAGAAGCCGTCCCGCAGCGCCCGCCGCAGGTCCGCCTGGCCGCGCAGCGAGTACTGCAGGAGGCCCTCCGCCTCCACGAGCAGGTCCTGGTCCACGGAACCGGGCAGGTACGGGTGCCCGGGCAGCAGCTCCACCAGCGTGTCCCGGCCGCGTGCCGCCAGCCACTTCGCGGCGATCTGCGCGCCCACGAACCGCACATCCTCACGGGAGGGCCGGCCCGCGGCCGTCTCGTAGGCGGGGGCCGTGCGGCGGGAGACGTACGGCTTGAAGAACTCGAGGTCGAAGGTGCGCTGACTGTCGACCTCCCACAGGAGGGGCTCCGCCTGGTTGCGGCCCTCCGGCGCCTCGATGCCCCAGAGGTGGACCCGGGCGCCGTACCCCTGGGCCGCCTCCACCGCCGAGACCAGGTCCTCGTCGCCGCCGAGCAGGGCCGCGTCGCTGATGGCGCGGTGCCGGGCGAGGGACTCCAGGTCGGAGCGGATGATCGAATCGACGCCCTTCTGCTGGTTGTTGGCGTTGAGGTTGCCCAGCCGCACCTTGACGTCCGGAAGTTCCGCGATGGTCTGCTGCTCGGCCGTGTGGATGCGGCGCCGGGCGCCGTCGTACCAGTAGACCCGCAGCAGCCGGCTGTCCGCGAAGATCGTGCGGGCCTTGTCGATCAGCGCGTCGATCAGGCCCTCGGCGTCGAGGTCGAACGCGCGGCGGTCCTCCGTGCCGGCGACGAGGCGCCCCGCGGCTGCGTACAGATACCCGGCATCGACGAAGATCGCGTGGGTCGAGGGCGTCTTCGCCACCTCGGCGAGCATGCGCTGGAGCAGCTCGTTGGTGCGGTCGATGCGGGCGTGGAGGGCCGCGAGGTCGTCGTTCATCACCTCCATTGTCCCGGCGGTCACGCTGCGAACACAACCGGTCCCGGTCGGTCCCGTAACAGCACTCTTACGGCACAGTAATTAGCCGTTCGAAAAATTTCCTTAGCGTAGGGAATGTTTGATGCATGCATCCCTGTTGACCCATAAGGAACACCGGGCACGAAGCCTGGTGGCCGCACACCCAAGTAGTTCTCCTCAGGAGGATGACCAGACGAAGGGAGAAGCCCTTGCGCTTCGAAATCATGCGACTCGACGACGTCGACGGCACAGCTGTGGACTCGACCGTTGTGGACGCCGCCTCCGTCAACCGCATCGTTCAGCAGGCCGCCGCCATAGGGCAGCGCCTGTGGATCCGCCCGGCCGAGACCACGGCCTCATAACGCGCGCAGCTCTCCCACACTTCGCAGCCCCCGCCCGGCATCGGCCGTGCGGGGGCTCCGCTGTTGCGGACCTCCGCGGTCGGGGGCGTACTGGCTGGGGGCCGGTGCGAACCAGAACAGGACGGTGGACCATGTCGGTGACGGATCGGTCGCACGAGGAGCTGCACCAGCAGGCCGCAGCCGAGGCCGCGCGGCGCTACGAGGACTCCGCCCCGGAGCGCGAGCGGGTCGAGGGCCGGCTGGCGGCCGGTGTGCGGTTCCCGGACTCCCCGGACGCGCTCGCCGTCCGCGCCGACCGGATCCTCGACCGGGGCGGTCTGTCGCCCTCGGCAGTGGTGGCGGACATCCACCGCGAGGCCATGGACCTGCCCGACGCCAACGAGCGGATCATCGACCTGTCCAACGAGCTCCAGGCCTGGAGCTTCCTGCCGCGCGGGGTCAGGGCCGGGGCCACGGTCGCCCGGATCACCCGGCGGCGCGACGGCCGCGAGCTGCCGCACGGCACCGGCTTCCTGGTCTCGCCGCGGCTGATGATGACGAACCACCACGTCCTGCCCGACGAGAGCTTCGCGCGCCAGTGCTTCGCGGAGTTCAACGCCCAGGTCACAGCCGACAACCTGCCCGACACCGTCGTCCGGATGGAGCTCGACCCCGGGACCTTCTTCGCCGCGGACCGGCGGCTCGACTTCGCCCTCGTGGCGGTGGCGCCCACCCCGGACGGCCCTGCGCCGGGCGAGATCTTCGGCTGGAACCGGCTGAGCGTGCAGATCGGCAAGCTGGTGCTCGGCGAGAAGGTGAACATCATCGGCCATCCGCTGGGACGGCTGAAGGAGATCGCCCTGCGTGACAACGCGGTGCTGGTCCGCCTCGACGACTTCGTCCACTACACGACCGACACGGAACCGGGGAACTCCGGCTCCCCCGTCTTCAACGACCAGTGGGAGGTCGTGGCACTGCACCACAGCGGCGTGCCGAAGAAGGACGACCGGGGCCGCGTCCTGCGCAAGGACGGCCGGCCCTGGCAGCAGGGCGACGGCGACGACGCCATCGAGTGGGTCGCCAACGAGGGCGTCCGGATCAGCTCGATCCTCAAGCACCTGACCGGACTGGACCTCGACCCGGGGCGGCGTGCCCTGCTGACCGAGATGGGCCCGGACACCGGCCTGGACCAGGCCATGGCCACCGCACCGGCCCCGGGGGCGCGGCCCGAGAGGACGACGGCGGCGGTACCGGGCGTCACGACCCCGGCGGTCCCCGCGGTGCCGGTGACGGTCCCCCTGACCGAGAGCGAGACCACGGCCCGGAGACCCAAGGTCGGCCTCCGGGCCCGCGGTACCGCCTTCGGCGGCCACCGGCACCTGGTCTTCCTGCACGGCCGGGACCAGCAGGACCAGGAACCCGACGATCTCCGCCGCATCTGGACGGCCGGCCTGAACCGCGGACTCACCCTCGCGGCCCTGCCCCCGCTCGACCCGGAGGACGTGTGGTTCCCGTTCTACGGCACGAGACTGCACGACCTCGTGAGCGGCAGGGAGAGCACGGCCGAGCCCATCGGCCTCGACCAGGTGAGCGCCGCCGCTGCCGCCGAGGTGTTCGCCGCGGAGTCGCCCACCGGCTCCTACGAGCGGCTGCTCTACGAGGCGGCCGCCCGGGCGGGCATGCCGCAGAACGGGCCGGCGACCACGGAGGGCTTCGGTGCGGGCCTGGTCGGGGCGCTGCACCGGCCGCTGAGCTGGCTGGCCGCCCGGTCCGACCTGGACGAGTGGACCATCGCCACGTTCCTGCGGGACGTCGACCTGTACCTCGGCGACAGCGCCGTGCGGCAGTCGGTGCTGGACAGCGTCATGGAGACGATGCCGACCGGCGGCGAGCTGGTGCTGGTCACGCACAGCCTGGGCACGGTGGTGGGCATGGACCTCCTGGCCCGGCTCCCCGACGGCCTCGACCCCGTCCTGCTGGTCACCGCGGGCAGTCCGCTCGGCCTGGACGGCGTCAACGAACGGCTCCTCACCCGCGGTCCGCACCAGCCGCCCAGGGTGCGTGACTGGGTGAACGTCTGGTGCCCCACCGACGCGGTGGCCATCGGCTGCCCCCTGGAGGACGAGCGGTGGGGGAAGCTCACCCAGCTGGCCGTCCCCAACGGCCGCGATCGCGCGCACAAGATCGACGAGTATCTCGGCCATCCGGGACCGGCCCGGGAGATCCGCAGTGTCCTGCCCCTCCAGGCCTGACGCGGGCCCTCAGCTCCCCTGGATCACCTGCGTGACGCCGTTGATGATCTGCTGCACGGCGATCGCGGAGAGCATCATGCCGGCGAGCCGGGTCACCAGGACCACGCCGCCGTCCTTGATGATCCGGATGATCACCAGCGAGTAGCGCATCACCATCCACAGCACGACGTGGATGGCGAGGATCGCCGCCCACACGGACACCTGCGCGGCGACGCTGTGGGCCTTCTGCACGGCGAGGATGACCGACACGATCGCCCCGGGTCCGGCCAGCAGCGGCATGCCCAGCGGCACGAGGGCGACGTTCACGTCCTTGGTCTGCTTGGGCTCGTCGGTCTTGCCGGTGAGCAGATCCAGCGCGATCAGCAGAAGCAGCAGGCCGCCCGCGATCATCAGCGCGGGCACGGAGACGTGCAGATAGTTCAGGATCTGGTGCCCGAGGAGCCCGAACACGGTGATCACGCCACCGGCGACACAGACGGCCTGGAAGGCCATCCGCTTCTGCACCTTGCCGGGCCGGCCGGAGGTGAGCGCGAGGAAGATCGGGGTGATCCCCGGGGGATCCATGATGACGAAGAGGGTCAGGAACAGGGAGCCGAAGACGGCGAGGTCGAACATGAGTGAGCCTTGCGCAGGGGGCCGCTGCTGTGCGCAGGCGTTCCGCACGGCGGAACGGGTGGGCACGGCGGGCGGCGCCGAGTGAGAAAGAAGGGGAACGGGCCTACAGGGCCTACAGACGCACAGGGGGGAGGAACTTCAGACGGCTCCGCCGGCCCCCGGCACGGGAAACGCTCCGAAGGCCCGCCGCGTGATCTCCCCGTAGACCTCGGGATCCGTCGTGTACTCCCCGAGCACGCACGTCTTCCGGCTGCCGTGGTAGTCCGACGACCCGGTCACGAGAAGCCCGAGTTCCTTCGCCAGCCCCCGCAGCCGCGCCCGCGTGTCCGTGTCGTGGTCCATGTGGTCGACTTCGAGGCCGTCCAGCCCGGCCGCGGCCATCTCGGCGATGGCGGCCTCCGGCACGGTGAGTCCCCGCTTGCTCGCCCCGGGATGCGCGAAGACGGCGACCCCGCCCGCGCCCTTGATCAGCCGGATCGCCTCGAAGGGGTCGGTCTCGTGCTTCTCCACGAAGACCCGGCCGCCGTCGGCCAGCCAGTCCTGGGTGAAGGCGTCGTTCACGGTCGGCACGACACCCAGCTCGACCAGCGCGCTCGCCACGTGCGGGCGCCCGACGGAGCCGTCACCGGCGATCCGCGCCACCTGCTCCCACGTGACCGGCACGCCCAGCTCCTGGAGCTTGGCGATCATGCCCTGGGCACGCGGCACCCGGTCGTCCCGGACCAGCTCCCGCTCGGCGAGCAGCGCCGGCTCCTCGGCGTCGAAGAGGTAGGCCAGCATGTGCATGCTGATGCCGTCGATCCGGCAGGAGAGCTCGGCCCCGGTGACCAGCGTGATTCCCTCGGGCAGCGCGGCGATCGCCTCGGTGTGCCCACGGGTGGTGTCGTGATCGGTGAGCGCGACGACGTCCAGCCCGGCCGCAGCGGCCTTGCGCACCAGCTCGGCGGGCGAGTCCGTCCCGTCGGAAGCGGTGGAGTGGGTGTGCAGATCGATACGCACGACACGGACTCCAGACACGGGCGGGACGACAGGACTGCTCAAGGATAACCAGCTTTTCAACGCCCCATGTCACACCTGAACCCGGCAAGAGCCCCCTACACCCCTCAGGGCCCCAGCAGGCGGGGCGACAAGGCGCCGCACGGCACCAGCTCGACCTCGGCCCCCGCGTCCCGCAGATCCGTCAGCACCAGCTCGTCGTACATCAGCAACCCGGACTGCTCGGGCCACACGACCGCCCACAGCCACATCCCGAGTGCCTCCCCCGCGAACACGGCACGGTCGTCCGGCGCCCCGGCCACATGCCACAGCGGCGTGGGACGCCCCGCGGCCAGCACCTTCGCCTGCGGCGGCTTCTCGACGTTCATGTGCGGCCCCGGGTCCGGCCCGTCCATGCCGGCGTACCGCGCCCCGAGCCCGACCCCGAGCTCCTCGGCCACCAGGATCAGCTCGCCCATCCCGCCGAGCGGCCCGGGGCCCGTGCAGGCGACGGCGGTCGCACGGCCGCCCGTACGGTCGTCCCCCGCGCAGGCCACCCCCGTGAACAGCCACCCCACCGGCAGCGGCCACGGCATCCACAGCGGCACCTTGGTGCGGTGCACCACGACGTTGAGGGCGTCGACGCTGGGCGGTATCACGGGCTGCACCGGATGAACGGTGCCGTGCACATCGCACTGCCACGAGTCGGAGAAGAGGCCGGGAGCCCTGACCCGGCCACCGCACTTCGGGCAACTGGGTTCGCCCCTCATAGGGCCCCACGGTCCTACCCCCGCCCCGCCGCGTCAAGGACGATCACCCATCCGGATGGAACCCTTCACCGCCCATATTAGATGTAGCTTGCATTAATTAGCTTGGCTAACTTACTGTATGCATATACCAACTATCTCTGTCTCGGGAGAAGGGAGCAAGCCATGGACCCCTTCGACGCCGGAGCGGGCGGCCTCCTGAAGCAGCCCACGTCCGTGTGGGCGACCGCCGGGGCGTCGGTCGTCGCCTTCATGGGCATCGGGCTCGTCGACCCGATCCTGCCGTCCATCGCCCAGGGCCTCGACGCCACGGCGAGCCAGGTCTCCCTGCTCTTCACGTCGTACTTCCTCATCACCGCCGTGGCGATGCTGGTGACCGGCTTCGTCTCCAGCCGGATCGGCGGCCGCAGGACACTGCTGCTCGGCCTCGCGTTCGTCGTGGTGTTCGCCGGGCTCGCGGGCACCTCCGGTTCCGTCGGCGAACTGGTCGGCTTCCGGGCCGGATGGGGCCTCGGCAACGCGCTGTTCGTCTCGACGGCCCTGGCGGTCATCGTCGGCGCGGCGAATCCAGTAGGGCCCGCGCGCAGCGCGTCAGGCAAGGGTGGTGGTGGGCGACAGGCGGGAGGCAGCGCGGCGGCGATCCTGCTGTACGAGTCGGCCCTCGGCCTCGGCATGGCCTGCGGCCCGCTGCTGGGCGCCCTGCTCGGGGACGCCAGCTGGCGCTACCCGTTCTTCGGTACGGCGTTCCTGATGGCCGTCGGCTTCCTGTGCGTCACCGTGTTCCTGAAGGAGCAGCCCAAGCCGGCCCGCAAGACCTCGCTGCTGGACCCGGTCAAGGCCCTCGGCCACGGCGGCCTCGCCTCCGCGGCGGTCTCGGCGTTCTTCTACAACTACACGTTCTTCACCGTGCTGGCCTTCACGCCGTTCGTGCTGAACATGAGCCCGTACCGGTCGGGTGCGGTGTTCTTCGCCTGGGGTGTGCTGCTCGCCTTCTTCTCGGTGATCGTGGCGCCCCGGCTCCAGAAGCGGTTCGGTTCGCTGAAGGTGCTCGGCGGTTCGCTGGTGCTGCTCGCGGCCGATGTGCTGGTGCTCGGCTACGGCTCCCACCCGACCGCCGTCGTCTGCACGATCCTGTCCGGCGCCTTCATCGGCGTGAACAACACCGTCTACACCGAGCTGGCCCTCGGCGTCTCGGACGCACCCCGGCCGGTGGCGAGCGCGGGCTACAACTTCGTGCGCTGGTTCGCGGCGGCGGCCGCTCCCTACTTCGCGCCGAAGATCGAGGAGTGGACCGACATCCACATCCCGTTCGTGGTGGCGGCGGTCACCGCGGGCGCGGTCGTGGTCGCCGCACGGCGCAAGGCCCTCACCCTCCCCCAAGCTCTCGACTCCGCTCGAGCAGGGGGGACCCCCACCGCTCAGGAGCTGGAGCCGAAGCACGCGACCGAGGACGGCGTCACCGTCTTCGCCAACTGACTCTTCGCGGCCAGGGGTTGGTGAGCTTCCTCACTCCAGCGGGACGGACTTCCGGGACGGATCCCGGAGGTCCGTCCCCTGGTTCAGCCACCGCTCCCGCAACGCCTGCGCGCCGTGCACGCGCTTCCAGGCGGCCTCGTTCGGCGTCATCGGCAGCAGCGGCAGGAACCGTACGGGGTCGAGGGGCTCGTCGAGCTCCAGGTCCTCCACCAGGCCGCCCGGCTCGGCGACCAGGACCGAGGTGAAGGGGGCGCCCGGCCACAGCGGCTCACCGACGTCGAGGGACGCACCGGGAGCCACGACCAGGCCCTCCACCTGCGGAGACGCCGCGAGCACGGCGAGCGGCCGGAGCACCTTGTCGGTGTCGGCGAGCCCGGAACGGACCGAGAGGACCAGCTCGGCGCGCGGACCCTTGACCGGGTCGGCGACCACCGCCGTCGGGTCCGTCATGGGGTGCGCGGACATGCCGAGCGAGGCGTAGCGGACGATGCCGCCCTCCTGGAAGCGGAGCACCTCGACGCGGTCCGTGCCCAGGAAGGTGACCGCCGCGCGCGCGTCCGGTTCGCCCAGCGCGCTGCGCAACCGGGCTTCGACCAGAGGAAGAACATCTGCCATGCGGCGAGCATAGAACTCGTCAGTAGCGGGCAAAGCAGCACCTTGACAGTTGTGTCGGCTGCTACTCTTGCCCGGTGGTTCGGGGCAGCACGCAGAAGCGTCGCGATCAAGCCCCGACGCCGAAGGAACTCCCTTACGAGGGACCGGCCGGAGGAGGTGGGGCTGCAATGGATCGAAGTCGACCGTGCAGTAGCACCACGCTCTTCGCGCCGCCGATGTAGCTGCTCTGTTCTCTGGCTGCCACCTCTCGCACTCGCTTCACCGCGGAAGAGCGCTTCGTTTCGCTTTGCCTGATCTGCCTCAGTAGCTGAATCAGTAACGAAACCGGCCACCGCGACGGTGCGGTGCTCCCCGCTTTGTGGACGTGCCAAACATCCGTAGTCACAACGTCCTCATTCCGGGTAGTTCCACCCGTCGCCGGCGCCGTTCGTTGCACGCCCGCGAAGGAGCCCGCCATGTCGATGATCCGCGACCTGCGCGCAGTCGTCCGTCCGTCCCGTGTGTCGCTGCGCAAGGACGGCGGGACGTACGACGCCACCCGCAGCCCCGGCGCGGCCACGGCCGTCGTCGACTGCGCCGTCTACCGCGACGGCCGCCGCATCGAGACCGAGACCGCCCTGACCCCGCAGGAGGCGGTGCGCCTGGTGCGCCGCGACGGGGGCTTCGTGTGGATCGGCCTGCACGAGCCGACGGAGGCCGAATTCTCCGGCATCGCCAGCGAGTTCGGGCTGCACCCGCTCGCCGTTGAGGACGCCGTCCAGGCCCACCAGCGGCCCAAGCTGGAGCGCTACGACGACTCCCTCTTCACGGTCTTCAAGACCATCCACTACGTCGAGCACGACCAGCTCGACGCCAACAGCGAGGTCGTCGAGTCCGGCGAGGTCATGTGCTTCACCGGACGGGACTTCTTCATCACCGTCCGGCACGGCGGCCAGGGCTCCCTGCGGGCCCTCAGGCACCGCCTCCAGGACGACCCCGAGCTGCTCGCCAAGGGACCCTCGGCCGTGCTGCACGCCATCGCCGACCACGTCGTCGACGGGTACATCGCCGTCGCCGACGCGGTGCAGGACGACATCGACGAGGTCGAGACCGAGGTGTTCTCCCCGGGGCGCAAGGGCTCGCCGCGCGGTTCGGACGCCGGCCGGATCTACCAACTCAAGCGGGAGGTACTGGAGTTCAAGCGGGCCGTGTCGCCACTGCTGCGCCCCATGCAGCTGCTGAGCGAGCGGCCGATGCGGCTGATCGACCCGGACATCCAGAAGTACTTCCGGGACGTCGCCGACCACCTGGCCCGCGTCCAGGAGCAGGTCCTCGGCTTCGACGAGCTGCTCAACTCCATCCTCCAGGCCAACCTCGCGCAGGCGTCCGTCGCCCAGAACGAGGACATGCGGAAGATCACCTCGTGGGCCGCGATCATCGCCGTGCCGACGATGGTGTGCGGCGTCTACGGCATGAACTTCACGTACATGCCGGAGTTGCACTGGAAGTACGGCTACCCGGTGATCCTGAGCTTCACGGTGGCCGTCTGTCTCGGCATCCACCGCACGCTGAAGCGGAACGGGTGGCTGTGAGCAGCCTGGCTAGGCTGGGTCCCATGACAAGCGAGCTGCTCGACCAGGCCCTCGTCGAGGAGGCCACGAAGAAGTCCGGCCTCGTCTGGGTCCAGGGCCCCGACGGCCCGGCGCGTGCGCTGTGGCACGTGTGGCACGAGGGTGCCGCGTGCCTGGTCGGCGACGGGCCGGGCGAGCAGCCGCTGCCGGGGCTGGTCGACGGCGCCGAGGCGAAGGTGACGGTCCGCAGCAAGGACAAGGGCGGCCGGCTGGTCACCTGGACGGCGCGGGTCACCGAACTCGCGCCGGGCTCCGAGGCGTGGGACGCGGCGGTCGCCGAGCTCAAGGGCAAACGGCTGAACGCCCCCGACGGCGAGGCCATGACCGGCCGCTGGGCCCGTGAGTGCCGGGTACTGCGCCTGGTACCGACCGGGGCGACGGCGCCGCTGCCCGACGGCTCCCTGTCCGAGCCGCCCCTGCCGTCCCCGGCGCTCACCCGCCGACCGGTCCCCGCGGGGCTGCCCCGCCTGCTGCTGAAGAAGCGCAAACGGACCTGACGGCCTACGACGTCGGCAGCTGCTTGCCGTAGTCCACCGTCTCGTTCTTCTCCGGCTCCCTGAGGGAGAAGTCCTCACCCCAGGCGGAGAACGTGAGGGTGCCCGCCCCGCCGGCCCGCTCCAGGCGCAGCGGGTACGGCTTGCCCTCGAGGGAGACCTCCAGGGTGCCGCCGGAGCCCTTGTCACCGGTGACGCGGATGGTGCGGACGCCCGCCTCCTCGTCGTGGCCGTCCGTCGCGAGCGTCCCGTGCAGGGTCAGCAGACCGTCGAGGAGGAGACCCTTGTCCGTGAAACCGCTGAACTTCTTGTACGAGGGGTCGCCCTTCGGCACCTTCACATACTTGCCGCCGAGCTTGGAGGCCGCCGCCGCGTCCGACTTGCCGCTCCCGCCCTGGCCGCTGCCGTGAGTCCAGAACTCGGCGTCCGCCATGACGTAGAGCTGCTCGCCGATGCGCAGCAGTTTGAAGGTCGCCCCCTTCGAGGTGACCGACCCGTCGCCGCCGTCGTCCTTCAGCCGCATGTCGAGCGTGTAGGTCCGCCCGCCGCTGACGACGTTGCCGTGCACACGGACCGCCCCGGCGGACTCGGCGGCCGAGCGGGTCTTGCCCTGGATCTTGGCGGCGGGGAGTCTGCCGACCCCGTTGGTGCCCTCGTTCGGATCCTCCGCGCAGCCGGTGAGCACCGTCCCCGTCACGAGCAGCGCGCACGTCACGCTCGCGAGTGCGGCTCTGCGGCCACGGCTCTGGCGAATCGGAGTCACAGGTGGAGCTGCCTCTCTGACGGGAGACCTGAACGGCGTACCGCAGGGTACCGGGGTCGTGCGGGCAGATCGGAGCCAGTCCGTCCGGACCGCCCGCCGACGCGTCGCCGATCGGGACGGGCTAGCCTGAAGCCCACCCGAGCGGGCAATTCGGAAGACACAGACACAAGGACAGCCACCCACAACGGCATCACGAACCACCCCGCACGAAAAGGAGCCGCGGCCATGGCAGCGGGCGCCCCCCGGATCTTCGTCTCGCACCTCTCCGGTATCGCCGTCTTCGACCCCGCCGGCGACCAGGTGGGGCGGGTGCGCGATCTGGTCGTCATGCTGCGCGTGGGGCAGCGACCGCCGAGACTGCTCGGCCTCGTCGTCGAACTCGCCACCCGCCGCCGCATCTTCCTGCCCATGACCCGGGTCACGGCCATCCAGTCCGGCCAGGTCATCACCACCGGCGTGCTGAACGTCCGGCGCTTCGAGCAGCGGCCCACCGAGCGGCTCGTCTTCGGGGAGCTGCTGGACCGGCGCGTGACGCTCACCGAGACCGGCGAGGAGGTCTCCGTGCTCGACCTGTCGGTGCATCAGCTGCCGGCCCGCCGGGAGTGGGAGATCGACCGGGTCTTCGTCCGCAAGGGCCGCAAGGGAAGCGCCTTCCGGCGCGCCAAGGGCGAGGCACTGACCGTCGAGTGGACCGCCGTGACCGGCTTCTCCCTGGAGGAGCAGGGGCAGGGCGCGGAGAGCCTCCTCGCCACGTTCGAGCAGCTGCGCCCGGCCGACCTGGCCAACGTCCTGCACCACCTCTCCCCCAAGCGCCGGGCCGAGGTCGCCGCCGCCCTGGACGACGACCGCCTGGCCGACGTGCTGGAGGAGCTCCCGGAGGACGACCAGATCGAGATCCTCGGCAAGCTCAAGGAGGAGCGCGCCGCCGACGTCCTGGAGGCCATGGACCCCGACGACGCCGCCGACCTGCTGGGCGAGCTGCCCACCGACGACCAGGAGCGGCTGCTGCGCCTGATGCAGCCCGGCGACGCGGCCGACATGCGGCGCCTGATGTCGTACGAGGACCGCACGGCGGGCGGTCTGATGACCACGGAACCGATCGTGCTGCGGCCGGACGCCACCGTCGCCGACGCGCTCGCCCGCGTCCGTAACGCCGACCTCTCCCCCGCACTGGCGGCCCAGGTCTACGTCTGCCGCCCACCCGACGACACCCCGACCGGCAAGTACCTGGGCACCGTCCACTTCCAGCGCCTGCTGCGGGAGCCACCGCCCTCGCTGGTCAGCTCGATCCTGGACAGCGACCTGCAGCCCCTCGACCCCGAGGCGGAGCTGCCGGCCATCGCGGGCTTCTTCGCCACGTACGACATGGTCGCGGCCCCCGTGGTCGACGAGGCCGGCTCGCTGCTGGGCGCGGTGACCGTGGACGACGTACTCGACCACATGCTCCCCGAGGACTGGCGGGAGACCGAGTTCCACTTGGACGAGGAGGTGGCGACCGATGGTTCCTGAGCGCGACACCCTGCGCGAGCGCACGCCGACGGGCGCCACGGCCGCCTCCCGGCCGCGCGCCGCCCGCCTCGACCAGCCGGGGGTGCCCCGGCACCGGATCCTGCCCGAGTACGACCCGGAGGCCTTCGGCCGGTTCTCGGAACGCATCGCCCGCTTCCTCGGCACCGGACGGTTCCTGGTCTGGATGACGGCCGCCATCATCCTGTGGGTGGCGTGGAACAGCCTCGCGCCCCGGCCCCTGCGGTTCGACGAGTACCCGTTCATCTTCCTGACCCTGATGCTGTCGCTCCAGGCCTCCTACGCCGCCCCGCTGATCCTGCTCGCGCAGAACCGGCAGGACGACCGCGACCGGGTCAACCTGGAGCAGGACCGCAAGCAGAACGAGCGGTCGATCGCGGACACGGAGTACCTGACCCGCGAGATCGCGGCCCTGCGCATCGGCCTGGGCGAGGTCGCCACCCGCGACTGGATCCGCTCGGAGTTCCAGGACGTGATCAAGGAGCTGGAGGAACGGCAGAACGGCCATCGTCACGACCCCGTCGTATTCCCGGCGGAACGGTCACGGGGACGTGACGCAGACGACCGCTGAGACGCTTTCCTACGCACCGGTAGAGCGCCGTACCATCGTCCTATGGCTACGGAAGACGCGGTGCGCGAGGCACTGGCGACGGTGAACGACCCCGAGATCCACAAGCCCATCACCGAACTCGGGATGGTCAAGTCCGTGGAGATCGGCGCGGACGGGGCGGTCGCGGTCACCGTGTACCTCACGGTCTCGGGCTGCCCGATGCGGGACACGATCACGCAGCGCGTGACCGACGCGGTCTCCGCGGTCGAGGGGGTCACCCGCGTCGACGTCACGCTCGACGTGATGAGCGACGAGCAGCGCCGCGAGCTGGCGTCCGCCCTGCGCGGCGGCCAGACCGAGCGCGAGGTGCCCTTCGCCAAGCCGGGCAGCCTGACCCGTGTCTACGCGGTCGCCTCCGGCAAGGGCGGCGTCGGCAAGTCCTCGGTGACGGTGAACCTGGCGGCGGCGATGGCGGCCGACGGCCTCAAGGTCGGTGTCGTCGACGCCGACATCTACGGCCACTCCGTGCCGCGCATGCTGGGCGCGGACGGCCGTCCCACCCAGGTCGAGAACATGATCATGCCGCCGTCCGCGAACGGCGTGAAGGTCATCTCCATCGGCATGTTCACCCCGGGCAACGCCCCGGTCGTCTGGCGCGGCCCGATGCTCCACCGCGCCCTCCAGCAGTTCCTCGCGGACGTGTACTGGGGCGACCTGGACGTCCTGCTGCTGGACCTGCCGCCCGGCACCGGCGACATCGCGATCTCCGTCGCCCAACTGGTCCCGAACGCCGAGATCCTGGTCGTCACGACGCCGCAGCAGGCGGCGGCCGAGGTCGCCGAGCGCGCGGGCTCCATCGCCGTCCAGACCCACCAGAAGATCGTCGGCGTGGTCGAGAACATGTCCGGTCTGCCCTGCCCGCACTGCGACGAGATGGTCGACGTCTTCGGCACGGGCGGCGGCCAGGTGGTCGCCGACGGCCTGACCCGCACGACCGGCACGAACGTCCCGGTCCTCGGCAGCATCCCCATCGACGTCCGACTCCGCGAGGGCGGCGACGACGGCCGGCCCGTCGTCCTGACGGACCCGGACTCCCCAGCGGGCTCGGCCCTCCGGGCGATCGCGGGCAAGCTGGGCGGCCGCCAGCGCGGCCTGTCGGGCCTGTCCCTGGGGATCACCCCGAGGAACAAGTTCTGAGACGTCCTGCTTTTTCCGGGGCGCCGAAACACCCGGCGCCCCGGTGGCCTCACGCGTAGGCGGCGATGTCCTTCACCACGGCGAACCCGAGCCCATAGGCACTCATGCCCCTGCCGTACGCCCCGACGTGAACCCCTGCCGAGGTGGAACCGGCCAGCACCCAGCCGAACTCGGACTCCCGGTAGTGGAACGCCGTCGGCACCCCGTCCACGGGAAGCGACAGCGTCGACCAGTCGGCCCCGTCCAGGTCGTCCGCCAGCACCCACGCGGTCTCGGTCTGCTGCTCCAGCCAGTCGTCCCGCAGCGTGTGGTCCATCGACCCGGGCCAGGTGAAGGACAGCAGTCCCACACCCGCGAGCCACGCCGCGGAGGACACCGACGTGGCCTCCAGCAGCCCCGTACCGTCCGCCGTGCGCCGTGAGGGATTCGCCGCCACGGTCACGACGACCGCGAACTTCTCCTTGGCCTCCTGATCGCCCCCGGCGGCATGCTCGTTGCGCACCGTGGGTTCGTCCCCGTGCCCGATCGACCCGTGTTCCACGGCTCCGTCGGCCGTCGTACCGACCTGCATCAGCCAGCGCGGCCCCGTGAAGGCCTCATCGAGGCCGTACCACGGGAAGGGCGCACGCAGGTAGCCGTCGACCGTACGCCGGGCGAAGGGGAGCTGTTGTCCACCCTCCGCGGCCGGCGTCTGCGCGACTTCCCGACTCGTCGTCTCCATGTGCCCGGACGCCTCCTCGCTCTAGTCGGACCAAAACGGCCCGCCCCCCTTCGGGCGTACTCGTCACGGTCCGCACAACAACTCGGCAGCATAGCCACACCGCTGCGAGCAGCAGGGAAACCGCCCGGCGCGGGGGCCGCACGGGCGCCCGGTTCAGGCCGTACACAGCCCGACCGGAGTATGAAACGCGTCACGCGCGCGGGGGTGTGCGCCCCTGGGCGTGTCGCTCAGGTGGCGTCCGCGTCGAAGGGCGGCCGGTCGTCCGGAGCGGGCGTCTGAGGCTTCTTCGTCATGTCGATCCGGCCACCGGACGAACCGGCGGCGCCGGCGGACGACCCGGAGGACGAGTCGGAGTCACGGCTGTGGACGGCGTCGGTGACCTCGGCCATCTCCTTCTTCAGGTCGAAGCCGTTGCGGATCTCCTTGAGCCCCAGGTCCTCGTTGTCCAGCTGCTTGCGGAGGTAGGCCTTGGGGTTGAGGTCCTCGAACTCGAAGTCCTTGAACTCCGGGCCGAGTTCCTCCCGGATGTCGTTCTTGGCGCTCTCCGAGAACTCACGGATCTTCCGGATCGTGCGCGTCACGTCCTGGATGACCTTGGGGAGCTTGTCCGGACCGAAGACGAGCACGGCGAGGACGATGAGCGTCACCAGCTCGAGTGGTCCTATGTCATTGAACACCTGAAGCTCCTTGCGATGTCCTCGGTCCTCGGTCCTCGGCCCTCGTGGTCGGTGCGGGTCTTGCCGTGGTCCGGGCCGGATCCACGGTACCCGGCGATCCTGTCGGACCGGTACTGTCCCGGGACCTCCGAGTGCGGGAGGTGGGAGCGCTTTCCCGATTGTTTGCCTTGTCGGTCCCTTGTGCGGGCTGCTGAGCCGTCTCCGCGGGTCCCGGACCTCATGCCTCAGCCACCGGCCGAGCCGAGGACGAGCGAGACCTTCCGCTCCTTGCCGCCGCGCTCGACGGTCAGTTCCAGCCGGTCGCCGGGGCGGTGCGCCCGGGTCTTGACGATCAGTTCCTCGCCGGTGTGCACCCGTTGGCCGTCGACCTCGGTGATGACATCGCCCGCCTTGATCCCGGCCTTGGCGCCCGGGCCGCCCGCGGTGACCGGCGCTCCGCCCTCGCTGCGCTCGGCGGCGACACGGGCGCCGTCGCCCGTGTAGTCCATGTCCAGGGTGATGCCGATGACCGGGTGGGTCGCCTTCCCGGTGTTGATCAGCTCTTCGGCGACGCGTTTGCCCTGGTTGATGGGTATGGCGAAGCCGAGGCCTATCGAACCGGCCCGGCCGCTGTCCTGCGTGGAGCCGCTGTCCGCCGAGCGGATGGCCGAGTTGATGCCGATGACCCGGGCCCGGGCGTCCAGCAGCGGGCCGCCGGAGTTGCCGGGGTTGATGGGCGCGTCGGTCTGCAGCGCGTCGACGTACGACACGTCGCTGCCGTCGCCCTTCTCACCGCCGGCCGTGATGGGCCGCTGCTTGGCGCTGATGATGCCGGAGGTGACCGTGCCGGCCAGGTCGAAGGGGGCGCCGATGGCCACGACCGGGTCGCCGACCTGCACGTTGTCCGAGTTGCCGAGGGGCAGCGGGGTGAGTCCGCTGACGCCCTTCACCTTGACGACGGCGAGGTCGTAGCCGCTGTCCCGGCCGACGATCTCGGCTTGGGCGGTCTGCCCGCCGTTGAAGGTCACGGTGATCTCGCCGCCCGATCCGGCGGGCTGCACGACGTGGTTGTTGGTGAGGATGTGCCCGCGGGTGTCGAGCACGAAGCCGGTGCCCGTGCCCTGCTCGCCCGCGCCGCTGACATGCAGGGTGACCACGCTGGGCAGGGCCCGCCCGGCGATCCCGGCCACACTGTCCGCGTCCCGCGCGGAGGCCTCTTTCCCGGCCTGCGGCAGCTCGAGGGTCCCGACGCCCCCGTTCCGCTCCAGATACGTCCCTACGGCGCCGCCGAGGCCCCCGGACACGAGCGCGAGCAGCACGGCGCCGAGCACCAGGGACTTCTTGCCCCGCTTGCGCCGCTGCTCCGTGCTCAGCACGGCGGCGCCGTTCTGCTGGAGAGGGCCGTGCCCGCCGGCAGACGCGGGAGCCGCCCAGGGGTCGTAGCGCTGCCAGGGGGTGGGGGCGGGGCTGGCCGGCTCTGGTGCTGGAGGCTCGGCGTAGACCGGCGCCGCGGGCGGCACCGCGGCCGGCATGGGTGCGGGGGCGCCGGGGGCCGGCATCTCGGCCGGCGCGTGCGCGGCAGGCGCGGGGCTGTTGGGGGCCGGTGCAGGCGGTGTGCCGTGGGGCGGAGGAACGGCAGGGGTGCCCGGTATCGCCACGCCCTGCGCGGGGGTCGTCGCGGGGTGCTGGACGGGCGGCGCGGGCGCCCAGGGACCGGGCTCGCCGTAGGGCGGGGTGCTGTAGGGGTCGGGGTCGTGCAGCGGCCTGGGAGCGCCCTCGGCCGGCACGGCGGGTGAGGCGGAGGTGACGGGGGCGTCCTGGCCGGCCTGCCGGGCGGCTGGGACCGCGGCAGCGGCCTCCACGGCGCCCCGGTCCATGGTCCGAGCCGGGGCGCCGTCGCCGGGCTCCGCCGCCCCGGGCGCCGATGCGGAGGGCTCCCCCGCGCCCTGGGCCGGAACCGCCTCGGGACGCCTCAGCTCGTAGTCGCCGTCGTCGTCGTGCCGAGCCGCGGGACGTGCCAGCTCGAAGTCCCCGTCGGTGCCGGTCAGGTCGGCCGGGGCCGTCAGCGGCCCGGGCACCCCGTTCACGCCCGGGTCCCGCGCCACGGCCCGGTCCGTACCCTCCGGCTCCCCCGCAAGGTTCTGCGGCCGTGGACGGCTCCACCACTTCGCCTTCGTGGGCTTCCCCTCGTTCATGCTCTCCCCACAGCCGCGGCACGGCTCGTCGCGGTGGCCGCTGTTCGTCGAATCGGCGCCCGGCCACACCTGGGCAGCGGGCGACAACCCCCGGATTCAATCAGGTTCGCGTGCCGCTGCGCAGACGCCGGTCAGTGAGCCGTACGGGGGGAGGCGGAGGAAGAGGCGGACGAGGCCGGGTCCGGAAGGGGCACGGCGAACAGGGGTGCCGTGATCTCGGGGACCGCGGACCACGAGGTCAGGGCGGCCGGCGTGGCCGCCTCGAGCGGACGTATCAGCGGGGACATGACGGCGGCACCGGCCACCACCGGGGCGGTCAGCGCGTGCAGCGCGTGGTGCTGAGCGGCGGGCGCCACCCCGGGCAGCAGCGGGGCGGAGACCTCGGTCGGGGCGACCGGGGTGTGGCCGAGCATGTTCTGGCCGGGCGCCTGCCCGAGCAGCGGCGCGGTCCGGCGGCGCTGGGATTCGGGCGATGTCGCGGCGCCGGAGCCCTGGGGGCGCACCGGGGTCACGTTGCTCCCCGCGCCCTGGCCGCCGCGGGCATCCGTGTCGGTCGGGGTGCCAGAGGTGACGCCGCCCAGCGCGATCGCGGCCAGGGACACGGCACCGGCGGCCACGAACGCGAAGCGCAGCCGCGAGGAGGACCGGTCGCCGTCGTGCCGGCCGACGTCGTGGATGCGGAAGCCCCTCTCCGAGGGAAGGCCCCGGTGATCGGAGGGCAGGCCGCTGGAGTCGGAGGGGAGGCTCCGGTTTCCCGGGGACGCGGGCAGCACGGGCAGGTGCGGCCGGGACGGGGCGTACCCGAACTCGAAGCGCTCGCCGCGCTTCACGCCGAAGGCCCCGGACGATCCGAACCGTCCGGACAGACTTCCGGGCAGCCCTCCTCCGCCCGGCGGTGTGGCATCACCGTCCGGGCCGCCGCCCGCGGGTAGTCCCTGCAGGCGGGCCAGGAAACTCTCGGAGGGGGGCGGCGGGGCCGCCTCCGCGAAGACGTTCTTCAGCCGGCGCTGGGCGTCCACCTCCGCCTTGCACTTCGGGCAGGTGGCCACATGCGCCAGTACGCGCTCACGCGCGTCATGACCGAGCTCTCCGTCCACCAGGGCGGAGAGTCGGTCTCCCAGATGCTGCTCTGCGAGGTGACCCTCGGAGGCTTTCGGCCGAGATCCGCTCACGCGCTCGCGCCCCCTCCTCCCAGGGCGGGAACACGGGGCACGAAGGAGCGGCGCTCGGCACGCGCCTCCGGTGAGCGGTGCGCGAGGGCCTTGCGCAGCTGGGACCGGCCACGGTGGATCCGCGAGCGGACCGTGCCGAGCTTGACGCCGAGAGTCGCGGCGATCTCCTCGTACGACAGCCCTTCGATGTCGCACAGGACGACCGCGGCGCGGAACTCCGGGGCCAGGGTGTCGAGGGCCTGCTGGACGTCCGCGTCGAAGTGCGCGTCGTTGAAGGCCTGCTGCGGCGTGGGCTCCTTGCTGGGCAGCCGCTCGGCCGCGTCCTCGCCGAGCGCGTCGAAGCGGATGCGCTGCTTGCGACGGACCATGTCCAGGAACAGGTTCGTGGTGATGCGGTGCAGCCAGCCCTCGAAGGTGCCCGGCGTGTAGGTCGACAGTGAGCGGAAGACGCGGACGAAGACCTCCTGCGTGAGGTCCTCCGCGTCGTGCTGGTTGCCGGTCAGGCGGTAGGCGAGCCGGTAGACCCGGCCGCTGTGCGTGCTGACGATCTCCTCCCACGTGGGCGGAGTCCACGCCTGCCCGTCCGCGTCGGTGGTGAAGGTCGCGGTCTGGGCGAAGTCAGCGGCGTGACTGTGGTCAGCAGCGGTGTCGTTCACAGATGTCGGCCTGCCCGCCGATCCGAGGAAGCGCCGGAGCACTCCTGCGCGATCCACAGGCGCAGCCGCACCTCCCCTGTCAGCTCTGGTGGTGTCCAGTGGAGCCCCTACCATAGCCACCTCGCCCGTTAGGACCGGATAAGCGCTTTTACGAGAATTTGATCTGGGCTGATACGCCTCGTACTGCTGCGTTGGCACTTGCTCGGCGTCCTGATCCACGGCCCGCCCCCCGTCCCGACCCGCGCCACTTGCTCATCCCTTTAAACGACCGGTCCCATCTGCGGGTTCCCGTGCCCAACGGATACAGTCACGCCGAGGCATCCACGGGGACAGGAGAGGGTCATTACCGGCAACCGGCAGACGAGCTGGGCGTTCGCCGACGCCTATGTCGCCGAGGACGAAGCGCTGCACTGGGCCCGGGACCGGGCCCGTGAGGCAGGGCTGCGCTCGGTGACGCCCGGCACGGGCGCCGCGCTGCGGTTGCTGGCCGCGTCGGTCGACGCGAAGGCCGTCGCCGAGATCGGGACCGGCTGCGGTGTCTCCGGGATCCACCTCCTGCACGGTATGCGGCCCGACGGTGTCCTGACGACCGTGGACCCCGAGCCGGAGCACCAGCAGTTCGCCCGCCAGGCCTTCCGCGCCTCCGGCTTCGCCAGCAACCGGGCCCGCTTCATCCCCGGCCGGGCCCTGGACGTGCTGCCCCGCCTCGCGGACGCCGGATACGACCTGGTCTTCTGCGACGGCGACCGGCTGGAGGTCATGGACTACCTCGCTGAATCGTTGCGTCTGCTGCGCACCGGCGGGCTGGTCGTCTTCGAGGGCGCCTTCGCGAACGGCCGGACGGTGGACTCCGGTCCGCAGCCCACGGAGGTGCTGCGGCTGCGGGAGCTGCTGCGCGCGGTGCGTGAGAGCCAGGAGCTGGTGCCGTCCCTGCTGCCGGTGGGCGACGGGCTGCTGTGCGCGGTGAAACGCTGACCGGGACGGCACGTTAGCGGAGCCGAAGCCGGGGCAGGCGAGTGTCATCGGTGAGAAAACAGCCGCCCCGGCATCACGGGTGATGCCGGGGCAACTGAAGGGGTATGGTCGCTTGCGCGTCAGCCGACGACCTTCTTGAGGGCGTCGCCGAGCGCGTCGGCCTCGTCAGGGGTCAGCTCGACGACGAGCCGACCGCCGCCTTCGAGCGGAACGCGCATGACGATGCCCCGCCCCTCCTTGGTCACCTCGAGCGGGCCATCACCCGTTCGCGGCTTCATGGCCGCCATGCTCGTTCCCCTTCCTGAAACCCAGCTCATCGTCAAAGCCGACGGCCCCTGAGAAGGGCACACGTGCGGCCCTTGTGGCAGGACACGCGACACCGGCATCGAACACATTGCTTCCAGGCCATTATCCCGCATCGCAGGACCCGATGACCAACATCAGTCGGCATCGCTTGGGCAACGCACGCGAGCAAAACCACTCAATTCGGCGATCAGACTGCGATACTCCGCCACCGCACACACATCCGCCGAACCAATCCGGACGAGAATTCTTTGACGCAGGTCACACGTCCGGTCAGGTTCCCCGTCGGCGATCTCCGTCATGCTGTCCTGCAGACCCGGGGCGTACCGGCCGGTACGCCCCCGATCCGCGACCCGGAGGGGATACGCCATGACCGACACCGTGCTCTACGAGGTGAGCGACGGACTCGCGACGATCACGCTGAACCGCCCGGAGGCGATGAACGCGCTGAACGTGGAGACCAAGGTCGCCCTGCGGGAGGCGGTCCGGTCCGCGGCGGAGGACGCGGCCGTACGGGCGGTGCTGCTGACCGCCGCCGGTGACCGGGCGTTCTGCGTCGGGCAGGACCTCAAGGAGCACATCGGGCTGCTGGTCCAGGACCGGGAGACGGGGTCGGGGCAGACCATGAGCACGGTGCGGGAGCACTACAACCCGATCGTGCGAGCCCTGGCCGCGGCGGCGAAGCCGGTGGTCGCCGCCGTGAACGGGGTGGCGGCCGGGGCGGGCTTCGGCTTCGCGCTCGCGGCGGACTACCGGATCGTGGCGGACACGGCGGCGTTCAACACCTCGTTCGCCGGGGTCGCCCTGACCGCGGACTCGGGGATCTCCTGGACGCTGCCGAGGGTGGTCGGACCGGGGCGGGCTGCCGACCTGCTGCTCTTCCCGCGGAGCATCACCGCACAGGAGGCGTACGAGCTCGGCATCGCCAACCGGCTGGTGCCTGCCGGGGAGCTGCGGGCGGAGGCCGAGAAGGTGGCGCGGGCGCTGGCCGAGGGGCCGACGGTGGCGCTCGCGGCGCTGAAGGAGTCGGTGGCCTACGGTCTGACGCACTCCTTGGAGGAGGCCCTGGAGAAGGAGGACGAGCTCCAGACCCGGGCCGGTTCGTCCGAGGATCACGCGATCGCGGTGCAGGCCTTCGTCAACAAGGAGAAGCCGAAGTATCTGGGCCGGTGAGCTCCGGGGTGCAGCGCCGTCGGGGCCGCGGGGCCTGTGCGACGGGGCCCCGCGCCCCTCAAGCGGCGCTTCTCGCCACGCATGTCTGAAGGTGGTCGTCCACCAGGCCGCACGCCTGCATCAGGGCGTACGCCGTCGTCGGGCCGACGAAGCGCAGGCCGCGCTTCTTCAGGGCCTTGGACAGGGCCGTCGACTCGGGTGTGAAGGGTGGGACGTCGGAGAGGGATTCCGGGATCGGGCGGGCGGCCGGGTCGGGGGCGTGGGACCAGATCAGGGCGTCCAGTTCGCCCGGGGACCATTCGGTGAGCGCACGCGCGTTGGCGAGGGTCGCGTCGATCTTGGCGCGGTTGCGGATGATGCCGGCGTCGGCCAGCAGTCGCTCGCGGTCCTCGTCGGTGAAGGCGGCGACCGAGGTGATCTTGAAGTCGGCGAAGGCGGCGCGGAAGCCGGGGCGGCGGCGCAGGATCGTGATCCAGGACAGGCCGGACTGGAAGGCCTCCAGGCTGAGCCGCTCGAAGAGCGCGTCGTCGCCGTGGACCGGACGGCCCCACTCCTCGTCGTGGTACGCGATGTACTCCGGGGCGGACAGGGCCCAGGGGCAGCGCAGCGCGCCGTCCGGGCCGGCCAGGGCGGCTCCGTCGCTCACGGCCGGTCCTCCCGCCCCGGCTTCTCCATGGAGACGTGGTTCTCCCCGGACGCGTGCACCGGCCCGTGGGCGGAGGCCGAGCGGGCACCGGCCAGGGCCGACTCCAGGTCGGCGATGCGGGCGTCGCGCTCGGCGAGCTCGGCGCCCAGGCGGCTGAGGGCGTCGTCCACGTCGCCCATCCGGTAGCCGCGGGCGGCGAGCGGGAAGCGCAGGGCCTCCACGTCCGCGCGGTCGACCGGGCGGTCCGGGGGCAGCGGGTCCCGCAGCCGCTCGGGGGCGGCCTCGGGCAGCGGGCCGCTCTCGCCGCCGCCCACCACGGCGAGCGTCACCGCGCCGACCACGACGGCGAGCGCGACGACCAGGAACAGGAACATAACCATCGCGGGGCCCCCACGGTCGGATGGATCGGACTCTTCGGAAGTCCGCCGAGTCGGATGTTGTCAGGCTCCGATCGTGCCATGCGAGTCCGACGGCTAGGGTCGCAGGCGGCGGAAGAGCGGGACGTACCAGGAAAGGTCACAGGGGATGCTCAGGCTGGGCAAGCGGGAATTCGGGACGCACGAGCCGGTGATCATGGCGATCGTGAACCGCACCCCGGACTCCTTCTACGACCAGGGCGCCACCTTCCGCGACGAGCCGGCCCTCGCGCGTGTGGAGCGGGCCGTGGCCGAGGGCGCCGCGATCATCGACATCGGCGGGGTCAAGGCCGGGCCGGGCGAGGAGGTCACGGCCGAGGAGGAGGCCCGGCGGACGGTCGGGTTCGTCGCGGAGGTGCGGCGGCGGTTCCCTGACGTGATCATCAGCGTGGACACGTGGCGGGCCGAGGTCGGCGAGGCCGTGTGCGAGGCCGGGGCCGATCTGCTGAACGACGCGTGGGGCGGGGTCGATCCGGGCCTGGCGGAGGTCGCCGCGCGCTATCGGGTGGGGCTCGTGTGCACGCACGCCGGCGGGGCGGAGCCGCGGACGCGTCCGCACCGGATCGAGTACGACGACGTCATGGCGGACATCCTGGACGTGACGGTCGGGCTGGCCGAGCGGGCGCTGGCGCTGGGCGTGCCGCGCGAGTCGATCATGATCGACCCCGGCCATGACTTCGGGAAGAACACGCGGCACAGCCTGGAGGCGACGCGGCGGCTGGACGAGATGGTCGCCACGGGGTGGCCGGTGCTGGTGTCGCTGTCCAACAAGGACTTCGTCGGGGAGACCCTGGACCGGCCCGTGAAGGAGCGGGTGATCGGTACGTTGGCGACCACGGCCGTGTCCGCGTGGCTGGGGGCGCAGGTGTACCGGGTGCACGAGGTCGCCGAGACGCGGCAGGTGCTGGACATGGTGGCGACGATCGCGGGGCATCGGGCTCCTGCCGTTGCCCGGCGCGGGTTGGCCTGACTGAGGTACCAGGGGGCTCCGCCCCCTGGACCCCCCGACCTGTGCCCACCCGCCGCCCGACACGGTCGGAGAGGAGGCCGGGCTCGAAAAGACCCCTACCTGCCCGCCTCCTTCGACACCAGGGCCACCGCCTCCTCCACGTCGTCCGTCACGTGGAACAGCAGCAGGTCCTTGTCCGCCGCCTTGCCCTGGGCGATCACCGTGTCGCGGAGCCAGTCGACCAGGCCGCCCCAGTAGTCGCTGCCGAAGAGGACGATCGGGAAGCGCGTGACCTTCTGGGTCTGGACCAGCGTGAGGGCCTCGAAGAGTTCGTCGAGGGTGCCGAGGCCGCCGGGCAGCACGACGAATCCCTGGGCGTACTTGACGAACATCATCTTCCGGACGAAGAAGTAGCGGAAGTTCAGGCCGATGTCGACGTACGGGTTCAGCCCCTGCTCGAACGGCAGCTCGATGCCGAGGCCGACCGAGATGCCCTTCGCCTCGAGGGCGCCCCTGTTGGCCGCCTCCATCGCGCCCGGACCGCCGCCCGTGATGACGGCGAAGCCCGCGTCGACCAGGCCCTGCCCCAGCCGCACGCCCGCTTCGTACTCGGGCGAGTCCGCCGGGGTCCGGGCCGAGCCGAAGACGCTGATCGCGGGCGGGAGTTCGGCGAGCGTACCGAAGCCCTCGATGAACTCCGACTGGATGCGCAGCACGCGCCAGGGGTCGGTGTGGACCCAGTCGGAGGGGGCTCGCCCGTCCAGCAGCCGCTGGTCGGTGGTACTGGCCTGCACCTGGTCCCGCCTCTGGAGGACCGGGCCCAGGCGCTTTTCCTCCGGCGGCTGCTTCTTCCCCTCGGGGTTGCCGGTCGCCATGTGCGCTCCCTCCGTCGTGCCTGTCTTTCCACCTCAGCGTAGATCTACGCGGGTTACGAACGAGGGACGTGAGCATGTCCGCGATCGAGCGCCGTAAACCCGATGGCGTCCCGGCGGGGTCAGGCGGTCAGCCAGTTCCTCAGGCGCTCCTCGCCCGCGAGGATCTTGGCGATCTCCACTCGCTCGTCCCGCTTGTGCGCCAAGTGGGGGTTGCCGGGGCCGTAGTTGACCGCGGGGACGCCCAGGGCCGAGAAGCGGGAGACGTCCGTCCAGCCGTACTTCGGCATCGGGGTGCCGCCGACCGCCTCGATGAACGCCTTCGCCGCCGGATGGGACAGGCCGGGCATCGCCGCGCCGCTGTGGTCGACGACCTCGAACTCCTCCACCCCGCAGTCCGCGAAGACCTCACGGACGTGGGCGACGGCCTCCTCGGGCGTGCGGTCGGGCGCGTAGCGGAAGTTGACGGTGACGACGCACTCGTCGGGGATCACGTTGCCGGCCACTCCCCCGCTGATGCCCACCGCGTTCAGGCCCTCGCGGTACTCGAGGCCGTCGATGACCGGCCAACGGGGTTCGTAGGAGGCCAGGCGGGCGAGGATGGGGGCGGCGGCGTGGATCGCGTTGGAGCCCATCCAGCCGCGCGCCGAGTGGGCCCGCTCGCCGGTGGTCTTCAGCAGCACCCGCAGCGTGCCCTGGCAGCCGCCCTCGACCTGGCCGTCCGACGGCTCCAGGAGCACCGCGAAGTCGCCCTCCAGCCACTCGGGGTGCGTCTCGGAGACGTGCTTGAGGCCGTTCAGCTCCGCGGCGACCTCCTCGTTGTCGTAGAAGACGAAGGTCAGGTCGCGGTTGGGGGCCGGGACGGTCGCCGCGATGCGGAGCTGGACCGCCACTCCCGACTTCATGTCGCAGGTGCCGCAGCCCCACAGGACGCCGTCCTCGTCGAGCCGGGAGGGGACGTTGCCCGCGATCGGGACGGTGTCGATGTGACCGGCCAGGATCACCCGCTCCGAGCGGCCCAGGTTCGTGCGGGCCACGACGTTGTTGCCGTACCGGTCGACCGTCAGATGGGGCAGCGCGCGCAGCGCGGTCTCGATCGCGTCGGCGAGGGGCTTCTCGGTGCCGCTCTCGGAACGGAAGTCGACGAGCCGGGCGGTGAGCTCCGCGGCGTCCAGCGTGAGGTCAAGCGAGGTGTCGGCCATGCCGTCGACCCTAACGCGCCGGGCCCCGCCCTCACTCTCCCCACCCGGCTCATGCCACTCCGTACTCTCCAGTACCTTGTACGGCGTGCCAGAGTCGTCCTCTCCCAAGCGTCGTGGCCGCCTTTTCCGATGCGGAGCCGCCCTCATGGCCCTGCTCGCGGTCGCCGGTTACCTCGTCGTGCAGTACGTCACCGGGGGCTCGGTCGGACCGGGCTGCAAGGTCGTCTCCGGCAAGGGCGACGGGGCGTCGTACGAGTTCACGCCCGAACAGGGGGTCAACGCGGCGACGATCACCGCCGTGGGGACCGCGCGCGGCCTGCCCGAGCGGGCCGTGACCATCGCGCTGGCGACCGCGCTGCAGGAGTCGACGCTGCGCAACATCGACTACGGCGACCGTGACTCCCTCGGCCTGTTCCAGCAGCGGCCCTCGCAGGGCTGGGGAACGCCGAAGGAGATCATGGACCCGGCGTACTCGGCCGGTGAGTTCTACGACCACCTGGTCAAGGTGCCCGGCTACACCCGGCTGCCGCTCACCGTCGCCGCGCAGCGCGTGCAGCGCAGCGGCTTCCCGCAGGCCTACGCCAAGCACGAGCCGGACGCCGCGCTGCTCGCCGCGGCCCTGACCGGGCAGTCCGCGGCCACGTTGACCTGCGAGGGCCGCCCGGCCGCGACCCGGGCCTCGGGCCCCGACGGGGTGCGTGCCGCGCTCGTGCGGGACTTCGGGCGGGATGTGCTGGAGCCGGCCGGTGCCCAGGTGGGCGGCTCGTCGACGGCCACGCCGACACCGTCCCCGAGCCCCGCGGACGGGGCCGGCGGGCGGACCGTGACCCTGCCGGTGAGCGGCGACACCGGTTCGGCGACCGGGCGGAGCCTGGACCGGCGCGGCTGGCAGCTGGCCCACTGGGCCGTGGCCAACGCGTCCGAGCTGCACATCGCGCGCGTCACCTACGCGGGGCGGGAGTGGGTCGCCGGGAACACCGCCAGCCAGTGGCGGGAGCCCGCGGCGAAGGGCACCGCGGGTGCGGAACGGGACGCGGAAGCGGTCCGTATCGTCACGATGAGCTAGCGCCCCGGCACTGGATCGCGCAGGAGTGCGGGGACTCACCCCAGGGGGTTACCCGCACGGCTCGGCGGCGACGGTGTGCGCAGGTTTTCGCACCCTCACTCGGGGCACCGTGCAAACCCTTGGGAACACAGGGCTGGAAGGATTCGGCGGGGCTTCTCGCAACAGCCCTTTCGACCCTTTTTATCCGCAGCCGATAATGCGACGCATTACCAACTCTTTACGTTGCGCCGCCGCAACCTTCGCGGGCTTCGAGCGGTAGTCAGTGCGTCCGAGCCGGGGTGATCAACAGCCAGTCGATCAACTGCCGGACCTGGTCGGACACTTCACGAAGCTCACTGTTCTCTCCGTCGAAGGAGCACCATGTCCCTCCCCCTGACCCGCCGAATCGCCCGTGCCGCGCTGATCGTCGCTGCGGGAGCGGCTGCCGGGGTCGGTGCGGCCGGCTCCGCCAGCGCGGCCCCCGAGCTGCCCGCCACCCCGAACCTCGGTGGCCTGACCGCCCTGGACGGGGCCAACGTCGGCAACACCGTCGACGGCGCGGCGCAGAACGTCACGAAGTCCGCGGGTGACACCGGCGGCAAGACCGTCAAGAAGGCGGTGCCGGCCGCGGGCAAGACCGGCGGCAAGGCGGTCAAGAAGACCACGCCCGTGGCGCAGAAGGCGGCCGGTGACGCGGCGGGCACCGCCGGGCAGCTCGCCGGCGACGCGGCCGGTTCCACCAAGGGCGGCCTGCCGACGGACTCCCTGACCAAGGGTGGCGTGCCGTCCGCGGACTCCCTGCCGGTGAAGAGCCTGCCGGTCGGCTGACGCACCGGCGTTGTGACGCCGAAGGGGTCCAGGGAGCTTCCCTGGACCCCTTCGGTGTGTTGTCGGGCGGGTGTGTGCCGGGCGGCGGTCACAGACGCCGTACGGCCGCCGCGATCCGTTCGTCCGTCGCCGTCAGCGCCACGCGCACGAACTCCGCGCCCGCCGGGCCGTAGAAGTCGCCCGGGGCCACGAGGATGCCGCGTTTGGCGAGGTGGGCGACCGTGTCCCAGCAGGATTCGCCCCTGGTGGCCCACAGGTAGAGGCTGGCCTCGCTGTGCTCGATGCGGAAGCCGTGGGTGAGGAGGGCCTCGCGCAGGAGCTCGCGGCGGGAGGCGTAGCGGGCGCGCTGGACCCGGACGTGGTCGTCGTCGCCGAGGGCCGCGATCACCGCCGCCTGTGTCGGGGCCGACGTCATCATGCCGCCGTGCTTGCGGATCTCCAGGAGCGGGCCGAGGACCGCCGGGTCACCCGCCAGGAAGGCCGCGCGGTAGCCGGCGAGGTTCGAGCGCTTGGAGAGGGAGTGGACGGAGACGATGCCGTCGTAGGAGCCGCCGTTGACGTCCGGGTGCAGGACCGAGACCGGGTCGGCCTCCCAGCCCAGCTCCAGGTAGCACTCGTCGGAGAAGAGCAGGATGCCGTGCGAGCGGGCCCAGGAGACGATCCGGGTCAGCTCCTCCTTCGACAGGACCTTGCCCGTGGGGTTCGACGGGGAGTTCAGCCAGAGCAGCTTCAGGCCCTCGGGGTCCAGCTCCGTCGGGTCGTCGTAGGCCTCGTGGCCGGCACGCGCCAGGCGGGCGCCGACCTCGTACGTCGGGTAGGCCAGGCGCGGGTAGGCCACCCGGTCGCCGGGGCCGAGGCCCAGCTGGGTCGGGAGCCAGGCGACGAGCTCCTTGGAGCCGACGATCGGCAGCACGTGGTGGTGGGTGATCTCCCGGGCGCCGAGGCGGCGCTCCACCCAGCCGGTGATCGCGTCGCGCAGCTCGGGTGTGCCCCAGACGGTCGGATAACCCGGCGAGTCGGCCGCGGCCACCAGCGCCTTCTGGATCAGCTCGGGTACCGGGTCGACCGGGGTGCCGACGGACAGGTCGACGATGCCGTCCGGGTGGGCGGCGGCCGTGGCCTTGTACGGGGTCAGCTTGTCCCAGGGGAAGGTGGGGAGGCGGTCGGAGACTGCGGACACGGGTGCTGGCTCACTTTCTGGTACGTACGAGCCGGTGACGGCAAACGCCTCGGCCCCGTACGGCGATCAGCGGGGTGATCGGGCCGTACGGGACCGAGGCGGCGCGGGGTGCGGGCCACCTTTACTGGTTCTGCGGCGGCAGCGCGGCGACGAACGGGTGGTCCCGCTCGATCAGCCCGAGCTTGCTGGCCCCGCCGGGCGAACCGAGTTCGTCGAAGAACTCGACGTTCGCCTTGTAGTAGTCCTTCCACTCCTCCGGAGTGTCGTCCTCGTAGAAGATCGCCTCGACCGGGCAGACCGGCTCACAGGCACCACAGTCGACGCATTCGTCCGGGTGGATGTACAAGGACCGCTGGCCCTCGTAGATGCAGTCGACCGGGCACTCCTCGATGCACGCCTTGTCCTTGACGTCGACACAAGGCTGCGCGATGACGTAGGTCACGCTGTCGTTCCTCCTCGATAGGGCGCTGGCGGGCCTCCTCAGGCTCCGCCGCCTGGCGCGCGGGAGCGCGGCGTCGTCGATGCCCGCCCCTAGTATCTCCGTTCCTGGGCATGATCCGAACAGGAGGGGTGAACTGACCTGTGGAAATCTCTGCCGCCGGGCGACTCGAGGTCCGTATCACCACTGCTGACGTGGGCAAACGGGTCTCCGTGCGGAGCTTGATCGAACATGAGGCTCCGGGTGAGAAGTTCACCGACACGGTCGGTGTTCTCACATCATGGGACAACGGTGTGCTGCTGATCACACGGAAGAGTGGCGAGAGCGTCCGTATCGCGGAATCCGCGCTGGTCGCGGGCAAGACCGTGCCGTCCGCCCCGGCGCGTCGCCGCGGCCCGGCCGCCTCCTACGAGGAGCTGGCCCGGGTCGCCGCGCGGGCCTGGCGGCCCGTGGAGAGCGAGCGGCTCGGCGAGTGGGAGCTGCGGGCCGCGTCCGGGTTCACCCGGCGGGCGAACTCGGTGCTGCCGCTGGGCGCGCCGGGCGCGCCGCTCGACGAGGCGCTCGACGCCGTGCGGCGGTGGTACGGCGAGCGCGGACTGCCCGCCTACGTCCAGACCGCGACCGGCGCCGAGGGCACGCAGGAACTGCTCTGCGCCGAGCTGGAGCAGCGGGGCTGGGCGCGGGAGGTGACCGCGGAGCTGTGGGCCGGGCCGCTGGCGCCGATCGCCGACCGGGGCGACCCGGCGGGGGTCGTGCTGTCCCGGGAGGCCGACGAGGCATGGCTGGCCCGGTATCAGCGCAAGGGCGTGAGCGAGGTGGCGCTGCGGGTGCTGCGGAGCGGACCGTCGGTGTGGTTCGCGACGGTGCCCGGGGCGGCTGAGGGAGCGCCTCCGGCCGCGATCGGGCGGTGTGTCGTCGACGGCCGGTGGGCCGGGTTCGCCGCCGTAGAGGTCGATCCGGCGCTGCGGCGGCAGGGGCTGGGCACGGCCGTGATGGCCGCGCTGGCCCGGCAGGCGCTCGACGAGGGCGCGTCGGCCGCGTGGCTCCAGGTCGAGGCCGACAACGCGGGAGCGCGGGCGCTGTACGCCGGGATGGGCTTCGCCGCGCACCACGCGTACCACCACTACCGGGCGCCGGACGCCGGCACACCGGCCGGTAACCGATCGTCGTGAGAGGGCACGAGCCGGCTATGCGACCCCCGTTTCCCCCGTCCCCCGAGCGTTCCGCCGAGCTGCGGCGGCGGTTCGCCGAAGAGGCCCGGTCCGAGCGGCCCGATCTGTCGACGCTGTGCCTGTTGGTGGGCGCGGAGGCCGACGGGGAGCTGGACGAGGCGGGCCTGGACGCCGCGCAGATCGAGCTGGACCGGCTGGCCGGGCTGCTGCCGTACCGGCCCGCCGGGCCGCGGGCCTGGGCGGTCGCCCTGCGGGAGCTGCTGGGTGAGCGGATGGGGTTCCACGGCACCCCCGGCGACTATCAGCGCCTGGAGTCCTCGCTGCTGCACGAGGTGCTGGAGCGGCGCAGGGGGCTGCCGATCCTGCTGTCCGTGGTGTGGCTGGAGGTGGCCCGGCGGGCGGGGGCGCCGGTGTACGGGGTCGCCCTTCCGGGGCACTTCGTGGTCGGGTTCGGGCCCGACGAGGGGCAGGTGCTGGCGGATCCGTTCGACGGGGGGCGGGTGCTGAGCGGGGCCGACGCGGAGTTGCTGGTGGCCGGGGCGACGGGGGCGCGGCTGGACGCGGCGATGCTGCGGCCAGCGGATCCGCTGGATGTGGTGCTGCGGATTCTGAACAACGTGCGGGCGTGGGCCGCGGCCCGTCCCGAGCGGTCGGATGTGGCGCTGTGGGCGGTGGAGTTGTCGCTGTTGCTGCCGTCGCATCCGGCTCGGTTGCGCTATGAGCGGGCCCAGTTGCTCGTTCAGCGGGGGGAGTTCCTCGGCGGGGCCTTGGAGTTGGAAGCCTACGCGGAGGTCGTCGAAGCCGTGGACGAGCCTGCGGCCGAGCGGGTGCGGGGGGAGGCTTTCGCGGCTCGGGCGATGCTGAACTGAGCCGGGCGGAGCCGGGCGTCCGGAGTGCCGCATGACAGGTGTGATGCCTGCGGGGTGACGACGAGAGCCCCGCCCTCACCGGGCGGGGGCTCTCGCGCGCGGGTGGCCGGAGGTCAGTTCGGCTTGGTGTCGATGACTCCGACGCGCTCCGCGGGTGTCGTGCCTCGCAGGGCCTTGCGCAGCGCGGCGACGACGTCCTGCGGGGTGACGTCCCGCTTGCCGCTCGCGCCCTCGATCTGCACGCCCTCGAAGGTCGTGCCGTACGCCTCCTGGAGCGCCTTGAGGTTGTACGTGTCGACCAGCTTGCCGTCGACGGCCTTGAAGCTCAGGATCTTCGGCAGGGACACGCGGCCGAAGTCGATGCTGTGCGCCGCGTCGGTGCGGATGGTGACGAGGTCGGACATCGCGGGCTGCGCGAACTCCTTCAGCATCCGGTCGACCTCGGCGTTCGAGACGGTCGGCTGCCGGGTGGTGGTCGGGAGCTTCACCGTGCCGGGCGTGCCGGTCTCCACCTGGGCGCGGTACGCCTCCTCCACCGCCGTCGTCGACTTGGCGAGGTCGATGCCCTGGCCGGTCTTGCCGTAGACGGGGACGGCCTTGCCGCCCTTGAACACGATCGTGCCGTCGGTCGTCGCGCCGGAACCGCCAGCGGCGCTCTCCAGGGAGGCGTGGAGCTTCTCCTCGTCGACGGGCATGACCGGTGTGACGACACGGTGGTTGCCGAACAGCGAGCCGATCACGGAGACCGGGTTGTAGTCGCTCTTCGCCGCCGCGTCGGCCGTGGCGTCCATGTCGAACTGCAGGCCCGCGTTGTCCGGGTCGAGGGCGACGGTCTTGCCGCCCAACGACAGCTTCAGCTCCTTGCCGACGCGGTCGTCGAAGGCCTCGTCGAGCTTCCTGACCGCGCCGTCGCGGGTGGTGCCGCCGATGTCCACGCCGAGCACGCTGGTGCCCTTGGGCACGTCGGTGCGGTTCATCAGCAGACCGGCGCCGTAGACGCCTCCGGTGAGGACGACCAGGCCGACGGCGAGCAGCACGAGCTTGTTGCGCCCCTTCTTCTTCGGCGCCTTCGAGGAGCTCGCCGGGGGCGGGGAGACCGGCTCGGGCAGCTTCGGGGCCGTATGGGGCACCGGGCTGTCACCGGACGCGCCCGGGCCGAACGGCGAGGCCGCGCCGGGCGGTACGACGGGGATGCCGCTGGTGACGGTGTGCCCGGAGACGTTGTCGTGCCGGGGACCGCTGTAGCCCTGGCCGTCCGGGGGTTCGGGGGCCGGCTTCTGCGGGGTGAGGATGGCGGTGTCGTCGCTCATGCCACCGCCGGGGCCGGGGCCTGCGGCGCCGGGAGCGGTGGTGGCGCCCCGGGCACCCGGGCCCGCGGGGCCGCCAGGAGCTCCGGGTACGCCCGTACCGGCGGGACCGCCGGGGGCGCCCGGGCCACCGGGGCCGCCGCCTATGGCTCCGGGTCCGGCGGGCGCGCCGGGGCCTCCCGGCCGGCCGGGGTCGTTGAAGGCTCCGGGGGCTCCAGGGCCGCCCGGGGCGCCGGGTCGGTCGGGCTCGTTGAAGGCCTCGGGGCCACCGGGCCTGCTGGGGTCGCCGAAGCCGCCAGGGCCGCCTGGGGCACCGGGGCCGCCGGGAGCACCGGGGCCGCCGGGCTCATTGAAGGCCTCGGGGCCACCGGGCCTGCCCGGGTCGCCGAAGCCGCCAGGCCCGCCGGGAGTACCGGGGCCGCCGGGAGCACTGAAGGCACCAGGTCCACCCGGGTTACCGGGACCGCCCGGGCCTCCGGGCGCGTTGAAGGCACCCTGCCGCCCGGGACCGCCGGGACCGCCCTGCTCGGGGAAGCCGCCCGGACCGCCGGCCGGCGGCACCATCGGGCCGTCACCGGTGACCGGTCCGCCCGTCGGGCCGGCCGGGCCCTGGGATCCGGGGGTGCCGGGCGCGCCGGTCCCGCCGAAGCCGTTGGCCGTGCTCGGGCCGCCGAAGCCGCCCTGCCCGTTCTGCCCGCCCTGCCCGTCGCGGCCGTTCTCGGAGAAGTACGGCAGGTCGTCGCGGCGCGGTTCGCCACCGCCCGGGGCGGGACGCGAGCCGGTGCCCAGCGGGCCCGCCGCCAGGGCCTCGGTGACGTCGAAGGAGCCGGTGCCGCCGCCGTGCCCGGGCGCGACGGGGCCGCCGGTCGCGCCGCCGGGGAGCCCGGCACCGTTAGTGCCGCCGGACCGGGAGCCGCCCGGCGCGCCCATGGAGCCGACCACGCCTCCGGGCCGCCCGGCACCCGGCCGCGCCCCACCGGACGCACCGGCACCCGGCGCCCCCGCGCCGGGACCGCCCGCACCGGGACCGCCCGCACCGGAGCCGCCCGCCGTCTGAGGCGAACCGCCCGGCAGCCCGGCCCCGTTGGTGGAGCCGCTGCCCGGACCGCCCTTGCCCCCGCCGGACTTGCGGGGCGCGAACCAGTCGCTGGCCGGCTTGTCGTCGCCCGGCTGTGCGGGCTCGACGGGAGGCTCGGCCGTGCCCGCGCCCGTGGACGGGGCGGTGCCCGGCGCCGTCGACGCTTCACCGTGCGTGTCGGTGACGGCCGGGCTCTCCGCCTCCGCGACGGGCTTGCGCATCACCACGGGCGGAATGGGCCGCGACCCGGGGATGTTGATCCGGATCCGGGTCGTCAGCGTGGTCTCGGTCTTGCGTTCCTCCGGCCGCGTGGCGGAACGGCCCGCGTCCGTACCGGCGTCGGAGACCGTCGGGGTCCCGTACGGCGGCGTACCCGACGGGTAGGCGGCTCCGCCGCGCCCGTTGGGCCCGGAGGACGGAGTGTCAGTTTCACGACTCAAGGCAGGTTCTCCCGGTTGGCTCCGCCGCCCGACGCAACCTCACGCGGGCAGCTCGGCGGCGCGCACCACCATACTGGCCACTTCTCGCCCGTATCCCAGGACCGCCGGGGAAACCCACACCGGACCCCCACGGCCACGTCCTGGCGAAGTGGTACGTCACTTGGCAAGTCGGACGGAACCGCCGTCAGGTTGCCGCCCCGGGGCGAAGGTGGCGCAGATCACAGCCACGGCGATGCCTCCGAGCAGAAAGAGATAGGAGCCGCTCCCCGCGGCGAAGAGGAAGTCGCCCTCGGGGCGGCTGGCGGTGAGCAGGACGACGGCGAGCATCCAGCCGGCGGCGGCCGCGACGCCCCCGACCCGGCCGCGGAGGACGCGTGCGGCGCCCAGGACGGCTCCGGCCTCACCGGCCAGGGCGAGCAGCAGCCCGCCCGGGAACCACCCGGGCTGCACCAGGGCCCCGGCCACGCCGACCACGGCGCCGAGCACGAAGAACCCGAGGAAGGCCCCGATGCGTCCCGCGGTGGGCGGCCGCATCGGCTGGGCGAGCATCGGCGTACGGTCGCTCATGAGGCCTCCTCGAGACCGGCGAACAGGTCCGTCTCCCGCTCTCCGGGGCCCCGCTCGCCGCGCACCAGCTCGTAGTACTCCGTCGTGAGGATCGGCTGGGCGAGTTCGTTGGACAGCACGAAGTACGGCTCGGCCACGGTGATCTGGGTGGCGTGGGCGCGCATCGCGGCGGCCTTGGCGGCGGCGTGGGCGGTGCCGTCGAGCACGGTGGTGATCCGCTCCTCGGCCACCACACCCGGGACGTCGTCGACGTCGGCCGCCTTGGTGAAGGGGGTGCCCGGCAGGTCCTCCCGGAGCCGCGCGAAGGACTCCTCCACAACGGGGCGGGGGACCCGGTTCCAGTAGACCTTGGGGATCGGCAGGCCGGCGTCGGCGGACAGTTCGGCGGCGCGCATGGCGACGCGGTGGGCCTGGATGTGGTCGGGGTGTCCGTAGCCGCCGTTGTCGTCGTAGGTGACGAGGACCTGGGGGCGTACCTCGCGGATCACCTCGACCAGGTGCGCGGCGGCCTTGTCGACGTCGGCCTGCCAGAAGCAGCCGGGGTCGTCGTTGTCGGGCAGGCCCATCATCCCGGAGTCGCTGTAGCGCCCGGCGCCGCCGAGCAGGCGGACGTCCTGGACGCCGAGCTCGGCCATGGCGGCGGCGAGCTCGCTGCGGCGGTGCTGGCCCAGGGCGGCACCGCTCAGGTGCGCGAGCTCGGGCGGGATGACCTCGCCGCGTTCACCGAGGGTGCAGGTGACCAGGGTGACGTGGACACCCTCGGCCGCGTACCTGGCCATGGTCGCGCCGTTGTTGATCGACTCGTCGTCCGGGTGCGCGTGCACCAGCAGCAGACGTCGGGAGGGCAGTTCCGTCATGGGGCCACCCTACGAGGCACCGGTCCCCCGTTCGCCGCGCGCCCCGGCCACTGTCAGCCCTCGTCGGGCACGTGGGCGAGCTCTCCCGCATCGTCGTCCTGGTAGCGCGGCAGGCCGCTCGTGGGGATGGTCCACTCACCGATGGTGACGTCCTCCCCGTAGACGAAGTCCTTGCGGGTGGCGTACCGGGGGCCGTCCGGAGTGGGGTGGATGTCGGTGAGGACCGCACCGGTGCCGGTACGGGGGTCGAAGATCGCGTAGACGGGAATGCCGAGCAGCGGATAGTCACGGCGGGGTACGCGGGGGTCGGTACGGCCGGGAGCGGTTTGCGGGGTGCTCGTGCCTCACGATTCACCCGGGACGCGCGCTCCTCGCAGGCATCCCGAGGCTTCGACTCCGTGGCCCCTCAGGTCGCCTCGGTGGGCTGGCGGGCCGCCGCCGGCTGATTGCAGGACGTCGTGCGGGTGACGATGCGGCCGGTGGGGGTGCGGACGCGTTCGCGGCGCAGGTAGCCGTGGGCCTCCAGTTCGCGCAGGGCGGCGCCGATCCGGGTCGCTCCCTCGGGGAACCGGGCGGCGAGGGTCTTGATGTCGGCCGGGGCGCCCTTCGGCAGTGACTGGAGGTGCGTGCCGAGCCCGATGGCGAGGAGCGAGAGCTCCTCGTGCTGGGCCAGGTGGTTGCCGACCACCGTGAAGCGGGTGGTGTGGCGGGTGTTGTCGTGCTGGAGGCCGCCGGTGCGGTGGGTCGCCCCGGGCCGCCGGTTCGGGTGTTTGTTGCCCGCAATTCGGGCCTGGGCGCGCGGGGGCGCGCTAGGGTCAAGAGCAGCTACAGCAGCGGCAGTGAAGGCGACTCCTGCGTCGAGGTCGCCGCAGAACCCGGCACCGCCCACGTCCGTGACTCGAAGGACGTCGAGGGCCCCCGGCTGGCCTTCACCCCCGCCGCGTGGGCCGGCTTCGTGCCGTACGCGGTCGGGAGCTGATCCGGCGACGCCTCCGCTCAGGCCCGGACCGTCCCTCGCTCCGGGCCTGCGGGCGCGACGCTCAGAACTTGATGCTGCCGATCATGCCCGCGATGTTCGTCGTCAGCTCGCTGATCGTGGGAGCGACGGTCGAGGAGGCGAGGTAGAAGCCGAGCAGCATGCAGACGATCGCGTGCCCCGCCTTCAGTCCTGACTTCTTGATCAGCAAGAAGACGATGATCGCCAGCAGCACCACCGCCGAAATCGAGAGTGCCACGGCGGTTCACCTCCAAAGATCCACGAGGGCGCGGGGGGTCGGACTATGGGGGTATCAAATCCGTACAGCAGCCAGCAGGTTCATACCCACTATGCGACATTGATCATAACTATCCCTCCGTGCGCATCGATCGGCGCACGGCCGCACAAGGGGGCGCATGGCCAATATGGTCAGGGCATGACGACCGAGCCTCACTCCTTCCCCCGACGGCACGCCCGTACCCAGCGCTTCACGCTCGGCGCGCCGCGTTCGTTCACCGTGGCGCCCGACGGTTCGCGTGTCGTGTTCCTGCGCTCCGGTTCCGGTACGGACCGGGCGAATTCGCTCTGGGTCCTCGACACGGAGGAGGGCGGGGAGCGCGTCGCCGCCGACCCGCGCGCCCTGCTGGGCGGTGCCTCGGAGGACCTCTCGCCCGAGGAACGGGCCCGGCGCGAACGCAGCCGCGAGGGCGGGGCCGGCATCGTCGGCTACGCCACCGACACGGCCGTCGAGTTGGCCTCTTTCGCCTTGTCGGGGCGGCTTTTCGCGGCCGAGCTGCGGGCCGGGACGGCGCGTGAACTGCCCGCGCCGGGGCCGGTGATCGACCCGCGTCCGTCGCCCGACGGGCGGCACGTCGCGTATGTCGCGCAGGGTGCCCTGCGGGTGGTGGGCGCCGAAGGGGAGGGCGACCGGTCGCTCGCCGAGCCGGAGTCGGAGAATGTCTCATACGGACTGGCCGAGTTCATCGCGGCCGAGGAGATGGGGCGCTCGCGGGGCTTCTGGTGGGCTCCGGAGTCGGACCGGCTGCTCATGGCGCGGGTGGACGACACGCCGGTGCGGCGGTGGTGGATCGCCGATCCCGCGCATCCGGAACGGGAGCCGCAGCGGGTGCCGTACCCGGCGGCGGGCACGGGCAACGCGGAGGTGCGGCTGTTCGTGATCGACCTGGACGGGCTGCGCACGGAGGTCTCCTGGGACCGGGCGCGCTACCCGTATCTGGCGCATGTCCACTGGTCAGCGGCGGGCGCGCCACTGCTGCTCGTACAGGCGCGCGACCAGCGCAGTCAGCTGATCCTGGCCGTGGATCCGGACTCGGGCGCGACGCGGATGGTGCACGCCGACGAAGATCGAACATGGCTTGATCTTTTCCCCGGGGTGCCGTGCTGGAGCCCGTCCGGGCAGCTGGTGCGGATCGCGGACGAGGGGGGTGCGCGGGTGCTGGCGGTCGGGGAACGGCCGCTCACGGGAGCGCAGTTGCATGTCCGGGCCGTGCTGGACGTCTCCGAGCACGACGTGCTCATCTCGGCGTCGGCGGGCGCGGAGGCCGCCGGCGAGGCGGAGACGGGCCAGGTGCATGTGTACCGGGTGAACGAGCTGGGCGTGGAGCGGGTGTCGCAGGAGCCGGGCGTGCACGCGGCGGTGCGGGCCGGGGAGGTGACGGTCCTGGTCTCGGCGACGCTGAACCGGCCAGGTTCTCTGGTACGGGTCCTGCGCGACGGAAAACCGACCAGGACTATCCCCTCGTACGCCGAAGATCCCGGTATGTCCCCCCGCGTGACGCTCACCGAGGGGGGCGCACGCTCTGTCCCGTGCGCCGTGCTTATGCCTCGGGACTACGACGGTGACACCCCCCTGCCGGTCCTCATGGACCCGTACGGCGGCCCGCACGGCCAGCGGGTGGTCGCGGCCCACAACGCGCACCTCACCTCGCAGTGGTTCGCGGACCAGGGCTTCGCGGTCGTGGTCGCGGACGGACGCGGTACCCCGGGCCTCTCCCCCGCCTGGGAGAAGGCGATCCACCACGACTTCACGCTGTCGCTGGACGACCAGGTGGAGGCTCTGGAGGACCTCGCGAAGCGCCACCCCCTGGACCTGTCCCGGGTCGCGATCCGCGGCTGGTCCTACGGCGGCTGGCTGGCGGGCCTGGCGGTGCTGCGCCGCCCGGACGTCTTCCACGCGGGCATCGCGGGCGCGCCGGTGACGGACTGGAGCCTGTACGACACCCACTACACGGAGCGCTACCTGGGCACGCCGGCGGAGCACCCGGAGTCGTACGCGAAGAGCTCCCTGGTCACCGCCGAGGGGCTGTCCTCCCCCGCCGAGCCGCACCGCCCGCTGATGATCGTGCACGGCCTCGCCGACGACAACGTGGTGGTCGCGCACGCCCTGCGCCTGTCCTCGGCCCTGCTGGCCGCCGGCCGCCCCCACGAGGTGCTGCCGCTGTCCGGCGTCACCCACATCACCCCCCAGGAACAGGTCGCCGAGAACCTGCTCCTCCTCCAGGTCGACTTCCTGAAGCGCTCCCTGGGCATCACCGGCACCTGAGCACACGGCAACGGGCCGGGGCGACATGGCGTGCCCCGGCCCGCTTACGGCACCCGCACGGCCGTACGCTGACCAGCGTGACGTGTCCGTATATCGGAACCGGGTCGGCGAAGTTGCCTGTTTGTTAACGCAGTTCGCGGGGGTTTGTGGGGTTGTACGCCTCGGACGCCACGAGTTCCACTTCGAAGCCGTCGGTGTTAGAGAGATAGGCCGCGTACTGCTCGGGGCCGCCGGCGTGCGGGTAGCGGTCGGCGAACAACGGCGTCCAGCCGTGGGCCGGGGCCGCGGCGGACAGTGCGTCGACCCGCTCGGGGGGTCCCGCGTGGAACGCGAGGTGGTTGAGCCCCGGCCGCATGCGGTCGTGCTCCGCGGCGCTCATCGCCGGCGACTGCTCGACGACCAGGTACGTAGGGCCGAGCCGCCAGCTGCGGCCGTGTTCCCACTCCTGGTACGCGTCATGGCCGAGGCGGCCGAGGAGCCAGCCCCATTCGCGGACCGCCCGCGGCAGGTCGGGCACCCACAGTTCGATGTGATGCAGCATCCAGGATCCTCGAACGCCGGTTCCCGGCATCCCCGCTGCGGGGATGCCGGGAACCAGTGGAGACGTCGGGTCGGCGGATCAGGCCGCGTGGACCACGTCCTTTTCCTCCGCGAAGTGGCAGGCGGACTCGTGGGCCGCCGGGGTGTCGTCGCCCTTGAAGCGCTCGGGGATCGCGAGGAGCGGGACCTCCTGGGCGCACTTGTCCTCGGCCTTCCAGCAGCGGGTGCGGAAGCGGCAGCCCGAGGGCGGGTTGGCCGGGGAGGGGACGTCGCCGGTGAGGATGATCCGCTCGCGGCCTTCACGGGACTCCGGGTCGGGGACCGGGACGGCCGACAGCAGCGCCTGGGTGTAGGGGTGCGTCGGGTGGTCGTAGATCTCCGTGTCCGTGCCGATCTCCGCCATCTTGCCGAGGTACATCACACCCACGCGGTCCGAGATGTGCCGGACGATCGACAGGTCGTGCGCGATGAAGAGGTAGGAGAGGTTGAATTCGTCCTGGAGCTTCTCCATCAGGTTGATGACCTGCGCCTGAACGGACACGTCCAGCGCGGAGACCGGCTCGTCGCAGATGATGATCTCGGGGTTCAGGGCCAGGCCGCGGGCGATGCCGATGCGCTGGCGCTGACCGCCCGAGAACTGGTGCGGGTAGCGGTTGATGTACTCGGGGTTGAGACCGACCACGTCCAGCAGGTCCTGGACCCTGCGGCGGCGGTCCCCCTTCGGGGCCACCTCGGGGTGGATCTCGAAGGTCTCGCCGATGATGTCGCCCACCGTCATACGGGGGTTGAGCGAGGTGTACGGGTCCTGGAACACCATCTGGATGTTGCGGCGGACCGCCTTCAGCGCACGCCCGGACAGCTTGGTGATGTCCTGGCCCTTGTAGAAGATCTCGCCCGCGGTCGCCTTCTCCAGCATCATCAGCAGCTTGGCGACGGTGGACTTGCCACAGCCGGACTCGCCCACGATGCCGAGCGTCTCGCCCTGGTAGAGGTCGAAGGAGACCCCGTCCACGGCCTTGACCGCACCGATCTGACGCTTGAACAGGATGCCCTGGGTCAGCGGGAAGTGCTTGACCAGGTTGCGCACCTGCAGGATCGGCTCACCGCGCTCGACCGGCGCCTCGATCGCCGCGACGGCCTCCTCGTCGGTGGCCGCCTCGACCGTCTCGACGTCGGTGACGTTGGGGGTGGCGTCCATGGACTCGTCCGTCTTGTTCAGCTCAGCCATGGATCGTCTCCTTCCAGAAGTGGCACGCACTGCCGCGGCCGGTCAGCTCGCCGCCGTCCCGCTCGGTGACGGGGAGCAGCGGCGGGACGTCCGTACGGCAGATGTCCTGCGCCTGCGGGCACCGCGGGTTGAAGGCGCAGCCGGACGGGATACGCGTCAGGTTGGGCGGCAGGCCCTTGATCGCGTACAGGTCCTGGCCCTTCTGGTCCAGGCGCGGGATCGAGTGGAGCAGACCCTTGGTGTAGGGGTGCGCGGGCCGCTTGTACAGCTCGTGCACGGGCGCGGTCTCCACGATCCGGCCGGCGTACATCACCGCGATCTTGTCCGCGACGTCGGCGACCACGCCGAGGTCGTGGGTGATCAGGATCAGGCCCATGTTGTACTCGCGCTGGAGCTCCGCGAGCAGGTCCATCACCTGGGCCTGGACCGTCACGTCGAGGGCCGTGGTCGGCTCGTCGGCGATGATCAGGTCGGGCTCCAGGGCGAGCGCCATGGCGATCATGATGCGCTGGCGCATACCGCCGGAGAACTGGTGCGGATAGTCGCCGACGCGTTCCTTCGCGGCCGGGATCTTCACGCGGTCCATCAGCTCGATGGCCTTGGCCTTGGCGTCCTTCTTGCTCAGGCCCTGGTGGACCCGGAACATCTCGCCGAGCTGGTAGCCGACCGAGAGCACCGGGTTCAGCGAGGAGAGGGCGTCCTGGAAGATCATCGCGATCTTGTTGCCGCGGATCTTCCGACGCTCTTCGCCGGACATCTTCAGCATGTCCTGGCCGCGGAAGAGGATCTCTCCCTGGGGGATGCGGCCGGGCGGCATGTCGAGGATGCCCATGATGGCCTGGGCGGTGACGGACTTTCCGGAGCCGGACTCGCCGAGGACGGCGAGCGTCTCGCCCGCGGCGACGGAGTAGTTGACGCCGTTGACGGCCTTGGCGACGCCGTCGCGGGTGCGGAACTCCACGTGCAGGTCGCGGACTTCGAGCAGCGGGCGGCTCGTGTCCGCCGAACCGTCCGGTGCGGGACTTCCCGCCACTTCATCGATGATGGTCACGTACGCCTCCCTCAGCGCAGCTTGGGGTCGAGGGCGTTGCGTACCGCATCGCCGAACATCAGGAACGAGAGCACCGTGATCGAGACCATCACCGACGGGATGATCAGGGTGTGCGGGGCGATCCGGAGCTGCTCGCGTCCTCGCGCCACGTCGCCGCCCCACGATACCGCCGAGTCACCGAGACCCACGCCCAGGAAGGACAGGGTGGCTTCGGCCGCGATGTAGCCGCCGAGCGCGATGGTCGCGACGACGATGATGGGCGCGAGCGCGTTGGGCAGGATGTGCCGGAACAGGATCCGGGACGTCGAGGCGCCGAGTGCCTTGGCGGCCACCACGTAGTCCGCCTGCTTGATGGTGATCACGGCACCGCGGGCGACACGGGCGATCTGGGTCCAGCCGAGGAAGGCAAGGGCCATGATGACGACCCAGACGGTGCGCTCGTCGAAGGAGTTGAGCACCACCAGGGCACCGAGCAGGAACGGGATACCGAGGAAGATGTCGGTCATCCGCGAGAGCAGGGTGTCGGTCCAGCCGCCGAAGTAGCCGGCGATCATGCCGATGACCGTGCCGAGAATGGTGACGGCGACGGTGACCCCCACACCGACGGTGATCGAGGCGCGGGCACCGTAGACGACACGGGCGTAGATCGATCGGCCCTGGACGTCGTAGCCGAGCCAGTCCGGGGCGAAGAGGTGGCCCCAGTTCGGCTTCCCCAGGTAGTGCTTGGCCAGGTCGGCGTCGCGCGGCGAGGCGCTGGTGAACAGCCCCGGCCAGACCGACATCACCAGCAGGAACACGATCAGCACGGCCGAGATCAGGAACAGCGGGTTGCGCCGCAGGTCGTGCCAGGCGTCGGACCACAGGCTGCGCGCCTTCTCGGGAGCCGGGCCGGCGTCGGTCACGACGACGCCCGCGGTGCTCACGGTGTCCCCGGGAAGGGCTTCGACCTTCTCGACGGTCTTGTCAGGCATACCGGATCCTCGGGTCCAGGACCGCGTAAAGCAGGTCGACGATCAAGCTGGCGGCGAGGTAGATGAGCACCATCAGCGAGGCGATCCCCACGACCGTGGCGCCCTCACGCCGGGTGAGCGCGTCGTAGATCTCGAGGCCGATACCCCGCACGTTGAAGATGCCCTCGGTCACGATGGCGCCGGTCATCAGGCTGCCGATCTCGATGCCGAGGAAGGTGACCACGGGAATCAGCGAGTTGCGCATCAGGTGGACACCGATGACACGGCGCCGCGGCAGCCCCTTGGCGATGGCGGTGCGCATGTAGTCGGACCGCAGGTTCTCCGCGATCGACGTGCGGGTCAACCGGGCGACGTAGGCGAGTGAGAGCGACGCCAGCACTACGGCGGGGAGCACGAGTTGAGAGAAGTCTGTGGAGTCGGTCACGGTGGGCGTGGTGAGCTGCCACTTGAACGCGAACTGGTACTGCAGCAGGAATCCCAGCACGAAGGAGGGCATCGAGACGAGGAACAGCGTCAGCGTCAGCAGCCCGCGGTCCTGCAGCGTGTCGGGGCGCAGACCGGCGACGACACCGAGGCCGATACCCACGAGCGTGACGAAGGTGAAGGCGAAGAGCGTCAGTCTGATCGTCACCGGGAACGCGTCGGCGATGACGTCCGCGATGGGCCGCTGGCTGGCGATCTGGGTACCGAAGTCGCCCTGGAACAGCCCGGCCATGTAGTTCGCGTACTGCTGAAGGAGCGGCTGATCAAGGCCGAGATCCTTCTTGATGCTCGCGACCACCGTCGGGTCGTACGCCTGATCCCCCATCATCGCCCGGACGGGGTCGCCGGGCAGGGCGTACATCATGCAGAAGATGAGCAGAGTTGACCCGATGAACACCGGGATCATCTGGAGCAGTCGTCGTGCGACATAGCGCCCCATAGGTGCCTCCGTGAGGGGTTAACGCAGGTGCGGGGGCCGTCTCCTCGTGACGAGACGACCCCACGCACCTCCCACCGCCGCCTGAATCGGCGGTGGGCTTACGGCCGAGTGGGAAAAGCCCGAGGGCTCCTCTTACTTGGTGGTGACGGCCCACACTTCGAGGTCACCGTGGAAGTCGACGTTGACGTTGTCGACGTTCTTACCGTGGCCGCCGTTGATGCGGTAGTACCAGAGCGGGATGGCCGGCATGTGGTCGAGCAGCTTCTTCTCGACCTCCTGGAAGGCCTTCACCGACTCCTCGAGGGACTTGGCCTTGTCGGCCTTGTTCATCAGTCCGTCGATCTCCTTGTTGGAGAACTTGCCGTTGTTGGCCTCGGCGGTGGTGTGGTACAGCTCCTTCATGAAGTTGGCGTTGACCGGGTAGTCGGCGACCCAGCCACCGCGGTACATGCCCTTCACCTGGTCGTTGTCACGGGCCTCGAGGTCCGTGGCGAAGTCCGGCTTGGGGTCGCCGGCGCAGTCGACACCGGTGGCCTTGCGGATGGACTCGCAGACCGCGGTCACCCACTCCTTGTGTCCACCGTCGGTGTTGTACTGGATGGTGAACTTGTTGCCCGGAACGCCGCCGCCCTCCTGGACGAGCTTCTTGGCCTTCTCCGGGTTGTACGTGAACACGTCGGTGTCCAGGTTCTGGTTGCCCTTGACGCCCGGCGGGGTGAACGACTTCGCCGGCGTACGGGTGTTGTTCAGAACCGTCTTGGTGATCGTGTCACGGTCGATCGCCATCGACAGACCCTGCAGGACCTTCGGGTCGATGTCCTTGAAACTCTTGGAGTAGAACGCCACGGTCAGCGACTGGAGGGCCGCGTACGGCTGCTCGATGGCGCCGTCGCCCAGGTCCTGCTTGTACTTCGGCAGGTCCGTCGGGCCGACCTGGCGGATCATGTCCAGGTTGCCGGAGACGACGTCCTTGTAGGCGGCCTCGAGGGTCGTGTAGGCCTTGAACTGGACGCCCTTGTTCTTCGCCTTGTTCGGGCCCTGGTAGTCATCCCAGGCCTTGACCTGGATGAGCTTCTTGTGGTCCCACTTCTCGAACTTGTAGGGACCGTTGCCGACCGGCTTCTGGCCGAAGGCCTTCGGGTCGTCGTAGAAGACCTTGGGCAGCGGGGCCCACGTGGTGTAGCCGAGCTTGTAGTTGAAGTACGGCATCGTGTACTTCAGCTCGATGGTGAAGGTGTGGTCGTCCACGGCCTTCAGACCGGACATGGTCTCGGCCTTCGGGTCACCCTTCTCCGGGTGGACATCGTCGTAGCCCTTGATGTCCTGGAACCAGAAGGAGTTCTGCTGGTTGTTCTTGATGTTGGCGTACCAGTTCCAAGCGTCGATGTACGACTTGGAGGTGACTTCTTCGCCGTTGTGGAACTTCCAGCCCTTCTTGAGCTTGACCGTCCACGTCTTGGAGTCGTCGCTGGTGACCGACTCCGCGTTCGTGTAGACGATGTCACCCTTGGAGTCGAAGTCCAGCAGCTGGGTGAAGAGGGACTGGATGACGTACGAGCCGTTGGACTCGTTGGTGTCCGCCGGGATCAGCGGCTTCTGCGGCTCGCCGACGTCGATCGAGACGTAGCCGGCAGGCCCGGAACCCTTGCTCTTACCCTCGTCATCACCGTTGCCGCCGCAGGCGGTGGCGGCCAGGGCGACCACTATCGCCCCCGCGACCCACTTGGCGCTCTTGGCACCGCGCATGGGTTCCTCCTAAAGAAGTCATTGGTTCACCGCAAAGGGAGCACAGACAGACCACCGCCACCGCCCGTCGCCGGTGCCGGAAATCGTCAGGTGCCCCCGCGCTCGTGAGTCGGCGCCGCCTCCAGCGAGTGACCCGTTCATCCGAGCTCTACGCGCCTAACTATCTGCCAAACGCCAGGACCGAACCACACTCTCGAGGTCTCGGTTCGATCACAGCTCTCGCCTACATCTTCCAAAATCCGGACAAAGGGTTTGGTGAAAGATCCCTGCGAAACGGACTTGTTACACATCTATCGGTGTCGGCTGTCCGCATTCCGGACGCGAGAGTGAGATAAACCGCTTGCGACCTACCGTGGATCCCGTGCAGGGTTCCACCGGAGTCTGTCGCGCGCTCAAGTAGCTTGTGCGGCACGGCCGTTGTGCGCTCCCCGGAACCGGGGAGGCCTGGCGCTTCCGCAGCAGGGTAGTGGGCGAGGAGCGCCCCCGACGGCTGTCACCGGCAAATCGAGGGTTTTCCCTACCCTTCTTCTTTGCGCTTTCTCCCCTTCACACAACAGCACCGGGCACCCCGCCCATGCGGGGTGCCCGGTGCTGTCGCAGGGGTGTCAGCCGTGCTTGGCGCGGCTCGCGGCGCGGGCGCGCTCGCGGGCGTCCAGGTTCACCTTGCGGATGCGCACGGCCTCCGGGGTGACCTCGACGCACTCGTCGTCCCGGCAGAACTCCAGGGACTGCTCCAGCGACAGCTTGCGCGGCGGGACGATCGCCTCGAACGAGTCGGCCGAGGAGGACCGCATGTTGGTGAGCTTCTTCTCCTTGGTGATGTTGACGTCCATGTCGTCGGCGCGGGAGTTCTCGCCGACGATCATGCCCTCGTACACCTCGGTGCCCGGCTCCACGAACAGCACGCCGCGCTCCTGGAGGTTGGTCATCGCGAACGCGGTGACCGCACCGGAGCGGTCGGCGACCAGGGAGCCGTTGTTACGGGTCTGGAGCGTGCCGAACCAGGGCTCGAAGCCCTCGTGGATGGAGTGGCCGATGCCCGTGCCGCGGGTCTGGGTCAGGAACTCGGTCCGGAAGCCGATGAGGCCGCGCGAGGGCACGACGAACTCCATGCGGACCCAGCCGGAGCCGTGGTTGGACATGTTGTCCATGCGGCCCTTGCGCACGCCCATGAGCTGCGTGACCGCGCCCATGTGCTCCTCGGGCACGTCGATCGTCATGCGCTCGACCGGCTCGTAGACCTTGCCGTCGACGTCCTTGGTGACGACCTGCGGCTTGCCGATGGTCAGCTCGAAGCCTTCCCGGCGCATCGTCTCGACCAGGATGGCCAGCGCCAGCTCACCACGGCCCTGCACCTCCCAGGCGTCCGGCCGCTCGGTGTCCAGCACCCGGAGGCTGACGTTACCGATCAGCTCGCGGTCGAGGCGGTCCTTGACCTGGCGGGCGGTGACCTTGCGGTCCTTGACGGCCGCCTTGTTGTCGGCGCCCTTGCCGGTGGCGCCACGGCCGACCAGAGGGGAGGTGTTGGTGCCGATGACCATGGAGATCGCGGGCTGGTCGACCGTGATCAGCGGCAGCGCGACCGGGTTCTCCGGGTCGGCCAGGGTCTCGCCGATCATGATGTCCGGGATACCGGCGACCGCGCAGATGTCACCGGGGCCGGCCATCTCGGCCGGCTTGCGGGTGAGCGCCTCGGTCATCATCAGCTCGGTGATGCGGACGTTGCTGACGGACCCGTCGCGCTTCATCCACGCGACCGTCTGGCCCTTGCGCAGCTCGCCCTGCTCGACGCGGAGCAGCGCGATACGGCCGAGGAAGTTGTCGGCGTCCAGGTTGGTGACGTGGGCCTGGAGCGGGGCGGCCTCGTCGTAGGTCGGGGCCGGGATGTGCTCCAGGATCGTGGAGAAGAACGGCTCCAGGCTGGTGGAGTCGGCGGGAACCGTGCCGTTGTCCGGCTTGGTCAGCGAGGCGATGCCGTCGCGGCCGCAGGCGTAGACGATCGGGAACTCGATCTGCTCCTCGTCGGCGTCCAGGTCGAGGAAGAGGTCGTAGGTCTCGTTGACGACCTCGTCGATCCGGGAGTCCGGGCGGTCCGTCTTGTTGATGCACAGGATGACGGGCAGCCGCTGCTGGAGCGCCTTGCGCAGCACGAAGCGGGTCTGCGGGAGCGGGCCCTCGGAGGCGTCCACGAGCAGGACGACACCGTCGACCATCGACAGACCGCGCTCGACCTCGCCGCCGAAGTCGGCGTGACCGGGGGTGTCGATGATGTTGATGGTGATGACGTCCCCCCCGTCCTTCGGGTGGTACTTCACCGCCGTGTTCTTGGCCAGGATCGTGATGCCCTTCTCACGCTCCAGGTCGTTCGAGTCCATCATGCGGTCGTCGACGCCTTCGAGCTGGTGGGCGGCGAAGGCGCCGGCCTGCTTCAGCATGCCGTCGACGATGGTGGTCTTGCCGTGGTCGACGTGGGCGACGATGGCGACGTTGCGGATGTCGTGGCGCGTGGCCATATTGCGGCGTTCTCCCGGAGTGTGAGGAATGCCCTGCGCGGACGTCTACGGTGCGCGGGCCCTGCCGGGCTGAACATGCCACGGCCACACCCCATGCTACGGGGCTGCGGCCGCAGGGGTTAGCCGGGATACGTCGGTGCAGGTCAGGCCTTGTTTCGAGGAGCTTCTCAGGCGCAGGAGCGCCGGACGACCTCCCGGGCGAGGGCCGAGTCGGGGCGCTCGTCGCAGTCGGTCAGGCCTGAGATGTCGACCGTCCAGTTCCGGGCGTGGCCCGAGACCGTCCTGCCGTCCTGGCAGATGTAGCGGAAGTCCGCCGCCACTTCCCGCACACCGGCGTACTGGACGAACTCGCCCGCCGCGTGGGGCGTGACACGGCCGTCGTCGAGGTCGGGCGCCGGGAGCCGGACGTCGGTGAACGCCCAGGTGTCGCCGCCCGCCTCCGCCAGGGTGCGCGCGTCGGAGTCGATCTCGCCGATCTTCTTGCCGAGCGAGAAGAGGATCTCCGCGGGGGACGGGGCCGGTCCGTCGGCGCGTACCGAGGGGCTGGGGGTGTACACCCGCCGCATCCGGTTCCGCAGGCTGCCGTCGCCCTCGCCGAGTCGCTCGGGCTCGGAGACACCGGTCAGCCGATCCCTCTTCGTGATGTGGGACCAGGTGAACGTGCCGCCCGCGCAGGCCTTCGCCACGGCCTTGCCGCCCTTGCCGTCCCCGTCGCCGCCCGCGTCCCCCGTGCAGGCCGTCAGCCCCGCCACCAGCACCCCGATGACCAGTCCGGCCGTGCAGGCCCGCCCCACCATGCCGCGCATCCGCCGGCTCCCGTCCCCCGTGCACGGACGCCCGGCGTCCGCACCATGATCACTGCTGATCTCATGGTGCGGACGCCGGGCGTGGACGGCAAGGCGTTTGAGCGTTCCCAGAGCTACGGGGCGGCCGAGCCCTTCGCCGACGGGCCGGACGCCGGCTTCGCGCCCTTCTTCAGGAAGCCCATGTCCTCGTAGACCGGCGTGCCGAAGCCGAAGGCGCCGGTGTTGACCAGGTTCTTGCGGGCCGCCAGGAGCTGGGGGCGCTGGAAGAGGGGGATCGAGCCGGCCGCTGCCCAGATGCGGGAGTCGGCCTTGCGGATCAGGGAGCGGGACTCGCCCTCGTCGAGGGTGGCCACGGCCTCGTCGAAGAGCTGGTCGACCTGGTCGGTGCCGACGCGGGTGTAGTTCTGCTCGACGTTCAGCGAGCCGTCGGCGGCCGGGACGGGCTTGGCGTAGACGGGGCGGGCGTCGGTGGCGGGGTACGCCGTGGCGGGCCAGGAGTACAGGGCGAGGTCGTACTGGCCGGAGGCGATGTGGTCCTTGAAGTAGGACTCGTCGGAGACCTTGGAGATCTCCGTGCCGATGCCGACGCGCTCCAGCATGCGGGAGATGCGGTCGGCGACCGTGCGCAGCGTCTGGGAGCCGGGCCCGGAGGGGAGCACGAAGCGGAGCGTGAGGGGCTTGCCGTTCTTGGCGAGCGGGGCGCCCTCCTGGTTCGCCGGGGCGGCGGTGCCCTTGGGGGCGTACGCGCCGGGGGCGCCCCCCTGGGACTTGTACTGCTTGCCCTCCTGGGCGAGGTGACCGGCCGGGTCGGGTCCGTGGTGCGGCTTGTTGTCCTCGCCGGAGTCGTCGGCCTTGCCGCCCTCGGGGCCGGCCGCCTTCTCCTTCTCCTCCTTCTTCTCCTTGATGGGGCCGCCGCGTACCCACCCGGCGTCCGCGAGCAGCGCCTGGGCCTCCTTGGTGTCCTGGTCGCCGAGGGCGCCGCTGTTGTCGGCGTAGTGGGCCTGGCCGGACAGGGCCAGGTGGCTGCCGACCGGGACGGCGGGCAGGCCGAGGGGCTTGAGGACGGCCTGCGCCAGTTCCTTGCGGTTCAGGGCGCGGGCTACGGCCCTGCGCACGCGTTCGTCGGTGAGCGGGCCCTCGGCGCCGTTCAGGGCGAGCTGGGTGTAGGCCGGCTCCAGGGACTTGCGGACCTCGAAGCCGCTGAGGGCCCGCTGCTGCCGGGCGTACTTGACGGCCGCCTTGCGCAGCTTCTTGCGGGCGACGGTCTCCTCGTCGGCGGCGTCCTCGTCGGATCCGTTGGCGACGGCCCAGGAGTGCAGGGAGTCCGCGGCGGACCGGTCGGCGCCCGGGCCCATCAGCGGGCTGCCGGAGCTGTGGGGGCGCGCGGCGACGGTGATGCGGCGGGCCGCGGAGGGGTCGATCTCGGCCAGGTCCAGGGTGCCGGCGGCCAGCTCCGCGGTCCGCTTGTCGCGCGGGACGGTGCGCAGCACGATCTCGGAGAGCCTGGCCGGCTCGCCCCACCAGCGCGCGTTGCGGGTGAGGGTGATCTCCCCGTCCTTGCGATCGACCTTCTTCACCGTGAAGGGACCGGCGGTGACCTTGAGCTTCTTGCGGGCCCCGTCGTTGAAGGAGTCCGGGGTGCCCATGACGTCCTTCGGGTACAGCGGCGAGAACAGCGAGCGCCAGTCCGCGTAGGGGCGGCTGAAGGTGACCCGGACCTCGAGGGCGTTGTCGCCGCGCTCGATCTTCTGGATCCGGTCGTAGCCGGCGTTGCGGGCGGTCCAGTAGGCGGTGTCCTTGCCGGACAGGGCGCGCCACTGGGCGGCGAAGTCGGCGGCGCCGATCTCCCGGCCGTCGCTCCAGACGGCCTGCTGGCTGAGCTTGTACAGGACGACCTGCTTGGGCTCGGTGTCGACGACCTTGGCGGACTCCAGGAAGTCGGGGTTGCGCTCCGGGCGGCCGGAGGCGTTCATGCGGAACATCGACGGCAGGACGGCCTGGGCGACGCGGGTGGTGGTGGCGTCGGCGTCCGACTGGAACGTGTTCAGCGTGTCGGGCACGGAGTCGACGGCCCAGCGCAGGGTGCCTCCGTCGGCGATCCGGTCGCGGGGCGCGGGCTGGATGTCCTGCCCGGCGAGCGGCTTGCCGGACGGGTCCTCGGAGCCGCATCCGGCGAGCGCGGGCACCGCGAGCACTCCCGCGGTGAGGAAGGCGACCGAGCGCGTGACCGCACGCGGGCCGACGCCGTGCTGGGACATCTGTGCTACCTCCGGGAAGCCGCGGGCGTTATGATCACTTTTGGCGGTATTTGGATTTCATCTGATGTATGCGGCCACTGAAGAGGAAAGGGTTCGGCAACACAGGGCGACACGACGGTTACGGACGGGAAGTCACCCATGCGGCGCAATGCGCGGCGGGATGCACCCGAACGCCTCGGCCAATCGATGCACATCCCTTCACAGCACATGGCGTGACGCGCAACACTCGCAGGCGCATGAACGTTGCCGCCTTGGGCCATGAAGGACCCGCGGAAGTGAGGGCAAGTCATGTCCGTTCACGACGAACTGACGTCAGTCCAGCGCAGTCTCGACGAAGTGTTCCGATCGCTGGGACGCCTGGAGAAGCAGCTCGGCACCGGCGGCCTGGAGATGCGCCGCGTCCGTGCCGACGCCAACCACCTGCGCGAGAGCGTCGCCCTGCTGCGCGACGCCGCCGCGTCACCGGCCGCGCCGAAGCGCCCCGAGCTGGTCACCATCTCGGACACGCCGTACGACTCCGCCCTGTGGAGCGACTCGGACGACGAGGGGCTCGGCGCCCGGGACCGGCACGCTCCCTGACCCGGGGCGGAGTCGCGCGCGACCGGCACCTCCCCCGAACCCGACCGGAGTCGTCACGTGGCCACTGGTACGGAACCCCCTGCCACCGAACCCAGACCTGAGAGCGGCGGTGTGCGGGGCGCTGCGCGGGCCGCGATCGCCGCCCCGCACCTGCGCACCGACCGCTGGTGGCTGGCCCCGGCCGCCACCGCGGCCGGTCTGCTCGCGTTCATCGTGTACTCGACCTGGCGGGCCTTCGCCAACACGGACTACTACGCGGCGCCGTACGTCTCCCCGTTCTACTCGCCCTGTCTGGCGGAGAACTGCGAGCCGATGAAGGCCGGCCCGAACTGGGAGATCTTCGGGAGCTGGTGGGGCATCTCGCCCGCGATCATCATCCTGATCTTCCCGCTCGGCTTCCGCCTGACCTGCTACTACTACCGCAAGGCCTACTACAGGGGCTTCTGGGCGTCCCCGCCGGCCTGCGCGGTGGCCGAGCCGCACAAGAAGTACACCGGTGAGACCCGCTTCCCGCTGATCCTGCAGAACATCCACCGGTACTTCTTCTACGCCGCGCTCCTCGTCGCCGGGATCCTCACGTACGACACCGTGCTCGCCTTCCGCGACGAGACCTACGCGTGGGGCCACATGGGTCTCGGCACCCTCGTGTTCCTGGTCAACATCGTGCTGATCTGGGCGTACACGATCTCCTGCCACTCCTGCCGGCACATCGTCGGCGGCAAGCTCAAACACTTCTCCAAGCACCCCGTGCGCTACCGGATGTGGCAGTGGGCGGGGAAGCTCAACGCCCGGCACATGCAGCTCGCCTGGGCGTCGCTGGTGAGCGTGGCGCTCGCCGACTTCTACGTCTACCTGGTCGCGTCCGGCGCCTTCGACGATCCGCGCTTCTTCTAGAGGGATGGGGCCTTACTGATGTCCGTGGTCGACCGGCAGGAGTGGGACGTCGTCGTGGTGGGCGCGGGCGGTGCCGGGCTGCGCGCCGCCATCGAGGCCCGCGAGCGGGGCGCCCGTACGGCCGTGATCTGCAAGTCGCTGTTCGGCAAGGCGCACACGGTGATGGCCGAGGGCGGCATCGCGGCGGCGATGGCCAACGCCAACGAGAACGACACCTGGCAGGTGCACTTCCGCGACACCATGCGCGGCGGCAAGTTCCTCAACCAGTGGCGGATGGCCGAGCTGCACGCCCAGGAGGCACCGCAGCGGGTGTGGGAGCTGGAGACCTGGGGGGCGCTGTTCGACCGCACCAAGGACGGCCGGATCTCCCAGCGCAACTTCGGCGGCCACGAGTACCCGCGCCTCGCGCACGTCGGCGACCGCACGGGCCTGGAGCTGATCCGCACCCTCCAGCAGAAGATCGTCTCCCTCCAGCAGGAGGACTACAAGGAGACCGGCGACTACGAGTCACGGCTGAAGGTCTTCCAGGAGTGCACGGTCACGCGCGTGCTGAAAACGGACGGCCGGGTCTCCGGCGTCTTCGCCTACGAGCGCGAGTCGGGCCGCTTCTTCGTGCTGGAGGCACCCGCCGTGGTGATCGCCACCGGCGGCATCGGCAAGTCCTTCAAGGTGACGTCGAACTCGTGGGAGTACACCGGCGACGGCCACGCGCTGGCCCTCCTCGCGGGCGCTCCCCTGCTGAACATGGAGTTCGTGCAGTTCCACCCGACCGGCATGGTCTGGCCGCCGTCGGTGAAGGGCATCCTCGTCACCGAGTCGGTGCGCGGCGACGGCGGGGTGCTGCGCAACTCCGACGGCAAGCGGTTCATGTTCGACTACATCCCCGACGTCTTCAAGGACAAGTACGCCGAGACGGAGGAGGAGGGCGACCGCTGGTACGACGACCCGGACCACAACCGGCGCCCGCCCGAGCTGCTCCCCCGCGACGAGGTCGCGCGGGCGATCAACGCCGAGGTGAAGGAGGGGCGCGGCTCGCCGCACGGGGGCGTGTTCCTCGACGTGTCGACCCGGATGCCCGCCGAGGTCATCAAGCGCCGGCTGCCGTCGATGTACCACCAGTTCAAGGAGCTGGCCGACGTCGACATCACGGCGGAGGCGATGGAGGTCGGGCCCACCTGCCACTACGTGATGGGCGGCATCGCGGTCGAGTCCGACACGGCGGCGGCGCGCGGGGTGCCCGGGCTGTACGCGGCCGGTGAGGTGGCCGGCGGTATGCACGGCTCCAACCGGCTCGGCGGCAACTCCCTGTCCGACCTGCTGGTGTTCGGCCGCCGGGCCGGTCGGCACGCGGCCGAGTACGCGGCGGGGCCGGCCGGGGCGCGGCCCGTCGTGGACGACGTCCAGATCGACTCGGCGGCGGCGGAGGCCCTGCGGCCCTTCTCGGCGGAGGCGGAGATCGAGGAGCCGGCGGATGGCCCGCCGGAGAACCCGTACACCCTGCACCAGGAACTCCAGCAGACGATGAACGACCTGGTCGGCATCATCCGCCGCGAGCCGGAGATGGAGCAGGCCCTTCAGAAGCTGGCCGAGCTGCGGGTCCGGGCGAGGCGGGCCGGGGTCGAGGGGCACCGGCAGTTCAACCCGGGCTGGCACCTCGCCCTGGACCTCCGGAACATGCTGCTGGTCAGTGAGTGCGTGGCGCGGGCCGCGCTGGAGCGCACCGAGTCGCGCGGCGGGCACACCCGCGAGGACCATCCGGGGATGGACCGCAAGTGGCGCCGGATCAACCTGCTGTGCGCGCTCACCGACCCGACGGGCACGCTGGCGGCGACGGACCCGGTCCGCGGCCAGATCACCCTCACCCGCGAGACCACCGAACCCGTCCGTGCCGACCTGCTCGCCCTGTTCGACAAGGAGGAGCTGGTCAAGTACCTCGCCGAAGAGGAGCTGTACGAGTGAGCAGCTACGAGGCCCGTTTCAAGGTGTGGCGGGGCGATGTGCAGGGCGGTGGCCTGGAGGACTTCAAGGTCGAGGTGAACGACGGCGAGGTCGTGCTCGACATCATCCACCGCCTCCAGGCCACCCAGGCCCCCGATCTCGCCGTGCGCTGGAACTGCAAGGCGGGCAAGTGCGGTTCCTGCTCGGCCGAGATCAACGGGCGGCCGCGGCTGCTGTGCATGACGCGCATGTCGGTGTTCGACCGGGAGGAGACGATCACGGTGACGCCACTGCGGGCGTTCCCGGTCGTCCGCGACCTGGTCACCGACGTCGGCTTCAACTACACCAAGGCCAGGGAGGTCCCGGCCTTCGTGCCGCCGGCCGGGGTGGGTCCCGGCGAGTACCGGATGATGCAGGAGGACGTGGACCGCTCGCAGGAGTTCCGCAAGTGCATCGAGTGCTTCCTGTGCCAGGACACCTGCCATGTGGTCCGTGACCACGAGGAGAACAAGCAGGCGTTCGCCGGGCCCCGTTTCCTGATGCGGGTGGCGGAGCTGGACATGCACCCGCTGGACGCGGCGGCGGAAGAGGGCCTGGACCGCAAGACCACCGCCCAGGACGAACACGGCCTGGGCTACTGCAACATCACCAAGTGCTGCACGGAGGTCTGCCCCGAGGGCATCAAGATCACGGACAACGCGCTGATCCCGCTGAAGGAGCGGGCGGTCGACCGCAAGTACGACCCGCTGGTGTGGCTGGGCTCGAAGATCAGGAGGCGCTCTTCAGCAGGCTGAGCGCCTGGTGGAGGTTGTGTTCCGCGATCTCCCGCATCCGGCCCGGGTGCGGGAAGTCGCCCTCGATGAGGGTCAGCGGGCCCGAGACCAGGGCGAGGTCGGTGCGGGTGAGGGTTCTCCGGGGTCTGGTCACCGCGCCCAGTCTTCCTTGTAGGAGCGCCAGTCCGCCTCGGTCGCGGCGAAATCGATGTACAGCGCGACGCCGAAGCGGGCCCGGTCCGCGTCCGTGCGGGACAGGCCGAGGCGGACGCCGCGGACGGCGGCGGGGACGGTTTCGGCGTGGTTCCAGTGGCCGAACCGGTTCTCGTGGAAGAAGGGCAGGCCCATCAGCAGGTCGGTGGAGGGCGGGGTGACCTCCAGGGCGAGGGAGGTCTGCTGGGCGACGTAGCCGCCGTAGGTGCTCTCCAGCGGCTGCATCGTGTCGTACGACATCACGGCGATCTGGTCGACACGGCGCGCGACCTGCCCGAAGAACTCCTGCGACCACCACTTGGGGTGGCCGGTGACGCCGCCCCACAGGGTGTGGAAGGCCGGGAGCGGGTCGATCTGGTGCGCGGCGACGGAGAGTTGGGCGTCCCGGGAGCGCGTCTCGCGGCGCAGGGAGTCGAGAAGGGTCAGGAAGTCGCGGTCGCCGGACGGCATGGGTTCCAGGTCGAGGTGAATGCCCTCGTAGCCGGTGTCCAGGACCTGGCGGGCGGAGCGGACCGCGGCCGCGCGGGTGTCCGGGTCGTTCAGGAGCAGGCCCTCGCTGTTCTCGGAGGCGAGGACGTCACCGAGGAAGGCCTGGACGCGGACGCCGGGCAGTTTCTCGTGCACGGCGTCGATGAACCAGCGGGCCTTCGGATAGACCGACTTCGGGAGGGTGCCATCGTGCTCCAGGGGGCCCGAGTGGACGTACAGGTCACGGATGCCGGTGTCTCGCAGGCGGCGGGCCAGGGCGGTGACGTCGGCGTCCTTCTTGCGGCCGTCGACCCAGGCGTGGCCGAGCCACAGGGCGTCGCGGTCACGGGTGCGGGTGCCGTCGGCCGGGTCGCCCGTGTAGTTGATGCGCAGGGCTGTCAGCACGGACAGGAGCGGGACCAGCAGGACCAGGACCACGGCGAGCGCCGTGCGTCCGATCCAGCGTCGGCGCCGCTTGCCCTCCCCGCTGTCGAGTGTGGGAGCGTCCTGCGCGGCGCCTTCGGCGGCCGCCTCGGTCGGGGTGGAGCCTTCCGTGCGGTCCATGCCGTCTCCCCGGTGATGCGGATGGTGTTGCCGGGGATGACGATCAATACGGACGTTCGGTTGCCGTCAGAACAGGCTCAGCAGGGCCTCCGCCGGATCCGTCAGGCTCGTGTCGCCTCCGGGCAGGGGCAGTTCGAACCACACCGTCTTGCCCCGGGGTGTGCGGCGGGAGCCCCATGCGGCGCTGAGGAGGCCGACGAGCTGGAGGCCGCGGCCGCCCTCGTCGGTGTCGCGGGCGCGGCGGCGGCGGGGCTGGACCAGGCCGGAGTCCCAGACCTCGCAGACCAGGGTGCGGTCGAGCAGGAGGCGCAGGCGGATCTCGCCCTCGCCGTAGCGCAGGGCGTTGGTGACCAGTTCGCTGACCAGGAGCTCCGTGGTGTCGACCAGGGGTTCCATGTCCCAGGCGAGCAGCTGGGCACGCGCGTACTCACGGGCCCGGCCCACGCTGCGCGGCTCGCGCGGCAGGGTCCAGTCGCCGACGGATTCCGTGGGCAGCCCCTGTACACGTGCCATCAGCAGGGCGATGTCGTCCTCGCCGTGATGGGTGTCGAGGGTGTTGAGGACGTGGTCGCAGACGTCCTCCAGCGGCTGGGTCGGATCGGAGAGGGCGCTGACGAAGGCCTGCAGGCCCTCGTCCAGGGGGTGATCGCGGCTTTCGACCAGTCCATCCGTGTAGAGCGCGAGCAGGGCGCCTTCGGGCAGTTCGACCTCGACCTCCTCGAAGGGCTCCCCGCCGACGCCGAGCGGCATGCCCGGCGGCACGTCGAGCATCAGCGCCGGCTCACCCGGCTCGACCAGCACGGGCGGCAGATGACCCGCGTTGGCGAAGGTGCAGCGCCGGGTGACGGAGTCGTAGACGGCGTAGACGCAGGTGGCGAGGTACACCTCCGAGAGGTCCGCCTCGCGGGGGCGGCGGGCCGCCCGGGTCGCCTGCTGCACACCGCCGGGGGCGCCGAGGCCGCGGGCGATCTCGTCCAACTGGGAGAGCACTTCGGCCGGTTCCAGGTCGAGCTGGGCCAGGGTGCGGACCGCCGTACGGAGTTCGCCCATGGCGACGGCGGCGCGCAGGCCGCGGCCCATGACGTCGCCGACGACCAGCGCGGTGCGGTGCCCGGGGAGTTCGATGACGTCGAACCAGTCGCCGCCGACCTCGCTGGGCCGGCCGGTGTTGACGTTGCCGGGCAGATAGCGGCAGGCGATGTCGAGGCCGGAGGCCTCCGGGTCGCCGGGCGGGAGCAGGGACCGCTGCAGTATCAACGCGCGTTCGTGCTCGCGGCGGTAGAGGCGGGCGTTGTCGATGCAGACCGCGGCGCGGGCGGCGAGTTCGACGGCCAGCTCCCGGTCCCGGTCGCCGAACGGCTCGCTGCCCTTCGTACGGGCGAACTGCACGAGCCCGACGACGGTGTCGTGGGCGACCATCGGCACGGCGAGCGTGGACTGCACGAGCCCGCCGTCCTCGCCCGGGACGGTCTGCGGACGGGCCGTGCGCAGGGCGTCCGCGCAGGGCGAGTTGAACGGGTAGTGGTGGACGGCGCCGACCGCGACGGGTACGCCGGTGCCGGCGAAGGGGGCGTCGGAGACGGCACTGGCGAAGGCCACGCGGCGCAGTTCGCCGCTGCCGTCGGCGAGTCCGGGCGGGGTCTCGTCGCCGGCCAGCAGGCCCTGGTAGAGGTCGACGGTGGCCAGGTCGCAGAAGCCGGGGACGACGACGTCGAGGAGTTGCCGGGCCGTGGTCTCCAGGTCGAGGGAGTTGCCGATGCGGGCGCCCGCCTCGTTCAGCAGGGCGAGGTTGCGGCGGGCGGCGGCGGCCTCGCGGGCGGCGGCGCGGCGGGCGGTGATGTCGGTGCCGAGCCAGGCGATCCCGATGGGGCGGCCCGAACCGCTGTGCACGCGGTAGAGGTTGACGGACCAGTGGCGGCGCTCGTCGGAGCCCGGCACGAAGCCCGTGACGTGCATGTCGGTGATGGAGTTGCCGGTCTCCAGCACGCGGCGCAGCGTGGCGGCGACCCGCTCTGCCTCGCCGCGCTGGAGGTAGTCGTGGACGCCCTTGCCGCGGTGGTCGTCGGGCGTGCCGCCGAAGATGGACGCGAAACGCTGGTTGGCGCGGCGGACCCGCAGGTCGGGGTCGATCAGCAGGAAACCGAACGGGGATTGACTGAAAATGGCCTGCGAGGCGGCAAGGTCGGTCTCGATGCTGCGCAGGGTGCGTACGTCGACGACGATGCACACGGCGGCCTTCTCGCCCTCCTCGGTGCGCGTCGGCATGACGTACACCTCGGCGAGCCCCTCGTGGCCGCACTCCCCCTCGACGCCCTTCGGCATCCGGAAGGGCACCACGCCCGTCCACTCGCGGCCGTCCAGGATCTCGGCCATCTTGCGCATGCCCCGCTCGCGATGGCGCGGGTCGATGAACGCCTCGATGGGGTCCATGCCGACGGCACGGCCGGCGGGGATGCCGAAGAGGTGCTCGGCGCGCAGGCTCCACTGGTCGACCAGCCCGTCGGGGCCGATGGAGAAGGACGCGACCTTGATGTAGTCGTAGATGGATCCGGGGGGACTGCTCTGCCAGATGGCGTCCCCGGACCGCGCTCCGTCGGCCGCGAGCGCGCCTCCCACCGCGGAGGCCAGGCCGTCGACAGCCCTCGCCCTCGCGCCCTCCGACGGGTCCTCGGACTCCGTGGCCTTCGCTGGTATCTCGCTCACGCGAACCGTCCCCTCCAGCTCACCGCGTCCGGCACCTGTCACCAGGGGCGGCTGCCCGCAGTATCCAGCACTACGGTGCCGCACAACACGGTGTTCACGATCACAGCACGGTCCCGATGGTTTTCGGTCCGGACCGTGACAACACTTCCAGTCTTCTAACCAGGGGACACCTCGTCGAACCCCGTCCATCGGCAACCGCCACTGGCCTGAACCAATCGCTCTACAGCGGTAGGACGTACGTACACCGGATTTTCACTTCGGCACCGCGAGTTCGAACCACACCGTCTTGCCCGTGGCGCCGGGCCGGGTGCCCCAGCGGCGGGAGGAGGAGGCCACCAGGTACAGTCCGCGGCCGCTCTCGTCCTCGAGACGGGCGGCGCGCTCGCGGGGCGGGTCGGGCAGCGGGTCGGAGACCTCGACCAGGAGGACGCCGCCCGGGCCCGAAGGGCGTACCAGGCGGACACCGATGGGGCCCGTGGCGTGCCGCAGGGCGTTCGTGACCAACTCGCTGACCAGCAGTGCCGCGAGGTCCGCGAGGCCGTCGAGGGCCCAGTCGCGGAGTTGGCCGCGCACGGCCTGGCGGGCGGTGCGCACGACACCCGGTTCGGCGGGAAAGGTCCACCCGGCGCAGTCACCATCGGTGTCGATCACGCCGATCACTTCCCAGGCAGGAGCGCCACCCATGTCCGGTTTCATGGGGTTAATGAGCACATACCCGATATCCGGGGCGGAGTACCGTGCGGGGCGGCGCACTGTGGCACGAAAGACGTAGGGGGCGCTCCTCCGGAAATGCGATGAGACCGCACGCCCCCGGCCCGCTTCAGGCGCCAGGCTCTTCCGGCCTGCCGCAGCCGGGGCCGCGGAGGGTGAGGCCTTCTACGGCCCCGAGGTGTGCGAGGGCCTGCCGTACGGCCGGGACGTCCTGGTCGAGCCAGGGCACGTCCCAGATCTCGCCGGGGCCGAGCCAGCGCAGTTCGTCATGGTCCTGGAGGGGTTCGGGGGCGGCGGAGCCGGGCCGCAACCGGGCGGTCCACACCTGCAGGACGTACGGCGTCCTGAGGGGCCACTCCCCCGGGACGCGCCCGCTCACCTCGGCGTCGACGCCGAGTTCTTCGCGCAGCTCGCGCGCGAGCGCCGCGTCGGCCGTCTCCCCGGGCTCGACCTTGCCGCCGGGCAGCTCCCAGCGCCCGGCCAGCTCGACGGGCGCGCTGCGCCGGGCGGCCAGCAGCCGTCCGTCCTCGACCAGCGCGGCCCCTACGACGATCCGCTCACTCATGCGGGGAGCCTACGGGAGCCCCGCTGTTCTCCGGGTCCACACCGGGGCGCCCCGCGGCGGTCAGTCGTGCGCCACGGCAGGCCCGTTCTGACCGAGCCGCTCGACCCAGTACAGCTGTTTGTGGCCGCGACCGTCGAGGCTGTCCACGATCTTCTGGGCCTCGGCCCGGGTCGCGTACCGGCCCACTCGGTAGCGGTTGCCGTTGTCGTCCTCTCGTATCACGAGCCAGGGGAGAGTGACCGTGCTGTCGTTCATCGCGCCCCTCCACTTCCCACCCGCGGCCTGTGCCGTGCCCCACCCGCTAAGGAAACCGCAATGCGCATATGCCGGAGCCTACGCCTAACCTTCACGGAGCGAATACGGCTTTTCACAAAGAGGTACGCAACCGGCCAGAACACAGGGGGCGCACAACGAAGAACGCGCCGTGCGCGTACCTCGGCGCAACCATCCGGAGGCATACCGCATACACGACCGTCGACCTGCGCGAACGACGACCGGCCACAGGACGTGCACCACCCCGGCCCACGACGGTCCGCACGGCCGGCGTGTGAGCGGGGCGCGCGGGGAGCGCGCCACGGGGCGGATGTGAGCGTTCGCTACTTGACCGGAAGGTGGTAGGCGACCCGGTACCGATCGGCCGGGATGACCACGTCGGCCGTCTCCACCGGGCGGCCGGAGGCGTAGAACGTGCGCTGGATGACCAGCACCACATGCCCCGGGACGCCGCCCAGGACGAGCAGCTCCTCGGCGAGGCCGGGCCGGGCGCCGACCTCCTCCGTGACGTTGTCCACGATCACGTCGATGGCGCGCATGCGCTCCACGACGCCCATACCGCCGACCGGCCCTTCCTCCGGCAGCATCACGGGTGTACGCCCCGTGACGGTGAGGGGCTCCCAGGACGTGGAGAGCATCATCGCCTCGCCGCTCTCGCGGTAGAGGTACCGCGTGCACATGACCCGCTCGCCCGGCTCGACGCCCAGCCGCTCGGCGACCGCGACACTCGCCTCGGACTGCTCGCTGCTGGACTCCCAGGTGCCGCGGCCCTCGCCGTCGGCCTGCTCCTGGCGGAACGGGGTGGCGCCGCCGGTCGGGCGGTAGCCGGAGCGGGAGATGCGCCGGGGCACGGGCCGCGCGCGCACATAGGTCCCCGAGCCGGAGCGGCCCTCGACCAGGCCTTCCGCCATCAGCACCTTGCGGGCCTCCAGCGCCACGGTGTCCGACACCCCGTACTCCTGGCGGATTCTGGCCTGGGAGGGAAGGCGGGTATGGGGTGGCAGCTGACCGTCGGCGATCTTCTTGCGGAGATCACCCGCGACGCGCAGGTACGCCGGCTGCTCACCGAATGTCACTGGCCGCTCCCATCAGGTTGTACAGACAGCAACAGCGTGGCAACCGTAGGTTGTGCGGTGCAAGCAAAGGCCAGAGAATCACTCGATGTGATGACATGGCGGCCCTGAGGGCTTTACGCAGGCACTTTCTCCCCGCTATGGCCGCCGTCACACCTGCGCTTCGGAGTCCCCGCCCTCGTCCTCCCCGGAGACGGGCGGGGTGGCCGCCAGCCCGAGGGCCTTGCGCGCCGTGACGGTCGCCGGCCCGTCCACGGACGCGTAGGCCTTGTCGTAGTGCGCGTAGTAGGCGTCCACGTCACCGGCGGTGCTCGCCCTCTTCCACTCCTCCCGGGCGTCCTCCATGTCCTCGGCCAGCGCGGCGACGGGCTCGCGGGCATCGGCCGGCCAGGAGCGCCCGCGCAGGGCGTCGATCTGCTCGCCGAGCACGTCGTGGATCCGGGTGGCCCAGGCCCGGTGGGCGGCGAGGTCGTCCTCGGGGGTCTTCCCGGGCTCCTCGTAGAGCGCCGCGTCGAGGGCGTTGGCCGTCGACAGGAAGACGACCTGGTCGGTGTCGAGCGTGGTGGGGTCGCCGCGCAGCGAGCCGGTCAGCTTGGTATTCGCCTCGGTGTTGCCGAAGACGCAGGTGATCGCGCGGTCGCCGTAGCGCCAGCTCTCCCGGGACGGCATCAGGTAGTACACGTCGACCTCGGCCGGCATCGCCCAGGTGTCCATCGCGTACTGGTCCTGGAGCGCGTAGCACTTCTCGTCGGCGACGTCGGTGATCCCGGCGTCGCCCGGGAAGGTGCCGCCGGGCAGCGTGACGACCGCGAACACCTCGCCGTCGTGCCCTCCCTCGCACGGCACCCGGTCGACGTCGTAGGTGTCGCCCTCCAGCCCGCCGGGTGCGTCGAAGCAGTCGCCCTTCTCCAGCGAGAGGCTCTCGTTGCCCTGCGCGCCGTCCTTGAATCCCTCCCAGGCCTTGTTCGCGGCTCCCGTGGACAGCACCACCGCCCACAGCACGATCCCGACGGACGACAGCACGGCCCCCGCGACCGCCATGCCCCGCCCGCTCTGCCCGGACCGCCGGATCTGACGCAGCGCGATCAGCCCGAGGACGAGACCGGCGGCGGGCAGGAAGCAGAGCACTCCGAGCACGAGGGCGGCGACCGCGAGGGCGTTGACGGAGACCGGGGTGCCATAGGGGCGGTAGGCCTGCGGCAGCCCGGCAGGGGGCGGGCCGTACGGGCCCTGGGGGTGCTGGCTCCCGGGGGGCGGGGGTATCGACACGGGTACGGTGCTCCTGGCTGAGGCGGGGGGCTGGGATCCGGCGTGCGGCTGGGCGCATCGTAGGCGGCGGGGATCCGGGTCGTGACCGACAGGGCCGGCGACGTCGTGTCCGTCGGCCGCAACTGAGCCCGTTCCCGCACCCGTTCACCGAGAGCCCGTTCCCGAGAGGCGCAGCATGCACATCGAGTACGACCGCGAGAACGACACCGCGTATGTCTCTCTCGTCGCGCACATCGAGGACGGCGCCGCCGTCCGGCAGATCCCCGTCGACGGGGTCGGGGCGGACGCCGAGGTGTTCCTCGACGTGGACGCGTCGGGGCGGCTGCTCGGCATCGAGGTGATCGGCGCCGGCGGTGCGCTGCCGACCGAGGCGCTGGAGCAGTCCTCCGCGGGCTGACCGGCCCCCAGCGGGCTCAGCGTCGGCCCGGCTGGGACAGCCACAGGGCGACCGCCTCCGAGATCGGCTGCCCGGTCTCCAGTTCCACGAAGCCGAACTGGCCGCTCTGATTGCACTCGAGGAACCACCAGAAGCCGTCCTCGTCCTCGGCGAAGTCGAAGGCGGCGTACGCAAGTCCCGCCATCTCGACGTAGTCGTGCACCGACTTGCGGATACGGTCGGGCACCGCGACCGGCTCCCAGGTGTGCTCGGTGTCGCCGTAGCGTCCGTCGACCTGGTGCGGCTCGGTCGTCTTCCGCGCGGCGAACAGCCGGCTGCTGACGCAGGTCAGGCGAATGTCGGCACATTTGGATATGTACCGTTGCAGCAGTGCGGGGCCGGCCGCGACGCCCGAGAAGTCCGAGTCGGGTCCGACCAGGGTGGTGGGCAGGGCCAGGGCGGGTTCACCGGGCGGCGGCCCCGAGGCGGACTTCACCACCACCTCCCCGTACTCCTCGGCGAACTGCCGTGCCAGGCGCGGGAAGGTGGTGATGACCGTCGGCGGTACGGCGAAGCCGCTGAGATGAGCGGCCCTCAACTGCCACGGTTTCAGGCGGGCCCGGTCGGCGTCACGCGGGTGGTTCATCCATCGCGCGGAGGCCGAGTAGAGCATCCCGAACAGCGCCTGGCGGGTCTCGGCGGTCAGCCACGCCGAGGGCTCGGCCGCGTGCGCGGCCGGCTCGCCGGGCCTGCGCACCCATACGGATCGCAGGCCCTGCATGCTGACCACATGCCCGTTCGCCGACAGCAGACCCTCGAAGTCGCCATGGGTGTAGTGCGCGGACAGCACGGTGTTGACCGGCAGGTCGGCGGGGTCCAGCCGCATGACGGGCACCGCGGCATCGTGCAGCCTGGTCACCACCATGTCGGCGGTGACGTCGTCCTTGGACGTGAGAATCAGTACGGTCATGCGATCTCGGATCGTCAGTCGTCGAAGTGGGTCTTGGAACCGGCGGTGGACGCCGTCGTGCCGACCGCCAGCAGGAGGTCCGGGTCACTGACGGCCGGGCGACCGTCGGGAAGCACGTTCAGCTGGAGCGCCTCGTCGAAGCGGTATGGCGTCGCCACGGCGGGAAGTGCCCTGGGGAAGGCGTAGTTGAGGGTGAACGGTCGCACTCGAAACCTCCAGGTTCTCTTCACTACTTACACACCGAAAGAGACGCTGGAATCGTCACAGGGGCATGCCCACGCGGCCGGGGTCACTCGCCCTTGCCGCCACCCGGCCGGCCGTTGCCGGGATTCCGCTTGCCGGTGGTCCCGCTGTTGCCGGCCGTGCCCGTGCCGGGATCCGCCGCACCTGCGCCGGCTCCGCCCGGTCCGTCCGGCCCTCCGGACCGGTCGGCCTCGGCGGTGGACCGCGCCAGCCGCTCGGCGCAGTACGCGTCGACCTTGTCCTCGCTGCCCGCCGCCGCGACGAGCCGCTGCCAGGCCGTCGCGTCGAGCACCTTCCCGCGGTCCTTGACCCGTTCGTAGGCGCGGCAGCGGGCCTCGGTGTCCTGGGCGGAGGACGAGCCGGCGGCCCGCCCCGGGCCGCCCGAGGAGGCCGACGAGGTCTCACCGTCCGGCCGGGCCGGAGCGAGGGCCGAGGGGCGCGCGGCCCTTCCCCCGGTACCGTCCGCGGACGGACCGGCCGAACCGATGGCCGCGACCGCGACACCGCCCAGGGCGATGCTCGTGAACACGGCGGCGAACGCCGTCTTCACCTGACGGCCGGTGCGCGGCGCCGCGTGCGGCCGCCAGTCGTCCCCGTGCCGGGTGCGCGCCCGGTGTGCTCCCGCGTCGCGGGCGGCGCGGAAGGCGGCCACGGCCCGGTGCTCGGCTTCGGGCCCGGGGTCGTCCGCGCGCAGGGCGGCGGCCAGGACCGTGTGCAGCGCGCTGTCGTCCTGCGGGTCCCACCAGCCGGGCACGGCGTCGCCGGGGCGCACCTGCCGACTGCCCGTGACCCCGTCGCGGCTCAGCCGATCACCCATGCCCGTTGTCCGTTCCTGCCTGAGCTGTTCGATGGGTCCGGCATACCGGTCTGTGCTGCCGGTCTGTCCGACCCCTGACGTATTCGTGACTGATGTCGCCCCTCCAGCGTTCCGGGAGCCTCGTCCGTCACACCCTCGGCGGCCTCCGCTCCGAGGCCCAACTGGCGGGCGAGGCGTTTCAGCCCCCGGTACGTGGCGGTGCGCACCGCGCCGGGACGCTTGCCGAGGACGCGCGCCGCGGCGGGGCCGTCCAGGCCGACGATGACGCGCAGGAGCACGGCCTCGGCCTGGTCCCGCGGCAGCCCGCAGACCAGCTCCAGGGCGCGTTCGGTGGAGACGGCCTCCAGGGCCTGTTCGTGGGTGCTGTGCGGGCCGGGCAGGTCCAGAACGTCCTGTTCGATCACACCAGGCCGGGGGCGCACGCGCTGGCGTCGCACATGGTCCAGTGCGCGGTGCCGGGCGATGGTGGCCGTCCAGCCCCGGAAGCCGTCCCCGTCTCCCTTGAACCTTCCGAGGTCCCGGGCGATCTGCAGCCAGGCGTCGGACGCCACGTCCTCCGCGTCTTCGCCGACGAGCCCCCGCAGATAGCCGAGCAGCCCGGGCTGCACAAGCCGGTAGGCGACCGCGAAGGCCGCCTCGTCACCCTGCTGGGCCCGCGCGACGGCCGCACCCAGTTCCCCGTCGTGGGCCTGTGTGTAGCGCGATTGCCGTTCCTGACCCAAGACCGTCCTCGTTCGCACCGGGTTCCTTGCGGTTTCGTGCCGACCGACGCGCCCCGTTCGCTGCGACACCCTCATGGGAACCAGCGTGCGTTCTCACAGAAGTGTCACAACCCACCGGGCGTCCCTCACGTCCCACCCCGCCCGGTGACGTTCGGCGCGGGCCGTGCGCTGTGTGAAGTGCCGCGTCCGCGCCGGGCCGACCGGCGGGACGTCGTCGTCGGCGCGAGCCGGCGACGCATCCCCCGCCTCTCTCCGCGCCGCTCCTGTCTCCCCCCGGGAGTGGGGCGGAGAGGGACGGGGCGGCCGGGCTCCGCCCACTGCACGGGGCCCGGCCGCCCCACACACCTGGCCCGGCCGGACTCGCGTCCGGTCGGTCAGCCCTCCCCCTCGGTGGTCACCGGCCGGTCGCCCCGCAGTTCGGCGAAGAGTTCCTCCGCCTTCGCCCGGTCCCACTGCAGGGCACTCCCGCCGGCGGTGCGGAACCCGCCCTTGACCACGGGGACGTTCAACTGCCTGCCGCCGCCTCCCGAGACGCTCTTCATCGCCCGGAACAGCGACAGCAGAGACGGCAGTTCCATGTCCTTGTCCACGACGAGGGTGTCCAGTCCCGCGCTCAGGGCGGGATACGTGCTGAACGGGTCGAGCGCGACGCCCGGGGCGGCGGCCTTGCGGGCAAGGGCGGCGAGGAACTTGCGCTGGTTCGTGGAGCGTCCCAGGTCGCCGTCGGCCTCCTGGTGCCGCTGGCGGACGAACGCGAGCGCCTGGGCGCCGGTCAGGTTGTGGCAGCCCTTCCTCAGCTTCAGTCCCGACTTCGGGTCGTCGATGTTCCGGGGCACGCACATGTCCACACCACCGACCGCGTCCACGACACCGACGAACCCCGCGAAGCCGATCTCGGCGTAGTGGTCGACGCGCAGGCCCGTGTTGAGCTCGACGGTCCGGACGAGCATCCCGGGCCCGCCGAGGGAGTAGGCCGCGTTCAGCTTGTTCTTCGCCGCCCGGTGGAGCTTGCCGGTGTTCGGGTCGACGTACGACGGGATGGTCACCCAGGAGTCGCGCGGCAGGCTCACCATGGTGGCGCCGTGGGCACCGGTGTGCAGGAGCATCATCGAGTCGGTGCGGCTGCCTCCGGCCGTGCCGGTGTGCAGCTCCTTCCTGGCCTGCTCCGACAGGCCGTCCCGGCCGTCCGAGCCCACGATGAGGTAGTTCGTTCCCTTCCCGGGCGGCCGACGGTCCGCGACCGCGCCCAGGTCGACGGACCTGTCGAGCCTGAACTCGGCCCAGGCACAGGTGCCCGCGCCGGTGAGCGCCAGGGCGCACAGCAGCGCTGCCAGCAGGCGCAGGAAACGGCGGAACCGGCCGGGTCGCACCCGTCCGGGTCTGCCGCCCCCGCCGCGCCCGCCGCCCTCGTGCCGGGGGTCTTCACGGGCACCGCCGCTGCCGTCCGGCTCGGCGGCGGTACCGCCCGGCGGCTCCGCGGCACGCTCTCGGTACGGCTCGGCGGCCAGGTCCCGGTACGGGCTGTCGTACGGAGACGCGGGCGGAGGCGGGTACGGGTACGGGCCGGGGTCGGCACCGAGGTACGGGTACGGGCCGACGACGTAGCCCTCGTACGGCCGGTCGGGCGTCCGGAGCGGAGGGGCGGCGTGCTGCCACACCTGGCCCGTGATCACACCCTGCCCCTGTGCCTGCCCGTTCTCGTCCTGCCGGTCGGTTCCGGGCCACCTGCCCGGTCCGTCGCTCATGGGGTGAACCATGTCCTCATCACCTCGATGACAGCTGTCGTTCGGCGGCCGGCCTGCTGAGCTGCTGGGTGGCCGCCGTGCCGGAGCGCTCCATGCGGTGCCACTTCAGCCGGGTGCCGAGCAGCAGGGCCACGACCGACTGGATGACGACCAGGTACATCAACTGCCGGTAGACGAAGAGCTGGAGAGGCAGCGACCACAGCGTCCGCAGCCGCTCGCCGTCGAGTCTCAGCGCGTAGCCCGCGCAGACCAGCTGGATCCCGAGGAAGGCGATCCACACGCCCGCCGCCTGTACGGGGTCGGCGAAGAGCGCCCCGTACACCGCGTAGAGGTCGACGACGGGCGCCAGCAGGGGCAGGACCACCTGGAAGACCGCCAGGTAGCTCAGCCCGCGACGGGCGAAGCGTCCGGCCGCGCCCACTTCGACGACGGCCCGGCGGTGCTTCCACATCGCCTGCAGGGTGCCGTAGCACCAGCGGTAGCGCTGCCGCCACAACTGCCCGAGCGTGGTGGGCACTTCGGTCCAGGCGACGGCCGACTCCTCGTAGACCACCCGCCAGCCGGCCCGCCACAGGGCCATCGTGAGGTCGGTGTCCTCGGCGAGGGTGTCCTCGCTGACCCCGCCGACGCCCATGAGCGCGTCCCGGCGGAAGGCGCCGATGGCGCCGGGAACCGTCGGCATGCACTCCAGCACCTCGAACATACGCCGGTCGAGGTTGAAGCCGAAGACGTACTCCAGGTGCTGCCATCTGCCGAGCAGCCCGCGGCGGTTGCCGACCTTGGTGTTGCCGCTGACGGCGCCGACCGCCGGGTGCGCGAGCGGCTGGATGAGCCGGTACAGGGCGTCGGGCTCGAAGACGGTGTCGGCGTCGACCATGACCACGATGTCGTGGGACGCGTTGGCCAGACCGGTGTTGAGCGCCGCCGCCTTGCCCGAGTTGGGCTGCCGGATCACCCGTACCCGGGGGTCGTCGATCCAGGTGGCGAGGTCCGCTGTCCGGTCCGTCGAGCCGTCGTCGATCACGACGACCTCGAGGTGCGGATGCGTGGCGGCGAGCAGTGAACGGACCGTGGACTCGATGCCCGCCTCCTCGTTGTAGGCGGGCACGAGCACCGTCACGGGCGCGTCGACCTCCCGCAGCCAGGGCGCGCCGGGGCGTGGGCGGGTGAGGCGCCGGACGTGGGCGCGGGCGAAGAAGGTCAGGGACAGCAACCGCAGCAGGCCGAGCGCTCCGGCCACGACCAGCACCCAGGTCATGATGTGCGTGAAGGTGTTCCCGGCCGCCACGGTCCAGTTCAGGGCCTTGCCCAGCCAGCGCTTGGCGGGGGACACCCGGGTTTCGGCGGGCGGCATGCCGACCGCGTCCGTCACGGTGGTGAACCGGTCGGCGTGCGGGTCGTCGAGCAGCCGCTTCGTCTCGTCGTACGCGAGTTCCGTCTGGCTGAACTGCCGGATCAGGCCGTGCGCGGGATCGCGGCCCGGGCGGTCGGCGGCGACCAGCACATAGCCGTCCGCGGCGGCCTTGCGGGCCGCCTGCCACTCGGCACCGCACAGCGTGTCCACCTCGGTGGTCATCGGCATCCGCAGCAGCTGGGTGCGGATGCCGGCCGTACCCGCCAGGGTCTGCTGGGTGAGGCCCAGTTCCATGCCGAAGCGGACGCGCGACGAGGAGCCGAGGTCGGCTCCCGTATAGGTGCTCGAACCGATCTCGTGACCCTCGTCGAGGATGCGCCGGACCAGGTCCGGATGGCGGGCCGCCTGGGCGCCGAAGACGAAGAAGGTGGCGTGCGCGTGGTGTTCCCGCAACAGATCCAGCAGACGGGGGGTCCACTCGGGGTCGGGGCCGCCGTCATAGGTGAGGGCGACGGTGCGCGCGGGCGCCGCCGCGGACCGCACCTTGTCCCCGTCGATGCCGCGCAGCACGGGGCCGCCGCGGTCCACGGACGGGGGCACGGGTCTGGTGCACGGGCGGCGCGTCTTGGCGGCGTCCACCTCGTGGATGGTCCAGCCCTCGAAGAGCAGGGCGACGAAGACGACGGGCAGGGTCAGGGCGAGCAGCCGCCAGTGTCCGCGGGGGGTGCGGGAACGGGCGTGCCGGCGATGTGCCGAGCGGCTCACGCAGCCGTCCCGGGTATGGCGTTAATCACAGTGGAAAAAGCGTTGATCGGGCGGCAGCCGATGACCGGCGTGGCCGCTTCCCGACCGGCGCGGACCGCCGAGAGGCGGCTCCCGGCCCGCAGGGCCGCACGAGTGGCGGACCGCGGCGGCACCTGGACGAGCCGGCCGTCGCGGCCCGGCCGGACGGCTGCCGCCCGGCGCTGTCCGCGTCTCTCCTCAGGAGCCCGGCCGGGACCGTACGCCTCGGCGCAGGACACGGATCCGACCGTGTGGACGACAGATCCGGCCATGCGCCACGCCGCCTTCACATGCCGGTCGACGGCGTCGAGACTCGATGGACGATGAAGCGTTTTCTGCTGGTTTGTCTTGTGATCGTGCTCCTGCATGGGCGGCGAGTGTAGTCACAGCCGACCCCCCCGGGCGGGCCGGAATCAGGCTGTTCCACGCCCCTCGGCGGGGACGGTGACACTTGGGGCCGGCGGCGCGCTGAACTGGTGGGGTGCGCGGAAGACTGTCTTCACATTCACGCTTCTACGGACCGGCCGTTCGAGGGCCGACACCCCTCTCGCCGATGCTTTTCAGCCGGAGCTGCGGCGCAGCAGGACGAGTTCGGAGTTCATCTCGGCGAGGAACCGGACGACCACCTCCAGCTCCTCGGCGCTGAACCGGCCCCGGGCCGCGTCGGTGCTCCGGGCCAGGGGCCGGAAGTAGTCCCGGGCGAGACCCCGGGCCGCGTCGGCGTAGTGCAGGTGCACCACGCGGCGGTCACCGGCGTCCCGGACCCGGCGGATGTGCCCGGCCCGCTCCAGCCGGTCGAGGCACGCGGTCACCGCGCCGGACGTGAGATTGAGCTCCCCCCGCAGACGGCCCGGCGTCATGGGCTCGCCCCCCGCGTCGGCGTCAAAGCCGGCGTCCAGGATCGCGATCAGGGCCTGCATGTCGGTGAGGTGCAGGCCCTGATCCTGGGCGAACTCCTGGGCGATGCGGTTGAACTCGCTGTTCATGCGGCGCAACAAAACGGCGAAGGTCTGCAACCCGGTGGGGTCGTCCGCCGGAAGAGATGCCGTGGGTACACCGGAGCCACTCATCCCCCCAGCCTAGTATCTCTCAATGATTGAGATACTTTATGAGTGAGCTACTTCCTCTACGGCTTGGGATGCGCATGAGTACCGCACAGCGTTGGGCACGGCGGCTCGTACCGCTCGTTCTGCTGCTCGTCTGGCTGGGGGTGGGCGGAACGCTCGGTCCCTACGCGGGCAAACTCGGCGAGGTGGCCACCAACGACCAGGCCGCCTTCCTGCCGCGAAGTGCCGAGTCCACCCGGGTGCTCGACGCCCGAGCGGCCTTCGACCAGTCCGAGACCGTGCCGGCCATCGTGGTGTGGACGGCGGACGGGGAGCGGCTCACCGAGGACCGGCGGGCCGAGGCCACCCGCGCCGTCGCCGCGCTCGCCGGGAAGCCCGGCGTCGTGGGCCGCCCGTCACCCGCCCTGCTCTCCGACGACCGTGAGGCGATACAGGCCGTCGTCCAGCTGGAGCCCGACCTGGGCGATGAACTGCCCGCCACCCTCGACGTGGTGCGCGAGGCGGCCCGGGCCGTGCCGGGCACCACGGCGGCGATCGCCGGCCCGGCGGCCAGCCAGGCCGATCTGTCGGACGCGTTCGCGGGCATCGACGGACTGCTGCTGGGCGTGGCCCTCGGCGCCGTGCTGCTGATCCTGCTGCTGGTCTACCGGAGCGTGCTGCTTCCGTTCCTGATCATCCTCGGGTCGGTCTTCGCCCTGGGCGTGGCCTGTGCCGTGGTCTACGCGCTGGCGGAGCGGGACGTGGTCCGGGTCGACGGGCAGGTGCAGGGCATCCTGTCGATCCTGGTGATCGGCGCCGCCACCGACTACGCCCTGCTGCTGGCCGCGCGCTTCCGTGAGGAACTCGCCGTGCGCGGAGACCGTTTCGCGGCCGCGTCCGCCGCCGTACGCCGTTCCTTCGGGGCGATCACCGCCAGCGCCGCCACCGTGGCGCTCGGGCTGCTGGCCCTGCTCGCGAGCGACCTCACCAACAACCGCGCCCTCGGGCCGGTCGGCGCCATCGGCATCGTCTGCGCCGTGCTCGTCACCCTCACCTTCCTGCCGGCCGCGCTGGCCCTGCTGGGCCGCATCGCCTACTGGCCGTCCCGGCCCAAGCCGCCGGCGGAGTCGGCGGAGGGCAGCGGCGTGTGGCGCCGGGTCGCCCGGGTCGTGAACGGCCGGCCGCGGCGGACGTGGGCGGTGACGGCGCTCGTCCTGGCCGCCTGTGCGGCCTTCTCGCCCTCCCTGTCCTCCAAGGGCGTGCCGCTCGACGAGATCTTCGTGAACGACGCGCCCTCGGTGGCCGCGCAGGCGACGCTCGGCGCGCACTTTCCCGGCGGGTCCGGCAACCCCGCCGTCATCATCGCCGACGCCGGCCGGACCGCCGAGGTGACGGCCGCCGCGCAAGGCACCGAGGGCGTGGCCTCCGCCGGCGCCGTCGCCGCCTCCGGACGGCCCGGGGCGGGAAAGCCGCTCGTCGTCGACGGGCGCGTGCGCATCGACGCCACCCTGAAGGCGGCCGCGGACAGCGACGCGGCCAAGCAGACGGTCGAGCGGCTGCGCGCGCAGGTGCACGCGATCCCCGGGGCCGACGCGCTGGTCGGCGGGTACACCGCCCAGCAGTACGACACCCAGCGGACCGCCGCCCGGGACCGGACGGTCATCGTGCCGATCGTGCTCGCCGTCATCCTGCTGATCCTGATGCTGCTGCTGCGTTCCCTGCTCGTGCCGGTGCTGCTGGTCGCGACCGTGGGGCTCAACTTCCTGGCGACGCTGGGGGTTTCGGCGCTGGTCTTCCAGCACCTCCTCGGGTTCAGCGGCACGGACGCCTCGGTGCCACTGTACGGCTTCGTGTTCCTGGTGGCGCTCGGCGTCGACTACAACATCTTCCTCATGTCCCGGGTCCGGGAGGAGGCGCTCGTGCACGGCAACCGGCAGGGGGTGCTGCGCGGGCTCACCACCACCGGCGGTGTGATCACCTCGGCGGGTGTGGTGCTCGCCGCGACGTTCGCGGCGCTGATGGTGATCCCCCTGGCGTTCCTGGTGCAGATCGCGTTCATCGTCGCCTTCGGGGTACTGCTCGACACGCTCGTGGTGCGCTCGCTGCTGGTGCCCGCGCTGATGATCGACATCGGGCCCCGGGCGTGGTGGCCGAGCGCCCTGGCCCGCCGGGCCCCGGAAGGGGCAGGCGGCGGTACTCCCTCCGGCTGAACCGCCGGCGGCGCCCGTGTCGTGCGTCCGCTGCGGGCGCCGAGCGGGAAGTCTTCGCGTCAGGGCCGGCCGTGAACCGACAGCACGGCGGCGGCGCCGGCGGACGGAGGCACGACCATGACGACGGACGGGCAGCGGCTGCACTGCCTGGTCACCGGGGCGTCCGGATACATCGGCGGGCGCCTGGTGCCGGAACTGCTGCAGGAGGGCCATCGCGTCCGGTGTCTCGCCCGCTCCCCCGGCAAACTCCGCGACCACCCCTGGGCGGCGCACGCCGAGACGGTCCGGGGGGACGTCACCGACCCGGAGTCGGTCGCCTCCGCGATGCGCGGTGTCGACGTCGCCTACTACCTGGTGCACGCCCTCGGCTCGGGCTCCCGGTTCGAGGACACCGACCGGGCCGCCGCCCGGATCTTCGCCGAGCAGGCCCGGGCCGCCGGCGTACGGCGGATCGTCTACCTCGGCGGGCTCACGCCCCGCGGCGTCCCCGAGGAGTCGCTCTCCCCGCATCTGCGGTCCCGGGCCGAGGTGGGGCGGATCTTCCTCGACTCGCCCGTGCCCGCGACGGTGCTGCGGGCCGCCGTCGTCATCGGCTCGGGATCGGCGTCGTTCGAGATGCTGCGCTACCTCACCGAACGCCTGCCCGTCATGGTCACCCCCAGCTGGGTGCACACCCGCACCCAGCCCATCGGGGTACGGGACGTGCTGCGCTACCTCGTCGGGTCGGCCACCATGCCGGACGACGTCGACCGGGCCTTCGACATCGGCGGGCCGGACGTCCTCACCTACCAGGACATGATGCGGCGCTACGCCGCCGTCGCCGGACTGCGGCGGCGGATCATCGTGCCGGTCCCGGTCCTCACCCCACGGCTGTCCAGCCACTGGGTCGGCCTGGTCACCCCGGTGCCCGCCTCCCTGGCCCGGCCGCTGACCGAGTCGCTGCGGCACGAGGTCGTCTGCCACGAACACGACATCGCCCGGTACGTGCCGGACACCCCGGGCCGGCCGCTGCCGTTCGACGAGGCGCTGGCCCTGGCGCTGCGCAGGGTGCGGGAGGCGCAGGTCTCGACGCGCTGGTCCTCGGCCTCGGTGCCCGGAGCGCCCAGCGACCCGCTGCCCACGGACCCGGACTGGGCGGGCGGCAGCCTCTACGAGGACGAACGGCAGCGGCCGGTCGACGCCTCCCGGGAGGCGCTGTGGAAGGTCGTGGAGGGCATCGGCGGCGACAACGGCTGGTACTCCTCCCCCCTGGCCTGGGCGGTCCGGGGCCGGCTGGACCGGTTCGCGGGCGGGGTCGGGCTGCGCCGCGGACGGCGTGACAGCGAGCGGCTGAGGGTCGGCGACTCGCTGGACTTCTGGCGGGTCGAGGAGATCGAACCGGGTCATCTGCTGCGGCTGCGCGCCGAGATGCGGCTGCCCGGGCTCGCCTGGCTGGAGATGTACACCGAGACCGACGACGAGGGCCGCACCCGCTACCGGCAGCGCGCCCTGTTCCATCCGCGCGGCCTGCTGGGTCACGCCTACTGGTGGAGCGTCGCCCCGTTCCACTCCGTCGTGTTCGGCGGCATGGCGCGCAACATCGCACGGGCCGCGTCCGAGGGCACGGGCGGACGCCGGAGCGCCTCGCGCATCCGGCGGGCCCGCGAGCGGCGAAGTGTCCGGGAGCAACAGACGGAATCCGCACCACCGCACCAGGAGTGACACCATGACCGTCGCGGTCGTCCTGTTCACCTCGGACCTGCGTCTGCACGACCATCCGCCCCTGCACGCCGCGCTGAACGCGGCGGACGAGGTGGTCCCCCTGTTCGTCCGCGACCCCGCCGTCCACGCCGCCGGTTTCGACGTGCCCAACCGCGCCGCGTTCCTCGTCGACTGCCTGGCCGACCTCGACTCCTCGCTGCGCCGGCGCGGCGGGCGGCTGGTTGTGCGCACCGGGCCGGTCGCCCCGGAGGTCCGCGCGGTCGCCGCCGCCTGCGGTGCCGGGGAGGTGCACATGGCCGCGGGGGTCACCCGCTACGCCCACCGCCGTGAGGAGCGGCTGCGCGAGGAGCTCGACGCCGACGGTGTCGCGCTGCGGGTGCACGACGGCGTGGTCACCGCCCTCGCGCCGGGGGCCGTCACCCCGCACGGCTCGGACCACTTCGCCGTGTTCACCCCGTACATGCGCCGCTGGTCCAAGGAGCCGCTGCGCGACCCCCTGCCCGCGCCGCGTGTGGTGCGTGTCCCCGACGCGGTGCGCGGCGAGGAGCTGCCGTCCCGCGCGGGGGTGGCGGACCTGTCACAGGATCTCCCGGCCGGTGGGGAGTCGGCGGGGCGCGACCGGTTCGCGCGGTGGGCGGACGCCGGCCTGTCCCGGTACGAGGAACGGCACGACGACCTGGCCGGTGACGCGACCTCGCGCCTGTCTCCGTACCTCCACTTCGGGGCGCTCTCGCCGGTGGAGGTGGTCCGGCGAGCCGGTGCGAAGGGCGGTGCCGGGGCGGAGGCGTTCGTCCGCCAGCTGTGCTGGCGCGACTTCCACCACCAGGTCCTCGCCGCCCGGCCGGAGGCGGCCGTCCAGGACTACCGCACCCGGGACGACCGGTGGCGCGGCGAGGAGGAGGCGGCCGAGGACATCGCCGCGTGGCGGGAGGGCCGCACCGGCTACCCGGTGGTCGACGCGGGCATGCGCCAGTTGCGCCACGAGGGCTGGATGCACAACCGCGCCCGGCTGCTGGTGGCGAGCTTCCTGACCAAGACGCTGTACGTGGACTGGCGGATCGGCGCCCGGCACTTCCTGCGGTTCCTGGTGGACGGCGACCTCGTCAACAACCAGCTGAACTGGCAGTGGGTCGCCGGCACCGGCACCGACACCCGCCCCCACCGCGTCCTCAACCCCGTGCTCCAGGGCAAGCGCTACGACCCGGACGGCACCTACGTACGCCGTTGGGTGCCGGAACTGGCGGACGTCGGCGGCGCCGCGGTGCACGAGCCCTGGCGGCTGCCGGAGGACGAGCGGGCCCGGCTCCGCTATCCGGCACCGCTCCTCGACCTGGGCGAGGGCCTGGCCCGCTTCCGGCAGGCCCGGGGCCGCGACTGAGAGCCCGGCGCCCGGCGCATCCGAAACACAGCTCCCCGCAGAAGCACTGATGTGCGGATGACGGGAAGCGAGAAGGGGTTGTGCATGCTTGGACCGCGGCCGACGGTGGCCGGACCGGCGGAGACGAACCACGCCCCGCTCACCGCTCCCGGGGCCACGCGCGCCATGGAGGCGGTCCTCGAGCGGGTGCTCGAGGCGCGGCTGCGGCAAGCCCGCGACACCGGCGGGGTGTTCGCCCACGACATGGCCGAGCGCGTCGCCGCGTTCGTCCGGCGGGGCGGCAAGCGGCTGCGTACGGCGTTCGTGTGGTGCGGGTGGCGGGCCGCGGGCGGCTCGGGCGACGCCGGCGCGGTCCTGCGCGTGGGGGCCGCCCTCGAACTGCTCCAGGCCTGTGCCCTCATCCACGACGACGTGATGGACGGATCACCGCTGCGCCGGGGTGGGCCCGCGATACACGTGGAGTTCGCCCGGGAGCACCGGGGCCGCGCGGACGGGACCGCCGAGTCGTTCGGGACGTCGGCGGCCGTGCTCGCGGGCGATCTGGCGCTGGCGTGGGCGGACGATCTCCTGACGGAGACGGCGCTCGCCTCGCCGCACGGCTCGCGGCTGCACGACGAGTGGCGGGTCATGCGCACCGAGATGGTCGCCGGGCAGTACCGCGACCTGCGTGCGCAGGCGAGCGGCTCGTCCGGCGCCGAGGAGGCACTGGCCATCGCCGTCCTGAAGAGCGCCCGGTACACGGTCGCGCGGCCCTTGGCGCTGGGCGCGTCGCTGGCCGGTGCGGACGCCCGCACCCTGGGCGCGCTGCGGGCCGCGGGCCGGTGCGCGGGGCTGGCCTTCCAGCTGCGCGACGACCTCCTCGGCGCCTTCGGCGACCCGGCGCTGACCGGCAAGCCGGCCGACGAGGATCTGCGTTCCCGCAAGCTCACCCCGCTCCTCGCCGTCGCCGTCCGGCTCGCGGAGGCCACCGGCGACCAGGACGCCGCCGCCGTGCTCGCCCCGGACGCGGACGCCCGGCCGGGGCACACCGTCGAGCGGATGCGGGCGGCGCTGGAGCGGACGGGCGCCCGGGCCGAGGTGGAGGCGAGGATCGCGGACCTGGCGGCCACCGGTGTGCGGCATTTCGGGGCGACCGGCGCCGCACCCGGCGTACGGCGGGAGTTCGCCGCCCTGGTCGAGCGGGCCTCGGGCATCGCCCCGCACCACGCGGAGGAACTCGTATGAGGACGGTGACGGGGCCGACGGACCATGTCGTCGTGGTGGGCGCCGGCCTGTCCGGGCTGGCGTGTGCCCTGCATCTGCTGGGCGCCGGCCGCCGGGTCACGCTCGTCGAACGGGACGCCGGCCCGGGCGGGAGGGCCGGGCGGGTACGCCTCGGCGACTATCTGGTGGACACCGGGCCCACCGTGCTGACGATGCCGCAGCTGGCCGACGAGGCGTTCGCGGCCGTCGGCGAGAGCCTCGGCCGGCACGTCGAGCTGGTGGCCCTGCATCCCGCCTACCGGGCGGGCTTCGCGGACGGGACCTCGCTCGACGTGCACACCGACGGCGACGCCATGGAGGCGGAGGTGCGGCGCTTCGCCGGACCGGCGGAGGCGGCGGGCTACCGCAGGCTGCGGGAGTGGCTGGAGCGGCTGTACCGGGCGCAGATGCGCCGCTTCATCGACACCAACTTCGACTCGCCCCTCCAGCTCGCGCACCCGGATCTGGCCCGGCTGGCGGCGCTCGGCGGCTTCGGCCGGCTGGACGGCCGGATCGGCCGCTTCCTCTCCGACCCCCGCCTGCGCCGCGTCTTCTCCTTCCAAGCCCTGTACGCCGGGGTGGCACCGGCCCGGGCTCTCGCGGCCTACGCGGTGATCGCCTACATGGACACCGTGGCGGGCGTCTGGTTCCCCAAGGGCGGCATGCACGCCCTGCCCCGCGCGATGGCGGACGTGGCGGCCGGTGCCGGTGCCGAGCTGCGGTGGTCGGCGGAGGTGAGCGCGCTGGAACGTTCGGCGGGCCGGGTGCGGGCCGTCCGGCTCGCCTCGGGTGAGCGCATCCCGTGCGACGCGGTGGTGCTGACCTGCGAACTACCCGCCGCGCACCGGCTCCTGGGCCGGGCTCCCCGGCGCCCGGTACCGCTGCGGCACTCGCCGTCCGCCGTGGTGCTGCACGCCGGGACCGACCGCACCTGGCCCCACCTCGCCCACCACACGCTGTCCTTCGGCGCCGCGTGGGAGCGCACCTTCGACGAACTGACCCGCTCGGGAACGCTGATGAGCGACCCGTCCCTGCTGATCACCCGTCCGACCACGCACGACAGTTCGCTGGCGCCGCCGGGCCGTCACCTCCACTACGTCCTGGCGCCCTGCCCCAACACCGCCGTCGGCCCCTCCGCCGCCGCCTGGCGGGACCTGGGCCCGCGCTACCGCGACAGCCTGGTCGCCGAGCTGGAACGCCGCGGCCTCGGCGGATTCGCGGACAGCGTCGAGGAGGAACTGCTGGTGACCCCGCTCGACTGGACGGCCCAGGGCCACGCGGCGGGCAGTCCCTTCTCCGTCTCCCACACCTTCGCCCAGACCGGACCCTTCCGGCCGCGCAACCTCGTACGCGGGCTGGACAACGTGGTGCTCGCCGGCTGCGGGACCACCCCCGGTGTCGGCGTGCCGACCGTGCTCATCAGCGGGAAACTCGCGGCCGCCCGCGTCACCGGGGGCCGCACCCGGGCGGCCCGGGCGGGCCGGTCCGCGAACCGCCTCCCGTCCACCCCGACCGGAGCAGGTGCCCATGACCCGTCGTGAACTGGACGCGGCCGGGATCACCGACCCCGGCCTGCGCACCGCCTACAGCCGGTGCCGGCAGCTCAACGCCCGGCACGGCCGGACCTACTTCCTGGCCACGCGCCTGCTGCCGCTGGAACGCCGCTCGGCGGTGCACGCGCTGTACGGCTTCGCCCGCTGGGCCGACGACATCGTCGACGACCTGGACCGGCGCCTTACACCCGACGAGCGGGACCTGCTGCTGAAGCGGCTGGAAGGAGATCTCACCCATGCGCTGCGCAGCGGGGGCGGGACCGAACCGGTGGTCCGGGCCGTCGCCGACACCGCCGACCGCTACGGCATCGAGGTGACCCTGTTCGCGGACTTCCTCGCCTCGATGCGCGCCGACCTGACCGTCACGGACTACCCGACCTACGCCGACCTGCGGGCCTACATGCACGGCTCGGCCGCGGTGATCGGCCTGCAGATGCTGCCCGTGCTCGGCACGGTCGTCCCGCGCGAGGAGGCGGCACCGCACGCGGCGGCCCTCGGGGTGGCGTTCCAGCTGACCAACTTCCTGCGGGACGTGGGCGAGGACCTGGACCGCGGTCGCGTCTACCTGCCCGCGGACCTGCTCGCCGCCCACGGCGTGGACCGGCCGCTCCTGGAGTGGAGCCGGCGGACCGGCCGCCGCGACCCGCGCATCCGGGCGGCACTCGTCGCGGCCGAGGCCCTGACCAGGGACGTGTACCGGACGGCGGAACCGGGCATCGCGATGCTCGACCCGCGGGTGCGCCCCTGCATCGGGACCGCGTTCACGCTCTACGGCGGCATCCTCGACGCGATCGCGCGGCACGACTACACCGTGCTGCACCGCCGTGCGGTGGTACCCCGGCGCCGGCGGGCGGCCACCGCCGCGGCCGGTGTCCTGAAGGCGGCCGGCGCGCGATGGCACGCGGCTCCCGAGGCGGGCCACGCCGCGCTGGAACGGAAGGGACCGGGTCATGGGTGACCGAGCGGACAAGGCGCGCTGGACCGCACCGCTGCGGCGGCGCCGCGGCCCGGGCTGGGCGGAGCAGACGCCGACCTGGCGCGCGGCCCGTCCGGCGCTGATCGCCGACACGCTGAAACGGGCGTCCGCCCGGCCCTCCGGCAACTGGTTCGTGGTCGGTGCCTCCCGGGACGTGCGCCCCGGCAGCCCCTACGGCAGGACCGTCGCCGGCGTCGAGGTGGTGCTGTGGCGCTCGCGCTCGGGTGACCTGCGGGCGGGTCCCGGTGCCTGCCCGCACCTCGGAGCACCGCTGCGGGACAGCCGGGTGGTGTGCGGCACGCTGATGTGCCACTGGCACGGACTGGCCCTGGACGGCTCCCCGTTCGCCGGCTGGCAGCCGTACCCCGTCCACGACGACGGGGTGCTGGTGTGGGTGCGGCTGGACGCGGTCGGCGGTGAGGAGCCGTCGGAGCGGCCCGTGGTCCCGGCCCGTCCCGCACCCGGCACCGGGGTGGACGCCGTGTTCACGGCGGTCGGGCGGTGCGAACCGCAGGACGTGGTGGCCAACCGGCTCGACCCGTGGCACGGGTCCTGGTTCCATCCGTACTCGTTCGTCGATCTGACGGTCGCCCGGGAACCGCGGGGAGACGAGGGAGACGAGAACGACGCCTTCGTCGTCGATGTGTCCTTCCGGGTGGCGGGCCGACTCGTGGTGCCCGTACGGGCCGAGTTCACCGCGCCGGAGCCGCGCACCGTCGTCATGCGCATCACCGACGGCGAGGGCGCCACGTCCGTGGTGGAGACCCACGCCACGCCGCTGACCGCCGCGGACGCGGACCGGCCGCGGACGGCCGTGATCGAGGCGGTCGTCGCCGCTTCGGAGCGGCGCGGTTTCGCACTGGCCCGGGCCGCCGCCCCCGTGCTGCGCCCCTTGATGCGGCACACGGCGGGGCGCCTGTGGCGCGACGACCTGGCCTACGCGGAGCGGCGCTGGGCGTTGCGCAGCACCGGACGGTTCCCCGGGTGAGGTGACCCCGCCGGACGGGCCTGTGCGGCACGCCCCGGGCCCGCCCGGCGGCCTGGCGTCACCGGCGGCACGGGCGTTGCGGGCCCGTACGACGGCCGGGTGTCACGGGCGCGCCGGGCGATCCGCGAACGCGCCAAGTACCCACAGCAGCGGGGGCGGCCCGCCCGGACGGGCCTGTGCGGCACGCCCCGGGCCCGCCCGGCGGCCTGGCGTCACCGGCGGCACGGGCGTTGCGGGCCCGTACGACGGCCGGGTGTCACGGGCGCGCCGGGCGATCCGCGAACGCGCCGAGTGCCCGCAGCACCGGGGAGCGGCCCGCCCGGGGCACGGTCCACAGCACTTGGCCGCGGACGCCCCACCCGGCGAGCAGGGCGTTGGCCGCCAGGAAGCCGGTGGTGGCGGCGCGTTCCATCAGGGCCACGGGCAGGTCGCAGCGGAGCCCGTCGCCGGCCAGCGTCAGCCACGGGTGCGGGGTCGTCACGGTGGGGCGCCGGTGGTGGGTGCCGACCGGGAAGAGCGGGCAGTCCGAGCGCCACTCGTGCCGGGCGTCGACGACGCGCGCCTGACGGGTCTCCGGGTACACCCGCCGCAACTGCCCGAGCAGCACGTCCTGCACGGTCTCCCGGCCGGCGCCGGGGGCGACGGCGTAGGCGTGCAGTTCCACCACGGAACCCGTGTGCTTCGCGGCCCAGCGGGCGGCTTCGCCCTCGTAGCGTTCCAGGACGCTGATGTTGTCCAGGCCGTCGTAGCCGCTGGTGCCGAGGAAGCCGGGGCGGTCGGCGCGGACCGGCCGGTCGAGCCAGAGCCGCGAGACGAGGAACGGCGGGGCGGTGCGCAGGGCGGCGATGCCGTCGCGCCAGGGGGCGGTGCCCAGGCCGGGCGAGGCGGCGACGACCTGGCGCAGTCCCCCGGTGTCCAGAGCGAGCACCACCGCGTCGTGCCGGTCGGTGCCGGTGCCGGTGCGCACCTCGGCTCCCCCGGTGCCGACGGGCTCCACGCCGTGGACGGGGGTGCCGGTGCGAACGGTCGCGCCGAGGCGCTGGAGGTAGTCGCCGAGCGGCTCCCACAGGGCCTGCGGGAAGGGCTCGTCGGGCACGTCGAAGAGCAGTCCCTCCGAGGAGCCGAGGAAGTAGATGTGGAACATCAGCATCAGTTCGGCGGCGGAGAGTTCGCGCGGGTCGGCGAAGAAGCTGCGCGAGAACACCTCGAACGCCAGGTGGTGCGCGGCCTCGGGGAAGCGGACGCGTTCCAGGAAGTCGGTCGCGCCGACCTGGTCGAAGCGGGTGTACACGTCGGGCACGCGCACGTCCGTCAGCGGCAGCGCCGCCCGGGCGTCCAGGGCGGTGAGGTCGCGCCAGCCGAAGGTGGGGCTGAGGGCGGCGAAGCCGAGGGCGCTGAGGGGCGGGGTGCGCGGGACGCGGGCGAAGCTGTCGGTCAGTCCGCCGCTGTGCCGCAGGGGGTAGTCGGGCAGCGGGGTGAGGCGGGCGAGGGCTGGGTCGGTGCGCCGCAGCAGGCCGCGCAGGTTGTAGTACTGGCGGAAGAAGGCGTGGAAGCCGCGGCTCATGGTCACCTCGGAGCCGTCGGCCAGCCGGGTGCGGTGCCCGGCGAGGCGGCCGCCCAGGGACTCCTCCCGCTCGTAGAGGGTCACCCGGGCCCCGCGTTCGGCCAGTCCGGTGGCCGCGGCGAGACCTGCGATCCCGCCGCCCACCACGGCGACGGACGGCGCGTCCCCGGGCGCGAACCGGTCCCGGCCGGGCACGGGCATCAGGACCTCGGCCTTGCGGTCCCGTCCGCGGCGGGCGGCCGGGCGGGTGCTCCTCGGGCGACCCTCCCCGCCTCGGTGGGCGGCGGCGCCCGGGCTCATCGGGTGGCCTCCGCTGCCGCGGTGGAGCCGTTGCGGGCGACGAACGTGTGCGTGATGCCGGTCTGCCACCCGGCGAGGGGAAGGGCGCGCGCACCCGTGAACCCCGCCCGCGTCAGCCGGCCGGTGAAGACGGAAGCGGTGTCGAAGCCGAGGACGCTGTGCCACAGGTGCTGGTACAGGGCCCGGTCACCGGTGAGCGTGCCCGCCGGGATGATCACTCCCTGGCAGACGGCGGTCCACAGCGCCCGGTGTGCCGGCGAGCCGCCGAGGCTGTACTCGTGGACGGCGAGCCGCCCGCCCGGCCGCAGCAGGGTCCGCACCGTGCCGAGGACACCGTCCGGGTCGGAGACGTTGCGGAACAGGTAGGCGGCGAAGACCGCGTCGAACGGGCCCTCGCCGGCCGTCGGCAGTTCCTCGGCGCTCAGGTGGCGGAAGCGCACGCCGTCGGGCCACGGCTTGGCCAGCGCCTGCCGCAGCATGCCCGCGGAGGCGTCCACCGCGGTGATCCGGGCCCGGGGTGCGGCCCGCAGCAGGGCCCGGGTGGAGGCGCCGGTGCCGCAGCCGAGATCGAGCAGGTGCAGACCGGCCCCGTCCCCGGGGAGCCGGAGCCGGCGGGCCGAGCGCAGCAGGTCGCTCCGGTAGCCGGGGCTGAGGCCGGTGAGACGGTCGTAGGTGCGGGACGCGTGGTCGAAGGCGTGTGCCAGGTCGCGGTCGCGCAGCAGGGTCATGGGGGGCTCTCTCCGGTTCCTGGGGCGGGGTGGGGGCGGCGGGGCAGGAAGGGCACCTCGAGGGCGGTGCGGAGCATCGGGCCCACCGGGGTGCGCAGTCCGATGCCCCACTCCTCCCGGAGCGAGGTGGCGCCGTCGAGGAAGCGCAGCAGGCGCTGTGTGGGCGTGCGGCGGAACAGTCCGGTGAAGAACGCGGGGCCGTCGATCCGCCCGGTGTCCAGGGCCCGCAGCAGCACCGCGTCCATGGCGAGCGCCCGCCGCCCGTGCGGTGCGGGCACGGCGCCGCGGCCGTCCCGCAGGGCGGCGGCGATGGCCCGGCTCTGCCGCTGTACGGCGGCGAAGGTGTAGCCGGTGGCGGGGCGGGTCGCACCGCCCGCCGTGCCGATGCGGAAGACGGCCGCCGACGCCCGCCGGGGGAAGCGGGCGTCGGTCATGGGGATGACGCCCTGCTCGGCCGTCTCCACGGTGAACTCGCCCAGGCGCAGCACCTCGCGGGCGTAGTGGCCGAGCGCCGCCTCGTAGGCCGGGGTGGTCAGCGGGGTCCGGGAGAACTCGGTGTACTCGACGAGGGCCCGGTCCGGGGCGAGCGGAAGGACGTAGCCGAAGGCGAGCCCGTGCCGCGGCTGGGGCACCCGGAAGTCCATGAGGTCGGCGACCGCCGGGTCGAACCGGTCGGCGCGGGTGCGCACGAACCAGCCGCGGAAGTGCTGGAGCAGCTGCGTCCGGGCCGGTGGCAGGGCGCGCAGGGGCCGCGAGTCGAACACGTACCGGGAGCGCAGCGTCAGCGTCCGGCCGCCGGGTGCGGTGCAGCGCACCTCCGCGCCTTCGGGTACGTCGCGCACGGCGTCCGCCGTCGCGCGCAGCAGCCGTCCGCCGGGCGAACGGGCCAGCCGCGCGTGCACCAGCCGTTCGAACGCGGTGGAACGCACCATGCGGTAGCGGGAGGGGGCCGGATCGACGGTGAGCGGGCTGCCGTCGGGGCCGTGCACCCGCAGCAGGGGCCAGGTGGCGGTGACCGCTTCGTCGAAGTCGCCCTCGCCATCGCCCTGGTCCCAGTAGCACCACGTCCGCTCCGGCGGACGCGCCGGACCGTCCGGCGGCTCCACCACGGTCACGGTCGCGACGCCGGTCTCGACCAGCCGGTACGCGAGACTGAGGCCGGCGGCACCGCCCCCGAGGACCAGCACGTCCGACGTGCCGGCAGGCCCCTGGCTCACCGGGCCCACCACGCGCCGCTCATCTCCGCACCCCGCTCCCGGCCGCCCGGCCGACTGTGTTGTGTTCCCGCACCGCTTCCGGCCGACGGCCCTGTTCGGATGCAGTCGGCCGGGGCTACCGCGACACGACCGACTCCAGCAGAGCGACGGCCTCGGCCAGCCCCCTCGGCCGCGGCAGGCCGGCCACGGCCCGGCCGGTCCAGCCGGGCCCGATCGTCAGGACGACCGGCTTGCGGCGGGCGCCCCGCACCCCCCACTCCATCGCGGCCACGTGCTGGGCCAGCGGCCGGCTGGCGGTCGTCCGGGACTGCGCCCACAGCCCCACGGCCGCCGGCCCGGTTCTGCGTACGGCCGTGACGAGGGACTCCACGGGCAGGGCGCCGCCGAACATGCGCACCGGCAGACCGCGTTCGGCCAGCGCGGCGGCCAGCACCTCCAGGGGCAGCGTGTGGTTCTCCCCCGGCACGCAGGCGAGCACGGTGGTCGCGCCCGGGCCGTCGGCGGCCGCGGGCGGGGCGCCGCGCCGCAGCGCGCCGGAGACGTGCCAGGACAGGAAGTGCTCGACCTCGACGTACTTCTCCCCCGAGCTCTCCCACTTGCGGCCGACCGCCTGGAGGGTCGGCATGATCACCTCGGTCCAGGCGGCGACCAGCCCGTGCTCGGCGATCGCGGCCTCGAGCAGTTCGTCCAGCGCGGCGGCGTCGAGGCGCAGAGCGGCACGGGCGATGCCCTTGCACTCCTGACGCACATCGCCGAGGCGCAGCCCGCTGCCCGCCCGGCTGCGGGCGGACGGTGGTGGTGACGGTGGCCGTGGCGCGTCGGCGGCCGGCCGGCCCGGGAGCGCCCGCGGGGGCGCTTGGGCGGCCCGCCCGGCCGGGGCCGCCTGCGGTGTCGCTTCGCCGAGGACCGTGCGGGCCGCCTCGGCGGGCGGTATCCCGGTCGCCGTCAGGGCGCACATCCGCTCCAGCCGCGCCACGTCCGTGGCGCTCCACCGCCGGTGCCGGCCGCCGGTGTGCGCGTCGGGGCCGAGGCCGTAGCGCCGGTCCCAGGTGCGGACCGTGGTGGGCGCGACCCCCAGCCGCCTGGCCACCTCGCCGGTGGTCAGACCGCCGCCGAGCGGCGTGCCCCCGCGTCCGCGCTCCCCGCTGTCCCGTTCGTGTACTCCCATACCTCCGACTGTACGACGCACAAACGACGCATGTTGAGATGCGTCGTTTGTGCGCCGAACACTGGATTCGAGCGCATGGTCGCGGCTCGGCAGGGCGCGACCGGTGCGGTTCGGCAGACGGCCTTCCGTCCCCGCACGACGCACTGCAGGAGGAACCAGGCCATGATCACGAACACACGACTCACCGCCCCCACCGCGCCCGCGGAGGAAACGCGGTACGAGGAGGAGCTGGCCCGTGGCCTCGTCGCCGCCGACGAGGAGGCGTTCGCCGCGATCTACCGGCGCTGGGGGTCACTCGTCCACACCATGGCCACCCGACTGCTCGGTGACACCTACGAGGCGGAGGACGTGACCCAGCAGGTCTTCCTCGGCGCCTGGCACGGCCGGGCCGGATTCCGGCCCGAACGGGGCCCGCTCGGCGCCTGGCTGGTCGGCATCACGCGCCGCAAGATCGTCGACGCGCTGGCGGCCCGGACGAGGCGGCTGACGCTCATCGACTCGGCCGGCCGCGACGCGGACACCGCCGGGCCCGACGAGGCGGCACCGGACCGCGTCCTGGACCGGGTGCTGCTGGTCGACGCCCTGGCACGGCTGCCGAGCCATCAGCGGGAGGTGCTGTGCATGGCCTTCTACGAGGACCTGACCCAGGCGCAGATCGCGGAGCGCACCGGCATGCCCCTGGGGACCGTCAAGAGCCACGCCCGCCGCGGCCTGCACCGGCTGCGTCTGGTGATCGAGCAGCCCCCGGTCCCCGACACGGATCTGTAGCGATGACGCCGTGCGCGCATCCACGGCGGCCCCTGGACCTGAAGCAGGACCGAGACTCCGCACCGTACGGAGACTCCGTTCGAAGGAATGATTCCCATGACCACTCACACCCGCATCGCCATCGCCGCCTCGGCCGGAGCCTTCGCCTTGGCCCTCGGCGTTACCGCACCCGCTCTGGCCGACCAGCAGGACAAGGCCATGGTGTCCGTCTTCCACGGCATCCCCGGTATGACCGTGGACGTGTACGCCAACGGTGACGAACTGATCGGCGACTTCAAGCCCGGCACGGTGACGGACCCCCAGTCCCTCGACGCCGGGACCTACGAGATCCAGATCTTCGAAGCGGGCCAGGGCCCTGACGGAACTCCGGCCCTGGAGAAGAAGATCGAGGTGCCCGAGGGCGCGAACGCCACGGTCGCCGCCCACCTCTCCGCGGACGGCAAGCCGGAGTTGACGGCGTTCACCAACGACGTCTCCCAGGTCGACGCCGGCAAGAGCCGCCTGACGGTCCGTCATGTCGCGGCGGCACCCGCCGTCGACGTGCGGGCCGGCGGACAGCCGGTCTTCAGCGACCTGACCAACCCGAAGGAGGACACCGCCGAGGTCGACGCGGGCACGATCAACGCCGATGTGGTGCTCGCCGGTACGGACACCGTGGCCATCGGCCCGGCCGACCTGAAGCTCGGCGAAGGCACGAGCAATGTCGTCTACGCCTGGGGCAGCGCCGAGGACAAGAACCTCGCGCTGGCGACCCAGACGTTCAGCGGCATGGAGTCGTCGCCCCGCGGCGTCCCCGCGGGCGGCAGTGGCGCCGCCGTCGAGCGGAACTCCACCGACCTGGGGCCCGCCTGGGCCGCCGGGGCCGGAGCGGTCGCGGTGGCCGGCGTGCTGATGGCCCGCCGGGTCGCCCGCCGGCGTGGCTGACGGCACACGACGGCTGACGGGACCGATTGTGGCGGCTGCCGTTCTGGCAGCCGTCCTCGGTTTTCCCGCCACGCCGTCGGACCGGTCCGCGCCCACTCCTCCGGACTTCGCGGCAGCGCCGTCGGAGCGCGAGGACGCCGCGGCCCCGGGAACCGCCCCCGTCACGGCGGCCCCGGAGACCGCCCCCGGCACGGCGCAGGATCCACCGCCCCGGCGCGTGCTCGTACCCCGCGCGGACCTCGACGCCCGGGTCAGCCCGGTCGGCGTGACGGGTCAAGGGGACATGGCCGTCCCCGACGACCCCTCCGTGGCCGGCTGGTACCGCTACGGCCCCGCGCCGGGCAGTGCCCGGGGCTCGGCCGTGCTGGTCGGGCACGTCGACTCCGAGACCGGTGACCTCGGCGAGTTCCTGGCGCTGTACGACGTGCGGCGCGGAGACCGGGTCGAGGTGCGCCGAGCGGGAGGCGAGCCGGTGAACTACCGCGTCGTCTCACGGGTCACCGTGCCGAAGGACGACCTGCCGCCCTCGGCGTTCCGCCGGACCGGCGCCCCCGTCCTCATCCTCATCACCTGTGCGCCTCCGTACGTCCCCGAGCGAGGAGGCTACGTGTCCAACCTCGTCGTCACGGCGGAGCCCGTGGAGTCCGGGAGGGCGCAGTGGCCCACGTAGAGTCCGCGCACCTGGTGGAACTGGCCCTGGGCAACGCGGCGCCGGGCGACGACGACGCCGAGGCGCTGCGTCACGTCGAGCGGTGCGACCTCTGCCGCGCCGAGCTGCGCACGCTGACCCGCCTGGTGACCGCGGCTCGCTCCGCGGAGGCGATGGACCTGCCGACCCCGCCCCCGGAGCACGTCTGGCGCCGCATCACCCGAGAGGTCTCCCGCGAGACGGGCACACCCCCACCGCCGGACTACCCGTGGCACGACGCGGGGCCCGCTTCCTGAAAGCCGGATACTCAGGGGCCGTCCGATACACACCGAATCGGGCATTTCGTACGTGCGGCCTCGACGCCACCGTCGTGGCGATGGCAGCCGGCCTCGGCGCACCGCCGGTCGGGCGAGCGGCGTCCGAGTGGCCTCCCCCTCCCGCAATACCAAGCGTTTTCGCCTGCGCCTCAAGCGTCTGGAGATGCGGGGCGCATGACGGGGAGTGCGCCCGGCCCTCACCACCCACCCGGTCACCAGGGCAACCGTCTGGTTCAACCAGGCCCATCTGTTCCACGTCGGCTCGCTGCCGAAGGCCACGACGGAGGCGCTGCTCGCAATCTTCGACGAACGGGATCTGCCGAGGAACGCCTACTTCGGCGACGGCAGCCCCATCGGTGAGGACGTACTCGCCGAGATTCACGCGGCGTTCGAGCGGACATCCGTGAGTCCCGACTGGGACGAAGGGGACCTCCTCATGGTCGACAACGTGCTCGCAAGCCACGGTCGCGCACCCTACGAGGGCGACCGCACGGTTCTGGTGTCGATGACCGCCGCCGACTGGGACGACTGGCGGGCGCTGAGCTGACAGCAGAACCCACACCTCTCTGTCCTGCCGCCGTTGCGAACGGCAGCAGGACAGAGGGTTTTTGCGCGCAATCCGTACGCAGTCTCGAACATCGAGGGCCACGGGCAGCACCAAATCCGCGGTATTGAAGAAGATTTCCTCTCGTTCCAGCAGTGCGGGGTCAACCACTAATTCCAGGTCCGGATCGAAGGTGAAGGGAACAATGGAGCCGCTGACGCAACCGGGCAGCCGCTCCGCGGTCACTCGGGTGATCTTCACTCGGACGACGATGCACTTGGCGGCTTGCTCCGGGCTCTCAGCGGTCACGGTCCCTCCAGCCGTTCGGTCCACTGCGGGCCCCGTCGGTCCTACTGGTTCTTGCGCAGCCCCGCCTCCCACACCCAGGCCGCGATCCCCACCCGGTTGCGGACCTTCAACTTGCCCTGGAGATTGGCGAGATGGGTCTTCACGGTGCCGGGCGAGATGAACAGCTCGGCCGCGATGTCGACGTTGGTGAGGCCGTCGGCGACGAGCTGGGCGATCTCCAGCTCGCGTGGCGTCAGCTGCACCTGCCGGCTCAGGTCCCGGTGCGGCACGGTCAGGCTGCGCAGGAGCCGGGTGGTGATCTGCGGGCTGATCAGCGAATCGCCCTCGACCGCGGCGCGTACCGCCTCCACCAACAGGGCGGCACCGGACCGCTTCAGGAGGAAGCCATAGGCACCGGACCGCAGCGCCGAGTGCACATACTCGTCCAGGTCGAAGGTGGTGACCACGACGACCCGGACCGTGGGCGCTTCCTCCGCCAGCCTGCGGGTGAGTTCCAGGCCGTCCATACAGGGCATTTGGATGTCCGCCAGCAGGACGTCCGGTCGTAACGCACGGGCCAGTTCGAGGGCCGTCTCGCCATCGCCCGCCTCGCCGATGACTTTCATGTCTGGCTGGATTTCGAGGATATGGCGGAATCCTTCCCTCACACTTCTTTGGTCGTCCGCGATTACAATGTTCGTCGTCATACGGTGATCCTCGCACGCTGTAAAGTCCAATCATGTGATGAAGAAGATTTTCATCTTGGGGCGGCCATTCCGGATGTTGGCCAGGCCAGTTGGGGCTGCGCTTCTCTCGGTCGGGGTCATATCGTTCGCCGCCACCGAGGCAGATGCGGTGCATCCGCTCATCCGCAGCTCCACCGTCCTGGCGTTCCTCGCCACGGTGACACTCACGTTGTGGCAGTCCGGGTCCCGGCCGTGGCGGCTGTGGACGACGGTTTCGGTCGCGTGCGCCGGCTCACTGTGGGTGACCTTCCGCTATCGGGGGCCCGCCGACAACGAAACGGCCCAGTGGATCCTTGCGGAGACACTCGCGCTCCTCGTGCTCGCCATTCCTTCCGTACGGCACCCCAAGCCGGGCTGTGCGGCCACCGTGGCGTTCGGGCTCCTCCTGACGATCGCCGTGATCCCGCTGCGCATCTCGCTGACCCTCAACCCCCCGGCCGAGCAGCGCGAGACCGTGGGGCTCTGTGTGATCTGGGGCGTCGCAGCGGGGCTCTCGATCGGCGCGGCCTGCTATCTGCGCTCCCTCGACAGCCGTCGCCAAATCGCCGTGGCAGCCGAGCGCCGGGCCCAACGACTCACCGTCGCAAGGGACTTGCACGACTTCGCGGCCCATGACGTGACCGGCGTCATGGTGCTCGCCCAAGCCGCCAAAGCGCTCGCGAAGGACTCCCCGGAGCGGGCACTCGCGCTGCTTCCGCAGATCGAGACCGCCGGGGTACAGGCACTGAAGTCCATGGACCGAACGATCCGGATCTTCAGCGAGCTGGACGGCGGCCGGGACAGTGGCCGTGGCAGCGCAAGCGAGCGGGTGCGCCCGGACACGAAGACGGCCGGCAGCAGCGGCCGCGCGAGCGATGCGGACGCGCAGGTCGGGGCGGGGCAGGCGGAGCACTCCGGGCCACGGGCCTCGCTCCGCGTGGAGGAAGTGGCCACTCTCGTCGACCGGTTCAGCAGTACGGGAACGATCCCCGCCCGCCTCGACCTCGCCCCGGGCGTCCTCGACGGGCTGCCGCCGCAGATCAGCTCGGTCGGATACCGCGTGGTCCTGGAAGGACTCACCAACGTACGGCGGCATGCCGCATCGGCGTCCCAGGTGATCGTGGACGTACGGCACACGGACGACGGGGACGGGCTGCGGATCTCCGTCGCCGATGACGGAGACGGCCAGCCCGCCGACACCGCGCCCACCGAGCGCGAAGGGGGCGGCACGGGCATCGCCGACCTCGGCCGCCGGGTCGAGGCGGTCGGCGGCACCTTCAAGGCTGAGGCGCAGCATCCCGTGGGCTGGCGGGTGACGGCGGTGCTGCCCACCCGGTGACCGTCGGCGGCGCGTGGCCGTCCGGCTTCAAGCGGCGGTCAACCGGCATCGGCTCGGCCGTGTTCGGCGAGTGTGGGGTCGGGGCGTGCGAGGTCGGGGCGCAGCTCGGCCGCGCCGCCCAGATGGACATGGCGGATCTGGCTCTTCTCCCGGTCGGTCTCCACATGGGCGAGGAGCCGCACCGTGCGCGGCAGCGCTCCCTTGACGTCCAGCTCCCGCGCGCACATCAAAGGCAGGTCGATCAGCCCGAGTTCCCGTGCCCCGGCCGCCGGGAACGGAGCAGGTGGCCGGCGTCTATCGATCACTGCCGCCCGGCGAGCGGTCACGGACGGCCATCGTGGCGGGCAATTACGCCGAGGCCGGCGCGCTCGACCGCTACGGCCCGGCGCTCGGGCTGCCGCCCGTCCACAGCGGTCACAACTCGTACCACGGATTCGGGCGCCCCGAGGAGGGCACGGAGGTAGTCCTTTTGGTCGGCCAGAAGGGGATCCCCCGCGCTGCACGGCGGGAGATCGATCCGGAATTCAACAGTTGCGAATCCCGGCCGCCGCTCTCTCTCGACGCCATGAATCCCTGGCAGCACAGCGACGTTCTGATCTGCCGCGGCCCTCATACCAGTTGGGTCAAGTTGTGGCCAAGACTCCGCTGGCTGGGCATTCCCTGAGGAACCGCGCGCCGCGAGAATCTCCCTTTCGGCAGATACCGATGACCATCCGGCTTGGCCACCATCAAGTACATGCAATCACTATCTCGTTGGAGCACGGGCGCGGCGGCTCTCGTTGCCGTGTTGGCCCTCAGCAGCTGCGGTTCGGTAGGTGATCTCGATGTGGAACCACGCAACGACAATCGCACGTTCGAATTCTCCGGAAAGCGACTGACGGTGGATTCCGGAAGCAACGTGCGGATCGAGGCCGGCGACGGACCGGACCTCACCGTCTCCCGCAAACTCACCGGCATGGCAGCCGAGGAGGGCAACGCGTCCTGGAAGCTGGACGGCACCACCCTGCGGCTCACCGCCAAGTGCAGCGGCCTGGTCCTCAACTGTGGCAGCAACTACACCGTGAAGGTCCCGTCGGGCATCGCGGTCACCGTGGTCACCGAGGGCGCCAACGTGACCGCCGCGGGCCTCACCAACGGGCTCACGGTCCGCACGAAGAGCGGCAAGATCAAGCTGGCCGGTGGTTCCGGGCCGCTGCGGCTGACCACCGGCACCGGACGCATCACCGTCTCCGATTCGAACGCCCCGGACGTCGAGGTGCGCAGCCACGACGCCGCGCACTTCCTGTCGTTCCGCAAGGCGCCCCGCCGGGTGTCGGCCCACCTCGACACCGGGGACATCAAGCTGACGCTCCCCAAGGACGGCACCCGCTACGCGATCGAGGGCAGGGCCCAGGAGAAGGACAAGTACCGCGTCGACGTCCCGAACGATCCCCGAGCAACCCACCGCATCAGCGTGGAGAGTCCCCGAGGCTGGGTTCGGGTCGAGCAGAAGAGCTGATCGGCCGAAGGGACGAGGCCCCACCTCCACCTCTGCACAACAGCAGATGGCGCACGGTGCACGCCCGCCAGGAGCATGACGGAAATGAAGCAAGTGACCACCACACCAGCGCCTTCGGCCTGGAAAGGCTGACCACCCATGGATCTACAGATCAACGAGCTGACCAAGGACCACGCCGGCGGCAAGCGAGCCGTCGACTCCTTCACCCTTGACCTGAATCCGGGCGTCCTCGGCCTCCTCGGCCCCAACGGAGCGGGCAAGTCCACGCTGATGCGGGTACTGGCCACCGTGACGAAACCCACCTCGGGCCGGGTGCTGTGGCAGGGGACCGACATCAGCAAGGACCCCGGGCCGCTGCGCCGCACCCTCGGCTATCTGCCGCAGGACTTCGGCGTGTACCCGCAACTCACCGCCCAGGAGTTCCTCTTCTATCTGGCTTCGGCGAAGGGTCTGTCCCGCGGCTCCGCACGCTCCCGGATCGCGGAGCTGCTCGGTCTGGTCAACCTCACCGATGCCGCCAAGCAGCGGCTCGGTTCCATGTCGGGTGGCATGCGGCAGCGAGTCGGCATCGCCCAGGCTCTCCTGAACGACCCCAAGCTGCTCATCGTCGATGAGCCGACCGTGGGCCTCGACCCGGAGGAGCGGATGCGGTTCCGCAATCTGCTGTCCGGTCTCGCCGCCGACCGCGTGGTGATCCTCTCCACCCACATCGTGTCCGACGTCGCCTCCGCCGCCGACCGGATCGCCATCATGGCGGGCGGACGGCTGCTGCGCCACGGCGCACCCGAGGAGTTGCTGCGGTTCGCGGAGGGCTCGGTCTGGGAAGCGACCGTATCCTCCGATCGTCTCCCCGCCCTGCGCCAGCAGTTCCTGATCAGCGGCACCACGCGCACGCCCGACGGCGTACGAGTCCGGCTGCTGCTCGCCGGGCAGCCGCCGCTGCCCCAAGCCGAACTCGTCCAGCCCGAACTGGACGACGCATACCTCCTGTTAACGTCCGCACCCGCCGGAGCCCCCACCTCCGCCGGCTCGTCGCAGGCGATGAAGCGCTGATGCCCAAGACCATGGGAGCAGTGGCGCTCGCCGACTTCCGCAAGCGCCGACGACGTCCCGCCTATCTCGTCGTCCTGCTCGGCACCCTGGCCCTCGGCCTGCTCGCCGCTCCCCTCGGAGACGCCGACTTCCAGATCTTCCAGATGGGCGACCACCGCGGCCTCTACACCAGTGGGTACGTCGGCGTGGTCACGGCACTCGGCGGCGCCGTGTGGCTGGCGCTCGCGGGGTTCAGCATCACGCGCGGGTCCGTGCCCAAGGACGAGCGGACCGGCGTCGGGCAGATCCTGGCCGCGACGCCCATGAGCCGGATCTCCTATCTGCTCGGCAAGTTCTTCAGCAATCTGCTGGTGCTCGGCTCGATGCTGCTCGCACTCGCCCTGACCGCCGTGGGCATGCAGTTACTCAAGGGTGAGTCGTACCGGATCGATGTCGTGCGGCTGCTCATCCCCTTCGTCCTGATCACCCTGCCGCTGCTCGCGCTGGTCGCGGCGTGCGCGGTGCTCTTCGCATGCGTTGGCTCCCGACGTCCGTTCACGGGTGTCCTGCGGACTGGCTGCGGACTGGAGGACCCCTCACCCGGATGCCGTGGGCCTTCCGTCCGTCATCCCCAGACGCGCCTGTTCCTCCTCGACGATCCGGCGGGCCAGCTCGGTGTCCGACACGTCGACCGCGTCCGGGGTGGCTTCGGCCACGGCGCTACGGCGGGCGTAGGCATCGAACAAGCGGGTCTTCTCCTCCAGCATCTTCACCATGCGTTCGTCCACTCCCCCGGTGGCGAGGAGACGATGCACGTGAACCGGCCTGACCTGGCCCATGCGGTGGGCCCGGGCCACTGCCTGATGCTCCATGGTCGGCTTGATCTGCGGCTCGCAGATGATGACGACGGAGGCAGCCTGCATATTGAGGCCGACACCGGCCGCCTGGATCTGCGCCAGGAGCACCGCTGGCCCCAAGACCCCGGCGAAGTCGTCGACGATCTGCTGCCGTCGCCCGGCCGGGACGCCACCGGTGAGCGGACCGAACATCGGAGTACCGGTAGTGGGACCCGCAGCAAGCGCCGTCCTCACCACGCCCAGCACGTCCTTGAAATTGGAGAAGACCACTGCCTTCTGCCCGTTCTCGCCGGCCTCCTGAACGATCTCGCGGAGCCGGTCCAGCTTGGCCGACTTCTCGGGGCGCATGTACGCGGCCCTGCGCATCGCCATGAAGTTGCCTGCGCGTACGGCTTCGCGGTACGCCTCCTCGTCCGACGTGCTCAGCTCCTCCCACTCGTCGTTCTGCTGAAGGCTGGGGAGTTCCGTCAGCACGTCTTCCTGGTTGCGCCTCAGGTAGACCGGGGCGACGGCCTTGCGGAAAGCGACCGATCCTGCCAAGGTGTCCCGCTCGCCAAGGGAGTCCGCTATTCCTCCATCGAGCATCAGGACCAAGCTGCGGAACTCCACGACCCGGTTCTCCATCGGGGTTCCGGTCATGAAGAGGCTGCGCTCGCAACGCTGGGTCCACAGGGCGACCGACTGAGACCGCTTGGTCTTCGGGTTCTTCACGGAGTGCGCTTCGTCGACTACGAGCAGTCCGACCTCCCCGCCGCCCGGCGCCGGAAATCCGCGCAGTGCGTCGAACGTGGTCACCCCCACCCCGCCTCGCCCCTTCCACTCGGCGAACGCATAGTGCCGGTCGGGTCCGTGGAGAACCACGACGCGAAGGGCGCTGCGGGCCTCGATCTCCCGAGTCCAGTTCACGAGAACGCTCGCCGGGCAGACGACCATGAAATGGCTTTGCCCCTCGGCAGCCAGGTGCGCCAGCACGGCAATCGCTTGGATGGTCTTCCCGAGACCCATCTCGTCGCCGAGTATCACCTTGCGCTGTGCAAGGACGAATCGCGCGCCGAACGCCTGGTAACCGCGCAGGGAGACCCGCCTGTGCGAGTCGTCGAGCTGTTGCGTCCGTACCCGCTCGGCAATCTCCTCCGGCAGGAACCCCTCGGCGGCTGCCGCGTCCGGCAGCCGCCCCGAGATCCCGGCGAGCAGGCTGTAGTACTCCGCGGAGCGGAGTTCGAAGTCCACCCATGCCGCGATGTCGGACGAAGATCCACGCAGCAGGTCCACCGAGGCTTGGGCGAGCAGCTCAGGCAGGCCGGTCTGCTCTGCTTCGTCCACCACCGAGCGGATCTCGGCGACCGCCGCCAGGGCACGTGCCTTCTTCTCCTGGCCGGCCAGGAGCATCCTGAAACGCCCGGCGGCGGGCCTCGCGTCGACCAGCAACAGGCCGAGCCGTTCCAACAGGGCTGCGGCCCGGTCCACCGCGCGCCGGGCGTCCGGGCCGGCTTCCACCAGTACGTGCAGGGCCATGACGAGCGTGGTGGTGCTCGGCTCCGGCCGGTCCACGTCTATGTGGACGGCCACCGTCTCGTGCACCGCTTCGGAAAGCCGACGAGCAGCGGCAAGGATCTGGTCGACGGGTCCGCTGCCCGACACCGGGAATCTGCCGCAACCGATAGGGGCCCGCTTCGAGAACACGGCCCACCGTGCCCAAGCCGTTCTTCTCGACGTTCCCCAGCCGCAGACGTCCTTCTGTGACGTCCTGCAGCCGGGCGACGGGGATGGCGTCGAGCTCCCGCGTGACCGCTGCGTCGTGGATCGGCTTCAGCGCCGCCCGCACCGCCTCGACAGCCCTGGCGTGGTCAACGACCACTGCCTGCGCTGCCTCGTGCAGTCGCGCTCCTCTCGCGACCGTGTCCCGCTCGCCACGCCCCACGCGTCCCGCCCCTCCCTCGCAGTTCCCGCATCCTCCCACCCCCCACTCCCGCCCCGGACAGGGCGCCCCTCCTGTCCGGAGAAGAGGTCGATATCCCAGCGGGCGGGGCCTCTGACCTGCGCTGCCGCAGGTCAGAGGCACCCTGCGTGGGATCTCCCGGATACGAGAGAAGCCGGCGCGGATCAGTCGGACCCGCAGGAGCTTGTCACCACCGAAGACTTACGACCGCCGGTAGGATCGGCGGCATGAGCGGTAGCAGGAAGTACTCCATCAGTCTCCCTGAGGACCTCGCCGAGGCCGTGCGCGCCCACGTCGGCCCGGGGGGCTTCTCCGCCTACGTCGCCGAGGCCCTCGAACAGCGGGTCGCCATGGACAAGCTCCGGGAGATCGTCGCCGACTTCGAGACCGCCAGCGACGCTCTCACCCACGAGGAGGTCGAGGCCGCCCGGGCGCTGCTGCGCCACGACCACCGGCAGGCCGGCGGGACCGCCGCCTGATGCCCGGCACCCTCCTGCTCGACAGGGAAGGCCTCTCGAAGCTCTACCTCAAGGACCGCACCGTCGTGGCTCTGGTCCAAGCGGCGTCGGAAGAGGGCATCCGCGTCGCCACCGGCGCCATGACCACGCTTGAGGCCGACTACGAGCGCATCCACCCGGCCCGTATCAAGTGGATCCTCTCCCGCGTCGACATTCACGACGTCACCAAGGAGATCACCGACCAGGCTGCCGCGCTTCTGCGCGCCCATCACCTCCACGGCCACAAGTACGCCATCGATGCCGCCTTCGCCGTCATCGCCCGCAACGCACCCCGGCCGGTCACCGTCCTCACGTCCGACCCCGAGGATCTGACACTCCTGTGCGGCCCTTCCGTGGAGGTCGTCAAGGTCTGAGGCAGTCTCACTGCCACGCCGACCGGACCTGCCGCTGCCCCTCACGACGGGGCGAGTACCACCTGCGGACAGAAACTTGCACCGACCCACCAACAAGCGGGTCGGGCACAGTTCTTGATGAGACGTCAGACGTTGAAGCGGAACTCCACCATAAGACTTTGACCTGCGGAAACGCCCGATCATCCAGCACCGATCCAGCACGGCGCCGGGACTGAGCACAAGAAGATCCAGGGAACCGAGACTACTCACCGACGATGCGGGCCGTACAGCACCTCAACCTTGTAATAGTCCATGTACTAGACTGAAGTCATGAAGTCACCCCGTCCCGGAGGGACGGAGAACATCTCCGTCTCGATGCCCTCGGAACTCCTCGGCGCTCTGCGAACGCGCACCGGCAAGCGCGGCGTGTCCGCGTACGTCACAGCGGCGGTCCGGCATCAGCTGGCGATGGACGGCCTCGCCGAGATCGTGACCGCCTACGAGACCGAGCATGAGCCGTTGAGCGAGGCTGAAATTCAGGCCGCGCAGCGCGAATTGTTCGGTGACGCACCGACCCCGTACGCATCCGGCGACAGCGCCGCATGAAGGAGCCCGCGGCCCGGTCCCTGGTTCTGGACTCCCAGGCACTCTCGCTGCTCCTGCGCAACGACCGCCAGATGGTCACCCGTATCGAGGCCGCTCGGCGCGTGGGCGTACCCGTCCTCGTGTCGGCCCTGACCGTGGTGGAGGCCGTCTACGGCAAGACCGACACCGCCCGGCTGCACTGGGTGCTCTCCCGCCTTCAGCACCAGGACGTCACCCAGGCGGACAGCCTCACCGCGGTGCAGTTGCTGCACGACGCCGGGGGCCTGCACGGCCACAAGTACGCCATCGACGCCTTCGTCGCCGCCATGGCGCTCCGCGTCCCCGCACCCGTCCTTGTGCTGACCTCGGACCGCGACGACTGGTTGAAGCTGTGCGGTGACCGCGTACGGATCAAGGACGTCTGAGCCTGCCCGTCCGCCCCATCGCGGGCTCAGGCAGAGTGGGCCCACGCAGTGAGGCCACGTCGTGGACCGGTGAGCGTTTCAGGGGCCCGGCGGTGGTACGTGCGCAGTGGCACCCCTGAGGTCGACCCACGCCGACCCAGATCCGGACACCCTCGGACGTGGCGGTTCGTTCGGCCTCGGCTGGAGCGACTCCGCGAAGGCCGGCGCCGAGCGCCCGCATCGGGCGGCCCCGCCTGTACTGGATCTTTCTGGCCGGCATACGGCGGGGCCGTGGAGTGGTGCCTGATCCACTCGGACGATCAGGCGAGCATGGTCACGACGTCGACGGGGCTCACCAGGGTGTCGCGGATGGGCGAGCGGTTCTAGACGAGGGTGACGAGGTTCTCGATCTGCTCGCGAGGCGTGCCCGGGGCGTCGACGTGGAGGCGATTGTGGCCGAGCCAACGAGAGTCGACGAACGCGAAGAAGACCACGAACTGAATCCCACCCTGCACGCCACCACCCGGCAGGACCAGGGTCAGTTCCCCATGGCGATGTCGAAGACATTCCAGATGAGGAACGCGACCGGGAGAAGAAGAAACACCTCAAGTGCGCCGACCCTGAGGCGCTTTCTCGCGGTGCGGCCGGACGGTTCCAGAACGCTTGCGCCCGCCGCTGCCCGGATCTGGTCGCGCAGTACATCTTTCGCGGCACGGACACGCTTGCCGTCGAAAACAGAGCGTGAAAGAACCCACGGGTGGACGACGCCGACTCCCTCTATGCGGATAGCTGCCGCCCCGTCCCTCGCCACCAGCGCCACGCTCTCCATCGGGGCTTCGTACGAGAGAAGCGGGTTACGGATGAACAGGGTTCTGCCCTCGCTGCGGATCGTCGGCTGGATGCCGACCCTGGCGAAGAGCCATATCGCCAGCGATCCGATCGAAGCCACCGCAATCAGGTCCAGAGTGTCTCCGGAGAAGGTCTGGCCGAAGAGGGCGAAGTACAGGAAGACGCACGGCTGCGCGACGATTCCCAGGATCGCTGCGGAAAAGGTGAGCCTGTTCCGATACCTCATGCGAATCCTTAGTAAACCAAAAGCGGTAGACAGTGGCCTACGCTTGATTCGGCACCGAAGGCCGGACGGCCCACCCGGCGGGCCACTTGGCCGATCGGTCGAAAGATTTGTGCGGCAATCCTCAAGGGAGAAAGGCCCAGACGAAAGCCGCTAGAAGCGGGATGATAAGTATGTCGAACCAGCCGTAGCGAAGTCTTCTGGTTGTCGGGATTGCTGCATCCGTTTCCATGGTCTTCTGTGCTCGAAGCACTGCATGCCTGAGATCCCGCCGTGCCCCGTTTGCTCTCTTGCCGTCGAGGATGGAGCGCGTCATGGACCATGGCATTACCATCCCGATTCCTTCCAGTTCGAATGCACCGCCCCTGCCTTCTCTGCTGAACAGGCGCACCTTGTCCAGTCCCGCACGGTACGTGAAGAAGGGGTTGCACACCTTCACTTCGGTATCATTCCATTCGGTGAATGGCGTGATGCCGATTCGGATAAGCATCCAGCCAACCCCGCACGGTAGGGACAGGGCAAGAGATACCTCCCAGACGTCCTTTGGGGCACCGGAATCGAGGAAGAGGAAATAAACGGCGACAGCCGTCATTGCCGCGACCATTGCGATGGAAGTCGAGAAGATAACCTTGTTCCTGTAGCGCATTCCGCATTCCGCATTCCTCAAGGGTGCATGTCCGGATTGCCTACTGAGAGGCATTCTTCCTTGTCCTTTGCGATCCCGCATTGACAGAAAGTCGCCAGGGGTGCCGCACAAATCGTACGGCCCCCCCGGTAGTCATCGGAAGCTGTCTAGCAGTAACGCATCTTCCAGCTCATTCCGTATGTTGCGTTCCGGTCCAGGCGTTGCCAGCCTAGCCCCATGCGGTGCGCCGGTAGGAAACGCGCTTCGCGTGAGACCTGTTCCTCTCGCATGACGGCCGCCGCGCGTGAATCCCCGGCCGGACTTCCTGCCCTACCGGGACGGCAAGCCGCTGCCCGGCGGCTTCAAGCTCGCCATCAACCCGGGCCTGGTCAAGCACGAGGGCACCCAAGAGCCCGCCCGCGCAGATGCGGTACCTGGTCAAGCACTCAAGGGCACCAAGGCGGTCGCCCAGAGGCTGCGGATCTCCCAGCGCGCCTGGAGCGCGAGGTGAAGGCCCGCTGGCAGCCACAGATCCGGGCCAAGGCACGGCAGCAGGCGGCGACGACCGGCGGAATCGTCGTCGACACCCGGGCCCGGATCGGCTACACCGCACCGATCGGCTCGACCGACGAGAACCGGATCCGCCACCTGACCGTGGCGTGGCCGCCGCAGTACGCCGCCCGTCTCTTCGAAGCGCGAGCAGGGGGCCACCGAACAGCGTCTACGGGAGATCGCGACCGAAGGACTCAAGGAGGTGTACTTCCAGGACGGCGGCCAACGCACCGGAAGCCTGGAGGAGGTCCGGTTCACGGACATCGAGCACTTGGAGTTCGACCTGTAGCTGCTCCCCGAACAGCCGTGAGGCCCGGACCAGCTGGTCCGAGCCTCACTCGCATGTCCGCAGGTTGGGATGGGCGGCGGCTACCTGCCCATCAGCTCGTTGAGCAGGGTGACGACGATGGCGACACCAATTGCCGCGCCGACTGCCGGGTGGTGGAGAGCGACGACGACGGTTAACGTGCCCACCAGCGACAACACCATGCGCACGCTGATCTGGTCGTTGTTCACGAAGCCCCCTCCTCCTGTTCGTGCAGGAGATGAGTTGACGGGCTTGTGTGGCTATGCCCGCGGGCGTGCCTGCACCATTCTGACTCGACGGCAGGCGCGGGGGCGACGCCGCGACGCTCCCTGTCCCGCAGCACTCACTCACGCAGCGTCGCCCTGTTCGTGCCCAGGTCAGCGGCGAGCTGCGCCGCTGTGTCGTCAAGCCGGGCAAAGCTGCACCCTTGCCAGTGACAGCCAGAAGGGGTGCGTTTTACGCTGGCGCCCAAGGCATGCTGTCAGCGCCGCCGTGGGTGCGCGGGCCGGGTGACTGGTCTGCGTCGCAGCTGAGTGGCCAAACGGCTCGTCGGGCAACTCAGCCGCAGTCCTTGCCGGTCAGCGGTCGAATCCCATCAACTTCAGGTCGACCGCATCCAGATGTTCAGTCTTGGCTGCCCTCGCTCCGCTTCGTAATCCGCTCAAAGAACCACGCTCCGGCGAACACGACGGATGAGCAGGCAAAATTCACCGCTGCTGAGGCTCTCCCCGAGGTGATCCAGAAGGCGACTCCTGCCAGGAAAGCGAGCACGCCCAACAGGAAGAATGCCACTGAGTTCTTTCGAGATTCGCTCATTTCAGCTCCTAACGTTTCCTCATGGTCGGTCCGGTTCCCTTGGTGACCCAAGGGAACCGGACCGAGGGGACTAGATCACCGTCGCCAGGACCACCACGAAGACTTCTTGCGGTGGCTTCTGTAGACCGCGCGATGGTTTCCGCGGGCGGGGTAGCGCTTGGTGGCCCATCGTGTGACGGCCCTCTTCACGCCCCAGCGGCCGATGGACCCAAAGACGGAACCGAAGGGACCGATGCCCGTGGCCCCCGCCACTCCTGCGCGGGCGATGGACCCGAAGGATGCCTTGCGGTTCCAGTACCACTTGGCTCCGGCACCTGCAGCAGCGCCGGCGACAACCGCACATCCCGCCGCGGCGAGACCTGCGGTGAACAGACCACAGCCACTACCGGCTGCTGTCGCCGCGATGCCGACGCGGCTCCACCACTTGCCGTCGAGGTCGTACTCGTTGACGGGGTCTCCCGGGTAGGCGTAGGCGTTGGCGCCGCCGCCGTAGACGGGGTCGAGGGAGAGGAAGCGACCGGTGCTCGGGTTGTAGAGGCGGACGCCCATGAGGGTGAGGCCGGTGAGGGTCTCGGTGGAGCGCTGTTTGGCGCCGAGCCAGTTGTAGCGGGTGGCTGCCTGGCCGGCCCGGGCGTTGCCGTACTCGTCGTTGTCGAGGGCGACTGGGGCCTTGCTGGTGTCCAGCGGGAGCTGGAGGGCCACGTCACCGTGAATGGTGGTGAGCTGCAGGACGGTGTCGCCGGTCTTGCTCGTGATGGCGGCGAGGTCGCCCGTGGCGGACTCGACATTGCGGGTGAGCGCACCGGTGGCGGTGTCCTCGACGATCCAGCGGGGGTTGTCGCCGTCATCGTCGTAGTGGTTCAGCTTGGAGCCGGTCTGCGTCCAGGTGCCGCCGCTGCCGGTTTCGGTTTTCCAGGAGCGGAAACGGTGGGCGGCGTCGAGCTGCCAGGTCTGGCGCTGGCCGTTCGCGGTCTGCTGGTGGGCGAGGTCGTTGGCGTAGTAGCCGACTGTGCCGTTGCCGGGGACCGAGGTGGTGCGTCCGAACGCGTCGTAGAGGTTGCCGGCGTCGACGAGGCGGTCGGCGCTGTCGTAGGTGTGGCTGGTGGTGGCTCCTCCCGTGGTGGTGCAGTCCAGGCCGGGGGCCGCCGCGGTCGTGGTGAGGGACTTGCGGTTGGTGCGCGCGTCGAACGTGTAGGCGCGGCGCGTGCAGACCGTGTCGACGGTGTCCTCGACCGTGGTGAGGCGGCCGGTGGCGTCGTAGCGGTAGGTCTGGTCGGACCAGCCGGCGTGGCAGGTGACCTGGCCGTGGATGGATTCGGTCACGGTGTCCGCGTAGACGAGGGTGCTGTCGCGCGTTGCCGGCCTTTCCGTAGGTGAAGGTCCAGGGCAGTTCCCCGGCAGGCGTCAGACCGGTGACCCGGCCTGCCGCGTCGTAGGAGTACTCGGTCTTCAGCGCGGGGCTGATCTGCGGGTTCCATGCCTGACGCAGGCGGCCGGAGGAGTCGTAGGCGTAGGTCTGCACGGACTTGGAGGTGGCCGCGGCGGCACCGGGCTCGGTAGACCACAGCCGGATCTCCTTCACCTGGCCGGCGAAGTCTCCGAGGACACCGTCGGTGGCGGTGGTGGAGGCGGCGTAGACGAACTCCAGCGCCCGGCAGCCCTTGGTGGACGGCGTCGACGTGCACGTGGCAGCCGATGCGGCCGAGGTCGGGGCGATGATCCGCTTGGGCCGGGCCAGCTTCTTGCCGTCCACGGTCACCGTCTCGGACACCATCGTGGTAGTGGTGTTGGACAGGCCGTCCAGCAGTGTCGAGGAGACCTGCCAGGTGGTTGCGGTGTCGTCAGGCTTGGTGAACTGGGTGACCGTGCCCTCGGTGTCCGTGAGCGTGAACGATCCGGTCACGCTGCCGGTCAGAGTGAGGTTTTCGGAGCCGGTCTCGGGGATCCACCCTGTCTTCGCCGCATTGGCGGTGAAGTGGGTCTCGTCACCTTCCGACTCGACGACCACGACGGCCGTGTTGGAGATCCGCCGGATGTGGGAGTAGTCCGACTGAGTCGCCTCGGCAACAGTGCCGGAGACCCACTCCCTACCGAAGATCGCTGCCTGGCCCTCCTGCTTGGCACCCTTGTCCGGAGTGCGGGAGGAAGCCGTGCGGGACACGGACAACCCGAAGGCCGAGGCGTCGCCGGCGGACAGCGTGTAGTCACCGGTGAGCAGGTTCACCGAACCGGGACCGATCTCGTCCGTGGCCGCACCGGAGGCGTTGCGGTCGACGACGACGGAAAGGGGCTGGGTGCTGCCGGTCGCGGAGTTCGGTCCGGTGAAGTCGGCCTTGATCTGGACGGTGCCGTCGGGGTCGACGGTATTGGTGGCGTTCCACACCAGCGGGCTGTTCTTGCCACCGGTCAGGGGCACCGGCCACCCAGTGAGGGCGGTACCGTCGGAAGTGACCTGGCCGACTGGGATCGGCTGCCAGTCATCGGCTGCGGAGCGGCGCCATGAAAACGACGCTGCGTTGTACTTGCTGCCGTCGGCCTCGGCGACCAGGGGCAGGCGGCGCGCGGTGCGTTCACCGTCGGTGGGCTGGACGAATCCGCCATGGCCGGCGTGGAAGGTGTACTCGATCCTTGATCTCGACGAACTGCTCGAACCCGGTACGGGTCGCTTCCACGACCACGTCCGCGCCGGGCACCGCGTTGACGTACTCGGCCCGGTTGCCGTCCAGCTTCGGGGCGGGCAGACCGCCCTTCCATTGCAAGGTGACTTGCTCGTCACCCTCACCGAGCGTCACCAGATCAGTGGCCTTGGCCGACTGCGCCGCCTTCAACGACGCTGCCGGGGCACCGGTCTTGCCGGCCAGTTCCAGACCGCGGTGGGCCTTCGGCTCAACACCCCCGTCATCCAGTTTGACGAGGTCGAGGTCGACGTCACGCCAGTCACCGGTGGTCTCGTCCTCGAAGCGGATGGGACCGGCGGTCAGCTCGGTGGTGAGCGAACCGTCCTTGTTCGCCCAGGTCGTGGCGGTCTCCGTGCGCTCCGACAGCGCCTCCACCCGCTTGCCCGACAAGCGGGCGGCCACGCGCGCGGACGGGATGTCCGCCGCCTGCGTGACGGCCGGCTTCTTCGGCGCGGCAGGCGCCTGGGATGGCGTGGCCATCGCGACGGTGCCGTCGAGCAGCGTGACGGACAAGGCCAGGACAAGACTCCCCGCTATGTAGCGCAGACTCCCCCCCGGACCAAGGCCGCCCGCGCTCCCCCGGCGCAGGTATGTGAATCATCGTCATTCCTCGGTCTCACATGTGCACATGTACATCACCTGTGTGATGACGATGTGACGGTATCGAGAAATAAAAGATCGGAAACTGTGGCAAGGGGGACAAGATCGACCGTCCAGTTCCCAGCAGCGACCTGATCCTCCTCTCTCCTGCGCCCGATGGGTGAACGCTTCTCGTCGGCTAAATCCCAGACGGGCCCGGGCAAGAGGCGTCTCAGCCTGTCGCGGCCCTGCGTGAGGGGGAATTGTGGAGAGGTTGTACGTTCCCTTCAGGCACGCGACGCGGGCGGGCAGGAAGCCGGCTGCTTCTGCGTGCGGACAGATCGGTTGAAGGGGTGGGGCTGCGTGCAGCGGCGACGAATCGTGGGGGGCGCGGCTGCTGCCGTGGCGGCGGGGATATCCGGGGTGCTGGTGTTCCAGTCAGTGTCCGGCAGCCCCGCGACAAGCACCGGCACGGACGCCAAGTCCGGGCCGGTGAAGGCTGATACGCGTACGGCCGCGTTGCGGTCGAGTGGCGACGGCCGCAGCGCATCACTGAAGCGGGACGACGTGAAGCCGTTCAGCATGCTGGGGGTGACCTGGACCGATCCGGGCGCCCGCGCGCTGGGCACGGTCCAGGTCCGGACCCGTGCTGTGGAGTCCGGACGGTGGTCGACGTGGGTGCGGCTGGACGGTGACAGCGGCCAGGGCGAGAGCGGGGCCGCACGTGGCGGAACCGAGCCGGCGTGGGTCGGCCCGTCCAACGGGGTCGAGGTACGCGTCAGTTCGGGCGGGGCGACGTCCGCCGGACTGCCCGCGGGGCTGCGCCTGGACATGGTCGACCCCGGCAAGGGCGGCGTAACGGACATGGAGCCCGCGGCGTTCGACGTCGAGGAGAGCGAGCAGCCCTCGCCGCCGTCGGATCCCGCGGAGCCAGAGCAGAGCGCCACCGCGACCGCCGAGCCGACCGTCAGTGACGAGCCGACCATAGAGCCGTCGGTGAGCCAGACCCCGGGTGAGCCCGCGTCACCGAGCAGTACGCCATCCGCGTCCGCTCCACCGACCATGACCGCGAGCCCCACACCCACGCCGTCGTCGACGGCACCGACCGCGCCGCCTTCCACCGCGCCGCGCCCGGCGATCACCTCCCGTGCAGGCTGGGGCGCGGACGAGTCGATCAGCCCCGAGGCCCCCGGATATCTGCCCGGCGGGAAGGTCAAGGCGGTCGTGGTCCACCACACCGCCGAGTCCAACAGCTACAGCTGCGCCGACGCCCCGACGGTGGTGCGTGGGATTTACGCTTACCACGTCAAGCAGTTGGGCTGGAAGGATATCGGCTACAACTTCCTCGTCGACAAGTGCGGCACGGTCTACGAGGGCCGCAAGGGAGGCGTCGACCGCCCGGTGCAGGGCGCGCACGCCTACGGCTTCAACGCCGAGACCACCGGCATCTCCGTGCTGGGCACCTACACCGATGCCGCGCCGCCGCAAGCCGCGATGGTCTCGGTCGCACGGATCGCCGCGTGGAAGCTCGGCCAGTACGGTGTGGATCCGGCCGGCACCGCCACCCTGACCGCCGGGGACAACGGCCGTAACTACTTCGGCAAGACCTGGGCCAAGGGCGCACAGCTGTCCGTCCCGGTCATCCACGGCCACCGGGACGGCTTCAACACCCAGTGCCCCGGCGACGCCTTCTACAACCAGCTCGCGACCATCCGCTCCTGGGTTGCCGGCCCCGTCACCGGCCTCGCCCTCAAGTCCCTCGCCGGCACCGGCACTTCGGGCCCGAGGTACTACACCAAGGGCTCCGTCACGGTGAACTGGGCGTCCACCACCCCCGCCTCGCTGGTCAAGCGGTACGAACTGCTCATCGACGGCAAGACCGCCGCCACCGTGGCGGGCACCACGACCTCCGCCCCGGCCACCCTCACCCCGGGGACCCACACGATCGCCGTGCGCGCGGTCCACCAGTCCGGCAAGACTGCCACCACCCCGGCCGCGACCGTGATCGCTGAGACCACCGCCCCCACCTTCACCACCAAGCCCGTCCTCTCCCTGCGGACCGGCACCGTGAACACCACCGCCGTCCCGCTCACCCTCGCCTGGAAGGCCACCGACAGCGCGGCACTGAAGCACGTACGCCTCACCACCCCTGCGGCGATGACCTACGGCCCCACCACGAACAGCGCCGCACACACCGCCAAAGCCGGCACAGCGACCACCTGGTCCATGACCGCCTACGACCAGGCAGGCAACACCGCCACCGCGTCCGTCACCAGCACCCCCGTGATCCTCAAGGAGACCGCCGCCGTCAAGACCGGCACCTGGGCCACCAAGACCTCCACCAGCTACCTCGGCGGCCAGTCCTACTCCAGCACCTCCGCCAAGGCGAGCCTGACCTGGACCTTCACCGGCAAGTCCGCAGCATGGATCGTCTCCCGCGCCACCACCTCCGGCCAAGCACACATCTACGTCGACGGCGTCAAGGCCACGACAGTCGACCTGAAGTCCTCCACCACCAAGTACCGCGACGCGATCTGGACCAAGACCTGGGCCACCAGTGCCAAACACACCGTCAAGATCGTCGTGGCCGGCACCTCCGGCCGCCCGACCGTCACCACCGACGGCCTTGTCCACCTCCCGTAAGACACGCCGCATCCAGGCACGCGAGCGCCGCCTGCGCCAAGCGGCGCTCGCCGACCAGGCCGCCCCGCCCGACACGCCCCTCACGTGGGGAGCGGGCCGGGGCAGCCGGGCCCTCCCGGCATAACGATCACGTGTCCGATATCACGGGGAAGCTCTACTCGACACACCCTGACCACAGCCCCGACCAAGGCAGGTCAGCGCGCTGCAATGGGGACCCTGGCGGCGGCCTCCGAGAACCTCTTCGCAGAGGCCGCCGCCGTCTATGTGGAGACCATGAGCCCAACATTGACACCCTCCACCACCAACCAGCGAGGGGCCTGGATAAGGTGCGGAGCGCTCCGACTGCCGGAGCTCAACCGCGCTGCCCAGAAGGCGCCGAGCGCTGCAGCCGCACCCTCTGGCGTGTCGTTGCGTTCGCGAGTCTTCGCCGATGCATCAGTTGCGGCCGCGGGCCGCGATCCGAATGGGGTGGGTATGTCCAGTCACAGGCTGTCCAAGAGAGGCCGTTACATCGCGTGGGCCACGACAGGCGTCGTCGTAGTCGCCGGCGCCGGGATCGCGGCGCAGACCTCCATGGCCGCCACGAGCTGGCCTGCGCAGAAGACGTACACGGGCCGGGCGTTCGATACGTGCACGGCTCCTTCCCTTTCCGCGATGAAGGCATGGAACACCGGTTTCTACGGGGCCGCCGCTGTTTACATCGGCGGCAAAAACCGCGGTTGCGCCCAGCCCAACCTCACCGCGTCCTGGGTGAAGTCGGTCAGCGCCGCCGGATGGAAGCTCATCCCGCTCTACGTGGGCGCCCAGCCGCCCTGCCAGACCAGCAGAAACCCGGAGAGGTTCACGGCGACCACGGCAGCCGCCCTCGGCAAGAGCAACGCCGAGGACGCCGTCGCCAAGGCGTCCGCACTCGGCATGAAGCCAGGCAGCCCGATCTACCTCAACATGGAGTCGTACGACACCACGAACAAGGCGTGCAACGACGCCACGCTGACGTACGTGCGCTCCTTCTCGAAGACCCTGCGGGCCAAGACATACCGCGCCGGGCTCTACGGCTTCAGCAGCTCCAGCGCCAAGGCCATCGCCACGGCCACCGACCGGACCGACCTGCCCGGCAACCTCTGGTACGCGCTGTGGAACAACAAGAACACCACCACCGCTGACTGGCCCTGGGATCCCAAGCTGTACACCAACCACAGCCGCGCCCATCAGTACATGGTCAACAGCAAGGAGAGCCGCGGAGGCCACACCATCACCGTCGACCGCAACGCCTGGGACGCCCCGGTGGCCCTCATCGGATAGAGGCCCTGTCTCCTGCGGACGGACCTCGTGGCCGACCTCTCGAGCCCGGGGCTGGAGTTCACCGATGCCGAGCGCGAGCTGCGCGCCCTCCAGGTGGCCTGGTCGAAATCGGCATCGGCCTGCTGCTGGCCACGGATGGCTGACCGAGGAAGTCGACGACGGTGTCGCCCTGACCACCGAGTTCTCCCGGTGGCCCGGCGGCCGCGCCCTGTACGACCCGCGCCCCGGCGAGCCCCGCACAGCCGGGCCCGGCGTCAGCTGCCGCTTCTACGCCCTGACGCCCGTCGGCACCCAATGCCTACGGCCGGCCTTCGGGCATCTGGGCGGCGGTGTTCTCGATCCCCGCAGCGTCCACTCGACACCGGCCCACCACCCGTGCTCCGCGCCGTCGTACCGCTCCTCGGCATCGGCACGGATGTTGGCTGCCAAGGCACGCAAGCCCTTCTGCAGTCCCTGCCGTTTGGACATCACCGGCTAGACATTGAAGCGGAACTCCACCACGTCCCCGTCCTGCATGACGTAGTCCTTGCCCTCCATGCGGGCCTTCCCCTTCGCGCGGGCCTCCGCCACCGACCCCGTCTCCACCAGGTCGTCGAAGGAGATGACCTCCGCCTTGATGAAGCCCTTCTGGAAGTCCGTGTGGATGACGCCGGCGGCCTCGGGGGCGGTGGCGCCTTTCTTGATGGTCCAGGCGCGGGATTCCTTGGGGCCGGCGGTCAGGTATGTCTGGAGCCCCAGGGTGCGGAAGCCGACGTGGGCCAGGGTCGCCAGGCCCGGCTCCTCCTGGCCGACGGACTGGAGGAGTTCCAGCGCCTCGTCCTCGTCGAGCTCGGCGAGGTCCGCCTCCAGCTTGGCGTTGAGGAAGATCGCCTCGGCCGGGGCGACCAGCGCCCGCTGCTCGTCCTTGAAGTCCTCGTCGGTCAGCTCGTCCTCGTCGACGTTGAAGACGTAGAGGAACGGCTTGGTGGTGAGCAGGTGCAGGTCGTGCAGGAGCTCCTCGTTGCCGGAGCCCTGGACGATGCCCGCGGAGAACAGCGTGTCGCCCTTCTCCAGGATCTCCTTGGCCTCCTCGACGGCCTTGACCTTCGGCGCGATGTCCTTCTTGATGCGCGACTCCTTCTGGAGGCGCGGCAGGACCTTCTCGATGGTCTGCAGGTCCGCGAGGATCAGCTCGGTGTTGATCGTCTCGATGTCGTCCTTGGGCGAGACCTTGCCGTCCACGTGCACGACGTTCTCGTCCTTGAAGGCACGGATGACCTGGCAGATCGCGTCGGACTCGCGGATGTTCGCGAGGAACTTGTTGCCCAGGCCCTCGCCCTCGGAGGCGCCGCGCACGATGCCCGCGATGTCGACGAAGTCGACCGTGGCCGGAAGGACCCGCTGCGAGGAGAAGATCTCCGCCAGTTTCGTCAGACGGGGGTCGGGCACGCCGACGACACCGACGTTGGGCTCGATCGTGGCGAACGGGTAGTTGGCCGCCAGCACGTCGTTCTTGGTCAGGGCGTTGAACAGGGTCGACTTGCCGACATTCGGCAGACCGACGATTCCGATCGTGAGCGACACGTTGCGACTTCCCGTGAGTGGAGGGCCAGGGGGCCAGAGGACCGGCCGATCCACCAGTCTACGGCGTGTCCGGAACCGACCCGGCGACGTATCGAACGCTTGGCCAAGCCGCGCTCCACGGCGTGTCAGAAGGGCTATTTGGCATATAGAACGACCTAAGTTGGTGCGGTGGAGCAATACAGGACGCGATCTCCCCAGTACGGACCGCGACGGGACCGGCCCAGGCCGCCCCGGCAACCCGTGCCGTCCCAGGCGGGACGGGGAGCGGGGGGCGAGCCCGTGCGCGCGGCCCGGCCGCCCGGGCCGCGGCGCCGCCCGGTGCCGGTGCCACGGCCCGCGCCCGCAGCGGCGCCCGCCGCGGGAGGGCTGCCGAACCCCCGGCTGACCGGCCTGGGCAGCGGGCTGTTCTGCGCGGTGGTGATGTTCCTGCTCGGCGCGCTCTGCGCGGCGCTGTTCGGGGCGTCCCTTACGGCGTACGGCGTGCTGTTCCTGCCGGTGTGCGCGCTGACCGCCCTCTGGGTCCGCCGGAGGGACCTGATGACCGCGCCCGTCGTCGTGCCGATCGCGTTCGCCGTGGGGCTGCTGCCGTTGGCCGAAGGCGAGGGAGGGACCGGCGGCAGGCTGATGGGCCTGGTCACGGCGCTCGCCACACAGGCCGGCTGGCTGTACGGAGGGACCCTGATCGCCGGGCTGATCGTGATCGTCCGGCGGATCCGGCTGGTGCACCGGCGGCGGACGGCCGGAGCCCGGCCGCCGGTGTGACACCCCTCCGTCCGGAGCGGCCCTACCGCCCGGCCGCCCGCATCGCCGCTCCCACGATCCCCGCGTTGTTCTGCAGCTGCGCCGGGACGATCTCCGCCTTGATGCCCTCGATGTAGGGCAGGAACTTGTGGGACTTGCGGCTGACGCCGCCGCCGATGATGAACAGCTCCGGCGAGAACAGCATCTCGACGTGGGCGAGGTACTTGCGCACGCGGTGCGCCGCCCAGTGCTCCCACGTCATGTCGTGGTCCTCGCGGGCCTTGCTGGAGGCCCGCTTCTCCGCGTCGTGCCCGTCGAGCTCCAGGTGGCCCAGCTCGGTGTTGGGGACGAGAACACCGTCGACGAAGACCGCGCTGCCGATGCCGGTGCCGAGGGTCAGCAGGATCACCGTGCCCCGGCGGTCGCGGCCGGCGCCGAAGTGCATCTCGGCGACACCCGCCGCGTCCGCGTCGTTGACCACCGTCACCGGCAGACCGCCCAGCCGCTCGCCGAGCAGTGCGCGGGCGTCGGTGTCGATCCAGCCGTCGTCGACGTTCGCCGCCGTGCGGATCGTGGCTCCGTCGGTGACGACACCGGGGAACGTGACCCCGATCGGGCCCGTCCAGCCGAAGTGGTCGACGACCTGCTTGACGCCGTCGGCGACTCCGTCGGGCGTGGCCGGTTGGGGGGTGAGGACCTTGTGGCGCTCCTGGGCCAGATCGCCCTTGTCCAGGTCCACCGGGGCACCCTTGATCCCCGATCCGCCGATGTCCACTCCGAAGATCTGCATGGCCCTACGTTACGACGAACGACTGACCGTCACAGGCCGGACAGCGGTGCTGCCCGGCCTGCCCCCGATCACTCCGCGGAATGTTCACCGGTCCCGGCGCCGCCGCGCTCGACGGCCAGGGCCGCGGCCTCCTCGCGCAGGTCGCGGCGCAGCTCCTTGGGCAGGGAGAACGTGATGGACTCCTCGGCCGCCTTGACGATCTCGACGTCCTCGAAGCCGCGCTTGGACAGCCATTCCAGGACCTGCTCGACCAGGACCTCCGGGACGGAGGCGCCCGAGGTGACGCCGACCGTGGTCACGCCCTCCAGCCAGGCCTCGTCGATCTCGTCGGCGAAGTCCACGAGGTACGCCTCGCGGGCGCCCGCGATCTTGGCAACCTCGACGAGCCGCTTGGAGTTGGAGGAGTTGCGCGAGCCGACCACGATGACCAGGTCCGACTCGGCGCCCATCTGCTTCACGGCCAGCTGGCGGTTCTGCGTGGCATAGCAGATGTCGTCGCTGGGCGGGGAGATGAGCTGCGGGAACTTGTCCTTCAGGGCGTCGACGGTCTCCATGGTCTCGTCGACGGACAGCGTGGTCTGGGAGAGCCAGACGACCTTGGACGGGTCGCGTACCTCGACCTTCGCCACATCGCCCGGTCCGTCGACGAGCTGGATGTGGTCGGGGGCCTCGCCGGAGGTGCCGATGACCTCCTCGTGGCCCTCGTGGCCGATCAGGAGGATGTCGTAGTCCTCGCCCGCGAACCGGACGGCTTCCTTGTGGACCTTGGTGACCAGCGGGCAGGTGGCGTCGATGGTGGCGAGGCGGCCGCGCTCGGCCTCCTCGTGGACGACGGGGGCGACCCCGTGCGCCGAGAACATCACGATGTTGCCCGGGGGGACCTCCTCCGTCCGCTCGACGAAGATCGCGCCCTTCTTCTCCAGGGTCTGCACGACGTACTTGTTGTGGACGATCTCGTGCCGGACGTACACCGGAGCGCCGTACTGCTCCAGGGCTTTCTCGACGGCGATCACGGCGCGGTCCACACCCGCGCAGTAGCCACGGGGGGCGGCGAGCAGGACACGGCGGCCAGGCGAAGCAGACATGCCTCCCATCGTAAGGCCGCGTCGGGCGAGTCGAAGATCGCGTCCGCGCGCAGTCCCCGGGAAGGCTGACACGGCGCGACGCGAGTGACGTACAGCGGGAGCGGGGGCACGACGTCCGGGACCGGATCGGCGGCCCCTGCGGCGGAGGGAGCGCGCGCCGCGGCGCAGTCCCGGATTCCGTGATCTGGTCGTCTGCGGGCCGCTGTTCATGGCGCCGATGGCCCCGGTGCGTGTTCGGCACGCTGGACGCCAAGACGCAGGGCCCGGTCGCGCCGGTCTGCGCCGTCGCCACGAGCGCGAGGGTGTTCACCGCGTTCGGCTGCGCCCGGATGGTGCGGGTGGTTCCCCGGGCGGGCTCGGTGTTGGCCTGCGTGCGCGTGGGGCCCGGGAACGGGGCCGGGTCGTGGCGGGCCGGACGGCTCGCGGGTGAGCGGTCTTGTCAGCGGTTCCCACTACCCTCGCGGGCATGGCTGTGAACACGAGTCCGGAAGCCCCGCTGCCCGTCGGTGAGGTGTCGCGGCTCATCGGGGGCTGGATCGACCGGCTCGGGGCGGTGTGGGTCGAGGGGCAGATCACGCAGTTGTCGCGGCGGCCGGGCGCGGGTGTGGTGTTCCTGACGCTGCGGGACCCGTCGTACGACATCTCCGTCAGCGTCACCTGCTACCGGCAGGTGTTCGACGACGTCGCGGACGTGGTGAGCGAGGGCGCCCGGGTCGTCGTCCTCGCGAAGCCCGAGTGGTACGCCCCGCGGGGGCAGCTGTCGCTGCGGGCCGCCGAGATACGGCCCGTCGGGGTCGGTGAACTGCTCGCGCGCCTGGAGCAGCTGAAGAAGGCCCTCGCGCGGGAGGGGCTGTTCGCGCCGGAGCGCAAGAAGCCGCTGCCCTTCCTGCCGCAGCTGGTCGGGCTGGTCTGCGGACGGGCCTCGGCCGCCGAGCGGGACGTCCTGGAGAACGCCCGGCACCGCTGGCCCGCCGTCCGCTTCGAGGTGCGCAACGTCGCAGTGCAGGGCGTGCACGCCGTGCCGCAGGTCGTGCAGGCGGTGAAGGAGCTCGACGCGATCGACGACGTGGACGTGATCATCGTCGCCCGCGGCGGCGGCAGCGTGGAGGACCTGCTCCCGTTCTCCGACGAGCAGCTGATCCGCACGGTCGCGCAGTGCCGTACGCCCGTGGTGTCCGCCATCGGGCACGAACCGGACAACCCGCTGCTGGACCACGTCGCCGACGTGCGCGCCTCCACCCCGACCGACGCCGCCAAGAAGGTCGTGCCGGATGTCGGCGAGGAGTACGAGCGGGTGCGGCTGCTGCGGGACCGGGCGCGGCGGTGCGTGGCGGCGCTGGTGGAGCGGGAGGAGCGCGGGCTGGCGCACGCTCTCGCGCGGCCGTCGATAGAGGATCCGCACCGGATGATCGACGCGCGCGCCGACCAGGTGGCGGACCTGCTCGACCGGGGCCGGCGCTGCCTGCGGCACCAGCTCGACCGGGCCGACTCGGAGCTGACGCACACGCACGCGCGCGTGGTGGCCCTCTCCCCCGCCGCGACCCTGAAGCGCGGGTACGCCGTGCTGCAGAAGCCGGACGGGCACGCCGTCCGCGACCCCGGTGAGGTGACGGCCGGCGAGGCCCTGCGCGCGCGGGTGTCCGAGGGTGAGTTCTCCGTACGAGTCGACACATAGGGTGGGTGGATGACCAGCGAGGTTGATGAGACACCGGGCACGAGCGAGGCGCTCGGGTACGAGCAGGCGCGGGACGAGCTGATCGAGGTCGTCCGGCGCTTGGAGGCGGGCGGTACGACGCTGGAGGAGTCCCTCGCGCTCTGGGAGCGGGGCGAGGAGCTGGCGAAGGTGTGCCGGCGCTGGCTGGACGGGGCCCGGGCGCGGCTGGACGCGGCGCTGGCGGAGGAGGCCGCGGAGGGCGAGGACGCCGGGTAGAGGCGCGCTCCACCCCGGGTGACCCACTGTGAAGTGGATCACCACACCTCGAGTTTGGTTGAACGTTGAACTTTACTGGCGTACCGTCGCAGACGTCAGCCGGTCCGGCCCCCCGGACCCGACGTACATCCCCGAGAAGGTTCCGCTCATGTCTCTCGTTCTTGACCCCGCCGCCCAGGACCTGCTCTTCCGCGAGGCCCGCACCGCCAACACCTTCACCGACGAGCCGGTGACCGACGAGCAGGTGCAGGCGATCTACGACCTGGTCAAGTACGGCCCGACCTCCATGAACCAGTCGCCGCTGCGCGTCACCCTGGTCCGCTCCCCCGAGGCCCGTGAGCGCCTGGTGCAGCACCTGGCCGAGGGCAACCAGGCCAAGACCGCCACCGCCCCGCTGGTCGCGATCCTCTCCGCGGACAACGAGTTCCACGAGGAGCTGCCCGCGCTCTTCCCGCACTTCCCGCAGGCCAAGGACGCCTTCTTCGGCGAGCGCGTCGTCCGCGAGAACAGCGCCGCGCTGAACGCCGCGCTGCAGGCCGCCTACTTCATCATCGGCGTCCGCGCGGCCGGTCTGGCCGCCGGTCCGATGACGGGTGCGGACCTGGAGGGCATCCGCAAGGAGTTCCTGGATGACGACCACACCCCGCTGATGGTCGTCAACATCGGCCGGCCGGGCCCGGACGCCTGGTTCCCGCGCTCCCCGCGCCTGGAGTTCGACCAGGTCGTCACGACCGTCTGAGCCGTCCCCGCGGACGCGCACGAGGAAGGCCCCCGGCGTCGACGCCGGGGGCCATCCTCGTGCGCGGTCACTTCGTCCGCAGCGCCTCGGCCATCTTCGTCAGCTGTGCGAACGACGCGGTGCCCGTCACGACCGTCGTCGAGCCCTTGGTGCCCTCGAGGACCAGCGCGTCGTACCGGCCGCCCTCGTAACGGGTCCAGGTCTCGCCGTCGATCTTCTCGGTCTTCCCGGTTTTCCGCGCGCCCTGAGTCGCCTCGTCGAGGAAGACGGGACGCCGCTGAGTGGACTGCTCGACCGCCACGTACTCCCCCTCGGGGTCGTGGAAGCCGAGATGCCAGGCGTCGAACTCGTCGCCCCGGAAGCGGACGGAGGTGGCCTTCCACGCGTCGGGCAGACCCTGGGGCGCGGCCACGGGGTAGGAGGCGGCGCGGCGCGCCGTGAGCAGCTCGACCCGGTAGTCGACGGCCTTGACGTCGGGCGGGGAGTCGTCGTGCGGGATGAAGAGGTACACGAAGCCCGCTACGAGGATGATGACTCCCATGGAGAGGATCATGTCCCGCGCGGTCTTCTGCTTGCCGTTCGTGCCTGCCACGCCCCCTATCGTCGCAGGTCCCTGCTGCGCTCATCCGTGGGGGCCCCTGCTCATTTTGGCGGCTCGGGGATAGAGTCAGGCGACAACACCCTCATCCGGCCGTCGTCGTACAGAAAGGTGCGCTCCGATGACCGAGCATCATCACTTGCCGTCCGAACTCGATGTGCCCTCCGAGGCCCCCGACCGCAACCTCGCCCTGGAACTCGTCCGGGTCACCGAGGCCGCGGCGATGGCCGCGGGCCGTTGGGTCGGGCGGGGTGACAAGAACGGCGCCGACGGCGCCGCGGTGCGTGCCATGCGCACGCTCGTCTCCACCGTCTCGATGAACGGCGTCGTCGTCATCGGCGAGGGCGAGAAGGACGAAGCCCCGATGCTGTTCAACGGGGAGCGCGTGGGCGACGGGACCGGGCCCGAGTGCGACATCGCCGTCGACCCGATCGACGGCACCACGCTGACCGCGAAGGGCATGACGAACGCGATCGCGGTGCTGGCCGCCGCCGAGCGCGGGTCCATGTTCGACCCGTCCGCCGTCTTCTACATGGACAAACTCGTCACCGGGCCGGAGGCGGCCGACTTCGTCGACATCAACGCCCCGGTGTCGGTGAACATCCGCCGGGTCGCCAAGGCGAAGCGGTCCGCACCGGAGGACGTGACGGTGGTGATCCTGGACCGCCCGCGGCACGAGGGCATCATCAAGGAGATCCGGGACACCGGGGCGCGCATCAGGCTGATCTCCGACGGCGATGTGGCCGGCTCGATCCTGGCGCTGCGCGAGGGCACGGGCGTCGACCTGCTGCTCGGCATCGGCGGTACGCCGGAGGGGATCATCTCGGCCTGCGCGGTGAAGTGCCTGGGCGGCACGATCCAGGGCAAGCTGTGGCCCAAGGACGACGAGGAGCGGCAGCGGGCGATCGACGCGGGGCACGATCTCGACCGGGTGCTGACGACCGAGGACCTCGTCACCGGGGAGAACGTGTTCTTCGTGGCCACCGGGATCACCGACGGGGAGCTGCTGCGGGGGGTTCGCTACCGGGCGGAGACCGCCACGACCGACTCGATCGTGATGCGGTCACGGTCGGGCACGGTTCGCCGGATCGACTCCGAGCACCGGCTGAGCAAACTGCGCGCCTACAGCGCGATCGACTTCGACAAGGGGAAGTAGCCCCGAGAAGAAGGCCGGCACAACGAAAGGGCGTCCCCGGTGCGGTGGGGGCGCCCTTCTCGTGCTGCTCGCCGTCAGCCTGCCGCGGCTATCTGGTCCGCCGGGCGGGCCGTCTTCTTCAGTTCCATGTCGCGGCGGCGGCGCCGGGCCAGGACCACACGGCGTTCCGCGGCGGTGAGGCCGCCCCACACGCCGTAGGGCTCGGGCTGGAGCAGGGCGTGTTCGCGGCACTCCACCATCACCGGGCAGCGGGCACAGACCCGCTTCGCCGCTTCCTCCCGGGACAGCCTCGCGGCGGTCGGTTCCTTGGAGGGGGCGAAGAACAGGCCTGCCTCGTCACGTCGGCACACCGCTTCGGTGTGCCACGGGGCGTCTTGATCCCTGTCTCGCGCTGGCACCCGCGGGGCCGGAACGGCAGCTACCTGCAGGGACGAATGCGGCGGTTGCAGCACGGTCTACTCCTGACGACGGCTTCGCGAGCGAGAGACGATGCAGCAAGGCCTACCCGCTGTACGCGCGCCTATGCACTGAGTTCCGAACCGCCGGATTCAGGGAATTCGCACCTGTCAATGCCCCAGGTGTTTGCGCAAACTCCTGTCGACCTTGCGCTGCACCCGGTCCAGGATGTCCGCCACGACCTTGCCGCGCTTGGGCCGCGCCTCGACGCTGCCCAGGACGGCCCAGCCGTCGACGTAGACGATGGGGGCCTCCGGTTCGCCCGAGTCGAGGGTGGCGACCTCGAAGCTGCCGAGGACGCCGCCGCCCATGCCGCGCAGCGACACGTTCTCCGGGACCCGGATCTCGACGCTGCCGAAGATCGCGAACGACTTGACGACCACCTGCTGGTGATCGAAGAGGGCCTCGCTGAGGTCTATCTCGACACTGCCGAAGATCGCGTACGCGTGGATGCGGCGGCCCGCGCGCCAGCGGCCCTTGCGGACGGCGCTGCTGAAGACCGCGACCACGTTGTCGTCCGGGTCGATCGGGATGGCGCCGGCCGTGGGGCGCCGGGGAGCCGGGGCATGGGCGAGGCCGGGGCCCGAGTCCTGGCGGTGGGCCGCGGGCAGGTCCCGTATGAAGACCTCCAGTTCGCCGACGGTCTTGGCGCGCAGCACCCCCTCGACGCGCTCGGCGTGCTCCTCCGCGGTGAGGCGGCCCTCGGCCAGGGCGTCGTGCAGGATGTCGGCGATGCGGTCGCGCTCGGCGTCGGAGGCGCGGAGCTCGGAGACGGCAGGCGCGGTCTGCTTCTGAAGGTCCACGGGAGCAGCGTAGCGAAACACGATAGATCGCGACACCCCCCGCGTCGCCTTCGCCCGTGACGAACTGAGCCTTACCTCACAAGCTTGCCGTCAGCGGCAGGTTCTACGCTGGTTGACGCCCGCCAAAGGAGGCGGGCCGCGTCTGTCGAGTGAGGAATGGGCGAGATGCCTGAGTTCGCGTACACCGATCTGCTCCCCCAGGGCGAGGACACCACCCCGTACCGCCTGGTGACCTCCGAGGGTGTCTCCACGGTCGAGGGGCCGGACGGGCGGACCTTCCTCCAGGTGGAGCCGGAGGCGCTGCGCAAGCTCGCCGAGGAGGCCATCCACGACATCCAGCACTACCTGCGCCCGGCCCACCTCGCGCAGCTGCGCCGCATCATCGACGACCCCGAGGCGTCGGGCAACGACAAGTTCGTGGCGCTGGACCTGCTGAAGAACGCGAACATCGCGGCGGCCGGTGTGCTGCCGATGTGCCAGGACACGGGCACGGCGATCGTGATGGGCAAGCGCGGGCAGAACGTGCTGACCCGGGGCCGCGACGAGGAGGCCCTGAGCCGCGGCATCTACGACGCGTACAGGAACCTGAACCTGCGCTACTCGCAGATGGCTCCGCTCACCATGTGGGAGGAGAAGAACACCGGCTCCAACCTCCCCGCGCAGATCGAGCTGTACGCGGCCGACGGCGGCGCCTACAAGTTCCTCTTCATGGCGAAGGGCGGCGGCTCGGCCAACAAGTCGTTCCTGTACCAGGAGACGAAGGCCGTCCTGAACGAGTCCTCCATGATGAAGTTCCTGGAGGAGAAGATCCGTTCGCTGGGCACGGCGGCCTGCCCGCCCTACCACCTGGCGATCGTGGTCGGCGGTACGTCCGCCGAGTACGCGCTGAAGACGGCGAAGTACGCCTCCGCGCACTACCTGGACGAGATCCCGGCGGAGGGCTCCGAGCTCGGGCACGGCTTCCGGGACAAGGAGCTGGAGCAGAAGGTCTTCGAGCTGACGCAGAGGATCGGCATCGGCGCGCAGTTCGGCGGCAAGTACTTCTGCCACGACGTGCGCGTGGTGCGTCTGCCTCGGCACGGCGCCTCCTGCCCGGTCGCCATCGCCGTGTCCTGCTCCGCCGACCGCCAGGCCGTCGCGAAGATCACCGCCGAGGGCGTCTTCCTGGAGCAGCTGGAGACGGACCCGGCGCGGTTCCTGCCGGAGACGACGGACGAGCACCTCGAAGAGGGCGACGTCGTCAGGATCGACCTGAACCAGCCGATGGAGACGATCCTCGCGGAGCTCACCAAGTACCCGGTGAAGACCCGCCTGTCCCTCACCGGCCCGCTGGTCGTGGCCCGCGACATCGCGCACGCCAAGATCAAGGAGCGGCTGGACGCGGGCGAGGAGATGCCGCAGTACCTGAAGGACCACCCGGTGTACTACGCCGGTCCGGCCAAGACGCCCGAGGGCTACGCGTCGGGCTCCTTCGGCCCGACCACGGCCGGCCGGATGGACTCCTACGTGGAGCAGTTCCAGGCGGCGGGCGGCTCCAAGGTGATGCTGGCCAAGGGCAACCGCAGCAAGCAGGTCACGGCCGCCTGCGACGCCCACGGCGGCTTCTACCTCGGCTCCATCGGCGGCCCGGCCGCGCGCCTCGCCCAGGACTGCATCAAGAAGGTCGAGGTCGTCGAGTACGAGGAGCTCGGCATGGAGGCCGTCTGGAAGATCGAGGTCGAGGACTTCCCGGCGTTCATCGTGGTCGACGACAAGGGCAACGACTTCTTCCAGGACCCGGCGCCGCAGCCGACCTTCACGTCGATCCCGGTACGGGGTCCGGGCCTGGCCTGACCTGGACAGTTATTCCGAATGATCAGTGGTCGTAGGCGATCAGTGATCGTGTGACCGGCTGGTGGGTCTTGTGGTGGTGCCAGATCGCGTCGGCCATCGCGAGGACGCGTTGGCCGACGCGGACGGCGACGCCTTCGAAGGTTCGCCCGCCGTGCTGTTCCAGGACGAGCCGGCCCCTGAGGGTGTCGTTGACCGTCTCGATCAGCTGCCGCACCGACTTGAGCCGACTGCGTCCAGGCAACCGTGACAGGGTGGACGAATGACGAGGAACCGCGAGTGCTCATCCGATCTCCATCCCGGACCGTGGTTGGACACCGCCCCGGCCCACGGAGATCTCATCGCGGCGAAGGCACTCGTCTATGACCCCTGCGGGTTCACCTGCTCGCAGCCGGTACCCGAAGCCGAGGGTGCCGCTTATGCCGCCCACGAGTTCACCCTTGACGGCCTCTCCATCCGGTTCCGCGCGGCCAAGACGACCCCTACCAAGGTCGGCCAATTCGTCACCGTCTGGAAGAGGTCCCCGGCCGGGCCCATCCAGCCCTTCGACGCCACGGACCCCGTCGACCTCTTCGTCATCAGTACCCGCGACCATTCCCACTTCGGCCAGTTCGTCCTTCCCATGGACGCGCTCCGCCGGCACGGTGTCGTATCAGCGAACGGTTCCGGTGGGAAACGAGCCTTCCGCGTCTACCCGCCCTGGGTGACCACCACCAACCGCCAGGCCGCCAGTGCGCAAGCGTGGCAGCTGGACTTCTTCCTGCATCTGCACCAGGACGGGCCCATCGATCCGGCCCGCGCCCGAGAGCTCTACCACCCGTAGGACGGCGCCGGCACGGCCACAGGGGCCGGGCCGATGGCGCAGGACAGTCCATTCCGGTACGCCACCCCGGACTCGCCCGACAAGGGCGGTGACGATTCGCCTCCACGGGGAACAGTGGTCGCGGCGCTGACGCTGTGACACGTGGAGGTGATCGTCGATGACCGACGAGCAGGACAGGACCGAGTACCGCACCGAGCACGACTCCATGGGCGAGGTGCGGGTGCCCGCCCACGCCAAGTGGCGGGCGCAGACCCAGCGGGCCGTGGAGAACTTCCCGGTCTCCGGGCAGCGCATCGAGCGCGCGCACATCGAGGCGCTGGCCCGGATCAAGGGGGCGGCGGCCAAGGTCAACGCCGAGCTGGGGGTCCTGGACAAGGACATCGCCGGGGCGATCCAGGAGGCGGCCGGGGAGGTCGCCGAGGGGAGGTGGGACGCGCACTTCCCGGTCGACGTGTTCCAGACCGGGTCCGGGACGTCGTCCAACATGAACACCAACGAGGTCATCGCCACCCTCGCGAGCGAGCGCCTGGGCGCCGGTGTGCACCCCAACGACCATGTGAACGCCTCCCAGTCGTCCAACGACGTCTTCCCCTCCTCGATCCACATCGCCGCCACCGCCGCCGTGACGCGCGACCTCGTCCCGGCCCTGGAGCACCTCGCCGCCGCCCTGGAGCGCAAGGCGGAGGAGTTCACCGACGTCGTGAAGTCCGGGCGGACGCACCTGATGGACGCCACGCCCGTCACGCTGGGCCAGGAGTTCGGCGGGTACGCGGCCCAGGTGCGGTACGGCATCGAGCGGCTGGAGGCCTCCCTCCCCCGGCTCGCCGAACTGCCCCTCGGCGGTACGGCCGTGGGCACCGGCATCAACACCCCGCCCGGCTTCTCCGCCGCCGTCATCGAGGAGGTCGCCCGCACCACCGGGCTGCCCCTGACCGAGGCCCGGAACCACTTCGAGGCGCAGGGCGCCCGGGACGGCATCGTCGAGACCAGCGGACAGCTGCGGACCATCGCGGTCGGGCTGACGAAGATCGCCAACGACCTGCGCTGGATGTCCTCCGGGCCGCGCACCGGCCTCGCCGAGATCGCCCTGCCCGACCTCCAGCCCGGCTCCTCGATCATGCCGGGCAAGGTCAACCCGGTCATTCCCGAGGCCGTGCTGATGGTCGCCGCGCAGGTCGTGGGCAACGACGCCACCGTCGCCACCGCCGGCGCCGCCGGGAACTTCGAGCTCAACGTGATGCTGCCCGTCATCGCGAAGAACGTGCTGGAGTCGATCCGGCTGCTCGCCAACGTGACGCGGCTGCTCGCCGACCGGACCGTCGACGGCGTCACCGCGAACCGGGAGCGGGCGCGGGAGTACGCCGAGTCCTCCCCTTCCGTCGTCACCCCGCTCAACAAGTACATCGGCTACGAGGAGGCCGCCAAGGTCGCCAAGAAGGCGCTGGCCGAGCGGAAGACGATCCGTCAGGTCGTGCTGGACGGCGGATACGTGGAGCGCGGGGATCTGACCGCGGAGCAGCTCGACGAGGCGCTCGATGTCCTGCGGATGACACACCCGTGACGGGGGAACGCGTCCGTGTGCCCGGCGCGTGAACCGTGACACGCGCCGCAGCGTCGTATGCCTACGGCACCTAATATCTGTTCATGGCAGACGGTGGAGCGATGAGACGCGTGGAAACGGGTGGTGCGGCAGGCTTCTGGGCTCCAGGGAGCCGGATCCTGTGGCGGTACCGGGAGAACGGCGGCACGCACGTGCACATCGCGCGTCCCGTCACCGTCGTCCGGGACGACGCCGACCTGCTCGCCGTGTGGCTGGCGCCCGGTACCGAATGTGTGAAGCCCGTGCTCGCCGACGGCACGCCCGTGCACCTGGAACCGCTGGAGTCGCGCTACACCAAGCCGCGGACCGTGCAGCGCGACCGGTGGTTCGGCACGGGTGTGCTGAAGCTGGCCCGGCCCGGCGAGCCCTGGTCGGTGTGGCTGTTCTGGGAGCCGGGCTGGCAGTTCAAGAACTGGTACGTGAACCTGGAGGAGCCGCTGACCCGTTGGTCGGGCGGCGTCGACTCCGTGGATCACTTTCTGGACATCTCCGTCCATCCCGACCGCAGTTGGCACTGGCGGGACGAGGACGAGTTCGCCCAGGCCCGGCGGGACGGGCTGATGGGCGACCAACAGGCGGAAAAGGTACGGGCGGCGGGGCAGGACGCGGTGGAGGTGATCCGCGCGTGGGGGCCGCCGTTCTCGGAACGCTGGCACCACTGGCGCCCGGATCCGTCCTGGGCGGTACCGTCACTGCCGGAGGACTGGGATCGTACGCCCGCGCATGTGTCCTCATGAGACCCTTGATGCGCCCCCGGGCAAGAAACGTAGGATCGTCCTCCGCAAGGGCGCGCGGCGGCAACTACCGGAGCACGCGCTGGGCTTGACCGATCGTCACCGAGGGGCGGCAGGACGTGAGCGAGGGGTACGAGGGCAACACCGGCAGGGCCTGCGCCCGCAGACGGTCGGCCGGTGGCACAGGAACAACCTCTGACCACGCGGGAATTCCGTTCCTGGGACACGTATTCCGGGTATCGGAGTTTCGGCGGGACCAACTGCGCGCGCGGCGCGCAGCCCCGGACGGATGGATTCGACACGCGTGACGGAGCAGCCGACCTCGTTCGAACGCCCCCAGGCGGGCGTGGACCCCGTGGATCCCCGCGGGGCGTTCGTGCATACCCCGACACCGGCGCGTGCGCCCGGCGCGGGCGCCTTACCGGTACAGGGCCGCCCCGGCGGCGATGTCACCGTTCCGGTCACGACGGCACACAGCACGCCGGGCACCTCAACGCCGTTCGGCAAGGGCAAGGACACCGTGAGCGACCCCGCCTCCGAGCACTCCCAGCCGGGTGCCGAGCAGACCGCCGAGCGCGAGACCCCTCGGCCGCGCCCCGCCCCCGAGGGCATTCCGGTCCAGCCGGCCGACGAACAGGACCGGCCGCCGGTGACCACCGACGGGCAGGAGCGCCGCAGCGGCCAGAGCCTGCCGCCCGGCCGCCCCATTCCCATGCGGCGGGACGGCGACCGGCTCAGGTTCGTGGGGGCCGCCACCCGGCGGATCGCCCGCGGTATCGATCTCGACGAGATCGTGATGGGGTTGTGCCGGGCCACCGTGCCCACCTTCTCCGACGCCATCCTGGTCTATCTGCGCGACCCGCTGCCCGTCGGCGACGAGCGGCCCACGGGCCCGCTGGTGCTGAGGCTGCGCCGCACCGACCGGATACCGGCGGAGCGGGACACCGAGAACGGCTTCCTGCCGGCCGCGCAGCCCGAGCCGAACGAGCTGGACACGGTCGGCGCCGAGCTGTGCGAGGTACGGCCCGGCAGCGCGCTCGCCGAGGTCCTGCGGGGCGTGCGCCCGGTGTTCACGGACGCCCCGGCGGCCCGTGCCGCGCTGCCGGAACTGCTCGGTGAAGGCGGCGAGTTCGGCGTGCCGGACGGACAGCGCGCGATCCTCGCCCCGCTGCGCGGCCGGCGCCGGGTCATCGGTGCGGCACTGTTCCTGCGCCGGCCCGAGCGCATGGCGTTCGAGCCGGACGACCTCCTGGTGGCCGCCCAGCTCGCCACGCACAGCGCCCTCGGCATCGACAAGGCCGTGCTGTACGGCCGCGAGGCCTACATCGCGGACGAGCTGCAGCGCACCATGCTGCCGGAGACGCTGCCCCGCCCGACGGGCGTGCGGCTGGCCTCCCGCTATCTGCCGGCCGCGGAGACGGCCCGGGTCGGCGGCGACTGGTACGACGCGATCCCGCTGCCCGGCAGCCGGGTCGCCCTGGTCGTCGGTGACGTCATGGGCCACTCCATGACGTCGGCCGCCATCATGGGCCAGCTGCGCACCACGGCCCAGACCCTCGCCGGCCTCGACCTGCCGCCGCAGGAGGTCCTGCACCACCTCGACGAGCAGGCCCAGCGCCTGGGCGTGGACCGCATGGCGACCTGCCTCTACGCCGTGTACGACCCGGTATCGCACCGCATCACCATCGCCAACGCCGGCCATCCGCCGCCCGTCCTGCTCCACCTGGGCGGCCGCGCCGAGGTGCTGCGCGTCCCGGCCGGTGCCCCGATCGGTGTCGGCGGCGTGGACTTCGAGGCCGTGGAGCTGGACGCGCCCGCCGGTGCGACCCTGCTGCTCTACACCGACGGCCTGGTCGAGTCGCGCCTGCGCGATGTGTGGACCGGCATCGAGCAGCTGCGGGAGAAGCTCGCCGCGGTCGCGCAGCTCACCGGGCCGGACCATCCGCCGCCCCTGGAAGCGCTGTGCGACGAGGTGCTCGACATGCTCGGCCCGGGCGACCGGGACGACGACATCGCGCTGCTCGCCGCCCGCTTCGACGGGATCGCGCCCAGCGACGTGGCGTACTGGTTCCTGGAGCCGGAGGACGCCGCCCCCGGCCGGGCCCGCCGCCTTGCCCGCCGCGCGCTGCAGCGCTGGGGCCTGGAGGAGCTCAGCGACTCGGTCGAGCTGCTGGTCAGCGAGGTCGTCACCAACGCCGTGCGGTACGCCTCGCGGCCGGTGACGCTGCGCCTGCTGCGCACGGACGTGCTGCGCTGCGAGGTCGGCGACGACGTGCCGCAACTGCCGCGGCTGCGCCAGGCACGCGCCACCGACGAGGGCGGACGCGGGCTGTATCTGGTGAACCGGCTCGCCCGGCGCTGGGGCGCGACCCGGCTCAGCACGGGCAAGGTGGTGTGGTTCGAGCTCAACCGCGGCTGACGGAGCCGTACGGACAAGCCGAAGGGCGCCCGGTGTTGACCGGGCGCCCTTTCGCGCTCCTACTGGTCGTCGCCCGGCTTGACCGGTTCGAACGGGTCACCGCCGTCGCCCGGCGGTGTCGTCTGCGGGGTCGTGGGCGGGGTGATGGTGGGCGGTGTCGTCGACGGGCTCGGCGGCGGGGACGTCGACGGCTCCTCGGTCGTCGGCGGCGGGGAGGACGACGGCTCCTCGGTCGTCGGCTCCTGCGTCGGCTCCTTGGTCGGCTCCTGCGTGGGCGTCGGCGTCCAGGTCGGCTGGACGGCCGCGCCCTGCTGGGTGTCCAGGTCGAACTTGCTGACGTCACCCATCACACCGAAGGTGTACGCCGCCCAGATCTGCGCCGGGAACCCGCCGCCGTTGACCCGGGGCTCGCCGCCCGCCTTGTACATCGGCACCTGGGCGTGGGTCTTGGCGTCCTCGCCGAACAGGCCCACCGAGGTGACCAGTTCGGGCGTGTAGCCGGTGAACCAGGCCGACTTGTTGTTGTCGGACGTACCCGTCTTGCCCGCGACCTGCTGGCCGTCGCGGGCAGGGTTGTTGCGCACGGACGCCTGGGCGGTGCCGTCGTCGACCACGCCGGTCAGCACCGAGGTGACCGAGTCGGCGGCCTCACGGCTGATGACCTGGTCGCCCACCGGGTCGGGCATGGTGACCGTCCGGTTCAGGTGCTCCGCCGACTTCACGAGGGCCGGGGTGACCTTCTTGCCGTGGTTGTCGAGGGTCGCGTAGACACCGGCCATCTGCAGAGGGCTCGCGCCCATGCTGCCCAGGGTCTGCGCGGGCACGGCCTCCATGTTCTCGGTGTCCATGCCGAGCTTGCCGGCGACCTTCACCACCTCGGACATGCCGACGTCGACGCCCATCTGCGCGAAGACGGAGTTGACGGACTTGTTCATCGCCGTCTGGACGGAGATCGGGCCGTAGTTCTTGTCGTCCTCGTTCTCGGGGGCGAAGCCGACCTTGGTGCCGTTCTCCACGACCTGGCGCTTACTCGTGCCGTCGTAGACCGTGCTCGCGGTGATCGGCTTGCCGCTCTGCGTCTTCGCCTGCTCCTCCAGGGCCGCGGCCAGGATGACCGGCTTGAAGGTGGAGGCCGGCTGGTAGTCGGAGCGGGTGGCGTTGTTCATGTAGTGCTTGAAGTAGTCCTCGCCGCCGTACATCGCGACCACGGCGCCGGTCTTCGGGTTCACGGACGCCGCACCGGCCTGGACGTCTCCGTCGACCTTGCGCTTGTCGGGGTCGAGCTTGCTGTTGAGCTGCTGCTGGACGGACTTCTCCAGCGCCGCCTGCTTCTTCTTGTCGATGTTGAGCGTGAGGGTCCAGCCGCCGGCGTTGACCATCGCCTCGGCTTCCTTGGCGCTGTCGGCGGTGCCCTCGGCGACGAGCTGCTTCTCCAGTGCCGCGTTGGCCGCGTTGACCAGGTAGCCCTTCTGGCCCTCCATGCCGGGGGCGGGCTTGGGCTCCTTCGGCACCGGGAACGTCATGCCCGATCGCTCCGACTGGCTCAGCCAGCCCTCGTCGACCATGTTGTCCAGGACGTAGTTCCAGCGCGCCTTCACCAGCTTCTTACCGCCCTCGGAGGCGACGGCCCAGTCGTACTGGCTGGGGGCCTGGAGCAGCGCGGCGAGGTAGGCGCCCTGCGCGACGGTGAGCTTCTCGGCGTCGGTGCGGTAGTAGGCCTGGGCGGCGGCCTGGATGCCGTAGGCGTTGCGGCCGTAGTAGCTGGTGTTGATGTAGCCGGCGAGGATGTAGTCCTTGGACTTCTCCCGGTCCAGCTTCAGCGAGATGACCAGTTCCTTCAGCTTGCGCGAGACGGTCTGTTCCTGCGTCAGGTAGTAGTTCTTGACGTACTGCTGGGTGATCGTCGAACCGCCCTGCGCGCCCCGGCCGGACAGCGTGTTGAACACGCCTCGGGCGGTGCCCTTGAGGTCGACGCCGGCGTCCTTGTAGAAGGTCTTGTTCTCGGCGGCGACGAAGCTGAGCCGCACGCCCTTGGGGACCCGGGACAGGTCGACGACCTCGCGGTTGACCTTGCCGTCGCGGGCCATGATCGCGCCGTCGCCGTACTTGTAGACGTTGCTCTGCAACTTGGCGTCGGCGTTCCCCTTCGGGATGTCGATCACCATGTACAGCACGATGAAGGCGCCCATGCCCAGCAGGCACAGGCCGAGGAAGGTTCCGACGATCTTCTTCCAGGTGAAGAGCCTGCGTATGCCGCTCTTCCCGGCCGCGGCCGACGAACGGCGGCTCTTGGGTGCCGCCCGGCGCCCACCGCGCTGTCGGGCGCGTCTCTCTTCCGCTCGTCCCATGGGTCCGATCCGCTCCGCTTCGTTCATGTGTGCTCACGCGTCACACAGGTTCGCCGCTCAGGTCAGCTCAGAAAGCTAACACCGGGAGATAAGAGATAGGGCTGCCGATCCGGCCCTTTGCGGACGTGACAATCAGCACCCATCCCAACGGAACCGACGTACGAGACACGCGAAGGGTTGCCATGGCGCGATAAAGTGATATCACTTAGATAGACAGAAGCTATGCAGGAATGGCTTCTCAGAGGAACGGGGGATCACCCATGTCCACACACGACTCCCAGGTCACCGCCGACGTACCCGAGATGCCGGCGCCCCGCGTGCGGGAGTTCACCGCACACAGCATCGGCGGCGGGCTCGCCCTGCTGCTCGGGCTGCTCGGGCTGCTGGCCGGCGCAGGGCTGATCGCGGTCGCCACCTCGGTGGACGGCGGCGCGAAGGCCGGGCTGATCATCGGCGGCATCCTGGTCGCGCTCGCGGCGTTCCTCGCCATGTGCGGGCTGAACATGGTGGCGCCGGGCGAGGCCCGGGTCGTCCAGCTCTTCGGCCGGTACCGCGGCACGATCCGGCAGGACGGCCTGCGCTGGGTGAACCCCTTCACCTCGCGCACGAAGATCTCAACGCGTGTCCGCAACCACGAGACCGCCGTCCTGAAGGTCAACGACGCCTACGGCAACCCCATCGAACTCGCCGCGGTCGTCGTCTGGCGCGTCGAGGACACCGCCCAGGCCACGTTCGAGGTCGACGACTACATCGAGTTCGTCTCCACCCAGACCGAGGCCGCCGTGCGGCACATCGCCATCGAGTACCCCTATGACGCCCACGAGGAGGACGGCCTCTCGCTGCGCGGCAACGCCGAGGAGATCACCGAGAAGCTCGCCGTCGAACTGCACGCGCGCGTGGAGGCGGCCGGGGTGCAGATCATCGAGTCCCGCTTCACGCACCTCGCGTACGCCCCCGAGATCGCCTCGGCGATGCTCCAGCGGCAGCAGGCCGGAGCGGTGGTCGCGGCGCGGCGCCAGATCGTGGACGGCGCGGTGGGCATGGTGGAGGCCGCGATCGCCCGCATCACCGAGCGGGACATCGTGGAGCTGGACTCCGAGCGGAAGGCGGCGATGGTCTCCAACCTGATGGTGGTGCTGTGCGGTGACCGGGCCGCGCAGCCGGTCCTCAACACCGGGTCCCTCTACCAGTGACGGTCCCTGACGAAGGTCCGGGCCCGCAGCGCCGGCCGCAGCAGCAGCGCAAACAGGTGCTGCTGCGGCTGGACCCGGCGGTGTACGAGGCGCTCGCACGGTGGGCCGGGGACGAGCTGCGGTCGGCCAACGCACAGATCGAGTTCCTGCTGCGCAAGGCGCTGGCGGAGACGGGGCGGCTGCCGCGGGAGACCGGGCCGCTGCCCCGGCGGGGGCGCCCGCCGGGGTCTTCCGGGGGTTCCGCCCCTGGACCGCCGCCCGCCTGAACGAACGGGCTTCACGGCTGTTGCGGAACCGTGACAACACGTCCCGACCTGCACGGCCGTACCGCCCGCCATGATCTACACACTCGACGTATACATGCCGCGTATACACCCCGTGTACAGTCCTGACCATGTCCATCGGTCACACACTCCTGGGACTCCTGGAGTCCGGCCCGCGCCACGGTTACGACCTGAAGCGGGCCTTCGACGAGAAGTTCGGTCACGACCGGCCGCTCCACTACGGCCAGGTCTACTCGACGATGTCCCGTCTGCTGAAGAACGGGCTCGTCGAGGTCGACGGCATCGAGGCGGGCGGTGGTCCCGAACGCAAGCGGTACGCGATCACCGAGGCCGGCATCACCGACGTCGCGCGCTGGCTCGCCACGCCCGAGAAGCCGGAGCCCTACCTCCAGTCGACCCTCTACACCAAGGTCGTCCTGGCGCTGCTCACCCACCGCGACGCCGGTGACATCCTCGACACCCAGCGCTCGGAGCACCTGCGCAGCATGCGGATCCTCACCGACCGCAAGCGCAAGGGCGATCTGGCCGACCAGCTCATCTGCGACCACGCGCTGTTCCACCTGGAGGCGGACCTGCGCTGGCTGGAGCTGACCGCGGCACGTCTGGACAAGCTCCGTGAGGCGGTGACCCCATGACGATTCCCGCTGGTTCCCTCCTCACCGCCCAGGACCTGCGCAAGGCGTACGGGCCGACGACCGCGCTCGACGGCGCCGCGTTCTCCATCCACCCGGGCGAGGTCGTCGCCGTGATGGGCCCCTCCGGGTCGGGCAAGTCGACGCTGCTGCACTGTCTCGCCGGGATCGTCATGCCCGACTCGGGCTCGATCACGTACAACGGGCGCGAGGTGACCGCGATGAGCGACGCCGAGCGCAGTGCGCTGCGGCGCTCGGAGTTCGGGTTCGTGTTCCAGTTCGGTCAGCTCGTGCCGGAACTCACCTGCGTGGAGAACGTCGCCCTGCCGCTGCGGCTGAGCGGGTCGTCGCGCAAGGCGGCCGAGAAGACCGCGCTGGCGTGGATGGAGCGGCTGGAGGTCGACGACCTCCGCAAGAAGCGGCCCGGCGAGGTCTCCGGCGGCCAGGGGCAGCGGGTCGCCGTCGCCCGCTCGCTGGTGACGAACCCCCGGGTGGTCTTCGCCGACGAACCGACCGGCGCGCTCGACTCGTTCAACGGCGAGCGCGTGATGGAACTGCTCACCGACGCCGCCCGGTCCGCCAACGCGGCCGTCGTACTCGTCACGCACGAGGCGCGGGTGGCCGCGTACTCCGACCGCGAGATCGTCGTACGGGACGGCAAGTCCCGTGACATGGAGCGCGTCGTATGAGCGTCAGGCAGTGGAGCCGGGACCTCGCCATGGGGGCCCGGTTCGCCCTCGCCGGGGGGCGCGAGGGGTGGACACGGTCGCTGCTCACGGCCGTCGGCGTCGGGCTCGGGGTGGCGCTGCTGCTGCTCACCACCGCCATCCCGAACGCGCTGGCGGAACGGGACCGGCGCGAGGAGGCGCGCAGCGACCACACGTTCAGCCAGCAGAAGATACCGAAGGCCGACGACACGCTGATGGTCGTGGACGCGGACACCACGTTCCGGGACCTGGACGTGCGCGGCAGGCTGCTGGAGCCGGAGGGCCCGCGGGCCCCGCTGCCGCCGGGGGTCGCCGCGTTCCCGGCGGCGGGCGAGATGGTCGTCTCCCCCGCGCTGAAGGAGCTGCTCGCCTCCGACGACGGCAAGCTGCTGCGGGAGCGGCTGGACTACCGCATCGCCGGCACCATCGGCGAGCAGGGGCTCGTCGGCTCGCAGGAACTCGCCTACTTCGCGGGCGGCAAGGGGCTGGAGAAGGTGCTGGAGGGCCCCGCGAGCGGCGCCCGGATCGACAGCTTCGGCAACGACGACCTGGGGTCGTCCGACGCCTGGGACCCGGTGCTGCTCCTGCTGGTCCTGGTCGTCTTCGTGGTGCTGCTGATGCCGGTCGCCGTGTTCATCGCCGCGGCCGTACGGTTCGGCGGCGAGCGGCGTGACCGCAGGCTGGCGGCACTGCGACTGGTCGGCTCCGACAGCCGGATGACCCGGCGGATCGCCGCCGGCGAAGCGCTCGCGGGTTCGGTGCTGGGGCTCGTCCTCGGCACCGGGTTCTTCCTGCTCGGACGCGAACTGGCGGCCTCCGCCGAGGTGTTCCACGTCAGCGTGTTCCCGAGCTATCTGAACCCCTCCCCCGTGCTGGCCGTGCTGGTCGCGCTGGCGGTGCCGGCGGCGGCGGTCCTGGTGACGATCCTCGCCCTGCGCGGGGTGGTCATCGAGCCGCTCGGCGTGGTGCGCACGGCCAAGCCCTCCCGGCGCCGGCTGTGGTGGCGGCTGCTGCTGCCGCTGGGCGGAATCGCACTGCTCTACCCGATGATCGGGCAGGGCAACGACGGCGGGACCTTCAACCAGTACCTCGTCGTCGGCGGCGTGATGCTCCTGCTGGTCGGCGTCACGGCACTGCTCCCCTGGGTGGTGGAGACGGTCGTGGCCCGCCTCGGCTCGGGCGGAGTCGCCTGGCAACTGGCCGTCCGGCGACTTCAGTTGAGCAGTGGTGCGGCGGCCCGCATGGTCAACGGCATCGCGGTGGCGGTGGCCGGGGCGATCGCCCTGCAGATGCTGTTCGCCGGGGTGGACGGCAACTACACCCGGGCGTCGCACTACGACGTCTCCCGGGCCCAGATGAGCGTGGACGCGCCGGACGGCTCCGACCCCTCGGCCATCATCGGCAAGTACCGCGAGACCGAGGGCGTGCGCAAGGTCACCGCCCTGTCCGACGTCTATCTCTTCGACCGGGGCGACGAGGACTCCTCCGTCCAGATCACCCTGGCCGACTGCGCGTCACTGCGGGAGGTGGCCACGCTCCCCTCCTGCCGCGACGGGGACGTCTTCGCGGCCAAGGGCTCGGAGTACGACAGCGCGAGCGACCACCTGGCCGAGCCCGGCACGACCCTGTGGACGCCCGAACCTGACGGCGACACCACACGCTCGGGCGAGCGCCCGGTCTCCTGGACCGTGCCGCGGGACATCCGCCAGGTCCAGTCCCGTGAGGACCCCACCGGGTACGAGCGCGGCGGCATCCTGGTCACGCCCGGCGCGCTGCCCGGGAAGCTGGCGGCGTTCACCTCGGCGCGGCTCTTCCTGAGCCTGGACCTCTCGGTGCCGGACGCCTACGAACACGCACGCAACACGGCCGCGCGAATCGACCCGGCGGTCCAGCCCATGACCTGGCACAGCATCGAGAGCAACGACCGCTACGCCACCATCCGCACGGGCCTGTCCGTCGGCTCCGCCTGCGTGCTGGCGCTGATCGGGGCGAGCCTGCTCGTCTCACAGCTGGAGCAGCTGCGCGAACGCCGCAAGCTGCTGTCGTCCCTGGTCGCCTTCGGCACCAGGCGCCGCACCCTCAGCCTGTCGGTGCTGTGGCAGACGGCGATCCCGATCGGTCTCGGCCTGCTGCTCGCCGCGACGGTGGGCATCGCCCTGGGCGCGGTCCTGCTGCGGATGACCAACACCGCGGTCCGGGTGGACTGGCCGAGCGTGCTGTCGATGACCGGCATCGGCGCCGGTGTCGTCCTCGTGGTGACGCTGCTGAGCCTGCCTCCGCTGCTGAGGCTGATGCGGCCCGACGGGCTGCGCACCGAGTAACGGCGGGCACTGCCCGTACGGGTCGTCAGGCGTCCCGCTCCAGCACCCGTACGGGCAGCGGCCGCAGCGCCTGCCGCAGGGCGGCCGCCAGTTGCTCGTACTCCGCGCCGCGCGCGGCCCCCGTCCGCATCGCCAGCGCGACCCGGCGGGTGGGGGCCGGGTCGGCGAAGTACCCGGTGAGGAGCTGGTTGCTGCGGGAGGTCTCGACCTTGAGGGCGGTGCGCGGCAGCAGTGTGACGCCGAGCCCGCCCGCGACGAGCTGCACCAGCGTGGACAGGCCCGCGGCGGTCGTGGTGACGGGCACGTCGTCGCGGCCGGCCTCCCGGCAGATGTCGAGGGCCTGGTCGCGCAGACAGTGCCCCTCGTCCAGCAGCAGCAGATTCAGCTCGCGCAGCGCCTCACGCGCGATGCCCTCCCGCCCGCCGAGCCAGTGGTCGAGCGGAGTGACGAGCACGAAGTCCTCGTCGAACAGGGGCAGTTCGGCGACGCCCGGTACACCCAGGGGCACGGCGAGCAGCAAGAGGTCGAGCCGGCCGCCGGCGAGGCCGTCGAGCAGGCTGGCGGTCTGCTCCTCGTGCACCTGGAGGTCGAGGTGCGGATACCGCTCGTGGACGAGCCGCAGGACCGTCGGGAGCAGATAGGGCGCGACCGTCGGGATCACCCCGAGCCGCAGCACCCCGGTGAAGGGCGCCCGGGCCGCGTCGGCCTCCTCCATGAGCGCCCCCACCTCCCCCAGCACCGCCTTGGCCCGTGCGGCGATCCGCTCGCCCTCGGGTGAGAGCAGCACTTTGCGCGTCGTACGCTCGAGGAGCGTCACTCCGAGTGTCTCCTCCAGGGCCGACACGGCGCCCGAGAGGGCGGGCTGGCTCATGCCGATCGCCGCGGCCGCGTCCCGGAAATGAAGGTGCTCGGCCACCGCCGCGAAGGCACGGAGCTGGGCGAGGCTGGGCTGCCTGCGCTTATTACCGACAGTCACTAATAACTACCTCCGATCAACTCGACCGAGTGTAGCTATTTCCGTAATCAATCGAGCCTGTGCCAACATCAACACAGTCCAACCCATGGGAAACGCCCGCAATCCGGGAGTTTCTTCGCTGCAAGGAGAGTGTGTGCTCACCGTCGGTGACAAGTTCCCCGAGTTCGACCTGACCGCCTGCGTCTCGCTGGAGAAGGGCGCGGAGTTCGAGCAGATCAACCACAAGACCTACGAGGGTCAGTGGAAGGTCATCTTCGCCTGGCCCAAGGACTTCACCTTCGTGTGCCCGACCGAGATCGCCGCCTTCGGCAAGCTGAACGAGGAGTTCGCGGACCGCGACGCTCAGGTCCTCGGCTTCTCCGGTGACTCCGAGTTCGTCCACCACGCCTGGCGCAAGGACCACGAGGACCTGCGTGACCTGCCGTTCCCGATGATGGCCGACTCCAAGCACGAGCTGATGCGCGACCTCGGCATCGAGGGCGAGGACGGCTTCGCCAAGCGCGCGGTGTTCATCGTGGACCAGAACAACGAGATCCAGTTCTCGATGGTGACCGCGGGCTCGGTCGGCCGTAACCCGAAGGAGGTCCTCCGGGTCCTGGACGCGCTCCAGACGGACGAGCTGTGCCCCTGCAACTGGTCGAAGGGCGACGAGACCCTCGACCCCGTCGCGCTGCTCTCCGGGGAGTGATCTGACATGTCGCTGGATGCCCTGAAGTCCGCGATACCGGACTACGCCAAGGACCTGAAGCTCAACCTGGGCTCGGTCATCGGCAACTCCGACCTGCCGGCCCAGCAGCTGTGGGGCACGGTGCTGTCGACGGCGATCGCCTCGCGCTCCCCGATCGTGCTGCGCGAGCTGGAGCCGGAGGCGAAGGCCAACCTGTCTCCGGAGGCGTACACGGCGGCCAAGGCCGCCGCCGCGGTGATGGCGATGAACAACGTCTTCTACCGCACGCGGCACCTGCTGTCGGACCACGAGTACGGCAACCTGCGCGCGGGCCTGCGGATGAACGTCATCGGCAACCCGGGCGTCGACAAGGTCGACTTCGAGCTGTGGTCCTTCGCGGTCTCCGCCATCAACGGCTGCGGCATGTGCCTGGACTCCCACGAGCAGGTCCTCCGCAAGGCCGGCCTCGACCGCGAGGTCGTCCAGGAGGCGTTCAAGATCGCCTCCGTGATCCAGGCGGTCGGCGTCACGCTGGACGCCGAGGCGGTTCTGGCCGAGTAACCCCCGGCCGCACGCCTCGCATGGCAGGGCCCCGTCCACCTGACCGGTGGACGGGGCCCTGCTGGTGTTCCGAGCTCCGGGACTACTCCGAGGGCGTCTGCGGGGTCGGCTCCGCGCTCACCGCCGTGGCCCCGCGCGGCCGCACCGCATGCCGTAGCGCGGTCCTCTGCGAGTACGCCCGCAGATACCCGGCGACCGTGTTCGTCACCGCCACCAGCGGCACGGCCACCACCGCACCGCCGATCCCGGCCACCACTCCCCCACAGGCCACCGCCAGCACCACCGCCAGCGGATGCACCCGCACGGCCCGCCCCAGGATGAACGGCTGCAGGATGTGCCCCTCGATCTGCTGCACCGCGAGCACCACCGCCAGGGTCATGACGGCCGTGAACACCCCCTGGGTGACCAGCGCGACGACCACCGCCAGCGCCCCGGACACCACCGCACCCACCAGCGGGATGAACGCGAACAGGAAGATGAACACCGCCAGCGGCACGGCCATCGGCACATCGAGGAAGTAGATCCCCAGCCCGATGAAGATCGCGTCGATCAGCGCGACGATCACCGTGCCCCGCACATACGCCGTCAGCGTCCGCCACGCCGCCGGACCGGCTCCGGCCACTCCCGGCCGCGCCGCCGCCGGCACCAGCTTCAGCGTCCACTCCCAGATCCGCTTGCCGTCGTAGAGCAGGAACAGCGTCGCGAAGACCGCCAGCAGGATCCCGGTGAGCGCCTCGACGACCACCGTCACGCCCTCCAGACCCGCCGAGGTGATCTGGTCGGTGTTCGCACCGACCGCCTCACGCAGATTCGTGGCGATCTCGTTGATCTGCTTGTCCGTGACGTGGAAGGGGCTGTTCAGCAGCCAGTTCCGCAACTCGTCGATGCCGTCCTGGATCTGGCCCGAGAGGTCGTCGATGTTCTCCATGACCTGCCAGGTCACGAACCAGCCGATGAGGCCGATGATGACGAAGCCGAGGATGGCCGTCAGCGCGGTCGCCGGCCCGCGCGGCACACCGTGGCGCCGCAGCCGCGCCACCGTCGGCTGCAGAATCGCCGTGATGAGCAGCGCGATGACGAACGAGAGCACCACGAGCTGGACGGCGCTGATGACCCGCATCAGCACCCACACGGTGCCCGCGAGGACGAGGAGCCGCCAGCCGGCCTCGGCGGCGACCCGTACCCCCCACGGCACGGCCAGCGCGGGATCGGGGCGGGCGGCGATGTCGGGCGCGTAGTCCGGGGGCGGCGGCACGTGTTCGTCGGCGAGCGTCCGGGACTCGGGGTCGTCCTGCTCCCGTTCGGCCTCGGCGCGGCGTTCGTTGTACCGCTCGCTCATCTCGGTCAGGCCGGCTCCGAGCCGGCCGAGCCACCCTGGCACTCGCGACATGATCCGTCCTTTTCCCCCGTCTTGGCGCACCACTCCCCCGGGGAGCCGTCCGTCCGACCGTACATGGCGCGAGCCCCGCACCGGACGACGGTGCGGGGCTCGCGGATACGACGGGTTCGGCCGTGGGCCGGTCGGCTCAGTACCAGTTGTTGGCCTGCCAGAACGACCAGGCCTCACAGGGGCTGCCGTAGCGGTCGTTCATGTAGTTCAGGCCCCACTTGATCTGGGTGGCCGGGTTGGTCTGCCAGTCGGCGCCGGCGGACGACATCTTGGAACCGGGCAGCGCCTGGAACATGCCGTAGGCCCCGGAGGAGGGGTTGACCGCCTTGTAGTTCCAGTCGGACTCGTGGTCCACGATGTTGCTGAAGCACTGGAACTGACCCGACGGCACCATCTGCCGTGCCATGGCCTGGAGCTGGGCGATGCTGTAGGAGGTCGCGACGGGGAAGTCGGAGACGTCCTTGGAGCGGCTGGCGGCTGCCTTGGCCTCCGCGCGCTCCTTGGCTTCCTTTGCCGCCTTCTCGGCCGCCTCCTTGGCGGCCTCCTTCTTGGCGATGGCCGTCTCGGCGGCGGCCTTGCGGGCGGCCTCCTCGGCGTCCTTCTTCGCGCTCACGTCCGCCTGGATGGCCTGCGCGTCGGCCTGCTGCGTCAGGGACGCGGTCTGCACCTGGGCCTGCTGGCCCGCGGGGATGTCCGCGAGCAAGGTCGCGCCGCTTGCCGTCGCTTCGGCGTCGTTGTTCTGCGCGGTGCTGCCCGAGGCAACGCCGACGACGCTTCCGACAGCGGTGACCGCCGTGGCCGAAGCCACTGCGAATCCCCGGACCGAGATCCGGCTCACACGGTTTTCCTTCCAGCATCGCCCGCTTCGGTGACCCTCGCGGACGCAATCGTGCCCCTGGCACTGGCCTCCCCAACTGCGGGGTCACGGGAGGCGCGGGCCCGGTGGGCAACTCCCCCGAGGGGAGCGCCGCGTGTTGCGCGGGCGGCATACGACATCGCTATGCAGTTGATGCTGTTGCTTTTGTGGTGCCGTACCGCTGGGGGTACAGGTGTGTCGTATGCGGGGCCTGACAGGAGTGAGACTCTGCCGTACCACGACGGGGCAAGGCAATTCCGCGTTGCGTGTGAAAGCTCACATCCCGTTTGACGTAGGAAATTCCACGGAACGGCCACACGCGAAGGCGCCGCCCGGCTAGGCTCTTGGCCTTTTCCGGACGGCGCCAACTATCGCGTAACCGCCACTCCTTGCTACAGGACGGTCAGATCTGCCCGTCTTCGAGCATTTCGGTCACAAGGGCGGCGATCTGGGACCTCTCGGACCGCGTCAGGGTCACGTGCGCGAAGAGCGGATGACCCTTCAGCTTCTCGACGACGGCGACGACACCGTCGTACCGGCCGACCCTGAGGTTGTCCCGCTGGGCCACGTCATGGGTGAGGATCACCCGTGAATTGGCCCCGATCCGGGACAGAACGGTAAGAAGTACGTTCCTTTCCAGCGACTGGGCCTCGTCCACGATCACGAACGCGTCGTGCAGCGAGCGTCCGCGGATGTGGGTGAGCGGCAGGACCTCCAGCATCCCGCGCGCGGTGACCTCCTCGATGACCTCACGGGACGTGACCGCGGAGAGGGTGTCGAAGACCGCCTGCGCCCAGGGGCTCATCTTCTCGGCCTCGGACCCCGGCAGATAGCCGAGCTCCTGCCCGCCCACCGCGTACAGCGGACGGAAGACCATCACCTTCTGGTGCTGACGGCGCTCCAGCACCGCCTCCAGGCCCGCGCACAGCGCCAGCGCCGACTTGCCGGTGCCGGCCCGGCCGCCCATCGACACGATCCCGACGTCCGGGTCGAGCAGCAGATCGAGCGCGATCCGCTGCTCCGCACTGCGGCCCTTGATGCCGAACGCCTCACGATCCCCGCGTACGACACGGATGTTGCCCTCGGGCGTGACCCGCCCGAGTGCCTTGCCGCGCTCCGACTGGATCATCAGGCCCGTGTGCACCGGCAGGTCGGCGGCTTCGGGGACGTGGACGTGCCCCTCCTCGAAGAGGATGTCCACCTGCTCACCGGGCAGGGTCAGTTCGGACATTCCGGTCCAGCCGGAGGAGTCCGTGATGGCGAGCTCCGCACGGTACTCCTCGGCGAGGAGTCCGACGGAGGACGCCTTGATCCTGAGCGGGAGGTCCTTCGACACGACGGTGACGTCGAACCCCTCGGCCTGCAGATTGCGGGCGACCGCGAGGATGCGGGAGTCGTTGTCCCCCAGGCGGTAGCCGCTGGGCAGCACGCTGGGGTCCGAGTGGTTGAGCTCGACACGGACGGTCCCGCCGAGGTCCCCGATCGGGATGGGGGCGTCGAGGCGACCGTGCCGGACCCGGAACTCGTCGAGCAGACGCAGGGCCTGCCGGGCGAAGTAGCCGAGTTCGGGATGGTGCCGCTTGGCCTCCAGTTCCGTCACCACGACGATGGGGAGCACGACCTCGTGCTCGTCGAAGCGGTTCAGGGCGTTCGGATCGGCCAGCAGGACGCTGGTGTCGAGAACATAGGTGCGCCGGTCGGGCTTGTGGCGCTTTGTGCTGGTCACCACGGAAGGACGTACCCCCTCGGATGAGGTCGGGGAGCGACGGAGTGGAGCTGGACCGGTCGTCGGCCGCCCTGCGCGGGCCGAAAACCGGCCCTCCGCCTCTTCGTCCGTGCTGTGACCGCACGATCGGGCTGGTGCAAAGGGCCTCCCGGGCGGACGGCCCCGTGCCGTCCGCTGAGATCCGACACCCGTGGTTCGGGCGTCGACCTGACTGGGTTATGCCCTCGAACGAGCGTCGCCATGCCACGGCATATGACGGCGAGCCGGTGAACTCCGTGTTACGTGCGTCTTCAGCGGGGTACCGGGAGGTGTTGCGACGTGGGACGTCCCGCGTCCGCGGTGTCCGGTGACGGGGTGTTTCAGCCGCCGAAGCGCCGGTGGCGGGCCGCGTAGTCGCGCATGGCGCGCAGGAAGTCGACCTTGCGGAACGCCGGCCAGAACACGTCGCAGAAGTAGTACTCGGAGTGCGCGGTCTGCCAGAGCATGAATCCGGACAGCCGCTGCTCGCCGCTGGTGCGGATCACCAGGTCGGGGTCGGGCTGGTCGCTCGTGTAGAGGTGACGCCCGATCATGTCGATGTCGACGGCCTCGGCGAGCGCCTCCATCGAGGTGCCCTTGTCCTGGGCGTCGAGCAGCATCGACCGCACGGCGTCGGCGATCTCCTGGCGGCCGCCGTAGCCGATGGCGACGTTGACCACTATCCCGTCGACGTGCGCGGTGGTCTCCTCGGCCTCCTTGAGGACCGTCTGCATCCCGGAGGGCAGCAGGTCCGGCGTGCCGACGTGGTGCACGCGCCAGCGGCCGTCGGCGGCCAGGGTGCGGACGACGTCCTCGATGATGCCGAGCAGGGGGACGAGCTCCTCCTGCGGCCGGTCGAAGTTGTCCGTGGACAGCAGCCAGAGGGTGACGACCTCGACATCGGTCTCGGAGCACCAGCCGAGGAACTCCTCGATCTTTCCGGCACCGGCCCGGTGACCGTCGACGGTGCTGGAACCGGCGGCCTTCGCCCAGCGCCGGTTGCCGTCCATGATGACGCCGATGTGCTTGGGCACCTGAGCGTGGTCCAGGTGACCTTCCACCCGGCGTGCGTACAGCCTGACCAGCAGGCCACGCAGCTTGTCGCGCAGGTTCACGTGATTGTCAGCCCCTCCGGTACGGATCGGACAGGCCGCGGCGTGCGGCCCGGTCGTGGCCGCGGGCGGTCCCTGCCCGTACGGCAGTCCCCGGAGGCGAAGCCTACCCCCGCTGCGGCCGTGGGCCGCCAATTGGGGCGGAACGAACGGTTCCGGCCGGGGGTTCGAGCCGCCCGGCGGAGCAAGAAAAACGGGCCGGTCCGTGGGGGGGAGACGGACCGGCCCGAGGGGGGGTTTCCACCATAACCCTTCGTAAGTGATGCTGCGTGCATCGGCGTGCCACAACTACTCTCCGGAGCCGCCCGGCGACGCGGCGGTGCCCGCGGAACCTCTCGTTCAGGGCGCGCTTCTGCCCGGAGCAAGGCCCATACGCTGGGAAATCGGGCGCCCCGGGGGCCGGATCCGGAGGATTTGCCGCATCTTGGGGGCCGCTCGGGTGACTTGCCCCGGCTTCCCTCCGACGGGTGACCCGGCCGCGCGTATCCGCTTGACCCGGAGCCGACTCCTGGGCCGTCCGCGATTCACCGCTTTGCCGACTCGACATCGCCGCCGCGCCGGTTCGAGGGGGAGGCCCTGGCACCGCGCAGCCCCCTCCACTGCGCGGTACCGCCCGCGCAGCTTTGCTCACGCGAATTGCCACGTCCGAATTTACGTGAGCGGCGACGCGGAGGCGAGCCGCGGGCGATAACGATGTGAAAACTCTCGTCGGAAGATGCGCAAGTGCAGTGAGCGAGAGGAGTGACCCGACGATCGGCGCGGATCGACCCGGCTTTAAGGGTCCTTAGGCCAGGATCTGTCCTCTTCCCCGTCTAGCGTCGCACCATGACGACGACCGTGGAGATCACGTGGGACGCGGCGAGCGCGCGCCGGGCGGAGCGGCAGTTCCTGGCCGGGCCGGCCGGGACCGGCACGCCCGTGGCCGAGGTGGTCGGAGCGATGCTGGGCGCGCACGCGCAGGTGCTCTCCGCGGCGGAGCTGTCGGTGGGGATACGGGCGGACGGGGTGACCCGGGCGGACGTGCGGGCCGCGCTCTGGGACGACCGGTCCCTGGTGAAGACGTACGGCCCCCGCGGCACGGTCCATCTCCTCCCGGCCCGTGAACTCCCCCTCTTCTCGGCGGCGCTGACCGCGGTACCGACCGGGCCGAGCCCCTTCCCGCCCGGCGTACGGCTCACCGAGGAGCAGGCCGACGAGGTCGTGACGGCGATCGGCGACGCGCTCGACGGGAGGTACCTGACCCTCGACGAGCTGTCCGAGGAGGTCGTCGCCCGTACGGGCCCCTGGGCCGGTGACCGCGTGATGCCGGCGTTCCAGGACCTGTGGCCGCGCTGGCGTCAGGTGATGCACCGGGCCGGCTGGGCGGGCGCGCTGTGCTTCGGACCGAACCGCGGCCGCAAGGCGACGTACACGCGCCCGGTACGGGGGGAGCGAGGCGAGCGCGGGGCGGATGCGGGGAATGCCCTGTCCGCGTTCGTCGACCGCTATCTGCACGCGTACGGCCCGGCGACACCGCAGCACTTCGCGCGCTGGCTGGCGGCGCCGCCCGGCTGGGTCACGGCCCTGTTCGGTGAACTGGCCGCAGCGGGCCGTATCGAGGAGGTCCGCTTCGAGGGGGCACCGGCGTGGGTGGCGGCGGGCGACACCGCTTTCCCGGACGGCCCGGCCCGGGGTGTGCGCCTGCTCCCCTACTTCGACGCGTTCGTCGTCGCCGGGCAGCCCCGCGATCGGCTGTTTCCCGGAAAGGCATACCAGCGCGCCCTCGGGGGCGGCCAGGCGGGCAACCACCCGGTGCTGCTCGTCGACGGTGTGGTGGCGGGGGTGTGGCACCAGCGGCGCCGGGGCCGTCGTACGACCGTCGCGGTCGAGCCGCTCGTCCGGCTGACGGCGCGGCAGCACCGGGAGCTGGGCGAGCAGGTCGAGCGGGTGGGCGAGGTGCTGGAGGCGACGCCGGAGCTGGTGGTGGGAGAGGTGACGGTGGGGCCGCACGCGTGATCATGCGCTTGGTGCGCGTCAGGCCGGCCGGTGCATGATCATGCGCACGGTGCGCATCAGCCCGGCTTGCGTGCGTCGAAGAGGTGACGGGTGCTGTGGGCGACGAAGGGGCCCTCGGCCTGGATGCGCTCGTGCAGCTCCCGGAGCCGCGGCTCGTACGCCTCGACGGAGAAGCCGGGGACCATCCAGACCACCTTGCGCAGGAAGTGCACGACCGCGCCGATGTCGTGGAACTCCATGCGCAGCCGCTCCGCTCGCAGACCGACGACGTCGAGCCCGGCGGCCTCGGCGTCGGCACGCTCACGGTCGGGATGGCGGGCGCTGCGCACGTCGTCCGGCTGCGGCCCGAGGAAGTACTCGACGAGTTCGAAGACGCTGCCCGGGCCGACGTGCTGGGCGAAGTAGGTCCCGCCGGGCTGGAGGACGCGGGCGATCTCATCCCAGTGCGGGCGGACGGGATGACGGCTGACGACCAGGTCGAAGGCGCCGTCGGCGAAGGGCAGGAGGTCGTCCTCGGCGGCGGCGACGACCGCGACGCCGCGGGGACGGAGCAAGGCGGTCGCCTTGGCGACGTTGGGCGGCCAGCCTTCGGTGGCGATGGTGAGGAGGGGTGGGTTGGGGGCGGCGGTGTCGGTGGTGGGCTCGGCTGGAGTCTTCGCTGGGGATTTGGCTTCGGCTGCGGCCTTGGAGAGGGCGAAGTCCAGCACCTCTCCTCCCCCGGTCTGCACATCGAGCACGGCACTCGCCCGGCTCAACCGCTCGGCCATCGACACGGCGTATCCCCAGGAGGGGCGTGCTTCCGTCGCCCGCCCCTCGAACCAGGAGAAGTCCCAGCCGTCCGTGGGGACGGAGGCGCCTTCGGCGAGGAGGTCTTCGAAGGTGGTGGGGCGTGAGGGGTGGGATTCCTGCTGCTCTGCCATGGGGGAATGGTGGCAGGGGGCCGGGCGGGGACGCTCGGCAATTGATGTGTCAGAGGCGGGGCAGTACGGAGGCGTGGTCAGCGGACCGGGGTATCCCATCGGCAGCTGGGCGAGGGTGTTGACTTCGCCGTGCGCGATGGCGTGCCGGCGAGTTGCCGAGGCGGGGCGACGGCCTGCGGTGCCTTCTCACGGGAGGACGAACACGACGTGCTCGTCCTCGCCGTGCCGTACCGTGCCGGTCCGCTGGAAGCCGTGCTTCTCGAGGAGGCGTACGGAACCGGTGTTCCCACCGGCGGGGTCGGCGTACAGAGGCCGGTTCTGCTCCCGGTCCAGGAACAGGGCCAGGGCCCGGCTGCCGATACCGCGGCCCCAGTACGGGCGTCCGAGCCAGTACCCGAGGAAGCGGCGGTCCCCGTCCCACCAGGCGACGACGCTGCCGGCGACCTCACCGTCGACGGTCACGGCCTGCACGAAGACGGTGTCGTCCCCGAGGACCTTGGTCTTCCAGTGCCGCAGGAACGCGTCGCGCGGCCGAGGCGTGAACCTCGACCGCCGAACGGCTTCCGGATCATGCTCGTACGCCAGCAGGTCCTCCAGGTCGGCTTCCACAACGTCTCGCAGACGCACGTCCACGTCGTCCTCGCTCATGCCCGGAGTGTGCCAGCCGGCACTGACAACGAGCCCTCAGGGAACCAGGGGACGCACGTCCTCGGCCGCGAACCGCACGAAACCCTCCGGGTCGGGCTCGTCCGCGGTCGGCTGCAGCACGACGCTGTCGGCCCCGGCCTCGACCAGCCGCTCGACGGCTTTCGCGACGGCCCCGGCGTCTCCGGCGACCCCGAGGTCCGGAACCGCTTCGAGCCCTTCGGCCGCGAGCTCGGCGCGCAGCCGGGCGGCGGCGCCGGGCCCGGTGGCGGTGAGCAGATAGACGACCAGGGGGTGGGGCCCGGCCGCACGACCGGCCGCCGCGCGCCCCTCGTCGACGAGCTGCCGCGCCTTGCGCACGCCCTCGGCGTTGGTGGCGGCGGTGAGGATGGTGCCGTCGGCGGCCTCGCCGGTGAGCCGCAGCGACCGCGGCCCGGTGGCCCCGGCCAGGACCCCGCTGTGCGGACCCTCCGGCGGCCAGTCGAGAGCGACGTCGTCGAGCTTGACGTACCGCCCGTCGACCGTGACCCGCTCGCCGCCCAACAGGGCCCGCAGCGCGATGAGATGCTCCCGCAACAGGGTGACGGGCGACTCGACCCGGGCGCCGACCTGCCCCATCCAGTCCTGCACGCCATGCCCCACGCCGAGGATCGCCCGCCCGGGGAACATCCGGTGCAGCGCGGCGGCCTCCATGGCGGTGATGGCAACGTTCCGCAAGGGCACGGGCAACAGCCCGACCCCGACCCGCACGTGCTCGGTCCACGCGAGGGCTGCGGCGGCGGTGGAGATACCGCCCTCTCTGAAGCAGTCCTCCCAGAGCCAGAGCTCTTCGAGACCGGCCGCGTCTGCGACTCGAGAGACAGCTTTCAGTCGTTCGGGGGCAAGTTGGGGGCGGAATACGGCGCCTAGTGGGGTCATGCAGCCGTTCTTACCCGGTTGGGGAGACGCCCAACAACGTGTTTACGGCCTCGGGAAGCGGAGCTGGCAGTCCTGGAAAGGATCAGTTCTCCACGGCACCTGGTGCCATCGGGGACGGCCCCTCGACCCGGACGCCTGCGCGACAGGCGCGTTCGACGGCCTGCGGGCCGGCTCCCTGTGCTCCGGCAGAAATGCCTTTGCAGCTCAGGCACTGGCAGATGACATAGAGGCGTCGAGGGCCGGGGACTGCGATGACGCCGGCGAAGCGGGGGTCCCCCGCGAACCAGACCTCTTCGACCTGTGATGCCTTTGCCGGCTTCACGCCTGGGCCAAGACGCCTGACCCAGAACGTCGCCCGGAGGTGGGAACGCATCACGATGCCAATCTCGGCGGTGCGTTCAGGATCGGGGAACTTCAGCCAGACGTCAGCCGGCCCGGCCTCCGGAATCCTTCCGATGCCGCATTCCGGGTTCTTGTAAACCTGCCACGGATATTCCCGGAGAAGACGACGTGCACGGAAGGCCCAGACGAAGTACGCGGGCTGCAGGCAGGTCCGGTAGAACGCGTAGAGCATCGGCACGAAGAACAGCCACAGGGCCCAGGTCGGCGATCTGACGTACCAGGCCAGCATTCCCACTCACGCAGCCGGCCAAAGAGCCTGGCCGAGGATCGCGCAGGCAATGAGCTTCGTCCAGGCCCGACGCGTAGCTGAGTCTTCCCAGGCTGTGGTGTAGGAAATGTTGGCCATGTCAATCCTCGTCGGACACGTCTGGGAGCGGGTTGTCAAAGGTCACTGTCTGGGCGATATCCCGGAGCAGGGCACGGTAGTGCTGCGCACGTCCGATCGCCGCAGTGGCCAAGGTGAGCACCACCACCCGCACAGCGTCGGGACACGGAACGTATGCGGTGACCTGGAGCAGCTCCCGCTGAAAAAGCGCAGACTCCGGCGGGGCGGTCAGGCGCTCCTGTACGAGTGACGCCGGGCCGCAGGGAAGGTCGAGACTCTCGATGTGCTCGGCACGCTCGCTGCCCACGGCCGCGCGGGCAGCGATGACCTTCCGCGGAGCCCGGTTGGTCACCCGCCACGTGACAGTGAAGAACGTTATGCATTCAGCTGGCCGGGCGGGCGGGGCGGTCGGGTCCGAGGCTCGGCTCAGCGGTTGACGGCCTGGATCTCCTGTACGACGACGTCCTGGGTCGCGCCGAACGTGCCGTCGGGGAGGTCGCCGCTTGCGCCGCCGCTGCCGGTCCAGTCGATCTCCCAGGTGATGGTGGCCTGGAGGGGGTACGTGCCGTTGCCCGAAGAGCGCAGGTACCTCACTCCGCAGGGCGGCGTCTGGTCGGCCTTGCCCTTGGCGTAGGGCTGGCCGATGCGGTCGTTGTTGACTTCGCAGACGCCGGAGGCCGGGTAGGTGACGGCGTCCTTGGTGCCCGGCTCGATCCTGAGGGACACCGGTTTCGCGGTCGCGGTCGCCGAGATGCCGATGACCGGTACGGACGCGGTGACGGACACCGGCTTGAAGTCGGCAGCGTCCAGCCAGGCCCAAGTCGGCAGGTTGACCTTGGTCGCGGCGGCGGGCGCCAGGGTGACTTCGGTGCTGGGGACGCGGATCTCCGCGTAGGCGAGTTCGGCGAGGACCTTCGGAGTGACGGCGTTCTCGATGTTCGCCGGCGGAGGGTCGCCCTGGTCCACCCAGAAGATGGGTTCCTCACAGGAGTCCCAGCCCGGAGGGAAGTCCTTGTTGACGAAGGAGTCCCAGAAATAGCCCTTCCCGGTCTTGTCCTTGTTGAAGTCCTTGTACGGGTGCCCCTTGACGTACCTGTCGCGCTGCTCGGCGTCCCACTGGTAACCCGTCGAACCGGCCTCCCAGGTCGGTTCAAGGTACTTCTGCAGCTGTTCGGGGGTGTACTTCGGGGCGTACCAGCAGGGGGGCGGAGTCCAGGACGTGGACGACGTGAGCGCGCCCGCGGAGTTGCCGCTGCCGTTCTTCGAACGGTCGAAGACGACGCCGCCCACGGTGACGGAGACGGTGCCGTCTTTGCCTGCGTTGGCCTCCTGGGTGGCGCCTTGTGTGTCGCCACCCAGGGTGTCGTCAGCGGTCGCCACTCCAGGCAGGGCCAGGAGCGACCAGCACGTGCCGGCTGTGAGCACCGCGGAGAGCCTCTTCAACGGGCGCTTCATGGCTGGCACTTGGGGCTCCCACTCTGCGAGACCATCTTCTGGATCACCCAGACGCCCTTGTCGTTCTTCTTGAGCGACGTGTGGTAGATGACGTAGCTCTTGGCGGTGACCTCGGTCTTCTTGGCCTTGTCGGTCTTGAGGTCCTTCACATACGCCTTGCCCTGGTCCTCGCAGTAGCTGAGGGAGGCCGTGCCGTCCTTGTCGACCGCTACCTGCGGAGCGTAGAAGCGGTATGCGCCGGTGATGGCCGCCTTGTGGTCGACGTAGTTCTGGACGAACTTCTGCGTGCCGGCGGCTGCCTCCCCCTCGTAGTAGTAGAGGTACGCCTTGTCGAGGGCGTTCTGGTTGACGATCGCCAGGTCGACGGCCTTGATGGACTGCTCGCCGTCGGCCAGGATCGCGTCCTTGTCCTTGTCCCCGGTCTTGGGCCAGTCGAAGGTGTAGGAGAGGTCTGAAGGCAGCTCGATCTTCGGCCGGTCAGCTGAGTCCGCAGCGCTCGGCGAGGGGGAGGGCGACGCCTTGTCCCCTGTGTCGGCGCCCGCGATCTTGTCGTTGTCCTTGCCCTTGGAGCTGTCATCGCTCCCGCACGCGGACAGCGTCAGGGCCGCAGCGGCGGTCAGCGTGAGCGCTGCGAGGAGGGTGGGGCGGCGGTTCACGGTTCGGCTCCCGGTCAGAGGCGAGGCTTCTCTTGAGCGAACCAAAGCTATCCAGCGGGGTGCAGCCGCACCAGGGTGAAGCTGGTCAACTGGAGCGGAGTATGGGGAGGAATCGGCGATTCGTCGTCCCGTTCCGGCCGTAACGGTTGCATAACGCGCCAATGGGTTGGCCAACAGTGGTGCCGTGCGGGGCGTTTCAGTCAGGAAGCAGCAAAGAGTTGCGTGTCGGCAGACGGCGCGGTCGGAGGGGGTCCGGATGGGGCGGCGTTGGCGGGACGGGCGTGGGGAGCTGGTCGTTCACGGGGGTGATGGAGGGCCGTCCGTCAGGGTGCCGCTGGAGATCGCCACCTCCTATCGGGCTCGCACCAGGGGGTTGTTGGGACGCGGCCGCATCGACGGGGCGATCCTCCTCTCCCCCGCGAGCAGCGTGCACACCTTCCGTATGCGCATGCCGATCGATGTCGCCTATCTCGATCGCGGCCTGCGCGTCATCGACGTGTGCACCATGCGGCCGGGGCGACTGGGGATGCCTCGGCCGCGGGCCCGGCATGTGGTGGAGGCGGAGGCCGGGGCGATGGGAAAGTGGGGGGTACGAGAAGGGGCTCGGATGGAGGTTGTCGTGGAAGGGGAGGAGGGTTAGGGCCTCGTTCAGGGGGACTTCTACGGCAGGTCGCTCACCCGCACGTGCGGAAGTTGGGAGACCGCGGAGTCGACCGCGTCGATCGTGTGCACCGGTGGTTCGTCGTCCGTCGAGTACAGCCGGGCGCGGACCGACTGTCCTGTCGAGGTCGCCAGCCAGTAGGCCGACGGAGGAAGGTCCTTCTCGGCCGGGTAGAGGACGGGAACGCCCAGCGCCGTAGCCAGGCGGCGGGCGAGTTCCGGTTCCTTGGGGTCCTCGTTGACCAGGGTGTCGTCGCCGCGCAGTCTGATGTAGCCACGCAGGACAGGTGCGCTCCAGTCGCGCCGACCCTGGTCGTCGTCCCTGTCGGCCACGTCCACGTCGACGCCTTCCGTCCGCACGGCCTCCGCCAGGGCATCGGCGAGCGAGGCGGGCGGAATCGGCATCCCGGCCATCAGCAGGCCATAGATCATTCGCTCCCCAGGTCGTAGAGCGTGCTCTGTGCGGCTTCCGCGTTCTCCCAACTCGCCGGCCCGTCCGGCTTCACCGACAGGCGCTCCAGTGCCGCCCTGGCCTCCGGGCCGCCCATCGCTCCGAGCAGTTCGAGGGCAGAGTCGGCACCGATGTCCTCGGTCACGCAACGCTCGGCCAGGCCCACCGCCCAGTCGGCGAATCGACCCGGGTCAGCTTCGAGAGCCAGCCAGCGGAACACCGAGTCGGCGATGTCGTCCCGCAGCGACGGGATCAGGGCCAGCATCGCCGCTTCGACGTGCCGCACGACATGCCGGTGCAGCGGATACAGCTGCGGTCGGTCCCGCCACGCGCGGACCAGCTCGTCAACACCGGACCAGGTCACCTGGCTCGGGCGGGGCATGCTCTCCCCGACGGCCTGGTGGAATTCCTCCCACACTTGCCACAGCAGGCCGGGGGACGGCGGCTGAGGCACCTGCGGGGCCAGTGCCGGATCCTCCAGGAGCACGGTCAGCACGCGGTGGGCTTCGGCCAACCGCTCGTCGGTGCGGGGCAGTTCCGCGACCCGCCTCCAGTCGCTCCCGTCCCAGGGCTGGGGCAGGGACCGCAGGGCGTGGGGCAGGACGTAGTCACCCTCCGGGTCGCGCCACCGCGCGACCTGCGGATCCCACATCTCCTCGGCATTCGGATCCGTGCCCGGCTCACTCATCCCTGCGTCCCACCAACGTCTCGTCTCCGTCGTCCGCTCAGTCGATGCCCAGGTACGCCTTGGCGCGCTCCGGGTCCTTCATCTTGGACCAGTCGATCTGCGGGCCCAGGCCGCTGACGACGAGGGCCGCGATGACGGCGGCGACGACCGCGATGAGGCCGGCGTACTCCACCGCCGTCTGGCCCTCGTCCTGGCGCCAGCGGATCATCCGGGGCAGGGAGAAGGGGCGGCGTTCGGCGCGCTCCCGGTCGGGGAGGCGGTACCAGTCGCGGCTCTCCTCTCGGGTGAGGAAGTAGAGGACGAGGAGTGGGAGGAAGAGCTGGGTTGTGTCACCGCGTCCGGTTCCCCGTTCGCCCGGCGACGGAGGACGGCGGCACCGCCGATGCACGTGGCAAGGATGGCTGCCACAAGGACGAACGCCCACACGGGCGCGTCCACTGCGCGCAACGCCAGCGCGCAGAGCACGCTCACGACAGCAACGACCAGCGCCGCTACGTTGTTCCTCATGGCCCCTCAGTACTTGCAGTTCTTGTCACTGACGATCTTCCACTTGCGCTTGGAACCGAACTGCCGAGTATCAGCCCCTTGGCGGCCTTGGGCCCGTTGCGCCGGCCGAACTCACCCAGCAGGGCGGCGACTTCCTCAGAGTCCTCGACGACCGTCGGGACGGCGCCGTGGTCCTGGCCCCGGATGCGCAGCCGGACGGCGGACCCTTGGCGCAGGCTGGGGATCCAGCCGAGCTGGGAGGACATGGCGAGCACCGTGCCGGGATCCCAGTCGAAGTAGCCGATGGGGACCGTGAATTCGCGACCCGTCCTGTGCCCCTTGTACGTGAGCAGCATCAGGCGCCCGCTCAGCGGCTTGTGGAAGCGGGAGGCGAGCAGCGGCCGTACGACCTTGTTGGCGGCTCGGAAGATCTTCACCATGGGTGGCCTGGCCGTGTTCGCCGCGGGCGTGCCGGAGGTGCTCACCAGATGCCGCCGGGGACGGTGTGGACGATCTCGGCCTGGTCGCGCTTGGTGTACGCGTCCCAGTAGTGCTCGGCGATGGTCTCGGGCTCGGTGCCGGGACCGCTGCCGATGAACACCCCGATCGCCACGTGCGCGGCGTGCACACCGCGCTCGGCGAGGTCGACGCCCAGGGTCATGGCGTAGTTGCGCAGGGCCGCCGCCGCGACGCCGATGCTGCCGAACGCGCCGCCCAGCGGCCGGACCGAGGAGGCGCCCGTGGAGAACAGCAGGGTGCCACTGCCACGTTCGAGCATGGCGGGCAGCACCTGACGGACCGCGGCAACCGCTCCGTACAGGTAGTAGTCGAGCTGCTTGTGGAGGTCCTGCGCCGTGGCGTCGACTGCGGCGGCGCCGGCGAGAGTGGGGTCGGCGGGCGAGTACTCCAGTACGTCGACGGCCCCGAACCGGCCGGCGACCGCGGCGAGCGCCGACTGGAGCGAGTCGGGACGCGTCACGTCCGCGGCGAAGCCCGCGGCCTCGATGCCCTCCTCGGCGAGCCGCGCGGCGAGCGCGTCGAGCTTGTCCTGAGTCCGGGAGACCAGGGCGACCTGGAAACCCTCCCTTCCGAAGCGGCGGGCGATGGACAGGCCCAGGCCGGGGCCTGCCCCGATGACGGCGATGACGGGCATGGGTGGTGCTCCTCTGGTCGGACGGGCTGGACAGATGAGGGGCACCTCCCGCCCCGACAGCGGTCAGGACTGAAAGTCGAGGGCTGCCTCATGTTCTTGGATCGTAGCAGAGAATATGAGGCACCCCTCCGGTTGGTAGGCTGGGTGACATGGCCATCGACTCTCCGTCCGCCTCCGCCGGGAACCCGGCCCCTGTCCGCCCACTGCGGCGCGACGCGCAGCGCAATCGCGAGGCCCTGCTCACCGCGGCCCGCTCCTGCTTCGCCGAGCAGGGCATGGAGGCTCCCCTGGAGCAGGTGGCCAAGCGGGCCGGGCTGGCCATCGGCACGCTGTACCGGCACTTCCCCACCCGACTGGACCTGGTGCAGGCAACCTTCGCCGGGAAGCTGGCCGTCTGGCGGGAGGCCGCCGAGAAGGCCGTCACCATGGACGACGCCTGGGCGGGGCTGTGCCACTTCCTGGAGACCATGTGCGAACTCCAGTCACAGGACCGGGGGTTCAACGACCTGGCCTCCATACGGTTGCCGGAGAGCGCCTGCCTGGCGGGCGCCCAGACCCGCATCCGCGAACTCGGTGTACACATCGTCGAGCGTGCGCAGGAGCAGGGCAGCCTGCGCCCCGACCTCACCCCCGAGGACCTTGCCTTCGTCATCTGGTCGCACAGCCGCGTCACCGAGGCCACCCACGCCATCGCCCCGGACGCCTGGCGCCGCCACCTTTACCTTCTGCTCGACGGCTTCCGAACCGACCGCGCCCACCCGCTGCCGGCGCCGCCGCTCACCGAGGAGCAGCTGTACCGCGCCATGATCAGCCTCGGCGGAAACGGGGCCTGCGGCGCCTGACCGTCGGGACGCGCGTTGTCTCAAGGCGCCGCGGGGAGCCCCTTCCCGGCGACCAGGCCGAGCCGGTACGCCTCCGTCCCCGCGACGCAGAGTTCGTGGCCGATCGATGCCGCCTATCTCGATCGCGGCCTGCGCGTCATCGACGTGTGCACCATGCGGCCGGGGCGGCTGGGGATGCCTCGGCCGCGGGCCCGGCATGTGGTGGAGGCGGAGGCCGGGGTGATGGGTGAATGGGGGCTGCGGAAAGGGGCTCGGGTGGAAGTTGTCGTGGCGCGGAGTCAGGCGCACGACGCCGACGCCAGTAGTACCCGCTCATGACATTGGTGTCGGTCGGCTGATCGGTGGCACGCCGCCGCGCACAGTGTGTCGGCGGCCAGTGTTGTGGAAGCGCGACCGGGGGACGAGTGCGTCGGCGCGTGGTAGGCCCACTCGGACTGCCTTCCGAACAGGGGGTCAACCGCGAGCAGCCCGTGCGCCTAACCGGGGGCCTCTCGCTCCTACGTGGGGAACCCCTCCCTGGAACCGGTCACTCCCGCGAACAGCACGACCGGCTCCTCCTTGTCCTCATGACCGACGCTCGCGGCGAGCAGACGGTCGCCGACCCGCCAGTACAGGAGGTCGCCGAAGTATCCGCTCTCGCACAGGTCCCGGAAGAAGGGCGAGAGGTCGTCGTCGTCCGGATCCATGAAGGCGTAGGCGTAACCCTCCATGGACAGGGTGGCGTGCGGACCCCATCGGGCGTCCAACGCGGCTGCCAGATGCTTCAGCTCCCCCGCGAACTCCTCACTGGTCCGCATGAGCTCGTCCCAGTCGTCGTTCGGCGGAGCGAAGTCACGGCTCTCGCGCAGGGTCACGAGGTGGTAGGCGTCGCTCCCGGTCAGGGGGCGCGCGAGGAGTTCGTCGATCTGGGCGAGGTACTGCTGCACGATCACCGAGGGGCCTCACTGCTTCGTCGTTCACCGCCGGCTCTCCAGCTCGGCGATGGGGCAGCCACTGTCCGGGCCGACAGCCGACAGCCGACAGCCGACGGCGTCAGCGGCGCCTCGTCGCCGGACACGGTCCGGGGGTCTCGAACCGCTCGCCGGCCCTCATCGTCACAGCTTCGCACCCGTCGCGGGTACGGGCATGGGTTCCAGGGCGCCGCTCTCGGCGAGGGCCTTGTGGGCGGCGAGGACCGTTTCGGTGGCCGGGGTCTCGCCAGGGTTCGGCGCGAGGTCCAGGACGAGGCCGCCGTGCTCGGTGGGCAGCCGCCGGGCCGTGAAGTCGTCGGGGACGCGCGCGGCGCGGTTCTCGGAGAGGTAGACCGACCAGCCGCAGCGGGGAGCGGGAGCCGACAGACCGTAGGTCGCCTTGACGGTCTTGAACAGTTCACGATCGTAGGCGAGACCGGTGTCCGGGTCCCAGGCCTCCGCCAGCGCGGCGAGGGTCTCGGCGAGACGGTCCGCGAGCGGAGGGGCCGACGCCCCGGGCCCGGGGAAGAGCTTCACGATCACGAAGAACGGGCTGTGCTCGTCCGTGCCGCCCGCCGAGATCCACACCTGGACGTAGCCACCGTCCTGCCGGCGGCCGACCACGTGAGCTGTCCAGCCGATGATCTCGACGTCATCATGGGTGTTTGCCGCCTGGAGCGCTGTCGCGAACGCACCCGCACGCCGGGGCACCAGTGGGCCGGGGCCGTCATGGTCCACGTCCCAGCGCCACTCCGTCAGCTCGTCGTCAGACAGCGCCGTCAGCCGGGCGAGGAGAACCAACCAGCGTTCCGCCTGCTCCTGCGGCGTCTCAGACCTGGCCCACCAGTGCACAGCCACCGTCACCGCACTCATGATCCGCACTCCCGTCTTTTACTTCTCCCACGGCGTGTACTTGACGACCACCGCGACACCGGCTTCGTCGAAGGCTTCCTCTGCCGCCTCGGCCACCGCCTTGTTGGAGAAGTTCCACTCGACCGGCTTCCCGTTCGCTGCGCTCAGCTGCCGCCGCGCCTGCTCGACGAACTTGTTCGCTTGAGCGGGTTCGAGCGTGCCGTCCGCCCGCACCTTGTTGCCGTAGCCGAACTTCGCCTCGACGTAAGTCTGCCGTGACGAGTCCCAACCGTCGAAGTCGACGTCCCTGCCGGTCTTCGGGTCCTTGACAGCGTATTCCTTACCGCGCTTCACCTTGGAGACCTGCTCCTGGTAGCGCATCCACACCTCTGACTTCGGCCAGTACGCCACCGCCTTCTTGGCCTTCCAGTGACCGTCGCCACCATCCTTGGAGCCCTTCCGCGGGTTCTTCAGGTCGTTGTACCAGGACGGCTTCTTCCACTTGGCGACCTTCTTGCGGCTTTCCTCCTTCTTCGCTTCCTTCTCGGCCTTCTCGGCCTCCTCCGCCTGCCGGCGGGCTTCCTCGGCCTGCTTCTTTGCCTCTTCGTCGCAGCCGCCCTCGGCCAGCACGACGTACGGGGAGCGGGACCCGCCGGCGGCGAGGACCGTGGTGCCGCCGCCGGCCGACCCGGTCAGGCCCGGGGTGTCGCCGTACGGGGTGCGGCGGCCGGGAGCGGAGGCGATGGCGCAGCCGGACTTCCTCGCCCTCTCCTCGGCCGCGTCCGCCGCCTCGTCGGCCTCCTTCGCTGCTTTCCCGGCGGCGTCAGCGTCTCCGGCTTTGGCTGCCTTCTTGGCATCCTCCGCCGCATTCGCCGCGTTCTCGGTGAGCTTGCCGAGCTTGCCCAGCTTGCCGAGTTTCTGAACGATCTTGGCTTCGCCGTAGCCGGGGATGAAGAGCGAGCCGATGTTCCAGGCGACGTTCGTGACCGCGCGGGTCTTCTCGCCGTTGTTCCACTGGTCGCGGACCTCGTCGCCCACGAACACGTCGTCCAGGACCTTGACGCCGGCGTTCCACGACGCGCCGCCCCAGTCGGTGAGCGCGTCGAAGTAGTCGCCGTTCTCCCACTTCTCGCCCGCGTCCCTGGCGTCCTCGGACCACTGGTCGCCCAGCGAGCTGCCGTAGTCCTTCAGGCCCTCCCACGCCTCACCCGGGTTGGTGACCGTGTCCCAGATGCCCGTGACGTCACCCCAGATGCCGTCGACGAAGAGGCCCTGCCCCACCTGCTTGAACTGGTCCCCGACACAGCGGAAGAAGGCCCCGACGCCGGAGGTGCAGCCCTCGCCGCCTTCGTCAGCGCTGTCCTCGGCGGCCTGCTCGTCCTCCTCCCATCCCGGCTCGCCCTCTGCTGCGTCGTTCTTCTCCTCGTCCGTCTCCTCGGTGTACGAAGCGCCGGTGTCCTCGCCGGGGACGCCGCCGGTGACACCGCCGGATCCGCCGTCGCCGCCCTGCGAGGCGGAGCCGCTCCCTCCGCTGTTCCCGCCGGTCTGGCCACCCGGGCCGGATCCGCCGTCGCCCTGACCTCCGGAGTCGGCTCCGCCGGGCCCGGTTCCTCCGGTGCCGCCGCTCCCGGTACCGCCGTCACCCGATCCGCCGTCCTCGTCACCCTGGCCGCCGTTGCCCTGACCGCCGTTGCCCTGACCGCCGTTGCCCTGATCACCCTGGCCCTGATCACCGTCGCCTTGATCACCCTGGCCCTGGCCCTCCTGGTCCTGGCCGGCTGCTCCGGAACGGTCGGGCCCCTCACCGTCGGGCCCCTCACCGTCGGTCCCGTCCGCGCCGTCCCCGGCCTGAACCTCCTCGCCGCCGTTTCCCGTCGCCGCCGGGCACGCCGTACCGGTGACCTTGCACACCGCCGACTGAATGCCGGTGAAGATCTGCGTCCCAAGCCCGCCGACCACCAGCGCGGCAATGATCGCCGCGACCACGGCCACCAGCCCCGCGTACTCCACCGCCGTCTGTCCCTCGTCCCGGCGCCAGCGGATCATCCGCGCCACCGAGAACGGGCGACGATCCGCTCGCTCCGGATCCGGCAGCCGGAACCGCTCCCGGCTCTCCCGACGGGTCAGGAACACGACGATCAGGATGGGCAAGAAGAGTTGCGTGAAGCCCCGCCCCGAGCCATCTCCAACGTTGCCCAGAGCGGCGACGATCAGCCATGCCTGCAGGACGAGAAGGCCCCGCCACACCCACACGCCGCCTGACCACGACCTGCGCGCGAGCACCCATCCGATCGTGCCCGGCGCCGCCGCGAACGCCACCTGCGCCAGCAGCCGACCGTCCACGGCGTCCAGCGACGCCGCCGTCAACAGCAGACCGATCCCGCCCAGCACCGAGAACGCGAACAGCGTGTGGACGAGCACCAACGCGACCGACAGCGGCCCGGGCAGCTCCCGGCGCCGTCCATTCCCCGTCGACGGCCCATCACCGTCCCCCCACACCGGAACGCCCCCGAACGCAGACATGCCACTCCTCAACTCGCCGAGCAGGAGGATGAGTCAGGGGAAGAATGGCCGTAGGGATGCGCCTCCAGGGCATGATGCAGAGGCGGCTGCGGCTGCGGCTGCTGGTATGTCGAGTCGTGGCGGGTCTCCGCCCTGGAGCCCGCACGCGCACGTCATACAGCCTCGGCTGCACGGTTCCGTCGGCCCGTGAACACGGAACCGCTGCCGCGTCCGGCTGTTCCGGATGACCTCGATCCCCCTCGTCAATCCAGGTCCAGAGCGTAACGCTCGGTCACAGCAGGCCACCTGGGCCCACGGACCCAACCTCAGGCCTAATTCCTGTGAGGTGTGGGCCTGTTGCGGCTGGCACAAGCACCACGATTCCAGACCCGGCAGCCACGTGTCTCCGCGCCTGCGGTCCTCTGCTTCGGCGCAGAACGAGTCAGCCGTACAGGTACGAGCTCGCGCCTTCCCTCGGCAGTACCGCCCACATCCGGGTACCGCCGCCCGGTTCGCGGGCCTCGCCGAAACCCCAGTCGCCGCGGCAGGACTTCACCACGCAGGACAGGACCCGCAGGGCGGCTCGGCGACGGGACTCGCAGGCTGCGGCGAGGCGGGGGTTGAGGTGGCGGGGGTGGCCGTCGTAGAGGATCACGCGCAGGGCGCCGTCCCGGTAGCGGAGCGACATATAGACCTCGGCGACGGGGGTGAAACGGCAGGCGCAGGCCGCCAATTCGCTCACCACTTGGACCGCAGCGTCCGTCACGTCGTCGAGGGCGTGGGTTCGCAGGACCGTTCTGGTTGCGGCGCGCGCGATGGACGGGCTCTGCGGGGCCCCGGGGAGGGTGAAGCTGTAGGCGAGGGTTTCGGGGGCGGGGCGGGTGGGCGGCAGGTCCGTGGCGGACGGGGGCGGGCAGGTCGTGAAGGGTGCGGGCACGGCGGCAACTCCCTTGGCGTGCAGGTGGATGGTGAGGAACTCCGGCTCCGACTCCGAGCGGTGGCTTGTCTCCCTGACGCGAGCCAGCCCTCCCAGGGCAGGAGTGCGGGCAGGCTCGCGCGATGCGCTTCCGGTGGGCGGAGCAGTGTGATCGACCTGTCACTGACCGTACGAGTGGCGGAGTCACCGTGTCCAACGATTCAGAGATAATTACCCCCATCGTTGGTGCGTCGGGGCCCATACTCACCGGCAGACTGAGACTCACACGGTGGAGAAGGGGCGGTATGGGGACGAGAAGCACGCCGACGGAGCGCCAGAAGCGACTGGGTGCGGAGTTGCGCAGGATGCGGCTCGCAGCGGGTGTCACCACGGAGTACGCCGCCGGTCTGCTCGGCATCGACCGGACACGGCTGTCCAACATGGAGTCGGGGATCAGGCCGTTCTCGGCCGAGCGCATCCGCACGCTTGCTTGTAACTATGCCTGCGCGGACGAGACTTACATCTCAGCACTGGTCGCCATGGCCGAGGGCAAGGAGCGGGGGTGGTGGGAACAGTACCGGGGCACGCTGCCCGCCGGACTGCTGGACATCGCCGAGTTGGAGTGGCATGCCACGCGCGTGCGGACGGCTCAGGTCCTGCACGTACCGGGACTGTTGCAGACCGAGGAGTACGCCCGCGCCGTCTTCGTCGCCGTACTCCCCCGGCTGAGTCGACTCGAAGTCGAGCTGCGAGTGGCCCATCGCATGGAGCGGCAGCAGGTGTTCGACCGGGCCGTGCCGCTTCCGTACGTCGCCTACGTCCACGAGGCCGCGCTGCGCATGCCCTACGGCGACACTGAGGCGACTCGGCGACAGTTGGAGCACCTGGCCGCGCAGTCCGAGCGCGGCAACATCGATGTGCGGGTCATTCCAACGAGCGTGAGCGGCTTTCCAGGGGCCGGGCACGCACTGCTGTATGCCGACGGGACAGTACCCCAGCTGGACACGGTGCAACTGGACTCCGCGCACGGGCCGGAATTCACCGACGCAGAGGCCCAGCTCACGAAGTACCGTGCCCATCTGGACTGGATGGACGACGCGGCGCTGCGCTCGGCGGCCTCCCGCGACCTCGTCCGCAACATCGCCCGCGAACTCTGAGGGAGCCACCATGACCGCCGGCATCACCTGGGAAGAGCCCTTCTGCGGCGAGGGCAACAACTGCTTCCGCATAGGCACCGACACCGAAGGCAATGCCTACATCGCCGTCGCCGGGCAGGAGGAGCACCATCTGACCGACAGCCGTGATGCCCTCCGGACGCTCATCCGGGACATCAAGGCGGGCAAGGCCGACCACCTGCTGTAGGGCGCCCGCAACCCGCGCGGTGCGAGGCCGGTCCCGCAGCCGAGGTGCGGCGGGACCGGCCTGCCGTCAGCTCTCCGAGCGGGGAAAGGAGACCGCGACCCGGCGGTTCTTCTTGCGGCCGGTTTCCGTGGAGTTGTCGGCGATGGGGTACTGCTCGCCGATCTCCTCGGTGCCGTACTTCCAGTCCTCCTGGAAGCTCTCACACGCGGCGTCCAGGTCGTCCGTCCCCAGTCCGGTGACCGAAGCGTTGCTCAGTGCCTTGTGCAGCCCCTTCACGGAGCTACCCGACTTCCTCAACAACTTCATGAAATACGCGAGCTCGTCGTCGACGGCCGCTCCGCAATGCAGCCGCTTCCTCTTTACGCTCCCTGCTGCTTCCACGAGTAAGACGGTGTCCTATGTGGTGAGGCGGAGGAGTCGCTTGTAGCAACACAGGGCGGCGGCGAGACCGAGAAAGGCCAGGTAGTTGCGGGGATTTCGTTCGTAGCGGGGGCTGAGCCGACGGTAGCCGGACAGCCAGGAGATGGGCCGCTCGATGACCCACCGGCGGCGGCCCAATCGTTCGCTGGACTCGATGCCTTTGCGGGCGATGCGCACGCCGATGCGCTTGCCGCGTAACCATTTCCGCAGCTGAGGCACATCGTATGCCTTGTCT
>NZ_JAAHBP010000072.1 GCF_023184515.1 Streptomyces sp. D2-8 | reverse complement strand
TGGTGGGTGGGTCAGATGCCGGGGCCGGCGACGTAGGTGAAGGCGCCGACGGCGGTGTCGGATCCGGCGGGGTTGGTCACGACCACGTCGACCGCTCCGGCGGTGCCGGGCGGGGTGACCGCCGACAGCGTGGTGGCGTTGATCACCGAGAACGGTGCCGGGGCACCGTCGAAGGTGACCGAGTCGGTGGTGTCGAGGTTGGTTCCGGTGATGGTCACCGCTGTACCGCCCGAGGTCGGGCCCGATGTCGGGCTGAGCGTGGTGATCGTCGGGTCCTCGATGTAGGTGTAGGACAGGCCGTTGTTGGTGCCGCCCGCGGTCGTCACGCTCACCGAGACGGGGCCTGCGGCGGCTCCGGCGGGCACCGCGACGCTGAGGGAGCTGTCGGAGTTGACCGTCGGCGTGGCGGTCACGCCGCCGAAGTCCACGCTCGTCGCCGTGGACAGGCCGGTTCCGTTGATGGTGATGGTGTTGCCTCCCGCCAGCGGCCCGGAGGACGTGCCCAGGGACGACTTGAACGGGGCGCCGACGTAGAAGAACGGCACCGGGTTGCTGGTCCCGCCCGGCGTGGTCACCGTGACCCCGACCGTGCCGGTCCCCGAGGGGGACACGGCGGTGACCTGGGTGGGTGAGACCTGGGTGACGCTGGTGGCCGTCTTGCTGCCGAACCTTACCGCGCTGGTGTTGGACAGGTTCGTGCCCGTGATGGTCACCAGCGTGCCGCCGCCGGTGGAACCCTGATTCGGAGAGATAGGCATGGCTGTACTCCTCGCTCTTGGTGGGGACATGCGAGGAACCGGCACAACGGGCCAGCCAGCCGCCGGCGGCAGTGTCACAGGGACAAGACCATCACGCGGTCAACGCCACCAGGGGCCAGGGAGAACGAACAGAGACGACGCGCCGCCGTGGCCACGGCCCAGCGCGCTGCAGCCTCCCGGCTTCTCCTGTGGGCAAAGAGAAAACCGGCAAACGGCTGCCCGTCTCAAGCGTTCCCCCGGCACGGGGATGGGCAGCCCGCCGGTTCACACTCTCAGTGACCCACACACCCAACCGGGTGACAAGACACCCCCACCACCAACCACCCAAACGGAGTA
>NZ_JAAHBP010000071.1 GCF_023184515.1 Streptomyces sp. D2-8 | reverse complement strand
GCGGCGGCGCTGACGCCGGAGGTGGACGAGGTCCTGGAGCGGCATCCGCTGCGGGACCTGGTCACCAGCAGTGAGCCCCTGCCGCTGCTCGTGGAGCGGGAGCGGGCGCTGTACGGCTCGTGGTACGAGTTCTTCCCGCGTTCGGAGGGCACCCCGCAGCAGCCCCACGGCACGTTCCGCACCGCGGCCCGCAGGCTGCCGGCGATCGCCGCGATGGGCTTCGACGTGGTCTACCTGCCGCCGATCCATCCGATCGGCACGACCTTCCGCAAGGGCAGGAACAACACCCTCTCCCCCGGCCCCGACGACGTCGGTGTGCCCTGGGCGATCGGCTCCCCCGAGGGCGGGCACGACGCCGTCCACCCCGCCCTGGGCACGCTGGAGGACTTCACCTGGTTCGTTCGGCAGGCCCGGGAGCTGGGTATGGAGGTGGCGCTGGACTTCGCGTTGCAGTGCTCCCCGGACCATCCCTGGGTGCACAAGCACCCGGAGTGGTTCCACCACCGTCCCGACGGCACCATCGCCTACGCGGAGAACCCGCCGAAGAAGTACCAGGACATCTACCCCATCGCCTTCGACGCCGACATGGACGGCCTGGTCGCCGAGACGGTGCGGGTGCTGCGGCACTGGATGGACGCCGGGGTGCGGATCTTCCGGGTGGACAATCCGCACACCAAGCCGGTGGTGTTCTGGGAGCGGGTCATCGGGGAGGTCAACGGCACCGACCCCGATGTGATCTTCCTGGCCGAGGCGTTCACCCGCCCGGCGATGATGCACACCCTGGCCCAGATCGGCTTCCAGCAGTCCTACACGTACTTCACCTGGCGCAACACCAAGCAGGAGCTGACCGAGTACCTGACGGAACTGTCGGGGGAGGCCGCCTCCTACATGCGGCCGAACTTCTTCGCCAACACCCCCGACATCCTGCACGCCTACCTCCAGCACGGCGGCCGGCCCGCCTTCGAGGTCCGGGCCGTGCTCGCGGCGACCCTCTCCCCGACGTGGGGCATCTACTCCGGCTACGAGCTGTGTGAGAACACCCCGCTGAAGGAGGGCGGCGAGGAGTACCTGGACTCGGAGAAGTACCAGCTCAGGCACCGCGACTGGGCAGCGGCCGAACG
>NZ_JAAHBP010000070.1 GCF_023184515.1 Streptomyces sp. D2-8 | reverse complement strand
CCAGCGCATGGTCCAGCGTTTGCGTCCGGTGCCGGTCGGGTCCAGGCTCATGACGGCCAGGTAGACGCATTTGAGGGCGGCCTGGTCGGTGGGGAAGTGCCCTCGGGCCCGGACGGCCTTGCGGATCCGCGCGTTGATGCTCTCGATCGCGTTGGTGGTGCAGACGATCTTGCGGATCTCCACGTCGAACCGGAGGAAGGGCACGAACTCCGCCCAGGCAGACTCCCAGAGCCGGACGATCGCCGGGTACTTCCCGCCCCAGGCGTCGGTGAACTCCACGAACCGCTCCAGGGCGGCTTCCTCGGTCGGCGCGGTGTAGACGGGCCTGAGCGCCTTCGCGATCTTCTCCCAGTCCTGGCGGGCCGCGTAACGGAAGCTGTTCCGCAGCAGGTGAACGACACAGGTCTGGACGATCGTCGCAGGCCAGACGGTGTTCACGGCGTCCGGGAGCCCGGTCAGGCCGTCACAGACCAGCATCAGGACGTCGGCCGCGCCACGGTTCTTGATCTCGGTCAGGACCTGGAGCCAGTACTTTGCGCCCTCCCCGCCATCGCCGATCCACAGGCCCAGGATGTCCCGGTGCCCCTCGGCGGTGACCGCCACCGCCATGTAGACAGGACGGTTGGCGACCTGCCCGTCCCTGACCTTCACGTTCACACCGTCGATGAAGACGACCGGGTAGACGCTGTCCAGGGGACGGTTCTGCCATTCCGTCATGCCGGCCATCACGCTGTCGGTGATCGTGGAGATCGTGGACTTGGAGATCTCCGCGCCATACACCTCGGCGAGGTACGCGGAGATCTCCCCATGCGTCAGCCCCTTCGCCGACAACGACAGGACCATCTCGTCCACCCCGCCCAGACGCCGCTGACGCTTCTTGACCAGCTGCGGCTCGAACGACCCTGCCCGGTCCCGCGGCACAGCGATCTCAACCGGCCCCGACTCGGTGATCACCGTCTTGGAACGGTGCCCGTTGCGGTAGTTCTCCCGGCCGCCCTCGGCCCGCTCACCGGGCTCATGCCCCAGACGATCAGTGAGCTCGCCCTCCAGCGCGGACTCCAGCATTCGCTTGGTCAGCTGCTGCAGCAGGCCGCCCTCCCCGGTGAGCTTCACCCCACCGGCCTGAGCCCGGGCCATCAACTCGGCGACCAGCCCGTCGTCCACGGCGCCACTCACAGCGGCCTTCCCGGCCTCGGTGTCACTCGTCACGTCAGTCATCAACTGTCGCTTCCAGCTCGGGAGTTACACCGCTCACCGTACAGACCC
>NZ_JAAHBP010000007.1 GCF_023184515.1 Streptomyces sp. D2-8 | reverse complement strand
ACCAGGTCCTCGACGTTCTTCAGGACCTGCTGCGGTGCTGGACCGGTGCATGCACCACCTGCGGACGACCTCTACCCGCCCGACGAAACCGCCGCAGACAGCTCAGAACCTAACGAAGCACTACTAGCCGTTTCACGGCGGTCCGCCCTGCGGGACGATTGCCGGTGGTGTCGTTCCTTGTGGGAACCTGTCCTGCATGAACGAGCAGTCCACCAGCGCCGCGGTCCCGGCCGACCAGTACGTCCTCACCCTTTCCTGCCCGGACAGGAAGGGCATCGTGCACGCCGTGTCGAGCTATCTGTTCATGACCGGTTGCAACATCGAGGACAGCCAGCAGTTCGGCGACCACGACACGGGACTGTTCTTCATGCGGGTCCACTTCTCGGCGGACGCTCCGGTGACCGTGGAGAAGCTGCGGGCCAGCTTCGCGGCGATCGGTGACTCGTTCCAGATGGACTGGCAGATCAACCGGGCCGACCAGAAGATGCGCATCCTGCTGATGGTCAGCAAGTTCGGGCACTGCCTGAACGACCTGCTGTTCCGGGCGCGGACCGGGGCGCTGCCGGTGGAGATCGCCGGAGTGGTGTCGAACCATACGGACTTCGCCGAGCTGGTGGGGTCGTACAACATCCCCTTCCACCACATTCCGGTGACGAAGGACACGAAGGCCGAGGCGGAGGGGCGGCTGCTCGACATCGTGCGCGAGGAGGGTGTCGAACTGGTCGTGCTCGCCCGGTACATGCAGGTGCTGTCGGACGACCTGTGCAAGGCGCTCTCCGGGCGGATCATCAACATCCACCACTCGTTCCTGCCCAGCTTCAAGGGGGCGAAGCCGTATCACCAGGCTCATGCCCGGGGTGTGAAGCTGATCGGTGCGACGGCTCACTACGTGACGGCCGATCTCGACGAGGGGCCGATCATCGAGCAGGAAGTCGAGCGGGTCGGGCACGACGTGACGCCCGAGGGGCTGGTCGCGATCGGGCGCGACGTGGAGTGCCAGGCGCTGGCCCGGGGTGTGAAGTGGCATGCCGAGCGGCGGATTCTGCTCAACGGCCGACGGACCGTGATCTTCGCCTAGTGCTGGGGTCGTTCCGTTCGGGGGCGGATGCGGTGTGCGTGGTTGTTCGCGCCCACGCGGCGGAGCCGCATATCGGACAGAGCCCCGCCCCCCTGAGGGCGTGTCCCCCAGGTCGGGTTCTACATCCGGCTCAGTGAGGCGGCGGCGAACAGGACGTCTCTGATCGCCTCCCGGTCTCCCACCTGGCCCGCCGCTGCCTCCTGCGGGGGTACGTGGCCGGCCGCCAGGCGGCAGAACTCGACGCCGTCCAGGGCCACGTGGGCCACCTCGTGCTCGGCGGAGCCCTTCGCCGCGGGGGAGTCGAGGGGGATCAGCCACTCGCCGCCGCCCGACCCCTCGATCTCCAGCCGGAGGCTGCGGCCCGGTTCGCCCGCCGCGACCAGGTGGCGGTGGTGGGCCGGGGAGGCCAGGCCGGCCCGGCGGCGGTGGGCCAGGGCCGTCGGCAGCATCCGGGCCGCCAGGTCGATCATGCGGTGCAGATGGCGCGGCGAGGGCGGGTCGTAGGGGTAGTCCACCGCGTCGGCGATGTCCTCCGCGTGCACCCAGCACTCGAAGGCGCGGTCGAGCATCGCGTCGTGCAGCGGCAGTTCGAAGTCGCCGTACGGCACCGGCATCTTCCCGGCGCCGCCGCCGGTGAAGGACACCGTGCGCACGAGGCTGTGGCTCTGCTCCCGCCAGGGCGCGCGGACGAACCGGGTGGGCGGGAAGGGGGAGGCGCGCCAGAGCGCCTCCGTGCGGGCCACGGGCGTGGGGCGCCGGGACGGGACGTCGCCGAGCGGGTCGTCCAGGCCGAGCGTGACCGCCACCAGGCCGTCGACGCTGAGCAGGTGCGCGATGACCCCGGCGACGGTGGTGCGGCGGCTCGTCGGCTCGTCGGACCGGAACCAGCGCAGCCGTACCGGCGCGTGCCATTCGGCGTCGCCGAAGTCCTGCAGCAGGGCGTCCAGGCGGGCGGTCTCGGCGTCGTACGCGGCGGCCCAGTCCGGCACCGGGATGCGCGGCGGGCGCCGCTCCAGGCAGGTGTCCAGGACGCGGGTGCGCAGCCCCGGGTCCAGGTCGAGGCTCTCGGGGCGTTGCAGCAGCCCGACCGCCTCGCGCAGCCGTCGGGCCTCGTCGGCGCAGGAGCCGCAGTCACCGAGGTGTTCCTCGACGGCCGTGGCCTCCTCGGCCGAGCACGCGGCCAGCGCCCAGGCGCCGAGCAGGGCCTTCAGCACGGGGTGCTCGAAGACGGGCGGGGCGGGCGGCGGTGCAGGGGCGCCGGGGTCCGCCGGTGCGGGCAGGGGCAGTCCGCTGTCCTCGACGGAGGCCCGGGGCATGGGTATGCGCGGCGGGCGGCCGTGTCCCGGGCCCGAGGGGGTGCCGGTACCGCGACCGCCCTCGACGCTTTCGTCCTGAAGGCCGCTTTCGTCCCGCGTATCGCCCTTCTCTTCCCGGCCGTCCTCCCCCTCGTCGCCGTCGTGCGCCTCGAACCGGTCCGGCCCGTTCACACCGCACCCCCGTATCCGGGCGGTGCGCCCGGTGCCTCGGTGTCGTGGGCGGTGGACAGCAGTTGCAGGCCCAGACGCAGGCGGCGGCGGGCCTCGTCCTCGGTGATGTCGAGGTCGGCGGCGGTCTGGCGGTAGTCGCGGCGCTGGAAGTAGGCCCGTTCCAGGGCCGAGCGCAGCGGGGCCGGCATGGACTGGACGATGTAGTCGGCGCGGGCGGCGACCGAGGCGCGGCGCACCTTGTGCTCCAGTTCCTCCGCGGTGCCGGAGCCTTCGCGGGCGAGGGCGGCGGTCTCGGTGGCGCGCAGCCGCTGCACCGCCAGCCGGTGGGTCAGGGTGGCGACCCAGGTGCGCAGCGGGCCCTGCTTGGGGTCGTAGGAGTCGGGATGCTCCCAGACGTGGATGAAGACCTCGCGGGTGATGCCGTCGGCGGCGCGCTCGTCGCCGAGCACGCGGTGGGCGAGGCCGTGCACGAGGGAGGCGAACCGGTCGTAGAGCTCACCGAGGGCGGCCGCTTCTCCGCGGGCGAGCCGCTGCTGCATCTTGCGGTCCCAGCGAGGCGGTACGTCCTTTTTCGCCATGTGGCCCCCTCACCCCCCGCTCGTGTCCCGCGCCCGTGCTCTGTCCAGCCTGTGCCCGACGTCTCCTCGAATGTAGTCGGCACTTCCGTTAGCGCACGCCCCTTTGTGGCAATGTGCGCCCCCTGACCGGCCGCAGGTGGTAGAGGACCGCCGGCGCTCGCACCGGGTGCCTTTGGTGCCGCGCCTACCCCGCTGCCCTCCGATCAGACCTGTCTGAAGAGGATCGAACAGGATCGAAGTCGACTAAAACAAGCCTCTTCCGCGGGGGATCCGTTTTTCGGGTTGCGTTTCAGGGAACGGCCGCTGGGCAGCCGCGCTGCAAGGAAGCGTAGGGACTGCTTCCGTTTTGGCGATCGAAGGGCGTGGTGGTGACCTTCAAAGTGACCGGCGGTGAGCAGGGCGAATGGGCCGTGCTCCAGGTGTCGGGCGAGCTGGATCTGGTGACGTCACCGGTGCTGCGACAGCGCGTGCACGACATGGTGGCCGAGGGGCACCACTGCCTTGTCCTGGATCTCTCCGAGGTGTTCTTCTGCGACTCCAGCGGCGTCGGCGTGCTCATCGCGGCCCGCCGGCTGATCCGCTCCTGCCAGGGCCGGCTGCGCCTCGTGCTGCCCGCCCGGGGTGCGGCCGACGGCTCCCATGTCAACCGGGTCCTCGGCGCGCTGGGCGTACGCAGGCTGTTCGACGTGTACGGCGATGTGGACGCGGCCCTCGGCGACGAGGGCGAACCCCTGTCCGCGTGACGGCCCGATGACGCACGGTAGGCCGAGTGTTGCCGTTCCGACACGCTGTTGTCCCGGAATTCCCCCGGTCTTGGCACAAGTGACGTTTTCCCGCGCCCGAACCGCTCCCTCCGTCGTACGCTCCGACCGAGACGCACCCCATCCGACGTAAGGCGGCCCGAAAGAGACATGGTCAGCAGCGAGTACGAGCGCAGGATCGCCGCCCGGTTCGCCACCTTCGACCAGGACGGCAACGGCTACATCGACCGCGAGGACTTCTACGGTGCGGCCAAGGCGCTGCTCACGGAGTTCGCCGTGGCGGCCCGGTCCGACAAGGGACAGGCCCTGTACAGCGGCGCCGAGGCCTTCTGGCAGGGCATGGCCGGGATAGCGGACCGCGACGGCGACCAGCGCATCACGCGCGAGGAGTTCGTCAACGGCGCGGTCAAGCGCCTGCGCGACAACCCCGACCGGTTCGCCGAGATCGCCCGCCCCTTCCTGCACGCGGCCCTGGGCGTCGCCGACACCGACGGGGACGGCGCGGCGACGGTCGAGGAGGCCGCCCGCGTGCTGAAGTGCCTCGGCGTTCCCGAGGACGCCGCCGGGCCGGCCGCCGCCACGCTCGACGCGGACGAAGACGGCAAGGTCGGCGAGGCCGAGGTCGTCCCGGCCTTCGCCCGCTACTTCACCGTGCCCGAGTAGGACGCGTGCCCGAGCGGAGACGCCTGCCGGAGCGGCGTCACGTGCCCGAATAGCGCTCGCGGAGCCGGTACTTCAGCACCTTCCGCAGGGTCTCGCCCCGCGGAAGGGCGTCCACCACCTCCAGCCGCTCCGGCAGCTTGTGCACGGACAGTCCCTCGGTGCGCAGGAAGGCGGTCACGCCCGCGAGCGTCAAGGCCTCGGCCCCCGGCGGCTGTTCCACCACCGCGCACACCAGCTCCCCGCGCGCCGCGTCCGGGAGGCCGATCACCGCCGCGTCCCCGACCGCCGGATGCCGGTGCAGCAGTTCCTCGATCTCCTGGGCCGAGATGTTCTCGCCCTTGCGGATGATCACGTCCTTCAGCCGGCCGGTGAGGACCAGATGCCCGGTCTCCGTGAGCCGCCCGAGGTCGCCGGTGCGCAGGAACCCGTCCTCGTCGAAGGCCTGTTCCGTCTGCCCCGGATCCAGGTACCCCCGGCACACCGCCTCCCCGCGCAGCCGCACCTCCCCGTCCACGATCCGGATCTCCATGCCCTGGGGCGGACGCCCCTCCGTCGTCGCCAGCGACTCGGGACTGTCGTCCGGCGCCCCCATGGTGATCATCGGCACCTCGGTCATGCCGTATCCGTGGGTGAGCTGCACGCCCATCTCGCGCACGACGGCGTGGTACAGCTCCGGTGGCTTGGGCGCCCCGCCGCCCGCCAGCAGCCGCAACGTCGGCACCACGGGCGTCCCCGGCTGCTTGCGCTGCTCCGCCAGGAACATCGAGTAGAACGCCGTCGACCCGCCCGCCATCGTCACCCCGTGCGCGCGGTACGCCTCCAGCGCGTCCGGCAGCGCGAACTGCTCGAACAGCACCGCCGGGAAGCCGTACAGCAGCAGCATCACCGTGTAGTCGGGCCCGCCGATGTGTGCGTACGGGAACGCGATCGAGCCCACGTCCTTTGCCGAGGGGCGCAGCGCGTGCGCCAGGCAGGAGCCGCCCGCCAGCAGTGAACGGTCCGTGTGCAGCACGCCCTTGGGGTCGGAGGTCGTGCCGGACGTCCAGTAGATCCAGCGGACGGCGGTGCCGTCGGAGGGCGGGGGAGGCAGGAGGGACGGATCGCCTTCGGGCAGGCCGTCGTAGGCCTCGAAGACGCCCTTCGCGCCCAGCCGCCGGGCCATCTCCGTGTGGTCGAAGCCGCGCCAGGTGCCCGGCACGGCGAAGAACTCCGCCTTCGACCCGCGCAGCGCGAAGTCGACCTCGCGGTCCCGGTAGAAGGGGATCACCGGGGTCTGCACGGCGCCGAGGCGGGCCAGGGCGAAGGACAGCACGGCCGTCTCGATACGGGTGGGCAACTGCCAGGCGACCACCGTGCCGGGGCGTACGCCCATGCCGTACAGCCCGGCCGCGACCCGCTCGGCACGCGCGCGCAGTCCCTCGAAGGTGAGCGTGCGGCCGTCCTGGAGGAAGAGCGGCCGGTCCGGCGTGAGGGCGGCGCGGCGGGTGACCAGGTCCCACAGGGTGCGGGACGAACTCAGGGCGTGCGGGGTGTCGTTCACGGCTGCCCCCTGCTCCTTGGCTGACGGGTCGTCAGGTGGGATGCTATCTGACGCTGCATCAGATAAGTACCGTCCGGCGGAGGGGACCCATGGCGACCGAACTGCCCCGCATCATCAGCGTCGACGACCACGTGATCGAGCCCGCCCACCTCTTCGACACCTGGCTGCCGGCCAGGTACCGCGACCGCGGACCCAGGGCGCTGACCGCCGGGATCGGTGAACTCGCCTACATCGGCGGCACGTACCGGATCACCATGGACCCGGACGGCCAGCCCACCGACTGGTGGATCTACGAGGACCTGAAGTTCCCGTACAAGCGCAACATCGCCGCCGTCGGCTTCGACCGCGACGAGATGACCCTGGAGGGCATCACCCGCGAGGAGATGCGGCCGGGCTGCTGGGACCCGAAGGAACGCCTGAAGGACATGGACCTCAACCATGTCGAGGCGAGCCTCTGCTTCCCGAGCTTCCCGCGGTTCTGCGGCCAGACCTTCGCGGAGGCCCACGACAAGGAGGTCGCCCTCGCCTGTGTGCGCGCCTACAACGACTGGATGGTCGAGGAGTGGTGCGGCGACAGCGGCGGGCGGCTCATCCCGCTGTGCCTGATCCCGCTGTGGGACGTCGGCCTGGCGGTCGAGGAGATCCGCCGCAACGCCGCGCGCGGGGTGAAGGCGGTGACCTTCTCCGAGATCCCCACCCACCTCGGGCTGCCGTCCATCCACTCCGGCTACTGGGACCCGTTCTTCGCGGTCTGCCAGGAGACCGGGACGGTCGTCAACATGCACATCGGCTCGTCCTCGCAGATGCCGGCCGCCTCCCCGGACGCGCCGCCCGCCGTCCAGGCCTCGCTCAGCTTCAACAACGCGATGGCCTCGATGATGGACTTCCTTTTCAGCGGGGTCCTGGTGCGGTTCCCGCGCCTCAAACTCGCCTACTCCGAAGGCCAGATGGGCTGGGTGCCGTACGCCCTGGAGCGGGCCGACGACGTGTGGGAGGAGCACCGTGCCTGGGGCGGCGTGCGCGACACGATCCCCGAGCCGCCGTCCACGTACTACTACCGGCAGATGTTCTGCTGCTTCTTCCGCGACAAGCACGGCGTGGCGTCGCTGGACGTGGTCGGCCGCGACAACGCCACCTTCGAGACCGACTACCCGCACGTCGACTCGACCTTCCCGCACACCAAGGAGGTCGCCCTCGACCACGTCAAGGGCCTCGACGACGAGACGGTGTACAAGCTGATGCGGGGCAACGCCATCCGGATGCTCGACCTGGACCTCGACCGCTGATGGACCTGTCGTACACGCCCGAGGAGGAGGACTTCCGGGCCCGGCTGCGGGACTGGCTCGCGGCGGTGCTCCCCGCTCTCCCGCCCAAGCCGTCCCCCGGCGACTGGCCGGGTCGGCGGGCGTACGACCTCGGCTGGCAGCGCCGCCTCCACGACGCCGGGTACGCCGACGTCCACTGGGACGGCACACCGAGCCTTCGCCTGATCTTCCTGGAGGAGACCGAGAAGGCGGGCGCGCCCTACGTGGGGGCCAACTTCGTCGGGCTGCTGCACGCCGGGCCGACCATCGCCGCCGAGGGCACGGCGGAGCAGCGGGCGCGCTGGCTGCCGCCGATCCTGCGCGGTGAGGAGGTCTGGTGCCAGGGCTTCAGCGAACCGGAGGCCGGATCCGACCTCGCGGCGCTGCGCACGCGCGCGTGGCGGGACGGCGACGACTACGTGGTGACCGGCTCCAAGATCTGGACCTCCCACGCGGAAGTCGCCGACTGGTGCGAGCTGTTGGTCCGCACCGACCCTGCGGCGCCCAAGCACCGGGGCATCACCTGGCTGGCCCTGCCCATGGACGCGCCCGGCATCACCGTACGGCCGCTGCGCACGCTCGCCGGGTCGGCCGAGTTCGCCGAGGTGTTCCTCGACGAGGTGCGGGTGCCGGTGGCGAACCGGGTCGGCGACGAGAACGACGGCTGGCGCGTGACCATGGTGACCCTGTCCTTCGAGCGGGGCACGGCCTTCGCCGGTGAGGTCGTCGCCTGCCGGCGCGTGCTGGCCGAACTGGCCGTCGAGGCCCGCAAGAACGGCCGGTGGGACGATCCGGCACTGCGGCGCCGGCTGGGCAGGCTCAACGCCGAGTTCCGGGCGCTGTGGCGACTCACGCAGTGGAACGTGAGCGCGGCGGAGGCCTCGGGCGCGGTGCCGGGCGCCGGCGGCTCGGTCTTCAAGCTCCGCTACTCGCACGCCCGCCAGGGGCTCTACGACGCCGCCGCCGAGGTGCTGGGCCCCGACTGCCTCGACCTGGACCGCCCGTGGACCCTCGACCGGCTGTCCTCCCTGTCGTACACCATCGCGGCCGGCACCTCGCAGATCCAGCACAGCATCATCGCCGAGCGCATCCTCGGCCTGCCGAAGGGACGGTGAGCTGCCGTGCGGTTCCGGCTGACGGACGACCAGCGGGCCCTGCGGGACGCGGTGCGCGAGGCACTCGCCCGCCGCTTCGACGGGGAGACCCTGCGGGCTGCGGTGGAGGGTGTCGGCGGTATCAGTGGTGAGGGGGCGGGCCGGGGCGGCGGGGCGTTGCGGCTTGACCGGGGGTTGTGGAGGGTCCTCGGTGACCTCGGGGTTTTCGCGCTGCGGCTGCCGGAGGCGGACGGTGGGGTCGGACTCGGGCTGCCGGAGGCGGTGTTGGTGTTCGAGGAGGCGGGGCGGGTGCTGCTGCCCGGGCCGCTCGTCGCCACCCACCTCGCGGCCGGTGCCGTACCGGGCGCGGCCACCGGGGAGACGGTGGTGGCGGCCGTGGACGGGCGGCTCGTCGAGTGGCTGGCGGAGGCGGACGTCGTCCGCGGGGACGCCACCGGGGCCGTGCCCCTGCGCTCGCTCGATCCGCTGACGCCCCTGCACCGCGTACCGGCCGATCCGCCCGGCCCCGACCTCGTCGCGGTCCTCCTCACCGCCGCCGAGCAACTCGGCACGGCCACCCGCGTCGGCGAACTGGCGGCGCAACACGCCCGGGCGCGCGAACAGTTCGGACGGCCCGTCGGGGCGTTCCAGGCGGTGGCACATCTGTGCGCGGGGATCTTGGTCCGGGCGGAGACGGCCCGCGCCGCGGTGTACGCGGCCGCCGTCACCGCCGACCCGGCCGACATCGCGGCGGCCCGGCTCCTCGCCGACGAGGCCGCCGTGCGCGGCGCCCGCGACTGTCTCCAGGTGCACGGCGGCATGGGCTTCACCTGGGAGTCCGAGGTCCATCTGCATCTGAAACGCGCATGGGTTCGAACCCAGCGTGCGGGCGGAGTCACGGAGAGTGAGGAAATGCTCGCGGCGGCTCTGGTGTCAGAAACGGCCTGACGGGCCGTCTGGCTGCGGTATCGCCGCACGCGCTCCCGGAGATGTCGCGGATCGTGGCATACCGGAATTACGGAGCGTTGATATCGGCTTGTGTCCTCAGTGTGACTCGTTACGGCCTGGAGTCGATTGCCCGCTCCGGTACCTTGTGTGAGATGCGAGTGGCTCCGAGCGCAGTGCGACCCAGTGAAGGCACTTGTTCGACTGCCCGTGGCGAGCGTCGCACAGTATGCCGCACGGGTACTCCTTCGCGCTGGAATATGCCCGAAGCGCTTGTTGACGTGACTGTACGTCAACCATGCTGTCCCACAAGGGATTCACGTTCCGTGATCCTTGTCCCGGCCGTTGTTCTGGCCATGCAGAAAATGGCTACGATCGTGGCCTTCGTGAGGCGCGAGCCTAAGTGTCCGCCGGTTCGGATGGTGTGAGCGGTGCAGGTGCTTCAAGTGCAGCTGGAGATCCGGCCCGACCCCGCAGAAGTGGGGCGAGCTCGTCGGTGGGCCCGCTCGCGCCTGGCCGGGGCCGGCATACAGGCCGACGAACCCCTCGCCGAGACGCTGATCCTGCTCGTCTCCGAGCTCGTCACCAACGCCGTGGTGCACACCGGTCGTCCCGCCGTCCTGCGGCTGTCCCTGCCGCACGTGGTGACCGAGGAGGCCACGGTCCGTCTCGAGGTCGCGGACCGCAGCGGCCGGGCCCCCGTGCCCCGGTGCGCCGGCGACGAGGCGACCGGCGGCCGGGGCCTGGCTCTCGTCGACGGCCTCGCCGACCGCTGGGGCTGGAGCGTCGAGGCCACCGGGAAGCGCATCTGGTGCGAACTGGACCGGTGTGCGAAGTCCCGCGACCTCACGGCGTCGTGCGGAGGCGGCGCGGTGGCGTGCGACGGTGCCGCGGCCTTCGAGGGGCTGGCGTACGAGGCGGTGTGACGCCGCCGCCCGTGCCCGCCGGGCGTGGTGTACGGCGGCACATGCCGCGGGTTGGTGCGGCGGGGCCGGGGCACGGATGCACGGCGGGTCGGCGGGATTCGTCAGGGCATGCGGCGGTGCGCCGGGATGTGCTTCCGTGCGCGCCTGCGGCAAAAGCCGCATAAGCGGTATATCTCCGAACGGGTGTTGACGTGCCGTGACCGTTTGCTCACGCTTGTGGGCAGCGATTCGCCGTGAGGGGACGGCGAGGGCTTCGGTGGACGGCAGCCCTCGGCGAGTGTGAGTCGTGATTCGGCGTCGGCTTCCCTCGGGGTCAGGGGGTCGGGGCGGGAGCGCCGGAGTCGGGTGGCGGCGCGCGCTGTCGTGCTCGGGGCGAGCAGCGCGGCGCCGCCATCCAGCTGCGGCGGGTGGCGGCCCGGCGTCCTACAGGACGGCGACGGGTGCCACCGGAGAGCCGGTCGCCCCGGTGAACGGCTCGGGGGTCGCCGTCAGCAGGAACGCGTACCGGCCCGATTCTCCACAGGCTGTGGACAACTTTTCGAGATTCCAGTTCTGCCCCTGCGGCATGCCCATCTCCACGAGGTCGAGGGCGTGCACCGGCAGCCAGAGATCCTCCACCTCCGGCGGGAACACCTCGAAGGTCAGGGTGTCGTTGGCGACGGCGGCCACATCGCGCGCGTGGAACCACTCCGGCGTCCGGATCGACAGCCCCGGCGACGGATACGCGTAACCGTGCCGGTCACCGGCCAGGCAGGCCTGGATCTGCCCGGTCCGTACGAGCACGATGTCGCCCGCCCGCACCCGCGTGCCGGCCAGCTCCTCGGCGGCGTCCAGGTCCTCGGGCGTGACGGCGTACCCGCCGTCGAGGCGGTCCGTGCCCCGGACCCGGGCGACGTCCAGCAGCACTCCGCGCGAGACGACGTGCCGGACCGTTCCGATGCCGCTGAACTCGGCGCCGCCGTGCGGGGTGACGGTGTGGGCCGGGCGGCCGTTGTAGAGCCGGCCGGAGTGCGAGACATGGGGCAGGGCGTCCCAGTGGGTCGCCGCCTGCAGTCCCATGGTCACGACGTCGTCGCTGCACGCGACCGTGCCCGGGCCGAAGATCTCCTGGTTGATCTGCACCATGGCGTGCAGGGGGTTGACGCGGCCCGGGATCATGCCGGTCTGCACGCCGTCCTGCTGGAGAGGCAGTGCGAGCGGGACTCGATGGCCGCTGCGGACGGTCGCCGCGGCCTGCCTGACGACCTCGTCGGTGATCAGGTTCAGCGTGCCGATCTCGTCGTGGGAGCCCCAACGTCCCCAGTTGTTCACGCGCTTGGCGATGTCGTGGAACGCGTCCGGCAGCGACATGAGTCCTCCCCGGGGCTTGTCTTTCCGTATCTGACGGGTCGTAGAATTCGGGAATCGAGAATCTAACGGTCCGTCAGAAATCGTGGGACGGGAAGGGGCCGGGCGTGGGGAACTTCTTGGCAGGCAAGGTCGTCGCCGTCACGGGCGCCGGGCGGGGCATCGGCCGGGCGGTCGCGCTCGCGGCGGCGGCCGAGGGGGCGAAGGTCGTCGTCAACGACTACGGCGTCTCGGTCGACGGCGCCTCACCGACCAGTGCGATCGCCGAGGCCGTGGTCAAGGAGATCGAGGCGGCGGGCGGGGAGGCGGTGGCCGTCGCCGACGACATCTCCACGATGGCGGGCGGGCAGCGGGTCGTCGACGTGGCGCTGGCGTCGTACGGGCGGCTGGACGGTGTGGTCTGTGTGGCCGGGATCCTGCGCGAGCGGATGCTGTTCAACATGACCGAGGAGGAGTGGGACCCGGTCGTCGCGACGCACCTGAAGGGCACGTTCACGGTGTTCCGGGCGGCCTCCGCGGTGATGCGCGGGCAGCGGGCCGGGACGCTGATCGGCTTCACCAGCGGCAACCATCAGGGGTCGGTGTCGCAGGCCAACTACAGCGCCGCCAAGGGCGGGATCATCTCGCTGGTGCGCAGCGCCGCGCTGGGGCTGCACAAGTACGGGGTGACCGCGAACGCGGTGGCGCCGGTCGCGCGGACCCGGATGTCGGCGGGGGTGCCGATGGAACTGGCCGAGATCGGGGAGCCGGAGGACGTCGCCGCGCTGGTGGTGTACCTGCTGTCCGATGCCGCCGCCGGGCAGGGGGTGACCGGGCAGGTGTACACGGTGGCCGGGGCGAAGATCGCGGTGTGGGCACAGCCGCGGGAACTGCGGGCCGCGTATGCCTCCGGCGGGTGGACCGCGGAACGGATCGCGGAGTTTCTGCCCGGGTCGGTGGGGGTGGATCCGATGCCGATGCTGGAGAAGGTGCGGGAGATGGAGAGGGCGGCGGTTGAGGGGGAGCGGCCCAACGCCCAGTAGCCCGGGGGTGCGTGTCCGTATGGCGGGTGCGGGTCGAGTGTGGTTGTTCGCGCAGTTCCCCGCGCCCCTGAGGGAGGAACGAACCTCATGGATTTTGGGTTCACGCGTGAAGACGAGGACTTTCGCGGCGAGGTCCGTGACTGGCTCGCCGCGCATGCCGGGGGCACGAGCGACCGCCGCACCTGGGAGCGCACCCTCGGCGCAGCCGGATGGATCGGGCTCGGGTGGGACGGGGACGGCTACGGAAATCGCCGAGCCACCCTCACCCAGCAGGTCGTCTGGGCCGAGGAGTACGCGCGGTCGGCCGCGCCCCCGCGCTCCGGGCACATCGGGGAGAACCTGCTCGCCCCCACGCTCATCGCCCACGGCAGCGACGAGCAGAAGTCCCGCTTCCTCCCGCCGATCGCCGCCGGTGAGGAACTCTGGTGCCAGGGCTACAGCGAACCCGGCGCCGGATCGGACCTGGCCGGTATCCGCACCGCGGCCGTGCGCGAACCGGACGGCCGTACCCACCGCGTCACCGGGCAGAAGATCTGGACGTCGCTCGCGCACGAGGCGGACTGGTGTTTCGTGCTGGCCAGGACCGAACCCGGCTCGGTGCGGCACCACGGGCTGACCTTCCTCCTCGTCCCCATGGACCAGCCCGGCCGGATCGAGGTCCGCCCCATCCGGCAGATGACGGGCACCAGCGACTTCAACGAGGTCTTCTTCGACGGCGCGCACGCGGAGCATGTCGTCGGCGGTGCGGGCAACGGCTGGCGCGTCGCGATGAGCCTGCTCGGTTTCGAGCGGGGTGTGTCCACGCTGGCCCAGCAGATCGGGTTCGCCCAGGAACTGGACGGTGTGGTGCGGGCGGCCGTGGCGTCGGGCGCGGTGCGGGATCCCGTCGTACGGGAACGGCTCGTGCGGCAGTGGGCCGAGCTGCGGACGATGCGCTGGAACGCCCTGCGCACGCTGGGGGGTTCCGGTGACGCGGGTGCCCCGAGCGTGGCCAAGCTGCTGTGGGCCGGCTGGCACCAGCGGCTCGGGGAGCTGGCGGTGCAGGTGCGGGGCGCCACGGCGAGCGCCGGACCGGCCGACTGGTCGGCGCGGTCGCCGTACGAACTGGACGCGGCGCAGCACCTGTTCCTCTTCTCCCGGGCCGACACCATCTACGGCGGCTCGGACCAGATCCAGCGCACGATCATCGCCGAGCGCGTGCTCGGCCTGCCCAGGGAGCCCAAGGGAGCCGTGTGATGCGAGGCGTGATCTTCGACGGGAAGCAGGTCCGGGTCGTGACGGACCTGGAGGTGCGGGAGCCGCGGCCGGGCGAGGTGCGGGTCGCGATCTCGGCGGCCGGGCTGTGCCACAGCGATCTGTCGGTGGTGGACGGGACCATACCCTTCCCCGTTCCCGTGGTGCTGGGCCATGAGGGGGCCGGAGTCGTCGAGGCGGTGGGTGGGGGCGTCACCCATGTCGCGCCCGGTGACCATGTGGCGCTGTCCACCCTGGCGAACTGCGGTACGTGCGCGGAGTGCGACCGGGGCCGGCCGACCATGTGCCGGCAGGCCATAGGACGCCCGGGCCGGCCGTTCGGCCACGACGGCGCGCCGGTGCACCAGTTCGCGTCCAACTCGGCGTTCGCCGAGCGCACGGTCGTCAAGGCCGTACAGGCCGTCCGGATCCCCGACGACATCCCGCTGACGTCGGCGGCGCTCATCGGGTGCGGGGTGCTGACGGGGGTGGGCGCCGTACTGAACCGGGCGCGGGTGGACCGCGGCGACAGCGTCCTGGTCATCGGCACGGGCGGTATCGGCCTGAACGTGCTCCAGGGCGCGCGGCTCGCGGGCGCCGGGCGGATCGTGGCCGTCGACGCCAACCCGGCGAAGGAGGAGGCGGCACGCCGGTTCGGCGCGACCGACTTCCTGACGTCGGTGGAAGGGGTGCGCGACCTCCTGCCGACGGGCGCGGACCACGCCTTCGAGTGCGTCGGCCGCGTGGAGCTGATCCGCCAGGCGATCGACGCCCTGGACCGGCACGGGCAGGCCGTCCTCCTCGGGGTCCCGCCCGCCACGGCCGAGGCGTCCTTCCGCGTCTCCTCGATGTACCTCGACAAGTCCATCCTGGGCTGCCGCTACGGCTCCTCCCGCCCCCAGCGGGACATCGCCCTGTACGCCGCCCTGTACCGCCAGGGGCGCCTCCTGCTCGACGAACTGGTCACCAGGACCTACCCGGTCGAGGACTTCGACAAGGCGGCGGCGGACGCGGAGGCGGGGCGGGTGGCGCGGGCGGTGCTCACCTTCTGAGGGCGGCGGCGGTTTCTGAGGGCGGCGGCGGTGTCGTTCTCCGCCCGGAACGTCCGCCGGTAGGCGGTGGGCGTGACACCGAGGGCCGACTGGAGGTGCCGGCGCATCGACTGGGCCGTGCCGAAGCCCGCGTCCCGGGCCACCTGGTCGACGGAGCGGTCGGTGGACTCCAGGAGGTGACGGGCCCGCTCCACGCAAGGCGTCTACTGGGGCATGGCGGCGACATCGACGGGTACGAGACGCGCGGCGGCGCCACCGACGACGGCCGCTCCGTCGGGCTCGCGGTGACCGCGCTCCCGGGAACGTTCGGTGACGCCACGAAGGGCGCTCTGGCCGTCATGAGATCCGTGGACACCGCGTTCTGCGAGTGATCGCGCCCCCGACTCGACCGCGTACGGGGCCGGTTGGGCGGTGACGGTGGAGTCAGTCCGCCAGCCGTGCGAAGCGCCCCCGGTGGAAGAGCAGCGGTCCGTCCGAGCCGGCGGAGTCCTCCGCGCCGAGGGCGTTCACCCGGCCGACCACGACGAGGTGGTCACCGCCGGTGTGGACGGCGTGGATCGCGCAGTCGATCCAGGCCACGGCGCCCGTCAGGCGGGGCGAGCCCGACGCCGGTGCCGCGTCGTAGGCCACGCCCGCGAACTTGTCCGCGCCGCTCACCGCGAAAGCCCGGCACAACTCGCCCTGACGGGAGCCCAGGACGTTCACGCAGAACACCCCGGCGCGGGCGATCCGCGGCCAGGTCGTCGACGTCCGGCCGACCATGAAGGCGACCAGGGGTGGGTCGAGGGAGAGGGACGTGAAGGACTGGCAGGCGAACCCGGCGGGAGGTTCGCCGGCGGTGGCGGCAGGCGCCGTGACAACGGCCACGCCCGTCGCGAAGCTGCCCAGGACCCGGCGGAACTCCCGGGCGTCGAGCGGGGCGCGCTCGTCGGCGCCGACGCACCGCAGGTCGGGCCGCGGCAGCGCCTCCACGGGCTCCGGGGCGGCTGTGCGGACCGACCTGAGGTAGCGGACGGCGGCTTCGGCCATTCCTGCTTGTCCCATCACACCCAGCATTGAAACTGACGCAACGTCAGATGGGAAGGGGCAGGCGGAGTCAGCGGCCCCCGTACTCCGGGCTCCGCCGCTCCACGAAGCTCCGTACGCCCTCCTGCGCGTCCGCCGTCGTCATGTTGATCTCCTGCGCCGCGGCCTCGGCGGCGAAGGCGGCGGCGCGGTCGGTGTCGAGGGAGGCGTTGACGAGCTGCTTGGTCAGGGCGAGGGCGCGCGTCGGGCCGGAGGCGAGACGCTCGGCCCAGGCGCGCGCCGTCCTCTCCAGCTCCTCGTCGCTGACGACCCGGTTGACGAGCCCGAGGCGTTCGGCGTCCGCAGCGGTGAGCGCGTCGCCGAAGAACATCAGCTCCTTGGCGCGCTGCGGCCCGACGAGACGCGGGAGGAGATAGGCCCCGCCTGCGTCGGGAACCAGTCCGCGCCGTACGAACACCTCGATGAAGCGGGCGGATTCGGCCGCCAGGACCAGATCGCAGGCGAACGCCAGATGCGCGCCGAGACCGGCCGCCGTGCCGTTCACCGCCGCGATCACCGGCTTCTCGCAGTCGAGTACGGCGGCGATCAGGCGCTGGGCGCCGGTGCGCAGGGTGCGGGCGACATCGCCCGCGAGGCGTTCGCCGGGAGTGCCGGCGGCCCGGAGGTCCGCCCCGGCGCAGAAGCCCCGGCCCGTCCCCGTGATCACCACGGCCCGCACCTCCGCCGCCGCGGAGGCCTCCGACAGCAGCCGGATGATGTCCTCGCGCTGCCCGGGCGTGAGGGCGTTGAGGCTCTCGGGCCGGTTGAGGGTGAGGAAGAGGACGTGGTCGCCGGTCGTGTGCAGCAGCGCGGCCCGCGTCATCAGCGGCACACCGCCAGCGCGTCCAGCGCCACCGCGCCCTGCCCCTGGGGCAGGACCATCAGCGGATTGATGTCGAGCTCCGCGAGCTGGTCGCCGAGTTCCAGGGCCATGCGCTGCACCCGCAGGACGACCTCGACCAGCGCGTCCAGATCCGCCGCCGGCCGCCCTCGGACCCCGTCGAGCAGGGCCCGCCCGCGCAGCCCGGCGAGCATGTCCCGGGCCTGTTCCTCCCCGAAGGGCGGCACCCCTACGGCGGTGTCGCGCAGCACCTCGACGAGCACGCCGCCGAGCCCGACGGTCACGGTCGGGCCGAACAGGTCGTCGTGGGCGACACCGACGACCATCTCGACGCCCTGCTCCACCATCTGGCAGACCAGGACGCCGTCCAGGGCGACGTCCTCGTAGCGGGCGATGTCGGTCAGCTCCCGGTAGGCGTCGCGGACCTGGCTGGCCGAGGTCAGCCCGATCTTCACCAGGCCCAGCTCGGTCTTGTGGGCGATCCGGGCGCCGGAGGCCTTCATCACCACCGGGTAGCCCACGAGCCCGGCCGCGCGGACGGCCGCCGCCGCACTGGTCACCAACTGCTCGCGCGGTACGCGGATGCCGTACGCCCGCAGCAGCTGTTTCGCCGCGTGCTCGCTCAGCTGCCGGCCGGGCTGCATCAGGGCCTGCGCCTTGCGGTAGGACGGCGAGAGGGTGCGCGGGGCCTCGTCGAAGGGGGAGCGGTAGGCCGCTGTGAACCGGTGGTGGGCGAGGTGGGCGCGGACGGCGGTGAGGCAGTTGCCGACCGTGCGGAAGGTGGCCACGCGGGAGGAGCCGAGCAGGACCTCGCGGTAGGCGGGCTCGGTGCCGACGGGCGAACCCCACACCACGCAGACGAGCTTGTCGGTCTGCTCGGCCGCGTCCACCAGGTCCCGTACGAGCCGGTCGCTGAGCGGCGGGAACGGCCCGGTGACCGGGCAGATCAGCACGCCCACCCCCGGGTCGTCGAGGATCGCGTCGATGATCTTCCGGCCGCGTTCGTCCCCGACCGGGTGCCCGCCGTTGTCGACCGGGTTGGCGACGTTCAGGTACTCGGGTATCCACTGGTGCAGCTCGGCCTGCTTGGCCTCGGACAGGACCGGCAGGCTCAGGCCCGCCTCGGTCGCCAGGTCGGCGACGTGCGCGCCCGTGCCGCCCGAGATCGAGTAGACGACGACCCCGTCCGCGCGGGGCGGGCGGGCCCGGGCCAGCAGGGCGGCCGTGTCCTGGAGTTCGTCGAGCCCGTCCACCCGGATCACGCCGTACTGGCGCAGCGCCGCGTCCACCACCGCGTCGGCGCCCGTCAGTTTGCCGGTGTGGGAGGCGGCCGTGCGGGCGCCGGTCTCGGTACGGCCCACCTTGACGGCGACGACCGGCACTCCGCGCCGGGCGGCCCGGTCGGCGGCGAGCAGGAAGGAGCGGCCGTCCCTCAGCCCTTCGAGGTAGCAGGCGATGGCGCCGACCTCGGGCTGCTCGGCGAAGTAGGAGAGGAAGTCGGCGGTCTCCAGGTCGGCCTCGTTGCCGGTGGGGGCCCAGTGGGAGAGGCGGATGCCGAGTTCCTGTAGCGCGAAGACGGGGCGGCCCTGGTGGCCGGACTGGGTGATCAGCGCGATCGCCGGCCCCTCCAGGTCGTCGCGGAACCGCTCGAAGGCGTTGAGGTTGGTGTTGGGCCCCAGCAGCCGCAGCCCGGACTGTTCGACGGCGGCGGCCAGTCGCCGCTGGGCGGCCTCGCCCGCCGGCCCGGTCTCCGCGAACCCGGACGCGAAGACGACCGCGAACCGCGCCTTGGCCTCGGTCAGTTCCTCGATCACCGGGAGTGGGTCGCCGACCAGCACCACGGCCAGATCGACCTGTTCGGGCAGACCGGCGACGGAAGGGGAGCAGGGGATGCCGAAGACGGACGGCCGGCTGGGATGCACCGGGTACAGCCGGGCGCCGACCCGCTCCGCCCAGTCGATCAGCTGCCGGGTGACACCGGTGCGGGGGCGCCCTTCGGTATCCGAGGCGCCGATCACGGCGACGGACCGGGGGCGGAAGAAGCGGTCGAGATCGGGCACGCCGGCGTGCAGTGGCCGTCCGCTGACGTCCAGGTCGCCCGACTGGGCCGGCCTGCCGTGCACGACGGGCCCGGACCGCTCGCCACAGGCGATGGCCCGAGTCCGGCGGGAGTCGGTGGTGAGGGTGCCGTGGGTCGATCCAAGCATCGTTTCCGCCCGCTCCTGTGAGACAGCCGCTAACTGACGCACTGTCAGATTACTGAACTGATGCGACGTCAGGAACGGTGTGGGCGAGCGAAGTTGTCGACCGGACCGACTCAGGGGCGTTTCGCTGCCGGGCAGGTGCTCAGCCCGGCAGGCGGGACACCTGCCCTGAGCCGCTCCTCGCGACGGCCTTGGCGATCTTCACCGCGTCCAGTGCCATCTCGCGGAGGTTGCCGCTGATCGGGTTGGTGAACCCGGTGAAGTACAGGCCGGGGGCGGTCTTCGGGGTGCGGGCGCCGTGGGCGACGGGCCTGCCGCGGTCGTCCAGGACGTCGAGGTGGCCGACCAGGTGCTCCAGGGCGCGGACGTATCCGGTGGCGGCGATCACCACGTCCGGGGAGATCCGGGTGCCGTCGGCGAGGGCGATCTTGCCGCCGTCCTCGAAGCCGTCCACCGCGGACACGATCTCCACCGTGCCCTTGCGTACGGCGTCGATCAGACCGACGTCCTGCACCGGGATGGCCCCCTGCTTCACCCGCGTGTACAGCCCGGTGTCGGGACGCGGCAGCCCGTGGGCCGACAGGTCGGGCACGGCCACCTTGGCCTGCACCCGGGAGATCCGGTCGACCAGGCCGACCGGCAGCCGGCGGACGAGGACGCCGCTGTACTGGGCGGCCCAGCCGGCGGTCGAACGGCGCACGATGTGGGGGACGGTGCGCACGGCGAGCCGGACCCGGGAGGCACCGCTCTCCACCAGGTCGACGGCGATCTCGGCGCCGGTGTTGCCGACTCCGACGACGAGGACGTCCCGGCCGGCGTAGGGCTTGCCGCTGCGGTACTCACCGGCGTGCAGGAACTCGCCGGTGAAGGCGGCGCGGCCGGGCCAGTCCGGCAGGCGCGGGGTGTGGTTGTAGCCGGTGGCGACGACCACCGCCGCGCCGGTCAGTTCCCGGCCGCCGGTGGCGTGCAGCAGCCAGCCCGTGCCGTCGGCGGTGCGCTCGACGCGGGACACCTCGACGCCGGTGACGATCTCGAGGCGGTGGTGCTCGGCGTACTTCTCCAGGTACCGCACCACGTCGTCCCGGGACACCCACCGCCCGAACCCGCGCGGCATCGGCAGCCCGGGCAGGGCCGAGAGGCGGCGGGTGGTGTGCAGGTGCAGCCGGTCGTAGTGGCGGCGCCAGGACGCCCCGACATGGTCGGACTTCTCCAGGACGACGGCCCGTATGCCCCGGGCGCGCAGCGCGTACGCGGCGGAGAGCCCGCCGGGGCCGCCGCCGATGACGTAGACGGGGCGGTCGGGTGTGGGCTGCGCGGAGGCGTGTGTGGGGGGTGTGGAGTCGGCCATGAGCGCGAGCGTAATCACGGGACCGCTTGATGGGTCTCGGTCAAGACCGGAATTGGTTTCGGATTGATCACGACTGTAGAAGGACGGAGCGGAGTCGATGGCATGGCGGGCCGGTTCTCGCTGATGGTGGACCGGCTGGAGCCGACGATCCGGTACGTGTTGTCGGTCGGCCGGAGCGGTGGGTCTCGTCGGACCTCGGTCAGGTGTGAGGAGCCCTCCGGGGTGACAATCGAGGGATGTCAACCGATCTTCATGAGCTGCTGAGGTCACTGCGGGTCTGGGACCCGGAGGTCACGCGACTGCCCTCCTTCGACCCGACGACCGCCCCCGCCGCCCCGCTGCCCCTCTTCACCGAGTGGTTCGCGGCGGCGGTGGCGGCCGGGCAGACCGAGCCGCACACCATGTCGCTGGCGACCTCCGACGAGTCCGGCCGGCCCGACGTACGCATCGTCATGCTGCACGGCGCCGACGAGACCGGTTGGTTCTTCGCGTCCCACGCCGGCAGCCGCAAGGGCCGCCACCTCACCACCCGCCCCTGCGCCGCGCTCGGCTTCTACTGGCCGGTCCTGGGCCGGCAGGTACGGGTCCGCGGCCCGGTGTCGGCCGCCCCGTCCGAGGAGGCCCAGGGCGACCTCCACGCCCGCTCGACGGGCGCGCTGGCCGCGGCACTGACCGGCCGCCAGAGCGAAATCCTGGGCTCGGTGGAGGAGCTGGCACGCGCCTCGGAGTCGGCGTGGGAACGGGCCCGCAGTGAGCCGGAGGCTCCCGTACCGTCCTGGACCCTGTACCGGCTGCGGCCGGAGGAAGTGGAGTTCTTCCAGGGAGACGAGGCACGGCGGCACGTACGGCTCCGCTATCGGAGCACAGAGGGAGGGTGGGCACGGGAACTCCTGTGGCCGTGACCGGACCTGGGGCCGTGGCGCGTTGCGGGTCCCGGGCAACGCGGGAAGGCCTCGTCGCTGTGCCAAGGTCAAGCGGGCGCCGACCACCCCGTGAAGTCGTACACCGCGAAGTCCGCGACCGGCCGGTACCCGATCCGCTGGTACAGGCCGTTGCTGGTCGGGTTGGCCAGGTCCGTGAAGAGGAGCACCTCCTGCGCTCCGGCGGCCAGGGCGGCGCGGCTGACCTCGGCCGTGGCGGCGCCCGCGTAGCCGCGGCCGCGCAGGTGGGGCGGGGTGTAGACCGAGGCGACGCGCACCTGGCCGGCGATCTCGGGCGTCGCGCCGGCCATGGCCACGGGCGTGCCGTCCGGCGTCTCCCAGAAGGTGATGCCGCCGTCGGCGATACGGGCGTCCGCCCACTCGGTGGCGTCCCGGACGGTGCCCTCGCCGACCGCCTCGGCGAACTCGTCGTGCCAGCGCAGGAGTTGCTCGCGGTCTGCCTCGACGGCGATGCGGGGCCCGCCGGGCGGTACGGGGCGGGGCACGGTCAGGGTGCCGAGCCGGTAGAGCCGCTGCCGCTGTCGGAGCGTGGCCTCGGCGCCCGTGTGCCGCTGCCAGGCCTCGGCGAAGGCGGCGGCGGTGTCGCGGTCGGCGTGCACGCCGGGCAGGCGGTGGCCGAGGGCGGCCAGTCGTGCGGCCAGCGCCTCGGCCTCCGAGGCGGTCAGGGCGGTGAGGTTCATCCGGTGCGGTGGTGTGCGGAAGACCGTCGCCCGGACCACGCCGTCCTGTTCCAGTACGCCGAACTCCGGCACCCCGTCGCCGTAGATGTGCGGGCCGCGCCTGCGCAGGTTGTCCGTGACCGTCAACGGGACGGTGTGCAGCGCCGGCTGGGCTTGGAGGAAGGCGCCGGCGCGGGTCAGGAAGCCGTCGAGGTCGTGAGTGAGGTGCCAGTGGCGGGTCTCCGTGTCCATGCCTCATGATGCCGCGACCTCCGCCCCGGCACCTCCCCATTAGCTTCCCCTGCAACTCACTTGCCGCTGTCCTCGGCGAGGGTGTGGGCGACGAGCGCGTTGGCGTGGCCGTGCCCGAGGCCATGCTCGGATTTGAGCCAGTTGACGATCTCCAGGTGCCGGGTCAGCGGCGAGGAGCGGATGAGGGCCTGCCAGTCGGCGATCGGGCGGCCGTACTTCTTCTCGATGGAGGGGAAGTAGCTCGCGGGGCCCTTCACGGGTGCGGTCATCTCGGTGGTCCCTTCGCTGGTGTCGCCGGTTATGACCGGGGCGACGGGACCAACTGATCGCACGCGCCGAGTGACCTGCACCACACTCCCGTCCGGCTCCAGGCCCTCATGGACCCGCCGGGTCCGGGTCCGTGGCCAGGCGGGCGTGCAGGTGGGCGTCCCGGAACGCGTCGTGGCGGTCCTCCTGGAAAATCGCCCCGCGCAACGTGCCCTCGTACGCGAAGCCGCACCGCTCGGCGATCCGGCACGACACCTCGTGCCCCACCGCGTGATCCAGCTCCAGGCGGTGCAGCCCGAGGTCCGTGAGGGCCCAGCGGGTGGCGAGCAGGAGGGCCCGGGTGGCCACGCCTTGGCCACGGGCCTCGGGCAGGACCCAGTAGCCGACGCGGGCGACCCTCAGGTGGTACTTGATCTCATTGACGCCGATGTGCCCCAGTGCCGTGTCGCTGCGCGCGTCCGCGACCCGGAACGACAGCGATGTGCCCTCGGCGGCGCTCTGCTCCCGCGCCAGCAGCGACTCCCGGGCGCTCCTGCGGTCCGTGACCGGCCGCAGCGGGGTGTTCCAGCGCCGGAACTCGGGGTCCCGCATCCCATGCAGCCAGGCGTCGACGTCGGAGCCGGACCCGGCGTCCCAGGGGCGCAGGCGCAGTCCGTGGCCGTTCAGTTCCGGGTGGGGGCCGGTCGGGGAGTGGTCACGTATGGGGGCCATGAGGCCATTCAAGCGCGTGGGGCGGCGCCGTTCACCTGCCGGCCGCGCCGGGCAGGAGCCGGAAGACCGGGATCCCCTCCCGGAACCCCACCCGCAGCTCCGCTCCGGCCGACGGTTCCCCCGGGCCGACGATCTCCGTCATCATCCGCGGCCCCTCGGCCAGATCGACCACGGCGGCGACGTAGGGGAGGCGCTCGGTGAAGGGCGGCAGGTCGTTACGGTGGACGACGGACCAGGTGTAGAGCGTGGCCCGGCCGCTCGCCGGCTCCCAGGTGACGTCCTCGCTCCAGCAGTGGGGGCAGAACTCGCGCGGGTAGTGGTGGGACCGGCCGCAGGCCCGGCAGCGGCGGATCAGCAGCCGGCCCTCGGCGGCCGCGTCCCAGTACGTCCGGGTGAAGGTGTCGGGCTCGGGCAGGTCGTGGCGGCCGGTCATCAGAACAGTCCCAGCGCGCTGTCCAGCGACCACGTCTGCCAGGACATCCCGAACAGCCCGACCACCGACATCAGCGCCATCATCGCGTTCTGCCCCTGCTCGGCCACGTCGTGGATCATCAGCGTGAAGTAGAGGACGTTGAGGAGAAAGCCGCCCGCGAGGGCGACCGGGGTGAGGAAGCCGGTGATCAGGCCCAGTCCGAGGGCGAGTTCGGCGTAGACGACGACGTACGCCATCACGCGCGGGTGCGGCGCGACCGCCGTCTCGAAGCCCGAGCGGACGGCTTTCCAGCGGTGCTCGGCGGCTATCCCCGCCGCCCAGGCGATGCCCGTGCCGCGCGCGAACCAGGCCTTGCGGTCCTTGTGCCGCCAGCTCTCCAGCCACCACAGCCCGAGCCCGATCCGCAGCACGGCCAGCCACTCCGCCCCGGTGAGCCAGATCGTGTCCATGCCATGCTCCCGCATCGCCGCCCGACAGCCGAATCTGACGGTACGTCAGATCCGGCTGCCGCAACAAGCCCCGGAGCGGACGTTCGGCAAAGCCTGCCGCGGCATCGCCACCGGATACGACAAGACCGCCACCTCCTGCGAGGCAGCGGTCAGTCCGGCGTCGTTCCCGCTCGGGGCGGGATCGCTTGGAAGGCGTCCGTCAGCGTGCGTCGCCGTCGCCGTCGCCGTACCGGACGCGGTCGTCGAGCCGCACCCGGCCGTCCGTGGGCGGTGCCGTCAGCTGCGGCAGCAGATGCGCGGTGAGCAGCGTGGTCAGGGCCGAGGTGTCGGTGCCTGTGCCGTCCGTGCGGACGACCACCGGCTGCGGGGCCTTCCCGGCGAGCTGGGCGCCCACGTCCAGGCGCCGGCGGGCCAGTTCGTACTGGAGCACCGCCCGGTTGTCACGGTAGGCCTTGGCCAGGGCCCGCTGGGCGCGGGCCTCGTTCTCGGCGGCGATGAGGCCGCTGCGCCCCCGCGTCTCGATCTCGAACCGGACGCGCTGCGCCTGGGTCTCCTGCTGCTCCAGCAGCTGGGCGACCTGCTCGCGCGCCCTGTTCAGGGCGGCCTTCACCTCGACGATCCGGGCGTCGCGGACCTTCTTGGCGCGCTCGATGTCCATGCCCAGGCTGTCGATGCGGCGCTTGCGGATCAGGCCCCATTCCTGGTCGTAGGCGGTGCGCTCCTTGGAGACCCGCTCGCGGGTGGCCAGGTGCTGCTGGTACTGCGTCGGCAGCTGCACGTCCGGGATGTTGGAGCCGGTGATGCGCACGCCGTAGCCGGACAGCTGGCGGTTGAGCAGTTCCTGCATGTCGGCGACGTCCGAGCCGCGCAGGTCGTAGGCGCGCTCGGTGCGCATCCTGCGGGCCCGCTGCCGGATCGCGTCCTGCACCGCGCTGGACAGCACCAGGTCGAAGTTGCCCGCGCCGATGGTGCGGACGAACAGCACCGCGTCGGTGATGCGGAACTTCAGGAAGAACTCGATGGACCGCAGGGGCACGTTCTCCTGCGTCGGACAGGCCATCACGGGCGCCGAGTACGGGATCTCGGTGGCCGTGTCGACGACGAAGTCGACGCGTGACCACGGGTGCCACAGGTAGTGCCGGCCGGCGTCCAGGGTACGGGTGACGGCGCCGTAGCGGGTCAGCACGCCGTGGGTGCCCTGCTCGATCTCGACGATCGACGAACGCCACCACCACAGGCCGCCGGCCAGCAGCATGACCACGCCGGCGACGTAGCACAGGGTGCCCAGCGTGCCGTAGGCGAGATCGGCGGCGCCGTCGGAGTCCGCCTCGCGCAGCGACAGCATCACGCCGGCCAGCAGGGCGTAGACGCCGAGCCAGAGCGGCAGCATCCACCACAGGCGGCGGCGGTGGCGCGGGATGATGACCGGGATCAGCGTGTCGGCCTCGCCGCCGCGCAGCAGACGGGCGATGTCGTTCCAGGGGGCCACCGCCTCGGCGATGACCGAGCGGCGGCTCATACGGGCGGTGCTCACTGCTGGTCCTCCTCGGACACGGCGGACGGTTCCTCCGCGGCATGTGGTGCCGCACTCGCGGCACCGGGTTCAACCGGTGCGCCGGCCTCGTCGGGCATCTGCGGCACTGTGGGCCGCTCGGCGGCCAGCAGGGCGCCTATCTCGTCCTGGCGGGCGGCGATGCGCTCGGACACCTCCCCCAGGCGGCCCCGGACGGCCGCCATGTCCTCGTCCGTGAACAGTTCCGCGCCGCGCTCGCCGACCAGTTCCCGGGCCAGTTCGAGGAAGTCGATCCCGGCGCCGCCGACGCCGTGCGCGCCGCCCCCGCCGATGCGCACCAGGCGAGGCAGGTGGTCGGCGACCTGCTCCAGGGTGTCCAGCACCTGCTGCTGGTAGCGGTACTCGAGGATCTCGGGTGCCTCGGCCGCGGTGACGGCACGGATGTCGAGGGCCTGCGCCTCCAGCAGTGCCGCGTTGGCCTTCGCCTCCGACTCGGCCTGCACGTAACGCTGGCGGGCCGTCGCCTCGGCGCGGTTGGTCTCCCGCTCCACGGCGGTGTCCATCTGCGCCTGGTACTGGGCGATGTCGGCCTGGATCGCCGAGAGGGTCTCGTGGCTGGAGGCGAGCTCCCTGGTCAGGTCGCCCTCGTCCTGCTGCTTGCGGAGCTGGAGGGCGTACTCGTGGGTGTACGCCTCCTTGGCCACGCGGACCATCTCGGGTGCGGCCAGGTCCATCCGGTAGCGCCGGTCGGACGGCTCGGCGTGCGTGATGTTCGCGTTGGTCAGCTCCACGGCGGGCCGGAACTGCTGGTTGAGCTGCTCCAGCAGGCGGCCGGTGTCCTCGCCGACCATGTCGTAGATACCGGCGGCCTCCTGCTCGTAGATCAGGCTGCGGATGGTCTCGCTGACGGCGTTGCTCAGCTTCTCCTCGAAGCCGCGCACCGCGCCCAGCGTGTAGACGAACTCCACCGGGTCACTGATCCGGAACTGGATGAACAGATCGATGGACGCCTTGACGCCGCCCTTGGTGGGGGCCTCGCGCACGGGCGCGTTGAACGGGTACTCGCGGGTGGTGTTGACGATGTACGACACCCGCTTCCAGGGGCTCAGCAGGGTGACGCGACCGGGGCCGACGACCTTCTCCAGCTTGCCGAACCGGGTGATCAGCGCCTGGCTGCCCTCCGGCACCATCACCAGGCCCTGCCGCCACCACACGAAGAACACGGCGAGCAGCGCGATGATCCAGTAATGCAGCCCGAACAGCGGGTTGGTGAGCGGTCCGGCGCCCACCGCCGACACGACCGCGGTGCCCACCGCGCCCAGTACCAGCAGCGACAGCACCGGAAGCATGGACAGGAAGGAGCGGCCCTTGGGCATCACCATCGGGCAGATGGCGTGCACCGGTTCGCCCTGCTCGTGCAGTTGCTCGCTGCGGCCGAGGGCCTCCCCGGCCTCGTCCAGCGGCACCGTCTTCTGCCGCATGACGGTGGCGATGGAACCGCCCTGCTCCCGGGCCGCCGGGAAGTCGGCCGGGTCCATGCCCTCGCTCTCGGTCTCGTACCGCTCGTCGTCGCCGTCCTGGGAGCCCGCGTACCGCGTGTTCCTTTCCTGGCCGCCGGCGTTGCCGAGTCCGGTGCGGCGGCGCAGTTCCTCCTGCGCCGCGGCCCGCGGATCGGTGCCGGATGCGACGGCCTCGGCGACGTTGCGTAGGGCCTGCGCCCGCGTTCGTGCCACGGCTCCCCCTTCGGTTGTGGTGCTTGTCGTGCTGCTCGGGTGTCCCGTGTGTCCTGTGTGCTTCAGGTCATCCCACACGACGGTTTCCGGCAAGGGTAGGGGGTGCACCCTGCAGGGTTACCACTTGGTAGTTGCCGGGATGCACCCCTTACGCCTGGGGAGAGCGCTGTCTTTCAGGCCGGGACCGGCAGGCGCGCCGAGCGGCCGCACGCAAGGGCCCCTACCCGGCTCCTCTCACCCCGCCCCCAGCACCATCGTCCCCGAAGAGCAGAACCACCCACCCGTCCCGCACACCACCCCCAGCCGCGGCAGCCCCCCGTCGTCGCCCCGCCGCACCTGCCGCTCCCCGCAGTCCCCGCGCAGCTGTCGCACCGCCTCCACCAGCAGGAACAGCCCCCGCATCCCGGGATGCTGGGCCGACAGCCCGCCCCCGTCGGTGTTCACCGGCAGCTCACCGCCCTCGACCCGCAGCCGCCCCTTCTCCACGAACGCCCCGCCCTCGCCCTTCCCGCAGAAGCCGAGGTCCTCCAGCGTCACCAGCGTCATGTAGGTGAACGCGTCGTAGATCTCGGCGAAGTCGATCTCCGACGGCCGCACCCCCGCCCGCTCGAACGCCAGCCGCCCGCTCACCGCCGCCGGCGACACCGTGAAGTCCGGCCACTCGGACATGGCCGCGTGCGAGACGTACTCCCCGGTCCCCAGCACCCACACCGGCGGCGTACGGCAGTCCCGTACGTACTCCTCCGCCACCAGCAGCACCGCCGCCCCGCCGTCGGAACGGACGCAGCAGTGCAGCTTGGTGAAGGGGTCCGCGATCACGGGCCCGGCCAGGACCTCGTCGACGGTGACCGGGGTGCGGAACATCGCCTCCGGGTTGAGGGCCGCGTTGGCCCGGGCCTGCACCGCCACCTCCGCCAGCTGCTCGATCGTCGTGCCGTACTCGATCATGTGGCGGCGGGCCGCCATGGCGTACTTGGCGATCAGGGTGTGGCCGTAGGGGACTTCGAACTGCAGGGGGCCCCGCGTGCCGAAGGACAGCGTCCCGGTGCGGCGGCCGGCCTTCACGTCCGCGCGGGCCGTCGAGCCGTAGACGAGGAGTACCGCGCGGGCGTGCCCGGCCGCGATCGCGTCCGCCGCGTGGGCAGCCATGACCTCCCAGGTGGAGCCGCCCACGGAGGTGGAGTCGACCCAGGTGGGGCGCAGGCCCAGGTACTCGGCGACCTCGACGGGCGCCAGGGTGCCGAGGCCCGCCGAGGCGAAGCCGTCGACCAGCGACCGGTCCAGGCCCGCGTCGGCCAGGGCGCGGCGGGCCGCCTGGGCGTGCAGGGCGTACGGGGTCGCGTCGTCCACGCGGCCGCAGTCCGAGAGGGCCACGCCGACGACGGCCACTTTCCTCCGGGCCACCATGAATTTGACGGTACATCAGATATGCGCGGGCGCGGCAGGGCTCTGGGCTTCCCTGTTCCGCCGCCCTAATATGACGCACCGTCAGATGCGGAGGGAAGGTGCCCCATGGACGCCCGCTTCACCGACGAACAGGACGAGATCCGCCGCACCCTGCGCGAACTGCTCGGCAAGCGCTGCGGACCGGAAGAGCTGCGGGCCGCCGTCGACACCCCGGCCGGACACGACCCGGCCCTGTGGACCACCCTCGCCGGACAGCTCGGCCTGCCCGGACTGGCCCTGCCCGAGGCCCACGGCGGTGCCGGCTGCACGGTGACCGAACTGGCCCTGGCCTGCGAGGAGACGGGCCGGGCCCTCGCCCCCACCCCGCTGCTCGCCACCGCGGTCCTCACCGCCCCGCTGCTGCTCGCCCTCGGTACCGGTGCCCAGCGCGCCGAGCTCCTGCCGCGCATCGCCTCCGGCGGACTCACCGCCGCCCTCGCCGTGCCGGGGTCCGCCCTCGCCACCGCCCTCGCGCTCACCGGCCACGACCGGCGCGGGGAGTGGGCCGGCGGGGGACGGGCCGGGGGTGTGCAGGCCCGGCGTGCGGAGGGCGGCTGGCAGCTGTACGGGCAGGTCGACCAGGTTCTCGACGGCCACAGTGCCCGGCTCCTTGTGATCGCCGCGCACGCCGGGGGGTTCGCCCGCTCCCGTGTGCTGCTCTTCCTGGTGCGCGCCGACGCCGCGGGCCTCACCCGCGTACGGCGGACCGCCCTGGACGCGACCCGTCCGCAAGGGCGTCTCCAACTGCGACACACACCGGCCGAGTTGCTGGGCGGCGAGGACGTCGACGTCCTCCCCGCCCTCGCCCGGCTCGGCGACAGCGCCGCCGCCTGCCTCGCCGCCGAGGCCGTGGGGGCCGCCGGCCGGGTGCTGGAGCGGACCGTCGAGTACGTGGGGCAGCGCGAGCAGTTCGGGCGGCCGGTCGGCTCGTTCCAGGCGGTCAAGCACCGGCTGGCCGACGCCTACGTCCAGGTCCAGGCGGCCCGCTCGGCGGCGTACTACGCGGCCTGGGCCGCCGCCGAGGCCACCGCCCCCGCCCGGGGAGAGGCGGCCGGCCCTCTCGCCCTCGCCCAGGCGCTCGAAGCCCTGCGCCGTGCCGCCGCCGAGGGGATCCAGTTGCACGGCGGCATCGGATTCACCTGGGAGCACGAGGCTCACCTGTACTTCAAGCGTGCCGCGGGCGACGAGCTGCTGTTCGGGCCGGTGCACCGGCTGCGGGCGCACGCGGCCGACGCGGCACACGTCTTCGAGGAGGCCGGCACATGAGGGGTGCGCGCGTGGTGCAGAAGGTGTCGTCGACCAGGGGCTTCGCGCGCGTGGCGCCGCACGTGGTGCCCGCCCTCGACCGGGCCGTCCACCGGCTCACCCGGGGAAAGGTGCTGCTCAGCGCGCAACTGCTGCCCGGCGTCGTGCTGACCTCGACCGGGGCGAGAAGCGGGCTGCCCCGTCGTACCCCCCTGGCCTGTATGCCGGAGGACGACGGGCGCTGCTGGATCCTCGTCGGGTCCAACTTCGGACGGCCGGGGCACCCGGCCTGGAGCCACAACCTGCTCGCGCATCCCGACGCGGAGATCAGCTGGAAGGGCCGGGACGTCCCGGTCACGGCCCGGCTGCTGGCGGGGGAGGAGCGGGCGGCGGCGTGGCAGGCGCTGCTGGCGTTCTGGCCGCCGTACGCGGCGTACCAGGCGCGGGTGGAGCGGGAGATCCGGGTGTTCCGGCTCGTACGGAGGCAGAAAAGCGCAACAGGCGGTGGTCCACCCGGGTGAACCACCGCCTGCCAGACAGGACTTGGATACGTAAGAGGCCGCTGCGCCGCGCTACTTCGTCGGCTTCCGGCCGGTGACGCCCAGGTGCACCAACAGGGCCAGGTTCGGCTTCAGTTCGGCCTGCTTCACGCCCCAGGAGGAGAAGCCCTTCTGGTGGGAGGCGACGGCCGCGAGCATCGCGACCAGTGAACCGGCGACGGCCGCCGGGTTCACGTCCTTGTCGACCCTGCCCTTGGCCTGGAGCTCGGCGACGGCGTCCGCGAGGGAGTTGTTCACCGAGTTGAGGATCTTCATCCGGAGTTTGTAGAAGCGCTTGTCGCCCTCGGCGGCGCCGAGATCGATGACCCGGAGGATGGCGTCGTTCCTGCGCCAGAAGTCCAGGAAGCCGTCGACGAGTTCCTGCGCCGTCTGCCAGCCGGCTTTGCCGGCCCAGGAGCGGCCCTCCAGGAGCTCCGTCAACGCGGCGCCCTCGGTCGCCATTTGCTCGGCGATCTCCAGGACGGCGCCCTCGACGTCCGGGAAGTACTGGTAGAAGGTCGCGGGCGAAGTGCCCGCTTTCCGGGCGACATCGATGACTTTGACGTCCCGGTACGGGGAGGAGCTGAGCATCTCGCTGAGGCAGTCGAGCAGCTTCTGCCGGGTCGCCTGCCCACGTCGGCCGGCCACGCGGCCGTCGACGGTACGCACTTGTCCTGTCATGCCGTCAGCTTACCGAGGCGTGATCGGGGCGCGATTCGGCCGACTGCAAATGGGGTGCAAGGGAGGGCGGAGGCTGGTGCGCCTGGTCTGCGGGTTGCGGCAGTCGCGGTTACGTTGGCGGCATGGCCGAAAACAGGGCATCGGTGTACGGAGAGGGCGTCCCCTGCTGGGTGGACGCGCAGCTTCCCGACGTCGAGGCGGGCAAGCGGTTCTACGGTGAACTTTTCGGGTGGACCTTCGAGGACTGGTTCGGCTCCTTCGCGCAGGCGCTGAAGGACGGCGAACCCGTGGCCGCCCTGGTCCGCAAGGTGGACGGCAGGCTGCCCACCGTCTGGACGGTGTACTTCGCGACCCCGGACGCGCCGGCCCTGGCCCGGCGCATCCGGGACGCGGGCGGGCAGATCGTCTCGGCCCCGGTTCCGGCCGGGGAACTGGGCGTCACCGCGCTCGTCACCGACCCCGAGGGGGCCGTCTTCGCCCTGTGGCAGCCGGAGGAGCACCCCGGCTTCGGCAAGCGGCACGAGCCGGGCACCTTCGCCTGGGCCGAGCTGTACGCCCGCGACACCGAGGCGGCCAACGCCTTCTACGGCGAACTCTTCCAGGAGGCCCTGTTCGGGCCGGACGCCGAGCCCGATGTCGGCCGTGCCCCCGTCTCCGACGTGTTCTCCGACCGGATGCCGCCCCACTTCCTCGTGCACTTCGCCGTCGAGGACGTACCGGCCGCGCTGGAGGACGTGAAGCGGCTCGGCGGCCGGGTCCAGGCCCCGCCCTTCGAGACCTCGTACGGCGAGGTCGCCGTCGTCACGGACAATCAGGGGGCGTCCTTCGCGTTGCTGCACCGCTGAACAGGCATTGTTTGCTCATCGTTTGATCACTTACATGCCGAGACATCCCAATTGTCACCGGGTTCGCAACCAGGGCTCGGGCCAGGAAGAATCAGGGTGCGTGCCGCCATGGCGGTGCGGTGGTGAGACGCTGCACGGGGTCGCGTGGAACATGTGGCTTGGCGCGGCTCGTACGGGGAGGTGGCAGGCAGAGTGGTGGATCAGCTGACGCAGCACGATCCGCGGCGGATCGGGCCGTTCGAGGTGCTGGGACGGCTGGGTGCCGGCGGCATGGGGCTGGTCTATCTCGCGCGTTCGGCGTCCGGCCGGCGCGTGGCGATCAAGACCGTCCGGACGGAGCTGGCCGAGGACCAGCTGTTCCGGGTCCGCTTCACGCGTGAGGTGGAAGCGGCCCGCGCCGTCTCCGGCTTCTACACGGCCGCGGTCGTGGACGCCGACCCGCGCGCCGCCGTGCCGTGGCTGGCCACCGCGTACGTCCCCGCGCCCTCCCTCGAGGAGATAGTGAACGACTGCGGCCCGATGCCGGCCCAGGCGGTGCGCTGGCTGGCGGCGGGTGTGGCCGAGGCGCTCCAGTCCATCCACGGCGCGGGTCTGGTGCACCGGGACCTCAAGCCGTCGAACGTCCTCGTCGTGGAGGACGGGCCCCGGGTGATCGACTTCGGTATCGCCTCCGGCGTATCGAACACACGTTTGACGATGACGAACGTCGCCGTCGGCACCCCCGCCTACATGTCGCCCGAGCAGGCCAAGGACTCCCGCAGCGTCACCGGCGCCAGCGACGTCTTCTCCCTCGGCTCCATGCTGGTCTTCGCCGCCACCGGGCACCCGCCCTTCCACGGTGCCAACCCGGTCGAGACGGTCTTCATGCTGCTGCGCGAGGGCCCGGACCTCGAAGGGCTCCCGGACGAACTGCGGCCGCTCATCGAGTCCTGTATGCAGATGGACCCGACGGCCCGCCCCAACCCGGCCGACCTCCAGTCCCAGCTGGCCCCCCACCTCTTCGGCTCCGGCTCCGACGACAGCGGCACGGCCTCCGCCTGGCTGCCCGAGCGGGCCGTGGGCCTGATCGAGTCCCGCCGCAACGGCCGCCCGGCCGGCAAGCCCGCCCCCGGCGCCGGCCACGGCGGCGGCGCTCGCCCCGCCCCGGGCCCCGCGCCCATCCCGCCCCCGCCCTCGCACGACCCCGTCGTCCAGGCGCCCGTGCCCGCCCCTGCCGGCGGACCCGACACCGGCCCCGTCCGGCTGGCCGGCGCCCCGGTGCCCATCGGCCCGGGCCCGCGCGTCGCCGACGTGCGTGCCGCCGCCGTCAAGGCGCCCCTTCCCGAGGCCGCCCTCGCCGCCTCCTGGTCCAAACCCCGCCCCGGCGTCAACGGCACCGACCCCGCCGTGGGCCCCGCCGTCGCCGCGCCCCCGGCCCCGGCCGCGCCGCCCGAGCAGGCCGGCGGCTGGCGGCCCTGGCGTTTCCGCATGTCCAACGACGTCTGGGGCACGCCCTCGGTCGCCGACGACCTGGTCTACGTCACCTCCTTCGAGGTGCACGCCCTGGACGTCGCCACCGGCCGCCGCCGCTTCAAGACCCGGGACGTCGCCTGGTCCATGGCGGTCGCGGACGGCCGTATCCACGCCTCCGACGGGCCCACGCTGTTCGCCCTGGACGCCCGTGAGGGCGCCGACCTGTGGCGCCTGCAGACGGACGCCTGGGTCTATTCGCTCCAGGCCGGCCGCGGCACCGTCGTCACCGGCACCCGCGGCGGCGGCGTCCAGGGCTGGGAGGCCTCGGGCGGCCAGAAGCTCTGGGAGATCACCGGCTGCCAGTCCGACTTCGAGTCCCCCGAGGCCGGACCCGTCCTGCACGACGGCACGGTCTACGTGTGGCAGGACGCCCGGCTGCGCGCCCTGGACGCCCGCACCGGCGAGGAGCGCTGGTCGTACCCGATCGGCGACGCGGCCTCCTGCGGCGGCGTCCCGATCCGGCTCACCCAGGCGACCGACGGCTACGTCTACGTCTGCGCCGGCACCCGCGTCCTCGCCCTGGACGTGGCCGCCGGGCACGTGAAGTGGCACTTCGAGGCCCCGGCCGTGTTCCTCAGCCCGCCCACCTTCGTCCCCGGCCCGGCCGTCACCGGCGGCGGCATCTACCTCGCCGACTACCTCGGCACGGTCTACGCCCTCGACGCCACCGACGGCCGCGACCGCTGGCGCATCGCCACCGAGTCCCGCTCCTCCGTCGATCCCGTCCTGGTCGCGGCCGGGCACGTCCACGTGGGCAGCGGCAAGGGCCTCTACACCCTGGACGCGGTCACCGGCACGCCCAAGTGGCGCTTCCAGGCGGGCGGCGACATCGTGGGCGCCCCCTCGGTGGCGGAGGGCCGGATCCACTTCGGCTCCACCGACCACCTGCTCTACACCCTGAAGGCCGACGACGGCCGGCTGCGCTGGAAACTCGCCACCGGCGGCGAGATCACCGGCTCCCCGGTCGTGCGGGACGGGGTGGTGTACGCGTGCAGCAAGGACCGTTGCGTGTACGCACTGGACGCGGAGAAGGGCACGGGCACGGCGCGCACCGCCTGACCGGCCCGGGACGGCCGTCGTACCGGCGTACGGAAGGGGCTCCGGACGGCGGCCGTCGCTTCTCGGGGAGCGGCCCGTTCACCGCTCCCACCGGAGACGCTACGCCGGGTACGCGCCGGTCGCCACGCAGTGACATGACCGTGACAGGCGATCACTAGGCTCTCCGCCATGCGGATACGGGGGCGCAGGCTCAGGTTCACAGCGGTGCTGGTCCTGGTGGTACTGGCACTGACCGGCTTCTCGTCCGGCCGGGGCCGCGGCGGCAGCCACGGTCACAGCGGCGGCGGAGGCGGCGGGTGCAGCAGCGCCGGCCAGGACCACGACAGTTCGAGGTCGTCGACGTCGAGCGGCGGCTCGTACGGCTCCGGCGGTCCGAGCGGCGGCGCGTACGGCTCTGACGACGATGATGACGCGAGCGGCGGCGGCAGCTCGTACACCCGCCGGCCGAACTACGGCTCCACGCCGACGTCCTCCTCCGGCTCCGGCAGCGGCAAGGCCCTGAAGGACGGCACGGCGAAGCTGGTGAGCTGCGCGACCCCGACGGCCCCCTACGCGACCGTCGAGGTCCGCAACCCCAACGGCCGCAAGGCCGGCTTCTCCGTCTCGGTCACCTTCGAGGACGACCGGGGCATCACCGTCGTCGACCGGTACGGGGACGTCACGGTCCCCGCGAACGGCACGGCCACCGTCGACGTCCGGGTGGGCGGCTCGGGCCTGGTGGACTCGGTCGACCACTGCGAGGTCGACCGCCAGGCCCTCGTCGACGACTGACGGGACGAACGGCCGACGGGACGAACGGCCGACGGGACGAACGACTGGCGGGACGTCAGTCCCGCAGCTCCGTCAGGAAGTCGGTCAGCGCCTCGTTCACCTCGGCGGGCCGCTCCTGCTGCGTCCAGTGGCCGCAGCCCGGCAGCACGAGCGGCTTGCGGCGCAGGTCCGGCATCAACTCGGGGAGCTGCTCGATCAGTTCGGGCGTTCCCGGGAAGGCCGGCACCAGGTCCCGGTCGCCGTACACGTACAGCGCGGGAGGGGACACGACCGCGCCCTGCCAGGGGGCGGTCAGCTCCCAGTTGCGGTCCAGGTTGCGGTACCAGTTGAGCGCGCCGGTGAAGCCCGGCTCGAAGCTCTCGGTGAGCACGTCGAGGTCCTCCTCGGTGAGCCACTCGGGCAGCACCTCGGGGTTCGGCGCGTCCGCGAGCCAGCCGCGCTCCAGGTCGACCAGGGCCTGCTCGGGGCGCCCGGCGTCCGGCGCGTCACCGGAGGCGGAGTACAGCAGCTTGCGCAGGGTCGTCCGGGTGTCGGCGGCGAACTCGGCGTCCGCGACGCCGGGCCGGCTGAAGTAGTTCCAGTAGAAGCGGCCCTCGAACCGCTCCCGCATGGTCTCCAGCGGAGGCCGACTGCCCCGGAAGGGCGGCGGCACGCTCAGTCCGGCCACTCCCCGCACCACGTCCGGCCGCAGCAGCGCGGTGTGCCAGGCCACCGGCGCGCCCCAGTCGTGCCCGACGACGAACGCCCGCTCCTCGCCCAGCGCGTGGATCAGCCCGACCACGTCCCCCACCAGGTGGAGGATGCTGTACGCGGCCACGTCCTCGGGGCGGTCACTGCCGCCGTACCCGCGCTGGTCGGGCGCCACCACCCGGAAACCGGCCTCGGCCAACGGACCGAACTGGTGCCGCCAGGAGTGCCAGGACTCCGGGAAGCCGTGCAGCAGCACCACGAGCGGGCCCTCGCCCTGCTCCGCGATGTGCAGTCGTATGCCATTGACGTCGATCATCCGATGCTCAACCACGCCCCGAGCATACGCGTGTAGGGGGAAACGATTCCCTAACGCAACCGGTACTCCCGCGACCGCCCCGCGAACAGCCGGGCCTGCCGCTCACCCGCCGCGTTCCCGAGTGCGATGAGATGCGGCGCCTGCGCGATCCCCTGCGAACGTCCCGCCTCACTCGCGGCCCACAGCGCCCGCACGGTTCCCTGCACGGCCTCGGTCGGATACCCGGCGAGCACGGCGGCGCACGCGGTCGCCGCCCGCAACGCCTCCCCCTCCGCGACGAGTTCCGACACCAGCCCCACCTCGTACGCCCGCCGCGCCGAGATCCGCTCCGCCGTGCCCATCAACGCCATCCGCGCGACCTCCCCGTACGGCATGCGCTGCGCCATCAGGACCGACTCGTAGGCGCTGACCATGCCGTAGGTGGTGTGCGGGTCGAAGAAGGAGGCGGTGGTGTCCGCGACGACGAACTCCGCCTCGCCGAGCAGATAGAAGGCCCCTCCGCAGGCCATGCCGTGCACGGCGGCGACGACCGGTTTCCACAGGTCGTTCGCCTTCGGCCCGATGCCGAGCAGCGGATCGTCCTGCGCGTACGGCGAGTTCGGCTGCGGCACGACGGCGTCCCGGTCGATGCCGGTGCAGAAGGCGCGCTCGCCGGCCCCGGCGAGGACGATCGCCCGCACGGCGTCGTCGAACCGCAACTCGTGCCACGCGGCGACGAGTTCGTCGGCCATGGCGAGGTCGATGGCATTGAGCCGCTCGGGCCGGTTCAGCGTCACGACCGCGACCCCGCTGTCCCGGTCGGCCCGCACGAGCACACTGCTCATGACCGCTCCAAAACCCACTGGGGAAGGCCCTCGTGGAACACGGCCCGCACCCGGGCGCCGATGCGCAGGCTCTCCGGCGGGAGGGAGCCGAGGGGCCGGCCGGCCCCGGTGACCAGGTTGCCCACCAGCCGGATGCGGGGCGCCTCGTCCAGCTCGACGACGACCACGTTGTAGGGCGCCTGCGCGGCGTAGTCGGGCAGCAGCGGCGGATGGGCGACGACGTACGACCAGACCCGGCCCCGGCCGGACATCAGTCGCCACTCGCTGTCGAAGGACTGGCAGCCGGGGCAGCAGGGCCGGGGCGGGAAGCGGAGCTCGCCGCAGTCGGCGCAGGCCTGGACGCGGAGTTCGCCCTGTGCGGCGTACTCCCAGAAGGGGGCGCCGTCGGTGTCGGGGACGGGACGCAGCATGAGCAGCTCCTCAACTCCTCAGCAGCAGGGCGGAGGTCGGGACCCCCTCACCCGCCGTGACCAGACAGGTGGAGGCGCCCGGCACCTGCGCGGTACTGGTCCCGCGCAGCTGCCTGACCCCCTCGTTGATGAGGTTGAAGCCGTGGACGTAGGCCTCGGACAGCCCGCCCCCGCCGGTGTTCACCGGCAACAGCCCGCCGATCTCCAGCGTCCCGCCCTCGGTGAACGCCCCGCCCTCACCGCGCCCGCAGAAGCCGTAGCCCTCCAGGGAGAGCAGGACCAGGGGCGTGAAGGCGTCGTAGATCTGGGCGACGTCGATGTCCTCGGGGGCCAGGTCGGAGTGTTTCCACAGGTGCCGGGCGGCGGTCCAGGCGGGGCCGGTGAGGGGGTCGTCGTTCCAGTAGTTGACCATGCCGTGGTGCTGGGCGGGGAGCGACTGGGCGGCGGCGTGGACGTAGACGGGCCTGCGCCGGCAGTCCCGGGCGCGCTCGGCGGAGACCACGACACACGCCAGCGCCCCGTCGGTCTCCAGGCAGTTGTCGAAGAGGCAGAGCGGCTCGCTGATCCAGCGGGAGGTCATGTACATCTCGCGGGTGAGGGGCCGGTCGTACATGATCGCGGCGGGGTTCTGGTTGGCCCGGTTGCGGCAGGCGAGGGCGACGTTGAACAGGTGGTCCCGGGTGGCGCCGTACTCGTGCAGGTAGCGGCGGGTGAGCATCGCGATCTCGTCGGCGGGCCTCAGCAGCCCGTACGGCCGGGTCCACTGGGCCGGGGTCGGGAGCTGGACGGCGGTGTTGGTCCAGGGCCGGGGCCCGCTGCCCCGCTTGCGGGACCGCCAGGCCACCCCGACGCTCGCCTGTCCGGCGGCGACGGCGGCGGCGAGATGGGCGACGGTGGCGCACGAACCCCCGCCCCCGAAGCCGACCTTGCTGAAGAAGGTGAGGTCGCCGAAGCCGCAGGCCTTCGCCAGCTCCACCTCGTCCGTCTCCTCCATGGTGTAGGAGGCGAGGGCGTCGACCTCACCGGGCGCGATCCCGGCATCGTCGAGAGCGGCCAGGACGGCACGGCAGGCGAGGGTGCGTTCGTCCTCCGGGAGCCGCTTGGCGAAGGGCGTCTGGCCGATGCCGACGAGAGCGGTGGCGTCCTTGAGGCCTCCCGATCCTGCTGCCATGCTGCGCGCACCTCCGGGGCCGAACGGTCGCTGACAGGTCGTCAGATTACAGATAATCTGACGGGTAGTCAGCTCCTATGGCGTGGGGAGGCGTGCTGTGCGAGCGGATACGGCATGGGGAAGCGTTCCGGGCCTGGTCAGGGCGGCGGCCGAGCGGTACGCGGACGTCGAGGCGGTCGTCGAGGGCCGCACCCGCGTCACCTACGCGGAACTGGGCGCACGCGTGGAGCGCGCGGCGGCGGCCTGCCTGGCGACCGGGGTCGAGCCGGGCGACCGGGTCGGCATCTGGGCCCCGAACTCGCTCGACTGGATCGTCGGCGCCCTGGGCGCGGTCTCGGCGGGTGCGGTGCTCGTGCCGCTGAACACCCGCTTCAAGGGCGCCGAGGCGGCGGACGTACTGCGCCGCAGCGGCGCCCGGCTGCTGTTCGTGACGGGCACGTTCCTCGGCACGTCGTACGTGGCGTCCCTGCGCCGGGCGGCGGGGGAGGGCCCGGGCGACGGCCCGCTGCCCGGCCTGCCCGCCCTGAAGCACGCGGTCGTCCTCTCGGAGGACGCCCCGGCCGGCTTCCTGACCTGGAAGGACTTCCTGGCAGGCGGGGAGGGGGTGGGGTCGGCGGAGGTGCGGGAAAGGTCGGCGGCCGTGCGGGGGACCTGGCCTTCGGACATCATCTTCACCTCGGGCACGACGGGCCGTCCCAAGGGCGCGGTCATCACCCACGACCAGACGCTGCGGGCGTACGACATCTGGGGCGACCTGGCGGGCCTCACCCGGGGCGACCGCTATCTGATCGTCAACCCCTTCTTCCACACCTTCGGCTACAAGGCCGGGGTGATCGCCTGCCTCATGCGGGGCGCGACGATGATCCCCCAGCCGGTGTTCAACGTGAACACGGTTCTGGCCAACATCGCGGCGGAGCGGGTCTCCGTACTCCCCGGCCCGCCCACCCTCCTCCAGTCCCTCCTGGACCACCCCGCTCGCGACGCCCACGACCTCTCCGCCCTCCGCCTGGTGGTGACGGGAGCGGCGGTCGTGCCCCTCCGTCTCGTGGAGCGCCTGCGCACCGAACTCGGCGTCGGCACGGTCCTCACCGCCTACGGCCTCTCCGAAGCGAGCGGTGTCGTCACGATGTGCCGGCGCGGCGACGACCCGACGGTCATCGCGTCCACGTCGGGCCGGGCCGTCCCCGGCACGCAGGTGCGGGTCGTGGACCCCGAGGGCCGCCCCCTGGGACCCGGCATGCCGGGCGAGGTGCTGGTGCGCGGCTTCAACGTCATGGCCGGCTACTACGAGGACGAGCAGGCCACCGCCGAGGTGCTGTCGCCGGACGGCTGGCTGCGCACCGGCGACATCGGTGTCCTGGACCCCGCCGGCAACCTGCGCATCACCGACCGCCTCAAGGACATGTTCATCGTCGGCGGCTTCAACGCCTACCCCGCCGAGATAGAGCAGCTCCTGGGCCTCCACCCGGACGTCGCGGACGTGGCGGTGATCGGCGTACCGGACGCCCGGCTCGGGGAGGTCGGCCGGGCCTACGTCGTACGACGCCCCGGCGCCCTGCTGACCGCCGACGACCTGATCGCCTGGTCCCGCAGGGAGATGGCGAACTACAAGGTCCCGAGAGCGGTGGAGTTCGTCGCGGAACTGCCGCGCAACGCGAGCGGGAAGGTCGTGAAGGGGGCCCTGCGGGACGCGGTCACCGGCTGACCGGCAGGGCCGGGGTCCCGGTGACCGACATCATCAGCGAGTAGAGGGTGGTGTCGGCGGCGATGAACAGGCGGTTGCGCCGGGCACCGCCGAACCGGACGTTGGCGACGGTGCCGGGCACCAGGATGCGGCCGAGGAGCGTGCCGTCGGGGTCGTAGCAGTGCACGCCCCCGTCCATGGCGGCGGCCCAGAGCCGCCCCTCGTCGTCGAACCGGATGTTGTCGAAGGTGCCGTGCCCGCACGCGGCGAAGACGTCGCCGCCGGCCAGGGCGGTTCCGTCCTCGCGGACGTCGAAGACGCGGATGTGGTTGGCGACGCTGTCGGACACGAACAGCCGCCGCTCGTCCGGCGAGAAGACCAGCCCGTTGGGCCCCTGGAACCCGTCGGCGACCAGCCGCACCTCACCGCTCGCGGGGTCGACGCGGTAGACGTCCCGGGCGCCGATCTCGCTCTCGGCGCGCTGCCCCTCGTAGTCGGTGGCGATCCCGAACTCGGGGTCGGAGAACCACACCGATCCGTCGGACTTCACGACGGCGTCGTTCGGGCTGTTGAGCCGCTTGCCCCGGTACCGCTCGGCGATCACGGTGACCGAGCCGTCGTGCTCGGTCCGGGTCACCCGCCGATTGCCCTGCTCACAGGTGATGAGCCGGCCCTGAACGTCCAGGGTGCTGCCGTTCGGGTACCCGGCGGGGGAGCGGAAGACCCCCACGGCCCCGGTGGTCTCGTCCCACCGCAGCAGCCGGTCGTTGGGGATGTCGCTCCACACGAGATACCGCCCGGCGGGCACGTACACGGGCCCCTCGGCCCACCGGCACCCGTCGTACAGCGTCTCCAGCCGCGAGTCCCCCGCCTGGCACCTGCCCGACCGGAACCGCTCGTCGAGGGTCTCGTACAGGTGGGGCTGCTCGCCGGGCATGGGGGCCGCCTTCGGGAGTGGGCCGACTGGTGATCCGCGCGGACCCACTATCGCGCGCCTCGGTCGGCTGCGCACCACGTCGGGCCGACGACACTCCAGGCCGGTATGGTAAGTGGTATGGCAACGAAGAAGTACACCGTGACGCTGCCGGAGGAGCTCGCCGAGGAGATCCGGCAGGAGGTCGGATCCGGCGGCTTCAGCGCCTATGTCACGCGGGCCATAGAGCGCCAGCGCGAGCAGGACCGGCTGGGGGAGCTGGTGACCTGGCTGGAGGAGGAGCACGGCTTCGTCACCGAGGATGAGCTCGCTTCTGCGGAGGCCGAGCGCAGGGAGTTCGAGCGCCACTTCACCGCGCAGGGCACGGGAGTCGGCGAGCCGCACCGGAGGGCGAGCTAGTGGTGCCGTCCTGCTACGTGCTCGACTGCGAGGCGTTGTCCAGGACGGTCCTGGGTGACCGGGTCATGCTCGCGCGGCTCAAGGACGCGCACCGTTCCGGCATCCGCGTCGTGACCAGCTCGATGACGCTGATCGAGGCGTACCACGGCCGGCTGAAGCGTGCCGCCTGGGCGTGGGCGATGTCGCGTGTCGTGGTGGAACCCGTGACCCGGGAGGTCGCGGACGCCGCTGTCGCCCTGCTCCAGGACACGGGCCTGCACGGTCACAAGTACGCCATCGACGCGGCCCTGGCCGTGATCGCGAACCGGCAGCCCGCAGGTGTGGTGCTCTTCACGTCCGACGAGGACGACATGGCAAAGCTGTGCGGGCCCGGCGTGCGGGTCGTTCCGTTGTGACGTGACGACGCCCGCCCGCGGACATACATCGGCCGCGACGGCTCCCCCTCCGCGCCGCCGCGGCCGAACCCCGTGTGGTGAAGGTCTACTTCGTCGGCTTGAAGGGCTCCGACGTGGCGTGCAGGTCCTTGACCTCGAGCGGCTCCTCGGTGGCGTGCAGGTCCTGCTTCTTGACGGCGCCCTCGTCCGTGGCGTGGAGGTCCTTGGTCTCGAGCGGCTCGGTGGTGGCGTGCAGGTCCTGCGGCTTGAGCTCGTCGCCCATGATCGTCAACTCCCCTTGTGAATCGAGCAGTGCGGTCGGCAGGCCCGCCCGGTCACTCCCCCGAGTCCGACCGGACGGGCCCACCTGGGTCCTTCACCCTGGTTCACAGGTGTGGGGCCCTGCAGCGACCCGTCTGCCCCCCGACGCGACGGATCGACTACGTCCATCATGGCGTGGGGCGATAAACGAATGATGAACGCCTCCGCGATGCCTCAGGCCGCCTGCACCGGGGACAGCAGCGCACGCACCTCGGCGGCCTCGGGCGAGCCCAGCTCCTCGTAGATGCCGGCGGCTTCCTGCCAGCAGACCTGGGCCCGGCCGGTCTGGCCGATGCCGCTGAGGGCGCGTCCGAGGACCGTGAGGACGTTGCCCCGCCGCCACTCCCCGCCGATCCCGCGGAGCACCGTGAGCGCCATCTCGGCGTTGGCGGCGGCCCGCGCCGCGCGCCGGGCGGCGAGGTCCACCTCGGCCAGCCGGAACAGGCTCATGCCCTCCCAGAGGCGCTGCCTGCTGTCGCGGAACACCTCCAGCGCCTCCTGGAGCCGGTCGGCCGCGTTGCCGAGTTCCCCGCTCTGGGTGAGGGCGAGCCCGAGGGCGTAGCGGGCGTTCGCCCCACGCATCGAGTTGCCCATGACGTCGTAGATGCCGATGCCCTCCTGGGCCAGCGCGACCGCGCTCTGGGTCCGCCCGGTCGCGAGGTGGATCCGGGAGAGGTTGCAGAGCGCGGAGGCCTCGCCGGGGCGGTCGCCCAGGGCCCGGAAGTGCTCGATGGCCCGGGACAGGTGTTCCTCGCCGTCCTCGTGCCGGTTCTGGTACAGCGCGATGATGCCGCGCGCGTTGCGCGCCCAGCAGACGGGGAGCAGGTCGTCGGACTCCTGCGCGAGGCGGATCGCCCGTTCCGCCTCCTCCTCGGCCCGTTCGAAACGGCCGCTCACATGGTGGACGTTGACGAGCGTCATCAGCGCTCGCGCCTCCGCCCGCCCGAGGCCGTGCGACCGGGCCGCGCCGACGAGCGCCCCGGCCGTCGCCTCGTACTCCCGGGAGTTGGCACCCGACTCGGAGAGGTCGTGCGCGGCCCACAGCATGTCGATCGCCCGGGGCAGGGTCTCCGGCCGCCCCGCGGACTGCCGTGCGCACGCGAGGAGGCAGATGGCCTCCGCGTACAGCCAGTCCTGCGCCGCGTGCCGGTTCTCGAAGCGCAGCCCCGGATACGACGTGGGCTCCAGATGATCCACCAGCCGGTCGCCCGGCCGCTCGAGCGCGTACACCCCGGCCGCGGACGCCAGATAGAAGTCGAGCAGCCGGCTCAGCGCCGAGTCCCGCTCGCTGGGCGGCAGTTCGTCCCTTTCCGCACAGGCACGCGCGTAGAGCCGCACCAGGTCGTGGAAGCGGTAGCGGCCGGGGGCCGCCGATTCGAGGAGGGAGGTGTCCACGAGGGACTCCAGCAGGTCCTCCGTGTCCTCGACCGGGAGGTCCAGGACCGCCGCCGCGGCGGAGAGGGAGATGTCGGGGCCGTCCGCCAGGCCGAGCAGGCGGAACGCGCGGGCCTGGGCGGGCTCCAGCTGGCCGTAGCCGAGCTCGAAGGTCGCCTTGACGGCCAGGTCGCCGGCCTGGAGTTCGTCCAGGCGGCGGCGCTCGTCGGCGAGCTTCGCCGCGAGGACCGACACCGTCCAGGTGCGGCGGGCCGCCAGGCGGGACGCCGCGATGCGGATCGCCAGCGGCAGGAAACCGCAGGCCGCCACCACGTCCAGGGCGGCCTTGCGCTCGGACGCCACCCGCTCCTCGCCCACGATCTTCGTGAACAGCGCCAGCGCCTCGTCCGGGGACATCACGTCGAGGTCGATCAGGTGGGCGCCCGCCAGGTCCACCATCCGCACCCGGGAGGTGACCAGCGCGGCGCAGCCGTCCGTGCCGGGTAGCAGGGGACGCACCTGGGCGGCGTCCCGGGCGTTGTCCAGCAGGACCAGCACGCGGCGGCCGGCCAGGACCGAGCGGTACAGGGCCGAGCGCTCCTCCAGGGAGTCGGGGATCGCCGAGTCGGCCGTGCCGAGGGCGCGCAGGAAGGAGCCCAGCACCGTCTCCGGCTCCGCCGCCCGGGCACCCGCGCCCTGCAGATCGACGTAGAGCTGCCCGTCCGGGAACGCCGCGCGCGCCTGGTGGGCCACGTGCACCGCGAGGGTCGTCTTGCCGACGCCGCCGATGCCGGCCAGGGCCGAGACCGCCATGACGCGGCCCTCGGCGCCGGCCAGGATGTCGCCCAGTTCCCGCACGAAGCCGGAGCGTCCGGTGAAGTCCGGCACGGTGGCCGGAAGTTGGGCCGGGCGGACCGGGACGGACACCGGCTCGGGCGCCGGGGAGGAGGGCTCCGCCAGTCCGGGGTCCGCCTGGAGGATCCGCTGCTGCAGCTCGCTCAGACCGGGGCGCGGGTCCACGCCGAGTTCGTCGGCGAGCAGGCGGCGGGTGTCGGCGTACACGGCCAGTGCCTCGGCCTGGCGGCCGCTGCGGTAGAGCGCCAGCATCAGCAGTTCGCGCAGCCGCTCCCGGAGCGGATGGGCCGCCGTGAGGGCCGTGAGCTCCGAGACGGCCTCGGCATGGCAGCCCTGCTCCAGGTCCATGTCCAGGCGCGATTCGACGAGCTGGAGCCGCCACTCCTCCAGCCGGACGCGCTGGGCCTCCGCGTACGGGCCCGGCACCCCGGCCAGGGTCTCCCCGTCCCACAGGGCGAGGGCGCGGCGCAGGGTGTCGCGGGCGTGGCAGAGGTCGCCGGCGGAGCGGGCCTTCTCCGCCTCGGTCGCCAGGTCCTGGGCGACGGTGAGGTCCAGGGCGCCCTCGGCGAGACCGCGGACCGCGTAGCCGCCGGACTCGCTGACCAGGGCGGCGGCGCCGTCCGGCCGGCGTCCCTCGCCGCCCGGGTCCAGCACCTTGCGCAGCCGGGAGGCGTACGTCCGTACCGCCGCCAGCGCCTGCGAGGGCGATTCCTCGCCCCACAGGGCGTCGATCAGCTCCGCCGCCGTGGCCGTCCGGCCCTCGCGCAGCAGCAGGGCGGCGAGCAGGGCGCGTTGCTGGGGGGAGCCGGTGGCGACCTGCTCGTCACCGCGCCAGGCGCGCACGGGGCCGAGCACGCTGAAGCGCAGGGTCACGGGCTCGGCCGGCCTCTCCGGCTCAGCCGTCGTCGCCGACCCGGGCGATGACGGCGTGGAGTCGGAACGCCGCTGCTCCGGTACGCGCGGCACACCGTCCGGTACACCGTCCATGCAGTCCCCCTAGACATCCTGAGCAACCACGCCAGTTTGCCTTGTTGACGGCGGATACGTCAGCCGTGGGAGACACCGATCACAGGGCGGCACACGGGAGCCCACCAGGTCTGCACACTCTCTCCGCGCGCGCCCGTCCGGACCGCGTGCATCAGGCCATCATGGCCGGAATCAGCCCCTGTACACATAGCTGACGCCCCGTCAGATCGGCGCTACCGTGAGCGTCATGGACACCCACGACAGCACGTTTCCGCTGATCATCTCCGTGGACGACCACACCGTGGAGCCCGCGAACGTCTGGCAGGACCGGCTTCCGGAGAAGTACCGGGGCGTCGGGCCGCGGATCGTCCGGGCTCCCGTGAAGGAAATGACCTTCCTCGGAGGCCGCTTCAAGCCGGTCATGGGGCAGCCCGGGGACGACGGGCCCGTCGGGGACTGGTGGGTCTACGAGGATCTCCGGCGGCCCCTGACCCGGCTCGACACCGCGGTCGGGTACGACCGGGACGAGATCAGGCTCGAGGTCATCACGTACGAGCAGATGCGGCCCGGTTCCTACGACGTCACCGAGCGGCTGGCCGACATGGACGTCAACCACGTCCAGTCCGCCCTGTGCTTCCCGACCTTCCCGCGCTTCTGCGGCCAGACCTTCACCGAGGCGAAGGACCACGAGCTGGGCCTGCTCTGCGTACGCGCCTACAACGACTGGATGGTGGAGGAGTGGTGCGGCCCGGACGCGCACGGGCGGCTCATCCCCCTGCCCCTCATCCCGCTGTGGGACGCCGAACTGGCGGCGGCGGAGGTCCGGCGCAACGCCGCCCGCGGTGTCCGTGCCGTCGCCTTCTCCGAGATACCGCCGTTCCTCGGGCTGCCCTCCATCCACACCGACGCCTGGGACCCGTTCCTCGCCGCGTGCGACGAGACCGGCACGGTCGTCGCCATGCACATCGGCTCCAGCAGCCGTATGCCGTCCACCTCCGCGGACGCCCCACCCGCCGTCGGCTCCACCATCACCTACGCCAACTGCTGCTTCTCCATGGTCGACTGGCTGATGAGCGGCAAGTTCGAGCAGTTCCCGAACCTCAAGGTCATGTACGCCGAGGGGCAGATCGGCTGGATCCCCTACATCCTGGAGCGGGCCGACGTGGTGTGGGAGGAGAACCGCGGCTGGGGCGGCGTCGCCGACAAGGTGCACCGGCCGCCGTCGGAGCTGTTCGCCGAACACGTCTACGGCTGCTTCTTCGACGACGCCTTCGGACTGCGCAACCTCGACTCCATCGGCGTCGGCAACGTCCTCTACGAGACCGACTACCCGCACTCCGACTCCACCTGGCCCAAGTCCCGCGAGGTCGGCGAGGCGCAGATGGGGCACCTGGAGCCCGACGTGGTCGAGCGGATCGTGCGGGGGAACGCCATCGAGCTGCTCGGGCTCACGGCCGAGGGGCTGTGGCCGGGCGGCGGTGGTGCGCGGTGAGCCTGCGGTACGGGATGCAGCTTCCCGTCCAGTCGCAGAGCACCCTCTACGCCGAGGGGTGGGAGGCGGAGGCCGGGCCGGAGGACCTGCTGGAGATCGCCCGCGCCGCCGACCGGGCCGGGTTCGACTACCTCGCCGGTTGCGACCACGTCGGCATCCCCCGCCGGCTCGCCGCCGCCATGAGCACCGTCTGGTACGACCCCGTCGCCACGCTCGCCTTCCTCGCCGCAGCCACCGAACGCGTCCGGCTGCTCAGCCACGTCGCGATCGTCGGGCTGCGGCACCCGCTGCTCACCGCCAAGCAGTACGCCACCCTCGACCACCTCAGTGGCGGCCGGCTGGTCCTCGGGGTCGGCGCCGGACACGTCCAGGAGGAGTTCGACGCCCTGGGCGTCGACTTCCGCGGGCGCGGGGCCGTGCTCGACGAGTGCGTCGACGCCCTGCGCGCCGCCCTCGGACCCGACGAGTTCCCCGAACACCACGGCAAGCTGTACGACTTCGAAGGGCTCGGGCAGCGGCCCCGGCCGGCGCAGGACCGGGTCCCCCTGTGGGTCGGCGGCTCCTCGCCCGCCGCCGTACGACGGGCCGCGCTGAAGGGCGACGGGTGGCTGCCGCAGGGCGATCCGAGGGACCGGCTGCCCGCACAGATCGCCCGCATCAGGGAGTTGCGCGAGAAGGCCCGCGCCCAGGGCGCGTTCACCGTGGGCGCCATCGTCGAGCCGCTGTACGTCGGCACGCCCCGGTGGGACGTGGGGCGCCGGACCCTCACCGGCGGTCCGCAGGAGCTCGCCGAGTCGCTGCGGGCGTACCGGGCGATGGGTGTGCACCAGATCCAGGTGCGGTTCCGCAGCCGGGGCAGGCGCGAACTCGTGGACCAGGTCGCCGCGTTCGGGGCCGAGGTGGGGCCGCTGCTCTGAGGGGTCCTCGCCCTGCGAGCGCCCGGGGCACGCGGCCTGGCGCCGCGCCGGACCCCCACGAGGAGGGGGTACCCCGTCCAGGGTCCTCCGGCGCCTTGCGATGCACGGCACCGGACCACGCGACCTGTTCGGACGCTCGCAGTGCAAGGACCGCTGAGGACGCATACCGGCGGGCCGTGACGCACCGTTACCGGGTGTCGCAGGGGCGTCGTGCGGGAATTCCCGAAGTGCGGGTAAACACTCTGCCGCTCAGGTGCTGTTACTGGGCAGGACACACCATTCGTCCCCGGACACAGGAGAGTGCTTGCCCGATGCGTGACACGGTAACCGTGGTGGCCCTGGTGGGCGTGGTGACGGCGTTCCCGAGGGTGCTGATCTTCTGCCTGATGTGCCGGGAACGGCGGCGGCTCGTGGTGCTGGCCCGGGCCTGCGGACACGACGGACTCGTCCTGGAACACCGCGGAGCGGACCGCGCACGACTGGCGCTGAGGCAGGCTCGGGGAGAGGACGCGCGCGGATGACGACACAGAGGGCGGAGACCGAAGAGGCCGGCGGGACGGCCGACGGGGGATTCGCGGGCTTCTTCGAGCGCTCGTATCCCGGCATGCTGGCACGTGCCCTCCTGCTGTGCGGCCACCGCCAGGACGCCGAGGACGCCGTCCAGGAGGGGTACGCGGAGGCGTTCCGCCGCTGGGAGCGGCTGCGTGCCTACGACGCGCCCGACGCCTGGGTGTACCGGGTGGTCCGCCAGCGGCTGTGGGCGGCCGACCGCCGTCGTGCTCGGCGCCGCTCGGCCGAGACCCGGCTGCCCCAGCCGCCGCCGACGGCGAGCGTGGAACAGACGGCTGAGGCGCGCGCCGTGCTGTCCGCCCTGGCCGGGCTGCCGCCCCGGCAGCGGACCGTGCTGGTCCTGCACTGTCTGGAGGGGATGACGCAGGCGGAGATCGCCGAGGAACTGGGCCTGCGGCGGGGCTCGGTCGCGGCTGGTGTGTTCAACGCCCGCAGGCACCTCGAGAAGGGGCTCGGCATGGTGGACGACGAGGGCGGGGGCGACCGGGACGGACTGCACGGCTGGGACGAACTGGTGCCGTCCGGCGCCTTCCGGGACGCTCCCGCCGCGCACCGGATCGCGGCGGGGGAGCCGGCGGATCCGCTGGCCGGGGTGCTGCGGCGCACCGAGCTGTGGCTGCGCGGAGGGGTCGCCGCCCGGTCGGACGCGCTGGACGCGGTGCTCGCCGCCGTGACCGGGACGGCCGGGGCGACCCGGGCGACCGGGCCCGAGGGGACGGGGGACCGGACGTGACGGCGGCCCTGCGCTCCCTGCTCGCGCTGACCCTGGTGGTGGGCTTCTACCTGCTGGCCGTCGCACTGACCGTGGGCTACGCCGTCTTCGGCACGCAGATGATGCGGATCATGTTCGATCCGGAGACCCGGTGGGGCTGGCCGATGTCGCCGTTCTACGCCGTGTTCGGCGTGCTGGCCGCTCTGGCGCTGACGAAGGTCTTCGTGCCGGACCGCCACCGGCCCCGTCCCGGGACCACGCCGGTCGACCTGGACGACGCCCCCGGGCTGTGGGAGACGGTGATGGAGCTGGCGGACGCGGTGGACGCGCCGATCCCCACGGACATCCGCGTCACCCTGGAGCCGAACGCGGCGGTCGGCGAGGGCCCCTCCCAGGGCGGCGGCCGGTGCCTGTACGTCGGGCTGCCGCTGCTGGCCGCGTTGCGGGCGGACGAACTGCGCGCGGTGCTCTGCCACGAACTGGGCCACTACTCGCACGGCCACACCCGCTTCGCCGCGACCGTGTACCAGGGGGCGGTCGCGCTGGACCGCGCACAACAGAGCTTCGCACGCCCCGAGGTGGGCAACCCCGTCGTCACCGTCTACACCGGATTCCAGCATCTGACGGTCTCCGCGTACGCCTGGATGTACCGGGCGTTGTCCTTCGCGGTCCGGCGCCGCCAGGAGCTGGAGGCCGACGCGGCGGCCGCCTCGGTCGCGGGGGGCCGGGCGACGGCCGACGCCCTGTGCGCCATCGGCGCGGTCACCGGGGCCTGGGATGACTTCCGCGCCCGCTACCTCACCCCCATGGCCGAGGCCGGCAGGCTGCCCGACGACCCGATGGCCGCCTTCACCGCGATGTTCACCGACGCCGGGTACCGCGCGGTGCTGGACCGCCGGTGCCGGGAGCGCCCGCAGGAGCGGCGGCGGCTGTTCGACTCCCACCCGCCGCTCCGCGAGCGGCTCCAGGCGCTTCAGCGGCGCCCGTCGTCGCCGGACCACGGTGACCCACGAGCCGCCACGGCGCTGCTCGGCCCCTCGGGCACCCTGCCGACCGGTGTGCTGACCGCGCTGCTGTCCGAGGCGGCGCCACCGGACGGGGAAGTCTCCACGATTCCCTGGCGGGAATGGCGGGCCCGGGCGGAGGAGTGGCGAACCGTTCGTGCCGTGACGGATCTGGACGCGGCCCTGGGACTCCTCGCGCGCTCCCGCCGGACGCTCGGCGGTGTCCTGGACCTCGTCGAAGCGGGCCGGGGCGAGGAACTGGCGCAGGCGCTGCGGGACGTCCGCTGGGGTGCCCGGCAGTGGGGTGATCTCGGCGAGGAGCCGTCCGCGGTCGCTCTTCGGGTGCTCGTGGGCCAGAGCCTGGTCGACGCCGGCCGGGCGGGCTGGCGGGCCGACTGGACCGGGCGGCCCGGGGTGCCGGTCCCGGCTGACACCGACGCGGTCACGGCACTGGAGGCGGTGGCCGGCGCGGTCGAGTACCCCGGGCAGGTGGCCCGGCTCCGGTCCGCGCTGCTGCGCTGTGAGGTCGCCCTGGAGGCCCCGCTCGCCTTTGCCGGTCCCGCCGCCGGTGTTCCGTCCCGGGCCGCCGGCCCGGCCCGGCCCGCCGAGTCGGCCGGCCGGGGACGCCGCGCCGGCCCGCCGCGAAAGCTCCAGGTGGGAGCCTTCCTGGCGTCCGCGGTGACGTTGCTGCTCTTCTACGGCAGCTACCGGATCTCTCATGTCCCGCCGCCGGATCGCACCACGCCACCGGCGTACACACTCACCCTGGAGCCGCGAACACCGACGTGCCCTCCCGGGTACCGGCCGTACCAGTACGTCTGCCTGCCCCTGCCCAGCCCGAGTGGCCAGGACGTCGTCTCCCACCGCACGATCCGGGTGCCGCCGAACGTCACCCTGCCCGAACTCGCCTGCCGGTACCGGACGAACGTCCCCTACCTCATGGCGCTCAACTTCCTGGACGAACCCGTGCTGAGCCCCGGCCAGAAGCTGATCGTCCCGGAGATGCCCGCCACCGGGGCCGCCACCGCGACGCCGTGCTCCGCGAACCCGTGGACCTGAAGCACGCAGCCGTCGACCAGGGGGCCGAGGGTCCTTGAAAGATTGAACATATCCGCGTCGCGTCGCGTATCTACGCACGTACGGACCCACGGATCCGGTGGAAGGACACAACGACGTGCGTACTTCCCAGTCAGTCTCCGTCGCCCTCGCCTGCCCCGAGGGCGCCTGGCCGCACACCGGCTGGCCGGCACCGGACGATCCGTGCGTGGGGCGGACGGTGCGGGTGACTCCGCCCTTCGAGGAGCTCCGGACTCTCCGGGGCGTGGAAGTGGTGATCCTGCGCTGCGAGGATCCGTCGGACACGGCGTCGGGTCTGCCCGCCGTACGCGGGCGTACGGCGGCTCCGGTGATCGTCGTCAGTCCTCGCCGGGACTACAGGACGATCATCGAGGTCTTCCGCGCGGGAGCGGGCTATCTGGTCGAGGGTGACCACTGCCCCCGCATGCTCTCCTCAGCCGTCGTGGGGGCCACGGCCGGGCACACCTGTCTCTCCCCGGCGGCCTGCGCGGCCCTGCGGGAAGGACTGCGGCGGGTGTCCGAAGGCGGGGCGGCGATGGAGCGGCTGCGGACGCTGCTCTCCCCGCGCGAGCGCCAGATCATGGAACTGTTGTCGACCGGGCTGGGCGCCAAGGAGATCGGGCTGCGGTTACGGCTGAGCGAGAAGACGGTGCGCAACAACCTCAGCAACATCTACGCCAAGCTGGACGCGCGCGGCAGCACGGACGCGGTCCTGAGGTGGCTGGGAGCCGCGCCCGTGCTTCGCGTCTGAGAACCTCCGGTACGCCCGGCTACGGCGCCGGTATCTCCGAGAGCGGGATGTCGACGTCGGTGACGTTCTCGCCGCCCTCACCGAAGCCCGGTTCGGACCTGAGGGCGCGTGTGGAGTTCAGCAGCCCCGCGGCCTCCGGCGTCCCGCACTTCACGTTGCGCAGCCACAGGCGCCCGTCGGGGGTGCCGTTCTTCAGGATCTGCGGATAGAAGACGTGCACACTCGTGCCGCCCTCACTCGGCGAGAAGAACACCTTCTGGCCGTCCTGCGGCTCCTTGTACGTGGCCCGCAGGAATCCGCTCACGTCGGTGCGTTTCGCGGACCACATGAAGAAGGCGATGCTGTCCGCCTGCACGGTGTCCGTCCTGCTGAACGCCAGGCCGGTCGCCTTGTCGTCACGCGTGATGTTGATGTCCGAGGTGCTGAACTTCAGGCCGATCTCGAAGAAGGAGTTGCCGAGTTTCGTGTCGGCGCCGGCCGTGAATCCGTCCTCCAGTTGAATGACCCTGGTGACGGACGTGCTCACGTTGAACGTCTTCGAGGCGGTGCTCGTCGATCCGCAGTTGTCGGACACCGGGGAGACCCGCTGGTTCGGCCCGAGGCTGTCCCGTTTGAACTGGACGTCGACGAACTCGCAGTTCTCCAGCTTGTCGGAGTCCGCCGAACAGTCGGCGCTCACTTCGGAAGGGGTGGCGGCACCGGCCGGGTTCATCAGCGGTACGGCCACCGCGACGGCCGCCACCGGGGCCAGGGCGAGGGTGATGCGCTTCTTCCTGCTCCGGTGGCTTCTCTTGCGGCCGGCGCTTGTCATGGGGTTCTCCTGTGGGGAAAGGGGGTGGGGGAAGGGGTGCGCGGGGTGTCAGCAATCGGTCAGCACGGGCCTGGATGTGCCGTCCGCGACGCCGGGCGCGCCTGCGGCGCCCGGAAGCAGGACCGGCCCCTCGACGACCTCCGGTGCCACGAAGTTCTGTTCCGGCGTGGCGTTGGTGGTCGTCGTCGCCTCGCGGGCGTCGATCCGCACCCGCCATTCGCCCGTCATGCGCTGCATCTTGGGCGTGAACTCCATGTGGAGCACCTTGCCGACCGGCACCTCCCGCTCTTCCGTGTCACTGGCGGTCGCCGACTTCAGGGTGAGGTCGAGGGTGCCCTTGTGCTTGAGCCAGGAGCCGCTCAGGGCTCCGAAGAGCCCTCCGCCGCCGCCCTGCTGGGTGACGGTGTATCTGCCCTGGCCTTGTGTCGTCGTGGCCGACCAGGTGACCGATATCTTCGCCGGTCCAGTGGCGTTGGGTTCGCAGTTGGGGAAGTCGATGGAGGCCTTTTCGGTCGGTCCGTCGAAGGTCTCGAAGTCCGTCTCGATGAACTCGCAGTTGTCCGAAGCGAATCCCGGTCCGGCGATCGGGTGGCCGCCGAAATCGAAGATGGACTGCTGCTTGCCGTTGAGTACCTTCGCCCGCTGGCACATCGTCATGATCTGCTCGGGCGTCTTCTCGTCGGCGGCGTTCGCCGACGGCAGCAGTACCGTGGCCACGGCTCCGCCGGTCACGAGAGCCGATCCGATCGCGACGGTCCTGATCTTCCTGTTCTTCAGTCTCCTCTTGGCCATGAGCCAGATCCTGGACGGTCCTGATCGCCCCCGACAGGGTCAAACATCCCTACTTGCCGGTCACGTGAGATTCGCCTCGGCAACGCCCCAAGCTTGTATCTGACGTATCGTCAGGTATGCCGTTACGATGCGCAGTCCACCGTGTCCACCGTGAAGGGGGCCGTAATGGGCAAGCTCGACGGACGGGCCGTCATCGTCACCGGCGCCGCACGCGGCCAGGGTGAGCAGGAGGCCCGGCTGTTCGCGGCCGAGGGGGCCCGGGTGGTCGTCGCGGACGTGCTCGACGACCAGGGAGAGGCCCTCGCGAAGGAGATCGGCGCACGGTACGTCCATCTCGACGTCGGCCGCGAGGACGACTGGCAGGCCGCCGTCACCGCCACCAAGGACGCGTACGGCCACGTCGACGGGCTCGTCAACAACGCCGGCATCCTGCGCTTCAACTCCCTCCTCGACACACCCCTCGACGAGTTCATGCGGGTCGTCCAGGTCAACCAGGTGGGCTGCTTCCTCGGTATCAGGGCGGTCGCACCGGAGATGGCCGACGGCGGCACGATCGTCAACACCGCCTCCTACACGGGTCTGACCGGGATGGCCGCGGTGGGCGCCTACGCGGCGACCAAGCACGCCGTGGTCGGTCTCACCCGGGTCGCCGCCCTGGAACTGGCCGGGCGGGGGATACGCGTCAACGCCGTCTGCCCCGGGGCCATCGACACGGCGATGTCCAACCCGGCCCGGCTGGATCCGGACGCCGACCTGGAGGAGACGGCGAAGGGGCTCGACCGGCTGTACCGCAAGCTCGTGCCGCTGGGCAGGGCCGGGCGGCCCGAGGAGGTGGCCAGGCTCGCGCTGTTCCTGACCTCGCAGGACTCCTCGTACATCACGGGGCAGCCGTTCGTGATCGACGGCGGATGGCTGGCGGGCGTCAGCGTTATCTGACGCTCCATCAGCTATTGACGCTCATGAGGGCCGGTGGAACAGTCGGACTCACTAATCTGACGCATCGTCAGAACTGACCGTGGGGCGGTGAACCTCCTTGGAATTCGGCATCTTCGTTCAGGGATACGTCGGCAAGCGCGCCGAGACCGACCCGCTCGCCGAGCACAAGGCGCTGATGGAGGAGACCGAGTACGTCATCCAGGCGGACCGGTCCGGCTTCAAGTACGCCTGGGCCTCCGAGCACCACTTCCTGGACGAGTACTCGCACCTCTCCGCCAACGACGTCTTCCTCGGGTACCTGGCCCACGCGACCGAGCGGATCCACCTGGGCTCGGGCATCTTCAACCCGCTCGCCCCGGTCAACCACCCGGTGAAGGTCGCCGAGAAGGTCGCGATGCTCGACCACCTCAGCGGCAACCGGTTCGAGTTCGGCAGCGGGCGGGGCGCCGGGTCGCACGAGATCCTCGGGTTCATGCCGGGGGTGACCGACATGAACCACACCAAGGAACTCTGGGAAGAGACCATCGCCGAGTTCCCCAGGATGTGGCTCCAGGACGAGTACCAGGGCTTCCAGGGCAAGCACTGGTCGCTGCCGCCGAGGAAGGTCCTGCCGAAGCCGTACGGCGGCTCGCACCCGGCGATGTGGTACGCGGCCGGGTCGCCGCCGTCGTACGCCATGGCCGCGAAGAAGGGGCTCGGCGTGCTCGGCTTCAGCGTGCAGAAGGTCTCCGACATGGAGTGGGTGCTGGAGCAGTACAAGACGGCGATCGTGGACGCGGAGCCCGTCGGGGACTTCGTGAACGACAACGTGATGGTGACGACCACGGCGATCTGCGCGCCGACCCATGAGGAGGCGGTGCGGATCGCCGCGAGCGGGGGACTGCACTATCTGCCCTCGCTGGTGTTCCGGTACCACGACACGTTCCCCCGGCCCGAGGGGTTCCCGGTGTGGCCGGAGACGTTGCCGGAGTACACCGAGGAGCTCGTGGAGGTGCTCATCGAGGAGGAGCTGCTGATTTGCGGGGATCCGGACGAGGTGCTGCGGCAGTGCAAGCGGTGGGAGCAGGCCGGGGCGGACCAGCTGAGCTTCGGGTTGCCGGTGGGGGTGCCGAAGGAGGAGACGCTGCAGACGATCCGGCTGGTCGGGGAGCACGTGATTCCCAAGATCGATACGGATCCTGTGCATCGGACTTCGCGGTTCCGGGGTGCTGCCTGATCGCCGTTGGCGGGTGCGGGTCCGTCGTGGCTTGTCGCGCCCACGCGACGGGGCCGCACATCGACACAGCCCCGCGCCCCTTAGGGGCAACGAACCTGAGGGAGTTGAGAAGCTCATGCTCGATCACGTCATCCGGGGTGTGACCGTCGTGGACGGGACGGGCGCCCCGGCGTACACCGCCGACGTCGGCATACAGGACGGGCGTATCGCCGCCGTCGGGACGGTCGGCGAGGAAGCCCGGTCGGTCGAGGACGCCGCCGGCCTCGTCCTCACCCCCGGCTTCGTCGATCCCCACACCCACTACGACGCCCAGCTCTTCTGGGACCCGTACGCCACCCCCTCGCTCAACCACGGCGTCACCACCGTCGCGGGCGGCAACTGCGGGTTCACGCTCGCGCCGCTGCACCCCGACCGGCCCGAGGACGCCGACTACACGCGGCGGATGATGTCCAGGGTCGAGGGCATGGCGCTGGTGGCGCTGGAGGAGGGGGCGCCCTGGAGCTGGCACTCCTTCGGGGAGTACCTGGACGCCCTGGAGGGGCGGATCGCCGTCAACGCCGGGTTCATGGTGGGGCACTGTGCGCTGCGGCGGTACGTGATGGGCCCGGAGGCGGTGGGCGGGCAGCCGAGCCAGGAGCAGCTCGCCGCGATGGTGCGGTTGCTGCGGGAGGCCATGGACGCCGGGGCCTGGGGGCTGTCCACCACCCAGTCGAGCAGCCACTCCGACGGCGACGGGCAGCCCGTCGCCTCACGGCACGCCCAGCCGGCCGAACTGCTGGCGCTGTCGCGGGCCGTCGGGGAGTGCGAGGGCACACAGATCGAGGCGATCGTCGCGGGCTGTCTGGATCAGTTCAGCGACGCCGAGATCGACCTGTTCGTGGAGATGAGCGCGGTGGCGGGACGGCCGCTGAACTGGAACGTGCTGACGATCGACGCGGCCGTTCCCGAGCGCGTGCCCCGGCAGCTCCTGGCGAGCGAGCAGGCGAGGAAGGCGGGCGGCAGGGTCGTGGCCCTCACCATGCCGATCCTCACGCCGATGAACATGTCGCTGGGGACCTTCTGCGCGCTCAACCTCATCCCCGGGTGGGGGCCGGTCCTCGGGCTGCCCGTGCCCGAGCGGATCGAGAAGCTGCGGGACCCGGACGTGCGGGCCGAGCTGCTGCGGCGGGCGCAGTCCAAGGAGGCGGGTGTCTTCCGGCGGCTGTCGAACTTCGGGCGGTACGTCGTCGGCGACACCTACAGCGAGGCGAACGCCGGGCTGACCGGGCGCGTGGTGAGGGACATCGCCGAGGAGCGCGGGCAGGAGCCCTTCGCGTGCCTGGTGGAGATCTGCGTCAACGACGGGCTGCGCACCGTGCTGTGGCCCATGCCGACCGACAACGACCCGGCGTCCTGGGCCCTGCGGGCCGAGACCTGGCAGCACGAGGACGTGCTGCTCGGCGGGTCCGACGCGGGCGCCCATCTGGACCGGATGTGCGGGGCGCCGTACACCACCCGGTTCCTCGGGGACTGCCTGCGGGGCCGGAAACTGGTCGGGCTCGAACAGGCCGTGAAGATGCTGACCGACGACCCGGCCCGGCTCTTCGGGCTGCGCGAGCGAGGGCAGATCCGGGAGGGCTGGCACGCGGACCTGGTCCTGCTCGACCCGGAGCGGATCGACGCGGGCCCGGCCACCCTGGTGCACGACCTGCCGGGTGACAGCCCGCGGCTGGACTCCCGGGCGCTCGGCGTGCGGGCCGTGTGGGTCAACGGGGTCGAGGCCATCCGGGACGACGTGGTGACCGGGGCCGTGCCGGGCCGGGTGCTGCGCTCGGGGCGGGACACGGAGACGGTGAGCACGAGGTGACGGCACGGCAGTCGCTGTTCGTCGGCGGCTCCTGGGTGGAGCCGGACGGCGGGCACTACGAGGTGATCGACCCGGCGAGCGAGCAGACCGTCGGGTGGGCGCCGGAGGCCTCGCGGGATCAGGTGCTCGCGGCCGGTGCCGCGGCCCGCGAGGCCTTCGGGCCGTGGTCGCGCACCCCACCGGAGGAGCGGGCCGCGATGCTCGGGCGGGCGGCGGGGATCATCGCCGGGCGGCTGAAGGAGTACGCGGAGCTGGCCCGGGCCGAGACCGGTGCGACCACCGGCACCGCGCGCGGCATGCAGGTCGGCGTCGCCGCCGCCCGCTTCCGGCGCTACGCACGCGTGGAGCCCGCCGAGTGGGCGATCCCGCCGCAGATCAACGAGGCCGGGCCGATGGGAAAGGCGGGTGTGATGGGCGCCCTGGCCGTCCGGCAGCCCGTCGGGGTCGTCACCTGCGTCACCTCGTACAACAACCCCTGGGCCAACCCGGCCGGCAAGATCGCCCCCGCCCTGGCCATGGGCAACACGGTCGTGGTGAAACCGGCCCCGCAGGACCCGCTGTCGGTCTACCGGATGGCTCAGGCGCTGGAGGCGGCCGGTGTGCCGCCGGGCGTGGTGAACGTGGTCAGCGGCTCGGGCGGCGAGACCGGCGAGGCGGCCGTGGCGTCGCCGGACGTCGACATGGTCAGCTTCACCGGCTCCACGGCCGTCGGGCAGCGCATCGCCGAGGTGTGCGGCCGCGACATGAAACGGCAGTTGATGGAGCTGGGAGGGAAGGGCGCGGCGCTCGTCTTCGACGACGCCGACCTCGGCTCGGCCGTGGCCGGGATCGGCACCACCTTCTCCTTCTACAGCGGGCAGATCTGCACGGCACCGACGCGGGTGCTGGCACAGCGGGGGATCTACGACCGGCTGGTCGAACAACTGGCCTCCTACGCACGCTGGTTGAAGGTCGGTGACCCGCGCGAGCCGGACACCGTGGTCGGGCCGGTGATCTCCGCGAGCCACCGGGACCGGGTGGAGTCGTACGTCGAACTGGGCCGGAAGGAGGGCGCGGTGGTGGTGACGGGCGGCGAACGCCCGGACCTGCCCTCGGGCTTCTACGTCGCCCCGACCCTGCTCGCCGACTGCACCAACGACATGCGGGTGGTCCGCGAGGAGATCTTCGGGCCGGTGGTGGCCGTCGTCCCCTTCGACGACGAGGAGGAGGGCATCGCGCTCGCCAACGACACCGACTACGGGCTCATCGACTACGTCTGGTCGGGAGACGTGGCCCGGGCGTTCCGGGTGGCGCGGCGACTGCGGGCCGGTGGCGTAGGGGTCAACACCGTCGGGCGGAACATGGAGGCGCCGTTCGGCGGCTTCAAGAAGAGCGGCGTCGGCCGGGACGTGGGCTCGTACGCGCTGCACGCCTACAGCGAGGTGCAGGCGATCGTGTGGCCCGGGTGACACCCCTCAGGTGTCCAGGTCCACCCGCACGGTCAGCAGATTCGTCCCGAGGGCCCGCACCCCCAGGCCGTTGACCCGAGGCAGCCCCCGCAGCCGCGCCACCGGGTCGTCCTGCGGCATCAGATGCGCGGTGCCCTCGTGCCACCGCCCGCGGATCCGTACCCGCACCCGCGGATCCGCCTTGATGTTGCGCACGTACTGCGACTTCTCGCCGAACTCCGACACCAGCCAGAAGGAGCCGCCGACGCGGTGCCCGCCCACCGGTGTCTGACGGGGCAGCCCCGAGACGCGGCCCCTCGTCTCCAGGACCGTCTGGAGGGGGAGGCGGCGCAGGAGCGGGTTGAGGCGGCGCTGGACGGCCGTGGTCGCGCGGAACCTCAGGTCGGTGCGGCGGGACATCGTCGGCAGGTCTCCTTCGTGCAAAGCTCCATCGCGGGTATCTTCCTACGGTCCGGCCGGTGTTCCAACGGGACCGCTTCAGCGCCCGGCGGGTCTCCTGTACTGGGCGGCCTTCCAGCGCCCTACCGGTCCCGTGGTCCCGGCGGATACGAGTGCCCGGCAGGCCTCAGGGACTCGGCGCGGTCAGGTACCGCTGGATCGTCGGAGCCAGCCATTCCACGATCTCCGCCCGCGCCAGCCCCACCGCCGGCGGCATCCGCAGCACGTACCGCGTGAGCGCCAGGCCCAGCAGCTGCGACGCCATGAGTGCCGCCCGTGCCGGGACCTGCTCGGGGTCGGGGCACACCTGCCGGGCGACCGGCAGCAGCTGGTCCCGCAGGATGCCCTGCATGCGCTCCGCCCCGGCCTGGTTGGTCACGCCGACCCGCAGCAGCGCGGTGAGGACCTCGTTGTTCTCCCACATGTCGAGGAAGTGCTCGACGAGGATCCGCCCCGCGTCCGGCCGGCGGTCCGCCCCGCTCACGTCCGGCAGCCGCAGGTCGATGGCGACGGCCGCCGCGAAGAGGCCCTCCTTGTTGCGGTAGTACCGCATCACCATCGACGGATCGATGTTCGCGTCCTTGGCGATGGCGCGGATGGTGGCTCGCTCGTAGCCGTCGGTCGCGAAGCGCTCGCGGGCCGCCGCGAGGATCGCGCCGCGAGTGGCGTCGGAGCGGCGGGGGGCACCGGAGCCGGGAACCGTGGAGGTGCTGTCGCTGCCGTTCATGCCAACGAGCGTAGGCCAACGAGTGTAGGTCAACAAGCGTTCGCCAACAATTGTTTGCCAACGCTCGTTGACATCCCTCTTGGCGCCTCGCTATCTTCGTCAACGAGCGTTGGCCAACATGTGTTGGCAACAGGTGATGGCAAGCAAGCGTTGGCAACAGGAGGCCACCATGAACGGCACCGCCACCCACCGCACCGTGATCGTCGTCGGCTCCGGCCCCACCGGCCTCCTCCTCGCCGGCGACCTCGCCACAGCCGGCGTCACCGTGACCCTCGTCGAGAAGCGACCGCGCAAGACCAGCAACCTCTCCCGCGCCTTCGGAGTGCACGCCCGCACCCTGGAGCAGCTCGACGCCCGCGGCCTCGCCGGCGAACTCCTCACCACCGGCGACACCATCACCGGCCTGCGGCTCTTCCGCCGCCTCTCCCTCGATCTGAGCACGCTGCCCTCGCGTTTCCCGTTCCTGCTCATCACCCCGCAGTACGAGGTCGAGCGGCTCCTGGAGCGGCGGGCCCGGGAGGCCGGGGTGGAGTTCGCGTACGAGAGCGAGGTCGTGGGGCTGCGGCAGGACGACGACGGGGTCGACCTCGACGTGCGCGGCGCGGACGGGGCGGTCGTCACCCGCCGGGCGGCCTATGTCGTCGGCGCCGACGGTCACCGGAGCGCCGTGCGGGAGGCGATCGGCCTGGACTTCCCCGGTGTCTCCGTCATCAAGTCGCTGATCCTGGCCGATGTCCGGCTGGCCGAGAAGCCCGAGGGCGTCCTCACCGTCAACGGCCGCGGCGACGCCTTCGCGATGATCGCCTCCTTCGGCGACGGCTGGTACCGGGTCATGGGCTGGAACCGCCGCAACGAGGTCTCCGACGACGCCCCGCTCGACCTCGACGAGGTCAAGGAGATCACCCGCCGTGCCCTGGGCACCGACCACGGCATGCACGACGCCCGCTGGCTCTCCCGTTTCCACAGTGACGAGCGCCAGGCACCGCACTACCGGGTCGGGCGGGTCTTCCTCGCCGGGGACGCCGCGCACATCCACTCCCCGGCCGGCGGGCAGGGCATGAACACCGGACTCCAGGACGCCGCCAACCTGAGCTGGAAGCTCGCCGCGGCCGTCCAGGGCCGGGCGCCCGAAGGGCTCCTCGACAGCTACGAGGCCGAGCGCCACCCGGTCGGCAGGGCGGTGCTGCGCAGCAGTGGCGGACTGGTCCGGCTGGCCCGCGCGCGCAATCCGCTGCTGCGTGCCGCCCGCGCCCTCGTCTCCGCGTTCGTCGACATGGCCCCGCCCGCCCAGCGCAAGGCCCTGGGGCAGATCACCGGGATCGGCTACGCCTACCCCGCCCCCCGCGGCGCCCACCGCCTCACCGGCACCCGCGTCCCCGACGTCGCCCTGAAGGACGGACGGCTCCACGAGGCGCTGCGCGGTGGCCGGTTCGTGCTGATCACGCCCGGGACGTACGAAGGCCCCGGTGTCCGTGAGGGGTGGCTGACCGTGGAGCGCTGGGCGGGCGACCGCCGGACGACCGTCCTGGTACGGCCCGACGGATACGTGGCCTGGGCGGCGGAGGGTGCCGACGCGGCGGGGATCGAGGAGGCGGTGGCCCGGTGTCTGGACCAGGGGGCTTCTGATGGATCTCCGCGGCGTCGCGGGGGCAGGGCGGTCGAGCGGCGCCGCACCTCACGGCCGCGCTGATCCGAGCGACAGGCCTCAGCGGCGCCCCAGGAAGATCGGGTTGGTGAACGCCGCCAGCGGCCCGGGCAGCGGTCCCGCAGCCGCCTCGTGGCGCAGTTCGGCCCGTACGTACGCCGCGTACGACGGTGTCGTCCGCCACTCGACCACGCCCGAGCCGGACACCGGCAGCGGGGCGCTGGTGTGGAGGACGCCCTGGTCGGTGACGAGGCGGACCGTGCAGCGCGGGGCGCCGGTGACCTCCAGGCGGACCGTGACCGGGGTGTCGCGGCCGACGGTGAGGCGCTCGCCGATGCCCGCGTGCTCGCCACGACCTCCGGACGCCCGGAACGACAGCGCGACCCGCGCGGACTCGGCGATGTAGGACCGCCCCGCCCGGATGCCCTCCTGGACGGCCTCCCGGGTCAGGTCGTCGGCCAGGACGACCGTCTGGGGGCTGCCCACCGCGTCCGGGGAGCGGTGGGCGTCGCTGCTGCCCATCGCCGGGATCCACTCGCGCCCGTCCCGCCCGTCGCGCGCGTCCCGCCCGTCCTCCCGCACGGACGCCACGAGCATGCTGTCCCAGTCGGCCAGCGCCATCTCGTCGTCGGGCGTGTAGGGGCCGTTCCACACCTCGATCGCGTCGGCCTCGCCGAAGCCGAACTTCCAGTTGCAGCCGACGCAGGTGGCGTGCGGGTGGGCCGGGACGACCAGGCCGCCGGCGCGGCGGATCTGCCGGGCGAACCGGCCGAAGCGGTTGTCGCGGGCCCGGTAGCGCCAGTCGATGAAGGTGCCCGGGTCGGTGCCGAGCGCGACGACGTGCCCGTTGCGGGTGGTGATCTCCTCGCCCAGCAGGACGAGCAGGTCGTCCCCGGCCACGTCCGCCCAGTGGGCGTGCGCCGAATGCGTGTTGTGCTCGGAGGAGTTGATGAAGTCCAGGCCGGCCGCCCGGGCCAGCTCCCCGATCTCGGCGGGGGTGCGGCGGCCGTCGGAGTACCAGGAGTGCAGATGGCAGTCGCCCCGGTACCAGGCCCGCCCCCGGCCCTTCGCGCGCTCCGGCGGATACACCGGCCGGACGGCCTCGCCCGGCTCCCCGTACGTCAGCGTGATCGTGATCTCGTAGATCAGGCCCTGCGGGGCGACCGTGTACGGGCCGAGCGCGATGTGCCAGGTGCCCTCGCGCACCGGGCCCGGGAGGTACCCCGGCGTGGCGTCGTCCGCGCGGAGGAAGAACTCGGTGCGCGCCCCGCCCGACCAGCCCCGGAAGCCCCGGCCGCCGAGCTCGGTGCCGCGGTCGTCGAAGACGCCGATGTCGAGGGCGTTGCCCGTGGTGCCGGCCGGGACCGACGGCCGGTCGTAGGTGTAGGCGACCTTGAGCTCCCGGACGCCGGCCGGGACCTCGACGGGCACGTACACGAAGTCCGGGGAGCCGGGCGGCAGCGTGCCGCGCACGGTCCTGCTCTCCTGGTCCCCGTCGGCCGCTGAAGCGAAGCTCACGCTTCCCAACGTAAGCGCGGCCGCCGCTCCCGTCACGAACAGAGCGCGCCGGCCGAGCCCGCCGTGGCTGTCCTCGCACATGCTGCTGCTCCCAAGGTGTCGTCGGTGACAAGGCATGGGTGGTGCGGGGGTGGTGCGTACAACCCTGGTATTCAGCCGTGAACTCCCGCGCACGGGAAGGGGATCGGCGGTTTTCGCCGAAACGGCGGCTGCGAAGTGCCGACTGGTCGGTATCGACAGTCGGTCCTCTCTCGGGTAGTGATGAGGTCATGCGCATCGCCGTGACGATCTTCCTCACCGACGAGACGATCACCCCGACCCGGCTCGCCCGGGAGCTGGAGGACCGCGGATTCGCCGGGCTGTACCTGCCCGAGCACACCCACATCCCCGTCGAGCGGACCACCCCGTACCCGGCGGGCGGTGAGCTGCCGCCCGAGTACGGCCGCACCCTCGACCCGTTCGTGGCCCTCGGCCAGGCCGCCGCCGTCACCGAGCGGCTCGGGCTCGGCACGGGCATCACGCTCGTCGCCCAGCACGACCCGATCGACCTGGCCAAGCAGGTCGCGACCCTCGACCATCTCTCCGGCGGCCGGTTCACCCTCGGGCTGGGCTTCGGCTGGAACGTCGAGGAGGCCGCCGACCACGGCGTGCGGTGGAGCAACCGGCGCGAGCTGGTCCGGGACCGGATGGCGCTGATGCGGGCCCTGTGGTCGCAGGAGCCGGTCGCCCACGAGGGCGAGTTCGGCGGTGTCCGGGCCAGCCACGCGTATCCGAAGCCCGTGCAGAAACCGCGCGGCCCGGTCACCGGCCCGCGCACGCTCGTCGGCGGGGCCGCCGGGCCCAAGCTGTTCGCCCACATCAGCGAGTACGCCGACGGCTGGCTGCCGATCGGCGGCCGCGGCCTCGGCGAGGCGCTGCCGGTCCTGCGCGCCGCCTGGGCCGACGCCGGCCGCGACCCCCGGGCCCTCCAGGTCGTCCCCTACGCCGTCCACCCCAGCCCGGGCAAGCTCGCCCACTACGCCGACCTCGGCATCGAGGAGGTCGTGGCGCAGCTGCCTCCGGCGGGGGAGGCGGAGGTGCTGAAGACTCTGGACGGCCTCGCCGGATACCTCTGACAACTCCCCTGCCCGGCAGCGCGGTTGGCTTCTCCTACTAAACTGCCGGTCAGCAACCGAGTCGGGTGCACACGGGTGCGCGGCCGACCACCGCGCCGAACGGCGTGACGCGTCCGGCTCTCTGTCTCCACGGGGGGAGAGCCTCATGAGGCTTGCCTGGTTTTCCTGGCTCCTGCGCCATTTCACCGAGTTCGGCTACAGCCAGGGGCTGTTGCGCGCCGCGATCGGCACGACGGCCGTGCTGGTGACCGCCGCGCTGGTCTGGTTCGCCCTGCACCGCAACAGGCCGGCCGCCGTCGCCGCCGCCGGACTCACCTCGGCCCTGGGCATAGGGTGGCTGGCCTTCCACTGACGGGGCTCCCATGAGCCTGATCAGCGCACTCGTATGCTCGAAGGATGACGACTTCCGCGACCTCCGGAACCGGCCCCACCGAGAACTCCATGCGTCGCGCCCTGAAACGGGCCAGGGACGGCGTCTCGCTCGATGTCGCCGAGGCGGCGGTGCTGCTCCAGGCGCGGGGTGAGCGGCTGGAGGACCTGGCGGCCTCGGCCGCCCGGGTGCGGGACGCGGGCCTGGAGGCGGCCGGCCGCCCCGGCGTCATCACGTACTCGAAGAGCGTCTTCATCCCGCTGACGCGGCTGTGCCGGGACAAGTGCCACTACTGCACGTTCGTCACCGTCCCGGGCAAGCTGCGTCGGGAGGGCCACGGGATGTTCATGTCCTCGGACGAGGTGCTGGACATCGCCCGCAAGGGCGCGGCCCTCGGCTGCAAGGAAGCCCTCATCACCCTCGGCGACAAGCCGGAGGACCGCTGGCCTCAGGCGCGCGAGTGGCTCGACGCGCACGGCTACGACGACACCCTCGCCTACGTCCGTGCCATCTCCGTCCGCATCCTGGAGGAGACGGGACTGCTCCCGCATCTGAACCCGGGCGTCATGAGCTGGACGGACTTCCAGCGTCTGAAGCCGGTCGCGCCCAGCATGGGCATGATGCTGGAGACGACCGCGACCCGCCTCTGGTCGGAGCCGGGCGGCCCGCATCACGGCTCGCCCGACAAGGAGCCCGCAGTCCGCCTGCGGGTCCTCGAGGACGCCGGACGCTCCTCCGTCCCCTTCACCTCCGGGATCCTCATAGGCATCGGCGAGACCTACGAGGAGCGCGCCGAGTCGCTGTTCGCGCTGCGGAAGGTGTCCCGGGCCTACCACGGCGTCCAGGAACTGATCATCCAGAACTTCCGCGCCAAGCCGGACACCGCGATGCGCGGCATGCCCGACGCGGAACTCGACGAACTGGTCGCCACGGTGGCCGTCGCCCGGCTCCTCATGGGCCCCTCGGGCTGCATCCAGGCCCCGCCCAACCTCGTCGACGACGAGTACGAGCGGCTGATCGGCGCCGGTATCGACGACTGGGGCGGGGTCTCCCCGCTCACCATCGACCACGTCAACCCCGAGCGCCCCTGGCCGCAGATCGAGCAGCTCGCCGAGAAGTCCCGCGCGGCCGGTTTCGAACTGCGCGAGCGCCTGTGCGTGTACCCGGAGTTCGTGCGGCGCGGCGAGCCCTGGCTGGACCCGCGGCTGCGCCCGCACGTGGCCGCGCTGGCCGACCCGGAGACGGGGCTCGCCCGCCCCGAGGCCCTGCCCGAGGGCCTGCCGTGGCAGGAGCCGGAGGAGGTCTTCGTCGCGTCCGGCCGTACCGACCTGCACGCCTCGATCGACTCCGAGGGCCGTACGTCGGACCGCCGGGACGACTTCGACGAGGTGTACGGCGACTGGGGCGCCCTGCGCGAGGCCGCCGCCCCGGGCATGGTCCCCGAGCGCATCGACACCGACGTACGGCAGGCCCTGCGCACGGCGGCCGACGACCCCACCAGGCTCACCGACGACGAGGCGCTGGCCCTGCTGCACGCGGACGGCCCGGCGCTGGACGCCCTCGCCCGGGTCGCCGACGACGTACGCAAGTCGGCCGTCGGCGACGACGTCACCTACATCGTCACCCGCAACATCAACTTCACCAACGTCTGCTACACCGGCTGCCGCTTCTGCGCCTTCGCCCAGCGCCGTACGGACGCCGACGCCTACACCCTCTCCCTCGACCAGGTCGCCGACCGGGCCCAGCAGGCCTGGGACGTCGGCGCGGTGGAGGTCTGCATGCAGGGCGGCATCCACCCGGACCTGCCGGGCACGGCGTACTTCGACATCGCGCGGGCCGTGAAGGAGCGCGTCCCGGGCATGCATGTGCACGCCTTCTCACCTATGGAGGTCGTCAACGGCGCGACCCGCACCGGCATGTCGGTCCGTGAGTGGCTGACCGCCGCCAAGGAGGCCGGCCTCGACACCATCCCGGGCACGGCCGCCGAGATCCTCGACGACGAGGTCCGCTGGATCCTCACCAAGGGCAAGCTGCCCGCGGCCGACTGGATCGACGTCGTGACGACGGCCCACGAGCTGGGCATCCGCTCGTCCTCGACGATGATGTACGGCCATGTCGACCAGCCCCGGCACTGGCTCGGGCACCTGCGCACCCTCGCGGGCATCCAGCAGCGCACGGGCGGCTTCACCGAGTTCGTGACGCTGCCGTTCGTGCACACCAACGCGCCGGTCTACCTCGCGGGGATCGCCCGCCCGGGCCCGACCATGCGGGACAACCGCGCGGTCACGGCAATGGCCCGGCTGCTCCTGCACCCGCACATCCCCAACATCCAGACCAGCTGGGTGAAGCTGGGCACGGAGGGCGCGGCCGAGATGCTCCGCTCGGGCGCGAACGACGTCGGCGGGACGCTCATGGAGGAGACCATCTCCCGTATGGCGGGCTCGTCGTACGGCTCGTACAAGTCGGTGAAGGACCTGATCGAGGTGGCGGATGCGGCCGGGCGTCCTGCCAGGGCGCGCACCACCCTGTACGGGGACGTCGCGGCGGAGCGGCAGCGGGCCGCACAGGCGTCGGACGGGCATCTGCCCCAGCTGCTGCCGGTGCTCGACTGAGGTGTCAGCGGGCGGGTGACTGGTCCCCGGCGCCCGCCGGCCGGTGCGCCGTCACGGCGCGGCCGGTCCGGGCGCCGGGGCTCTCCGGCGGCGGGGGAGCCGTGCCGCGGCCCGCCCAGAGCAGGACGAGGCCGAGGGCGCAGGCGATGGCCGGCCAGTAGACGTAGCGGAAGTCCGTCGCGGGCATGATCGGCAGATAGCCGAGGATGTAGGCCGCCGAGCTGATGCCGAGCGCCCGGATCGGCATCGCGAAGGCGCCCTTGCCGGGCCGGACGGTGAGCACGACCGCGACCGCGAGCCAGAACCAGCCGCGGAACAGCCAGGGCAGGTCCTCGACCATGCCGTTGACGTACGTGCCGAGCATGTCCTCCAGCCGGGGGTGCGCCACTTCGACGCCCAGGTCGTTGCGGGTGATCCCCGCCTTGTACGCGTAGTCGGTCTCGAACAGCAGGGTCGTGAACAGCAGCAGCCGGTACTGGAGGTACTGCGGCACGTGCCCGCTCATCTCCCGCAGCCACAGGGACGTGAGCGCGCCGGAGTCCCCGCGCAGCCCGTCCGCCGGGCGCTGGTAGCAGGCCCAGTAGGCGTCGGAGAGGGCGCCGACGCGCTCGCACTCGCGCGCGGAGGCCACGAGACGCTCCCGCAGGGCGGGTGGCGCATCCGCCGATCGAAGCTCGTCCACGGTCAGCACATGGACGAGGTCGTCGAGCATGATCTGCGCGCCCTGCTTGGTCTGTAGCGGGGCGGCGAACAGGGAGATGGCGGCGGCGGGCACGACGAGCCCGGCCACGAGAGCCGCCGTGCACGTCACCCACGTACGGCGTCCGGGTGTGCCCCACAGCGCGAGGACCAGCATGACGAAGACGGGGATCGCGGCGAGGAAGGCGTTCTTGCGCACCAGCATGGCGTAGGCGAGGAACAGCACGCCCAGCCAGAGCAGGCCCCACCGGACGGCGGGGCGCGGATCGGTCCCGCGCTGCCGCAGCCGCAGCCCGGTGAAGGCGACCGCGCACGCGGCGAGCAGCGCGAACGCCGCGTGGACGTCCTTCCACACCACCCCGACGAACGTCAGCACGAACGGAGCCGGCCCGAGACCGAGGACGGCGAGCGAACCGCCCCGGCTGCCGGTCAGCGCCCACACGCACCAGGCCAGCACCCACAGCGCGGCCCAGAAGACGAGCGACTGCACGACGAGCATCGACGTGATCGAGCCGGTCACGGCGATGAGCGCCCGCCACACCAGGCTCAGCACGGGCGGATGCCAGTCGGTCAGGGGCCGCTTCGCCTGGGCCTGCCGGAGCTGGTCGAGGCTGTCGGGACTCAGATAGCCGGGGGCGAAGACGACGATCGTGGCCAGGCAGCAGACCGCGGCGACGGCGGCCAGCCCCCACACCCAGCGCTGCCGCCCCCACCCCGCCCATCCCGTTTGTCCCATATGCCGGATGCTAACGGGTCGTCGGGCTCCGGCCGGTCAGGGTGCGACGAACCGGTCAGGGTGCGATGAAGACGTAGCGCCGGTAGGCGTAGAAGCGGAACAGGGTCGCGAGGACCCAGCCGAGGATGCGGGCGGTGTTGTCGCTGAGCGCCGAGTCCAGCCCGAGCAGCTGCCGGGAGACGAAGACCGTGCCCGCGGTGATGGCGAGCCCGACCCCGTTCGCGACGAGGAACAGCACGAGCTCGCGGGTCACCCTCCTGCCGTGCTGGTCGCGGTAGGTCCAGTAGCGGTTCCCGACCCAGCTGAAGAGCGCGGCCGCGGCCGTCGCGATGACGGACGCCTGCACCGGAGCGGTCCGCATCACCCCGCCCTGCGCGCCGCCGGGCAGACCGAAGACGAGCAGGTTGTAGCCGCCGTTGTCGATGACGAAGGCCAGGGCCCCGATGACGCCGAACTTGGCGGCCTCGCGCCAGATGCCCTTGATGGCGTCACGCGCACGCAGCGTCACAGAGTCGAGGACCGGCACACGGCGAGCGTAACGACCCGGCGCGTCCCATCCGGTCAGGCGCGCTCATATCGCACTATGTCCGACTGTGTGAGGTGCTGACTGTGTGAGGAACCGGTCGAGTGAGGAGTGGTCGTGGAACCGACGATCGCGTGTGTCGTGCCGTGCCACAACGAGGAGGCGGCCGTCGGCAAGGTGGTGCGCGACCTGCGCGCCGCCCTCCCCGAGGCCGTCGTCTACGTGTACGACAACGCCTCCACCGACCGCACCGTGGAGGTCGCCCGGGCGGCCGGCGCGATCGTCCGGGAGGAGACCCGCAAGGGCAAGGGCAACGTCATCCGCCGCGCCTTCGCCGACGTCGACGCCGACGCGCTGCTCATCATCGACGGCGACGACACCTACGACGCCTCCCGCGCCCGCGACCTGGTGGACCTGCTCTTCGAGGGACCGTACGACCAGGTCGTCGGAGCCCGCAGGGTGACGGTCGACGGGGCCTACCGGGCCGGGCACGCGGTCGGCAACAAGCTGCTCACCGGGGCGGTGCGGTCCCTGTTCGGCAACGACGTGACCGACATGCTCAGCGGCTACCGGGTCTTCTCGCGACGCTTCGTGAAGTCCTTCCCGGCGCTGGCCCGGGAGTTCGAGACCGAGACCGAGATGACGATCCACGCGCTGCACCTGCGGCTCCCCACCGCGGAGGTGGTCGTGGACTACCGCGTCCGGCCCGCCGGCGGCGAGAGCAAGCTGCGCACCTACCGGGACGGCTGGCGCATCCTGCGGGTCATCCTCGACCTGGCCCGGCGCGAGCGGCCCTCGCTGGTCCACACCGTGCTCGCGGGCGTGCTCGCCCTGGTCTCGGTCATCCTCGGCATCCCCGTCATCGCCGACTTCGTCGAGACGGGCACCGTGCCCCGGGTCCCCACGGCGATCCTCGCCGCCGCGATCATGACCATCGCGGCGCTCGTGCTGCTCGTGGGCTACATCCTGGAGTCGCTCATGCACATGCGCCAGGAGCAGACCCGGCTGGTGCACCTCTCCTACCCGGCCCCGGTCCGGACCCCGCGCTACACCGCCCGCGGCGCCGGCACGGGCCCGGTCCCGGTCCGCAAGACCGCCGGGGGTCCCTGAGTCGGCCGGGGGCCCCTGAGGCACCGGGGGAGCGGCGGGCGCGCAGTACGATGATCGGAACCCCGTTGCGGTGCGGGGTCCCGTGACTGAGGAGATGCGTGCCGGTGCCTGCCCGACTTCCTTCGTGGGCCTGGGTGACCGGGCTGACCGTGGGAGCGATAGCCGCGGTGACGGTCCTGGGCGTACAGGCGGACCGGGGCTCGCACCCCACCGCCACCTCCGCCAAGCCGAGCAGCACGGCCTCGGCGCAGCCCACCCCCACGGCGTCGGTCCCGGCGCGGGTGCCCGCCGGCTCCGGCACCGGCCGGCGCATCGTCTACTCCCTCGGCGAGAAGCGGGTGTGGCTGGTCGACGCGAGCGAGGCGACCCGCCGGACGTTCACCGTCTGGCCGGGCACGGTCAGCCCCGACCCGGGCAGCTACGCGATCTCGTCCCGTAACGAGGCCACGACCGGCTCGGACGGCGTCCAGATCGAGCACATCATGTACTTCGCCGCGCGGGACGGCGTCTCCGTCGCCTTCTCCAACGCGGTCGACGGATCCTCCCCGCCACCCGCCGCCTCCGGCGGGAAGACCGGCGGGGTCCGGATGAAGAAGGCGGACGGCACGGCACTGTGGGCGTTCGGCACGGTCGGTACGACCGTGACCGTGGTCAAGTGACGTGCACCTCGGGTTGAAGCCCGAGGATTCCGGCCTTCTCGATTCCGGCCCGTCGGCGTGGGAGGTCTCAGTCGACTGAGGCCATGAAGTTCAGCATCCTGCGGTTGATCTCCTCCGCGTGGTCGATCTGCGGCCCGTGGCCCGTGCTGGAGATGATCTCGGCTCGGGCACCGGGGACCAGGCGCGGCACGCGCTCCGCCTGCCGCTGCGGGTGCACGAGGAGGCTTCGCCTGCCGAGCACCAGATAGAGCGGAGTCCGGATGGTGGACAGCTCCTCCTCGGACAGGGGAAGCGGCGCTGGGCGGCGTATGCGGTAGGCGCGAACGGCCGTTCTGATCATCGCGCGCAGTTCCGGCACGACCAGGACCGGCTGTTCGAGCCAGGCCGCCAGCCGCGGGCGGAGCGCCTTGGGCGCGAAGGTCGCGAAGAGGCTGGCGAAGATCCAGACGAAGAAGCGCAGCCCCACCTTCTCCAGGCCGCCGGGGTCGAGCAGGGTGACCGAGGCGAGGCGACCGGGCCTGCGGTGCGCCTGGTTCAGGGCGAGCCAGCCACCGTAGGAGGAGCCGACGAGGTGGACGCGGTCGAGTCCGAGCCCGGCGAGCGTCTCGTCCAGCCACTGCGCCGCGCGTTCGGGCTGGTGGATGGGTTCGCGCTGCACGCTGCGGCCGGGATCGCCGGGGGTGTCGATCGCGTAGACCGGGCGGTCCGCGCTGAGGGCGGGGGTGTTCGGGTACCACATGGCGGAGCAGGAGCCCGCCCCGTGCACCAGGACCACGGGAGTGCGGGATCGGGCAGCCTGGCTCGCGGGGCCGTAGCGGTAGACGTGCGTGGTGCCGAAGGACGTCTCCACGTCCTCTTCCGCGAGCGCGGGCGTCCCCAGTGCGTAGACCGCATCGCAGGCCGTGAGGTAGCGCTCCCGCCAGGCATCGCTCACATAACGGCCGACATCGGCCCGGGTTCGGGCAGCGGTCTCGGGCATGGCCACCTCCGGCGTCTCGGTTTTGTGATACGAACGTACCATGAAGCTGGTACAGCTGTACCATGAAAGCCTGTGGGGGCCGTAGCAGGAACGACGAGCGGAGAACCGGCCGATGCCCAAGCGCGTTGACCACGCAGAACGGCGCACCGAGATCGCCGAGGCCCTCGTCCGGGTCGCCGGCCGACGCGGGCTGCATGCCGTCGGGATGCGCGATGTGGCGGCGGAGGCGGGCGTATCACTGCGGCTGGTGCAGTACTACTTCCAGACCAAGGAAAAGTTGCTGTTCTTCGGGCTCGAGCTGCTGGCGGAGAGATTCGGGGAGCGGGTCTCCGCCCGGGTACGGGCCGCCGGGGACAGCCCGGGTCCGCGCGCTGTGGTCGAGGCGCTGCTGATGGCGGCGCTGCCGACGGACGACGAGAGCCGCACCTTCCACCACCTCTACACTTCCTACGCGGTTCTGGCCGTGAACGACCCGGCGCTCGCAGCCCAGCCCTTCATCAGGAACCCTGATGCCGCCGAAGACGCCCTGACCGAACTCCTCCGGCAGGCGCAGGAAGCGGCACTGCTCGAGCCCGGTGTGGACGCACGGTTGGAGGCAGCCGGCCTGCTCGCCATGTCCGCGGGACTCGGCACCGGCATCCTCGTCGGCCAGCGCAGCCCGGAGTCCGCGACCACGGTCCTGGGCCACCACCTGAACCGGATCTTCCGCACCGGTGAGGCGGTCTCGACATGAGTGACCGGAGCCCAGCGGCCGTGGAGCTGAAGACCGCCCGGCTGTCGCTCAGACGCCCGACCGCGACCGATGTCGACGCGATCTTCGCCGTCCACCGTGACCCTGAGACCTGTGCCCACAACCCGTCCGATGCGCTCGCCCGGTTCGAGGAAGCAGAGGCGCTCTACCAGCGTTGGGACGACCAGTGGCAGCAGTACGGATATGGATACTGGGTCGTCCGGCACCACGGCTCCGCTCAGCAGCTCGGATTCTGCGGCATCAAGCCCATGGAACTGCACGGGACCCCGGTCCTGAACCTCTTCTACCGATTCGCCACCTCAGCCTGGGGTCAAGGCTTCGCCGGTGAAGCCGCAGGCGCGGTTGCCACCTGGGCATCCCGTCACCTGCCCGAACTCCCGCTGATCGCCCGCGTTCGACCGGCCAACGTTGCTTCCCAGCGCGTGGCGATACGCGCCGGGCTCAGCCGAGCACGGCATCTCGACACCGAGGGATATGACGGCTTCGACTGGATCTACATCTCCGAGATCCAGACGAAGCCTGCCAGTCCGATGCAGTGCGAATGAACCCGGCAGCGGCAGCGCTCAGGAGGCGGGTGTCTGGGCCCGCGGGGACGACAGCTGGTTGACGATCAGTACGACCCCGCTGAACAGGAAGATGCGGGTCGCCGCGTCCAGCCCGTTCCAGCTCTTCGACTGCCACATGGAGAACCACTCACCGCCGATCGCGATGAACCCGGCCCCGAACAGCAGCATCACCATCAGCAGCCCGTACGTGGACATCCGCCGGGCGCGCAGGTCATCGCGTCTGGCCCACAGCCAGCTCCCGTATATGAGGACCAGCGCGGCGACGGTCTCCCAGACGATGATCCCGACGTAGGCGGCGTCCTGCAGCCCCTGACTCGTGACGGCCCGCCACATCAGGTCCTCGTCCTTGAACGTGGTGTCCATCGCCAACACATGCCGGACGAACTGCTGGTTGGTCCCGAAGTCGGTGATGTTCCCGAACGCGACGAGCGCCATGTAGAGGGCGATGGTCGCGGTGAGCAGGGTGGCGGCGAGCGACAACGTGCCGCGTGATGTGGAGGTGGCCATGCCGATCATTCTCCCCGCGCACGGCCGTCCGGTGTACCCCGCCCGTCAGCGCCCTGCCGCCAACTCCAGGAAATCGGCCCAGACTTCAGCGGTGAAGGCCAGCCGGGCGCCGTCCTTGTCCTTGGAGTCGCGGATGTGGATGGTGGGGTGCGCTATCGCGATCTCGACGCAGTCCGGTCCGTCGTTGCCGCTGTAGCTGCTCTTGATCCATGTCAGCGGGGTGGGCGTCATGTCTCTTCTCCCAGCACTTTCTCGATGAAGGTGAGCGAATCACGGGGCGAGAGGGCCTGCGCCCGGATCATGCCATAGCGCATATCGAGGATCTGGACCTCTTTCGGATCACTGATCACCCGGTCGTACAGCTGGCTTTCCGTGTGGCCGAGTGCCTTGCCGTCCTGGAGCTTCAGCAGCCGGAACGAGCCCATCACGGCCGCGTGGTCCTCCCTGCTCATCGGCATCACCTGGATCTCCACGTGACGCAACTCGGCTACCTCCAACAGGTGTTCGAGCTGACGGCGCAGCACCATTTTGCCCCCGAGGGGCCGCCGCAGTGTCATCTCTTCCTGGACAAAGGTGACCAGGGGGCGGGGCACCCGATCGAAGACCTCCTTCCGTGCCATGCGCGCGGCCACGTGGCGCTCGATCTCGTCCTCGGTGTAGGCCGGCCGCCGCATCGCGTACAACGCCTGGGCGTACTCGGGCGTCTGCAACAGCCCGTGGATGTGCAGGGCGGCGTAGGCGCCGAGTTCGACCGCTTGGTCCTCCAGCTTGGTCAGGTCCCGGACGGTTTTCGGATACCGAGCCCTCTCCACGTCCTCCTTCATCGCGGCGATCTTGCCGCCCGCGCCGAGTACCTCATCCGCCTTGTCGAGAAAGTCCGGCTTGGGAATCCGGCGCGCCCGCTCCACGGACGACACCATCTCCTCCCCGTACCCGATGGCCGAGCCCAACTCCGCCTGTTTCCAACCCGCGGCCTCGCGCCACATCTTGATCTGCCGTCCGACCGTCCTGAGCACGGCCGCCGCTTCCTCGTCCTCCACGCCTTCCCCTCCTGACGTACGAGCCGTACGACCTCGCCGCGCGTCCGGACAGTCACGCTCCGTACCGAGGTCGTTGCTGTTCAGAGTAGGGACGGGCGACCACGCTGGGTGACATGAGTCAGGAATCCCTAGCCGAAATCACCACCCCCGTACGTCACTTCACGATCCAGCTGTCCGCCACTCGAAGAGGTGCTCGACTGGCCCGGCTGCTCACCGAACGCCGGCTCGACGAGTGGGGCGAGTCGTACGACGCCGCCGCGCAGGTGGTGGCCGAGCTCGCCTCGAACGCGGTGCTGCATGGTCGCGTCCAGGGCAGGGATTTCCGGCTGGCCCTGAAGCTGCACGCCGACCGCACGCTCCGTATCGAGGTCACCGACGCCCGGGGCGATCGCGTCCCGCGGTTGTCGGTGCCGGTCGCGGACAACGCGGAGGGCGGGCGAGGGCTGCGGATCGTCTCGGCGTACGCGCACCGCTGGGGTGTGGTGGAGACGCCGGCCCACGGCAAGACGGTGTGGGCCGAACTAGCCCTGGGGCGACAGGACTTGTCGGGCCCCGCGGTCTAGGGTGATCCGATGGACGTGGGGGCGGTCTTGATTGCCGTGGCCGGTGTGGCGGGGACGCTCGGGGGTGCTCTGCTCACGCAGCGCGGGGCCGAGAAGGCCAAGCGGCGTGAGCTGGAGATGGCGCAGGCGCTTCAGGAGGCGCGGGAGAGCCGTGAGTTGCGGCGGAGCTGCTATTCGGGGCTGCATCGCGATGCACGGCAGTTCTGTACGGCGCTCAGCCGGCATCTGTACGTCATGCGCGACCGTACGCCCGGTGACGAGGACATCCAGGCCCTGGAAACCGCGAAGGACACGTACCGCGACCGCTGGTCCGAGGCGCTGATGATCGCGCCGGATGGTGTGGTCGCCCCGGCCCGGGAGGTGAACGGCGCCCTGAACCGGGTCTACGGACAGGTCAAGCGCCTGGAGCAGGAAAACCCCCGGCCCGGCGAGACGCTGCGGTCGGCGGCCGAGGCGCAGCACGGCGTCTGGCCGCTGATCGCCGGCATGCGGGAGGCGATGCGCCGGGATCTGGGCGTGACGGAGGACTCCGGAGCCGATCACGCGGCGGAGACACCCTCCTACTACGGTGACTCCACCGCCCTGCTCCGCGACTTCGGGGAGCCGGATCGCACCCCGTGACGGAGATCGGCATGAGCGAGCACCGTAGGGCAACCGCCCGGCCTGAGGAGGCCGGTGAGGTTCGGCGGTTCTGGGGCCGGCTCGGTCTTCCCGGGCTGATCGACGTCCACACCCACTTCATGCCCGAACGGGTCCTGCACAAGGTCTGGGACTACTTCGACACCAACGGGCCACTGATCGGCGGGCTGCAGTGGCCGATCACGTACCGGAAGCAGGAGGCCGAGAGAGCGGCCCTGCTGCGGGACTTCGGCGTCCGGGCCTTCACCGCGATGCTTTACCCCCACAAACCGGGCATGGCCAGGTGGCTGAACGGATGGGCGGCCGACTTCGCCCGCCGCACCCCCGACTGCCTGCACACCGCCACCCTCTACCCCGAGCCGGACACCGGTACGTACGTCCGTGAGGCCGTCGAAGCGGGGGCGCGCGTGTTCAAGGCTCATGTGCAGGTGGGAGCGTACGATCCGGCCGACGAGCGTCTCGAGCAGGCGTGGGGAGTGCTGGCCGAGGCCGGGATACCCGTGGTGATGCACTGCGGCTCCGGACCCGCGCCCGGCAAGCACACCGGCCCCGAGCCCGTCGCGCGGCTGCTGGCGCGGCACCCGAGGCTGCGGCTGATCGTCGCGCACATGGGCATGCCCGAGTGGGAGGAGTTCCTCGACCTCGCCGAGCGGTACCACGAGGTGCGGCTGGACACGACGATGGCGTTCACCGACTTCACCGAGGGCTTCATGCCGTTCCCGCGCCGGGCCCTGCCCCGGTTCGCCGCGCTCGGCGACCGCATCCTCCTCGGCTCCGACTTCCCCAACATCCCCTACCCCTACCTGCACCAGCTCCACGCCCTGGAACGTCTGGGCCTCGGCGAGGACTGGCTCCGGGCCGTGTGCCACGACAACGCGGCCGGTCTGTTCGCCTTGTGAGCTGCTCGCGCACTTCATCGCCCGGCGCCGCCACGGGAAGTACGGCGAGATGCTGCGAGCCGCGGGGATCACCTGGCCGCGGACCTGAGGCCGCCGACCGGGACCTCCCGACCGCACCCCCGCACCGTTCCGCCCCTGAACCCGCCGTTCCCGTTCGATTACAGTGCTCGCTGTCGTACGTATGGACGGTGCCCAGGGGAGGTCTAGGTGGGTGCGACTGCCGGCGCCGTCTGGGGCCGTACGGAGCAGCAGGACTTCCGCAGCCGGGTGCGCGGGACGCTGCTCGGCGTGGCCGTCGGGGACGCGCTGGGGGCGCCGGTGGACGGGCTGGGGATCGACGCGATCCGGGAGGCGTACGGGGCCGAGGGGCTGCTGGACCTCGCCCCCGCCTACGGCCGGCGCGGCGCCGTCACGCACCTCACGCAGCTGACCCTGTTCTCCGTGGACGGGCTGATCAGGGCCCAGGTGCGGCGGGACACCGGCGCCTGGCACCCGCCGACCGACCTGCACCGGGCGTACCTGCGCTGGGCCGCCACCCAGCGGGACTGGGGACCCGACGAGCGCCGCAAGGAAGACGGCTGGCTCGCGCGGGAGGAGTGGCTGTACGCGCGCCGCGATCCCAGCCGCGCGCTGCTCCTCGGGCTCGGCGACGAGACCATGGGGACCCCGGACGCGCCCAAGAACCTGGGCGAGGCCGGGCCCGAGGCCGCCGCCCGGTCCGCGCCGTTCGGGCTCCTCGTCGGGTGGGAGCCGCAGCTCGTCGCCCAGCTCGCGGTGGAGTGCGCGGCGCAGACCCACGGCCATCCCACGGCCTGCCTCGCGGCGGGCGCCTACGCCGTGATCGTGCATGCGCTGGCCCTCGGCGAGAGCGTCGACGGTGCGGTGCAGCGGGCCTTCGCCCTGCTCGCCGCCCGCCCCGGGCACCAGCCCGTGGCGGAGGCGCTGCAGCAGGCGCTGGGCGCCGTGCGGCAGGGCATGCCCGGGCCCGAGCGGGTCGCCGAGCTGAGCGGGGCGGGCACGGCGGAGGGGGTCGTCGCCGCGGCCGTGTACTGCGCGCTGGTCGCCGCCGACGTCCGCCACGGCCTGTGCCTCGCCGTCAATCACGACGGCCCGTCCGCCGCCACCGGCGCCCTGACCGGCGGTCTGCTCGGCGCCCTGCACGGCGAGACGGCCCTCCCCCCGGCGTGGCTGGCCGAACTGGAGGGTCGCCCCACGATCCTGGAACTGGCCGACGACTTCGCCATGGAGATGACCCAGGGCCCGGCCCTGCACGGCCCGGCGGGCTCGTCCCCGGGCTGGCTGGCCCGGTACCCGCGCGGCGCGTAGGACACCCCGGCCCCGCGCCCCTTCCCATTGCCCACTCCCATGGCATGGGCACGTCACCGTACAGTGGTCGTTCCGTCACCTTCGGTCCACAGGATCCACACGGCCCGACGCGGGGATCACCTCTCCGTGGCTGCTCCACCGGGTCTCGTCCGTTCATCCCCCCCTCCCGCATCGCGGCTCGCGGGAGAGGCAGTCAGTCCTTCACCGTCGCGCGCACGGCGGTGTCCTCGACACCGCCCGCCGGCGCGGGTACGGCAGCCGCGGCGGCCCCGTCCCCGTCCGTGTTGATCCGCTCGATGATCGCCAGCCGCTCCGGGGTGTCCTCCGGCCGGATGTAGCCGACGAGGATGTAGAGGACCAGGGAGACCGCCAGCGGGATCGACACCTGGTACTGGAGGGGCACCCCGCCCTCGACGTTCCAGTTGACCGGGTAGTTCACGAGCCAGAACGCGAGCAGGCCCATCGACCAGCTGACCAGCGCCGCCGTGGGGCCGGAGCGGCGGAAGGCCCGCAGCAGACCCAGCATCATCGGGATCGCCATCGGCCCCATCAGACCGGCCACCCACTTGATGACGACCGTGATGATGTCCTTGAACGCGGGGGAGTTGACCTGCGTCGCCGCCGCCATGGACAGACCGAGGAAGACGACCGTGGCGATACGGGCGACCCGCAGGCCCTGGCTCTGGTTCCAGGTCCGGGCCCTCGCCCAGATCACCGGCGCGCAGTCCCGGGTGAACACGGCCGCGATGGCGTTGGCGTCGGAGGAGCACATGGCCATGGTGTGCGAGAAGAAGCCGACGATGACCAGGCCCAGCAGGCCGTGCGGCAGCAGCTGTTCGGTCATCAGGGCGTAGGAGTCCGAGCCGTCCGGCTTCTGCGACTCGACCAGCAGCGGGGACATCCACATGGGGAAGAACAGGACCAGGGGCCAGACCAGCCAGAGGATCGCCGAGAGGCGGGCCGAGCGCTCGGCCTCCTTGGCGTTCGGCGTGGCCATGTAGCGCTGGGCCTGGTTGAGCATGCCGCCGTTGTACTCGAAGAGCTTGATGAAGAGGAACGCGAGCAGGAACACCGTGCCGTACGGGCCGACCAGCGGTTTCTCGTGGCCCTGGAGCTCGGGTGAGTCCCAGACGCCGAAGAAGCCGCCGTGGTCGTCGAGGCGTACGAACACCGCCGCGAACATCGCGATGCCGGCCAGCAACTGGATGATGAACTGGCCGAGTTCGGTCAGCGCGTCCGCCCAGAGGCCGCCGATCGTGCAGTAGATCGCGGTGATGCCGCCGGTGATGAGGATGCCCTGGTTGAGGGAGATCCCCGTGAAGACGGACAGCAGTGTGGCGATCGCCGCCCACTTCGCGCCCACGTCCACGATCTTCAGGAGCATGCCGGACCAGGCCAGCGCCTGCTGCGTCTTCAGGTCGTAGCGGTTCTTCAGGTACTCCAGCGGGGAGGCCACATGGAGCCGGGAGCGGAGCCGGTTGATGCGCGGGGCGAACAGCTTCGACCCGATGGCGATGCCGAGGGCGATGGGGAAGGACCAGGTGACGAACGACGTGACGCCGTAGGTGTAGGCGATGCCCGCGTACCCGGTGAACATCACCGCGCTGTAGCCCGACATGTGGTGCGAGATGCCGGAGAGCCACCACGGCATCTTGCCGCCGGCGGTGAAGAAGTCGCTGACGTTGTCGACGCGTTTGTGCGACCAGACGCCGATCGCGACCATCACGGCGAAGTAGCCGATGAGCACGGCCCAGTCGAGCCCGTTCATGAATCCCCTTCCACGGTGCTGCCGCCAGGGTCAGGCATGTGAACTCTGGGTTCGGTGACGTGCGCACGGCAAGCAAGAGGAAGGTCAAGAGACCATAAAATAGTTCGGTGAGGTGACCTCAGTTTATGTATATGAACGGGAGGGTGTGGCTGCGGATCCCCTTCAGCGCATCAGCTCACCCGCGTTCACCAGCAGCGACTGCCCCGTGATCGCCCGCGCCCGGTCCGACGCGAGGAACACCGCCGCGTCCGCCACGTCCCGGTCCGTCGCCAGCTCCGGCAGCGCCATCCGGTCCGTCAGCCTGCCCAGCACCGCCGCCTCCGACACGCCCTCCGACCGGGCCGCGAACCGCACGTACGCCTGCACCGGTGGCCCCCACATCCAGCCGGGCAGCACGGTGTTGACCCGGATCCGGTGGGGCCCGAGCTCTCGCGCGAGCGAGTACATCGCACTCGTCAGCGCCCCCTTCGACGCCGCGTACGCCGCCTGCCGCACCTGGGACGGGGCCGCCACCGCCGACTGCGTCCCGACGAACACGACGGATCCGCCGCCCTGTTTGAGCGACGGAAGACAGGCCCGGGTCATCCGCAGCGTGCCCAGCAGATTCACGTCCACGACGGACCGCCAGGACTCGAAGTCGGCGTCCTCCAGCCCGCCGAAGTAGCCGTCGAGCGCGGCGACATGCACGACGGCGTCGATCCCGCCGAACCGCTCCCGTGCCACCTCCGCCAGCGCCTCGCACTGCGCCTCGTCGCAGATGTCCGTGGCCCGGTACGCGGTGCGCGCCCCGCCGGGGTCGAGCTCGGCGGCCGCCTTCGCCAGGCTCGCCTCCGTACGGGCCCCGAGCACGGCACGCCCGCCGTCCCGCACGACGGCCGCCGCGACCTGCCGGCCGAGCCCGGCCCCGACCCCCGACACGACGACCGTCTTCCCCGCGAGCAGTGACATGGCGAGACCTCCCCGGACCCGGACCCTGGCGTTCTATCTGACGGAGCGTCAGAGTATGAGCGAGCCACCGACGAAGGGGAAGGCCATGAGCGAGGACACCCGCAGCGAGCTGTACGCCGAACTGGCCGCCGTCGGCCCCTACGGCACCCACCCCGGGCACGCCCTCATCACCATGGTCGAGCCGCATCCCGGCCACGAGTACGCGTACAACCGCTGGTACGAGGACGACCACTACTACGCCGGTGCGATGGCCATGCCCTGGATGTACGCGGGGCGCCGCTGGGTGGCGACGCGGGACCTCCAACTCCTGCGCTACCCGGAGAAGTCGGCGATCGCCCAGCCGGTCACCGCCGGCTGCTACCTCTCCACGTACTGGATCACCGCGGGCCGCTACGACGACCACATGCGCTGGACGGTCGCCGTCAACAAGCGCCTCAACCGGGACGCCCGCGTCTACCACGACCGCACGCACGTCCTCACGGCGTTCCAGAACCACGAGGCGACGGTGTACCGCGACGGAGCGGCCGGCCCTCGCGACGTCCACGCCCTCGACCACCCCTACGCGGGCCTGGTCCTCCAGGTCGTCGAGTCGGACACCCCCGAGCAGCGCGCCGAGCTCCTGGAGTGGCTGCGCACCCGCCACCTCCCCAGGCGCCTGGCGGGTTCCCCGGCCGCGCTGGTGACGCTCTTCCGCCCGACCCCGCTCCCCGGCGACCGCATGACCTACGTCAAGCAGGTCGAGGGCGTCGACACCCGCCTGACGCTCCTGTGGTTCCTCCAGACGGACCCGAGGGAGTGCTGGGACCCCCACTTCACGGACCTCGACGCGGCGGTGACGGAGTCGGGCCTGGGCAGGGTGGAGCTGGTGGCCCCGTTCATTCCGACGGTGCCGGGCACGGACCGGTACGTGGACCGGCTCCGCTGAGACTCAGCGCAGTTCCTCCGGGCACGGCGTGCCCCGCGGCAACTGGTAGGGCGCCGCCAGACGGTACGTGCCGGCCTTCGGGGCCAGCAGCTCCGTCCACTTGTCGCCGTGGGCGTCCTCCTCCGTCTCCGCGAGGCAGCCGTTGACGTTCACATACGTCTTCGGCTCGCCCTCGGGACGGTTCAGGGACTCCTCCGTCTCCTGGGGCGGCTTCAGGCTCTTGCCCTCCGTGTCGACGATGCTCAGCCACGGCGAGTACGGGATGCGGACCAGGATCCGGCCCGCCTTCTTCACCCGGAGGACCATCTCGCCCTGCTCGGCCCGGTCGACCACCGCGTTCGGCTCGGCCAGCGGGGTCGGGGCGGTCACCTTGAACAGCTGCCAGGTGGCGTTGCCCCAGATCTGGGTGAGATACGGCAGCCCGCGCTGCACCAGCGCCCGCTCCCGCTGACCCCCGTCACCGTCCGGCTCGCCCTTCGGCAGCACGACGTAGTGCACCGCCCAGCGCTTCAGCCACTCGTGGTAGTTCGCCGAGTTGAGGGTGTCGTCGTAGAAGAGGGGGTTGCGCTCCATGTCGGCCTGGCGGTTCCAGCCGCGGGCCAGATTGACGTACGGGGCGAGCGCGGAGGCCTCGCGGTGGGAGCGGGCGGGGACGACCTCGACCCGGCCCTTCTCGGCGCCGACCTCCTGCAACTCGTTGACGAGCGGCGCGAGCTCACGCGACCAGGACGCCGCCGGGGCCGTGTGCACGATGTCGTCGACCGTCTTGAAGCCGATCCACACGCCGAAACCGCAGAGCGCCACGACGAGCACGTACCACTTGCGGCTGCGCGGCACCGTGAACGGCAGCGCGGCGACCAGCGCGACCCCGGCGAACAGCATCGCCAGCCGCGTGATGTTCGAACCGATCTGGGAGCTGATCAGCCACACCAGCACGACCCCCAGGCCGTACACGGCGGCCGTGAGCCGGACCGTCTTCCACTCCTGGGGGACCGTCAGGTAGGCGAGGACCGAGAACGCGAGCGGCAGCAGCACCGAGCCGATCATCATCGGCTGCGTGCCCGAGAACGGGAACAGCCACGCCGACACCGCCACCACCGCACTCGGCGCCAGCCCCAGCGCCCACGCGCCCGGCCGTCGCTTCTGCAGGAACAGCGCCACCGCCACCAGGCCCACGAACAGGCCCGCGACCGGCGACGCCATGGTGGCCAGCGCGGCCAGCGGCGCCGCGCTCAGGGCCTTGGCCCAGCGCTTGTACCGCCACCGGTACGGCCAGCAGAACACGACGGCGACCGCGCCGAGCGCGAACATCATGCCAAGACCGAACGTCACCCGCCCGGACACCGCGTTGCAGAACAGCCCGAACACGCCCGCCATCGACGCCCACAGGGGGTTGAGCACGGAGCGGCTGCGCAGGAGGAGCAGGGTCAGCAGACCGGCCGAGACCGTCCCCGCGATCATCATCGTCGTCCGCACGCCGAGCACCGACATCAGATACGGCGACACCACGCTGTACGACACCGGGTGCATCCCGCCGTACCAGGCGAGGTTGTACGCCGAGTCCGGGTGCCGGCCGACGAACTCGGCCCACGCGTCCTGCGCGGCCAGGTCGCCGCCGCTGTTCGCGAACGTGAAGAACCAGAGGATGTGCAGCGCCGCGGCGAGGCCCGTGACGGACAGGACCGGGTGCCGCAGCATGCGCTCACGGAGCGCCAGCACGGGGGCCGGCCACTCGAACCGCGAGCCGTTGTCACGGCCGGGTGTGCCGGTGCCTTCCGCCGTGCTGTCCTTCGGCGCGTTGTCTTCCGGTGCTTCGGGCAGGCTTATTCGCGGGCCTGATACCGAGCCCGGTTCGGCGTCGTCTGCGCGTGTCGGCTCCGCAGTGGCCACTCGAAGGCACTCCCCGTGTCCCGTCTTCACTTCTCAGCTTCCGCTGCATGCCGCCGCGAGCGGCGGCCCGTCCCGGTTCGGGACGCTAGCACGCACCCCGCCGGGCGGCGCCCGGACGGGCCGTTACCGGCGGAGTGCGGTGGTGCGGGCCGCGCCCCGGGTCAGCCGAGGCGCGTGAGCTTGGCCCCGAAGTCCGGCTCCACCAGGTCCTTCTGGAGGGCGACCGGGACCTTCACGGCGCTGGTGGTGCCGTCGCCGACGGTGAGCGTGCCCACCTTCGTGCCGGCCTTGGCCGTGTGCGGCAGGTCGTCCCCGGCGAACGTCAGCTTGACGGACAGGCCCGCCCAGCCGACGGCCGTGACGTCCTCGGTGACGGCGACCGGCGTGCGGCCGCCGAGACCGTCGTCGGCGTACCCGACGATCTCGCCCTTCTTCAGGATCGTCGCCGACTCCAGCGCGCCCTGCGCGGCCCGGATCAGCTTGTCGCCCTCGTGCAGCGCGGCGCCCAGGATCGTGTTGTCCGGGCCGCCGGCGGGCTGACGCACGACCGCGCCGATGATCCGGCGCGTCTCGCCGTTCACGTCCTTCTTGGCCGCGAAGACGAGGTTGCCGAGCGCCGAGGTGGTGGTGCCGGTCTTGATGCCGGTGACGTCGTTGTAACCGACCAGGCGGTTCCAGTTGTCGTGCTTCTTCCCCTTGTAGTCGACGTACGACATCATCGTCGCGACCTCGCGGAAGACGGGCTGCTGCATGGCGGCCTTGGCGAGCTTCACCTGGTCCACGGCCGTGGAGACGGTCGTGTTGTTCAGGCCCGACGGGTCGGTGTACGTCGTGTTCTTCATGCCGAGGTCGAGGGCGGCTTGGTTCATCTTCCGCACGAACGCCTTCTCCGACCCCGCGTCCCAGCGGGCGAGCAGCCGCGCCACGTTGTTCGCGGACGCGATCAGGATGCTCTCCAGAGCCTCCCGCTGGGTGATCTTGTCGTCCTTGGTGACGTCGACGGTGGACTCCTGCCCGGCGTCGGACTGGTCCTGGGCGGCCTGGTCGATGAGGATCTTCGGGCCGTCCTCGCCGCTCTTGAGCGGGTGGTCGCGCAGGATGACGTAGGCGGTCATGACCTTGGCGACGCTCGCGATCGGGACGGGCTTCTGCTCGCCGGAGGAGCCGAATGTGCCGATGCCCTGGACGTCCAGCGCGGCCTGGCCGTCGGCGGGCCAGGGGATGTCGACCTTGCCGCCCTCGAAGGTGTAGCTGTCCTCGGCGGTGAGCTCGAGGGTGGGCGAGGGCAGCGGGCGCACGCTCTGCACGACCGCGAAGACGACCACCAGCAGCAACACCAGCGGCGTCCAGATCTTCACCCGCCGGGCCGCCGTCCGCAGCGGGGTCTCCGGGGGCGGCGGGGTGTTCGTCAGCTCGGCCAGCAGATCCAGCGGCGGCCTGGGCGGCAGCGGCTGCTGCGTCGTCCGCTCGGGGCCGACGGTGGGGACGGGCGCGGTGGCGTCGGCCGGGGCGGCCGGGGCGGCCGGCTTCCTGGCCGACGGCTCGTCCAGGGGCTTGAGCGCGACGAACTTGCTGGTCCGCTCGGCGTCCTTCTCCGGAGCGTCTTTGGTCCCGCCCCCGAGCTTCAGCATGGTGGTGGGCTGATCGACCGGCGGCCGTACGGCCTTGAAGACGGCGGTGGGCTGGTCGACGGGGGGTTCGGCGGGAGCGTCGTCGGTGTCGCCGTCCGACTCGGGGGTGCCGTCGGTGCCGGGCTTGTCCTTGGCGGTGCCGTCGGTCCGGGCCTCGCCCTCGGCGGCGTCGTCCTCGGTGTCGGTGTCGGCGTCAGTGGCCTTCGGTGCGGCCTCGGCGTCGTCGGAGACGCGCGGGTCCGCGGGCTCGGGGCTCTCGTCGTCGGCCGGCTCGTCCGCCTTCGCGTCAGTGGTGTCCGCGTCGGCACCGGTGTCGGTGTCAGCGGCCTCGACGTCGTCGTCGGCCGGCTCGTCCGCCTTCGCGTCGGCGGTGTCCGCGTCGGTGTCGGCGTCGGCGTCGGCGGTCTTGACGTCGTTGTCGGCGCGTGGGTCCGCGGGCTCGGGGCCCTCGTCGTCGGACCGCTCGTCGTCCGCCTTCGACTCGGCGGCGCTGACGGAACGGTCCGCCTCGGGCTCGTCGGCGTCGTCCCGGCCCGCCCCGGAGCCCTCGGACGCCGCCCCTGCGGCTTCCTGGCCGTCCTCCGCGTCCGTGCCGGTCTCCGCGGTGCCGGGGGCCTTCCCGGCCTCCTGGGCGTCCGCGTCGGCCTTCTCGGCCTTCTCCGCGCGCTCGGCCTCTGGGGCCTTGCCGTCGCCCTCGTCTTCGGCGTCCTTGCCGGCGGCAGGCGCCTTGCCCCCGTCCGCCGAAGCGACCCACGCGGCGACGGCATCCCGCAGCCGCCCGTCACTCCCCTCGGCGCCGGAGGACTCACCGGCCTCGGACCCCTCGGACCCCTCGGCCTCCCCGGAGGAGCCGGAAGCGCCCTGCCCGGCGTCAGCCGCCGTGTCCTCGGCGCCCGAGTCGCTCTCGCGCTGCTCGCCGTCGTCCTCGGTGTCCGCGCCACTCGCGGCGCGCTCGGTGTTCTTCGGGCCCTCCGCCGTCCGCGTGGACAGCACGCGGGTCGCCGTATCGGCACCGCCTCGTGCCGAGGACCTCTCCGGGTCCCGGGCCACCGCGAGCCGCGGGTCGGCGGCTTCGCTCCTGGCCTCCGGAACCGGACTCGCGCTCCCCGACGTCTTTCGTGCCGACGACTCGCGCTGCTTCGACCTGTCGGGGGACTCGCCCGCCACCGATGCCTCCTCCTCGCGCCGCACGCCCCGCGTGCGCGTACCGAACCGTGAACCGCCGCCCGTGACACCGCTCGGCGCTGTCCGAACCATGTACCAGTGTCCTGTGTGCGGGCCAAACCCATCCGGTAGACGAGAACGACATACCTACTGGTTCCACTACGAACCGGTCACGCACCCTCGACAGACCAATGTGAGAGGGGTCACCCTGTCTTTCATCCACGCGGGGAGGCATGGATGGGCAGGAGCCGCAGAACACTTCCGGAGGAGCTTCTGCTGCTGGCGTTGGACCCGACCACGGGTACCACCGCACAGCCGCAGTCGCTCGACCTCGGTCTGGCCGGAGCACAGCTAGTAGAGCTGGCGCTGGCCGGACGGATAGCCCCAGACGGGGATCGTATCGCCGTGGTGGCACCACGGCCGACTGGAGATCCAACACTGGACTGCGCATTGGAGTTGCTGCGAAGGCGTGGCGCTCCCGTGCGTGCCGTCCACTGGATTGGCGGGCCGCGTCTCGGGCTGCGCCAGACCTACCTCTCGCATCTGGAGCGGTGCGGCATGGTGCATGCCGTGGCGGGCCAGATGTGCGGAGTGCTGCCGACGACTCGCTACCAGGCGACGGACACCGAGATCAGCCGGGAGATCAGGGCCCGTCTGGACTCCGCGATCCGCACCGGCGTACCGCCGGACCCGCGGACCGCGGCACTCGCCGCCCTCGCTCACGCGGTCGGCCTCGGCAAGCACCTGTACCCGGGCAACGAGGGACGTTCCTCTCGCTCCCGGCTCAGGGACCTGATCAGGCACGACCCCATGGGCGGTCTCGTCGCGCACGCGGTGATGGACGTCCAGAACGGCGTCGCGGCCCAGCCGCGCCGCAGCCCGGCACCGTCCGGCCGTCAGGCCGCCGGCGGAGCCAGGCCCGCAGCGGAACCCGCCCGAGGCGTTCCGATGCAACCGCGCCACGGAACCATGGCGCGCGCCGTGGCCCACTGAGCCGCGCCGCGCCGGCACGACCTACGACCGGTACACGCACCACACGCACCGCGGGACCCTCGAACCCGGTCACGGGAGCCGCTGTCCGAGCGGGGCGAAGAGAGCGCACACTCTCTTCGCCCCGCTCGGCGTGCCGTGCCCGAACTGGCGTGTACCCGTCGCATATCCACCGTTTCCCAGCGGTAGTAAGCACCTTGGTGGCAGTCTGCTCAACAGCAGATACGCAAAGTAGAGGCACGCAGCCGGAGGTGCACGTCCCGTGGCGTCCAATGTCAATCCCACCGTCAGGCGGCGCCGGCTGGGCCAGGAGCTCCGCAGGCTCCGTGAGCTCAAGGGCATGACGGCCGAAGAGGTGGCCGAGCGGCTGCTGGTGTCGCAGTCGAAGATCAGCCGGCTGGAGAACGGGCGGCGCAGCATCAGCCAGCGCGACGTCCGCGACCTCTGCGGGGTCTACGAGGTCGAGGACCAGCGCATCGTCGACTCGCTGATGCAGATGGCCAAGGACTCCCGGCAGCAGGGCTGGTGGCATGCCTTCGGGGACATCCCCTACAGCGTCTACATCGGCCTGGAGACGGACGCCGAGTCGCTCCGGGTCTACGAACCCCAGATCATCACCGGCCTGTTGCAGACCCGTGCGTACGCCGAGGCCATCATCCGGGGCGGTTCGCCCGAGGCGTCGGAGGCGGACAACGACAAGCGCGTCGAGGTCCGGCTGCGCCGGCAGGGCCGGATCACCGCCGACACGGAACCGCTGCGGCTGTGGGTGGTCCTGGACGAGGCGTCCCTGCACCGGGTCGTCGGCAGCCGGCCGGTGATGCGCGAGCAGCTGGAGCACCTCATCGAGATGTCGCAGCTGCCCCACATCACCGTGCAGGTCCTGCCGTTCGAGGTCGGCGCGCACGCCGGCATCAACGGCCAGTACTCGATCCTGGAGTTCGCCGACGCGGCCGACTCGAGCGTGGTCTACATCGAGGGCGTCACCAGCGACCTGTACCTGGAGAAGCCGCTCGACGTGCAGAAGTACACGGTGATGTACGAGCATCTGCGCGCCCAGTCGCTGAACGTGGACCAGTCCCGGCAGCTCATCGAGCGTGTGGCGAAGGACTACGCGCGCTGAGCCACCACCGGACGATGGCCTTCCGTTAGGCAAAGCGCGGGATGCTACACCCCTGACACGCCTGACTGGAAGTCTCCCCTGGAATATGCCATCCAGTCGAGTGAATGACTGCTCCGAACGAGGATGTTGGCGAGTAGCGTCGATCACGCCAACCACCAGCACGGGTTGGCGTAAACGCAACTGGCAACGGAGCGAACATGGCAATTCGTCTGGGCACCACGGAAACGTGGACGACGTCCTCCTACACCAACAACAACGGCGCGTGCGTGATGGTCAGGTCGACCGTTGACGAGGCCCTGGAGCTCGGGGACACCAAGATCCCCGAGGGCCCCAAGCTGGCGTTTCCCGCCGACGCGTGGAACGCCTTCGTGGCCTCGGTCAAGGCCTGACACCGCGATCGACAGCGCCACAAGCACCACCGACAGAGCCCTCTCGACCAGTATCGCCGTCCTTGCCGAGAGGGCTCCGCTTGTGCCCGCGGGCTCCTGAGAGAGCAGCCGAGGGAGATCAGCTCACCGGGAACGCCACGTCACACACCGGGTCCTCGGGCCCCGTCGCCGCCCAGTCCCCGAAGTAGCGCTCCCGGCAGGGCCCGGTCGCCGTCAGTCCCTCCGCCGCCATCCACTCCTCCACCGCCTCGAACGCGGCCAGGATCTGCGGGTGCGCCACCTGCGCCTTGGTGATCCTGGTGTACGCCAGCCGCCGGGCCGGCTCCACCCGGACCGTCGTCTCCCACGCCCGGCCCCGCCGCTCCGCCCAGGCCCGGGCCGCCGCCTCGTCGGCCACCGGCACACACGCCTCCGCGGGGCCGTCGCTCTCCATCGACACCTCCGCGTGATAGGCGACGTACGGCACCCCGGCCACACCCCCGCACTCCCGGGCCGCCTCCTCCAGCCGGCCCAGCGCCGCCCCGATCCACGCCGGCAGCTCGTCCGCCAGCGTGTGCCGCTTCTCGGAGATCACCACCTGCGCGGGCGTCTCCACCGTCTCGACCGCGAACTTCCCGTACATCTCGGAGCTCCTCCCCGACAGTCGTCCACGGAGGTACTCGGCGAGCGTCCGCTGCCCCGCCACCCGCGCCTCGACATCCGCCCAGTACGCACCGAGCAGCCCGGCCGCCGCGGGCCCGTCGCCCGCCGCGACCACCTCGGCGATCCGGGCGAGCGGCATGTCCAGCTGCCGCAGCATGGCCACCAGCCGGGCCCGTTCGACCTGGCCGGCCCGGTAGTAGCGGTAGCCGGTGGCCTCGTCGACATGTGCCGGGGCCAGCAGGCCCAGCCGGTCGTACAGCCGCAGGGCCTTCGCCGACAGGCGGGCACGCGCGGCGAACGCCCCGATGGTGAGCAGCTCCTGGTCCGGTCCGTCCACCCTGGCATCCTCCGTCATCGGGCGGCTCTTCCGCCCGATGACGAGGACGCTCGGGCCTGCCCCAGGGGCAAGGTCAAGCGGCGGGAGGTCAGGCCAGCTGGGCCTCGATCGCCGCGACGACCTCCGCCGAGTCCGGCTCGGTCTGCGGCGAGAAGCGGGCCACGACCCGGCCGTCGCGGCCGATGAGGAACTTCTCGAAGTTCCAGCGGATGTCCCCGCTGTGCCCCTCGGCGTCCGCGAAGCCGGTCAGGCGGTCGTACAGCGGATGCCGGTCGTCGCCGTTCACCTCGACCTTCTCGGTCATCGGGAAGGTCACGCCGTACGTCGCCGAGCAGAACTCGGCGATCTCGTCGGCGCTGCCGGGCTCCTGCCCGAGGAACTGGTTGCAGGGCACGCCGAGGACGGCGAAGCCGCGCGCGGCGTACTGCTCGTGGAGCTTCTCAAGGCCCGTGTACTGCGGGGTCAGGCCGCACTTGGAGGCGACGTTCACCACGAGCACCGCCTTGCCCGCGTACTGGGACAGGTCGGCCGAACCGCCCTGCAGCGCACCGATCTCGACATCGAGGGGAGAGGAACCGTTGCTAGTCGTCATGCTCGGATGCTAGCTCCGGCGGGTGCCGGGCCGGTTCCCGCACCCCACAGCCTCCACCAGCACCTGCCCCGCCGCCGTCCACGAGTACAGCACCGACCTGCCCGCCCGGCGCCGCTCCACGAGACCCGCGTCCAGCAGCACCCGCAGATGCCGCCCGACCGAGCCGAGCCCCTGCCCCGTGACGGCGACCAGCTGGCTGGTGCTCAGGGGCGAGCCGAGCCGGACCAGCACACCGGCGCGCGCGGTGCCGAGCAGCGCGCCGAGGCTCGCGGGCGCGGGGAAGCGGGCGGAACTCAGGGCGGTGAGCCGATAGGGAAGCTCAGGACGGAGAGCTGCCGGAGACCGAGACCGTCCCGGCCTCCACGAACACCTCGGGAACCTCGTTGTCCACCACGACTTGTGACAGCAGGACGGCCAGCCGGTCCCGCTCGGCGCCGCTCAGCCCGGACGGCAGCGCCTCCATACGGTGGCAGGTCTCGGCGTAGAACTTCCCGGCGAGCGCGGCCCCTTCGTCCGTCAGCCCGACCCGTACGGCCCGCCCGTCGCGCGGGTCGGGCTCCCGCCGCACCAGGCCTCGCCGCACCGTCCGGTCCACCAGCCCGGTCAGGCTCGACTTCGCCAGCCCGAGCGTCTCGCCGAGCTCGCTCATCCCGTAGGGCCGGTGCATCAGCACGCACAGCAACTGCCCCTGCTGCGGCGTCAGTCCGTACGCCCGGCCGGCCTCCGCGTACACACCGTCGACCAGGAACGCCGTGCGCACCAGCGCGGCGACGACCCCCACCTGCCCGGTTGCCCCGTTCCCCATCGGTTCAGGGTACCGACCGGTAAGTCCCCGTGCGGGGGTGCGGGTCAGTCCTCGTCCGGGGCCCCGCCCTCGATGAGGCGTTCCGCGATGTCGTCGGCCCACTCCTGGGCCCAGCGGCGCAGCCCGGCGACGGACGGGGCGTCCAGGCCGTGGACGGTGAACGCCCTGTCGTCGAGCCAGTCCGTGCCGGTCAGCCGGGCCTGGAGGTCGGTGAGGTCGAAGGTGTCGGGGGCGTGGCGGCGGCCGAGCTCCTCGAGTTCGGGGTGGCTCCAGCGGGCCGAGGCGGCGTGCACGTCGACCAGGTCGCGCGCGAGTCCGCGGTCGGCCAGGTCCCGCACCCGGGTGCCGACGAGGTCGTCGAGGGAGAGCGCCGGCCCGAGCTCCGTCTCCACGGGCGGGCGCCACAGCATCTCCTTGTGGAGAGCGACCTCGCACTCCACGCCGCTCGGCGCGTCGGTCACGAGGAACTGGGCGGACAGGGGCTCGGCCTGAAGGGTCTGCACGAGCCAGCCGCGTCCGACCAGCCCGGTCCGGACGGCGTCCGCCACGGCCTCCATCGCGGCCGGGTGCTCCGTGGCGACGTCCACGTCCCGCCCGGTCCGCTCCACGAGCCCGTGCGCCAGCGCCGCGTATCCGCCGGCGAGGACGAGGGCGTAGGGCTCACCCACGGCCAGCAGATCACCGAGGAGCCGGCCGGCGGGCTCGGAGACGGGGGGAGGCGCGGGCATGTCCTGATTATCGCGTGGGGGAGGTGGAGGGCTGAGGTGACCGGCCCGGACGGGTGAAGGACGGGGGCCGGCCGCTGCTACGGCTTGCGGCCTACGCCGCAGTACGCGTCCACGGCACCCGCGCCGAAATCGCCCGGCACACTCGTGTCCGGCCGCCACTCCGGCACCCGCACGATCCCCGGCTCGACCAGGTCCAGCCCGTCGAAGAACCCGGCGATCTCGGCGACCGGACGGACGTAGTACGGCACCGCCCCACTCGCGTTGTACGCCTCCGACGCGGCGATCATGCCCTCACTGGTCGCGGTGCTGTCGCTGATCACCAGGTGGCTGCCGGACGGCAGCCCGGCCATGAGCCGCCGCACCAGCTCACGCGCCTGCTCGTAGTCGGCGACGTGGCCGAGGGTGTTGAGGATCATCAGGCCGACCGGCCGGGACAGGTCGAGCGTGCCGGCGGCGGCCTTCAGGACGGCCTCGGGGTCGTACAGGTCGGCGTCCAGGTACGCGGTCCTGCCCTCGGGGGTGCTGGTGAGCAGGGCGTTGGCGTGGGCCAGCACGATGGGGTCGTTGTCGACGTAGACGATCCGGGCGTCGGGTGCGACGCGCTGGGCGACCTCGTGCGTGTTGTCGGCGGTGGGCAGCCCGGTGCCGACGTCCAGGAACTGCCGTACGCCCTGCTCGACGGCCAGGTACCGGACGGCCCGCCCGAGGAACCGGCGGCTCGTGACCGCCACGTCGACGAGGCCCGGGAAGATCGACTTGATCTGGTCGCCGATCTCGCGGTCGACCTCGTAGTTGTCCTTGCCGCCGACGAAGTAGTTCCAGAAGCGGGCCGAGTGCGGCTTGGAGGTGTCGATACGGTCGCGCAGGCTGTCGTCGGACACGGCGGGGCCTCCTGGGGGGCGGGGAAGGGGGACCGGCTCACCAACCTAGGTGAACTTCCAGGTGAGGTAGCGGTGTTGTCCCTCCCGCTGCCGCCCTGCCGTGGAGTTTCGGCCACGGCCCGTGCGAGCGCTACATCCCGCGGGAGGCGACACCCCACTCCCCGCCGCCCTCGTGCCCGCGGCCCTGGGTGACCAGCCAGAACGCCCACGCCAGAGACCACAGCAGCAGCCCGGCGGCGATCGGCGTACCGAAGATGATCAGCAGCCCGGCTCCGATGTTGGCTCCGATGCCCCCCGCGGTCAGGATCCGCCACCCCACACCGGCCAGGAGCCCGAGCGCCACCAGCGGCCCGAGCACCCCCCACCAACGCTGGTCCATCGCCCCGCGCAGGGAGCGCCGCACGAGCACCGCCGCACCGGCCACCGCCAGCACCAGCCCGAGCCCCCCGGCGACGGCGGCCACGCCGTCCCCGATGTCCCACGGCTGGAACGCGTAGTCCAGCTCACTGGCCGGCAGCCCGTCGTAGTTCTGCTGCCCCATCAGCCCCCAGGCGGCCACTGGCACACCGCCGACGAGCGCGGCTCCGGCCGCCACGATTCCCCGATTCGTCATACCGCCAGGATCGAGGGCCGGGGCGGGGCCGTCATGAGCACGCGTACTCAGGTACGCCCTGGGTGTCCGAGCCTGTCGGGGCGGCGCGACGGCCCTGGGGACCGTCGCGCCGTCGTTCTCAGGTGGGGGCCACCGCGCGGCCCGTCCGGGGCGAGATCGTCCCCGCGCACAGGCCTCGGGATGCCAGCCCCTGGGCGATGCGGGGGATGGCTGCGAGGGTGTTGGCGGACCAGTCGTGCATGAGGATGGTCTGGCCGTTGGTGAGGCGGGCGGCGGACTGGACGATCGCGTCGGTGCTCGCGCCGTTCCAGTCCTGTGAGTCGACGTGCCAGATGATCTCGGTCAGGCCGTACCGGGCCGCGACGGACTTCACCGTCGCGTTGGTCTCGCCGTACGGCGGGCGGAACAGTTTCGGCGTGCCGCCTCCCGCGTTCGCGATGGCCTGCTGGGTGCGGGAGATCTCGGAGTCGATCTGTGCCTGGCTCAGCCGGGTCAGGTGCGGGTGGGTGTAGCTGTGGTTGGCGACCCACATGCCGGCGGCCACCTGGGCCCGGACCAGGGACGGGTCGGCGGCCGCGTACTGACCCTGGTTGAACATGGTGGCCCGCAGGCCGTTCTGCCTGAGGGCGTCGAGCAGCCTCGTGGTGGAGCCGGACGGGCCGTCGTCGAAGGTGAGTCCGACGTATCCGTTGCAGGCAGCGGCCTGTGCCGGGGCGGCGGTCGAGGTCGCGGCGGCCGGGACGGTGAGGGCCGCGGCCGCCGCGAGGACGGTCAGCACCCGTTTCGTCGTCACGGCCCCACCCTGATGTTGGAGCTGCCGCTGCTCTGGTAGCCCTCGGTCGCCATGATCATGTAGTACTTGAAGTTGCCCATGGGCATTCCGGCCCGGGCCCACGCGTCGAAGTGGTTGCCGGCCGTGATGGTGCCGCCCGTCCGCTTCGACTGCCGCACGCTCCAGTACTGGTCGAAGGTGCGCGTGCCCTCGACGGACGGGGCGTTGTACCGCGTCGTCTTGTAGATGTCGTACGTACCGCCGTCGCTCGTGACGGTGCCCTTGTACGTGCCCGTGGGCCGGTAGGTGCCCCAGTTGTCGACGATGTAGTACTCGACGAGCGGGTTCGCCGTCCAGCCGTAGAGCGTCAGGTAGGCGTTGCCGGACGGGTTGAACGTGCCCGAGTACGTCACCGTGCGGCGGGCGCCGGTGCTCCAGCCCTTGCCGGCGACGAAGTTCCCGGTGTTGCGCCATGAGGTGCTGTAACTGCCGCCGGAGGCCAGGTTCATGGAGACCGTGCCCGGCGCGTCCGTCCAGAACGAGTAGTAGTAGCCGTTGTTGGTGCCCGTCTGGTTCGTGGTGACGACGGTGTCGGCGTGAGCGGTGCCCGGCAGGGCGAGGGCGGCGACGGCGACCAGCAGCAGGGTGACGGTGCCGCTGAGCAGCAGCCGTAAGCGGCCGAGTGCGTGGGTCATGGGGTGCTTCCTCCTCGTATGCGGGGGGTCGATGGAGGCGCTCTGTCACCCGGGAGTGTTGGTCTGACCCTGTCAACTGTCAATAGTTTCGGCGGCTGTTGCGAAATATTCGTTGCCCACTTGGAGTGTCTGAGGGTGGATATGTGCTGTTAAGTGGGGTATCACGTATCGGAGACGGGAAGAACCCTGCCCGGCCGGTCCGGAGGGCAGGGTTCCGCTCATCGAATGTTTCGTCGGGTTTCCGGATCAGACCAGGGTGCCGGTCCCTCGCGTCCGCATGATCCGCTCCATCCTCGCGTCCAGTTCCGCCCGTTCCGCCGCCGCGCGCTCCACCTGGGCCCGCTGGTACTCCTGGTCCAGACGGCTCATGCGGTCGGCCGTGTCCACCTGGACGCGGTGGCGACGGACGTCGTGCTCCAGGCGGGCACAGGTCTGCTGGACCTCGAGTTCCTCGGTGTACAGCTTGCGGCTCGTGCGGTGCCGGGCGCCGAGGAGGGTGTCGTAGGCCGTGGCGCCGCTGAGGACCTTGGCGAGGACGGGCATGGCGTCCAGGCAGAGCAGGAGCAGGTGCAGCACGATCGTCAGGAAGAGGGCGAAGCCGTCCGACCCGGCGACCTCCTTCAGGCCGTGGGCGCGGGTGAGGATGCCGTCGGTGTCCAGGTCGGCCGCCCGCTGCCGGGTCTTGTCGTCGATGGCCTTCTGGAGCACGGGCTGGTAGCCGTCGGCGGCCCGGTCCTTGCGGGCGGACAGGGTCCGGCCCTCCGCGACCATGTCCTCCAGCTGCTTCTCGTACGTCTTGACCTTGCTGTTCTTCTCGTACTCCGACGTGGCCTTCCGGGCCCGTTCGCAGGTGATGGTGACGTCCCGGACGCCGCCACGCCGGATCCAGTACTTGGGGCCGCACAGGCGCTGTTCCGTGGCGAGCTTGTCGTTCAGGGTCTTGTTGATGCCGGCGACCTGGGTGCGCAGGGCCGCCGCACGGTCGCTGTTGGTGTCGATCTGACGGGCCAGTTCCGCCGGGGAGCCCGCCACCTTCAGCTGGTAGCGGGCGCACTCGGCGCGGCCGGTGGTGGCGGCGCCGTCGGTCGGGTTGCAGGAGACGAGCATGCCCCGGTAGTCGGCGACCTGCTGCTCGTTGCCGACGGCGATCTCCTGGCGGATCTCCTTGTCGAAGATCTGGAAGAGGATCGGCTCGGCGATGAACAGGCCCAGCAGCACCGAGAGGAAGAAGCGGGCCAGGAGCGTCCATTTGCGGACTCCGGTGCCGTGGGTGCTGGAGACCAGCCAGCTGTCCAGGGCCAGGATCACCCAGAACCAGACCACGGCGACCCCGAGGACCGCCGCCAGCGGCAGGTCGGAGCGGAAACTGGAGAGCGCCAGGACCATCGAGATCGCGCCCAGCAGCGCCGTGTTGACGACGAGGGCGCCGTACCAGGTGTAGCGGGGACGCTCCTCCGGCACCCAGGAGAGGAGTCCTTCCTCGATGCCGATCAGGCGGCGCAGCCGGGGGGCCCAGCCGTACGCCGGCGGCGCCGGGCGCGACTGGCTGCCGCCCCGGTCGTCGTCGTAGGCGGCGCTGTCGGCCGGGCGGAGCGGGGTGTCAGTGGCCAAGGCTCCCCTCCTGGTTCGCTGGGTCGAAGTCGTCGACGTCGGTGTCGGAGGCGGGCCGTTCGGGCGACCGGCGCAGCGCGCCCTTCACCTCGCCCTTCAGCTCCGGCTGCGGAGCCCCGGGGCCGCCGCCCCGCGGCGTGGTCTGGTTGTACGGGACGTCGCCGACGCTGTTGATGAAGGCGCCCGCGTCGTACATGGTGCTGTCGAACAGGCCCCGGTCGATGGCCTGTTTGCCGAGGGTGGCGCGCACCGTGAGCTGCTGCTTGGCCAGCTCGTGCTGGTCGCGCTGGAGCTCCTTGGCGTCCTCGCGCTTCTCGATGCGCTGGCGCAGCCGGTCCTCGTGCTCCAGGTCCCAGCGCCGGGCCTTCTCCTCCCGCTCGGCGGCGGTCTCCTCCCGCTCCTCCTTGCGGGTCAGCTCATGGCGGCGGTCATCGCGTTCGACCTGCCAGCGCTCGTCCTCCCGGTCCAGGCCGCGGCGGGTGAGCTCGTAGTCCCGGTCCAGGCGCAGCCGGTCGTCCTTGCGGGAGTCCCAGCGCTCCTCGGCCGCGTGCAGCCGCTGGGACAGCTCGTCGGCGCTGATGTCGCCGTTGCGCCAGGCGAGATAGTCGGCGGCGACCGGGTCGGAGCCGATCAGCTTGATGTCGTCCTCGATCTCGGCCCGGGTGAAACGGTTGCGCCGGCGCTCGATCTCCAGCTCGTAGTCCTGCTGCTCGGCCCCGGACTCGCGCTCGTAGCCGCTGCGCAGCGTCTCCTCCTGCTGCCGGTTGCGCTCCTTGCGCACCGCCTGCAGGCTGCGGATCTCCTCGCGCTTCAGCTCCAGCTCGGCCTCGCGCAGGGCCCGGTCCAGGGCCGCCTCCTGCTCCATCTCCTCCCGCTGGCGGTCGCGTTCGCGGTCCCGGCGGGTCCTCTCCATCTCCGCGACGTACGCGGACATCTCCTCGGGTGTCAGGACCTCGATCACCCCGTGCCGGGCCCGGATCCCCGACACGACGGAGGGCCGCATCTCGTGGTACGCGGTCAGCCGGGCGTCGATCCGGGTGCGCACGGCGGCGGTGTCGACGACGGGCAGGTCGCTGCCGTCCTCGGTCAGGCCGGGCACCTCGCGCAGATGGGAGAGCAGCAGCGCCTCCACGTCGGTCACCCCGTCGCGCACGACCGCGCACGGGTCGGTGACCGTGCAGTGGAACCAGGCCCGCACGGTGAAGTCGCCCGCCTCCGCCGAGGGGATCCGCGTCTCCACGACCACGGGGACCTCGATACGCCGGTCGACGACGGTGACCGAGCTGGCGTCGACCACCACCGGGTCGTCGGTGCGCAGTTGTCCGTGGTCCTCGACGTACTCCTCGCCGACCCGGAAGACCCGCACCTGGTGGGCGGCCACCCTGGGCAGCTCGTCGTCGCCGCGCGTCACCCGCTTGCGCCAGAGGCCGCCGCGCTTCTCCGGCCGCCCGTACTCCCGCTGCTCGACGAGCGGGTATTTCTCAGCCATGCCTGTCAGCCCTCCGTGCTCAGTACGGCGGTAAGGAAGATCTCGAGGAGGTGGGTGACCGCCTCGTCGGCGCGGGCGGCGACCTGCCGCAGCGCGCCGGCCAGCGGCGGACGGTCGTCCGCCGGCAGGGCCGCGCCCAGGGCGCGGCCGAACCGCTCGGCAGGCCGCTCCGGATGTTCGGACACGGCCGGCAGTTCGCGCAGGGTGGCGAACAGGGCCGCCAGGGCCCGGCCCCGGCGCGGCAGGTTGTCCAGGACGCCCGCCCACACCTGGCCGATCGTGGTGGTCTGCCGGGCGTCCCGCTCCAGCAGCGCGGCGCACACCAGCCGCCCGGTCCGCGCGTCCCGGGCGCGCAGGACGGTCATCGCGGCGCCCAGGACGTTCTCCTTGGGCTGACCGGTCAGCGTTTCGCGCTGCTGCCGCAGCCGGTAGGCCAGTGGCCGGAGCACCGCGCCGGTGTCCTGCCCGCACTCCGCGAGCACCGCGACCAGCCCGGCCAGCGCGAACGCCGCGTCCACGGGCAGCCCGCCGCGCCGGACGATCAGCCGGAGCAGGTTGGTGACGGCGTCCGTGGGGAAGCGCACGCCCAGCGCGCCGCTGAACGCGGCCGCCGCGGTCGAGCGCAGCGCCGGGTCGTAGGAGCGGGCCCAGCCCCGGGCGAGACCCAGCGCGGTGGCGGCGAGGCTCTCGTCCAGGCACATGCACTGCAGTACCAGCGTGGCCGTCGACTGCCCGGCGGGCCCGGCGGTGCCGCCCGCCCACGGGTGCAGGTAGTTGTCGGCGACCTCGTCGAAGGCGGGCCGGGCGAGCAGCGCCAGACCCTGCGCCACCGACAGCTGGAGCCCCAGCCCGGGCTGGGCGGCGACGAGTTCGGTGAGCCAGTCCCGTACGCCGTTCCAGTACGGCGTGGACCGCTTGGTCCACAGCTCCTCCAGCGCCCACTGCCGGTACTGCGGATGCGGGAAGACCAGCGCGGTCCGGGTGAGCGCGCCGTTCTTGCGGTCCTCCACGGCGACGAGCGCGTTGCGGGACAGCGACAGCCGGCGGTCTACGGCACGCCGGGCCGCCGCGCTCTGCTCCTCCTCGGTGACGGGCTCCGGGAACGCCGGGGCCACCCAGCCCTCCAGCCGCTCCTGGCAGGTCTCGAAGTCCCGGTAACCGGCGCCGTTGACGAAGGCCAGCGTCGTGACCTCGGCCCACTCCTGCGGCGTGCGCTCCTGGAGGAACCATGCGCGCACGGGCTGCGCCGCGCTGCTGCCGTAGTCCTGCCAGACCTCCTCCGGTGCTCCGCCGCCCGCGATCCGCCCGGCGGCCGCCGCGACCTCCGCGATCCGGCACCCCCCGGGCATCAGCGCCGCGGCCCGCTCCACGGTGTCCTCGGCGCACCCGGCCCGCGCCAGCCGCACCCGCAGCACGGCTGTGAGGTCCGGCAGGTGCCACGGCACGTGCCGCACGGACTCCACGACAGCGCCGTCGACCGGGTGCACGGTGGTGACGACCAGGTGGGCGTCGTGCTCGCGGACGGTGTCGCGTACGCGCCGCCAGTCGAAGTCCGCCGTCTGGGAGCTGTCCTCGCCCGTCCGGTCGAGCAGGACGTAGCCGACGCCCTTCTCGAAGGCGACCTTGCCGCTCGCGAGGTCGTCCAGGCTGCGGCCCGGGGAGAGCACGACGTACTCCGACTCGTCCGCGAGGGCGTCGACCAGCGCCACCGCTCCGGACCGCTTGCCCGAACCCGGGGGCCCCACCAGGACCACGACCGCGTCCCGCTCCAGGGCGAGCACGGCCTGCTCGAAGCAGGCGGGCTTGACGTACGGCGCGAGGATCGCGTCCGCTTCCCCCGCGTCGAGGCGGCCCACGGCGCGGCGGCGGGCGTTGTCGGATCCGGCGGTGCCGAGGCCGAACTGGGCTCCGGAGGCGTTGAGTTCTCCGTAGAAGTACTGGTTGACGTTGTTGTGGTGGACCTGGGGCGGGCCGGCGGGGGCCGGTGGCTGCGCCGGCTCGGGTGGGTCCTGCCGGTGCTCGGATTCGACCGTGCTCGCCGGTCCCGGTCCCGGTTCCGGTTCCGGTTCCGGCTTCGGACCGGGAGGCGTCTGCGCGGCCGGGGTGTCCGGCGCGTCGTCCGAGTGGTGCGCCGCCGGTTCGGGCCGGGGCGCGGCGCTGTGCTCGCTGTGTTCCTCGTGTTGCTCGTTCATCCTCGGCCGTCACTCAGGTCACTTGGAGATCCCGAAGACGGCACCCTGGGCGTGGACGGTTCCGTTGATGACCTGAACTACCGTGTCGCCCGGGGCAGTTGGGGCACTCGGGGGGCGCACGACGGCAGCTTCCGCGCCCCCCGCGCCCCCTTCCGCGCCGGGCCCGGCGACCTCGAGATCGAGGCTCCCCGCGTCGTACCCCGGCACCCGGATCCACGCCCGCCCCGCGTACTCCTTCTCCGCGACGCGCACCTCGCGGAACTCCTGTGGCCGGATCGTCGTGTACGCCTCGCCGATCACGTCGTTGAAGACGGTCGCGGAGACCGCGAGCGCCAGGTGCGCCTCCGGAGCCGCGGCCAGCGCCGCCTTCAGCACCCTGCTGTCCAGCAGCCGGCCGATCTCGACCGGGGCGCGGCCCTCGAAGCCGTTGGCCGCGGGCGAGGCGGTGCCGAAGTGCACCGCGGCCCGCAGTCGCAGCCAGGCCTCGTCGCGCCGGTTGCGGTTGAACGTGCGCAGCCCGGACTCCAGTTGCCGCATGAACGGGTCGACCAGATCGGGCTCGGACGCCCCCTGCGGCAGAACCGCGAACACGGAGTCACCGCCGACCTGCGTCACCCACTGCTCCCAGTCGAGCCCGGCCACGTGGGCCGCCTCTTCGAGCAGCCGCCGGATCGCCTCCTGCCACTCGCGCTGCGTCACCACGTCGACGCCGCCGTACCCTTTCGCGTCGACCGCCAGCAGCAGTCTGCGCCCGAACGTTCCCATGCCTGAACTCCCCGCTCACTGAAAGTGGAGCCGCACCCCGGGATCGGAACTGAGGGCGCACTCCGGCAGACACCGGCGTCCGCTCCCCCCGGAGGCGGACGCCGGTAGGCCAGTCCTACACGCGCCGTCCGCCCGGAACCCCGTCGAAATACGGGATGCGGAAAGGTGCGGAAACATACAGCGGTGGCATGAAGTTACGGACGGGTTCGGCAGGTTGGCGCCGGCGATTGACCGCGGAAGTCCTGAATCCCGGAGAAATCCCGGGTTCCGTGGCCGGTTTCGGGGCGTACTGGAAGCAGCGCACACCCGGCCCACCACAGGGCGAACAGCCCACCGGCCCCAGAAGGAGCAGCATGCCGTCGTCCACCGGTACCCGCCCCGACAGCCGCCCCGCGCAGTTCATGTTCGGCGCCCTGCATACCACCCACCAGCACGCCGACACCAAGGCCGGGATCCTCGCCGCGGCCCAGGCCGCGCTCGTCGGCACGGCCGGCTACTGGAGCGCCCCGGCCCTGCACGCCGCGTCCGCGGGCGGTCCGGCCGGCGTGGCCGCCGGTCTGCTGCTCGCCCTGTTCCTGTGCGCGATGTTCGGCGGCGCGGGCTTCCTCGCCGCCACCCTGCGCCCCCGGGTCCTGCGCCCCGTCGGCGCCAACCGCTACAGCTTCGTCCACCTCGCCTCGGGCCCCGACATCCTGCCCGCCCGCGGCTCCGGCGACCGCGACCCCGACCAGGAGCGGGGGGAGCTCTCCCAGACGATCCGGTTCCTGTCGCAGGTGGCGGTGCGCAAGTACCGGTGCGTCACGGCGGCCGTGGTCTGCACGGCGGTGATGGGCCTCAGCGCGGGGCTGCTGGTGGTGCTGCGGCCGGTGCTGGACTGACCCGGTCACTCCTCCGGCGGCAGGTCGCCGATGTCCCGGAGCCGGTGCAGATCCCGTATGACGGTGGAGCCGTAGCCCGTCTCCAGCAGCCCGTCCCGGCGCAGGTCGCGCAGCCCCTTGTGGACGGTCGTCTCGGCGGCGCCGGTGAGCGCGGCCAACTCCGGCTGGGTGAGCCGGCAGCCGAGCACCATGCCGCCCTCCACGGGACGGCCGTACAAGGTCGCGAGTTCCACCAGGAGCCGGGCGAGCCGCACCTTCGCCGGGTAGCCCTTGAAGTCGAGGCGCCTGCGGTTGGCCCAGCGCAGCCGGTCGGCCAGGATCCCGGTCAGGGCCAGATGCACCTCCGGCCGCTTGGCCAGCAGGGCGTGCAGGGCGGCCGGCTGGACGACCCGGGCGGTCAGCGGCCCGCACGCCGTCACCGTGGCCGAGCGCGGGGACCCGTCCAGCGCGGCCATCTCACCGACACTGTCCCCGCCGACCCGGACCGCCAGCAGGGACTCCTCCCCGTTCTCCACCCGGGCCGTCACCTTGGCGAAGCCGGACAGCAGCACCAGCAGGTGCCGGTCGCGGGCGCCCTCGCCGATCAGCACCTTCCCGGCCTCGAACCGCGTCGGCACCCCGAGGCCCAGCAGCTCCCGCCGCGCCTCGGACGGCACCGCCCCCAGCAGACTGCGCGCGGGCCACTCCACGGAGTCGTACGGCATGGCAGGCTCCCCCCGGCCGGTCGGCGAACCACGAGCCAGGCCCATCCTGCCCGCGTTTCATGCCCGGGGATGCGGAACACCGGAAAGTCCGGTGCCCCCGCTCACGCCGGTACGGGCACCACACTGCGGCCCGTCTCGTGCGCGTAGAGCGCGGCGCGGTCGCGCAGGGCCGCGTGCACTGCCATCTGCGCGTCCCTGCGGCGCTGGGCCGGGCCGTCCGGGAGGTGCAGGATGCCCGCGTTGCCGCGGGAACCGCGCTGGACCTCGGCCGTGCGCGGGATGCGCAGCGACTCGTAGCGGGCCAGGCGGCCGGCGATCGCCGCGGCCGGCGCGCCGACCAGGCAGGCCGCCAGGTCCATCGCGTCCTCGATCGCCTGGTTGGCGCCCTGCGCCATGAACGGGAGCATGGGGTGGGCCGCGTCGCCGAGCAGCGTGATGCGGTCGGTGGACCAGGTGCGCAGCGGCGGCCGGTCGTGCAGCGCCCACTGGTGGGTCGTCTCGACGGCCGCGACGATGTCGGCGACCAGGCCCGTCCAGGTGCCGAAGACCGCCCGCAGCTCGTCGGGGTCGCCGGGCCGGGACCAGGACTCGCGGGGCGGCGCGTCGGACGGCAGCGGCACGGTCGCGGCGTAACTGAGGTACGCGCCGGACGCGACCGGGTAGCACACGAAGTGCCCGCCCGGGCCGAGCCACAGCCGCACCAGGCGCTCGCGGGCGTACTCCGGCAGCGCCTCCACCGGCACCAGGCCCCGGTAGATGCCCAGGCCCGAGTAGACCGGCTCGTCGCGGCGCAGCGTCTCGCGGACCGTGGAGTGGATGCCGTCCGCGCCGACCACCACGTCCGCCTCGCGCACCGAGCCGTCGTCGAAGGAGAGGCGCACGCCCGCCCCGTCCGGGAGTTCGCGCGCCGCGCTCAGCTTCTGGCCGAGGCCCAGCCGGTCCCGGTCGACCAGGGAGAGCAGCGCGTCGTGCAGATGCGCCCGGTGGATCGTCAGATACGGCGCGGCGAACATGCGCTCGCAGTCGGCGCCGAGGGGCGTGCGCGCGATGGGCCGCCCGTTCCAGCCGCGTACCTCCATCGCCTCGATCCGCACCGCGTGCTCCCGCAGCGCCGGCCCGAGGCCGAGGCGCAGCAGGGGGCGGATCGCGTTGGGGGAGAGCTGGACGCCCGCGCCCACCTCGGCCAGTTCGCGGGTCTGCTCGTGGATCCGGTACGGCGTGCCGCTCGCGCTCAGCGCGCCGGCCAGGGTCAGTCCGCCGATGCCCGCGCCGACGACGGCGACCGTCGGCCGCTCCCCGCCGGCCGGCTCCGCGGAGTTCCCGGGCGGCCGCCGCTCTCCTGTGTCTTCGCCCAACAGCACCTCAGGGACCGCCTTCCGGGTCTTCGCGCCCCGTCCGCGCACCGTCGTGATGCGGGCGGCGTGGACGCACTGTCATCGGTCGTGTCCCCGAGCATGTGGCGCCCGCCGAAGGGCGGCAACGTCATGCCCCGCCCTGCTGACAACTGTCGCCGCCTGCGTGACGGACGTCATCGAAACCCCCGTCACGCCTGCTGCCGCACCCCCGCCCGGCCCTAACTTCCGGAAGGAGAAGACCGGTTACGACACCTGGAGGCACGCGGTGACACGCGAACGAGAAGTGGAGCGACCGCGGTGACCGCGGTGGCCGTCGAGGGCCTGCTCAAGAAGTACGGGGACCACGAGGCCGTGCGCGGCGTCGACTTCGCCGTCGAGGAGGGGGAGATCTTCGCCCTGCTCGGACCGAACGGCGCCGGCAAGACCACCACCATGGAGATCCTGGAGGGCTTCCGCCACCGCGACGGCGGCGACGTACGGGTCCTCGGCCGCGACCCCGGCGACAAGGCCGACGGGCGCCGGCTGCGCGGACAGATCGGGCTCGTGCTCCAGGACATCGCCGTGGAGCCGTACCTGTCCGTGCGGGAGACCATCGCCCGCAACGCCGGCTACTACCCGGCCCCGCGCGACATCGACGAGGTCATCGGCCTCGTCGGACTGGAGGAGAAGCGGGAGGCGAAGGTCAAGGACCTGTCCGGCGGGCAGAAGCGGCGGCTCGACCTCGCCCTCGGCGTGATCGGCGACCCCAAGCTGCTGTTCCTCGACGAGCCGACCACCGGCTTCGACCCGGGCGCCCGCCGCGGCGCCTGGGAGGTCGTGCGGAGCCTGCGCGACGCCGGCACCACCATCCTGCTGACCACCCACTACATGGACGAGGCGCAGGCCCTGGCCGACTCCGTCGCCGTCATCGCCGCCGGCCGGATCGTCGCCGCGGGCACGCCCGACACCCTCGGCGGACGCGACAGCGCGCTCGCCCGGATCCGGTTCGCGCTGCCGGCCGGCGCCGCCATCGACGACGTGCCGATCCCGGTCAGCGACGCCGAGGACGGTCTCGTCACCGCCGAGGCGGAGGAGCCGACCGCCGCCCTGCACCGGCTCACCTCCTGGGCCCTGGACCGGGGCACGCCGCTGGAGCGGCTGACCGTCGAGCAGCCCACCCTGGAGGACGTCTACCTGGGGCTGACCAGTTCGTACGCACAGCAGGACGCCTCGTCCCCGTCCACCGAGCGGGGCAGCACACCGTCCTCGGCGGCGCGTGCGCGCCGAGGGCGCCGACCCGGACGGAGCCGCCGATGACCAGCACCCTGCCCCCCACGACCACCGCCACCGCCCGGCGGGCCGAACGCGCCGGACGCGAACGGCCGGGCGAACGGGGCTCCCTCGCCCTGCTCGCCCATCAGATCCGCTACGAACAGCTGTCGTTCTGGCGCAACCCGCAGTCGATGGTGTTCACCTTCGTACTGCCCATCGTGATCATCTCGGTCTTCGGCGCCGTGTTCGCCGGCAGCGAGGGCCAGGACTTCTTCTTCGGCCTGAGCGGCCTGCAGTACTACACGCCGGCCATCGCGGCCGTGTCCGTGCTGGGCGCCTGCTACGGCCAGCTGGCGATCGTCCTCGCCATGCGCCGGCAGACCGGCGTCCTCAAGCGGCTGCACGCCACCCCGCTGCCCGCCTGGGTGTACTTCGCCGGGCTGCTCGTGCACTGCGTCGTCGTCAGCGTCATCGACGTGGCCCTGGTCATCGGCATCGGGCGCCTGTACGGGGTGCCGTGGCCCGCCGACTGGGCGGCCCTCGCGCTGACCCTGGTGCTCGGCGCGGCCAGCTTCTGCGCCCTCGGCGTCGGCGTGGCCTCGCTGATCCGCAACTCGGAGGCGGCGCCCGCGGTCGTGCAGTTCATCCAGTTCCCGCTGGTGTTCATCTCCGGCAGCTACTTCCCGATCCACTCCGACGTCATGAACAACATCGCCGGGCTGCTGCCGGTGAAGCCGTTCAACGACGCCATGCTCGCGCCGTTCGCGCACCACGGCGGCTTCCAGTGGAAGGAACTGGCCGTGCTGGCGGCCTGGGGCGTAGCCGGCGCCCTGATCGCCGTGCGCAGCTTCCGCTGGGACCCGCGCCCCGAGTAGAGCGACACGTCCCGACCCATCGAGGGGGCCTCCTGGAGGCCCCCTCGGCGCTTGTCCCGGCCCCCCCGCTTCCGGAAGGAACCCCACCATGTCCCTCGACCACACCACCCGCCCGCACCCGGCCCCGACCGGCGTGTGGCTCCTCGAACCGGACGACTCCACCGTGGAGTTCACCGGCCGGCATTTCTTCCTCCTGCCCGTACGCGGCTCGTTCCCGGTGCGCTCGGGCCGCGTCGAACTCGCCCCGGACGGCACGTTGCTCCGCCTCGACACCACGGTCGCCGCCGCGGGCTTCGAGACCGGCAACCCGCAGCGGGACACGGCGGTTCGCGGCCCGCGCTTCCTGGACGCCGAGCGTCATCCCGAACTGCGTCTGGCCGGTGAGGGCCTGGCGGACGACCTGAGCCTCACAGCGCGGCTGGAGGTCAAGGGCCGTGCGACCCCGGTGGCGTTCACGGTCGACGAGCTCACCGAGCAGGGCGAACGGGTCGTCGTACGGGCCACCGCCCGGGTCGACCGGCACGCCTGCGGGGTCGGCGGCATGCGTGGGCTGGTCGGGGCGGAACTGTTCGTGCGGGTGCGGGCCGTGTTCGTGCGGGAGGGATGAGGCGCACGGCGCGCACGCCAAAGAGGCCCGGCCGGGAAGGGGAATCCGGCCGGGCCTCCGCGCGGGCGCCCACGGGCGCGGGGGGTCACCCCGTTGGCGCCAGCCCGGGTGCCGGTGCCGGCGTGGGGAAGACGTGGGACAGCCAGGCGTAGGTGCGCAGTTCCTCCAGCAGGCTCAGGCCGAGGCGGTTGTGGAGCATGTGCGCGTGCGAGAAGAGGATCATGCCGGGGTGGACCGGCGAGTGCCGCCGGATCTCGCCGGCATGGGCGGCCAGAGCCTCGTACCAGCCGGTGAACGGCCCGTGCGCGTCCGGCGAAACGCCCGCCGCGGCCGGGTCCTGGTCGACCCTGGTGATCCGGTCCAGCAGCTCGGCGGGGTGCCCGGCGTCGGCCGCCCACGCCCGCCAGGCTTCCCGGCCGCGCGCGAAGTAGTGGGCCCGCTCGTCCGGGCCGCCGAGGGCGACCGCGGCGGACAGCGTGCCGCGCAGGGCGAGCCGGGCGCGCCGGGCCTCGGAGGTGACGAGCGGGGCCAGGCGCAGGACGAGTTCGCTGGAGAGGTGGAAGAGGGACTCGGCGGCCGGCATCAGGGCGGGGCCGCCGTAGCGCTCGTGCTCCGGGTCGTAGTCGGCGCGGTGCACGCCGGGCGGCAGCAGCGCGTGGACGGAGGTGTTGACGCCGGTCTCCCCGGCGGCGGCGAGCCGGGACGCGCCCTGCCGGTAGGCCTCCTCCGCCAGCGGTTCCTCACCGGGCGAGAGCCGGCCCGCCTCGGTGAGCCGGTCGCGCAGGGCCTGCTCCACGCGCGCCCGCGCGTCCGCGGACAGGCCCGCGATCCGCAGCCGCAGATGCGGCCCCGACTGCCAGTAGCGGATGAAGAACCAGGGGGTGCCGGGCGGGATTTCGCCGACCGTGGGGCCGATGACGTCCGTGAGGACGCGGTCGTGGGCGCTGCGGGCCGTGGTGCCGAGGTGCAGGTGCCAGGCGCTCCAGTCGTGCGGTGTGGTGGGCATGCGGGTTCCTTGTCCGGTCGGAGGGCTGATCCAGGGCCTTACGTACGCAGGTCCAGCACGGCACCCCCGGTCTCGCGCGGTACGCCCACCACCGCCGACAGGACGATCGTCTCGTCCTCGCCCAGGCCGATGACGTCCTTGGTCTGGATCTCCTTGAACGCCCGGACCGGCCGGGCGAAGAGGCCCTCCGCTGCGGCCGCCAGGCAGAGTCCGTGGACCGCCCAGCCGCAGGCGTGCTGGGCGGCGCTCCAGCCGGCGGGGCCGAAGCGGGCGAACAGTTCGCGGGGGCGGACCGAGAAGAAGACGGTGAGGGGGGCGTTGGCGATACCGCAGCCGTTGACCGGCGTCAGACCGTAGCCGTAGTGGGCCTCCAGGCCGGCGGGGGCGGTGGGGTCCCAACGGAGCAGGTGTGCGGTGCCGTCGTGGACGCGGTGTATCCCGGGGGTGTGGCCGTCGATGTGCTGGACGACGGCCGTGACGGTGACCGCGTCGAAGGCGGCGGCGAGGGAGGGGTGCGGTGGGGGAGTGCCGAGCCACGCCAGGGCCGTGGTCAGGGTGCGGTGGGGGAGGGGGGTGAGGCACTTCGCCGAGTCCATGCCGTGCAGGGCTCTGGGCATGCGGCCGGAGTGGCGGTGCCAGAGGAGGTCCGACCAGGTGGGGGTGTGGGGGGAGTCGAGGAGGGCGGGGGGTGCGGCTGTCGTGAGTCGTGCGGGTGCGTTGTGGCTGCTCGCGCAGTTCCCCGCGCCCCTGAAGGACCTTCTGTTGACGTCGATCACATCCCTGAGGGACGGATCCCCTTCGGGGGCCGGCGGTTCCGGCTCAGCCGGTCGGTGTACCGAGGGGGGTGGCCGGTCCACGTCGACCAGCCACGGCAGCGACCACTCCCAGGTGTGGTCCACGCCCAGTTCGCGCAGCAGCTCCGGTCCGTCCTCGGTCGGCGGCGTGAGTGTCGCCGGCACCCCGAAGAGCTCCAGGCCCAGGCTCAGCGCGCGCAGCACCATGCCCGTCTCGATCGCCACCAGCGAGCCCCGGAACCACTGGTACGCCCGCGGGATCGCGGTGTAGCGGCCGGTCAGGACCATGCGCGTGGGGGGTCCCGTGCCCCGGCCCGTGAGGGCGTGCCGGGTGGGTTCCAGCAGTCGCCAGGACTCGCCGTCCCCCACGAAGGCATGGACCGGGAACAGGCAGCGCGGTGAGGCGTAGGGGCGGTGTTCGTTGTACGGGTTCTCCGGTTCGCGGCGCACAGGGGCGAACGTGGCCGTCAGGGCGTGGGCCAAGGCGTCCGGCGAGGCCGGGCCGGGCGCCGGGACCCGGGGGTACGGGATCGCGGACAGGCGGTCGGTCGTGCCGGTCGGCAGCGGGGTCGACGGCCCCGCCGGGCGCGGTGGCGGTGGCGGCACATGGGAGTCGGGCGGGGGCGTGGCCGCCCAGGTCCACGGCGGTGGTTCCGGGCGGTCGTCGCCGGCGCCGTAGGCGTACCACAGGGGCTCGCGGGCGATGCTGTTGTCGCCCTCGGGGCCCGGCAGGTCGACCGGGGCGCGCCGCGTCCAGGGCTCGGCGGGGGCCGTCACGGGAACGGGTGCGGGTCGTAGGGGATCGCCCGGTGCTCCTGGCCCGTGCCGCGCAGGGCGGCGCGCAGCCGGGGCAGTCCGTCCAGGCGCTGCTGGGCGTGGCCGAAGCACATCGGCACGATGCCGGGCACGACGGCACGGGCGACCGCGATACCGGCGTCGGCGTGCTCCCGGCTGGTCTGGTCGACGACGACGATCCGGTCCAGGCCCGCGTCGGCGAAGAGCGAGGCCACGTACTGAAGGGTGCCGCGTACGTCGCCGCCGGCCGCGCGCTCCAGCCGTCCCGGCCAGTCCGGGAACGCCTCCTCCAGGGTGACGGCCGGGCCGCCGAGTCCGGCCAGGGCGCGGTCGCGGGTCTCGGGGATGGAGGAGAAGCGGACGTGGTCCTCCAACTCCTCCACCAGCCACGGGTCCTCGACCATCCGCTCGACCTGCTCACGCGTCCAGTCGACCGGGTTGGTGACCAGCTGGGCGACCTCGCGCAGCGCGCCGCGGATCGCGGACTCCGGCTCGGCGCCCGAACCGGCGGAGGAGAAGGTCGCCGGGAAGGGGTCCTTCTCGTTCACGGCGATCACCCACACCACCGGCAGGCCGATGTCCCGGGTGGCGACCAGGAGATGGACGTCGTAGCCACGGGCCCGGATCAGCTCGACCATGGCCCGGCTGGTGGGGTCGGTGAGGGTGCCGACCGGGATGTGGGGGAGCGGCTCGGCCCGGTACCAGGACGTCAGGAAGGCGTCCCGCTCGGCGAGTTCGAAGAGGGAGTGCAGGGCGGCCTCTTCGTGGTTGGCGCCGACCGCGCAGCCGCTGGAGCAGTCGAAGAAGTAGTGCCGGCGGTTCGCGGCACCGGCCACGCGCGCCGCGCGCCGGTCGCGGCGGAAGGCGTACTCGTACTGGTAGAAGGCGTGGTCCGCGGGGACCAGCAGGGGAGTGCCGTCGGCCAGGTCGTGACCCCAGGCCCAGTCCATCGGGGTGTCGGCCGTGAACGGCGTGGCCCGGCTGGTCGGGTGGGCGAGCTGCTCGGCGGTGTAGCGGCCGAGCCGGCCCGGGTCGACGGCTTGTTCGGCGACCTCGCGGTACGAGCGGCCGGTCAGCAGGGGGATGTCGTAGGGGTAGCCGCCGAGCCGTTCGTACGCCTCCAGGACGGCGACCGGTTCGGTCTCCGCGAAGGTACGGGCCCTGCCGTGGCCCATCGCCGGGGCGTCCGCGACGACGGCCATGCTCATCGCGAACGGGGCGTGCGACTCGCGCAGGATCGCGCGGACCGGCCCGAAGCGGTCGTCGACGAGCCGGTCCCGCAGGAAGCCGGGCTCGACGAGACGGCTCGCGGCGGTGCGGGTCGCGTCGCCGGGTACGGCGGGCCGGGAGCGGAGCGGGCGGGGCGCGGGGGCCGCGGTGGTCGTCAGGTCCGCGGGGGAGGGGCCGCAGGCCGGGCAGTGGAAGCTGCGGGCGATGCGGTGCCGGCGGGTGCCGCGGACCGTCACCGAGTAGGCCTCACCCGGCGCGAGGGGATGGTCGGCCAGGTGGGCCAGGCCGGTGCGCAGGAGCTCGGGCAGCAGCGGGGCGGGCGCGGCGGGGACGCGGGTGGCCTGGGTGAGGTCGCCCACGAGCGGGTGGTCGAGGACGGTGCGTTCGCGCACCTCGGCGCAGGCGGCACAGCCGGAGGTGGTGTCCGGCACCCACAGGGGTCCCACCATCACCTCGTCGTCGTACACCCGCACGGACAGGTGCGCGCCCCGCGCCCGGGTGACGCGGTCGCGTTCCCAGTCCAGGTCCCAGCCGAGGTTGACGGAGACGGAGGCCCCGGTGGTGCGGGCCAGGGGGATGAGGGCGGGGAGCCAGTCCTCGTGCGCCGTCCGGGGCAGGGCGGGGCCGGCCCGCACGGCGGTCAACGGCTCAGTGGTCGTCGGCATCGGTGGCCTCCTCGGCGGTCGTGGGGACGGCGTGGGCGGTCACCGGGCCGCGCCAGAAGGGAAGTTCGCCGAGCACCGGGTCGGTGCAGCGGGGCTGTCCCCCGTGGACGGCGAGCGCCGTGAGCTGCTCCCGCAGCGCGGCCCGGGCGGTGTCGTCCGCCGTCAGCAGGGCGTCGGTGGAGAGCGGGCCGGCCGTGCCGCCGGTCTGCGTGACGGCCAGTGCCGTGCACAGCGCGGCGTACGTCGCGTCGACGGCGGTCGGGCCCCAGCCGGCGCCCAGCGGCCGCCCGTCGACCGTGACCTCGGCCAGCGGCCAGCCGACCCCGGTGTACCGGGCCAGGGCGAGGACGGGTTCGGCCCCGCCGAGCAGTGCCCGCAACTCGGCGGAGATACGGCGGCCTTCGGCGTGCAGCGGGGGATCCTCGCCGGAGACGGCCCCTTCCTCCCGGGCGAGTCGGCGCAGGGCACCGTCCAGCAGCCAGTGCTCGCGGGTGAGGCCCGCCGCCGGGATGCCGGACGCGTCGGTGCCGTGGTCGCGCAGGGCTGCCAGCGCGGCGGCGATGGCCGCCGTCTCCTGGTGGGCGGCCCAGGCGGTGACGGTGCCCGTACGGTCCGCCCGGTGCTCCGCCGCACGCAGGGCGAGGGGCATCTGCGGAAGGTCCTCGCCCTGCGCGGAGGCGAAGAGGCCGGTCCAGCGGGCGGTGAGGACGCCGGCCGCCGCCAGGGCGGCCTCGGGGGCGGGGAGGGGTTCGGCGGGGGCGTCGTCGAGACGGACGGCGACCGCTTCGCTCACGGGGGCGCCCGTGACGGTGACGCGGTCGGCCGTCAGATCCGGTCCGTGCACGACGTGGGCCTCACCGGGCTCCGCGACACCCGTGAGGGTGTCGGTCAGGAGCTGTGCGGCGAGCGCGCCCGCGAGGGAGTGGGCGATCGGCCCGGTCGCCGGCTCGACGCCCTCGGCGTCCGCCCAGGCCCTGGCCCGGTCCCGGAAGACCTCCCAGACGCCCGGTGCGATGCCGACGGGGCCGACCAGCACCGGCCCGGGCCCGAGCAGCACGGGCACGTGCAGCGTGCCGTCCTCCTCGGTCCACGTCCGGTCACCGTCGAGAAACTCGACGACGACCCTGGGCACGCCCTCGGTCGTCACGGGTGCCGTCACCGCCGGGCCGCCGACGGGAGTTCCAGCACCCTGTTCCTTCACCGCCGGGCCGCCGACGGGAGTTCGTGTACCGGGTTGGTTCACCGCCGGGTCGCCGGCGGGAGTCAGGGGGTGGTGCACCGCCGGGTCGACGGCGGGAGTCTGTCGCGTGCGCACCGCCGGGCCGCCGGCGGTCATCAGTGCCCGGGATCCGCCGGCCGATCCGCTCCTGCCGGACAGCAGGGCGGGGTCCGCGTACATCGCGGGATCGCAGACCGGGACCAGGGGCGTCGGTGTCTCCGGAACGGCCGTTGCCGTCACATCGGTCACGCCCGCCCGGCGCAGTCCGCGCAGGGCCGGAGCCGTCGCTGTCGTCGGGCCGTGCAGCCGCACCCGGGCCCGGCGCAGGCGGGCGAACGCCGCGTACGGGTCGTCGAGGCGGGCGGTGAGGCGGGCCAGCGTGTCGGCGTGGCGGGCGGCCTGCTCGGCCGGTGGTTCCGGCTCGGTGAGCGCGGCCGGGTCCAGCAGCAGGCCGTTCTCCCGGAGCTTGCCGAGGAGATGCCGTACGGCGGGCCGGGCCCGCTCGGTGCCGAACTCGGCGACCAGGGCGTCCTCCGTCGTACCCGCCCGCAGCAGCGGTACGCAGCCGTCCGCCACCGCGTACAGCAGCTCCGAGCCGCGCAGCACGAACTGCCCGCGTGTCCCGCTGAAGTAGACGCCCCCCGGCACGGGCGCGTAGTGCAGCCCGGGCCGGGCCTTGAGCGGCACGGCACCCGCAACCGGCCCGGCCGGGCTCGTCTCGACATCGGTCACGGTCATGGCCGGACTCCTTCCGCTGCCCCGTTGTTCGCCGGGTCGTACACGAAGCGGCCTCCGGCCCTGCGCCCCACCTCGAGCACCCACTCCGTGGCGTGCGTGCCGTCCGTGACGCCGGGCAGGGCCTCCTCCAGATAGCCGGTGCCGGCCCCCCGGCGCTCCAGCATCCGCGGCAGGACCCGCACCGCGAGCGCGCTGGACAGGTCGACGTACTGCGGCTTCTGCGCCAGGCGCTTGGACTGGACGTCGGGAGCGCCCACCGACAGCGGCCCCTCGTCGTCCGGCGCCGACTTGATGACGACCTCCTCGGGGACGTCGTGACGCGACCGCCAGGCGGTCAGGGAGAGGAGCCGTTCGTGTTCGTCGGGCCCGGCGGCCACGGCCGTGTCCAGTTCGGTGCCGCCGTACCAACGCCGGCGCCCGATGAGGACGTCGCCGACGGCCATGCGCGGTGCGACGCGGGTCTGCTTGCCGTCCCACGGGGTCGCCGCGTGCCAGGAGTTGGGCAGGCTGTTGAAGAGCCGACCGCTGATCACCAGGCCGGAGGCGACCGACAGCGGCGGCGGGAACAGGCCCGGGTGGCCCGTGCCGAGCGGCAGCACCCGCAGCGGGGCACCGTCCGCGTCCTCGACCCGCAGCGTGTCGGTGTCCGGGTCGTGCGCCAGGCGCAGCGAGAACCAGTCCTCGGCGGTGAGGCCGCCGGGCAGCACCGGTGTGTGCGCGTTGACGTTGAGGCGGTGCAGGCCCAGGTCCTCGGTGATGCGCGTGCCGTCATGGCCGTAGAAGCGGTCCAGATGGCCGGCCAGGCGGGGCAGGGCGTGGCCGCCCTGGCGGCGGTCGGCCTCCAGGAAGCGCGCGTACAGCATGCCGTGGCCCGGCAGTCCGTCGTTGAGGACGAGTTGGTCGCCGGCCTGCTGGAGCAGCACGCCGTAGATCAGCGGGTCGCTGCGGAAGCGGTCGGGCAGCGACCGGGTCAGTTCGGCGACGTCCGCCGCGGTGAGCCCGAGGGTGTCCTCACCGGCCTGGGCCGTCTTCGTGAGGAGGGCGTGCACCTCCTCGGACAGCTCGCGGCGCAGCAGGTACATGCGCTCCAGGCAGCCGTCCGCCGGTCCGATCCCGGACAGCGCGGCGGCCTGGCCCGTGCCCTCGGGCCCGTACACGGCGGCCATCGCGGCGGCCCGCCGGGAGACCTCCCCGACGATGAACGCCGCGTGCTCGGCGAGCGGCACGTTCGCCCCGGCCCCGAACCGCTCCACGAACGCGGCGGTCATCAGGACCCGTACGTCGTGCAGCCAGTCGAAGACGGTCAGGAGCTCCACCGCGGGGCCGAGGTCGGCCAGCGGGGCGTGCCAGTCGGAGGCCGCCACCTTCAGCGGCGGCATGACGTAGTCCTCCTCGACCGTGATGTGCGCCGGGCGGCCCGCCGTCTGGCTGAACCGGCCGAGGTCGCCTCGCAGCCCGGCCAGCAGCGCGCCCCGCTCGGCGGCCGGTGCCTCGGTCACCCGGGGCAGCCCGGCGCGCACCCGCTGCGCCAACTCCCGTACGTCGGGCGGCTGCTCGGCGTCGGGAAGCGTCAGCAGGTCGTCGTAGTCGCTCGCGGCGGTCTGCTCCTCGGGCCGGCTGAACGTGCACAGCACGCCCTGCCGCAGGGCCTGCCGTACGCGGCCCTCGGCCTCCTCGGCGGAGCAGCCGGCCCGGGCGGCGACATGCGCGACGACCGCCGGGAACCTGCGCGGCCCCATCGACAGCGCGTCGAGCAGATCTCCCACGGGCCCGTCGAGCGGGACCGCGAGGCGGTGCATGCCCTGCTCGGAGAACTTCAGGAAGAAGAGCTTGCCCGCCTCCGGATCGGGATGCGAGGTGGGCGGCATCCCCACCCACAGTCCGGTCAGGTCGGTGTCGCCGGTGGGCAGGCCGCCGAGGACGTAGTGGAGCATGACCCGGTCCAGGCCCGGTACGGCCCGCGCGCCGGTGAAGGGCACCTCACCGGGGCGGACGGCCTCCGGGTCGCCGGCCGGGGCCGGTTCGGCGATGCCCACCGCGGTGAACCGGGAGAGCGGACTGGTGCGCACCATCGCCCGGGTCACGTACTGGATCAGGCCGCGCTCGGACTTGCGGGTGCGGGCGGACACCTTGCCCGGGCCCTCGACCGCGGCCCGGTAGCGCTCGGCCTCCTGGTGCACCTCGGGCGCGACGAGAGCGAGGGAGCGCAGCAGGTCCCCGTCACCCAACAGGGCGGCCAGCACCGTCCGTTCGCGGTCGGCGGCGGCCGGGTAGCCCTGCGTGATCGTGGTGCGCAGCCGCTCCCGCCCGGTCCAGGCGGCCAGCCAGCGGGTCACCGAGGGGGTGGTTTCGAGGCTCTCGGGCGTCTTCTTGGGGGCGCGGCCGTTGTGGATGGCGCGGCGCAGCGCGATGAGTTCACGCCGCTCGGTGTCCGAGGCGGCCGCGCCGATCCGCTCGTACAGCTCCTGCGAGCACACCTCGGCGGCTTCGGCCAACTCGGCCTCTGCGGTGGCGAGTTCACCGAGCAGGCGGCGCTGCTCCGGGTCGGCGAGGCGGGCCCTGCGCAGCGGGTTGACGCGCAGGAACCACTGGGGTTCGGGGCTGGTCATCGCGGGGCTCCCGTCGGTCGCGTGGCGGTGAAGCGCTCCCGCCAGCTGCTGCCGAGCACCTCGTCGACGGTCTCGGCGAGCGCGAAGCACATGTAGTAGCGCTGCATCGGCGAGACCGTGAGCAGGGGCAGCTGCTGGTAGAAGAGGTTCGTCAGCAGGCGGTAGGCGGCGAAGAACGGGGACGGGGTGCTGATCGCCCCCGAGCCGTGCACGGTCCGGTGGAAGTCGGTGTCCGGCTGCTCGCCGGTCGGCACCACCGCCTCCGCCCCGGGCGGGCCCATCCGGCTGCGGTCGACGCCGTCGGTGACGGAGTCCAGCAGGTCCGGGGTGAGGGCGCCGGTGGCGACCGCGTGGTCCAGGACCCCGGCGCCGTAGGCGAACGCCGTGCGCCACTGGGCGGCCGCCGGGGACACCGCGCCGCTCAGCCGCTGTTCGACGACCTCGCGGATGCGGGGCCCTTCTTTGGCGAGCCGCTCCCGGAAGACCGGGCGCATGTCCTTGCGCGGGGCCGCCCAGGCGAGGAAGGCCTCCACGTGCGAGCGGGGCGAGAACACCCCGTAGGCCGGCCCCAGGGCATGGGTGTCGACGAGGGCGGCGAACGCCTCCGCGAGGCGGACCGTGCCGCTGCCCGGCTCCTCGGCCATCCCCTCGATCATCGTCAGCACCGGTGTCGCGAGGGCGCCGTACACGACCGTGCGCAGGGCGTCGAGGCGCGGCTCCCGGGAGCGCAGCGCGGGATCGCCGGGTGCGACGCGCAGCACCGCGCCGTGCTCCCGCAGCGGCAGGTACGGCGGCTCCACCGCTTCGAGGCGGCCGAACTCGCGGGCCTGGTCCAGATACACCTCCTCGGTCAGCGCCCGGGCCGGGTCGAGGGGGCCGGCGTCCAGCGCGGCCTCGATCGCCGCCCAGTCGACGGCGCCGCCGGGCGGCACCGCGCCGGCCGGGGCGAGCACGTCGACGTGCGGTCCGTGCAGCCAGCCGCGGCGCACCTGCACGCCGGGCACGCCCCGCTCGCCCAGTGCGCGGGCGACCGGGACGACGTGCCGGGCCAGCCAGGCCGGTGTCACCGGCATCCGGGTATGGAGTCGCACCCCCGTCAGGCCGGCGGAATCCGGCCTCACGGCAATGCGCTCCGGAGCGTGAACCCCCATGTCCTTTCACCTTCCGAGAAGAGCCACAATGAATTCGAGAACCTGAATCACATGATTGGTGCCGGGAATTCGAGCCGGAAGGGAAAACGGTCCGGCGCTTACATACGTCATCGTTTCCGTGACGCCCGACTACGGGATTGGGGTCGGAATGTTGTATTCCGTTTCGAGGGTGCGGCGGGCTGGCCGAAACCGTCAAGAAGGCAGGTCGGCAGGTGTATTCTCCGCGAGTGACATCTACGTCCCCCACCACACCCCCCACCCCGTCCGCCACGGACGCCGAGTGCGTCGCCCTCACCCGCAACCTGCGCCGCCGAGGCGTGCTGGTGCTCTCCGTGTTCGGCCTGATGTGGGCCGTGGCGGCGGCCTCCGGGACCGGCTCGGCGACGGACGTCGCACCGCTCGGCATCGAGGTGGCCGCGCTGCTGCTCACCGCGGCGGCGATCTACCTGGGGTACCGCAAGGACGCCGCGCCCTCGCCCCGGACGGTGAACCTGCCGGCGAACTGGGCGCGCGGCGTGGGCATCGTCAACACCGTGGAGCTGGCGGCCATCTTCGCCGTCATCGCCGCGTCCAACGCCGCGGGCCGGCCCGAGGTCATCCCCGCGGGCATCGCCCTCGTCGTGGGGCTGCACTTCTTCCCGCTCGCCCGCCTGTACGACCAGTGGCAGTACCGGTGGACGGCGTCGCTGCTGACCGCCGTCGCGGTCGCCGGGTTCGTGCTCGTCGCGGCCGGCCTCGCGAGCGAGACCGTGCGGATCGTGGTGGGCCTGGGCAGCGCCGTGGTGCTGTGGGCCTCGTCGTACCACCTGGCCGTGCGCGGCTGACGGCCGTTCTCCGGCTGAACGCAAGGATGTGCCCGACCGGCCGAGGCCGGACAGGCGCATCCTTCTGCGTTCAGGCTGTGGTGCTTACGCGCTGACGCCGGTTCAGCAGGCCGAGCAGGTGCTGGACGAAGAGGACGAGGTGCCGATCGAGCCGCTGGAGGCGCCCATCTCCGGCAGGGCGACGCCGTCGGTGACCTCGAGGGTCTCCAGCTCGTCCGCGTCGAAGCCCTCGAACGCCTTGTCCGCGTCCTGGTTCTTGATGTCCTTGGCGGTCATGTCGAAATCCTTCCGAAGATCCGGGGTGAGTGGTTCAGCAGGCCGAGCAGGTGCTGGAGGACGAGGAGGAGGTGCCGATCGAGCCGCTGGAGGCGCCCATCTCGGGCAGGGCGACGCCGTCGGTGACCTCGAGGGTCTCCAGCTCGTCCGCGTCGAAGCCCTCGAACGCCTTGTCCGCGTCCTGGTTCTTGATGTCCTTGGCGGTCATGTCGCATTCCTTTCGTCGAGGCCGGGGAGTTCCGTCACCGGAAATCCCGGCCATGAATTCCTGGTCGCCTTCCGGAATTTCTTTCACTTCCGTCCGGCTCTGACATCCATATTGCTCGGGCTGTCATCCCGGCGCCAGGGTTCGCGGCCGCCGGCTGACATTTATCACGGGGCGGATGACTTTTCGCCGCCGCCCGGCTTTCCGGGGCCGTCGAGCGGAATTGCCCAGTCAGGGCTGTTCACCATGTGCCATTCCTCGCCCGGGTCCGCGGGCAGCTCGGTGCCGGTGGCCGGCGTCCCCAGCAGGAAGTCGCCGACCGACGACTCCCGGAGGTAGTCCAGGCCCAGCACCCTCGCCGACAGGTCGGCGTCGCCGTTGCCCAGCCCGCAGGGCGCCAGGCCCATCGCCGTGGCCACCAGATACATGGTCTGGTAGAGCACACCGGTGTGCCGCAGCGTCGTCGCGTAGGCCATCGCCCGGTACTTCCACGCCATGCGCTGGAACCGCGAGGTCACCGTGAAGAGCACGTCCGGCTGGACCTCGAAGCCCACCGAACGGGACGCCACACCCAGCAGCTCCCGCCGGCCGGCCTCCTCGGCGCTGACGAGGACCAGGCGGTGCGCGTAGGAGTCGTAGTGGTAGATGCCCGGCTCCAGCCCGTCGCAGCGCAACACCGTGACGTACAGCTCCAGTTCGTACAGCGAGCCGCCGCTCGGGTACGGCCGTGAGACGACCTCGTCCTCGCCGGGGGAGTCCGGACCGGGGGTGCGGTGCACGCGCACGCGCTGCACCCGGTACAGGAACTCGCCCAGCTCGCGCGCCGTCAACGCCCTTTCCCCGAAGGTGCGGTGGGAGCGGCGGGACTCGATGGCGGCGGTCAGGGACGGGTCGGCGGCGTCGAGCTCGGCGCGGCGCGGGCGGTGCAGAGCGGTCACCGGGCCGGGCGGCGCGGGCTTCACGGCGGGCTGCGGATCGATCTCGCCCCGGTAGGGGTAGACGGCGCCGAAGACGCCGTCGTAGCGCCCGGAGCGCACGCGCGAGTGGAACAGCAGATCGTGGAAGTCCCACTGCCGCAGCACCGGTTCGGTGTCGGAGGCGAACGTCCCGTCCGGGCCGGCGACCTCGGCGAAGCCCAGCCCGACGAGATGGGCCAGGACGTCGAGGGTCTCCGCCCGGCTCAGCCCGGTGACCTCCCCGGAGCTCCCCGCCCGGCCCGGCTGCCCCAGGGCGGCGGCGAGTTCACGGGCGGCCCGGTCGACCAGCACCGCGCGGAACTTCACCAGCGGTGACTCCAGGACGAGCACGCCCTCGCGGGTACGGCAGAACGCGAACCGGGAGAGGCGGACGCGGTCGCCGGCGGCCACGTCCACGACCCGGTGCACGGCGTCCCGCGCGGTCGGCTCCAGCCGGACCAACTCCCGCCGCAGCGGCGACTCGTCGTGCGTCAGCACGCTGTACGCCAGCAGCTGCCCGGCCCGGTCCAGCAGGGCGTCGGCCCGCTCCCGTCCGGCGGCGTCGAGACCCTCGTACAACTCCTCGCGCGGCAGCGGGCCCCCGGCCAGCCGGAGCAGCACCGTACGCAGCGGGCCGCGCACCGGGCGCAGGGCGAGAGAGGTGGCGGGCCCCCGGAGCAGCGCGGTGTCCGTGCCGTCGTCGAACGTCACCCGCACATCGGTGCGCAGCGCCCGGGCGGTGAACCCGGGGGGTTTGGGGGGTTTCTCAGTGATCGCTTTCGTGCTTGCGGGATTCATCGGGCCTCCGGTTCGGACTCGTGTGGACGGACAGTCCGAATCCACTGTGCGGCCTGCTACACCCCCTCCTCCCGCAGTGGCCGCACAGAATGACAGTCACCATTCCCGCTCATGACCGAGGTCATGGAATGTGTGACAGATGACAGGGGCCGACGGCATTCGCTCGGACATTCGGCACCCGAAGCGCATGCTCGGAACACGAATTCAGCCTTCACCACCACCGACAGAGAAGGAAAACCTCGTGTTCAGTCGTCGACATGCGATACGTCTCGGCCTCACCACCGGCGCCGTCGGCGCGGTCGGCGCGGCGGGCGGGGTCTTCCGGACGCTCACCGCCGGACAGCCGGTCGCGGCAGCCGGATCGGCGGCCGGGAAGGCCGCACCGGCCGGCGCGGCGGCCGCCCCGGTCGAACCCTTCTCGCTGCCCCTGACGACCCCGCCGGTCCTGGCCCCCTACCGCCGCACCAAGACCGCCGACCACTACCGGATCACCATGCGCCGGGCCGGTGTGGAGATCCTGCCGGGCACCCGCACCGACGCCCTGACCTACAACGGCTCGTTCACGGGCCCCACCATCCGCGCCCGCACCGGCCGGACCACCGTCGTCCAGCAGATCAACGCGCTGGACATGCCGACCTCGGTGCATCTGCACGGCGGCAACAACCCGGTGGCGCACGACGGCGGGATGATGGACACCATCGCGCCCGGCCGCAAGCGGACCTACGTGTACGAGAACGAGCAGCCCGGCGCCACCCTGTGGACGCACGACCACGCGCACCACATGGAGTCCGAGCACGTCTACCGGGGCCTGTCCGGCCTCTACCTGCTGCGCGACCCCGCCGAGGGCCGGCTGGACCTGCCGTCCGGGAAGTACGACATCCCGCTGGTGCTGCGCGACGCGCACTTCGACGACAACGCGCAGCTGGTCTACACGATGGACGACGCGGAGAACCGCACGACCATCCTGGTCAACGGCCGCCCCTGGCCGTATCTGAAGATCGAGGCCCGCAAGTACCGCTTCCGGCTGGTCAACTCCTGCAACCTGCGCATCTTCGTCCTCGCGCTGACCGACGGGTCGGCCACCCAGCACCCCGTGCAGCAGATCGGCACGGACGGCGGCCTGCTCGCCGCCCCCGCCGAGACGCCCGTGCTGGTCCTGTCCCCGGGGGAACGCATCGACTTCGTCGTCGACTTCTCGACGTACGCGCCCGGCACCAAGCTCACCCTCGCCAACATGCTGGGCCCCGGCCCGACCGAACTCGTCGGCCAGGTCATGCGGTTCGACATCGGCGAACGCACCGCCGACACCAGCAGGGTGCCGGGCACCCTCGCCACGCTGCCTGCGCTGCCGAAGCCGACCGTGGAGCGCAGCTTCGACCTCTCCATGGACGAGCCCGGCTCCGGCGGCCACCAGGCCTACATCAACGGCAGGACCTTCGACCCGGACCGCATCGACACCCACATCGAGTGGGGCAGCACCGAGGTGTGGACGGTCACCAACAAGAGCGCCACCGTGCCGCACAACTTCCATACGCACCTGGTGCAGTTCCGCATTCTCGAACGGGACGGGCAGCCGCCGTATCCGGCGGAGACCGGCTGGAAGGACACCGTGCTGCTCTTTCCCGGCCAGACAGCGAAACTCCAGCTCACCTTCGATTCGCACCGCGGTGTCTATCCGTACCACTGCCACATGATCGACCACAGCGCCATGGGAATGATGGCGCAAATGAAGATCTCTTGATTCCCGGAAATCGGTGGAGAGGAGGACCATGACCACCGAAGCAATTCCCCGCCCCTATGCGCGCCGCGTTCTCGCGGCGCTGGGAAGGGACCCGACCCGAGTCGTCCTGCACCGGCCGGAAAGGACGGTGACGGCAGGCGAACTGCGCGCGTCCGTCCTGGGCAGCGCAGCGCTCCTGCACTCCCACGGCGTCCGCCCCGGCACCACCGTCGCCGTCCTGACCGGCCCCAACCACCCGCTGATGCTCAGCGCCCGCTACGCCGTCCATCTGCTCGGCGCCACCTCCGTCTACGTCCGCTCGATGAACCCGCGCACGGACACCGAGACGTTCTCGGTCGCCACCCAGACCGGGTTGCTGCGCGACCTCGGGGTGTCGCTGCTGCTCGTGGACGACACGGACGAGGAGAGCGTGGCCCGCGGCAGATGGCTGGCGCGGCGGCGGCCCGGCCTGACCGTGCGGGCGATCCCGCGCACGGCGGACGGGCACGGCACCGTGCCGCCGGCCCCGCCGCCGCACCCCGACGACCTGGCCGTCGTCGACTTCACCAGCGGCAGCACCGGCCGGCCCAAGATGGTCGCGCAGCGCTACGGCACCCGCGAACACCTCGTCCACCGGCTGGCCTCCGGCCTCGACCCCCGGGGCCCGGCGACGCTGCTGTCCGTCACGCCGGTCAGCCACACGACGGCACCCATGGCCGACGCCGTGCTGTGCGGAGGCGGCACGGTCGTCCTGCACGACGAGTTCGACGCCGACGCGACCCTGGCGGCGATCGCCGAACTGGGCGTGACGGACGTCTACTTGGCGGTGCCTCACCTGTACCGCCTGCTGGACCACCCGCTGGTCACCTCGTTCGACCTGTCCTCGCTGCGCCGCATCACCTACAGCGGCACGCCGGCCGCCCCCGAACGGGTCCGGCAGGCGGTCCAAGTCTTCGGCGACGTACTCATCCAGGTGTACGGCACCACGGAGGCCGGCGGCATCAGCAGCCTCACCCCGCTCGACCACCGCGAGCCCGAACTGCTGGGCTCGGCCGGCCGGCCCTTCCCCTGGGTGCGTGTCGAGATCCGGGCAGCGGACTCGGGCGCCCCGCCGGTCCGGGGGCAGAGCGGCGAGATCTGGATCAACTCGCCCACGGTGTCCGCCGGTTACCTCGACGACACGGAGCTGACCGAGGCGACCTACCGGGACGGCTGGCTGCGCACGGGCGACCTCGGGCACTGGGACCGCTACGGCTATCTCCGCCTGGACGGCCGGGTCGGCGACGTCATCAAGCACGGCGGCCTCAAGCTCGACCCGGCCGCCATCGAGGCGGCGCTGCTCCAGCATCCGCAGGTGCGGCAGGCGGCGGTGTTCGGCGTACGCGACGAGGACCTGGTGGAGCAGGTCCACGCCGCCGTCGAACTCCACTCGGGCGCCGGCCACACCTCCTGCGACCTGCGCGGCTACGTCGCCGCGACACTCACCCCGGAACACGCCCCGGTCGACGTCTCGGTCTGGCCCGAACTCCCCCTCACCCCGTCGGGCAAGCCGGACCGCACACGGCTGCGCGAGGTCACGGCCCCGGTGAGGATCCGCCCCGCGGGGAACGCTCCGCCGACGAGCGACACCGACTCAAACACGCGGCCGGCACCCGGCACGCGGCCGGTACCCGCAACGGAGCCGGTGTCCGCGACGCGGCCCGTGTCCGTGGTGCGGCCGGTGCGCCCGACCGAGCCCATCCCTCCGGTGGGACGCCCCCCGGCGGGACACCCCCCGGCCGAAGGCCCGACGCCGACAGGCCCCACCGGCGGTCCCGCCCCGCCGCCCGCGGAGCGACGCGGTACCGGTCCGCCCGATCCCGGCGGTTCCGCCGGACCAGACGCCCGCCGGGCCACCGACCGGCGTACGCGTACCGATCCGCGCAACAGAAAGGGCATCCCATGACCGCGTTCGGCCACTTCGCCAGGTCACTGAGGCTGCGGCGGCTCTACCGTCACAGCACGGCCGGCCTGATGATCACCCCTCTCGACCACTCGATCAGCGACGGGCCCGTCGCACCCAAGGGCACGAGCCTCGACCACCTCGCCGGGCAGCTCGCCGCCGGCGGCGCGGACGCGGTCGTCGTGCACAAGGGCAGCGTCCGGCACATCAGCCCGGAGCGGTTCGCCGCGATGTCGCTGATCATCCATCTCAACGCGTCCACCAGCCAGGCGCTCGACCCCGACGCCAAGTACGTGGTGACGCAGGTCGAGGAGGCCCTCCGGCTCGGCGCGGACGCGGTGAGCGTCCACGTCAACGTCGGCTCGGACGACGAGCGGCAGCAGATCGGCGACCTCGGACGGATCGCCGACGCCTGCGACCGGTGGAACCTGCCGCTGCTCGCCATGGTGTACCCGCGCGGCCCCCGGGTCACCGACCCGCGCGACCCGGACCTGGTGGCGCACGCCGTCACCGTCGCCTCCGACCTGGGCGCGGACCTGGTCAAGACCGTCTTCCTCGGCTCGACCGCGGAGATGCTCGACCTGACCGCCGCCTGCCCGGTGCCCGTCCTGGTCGCGGGCGGTCCCGCGATGCCCACCGAGGAGGACGTGCTGGCCTACGTCCGGGACGCCCTGGCCGGCGGAGCCGGCGGGGTGGCGATGGGCCGCAACATCTTCCAGGCCTCCGACCCACGGCAGCTCGCCGCCAAGGTCGCCCGGCTGATCCACCACTTCCCGGAGCAGCACTTCGCCCCGCTCGCCTTCCCGGCCGACGCGCACCGGGCCGAGCGGCTGACCCCCGATCACCTGGACGCCCCGGCCGGCGCGCCCGGCTCCCCGCTCGACCACGACACGCACCACCTCTCCGACCCTTCGTACACCTCACACCCGACAGGAGGTCCGCATCATGACGGACGCAAAACTGTGCTGGCTTGACATCCGACGCGCCGGCACCGCTACCCAGGCCGTACTCGAAGAGGCCCTGCACCAGCGCATCGACGGCATCGTCGCCGCCGACCCGGCCGTCTTCGCCGGCCTGCCGCCCACCGTCCGCAAGGTCCTGCTCTTCGAGGACGGCCTCGACGCCGTCCCCGCCGACCTCGGCGCCGCCGACCTGGTCGTCGTCCCGGGCCCCCGCGAGGAACGGGCCGCGCTCCAGGAGGCCCACCCGGACGTCGAGTTCGGCCGCTACGTGGAGATCGTCGACGCCGACACCCTGGAGGACGCCTGCCTCGCGGCCCGCCTGGAGCCGTGGAGCGTGCTGGACTTCCGCGACCCCACCAAGATCCCGCTGGAGATCGTGATAGCCGCCGCCACCGGCGCCCCCGGCTCCATCATCACCACCGCGTCCAACACCGAGGAGGCCGAGATCATCTACGGCGTCCTGGAACTGGGCTCGGACGGCGTCCTGATGCGGGCCAACACCGTCGGCGACGCCACGGCCCTGCGCACCGCGGCCAGCGCCCGGGGCGGTGAGATCGACCTGGTCGAACTCACCGTCACCCGGACCACGCACATCGGAATGGGCGAGCGGGCCTGCGTCGACACCACGACCCACTTCCGCAAGGACGAGGGCATCCTCGTCGGCTCGCACTCCAAGGGCATGGTGCTGTGCGTCAGCGAGACCCACCCGCTGCCGTACATGCCGACCCGCCCGTTCCGGGTCAACGCCGGCGCCCTGCACTCGTACACCGTCTCGCAGGCCGGCCGCACCCACTACCTGAGCGAACTCCACGCCGGCAGCAAGGTGCTCGCCGTCGACGTCAAGGGCCGCACCCGGCCCGTCAGCGTCGGCCGCGTCAAGATCGAGACCCGTCCGCTGATCTCCATCGACGCGGTCGCCCCGAGCGGGCAGTCGGTCAACCTGATCCTCCAGGACGACTGGCACGTGCGCGTCCTCGGCCCGAACGCCGCGGTCCTCAACTCCACGGAGCTGAAGCCGGGCGACACCATCCTCGGGCACCTGCCCACGGCCGACCGCCATGTCGGCTACCCGATCGACGAGTTCTGCCTGGAGAAGTGACACAGGCACCGCACCGCACACCCGTCGCCGTAGCGACCGCACGAACCTGACCAGCGAGCGCACGGCACCGACGCCCCGCCCCGGCACCCCATGTGCCGGGGCCGGCGCGCGTTCGCCCACCGCCCGCGGGGGCCTCACAGCAGCCCGTGTTCCCCGGCGATCCGCGCCGCGTCGAACCGGTTGCGCCCACCGAGCTTCTTGATGGCGGCGGACGTCAGATTCCGTACCGTGCCCGCCGCCAGATACAGCTCGCCCGCGATCTCCTTCACCGTCGCCCCGCCGGCCGTCAGCCGCAGCACGTCCATCTCCCGTGTGCTCAGCGACATTTCACCGACGGCGACCGGCCGCAGCAGCGACGGGTCGACCGTCAGACAGCCGCCCGCGACGCCCATCAGCGTCGTGACGAGCTGGGGCAGCCGGGCGTTCTTCGGCACGACGCCCAGCGCACCGGCCGCCACGGCCCGGTCCACCACCGACGACGTCGCCGCCCCGACCATCAGGGCGACCCCGCACCGGGGATGCCGGCTCCGCACGTCGGTGGCGACGCGCAGCGCCTTCCCACCCATCGTGGACTCGCCGAGCAGCAACACCGTCGGCCGGTGCCGCTCCACGGCCGGCTGGACGGAGTCGTACGACGTGGCCAGCCCGACGACCTCCAGCCCGTCGACGCCGTTGAGCGTCTCGGCGAAGGCCTCCAGTACGAGTTGGTGATCACCAGCGAGGACTATCCGTATCGACATGCTCGACCCCCGTACGGCAGGACTAAGGCAAAGACTCTGGAAAACATGGGAGTTGGCGACTCTCAGCCCGAGGGCGTGCGGCACTGCTCGTGCAGGCGCACCAGCCGCTCCACCACCGCCTGGGCCGCCTCCTCGAGACTGAAGCCGTCGCCGCCCACGTCGACCTCGATGTGCTCGGCGCCGGCCGGCAGGGAGGCCGCGACCACACCCGACAGCACGCGGAACACCGGGGCCAGTCCCTCGCCTCCGCTTGCGGACGGCACGACCACGACACTGGCGGTGACCGGGCCGAGGTCGGCGGCGATCTGGCCGGTCAGCGCGCGGAAGCTCTCCGGCCGTTCCACATCGGCCTGATACGGCAGTGCGACCAGCCCGATTCCGGCCAGTTCCTTGCACAGGAACGCCGCGTTGGTGGCGGCGTCGTCATCGCGCCCCGGATGCCCGGCGCCGACCACGGCGACCGCGGCGCCCAGCGCGCAGAGCTGACTCGTGACCCGCCGCCCGACGCCGGTGGTGGCGTCGACGACAAGCACGACACAGCCGTGCAACGGCGGTGGTACATGTGCGACTGTGTGCGACACCGGAACTCCTGAGCGGGTAACGTGGCCAATATGTGAACGACATACGGGGGATCTACGCCCGACCTGCGACGGCCCCCCTGTGCCGCGCGGCCCCTCGCGAGCCGGTGCGGCAGTCCGGTCCAGACATGCGGTTCACATGTGGTTCAAGGGGGAGACGCCACGTGGATGACGTATCGCCGCTCGATCAGCAGACCCTCGCGGTGTACCGCGCGATCCTTTTCCACAAGCAACATGATCCGGACAAGCTCGCGGAGCTCCTCGACATCGGCCCCGACGATGTGCACAGGGCGCTCATGCGCCTGTCGGACCTGTCGCTGCTCGCCCCCTCGGGCGACTCACCCGGCACGCTGCGGGCGGTGAACCCCTCGCTCGGCCTGAAGGTCCTGCTCCAGCGGGAACAGGACGAACTGGCCTGGCGGCAGCAGCGCATCGAGCAGAACCGGGCCGCGCTCGCCGCACTCGCCGCCGAGTACACGGCCTCGGGCGGATCCGGCTCGGACGGCACGGAGCAGCTCGACAACGTGGACGAGATCCGCATCCGGCTGGAGGCCCTCGCCGAGTCGTGCCAGCAGGAGTCCCTCGTCTTCCACCCCGTGGGCGGGCTGACCAAGGAGGCCATCGAGGCGTCCCGACCGCTGAACGAACGGGCGCTCGCCCGCGGCGTCAGGTTCCGCTCGATCTACCTCGACAGCGCCGTCAACGACCGGGTGACGAGAACCCACGCGCAGTGGATGGCGGAACACAACAGCGAGATCCGCACGTCGCCGACCCTGCCGATGCGCCTGCTGATCATCGACACGACCGCGGCCATCGTGGCCAACCTGCCCGGCCAGACGGGCCCCGCGGCGCTGATGTTCCACAGCCGGCCGGTGGTGCTCGCCATGCGGGCCCTGTTCGAGGCGTACTGGGAACACGCGACGCCGTTCCATCAGCACCCCTCGACCGACGAGGACCCGCAGGGCCTCACCCCGCAGGAGCGCAAACTCCTGCAGCTCCTCGCCACCGGCCTCACCGACGAGGCGGTGGCCCGGGCCCTCGGTATCGGGGTCCGCACCGAACGCCGCATCATGGCCGAGCTGATGGAGCGCCTGGGCGCCTCCAGCCGCTTCGAGGCGGGAGTCCAGGCGGCCCGCCGCCAGTGGATCTGACGGCCGGTCACAGCCCGGCCCGTGGGGCCGAGGGCCGGGTGCGGCCGTCTGCCGGCACCCGGCGCCCCGGTCCCGGTCGCAGAGATCACCGCTCGCCCACCGGACCGGGCTGCCAGGTGAAGTCGTCGGGGCCGTTGGCCGGCCCCCGGCGCCAGCTGAAGTCGTCACGGTTGTGCAGCGGGCCCGGCGTCCAGGTGAAGTCGTCGCCGCCCAGGGGCAGCGGAGTCCAGGTGAAGTCGTCGGGCGTGCCGGGCAGGTGCGGCAGTACGACATCGACCGGGATCTCGACCTGCGCGGCGACGGCCGGGCCGGTGCCCTGCTGCTCGGCGGCCTGAGCCGGCGCCGCCCAGGCGAGCGTGGCGAGCACGGCCGAGCCGAGGACGACGGCGGCGGAACAACGCTTGGTGATGCGGATCATTTCTGGTCTCCGTTCCCTGCGTGAGTCAGGACCTTCGCGACGATGCGCATGGAGCCAGTGGTGCTTCAGCTCCCCCGGACCGTTCCGCGTTCCCCGCGCTTCCCGGCCGCTGAGAAGAGAGAACCATCCCGCCGACCCCCCTGTCCGCATCCGGCCACGCCAGGAAGCTGCCTGGCAGGGAGTTGCACGCCGGGGGCTTCCCAGGGCTGGCCGTGGGCTTGATGTGGGCTGGCCGTGGGCCTGTCAGGGGACGCGCGTACGAGGCGCCGCCTCTCACGTGGCTGCGTAGGAGCCCGTCATATGAGGGGGCACGTCTGGGCGCGGAAGCCGCGCATCGCTTGGCGGAGACCGGACTCTACGAGTTCGAACCGGGGCTGTCGGAGGCAGAGTTCGCGCATCGAGCACGAGTACGGCTTTGAGTTCGCGGATGACCACCGCGCGTTCCTCGCGGCGGGCCTTCCGGTGAACGTTCCTCCGGAGGATGCACTGACCACGGCACGGCACCATCTCGCGGAAGCGTCGGCGCTGATGCCCGTGTACGCCCATCGCTACCTCCCCGCGGGTCGGGGAAGCCACGGCCACCCTGTCCTGTCGATGTGCAGACCGATGTCATCCACTACGGGCTGGACCTGGTCGACGACATGCACCAGGAGTTCGACGAGGCACGCGGCGGCGTCGACGAGAACCGGAAACCGAAGGCGAGCTGTGATGGTGGATGCTGGGCCGATGCCAGGGCAGCGCAAGAGAAGACGCCGGCAGCAGGATGACGCGCAGCGGGCTGCGGCTCCTTTCGCGCCCGCCCGGAAGACCTCGACATGCTCCACGCCGTCTTCGCCGCGCCCTGTCCGACCACGCTCTGCCGTCGCCGCGCCGCGTTCACCGATGGGCGGCCAGCACTGCCGCGAGGCCCTCTTGCAGATCTTTGACGAAATACTCGGGAACCTCCAGCGACGGGAAATGTCCCCCGACTTCGGGCGACTTCCATCGGACGATCTGCCGATACCGCTCCTGTGCCCAGGGGCGCGGACACTTCTCGATGTCGCGGGGATACATGCTGATTGCCGACGGGACGTCGACCCGAAGTTCGGGGTCCAGCGAGTTGTGGCTTTCGTAGTAGATGCGGGCCGCCGATGCGCCGGTCCGCGTCAGCCAGTACAGGGTGACGTTGTCAAGAACCCTGTCCATGGAAATCGTCTCGAACGGGCTGTCCTCGGTGTCTGACCACTCGGCGAACTTGTCAAGGATCCAGGCCAGAAGCCCGACCGGTGAGTCGACGAGCGAGTAGCCGATGGTCTGCGGCCGGGTCGCCTGCTGCTTCGCGTACGCCGCGCGGTGGCGCCAGAAATCGCGGGTCTCCTCGGTCCACTTGCGCTCGACCGCCGTCAGCCCCTCCGTTGACAACCCGGGCGGCGCCTCCGCGAACAATGTGTGGATGCCGAGAACGTGCGCCGGGAACCTGCCGCCGAGAACCGTGGTGATATTCCCTCCCCAGTCGCCACCGTGGGCTGCGAACGTGCTGTAACCGAGCCTTCCCATCAGTTCCACCCATGCGGCCGCGATCCTTTCGGTTCCCCACCCGGTGGTGGCCGGCTTGTCGCTGTAACCAAAGCCTGGTAGCGACGGGACCACGACGTGGAAGGCCGGCGCGTCTGCGTCTTTCGGGTCTGCCAGCTCGTCTACTACATCGATGAACTCGGCAATGCTGCCTGGCCAGCCGTGCGTCAAGATCAGAGGAATGGCATCCGTGCGCGGGGATCGACGGTGCAGGAAGTGGATTCCCAGATCATCAATGGTCGTGCGGAACTGGCCGATCCGGTCAAGGCGCTCTTCGAACGACCGCCAGTTGTACCCGGTGCGCCAGTAGGTCACGACGTCGACGAGGTCGGCGAGAGGAACGCCCTGTTCCCATCGGCGAGGGCCGGGCGCGGCGCGACAGACCGTCTCGGCCTCCGGTAGTCGCGCCGCGGTCAGTCGCGCGCGCAGATCGTCGAGGTCGGCGTCAGCTGCGTGGGCTTCACATGCTTGCACGTCGCTGGTTGGACGGGGCATGAGGCCTCCTGGCCATCGAGGGAACCGGCTAAGGCGGTTCTACCATGCCTTCGCGTCAGCATGGAACCCGCTAAGGTGGTTCCATGCGTGCTGAGTTTCCTGACTTCCGCCTCGGTAGCGTGCTGGCGACCAGCTTCACGGGGACTCTGTCGGAGCGTCACGGCAGCCCTGTGGAGCGCATTCCCGCGCCGCACCGACTCATCGACTGGCTGGCAGTGAACGGCCTCGCCGTGGACTCCTGCACCACTGCCCAGCTCGACCGCGCTCGGGAACTGAGGGAGTCGATTCACGCCGCCGCGACAGCGGCCGCGCTCCAGGACGCTCTCCCTGCTTTTGCTGTCGAGGTCATCAACGACTTCAGCGCACAGGGCCGGGCCGCGGCGACCTTGACGCCCGAGGGCAAGCGGCGATGGCGGCTCAGCTCGGCTTCCTGTGTGGAAGATGCCCTCGGCGTGATCGCCGCCGACGCGATCAGCATCATCGCAGGCGAACGAGACGGAAAATTGGCCTTGTGCGCATCACCGACCTGCCAAGCCGCCTTCTTCGACATCAGTCAGAGCCGCACGCGCAAATGGTGTGACATGAACACGTGTGGCAATCGTCAGAAGAAGGCGCGCTTCAAGGCCAACCAGCGCGAAAACCCCAGATCGGCGGAGTGATCGTTCAGCCTTTGAGCGGCGGTGTGCGCGCACGGGTCGACCTGATCGGCGCCGTCCGTCGACCTGCGTGTGCGCGCGAGGAGAGATACAAGTGAGGAAGGAGCCGGCGCGACGGTACGACGTATCGCCGTCCTGCGGTCTCTGCTGAGTCTCCCGCGCCCCCGAGAGCCCGGGGGCAGGATGGGCGATGAATGGACATGGAGAGTGCCGACCCCCTCGGAAACGGCCTCGAGCAGTTTCCGGACCAGGTCACCTCGGCTACGGCGGTCGTCGACGCGAGGGGGATCGTCACGGGGTGGAGTCCCGGCGCACAGCGGTTGCTCGGGTATCCGTACGAGGACGTCGCGGGGCGTTCCGCTGCACGTCTGCTCGGCGCCGACGCCGACGCCACGGTGCATTTCTCCGCGGTTCTCGAAGGACGAAGCGGGCCGACTCCGCTGCGGCACCAGGACGGCCACCCCATGGAAGCCGAGCTGCGGGCGTACGCGTCACTCGACCGCGAGGGCAACGCACAGTGGCTCATCGTGGCCACGGCGCCACAGCAGCCGCGGCGTCGGCATCGGGAGCCACCCCCGCACGAGGAGGAGGCGACGACGGAGGAAGCCTTCGCACAGTCCCACCTGCCGGTGATGATCTACGACGCCGAGTTGCGGGCCTTGCGGGGGAGCGCCGGCGCTGCCCGCGAGCTGGGTCTCCCCGAGGAGCAGATGCGCGGTCGGCGCGTCACCGACATCCTGCCTCCGCACATCTGCACCACGGTCGAAGGGGGCATGCGCCGGGTGCTCGAGACGGGAGAACCGGAGCGCTTCCACGTGCATGGCCGGCCGCGGCGCGGAGCCCGCGACAGACACTGGGCCGTATCCGTGTCCCCCCTGAGGAACCGGGCAGGACAGGTGCGACACGTGCAGCTCATCGCGCTCGACGTCACCGAACAGCACCGGGCCCGCGAGCGGCTCGCCCTGCTGAACGACGTCAGCGCGCAGGTGGGCAGCACCCTCGACGTGATGCGCACGGCCCAGGAGATGGCCGACGTGGCGGTGGGGCGGCTCGCCGACTTCATCAGCGTCGACCTGCTGGACGGACTGTTCCGAGGTGTCGAGCCCGGGCCGTCCGCCACGGGCTCCGTCGCGCTGCGCCGCGCCGCGCAGCGGTCCGTCCTGCCCGGCATCCCCGAGTCGGTGGTCCAGCCGGGCGCGGTGGACCACTACCCGGAATCCACGCCCCCCGCCCGCTGTCTGCACACGGGCCGGTCGTCGCTGCACCGCACCCTGGACGAAGCCATCGAGAGCTGGCAGGTCGCCGACCCCGAGCGCGCGAGGAAGGTCCGTGACTTCGGGATGCATTCGATCATGGTCATTCCGCTGCGCGCCCGCGGCATCACGCTCGGCGTGGCCGTCCTCGTCCGCCACCGCCGCCGGGACTCCTTCGACGAGGACGACCTGCTCCTCGCCGAGGAGATCGCCGCACGAGCCGCCGTGGCCGTGGACAACGCCCGACGCTTCACCCGCGAGCGGACCACCGCCCTGGCCCTGCAACGAAGCCTGCTGCCCCAGCGGCTCCCCGTCCAGGAGGCCGCGGAAGTGGCCTACCGCTATCTCCCGGCCCGGACCCGGGCAGGGCTGGGCGGCGACTGGTTCGATGTGATCCCGCTGTCGGGTGCCCGGGTCGCCCTGGTCGTCGGGGACGTGGTGGGCCACGGCCTGCGCGCCTCCGCCACCATGGGGCGGCTGCGGACCGCGGTACGCACGCTGGCGGACGTCGACCTGCCCCCCGAGGAGCTCTTCGTCCATCTCGACGACCTGATCACCCACCTCGGGGCGGAGGAGGACACGGCAACGGATCCCGAGATCGAGGTCGTCACCGATCTCGTCGCCACCTGCCTGTATCTGGTCTACGACCCGGTGTCGCGCCGCTGCACCGCCGTCGGCGCGGGCCACCCCCCGCCCGCCGTGGTCACGCCCGACGGCAAGGCCGAGTTCATCGATCTCTCCGTCGGCCCGCCACTGGGAGTCGGAGGGCTGCCTTTCGAAGCGGTCGAATGGGAAGTGCCCCGAGGCAGCCTCCTCGTGCTGTACACGGACGGCCTCGTCGAGGTCCCCGAACACGACCTCACCAGGGGCATGGCACTGCTGCGCCGACGCCTGGAGCGCCCCGCCGACTCGCTGGACGCCACCTGCGACGACCTGGTCCAGGCTCTGCTCCCCGCGCAGCCGAGGGACGACGTCGCCCTGCTCATCGCCCGAACCCGGGCTCTCGACGCCGGCCAGGTGGCCACCTGGGATCTGCCTTCCGACCCAGCCGCCGTGGCCGACGCCCGCGACAAGGTCGCCCGTCGCCTCGCGGACTGGGGCCTTGACGAGGTGGTCTTCACCGCCGAACTGGTGGTGAGCGAACTGGTCACCAACGCGATCCGGTACGGCACCCCTCCCGTTCAGCTGCGCCTGATCCGCGACACCGCGCTCATCTGCGAGGTCTCCGACAGCAGCAGCACCGCGCCGCACATGAGGCGAGCGCGGATGTTCGACGAAGGCGGGCGCGGCCTGCTGCTCGTCGCTCAGTTCGCCCAACGCTGGGGCACCCGCCACCGGGCCGGAGGGAAGTCGATCTGGGCGGAGATCGGTGTTCAGGACGAGCGGTCGTGACGGTGCCCGGGCGGCTTCGGAGCGGGTGCGTGTCGGGCAGGTGGACGGGGTGTCCGAGGCCGACGTCGCACCACGCAAACCACCGCGGCACCCCAAGCCGCCCAACGCGCCAAAAGGCGGTCAGATTGGATGGTTCCGGCGTGAACGGATCGGATCCACGCGCCGTATCCTTACCCGATCGAGGTGCGCATCCGGCCGGATTCCTCGGTCTTCATGGGGTTTGTGCAGACGGGCCGTGAGTGCTGCGGTCAGGGGGGATGGCAACCATGGCGGCGGTGAGCAACACGGTGCGCAAAGGCACCGTGCTTCCGGTGGACGCGGCGCGCTGGGCGTTGTGGACCTTCGTCCTCGTCAACACGGTGATCGTCGAGGCGCTGTTCCTCAGTGCCGGTTCAGGCAAGAACGGCGTGCTCACGGTCGCCAAGTTCTTCGGACTGCACGCAGCCCTGCTGATGCTGTTCCAACTGCTGCTGGTGGCCCGGCTGCCGTGGCTGGACCGCCGCATCGGGATGGACCGGCTCACGGTGTGGCACCGCTGGGTCGGCTTCTCGCTGCTGTGGACCGTCCTCACCCACGCCACACTGGTGGTGCTCGGCTACGCGAACCTCGACGACGCGTCCATGGGGAAGACGTTCGTCGCACTGAGCGGGGTGCCGGCCTCCTTGCTGGGCATGCTCGCCGCGGCCATCATCGTCGTGATCGCCGTGATCTCCACCCGGCCCCTGCGGCGGCGACTGCGGTACGAGGTGTGGCACGGTCTGCACCTGCTGCTCTACGTGGCCCTGGGCCTGTCGTTCGTCCACCAGTTGCAGGAGACCACGACGTTCACCTCCTCCGCGTTCGCCACGGCCTACTGGTGGATTCTGTGGCTGTTCGCCTTCGGCGCCCTACTGACGGGGCGGGTCGCCGTGCCGCTGTGGCGCAACGCCTACCACCGGTTCCGCGTCGCGGCCGTGGTACCGGAGTCGGACAACGTGGTCTCCGTGTACGTCACCGGCCGACACCTCGACAAACTCCCGGCCAGAGCGGGGCAGTTCTGCATCTGGCGGTTCCCCGGGCACAACCACTGGTGGCTGGCCAACCCCTTCTCCCTGTCGGCGGCGCCGGGCGGACAAGGGCTGCGTCTCACGGCGAAGGCGGCGGGCAGCACCAGTGCCGGCCTGCGGAACGTCCCGGTCGGCAGCCGCGCCTTCGTCGAGGGACCGTACGGGGCGTTCACCTCGCTGCACCGCACCCGTCCCGGCACCCTGCTGATCGCCGGCGGCGTGGGGATCACGCCCGTGCGGGCCATGCTGGAGGAGCAGACGACCGGCGACGTCGTCGTGCTGTACCGGGTGCGCAGCGAGGCCGACGCCGTGCTGCTGAACGAGGTGCGCCACCTGGTCGCGCTCCGGGGCGGACGGCTGCACCTGCTCACCGGCAGAACCGGCGAGGGCGGCGCCCCACCGCCGTTCAGCCCGGACCGCCTGCACCACCTGGTCCCCGACGTCACCGAACGCGATGTGTACGTCTGCGGCCCGCCCGCCATGACCAGGGCCGTGCTCGCCGGCCTGCGAGACCTGCGAGTCCCCGCACGACAGGTGCACGCCGAGAAGTTCGGCCTGGCCTGAACCGGACTTCGAGGTCAGGGCTGGGTGGTGTCCACGACGAAGCGGCGACTGAGACTGATCTCGCGCGAGAGCAGGCCCGGGTCGGTGGTCACCGTCAGTTCGTACTCCCCGTCCCGCAACGCCCCCACATCGAGCACCCGGTGGTTTCCGACCCACAGGGTGGGGACGATCTCGCCGTTCAGCCTGGCCTCGACGTTGCGCAGCGCCTCATTACTCAGCGCCGCGTCGTCGGTGCGATCGACCACGTCCACCATGAGCGTGGCATCGGAGAGCGCGGCGGCGTTCAAAACGCCGCTGCTGGGGATGCCGCGTATCCGGAGCTCCGGCTGGTTCACCGCGTTGGCCACCGCAATGCCGCCGATCGCCAGGGCGGCGGCGACAGCGGCAACCAGAAGTGTGATGAGGAGCCTGCGCAGGGACTGGTTTCGCACAGGGTCCGACGTCTTCAAGGCCAGCCGCATGGACACATCCTTCGAGGAGTTGCTGCTGCGGGCCGTCGGCTCCGCCTCTTCGTCCCGCCCGTGGCCTTTGCGTCGGCCACCTGCACCGGCTCGCGGACAGACGGGCCCGAGGACACGGACTCGGACTCGCGGGTGTCCGGCGACCCTGATGGTGCCACTTCAACCGTCACGGTATCCAGTTCGCCCTGCCTGGATGAATGACTCCGATGTTCTCAGAGGGCGATGGCCCACCACACGGCTTCCGGCGCCGATCGAGCGGGAGATCCTCGGGTTCGGACCGCACACGGTGAGTCCTTCGTAGCTCGCACGTCAGAGGCTCTTGGCAGCCGCCTGGTAGTCCTTTGCCTGAGTGGGCGTCAGCAGGTTTGACACACGGATGAGGGTGCCGCCGACGATGTAGTGGTACTCGGTCGCACTGGGCATGGACTTGGCGATCGTCTCGATGTACTTCGCCCGGGCCTTCGCCTCGTCCTCGCTCTTGAACACTTCGACGCTGCCGCCGCGCTCAATCGCGTCCTTGTCCAGACCCTCGACGTCCGCGGAGGAGACACGGCTGTCGGAGAAGGCGGCCTTGCTGGTGTAGCCGCCCGGCCGCCCCAGCAGGTGGTTCGGGTCGTTGGCCTCGTCATAGACCCGGACGAGCCTCAACTCCGGGATCGACTTCCCCAGCGCTGCCACGGCCACCTGCGCGGTCAACGCGGCTGACTTCTCGGCCGAAGCCGCGTCCACGGAGCTTGTGCTCTTCGGCGATGTGCTCGGTGAGGTGTCGCTGGAGCCGGTGGAGCTACAGCCGACCACGAGCGTTCCGGCGACCGCGAGCCCGGCCACGGCGGTACGAATGTGCATGATCCCCCCCAAGGGTGCGCAGGTGAGGGCACATTACATCGCCGTGTCACGCTCTCCTTCCGGGAACGGGGCGCTTTCGTCGTGCCACGCTGGGGGGGCAAGGTCCTCCGGGTGCACCTCCGACAGCATCAAGGGCCAACGCCCAACGCCGGCCCATGGACTGGTAGACGCTCCTCGATCACACGATGAAGCCGTGGGTGCGGCCGTGACCGCAGCTTGGGAAGCTGCGATCAGTCCCGACTGGGTGGGGCGCTGACCTCGGCGCAGGCTGGCGCGTGCCCTCGTCGGGTTCAGCGCCTTCCGCCGTGAGTCCCCGCTGTTCCGGCCTCGCCGCCTCTCTCGCCGCCAGCGCCGTCTGATGTGCCACCCCTTGGGCGTGACGAACCGCGCACTTCAACGGCCGGGTTCAATTCCTGAGCACTGAACGGTGATGATGGGGTGGGCCTCTCCAGCTCGCCCCATCTCCGTGCCCGGGAATCCGCTCGTCCCGCTACTCGATATCCGCTTGAACGACCTTGCGCAGTTCTTCCAGGTAATCCTGGAACTGTTCCCGCCCGGAAGGCGAGAGGCGGACTCGGGTAACGGCGTGCCGCCGCTCACGGAACTTCGCGATCTCGACGAGGTTCTCCTTCTCCAGAATGCCCAATTGGCGGGAGAGTTCGGCGGTGGAGAGCTCCAGGGAGTTCTGTAGATCGGCGAAGTTGATCTGCTGGACGTGTCTGAGGACGCCCAGAATGGCGAGACGCGTGGGTGAGTGCATCACCGTCGTCAGGCGCGTGCGCGGCTGCGGGGGCATGTCAGCGCCTCCAGCGCAGCACGAGGTAGCCGACGAGTACGGCGGTCGGCACGGCCGCCGCGGCAAGGGCGCCCGGCAACGCGACCGGGTTGTTCCACAGCAGCCCGAGGGCGGGGATCGCCAGGGCCACCGGGCCGAGGAAAGCGATCCGCTCCTCACTCTTGGTGTGCGGCCTTCGGCCGGGGGCCCGAAGGTGGAACCAGCGCCAGTACAGGACGAGCCCCAGTGCGAGCAGCAGGGCCACCGACCCCAGCACTACCGGGATCGCCGTCGCGGCCGCCACGGCGAGCACGGCGAAAAGCGCCAGGACCGACAGCGCCCCCAGGGCACGCTCGCCGGCGGACGCGGATCGTGTGAGTACCGGGGCGTTCTCTATGGCACGCAGTTGCTCTGCGGAGTTCGCGTTCTCCCCCATGGTCATCCTTTCGCGGTCGCCGCCTCGTGCACCCTCAACTTACGCATCTGGTTTCCAAATGTGCAACTACTCGCCTGTTGAGCAACCAGTAGTCGGCTCTCGGTTGCGGCCAGCCGCCGGGACCCCCCGAACGGGCCACCCTGGGGCTGCAGCCGCGTCGATTCGGTCGCGCGTCTGGTGCCGTGCATCGCAAGGCGCCGGGAAGTCCTTGATGGGGGAGGAGCCACCAGGGCTGTTCGGTATCGCGGCGAGGCGCGGCACCAGGCCGCGCGACCCGGGCGCTCGTGCAAGGGCCCCTGAGCCGGTGAGCGGCGGAGCGAGGTGCCCGCGTCCCGTCAGGCCTTCTCGACTCGCACGGAGTGGCCGACGAGAAGTTGGTTCATGTCATCGGTGTCGGAGGTGAAGACGGTTGCTTGGGCGCCCTGCGCGGCTTCCCGCCCGGCCACAGCCGCCAACACGGCGCCGTGCTCTTCTTCCAGACGCTCGGCCAACTCGCGAAGTCGGTCCATGGCGTCCCGATGGGCGGCGGCCGCGATGTAGCCGGATGCTCCGCGGGCGTCGACGCGCTCCTTGATCGATTCCACCAGTTGGTTGTGTGGTGTGGACCACACGCAAGACGCTGTGCGGCCTTCCAACGACCACTCCTGGACGCGGACGGTTGCTGTGGTTGCTGTACCTCGCTGCTGTATCGATGCCCTGGTGCCTGAACCAGGCCCGGCCATCCGGACCGCTACGCGCCGGGAGCCCGGTACTGGACTTGCCCGGCCTTGTGCAGGGCATCCATGGTTTCGTCGACGGTCAGGAGGACGGTCGTCTCAAACGAGCTGAGTGCGCCGCCTCCGCTGATCGCCAGGGCGACCGCGGCCATGGAGACGTTGTCGGGGGCCTCCCACAGGTTGTAGCCGTCGCGTGTGCCGAACGCGTACCAGAAGCCGTGGAGCTTGCCTCCGACGGACTCGATGTACGACTGAGCGGCCTTGGCGCGGTCCTCGGGGTGGCCGATGAGTCTCCGCCAGGTCTCCGGCGTGTAGCTGAACCTTGATAGATAGAGCGGCATCACGTCTCCCTTTCGTCCCAGCAAGGGATGCCCCCGCGGGGTGGGATACGCCGCCGAGGTCGCCCGCGTATCCCCCGAACAGCCGGGATGATGACCGGCAGGGCCACTGCCGACGAGCGACTCGACCGCCGAACTACGGCATCGGCGTCGCAGGTATCAGAGCCGCGTCAACCCTTCTCGCGCCCGGACCGATGGGGACCAGGCCGGGGTGAACGGGCCCGTTCGCGGCACCGGCCGACGAAACGCCGGGGCCGACGGCGCGCCCGCCGGAGGCGTGATCCAAGCACTGCGGCGTATGGATGCCGTCAAGAGGGCCGTCAGCGGCGTAAGGGCGTCGTCAACGAGGGGCGCTTTCGCGCCAGGGGTGCGCTTTTCTCGTGGAGTCCGTTCCTCTCCGAACCTCTTCCAGGAGCATGCGATGGCCGACGTGGCCTTCGTCGTCACCACGATCGCGGTGTTCGCGCTGGTGGTCCTCATCGCCAAGGGGGTGGCGAAGCTGTGACCGCCGAGAACATCATCGGCCTCGTCGTGGCCGTCGCCCTGCTGGGCTACCTCGTCCTCGCCCTCGTCAATCCGGAGAGGTTCTGACGGTGACATCAGTCGCTTCCGCTCCGGGGGATATGAGCCCCGTTCTTGCTGACGTGCTCCAGGTCTCCGCGCTGATCGTCGCGCTCGTACTGGTGCACCGACCCCTCGGCGACTACATGGCCGCCGTCTTCTCCTCCGGCAAGCACCTCCGGATGGAGAAGTGGATCTACCGCGCCGTCGGAGCGAACCCCGACACGGAGATGCGCTGGCCCGCGTACCTGCGCGGGGTGCTGGCGTTCTCCGCGGTGAGCGTGCTGTTCCTCTACCTGATCCTGCGGATTCAGGATGATCTGCCGGGGTCGCTGGGCTTCGCGGCGATCACGCCGGACCAGGCGTTCAACACGGCCGCCTCGTTCGTGTCGAACACCAACTGGCAGTCCTACTCCGGCGAGTCGTCCATGGGCCACGTCGCCCAGACCGCCGGCCTCGCCGTGCAGAACTTCGTCTCGGCCGCCGTCGGCATCGCCGTGGCCGTGGCGCTGGTCCGCGGCTTCGCCCTCCCCCGAGCTCTTCGAGCAAGAGGGACCCCCACCCGCACCGGCGAGCTGGGCAACTTCTGGGCCGACCTGGTCCGCGGTGTCGTACGGATCCTGATACCGATCTCCGTGATCGCAGCGGTCCTGCTCGTCGCCGCCGGCGCCGTCCAGAACTTCGCCGGCATTCACGAACTGACCACCGTCACCGGGCAGACGCAGTCCATCAGCCCCGGCGCCGTCGCCTCCCAGGAGGCCATCAAGGACCTGGGCACCAACGGCGGCGGCTACTTCAACGCCAACTCGTCCCACCCCTTCGAGAACCCCAACGGCTTCTCGAACCTCCTGACGATCTTCCTGCTGCTCGTCATCCCGTTCTCGCTGCCGCGCACCTTCGGCAAGATGGTCGGCAGCGTGAAGCAGGGCTACGCGATCGTCGGCGCGATGGCCACGATCTGGTTCGTCGGCGTGGTCCTGGTGACCTGGCTCGAATACGCCCACCCGGGCACCGCCTCGCAGCTCGCGGGCGGTGCGATGGAGGGCAAGGAGCAGCGGTTCGGCGAGGGGGCCTCCTCCCTGTTCGCGGTCTCCACGACCATGACGTCGACCGGTTCGGTCAACTCGTTCCACGACTCCTTCGGTGGCCTGTCCGGCGGTGTGCTGCTGCTCGGCATGATGCTGGGCGAGATCGCGCCCGGCGGTGTCGGCTCCGGCCTCTACGGCATGCTGATCATGGCGGTCATCGCGGTGTTCATCGCCGGTCTCATGGTCGGGCGCACCCCGGAGTACCTGGGCAAGAAGATCGGCACCCGCGAGATCAAGTACGCGGCCTGCTACATCCTGATCACCCCTGCCCTCGTCCTGATCGGCACGGCGATCGCGATGGCCACCGGCAACGGTGAGTCGTCGATGACCAACACAGGTGCGCACGGCTTCTCCGAGGTGCTGTACGCCTACACCTCCGCCTCGAACAACAACGGCTCGGCCTTCGCCGGCTTCGGCGCGAACACCGAGTTCCACAACACGGCACTCGGCCTGTGCATGTTGCTCGGCCGGTTCCTCCCGATGGTGTTCGTCCTCGCGCTCGCAGGATCGCTGGCGGAGCAGAAGCCCGTCCCCGAGACCGCGGGCACCCTGCGGACCGAGAAGCCGCTGTTCACCGGCCTCCTGGTCGGCAACATCATGATCATCACCGGTCTGACGTTCTTCCCGGCCCTCGCGCTGGGCCCGCTCGCCGAAGGGCTCGCGGCATGACCACCGACGTAGAGAAGTACGAGGACGCCATGTCCACCACGACGACGGGCCCGGCGCCGCACTCGGACGTGCCCACCGGGCGCAAGCCCGGGGGCGGGCGGGTCGGCGGGGGTCTGTTCGACCCGAAGCAGCTCCTGAAGTCCTTCCCGGACGCTCTGCGCAAGCTCGACCCGCGGGTCATGGTCAAGTCGCCGGTCATGTTCGTGGTGCTGATCGGCTCGGTGGTCACCACCGTGCTGGCGGTCGAGGACCCGCGCGACTGGTTCGGCTGGGCGATCACCGCCTGGCTGTGGCTCACCACGCTCTTCGCCAACCTGGCGGAGGCCGTGGCCGAGGGCCGCGGCAAGGCCCAGGCCGACACCCTGCGCAAGGCCAAGACCGACACCGTCGCCCGCCGGATCATCGGCAGGAACGAGGAGCGGGTTCCGGGTGCGGAGCTGAGGATCGGCGATCTCGTCGTCTGCGAGGCCGGCGACATCATCCCCGGCGACGGTGACGTCGTCGAAGGCGTCGCGTCCGTGGACGAGTCCGCCATCACCGGCGAATCGGCCCCGGTCATCCGCGAGTCCGGCGGCGACCGCTCGGCCGTCACCGGCGGTACGAAGGTCCTGTCCGACCGGATCGTCATCAAGATCACGACCAGGCCCGGCGAGACCTTCATCGACCGGATGATCAACCTGGTCGAGGGCGCCGCCCGGCAGAAGACCCCCAACGAGATCGCCCTCAACATCCTGCTGGCGTCCCTCACCATCGTCTTCCTGCTGGCCGTCGTCACGCTGAAGCCGTTCGCGATCTACGCGGGCGCCGACGAGCAGACGTCGATGATCGTCCTGACCGCGCTGCTGGTCTGCCTGATCCCGACGACCATCGGCGCGCTGCTCTCCGCGATCGGCATCGCCGGTATGGACCGGCTGGTCCAGCGCAACGTCCTCGCGATGTCCGGGCGCGCGGTCGAGGCAGCCGGTGACGTGTCGACGCTGCTGCTCGACAAGACCGGCACGATCACGCTCGGAAACCGCCAGGCGTCGGAGTTCGTCCCGGTCAAAGGCACCACGGAGGCCGAACTGGCCGACGCCGCCCAGCTGTCGTCGCTGGCCGACGAGACGCCCGAGGGACGCTCGATCGTCGTCCTCGCCAAGGAGAAGTACGGCCTGCGCGAGCGCCACCAGGGCGAGCTGTCCCACGCCGAGTGGATCGCCTTCACCGCCCAGACCCGCATGTCGGGTGTGGACGTCGACGGCCGCAAGGTCCGCAAGGGCGCCACGGGCTCGGTCGTCGCCTGGGTGCGGGAGCGCGGCGGCACCGTCGCCGACGACGCCCAGGCGCTCAACGACACCATCTCCCAGGCCGGCGGCACGCCGCTCCTGGTGGCGGTCGAGGACGACGAGGGTGCCCGCGTCCTCGGTGTCATCCACCTGAAGGACGTCGTCAAGGACGGCATGCGGGAGCGGTTCGACGAGCTGCGCCGCATGGGCATCAAGACGATCATGATCACGGGTGACAACCCGCTGACCGCGAAGGCCATCGCCGAGGAGGCGGGTGTCGACGACTTCCTCGCCGAGGCCACCCCCGAGGACAAGATGGCCCTCATCAAGCGGGAGCAGGCCGGCGGGAAGCTCGTGGCGATGACCGGCGACGGTACGAACGACGCCCCCGCGCTCGCGCAGGCGGACGTCGGCGTGGCCATGAACACGGGTACGTCGGCCGCCAAGGAGGCCGGCAACATGGTCGACCTCGACTCCAACCCGACCAAGCTCATCGAGATCGTCGAGATCGGCAAGCAGCTCCTCATCACCCGAGGCGCGCTGACCACCTTCTCCATCGCCAACGACGTCGCGAAGTACTTCGCGATCATCCCGGCCATGTTCGCGGTCGCCTACCCGAGCCTGGACAAGCTCAACATCATGGGCCTGGCCTCGCCGGAGTCCGCGATCCTCTCCGCGGTCATCTTCAACGCGCTGATCATCATCGCGCTGGTCCCGCTCGCCCTGAAGGGCGTGCGCTACCGGCCGACCAGCGCCGACAAGATGCTCCGCCGGAACCTCGGCCTCTACGGCCTGGGCGGCCTGATCGCCCCGTTCGTCGGCATCAAGCTCATCGACCTGCTCATCTCGCTCATCCCCGGGCTGCGTTAACCAGAAAGCGTGCTGATCGGCTATGAACAACTCCGTAGCGAACACGGGACGCCTGGCCTGGGCCGCGCTGCGCATGCTGCTCGTCCTCACGGTCGTGACCGGCATCCTCTATCCCCTCGCGGTCACGGGCATCGCCCAGGGCCTCTTCCACGACAAGGCCAACGGCTCGATCGTCAAGGTCGAAGGCAAGGAGGTCGGCTCCGAGCTCATCGGCCAGACCTGGGACCTGCCGAAGAAGGCAGCATCTGATGCAACGACGGGGGACGACGAGAGCGAGGTCGCCCGGCCGGACCCGAAGTGGTTCCAGCCGCGCCCGTCCAACAGTGGTTACGACCCGCTGTCCACCGGCTCCAGCCAGCTCGGCGCGTCCGACCCGACACTGACCGAGCTGGTCGGCGACACGAAGAAGGCCGTGGCCGCCTTCAACGGCGTACCGGAGTCCGAGGTCCCCAAGGACGCGGTCACCGGCTCGGCCTCCGCGATCGACCCGCACATCTCCCCGGAGTACGCGGAGATCCAGATCAAGCGGGTGGCCAAGGCCAACGGCCTGTCCGAGCAGCAGGTCACGAAGCTGGTCGACGATCACACCGAGGGCCGCACCGCCGGCTTCCTCGGCGAACCGCACGTCAACGTCCTCGAGCTCAACCTCGCGCTGAAGGACCTGGCCGCACGCTGACGGTCCCGTGAACGACGAGACGACAAGAAAGGTGGCACCCTCAATGACCCGGGTGCTGGTGGTCGAGGACGAACCGCCGCTCGTCAGGACACTGACGATCAACCTCCGGGCGCGCGCGTACGTGGTGGACGCGGCCCCCGACGGCACCACCGCGCTGCGGCTGACCGCCGAGCGCGGACCGGACGTCGTCGTCCTCGACCTCGGCCTTCCCGACATGGGCGGCATCGACGTGATCAAGGCCCTGCGCGGCTGGACCCGCGTGCCGCTCGTCGTCCTGTCGGCCCGGCGCACCACCCACGAGAAGGTCGAGGCGTTCGAGGCGGGGGCCGACGACTACCTCACCAAGCCGTTCGACATGGCCGAGCTGCTGGCCCGGCTGCGGGCCGCTGTGCGGCGCGACACCGGCGACGGCGCGGGCGGCGTGCTGCCGGCCGACGAGCCGCAGTCGCTCACGGTCACCACCGAGGACTTCACCGTCGACCTCGCCGCCAGGAAGGTCCGGCGCGACGGCCGGCCCGTCCGTCTCACCCCCACGGAATGGCACCTGCTGGAGATCCTGGTCCGCAGCCCGGGGCGGCTGATCAGCCAGCGGCAACTCCTCGAAGAGGTCTGGGGGCCCACCTTCGCCGCCCGGACGAACTACCTCCGCGTCTACATGGCGCAGCTCAGGCGCAAACTGGAGAAGGACCGCTCCCGACCGCGCCACCTGATCACGGAACCGGGCATGGGCTACCGCTTCGAAGCCCCCTAGCCCAGGGCAGGTCGTGGCGTCGTCCGCGACGGCCACGGAACCATCTGCTTCGACACGAAAGATCGCACCATGGGACGCGGAAAGCTTCGGATCTACCTCGGCGCGGCGCCGGGCGTCGGCAAGACGTACGCGATGCTCTCCGAGGCCCACCGCCGTGTCGAGCGGGGCACGGACTGTGCGGTCGCCTTCGTCGAGCACCACAACCGGCCGCGCACGGAGGTCATGCTGCACGGCCTGGAGCAGCTCCCGCGCCGCGAGATCGAGTACCGGGGCAGCACCTTCACGGAGATGGACGTCGATGCGGTCCTGGCCCGCCGGCCCGCCGTCGCCCTGGTGGACGAACTGCCGCACAGCAACATCCCCGGCTCGCGCAACAGCAAGCGCTGGCAGGACGTCGAGGAACTGCTCGCGGCGGGCATCGACGTCATATCGACGGCGAACATCCAGCACCTGGAGTCCCTCGGCGACGTCGTCGAGTCGATCACCGGCGTACGGCAGAAGGAGACCGTCCCCGACGAGGTCGTCCGCCGCGCCGACCAGATAGAACTGGTCGACATGTCGCCCGAGGCGCTGCGGCGCCGCATGGCCCACGGAAACATCTACAAGCCGGACAAGATCGACGCCGCCCTGTCCAACTACTTCCGGCCCGGCAACCTCACCGCGCTGCGGGAGCTGGCGCTGCTGTGGGTGGCCGACCGCGTCGACGAGTACCTGAACCAGTACCGCTCGGACCACGAGGTCTCCGCGATCTGGGGGTCCCGGGAGCGGATCGTCGTCGGCCTCACCGGCGGTCCCGAGGGGAGCACCCTGATCCGCCGGGCCGCCCGGCTGGCCGAGAAGGGCGCGGGCGGCGAGGTGCTGGCCGTCTACATCTCCCGCAGCGACGGCCTCACCTCCGCCTCGCCCAAGGAGCTGGCCGTCCAGCGGACCCTCGTCGAGGACCTCGGCGGAACGTTCCACCATGTCATGGGCGAGGACATCCCCTCCGCGCTGCTGGAGTTCGCCCGCGGGGTGAACGCCACCCAGATCGTCCTGGGCGCGAGCCGCCGCCGTTCCTGGCAGTACGTGTTCGGGCCCGGGGTCAGCGCCACCGTGGCCCGCGAGTCGGGCCCCGACCTGGACGTCCACATCGTCACCCACGACGCCGTCGGCCGGGGCCGGGGGCTGCCCAAGCGGCGGCGCAGCCGCCTCGGAGGCCCGCGCCTCGTGGCGGGCTGGCTGGTCGGCGTGGCCGGGCCGCTCTTGCTCACCGTGGTGCTGACGTCCATGGGCAGCGGGACGGGGCTGGCCAACGAGATGCAGCTCTTCATGGCCGTGACCGTCGCGGCGGCGCTGCTTGGCGGGATGTGGCCGGCGCTCGCCTCGGCCACCGCCGGCTCACTGCTCCTGAACTGGTACTTCACGCCCCCCGTCCACACGTGGACCATCGCCGACCCCGAGAACATCTTCGCCTTCTTCGTCTTCTTCGCCGTCGCGGCGTCCGTGGCGTCGGTCGTCGGCCTCGCGGCGCGCCGCACCCAGCAGGCCGCCCGGCTGCGGGCGGAGTCCGAGACCCTGTCCCTGCTCGCGGGCAGTGTGCTGCGCGGCGACACCAGCCTGGAGGCGCTGCTCGACCGGGTGCGGGAGACTTTCGCCATGGAGTCCGTCGCCCTGCTGGAACGGACCAGTGACGTCGAGCCGTGGACCTGCGTGGGCAGTGTCGGCCAGGCCCGGCCGGTCGCCCGGCCCGAGGACGCGGACGTCGACATGCCCGTCAGCGACCATCTGGCCCTGGCCCTCACCGGCCGGGTCCTGCCCGCGGAGGACCGGCGCATTCTGGGCGCCTTCGCCTCCCAGGCCGCCGTCGTCCTGGACCGTCAGCGCCTGGTCGGCGAGGCGGCCGAGGCCCGCAAGCTCGCCGAGGGCAACAGGATCCGCACCGCCCTGCTCGCCGCCGTCAGCCACGACCTGCGCACCCCGCTGGCCGCCATCAAGGCCGCCGTCACCTCGCTGCGCGCCGACGACGTCGAATGGTCGGAGGACGACCGCGCCGAGCTGCTCGCCGGCATCGAGGAGGGCACCGACCGCCTCGACCATCTGGTCGGGAACCTGCTCGACATGTCCCGGCTGCAGACCGGGACCGTCAGGCCGGTGTTCCGCGAGACCGACGTCGACGAGGTCGTGCCGATGGCGCTGGGCGGCGTACCGGAGGACAGCGTCGTCCTGGACATCCCGGAGACCCTGCCCATGGTCACGGTGGACCGGGGCCTGCTGGAGCGGGCAGTGGCCAACATCGTCGAGAACGCCGTCAAGTACACCCCCGCCGGCACAACGGTCCTGGTGTCGGCCAGCGCGATCGGCGACCGCGTGGAACTGCGCGTCGTCGACCGCGGCCCCGGTATCCCCGACGAGGCCAAGGACGCCGTCTTCGAGCCCTTCCAGCGGTACGGCGACGCACCACGCGGCGCCGGTGTCGGGCTCGGCCTCGCGGTCGCCCGCGGGTTCGTCGAGGCCATGGGCGGCACCGTCACCGCCGAGGACACCCCGGGCGGCGGGCTGACCATGGTGGTCGCACTGCCCAAGACACCGTCCCACCAGCCGGTCCGGCCCGAGCTCCCGGCCGCGGCGACCACCTGAGCCGTGGCCGCGGGCCGGGCCTGACCGGCCCGGCCTCAGCCCATTGCGGCGAACGCCTCCACCGCCTGGACAGGGCGTAGGCGTCGTCGCACTCGAGTGTCCGGCCTACGCCGCCTCGTCTGCGGCGGGTCCTCGTCGCGTGGACTCCTCGCCGGAGGTCCACAGGGCGGACTCATTCCTACTCTCCAGTAATATGAGGTCGCACATTTTTCGCCAAACGGCGTCTCCGATCTGCCTCCCACTCCCTGACCAGGGGTGACCTCCTTACGGGGGTGCGGGGCATTCCGGATGACGCGGGGGAACAATTGAGACAGAACAAGCCGGTATCCCGGATCGTCACTGCCCTCCTGGCACTGGTCCTGGCCCTGACCGGAACCGTCGCCGCTGCGCCCGCACAGCCGGCCGCCGCCGCATCGAGCCCGCTCGCCTCCTGCAAGAACCTGACCCCTCTGAAGAAGATCGGCTGTGTCAGGGACGCTCTGAAGGAGACCGCCGACGCCTCGGTGCGGGAATGCCTGAACAAGCCACTGACCGAGCGCCCTGCCTGCCTTCAGAACCTGGTCCATCAGATAGCAGAGCGCGGTGTCACCTGGTTCCTCGTGCTGCACCTCATCCATGAGGCCCGCGACGGACAGCTCGATGCCCAGTACGCCTACGACGCCACCGTCAAGGCATACGCGGCACTGGACGACCCGTCACTGCTGCTGACGGACGAGGCACTCCGTACGAAGTTCCTCAAGTCCGCTGCGAAAGCAGAGAAGAAGGGCAGGGCCGCCGCCGAATTCGGCCGCGAGGCGGTGAAGGCCGCCAAGTCGACCGCCAAGCTGCTCAGGGACACGATGTACCTGATCAAGGAGCTGGAGGTCGGCAAGACCTACAAGGACATCATGGGCGCCCTGGACACCATGAACGCCGGAATGGCGCAGATGAACTCCGGGCTCGACCAGATGAACCAGGGTGTGGCCGAGGTCAACGCCGGACTCAAGCAGGCGAACGCCGGCATCGACCGCGCCAACAGTGGCATGGCCCAGATGAACAAGGGGATCAGCGAGGCGAACAAGGCCCTGGCCGAGACCAACAAGGCCGTCAAGAACATGGCCAAGGGGTTCGAGCGGCTGAACCACATCACCCCCGGCCGGATCGACTTCGACTTCTCCAACCTGGACACCCTCTTCGGCAGTAAGAAGTCCTTCGCCCAGGACGCGGCCCAGCAGCGCAAGCTGTCCCTGCTGCTCGACCTCACCCCGGGCGTCGGGGACGTCAAGGGAATCTGGCAGGCCATCACCGGCACGGACTCCGCCACCGGTGAACCCCTGTCCGGCCTGGACCGCGCTGTGGGAGCGGTCGTCATCCTGCGCACGATGAAGGCCGGCTACAAGGGCGCCGACAGCCTGTACAACGCCTCCCGGCTCACCGCCGTACTGAGCACCACGGAGAAGGCCAACCCGCTCATCGACAGCCTGCGAAAGACCGGCAAGCTCCCTTCGAACTACGTGACCAAGAGCCAGGCCGCCCAGAAGGGCTGGGAACCGGGCAAGGCTCTCGGCAACCACGTGCCAGGAGGCCAGATCGGTGGCGACATCTTCCGCGACCCCGCCTCCATCGGCCTGCCCACCAAGTCGGGACGTGCGTGGTACGAGGCCGATGTCGGCCTGACCAATACCATGAAGCGGTCCAAGCAGCCGGGCACGCGACTGCTCTACTCCGACGACGGCCTGCTGTACGTGACCACCGACCACTACAAGACCGTCGATTTCGTCGGCACCTACTGAAAGACCCTGGCCGTGATGACGGACGAGACAGACGGAACAAACGAAGCGGAACCCACGGTCCCCGACTCGCTGGTCATCGACCTGACCGAGGTACGGGACGCCGAGGAACTCCAACGGCTCCTTCAACAGGAGCTGATGTTCCCCGACTTCTACGGCCGGAACTGGAACGCCTTCTGGGACGCGATCACCGGCCTCGTCGACCTGCCGCACGAACTGACCTTCACCGGATGGGCCGCCTTCTCGGCGGTGCTCCCGGCGGAGGCCCGCAAACTGCGCGAACTCCTCGACGACTACCTCAGCGAATACGGCCGGTACTTCGCGATCCCCCGCCGCATCCACTACCGGTAGCCCAGACACAGGAATCGAGCAGGTCCGGCGAATCCTCCTGAGCCTCCTGAGGCGCTGACGTCCGTCGTCACTGCTCCTCCAGCACCGCGAAGGCGCGAGGCGGCCAGGTGCGACTCATACGAGCGGTGATGCGTTGTGCCCCCGGCAGGATTCGAACCTGCGACACCCACTCTGAGAGTGCCACAGGACTCCTGCCGAGTCGTGTCGGCCCGTGTCGCGTGGTGCTGACCTGGCAGGTCAGCACCACGCGACACGCTGCGTCGTCCAGGCTTCGCATGGCCTATGCCGCGCCGTCCGCTCGCGCATCGCTCACGCAGATCTGTGAGGGACCTCCTCCATCAGGCCGAAACCCGACCAGTGGCCTGTGGCGCACGTCACAGGCCACGAGCCTGATTCCCAACGCCGCTACAGAGGAGACCTTGAGAGACCGGTCAAAAGAGGTCGAGCTTGGCGGACTCGACGGCTCCCAGCATGCGGCACTTGCCGGTCTCTGCGTCCACGCACACGTAGCCCGTGCCGATGGCCAAGTCCTGGATGTCTCCGCTCCGGAGGTAGGCGACTGACTGACAATCGAAATAGAACGTGCTTCCGACCTGAGCACGCTCTCCTTCGACGAGTGCGAAGGGCGTTCCCCCGTGGCTCACTTCCTCATCCAGGAACCTCTGGGCCAATCTGGTCGCCTCTTCGATGTCCAACACCAGTCTGTCCTCAGTAGGGAGAAGTTCCGCCACGGCGAGAGATCGGCGTGCCCCGACTGGCCGTCAAGGAACACAACGTCTCCGTCTCCCTTGACGTTCACGACGTTGAAGACATGGGCGCGCCTGCCCTTCTGCCCCATGACGATATCTCTGGCTCCGTCACCTGCATTCCTGATCTCGTAGACGATGCCGGAGAGCGTGGACGACTTGAACTGCCTTCCGCCGTACAACGCCTCGATCGGCGCCGTCGGGCCTCCCTTGAGTCGTCCAGGTGCCGAGGACGGAGCTTCCTCGGCGAGCAGACGGTCGACGGACACAGCGCAGGCACGGCAGTTCGTCTCGCCACCTTGGGGATTCACGAGCGCCTTGAGTTGGGGGGTGATGGGGGTTTTGTAGGAGTCCCTCCATGCCCCAGGGGCACGCCACCGCCTCCGGGGCCGAACCTCAGGTTCCCGACATCGGCCGCCTCTGGAGCGACGGCTGCCCTGCGCCATCCCGTGAGTCCGCCGATGCCAGTGACGGCGAGCTGCTGGGCGAGTTCCGGCAAGATGGATGCCGGGGAGGGTCGGACGGTGCGGATCAGTACAGCCGTCACCGGCGGGCCGGTGACGGCCGACTCTGCCCGAGGCCCTCATCCCCACGCCTTGTAGAGGCGTCCTGGTCGGGAGAGGTATCAGAGCCTGGCGGCTCATCCGCTCACGCAAACAGCCCCGGACGAGCCGTCCGAGGCCGAACAGAAAGCCTCTGTGGGGGTCAAACCCCAGGTCAGCGGCTTAACGCGCTGTGGCCCCCGGCAGGATTCAACCTGCGACACCCGCTTCAGGAGTTCGATCTGGCGGTTCTCATACGGCCTCGCAGTCCTGCCGGTGTGGCGTGTCTGATCGCTCAAGGCCGCCTGCGTCCACAGTCGTTGAAGTCAGCTGGTGATGTCAGGTTGGATGGTCCGATGGAGCGTCCCATGACGGCGGCGCTGTGGTGATGTCCGCCCCCAAGCCACCTCCGCTGCCGCGCAGCAGTCCGATGGCGCCACCGAGTCGGATGAGTAACTCTGGACGTGTGAGCGAACACCGAGCCACGCTCGGGTCGGCCGCCGTCGCTTCCGCCGCGGTCGCCATGGCGCTGCATGGCCTGATCCTGCGGCCGAGGATGCTGACCTGGGGCGCGACTCGCGAAGAGGCTGCCCGTTCCTATCCCGGGGATGAGCTCATCCCCGGTGCCGACAGCAGCTCGACGATGGCCACGACCCTGCCCGCGCCGCCTTCGACGGTCTGGCTGTGGCTGGCGCAGATGGGCTGCGACCGCGGCGGCTGGTACAGCTGGGACCGGCTGGACAACGGTGGACGACCGAGCGCAGATCGCCTCGTCCCCCAGTGGCAGGGCCTGGAGCCGGGACAGCGGCTTGCCTCGGTGCCCAGCGGCCGTGCCTGGTTCACGATCGCGGCACTCGTACCGGAACGGACTCTGGTGCTGCGGGCCGACACGCGGCTGCCGTCCGGTCGCCCGTTCGCCCCCTTCCATGGATCCGCGCCGCTGGCGTTCGTCAGCTCGGTCTGGGGCTTCCACCTCGAACCGGCCGGGGCGGACACCCGCCTTGTCGTCCGCACGCACGGTCGAAGCCGCCCGCGCGTGCTCACGAGGCCGATGGACTTGTTGTTCTGGGAACCCGCCCACTTCATCATGCAGACCCGCCAATTCCACAACCTGCGCACGCGGCTCGCCCGGGCTGCGTGACCGCGTGCTCCCGGGAGGCTTTGATGAGTGCCGACTCGCCCGTCGATCCCGCCGGTGAACCGCTGCTGCTGGACGGCGCACTGCCCGAGTTCGGGTTCTCTCGCCTCGAATGCGTGGCGCTCGCCGCGGCACCGCCTGTCGCCTACGAGGCAGCGCGCGGGCTGGACCTGCTCACCATCGACTCTCCGCTCGTCAACGCGGCCATGTCGGCGCGCGGACTGCCTGAACGGCTCCGCGGCCGGTCCATGCCGACCCCGCCGTCCCTGCGGGTGGCCGACCTGTTCGATGCCACCGGTGAAGCCTGGGAGGGCCAGCCCTGGGTGGCGCTGGGCGAGAATCCGGGACGTGAGCTTGTCTTCGGGGCGGTCGGGAAGCCGTGGCGGGCCTCCATCGAGTGGCGGCGGGTCGAACCGGAGCACTTCACGTCGTTCGACGAGGCCGGCTGGGCGAAGATGGCGGCCGCCTTCGTGGTCCATCCCTACGGCACCCAGCGGTCCCTGCTCACCTACGAGGCGCGCACCGCCTGCACCGACCCAGCATCCACGGCCCGCTTCGGCCGCTATTGGACGCTCGTCTCCCCCGGCGTCGGTGTCGTTCTGCGCGGGGCGCTCCGTGCGGTCAGGGCCGCTGCGGAACAGGGTTCTCGGCCCGCAGGGGCCCGGGGCGGTGACGCGTGACGGTAGACCGCTGGCCGGGCTACGGCTCCGGGAGGTGGCGACGGAACCGACGGCAAGGAGCCGTTCGATGCGCAAGCACAACATGACACCTGACGGCAGCCGCCGGGCGACGTCCCCCGCTGCTGCGGACCGGCCACGCGGGGTCGACGTCGGGCCCTTCCCGCCGAGTCGGCGGCTGGTGATCGCGGCCGTGCGGGCCGGCCGGCACATGGCGGCCATGCACAGCCTCGTCGATCTCGACGTCACGAGGGCGCGGAACCTGCTCGCGCGGTCCGCGGAACCGGTGTCGTTCACCGCATTCGTCGTGGCGTCCGTCGCGCGGGCCGCAGCGGCGCACCCGCAGGTGCATGCTTACCGGAACTGGCGCGGCCGGCTGGTCCGGCACCGCCATGTCGACGTGAACACGCTCGTGGAGGTCACGACACGGCAAGGCCTCTTCACTCTCCCGCATGTGCTGCATGATGCCGACATCCGCGATGTACAGGACCTCACGGCAGAACTGCGGGCCGTCAAGCGCGACTATGCCACGACGGGCACGGGGCGCCTCCTTGATCGCTTCGGCACCACCATGACCCGCCTCCCCGGCCTCGTTCCGACGATGTACGCGGTGCTGGCCAGGTCCGTCCGGCTCCGCCAGCTGACCGGCACGGTCGCGGTCACAGCGGTGGGAATGTTCGGCGCCGGCGGCGGGTTCGGCATTGCCCCGCCGAGTCTGATGCCTCTCCAGGTGGTCATCGGCGGTGCGACGCAGCGGCCCCGCGCTGTGGACGGACGGATCGAGGTCCGCGACGTGCTCGACCTGACGATCACTTTCGACCACAACGTGATCGACGGCGCACCCGCCGCCCGGTTCGTCGCGGAGCTGCGCCACCTCATCGAGGACGCCGAGGCGGTACGCGCACCCGCCGTCGGCACGAGTGATGGAGACACGACTGGTACGACTGAGTAGGGTCAAACGGAGCCACGGAATCACGCGGGCCCCGCCTCCTGCGTGATTGCCCCGATGCCAGCCCGCCCCACGATCCTCGGCGAACAGTTGGGCTCGGAGCTCGTAGCACCTCGCGAAGCTTTGCCCAGCCGCGATCGTGCGTTCAGCCTCTGCCATCCCACGATCCAACATGATGAGTTGAAGCTCGCTACGAACCTGGGACAGCAGCCCGAGGAGAGTGCGGCCCCCGAGGAAAGGGCGCTCGTAGCACGGTGCTCCTCGGAAGGCCGGCTCGCTTTCTGAAGCCTGAGCTGCGGCTTCGGTGGCCGAGGTTGCGAGCAGCTACTCAACCGCAGAGAACCGGTGTTGACCGTGGCTGACCCCTGCATCTGGCACGGTCGTGGCACGAACCTCAGCCGACGACAGTCAGCCATGACGGCGGGTGCGCCGACGGATCAGGCGCGCGTATGCCTCGCTGCACCCTCACCGACCTCAGCCACGCCATCGGAAGTCGCCGTCGACCAGAGCAACCCCGCGACGGCCGGCCCGAGGCGATGGCATCGGATTCTTGCGGTCTGTGACAGGAGGCCGTACTGGCGCCTGAGCGATGACTGACCCAGTGTCCGTGGCGTCCCCTGGAGTGGTGTGGGCAGTCCAGTTCTGCCACCGGCGGGTGAGTAGCAGGTCGAGGACTGGTCGGGCCCTAACTGCGTGATGGGCATGCTGCCCTTGAGCCCAGGCCTACCGCCGTGGGACCGCGTGAACGATGAGCTCCTCCCGCCCTTTGCCTAGAGGAGCTTCGTCGCTTCCGAGGATTCAGCCCAACTCGCCCATCGTGCTGCGCAGCCAGTCCAGTGGGTCGGTCGCAAGCAACTGGTCGGCCAACTCGTTCGCGGTCTTGGTGACGAGGCGGCCGCGGCTGTTGTCGATCCACCGCTGTGCGTGCTCGTAGCCCTGGGCTTTGTACTCGATGCCCTGAAGCATGCATTCCAGTTTGTCCGCGTCTCGCGCACAGATCGCTTCGGGAGATTCCCGGGCCTCGTACTCGCTGATCAGTTCGCGCACAGTCGACGCGAGCGTCTCGGGCATGCCCGCCACCTGGTCGGCGGTGACCACTGCGGGGTCGGCTTCACCAGCCCCGTACTTCTTGGCCAGGTGGTTGACGTCCCCCGTCCTGGTCTCCTGCGAGTCGTGCCACACCGCCAGGAACGCCGCACGGGCAGGGTCTGCCCCTTCCAGTCTGGCGATGATCGACGCGATCAGCGAGGTACGCCAGGAGTGCTCGGCAACGCTCTCCGGGTCGCGCACGCCGGCCATCCACCAGCCGGTGCGCTTCGACTGCTTGAGCGTCCCCGCTTCGTACAAGAACCGTGCCACCTGGGTCAGCTCTTCGGTCACGGTCGAGTCTCCTCTCACGCCTCAGCAAGGCGGATCGCATACCTGATGCTGTCCAGTTCACGGCGAGCGCGAGCCGACAACCCCTGGCTATCCAACATCACCGGCAGCCGGTCGCGTAGGGCTCGGGTGGCTGCCCCGGACTTCAGCAGGTTCGGCCGGATGGCGAGCAGGGACCACAGGGAGTGGACGGTCAGGTCGACGTACCCGTGGTGAGGAGCCAGCCCATGCGCGAGGTGGGAGAGCAGCTTGTCCCCGGGCCAGGGCCCAGGCTCTCGGGAGGCGATGAAGTCGTCGGACAGTTCGAGGTGGCGGCTCTCGCCCACCCAGTACGCCCTCAAGTTCGCGGCCTCACTGCGGTCGTCGTCGAGCAGGACGGTGTCGATGAAATGGCCCATCCGTGCGCGATCGCCCTGCCGCGCCGCGACGGCCGCGACAGAGCGGGCGTTCAGCCAGTCGATGAGCCATCCCCCGGGCCGCTCCGTGGCCTGCTGATGGGCGAGCCACTCGGAAGTGTCGGCCCGGTCGTCGTAGCCGGACAGGTACAGCGCCTGGCGTCGTAACAGGAACTGCTCCTCGCCTCGCGCTTGTTCTGCCGTGTCCCGCATCCGTGCGAAGAACTTGCGCCGGTCGGTGGCCGGCAGTTCGGGCGCTGACGGTACGGGTCCTCGGCGCGGCCGCCGGGGCGCAGGCAGATCGCGAACCACTGCGGCGGCACCCGAGTGAGCGGCCATGAGAGGACCTCGACCAGGTCGCGCTGCATGACCCACACCCCGAGCTGGCTCTCGTCGACGGGTGTCTGCTCATCCAAGACACTGGCCAGGAGAACGTCGGCCTCTATCGCTCTCTCAAAGACCTGAAGCAGGGCGGGGGAGGTACCCATCTGCATGAGCCGGTGCCGATGCACGAGCATCTGCCCGACTGGCAACGCGGGCAGGGGCCGACGTCCGGACTCCCAGCCCGCGATCGTGTCCGACGAGACCTCCAACCGCTCGGCCACGTCGTCCTGTGGCCGGCAAAGCTGCTCCCGAATGACCCGGAAGGTGTATCCGGAGACGACCCCGATCCGGGGTCGCGAGGGCGTACCCCGACCGCCGGTCAGGGTTCGTCCTGGGATTGACGGCACCTCGACCACCTGTCCCCGTATGGGCCCGATCCATACCTGTACCGCCAGTCACTTCATGCGGCGACCAGCGCTTCCTAGCGTTCAGGAAGTAGCGATTCGACAACTGAGCGTATAGGGAAGGTGCGGCCGTGGACGCCGATACGGCAGTAGGTATGCAGTCGGGGGAGCCCTCGGGCACGCGCATCGTTCCGCGTCCATTGGGCGTGGAGCCCGGCGGGTTCATCCACTCCACCGCGGACCGTCACCTTGCCACGGAGCACGGGCTGCTTGCGGCGCTGCCGGCCTCGCTCCGGGACCGGGCCCGGTGGGAGTGGGAGCAGCACCGGGTGGCGGTACTGCCGCTCGATGGACTTTTCTCCGCCGTACGAATGCCTGAGCGCCTGCTGACCGCCCTGAGTACCGGCACCGAGGCCGCCTGCTTGGACGACTTCCTGGCCGAGGCCCTCGGCGGCGGGCCAGTCATCTGTGACCCCCGCTTCTCGCGGTACTACGCGCTGGTACCCGCCAGCATGCCGGCGACACTGCGTCAGATCGCCGACGCCTGGCGTGCCCTGGAGGTGGAGTGCCTCGGACGCGGGAGTTACCTGGGAGTGCCGCGGCTGGACGCTGTGAGTCGGAAGCGCGCGTTCGCCACCTACTGGTCCGTGCCGATGGAGTCGGCCGCAGTGCTGTGCAGTCCACTCGCGGTCGCCCGCCTGATCGCCGCCGCACGGCACTGCGTGGACACGGAGCCCGAGGCATGAGTGGTGCCCCGTACCTGTCATCCTTCGACGCCCCGTGGGCGGACGCGTACGTGCGTCTGGCGGACCACTGCATCACCTGCGCGACCTGCACGACCGTGGACAAGGAGGGGGTGAATCTCGGACTCCCCTGCGCGACGGCCGACCAGTTGAACGAGAAGTACCGGCAGGCACGGCGCGCTCGCATCGCCCCGACATTCCTGGCCCGGGATTCCACTGACTCCAGGGGCGTCGAGATCGGGGAGGGACCTCTCGATCGCCCTCGTTGATGTCAGAAGTAGATGCGAAAGGCCCACCTACGAAAGCCGTAGGTGGGCCTTTCGGCTGGTGCCCCCGGCAGGATTCGAACCTGCGACACCCGCTTTAGGAGTGGTGTCGAATCCTTGATCGGGGGTGCTGCCTCATGCCGGGTGGTCCCGTCCTCGCAGGTCGACGCCGTCCGGCATGATTCTTGATCCCGCTCATGGCGGGCAGTGCTCCGCCATCCGCTCACGCATCGCTCACGCGGTACGAGCCGCCTCTGCGGGCAGTCGCACCGGTTATCGGGGAACCTCTGCGTCGCGCCCTCGCGCGGCGAGGGTATCGACCGTGGTAGTCGACAGGCATGCCGATGAAGCCTTCCAGTGCCGCGGACCGTCCATCTTGGTTCGGGCGGCTGCGCCGCGTGATGAGCCGTTCACCAGTCGGGCGCGGATGGCGCCGGAGCGAGGACCTTGAGCTGTGGTCCCGTTCGCTGGGCTTCGCGGCACTGGGGTTGCTCACGCTGGTGCCGCTGCTGATCATTGTTTCCTCTGCCGACCCCCGACACGGGCGGGGATTCGCGCAGTGGCTGGGGGAAGGACTCGGCGCGTCGACGGCCTCCAGGCAGCAGGTCGAGCAGTTGTTCACCCGGCCCAGCCAGGCCCTGCGGACCACCACAGCCTTCGGTATCGCCGCCCTTGCCGTGTTCGGCCTGACCTTCGGCGCGGCGGTGCAGACCGGCTACGAGAAGGCCTGGGACCTGCCGCCGGCACGCTGGTGGGCCAGGTGGCGGCATGTGGTGTGGCTCGGTGTCCTCACCGGATACCTCTTCGTCTCCGCCACCGCCACGCTGCGGCGCGAACCTCTGGCCGGTGGGGCAGTCGCGTCGCTGAGCGCCGTGCTGTTCCTGTGGTGGTCCCAGCGCCTGCTGCTCGGCGGGAGGGTCCGCTGGCGTGCCTTGTTGCCCGGCGCCGTGGCCACGGTGATCGGGTTGCTCGGCCTGAGGGTCTTCTCCAGGTTGGTTTTCTCGCCGTTGATCGTATCCAACGCCGTCACCTATGGACCCGTCGGGATCGTTCTGGTCATCCAGTCCTGGCTGGTCGGTGTCGGTGTCGTCGTCTTCGGCGGTGCGCTGGTCGGCCGACTGCTGTGCGAAGAACTCCCACGCATGGCACATGCACTGAAACGGCGCAGATGAGAGCGGACCCGCAGCCGGTCAGTCCGCCTGGGACGTGAGTTCGCCATCGCTGCCCAGTGCAGCTTCCCTTTTCGACCCGTGCCGGCTCTGGCGGGAACTCTCCCTCATAGCAGATATCCCGTCCTGACCATGCTGCCGCACGTACCTGGCCATCGCCGTCCTCATGGGGCTGCCGTTCTTCTCCCGCGCGGTGATCACCGCGGACGCAGTGTTCCTGCTGGACCACTACTACCGGTCGCTGGGACCTCGGTGCCGCTCTGGTCGCGGGCTGCCGGGTGCATGCTGCGGTAGCCCCGGACGTGGTGGGCGTGGTGGACGGACAGAGCGGCGATCTGGTCCTCGAACTGCTCGCCGCCGGTGAAGCCGCGGTCCCTTGCCAGGCGCGCCAGCAGCGCGTCGGCCGTCGGTGCCGACCTGCTGCGGTGATGCGACGAACTGCTCTAGGACAGCGGCCGATTGAGTCACGTAGTGCTCGCGGGTGTCGTGCGACACGGCTGTTGCTTGAGGGAGCCGCGCCTTTCCATGCGTCCGCCGCGTTCCCGCTCGGCTGCCCGGACGTCGCCGTCGGTGAAAACGGCTGCCTCATCTTACTCTCGGATCGCATGTCAGCCTGCGTCGTTGCCGTCAATTCCCGTCTGCCTGTTGAGCGTTGGGGTCGGCCGGGCGGTGCCCACCCGACGTGGGCACCACCCGGGGCGCATGTGGTCAGCGCCTGAAAGCGTCCTTGGCCTTGTCTCCGGCCCGCTTCAGGCTTCCGGAGACCCGGTCGGTCCTGCCTTCGCGCCGCAGTCGCCGATTGCGGGTGGTCCGGCCGATGCCTTCGGTGATCCGGCCCTTGAGTTCCTGTGTCTTGTGCTTGATCGTCTGTCCGACGCTCATGACTGTCCTCTGCATGTCGGCTGGAGGGGTTCCCGCGCGTGATCGCCGTGCAGGCCGTCATTCCCGCGGGGTGAGGGCGCGGAGTGGATTACCTGCGACCACGGCTGTACCGGCGGCGGCCACCGCCGCGCCCTCGCTTGGCGAAGCCGACGATCCAGACGACCAGCAGGACGGCCGCGACCCACCACAGGATCTGCATCGTGAAGCCGAATCCGAAGACCACCAGGATCAGCAGAAGGAGAAGAATCCAGAACATTGCCGGGCCTCCAGATCGCGGGTATTTCCTGATTCCGCGGGGTCCGGGCGAAGCGGGGAGGTGGAATGCCACGCCCGAACAATCCGGAGTGGCATAGCCCTACGCCGTGTTGCCAGTCAACGCCCGGCAACCTCCCCTGTCAACGCAGTGTCGGCATCGACGAGTACGGGGAGCTGGGCAGGGGCCGCTGAGGTGAACGGAGCCTCGACGAGGGCTTCAACCGGCCTGGCCGGCGGCCTCGGCAGATGCGGTCCTCCCACCAGGACAGGCCCAGCACGGTGGCGAGCAGGACGAAGGAGGGCTGAAGCGGGAACGATCAGCGCGTACATGTGTACCGCCTGTTGTGGGCTGCGTGCGCGGCGGGCAGCAGATCGGTGCCCGCTCGGGGCGCATCGGGCCCAGATCGGTGCCCGCTCGGGGCGCATCGGGCGCGCCGGGATCGCGTGCCGATGGGCGCGTGCGGGCACGGCCTCGCTCGTGACGCGGCGGGTTGCACCCTGATGTGCAGGGTGCGCTCGCTGGGGAGCGCGTTGGCGGTGCGACGCTGCCGGGGGCAGGGGCGGCATGTCGCACGCTAGCGCTTGCCGGGCAGGACGCGCTGACGTCGCACGGTATCCGCAACCCTTGGGGAGGACTACGCTGTGGGGTGAGGCCCCAGTCCCCGGTTTCGATGCTGTGTTCCGCTCCCGGGGAGGCCCGCCGTGTTCGTCCTGCTCCTCATCCTCATCGTGGCCCTGTTCGGCTTCGGCTTCCTCAATCCCATCTGGTGGGTGGCCGGGGCGGTGCTCGTCTACGGCGTCACCCGCCACGGCCGCGATCGCGGCGGAGGCCGGAGCCGTAACGGCAGTTCCGATCTCGGGGACTACCGGGACTACCAGGAGCTCCGGGACCGTCGGGAACGCTGGGACCGCCGCTACAGCCGTCAGAACCGGGCACGCTGGCGGCGCGAGGACCGTCGGGACCACGAACACCTCAGGTGACCCGGGAAGTGGACCGACGGCCACGGGTTCCGGGACGGCTCCAGCCAGGCAGGACGTCATCGCGGGAGCGGATGGAGCGGGCGCTGCGTCGTACGCTGCGGCGGTTTCACGGTGAAACCAGGAGTGCGACTCACGACAACCGGGCGGATCGTCCAGGCAGGGAGAGGCCGTGATTCACGCAGCCGACGTCCGAGAATGGCGCAACCGCGATGTCGTCGACACCGAGTCGCACAAGATCGGTGTCCTGGAGGCGGTCTATGTGGACACCACCACCGACGAGCCGGCCATGGCCACGGTACGGACCGGACTGCCCACCCGGCGCCGTCTGGTCTTCGTCCCTCTTGAGGACGCGATCGCCGGGCCGGACTATCTCAAGGTCGGCTATGTCAGAACGCTGGTGAAACAGGCCCCTTCGATCGGCACCGACGACGTCCTGCCCGCCGAGCAGGAGGAAGCGATCTTCAAGCACTACGGACTGACCTACGAGCCCGGTGCGGCCGGAGAACGGCAACTGGCGCGTCGCTGATCACCTATGGACGGGATGACTGCCCTGTGAGGTACGGACCATGCACCAAGTGACCCCGCCCCGTGAAGAACAGCGGTTGTTGAGAACCGTGCCTTCGGCGGAGGACGCGGTTCTGCTCGCCGAGGTCGTCGAACTACGCGCCCAGAATGAGCAGTTGGGACGAGCGCTGGCGAGCCGCGAGGTGATCGACCAGGCACGCGGCATGATGATGGCCCTGGCGCCGTGTCCCAGTGACCGGGCCTGGGACCTTATGGTGGACGTGTCGCAGCACTGCAACATCAAGCTCCGCGACGTGGCTGAGGCTCTGGTCGCCACGACGAAGGACCGGACGCTTCCGGAACCGATACAGCGCGAACTGCGCCGAGCACTGAGGCGCCTCCATGCGGAGGACCGGAGATGACGGCGCACGCGTCCAGCGGACGGCACCGGAAGCTGTGAGTTCAACTCTCCGGTGCCTTCGTCCAGGACGGCCGTCGGACGCCTCTGCTGTCCGCCCGCCGCGTGGATCTCAAACATCGCGGCGCTGTTGAAGGCGGACAGCCCGGGAACCCGCCGGGTGTGCTTCAGATGGGCGTGCATGTGCCTTGACGCGTACAGAAGCTGTGCGGCCGGGACCGCTCCGCCGGGAACGAGTGCGCTTCGCTCTGCGGTCGCGAACCCTCCGTCCACGAGATCGCCGCGCACGCCGGTCTCACCGAGTCGGAGGTGCGGCTGGGCGAGGGGGCGCGGGAGAGTTTCACCGCAGTGTCCCTGGACGCCGGTACGCGGCCGCTCCGAGCACAGCCATCCACTGACCGACATGCTCGGTGGCCTGGAGCCCGGGTGCGACCTGATCGTCAACCGTGAGGCGCTCCGCCCGCCGCTGGCGCTGCCCGAACGCGAACGGTGAATCCTCTCCGAGGCGGACACTGTGACGACATCCCGGGTGCACGGGCGGCACCGGACTGCCAGGGACCGGGCTCGGCGCTCAGCGGAGAAGCCGGCAGTGCCCAGCGGTTGCCAGAACCGGCAGGCGGCCTTCCAACCCGCCGTCTGATCGAGGACGGCGCAGAGCAGTAGCGGGCCCCCGCCAGGGCGTGGCTCAGGACCCCAGGTCGGCAAGGGTTTCGGAGTCGTCGATGAGGGCGCGGGCCACATCGGCCAGGCGCCGGTTGTGGGCGCGGGCGTAGCCGCGCAGCGCGGTGAACGCCTGCTCCATGTCGATGCCCTGGCGTTCGGCGAGTTTCCCCTTGGCCTGTTCGATCAGCACCCGGCTGTTCAGCGCCGTCTGCAGTTGTTCGTTGAGCACCGTGCTGCGCTGAGTGGTGCGTTGTTGCAGCAGGCTGATGGTGGCGACGTCGGCCAGGGCCTGGGCGATGAGTGTGGCGGCCGGATCGAAGGGGCCAGGCGCGGCGCGGAAAAGGTTCAGGGCGCCCACGGTCTCGTCCCGCAGGCGCATGGGCAGGGCCTGGACGGCCCCGAATCCGCTGCGGTGGGCCACAGTGACGAAGCGCGGCCAGCGATCGACCTCCCGGGTCAGGTCGTGGATGATCACCGGTGCGCCGGTGCGGAAGCAATCGAGACAGGGGCCCTGGTCGTTCTGGAGCTGGAAGAGCTCCAGCAGGCGCACCTGTTCGTCGGATGCGGCCATGACGCGGAGATTGCCGTCCCGGTCGGCGAGCAGCACCCCGGCGGCGCTCGCGTCGAGCATGCCGACGCAGCGGTCGGTGAGCAGGCGCAGGAAGTCGATGAGGTCGAAGTCGGCGACCAGATTGTCGGCCAGCTCGACGAAGGTCTTGGCCAGAAGCTGTTGATCCATCGTGGGCACCCTCGATAGAGACTAGTCCCTGCCTGAAGCGGCGGGAAGTACGGCAGGTTTCTCGGCCGGCACCAATGCGTCAGGTTTCGTCATCGGCCTGGTCCGGTTCCGTGTCCGGGGAGAAGCGGAGCCGACGGGCCACCACGTCCGCGGCCACGTCGGCGAGCCGGCGCCCCTGCGCATAGGCGTAGGCACGAAGCCGGACGAAGGCTTCTTCGATGCCGACGCCGAGCTGGACGGTCAGGATGCCGCTGGCTTGGTCGATCTCCGCCCGGTACGCGCCCAGGTCCTCGGCGGGGGTGCTGCGCGACCCGCCCGTCTCGTCGATTCGCGCGTCGAGCAGCACCAGAGTCGCGAGATCGGCGAACGCCAACGCGTCTGCCAGTTCCTCTGCGTTCAACCGGACGGGAACGCGGGCGTACAGGTCCAGAACTCCCGGACTGATCGCCCCCATCTGCAGAGGGATCGCGAACACCGCGCGTGCCCCGGCTTCCAGGGCGGCCTCGGCGAAGACCATCCAACGCTTCCGCAGGTCACGGGTGAGCAGATCGGGTGTCAGGACGGCCGAGCCGTGCAGGAAGGCGTCCACACAGGGCCCCTCGCCCAGCGTGAGCTGGAGCTCTTCCAGTTGCTCGCTGATGTCGTCGGTGCTGCACAGCGGGTGGCTCGGCCCGGTCCGGGACATCGCCGACAGCCCGGCCCCGCTGACCGGCAGCTCGGCCACGGCAGCGGTGCACACGTCCACCACACCGACCCGGGCACCTCGTCGGGCCGCCTGCTCCGCCACCAGCATCTGTATGCGGGCCGACCGGCTGTCAGGGCCCACCCGGGCCACCGCCTCCGGGCATAGTGACAAGGCCCTTCAACCTCGCCGTGGTGCGTTCCCCGACGGGAAGCACCAGCGCGCGGAACGTGGTGGGACCGGCCGGCCTGCGGAACACTCCGATGTCCAGCCACCCCCGGGAGCGGAGCGCAGCGAGGGTTGCACGAGCGGCCTGGTCCACCAACATGGCGCCGAGTGACGCCTGGTGTTCGGTCAGCAGCCGTTCCTGCAGACGACGGGCGAGGTCCCGGTCCCGCGGGTGCGGCCGAACAAGGATGTCGCCGAACGCGAAGACCCTGCCGGACACCGTGAGTTGATCGATGCTGTGTGGCAATGTTCCGTCGAAGCCGCCCCACCAGGAGCCGTCGCCGCGTACCGGGAATCCGAAGGCGCATCCCATCGGTCTGTCCATCTCGGCGATCACCATGGCGAATCCCGGCCGGCGCATGTCCGTGGTGAGACGGTCCATGAAGTTCTGGCGGCTGGGACGCCGGTATGCGTCACCCGGCGCCGTCACGCGGGACTCCGCGTACAGGTCCGCCAGATCCTCATACAGGTCCTCCACCAGCCAACGGTTCAGCCGGCGTAACCGCACCGGAGCCATGGCTGAGGGCTCGCCGTCCCTCGGCTTGCGTGATTGTCCCCGCCCGGGTTCGGCCGTCATCGCTCATCGCCCGGGAGAACAGGCGCAGGCGAGGCAGACCGGTGCGGCGGGGCCGGGGTGTCGCCGAGAGGAGGTGGCAGGTGGTCGAACGGAAGGCCGACGAGCAGGAACCCGCAGTCGGTGAGGTCGAGAATCCGAACCAGCGTCGTCGGCGGATGGTGCAGTCGCAGGGTCCCGCCGACCACGGTGGTCTCTTGCGCAGCGCGGAGGAATGCGTTGAGTCCGCTGCAGTCGCAGAAGGTGACGGGGGTGAGGTCGACGTCGATGGCGCGGATACCGTCCCGCAGGCACCGCTCCAGGGACACGCGCACCAACGGCACGGATTCGAGGTCGATCTCACCGGACAGGGTGATCAGTGCCCGTGTACTTCGGTCATGGCGGCTGACGGTGAGTTGCGGCAGGGGCATGACGCCTCGGTTCGGAAGAGTATCCGGCAGCGGGCGCGGAGGTGCCGGAGTTCCGGTCCTGAGCGCGCTCCCGGCAGGGGCGTATGTTCGGCGGAGGCAGAGCAACGGCCGGTTCGACAGCCTGTGCAGCAGGACAGTGGACCCACCCGGTTCCCTCCAGGGATGCGCCGGGTAACGGACGAAGCCTCCGCACCCCGCAGCCATCTGCGTTCAGCAACAGCATGCCGCCGGGGTCTGGGACGTCTACGCACCAGCCTAGTCCTCGCGTTGTTTGATGGAGGGTTCGAAGCCGCCCGATCCCAGGATGTGGACAGTGCAAAAGCACCGTGCCCGCGATATCCGAGGCACTGTGCGGTGCTCGGACGTGAATCACGACTGCCGTCCGAGCACGGCACTCCGGACGCCGCCCGGGGAGGTGGCTCGCATGACGGAGCCGACCAGTTCAACTCTGCAGAAGCCCGGTCCGGATGAGCCTCGCGCTCGCCTGGGCGATGCTGTCGGCTGCGTCGGAACCCCGCGGCAAAACGACCATCGCGGACGGGGTGGTGGAGAAAATGCCGGGATCGCCGCGCGGGAGGTCCCCGGCACCAACGACTGGGGCGCCCGACACCTCGCGATGGCTCCGGCGTTCAGAGTCCGCACCAGTCGACGGGCCACGGTAGCTGACAGGGACCAGTCGGCCCCTACGCCGGCCACGTGCACGGCGAGGTGGCTCGCCGCGTGAGACTCGCGTCCTGCGAGATCTTCGCCGCCAGGTTCTCCAAGTCGTCGCCGAGTGCCGAATCACCGCGCTCCTGGATCGGTGCGTGCTGGCCGTGACCACATCACTGACTCCGATGGCTGCGGCACGTCTCTAGGTAGGGACGCGGGCATGCCTGAGCGGTGCTCCGGCCTCATGGAGGCTGGTGAGGGCCTTCCGGTAGGAGGTGATCAGCCCGGTCTCGACGTAGTCCACGCCCAGGTCCTCGCAGTAGCGCCGGACGATGGTCCGGGCCTTGCGCAGGTTGGGGCTGGGCATGCTGGGGAACAGGTGGTGCTCGATCTGGTGGTTCAGCCCGCCCAGTGCGATGTCGGTGAGCCTGCCGCCGCGCACGTTGCGTGAGGTGAGCACCTGGCGGCGCAGGAAGTCCGGGCGGTCTTCGCCCGTCAGGATCGGCATGCCCTTGTGGTTGGGCGCGAAGAGGGAGCCGAGATAGACGCCGAACAGGCCCTGGTGGACGGCGAGGAAGGCGATCGCCATACCGGGCGGCAGCAGCCAGAGCAGGACGGCCAGGTATGCCGCGAAGTGCGCGAACAGCAGGGCGCCGTCGAGGGTTCGGTGCTTGAGCGAGCGGTTGGCCAGTGCCTTCACGCTCGACACGTGCAGGTTGAAGCCCTCCAGGGTGAGGAGCGGGAAGAAGAGGAACGCCTGCCAGCGGCCGAGCAGGCGGGGGAGGCCCTTGGCTGCCCGGGCCTGATCCTGGGACCAGACCAGCAGGTCGGGGTCGAGGTCTGGGTCGAGGTCCTCGTGGTTGGGGTTGGCGTGGTGGCGGGTGTGCTTGTCCTGCCACCACCCGTAGCCCATCCCGATACCGGCACCGGCGATCCGTCCGGACACCTCGCTGGCCCGGCGTCGGCGGAACACCTGTCGGTGGGCCGCGTCATGGGCGAGCAGAGCGACCTGGCCGAAGACGACGGCCAGGAAGGCGGCGACGGTCAGGGTCCACCAGCTGTCGCCGATGAGCGCGACGGCGGCCCACCCACCGACGTAGAGCACGGCCACCACCGTGATCCGCACTGCGTAATAGCCAGGACGGCGCCCCAGCAGGCCGGCATCAGCAATCTTTCTCGACAATCGGGCGAAGTCACTACCGGACGTCCCCGAGGGCGGGGGGCGGACCGTGGTGTTTGTGGTCATGTCGCTGAAGCTCTCTCCGAAGGAGGCAGATGGTCAGGCGCCGCCTCGGGAGTTGCAGAGACCGGGCCACGGCAGGGATGCGCTTCCGCCGCCCCGGATGCACATCGCGCGACCGCGGAAGCAAGGACGACGTCTGCTTCGTCTGTCGGCGGCAGCGCAGGCCCTGTCTGCATGCGGGTTCCCTGCCAGGCGGGTCTCACACCGTGGCAGGACTGGGCTGGCGAACCGGTCCGCGCACGTTCAGGGAAGAACCGGGGACGGCCGGTGAAGGGGGCCGGCCGATCACTGAGGGGCACTCATCACGGTGACCGGCGAGGTCCGTCGCCAGGCCGCGGTTTCCGTGATGAGGACGGCGACGGTGACCGGGCCCGGGGTGTCAGTGGTGGCTGCCTCGGCTACCTCCTCCCGGACGGCCCGGGCGACTTTTAGCGGATGGTGTCCGGGGCCGACCGCGAGGTGAACCTCGATGTGTCGGCCGGGTGGATCATCATGGTCCTCCACCCTGACCGGGCGGCTGCCCAGCACGGCGGTGAGGTGGGGGACGCCCGGCACACCCGCTGCGACGTCCGCCAGCTCCCCGACGAGTCCCCGCATGGACCCTGTTCCGGTCACGGAGGGCGAGCTCCGCGCGGCCGCGGCTTCCGGCGTGGGCCTCATGGCCGTCGTCGCCGCGGTCCGAGGCGTCACGCCTGCCTCCGGGACCTCACGGAGATCCGTCACGCGCATGTCAGCCGTCACCGTGGCCAGCCCGAGCCGTTCCGTGGCCGCGCCCAGCAGTGTGCTCCTCAATTCGTCGGCGGTCTCCGGCAGCGGCCGCGCGAGGGATGCGGTGAAGGCGGCCTCGATGGCGAGGGGGCCAGGTGGTAGCGCGCTGGCCGGCGGACGGACGACCGGCTCGGACACGGGTTGGAGCGGCGCCGACCCGATGCGCAGGGACTCCAGCCGGACACCGGGGACCTCGGCGGCAGTGCGCCCGAGGGCCTGGACGGCCGCTTGCTCGGTGATCCACGTCCCGTCGTCGGGCCCGCCGAGCGGGAGCAGCCGGCCCAGGCCAAGCTGGCTTCGTACTGCCTGCGTCCACGCCTCGGTCACTGGCCTCTCACCCTTCTTCTCCACGGCCGCGGTTCTCTTCCCGCGGCGCTCTGCCCGGAGTGCCCGCGATCCCGCACTGGCCGTGCGCGTCCGGCGCCCCAAGAAGGGCTGAGGTGATCCTGATGCTCAAGACGGTGAACCGGGTGCTGCTCGGGATTCTCGGCCTCGGACTGTTCGCCCTGGGCGGCGGCGTGCTGCTGGGCGCACTGGACCTGCAGCGCCACTGGGATTTCGACGTGCCGGGCTGGTGGCCCTTCCGCGGGCCCGACGATGTGGTGCTGGGCACCGAGGGACGCACCCGGTGGCGGGACGAGGGCTGGTGGTGGCCGACCGTGATCGCGGTGCTCGCCGTGCTGCTGGCCCTGCTGCTGTGGTGGCTCCTCGCGCAACGCAGACACCGCCTGGACCGTGTCCTCGTCAACAGCGAAGACGGCGCGCCGGCCCGACTCGACGGCCGCACACTGGAGAACGTCATCGAGGAAGAGGCACAAGCCCTGGACGGGGTCTCGCGGGCTCATGTCCGGCTGACGGGCCGACGTACCGCTCCGACCGCACGCGTACGGCTGCTGCTGGAGCCTCACGCGGACCCGGCGCGGACTCTGGGGCAACTGAGCCGCGAAACACTCGCACACGCACGAGACTCGGCCGGCCTGGACCGCCTCCCCTCGAAGGTCCGACTCCGGGAAGCCCGCCACCGCGCCGAACGCGCCGCCTAGATGAATGATGCGAAGGGTTAGTGGTCGTAGGCGATCTCCGGGTCTTCGGTGATCTGCTGGGCGTGATCCGGTACGGCCTGCCATACGTAGTGGACGTGCCGGTCCACGGACTGCCGGGGCGGTCGGCGCTGAGCGAGGGCGGCCAGGGGTGCGGCTGCTGCCTGCTCGTAGGCAGCCTGGAGGTGGAGCAGTGTCTGCTGGGCGGCGGCGACCTGCTGGTCGTGGTGGCGCAGCTGGTGCCAGCGGGCGGCGGCGATGACGACGAGGATCGCGGCGTCGAGGAACATCGCCAGGGCGGCGCCGTCCTTGGGGGCGGGCTCGCGGAGCATGGCACGGACGGCGCCACGCAGGGCGCGGGCGTGGTGGTGTTCGGCTTGGATGCGGGAGCGGGTGGCGCGTTCGAACGCGGCCGCTGCTTCTCGGAGTTGGGGACGCAGGGGCTGGGGCGCGAGGAGGGGAAGGGCGTCGAGGGCTTCACCTAAGGCGGCGAGGTGACCCTGGGACGCTTCGTCGTCGGCTTGGTCGAGGCGGTGGGGGATGCGCTCGGTGGCGGCCGTGGCCTGGTGCCATGGGTCGGGCCTGCGCCGACCCGGCTGGTCGGCGGGCTGCGGTTCGATGTTCGCCAGGCGTTCTTGGATCTTGGGAAAGGACAGGTCCGGAGCGAGTTTGGAGCCGGAGTACCAGATCGGGCCGCCTGCGTCGTCATCGAGGGCGACCTTGTAGCCGCGTACGTCGCCGGAGGGGAAGTACACGATCCCGACGAGCACGCCGTCGATGTGGCGGAGCAGGTCGACGAACTCCTCCATGCTGGAGGCGGCGGCCACAGCCGTGCGCACGGTGGCGCGCAGCCGCTCAGGGGCGGTCTTGTCCTGGCCGGCGCGGCGGGCCTTCTCCTGCTCGGCGCGGGTAGGCCGCTTGGCCGCAGTGCGGTCCCCGCGCACCACCTGGAACGAGTCCGTGCCGGATGATGCTGATCTGTCGGGAGGAATTTCGGAGATCAACTCTCCGTCCGCTCACGCACCGCTCACGCAAACGGCCCCGGACGAGGAGTCCGAGGCCGAGTGGGAGCCCTCCCTGGGGGAGAAACCCCAGGTCAGACCTGCACCCGCTTTAGGAGTTTCCCTGGGCGGGGCTGTGACCTGCAGAAACGTCGACTGCGTGGTGCCTGGCCTGGGAAAACACTCCTCCGTAGTTCTCACGTGTTCGCGGGGTTTCCCGGCCTCATGTGTGCCGAATCCGTTCTGCGGAGGTGCCTCCTGGCAGGGCGTCCACGATTCGTTCCGCGGCCTCCAGCAACGGTATGCGGCCTACGCGGGACGTCCGGCGCGGTCCCCGCACGGAAGCGTGATCTCGGCGCAAGGGGACTCGGGCGGCGGTAACCCCGCGCCGGGTGTGCCATTCGGCAGGGGGTTACCGCGTGCCGGTGTGTCATTCGGCCCTGATGTTGTCCACGTACACGATGCCCTTGGCCGCCGCGCCGCTCCCATGGACGAGGTACAGATTGAACGCCGTCACCTTGGCGAGGTGAGCCGCGTCGAGCACCGCTCCGGCGTGTGCGGTGTCCCAGGGAGCGGGCGTGAACTCGTTGAAGGGTGCCCTGACCTCCTGCCCGCTCGTGTCGGACAGCGGAACCTGGTACCAGAAATCGACTCCGCCGGCGACGATCTGGAGCGCCCCGCCGTTTGCGGAACCGTCGCCCTGCAGCCACAGGGCAAGGGACGTGAAGGCGGACCAGTCCGCGTCGACCGGCTTGCCTGTGCCGGTGTACTCGGCGCCGGTGAAGTCGTACGCGTAGGCCAGTCCGTAGGAGCCCGAGGACTTATGGTCGGCTGACAGGGTGAGGGTGTGGGAGTTGACATGGGTGTACGCCTCGCTCAGGGCGACATCGTCTCCGGCGTATCCCTCGAAGTCGTCGACCCAACCAGCAGGCAGCGGTTGGACCTCGGTGAGGAGGACCACGGCCGAGTCGGTGAGCGTCTTGCCGTCCACCCGCGCGCTCACGGTGAGGGTCACCGAGCGGTTGTTCCGCGTGGCCGGGTCGATCGACCAGTCGCCCGAGTAGAAGCCGTCGGCGTCGAGGCGCAGCCGTCTGGCGCGTCCGCCGTTCACGGAGTAGGTGACCCGGCTCGCCCTCGAGGGCGTGACACGCACCCGGACGGTGGTCTTGGAGGCCACTACGCGCTGCCGGTCCGTAGGGGTCACGAGGTGCATGAACGGGGCGTTCCTGACAGCGGTGGTGCGAGCGGAGTACACCCCCCGGAGATCGGCGGCGAACAGGGTGTAGGGGTCCTGGTGGTAGGTGACGAAGTCCGGTAGCAGGCCGTGGCCCGGGTACGGGACATAAGCACGCTTGGTGCCTCCGAAGTTGGCCCAGGTGAGCATGTACGTCATCTGACGGGCCAGCGGGTCCGCCTGGATGGCCTGCGACAGCTGGGTGAACCACTGCGGGTTGCGGACCTCGGTGCCGCTCTCCCCGAACTCGGTGAAGGCCGGAGCCTTGCCTCGCTCGTTCGCCAGCCCGACCACCATCGCCAGATCCTTCACCACACCGTCCAGCCAGGGGGTCGGTCCGGCGTTTTCGTCATAGGAGTCGTAGCCGAGGATGTCGACGAAACGGTCACCGGGGTAGGTCTTCAGATAGCTGGTCGGGTCGCCTCCGAAACTGGAGTTGGGCGAGTAGGCGTAGAGCAGGTTGTGGACGCCCCTGGTGTCGCGCAGGTACTCGACGGTGTAGCGGAACAGCTCGATGAACTCGGCCGAGGTGGTGTGGCCGGCGCCCCACCAGAACCAGGCTCCGTTGTTCTCGTGGAAGGGGCGGAAGACGACCGGGATCGCGGTGCCGTCCGGCCGCCGTGCGCCCTTGACCGCCTTCGCGATGCGGTTGAGGAAGGCGTTGAAGTCCGCGTGTTTCGCGCCTCCGGGAAGGATCTGACTGACCACTCGACCCGTTGTGTCGTAGAAGTTCTTGCCCGTGACGAAGTTCGGCATGTGAGCGCTGAGGGTGTTGATCCCGCCGCGTGCGTCTCCCTGCCGGATGCACCGGCTGAGCGCGGCGATGTTCTCGGCTTCGGTCCCGCCCTCGACGCCGGGGCGTTCGTCGCCGTCGAGGATGAGGGTGTCCCAGCCGAAGACTGCGGGGTAGTCGCCCACCGCCGCCTTGGTGTCGGACGCCTTGCCGTCGGGGGTGGTGAAGGTGAAGCCATAGGTGAGGTCGTGCTGGTGACCGAACAGGATGCCTTTGCCCTGCTGCCGCTTCAGGTACGCGAACAGCGCGCGGGTGGCGGGGGTCGCCTTGTCGTCGACGATCCGGACCGGCGTCGGCGCGCCGGCGAGCGCCGTGGGGGAGGTCGCCGCGACGGCCACCGATGTTCGGGCGCCGGCTGCCGCGGCGACCGTGGCACCGAGGAGGATGAACGTGCGACGGTTCAGGGGAGAGCTGGGCATGTATGTCTCCGTTCGACGTGGCGATCTCTCGCCAAGGGGAGGTGCACCCCGGGGAGCCGGGGTGCACCTCCCCGAGGGGTGTCGTGGGCCGCCCCCCGTCGACGGCGCCAGTCGTCGTCGGGCACGGCGGCTGGTCGCCGTAGTCGTATGCCGGGCCGGGGGCGCTCAGGTGGCTTTGGACAGGCGGCTGCTCGGCCTGCTCAGTCAGCCGTCGAACAGCCGTCGCACTCCGGGGGACGAGCCGTCTTCCACTCGCAGGTGTGGCCTGTCGTGGCTTCCCCGGTCGGAGTGCGTACTTCACCGCGGGGCTGACCTTGATCAAGATCGTGGAGCCGTCCCTGCACTCCTTGACGATCTCGATCTTGGTGTTGGCGCCAAGTCGTGGTCGTGCTCGGTGTGGTCCATCGGATCCTGCCGGTCCACGGCCGCCGTCGGTGCACCCTCGTGGCCTGCGCCACCGCGAAGGCCGAGAACGTGGCTGCCACCGCTGCAAGGGCGACGCTGGTCGCCGCTGCCCTGAGCATCCAGGGTCTGTAGGTCACTTGTGGGGGGTCCTTCCCGTGACGCGGTCGGCTGCAGGTAGATGGGGTCCTGGTCAGGGACATCCGCAACGCACGACACACGTGAACTTCAAGTGGCGCTATTCGACTAGAGGTTGAGGAAGAAGGAAAGAGTTTGGCTGGTCTTGGTCAAGACGCCTCTTGCGGAGAGTCATTGACGATCCACCTCCTCCTGATCCAGGTCCCGCCCTCCTGGTCTCGCCGCTGCCGCCGGGCACCTGCCGGACCAAAGCGCGCAACGAACCTCACCGCGGCGTAGGCAAACGGATGCTCGACGGGCGCCAAGTTGCCCGGCTCCGCCGGGGAGAGATCGTGGGCCTGCGCTGGTCGGACCTCGACAACCGCGTCCTCTACGTCCGCCACCAGGTCCAGCGCCGCCGTGGCGTTCTGTACGACGACGACCCCAAGAGCCGTCGTCGCCGCGCAGTCCCTCTGCCCGCCCTCTGCGTCGCGCCCCTGCGCTGGCACCGCCTACGGCAGGCGGACGCTCGCGCCAAGGCGGGGGAGAGGTGGCCGGAGTCGGACTATGTCTTCGCCACCCGAACCGGCCGCCCCGTGGAGCCGCGCAACCTGTACCGCTCCTTCACCCGCGTCGCCGAGTCCGCCGGCCTCCGCGTGATCCGGTTGCACGACGTTCGCCACGGGACGGCCACCCTCCTCACGGCGGCCGGAGTCGCGCCCCGCGTCGTGATGGAGGTCCTCGGTCACTCCCAGATCAGCATCACCATGGACGTCTACACGCACGTCGTCCAGGACACGCAGCGCGAAGCCATGAGCCACATGGATCGCCTGCTCAGGAGACGCCCCGGTCGTCAGTGACCAGGCTCGTTGATGTCAGCTGTAGATGTCAGAAGGGCTCGCACCTACGAAAGTCGTAGGTGCGAGCCCTTCTGACCTGGTGCCCCCGGCAGGATTCGAACCTGCGACACCCGCTTTAGGAGTTTTCCCTGGGCAGGGCTGTGACCTGCGAAAATATGGACTAGAGCGGGTCTGGCCTGGGGAAACGCTCCTCCGTAGTTCTCACGTCTTCGCGGTGCTTCCCGTTCCCGTGTGTGCTGCATACGTGCCGGTGGATGCTGTCCGGCGAGGGCACGGGTTGCTCAGGGGAGCCGGCGAGTGGCCGGAGTGAGGTACAGGCGGCGTCTCGTCATCGTCAGACCTTCTCGACTCGCACGGCGTGCCCCGCGAGGAGTTGATTCATGTCGTCGGTGTCGGAGGTGAAGACGGTTGCCTCAGCTCCCTGCACGGCTTCCCGCCCGGCTACGGCCGCCAGAATGGCGTCGATGGCGTACTTGTGCCCATGCAGGCCGGCTGCCTTCAGCATGTCGCGCGCCATGGCGATCACCTGGTCGTCCGTGTGCACGATGCGGATCCGGGACAGCGTCCAGTTCCACAGTGCCTGCCTCGACGTTTCGCGAGGGTCCCATGCCTCCAAGGTCGTGAGCGCCGAGGTGACGATCGGGATGTCCAGCCGGGGAGCCGTCTTGATCAGCGCAGTCATCTCCCGATCGCCCTGAACCGCCTTGGAGAGAGCCTCGGAGTCGAAGACGAAGACGCGCTGCCGCGGCCGGTGCAGCTTCGCTCGGGCGGTGCGGCTCACGCGGCCTCGTCCGAGTGTGATCGCTGCTCGTCATGCCAGCCGTCAATCGCGGCGATGCGGTCCAGCGCTGCTTGCTGCTCGTCTTCCGTCACGACGCCGTGCTCTTCTTCGAGACGTTCGGCCAACTCGCGCAGTCGATCCATGGCGTCCTGATGAGCGGCGGCGGCCGCGATGTAGCCGGACACCCCGCGCGCGTCGACGCGTTCCTTGATTGATTCCACCAGCTCTTCCGGCACGGTGATGGTGATCTTCCGGGTTGCCATACTTAAAGTATGCCAGATCTCGTCCGGTGTGGCCGGCCTCTTGGGGGTCCTCGCCTGCCCGGGCCGCCCTCCCGGCGGATGCCGCGCAGGTCTGCGAGAGGCGCGTCTGGGGTGCGTGTGGGGATGTGGGCTCTCTGTGGAATCCTGGCGTGAGGAAGGCCCCCCGTTCGAATGGGACGAGGGGCCTGGACTCTCTTACCTGCGGTGCAGGTGGTGCCCCCGGCAGGATTCGAACCTGCGGCACCCGCTTGAGGAGTTTCCCCTGGGCGAGGTTGTGACCTGCGGAAACGTCGACTGCCGGGCGCCTGGCCCGGGGAAGCGCCCCTCCGTGGTTCCCACGTGTTCATGGGGCTTCCCGGCCTCATGTGTGCTGAATCCGTATCGCGAGGGCGCCGCCTGGCGTCACAGACTGCCGACGTGCCCGTCCGCGCCCGCTCGCGCGGTGGATCGCTAGGCATGCGCTGGTCATGGCAGGCGAGACAGCGTCCGGAGCTGAATCCGGATGTTTCGGCCTCAGCCTGCGCCCGAGCCCCAGCTCCTCAGGGGCGCACCGTGCGATGAGGGGCGCCGCCCCAAGCCGAGCCGTGCCGTGGTCCGGGCGCGAGGCGTCCGGCGTTCGCGATCCCGTCCCGTGGGCGGTAGCAGGCAGGGACGGGTCGCACGGACCGTGGTCCTGCCGGATGTGTCGCCGTCATGACGGTGCCCTCATTTCGCGGCTCCGACCCGGACCAGCGTGCAAGGAGGACCGCTAGCGGGCCGATCGTCCGGGATGTCGCACAGAGTTCGATACTTCGTTCAGCGATCGAAAGGTATGGCCCTGCCTGCCGAGCGTCAATATCTCAGCCGAAGAAGGCGCTTTCGCGCCGGGCGACCGGCAGGCCGTCACCCTCGCCCGCTGCCCCGCGTTACCCAAACGTGATGGCCTGCTTCTCGCGCAACCTCTTGACCAGGGGGGACGGGGGGCGCTCATATAACCTCCCCATCACTGACCACTTGAGGGAGGTACGGCCGTGGCGCATCCGGCGCACAGCAGCACCTCCCTGGCAGGTTGCGGCCAACGATTAGACCGCACCTCTCCTTGCGGAAGCCGGGCGAAAGTGGGCGCCCGTGCCCCCTGCGACGCCGCCGGGTCCGGGTTCGCGCCCCGGAGTCGGAGTTCTCGGCGCCTCTGCTGAGCGCGGTCCGCCAGGGCCTCTTCGCAGTGGCGGAGTGAAGCCGCGCCCTGCTCCTGGAGCCGTCGAGGAGTGGAACGAGGGCACGGCCCGACCGGAGCACCTCCGGTCGTCATCGAGCCCGGACCCATCGCCCGCGTCGGCCCGGGCGACATCAGCGCACACGACCACTTCGCCGGCCCCTCCCTGATCCCGCCCCGCCCGCCGATCTGCTCCTCCGGTGCCGAGCGCCTCGCCGGCTCCCCGCCCTCTGCGTCCGGCCGTTCCCGGCCGCACTCCACCCTGACCACCCTCTGACGGCATGCGCCACGCACGTTCAATATTTCGAACATTGGTCGGCCCGCAGAACGGCATCAACCCCCTGGTTTCCGACGGAACGTCAGAAGCCGCAGCAACCGAGTCCCCTCCCCGGGCCGGCTCAACGAAGGAGATCAAGCATGCTCAGCAGAAGAAACTTCCTCACCGCCGCGGTCGGTGTGGCGGCTGCGACCGGACTCGCGGCCTGCGCCAAGGAGGACGGCACCTCTTCCGCCTCCGCCGGCGGCGGCAGCAAGGCGATCACCCTCGGCTTCTCCCAGGTCGGCTCGGAGAGCGGCTGGCGCACCGCCAACAGCGACTCGGTGAAGTCGGCCGCGAAGGAGGCGGGTTACACCCTCAAGTTCTCCGACGCCCAGCAGAAGCAGGAGAACCAGATCTCCGCGATCCGCAACTACATCGCGCAGAAGGTCGACGTCATCGCCTTCTCGCCGGTGGTCGTCACGGGCTGGGACGCGGTGCTCAAGGAGGCCAAGGCCGCGAAGATCCCGGTGGTCCTCACCGACCGCTCCGTCGAGACCTCCGACGACTCCCTCTACGTGACCCTGGTGGGCTCCGACTTCACGGACGAGGGCCGCCGCGCTGCCAAGATCCTGGAGAAGGTCCTGGAGAAGGCGGGCCACAAGGGCGCCGTGAAGATCGCCCAGCTGGAGGGCACCACCGGCGCCGCCCCCGCGATCGAGCGCGCCAAGGGCTTCAAGGAGGTCATGGAGGCGGACCACGCGGACGACTGGAAGGTCGTCGTCAGCCAGACCGGTGACTTCACCCGGGCCGGCGGCAAGCAGGTCATGGCGGCCTTCCTCCAGTCCAACCCGGACATCAACGTGCTCTTCGCCCACAACGACGACATGGCCATCGGCGCCATCCAGTCCATCGAGGCGGCCGGCAAGAAGCCCGGCAAGGACATCCTCATCGTCTCCATCGACGGCGTGAAGGACGGCTTCGTCGCCATGTCCGAAGGCAAGATCAACGCCATCGTCGAGTGCAACCCGCTGCTCGGCCCGCAGCTGATGGAGGTCGTGAAGAAGGTCAAGGACGGCGAGACGGTCGAACGCTGGATCAAGACCAAGGAGAGCGACTTCATGCAGGACCAGGCCAAGGACGCGCTCCCCACCCGCAAGTACTGACCGACCGTCCCCACCGGCAGGGAGCCTCCGGCCGGCCGACGTCCCTCGGCCGGGGGGCTCCCTGCGGACCTGGACCATTCACGAGGAGCGCTGCCATGTCAGAGCCGCAGCCCGTCCTGGAGATGACGGGCATAGTCAAAGAGTTTCCGGGGGTACGGGCTCTGTCGGGCGTCGACTTCCGGCTCTTCGCCGGTGAGATCCACGCCTTGATGGGCGAGAACGGTGCGGGGAAGTCCACCCTCATCAAGGTGCTGACGGGCGTCTACTCCCTGGACGGCGGCACAGTCACCCTGGACGGCGAGTCGGTACGGTTCGGCAGCCCGCTGCAGGCGCAGCAGGCCGGCATCAGCACGGTCTACCAGGAGGTCAACCTCTGCCCCAACCTGTCGGTGGCGGAGAACATCTTCATCGGACGCGAACCCACCCGCGCCGGCCGCATCCAGTGGAAGCGGATGCGCGAGGAGGCGGCGGAGCTGGTCGACCGGCTCGGACTCGACATCGACGTCGCCGCGCCGCTGTCCTCGTACCCGCTGGCCGTGCAGCAACTGGTCGCGATCGTACGGTCGGTGGGCACCGGGAGCCGTGACGCCGCGGGGTCCGGCACCAAGGTGCTGGTCCTCGACGAGCCGACCTCCAGCCTCGACCGCGACGAGGTCCTCGAACTGTTCCGCCTCATGCGGCAGTTGAGGGACGAGGGCGTCGCGATCCTGTTCGTGTCGCACTTCCTCGACCAGATCTACGAGGTCTGCGACCGCATGACCGTCCTGCGCAACGGCACCCTGGTCGGCGAGCACCTGGTCCGCGACCTCGACCAGGTCGGGCTGATCGAGCTGATGATCGGCAAGGCCCTCGACCAGCTCGAGGAACTGCACGAGCACCAGATGCACACCGACGTCGGCGAACCCCTGGTCAAGGCCGAGGGGCTCGGCCGCACCGGCGGGATCGCCCCCTTCGACCTGCAGATCAACAAGGGCGAGGTGCTCGGCCTCGCCGGCCTGCTGGGATCGGGCCGCACCGAACTCGCCCGGCTGCTGTTCGGAGCCGATACCCCCGACAGCGGCAAGGTGACCATCGGCGGCAAGCAGGTCTCGATGAGCGCCCCGAACGACGCCATCGCGGCCGGTGTGGCGTTCTGCTCGGAGAACCGCAAGAGCGAGGGCCTGGTCCCCGACCTGACGGTACGCGAGAACATCGTCCTCGCCCTCCAGGCGGCCCGCGGCTGGACCCGGCCCATCCCGGCCTCCCAGCGCGACGAACTCGTCGCCAGGTACATCAAGGCGCTGGACATCCGCCCCGCCGACCCGGAGGCCCGCGTGGGCCGGCTCAGCGGCGGCAACCAGCAGAAGGTACTGCTCGCCCGCTGGCTGATCACCCAGCCCAAGCTGCTGATCCTGGACGAGCCGACGCGCGGCATCGACGTCGGCGCCAAGACGGAGATCCAGAAACTGGTCGTGTCCCTCTCCGAGGACGGCATGTCGGTGCTGTACATCGCGGCCGAACTGGAGGAGGTGCTCCGGCTCAGCCACACCATCGGAGTGCTGCGCGACCGCCGGCTGGTGGCACGGCTGACCAACGGGCCGGAGATCACCACCAGCAAGATCCTCGAGACCATCGCGAGCGGAGAACACCAGTGACCACCACCTCCCGCTGGCGAGCACTGACGCATCACCACCTGTTCTGGCCGGTCGCGGTCCTGATCGCCCTGCTGCTCGTCAACGTCCCCTTCACGCCCGACTTCTTCTCGATCAACATGACGGACGGCCACCTCTACGGCAGCCTCGTCTCCATCGTGCTGTTCGGCTCACCGCTGATCCTGGTCGCGGTCGGCATGACCCTGGTCATCGCCACCGGCGGCATCGATCTCTCCGTCGGTGCCGTGGTCGCCATCACCGGCGCCCTGACCTGTTCGTACATCAGCGACCAGGCCGACCAGAACACCTTGTCCGCGGTGTTCCTCGCGATGGGCATCGGGCTGGTGGCCGCGGTCGTCTGCGGTCTGTGGAACGGCTTCCTGGTGGCCAGGATGGGGATCCAGCCCATCATCGCGACCCTCATCATCATGGTCGCGGGCCGAGGTGTCGCCCAGCTGATCACCGACGGCCAGATCATCACCATCAACAGCGAGCCGTACAAGCTGATCGGCGGCGGCTACTGGCTGACCCTGCCCTTCTCCGTCTTCGTGGTGGCCGCGGTGGTGGCCGTCACCGTGGCGCTGACCCGCCGCACGGCGCTCGGCCTGCTCGTCGAATCGGTCGGCGGCAACGCCGAGGCCAGCCGCCTGGTCGGCATCAGGTCCACCCGCATCAAGATCATGGTCTACATGTTCTGCGCGCTGTGCGCGGGCATCGCGGGCCTGATGATCAGCTCCAACACCTCGGCCGCGGACGGCAACAACGCCGGCCTGTGGATCGAACTCGACGCCATCCTCGCCGTGGTGATCGGCGGCACCTCGCTGCTCGGCGGCCGGTTCTCCATCGGCGGCACGGTGGTCGGCGCCCTCGTCATCCAGACCCTGACCACCACGATCTACACCATCGGCGTGCCGACCCAGACCAACCTGGTCTTCAAGGCCGCCGTCGTCATCGTCGTCTGCCTGCTGCAGTCCCCGAAGTTCCGGGCCAAGGTCTTCGGCGCGAAGGGCCCCAAGGGCCCGCGCCGGGACGCCGCCCCGGTGGAGCCCGCTCCGGCGGCCGACGCCGCCCCGAAGATGGAGGTGTCGCGATGAGCACGACCACCCAGACCCCCAAGGCGGCTCCGCGCGGCAGCACCGCCTCCCGTGCCCGTGCCACACGCCTGCTCGGCGACCGGCGTCTGCCCGTCCTCGTCACGGCCGCCCTGTTCATCGCCATGTACCTCGGTGGCCTCAGCCGGTACCAGAACTACGGCTTCGGCGAACCCCAGGTGTTCCTCAACCTGTTCATCGACAACGGCTATCTGCTGGTCGCCGCCATCGGTGCCACCTTCGTCATCATGTCGGGCGGCATCGACCTGTCCGTGGGCTCGATGATCGGCTTCACCACCATGTTCACGGCGTGGCTGGTGGAACGCCAGGGACTACCGCTGCTCCTGGTCGTCCCCCTCGCACTGGCCGTCGGCGCCTTCGGCGGTTTCCTGATGGGCTACGTCATCCACAACTTCGAGATCCAGCCCTTCATCGTCACCCTCGCCGGGCTCTTCCTCTTCCGCGGACTGTGCCTGGTCATCAGCAAGGAGTCCATCTCCGTCAACGACGCCTCGGTGGGCACCCTGGCCCAGACGCGGGTGTCGCTGGGCGTGGGGGACCTGTCGATCGGCGCCGTCGTGGCCCTGGTCGTCCTCGCCGTCGCCGCCTACGTGCTCCACTACACCCGCTTCGGACGCCGTGTGTACGCCATCGGCGGCAACGAGCAGTCGGCCCTGCTCATGGGCCTTCCGCTGGGCGGTACGAAGATCGCCGTGTACACGGTGAGCGGCTTCTGCTCGGCCCTGGCCGGTCTGCTGTTCATGCTGTACATCCAGTCGGGCGACCCGCTGCACGCCGTCGGCATGGAACTCGACGCCATCGCCGCCGTGGTCATCGGCGGCACCCTGCTGACCGGCGGTTCCGGGTATGTGCTGGGCACGCTCTTCGGTGTCCTGGTCCTGGGCCTGATCAAGAGCGTCATCACGTTCGAGGGGACGCTCAGCTCCTGGTGGACGAAGATCGCGACGGGTGTGCTGCTGTGCGCCTTCATCCTGATCCAGCGAACCATGACGTCACGCCGGAAGACCTGACAGGCACGGCTGAGAGCCGCGACAGCGGCAAGGAAGTCGACGCCGTCGGCGCGGCGACCACGAGGCAACGGAAAGCCAGAGAAAGACAGGGGAAATGCACATGCGCGCGCTTCTCTCCAGGCTGTCGGCGATATCGCTCGCCGCCTGCCTCCTTTTCACAGGCCAGGCCCTGACCACACCTCAGCGGGCCGCCGCCGCCGACCCGGGCTACCTGATGACGCACTTCATCGGGGAGGGGTCGACCGGCCAGCAGATCTACTTCTCGCACAGCACGGACGGCCTGAACTGGAGTGACCTCAACGGCGGCGGGATGACCCTGCGTTCCACGGTGGGAACCCGAGGGGTGCGCGACCCCGCACTGGTCAGAGCCCCCGGCGGTGACAAGTACTGGATCATCGCGACCGACCTGTGCATCGGCTGCGGGCAGTCATGGGACGACTCCGTGAACAACGGCAGCCGCAACCTCGTGGTGTGGGAGTCGACGGACCTGGTCACCTGGTCGCAGCCGCGGCTGCTCAACGTCGCCGGCGCGATCCCCGACGGGCGCAACGCCTGGGCGCCGGAAGCGATCTGGAACCCCGAGACCAACGACTACGTCCTGTACTGGGCGACGAACGCGACCCGGGGCGGCGTGCTCAAGCACCGCATCTACTACGCCCGCACCACCGACTTCCGCACCATCACCACCCCGCAGCTCTACATCGACCGCCCCGGCACCCAGAACATCATCGACACCCAGATCGTCGAGGTGCCGTCCGGCGTCGGTGACTTCCGTTACGTACGGGCCTCCGGCGACGGCCAGATCACGCTCGAAGGCAGCAACTCGATCCTCGGTACGTGGACCAACCTCGGCAACCTCTCCGGCATCGGCCTGACCGGCTCCCAGGTCGAAGGCCCGATGTGGATGAAGTTCAGGGACCGCAACGAGTGGACTCTGTACCTCGACCAGTACGCCTCCGGACGCGGCTACATGCCGGTCACGACGACCAACCCCTCCGCCGCCGGCACCTACCGGCTCCCGGCGTCGGGAAGCTACAACCTGGGCGGAACGAAGAAGCGCCACGGCGCGATCCTCAACCTGACAGCCGCCGAGGAGAGCCGCGTGCTCTCACGCTGGGCCAACACCCCGGCCAAGCGGCTCCAGTCGTTCAACTTCCAGGACCGGTACGTCCGGCACGCCAACCTCGACGTGCGCATCGACCAGAACGTCACCGGCCCGGACGCCCAGTTCCGGCTGAGGCCCGGCCTGGCGGGCTCGGGCACCGTCTCCTTCGAGTCGGTGAACTTCCCCGGCCACTTCCTGCGGCACTCCAACTACGACTTCCAGCTGGCCTACAACGACGGCACCACCCGGTTCGCCGCGGACGCCACCTTCCGCCAGGTCGCCGGCCTCGCCGACCCGACATGGTCGTCCTTCCAGTCGTACAGCCACCCGGACCGGTACATCCGCCACTACGCCTACGAACTCCGCCTCGACCCGATCACCACCACGACGGCCCGCAGCGACGCCACCTTCCGCTTGACGAACTGACCCACGCCGACAGGCGATCCCATGAAGTGACGCGCCCAACGCCTGCGCGAGGTCCCTCGGCCATGGCGGGGCCGCAGGCGGTTGTGTCTGCGGCCCCGCTCGGGTGTTGGGGGCAGGGCGGGTTGCCGTACCGGAGGCCGCGTCCGTTGGTGCCGGCATGGACGCGGCCGTGGCTGCCGGGGCCGCTGAGGCTCTTCGACACACCGGGAATGCAGCACATGGCCAACGGCCGTGACCGTGTGGCACGACCGTGATCATGCGAAAGGGCCAGCTCGAGAGGACCAAGCCTCTGAACTGGCCCTTCTGGCTGTGCCCCCGGCAGGATTCGAACCTGCGACACCCGCTTTAGGAGTTCGGTCCGAGCCTGCTTCGGGTGCTGTTGCGGACTGGTGCGACGGCCGGACAAGGGCGCTGATGTACGCCCCCGTCCGGCGTCGTTGATGTCAGCCGGGGATGTCATGCACGCCCATCAGACGGTGGAGATCTTCAAGGGCTGCCAGCGGGGCTGCCGCCTGGGGTCGTCGATCGACGCATTTGAAACTCTGCATACTTGGCGGTGAAGACGCAGGTGTAGTCGAGCAGCGCTTCGGCGAGCTCCAAAGCATCTCTGGCGTCTTCCCGGCCTACCGCGTCCTTGCTGAAGGTCGGGGTCGCCCAAGGGAATCTCTCACCCTCGGGTCTACCGGGACCGGGACGCCGGCTCGGTGTCAGTCGTCGATCGCCTGGTAGACCGTGGTCCAGAAATCGTGGAAGAGCCGCGCCGGGTCCGGGACGGACGTCCCGACCTGGGTGAGCAGGATTCCGGTGATCTGGTTTTCCGGGTCGGCGTAGGTCGAGGTACCGCTTCCGCCGTCCCAGCCGAACTGGCCGACGGGCGCGTAGTCGCCGCGGTAGGTGCGCACCGCCATCCCGAAGCCCCAGCCGCCGTGCTGCCCTTGACCGAAGGACACATGGACGTTGTTGACGGCCATGGCGTGTCGGGCGGCTTGCTGCTCGGGCGCGAGGCGGTTGGTGGTCATCAGGTTGACGGCAGCCCGGGACAGGATCCGCTCGGTCCCGTGCATCCCGCCATTGAGCAGCATTCGGAAGTAGGCGTGGTAGTCGTCGGCGGTGGAGTTCAGTCCGCCGCCGCCGCCCTGGAACGCCGGAGGCTGGCTGTGGCGGCCGCCCTTGGCCTCGTCCCACACGTGGAACTCTCCGCTCTGCGGGTCGGGGGCGTAGAGGGGCGGCAGCCGGTCGATCTTGTCGGCGGGCACGTGGAAACCGGTGTCCTTCATGCCCAGGGGGTCGAAGATGCGTTCGCGCAGGAACGTCTCGTACGACTGGCCGGTGACTCTGGCGACGAGCACGCCGAGGAGATCGCTGGCGATGTGGTACTGCCAGCGCTCTCCGGGCTGGTGCATCAGCGGCAGCGCGCCGAGGCGGCGCATCCACTCGTCCGGCTCGGGCATCGGCGTCGGCAGATTGGGCGTGAGCCCCTGCTCGAAGACCGCGTTCATGATCGGAGTTCCCAGCGACGTCATATCCATGCCGAGCCCGAACGTGGAGGTCAGCACGTCCCGTACGGTGATGGGCCGCCGCGCTGGCACGGTGTCGTCCAGCGGGCCGTCGATCCGCTTCAGCACCTGACGGTCGGTGAGTTCGGGCAGCCACGGATCCACCAGGTCGTCCAGCCGCAGCCTGCACTCGTCGAGAAGGACCATCGCCGCCGACATCCCGACCGGCTTGGACGTCGAGGCCATCCGGAAGATCGTGTCCCGGCGCATCGGCGGGCCGCCGTCGTGGCGCATCGTCCCGAGCGCTTCGGCGTGCGTCTCCTCGCCCCGGCTGACCAGCGCGACCAGCCCCGGAATCTTCCCGGACTCGACATACCGCGCCAGCACGTCACGCATCCTGCGCAGCCCTGCTTCGGAGAAGCCGCTGTTGCTTTGTCTCATGATGAATCTCCTTGCGTACAGTGTTCGATCTTCAAGACCCGCCCCGGCGTGGCGCCGCCGGTCCCTTGCCCGGCATCTACGACCCCACCGGCCCCGGGAAGCTGCTGTCCGCGTTCTTCGCCGCGATGGCGGAGACAAAGGGAGACCGAGCGGGAGAACATCCGCGAGTCAGCGCTGGAAGGGACAGAACCCGCCGAGTTCGCGTCCACCGCCTGGGCGGCGCTGATGTTCCACAGGGCCGGGTCAGGCCACAGGGGTTCCGGCCCACGGGGCGAGCGCCGTGTAGGCCGGCCGCCACTGGTGCTCGTAGGCATGGCGTGCCGGCCCGGGCAGGGGGGCCAGCATCTTCGTGATCGTCCTCTCGTCGGCGTCGTCCAGGAGCCAGGGCAGGAGCCGGGGCGCGTCGGGGCCGATCCGCTGGGCGTGGACCTGGCCGAAGTGGGCCCACTGCTCCGGCGTGACGACCTCTTGGACGAGCGGAAGCGCGGCTTCCTCCTCGTGGGCGAGGTGCCCGGTCAGGCCCGTGACGAGGGAGTCCGCGAGGTCGCCGACCAGGTTAGGCGTCGTTCCCGGGTCCGCCAGGGCCTTGTCGAGCGCTTCGACCAGCGGATCGAGGGCCGCGTGCTCGGCCTCCATCGCCTCCAGGAGGGCGAGGTCGTCGGGCCTCCCGATGAGGTTGCCGCGCAGGGCCGGCCACAGGGCGTCGTCCTCGGCGCGGTGGTGGACGTGCAGAGCCACCTTGAGAAGGTCCCAGCCCGCGGCGGCACGCAGGGCCTCGCCCGGGTGGCGATCGGCGCGCGAGGTGATGCGGGCGACGTGCTGGAGGTCGCGCCGAAGCGCGTGATGCATCGCGTACATCACGGTCATGTCGAGCCGGTCGTTCATCGTGTCCTCGTTCCTTGCTGGCGACCGCGTCCGTGTCCCGTCGGCCAGCTCAGCCCTCAGGTGGTGCCCGCGGGGCGGGTGACCGCTTCCGCCAGACGCATCGCCGCCCGCTCGGCGTCGGTGAAGAAGGGCGCCTTGCCGGCCGGGATCACGACAGCCAGGTCCTTCATACGTGCCTGCATGGTGAAATCTCCTGTGAGCAGGCGTCGTTCGACGCGTCGCTCTCCGGTGGCTTCAAGGCTCCCTCGGGGCGGTGGACGTGATCAACGCCGGATCTGGAATGGCCCCGATAACCGGAGGGTTATGTCGGGGAACGTGAGGATGCGGGGGGCATCGTGGAAGTACGGGACATCGAGATCTTTCTGACGCTCACAGAGGAACTGCACTTCGGGCGTACCGCCGCGCGGCTGCACGTGAGTCAGGCGCGTGTGAGTCAGGCGATCAAGCAGCAGGAACGCCGCCTCGGCGGAGAGCTGTTCGACCGCTCCAGCCGTCGCGACATCCGATTGACACCGCTGGGCCAACTCCTGCGAGACGATCTGAAGCCGGTGTACGCGAATCTGCTGGCGAGCTTGGAACGGGCCCGGCTCGCAGCCCAGGGCGTCACCGCCACGCTGCGCATCGGCATGATGCCCTTCAACCTGCCTGATCTGCACCCCCATTGGCGAGTCTTCCGGACTCGCCACCCCCAATGGCAGCTTCAGGTGCGCCAAGCCCCCTACGTCGATCCGTTCGGCCGGCTCCGCGCCGGGGAGATGGACGTCCTGGTCGCCTGGCTGCCCGTGGAGGAACCCGACCTCACCGTGGGCCCGATCCTGTTCCGCGACCCGCGCGTGCTCGCCGTCTCCAGCGACCACGAGTTGGCGGAACGATCCTCCGTATCGCTGGAGGCGGTCGCCGACTTCCCGCATGCCACGGCCCCCCAGATGCTGGACTACTGGGAGGACGCGTACCTGCCCTTCCAGACCCCCCAAGGCAGATCCATCGAACGCGTCGACACCGTCACCACTCCCGACGCCCTGATCAATCTCGTCGGCACCGGCGAGATCGTCCACACGTTCCCTGCCCACGTCACCAAGTACTGGGCCATGTCCCACATCCGGTGGCTGCCGCTCCCCGACATGCCGGCCCTGCCGTACGCCCTGGTGTGGCGCAGCGAGACCGAGAACGACCTCATTCGCGCCTTCGCGGAGGTGGTGCGCAGCCTCGGTATGTCTCGTCTGTGAATGGCCGGGTACAGAGGAGCGAGGTCCGAATTCCGCCAGCGCGCAGGGTCGCGGGCGCGTGACGCCGGGGCCGCCTCGCCGTCGTCGTGCCGCCTCGTCCCGAGCGCTTCGCGTGCGTCTTACGACCCCGGCTGAGGGTCGGCCTGCCGAAGTCGTTCAGGTTCTACGACCTTCACTCCGTTCAGGGGGTGGTTTCTGGCTGTTCTCCCTGCCAGATGCGGGATCGACCGCCCGCGTTGCGCGGACCGGGTCTGCGTCGAGATGGACGTGAAGAAGGCCGTCCGGCATCCCGCAGGGGATGCGGCGTAACGATCAAGCGGAGATGCCCGTTACGTGTTCACGCCACGTACCTGCGCTGTTCGGTTACGGAGGTTCGTCGCGTGATGTCGCAGCAGGCCACGGGCTGCGACCGTCAGCAGCGGAGACACCACCACTGCGGCCCCGCAGGACCATCGGCTGCTGCCGCCCCTGAACGACGAGTCGTAGGGAATCGCCGGGCCTGCGCTCAACCCCCTACAGCGCTGCCCTGGGGCTCGACCGGGGCCGGTCGCGTCAGGTCCGCGGGGCCAGCACAGAAGTCGTACCGGGATTACCGCCGAAGATGGTGTCCGACCGTCGGCCGCTCGGCGGTCGGCGCCCCACCCTCTCCACCTGAACGTCACCCGCAGCCGCCTCGGAGGCCTCACCCAGCCTGGACGAGGTATCTACCAGAAACGGAAATAACACCCTCTAGGCTTGATGTTTAACCTCGCAGGTCACTCGACCTGCTGAGATCCCCGGGAACCGGCGGCACGTGACGCGGCCGTTCTTCACGCTTCGAGATGTCGAGTAACGAAGCACGAAAGAACGGCCGCTGCCTATGAGTCTCCCCGTCGACGCGCCCGCAGGCGAGGCATTGAGCGCGTTGTCCCGCTTTCGGGTCGACTTCTACGACTGCCTGTACCGCCGTGCCGATGCGCTCTTCGAGCTCACCGACGCGATCTTGTGCGCCGATGGGCCGGTGAAGACCCTGGTCGAGCTCTGCCTGGCGGTCGAGCACCGACGGGGGCACGGGGCCCTGTATGCCGCGTTGGACCGGGGCTGGCTGGAGCCGACGCGGTTGCGAACCGGCACCTGGATCGAGCGGGCGTCGTGAAGCGCCGGATGGTCAAGATGACCCCGATGCGGCACCCCGACTTTGCTGGGAAATTCGAATTTGCGTCAGCCCTGGACAGCCCATAGAGCCGCGGGTGACCCCCCCAGTCGGGGGGGGGTCTCATCCTGAGGTCGTAGAAGACTCGGCCGTTACCCGCCAATCGGCGGGTGCACATTTCCTTGAACTTGACACCCATCGCGGGCTTGCGTTTTTATGAGCACGTTGCCGGCGGCTGTCGGCAGGGGGAAAGCCGGGGGGCTCTTTTGTTTTCGTTAGTCACTTCTTGATTCATGCTCCGGGCATCCCGTTGAGCTGAATCTCATGAGTTTCCGGATCCTGGTGAGTCCTGGGAACGGAAAAGGGGTGCGTCATCTGTGGAAGAGGAACACACCCCGGGCTGCTGTGCAGCCGAACCACTCGCAATCAAGCAGTTGATCAGGAGATTAACATGTCCGTTGTCGAAATCTCAAAGAAGCGCATCGCCGCTGCCGGTGCGGCCGTCGCCGGTGTGTCCGCCCCGCTCGTTCTCGCGGCGTCGACCACCCCGGACGTGCTGACGAGCTACTTCGGCCTCAGCGGCGTCACCGCGAACCGTGTTCTGAACGCCATCGAGGCCGGCACCGACGTCGCCGCTGCTCTCTCGGTCCTGGGCGGCGTCACCGCGGCCGGCGGTGTGGCCATGTGGATGCTGAAGAAGGCCATCGCCAAGGGCGGCCGCAAGGCCGTCGTCGCCTGACGCTCGTCCGTCGCCGCCGGGGTGCTTCGCACCCCGGCGGCGGCTCATTCGACCGCGAGGGATTCACCGTGACGACCTTCTTTGGTTCCGTCCTGGCGCGCCAGCGGCCTGCTCTGATATCGGGACAGTTGGTCTGGCTCCTGTGTCTTGCCATCGGCGTATGGCTCTCCGGTGATATTCCGTCCGCCGTGCGCGCCGAGCCCAAGAATCCGGGATCCGGTCTCTTCCTCGGGATTCTGGTGAACAATGCGGGGGTGGCGGCGCTCGCATTCACCGGAATCGTCACATTCGGATTGAGCGCCATAGCTTTTTCGCTTATTTCCGGGCTCGGTGTCGGAATATTCATAGGGCACGCCTATTCGCTGGGTGTCGGGAAATTCTGGTCGGCTTTTCTGCCGCATGCAGTCATTGAGCTTCCCGCGTTGGGCGTATCGGTGGCTGCCGGTCTGGTCACGGGGATCGCCGCCGCGCGCAGGATGCTGGGCGGCCGCCGGACGGGCGACGACTCGATGAGCAGACACCTCATCGACGCGGTGGTCCTCTTCGGGCTTTCTCTGGTCATGCTCGTCGTGGCCGCGGGGGTGGAGACATGGATAAGTTCTCGATGACCGGCACGCGGCGCCCGTTCCGGCTGGCCGCCGCCGGGGCGATGCTGCTGATGCCGCTCGCCAACCTGACCTTGCTTGGCCGCTACCGCGACGGTGTCCTGGAGCGCGTACCGGACGCGCCGCCCGGCGCGTTGAAGGCCGGAGTCGGCGCGGCCTGGCTGTTCGGTTCGGTGCTCAACGCGCTGGGCGTACTGGTGCTGATCTTCCTCGCGGGGGTGGCCGGTGCCGTGGTCTGCCGGTGGGCGGGAGCCCCGGGCGGCTTCGCGCGCCACCGCAGCGCAGTGGGACTGGCGGTGGCCCTGTTCATGGTCGGAAAGGTGCTGGTGCTCGCCGTAACCTCACTGCTGTTCGGTTCGCCCGCGAGCGACCGGATCGTCGACCAGGTGGGCGCCGCGGACCCTTCGCTGCTGCTGCTCGCCGTGGGCTGCGCCGTCGCCGTGCGGCGGGTGGCGGAGCTGTCGTGGCAACGCAGCGCGCTGTGCGCGCTGGCGCCCACGGCCGTGTGCGCTGCGTTCTGTCTCATCCCCGCGTGATGAGTGCGCAGGGCGGCTGAGCGTGCAGGACTGACGCATGCGTAGGACAGATGATGCGCACGACCGATGAGTGCGTAGGACAGGGAGAAGAGTCATGACGAAGCCGGAGACCTCCGGCCGGACCCGTCGAGGGACCGCACTCGCCGGGTTGCTGACCACGGCTGCCGCGGCGGTCGCGGCGGTGCGGGCGGTCTGGTTCTGGTGCGAGAGCGATGCCACCCGCGAGGCCGTGGAACACTCCGCGCGCCTGGCGGACAGCGCTCGCGAGACGGTGCTGACACTGCAGTCCGTACTCAACTGGGGCTGGGCGGCTACGGCCGTACTGCTGGCGGTGCTCGCGACGCTGGTCTGGCTGGCGTCCGTCGGCCGGTGGCTCCTCTTCGGTTTCTCGGCGCTGTTCTGCCTCCCGCTGGGCATCGCCGGATGGCGCCTGCCCGTGGCCCCGGGACTCGATGCGCTTTCCCTCGTGTTCTGCGGGTGTGTGATCGCCGCGAGTGCGGTCGCGCTGCTCACGGCCCCCCGAGAAGGATGAGGCAGCGTCGGATGACCGCCGAGGCGACTGTCGCCGCTGTGTCGCCCCCCGCCACTCCCGAGCGCGCGTGGCACAGCGCGGCCGCCCTCCTGGAGGGGGACCTGCGGCGACGGCGCAATCGGCTGCCCGGGTACCGGGGGCTGACCTCAGCTGTACGGGCGGTGCTTGCCGGGGCTGCCGCGGTCGGCGTGCTCACCGTGGGCGCGCTGCTCTGGGGCATCGGTGCCGTGTTCGGGCGGGTCTTCCCGGTCGGAGCCAACGGCGCGGAGCCGGTCGCCGCCGCGTGCTGGCTGGGCGCGGCCGTGGTGTGCGTGGGACAGGTCGCCGCCGCCAGGCCCGTGCAGGCGCGGCTGTTGCTCGACCCGCCGGACCGCGGGGTGCTGCTGCCGTGGGGCGTACCGCCGACCGCGGTCTTCGGGGCCCGGCTGCTCGCGCCCGGCCTCGCTTCAGCCGCGGGCACGACGCTCGTGGTGGCCGTGTTCGCCACCCCCTGGCTCATGGCGACGGCCGCAGGGCGCGCGCTGCTGCCCGCGGTCCTGATGACCGTGGTGGGCGCGGCGTGCGCCGGGGCGGCGGCCCATATCTGCACCATGGCCGTCCTGATGAACACCGCTCGCGACAGGTCAACCGGCCGCTGGGTCCTGTACGCCGTCGTCCTCGGCCTCGCCGCGGGGTTCTTCCTCTCGCCGTTCGCCGGCCGATTCGCGGGTGCCGCGAGCTATGAGGACATAACCCTCTCGCTCCGCGGGAGCGTGGCCGGGATGCGTCCCGGGCTCTGGGACGAGCTGTTCGCGCCCGGACACCTGCCGCACGGGCTGCTGGCCTGGGCTCTGGTCACCGCCCTGCTCGCGCTCGCGGCCAGGCTGCTCCTGCGCTCCGCCGCCCAGCGCTCCACGCTGGTGCCAACCGCGGCCACCCGGGGCACGGAGCCGCGCCGGGTATCCAGCCGCCGTATCGGGCTCGTCGTCAAGGACCTGCTGGCGCTGCGCCGGAAGCCCGCCGCCGTGACCGCCCCGTTCCACCGGTTGTGTGCGGCCGCCGTCGGGGTCGCGGCCCTGGGCGTGGGAGTACGGCTCCGCTACGGCGGCGACGTGCCCTGGGCGGTGCCCGTGCACACCTGGGGCCCCGCGGTCGCCCTTGCCCTCTTCCTGGCCGTGTCCACCGTGGTGGCCCAGGTCAGCGGGGTCGAGGCGGAGGGCCGCGGCCTGGAAGCGCTGCGTCAGGCACCGCTTCCCTTCGGTGCCGTCCTGGTCGCCAAGGTGTGGGCCTGCGTGTGTGCGGCCGCGCTCCCGGTCGTCCCCGCCTACCTCGGCGTGCTGCTCGCGGCGGGCGGCGCGGTCACGCCCGCCGCTCTCTTGGCCCTGCCGCTCGCCCTCGTCGGCGGCAGCGTCGCCATGGTCGTGACCGCCTTCGTCGTACCGGAGGCGGAGACGTTCTCCGAGGACCGCATCGTCCGCTCCGGCGCTGCGGAGACCGTGGAGGGCGTGGTGGCTGCCGCGCTCGTCGCACCGGGTTCCGCCGGACCGCTGCTGCGCCGACTGCTCGACGTGCCCGGCGGAGCGGCGGCCCAGGCACTCGACGCGGGCTGCGCCCTGATCACCCTGTCCCTCTTCATGGCGGGCCTGCGCCTGCTGGCCCGCCGCGACATCCGATTCCGTAAGGCCATCCTGTGATCCACGTCGACTCCGCGACCGTGCGCTACGGCGACCGCGCGGCCCTCACGGACGCCAGCCTCTCCGTGGCGCCCGGTGAGTTCCTCTGCCTCGTAGGCCGCAACGGCTCGGGCAAGACCACCCTGCTGCGGCTGCTTGCGGGGCTGCTGGAGCCGACCGCCGGCACCGTGCGCATAGGCGGCCGCGCCGCGGCCGACCGGCAGAGCCGGGCGGTGCGCGGATTCCTCCAGGCCGAGCCGCCGCTGTACGAGTACCTGACGGTGGCCGAGCAACTGACCCTGGTCGCCAAGCTGTATGGGCGTGCGCCCGCGCAGGTCCTCGACCGGCTGGCCGGCACCACGCTGGCAGACCGCCGCCACGCCCTCGTGCGTGAACTCTCCCTCGGCATGCGCAAACAGCTCGGACTGATCGCCGCGACCGTCCACGATCCGGCCCTGATCCTGCTGGACGAGCCCACCAACGCCCTGGACGCCACCGCGGTCGCAGCACTGCGCGAGGCGGTCGAACGCTGGCACGGCGAGGGCAGGCTGATCGTGCTCTGCACCCACGACCTGGCCTGGGCCGACGGGCTCGCCGACCGGCTCGTCGTCCTGTCCGCAGGACGCGTGCTGCACGATGTCGCGCTGGACGGCGAGACCGCGACCGCCGCGCTGCGGCGCCTGGACCCGAGCGGCGCGCTGACCGCCCGCAGCGAAGAGTCCGTCGAAGGACCCACCGACCTGCCCACCGAAGAGAACACCGCGGAGGCGGGCACGCCATGACCGCCATCGACATCCACGGGCTGCGCAGGACGTACGGGACACACAGCGCCCTGCAGGGAATCGACCTGACCGTCCCGGCCGGATCGCTCACCGCTCTCGTCGGCCCCAACGGCTCCGGTAAGACCACCACCATGCGGCTGCTGCTCGGCCTGGACCGCCCCGACGCCGGATCGGGCACCGTCCTCGGCGAGCCGCTCGAACGGCCTGCGAGCTACCTTCCGCGCGTCGGCGCGCTCATCGAGCAGCCCGCTCTCTACCGGCGCCTGACCGGCCGTGCCAATCTGCGGGTGCTCGCCGAACTCGGCTCCACGGACCCCCGCCGCGTCGACGAGGTGCTGGAGCTCACCGGCATGAGCCCGTACGCCGACCGTCCGGTGGCCGGCTACTCGCTGGGTATGCGGCAGCGGATCGGTGTCGCGGGGGCGCTGCTCACCGAGCCGCGCCTGATGATCCTCGACGAGCCCACCAACGGTCTGGATCCCGTTGGCACCGCCCAGTTGCGTAGCCTGCTCACCACCCTGGCGGCGGACGGCGTCACCGTTCTGATCTCCAGTCACCAGCTCAACGAGCTGGACACCCTGTGCGACCACTTCGTCTTCCTCGACCGAGGGAGGGTCCTGTTCGCGGGCGACCGCGCCGGACTGACCGCGGCGCAGGGCCCGCTGATCGAGGCCGTACCGGAGTGTTCCGGGGATCTGCCTGCCCTGCTGCGCGCCGTCGAGGCGACCGGCCGCACCGCGCACGAGGCGGGCGGGCTGCTGCTGACCGCCGCCCCCGCCGACTGGGCGCCGGCCCTGAACCGGATCGCGGCGGAACACGGCATCACCCTGGCCCATCTCGCCGTACGCCGCCCTTCCCTGGAAGAGGCCTTCTTCACGCTTACTGAACGCCACAACACCCGTACAGCGAAGGCGGCTTGACCATGACGGGCATCATGCCGAGGACTCTCCCGAGGAACATGCCGACCTCTGTGCTGAACGAGATACGCTCTGCCGCCCGCAGCGAGCGGGTGAAACTCGTGCGGCCGCGCCTGGTCCTGCCTGTGCTGCTGGGCACCGCCCTTCTCGCGGCCCTCACCGCCGCCGCCTTCACCCTCCTCTCCGACGGTCCCGTCGCCGGTCCGCTGCGTCCCATGGGCATCGCATCGCCGGTCATCGGCCTGGTCGTGATGTGCGTGGCGGTGAACTCGTTCTGCGACGAGTACCGCGAGGGCACCTGGAGCGTTCTTCTTGTACGCCATCCCCGCAGATCCACCCTCCTGATGGGCAAGCTGGGCAGCCTGCTCGCCCTAGCGGCCGCCGCGGCCCTCGCCGCATGTCTGGCCTGCGCGGTCACGGCATGGGCGGTGACGGCGGCATACGGCAAGGACACCGCCTCCTGGAGTGCGGCGGCGACCGCGTCCACGGGCGTCCGGGTCGTCGCCGGATTCCTCGCGTACGCCGTGCTGGGCGCCGCGGCCGGACTGTTCCTGCGCTCCACAGCCGCAGCGCTGGGCTCCCTCCTCGGCTGGATCCTGATCGGGGAGTCGGCCCTGGGCACGGTCGCGGCGGCCCGCGGTCTGAATGCCTCCGCGTGGCTTCCCGGCTCGGCCATCACCCGTATCACCGCCTCCGCCGCATGGCAGTTGCCCGCGCTGACCGCCGCCGCCTGGTGCGCAGTCCTCTTCGCCGCCGCGATCTGGCGTTTTTGCAGGTCTCCCCGCCTGGGCTAATGTCTGCGTCCGAGAACGGGATACGACCGAGGTCAGGGGGGCCGGTGCCGCGCGTGATGGTCGTCGACGACGAGCAGATGCTGCGGGAGGGACTGCGGCGGATCCTTCAGTCCTTCGACGACATCGACGTACCCGTGGTCTGTGCGGGCGCCGAAGCCCTCGAACAGGCCAGGCTCCACGGCCCGGACGTCGTCCTCCTCGACCTCAGGATGCCGGACCGCGACGGCCTGACGGTGCTCGCGGATCTGCGGTCCCTGCCCAGCCCGCCGGCCGTCGCCATGCTCACCAACTTCGACGCCGAGGAGTCCCTGTCCGCGGCACTGCGCGGCGGCGCCGCCGGATTCCTGCTCAAGGACACCGCCCCCGAGCAGCTGGTCCACGCGGTACGGGCGCTGGCGGACGGCGGCAGCGTCATCGCACCGCGGCTGACCCGCACGGTCGTCGACGGTTTCGTACGGGCACAGCCGGAGCACCGGCCGCCCCTCGCCCCAGAGGTTGCGCGGGCCCTGACCGAGCGGGAGCGCGGCGTGCTGGTGCTGCTCGCCGACGGCATGTCGAACGCCGAAATCGCCCGGCACCTCTCCATCAGCCCGGCCACGGCCAAAGAGCATGTGAGCGCCATCCTGGCGAAGCTGGGTGTGGCCAATCGGGTCCAGGCGGCCATTGCCGCGTACCGGGCCGGGCTGCACGACGCCGCATGAGCCGTCTGGGCCGGGGATCAGCCGTGAGGTCCCTGCTCACTCCACGGCGGCTGATCGTCGCGGCCACGGCGGCCGAGCTCCTCGTCTTCCTCTCCTTCGAGCGCGAGACGCTGCTGGTCAGTTCGGCGGCCGCGCTCGGCCTGTTGCTGCGGCGCCGCTTCCCAGTCCTCGGGCTGCTGCTGACGCTGCCCTCCATCGCCATTGGCCAGGTCTGGCTGGCGCCCATGCTGGCCATGTTCGACGTGGCGGTCACCGCTTCGCGCAGGCCGGTGGTGACAGCCTGCGGGGCGGGGATGTTCCTCGCCGCCGCCTGTCCCTGGCCACTGGACTCGGTCACCGAACTGACCTGGCAGGAGCATCTGTTGACGGTGGAGTCGTCGCTGATGCTGTCCATCGGGCCGACCGCGCTCGGCCTGCTGGCCAGGACCCGCGCCGAGCTGAAGGAGCGGCTGAGCGAACTGATGCGCAGCCAGGCGCTGGGGCGCCGTCTGGAGGCGGAGCGGGCCGTAGTGCGGGAGCGTTCCCGGCTGGCCCGCGACATGCACGACACGGTGTCCCACCATGTCGGCATCATCGCGGTACAGGCGGGCGCGCTGTCGACGACGACCACCGACGAGGGCGTACGTGAGGATGCCGAGGTCATCAGGCGGCACAGTGTGAGCGCGCTGGAGGAACTCCGCAACATGGTCGGGGTGTTGCGCGGTTCCGACGCAGCGGCGGCTTCGGCGGCGGGCCGTACCCAATTGGCCGATCTGGCGTTCCTGTCCCGGGAGAGCCGGCTCGACGTCACGCTGGACCTGGACCCCGCCCTGGCGGCGGGGGCCGGCGGACCGTGGGCGCCGGAAGCGGAGAGCACGGCCTTCCGCACCGTTCAGGAGGCGCTGAGCAATGTGCGCAAGCACGCGCCGGGTGCGCCCGCGGCCATATCCGTACATGTATCGGACGACCGCAGGGCACTCGTTGTGGAGGTGCGCAACGGATCCGCTGTCGAACCGTACGAGGGCCCGGAACTGCCCGTCGGCGGTCACGGCCTGACCGGCCTGCGCGAGCGGGCTGCCCTGATCGGCGGGACGCTGGAGGCGCGCCCCCTGGAGGGCGGCGGCTTCCTGGTGCGAGCGGTCCTGCCGGCTGCGGTCGAGTAGCGGGAAGGGTGTCATCAAGTTGGGGAGCGGGGTGCGATGATCTCGGTGTAGATCGTCGTGGGAGGGGTCTGCCGGTGGACACCGCTGCACCGTCGTCGGGGTTCCGGTTCCCGCCGAAGGTGATCGCGCACGCCGTCTGGCTGTATCACCGTTTCCCTTTCGGCTTCCGTGACGTGGAAGAGCTCCTCCAGGTGCGGAGGAGTTCGAGCTGGACGGTGGTGTTTCGAGGGTCTCGGGGAAGCGGTCGAGGGGGCCGCGGTGGTCCTCGGAGAGGGTCTTCCAGTTCTCGAGGTGGCCGATGCGGCGCTCGACGGCGGAGCGGATGGAGGAGTGGGCCCGGTTGCAGTCCTTCTCCACGTCGGTGAGTGAACGGTGCAGGGGCTTCTTGTACGGGGTGAGCAGGGGCGGGTCGGCGAGGGCCGCCACGTTTGTCGTCCCGTATCCCCAGTGCAGGCCGCGGTTGAGCGCCGGGCGCAGAATGAAGTGGATCTCGCGGACGGAGTGCGCGGCGAGTGGCTCGCAGAGGTGCTTCTGCTTCGTCTCGGGATTGGTCTTGCCGTTGCGTCGGCCTTCGCATTGTTCCTGGCACTGCCGGAGACGGGCGTAGAACAGCTCCAGCATCTCGGCAGTCAGCTTGCCCGGCTTGAGGTCGCCGAGCGTGGGCTTGAGGTAGTTGCGGATGATGCCCCCGGCCCGCTCGTACGACGTCTCGTCGAGCTCGGCGACACCCAACCACCGGTCAAGCAGGAACGACATGGTCACCTGCGCCTCGGGCTCGGTCTCGGCCTGCTCGTGGAGGTAGAGATCCTTCTTCGTGAGCGGGTCACGCCCGGCGTGGACCCGGACCTGGAAGCCGGCCCTGTTGGGGCGGATGCTGCCGCTGACGTCGCTTGCTCTTGGTGGTGGCCATGGTTCTGGAACCTATTCATGGTTAATGCCATGGCTACGACGAACAGCGCGCCTACCCCGGAGAGGTAAACGCGCTGGTCAGACACCGTGCCCCCGGCAGGATTCGAACCTGCGACACCCGCTTTAGGAGAGCGGTGCTCTATCCCCTGAGCTACGAAGGCAGTGGCAGCAGACGCAAGCGGCGGCATGCCTGTGGTCTGGGAGGACCACAGGCGTCAGCGTACCGGATGCGGGTCTGGCGGGTGTGGGGGTCAGGTCAGGGATGCGAGGCGGCCGGGTGAGCGGGGGGTCAGGTCATGGGGACGTGGGTGAAGCGGGTGGCCGTGTGGAGGTCTGTCTGGATGCGGGTGGCCGTGGCGGTCAGTTCGGGGAGGAGTTCCGTCACGCACTCCCTCGGGGTGCGGCGGCTGGCGTGCATCGCTGTGTTCAGGGCCGCCACCACCCGGCCCGAGCGGTCGCGGATCGGGACGGCGATGGAGCGGAGGCCCTCTTCCAGTTCCTCGTCCACCAGGGCGTAGCCCTGCGAGCGGACCGAGGACAGGACCCCTTCGAGGGCGTGCGCGTCCGTGACCGTGTGCGGGGTGAGAGTCCGCAGGGCTTCGGGGCGGAGGGTGCCGGACGGCGCGTCCGCGAGCAGGACCCTGCCCAGTGCCGTCGCGTACGCCGGCAGACGCGTGCCCACCGTGATGTTCACGCTCATCACCCGGGCCGTCGCCACCCGGGCCGTGTACTGGATCTCCTCGCCCGAGTCCGACAACACCGCCAGTGACGTCGACTCGTGGATGCGGGACGTCAGGTCGGCCAGGTGGGGCTGGGCGATCTCGGGGAGGGAGGTGCGGGACAGGGGCGGGAAGCCGAGGGAGAGGACCCGGGGGGTCAGCGTGAAGGTGCGGCCGGCAGGGGCCACCAGGCCCAGGTGTTCGTAGGTGATCACGGCCCGGCGAGCCGTCGCCCGGGCCAGGCCCGTCGCCCGGGCCACCTCCGTGAGGGTCAGCTCCGGCCTGCCCTCGCCGAAGGCCGTGAGGACCGTCAGGCCCCGGGCCAGGGATTCGATGAACTCGCGGCCCAGCTGCTGCTTGGACGCGCCCGTCCAGAGCGCCAGGTCCGACGGGGGCGAGCCGGGCTCGGGGGGCGGAGTGCCGTGGAGTTCGCGTTCCATCGCCCTCACCGCGGACCGCAGCCTCGGCAGCAGCGTCGTCCGCAGGTGGTGCGCGGTGTGGCGGCTCGTGTGGCTGACCACGCTCGCCACGCTCGCGATCCGGCCGTCCGACCCGGGGGTTCGGACCGGTACCGAGACCGCCACCAGACCCGGTTCGATCAGCTGGTCGTCCAGGGACCAGCCGTTCACCGACGCCTGCTCCGTGCGGCGTGCGAACGTCTCGTCGTCCCTCGCGTCCGCTCCGTGCGTGCGGGGCGGTACGGCCGTGAAGGACAGGTCCCTCGGGTCCGCCGCCCTGCGGTCCCGCCAGCGTTGCCAGTCCGCGGCCGTCCACTGCGTCGCGAACAGCGGGCCGGGCGCGGTGCGTTCGGCGGGGAGCAGGTCGCCGATGCGGAAGCTGAGGGACATCGCGCGGCGGCGGGTCGCCTGGTGGATGAAGCGGATGCCGTCGCGGTCGGCGACCGCGAGAGAGACCGACTCGTCCAGTTCGTCGGCCAGGGCGTCCGCGTGCGGGGAGAGCAGGGCGGGGAGGCGCAGGGCCGACATGTAGGCGTTGCCCAGTTCCATCAGGCGGGGGGACAGGTGGACGTCCCGGCCGTCGAAGCGGACGTAGCCCATGCGGGCGAGCGTGGCCGTGATGCGGTCGACCGTGGAGCGGGCGAGGCCGGTGGCCCGTTCCAGGCCACTCAGGCTCAACGTGCCGTTCGCCTCCGTCAGCTCCTGCAGTACCGCGATGCCGCGGATGAGGGGAGTGACCGCCTCCGCGGGGGCGCCATACGCTGAGACGCCCCTCTCGGCAGCCGCATTCGCCGTGCGAGCAGTCGCGGTCGCCGTCCCCGCGGCCGGGGCAGCCGTCCGGGCGGCCGAAGCGGTCGTCGCCTCGACCGGCGACCCCTTCTCGTCGGCCGGCGGGGCGGACCCCTCGGGGGTCTCGGGCATGGGCTTCGCTGGCATCGGTTCTCCGGTACGGCGGTCGCGACGGTCGCGACAGGCCCACCGTAATCCGGAATCCGTGGTCAGGAGGCCAGGAGGTCAGGAGGCCAGCCCTTGCTCACTCCCTCGTCACCCGCACCCGATAGCCCCCCTCCGCACTCGTCCCCGCCACCGCTCCCATCCCCGCCACCTCGATCGTGATCCCCCTCCCCGCATCCCGGAACGTCTCCCCGGGCGTGAACGGCGCGTCCGACAGCTCCGCGTGGACGTTCGGCGCGCGCGTGCAGCCGCCGCTGTCGCGGCGGGAGTCGTGGACGGTGACCGGGCCCATGCCCGTGTCCACCTCGGCGTCGACCTTGTAGACCAGGACGCCCGGGCGGCACACCGTCTCGTCGTTACCGGCGCGGGTGCGCATTTCGACGGCGTAGCCGGTTCTGCCGTCCAGGGGGATGAAGACCAGCTTGGAGCCACCGGCCTGGGCCAGGGGCGTCAGCGTGTACTCCGTGGTGCCGGGGGACGTCGCGCAGTGGACCTGGGCGGCGTCGAGCCAGCCCAGCTTCCACTTGTGCCAGCCGAGGAAGTCGTTGTTGGCGCCCCAGTCCTCGCTCATGATGTCCCAGTGGCCGACCGCGCCTCCGCCCTCCGCGGTGTACAGGTCGGGCAGGCCGAAGACGTGGCCGTTCTCGTGGGGGAGGACGCGGTAGCCGGTGCGGTCGTAGGAGCCGGAGCCGTCGTCCTGGCGGGAGTAGACGAAGGAGGCGTTGGCCACGGGTATGCCGTCGGCTGTCGGGGCGTCCGGGTTGCCGGCGAAGGTGACGGACAGGACCGTGTCCAGGGCGGAAGGGCCGGCGTTCGGCGTGACCAGCACGTTCAGTAGGTCGTACGCGCGGAAGTCCACCTTCGGGTCGGCCACGCCCACGATGTCCTGGACCAGCGTGCGGTAGCCAGGGTCGAACGGAGCACCGCGCTCTATGCCGTACTCGCGGAAGGACTTCGGCATCCGCAGCCACCCCGGGATCGGGGTCTCGGGGCGGTAGTCGAGGCGGCCGTAGGAGCTGGTGCGGAACCACTCGCTGGTCTGCGGGAAGAACTCGCGGTAGCGGTCCTGGGCGTCGCCCTCGCCGGGGGCGTCGGAGAAGTCGATCATCAGGGTGAGGGCGCGGACGGTGCCGGTGGAGCGGGTGTAGCCGGTGGGGGTGGGGATGCCCTCGGACAACTGGACCTCGCGGGCGCCGCGGATCATGCAGGGGCCGTGTGCGGGGGTGTGGGACAGGGTGATCGGGCCCGCTCCCGCCGTACTGGTGCCCGGGGTGAGCCGGCCCGTGCCGGCCGAGGTGCTGACCGTGAAGGTCAGGGCGGTCACGCAGGCCAGGGCGGCCAGACGGCGCCTGGGTATCCGGTGGCCGGGCGGCGCCGTGCCGTGGGGGCGGGGGCGCCGGGGCCGCGGCCGTATGCAAGGCACCTGCAAGGGACCTCCCGCGCCACGGCAGCCTCCGGTCTCCGGCTGCACCCTTGCGATCACCCTGCGTCGCGGGGTGGGGGGACGCGCGCTGGAAGAGACCGATCGTGGGTTTCCCGTCAGTAGCGACCGGATGGATTTGTGGGCCAGGTCACAAACAATTTCCGCGAGAGCGGGAAATACCGGGGACCCACTCCCCGTTTAGCCATGTGTCCGACCGAAACGGGGACCCGCTCCCCGGATCGGAGCGCCTCTCACCGTCAACACCAGGAGTACGCCGTGCAGACCGCCGACCCCGTAGCGCGCAAGGTGCCCCGGCCCCGCGCCGATGCCCTGCGCAACCGGGAGCGGATCGTCACCGCCGCCCGGGAGATGTTCGTCGAGCACGGCCCCGAGGTGCCGCTCGACGAGATCGCCCGCCGGGCCGGCGTCGGCAACGCCACGGTGTACCGCAACTTCCCGGACCGCGACGCGCTCGTCCGCGAGGTCGTCTGCTCTGTCATGGACCGTACGGCCGCGGCCGCCGAGGCCGCGCTCACCGAGACCGGCGACGCGTTCGAGGCGCTGGAGCGCTTCGTGCACGCCGCCGCCGACGAGCGGATCAGCGCGCTGTGCCCCATGGTCTCCAGCACGTTCGACCAGCACCACCCGGATCTGGAAGCCGCGCGCGAGCGAGTCGAACGGCAGGTCGCGGAGGTCATGGACCGCGCCAGGGCGGCGGGGCAGCTCCGGTCCGACGTGGACGTCGGGGACGTCATGATCGGCGTGGCCCAGCTCAGCCGGCCCCCGGCCGGGACGGACTGCTTCCGCGCCGACCGCTTCGTCCACCGCCATCTTCAGCTGTTCCTGGACGGGCTGCGGGCTCCCGCTCGCTCCACCCTCCCGGGCACGGCCGTGACTCTGGAGGACCTGCGCCGGCCCTGACCGATCAGTTCAGCCCGTCCCACCCGTCCGAACCTTGAACGCCTGAACGTCAGTCCCTGCGGCCGTCCCCGTGGACAAGCCGTCAGCTTTCGTCACCCTTTGCTTCATAAAGTCCCGAACTTCCGTCACGAAGTCCCGAAGTGGGTACCTCCATGTCTGAAACAGCCTCAAAGGCTCTCCGTGCTCCGGCCGAACCGGATCCGGGCCGCTGGAAAGCGCTCGTCTTCATCGCGCTCGCCCAGCTGATGGTCGTCCTCGACGCCACCATCGTGAACATCGCCCTGCCCTCCGCCCAGCAGGACCTCGGCATCTCCGACGGCAACCGGCAGTGGGTCGTCACGGCCTACGCCCTCGCCTTCGGCGGTCTGCTGCTCTTCGGCGGCCGGATAGCCGACCTGTGGGGCCGCAAGAAGGCCTTCGTCGTCGGCCTGGGCGGCTTCGCCGCGGCCTCCGCGCTCGGCGGCGCGGCCACCAACGAGGCGATGATGTTCGGCGCCCGTGGCCTCCAGGGCGCGTTCGGTGCCCTGCTCGCGCCCGCCGCGCTCTCCCTGCTCGCCGTGATGTTCACCGACGCCAAGGAGCGCGCCAAGGCGTTCGGCATCTACGGCGCGATCGCCGGTGGCGGCGGTGCCGTCGGTCTGATCCTGGGCGGCTTCCTCACCGAGTACCTGGACTGGCGCTGGACGTTCTTCGTGAACATCCCGTTCGCCATCGTCGCCGCGGCCGGTGCCTACTTCGTCATCCGTGAGCCCGAGGGCGGCCGCAACCGCTCCGCGCTCGACATCCCGGGCGTGATCCTGTCCACCCTCGGCCTGGTCGCCCTGGTCTACGGCTTCACCCGCGCCGAGTCGGACGGCTGGAGCGACTCCGTCACCGTCGGCATGTTCGTCGCCTCGGCCGTGCTGCTGCTGTCCTTCGTGCTCGTCGAGTCGAAGGTCAAGGCGCCGCTGCTGCCGCTGCGCGTGATCACCGAGCGCAACCGCGGTGGGATCTACCTCTCCCTCGGTCTCGCGATCATCGCGATGTTCGGCCTGTTCCTCTTCCTGACCTACTACCTGCAGATCGTGAAGGGCTACTCGCCGGTCAAGACCGGGTTCGCCTTCCTGCCGATGATCGCGGGCATGATCACCGGCTCCACCCAGATCGGCACCCGCCTGATGACCCGGGTCGCGCCGCGCCTGCTGATGGGCCCCGGCTTCCTGGTCGCCGCGCTCGGCATGCTGCTGCTGACCCAGCTGGAGATCGGCTCCTCGTACGCGGCCCTGCTGCTGCCGGCGATGCTGCTGCTCGGCCTCGGCATGGGTACGGCGTTCATGCCGGCCATGTCGCTGGCCACCCAGGGCGTCGAGCCACGGGACTCCGGTGTCGCCTCCGCGATGGTCAACACCTCGCAGCAGGTGGGCGGCGCGATCGGCACGGCCCTGCTGAACACCATCGCCGCCTCGGCGACCACGGCGTACGTCGCCGACCACATCGCCGGGGCGACCAGCCGGTCCCAGCAGCAGCTGGTCCAGCTGGAGGCCATGGTGCAGGGCTACACCAGCGCCATCTGGTTCGCCGTCGGCATCCTCGTGGTGGCCGCCGCGATCGCCCTGACCCTGGTCAACGCCGGCCGCCCGGGCACGACCACGGTGACCGGCTCCGACGAGAGCGCGGCGGACGAGGTGCAGATCCCGGTCGTCGCCCACTGACGCCCGCGCACCGCACCCCTTCGGGCCATCCGTAGGCGCGTGGAAGGCCATCCGTAGGCACGTGGAAGGGGACGCCTCGCACCTACGGAATCCAGGACCTGCCCCGGCTCCCGCGTCAGCGGAGCCAGGGCAGGTCCGCACCCGCTTCGGCCGGCTGAAGTCCCTCGGAGACGATCCGCATGATCTCGCCGAGGGACTTCTGCTGTTCCGGGGAGAGCCGGTCGAAGACCGCCTGGCGGACGGCCTCCACATGGCCCGGCGCGGTCTGCCGCAGCACGTCGTAGCCCTCGTCCGTGAGGACGGCGAACTGGCCCCGCTTGTCGTCGGGGCAGTCCTCCCGGCGCACCCAGCTGTTCTTCTCCAGACGCGCGATGGCGTGTGAGAGACGGGACCGGGTGATCTTCGCCAGCATCGCGAGCTCGGTCATCCGCAGCCGCCGCCGCGGCGCCTCGGCGAGCTTGACCAGGAGGCCGTAGTAGACGTGCGGCATGCCCGCGTCACGCTGCAGCTGACGGTCGAGATGGTCGTCGAGGAGGGTGACGCCCTCCATGAACGAACGCCAGACGCGCTGCTCCTCGTCGGTGAGCCAGCGCGGTTCCTTGGGCTCCGCGGCGGAGCCGGGTGTCGATGCGGATGCGGGTGCCTTCATGTGTTCCACTCTACGCGGCCCCTCCTTGAACTTTAAACAAATGGCTCGTACAGTTTGTTAGGGAATCATTTTTTGGAGGGAGTCGCAGCATGTCCGCCGCCACTCAGGAGCGCATGCCCGCTCTGTACCTCAGCCACGGCGCACCGCCCCTGGCGGACGACCCGGTCTGGCCCGGTGAACTGGCCGCATGGTCCGCCGGCCTGCCGCGCCCCAAGTCCGTCCTGATCGTCTCCGCCCACTGGGAGGAGGCCCCGCTCGCCCTCGGCGCCACCGAGACCGTGCCGCTCGTCTACGACTTCTGGGGCTTCCCGGAGCACTACTACCGGGTGAAGTACGACGCCCCCGGCGCACCGGAGCTCGCCGAGTCCGTACGCAAGCTGCTGCGCGCCCCCGGCATGCCCGTCCAGGACGTCCCCGACCGCGGCCTCGACCACGGTGCCTACGTCCCGCTGGTCGAGATGTACCCGGAGGCCGACATCCCGGTCCTCCAGGTGTCCATGCCGACGCTCGACCCGGTCCGGCTCCTGGAGATCGGCCGCAAGCTCGCCCCCCTGCGGGACGAGGGTGTGCTCATCGTCGGCTCCGGCTTCTTCACGCACAACCTGGCCGCGCTCCGGCAGGGCGGCATCCCCGCCTGGTCCGCCGAGTTCGACGACTGGGGCCGGCGGGCGCTGGAGGCGCGTGACGTGGACGCCCTGCTCGACTTCACCCGCAAGTCGCCCGCCGGGCAGCTGGCCCACCCGCGCACCGAGCACTTCGCCCCGCTGTTCGTGACCATGGGCGCGGCCGACGCGGCCGGTGAGCTGGACGCGCAGAGGTCCGTGATCGACGGGTTCTGGATGGGGCTGGCGAAGCGGTCGGTGCAGTTCGGCTGAGCGGGGCCGACGGGTGTCGGTGCGGTTCGGCTGTGGTGGGCCCGACGGGCAGGCGCCCACAGCGGCTCTCGTGCCAGGCGCAGGTGCCTACAGCGGCTTCTCGTACCAGGCCACGTCCCAGTACCGGCCGAACTTGCGGCCGACCTCCCGGTAGGTGGCGACATGCCGGAAGCCGAGGCGCTCGTGCAGCCGGGCCGACGCCTCGTTCGGCAGCGCGATGCCCGCGTAGGCGCGGTGCAGATCCTCGCCGGACAGGGCCTCGAAGAGGGCCGAGTAGAGGAGCGTGCCGACGCCGCGCCCGCCGGCGTCCGGGGCGACGTACACGGTCGTCTCCACGGAGGTGGCATAGGCGGGCTTCATTCGGAAAGGGCTGGAAGTGGAGTACCCCAGAATCTCCTGTGAGTCCGCCGCCGTGGCAACCATCAGGCGATGCGGTCCGTCTTCAGGGTGGGAGAGCAGCCAAGGGCGGCGCTCCTCCGGACTGAAGATCGTGATATCGAATGTGATCGCCGTCTCACGTACATAGTGGTTGTAGAGGGCTGTGAGGGCCTCGAGGTCAGCCTCGACTCCCGGCCTGACCTGCACCTCTGTACGCTCCGTCGGCACCGCGCCTCCCTGTGTGGCCGGACAGGGTACTGCATGATCAGAAAAATCGGGGGCCGGGTTGGGAATTCTGTCCTGATTCCAGTCGTTGTTTCCATCGGATGCAGGGCACCCGAGGAGAGTCCGGAGAGTCCCGGAAGACGGAGCCCCGCGTCCGAAGGACCACCCGCTGACCTCACCATCGCAAGGGAGCTCGCATGGCAACCCGTGCCGTCGCCCGTCGTCAGTCCGCCACCGGCGAGACGGCCGACGCGGCAAGCAGTGTTCGCGCCCATGGCGGCGAGATCGCCGACCGCGACCTGGTCGGCATGTACCTCGACGAGATCGCGCGTACACCGCTGCTCGACGCCGCCAAGGAGGTCGAGCTGTCCCAGATCATCGAAGCGGGTGTGTTCGCGCAGCAGATCCTCGACGGCCTGGAGGAGAACAAGGCCGAGGCCTCGCCCGAGGAGCTGCAGGCCCTGGTCGACGAGAGCGAGCGGGCCAAGGATGTCTTCATCCGCTCCAACCTGCGCCTGGTCGTCGCGGTCGCCCGCCGCTACCCCCGCAGCGGTCTGCCGCTGCTGGACCTGATCCAGGAGGGCAACGCCGGCCTGGTGCGCGCGGTCGAGAAGTTCGACTACCGCAAGGGCTTCAAGTTCTCCACGTATGCGACGTGGTGGATCCGCCAGGCCATCACGCGGTCGATAGCGGACCAGTCCCGTACGATCCGCCTGCCCGTCCACCTCGTGGAGGAGCTCGGCCGGATCCGCCGTGTGCAGCGCGAGTTCAACCGCGAGCACGGCCGGGACCCGGAGCCCACGGAGATCGCGGCCGAGCTCGGCTCGACCCCGGAGCGCGTCACCGACGTCCTGGACTGGGCCCGCGACCCGGTCTCGCTGAACATGTCGGTCGACGACGAGGGCGAGACCCAGTTCGGCGACCTCCTGGAGGACACCTCGGCGGTGTCGCCCGAGCAGTCGGTGCTCACGCTGCTGCGCAGCGAGGAGCTCGACGACCTGATCGGCCGGCTCGACCAGCGCACGGCGTCGATCATCAAGATGCGCTACGGCATCGAGGACGGCCGGGAGCGCACGCTGACCGAGGTCGGCAAGGAGCACGGCCTGACCCGCGAGCGCATCCGGCAGATCGAGAAGCACGCGCTGCTGGAGCTGAAGAAGCTGGCCCGCAGCACCGGATTCGACGCGGCGGCGTGACACGTGTGACGGTGAGCCTCCGGGCGGACGGCCCGCCTCCCACGGCCGGTGGGTGACGGACCCAGTGCGCCCGGGGGTCACCGCGTACGCCGGGTGGCGAAAGACCGCGCAAACATGGCGTTGTAACGCCGCTTCAATCCGCGGACTGAGGGAACAAGACTTCTGGGTCCACCAGTTCGGGCCCGGGGCCACGCCCCCTGAACCCCAACAGCCAAGTCCCGTCGCACTCCCCCCGGCGCCGGGACTTCCCCCGAGGCCGGGCTTCGGCGTCCTTCCCCCCGGACGCCGGAGCCCGGCTCTCAACTGTCCGGCCCGCCTTCGCCGGAAGCCGGCCGAGGAGTGGGTGTGGTGCTGGAGGGCGGGTCACCCCGTACCTGAACCACGGGGTGGCCCGCCAGATGGCAGATTGTGTCACATAGGCATAGCCTGCCGGGCGTGAGCAGCACCACCCCGACCCCGCCTTCGCCCTCGCTGACCGAGCGGCGGAAGGCCGAGACACGTATGGAGATCGCCCGGGCGGCGGCCGGCCTCTTCGTACGGCGCGGCCTGCGCGCCACGCGCGCGGAGGACATCGCCCAGGCAGCCGGTGTCGCCCCGCGCACCTTCTACCGGTACTTCGCCACCAAGGAAGAAGCCGTCGCCCCGCTCTACGCGGCCGGCGCCCAGCGCTGGGCGGAGGCGGTGCGTGCCGCTCCCGCCGACGTCGGTGTGATCCAAGCCCTGGAGGAGGGGGTGCGCCACACCCTCACCCCGGGCGTCGGCGTCTCGGCGTCCTCCTGGGAGTGGGTCCGCGCGCTCCTGCGCCTGGCCGAGGCGACCCCGTCCCTGCGCAGGGTGTGGGCGGAGGTGTGCCAGGCGTCCGAGCGGCTGCTGGGGGAGGTGCTGGCGGAACGGGTGACACGTGCCGGGGCGTCCGGGACTCCCGGGGTGCCTGCGGCGCCGGAGTGCGGCGACAACGTTGCCGCCGCTGCTGGCGCGGCCTCCGCCGGGACCGCTGGTCCGGTCTCCGCCGGGACTGCTGGTCCGGTCTCCGCCGGGACTGCTGGTCCGGCCTCCGGGGCGACTCCTGGCGCGGCCTCCGCCGGGACCGCTGGTCCGGTCTCCGGGGCGACTCCTGGCGCGGCCTCCGCCGGGACCGCTGGTCCGGTCTCCGGGGCGCCCCCAGCCCCGGCCTCCGCCGCGCCCCCTGCCCCGGCCCCCGCCGCAGCCTCTGCTCTGCCCTGCGCAGCAGCCCCTGCCCTGCCCCGCGCGGCAGACCCTGAGCTGCGCTTCGCCGCCGCGGTCGCGAGTGCCGCCGTGCGTGCCGCCCTGGAGGCCTGGGCCGCGGGGGACGGGCCTGTCGAGGGCCCGGACGGTCCGGCGGAACTCGCGCTGCGGAATCTCGCCGCGCTGCGGGACTTCCCGTGGGGCGCGTGACGCGACGGCTCACGCCCCGCCGGCGTCCCGTCCGCCGGCCGCTCTGCTCAACCGCGCCCCCAACTCCCGCACGGCCGTCACCAGTTGCTCGGGCTCGTGCACCACGAAGTCGCACTCCAGCATCGCCAGCCGGAACGCCACCCACTGCACCGCGTCCCCGACGGATCCCCGCAGCCGGCAGCTGCCTTCGTCCAACGGCTCCGGCGTGCCCAGCCACTTGGGCACCCGGGCGGCGACGAAGTCGGCCGGTGCGGCGAACGTGACCTCGAAGTCGTAGGACGGCTGCTGCCGTTGCATCGACCGCCGCAGGTACTCCGCCGCGCTCCCCGTCGGCAGCTCACGCGGCACGAACCGGGCCCCGGTGGCGAACGGCTCGCTGACCCGGTCGACGCGGAACGTGCGCCAGTCGTCCCGGTCGATGTCGTACGCCACGAGGTACCAGCGGCGGCCCGTCGACACCAGCCGGAACGGCTCCGTCAGGCGCCGCGACTCGGTGCCGTCCGCGGCCCGGTAGGCGAACCGCAGCCGCTCGTGCCCGGCCACCGTCGAGGCCATGACGGTCAGGGTCTCGGGTGCGATGCTCGGCCCGTCCCCGCTGGTCAGTGGTGTGGTGGCGGCCTGGAGGGTGGTCACGCGGTGGCGCAGCCGGCCCGGCAGGACCTGCTCCAAGTTTGGCCAGCGCCCGCACCGACGCCTCGTCCAGGCCCTCCACCGCGTGCCCGGCCCCGGCGCGCAGCCCGACCGCGATGGCCACGGCCTCCTCGTCGTCGAGCACGAGCGGCGGCATGGCCTTGCCGGCGACCAGCCGGTAGCCGCCGTCGGCGCCCTTGGTCGCCTGCACGGGGTAGCCCAGCTCGCGCAGCCGGTCGATGTCCCGACGGACCGTGCGGCGGGAGACCCCGAGCCGGCCGGCGAGCTCGCCGCCGGGCCATTCGCGGGGCGTCTGGAGGAGGGAGAGGAGCGTCAGCAGCCGGGCCGGAGTGTCCGTCGTCATACCGACGAGGATGCCTCACCACTAGGACATGTTCTGACCTAATGAGGGTCTAACTTCGAAGCATGAACTCCACCGACACCACCCTCGGCACGGCGGGCCGCGGGACCGACCGCCGACGCTGGTTCGCCCTCGCGATCGTGATGACCGCGGCCTTCATGGACCTCGTCGACGTGACGATCGTCAACATCGCCATCCCGTCGATCCAGCGGGAGGCGGGCGCGTCCTTCAGCCAGATCCAGTGGATCACCGCCGGTTACGCCCTCGCCTTCGCCGCCGGTCTGATCACCGGCGGACGGCTCGGCGACATCCACGGCCGCAAGCGGATCTTCCTCGTCGGCATCGGCGGTTTCACGGTGGCCTCCGCGCTGTGCGGTCTCGCGGTGAACCCGGAGATGCTGGTCGCCTCGCGGTTCCTGCAGGGCGGCATGGCGGCGCTGATGGTGCCGCAGGTGCTGTCGATCGTGCACGCGACCTTCCCGGCGCACGAGCGGGGCAAGGTGTTCGGGCTGTTCGGCGCGGTCGTCGGTCTCGGGGCCGTGTCCGGTCCGCTGCTCGGCGCGCTGCTGACCGAGTGGGACCTGTTCGGCTGGGGGTGGCGGTCGATCTTCCTGATCAACCTGCCCGTGGGTGTCGCCGGGCTGGTCCTCGGCAGCCGCTTCATCAGCGAGTCCAAGGCGCCGCGCGCTCTGAAGCTGGACCTGGTGGGTGTCGCGCTCGTGACGCTGGGCCTGCTGATGCTGCTCTATCCGCTCATTCGCGGTCGTGAGCTGGACTGGCCGGTGTGGGGGTACCTCTCGATGGCCGGCTCGCTCGTCGTCCTCGCCGCGCTGGTGGCGTACGAGAAGCGGAAGGCCTCCCGGGACGGCTCCCCGTTGATCGAGCTGTCCCTGTTCAGGGTCAAGAGCTTTGCGGCGGGCATCGCCGTGCAGACCGTCTTCGGGGTCGCGCTCGGAGTGTTCTTCCTGGTGTGGACGCTGTACATGCAGTTCGGGCTGGGCTGGAGCCCGCTGAAGGCCGGGCTGACCGGGGTGCCGTTCTCGATCGCCGTGTCCGCGGCCGCCGGGATGTCGGTGCAGATGCTGGTCCCGCGCTTCGGGCGCAGGGTGCTCCAGGCGGGCGCGCTCGTGATGGCGGCCGGGGTGCTGCTCTACATCTGGGAGTCCGGGCACTACGGCCTCGCCATAGCTCCCTGGCAGATGGCCCTCCCGCTCGTCGTGATGGGCGTGGGCATGGGCCTGATCGTCGCGCCGCTGACCGACGCGGTCCTCTCGGAGGTGCCGCGCGAGCACGCCGGTTCGGCGTCGGGGCTGATCAACACCGTGCAGCAGATGGGCAACGCGCTGGGTCTGGGGCTGGTGTCGGTGGTGTTCTTCGGCACGATCTCCGACCATCTGCGGCCGGAGCAGGTCGGTCCGGCCTTCGCGGACGCCTTCCAGAACGCGCTCGGCTGGGTCGCCGCGGTGATGGGCGCCATCTTCCTGCTGATGTTCGCGCTGCCGAAGCGGCCCGCGCAGCATGTGGAGGGGGAGCAGGCGGCGTTGGAGGAGCAGGAACCGGCGCTGGCCTCCTGAGAACGGCGCGAACGGACCGCGGCGGATGCGGTTCCAGCGGGCTCGGCACCTCGGGTGCCGGGCCCGCTCGCGTTTCTACTCATGCCCGGCTGGGTCCGAACCTGTTTACTTTGCGGCAATCTCGGCGTAGCCTCCCGCTGAAACCACACGTTCGGGCATGAGGCGGAGGTGAACGGACATGTACGCACCGGAGCGGCAGCAGGAGATCCTCCGGCTCGCCCGTGACGGCGGCCGAGTGGATGTCGTGTCGCTGGCCGAGGAGTTCCAGGTGACGGCGGAGACGATCCGCCGGGATCTGAAGGCCCTCGACCGCGCCGGGCTGGTCCGCCGGGTGCACGGCGGGGCCATCCCGGCCGGGCGCCTCGACTTCGAGCCGGACCTCGCCGAGCGCGAGACGACCGCCGCCGACGAGAAGGACAACATCGCCAAGGCGGCCCTCGCGGAACTGCCCGTCGAGGGCACGGTGATCCTCGACGCCGGGACGACGGTGGCCCGGATGGCCGCCGCCCTCCCGCTGGAGGCATCCCTCACCGTCGTCACCCACAGCCTCCCCATCGCGGCCCGTCTCGCCGACCACCCCGGCATCCAGCTCCACCTCATCGGAGGGCGCGTACGCCACCGCACGCGCGCTGCCGTGGACGCCTGGGCGCTGCGGGCGTACGGCGAGATCCGCGCCGACGTGCTGTTCGTGGCCGCCAACGGCTTCTCCGCCGAGCACGGCCTGACCACCCCCGACCTCGCCGAGGCCGCCGTGAAGCGCGCGGCCGTCGCCGCCGCCCGCCGCGTGGTGCTGCTCGCCGACTCCTCCAAGCACGGCCAGGAGCACTTCGCCCGCTTCGGCGACCTGAGCGATGTGGACCTGCTGATCACCGACAGCGGGCTGAGCCCCGAAGACGCCGTCGCGATCGAGCGCGGCGGCACGGAAGTAGTGCGCGCATGATCCTCACCGTCACCCCCAACCCGTCCCTGGACCGCACCTACGAGGTGCCGTCCCTCGACCGCGGCGAGGTCATCCGCGCCACCGGCGAGCGGATGGACCCGGGCGGCAAGGGCGTGAACGTCTCGCGTGCCGTCGCCGCGGCGGGGCAGCGCACGGTGGCGGTCCTGCCCCTGGGCGGCGCCCCGGGCGCCCTCGTCGCCGACCTGCTCGACAAGCAGGGCATCGAGGTCGCGCCCGTACCGGTCGCCGGGGCCACCCGCTCCAACATCGCCCTCGCCGAGTCCGACGGCGTCCTGACGAAGATCAACGCGCCCGGCCCCGAACTGTCCGGCGCCGAGCGGGAACTGCTCCTGGAGACCGTGCGGCAGCAGTCCCGCGAGGCCGCCTGGATCGCCTGCTGCGGCAGCCTCCCCCGCGGGCTCGCCCCCTCCTGGTACGCCGAGCTGGTCGCCCGCGCGCACGCCGCCGGGGCGCGGATCGCCCTGGACACCTCGGGGCCCGCCCTGCTCGCGGCCCTGCGCGAGCGGCCCGACGTGGTCAAGCCGAACGCCGAGGAACTGTCCGAGGCCGTCGGCCGCCCCCTCGCCACCGTCGGCGACGCCGTCAAGGCCGCCGAGGAACTGCGCGAGATGGGCGCCCGGGCCGTCCTCGCCAGCCTCGGCGCCGACGGTCAGCTGCTCGTCTCCGACCAGGGCGCCTGGTTCGGCAGCGCCCGCGTGGCCGCCGTCCGCAGCAACGTGGGCGCCGGCGACTCCTCCCTCGCCGGGTTCCTGATCGCCGGCGGCAACGGCCCCGAGGCCCTGGCCTCCGCGGTCGCCCACGGCGCGGCGGCCGTCCAACTGCCCGGCAGCGTGATGCCGACGCCGCGTGACCTGGACCCGGCGGCGGTGACGGTCACGTCCGAGGTCCCGGCGGACCGTGTGCTGAAGGAGCCGGTGTCATGACCTACGACGAGCAGCGCGGACCGACGCGCGAGCGGCGGGCCTCCCCGTTACCCGCCGCCTCCACCCCCGTCACCCCCCACCGCACCCCCGTCCCCCTCCCCGCCCACCCCTCCCACCGGGCGATACGCGTGCTAAGGAGCCCGCGATGAGCGACATGATCACGGCGGAACTGGTCGATCTCGACCTCTCCGCCGACACCAAGGAAGCGGCGGCGCGTGCCCTCGCCGAGCGCATGGTGGCCCTGGGCCGGGTGACCGACCTGGACGGCTTCCTCGCCGACGTGGCCGCCCGCGAGGCCCAGATGCCGACCGGCCTCGACGGCGGCATCGGCATCCCGCACTGCCGCAGCGAGCACGTCACCGAGCCGACGCTCGCCTTCGGACGCAGCGCCGACGGCATCGACTTCGGTGCCCCGGACGGCCCCGCCGACCTGATCTTCCTGATCGCCGCGCCGGCCGGCGCGGACGACGCCCATCTGACGATCCTGTCGTCGCTGGCCCGGCAGCTGATGAACAGCGAGTTCACCGACGCCCTGCGCGCGGTGAGCGACGCGCCGGCCGCGGCGGCCCTGATCCGCGGCGACGAGCCGGACGCACCCGCACCGGCGGGCACCGAAGACCCCGTGGCGTCGGCGGGAGCGGCCTCTCCCGCCGCCGCCACGGTCACCGACGAAGCCGGCGACACCGCTGAGAGCGACACCGCTGAGGGCGACACCACTGGGGGCGAGGAGCGTCCGTTCCGCATCGTCGCCGTCACCTCCTGCCCCACCGGCATCGCCCACACCTACATGGCGGCCGAGTCGCTGGAGAACGCCGGCCGGGAGGCGGGCGTCGAAGTCACCGTCGAGCCCCAGGGCTCGGCCGGTTTCACCCGGCTCGCCCCGGAGGTCATCGCCGCGGCGGACGCCGTGATCTTCGCCCACGACGTGCCCGTGCGGGAGAAGGAGCGGTTCGCCGGCAAGCCCACCGTCGACGTCGGTGTGAAGGCGGGCATCAACCGCCCGGCCGAACTCATCGCCGAGGTCCGCGAGAAGGCCGCGCGCGGCGAGGTCACCTCCGGATCCGCCCCGGCAACCCCCGTGGAGCGCTCCGGCGACTCCGGCGAGGGCTACGGCACCAAGCTGCGCAAGTGGCTGATGTCCGGCGTCAGTTACATGGTGCCGTTCGTCGCCGCGGGCGGTCTGCTGATCGCCCTCGGGTTCGCGATCGGCGGCTACAAGGTCGACAAGGCCCCGTCGGTGATGGACCACTTCATGTGGATGCAGGCCGACAGCTGGGCGGCCCTGCTCTTCCAGATCGGCGGCGTGGCCTTCGGCTTCCTCGTCCCGGTACTGGCCGGCTACATCGCCTACGGCATGGTGGACCGGCCCGGTATCGTCCCCGGGTTCGTCGGCGGCATGATCGCGCTCAACATCAACGCAGGCTTCCTCGGCGGCCTGGCGGCCGGTCTGATCGCCGGTGGCGTCGTGATGGCGATCCAGAAGGTGAACGTCCCGGCGGCGCTGCGCGGCATCATGCCCGTGGTGGTGATCCCGCTGATCTCCTCGGCGATCGTCGGGTTCCTGATGTTCGTCGTCATCGGCAAGCCCATCGCCGAGGCCCAGAAGGGCATGACCGACTGGCTGAACGGCCTGTCCGGCAGCAACGCGATCCTGCTCGGCACCCTGCTCGGCCTGATGATGTGCTTCGACCTCGGCGGCCCCGTCAACAAGGTCGCCTACACCTTCGCCACGGCCGGCATCGCGGTGGCCAGCCCCAGCGACTCGGCGATGAAGATCATGGCCGCGGTGATGGCGGCCGGCATGGTCCCGCCGCTGGCCATGGCCCTGGCGACGACCGTGCGCGGCAAGCTCTTCACCCAGACCGAGCGGGAGAACGGCAAGGCCGCCTGGGTGCTCGGCGCCTCCTTCATCTCCGAGGGCGCGATCCCCTTCGCCGCGGCCGACCCGCTGCGCGTCATCCCGGCCTCCATGGCGGGCGGCGCGGTCACCGGCGCCCTGTCGATGGCCTTCGGCGCCACCCTGCGTGCCCCGCACGGCGGCATCTTCGTGGTCCCGCTGATCGGCAACCCGTTCCTCTACCTGCTCGCCATCGCCGCGGGCGTCTGCGTCACGACGGCCCTCGTCGTCGTCCTGAAGGGCATGCGCAAGCCGGCCCCGGGGGCCGCACCGGCCTCCGGCGAGGGCAGCGCGGACCGGAAGGCGGAGACGAAGCAGCCCGTCGCGGCATGAAGCGGGTGAGGTTCGCCCCTTTCGGGGTGTGTGAACCGTTCATGCCACCTGCGAGATAGATCACGAAAATCACGGCCCGGGATCGAAGTCCCGGGCCGTGGTGTCTACTGGGGCGCATGCCCGAGCACGTCTCCCGGTGGCCCGAAGGCCACCCTCTCCCCGCCCTCCCGCAACAGCGGCAGACGGGCCCCCGGTCGGAGTCCGTGGAACTGACCCCCGAGGAGAGAGACGCCTTCGCCGAGCTGGCGCGCCAACTCGGCGACAGAGGCGTATAGGGCCTGTCGTTTGGATCAGGAGAGCTGCGCCGCGCGCCGCTCCATCGCCTCGCGTGCCGCGTCCTCGCTGATGTACACCTCGCACATGTGCCGCCCGTCCGGCGTCGCCGTGTGCTCGACCTCCCAGAGGGAGACCTCCTCGCCGTCGCGCAGCAGGAACGCGTGCTCGTAGAGCGAGAAGCCCAGTCCCGCCCGGCCCGCGCGGCACGGCCGGCCGAAGGCCTGGGTGATCTGGTGCCCGGACGCCGTGGCCAGCAGGGCCGCCGTGTCCGCGCCCGGCCGGTCCGTGTTCTCCGCCCGGCGCAGTAACCTGCGCGCGTGGTCCGCCGAATCCTCCGCGGCGTACGCGTGCCGGGGCGCGGGGACGGGGGACAGCTGCACCATCACCGGCAGTTCGAAGTCCGGGGTGTCCGGCGGCAGCGGCAGCCGCGTGGTGGCGGCGCGCAGCTCCTCCTCGTCGACGTACACCTCGTGCTGCGCTTCGCTGCCCGGCGCGGTGTTGTGGACGAGCTCCCAGAGTGTGAGCGCCGAACCGTCGGCGAGCAGCCACGTGTGCCGGTACGTCTCCCGGTGCAGGCCCGCGCTGTGGTGCGCGGAGTGCAGCGAACCGTCGTGCGCCAGCGCGCAGTCGAGGCGCCTTATCGTCTCGTCCGGTAGTTCGAAGGAGTTCAGGGCGCGGCCGAGGAGTCGCGCGAGGTGCTCCTCCGGAGACTCGGGCGAGTCGTGGGGTTCGTACGCTGCCGTCTCGTACGGAACGCTCAAGGTTTCTCCCGGCGTTGCTGCATGTCACCTTGTGGGTGCATACCGTAGCCCCTCGGTCGGACATCATGTCCGGGAACCGAGAAAACGTACGTCCGGGAAAACGCGCGGGCCGCGCGAAAAGTTCCCGCGCGGCCCGGTCGGTCCGTCAAAAACCCCAGTTGGGGCGGTCCTTCAGCTGGTCAGGAAGCGTCGCCCGAGACCCACTGGCTCCACGCCATGTTCCAGCCGTTGAGCCCGTTGTCCGGCGCCACCGTCTTGTCCGGGGAGTTCTTCACGATCACCACGTCGCCGATGAGCGAGTTGTCGTAGAACCACTTGGAGGGCGTGCTGCCCCCCGCGCCCTGGACGTCGGCGAGACCGACGCAGCCGTGGCTGGTGCCCTGGCGGCCGAAGGGCGGGTTGCCCTTGTTGTACCAGTAGTTGCCGTGGATGAAGGTGCCGGACGTCGTCAGACGCATCGCGTGCGGCACGTCCGGGATGTCGTACTCGCCGCCCAGCCCGACCGTCCGGCTGTTCATCCGGGTCTGGACGAACTTCTCCGAGATCACCATCTGCCCGTTGTAGGTGGTGTGCTGCGCGCTGCCCGCCGAGATCGGGATCGTCTTGACGGTCTTGCCGTCCCGCACGACCGTCATGGTCTGGGTGCCCGCGTCGACCGTGGAGACCTGCGAACGGCCCACCGTGAAGGTGACCGTCTTCTTCTGCACGCCGTAGACGCCGTTCGCGCCCTCGACCCCGTCCAGATCGATGTTCATCGTGACCTTGGAGCCGGCCTTCCAGTACTCCTGCGGCCGGAAGTCGAGCCGCTGCCCGTTGAACCAGTGCCCGACGACCTTCTGCCCGCTGCTGGAGGTCACCGTGATGTGCGACTGCACGGTCTTGCGGTCGGTGATGGCCTTGTCGAAGGTGAACGACACCGGCATGCCCACACCGACCGTCGTGCCGTTGTCCGGCGTGTACGTCCCGATGAAGCTGTTCGAGGACGTCACCGTCGTGAAGATCGAGTTGGCCGCGGCCGTCCGGCCGTCCGTGTCCTGGGCGGTCGCCGATATCTGGTACTTCGTCCCGCGCTCCAGCTGCTCCTTCGGCTTCCAGGCCTTGCCGTCGCCGGACATGGAGCCCGGCACGGCCTGGTCGCTGCCCGCCACCGTCATCTTCACGTCGGTCAGCTTCCCGTCGCTGACCTTCACGCCGGTCGAGTTGATGGACGCGCCGGTCGAACCGTCCTTCGCCGAGATGGCGATCTTCGCGACGGACGTCTTGGTGCCGCCGTCGCCGCCCTTCTCGTCGTCCTTGGCGTTGGCGCTGCCACCGCAGGCGGTGAGCGTCAGGGCGCCGACCATCAGGGCGGCACAGGCCCCCACAGTGCGCCGCGCTGAAATGTTCGGCGTTGTCACGGGCTGCTCCCAGTTCGTGTGATGTTGCGTGATCCGCTCCAGTACGTGAGGGAAGAGGGGGCGGGGAGCCGGTCGGGTTCCGTCCGTTCCCCATGAAGGCCGTCACGTGACAGAACCGCGACAAATTCCGGCCCCGTGTGGATCTGCCGAGCGCCGCACGCCTGTTCAGCGACCCGCGTACAACTCCCCGTACGACGGCCACGCCCCGCCCGGACCGTCCACCGGCTCCGCGGCCCGTACGGCCCGGACGATCGCCCGCGTCACCATGTCCGCGCCCGCCGCCAGGATCTCGTTGAGGGCGAGCGGGTTCGCGGCGTCCAGGGCGCGGTCGCCCGTCGCCAGCGCGAACACCGTGTCCCCGTCGTTGAGGAGATGCACCGGACGCACCGCGCGGGCGATGCCGTCGTGCGCCGTGCCGGCCAGCTTCTGCGCCTGCGCCTTGGACAGATCCGCGTCCGTGGCGACCACCGCGAGCGTGGTGTTGAGCGGCGGCGGTGTGCTCCGCGCGGCCGTCTCCGTCAGACGCCGCTGCGCGGCCGCGTGGACCTCCGCCTCCGGGTACGCCACCCGTCCCTGGAACAACTCCCCGTACAGCACCCCCGTTTCCGGATCCACCGTCGATCCCGCCGCGTTGGCCACCACCAGCGCGGCCACCGTGATCCCCGAGCCGAGCACCGTGCTCGCGCTGCCGACACCGCCCTTCACCACCCCGACCACCGCTCCCGTGCCCGCGCCCACGCACCCCTGGGGCACCGGCGCGCCGAGCTCCCTCGCCGCAGCCGCCTCGACCGCGGCACGGCCGGTCGCCGCGTCCGGCCGGGCCCGGAAGTCGCCGCCCCGCCCCAGGTCGAAGACGCAGGCGGCGGGCACCACCGGCACCACATGCGCCGGGTCCGCCCCCACCCGGATCCCGCGCCCCTGCTCCTCCAGCCAGGCCATCACCCCCGACGCGGCGTCGAGCCCGTACGCGCTGCCACCGGTCAGCACGACCGCCTCCACCGTCCGCACCACGTTGCGCGGATCCAGCGCGTCCGTCTCCTTGGTGCCGGGCCCGCCGCCCCGCACGTCCACGGCGGCCACGGCCCCGCCCTCCGGGGCGAGCACGACCGTGGTGCCGGTGAGCCAACCGTCGCCGATGCGGGTCGCGTGCCCCACCCGAAGGCCGGAGACATCCGTCAGTGCGTCAACTGTCATGACACACAGTCTCGTCCAGCCCTCGGCCCCGGCGGGCGTACCGAGCCGGTGGGCGCCGCGTCAGCCGGTTGACGTTCGGGGGGGAGAGAGAGGGGGGACCGGGACGCGGACGCCCTCACCCGGCCCGCGTCACCGGACCGCTCTCCCGGACGGCCATGCGCGCCGCCAGAGTCTCTCCGGCCGCCACGGACAGCGCGCACACCACACCCGCCGTGAACACCGCCCAGTGACCCAGGAATGTGCAGCAGATCACCAGCAGTGCCGTCGTCGGCAGCACCAGCTGCTGGGTGATGCCCCGCTTGAAGTGGCGCGAGTGCAGCGCCCACACCGTGAGCAGGTACAGGGCCGTCGGCAACGTCACCGCCGCCGACGCCGCCAGCGTGGAGATGTGCGCCTTGCCGACCCTCTGCTCCACCGCCATCTCCAGCCCGGCCCCGATCGCCGCCGCCGACGCGAACACCAGGTAGTGGCCGTAGCCCCACAGGAACGCCTGCCGGTTGGAACGCAGATGGCCGTGGATGGGCACCACGAAGTAGATCCACCACGCGGCGAAGATGATCAGCAGCCCGCCCGCCGCGATGGGGAGGAGCTCGCCCAGCGCGTCGTTCTCGTCGATGCCGGACTTCACCGCGACCGTGGCCGCCGCGATCGTCTCGCCGAGCACGATGATGGTGAACAGCCCGTACCGCTCCGCGATATGGCGGGGATGCCAGGACGTGCTGTGGCCCCTCTCCGCGAAGGGCGGCACACACATCTCCAGCAGCGCCATGACCAGGAACCACCAGGGCCGGGCCCCCTCGGGCAGGAACAGCAGCCCCAGCCAGCCGACCTGGCACGCCAGCACGCCGCCGGCGTAACGCAGAGCCGTCGTGCGCTCCGGGCCCTCGCCGGCCCGGGCCGCCCGCAGCCACTGCGCCGCCAAGGCCACCCGCATGATCGCGTAGCCCAGCCAGACCACGAGGTAGTCGTGGTCTGCGAACGCCCGCGAGACCCCTGCCGCGAGGACCAGCACACCCGCGATCTGCACCAGCGTGACGACCCGGTAGAGGACGTCGTCGTTGTCGTACGCCGAGGCGAACCAGGTGAAGTTCATCCACGCCCACCACAGGGCGAAGAACACCATCGCGTAGTCGAGGATCCCCTGGCCCGCGTGCCCTTCGGCGACGGAGTGCACCAGCTCGATGCCAGCCTGGGCGACGGCCACGACGAAGCACAGGTCGAAGAAGAGCTCCAGCGGCGAGGCCGTCCGGTGCGCCTCGTCGCGGCCACGGGCCCGAAGCCTGCGCAGCGGTCCCCGGCCGCCGAGCGCGCCGGAGGGGACGGGCGGGGGAGTGGGGCTGGACGTCATGCGTCCCAGCACAGCAGAAGGCGCGGGGAATTTCTCCGCGACCGTACCCTGGTTGCATGAGTACCGTGCCCGGCCCCGAGCCGCGCGAGCCGAAGCCCGCGCTGGTCTTCGACGACCCGCTCGACCAGCAGTCCTCCGACGACACCGACCGGGGCTGGGGCGAGCGCACCGACTCCGGCGGCAGTGCGGCGGACCTCAAGCGCTTCCTGGACGAGAAGCCGCCCCACCACCTCTGAACCGGCCGGGCGGCCGCCCGCAGCGCCTTCCGGGCGGCCCGGGCTGCCGCCGCCCGCAGCGCCGCTACTGCCGGTCGTGCCCCGAGCCGCGCTGGGCGATCAGCGCGTCCCGGATCTCCTTCAGGACCTCCAGCTCGGTCACCTCCATGACCTCCTGCGCGCCCTCCTTCGCCTTCCGGCGCGCCTCCATCCGGGCGAGGTACTTCGCCATGGGCAGGACCATCAGGAAGTAGACGACCGCCGCGGTGATCACGAAGCTCAGGGCGGCGCCGAGGACGGAACCCCACAGGATCTGGATGCCCTGCTCGCCCTGGCAGGTCGAGCTCAGACACGAGCTGTAGTGGTCGAGGTTCTTGGTCCCGATGGCACCGACGACCGGGTTGATGATCCCCTTCACCACGGCGTTGACGATGTTGGTGAAGGCGGCACCGATCACCACCGCCACCGCCAGATCGACGACGTTCCCGCGCATCAGGAAGGCTTTGAAGCCCTCCCAGAGACTCGGTTCCTTCTTCTCGCTCACCCCGGGGCCTTTCCTCACACGAGCAGCTTGTGGAACAAAACGCTCCGCAACCTACGTCAACGTTGGGCCGAACCGAGTACCTGGGTCCCTCTAAGGAAGGACTTGGCGGCACCGCGCCCGTCACCACAGCGTCACCGCCAACCGCCCTGTGGCGCTCGCACCGGCCAGCCGCGCGGCGGAGGCCCGCGGCACCGACAGGACGACCAGCGCCCCGCTGTCGCCCGCGCCCTCCACCGGCTCCGGCACCTTCGTCACCCTGGCCCCGCGCGCGACCACCCGGGCATCACCGCCCGGCACCGTCTGCTCGGCGGCGATGACGTCGACCCGGTCGCCGGGCCGCAGCAGCCGCACCGTGGCCGCGTCGGAGATCCGGACCGGGGCCGTCACCGACCCCGCGGCACGGCGCGTGTGCGCGGGCTGCTCCCCGGACACCGAGGCCGGGTGCGCGGGAGGCAGCGCCCGGGGATGACCACGGGCCCCGTCGGTGCCGCGCGGGCCCGCCGCCACGAGTGCCGTCGCGGTGACCGCGAGCCCGACGGCCACGGCCCGCCGCCGGTGCCGGACGAGCCGGCCGGACCGGTGACCCCCGCGAACCCGCACCGGGTCGAACCGCGGCACCTCACGGGTCGCGGGCACCTGGGCCCCGGGCGGGCACGAGGCGAGGGACCAGGAAGGAGACGAGGGCACAACCGAGGGAGGAACGAGGGACACGGAGACCACCACCTGCGACGAGGGACCGGCTTGCGCTCCTCACGATGAGGCCGCGCGCCGCCGCCCGCTCAGGCCTGTGGACCCGGCACCGGCCTGTGGACAACTCCCTCACCCGAACGGCGAGTTCCGCCCCCCTGAAGCCTGTCGGTTACGGCAGCGCGAACCCCGGATCCATCCCACCCAGCGCAGCGGCACACAGACAGTCCCGCTCGTCGTCCGCCGGCAACCCGGCCACCGCGTCGAACAGCACCCCCCGCAGCCGGTCCACGTTCGCCGAGAACACCCGCAGCACCTCGTCGTGCGAGACGCCCTCGCCCGTCTCGGCGCCCGCGTCGAGGTCGGTGACCAGGGCCAGGGACGTGTAGCAGAGCTCCAGCTCGCGGGCGAGCGCCGTCTCGGGGTGGCCGGTCATGCCCACCACCGACCAGCCCTGCGCCTGGTGCCACAACGATTCCGCACGGGTCGAGAAGCGCGGCCCCTCGACGACGACCAGGGTGCCGCCGTTCACGGGCTCCCAGTCCCGGCCGTGCGCCGCCTTCAGTGCGACGGCCCGCCCGGTCGGGCAGTAGGGGTCGGCCAGCGACACATGCACCACGTTCGGCACGGAGCCGTCGGGCAGCGGCAGCCCGTCGAAGTAGCTGCCGGCGCGGGACTTCGTGCGGTCGACCAGCTGGTCCGGCACCAGCAGCGTGCCCGGCCCGTACTCGGGGCGCAGGCCGCCCACGGCGCACGGGGCGAGGACCTGGCGTACGCCGACCGAGCGCAGCGCCCACAGGTTGGCCCGGTAGTTGATCCGGTGCGGCGGCAGGTGGTGGCCCCGTCCGTGCCGGGGCAGGAAGGCGACCCGCCGGCCGGCGACGACACCGAGGAAGAGGGAGTCGCTGGGCGGCCCGTACGGGGTCTCGACCTGGATCTCGGTCACGTCGTCGAGGAAGGAGTAGAACCCCGAGCCGCCGATGACGCCGATCCCGGCGCCTTCCTGGTCCGCCACGTTCACCTTGTTCGCCATGTCCGCACCCTAACCGCACGCCGAAACGCCGAGGACCCCGTCGCCCGAAGGCGACAGGGTCCCGTAAGAATCAGGCCTTACGCGGCGGTGGTGCTGCTGCTGGAGGAGCTGGTGCTCGACGACGAGCTCGAAGCGGAGCTCGACGAGCCGGAGTCGGAGGACGACGAGCCCGAGGACGCGGAGCTCGACGACTTCGGAGCCGGGGAGCTGCTCGACGAGGAGCCGCGGCTGTCGTTCCGGTAGAAGCCGGAGCCCTTGAAGACAATGCCGACCGCCGAGAACACCTTCTTCAGGCGGCCCTGGCAGTTGGGGCACTCGGTCAGGGCGTCGTCGGTGAACTTCTGCACCGCCTCGAGGCCCTCGCCGCACGCGGTGCACTGGTACTGGTAGGTCGGCACTGTCTTCCTCCTGGCACTCTCACTCGATGAGTGCTAACGACGATCCATAGTGACGTATTCCGGCCGCTCAGTCCACTGCCACCGGCACGCGGTGACCCACGCCACGCGCGACGGTCCGGCCGTTGCCCCGCGACACGAGCCGGGAACGCAGGGCCAGGAGGGTCGCCAGGGCCAGTACCGTGCCGCCCATCGGCACCAGGAAACCGGCGCCTCCCCAGAAGCGGTCCTCCAGCTGGCCGGCGACCGTGACGGCGGCGGCCTGGCCGAGCGCCACCGCTCCGGTCAGCCAGGTGAAGGCCTCGGTGCGGGCACCGGCCGGGACCAGGCTCTCGACGAGGGTGTAGCCGGTGATCAGGGCGGGCGCGATGCACATGCCGACCAGCAGGCCGAGGCCGGCGAGGATCAGCACCGAATGGGCGGCCCACAGGCCCGACGCGGTGAGGGCGAGGGCCGTGTAGCCGATGACCAGGCGCCGCTGCGGGGCCGCCTTCCAGGCGATCGCGCCGCAGACCACGCCGGAGAGCATGTTGCCCGCCGCGAAGACGCCGTAGAGGACGCCGTTCAGGCCCGGTTCGCCGATCGACTCGGTGAACGCGGCCAGCGAGACCTGCATGCCGCCGAAGACGGTCCCGATGCCGAGGAAGGTCACGATCAGCACGCGCACCCCGGGGACGCGCAGCGCCGAACCGTGCTCCACGCGCGCGTGCCCGTCGGCGGCGACCGAGGGCTGGGTGCTCTTCTGCGCGGCGAACAGCAGACCGCCGAGCAGGGTCAGCGAGGCCTCCGTGACGAGTCCGGCGGCCGGGTCGACCGCCGTGCACAGGGCGGTGGCCAGCAGCGGTCCGACCACGAAGGTCAGTTCGTCCGTGACGGACTCGAAGGCCGCGGCAGTGGTCATCAGCGGCGAGTCCTTGAGCTTCACGCCCCAGCGGGCCCGCACCATCGGGCCGACCTGCGGCACCGAGGCGCCGGTGGGGACGGCCGCCACGAACACCGCCCACAGGGGCGCGTCCAGCAGCGCGAGCGCGGTGAGCGTCAGCCCGGATAGCGCGTGCAGCAGTACGCCGGGGATCAGTACGGTGCGCTGCCCGTAGCGGTCGGCGAGGCGGCCGCTCCAGGGCGCGAACAGGGCCATGGAGACACCGGTGACGGCCGCGGCGGCGCCCGCCGCTCCGTAGGAGCCGGTGGTGTGCTGCACCAGCAGCACGATGGAGATGGTCAGCATCGCGAACGGCTGGCGTGCCGCGAAGCCGGGGAGCAGGAACGTCCAGGCGCCGCGGGTGCGCAGCAGCCGGCCGTATCCCGGGCGGGCGGAAGCCGTCGAGTTCTCCGACGCCTTCGAGGTGACCGTGGACGCCACGGCCCGTGCCTTTCTGCCGCCTGGTAGCGCGGCCCCGTAGTGGGCGGCGCCGAGAGCTGTCCTCTTGCGCGGAACTGCGGTAGATGCCGGGGCCCGGTGAGGAGGGGTGTCCCGACCGCCATACGGTCGCGCCAGCTCTGCGTCAGGCAGAGTTGGTTCGATCTGGGTAACGCCTTCATCGTACAGGGATCAAGGGGTGTGTGCCTGTGAAAGTGAGCACCATGGGCCTGCCTGCCCTGTCATTCCCAAACGGTGCAAAACGCCCCTCAGCGGCTCGCACCGTCCGTCCCCAGCCAGCCCGCCAGCTTGCCGCCGTACCCCACGGCCCGCAGCCGGCTCTCGGTCGCGTCCCGGACGGGGTCCGTGGCGACCACGAGGAGCTCGTCCCCCCGCTGCAATATCGTCGTCGGCAGGGGAACGAAGGACTCACCCCCACGCACGATGAGCGTCACGGCCGCGCCGTGCGGCAGCCGCAGCTCGGCCACCTCCACGCCGTGCATCTTCGATCCGCCGGGGATCGCCACGGAGAGCAGGTGCCCGCGCAGCCGCTCCAGCGGGGCCGACTCGATGCCGAGGTCGGCGGCCTCCGAACCGTCGCCGAGGTGCAGCTTGCGGGCCAGCCAGGGCAGCGTCGGGCCCTGGACCAGGGTGTAGACGACGACCAGGATGAAGACGATGTTGAAGATCCGGCGGCTGGCCTCGATGCCCTCCACCATGGGGATGGTCGCCAGGATGATGGGCACGGCCCCGCGCAGCCCGGCCCAGGACATCAGTGTCTGCTCCTGCCACGGCACCCGGAACGGCGACAGGCAGAGCACCACGCTCAGCGGACGCGCCACCATGGTCAGCACCAGCCCGATGACCAGCGCGGGCACGATGTCGTCGCCCAGTTCGTGCGGCGTGACCAGCAGGCCGAGCAGGACGAACATGCCGATCTGGGCCATCCAGCCGAGCCCGTCGGCGAACCCGCGCGTGGCCGGCCAGTGCGGCAGCCGCGCGTTGCCCATCACCATCGAGGCGAGGTACACCGCGAGGAAGCCGCTGCCGTGTGCCAGCGCGCCCGCCGCGTACGCCACCACGGCGATCGCCATGACGGCGATCGGGTAGAGGCCGGAGGCGGGCAGCGCCACGTGCCTGAGGCCCAGGGAGCCCAGCCAGCCCACCGCGAGCCCGATGGCCGCACCGATGGCCAGCTCCAGCAGGATCACGCCGAGCAGCACGTACCAGTGCTCGACCGGTCCGGCCGTGGACAGGGACACCACGAGAATGACCACCGGGGCGTCGTTGAAGCCCGACTCCGCCTCCAGCGTGCCCGTCACGCGCGCGGGCAGGGGGAGTTTGCGCAGCACGGAGAACACGGCCGCCGCGTCGGTCGAGGAGACGACCGCCCCGATGATGAGCGCCTGCCGCCACTCCAGCCCGATCAGGTAGTGCGCTGCCGAGGCCGTGACCCCGACGCTCACCGCCACACCCGCCAGCGCCAGCACGGAGGCGGCCGGCAGGGCCGGTTTGATCTCCTTCCACTTCGTGCCCAGACCGCCCTCGGCCAGGATCACGACCAGGGCCGCGTACCCGATGACCTGGGTCAGTTCGGCGTTGTCGAAGTGGATGTCCCCGATGCCGTCCTGGCCCATCGCGACGCCGATGCCCAGGTACACGAGCAGGCTGGGGAGCCCGCTGCGCGAGGAGATCCGTACCGCTGCGACGGCGACGAGCAGGACGAGCGAGCAGACGAGCAGGAGCTGGTTGAGGTGGTGGACAGTCAGCGGCCGAATCCTTCCCTGGCCCGCACGCACACGCGCGTGGGCTCACGTACATCGCACATGAAGCTGTGGCGCACCGCGCCAACTACTTCGTTACCTTACCTAACTCTTGACGATTTCTTGACGCTTGCGGGGGCGAGATCGAACGTCCGTCCGTGCCGGTTCCCGACTCCGCGTCAAGGGGCGCAAGGCCCTGCGCCTATCGTTGCTCCAGCGCTCAGTTAAAAGCACAGCCGAACCTGCCGCTCGCGTTAGGACAGCAAGGACAGCGATGCCCCCCAACACCACCGCCTCCACGGGTCAGCAGCCCGGCAAGTCCGGCAGGAGAAAGGGGCGCAAAGCCCGCCTTATCGTGCTCGTCCTGGTGCTGGCCCTCATCGGGGGCGTGGCCTACGGGTCGTACTGGTCCATCAGTACCGTCCGGGCCTCCTTCCCGCAGACCAAGGGCACCCTCACACTGAAGGGCCTGTCGGGTCCCGTCGAGGTCAAACGCGACAACTACGGCATCCCGCAGATCTATGCCTCCTCCGACGCGGACCTGTTCATGGCGCAGGGCTACGTCCAGGCGCAGGACCGGTTCTACGAGATGGACGTCCGCCGCCACATGGCCTCCGGGCGGCTGTCGGAGATGTTCGGCAAGAGCCAGGTCGACAACGACGAGTTCCTGCGCACCCTCGGCTGGGACCGGGTCGCCAAGAAGGAGTACGACACCAAGCTGTCGGCCGCCACGAAGAAGTACCTCCAGGCCTACGCCAAGGGAGTCAACTCCTACCTCCAGGGCAAGGACGGCGAGGACATCTCCCTGGAGTACGCGGCGCTGGGCTTCACCAACGACTACAAGCCGCAAGCGTGGACCCCGGTCGACTCGATCTCCTGGCTGAAGGCGATGGCCTGGGACCTGCGCGGCAACATGCAGGACGAGATCGACCGCGCCCTGCTGACCAGCCGCCTCGGCCCGAAGCAGATCGCCGACCTGTACCCGCGGTACCCGTACGGCCGGAACAAGGCGATCGTCCAGGAGGGCCAGTACAGCGAGCTGGCGAGGGCATTCGAGCAGGGCGGCACGAGCGGCGCGTCCGGCACGAACGGAACCGGCGGCACCGCGGGCACCGGGGCCGGCGGTTCCGGCACCGCCTCCGGCACGTCCGGCACGAGCGGCACCGCCTCCGGCGCTTCGGGCACCGCGGGCCTGGGCAGCCAGCTCGGCGGCCTGACCCGGGTCCTGAACGACCTCCCGCCGGCCGTCGGCGTGAACGGCGACGGCATCGGCTCCAACTCCTGGGTCGTCGGCGGGGAGCACACCATCAACGGCAAGCCGCTGCTGGCCAACGACCCGCACCTGGCGCCCTCCCTGCCGTCCGTCTGGTACCAGATGGGCCTGCACTGCCGCAGCGTCTCCAGTACCTGCCAGTACGACGTCAGCGGCTACACCTTCGCCGGCATGCCGGGTGTGATAATCGGCCACAACCAGGACATCGCCTGGGGCATGACCAACTCCGGCGTGGACGTCACGGACCTCTACCTGGAGAAGATCACCGGCAACGGCTACCTGTACGACGGCAAGGTCAAGCCCTTCGAGACGCGCGAGGAGACCATCAAGGTCGCCGGCGGCTCACCCAGGAAGATCGTCGTCCGCGAGACCAACAACGGGCCCCTGCTGTCCGACCGCGACGAGGAGCTCGTGAAGGTCGGCAAGAAGGCCGCCGTCGACACCGCCGCACCGGACAGGGGCGACGGCTACGGCGTCGCGCTGCGCTGGACCGCCCTGCAGCCCGGCACCACCATGGACGCCGTCTTCGCCATGGACAAGGCGAAGAACTGGACCGACTTCCGCAAGGCCGCCGCGCAGTTCGAGGTGCCCTCGCAGAACCTGATCTACGCCGACCGCGAGAACAACATCGGCTACACGCTGCCGGGGAAGATTCCCACGCGCGCGAAGAGCGACAACGGCTCCATCCCGGCACCCGGCTGGGACTCCGAGTACCGCTGGACCGGCTACATCCCGCAGGACGCGCTGCCCTACGAGTACAACCCGGACCGCGGCTACATCGTCACCGCCAACCAGGCCGTGATCGACCCGGACAAGTACCCGTACACGCTCACCGCGGACTGGGGCTACGGCGCGCGCAGCCAGCGGATCACCGACCTGATCCAGTCGAAGATCAAGGACGGCGGCAAGATCTCCACGGACGACATGCGCCAGATGCAGCTGGACAACAGCAGCGAGGTCGCCCGGCTGCTGGTGCCCACGCTGCTGAAGATCGACCCCGAGAACAAGGACGTCCGCCAGGCGCAGAAGCTCCTGGAGGGCTGGGACTACACCCAGGACGCCGACTCGGCGGCCGCCGCGTACTTCAACGCCGTCTGGCGCAACATCCTCAAGCTCGCCTTCGGCAACAAGCTGCCCAAGGAGCTGCGGCCCAAGGGCCAGTGCCTGTGGGTCGAGCCGGTCAACACCACCGGCCCCGCCGACGAGGCCGAGGAGGTCCGCGAGTGTGGCCAGCGCGACCCCGACCAGGCGCAGCCGGACGGCGGTGACCGCTGGTTCGAGGTGGTCCGGGGGCTCATCGACCAGCCGGACAGCGACTGGTGGAAGACCTCCGAGGTGGGTACCCGCCCCGGCGCCGACAACCGCGACGACCTGTTCAAGCGGGCCATGATCGACGCCCGCTGGGAGCTGACCGCCAAGCTCGGCAAGGACATCGACTCCTGGAGCTGGGGCCGGCTGCACCGCCTGTTCCTGAAGAACCAGACCCTCGGTACCGCGGGCCCCGAATTCATCCGGTACGCCCTCAACCGCGGCCCCTGGGAGCTCGGCGGCGGCGAGGCCACGGTCAACGCGACCGGCTGGAACGCGGCCGGCGGCTACGGGGTGGTGTGGGTGCCGTCCATGCGGATGGTGGTGAACCTCGGCGACCTCGACAAGTCGAAGTGGATCAACCTCACCGGCGCCTCCGGGCACGCCTACAGCGCCCACTACGTCGACCAGACCGACAAGTGGGCCGACGGTGAACTGCTGCCGTGGCCCTTCTCGGACCAGGCGGTCGAGAAGAGCACGACCGACAAGCTGGTGCTCAAACCGTGAGCCACTGACGCTCGGCAGTACGTCGGTAGTACAAGCGGCCCTCCACGCGTGCGTGGAGGGCCGCTTCGCGTCAGGGCTCCTGGCCGAAGCGCCGGACCCCCGACGGTGTCACCACCGCGTGCACCGGCCGGTCGTGCGGCTCCTCCGGGACGTGTTCGACGACCTCGGAGTCGTACAGCAGCACCACCAGGGCGGGATGAGCACCCGCCCGCTCCAGCCGGGCCAGCACCCGGTCGTACGAGCCGCCGCCCCGCCCGAGCCGCATTCCGCGCGCGTCCACCGCGAGCCCCGGCAGCAGCACGGCGCCGGCGGTGGTCACGGCGTCCGGCCCGAGGCGCTCGCCCGTGGGTTCGAAGAGCGTCATCCTGCCGCCGTGCCGGACAGGCGCCAGTGAGCCCTCGCCCTCGTACGCGCCCCAGTCCAGGTCGTTGTCGGGCAGCAGCACCGGCAGCAGCACGCGCACGCCCCGGGCGCGCAGAGCGTCCAGGAGCGCGAGCGTCCCCGGTTCACTCCCCACCGAGACATACGCCGCCACCGTGCCGGCCCCCGCCAACTCGGACAGCTCCAGGGCCCGCCCGGCCAGCGCCGCCGACGTTTCCCGCAGGTCATCCGCCGTCAACCTGCTCCTCACCGCGAGGAGTCCGCGCCGCAAACTCCGCTTGTCAGGCTCGCCCGGACGTGCGATAGGACTCAATGGTTGCTCCCGAACTATGGCAATACGCTCATACGAGCGCCTATGAACCGGAGCCGCAGATTCCATGCAAAGGCACCGGATAGGGTGGCGCACATGACTCAGCACCCTCGGATCAGCAAGGCTGTCATTCCCGCAGCAGGCCTCGGCACCCGGTTCCTGCCGGCCACCAAAGCCACTCCCAAGGAGATGCTGCCGGTCGTGGACAAGCCCGCGATCCAGTACGTGGTCGAGGAGGCCGTCGCCGCGGGTCTCGACGACGTCCTCATGGTGACGGGCCGCAACAAGCGCCCCCTCGAGGACCACTTCGACCGCAACTACGAGCTGGAGTCGGCCCTGCAGAAGAAGGGCGACGCCGACCGTCTCGCCAAGGTGCAGGAGTCCAGCGACCTCGCGACCATGCACTACGTCCGCCAGGGCGACCCCAAGGGCCTCGGCCACGCCGTCCTGTGCGCCGCCCCGCACGTGGGCGACGAGCCCTTCGCCGTCCTCCTCGGCGACGACCTCATCGACCCCCGCGACCCGCTGCTGCAGCGCATGGTCGAGGTCCAGGAGCAGCGCGGCGGCAGCGTCATCGCGCTCATGGAGGTCGCCCCGGAGCAGATCCACCTCTACGGCTGCGCGGCCGTGGAGACCACCGAGGACAGCGACGTCGTCCAGATCAGCGGCCTCGTCGAGAAGCCCGACCCGGCCGACGCCCCGTCCAACTACGCCATCATCGGCCGTTACGTCCTCGACCCGCACGTCTTCGAGATACTGCGCCGGACCGAGCCCGGCCGCGGCGGCGAGATCCAGCTCACCGACGCCCTCCAGCAGCTCGCCGAGGACGAGAAGATCGGCGGACCGGTGCACGGCGTCGTCTTCAAGGGCCGCCGCTATGACACCGGCGACCGCGGTGACTACCTGCGTGCCATTGTCCGACTCGCATGCGAACGTGAAGACCTGGGCCCGGACTTCCGGACCTGGCTTCGCAGTTACGTAGCCGAGGAGATGTAGCACGTTGAGCAGCGCCGCGCCCCACGTCACCGGCCAGGACCACGTCGGCCCCGACCACCTCTGGTCGGTGGACGAGCACCTGGAGGACATCCTCGCCACCGTCCGGCCCCTGGAACCCATCGAGCTGCACCTGCTCGACGCCCAGGGCTGCGTCCTCGTCGAGGACATCACGGTTCCGGTGTCCCTGCCGCCCTTCGACAACAGCTCGATGGACGGATACGCGGTACGGGTCGCGGACGTCGCCGGCGCGAGCGAGGAGTTCCCGGCGGCCCTGGAGGTCGTCGGGGACGTCGCCGCGGGCCAGGCCGAACTGCTCCACGTGGGCCCCGGCCAGGCCGCCCGCATCATGACCGGCGCCCCACTGCCGCCCGGCGCCGAGACGGTCGTGCCCGTCGAGTGGACCGACGGCGGGCTCGGCGAGGGCCCGGTGCGCGGCATGCGCGCCCGCAGCCTCGGCCCCGAGGGCGCCACCGGGCACGTGCACGTGTACCGCCCGGCCGAGGCACGCGCGCATGTGCGCGCCAAGGGCAGCGACGTGAAGGCCGGCGACCGCGCCCTGGAGGCCGGCACGATCCTCGGCCCGCCCCAGATCGGCCTGCTCGCCGCGATCGGCCGCGGCACCGTCCGCGTCCGCCCGCGCCCGCGTGTGGTGGTGCTCTCCACCGGCAGCGAACTCGTCCAGCCCGACACGGAACTGGGCACCGGTCAGATCTACGACTCCAACAGCTTCGCCCTCACCGCCGCCGCCCGCGACGCCGGCGCCATCGCCTACCGCGTGGGCGCCGTCGCCGACGACGCCGAGACCCTGCGCTCCACCATCGAGGACCAGCTGGTCCGCGCCGACCTGATGGTCACCACCGGCGGGGTGAGCGTGGGCGCCTACGACGTGGTCAAGGAGGCGCTGTCCCACGTCGGCGACGAGGACGAGGCCGGCAGCGGTATCGACTTCCGCAAGCTCGCCATGCAGCCCGGCAAGCCCCAGGGCTTCGGCTCCATCGGCCCCGACCACACCCCGCTGCTGGCCCTGCCCGGCAACCCGGTGTCGTCGTACGTCTCCTTCGAACTGTTCGTCCGCCCCGCGATCCGCGCCCTCATGGGCCTGCAGGACGTCCACCGGCCGACGACCCGGGCGACGCTGGCCGCCGACAAGGCGCTGACCTCCCCGAAGGGCCGCCGCCAGTTCCTGCGCGGCACGTACGCCGACGGCAAGGTCACCCCGGTCGGCGGCGCCGGATCCCACCTGGTCGCCGCCCTCGCCCACGCGGACGCCCTGATCGCCGTCCCCGAGGACACCGAGTCCGTCGAGCCGGGCACCGAGGTCGACGTGGTCCTGCTCGGCCGATAGCCGCTGGTTGGGGGTACCGTGTCGCGCACAGCAGGCCCGTGCGCCGCACCGCGACGGGCCCGGACCGGGAGCGCCACACAGCATGAGCACGCAGGACCCACCCCCGCAGGACGGCCCTACGCCGGATCGGCTGACGCACATCGACGAGGCGGGCGCCGCCCGCATGGTCGACGTGTCGGAGAAGGACGTGACCGCGCGCACCGCACGCGCCAGCGGACGCGTCCTCGTCTCGCCCCGCGTGATCGAGTTGCTGCGCGGCGAGGGTGTCCCCAAGGGCGACGCCCTCGCGACCGCGCGGATCGCCGGGATCATGGGCGCCAAACGCACCCCCGACCTGATTCCGCTCTGTCACCCGCTGTCGGTGTCCGGTGTGAAACTGGACCTGTCGGTCGCGGACGACGCCGTGGAGATCCTGGCCACCGTGAAGACGACGGACCGCACGGGTGTCGAGATGGAGGCCCTCACCGCGGTCTCCGTCGCCGCGCTCACCGTGATCGACATGGTCAAGGCGGTCGACAAGGGAGCGGTCATCACGGACGTACGGGTGGAGGAGAAGACGGGCGGCAAGTCGGGCGACTGGAGCCGGGCATGACGTACCGCGCTCTCGTCATCACGGCCTCGAACCGGGCCGCCGCCGGGATCTACGAGGACAAGGGCGGCCCGCTGGTCTCCGACGGCCTGAAGCGCTTCGGCTTCGAGGTCGACGGCCCGCAGGTCGTCCCCGACGGCGACCCGGTGGAGACCGCTCTGCGCGCCGGTGTCGACGCCGGGTACGACGTCATCGTCACCACCGGCGGCACGGGCATCTCGCCCACCGACCGCACCCCCGAGGCGACCCGCCGCGTGATCGACCACGAGGTGCCGGGGATCGCCGAGGCCATCCGGGCGTTCGGCCGGGAGAAGGTGCCGACCGCGGCGCTCTCCCGGGGCCTGGCCGGAGTGGCGGGCGGCACGCTGATCGTCAATCTGCCCGGCTCCAGCGGCGGCGTGAAGGACGGCCTCGCCGTCCTGGAGCCGCTGCTCGTCCACGCCGTCGAGCAGCTCCGGGGCGGCGACCACCCCAGACCCGGCAGTGGGGGTGCGAGCTGAACAGCCCATCCTGGCCCGTGGAGCTGGTGGACGGAGACATCGTCCTCAGGCCGATAAAGCTGCGCGACCAGCGGGCATGGCGCGAGGTCAACCGGCGCAACCGCGACTGGCTGCGCCCCTGGGAGGCGACGATTCCGCCGCCCACGCCCGGCGGGCCGATGACGCACCGCCCGACCTTCCGCCAGATGGTCCGCCACCTGAGGTCGGAGGCGAACGCGGGCCGGATGCTGCCCTTCGTCATCGAGTACCAGGGGCGGCTGGTCGGGCAGTTGACGGTCGCGGGGATCACCTGGGGCTCGATGTGCTCGGGCCACGTCGGCTACTGGGTCGACGAGGCGGTGGCGGGACGCGGTGTGATGCCGACGGCGGTGGCGCTCGTCACGGACCACTGTTTCCGCACCGTCGGACTGCACCGCATCGAGGTCTGCATTCGCCCGGAGAACGCGCCCAGCCGCCGGGTCGTGGAGAAACTCGGATTCCGCGAGGAGGGTCTGCGGCCCCGATATCTCCACATCGACGGAGCCTGGCGCGACCATCTCGTCTTCGCCCTCACGGCCGAAGAGGTGCCGGACGGGTTGCTCAGGCGCTGGCAACGGGCACGATCGCAGAGTAATCCGGGAATGCGGCACCACCCCGGAAATTGAATAAATGTTCGAAATTGATCGCCCGGTGACCGTCTCAGGGCAATGAATTCCCGGCCTGAGCGGTCTGCTGATCGCATCGGTCACAAAAAAAGTTCGAAATATCAGCCAGATCGTGCGACACACCGGCTCAATTGGCAGATGGCCTCACGCAAACCCCTCTACCGTGTGAGGCGTGAGCAGCAGCGGCCTCATCTACGCAGTCATTGTCGGGGCCTGGGCCGCCTACTTGGTGCCGATGTGGCTCCGTAGGCAGGACGAGCTGAACGAGGCCCGTCCGACGGAACGCTTCAGCACCGCCATCCGGCTTCTGTCCGGAAAGGCGGCCATGGAGCGCCGGTACGCCAAGGACCTGCGGGCGCGCTCCACCGAAGAGGGGGAGCAGGACGCCGACGACCTGGACGCCGTCACCGACTCGGTGGACGTCCGGGCCTTCGCCGTGTCCAAGACCCGCCCGCAGACCCAGGCACCCGTCCCGTCGCCCGCCCCCGAGCAGCCGGCCCGGCCGGCGGCCCCCGAACCCCCGGCCCGCCAGTCGCCCGCACCGAACGCGGCGCGCACCGGGCGTCCCCGGGAGCAGGTGCCCGCCGCCCGGCGCAACGCCTCGGCGCAGGCGAACCAGGCGGCCGCGGCGCGAGCCCGGCGCTCGAAGGTGCTCGCGCGCCGTCGGCGCACCACCACCATGCTGTTCCTCGCCTTCACACTCGGCGCGATCGTCGCCGCGGTCGGGGGACTCGCGTTCCTGTGGGCCCCCGGCGTGCCCGCGGTCATGCTCAGCGTCTACATCGCGTACCTGCGCTCCCAGGAGCGCCGCCGCTTCGCCTACCAGATGGACCGCCGCATGGCCGAGGCCGCGGCCCAGCGCCTGCGGGAGCGCCAGCGCCAGCCCCGCCGCCGCCCCCTGGCCGACGAGGCGAGCGACGAACCGGAGGAGGGACCCGAGCCGGTGACCGACCCCGGCATGTCGGCCCTCGCGGCGGACCGGCGCGCCCTCGTCGAGCAGACCGACCACGCGGAGTGGGTCGACCAGCAGCGCGAGCGGCAGCGGCGCCCCGGGCAGGGCGGCGACAGCTGGGAGCCGGTGCCGGTGCCCCTGCCGACGTACGTGACGGCCCCGGTCGCCCCGCGGGCCACCAGCGACGTGGACCTCGGCGCCCCCGACACCTGGAGCTCGGCCCGGTCCAGCGCCGTCACTCCGAACGCGGAGAGCGACGACGGCGCCGAGGACCACCCGGGCGAGCCGCACCCCTCCACCCAGGACACCGGCGACGACGACGGACGCACCGACGCGCGCCGGGCGGCCTCCGCCCGACGGGCCCGGGAGCGCGGCCGCACCCCGCTGTTCGACCAGTACGAGGACGGGGATCGCCCCCGGGCCGCCAACGAGTAGCCCCGCGAAGCCGCAGGTGACCGCCCCTGAGGAACGGATTTCCAAGCAGGCCGATCGGGGTGCTAAAGTTTCACTCGTTGCAAGGGCCTGTGGCGCAGTCCGGTAGCGCACCTCGTTCGCATCGAGGGGGCCAGGGGTTCAAATCCCCTCAGGTCCACGCACGACTGTTCTTGAGTTCACTCAGGAGTGGTTGACGAGATCCCGCTGATCTTCATGATCGGTCGGGATTTTCGTCGTTTCCGGGTTCTGTTCGAGCCTGTTCGGGGTGATGGATGGCGGCGGACGTTGAGCGTGGCCGTGCCGCTGTCCCGCTTTTCCGTGTCGCATGCATCACAGCCAGCCCCGGGGTGCCGGGGCTGGCTGCGGTCGTGTTCGGTTCTTGTGGTTCAGCGGTCTGTGATGGGTGGCGGCGGCCGTTCGGTCTGTGCGGGTGGTTCAGTCTCAGGCCGTGTCGGCGGCTGGGGATCGGTGTTGTCGAAGATGGTGTCGGTGAGTTGGGTGCCGGTGCGCTGGTAGAGCCAGGTTTCGAGGATGTCGAGGTTGCCGGCGGTGACCAGGAGCGCGACGAGGAGCGTCTGGGCTACCTGGCCCGGTGCCGGCCGGTGCTTTGGGTTACCGATGTCGATCTCGTCGCCCTTGAGGCGGCCGTGGATGCCCTCGTTGTGAGAGCGGATGGGCTTGTAGGCGGCGATCCAGTCGTCGGACAGGTAGTGGCTGTCCTGCCGGAACTTGGCGGTCTTGAGGTCGCCGGTGGCGTCGGCGGGGACGGTGATGTCGGATTTGCTGCAGACGCGGGGCAGTTCGTCCGCTGGTGGTGGGTTGAGCCATTCGTTCTGGGGGAGTTGGACGGTGGGTCGTGCGGCGGGGTGTCTCGGTGGCTGGCCTGGGGTTCGTGCGCATGGTGACCCAGGCGCGATAGGTGTTCTCGCGGACCTGCTGGGCGAGGCTCTCCCAGCCCTTGGCCGAGGCCGCGTCCGCAAAGCGGACTTCCCAGTGGCCCTCTGGTGCCGGTGGTGCGGCGCGGTCGCCGCGGCCCCGCGGTCACGCGGCGCCCCGCGGGTCTGGTACCGGGCCGTAGTCTTCGCCGTGATCCCTGGTCAGTGCGGCCAGCAGTTCGGGGTCGGAATAGACCTCAGCGGTGTGCTGCCAGGCGATGAGCAGCTGGGCGACGGAGGCGCTGTTGCCGAGGGAGTCGGCGGCGCGCATGGTGTCGACCAGTTCGACGGCGAAGGCGTGGAGATCGGCCTCGGGCAGGAAACGAACCCATGGGAAGGCGTCCGGCAGTATGTCGAGGAGCAGTTCCATGCTGCCTGGCTCGCGGCGCGCCATAGCGGCCAGCATCCGGGTGGCGGCCGACACCACGGTCTGGTCCTGCTCGGCCCGCGCCGCGGTGGTGAGGACCAGATCCTCGCCGTCTCTGCGGTGCAGGAGCAGTCTCGGTGATTCCTGGAGCCGGGCAAGCGTCTGCTTGTTCTTGTTCACCAGCTCGGAGAAGTTCACGGCTGCGCTCTCGGTACCCATGACTTTGAAATTACTTCGAAACTCTCCTCCGTGCCATCACCCAAAAGAGGGGCGCGGTGCACCGCGAGCGGCTTGGGTACCTCGCGAGTGCCCGGCCGTCGGCAACCCGTCGTGTTCCCCGCTGCTGGGGAACGATCTCCAGCTGATCGGGGAAAGATCTTCACGAGCCCTCATCAGTGCACGTCAGCCCCACTCGTGAACGGCCCACGCAGCTCAGAGCCCCGGTCGGGTATCCCGACCGGGGCTCTGACGTGTGTTCAGCACCACATGTCTCAGAGGCCCTTCGCGAAGTAGCGGCTCGCGTCGTGGAAGCGGTAGTAGCCGAACTTGGCGCACGGCTCGTAGCCGCTGGACGTGTACAGGGCTATGGCCTCCGGCTGCTTGGTGCCGGTTTCCAGGACCATGCGGATGCGGCCGGCCGTGCGGGCGTCCTCCTCCAGGGCGGCCAGGACGCGGCGGGCGAGGCCCCGGCCGCGCATGCCGTCGATCACGTACATGCGCTTGATCTCGGCGTCGCCGTCGACGTTGCCCTCGTCGTTGGCGTCCTGGGCGCGCCAGCCGCCCGAGGCGACGGGGGTGCCGTGCTCGTCGTACGCGATCAGGTAGACGCCGTTCGGCGGGTCGAAGTCCGCGGCGGCCAAGGGCGTGGCGTCGCCTTCGTCGCCGTAGCGGACGGCGTACTCGGCCTGGACCTGGTCGTTCAGCTTCATGGCGTCGGGGTGGTCGAAGGAGACCCGGCGTATCTGCATGGCCGCTACCGTATTCGATCCGGAACTGGACCTCGTCCAGCGTGCCGGTATCGTGCCGGGGTGCTCACTGTGACCTCCGACAACGGGTCCTGCCGCTGGGGTCGCCGGTGATGTCGAGGAGAGTGCTTTGCTGACAGTGACCTCTGTGAATGTGAACGGGCTGCGTGCCGCCGCGAAGAAGGGCTTCGTGGAGTGGCTCGCGGAGACCGAAGCCGATGTGCTGTGCCTCCAGGAGGTGCGGGCCGAGCCGGAGCAGCTGCCGGAGCACGTCCGTGCGCCCGAGGGGTGGCATGTGGTGCACGCGCCGGCCGCCGCCAAGGGGCGGGCCGGGGTGTCCCTGTACAGCCGCCGCGAGCCCGACCGGGTGCGGATCGGCTTCGGGTCCGCCGAGTTCGACGGCAGCGGACGGTACGTGGAGGCGGATCTGCCGGGGGTCACCGTCGCCTCGCTGTACCTGCCCTCCGGCGAGGTCGGCACCGAGCGGCAGGGCGAGAAGGAGCGGTTCATGGGCGAGTTCCTCGCCTACCTGAAGGGGCTCCGGGAGCGTGCCGCCGCCGAGGGACGCGAGGTGCTGGTCTGCGGCGACTGGAACATCGCCCACCAGCAGGCCGACCTGAAGAACTGGCGTGGCAACACCAAGAACTCCGGGTTCCTGCCGGAGGAGCGGGAGTGGCTGACCCGGGTCTTCGACCTCGCGGACGGCGGGTACGTCGACGTCGTCCGGGCGCTCCACCCGGACACCGAGGGGCCGTACTCGTGGTGGTCGTACCGGGGTCGGGCCTTCGATAACGACACAGGGTGGAGGATCGACTACCACGGTGCCACCCCGGGGCTCGCCGAGCGGGCGGTCAAGGGGTTCGTGGAGCGGGCCGCCACGCACGCCGAGCGGTGGTCCGACCATGCGCCCGTGACCGTCGTGTACGACCGCTAGGCCGGCCGCCCGGCTAGGGCCTGCGCATCCTCCGGTCCAACGCCAGCGACAGTTCCGCCTCCACCACGCTCCGTGCCAGGGGGCGCAGGCGGGGGAGGTCCTGGGGGGAGGCGTGGCGGAGGACCAGGGCGGTGAAGAGTTCGGCGAGGGCGTCGGCGTGGGTGCGGACCTGTTGGGCCGCGCCGAGGACCTCCGCGAGGGGGATGCCCTCGTGGACCAGGGCCGAGGAGACGTCCAGGAGGCGGCGGCTGATGTGGACGATCTCCTCGCCGTCGGTGCCGAGGTAGCCGAGTTCCATGGCGGCGGCGAGGTTCTCCGGTGTGGCCTCGCCCGCGAAGTGGTCGGCGAGTTCCTCGGGGGTGAGGTGGACGGGCTCCTCCTCGGTGGGGCCGCCGACGCCGAGCAGGTCGCCGACGTCCCGGCCGTGGTCGAAGGCCTCCGCCAGTTCCGCGATGCCGCTGAGGGTGTGGCCGCGCTCCAGCAGGGCGGTGATCGTGCGCAGCCGGGCCAGGTGGTTCTCGTCGTACCAGGCGATGCGGCCCTCGCGGCGGGGTGGCGGGATCAGCTTGCGTTCGCGGTAGAAGCGCAGGGTGCGCACCGTGATCCCGGCGAGGCGGGCCAGCTCTTCCATGCGGTATTCACGCTTCTCGGCCACCTGGGCACCTTAAGGCGTACCAAGGGTAACTTTCCTCGTCCCGCCCCCTACCCATCAGTACGCCACTGCCCTACGCTCCCATTGCGCCAGTGTTCACTGGCATGGTTCTCGTGGTGTGTGGAGGTGTCGGCATGGGCGAGCGCGAACACGAGCATGTGCGGGTCGCGGTGGTCGGGTCCGGGTTCGGCGGGCTGGGGGCCGCCGTGCGGCTGCGCCGCGAGGGTGTCACCGACTTCGTCGTCCTGGAGCGGGCGAGCAGCGTCGGCGGCACCTGGCGGGACAACAGCTACCCGGGGTGTGCGTGTGACGTGCCGTCCCATCTGTACTCGTTCTCCTTCGCGCCCAACCCGGACTGGCCGCGCACCTTCTCGGGGCAGGAGCACATCCGCGCCTATCTGGAGCACGTGACGGACGTGTTCCGGCTGCGGCCGCACATCCGCTTCGACTCGGAGGTGAAGCGGATGGCCTGGGACGGCGAGCGGCTGTGCTGGGACATCGAGACCAGCAGCGGCAACCTGTCGGCGGACATCGTCGTGTCGGCCACCGGGCCGCTGTCCGACCCGAAGGTGCCGGACATCCCGGGCCTGGACTCCTTCCCGGGCAAGGTCTTCCACTCCGCCCGCTGGGACCACGACTACGACCTGCGCGGCAAGCGCGTCGCGATGGTCGGCACCGGCGCCTCGGCCGCCCAGATCGTGCCGGCGATCCAGCCCGACGTCTCCCGGCTCACGCTCTTCCAGCGCACCCCGCCGTGGGTGATGCCCCGCATCGACCGGGCCATCAGCGACACAGAGCGGTGGATCCACCGGCAGTTGCCCTTCACCTCGCAGGTCAGGCGCGGACTGCTGTGGGGTATCCGGGAGTTGCAGGTGCAGGCGTTCACCAAGCGCCCGAACGAGCTCGGGTTCGTGGAGCAGCTGGCCCGGCGCAACATGGCCCGCTCCATCAAGGACCCGGCCCTGCGGGCGAAGCTCACCCCGGACTACCGCATCGGCTGCAAGCGGATCCTGCTGTCCAGCGCGTACTATCCGGCGATCGCGCAGCCGAATGTGGACGTCGTCGCGAGCGGCCTCGCCGAGGTCCGCGGCTCGACCCTGGTCGCCGCCGACGGCAGCGAGGCCGAGGCCGACGCGATCGTCTTCGGCACCGGGTTCCACGTCACCGACATGCCCATCGCCGACCGGGTGGTGGGCGCCGACGGGCGGACCCTCGCCGAGACCTGGAAGGGCGGCATGGAGGCCCTGCGCGGCGCTTCGGCGGCCGGCTTCCCCAACTGGATGACGGTCATCGGGCCCAACACCGGCCTCGGGAACTCCTCGATGATCCTCATGATCGAGTCCCAGCTGAACTACCTCGCCGACTACCTGCGCCAGCTCGACGTCCTCGGCGGCCGGGTCGCCCTCGACGCCCGCCCGGACGCCGTGCGCGCCTGGAACCACCGGGTGCAGGAGCGGATGAAACGCACCGTGTGGAACACCGGCGGCTGCACCAGCTGGTACCTCGACGCGAGCGGCCGCAACACCACCATCTGGCCCGGTACGACCGGCGAGTTCCGGCGGGCGACACGGCGGGTGGACCTCGCGGAGTACGACGTCCTGCGGGCGCCCGCGACCAGGAAGGGCATCGCGCAGGAGAAGGCCGGGGTGGAAGCGTGAGCCGCCTCCTGCACGTCGACTCCGGCCCCTACGCCCCGCCCGCCCCGGCGCGTGAGCTGACCGCCGTCTCCGCCGACGGCGCCCGGCTGCACGTCGAGGTCCACGGCCCCGAGGGCGCGCCCGCCGTCGTCCTCGCCCACGGCTGGACCTGCTCGACCGCCTTCTGGGCGGCGCAGATCCGCGATCTGGCCGCCGACCACCGGGTCATCGCCTACGACCAGCGCGGCCACGGGCGCAGCCCCGCGAGCCCCGCGTGCAGCTCCGACGCGCTCGCCGACGATCTGGAAGCCGTTCTCGAGGCCGCCCTCGCGCCCGGCGAACAGGCCGTGATCGCCGGGCACTCCATGGGCGGGATGACCGTGATGGCGGCCTCCGGGAGGGCCGCGTTCCGGGCGCACGCGGCCGCCGTCCTGCTGTGCAGCACGGGCAGTTCGCAGCTGGTCGCGGCCTCCACCGTGGTGCCCATGCGGGCCGGGCGGCTGCGGACCTGGCTGACCCGGCGGATCCTCGGCTCCCGTGCCCCGCTCGGGCCGGTCACACCGCCGGCCCGCCGGATCCTCAAGTACGGGACGATGGGGCCCGGTTCGGCGCCGCACATGATCGAGGCGTGTGCCCGGATCGTGCACGCCTGCCCCCGCAAGGTCCGTTACGCCTGGTCGCAGGTGCTGGATCTGCTGGACCTCGACCACGGCGTGCGGGAGCTTGACGTGCCCACGGCAGTGATCGTCGGTACGGCGGACCGGCTGACGCCGCCGGTGCAGGCCCGGGCCCTGGCCGCCGCGCTGCCGCACTGCACCGGGATCGTCGAACTGCCCGGCATCGGCCACATGACGCCCATCGAGGCGCCCGAACTGGTCACCGGCACGATCCGGGACCTCGTCCACACACACATCCAGGTCGTATCCGAGGAGAGCGCATGAGCAGGGTGAGCCTCGAGGGGAAGGTCGCCGTGGTGACCGGGGCGGCGCGCGGCGTCGGGGAGTTGCTGGCCCGCAAGCTCTCCGCGCGCGGGGTGAAGGTGGCGCTGGTCGGCCTGGAGCCGGACGGGCTCAAGCAGGTCTCCGGGCGGCTGCACAGCGACAGCGACCACTGGCACGCCGACGTCACCGACCACGAGGCGATGGCCCAGGTCGCCGCCGAGGTCAAGGAGCGCTTCGGGAGGGTCGACATCGTCGTCGCCAACGCCGGTGTCGCCACCGGCGGGCCGTTCGCCGACTCCGACCCGGAGTCCTGGCGGCGGGTGATCGAGGTCAACCTGATCGGCTCGGCGGTGACCGCCCGTGCCTTCCTGCCGCTGCTGACGCAGAGCCGGGGCTATCTGCTCCAGATCGCGTCCCTCGCCGCGATCACCCCGGCGCCGATGATGACCGCGTACTGCGCGTCCAAGTCGGGCGTGGAGGCGTACGCGCACAGCCTGCGTGCCGAAGTCGGGCACCGGGGTGTGAAGGTGGGCGTCGGGTACCTGTCGTGGACGGACACCGACATGGTGCGCGGGGCCGACCAGGACGACGTCATGCGGGAGTTGAGGCAGCGGCTGCCCTGGCCGTCCAACAAGACGTACCCGCTGGGGCCTGCCGTGGACCGGCTCGTGGCCGGGATCGAGCGCAGGTCGAGCCATGTGTACGGGCAGTGGTGGCTGCGCGGGATGCAGGGCGTGCGCGGCTACCTGCCCGCGGTCATCGGGACGGTGGGCCAGCGCGAGATGCGGCGGTTCGCGGACCGGCTGACGGGCATGGGCACGGGCCTGGTCGGGGCCGGTGGAGCGGCCGATGAGCAGCAGCGGACTACGCTCCGTAAGTGATCGACATGCGCAGCGTCACGGCCCATGTGAATCTGAACGAGCCAGATCCCCTCACCCCCAACGGGAGTGAACCCACATGGGTATGAAGGACCAGTTCCAGGAGAAGTCCGAGCAGTGGCAGAACCAGGCTCGCCAGAAGGCGGAGCAGGCTCGCGAGCAGGTGCCGGGCCGCAACCGCCGGCGGGACGAGGACATGGACCCCTCGCAGCCGCAGCGCGACCGTGAGCGCACGGAGCCGCACCGCGACCGTGAGCGCGAGCAGGAGGACCGCTTCGACCAGGACTTCGACGCCTGACGTTGCGTGCTGAGCGGAAAGGGGCGTCCCCGTGCGGGGCGCCCCCTTCCCTTGTGTGTCACGTCCCGGGCGCCGGGCGCTCACGTCCTGGGCGGCAGCTTCGGGCGGGAGCGGTCCGGTACGTCGCTGTAGGTCGGCGGCGTGGCCGGCGGGTTGGTCTCCAGCAGTCCGAGCGCCAGTTCCACCGCGTCGGTCAGCTGGGCGTGCCGCCCCTCGGCCCAGTCCAGCGGGGTGCGCAGGACGTCGATGTCGGGGGCGACGCCCTTGTTCTCCACCGACCAGCCGTACGCGTCGAACCAGGCCGCGTTCATCGGCACCGTGATCACCGTGCCGTCGCCCAGCTCGTGGCGGCCGGTCATGCCGACGACGCCGCCCCAGGTGCGCTGCCCCACGACGGGGCCGAGCTTCAGCAGCTTGAACGCGGCGGTGATCATGTCGCCGTCGGAGGAGGTCGCCTCGTCCGCCAGGGCCACCACCGGGCCCCGGGGCGCGTTCGAGGTGTACGAGACCGGCTGGGCGTCGCGGGTCAGGTCCCAGCCCAGGATCGTCCGGCCCAGTGTCTCGATGACCAACTCGCTGATGTGACCGCCGGCGTTGCCGCGCACGTCCACGATCAGTGCCGGGCGGGAGACCTCCATGCGCAGGTCGCGGTTGAACTGCGCCCAGCCCGAGCCGCCCATGTCCGGGATGTGCAGATAGCCGCAGCGCCCGCCGCTCAACTCGCGGACCACCGTCCGGCGTTTGGCCACCCAGTCCTGGTAGCGCAGCGGCCGTTCGTCGACGAGCGGGACGACGGCGACCCGCCGGGGCGGGGCCAGGCCCTGCGCCGAGTCCTCGGCCGGGGTGAAGGTCAGCTCCACCGTCGTACCGCCCGCGCCGGCCAGCAGCGGATACGGGCCCGCGTCGGGATCCACCGGGCGGCCGTCGACATGGGTGAGGACCGCGCCTTCCCGGATGCCCGTGCCGGCCAGCGGGGAGCGGGCCTTGGAGTCGGAGGAGTCGCCCGGCAGGATCCGCTTGACCACCCAGCCGCCGTCCCGGCGTGCGAAGTTGGCGCCCAGCAGGCCCTGTCGGCGCTGGTAGTGCGGCGGGCCCTCGTTGCGCCGGGCGGCGGTGACGTAGGCGTGGGAGGTGCCCAGCTCGCCCAGGACCTCGCGGAGCAGGTCGGCGAACTCGTCGGGGGAGGCGACCCGTTCGACCAGCGGGCGGTACTGGTCGAGCACCCCGTCCCAGTCGATGCCGCACATGCCCGGCTCCCAGAAGTGGGCCCGGATCAGCCGCCCGGCCTCGTCGTACGACTGCCGCCATTCCGCCGCCGGGTCGACGGTGTGCAGGATGCGGCGCGCGTCGATCCACACGGTGGAGTCGCTGTCGCCCTGCTCGCCTGCCGGGACCGCGCGCAGCTCGCCCTCGTCGACGATCACCAGCCGGCTGCCGTCGCCGCTGACCGCGAACCAGTCGAGGTGCTGGGCGAGTTCGGACTTCTTGGCCTTGGTGAGGCCGAAGTGCTCCAGGGTCGGCCGGCCGCTGGTGTCGTCCGGGCTGGCGAACGTCTCGCCGAGCGCGCCCGAGATCGGCCAGCGCAGCCACACCAGCCCGCCGCCCGCGACCGGGTGCAGCGCCGAGTACTTGGAGGCGGCCACCGGGAACGGCGTGACGCGGCTCTCCAGCCCTTCGACCTCGACGGTCACGGCCCCGTTGTCCCCGTTGTCGTCGTCCTCGACCGGGTCCAGGCCCCCCGCGGCCGGGCGGCCCTCCGGGTTCACCGCGAACGGGGAGGGCGTCGCGGAGGACAGCGGCACGAGGTACGGGCGGCAGCCCAGCGGGAAGGACAGGTCGCCGGTGTGCACGTCGTAGACGGGGTCGAAGCCGCGCCAGGACAGGAAGGCGAGATAGCGGCCGTCGCGGGTGAAGACCGGGTTCTCGTCCTCGAAGCGGCCGTTGGTGACGTCGACGATCAGCCGGGCCCCGTCCGGCGTGCCGGCGAGCCGGGCCATCTTGATCTGCCGCAGGGTCCGCCCGATGCCCGGGTGCGACCAGGTGAGCCACGCCCCGTCCGGGGAGAACGCGAGGTCGCGCACGGGCCCGTTGACGGACCGGATCAGCTCGGTGACCTCACCGCCGGAGTCCTCCGTGACGTCGACCAGGAGGAGCCGGCCGTCGTGCGAGGCGACCGCCAGCCGCTCGCCCTCCGGGTCCGAGACCAGCTCGCGCACCCGGCCCAGCGCACCGGAGGCCGGCCGCCGGGGCGCCCGGTCGCCGCTCGCCCGGGGCAGGGAGGCGATCTCGATCGCGTCCTCGCCCTCGGCGTCCGTCACGTACGCCACCCGCCCGCTCCCGCCGAGCATCTCCGGCATCCGCACCCGGACGCCGGGGGTGTCGGTGAGGGTGCGGGCCGGGCCGTCCCGGTGGGTCAGCCAGTACAGGCTGCCGCGCACGACGACGGCGCTGGCCCGCCCCGTCTCGTCGACCGAGAGCCCGTCGACGTGCCGGGCCGCCGCCACCTGGTAGGGGCGCCGCCCCGCCCGCGGCCCGCTCAGCCGTACGTCCAGCCGGCGCGGCCCGGAGTCCGGGGACAGGTCGTCGACCAGCCACAGGTCGCCGGCGCACTGGTACACCACCCGGGTGCCGTCGCTCGCGGCGTGCCGGGCGTAGAAGGCGTCGTGGTCGGTGTGGCGGCGCAGGCCGGAGCCGTCGTAGGCGCAGGAGTAGAGGTTGCCGACGCCCTCGTGGTCGGAGAGGAAGGCGATGCGGCCGCCGACGAACATGGGGGAGTGCAGATGGCCGCCGAGGCCCTCCAGCAGCCGTTCGCCGTGCAGCCAGAGCCGGCCCGTGGCCCCGCCGCGGTAGCGCTTCCAGGAGGCCGGTTCGTGCGGCGGGGTGCCGGTGAGGAGGAGGGACTTGCGCTCCCCGTCCATGTCGGCGACCTGGATGTCGGAGACCGGCCCCCAGGGCAGTTTGCGGCCCGGGTCGCCCTCCGGGGTGACCTTGTAGGCCCAGGTGAAGTAGGAGAAGGGCTCGCCGTGCGAGGCCACGGCCAGGATCTCGCCGTCCGGGGTCCAGCCGCAGACCCGGGTGTCGGCGCTGCCCCAGTGGCTCACCTGGCGGCCCGGGCCGCCGTCCACCGGGACGACATGGACCTCGGGCACCAGGCTGCGCCAGCTCGTGTACGCGAGGTGGCGGCCGTCGGGTGAGAAGCGCGGGTGGCCGGTCTTGGTGCGGTCGACGGTGAGCCGCCAGGCCCGGCCGGGGGTGTCGAGCGGGGCGAGCCAGAGGTCGTCCTCGGCCACGAAGCACAGCAGGTCGTCATGGAGGTGCGGCAGACGCAGATAGGTCACGTGCTCATGCTTTGCCGGGGGGCGTACCGGGGCAAGTCAAGGCAAATGACCGGCCGTGAGCCAGCACACGTACGAAACGGTTTCGTTTTCATGAGGGGTGCGCTACCTTCGTGACGTACGAAACCGTGTCGTTCGGAGCAGGAAGGTGAGAGAGATGGCTGAGGTCGCTTCCGCGCGTCGCAGTCGGATCACCCCCGAGCGTGAGGCCGAGCTCTACGCGGCCGTGCTCGACCTGCTCCGCGAAGTCGGCTACGACGCCCTCACCATGGACGCCGTGGCCGCCCGCACCCGGTCCAGCAAGGCCACGCTCTACCGCCAGTGGGGCGGCAAGGCCCAGCTGGTCGTCAAGGCGCTCCGCCACATCAAGCCGGTGAAGAACCTCGACGAGATCGACACCGGCTCGCTGCGCGGCGACTTCCACGCCCTCATGGAGCGCGCGGACGACGCCGAGATGGAGCAGAACGGCGCGCTGATGCGGGGCCTGGCCACGGCGATGCACGCCAATCCGGACCTCCACAGCGAGTTCAAGAGCCAGATCATCGAGCCGGAGATCGCGGACTCGCGCCGCGTGCTCCAGCGCGCCGTCGACCGGGGCGAGGTCCGCGCGGACTGCCCCGCGCTGGAGTTCGTGGTGCACATGATGCTCGGCGCCTTCGTCACCTGCGCGGTCCTCGAGGACAAGCCGCCGACGGCGGCCTTCCTCACCTCGTACATCGACGCCGTGGTCCTCCCCGCCCTCGGTGTGCCCACCGAGTAGTCCCCAGCCGGCCCCTACCTGACGTCTCCGCTCATGTCGTCGGGCTGATCACCCCTGCCCTGAAGACCCCACGACTGACCGGGAGTACGCCCTCGTGGCCACATTCCTCTACAAACTCGGCCGGCTCTCGTTCCGGCGGCGGCACTTCGTCGCCCTGATATGGGTGGCCCTGCTGACCCTCGCCGGTGTCGGCGCGGCCAGTGCCCCCGCCGCCGGCAACAGCTCGTTCTCCATCCCCGGCACCGAGGCCCAGAAGGCCTTCGACCTGCTGGAGCAGCGCTTCCCCGGCACGAGTGCCGACGGGGCCACCGCGCGCGTCGTCTTCAAGGCGCCGAGCGGCGAGAAGATGACCGACCCCGGCAACAAGGCGACGGTCCAGGACACGGTGAAGGAGCTGTCGAACGGCTCCGAGGTCGTCCGCGTGACCGACCCGTACCAGGCGAAGGCCGTCAGCAAGGACGGCACGATCGCGTACGCGCAGGTGTCGTACAAGGTCTCCGGCATGGAGCTGGACGACGCCGCGAAGGACGCGCTGAAGGACTCCGCGCAGGACGCGCGCAAGGCCGGGCTGACCGTCGAGATCGGCGGTGACGCGCTCCAGGCCGTTCCGCACACCGGCTCCAGCGAGATCATCGGCATCGCGGTCGCCGCGGTCGTCCTGGTCATCACCTTCGGCTCGCTGGTCGCGGCCGGACTGCCGCTGCTGACCGCGCTCATCGGCGTGGGCATCGGCGTCTCCGCGATCACGGGCCTGGCCAGTGCGCTGGACCTGGGCACGACCACCTCCACCCTCGCGATGATGATCGGCCTGGCGGTCGGCATCGACTACGCGCTGTTCATCGTCTCCCGCTACCGCGCCGAACTGGCCGAGGGCCGCGAGCGCGAGGAGGCGGCGGGCCGGGCCGTCGGCACGGCGGGATCCGCGGTGGTCTTCGCGGGTCTGACGGTGGTGATCGCCCTGGTCGGCCTGTCCGTCGTCAACATCCCGATGCTGACGAAGATGGGCGTCGCGGCGGCGGGCACGGTGGCCATCGCCGTGCTGATCGCCCTGACGATGATCCCGGCACTGCTCGGATACGCGGGCCGGAAGGTGAAGCCGATGGGGGAGAAGGGCAAGCTCCTCGGCCGGGCGAAGCCGCAGGGCGAGAAGGCCGAGCCGGTCAAGCCGAACCTGGGCACGCGCTGGGCGAGCTTCGTCGTCCGCCGCCCGATCGCGGTCCTGCTGCTCGGCGTCATCGGCCTCGGCGCGGCGGCCGTCCCGGCGACGAGCCTGGAACTGGGCCTGCCCGACGACGGCTCCCAGCCGACCTCCACCACCCAGCGCCGCGCCTACGACCTGCTGTCCGAAGGCTTCGGGCCGGGCTTCAACGGCCCGCTGATGGTCGTCGTCGACGCGAAGGGCAGTGACGACCCGAAGGCGGTCTTCACCGAGACGGGCGACGAGATCAAGGGCCTGAAGGACGTCGTGACCGTCACGCCGCCGCAGCCCAACAAGGCCGGTGACACCGCCACCATCACCGTGATCCCCGGCTCCAAGCCGTCCTCCGTCACGACGGAGAACCTGGTGCACGGCATCCGGGACGCGGGCGCGGACATCAAGGCCGACACGGACGCGAACGTCCTGGTCACCGGCAGCACGGCGATGAACATCGACGTCAGCCAGAAGCTCAACGACGCGCTGGTGCCGTATCTGGTGCTGGTCGTCGGCCTGGCCTTCCTCCTGCTGATCGTGGTCTTCCGCTCGATCCTGGTCCCGCTGAAGGCGGCCCTCGGATTCCTGCTGTCGGTGATGGCGGCCCTCGGCGCGGTCGTCGCGGTCTTCCAGTGGGGCTGGCTGTCCGGCCTGATGGGCGTGGAGCAGACCGGGCCGGTCATGTCGATGATGCCGATCTTCATGGTCGGCGTGGTCTTCGGCCTGGCGATGGACTACGAGGTGTTCCTCGTGACCCGGATGCGGGAGGCCTACGTCCACGGTGAGAAGCCCGCCCAGGCCGTGGTCACCGGGTTCCGCCACGGCGCGCGGGTGGTCACCGCCGCCGCGGTCATCATGATGGCCGTCTTCGCCGGCTTCATCGGCTCGTCCGAGTCGATGGTCAAGATGATCGGCTTCGGCCTCGCGATCGCGGTCTTCTTCGACGCGTTCGTCGTCCGCATGGCCATCGTCCCGGCCGTCCTGGCCCTCCTCGGCCGCAAGGCCTGGTGGCTCCCCAGGTGGCTGGACCGGGCCCTGCCCAATGTCGACGTGGAGGGCGAGGGCCTGCGCGACGCCTCCGGCGACGACGACGGAGACAGGGAACTGGTCCGCGTCTGACCGCTCGCGAGAGACCGGCCGGTGAGGGCACTGTGGGGACGGTGCGCCCTCACCGGCCTTTCACTTGGGCACGTCGACCTCGGCCCACACCGTCTTGCGCGGGTGCGGACCCGGGGTCACGCCCCAGCGGCCGGCGAGGGCGGCCACGACGAGGAGGCCCCGGCCGCTGGTGGCGTCCGGGGCCGGCCGGGTGGGGTGGGGAAGCCGGTCGCCGCGCGTGTCCGTGACCTCGATACGGAGGGTGCCGCCGACGACGTAGAGCGTCAGCCGGAAGTCCCGGCCGGGGACGCGCCCGTGTGTGGCGGCGTTGGTCGCGAGCTCGGCGATGATCTGCTCGGCAGGGTCCAACGGCAGCCCCCACGAGCGGAGTTGCTCCGTGGCGAGGAGACGGGCCAGCCGGGCTCCCCGGGGTGTGGGGGAGAGCGGAAGGCTGAGGTTGCGGATTGTGGTCTCCTGGTTCATGTGACTCAGCGTCGCGGAGTCTGCGCGCAGTGATCGGCCGCAGCAGGTGTGCGTACCACTGCTGTCCGGAGCTTGTCTCGTGCTGTCTCGGCTGTCCCGGGCGTTGTACGGGTACGGCTGCGCGATGGAGGTGGGGCATGAACGAGGTTGTGGACGAGGCCGGTTGGGATGTCGAGCCGGGGGACGAGATCGAGCCGCTGGTCCAGGCGGTGGGGAAGCTGCTGAAGGTCTGCCGGGAGGCGGCGGGGATGCGGGTCGCCGAGCTGGGCGAGGTGCTCGGCTACGGCGAGGACATGATCCGCAAGATGGAGCGAGGAGCGCGAATTCCCCGGCCGGAGTACCTGGACAGGGCGGACCGCGTGCTGAACGCCCAGGGGCACCTGAGGGCGTTCACGAAGGACATGGAGAGGGCCCGGTATCCGAAGAGGGTGCGGGAGCTGGCGCAGTTGGAGGAGCGGGCGGTGGAGATGCTGCTCTACAGCACGCATCACGTCCACGGCCTGTTGCAGACGCCCGAGTACGCGGAGGCGATGTTCGAGAACCGACTCCCGGCGCTCTCGCGAGACGTGGTGGAACGCGCCGTCGCAGCGCGGGTCGCTCGAAAGTCCGTCTTTGATCGGGACCCTGCTCCCGCTTTGAGTTTCGTCCAAGAACAGGTGACGCTCGAACGCCCCCTCGGGGGCAGAATGGTGTTGCGTCGACAACTCGAACACCTGCTGGAGGTGGGGGAGTTGCGGACCGTCTCGCTCCAGGTGATGCCGACTGATCGTGAGGAGCATGCCGGCATGCACGGGTTGATCGAAGTGCTGAGGTTCTCGGACGGCACAGGGGTCGGGCGTTCCGACGGTGCGTTCAACGGCCGCCCCGTTTCAAGCCCTCGGGACCTCAGGCTCCTTGAACTGCGCTATGGGATGATCCGGGCGCAGGCTCTCTCTCCGAGGGAGTCGCTGGCCTTCATTGAGCAAGCGCTGGGGAGACTATGAGCGCCACGGAACTCCATTGGGTCAAGAGCAGCTACAGCAGCGGACCTGACCCCGGCGACTGCGTCGAGGTCGCCCGCACCCCCGCCATGATCCACGTCCGGGACTCCAAGACCCCGGGGACTGCCCACGTGACGGTGGTTCCCGCCACGTGGGAGTCGTTCCTCGCGTACCTCACCGACTGACTGTCGGCCCGGGTCGCCTACGCTGCCTGCGGGTGGAGCACCACCTTCGTGTAGCCCTCGACCCGCTTGTCGAACTTCTCGTACGCCGACGACGCCTGGTCGAGCGGCAGTTCGTGCGAGACGACGAAGCTGGGCTTCGCGCGATCCTCGATGATCATGTCCCGCAGGTGGCGGTTGTACCTCTTGACGTTGCACTGCCCGGTGCCCATGCGGAGCCCCTTCTCGAAGAGGCGTCCGACGGCGACCATGAGCATGCCCTTCTTGGACTGCTCGTCCGGACCGCCCGGGTCGCTCGGGACGTAGAGGCCGGGGATGCCGAGCGCGCCCGTCGGGCGGACCGTTTCGACCAGGGAGTTCAGAACGATCGCCGGTTCCTCGCGGTCCTCGCCCCGCGCCTGGGCCTGGTAGCCCACGGCGTCGATTCCCTTGTCGGTCCCCTGGCCGCCGGTCTGCTCCTTGATCTGCTCCGCCGGGTTGCCCTGGGTGAAGTCGATCGGGACCGTGCCGATCTCCTCGGCCTTCTGGAGACGTTCCGCCACCCGGTCGACCACGAACACCTTGCTCGCACCGCGCAGCATCGCGGAGTAGGCGGCCATCAGCCCGACCGGACCGGCGCCGTAGACGGCGACCGAGTCACCGGGGCGCACGTCGGCCAGTTCGTTGCCGTGGTAGCCCGTCGGGAAGATGTCCGCGAGCAGGACGAAGTCGGTCTCCTTCTCGGTGCCCTCCGGGAGTTTCAGGCAGTTGAAGTCGGCGTACGGGACCCGTACGTACTCCGCCTGGCCGCCCGTGTAGGGGCCCATGGCGACATAGCCGTAGGCGCCGCCGGCGAAGCCCGGGTTCACCGTCAGGCAGAAGCCCGTGAAGCCCGCCGAACAGTTCTTGCAGAACCCGCAGGCCACATTGAACGGCATGACCACCCGGTCGCCCTTGTTGAGGGTGGTGACCCCCTCTCCTGTCTCCTCGATCACTCCGAGGTTCTCGTGGCCGAACACGATGCCCGGCTCCGCGGCCGTGCGGCCCTCGTACATGTGCAGGTCGGAGCCGCAGATGGCCGTTGATGTGACCCGGACGAGCACATCGTTCGGGTGCTGAATGCGTGGATCCTCCACTTGCTCGATCGCTACCTCGAAGGGCCCCTTGTATACGACAGCCCTCATCGTCAAGCACCTCCGTCTGTGCCGTGGCTCATATACCAGGCTGGTCCATGATGAGAGGATTTGCACGCAGACAAGAAAGGAAATAGGACTTTGTCACGTCGTATCGGCACTCTTCTCGTGGCGGTCTCCGGACTGTCCGGCACCACCTACCCCGTCGGGACCCGCGTGGCCATCCAGGGCAACGGCGGATCCGTCGACGGCTTCGTCGACGGCGACTGGCTGCCGCTCGCCTGGTGGGAGTTCGCGGACGTCCGGCCGGAGGACGCCACCGGCTGAACCGGACCAGGGCACCGCGCCGATACGGCCTCGCGTGCCTCGTACACGTACCGCTAGCGTGCAGGGCATGACGACGACAGCCGCCACTGACGCCGAGAACTCCGGAGCACATCCCCGTTTCGCCGAGGCCCTGCGCGACCTCGGGCTCGGGGACCTCGTGAGCCAGGTCCGCCGCTTTCCCGATGCCACCCGCACCGCCGCCGAGGCCGCTGCCGCCGTCGGGTGCGAGCTGAGCCAGATCTGCAAGTCACTGATCTTCGCGGCGGACGGGGTTCCGGTGCTCGTGCTCATGGACGGGGCCTCCCGCGTCGACCTGGAGCTCGTCCGCAAGGAGCTCGGCGCCGACAAGGTCACCCGGGCCAAGGTCGACGTCGTGCGGGAGACCACCGGGTACGCCATCGGCGGCGTGCCGCCCTTCGGGCACCGGACCAAAACCCGGGTGCTCGCCGACCGGTCCCTGCTGGAGCACGACGTCGTCTGGGCCGCGGCAGGGACGCCGTACACCGTGTTCCCCATGGCCCCCGAAGACCTCGTCACCCACGCCGACGGCACCCTGGTGGACGTGCGCGAGCCCACCCCGTGACCCCTCTGGTCACCGCTGCCGTCCTGCTCGCCGCCGTCACCCACGCCAGCTGGAACGCCATCGCCCACAAGATCACCGACAAGCTGGCCGGGTTCGCGCTGATCTCGGGCGGCGGCGTCCTGGTCGGGCTGGCCCTCGCACCCTTCGTGGCGTTCCCGGCGGCCGCGGCCTGGCCGTACCTGCTCTCCTCCGCCGCCGTCCACATCGCCTACTACGCCCTGCTGATGAGCTGGAGTCGCTGAAGACGTCGCCATGAACCGCGAGATCGCTCGTGAAGAGCGTGAGGCGTCCCAGTGACGAGACGCCGCGACGAGAAATGGGTTCGGGCCGTCGAGCGCCAGGCGGCCAAGTTTCCGACCCGCGTGGGCCCGAAGAGCGCTGCGCGACTTGCACGGCTCTTCGGCCCTGCCCGCTAGGGCTCCTCACGACGCTGCACGCGCAAGATCGAGACCACGTCAACGAACTGTTTCAAGCCACTCACCAGGCACAATCCTGGCTTTACGTTTGACAGTTCCCGGTCAAAGATCACATACTAAGCGCGCTTTCGTTGCTGATCTTGTCAGTTCAGCAAAGATCGCGCTGACCAAAACAAGAGGGGAATTGCTGTGCTGGGGAAGAAGTTGGCTGTCGCTGCCGCGACTGGTGTGCTGGTGTTCTCGGGCTCGAGTGCCTTCGCAGAATCCGCGAGCACGTCGCTGTCGAACGGGACGCTCACCATTAGCGAGGACGACGGCTGTCGAGTGACCGGAAACTGCAGCCTGTACTACTCCTCCACGTCGTACAAGAAGACAAGTGGCGCCAAGGTTGACATCAGACTTGGCATGAACACGTCCAAGGAGCTGTCCCTGGACAAGTGGAGGACGATCTCCAAGGGGCAGACCGTGTCGCGCAGTTGGGGAGGCCAGAAGAAGTCGGCTGTTCCTGACTGCACGATCGTCGGCTACATGAAGGCCTCGACTGGCGACTACTACACGCCGCCGGTCAACGTCTGCTAGTCGCGCTCTCCGACAGCTGGGGGTGCCTGACCCGCGCCCCCGGCTTCGTCTCTCGAAGGTCGTCCCGTGATCGAAGCGTCCGTCTCCGCCGTACCCCGCCTACTCGTCTCCTTCCTGATTCTTGCCGCCCTGCTCGCGGTGCCCACTGCCTTTGTGGCCAAGGCCAGGGAAAAGCCGTGGCCTTTGAGGACGGCTCTTGCCGTCAGCCTTGCGGGCATCGTCGCGGTCACCTTGCTGCCGGGGAATGCCGGTCTGGAGGTGGGGCAATGTGACACGTCGCTATCCGGCCGCGCCTTCACGTCGTCGAGTTCGCTGCTGAACATCGCCCTCTTCGCGCCTGGCGCATTTCTCGCCGCCCTCCTCTTCAGACGGCCAGTGACCGTCGCTGCAGCGTTCGGGCTTCTCAGTGGCTCCGTCGAACTTATCCAGTCCGTTGCCGGCACCGGCCGCGCGTGCACGATGACGGACATTGCGGCCAATGCCACCGGTGCTGTCCTGGGGGCACTTGCTGGCGCCGTGTGGCTGTACCAGCGGCGGCAAGCGCCGCGGAACCCCGTCCGTGATCTGTTCTGGGGCATGGGAATCGCCGCACTGAGTGCTGCGGCCGTGGCGGGCCTCATCCACTTCCGGATCGACTCGGTGGACGTCGCCACAATGGACGATCAACGGGAAGACTTCACGCAGTCCGCCATCGCGGCCGATGACTGGATCACCGCGACAGCCAAGGGTATCTACGGAAGCGATGTACGCATTCTGGAGAGCAGTAGCGAGAAGCAGGGCAAGCGTTTGAGGGCCACTGTCAACACGAACAGGGGCAGCCTCTCAGGCTGGTGGCCTGAGAAGGACCTGGAGCGCGCTTGGTCTTCCAACACACGCGGTGACGAGGGCAGCCTTTCCCAGAATGAAGTGGCAGCAGCCGCCGATACGTATGCCCGCAAGTGGATTCCGAAGAACGTCGCCGGCAGCAAGCAGCAGATCCGTCCGATAGGAGGCGGTGCGACAAAGGCTTATGTGGTGTCGTACCGGCGCTACTCCGAGGACGTGTTGCTGCCGATGCGCCTCGACCTCACCGTCACCACAACAGGCCGAGTCATCGGGTTCACCGCCAGAACCATTGCAGACCCCGACCTACCGCCGGTCACAGTGGATGAAGCGAAGGCCAGGGCCGTCGCAAAGGGTGCCACCGATCTGCCGACTGAATCCGCGCTGCTCCTCGCCCAGAAGATCAACGGTGAGTGGCGGCCGGTCTGGCTGGTAGGCAGTGGCAAAAAGGACATCGCCATCGATGCGGCAACTGGGGAACGTATCGTCAAAGCCGAGTGATGGTGCGCAACGTGGCCTAGTCCAATGGGTTCGGCTTGATGTCCACCCGGTCCGTGTCGAACCCCCTGCCCTTCCTCGTCGAGGGACGGACGAACACGGCCGCGAACAAGAAGCGGTAGATCGCGTTCATCCGCGCGTAGTCCTCCGCCTTCTCCAGGCTCTCCCAGTTGGCCTCAGCCTCCGGGCCGGCGATGCCCTCCAGGACGGCGACGGGGCGCTTCACGGTCTTGCGCTGCCGTTCCTTCATCCGCTTGACGATCGGCGCACGCATCGCCTGGAAGTCGGCGGTCGAGAAGTCGTCGTCGTTGAGCCACAGCTCTTTCAGCTCTCGCAGCTTCGCGCGGTCCTTCTCGTCCGCGATGACGTCGGCCCCGGGGCGTGTGGTCGTGGCGGGCTCGTAGCCGGAGGTGTCCAGCTTCGTCAGTACCTTGATCGCCACGTCCCGTACGAACTCCTCAAGCGGCCCGGCCGAGATGGAGCGGTTGCACTTCTGCTGGTCGGTGTTGTCGGAGCGGGTGCACCGGTAGTAGGCGTACCGGCCGCTGTTCGTGCCACCCATGCGGGCGCCACACGTGCAGGTGGCGACTCCGCGCAGGAGGTAGTTCCGAATGGGGCGCTTCTTCGTATCCTGGTGCTGCTGGGTGCGGTACTCCCGGAGCCGCTGGACCTCGTCCCACTGCCCGCGGTCGATGATGGCGGGCCATGTCCCGACGGCCACTTCCTCGCCCAGGTGGAACCGCAGCCCGGCCACGAAGTGGGACGACAGCAGATGCCGAACGTTCTCGGGGTTCCACGCTTTGCCCTTCGACGTGGGGATGTCCCGGGCGACGAGATCTTGGGCTATGGCGTGCGGCGACTCTCCGTCCAGATAGCGGCGGTACACCTCGCGGACGATCTCCGCCTCCTCCTCGACGATCGCGCGGCCGTCGCTGGTGTATCCGTACGGACGGTTGCCCACGTGCGGCCGGCCCTCGCGGGCCTTGTCCTTCAAGGCGTCCTTCAGGCGTCGCGACGTGTCGTCTGACGAGCGGCACGCGTGGGCCACCTCGATGCGGAGGATGAACCGGTCGTCGGGGTCCGACAGGTCGCGCCGGTTCGCCTCGCCATGCAGAAGGATGCGCTTGTCGTCGGCGATGGAGAGCAGCTCTTCGAGGTCCTTGGGCTGCCGCATGAGGCGGTCGGGGTGGTAGACGATGACGTGCCGGATTTCCCCGGCCCCCATCGCCCTCAACATCGCTTCCCAACCGGGGCGCTTGCGGTCGCGCTGCCAGGCCGAGCGGTTGTTGTCGACGTAGATGTGTGTGGGGTCGACGCGGAGTCGGAGGCGTTCGGCGATGTCCCGGCAGATGCGTTCCTGCCGGTCTACGCCGGTCTGGTCCTCGTCCCTGGTGTGGGAGATGCGGCAGTAGATCGCTGCGGGCTCGCCCGGTGTGACGGCGGCCCTTCCTAACTTGGGTCGGGTCATGCCAATCACTGTATGAGCCGGGTATGACATCGATCATCGTCGGCGCGGCGATCGGCGCCGTGTTCTTCAAGGAACGCTTCGGGGCGCCGAGGATCGCGGCGGCCGGGCTGCTGGTCGTCGGGATCGGGCTGATGCTGCACGCCGGATAGGGGCCCGCCAGGCGGGTGCGTCCGGCCCGTGCGAGGAGCACCCTGGAACTAAGCGTTCCGGAGGTGATCGTCATGATGCACACCACAGTGGGGTGGCACGTCGAGATGGAGTTCACGGAGGACGACCAGCACACGCGCGCGGCCGCGTTGGTCCGCTTGCCCGATGGCAGCGAGGTACGGGCGCACGGGCACGCGAGCCGGCACCGGACCGACGCCAATCAGCCGAGGGTCGGGGAGGAGATCGCCGGGGCCCGGGCGCTCAACGAACTCGCCATGGCGTTGCTGACCAAAGCCCACGAGGAGATCGACCAGGCGTCCGGCCGGACTTCGCACCCCATCCACGTCTAGAGGTTCAGCACGCCCCGCACCGCCCGCACCAGCGCCTGCGCCCGCGGGTCCGCCGTCACCGTCTTGCGGAAGCCGTTGGTGACGTAGCCGAAGGCGATGCCCCTCTCCGGGTCGGCGAAGCCGAGGGCGCCGCCGCGGCCCGGGTGGCCGAAGGAACCGGGGGTGAGGAGCGGCGAGGCGCTGCCGTGCAGCATGTAGCCGAGGCCGAAGCGGGTGCCGACCACCAGAACCCGGTCGGGGCCCGCCGACTCCTCGGCCCGGGCCATGTCCACCGTCTCAGGGGTGAAGAGCCGCGCGGCGCCGGCCGTGTCGCCGATCAGGGTCGCGTAGAAGCGGGCCAGCCCGTCCGCCGTCGCTATGGCGTTCGTCGCGGGCAGGGCGGTCGCGTGGTAGGCGGGGTCGTTCTGGTCCGGGAACGGGGAGATCGCGGCGAACGCCCGGCGCGTGAGGGAGGCCGGGTCCTCGTAGGCCTCGGTGACCGAGCGCTTCGGGCGGGCCCGCAGACCCCCGGTCGGCTCGGCCCCCTCGACGCGGCCCACGCGCCCGACCCGGCCGGCCTCCGATTCCGGCAGACCGAGCCAGAGGTCCAGCCCCAGCGGGCCGGTGACCTGCGACGCGAGCCACTCCCCGGTGCCCTGCCCGGTGACGCGCCGCACCAGTTCGTCGAGCAGCCAGCCGTAGGTGAGCGCGTGGTAGCCGTGGTCGGTGCCGGGCTCCCAGGCCGGGGCCTGAGCGGCGAGGGCCGCGGGGCCCTTCGACGGGTCGAGGGCCTCTTCCGGGGTGAGCGGCCGGTCGAGGACCGGCAGCCCGGCCCGGTGGTTCAGCACGTGCCGGACCAGGACCCCCTCCTTGCCCTGCGCCTTGAACTCCGGCCAGTAGTGCCCCACCGGCGCGTCCAGGTCCAGCTGCCCGCGCTGGTGCAGGAGCAGGAGGACGGCGGCGGCGACCCCCTTCGTCGCCGAGCGCACGACCTGGGCGGTGCCGCGCTCCCAGGGAGCCGTGCCGTCGACGTCCTTGGTGCCGCCCCACAGGTCGACGACCTTCTGCCCGTCCCGGTAGACGGCGACCGCCGCGCCCCGGTCCCCGAGCGAGTCGAAGTTCCGCTCGAACGCGTCCCTCACCGGCTCGAAGCCCTCGGCCACTGTGCCGTGCACGTCCACGCCCGTACTCCTCGTCTCGCCGCTGTGCTGCCCCCTAGCCAAGCAGGATGGTCACGTCGATGTTCCCGCGGGTCGCGTTCGAGTACGGGCAGACCTCGTGGGCCGCGTCCACCAGCCTGGTCGCGAGATCCGCGTCGACGACCGGCAGGGAGACGCTGAGGGCGACCGCGAGGCCGTAGCCGCGCTGCCGGTTGGGGCCGATGCCGACCTTCGCGGAGACCGTGGAGCCGGTCAGGTCGTAGCCCTCGCGGTTGCCGACGAGGATCAGGGCGTTGTGGAAGCAGGAGCTGTAGCCGGCCGCGAAGAGCTGTTCCGGGTTGGTGCCGTCGCCGTCGCCGCCGAGCGGCTGGGGCATCGCGACCTTGAGGTCGAGCTGACCGTCCTGGCTGGTGACGTAGCCCTCGCGACCGCCGTGGGCGGTGGCCTCCGCCACGTACATGATCTTCGTCGGGCGGCTGTCGACGGCGGGGCCGTCAGTCATGCTGTCCTCCCCCGGAACCAGGTGCGCACAAACACATCGTGCACAAGGTACTGGCCAGTAACCCCCTTGTCGTTACCAGGGGGTGGCAACCGCGGGTAACCCTCAGCGGGCCCGGTCCGCCGCCGACTCCGCCCGCTCGGCCAGCCGCCACAGCTCCGCACGCAGCCGCACGGCCTCCGCCGCGTCGAGCCCGGTCGCCCCGAGCAGCGCGCCGGGCACCCGCCCCGCGCGTTCCCGGAGTTCCTCGCCGCGCCCCGTCACGGCCACGAGCACCGACCGCTCGTCCCGCGCCGACCGCTCACGCCGTACGAGACCGGCCGCCTCCAGCCGCTTCAGCAGCGGCGAGACCGTGCCGTAGTCGAGGCGCAGGGCCGCGGCCAGTTCCTTGACGGTGGTCTCGCCGCGCTCCCAGAGGACCAGCAGGACCAGGTACTGGGGGTAGGTGAGGCCCAGTTCGTCGAGGAGCGGGCGGTACGCCGCCGTCACCGCGCGCTGGGCGGCGTACAGGGCGAAGCACAACTGCTCGTCCAGCAGCAGTGATCCGTCGCTCTCCTCGTTCGTCACGCGCCCATTGTCACGGACGGGCCTCGGCTGCCGGGACGGAACGCGGATCGAAACCGAACGGCAGCTCCAGCCGGTGGGCCCGCATCAGCTCCTCGTCGGAGAGCAGTTCGCCGGTCGGCCCGTCCGCTGCGATCACCCCGTCACTGAGGATCAGGGAGCGCGGGCACAGCTCCAGGGCGTAGGGCAGGTCGTGCGTGACCATCAGCACGGTCACGTCCAGGGAGCGCAGGATGTCCGCCAGTTCGCGGCGGGAGGCGGGGTCCAGGTTGGAGGAGGGCTCGTCCAGGACGAGGATCTCCGGCTCCATCGCCAGCACGGTCGCGACGGCCACCCGGCGGCGCTGGCCGAAGGAGAGGTGGTGCGGCGGACGCTCCTTGAACTCCGCCATGCCGACCCGCTCCAGCGCCCGGTCCACGCGCTCCTCCAGCTCCGGCCCCTTCAGCCCGGCCGCCGCGGGCCCGAACGCCACGTCCTCCCGGACCGTCGGCATGAACAACTGGTCGTCCGGGTCCTGGAAGACGATGCCGACCCGGCGCCGCACCTCGGCCATGTTCCGCTTGTCCACGGGCAGCCCGGCGACCTTCACCGTGCCGGCGCCGCCGGTCAGGATGCCGTTCAGGTGCAGCACGAGGGTCGTCTTGCCGGCGCCGTTCGGCCCGAGCAGCGCGACCCGCTCGCCGCGGGCGACCGAGAAGTCGACGCCGAAGAGGGCCTGGTGTCCGTCGGGGTAGGCGAAGGCCAGTCCGGCCACGTCGAGTGAAGGTGTCACAGGGACCATCCCAGCAGACAGACGAGCAGAGCGGCGCAGGGGAGGGCGAGGGCGTACGACCACTGCGCCCGGGACGCGGTCACCTCGTCGATGACGGGCATGGATCCGGCGTAGCCGCGGCTGACCATGGCCAGGTGCACACGCTCGCCGCGCTCGTAGGAGCGGATGAACAGCGCGCCGGCCGACTTGGCGAGCACGCCCCAGTGCTTGACGCCACTGGCCTCGAAGCCGCGTGACTCCCGGGCGATCCGCATGCGCCGCATCTCGTCCGTGATGACATCGCCGTAGCGGATCATGAAGGACGCGATCTGCACGAGGAGCGGCGGGAGTTTGAGGCGCTGCAGGCCGAGGAGCAGTTCGCGCAGCTCGGTCGTGGCGGCCAGCAGCACCGAGGCCGCGACACCGAGCGTGCCCTTGGCGAGCACGTTCCAGGCGCCCCACAGGCCGTTCACGCTCAGGGACAGGCCGAGGACGTCGACCCGCTCGCCCTCCGCCACGAACGGCATGAGCACCGCGAACGCGACGAACGGCACCTCGATCAGCAGCCGCCTGAGCAGGAAGGCCGCGGGCACGCGCGCGACGGCCGCGACGGCCCCGAGCAGCACGGCGTACAGCCCGAACGCCCACATGGCCTCCCGCGGCGTCGACACCACGACCACCACGAAGGCGAACACGGCGGCGAGTTTGGTGTGCGGCGGCAGGCCGTGCACGGGCGAGTGCCCGTGCCGGTACAGCTTGTGCGCGTGCCCCGCTCCCATGTCAGACGCTCGTGGGGCTCGTCGAGTCCGGCGCGTCCGCCGCGTCCGGCGTCTCCGACGTGTTCGACGGGGAGGCGTCGGTACGGCGGCGGCGCACGGCCCAGAACACGCCGGTGCCCGCGACGACCGTGACCCCCACGCCGATGACGCCCGCCAGCCCCCCGGACAGGCGGGCGTCGTCGACGTCCTCGACGCCGTAGTCGGCGAGCGGGGAGTCGGCCACCGCGTGCTCCTCGGCCTGCTTGTCGATGCCGTGGTCGGCGGCGACCTTCTCCAGACCGTCGGGGTTCGCGGAGGCGTAGAAGCTGACGAACCCGGCCAGCACGAGGGACGCGACCAGGCCCGCGGCCCATACCTTGCGGTGCGAGGTCCGGGCGGCCACCGGCGCGGGCTCGGCGCCGGGCGCGTCGACCAGCTCGCCGTTCACCCGCAGCTTGAGCTTCTGCGTCAGACCGCGCGCCCCGTACACCAGGTCCGGGCGCACGGCGATGACCGAGCCGACGGTCAGTGCGGTGATCGTGGCCTCGCCGATGCCGATCAGGACGTGCACGCCGATCATGGCGGTGGCGACCTTGCCGATCGAGACGTCGGTGGTACCGCCGATCGCGTACATCAGCGTGAAGGCCAGCGCGGCGGCCGGGACGGAGACCAGGGCCGCGACGAAGGAGGCCGCGGTGACCGACCGGCGGGTGCGGGGCAGCACCTTCACCAGGCCGCGGAAGAGGGCGTAGGCGACGACCGTCGTGACGATCGCCATGTTGGTGATGTTCACGCCGAGCGCGGTCAGACCGCCGTCCGCGAAGAGGATGCCCTGCATCAGCAGGACGACGGAGACGCACAGGACCCCGGTGTAGGGGCCGACGAGGATCGCCGCCAGCGCACCGCCGAGCAGATGGCCGCTGGTCCCCGCCGCGACGGGGAAGTTCAGCATCTGCACCGCGAAGATGAACGCCGCGACGAGGCCGGCCAGCGGCGCCGTGCGCTCGTCGAGTTCGCGGCGTGCACCGCGCAGGCTCACGGCGACGGCGCCCGCAGCGATCACACCGGTGGCGGCGGAGGTGGGCGCGTTGATGAATCCGTCAGGTACATGCACCGTTCGATGATGTGGCTTGATGCGAACGATTTGCAAGAGCGTGAGGTTCGTTTTATCTCACCCGCGATATATCCGGCTCCACGGGCGCGATCCGGAAAATATGCGACATTGGAGAGGGAGTGGACGCACGGTTTCCACTCGGATCACGCACGGTGAAGGGGCCGTCCGATGTCCGTAGTCGAGCAATACGCGCGAGCCCACATCGTCTCGGACGCGGCCGTCCCGCTCGTCGACGAGCTGGAGGCGGTTCCGGTCACCCTGCGCTACGACCCCGACCGCGATCCCCGGTCGGTACGCATGGTGCTGCCCGGCGCCGGGGGACGCGAATGGACCTTCCGCCGCGAGCTCCTGGAGGAGGGGCTGCGGGCCCCCGTGGGGAGCGACGAGGTGCGGGTGTGGCCGTGCGGCCGGGTGCAGGTCGTGGTGGAGTTCCACTCCGCGCACGGGGTGTCGGTGGTGCAGTTCGAGCGGCAGGCGCTGCTGCGGTTCCTGCGGCGGACGTACATGGCCGCCGCGGAACCCGTGACGCACTGAACCGGTAGGTCAGCCGCCTGCCTTCAGCAGCGCCGCCACGATCGGACCGGCCGTCGAACCGCCGTGCCCGCCCTGCTGGACCACGCCCGCGGCGGCCAGGTCGCCCCGGTAGGCCGTGAACCAGCCGTTCGGCTTCTTCTGCCCGTCGACCTCGGCGGACCCGGTCTTCGCACCGACATCGCCGCCGACCCCGGCCATCGCCTCCGCGGCCGTGCCGTACGCGGCCGTGTACGACATCAGCTCACGCAGCTGGGACTGGGTGCTCGCCGGCATCGTGCGCGAGGCCTTCGCCAGCTTGCGTCCGTCCACGTCCGGGGAGACCAGGTACGGCTGGCGGAAGGTACCGGACTTGATCGTCGCCGACACCGACGCCATGTTCAGCGGGTTCATGCGGACCCCGCCCTGCCCGATCAGCGAGGCGCCCATCTGGGCCGCCGACTGCACCGGCACCGCCCCGTCGAAGGACGGCACACCGATCGCCCAGTTGTTCAGCCCCAGGCCGTAGACCTGCTGGGCCTCCTTGGTCAGGTCGTCGTTCTTCAGCTTCGGGGCCTGGCTGATGAAGGCCGTGTTGCAGGAGCGGGCGAAGCTGGCCTTGAAGGTGCCGTTCTTGATCTCGAACTTGTCGAGGTTCTGGAACTTCCAGTGGCCGTACGTGAAGTACCTCGGGCAGGGGTGCTTCTTGTCCGCCGAGGCCAGGCCCTTCTCGAGCAGCAGCGAGGAGGTGATGACCTTCATCGTGGAGCCGGGGGCCAGGGAGCCCTGGAAGGCGGTGTTGAAGCCGGGGGAGGCGTTGGCGGCGGCCAGGATCTCGCCGGTCGACGCCCGCACCACGGCCACCGACGACCTGGCCTTCTTCGCGACCTGCTGCTCGGCCGCCGCCTGCAGGGCCGGGTCCAGCGTGGTCTTCACCGTGCCTGGTGTGCCCTCGCTCAGCTCCAGCAGGGTCTTGTCGGAGAGGTTCTTGGCCTTGGCCGCCTTGCCGCGCACGACCCGGAGCTCGATGCCGGCCTTGCCGCCGGCCACCTTGCCGTACTTCTCGCGCAGTCCGTCCAGGATCGGGCCGATCGAGGCGTACTTGTCCTTGGTCAGTTCGCCGCCGTCCCGGTCGAGGGCCTTGACCGGGGGCGTGCCGGCCGCGCCGGTGACCAGCGTGTCGCCGTCCTTCAGGTCCGGGTGGACGACCGCCGCGTCCCAGTCGACCAGCGGCTTTCCGTCGGCGGCGCGCCGCACGACGGTCAGTGCGCCGGCGTACGTCAGCGGCTTGTCGGTGCCCTTGTAGGACACCGTGCCCTTGACGGAGAACGGCACCTTGTCACCGGTGGGCTTGCCCGGGGTGAGGGTGACGCCCTTGATGTGGGCGTCCTTGGTGTAGCCGGTGAGCAGCCGCTGGGCCGCGGAGGCGTCGTCGGTGGCCGCGGCGGCCTGCGGGACCTTTCCGGACTGCCAGGCGGTGAGGAAGGCGCGGGCGGTGGTGGTGACCTCGGCCGGGGACAGCGGGCCGGTCTTCACCTCGGCCTTCTGGTCCGACGCCCGCGTCCCGTCGTCGTCGGCGGCGCCACCGCCGTACAGCGCGTAGGCACCGGCCCCGGCGCCCACGACGACCACGGCGATCACCCCGCCGATCACGGCGGGTCTCGTCTTCCGTCGCTCGGCGACGCGCCTTCTGTTGCCCACTGCTGTTCGTTCCTCCGCGAATCCCCAGGGTCCCCGTTGCCCTCAGCTGTCCCAACGACGGCCACCACCCTAGAGTCCCGTCCCACGGAGGTGAGATCAGCCACCCGTTCGTAGCACGGCTGCGACAATCGGCCCGGCCGCGTCGCCGCCGTGTCCGCCCTCCTCGGTCATGGCCGCCGCGGCGATGTCGTTCCGGAACCCGGTGAACCAGCTGTTGGACTTGGCGTTGCCGTCGACCTCGGCGGAGCCGGTCTTGGCGCCGATGTCGCCGCCGAGCCCGCGCATGGCCTCCTCGGCCGTGCCCTGCGTGGCGGTGAGCCGCATCATCTGCTTGAGCTGGGTGGCGGTGCTCGCCCGCAGCCCCTCGGCCCGGGCCAGCTCCCGGCCGTCGAGCTTCGGCGAGACCAGGTAGGGCTGGCGGAAGGCGCCGGTGATGGCGGTCGCGGTGACCGAGGCCATGTTCAGCGGGCTCATCTGGACCTGGCCCTGCCCGATGGCGCCCGCCGCCCGGTCCGGCCCGTCGACCGCGGGGACACGGCCGTCGAAGGAGACGGTGCCGGTCTTCCAGTTGTCCTGCCCCAGCCCGAAGCGCTGTTCGGCCTCCTGGGTCAGCGAGGCGTCGGTGAGCGGCTTCTCGTCGATGAGCTTGATGAAGGCGGTGTTGCAGGACCGCATGAAGCTGTTGGCGAGCGTCGCGCTCTCGTCGGGCTTCATGCCGGTCAGATTCTTGAACGTCTGGCTCTGCCACACGGCGGTGTCGGGGCACGGTGCCGGGCCGTTCATCGAGGTCACGCCGTTGTCGATGAGCATCGCGGCGGTGATGATCTTCATCGTGGAGCCGGGTGCCGCCTGCCCCTCGAAGGCCGCGTTGAAGCCGTCCGTGCGGTGGTTGGCCACGGCCAGCACCTCGCCGGTGCTCGGCTTGACCGCCACCACCGAAGACTGGGCGAACCGCTTGACCGCCTTCTCGGCCGCCACTTGCGCGCTCGGGCTGATCGTGGTGGTGAGCTTGCCCGGCTTGCCCTCGGCGAGGGTGAGCAGCGGGGTGTCGGGAGCGCCGTTGCCGTCGTGCCGGACGACCAGTTCGATGCCGGGGGTGCCGCCGGCCTTCTCGCCGTACTTGTCGCGCAGGGCGTCCAGGACCGGGCCGAGGGAGGGGTACTTCTCCTTCGTCAGCTCGGAGCCGTCGCGGCCCACGGCCTCGACGGGCGGGGTGGCCGACTGCTCGGTGACGAGGGTGTCGTCCTTCTTCAGCTCGGGGTGCACGACGGACGGCTGCCAGTCGACCAGCGCCCGCCCGGTGGTCAGCCCGCGCACGACCTTCAGCTTGCTCCGGTAGCTCAGCGGCTTGGACTTCCCGTCGTAGGCCACCTTGGCCTTCACCGTGTACGGCACGGTGGTGCCCTGGGCCGTGCCCGGCGTGATCTTCACGTCGGTGATGTGCGCGTCGTCGCTGAAGGCGGTGAGCAGCTGCTCCGCGGCCGCGTCGTTGTTGGTGTGCGAGGCCGCGGAAGCGGTCGCGCCCTTCTCCCAGGCCGCGAAGAACTTGGCGGTGGTCTCCTTGACCTCGTCCTTGCCGGGCGGCCCCGTCCGCTCCTCCCCGGCGACCCCGCTCGTGCCGCCCCCGTCCCCGCTCAGCGCGCTCACGACGTTGTAGGTCCCGTACCCGGCCCCACCCACCATCACCGTGAACACCCCGCCTATGACGGCGGCTTTGACCCCCTTGCCCATTGGGCGGTCCCCTCCCCGTTGAGCCCCCCCACGCGCTCCTTTGAACGCGTTCAGAAAGCCCGATCCCGGCAGCACTCTATGTGGAAGCGGTTACTGCCGGGCAGGGAGTTTCGATTTGTGACCGAATGTAGATCAGACCCACGTGTCCAGCCACATCCGCGACCGCCAGTCGTCGATCGGGATCGCCTGCCCCGTGTACAGGGGCCAGAAGTAGATGAAGTTCCAGGTGATCAGGAGGACCAGGACGCCGGCGGCTGTGGCGCCCGCGACCCGGCGGGTGTCGGTGGAGCGGGGTGGTCCGATGATCGCGCCGAGGAGCATCGCCACCGCCAGGCACAGGAACGGCAGGAACACGACGGCGTAGAAGAAGAAGATCGTGCGCTCCTGGTACATGAACCAGGGCAGGTAGCCGGCCGCGATGGCGCAGACGATGGCGCCCGCCCGCCAGTCACGGCGGAAGAACCAGCGCCACAGCACGTAGAGGACCGCGAAGCAGGCGACCCACCACAGCAGCGGCGTGCCGAGGGCGAGGACCTCGCGGGCGCACTTCTCGCCGGCGTCGGCGGGGCAGCCGTCCTTGCCGGGTGCCGGGGACTCGTAGAAGTACGACACCGGGCGGCCGAGGACGAGCCAGCTCCACGGGTTGGACTGGTACGTGTGCGGCGAGGACAGCCCGACGTGGAACTCGTACACCTGGTGCTCGTAGTGCCACAGGCTGCGCAGCCAGTCGGGCAGGAACGTCCAACTGCCGCCCTTGCCGCTGGTCGCGGCCCAGTTGCGGAAGTAGCCGCCGGAGCCGTTCGTCGCGGAGAGGATCCAGCCGGTCCAGGACAGGACGTAGGTGACCAGGGCGACCGGGACCGTGGCGGCGAACGCCAGACCCGTGTCGCGCTTGAGGACCGCCGAGTACGGGTGCCGGGCGCCTGCGACCCTGCGCGAGCCGACGTCCCACAACACCGCCATCAGGCAGAACGCGGCCAGGATGTAGAGGCCGTTCCACTTCGTGCCGATGGCCAGGCCCAGCATCAGGCCCGCCGCCCAGCGCCAGGGGCGCCATCCCAGGCGGGCCGTCTCGGCCGTGTGCCGGTCGGGCCGGGCCCGGCCGTCGTCGTCCAGCGGCAGCGCGGCGGCGAGTTTCTCGCGGGCCTTGTCCCGGTCGACGAGCAGACAGCCGAACGCGGCCAGCACGAAGAACATCAGCACGCCGTCGAGCAGCGCCGTGCGGCTCATCACGAAGTGCAGACCGTCCACCGCCATCAGCGCGCCCGCGAGACACCCCAGGAAGGTGGAGCGGAACAGGCGGCGGCCGATGCGGCACAGCAGCAGTACGGACAGCGTGCCGAGCAGCGCCGTCATGAACCGCCAGCCGAAGGGGTCGAACCCGAACATCAGCTCGCCGAGCCCGATCATGAACTTGCCGACCGGCGGATGCACCACGTACGCCGCGTCCGTCGGGAGCGTGACGTTCCCGCCCGACGACAGGACCAGGTCGTTGGCGTTCTTGTCCCAGTTGAGTTCGAACCCGCGGTGGACCAGCGCCCACGCGTCCTTCGCGTAGTACGTCTCGTCGAATATCACCGCCCTGGGGCTGCCCAGGTTCCAGAACCGCAGCACACCCGCCAGCAGCGTGACGAGCAGCGGGCCGATCCAGCCCGACCAGCGCACCAGCCGCCCCGAGAGCGTGTACGGGATGCCGAGCGCCGCCCACAGGCGCGGGCCGGGCTCGGTGTACGGCGGCACCAGGCGGTCACGGACGTCGCTTCTGGGCTGCCCCTGGTAGCCGAAGCGGCGCAGCCGCTGCTGCCAGGACGGCCGCTGGTCGAGCGGCGCCTGGCCCTGCCGGGTGTCCGTGGAGGACGCGGTACTGGTCACCGCGCCATCGTAGGGAACCGTTCTGTGTGAGTCCCGTGCATGGCCGGTATGCGTCCGCATCCTCCGCCCCTGGGAGGAGTCCGCACCGTCTGCCCCTGGGAGGATGGGAACGTGATCGGAACCCTCGTACTCGCAGGCACCCCCATCGGCGACATCGCGGACGCCCCTCCCCGGCTCGCCGAGGAACTGGCCGGAGCCGATGTCGTCGCCGCCGAGGACACGCGGCGGCTGCGCCGGCTGACCCAGGCGCTCGGCGTCACACCCAAGGGCCGGGTGGTGTCGTACTTCGAGGGCAACGAGTCCGCCCGGACGCCGGAGCTGGTCGAGGAGCTGGTGGGCGGGGCCCGGGTGCTGCTGGTGACCGACGCGGGGATGCCGTCGGTGTCCGACCCGGGGTACCGGCTGGTCGCCGCCGCGGTCGAGCGGGACGTGCGGGTCACCGCCGTGCCCGGGCCGTCCGCCGTGCTCACCGCGCTCGCGCTGTCCGGGCTGCCCGTCGACCGGTTCTGCTTCGAGGGGTTCCTGCCGCGCAAGGCGGGGGAGCGGCTGGGGCGGCTGCGGGAGGTCGCCGACGAGCGGCGCACGCTCGTCTACTTCGAGGCTCCCCATCGGCTCGACGACACCCTGTCGGCCATGGCCGAGGTGTTCGGGGCGGAGCGGCGGGCCGCGGTGTGCCGGGAGCTGACCAAGACGTACGAGGAGGTCCGGCGGGGCGGGCTGGGGGAGCTGGCCGCGTGGGCTGCGGAGGGGGTCCGCGGGGAGATCACCGTCGTGGTGGAGGGGGCGCCGGAGAAGGGGCCCGAGGAGGTCGGGCCCGAGGAGCTGGTGCGGCGGGTGCGGGTGCGGGAGGAAGCGGGGGAGCGGCGCAAGGAGGCGATCGCCGCGGTGGCGGTGGAGGCCGGTGTGCCGAAGCGGGTCGTCTTCGATGCGGTGGTCGCCGCGAAGAACGCGGCGGGGTGATACGGCCCCGCGCCCCCAGGCGGCGTGAGCACCCTCTGAGCAGGGCGCATGTCAGATGAGCGTGCGCCCCATGGGTGGGCAAAGCAGAAGGGGCGCAGGGGCAAGGGACGCCCAAATCGGGGCCAACACTCGACAGGTCTGCCGCCATCGGTCCGGCCGAGGAGTCCACTGGGTCGCGGGGACGGAACCGTCCTCACGCCACAGCGGACCAACAGGAGCTGGCATGAGTGAGATCGCAGGGCAGACCGGGCTCCGCGCCGGTGCGACCGCAGTCGTCAACGAGTCCTACTCCTTCGCCTGCATGAGGTGCGGGCACGGCTGGGAGCAGTCGTTCGAGATAGAGCACCACACGGACGCCGCGGGTCACGAGTTCGTCCTCTACGTGGCGGACGGCAAGGTCGTGCCCTCCCCGCTGAGCAAGCCCGAATGTCACCACTGCGACAGCCACGTCGTGCGGATCATGCGGCCCGGGCGGGTCGCGTCGGCGCGCGACGCGGGGCACCGGCCCCACCGCGTGCCGCCGCCCGCGGGGCCCGTGACGGCGCCCACCGCGGCCGCCGAGGCCGGGGCGACGGCCGATCAGGAGCAGCGCGAACACCACCACTGGCACCTGTCCGACCTGCTGCACCCCTTCCAGCGCAAGGCGAGCTGACCCGTCCGGCTTCCCTTGTAGACGCCCTCCCCGGCCCTCCTCCATCGGGGAGGGCGTCCCCCTTTCGTAGGATCGGGGCATGCCTTCGAACGACTCCGGCCGCCAGGACAAGAACGCGGCCCCGCCCCTCCCGGAGCCCCTCCGGGTGCCGGTCGCCGACTCCCACACCCACCTGGACATGCAGTCCGGCACGGTCGAGGAGGCGCTGGCGAAGGCGGCGTCGGTCGGAGTGACGACGGTCGTGCAGGTCGGCTGCGACCTCAAGGGCTCCCGCTGGGCGGCCGAGACGGCGGCGGCCCACGCCGCCCTCCACGCGACGGTCGCCCTGCACCCGAACGAGGCGCCCCGGATCGTGCACGGCGACCCCGACGGCTGGTCGCGCCAGGGCGCCCGCGAACCCGGCGGCCAGGCGGCCCTGGACGACGCGCTCGCCGAGATCGACCGGTTGGCCGCGCTGGAGCAGGTCAAGGGCGTCGGTGAGACGGGCCTCGACTACTTCCGCACCGGTCCCGAGGGCAAGGACGCCCAGGAGCGGTCATTCCGCGCCCACATCGAGATCGCCAAGCGGCACGGCAAGGCCCTGGTCATCCACGACCGCGAGGCCCACGCCGACGTCCTGCGTGTGCTGAAGGAGGAGGGCGCCCCCGAGCGGACCGTCTTCCACTGCTACTCCGGCGACGCCGAGATGGCCCGCATCTGCGCGAGCGCGGGCTACTTCATGTCCTTCGCCGGCAACGTCACCTTCAAGAACGCCCAGAACCTGCGGGACGCGGTGGCGGTGGCCCCGCTGGAGCTCCTCCTCGTGGAGACGGACGCGCCCTTCCTCACCCCGGCGCCCTACCGCGGACGGCCGGGCGCCCCGTATCTGGTGCCGGTCACCGTGCGGGCCATGGCCGGGGTGCGCGGCGTCGACGAGGACACGCTGGCCACCGCCCTCGGCGCGAACACGGCACGCGCGTTCGGTTACTGACCCCGCCCGCCGCCTCGCCGCACGACTGTGCGTAGCCGCGTCGCTTTGGAGAGTGACGACCGCTCCGCTAGGTTCTGGGGGCCCTATCCGGACCCCTCTGGACCCCCTCCGGCCCCTGGAGCGTGTCGGCGTGAGCAACGCGCGGTACGAGACCTACGAGACGTATGGCCCGGCCTACGCCGACCCGGTGTACGGCGGTTTCGACGCGCCGCCCGTCGATCTGCACAGCGCCGAGACACTCGTCTACGGGACGCCCGGCGTGCCCGGCGCCTACGAGGACACCTACCGGCCCGCCTACGAGGCGCCGACCTTGCCCGGGCTGCCCCGGCAGGGCGCCCCGGACGGCGAGCCCCCGCTCGGGTCCGCCGGTTACCCGGTTCCGGGCATGGGTGCGCGCGCCGGATCGCATGCCGCGGCGCGCACCGGCTCGCATCGCAGGTCCGCGCGCCGGCGCAAGGCGCGCTACGCCGAGCGCCTGGACAGCCCCATGCGGCGGCTGCTCCCGCAGGCCCTGGTCGTCGCCTTCCTGGCGGGAGGCACCACGGCCTTCGTCGCCAAGGACAAGGCGATCGAGCTGAACGTCGACGGCACGTCACGCACGCTGCACACCTTCGCCGACGACGTCACCGAGCTGCTGGCGGAGGAAGGCGTCGAGATCGGCGCCCACGACGTGGTGGCGCCCGGTCCCGGCACGGAGATCAGCAGCGGCGACGAGGTCGCCGTGCACTACGCCCGCCCCGTGCGGCTCACCCTCGACGGACACCGCCGTGAGGTGTGGACGACCGCCCACACGGTGGCGGGCGCGCTGCGGCAGCTCGGTGTGCGGCAGGAGGGCGCGTACGTGTCCACGTCGCGCTCCCGGCGCATCGGGCGCGAAGGGCTCGCGCTGGACGTGCGGACCGAGCGCACGGTCACGGTCATGGCCGACGGCCGCGCCCGCACGGTGCGCACCAACGCCGCGACCGTACGGGAGGCCGTCGAGGAGGCCGGGATCACGCTGCACGGCCAGGACACCACGTCGGTCCCGCAGGGGAGCTTCCCGCGCGACGGGCAGACCGTGACGGTGCTGCGGATCACCGGCGGCAAGGAGGTCCGCGAGGAGCCGATCCCGTTCCAGGTGCGGCGGACGGAGGATCCGGCCCTGTTCCGGGGCACGGAGGTCGTGGAGCGCGCGGGCGAGCCGGGCCTGCGCCGGGTCACCTTCTCCGTGCGCACGGTCAACGGCGTGAGGCAGAAGCCGCGCCGGATCAGATCCGAGGTGGTGCGCGAGCCGCGCCCGCAGGTCGTGAAGGTCGGCACCAAGCCGCGCCCGGCGTCCGTGCAGGGCGCCGACCACCTCGACTGGCAGGGCCTCGCCGCCTGCGAGTCCGGCGGCCGGCCCGACGCGGTCGACGCCTCGGGCACCTACGGCGGCCTCTACCAGTTCGACACGCAGACCTGGCAGGCCCTCGGCGGCAGCGGCCGACCCCAGGACGCCCCGGCGGCGGAACAGACGTACCGGGCGAAGAAGCTGTATGTGCGGCGGGGAGCCAGCCCGTGGCCGCACTGCGGGGGACGGCTGCGCGGATAGGGGGGAACCGAACCCCCGTACCCTTGTCCCGTGACCAGCAGCCCCACCCCCGACGCCCTTCTGGGCCCCGCCGACATCCGCGAGCTCGCGGCAGCCCTCGGCGTACGCCCGACCAAGCAACGCGGACAGAACTTCGTGATCGACGCGAACACCGTCCGCCGTATCGTCCGCACCGCACAGGTCCGCCCCGACGACGTGGTCGTCGAGGTCGGCCCGGGGCTCGGCTCGCTCACCCTCGCGCTGCTGGAGGCCGCCGACCGGGTCACGGCGGTGGAGATCGACGAGGTGCTCGCCGGCGCGCTGCCCGCCACCATCACGGCCCGCATGCCCGAGCGCGCCGACCGGTTCTCCCTGGTCCACTCGGACGCCATGCACGTCACCGAGCTGCCGGGCCCCGCCCCGACCGCGCTGGTCGCCAACCTTCCCTACAACGTGGCCGTCCCGGTCCTGCTGCACATGCTCGACACCTTCCCGACCATCGAACGCACCCTCGTCATGGTCCAGGCGGAGGTCGCCGACCGGCTCGCCGCCCCGCCCGGCTCGAAGGTCTACGGCGTCCCCTCGGTCAAGGCCAACTGGTACGCCGAGGTCAAGCGCGCCGGTGCCATCGGGCGGAACGTGTTCTGGCCGGCGCCCAACGTCGACAGCGGCCTGGTGTCCCTGGTCCGCCGGACCGAGCCGCTGAAGACGACGGCCTCGAAGCGCGAGGTGTTCGCCGTCGTCGACGCGGCCTTCGCCCAGCGTCGCAAGACGCTGCGGGCCGCGCTCGCCGGCTGGGCCGGATCCGCCGCCGCCGCCGAGGAGGCCCTCGTCGCCGCCGGGGTCTCGCCGCAGGCCCGGGGCGAGTCGCTGACCGTGGAAGAGTTCGCGCGGATCGCCGAGCACAAGGCGAACCGGCACCAGGAGAAGGAGCCCGCGTGAGCGTCACGGTCCGCGTCCCGGCCAAGGTCAACGTCCAGCTGGCGGTCGGCGCCGCCCGCCCCGACGGCTTCCACGACCTGGCCAACGTCTTCCTCGCGGTCGGCCTCTACGACGAGATCACCGTCACCCCGGCCGACGGGCTCCGCGTCACCTGCGACGGCCCGGACGCCGACCAGGTCCCCCTGGACCGTACGAACCTGGCGGCGCGGGCGGCCGAAGCGCTCGCCGAGCGGTACGGCCGCAACCCCGACGTGCACCTCCACATCGCCAAGGACATCCCCGTCGCCGGCGGCATGGCGGGCGGCAGCGCGGACGGCGCGGGCGCCCTGGTGGCCTGCGACGCGCTGTGGCAGACCGGCGCCTCCCGTGACGAACTCCTCGACATCTGCGCCGAGCTGGGCAGCGACGTGCCGTTCAGCCTGGTCGGCGGGGCGGCCCTCGGCATCGGGCGGGGCGAGCAGCTGACGCCCCTGGAGGTCGGCGGCACCTTCCACTGGGTGTTCGCGATGGCCGGGCGGGGTCTGTCCACCCCGGCGGTGTTCCGCGAGTTCGACCGTCTCGGCGAGGGCACGGACATCCCCGAGCCCGTCGCCTCCGGCGAACTCCTCGCCGCCCTCGCCAAGGGCGACCCGGACGCGCTCGCCGCCGCCGTCTCCAACGACCTCCAGCCCGCGGCCCTCTCCCTCTTCCCGGAACTCGCCGGCACCCTGGCCGCGGGCCGGGCCGCCGGCGCCCTCACCGCGCTCGTCTCCGGCTCCGGCCCGACGACCGCGTTCCTGGTCCGCGACCCGGAGTCGGCCGCCGCGGTGGCGCAGGCCCTGCTGGCGTCCGGGACGTGCCGGACGGTGCGCACGGCGTCGGGCCCGGCGCCCGGGGCGACGGTCGCCGGACGTTAGGGCCTGTCGTTTGGATCAGGCCGCAGACGCGGGGTCGAATAGCACCGTCGCTTACCTGCAGCCTGATCCAAACGACAGGCCCTAATCACGTGCCCCGGCCGCTGCCGGGCGCCTAGGCTCCCCCAGTTGTTTCAAAAAGGGGGCAAGGCGTGGAGGAACTGGTCGCGGCCGTACGGCGCGGGGATGCGGAAGGGGTCACGGCCCTGCTCGAGGCCGGTGCGGACCCCGACACCCCCGACGGAACCGACGGCCTCCCGGTCCTCTGCCTCGCGGTGGCGGCGTACGACCGACCCGTCGCCGAGGCGCTGCTCCAGGCCGGCGCCGACCCCCTGCGCCGGCTGCCCGACGGGAGCACCCCGCTGATGCGGGCGGTGGACGGCGGATCCCACCTGCTGGCCCTCGCGCTCACCTCGCACCGGGTGCCGCTCCAGGCGCCGGAGCGTGCCGAGCTGCTGGCCCGTGCCCGGCGGTGGTCGGAGGCGGGCGCCGAGGCCGAACTGCGCCGCATCACCGGCCTCACCGGGCCGGTCGAGCGGGTCCGGGTCGAGGACGACGAGGTCGGCTGGTGGTGTGAGCAGCTCACACTCGGCGGGACGACCGTGCGCGACGAGCACCGGGCGGTCCTCACCTCCACGGAGGCCCGCTACGGCATCCGCACCCCCTTCGACGAACTGGTCGCGCGTGCCGTCGCCCACCCCGACCGGGACCACGTCGTGTGGTGCGACGTCGTGTTCACGCTCGGCCGGCGGACCGACGAGGAGACCTGGCAGTGGAGCCGGGACCTGCTCAATCACCCCGACCGGCACCACCGCCTGCTCGCCGCCGACCTCCTGCTGTCCCTGATCCTCGGAGACGTCGTCACGGGCCACGACCCGTTCTGGGACCGGGGGCGGCAGCTCGTGCCCTGGGCCGAGCAGGAGCAGGACCCGGAGGTGCTGGCGGTACTGCTCCACGCGATGACCCACGACAGCGCCCCGGAGATCGAGGCCGTCGGGCTGTCGTACCTCTCCCACCCGGACCCGAGGGTGCGCGCCCTGGTGCCGGAAACCGTGCACCGCCCCGAGAGCCTCACCACCGTGCTCACCCTGGCCCATGACGAGGACCCCGGCGTACGCGGGGCGGTGTGCCACTGGCTCGCCCACCACCGGGGGAGCGAACCCGAGGTGGGGGACGCGCTGGTCGCCCTCACCCATGACGAGCGGCAGCCGACCCGCATCTGCGCCGTGTCCGGCCTGGCCGTGCGCGACGATCCCCGCTGCGTGGAGGCCGAGCACCGGATCGGCCCCCTCGACCCGGAGCTGCCGTTCGACGAGCGACTGCTGGACGTGTGGCGCTACCAGCGCCGCCGGGAGGCCGCGGACGGCGGCTGACCGCCCCGGCCGGAGCACCCCTGCGCGCGACTACCCTGGGGGTCGATCCATCCCCCCTGGCAGGAGAGTAATGGCCGTCAACCTGGTCAATGTCGAGAACGTCAGCAAGGTGTACGGCACCCGCGCCCTGCTCGACGGCGTCTCCCTCGGCGTCTCCGAGGGGGACCGCATCGGCGTCGTCGGCCGCAACGGCGACGGCAAGACCACGCTCATCCGCATGCTCGCCAGGCAGGAGAGCGCCGACACCGGGCGGGTCACGCACTCCGGCGGGCTCCGCCTCGGCGTGCTCACCCAGCACGACTCCCTCGACCCCGAGGCCACCGTCCGCCACGAGGTCATCGGCGACATGGCCGACCACGAGTGGGCGGGCGTCGCCAAGGTCAGGGACGTGCTGACCGGCCTGTTCGGCGGGCTCGACCTGCCGGGGTTCCCCAAGGGGCTGGACACCGTCATCGGCCCGCTCTCGGGTGGTGAGCGGCGCCGGATCGCGCTGGCCAAGCTGCTCATCGAGGACCAGGACCTGCTCGTCCTGGACGAGCCCACCAACCACCTCGACGTCGAGGGCATCGCCTGGCTGGCCAAGCATCTGCAGAACCGCAGGTCGGCGCTGGTGTGCGTCACCCACGACCGGTGGTTCCTGGACCAGGTGTGCACCCGCATGTGGGACGTCCAGCGCGGATCGGTCTTCGAGTACGAGGGCGGCTACTCCGACTACGTCTTCGCCCGGGCCGAGCGCGAGCGCATCGCCGCGACCGAGGAGGTCAAGCGGCAGAACCTGGTCCGCAAGGAGCTGGCCTGGCTGCGCCGCGGGGCGCCCGCCCGTACGTCCAAGCCGCGCTTCCGCGTCGAGGCCGCCAACGAGCTCATCGCCGACGTACCGCCGCCCCGGGACAGCAGCGAGCTGATGAAGTTCGCCTCCACCCGGCTGGGCAAGACCGTCTTCGACCTGGAGGACATCACCGTCCAGGCGGGCCCCAAGGTCCTCCTCAAGCACGTCACCTGGCAGCTCGGGCCCGGCGACCGGATCGGCCTCGTCGGCGTCAACGGCGCCGGGAAGACGTCCCTGCTGCGGGCCATGGCCGAGGCCGCCAGGTCGGACGGAGAGACCCAGCCCGTCGGCGGGCGCGTCCGCGTCGGCAAGACGGTGAAGCTGGCCTACCTCTCCCAGGAGGTCGCCGAACTCGACCCCGCCACGCGCGTGCTGGAGGCCGTGCAGCAGGTGCGCGAGCGCGTCGACCTCGGCAAGGGACGCGAGATGACCGCCGGGCAGCTGTGCGAGACGTTCGGCTTCGGCAAGGAGAAGCAGTGGACGCCCGTCGGCGACCTGTCCGGTGGTGAGCGCCGCAGGCTCCAGCTGCTGCGCCTGCTCATGGACGAGCCCAACGTCCTCTTCCTCGACGAGCCCACCAACGACCTCGACATCGAGACGCTGAACCAGCTGGAGGACGTGCTCGACGGCTGGCCCGGCTCGATGATCGTCATCTCCCACGACCGGTTCTTCATCGAGCGCACCACCGACCGGGTGTTCGCCCTGCTCGGCGACGGCGCCCTGCGGATGCTGCCGCGCGGCATCGACGAGTACCTGGAGCGGCGCCGGCGCATGGAGGAGGCCGCTGCCGCCTCGGCCCCCGCCGCCGTCTCGCAGTCCGCCGCCCCGGCGGTGAGCGCCGCCGACCAGCGCGCCGCCAAGAAGGAGCTCCAGAAGATCGAGCGGCAGCTCGACAAGGTCTCCGAGAAGGAGACCAAGCTCCACGCCCAAATCGCCGAAAACGCCACGGACTTCTCGAAGGTGGCCGAACTGGACGCCGAGCTGCGGGAGTTGGCCGGTCAGCGCGAGGAGCTGGAGATGCGCTGGCTGGAACTCGCCGAGGACGCGTGAAGGGTGCGTGAAGACGCATAACGACGGCATCACGGGCCGGTCCGCCCTTGGGAACAGGGGGTGAGACGGCCCGGCCGCTGTCGGAACCTGGTGATACAAAGAGTCGTCTTAGAACTTTATGAAGCGACTCTGAGCCCATTGTGTATCTCAGGGCGTGGCTAAAAATCAGTGATCGAACGGGGGAGCCGCTGATGACTCAGCCGCCCAGTCAGCCACCGCACGGTGGCTTCGGAGCACCGCAGAACCAGCCGCCGCAGGGCGGTGGTTACGGGGCACCGCAGACGCCGCCGCCCCCGCAGGGCCCGCCCCAGACGCCGCCGCCCCCGCAGGGCCCGCCGCAGCCCGGGTACGGCTACCCGCAGCAGCCTCCGCAGCAGCCCGGTCCGTACGGGCAGCCGGGACCGTACAACTCCGGCCCCTACGGCCAGCCGCAGCAGCCCGGGCCGTACGGCCAGCCCGGTTACGGCTACCCGGGGCAGCCGCAGTACCCGGGCGCGCCCGGCACTCCGCCCGGGGGCTCGCGCAATCCCTTCAAGAGCAAGCCGGCCCTCATCATCGGCGCGGCTGTCGTAGCGCTGCTCGTGGTCGGCGGCACCGTGTGGGCCGTCACCGGCGACGACGGCGAGGGCAAGAAGAAGCCGGTCGCCCAGAAGACCGACGACGCCAAGCCCGGCTCCTCCGCCCCGGTCAACCCCGGTGACGGCAGCGGCGACGGCGGCGAGGACCCGGAGGACCTCAACGAGGGCCGCCAGGCCGGCGAGGCCAAGGTCCTCTGGTACAAGGAGGCGCCCGACGCCCCCGGCTCCGGCGCCGACGCCGATGGCATGTGGATCACGGGCAAGACCGCGGTGAAGGCGGCGTACAAGCAGCTCTCCGCGTACAACGTCGCTGACGGCAAACCGGCCTGGGACCCGATCACCTTCCCGCAGAAGATCTGCGCGACCACTGAGCAGAAGACGTCCGACGACAAGATCGTCGTCGCGTACATGAGCGGCAGCAGCGACCGCGCCAAGTGCAACCAGCTGCAGGAGATCGACCTCGTCACCGGCGAGAAGGGCTGGAAGGAACAGGTCGCCAAGGGCGCCCTGTTCGACTCCACGCTCTCCGTCGAACTGTCCATCACCGGCAAGACCCTGATGGTGGGCCGCTCCCAGTCCGGCACCGCCTACGACGTCACCAACGGCGACAAGCTCTTCGACAAGAAGCGTTACGGCAACGCCTGCTTCCCCGCCGCGTTCGCCGGCGGCGAGAAGCTGATCGCCGTCTCCTCCTGCGGCGCCGGCACCGACAAGGAGCACGACGAGGTCCAGGAGCTCGACCCGAAGACCGGCGACGTGAAGTGGACCCAGCCGTTCGACAAGGGCTGGCGGGTCGCGCGCACCTACTCGGTCAGCCCGCTGGTCGTCTACAGCACCAACAAGGACAAGAAGGCCTGGAACATCTCCACCTTCACCTCCGGCGGCAAGTTCCGCTCGCAGGTCGGCTTCGACGAGGACTTCGCCCCCGAGTGCGGCTGGGCCATCCTCGAGCGCGACCTCACGGGCTGTCAGGGCGTCGCCGTCGACGACACCACGCTGTACCTGCCGACCGAGGCCACCTCCGGCGCCAACGAGATCGTCGCGGTCGACCTCGCGAACGGCAAGGAGAAGTGGCGCGTCAAGTCCCCCTCCGACGAGTCGATGCTGCCGGTGAAGACCGAGGGCGGCAAGCTCATCGCCTATGTGGAGCCGTCGTACGACGCGGGCGGGCAGATCGTGTCCATCCCGACCGGCGGCAGCAGCCACAAGCCGTCCAAGCTGCTGCAGAACCCGCAGAACGCCGCTGACATCGAGGACAGCTTCTTCTCGAAGGAGATCGACTGGGTCGACGGGCGCTTCTACATCTCGACGACCCGGCTGAGCGGGAACGACGACACGAAGGAGAAGTTGATGCTCGCCTACGGCAAGTGACTCCTCCTCCCTCCGAACTCCCTCAGTCGTCCGTCCCCTTCCCCGAGGTAGCCACGCCATGACCCAGCCGCCGCCCCCGCCGCCCCAGCAGCCCCCGCAGGGGGGCGGCTTCGGGCCGCCCCAGGACCAGCCGCCCCAGGACCAGCCGCCGCAGACCCCGCCGCCCGCGGCCGGGCCCGACCTCGGCAAGACCCCGGAGCCGGGCTACGGCTACCCGCAGGCGCCGCAGACACCTCCGCCGGCCGCCCCGCAGACGCCGCCCCAGCCTCCGCAGGGTTACGGGTATCCGCAGGGGGCTCCGGCGCCCCAGCCTCCGCAGGCCCCGCCCGGCTACGGCTACCCCGGTCAGCAGCCGGGGCCGTTCGGGCCGCCGCAGCAGGCGCCCTACGGGCAGCCGGGGTACGGGCAGCCGGGATACGGGCAGCAGCCCGGCTACGGCTATCCGCAGCAGACCATGCCGCACCAGCCGCAGGCCGGACAGCCGGGCGGCGGCGGGAAGTTCAACGCCCAGATGGCGATCATCATCGCCGCAGTCGTGGCGATCGCCCTGATCATCGGCGGCGGCGTCTGGTACGCCAAGTCCGGCGGGGACGAGGGCAAGAAGAACGACACCGCCGGCTCCAGCGGCGGCACCGGCGGCACGGACGACAACAACGGCGGCACCACCTCCGGCAAGGAGAAGGCACCGTCCGACCCCAGCGCCAAGGTCCTCTTCCAGGTCCCGGCGCCCGAGGTGAAGAACGACAGCACGGTCGTCGTCTCCGGCTCGTGGCTCACCGACAAGGCGTACGTCAAGAGCGGCATCGCCCAGATCGTCGGCTACGACCGCGACAAGGGCGGCGAGCTGTGGAAGATCCCGCTGGACGGCCCGGTCTGCCAGGCCAGCCGCCACGTCACCGACGACAACCTGACGGCGATCCTCTACCAGCCGGCGATGCCCACCAAGGCCGACCCCTCGCACGGGTGCAGCGAGATCGCGCTGATCGACCTCGATGCCGGCAAGAGGCTGTGGACCAAGACCGTCAAGACCGGTGACCAGCTGATCACCTTCGACAACATCACGGTCAGCGGGAAGACCATCGCCGTCGGCAGCACCAGCGGCGGCGCCGCGTTCGACGTCTCCGGCAAGCTCCTGTGGAGCCCGAAGCCGACCGACTCCTGCTACGACGCCGGGTACGGCGGCGGCGAGAAGCTGGTCGCGGTGCGCAAGTGCGGCTCGTACGACCAGCGGCAGCTGCACATCCAGACCATCGACCCGAAGTCCGGGAAGGTGATCTCGGAGTACAAGATGACCGAGGGCATCGAGTACGCGAGCATCGTGTCGACCAACCCGCTGGTCGTGGCCGCCGACGTCGGCGACTCCGCGGGCGACGGCAGCGGCATCTCCGACTTCTTCTCCATCGACGGCAAGACCGGCAAGCTGCGCACGCGCATCTCCGCGCCGGGCGAGCAGTTCGCGGCCCGCTGCGAGGGCATCACCCGCGTCGAGGCCTGCAACCTGCTGGCCGTCGGCAACGACCGGCTGTACCTGCCGACCGAGGAGCACGACGGCACCGGCAAGTACAGCGAGACCAACGAGATCGTCGCCTTCGACCTCGCCACCGGCAAGCAGACCGGGCAGCGGGCCGACGCGGGCGACGGCTACACGATCTCGCCGCTGCGCATGGACGGCGGCAACCTGATCGCGTACAAGCGTCCCCCGTACGACAAGGGCGGACAGGTCGTGAGCATCGCCGGAGGCAGCTTCAAGGAGACGACGCTGCTGCAGAACCCCGCGACGGACTCGGTCCGCGACGTGGAGACCAGCATGTCGCCGGAGTACTCCGAGTTCCTCTACGCCGAGGGGCACCTCTACATGTCCAAGGTGTACGCGAGCAAGCGGTCGACGGTGAGGGAGAAGGAGTACCTGGCGGTCGGCTTCGGTACGGGCTGATCGGGTACTGACCGGTTCTTGATCGACTGGTGACTGATGCGGTCCCGTCCCTGTTCAGGGGCGGGGCCGCAGCTGTTTGGCGCGGTCAACCTGGAATGAGAGGAATTTCGGCGATCCGGGGCGATTCTCGCCGGTAGGGGGAGCGCAACGTCGAACAAGCGTGTAGCTTCCGGGGGCATGAAGGCGGGGGAGCCGGGGGGCTTCCATAGGGGGCTGGGGTGACTGGGGGGTTGCTCGATGGGAGTGCGGCTCATGGTGGTCGACGACCACCGATTGCTGGCCGAGGCGCTGGCTTCGGCGCTGAAGCTGCGGGGGCACCGGGTGCTCGCCGCGGCGGCGCCGGCCGCGGGGGCGGCGGAGCTGGTGATCACGCGGGCGCCGGAGGTGTGCCTGCTGGGCACGGCGGCGCCGGCGGAGCCGGGGATCTTCGACCCGGTGGTGAAGATCAAGCGGGAGCGGCCGCAGGTCGCGGTGCTGGTGCTGGGGCCGGTGCCGAGCCCTCGCGGAATCGCGGCGGCGTTCGCGGCGGGGGCCTCCGGCTATGTGCGGCACGATGAGCGCATAGAGGGTGTCGAGCGGGCGATCATGAAGGCGCGGGCGGGGGAGGCGGCGGTGGCGCCGCAGCTGCTGCAGGGAGCGTTCAGCGAGTTGCTCAACCCGGTGGCCCAACCGGACGACGAGGGCCAGCGGTTGCTCCAGCTGCTCACGCCGCGCGAGGTGGAGGTCCTGGTCCGCGTCGCCGACGGCGAGGACACCCGGTTGATCGCGGCGGGCATGGGCATCGCGCCCTCCACGGCCCGCACGCACGTCCAGCGGGTCCTGATGAAACTGGGCGTGGGTTCCCGCCTGGAGGCGGCGGCTCTGGCGGCACGGACAGGGTTGCTGGACCGGGCGGGGTCACTACCGCGGCCTGTGACACCGGATCCGGAGACGGGGCCGGAGGCCTGACCGGGCTGCAGGCCTCACGTTGAGGCGTGCGTTGGTTTTTGGTCGATCTCATCCCTGCGTGGCACCCGACCCAACACGACGTTCACGAGATGCACACACATAATCCCTAGGGTCATCACGGGACTTGTGTCGTCCGGGCCGTCGAAGTCCCGTGGCTCGTTTCGCGCCACGCCGCTCCCGCCTCGAAGAAACCCCCTGATTCAGTCGAACGTTTGTACCTAAGGTGATCGTCGCGCCCGGCGGAGCTGACCACTCCGCCACAGCGCGCGTCAACCGGCGGCCGGGGGGACACCGTCGCCAGGGGAGGCACCGCCATGCCGCGAAACGGGCTCTTCACGCATCTCCTCCGCCTCTCTGACGGGCACTCCCGGACGCCTTCCTTTGCTACGAGGGGATGCTTTCTTGCGCCCAAGACCAGGGCCCTTCCTGTCCAGAACCCGTTTCCTGCCCAGATCGGGCAGACCCGGCTCCTGGCCTCCGTCGTCACGTCCGCGGCGGCCGTGGCGCTACTGGTCGGCCTGGCCGTCCAGCCCGACGTGCTGGATCGGCTCACCGGCACGGAGGCAGCCGCCCCGGCGAACGACTCGGACGACTGGTCCGAGGACACGGCAGCCGAGCAACTGCGCCAGGACCAGTGCCTGATGGCGGATGTGCTGCGCCTGGGCGGGCCGTCCATGGCCACGACCGCGCAGGACGGGCTCAACCAGCCGCCGGACAAGCTGCACGCCATGGCCGACCGGGAGCACTGGGGGCAGACCCAGCTGGCCGTTGCGTACCAACAGGACAGGGACGCGGCCGATAAGGAGCTCGATGCCGTCAACGCCCTTCGGAACGCATGGGCGAAGCCCCTCGATGGCCTGGAGACTCCGGGCGGGTTCACAGTCTCCGATTTCCACTGGCCTCCTGGAGGACCAGGTGATGAGGAGAAGGACTTCCACAGCCAGACCGGTCTGACCCAGTGGATCGCCGGCAAGTTCTGGAAGGACGAAGGCGACTTCTACAAGGACCCCACCCCCAAGGCCGACGACAAGACCCTCAAGGTCGTTACCGACCTGGGTACCCCGCTCTACGGTGAGAGGCCCGATGATCCGGGACCTGCCTAGTGAGGAGTGGCGGAGGCAGTACGAGGAACGGCGTGCGTTCCAGGGGTTGTTCGACGCTTTCGACGGCAAGGGCGCCGATGACGCCCGTCTGTTCCTGGCGTCCGGCGGGTTTCCCCGCACCGCGCCAGAGCCGGGTACCGCCGAACACCGGATCGCGGTCGAGGACCTGAAGACCAGGTACGCGTCATGTGCCTGGCGAGATCCGATCGACCCGAACAAGGTCTTCGGCGACATAGCCGACACGGCCGCTTCGGAGTGGCAGAAAGAAATCACCTCGCAGGCCGTCCAGCGCAACCAGATCCTGAAGTTCAACAAAGACGCCACCAACGACCTCGCCGCCGGTGCGAAGGCGTTGGGGAGCATGCTGGGGCACTCGTGGGTCGCCGACCGCCTGACCCGTTGGCAGGACTACTGGGCTCCCGGCGGTGCGGGCTGGATCGGTGACTCCCCGGCTGTCATCCAGGTCGAGGCGGCCAAGGGCAAGTGCCTGGACGCGCAGGGCGGTAAGACGACCTCCGGTACCCCGGTGCAGATCTACACCTGCAACAACGCCTTGGGGCAGCAGTGGCGGCTCCGTGCTGCTTCCGCTGACAGCTACAACCTCGTCAACGTCAAGTCCGACAAATGCCTGGACGTCGAGAACAGCAACCCTGCCAACGGCACGAAGATCCAGATCTGGACGTGCAACGACAGCAAGGCGCAGGAGTGGAAGTTCGATGTCCGCGCTGTCAGCGAGCTGCGCAACGTCGCCACGGACAAGTGCCTGGACCTGAACAAGTTCGACAACAGCCACGATGCCTGGCTGTGGGGGTGCAACGGCACGAACCCGCAGAAGTTCCGGATCGTCCCCACGGGCCACAGCGGCGCGGACACCCAGGTCTACCCGGACAAGGCGCAGTTCGACCAGGCGCAGAGAGGCATCAGGGCGGCGCAGACGCAGGCGCAGAAGCAGCTCGACGTTCTCAAGGCTCACTCGGCCAGGGCACAGAGGCTCGCTACCGCCACTGACACTGCACAGAACACCGCGTACGCCATAGCCGACGAGGCCGGCGCCCCGCGCGGGCGTGGCCTGCTGGTCGGCCAGCAGAAGGCCCAGGTCACCAAGGGCGTGGCAGCGGCCCTCGAAGCGATGGTGAAGGCCGGTACGACCGCCGAGGCCGCCACCCGCGCCTCCGCCGGGGACAGCGCGACCATCGCGCAGCGCGCCCTGGCCCAAGCCGCGCAGTCGAAGGCGGAGTTCCGCAAGGCCGCCGCCGCTATGGCCGAGGCGCAGGCGAAGGCCGCGGCCGACGCGGCGAAACTGCACCGCGACAACGCCAAGAAGGACAAGGAGACCGCGCAGGCCAAGCTCACCGAGGCGCTCAAGGCCGAGGGCGAGGCCAAGGCGGCCGCCGCCGAGGCTCACGCCGAGCGTCTGGCAGCCGAGGCCGAGGAGAAGACGGCTGAGGCGGAGAAGAAGACGGCAGCGGCCAAGCAGGCCGAGGCCGCCCGGCACAAGAAGAACGCCGACGCGGAGGCGACGAAGGCCAAGGACGCCAAGGAAAAGGCCGAGGCAGCCGAGGGCACGGCGGTCGAGAAGAAGAACGCCGCGGTCAAGGCCCGTGACAACGCCAAGGCCAAGCGGGACGACGCGTGGGACGCCGAGCAGAAGGCCGACGCCGCCCGAGCCAAGGCCGACGCCAAGGCTGCTTACGCCGACTCCCTGGAGGCCGGCGAAGCAGCCGATGCCGCCCGCACCGCGGCCAATGCGGCGAACAAGCACGCCGACGACGCCGAGGCAGCAGCCACAATGGCCCGTTCCGAAGCGGACGCCGCGACGAAGGCAGCAGCAGACGCCGATGCGGCAGCCACGCGCGCCGAGGCGGCGGCCAAACGCTCCCGCGCGCACGCGGACGACGCCCAGGCCGCGAAGCTGAAGTCCGACGCCGCGGTGAAGACCGCGACGAGCGCCGCGGCCGAGGCCATCGACGCGTCCGAGCATGCCTCCTCCGAGGCCAAGACAGCCGTCAAACTGGCTGACGAGGCGGAGGAGCAGGCCAAGACCGCCAAGTCCCACGCGGAGGCGGCGAGCAAGGAGGCCGCCAAGGCCCTGGCCGCCTCGGCGAAGGCCGCGGGCTTCGCCCACGTCACGGCCCAGGCCGCCGTGGACGCCGGCAACGCTGCCGCCCATGTAGCCAAGCCCGCCAACGACGCCATCCAGCTCGGCTCCCCGTACGTCGACACCGACTCGGCCGCCGGCCTGGTGGTGCTCACCGGCCAGGCGTCCAAGACGATCGCCGAGCAGCAGAAGGCCGTAGCCGACGCCCACGCCAAGAACGCGGCGGCAGAAGCCTCAGCCGCCAAGAACCTCGCCGACCAGGCGAAGGGTGACGCCAAGGCCGCCTACCAGCACGCGGCCAACGCCGCCGGACACGCCTCGACCGCCCGCACCTACGCCAAGGAGGCCCTCGGCTACGCGGCCGACGCTGCCAAAGCCGCATCCAAGGCAGCCGCGTCCCTGGCCCGCACCGTCGAGTACAACCGCCAGGCCACCGAAGACGCCGAAGCCGCCGACAAGGCAGCCGGCCGCGCTGAAGGCCACGCCAAGGACGCCCGCGACTCGGCCGACCAGGCAGCCCTCGACGCCGAAGCCGCCCGCACGGCCGCCTCAGAGGCCGAAGAGGCCGCCAAGGACGCCCGCGCAGCAGCCGACCGTGCCGACGTCGCGGCGACCGAGGCGGAGGAAGCGGCGAAGGACGCGGAGAAGTACGCCAAGGAAGCCCAGGAAGCAGCGACACGAGCCGAACAGAAGGAATCCAACAAACAGGTCTCCACGGGTGCCGGGACCGGTATCGGGGGCGTCTTCTACGTCGTCGACGAGGAGAAGTCGAAGGTCCTCTCGGCGAAACAGATCGGCGAGTGCCCTGCGAACGCACCTCTTGTCGGCTGCGACGCTACCTATGAGGTAACCGTCGAACTCGTCGCCGACTTCTACCTGTGCACCGAGAGCGATGCGCTGGCTACTCCGGAGGGCTGTCCGAAGTCAGCGTGGCACTACCTCGACACGAAGACGATCAGGCCCGACGAGCCCGTTGAGTGGAGTCACTTCTTCTCCGGACGGGACATTCTCAAGCTGGGCTGGCAGAGCCTCTTCGGGGACACCCTCGGCGCAGTTCTGTTCCAAATCGTCATCGGGGACTTCATCGACTGCTTCCACGGCAGTAAGTCGTCCTGCGCGTGGGCCGCGGCGATGTTCCTCCCCGTCGCCAAGCCTCTCGCCGCTATCAGCGACAGTGTCAAGGCCCTGGATGCGGCCTTAAACTGGACGGGTTCAAGAGTGGCGCTCTCTTGGAAGCCAAAGGTCCCGGATACTCCGACATCCTCAAGTTCAGGCCCAATCTCGTCCAGGAGGACTTCGTAACCCAGGCCGAGAAGCAGGTTGCGGCAGCGCCGAACACGCCCATCGAATGGCATATTGCCGAGCGCGATGTATTCGAGAAGGCGCAGAAGCTGTTCGCTGACAACGATAAACTCAAGCGGATCAAGGTCGTCTACACCCCGCCTACCGCTTAGCCGAGATGCCGGCGCCCCAGCTCGTGGGCGCCGGCACCGTCCATGCCATATCGTAGTATCAGATTTCTTCCCCTCGGCTGCCCATCCCGGAGTTGCGCGTGAGTTACGACATCTATGTGTGCCGGTTCCTGAACGGTGAACAGGAGTTGCTGGACCAGGACATTCTGCAGGAGATCCTGGCCCCGTACGTTACGGCGCAGGACTCTGAGAACGGCTTCCTCCAGCTCAACTCTCCCTCGGGCGGAGGTGAAGCCGATGTGTATCTCACGAACGAGAGCACAATCACGATTAGTCATTTCGGAGGAGATGAAATCATGAACGTCATCTCCGACCTTGTTCGCCGCCTTGAGGCGGTTCTCATCCTTCCGGGTGGAACGGTGATTGTGCCCCGGGGTGCAGACCGCGACCACCTGCCCCAGAACTTCAGGGACGAATGGTCCGTCGTCGTCGCGTCGGCGGGTGCTGAGATCACGAAGGCAATCCAGGCATCTTGAGCGATGCTGAGTCGGGGCGTCTCTTCGCGGAGACGTCCCGGCCTTCCTCGGATCCAGGTAGCGTCCTCAAGAGCCACGAACGAAGCAAGATCCCATTGAGCGAAACCTTCGTTCTCTACCTCATTCAGGCGGGCCGTACTGGCAGCTGGATCAAGAGGCCAGCAGCACGCCGACTTACCAGGCGCCACATTGACAGCCGCCGCACCGTAAGTTCGTAGCGAATCACATGGCGCCGTGCCTATCCGGTCATGTGCCGGAGGGGCGCCTTCCAGTCGGGCGTTTGGTGCATGACGCCCGCTGTAGAGACGACCGGTGTCTTGTTCAGCGAATGAACTTACGCGAACCTCACGACGTCAGAGGAAGGCAGGCAAATGTCCATTCCACGGCTGGCACCATGCTCCGCTAGCGGGCAGCCCGGCGCATGAAGCAGGCGTTCATGCCTGTCGGCCTCTACTGCAGCGAGGTGCCGCGCTGGCCTTTCGCCACACCGGCGATGAACGCCGCGAAGGCTCCGGTCGAGACCGTGAGCGTGCTTCCATCGGGAAGCTTCGAGTCCCGTAGAGCCACCCCCGCAGGCAACGTGTTCAGCGTCCTGGAGCCCCGGGAGCTCTACCGCGCACCGGGCCGATAGCGGCCGTGGTCGTCGACTGCGCCGACCCACGGGCCATGGTCCGGTTCTGGGGTGAGGCGATCGACTGGACCGTCCACGAGCTGACCGACGACCGCGCCCTGCTGCGCTCCGTCAAGGGCGTCGGGCCTTACCTGGAGTTCCGCCGCACGCCCGACGACGAGGTCGTATGGACCCGCGTCCATCTCGACGTGATGTCCGACCCCGTCGAGGATCAGGCCAGGGAGGTCGCCCGGCTCCAAGGCCTCGGCGCGACACGGGCCGACGTGGGTCAGGGTGACGTCTCCTGGGCCGTGATGGCCGATCCGGCGGGCAACGAGTTCTGCGTCCTCGGCCGGGGCTGACGCGGAAGTCCGACCGCGCCGCGCCCCTGTAGCGGTGCGGCAGTGCGCGGCGCCGGGTCCGGCCCTCCCCGGCTGCCAACGCACGACAGCCTGACCAACGCCGCATACGGCAGTTGAGGCGATCAGCCGCAGCATCGGGAGCGGCGCCCAGTCGCGCAACCGGGCGCCCGCCGTCACTCCCTCGGTTCATCCCCCGGCACATCCTCCGGCACCACATCCGGCGGCGGCGGAGCCGCGGGCCTCAGCTTCAGCCACACCAGGAAGAACAGCCCCAGGGCGAGCATCCCCAACCCGGTCCACAGGTTGATGTTGACGCCCTCCGCCTTGTCGATGTCGGCGTCGGACGCCGTGAACCCCGCGATCGTGACGATGACGCCGTAGACCACGAACAGCCCACCGATGATCCGCCGGATGTCGAACAGCCGCGCAGCCGTCGCCGACTTGCCCTGCAGCTCGGTGATGTCCCGCTGCAGGTCCTTCTCGGAATAGGACTCGGACATGTGTCAATCCTCCCTCGGTCAGAACGAGAACGGGATGTAGCAGGCAGCGGCCAGGACGACAGCGCCCCAGCCCAGCAGCGCCGGCTTGCGGTACCAGGCCTCGTCCCCGGGCGCCGGCGGCTCCGCCATGCCGGGCGAGGTCGTGCCGTAGACCAGTCCCTGGAGTTCCTCGGCGGGCTTCGGCGCGGTGAAGAGCGACACCGCGACCATGACGACCGCGCCCGCGACGAATCCCGCGATCGCCGAGACGAAGTTCGCGCCCTGGTCGGAGGGGATGTCGATGACGTCCTGCTTGTAGAGGACGAAGTAGTTGACCATGGCCGCCGTGGTGCCCGCGAGCAGCCCCCAGAAGCCGGACTTCATCGAGGCCCGCTTCCAGAACATGCCGATGATGAACACGACGAACATCGGCACGTTGAAGAAGGAGAACAGCGTCTGGAGGTAGGCCATGATGTTCGAGAAGGACCGCGCCAGGAACGCCGTGCCGATGGAGGCCAGGACGCCGACCGCGGTGATGAGACGGCCGAAGCGCACGTAGTACTCGTCCGGGCGGCCCTTGACGACGTACTTCGCCCAGATGTCCGTCGTGAACACGGTGTTGAAGGACGACACGTTCGCCGCCATGCCCGCCATGAACGCCGCGAGCAGGCCGGTGACGGCGATGCCGAGCACGCCGTTGGGCAGCAGCTGCTCCATCAGGTACGGGATGGCGTCGTTGTACTGGAGGTCGGATCCGGAGGTGCCGATCTTCGGGACCAGCACCGCGGCGACCAGGCCAGGGATCATCACCAGGAACACGATGAAGATCTTCGGGAACGCGGCGATCAGCGGGGTGCGCTGGGCCGCCGAGAGGTTCTTCGCGGACAGGGCACGCTGCACCTCGGCGAAGTTCGTCGTCCAGTAGCCGAAGGAGAGGACGAAGCCGAGGCCCAGGACGATCGTGAGCCAGTTCGCGCCGAGCGGGTTGTCGCTGCCGATGCCCGTGCCGCCCCAGGACGTCATGAAGTCGGCGCCGCGGCTCTCGGTGAGGGAGTCGGACAGGCCGTCCCAGCCGCCGACCTTCTTCAGGCCGAGCACCGCGATCGGGATGAGCGCGGCGAGGATGACGAAGAACTGCAGGACCTCGTTGTAGATCGCCGAGGACAGGCCGCCGAGGGTGATGTACGCCAGGACGAAGAACCCGGCGACCACGATCGCCACCCACTCCGGCCAGCCCAGCAGCGCCTCGACGACGATGGCCAGGGCGTAGAGGTTGACGCCGGCGATGAGGATGGCGGCGAAGGCGAAGAGGACCGAACTGAGCAGGTGCGCCGCCCTGTCGAAGCGCATCAGCAGGAACTCGGGGACCGAGCGCACCTTGGAGCCGTAGTAGAAGGGCATCATCACCAGGCCGAGGAAGACCATGGCCGGGATGGCGCCGATCCAGTACCAGTGCGTGGTGTAGACGCCGTACTGGGCGCTGTTGGCGGCCATGCCCAGGATCTCGGTGGCGCCGAGGTTGGCGGCGATGAACGCGAGACCGGTGACCCAGGCGGGCAGGGAACGGCCGGAGAGGAAGAAGTCGAGACTGGTCTTCACCGAGCTGCGGGCGGCGAAGCCGATGCCGAGGACGACGACGAAGTAGATGCCGAGGATCGTGTAGTCGAGCCAGTTCGTGGGGAGCCGCAGCTCGGCTGACAGATATGTGGGGGTCTGCATGAGCCCTCGCTTCGTTGCGTGAACCGATTACCCGGCGGAATCCACTTCTCCGTCTTCAGTGATTGAACACGCCTGGTGCTGCTCTTTGTTTGATTGTGATGTTGACGATTGAGGGGAGTCGTGTTTAGGTATGTTGGGTTCTGTTTGAAGGACAAGGAGTCCGGCGTGAAGAAGACCTCGACCCGGCTGGCCGACGGTCGCGAGCTCATCTACTACGACCTGCGTGACGACAGCGTGCGGGACGCCACCGACCGCCGCCCGCTGGACCGCACCGTCACCACGTCCGAGATCCGCCGCGACCCCCTCCTCGGCGACTCCGTCGCCATCGCCTCGCACCGCCAGGGCCGCACCTACCACCCCCCGGCCGACGAGTGCCCCCTGTGCCCGTCGGAGGGCGATCGCCTGAGCGAGATCCCGGACTCGTCGTACGACGTCGTCGTCTTCGAGAACCGGTTCCCCTCCCTGGCCGGTGACTCGGGCCGCTGCGAGGTCGTCTGCTTCACCTCCGACCACAACGCGTCCTTCGGCGAACTCACCGAGGAGCAGGCGGGCCTGGTGCTGGAGGCGTGGACGGACCGTACGTCGGAGCTGTCCCATCTCCCCTCCGTCGAGCAGGTGTTCTGCTTCGAGAACCGGGGGGCCGAGATCGGCGTGACCCTTCAGCACCCCCACGGGCAGATCTACGCCTACCCCTTCACCACGCCCCGCACCGCGCTGATGCTCCGCTCGGCCGCGGCCCACAAGGAGATGACCGGCGGGGAGAACCTCTTCGACGCCGTCCTGGAGCGTGAACTCGCCGGTGAGCGGGTCGTCCTGGAGGGTGAACACTGGGTGGCCTTCGTGCCGTACGCGGCGCACTGGCCGTACGAGGTCCACCTGTACCCCAAGCGCCGCGTGCCCGACCTGCTCGGCCTGGACGAGGGTGCGCGCACAGAGTTCCCCAAGGTTTATCTGGAACTCTTGAGGCGCTTCGACCGGATCTTCGACGGGCGGGACGGAGGGGAAGGCTCCGCGGGCGAGCCTCCGACGCCGTACATCGCGGCCTGGCACCAGGCACCGTTCGGCGCGCTGGAGGAGTTCGACGGGGTCGTGCGCGAGGACTTCGCGCTTCACCTCGAGCTTTTCACCATCCGCCGCACTTCCGGCAAGCTGAAGTTTCTCGCGGGTTCCGAGTCCGGCATGAACGTGTTCATCAACGACGTGCCGCCGGAGCGCGCGGCCGAGCGACTGCGAGAGGTAGCGAGTTCATGAGCGGGAAGTACCTGGTGACGGGCGGCGCGGGATACGTCGGCAGCGTGGTCGCACAGCACCTGCTGGAGGCCGGTCACGAGGTCGTCGTCCTCGACAACCTCTCCACGGGCTTCCGCGAGGGCGTCCCGGCGGGCGCGACGTTCGTCGAGGGCGACATCCGCGACGCCGCCAAGTGGCTCGACGCGTCGTTCGACGGGGTGCTGCACTTCGCCGCGTTCTCGCAGGTCGGCGAGTCGGTCGTGAAGCCGGAGAAGTACTGGGACAACAACGTCGGCGGCACCATGGCGCTGCTGGCCGCGATGCGCGAGGCTGGCGTCCGCACGCTGGTCTTCTCCTCGACGGCGGCGACGTACGGCGAGCCGGAGCAGGTCCCGATCCTCGAGACGGCGCCCACGTCCCCGACGAACCCGTACGGCGCCTCGAAGCTCGCGGTCGACCACATGATCACGGGCGAGGCGGCGGCGCACGGCCTGGGCGCGGTCTCCCTGCGCTACTTCAACGTGGCGGGCGCGTACGGCGCGTACGGCGAGCGTCACGACCCCGAGTCCCACCTGATCCCGCTGGTCCTGCAGGTCGCGCAGGGCAGGCGCGAGGCGATCTCGGTCTTCGGCGACGACTACCCGACGCCGGACGGCACCTGCGTGCGCGACTACATCCACGTCGCGGACCTGGCCGAGGCCCATCTGCTGGCGCTTCGGGCCGCCGCTTCCGGCGAGCACCTGATCTGCAACCTCGGCAACGGCAACGGCTTCTCGGTCCGCGAGGTCATCGAGACGGTCCGCACGGTGACGGGCCACCCGATCCCGGAAGTGGTCGCTCCGCGCCGGGGCGGCGACCCGGCGGTCCTGGTGGCGTCGGCCGCCACGGCCCGCGAGAAGCTGGGCTGGAACCCGTCCCGCGCGGACCTCGCGGGGATCGTCGCGGACGCGTGGGACTTCGCGCAGAACATCTCAAGGGAGCAGTAGTGGGCGCACAGCAGGCGCGGGACGGTTTCGAGGAGCTCTACGGAGCCGCCCCCGAGGGTGTCTGGGCGGCCCCGGGCCGCGTCAACCTCATCGGTGAGCACACCGACTACAACGACGGCTTCGTGATGCCCTTCGCGCTGCCGCACACCGCCGTGGCGGCCGTCTCCCGGCGCACGGACGGCGTGCTGCGCCTGCACTCGGCGGACGTCGAGAGCGGGGTGACCGAACTCCGTCTCGACGATCTCGCCCCCGAGTCGGACAAGAACTGGACGGCGTACCCGGCGGGCGTGGTCTGGGCCCTGCGCGAGGCCGGTCACGCGGTCACGGGCGCGGACATCCACCTGACCTCCACGGTCCCGTCGGGCGCGGGCCTGTCGTCGTCGGCGGCCCTGGAGATCGTCGTCGCCCTCGCCCTGAACGACCTGTTCTCGCTCGGTCTGCAGGGCTGGCGGCTGGCCCGCCTGTGCCAGCGCGCGGAGAACGTCTACGTCGGCGCCCCGGTCGGCATCATGGACCAGACGGCATCGGCCTGCTGCGAGGCCGGCCACGCCCTGTTCCTCGACACGCGCGACCTCTCCCAGAAGCAGATCCCCTTCGACCTGGCGGCCGAGGGCATGCGCCTGCTGGTCGTGGACACCCAGGTCAAGCACTCGCACAGCGAGGGCGAGTACGGCAAGCGCCGGGCCGGCTGCGAGAAGGGCGCGGCCCTGCTGGGCGTCGACGCGCTCCGGGACGTGCCCCACGCCGACCTGGACGCGGCTCTGGCCCGCCTGGGCGACGAGGAGGAGGTCCGCCGCCTGGTCCGCCACATCGTCACGGAGAACGCACGCGTCGAACGGGTCGTCTCCCTCCTGGAGTCGGGCGAAACCCGCGCGATCGGCCCCGTCCTGATCGAGGGCCACGCCTCGCTTCGCGACGACTTCCGCATCTCCTGCCCGGAACTGGACCTGGTCGTCGACACGGCCCTGGCGTCCGGCGCCCTGGGCGCCCGCATGACGGGCGGCGGCTTCGGCGGCTCGGCGATCGTCCTCGCGGAGGAGCCGGACGTGGACGCCATCACCAAGGCGGTGACAGAAGCCTTCGCGGCGGCGGGCTTCACGGCCCCCCGCGTCTTCGAAGCGGTCCCGTCGCCGGGAGCACGCCGCGTGCACTGACCCGACCCGACGAGAGCGGCGCCCGTCCTTCGACCGGGCGCCGCTCTCGTCACTTATCAACGGTTGACGGACTGGATCTCCTGGACCGGCACCTGGGTGGTGGTGGCGAACGTGCCGTTGGGCAGGTCGCCGCCCGTGCCGCCCGCGCCTTCCCAGGTGATCTCCCAGGTGAGCGTCGCCTCCAGGCCGTAGGTGCCGTCTCCCGACGAGCGCAGATACCGCACGCCGCACGGAGGCGTCAGCTCCCCCTTGCCCCTGGCGTACGGCTCTCCGATGGAACCGTCGTCGTTGATCAGGCACTCACCGGACGCCGGGAGGGTTTCCGCGTCCGCTGTGCCCGGATCGAGGTGCAGGCTCACCGGCTTGGCGGTCGTGGTCGCCCACAGCCCGGTGCCGGGCAGACTCGCCGTGACGGAGACCGGCTTGAAGGCGCCTTTGTCGAGCCAGATCCAGGTGGGGGCGTTCACCGTCGACTTGCCGTCCGGGGCCAGCGAGATCTTGGTCGGCGGCACGACGGTGCGCTGGTGCGCGAGCCCGGCGAGGGTTTCGGTGTCGATGGCCTGGGGGACACGTTGTCGACCCAGAAGGGGTCCCGTGTGCAGGCCTTGGCCGCCGGGTCGTCCTTCATCTCCGGGTTCTTCACGGCCACCCACCACATGCCCTCATCGTTCTTGGCGACGTTGAAGTCCTAGTAGGGATGGCCCTTCTTGTAGTGCGCTTGGACGTCAGCGATGCCCTCCGGCTCGCCACCGGCGGACTCGTACATCGACCACTTGGCCTCGTTGAACGTCTTGAAGTCCTTGGCCTTCCAATAGGGCTCGTACCAGCAGGCCGGTGGCTCCCAGTCCACGGCTGTGGACGTGATCGGACCACTGCCCTTCGCCTTGGTGCCCTTGACCGTGATGCTGACCCGGGATTCCAGGGCCGGGCCGGAGGAATCCCCGGATGTCTTCCTCTGCTGGGAACCGACAGGGTCGAACCCTCCAGCCAAAGCCGGAGACGCCCCGAGTCCGGTCAGCGCCACGGTGAGGGCCGCCAGTCCCAGGCATCGCGTCAGGGCTGACACTTCTGCGACCCCCGGTCCTCGGTGAGGTCCCAGGTCTGCCAGACACCTTCTTGGTTCTTCTTCAGACCGAGGTTGTAGAAGACGTAGCTGTTCGGCGTGGTCTTGGTGCCCTGCAGCTTGTTTGTCTCGCGATCCTTGAGGTCTGCCTTGCTCTCGTCGACGCAGTACGTCAGAGCCGCCGACTTCTTGTCGAACACCGTCACCTGGCGGTCGAAGTAACGAAGTGTGCCGGCCCAGCTGGTCTTCTTGTCGATGGCACCCTTCGCATACTGGTAGACGCCGACCAGCGCGTTGTCCGTGTAGTAGAAGGCCATGCCCGACTTCTTCAGATCGCGGTACGCCATGGCCTGCCACACGGTGCTGACGGCACGTTCGTTGTCCGCCAGGACCGCGTCCTTGACGGCGTCGCCGGTCTGCTGCCCCTCGAAGACCAGCTTCATGTCCTCGGGCAGCTTGATCTCCGGCCGGTCGATCCCGTCCGCAGACGCGGAAACCGAAGGCGAGGCAGAGGCCTTGTCGCCCGAATCCGCTCCGGCGATCTTGTCGGACGACGACGAACCGTCACCTCCCCCCGAGCCACAGGCGGTCAGCAGCAGGGCCGCGGATGCGGTGAGCGCGGCTGTCACGAGCCGAGCGGGGCGGTTCACCGTGTCTCCCGTTGATCATGTGGGGGGATAACTCAAGCGAACCAACGCTATCGGTGGGCGAAGTCGGCGCAGCGTCGAGGGCTTCGCACTCGCAGATCAGCCCAGCCTCTTCGTCAACGCGTACTCCGTGATCCCCGGCGGATAGTCCGGGATCACGCACACCACGTCGTACCCCTGCTTCTCGTAGAACCTCGGGGCCTGGAAGTCCCAGGTCTCCAGGCGGGCCGAGCGGCAGCCGCGGGACGTGGTCGCGATGTGTTCCGCCTGCGCGAGCAACCGTGCGCCCAGGCCCCTGCCGCGGTGGCGTTCGTCGACCCAGAGGTAGGTCACGTGGAGCCATGTCGCCCAGGTGTGGCCGACCAGGCCGCCGGCGAGGTCGTCGTCCCTGTCGTTCACAGCCCACACATGCAAGGGGACGTCCCTTTCGTCCGGTGTTCCGACCAGGGCGCGCAGGATCGGAGAGGCGGCTGTGTTCGTGTCCCGCAGGCGGGTGCGGAGCAGATCACGTCGGGCCTTGTCGACTTCTGTCTCAAGACGGAACATGCGGCACACCATAAACGCGTCGGTCAGTCAGTTCTGCAAATAACCTTCCGCTCCGGGCCCCCGTCCGTACCCTGATGAACAGCACCGGTGGGGGCCGGTGCCGATCAGGGGGCGAGACAGCCGGGTACGACGCCCGGGGTGGGGGTAGCGGTTACTGCACGGCGGCGGCCGTGCGGCTGCGGCGACCCGAACAGGCTGCTGCGGCAAGGACGAACGGTCAGACGCAGCAGATCCGGACACTCCGGCGTCGTACCCGCGCGGTGTCATCCTCCGACGATGGGGTAGCCCCTGCTCTTCGGGAGCTCGGGGAAGGGGGTTTCGTGGTTCGCATCCGAGTGCTGGTCGTCGACGACCATCGCATCTTCGCCGAGTCACTCGCGGCGGCCTTGGCCGCCGAGCCCGATGTCGACGTCTCCGCGGCCGGCAGTGGCCCGGCCGCGCTGCGCAGCCTGGAGCGGGCGGTCGCCGAGGGGCGGCGGTTCGACGTGCTGCTCGTGGACGCCGACCTCGGCGGCAAGGTGCCGGGCGCCCGCCCGGCCGTACCCGTGCAGGAGGGCAACGAGGACGGACTCGTCGACGGGATATCCCTCGTCACGGGAGTGCGCTCCGCGCAGCCCAACGTACGGATCGTCGTGCTCGCCGAGAAGGACGATCCGCGGCGGGCCGCGCTCGCCCTGCAGGCCGGCGCCTCCGGGTGGGTGGCGAAGGACTGCTCGCTGTCCCGGCTGCTCACGGTCATCCGGGGCGTGCTGCGGGACGAGACCCATCTGCCGCCCGCCCTGCTGACGGGCGTGCTGCGGGAGCTCACCGCCGCCCGCAAGCACCGCACCGAGAGCGAGCGGCTCGTCGAGTCCCTCACTCCGCGTGAGCGGGAAGTGCTGCGGTGCATGGTGGCGGGGCTGGGGCGCAAGGCCGTCGCCGAGCGCCTGTATCTGTCGCCGCACACCGTGCGGACTCATATGCAGAACGTTCTCGGCAAGCTCGGCGTGCACTCCACCCTCGCCGCCGTCGCCCTCGCGCGGCGGGCCGGGGTCGGGCCCGCGGACCTAGCCGGGGATGTTGTCGAACGGGGCGGTCAGCTGGCGTAGCAGCCCCGCCAGATCGCCGCGCTGCGCTCGGGAGAGCTCCGCGAGGATCGCGCGCTCCTGGTCCAGCAGACCCGCCAGGGCCTGGTCCGCGCGGTCCCGGCCCTCGTCCGTCAGCCGGACCAGGACGCCGCGGCGGTCGCTGGGGTCGGGGAGCCGTTCCACCAGGCCCTTCTTGGCCAGGCGGTCGATGCGGTTCGTCATCGTGCCCGAAGTGACCAGGGTCTGAGTGAGGAGCTGTCCCGGCGAGAGCTGATACGGCGTGCCCGCGCGGCGCAGGGCCGTCAGGACGTCGAACTCCCACGGCTCCAGATTGTGCTCCGCGAACGCCAGCCGCCGTGCCCGGTCCAGATGCCGCGCCAGTCTGCTCACGCGGCTGAGCACCTCGAGCGGTTCCACGTCGAGGTCCGGGCGCTCCCGGCGCCACGCTGCGACCAGCCGATCGACCTCGTCCTCCATGACGATCAGTGTAGTGGTTGTGTCGACGTAGAGTCTCTTGATGTCCAGTTTCTTGACATCGAGATACTGAGGGGATCACGCTGGGTGCGCGTCCCGCACGGTCACCACCAGGACACCAGGAGGACCCATGCCCGCAGCCGCCCCCACCTGGGACCCCGCCCAGTACCTCCGTCACGCAGACCACCGCGCCCGTCCCTTCACCGACCTCCTCGCCCGCGTCCCCGACCTGCCCACGCGACCGCCCGCAGGCCATCCCCGCATCGCCGACCTCGGCTGCGGCCCCGGCAACGTCACCACGCTGCTCGCCGCCCGCTGGCCCACCGCCCGGATCACCGGCTACGACAACTCGCCCGAGATGCTCGACAAGGCCCACGTCGACCACGAGGGGCCCACGTCCGGCGGCGGGCGTCTCGACTTCGGCCACGCCGACGCACGGACATGGACGCCGGACGAGCCGTACGACCTGATCGTCAGCAACGCCACGCTGCAGTGGGTGCCGGGGCACGTCGAGCGGTTCGCCGGCTGGGTGGCCGGGCTGAAACCCGGCGGCACCCTCGCCTTCCAGGTGCCGGGCAACTTCGACGCCCCCAGCCACCGGCTCATGCGCGAACTCGCCGCCTCCCCGCGCTGGCGCGGCCGGCTCGCCGACGCCCTGCGCCACGACGACGCCGTCCTCACCCCCGAGGCCTACCTCGCGCGGCTGACGTCCCTCGGCTGCGCGGCCGACGTATGGGAGACGACGTACATCCATCTGCTCCAGGGCGAGGACCCGGTGCTCGACTGGGTGAAGGGGACCGGCCTGCGGCCCGTGCTGACCGCGCTCGCCGAGGAGCCCGAGGCGCGGGAGGCCTTCGTCGCCGAGTACCGGGCGGCCCTGCGCGAGGCCTATCCGGCCGGCCCGCACGGCACACCGTTCCCGTTCCGCCGGGTGTTCGCGGTGGCCCGGAAACGAGGGTGACCGGTGGTCAGGCGGTGCGGCCGAGGTGGGTGACGAGGATGTGGATCACGTCGTCGTCGATGGCGTAGATGACGCGGTAGCCGCCGACGCGGAGCCGGCGGAAATCCCAGCCGTAAGGGGTGGAGGCGGCGGGACGTGGAGTTTCGGCGAGGGCGTCGACGGCTTCGTACACGGCGGCGAGCCCGTCAGGATCGTCCTTGAGGAAGCGCACCGCCGCGTTCGTGGCGTTCGGCTCCCAGATGATGCGGTAGGTCACGGGCGCAGCCCCAGCATGCGCCCGACCTCTTCGTGCGCAATGCCCTCGCCGAGCGTGCCCTCCGCCTTGCGTCGCTGATAGTCGGCGACAGCCAGTGCGTCCTCGAGATCCTCTATCACCTGCGGAGACACGAGCAGCGCGGCCACATGGCCGTGGTCGGTGATGGCGATGGTCTCGCGGCTGTGGGCCGCGCGCCGGACCAGGTCGCCGAGCTGGGAACGGGCGGAGCTGATCGTGATCTCAGTCATGCGCACATGGTGCCACAAGGTTAATCTCGTGGCACCATGGGTTCAGCTCTTGCGGCGTCCTATCAGGTGCGGCTTGGCCTCTATGCCGTCCAGGCCGTGCCACGCCAGGTTCACCAGGTGTGCGGCCACCTCGGCCTTCTTCGGCCTGCGCACGTCCAGCCACCACTGGCCGGTCAGGGCGACCATGCCGACCAGGGCCTGCGCGTACAGCGGGGCCAGCTTGGGGTCGAAGCCGCGGCTCTTGAACTCGCGGCCCAGGATGTCCTCCACCTGCGTGGCGATGTCCGAGATCAGCGAGGCGAAGGAGCCCGTCGACTGGGGGATGGGGGAGTCACGGACCAGGATGCGGAAACCGTCCGTGTACTCCTCGATGTAGTCCAGCAGGGCGAACGCCGCCTGCTCGCACAGTTCGCGGGGGTGACCGGCCGTGAGCGAGCTGGTCACCATGTCCAGCAGGCGCCGCATCTCACGGTCCACCACGACCGCGTACAGCCCTTCCTTGCCGCCGAAGTGCTCGTAGACCACCGGCTTGGAGACCCCGGCCTTCGCCGCGATCTCCTCCACCGACGTGCCTTCGAACCCCTTCGCCGCGAAGAGCGTGCGACCGATCTCCAGCAGTTGCTGACGGCGCTCGGCGCCGGTCATCCGGGTGCGACGTGCTCGCCGCGGCTTGTCGTTGCTGGGGGTGCTGCTCGAGTCGGTCGCCACAGCGACCATCATGCCGCCTCGACGGGCTCCTTCCCCTGCCGGGAGCCGCCTTCCCCGCCGTTACGGCGCGAATCGATACGGGAGCGTGACGGCCAGCGCACGTCGTACGCCCAGCCCGCCATCTCGAACCACCGGATCAGCCGGGCGGACGAATCCAGCTGGCCGCGCATCACCCCGTGCCGCGCCGAGGTCGGGTCGGCGTGGTGCAGGTTGTGCCAGGACTCACCGCAGGACAGGATCGCCAGCCACCACACGTTGCCCGAACGGTCCCGCGACTTGAAGGGGCGCTTGCCGACCGCGTGGCAGATCGAGTTGATCGACCAGGTCACGTGGTGCAGCAGGGCCACCCGGACGAGCGAACCCCAGAAGAACGCGGTGAACGCGCCCCACCAGGACATCGTGACCAGACCGCCGATCAGCGGCGGGAGCCCCAGCGACACCACCGTCCACAGGACGAACTGGCGGGAGATGTTGCGGAGCGTTTTGTCCTTGATCAGGTCCGGGGCGTACTTCTCCTGCGACGTCTGCTCCTCATCGAACATCCATCCGATGTGCGCCCACCACAGGCCCTTCATCAGGGCCGGCAGGGTCTCGCCGAACCGCCACGGCGAGTGCGGATCGCCCTCCGCGTCGGAGAACTTGTGATGCTTGCGGTGATCGGCCACCCAGCGCACCAGCGGACCCTCGACCGCCATGGACCCCGCGACCGCCAGCGCGATCTTCAGCGGCCGCTTGGCCTTGAAGGAACCATGGGTGAAGTGACGGTGGAAGCCGATCGTGATGCCGTGGCACCCCAGGTAGTAGAAGAAGACCAGCAGACCGAGGTCCAGCCAGCTCACCCCCCAGCCCCACGCCAGCGGCACCGCCGCCAGCAGCGCGAGGAACGGAACGGTGATGAAGAGGAGGAGGGCGATCTGCTCGATGGACCGCTTCTTCTCGCCGCCCAGCGTGGCGGTGGCGGCATCGGTGGCCTGACCGGGCGCCTCGGGGGCGTCCTCGATCACGTCGGAACTACTGGTCATACGCGTCCCCTGGGGGGTATGTGGATGGAGATGGAGTGGCCGGGGCACGTGAACCGTGACGTGCTTCCTACGGTTCCGTAACCTACGGCATCGTAAGTATGGCAGTGCGTCGCCCGGCGGCAAGAGCCCGCGAGCCTGCGCGTCCCGGCCGACACCTATCCTGGAGTCGGTCGGACAGCGCGGTCCGCTCTGATTTCTTCCCGGATGTCCGATCCGTATGCGGCGCCCCGCCGCGCGAGACGCCGTCCGGGTTCCCCTCCCAGACGAGCTTCAACACTGCAAGGAGCCGCACCTGTGAGCAGTGCCGACGACCAGACCACGACGACGAGCAGTGAGCTGCGAGCCGACATCCGCCGGCTGGGCGACCTCCTCGGCGAGACCCTCGTCCGCCAAGAAGGCCCCGAGCTGCTGGAACTCGTCGAGAAGGTCCGCCGCCTCACCCGTGAGGACGGCGAAGCCGCCGCCGAGCTGCTGCGCGGCACCGAACTCGACACCGCGGCCAAGCTGGTCCGCGCCTTCTCCACTTACTTCCACCTGGCCAACGTCACCGAGCAGGTCCACCGCGGCCGCGAGCTGCGCGCCCGCCGCGCCGCCGAGGGCGGACTCCTCGCCCGTACGGCCGACCGGCTCAAGGACGCCGACCCCGAGCACCTGCGCGAGACGGTCCGCAACCTCAACGTGCGCCCCGTCTTCACGGCCCACCCCACCGAGGCCGCACGCCGCTCGGTCCTGAACAAGCTCCGGCGCATCGCCGCGCTCCTGGAGACCCCGGTCATCGAGTCCGACCGGCGCCGCCTGGACACCCGACTGGCCGAGAACATCGACCTCGTCTGGCAGACCGACGAACTCCGCGTCGTGCGCCCCGAGCCCGCCGACGAGGCCCGCAACGCCATCTACTACCTCGACGAACTCCACGCCAACGCCGTCGGCGACGTCCTGGAGGACCTCACCGCCGAACTGGAGCGCGCCGGGGTCAAGCTCCCCGACGAAACCCGCCCCCTCACCTTCGGCACCTGGATCGGCGGCGACCGCGACGGCAACCCCAACGTCACCCCCCAGGTGACCTGGGACGTCCTCATCCTCCAGCACGAACACGGCATCAACGACGCCCTGGAGACGATCGACGAACTCCGCGGCTTCCTCTCCAACTCCATCCGCTACGCCGGCGCCACCGAGGAACTCCTGACCTCCCTCCAGGCCGACCTGGAGAACCTCCCCGAGATCAGCCCCCGCTACAAGCGCCTCAACGCCGAAGAGCCCTACCGGCTCAAGGCCACCTGCATCCGGCAGAAGCTGGAGAACACCAAGAAGCGCCTTGCCGAGGGCACCGCCCACGTGCCCGGCCGCGACTACCTCGGCACCGGCCAGCTCCTCGCCGACCTGCGGATCATCCAGGACTCCCTGCGCGAACACCGCGGCAGCCTCTTCGCCGACGGACGCCTCGCCCGCACCATCCGCACCCTCGCCGCCTTCGGCCTCCAGCTCGCCACCATGGACGTCCGCGAACACGCCGACGCCCACCACCACGCCCTCGGCCAGCTCTTCGACCGGCTCGGCGAGGAATCCTGGCGCTACGCCGACATGCCCCGCGACTACCGCGCCAAGCTCCTCGCCAAGGAACTGCGCTCCCGTCGCCCCCTCGCCCCCACCCCGGCACCCGTCGACGCGCCCGGCGAGAAGACCCTCGGCGTCTTCGGCACCGTCAAGCGCGCCCTGGAGGTCTTCGGACCCGAGGTCATCGAGTCGTACATCATCTCCATGTGCCAGGGCGCTGACGACGTCTTCGCCGCCGCCGTCCTCGCCCGCGAGGCCGGCCTCGTCGACCTGCACGCCGGCTGGGCCAAGATCGGCATCGTGCCGCTGCTCGAGACCACCGACGAGCTCAAGGCAGCCGACACCATCCTGGAGGACATGCTCTCCGACCCCTCCTACCGGCGCCTCGTCGCCCTGCGCGGGGACGTCCAGGAAGTCATGCTCGGCTACTCCGACTCCTCCAAGTTCGGCGGCATCACCACCAGCCAGTGGGAGATCCACCGCGCCCAGCGCCGCCTGCGCGACGTCGCCCACCGCTACGGCGTACGCCTGCGCCTCTTCCACGGCCGCGGCGGCACCGTCGGCCGCGGCGGCGGCCCCACCCACGACGCCATCCTCGCCCAGCCCTGGGGCACCCTCGAGGGCGAGATCAAGGTGACCGAACAGGGCGAGGTCATCTCCGACAAGTACCTCATCCCCTCCCTGGCCAGGGAGAACCTGGAGCTGACGGTCGCCGCCACGCTCCAGGCGTCCGCCCTGCACACAGCCCCCCGCCAGTCCGACGAGGCCCTCGCCCGCTGGGACGCCGCGATGGACGTCGTCTCCGACGCCGCCCACGCCGCCTACCGCGAACTCGTCGAGGACCCCGACCTGCCGACGTACTTCCTCGCTTCCACGCCGGTCGACCAGCTCGCCGACCTGCACCTGGGCTCGCGGCCCTCCCGCCGCCCCGGCTCGGGCGTGTCGCTCGACGGGCTGCGCGCCATCCCGTGGGTCTTCGGCTGGACCCAGTCACGGCAGATCGTGCCCGGCTGGTTCGGCGTGGGCTCCGGCCTGAAGGCGCTGCGCGAGGCGGGCCTTGACACCGTCCTCGACGAGATGCACGGACAGTGGCACTTCTTCCGCAACTTCATCTCCAACGTCGAGATGACCCTGGCCAAGACCGACCTGCGGATCGCCCAGCACTACGTCGACACCCTCGTCCCCGACGAGCTCAAGCACGTCTTCGACACCATCAAGGCCGAACACGAACTGACCATCCGCGAAGTCCTGCGCGTCACCGGCGAAGCCGAACTCCTCGACGCCGCACCCGTCCTGAAGCAGACCTTCACCATCCGCGACGCCTACCTCGACCCCATCTCCTACCTCCAGGTCGCCCTGCTCAAGCGGCAGCGCGACGCGGCCGCCGCCGGCGAACAGCCCGACCCGCTCCTCGCCCGCGCCCTGCTCCTCACCGTCAACGGCGTGGCAGCCGGCCTGCGCAACACCGGCTGAACCACCCCGGACACCACCGTGCCCCCGAGCCGTACAGGCTCGGGGGCACGGTGCGTTCCACATCAGCCGCGGCCGAACCTCCGGCGCCGCAGCACCAGGAACCCGCCGCCCGCCACCAGCACCGCCGCCACACCGGACAGCAGGCCCACCGGAGCCCCGTTGCCCGTCTCGGCGAGGTCACCACCGGCACCGCCCTGCGGCGACGGCGACGACGACGGCGACGAGGACACCGGCACATCCCCGCCGGCCGACGAACTCGGCGACGCCGACCCGGACGGCTCACCCGACGGCGCCCCGGACGCCCCCGCCGAAGGCGACACGGACGCCGAACCGGACGGCGTCACACCACCTGGCTCCTGCTCGTCCTCGCACTCCGACCAGAACACCTTGTGCTTGGCGGACCCCTTCTCGCCCTCGAAGTTCCAGAACAGCTTGTAGTGCCCGTCGGGCAGCGACAGATCCTCACTGCGGCCGTGACCCTGGGCGTCCAGCGTCAGCGCACCGGACTCCACCGTCTCCCCCTTGTTCTCACTCGGCGGGATCGCGTCGATGCGCCAGTCCACCTCCTGACCGCCGTCGAAACCGAAGGCATCAAGGTAGAAGGCGCACACATGCGGCTCGTTACGACGCAGCTCCTCGCCCGTCGAGGCGTCATGGATCTTCACCGTGCCGTTGTCACCACCAGGAGTGGCGTGGGCGGCCGGAGCAAGCAGAAGGACAGCGGAAGCGGCGGCGCAGACAGCGCCGAAACGCGAGAAGGTTCGCATGGGGAAGTAGTCCATCTTCGAGAAGTGACCGGGAAGATGTGGAGGGGGCGGCTCAGCTTCCAGCCTCGCCCGGCAGCACGTCAATCACGAACACACAACGCTCGCCCCCTCCACAGAAGGAAAGAACGCTCCAACCCCTCAGACGGTCACGAAAGCGGCCGTCAGCAACGCCACCCCCGACAACGCCATCACCCACGCCAACCGCGTCCGCAGCAGACCACCCGCCACCACGACCGACGCCAGCAACAGCGCACCACCCAGCGGAATCCACGCGTACAGCACCCCCGCCGGGCCCGAACGCACCGCGTCATCACCGCCGGGCTTCACGACCACCGTGTACGTCCGGCCCCGCTCCACCGCGACCGACTTCTCCAGCACCACCCGCGCCCGGGGCTGCCACCCCTCCGACGACGGCGTGAACCGGCCCCAGCACGCCTCCGGCCCGCACCGCGCCACATCGACCGTGCCCCGCTCCCGGCCCTTCGTCAGCATCACGTGCTGCGCCGTACCCCACGACGCCCACACACCCGCGATCAGGATCAACACCGCGACCGCACCCATCGCCGCGAACCGCCCGAACCGCAGCACGACGGCCGAGACCTGGGACGAAGAGGTGGCATGGGCAGGCATGGCCGGGATCATTGGCCATGCCTGAACGACCCGTCAACCTCGGTGGGTGACAAGTCAGGAGTTGTACGTGCTTTGCGCCCGCTCCAGCCCCTCGATCACCAACGCCTCCACCGCGTCCGCCGCCCGGTCCACGAAGTAGTCCAGCTCCTTGCGCTCCGCCGACGAGAAATCCTTCAGCACGAAGTCCGCCACCGGCATCCGCCCCGGCGGCCGCCCGATCCCGAACCGCACCCGGTGATACTCCGCACCGAACGCCTTCGTCATCGACTTCAGACCGTTGTGCCCGTTGTCCCCGCCACCCAGCTTCAGCCGCAACATCCCGTAGTCGATGTCCAACTCGTCATGCACCGCCACCACATGGCCCACCGGCACCTTGTAGAAATCCCGCAGCGCGTTCACCGGCCCGCCCGACAGATTCATGTACGACATCGGCTTCGCCAGCACCACCCGCCGGTTCAACGGCCCCGGCGGCCCGATCCGGCCCTCCACGACCTGCGCCTGCGCCCGCCCGGCCCGCTTGAACCTCCCCCCGACCCGGTCCGCCAGCAGATCGGCCACCATGAAACCCACGTTGTGCCGGTTCCCCGCATACTCCGGCCCCGGATTGCCCAGCCCCACGATCAGCCAGGGAGCGGCCGCATCGGTCGTCACGTCCATGTCTCCTTCATACGCGTCGGCCGCCGCCCCGCACGGGAGCAGCGGCCGACGAAACGACGACGAAGAGGATCAGGCCTCAGCGGCCTCTTCGCCCTCGGCCTCTCCACCCTCCGGGGCCTCCTCGGCCTGCGCGGCCAGGACCTGAAGGACGACGGTGTCCTCCTCGACGGCCAGGGTCGTGCCCTTCGGCAGCGTGATGTCCTTCGCGAGGATGGAGTCACCGGCCGCCAGACCCTCGATGGAGACGGTCACGGACTCCGGGATGTGCGTCGCCTCGGCCTCGACCGGCAGCGCGTTCAGCACGTGCTCCAGCAGGAAGGCACCCGGGGCCAGCTCACCCTCGGTGTGGACGTAGACGTCGACGTTGACCTGCTCGCCGCGCTTCACCAGCAGCAGGTCCACGTGCTCCAGGAAACCCTTCAGCGGGTCACGCTGCACGGACTTCGGAATCGCCAGCTCGTTCTTCTTGCCGTCGATGTCCAGCGCGATCAGCACGTTCGGCGTACGCAGCGCCATCAGCAGGTCGTGACCCGGCAGGGTCAGGTGCAGCGGGTCCGAACCGTGCCCGTACAGGACACCCGGAACCTTGTCTTCACGACGGATACGGCGCGCGGCACCCTTGCCGAACTCGGTGCGCGTCGCGGCGGAGATCTTCACCTCGGACATAATCACTCCTCGAAATCAGAACGGACGTGGTCACCCGGCCACGAACGGCCTGCTACGAAGAGCGCGTCGATAACGGATCACCGCATCCCACCCACGGGAAACGGCCTCCCTCGCCGAGCAACTTCAGCAGTCTACTCGGCAAGGGAGGCCGCACCCAAAACGATCTGCAGGACCCCGACCAGGGACTCCTACTGGTCGTCGAACAGGCTCGTCACCGAACCGTCCTCGAACACCTCACGCACCGCATTCGCGATCGTCGGCGCGATCGACAGCACCGAGATCTTGTCCAGATCCCCGCTCAGCTCACCCGGCGTCGGCAGCGTGTTCGTGAACACGAACTCACTCACCCGCGAGTTCTTCAGCCGGTCCGCCGCCGGACCCGACAGCACACCGTGCGTCGCCGTCACGATGACATCCTCCGCACCGTGCGCGAACAGCGCGTCCGCCGCGGCACAGATCGTCCCACCGGTGTCGATCATGTCGTCCACCAGGACACACACGCGACCCTCCACCTCACCCACGACCTCGTGGACGGTGACCTGGTTCGCGACGTCCTTGTCCCGCCGCTTGTGCACGATCGCCAGCGGCGCACCCAGCCGGTCGCACCAGCGGTCCGCGACCCGCACCCGGCCCGCGTCCGGCGACACGACCGTCAGCTTCTGCCGGTCCACCTTCCGGCCCACGTAGTCCGCCAGCAGCGGCAGCGCGAACAGGTGGTCCACCGGACCGTCGAAGAAGCCCTGGATCTGATCCGTGTGCAGATCCACGGTCAGGATCCGGTCCGCACCCGCGGTCTTCATCATGTCCGCGATCAGACGCGCCGAAATCGGTTCACGCCCACGGTGCTTCTTGTCCTGCCGCGCGTAACCGTAGAAGGGCACGATGACCGTGATGGAACGAGCCGACGCACGCTTCAGCGCGTCGATCATGATCAACTGCTCCATGATCCACTTGTTGATCGGAGCAGTGTGGCTCTGGATCAGGAAACAGTCGGCACCACGCGCCGACTCCTGATACCGCACATAGATCTCACCGTTCGCGAAGTCGAAGGCCTTCGTCGGGACAACCCCGACACCCAGCTGTTGGGCGACCTCCTCCGCAAGCTCGGGGTGGGCGCGGCCGGAGAAGAACATCAACTTCTTCTCGCCGGTCGTCTTGATCCCGGTCACAGCACTGTCTCCTCAGAGGTTTCGCAGCTGGGTGTCGAGAGACCTCGCAGCCGGCTTGCCGGAGGCCGTCTCAGCTGGTGGGGGTGCGGGTGTGCACTTATCACCGTACGCCGTGTTTGAGGCATCGGTTTCCGGTCAGCCCTCGCCGGCCGACTCCCGGGAAGCCGCCTCCGCCGCCTTCGCGGCAGCGCTCCCCGGACGCTTCCGAGCCACCCAACCCTCGATATTCCGCTGCTGACCACGGGCCACAGCCAGCGAACCGGGCGGCACATCCTTCGTGATCACGGACCCGGCAGCGGTGTACGCGCCGTCCCCCACCGTGACAGGCGCCACAAACATGTTGTCCGAGCCCGTCCGGCAGTGCGAACCGATGGTCGTGTGGTGCTTCTCCTGGCCGTCGTAGTTCACGAACACGCTCGCAGCACCGATGTTGGACTGCTCCCCGATGGTCGCGTCACCCACGTAGGAGAGGTGGGGCACCTTCGTCCCGTCCCCGATCGACGCGTTCTTCGTCTCCACGTACGTCCCGATCTTGCCCTTCGCGCCGAGCCGCGTCCCCGGACGCAGATACGCGTACGGACCCACGGTCGCGTCCGGGCCGACCTCGGCGCCCGTGGCCACGGTGTTGTCGACCCGCGCACCGGCACCCACGCGGGTGTCCGTCAGCCGGGAGTTGGGCCCGACCTCGGCGCCCTCGGCCAGGTGCGTCGAGCCGTGCAGCTGGGTGCCCGGGTGGACGACGGCGTCCTGCTCGAAGGTGACCGTCACGTCGATCCAGGTGGTCGCCGGGTCGACGACGGTCACACCGGCGAGCATGGCCCCGGTCAGCAGCCGGTCGTTCAGAATCCGGCGGGCCTCGGACAGCTGCACACGGTTGTTGATCCCGGCGATCTCACGGTGATCGCCGGCCACGGACGCCCCGACCCGGTGCCCGGCCTCACGCAGGATCCCGAGCACATCGGTCAGGTACTCCTCGCCCTGACTGTTGTCCGTCCGCACCTTCTTCAACGCGTCGGCGAGCAACTGCCCGTCGAACGCGAACACACCCGAGTTGATCTCACGGATCGACCGCTGGGCGTCGGTGGCGTCCTTGTGCTCGACGATGGCGGTGACGGCTCCGGTGGCCTCGTCACGGACGATCCGCCCGTATCCCGTCGCGTCCGGCACCTCGGCGGTCAGCACGGTGACCGCGTTGCCGTCGGCGGAGTGCGTGGCCGCGAGGGCCTGCAGGGTGGCGCCGGTCAGCAGGGGCGTATCGCCGCACACGACCACGACGGTCCCGTCGACGGACTCGCCGAGCTCCTCGAGACCCATCCGCACGGCGTGCCCGGTGCCGTTCTGCTCCGCCTGTACGGCGGTGCGGACGTCGGGGGCGATGTCGCCGAGGTGGGCGGTGACCTTCTCACGGGCGTGGCCGACCACGACGACCAGGTGCTGTGGCTGTAGTTCACCTGCGGCGGCGAGCACATGGCCCACGAGGCTGCGACCGCAGAGCTCGTGCAGGACCTTGGGTGTGGCCGACTTCATACGGGTGCCCTCACCCGCTGCGAGAACGACGACGGCTGCCGGGCGGTTGGCGCTCACGGGATGCCCTTCGGCTGTGGATGGGGTGGGGTGACATCCGCAGGATACCGGGGGGTTTTGTGGGGGGTGTGGGTGTGGGGCCTGACCGGCATTGGCATCAGCCAGGACCCGAACCGAGTGTGTGCTCCCCTGCCAGGACTCGAACCTGGAACAAATCATCCAAAGTGACCCGTGTTGCCGATTACACCACAGGGGACCATAAACCCGGCTAATCGGACATCTCGCCGATTGGCTGGGTGGCTCCCAACACTATGCCGTACCAAGAGCCTTCGATGCGACGGTACAGGTCGGCGCTCTTCCGGACCTTGATCGCAAGGCAGCCCCGGTATGAGTCGCCGGTGTTCTCGCGGACCGTCCTGGGGTTGTGTTTCTCGAGTGTCGTCTTGTAGAACGCGGAGCGGTCGGCACCGACGAGTTCGGCCCAGTACAGTTCGGCGCCCGGGATGTCGGCAGACTCGTGGATCATCACCGCGTACCGGATGCGATCTCGCCCCACGCCCAGCAGATCGAGCCAGGCCAGGAAGACCCGGATCATGCCGGGATCGCTGTTGACGAAGCAGACGTTCTCACGGCGGTCGTAGGGCTTGTCCTTGCTGCCCTCTGCCCAGTACAGGCCGACACCCAAGAGGAGCAGCTCGCGCGGCGACAGAGCGCCGACGGCTTGCTTGGCTGCCTCCTTGATCTGCTGCCGCTCCTCGTCACGCAGGCGCATGGTGGCTTCCCAGCCCCGCTTCGCGATTGCTGACGCCTCCTCGGGGGTTCGCTTGCGCCTCCGGCTTCGGCGGATCCCGTACCCACAACGAGATCGAACTCTTCGAGCACCCCAGCTCCACCTGGATCTGGTCGTAGGTCCAGCCCTGGAGTCGGAGCTCCCTGGCCTTCTCCCTCAGGTCGTCCTTCGCGTTCGGGCGCTTCGTCCAGGCCGGCGCGGGCTCGCCATCCAGGAGGCGATTGAGGATGTCGTTGTTGTCGACGTGCAGGCGGTCGCGGATCTGGCGTCGGCTCAGCCCTGCGCGCCGCAGCGCCACCGCCCTCTCCCGCAACCCCTCGAAGTCCGCGTACTTGCCAGGTGCATGTGTCATACGCATACCGTCCGGGCGGAATGGAGTCTTCCGGGATCGAACGCTGAGCGATTCAACAGTTCGAGGGATATCGGGTGGTATCGCGGCCGAACGGTCACGGAGTGTGATGCGGGCCAGTCCCGGAAACTCGCCGGAAAGCGGGCGGGGGGCGCCTTTAGGCTGGGAGGCATGACCGTGACGGGGGAAGACCATGTGACGGCCCGGGGAGGGCCGTGGTGGTGGGCCAGACGGCGCAGTGCCGTGTTCGATGTGAGTCTGGCCGTGGTGTCCGCACTGGAGTGCGCGCTGGAGGGGATTCCGTTCGCGCGGGAGGCGGGGATCCCGGTGGCGGCGGGGGTGGTCTTCGGGCTGCTGGCCGGTTCCGTGCTGGTGGTGCGGCGGCGGTGGCCGATCGCCGTCGTGCTGGTCTCGATCGCCATCACGCCGGCCGAGATGGGTTTCCTGCTGGGCGTCGTCGGCCTGTACACGCTGGCCGCGGCCGAGCTGCCCCGGCGGATCATCGCCTCGCTGGCGGGGATGTCGCTGGTGGGGACGCTGATCGTGACGTTCGTGAAGACGCGGCAGGACATGTCGCGGGGGGACCTGGACATAGGGGACTGGTTCGTGCCGTTCGCGGCGATCACGATGTCGCTGGGCTTCACGGCGCCTCCGGTGCTGCTCGGTCTGTATGTGGGGGCGCGGCGGCGGCTGATGGAGAGCCTGCGGGAGCGGGCGGACAGTCTGGAGCGGGAGCTTCAGTTGCTCGCGGAGCGGGCGGAGGAGCGGGCCGAGTGGGCCCGGAACGAGGAGCGGACGCGGATCGCGCGGGAGATGCACGATGTCGTCGCGCACCGGGTGAGTCTGATGGTGGTGCATGCCGCGGCGCTGCAGGCGGTGGCCCGGAAGGATCCGGAGAAGGCCGTCCGGAATGCCGCGCTGGTGGGGGACATGGGGCGGCAGGCGCTGACGGAGCTGCGGGAGATGCTCGGGGTGCTGCGCAGCGGTGGGGACGGGCGGCGTGAGCGGGCGGCGTCGGTGCCGTTGGCGGCGGTGGGGGTTGCTGCGGCTGCGGCTGCGGCGGCTTCGCGGGCGGCGGATGACGAGGGGCCGTGTCTGGCGGAGATCGAGGAGTTGGTGGGGCAGTCGGCTGCCGCGGGGATGGTGGTGGCGCTGTCGGTGGAGGGGGATGCCCGGTCGTATGCGCCTCAGGTGGAGCAGACGGCGTTTCGGGTGGTGCAGGAGGCGTTGACGAACGTCCACAAGCACGCGGCCGGGGCGAAGACGTATGTGCGGTTGGCGCATCGGGTGTCGGAGATCGCGATGCAGGTGGAGAACGAGCCGCCTGAGGAGGCGGCGTCGTCGGCGCGGTTGCCGTCCGGGGGGAACGGGCTGGTGGGGATGAAGGAGCGGGTTTCGGCGCTGGGTGGGGTGTTCGTGTCGGGGCCGACGGATGCGGGGGGTTTCCGGGTGTCGGCGGTGATTCCGGCGTCGTAGCCCGCTCGGGGTGTGTGGTGGTCAGCCTGTGGTGAGCCGTGGGGGTTGGGTGCCGGCGATGAGGGTGGCGAGGGCCTGGTCGATGTCGGGGCCGAGGTACCAGTCGCCGGTGTGGTCGAGGGTGTAGACGCGGCCGTCGGTGTCGATGGCGAGGAGGGCCTGGCTGTCGGTTTCGGCGCCGAGGGGGCAGACGTCGGTGCCGAGGGCGCGGCCGAGGTCGGCGAGGGTGCGGGCCATGTGGAGGCCGTGCAGCGGGTCGAGGTGGAGGGTGGCGGGGGCGACCTGGCGGCCGGGGCCGGTGGGGGTGATGTGGAGTCCGCCGAATTCGGCCCAGGCTTCGACGGCGGCGGGGAAGACGGTGTGGCGGTGGCCTGCGGGGGAGGCGTGGTCGCGCAGGGCGTCGGCCCAGATCTCGGCTTGTTTGATGTCCCAGCGTCCGGGTTGCCATCCGGCGGCGCGCAGGGCGGCGTCGACGGGTACGGCGAAGCGGGTGGTGGAGGTGCGGTCGGTGTGCATCTGCCCTTCGTCTCGTCGAGGTCGTGGGGTGGCGTGAGGCGCGCCGGGGTGCCTGGTGCTGGGGGGTGGGGGGAGGGGCGTCAGTTGTTCTGGGATGCCGGGTCGACTATCCGGACGCCGAAGTGGGCGCTGAGCGCGGTGCAGGCTCGGCAGGGGGTGGCGAAGCTGCCGTGGAGGGGGTCGCCGTCCTCGCGGATGCGTCGGGTGGTGAGTTTGGCCTGCTTGAGGGCTTTGCGTGCCTCGCCGTTGGTCATGGGTTTGCGTGCGGCGCGTTTGCTGCGGGCGGTGTCGGCGGCGGCGAGGTGGCGGGAGATGAGGATGGTTTCGGCGCAGCGTCCGGTGTAGCGGTCGCGCTGGGCGCTGGTGAGGGTGTCCAGGAAGTCCTGGACGAGGGGGTGCAGGGCGGGGGGTGTGTCGCCGCGGGCGGCGGTGCCGGTGAGGGTGGCGCCGCGGACGGAGAGGGCGGCGGCGACGGTGGGGAGGATGCCGTCGCGGCGGTGGCGGAGGACGGGGGCGTGGGCCGCTTCGGTGGCGCTCCAGCCGATGCGGGGGTCGCCGTTTCGTGGGTCGCCGTTTCGTGGGTCGGCGGACCTGCCGGTGTGTGGTCCCGTCTGCGTCGCGTTCATGATCGTCTTCCCCTCCGTGCATCCCCCCGGGGGGCACAGACTGCCAAATGCCGTGGCTGGTGTGGAAGCTGGGGCGCGGCGACACGCCCGTAGCGGGGTGTGCCGTCACGGTGGGGTGACGGCTGGTCACGGAAGCGGAGGGGTGCCGACCGGTGCCGGTGACCGGTGTCGTCGTACCGCATAGGCTGTCCGCACCGCGGGCGATGCGGTGATCCGTTCGGAGATCGATGCAGTGAACCGGAGGGTGATCCGTGGTGTCGGTGGGTGAGCAGTGAGGCGCGGTGAAGTGCGCCGAGGTGCAGTGCAGTCGAGAAAGCAGACGTGACAGTCGATACGGGTCGTAGTGCGCCAAGGGTGGTCAATACGGGTCGTACAGAGTGCCGCAGGGGGCAACCGCCATGACGACAGGTCGGCTCGGGCAGCAAGCCGCGCCGCCGAACGCGGCCTACGCCGGGCAGGTCGTGCATTTCCCGGATCCGGTCCGGGCGGCGCGTCACTCGAGAGGGGTACGGGTCGACGAGCACGGCTACCCCGACTTCTCGGCTTACGCGCGCGCGGCCGCGGAGATCGCGGAGCCGCCGGAGGGTTTCGGCGTCGACGAGTTGCGGCTGACGGACTACGTGTCGGCGAACACGGCGCTGTCGGCGTCCGGGCACGAGCTGTGGGACACGGTGCCGGCGGTGGCGACGCCGCACGGCTGGACGTGGCACCACGTGGTGGGGACGCGGCGGCTGGAGCTGGTTCCGGTCGAGGTGAAGGCGCTGCTGCGGCATCACGGGGGTGTGGCGACGTCGGGCGTCGACCATTCCAAGCGGGGCACGCGGCCGCTCCAGGAGACGCGTCCGGCGCACTTCGGGCTGCCGAAGTCGGGTGTCGCGGTGACGGAGTCGCAGGTGCAGGGCGTCGAGGAGGACCTCGGCTACCGGTTGCCGGGTGCGTACCGGTCGTTCCTGAAGGCGGCGGGCGGCTGCGCGCCGGTGGGTGCCGCGCTGGACGCGGAGCTGGGGCTGCTGGTCGACCAGCCGTTCTTCACGGTGCGCGACGAGGCCGCGGTCAATGACCTGGTGTACGTCAACAAGTGTCTGCGTGATCATCTGACCAAGGACTACCTGGGGATCTCGTTCGTCCAGGGCGGGCTGCTGGCCGTGAAGGTGAAGGGCGAGCGGATCGGTTCGGTGTGGTTCTGCTCGTACGACGACGCGCGGGACGTGGATCCCTCGGTGCCGCCGGCGGAGCGGGTGGAGCGGCTGCTGTTGCCGTGCGGGGACGACTTCGACGTCTTCCTGTCGCGGCTGGCGGGCAATCCGCCGGAGTTGGAGACGGTGGCGAACCTGATGGTGGACGGCGGGTTCGCGCGTGTGGTGCCGGTGGGTGCGGTGTCGTCCTCGGTCGTGGGGGAGTGAGGTCGGCGATGGTGACCTTCGCGCAGGCGCAGGAGCGCGCGGAAGAGTGGATCAACGGGGATCTGCCCTCGTACCAGCATCGTGAGGTGCGGGTGCGGGAGTTCGACCTCGGGTTCGTGGTGTGGGCCGAGGACCGGGCGGACGGGCCGCGGTCGGACGGTGGTGCGCAGCGGCTGGTGATCGCACGGGACAGCGGCGAGGCGACGCTGTGGCCCGGGCTGCCGGTGGGTGAGGTGATCCGCCGGTACGAGGAGGAGTACGGCCGTCCGGACGAGGCCGATGAGCCGGCGCCGGCGGCGCCTGCCGCGCGGGTGGATCTGAATCAGACGTCCTTCTTGCTGACTCCGCCGGAGTGGTTGCAGGATGCGGCGGACAAGCTGGGCATTCCGGATCGTCGGGGTGCGGGTGCGGGTGCGGGTGCGGGTGCGGGGGCTGGTGCTCCGTCGGCCGCCGCCGGTGAGCCGGGTGCGGCTTCCGCGGCTTCCGCCGGGGAACCGGCTTCTGCCGCTGACGCGGCTTCCGCCGGTGGGCCGGCTTCCCCTGCCGCCGGGTCGGCCGGGGGCTCGGCGACTCCCGCGCAGGGGGCGCCCGTCGCGCCGGGAAGTGGTGCGTCGTGGCCGGCCGCGGGCGGGAGCGACGAGGGGGCGGGCGGAGGCCCGGCCGCCGATCCGGGTGCTTCCGGCACGCCGGGGGGTGTGCCCGCCGGGGCGACGCCCTGGGCCGGTACGGACACCAACGGCGATGCCGGTGACGACCGTTCCGTACCGCTGCCCGCGACGGTCTTCGCACCGCCGCTGAGCGAGGCCGACGGCGACACGCCGCCGCCGTCGACGGCTTCCGACGCCAAGACGGCCCTGATGTCGGGCGGCAGCCGGCTTCCGCCGACGGCGGTGACACCGGCGGTGGACGGCCCGAACGCCCCGGGCTCCGGCCCTGCGGGCGGCCCCGGCTACGGCTATCCCTCGGGGCCGGCCACCGCGCCCGGCGTGCCGGGGACGCCGCCCGGTGGGGTGCCGCAGGGCAGCACGCCTCCGCCTGCGCCGGGCGGCCGGCCGTACGGCTATCCGCAGGGGAGCACGCCTCCGGCCGGGCCGGGCGGGACGACGTACGGGTATCCGCAGGGGGCGGGCGGTGGGGCTGCCGGTTCCGCTGGTCCTTCCGGTTCTGCCGGTCCTGTGGGTGGGCCGCAGCCGCCGGCCGGGACCGGTGTGCCCGAGCGGCCCCTCGCGCCCAACGCGGGGGACATCGCCGACGCCGCGACCAGCAAGGCGGCTCCGCCGCCGGGCCGCGGGCGGAACGCGGGTCCGACCACGCCGCCTCCGCCGGGCGCTCCGGGTGCGCCGGGTGCGCGGCCGGGCGGCACGCCCCCGCCCCCGCCGTCGGGGCCCGGGGCTCCGGGGACACCGGCGGGCGGTTACGTGCCTACGCAGCTTGTGTCGGCGCTGGGTCCCGAGGGTCCCGGTGGTGCCGGGTCTCCGCAGGGGCCGGGTGCGCCGCAGCCTCCGCAGCAGCCGCCGGGTGCTCCGCATGCGCCGCAGCCTCCGGGGGCTCCGAATCCCCCTGGCGCGCCGCAGCCGCCCGGTACCCCTGGTGGTACGCCTCCGGGTGGTGTGCACCATGCCGCCACGATGCTTGCCGACCCCGGCCGGATGGGCCCGGGCGCGCCTCAGCCTCCGCAGCCGCCTGGGCCTCCGGGAGCACCTGGCGCTCCGAACCCGCCTGGCGCTCCGAACCCGCCCGGTGCGCCGCAGCCGCCCGGTGCCCCCGGCGCTCCGGGTGCTCCCGGCGGCTCGCCTCCCGTGCATCACGCGGAGACCATGCTGGCCACGCCTCCGGCGGGCGGCCCCGGCGTGCCTCCGCCGCCGCAGGCCCCCGGCGCACCGCCCGCTGCCCCGGGCGCCCCTGGTGTGCCCGGCGCGCCGTCGCCCATGCCGCACGGCGCGGTGCCGGGTGCGATGCCGCCCGGCGCGATGCCCCCGGGTGCGATGCCGCCGCCCGGCCGGCCCGTCCCCGGGCAGCCGCCGGCGTACGGCTATCCGCAGCAGCCCACCGGACAGCCGACCGTCGGCCCCGGCTACCAGGCCGTGCTGCGCTACCGCGCGCAGGACGGTTCCGAGCAGCAGCTGATCCGGCGTTCGGCGCCGGGTACGCCGCACCCGGAGTGGCAGATCTTCCACGAGCTGCGGGCCATGAACGTGCCCCCGGACCAGGTGCTGGAGCTGCACACCGAGCTGGAGTCGTGCGAGCTGCCGGGTGCGTACTGCGCGCGGATGATCCGGGAGCAGTGGCCGCAGGCGCGCATCACGAGCATCGCGCCGTACGGTACGGACCACGCGAGCCGGCAGCAGGGCATGCAGCAGCTGCTGGCCCACCAGGGCGAGTTGCACCAGGTGGCGGACGGCCCGGCGCGTCCGGCTCCGGTGCGTGCTCCGCTGCCGCCGGTGCAGGCGGTGCCGCCGATCCCGCCGGAGGCCATCGGGCAGGAGCTGGGGGCCGCGTTCGGGCCGGGGGTGTTCCGGTTCGAGCAGGCCGCCGTGTCGCGGCAGGGTGTGCCGCCGGTGGTGGCGCACACGCTGGTGGCGGCCGGACTGCCGATGGACATGGGCCCGTTCTTCTGGGCTCAGGCGCAGCCCGGGCGGCCGGTTCCGACGCTGGCGGAGCTGGCGGCCGAGCGCGGTGTGCAGCCGGCCTCGGACGCGGGTTCCTATCTGGTGATGGGCAGCGACTTCGGCAAGGCGATCTGCGTGCAGTACGGCACGGCGAACATCGTCGCCGTGCCGGTGGAGGCCGGGCCGGGCGGGGCGCCCGTGCCGCCGCAGTTCGTGAACACCGGGCTGCCGGAGTTCGCGCGCTGCCTGGCGCTGCTCGGGCGGATGTGGCGGCTGCGGTTCGGGCTGAACCAGGAGCAGGCGGGCCGCTGGACCGTCGACTTCCAGGCCCAGCTGGCCGCGCTCGACCCGGCGGCGCTGGGCTCGCCGGAGAGCTGGTGGTCGGTGCTGCTGGAGCAGATGTGGGACGGACTGCTGTGACGCCTCGCCGCTGACGTGCCGCAGGGAGCCGGGTTCGGTCGTTCGTACGACCGGGCCCGGCTTCTTCGTGCCCGGGCCGGGAGAAGAAATCCGGGCCGGGCTGTCACACCTTCTGCCGCCGCTCCGTCAGTTGAGTGACAGTGACGCACCGCCGACCCAGGAGGCAGAGATCATGCGGGCACGGATGACGAACCCGGCGTACGTCCTTTCCGGCGCGATGAAGGGCATCGGCACCCTCTTCCAGGCGATCGGGGAGGGCGGTCTGGCGCAGGACGTGGCGGAGATCGCCGGGCTGCGCGCCAGTCAGATCAACGGCTGCGGGGCCTGTGTGCACGGCCACGTCGCCAACCTCCGCAAGATGGGGGTGAGCGAGGAACGCATCGCGGCCGTCGCCGCCTGGCGGCACGCGCCCTTCTTCTCGGACGCCGAGCGCGCCGCGCTGAAGCTGACGGAGGCGATGACGCGGCTTTCCGACCTCTCCGGGGAGTCGGTGCCGGACGCGCTGTGGGACGAGGTGGCCGACCACTTCGACGAGAAGGAGCTCTCCGCGCTGATCCTCACCGTCTCGGTCACCAACCTGTTCAACCGCATCAACACGACCATCCAGGAGCCCGCGGGCACCACCTGGGGCTGACGGCCGTACGGCCCGGCCGGTGGGCCCGTGACCTCTGTGCGGAGTGTCGCGTTATGAACACTTCCGTCTGATCCACCAAGATGTGCGCGAAATCGTCCCATTTCTAGCGCGACTTCACGGCGGTGTGGTGGAGAGGGGTCCGGATGAGCAGCGCGACGGTGTCACCGCACGGCTTCACGGCCGTGCGGGGGCGCGGCTACCGTCCCGAGCAGGTCGACGAGTACGCCCAGGCCCTCTCCGCGGATCGGGACGCGGCCTGGGAGCGAGCGGCCCGGCTGACGGTGCTCGCCCGGCAGATGGACGAGGAACTGGGGCGGCTGCGCGAGGCCGTGGCCCGGCTGGCCCCGCAGAACTACGAGACGCTCGGAGAACGGGCACGGCGGCTCTTCGAACTCGGCGAGGAGGAGGCCGCAGCCGTACGGGAGGGGGCGCGGCGGGAGGCGCGACAACGCGTGGACGGGGCGCGGGAGTCCGCGGCCGGAGTGCGCGAGTCCGCGCAGGCGCACGCCGATGCCGTGCGCGCCGATGCCGACGAACGGGCCCGGCAGCGGTTGCTCGCCGCGCACGCCGAGGCCGACGAGATCCGGGGCGCGGCCCGGCGTGAGACGCAGGAAGAGCGGGGCGAGGCACTGGCCGCGCTGCGGGAGATGCGGCAACGCACCTCCGGGATGCTGGCCGAGCAGGAAAAGGAACGCACCGAGCGGTGGGCGGAGACGGAGCGGGAGGAGGCCGCCCGGGAGGCGGCGCTTGACGCGCACGACGACAAGGCGCTGACGCGCGCCGAGGACGCGCTGTCCGAGGCCGCGCAGGCCTTCGCCGACGCGGAGGACTCCGCCCGCGACCTGGAGGAAGAGGCCCACGCCCACGCGGCGGAGTTGATCGCACAGGCCCGCGAGCAGGCGGAGAGCGTGGCGGAGGAGACGGACCGGCTCCTGCGCGAACACGCCGAGCAACGAGACGACGCCCGGGCCCACATCGAGCACGTCCACACGAGCCTGACGGCCTGGGCGGGGCGGGTGGCGGCGGAGTGAGTCGAGGGCGGGGGCACGCCGACTGCCGGTTGCGGGCAACGCAAGGCCCGCTGTCCCCACCGCCCGTACGCGACGCTGACGGGGGACGGCGCACCGCGTGAGGTCGGCCGGGGCCGACGGCCGGCGCCGCTCTCCTGCGCACGGTGTGCGACGAGGCAGCCAGCCAGTCAGCCAGTCAGCCAGTCAGCCAGTCAGCCAGTCGGCCAGTCGGCCAGTCGGCCCGACCTGGTCCGCCGGCCGGGCCCGAGCTGATCCGCCGGCTGGGCCCGACCTCGTCCGCCGGGCCGGCGGTCTCCGCCCGCCCGGCGGCACGGCAAGCCGCCCTCCTGCCGTGCCGTCCGCCCTCGCGTCAGGGGTCCCTGCGTGCCGCGCCCGCCAGGATCCAGCCCTCCACCGCCTCGTACTGGTGGCGCTGCTCCTCCGACTTCTGGCGGCCGGAGGCGATCGTGCCCAGCCAGCCGCAGGCGAAGCCCAGGGGGATGGAGAGCAGCCCCGTGGTGGTGAACGGGAACCAGTTGAAGTCGGCGTCGGGGAAGGCCGAGACGGGTGAGCCGGAGACCAGGTTGGTGCCCGGCATCAGCAGCAGGACGGCCAGGGAGCCGCCGATGAGGGTGCTGAGCAGGCCCATTCGCGTGTAGCGGCGCCAGAACAGGCTGTAGACCAGCGCGGGCGCGATGGCCGAGGCACCCAGGCAGAAGGACAGCGTCACCAGCGGTTGCAGACTGCGGTGCTGGACCTGGGTGGCCAGGAGGATCGCGGTGACGCCCACGGCCAGGGCCGACAGCCGCGCCACGGTCATCTCGCGGCGCGGCGACATGTCCTGCACCCGGGCCGCGAACACGTCGTGCGCGAGGGAGTTGGCGCAGGCCAGGATCATGCCGGCGACGGAGGCGAGCAGGGTGAGGAAGACCGCTGTGGTGACGGTCGTGAACAGGAACGTCTCCGCCGACGACACCTGCGCCCCGAACGCCGCCTGTGATCCCAGCAGATACGCCGTGTTGCCCTGCGGGTCGACCTGTGCGATCAGCTCCCGCCCGACCAGCGCGGTCGCGCCGAAGCCGACGACCGTGATGACGAGCACGAACAGGGCCACGCCCGACACCGCCCAGGACATCGAACGCCGCACCTGCCGGGCGCTGGAGGCCGTGTACATGCGCATGGTGACGTGCGGCAGGACGCCACCGCCGAGAACGACCGTCAGTTGCGCGGTGATCATGTCGAGGTCGGGGCTGGGGCCGCCCGCGAACTGCAGGCCCGAGGAGAGGAACGCCGAGCCCACACCGCTGTTCGCGGCGGCCGCGTCGAACAGCGCCCCCGGGTCCCAGTCGAACCGGTTGAGGATCAGCACGGCGACCACCATGCCGGAGCCGAGCAGCATCACGATCTTCAGGATCTGGATGAGGGCGGTGCCCTTCATCCCGCCGATCGCCGCGTAACTGATCATCAGCGCGCCCACGCCGATGATGCAGCCCGTCTGCAGCGTCTCGCCGGAGAAGCCGAGGATGAACGCCATCAGCTGCCCGGTTCCGGCCAGCTGCACCACCATCAGCGGCACCAGCGCCGTCAGGGTCACGGCACAGGCCGCGATACGGACACCGCGTCCCGGCATCCGGCGGGTCAGCGCGTCGCCCATCGTGAAACGGCCCGCGTTGCGCAGCGGTTCGGCCAGCAGGAACATCAGCAGCATCAGGGACAGGGCCGTGCTCAGCGCCAGCACGATCCCGTCGTAGCCGAACAGCGCGATGACGCCGCCGGTGCCGAGGACGGTCGCGGCGGAGATGTAGTCGCCGGCGATCGCCAGGCCGTTGCGCATGGGCGACAGCGAGCTGTAGCCGGTGTAGAACTCGTCCAGGTCGTCCCGGTCCGGGCCCGTCATCACGCACAGCAGCAGCGTGATCGTGGCGACGGCGGTGAAGCCGACGAGGGACATGGCCTGGGCGTTGCCGCTGAAATCGGTGGTCACGGTGTCCCCTCCCGCTTCGCGTCCAGCTCGGCGTGCTTGCGTATCCGGTCCGCGATCGGGTCGACACGGCGGCGGGCCGTCTGCTCGTACAGGGCGATCGCCAGCCAGGTCACGGGGACCTGGAGGAGCGCGAGCAGCAGGCCGGTGGGCACGCCGTCGGTGACGGTGCTCGTCATGAACGACGGCGCGAACGCCGACAGGATCAGGAACAGGACGAAGTAGCCGAGCGCCGTGAGCGTGGCCACGCGCCGTTGCCAGCGGTAGGCGCTGCGCAGAACGCGAAGGTCGCTGTGATGTCCGAGCGCGGCGTGGCGCTGGGGACGCCGTCCGGCCGGTTCGGGCGCCTCCTGCGGTGCCCAGGGGTAGGTGTCGTACGTGTACGGGTCGTAGGACGACGGCGGACCGGGTGGTCGGTACGGGTAGGACGGGGACGGGTCGTAGGACATCCCGGTGCTCCTTGCGAGGTGGGATCCGGTGCGGCGGGCCGCAGGGAGGTGGGGGGCGGGAGCCACGCACGCTACTTCGGAGTAGGGGTCCTGCGCGAGGGTTTCTGCAAACTGATCGGTCGGTATGCGCTTGCCTTTCCGACCTCGGGTGTTACCCGCGTTAACCCGGAATCACCGGTGGTGCGGGCGGTGCGAACGCCAAGTTCCGGCGTACATAACGGAGTCCGGGGCGGCCGCCCACGCTCGTGTTCTCCACCTGTGTGAAGCCGTTGCGGTTCAGGACCCTCATGGAAGCCGGGTTGTCCAGGGTGGTGACCGCGGTGAGGGACGTCAGACCGTAGTCGGCGGCGGCGAGCCGGCACACGTGCGCGACGGCTGCCGTCGCCACGCCCCGGCCGGCGGCCTGTTCGCCGATGCGGTAGCCGAGTTCGGCGCCGCCGTCCGCCACATCGATCAGGTTCACCCGGCCGATCAGGTCACCGTCCTCCCCGAGGACCACATGGAAGTGGCACACGCGCGCGTGCTGCTCGTCGAGGAGCGCCCGGAGGCGGGCGGAGAAACCCGCAGGCGTGAAGAAGGCGTCCCCGCGGTCGGGCACCGTGCGGACGAAGTACGCCCGGTTCTCCCGCTCGAAGGCCAGCAGCGCGTCCGCGTGATCAGCCCGAAGGCGCTCCAAGGTCACCATGCGCGGGAGGATACGGACGCTCAGTCCTTCAGCACCGGGAATTTCCGCGGCGCGAGGAACAGCAGCACCAGGAACGCCAGGGCCGCCGCGCCCGCCGCACCCAGGTAGACCGCGTGCACCGCGTCGGCGATCGCCCGCCGGGTCGCCTCCGGCGCGCTGCCCGAGTCGAGCGCCCGCGTCACCGAGTCCAGGTCGCCCGCGCCGCCGAGCCGCGCGGCCAGCACCCCGTTGGCGACCGCGCCGAACACCGCGGCGCCGATCGTCTGGCCGGTCTGGCGGCAGAACAGCACGGACGCGGTCGTCGTACCGCGCTCCGCCCAGCCCACCGTCGACTGCACACCGACGATGAGCGGCAGCTGGAACAGGCCCAGCGCGGCGCCGAGCAGCAGCATCAGCAGCGTCGGCTGCCACGCCTGCCCTGGGTAGGGCAGGAAGGGGAACGCGAACAGGATCAGTGCGGCCGTGCCGATGCCCAGCATCGCCGTGTCGCGGAAGCCGATCCTGCGGTACACGTGCTGGCTCAGCGCCGCCGACACCGGCCAGCTCAACGTCCAGACGGACAGCACGAATCCGGCCGCCACGGGCGCGAGGCCCAGCACCGACTGGGCGTAGGTGGGCAGGAAGACCGACGGCGCGACCATCAGCAGGCCCAGCGCGCCCAGGGCCAGATTGACCGCGGCGATCGTGCGGCGCCGCCACACCCAGCCCGGGATGATCGGCTCCGCCGCCCGGCGCTCCACCAGCACCACGACCGCTACCAGGGCAAGTCCCGCACCGAACAGGGCCAGTGAGGGCACCGAGAGCCAGGGCCACGCCACCCCGCCCTGCACCAGGGCCGTGAGCAGCACGCCCCCGCAGGCGAACACCGCGAGCGCACCCGCCCAGTCCACGCGCCCGTGCGCGGTGGCTTCCCGCTCCGGCTCGTGGAGGTGACGGACGATCAGCCACAGCGCGACCGCGCCGATCGGCAGATTGACCAGGAAGATCCAGCGCCAGTCCGCGTACGCGGCGAGCACCCCGCCGATACCCGGGCCGGCGACCGCGGACACCGCCCACACCGTCGACAGCTTCGACTGGATCTTGGGGCGGTCCTTCAGCGGGTACAGGTCGGCGGCGAGTGTCTGCACCGTGCCCTGGAGTGCGCCGCCGCCCAGGCCCTGCACGATGCGGAACGCGATGAGCGCTCCCATGTTCCAGGCCAGCGCGCACAGCAGGGACCCGAGCAGGAAGAGCACCGACCCCGCTATGAGGACCGGTTTGCGGCCGAAGGTGTCGGAGAGCCTGCCGTACACGGGCAGCGTGACGGTCACGGCCAGCAGATAGCCGGAGAACAGCCAGGAGAAGACGGAGAAACCGCCCAGGTCCCCGACGATCTGCGGGACGGCGGTCGAGACGATGGTCGCGTCGAGCGCCGCGAGCGCCATCGAGAGCATCAGCGCCGCGACGACGGCTCCCCGCCGGCCGGTCGTGGCGGGACGTGCGGCCTCACGTGCCGCGGAACCGGTGCTGCCCACCCCGGGTTCCTCCCCTCGCCCCGGCCGCGCCCGCGCCACGGGCCCCGTCGCATGTATGCCCCTTGCACCTACCTGCCGCGGACAGCTTCCCACTTGACCCTGACGCAGCGGGAGGGTGGAGCCTGACCGGGCCGCCGGGTGGAGCCAACCCTGAGACCGCCTCCACCCTGCGGTGGACTGCCCCTAGGGGTACCTCCGTACTACGACCTGGGGAGGGTTCGTACCGACGGAGGACGAGACGGGCAGGGGCCCGTCCTTAACCTGGCTTTACGCCGCCGGGGGGCGGTTCGGCACACCGGCGGGGGTGGGGTTTTCCACAGCAAAAGACTGCGCTGAACACCAGGGCGCGGGACCCCTCCCCGCCGCGAGACTGAACGCGTCGGACGGATTCCTGGTCCGGCACCACGCACAGCGGCTGTCGACCAGGCGACCGCCTTCACCATCTGCTGACCGATATAGGAGACATACCGTGACTTCGGCTGTGACCATTCCCAGGCACGGGGGTACTGGAGGGCGTACGGCCGTTGCCGCGCGGGCGCGGCAGGTCGTGAAGGCGTACGGCTCCGGGGAGACCCGCGTCGTCGCCCTCGACCACGTCGACGTGGACATCGCACGCGGCCAGTTCACCGCGATCATGGGCCCCTCGGGCTCCGGCAAGTCCACGCTCATGCACTGCCTCGCCGGGCTCGACACCGTCACCGGCGGGCAGATCTACCTCGACGAGACCGAGATCACCGGTCTGAAGGACAAGAAGCTCACGCGGCTGCGCCGGGACCGGATCGGGTTCATCTTCCAGGCGTTCAACCTGCTGCCGACGCTGAACGCCGTCGAGAACATCACCCTGCCCATGGACATCGCGGGCCGTAAGCCGGACAAGCAGTGGCTGACGCGGGTCGTGGAGACCGTGGGGCTCGCCGACCGCCTCAAGCACCGGCCCACCCAGCTCTCCGGCGGCCAGCAGCAACGCGTCGCCGTGGCACGGGCCCTGGCGGCCCAGCCCGAGATCATCTTCGGTGACGAGCCGACCGGAAACCTCGACTCCCGCGCCGGCGCCGAGGTCCTCGGCTTCCTGCGCCGGTCCGTCGACGAGCTGGGCCAGACCATCGTGATGGTCACCCACGACCCGGTCGCCGCCAGTTACGCGGACCGTGTGCTGTACCTCGCCGACGGCCGCATCGTCGACGAGATGCTCAAGCCGACCGCCGAGGCCGTCCTGGACCGCATGAAGGACTTCGACGCCCGGGGGCGCACGTCATGACCGTCATGAAGACCTCGATGCGCAACTTCCTCGCGCACAAGGGGCGGATGGCGCTCTCCGCGATCGCCGTCCTGCTGTCGGTGGCCTTCGTCTGCGGCACGCTCGTCTTCACGGACACCATGTCGACCACGTTCGACAAGCTCTTCGCGGCCACCTCCTCCGACGTGACGGTGAGCGCCAAGGGCGCCTCCGACACCGGTGAGACGACCGCCGACAACGGCAAGCCGCCGGTCATGCCGGCCTCCGTGCTGGGCGAGGTCCGCAAGGCGCAGGGCGTGAAGTCCGCCGAGGGAGCGGTGTTCTCCACCTCGGTGACCGTCGTCGACGGCGACAAGGACAACCTGTCGCCCTCCAGCGGCGCCCCGACCATCGTGGGCAGCTGGAACAGCAACGAAGCCCGCACCATGAAGATCACCTCCGGTGCGGCGCCCAAGAGCGCCGACCAGATCATGGTCGACGCCGACACCGCCGACAAGCACGACCTGAAGCTCGGTGACGAGATCGGCGTGATCACCGCGGTCGGCACCCACACCGCGAAGGTCTCCGGCATCGCCGACTTCACCGTCACCAACCCCGGCGCCGCGATCTTCTACCTCGACACCAAGACCGCCCAGCAGACCCTGGTCGGCGCGAGCAACGTCTACACCAACGTCAACGTCACCGCGGCCGCCGGCGTCAGCGACGCGCAGCTGAAGAAGAACGTCACGGCCGAACTCGGCGGCGACTTCCAGGTGAAGACGGCCAAGGAGACCGCCGACGCCAACCAGAAGGACGTCGCCGGCTTCATGAACGTCATGAAGTACGCGATGCTCGGCTTCGCCGGGATCGCCTTCCTCGTCGGCATCTTCCTGATCATCAACACCTTCTCCATGCTGGTCGCCCAGCGCACCCGGGAGATCGGCCTGATGCGGGCCATCGGATCCTCCCGCAAGCAGGTCAACCGCTCCGTGCTGGCCGAGGCACTGCTGCTCGGCGTCGTCGGCTCGGTGCTCGGCGTCGCCGCGGGCGTCGGCCTCGCCATCGGCCTGATGAAGCTCATGGGCCAGATGGGCGTGGAACTGTCCACCGACGACCTCACGGTGGCCTGGACGACCCCGGTGGTCGGCCTCGTCCTCGGCGTGATCGTCACCGTACTGGCCGCCTACCTGCCCGCCCGGCGCGCCGGCAAGATCTCCCCGATGGCCGCCCTGCGCGACGCGGGAGCCCCCGCCGACGCCAAGGCCGGCTGGATCCGCGCCGCGATCGGCACGGTCCTCACCGGCACCGGCGGCCTCGCCCTCTACCTCGCGTCGGAGGCCGACAAGGCCAAGGACGGCTCGATGTGGCTGGGCCTCGGCGTGGTGCTGTCGCTGATCGGCTTCGTCGTCATCGGCCCGCTGCTCGCCGGCGCCGTGGTCCGCGTGCTCGGCGCGGTCCTGCTGCGGATGTTCGGCCCCGTGGGCCGCATGGCCGAGCGCAACGCCCTGCGCAACCCGCGCCGCACCGGCGCGACGGGCGCCGCGTTGATGATCGGCCTCGCCCTGGTGGCGTGCCTGTCCGTGGTCGGCTCGTCCATGGTGGCGTCCGCCACCGACCAGCTCGACAAGACCGTCGGCACGGACTTCATCATCCAGTCCGACAGCGGCCAGCTGGTCACCCCGCAGGCGGTCAAGGCCGTGAAGTCGTCGCCGGACCTGGAGCACGTCACGCAGTACAAGTGGACCAAGGCCGACTTCACCACCCCCGACGGCAAGATGCTCAAGGACACGGCGATCACGGCGGCCGACCCGACGTACGCGACCGACCTGCGCACCGAGACCGTCGCCGGCAAGCTCCCCGACGCCTACAAGCCCGACTCGATGTCGGTCCACGAGAAGTTCGCCAAGGACCACGGCATCAGCCTCGGCTCGAAGATCAAGGTGGCCTTCAAGGACGGTTCCGCGGCCGATCTGACGGTCCGGGCGATCACCAGCAGCGACGTCGTGATCGACGCCGGCGCGATGTACACGTCCATCTCGACGATGGCCACGTACGTCCCGGCCGACAAGATGCCGCTGGACACGCTGGTCTTCGCCAGCGCCAAGGAGGGGCAGCAGGACGCCGCCTACAAGTCCCTGAAGTCCGCGCTGCACGACTACCCGCAGTACACCGTGCGCGACCAGACCGACTACAAGGACGCCCTGAAGGACCAGATCGGCCAGCTGCTCAACATGATCTACGGCCTGCTGGCCCTGGCGATCATCGTCGCCATCCTGGGCGTGGTGAACACCCTGGCCCTGTCGGTGGTGGAGCGCACCAGGGAGATCGGCCTGATGCGGGCGATCGGCCTCTCCCGCCGGCAGCTGCGCCGCATGATCCGCATGGAGTCGGTCGTCATCGCCCTCTTCGGTGCCCTGCTGGGCCTCGGACTGGGCATGGGCTGGGGCGCCACCGCGCAGCAGCTGCTCGCCCTGGAGGGCCTGATGGTCCTGGACATCCCCTGGCCGACGATCATCGGCGTCTTCATCGGCTCGGCGTTCGTGGGCCTGTTCGCGGCACTGGTCCCGGCGTTCCGGGCGGGCCGGATGAACGTCCTGAACGCGATCGCGACGGAGTAGCCGTAGGCACCCAAGGACCACCGCACACGGGGGTTGCGGAGGATGGACCCGCCCCGGAGGCATCGCCTCCGGGGCGGGCCCGGCGGTTGTGCGGAGGCGGGGGAGGGTGTTCTCCAGGGCGATGTACTCCGGGTGACGCCGCGGGTGTCGCCCCGCCGGCAGACCCGGCGGCGCGGGGGCGTCATCCACAGGCCCGCCGCGCGGGCGCGCGTCGTCGTACGCTGGAGACCCCCCGGCCCGCGGCGCGCGTCGGGCCCGTCGTGTTGCCCACCCCTCTGGACCCCTGGACGGAAAGCCCCGAATGAGCCTGCACGGTCTGCTCGACGCCGTAGTCAAGGACGCCGCCCTCGCGGAAGCGATCAGGGCGGCCGCAGACGGCAACCGCATGCACGTCGACCTGGTCGGCCCCCCTGCGGCCCGCCCCTTCGCGGTCGCCGCCCTGGCCCGTGACACGGGCCGCCCGGTGCTGGCGGTCACGGCGACCGGCCGTGAGGCGGAGGACCTGGCCGCGGCCCTGCGCTCCCTCCTCCCGGCCGAGGAGGTCGTGGAGTACCCGTCCTGGGAGACGCTCCCGCACGAGCGGCTCAGCCCCCGCAGCGACACCGTCGGCCGCCGCCTGGCCGTGCTGCGCCGCCTGGCCCACCCCCGCCCCGACGACCCCGAGACCGGCCCGGTCTCGGTCGTCGTGGCACCCGTCCGGTCCGTGCTCCAGCCGCAGGTCAAGGGCCTCGGAGACCTGGAGCCGGTCTCCCTGAAGTCGGGGCAGAGCGCCGACCTGGGGGAGATCACCGGTGCCCTCGCGGCCGCGGCGTACGCGCGCGTGGAGCTCGTCGAGAAGCGCGGCGAGTTCGCCGTGCGCGGCGGCATCCTCGACGTGTTCCCGCCCACCGAGGAACACCCCCTGCGCGTCGAGTTCTGGGGCGACGACGTCGAGGAGATCCGCTATTTCAAGGTCGCCGACCAGCGCTCCCTCGAAGTCGCCGAGCACGGCCTGTGGGCGCCGCCGTGCCGCGAGCTGCTGCTCACGGAGGACGTCCGCACGCGCGCGCGTGCCCTGGCCGAACAGCACCCCGAGCTCGGTGAACTGCTCGGCAAGATCGCCGAGGGCATCGCCGTCGAGGGCATGGAGTCCCTCGCGCCGGTCCTCGTCGACGACATGGAGCTGCTGCTCGACGTCCTGCCCAAGGGCTCCATGGCCGTCGTGTGCGACCCGGAGCGGGTCCGCACGCGGGCGTCGGACCTCGTGGCCACCTCGCAGGAGTTCCTCCAGGCCTCCTGGGCGGCCACCGCCGGTGGCGGCGAGGCGCCCATCGACGTCGGCGCGGCCTCCCTGTGGTCCATCGCGGACGTCCGGGGCCGGGCCCGTGAGCTGGACATGATGTGGTGGTCGGTGTCGCCGTTCGCCGCCGACGAAGAGCTCACGGAGACATATGCCGCTGACGCGGCGGGCGACACCCTCAAGCTCGGCATGCGCGCCCCGGAGACCTACCGCGGCGACACCGCCAAGGCCCTCGCCGACACCAAGGGCTGGCTCGCCGACGGCTGGCGCACGGTGTTCGTCACCGAGGGTCACGGCCCGGCGGCCCGTACGGTCGAGGTGCTGGGCGGCGAGGGCATCGCGGCCCGCCTCGACTCCGACCTGGCCGGGATCTCCCCGTCCGTCGTGCACGTGGCGTGCGGCTCGATCGAGCACGGCTTCGTCGACGCGGCCCTCGGACTCGCCGTCCTGACCGAGACCGACCTGACCGGCCAGAAGGCGTCCGGCCGCGAGGGCGCCCGGATGCCGGCCCGCCGCCGCAAGACGATCGACCCGCTCACCCTGGAGCCGGGCGACTACATCGTCCACGAGCAGCACGGCGTGGGCCGCTACATCGAGATGGTGCAGCGCACCGTGCAGGGCGCCACCCGCGAGTACCTGGTCGTCGAGTACGCCCCCGCCAAGCGCGGCCAGCCCGGCGACCGCCTCTACATCCCCACCGACCAGCTGGAGCAGATCACCAAGTACGTCGGCGGCGAGGCCCCCACCCTGCACCGCCTCGGCGGCGCCGACTGGACGAAGACCAAGGCCCGTGCGAAGAAGGCCGTCAAGGAGATCGCCGCCGACCTCATCAAGCTGTACAGCGCCCGCATGGCCGCCCCCGGGCACGCCTTCGGGGCGGACACCCCCTGGCAGCGCGAACTGGAGGACGCCTTCCCCTACGCGGAGACGCCCGACCAGCTCACCACCATCGCCGAGGTCAAGGAGGACATGGAGAAGACGGTTCCGATGGACCGCCTGATCTGCGGCGACGTCGGCTACGGCAAGACCGAGATCGCGGTCCGCGCCGCGTTCAAGGCCGTCCAGGACGGCAAGCAGGTGGCCGTCCTGGTGCCCACGACCCTGCTGGTGCAGCAGCACTTCGGGACGTTCAGCGAGCGGTACGCGCAGTTCCCGGTCAACGTGAAGGCCCTGTCCCGCTTCCAGACCGACACCGAGGCCAAGGCGGTCCTGGAGGGCCTGCGCGAGGGCTCGGTCGACATCGTCATCGGCACGCACCGGCTGTTCTCGTCCGAGACCAAGTTCAAGGACCTGGGCCTGGTCATCGTCGACGAGGAGCAGCGCTTCGGCGTCGAGCACAAGGAGCAGCTGAAGAAGCTGCGGGCCAACGTCGACGTGCTGACGATGTCCGCGACCCCCATCCCCAGGACGCTGGAGATGGCGGTCACCGGCATCCGCGAGATGTCGACGATCACCACCCCGCCGGAGGAGCGCCACCCGGTGCTGACCTTCGTCGGCCCCTACGAGGAGAAGCAGATCGGCGCCGCCATCCGCCGTGAGCTGCTGCGCGAAGGCCAGGTCTTCTACATCCACAACCGCGTCGAGTCGATCGACCGGGCGGCCGCCCGGCTGCGCGAGATCGTCCCCGAGGCGCGCATCGCCACCGCCCACGGTCAGATGTCGGAGTCTGCGCTGGAGCAGGTCGTCGTCGACTTCTGGGAGAAGAAGTTCGACGTGCTGGTGTCCACGACGATCGTGGAGTCCGGCATCGACATCTCCAACGCCAACACCCTGATCGTGGAGCGCGGCGACAACTTCGGCCTGAGCCAGCTGCACCAGCTGCGCGGCCGGGTGGGCCGGGGCCGCGAGCGCGGCTACGCCTACTTCCTCTACCCGCCGGAGAAGCCGCTGACCGAGACCGCGCACGAGCGGCTCGCGACCATCGCCCAGCACACGGAGATGGGCGCCGGTATGTACGTGGCCATGAAGGACCTGGAGATCCGCGGCGCGGGCAACCTCCTCGGCGGCGAGCAGTCCGGCCACATCGCGGGCGTCGGCTTCGACCTGTACGTGCGGATGGTCGGCGAGGCCGTCGCCGACTACCGGCGGCAGCTGGAGACAGGCGAGATCGAGGAGGAGCCGCCGCTCGAGGTCAAGATCGAGCTGCCCGTCGACGCGCACGTCCCGCACGACTACGCGCCGGGCGAGCGGCTCAGGCTCCAGGCGTACCGCGCCATCGCCTCCGCCAACTCGGAGGAGGACATCAAGGCGGTCCGCGAGGAACTCGTCGACCGCTACGGCAAGCTGCCCGAGCCGGTGGAGAACCTGCTGCTCGTCGCGGGCCTGCGGATGTTCGCGCGCGCGTGCGGCGTCGGCGAGATCGTGCTGCAGGGTAACAACATCCGGTTCGCGCCGGTGGAGTTGCGCGAGTCGCAGGAGCTGCGCGTCAAGCGGCTGTACCCCGGGGTCGTCATCAAGCCGGCGGTCCACCAGGTGCTGGTGCCGCGCCCGAAGACCGCGAAGGTGGGCGGCAAGCCGCTGGTCGGACGGGAACTGCTGGCGTGGGTGGGGGAGTTCCTCACCTCGGTGCTGGGGTCCTGATGCCTCGGCGCACGGGGCGGCGCTGACGCCCTGGTTCCGCTGAGGTTCCGTCAGGCCACCGGGCGTACGTGGGTAGCGGTGGCCTGGTGCGGGGCCGTGCCGGTCGAGCGCCGTCCCGACGGCGCTCTCGGGGCCGCCGGCGGCCGTGATGTCGGCGACGAGCGGGCTGGTCCGGGACGGGTCATGGCCGGCGGTCCCGAGGAGCGGCGCCTCGCGCGGTCCCGAGGAGCGGCGCCTCGCGCGGTCCCGAGGAGCGGCGCCTCGCGGCGGCGGCCCACCGCCACGACGTGCGCGCGCCCTCGTCGGCGAAGGCATGCCCCTGACGTCAGGGGCAAGGTCAACCGCGTGCCCCACCCGGGGGTGCTAGTCGGCGGGGCGGAACAGCATCGCCGCCAGCCCGCGGAACACCTCCTCGGGGTCCTGATCGCCCACCGGGCCGTCGAGGTTGTGGCTGAGCAGCAGCGTGGCGAAACCATGGGCCAGGGACCAGGCCGCGACACCGGCGAGCCGGGCGTCGGTGCCGCGGCCCTCCGGCGGCACGGCGGCGACGGCGTCGCGCAGGGCGTCCGAGGCGAGGGCACGGGCGGTGGTCAGTTCCAGGTCGCCGCCGCGCAGCAGCTCGGGCGCGAACATCACCTGGAAGTGCGCCGGATACTCCCGCGCGAAACGCACGTAGCGCACGCCCGCCTCCTTCAGGTCCGCCGCCTCCCTGAGCGTGGTCGCGAGCAGTCCGAAGCCCTCGGCGGCGATCGCCGTGAGCAGCCCCGCGCGGTCCTTGAAGTGGTGGGCCGGCGCGGCGTGCGAGACACCGGCGCGGCGGGCGAGGTCGCGCAGACTCAGCGCGGCCGGACCGTCCGCCGCGATGACGTCGAGGGCGGCGCCGAGGATGGCACGGCGCAGATCACCGTGGTGGTACGGGCGGTTCGCGGGGCCCTTTTCGTTCGCTGATGCCTTGCTGGAGCTCATGGTCAGGAGCGTACGCCGAATCTTGTCATTGACAAGTTGGCCTCGACTCGGGCAATCTTGTCAGCGTCAAGTTGCGCGTGGCCGGATGCGAGTGGAGGTACGCCATGCCGGAACAGGTCAGTGAGATCGGCGAGGGCGCCGCGGCGCGGGAGGGCGGCGTGGAGCCGGCCCGCGTACGGCAGATGTGGCACCTGCTGGAGCCCTTGCACGCGGTGCTGTACTACGCCCCGGAGGCCTTCGCGGAGGCGGCTGCCCTCGGATACGACACGGGGGAGCGCTGGCCGAGCTACTTCCCGTATCGCGCCGCCCCGTTGGGGCAGGCCGGACCGGAACAGGTGGCCTCGGCCTTCTACAGCTTCAGCCCGCGCATGGTCGCCGAGTACGTCGAACCGGCGTGGAGAATCGCGAGCCCCATCGCGGTGATCGAGGCGAGGACGCGGGCGGTCGACAGGGCCTACCGCTCCCTGTTCGGCGACCGGGTGTCCGGCCCCGAGCTGGCGGAGGCCGCCGCACTCGCCCGGCGCGCGGCAGAGGCCGCGGACACCGCCGCCCGCCCACTGGCCGCGGCCAACGCGGGGCTCGACTGGCCGCAGGCCCCGCACCTGCAGTTGTGGCACGCGGCGACGATCCTGCGCGAACACCGCGGTGACGGCCACCTCGCGGCCCTGCTCATGGCGGAACTCGATCCCGTGGAGGCGCTCGTTTCCTTCGCCGCGATAGGTGCCGCGTCGGTGGAGCGCTTCGAGAGCCGCGGCTGGAGTCCTGAGCAGTGGACGGCCGCACGCGCCCGCCTGGCCGCCAGGGGACTGGTCGACGCGGACGGTACGGCGACGGAGGCGGGCCGCGCCCTGCGTCACCGCGTGGAGCGGCACACCGACCAACTGGCCGCCCGGCCCTGGGAGTCCCTCGGCCCGGTCGGTGCCGACCGTCTCGCCGAGCTGCTGGGCGACTTCTGGGTCGCGGTCCTGGCGTCGGGCCTGCTGCCCTCGGAGACGACGCTGGGCATAGGCAAGGTCTGACCGGAGGGGGCGGCCAGACTTCGCACATGGGAAGCCGCCCGCAGGAGATACGTCTGGGTCTCCGCGGACGGCCTCGGGTTCGGAGGCCTTACTGCTGTTCGGGCCGGTCCCGGTCGCGGTCCATGCCCAGAGAGCCCTCGACGCGCTGCTGGCCGGAGTCGACCTGGTCCTCGTACTTGCCGCCGGTCCTCTCGTTCATCCGCTCTTCCGCGGTGTCAGAGCCCTGCTTGCCCTTGTGCCGCGCCTGGCTCTTGAACTTGTCGAAGATGCCCATGCAAAGCTCCCTCCGGAGGTGACTCAGAACCGACGATACGCGCGAGATGCGAAGAATGCGCATTGAGGCCCGATGTGGTCTGAACCTCTTCCTCGCTACCGTGGGACCGGGCACCGGCCGCCCGTGCCGGAGCGGAACACGCAGACAGAGGAGGGGCGCACGGTGAGGCGTCTGAGGGGTGGGGCGGCACTGGCTGTCGCGATGGTGTTCACCGGTTCGGCACTGGCCGGCTGCGAGGGCCTGGCCCCGCCCGCGGACAGTGGTGGACCCTCCGGTTCCGGCGTTCCGGCCGCCGGTGACGGACGGGCCGTGAGCCCGCTGGACAACCCGGACGGCACCAAGCCGGGGCTGGCGGCGATCACTTCCAGCGCGGACAAGGAGAAGGCGCGTGCCCTGATCGAGAAGGTGACGACGAAGGGCCGCGGCCCCAAGACGGGCTACGAACGGGACAAGTTCGGCTACGCCTGGATGGACTCGGCACCCCGCGATGTCCCCTTCTCCCGCAACGGCTGCGACACGCGGAACGACCTTCTGAAACGAGACGGGGAAGACCTGCGCTTCCGGGCGGGGTCGGACTGCGTCGTCACCTCACTGACGCTGCACGACCCGTACACCGGGAAGGTCATCGAGTGGACCAAGTCCCATGCGATCAAGGTCCAGATAGACCACGTCATGCCGCTGTCGTACGACTGGCAGATGGGCGCCTCGCGCTGGACGGAGGACAAGCGGGAGTCCATCGCCAACGACCCGCTCAACCTCGTCCCGGTGGACGGGCCGACCAACGGCTCGAAGGGAGACTCCGGCCCGGCGTCCTGGCTCCCCCCGAACAAGCAGATCCGCTGCGCCTACTCGGTGCGCTTCGCCCAGGTGTCGCTGAAGTACGAACTCGCCGTGACGGCGGCCGACAAGGAGATGATGCTGGAGCAGTGCGGCGGGTAAGTGCCCCTGTCCGGAGGCCGGTTGATGGCGATGGGCTCAGAGGCCTGGCCATCTCCATGGGTCTCGGTTGCACCGCGCCGCTCTACGGGGGCGCGGCGGACCGGGTGCCCGCTCGGTAATTCGGTTCCGGGTGTCCGCCCCCGTGCCTACCGTGATCACATGCAGCCGAAGATATCGAGCCTCGCCGACCGCCCGGACATGCTGGAGCGGGTCGTCGGGATGGCGGACAGCTGGCCGAAGTTCGTGATCCAGGACCTCGTGGGCGCCGCCCACTTCCCACGGATCGCCACCGAACTCCCGGAGTACGTCCTGTTCGCCGAGGACGAGCGGGGCGAGATCGTGGCGAACGCCTACAGCGTGCCGTTCGCCCTCGACGCCGAGCACCGCGGCCGGCTGCCGGCCAACGGCTGGGACGCGGTGCTGGTGTGGGCCTTCTCCGACCTGCGGCGCGGAGTCCGGCCCGACACCGCCAGCGCGATCTCGGTCTCCGTCGCCCCGCAGGCACAGGGCCGCGGCCTGTCCGCGGTGATGCTCTCGGCCATGCGCGACAACGCCCGGGCCCGCGGCTTCCGCGAGGTCATAGCCCCGGTCCGCCCCAACGCCAAACACCTCGAACCGCACACGCCGATGGAGGAGTACGCCCACCGCGTCCGCCCCGACGGCCTGCCTCAGGACCCGTGGCTGCGCGTCCACGCCCGGGCCGGTGCCACCATCGACTCGGTGGCACCGGCGTCCATGACGGTGTCCGCCCCGCTCGCGGACTGGCGCCGCTGGACGGGCCTGCCCTTCGACACCGACGGCGACATCGAGGTGCCCGGCGGTCTGGTGCCGGTGCGCTGCGAAGTGGAGCGCGGGTACGCGGTGTACGTCGAGCCCAACGTGTGGATGCGGCACCCTTTGTAGGGCATGACGGACGGTCGGCCGCGACCGGCCCCGGGACGGCTGTTCACACGAAGTGATCAGCATGACAACGGTTCGGTACAACCCGTGACCGGTTGTCCGTGTCGGGCTATACGCTCGGATTCCCCAACAGGGTTTGTCACTCGCACGTCCGTCCCCATCGGCCACACCGGTCCAGGAGCAGTCATGTACGGCCACGGCGCGGCACCGCCTCCCCGCAGCGCGGCAACGGTCATCTCCCTGCGGGTGCTGTTCGTCGCAGCCGGTTTCCTCACGTGCGGCGTGCTGGCCTGCGTACCGCTGTTCCGGGTCGCCGTCCTGCGCGGACGGGCCCTCGACTGGGTGCTGGCCTGGGTGAGCCTGCCGCTGTCCATCGCGTGTTTCGCCGTGGTCGGCGCTCTGCCGGAGGGCGACTACCGCACCGACATCGCGCTGGCCATGGTCCTGCTGCTCGGAGCGGGCGCCGCCATCCACTTCCTCGTCGTGGACATCGGCCACCACGGCGAGCGGCGGAAGTTCGCCGGTTACGCCTCGCCCCACGCGCCGACCGTCGTGCACACCCCGTACGGCTATCCGCAGCCCGCGCCGCCGTACGCCCCGACGTCCACGCCCGTCCCGCAGCCCCCGGCACCTCACACACCGGCCCCCCACGACGCCACGCCCCATGCCCAGGGCCCGATCCAGCCGCCCCCGTCCCCCCAGCGCCCCGCCCCCGCCCGCATCGACCAGGTCCGCGCCGAACTCGACGAGCTCAGCGACTACCTGCGCCGGCACGAGGGCGAAGGACCCCGGGACGGCAACCACGAGGGCGGACGGTGACCGGGGCCGCGGGACGTGTCGTCGCCGGCCGCTACGAACTGGCCACCGTCCTCGGGCAGGGCGGCATGGGCCAGGTCTGGACGGCGTACGACCAGCGGCTCGACCGGCGCGTGGCGGTGAAGCTGCTGCGCCCGGACAAGGTGGCCGGCCAGGACGCGGAGGAACTGCGCCGCCGTTTCGTGCGCGAGTGCCGGGTGACCGCGCAGGTCGACCACCCCGGCCTGGTCACCGTGCACGACGCGGGCAGTGAGGGCGAGGAGTTGTTCCTCGTCATGCAGTACATCGACGGCGCCGACCTCGCCGGCCACCTCGCCGAGCACACCCCGTATCCCTGGCAGTGGGCGGTCGCGGTGGCCGCGCAGCTGTGCGCCGTGCTGAGCGCCGTGCACGCCGTGCCGATCGTCCACCGTGACCTCAAGCCGCGCAACGTGATGGTGAAGCAGGACGGCACGGTCACCGTCCTCGACCTCGGCGTCGCCTCCGTCATGGACGCGGACACCACCCGCCTCACCCACACCGGCACCCCCATCGGTTCGCCCGCCTACATGGCCCCGGAGCAGGCGATGGGCGGCGCGGTCGGCCCCTACACCGACCTGTACGCCCTCGGCGTGGTCCTGCACGAACTGCTCAGTGGCGATGTGCCCTTCTCCGGTTCCACGGCCCTCGGCGTCCTGCACCGGCACCTGTACGAGCCCCCACTGCCCGTGCGCCGCATCCGCCCCGAAGTCCCCGAGGCCCTGGAGGACCTCGTCCTGCGCCTCCTCGCCAAGGACCCGCAGCACCGGCCCGCCTCGGCGCAGGAGGTCTACGAGCACCTGGAGCTGCTCCTGCCCGCGCGCGGGACGCCCACCGGAGCCGCCCTGGACCCCACCCGACCGTTCCTGCGCCCGCACGCCCCCTGGCCCGACCGTGCGCGCACCCCCGCGCCCCAGCCCACGCCCGCCACACCCGTCACCGACACACCGGGGCAGACGGACATCGCCCGCGCCGTCGACGAGGTCAAGCGGCTTCTCGGCGAGGGCCGCGTCACCCAGGCCGTCGACATCCTCGGGGGGATCCTGCCCGCCGCCGCCGAACAGCACGGGGCGCACTCCCCGGTCGTCCGCACCCTGCGCAAGCAGTACGCGGCGACGCTCCTGGACGACGGCCAGTACCGGCGCGCCCTGCCCGAGCTGCGCCGGCTCGCCGACGAACGCGCCGCCGAGGCAGGCCAGGCCGACCCGCAGGCCCTGCGCTTCCGCTACGAGGCCGCCCAGTGCCTCGAACAGCTGGGCGAGCCGGCCGCAGCGCTCGCCGAGTACCGGGCGGTGCTGCCCTACTACGAGAACCAGTACGTCGCCGCCGGCGGACCCGAGCTCGCGCACGACGTCCGCCGCCGGATCGGGCACCTCCTGCTCGCCCTCGGCGACCGCGGCGCGGCCCACGACACCCTGGCCCGGCTGCTGCACGACGTGGAGCGCACCCACGGCCCCGGGCACCCACTCGGCGCGGAGATCCGCAGGACGCTGCACTGGCTGGGGCAGGTCCGCGGCTGACGACCGCCCCGGGGCATGGCGCGGCGGTGCCGGAAGTCCCGGTGAATCGTTGGTCGAATGGGTTGGCCAGAGCGTGGCCACTGCCTACCATCGATCATCGCAAGACCTTGTGCACCGTCGCACAATCTCCTCGGGAGGTCTCCTTGCACCGCCGCCGTCGCACCGCGCTCGTCCTCACCGCAGCGATCGCCGCCGTGGCGCCCCTTCTCACCGCCTGCGGAAACGACGCGCATCCCGGCGCGGCAGCCGTGGTGGGCGGCCAGCGGATCACCGTCTCCCAGCTCGACGAGCGGGTCGGCGAGGTACGCGCGGCCCAGCGGGCGGCCGTACAGGACGAGGCCCAGTACCAGCAGGTCATCGCCAGAACCGGCACCCTCACCCGCGACACCCTGCAGACCATGGTCCTGGACCGGGTGCTGCACCGTGCCGCCGAGGACGCCGGAGTGACCGTCTCCCGCAAGGAGATCCAGGCGATGCGGTCCGGCCTGGAACAGCAGGCCGGCGGCGCCAAGGCCCTGGAGACGACCTGGCTCCAGCAGTACGGCATCCCGCCGCAGCGCCTCGACGAGAACCTCCGCCTCCAGCTGGAGGCCCAGAAGCTCGCCGAGAAGCTCGGGACGGGTACCGACCGCCCCGAGTTCTGGAAGGCCCTCTCCGACGCCTCCAAGGAGCTGAACGTCGACCTCAACCCGCGCTACGGCACCTGGGACGTCCAGAAGAGCAGCCGCGCCGACGCCAAGACGCCGTGGGTGCGGGACGTCACGACGGCGCAGAACCAGCAGGGCATGTAGAGCAGGCACGGCACGCAGGGCGGGTACGGTACGCAGGGCACCCCGCCCTCTCCGGGCCCTGTGGACAACTTCGGGCGCTGTCGGCGGCGTGGGATAGCTTCGAACCGTGAACGCCAACAGCCCCGAAGCGACCCCGGGCCCCGAGCGGACCGCTCCCGACGCGGCCGTCGCCCCCGGCCGCATCATCCTGCTCACCACCAGCCACCGTGTCGCACCCGGTCTGCTCTCCTGGCCCGCCTGGCAGGCCCTGCACGCGGCGGACCAGGTGCTGTGCGCGGACGGCACGCACCCGCAGCTGCCGTATCTGCGCGAGGCCGGCATCACCGTCGCCGAGGCGTCCCCGGCCGCCGAGGAGCTGGTCGACGCCTGCGCCGGCGGACGCACGGTGGTCGTGGTGGCGACGGGCGAGGGCGAACCGGTCCTGACGGACGGCCTGGCCCGCCTCGCCGGCACCGGCCGCATCGCGATGCCCGAGCTGGAGCTGCTGCCCGCCTCCTACGACCTGCCGGGCGCCCGGCTCCTCGACCTCGTCCAGGTCATGGACCGCATCCGCGCCGAATGCCCCTGGTCCTCCCGGCAGACCCACAAGGGCCTGGCCAAGTACGGCATCGAGGAGGCGTACGAACTCGTCGAGGCGATCGAGGAGGGCGACCGCGACGAACTGCGCGAGGAGCTCGGCGACGTCCTCCTCCAGGTCGTGTTCCACGCCCGGATCGCCGAGGACGACCTGGAGAGCCCCTTCTCCGTCGACGACGTCGCCGCCGGCATCGTCGACAAGCTGATCCACCGCCACCCGCATGTCTTCGGCGACGAGACGGCCACCACGCCGGAGGAGGTCAAGGCACACTGGCTGCGCACCAAGGCGGTCGAGAAGCAGCGCACCTCGGTGACGGACGGCATACCCCTGGGCCAGCCGGGCCTGGCGCTGGCGGCGAAACTGTCCTCGCGTGTGCGCACGGCGGGGCTGGACGTCCCGCTCCCCGCGGGCGAGGGCGTCGGCTACGACCTGCTGGCGCTGGCGGTGCGGGCCGAGGAGGAGGGCATCGACCCCGAGGCGGCGCTGCGCGTGGCCGCCCGGACCTACCGGGACGTGGTGCGGGCCGCCGAGGGACACCGGGGGCATCAGGAGAAGGATGCCTGAGGCGTGCCGAGGCATGCGGCCGGCCAGGACAGCTCAGTGCGAGGAGGGCCGACGGCCTGCTGCGCGAACGCCAGACCCAGACGCCCGCGTTGGGCGGATCGGGCGGCCGGGTGCTCACCGAGACGCTGTACGACTCGCGCGGCCTGGAGTGGAAGGTCTACGACGACTACTACGCCACCGGTGACCCGGAGCCCGTCCTCGTGGCGGGCGACGACACCAAGGCGCCCGCGGCCGTCCGGATCACCCACGACGGTGTCGGCCGCCCGACCGAGACGGTCGCCCTGAAGTACGGAACCGAGACCCGCCGGGCCACCACGGTCTACGACGGCAACCACACCACCGTGATCCCGCCGAAGGGCGGTACGGCACGCACCACGGTCACCGACGCACTGGACCGTCCGGTCGAGGAGATCGAGTACACCAACGAGTCCCGGACCGCCTCGCAGTCGACGAAATACGCCTACGACGCCCGGGGCCTGCTGGAGCGGATCACCGACCCGGCCGGAACCGTGCGCACGTTCGCCTACGACGCCCGTGGGCGGGAGGTCCGGGCCGAGGACCCGGACCAGGGCACCACCACCATGACGTACGACGTCCTGGACCGCCGGGCGTCCACCACCGACGCCCGGGGCGTGTCCCTGACGACCGTCTACGACGCGCTCGGCCGCGTGGTCTCAGTCAAGGAGGGCTCCACCCTCCGGTCCGAGTGGGTGTATGACACGATCGCCAAGGGCGAGCTGTCCGAGGCCCGCCGCTACGTGGACGGGCAGGCGTACACCCAGAAGGTCACCGGCTACACGCACGACTACCAGCCCACCGGGATGCAGGCCGTCGTCCCCTCCGCGCAGGGGGACCTGGCCGGCACGTACACCTGGGGGTTCGGCTACAACGACAAGACCGGCCTGTTGACCCAGATCACCCAGCCGGCCCTCGGTGACCTGCCCGCGGAGCGCGTCGTCACCCGCCACGACGCCGACGATCAGGCCCAGGGCCTGACGGCGGGCGGCCGGATCCGGTCAACTCCAACACCTACGACCCGTTCGGGCGGGTGCTGCGCACGGAGTACAACGACCAGTCCCGCCGTCTGTACCGCAGCTGGTCCTACGACGAGCACACCGGTGAGCTGCTGCGCGCCACCACCGACCGGACGCTGGCAACCCAGCGGGTCGACGACACGCACTACACCTACGACCCGGCGGGCAACGTCAAGCGCATCAAGACGTCGACCGGCCAGGGCGAGGAACTGCGGACCGACACCCAGTGCTTCACGACCGACGCGCTGCAGCGCCTGACCGAGGCCTGGACGTCGACCGACGACTGCGCGGCGGGCCCGTCGAAGGCGAACGTCGGCGGTCCGATGCCCTACTGGACGTCGTACAACTATGACGCCCTGGGCAACCGCACCAAGGAGGTCAAGCACGACATAGGCGCCGACACGGCCAAGGACTCGGTGCGCACCTACTCCTACGGCCCGTCTGGCTCGGCCCAGGGCGGTCCGAACGCGCTGGCCTCCGTCGAGACGGTGGCGAACCGACATGGTCCTCTTCAGCCTGGGAGGCACGATGGCCCTGGCCGCCCTGGGCGGGTTCTACCCTCCGGGGAGGGTCAGAGCGCTCAACCGGAGGAAGGCGGCCGGGGAGGAGGTCGACCCCAAGGAATTCGAGCCGTCGCAGCGGGTGACATGGGTCACGGTCACGGCGATCATTGCCTGGATCTGTGTGTCCTACGCCCTCTTCGGCGGCTGACCCGGCTTATGGGGTCCTTTCACTACGCCCGTCCGGGTCGCGCGGCCTGGCACCGCACCTCGCACCAGACCACGCGGCCTGATCGGACGCTCATAGCGAAAGGACCCCCTGCACCGCTTCCCACGGCAGACGGGGCGCGGGCCTCGCGGCACCCCGGTATCCCGGTCGTCCAGAGCACCCAGCACCCTGGCAGGGGACCTCGGGATGTCCTCTCGGTTCCCGTCCCACCGACCACTTCCGTTCGTCCACCGCTGACCCAAGGACCTCCACCGTGTCCCACGCGTCCCGCGAGCTCGCGCTCGTCATCTTCGTTCTCGGCGCCGCCGTCTTCGCGCTCAGCTACTACGCCGTCACCGTCAACTGGAGGCAGCGGACGCCGCTGCTGTGGGTCCTCGTCCCGCTCATCGGCGGCATCAGCCTCGGGATGGCCAAGGGCGAGTCACTGAACATGATCCTTTTCAGCCTCGGTGGAGGTCTGGCCCTGCTGTCCCTCATGTTCTTCTTCCCCCGCGGCAGGCGGAAGGAGCTCAACCGCAGGAAGGCGGCCGGGGAGAAGATCGAGTCCGAGGAGTACGAGCCGCCGTCCTGGGTCGTGTGGACGATGCTCGTGGGTGTCCTCGCCTGGGTCTGCCTGTCCTACTTCCTGTACAGCGGCTGACCCGCAGTGCGGCACGGGACGGCCCCACAGCCCGGCGGACGCCTGGAGCTCCGCACCCCGGACCGTGGGCGTTCGCTGGTGTTCGCCCTTTTCTGTGCGGGGTGGGGGTGTCACCGGGCTGGTCCGGGTGTTCGCTCGGGCAGGTCACGTTCTTCGACGCGCTGGGCACCGCCCTGCCGGCCCTGTCCCCGCTCCCCCTCAACCTGGCCCTCGGCAGGACCGTCGTGGACGAGAAGGGCGTCCGCACGGGCCGCCCCCTGTGCCGGCGCTTCCTGCCGTGGGCGGACGTCGAGTCCGTCGCCGTGAGGGAGAGGGCCAGCCGCGGCAACGGTGCCCACCGGGTCCGCGTCCGCACCGCAAGCGGCCGCACGGTCCGGCTGGCCGCCCCGTACGTCGAGATCAGGTGCACGGAGCAGCAGTACGCCCGCTTCTCGGCCCGGGCCGAGAGCCGACCCTGTTCTGAGCCAGCGCCTTTTGCTCGCCCTCCCGGAGATCGTCGGAAGCCTGTTCCTGCTCCTCATCCTGGCGCTCCTCCTCGTGATGGCCAGGACCCTGCGCGCCGGCGATGTCTTCGTGCCGGTGAACGCCCGGCGCCTGAGCGTCGTAGGACTCACGGTGCTGGCGCAGGCCGTCCTCGCGCCGATACTGTCGGCGCTCACCGCGGAGATGCTGGTGAGCGCCACCCTCATGGCCGAGCAGGTCCCCTTCGCGGTCACCTTCACCGGCGAGTACGTACTGCTGGCCTTCCTCATCTTGGCGCTGGGGGAGGTCTTCCGGCGCGGAACGAAGCTGCGGGCCGATGCCGATACCGATGGGCTGGTCTGATGTCACCGGCGGTGGAGCACCGGGTCCAGGTCCACCTGGACCGGCTGTTGGCCGAGCGCGGCATGACTCTGTCCCAACTCGCCGCCAGGGTCGGGGTGAGCGTGGTCAACCTGTCCGTCCTCAAGAACGACCGGGCGAAGGCCATCCGCTTCTCCACCCTCACCGCGATCTGCCGTGAGCTGCACTGCCAGCCCGGCGACCTCCTCAGCGTCCGCGAAGACTGACTGCCCCCTGTGCCCGCCTGCCCTGCGGGCACCACAGGTCCGGAGGCGGACAGGTCGACGGTTCCGGCCGCCGTCGCGGGGCACAGTCCCCTGAGTCCTGCGGCCCGACCCGCCCGATACCGTCGGGATGTGACCGACCAGCGCCAGCCCGACCCCTCGTCCCCCCCCGCTCCCGACCTCTTCACCTGGGAGTTCGCGAGCAACCCCTACCCCGCCTACGCCTGGCTCCGCGAGCACAGCCCCGTCCACAAGACGCGGCTCCCCAGCGGTGTGGAGGCCTGGCTGGTCACGCGGTACGCCGACGCCAAGCAGACGCTCGCCGACAACCGGCTCTCGAAGAACCCCGCGCATCACGCCGAACCCGCGCACGCCAAGGGCAAGACCGGGATCCCCGGGGAGCGCAAGGCCGAGTTGATGACGCATCTGCTCAACATCGACCCGCCGGACCACACGCGGCTGCGGCGGCTCGTGTCCAAGGCCTTCACGCCCCGCCGGGTCGCCGAGTTCGCGCCGCGGGTGCAGGAACTCACCGACACCCTCATCGACGGGTTCGCGCGGAAGGGATCCGCCGACCTGATCCACGAGTTCGCCTTCCCGCTCCCCATCTACGCCATCTGCGACCTGCTCGGCGTCCCGCGCGAGGACCAGGACGACTTCCGCGACTGGGCGGGCATGATGATCCGTCACCAGGGCGGGCCCAGGGGCGGGGTCGCGCGGTCCGTGAAGAAGATGCGCGGCTATCTCGCCGACCTCATCCACCGCAAGCGGGCGGCGCTGCCCGCCGACCCCGCCCCCGGCGAGGACCTCATCTCCGGTCTCATCCGCGCCTCCGACCACGGCGAGCACCTCACCGAGAACGAGGCGGCGGCCATGGCCTTCATCCTGCTGTTCGCCGGTTTCGAGACGACCGTGAACCTGATCGGCAACGGCACCTACGCCCTGCTCACCCACCCCGAGCAGCGCACACGGCTCCAGGCGTCCCTCGCCGCGGGGGAGACCGCCCTCCTGGAGACCGGCGTCGAGGAACTCCTCCGCTACGACGGCCCCGTCGAACTCGCCACCTGGCGCTTCGCCACGCAGCCCCTCATCCTCGGCGGGCAGCGCATCGAGGCCGGCGACCCCGTCCTCGTCGTCCTGGCCGCCGCGGACCGGGACCCGGAGCGGTTCGCCGATCCTGACGTGCTGGACCTCACCCGCCGCGACAACCAGCACCTCGGGTACGGCCACGGCATCCACTACTGCCTCGGTGCCCCGCTCGCCCGCCTGGAGGGCCAGACCGCGCTCGCCACCCTCCTCACCCGTCTCCCGGACCTCCGGCTCGCGGCGGATCCGGCCGAGCTGAGATGGCGCGGCGGCCTCATCATGCGCGGGCTGCGCACGCTGCCGGTGGAGTTCTCACCGGCTGGAAGTGACGAAACATCAGAGCTGTGATCTTCACGTGATCTGCGCGGCATTAACTTGTGACAAGTGATCGTCTGCCGATACGTTCACCCATCAACGCGGCCCGGGATTCCCACCGCGTGGTCACAGTTGTCTCGCGAAAGGTCTCCGTATGCTCTCCGGGAACGGTCGGCACCGTCGCCCCCGCCAGGCTCCGGCTCTCCTCTTGGCGGCCGGAGTGACCGGCTCCGCCATCGCGATCCCGCTCCTCGGGGCCTCCGGTGCCAGCGCGGCCGACGGCACGACCTGGGACCGGGTCGCAGACTGCGAGACCGGCGGCGCCTGGAGCCAGAACAGCGGCAACGGCTACTACGGCGGCCTGCAGTTGTCCCAGGAGGACTGGGAGAACCACGGCGGTCTCGACTACGCAGCGAGCGCCGACCTGGCCAGTCGCTCCCAGCAGATAGCCGTGGCCGAGAGAATCCTCGCCGACCAGGGGGTCGGCGCGTGGCGCACTTGCGGACTGCTCTCGGGACTCGAGGAGGGCAAGAAGTCGGACTCGTCCGGAACATCCGGTTCAGAGGACTCGCGCGGTCTGCTCGACTCGCTGGATCCGTCGCCCTCCGCGAGCCCTTCCTCGTCCCCGTCGTCCTCGCCCGATGCATCGTCATCCCTGAGTGACGAAACCGACAAGCCTGATAAGTCCGACAAGTCGCCCGAATCCTCCGGCTCGTCGCAGGACCGGCAGTCCGACGGCTCTCCGTCGGCCACCCCCGAGAGCGGCCGGTCCGGCAACTCGCAGCAGGGCGACGACTCCTCGGCGCTGACCGACACCGGCTCCGGTCGTCATCGCGGTCCCAGTGCCGACGAAACCGGCACGCCCGAGAGCGGCCGTGCGGACGAGTCCACGGGCCGCCACTCCTCGCGCGGCGACGAGGGCACCCCTGACGCGTCCGAAGGTGCCTACATCGTGGGCGTCGGCGACAACCTCTGGTCCATCGCCGACGCCCTCCGGGTCAGCGGCGGATGGCGCGCGCTCTACGACGGCAACGAGCAGGCCGTCGGTACCGACCCGAACCTCATCCACCCCGGTCAGAAGCTCACGGTGGCGGGCGAAGGGGACGAGAAGTAGCCGTTCGGGCAGTGCGGAAACGGGGGCGGAAGTCGCCCCCAAACCGCACGAGTTCGCGTCATGATTCGCTACGAATGTCCCGTTTGGGGCCCGTGAGAGATAGATCTCAGAAGCCCTGATCGTCTTTGAAATTCCGCGGATCGCGTGTCTACGGTCGTGACCGCTCGTCACCACGAGCCCCGGCTGCCGCAACGCCGAATCCTGCCAGCGGCCGCACGGGAACAGTCGTCGCGTCAAGCGCCGTAGGCAGGAGCGGGGGACCCAAGGTAGGTGCCCGACCGGCCGGTTGGCCGGAAGGGCTTGGGGTGAAGCCGTGTCCCGGGAGGGACGCGGCCGGGCAACTCAACCGGCCCGAACCCGACAGCTCACCTCGCAGGCGTCGGTGAGGGGATCTCTCCATGCTGTTTTCCGGCAAGGGCACGCACCGCCGTCCGTCCAAGGCCTCTCGGGTCATCGCCATCGCCGGTGTCACCGGCGCCGCCGTCGCCGCCCCGCTGATGGCGGCCGGCAACGCCTCCGCCGCCACCGCCTCCGAGTGGGACGCCGTCGCCCAGTGCGAGTCCGGCGGCAACTGGTCCATCAACACCGGCAACGGCTACTACGGCGGTCTGCAGTTCTCCGCCTCCACCTGGTCCGGCTACGGCGGCACCAAGTACGCCTCCACCGCCGACCAGGCCACCAAGGCGCAGCAGATCGAGATCGCCGAGAAGGTCCTCGCGGGCCAGGGCAAGGGTGCCTGGCCGGTCTGCGGCAAGGGCCTGTCGAGCGCCGGTTACACCGGTGGCGGCTCCTCCAGCGACTCGGGCAGCTCCGCGCAGAACCAGCAGGGCACCGAGTCCCGCGAGAGCGAGCAGCAGCCGGCCTCCCGCTCCGACGAGCGCCCGGCGGCCAAGAAGACCGTCACCACCCCGACCGGCAAGAAGGTCAAGAAGGGCGACGGCGAGTACAAGGTCGCCAAGGGTGACACCCTCAGCTCGATCGCCGAGGACGAGAAGGTCAAGGGCGGCTGGGAGAAGCTCTTCGAGCTGAACAAGGACATCGTCACCGATGCCAACCTCATCTACCCGGGCCAGCAGCTGCACCTGAAGTAAGCAGCGCCCCGCCCGGACCCGCCCAGGGTCCACAGGCTCCCCGCCCCGGTGCGTCATCCCCCGTACGCACCGGGGCGGGGTTTTTTCGGCAACCGGCTTTGTTCCGTTCGGAAACAATTTACTCTCGGTTCTGTCCATGGGGTGGGCGACCCGGTGGCCGATCGCCCGGAGCCGGTTAGGCTCATGTCGCGAGCCACCGGGCCCGCACCTCGCCGGGTCCACGCGACCCGCGTCACCGCGTCACATGAAGAAGGAGATGCTCGTGCCGTCCATCGACGTCGTCGTAGCCCGGGAAATCCTGGACTCCCGAGGCAACCCCACGGTCGAGGTCGAGGTCGGCCTCGACGACGGCAGCACCGGTCGTGCCGCCGTCCCGTCCGGCGCCTCCACGGGCGCCTTCGAGGCCATCGAGCTCCGCGACGGCGACTCGAACCGCTACCTCGGCAAGGGTGTGGAGAAGGCCGTCCTCGCGGTCATCGAGCAGATCGGCCCGGAGCTGGTCGGCTACGACGCCACCGAGCAGCGTCTGATCGACCAGGCCATGTTCGACCTGGACGCCACCGACAACAAGGGCTCCCTCGGCGCCAACGCCATCCTCGGCGTCTCCCTCGCCGTCGCCCACGCCGCCTCCGAGGCCAGCGACCTGCCGCTGTTCCGCTACCTGGGCGGCCCCAACGCGCACCTGCTGCCGGTGCCGATGATGAACATCCTGAACGGCGGCTCGCACGCCGACTCCAACGTGGACATCCAGGAGTTCATGATCGCCCCGATCGGCGCGGAGTCCTTCTCCGAGGCCCTGCGCTGGGGCGCCGAGGTCTACCACACGCTGAAGAAGGTCCTGAAGTCGAAGGGCCTGGCCACCGGCCTCGGCGACGAGGGCGGCTTCGCCCCGAACCTCGGCTCCAACCGCGAGGCCCTCGACCTCATCCTCGAGGCCGTCAAGGAAGCCGGCTACACCCCGGGCGAGCAGATCGCCCTGGCGCTCGACGTCGCCGCCTCCGAGTTCTACAAGGACGGCGTCTACACCTTCGAGGGCAAGGACCGCTCGGCCGCCGAGATGACCGAGTACTACGCGGAGCTCGTCGACGCGTACCCGCTCGTCTCCATCGAGGACCCGCTGTTCGAGGACGACTGGGAGGGCTGGAAGACCATCACCGACAAGCTCGGTGACAAGGTCCAGCTCGTCGGCGACGACCTGTTCGTCACCAACCCCGAGCGCCTGGCCCGCGGCATCGACGAGGGCGCCGCCAACGCGCTCCTGGTCAAGGTCAACCAGATCGGTTCGCTGACCGAGACCCTGGACGCCGTCGAGCTGGCCCAGCGCAACGGCTTCAAGTGCATGATGTCGCACCGCTCCGGCGAGACCGAGGACGTCACCATCGCCGACCTGGCCGTCGCCACCAACTGCGGCCAGATCAAGACCGGCGCCCCGGCCCGCTCCGAGCGCGTCGCCAAGTACAACCAGCTGCTGCGCATCGAGGAGATCCTCGACGACGCCGCGGTGTACGCCGGCCGCTCGGCCTTCCCGCGCTTCAAGGGCTGACCCTCACCGGGTTAAGCCTTAGCCAGTCGTACGTACGTCCCCGTACTCGGTCCCGTACCGTGTCCGGGGACGTACGCGCGTATGACGGTGGAGCGGGAGGCGGACAGATGGCCGTGAAGGACCGGGACCGGTTCTCCACCGCGACCAGGATCCGGTTGCTCGGCGAGCAGACCGCGGCCCGGGTCTACCGCTCCCAGACCAAGCGCCAGGCCCGCCGCTCGCGGCTGACCGGCCGGGCCGCGCTGCTCGCCCTGGTGATGTGCTCGCTGATCGTGGCCCTGGCCTACCCGATGCGGGAGTACGTCTCGCAGCGCGCCGAGATCGAGGACCTCCAGCGCGAACAGCGGCAGGCCCGCGAACGCGTCGAACGGTTGCGCGACCTGAAGGCGCGCTGGCAGGACGACGCGTACGCCGAGCAGCAGATCCGGCGGCGGTTGCACTACGTCATGCCGGGGGAGACGGGCTTCATCGTCGTCGACCCACGCGCGGCGAAGCAGTCGCGCACCGACCTGGGGGCGGCCGACCGCCCCTGGTACTCGAACGTCTGGGACGGGGTCGACAAGGCCGACGCCTCCGACCGGTGACCCGAGCCCCAGTCAGTGACCTGAACCCAGAGAAAGACAGCCTGAAGACAGTCATGGAAACGCCCCCGCCGACCACCCCGCGCACCGAGCCCAGCGACGCCGACGTCGAGTCCTTCAAGCAGCAGCTCGGCCGGCCCCCGCGCGGTCTGCGCGCGATCGCGCACCGCTGCCCGTGCGGACAGCCGGACGTCGTCGAGACGGCCCCACGGCTGCCGGACGGCACGCCGTTCCCCACGCTGTACTACCTGACGTGCCCGAAGGCGAACTCGGCCATCGGCACGCTGGAGGCCAACGGCGTGATGAAGGAGATGACCGAGCGGCTGGCCTCGGACCCGGAGCTGGCGGCGGCGTACCGGGCCGCGCACGAGGACTACATCCGGCGGCGCGACGAGATCGAGGAACTGAAGAACTTCCCGAGCGCGGGCGGCATGCCGGACCGGGTGAAGTGCCTGCACGTCCTGGTGGCCCACTCGCTGGCCGCGGGGCCGGGTGTGAACCCGCTGGGCGACGAGGCGCTGGCGATGCTGCCGGAGTGGTGGCGCAAGGGCGCCTGTGTGACGCCCGCCGGACCGCCGAGCGGTGACGGGTGGCAGGTGGAGAGCACGGACTCGGGCCACTTCGCCTTCAAGCCGATCGAGGAGGACGGGAAATGACCCGGGTCGCCGCCGTGGACTGCGGTACGAACTCCATCCGGCTCCTGGTCGCCGACGCCGATCCCGCCACCGGAGAGCTGGCCGACCTGGACCGCCGGATGACGATCGTGCGGCTCGGGCAGGGTGTCGACCGCACCGGCCGGCTCGCCCCCGAGGCGCTGCGGCGGACCTTCGCGGCGTGCCGCGAGTACGCCGGGATCATCAAGGAGCACGGGGCGGAGCGGCTGCGGTTCGTGGCGACGTCCGCCTCCCGGGACGCCGAGAACCGGGACGAGTTCGTGCGCGGTGTGCTGGACATCCTGGGCGTCGAGCCCGAGGTGATCTCCGGGGACCAGGAGGCCGAGTTCTCCTTCACCGGCGCCACCAAGGAGCTCGCCGGCGGCGACCACCTCCCGAAGCCCTACCTGGTCGTGGACATCGGCGGCGGTTCGACCGAGTTCGTCGTGGGCGACGACCATGTGCGCGCGGCGCGCTCGGTGGACATCGGCTGCGTCCGGATGACCGAGCGTCACCTGGTCCGGGACGGGGCGGTGAGCGACCCGCCGTCCGAGGAGCAGATCGCTGCGATGCGGGCCGACATCGAGGCCGCGCTCGACCTCGCCGAGCAGACGGTTCCGCTGCGCGAGGCGCGCACGCTGGTCGGTCTGGCCGGCTCGGTGACGACCGTGTCGGCGATCGCGCAGGAGTTGCCCGAGTACGACTCCGAGGCCATCCACCACTCCCGCGTCTCCCACGACCGGGTCCGCGAGATCACCGAGTGGCTGCTGCGCTCCACCCACGCCGAGCGCGCGGCCGTGCCCTCCATGCACCCCGGCCGGGTCGACGTGATCGGGGCGGGCGCCCTGGTGCTCCTGTCGATCATGGAGCGGATCGGCGCGCAGGAGGTCGTCGTGAGCGAGCACGACATCCTCGACGGCATCGGCTGGTCTTTGGCCTGACCGCCTACAGGTTGCGGTACACGTCCCGCCGGTCGCCTACCTTGACGACGAGGATGACGAGCTCACCATCGTTGATCTGGTAGGCGACCCTGTAGCTGCCGACCCTGAGCCGGTACAGCCCGGACGGGCCGGTGAGCTTCTTGACATCGGCGTCCTCGCGGTACGGATCGTCGCCGAGCGCGGTCAACGCGGTCAGGATGCGCATGGCATCGTGCCGGCTGATGGTCCGAAGCTGCCGCTGTGCAGCGGTAGTGAACCGGAAGGCGTACTTCACGCGGCGCCTTCACCGCGCTCGCTGAACAGGTCCGCCAGCAGCTCGGCCATGGAAACGGTGGGCCCGCCGTCGGCCAGAACTGCTTCCGCCTCCCGGGCCAGCATCACGTCGGCCGCCTCCTCCAGCGCTTCGAAGTCGGTGATCGGTACGACCGCGGCTACTGGGGCGCCGTTGCGCGTTATAACGGTCGGAGTGCCCTCCTCGGCGCGGTTGATGTGTTCAGCGAGGTGTGCGCGTGCTTCCCTGACGGTCACGGTGTTATCGGCCATGACAGCAGTGTACGCATTTCCGTGTACACCGGCCAGGTGGGGACGTCGCCGCGTACGGGAGACGTGTTCATCGGAAATCCTCGACGGCATCGCGTGGTCGGTCGCCCAGCCCGCTTCTGAGCAGGCATGGATCACGAATGAGCGTGCCCGGGGGGCTCGGACGGACCCCCCGGCGACGGCCCGTCGGAAAAGTTCGTGAAGTTCTTCACAAGGAATTCGGCCCTCCCGGGCGATGAGAGGGGTCCCGTTGACCCGTCCGGGGGCTGAACAGGCCTTTGAACATGTTCAGAAGCATGGTATGGAACGGTCCGGGAAGGCACTCGGAGCGGCACCCGAGGGGCGCCTCACGGAGGCCCTTCTGGCGCAGAGAGGCAGCTCACGCGGCATTGACAACGCTCCGGGGTGCACAAAGGAGCCCGGTTGTCACCATGACGTGGATCACGTGAGCGGCGGAGGATAACACACCCCCCACCCGAGCTTGTGAAGGGGCGCACGAGCCACCCCCCTGAGACGGGTGGATACTCGATGGCATGAGCACCACGGAGCGTCCCAGGATCCTCGTAGTAGGCGGTGGGTACGTAGGCCTGTACGCAGCTCGGCGCATCCAGAAGAAGATGCGCTACGGCGAGGCGACCGTCACGGTCGTCGACCCCCGGTCGTACATGACCTACCAGCCCTTCCTCCCCGAAGCCGCCGCCGGCAACATCTCCCCGCGCCACGTCGTCGTCCCGCTGCGACGTGTGCTGCCCAAGGCGGAGGTTCTCACCGGCCGGGTCACCACCATCGACCAGGACCGCAAGGTCGCCACGGTCTCCCCGCTGGTCGGCGAGGCCTACGAGCTGCCCTTCGACTACCTGGTGATCGCGCTCGGCGCGGTCTCCCGCACCTTCCCGATCCCCGGCCTCGCCGAGCAGGGCATCGGCATGAAGGGCGTCGAGGAGGCCATCGGCCTGCGCAACCACGTCCTCGAGCAGCTCGACAAGGCCGACTCCACCACCGACGAGGAGATCCGCCGCAAGGCGCTCACCTTCGTCTTCGTGGGCGGCGGTTTCGCCGGTGCGGAGACCATCGGCGAGGTCGAGGACATGGCCCGGGACGCCGCGAAGTACTACAAGAACGTGTCCCGTGAGGACATGCGCTTCATCCTGGTCGACGCCGCCGACAAGATCCTCCCCGAGGTCGGCCCCAAGCTCGGCAAGTACGGCAAGGAGCACCTCGAGGGCCGCGGCGTCGAGGTCTACCTGTCCACCTCCATGGACTCCTGCGTCGACGGCCACGTGGTGCTGAAGAACGGCCTCGAGGTCGACTCCAACACCATCGTGTGGACCGCCGGCGTCAAGCCCAACCCGGCCCTGGCCCGCTACGGCCTGCCCCTCGGCCCCCGCGGTCACGTCGACTGCGAGCCGACCCTCCAGGTCAAGGGCACCGACTACATCTGGGCCGCCGGCGACAACGCCCAGGTCCCGGACCTCGTCGGCCGCAAGGCGGGCAACGAGAACGCCTGGTGCCCGCCGAACGCCCAGCACGCGCTGCGTCAGGCCCGGGTCCTCGGCGACAACGTGGTGTCCGGCATGCGGGGCTTCCCGCAGAAGGACTACGCGCACGCCAACAAGGGCGCGGTGGCCGGTCTCGGCCTCCACAAGGGCGTCGCGATGATCGTCATGGGCAAGATGAAGATCAAGCTCAAGGGCCGTCTCGCCTGGTACATGCACCGTGGCTACCACGGCCTGGCGATGCCGACCTGGAACCGCAAGATCCGCGTCTTCGCCGACTGGACCCTCGGCATGTTCCTCAAGCGCGAGGTCGTCTCGCTCGGCGCCATCGAGACGCCGCGCGAGGAGTTCTACGAGGCCGCCAAGCCGGCCCCGGTCGCCGCCGCGCCGAAGGAGAAGACCGAGGAGAAGGCCAAGGCCTCCTGACCTCCGGTCGGTCATCCGCCTGACGAAGGGCCTCCCGCCATCCGTGGTGCGGGAGGCCCTTCGGCGTTCCGAAGGTGTTCGCCATGCCAGGGAGCCGCGTCCGGGCGGGCGAAGAGGCGGTTTTGCCCAGACATGACGCGTGCCGGGGACTGCGCCGGAGCCCCGCAGGTGTTTACGTGGTGTCGGACATTCCGGGATTCGCCGTCACGGAGGTGTACACCATGGCAGACGCCGCGACGCGGCTGCAGGGCCTCTTCACACAGTTGTTGGGAGCACCGCTCCCGGTGCGCATCCGCGCCTGGGACGGTTCGCAGGCCGGCCCGCCGGGCGCGCCGACCCTGGTCGTACGCAACCGCCGCGCGCTGCGCCGCCTGCTGTGGAAGCCGGGTGAACTGGGTCTGGCCCGCGCCTGGGTGGCGGGGGACCTCGACATCGAGGGCGACCTCTACGCCACCCTCGACCTGCTGGCCGGTCTGATCTGGGAGCGCGGTGAGGACGCCCGCACCCTCGCCCAGGCCCTGCGCGACCCCGAGGTCCGCGCCGCCGTCCGCGGACTGGTCAGACTCGCCGGCCCCCCGCTGCCGCCCGCCCCGCCCCGCGAAGAGGCCCGCAGCCCCCGCCGCCACCTGCACACCAAGCGCACCGACAGACGCGCCATCAGCCACCACTACGACGTCGGCAACGACTTCTACGAGATCGTCCTCGGCCCGTCCATGGTGTACTCCTGCGCCTACTGGCCCACCCCGGACAGCACCCTCGAACAGGCCCAGCGGGACAAGCTCGAACTCGTCTGCCGCAAGCTCGGACTGAGCCCCGGCCGAAGGCTGCTCGACGTCGGCTGCGGCTGGGGCTCCATGGCCATCCACGCCGCCCGCGAGCACGGCGTGAGCGTCGTCGGCGTCACCCTCTCCCAGGAGCAGGCCGCCTACGCCCGCAAGCGCGTCGCCGACGAGGGCCTCACCGACAAGGTCGAGATCCGCGTCCAGGACTACCGCGACGTCCGCGACGGGCCCTACGACGCGATCTCCTCCATCGGCATGGCCGAACACGTCGGCGGCGAGCGGTACCTGGAGTACGCGGCCGACCTGTACAACCTGCTCAAGCCCGGCGGACGGCTCCTGAACCACCAGATCGCCCGCCGCCCGCAGCGGGACGAGATGACGTACAGCGTCGACGCCTTCATCGACTCCTACGTCTTCCCCGACGGCGAGCTCCAGCCGATCGGCAGCACCGTGGACCGGCTGGAGCGCGCCGGGTTCGAGGTACGCGACGTCGAGGCGATCCGCGAGCACTACGCCCTCACCCTGCGTCAGTGGGTCGCCCGCCTGGAGGCCGACTGGCAGCGTGCCGTCCAGCTGACCAGCCCCGGCCGGGCCCGCATCTGGCGCCTGTACATGGCGGCCTCCGCCCTGGCCTTCGAACGCAACCGCATCGGCGTCAACCAGGTCCTGGCCGTGCGCACCCCCCTGTCCGGGGCGTCGGACCTGCCGCTGCGCACCCGCACCTGGAACTGAGAACGGCGAAGGGCCCCTTTCCCACCCGCGGGAAAGGGGCCCTTCGCGCGTCCGCTACTCGGCCTTGATGGCCTCCAGCATGTTCAGCCGTGCCGCACGCCGGGCCGGCCACAGCGCCGCGAGGACGCCCACCGTCGCGGCCAGCAGCAGGAAGACACCGATCCGCGCCCACGGCAGGACCAGCTCGTACGTCGCCATCTTCGAGGCCAGCAGCTCACCGGCCGCCCAGCCGAAGAAGACGCCCAGGCCGATGCCCAGCACCGCGCCGAACAGGGAGATCACCAGGGACTCCAGGCGGACCATCCGCTTGATGTTCTTGCGGTCCAGGCCGATCGCGCGGAGCATGCCGATCTCCTGGGAGCGCTCGAAGACCGACATGGCCAGGGTGTTGATGACGCCGAGGACCGCCACGATCACCGCCATCGCGAGCAGGCCGTAGACCATGTTCAGCATCAGCGTGAACATCCGCGCGATCTCGTTGGAGATGTCCGCCTTGGACTGGACCTTGATCGCAGGGTTGGTGCCGAGAGCCTTCTCCAGCTTGTCCTGCACCGCGCCGGACGTGCCGTCGGCGGTCTTCACCATGACGTTCATGGTGTACGGGTCCGGCTCGTGCGGGGCGAGCGTCTTCTCGTCGAGCAGGATGCCGCGCAGGAAGTCGTTGCTCTCGTACGTCCCGGCGACCGTGAGCTTCTGCTTCTTGCCGTCCCCGTAGGAGACGGTGAAGGCGGAACCGGCCTTCCAGCCGTAGGACTTGGCGGTCTCGCTGTCCACGACGACGTTGCTGCCGCCGACCTTGAAGGTGCCCTCGTCGACCTTCGGGTCGACCAGGTCGCCGATCGCGGCGCCGTTGACGCCGGTCAGGTACTCGCTCTGGCCGTCGATCCGGGATTCGGCGTTGAGCATCGGGCTGGTGGCGGTGACGTCGCCCGCCTGCTTCAGCTTCTTCTCGACGTCTGGCGACAGCGGGTTGCCGTTCGCCATGGACACCACGTAGTCGGCCTTGATCGACGCCGACGCCATCTTCTCGATGGCCTGCTGAAGGCTGCCCGCCATCACCGTCATGCCGGTGATCAGGGTCAGGCCGATCATCAGCGCGGAGGCGGTGGCGGCCGTGCGGCGCGGGTTGCGCACCGAGTTCTGCCGGGCCAGCTTGCCGGAGACGCCGAAGGCACGCAGCACCGGCGCGGCGGCGGCGATCAGCGGGCGGGACAGCAGCGGGGTCAGGATGAACACGCCGATGATCAGCAGCACCGCGCCGAAGCCCATCGGCATCTGGCCGTCCGAACCGTCCATGGTCGTGGCCACCAGGACCACCGCGATACCCGCGGCCGAGACCAGGGCGCCCAGCGTGTTGCGCAGCACCAGCGACTTGGTCGTGGCCTTGGCGTGCACGCTGCTCATGGCCGCCACCGGCGGGATCTTCGCGGCCCGGCGTCCCGGCAGCCACGCCGCCAGCATGGTCACCAGGATGCCGACCGCGAGCGCGGCGACGATCGTGCCGGGCGTGATGACCAGCGGCCCGTCGGGCACGGTCGCGTCGAACGTGCCCATGAGGGAGCGCAGTCCGGCCCCGATGCCGATGCCCGCGACCAGCCCGGTCACGGCGGCGACCGCGCCGACCACGAACGCCTCGATGAGCACCGAGCGCGTCACCTGCCGGCGCGAGGCGCCGACCGCCCGCATCAGCGCCAGCTCCTTGGTGCGCTGGGCGACCAGCATGGTGAAGGTGTTGGCGATGATGAAGGTGCCGACGAACAGGGCGATGCCGGCGAAGACCAGCAGGGCCGTCTGCATGCCGCTCATCGACCGGGAGATCGCGTCGGCCTGGTCGTCGGCGAGCTGCTTGCCGGTGGTGGTCGAGACGGTGCCCTTCGGCAGCGCCTTGTCCAGCTCCGCCTTCAGCGCGGCCTGCGTGACGCCCGGCTTCGCCTTGACGTCGATCTGGTCGTACACGCCCGGCTTGCCCAGCAGCTTCTGGGCGGTCGCCGTGTCGAACAGGGTGAGGCTGCCGCCGGCCGCGACGTTGCCGTCGTCGGTGGTGAAGATGCCGGTGATCTTCGGGGTCAGGACCGGCCCGTCGACGGACATCCGCACGGTGTCGCCGACCTCGTAGCCGGCGCGCTTCGCCGTGGCGGAGTCGATGAGGATCTCGCCCCGGCCCTTGGGGGCGTGCCCGCTGACCAGCGGGTATCGGGGGTCCTTGGTGCCCCAGTAGTTGCCGCCCTGCGACTGGAAGCCCTCGCCGATCAGGTTGCCGTCCTTGTCGGCGATGGCGGTGAAGTTCTGCACGACACCGATGGCGGACGCGGCCCCGGGCACCCGCTCGCTCTTGTCGAGCACGGCCTGGTCCAGCTCGTGGAGTTTGCCGACGCGGTCGCCCTCGGCCTCCTCGTAGTCCGCCGTCATGGCGACGTCGACCTGGTCGAAGCCCTTCGCCGAACTCTTCTGGTAGGCGTCGGAGATGGTGTTGGTGAAGACCAGGGTCCCCGACACGAAGGCCACGCCGAGCATCACGGCGAGTACGGTCATCAGGAGCCGGGCCTTGTGCGCGAGCACGTTGCGCAAGGCGGTTCGGAACATGGGTTTTCTCAGTCCAGTCGGTTCGGGCCGGTGCGTCGGTGAGGGGGCGTCAGCTCGTGCGGCCCTTGGCGTCGAACGCCTTCATGCGGTCGAGCACGGAGTCGGCCGTCGGCCCGTGCATCTCGTCGACGATCCGGCCGTCCGCGAGGAAGATCACCCGGTCCGCGTAGGCCGCGGCCACCGGGTCGTGCGTCACCATCACCACCGTCTGGCCCAGCTCCCGCACGGAGTTGCGCAGGAAGCCCAGCACCTCGGCGCCGGAGCGCGAGTCGAGGTTTCCGGTGGGCTCGTCACCGAAGATGATCTCGGGCCGGGAGGCCAGCGCCCGGGCCACGGCGACGCGCTGCTGCTGACCGCCGGACAGCTGGGACGGCCGGTGGCCGAGCCGGTCCGCCAGGCCGACCATCCGGATGACGGAGTCCAGCCACTCCTTGTCCGGCTTGCGCCCCGCGATGTCCATCGGAAGGGTGATGTTCTCCAGGGCGGTCAGGGTCGGCAGCAGGTTGAACGCCTGGAAGATGAAGCCGATCTTGTCCCGGCGCAGCTTGGTCAGCTGCTTGTCCTTCAGCGAGCCGAGCTCGGTGTCGCCGATGCGCACCGACCCGGAGGAGAAGGAGTCGAGACCGGCCACGCAGTGCATCAGGGTGGACTTGCCGGAGCCGGAAGGACCCATGATCGCGGTGAACTCGGCCTGCCGGAAGTCGACGGAGACGCGGTCCAGGGCGACCACCTGGGTCTCACCCTGTCCATAGATCTTCGACAGATCCGTGGCGCGCGCGGCCGCGGTGGTGGCCCGGTCGGTGAGGGAAGCGGTGGTCACGGGATGGCTCTCCTGTCGGACGGCTGACTACGGGGAAGGACGTGTTCCATCGTCCGGGTCCCACGGCGCCGTGTAGTCACCCGTTGTTCTGGTTCCGAAGGCCGACTGCAGTCTGACCGCGCGGGGTCGTGTCATACCTGGGGATGACGAACGCCCCTGAGGGGCCCGGGTGTCGGGAACCGATGCGCCCAAGGTGTCGAGAACAGGTGGAGTGCCCTCGTTCGGGCGGTGAAATTCCGTCATTCCGCATACGCGGCCGACCGCCGCACGCAAGGCTATTGGCAAGTGCGGATGGCGTGTTCCGTGTGCTGACGCACCCTCAGACGTCAATAAAATAAGACAACATCGGTCCACGCTTCCGCTGTTCGGGGGACCCGTCCGGATAGTCTCGGAACCTCGATGCGGAGCCCACGGCCTGCCCGGATGGTGGAATGCAGACACGGCGAGCTTAAACCTCGCTGCCCCTTCGCGGGCGTGCCGGTTCGAGTCCGGCTCCGGGCACCTTCCGATCCCTGCGTGGTCCATTGAAGAGTTCACGGCGTGCCCGTTGACAGCGGGCGCATGCCGTCGGAGACTCACATGCACATGGTGAAAGAAATTTCACCTGACGAACGTGGATGAGAAGAGGTCGTCCGATGCGCACCACCGTCGGCATCATCGGAGCGGGCCCTGCCGGCCTCCTCCTCGCCCGGCTGCTTCACGACGCGGGCATCGACTCGGTCGTCCTGGAGAGCCGCGACCGCGCCTACGTCGAACGACGGCAGCGCGCCGGGATCCTGGAGCAGGGCACGGCGGACGTGCTGCGCGCGGCCGGCGCCGGGGAGCGCATGGACCGCGAGGGGCTGCGCCACGACGGCATCGAGCTGCGCTTCGACCGCAGCCGCCACCGCGTCGACTTCCCCGCCCTCACCGGCGGCCGGTCGGTGATGGTCTACGCCCAGACCGAGGTCTGCAAGGACCTCATCGCCCTCCAGCTCCGGGAGGGCGGGCCCCTGCTCTTCGAGGCGGAGGCGCTGGCCGTGGAGGACGCGGACACCGACGCCCCGCGGATCCGCTTCCGGCACGAGGGCCGCGAGGACGTCCTGGAGTGCGCCTACGTCGTCGGCTGTGACGGCTTCTGGGGCGTCGCCCGCAAGGCGATCCCCGCCCCCCTCACCCAAGTCTTCGAACGGACGTACCCCTTCGGCTGGCTCGGCATCCTCGCCGACGTGCCGCCCTCGCACGACGAACTCGTCTACGCCCGCCACGACCGCGGCTTCGCCCTGCTCTCCATGCGCTCGCCGGCCGTCTCCCGCCTCTACCTCCAGGTGCCCGACGGCACCGACGCCGGGGCGTGGAGCGACGAGGAGATCTGGGACGAGCTGGAGTGCCGGTTCGAGACCGCCGACGACTGGCGCCTCGAACGCGGCCCGATCACCCAGAAGTCGGTCACGCCCATGCGCTCCTACGTCCACGAGCCCATGCGCCACGGACGCCTCTTCCTCGCGGGTGACGCGGCTCACATCGTTCCCCCGACCGGAGCCAAGGGGCTGAACCTCGCCGTCGGTGATGTCGTGACGTTCGCGCGGGCCCTGACCCATCGGCAGGAGACCGGATCGCCGGACCTGCTCGACGCCTACTCGCAGACCTGCCTGCGCCGGGTCTGGCAGGCCGAGCGGTTCTCCTACGACATGACGACCCTGCTGCACCGCGCGCCCGACGCCACGCCCTTCGAGGACCGGCTCCAGCTCGCCCGGCTGGAGCGGATCGCCTCCTCCCGCGCCGCCGAGACGGACCTGGCGGAGGCGTACACGGGCTTCCCGTTCGGGTGAGCCGGGAGTGACCCCCTCCGGTGTGGGGAATCACGAAGCCACGTAGCGTGTTGCGCAGCACGACGAGGGAAAGATCCTCCCCAAGCAGTAGGGTCATTCCTTTGCCTACCTATTACTCTTGAGCCCAAGGTCACGCAGTGTTGGCCATGGAGGAGTGAAATGAGGAGCAGAAACCCGGTCTTCTCGCGACGGGGGTTCAGCCGCGACAACGGCTACGCGGGCTTCAACACCGCGCCGCAGGCCGGGGGTCCCGCTGTCGCCACCCAGGGCAACCCGTACGCGCAGCCGACGGGCGACCAGTACGCCCAGAACCCGTACGCGCAGAACCCTTACGCCCAGCAGGACCTGCAGTACGGCGCGCCGCCGCAGGCCCCGGCCACCACCGGCCGGATGACCATCGACGACGTCGTCCTGCGCACCGCGAGCACGCTCGGCGTGCTCATCGTCACCGCGGCGCTCTCCTGGGCCCTGCTGCCGGTCGACGACGCCAACATCAGCCGTGCCTACGGCATCGGTATCGGCGCCGCGCTGATCGGCATGGTCCTGGCGCTCGTGCAGTCCTTCAAGCGCAAGGCCTCGCCCGCGCTGATCCTGACGTACGCCGCGTTCGAGGGTGTGTTCCTCGGCGTCATCTCCAACATCGTCGACAACCGCATCGCCGACGGTGCGGCCATGCAGGCGGTGATCGGCACCATGGCGGTCTTCGCCGGTGTGCTGATCGCCTACAAGGCCGGCTGGATCCGCGTCAACCGCCGCTTCTACGGCTTCGTGATGGCGGCCGCGCTCGGCTTCATCCTGCTGATGGCCGTGAACCTGCTGTTCGCGGTGTTCGGCGGCGGTGACGGCCTCGGCTTCCGCAGCGGTGCCCTCGGTGTGATCTTCGGCGTCATCGGCATCATCCTCGGCGCGTGCTTCCTCGCCCTGGACTTCAAGCAGGTCGAGGACGGCGTCGCCTACGGCGCCCCGCGCGAAGAGGCCTGGCTCGCGGCCTTCGGCCTCACGCTGACGCTGGTGTGGATCTACCTGGAGTTCCTGAGGCTCATCTCGATCCTCAACAGCAGCGACTAGTCCTCGACGGTCGTAGCGCGAAGGGCCCCGGCTCCGGCCGGGGCCCTTCGTCGTCCAAGGAACGGTGTGCGCGCCTAGAGCAGTTTGCGCGCGGCCCTCCTCAGGTCGTACTCGTGGACGATCGCCTTGGCGTGGCCGTACGCGAGATTGTGTTCGTGCCGGAGCCAGCTGACCTTTTCCTCGAAACGGAAGAGTGCCGGGCCTTCTTCGACGGTGCGCAACCAGTCGGAGATCTCACGACCGGTGCAGTGCGGGATGCGGGCGAGCATGTTGCGATGGGTCTCTTCGGAGAAGACTTGGGACATCGGCGCCTCCGGACGCTGGGATGTAAGCCGGTCCTTCAGGTCACCGTGCCTGAGTGTTCGCCCGTTGGCAACAGTCCCGGTGCGACGCGTACGCTCGCGGCGTGGTTGATACGACGCCTCTGACCCGTGCGGTGGAGCACTTCGCCGATCGATTGAGGGCCGCGCCCCAGAGCCGGTTGCAGCGCGGAGCTGCCGCTGAGGCTCTGGAGCTGGCCAGGGAGTTGGCCCGGAGGGCGCAGGTCCTCGAGGGTGTGGAGCCTCGGGAGATGCCGGATGCGGGGATGTTTGCAGCGGCAGATCAGATCACCGTGGCCGGGCATGATCTGGCGGTGGTGATTCCCAGTGATGCCGATGTCGATGACGCGGTGAGGGTGGTGGAGGAGGCGCAGAAGCGGGCGGGGGTGTGAGCGCCGTTCGCGTGTGCCGGCTGTGTGTGGTCGCTCGCGCCCGCGCGGCGGAGCCGCACATCGATACAGCCCCGCGCCCCTAGAGGGACGCGATGACCCGGTCGGCCAGGATGTAGACGTTCTCCTCGCCGCACTCGAACGTCAGCGTGTACGCGCCGGAGACGCCGGAGCCGCCCAGGAGGGTCGGAGCCACGCCGGTGCGCAGGGCGGTGGCGAGGCGCTCCGCGGTCTCGCGGTGGCCCGGGGTCATGCACAGGGTCGTGCCGTCGGCGAAGACGTAGACGTCCAGGGTGCCCAGGGGTCCGGGGCGGACGTCCGTCAGCTCGATACGGGAGGAGGCCAGCTCCTCCAGGGTGGCGACGGTGCGCTCGTGGTCGTTCACGACCGGCGACTGCGTCGGCACGAAGTCCGGGTGGGAGGGGTGGCGGCGGCGGGCCGCGGCCAGCTCCGGGGACTCACCGGCCGGCTCCTCGGCGTCCGCCGCGGGCTCGGACACCGGCTCCAGACCCGCGAAATCGGCCTGGCGGGGCAGGAACAGATCGGTCTCGGGCAGGCCCAGCAGTGAGGGCGCGTCGGAGGCGTCACGGGCCTCCTGGGCGGCCCAGAACGCCCGCGCCTCGGCGAGCTCCCGCTCCCGCTCCTCGGCGAGTGCCGCCGCCACGGCGGCACGTATCTCATCGGTGTCGGCAGTGGTACGAGCGGCGGGCAGCAGCGCACGGGTGGTGGCGGCGCGGCTCTCGGCCAGCGCCGTGTGCAGGGCCGCGACCTGTCGGCGCAGCTGCAGGACGGTGCGCAGGACGGCGACGCCCACGGCGCCCGTGGCGGCCGTGGTGACCAGCAACGCGATCGGCATGGCGCTCACTGACGTACTCCCGGTTCAAAGTCGACCCCCGACTTCCTACATCAGCTTGAAGGGCGGACTAACCAGCTGTCAGTGCGTAACGTCACGAAACGGACAGGGCTGCGGTGTCGGGGGAGGGGGTGTGGCTGCTGTGACCTGCGGTTCTCCCCTGGCGGAGGGAGATAGGTCACATCCTGGGGGAGATTGGATCACAAAACAGCCCAGAACCCTGGAGTTTCCAGGGTTCTGGGCCGAAGGCTCACAGCGGGTGCTATGGCGGCTACGGTGTGCCGCTCAGCTGAGGCGCTCGATGACCATGGCCATGCCCTGGCCGCCGCCGACGCACATCGTCTCCAGACCGAACTGCTTGTCGTGGAACTGGAGGGAGTTGATGAGCGTGGTGGTGATGCGGGCGCCGGTCATGCCGAAGGGGTGGCCGACGGCGATGGCACCGCCGTTGACGTTCAGCTTCTCCAGCGGGATGCCCAGGTCGCGGTAGGAGGGGATCACCTGGGCGGCGAACGCCTCGTTGATCTCGACCAGGTCGATGTCGTCGATCGACAGGCCTGCACGGCGCAGCGCCTGCTTGCTCGCCTCGACCGGGCCGAGGCCCATGATCTCGGGCGAGAGGCCGGAGACGCCGGTCGACACGATCCGGGCGAGCGGGGTGAGGCCGAGCTCGCGGGCCTTGGTGTCGGACATGATCACGAGGGCCGCGGCGCCGTCGTTCAGCGGGCAGCAGTTGGCGGCGGTGACCATGCCGTCGGGGCGGAAGACCGGCTTGAGGCCCTGCACGCCCTCCAGGGTGACGCCGGCGCGGGGGCCGTCGTCCTTGGAGACGACCGTGCCGTCGGGGAGGGTGACCGGGGTGATCTCGCGCTCCCAGAAGCCGTTCTTGACGGCCTCTTCGGCGAGGTTCTGCGAGCGGACGCCGAACTCGTCCATGTCCTGGCGGGTGACGCCCTTGGCGCGGGCCAGGTTCTCGGCGGTCTGGCCCATCGCGATGTACGGGTCGGGCAGCAGGCCGTCCTCGCGCGGGTCGTGCCAGGTCGAGCCCTCGGACTGGGCGGTGGCGACGGTCCGGGCCTCGGCGTCGGCGAAGAGCGGGTTGTGCGTGTCGGGCAGGCCGTCGGAGCTGCCCTTCGCGTAGCGGGAGACCGTCTCCACGCCCGCGGAGATGAAGACGTCTCCCTCGCCGGCCTTGATGGCGTGCAGGGCCATGCGGGAGGTCTGCAGGGAGGAGGAGCAGTACCGGGTGACGGTGCAGCCCGGCAGGTGGTCCATCCCCATCTGTACGGCGACGATCCGGCCGAGGTTGTGGCCCTGCTCGCCGCCGGGCAGGCCGCAGCCGAGCATCAGGTCGTCGATGTCCTTGGGGTCCAGCTCGGGGACCTTGGCCAGGGCGGCCTGGACGATCGTGGCGGTCAGGTCGTCCGGGCGGAGGTCCTTGAGGGAGCCCTTGACGGCGCGGCCGATGGGGGAGCGGGCGGCTGAGACGATCACGGCTTCGGGCATCACGGCTCCATTGACGTACCGGGTGGTCTGGCAGGGCTGACTGGGAAGTTACCCGTACGTATGGGCTGGGTCACGGGTGTCGCGGTGTGACCCTGACCGCAGTTTCCAAGCGCTTGCTTTTCGGTGCTCCTCAGCTCGAAGGGGTCGCGGGGGTCGCGGGGGCCGGTTCCTGCTCGGGGACCCGCCGGCGCCGTCGGCGCTTCAGCAGGGCCCACGGGCCGCGCGGCCCGCTCGGCATGGCCGCCGCGACCTCCGTGCCGGCCTCCGAGGCGGCCTCCGCCGCCGCCCGCGCCACCGGCAGGAAGCCCTCGCGGCGGGAGGCGTCCGGGCGCTCCTCCTCGGCGGGCCACAGGCCCAGGCAGGCGCACACGGTCGGCAGGACCGCCATCGCCGCCGTCGCGTAGCCCTCGGCCGAGGGGTGGTAGCTGTCCGGGCCGAACAGCTCGCGCGGGTTCTCGGCGAACTCGGGGCCCAGCAGGTCGCCCAGCGACACGGTACGGCCGCCCTGTTCGACGACTCCGATCGTCTGGGCGGCCGCCAGCTGGCGTGAGGCCCGCCGGGCCAGCCAGCGCAAGGGCTGCCGGACCGGCTCGATCGTGCCGAGGTCGGGGCAGGTGCCGACCACGACCTCCGTACCGGCCGTGCGCAGCCGGCGCACCGCCGAGGACAGGTAACGGACCGAGCGGGTCGGGGACATGCGGTGGGTGACGTCGTTCGCGCCGACCATGATCACGCAGATGTCGGGCACGGGGCCGGGATCGGCCAGCACCAGGGCCACCTGGCGGTCCAGGTCGTCCGAACAGGCCCCGGGGGTCGCCACCGTGCGCAGCGCCACCGGCCGCTCCGCCAGCGCCGCGAGCCCCGACGCCAGCAGTGCCCCCGGCGTCTGCCCGCCCCGGTGCACGCCCTGGCCCGCGGCCGTGGAGTCACCCAGCATCGTCAGCCGCAGCGGTGCGTCGGCCGGACCGGCGTACATGCGGCCGTACAGCCCGTCCGCGTGCGGCACATGAGGAGATGTGCCGTTGCCCACCCGGCGTCGCGCCAGTTGCACCTCGGCCAGCACCAGCCCCACTGCGGCCGCCCCGGCCAGACCGACCCCGCCGCCGCCGTACGCCGCGCCGGCCGCGATCCGCCGGGCCACCCTCGCCCTCGACATGCTCGTCATGTGTCGCTGCCACCTCCTCGAACCCGTACACCCAGTGCTTGCCCCGTACAGCCCGTCGCCCAATCTCAACGGGGAGTGAACGACCGTCACGGACCACGCCGAGGTCATAGGCTGGCGGCACCACAGGACACTTCTTTTGCGGCATCCGGAGACAACGGTGCAATTCCACGACTCGATGATCAGCCTCGTCGGCAACACCCCGCTGGTGCGGCTCAACAGCGTGACCAAGGGCATCAGGGCGACCGTCCTGGCCAAGGTGGAGTACTTCAACCCCGGCGGCTCGGTGAAGGACCGCATCGCCCTGCGCATGATCGAGGCGGCGGAGGAGAGCGGCGCGCTCAAGCCCGGCGGCACGATCGTCGAGCCGACCAGCGGCAACACCGGGGTCGGGCTCGCCATCGTCGCCCAGCAGAAGGGGTACAAGTGCATCTTCGTGTGCCCCGACAAGGTGAGCACGGACAAGATCAACGTGCTGCGCGCCTACGGCGCCGAGGTCGTGGTGTGCCCGACGGCCGTCGACCCGGAGCACCCGGACTCGTACTACAACGTCTCCGACCGGCTGGTCCGTGAGACGCCCGGAGCCTGGAAGCCCGACCAGTACTCCAACCCCCACAACCCGCTCTCCCACTACCACTCGACCGGCCCCGAGCTGTGGGAGCAGACGGAGGGGAGGATCACCCACTTCGTGGCGGGCGTGGGCACCGGCGGCACCATCTCCGGGACCGGGCGCTATCTGAAGGAGATCAGCGACGGCAAGGTCAAGGTCATCGGCGCGGACCCCGAGGGCTCCGTCTACTCCGGCGGCTCCGGCCGGCCCTACCTCGTCGAGGGCGTCGGTGAGGACTTCTGGCCGACCGCCTACGACCGGACCGTCGCGGACGAGATCGTCGCCGTGTCCGACAAGGACTCCTTCCAGATGACCCGCCGCCTCGCCAAGGAGGAGGGCCTGCTCGTCGGCGGCTCCTGCGGCATGGCCGTGGTGGCCGCGCTGGAGGTCGCCGGGCGGCTCGGGCCGGACGACGTCGTGGTGGTCCTGCTGCCGGACAGCGGCCGCGGCTACCTGAGCAAGATCTTCAACGACGAGTGGATGGCCGACTACGGCTTCCTGGAGGACGCGGGCCCCAGCGCCCGCGTCGGCGACGTCCTGAACGACAAGGAGGGCGACCGCATGCCCTCCCTCGTCCACATGCACCCGGAGGAGACGGTCGGTCAGGCCATCGACGTGCTGCGCGAGTACGGCGTCTCGCAGATGCCGGTCGTCAAGCCGGGCGCCGGCCACCCCGACGTGATGGCGGCCGAGGTCGTCGGCTCGGTCGTGGAACGCGAGCTGCTGGACGCCCTGTTCAGCAAGAACGCCTCGCTCGACGACCCGCTGGAGAAGCACATGTCCGACCCGCTGCCCCAGGTCGGCTCCGGCGAGCCGGTCGCCGACCTGATGGCCGTGCTGGGCAAGGCGGACGCGGCGATCGTCCTCGTCGAGGGCAAGCCGACCGGTGTGGTCAGCCGGCAGGACCTGCTGTCCTTCCTGGCCCGTACGGGGAAGTGACGGCCAACCTCCGGTGAACTGCCCGTGAACCGGGTGAACTTGCGGCGTCCGTGATCTTCGCGGACTTCGCGGAAGTGGTACGCGGGTGTCACGTTCGCGCAGCACCCGCTTAACACACGTCCTGCACATTGGTGGGTGTCGGCAGGGCGGGAGCGGCTCCCCGCCCGGGCCGGCGCCGAACGGCGTCAAGGACCTCCGGAGCGGCTCCCGGACCTCCACGGACGCCATGGACGCGCAAGCCCGGCCCTGACCGGGCCCGCGTCCTTCGCGGGGACCGCCGTCGTCCCGCCCCCCGTTCACGGGGGTGCGGCGGTCCCCGCGCGTTTTTCTGCGCCTAGGAGACCGTCTCCGCCTTCCAGCTGCCCAGCAACAGAAGCCTTTCGGCCGTCTCGGAACCGGGCTCGGGCGCGTACACCACGATCGTCTGGTCCGGGGCCGCCGGGATCGTGAGGGTCTCGTAGGGGAGGGTCAGCAGGCCCGCGACCGGGTGCCGGAGCAGCTTCACGCCGTGGTCGCAGGGCTTGACCAGGTGGTCGGCCCACAGCCGACGGAACTCCTCGCTGGCCCGGGCGAGTTCGGCGACGAGTTCTCCCGTGGCGGGGTCTGAGGGATGGTGGCCCGCCTGCAGACGCAGGTGTGCGACCGTCTGGGCGGCGATCGCGGCCCGGTCCGGATACAGCTCCCGCGAGGCGGGGTCGAGGAAGAGTCGGCGCGGCAGGCTGAGGTCGCCCGGGCCGCTGAAGCCGAGCACCGCGTCGGCGAGGGCGTTCCAGGCGAGGACGTCCATGCGGTGGTCCAGGACGTAGGCGGGGTTGCGGTCCATGCCGTCCAGGAGCAGCCGCACACCCGGGCGCACCCAGGGCGCGGCCGGCCCGGGCCCGTCCTGCCGGCGCGGCCGGGCGACCGCCCGCAGGTACTCGTGCTCGGCCTCGTCCAGCCGCAGCACCCGTGCGATCGCGTCCAGCACGGCGTCCGAGACTCCTCCGGACTTGGTCCGGGAGGGGTCCCCGGGTCCCCTGCCCTGCTCGAGGCGGACGTAGTAGTCGACGCTCACCCCGGCCAGCTGCGCCACCTCCTCACGGCGCAGACCCGGGACGCGGCGGCGGCCGTACGACGGCAGCCCCACTTCCTCCGGCTGGATCCGGGCGCGGCGCGAGCGCAGGAAGTCTCCCAGTTCTCCGTCCATGCGTCCGAGCCTAGGCCGCCCGGGCCCGGCGAACCTGGTACTGGCAGACCCAGGAAGAGCGCAGCCCTGGGTAGCGCGGCCCGGGCCGCCGAGGGTGGTGTCCGAGGCCGGGGAGACGCCCCGGCCGGGACCGAGGGGGTATCCCATGTCGTACGACAGCCTGGCCGGCCGTACCGCCGTCGTCACCGGAGCCGCGAGCGGGATCGGCGAGGCCGTCGCCGTGACTCTGGCCGCGCAGGGGCCCGGGTGGCCCTGGTGGCCCGGCGTGCGGAACGGCTGACGGCGATCGCCGGGAAGGTCCGGGCCGACGGCGGGCAGGCCCTGGCCGTCGTCGCGGACGTCACCGACGACACCACCGTGGCGGACGCCGTCGACCGCATCCACGCGGAGTACGGGACCGTCGACCTGATCGTGAACTGCGCCGGCGTCATGCTGCCCCACCCCGTCGACGCCCGGCGCGCCGACGAGTGGCAGCGGATGCTCGACACCAACGTCGCCGGGGTGCTGCGGATGACCGGCGCCTTCACCGGCGACCTGGTGAGCGCCGCCGCGGACGGCCGTACGGCCGACATCGTGAACATCTCGTCCATCGCCGCGCACGTCAGCTTCCCGAACTACGCGGTGTACGGCGCGACCAAGGCGGCCGTCACCTATCTGTCGGAAGCCCTGCGCGGGGAGTTCGGGCCCCGGGACGTCCGGGTCACCAACATCGAGCCCGGGTTCGTGGAGAGCGAGCTGCGCACCCATATCTCCGACGCGGAACTGTCCCGGCAGGTCGAGGGCATGCTCGAGCAGGTGGGCGCGCTGTCCGCCGAGGAACTCGCCGACCTGGTGGCCTACGTGACGAGCCGGCCCCGCCGGGTCAATCTGCGGCAGATCGTCGCCCTGCCGACCCGGCAGGTCTGAGACCGGCTGCTCAGTCCTCCCAGTCACTGTCCTGGGAGGACGTGCGGCGGCGGCCGAACAGGTTCGGGTTGTTGCGGGCCGCCTGGACGATGTTGACGCCGACGATGCCCGCCCAGGCGACGAGCAGACCGGGCAGACGGGCCACGCCCCCGCCGATCGCGGACAGCGGCACCGCGAGGACCAGGGAGACGATCCCGAAGCCGAACCGCTCGCCCCAGGAGTCCGTGACCCGCGGCGACCGGGAGTCCCGGGTCGTCTGCATCTGCTGCTCGGCGAGCTGCCGGCGCACCCGGCGCTCCACCGCGCCGTCGATCCGCTGGTCGACTTTCTCCATGAACGAGTCGACCAGCGCCGACTCGTACTCCTCGCCCAGATCCCTGCGTGCGTGCAGGGTGGCGTCGAGTTCCTTCTTCAGGTCGGTGTCCCGCGCGTCCATTCCCGTCATGCCGTCCACGGTAGAAAGCGCCGCCGAGGACCGCACTGGGGTTAGCCCCCCTGCTCCGCAGGGGGGCTCCCGTACACCGCGGACAGGTCTGCTCCGCCCTCATGACGTCGTGGCGGCCCACCGGCTCTCGCGACGGGTCAGGTCCGCCGGCCGCCCCGGCCCAGGCTCTTGATCTTCTCGAAGGGGTAGGCGCCCACGATCACCACGGCCAGACCGTAGAGGGCGAAAACCCCAAGTCCCCAGGTGCCGACCGTCCGGCCACCGCCGCTCACGATGACCGTGCCGATCGGCACCAACGGAGCGAAGCTGAGCACCGCGGCCCCGGTGCACCAGAAGGCCACCAGGTCGTTCGCCCGTTTCCTCAGCCCCGGGTCGGACTTCACCTCCGCGGGGACCTCGTACCCGTCGGACCGGTCACAGACCGTGCCCCGGTACCCGGTGCGTGCGGCCAGCGAACTGGCCACGCCCAGCAGGAGGAAACAACCGAAGATGAAGATATAGGCCATGGATGCCCCAGGGTTCGCGCGGTGCCGAGCTACTTCAGCGGATGTACTTGATGATGAAGGCGATGACCATGTTGACGGCCTTGTTCTTGACCCAGCCCGGCAGGAACTTCCAGACGACGCCTCCGATCTCGCCCCCGAGGCAGCCGATGACGGCATTCCTGACGTAGGTCTTCTTGCCGGACGCCTTGCCCGCCGCGATGTCGCTGAGCACCGAGGTGGGAATGCTGGCCAGCGCCCCCTTCGCGCACCATGCCGCGGCACCGATGGCCGCCGCGGCGATCGGGAAGGCGAAGCCACCGGACCGGCTCATGGCCTTCTCGATCTCGGTCAGCGCCTCCGGTCCCATCTCCTGCTCGATGAACTGGCGCTGCTCCGCGGTCAGTTCAGGAGTCTGCGTCGCGGATGAGGCCGCCGCGGCGCGATCCGTTCCCCGGCTGTCGTCGGCGGCCGTGGCGCTGGGAGCCGCGGTGGCGAGCAGGGCGGCACTGGTGACGGCGGCTATGCCGGCCAGAGAGACGCGGCGGGTGGTGGTCTTGCGCATGGTGGATTCCCCGGTAGTCGTTCTTCCGTCTCCAGGTCAGGGAGACGGTTCCGTGGTCTTCATCTCCAGGTCATGGAGGTGATCACGGACGAGACTCTGACATCCCGCGGGAGGTCCGGCACAAAGAGTGGCGCGTGAAAAGGATCACGACTTCCGACCGGAACGTCCCGCTTGGATCAGGCCTCTTGTCGAAGACGCCGGTGGAATCACATCTGGCATCGCAAGAGAGCGAGGAAATTCCTTGAAATACGGATCACTTGAGATCGTACACGACTCAACTTTATGTCGGCACGCCATGTGAGGTAGAGGGCAAAGAGCCGGTCGTGGTTGTCAGACTCCAGCACTATCCGCCCCAACTCCCCATCCGTCCACGGTGGGAGAAACACTGCCCCGTGGAGGGATCAATCCGCATTCCGCGCGCGGCAGGGTGGGTGCGTCCCGTACGCATCGACCCAAGGACCCAACGCGCGTGCGCAACAGTCGAATAGCCCTCTTCCTGGCGGTCAGCACCGCCACCACGCTGGTCCCCGCGCTGACCCCCGCCACGGCATCCGCCGCGGAGAACCCCCTGCGCCCCTACCTCCAGCAGAAACCGGCCTGGCACCGCTGCGACACGGCCCTGCCCGCCTCCCTTCAGTGCGCCACGATCAAAGTGCCGCTCGACTACGGCAGACCGGGCGCCAAAAAGCTCGACCTCGCGATATCCAGGATGAAGACGAGCACCAAGAAGCAACGGCGCGGTGTGCTTCTGCTCAACCCGGGTGGCCCGGGCGGGCCGGGCGTCGACATGCCGCAGTACATGGCCGACGAGTTGCCGAAGGCCGTGAAGGACAAGTACGACCTCGTCGGCTTCGACCCGCGGGGCATCGGCCAAAGTTCCCCCGTCAGCTGTGGCCTGACGTCCGGCGAGCGGAACTGGGAACGGCCCTACAAGGCCGAGACGTTCACCAAGGACGTGAAGTGGGCCCGGACCGTCGCCGAGAAATGCGACAAGCGGCAGGGCGACAGGCTGCGCCACATCACCACCCGCAACACCGCCCGGGACATGGACGTCATCCGCGCCGTGCTCGGCGAGAAGAAGATCTCCTACCTCGGATACTCCTACGGCACCTACCTCGGCGCCGTCTACACGCAGATGTTCCCGAAGCGCACCGACCGCTTCGTGCTGGACAGCGCCGTCAACCCGGCCCGCATCTGGCGCGGGATGATCCAGGTCTGGGCGGAGGGCGCCGAGCCCGCCTTCACCCGATGGACCGAGTGGACCGCCGCGCGGCATCCCACCTACAAGCTGGGCCGGACCCCCGAGGCGGTCCGCAAGACCTTCTACGGCCTGGTCGCTCAGGCCGACCGCAAGCCGATCGACCTCGACGGCACGCTGCTCACCGGCGACGACATCCGCCACGGCCTGCGGGGCATGTTCTTCGGCACGCGCGACGCCGCCGAAGCGGTCGCCGAGTTGAAGAAGGCCGCCGCCGGAGCTCCCCCGTCCGCCGACCGTGAGCTCAAGACGCCCGAGCCCGTTCCGCCGTCCTTCGGCCGGACCGTGCCCGAGGACAACGGCGACGCCGGCTTCTGGGCCGTCGTCTGCGCCGACACCCGCGCCTGGCCGCGCGATCCCGAGCAGTACCGCAAGGACGCGATCCGGGACAAGGCCAGGTACCCGCTGTACGGCGACTTCGCCTCCCACATCAAGCCGTGCGCCTTCTGGAAGAAGAACGGCAGCGAGCCCGCCACCAGGATCGGCAACAAGGTGCGCGCGCTGATCCTCCAGAACGAGTGGGATTCCCAGACGCCGCTGACCAGCGGCCAGGGCCTGCGCCGCGCCATGAAGGGCTCGAAGATGGTCACGGTCGCAGGAGGTGTCGGACACGGCATCTACGGCACCAAGTCGTGCGCCGACAAGACGGCCACCAGCTACCTGACCACCGGCACGTTCCCCACGAAGGACCTGACCTGCAAGGCCGCTCCGGCCGCGGACGAACGCAACGCCCCCGACCGGCTGCCGCTCCCGACACCCCCGGGCATCCCTGGGATGGTCGGCCGCTTCTGATCGCAGGAGCCCTGGGAGGCCATCCGCCTGCGGGAGGCCTCCCACAGACCCGGGCTGCGGACGGGCCGAGCCCGAGGGCGACGCGGTATTAGAGGGCTCCCGGAAGGCGGATGCGGTCGTGGCCGGGCGTCGGGGCCCGGCCGAGGGCGGATGAGCCCAGCCGCATCAGCGAAACGACTCGGCCCGCCCCCGGGTATGTCCCGGGGCGGGCCTTGTCAGTGGGCGAAGGCGCCCTCGCGCGCCGGTGCCGACGCGGGCGCCCTCACCTTCTGCCGAGGATCCGTACGGTCGCGCCTATGCCCATGAGCACCAGCCCCAGAACCAGGACAGGAAGGCCAGGGCCCGGAAGGACGTACATGAGAGCTCCGGCCACCGTCGCCGCAGCGCCGGCCGACATCAGTGCGACGCCGGTGGAGGACTTGGACACACGAGTCTCCTAACCAGGGCGGCTCCAACAGGGTCTGACGGCTGCCCGGCCCTGTCGGGGCCGGGCAGCGGGGACGGTAAGTATCCCCAGTAGATCTTCGACGAGCAGACGTAGGTCCTGCGGTAGGTCGTTGTCCACCACGACGATCTCGGCGCGATTCTCGTCGGCGTGCTCACTGCCCAGTTGTTGCACCGAGCTGCAAACCTAGCGGCGGCATTCGGCAGCGTGCTCACGACCGCCGTGCCGCGGCTCGCCTGGGCGCCCGACGCTCTGGTCACCGCCTGCTCGTGCAGCGCCCTGGTTCTCCCTCTCCTCGCGATCGTTCTGGGCACCGTCTACGATCGCGCCACCCTTTCCGCACAGGCGGCAGCACGATCGAGGTGCCTCCCTGAGGCTCAGGTGACAGGGACGGGGCCCGTGCGGCCGCACGAGGAGGACGTATGGAGTGGCTGGTCACACTGACCGGCGCCGCCATGGTGTTGATCATCCTGCGGGACCTGTTCCACACGCTGTGGCATCCGACCCGCCACGGCGGCCTCAGCCGGATCGTCATGACAGGGCTGTGGCGGTTGCTGTCCCCTGGCCGTGCTGTACGTGGGGCGGCCGGACTGGTCGGGCCGCTCGGCATGGTCGGTGTGGTGGTGATGTGGGCCGGCGGGGTGGCGGTGGGTTGGGCCTTGGTCTACTGGCCGCATCTGCCCGAGGGGTTCGCCTTTTCCAGTGCGCTGGATCCGGCCGCGCACTCGGGGCCGGTGGACGCCCTCTACATCTCGCTGGTGATCGTCGCCACGCTCGGCCTGGGGGACATCGCGCCGGCGGAGGGCTGGCTGCGCGTCGTCGCACCCCTGGAAGCCCTGGTGGGCTTCGCCCTGCTGACCGCCACCGTCTCCTGGGTCCTCGGCATCTATCCCGCGCTCGCCCGGCGCCGGGCGCTGGCGCTGCGACTCCGCCATCTGCGCCGTGCCGGTCTGACACCGCAGCGGCTGGACTCCGATTCGGGGGCGGCGGTGCTGGACGGACTCGCCGGAGAGATCGCCCGTGTCTGTGTGGACTTCACGCAGTATCCGGAGTCCTACTACTTCCACGACGGCCCCGGTGACGCCTCGCTCGCCCGGGCCATCGGCTACGCCGCAGAGCTGGCCGAGCAGGCGCAGGGGGCACAGCACGCGGGTATGCGGCTCGCGGGATCCGTGCTCGGCGTGGCGCTCGACGACCTCGCCGCCGTCCTTGACGACCGCTTCCTGCACACGGGAGCGGACCGGCGGCAGATCCTGACTGCCTACGCCCACGACCACGGCGGCCACTGAGCCGTGACGGCAACGACCAAGGTTGTCGACCAGTCCCGGCGTCGTCGTGATGCGTGGATGCGGTTGGGAGGCGTTGCCCAAGCGGTACTCGACCGGCCCGTGCCTCAGATCAACGACACGCGTAGCAAGTTCCCCATGATCGGGTGGTAGTCGCGACAACCCATTTCTCACGAAAGGCTTTGATGAGGCGGAGCTCACGACGGCGTCTCCGCGAATAGACAGAGCGGCATGCCGACACCGCCCGGACCATGTCATGCCGCCCGGAGTCGCGGGTAGGGTGTGCGGCCGGGATCTTGACGAGCACACGACTCCGCCGGCCGGGACAGCGGTCGTCGGGCACACGGGGCAGGGACGGCGATGGCAGGACTGGCGACGCGGCTGTGGTCACGGTCGTCGCTGCTCACCGCCCACCCCGCCCGCGCGGTCGTCGTGGCCTTCGCCATGGTGGTGCTGCTCGGCGCGGCGGTGCTGTCGCTGCCCTTCGCCACGGAGCGGGGGGCCTCGCCCGATTTCGTGACCGCGCTGTTCACGGCCACCTCGGCGGTGTGCGTCACCGGCTTGGCGGTGGTGGACACCGGAACGTACTGGAGCGGCTTCGGCGAGGGCGTGATCCTGGCCCTGATCCAGATCGGCGGCTTCGGCATCATGACGATGGCGTCGCTGCTCGCGGTGCTGATCTCGGGCCGGCTGCGGCTGCGCATGCAGCTGACCGCGCAGGCCGAGACCAAGAGCCTCGGCATCGGCGACGTACGGCGTGTTCTGCTCGGCGTCGCCGGGACCACACTGATCGTCGAGCTTGCGGTGGGCGCGGTGCTGGCGCTGCGCTTCAGGTACGGCTACGGCGACAGCATCGGCAGCGCGGTGTACCTCGGCTCCTTCCACGCCGTGTCCGCGTTCAACAACGCCGGCTTCGGGCTGCACGCCGACAGCCTCACCCGCTACGCCCAGGACCCCTGGGTCACCCTCCCGATCGCCGCCGCCGTGATTCTGGGCGGCATGGGCTTCCCCGTATTGCTGGAAGTCGTGCGACACCGCCGAAGGCGTCGCACGACGGGGCGCCGGACCTGGAGTCTGCACACCAAACTCACCCTGATCAGTACCGCGGTCCTGCTCGTCGCCGGCACGGTGCTGACCTGCCTGCTGGAGTGGACCAACCCCGGCACACTCGGACCGCACAGCGCAGCGGGAAAGGTCCTCGACGGCTTCTTCCACTCCGCCATGAGCCGCACGGCCGGCTTCAACGCGGTCGACGTCGGCGCGCTGCACGCCTCGACACTGCTGATGACCTGTGTCCTGATGTTCATCGGCGGCGGCAGCGCCGGGACCGCGGGCGGCATCAAGGTCACCACCTTCGCCGTGTTGCTCGCCGCGATCCTCGCCGAGGTGCGGGGCGAGCCCACCTCCACGGTTCTGGGCCGCCGTCTGGCCCCGCACGCGCTGCGTCAGGCCCTGACGGTGGCGCTGCTCGGAGTCGGGCTCGTCATGGGATCGACGCTGGTCCTGCTCGCACTCACCGATGAGCCCCTGGACGCGGTGCTGTTCGAGACGGTGTCGGCCTTCGCCACGGTCGGTCTCTCCACCGGGATCACGGCCGACCTGCCGACGGCCGGGCAGCTGCTGCTGATCGTCTTGATGTTCGTGGGCCGCCTCGGCCCCATCACGCTCGTCTCGGCTCTCGCCCTGCGCGAGCGCACCCGCCGTTACGACCTGCCAGAGGAGCGACCCGTCATTGGCTAGCAAGCTGCCCTTTCTGCGCCGTCGGCATCGCAAGCGTTCCACGGAAACCGACGCCCACGGGCGTGACCAGCGGGTCGCCGTGATCGGGCTCGGCCGCTTCGGCTCCTCCTTGGCCAATGAGCTGATGAGGCGCGGCTGGGACGTCCTCGGTATCGACACCAACGCCCGCCTGGTCCAGAAGTACAGCGACGGGCTCACCCACGCCGCCGTCGCCGACTGCACGGATGCCGAGACCCTTCGGCAGCTCGGCGTCCACGAGTTCACCAGCGCGGTCGTCTCCATCGGCACCGACATCGAGGCGAGCATCCTGGTCAGCTCCAACCTGCTGGAGGCCGAGGTGCCCAACATCTGGGCCAAGGCCATCAGCCGCCAGCACGGCCAGATTCTCCAGCGTCTCGGCGTCCACCACGTCGTTCTCCCCGAGCACGAGATGGGAGAGCGGGTCGCCCATCTGGTCACCGGCCGGATGCTGGACTTCATCGAGTTCGACGACGACTACGCCCTGGTGAAGACCGTCGCCCCGGACATCGCCACCGGGGTGCCGCTCGGGCAGAGCCAGGTCCGCAGCCGGTACGGCGTCACGGTGGTGGGCATCAAGCGGCCGGGCGAGGGCTTCACCTACGCGACCGCCGAGACCGTCGTGCAGAAGGGCGACGTCATCGTCGTCACCGGCAGGACCCGCGCGGTGGAGAGCTTCGCCGAACTCAGCTGACCCACGCCCTGGTCGCCTGTCGGCGAGCGGCGAGACCAAGGACCGGCCGAGTCACGCTCTGCGGCCGGCGTCGAGGTGGTCGGTGGCGTCCAGCGCACACCTCGCGCCTGGGTGAGCACGGGCTCGTTGGCCCTGCCTGAGCCGGCGGCTCTTCCGCGGCTCGCCGCCAATGCGTCAGCGGAGCCGTCGTCCTGGTCGAGGTCGGCGGCGAGGGCGGGCGTCCGTCCGCCGCCCATGGGGGCGCGTCTCAAGAGGGAGACCGAGCGAGACCAACCGCGACGCTCACCAGTGAAGCGGTGGCCAGAACACCGCACACGACCCTGATCACGGCGGGTGTCAGAAGCCGATTGACCCCCACCGTGTTCGACATGAAGCCGTGGATTCGCCACGCGATATCGCGGTAGTTGGACGCCACGGCCAACATGGCGGCACCACATACGAGACCCCACCCGAGTTCGGCCCACGCAGTCATGGATTCCTCCCACAGAGACACCCGACGCCGGTATCAATCCCGGCGTCACCACAAACCCACAGGGCCCCGGGTCTGGCCCGGGTCAGAGTTCGTTGTCGGGCCAGCCGAGCAACCGGGCGCCGACGACGGCGGTCTGCAGGGTGTAGCGGTGGACGGGGTCGGCCGGATTGGTGCCGGTGAGCTTGTGGACGCGCTCCAGGCGGTAGGTGAGGGCCCGCACGCTCAGGCGCAGTCGGCGGGCCGCCTCGGCGGCGACGCATCCGGAGTCGAAGTACGCGTTGAGGGTGTCGAGGAGGAGCTGGGCACCACCCCGTGCCGCCTGGAGCGGGCCGAGGACGCTGCGTACGAGCTCGGCCATGGCCTGCCGATCGCGGGTGAGGACCGGGTGGACGAGCAGGTCGGCCGAACGCAGCACGGGCTCGTCGAGGTCCAGGCGGCCCGCCAGGTCGAGGGCGTTGAGGGCCTCTTCGTCCTGGTCGCCGGGCCGACGCGCCATGACGCCGTGTCAGGTGCCCTGTAACGTGCCCAGCGGTGTGCCGGGAAGTCTGGTCGGCGATCTTCACTGCAGAAGGCGGAGCAGGGCTGCGCCGCATCAACCGCTCGACCCGGAGGAGCCGTTCGGCGTGATCACATTCCCTCAGCCCGCACGCGGTGTGCCACGCCCGGAGCACATGATCGTGTGCGGTGACGATGCCCTCGCCGAACGACTGGCTGCCGAGCTCGCCACCGTCTACCGCGAGCAGGTCACCCTCGTCGTGCCGCCCTCACGGCGGCCCGGCTCCGGAACCGGCCGGACACGCGCCGCTGCCCTGCTCGGCCGGGTGCAGGCCGCGATGAACCGCGCCGCGGACCCGGCCGTCCCCGGCGACACGGCCACGGCGCACGTCGTCGAGGCCGCGGAACTCGACGAAGCCGCCCTTGCCGAGGCGGGCGCACGCGAGGCCGCGGCGATGGCGCTGATCCATGACGACGACGAGACCAACATCCGCGCCGCGCTGGCCGCCCGCCGCCTCAACCCCCGGCTGCGCCTGGTCATCCGGCTGTACAACCGCAAGCTCGGCCAGCACCTGGAGGACCTGCTCGATCAGGCCGCCACGGTCGCCGTCCCCGGCCTCGACCCCGAAGCTCTGGACACCTCCACCACCGTCCTGTCGGACGCCGACACCGTGGCCCCCGCCCTCGCGGCCACCGCCGTAGCGGGCACCAGCAAGGTCGTCCAGGCCGACGGCCTGCTGCTGCGCGCCGTGGAGCGCACCCCGCCCGGGCACGGCCGGGTCGCCGATCCCGGTCTGTGCACTCTCGCCCTGCTGTCCTCGACCACCAACGATCCGGCCGGAGCGGAGGGTTCGGACACCAGCGGCCGGGAAGCCCCCGTCCTCCTGCCCGACGACGACACGGTCGCCGCCGCCACCGGACGCGGCACGGTCGTCCTCGAAACCGTCACACACACTCCCTCCGGCTCCCCAGCGCGACGGCTGGCAGGGCGCGGGCTGCCGCTGGGTTCCCTCTTCTCACGCCGGCTGCGCTGGTCCCTGATCGGGCTCGTCGCCAGTGTCCTCGGCGTGGCCGTCGCAACCTGGCTGACCGCCGGCGATCGCGCCGGCTCGACCGGCCTGCTGCACGCCTCCTACCTGACGTTGCTCGACCTCTTCGCGATCGGCGACCCGGCGCTGGAGGAGCCCAAGGCACGTCAGATACTCCAACTCCTCGCCGGCCTGGCCGGCATGCTGCTGATGCCGGTGCTGCTCGCGGCCGTCCTGGAGGCACTCGGCACCTTCCGTACCGCCTCCGCGCTGCGCCGACCGCCGCGTGGCCTGTCCGGCCACGTCGTCCTGCTCGGCCTCGGCAAGGTCGGCACCCGTGTGCTGGCCCGGCTCCGAGAACTCGACATCCCCGTGGTGTGCGTGGAGGAGGATCCCGAAGCGCGCGGCATCCCGCTCGCACGCCGCCTGCGCGTGCCCACCGTCCTCGGGGACGCCACCCAGGAAGGCGTGCTCGAAGCCGCCAAGATCCACCGCGCGCACTCCCTGCTCTCCCTGACCAGCAGCGACACGACGAACCTGGAAGCCGCCCTGTACGCACGTTCCGTCAAACCGGACCTGCGGGTGGCGCTGCGGCTGTACGACGACGACTTCGCCACCGTCGTCCACCGCACCCTGCGCACCGCTCATCCGCGAGCCCTCACCCGCAGCCGCAGCGTCTCCAGCCTCGCAGCGCCCGCCTTCGCCGGCGCCATGATGGGCCGGCAGGTCCTGGGCGCCATACCCGTCGAACGCCGCGTGCTGCTCTTCGCCGCCCTCAACGTCGCCGGGCACCCGCACCTGGAGGGACGCACCATCGCCGAGTCCTTCCGCCCAGGGGCCTGGCGCGTCCTGGCACTCGACACGGCGGAACCGGGGGAGCGCCTGCCCGACCTCGCCGCCACACCGACGGACGAGGGCGTACACCGCCCCGGCGGACTGGTGTGGGACCTCCACTCCGGCTACGTCCTGCGCCCCGAGGACCGCGTGGTCCTCGCCGCGTCCCGCCAGGGCTTGGCGGAACTTCTTGGTCGGCATCCGCGGCTCAGGGTGCGAACCACCGACGTCTAGGGTGGCGTCGGACCCGGTGAGCAGTGCCGTCAGCCGCCTGCAACGGCAGGGGAAGAGCCCGGATAGCCCGGATACGTACGCCGCGGGCCGTGACCGGCCGGCTCACCAGCTCAAGCCGAGAGCGCCGAAGGAGTCCGGTGGTCCGTACGACACGCCACGCTCTCATTTTGGTCCGTCGCCTTCACCAGCTGCCGCCGTCCCCCGGTCCGGCTTGCCGCTCTGCATATGCTCATGCAGAATCCTCAGCTACTGAATAGGCGAGGGGGAGCACGTCATGAGCGTGACCGACAGCCCTGCCGCGCGGCTGCAGGCTCTCTTCGAGGGCCACCGGCTGACGCCGACCCAGCGGCGCATCGCGCACAGCATGGTGCGGCGCGCCGCCGACGTGCCGTTCCTGTCGAGTGTGGAGCTCGCCGAGCTGGCCGGGGTCAGCCAGCCGTCCGTGACCCGCTTCGCCGTCGCCCTCGGCTTCGACGGCTACCCCGCCCTGCGCCGCCACCTGCGCGAGGTCGCCCCCGCCGAGCCCGCTGCGGAGGCCCGGTCCTGCACCGAGTACCAGCAGGCCGTCGAGGCCGAGATCGAGAACCTCCGGCACCTGGCGGAGGCCCTGGCCGACCCCGCTCCCGTCCAGCGCGCCGGGCGCCTCCTCGCGGCCTCCCGCCCGCTGCTCGTCCTCGGCCTGCGGGCGGCTGCCGCCCAGGCGCACGGCTTCGCCTACTTCGCCGCCAAGGTCCACCCCGACGTACGGCTGCTCGGTGAGGGCGGCACGATGCTCCAGGACCGCATCGACGCCGCCGTCCGGGCCGGCGCGAGCGCACTGCTCTGTTTCGCGCTGCCCCGGCACCCCCGCGAGGTCGTCGACACCCTCGGCTACGCCAAGGAGGCCGGGCTGACCGTCGTCACGGTCGCCGACTCCGCCTTCGCACCCGTCGCCAAGGTGTCCGACCTGCTGCTCCCCGCCGCCGTCGGCACCGGTCTCGCCTTCGACACGGCCTGTGCGCCGATGCTGCTCGGCCGGGTCCTGCTGGAGGCCATGTGCGACGACCTGCCCCAGGCCCAGTCCCGCCTGGAGGAGTTCGACACGAAGGCGGCGGCGCGGGGCCTGTTCGTCGACTGACGGCACGCGCGGAGCTTCTCAGACTCGTCTCACGTTGCGGCGCTACCGTACGTCTCCCAGAGGCTTCGGAGACCGGACGGAGGCTGGACGTGACGCGTGGAGGACAGGGACTGGCCCGGGTGGCCGTCGTCGTACGGGCGGGAGCGCCCCCGTTGTGGTGGCTGGGCGTGGCGGCGGCGGGCATCGGCCTGCTCGCACCGGGTCTGACCGGACGCCGGATCGGCGTCCTGGCCGGGGCGGCGCTGTTCGTCCTGGCGACGGCGGCGGTCGCCTGCGGACGCCGCAGGCGCTACGCGGCCCTGGCCGCCGCCGCGTCCCGCGCCGGCAAGAACGACGTGCTCCAGGACCGCGCCGTCACGGTACGCAACTGGCGCCGGGGCCACCGCTGGTGGCTCCTCCTCGCCTTCCTCGCCGCCCTGGGCAGCGCCTTCGCGGCCCCGGCGGCCGGGGGCATGCTCCTGGCCGGCTGCGGCGCGGGCCTGTGGCTGAAGTCGGCCTGGCTGGGGCGGCGGGAGCAGGCCGACGAGGCGTTGCTGTGGGTCCGCGTGGACTGGCTGCGCGGGGGAGCGGCCCGCCCGGCCGGCAAGCAGGTCAGGGCGTACCGCACCACGGGCATCGCGGCGGGGGACGCCGCGCCGGGAGGCGCGCGAAAGAAATCGCCGGCACTGGTGTGATCCGACAGGGTGCGGCCCCCTGGCCTAGGGGCGCGGGGCCGTATCGATGTGCGGCTCCGCCGCGTGGGCGCGACAAGCCACACCGCACCCGCGGCCGGAATCCTACGGAACCTCCCACCGCGCTTGCGTCAACGCATCCACCTGCGCCCCACCCGACTCGGCGACGACCTCCCCCACGGTCTGAGCCCGCCGCACCACCGCGAAGCGCCCACCCGGCCCGAACCCGTACACCCCGGGCCGCACCAGCGAGTTGTACCCGTAGTGATGCGCGAAGTAGTACGCCCCGGTGTCCAGCGCCGCCGCGTAGTCCCCCTGCTCCAGCAGCGGCATGGACCGGCCCTCCGCCAGCAGATCCCCCGCGAAGCAGGCCGGCCCGGCCACGTCCTGCACCACCGTCGGCCCTTCCTTCGGCCGTCCCTTCGCGTCGTACGCGGCGATCCGCAACGGCCAGCTCCCCGGCGCGTACACCGTCCGCGCGGCCACCTGGACCCCGGCGTGCGTCACCGCCACCGCCCGCCCGCCGGAGGCCTTCGCGTACTCGACCCGCGCCACCACCGTCCCGTGCTTCGCCAGCAGTGACCGCCCGAACTCGGTGACCAGCCCGTACCTCCCGTCGAGCAGGCCCGGCACCTCCTCGGCCAGCAGCCGCGCGTAGCGCGCGTACGTCGGGCTCGTCGCGTCCGAGGCGAAGTTCACCGGCAGGCCGCCGCCGATGTCCAGCGTGTCGACCTGCCGTCGCCCGGTCCGCCGGTTGATCTCCTCCGCCAGCGCGTACGTCTCCGCCACGCCCCGTGCCATCAGGGCCAGCGGGATGCCCTGGGACCCGGTGTGCGCGTGCAGCCGGGTCAGCCACGGCCGGTCCAGATACGCCTGGACCACCCACTCCCGGGCCCCTTCGTCGCGCAGCGCCACCCCGAACTTCGAGGTGGCCGTCGCCGTGGACAGCGCCTCGATGGAGCCCCCGCCGACCTGAGGGTTCACCCGGATCCCGAGTGGGGAGCGGCTGTCCTGCGCCCGCACCAGGGCGTCGAGACGCGCCAGCTCCTGCGGGTTGTCCGCGTTGACGGCGATACCCAGGGACAGTGCCTCGCGCAGCTCGTCCGGCGTTTTCGCGGGCGAGTCGAGCACCGTCATCTCCGGCGGCATGCCCGCTGCCCGGGCCAGGGCCAGCTCACCCGGGCTCGCGACCTCCGCGCCGAGGCCCTCCTCCCGCAGCAGCCGCAGTACCGGCACCAGCGGGGTCGCCTTCACCGCGAAGGCGTGCAGCACGGGCGTGCCCGGCGCCACGACCGCCTCGAACGCCGCCCGCAGCTCCGCCGCAGACTCCCGGATGCCGGTGACGTCCAGCAGCCCCACGATGGGGCTGTCGGGCCCGAGCAGCCCTTGTTCCACGGCGGCCCGCACCGCCTCGTCCCGTCGCGCGGCCCGCCGGGCCCCGGTGTCGCCCGCCTCTTCCGCCTCGATCTGTGCGCCCATGCATCCAGCCAAACATCCACGGCAGCGCCGCGCCGACGCCCCGGCGTATTGACTAGCTCTATTCATGAGGTAAGGATGTGAATAGAAGCAGCAACATTCCGCCGGGAGCACCCACCAGGAGGCAGACCATGTCAGGACCCCGCCCGCCCGTCTCCCTCCACCACCCTCAAACGAGGCCCTCCGGGCCGCCCCCTGGTCCTGTCCGAGCGCCGCGCGGCACGGAACCGAGCGCCCTGGGATGGCAGCAGGAAGCCGCCCTGCGGATGCTGCAGAACAACCTCGACCCGGAGGTCGCCGAGCACCCCGACAAGCTCGTCGTCTACGGCGGCACCGGCAAGGCGGCGCGCGACTGGCGCTCCTTCGACGCGATGGTGCGGACGCTCCAGGGGCTGAAGCAGGACGAGACCATGCTGGTCCAGTCCGGGCGGCCCGTCGGTGTCATGCAGACCCACGAGTGGGCCCCGCGCGTCCTCATCGCCAACTCCAACCTCGTCGGCGACTGGGCCAACTGGGAGGAGTTCCGCCGCCTCGAACACCTGGGCCTGACCATGTACGGGCAGATGACCGCCGGCTCGTGGATCTACATCGGCACGCAGGGCATTCTCCAGGGCACCTACGAGACCTTCGCCGCCGTCGCCGCGAAGAAGTTCGGCGGGACGCTGGCGGGCACCATCACCCTGACCGCCGGTCTCGGCGGCATGGGCGGTGCCCAGCCGCTCGCCGTGACGATGAACGACGGTGTGGCGATCTGCATCGACTGCGACCCGCGTGCGATCGAGCGGCGCATCGAGCACCGGTACCTCGATGTGAAGGCCGACAGCCTCGACCACGCCCTGAAGCTGGCGACCGAGGCGCGCGACGCCCGCCGCCCCCTCTCCATCGGCGTCCTCGGCAACGCGGCCGAGCTGCTCCCGCAACTCCTCGCCATGGGCGCCCCCATCGACATCGTGACCGACCAGACCTCGGCCCACGACCCGCTGGCCTACCTGCCCCTCGGCACCGCCTTCGAGGACATGGCCGACGCCGCCGCCAAGGACCCGGCCGGCTTCACCACCCGGGCCCGCGAGTCCATGGCCCGGCACGTGGAGGCCATGGTCGGCTTCATGGACGCCGGCGCCGAGGTCTTCGACTACGGCAACTCCATCCGCGGCGAGGCCCAACTCGCCGGATACGACCGGGCCTTCGCCTTCCCCGGCTTCGTCCCCGCCTACATCCGCCCGCTGTTCTGCGAGGGCAAGGGCCCGTTCCGCTGGGCCGCCCTGTCCGGCGAGGCCTCCGACATCGCCAAGACCGACAAGGCGATCCTCGACCTCTTCCCGGAGAACGAGTCCCTCGCCCGCTGGATCAAGCTGGCCGGCGAACGCGTCCACTTCCAGGGCCTGCCCGCCCGGATCTGCTGGCTCGGCTACGGCGAGCGCGACAAGGCCGGTGAGCGGTTCAACGACATGGTCGCGAGCGGGGAGCTGGCCGCGCCGGTCGTCATCGGCCGCGACCATCTCGACTGCGGTTCCGTCGCGTCCCCCTACCGGGAGACCGAGGCCATGCTCGACGGGTCCGACGCGATCGCCGACTGGCCGCTGCTGAACGCCATGGTGAACGTGGCGTCCGGGGCGTCCTGGGTGTCGATCCACCACGGTGGCGGCGTCGGGATGGGCCGGTCGATCCACGCGGGGCAGGTGACGGTGGCCGACGGCACGGCGCTCGCGGGCGAGAAGATCCGCCGGGTGCTCACGAACGACCCCGGCATGGGCGTCATCCGGCATGTCGACGCCGGGTACGACATCGCGGAGTCGGTGGCGGGGGAGCGGGGCGTCCGCGTTCCGATGCGCGAAGGTGACCCGGCGTGACCCAGGACAGCGGCAGCTCCTTCCACCACATGTGGCGCGAGCTGCTCCCCCTCGGGCGGCACCCCGTCTCCGGCGGCTACCGGCGGTTCGCCTGGAGCGGCGTCGACGGTGACTGCCGGGCCTGGTTCGAGGCGCAGGCCACCGCCCGCGGGCTGCGCTACGAGGCCGACCGGAACGGCAACCAGTGGGCCTGGCTCGGGGACCCCGCCGAGGGGAACGCCGTCGTCACCGGGTCCCACCTCGACTCCGTGCCGGACGGCGGCGCCTTCGACGGCCCCCTCGGAGTCGTGTCCGCCTTCGCCGCCCTGGACGAACTGCGCGGCCGGGACGCCCGCTTCATCCGGCCCCTCGGCATCGTGAACTTCGGTGACGAGGAGGGCGCCCGCTTCGGGCTCGCCTGCGTCGGGTCCCGGCTCACCGCCGGGCAGCTCACCCGCGAGCAGGCGCACCGGCTCACCGACGGCGACGGTGTGACACTGCCGCGCGCCATGGAAGCCGCCGGATACGACCCCGACACCATCGGAGCCGACCCCGAACGACTCGCCCGCATCGGCGCCTTCGTCGAACTGCACGTCGAGCAGGGCCGGGCCCTCGACCTGTCCGGCGACCGGGTCGGCATCGCCAGCGCGATCTGGCCGCACGGCCGGTGGCGGTTCGACTTCCGGGGCGAGGCCAACCACGCCGGCACCACCCGGCTCGCCGACCGGCACGACCCCATGCTGTCCTACGCCGAGACCGTCCTCGCCGCCCGGCGCGAGGCCGAACTCGCCGGAGCCGTCGCCACCTTCGGCAAGATCGCCGTGGAGCCCAACGGCGTCAACGCCATCCCCTCCCTGGTGCGCGGCTGGCTCGACTCCCGTGCCGAGGACCAGATGAGCCTCGACACCGTGGTCGGCGGCATCGAGAAGGCGGCCCGGCAGTACGCGGACGCGCACGGCATCGACCTCGACATCGTCCGCGAGTCCTTCACCCCCGTAGTCGAGTTCGACCACGCCCTGCGCGACGAACTCGCCCGCATCCTCGGCACGGACACCGACCTCACGGTCCCCGTCCTCGGCACCGGCGCGGGACACGACGCCGGGATCCTGTCGGGGAGCATCCCGACCGCCATGCTGTTCGTGCGCAACCCCACCGGCGTCTCCCACTCCCCGGCCGAGTCCGCGAGCGAGGACGACTGCGTGGCCGGGGTACTCGCACTCGCCGACGTACTGGAAGGACTGGCGTGCAGGTGACGACAGCAGCCCCGCGGACGTACTGGCTGGAGCACGCCTGGCTCGGCACCCACGTCGAGTCCGGCGTGGCCCTCGACGTCCGGGACGGCCGGATCGCCGCCGTCCGCACCGGCACCCCCGCCCCGCCCCCCGGCGCCGAGGTCCTGCGCGGGCTCACCCTCCCCGGCCTGGCCAACGCCCACAGCCACGCCTTCCACCGCGCTCTGCGCGGCACCGTCCAGGTCGGCTCCGGCACCTTCTGGACCTGGCGCGAGGCCATGTACGCCACGGCCGCCCGGCTCACCCCGGACAGCTACCACGCCCTCGCCCGCGCCGTGTACGCCGAGATGGCCCTGGCCGGCATCACGGCCGTCGGTGAGTTCCACTACGTCCACCACGCCCCCGGCGGCACCCCCTACGCCGACCCCAACGCGATGGGCGAGGCCCTCATCGCGGCCGCCGCCGAAGCCGGGATCCGCATCACCCTCCTCGACACCGCCTACCTCTCCTCCGGCTTCGGACAGCCGCCCACCGATCCCCAGCTCCGCTTCTCCGACGGCACGGCGGACGCCTGGGCCGAACGCTGTTCAGTTCTCAAGGAACGGGATCACGCGCGGATCGGAGCGGCGATCCACTCCGTACGGGCCGTGCCCGCCGAGCAGTTGGCGACCGTCGCGCGGTGGGCCGAGGAGCGGCGGGCCCCGCTGCATGTGCACCTGTCGGAGCAGACCGCCGAGAACGACGCCTGCCGGGAGGCCTACGGCCGCACTCCGGCCCGGCTGCTCGCCGACCACGGTGTGCTCGGCCCGCGCACCACCGGCGTCCACAACACCCACCTGACCGCCGAGGACATCTCCCTCCTCGGCGGCAGCGGCACCGGCACCTGCATGTGCCCGACCACCGAACGGGACCTGGCCGACGGCATCGGCCCCGCCGTCGCCCTCCAGCAGGCCGGCTCACCGCTCAGTCTCGGCTCCGACAGCCACGCCGTGATCGACCTGCTCGAAGAGGCACGGGCCATGGAGCTGAACGAGCGGCTGCGCACCCGTACCCGAGGTCACTGGACGGCGGCGGCCCTCCTGCGGGCGGCCTCGGCCGACGGCCACGCGGCCCTCGGCTGGGACGAGGCGGGCGCCCTGGAGACCGGCGCGCTCGCCGACTTCACCACCCTCGCGCTCGACTCGGTCAGGACGGCAGGGCCGCTTCCGCGACTCGGGGCCGAGACGGCCGTATTCGCCGCGTCGGCAGCGGACGTGTCGCATACGGTCGCGGGAGGGCGGCACGTCGTACGGGACGGGGTCCACCGCCTCGTACCGGATGTGCCGCGAGCCCTCGCGGACGCCGTCGAAGCCCTGCGCGGATGACCCCGGGCCGCCCGCCCGCGCGGCCCGCCTCCGCCCCCGAACCCGACCCCACCGCCGACCAGGCCACCAAGGACGCCATGAGCAACGCGACGACCGTCAGCCCCGCCCACTCCGCGAGCACCGCAAGCACGCTCATCACCAACATCGCCAGCCTGGTCACCAACGACCCCTCCCTCGGTGACAAATCCCCCCTCGGACTGGTCCAGGACGCGGCCGTCGTCATCGAGGGCGACCGCGTCGTGTGGACCGGTGATCAAAGCAAAGCACCCGCCACTGACAATCGGGTCGACGCCGGCGGCCGGGCGGTCATCCCCGGCTTCGTGGACTCCCACTCCCACCTCGTCTTCGCGGGCGACCGGACGCAGGAGTTCAACGCCCGCATGTCCGGGCGGCCGTACAGCGCGGGCGGCATCCGCACCACCGTCGCGGCCACGCGGGCGGCGAGCGACGAGGAACTCGAGGCCAACCTCACCCGATACCTCCGCGAGGCCCTCCGCCAGGGCACCACCACCTTCGAGACCAAGTCCGGCTACGGCCTGACCGTCGAGGACGAGGCCCGGGCCCTGCGCATCGCCGCCGCCCACACCGACGAGGTCACCTACCTCGGCGCCCACATCGTCCCGCCGGACCTCGCCGAGGACCCGGCGGCCTACGTCGCCCTCGTCACCGGCGAGATGCTCGACGCCTGCGCCCCGTACGCCCGCTGGATCGACGTCTTCTGCGAGAAGGGCGCCTTCGACGGCGACCAGGCCCGCGCGATCCTCACCGCCGGCAAGGCCAGGGGCCTGCACCCCCGGATCCACGCCAACCAGCTCTCGTACGGCCCCGGCGTGCAGCTCGCGGTCGAGCTCGACGCGGCCAGCGCCGACCACTGCACCCACCTCACGGACGCGGACGTCGACGCCCTGGCCGACGGCCGTACCGTCGCCACCCTGCTGCCCGGCGCCGAGTTCTCCACACGGGCCGCGTGGCCGGACGCACGGCGGCTGCTGGACGCGGGTGTCACGGTCGCGCTGTCCACGGACTGCAACCCCGGCTCGTCCTTCACCTCGTCCGTCCCGTTCTGCGTCGCGCTGGCGGTACGGGACATGGGGATGACCCCGGACGAGGCCGTGTGGTCGGCGACGGCGGGCGGCGCCGCGGCCCTGCGGCGCACCGACGTCGGCCGCCTCACACCGGGCGCGTACGCCGACCTGACGCTCCTCGACGCCCCGAGCCATGTGCACCTGGCCTACCGCCCCGGCGTCCCGCTGGTCAGCGGGGTGTGGCGGCGCGGAGAGCGTGTGGTGTGATCACCGGCCCGCGACAATGCGATGCCGGGCCGGCGGACGACCGGCATCACCGGAGGGCGGGGGCGGATGGCGAAGCACTGGTCGGCACCACTCGTGGTGAACGTGCTGCTCGGGATCCCGGGTGTGGTGCCGTTCTGGCTGCTGTGGTACCTCGCGGTGAACGGGCCGCTCGCCGAGCTCGGCTGGACCGTGCGGGAGCCGACCGAGAACGACGGCATGGCCCTCTGGCTGGTGATCGTCGTCCCCGTCGTCACGCTGTACGGCCTGATCTGGTGGCTCGCCAACATGCCGCTCCGGCGCAGTACGGCACTCGCTCCGCACACCTACTGGCTGCTGAGCCTGGCGGCCTCGCTGCTCCCGACGGCCGCGCTGGTCCTCAACTCCTGAGGGGCCGCGGCAGCCTCCCGGGGACCACCCTTGGCACGCGCCTGGGGGCGGGCCGTGCGGCCCGCCCCCGAAGGACACGTTCACCCGGGTCGAGGATCACTCCTCGACGGTCAGCCCCTTGCGCAGCCGCACCAGCGTCCGCGACAGCAGACGCGAGACGTGCATCTGCGAGATGCCGAGTTCTTCGCCGATCTCCGACTGGGTCATGCCCGCGACGAAACGCAGGGACAGGATCTTCCGGTCGCGCGGCGGGAGTTCCGCTATCAGCGGCTTCAACGACTCGACGTACTCGATGCCTTCGAGCCCGTGGTCCTCGTAGCCGATGCGGTCCGCGAGCGCGCCCTCGGAGTCGTCCTCCTCCGGCTGGGCGTCCAGCGAGGAGGCGGTGTAGGCGTTCGACGCGGCCATGCCCTCGACGACCTCGTCGTTGGAGAGGCCGAGGCGCTCGGCCAGCTCGGCCACCGTCGGGGCGCGGTCCAGCTTCTGGGCCAGCTCGTCACCGGCCTTGGCCAGGTCGAGCCGCAGCTCCTGCAGCCGCCGCGGAACGCGCACGGACCACGAGGTGTCGCGGAAGAAGCGCTTGATCTCACCGACGATGGTCGGCATCGCGAACGTGGGGAACTCCACACCGCGGGACAGCTCGAAGCGGTCGATCGCCTTGATCAGGCCGATGGTGCCGACCTGGATGATGTCCTCCATGGGCTCGCTGCGGGAGCGGAACCGGGAGGCGGCGAACTTGACCAGCGCGAGGTTCAGTTCGACGAGCGTGTTGCGGACGTACGAGTACTCGTGGGTCCCTTCCTCCAGCGTCTCCAGACGCTCGAAGAGGGTCTTCGACAGGGCCCGGGCGTCGACCGCGTCGACTTCCTCGTACGGGGGGATCTCCGGAAGTCCGGCGAGAAGGCCGTCCTGTGTGACGAGCATCTCGACCTGCTCGATGGGATCCAGATGTTCCGGAAGGGGTGTCGACGTCGCTTTCTGGGTACGCGATGCGTCGAGCCGGGGTGACATGATGTCCTCCATCGTTCTCGGCATATGGCTGCCGGAGCCGTTAGGTGCACTGCGGTGTGCGGCGCCTCCAAAGCCGGCCGTGGTCGGTTACGTGTCCTTACTAGGCCTACCCGCTTTCCTGAGCCCACCGCAAGTGCGTTCTGTGGGCATATGTCCGTTTGTGTGTAGTTGTTCGGGTGTCGAAGCGTGCTGGGAAGGCGTAGTGTTCGAGGGCGTCAGCAATCACCTCGACGTCGGGAGAGAGAGACGGCATGGACCGCGGGACGGTCGGCAGCGCACAGTCTGGCCGGCTTCTGGTGGAGGTGCGGGAAGAGGGCTCTAGTGCCGTCGTGACCCCGGCGGGTGAGTTGGATCACCACACCGCCGATCTGTTGCGTGAGCCGCTCGAAGACTGCCTCGCCAAGGGATTCAAGCGCCTGGTCATCGATTGCGCGCGCCTGGAGTTCTGCGACTCCACGGGGCTCAACGTGCTCCTCGGGGCGCGGCTGAAGGCGGAGGCCGCCGGTGGCGGCGTCTCGCTCGCCGGTATGCAGCCGGTGGTGGCACGCGTGTTCGAGATCACGGGTGCGGATGCGGTCTTCAGCGTCCATGACTCGCTCGAGGCGGCCCTGGCCGACGAGTCGGGCTGACCGGCGGTGCGTCGGTGCGCGGTGCCTCGGCCATCCCCCTGTGACCGGCGTCCCAGCCCTGTCACGTCTTTCGTGCCGAATACATGGGTGTTCAGTCGGTCCGGCAGGGCAGGAGACATCCTGAACCCGTCGGTCACCAGTGTGGCGGGGGCGCCGCGAAACCGACGTGCCGCGCGCTGCGTGACTGACTGTGTAGTGAATTTTTTGAATCGTGAACTGGTGAATCGGTGAGGTGAAGCGCTGATGAGCACCACCCGGCCTTACCCGCCGGGCGACCGCGGGCCGGAGCCCAGCGGCGCTTCCGGGGCGTCCGAGGGTGGCGTAGCGGCGGCCGGTGCGTCCGGCGAGGGCGTGGACGCGCCGTCCGGAGCCGCGGCGCCGCCGGGGGGTCGGCAGGTGCGCCGGCTGAGCTTCGGCGACGAGAGCGGCGTGGTGCCGCTGGCCCGCGACTTCACGCGCCAGGCGCTGTACGCGTGGGGCTGGCTGCCCGCCGCCTCCGCCGACCGGCGGGCCGCCGCCGAGGATGTGCTGCTGGTCGTCTCCGAGCTGGTCACCAACGCCTGCCTGCACGCCGAGGGGCCGGACCAGTTGCGGATCACCTGCGACAACAAGGTGATCCGCGTCGAGGTCGCTGACCGGGGCACCGGTCAGCCGGCCCCCCGCACCCCGCACCGCGCGGGGCGCCCGGGCGGTCATGGCATGTTCATCGTCCAGCGCCTGTGCCTGGACTGGGGCGTCGTCCGTACGCCGGGGCTCTCCGGCAAGACGGTGTGGGCGGAACTGGGCGCACCTGCCTGATCCACCGGAACACCTGCCCGACTCCGGGTCCCCCTGCTCGGTCGAGGGCGTACCCGCCTGATCAGGGTGTACCCGCCCGATCAGGGTGTATTGGCCTGATCCGGGCTTACCCGCCTGGTTACCCGGCTCGTGCGGGCGCCCGGGGGTGCGTCCGAACGGGTGACCGCCCCCTCACGGGATCTCCGCCGCGCATCCCCTCATACGTCACTCACCGCACGCCGGATCGCCACAGATCCGGCGCGCACTGTGTCTTCCTTCCTCAAGGCCCCGGGCGTACCTTGACGGCCCTGTCTGATACACCGTCAGGAACAGGAAGGGGAGCCGCACCGTGTCGTACCGGAAACGAACCGCCGTGCTCGCGTCCGCCACGGCCCTGGCCGGTTCGGCGGTGTGGATGGCCGCCCCCGTCGCCCGGGCCGAGGTCGTCGACGTCAACTACCAGTGCAAGACGCCGATCGGCGACAAGAGTGCCGTCTCGCCCATCGACATCAAGGGCGTCAAGAGCGGCAGCGGCTACCGGATCACCATGTCCTGGCAGAAGGGCGTCTCCTCCAGCCCGGTCGAACTGGGCAAGGGCGCGATGACGCCCAGCGCCACCATCGCCCTGGGCGGCGCCGACAGCGGCACCCTGTCGGTGACCGGCCCCGCCAACGAGGCCGCGATCCCGGCCAACACGCCCATCAAGATCAGCGACCTGAGCGGCACGTACACGCCGAAGAAGAGCGGCGAGGTCACCTTCACGGCCGGTGTGCTCACCATCAAGGCGCTCGGCACGACGACCACGTGCACCCCGACGAACGACCCGGGCCCGTCCCTCACCCTCGACGTCACGGACGCGAGCGGCGGCGGCACCACCGGCTCCGCCCAGGGCGGCGGCTCCGGCCCCGACACCGGCGCCGGGCTTCCGCAGACCGGGCCCGAGGACTCGGCCGTCGCCCTCGGCACCCTCGGCGGCACGGTCCTGCTCGCCGGAGCGGCAGGTGCCCTGTGGCTGACACGACGTCACCAGGGAGCGCGAACGGGCCGTTGACCGGGCGGCCCACCCGGCAGGTGCCGACGCCCCGGGCCGCACCGACGCGGCCGAGCGCGAGAGGGCACGCCGCCCGGTCCGGCCGCCCGGGCGCCGATGCCGTACGCCCGCACCGTACGACCGCTGGAGCCGCCGATGCCGCCCGCCGTCCGTCTTCCGTATGTGTCGCTGCCGGTTCTGCTGGCGCTGCTGCTGGTCCTGGCCGGGGCCGGGCCCGTCGGGGCGGCGGACCGGCCCGTCGTCGAGTTGTCCAAGTCCCAGGCGGGGGCGGGCGGTTCGATCACCGTCAGCGGCAGCGGCTGGCGACCCCGGGCACTGCTGACGCTGCTCGTGTGCGGGCAGGCCGAGCCGAAGCGGGGCGTGACCGGCGGCACCAACTCCTGTGCCAACGCCGACGGCCGGGCCGTCACCACCGACGCCGACGGGCGCTTCCGCCGCGAACTGCCCGTCGCGGAGCCGCCGGTGCCGTGCCCGTGCGTGGTGCACGCGGCGACCGTGACGGGAGCCGGGGCCGAGGCCGACGCGGCCCTCCGGGTCGCCGGGCACGCCGTCGAGCCGCTGCCCGCGGAAGCGGCCGGCGGACGGCTGTCCCTGCTCGCGGACACCCGGCTGCGGGGTTCCGGCGGTCTGCTCACCTGGTTCGGCTCCCCGCCCTCCCGGACCCTCGTGATCACCGTCGGCAACGTCGGCACCTCCCCCGTGAAGAACCCGGTCTTCCAGGTCGGCACCTCGCACGGCGTGTTCGCCCCCGAGTGGCAGGACCAGCGCTGGCGGGGCACGATCCGGCCCGGCGGCAAGGCCCGCATCGAGCTGCCCGTGGAGCTCGGGGCCGGGGCGCACGGCGACTACACCGTGTCGCTGAAGTACGGCGGCAAGGTGCTCGCCGAGCACCCCTGGGGCGTGGGCCGGCCCTGGGGCGTGACCCTGTTCTGGGTCCTCGTCCTCCTGGTCGTACCGGCGGCGCTCTTCCGCGCGGGACTGGCCGTGATCGACCACGTACGGCCGCGCCGCCCGGGCCACGCGGCCCGTCCGGCCCGCCGCCTGCGGCTGCCCGCCCCCCGCCGGGCCGCGGCCCCGCCCTGGTTCGCCCCGGACGCCGACCCTCCGAGGTCGACCAGGACATGAGGAAGGGCCGCCGCACCCCGGAGGTGCGACGGCCCTTCTCGCAGGGTCAGGCGCCGGTGATCAGCGGACGTCGCCCATCATGGCCTTGACCTTCTTGCGGTACATGTACACCGCGAAGCCGGCGACGACGGCGAGCCCCGCCTCCAGCGCCACGAAGCCCGCGCGGTCGAGGTTGACCCCGCCGACGGCCGGGTTGGACAGCAGCGCGGTGACGGAGTCGCCCGCGGTGACCGCGAGGAACCAGACGCCCATCATCTGCGAGGCGTACTTCGCGGGCGCCATCTTCGTCGTCACGGACAGACCCACCGGCGACAGCGTCAGCTCACCGACGGTCTGCACGAAGTAGATCGCGACCAGCCACATCGCCGCGGCCTTGTGACCGCCCTCGGCGATCGACAGCGGGGCGAGGAAGAGGAAGAAGGACGCACCCACCAGCACCAGACCGGAGGCGAACTTCACGATGGTGCTCGGCTCCTTGCCGCGCCGGTTCAGCCACAGCCACAGCCAGGCGAAGACCGGCGCCAGCGCCATGATCAGGACCGGGTTGACCGACTGGTACCAGGAGACCGGGAACTCCCAGCCGAAGACGGTGTTGTCGGCCTTCTCGCTGGCGAAGAGCGACAGGGTCGAACCACCCTGGTCGTAGATCATCCAGAAGACGGCGGCGGCGACGAAGAACCAGATGTACGCGGACACCTTCGAGCGCTCGCCGGAGTCCAGGTCCTTGTCGCGCAGTATGCGGGAGATGACCAGGATCGGAACGACCAGGCCGAGCAGCGTGAGCGGGATCAGCGCCCAGTTCAGGGTGAAGTGGCCGGTGCCGCCGACCAGGGCGTAGAAGACCACGGCGATGGCCAGCCAGATCAGGCCCTTGCGCAGGGTGGCGGCCTTCTCGGCGGGCGACAGCGGAGTCGGGACCTCGCTGCTCTTGGCGTCCAGGTGGCGGCTGCCGAGCAGGAACTGGACGAGACCCAGCGCCATGCCGAGAGCGGCCAGCGCGAAGCCCAGGTGCCAGTTGACGCTCTCACCGACGGTGCCGATGACCAGCGGGGCGACGAAGGCGCCGAGGTTGATGCCGATGTAGAAGACCGTGAAGCCACCGTCGCGGCGCGGGTCCGCCGGGCCGTCGTAGAGGTGGCCGACCATCGTGGAGATGTTGGCCTTCAGCAGACCGGAGCCGATGGCGACGAGGCCCAGGCCGACGTAGAAGCTGGCGGCGGCGGGCAGGGCCAGGCACAGGTGGCCGATCATGATGACGACACCGGCGACGGCGACCGTCTTGCGGGGGCCGAGCATACGGTCGGCGAACCAGCCGCCGGGCAGGGTGAGCAGGTACACGAGCGACAGGTAGACGGAGTAGATCGCCGTCGCCGTGCCCGCGCTCAGGTTCAGGCCACCCGGGGCCACCAGGTACAGCGGGAGCAGGGCCCTCATGCCGTAGTAGGAGAAACGCTCCCACATCTCGGTCATGAACAGAGTGGCCAGTCCGCGGGGGTGGCCGAAGAAGGTCTTCTCGGAACCGGGGGTGCCCGGTCGGGCCGAGTCCTTCGTCAGGCTGGACGCCATGGTCGTTCCTTGCTGCTCGGGACGCGCCCCGCGGCAGCGGTGGTGCGCCCGGTGGGGGGGGCTGCCGGCACCGGTGGGTACGGCCGTCCGTCCGACGCCTACGGGGGGTCCGCTCCGGGGCACGGAGCGGTGGGCGGTCGCCACCGGGATCCACGCCTCTACGCGCGTCGCCGCACTACGAGGCCCGGCCACAGGTCGTTTCACGTTGGGGGCCGGCGGGAACCGGCCCGCACACAAAAGAGACCCTCAGGGCAAACGGCCTCCGAAGGTCGCCATGGTGCTACAGGCGTTGATTCACCATACGGCAGGACACCGCCGCATATGGAAGGACTTGAGACACGGATCACAGGTGTCGGGGGAACCGCACACGCCGTTTCCAAGGTCCTTACCACGATCGCACCCCAGAGGCAGAGGTCCGAGCACCTACCCCCGGTACGTAAGAGCCGGGTATGCCAACGGTAAGAATCAAGGATTCCGGTCACACCCCAGCTCAGGGCGTCGCAGGTCTACCATCACCTCATGACCCGTGTACTGCTCGCCGAGGACGATGCGTCCATCTCGGAGCCGCTGGCCCGCGCTCTGCGCCGGGAGGGCTACGAGGTCGAGGTCCGCGAGGACGGACCCGCCGCTCTCGACGCCGGACTGCAAGGCGGCGTCGACCTGGTCGTGCTCGACCTCGGTCTGCCCGGCATGGACGGTCTGGAGGTGGCCCGCCGCCTGCGTGGCGAAGGCCACGCCATCCCGATCCTCATCCTGACCGCGCGCGCAGATGAGGTGGACACCGTCGTCGGGCTCGACGCGGGCGCCGACGACTACGTCACCAAGCCGTTCCGGCTCGCCGAGCTGCTCGCGCGCGTACGGGCCCTGCTCCGGCGCGGCGCCGCCGAGCCGCAGCAGCCGCCCGCCACGCACGGCGTGCGCATCGACGTCGAGTCGCACCGCGCCTGGATGGGCGAGGAGGAGCTCCAGCTCACCGCCAAGGAGTTCGACCTGCTGCGGGTGCTGGTGCGCGACGCGGGCCGGGTCGTCACCCGCGACCAGCTGATGCGGGAGGTCTGGGACACGACCTGGTGGTCGTCGACCAAGACCCTCGACATGCACATCTCCTGGCTGCGCAAGAAGCTCGGCGACGACGCGGCCAATCCCCGCTACATCGCCACCGTGCGCGGTGTGGGTTTCCGTTTCGAGAAGAGCTGAGCCGCGAGGCGGGCTCGGGTAACAGGACATGCGTCGCCGACTGATCCAGTCCACGCTCGCCGTGGTGCTCGTCGTGATCGCCGTCTTCGGCGTCTCCCTCGTCATCGTCGAGACCCGGACGATCAGCAACAGCGCCCAGGAGCGGGTGGAGTCCGAGGCGGTCCGGCTGGCCAGCATCGTCGACAGCCGGCTCTTCGTCGCCCAGCAGGTCGACGCGGAGGTCCTGCGCGAACAGGTCACGCAGGACCGCTACTACGCGGTGATCCGGATCCCCGGGGAGTCGCCCATCGAGGTCGGCACGAAACCCGCCGGGGACGTCATCAGCGCGACCGCGCCCGGTGAGGAGGGCGAGACGGTCACCGTCCAGGAACCGCGCTCCTCGGTGACCCGTGAGGTCGGCCGGACGCTGCTGATCATCGCGCTGGTCGCGCTGCTGGCGGTGGTGGCCGCGGTGCTGCTGGCGGTCCGCCAGGCGAACCGGTTGGCGTCGCCGCTGACCGACCTCGCGGAGACGGCCGAGCGGCTCGGCTCGGGCGACCCGCGGCCCCGGCACAAGCGGTACGGGGTGCCCGAGCTGGACCGGGTGGCGGATGTGCTGGACGGCTCCGCCGAGCGCATCGCCCGCATGCTGACCGCCGAACGCCGGCTGGCCGCGGACGCCTCCCACCAGCTGCGCACGCCGCTCACGGCGCTGTCGATGCGGCTGGAGGAGATCACCCTCACGGACGACCCGGACACGGTGAAGGAGGAGGCGACGATCGCCCTGACGCAGGTCGAGCGGCTCACGGACGTCGTGGAGCGGCTGCTGACGAACTCCCGCGATCCGCGCACCGGCTCCGCCGTCTCCTTCGACCTCGACGAGGTCATCCAGCAGCAGCTCGCCGAGTGGCGGCCGGCGTACCGCAGCGCGGGGCGGGCGATCGTCAGCTCCGGCAAACGGCATCTGCGGGCGGTGGGCACACCCGGCGCGGTCGCGCAGGTCCTGGCCGCGCTGATCGAGAACTCCCTCATGCACGGCGGTGGCACGGTGGCCCTGCGCACCCGCGTCACCGGCAACCAGGCGGTCATCGAGGTCACGGACGAGGGCCCGGGCATCCCCGCCGATCTCGGCGCCCGCATCTTCGAACGGGCGATCAGCGGCCGCAACTCCACGGGCATCGGCCTGGCGGTGGCCCGCGACCTGGCGGAGGCCGACGGCGGCCGCCTGGAAATGCTCCAGACCAAACCCCCGGTCTTCGGCCTGTTCCTGTCCCGTACCCCCCTGCACAAGGGCGTGGACGGCGACGAGGAGTCGACAGTCCGCTAGGGCCGCGCCGGGCGTGCGAGGGCTACGGCACCTGCTGCTTCGCCTTCTCGGGTCCGGTCGGCCCGGTCTGCAGGACCGGGGACGGGGGAGCCGCCGGTTCCCGCGTGGGGAGGGCGCGGAAGACCCAGGAGCGGTAGGACCAGAAGCGGAACAGGGTCGCGATGCCGATGCCCAGGAACTTGAAGACGTTGTTCTGGAGCGGGGTGTTCCAGCCGAAGCCGTACGTGGCCGCGTACAGGACGCCGTTCTCGATGACCAGGCCGATGGCGCTGAACAGCAGGAACAGGGTCATTTCACGGGTACGGCGGCTCTTGTCGCGGTCGCGGTACGTGAAGTAGCGGAAGCCGACGTAGTTGAAGACGATCGCGACGACGGTCGCGATGACACTCGCGCGCACCACCTGGAGGTCGGTGGTGTGCCGCACCAGGTTGAAGACGGCGAGGTTGACCAGCACTCCGGCCCCGCCCACCGCGCCGAATTTGGCGACTTCGCGGACGACCCGTCGGAGCCGAGAGGCACCATGTCCCATGGTCGTGCAGGCCCCCGTCCGTTCGTCGGCGTCAACCCAGCCATGCTAACCACCCTCCCGCGCGATCTTCCTGCGGATGCCGGTGGACGGCCGGAGATGGTCCGGGCAGGGCCGGGGAGGGACGGGAAACCGGCCACTCTGGCGCGGCCGATACCCTGGGGGAGTGACGTTTCCGGTAGTCGGCATGGTCGGCGGTGGCCAGCTCGCTCGTATGACACACGAGGCGGGCATCCCGCTGGGCATCAGGTTCAAGCTCCTCAGTGACACCCCGCAGGACTCCGCTGCGCAGGTCGTGAGCGATGTCGTCGTCGGCGACTATCGCGATCTCGACACGCTGCGCGAGTTCGCCCGTGGGTGCGATGTGATCACCTTCGATCACGAACACGTACCCACCGAGCACCTCAGGGCTCTGGAGGCGGACGGCATCCCCGTGCGCCCCGGCCCCGACGCGCTCGTGCACGCCCAGGACAAGGGGGTGATGCGCGCGAGGCTCGACGCGATCGGCGTCCCCTGCCCCCGGCACAGGATCGTTTCCGATCCGCAGGACGTGGCCGCCTTCGCGGCCGAGAGTGGGGGAGGATTCCCCGTCGTCCTCAAGACCGTCCGCGGCGGTTACGACGGCAAGGGCGTGTGGGTCGTCGACTCCGCCGAGGAGGCCGCCGATCCCTTCAAGGCCGGCGTACCCGTGCTCGCCGAGGAGAAGGTCGACTTCGTCCGCGAGCTCGCCGCCAACGTCGTGCGCTCCCCGCACGGGCAGGCCGTGGCCTACCCGGTCGTCGAGTCCCGCCAGGTGAACGGCGTCTGCGACACGGTCATCGCCCCGGCGCCCGACCTCGACGAGGCCCTCGCCCTGGAGGCCTCCGAGATGGCGCTGAACATCGCCAAGGAACTCGGCGTCGTCGGCCACCTCGCCGTCGAGCTGTTCCAGACCCGCGACGGCCGCATCCTCGTCAACGAGCTCGCGATGCGCCCGCACAACTCCGGCCACTGGTCGATGGACGGCGCCGTCACCAGCCAGTTCGCCAACCACGTCCGGGCGGTCCTGGACCTGCCCCTCGGCGACCCGCGCCCGCGCGCCCCGTGGACCGTCATGGTCAACGTCCTCGGCGGCGACTACCCGGACATGTACTCCGCGTACCTGCACTGCATGGCCCGCGACCCCCAGCTCAAGATCCACATGTACGGCAAGGACGTGAAGCCCGGCCGCAAGGTCGGTCACGTCAACACCTACGGCGACGACCTGGACGACGCGCTGGAGCGCGCCCGTCACGCAGCCGGCTACCTGAGAGGCACCATCACCGAATGAGCCCTGTTGTTGGCATCGTCATGGGGTCGGACAGCGACTGGCCCGTCATGGAGGCCGCCGCCAAGGCCCTCGACGAGTTCGAGATCGCCTACGAGGTCGACGTCGTCTCCGCGCACCGCATGCCGCGCGAGATGGTCGCCTACGGCGAGCAGGCCGACGGCCGCGGGCTCAAGGTGATCATCGCCGGGGCGGGCGGCGCCGCCCACCTGCCCGGCATGCTCGCCTCCGTGACCCCGCTGCCCGTCATCGGCGTGCCCGTGCCGCTGAAGTACCTCGACGGCATGGACAGCCTCCTGTCGATCGTGCAGATGCCGGCCGGTGTCCCCGTCGCCACGGTCTCCGTGGCCGGTGCCCGCAACGCCGGTCTGCTGGCCGCCCGCATCCTCGCCGCGCACGACGAGGAACTGCGCGGCCGGATGCGCGACTTCCAGCAGGAGCTGAACGACCAGGCCACCGAGAAGGGCAAGCGGCTGCGCTCCAAGGTCGAGGGCTCGGGCGGATTCGGCTTCGGCGCGGGGAAGTGACGACGATGACCTCCCTGGAGGCAGCCCGGGAACTCCTGCGCGAGTTCCCGGTCGTCGACGGCCACAACGACCTGCCCTGGGCGCTGCGCGCACAGGTCCACTACGACCTCGACGCCCGGGACATCGCCGCCGACCAGAGCGCGCACCTGCACACCGACATCCCCCGGCTGCGCGCGGGCGGTGTCGGCGCGCAGTACTGGTCGGTGTACGTCCGCACGGACTCGCCGGAGCCGGTCGCCGACACCCTCGAACAGATCGACTGCGTACGGCAGTTGCTGGCCCGTCACCCCGAGGACCTGCGTCCCGCGCTCACCGCCGCCGACATGGAGGCCGCGCGCGGGGAGGGCCGTATCGCCTCGCTCATGGGCGCGGAGGGCGGTCACTCCATCGCCAACTCCCTGGGCACCCTGCGCGGCCTGTACGGCCTCGGCGTGCGGTACATGACCCTCACCCACAACGACAACGTGGACTGGGCGGACTCCGCGACCGACGAGCCGAAGGCCGGTGGCCTGACCGCGTTCGGCCGTGAGGTCGTCCGGGAGATGAACCGGCTCGGCATGCTCGTCGACCTCTCCCACGTGGCGGCGACGACCATGCGGGACGCGCTCGACGCGAGCTCGGCCCCGGTCATGTTCTCCCACTCCTCCGCACGGGCCGTGTGCGACCACCCGCGCAACGTCCCCGACGACGTCCTGGAACGGCTTCCGGCCAACGGCGGCATGGCGATGGTGACGTTCGTGCCGAAGTTCGTGCTCCAGGCGGCCGTGGACTGGACGGCGGAGGCCGACGAGAACATGCGCGCCCACGGCTTCCACCACCTCGACACCACCGCGGAGGCCATGAAGGTCCACCGCGCCTTCGAGGAGCGGCACCCGCGCCCGGTCGCGACGGTGTCGACGGTCGCCGACCACCTGGACCACATGCGCGAGGCGGCCGGCATCGACCACCTCGGCATCGGTGGCGACTACGACGGCACGGCCTTCACCCCCGACGGCCTCGCCGACGTCTCCGGCTACCCGAACCTCCTCGCGGAACTACTGGAGCGCGGCTGGTCCAAGGCCGACCTGACCAAGCTGACCTGGAAGAACGCGGTCCGGGTCCTGGACGCGGCGGAGGACGTGGCCCGCGGGCTTCAGGCGACGCGGTCGCCGTCCAACGCCACGATCGGGTCGCTGGACGCGTCCGCCGGCTGATCGCCGAGGGCGGGGTAGTCGGTGTAGCCGGTCGCCCCGCCCACATACATGAAGTACCGGTCGCGCATCTCGTTCAGGGGCGCCCCGAGCCGCAGCCGCCGACCTGGTCCGCTCCCGGGACACCCTGGACGAGGTGATCGGGGCGGCCCGGCTGCCCTGAGGACACCTGTGTGCGTGGCCGGCGCCCTACTCCGAACGCCCCGCCCATCAGGAACCGCTCCCCGCTCCGTGCGACGGTGACCGTACCTCACGAACGACCGTACGGAGCCGCCATGGCAGACCTCCAGGACGACCTGCGCACCACCGCCGCGGCCGCCGGCGAGTTCGACGAGCTGGCCGAGCCGTACCCCGACGAGGGCGTCGTCACGGCGGAGGCCTACGAGCCCGTCTCCGACCCGGACGACGCGCCCATGACCCGGGCCCGCGCCATCCTCGCCGCGCACCCCGTCGCCGACGGCTACAACGGACTGCCCTGGGCGCTCAAGCGCCTGTCCTGGTACGACCTGGAGGACGGCGAGAGCACCGTCGACACGGATGTGCCCCGGCTGCGCAGCGGCCATGTGGGCGCCCTGTTCTGGTCGTTGCACCTGCCCGAGGGCCTCGACGGCGACCGGGCCGTCGGCGCCACCCTGGAGCAGCTGGACCTGGCGAAGGCGGTCGTCCGGACCTGTGAGCAGGGCCTGCGGCCGGCCTGCACGGCCGGGCAGGTCGCGGACGCCCGCAACTGCGGCCGTGTCGCCGTGCTCCTCGGCCCCGCCGGCGCCCCGGCCCTGGGCGACTCGATCGGCATCCTGCGTCAGCTGCACCTGCTCGGCCTGCGCGTCCTCACGCTGACCGGGGTGTCCTGGGCGAGCGAGGCGGGGCTGACCCGGTTCGGTGAGGAGGTCGTGCGCGAGATGAACCGCCTCGGCGTGATCGCGGACCTCTCCGGCGCCTCCACCCAGACCCTGCGTCGCGTCCTGAGCCTCTCCCGGGCACCGGTGCTGTGCAGCCGCTCCGCGGCCCGGAGCCTGCGCCCCCACCCGGCCAACATCCCCGACGACCTGCTGGCGGAGCTGGGCGCGGCCAAGGGGCTGTGTCTGGTGCCGCTGACCGCCGAGCAGACCGGCCCGACCGTCCGCGATGTCGCCGACCACCTCGACCACATCCGTGCCGTGGCCGGAGCGCACTGCGTCGGGCTGTCCGGCACCTACGACTCCGGGGCCGCCCACCCGCAGGAGCTCGGCGACACGTCCTGCTATCCGCGGCTGATCGCCGAGCTGCTGCGGCGCGGCTGGGAGGAGGCCGATGTGGCGCTGCTGACCTGGGCCAACGTCCAGCGCGTCCTGCGCGGCGCCGACTTCACGGCCCGCGCCGCCCAGCAACGCCGCGAGCCGTCGACGGCGACGATCTCGGAGCTGGACGGGTAGCGGGCCTGCCGGCCGGTCCGGATCAGGCAGCACCCGGCCGGATCCGGCGTGCACCGGACTGGAGCCGGCGTGCACCGGACTGGAGCCGGCGTGCACCGGACTGGAGCCGGCGTGGACCGGACTGGAGCCGGCGTGGACCGGACCGGAGCCGGCGTGGACCGGACCGGATCCGGCGTGGACCGGACCGGATCCGGCGTGGACCGGACCGGATCAGGCGTGGACCGGACTGGAGCCGGCGTGGACCGGACCGGATCCGGCGTGGACCGGACCGGATCCGGCGTGGACCGGACCGGATCCGGCGTGGACCGGACCGGATCAGGCGTGTTCGATCCGGCACAGGCAGAACGGGTGTCCCGCCGGGTCGGCGTAGACGCGGAAGCCCTTCCTCTCGTCGTCCTCCTTGTCCAGCACCCGCGCGCCCAGCGCCGGCACCCGTTCCTCGGCCGCGTCGATCTCGTCCCAGGTGGACCCGGCGTCGAAGTCCAGGTGGAACTGCTGGGCATTGCGGTCGGCCCGCGGCCACTCCGGCGGGGTGTGGCCGGGGGAGCGCTGGAAGGCGAGCCGGGGCCCGCCGGGGATGCGCAGCACCACCCAGTCGGGATCGTCGTCCTCCGGCGTACCGCCGCCGACCCGCGCGTAGAAGCGGGCCGGCTCGCGGGGGTCGGGGCAGTCGACGACCACGGAACGGAAACGTGCCACGGCGGACACGGGGCATCCCGGTGTCAGCAGGCGCAGAGGCAGAACGGGTGCCCGGCCGGGTCGGCGTAAACCCGGAAGGTCCGTTCCCGGTCCTCGGCGTCCAGCGGCTTGGCCCCGAGCGCCAGCACGCCCTTCTCGGCCGCGTCCAGGTCGTCCACCACGAGATCGAGGTGGAACTGCTGCGAGTGGTCGGTGGACGGCCACTGCGGCGGTACGTATCCGGGAGCGGCCTGGAAGGCCAGAGGTGTGCCGCCCGGCACCTTCAGATCGACCCACACGTCCTCCCCGTCGGTCTCCACCGTCGGCGTGCCGCCGAGCACCTCGGCGTAGAAGGCGGCCAGTGCGTGCGGGTCGGGACAGTCCAGGACGACGACACCCAGTTTTGCGAGAGCCATGACCTTCTCCTCGAAGTCGCGGTTGCCTTCACCGTTACCTGCAAAGGCGAGTAACCAGTAACCGTTACTGCATGCTCCCGCATGGGCGGTAACCTCGCAAGAGGAAATCCGAGAGGTACGGTCCAGCCATGACGGAGAGATCGCCCGCGCCCGGCGGCCTGGCCCTGGTCGAGGCCCTGGTGAACACGCTGGACATCGAATCGGGCGCGGACGCGCTGGACACGGCGGAGGGCCGGACGCGGTTCGCGATCACCGGGGACGACGAGGCCGAGCAGGCCCGGGCCCTGCGCGAGTCCCTGCGCGCGGTCCTGCTCGCTCACGCCGGCCACCCGCCGCACCGCGCGGTGCCCCCGCTCGGCGACCTCCTGACCTCGGCCCCCCTGGTCGTCACGGTCGACCCGGCGGACGGCTCGGCCGCCCTCGCGCCCGCCGACGCCGGTTCCCTCCACGCGCGCGTGGCCGCCGCCGTCGCCGAGTCCCTGGTCGCCGGCACCTGGACCCGCCTCAAGGCCTGCGAGGCCGCCGACTGCCACTGGGCCTACTACGACCGCAGCCCGGCAGGCCGCGGCCGCTGGTGCTCGATGCAGGTCTGCGGTGCCCGGGCGAAGATGCGCCGGTACCGGGCCAAGGACGCACAGGGCACCACGCGCTCCGGCCCGGTGGTGCAGAATGCAGGAGACGCCGATTCGGCCGACTGAGCCTCGGCCGAACCGGCGTCACCTGTGGGGCGCTTGTCGCGCTCAGGCCTTCGGACGCCCCATCGCCCGGTACGTCCAGCCGGCCTTGCGCCAGCGCTCCGGGTCCAGGGCGTTGCGGCCGTCCAGGATGACCCGCGCCGCCGCGACCTCGCCGAGCGCCTCCGCGTCCAGCTCGCGGAACTCCCGCCACTCCGTCAGGTGCAGCACGATGTCGGCGCCGCGCACGGCATCCAGCGCCGAGTCGGCGTAGCCGAGGGTCGGGAACACACCGCGGGCGTTGTCCATGCCCTTCGGGTCGTACACCGTGACCTGGCCGCCCTGGAGATGGATCTGCCCGGCCACGTTGAGCGCGGGCGAGTCCCGTACGTCGTCCGAGTCGGGCTTGAAGGTCGCGCCCAGCACCGCCACCCGCTTGCCCAGGAACGGCCCGCCGCCCAGCGCCTGCCGGGTCAGCTCCACCATCTGTCCGCGCTGGCGCATGTTGATCGAGTCGATCTCCCGCAGGAACGTCAGCGCCTGGTCCGCGCCCAGCTCACCGGCGCGCGCCATGAACGCCCGGATGTCCTTCGGCAGACAGCCGCCGCCGAAGCCGATCCCGGCCCGCAGGAACTTCTTGCCGATCCGGTCGTCGTACCCGATGGCCTCCGCCAGCTTGGCGACGTCCCCGCCCGCGGCCTCGCACACCTCCGCCATCGCGTTGATGAAGGAGATCTTCGTGGCGAGGAAGGAGTTCGCGGAGGTCTTCACCAGCTCCGAGGTCGGGAAGTCCGTGACCACGAACGGCGAGCCCTCGGCGATCGGCGTCGCGTACACCTCCCGCAGCAGCTTCTCGGCCCGCTCGCTGCGCACGCCGACCACGAGACGGTCGGGGTGCAGCGTGTCGTCCACGGCGAAGCCCTCGCGCAGGAACTCCGGGTTCCACGCCAGCTCGGCGTCCTCCCCGGCGGGCGCGTGCGCGGCCAGGTAGGCGGCCAGACGGTCCGCGGAACCCACGGGCACCGTCGACTTGCCGACGACCAGCGCCGGACCGTGCAGATGCGGGGCCAGCGAGGCCATCGCGGCGTCGACGTAGCTCATGTCGCAGGCGTACTCGCCGTGCCGCTGCGGGGTGTTCACACAGACGAAGTGCACGTCGCCGAACGCGCCGATCTCGGCCCAGTCCTGGGTGAAGCGCAGCCGGCCGCTGGAGCCCTCGATGCCGGCGACATGCTTGCGCAGCAGCTCCTCGAGACCCGGCTCGTACATCGGGGCCTCGGCGCGCTCCAGCTTCTCGATCTTCTCGCGCACGACGTCGAGGGCGAGCACCTCGAAGCCCAGCTCGGCCATGGCCGCCGCGTGTGTCGCGCCGAGATAACCGGTGCCGATCACGGTGATCTTCAGGGCCATGGGTACTCCAGGGGTCTACGGCATGTGGTGCGCGCCCGAGCATATCCGGGGCATGGCGGCGCGCTTCAACGGGCAACTTCTCCGCTGTCGCCTAGCTCACGTATCACTCCCGTGGGCGACCCCATAAACTTTTGATTACTTAACGGTAGTTAGCGTCACCGTCGCAGCGTTTTGGAGCGTGAGAGACCTTGGCCGGATCGGCTGACTTCGACCTGTACCGCCCGTCCGAGGAGCACGACATGCTCCGTGACGCCGTCCGCTCGCTGGCCGAGGCGAAGATCGCGCCGCACGCCGCCGCGGTGGACGAGGAGGCCCGATTCCCGCGCGAGGCCCTCGACGCGCTGGTGGCGAACGACCTGCACGCCGTGCACGTACCCGAGGAGTACGGCGGCTCCGGCGCGGACGCGCTCGCCACCGTCATAGTGATCGAGGAAGTCGCCCGGGTCTGCGCCTCCTCCTCGCTCATCCCGGCCGTGAACAAGCTGGGCTCCCTGCCGGTGATCCTCTCCGGCTCCGAGGACCTGAAGAAGCGGTACATGACGCCGCTCGCCAAGGGCGACGGCATGTTCTCCTACTGCCTCTCCGAGCCGGACGCCGGCTCCGACGCCGCGGGCATGAAGACCAAGGCCGTCCGCGACGGCGACCACTGGATCCTCAACGGCGTGAAGCGCTGGATCACCAACGCCGGCGAGTCCGAGTACTACACGGTGATGGCCGTCACCGACCCGGCGAAGCGCTCCAAGGGCATCTCCGCCTTCGTCGTCGAGAAGTCCGACGAGGGCGTCTCCTTCGGCGCCCCCGAGAAGAAGCTCGGCATCAAGGGCTCCCCGACCCGCGAGGTCTACCTCGACAACGTCCGCATCCCCGCCGACCGCATGATCGGCGAGGAGGGCACCGGCTTCGCCACGGCGATGAAGACGCTCGACCACACCCGCATCACCATCGCCGCCCAGGCCCTCGGTATCGCCCAGGGCGCCCTCGACTACGCCAAGGGCTACGTCCAGGAGCGCAAGCAGTTCGGCAAGCCGATCGCCGACTTCCAGGGCATCCAGTTCATGCTCGCCGACATGGCCATGAAGATCTCGGCCGCCCGGGCCCTGACCTACCAGGCCGCCGCCGCGTCCCAGCGCGTCGACGCCGACCTCACCTACCTCGGCGCCGCCGCCAAGTGCTTCGCCTCGGACGTGGCGATGGAGGTCACCACGGACGCGGTCCAGCTCCTCGGCGGATACGGCTACACCCGCGACTACCCGGTGGAGCGCATGATGCGCGACGCCAAGATCACCCAGATCTATGAAGGCACGAACCAGGTCCAGCGGATCGTGATGGCGAGGAACCTTCCGTAGAAGACGGAGGGACGTCCTGGGGTGCTGGCCCCGCCGCGTGAGCGGCGGGGCCGGACTCTTGTGGGAGACCCGCTGGGAGTCGACCCCGGTCGGGAGAGTGTCCGCCTTCCTGGCCGAGCACGCGAGGTGCTGTTGGCGCCGGAGAGGACAAGTGATACGGACGCCGAGGGGCTTCCCCCGCGTGTGCGTGCGGGGGAGGCCTTGTGCGGGAGTGCTCAGCTAATGGCCTGGTAGCCCTGCCATCCTTCGCTGACCTTGGCCATGGTGGAACTGCCGCTGCTGATGTCCAGATAGTTCCACAATGCGTTGTCGCTGCGGGTGAACCACAAGTCGAATGCCTTGCCGCTGCCGTTGGCATCTCCGGGTGAGGTGATCAGGGGAGTGCCGGTGGTGGTGAAGTTGGCGCCAGTCCGGACCTTGGCTGCCTGGTCGGCCAGTCCGTCGCCGTCGTCGCCGGTGCCGCGGTAGACGTAGAGGTTGCCGGTGGTGCGGTCGCGGGCGCCGAGGTCGACGCGACCGTCGCCGTTGGTGTCGCCAGGGGCGAACAGGTCCGTGTTCCTCCAGCTGTCGGGCCCGATGAGGATCGGTTCGCGGTCGGTGTCGAGGCGGTTGTCGGGGGCACCGAAGTACAGCCACAGCAGGTCACCCTGCCTGACCAGCAGATCGGGGTAGCCCGCGATGTCGTCGACACCGTCACTGTCGACGTCCAGCGGACCGTCGACGTCGCCGATGGCGAGGATCTGGTCGGCGTTCTGCCAGTGGTTGTTGGCGGAGTCGTAGACGGTGAGTTCTTGTTTGTCGTGGATGTCGCCGGTGCACTCACTGCAGGCGAATCCGTAGCCGGTGTTGGGGTGCAGCCAGAGTCGGTCGGAGCTGGCGGTGGCGTCGTGACGCAGGGCGATGAGGTCTTCGTAGCCGTCTCCCGTCCAGTCCCCCCGATGTGTGATCTTCGCTCCGGTCCAGGTGATGCTGCTGGCGGTATTGGAGGCCTCGGTGACGGTTCCGTCCCCGGCACCGTAGAAGCGGCGTAGCGTGCCGTCCTTGTCCACGGCCCACATGTCGGGGTTGCCGTCGCCGTTGATGTCTCCCGGTTGGTCGACCTTCAGTGGGCCGTTGGCGTAGAAGAGGTAGTCGGCGGTGTCCGACTTGTTGCCGGCCTTGTCGAGGCTGCGGGCGTAGAGGTGGTTGGGCCCAGCGGCCGTCGGGGTGAACTTGACCGTGACGCTGCCGCCCGCGCTGCCAGGGGTGGCGGTGCGCACAGCGGGGTCGGTATCGGTCCAGTACTCGTACTTGGTGACGTCGGTGACACCACCACTCGAGAGGGCGAAGGCCCCTTCCGTGCGGACGCTGCCGGTCACGGCGGGCCAGCCGTCGCTGCCGTCGGGGAACCGGCTGGAGGTGATGCCCGGCGGGGTGCTGGGCCGGTTGGGGTCGAAGACGAACCGGCAGCCGGGAGCGCCACTGGTGGGTGTCCAGTCGGAGTACAGGGAGCCGTCGTAGTTGCGGGCTTTCCAAGTGAAGTTGCCGTTCGCCAGCTTCAGGTAGGGGGTCAGTTCCGCCTTCGTGACCTTGAGTTTCGCGACAGTGCCGGACGAGACGGAGACCGTCTTGTCAACGATGATCACGCCCTTCGGGTCGTCGTTGGGGTGGTGGCCAGTGGCCCATAGATTGAACTCGATCTTGACGGTGCCGCCGTCGCTGTCGCTGCCCTTGGCGGTCAGGTAGATGTCCGTGTTGCCGATCAGCCCGTAGGGGGCGGTGTCGCCGCATCCCTTGCTGTTCTTGGTGCTGGGGATGGTGTCCAGGCCGGTGGGGGCGTTGGGGTAGGTGTTGTATTGGGTGGAGAGTACGGCCGACTTGGCGTCGAACTTCTTCCATCCGTACACGTCGGACTCATTGGAGGCTGCGAGCTCGAAGGTGATGGTGTTCCACTTGCCTGCTGCGGCGTCCTTGGCCCCCTCGGTGACGTTGAAGGCGAGGTTGCCGGCCGGGCAGTCGGAGCTCCAGCCTTTGGCGTCGGTGATGGTGGACATCTTCTCGCGCCGGTCGGGGCGGTTGTTCCACGTGGTGGATGAGGTGATGGCGGTGGTGCGCCACAGCTCGACGGGCTTGGCGGTGCAGGACCAGGACCAGCTGTTCTTGATCCGGAACGTGGACTTGATGACCTGCTTCTTCGTGTTCCACAGGTTCTTGGTGTTCATGCGGAAGTAGGAGCGGGCCAGGCCGTTGGTTTCATTCTCGTAGCCCGCCCGGGCGGTGGTGGTGCCGCCGCTGAAGCCGGCGCCGTTGAAGAAGGAGCTGTTCGGGTACTTCTTGTAGGCGATGGTCCACGAGTGGCGCGAGCCCTCGACGTAGGGGTCGATGTAGACCGGGTAGGTCGTGCCCTTGCCGGTCATCAGGTCCGAGTCCGGAGTCAGTTGCAGGCTGTCGTCCGTGACCTTGACGGGGATGGCGGCCTGCTGTGCTCCTTGCCGTGGTTCGAACTCGTCGTGGCCCGCAGGGGTACCCGCGGGCCCATCGGCAGTGGCCATCCGCAGACTCATGGAGGCCGTGCTGTCGGACGAGCTGTCCCACATACGGGGGGTCGGTGCGGTGAACAGCTCCTGTCCGCCCGGGTTGACGGCGCTCAGATTGCCGTTCTCGTCCGTCGTGACGTCCACACCGTCGCTGGACATCTGATATCCGATGGTCTTCAGGTCTGGATTCGCGGCGGCCTGAGCGGACTTCACGACGAGCAACTGCGCGAATCCGGAGGCGGTGGCGCGCAGCTTGAGGTCCACATCGGGCAGCACGCCCGGATAGGTGACCGTGTCGCCTGCGATCTGCGGCTTGGGCAGGTCGGCGGGCCAGGACAGGGAGATGCTACGACCGTCTCGGGTGATGGTCGCCAGCGGTCCCTCGCCACCGCCGGAGAACTCAAGACCCACTGTGGTGGCCTCAGGCGTGATCTTCCCGTCTGCGCCCAGGCTGAGAGCGGTGTCGATGTCAACGAGCCTGTTGCCCTTGCGCGCCCACTGGGCGGTGGCGTAGCGCTCCTCGGTGAACGTGCCCGAGGGGTTGGCGAACACCTGCGACGCCTCGGTGCGGAGGGAGAGGACCTCCACTGGCTCCCCCGATTCCGCGGCGTCAGCCAGCGCCTGTGACTCCTGGGATGAGTACTGCTGCCCGCTGGGCGAAGAGGACGGGCCGGCATCTGCAGCTGACGGCACGGCCGAGATCAACGACATTGTCAGGGCCGATGCGATGACAGCGACGACGGATACGCGACGCGCCTTTCCAGACCGTGGCCATCTTCGATGGTCTGTCATTACGTCTCCTTTTCGTTTCCTGCACCAGATTGGGCGCACCATATAACGCTGACAAGTCGGCGCGAGGAGAGCTTGCATCGGGGTGCCAGGAGTGAGTCGTATGGCGATTTTTGGGCTGCGCGCGGACGGTGTCAGAGATTCGCATCTTGGATAGATCGTTTAATTTTGGGCAACTGCGGAGAATCTGGACTGACCGCCTGTGGAGCTGCCAACTCGCCAATAAAGTAAGGGCGTTTGGCGCGCCCTCCGGTTGCTCTCAATAAGGATGACGCAGCTTTCGATCCTTTCCGGAAGATAACATTCTGCTCACTCCGATCCGCAGAAAGGCAAGAACGAGCCAATCCCTTGATCGGTCATTTACTGCTGCTTTTGTGCGGTGATACGTTCCGCAAGATCTTCACGCTCTTGGGTCTCTCGCGGGGGGAATTGTGTCCGGTTTGCGAATGAAGGGGACGAGAGGTCCCGGTCGTACGATCAAGAGACGGGTGCAGTGGGCACGCTGGATCGCGGTGTCGCTGATCGCCTATCTGGTGGCCGGCCTGCTGGGCGGCCCGGTGGCCGCGGCGGCCGAACTGTCGCTGGCGAAGCTGAAGAACCCGGATCCGGTTCCCGTCGAGTCGGTGAAGAAGCACCGGATCTCCCGCCCGGATCAGACGGCTGCCCACTCCTGGAAGGCCGGGCCGAAATCGTCCTGGCCCAAGCCGGGCACCGCCACGGTCACTGTCCCGGCACATGGCAGCACGAAGACGGAGGCGGGCACTCTCCCTCTGCGTGTTTCCCCCCACCAGGGCAAGGTCGGTAAGAAGGCCTCGACGACGGCCCGCGCTGCACGGCAGACGCAGGTGCAAGTGCTGGATCAGAAGGCCGCCAAGACCGCGGGCGTGACCGGCGTGCTCCTGGCGGTGCGCCCGCTTCAGGGCGACAAGGGCTCGATAGACATCACCCTCGACTACTCCGGCTTCCGGCACGCCTACGGCGGCGACTGGGCCTCGCGGCTGACACTGCACCGCCTGCCGCAGTGCGCGCTGACCACGCCAAACGCCAAGAACTGCCAAAGCCTCACAGCTCTCAAGAGCGACAACGACGTCAAGACCGCGACGCTCTCGGCCGCTGTCCCCGTCGCCGCAGCGGACGAGGAGACGTCGTCCACCCCGGTGACGAAGGCGCCCGCCAAAACAAGTTCGGCCAGCGGTCTGGCGGCGAGTGACGGCACGGTTCTGCTGGCCGCCACGGCCGCCGCCTCAGGCGCGGCGGGCAACTTCACGGCCACCTCGCTGGCCCCGTCAGCGTCCTGGACGGCAGGTGGCTCCAGTGGCGGCTTCTCCTGGAACTACGGCATCGGCACCCCGGATGTGCCCGGCGGTGTCCAGCCGCAGCTGAGCCTGTCCTACAGTTCCCAGTCGGTGGACGGACGCACCGCGGCGACGAACAACCAGGCCAACTGGATCGGCGACGGCTGGTCCATGGAGCCGGGCTACATCGAGCGCCGGTACGTGTCCTGCTCGGAGGACACCACGGGAAGCAACGGCACCGACAAGAGCGGTGACCAGTGCTGGAAAAAGGACAACGCGGTCCTCAACCTGAACGGCCAGACCAATGTGCTCATCAAGGACGACGCGACCGGTGAGTGGCACCTGGAGGGCGACGACGGCACCAAGGTCGCCAAGCTGACCAGTTCCGCCCGCGGTAACGGTGACGACAACGGCGAGTACTGGCGGGTGACCACCCCGGACGGCACCCGCTACTACTTCGGCTACAACCGCCTGCCGGGCTGGGAGGACGGCAAGCCCGAAACCAACTCCACCTGGACCGTCCCGGTATTCGGCAACCAGAGCGGTGAGCCGTGCCACGCGGACGCGTTCAAGGACTCCTGGTGCCAGCAGGCCTGGCGGTGGAACCTCGACTACGTCGTCGACCCCCACTCCGACGCCATGGCCTACTACTGGAACAAGGAAACCAACCACTACGGCCGCAACGTCAACCCCGACACCGGCTCCTCGACGGCCACGGTCTACGACCGGGGCGGCTACCTCGACCACATCGACTACGGGCTGCGCTCCAGCACCATGTACGGTCAGAAGGCAGCCGGCCGAGTCGACTTCACCGTCTCGGAGCGTTGCCTGAGCGACTGCGCGGCCTTTGACTCCTCGCACGCCAAGAACTGGCCCGACGTGCCCTTCGACCGGTACTGCAAGGCGGGCGAGGCGTGCAAGGACCGCTACTCACCCTCCTTCTGGACCCGCAAGCGCCTCACTCAGATCGACACCTCGATACTCACGGGCGGCGCCTACAAGCCGGTCGACACCTGGAAACTCACCCACACTTTCCCCGCAACCGGCGACGGCTCCGCCCCGGCCCTGTGGCTGGCATCGCTCGCCCGCACCGGGCACACCGGCACCGGTGACGTCACGTTGCCCGCGGTCAGGTTCAAGGGGCAGCAACTCGCCAACCGCGTGGAGGGCGCCACGACCGGCGGCGCCCCGGACCCGGTGCCGCCGCTGGTGCGCTACCGCGTGTACGGAATCGACACCGAGACCGGCGGCACGATCGGCATCACCTACTCGGCCGCCGACTGCAAGGCCGGCAATGTGCCCACGCCGTCCTCCAACACTCGCCGCTGCTACCCCGTGATCTGGTCGCCGCCGGATGCCCCGGCCGCCGACTACGAGCCGTACCTGGACTGGTTCCACACCTATGTCGTCACCCAGGTCCTGGAGGCCGACAACACCGGCGGCGCACCGGTCAAGGAGACCGACTACGCGTATCTGGGCGGCATGGCCTGGGGCAAGGACGAGGACGAGTTCACCAAGGCCAAGCACCTCACCTACGGCGCCCGCAAGGGCTACGGCCGCGTCCAGGTCCGCACCGGCGCCCCGGCCGAGGGCCGGCAGACGCTGAAGGAGTACCGCTACTTCCGCGGCATCGACGGCGCGGAGATCGCCGACCACGAAGGCGTCAAGGTCACCGACCATGCCGCGTTCGCCGGGATGACCCGGGAGGAAGCCACCTACAACGGGGACGGCGGCACGCTGGAGAGCACCACCAGCTACGAGCCCTGGCACAGTGCCGCCACCGCGACTCAGACCCGCTCCGGTCTGTCGGCGCTCAAGGCGTACCTCACCGGAGGCAAGAGCGAGAAGACTCGCACGGCGGTCGGGGACGGCTGGCGCTCCACCCGGATCGTGCGGACCTTCGACGACTACGGCCTGCCTCTGACAGAGTCCGATCTCGGTGACACGGCCAAGACCGGCGACGAGGAGTGCACCACCACCAGCTACGCCCGCAACGCGGACAAGAACATGCTCACCCTGGTCAAGGAGGTGCGGACGGTCGCGGTGGCCTGTGACAAGACGCCGCTGCTGCCCGCCGACCTGATCTCCGTCGAGCGGCACTACTACGACGGTGCGACCAGCCTGGACGCCACGCCCGCCAAGGGGGACGTGACGCGCTTGGACGAGCAGGACGCCGCAGGCACCGGCTACCTCACCACCGCCAAGCACACCTACGACATCCACGGCCGCGAGCTGACCGACACCGACGCGAACGGCAACACGACCACCACCACGTACAAGCCGCTCACGATCGAGGCCCCGACCTCGAAGACCGAGACCAACGCCCTCGATCACAACACGACCACCACCTACGATCCCGCCCGCGGTGTGCCCACGGCAGCGGTCGACGCCAACGGCAAGCGCACGGACGCCACCTACGACGGCCTGGGCCGGACCCGACAGGTGTGGAATCCGGGTTGGGCCAAGGCCGACCACGCCGGACAACCCTCGACCGAGTTCAGCTACACCATCTCCACGACCGCCGCCAACGCCGTGGCGACCAAGTCCCTCCAGTACGACGGCTCGTACGCAACCAGCTACCAGCTCTACGACGGCCTGCTGCGCGAACGCGAGACCCAGGCGCCGGCGATCGGCACATCGAACAGGGTCGTCACCGAGACGCGGTACGACACCCGCGGCGACGTGTGGAAGACCTACGCGGCCTACTACACCGACGGCGCACCGTCGAAGACCCTGGTCTCCGGAGCCGACAACAAGATCCCGTCCATGACCGAGAACATCTATGACGGCATGGGACGGGTGACCGACGCGATCGCCCGCACCTACGGCGATGAGAAGTACCGCACGAAGACGGTGTATGAGGGTGACCGCACCACGGTGGTCCCACCCAAGGGCGGCACCGCCACCACGGTGATCGCTGACGCGCGCGGACGCACCGCCGAACGCCGTGAATACACGAACGCGGCCCGCACCACGTTCCAGTCGACCAGATACACCTACGGCAAGTTCGACGAGCCGCTGACCGTCACCGACCCGGCGGGCAACGTCTGGACGTACACCTTCGACGCCCGGGGCCGGCAGACCGACGTCGACGACCCCGACAAGGGCAAGAGCCACACCGCCTACGACAAACTCAACCACCCCGTCTCGGCCACGGACGCCCGCGGCACCACCCTGACGTCCGACTACGACGAACTCGGCCGCAAGACCGCGCTGAGGAAGGGCGGCACGCTGCTGGCCAAATGGACCTACGACACCGTCGCCAAGGGCCAGCCCTCCAGCAGCATCCGCTACATCGACGGCAAGGAGTACACCTCCGCCAACACCGCCTACGACGACCGCTACCAGCCCACCACCAGCACGGTCACCATCCCGGCCGAGGCCGGCGCACTCGCCGGCTCTTACACCTGGACCTTCGGCTACAACACGTACACCGGCCTCCAGGAGTGGATCAGGCACCCGGCCGTCGGCAACTTGCCCAGCGAGCGCCAGACCACCGTCTACGGCGAGGGCAACCTGCCGCACAAGACCACCGCCGGCTCGATCACCCTCGTCAACGCCACCAGCCACGACGTGTTCTCCCGGCCGGTACGCACCGAATACGGCACGCTCGGCAAGAAGGTCTACAACACCCGCGTCTACGACGAGTTCACCGGCCGGCTGACCCGGCAGACCTCCGACCGTGATCTCGCCCCGCAGCGCATCGACGACACGACCTACTCGTACGACGACGCGGGCAACGTCACCAACATCACCACCGCCAGCGGCCAGGACACCGGCAAAGCGGTCGACACCCAGTGCTTCGCCAACGATCCTCTGGGCCGCCTGACCGAGGCCTGGACCGCGAAGACCGACTGCTCCGCGCAGCCATCGGCCACCACGGTGGGCGGCCCCGATGCCTACTGGCAGACCTTCACCTACGACGCGGCCGGCAACCGTGTCAAGCAGGTCGACCACGGCACCGGCGCCCTCGCCGGATCGGACGCCACCGCGACGTACACGCACAACGATCCCAAGACAGGCCTGCCGCACGCCGTGCAGTCGGCCACCGTCACCGGCGGCGCCCACAACGGGCAGAAGAGCACCTTCGGGTACGACAAGGCAGGCAACACCACCAAGCGCGCCATCGGAACCCGGGAGCAGAGCATGACCTGGGACGCCGAAGGCCACCTCGCCACCCTCACCGAAGGCGGCAAAACCACCAGCTACCAGTACGACGCCGACGGCGACCGACTCATCACCAAGGACGCCGACGGCACCCAGACCCTCACCCTGCCCGGCGACAACGAACTCAAGGTCAAGGCGAACGGCACCAAGGAGGGTGTCCGCTACTACACCCACGAAGGTGAAACCGTCGCCGTCCGCACCAGCAGCGGCTTCTCCTTCCTCATACCCGACCAGCAGGGCACGGCGACGGCCGCCATCGCCATGACCACGCTCGCCGTCACCCGGCGCAAGCAACTCCCCTTCGGCGGCATACGATCCGAGCAGACCGAGTCCCTCCCGGGCACGCGCGGCTTCGTCGGCGGCACCAACGACCCCACCGGCCTCGTCCACCTCGGCGCCCGCGAATACGACCCCGTTCTGGGCCGTTTCCTTTCCGTCGACCCGGTCATCGACCTCGACGATCCGGCGCAGATGAACGCCTACTCCTACGCCCACAACAACCCGGTCACCAAGTCCGACCCCAGCGGCCTGCGCCCCGACGGCCCGGCAGGCGGAGCCTCGTACAACGACGAGCGATGGGCCGCCGAACGCGGCATGACGGCCGGCTGGACCAAGAAGAACAGCAAGTGGGTCTGGAAGCAGACACCGAAGAAGGACAAGGCCTCCCAGAAGAAGTACGCCGCCTACCGCGCCAACCCCACCACCTACAAGGTCTACGGCTCCAGCTACTACAAGGCGAAGGCCGCCGCACAGACGAAGCAGGCCCAAGCACGAGCCAAGGCGCAGGCCATCGCCCGGGCCAAGGCCGCAGAAGCCGAACGCCGCAAGAAGGACGGTATCTTCGGCAACATCATGAAGGGCAACTGGGGCACTGCCTGGAAGCAGACCAAGTCTGGGCTGCACGACACCTTCGGCACATGGGACGGCTGGAAGAACCGTGTCCTCCCTGCAGCCGGTTTCGTGACATGCGTCATTGCCTCCGCTGGTGTCTGTGGAGTTGTCGGTGCGGGTATCGCTACCGGGGTCTACGTTGGTGACGGGGTGAGCGGAAGTGGCTGGAATGAGACCGGTTTGGTAACGAACCTCGCGTGGGGAACCCTCGGGACGGGTGTCGCCTATAAGTACGCTCGATGGGGCGGAGCGACCCGAGGGGAGGCTATGTGGGGTCACGCCTTTTCTCGGACCTCGGTCGTCACCAAGCCAGCGACCACGACCAGTGGAGCAATTCGGCAACCCGGACCAATGAACTGGAGTGTGACCAGAGGGAACATGCTCGCCAACAGTAACTTCGCCCTCGGGTTCTGCGGCGCTGGAAGCCTGAGCCCCGGAAAGACGATCGGCTCTTGCTGATGTGCGGATGGAATTGGACTCGTGGGGGCGTACGCCCCCACGAGCACGAGCAAGAAGAACGGACGTCAGCCTGATGAAATATGGACGGGTCGCTGGTGGACGCGTACTTCGCCGCCGGTCCTTTAGGGTGTTGGCTGTGCTGGTCCTGATTTTGTTCGGGGGAGGAGCTCTTTTCCCCGCTTCCGCTGCAATCTCCAGCGGTGAGGCAGGCCCAATGTTCGGGGCGGCGGTCTGCCTTGGAGTCGGATCCATGGCATATCGAACAATGCGCAGCAGGATCCATCTTACCGACGCCTCACTCATTCTCGTGAATCCCATCTTCAGCTACGAATTTCCTTATTCCGCGATCCGGAAAATTGAGACCAATCCATCCGGTAGCCTGATCATTTTCCCCAAGGAGTACACTCCAAAGAATGAGGGGGAAGGGTACCTCGCTGTGGGGTATGCTGGCTCGCTGCTCGACCGCATCTTCAAGACTTCGGAAAGGGCGGCTCGGGAGTTGAAGAAAGCTCAGAAGAAGGGGCGACGCATGGAAGGAGCAGACGGCCCTGTGCGGCGTCGTATTGCAGCGGATGCTGTAGCCGAATTCATGGTGCTGGCAGCCGGTGGCTGCATGCTGGCATCCGTGCTATTGCGTTGACGAGGAGACGGCGAGGTCCCTCGGCGTGCTGGCAAAAGAGTTGCGTGGGTGGACCCGCTTCGGGCGGGTCCACCCACGGTCTACGGGAGCAGGTGAAGATGGTGAAGAGCTTCACCGCCGTCACGCAAAAGGGCAATGAATTCTACAGCAAGGTCCGCTATTTCGGACTGGGTGCATCTATTGCCATGTCAGGGGTGGGGGTGTTTATCGCAACAAGTAAGGGAAACTCAGGTGAACCGCTACTCAACAGGTCAATCGTGGGCGGGCTAATCAGTACTGCGATCACATGGCTGGCTTGGGTGTTGACTGTTCGCCCCCGCGTGACGCTATCGAGTGACTCGGTTAAGGTGCGAAATTGGATTACTGAGACTGTGGTTCCTTATTGCTACATTGCCAGGGTGCGGACGAATGATGGACTGGTCTTTGAGCTCAAAGACGGATCCGAACTCAGAGGGTGCGTGGTCGGTAATTCACTCATCGGGCAGTTCGGAGGCTACCCGTCAGCCAAGCGGATCAGGCGCGCAATTCAGCCCTTCCTGGGCTCTGAAGAGTCACTCGAAGGCGAGAGGATGCAGGAAAAGTTTTCTCTCTCGCTGCAAGTTCCACTGATAATTATCATGCTGCACGCATTGTGTTATGGAATTCTGAAGTATATCTTTCATGTATCTTGACCTCGATCGGCGTGGTCAAGTTGTCTGGAGGATGGCTGGCTGAGCGGGTGGCCGGGTGTGATGGGGGAAGTTGCCAGCCAGGAGGAGCCGTCGCAGGAGGGCTGGCAGCAAAACTTGGCGGAGTTGGACTTGTCTCTCATCCTAGGTGTCGTGCTATCCGGCGCAGGTGCGATTTGGATGGCGCTCAGCGGCAGTTGAAGAGGTCTTCGAGTTCAGAGGGCCGTGGTGGTGATGGGTCGGCAGGTAGAGACGCGAGGCACGGCCCGGTGATCACGGAGTGTTGAATTCGCTGACATCCGGCGGCGTTCCTGGCCTGAGGATCCTAATCGTGGAGCTCGGGGTTGCAGGGAACAGCGACTGTAGAATTCGTGCATGCCTGACACTTGGATTGCCTTCGATGCCGCTGCCCGGCGCAAGAACTGGTGGTGGGCCGGCTATTTGACGGCGATTTTCGGCGGATTGGGAGTCGCAGTGGCACTGGCTGCGGCAGGCGAACAATTCTGGTGGGCGTTTTCTGTTGCTATGCGTTGGCTACTCTCGGTCGCCTATATGGTTAACCGAAGTACGGTCGAAGTCTCCTTACGTCAGATCGGATCGTATTCCGTACTTTCTTCAGCCGCCGGTCGATCCCGTGGGTCGAGATTATCGATATCGAGAAGTGGCGTCATCAGGCGCGAAGTGGCGAGTGGTGGGACTTGCGCATCGTTCGCTCGCACGGGCGGCGGCTTGCGATACCTGGCACATTTACCACCCGGAGGTATGACAGCGCCTTTGAAGGGAAATTCAATCTGATTCGTGAGTATTGGAATCGCTCTGACTGCGTGTCGGTAGCCGCTCTCGCACACGGCGGCACTCGTGCTGCCTTGGCCGACTATCGGCGGCACGCATGGCGCTTGCTGGGCATGGGACTTGGTCTTGTGGCGGGCGTCGCTGTGGCCGGAGTGAGCGGGGGAACGGTGAGTGGCGAGTGGTCCGGCACGGTGGCCGCATTGGCTGGGGGAGGCGGGCTGGGAGCCGTGGCCATCGGAGTCGGTTCCTTGCGGATCGCCACGCGTATGCGGAACACCCTGTCGCGCGGGCCATGGATCGCCTGCCCGGCTGTCGCACTGCCGGTGGGAACGGGAGCACCTCGCCTTGTGCTGCGCGCACCCGGCGACAGTGACTTCTTGGCACTGGCCGTGGTCGCTGTTCGGCAGCGCTACCACCTCGCTGTGCCGGGGAGCTCCGGAGTGCTCTGGTGGTGCGGGGATCCGCGCCGGGGCGGAGTCGTCGCTAGGCCGGGTGGGGAGATCCTGGCGTGGGCGCGGCCGACTCGCAAAGGGCGCCGACGTGAAGGCGACGTACAAAGAGGCGTGGCCTTGGGGCTGTTGAAGTGGGCTGCGCCCCGGCAGCCGCGGTCGTCGCAGCTGCGCGAGGCCACTTCGGCGACGAGAGAAGTGATCACCACTCGCCGCCGGCCCCTCTTCCGGTGGGTCGCGCTCCTCGCAGCCTTGGTCATGGGCCTGGGGATCGCCGGCTCTCTGGCGGCGGAGCGGGATCCACAGGTGGACCTGACGTTCGTCGAGGAAGACGCGGAGGGGAACTGCTCCGTGACCTGGCGCGATCCGTCGAGCGGTGCGGAGCGTCATGGGCCGTTCCGATGCGATCCCGGCAGGGATCCGCTCCTGAGCGATTGGGAGACGGGATTCGTCGTCTCGTGCGCCTTGGAAAGGCGATCTGTACAACGCGGATCTGGAGGGTACGCCCGCCAACGCCGTCAACGACGGGCTGTTTCTCACCGGGCTTCTCGGCCTGGCCGGTTCCGGGATCGGGGGTGGTATTCGCATCGCCCGACGTGTGACCGAGCGGTGTACCACCTTGCGGGGGAGCGAGTCCCGGAGCTTGGCGAGAGACAACGTCCCGCGTGTGGTGCTGACCAAGGACAGTGCGGTTGTTGCGCGGGAACTCGCAGATCTCTCGTATGCGGCGTGGGTGGAGTTGGCGCGGCGTACGGCTCGGCCGCCGTCGGAGTCCACCAGGCGGCGTGAAGCCGACGTGCGTTCCCTGCCCTGGTGGCGGGTGTGGACCTTGTGGCGGATATCCCATCGGGGCGGAGTGTTCGCTGGAGGGGGCGCAGGTCTTGCAGCGTTCCTCTTGCTGTGGTCCGGAAACGAGGCGGATGCAGGTCGGCTCTTCATCATGGTGGCCGGATGCGCAGGGATGGTCGTGTCGGGATGGCGAGCCAAGTCTTATGGGCTCGCCATCGTTCGCAGGCTTGTACGGGCGGCCCGGGCCCCCGTCCCCGTGCTGAGGCCGTACGTTCTTGTGCACGATCCCCACGACGGGATGCCTGTGCTGGTCCTGTTCCCAGGCCATGCAGGACCGGACGCCCTGCCTGACGCCGTGCTCACCGTCCTCCCTCCCGGCCGCCAAGCGACCGTGGCTGGGGCTGCCCGACCCGGTCGGCACGGCCGACCTGCGGGGCTGGCTGGACGATGAACCCACGGTCGTACCGTGGATCGAAGGGCAGGCGCTGTGGCCACTTCAGGGATTGCGGGAGGTCCGCACCGAAAACGCGGAGGACCGGAGCTATCTCTGCCGACTCCTGGGTGACTCCTAGTTCAAGCGCCCCGACTCCACGCGGTTGAGAGGAACTCCATCCAGGTGGTGCTCCGGAGAGTGAGGTGGGGGCCGTCCGGGTTCTTGGAGTCGCGGATGTGGACGGTGGTGGGGGTGGTGGCTATCTCGACGCAGTTGGAGCCGTCGCCGCTGTAGGTGGACTTCCGCCAGTGGAGGGTCTGCATGGTTGGTTCCTTCACAGGTCCTGGATGCGGTGGTGGATGAAGTCGCGCGTCTTGGCCGGGTCGAGCGCGCAGGACTCCATACGGTCCAGTACGGCTCGGTACTTGCTCAACTGGGCCTCGGTGTCGAGGAATTCGCAGGCACCGTGATGTGAGTCCAGTTGGACCGTATCGAGCTGGGGGACGGAGCCCTCGACGTAATCGAAAGACTGGCCTGTAGTGGGGAAACGGTCCGTGCCGAAAGGGATCACCCTGACCGTGACGTGGGGCAGTTCGCTCATGTCGATCAGGTGCTTGAGCTGGCCACGGGCGACGACAGGGCCACCGAAACCCATGCGGAGTGCCGTCTCGTGGATGATGGCCGCGTACGGGGGCGGATCCGCGCGGTGCAGGATGCCTTGCCGCTTGATGCGGTGCGTCAGGCGGTGCTCGACCTCGTACTGGCGCATGGGCGGCACTACTGACCGGAAGAGGGCGCGGGCATAGTCAGTGGTTTGCAGCAGCGCCGGAATGTGGATGACGAGTGCCACGCGCAGCGCGGAGGCGTGATGCTCCAGCTCGGCCAGGTCGACCAGTGCGGCAGGTACGTGCTCGCGGTACTCCTCCCACCAGCCGCGCTCCCGGCGTCCGGTCATCGCCGCCAAGGCGTCGATGAGCGCCTCGTCCGAGCAGTTGTAGGCCGATGCAACTGCCTGGAGACGGCCGGAGCTGAGAGGGCTGCGTCCGGTTTCGATCATGCTGACGCGCCCCTGGTTGACCCCGAGGTGAGCGGCGGCCTCGGTCACGGTCAACCCGGCACGTTCACGGAGTTTCCGCAGCTCGGCACCGAGACGCCGCTGGCGCAAGGTGGGGTTGTTGGTGGGTGGCAAGGCACTCCTTCCGGGCCGCGACGCGGCGCACTCTTGTAACCCACACGAGGTAATTGCAGGTAAATCTCCCAATTTTGGGAGATTTATCTCCCCTCATGGTTCTACCTTAGTTCCCGCACCGCCCAACTCCCTTCGCCCGTAAGACGGAAGCGCACCACCCCAGGCACTGCCACCGCCCGGCGCGGCAGTTGAGCGAGCTCACATCCCCTTCCATGCGAGACTTCCGGAGGTTTTCATGCGCACCGTATCCCCGCCGGACACCTGGGTGTACGCCCTCCGCCTGCCCCACGACCCCCGCGCGGCACGGGTCGCACGCATGACCGTACGTTCGGTGCTCGACAGCCATGGCAGACCCGAAGTGCGCGACGCCGTCGAGCTGTTGACCTCCGAGCTGGTGACGAACACCTACCTGCACACCAAGGGCCCCGCCTCCCTCCGCCTGACCGCACTCGCCGGCGGGCGCCTGCGGGTCGGCGTCTGGGACAGTCATCCGGGCATTCCCGCGCCCTTCGGCCAGCCGCCCTGGGACCGGGTTCCGGCCGCCCCGGTGGATTCCGAGGGCGGGCGCGGTCTGCGCCTCGTGCAGGAGTACGCCGACCGCTGGGGTGGCTGGCCCCTCGGTGACGGCCTGCTGGACCGCGGGGCCGGGAAGCTGCTGTGGTTCGAAGTGGGCGGGTGAGGTGGCCTGGGATCAGTCCTCGACCCCCGAGCTCAGTCCTCGAACCCCTCCGCCACCCGCTTCTCCCGCAGTTCCATGATCGCCCTGCGGCGGGCCAGCCGGTGGGTACGGCGGATCTGTGCCTCCTGGTAGCGGCGCTTGTCGCGTTCGGTCTCCGGGAGGACCGGGGGGACCCGGCGGGGCTTGCCGTCGGCGTCGACGGCCGCGAAGACGAGGTAGGCGGAGCCGACCTGGGTGGGCGGGGCGGACTCGTTCCAGCGTTCGGCCAGGACGCGGACGCCGACCTCCATGGAGGTACGGCCGGTCCAGTTGACCTGCGCCTTGACGTGGACCAGGTCGCCGACGCGGACCGGCTCAAGGAACGCCATCTCGTCCATGGACGCCGTCACCGCCGGCCCGCCGGAGTGCCGCCCGGCCACGGCACCCGCCGCGTCGTCCACCAGCTTCATGATCACGCCACCGTGCACCGTCCCCAGAAGGTTGGTGTCGTTGTGGGTCATGATGTGGCTGAGGGTGGTGCGGGAGGCCGAAGTCGGCTTGCCCGGGATATCCGCAGTGCCGGAATCCGCAGCTGGGGCCTGGTCTGTCATGGCCCCTACCTTATGCCGAGGCGGTATGAGGGGATTTTGTGTCAGCTTCGCCACAGCCGTGCTCTGATTTTCCGACGACTCTTGTATGGCGTACTACGGGGGACGGCACACTGGGGCGCATGAACACTTGGCCCGAGAGGCGGTCCGACGACAACCGCGGCAACCGCTACGGACGCGGAAGCGCGAGCGCACAGCCCGAGAGCGCCCGCGTGATGCGGCAGGTCCGCGGTCAGGCGCCGTTGCCCGGGCAGGGTGCCTACGGCGGTGCGGCGCCGTACGCCGGCGGGGTTCCGCAGCAGCCGTCGTACGTCGACGGCGGCTACGCCGAGCCGCCGCCCGGCAGCTACGACAGCGGCTACAACACCGGACAGGTCTACGGCGCCCCGGGTGGCAGAGGCCCCGGCGGTCCGGGCGACGGCATGTACGAGCCGCGCCCCGCGCCGAACTGGCGCCGCCGTATCAAGGTGACGGCGATCACGGTTGCGACGGTACTGGTCGTGACGACCGTCGGCACGTACTTCTGGGCCGAATCCAAGCTCAACCGCGACGTCGACCTGTCGAAGGTCATCGACCGTCCTGAGGCGGGCGAGGGCACGAACTACCTGATCGTCGGCTCCGACAGCCGCGCGGGCATGTCGGCCGAGGACAAGAAGAGACTGCGCACCGGCTCCGCCGAGGGCAAGCGCACGGACTCGATGATGATCCTGCACACCGGCAGCGGCGCCCCCACCCTGGTCTCGCTGCCGCGTGACTCGAACGTCACGATCCCCTCGTACAAGGGCTCCGACTCCGGCAAGCTCTACCCGGCCGCGGGCCGCCAGACGAAGCTGAACGCGGCGTACTCGGAGGACGGCCCGGAGCTGCTGGTCCGCACCGTCGAGGCCAACACCGGCCTGCACATCGACCACTATGTGGAGATCGGCTTCGGCGGCTTCGCGAACATCGTGGACGCGGTCGGCGGCGTCGAGATGGACATCCCGCAGGACATCAAGGACACCAAGTCGGGCGCGGACCTCAAGAAGGGCAAGCAGACGCTGAACGGCGAGCAGGCCCTCGCCTTCGTCCGCACCCGCTACGCGCTCGCGGGCTCCGACCTGGACCGTACGAAGAACCAGCAGAAGTTCCTCTCGGCCCTGGCCAACCAGGTCGCCACCCCGAGCACGATCATGAACCCCTTCAAGCTGTACCCGACCATGGGCGCGGGCCTGGACTCCCTCGTGGTCGACGAGGACATGGGCCTGTTCGACCTGGCGTCCATGTTCTGGGCGATGAAGGGCGTCAGCGGCGGCGAGGGCAAGTCGATGAACATGCCGATCTCGGGCAACGCCCCGAACGGCAACCTCCAGTGGGACAGCGCGAAGCTGAAGACGCTGGTCAGCCAGCTGAAGAACGACGAGACGGTCACCGTTTCGGGCAACTGAGCACCGGCATGCGTCGGGGGCACCCACGGAGGTGCCCCCGACTGCTGTGAGGCGGTACTCACATCGTGGCGGCCGACATCGTGCGGCACGTCTCGGCACAGCGGCGACACGCCTCGGCGCAGCGCATCATCTGGGCGTCGTCCGGCATGGACATACACGCCTCGGCGCACATGTCACAGGCCCGGGCGCACATCGCGCACATCTCGGCCGACAGCGGCGAGCGCCGCATCATCATGTCGGCGCACAGGCGCGTCATCTCGGCGCAGTCCATGACCGCGCGCATGATCTGCATCTGGGCCTGGCCGCCCATCTGCAGGCAGGAGCTCATGGTCTCCTCGCACACGCTGTGGCAGGTCATGCACGCCTGGACGCAGTCCTGCATCTCCTTGCTCAGCGGGGTCATGGTGGCGGGCTGCTGGGTCATGATTCCTCCCAGGGGACGGTGAGGGCCGGGGCGACCCTCGTGCCTTCCGTCCTACGCCTACCCGGCCCCGACCGCCACGGGGCGGAGGGAAGGAATCCGCCACGCGTGCGCCACGGCCCTACGAACACGCCACCTCGTCGCCGCGGACCACCCCGAACTCGCCCTTCCCTGGGTCCTCGGCCCGCACCTTGCTGACGCGCTCGAAATCCGTGCCCGCGATCACCTTCAGGGTCGGCCCCAGGCCCTTGACCGCCCGGAGTTCGCTGCCCGGCAGGGCCGCCGCGAGGGACTTGGCGGAGCGGTCCCAGCGGGGGTCGTGGGCGACGATCGTGCGCTTCACGTTGCGTACCGCGGCGTTCACCGGGGCCTTGGTCGTGCGGAAGCCCGTCGACGCCAGGGCCGCGTCCACGCGGCGGCCGAGGCCGGGCATGCCGGTGCCGTTCTCCACCTGGACGCGGATCTGCTGCGGGGCGACGGGGACGATCCGGGCCGCGCCGCGCGACTGGTGCACCGACAGCGGCTGGTCCTTGCGCAGGGCGTGGAAGATGCGCTCGGCCTTCACCGGGTCCCACTTCAGCGTGGAGCCGACGCCCTTCACGGCGTACCCCATCCGCCCGATCGGGACGGTCGTGAACTCGGAGGAGGAGGGGGAGAAGTTCCGCATGGCGCGGCCCAGGTCCAGCATCTCGTCCGTGCCGAAGCCCTTGTCGGCCCGTACCGAGCCCAGCACGGCCCGCGTCACGTCCCGGAACTTCATCGGGTTGAGGAGGATCCCGGACGAGGTGAGCCGTTCCACGAGCGCCGCCATGAAGCGCTGCTGCCGCTTCATGCGGCCCAGGTCAGAGGCCCCGTCGACATGGCGGGCGCGGACGAACTGGAGGGCCTGCCCGCCCGCGAGCGTGTGCCGCCCGGCCGGGAGGTTCAGGCCGGTGTAGCTGTCCTTCAGGGGATCGGCGGTGCAGATCTGCACGCCCCCGACCACGTCCACCGTCTTCATGAAGCTGGTGAAGTCGACCTCCAGGTAGTGGTCGATCTTCACCTTCGTCATGGCCTCGACGGTGCGCACGGTCAGCTGCGGCCCGCCCTCGGCGTACGCGGCGTTCAGCTTGACGGGGTGCCCGTGGTGCCGCTTGCCCGACACCCGGTCGACATGCGCCGGCGTCACCGCGTACGAGTCGCGCGGCAGGCTCACCACGCTCGCCCGTTCCCGGTCCTCGGAGATGTGCACGATCATGATCGTGTCGGTGCAGTGGCAGGGGGCGCCGCCCAGCCGGTACTTGCGGCGCTCCTCCTTGCTGATCTTCTCGCGGCCGTCGGTGCCGACCAGCAGGAGGTTCATGCCGTGGCCCGCCTGCGGGCGGTTCTTCATGTCCTTGAAGGGGTCGACCCGGGTGATGTCCGCGTCGAGGCTGGTCATCACCGCGTGCCCGATGCCGGCGGAGGCGAGGACCACGACGGACAGCGTGGTGACCGCCCGCATGCCCCAGCGCGGCTTGCGCGCGGGTCGTGCGGGCCCGCGCGGAGCGCGGCGGGGGGCGGGGGGCTGCGGGCGGCGCCGGGGGGCGGCGGTGGACCGAGGGGACCGCGGCGGCGTGGGCATGGGGACACCTCCGGACGACGGCCGTACGTGGGATCCGTGAAACCGTAGGCCGATACGATCTGCGGCCTGCGCCATCGCCCCGGCGGCGCGCACCGGTGTCCCCCGTTCGCGGTAACGTGAGCCCCCTATGAACGCCAATCCCGACGTGCGGCTCCCCGCCGTTTCCGTGATCATGCCCGTCCTCAACGAGGAGCGGCATCTGCGGGGAGCAGTCCAAGCGATCCTCGCGCAGGAGTACGCCGGCGAGATGGAGGTCGTGATCGCCCTCGGTCCGTCCACGGACCGCACGGACGAGATCGCCGCCGAGCTCGTGGCCGAAACCGCGTCCCTCACCAGCAAGCGCGTGCACACCGTCCCCAACCCCACCGGCCGTACGCCCGCGGCGCTCAACGCCGCGATCAACGCCTCCCGGCATCCGATCGTCGTCCGCGTCGACGGGCACGGCATGCTCTCGCCGAACTACATCGCGACCGCCGTACGGCTCCTGGAGGAGACCGGCGCGCAGAACGTCGGCGGCATCATGCACGCCGAGGGCGAGAACGACTGGGAGCACGCGGTCGCCGCCGCGATGACCTCGAAGATCGGGGTCGGCAACGCCGCCTTCCACACCGGTGGTCAGGCGGGCCCGGCCGAGACCGTCTATCTGGGTGTGTTCCGGCGCGAGGCGCTGGAGCGGCAGGGCGGCTACAACGTGGAGTTCATCCGCGCCCAGGACTGGGAGCTGAACTTCCGCATCCGTGAGGCCGGCGGGCTGATCTGGTTCTCGCCCGAGCTGAAGGTTTCGTACCGGCCGCGGCCGAGCGTGAAGGCGCTCGCCAAGCAGTACAAGGACTACGGCCGGTGGCGGCACGTGGTCGCCCGCTTCCACGAGGGCTCGATCAACCTGCGCTACCTCGCCCCGCCGACCGCCGTGTGCGCGATCGGGGCCGGGCTCCTGGTGGGCGCTCTGCTGACGCCGTGGGGCTTCGTGGTGCCCGGCGGCTACCTCGCGGCGATCCTGCTCGGCTCCGTCCCGGCGGGCAAGGGCCTGCCGCTGAAGGCGCGGCTGCAGATCCCCGTGGCGCTGGCCACCATGCACATGTCCTGGGGCTGGGGCTTCCTGACCAGCCCGCGGTCGCTGGCGAAGAAGGTCATCGCCTCCCGGCGCCCCGCGGTGCGTGCGGACGCCGCCGCGAGCTGACCGGACCTGACCTGACCTGACCTGACGGCTGAGGTGCTGCCCCGCACGGATGCAGAACGGGGCCCGCCGTCCGGAAGGACGGCGGGCCCCGTTCTCATGCCGTGCCCGTGGTCACCATCGGTAGGGCGGGTACACGTCCATGCACTCCTTCTTGTCCGCGGTCAGCGCGTCCGCGGAGTCGGGCAGGTCGCCCGCCTCGGGAGCCTTCTGCTTCGGGTAGGTCGTGCCCTCCCGCCAGTCGCTGCCGATGGTCAGCGTGGTGGTCACGCCGTCCGTGGCCCGCACCTGGCTGCTCGGGATGCCGACCGCCTCCGCCACCGACAGCGCGTTGGCCCGGCCCTGCTCCCCCGTGCTCTTCGGGTACGTCACCTGGGTCCGGGTGTGCGGGTCCTGCTGCCCGGAGGCGACGGCCCGGGCGAAGCCCTCCTGCTGCAACGCCGCCACGATCGCGGCGGCCCGCTGGGGAACGGCGGCCCGCTCTTCGCTCGCCGTCCCGTTGACGACGGAGACCGACAGGCCCGCGGCCGGTGCGGCAGCGGGACCCGTGGCCTTCACCGACGCCGGGGACGGCCCCGCGGCCGTGGCCGCACGCGCCTTCCCGCCCTTGTCGAAGGAGACGTCGTCGCGGAGCATCGCCCACATCCTGTCGGCGTCCTCCGGCTTGGGCACCAGGTGGTTGCGGTCCAGGGGATCCTCGATCCACGGCATCGTCGTCATCGTGATGCGGCTCGTCGGGACCGACTTCAGCTGCATGCCCACGTCGTACAGCTCCTTGACGGTGCCGATCTCCTCGGACACCTTCAGCGCCTTCGTGCCCGCCTCGGCCAGGCCCATCAGGCGGCCGGTGTCGGTGAAGACGTTCTGCTGCTTCAGCGTCCGGATCATCGCGTTCATGTACATGTGCTGCGCCTTGGCGCGCAGCGGGTCACTGCCCCAGGCATGGCGGGTGCGCAGCCACTGCAGCGCCTGCTTGCCCTGCACCTTGTGCGTGCCGGCCTTCAGCTTCAGTCCGGAGCCGCCGCGCTGGCCGGGCAGGGGCCGGTCCCACACGTTCTGGTTGACGCAGACCGGGACGCCGCCGACGGCGTCGGCCATGTCCACCACTCCGGCGAAGTCGACCATCATCCAGTGGTCGATGTACACGCCGGTCAGGTTCTGCCAGGTGGCGAGGGTGCAGCCCGGACCGCCGCGCTGGAGCGACTCGTTGATGATCGTGTTCTTGGCCGGGTAGGTCTCCCCGGTGTCGGGGTCGACGCACTTGGGGATGTCCACCCGGGTGTCCCGCGGGATGCTCACCACGGACGCGCTCTCGCGGTCCGCCGAGACGTGCAGGAGCATCTGCACATCCGCCAGAGGCTTGCTGCCGACGTTGTCCCTGCCGCCGCCGAGCTTGACGTTCTCCGCGGAGTTCCGGCTGTCGGACCCGATCAGCAGGATGTTGAGCGGGGTCTGGCCCGCCGCGTTGGGGCCGGTCTTCTTGACGTCGGACTCGCCGCTGTTGCGTGCGCCCTTGTCGATGTTGCCGTTGAGATGGCGGTAGTAGAGGTATCCGGCGCCGGCCGTCCCGAGTATCAGCAGGGACAGCACGATCGCGGACCAGCGCAATATCCGGCGTCCGCCGCCGCGCCGCCGGCCACGCCGTCGGCCGTGGCCGCCCCTGCCCCCCTCGTCCCCGCCCGCGGCGGGCGCCGCCGTCCCCGGACGTTCGTCCTGGGCCAGGCCGCCCGAATCGTGCCGTGTGCCGCCTCCGCGCACGTCGCTCTGCGCCATACCCCTGCCTCCCCACCCCTATGGACCCACGGGCCCGCCCCGCGTCGTGTTCGGATCACGGGTGACCCGTGTCCGTCCGGACCACGGGTTCCCCCGATGCTCCGCCGGAGCACGGTCGTCCCCGTTACTGGTTGGACCACTGACATGCCCGGTCGGATGTACACCCCGCCGATTCGTCCGGGCATGCCCCGTCCATGTGTGAGACGCAGGAAGGGACGGTCAGGTCACTTCGCGCACTCGACCTTGTCGGCCGTGGCCTTCTGCACGTCGTCAGGCACCTTCGCCGGAGTGGTGAGCGGCACGCCCGCGCCCTCGAAGTCCTTGCCGAGGGTCAGCGTCATCGCGGGCACGCCCTGGGAGTTGGTCACGCTCTTTCCCGGCTTCATCGCGGACCCGGACAGGCCCATGATGTCGGCGAGGCGGCGGGCCTGGGCGGCCTGGTCGGGCGCGTACTCGAGCGTGGTCTTCGCCAGCGACTGCTCCGCGTTGCCCCCGTTCTCGGACTTGGTCACACCCTCCTGGACCTGCAGCCAGCTGAGGGTCTCCTGGGCGCTGCCCGCGACGGCACCGCCGTTGAGAATCCGCACCCGCACCTCGGAGGCCGGCGCCTTGGTGCCCTTCAGCCGGGCGGCCTCGGCGGCCTTCTCCTTCTTCTTCTCCTGCTTCACCTCGGACAGCGACACGTCGTCCCGGACCATCGCGAACAGCTGCTGGGCCTGCGGCTCCTTCAGGACCACCGTGGCCTTGACCGTCTCCGCGGGGTTGTCGACGACGGGCACGGTGGCGAACGTGAGGTTCTTGGTATCGAACTTGCCCAGCTCGGCCCCGAGATCGGCCAGCTTCTTGATCGTGCTGATCTGGGAGTCGACGGTCAGCGCCTTGGTGCCCGCCTCCGCCAGCTTGATCATCTTCGACGGGCTGGTGAGGGTGTCGTTGGACTTCAGCTTGCGCAGCATCGAGCCCAGGAACTGCTGTTGCAGCTCGATCCGGCTCAGGTCGCCGCCGAAGCCCACGGAGTGCCGCGTGCGGACGAAGGCCAGCGCCTCCTCGCCCTCGATCGTGTGCTCGCCCTTGGGCAGGTCGAGCTTGGAGTCGGGGTCCTTGATGTCCTTGGCCAGACAGACGTCGACCCCGCCGACCGCGCTGGTCAGCGTCTTGACCGCGTTGAAGTCGGCCACCATGAAGTGGTCCATCTTCAGCCCGGTGAGCTCCGTGATCGTGCGCATGGTGCAGCTCGGCGTCCGGTCCTCCTGCCCCAGGCTGTTGTTGAAGCGGGTGCGCTGCTTGCCCGGGATGACCTTCTCCGAGCCGTCCTCCTGCGTCGTCGGACAGTCCGGGATGTCGGTGATCAGGTCGCGCGGGATGCTCAGCACCGTCGCGTTCGTACGGTCCTTGGATACGTGCAGTACGAGCGTGGTGTCCGCGTGCCCGGCGCTGTTCTTGTCGCCGTAGCCCTCGTTGCCCTTGCCGGTGCGCTTGTCGGTGCCGATCAGCAGGATGTTGATCGGGCGGTCCTTGCTGAACCCGCCGGTGCCGGCGCCGTCGTCGGAGACGGACGTGATGTTGCCGTTGAGGTGCTCGTAGTAGAGGTACGCGGCCGCGCTCGCCCCGACCAGTACGAAGGCCAGCGAGCCGCCGGTCCACACCAGGACCTTCTTGCCCTTGCCCTTCTTCTGCACCGGACGGCGCCCGCGCCGCCCGGCCGCCTCGGCCGGGGCGCTCGTGCGTCTGCGCGGAGAGGCAGCCTTGTCGTCGGATGCCGCCGCTCCGGAACGCCCGGCGGGGGCGGTCCGGCGGGCACGTGTCGCACCGCCCGTCCCGGTCGTGCCACGGCCGCCGGAACCACGGGGGCCGGGAACGGACGACTGCGCTGCGGAAGGGGCCAGTCGCAGTTCGTATTCGCCGGTGTTCGGGTTGAGTACCCACTGGTCTGCGGGGTCGATGTCGTCCGCCCGCCCACGGCCTTGCGCGTCCACGGTTGCCTGATTCCTCCGTCGGGCCACGCGGCGCCCTCCCCCGGAAGACGCACGGTGCTGGTCAAGCAGTGCACCCCCAGGACGGACCTCATGGGGGAGAGCACTGGATCGCACACACTATCCGCACACTTCGGCGTCAAGTGACGTGGGTGAGAAATTGCACGTTCTCACAACTGGGCAATCCCGCCCATTTGTTTGAAGGAAGTTCGGTGAACGCGGAAGAATTAGCCGCTACTTGGCACACTCCACCTTGTCGGCGGTGGACTTCTGCACCCCCTCCGGTGCCTTTGTGGGCGCGGTGAGGGAGACCCCCGCGCCCTCGAAGTCCTTGCCGAGGGTCAGCGTCATCGCGGGCACGCCCTGGGAGGTGGTCACGCTCGTTCCCGGCTTCATCGCGGACCCGGACAGGCCCATGATGTCGGCGAGGCGGCGGGCCTGGGCGGCCTGGTCGGGCGCGTATTCGAGCGTGGTCTTCGCCAGCGACTGCTCCGCGTTGCCCCCGTTCTCGGACTTGGTCACACCCTCCTGGACCTGCAGCCAGCTGAGGGTCTCCTGGGCGCTGCCCGCGACGGCGCCGCCGTTGAGGATCCGTACCCGCACCTCGGAGGCCGGGGCCTTGGTGCCCTTCAGCCGGGCGGCGACCGCGGCGGCCTCCTTCTTCTTCTGCTCCTTGACGGCGGTGAAGGAGACGTCGTTCTTGATCATGTCGAAGACCTGCGGGGCCGTCGACTCGTTGAGCACGACCGTGGCCTTGACCTTCTCCGCCGGGTTGTCGATCACCGGCGTGGTGGCGAACGTCAGGTTCTTGGTGTTGAGCTTGCCCAGCTCCAGGCCGAGGTCCTTCAGCTTGCCGATGCTGTCCAGCTGCGAGTCGACGGTCAGCGCCTTCGTGCCCGCCTCGGCCAGGTCGAGCATCTTCGACGGGCTGGTGAGCGTGTCGTTGTCCTTCAGCTTGCGCATCAGCGCGCTCAGGAACTGCTGCTGCAGCCCGATCCGGCTCAGGTCGCCGCCGAAGCCCACGGCGTGCCGGGTGCGCACGAACGCCAGGGCCTGCTCGCCCTCGATCGTGTGCGTGCCCTGGGACAGCTTCAGGTGCGAGTCCGGGTCGTCGATGTCCTTGCCCAGACAGACCTCGACCCCGCCGACCGCGCTGGTCAGCGTCTTGACCGCGTTGAAGTCGGCGACCATGAAGTTGTCCGGCTTGACCCCGGTCAGCTCGGTCACGGTCCGCATGGTGCAGCTGGGCGTACGGCCGTCCTGGCCGAGGCTGGTGTTGAAGCGGGCCTGCCGTGTGCCGGGGATGATCTTCTGCGTGCCGTCCTCCTGCGTCGTCGGGCAGTCCGGCACGTCGACGACCAGGTCGCGCGGGATGCTCAGCGCGGTCGCGTTCGAACGGTCCTTGGAGACGTGCAGCAGGATCGTGGTGTCGGCGTGCCCGGCGCTGCCCGCGTCGCCGTAGCTGTCGTTGCCCTTGCCGGTGCGCTTGTCGGTGCCGATCAGCAGGATGTTGATGGCCTTGTCCTTCTGGAAGCCACCGGTGCTCGCGCCGTCGTCGGAGACGGACGCGATGTTGTCGTTCAGGTGCTCGATGTAGAAGTACGCGCCACCCGCGCCGGCGACCAGCACGAACGCCATCGCGCCGCCGGTCCACAGCAGGACCTTCTTGCTCTTCGAGGCCTTCGCCGGACGGCGTCCGCGCCGCCCCGGCAGCGGCTCCTCCGGGGCTCCGCGGCGCCTGCGCGGCGGCGGCACCGCACGGCCGGGCGTCTCGGGCCGTGACCGGCCGGGCGCCTCCCTGCGGCCGCGCGCCGGCGGGGCCGTCTCGGAGGGCTGTGGCCTGCGCGGCGCGGGGACGCCCGACTGCGGTGCGGAAGGCCCCAGTCGCAGTTCGTATTCACCGGTGTCCGGATTGAGCACCCATTGATCTGCGGGATCGATATCGTCCGCCCGCCCACGGCCTTGCGCGTCCACGGTTGCCTGTTTCCTCCGTCGGGGCACGCGGCGCCTTCCCCTCCAAGGCGCTCGGGTCTCGGTCACACAGTGCGCGACCTCAGGACCGTCCCTCAGAGCCGGGCGCACCGGATCGCTCACACTAACCGCCCCTTTCGGCGCCGAGCGAGGACGGTGACCCATTCCACGTCCCTACACCCGGGCAATTCGCCCATTTCCCGGGTCAAGAGTTCATTGCCTTGGAGTGACCTTGGTGCCCGCTTTACTCGCAGGTGTCCTCGGCTGCCGTGTTCCCCCGAAATGTCGGTGGAGGAGAAACGGTGACGGAGGGCCGTCGGTAAGGACCCGGATGCGAATCCCCGTACGACCCGTCACGCGTATCGGCGAGCCTCAGCGGGGCGGAACTTCGCGGGCCGTTCCCCTCCACGACCACGGGCGCGTCCGTGCGCAGCCGCTCGAAGAGCCTCTCCGCCGCAGGTTCCACGAGTTGGTCGCGATTGGCGTCGTACGTATACGACTCCCGGGGGACGGTCAGGAATTGCACTTGTTCCATGGGGATGTCGCGCAGGCCGCGCACGAGCTCGTACAAACCACGCAAGCTCGCCAATTCCGGGTCGGTGGTGAGAGACGACGTGGCGGCATCCAGCACGGGATAGAGCTTCGCCGGATTCAGCAGGACGTCATTGCTGCGCACCTTGTTGACGAGTGCCCCGAGGAATCGCTGCTGACGCTCCATCCGCTCGGTGTCGCTGCCGTCGCCGAGGGTCTTGCGGGCCCGGACGTAGCCGAGGGCCTGCTCGCCGTTCAGCGTCACGCGCCCGGCGGGCAGCCGCAGCTTGGCGGCCCGGTCGTCGATCGGTTCCCGCAGGCACACCTCGACGCCGTCGACCGCGTCGACCATCTTCTTGAAGCCGTGGAAGTCGACGACGACGTGATGGTCGACGCGGATGTCGGTCAGCTTCTCCACGGTCCGGATGGTGCAGGCCGACCCGCCCAGCTGGAAGGCCTGGTTGAACATGGCGAACCGGGGCGCGCTGCGGGACCCGTCCGGGCGCCGGCAGCCCGGCAGGTCCACCATCAGATCCCGGGGGAGGGAGACGGCGGTGGCGCTGCCCCGGCCCCCGGACAGGTGCAGCAGGATCGCGGTGTCGGACCGCTCGGTGCCGGAGTCCCGCCCGTAGCGGGCGTTGTCGGTCCCCGCGCGCGAGTCCGACCCGATCAGCAGGATGTTCCGCGCGTCCTTGACCAGGGAGGTGGGCCGCTCCTTGTCGTACCGCGCGAGCTCGGCGGCGGCCGCCTCGTCGGCTGTGATGTTCCCGCTGAGCTTCGCGTACACGGCCCAGCCGACTCCTCCGGCCACCACGAGGAGAGCCGTGACCCCGAACGCCGTGATCCGCACCCACCGCCGCCGGCGCCGCCGCGCCAGCCCCCGCCCGCTGGCCGACGCCCCCACGCCCGGACCGACCCTGTAGCCCACGGCAGCAACCACCCCTCCTGACGTAGGAACGCCCCGCGCGCACTGCTCCTACGACCATGGCGCGGATGGAGGGCGGGGGGTGGGTGGGGATGCGCCGAACGGGGGGAGCGGCTCGGCTACCGGCCCGCTGCGCCGCGGGCGATCGTCGTGACCCGCTCGCTCTCCACACGCTTGTCCAGCACGCCGTCCCCGGCCTGCTCCAGATTCCGGCACAGCACCACGGAACCCCCGGTGGCCAGCGGCCCGTACAGCCCGGCGTTCAGCCCGTCCCATGTGTCGTACGGCAGGTCCGACAGGATCCGCGACCCGGGCCCGGTCAGGCCGAGCTCCGTCGCCTCGGCCCGGGCCCGCTCGACCACCTCGGCCCCGCTGAACTCCCGCCCGGCCACGATCAGCGCGGGCCCCTCCGGATCCACGGGGGCGTACGGCACGAACCGGTCGCCCTGCCCCGGCACCTCCACCGCGTAGTCGACGAACCCCTCGGGGGCCTGTGGGAAACGCCCCCCGAGAGGCCGCAGCGCCATCGCGATCCGTGCCCCGGAGCAGGCCCGTGCCTCCTCCAGCCGGTCCGGCCCGCTCACCGCGACGTCGGCCGCCCGGACGTCCCCGGACACGTCCGCGACGACTCCCACCGACGCACACGCCAGCAGCCACACCGCCGTCTGCCAGTGCGCGGGCAGCAGCAGCGCCACCCGGTCCCCGGGCTCGACGGACAGTTCGTCCTGGAGGAGGTTCGCGGTCTTGGCCACCCAATTGGCGAAGGTGGCCACGGACAGTTCGACCCGTTCGCCCGTGGCGTCGTCGTAGAAGGTCACCAGGGGACGTCCCGGATCCGCGGCCAGCGCGGAACCCAGCAGGTCGGCGGGGGTGCGATCGGTGGCGTTCACCCGCGCAAGCGTACGCGGCGCACCACCCTCCGCCCAACGGCCGGGCCACGGCACCGCCGCGAATCCGCCACCGGTTCGGCCGAGCCCGACCGACAGTCCGTCAAATCCCAAATAGACAGACTTGTATGACTATGCCCAAGATCAGGGGCATGCGTGGATTCCTTGCTTCCTCGATCGGTGTCACCTGTGCGGCCGCTCTGGCCCTTCCCCTCACCCCTCCCGCCTCCGCGGCGACGGCGAGCCCGGTGCCGGCCACGGAAGTCGCCACGACGGCGAGATCCGTGCCCCGCGCGGGGACCCCGGCCGCCACCCCGACCGACCGGCGTGCGACCGAACCGTTCGCCGCCGGCAGCACCCAGTCCCTCCCCCTCGAACCCCTCACCCGCGACCGCGCCACCCCCTCCGCCGAGCAGGGGTTGCCCCGCCGAGCCGTACGCCACTTCTCCCTCGTCGGTGTCGTCTGGGACGACCCCGAGGCCGAACTGCGCGGACGCGTCCAGGTCCGCACCCGCGCCGCCGGCACCGGCACCTGGTCGGGCTGGCAGGACGTGGAGACCCACAACGCCGACCACGCCGCCGACCGGGACACCTCCGAGCGAGCCTCGGGCCGCGTCCGCGGTGCCACGGCCCCGCTGTGGGTGGGCGACTCCGACGGCGTGGAACTCCGCGTCCGTTCCGAGTCGGAGTCCGAGTCCGACTCCGCCGAGCACACCTCGGGCACCCGCAACCTGTCGGCCGCGCCCCCGCTGCCCTCGGGCCTGCGCCTCGAACTCGTCGACCCCGGCGAGGACGACGACGCGCTCCCCGGCGCCGCCGCGGACGGCCCCCGCACCGGTGGCCTGAACGCCGAGGCCGCCGCACTCACCGAGGCCTCCGCCCTCGCCGAAGCCGCAGCCGTCAACGCCGACCTCGCCCCGCTCGGCGCCACCGAGATCGCGGCAATGAGCCGCGCCGAGACCGAGCAGGAGTACCTCGCCCTCGACGCGGGCGGGCTGACGGAGCAGCAGCGACAGGCCAAGCCGTACATCGGCCCGCGCCCGGGTATCGTCACGCGGCGCGGCTGGGGTGCGAACGAGGGGTTGCGGGAGAGCGGTTTCAAGTACACGAAGAAGATCAAGGCGGCCTTCGTGCACCACACGGCCAGCGGCAACAACTACCGCTGCTCGCAGGTCCCGTCACTCATCCGCGGTATCTACCGCTACCACGTCAAGAGCATGGGTTGGCGGGACATCGGCTACAACTTCCTCATCGACAAGTGCGGAAAGATCTACGAGGGCCGCGCCGGGGGCGTGGCGAAACCGGTCCTCGGCGCGCACACGCTTGGTTTCAACAGCAACAGCATGGGGATCGCCGTCCTCGGGTCGTACGGTGCCACGAAGCCGTCGAAGTCCGCTGTCAAGGCCGTCGCCCGGCTGACCGCGTGGAAGCTGGGGCTGTACCGGGTGAATCCGAAGGGGAAGACATACCTGAAGTCGGCTGGCAGCAATCTCCACCGCAAGGGTAAGAAGGTGCGACTGAACCGGATCTCGGGTCACCGGGACGGCTTCATCACGGAGTGCCCGGGACGCAAGCTCTACGGAAAGCTCGGCTCGGCCCGCTCCACGGCGGCCCGCTACCAGGGCCGCTGAGCACACGTTCACCGCCGACGGGGGGCAGGGGGCGGAATGCCGCACGGCCAACGAAGGCGCCACGGAACGGTCTGCATACACTGACCGGCCGAAAGACAGTTCGGCCGGTCCCGGCAGGAAGCAGAGACGACACGTGACAGAAGCGATCCTCCTGGTCGGCGGCAAGGGCACCCGGCTGCGCCCGCTCACGGTGCACACGCCCAAGCCCATGGTCCCGGCGGCCGGGGTGCCCTTCCTCACGCACCAGCTGGCGAGAGCGAGAGCCGCGGGTGTCGAGCACATCGTCCTGGCCACGTCCTATCTGGCCGAGGTCTTCGAGCCGTACTTCGGCGACGGCTCCGCGCTCGGACTCCACCTCGAGTACGTCACGGAGGAGGAGCCGCTCGGCACGGGCGGTGCCATCCGCAACGTGGCCTCACGGCTGCACTCCGGGCCCGACGACCCGATCCTGATCTTCAACGGCGACATCCTGACGGGCCTGGACATCCGGGCCCTGGTGGACACCCACGAGACGACGGGCGCGGACGTCTCCCTGCACCTCACGAAGGTCACGGACCCGCGCGCCTACGGCCTGGTCCCCACGGACGAGACGGGCAGGGTCCTGGCGTTCCTGGAGAAGCCGCAGACCCCCGAGGAGATCGTCACCGACCAGATCAACGCGGGGGCGTACGTCTTCCGCCGCTCGGTCATCGACTCGATCCCGCTGGGCAGGCCGGTGTCGGTGGAACGGGAGACCTTCCCCGGTCTCCTCTCGGCCGGCGCGCACCTCCAGGGCATGGTCGACTCGACCTACTGGCTGGACCTGGGCACCCCGGCGGCCTTCGTCCGGGGCTCGGCGGACCTGGTCCTCGGCCGGGCCCCGTCGCCCGCCGTGCCCGGCCGCTGCGGCGACCGCCTGGTCCTGCCCACGGCTCAGGTCGCGTCCGACGCGAAGCTGGCGGGCGGCACGGTGGTGGGAGAGGGCGCGTTCGTCGCGGAGGGCGCGCGGATCTTCGGCAGCACGATCCTGCCCGGCGCGGTCATCGAACCGGGCGCGGTCATCACCGATTCCCTGATCGGCACCCGGGCCCGCGTCGGCCAACGCTCGGTCCTCACGGGCACGGTCATAGGCGACGGCGCGGTGATCGGCCCCGACAACGAACTCCTGGAGGGCGCCCGCATATGGTGCGACGCCCGCATCCCAGCAGGAGCGGTCCGCTTCTCGTCGGATCAGTAGGACGCCGGAGCGGAGGGAGCGGCGCCCGCCCGGCAACGGGGGCCGCGCCCCGCCCAGCTGCGGACGCCCTGTCCCGCCCGGGACGCGGTCCCCGTCCCGCCTGGGTGCGGACCCCCTGGCCCGCCTGGCTGCGGGCGGCGGCACGGGTGGGCGCAGCGGCACCCCGCTCCGCCGGGCTGCGCAACGCCCCGCCGCCGGCACCACCGCCGAGCACCCGAACCCAACGGCTCACAACTGCCCGATATCCCACCGCGGCATCTTCGGCGCCCTGCGCGCCGGCACCCTCCCGCTCAGCAGAATCAACCGAGCCGCCCGATGCCGCTGCCCGGCATACGGCTCGAGCAGCTCCAGCATCACCGCATCATCCGCATCCCGGTCCCCGGCCAGCGCCCACCCCACGATCCCGGGCAGATGCAGATCCCCCACCGTCACCTCGTCCGCAGCCCCATGACTGCGCTGCACCGTCTCCGCAGAGGTCCACGGCCCGACCCCCGGAACGACCTCCAGCCGCGCCCGAGCCGCCCCGGGCTCCATCCCCACCGCCTGCTCCAGCCGCGCAGCGACCCGTACCGCACGCAGAATCGTCGACGCCCGCTTGTTGTCGACCCCGGCCCGATGCCACTCCCACGACGGAATCAACGCCCACGTCCGGGGAGCCGGCATCACATACATCCGCTCGGGCGCGGGCCCCGGCGCCGGTTCCCCGAACTTCCGTACCAGCAGCCGCCACGCCCGATACGCCTCATCGGTCGTGACCTTCTGCTCCAGGATCGACGGAATCAGCGACTCCAGCACGAGCCCGCTCCGCGTCAGCCGCAAACCCGGCCGCCGATGCCGGGCCGACGCCAGCAGCCGGTGCCGCGGCACGAACGCCGACGGATCGTCCGCGGCCCCGAGCAACTCCGGCAACCGCTCCAGCAGCCACTCCGCCCCGGGCCCCCAGGCCTCCCCGCGCACCCCACCGCCGTACGCGCACACCCGCAGCGTCCCGGATCCTGCCGGAGTGAGACTGGTGCGCCAGACGGACCCGTCCGGTGTCGCCCGGAACGTCGGATCGCCGGGCCCGCGCCGCAACGGCCCGAGCACCAGCCCGAGATCCAGCGGCCCGTCCGGCACCCACTCCCGCACCCGGCCCGGCCCCGCCGCCTGCCGCGGAACCCCTCCGGGCACGGCGACATGCCCACCGCGCACTCTCGTACGCGGGGGTCGCGGAGCGAACCGTCCTGCCATGAATGACGTCCCTGGAATCCGTGAGGAGCAGCCCTACGAGCGTAGGCGCCGCCCGGCACCTGTCACCGCACCTCGATGAACGTCCCCGCGTCCCGCTCGGGCCGCGGCCGTGGTTCCGCCGCCGGATGCCCGACCGCCACCGCCCCCATCGGGTCCCAGTCCGCGGGCAGATCCAGCACCTCGCGCACCACGTCCCGGCAGAACATCGTCGACGACACCCATGCCGACCCCAGCCGCTCCGCGGCCAGCGAGACCAGGAAGTTCTGCACGCCGGCACCGGCGGCGACCACGAACATCTCCCGCTCGGCACCGTCCCGCCGCGGGTCGCCGTACGTGTGCGATCCGTCCATGACCAGGCAGGGGACGACGAGGTAGGGCGCGTTGCGCAGGACGTCCCCGCGCCGGACCCGCTTGGCGATGGACTCCTCCGTCTTGCCGTCCCGCCGCAGGTCGGCGATCCACGCGTCCCGCATGGCGTCGAGCAGGCGGGTCCGCGACTCCCCCGACTCCAGGAGGACGAACCGCCACGGTGTCGTGTGGTGCGGGGCCGGCGCCGTCACGGCCGCGGCCACGGCCCGCCGTACGGCATCCGCGTCGACGGGCTCGTCCGTGAAGGTGCGGACCGTACGCCGCTGGGTCACGGCCAGCCGTATCGCCTCCGAGGTGCCGAGGCGGAACATGTCGTCGCGTGCGCCGCGGACCATGGCCCGCGCTCCCTCGCCGTCGTCGCCCTCCGCGACCAGGTGCGGGAGCCCGCGCACCACGGCGACCGGCAGTCCAGCGGCCTTGCCCTTGACCAGGTCGCCGGCGGCGGCGAGTTCGTCGGCCGTGGCGACGACGGTGGCGCTGAGCGGATTGCCGTACGCGTCCGTGCCGTCGCGCAGATCGTCGAGCACGCGCACTCCGGCGGCGCCGATCGCGACGTCCGTGAGCCCGGAGCGCCAGGGCCGCCCGAACGTGTCGGTGACCACGACCCCGACGTCGACGCCGAGGGCGTCGCGCAGTCCGTCGCGGAGGGCGCGGGCGGAGGCGTCCGGGTCCTCGGGCAGCAACAGCACGGTCCCGGACGGGGTGTTGGACGCGTCGACCCCGGCCGCGGCCATGACGAGCCCCTGCTTGTTCTCGACGATCCGCAGGGCGCCGCGCCGGGCCACCACCCGGACGGTCTCCGCGTCGATCGCGGCCTCCCGGTCGGCGGCCCGGACGATCCGGCCCTCCGCCTTGGACATGATCTTCGAGGTGACGAGCAGCACGTCCCCGTCGGCCAGACCGGGCTCGGCGGCCGCGATCAGCTTCGCCAGGTCGTCCCCGGCCGTGACCTCGGGCAGCCCGCCCAGGGCCCACACCCGGTACCCGGCGGCACCCGGCTCCGCGCCGGTGACCTCGCCGCTCACGCCCCCCGCACCTCCTCGGCCAGCGCCAGCGCCTCCTGGGCCATCCGCGCGGTCGCGTCGGCGTCGCTCATCATCAGCGGCACGGCCCGGCAGCGGATCCCGGCCGCCTCGACCTGCTCCACCGCGCCCGCGTCCACCGAGTCGACGAGCCAGCCGTCCAGCAGGCCGGAGCCGTAGTGCTCGGCCACCGCCGTGGCGGTCGACTCGACGCCCACGGCGGCGAGCACCTTGTCGGCCATGCCCCGCACGGGTGCGTCACCGACGATGGGGGAAAGGCCGATGACCGGCACCCCGGCTTCGGCGATCGCCTCCCGGACGCCCGGCACGGCGAGGATCGTGCCGATCGACACGACCGGGTTGGACGGCGGGAAGAGGATCACGTCCGCCTCGGCGATGGCCTCCAGGACGCCCGGCGCGGGCTTCGCCTGGTCGGCACCCACCGGCACGACCGCCCGGGCGGGCACCGAGGCGCGCAGCCGCACCCAGTACTCCTGGAAGTGGATCGCCTTGGTCTCGCCGTCGATCTCGACGGCCACATGAGTCTCGATGCGGTCGTCGGACATGGGGATGAGCCGCACGCCCGGCTTCCAGCGGTCGCACAGCGCCTCCGTCACCGCGCTCAGCGGGTATCCGGCGCCGATCATCTGCGTCCGCACGATGTGCGTGGCGAAGTCCCGGTCGCCGAGGCCGAACCACTCGGGCCCGACGCCGTACGCCGCGAGTTCCTCCTTGAGGTGGAAGGTCTCGTCGGCGCGACCCCAGCCCTGCTCCTCGTTGATGCCGCCGCCGAGCGTGTACATCACCGTGTCGAGGTCCGGGCAGACCTTCAGCCCGAAGAGGTGGATGTCGTCCCCGGTGTTGCCGATGACCGTGATGTCCGCGTCCGGAACAGCCCGCTTCAGACCACGCAGGAACCGGGCACCGCCGATGCCGCCTGCCAGAACCACAATGCGCATTGAAACAGTGTGTCAGCCGCCAGGCTGACTCGTTGAGGGGTGGTGGTCGGGCGACGGGCGGGACAGTCTTGCAGGCGCCTCCGACAACCGGTCGGCGCCCATGACAACCGGTCGGCGGCCACGGCAACCGGTCAGGCGGTCACGACACCCGGTGTGCTTCGGGCCTCGCAGTGCGGGGCCGTGTGCATCGGCATCTCGGTGAGGCCGGGGTAGTAGACGTGCAGGCTCACCGCCGGCTCCAGCGCGTCGTTCACGACCTCGTGCACGTACCCCGGCGCGAAAACGCGCTGCGCGCCCGCGCCCAGCGCGCGCGTGCCCCGCTCCGTGCGCTCGGTCAGCGTGCCGTCCAGCACGGTCAGCACACCGGAGGAGCGGCCGTGGTCGTGCAGCCCGCTGCCCTGCCCGGGCACCCAGGACAGCAGCCACACCTCGTAGCCCGGGCCGGTGCGCAGCCGGTGGTACCACCGGCTGGCCGCGTCGTAGCGGACGAGGTGCTCCCACTGGGAGCGGTCCTCGGCGAGGGAGCGGGCGAGTCCGACGAACTCGGCGACGGTGGCCGGGTGCTCGCGCGGGGTCTGGAGGAGGTGCGTGACTTCGAGGATGTCGCCGGCGATCTGGAGGTCGCTGTCGCTGTTCATGGGGTGCGTGGTTCCTCAGTGAAAGAAGGTCAGAGGGAACAGGAGCCGAGATACGGGTGGCTCGGCCTTCAGCTGGAGCGGGTGTGGCTCAACAGCTGGAACAGCAACAGCGACAGCGAGCGCGGGCAGCACCGTGGGACCCGGCGGTGCGGGTCGAGGTGAGCGCCAAGTTCGCGAGCATGCCCACAAGGACACCGGCTCACACCTCCGCTGTCAACTCGACACCCGGTATGTGGGATGTGGTTCACCTCATCCGGTCGATCGCTCAGATGAAAGGTTTGTTCATGGCCCGCCCGGGACACATGGCGTCCAACCGGGCGCACAAACCCCGTTGCGTACTCGTGATCCGACTGTGATCCGTTTCGCTTCGATGTGCGTGTCGGAACGAGATCGAACTCCCGGGCGTCCTCCTCCGTACAGGTCCGCAAGGGGTCCGGCGGAAGGTGTGAGCCCTCGCGGGCTCCATCCGTGTGTCAGGTTTTATGGTGATTTGAACACTTTCCGCATGGGCTTGGTTCCGCAGAGTGAATAAGGGGCTCAATAGCAGATCTCGGCTTGACTCGCCCGGAGCAGCACACTTGTAATTTCACTCGTGTCGTTCAGCCGGAATCGGTAACGGCTAGATCACGGGGACGCGAAAGACAGACGAGGGGCGCACATGACCGAGACGGTGCAGCAACTGCTGGTCGACGACGCGGACGAGGAACTCGGCTGGCAGGAGCGCGCGCTGTGCGCCCAGACCGACCCCGAGTCCTTCTTCCCCGAGAAGGGCGGCTCGACCAGGGAGGCCAAGAAGGTCTGCCTCGCCTGTGAGGTCCGCTCCGAGTGCCTCGAGTACGCCCTCGCCAACGACGAGCGATTCGGCATCTGGGGCGGCCTGTCCGAGCGGGAGCGCCGCCGGCTGAAGAAAGCGGCCGTCTGACCGACCCCTCTTCGCGAACGGCCCGTCACCCGTGGGTTATCCACAGGCGGCGGGCCGCCTTGCTGCGCAGCCGATAGTGTGGTCGCTCGTCCGAGACGACCCCGCCCCCACCGGGCGCAGGCGTCCACCGCAGTCCACCGAACCGGGGCCCGTACCTCGATGTCCGTGCACAGCCACCCGGCAGCTCATCACGACACCGCTGCCACACCTGAGTTCCCGCGTCATGTGGTGACCGCGGTCCTCGTCTCCCACGACGGCGCCCGCTGGCTGCCCGACGCGCTCGCCGGGCTGCTCGGCCAGGAGCGGCCCGTCCAGTACGCGATGGGGGCCGACACCGGCAGCGCGGACACCTCCGCCCAGCTGGTCACCGACGCCCTCGGCGCCGACCGCGTGCTGCACCTCGCCCGCCGCACCGGCTTCGGCCAGGCCGTCGAGGAGTGCGGCCGCACCGCCCCGGTCCTCACCCCGGACGAGCTGCCGTACCTGAAGCGCCCCAGCGGCTGGGACCCGGTCACGCGCTCGTGGCGCGACGACGCCTACGACCTGCCCGAGCTCCCGCACGGCGAGCCGGTGCAGTGGCTGTGGCTGCTGCACGACGACTGCGCCCCGGACCCGGACGCCCTGGCCCAGCTGCTGCGGGTCGTGGACAACGAGTACGAGCTGGGCCGCGAGGACGTGGCCGTCGTCGGCCCCAAGCTCCGCGGCTGGTACGACCGGCGGCAGCTGCTGGAGGTCGGCGTCTCCATCGCCAACTCCGGGCGCCGCTGGACCGGCCTGGACCGCCGCGAGCAGGACCAGGGGCAGCACGACCACGTCAGGACCGTGCTGTCAGTGTCCACCGCGGGCATGCTCGTCCGCCGCGACGTCTTCGAGCAGCTCGGTGGATTCGACCGCCACCTGCCCCTCATGCGCGACGACGTCGACCTGTGCTGGCGCGCGCACGCGGCCGGCTACCGCGTCCTGGTCGCCCCCGAGGCGGTCGTCCGGCATGCCGAGGCGTCCAGCCGCGAGCGCCGCACGGTCGACTGCGTGGGCCGTACGGCGGCCTCCCCGCACAAGGTCGACAAGGCCGGCGCCGTCTACACCCTGCTCGTCAACTCGCGTACGGCCGTACTCCCCTGGGTGATGCTGCGGATCGTGCTCGGCACCCTGCTGCGCACCGTGGCCTACCTCGTCGGCAAGGTACCCGGACAGGCCGTCGACGAGATCCGCGGTCTGATGGGCACGCTGCTCAGGCCCGAGCGGATCCTCGCCGGACGGCGCGGCAGAGGCGCACCCCGGATCGACAAGGACGAGCTGCGGTCCCTCTTCCCGCCGCCCGGCGCGACCGTCCGCGTCACCGTCGAGCAGGTCGCGAGCAGCCTCGTCGGCCGCTCCGACCCCGAGGTCGCGTCCGGCGCCGGACGGCACGGCTCCGCCGTCGAATCGGGCCCCGGCGGCGACGACGCCGACTTCCTGGAGATCGAGCAGTTCGCCCGGCTCAAGCGCATCGCGCGCAAGCCCGGCCCGGTGCTCTTCCTGGTGCTGCTGCTCGTCTCCCTGGTCGCCTGCCGCCAGCTCCTCGGCGGCGGCGCGCTCGCGGGCGGCGCCCTGCTGCCCGCCCCGGCCGACTCCGCCGAGCTGTGGTCGCGCTACCTGGACGCCTGGCACCCGGTCGGCGCCGGCGGCACCTCGTCCGCGCCGCCGTACCTCGCGCTCGTGGCCATGCTGGCGTCCCTGCTGTTCGGCTCGACCGGCCTCGCCGTCACGGTCCTGCTCGTCTGCTCGGTGCCGCTGGCCGGTGTCACCGCCTACTTCGCCTCCCGCCCGCTCGTCGAGTCCCGGCTGCTGCGCGCCTGGGCGGCCGTCGTCTACGCCTTCCTGCCCGCCGCCACCGGCGCCCTCGCTGGCGGCCGCATCGGCACCGCCGTCCTGGCCGCGCTGCTGCCGCTCATCGCGCGCGCGGGCGTCGCGGCCGGCGGCCTGACGAACTCCGCCGGAACCCGCGGCAGCTGGCGCGCCACCTGGGCGTACGCGCTGCTGCTGACCATCACCACCGCCTTCACGCCGATCGTGTGGCCCATCGCGCTGCTCCTCGGCGTCGGGCTGCTGGTGCTGCGCCGGTCCGACATCACGGCCTACGGGCTGCGGTTCCTGGCCCAGCTCGGCACGCCCCTGCTGCTCCTCGCCCCCTGGTCGCTGACGCTGCTTCCGTTCGGCTTCTTCCAGGAGGCCGGTCTCGCGTACGGCCCCTCGGCCGCCTCCGCCGTCGACCTGCTCGGCGCCAGCCCGGGCGGCCCCGGCACCGTCAGCGGCCTCATGCTCATCGGCATCGTGCTGGCCGCGCTCGCCGCCCTGGTGCGCTCGGAACGCCAGTCGGGCATCTGGACGGCCTGGGCGGTCGCCCTGGTCGGCTTCGTCTTCGCGGTCCTGTCCAACAGCTCCACCTGGGCCGGCCCGGCGACCCTCGTCTACGGCATCGCCCTCCTGGCGGCCGCCGCGCTCGGCGCCGACGGGGCACGCGCGCGTGTCGCCGAGCAGAGCTTCGGCTGGCGCCAGCCGGTCGCCGTGCTGATCGCCTTCGCCTCGGCCGCGGGCCCGCTGCTCGTCGCCGCGGGCTGGATGATCCGCGGCGCCGACGGCCCCGTGGAGCGGCGCGACCCGACCCAGGTCCCGGCGTTCGTCGCCGAGGAGAGCGGGAGCAGCGACCAGGCCCGCACCCTCGTCCTCGACAGCGACTCCGGCTCCCACGTCGGATACGTGCTGGTCCGCGGCTCCGGCGCCCGCCTCGGCGACGGCGAGATCGCCGCGGCCGACGGCGAGAACGGCAGGCTCGACAAGGTCGTCGCCAACCTCGTCGCCGGCTCCGGCGCCGACCAGGCCGACCAGCTCGGTGGCTTCGCCGTGCGCTACGTCCTCGTCCACCAGGGCGCTCCCCGAGACGTCACCCGCGTCCTGGACGCCACGCCCGGCCTGACCCGGCTCAGCCAGCAGGACGACGGCGCGCTGTGGCAGATCGACCAGGAGGTCGCACGCGCCACCATCGTCCCCGCCTCCGGCTCCGGCACCCCGAAGCCCGTCGCCGCCGGGCCCGTCGACATCCACACCACGATCCCGGCCGGTGCCGGCGGACGCGTGCTGCGCCTGGCCGACACCGCCTCCGACGGCTGGTCCGCCACACTCGACGGCAAGCCGCTGCCCCGCACCACGGTCGACGGCTGGGCCCAGGGCTTCGAACTCCCCGCCACCGGCGGCAGGCTGGACGTCACCTACGACGACCCGATCGGCCACACGGCCTGGCTGTGGGCCCAGGGCCTCCTCGCCGTCGTCCTCGTGGTGCTCGCCCTGCCCGGCCGGCGCCGCGACATCGACGACGACCTCCCCGAGGAGCCGGCCGTCCCGGCCCAGGCCGTCGCCGGCGAGGGCCGCCGCGCCCGCCGCCTGCGCGCCCAGGCGGAGGCCGAGGCCGAAGAGGCCACCGGGCCCGAGGAGTTCCCGCCCCCGCAGCCCCCGCAGCCGGACCAGCCGCCGGCGGCCGTGCCCCAGCAGCAGAACTACGGTGAGTGGGACAACGCCGCCTACCAGGGCGGCGAGTACGCGGGCTACGGCGACCAGTACCAGAACGCCCAGTACCCGGCGGACGCCTACGGGCAGCAGTACCAGGCGGACCCGTACCAGGGCGGCCAGTACGACCCGTACGCCTACGGCGGCCAGGGCCAGCCTCCCTCGTACGACCAGCACGACCAACAGGGCTACGACCAGGCGTACCAGCAGGGCTACGGCACGCCGTACGACCCGGCGCAGCAGCACCACCCCCACGGCACGGGCAGTGAGCGTCCCGACGGGAGCCAGCAGTGAACCGCACCACCCTGTCCCTGATCGCCGGCACGACCGCGCTGGCCGCCGTCACCGGCTTCGCCGCGCTGTCCGCCCCGGACGCCAAGGGCACGGACACCGCCGCCAAGGCGGCCGCCCAACTGCCCGTGGAGCGCACGAGCCTGCTGTGCCCGGCGCCCAGCACGTCCGACCTCGCCGAGACGTCCTACACCTCCTTCACGCCCGTCACCAAGGGCACCGAGAGCGGCGGCAAGGCCGAACTCCAGGCGGCCACCGAGGAGTCGGCGGACGACTCGGCCGGCGGCAAGGACAAGGACAGGGGCAAGGACGACGGGAAGTCCGGCAAGGACAAGTCCGCCAAACCCGTGCTGACTCCCAAGGAGCCCGGGAAGCCGGTCACCGGCGACAGCTCCGGCGGCGACGCACCCGCGCTCGTCGGGACCGCGGACGGCAGGTTCGCGCCCGGCTGGACCGTCCAGGAGACGACCGAGGTCGCCGCGGGCACCGGGCGCGGCCTGCAGGGCGTCAACTGCACCGCTCCGGACACCGACTTCTGGTTCCCCGGAGCCAGCACGGAAGCCGACCGCACCGACTACGTCCACCTGACGAACCCCGACGATTCGGCCGCCGTGGTCGACATCGAGCTCTACGGCAAGGACGGCACCCTGAAGTCCGCGGTCGGGGAGGGCATCACGGTCCAGCCGCACTCCAGCGAGCCGGTCCTGCTGTCCACCCTCAGCGACGCGCGGCAGACCAACCTCACCGTGCACGTCAACGTCCGCAGCGGACGCGTCGGCGCCGCCGTGCAGGCCCTGGACGACAAGCTCGGCGGCGACTGGCTGGCCGCGTCCACGGACCCGTCGGGCAGCCTGGTCCTGCCCGGCATCCCCAAGGACGCCACCTCCGTGCGCCTGGTCGCCTTCACCCCCGGCGACGCCGACGCGGACCTGAAGGTGCGCCTCGCCTCCCCCTCCGGGCTGATCACCCCGGCCGGGCACGAGACGGTGCACGTCAAGGGCGGTATGACGACCGCCGTCGACCTGGGCGACGTCACCCGCGGCGAGGCCGGCTCCCTGGTGCTGACCCCGACGGACCGGTCCGTGCCGGTCGTGGCGGCCGTGCGGGTCGTCCGCGGCAAGGGCGACAAGCAGGAGACGGCGTTCATCCCGGCCACGCGCCCCGTCGGCACGCGCGCGACGTCCGCGGACAACAGCGGCAAGGGCAGCACCCTGTCCCTGACGGCGCCCGGCGCCGCCGCCACGGTCAAGGTCACCGCGTCGGCCGGCAGCGAGGGCGGCACACCGGTGTCGAAGACGTACACGATCAAGGCCGGCACGACCCAGGACATCGAGCCCCCGGCCCCCGGAGGCCTGAAGGGCACCTACGCGCTGACCGTCGAGCCGGTCTCCGGCGGCCCGGTCTACGGGGCCCGCACCCTGGCGGCGAGCGAGGGCGGCATCCCCGCCTTCACCGTGCAGACCCTGCCGGACGACCGGGGGACGGTGGCCGTACCCGAGGCGGACGAGGACCTGTCGGTGCTCCAGAAGTAGGTCCGCCGGCCGGCGCCGGTCTCAGCCCTGGTCCTCGCCGTACCGCGGGTCCACCGTCTCGGGCGTCAGTCCGAGGATCTCGGCGACCTGCTCGACGACGACCTCGTGCACCAGCGCCGCCCGCTCGTCGCGCCCCTTGGTGCGGATCTCGACCGGTCGCCGGTAGACGACCACACGCGCGGGGCGGCCGTCGCGCGCGCTGATCGTGCCGCCGAGCGGAACCGCCTCGTCGTTCCAGGCCTGGCCGGGCCCGTCGAGCCGCGGCACCTCGAGGACCAGGAAGTCGATGTCGGCGAGCTGCGGCCACCGCCGCTCCAGGCGCTCCACGGAGTCCTGCACCAGATCGGCGAACGCCTCCGCGCGGCTCGCGGCGAGCGGCACCTGCGGCGGTGCGATCGGGCCGCGCATGCCCCGTCCGTGGCGATCACGACGGCGGGGCCCGGGGGCGGCGGCACGGGGCGTTACGGGCTTGTCCATCACTGGTGAAGGGTAGTCCCCGCCGCGTCCCAGTGCCCGGCACCGCACGGCGGCACGGACGGGTTCCGGCCGCGCCGCGCGGCATGTCGTTACATGACCATTCAAGCCAAGGTTGGGCTCAAATCCGTATCCCGTTGAGACCGGCGACCTCGCGGCAATTGAGGGTTTTGTGACGACTCTTGACCGCTTGCGAGGTCGTTCGACACCTTGGACGTCGATGTCCTGGCAGGTCAGCAAGGTGTGGCCAAAGGGGTGTGTGGGGCGTTTCACAACACGACACGGGGGAGTGACCTGGTGGAGAGTCGTCGCGGCCCGCTCAAGAGTGCGGTACCGTCCAACGTCGTGAGCCCTGTACGTCGCTGTTCGCGCACCGCCTGCGGCCGTCCCGCCGTCGCGACGCTGACGTACGTCTACGCCGACTCGACCGCGGTCCTCGGCCCGCTCGCCACCTACGCCGAACCCCACTGCTACGACCTGTGCGCCGAGCACTCCGAGCGCCTCACCGCGCCGCGCGGCTGGGAGGTCGTCCGGCTCCTCGACGGTTCGGCCCCGGCCCGCCCCAGCGGCGACGACCTGGAAGCGCTTGCGAACGCCGTGCGCGAGGCGGCCCGTCCCCAGGAGCGGGCGGCCGGGGCCGGCGGCGGAGGCCGCGGGGCCGATCCGAGAGAGGTCGCGCGGCGCGGACACCTGCGGGTCCTGCGCTCGCCCGACAACTGACCGCACCCCTCGGTTTCTCCACACGCCCACCCATTGATGCGCGCTTGGCGCGGACATGACCATTCCGTGGTGAGGCAGCGAGAAATCGCTTTCGCATGACGGAAACCGGGGAGGCGCCCGTGTACGTCCAGGAGCTGGAACCCGTCGCCGGCTCACTCGGCCTGTCCGCCCTGGTGGCGGCCCTGCCCCTGGTGATCGTCCTGGTCCTGCTCGGCGGCGTCCGCATGAAGGCGCACCTGGCGGGCCTGACCGGCCTCCTCGCCGCCGTCCTCGTCGCCTGGCTCGCCTACGGCATGCCGCTCGGCCAGACTCTCTCCAGCGGCGCCCAGGGCGCCGCCTTCGGTCTCTTCCCCATCCTGTGGATCGTCGTCAACGCCCTGTGGGTGTACCGGATGACCGTCCGCACCCGGCACTTCGACATCCTGCGCCGGTCCTTCGGGCGGCTGTCCGAGGATCCGCGCATCCAGGCGCTCGTCATCGCCTTCTGCTTCGGAGCGCTGCTGGAGGCGCTCGCCGGCTTCGGGGCGCCCGTCGCGATCAGCGCGGTCATGCTGGTCGCCCTGGGCTTCGAGCCGGTGCGCGCCGCCGTCGTCGCCCTGGTCGCCAACACCGCGCCCGTCGCCTTCGGAGCGATGGGCACACCGGTCGTCACGCTCGCCCAGGTGACCGGACTGCCCCTGGACTCCGTGGCGTCCGTGGTGGGCCGTCAGACACCGCTGCTGGCCCTCGTGGTGCCCCTCGTGCTGGTCTGGCTCGTGGACGGCCGACGCGGCCTGCGCGAGACCTGGGTACCCGCCCTGGCGTGCGGAGTCGCCTTCGCCGTCGCCCAGTTCGCCGCCTCCAACCACGTCTCCGCCCAACTCGCCGACATCGGCGCCGCCCTGGCCGGCGCGGGCGCCTTGCTCGCCGTACCGCACGCGCGCGTGCCCGCCGCCGAGTCCGTACGGGCCTCCGTGCTGACCGGCGCCCGCAGTGAGGAACTGGACGAGGAGGACCCGCCCCGCGAGGTCCTGCGCGCGTACGCCCCCTACGCGCTGATCGTCGTGATCTTCTCCGTCGCGCAGATCCCGGCCGTCAAGGACCGGCTCGCCAGGACCACCCAGACCTACGACTGGCCCTTCCTGGACGTCGCGGGACCCGACGGCGAACCGGTCGGCGGCAACGTCTTCAGCTGGCCCGTCGTGTCGACCGGCGGCACCCTCGTCCTGCTCGCCGGGATCTGCACGGCCGTCGTCATCGGCGTCCACGCGCGCGTGGCGGTCCGGGAATGGCTCGCGACCGTACACGAACTGCGCTTCGCGATCCTGACCGTGACGTCCGTCCTCGCCCTCGCGTACGTCATGAACCTCTCCGGGCAGGCGGCGACCATCGGCCACTTCGTGGCGGCGGCCGGAGCCGGGCTCGCGTTCCTGTCGCCCGTCCTCGGCTGGTTCGGCGTCGCCGTGTCCGGCTCGGACACCTCCGCCAACGCCCTCTTCGGCGCCCTCCAGGTGACCGCCGCCCGCGAGTCCGGACTCTCGCCCGAGCTCCTGGCCGCCGCCAACAGCTCCGGCGGCGTCCTCGGCAAGATGATCTCCCCGCAGAACCTCACCATCGCCTGCGCGGCCGTCGGACTGGCGGGCCGCGAGGGCGACTTGCTGCGCAAGGTGCTGCCGTGGAGCCTGGGCCTGCTGCTGGTGATGTGCCTGATCGTGGTGGGCCAGAGCACCCCGGTCCTGGGCTGGATGCTGCCCTGACCTGAGGCTACGGCAGGGAGTCCTCCGGGCGTCCGCCCAGCGCGCTGTCGGTGGGCAGGGGTAGTTTGGGCGGACCGACAGTACTTTTTCAGGAAGGTTGGCCGTGGCTGCTGATCTGTCGCAGGTCGTGAAGGCGTACGACGTACGCGGGGTCGTCCCCGACCAGTGGGACGAGTCCCTGGCCGAGCTCTTCGGGGCGGCCTTCGTGCAGGTCACCGGCGCGAGCGCCATCGCGACCGGGCACGACATGCGGCCCTCCTCACCGGGCCTGTCGCGGGCCTTCGCGCGCGGGGCGGCCGCGCTGGGCGCGGACGTGACGGAGATCGGCCTCTGCTCGACGGATCAGCTTTACTACGCCTCGGGCGCGCTGAACCTGCCGGGCGCCATGTTCACCGCCTCCCACAACCCGGCGCAGTACAACGGCATCAAGATGTGCCGCTCGGGCGCCGCCCCGGTCGGCCAGGACACCGGCCTCACGGAGATCCGCGAACTGGTGGAGGGCTGGAGCGAGTCGGGCGCCCCGGAGCCGGCCGCGAAGGCGGGCACCATCACAGGCCGTGACACGTTGTCGGACTACGCGGCACATCTGCGCTCCCTGGTCGACCTGACCTCCATCCGCCCCCTGAAGGTTGTCGTCGACGCGGGCAACGGCATGGGCGGGCACACGGTCCCCGAGGTCTTCGCCGGCCTGCCCCTGACGCTGGTCCCGATGTATTTCGAGCTCGACGGCACCTTCCCGAACCACGAGGCCAACCCCCTGGACCCGGCCAACCTCGTCGACCTGCAGAAGCGGGTCCGCGACGAGGGCGCCGACCTGGGCCTCGCCTTCGACGGCGACGCAGACCGCTGCTTCGTGGTCGACGAGCGCGGCGAGCCGGTCTCCCCGTCGGCGATCACCGCCCTGGTCGCCTCCCGTGAACTGGCCCGGCACGGCGGCAAGGGCACGATCATCCACAACCTGATCACGTCCTGGTCGGTCCCCGAGGTCGTCGAGGAGAACGGCGGCAGCCCGGTCCGCACCCGCGTGGGCCACTCCTTCATCAAGGCCGAGATGGCCCGCACCGGCGCGATCTTCGGCGGCGAGCACTCCGCGCACTACTACTTCCGCGACTTCTGGAACGCCGACACGGGCATGCTGGCCGCCCTCCATGTCCTGGCGGCCCTGGGCGGCCAGGACGGCCCCCTCTCCTCCCTCGTGGCCCAGTACGACCGCTACGCCGGCTCCGGGGAGATCAACTCCACGGTCGCCGACCAGCAGGCCAGCCTCACCGCGATCCGCTCCGCGTACGGCGCCCGCGAGGGCATCACCCTCGACGAGCTCGACGGCCTCACGGTCTCCTCCGCCGACTGGTGGTTCAACGTCCGCCCGTCCAACACGGAACCGCTGCTGCGCCTGAACGCCGAGGCGAGGGACGCCGCGACCATGGCCCGGGTGCGGGACGAGGTGCTGGGGATCATCAGGGGCTGAGGCCCCACCCCCACCGGCGGTAACCTGACCAGGCACGACCCCAAGCGCCCGCACCTCGGAGGAAACCCCTATGCCCCTGGAATCCGGCCTCCTCGAGATCCTCGCCTGCCCTGCCTGCCACTCCCCCCTCACGGAGCAGGACAGCGAACTGATCTGCACCGACACCAGCTGCGGCCTGGCCTACCCCGTCCGCGACGGCATCCCCGTCCTGCTCGTCGACGAGGCCCGCCGCCCCGCGTGACCGGCGGGGGCTCAGGCACCCGCGTGACACTTCGGTGCACATAGCCCCCGGCACAGCGGGCACGATCCAGGACACCCTCATAACGGACCCCGGCGATGGGAAGCTGCCGCCCATGCTCGACGAATCGCTGCTCGACTCCCCGGAGGGCCTCGCCGAGGCCGACCACCGCGGCCTGCTCCGCGGCGCCGCAGAAGCCGGCGCCCGCGTCCGCACGGCCGCCCGCCATGCCGCCGAGGCGGGCGTCAACGACCTCAAGCCGGACGGCCGTCCCCGCGCGGTGCTCATCGCCGGCCCGGGTGCCGCGGCCACCCACGCCGCCGACTTCATCGGCACGCTCGCCGGTGCCGGCAGTCCGGTCACCCGCCTCGCCCCCACCGGCGTCGCCCCCGCCGCGGGCGCCCTGCGCTGGGAACTGCCCGGCTGGGTCGGCTCCGTCGACCTCCTGCTGATCACCACCCCGGACGGCACCGAACCCGGCCTGTCCCTCCTCGCCGAGCAGGCCTACCGCCGGGGCTGCACCGTCGTCGCCGTGGCCCCCGCCCGTACCCCGCTCGCCGACGCCGTCCAGGGCTCGCACGGCCTGTTCGTGCCCATGGCGACCGCCCCGTACGACCAGGACGAGCCCCTCGCCGCGTCCGCCCCCGGCGTCCTGTGGGCCCTGCTCACCCCGCTGCTCGCGCTCCTGGACCGCACGGGCGTGCTCGCCGCCCCGCCGGACGCCCTTGGCAAGGTCGCCGACCGCCTCGACCGCGTCGCCGAACGCTGCGGCCCGGCCATCGCCACCTACAGCAACGCCGCCAAGACCCTGGCCGCCGAACTCGCCGACGCGCTCCCGATCGTCTGGACCGAGGGCACCTCGGCCGGCCCGGCCGGCCGCCGCTTCGCCGCCGCCCTCGCCGAACTGTCCGGCACCCCCGCGGTCGTCGCCGAACTCCCCGAGGCCCTCGCCGCCCACAGCGCCCTCCTCGCCGGCCCGCTGGCCGCCAGCGCCGACCCCGACGACTTCTTCCGCGACCGCGTCGAGGAAGCACCCGCCCTGCACGCGCGCGTGGTGCTGCTCCGCGACCGCCCGATCGGCGGCCTCACCGCCGCCCCCGGCGCCCGCGACCTCGCCCTCAGCCACGACACACCGATCAGCGAACTGGAACCGGAGGAGGGCGGCGAACTGGAGACCCTCGCGGAACTGATCGCCATCACGGATTTCGCCGCGGTTTACCTGGCGCTCGCCTCGAGGGCCTGATCTTGCCCGGGACACCCTGACGCGCCCGCACCCCCGCACACCCAGAGAGAACCGCATGGACCGCCTCGACAACACCATCCGCCCCTACGCCTGGGGTTCCCCGACCGCCATCCCGCAGCTGCTCGGCGTCGAACCGACCGGCGAGCCGCAGGCGGAGATGTGGATGGGCGCCCACCCGGGCGCACCCTCGCGCACCGCCCGGGGCACGCTCGTCGAGGTCGTCGACGCCGACCCCGAGAAGGAACTCGGACCCGCCGCCGTCGCCAAGTTCGGCCCCCGGCTGCCCTTCCTCCTCAAGCTCCTCGCCGCCGGGGCCCCCCTCTCCCTCCAGGTCCACCCCGACCTCGCGCAGGCGAAGGAGGGCTACGCGGACGAGGAGCGCCGCGGCATCCCCGTGGACGCCCCGCACCGCAACTACAAGGACGCCAACCACAAGCCCGAACTGATCTGCGCCCTCACCGAGTTCGACGGCCTGTGCGGCTTCCGCGACCCGCTGGAGGCCGCGGCCCTGCTCGACGACCTCGGGGTCGACTCCCTCAAGCCCTACGTCGACCTGCTGCACGCCCACCCCGAGGACGCCGCCCTGCGCGAGGTCCTCACGGCGATCCTCACCGCCGACCCCGACGAGATGTCCCGCACGGTCGCGGAGGCGGCGACCGCCTGCACCCGCCTCGGCGGCGCCTACGCCCCCTACGCCGACATCGCCCACCACTACCCGGGCGACCCCGGCGTCATCGCCGCGATGCTGCTGAACCACGTGCGGCTCCAGCCCGGCGAGGCCCTGTACCTCGGCGCCGGCATCCCGCACGCCTACCTCGACGGCCTCGGCGTGGAGATCATGGCCAACTCCGACAACGTCCTGCGCTGCGGCCTGACCCCCAAGCACGTCGACGTCCCCGAACTCCTGCGCATCGTCCGCTTCCTTCCCAGCGACCCCGGCGTCCTGCGCCCCGAGGCCTCCCCGGACGGCGAGGAGGTCTACGAGACCCCCATCGACGAGTTCCGCCTCTCCCGCTACGTCCTCGCCGAGGCGGGCGCCGCCCACGACCTCACCCGCCCGACCCCGCAGATCCTGCTCTGCACGGCCGGCACCGTCCGGGCCGGCGAACACGACCTGGCCCCGGGCGGGTCCGTCTTCGTCCCGGCCGGCGAAAAGGCCGAAGTGTCCGGAACGGGAACGCTCTTCCGGGCCACCGTCGTCGCCTGACCGCGATGCACCCCGTGCTGTTGACCTGAAGCACCGCGGCCCGAGCGGGCTGCAACAATGGCCCACCGTCAAGCACGGGCAAAGCCACGGGCGCCGCACCAAGGCGGCATCCCGGCCCTGGAACGGCGTACGAAGGGACAACGCGGACATATGAGCGCGTCAGGCGGCACCAAGGCGATCGTGGCGGCACTGGTCGCCAACCTCGCGATCGCGGTAGCGAAGTTCGTGGCGTTCCTCTTCAGCGGCTCGTCGTCGATGCTCGCCGAGTCCGTCCACTCGCTCGCCGACTCCGGCAACCAGGCGCTGCTCCTGCTCGGCGGCAAGAAGGCCAAGCGCGAGGCCACCCCGCAACACCCCTTCGGCTACGGCCGCGAGCGCTACATCTACGCCTTCCTCGTCTCCATCGTCCTCTTCTCGGTCGGCGGCATGTTCGCCCTCTACGAGGGCTACGAGAAGATCAAGCACCCGCACGAGCTGACGAACTGGTACTGGCCGGTCGGCGTCCTCGTCTTCGCGATCATCGCCGAGACCTTCTCCTTCCGCACGGCCATCAAGGAGTCCAACGTCCTGCGGGGCAAGCGCTCCTGGAAGGAGTTCGTCCGCCACGCCAAGGCCCCCGAACTCCCGGTCGTCCTCCTGGAGGACCTCGGCGCCCTCGTCGGTCTGATCCTCGCGCTCGGCGGCGTCGGCCTCGCCCTGCTCACCGGCGACAGCGTCTGGGACGGCATCGGCACCCTCTGCATCGGCATCCTGCTCATCCTGATCGCCCTGGTCCTCGCCGCCGAGACCAAGTCGCTGCTGCTCGGAGAGTCCGCCGGCGTCGAGGAGACCCAGAAGATCGAGACCGCCCTCGTCGACGGCGACACCGTCACCCGCATCATCCACATGCGCACGCTCCACCTCGGCCCCGAGGAACTCCTCGTCGCAGCCAAGATCGCAGTCCAGCACGACGACACGGCCTCCGAGATCGCTGCCGCCATCGACGCCGCCGAGGCCCGCATCCGCGACGCCGTCCCGATCGCCCGCGTGATCTACCTCGAGCCGGACGTCTACAGCGAGAAGGAAGCCGCCAAGGGCTCCGACCCCGAGGCCTCCCCGGGCGGCCCGGCCCTCGAGCCCACCGACCACTGACCCCTTCCTCTCCGGCCCACGGGGCCCGCCGAACCACTCGGCGGGCCCCGTCCGGCTTCCCCGGCCCCGCACCGGCCTGGCCCCGGCCCAGGCCCCGGCACTCTCGGCCGCCTGTCCCGTCCTCCGATCCGTCACATGATCGGCTCGATGTGTTTCCCGGCGGACTGGGGATCGCCCCCGCCCCCGGTGTAGCTTGGGACGGAGCCAGACGTCGCTGCTGATGGCGGTCGGGCGGTCCCACCGCGGACCGGCCGAGGGAGAGAGGGCCTCCGACGGACTGCGCTGCGCGTACGCGGGCATGCCTGTGTCCTCTTTCGGGCACCCCTGTGTCCGCCGCCGCGCAGATCAGCCGTACCCACCTCGCCCCAACCCCGAGGAGCAGCTCGCAATGACGACTGTCGACAACCGACAGGACTTCAAGGTCGCCGACCTCTCCCTGGCCGAGTTCGGCCGCAAGGAGATCACCCTCGCCGAGCACGAGATGCCGGGCCTGATGGCGATCCGCAAGGAGTACGCCGAGGCGCAGCCCCTGGCCGGCGCCCGTGTCACCGGCTCCCTGCACATGACCGTGCAGACCGCCGTGCTCATCGAGACCCTGGTCGCCCTCGGCGCGCAGGTCCGCTGGGCCTCCTGCAACATCTTCTCCACCCAGGACCACGCGGCCGCCGCCATCGCCGTCGGCCCCCAGGGCACCGTGGACAACCCCCAGGGCGTCCCGGTCTTCGCCTGGAAGGGCGAGACCCTGGACGAGTACTGGTGGTGCACCGAGCAGGCGCTGACCTGGCCGGACAGCCCCACCGGCGGCCCCAACATGATCTTGGACGACGGCGGCGACGCCACCCTCCTCGTCCACAAGGGCGTCGAGTACGAGAAGGACGGCAAGGTCCCCTCGCCCGACACCGCCGAGTCCGACGAGCACCGCGTCATCCTCGAACTGCTGACCCGCACCCTGGGCGAGAACCCCCAGAAGTGGACCCAGCTGTCCTCGGAGATCCGCGGCGTCACCGAGGAGACCACGACCGGCGTCCACCGCCTGTACGAGATGCAGCGCGACGGCGTCCTCCTCTTCCCGGCGATCAACGTCAACGACGCCGTCACCAAGTCGAAGTTCGACAACAAGTACGGCTGCCGCCACTCGCTGATCGACGGCATCAACCGCGCCACCGACGTCCTCATCGGCGGCAAGACCGCGGTCGTCTTCGGTTACGGCGACGTGGGCAAGGGCTGCGCGGAGTCTCTGCGCGGACAGGGCGCCCGCGTGATCGTCACCGAGATCGACCCGATCTGCGCCCTCCAGGCCGCGATGGACGGCTTCCAGGTCACGACCCTCGACGAGGTCGTCGACAAGGCCGACATCTTCATCACCACGACCGGCAACAAGGACATCATCATGGCCTCGGACATGGCCAAGATGAAGCACCAGGCCATCGTCGGCAACATCGGCCACTTCGACAACGAGATCGACATGGCCGGCCTGGCCAAGATCCCCGGCATCGTCAAGGACGAGGTCAAGCCCCAGGTTCACACCTGGACGTTCCCCGACGGCAAGGTGCTCATCGTCCTGTCCGAGGGCCGCCTGCTGAACCTGGGCAACGCCACCGGCCACCCGTCGTTCGTGATGTCCAACTCCTTCGCGGACCAGACCCTGGCCCAGATCGAGCTGTTCACCAAGCCCGACGAGTACCCGACGGGCGTCTACGTGCTGCCCAAGCACCTCGACGAGAAGGTCGCCCGCCTCCACCTCGACGCGCTCGGCGTGAAGCTGACGACGCTGCGCCCCGAGCAGGCCGAGTACATCGGCGTCCAGGTCGAGGGCCCGTTCAAGCCGGACCACTACCGCTACTGAGCCGAGCAGCACCGCTGCCGGTCGTTCACTGCCGGTCAGATCTCCGAGGCAGGCCCCCGCACCCCCGTGCCGGGGGCCTGCCCCGTTCGACGGACCAGCGACCGGCCCAGCCCGTCAGGACCCAGGACCCCCATGCCCCGCGGCCGCTATTCGCTCCACGATCCGCACGATCACACCCCCCTCGCAGAAGAACACTTCCAGTGCGCCCCCGGCCCCTCCGGCTGGCGCTACGTATCCCAGCTGACCACCCCCTCGGGCGATCACCACGGCTCCGTCGACCTCACCCTCGACGCACTCGGCCGCCCCATCCGCCTCGAACTCCACGCCGCCGCCTGGCAGGTCCGCGGCGCCGCCCTCGACGGCGTCACCTGGGTCCGCACCGACCCCACCGGGACCGAGGCCACCGAAGGCACTGTGCGCGCCCACGCCTTCACCGGCACGTCCCCGGCATTCCTCGTCGCCACCACCCGTCTCCTGCGCCTCACCCCCTCCGCGGCCGCCACCCGCGTACGCCTCGTCGCCTTCACGGACCCGGTCCTCGCCCCACGCACCGTCGACCAGTCCTGGGCCTTGGTGAAAAGCGAAGCACACGCCACTGACAACGGCCCTCTGACCGTGGACGAATACCAGGTCACAGCCCTGGACACGGGCGAGCAGCACACCGTGCACATCGCCGGAGACGTGGTGCTCGCGGCCCCCGGCATCGAGCTCGAGGACCTGGAGTCACCGCCGTCGGTGTTCACCTGAGCAGGCAGCCGTGCCGGGGCCGGCCCGGCCCCGCCCTCCACTACGCCGGCGGCACGAACCCGGTGCCGGGCCGCTCACCCGCCGAAACCCCCGGCGACTCCGCAGGCCGGCCTCCGTCGGACGGCTCGGGAGCCACCCCGGGCGCCCCGGCCGGCGGCCCGTAGGCAGCCGGGGCACCGCCCACCGCCTGAGCCTCGGCCGTAGGGATAGGGCCGTTTGCCACCGGGGCCGCGGCCGACGAGGCCGCCTGGGCCGCATCGCTCCCGAAAGCCCGCCGGGCTTCCCGCGCCTGCCGTTCCTGCACGACCGCCGCCAGATACGCCGCCGGCGGCACACCCTGCGGCACCGGAGCCCCCGTACGCTCCGCCAGATCCGACGCCAGCCGCTCCGCCATCGACCAGCCCACCTGCGGATCCAGCTGCTGCATGCGCGTCAGGTACTGCCGGACGGCGAGCCACAGCCCGTCCGGAACCGCGGACAGATCGAGCCCCGAGAACCGTCCTGCCAGCCAGGGCGGAGGAGGCGGTACAAAACCGGTCCGGGCGACCGGGATCCGCTCCCGGACGACGAGCGTCCCCGCGAACACATCCCCCAGCCGCCGTCCCCGCGCCGAGACGAACGAGGCGATACAGGCGACGACCCCGAAAGTCATGAGGATCTCGATCACGCCGATCAAGCCCCTCACCAGCGCATGCCGGAACCGGATCGGGCCTCCGTCGTCCCGCACCACACGCAGCCCGCACGCCATCTTCCCGAGCGACCGCCCGTGACTGAGCGTCTCCACCGCGATCGGCCCGCCCACCAGCACGAGAACGAACGTCGCGATCGACAGCGCCGTCTGCGCCGCCTCGTCGAGGGAGGCCGTGGAAGCGACCAGCGCGATGGTCACCGCGACGTAGACCGCCATGGCCGCCACCAGATCGAGCAGCACGGCCAGCGCCCTGCTGGGCAGCCTCGCTGGGCGCAGCTCCAACGCCACAGCCTCGCCCGTCACCAGCTCACTCACGCCCGCCGTCCTTCCCCTGCCCTGCCCCCGACAGGGCCAGTCTGCCAAGCTGAGGGCGCATCGCGCCGCAGTACGACAAGCTGATCCACGACGAGCCTCCGACGACCAGCCGAGGAGCAGGCACACCGATGGACCTCGACGTCTTCGTCTCCGCCCACCGAGCGGAATGGGACCGCCTTGAAGCCCTGCTCCGCCGCCAGCGCCGACTCAACGGCGCCGAAGCCGACGAACTCGTCACCCTCTACCAGCGCACCGCGACGCACCTCTCCCTGATCCAGTCCAGCGCCCCCGACCCGCAGCTGACCGGCCGGCTCAGCCAACTCGTGGCACGCGCGCGTAATGCCGTGACGGGCACCCGACGCGCCTCCTGGCGGGACGTCACGCGCTTCCTCGCCCACGGCTTCCCCGCCGCCGTCTACAAGTCACGGCACTGGTGGGTGCCCACCGCGCTCCTGTCCACGGCCGTCGCGGCCCTCCTGGGCTGGTGGATCGGCACCCACCCCGACGTACAAGGCTCGATCGCGGCGCCCAGCGAGCTGCGCGAGCTCACCCGCCCCGGGGGCCAGTACGAGACGTACTACTCCAGTCACCCGGCCGCCAGCTTCGCCGCCCAGGTCTGGACGAACAATGCCTGGGCCGCCGCCCTGTGCCTCATCCTGGGGGTCTTCCTCGGACTCCCGGTCCTCTGGATCCTCTTCCAGAACATGCTCAACCTCGGCATCGGCGTGGGCCTGATGTCCTCGGCCGGTCGCCTCGACACGTTCCTCGGCCTGATCCTCCCGCACGGCCTCCTCGAACTGACCGCCGTCTTCGTCGCAGCCGGCACCGGCCTGCGCCTGGGCTGGACTCTCATCGACCCGGGCCCCCGTACGCGGCGCACGGCTCTCGCGGAAGAGGGCCGAGCCGCCATAGGCATGGCCATCGGCCTCGCCGTCGTCCTCTTCATCTCCGGCGCCATCGAAGGCTTCGTCACCCCGTCCGGCCTCCCCACCTGGGCCCGCATCAGCATCGGGGTCGCCGCCGAAGTGGCCTTCCTGGCCTACGTCTACGTCCTGGGCGGCAGGGCGGCCCGTGCCGGAGAGACCGGTGACGTCGAGGCAGCGGAACGCAGCGCGACCGTCCCCACAGCCGCCTGATCGCCCCCACGACCGCCGGATGTGCGACCACCACCGTTCAGCTGCTAGTGTCCTCTTCGCCCCACAGGAGCCGTTGACACGGCAAGTGTGGGGAGGTAGATTTGAACAGTTGTCTGGAGATGGGCTCTAGTCCCGGACCAGCGAGAGTGAACGTCTATCTGCTTCTTGAAACTCTGATTTCAGTGAAGCCTCTCCCGATGAATCGGAAACGAGCGGCCGGTCAATCCGGCCCGAAACTTCTGATAAAGTCGGAACCGCCGGAAAGGGAAACGCGGAAGCGGGAACCTGGAAAGCACCGAGGAAATCGGATCGAAAAGATCTGATAGAGTCGGAAACGCAAGACCGAAGGGAAGCGCCCGGAGGAAAGCCCGAGAGGGTGAGTACAAAGGAAGCGACCGTTTCTTGAGAACTCAACAGCGTGCC
>NZ_JAAHBP010000069.1 GCF_023184515.1 Streptomyces sp. D2-8 | reverse complement strand
CGCCGGTGCGCAGCGCCTCGGCGATCGCGCCGACCTCGGTGCGCATGCCGGTGGCCGTGACGACCATCTCGGCGCGGCCACGGGTCAGCGCGGTGTTCATGAAGAGCATGCAGGTGCGCTCGGCAACGGGGACGAGCTCGTCGCCGTCGGCCGTGGTGGGTGCGGTCGACTTGGCGACGGGATGGGACTCGCCGGTCAGCGCGGCCTCGCCCGCCTCGACCGACTCGGCGACCACCAGGCGCCCGTCGGCCGGGACACGGTCTCCGGCTTCCAGAAGGACGACGTCGCCGGGCACCAGGGCGCCGGCCGGGATCACCTTCACCTGCCCGTCGCGGCGCACGCGCGCGGTGGGCACCAGCATCTGACGCAGCGCCTCCAGGCTGCGCTCGGCCCGGCGTTCCTGCAGGTATCCGATGGTGGCGTTGATGACCAGGACGACCGCGATGACGAGGGCGTCCTTCACCTCGCCGATGATCCCCGCGACGACGGCGGCGGCGAGCAGGATGCCGATCAGCCAGCTGCGGAACTGGTCCAGCAGGCGCAGCCACTGCGGCCGGCGGGCCGGTTCGGCCAGCTCGTTGGCGCCCCAGACGGCGGCCAACTGCTCGGCGTCCGCCGTGCTCAGGCCCGTGGCCGGGACCACGGCCAGTAAGTCCGCCACTTCGGCGGCGTCACGTCGGTAGGCGTCCGGTGGCGGGGGCGTCGGTACCGGCAGGGTCCGGCGTGCAGTGGTCTGCTTGGGCAGGGTGTGGTTCTCCGCCGTTGACTGCTGCTCGGGCACGGTCACTCCTTACCGCGGACGACGGTGACGGGGCAGTGGGCGTGGTGCAGCAGGGCCTGGCTGACCGAGCCGAGCAGCAGGCCGGTGAAGCCGCCGCGTCCCCGGGCGCCGGCCACCACCAGCTGGGCGCCGCGACTGGCGTCGATCAGGGCCGGGCGGATCCGGGAACGCACCAGGCGCCGCTCCACCACCACCTGGGGATGGGCCTTCTGCCAGGAGGCCACCGTCTCGTCCAGCAGGTGCTGCTCGGCCTCGAGGAGACGGTCGGCGTCCGCCACCATGGCGTTCAGGGGGTCGCCGGGGCCTTCGTAGGCGCGCTCGCTCCACGTGTTCCACACGTGTACGGCCACCAGGGGCACCTTGCGCAGTGCCGCTTCGGCGAACGCGAACTCCACCGCCGCCTCGCCGGCGTCGGAGCCGTCCACGGCCAGTACCACTGGGCCGGCCGGATCGGGGCGGCCCCGCACCACCATCAGAGGGCAGCGACCGTGGGCGGCAAGATGCACCGCCGTCGAGCCCAGCAGCA
>NZ_JAAHBP010000068.1 GCF_023184515.1 Streptomyces sp. D2-8 | reverse complement strand
TAGTACTGCAACGGTGCTTGCCGTGACTGCTGGCCAGCTCAGTCGTTGGTGTGGTTATGGGTGGGGACCTTGCCGATGTCAGGCTGTGGGCCGGTGAACTGGGCGCTCTGCATGAGCGGTTCGTGCACCGGTTCAACCGGGAGGAGCCGCGTCAGTCGGCACTGGCTTACATGCGGGGGTTGGTTGCGCCGCTGGAGCGCAAGAACGGCTGGACGCTGGCGGAGGAGGCCGGGCACGCGGGCCCTGATCGCATCCACCGGCTGCTGAACCGGATCGAGTGGGACGCCGACGAGGTCCTGGACGACGTACGTGACTACGTTGTGGAACATCTCGGAGACCGCGAGGCGGTTCTGATCGTCGATGACACCGGGTTCCTGAAGAAGGGCGTCCGTTCGGCCGGCGTGCAGCGGCAGTACTCCGGCACTGCGGGACGCACGGAGAACTGCCAGATCGGTGTGTTCCTCGCCTACGCCACCGACCGCGGACGCACGCTGATCGACCGCCGCCTGTATCTGCCGACGTCATGGACGGACGACCGGGAGCGCTGCCGGCGGGCGGGCATCGACGACACGGTCGGTTTCGAGACGAAGGTGGCCATGGCCAAGGCGATGGTCCGCCGGGCCATCGCCGAACGGATTCCGTTCGGATGGGTGACGGCGGATGCCGCCTACGGCTTCAGCAAGGGCTGGCGGTTCGAGCTGGAGCAGGCCGACGTCTTCCACGTCATGGCCACCACCCGGCACGACACGGTCGTCACCCGCTGGTCCATCGATCACCCCGTCCACGAGCTGTTTCCCGGCCTGCCGAGGCAGAAGTGGAAGCGCCGTTCCTGCGGCGCGGGAGCCCACGGCCGGCGGATCTACGACTGGGCCCGCGTCGAGGTGAGGCCCTGGCACCGTGAGGACCGTCGGCACTGGGTCATCGCCCGCCGCAGTGTCAGCCGGCCCCAGGAGATCTCCTACTACATCGCCTACTGTCCGGCCGGCACCACCTTGGACGAGTTGATCCGCATAGCGGGCACCCGGTGGGCCGTTGAGGAGTGCTTCCAGACGGCGAAGCAGGAATGCGGCCTGGACGACTATCAGGTCCGCCGCTATCCCGGCTGGCACCGCCACATGGCCCTGGCCATGGCGGCCCACGCCTGCTTGACCGTGCTGCGGGCCCGAGAGCTGGACACGGAGAAAGCAGAAACGGATCCTCCCAGCTCATCCACCTCAGCCTCGCCGAGATCCGACGCTTGATCGCCCGCCTCACCGACCGCCGCCCGGCGCCGGTCGACCACATCCTGCACTGGTCGACATGGCGCCGCAGACGACAACACCAAGCTCGAGTCAGTCACTACAAACGACGTGGACACAGCCCCTGAAAATTGCCCAGCACTCAG
>NZ_JAAHBP010000067.1 GCF_023184515.1 Streptomyces sp. D2-8 | reverse complement strand
GGCGGGCGAGGCGGAGGAGGGCCTGGGTGTGAGTCTTGCCCCGGGCCCGGCATTTGTCGTAGTAGGTGCGGGAGGCGGGATCGTGCAGGGCTGCGAACGCGGACAGGAACATGGCGCGTTTGAGCTGCCGGTTTCCGCCTCGTGGTGCGTGTTCGCCGTGGATCGAGGTTCCCGAGGACTTGGTGGCCGGGGCGAGGCCGGCGTAGGAGGCCAGGTGGGCGGCGGTGGGGAAGCTGGTGCCGTCGCCGACGGTGACCAGCAGAACTGCGGCGGTCCTGACCGCGACCCCCGGCATCGAGGTCAGGACCTTGGAAAGAGGGTGGTCCTCCAGCAGGGCTTTGATCTGGGCTTCCAGGGCTCGTCGTTGTTCGTGGACGGCGGCGAGCGAGCGGGCCAGGGACGGGATCACGGTGTCGAGGGTGCCGGTGCCGGGGACGACTACGGTCTGTTCGTCGAGTGCGTCGAAGATGTCGTCGATCAGCCGGGCGGCCATGCGTGGGGCCTTGGGTCTGATCACCTCGACGAGTCTGCGGCGGCCGGCTTTCCGCAGCGCGGCCGGGGAGCCGTAGCGTTCCAGCAGCCAGGTCACGGCGGGGTGGTCCAGGCGGGGGCCGAGGACGCGTTCCAGACTGGGGTGGAACTGGGTGAGCAGGCCGCGTATCCGGTTGCTGGTGCGGGTGGCCTCGGCGGCGAGGTCCTGGTCGAAGCCGACGAGCACGGTGAGCTCGGCGGTGATCTCGTCGGTGAGTTCGAGGGATCGCAGGGTGTGCGGCATGGTGCGGGCGGCGTCTGCGATCACCGCGGCGTCCTTCGCGTCGGTCTTCGCCTCGCCCGGATACAGGTCGGCGATCCGCCGCATCGCGAGTCCGGGCAGGTAGGCGACCTTGCAGCCCGCGTCCCGGGCCACGGTCAGCGGGAGAGCGCCGATGGAGGCGGGCTGGTCCACGATCACCAGGACGGTGCCGAACTTCGCGGTCAGCTTGTCGAAGACGGCCCGCAGTTTCGGCTCGCTGTTGGGCAGCTGCTTGTCGAGGACCTTCTTCCCGGCCGGGGTGAGCCCATGGCCGTGGTGAGCGGTCTTGCCGACGTCCAGGCCGAGGAACACGCCCACGTCTTCGGTGTCGAACATCGCGCCCTTCCAGGAGTGTTGACCGTGCCGGCCTCGGCAGTGGTGTCGTACGCGCGCATCCACGTTATGCAGACCTGCCGCCCGCGAGCTGTCCGGCATTGCGCCGGACCGGGTGGTGGCCGGACCTCTCATCAGCGTCTCCGACGGCACCTCCCGGGCCCGGTGACACCACCCCCCAGGTCATCCGTTCGACAGGGGGCAACAGTCATGGCGGGCCCGGAGGCCAGCGGTCCCGTTGCGGAACCGCGGAAAACATAACGGGG
>NZ_JAAHBP010000066.1 GCF_023184515.1 Streptomyces sp. D2-8 | reverse complement strand
AGCTTGGCGTTTATCCTCGCTGAGCTCGGTGCTCCTTGATCGATTCAGCGCGTTTGGCTGTCTTGCCAACGTCGTGGTGCCTGGCCCTGTGCTTGTTCTTCGAGCCGGCAGGCCGTCCCGGTCCTGGCCGGGAGGGTTTCGGTGCGGCTGCCGGACGGGCCGTGGTCGCGCGGACGTTGCGAAACCCGCGCCGCACCCGGGCCGGGGTGAGGCGGCGGGGTTCGGTGCGGCGTTCCCAGGGGCGGCGCAGGTCCTCGGTGAGGGGGCGGGCGAGACGGAGCTGGGTGTGGGCGGCGATGATGAGCCAGGTCCACAGGTCGGCGGTGTCCGCGTGGCGGATCTTCGGTGCTGTCCAGCCGAGGGTCTGCTTCATCAGCCGGAAGGTGTGTTCCAGGTCGAAGCGGCGCAGGAACGACTGCCACCAGCGGTCGATGTCCGCGGGTGTGGCACTGTCTGCCGAGGACCACAGCCAGACGGGTTTCGGGTCGCGGTCGCCCGGCAGGCGCTCGACCTTCAGCCGGATCAACGTGCCGTGGAGGATGGGCAGTTCCTCGTGAGCGTGTTCCAGCCAGGGGCCGCGGTGGGTGAGTCTGGGGTGCATCCGGTCCCAGGAGGTCGCCTCGGCGGTGCCGTAACGGGTGGTTGCGGTGGATGTGGTGAGGTCGGGGGTGTGCCAGGTGTCGGGCTTGGCGAGGGTGAGGACGCCGCCGTGGCGGCGCGGCCGCCCGCCGCGGGGCCCGGAGCGGGCGGGGCCGGCGTCGCGGAGCATGACCCGGTCCGAGCGCAGACGTCCCACCAGCACCACCGGGAGGTCGGCCAGGATGTGGGAGAGGTAGGCGGTGTCGTAGCCAGAATCCATGACGATCAGGATTTCGGGATCGCCCGGCTGCCAATGCCCGGCCGTTACCAACCCGACTACCACGTCCCGAAGTTGCCGGGCCGTGACTTGGGTGGCGTCGTCCGCCCGGCCCAGGCGGACCGCGTCCAGGAGAGCGACCCAGGAGGTGCGGCCCGTTTCCAGGGCAGCGACGAAGGAGTACGGCCAGCCCGGCACGAACTGGTCACTGCTGCGGTCCCCGCGTCCGTAGACGTGGCAGAACAGCCGCTCGTCGCTGGTCGGTGCGTCGGGCCGCAGCCAGTGCGACACATCCACCGCGAGCACGATCCGCCCGTCGGCCGCCCTGGGCACCGGCAGGCCGGTGAGCACGCGGCGCAGTCGCGCCGGCTCCAGCCAGCCCCGGTCCAGCGCGGCGTACAGGGCTCCGTGCCCGCGCCGGTGCTCGACCGCCAGCGACAGCTCCACCAATGTCTTCACCGGCCCGTCCGCACACAGCACCGCGTCGGTGAGCTCGAAGAGCGTATCCGCCCGCTTGTAGAGACACTCGTAGAACTCGACCCGAAAGCGGGACAACAGACCCAACGCCTCACTTCCGGGCACATCGGCAGGCAGACTCATGCGCAGCGGCCGTTCTCTCGCACTTCGTTACTCGACATCTCGAAGCGTGGAGAACGGCCGCCCACGCTGTCCCGGGAAGAACCGCAGGTCAGCAGGACGAGTGACCTGCGATGTTAAACGCCAAG
>NZ_JAAHBP010000065.1 GCF_023184515.1 Streptomyces sp. D2-8 | reverse complement strand
CTAGCTTGATCTTTAACCTGTGCGGCGAGGTCGTGGGGTAGTTGACTTCTTCGTTCGCTGCTTCGCCGCCGGTGTTTTGCGGGGTGTGTGCACGTCGTGGCGGGGTGTGGGCCGGGTGTTCTTTCTGCCTGGAGGCCGTCCTGGGCCGGGGCGGGAGGGTTTCGGTGCTTGGGCTGGGCAGCTGGCCTTGGGGCGGATGTGCCGGAAGTCGCGGCGGACGCGGGCGGGGGTGAGCCTGTCCGGCGGGGTTGGTCTCTCCCAGGGCCGACGCAGGTCGGCTGCCAGCGTTCGGGCGAGCCGCAGTTGGGTGTAGGCGGCGAGGATCAGCCAGGTCCACCGGTCGGCTGCCTCGGGGGTGCGGATCTTCGGCGAGGTCCAGCCGAGGGTCTGCTTGAACAGGCGGAATGTGTGCTCGATGTCGAAGCGTCGCAGGTATGCCTGCCAGAGACGGTCGGCGTCCGCCGCAGTGGCATCAGTGCCTGACCACCACAGCCAGACCGGCTTCGGTGTTGCTCCGCTGGGCAGGTGGCCGATGTCCAGGCGGATCACCGTTCCTTCGACGATCGGGAGGGTGCCGTCGTCGGCTGCCCAGGAGGAGCGGTGGGTCAGCTTGGGGTGCAGCCGGTCCCAGGAGCGTGCGGTGGCGGTGCCGTAGAGACGTGTGTCGGCAACCGTTTCGGTGTCCGGGGTGCCCCAGGTGTCAGGCTGCCCGAAGACGAACTCACCGCCGTGCCGGGGCGGTCGGCCCTGGGTGTGCGGGAGCCGCGGTGCGACAGCCCTGCGCAGGACGCGGTCGGATCGCATCCTGGCCAGCACCTGGACCGGCAGGTCTTTGAGGAGGAAGCCGAGGCGGGGTGCGTCGTATCCGGCGTCCGCAACGATGAGGATGTCCGGGTCGCCCGTCTGCCACTGCCCCGCGGTGATCAGTCGCTGCAGCAGATCGCGCAACTGCCGGGCGGTGACGGTGGCGGTGTCGGCCCCGGGTGTCAGACGCAGTGCATCCAGCGGCGCGGTCCATGAGCTGCGGCCCGGCTCGAGCGCGCAGATGATCGAGTAGGGCCAGCCGGGGACCGGGATGTGCTGGTCCTTGCCCCGGCCGTAGGTGTGGCACAGGATCCGTTCCGGTGAGGTGTGGGCGTCGGGCCGCAGCCAGCAGGTGACATCGACAGCCAGGACCAGCCGGCCATCGGCAGCCCGCGACAGCGGCACTTCGGCCAGTGCCCGCCGCAGCCGGCCGGCATCGACGCGTCCACGGGCCACAGCCGCGTAGAGCCCTCCATGGCCGCGACGGTGTTCACCCACCAGTGACAGCTCGGCCAGCGACCTCACCGGCCCATCACTGCACAGAACGGCGTCAGCCAGCTCGAACAACGCGTCCGAACGAGTGGTCAGGCAGGCGTAGAACTCGCCCCGGAAGCATGACAGTTGCGCCAACGACTCTTGCCGGGCGCCGTGATGCAGCAGACTCATCCTCACGGCCTTCGTGCTGGACGTGTGTGTTCCTTGGTCGGAGCACATGTTCAGCCGAAGGCCGCTTCCGTGTACGGCGATTACCGGACCGGGTGATCAAGTTCGACGCACCATTCGACGTCGGACGTTAAAGATCAAGCTAGG
>NZ_JAAHBP010000064.1 GCF_023184515.1 Streptomyces sp. D2-8 | reverse complement strand
AGATGAGCATCCGCTTCGCAATCTGGGAGCAGATCACCGGCGTCGCCGGCCTCGCCACCGCTGCCTGAGCACAGCCCGGAACCGAGCTGCACCACGCCGCGACGCCATCAGACACCTACCCACCCAACAACGTGACAGCGCCCAGCCAGGAGATGTCCTCGCGGGCCAGCCATGCTATTCCGTCGTTCATCTCTCCTCCTTAGCGCACAGCGGGGGACGGCGTCGAGCGCTGCCCCCCGCCGACACGCTGCCGGTACGCCGGCACGATGCGTCTTCGCTACGGAACTACCTGATGTCGCACTTCACGACCGCCTTGCTCGCGTCACACTTCTCGAAGCCGGGCGTCCTGACAAGGTACAGATCCTGGTCGAGCAGGCGCAGTTTGCTGGAGAAGGAGGAGAAGCGGCTCATGGAGGTGGAGTTGATCCATCCGGACATCGCCGACCGGCCGCAGACCTCCTTCCAGGCGGGGGCTGCCTGGCGGCCTTCGTCGTACAGCTTCCACGTGCCATTGGACAGCTTCGTGGCAAAGGTCTGCACGCACTCGTTGCCGGAGCGCACGGGGTTGGTGCCCTCGGCCCCCTTGGGCATGCCGCCGCTGTTGTAGGTGGAGGCGAACGCGAACTCGTCGCAACTCGCCTTGTCCGAGGCGCTGATGTCGGTGACCGGCGTGGCGTTCGGGTTTCCGTCCTTGGCCGCCCAGCCGTCGGGGCAGATCACCTTGCGGTTGTCATCCGGGTCACGGTTGTAACGGTTGCGCTCGCCGTGCGTTCCGCTGGAACCCCTGCGGTCCGGAAGGTAGTTCAGCGGAGCGCCCTTGCGGATCTTGGTGTTGATCAGCCAGGCGTGCGCGGCAGCCGCCGGGGTCTTGGCGGTGTTGAAGACGTAGCCGGGCATGTAGTCGCGGAACACGCAGCCGGACGGCGAGTACACCTTGTCACAGCGCGTGTAGACGGGGTTGCCGATCAGGCCCTGGCTGTTGTCGGTGGGGAAGGTCTCCGGAACGCTGGTGGAGAACGTCGCGTACGGGGCGAAGGCCAGCTCCTGCGAGAGGTCGGTGTCCTTCACTCCGGACGAGTTCGGCACCTTGCCGTCCCACTGGACCGTCGTAGTGCCGGTCTCCTCGTGCGGGTCGATGTCGACGGAGCCGCCCCACATGAGGTTGCCGTCCCAGTCGTACGACGGCTTGTCCTTGCACCCGGTGCTGCACATCGGGGTGATCGTCAGCTTGATCGCCCCCGGCTGCGCGGGGAACGGGATCTTGCCGGCGGGCATCGGCAGCGGTGTGATGCGGGCCCACAGCTTCAGTTCCGTGCCCAGCAGGTCCGTCTTCATGTGGTAGGACATCAGGAACTTCTGGAAGCCCTTGGACTCCACCTGCTGCTCGTCCTTCACCTCCACGGAGAGCGTGTTGTACATGCACGCCGCATCGCGGGTGAAGATCGACAGGTACTTCCCCTCCGCTGCGCCCGCCTCATAGGTGTCGTTCAGCGGGGGAGCCGCGGCCTGGACGCCTTTCAGCCGGGCCCGGGTCTGCTGCGCGTGCTTGATGTCCGCCTTGGTCGCCGGGGCGGAGGTGATGCAGAGCTGGTCACCAGACGACCTGTCCGCGTCCCCCGCTCACCCTCGGCGATCTCCAGGCACGTCCGGCACAGCGGGTCACCGCCCCGGGTCGTAACGGTGGTAGAACGACTGACACTGCCAGCAGTACCCGACCTGATCCACCTAGCAGCCCAGGCGGCGCTGTCACGTTCGTTGACTGGATGGGATGATCTTCTGGTTGATCGTGCTGGAGGGGGTTGTTCGTGGGGGCCGTGTCGCCGTCGTACAAGGGGCACCGGTACCCGGTCGAGGTGATCTCCCAC
>NZ_JAAHBP010000063.1 GCF_023184515.1 Streptomyces sp. D2-8 | reverse complement strand
TTCGACGTCGATATCCAACAACGCGCCATGGATGAGGACTTCGTCCTTGAAGCCCTGGTCCACCAGGGCCTTCTCCAGCCGCATCCCGCACCGCTCGGCCGCCTGGTCGAGCAGGGCGGTGCCGGCGTTGGCTTTATCGAGCAGTAGTGACGTCACTTGTCGATGAGTTTGGGAGGCGCCTCCGTTCCACGGATGGGTGATGTCGACGAGTTTGGGAGGCACCGGGGTTCTTGCCAGGGCAGCATCGGGATGCTCCTGGTGAAAGGTGCTGGTCATGCCGCGGATGTCGAAGGTCGAGCTGTACGCGGCGATCCGGCGTGACCACCGTGGCGGCATGTCGATGCGGGAGCTTGAGCGCAAGCACGCCGTGACGTGGCGGACAGTAAGGAAGGCGTTGGACTCGTCGTGGCCGGAGCCGCGCAAGAAGCTGCCGCCGCGGGCGACCGGACTGGACCGTTACAAGCCGGTGATCGACGAGATCCTGCGGGCGGACCTGGACGCGCCGCGCAAGCAGCGGCACACCGTCACCCGGATCTTCCACCGGCTGGTCGAGGAGCACGGCGCCGACGTCTCCTACGGGATGGTCCGCTACTACGTCGCCGCCCGGAAGCCGGAGATCCTGGTCGAGTCCGGCAAGGCTCCGCTGGAGGCGTTCGTCCCGCAGACCCACCAGCCCGGTCATGAGGCGGAGGTCGACTTCGGCGACGTGACGATCCGCCTCGCCGGCGAGCTGGTGACCTGCTACCTGTTCTCCTTCCGCCTGTCGTATTCGGGCAAGGCCGTCCACCGCGTGTTCGCCTCCTGCGGCCAGGAGGCGTTCTTCGAAGGGCACGTTCACGCGCTGCGGACGCTGGGCGGTGTCCCGCGGACCAAGGTCCGCTACGACAACCTCAAGGCCGCAGTCGCCCGCGTGCTCGGTCTGAGCCGGGCGAGGGTGGAAGCTGATCGGTGGATTGCGTTCAAGTCGCACTACGGCATCGAGAGCTTCTACTGCCGCCCGGGCATCGAGGGAGCTCACGAGAAGGGCGGGGTCGAGGGGCAGATCGGCTACTTCCGCCGCAACCACTTCGTCCCTGTCCCGGAAGTCTCCTCGCTCGCCGAGCTGAACGAGATGGTCGAGCAGTGGGACCGGCAGGACGACGCCCGCCGGATCGGATCCCGGTCGCGGACGATCGCGGAGGAGTTCGCGCTCGAACAGCCGCTGCTGATGCCGCTTCCTGAAGAGCCGTTCGAGACCGGGCGGCTGTTCACTCCACGGGTCGATCGCTACGGCCAGATCCCGGTCCGCACGAACCGCTACTCGGTCCCCATCCGGCTGATCGGCAAACGGGTCAGGGTCATCCTTCACGCCTCTCACCTGGTGGTTTACGACCAGAACGTGGAAGTTGCACGGCACGAGCGGTTGATCGCCAAGGGCGCCGTCCGTCTGGAGCTGGACCACTACCTGGAGGTCCTGGTCCGCAAGCCCGGCGCTTTCCCTGGCTCGACCGCCCTCGAACAGGCCCGATCAGCAGGCAAGTTCACCCCGGTCCACGATGCCTGGTGGACCCAGGCCATGAAGGTCCACGGCGAGCGGGACGGCACCCGAGCGCTCATCGAGGTGCTGCTGCTTGGACGCCACATGGCGCACGAGCATGTCGTCGCCGGCCTGGCCGCGGCCCTGCAGGCCGGTGCCATGACTGCGGACGCGGTCGCGCTGGAGGCCCGCAAGGCTGCCCAGACCGAGACCGAGCCCGCACCGGAGGCCCGGGTCCTCGGCCAGCCGTCGGCGACGGTGACGTCCCTGCACGAGTGGCGCCTGGCGCATCTTCCGCCGGACACCAGGCCGCTGCCCTCGGTGTCTCATTACGACCAGTTACTCCGACGCCGCCGCACCAGCGGCAGCGATCACCGTGAGGGAGAAGCGCAGTGACCATGCCCCGCCAGCGAGGCTTGACCGAGCAGGCCGCCGACGCCGCGATCGACTCCGCCTGCCGCTTGCTGCGGCTGCCGTCGATCCGCAATGAGTTCTCCGACATCGCCGACCGGGCGATGAAGGACCAGATGAGCTACCGCGGCTTCCTCGCCGAGCTGCTGATGGCCGAGTGCGACGACCGAGCCCGCCGCAGGTCGGAAAGGCGGATCAAGGCAGCCGGCTTCCCGCGGGAGAAGTCCCTGCGAACCTTCGACTTCGACGCCAACCCGAACATCGACCCGGCCACCATCCATACCCTCGCCAGCTGCGAGTGGATCAAGAAGAGCCAGCCCCTCTGCCTCATCGGCGACTCCGGCACCGGCAAGTCCCACATGCTCATCGGGCTGGGCACCGAGGCCGCGATGAAGGGCTACCGCGTCCGCTACACGCTCGCGACAAAGCTGGTGAACGAGCTGGTCGAAGCAGCCGATGAGAAGCAGCTGAACAGAACCATCGCCCGCTACGGCCGCGTCGACCTGCTCTGCATCGACGAACTCGGCTACATGGAACTCGACCGCCGCGGCGCCGAACTCCTCTTCCAGGTGCTGACCGAGCGAGAGGAGAAGAACAGCGTCGCCATCGCCTCCAACGAGTCCTTCGGTGGCTGGACCAAGACCTTCACCGACCCCCGCCTCTGCGCGGCCATCGTCGACCGGCTCACCTTCAACGGCACCATCATCGAGACCGGCACCGACTCCTACCGCCTCGCCAGCACCCGTGCACGAGCCGAGGAGCCCACCAAAGCCGGCTGAGCCTCCCGGGGCTAGTTGCACAATGCCTTGGCCAGTGCACGAGTATCATCTGACATGGCCTATGTGATCACTGCCGCTCACCCTGACGACGCCGCGGTATTGGGGCCCTTGCATCTGCGGAACTGGCTGGAGAACTACCTCAACGCAGACGCGGGGGTCGATGAGGCCTGGATCCGTGAGCACCGCGGTTCGTCCGCCACTGCGGAAGGCATCACGCAGTGGCGAGAGTTCATCGAGGGAGCGAACCAGCACCCTGCCCCACACTTCTGCCGTGTCGTCCGGTCCGAGACGGAAATCGTCGGCTATCTCTGCGGCCACCAGGACGAATCGGGATCGGTCACCCTCGGACCGATGTATCTGCTGGACCACGCCCAGGGGCACGGACTCGGTGGCTACATGATGACCGAGTTCCTCACCTGGGCAGGACCTTCACGCATCCGTCTGGGGGTCGCCGACTACAACGAACGGGCGATCCGGTTCTACCAACGCCACGGCTTTGAGATTGCAGGCGAGCGTTACCTCTGGCGAGGAAGAATGCCAACCCTGCCTATGACCCGCGAGGCCCATGACTGCAGCTGAGCACAGACATCGGGCCGTGCCCGATCACCGCACCGCCGTCATTTCTCGTCAACATCTCAAGCAGGGCTGATCAACAACTGCCGTCGAAACTCGTCGAGAAGCGCTGTCCCTTGGGATGAACGAAGCCAGGCGGTGTTGTCGTGGGCGGATGCGGCCAGCACCACGACGCCGATGATCAGCCCCAGCACGTCCACGGCCAGTCCCCGCTTGCGGCCCGACACCTTCTTGTTGGCGTCCAGCCCCGTCGTGGTCTTC
>NZ_JAAHBP010000062.1 GCF_023184515.1 Streptomyces sp. D2-8 | reverse complement strand
AAACGGCTGCCCGTCTCAAGCGTTCCCCCGGCACGGGGATGGGCAGCCCGCCGGTTCACACTCTCAGTGACCCACACACCCAACCGGGTGACAAGACACCCCCACCACCAACCACCCAAACGGAGTAACTGTCATGAGTCGCCATCCGCTTTCCGAACGTGATCGTTCGGTTCGGGCTGGGTGGGCGCCGCAGCCAGCTGCTGGCACTGCATGCCTTCCCGGCCTGCGCTCGACTCCAGCACGGAAATGATCCGCTGGTAGTCCGCAGGCAGGCGGTCGGGATCGCAACCCGAGCTACCAAGAGGCTCTGCTGCTATGCCTCGACCACCGGGAGATCATCCGAACAGGTGGTGGCGGGAGAGATGGGGGTGGTTAGTCCGTTCGTCTCGCTTACGGAGGTGGCTGGTGCCGTCTGCTGGAGGCCGAAGAAGAAGGTCCGGGAAGAGGCCGAGCGGTTGGGGGAGGGAGCCGAGCGGGTGCAGGCTGCTGTCCTCCACGAGGCAGAACGCGCGCTTCAGCGTCTTGCGGATGCGCGTGTGACGGTGGCCGAGGTGCTGGCTGAACCGCCGTGTGCGGGCGTGAAGCCGGTGGGGAGGGCGGTCGTGCCGCGAGGGGCCGAGGGGATGACGGCGTCGGGGCAAGCGGATGGCGTCACACCCAAGCCTGCTGCAGTCCGATCTTCCTTGACCAAGTCATAGGGGCCCTGCGGCCAGGGGCCTGCCCTTCACACGTCCGCCGGCACCGGTATCCCCTCAGCGCGCGCTCGGAACCCGTGGACGACGATGGTCGACCGGTACTCAAATCCTTTGACGCATCGGCGACTTGGAGATTTGTGTCGGGCTCATGACGGTACCTTCGTTCGGGAAATGTCACGTTCCCGGGTGGTGGGGGGGGGCGCGCATAATGCGCTGGGCCGTTCGAGTGAGGTGCTCTGATTCACATTGTTGTTGCCGAGGTGTAAATGGATTATTGGAGACGGATCCAACCGGTGGGCAGCCCTTCTCGCCGGGGGGTGCGGCAGTCGACTACCTGTAGCTTTCCCCGGGGAAGCCTAGGTGATCACATCGGCATACCGCGATGGGCCACCCTGGTGGAGAAAATGGGTCCCGTCAGCCGGTGCTGCGAGCAGCACCGGCTGACGCACCAGCTCAGATCACACCGTATTCCCGTCATTGCGCTTGGCGTGCCTTTGGGGACCAGGGGCGAAGGCGACTTGCAGGACCCAACGTCATGAGACTGTCGGATCCTGAAGCACGGCGTGTCATAGAGGAGCGGGAGTACGGGCAGACATCAGCGGTGGTGCCTTGGACGGAATGGCTTCGTTGACCCGTCTGAGCCACCGAGCGACGTCACTTCTCAGCGATGTTGATTGGTCAGGAGCGGCCTGGAGGATTCCCGAAGGCACGTCGAAAACGGCCCCCTGAAAGTGACACAGCCAACACCCGATGAGCTCACGCAGCAGTGGGTAGATCTGGGGCGGAGTAATCATGCAGCCGCAACGCTGGCGGGTGCCACTGGTGTGACGATTCCGCCACTTGCAGGGTGTGAATGCAGGCGACTCACCGTAGAACGGCCCAACGCCCACGTCGAGAAGACAGGACGTTCCTATGCTCGCGACATCACTTTGAAGCGCCGCCGCCTTGGCTGGCCTTGGCGTGTGTCGCATGGGTATGGAGGTCCCGTTGCGGACAAGACGAATCACACCTGCCACAGCGATCTGGTGGTTTAGGGTCGGAATTACCCTGCTGGGAGTAGCCATCGCGGCCGGGCTGTCGACATCGATGGCTGTGTCGTCGACCGCGCCACCAATCCCGGGCCAGACGGGACCGTTTGCCCACGTCTCAAACGTCAACAGCAATCGCTCGGAGAACGTCAGCAGCGCTCGCTCGAACAGTGCGGCGAATGCCAGCACGAAGCTAACGGGATCGACGGTCGTGCCGTCGCCCACGCCACCGCCCCCCAGCCAGACTGCAGACGCCTACGTCGCCAATGCCGGCTCGGATACCGTGTCAGTGATCAACACCACCACCAACACCGTCACCAACACCATCTCTGTCGGCGATAACCCAGTGGGTGTGGCGGTCTCCCCGGGCGGCACCCGCGCCTACATCACCAATGCCGACGCGGACACCGTGTCGGTGATCGACACCGGCACCAACACCGTCACTGCCACCATCCCCGTCGGCTCAGGACCGCTGGGTGTGGCGGTCTCCCCGGACGGTGCCCGTGTCTATGTCACCAACTCGGGCTCGGGCACTGTGTCGGTGATCGACACCGGCACCAACACCGTCACTGCCACCATCACCGTTGGTGACGGCCCGGTGGGTGTGGCGGTCTCCCCGGACGGTGCCCGTGTCTATGTCACCAACTCGGGCTCGGGCACTGTGTCGGTGATCGACACCGGCACCAACACCGTCACTGCCACCATCACCGTTGGTGACGGCCCGGT
>NZ_JAAHBP010000061.1 GCF_023184515.1 Streptomyces sp. D2-8 | reverse complement strand
GGGTGTGGCGGTCTCCCCGGACGGTGCCCGTGCCTACGTCACCAACTCGGCTTCGGACACTGTGTCGGTGATCGACACCGGCACCAACATGGTCACCGCCACCATCCCAGTCGACCTAGCACCGCTGGGTGTGGCGGTCTCCCCGGACGGTGCCCGTGCCTACGTCACCAACTCGGCTTCGGGCACTGTGTCGGTGATCGACACCGGCACCAACACCGTCACCGACACCATCACCGTCGACGGTAGCCCGGTTCGCGTGGCGGTCTCCCCGGGCGGCACCCGTGCCTACGTCACCAACTCGGCTTCGGGCACTGTGTCGGTGATCGACACCAGCACCAATACCGTCACCGCCGCCGTCCCCGTCGGCAGCGCCCCGGTGGGCGTGGCCATCGCACCCACCACCTGACGAGAGCGACGAGGCGGAGGAGCCGTTACAGCCCTTCACCAGTCCGGGCGGACTCGGCAAGCTTGAACGCCACGACCGGACCAGCCGCGCGGTCGGTGACCTTGACCAGCAGCCACACAGTAGCCAAGGTCACCAAGTCCGCAGGCAGCCGGCCGTGGACCTGGCCACGTTCACAAGCTTGACCTGCGACTCGGCCCGCGCTCTGCGTAACGACGACTCCCGACGCACCAACCCGGTCGCCTCGCCCTGAATGATTTCGTGAGCCGATCTCGGAGATCAGGTCCAGTCTCGCGCGGAAATAGCCGACATTCACACGTGGTCCCTGCGTTGGGCGGGGACCACACCGTGGGGAGGCTCCTCCGCGGAGCCCGGTGGCCGGCTTATGGCCGGCGCCGAACCATCGCGATCACCCGATGGGTGGAGTGTCCCGTACTCTCCGGTGGCAGCGCGTCCGGGCGGCGGCTGAGCGCAGCTGCTGGACGATTCTTCGATCGCCGTGGTGCGCTGTGCTGATCCGGGCAGGGTCAGCCATGACACCGGGGGCCTCCACAGGCGGTGATCGTCGGCGGGCTCATCCCGCCCTCCAGCGGTGCCCCGCGCAGGTAGCCGCTGGGCCGCTGAAGCGGGAGCTGTTGGGAGAGTGACGACATGGCCGATTGGTCAGGGGATCCGGCGACTGCCTGCCGTGCCGGTGCTCTGACGGCTTGTTGCCCGCGCGACTGCCGTGACCGTCCGCTGTCACGCTCGTTGCCTAATGGCCCACTTGCGAGGACAGGAGCGGGTCGTACCTCTTTCTCAGCGCTGTTTTTCCAGGTCATGGCCGAGTTTTACGGCCAGTTGGTGTGGGCTCCTCAGGCTTGGCCCATTACGAGGCATCCGCAACGGGGGTACTCCGTTTGGGTGGTTGGTGGTGGGGGTGTCTTGTCACCCGGTTGGGTGTGTGGGTCACTGAGAGTGTGAACCGGCGGGCTGCCCATCCCCGTGCCGGGGGAACGCTTGAGACGGGCAGCCGTTT
>NZ_JAAHBP010000006.1 GCF_023184515.1 Streptomyces sp. D2-8 | reverse complement strand
TCAAACTCTCCGTGAATGTGTACCGGTAATCCGGTGCAACACCACGAGAGCGGAACAGTCAGGCGGAATAGGCCCGACCGTTCACAGCGTCCTCGCTGTGTTTTTTCAAAGGAACCTCGCCCCAGCAAATGCTGGAGACGGGGTATCAACATATCTGGCGTTGACTTTTGGCACGCTGTTGAGTTCTCAAGGAACGGTCGCTTCCTTTGTACTCACCCTCTCGGGCTTTCCTCCGGGCGCTTCCCTTCGGTCTTGCGTTTCCGACTCTATCAGATCTTTCCGATCCGATTTCCTCGATGCTTTCCAGGTTCCGCTTCCGCGTTTTCCTTTCCGGCGGTTCCGACTCTATCAGATCCTTTCGGGCCTGATCCCCGGTCAGCGGGGTTTGTCTTCGCGGCTGTTGGGCCGTTCCGACGTTCCTAACCTTAGCGCGCCCTCTCGGCGATTCTCAAATCGAAGCTGTGTCGATCGGATCGTCGAGTCCCAATTCGAATTGAATTCGGGCACGCCGAAATCAATCCCGTTGGGAGGTCGAGCTGGTGGTTTGGGTGCCGCTGGTGCGGCGGAAGTGCTGTCGCAGAACCCTTACGGCTCCGCGGCAACCCGAAGAACACTACGGATCCACCAGGGGGCTGTCAAGCGGCCCCTGTCAAGATCTTTTCGGCCCCGGCGTCAGTCCAGGTCGGTGAGGCGTCCGCCGGCGTCCGGCTGGGCGTGCTCGACCCGGCGCAGCAGGCGCGTGAGCACTTCGCCCAGCGCCGTGCGCTCGTCGGGGGTCAGGTCCTGGAGCAGGTCCTCCTCGAAGACCGACGCCAGGCGCATCGCCTCCAGCCACTTCTCTCGCCCCTCGGATGTCAGTTCCACGATGACGCGTACGCGGTTCGACTCGTCTCGCTCACGGGTCACCAGAGATTCGGCAACCATGCGGTCGATCCGGTGGGTCATCGCGGCCGGGGTGAGGCCGAGGCGCTTGGCGAGGTCGCTGGGGCCCAGGCGGTAGGGAGCTCCGGAGAGGACGAGGGCCTTGAGGACCTCCCACTCCGCGTTGCTGATGCCGAGGGCCGAGGTCTGACGGCCGTAGGCGACGTTCATGCGGCGATTAAGGCGGGACAGGGCCGAGACGATCTGCTCGACCTGGGGGTCGAGGTCCTGGAACTCGCGCTGGTAGGCCGCGATCTGCTCTTCGAGGGTCGGCTCACTGGGGCCGGGAGTGTCGCCCATGTGCGCAGTATCGCACGGACGTTCTTTGCCTTGAAGTCCTTGGGTATGTACTCTTTAGCTTCGAACTTTAGTTTCGAAGTCTTCACTCCTAACTTGTGAGAGAGGTGAACGTGACCAGGGCGATGGGCGCAGCGATGCGCCGGATTCACGTGGGTAACGCACTCAGCGCGTTCGGGCTCGGCTTCACGGTCCCGTACCTGTACGTCTATGTGGCGCAGGTGCGAGGGCTGGGGGCCATGACGGCGGGGCTCGTACTCGCCGTCTTCGCTGTGGCCGCGCTGGTCGTGCTGCCGTTCGCCGGGCGGGCCATCGTCCGGCGGGGCCCGCTGCCGGTGCTGCTCGTCGCCCTGATCACCGCCGCCATAGGTGCCCTGAGTCTGGGGATCGCGAGCAGTGCGGCGGCCGTGCTGGTGTCGGCCTCCCTGCTCGGAGCCGGGCAGGCCGTCATGCAGCCGGCGCTCGCCACGATGATCGTCGACTGCTCGTCGGCGGAGACGCGGTCGCGTGCCTTCGCCATGCAGTTCTTCCTGCAGAACCTCGGGCTCGGGGTCGGTGGTCTGATCGGCGGGCATCTCGTCGACACGACGAGCGCCGCCTCCTTCACGCTGCTCTTCGCGATCGAGGCGGCGATGTTCCTGCTGCTCGTCGTGGTGATGACGACCGTGCGGCTGCCGCACGCGCCGCGGATCGAGGACGCTCCCAGGGCGTCGGGCCGGGGCAGCTGGAAGCAGCTGCTGGGCAATCGGGCCATGGTGCAGCTGTGCGTGCTGGGCTTCGTGCTGTTCTTCGCCTGCTACGGGCAGTTCGAGTCGGGGCTGAGCGCGTACGGGGTCGAGGCCGCCGGGATCTCGACGTCCGCGCTGGGCACCGCGCTCGCCGCCAACACGCTGGTGATCGTCATCGCGCAGTTCGCCGTGCTGCGGTTCGTGGAGCGGCGCCGGCGGTCGCGGGTGATCGCCGCCGTCGGGCTGATCTGGGCCGTGGCGTGGGCCGTCGCCGGGTACGCGGGGCTCGGGCACGGGAGCCAGGAGATGGCGACGGCCGCGTTCGTCTCGACGTACGCGCTGTTCGGGCTGGGTGAGGCGATGCTGTCGCCGACCGTGGCCCCGCTGGTCGCGGATCTCGCGCCGGAGGGGATGGCCGGGCAGTACAACTCCGCGTTCGCCCTGGTCAAGCAGCTCGCGCTGGCCGTCGGGCCGGCGGTGGGCGGTCCGCTGGGGGCCTCGCTGCACGCGCCGTACATCGTGGCGTTCTTGGTGTTCTCGTTGGGGATCACCGTCCTGGCCGTGCGGTTGGGTCGGCAGCTGACCGATGCGCAGGATCAGCCGTGGCTCGGGAAGAGCCGGGTCGTGGCGCGGGGTGGGGCGCCCGTTTCCGCTGACGTCTGATCCGCTGGCCGTCGGCTAGGTCGACTGAGTGCACGGCAGGGCGAATTCGCACCACACCGCCTTGCCGCCGCCCGGCGTGCGTCTGCAGCCCCAGTTCGACGCGATCGTGGCGACGATGGCGATGCCCCGGCCCGACTCGTCGCCCGGTTCCGCGCGGCGGCGTCTGGGCAGATGGTCGTCGCCGTCGGTGACCTCGATGATCAGGCGGCGGTCCGTGCGGCGCAGACGCAGACGCATCGGCGGGGTGCCGTGCTGGAGGGAGTTGGCCACCAGTTCGCTGGTGGCCAGGACGCCCAGGTCGTGCAGGTCGGCGGGGAAGCGCCAGCTGGTCAGGACGCCGGAGGCGAAGGCACGCGCGCGTGGGGCCGCTTCCACGCCGCCCAGGAGTTCCAGGGCGGCGTTGCGGAAGAGCTCGCTCTCCGCTCCCTTGCGGGCGGGGTGCTGGAGGACCAGGACGGCCACGTCGTCGTCGTGGTCGGGGGTCACGCCCGCGGAGCGGACCAGGCGGTCGCAGACGACCTGGGGTGTGCCGGTGGCGCCGGCCAGGGCGCGTTCCAGGGCGGCGATGCCCTCGTCCAGGTCGGCGTCGCGGCGCTCGACCAGGCCGTCCGTGTAGAGGACGGCGGTGGAGCCGGGGGCGAGGGGGATCGAGCCCGAGGTGTGCATCCAGCCGCCGGTGCCGAGCGGGGGGCCGGTGGGTTCCTCGGCGCGCAGGACCGTGCCGTTCTCGTCGCGGACGAGGATCGGGAGGTGGCCCGCCGAGGAGTAGATCAGCTTGCCCTCGTTCGGGTCGTGGATGGCGTACGCGCAGGTGGCGATCTGGTTGGCGTCGATCTCGGCTGCCAGGCCGTCGAGGAGCTGGAGGACCTCGTGCGGGGGCAGGTCGAGGCGGGCGTACGCGCGGACCGCCGTGCGGAGCTGGCCCATGACCGCCGCCGCGCGGACGCCCCGCCCCATGACGTCGCCGATGACCAGGGCGGTGCGGCCGCCGCCCAGGGTGATCACGTCGTACCAGTCGCCGCCGACCGCTGCCTCGGTGCCGCCGGGGTGGTAGGTGGCGGCGATGCGCAGGTCGTCGGGTTCTTCGAGCTCCTGGGGGAGCAGTGAGCGCTGGAGGGTGACCGCCGTTTCGCGCTGGCGGCGTTCGCTGGCGCGCAGGCGTTCGGCGGCTTCGGCGTGGTCGGTGACGTCCGTGGCGAAGACGAGGACGCCGCGGCCTTCGCCGCCGCCCTTGCCGTCGCCCTGGGCGACCGGGGTGCAGGTGAAGGTGTAGGAGCGGCCGTCGGGGGCCTTGCGGGACTTGACCGTGCGCGGTTTGCCGCTGCGCTGGACCTGGTCCAGGAGGGGGAACAGACCGAGGGCGTCCAGCTCGGGGAGGGCCTCGCGGGCGCGTTCGCCCAGCGGGCGTACGCCGAAGGCGGTCGTGTAGGCGTCGTTGACGTAGGCGATGCGGTGGTCGGGGCCGTGGACCAGGGCGACGAGGGACGGGACGCGGTCGAGGACCTCACGCACCCGCAGCTCGTCGACGGCGGGTACGGACGGTGTCTCGTCGGTCAGTTGTTCGGCACGGGCGGCGGGTACGGAGCCTTCCCCCCGCCGGTCCGGGGAGGCCGACTGCTCGGTCCGCGCTGCGGCGCGGCGCTGCGTTCCGGGGAGCCGGGCGCTCCAGCGCGTGAAGTTCACGAATCCTTGCCTCGCGTAGTGGTCGGCGGCCGGCACCGGAACCGGCCGGGGCCCGGAGGCCCGCACCGGGACGTGGGGTGGCACGCCCGCGGTGGTGGACCAGTCTGGCAGGGCGCGGACCGGACCGACATCCGTCAGACGCCGGGCCGGCCGCTGGAGTTCCTGGGTCCGGTCAGGACGACCCCTTCGGGTTGTGCGGGGGGTCCAGAGAAGGCTTTCCACCGGCCGCGAGTTCGAACTCCGCCCGGGGGTGTTCGAGTGAACCCAGGGAGACGATCTCCCGTTTGAACAGGCCGGCCAGGCACCATTCGGCGAGGACGCGCGCCTTGCGGTTGAAGGTGGGCACGCGGCTGAGGTGGTAGGCGCGGTGCATGAACCAGGCGGGGTAGCCCTTGAGCTTGCGTCCGTAGACGTGGGCGACGCCCTTGTGCAGGCCCAGGGAGGCGACCGAACCGGCGTAGGCGTGTTCGTACGTCTCCAGGGGTTCGCCGCGCAGGGAGTGCACGATGTTGTCGGCGAGGACCTGGGCCTGGCGTACGGCGTGCTGGGCGTTGGGGGCGCACTCGCGGCCCGGTTCCCCGGCGGTGACGTCGGGGACGGCGGCGGCGTCTCCCGCGGCCCACGCGTGCGTGGTGCCGTCGACCGACAGTTCCGGGGTGCACTTCAGGCGTCCGCGGCCGTTGCGGGGCAGGTCGCTGGCGGCGAGTACCGGGTGGGGTTTCACGCCGGCCGTCCAGACGACCGTACGGGTGGGGAAGCGGGCGCCGTCGCTGAGGACGGCGACCCGGTCGGCGCAGGACTCGAGCCGGGTCCGCAGGCGGACGTCGATGTTGCGGCGGCGCAGTTCGGTGACGGTGTAGCGGCCCATCTCCTCGCCGACCTCGGGCAGGATGCGGTCCGAGGCCTCGACGAGGATCCACTTCATGTCCTCGGGCTGGACGTTGTGGTAGTAGCGCGCGGCGTAGCGGGCCATGTCCTCCAGTTCGCCGAGTGCCTCCACGCCCGCGAAGCCGCCGCCGACGAAGACGAAGGTGAGGGCCGCGTCGCGGATCGCGGGGTCGCGGGTGGAGGAGGCGATGTCCATCTGCTCGATGACGTGGTTGCGCAGGCCGATGGCCTCCTCGACGGTCTTGAAGCCGATGCCGTGGTCGGCGAGGCCGGGGACCGGCAGGGTGCGCGAGACGGAGCCGGGGGCGAGGACGAGTTCGTCGTAGGACAGCCGCTGTCCGCCCGTGCCCTCCTCCTCGGTGGCGAGGGTGGTGACGACCGCGGTGCGTTTCGCGTGGTCGACGGCGGTGGCCTCGCCGATCAGGACCCGGCACCGGTCGAGGACGCGGCGCAGCGGTACGACGACATGGCGGGGGGAGATCGCGCCTGCGGCGGCCTCGGGGAGGAACGGCTGGTAGGTCATGTACGGGTCGGGGGTGACGACCGTGATCTCCACCTCGCCCCGGTCCAGTTCCCGTTTCAGTCTGCGCTGCAGGCGCAGGGCCGTGTACATCCCGACGTAGCCGCCACCGACAACGAGAATGCGCGCACGTTCCTTCACCATCCCATGACGCACCCGCCGCTTGCGTTTGTCCACAGCCTCGACGAATTGTGTGACCGGAGCGGGAGAGCGCGCGGAGTTGGCCGGATTAGCGACCTGCGGAGCATAAGTGCAGGTCAGATGGGGTAGCGCAGGGGGCGCGCGGGGGCACATTCGGGACGTATGCGGCCCGTACTCCGATCGGTGGGCGCTCCGTGCGGAACCTGCCCCTTCTGAATTGACTCCCTCTCAACTATGTTCGTGTGTCGACGGGGTGTAGGGGGATGTGCTCACCGGGGTCCGCGACGGGCGGGCCGCGGAACCGGGCCGGTTCCCTCGCCCTGGTATCGAATGGCGGGGAGTGTCTCCGGGGGGAGACGTCATTACCGGGGGAATGCTTATGCATGTTCAGGACTCTCATTGGTCGACCGCGTCCGCAGTAGCGGGCGGCATCACGATGAGCGCGGCGGCGGGCAACGGACGCGACACCTCGCGGACGACGCCGCTGCGCGTGGACGCACAGCGCAATCTGGAGCACGTACTGCGTGCGGCACGCGAGGTCTTCGGCGAGCTGGGGTACGGCGCGCCGATGGAGGACGTGGCGCGGCGCGCGCGGGTCGGTGTGGGCACGGTGTACCGGCGGTTCCCGAGCAAGGACGTCCTGGTGCGGCGGATAGCCGAGGAGGAGACCTCCCGGCTGACCGACCAGGCGCGTGCGGCGCTCGGGCAGGAGGACGAGCCGTGGTCGGCGCTGTCGCGCTTCCTGCGGACGTCGGTGGCCTCCGGCGCCGGGCGGCTGCTGCCGCCGCAGGTGCTGCGGGTCTCGGTCGAGGATGGCGCCGGCGGCCAGCCGCGGGTGCCGCAGCAGCGGACCCAGCCGGGCACGACGGAGCTGCGGCTGGTCCCGGACCAGCCGGTCGCGGTCGCCTCGGTACCGGCGGTCGAGGCCGACGACACCGGGACGTCGGCGCTGCTCGAGGTCGTCGGCCAGCTCGTGGACCGGGCGCGTGCGGCCGGTGAGCTGCGGGCGGACGTGTCGGTGTCGGACGTGCTGCTGGTGATCGCCACGGCCGCGCCCTCGCTGCCGGACGCCGCACAGCAGGCTGCCGCGTCGGCCCGGCTGCTGGACATCCTGCTGGAGGGGCTGCGCTCGCGACCGGCGTGAGCCACCGGGGCCCGGGGCGAGCAGGCCCGGGCCGGGTGGGGCTTCCGGGCTCGGGCGGGACGTCCGGGCCCGGAGCGAAGAGGGAGCCTTCCCTGAATGAGTGACGGCTAGTACTGCCGTGCGGTAAGTCCCCACGGATGAGTGATGGTCCGGACTAAGGGGTTCTGACCAAAAGCCAATATGGCAGGCTGACCCGGTGGTCTGGACGGGTTGGGCGGCTGGCGGGGGCTTACCGCGATGAGCGTTGACGGTCGGGACGAGTCGAGCGGCAGCGGGAACGGCGATGCCACGGCCGGCAGCCCGGTCCCGCCGCAGGTGCCGAGTCAGGGCGGACGCGCGAGCGTGTCGCCCGGCGGGCACCCCGCCGAGTCGGTCCCGGCCCAGCGCGACCGGCGCGAGGACAGCGTCCTGCCGCCGCCGCGCGAGCTGCCGCCGTCCGATGCCGACCTCATCGACCGGATGCGCTCGGGCGACGACACGGCGTACGAGGAGCTGTACCGGCGCCATGCGCAGGCCGTGCGCCGGTACGCCCGCACCTGCTGCCGGGACACCCACACCGCGGACGACCTGACCGCCGAGGTCTTCGCCCGCATGCTCCAGGCGGTACGCGGCGGCGCGGGTCCCGCGCACGCCGTACGCGCGTACCTGCTCACCTCCGTCCGGCGCGTCGCCGCCTCCTGGACGCGGTCGGCGCGGCGCGAGCAGCTCGTCGACGACTTCGCGGTGTTCGCCGCCCAGTCCGCCCGCGGGTCCGCCGTGTCCGACGACGACACACTCGAACGGGGCGCCGACGCACGGGCGATGCACGAGGCCGAGCAGTCCATGGCCATGCGGGCCTTCCGGTCGCTGCCGGAGCGCTGGCAGGCCGTGCTGTGGCACACCGAGATCGAGGACGAGTCGCCCAGCGAGGTCGCCACGCTGTTCGGGCTGGACGCCAACGGCACGCGTGTGCTCGCCAGCCGGGCCCGCGAGGGCCTCAAGCAGGCCTACCTCCAGGCCCACGTCAGCGCCACGCTCACCGGCGACGAGGAGTGCGCGCGCTACGCCGACCAGCTCGGCACCTACGCCCGCGGGCGGCTGCGCACCCGGGCCGAGCGGGGACTGCGCAAGCACCTGGAGGAGTGCGCGAAGTGCCGGCTGGCCGCGATCCAGATCGAGGAAGTGGCCGGTGGTATCCCGGCCGTCGTGCCGGTCGCCGTCATCGGCTGGTTCGGGGCCGCCGGATATGCGAAGGCGGCCGGGCTCATCGCCGGGGGCGCGGGCGCGGCCGGTGCGGCGGGGGCCGCAGCGGCGGCGGGTGGCTCGGCCGGCGGGGCAGCCGCGACGGGCGGCGGTTCGGCCGGCGGGGCCGGAGGCGGAGGTGGTGCGGCGGCCTCCGAGGGGGTCGGCGCACCGGTGAAGGCCGGTATCGCGGCCGGTGTGGTCGCCGTGGGTGTGGTGGCGGCGGTGGTGTTGGCACTGGCCGGCAACGAGAAGCCGAACGAGGAGGCCGAGAGCGCTCCCTCGTCCCCTCCCCCGTCGTCCGTGGTGCGCCCCGGCGAGCCCACGCCCTCCCCCTCCCGGCCGGAACCCGGGCCGCGGCCGCGGCCGCCGGGGATCGTGCCCGCACGCGCCGAGACACCCGCGCCCACCCCGAGCTCCAGGACCAGCCCGAGTCCGGACCCGGACCCGACCTCGACCCCGGCCCCGACCCGGACGCCCGCTCCACCGCCCGCGTCCCCGAGGCCGACACCGCCTCCGGCCCTCACACCGACGCCCACTCCCCCGCCACCCCCGCCACCCCCGCCCGCCCCGGCCGTCTACCAGTGGAGCGGACTGTCGTACGACATCAGCGGCGACGGCACGAAGCTCGAGATGCGGATCGGTTCGAGCAGCTGGGTCTGGAAGCGGTCCGGCCTGTCGGTCGGCGACCAGCGGTACGCCCACGGCGTCACCGTGCACGGCCGCTCGTCCGTCACCATCGACCTCAACCGCTCCTGCTCGTCGTACGACGCGCTCGTGGGGGTGGACGACATGACGCTGAGGCTCGGCAAGGTGTACTTCTCCGTCTACGCCGACGGGGCCCGGCTGTGGCGGTCCCCGCTCATCGAGGGCGGTGACCCGGCCGTGCCAGTCCATGTGAACCTCACCGGCCGCAGCACGGTCCGGCTGGTGGTGGAACCGCGCAGCGCCCTCGACAACCCGATGCCGGTGGACTGGGCGGAGTCCACGTTCACCTGCGGCTGACGGGTACGGCCGCTCACATCACCGCGTCGGTGGCGTACGCGCGGCGTGCCTCGTCCAGCTCGCGCAGGGTGTCGTCCGCGGTGAGGGCCGTGCCGCGGACGCGCTCGGCCTCGCTCCGGGCGCTCCCCAGGGCGGCACGAACGGCGCCCTCGGTCCGTTCCACCAGGGCGCGTTCCGGCACGGAGCGCGGGCGGCCGGACCGCCAGTGGTCGCCGGTGCCGAGCAGCCGGGCCGCGCGCGGGAAGTCGCCGAGGTCGGCCAGCAGGCCCGCCGCGCCGTCCACGACCGTGGCCCTGACCACGTCCGAGCACCGCTTGTCCACGGCTTCGCGCAGCGCTCCGGTCAGCTTGCGCAGGGCGGACCGCGGGCCGGACTCCCTCGCGGTGATCACGGCGTCGAGCAGGAGCTGCATCACCATGAACTGCGGCGGCGGTGTGCCGGAGGCGGCGTTCGCGCGGGCCTCCTCGCACCACGCGCGCGCCTGGCCGGTGCGCCCCTCCTCGAACGCCATCTGGGTGCGCATCAGGAGGATGTACGCCTTGGAGTCCCGCACGCCGTACCGGTCGGCGGCGACGGTGGCGTCGTCCAGCAGCGCCAGCGCGGCCTCCCGGTCTCCCGCGCGGTAGGCGATCTCGGCGAGCCGGGCGATGAGGAACGGCGACTCGGCGAAGGCGCCCACCTCGTAGGCAAGCCGCAGCGCCTCCTCGTACTCCCCCTTGGCGTCCTCGAAGCGGCTGCGCGCCATGGCGGCCTCGCCGGCCGCGCTGCACACCTGGGCGCCCAGCCAGCGGTCACCCGCGCGGCGGCTGAGGATCCGCAGCTCCGCGAGGTCGTCGTCGACGCCCTCCAGGCCACCGGGGCCGTCGACGACCGTGTGCGTCCGGAACATCAGGGCGACGGCGAGCTCCCAGTCACCGCCGTACGTACGGCAGTCGGCGACGGCGGCGTCCAGGACGGCCCGGACCTCGCCCTGGTCGCCCAGGAAGGAGAAGAGGATCGGGCAGACGAGCCCCGGAATGCGGGCCGCGTGCGGCCCGCCACCGACGTAGTGGGCGCCCAACCGCTCCATGTACGGCCGCTGCTCGTCCACGAACGTCTCCACGGGCCCGGCCTCGATCATGAAGAACAGATGCAGCATGCGCACATCCATCCGCAGGGCGTGCAGCGGATGCCCCGCCTCCCCGCCGGGCGCGGCGAGGAAGTGGTCGATGTGGCCGGGCAGCTCAGGTGCGCCACCGGGCGGCACACGGCCCTCGGCATCCAGGGCCACGCCCAGGAGCAGGGTCCGCTCGAGCCATTCCATGCCCTCGTGGCGGTAGTTGCGCAGCCACCAGAACCAGCCCATGGCCAGGGCGAGGGCGGCGGCCTCCGCCTCCTCCCCGGCGGTGAGGGCCCGGTCGAGCGCCGCGCGGATGTTGTCCAGCTCGGTCTCCAGGCGGGATATCCACGGCAGTTGCCCGGCGGAGCGCAACAGCGGATCGGCCCGCTCGGCGAGCGCCCGCGCCCAGGCGCGGTGCCGGAGCTCGGCCTCGGTGCGCAGCCGCGGGGTGCCGGCGGCGCGCTCGACGGCGTACTCGTGGATGGTCTCCAGCATGCGGTACCGCATGCCGAAGGAGCCGTCGTCCGCGCTGGGGGACGCCACGACGAGGGACTTGTCGACCAGTGCCCCGATCAGCTCGGCGGCGGGCCCGGAGCACACGGCCTCGGCCGCCGCGAGGTCCCAGCCGCCGGCGAACACGGACACCTGGCGCAGCATCGTCCGCTCGGCGTCGTCGAGCAGGTCCCACGACCAGTCGACGACGGCACGCAGGGTCTGCTGGCGGGGCAGGACCGTACGACTCCCGGAGGTGAGGAGGCGGAAGCGGTCGTCGAGGCGGTCGGCGATCTGCCGGGGGGTGAGCAGTCGGAGCCGGGCCGCCGCCAGTTCGATGGCGAGCGGCAGCCCGTCCAGCCGACGGCAGATCTCCGCCACCGCCCGCTCGTCGCCGAGCACGGCGTCCGCGTCGGGACGGACGGCGGCCGCGCGCTCCGCGAACAGCCGACGGGCGTGGTCCGGCCGCAGGGGCTCGACCGGCCGCACCGACTCGCCCGGCACGCCCAGGGGTTCACGGCTGGTGGCCAGGATCGTGAGCCCCGGACAGCGGGTCAGCAGGGTCTCCGCGAGGTGGGCGGCGGCGCCGATGACATGCTCGCAGTTGTCAAGGATCAGAAGGAGGCTGCGCGGCGCGCAGAACTCCACGAGCAGGCCGACGGGGTCGTCCTGCACGGCGGTGAGCTCGCTGGTCATCAGCATGGTCTCGCGCAGCCCGAGCGCACTGACCACCGCTCCCGGCACCGCCTCCGGCCGGTCGAGCGGGGCGAGCTCGGCCAGCCATGCCTGCGGGAGCCCGGCGGCGGCTTCCTCGGCGAGACGGGTCTTGCCGGAGCCGCCCGGTCCGGTGAGGGTGACGAGTCGGGCCCTGTGCATCTCGGAACGGATGGCGTCGATCTCGGGTTCCCGGCCGACGAAAGAGGTCAGCCGGGGGCGGATGGTCCCGGGCTGCATCCGCTCGGGCTCCGGCGGAGCGGGCGAGGGCTTCTCCTCCTGCGGGACGGAGGCGAGCAGGCCGGCGTGGAGGGCGCGCAGTCGGGGCCCGGGGTCGGTGCCGAGGCCTTCGGCCAGGGCGCGGCGGGCCGTTTCGTACGCGGCGAGGGCGTCGGCGTCCCGGCCGGTGTCGCGCAGGGCGCGGATCAGGAGGGCGTGCAGCGGCTCGTCGTACGGGTGTACGGCAGTCAGTTCCCGCAGTTCCGGTACGACGTCCAGCCCGCGGCCGAGCCGTAGCCGGGCCTCTGCCCTGGCCCGGGTCGCCTCCAGGCGCCTCGCCTCCGGGCGGGTGGCGGCGGAGCGGTCGGGGAGGTCGGCGAGGGCGGGGCCGTGCCAGAGGGCGAGGGCGACGTCGAGGTGCTGCTCCGCTCGGACGGGGTCGTCGGCGGCGAGGGCGTCGGTGCCCTGCTGGACGAGCCGTTCGAAGACGTGGAGGTCGATGTCGTCCTTGGTGGCCGCGAGTCGGTAGCCGCCGGCCTCGGAGGTGACGGCGTCCTTGCCGAGGGCCCTGCGGAGCCGGCCGACGAGGGCCTGGAGCGCGGCGGGGGCGTCCTGGGGCGGGTCCTGCGCCCAGACCGCGTCGATCAGCGTCCGGGGGGTGGCGACGCGGGAGGGGCGCAGGGCGAGGGCGGTGAGCAGGGCGCGGAGCCGGGGGCCGCCGATGGGTACGACGGAGCCGTACTCGTCCTCTGCCGTGGTGACGCCCAGGATTCTGTACCGCACGGGGTCATTGTCGCTGGGGCGGGTGCGAGGGCCGGGGGATTTCCGTGTCGGGGGTTGCTCGGAGGCCGGTGTGAAGGTGCTGGGCGTTGCCATTGAGACCTGGCGGGTCCGCAACCCGGCGGAGCGGGGTGCCGCCGCGCCCACCCGTGCCGCCCTTTGCGGCACGATTGCCCGCACCCAGCGGAGACGCGCCCACGCCCACCAGACAACACAAGGGGCCGAGTCGGAAGACGCCCGCAGCTCAGCGGAGACATGCCCGCACCCGCGTACGGCGAGAAGGGGACGTGTCGGGGGGGTGTCCGCCCGCAGCGGTTGGCGCGTCAACGAACAGTCAGTCGGCGTCCGACCCCCTCGCGCCGTTCCGAGGACGGACACCCCCCGACACGGCCCCGACCCACCACCCGGCGCCAGGCGAAGCACGCACCCCGGCCGCACAGGCGCTACACCCGCCGCCCTCCACCCGCTCCCGCCCCCAACGCCCCCCGCTGCGGCGCGATCCCCGCCGGAACGGCCCGCTGCCGCGCCGGTGTCCCCGTCCAGCATGTGCCGCGCCGGGACAGCAGGCGGCGGAGCCAGAGCTCCAGGGAGACCAGATCCGCGAGGCCGTCCAGGGGAAGGAGTTCGCCCGCCGCCGCGCCGCGCAGCGCCTTGCGGACCACGCGGGCCTCGACCAGGCCCGCCTCCGCCAGCAGCGGGGTGTCGAACAGGGCGACCAGGGAGTCCGCCGCCACGCGCAGCCCCGTACGCTCCGCGGCCGCCGCCGTCGCCTGGGTCGGGGCGCCCCAGCCGGGCGGCAACTCCCGGACACCGGCCCCTTCCAGCACCGTGCGCAGGATCGCCGCCCGCGCCCCCGGCCGCACCCGCAGCGCCTCGGGCAGCGCCCGGGCCGCGCGGACGACCTGGTTGTCGAGGAACGGCGCGTGCAGCCGCTGGAAGCGGACCTCCGCGGCCTGCTCCAGCACCCGCAGGTCCGCCGCATGCCGGGCCAGCGCCGCACGCGCGCGGAAGTCACCCGGCCGCTGCCCCGGCCCCACCAGCTCCGACCGGTGTGTCGCCGCCTGAAGGCGAACCGATACTTCAGCGAGCGCCTCACCGGTCAGCCAGCGCGCCGCCGGCCCGGGTCTGCCCCAGGTCAACGCGGCGAGCGAGGCGTCCAGCGCACCACCGGGCGCGTCGAGACCGTCGTCGGAGCGGGGGTCGAGGAGGCGCTCGGCGAGGGACTCGAGACCCGACCGGTAGGGCATACGGGACAACCGCCGCGCCGCGGCATACACGCGCGCGGGCACCAGCACCGACCCGTCGGCCTTGGCCAGCGCGGCGACCGGCCGCACGAGATGACGCCGCCGACGGTCCATCAGCAGGTCGGCGAGCCGCGCGGGATGGGCGTCCAGGACCTGCCGCGCACCGTAGCCCGTGAAGTGGTCCGCGCTGCCCGCCGCCAGCCGGGCCCGATGGCGCGCCGCCGACACCAGGCACGGCCCGGGTTCGTCGGTCAGCGGCCCGTCCAGGTCGGCGTACGGAAGGGTCTCCTCGCCGCCCGCCACGACGACGTGGTGCAGCCGCGGGTTCGCCGCCAGCGCGCCCGCCCGCTCCAGTTCGGCCTCCCGCCCTCCGACGGCGAGGTCGTTGAACGTGACGGCCAGCAGCCGCTCCCCGGCGCCCGTGCCGTGCCCCAGCACCGTGCCCGGCATCCCGGGGAGTCCCGCGGCCAGCAGCGCCAGTGCCCCGGAGGCCGGCCCGCCGGACAGGTCCGCGCCGATCCCCGGCACCGGCATCCCGCGCGCGGCACGCCGCTCCGCGGGCCCCATGCCGGGCACGGGACCCGGGTCGATGTCCGCCCCGGGGACGTGCCGAGGCGCGGACAGCCGCGTCCGTACGGCCTCCACGAGCGCGTCGCGCACCGCGTCGACCGCGCTGTCGGGATCGGCCGGGGGCGCCGCCACGGCCAGCGAGGCGACCGGCTCGTACCCGGCGATCTCGCGCGCCCCGGCGCGCAGGATGAGGGCATGCCCGGGCGGAATGCGCTTCACGCCGTCGTACGGCGTGGAGTCGTGCAGCGCGGCGGGCACGTCAGGGGCGGCCAGCAGCGCGGCGAGGTGCCCGAAGTCGAGGTTGGCCTCGATGAGGTCGGCCAGTGGCAGCGCGGCGGTCGCATAGGCCGTGCCGCCGGCCCAGGGCGTGTGGAACACCGGCCGCGCGCCCGCGAGATCGCCGCACACCGTGACCCGCCTGCCGACCTGGACGATCGCCGTGTAGCTGCCCGGCCAGGCGGTCAGATGCCGAAGTGCCCCGCCGCGCGCGGCGAACAGCGCGACGCGCAACTGCTCGTCGGTGGCGCCGCAGATGCCGAGGACGGCGATCCTGGTCCGGTCATCGGCCTTCACGACCCGCACCTCGTCGGGGCGCCAGTCGCCGACCGCCCACAGCGGATCGGGATCGCCCCACAGGAGTTGGGACCCCACCGGGTGCAGCGTCTCACCCTCGCCGCCGGTCGCCCCCGCCGAACCGGCAGCGACGGCTCCCGCGGCGGTGCTGCTCCATCCCACCAACCACCGCATCGCCGCCTCCACAGGCTGTGGACAACCAGTGCACCGTACGAACCGGTTCACCATGCTGCCATGAAGGAAGCGTTCCAGAGGGTGCCGACGCCGCTTGTGCTCCGTTGAATGCGCCCCGGCGGAGCCACCCGCACCGGTGCGAACACCCCGAACACCCGCACACCACACGAAGATCCGGGCGGACGAGACGGCGATCGGGGCGACGAAACGACGACGAGGAAGTCGACGAGCGGATCAACGAAGGGATCGACGAACGGATCGACGAACAAGGCGGCGGCGGAAGCGGGGAGAAGCGAAGAGGCGGCCAAGAATCAAGGCACGCCAGCGACATGTCTCCGGTACGACTGCGACGCGAATACGCCCCCGAAACGCGCCCCAATCACGCCCGACGCGCCCCCAAGTGCCATGGTCGGAGCCCTGATACCCCGCGACCGACGGGGTCGATTTTTGGCCAAATCGGCGTCACGCAGGCAGCCTCGAACACTCTCCGTACAGGCTCGGCACCCTGCCACCCGGTCGCGCAGTCCGGGAGACGAAGCACGCCTCCCGGACCGTTCCGCCGCCCGCGGGGATGGAGGCGGCGGTGTCCCCCAGCCCACTGGATCCAGTACAGCGGGCCGACCCACGCAATGACCATGGAACCGCTCCCGCGGTGGCCGGAGAAGAGCGCACGGACAGGCGCACGGCCACACAGTGGGAGCACGTAGCAACAGCCCGTATCTGAACCGCACTTCAGTACGGACCACAATCCCGCCAACCGGAACAATGCCCCTTAACGCTTGGGATGCGGCGAACTACGCTGGGTTTACGAATGCCGCGTGGTTATGCCAGTGCGGCAGCCGTCTGTGTCGAGGGGTGGCGCATGTCCAGGGAGCAACGCGGGCCGAACGAAAAACTCGGCGCCGTTCTCGCCCTCGCGGGAATCAGCAACGCAGGCCTCGCGCGGCGCGTCAACGACCTTGGCGCCCAGCGAGGACTGACGCTTCGCTATGACAAGACGTCGGTGGCGCGCTGGGTGTCGAAGGGCATGGTGCCGCAGGGTGCCGCCCCGCACCTCATCGCCGCCGCCATCGGCCAGAAGCTCGGCCGCCCGGTGCCGCTCCACGAGATCGGCCTGGCGGACGCGGACCCCGCACCCGAAGTCGGCCTCGCCTTCCCGCGGGACGTCGGCCAGGCGGTGAGGTCCGCGACCGATCTGTACCGCCTCGACCTCGCCGGCCGCCGGGCCGGTTCCGGCGGCATCTGGCAGTCGCTCGCCGGATCGTTCGCGGTGAGCGCATACGCAACGCCCGCCTCACGATGGCTGATAACCCCGGCCGACAGTTCGGTCGCGCGTGACGTGGGCCCCGGCGAGGGCTCCGGCGCACCGCTCAAAGTCGGCCACAGCGATGTGCAGAAGCTGCGGGAGGCCGCCGAGGACGCGCGGCGCTGGGACTCCAAGTACGGCGGCGGTGACTGGCGTTCGTCCATGGTCCCCGAGTGCTTAAGGGTCGAGGCCGCCCCTCTGCTGCTCGGCTCGTACTCCGACGAGGTCGGCCGGGCCCTCTTCGGCGCCTCCGCCGAACTCACCCGGCTCGCGGGCTGGATGGCCTTCGACACGGGCCAGCAGGAAGCCGCCCAGCGCTACTACATCCAGGCCCTGCGCCTGGCCCGGGCGGCGGCGGACGTCCCCCTCGGGGGCTACGTGCTGGCCTCCATGTCCCTCCAGGCGACCTACCGCGGCTTCGGCGACGAGGGCGTGGACCTCGCCCAGGCCGCCCTGGAACGCAACCGCGGCCTGGCGACGGCCCGCACCATGAGCTTCTTCCGCCTCGTCGAGGCACGCGCACACGCACGCGCGAACGACGCCCCGGCGGCCGGCGGCGCCCTGAAGGCGGCCGAGAGCTGGCTGGAGCGCGCCCGCCCCGGCGACAACGACCCGAGCTGGCTCGGCTTCTACTCCTACGACCGTTTCGCCGCCGACGCCGCCGAGTGCTACCGCGACCTGAAGGCCCCACGCCAGGTCCGCCGCTTCACGGAACAGGCCCTCTCGAAGCCCACCGAGGAGTTCGTCCGCTCGCACGGCCTGCGCCTGGTCGTCTCGGCCGTCGCCGAACTGGAGTCGGGGAACCTGGACGCGGCCTGCGAGCAGGGGGTGCGGGCGGTGGAGGTCGCCGGGCGGATCTCCTCGGCCCGGACCACCGAGTACGTGAAGGATCTCCTGCACCGGCTGGAGCCGTACGGCGACGAGCCGCGGGTGGTGGAGCTCCGTGAGCGCGCCCGTCCGCTGCTGATGACTCCGGCGTAGCCTGAGCAGGCATGCCGCCCGTCCCGCGTTTGAAGGCATTGTCAGTGGCGCAGTGCACTATCGAAGCGGGAGGTGGTGCGAGTGCGGATCACATACGACTGTGACGTGCTGGTGATCGGCGGCGGCATCGTCGGCTTGTCGACGGCGTACGCGATCACACGCGCCGCACCGGGCACACGTGTCACCGTCCTGGAGAAGGAACCGGGCCCGGCCCGCCACCAGACCGGCCGCAACAGCGGCGTCATCCACAGCGGCATCTACTACCGCCCCGGCTCCCTCAAGGCACGCTACGCGGTGCGGGGCGCGGCGGAGATGGTCAAGTTCTGCGCCGAGTACGGCATCCCGCACGCGGTCACCGGCAAGCTGATCGTCGCCGCCGACCGCGTGGAGCTGCCCCGCCTGCACGCCCTCGTCCAGCGCGGCCGGGAGAACGGGATCCCGGTGCGGGAGCTGGGCGGGCCCCAGATCGCGGAGTACGAACCGGAGGTGCGCGGCCTCGCCGCGATACACGTCGGCACGACCGGCATCTGCGACTTCGTCGCGGTCGCCCGCCAGCTGGCCCACGGCTCGGGCGCGGAGATCCGCTACGGCACGAGAGTCGTGCGCGTCGACCGGCGCCCCGAGCGGGGAGTCGCCGTGCTCACGGCAGCGGGGGACGTCGTACGCGGGCGGGTCCTGGTGAACTGCGCGGGTCTGCAGTGCGACGAGATCGCCCGGCTGACCGGGGACGACCCGGACGTCCGGATCGTGCCGTTCCGGGGCGAGTACTACGAGCTGGCCCGGCCGGAGCTGGTGCGGGGCCTGGTCTACCCCGTGCCCGATCCGGCGTTCCCGTTCCTCGGGGTGCATCTCACGCGAGGCATCGACGGGGGTGTCCATGTCGGGCCCAACGCGGTCCCGGCACTGGCCCGCGAGGGGTACGGGTGGGGCACGGTCCGCCTGCGCGAGCTGGGCTCGACCCTGGCCTGGCCCGGCTCCTGGCGGATCGCCCGCCGGCACTGGCGCTACGGGGCCGGTGAGCTGCGGCGGTCCCTGTCCAAGACGGCGTTCACGGATGCGGTGGGCAGGCTGCTGCCCGGGGTGTCCGAGGACGACCTGGTGCCGACGGCGGCGGGGGTGCGGGCGCAGGCGGTACTGCGGGACGGAACCCTGGTCGACGACTTCCTGATCCGCGAGGGCCCGCGCACGGTGCACGTCCTGAACGCACCGTCTCCCGCGGCCACAGCGTCCCTACCGATCGGCCGGGAGGTGGCACGGAGAGCGTTGAGCGCGCTGTGAGGCCTGCGGGGCTCGGCGTTCCTGCCGGCGCCGGGTGGGTCCGCGACCCTGCGTAGCCCAGCGGAACGCATGCCCGCAGCGGGGCGGACCCGCACCCGCCGTCATACGCAAGGGGCCGTGTCGGGGGGTGTCCGCCCGCAGCGGTCGGCGCGTCAACGAACAGTCAGTCGGTGTGGCACCCCATCGCGCCGTTCCGAGGACGGACACCCCCCGACACGGCCCCGACCCACACCCGGCGTCAGGCGAAGCACCGCAGCCGTAAAATCAGGGGCACTGTGTCTGACTCCGCGAACACCCCCCAAGCCCCGAACCCGCACCCGGCCCCGCACCCGCACACCCCGGGTGTCTCCGTCCGGAGTACCCGGGCCAAGGGAGAGCCGCGCTTCCCCGACGGGCCGCAGGCCGACCCCGCGGGGTCGCACTTCGAGCGGCGGATCCGGAGTTTCCAGCCGCGGCGCAGCCGCGTCACCGCCGGTCAGGCGGACGCGCTGCAGCGCCTGTGGCCCAAGTGGGGCCTCGACATCGACGGCAGCCGGATCCTCGACCTGCCCGAGCTGTTCGGCAACGACAACCCCGTCGTCCTGGAGATCGGCTTCGGCATGGGCGAGGCCACCGCCCAGATGGCCGCGGCCGACCCCGCCACCAACGTCCTCGCCGTGGACGTCCACACCCCCGGCCAGGGCAACCTGCTCAATCTCGCCGACCGGAACGGCCTGTCCAACATCCGGGTCGGCAACGGCGACGCGATCATCCTCCTGCGGGAGATGCTCACCCCGGACTCCCTCGGCGGCCTCCGCGTCTACTTCCCCGACCCGTGGCCCAAGAAGCGGCACCACAAGCGCAGGCTGATCCAGCCCGACTTCCTCAGCCTCGCCGCCACCCGCCTCGGTCCCGGCGCGATCGTCCACTGCGCCACCGACTGGGAGCCGTACGCCGAACAGATGCTCGACGTCCTCACGGCACACCCCGACTTCGAGAACACGCAGGCGGACGGCGGTTTCGCGCCGCGTCCCGACTTCCGTCCGCTGACCCGTTTCGAGGGCCAGGGACTGGACAAGGGACATGTCGTGAACGACCTCCTCTTCCGCCGCGTACAGCACGTGGACCAGCCCCCCGCCGGCGCCTGACCACCCCTGGCACCTCTCCGCCTGCGGACAGCGCCCATCCGTCGTTAGGGTCAATGCCGTGGCCACCAGCCCCCCGCACCCGTCGTACCCGAGCGGTCCCACCGACGGCGCACCCCTCGTCGGCTCAGGCACAGCCGGCTCCTTGCGGCACGCCCACTGGTGGCAGCGCGCGTGGGTGCGCTACGGCGCGCTGAGCACACTCCTGGCGATATCCGGCCTGGTCATCCTCGCCCTGGTCCGCGAGGAGACCGGCACGGAAGGGTTCCTGGTCGGGCTGGGGCTGGCCGTCCTGCCGGTGCCCCTGCTGATAGCCGCGTTCCGCTGGCTGGACCGGGTCGAACCCGGCCCCTGGCGGAACCTGCTGTTCTGCTTCGCCTGGGGCGCCTGCGCGGCGGCGCTGATAGCGATCGTCGCCAACAGCTTCGCGACGAGATGGATAGCGACGGCGACGGCGGACCCGTCCAGCGCGGACACCCTCGGCGCGACCGTGATAGCGCCGGTGGTCGAGGAGTCGGCCAAGGCGGCGGCCGTCCTCCTGGTCTTCCTCTTCCGGCGCCGGGACTTCACCGGCATCGTCGACGGAGTCGTCATAGCCGGCGTGACGGCCACCGGCTTCGCCTTCACGGAGAACATCCTCTACCTGGGCACCGCGTTCGGCACCGACCAGCTCACCGGCGGCTCCGGCATCGCCTCCGTCACGGCGGCGACCTTCTTCGTGCGCATCATCATGTCGCCGTTCGCGCACCCGCTGTTCACGGTCCTCACCGGCATCGGCTTCGGCATCTCCGCGCTCTCGGCGAATGGCCGGCACCTGCGCCGGGTCGCCTTCCCGCTCTCCGGGCTGCTGCTCGCGATGGGCATGCACGCGATGTGGAACGGCTCCTCGGCGTTCGGCGAGTACGGGTTCTTCGCCGTGTACGCGGCGTTCATGGTGCCCATCTTCGGGCTGCTGACATGGCTGGTGATCTGGACGCGGCAGCGGGAGCTGAAGACCATACGGGCGGAGCTGCCCGCCTACGCCGTGGCCGGCTGGCTGACCCCGGCCGAGCCGTACGCGCTGGGCTCGATGCGGGCCCGGCGGATCGCCCGCCAGTACGCCCGCCGTCACGCGGGCAAGGCGGCGGCCCGGGAGGTGGCGCGGTACGAGGCGTACGCGACGTCCCTGGCGTTCCTGCGGCACCGGGCCCGGCGGGGCCGTGCCGGGGCGGACTTCGCCGTCCGGGAGCGGGAACTGCTCGGCGAGCTGTGGCGGCGCCGCGAGGCGGCCCGCCCCGCGCTGGACCACGCGGCTCGGATCACCGCCCCTCCGGTCCCGGTGGTGGCCCCGCCCTGGCCGGTGTACGGGGTGTACGGGTACGGCCAGCAGCCGGCGCCGTACCCCGCGTACAACCCGTACCGCTCCTAGGGCCTGATCCAGGCGACAGGCGCTGGGCCGGCCTGCTGTCCGGATCAGGCCGAGGCCTGGGTGAGCCGCCCGAGCTCGGCCTCCGAGAGTGTCAGCTCCCCGACGCCCACCAGCGCGGGCAGCTGCTCCACCGTCCGCGCGGAAGCGATCGGCGCCGCCACGGTCGGCTGCGCGGCGAGCCAGGCCAGAGCCACCGTGGCCACGGGCACGTCATGCGCCCCGGCGATCTCGTCGAGGGCGGCGAGGACCCGCTGCCCACGCTCGGTCTCCAGGTGCCTGGCCGCGCTCCCCGCCCGCGCGCTGTCGACCGTCGTGCCGGGCCGGTACTTGCCGGTGAGGAAGCCGGAGGCGAGCGCGAAGTACGGCACGGCGGCCAGGCCGGTCCGCTCGGCGAGGTCCTGGAGCTCACCCTCGTAGGTGTCACGGGAGACCAGGTTGTAGTGGGGCTGGAGGGCGACGTACCGGGCGAGTCCCTCGCGGTCGGAGAACTCCAGGGACGCCCGCAGCCGCTCGGCGGAGATGTTGGAGGCGGCGATGTGCCGCACCTTCCCGGCCTTCACGAGGGTGTCGAGCGCCCCGATGATCTCCTCGACGGGCACGTCGGGCTGGTCGAAGTGCGTGTAGTACAGGTCGATGTGGTCGGTGCCGAGACGCCGCAGGGAGGCGTCGGCGGCGGCCTTGACGGTGCCGGCGGACAGGCCGCGGAACTCGGGGTGCTGGCTGACCTTCGTGGCGACGACGACGTCCGCGCGGTTGCCGCGGGACTTCAGCCACCTGCCGAGCACGGTCTCGGACTCACCGCCCTGGTTGCCCTCGACCCAGGCCGAGTAGGAGTCGGCGGTGTCGACGAAGTTGCCGCCGGCGGCGATGTAGGCGTCGAGGACGGCGAACGACCGGTCCTCGTCGGCGGTCCAGCCGAAGACGTTGCCGCCGAGGGCGAGCGGGAAGACCTCGAGGTCGGAGGAGCCGAGTGTGCGCAGAGAAGTCATGCTCTGCGTCAACGTCCGTACTGGAGCAGCTCATTCCGCGACGGACGCAAAGGCCCTGTGAACACGCCCGCCCATGCGCCGGACATCCGGAAGCCCTGACGTCGGGGGGGTCGTCGTCAGGGCCGCCGGCGCTCCTTTGGGCGTGTGCCGCTTACGGGTTCAGTCCCTTGCCCCGCAGCCAGGCCATCGGGTCGATGCCGCTGGTGGAGCCACCGGAGTGGACCTCGAGGTGCAGGTGCGCCCCGGTGACGTTGCCGGTGGCGCCCACGCGGCCGATGACGTCGCCGGTGCTGACCTTCTGGCCGACGCTGACGCCGATGGAGGACTGGTGCGCGTACCAGATCTCGGTGCCGTCATCGAGGGTGAGGACGGTCTTGTAGCCGTAGGAGCCGTTCCAGCCCGCCTCGGTGATGGTGCCACTGTGCACGGCCTTGATCGGCGTGCCCGTGGGGGCGGCGAAGTCGAGGCCCGTGTGGTAGCCGGAGGACCAGTAGGCGCCGGCCTGGCCGAAGGTCGAGGTGAGGGTGTACGAGGAGGTCGGCAGCGTGAACTGCTTGGCGAGGGCGGCGAGCCGCTCGGCCTCGGCCTTCTTCCTGGCCTCCTCCTCCGCCTTCCTCTTGGCTTCGGCGGCCTTGGCCTTGGCTTCCTTCTCCGCCTTGGCGACGGCTTCCGCGGCGGCCTTCTCGGCGGCGGCCACGGCGTCCTGGGCGGCCTTGGTCTCGATCTGGTCCTGCTGGTGCTCGACCTGGGCCAGGATCCGGGCGCGCAGCGCCTCGCCGGCACCGGCGCCGGAGCTGCTCTGCTCGGTTTCCGCCGTGGTGGTGCCGAGGCTGCTGAGCGGAGTGGCGGAACCTTCGGGGGTGTCGTCGTCCGAGATGAGGGAACCCACCGAGGGCAGGTCCGGGACGGAGATGGACACCGGGGGCTTGCCGGTCTGGGCGCTGGCCATGCCGCCGGCACCCACGGCGGCTATGACGCCGACGCCGAGGACGGTGGAGCTGCGGGCGAGACCTCCGCCGCGCTGCTTGGTGACGCGATGCCGGCCGCGGACGGGACGGATGGACTCCTCGGTGGGGTTCCACTCCTGGAACGGGCCCTCGTCGGTGCGCTGACCGCCGTAGCCGAAGGTGTCGCTGTCGCGCTTCGGCGCGTACGGGGCCGCGGGGGCAGGCCGGTTGGACGCCACGTGGGCGTACTCCTTTCCTTCCTTCTCGCCTACCGGGTTAGCTGACGGGTTCGGAGCAGGAAGGTCTCCTACGCGCGTATACCTGCCGTGCTTACACGGTGGTATCCGCCCGATTCACCCCAAGTGGTGGTTCCCCGGTTCCCTTTCGGGATTCGGCGCGTGCGCACGGAGCCGCCTTCTGTGACGGCTGGGACGACCGCGCTGCGTTATCGAACGTTAATAGACGCGCGAGGGGTATTCCAGCGATTCCACTTGATCATTAACCTTTTTCACGCGGACTTACCTGCCATGACCGTCTTAAAACGGGCGAGTTGACCGCTTCGCAAGTGACTGGCGGGTTTTGACGGTGCGTCAGTTGTTATGCGGAACGGGACGGTTCGCTCACCGACCGTAATGAGGCACCGGGAAATGCACCGAGGGCCGGAACCCTTTCGGATTCCGGCCCTCGGCCTTCAGTAGCGGGGACAGGATTTGAACCTGCGACCTCTGGGTTATGAGCCCAGCGAGCTACCGAGCTGCTCCACCCCGCGTCGTTGTGACTCCAGTGTACGCCATCCGCGGGACCACTCGTGCACACCCGCTGCTCGTCGTCCTGCTCAGCGCAGCAGGTGGCGGTTCGGGGCCTTGGCCCGCTCCTCGTGCTCCGGGAGGACGAGGACCTCCGCTCCCGCGGCCGCCAGGAGGCCGCTGCCGTCGGCGTCCGTCACGAAGGTGTCCGGCTCGCGCCACGCCGTGACGACCCGTCGTACGCCCGCGTCGAGGATCAGCCGGGCGCAGGGGGCGGGGCGGGAGGCGCGTCGGGCGCACGGCTCCAGGCTGCTGTACACCGTCGCGCCGGGCAGGCGCGGGTCGGCCGGGTCGAGCTTCGCGAGGGCCGCCTCCTCGGCGTGCACGACCGGGTCGCCGGCCTCGCGGGAGTGGCCCCGGGCCAGTTCCGTGCCGTCGGCGGCGACCACGACCGCGCCCACGCTGAACGCCGTGTCCGACGGCGGGCAGCGGTCGGCCAGTTCACAGGCGAGGGCCAGCCAGTGGTGGTCGGCGGCGGCGGGCAGGGGGCCGGTGCCCGGGGCGGTCGGTTCGTAGCGCATCAGGACCACGTCCTCGATCCGCCGCGACTCCAGCAGCCGGAGCCGGCCGCCCTGGTAGCCGCCGGGGCCGAAGAGGCGGGGTGCCCGGGGGTCGCCCACGAAGAGCGGGGCGAGGACCAGCTGGAGTTCGTCGGCGAGGCCCTGGGTGAGGAGCTGGGTGTGGATCAGGCCGCCGCCCTCGACCATGAGCCGCCGTACGCCCCGGACGTCGTGCAGGTGCGTGAGCAGCCGCCGCCAGTCGAGGCCGGCGCCGAGCGGGACGACGTCGGTGGCGAGGCCGAGGGCATGGGCGCGTTCGGCGCCCCGGTCGGTCGTGTAGAGGACCTTCTCGCCGCCGGTGTGCCAGAAACGGGCGTCCGGGTCGAGGTCGCCGGAGCCGCTGACGGTGGCCTTGAGGGGGTACTCGGGCCGGCCCGCGGCCGTGCGGGCGGCCCGGCGCTTCTCCGAGTTCACCAGCAGCCGCGGGTTGTCGGCGCGGATGGTGCCGGCGCCGATCAGGATCGCGTCGACGGAGGCCCGGACCTCGTCGACCCGGTCGAAGTCGGCCGGACTCGACAGGAGCAGGCGGTCGGGTCCGGTGTCGTCCAGGTAGCCGTCGAGGGAGACGGCGGCGGACAGCAGGACGTACGGGTGAGGCATCGACGCTCCGCGGCTGGTCGGGACGGCGGGACTGGACAGGGCTTGGTTCAAGTTTGAAACAAACCTACACTGGCGGCATGACGACTCGCTGGCTCACCCCCGATGAGCAGCGCGCCTGGCGCGCCTACATCGCCGCCTCGCTGCTCCTGGAGGACGCGATCGACCGGCAGCTCCAGCAGGACGCCGGCATGCCGCACCTGTACTACTCCATCCTGTCGGTCCTGTCGGAGTCCCCGGAACGGCGGCTGCGCATGACCGATCTCGCCGAGCGGCTGAAGATCACGCGCAGCCGGCTGACGTACGCGGTCACACGGCTGGAGAAGGACGGCATGCTGCGGCGCGAGGCCTGCCGGTACGACAAGCGGGGCAGCATCGCCGCGCTGACCGACGAGGGGTTCGCCGTGCTGGAGCGCGCGGCGCCCGGGCATGTCGAGACCGTGCGGAGCTTCCTGTTCGACCGGCTCAGCGACGAGCAGGTGGGGCAGCTGGAGGGGATCTCCGCGGCGATCGCGCAGGGGCTCCAGGAGGACGGGGCGCGGCCGGCTGCGGACGAGGTGCCGTGGCGGCGGAGGTCTTCACCGGCCTGTTCGTGACGCGGCGCGTCGGCGCACGCCCGAGGCGCCGCGTGACGCGCATCACAAGGCGTCGGATCCTCGTTGCTTCAAATTTAAAGCACGAGTAGGGTTCCGGACGTGGATTTGCTTCAAATCTGAAGCACTACGGCTGTGCAGCCGAGCAGGAAACGGAACCCGGAGGCCCCGCATGCCCGACACCCCCGCCGTCATCGCCACGCCGCGCTCCCGCGTCCGGGTCCCGCTGCGTTTCCATGACGGCTACGAGGCCGACGCCGAGCTCGTCACCTTCCACGGGCTGGCCGACGGCCGGGAGCACGTGGCCGTGGTCCTCGGCAAGCCCGGCCCGGTCCCGCTGGTGCGGCTGCACTCCGAGTGCCTGACCGGGGACGTGTTCGGCTCGGCCCGCTGCGACTGCGGCCCGCAGCTGCGCGAGGCGGTCGAGCGCATCGCCGAGCGCGGCGGCGTGCTGCTCTACCTCCGCCAGGAGGGGCGCGGGATCGGCCTCTACAACAAGCTCGACGCGTACGCCCTCCAGGACGAGGGGCTCGACACGTACGAGGCGAACGCGGCGCTGGGGCTGCCGGAGGACGCCCGCGACTACACGGCGGCAGCACAGATGCTCCGGGCCCTGGGCATCGGCGAACTGGAGCTGCTCTCCAACAACCCCGACAAGGCGGACCAGTTGCGGTCCCTGGGCGTCGACGTCCGCGACCGGATCCCCACGGGTGTCTTCACCACCGCCCACAACGTCCGCTACCTGCGCGCGAAAGTCCTCCAGACCCAGCACACCCTGCCGCTCGCCGCGCTGACGGAGCTCAGCGCGGGCTGAGCCGGCCTCCGGTCCGGCCGGGCACTGAACCGGGCTGCTTGCCCCTCGGTTCATCGGGTACAGCCTTTGAAAGAGGGCGACCTCATCAGTACCCGGAGCCTTATGGAAGTGACCGTTTCGTGACCGATCTCGGCGGCCCCGGCCACCACCGGGCGAAGGGACCGGGCGATGGCCCGGAGGCCGTCGCATCGCAGATCGCCGATGCCGTGGAGAGTCTGACGGCGCTGTGGTCGGTCGCCGCCCAAGAGGCGTCCCTGCGCCTGTCGCCGCACCAGTTGCGGGCGCTGCGCACCGTGCAGGCGGCGCCCGGCCTGAACCTGACGGCCCTGGCGGACGGCCTCGACATCGGCCTCCCCACGGCCAGCCGCCTCTGCGACCGCCTGGCGGCGGCCGGCCTGCTGGAACGGGCCCCCCATCCCGGCGCCCGCCGCGAGGTGCAACTGTGGCTCACCACACACGGACAGCACGTCCTGGGCGACGTCGCCGACCGCCGCGCCCAGGCCCTGGCCACAGCCTTGGCAGCCATGCAACCGGCCGAACGGGCGGCGCTGAGCAGAGGGTTGAGGGGCTTCCTGGCAGCCCAGGACGCCACGCCCGACGCCGCTGGGACGGCCCAGGACACGACGCCCGGCGCCGGTGAGCCCGGGCCGTGATTCCCCACGGTTGACCGGCCGCACGCACTGCGCGACCCGCCGAGCGTCAGGCCCCTGAGCCGTGGCGGCTCACGCCGCCGGCGGTCAGGACGGCCACGCACGTGTCGTCCCGGACCGGCCGGGCCGCACTGCCCGCGTCCCGGAGCACCACCGCGGCCGCCACCGCCGGGTCGCAGCCGGGCAGTACGCCGTCGTCGGGCGGCGTCCAACGGCTGGGCAGGCCGTCGCTGTGCAGCACCAGCAGGCTGTCCGCGTGCCAGGCGACCCGCTGCACGGGCACGGAAGCCGGGGCCTGCGCGCCCACGATGCCGGGGTGGGACAGCAGCGGCTTCCACGCACCGTCGGTCCGCAGCCGGGCGCCGACGTTGCCGATCCCGGCGAAGCTCAACTGCCCGGCTTCGAGATCAAGTTGGGCCACGGCGACGGCCGCGCCCCGGGTGGGGCGCAGGGCCCGGCCCAGACGCCGCAGGATCTCGGCGGGCGGCAGCTCCGCCAGGCCGCGCAGCCCGGTCACCGCCGCGGTGGAGGCCTCGGCGGCCTTCGCTCCGTGACCGAGCCCGTCGGCGAGCAGCAGGGTCAGCCGGTCGCCGCCGCGCACCCGGCCCCAGGAATCCCCGGAGTACTCGGCCCGGCCGAGGGGGACATTGACACCCCCGGCGCGCGGACCCGGCGGGGGCGGCCCCTGGTTCCGGACGGCGGGCTCGTGGCCGATCCGGGCCATCACGACGGTGCCCCGGCCGGGCGCGCTGTGCAGATCGAAGTCGTTCGCTATGCGCCGGCACGTGCCGAGCCCGGCGCCGAGCGAGGCGGCGACGGTCGTCGTGTAGCCGTCGCGCATCGCCGCCGCGACGTCCGGGATGCCGGGGCCGTGGTCGAGCGAGACGAGCTGCACGGCCGCCCGGCGGTCGCCTTGCGCACGCTCGACGAGGTTGATCAGCACGCGCCCGCCCTCCGCGTGCCGCAACAGGTTGGTCGCCAGCTCCGTCGCCACGAGCGCGGCGGTCGCGGTGCGGTTGGAGGGCAGGCCGGCGCAGGCGCAGGCCTCCTCGGCCGCCACCCGCACGTCCCGCACCCGGGTCGAGTCGTCCACCGGCACGTCCCAGACCCTGCTCATCAGGGCACCGTCCGGGAGGACGGCACGACGGTGGCCCAGGCGGTGACGGTGACGGTGGTCCCCTCACCGGGCCGGCTGTCCACCTCGAACTCCTGCACCAGCCGCTTGGCCCCGCTCAGCCCGAGCCCGAGCCCGCCGCCGCTGGTGTAGCCGTCGGTCAGCGCCTGGTCCAGGTCGCGGATGCCGGGCCCGGTGTCGACGAAGGCCAGCCGCAGCCCGTGCGACTGCCCGGCGTCCAGCGGGGTGATCTTCACATGGCCACCCCCGCCGTGGACGAGGGTGTTGCGCGCCAGCTCGCTCGCCGCGGTGACGAGCTTGGTCTGCTGCACGAGCCCGAAGCCGAGCTCGGCGGCGGCCTGCCGGACCTGCTGCCGTACCCAGGCCAGATCGGCGTCCGAGCCGATCGGCAGGCTGGCCGGACCGGCATGGCGGGAAGCCTGCATCATGGACCCCCCTCGCCCCGGCGCATGGTCACGCCGAGCATCTCCATCGCCCGTTCGACGTCCAGGGCCGTACGCAGGCCGGGCAGGGTGAGCCCCAGCTCGACCAGGGTGATCGCCACCGCCGGGCGCATCCCGGCCAGCACCGTACGGGCCGCCAGCAGCTTGGCTCCGGCGGCGATCTCGGCGAGGACCCGGCCCAGGAAGGAGTCGACGATCTCCACGCCGGAGATGTCGATCACGACCCCGGTCACCCGGGACTGCGAGATCCGGGCCGTGATGTCCTGCTGGAGCTGCTCGGCCATCCCGTCGTGCAACTCCCCCTGGAGGGTGACCAGCAGGACGTCGCCCAGCTGGAGGACCGGCACCGTGAAGCCGGGTCCGCCCATGGGGCCGTGTCCCGCCGACCCGGTCACCGCGTGCCCGCGTCCGCCGCCGCGCCGACCGCCCGCAGCGGCGCGATCTCGACACCCTGCCGGCTCAGCGCGTAGGCGAGCGCGTCCTCCAGGCTCGAACGGGTGAGCACCGTGCCGAGGTCGATGCCCAGGTGGACGATGGTCTGCGCGATCGCCGGCCGGATGCCGGAGACGATGCACTCGGCGCCCATCAGCCGGGCCGCCGCCACGGTCTTCATCAGGTGCTGGGCGACCAGCGAGTCGACCGTGGGCACGCCCGTGATGTCGAGGATGGCGTAACGGGCGCGCTCGGCGACGATCGCGTCCAGCAGGCTCTCCATGACCACCTGGCTGCGCGCGCTGTCCAGCGTGCCGATCAGCGGTACGGCGACCGTGCTCTCCCAGAGCTTGATCACCGGGGTGGCCACCTCGTGCAGCTGCTCGCGCTGCCGGGCGATCAGTTCCTCGCCCGCGCTGACCGTCGTCTCCAGCACGACCAGGCGCAGCGTGCCCATGAGCACGGTCAGCGCCACCACGGACTCCTGGGCCTCGGGGGCGTACGGATCCGGGAACTCGGCGCGCAGCAGCTCGGTCACCGGCTCGCGCAGCGCGGCCACCTCGTCGGCGACCCCGTCCGGGTCGATGCCCGTACGAGCGCGGGAGGCGGCCATCCGCCCCAGCTGGTCGCGCACGGCCTCGAATCCGGCCGCCCGGATGTCGTCCACCCGCCCGGAGGCGGCCACCGCCGCCAGCGCCGCGGTCACGGCCCGGCCCGCTTCCACCGCCTCGTCGCGTGACACGGTGAAGACCGTGCGGAACAGCGCGGCGTCCGCCCACCGTTGGGCGATCTGCTCCCGGCGCCGTTCCAGAAAGGCGCTCACCTGGTATGCCGCCGGCTCCTGTTCCGCGTTCTCTTCCGACACCGACACTTGCATCGCTCCCTTGCACGGGCCGGACCGAGGTCGCGCGACGGCGCCTCAGCCATTAATTGCCGTATGACAAATATTAGTGCCGGGGTACAGCACCATCAAACAACTGCCCACCGGCGCCCCCGACCTGCGCCTTCCCCGTCCCTTACCGACCACGCCAGTCCAGACACACCACGAGGGCGTCGTCGTCCGGGGTCGACCTGCCGCGGTGGCCCGTCAGTTCGCGCAGGATGGCCCGGGGCACCTCGGCGGCCGGCAGCAGCCGGGTCGACTGGATCGCCCGGGCCAGGGCGGCGTCCCCGTAGGCCTCGCCGCCCGGGGAGGCGACGTCGTAGACCCCGTCGCTGACGAAGACCAGCCGGTCGCCCGGCTCGACCCGGAACTCCTGGACCACGTAGTCGGTCTCCTCGAACATGCCGAGCGGCAACTGGGCGTCGAAGGGCACCCGCTCCACCACGCCCCGGCGCAGCCGCAGCATCTGCGGCGACCCGGCGTCCACCGCGCGGACCCGCCCGGTGGCCAGGTCGAAGTCGAGCATGAGCACGGACAGGTAGCAGCGGCCCCGGTAATGGGCGTACACCGCCTGGTCGGCCAGGGCCGCCTGGTCGTCGATGGGCAGCCCGGCCCGGCGCGCGTTGCGCAGGGCGTTGATCGCCAGGTTCGTCAGCAGGGAGGCCTCTATGCCCTCGCCCATGCCGTTGGTGACGTAGAGGCTGAGCCGGTCGGCCGAGGCGGACCAGTCGAAGTTGTCGCCGAAGATCGCGTACGCCGGTTCCAGCTGGGCGCCCAGATCGTACTCGGGGCGGGCGCAGGAGCGGCCCGGCAGCAGCTGCCACTGCATCTCGGCGGCCAGTGTGAGCCGGTCCCGGCGGCGCGCCTGGAGATACAGGTCGGTGTCGCGCTCGGCCACGAAGACCTCGTGCCCGAGCACCTCGGCGATCTCGGCCAGCTCGTCGAGGCAGCCGTCGGCGTGCCCGTCGCCCGGCAGGGCCACGGACAGCACGCCGAGGCGGTCGCCGCGCACGGTGACGGGCAGATGCGCCCGTACGCGGTCGCCCGAGAGGGTTTCCACGTACGGCTGCTGCGCACCGAAGGCCCGGCCCGCCGGGCTGTTGTGCACGGACACCGGCTGGAGGGTGTGCGGCAGCACGGACACCGGCTGAAGCACCGTCAGTCCGTAGTCGGCCAGGAAGAGCTCGACGGAGTCCGCCGCGTACTGATCGGTCAGTACACGACGGACCGCGTCCAGCAGCTGGTGGGGGGCCGCCGTGCGCAGGGCGCGCTCGGCGGCCACGAATCTGTTCGTGATCGTGGTCACGGTGGTCTGTTCACCATCCTCGGTGGGACGCCGACGCGTCCTCGGAAACGGGTTCTTGTCCACGGGCCGGGAAAGCGGTCCCGGGCGGTTCACCTCACGCCTAGTACGCTGACGGCCATCCCGGTGCCTGCGAGAGTGTGACTGTGACTTCCCTCCGACCCCGCCCTGAGCCAGCAGAGGTCGCCCGTGTGACCTCCACGGCAGCGGAGTTGCTGGAAGTCCTCTGGGGCCGGGCCTCGACCGCGCCGGCCTCCGCGTCCCAGCTGCGGGTGCTGCTCATCCTCGAACACCACGAGGACATCAACCTGCGCACGCTCGCCGACTCCCTCGCCTCCACACCGCCCTCGACCAGCCGGCTGTGCGACCGGCTGCAGGCGGCCGGGTTCGTCGAACGCGAGGTGAGTCCGGCCGACCGGCGCGAGGTCCGCCTGCACCTCAGCGGCCGGGGCCGCGCCTTCCTGGCCGACCTGCGCATGCGCCGGGAGCAGGCGCTGCGCGCGGTGCTCGACCAGATGCCCGCGGCGAAGCGGGTCGCGCTGCTGCAGGGGCTCGAGGCGTTCTGCGACGCGGCGGCGGCCCAGATACACGACGACTCCGAAGACTCCCGCTCGTCCGGTACCCGGACTGCCTGAACTGCCCGCCGCGGCACGGAGTCGATTCCTGCGGTCCCTTCCCCGAGCACGTGCGGCACGCCTAGGTTGTTGCCCTCCACCTATAGTTGTCAAACGACAACTGTCCGCTCCATGAGCCCCTTGGTCTTCTTCCGCGCACCCCACCGCCCACCCTCCCTGCCCGTACCGTCGCAGTACCGGTCCGGGTACCCCGTCACCGCCTCGACCTGCACCGTCTGTGGTCAAGGTCTCGCCGGGGCATATGCGGGGCATGACCAGGTCGAGGGCGGGTATCGGCGCTGGAGGTGGCCTGTCGGGGGACCGGAGCGGGCCGGACTGAGAGGGAGGGCCCCGTGACGGCGACCATGCGCATCGGCACGACGACGGATTCCGCCACCTACACCGGTGAGGAGCTGCCGCAGATCGCCGAGCCCCAGAAGCTCGCCCCGCAGGACGCACGCGAGCTGACCGGACAGTTCCTCGACCGGCTCGCCGTGCTCGAGGAGGGCACACCCGAATACCAGTACGCCCGCAACACGCTCATCGAGATGAACATGTCGCTGGTGCGCTTCGCGGCCCGCCGGTTCCGCACCAGCGGCCAGTCGATGGAGGACGTCGTCCAGGTCGGCATCATCGGGCTGATCAAGGCCATCGACCGGTTCGAGGTCTCCCGCGAGGTGCAGTTCACCAGCTTCGCGGTGCCGTACATCATCGGCGAGATCAAGCGGTTCTTCCGTGACACGTCCTGGGCCGTGCATGTGCCGCGCCGCCTCCAGGAGGCCCGTACGGAACTCGCCAAGGCCACCGAGGAACTGGCCTCCCGCCTCGGCCGTGCGCCGAGAGTGTCCGAACTGGCGGCTCTGATGAACCTGTCGGAGGAGGAGGTCGTCGAGGCCCAGATCGCGGCCAACGGCTATGTGTCGTCCTCCCTGGACGCGACGGTCACCGGCGACCCGGACGAGAGCGACACGACGCTGTCGGAGTTCATCGGCGAGGAGGACCCGGCCCTCGAACTCGTCGAGGACTTCCACGCCCTGGCCCCCCTGGTCGCCGAACTCGACGAGCGCCAGCGCCTCATCCTCCACCTGCGCTTCGTCGAGGAGCTGACCCAGGCGGAGATCGGCGCCCGGCTCGGCATCTCGCAGATGCACGTCTCCCGGCTGATCTCGCGCACCGTGGCCCGCCTGCGGTCGGGGATGCTGACCACCGGCTGACACACCCTCACCACGGCAGGAGCCCCGGCCCGGAGACGATCCGGACCGGGGCTTCTTCGAGCTGGCACTCGGAGCAGAGCCGGTCTTCGGAACACGTCGAGGGGCCTTGGTGCCGTACGGCACCAAGGCCCCGAAGGAACTGCAACACCATCTGCCGGCCCTAGTGCTGCGCCGGCCTTCTGTTTTCGCACGGCCGCCCGATACTCCGACGGGGGTGCGGGGATCGCTGATGCGTGACCGGAGACCACCTCACTATCGATGTCCTGCGGCACCCGGGCTTCGCGTCTTTCACCCGGGCGATCCTGATGGCGCTCGACTCCTCCGTTCTTCCCTCGGGACGGCGGCCCCTCATCACCGCGGGCCACCCGGTCCGGTCGTCAGTCCCGTCGCCGTCCTGCAAAAACCTGGCTTCGACACTCCACCACCGGACCGTCATGCGTGTTCTGCTGCACGGCAGTTCGTGTCTGCCGTGCCCTGCTTGATCTCGGCTACGAAAGAAACCATAAACACGTAAGCAGCGAATGTCTACTCTGGCGAGCATAGATTTAGTGCCCTCGACGATGAGGCGCACCTCTGGGCCGGACTCGAGGACTTTGAGCCGTCTACGGCCCGCCCGGGCCGCCTGCCCGGGCCGGTGCATAGAATCCGTGCTCATGTCGAAGCCTGACGAGCTGATCGTTGACATCGCCGCCCTTGTGGAGACCGGGCAGAGCAATCAGATGTCCCTGACCGTGGTCACCGGTGGTGCTGTCATCACCGGTCGGCTGGCCCCAGAAGCCCTGTGGAGGCAGAGGGTGTCGGACGTGCTGACGGACTCCGCCGACCTGGGCGAGTTCTCCGCCGTCTTCGACACTCCCCCGAAGAAGGACGGTCCGCCCACGCATCTGCACTTCCACGTCGCCCGGATCCTGCAGGGCACAGTGGGGATCCCGGAGACCGGCGGGATGTACCGCGTCGCGATCGAGGACGTCAGCGCCTGGACCGTGGGCGACTTCAGCTACTCCGACCACTGACGCCCCAGGCCCGAAAACGAGTCAGCGCCCGGGCCGGCCAAAGCCGACCCGGGCGCTGCGCAGCAGGTCAGACGGGGTATCCCCGTCAACCGCACGGTAGGCCCTGTGGGACTCGAACCCACAACCAATGGATTAAAAGTCCACTGCTCTGCCAATTGAGCTAAGGGCCCAGGCGATGTTGCCCCCACGAGCATAGCCGGACGACGCCGAGTCTCCGATCGGGTATCGGGGTCACGGCCCTGCCGGAGGGACGAACAGGGCCGATGAGGGCCACGATCGACCGGGTTCGGGCGTGTCCGCGCGGGCCCCGGGGGAGCCCGCCGGAACGACAGAGCGCCGTGGCCCGCCCGTTGGGACGGAGCACGGCGCTCCTCATGCGCTGATGTCAGCCGTTGCGCTTCCAGCGCGGCTTGTCCTCGCGGCGCTGGAAGGAACCGCCACCGCGGTGGTCGTCACGACGGCCGTTGGGGCGGTCGTGCCCGCCGGCGCGGAAGCCCGGACGGTCGTCACGACGGTCCCGGTTGAAGGGACGGTCGCTGCCGCGGTGCCCGGTGCGCTCGTCCCGGCGGAAGCCGCCGCGGTCACGGTCGCGGTTGAACCCGCCACGGTCGTCACGGCGCTCGAACGAACGGCCGCCACGGTCGTCACGACGCTCGAAGGAACGGCCACCACGGTCACCGCC
>NZ_JAAHBP010000059.1 GCF_023184515.1 Streptomyces sp. D2-8 | reverse complement strand
TCAACGACCCGAGCAGCAAAGGCTGTTCACGGTCCTGGCCATAGGTCGCCAGCAGCGCCTGCGCCTCGATCGGGTCACCCAGCCGCGTGCCCGTGCCGTGCGCCTCCACCGCGTCCACCTCGGCGGGGGACAGACCGGCCGAGGCCAGCGCCTGGCGGATGACGCGCTCCTGCGACGGGCCGTTCGGTGCCGTCAGACCGTTCGAGGCGCCGTCCTGGTTCACCGCACTGCCCCGGACGACCGCCAGCACCTGGTGCCCGTTGCGCACGGCGTCCGACAGGCGTTCCACCACCAGCAGGCCCACGCCCTCCGACCAGGCCACACCGTCGGCGGCCGCCGCGAAGGACTTGCACCGGCCGTCGGGCGACAGCCCGCGCTGGCGGGAGAACTCGACGAAGACGTGCGGCCCGGCCATGACGGTCACGCCGCCGGCGAGGGCGAGCGAGCACTCGCCGTTGCGCAACGCGTTCGCCGCCAGGTGAAGGGCCACCAGCGAGGAGGAGCAGGCCGTGTCGACGGTGACGGCCGGGCCCTCGAAGCCGTAGGTGTAGGAGAGCCGGCCGGACACGACGCTGGAGAGGTTGCCCGCGAGCAGGAAGCCCTCGTACTCCTCGGGGCTCGCCGCGAGGCGGGAGGCGTAGTCGTCGTACATGGCGCCGGTGAACACGCCGGTGTCGGAGCCGTGCAGGCCGGCCGGGTCGATGCCGGCGTGCTCGAAGGCCTCCCAGGCCGTCTCCAGCAGCAGCCGGTGCTGGGGGTCCATGGCGGTGGCCTCGCGCGGCGGGATGCCGAAGAAGGCGGGGTCGAACCGGTCGGCGTCGTGCAGGAATCCGCCGTGCCGGACGTAGGAGGTGCCGGTGTGGGCGGGATCCGGGTCGTAGAGGCCGTCCAGGTCCCAGCCCCGGTTGCCGGGGAACTCGCTGATGGCGTCCCCGCCCTCGGAGACCAGCCGCCAGAGGTCGTCCGGTGAGGCGACGCCGCCCGGGTAGCGGCAGGCCATGCCCACGATCGCGATTGGTTCGTCGTGGTCGGCGGTGGGCCGCGCGGTGCGGGCCGGTGCCGGAGCGGCGGTGTCCGCGATCCGGGTGAGCAGGTGGTCGGCGACCGCTTCGGGCGTGGGGTGGTCGAAGACGACGGTGGCGGACAGCCGCAGTCCGGTGGCGGTGTTCAGGCGGTTGCGCAGTTCGACGCCGGCGAGGGAGTCGAAGCCGCTCTCCTTGAAGGCGCGCTTGGGATCGAGGCGTTGCGGGTCGGTGTGGCCGAGGACGCCGGCCACGATGCCGCGGACGAGGTCGAGGACGCTCTCACGGCGCCGCTCCTGCGGCAGGGCGGCGATCCGCTGCGCCCAGGTGGTGCCTTCGCCGCCCGCGTCGGCCGCGCGGGCGGCCGTGCGCCGGGAGCGGGCCGCCGGAGCCAGGTCGCGCAGCAGGGGCGAGGAATCGGCGCGTAGCGCACGCGCTTCGAAGACCACGGGCACGCGCAGCGCGTCGTCACCGGCCAGGGCCGCGTCGAAGAGGGCCAAGGCCTGCTCGGGGGTGAGGGTCCTGATGCCCTGGCGCGTCCAGCGGGCCAGGTCGGCGTCGCCGAGGGTGCCGCCCATGCCGTGGGTGCCGTCCCAGAGGCCCCAGGCGAGGGAGGTCGCGGGCAGTCCCGCCGCCCGGCGATGAGCCGCCAGCGCATCCAGGAACGCGTTGCCCGCCGCATAGTTCGCCTGCCCCGCCGTACCCAGCAGACCCGACACCGACGAATACACGACGAACGCCCGCAGACCCATCTCCCGGGTCAGCTCGTGCAGATACCACGCCGCGTCCACCTTCGGACGCAACACGGAATGCAGCCGCTCAGCGGTCAGACCCTCCACCGTCACGTCATCCAGCACACCCGCCGTGTGCACCACACCCGACAACTCACCCACCCCGGCCAGCAGTCCCGCCAGAGCCGACCGGTCCGTCACATCACACGCCGCCAGCCTCACGTCAGCACCCAGAGCCTCCAACTCCGACCGCAACTCCACCGCACCAGGAGCCGACTCACCACGCCGGCTCACCAACACCAGCGACCGCACCCCGTGAACCGCCACCAGATGCCGGGCCACCACAGCACCCAGACCACCGGTACCGCCCGTCACCAACACCGGACCAGAACCCCACGACACCTCACCGGTGTCACCCGGCACCGCCCGCCGCAACCGCGGCACCACCAACCCACCCGACCGCACCGCCACCTGCGCCTCACCACAAGCGACGGCCGCGGACAGGAGCGGGTCGTCGGTGGATACGTCGGCGTCGATCAGGACCACGCGGTCCGGATGCTCGGACTGCACGCTGCGCAGCAGGCCCCACAGCGGTGCCTGGGCCGGCTCCGGGACGAGGTCGCCGGGTGCGGCGGCCACGGCGCCCCGGGTGAGCACCGCGAGGCGCGCGTCGGTCAGGCGCTCGTCGGCGAGGAAGTCCTGCACGAGGCGCAGGAGGAATTCCGTCGCGTGGTGGGCGTGGGCCACCACCTCGCCGTGTCCGTCAGCGGCAGGGGCACGTACGAGAACCACGTCGGCCGTGGCGTCCACCTGTGTGAGGTCGGACGCCTCCACGACGCGCGGTGCGTCGCCCTCGGGTGCCGGGGCCGGCGTCCATTCCACGGCGTACAGGGCGTCGCTGAGCCGGGGTTCGGAGCGGAGCCGGTCCTTGGCGACCGGGCGCAGGGCGAGGGACTCCACGCTCATCACGGGTGCGCCGGCGGCGTCCGCGGCGTGCAGCGCGTAGGTGCCGGACCCGCCGGGCTCGATCCGCACCCGCAGGGTGTCGGCGCCTCCGGCGTGCAGGGACGCGCCGGACCAGGCGAACGGCAGCCGGATGGTGTCCGCGGCGGTGTCGTCCCCGGCCGCGTGCAGCACCACCGGGTGCAGGAGCGCGTCGAAGAGGGCGGGGTGCAGTCCGAACCGGTCGGCGCCGTCCTTGTGCGCGTCGGGCAGGGCGACCTCGGCGTACAGCGCGTCGGCCGTGCGCCACAGGCGCGTCAGTCCCTGGAAGGCCGGGCCGTAGGCGTAGCCCAGGGCGGTGAGGCGTTCGTAGGCGTCGTCCAGAGGCATCTCGTCGGCGCCTGCGGGCGGCCACTGGCGCAGGTCGGGTCCGGTCGGCGGGGTGCCGCCGAGGGTGCCGGAGGCGTGCCGCGTCCACAGTGGCCCGGCATCGGGACGGTTGTCCGGGCAGGCGTGGATCTCCACGGGCCGACCGCCGGAGGCGTCCGGTGCACCGACGGCGACCTGGACGCGTACGGCGCCCTGCTCCGGCAGCTCCAGGGGGGCTTCCAGGGTCAGTTCGTCGATCTGGTCGATGCCGAAGCGGCCCGCCGCGGCCAGGGCGAGTTCCAGGAACGCGGTGGCGGGCACGAGGACGGTGCCGGCGATGGCGTGGTCGGCGAGCCAGGGCTGGTCGGCGGCGGAGAGGCGGCCGGTGAGCACCAGCCCGTCGCTGCCGGCCAGTTCCACAGAGGCGTGCAGCAGCGGGTGTCCGGCCGGGTCGAGGCCCAGGCCCCGGGCGTCGAGGGGCCGTTCGGGGGTGAGCCAGTAGCGCTCCCGCTGGAAGGGGTACGTCGGCAGGTCGACGAGGCGGGCGCCGGGGTGGAAGGTCTCGGCCGCGAGCGGCGCGCCGCCCGCCCAGGCCGCGGCGATCCCGGCGAGGAAGGTCTCGCCCTCGGGGCGCGCCGCCCGCAGCAGCGGGACGACGACCGCGTCCGCGTCGGTCAGCGCGGCACGGGTCAGCGGGGTGAGCACGGCGTCGGGGCCGGCCTCGACGAACACGGTGGCGCCGTGCCGGTGCAGGGCCCGGGCGGCGTCGACGAACCGCACGGGCCTGCGGATCTGCTGCGCCCAGTAGTCGGGCGAGGTGAGCTCGTCCGGGCCGGCGAGTTCGCCGGTGACCGTGGAGACGATCGGGACGCGCGGCGCGTGGAAGGTGAGGCTCCGGGCGACGGCGCGGAACTCGTCCAGGACGTCGTCCATGTGCGGCGAGTGGAAGGCGTGGCTGACCTGGAGCCGGCGGGTGCGGCGGCCCCGGGCGCGCCACTGTGCGGCCAGTTCCTCGGCGGCGTCTTCGTCACCCGAGATCACGAGGGAGTCGGGGGCGTTGACGGCGGCGAGGTCGAGCCGGCCCGCCGTCTTCTCCAGGTCGGCGGCGATCTCGGCTTCGGTGGCCTCTACGGCGATCATGGCGCCGCCCGCCCGGGCCGCCTCCATGAGCCTCCCCCGGGCCGCGACCAGCCGGGCGGCGTCGGCGAGGGACAGCACGCCCGCGACATGGGCCGCGGCGAGTTCGCCGATGGAGTGCCCGGCGAGCAGGTCCGGTGTGGTGCCGTGGTGGGCGAGGAGCCGGAACAGGGCGACCTCTACGGCGAACAGGGCGGGCTGGGTGTAGGCGGTGCGGTGCAGCAGCCGGCCGGGCTCGCTGTCCGCGTCGGCGAACATCACCGTGCGCAGGGGCAGTTCGAGGTGTTCGTCGAGGGCCGCGCACACCTCGTCGAGGGCCGTCGCGAACACCGGGAACGCGGCGTACAGGTCACGGCCCATGCGGGCGCGCTGGGCGCCCTGCCCGGTGAACAGGAAGGCGGTGCGGCCCGCGCCCGCGGCGCTGCCGGTGACGACCCGGGCGCTTTCCTCGCCCCGGGCGAGGGCGGCGAGCCCGGTGAGGAGCGTGTCGGCGTCCGTGGCGGTGACGACGGCGCGGTGCGGCAGAGCGGTGCGGGTGACGGCGAGGGACGCGCCGGTGTCGGCGGGGTGTGCGCCGCTCCCGGTGACGAAGGCGTGCAGGCGCTGGGCCTGGGCGCGCAGCGCCGGCTCGTCCCGCGCGGACAGCACGAACGGAACCGGCCCGGACGACTCCGCCCGCTCGACAGCCTCCTGAGCGGCCACGAACTCCTCGACCACCAC
>NZ_JAAHBP010000058.1 GCF_023184515.1 Streptomyces sp. D2-8 | reverse complement strand
TGGGACGGGAGATGCCCATCTCGGCGGCGACATGGGCGACGGGACGGCCGGAGCGGACACGCTCGACCAGCAGCCGCCTGCCGTGAACGGTCAGGCGGGCATTACGGTGGGACACGAAGGCCTCCGTGCGGTGAAGATTCGACACCTCCACCACACACGGGGGCCTTCGCCATGATCAAGTCCGACCCCGCGTTAACAACGCTCGTGATCAATACACCTAGGGCCTGTTCGGGGTTGTGATCAATGATGTTGGGTTCCGTGCCCAGAGCACTCCTTGGATTGATAGAACGCTTGTGTGGCGCGACGTGAACTCAGCGACGATGAGTGGAAGTTGGTCGAGCCGTTCCTTCCGATAGGTCGCTATGGGCCCTACCCGAAGTACCTGCGTGAGCAGTTCGAGGGGGTGATCTGGCGGTTCCGCACGGGCAGCCAGTTGCGGGAGATGCCGTCGGAGTTCGGAGCCTGGTCAACGGTCTACCAGAGGTTCGCCCAGTGGCGCGACGCCGGTGTCTTCGAGACTCTGATGGAGGGCATGATTGCAGAGGCCGCCCGTCGCGGGCAGGCGGAGAAGTCCCTGGTCAGCATCGATTCCACGGTGGCTCGCGCCCATCACGACGCGGCGGGAATGCGGGTGAGCGACGATGTCCTCGCCGCGCTGGAGGAGGCCGTCGATCAAGCAAAGGGGGCACACGGAAAGGGCAAAAGGAGCGGGCTTCGGCACAGGGAGAGGAAGACGATGCCGACCGGGTCGAGCGGCGGCGCATCCGGCGCCTGCGCCGCGCGAGGTTGATGGCCGCGGCGCTGGGACGTTCGCGCGGTGGGCTGACCAGCAAGGTTCACCTGGCATCCGACCGCCGTTGCAGCCCACTGGCTTTCGAGGTGACCGAGGGGCAGGCCGCCGACAGCCCTCAGTTCATCCCGATCCTGGAGAAAGTCAGGATCCGCGGCCCGGTGGGCCGTCCGCGTACCTGGCCCGAGGCGGTATCAGCGGACAAGGCCTACTCGTCTCGTGCTAATCGGGCCTACCTGCTAATGCGGAGAATTAAGGCGGTGATTCCGGAGAAGGCCGATCAGGCCGCGAACCCGCAGGAAACGAGGGAGCCGGGGCGGGCGTCCGGTCTCCCATGATGCGGAGCTCTACCGAGAGCGCAACGCCGTGGGACGGCTGATCAACAAGATGGAGGCGTGGCGGGGCGTGGCCACTCGTCACGACAAGATGCCGGACACCTGGCCGGGCTTCAGTTGCGGGGTTCGATCATCTGGATCCACAGCCTTCGCCCCGCCACATGATGGGCTTCTCAATCGCCGGGGAGAAAGTCCAGCAACTTCTGGAGGTCGGCAGGCCCCTGGTAGTGCACACCGGTCATCCCGAGCGAGATGGCGGTCTCGACGTTCTCCCACCGGTCGTCCACGAACAGGCATCGGTGGGCGGCGACTCCGGCTCGCTCAGCTGCGATCTCGTAGATCACCCGGTCAGGCTTGGCCACCCCCACTCGGGCACTGCTGACGACGTGGTCCGCGAGATCCGCCAGCCCCATCGACTCGAGGTCACGCTCCAGCTCCAGGGTCGCGTTGGTCACCAGGACCAGGGGCATATGTCCCTGCACCCTGCGCAGCATGGCCACCACCACGTCGTCGGCCCGGAACGGGGCATCGGCAAGCGCCATTCCCAGGTCGCGGGCGTGCGTCAGCGGTATCTGGGCGGACAGCTCCGACGCGATGGAGTCCACCCACGCCTCCTTGGTGATCTTGCCGAGGAGGAGCGGCAGGTCCACTTCAGGGGCGTAGGCCACCTCTGCGGTGGTGCCCTCGGCAAGTCCCACGGCGCGTTCCAACTCGGCCAGTGGAGCCATGTCGTAGAAGCGGATCACGTTGTCGAGGTCGCACAGCACGGCGTCGAAGGGCCTGCTGGATGTCTCGGAAGCCGTCACCTGCCCATGAATAGCACAGTGTTCGACCGTTGCTAGATCACAACCAAGAACAGGCCCTAGTGCGGCACGCCGTAGCGGAGGTAGACGACTCTCGAGTTGAAGGTGCGAGTCTCGATGAGTTCGAGATCCACCCGGCGCTCGTGCTGAGGAAAGAACGGGACGCCACCGCCGACCAGTACTGGGTAGATCATGACCCGGTACTCGTCGATCAGACCCGACGCGGCCGCCTCGGCGGCGAGAGTCGCGCCGCCGATCGCGATGTCGCCCTGCGCCGGCTCGGCACGCAACCGCTCGATCTCCTCCGCCAGGCCACCGGAGACCAGGCGGGCATGTCCCTGCACGGCCTGCAGAGTGGTGGAGAACACCACCTTCGGGAGCGGCTTCCAGAGCGCGGCCCACTCGAGCATTGAGTCGTCGAGCGTTGGATCCTGGTCGGCGGTCTCCCAGTACAGCATCGTCTCGTACAGTCGTCGTCCCAGCAGGTGGACGCCGACCTCTCGAATCTCGTCGATCCAGAAGCGAAAGACCTCCTCGTCGGGCACTGTCCAGTCGAAGTCGCCGTCCGGCCCGACGATGTAGCCGTCGAGTGAGACGCTCATCGAATAGGTGACGCTGCGCATCAGGAGTCCTCCTCGGTACCAACGTCGACAGCACTGAGGCTTCATACAGCCCCAGTGTGATGAGTGCGGGGGCTCCGTGGTGCAGGTGTTCAGTGGTTGATGCTGTTGTTGTCCTTGCCCTGCCCTTTGGTGTTCGCGTTGTTGTTCGACGCGTCCGACAGGGTGCTGTTGACCAGGGAGCCCAGGGCGTTGACGGAATTCAGAGCCGCGGCGTTGTTGACTGCCCCGTCGATAACGCCGGCCTGCGCGGGTGCCACGGAGGCAAAGGCTGCACCGGCGGTGAGCGCGGTGATGGCGATGATGCGCGAGCGTGAAATCTTCATGCCGTGATCAACTCTCACAGTGCCCGCGGGGACACGGCCCTGATACTCGCGCAGTCCGCTGAAGGGGCGGACAGAGCATGCTGCGCACGCCCGCGCCGAATAGCCGCCCGAGGTCGACCTTGTCTCACGTGGCAAGTTGCGCGAGCTTCTTATAGCAGGTCAGGACGGCGGGCCATGGCCGGGCCTCGGCTCTGCCAGTCGTTGCGGACCACGTGCGGGATCTTGAGACCACGAGCAGCCCATGGCAGGCTCATGCCGCATGATCGATGAATTCGCGAAAGGCAACCTGCACGGGAGACTGCAGCGGGACCGCAAGGCGCTGCTCTGGAAACTCGACGGCTTGTCCGAATACGACGCCCGCCGACCTTTGACAGCGACCGGGACCAACCTCCTCGGTCTGGTCAAACACGTGGCCACCGTCGAGGCCAGGTACTTCGGCGAGGTCTTCGACCGCCCTTCCCCGGAACCGCTGCCCCGATGGCAGGATTACAACGGCGGCGATCTTTGGGCGACCGAGGACGAGACCCGCGATCAGGTCATCGGGTTCTACCGACGCACATGGGAACACTCGGACGCGACGATCAACGAGCTGCCCCTCGACGCCCCCGGCCACGTGCCGTGGTGGCCGGAGCCTTATCGCAACACGAACCTGTTCGCCGTCATGGTCCATGTCCTCGGCGAGTCCATCCGGCATGCCGGGCACGCCGATATCCTGCGCGAGGGCCTCGACGGCCGGACCGGGTTGCGCGCCGAACACGAGAAGCAGATCGACGAGGAAGCCCGTGCAGCCTACTGCGCGAAGATCGAGCAGGCCGCCAGGTCGGCAGCACCAATCTAGGCTTAGAGGTTGTCTCACGTGACTTGATGTTCGTGCGGCATGCTGCTGGTCGTGGGTGCTGATCTATCGAAGCGTCTGGTTCCTGATGAACTCCTTTCCCGGCGCGGCAGCAGGAACCGTCGGGCGCAAGCGTTCGAGGGTCGGTCGGCGGGACGGCCAGGCACCCGGTCAGCACCGTGGTGGCGCCATCGGCGACGCGCACCATGCCGCGTTGTGCCCGTGCTCCAGGTAGGCGCCGGCCGGGCCGTCCTCGCCGCTGATGTCGAACCTCCGCAGGGCCGAGCACGTTTCGACTTGATCCACACTGAGGGTTGTCCCATAACTGACCCCGTCAGCAGGGGCCGTTCTCCCGACAACATGCCGATCCGCGCCGGGAGATGAGCTGCAGAGTCCCCCTGCTATGGTGCGCCGATGTCATCGATCAAGCGATTCCAAGTCACCTTCGACTGCGCAGAACCTGCGCGTCTGGCCGGCTTTTGGTGCGAGGTGTTGGGGTACGTCGTCCCGCCGATCCCGAAGGGGTTTGCCACTTGGGAGGACTACCATCGCTCGCTGCCGCCTGAGGATCAGATCACCTACTTCGCATGCAGTGATCCCTCGGGTGAGGGTCCGCGCCTGCTCTTCCAGCGCGTTCCTGAAGGGAAGATCGTCAAGAATCGGGTGCATCTCGACGTGCGGGCCGGCACCGGACTCGTGGGTGAAGAGCGCCTCGCCACACTGGAGGCCGAATGCGCACGACTGGTCGCGCTCGGTGCCGTACACGTGCGAACGCTGCTTGCCGACGACGACAACGAGTCGTGCATCCATATGCAGGACATCGAGGGTAACGAGTTCTGTCTCGACTGAGCATCGTCCGCGCGAAAGTCATCGTGTGAGGGCGAGGTTGTGAAGTCGGGCGATGCCGAGCATCGCGGTGTGCATGCCCTCGACCTTCAGGCGGCGCGGCGGCGGTCACGAAGGATCTTCCAGAATTCGTACGCGCGAAGACGTGCTCGACGCGGGTCTGGACCCTGCGGTCGGACGTGTTGTGCTCCTCCTTCCACGCAGGCAGCCCGGTCTGGCCGCGTGTGCCGTGATGCGGGATGACCAGGCCGGTGCCCCGCTAGATGATCAACTCCAAGGGGCCTGTGGCTAGCTTGATCTTTAACCTGTGCGGCGAGGTCGTGGGGTAGTTGACTTCTTCGTTCGCTGCTTCGCCGCCGGTGTTTTGCGGGGTGTGTGCACGTCGTGGCGGGGTGTGGGCCGGGTGTTCTTTCTG
>NZ_JAAHBP010000057.1 GCF_023184515.1 Streptomyces sp. D2-8 | reverse complement strand
TGCTGGGGCGAGGTTCCTTTGAAAAAACACAGCGAGGACGCTGTGAACGGTCGGGCCTATTCCGCCTGACTGTTCCGCTCTCGTGGTGTTGCACCGGATTACCGGTACACATTCACGGAGAGTTTGATCCTGGCTCAGGACGAACGCTGGCGGCGTGCTTAACACATGCAAGTCGAACGATGAACCACTTCGGTGGGGATTAGTGGCGAACGGGTGAGTAACACGTGGGCAATCTGCCCTGCACTCTGGGACAAGCCCTGGAAACGGGGTCTAATACCGGATACTGATCATCTTGGGCATCCAAGGTGTTCGAAAGCTCCGGCGGTGCAGGATGAGCCCGCGGCCTATCAGCTTGTTGGTGAGGTAGTGGCTCACCAAGGCGACGACGGGTAGCCGGCCTGAGAGGGCGACCGGCCACACTGGGACTGAGACACGGCCCAGACTCCTACGGGAGGCAGCAGTGGGGAATATTGCACAATGGGCGAAAGCCTGATGCAGCGACGCCGCGTGAGGGATGACGGCCTTCGGGTTGTAAACCTCTTTCAGCAGGGAAGAAGCGAAAGTGACGGTACCTGCAGAAGAAGCGCCGGCTAACTACGTGCCAGCAGCCGCGGTAATACGTAGGGCGCGAGCGTTGTCCGGAATTATTGGGCGTAAAGAGCTCGTAGGCGGCTTGTCACGTCGGTTGTGAAAGCCCGGGGCTTAACCCCGGGTCTGCAGTCGATACGGGCAGGCTAGAGTTCGGTAGGGGAGATCGGAATTCCTGGTGTAGCGGTGAAATGCGCAGATATCAGGAGGAACACCGGTGGCGAAGGCGGATCTCTGGGCCGATACTGACGCTGAGGAGCGAAAGCGTGGGGAGCGAACAGGATTAGATACCCTGGTAGTCCACGCCGTAAACGGTGGGCACTAGGTGTGGGCAACATTCCACGTTGTCCGTGCCGCAGCTAACGCATTAAGTGCCCCGCCTGGGGAGTACGGCCGCAAGGCTAAAACTCAAAGGAATTGACGGGGGCCCGCACAAGCGGCGGAGCATGTGGCTTAATTCGACGCAACGCGAAGAACCTTACCAAGGCTTGACATACACCGGAAACGTCTGGAGACAGGCGCCCCCTTGTGGTCGGTGTACAGGTGGTGCATGGCTGTCGTCAGCTCGTGTCGTGAGATGTTGGGTTAAGTCCCGCAACGAGCGCAACCCTTGTCCCGTGTTGCCAGCAGGCCCTTGTGGTGCTGGGGACTCACGGGAGACCGCCGGGGTCAACTCGGAGGAAGGTGGGGACGACGTCAAGTCATCATGCCCCTTATGTCTTGGGCTGCACACGTGCTACAATGGCCGGTACAATGAGCTGCGATACCGCGAGGTGGAGCGAATCTCAAAAAGCCGGTCTCAGTTCGGATTGGGGTCTGCAACTCGACCCCATGAAGTCGGAGTCGCTAGTAATCGCAGATCAGCATTGCTGCGGTGAATACGTTCCCGGGCCTTGTACACACCGCCCGTCACGTCACGAAAGTCGGTAACACCCGAAGCCGGTGGCCCAACCCCTTGTGGGAGGGAGCTGTCGAAGGTGGGACTGGCGATTGGGACGAAGTCGTAACAAGGTAGCCGTACCGGAAGGTGCGGCTGGATCACCTCCTTTCTAAGGAGCACTTCTTAATCAGGCTTGCCTGGTTCAGAGGCCAGTACATCAGCGAATGTCTGATGCTGGTTGCTCATGGGTGGAACGTTGACTATTCGGCATACTTGATCGTCTTCTCCTTCTAGTACTGCTCTTCGGAGCGTGGAACGTTGAGGGAAGCGGGGAGTGTGTCGGGCACGCTGTTGGGTGTCTGAGGGAATGGTTTTCCTCAGTCGCCGGCCCCGGTGAAGCATCACGGAAGTGGTGTGTGACGGGTGGCTGGTCGTTGTTTGAGAACTGCACAGTGGACGCGAGCATCTGTGGCCAAGTTTTTAAGGGCGCACGGTGGATGCCTTGGCACCAGGAACCGATGAAGGACGTGGGAGGCCACGATAGGCCCCGGGGAGTCGTCAACCAGGCTTTGATCCGGGGGTGTCCGAATGGGGAAACCCGGCAGTCGTCATGGGCTGTCACCCTTGCCTGAACACATAGGGCAAGTGGAGGGAACGCGGGGAAGTGAAACATCTCAGTACCCGCAGGAAGAGAAAACAACCGTGATTCCGGGAGTAGTGGCGAGCGAAACCGGATGAGGCTAAACCGTATACGTGTGAGACCCGGCAGGGGTTGCGTATGCGGGGTTGTGGGATCTCTCTTTCACGGTCTGCCGGCCGTGAGACGAGTCAGAAACCGTTGATGTAGGCGAAGGACATGCGAAAGGTCCGGCGTAGAGGGTAAGACCCCCGTAGTCGAAACGTCAGCGGCTCGTTTGAGAGACACCCAAGTAGCACGGGGCCCGAGAAATCCCGTGTGAATCTGGCGGGACCACCCGCTAAGCCTAAATATTCCCTGGTGACCGATAGCGGATAGTACCGTGAGGGAATGGTGAAAAGTACCGCGGGAGCGGAGTGAAATAGTACCTGAAACCGTGTGCCTACAAGCCGTGGGAGCGTCGGATACGTGCTTGCACGTATCTCGTGACTGCGTGCCTTTTGAAGAATGAGCCTGCGAGTTTGCGGTGTGTTGCGAGGTTAACCCGTGTGGGGAAGCCGTAGCGAAAGCGAGTCCGAATAGGGCGTTTCAGTAGCACGCTCAAGACCCGAAGCGGAGTGATCTAGCCATGGGCAGGTTGAAGCGGAGGTAAGACTTCGTGGAGGACCGAACCCACCAGGGTTGAAAACCTGGGGGATGACCTGTGGTTAGGGGTGAAAGGCCAATCAAACTCCGTGATAGCTGGTTCTCCCCGAAATGCATTTAGGTGCAGCGTCGTGTGTTTCTTGCCGGAGGTAGAGCACTGGATAGGCGATGGGCCCTACCGGGTTACTGACCTTAGCCAAACTCCGAATGCCGGTAAGTGAGAGCGCGGCAGTGAGACTGTGGGGGATAAGCTCCATGGTCGAGAGGGAAACAGCCCAGAGCATCGACTAAGGCCCCTAAGCGTACGCTAAGTGGGAAAGGATGTGGAGTCGCAGAGACAACCAGGAGGTTGGCTTAGAAGCAGCCACCCTTGAAAGAGTGCGTAATAGCTCACTGGTCTAGTGATTCCGCGCCGACAATGTAGCGGGGCTCAAGCGTACCGCCGAAGTCGTGTCATTGCAGCATATACGGCCAACGCCGGCTGTGATGGGTAGGGGAGCGTCGTGTGCCGGGTGAAGCAGCCGCGGAAGCGAGTTGTGGACGGTTCACGAGTGAGAATGCAGGCATGAGTAGCGATACAAACGTGAGAAACGTTTGCGCCGATTGACTAAGGGTTCCTGGGTCAAGCTGATCTGCCCAGGGTAAGTCGGGACCTAAGGCGAGGCCGACAGGCGTAGTCGATGGATAACCGGTTGATATTCCGGTACCCGCTGTGAAGCGTCAAACATCGAGCATCGTGATGCTAAGGCCGTGAAGCCGTTCCGGACCCTTCGGGGAAAGGAAAGTGGTGGAGCCGCCGGACCAAGCGGTTAGTAGGTGAGTGATGGGGTGACGCAGGAAGGTAGTCCATCCCGGGCGGTGGTTGTCCCGGGGTAAGGGTGTAGGCCGTGCGATAGGTAAATCCGTCGCACTTGAGGCTGAGACCTGATGCCGAGCCGATTGTGGTGAAGTGGATGATCCTATGCTGTCGAGAAAAGCCTCTAGCGAGTTTCATGGCGGCCCGTACCCTAAACCGACTCAGGTGGTCAGGTAGAGAATACCGAGGCGTTCGGGTGAACTATGGTTAAGGAACTCGGCAAAATGCCCCCGTAACTTCGGGAGAAGGGGGGCCACATCCGGTGATGATCTTTACGGTCTGAGCTGGGGGTGGCCGCAGAGACCAGCGAGAAGCGACTGTTTACTAAAAACACAGGTCCGTGCGAAGCCGTAAGGCGATGTATACGGACTGACGCCTGCCCGGTGCTGGAACGTTAAGGGGACCGGTTAGCTCCATTTCGGTGGGGCGAAGCTGAGAACTTAAGCGCCAGTAAACGGCGGTGGTAACTATAACCATCCTAAGGTAGCGAAATTCCTTGTCGGGTAAGTTCCGACCTGCACGAATGGCGTAACGACTTCTCGACTGTCTCAACCATAGGCCCGGTGAAATTGCACTACGAGTAAAGATGCTCGTTTCGCGCAGCAGGACGGAAAGACCCCGGGACCTTTACTACAGTTTGATATTGGTGTTCGGTTCGGCTTGTGTAGGATAGCTGGGAGACTGTGAACTCTGGACGCCAGTTCAGGGGGAGTCGTCGTTGAAATACCAGTCTGGTCGTGCTGGATGTCTAACCTGGGTCCGTGATCCGGATCAGGGACAGTGTCTGATGGGTAGTTTAACTGGGGCGGTTGCCTCCTAAAGAGTAACGGAGGCGCCCAAAGGTTCCCTCAGCCTGGTTGGCAATCAGGTGTTGAGTGTAAGTGCACAAGGGAGCTTGACTGTGAGACCGACGGGTCGAGCAGGGACGAAAGTCGGGACTAGTGATCCGGCGGTGGCTTGTGGAAGCGCCGTCGCTCAACGGATAAAAGGTACCCCGGGGATAACAGGCTGATCTTCCCCAAGAGTCCATATCGACGGGATGGTTTGGCACCTCGATGTCGGCTCGTCGCATCCTGGGGCTGGAGTCGGTCCCAAGGGTTGGGCTGTTCGCCCATTAAAGCGGTACGCGAGCTGGGTTTAGAACGTCGTGAGACAGTTCGGTCCCTATCCGCTGTGCGCGTAGGAATATTGAGAAGGGCTGTCCCTAGTACGAGAGGACCGGGACGGACGAACCTCTGGTGTGCCAGTTGTTCTGCCAAGGGCATGGCTGGTTGGCTACGTTCGGGAGGGATAACCGCTGAAAGCATCTAAGCGGGAAGCCTGCTTCGAGATGAGTATTCCCACCTCCTTGAGAGGGTAAGGCTCCCAGTAGACGACTGGGTTGATAGGCCGGATATGGAAGCACGGTAACGTGTGGAGTTGACCGGTACTAATAGGCCGAGGGCTTGTCCTCAGTTGCTCGCGTCCACTGTGTT
>NZ_JAAHBP010000056.1 GCF_023184515.1 Streptomyces sp. D2-8 | reverse complement strand
TGTCGGCGGTCACCCCGCCCGGCACCGCCGGAGCGGTCGACGTGGTCGTGACCAACCCCGCCGGATCCGACACCGCCGTCGGCGCCTTCACCTACGTCGCCGGCCCCGGCATCTGACCCACCCACCACAGACGGGCCCTGGCTGCCGCCAGGCGGTAGCTGGCAGCCCGTCAGACGCCCGCCCGCGACGGCCGGTCCGGCCTCACGGGCGGGCGCCCCCGCTCGGCCGCAAGTCCCATCCCTCAGGAGGAGGGTGTTGCCCGTGTCCGTCGATCTGCTTCCGCTCATGCGTGCCGCGAGCGTCACGGTTCCCGCTGTCGCGCTCTCCACCATCCCGGTGGGTGACGGCCCCACGGGGGTTGCTCTCGCCCGCCTGGGCCGGGTGGGTTATGTGACGAACTTCGGGTCGGGCACGGTCACGGCGCTGGACACCGTCACCCGGTCCGCCACCGCCACGGTCCCCGTTGGTTCCGGCCCGTGGGGGGTGGCCGTCAACCCGGCTGGGACGGAGGTGTATGTGGGCAACTCCGGTTCGGGGACGGTCAGCGTGATCGCCACCCCCACGAACGCCGTCACCGCGACGATCGGAGGCATCTCCACCCCGTTCGGTATCGCCTTCGCCCTGGACGGCGCCCGCGCCTACGTGGTCAGCCAGGACACCGACAGCCTCATCGTGCTCGATACCGCCACGCGCACGGTCGTGACGAGCGTGCCGGTAGGCAGTGCCCCGTACGAGGTGGCGCTCAGCCCGGATGCCCCGCACGCGTACGTCAGCGACTTCGGCAGTGGCACCGTCACGGTCGTCGACACCCGAACCCTCACGGTCATCACCACGATCGGCGGCTTCACCCAGCCGCGCGGCCTGGCCGTCACCCCGGACGGCCAGCGGCTGTATGTCGCCGACCACGCGGGCGGCACGGTCAGCATTGTGGACACCACCACCTACACCGTCGCCAAGACCATCAGCGGCTTCAACGCTCCCTTCGCCGTGGCCATGGGTCCCCGCGGGGTCCTCGCCTACGTCACCGAGAGCGGCGCCGGATCGCTCACGGCGATCAACCTGGCCACCAACGCCCGCGCCGCCACTGTCACCGGTTTCAGCGATCCCCAGGGGCTTGCCGTCACTGCGGACAGCCGCCACATCTATGTAACCGGCACCGGCACCGGCAGCGGCACCGTGAGTGTGCTGAACATTCCGGTGGCCGTCTCACCCGACCAGGGCCCCACCGGCGGCCGTACCCCGGTCATCCTCACCGGACGCGACTTCCTCCAGGCCACCCAGGTCCGCTTCGGTGACCGCCACGCCACTTCGTTCACGATCGTGGACGACACCGTCATCACCGCCGTGACCCCGGCGGGCAGCGGCGCCGTCCCGGTCACCGTCACCATCGCCGGTGTCCCCCACCCCATCGGCTCCTATTTCTACCTGGCACCCCCGCGGATCCGCACCATCTCACCGGCTACCGGTCCGAACGACGGCGGCAACACCCTCACCCTCACCGGCATCGGCCTGTACACCACCCAGGAAGTACGCCTGGGCGCCACCAGCGTGTACCCGACCGTCGTCTCCGACGCCCAGCTCGTCCTGACCGCGCCCCCCGCGCCCCCCGCGCCGCCCGGACCCGCCATAAGGGTCCCGGTGGTGGTGACCACCCTGGGCGGCGTCGCCGGCGGTCCCGCCTACACCTATCTCGACCCGCCCACGACAACCAGCTTGAGTTCCTCGCCGGAGCTTCCCGTGGTCGGCGAGCAGGTGACCTTCACCGCGGCCGTAGCACCGGCCCCATCCGCAGCCGGTGCGCCCACGGGTACGGTCTGGTTCGACTTCGGTGACGGCACCGTCCCGGTCACCGCCGTTGTCGTCGACGGGCTGGCCACAGCGGCGCACACCTACACGAGCACCAGCGGCAGTCCGTACACGGTCACCGCCGCCTACAGCGGGGACAACGACTTCGCCCCGTCGTCGGATGTCACGGAGCAGGCGGTGGTGCAGGCGCCGACCTCCACGACCGTCCTGTCCTCCCCGGAGCCCTCCGATGCGGACGGGCCGGTGACCGTCACCACGCGGGTCATCGTGGCCGCTCCCGGCGCCGGGCGACCTACGGGCACGGTGACCGTCGATTTCGGCGACGGCACACCGCCTGTCGTGCAGGGCCTCGTGGACGGCCTGGCCACGGTCACCCACACCTATCCCGCGAGCGAGGCCACCTACACAATCACCGCCTTCTACAGCGGAGACACCGATTACGCCTCCTCCACCGATGTCCGCACCCACCGGGTGGTGGCCGACATCCAGGCCACGACCACGACCGTGTCCTCCTCCCCGGATGCGTCGACGACCTGGCAGCCGGTGACCTTCACCGCCTCTGTCACGACCGTGGCGCCGGAGGCGGGCACGCCCACCGGCACCGTCACCTTCGACTTCGGCGACGGCACGCCGCCCGTCCCGGTCGCTGTGGCCGGCGGGGCCGCCGTCGTCAGCCACGCCTACACCTCCGCGACCGGCAGCCCGTACCCCGTCACCGCCCTCTACACCAGCGACAACGAAGAGTTCAGCTCCTCCACGGGATACGACACCCAGACGGTGAACCCGGCACCCACATCCACCACCGTCAGTTCCTCGCCCGAGCCGTCCCTGGTGGGCGAGCCGGTGACCTTCACCGCCACCGTCACACCGGACGCCGCCGAGGCAGACGCGCCGACGGGCATGGTGGTCTTCGACTTCGGCGACGGGACGGCGCCGGTCGCAGCGCCGGTCGATGACGACACGGCGGTGATCACCCACGCCTACGCCACCACCGCCGACAGCCCGTACACGGTCACCGCCGCCTACGCCGGGGACGCGGACTTCACCGGCTCCACCGACACGGCTGCCCACACGGTGGACCAGGCACCAACGAGTGTCACGGTGACGTCCGCGCCGGATCCGTCGGTGGCGGGCGAGCCAGTGACCTTCACCGCCACCGTCACCGCCGAAGCCCCCGGAGCGGGCACTCCCACCGGCACTGTCACCTTCGACTTCGGCGACGGCACCACCCCCCTCACCGTTCCCCTGACCCAGGCAGCGGCAACGACCTCCCACACGTACCCGAGTACCGCCAGCAGCCCGTACACGGTCACGGTCGCCTACGGCGGCGACGCGGACTTCACCAACTCCACCGGCACAAACACCCACACCGTGAACCGGGCATTCACCACGACCAGCGTGACGTCCGCGCCGGATCCGTCGGTGGTGGGCGAGCCGGTGACCTTCACCGCCACCGTCGCGCCGCTCGCTCCTGGAGCGGGCACTCCCACCGGCACCGTCACGTTCACCTTCGGCGACGGCACCACCCCCCTCACCGTTCCCCTGACGGACGGCTCCGCGACCGCCACCCACACCTACACCACCAGGCCCGGCGGCCCTGCGGAGGTCACCGCCACCTACGACGGGGACCTGGACTTCATCCCCTCTACGGGCGCCGCCCTGCACACCGTAGAACGGGCATCGACCACGACCACTGTGGTCTCGGTGCCGGATCCGTCGGTGGTGGGCGAGCCGGTGACCTTCACCGCCACCGTCGCGCCGCTCGCTCCTGGAGCGGGCACTCCCACCGGCACCGTCACGTTCACCTTCGGCGACGGCACCACCCCCGCTACCGTGCCCCTGACCGGCGGCACCGCCACCGTCACCCGCCCCTACACCACCCGCAGAGACGGCCCCTACACGGTCACCGCCACCTACAGCGATGACATCGACTTCACGTCTTCTGCTACCACCACCGCGCACACAGTGAACCGGGCATCGACCACGACCACTGTGGTCTCGGTGCCGGATCCGTCGGTGGTGGGCGAGCCGGTGACCTTCACCGCCACCGTCGCGCCGCTCGCTCCTGGAGCGGGCACTCCCACCGGCACCGTCACGT
>NZ_JAAHBP010000055.1 GCF_023184515.1 Streptomyces sp. D2-8 | reverse complement strand
TCACCTTCGGCGACGGCACCACCCCCGCTACCGTGCCCCTGACCGGCGGCACAGCCACCGTCACCCGCCCCTACACCACCCGCACCGGCACCCCGTACACGATCAACGCCACCTATAACGCCAGCCCCGACTTCGCCGGCTCCACCGGCTCCGACACCCACACAGTGAACCGGGCATCGACCAGGACCACTGTGGTCTCGGTGCCGGATCCGTCGGTGGTGGGCCAGCCGGTGACCTTCACCGCCACCGTCGCGCCGCTCGCTCCTGGAGCGGGCACTCCCACCGGCACCGTCACCTTCACCTTCGGCGACGGCACCACCCCCGCTACCGTGCCCCTGACCGGCGGCACAGCCACCGTCACCCGCCCCTACACCACCCGCACCGGCACCCCGTACACGATCAACGCCACCTATAACGCCAGCC
>NZ_JAAHBP010000054.1 GCF_023184515.1 Streptomyces sp. D2-8 | reverse complement strand
GTCGCGCCGCTCGCTCCTGGAGCGGGCACTCCCACCGGCACCGTCACCTTCACCTTCGGCGACGGCACCACCCCCGCTACCGTGCCCCTGACCGGCGGCACAGCCACCGTCACCCGCCCCTACACCAGTAGGTCCAGTGGCCTGTTCACCGTCACCGCTACCTACCTCGGAGACACCAGCTTCAATGGCTCCAGCGGCACCGACCCGCACACCGTGAACCGGGCGCTGTCGACCACCACGGTGGTTTCCTCCCCGGACCCGTCGGCCCCCGGACAGGCCGTGAACGTCACGGCGACAGTCACAGCCGTCCCGCCGGGCGCGGGCACTCCCACCGGCTCCGTGACTTTCGTCGTGGGAAACCGCTCGCCCGTCAGCGCTCCCCTCGTCAACGGCAGCGCCACCCTCTCCGTCACCCCTCCCTTGAGCGTAGGCACCCACACCATCACCGCCACCTACACCGGCAGCACGGACTTCAACAGCTCCAGCGGCACCGACAAGCACACCGTCACGGCCTGATCCGAGTGCTGCGCACGGGTCCGTCAAACGGCCTGTGGGCTGCCTGGTTCAAGACGTGTCCTCTGTGCGTATCGGGAGCACCCGTGGGGTCTGTGTAGTGAACGGTGGAACTCGGTCGGTTTTCTTCAGCGTCGTCCGGCGGTGAGCCGGCCGTCGAAGGTGATGTCGAAGGCTTGGAGTGCGGCCTTCCAGCGCATGGTCCAGCGTTTGCGTCCGGTGCCGGTCGGGTCCAGGCTCATGACGGCCAGGTAGACGCATTTGAGGGCGGCCTGGTCGGTGGGGAAGTGCCCTCGGGCCCGGACGGCCTTGCGGATC
>NZ_JAAHBP010000053.1 GCF_023184515.1 Streptomyces sp. D2-8 | reverse complement strand
AGATGAGCATCCGCTTCGCAATCTGGGAGCAGATCACCGGCGTCGCCGGCCTCGCCACCGCTGCCTGAGCACAGCCCGGAACCGAGCTGCACCACGCCGCGACGCCATCAGACACCTACCCACCCAAAAACGTGACAGCGCCCTGTTCACCCTCCACCCCCAAGACGCTTCCGGAACGGCGACCTGCCGCTGTGGACGGACGCCGCCGACTGTGGTCCGTGCCCCCCGGCAACGACTCGCACTGACCGCGCCGCAACGGCGAGCTCTTCGGGCCCCGGCCATACAGCTGGGGCCCGAGAGCACGCCCGGGTGAGATTTCAGCGAACCGGTCCGCGGCCCGGTCGCGGCCGCCAGGATGGGCCGGGTGACCACCAGCACCGCAGACCTCTGGCACCACTACGGCCGCGCCCGCGCCACCAGTGACCGCGTCGTTCCTGACACCTTCCACTGGAACTGGGACCAGGACGCCGGGCCCGGCCCCGAGGCCCTCGGCAACCTGACCGGCCGCTGTGTGGGCGACCTCGGCGCCGGAACAGCCCGGCACGCAGCACACCTGGCGATTCACCATCAGCCGGCCCAGGTCGTCGCCGTCGACGCCTCGCCCGCCCAGCACGCCATGGCAACCGACCTCTATGCCCACCTCGCCCCTCGCCTGCGCATTGTCGCCTCCGACGCGGTGCCCCACCTGCAGGCGATGACCGGCACGTACGACGTGCTGTACAGCGTCTTCGGAGCCCTGGACTTCACCGACCCGCGCGAGATGCTGCCCGCGGCGGCCGCCGCGCTCAAGCCGGGCGGGCGACTGGTGTTCGCAACCCTCGCCCACTACTTGAATGGGGCGCCCGCCCAGCCCGATGCCGTGGCTGCCGACATCTCGGCAAAGACACCGGACGGCGAAGCCACCACGATGCGCCGCTGGGTCCTCCAGGAGTATGTGTGGACCAAACTGCTCGACGAGGCCGGATTCACCAACATCACCGTCGACGTGCTGCCCGCTACCGTCGGGCCGCGCACCGCCGACACCCTGCTGGTGAGCGCATACCACCCGTCCTAGAACAGGGCCCAGCTCCGCCAGCGACCTGCGGAAGCGGCGCGCGGCGCGGCGAGGGGTTCACTTCCACGAAGCGCTGAACAGGGCGTATTCGAGCAGGTCGGGCGAGGCGTCGGGCGGCCAGGTACCCGTTGCCGCTGCTTGGCTGGCAGCCGCCTGCATGAAGGAGAGGTAGACCGCGTAGCGGTGCGGTGACCAGTTCCTGTCCCGCCAGACCCAGTTGGCGATCGAGCCGTCGGGGTCGTGGCCGGTCTCCCGGCCGACCGCCTGGGCCAGGGACCGCAGACGCCGGGCCAGAACCCGGTCGAGGACGAGCGGCTGGGGGCCGGTTGCCGACGGAACCGTCTTGCCGGCGAAGTACAGGTACTTGGTGTAGAACGACGGACCGAACCCGGGAACGAGGCCCTGAAGCCCCGCGTAAGCAGCTTCTGCGCTGTGCTCGCTCAACGTGGTGACCGCACGGGCCAGTGCGGTATCCAGGCTCTCGGCGGTCAGGATCTTTTGCAGGGAGGCGGGGCCGCTGCCGCTGGGGGCCGCGCTTCCCTTTCCCCCACACGTAGGTCGCGACCAGGGCCTCCCTGAAGGCATCACGCCGCAGCGCGTCTGCGACGGCCGAGGCCACCTCCGCCCGGCTGACCCCGGCGTCGCCGCTGCAGGAGGTGGGAGCCAGCGTCGAAGGCCACGGAGTGATGAGCGTCCACCGGCCGGGGGTGTAGCGCACCGTGTGTGCCCCGGGCGTCCCGTCGGCACAAGCCGACGCGTTCTCGCTCCACCAGCGGCCCAGTGTCCGCACGGCGGCATCGGGCAGCAAAGATGCGGCCATCTCCCGGTCCACCGCGTCCGCGCGGTCCTGTCTGTTCATGTTCCGCTCTCCCGCGGCGCCGGCCGTCATCCCTATCGCCGCCTCGCAGCAGCCGATGCGGCGGGCAGGTGCGCTGGACACGGTAGCGAGATGGAGGCGTCCATGCGGTCCATACCAGGCGCTGGCCTCGGCCCGCGCCGCCTCCCGCATGGTCAACTCCCTGACCCCGAAACGGTATTGCGCTTGCCGCAGTTTTTTGCGATCGTCATAATCATGGATTTGATCGGTGACCTTGCAGCCATCCGCATCCCTGTACCGCAGCCCGGTGAGGTCACGCCGGAGGAGCTCTACCCCGACGCTCTCGCGGAGGCCGAACAGGCCCGCGCCGACTACGCGTTCGCCCTGGAAGCGCAGCACGACGACCTGCGCGAGGACCCTCTGCTGATCGCTCTCGGCAACGCCCGCGCCGCCCGCGAGGCCGCCGACCGCGAGATCCGTCACCTCCTGGCCTACGGACGGGAGTTCCATGGAGACCGCCCCTACAAGCTCGAACCCCTCGCCCGGGCCGGCGGCATGACCCCCTCCGGCATCCGCACCGCCTACGGCCCCAGCGAGATCCAGACCGTCGCCGGCAGGATCGGCCGCACACCCGACAGTCGCCGCGCTGGCCCCCCGGCGCCGCCTGAGCCCTCATGACCCACCACCCCGGACCCCCTCCGCCTGCCTGCGCCTGTCTGCACGGTGGCCCTGGCCCGCCAGGGCCACCCGTCATCGAGGGCACCGCCCACCCGGTCGTGCCCGCGCCCGCCCACACCCCCGCCTCCGCCCTCTGCCTCGCCCGCTGCACCGGATGCGACGCCGCCTACACCGGCCCCTGGAAACGGCTCAACACCTCGTCCCGCGCCGCCTGAGTACGCCGCGCCGCGGGGCGCAGGGAGCGGTTGGAGCGGTCATCACGCCCGGGGGAGTCGTACTGGACGGCGGTGATCTGGACCTTTGGCCGGTCGGGGCGGGCGTGGTCGGCGGCGGATGCCGACAGGGTCACCACCGAGACGAGCGCGCCGGCGGTGAGCGCGGCAAGCGAAAGCGGACATCAGGTTCCCTCACGTGCGGACACCATCCCCGGCCCAACCACGAGGGGCTGACCGGGGACGTTGGTGCGTGTGCGGTCGCGGCGGGCTGGCCGCACACACACTCTGTCCACGCCGTGGAGAAGTCGAGGGTGCGCGGACCCACACTCCTTGCGGGCCTTGAGGTACGGGGTTCGTTCGCCAGGGTGCACCACCCCGCGTAGCTCAGGACGTCACCCGAAAGTGAGCAACAGCGCGGCTCGATGCCCCCACACCCCCACGCCCCTACACGTCGATGAGGCGGTGTGACGACACTTAAAGCAGATCGTTGACGGCGGTGAGCAACGGTCTCTGTGTGCCGTCGTTGCCGTCAGCGTTGCCGTCACTTCCGCGTGTCTGCCCACACAGCGGTGTCTTGCCACGCACGACTCTTGCGTAGCGAGTTGCCGCAGGGTTCCACCGCCGTGGAGTACGGGACGCCACTCTGGTGAGGGTGAGGAACGGGCGGTTTGTGAGCGTCAATCTCAATTCTCCCTCAAATAGCTACCCGCAAGTAACAAGCGAGTCGCCATGTGTGTTTACATCTTCTTCACGCGACACGCGGGGGAAGCGCAACATGTGCCCGAGGTGTGGGAATCCTCGGTGCCGGGCCCGTCCTCGTTGCCCCTCCTCGCGGTGTCACAGACGACCGACCAACCACGGGGAGCAATGAAGCACCGCCTCACTCTCAGACTGGCCGCCCTGACCACGGCCCTCTCGGTCCTGCTGACCGGCGGAGCGACCGCCGCCTCGGCGGTGACCGGGGCATCGGCGAAGAAGTCGATGACCGCTTGCGACAACACGCCCCTGGATAAGCGGCTGACGTGTCTCGCGAAGCTCGGCCGCGTCTCCATCTACGGGATTCCGGTGCTGCTGATCGTGGCGCACGGCACGCACGCCGCCACGAACGAACGCCGGGACGACGCGTTCTTGAAGGCCGACATCGAAAAGCACATCAACCAGTACGCGGACCTCCTCTCAGCCAAGGCACGCCTCACGTCGAGTGACAACCTGTCGCCGCAGGCCAAAGCAGAGATCAAGAAGCTGGAGGACCAGGCTGAGAAGCAACTGCGCGAGATCACCCTGGAGCTCGGACACGGCATCGAGACGGCCGTTGCCCTCGGCCGCGCCGTCTACTACGGCATCATCGCGATCAACGCCATCGCCGACTTCATCACGGACCCGGAACTGAACAAGGCCCTTGACGACATCATCAAGGGGTTCGATCAGATGAACTCTGGTCTCGATAAGATGAACTCCGCTGTCGCAGACGTCAACAAGGCCCTTGGCGAGATGAACAAGGGCATCGCCAAAGCCAATGCCGGCATGCGGAAGGCGAACGAGGGCATCGCCGAGGCCAACCGGGGAATGGCGGAGCTCAACAAAGCGGTTCCGCAGATCGCAAAGGCCGCCCAGAAACTCCGGGAGCTCCCCACGATCGGCAAGGTTGACTTCTCCAAGGCTCTCAAGGACTTCGGCAAGGGCGGAAGCTCTCCGCTCGACGACGCGGCATCGAAGGCCATGACCTCGGCCCTGCTGGACTTGCTGCCGGGCATCGGCGACGGCAAGGGCATCATCGAGGCGATCACAGGTAAAGGCACCGTCACCGGCGAAAAGCTGAGCCCGACCGACCGGCTGCTCGGCTCGGTGATCCTGCTGCGCTGGATGAAGGCGGGCAAGAGCGCGATCAAGGCCGAGGAGCTCAGGGAGGCCATGAAGGCCGAGAAGGCCACGGGCAAGATCGACGGCTGGCTGTCACGCAAGGCTTACGACAAGGTTCCCTCGTCGCTCAAGGGATTCGAGCAGGTCAACAGCAAGGGCGTCGGCTATCGCTGGAACGATGGCAAGGGGAACGGGGTCCGTATCGACCAGGGTAATGCGAATAACTCGCAGGTCTATCAGCAGGTCGACCATGTCGTCATCAACTCGGGTGGCAAGGTTATCGGCCGCGACGGCAAGCCCATCAGCGGCTCCATCAAGGATAATGCGCGGGCAGCTCACATTCCCCTGGACGAATGGCTGAAGTGGAAGGCGTGGAACAAGCCGTGACAGCACGACATGACATCACGCTCCCCGACATGCGCGCGGAGATCATCGCATCCGTACGTGCTCTGGCGGATCCGGCGTACCAGCAGCGTGTATGGGTCGACCGCGAGTACCCGTCGGCGGACTACTACGACGATCTCACGCTTACCGTCAACATCCTTTACGACGACACCACGGTGCTCGCCGACCCGCGAGCCGCGCTCGGCAGGACCCTGGCCAGCGAGGCGGAGGTCGAGGCCATGAGCAGACTGGCCGGCGAACTGACCCGTGCTCTGGACGAGGTCGGCCGTGACCAGCCGGACGAACGGTTTCTGGCCTCCCCTGCCTGGCCCTCCGTGATGGACGCCGCGTCAGCCGCTCTGGAGGTGTTGACGGCCGGGTAGGTGAGCAAGCCACGCCGCCCTCCGCGCCCCGTTGGAGGAGCACGGTAGGTCAATCTCACAGGCTCTCGCCCTTAGTACTGCAACGGTGCTTGCCGTGACTGCTGGCCAGCTCAGTCGTTGGTGTGGTTATGGGTGGGGACCTTGCCGATGTCAGGCTGTGGGCCGGTGAACTGGGCGCTCTGCATGAGCGGTTCGTGCA
>NZ_JAAHBP010000052.1 GCF_023184515.1 Streptomyces sp. D2-8 | reverse complement strand
ACTCGGCGACCAGCCCGTCGTCCACGGCGCCACTCACAGCGGCCTTCCCGGCCTCGGTGTCACTCGTCACGTCAGTCATCAACTGTCGCTTCCAGCTCGGGAGTTACACCGCTCACCGTACAGACCCGGCCAGTCAGTTATGCGGTGTGGTGAGGGTCTGAGCGCTGTTCGCCCAGGCTGTGTCGAATTGTTGGAGGGCGATGGTGTAGAGGAGGCCGGGGGCTCGTGCGTACAGGCAGGGCGAGTTCCGGCCGTGCGCGTTGTCGCTGTAGAAGGTCAGGTAGGCGACTTTGTCGGTGGCGATGACGCGGCATGTGTGGGGCAGGTTGTAGCTGTGCAGCTGAATGTTGCGTTGCGCGCGAGCGGCCTGGGCGAGGTAGTTGATGTTGGCTCGGACCTGGCCTCTGAGCAGGTCCGGGGTGAAGCCTGGGTCGAAGCGGGCGACGTCGTGGGAGCGGCGGTCCAGCCAGGAGTCGTGTGGTGTGTCCGGGTCGGGGAGCAGGATCTGGACGGATGCGGGCGCGAGGTCGCCGGACCACAGTGGGGCGAAGGCTTCGCGGGTGAGGATGTTGCCGCGTCCTGCCATGACTTTGACCCAGCGGGCCCGGGCGAGGTCCTGGCTCATGTTCTGTTCTGCGGCGGCTTGGCGGCGGTAGACGCGGCGGAGTCCGGTGCCGGTGAACCAGGAGCAGGCGGCGGTGAGCCACCACAGGGGGCGTGAGGCGCGCAGCAGGCTGAGGACGAGCAGGAGGGCGCTGGTGACGAGGGAGCTGAGTATGCCGAGCAGAAAGGCGTTCATGCCGAGACTCCGGTGGTGGGAGTTGTCTCCTTAGTCGGTGCTCGCGGTGCTCGTCGCTGGCTCAGCAGAGATAGGGGAGCAGTTGGCTCAGGACGTGGGCGGCGTTTCTTGCTGCGAGTTCGTGGTGCCGGTGGCCCTTGTCTTCGTCGGCGTTGTCTGAGACGCCGCGGACGACGATCCAGCCGGGGTTTTCGGTGCCGTGGACTGAGTTCTCCTGCCAGTACTGGCTGAGCCCGCCGGCCTCCATGTCTACGGCCAGGACCTTTTCGTGGTAGGTGGTGAGGTAAGTACGGACCTCACTGGCACGGTCGGCGATGACGGCTTCACCGGACCCGATGACTCCGGGGTATACCTCGAACTGGTCGCCGGCGTGTGCGGTCATTTGGCCGTTGATGCGCGCCGGCGTCCCATGGTCGGTGAAGTAGGCATTCACGGCGTGAACGACCCGCGCGGGTGCTTGCCGGTGTTCACCGCGGCGTCGGGTGTCTCCGAGCGGATTGATCTTGCGGCTCTCGTAGGAGACGACGTCGGTGGAGACGATGACGTTGCCGATACGGGCGTGGTCGTCATGGATGCCGCCTCCGATGCCGACGAGGGTCCACAGCCGGGGGTTGTAGTGGCGTCGGAGGTTTTCCAGGGCGGCCATGGTGGAGCGCTGTCCCTGGCTTTGTGTCTGTGTGGCCACGACGCGCAAGGTGGCGCCGGGGACAGTGTGTTCGCCCTGGTAGAAGTACAGGCCGCTTGGCGTCTTGTGCCGGTGGAGCTTTAACTCGTCGATGACGGAGCGGAGTTCCTCACTGAGGATGGTGACGATCCCGAGGTCCCACCCGGCGTCCGCTTCGACGGCCGGCTCGGCGGAGTGCTGGGGCGCTGGCCCGGAGGCTTGAGCGTTCGCTCCGATCGCGATGTTGCTGAAGTGGTTGTTGCTGCCGTGGCTGATGATGCCTCGGTTGTTGGTCATGGGGCTGCTCCGTTGTCGGGCTGCGCGGGCTGGTTCGCAGCGACGCTGACCTGAGCCGCGTCGCCTACGGCGTTGTTGGTGAAGCTGTTGTTGTCGCCGAAGTTGAAGATGCCGCTGTTGATGATTTTGAGTGCTCGGTCCTTGAAGACGGACGTGTCGACGTCCTTGTCCTGCAGGAAGTCGCTGGCGGCGCTCAAAAGCCGCTGCTCTATGGTTTTCATCCGTCCGAGGATGTCGCTTTTCTCAAGCTGCACCTTGGTCCAGGTCTGGGACGATTCCTCTCGTATGCTGACGCGGCTGCCGATGAGGATGTTGCGGATCGGCGTCGTGGTGAGGTCGCGGGGCAGAACGGCGGCCTTTGCCAGCGCGTAGAGGTAACGGAAGATCCGCCATGAGTGTTGGATGTCGGAGGGCAGCGCGGCTGCGGCATGGCCCTGGCTGCCCGTTCTCGCCTGTGTGACCTGTGAGATGTGAGCGTGGACACGGGGGCCACCCGGCAGGACAAGGGTTGGGTCTGCTGGGCTCTTCGCCGTTCTTGGGACGGCGAAGAGCGGTCCTCCTGTGTGATGTTTGCGCCGTAGTGAGGTGTCTTGCTGTCGCGGTAGGGGGCAGGCGTACGGGGAAGCCTTTGCCCCTGTATGGAGACCAGCATGACGACTTCCCGCGTGCCGCGGCCCTCACTCGACGGCACACGTGATGACGCCACGACCGCCCGCCTGGAGCAGGAGAACGCGCAGCTGCGGCACGCAGTCGACTCTCACGCGAGGGTAGACCAGGCCATCGGGGTGCTCATTGCGATCCACCGGCTGACGCCGGCGGCCGGTTTCGAGGTGCTGCGTGAGGTGTCCCAGCACACCAACACCAAGCTGCACACGGTGGCTGAGTCGGTGATCGCCTGGGCGCTGGGGGAGCTCCTGCCGCCGTCGGTGGGCCGGGAGCTGGAGGCGGCCCTGCGACGGCGCATCGATGCAGGCGACAACGTAAATCAGCCGGGGTAGCGGTCAGGCGGTCAGGGCCTGCTCGACGGTGGGGTGGCAGGGGATGAGAATGTCGACGCCGGTCACCTGCAGCACACGCAGGACAGATTGCCGGGCGCCGGCGATGCGTACCCAGGCCAAGCTTCACTGTTGGGCGGCGGCCGATCCCGGCCGCCGGTTCGATGATCTGTTCAACCTCGTGCACGACCCGGCGACGCTGATCGTGGCGTTCGAGCGGGTGGCCGGCAACCGGGGTGCCCGCACTCCTGGCGTGGATGGCCTGACGGCCGCCGACGTCGAGGAGCGAATTGGGGTCCCCGGATTCCTGGACGGCCTCCCAAACCGGGTGGGTCGGGGAAGGTTCGGCGGCTGGGCATTCCCGTGATCGCCGACCGGGTCGTCCGGGCCGCGCTGAAGCTGGTGCTGGAGCCGATCTTCGAGGCCGACTTCAAGCCGGTCTCCTACGGCTTCCGGCCCAAGCGGCGAGCTCAGGATGCGATTGCTGAGATCCACTTCTATGGCACCCATGGATATCGGTGAGTACTGGACGCGGACATCGCAGCGTGCTTCGACGAGATCGACCACGCCGCGCTGATGGACCGCGTTCGGATGAGGATCAAGGACAAACGGGTACTGGCGCTGGTAAAGGGATTTCTGAAGTCCGGCCTCCTCACGGAGTTCGGAGAGCGTCAGGAGACCTTCACCGGCACACCGCAAGGGGGCATCATCTCCCCTCTCCTGGCGAACATTGCCCTGTCGGTGCTCGATGAGCACCTTCATCGGGCATGGGAGCCGGATGGGGAACTGTCCACCAGCGGTCGGCGCGAACGACGGGGTGCCAAGGGCCTGCCCTCGTGGCGGCTGGTTCGCTACGCGGACGACTTCGTCGTCCTGGTCAAAGGGACCAGGCAGGACACCGAGGCACTGCGTGAGGGGATCGCCCAGGTCCTCGCACCGATGGGATTGCGGCTCTCGGAAGCCAAGACCCAACTGGTGCACCTGAGCAAGGGGTTCGACTTCCTGGGGTTTCACATCCACCGGCCTCTGCGGTCGGTGAAAGCGAAGATTCGTACCCTCACCCACAGAACGTCGGAGCAGGACCTGGCCGTGGTGCTGGTGAACCTCAACCAGGTCACACACGAATGGGCCAACTACTTCAGGCATGCCGTTGCGAAGCGCACCTTCAGCAACCTGGACAACCTCGTCTGGTGGCGATTCGTCCGGCCACTGCAAGAACTGGTCGGACGTTCGCAGACGGCTCACCACCCCCACCGGGTGGTGGCTGCCGATCAGCGCGGGCGAGATCGAGTTGCGGAAGATCAGCGCGATCCCTGTCACCCGGTATCGCTACCGCGGCAACACGATCCCCACCCCCTGGACCCCTGCCACCACCTGACGGCAGAGACCGTGGAGAGCCCGTTGCCTAGTAATAGGCACGGCGGGTTCGGCGAGAGGTCCGGGGAAACGGGCCGGGAGCAATCTCGGCACCGCGGCCCCGGGCCTACTCAGCGGCGAAGCCGGCTCCTCCATGACGCCGCCGCATGCGAAGACATGGTCGCAGCGAGGCCGCACTCCGGTGGTGCGGGTCCGCGGCCGCTCCCGCAGACGCATCTCGATCGCCGGCAACCGCGACGGACGCAAGAGCTTCTTCTGGCGCGACTGCCGCGATCTGCTCATCGCAGCACACCAGCAGTTCGGCCGCCCGATCGTCCTGATCTGGGAGAACCTCAACGCCCACAAGGCCGCAGACCTGCGGGAGTTCGCCGCGAACCGTGACTGGCTGACCATCTACCCTGCTGCGACGCGGTCGGCTCTCCAACGTCGCCTTCACCACGCCGGAGCGCCTGATGCAGCGCATCCGACACGGCCTGCGCCACATCCAGTACCGCAGCCACTTCATGGACGGCTGCCTTGCCGAGACAGGGCCGGCCATCAACGCCTGATACGAGTTCAAGCTCAGTAATCAGCGGTCTGTCGATGCCTCCGGAGCTGGTGACACCACCCCCCGGGGCCATGCGTTCGACGGGAGGGACCAGACATACCAGCTCCAGAGGCTGGGGAAGCCCCGTTGCGGGATCTGGGGAGCACGGAGACCACATGCGAAATGATCACCCGATCAGCGCAATTCATGTCAGTCGCCGCACGGCGTCATGCAGATGAAAAACCGATGATTACTCGTCCGTAAGGGTGTCTCACCTGCTTGATGATATTCCTACTAATGGGCTATCAAGTGGCCTCATGGTGACGAGAAGTGCGATTTGAATCGCACCCCGTAGGGAATGTGGCTGATATGATCATCTTTGCCTCGATGCCCTGAGACAGACAAAGCGTCGTTCCGTCCTGAATTCGAGGCGAGGGTCTGGCTGGTCAAGCAGCCACTGTTGGAGAAAATCGCCTGGACCGTATCTGCCTCTGCACGTCTCGCCGGTACTGGCACTTCTCCGGGGCCGGTCATTGGACCAGCCAGAACAAGCGGAGGCGGACTATGGGAGAAGGGAAGCCTTTCGAGAAGAGCCGTAAGACTCGATCCCGGGCGTGCGAGACGTACGGATTCCGCACAGCACCTGCCGGTCCGGCAGCGATCAGCCGTTGTCAGTGCATCGGCCGACGGGCTGCTGTGGCCCGGTCCGGTCCTGGACCAGTTCCTTCCACTCCAGGGCTGGTCTTCACCCTACCTACGAGCAGGAAGACGACGAGATTGCGACAGAAACTGAGCAGGGGATTGGTCGTGGCCGCCGCCGCGACGGGCATCCTGCCCCTGTATGGCCTTCCGGCGTTGGCGGACTCGCCCGCCGAGGTTCCCGGAAACAGTCGTGCGAGCACGCAGGGCTCGCACGGCGCTCCCCACGGCTCCGCCTCCGGCGAGGACCGCGAGCCCGGCGGTTACGGCGCTGTCGAAGGTGGTTACGGCGGCGACTTGGACGTGCTGGGAGGTTACGGTGATAGGCCGTCGGCGGAGCCTTCCAGCACGCCGTCGGTGGAGCCGAAGCCGTCGCTGCCGGTTGCCGACGACGGTGGTTATGGCCACGAGGACGTGGAAGGTGGTTACGGCAACGACTCGGAGGCGCTGGGAGGTTACGGTGATAGGCCGTCGGCGGAGCCTTCCAGCACGCCGTCGGTGGAGCCGAAGCCGTCGCTGCCGGTTGCCGACGACGGTGGTTATGGCCACGAGGACGTGGAAGGTGGTTACGGC
>NZ_JAAHBP010000051.1 GCF_023184515.1 Streptomyces sp. D2-8 | reverse complement strand
AACGACTCGGAGGCGCCGGGAGGTTACGGTGATAGGCCGTCGGCGGAGCCTTCCAGCACGCCGTCGGTGGAGCCGAAGCCGTCGCTGCCGGTTGCCGACGACGGTGGTTATGGCCACGAGGACGTGGAAGGTGGTTACGGCGGCGACTCGGAGGCGCCGGGAGGTTACGGTGATACGCCACCGGCGACGAAGCCGCCGACGACGCCACCGGCGACGAAGCCGCCGACGACGCCACCGGCGACGAAGCCGCCGACGACGCCACCGGCGACGAAGCCGCCGACGACGCCACCGGCGACAACTCCGCCGGCGACGAAGCCGCCCACGTCGGCGCCACCGACTGCCCCGCACCCCGAGCCCCCGACGAAGCCACCAGCCTCACCCCCGACGGAGCCGCCCTCCCTCCCCGACACCGGGGCTGGGGACCAGGCGCTCCTGGCTTCAGTAGCTGCCGCGTTCCTGCTGACGGGCGGCGCCGTTCTGTACCGGCGAGGCCGAGTCGCGTCTCGTCGGTAGTGCTCTGTTCTGGGTGCCGGACGCATCGCGTCTGGCACCCCAGTGCGTGGCATGGGCAGCGGCGGAATGTGCCGGACGGCGTAAGTCTGTCTGGAGTGAAGCGGTGGCCCCAGCAGTCCCACCAGAAGATCATCCCACCCGGCTAACCAACGTGACAGCGCCAGCTCTTGCGGTAGGGCCAGGCGTTGTCGGTCAGGACCCGCTCGATGCGGCCGATGCCGTGAGCGTGGAAGAAGGCCGCGGCCCGGCGCAGGAAGCCGGCGCAGGTGGCGGCCTTCTCGTCGCCGTG
>NZ_JAAHBP010000050.1 GCF_023184515.1 Streptomyces sp. D2-8 | reverse complement strand
TTCTGCACGAGGATGTCCAGGACGTTGCCGTCCTGGTCGACGGCCCGCCACAGGTACTTCGGTTCTCCATTGATCTTGATGAAGACCTCGTCCAGGTGCCATTTGTCACCCGGCCGGGGCTGCCGCCGGCGCAGCGAATCGGCGTACCGCTGCCCGAACTTGGCGCACCAGCGGCGCACCGTCTCGTACGAGACGACGATCCCGCGCTCAAGCATCAGCTCCTCGACCTCGCGGAACGACAGCGGGAAGCGGAAGTACAGCCACACGCAGTGCGAGATCACCTCGACCGGGTACCGGTGCCCCTTGTATGACGGCGACACGGCCTCCACGGACAGCCCCCTCCAGCACGATCAACCAGAAGATCATCCCACCAGCTAACCAACGTGACAGCGCCCGCTGGAGTACTTGGACTCCTGGGCCGGCTGGAATGTTCCTCTGGCGCTTCTGGTCGGTGCTGTGGTCGGAAGTGTCGTGGGCTTCCTGTTCCCTTCCTTGCTGAGTCCCCGCAAGAGGAACGCAACGGTCCCCCCGCTCCGCCACCACCAGCGCCACCGCGGCCACCAGAAGGCAAGTAGGGCCCGCGACTCCTTGTTCGCCATGCCCTACAGACCCTGGTGTTGACGGCGCGAGGCACCGTCAGCACCAGGGCCCCTCGCTGGGAGATCAGGTCCGAGCCGACCTCGGGGCGCGCGACGACCACCGCGTCGACGGACGCGGTGGTGTAGAGCGCGACGTCGACGGCCCCGGCCCGGCTCGTGCCGAAACGGACCTCGATCGACTGCGGTGAGAGCACCCACCCGAGCCGGACCATGTGGTCGAAGTCGGCACGGCGAGCCCGGAGCCGGGCGGCGGACTGCTCAGGTCCGAGCGGGCTGTCGAGGGAGGCCTTCCAGACCCCTCAACCTCGATACAGGGAAGGTGGCGCATCGTCGCGCAGATGACCGCCGACAGCGGCCGCACCTACAGCGACACCACCCTTGATCCGCGGAGCATCCCCGCGTCGGCGGGGAGGACGTGCGGTTGAGCAGAACCCACGTCGTCGGCTTCGGAGCACCCCCGCATCGGCGGGGAGGACCTCGACGTGAAGACGCACGGCTACCTCGAGGTCGGAGCCCACCGGGGGTGGGTCAGGCGCCCGCGTGCAGGTACCCGGCCCAGAGCGACGGGGTGCCGGGGAACTCGTCGCGCAGCGCCAGGACCGACGTCCGGAGCGCGGCCGCGGAACGGGCGCAGTGCAGGCCCTCGGCGTCCGACAAGGACGCGTAGAAGGCCTTCGCCACCGTCGCCGAGATCACGTCGTCCACCTCCCACAGCGTGCCCACCACGTGCCGGAAACCGGCCAGTTGGAACGCGCTGGTCAGGTGGATGGCCTCGTCCAGGAGATCCGGCGCGGCGGTGTACGTCGTTCGGCAGGCCGACAGATAGGCCAGCTCGGCTCGCTCCAACGCCACGGAGGCGACCCCGGCGACGTTCAGCGCCTTCGTCTCGTGGTCCCACAGCAGCAGTCGGCTGCGCGAGGGATCGACGGTATCGGTGACCGCATGACACGCCAGGTGGATCACCCGGGTGTCGATGAGCCCGGCCAGGACCGCCGCCCGCGTGGCCGTACCGGTGACGACCTTCGGGTCCGGCAGCACCGCCGCCACAGCGGTCGCCTCCTCCGAGGCCCCGGACAGCGGAGGGGCACCCGGGGTGGCCGGCATGGCGACGATCAGTGAGCGCCCCGGCCCGCCACCGGCCGGCCGCGGGCGCCGGGCGTGCCGCAGGGCACGGATCGTGGGGGTGTACGAGGACACGACCCGGTCCAGGACAGTACGGTCACCGCCGCCGGCGGACTCGGCGTGGTGCCCGGCGGCGTGCAGCGGCAGCGAGCCCAGCAGGCCGCCGGGGGACCACCACACACGGGGCGGCTCATCGCCGCGCCCGGAACCCGGGCCCAATCCCAACGCCAGCAGGACCGGCTCCGCGGCCACGTCCCAGAGCCACCCCAGGATGCCGCTCAGGGTCCGCTGTGCCTCCCGTTGGGCACGCCAGTCGGTCTCCGGGTCCGCGACGACGGCGAGCGTGTGATGGAAGAGATCGGCCTGTGAGGTCAGCTCCGCGTGCGTGAGGCGGGGCAGCGGCAGGTGCCGCACACCGCCGCTGGTGACCAGGAGGGCGTCGCAGCGTGTCTCGTCGCAGTTGAACACCACGATCGGTCCCGCTTCCGCCGTGGCAAGGAGCGCCTCGAGCTCCGGCGGCCGGGCGAACGAGGCGAAGCCCTCCAGGCCGCGGATCTCCTCGATCGCGGCCGTGAGTTCGGTGGCGGCCCGGGGGCGGTCCAGGGTCCCGTCGTCCTCGCTGTCTAGGAGGTTGCGCAGGTGTACGAAGCGGTCGGCGAGCCCGGGATGGCTCCGCCGCAGGTCCGAGATGTCACCGCGGGTGTCCAGCATCTGGCTGAGGAGGACCGTGCGCCCCTGTTCCAGGAGCAGGAGAGCGCTGCGCGCGGCGTACGGCAGGAGGGGCAGGTACGGCGCGTCCGGGCGCTGCTGCTCACCCGCGTCGAGGGCCGCGGCCGCGGTGAATGTGACCAGGGTCGAGTATTCCTTCACCGCGTGTTGCTGATCGGCCCACGCGATCCGGCGCGGGGCGGCGAGGGGGATCAGTTCGACGGCGTACTCCAGGAGCTCGAGAGCGGCCAGCACATCCACGGGATAGAGCGTGAACGCGGCCGCCCGTGCCGAGCGGATGCGATGGGACGCCGCGAGGGTCTCACTGCCGGCCGCCTTCTGGAGATCGGCGACGGCCTCCACGATGCCGAAGGGGATCACTGTCCTGCCGGTGAGCTCGCTGAACGCCCGGAACATCGCGTGCGGTTCGCTCGCCTCGGTCTGTTCCTTGTGGGCGATTCCCAGGTTGTGGTGGAACGTCCCGAGGGCGGCGTGGTCGTGCGGTGCGAGGTCGACGACGCGCCGGCACAGGGCGACGAGGTCGTCTACATCGACCCGTTCGGGATTTCGACGCCGCTCCTCCAGGAGCGCGCCCGTCAGAGAGGTGAGCGTCAGCAGCGCGACTGGATCGTTCGCCGGTACCGCGTCGGCGGCCCGCCGTGCGTACACGAGGGCCTCGTCCAGATCGGCCGGTCCGCCGCTGTGGCCGTAACGGCGCAGGAGCGCGCTGCTGAGCCCCGACAGCACGATCGGCGCCTCGGACTCGTCCGGTTCGCACGACTCCACCGCGCGCCGCAGCAGGTCCACGGCCTCGTCCAGCTGTGTGGAGTCAAGGGTGCGGTCGAAGAGTTCCTTGAGCGCGAACCCGAGCCCGTGCAGCTCCCGGGTCCTGATGGCAGCGGCAGTGGCGTGCAGCCGCTGCAGCGTCCGCACGGCGTCGTTCAGGTCGTCGAGGCTGCCGGTGCGGGCGCCTCGTTCGGCCAGGGCCGTGCCGAGGTGGTACAGGGCGTCCACCCCGACGGGGCCGTGGAGCTGGTCCTCACCCACGGCCCGCACGGCCTCGCGGTCGCGGTCGACCGCCTCGTCCAACGCGACCAGGTCCCCGGTGTGCTGGTAGAGGTAGACCAGCGACATGCCGAGCTGCACCAGCACACCGGGGCGTGCGGGATGGACGTCCGGGGCCGCCCCGAGCGCCTCCCGGCAGGCGGCGACCGCCTCCCGGAGTGCGTCGAGCCCCTGACCCGCGCGGTACCGGGCACGGTGCACCTGGGCGCCCAGACAGCCGAACACCAGCACGCCATCGACCGAGGACACCTCGCGGACGGCCGCCGAACACAGAAGCTCAGCCGCCTCGTCGAGGTCCTCGGGTCGGCGCGCGAGGACGTACCGGAACCACAGGGCCCGGGGGAGCGCCCGGGTCAGGACGGCCCGGAGGTGGGGCGACGCCTGGTGGCCGTCCCGGTCGGCCAGTCCGGCACGGATCACCGTGACGGCCCGCTCCACGTCGTCGGCGGTCGGCTGCCGCTCGATGCGCTCCAGGAGGGCGATGGACAGCTTGCGGAGAAGGTCCCAGCGGAGGGTGGTGTCGTCGTCCGGGATGAGGGCCAGCGCCTGCTCGTGGGCGTCGACCACGACGTCCAGATCGTCCGGCCGTTGATCGTGCTGGTACCGCAGCCAGTAGGCGTTGGCCCGCCTCATCGTCACGTACGCACGTTCGTGCACCGTGTATGTGTCTGGCACCTCGCGCTGAAGCGCCGTCCACTGCCGGATCGCCTCGTCCAGGTCCGCCCTGTCGGCGCCCGTCGTGAAGCGCTTCTCCAGGCCTTCCGCGACCGCCTCCCGCGCGTACGAGCGCAACTCGGGGAAGGCCAGGACCGCGCGGCCCGCCGCCAGAACGTCGTCCCACCGGTGTTCCTCCCGCGCACGAAGGACCCGGTCGCGCAGCAACGAGGCGAGCATCCCCATGAGACCGTCCCGGTCAGCGGTGGTGAGGGGCTCCCGCAGCGAGAGGACGCACGCCTCGAACGCGGTGCGCAGGTCGTTAGCGGACCCGGTGAGCCCGTGGCGACGGGCCAGGGCGATGGCTAGGTTGCCCTGGATGCCCGGCCCGCTCGGGTGGCCGGCCGGCGTGACCCGCGCGGCCCGGCTCAGGAGGCCGATGGCCTGTAACAAAGCATTGACGTCGCCCAGGACGTTGTACCGCGTGTACAGCACCGTTCCCAAGCCGCCAAGATGGACGCCGTACTGGTCGTTGTCCGGGTCGGCGTGCTCCAGCAGAAACCAGCACCATGCGGCGAGCTCGGACAGGTTCTCCTCGACGTCGCCCTCGCCGGTGAGGGCCTGGGCGAGCCGGGTGTCCACGTGCGTGCTGTGCGCGTCCGCGATCTCCGTCCTGAGACCGTCGGGGATGAGGAACATCCGGTCGGGGAAGAAGTGCGGAGCCAGCATGCGCACCGCGTCGTCGAGATCGGACGGCGCGCCGTGCCGTTCGTACCGGTGCCAGTACAGATGGCCGAGGACGGCCGTGGCCTGCTCGTCCGTGGGATCGTCGGCGACCAGCCGCGCCAGGTCGCCTGTCAGGGCGGGGTCCGGGTCGGGGGAGGTCCCCGCCCACAGCGTCTGCAAAGCCCGCACGGCCCGCGCCACCAGCTCGTCACGTGATTCCCGGCCCGGTTCGCCCACCACAGTCTCCCCCCAACGGGCCTTCACCGCCGCCCCGTTCATGCATGATGCCCTGAAAGCACCAGTTCGCGGAGGGAGTCGGGATGACGGAGGAAGAATCGACCGCAAGGGTCAGGCGAGGCCTGTCGTACGTCTGCGAACACCTCGACGTGCTGCGCGAACACCTGGCCGAACTGGGCCGGACCGAGGAACTCGACCGGTTGAAGCGAGCCGTCGTCGACGGGAACGAAAACCCTGCGACGCCGCTCGACGCCATCGACCGGATCGTTCGCGCGGACGGCGACGCGCGCGGCGCCTACGGGGCGAGCGCCCGCACGGTCCCCGAGCCCGGGCCCGTCGGCGTGGGGCCCGCCGCCGAAGCCGATGTCGCCTTCCTCTGCCCCCTGGGAGCCTGCGCACGCGTGGAGTGGGCGGAGCCCACGATGCGGGAGGCCCCGCGCTGCCGCATGGGCGGGGTTCCGCTGCGCTGGGTCAAGGGCTGAAATGGGCGGCCTGCTGACGGAGCTGGGCAAACGCCTGGCGGAGCGGTGGATGTCCCTGCTGGTGCTCCCGGGCGCGCTGTTCCTGGCCGCCGCCTTCGCCGCCCGGACGCTCGGCCACGCCCACGCCGTCGACCTGGACCTCCTAGTCGGCGAGGCACAGGCGTGGCGCCCGGCGCCCGGTGCGGGAGCCGGAGCACGGCTCGCAGTGCTCCTGCTGGTCGTGGCGCTGCTGGCCGCCGCCGTGGGCCTCGTGGCCCAGACGCTCGGCTCACTCGTGGAGCGCCTGTGGTTCGCGGCCGACTGGGGTTCCTGGCCCCGGCCGCTGCGTGCCCTCGCGCGGTGGCAGGTGGCCAGGCGCCGGCAGCGGCGCGCCGGTGCCGTGGCCGCGTACGAGCGGGAGCGGCAGCGTTCCAGTGAGCTGCTGGCCTCCGGCACGCCCGGCGGCGGGACAGAGCTGGGGCCGGCCCGGCTCGCCGTGGCCCGCGTCTCGCCCGAGGAGCCCCATCGGCCCACCTGGTCCGGTGACCGGATGCACGCGGTCACCCTGCGCCTCGCCCGCGACTTGGACCTGGACCTGGCCACAGTGTGGCCCGCCTTGTGGCAGCTCCTCCCGGACGCCTCGCGCCAGCAGATCGAAACGGCCCGCGAAGCCCTCGACCGGGCCACCACCCTGGTGGCCTGGGCGGTCCTGTACGCGGTCCTCGCGGTCTGGTGGTGGCCCGCACTGCCGCTGGCCGTCGCCACGTACGTCACCGCCCGGCTCCGTATTCGCAGCGGTGTGGACGCCTACGCGGCCCTCATCGAGGCGTCGGTCCACGTGTACGTCGCCGAACTGGCCGAGCGCCTGCACGTGCCCGCCCAGGGGGTCGTCGGCAGGCGCACGGGCTGGGAGGTCACCTGCCTGCTGCAGGGCAAGCGTCACCTCATCGACCTGACGGCCCATGAGCCCCAGTAGTCGGCGTCGGCCAGGCGGCGGGGAGACGGTGGACCGTCCTGCCCGTAAGAGGTGTCCTCCGGACGACTGGATTGCTGACTACCGGCAGCGTTTGCAGCAGGTGATGGATTGCTGGATTCCGATGCTGTCAGCGTAGGGAGACAAGCCGTCGCCAGCAGAGGAGTGCGCATCCCAGGGTGAGGAAGGCCTAGCTTGATCTTTAACCTGTGCGGCGAGGTCGTGGGGTAGTTGACTTCTTCGTTCGCTGCTTCGCCGCCGGTGTTTTGCGGGGTGTGTGCACGTCGTGGCGGGGTGTGGGCCGGGTGTTCTTTCTG
>NZ_JAAHBP010000005.1 GCF_023184515.1 Streptomyces sp. D2-8 | reverse complement strand
CCGCCGCGGTCACGGTCGCGGTTGAACCCGCCACGGTCGTCACGGCGCTCGAACGAACGGCCGCCACGGTCGTCACGACGCTCGAAGGAACGGCCACCACGGTCACCGCCCCGGTCACCACGGTCGTCCCGGCGGAAGCCACCGCGCTCCTCACGGCGCTCCCGGCGCTCGTACGGAGCGGAGGCCTCGGGACGCTCCTCGCGCTCGACGTCCTTCGCGGTCGGCTGCTCGGGCACCGACACCTCGACGGCGGCCGCGACATCCCCGGCCACCACGGCCGCGGGCTGCTCGCCCTGCTCGCGCGCGACCCGCGCGAGCAGCCGGTCGGACTCCTCGCGCAGCTCGTTCGCACGCCGCTGCGCCCGCTCCAGCTCCTTGGTGAGCTCGGCGACCTCACGCTCGGCCTGCTGCGCGGCGTTGCCCACGGACTCGGCCTGGACCTCGGTCATCGACCGGGCACCGGTGATCTCGGCGACGTCCGGGTCGAAGGCACCGGCGCCCTGGATGATGTGACGCGAGGCCTCGACGCCCGCGTCCTCCATCAGCCGGAAGATCTGACGCCGCTGGTGCGGCAGGGACAGCGACACGACCGTGCCCGTGCGGCCGGCCCGCGCGGTGCGGCCCGCGCGGTGCAGGTAGTCCTTGTGGTCGCCGGCCGGGTCCACGTTCAGCACGAGGTCGATGCCGTCGACGTGGATACCGCGAGCGGCGACGTCGGTCGCGACGAGCGCGTTGACGTAGCCCTTCTTGAAGTCCTCCAGCACGCGGGTACGCGCGCCCTGCGTCATACCGCCGTGCAGCGCGTCGGCCTTCACACCGGAGTCGCAGAGCTGCTCCGCGATACGGTCGGCGCCCAGCTGGGTGCGGACGAAGATGATCGTGCGGCCCTTGCGGGAGGCGATCGCGGCGGTGACCGGCGCCTTGTCCTTGGGCTTCACGATGAGGATGTGGTGCGACATGGTCGTGACGTTGCCCTGGGCGCTGTCGACCTCGTGCGTGACCGGGTCGGTCAGGTAGCGCTTGACCAGCGTGGAGATCTCGTTCTCCATCGTGGCCGAGAACAGCATGCGCTGACCGCCCGCCGGGACCTGGTCGAGCAGCTCGGTGACCTCGGGCAGGAAGCCCAGGTCGGACATCTGGTCGGCCTCGTCGAGAACCGCGATCTGCACGTTCTCCAGCGAGCAGGCGCCGCGGTTGATGATGTCGCGCAGCCGGCCCGGGGTGGCGACGAGGACGTCGACACCGCGCTCCAGGGCGTAGATCTGGTTGCCCATCGACGTACCGCCGCAGACGACCTTCATCTTCAGGCCGAGGACGTCGCCGTAGGGCTGCAGCGCGTCGGCGACCTGCATGGCGAGTTCACGCGTCGGCGTCAGGATGACGGCGCGCGGCTTGTGCTTCTCGGTGCGGCCGCCGGCCAGCGTGGCCAGGGTCGGCAGACCGAACGACAGGGTCTTGCCGGAGCCGGTGCGGCCACGGCCGAGGATGTCCTTGCCGGCCAGGGCGTCCGGGATGGTCGCGGCCTGGATCGGGAAGGGGGTGGTCACGCCGTTCTGCGCGAGCTTGCGCACGACGCCTTCGGGAAGGCCGAGGTCCGCGAACGTGGCCTCGGGGGCGTCCTCGACTGCCTCGTTCTCGGGCACGACGACGTGATCAGTACTGGCGATGGACATGCGAATGCGAAACCTTCCGGAGTCTCAAGTCGGCACGCGCCCGTCAACTCCGTGATTCGCGATTCGCAATACGACCGCCTCAATGCGGTCCACCACGGCAAGGGAGAGTACGCGCCACACGGCGCGCTCTGCAGTGGCGCCGGGCAAGATGGGATCAAACGATCTGCCACCATACGCACTCCGGGCCCCGTAAGGCAAACCGGACTGTGCAGGCGACAGTGGGCGACCGTCCGGCGACCGGACAGCCTTCCGAGAACTCCAACCACCCTCCGGCCGGGATTGTTCCCACCCCAGGAGGACATGTTCCCGCCCGCGCACCCCCGGCCCTACGCCGGCGCCCCCGCCTCCGGCGCCGGCTCCCGCTGCGCGAGCTGCGTCCCCGGCGGCTCGTGCGCCGACGACGACGGCTCCGCCGTCGGCTCCGCAGACGCGGTCGGCTCCGGCGGCGTCGGCGTGGGCTCCGGCTCGGCCGTCCGGGTGGGCGTCGGCGGGGCCGGCGGCTTCGGCGTGGGCCGGACCGGCCTCTCCGGCTCGTCACGCCCCGGCGCGGCCGGGCTCGCCTGAGCGCTCGGCGACGCCGCGGGAGACGCCGTCTCCCCCACCCCTCCGCCCTTGCCCTTCTTGCCCTTCTTGTCCTTCTTGCCCTTGCCACGCCCCCGCTCACCGTCGGCACCGGCCGCGCCGAACCCGGCGCCGCCGCCCGACACCGCCGGACCGCCGTCGGGCGCCGCACCACCCCGCTGCCCGGCGGTGTGCGACGGCTTGACGCCCCCGCCCACGTCGTCGTCGCCGACACTCATGCAGCCGGCGGCAGCGGCGACCGCCACGACCGTGGCGGCCAGTCGGACGGGTACGTACAAGGGGCGCACGGGGCCACCTCCGGAAAGGGTGAGGGAGTCAACACCTCCAACTCCCGCCGCCCACAAGAGGACACGCGCCCCCCATTCACAACCCGGTCAGCCGTACCCCAGGGCGTGAAGGCGCTCGTCGTCGATGCCGAAGTGGTGCGCGATCTCGTGCACCACGGTGATCTCCGTCTCCGCGACGACGTCCTCCCGCGACTCGCACATCCGCAGCGTCGGGTTCCGGTAGATCGTGATCCGGTCCGGCAGCACACCGGCGTACCACTCACCCCGGTCGGTCAGCGGAGTCCCCTCGTACAGCCCGAGCAGCTCGGGATCGTCCGCAGGAGCCTCGTCCTCCACGAACACCGCGACGTTGTCCATCAATCGCGTCAACTCCGGCGGGATCCGGTCGAGCGCCTCGGCGACCAGCTCCTCGAACTCCTCACGCGTCATCTCCAGCACACGCCCATTGTCGGCCACGCCCCCGCCGCACGAGAGCCTCCCGGCGCCGCATATCCGACCGCGGACTTGGGCATACGGGATCAATGGCCCGCGTCCCCGTCGCTGTCCTGAGCGTCCTGAACCCGATCCGCAGGGCCCCGCGCGCCCTGGCCCGCCGCTATCGCTCCCGCCAGGCACCCGCCAGGCTCGAACTCGTGGCGCAGCCGCACCCGTGGACCCGTGCCGTGGGACTCGTGGCCGTCGTCCTGCTCGGCGCCTGGCTGGGGCTGCTCGTCGTGGGCAACGTCCGGGTCCCGGTCGGCCCCATGAACACGACGATGACCCTGCGCCCGTCCTTCACCGGCGGCACGAAGATCAACATCTCGCCGCTGGGCGCCCTCGAACTGAACAGCCACATCGCCCCCGTCCGCCTGGACGTCAACGTCGACCAGCTCGACCCCGACCGCTCCCAGGCCCTCGTCGACCACCCCGAACGCCTCTCCGGCCTCCAGGACGAGGTCACCGAGGACGTCGGCCGCGGCACCCTCGACCTGGCCGTGCGCTCCGGCGTCGCCGTCGTCGTGGGCGCCACCGCCCTGGGCCTCGCGGTCTACCGCCGCCCCCGCCGCGCGATGGCCGCCGGCGGCCTCGCCCTCACCCTCCTCGCCGCCTCGGGCGGCACGGCGTACGCCACCTGGCGCCCCGACTCCGTCCTGGAGCCCAAGTTCTCCGGCCTGCTCATCTCCGCCCCCTCCCTGGTCGGCAACGCCCGCAGCATCGTCACCGAATTCGACGTCTACCAGAAGGAATTGGCCCGCCTGGTCACCAACGTGACCAAGCTCTACGACGCCACCTCGACGCTCCCCGCCTACGCGCCCGACCCCTCCACGATCCGGGTCCTGCACGTCTCCGACATCCACCTCAACCCGGCGAGCTGGAAGATCATCGCCTCGCTCGTGGAGCAGTACAAGGTCGATGTGATCGTCGACTCGGGCGACACGATGGACCACGGCACGGCCGCCGAGAACGGCTTCCTGGACCCCATCGAGGACCTCGGAGCCCCCTACGTCTGGGTCCGCGGCAACCACGACTCGATGATCACCCAGCGCTACATGGAAGACCTGAAGAACGTCCACGTCCTCGACGACGGCCGGGCACAGACGATCAAGGGCCTGCGCTTCGCGGGCATCGGCGACCCCCAGTTCACCCCCGACCGCTCACAGCAGGCCGGCGCCGAACAGTCCCAGGAACTCGCCGGCGCCCGCCTGGCCACGGCCCTGCGCGACCAGAGCACCGCCGGCACCCCGGTGGACATCGCCATCGCCCACGAGCCCTCCGCGGCCCGCGAGGTCGACGGCGAGGTCCCCCTGGTCCTGGCCGGCCATCTCCATCACGACGAGATGGAGGACCTGCCGTACGGCACCCGGCTCCGCATCGAGGGCTCCACGGGCGGCAGCGGCCTGCGCGCCATCGAGGGCAAGCACCCGGACCCCATCGAGGCGTCGATCCTCTACTTCGACCGGGACACCCGCCACCTCCAGGCCTGGGACGAGATCGAACTGGGCGGCCTCGGCCTCACGACCGCCGAGGTCAGCCGTCACCTCCCGAAGGAGAACCAGCCCGGCGCGAGCCAGTCCCCCAGCACCCCGCCGGAGGGCACCTCGTCACCCTCCCCCTAAATCGTTTTGGCGATAGCTCCCGCCATCCCATATGCTTCTCACGTCCCCGACGCGCTGAGAAGCGCCCAGGCGGGCCGATAGCCCTCATCGTCTAGCGGCCTAGGACGCCGCCCTTTCAAGGCGGTAGCACGGGTTCGAATCCCGTTGGGGGCACGCACCACCCTGTGCGACACTGTCGTACGACGCTTGGTCCTGTGGAGCAGTTTGGAGTGCTCGCCACCCTGTCAAGGTGGAGGCCGCGGGTTCAAATCCCGTCAGGACCGCTGAGGTTTCACGTGAAACCTCGTGGCTGGGTAGCTCAGTTGGTACGAGCGCTCGCCTGAAAAGCGAGAGGTCGCCGGTTCGACCCCGGCCCCAGCCACAGCTAAGGCCCCGATCTTCGGATCGGGGCCTTGTTGCATGCCTCGTGGATCACACCCGTGGTACGAGCGTCCGCGTCCGCTGTCGGAGGGGCGAAAACCCTCCGGCTCGCAGCTCGCCCCGTCGATGGCTTCGACGGCAGCGGCGCATCCAGCCCTACGCGATCAGCGTGAGAGCAGGGACCTGTGACTCGGCCCCGCAGACCCACATCCACCAGCCGCGACCGGCGATGACGTGGGACGCATTCAGGTCCGCGTGCTCAACGAAGCCGCAGTTCCTGCACGAGAACACGGCCTGTGCCGGCCGGTTCCTCTTGTCGATGTGATGGCAGCGCGAGCACTCCTGGCTGGTGTAGGCCGGGTGGACGTGTACCACCGGCACTCCGGCCCTGCGCGCCTTGTATGCGATGAAGGCGCCGAGCTGGGCGAAGGCCCAGGAGTGGATCGTGACGCGTTGGGGCTTCTTCAGCCGTGCCCGTTCGCGGATTCCGCCCAGGTCTTCCAGGGCGAGGCCGCGACCGGTGCGTTGGGCCTCCGTCACGATGTGCTTGCTGATCTTGTGGTTGATGTCGCGGGTGCGTCGGGCTTCTCTTCCGGCGCGGCGTTTGGCTCGCCGTTTGGCGGACCGTGTCTGCCTTCTGGCGAGGTTGTCTCGATTGCGTCGGTCGTTCTGTCTGCTGCGGTTGAGGCGTCGGCCGCTGTGCCGGTGGCCGGTCGATGTGGTGGCGATGTTGGTGATGCCGAGGTCCACGCCGATGAATTCCCGGGGGTCCGGGGTGATGTGGCTTTCCGGGAGGTCGACTGTGGCCAGGAGGTACCAGTGACCGTTCTGGCTGGTCAGGTCGGACTCGCCCTGACGGTGGTGGGCGAGGAGGAGGAGTTGCGTTTCCTCTCCCGTGAAGGCGAGGCGTTTCATGCGTCCGGCCACGGTCCAGATGGAGACGGTGCGTTGTGGCATCTGCCAGGACAGCATGCGGTCGTCGTAGGGCTGGGCGTCTTGGGGTCGGAAGGCGATGGGCTTCTCGGTGGCTCTGAGGAAGCGTTTGGAGACGGGTTTGCCGAGGTTTCCGGCCTTGAGGTTGCCGGTGAGGGCTGCGTAGGCGTCGGCGGTCTTCTTGATGACGTGCTGGGCGGCCTGGGCGCCGAGGGACCATCGGGTCTTGACCTGGGTGTAGGTGAGGGCGCGTAGTTCGCGGTTGCGTTTGATTCCGGTGGTGAAGGCGGTGTGGGAGACGGAGACGTGATTGGCTGCCGCGTTGCAGGCGTGGAGGGTCGCCTGTAGTGCCGATGCCTGTTCGGGGGTCGGCAGGAGTTTGACGCGGATCACGAGCTTCACGTCCAGGAATCTAGGGCGAGGCCAGCGCTGCGGTCAGGTGATCGACCCCCGGACACTCGGTCGAATGACCGTTCGGCCAAGTGCTCGAATGCTGCTTACGTGGTCTGGTCGAAATCCGTTCGCCTCTGTTTTGCGGGGGATGAGATCCTGGGTCGCGTATGTCTACGCACCCCGCCCCCGCCCTCGGCGCCCTCGCCCCCCGCCTGACCGAGCTGTCCCTGCGCGACGCGCACCGGCTCGGGCGCAGGCTCGAAGGTGCGCGCAAGATCCGTAAGCCGGAGGCACGGGCCGCCGTGCTCGCCGAGATCGAGGCGGAGGTCGGCAGGGCCGAGGAGCGGATGGCCGGCCGGCGCGCCCTTGTGCCCGAGGTCACCTACCCCGAGCAGCTGCCGGTCAGCCAGAAGAAGGACGTGATCGCCGACGCCATCCGCGACCATCAGGTCGTGATCGTCGCCGGCGAGACCGGCTCCGGCAAGACGACGCAGATCCCCAAGATCTGCCTGGAGCTCGGGCGTGGCGTACGGGGCATGATCGGGCACACGCAGCCGCGCAGGATCGCCGCCCGTACGGTCGCCGAGCGCGTCGCCGAGGAGCTGGACACCCCGCTCGGCGAGGCCGTCGGCTGGAAGGTCCGCTTCACCGACCAGGTCGACCCGGGCGCCACCTTCGTCAAGCTCATGACGGACGGCATCCTGCTCGCCGAGATCCAGACGGACCGCGAGCTGCGCGCGTACGACACGATCATCATCGACGAGGCCCATGAGCGGTCTCTCAACATCGACTTCCTGCTGGGCTATCTCGCGCAGTTGCTGCCGAAGCGCCCCGATCTCAAGGTTGTCATCACCTCGGCCACGATCGACCCCGAGCGCTTCTCGCGGCATTTCGGTGACGCGCCGATCGTCGAGGTCAGCGGCCGTACGTATCCCGTGGAGGTCCGCTACCGGCCGCTGCTGGAGGAGGACGGCGAGGACGCCGACCGTGATCAGATCACCGCGATCACCGATGCTGTGGAGGAGCTCCAGAAGGAGGGGAAGGGTGACATCCTCGTCTTTCTCTCGGGTGAGCGGGAGATCAGGGACACGGCGGACGCGCTCACCAAGAAGAACTACCGGTTCACGGAGATCCTGCCGCTCTACGCCCGGCTCTCCCACGCGGAGCAGCACCGTGTCTTCCAGCCGCACACCGGTCGCAGGATCGTTCTGGCCACGAACGTCGCCGAGACCTCGCTGACCGTTCCGGGTATCAAGTACGTGATCGACCCCGGTTTCGCCCGCATCTCCCGCTACAGCCACCGCACGAAGGTCCAGCGCCTGCCCATCGAGCCGGTCTCGCAGGCCAGCGCCAATCAGCGCAAGGGCCGCTGCGGCCGTACGTCCGACGGCATCTGCATCCGTCTGTACAGCGAGGACGACTTCGAGGCCCGCCCGGAGTTCACGGACGCGGAGATCCTCCGGACGAACCTCGCCTCCGTCATCCTGCAGATGACGGCGGCCGGCCTCGGCGACATCGAGAAGTTCCCCTTCATCGACCCGCCGGACCACCGCAACATCCGCGACGGGGTCCAGCTGCTCCAGGAGCTGAACGCCCTCGATCCGGCGCAGAAGGACCCCCGCAAACGGCTCACGGACACCGGCCGCAAGCTGGCCCAGCTGCCGGTCGACCCGCGGCTGGCCCGGATGGTCCTGGAGGCGGACCAGAACGGCTGTGTGCGCGAGGTCATGGTCATAGCCGCCGCGCTGTCCATTCAGGATCCGCGCGAGCGCCCCGCCGAGAAGCAGGCGCAGGCCGACCAGCAGCACGCCCGTTTCAAGGACGAGACCAGCGACTTCCTGGCCTACCTCAACCTCTGGCGCTATCTCCGCGAGCAGCAGAGGGAGCGGGGGTCGTCCTCCTTCCGCCGGATGTGCAAGCAGGAGTACCTCAACTTCCTTCGCATCCGCGAATGGCAGGACATCTACACGCAGTTGCGCACGGTCGCGAAGCAGATGGGCATCCACCTCAACGAGGACGACGCCCCGGCCGACCGCATCCATCTCTCCCTCCTGGCCGGCCTGTTGTCGCACATCGGCATGAAGGATGTGAAGGAGGCCGGAGGGGAGGGCGGGAGGAGCACGGGGAAGAACGAGTACCTGGGCGCGCGGAACGCCAAGTTCGCGGTGTTCCCCGGCTCGGCCCTCTTCAAGAAGCCCCCGCGTTTCGTGATGTCGGCCGAGCTCGTCGAGACGTCCCGCCTCTGGGCCCGCGTCAACGCCAGGATCGAGCCCGAGTGGGTCGAGCCCCTCGCCGCGCACCTCGTCAAGCGCACGTACAGCGAGCCGCACTGGGAGAAGGACCAGGCCGCGGTGATGGCGTACGAGAAGGTCACGCTCTACGGCGTGCCGATCGTGGCGCAGCGGAAGGTCAACTACGGGCGGATCGACCCGGAGATCAGCCGTGAGCTGTTCATCCGGAACGCGCTGGTCGAGGGCGACTGGCGTACGCATCACAAGTTCTTCTCGGACAACCGTCGCCTCCTCACCGAGGTCGAGGAGTTGGAGCACCGCGCCCGGCGCCGGGACATCCTGGTCGATGACGAGACGCTGTTCGACTTCTATGACCAGCGGATCCCCGAGCACGTGGTCTCCGGTGCCCACTTCGACTCCTGGTGGAAGCACAAGCGGCACGAGCGGCCCGACTTCCTCGATTTCGAGCGCGAGATGCTCATCAACGAGAAGGCGGGCGAGGTCACCAAGGCCGACTATCCGGACTCGTGGCGGCAGGGGAACCTGAAGTTCCGGGTGACGTATCAGTTCGAGCCGGGCGCGGACGCCGACGGCGTGACCGTCCACGTCCCGCTGCAGGTCCTCAACCAGGTCACGGACGAGGGCTTCGACTGGCAGATCCCGGGCCTGCGGGAGGAGCTGGTCACGGAGCTGATCCGGTCCCTGCCCAAGCCGATCCGGCGGAACTACGTCCCCGCGCCGAACTTCGCGAGGGCGTTCCTGGACCGGGCCGTCCCTCTCCAAGAACCTCTGACCGCGACGATGACGCGCGAGCTGAGACTGATGGTCGGGGTGCCCTTCGAGGCGGACGACTTCGACCTGTCCAAGGTCCCCGACCACTTGAAGGTCACGTTCCGCATCGTTGACGAGCGTCGCCGCAAGCTGGCTGAGGACAAGGACCTGGAGGCGCTGAAGCTCAGGCTGCGTCCGAAGGCCCGAAAGGCCCTCTCCCAGGCGGCCGCGGCGACCGCAGAGCGCTCCGGCGGCGAGTCCCTGGAGCGCTCGGGCCTGACCGACTGGACGATCGGCACGCTCACCCGCGTCTTCGAGACCCGCCGGGCCGGTCAGCCGGTGAAGGCGTATCCGGCGCTGGTCGACGACGGCGACACGGTCTCCGTGCGTCTCTTCGACACGGAGGCGGAGCAGGCGCAGGCCATGTGGAAGGGCACGCGGCGGCTGATCCTGCGCAACATCCCGGTGAACCCGGCGAAATTCGCGAGCGATCGCCTGACGAACCCGCAGAAGCTGGCGCTGTCCGCGAATCCGCACGGGTCCGTCCAGGGTCTGTTCGACGACTGCGCGATGGCCGCCGCGGACAAGCTGATCGGGGACTTCGGCGGGCCGGCGTGGGACGAGGAGTCGTACCGGAAGCTGTACGACAAGGTGCGCGCCGAGATCGTCGACACGACCGTGCGTACGGTCGGGCAGGTGCAGCAGGTCCTGGCCGCCTGGCAGGCCTGTGAGCGCCGTCTGAAGGCCGTGCGCAGCCCCGCGCTGCTGCCGAATCTCCAGGATGTCCGGGGGCAGCTGGACGCCCTGGTGAAGCCGGGCTTCGTGACGGAGGCGGGGCTGCGGCGCATGGCGGACCTGATGCGCTATCTGGTGGCGGCCGACCGGCGTCTGCAGCAGATGCCGACGAACGTCCAGCGGGACACGACGCGGATGCAGAAGGTCCACGAGATGCAGGACGAGTACGCCTGGCTCCTGGAGCAGATGCCGCAGGGCCGTCCGGTCCCGTCGTCGGTCCTGGACATCCGCTGGATGATCGAGGAGCTCCGGGTCAGCTACTTCGCGCACGCGCTGGGCACGGCGTACCCCGTCTCCGACAAGCGGATCGTGAAGGCGATCGACGCGGTGGCGCCGTAACGGCACCTGCACGCAGGGTGAGTTCGACCAGGGGCTCACCCTCCTGTAAAGTCTCTTCTCGCAGCGCAACGCACGAATGGCGCCGCGAAACCTGGTCCTGTGGAGCAGTTTGGAGTGCTCGCCACCCTGTCAAGGTGGAGGCCGCGGGTTCAAATCCCGTCAGGACCGCAGTGGAGAAGCCCGGATCTTCGGATCCGGGCTTCTTTTCGTGTGCCTGACCTCCGCCCGACCTCCGCCCGACCTCCGCCCGACCTCCGCCTGAGCTCCCCGGGGCCCCTCACGCCGTCTTGACGCCCCCTCATTCCGTCGGTACCCCAGAACCAGGACCTTTCCCCGTGCGGCCTTCTGGAGGTGGCGTATGGCGACAGCGGCCAGGCACGAGACGCGGGCTCTGCTCCGCGCGCATCTGTCGGCCGCGTCGTCGTACCGGCACCTCACACGGCACTGCCCGATATGCCATCGCCTGCTGCGGCTGGCGTTGGAGTCCGCGCCGCGTGGCTCTCGGGCCGCGGCCCCGGTCCGAGAGGGCGAGAGTCCGGCGTCGGCATGATCCACGAGCGGCCTCAACACCCGGGCATACATGGGCCGCTGGGAGCGGAGGCTTCTCTATCGCACCCGCGGCAGAGCTAACAAGCCGCTTGGTATGTGACGGGTGTCACCGCATGAGTTTTGGAAAGTGCGGTACTTACACCTCACCTACAAAGGGTCAATTTAATATGTGCAATTGCACTCTGTCCGGGGTGTCGCACACAGGAGATCCGACGTCCCTCCCCATGGTCCTACAAGGCCGCTCACAGCAGGATCGGTTGACCCACCGTGGGCGCACAAAAAGGATCGCGCTGGACCCGGCGGAGTCCAGCGCGATCGACGACGCACCCTGTTGTATGTCTGGAAAGCTCTGACTGGCTTGGGCGTGGGGCCTGTTGGGGCAGGACCCGCGTCGCTTGGAGCTGTGGTTCCGGACGCCGCGGCCGATTGGGGGACCAGCCGGTTTGCCCGGTTATTCAGTTGTTCAGGCCTCGCTGCGCTGCTGCGGGATGCCCGCGAGCAGAGCGCGGACCTCGGCCTCGCGGTAGCGCCGATGCCCGCCGAGCGTGCGGATCGACGTGAGCTTGCCGGCCTTCGCCCACCGCGTGACCGTCTTGGGGTCGACACGGAACATGGTGGCGACCTCAGCCGGGGTCAGCAGCGGCTCGGCATCAGGGGTGCGAGCGGTCATGAGCGGCCTCCTCGGGAGAACCGAACCTTCTCGGTTCTTTCCTCTAAATTCTGCACCTTGACCCGCGTTGCCCGAAATGGCGGACGCGAGTCGAGTCGGTTATAGGACGAACGGCTTGTCCTCGGCACTACAACTACACCATCTGTCCAGCCGCGTCGGCCAAACCGATGGAATTGCCCCTCCAGGTGTTCATCAGCGACGGAAGCCGATGGACCATGCCATAGCGGACAGTCACACCGCTGTGACGATCAGTCACAGGGCGATCAGGAAGTCACCAGGCCCCCCAAAGCGTGCAATGCTGAGATTCCGCCCATAGTGCAACACCACAGGACGGAAGGAGTCCTCCCCGGACTCCTTGTCCTATTTTGGCATGAGGAGGGGCAAGGGGCGCAAGAGCCTCGTACGTGTAGTCCGTCACGCTTGGTCTACTTGAGAGGTCTGCCCGGATCGGGCCCTACGTCCCTTGTTGACGAAGCCTCAGGAGACGCACAGCCCGTTTCAGGAACTCGGTGCGAGGACGAAACCCCAAATCGGGCGGTTCGTCAAACGTCAGTTCGTGACCGAATGAGAGCGGTCTGTACGGACATCAAGGTCAGGGGTCAGTTGGCCGACCGCAGATCCCGTACGGAACGCCACCGCTCCACGAGCCGGGCGTACGCCTCCCCCGCGGCCGCCCCGTCGCCCCTGCGCAGCGCGGCGATGCCCTCGGCCACGTCCGCCGCGGAGTGATCGTCCTCCAGCGCCCCGGCCGGCACGGCGTGCACCAGACCGCCGTAGTCCAGCTCCACGAGCGAGCGCGGGTGGAACTCCTCCAGCCAGCGCCCGACGTCCACCAGGCCGTCGATCAGCGGCCCCTCGTCCATGGCCTCCTTCAGGGCACGCAGGCCCCGGGCCACCCGCCGCCGGGCCTGGACCATGGGGGTGCGGTAGCGCAGCACGGGCGGGCTGTCGACCGAGGCGCCCTTGTCGTACTCGCGCTCCTCGTCCGAGACCAGCACGAACCAGCTGATCGGCACCTGCCAGGTGGCCGTACGGATCCACGGCCGGGCGTCCGGGTTGATCGCCAGCCAGCGCTCGTGGTCCTGAGCCGCCTGACGCCGCAGGACGGGCGGCAGGACCGCGTCCATGACCGGCGGGGGGAGCTCCTCGGAGAGCTCGTCCAGGGCCAGCCAGCCGCGCAGCCTGGTGCGCCAGGGGCAGACGCAGACGACGCCGTCGACGTCGAGCACGAAGGCGTCCTCGCTCTCGTGCACCGGCACCGGGACCGGCGGGGTGGGGGCCAGGTCGGCCAGGGCCCGGCGGAGTTCGTCCTGGTACGAGGGGCGGTCCGTACGGCGGGCGTAGCGGGCCCACTGGCTGCGCTCCGGTTCGGGGAAGGCGGCCAGCGGTTCGTACACGCGCAGGTAGGTCGCGTAGGGGACGATCACCGAGGTCACCTTGGGCACGCCTGCTCCCTCCCCCGCGCACCGCCGCGAAAACCTGCGGAACCCACTGACGATCGCGCGGGAAATCTATGCAAATCGTCGCACGGGTGTACTCCGGTCGGAGGTGATCCTGAGCACGGTGCGGTCGGCGGGCCCACCAGGCTCTAATCTCATGCTCAACAGTTCCCGCCACCCGCACGGGAGCTGGTCTCCCCCCGCCGCACCTACACAGGAGTCACCACAGTGACCGACGTAACCGGCGCACCTGCTGATGTACTGCACACCCTGTTCCACTCGGACCAGGGAGGACATGAGCAAGTCGTGCTCTGCCAGGACCGCGCGAGCGGCCTCAAGGCCGTCATCGCCCTCCACTCCACCGCCCTGGGCCCCGCGCTCGGCGGCACGCGCTTCTACCCGTACGCGAACGAGGCCGAGGCCGTCGCCGACGCGCTGAACCTCGCCCGCGGGATGTCGTACAAGAACGCCATGGCCGGTCTCGACCACGGCGGCGGCAAAGCCGTGATCATCGGCGACCCGGACAAGATCAAGAGCGAGGAGCTGCTCCTCGCCTACGGCCGCTTCGTCGCCTCCCTCGGCGGCCGGTACGTCACCGCCTGCGACGTCGGTACGTACGTCGCCGACATGGACGTCGTGGCCCGCGAGTGCCGCTGGACGACCGGCCGCTCCCCCGAGAACGGCGGCGCCGGAGACTCTTCCGTGCTCACCGCCTACGGCGTCTACCAGGGCATGCGGGCCTCCGCGCAACACCTGTGGGGCGACCCCTCGCTGCGCGGGAAGCGGGTCGGCATCGCCGGTGTCGGCAAGGTCGGCCACCACCTGGTGGAGCACCTGCGGGCGGAGGGCGCCGAGGTCGTCATCACCGATGTGCGCGAGGACGCCGTGGGTCGGATTCTCGCGGCGCACCCGACGGGTGTGACGGCCGTCGCCGACACCGCGACCCTGATCCGCGTCGAGGGCCTCGACATCTACGCCCCGTGCGCGCTCGGCGGGGCCCTGAACGACGACACCGTGCCGGCGCTCACCGCCAAGGTGGTCTGCGGCGCTGCCAACAACCAACTCGCCCACCCGGGCGTGGAGAAGGACCTCGCCGACCGCGGGATCCTCTACGCGCCGGACTACGTGGTGAACGCCGGCGGTGTCATCCAGGTCGCGGACGAGTTGCACGGCTTCGACTTCGATCGGTGCAAGGTGAAGGCGTCGAAGATCTTCGACACCACGCTGGCCATATTCGCACGTGCGAAGGAGGACGGTATTCCGCCGGCCGCCGCGGCCGACCGGATCGCCGAGCAGCGGATGCACGACGCGGCCCTGGCGCGCCGGGCGCGCTGACCCCGGGCGATGCGGGACTGATCCACGGAGTCCCGTACGTTTGGCCGGTACCCGTCGGTGGGCAGTTAGAGAGAACTCTCACTTCTACCGGCGGGTCGACCGTCGAGAAGTGGTTAAAATCGCGGTTGACCAGCGAGGACGGGGCGCCTCGAAGGTCCTGGGCGCGGGCACGTCATGCGGGCGACGTACCGTATGGGCGCGGGCTCAGGTACCGTGGAAGCCCTACGGACCGGTCTCTCCGCGGAGAGTCCGTGCCGGACCATGAACGCGTGTCAAGACTCTGGGGCCGTCGAGCCCCGTCGTTGAGGGGGTCGAGCCATGGGGCGCGGCCGGGCCAAGGCCAAGCAGACGAAGGTCGCCCGCCAGCTGAAGTACAACAGCGGTGGGACTGATCTCTCACGCCTGGCCGAGGAGCTGGGTGCATCGCCTTCGAATCCGCAGCCGCCTAACGGCGAGCCGTTCGAAGACGATGAGGACGACGACCTGTACGCACGGTACGCCGACCTCTACGAGGACGACGACGACGAGGACGACCAGTCCTCGCAACATCGTCGCGGCGCTTGACCCTGCACTGAGCACTTACCCGGTCGGTGACTTCGGTCACCGACCGGGTTCTGTGCTGCCTGCAGGGTCATGTCCCCCGTGCTTCAGCTCGCGTAGTCACCGATCAGGGCGGCACCAGTGGTGTGCTCGCCCCGGTCCGTGATCTCTCCGGCCACCCAGGCGTCCACGCCGCGGTCGGCGAGGGTCGTCAGGGCCACGTCCGTGGACTCCTGCGGCACGATCGCGATCATGCCGACGCCCATGTTCAGGGTCTTCTCGAGCTCCAGGCGCTCGACGCTGCCCGTACGGCCGACGAGGTCGAAGATCGGGGCCGGCGTCCAGGTGGAGCGGTCGACGATCGCGTGCAGGTCGTCCGGGACGACCCGGGCGAGGTTGGCCGCGAGTCCGCCGCCGGTGATGTGGCTGAAGGCGTGCACCTCGGTGGTGCGCATCAGGGCCAGGCAGTCCAGCGAGTAGATCTTCGTGGGCTCCAGCAGCTCCTCGCCGAGGGTGCGGCCGAGTTCCTCGATGTGCGCGTCCAGCGCCAGGCCCGCCTGGTTCAGGAGGACATGGCGGACGAGGGAGTACCCGTTCGAGTGAAGCCCGGAGGACGCCATGGCGATCACCGCGTCACCCGTCCGGATACGATCCGCGCCGAGCAGCCGGTCGGCCTCCACGACGCCCGTACCGGCGCCGGCGACGTCGAAGTCGTCCTCGCCCAGCAGGCCCGGGTGCTCGGCCGTCTCGCCGCCGACCAGGGCACAGCCGGCCAGCACACAGCCCTCGGCGATGCCCTTGACGATGGCGGCGACCCGCTCGGGGTGGACCTTGCCGACGCAGATGTAGTCGGTCATGAACAGCGGCTCGGCGCCGCAGACCACGATGTCGTCCATGACCATCGCGACCAGGTCGTGGCCGATGCTGTCGTAGACGCCCAGCTGGCGGGCGATGTCGACCTTGGTGCCGACGCCGTCCGTGGCGGAGGCGAGCAGGGGCCGCTCGTAGTTCTTCAGGGCGGAGGCGTCGAAGAGACCGGCGAAGCCGCCGAGGCCACCGAGGACCTCGGGGCGCTGGGCTTTCTTCACCCACTCCTTCATCAGTTCGACGGCGCGGTCGCCGGCTTCGATGTCGACGCCCGCGGCTGCGTAGCTGGCGCCGCCCTCGGCAATGGGTTTCTCGGACATGGCTAAGAGAACCTTCGTGTCGTACGGCAGGTGTGACGGGCCGTCTACGGGCGGCGGATCGCGTCGGCGGCGGCCGTGGCGGCCGGGCCGGCGGCCAGCTCCGTCTCCAGCAGCTGCTTGCCGAGCAGCTCGGGGTCGGGGAGTTCCATCGGGTACTCGCCGTCGAAACAGGCGCGGCACAGGTTCGGCTTGGCGATGGTGGTCGCCTCGATCATGCCGTCGATGGAGATGTAGGCCAGGGAATCGGCGCCCAGGGAGGTGCCGATCTCGTCGATCGTCATGCCGTTGGCGATGAGCTCGGCGCGGGTGGCGAAGTCGATACCGAAGAAGCAGGGCCACTTCACGGGCGGCGAGGAGATCCGGATGTGGACCTCGGCGGCGCCCGCCTCGCGGAGCATGCGGACCAGGGCCCGCTGGGTGTTGCCGCGCACGATCGAGTCGTCGACGACGACCAGGCGCTTGCCCTTGATGACTTCCTTCAGCGGGTTCAGCTTCAGGCGGATGCCCAGCTGGCGGATGGTCTGCGAGGGCTGGATGAACGTACGTCCGACGTAGGCGTTCTTGACCAGGCCCGCGCCGAAGGGGATACCGGAGGCCTCCGCGTAGCCGATGGCGGCGGGGGTGCCGGACTCCGGAGTCGCTATGACCAGATCGGCGTCGACCGGGGCTTCCTTCGCGAGCTTGCGGCCCATCTCCACGCGGGAGAGGTACACGTTCCGGCCGGCGATGTCGGTGTCCGGGCGGGCCAGGTACACGTACTCGAAGACACAGCCCTTGGGCTTCGCTTCCGCGAACCGGGAGGTGCGCAGGCCGTTCTCGTCGATGGCGACGAACTCGCCCGGCTCGATCTCGCGGACGTAAGCGGCGCCGCAGATGTCGAGGGCGGCGGACTCGGAGGCGACGACCCAGCCGCGCTCCAGGCGGCCGAGGACCAGCGGGCGGATGCCCTGCGGGTCGCGGGCCGCGTACAGGGTGTTCTCGTCCATGAAGACGAGTGAGAAGGCGCCCTTGACCTGCGGGAGGACGTTGTGGGCGGCCTCCTCGATGGTCAGCGGCTTGCCTTCCTCGTCGACCTGGGCCGCGAGGAGCGCGGTGAGCAGGTCGGTGTCGTTGGTCGCCGCGACGCGCGGGGTGCGCCCGCCTTCCTGCTTGGGCAGGTCGGCGACCATCTCGGCGAGCTGGGCGGTGTTGACGAGGTTGCCGTTGTGGCCGAGCGCGATGGATCCGTGTCCGGTCGCGCGGAAGGTCGGCTGGGCGTTCTCCCAGACGGAGGCGCCAGTGGTCGAGTAGCGGGCGTGTCCGACCGCGATGTGACCCTGGAGCGAACCGAGGGAGGTCTCGTCGAAGACCTGGGAAACCAGGCCCATGTCCTTGAAGACGAGGATCTGTGAGCCGTTGCTGACCGCGATTCCCGCGGATTCCTGGCCTCGATGCTGGAGGGCGTAGAGCCCGAAGTACGTGAGCTTGGCGACCTCTTCGCCCGGAGCCCAGACACCGAAGACGCCACAAGCGTCCTGGGGGCCCTTCTCACCGGGGAGCAGGTCGTGGTTGAGTCGTCCGTCACCACGTGGCACGCCACCGAGTGTAGGCGAGGTCGACCACTGGTCCGAATTGGGGATACCGGACTTTCCGGTGGATCACCGCTCGGCGACAGCTCGCACACTCGTCCCGTTTTCGCTGGTCAGCGTGAGGGTTTGGTGATCGACTCCGTACTTCAGCTTTCCGTCGAAAAGGCGCAGCAGCGTCTTCTCGCCGTCCATGAGTGAGTCTTCGCACATCATTCGGGTCGTGGCCGGAGGGCCGAGGGTGATATGGCCGTCGCGGACCGTGGCCTTGGCGTTCACCTTGTTGCAGCCGAGGCTGCCGGAGACGGTGCCCTTCTTCTCGTCGAAGGTGAGGTGGGCACGGCCGTCGGCCCTCGGGGTCGTGACGGTCCACTTGGTGCCGGCCAGCGGGGCGTCCTCGGCCTTGGTCAGGTGGACGGTGTCGCCCCGGCCCGTGGTGAGGGTGAGGCGGTCGTCGTCCACCGTCGTCTTCAGCTCCTGGTCGGAGAAGGCGCGCGCGAGGGTCTTCTCGAAGGCCATGGGCTTGTTCTCGCAGGCCATCTCGGTGGCCATGGTCTTGCCCAGCCGGACGCGGTCGCCGTCGACGGAGGCCTCGGCGCTGAAGTTGTTGCAGCCGAGGCTGCCCTCGGCCCGGCCCTTGTCGATGGTCACGTGGGCGCCGTCCGGGGCCTTCTGCGTCCGGCCGTCCGCGGTGACGCTGTCCACGTTCCACCGCACACCGGTGACCGGCTTCTCGGCACCGACCGAGCCGCTGCCGCTGTCCGCCTTCTCACTGCCACAGGCCGCCATGAGCGGGACGAGCATGGCGGCGGCCGTCAGAGTCATGCGCTGCTTCTGCCTGTCCATGCCACTTCGACGGAGGACCCGGGGGCATCGGTTCCCCTTACGGCGGCGATTCCTCCTTGCGCCATGAGTATTCACGCCATGAGCGGCAGATGGGCCGACAGATCCGCCCGCTCGCCGCTCGCGCTGACCTTGGCGTCCTGGAGCGCCTGCGCCCAGGCAAGACGCCCGGTCGCCAGCCGGATCCAGGTCAGCGGGTCCGTCTCGACGACGTTGGGCGGGGTGCCCCGGGTGTGCCTCGGCCCCTCCACGCACTGCACCACCGCGTACGGCGGCACCCGCACCTCCGTCGATCCGCCGGGCGCCTTCGCGGCGAGCGCGTCGGCCAGCAGCCGGGTGCAGGCGGCCAGGGCCTGACGGTCGTAGGGGATGTCCAGGCCGGGGACGGCGGCGTTGAGGTCGTCGGTGTGGACGACGAGTTCGACGGTGCGGGTGACGAGGTAGTCGGCCAGCGGCAGGGCGCCGGCGCTGGTGGCGAGCAGCCGGGTGCCGGGGTGGGCGGCGAGGTCGGCGGTGAAGCGCTCCTCGGTGTCCGCGAGGTGGGCGGACGGGTCCGGGTGGGTCCCGGCCGGCTCACGGGCGTACGCGGCGATGTCCGGCGCGTCGGCCGCGATCGCGGAGGGCCAGTCGAGCAGGGTGCCGTCCTGCTTGGCCGGCTCCGGCAGGCCGGTCAGCCGGGAGACCGCTCCGAGACTCATCCCGACGTGTGCCAGCAGGTCCCGGACGGTCCAGTCGCCCAGCCGGGTGGGGAGGGCGAGCTGGTCGGGGGTGAGTCCGGCGGCGGCGGCCCGCACGTTCCCGAACTGGGCGAGCACCGCCGTACGGATCTTGGCGGGGTCGTAGCTGCGGGTGCGTTTCCTGGCCGGTGGCATGGGGGTCAGCCTAGGTCTGGCGGACGGCTGCCGGGGGTGCCTCGAAGATCTCCCCGTTGCGGGGCACACCGATTCCGTCCCAGGTGAAGGGGACGCCCCGGGCCGCGTCCGGGTCCGGGGCGTCCATCAGCTGGAAGTGCAGGTGCGGCTCGGAGGAGTTGCCGGAGTTGCCGCAGCGGGCGAGCTGCTGTCCGGCGTGGACGCGGTCGCCCTCGCGGACGGTGAGGGAGCCGCGCTGGAGGTGGGCGTAGGCGGCGTAGGTGCCGTTGCCGAGGTCGAGGACGAGGTGGTTGCCGAGGATGCGGCTGCTGCCGGCCATCTCGCGCACCGAGCCCTCGATGAGCATGAGGTACAGCAGGCCGGGCAGCGAGTTGCGGCTGAGGTGGTCGCGCTGCCCGTCGGTGGCCCGTACGACTGTGGCGTCGGCGACCGCGAGGATCGGGGCGTCGAACGCCGGGAAGTCCTGGGGGCGGCGGGCGATCGGCCACAGCCGGGCGAAGGCCGGACGGGCCCCCGGCTCGGGCTCGGCGAGGATGTCGATGGCGTACGTCTGCCCGTGGGCGTGGACGCCGTGGCTCGGGGTGCGGTCGGCCGGGCTGTTCAGCGCGGACCAGCGGCCGGTCACGGGCGGGGCGACCTCCAAGGGCTCGCGGGCGACCCGGGGGTCGTCCGGGGCGCCGCCCCACCGGTTGGCGACGGTGACGACGGCGTACGCCAGCACCAGCGGCAGGAGATTCCACAGGACGTTGTGGTCCCAGCCGAAGCAGACATGGGCGGTCACCAGGCCGATGAAGGCCAGTTGAAGGCATCGGGAAGCGACTGTGCCGAGCTTGCGTGCGGACATCCTGTCCCCCTGTTCCTCTATGGGCGGGTCGTCGCCAGCGCCACCAGCAGCGGTACGACCCGCCCCGGCGGCACCTCGTGGCGGCCCCGACCCGTCGTGTGCAGCCAGCCCGTGCCGGTGAGCTGACGCAGGTGGTGGTAGACCTGGCCGGTCGTGCCGACCTCGTCGAGCTCGGCGAGTTCGGCGGCGGTGCGCCGGCCGCCGAGGATCTCGCGGAGCAGGCGGATCCGGACGGGGTGGCCGAGCGCGGCGAAGGACTCGGCCGCCGTCACCCAGTCGTCCTCCAGCAGGTCGTCCGTGAGGGCGGCCATCTGCCACGAGTACACCTCGCCCGTCGGCAGCCGTACGGAGCCCGTGTAGAGCACACCGCCGTCGGCCGCCCCGGCCTCGGACAGCTGCTCCCTCAGCCCGTTCAGCGCCCAGAAGTCGCTGCCGTCGAGGCGGGGGCCGGTGCGCTGGGCGCCTTCCAGGGCCGCCAGGCGGCGCTCCAGGTCGGCGACGCGTTGTTCGAGTTCCACGATTCCGAGATTACGGAACTACGTAATTTCGTGCAAGAGTCGGTGTGCGCGGACCGGTCCGGACACGGCGAAGCCCCCGCCCGGTGAACCGGGCGGGGGCTTCGGGGCGTTCGGCCGGCTCAGGCCAGCAGCGCCGGGATCGTGCTCTCGTGCGTCTCGCGCAGCTCGGCCAGGGAGAGTGCGAACTCGCCCTGGACGTCCACCACGTCGCCGTCGACGACACCGATGCGGGTGACCGGCAGGCCCCGCGCACCGCACATGTCGTTGAAGCGGACCTCCTCCGAGCGCGGCACGGCCACGACCGCGCGGCCCGCCGACTCGGAGAAGAGGAAGGTGAAGGCGTCCAGACCGTCCGGGACGATCAGGCGGGCGCCCTTGCCGCCGAGCAGCGCCGACTCGACGACGGCCTGGATCAGACCGCCGTCGGACAGGTCGTGCGCGGAGTCGATCATGCCGTCGCGGGAGGCCGAGATCAGGATCTCGGCCAGCAGGCGCTCCCGCTCCAGGTCGACCTTCGGGGGCAGACCGCCGAGGTGGTCGTGGACCACCTGGGACCAGGCCGAGCCGCCGAACTCCTCACGCGTGTCGCCGAGGAGGTACAGCAGCTGGCCCTCCTCCTGGAAGGCGACGGGCGTGCGGCGGGCCACGTCGTCGATGACGCCGAGGACCGCGACGACCGGGGTCGGGTGGATGGCCGCCTCGCCCGTCTGGTTGTAGAGCGAGACGTTGCCGCCGGTCACCGGGGTGCCCAGCTGCCGGCAGGCGTCCGCCAGACCGCGCACGGCCTCCGCGAACTGCCACATCACCGCCGGGTCCTCGGGCGAGCCGAAGTTCAGGCAGTCGGAGACGGCGAGCGGCTTGGCGCCGGTGGTGGCGACGTTGCGGTACGCCTCCGCCAGGGCCAGCTGGGCGCCGTGGTACGGGTCGAGCTTGGCATACCGGCCGTTGCCGTCCGTGGCGATGGCCACGCCGAGACCGGTCTCCTCGTCGATCCGGATCATGCCGGAGTCCTCGGGCTGGGCGAGCACGGTGTTGCCCTGCACGAAGTGGTCGTACTGGCTGGTGATCCAGGACTTGGAGGCCTGGTTCGGGGAGCCGACCAGCTTCAGGACCTGGTCCTTCAGCTCCTCGGAGGTCGCCGGCCGCGGCAGCTTGTTCGCGTCGTCGGCCTGGAGCTCGTCCTGCCAGGACGGACGGGCGTACGGGCGCTCGTAGACCGGGCCCTCGTGCGCGACCGTGCGCGGGTCGACGTCGACGATCTTGCCGCCGTGCCAGTAGATCTCCAGGCGGTCGCCGTCGGTCACCTCACCGATGACGGTGGCGATGACGTCCCACTTGTCGCAGATCTCCAGGAAGCGGTCGACCTTCTCCGGCTCGACGACCGCGCACATGCGCTCCTGCGACTCGCTCATGAGGATCTCCTCGGGCGAGAGCGTCGAGTCGCGCAGGGGGACGTCGTCCAGGGTGACGCGCATGCCGCCGGAGCCGTTGGAGGCGAGTTCGGAGGTGGCGCAGGACAGGCCGGCCGCGCCGAGGTCCTGGATGCCGACGACCAGCTTCTCCCGGAAGGCCTCCAGGGTGCACTCGATGAGGAGCTTCTCCTGGAAGGGGTCGCCGACCTGCACGGCCGGGCGCTTGGAGGGCTTGGCGTCGTCGAAGGTCTCGGAGGCCAGGATCGAGGCGCCGCCGATGCCGTCACCGCCGGTGCGGGCCCCGTACAGGATGACCTTGTTGCCCGCGCCGGACGCCTTCGCGAGGTGGATGTCCTCGTGCCGCATGACGCCGATGGCACCGGCGTTGACCAGCGGGTTGCCCTGGTAGCAGGCGTCGAAGACGACCTCGCCGCCGATGTTGGGCAGACCCAGGCAGTTGCCGTAGCCGCCGATGCCCGCGACGACGCCCGGCAGCACGCGCTTGGTGTCGGGGTGGTCGGCCGCGCCGAAGCGGAGGGGATCGACGACGGCGACCGGGCGCGCGCCCATCGCGATGATGTCGCGGACGATGCCGCCGACACCCGTGGCCGCGCCCTGGTAGGGCTCGACGTACGACGGGTGGTTGTGCGACTCGACCTTGAAGGTGACCGCGTAGCCCTGGCCGACGTCGACGACACCGGCGTTCTCGCCGATGCCGACGAGCATCGCGTCGGACTCCGGGGCCTTCTCGCCGAACTGGCGCAGGTGCACCTTGCTGCTCTTGTACGAGCAGTGCTCCGACCACATCACCGAGTACATGGCGAGCTCGGCACCGGTGGGCCGGCGGCCGAGGATCTCGACCACACGCTCGTACTCGTCCTTCTTCAGGCCCAGTTCGGCCCAGGGCAGCTCGACGTCGGGGGTCGCGGCCGCGTGCTCGACCGTGTCCAGAGGCGTCCGGCTCATGCGTTGACCAGCTTCTTGAGGATCGAGGTGAAGAACGGGAGGCCGTCGGTGCGACCGGTGCCGATCAGCGGCTCGACGGCGTGCTCGGGGTGCGGCATGAGGCCGACCACGTTCCCGGCTTCGTTGCTGACGCCGGCGATGTCCCGCTGCGAGCCGTTCGGATTGAAGTCGAGGTACCGGAAGGCGACACGGCCCTCGGCCTCCAGCTTGTCGAGCGTGTACGCGTCGGCGACGTACTGCCCGTCGTTGTTCTTCAGCGGGATGTGGATCTCCTGGCCGGCCGTGTAGTCGGTGGTCCAGGCGGTCCCGGCGTTCTCCACCCGCAGCTTCTGGTCGCGGCAGATGAAGTGCAGGTGGTTGTTGCGGAGCATCGTGCCCGGCAGCAGGTGGGCCTCGGTGAGGATCTGGAAGCCGTTGCAGATGCCGAGCACCGGCAGACCGGCCTTCGCCTGCTCCAGCAGGGGCTCCATCACCGGCGAGAAACGGGCGATGGCCCCGGCGCGCAGATAGTCGCCGTAGGAGAAACCACCGCACAACACCACGGCGTCGACCTGCTTGAGGTCTTTGTCCTTGTGCCACAGCGCGATCGGCTCCGCCCCCGCGACGCGGATCGCGCGCTGTGTGTCACGGTCGTCCAGACTGCCGGGAAAAGTGACGACGCCAATACGAGCGGTCACTTCGCGGCCTCCGCGACTTCCTCGACCCGGATCGTGAAGTCCTCGATCACGGTGTTCGCGAGGAAGGACTCCGCAAGATCATGAATGCGGGCGAGGGCGGCCTCGTCGACCGGCCCGTCAACTTCCAGTTCGAAACGCTTTCCCTGGCGGACGTCCGAGATCCCGTCGAAACCCAGCCGCGGCAGTGCGCGCTGCACCGCCTGGCCCTGGGGGTCGAGGATCTCCGGCTTGAGCATGACGTCGACTACGACGCGTGCCACTGGCACTCCCGGTGTGTGGTGCTGAGCAGGTTCCTTCAGACTACCCGCACAAAATTTCTACGCGCGTTGACTTGTAGGAAACTACGTGACCGTCATCACGATCCGGCATCGACGGTCCCACGCACGAAATTTTCGGGAAAGATTCCGGATCGACACCCGGCACCCATTGCCTTCTGACACGCAGAAGGATTTAGTCGGGCTTCACAATGTATTGCCAGGCACTGTACAAATGAATTGGCAAAGTGCCGCATGAAGGGACCGATATTCGTGGCGCAGAAGGTCGTGGTCACTCTCTTTGACGACATCGACGGCTCGGAAGCGACGGAAACGATCGCCTTCGGACTGGACGGCAAGTCGTACGAGATCGACCTGAGCGAAGTCAACGCCGGAGAACTGCGGAAGGCGCTCGCGCCCTACGTGGAGGCCGGCCGCAAGCGGTCCCGCTCGGGCAAGGCGTACCGGCAGACGGAGGTCGCCCCCGACCCCTCGGCCGTGCGCGCCTGGGCTCAGGCCAACAAGATGGAGGTCCCCGCGCGCGGGCGCATCCCCAAGAAGGTCTACGAGGCGTTCACCGCCGCCCAGTGACGGGCCGTCGAGCCCGGACCGAGGCCCGGTCACCCGCCCCTCGCGGCAACCGACTTGCGCAGCACCCCGGCTGATCAGCTAGAGTCTGGAGCACGCCGAGGGGCGAGGCCGAAAGGCCCAGCTCACGGAAACATGCGGGTGTAGTTCAGTAGTAGAACATCCCCCTTCCAGGGGGAAGGCGCAGTGTGCGATTCCTGTCACCCGCTCTGCATCGCCGTACCGGCCACCCTGGTGGATCAGGTAGGCTGGTGCCCGCACCGATCAGTGATAGCTGGTCGGGAGCGAATGCGGACGTAGCTCAGTTGGTAGAGCGCAACCTTGCCAAGGTTGAGGTCGCGAGTTCGAACCTCGTCGTCCGCTCGGGAAAGAAGGCCCCGGTCCTGATGGACCGGGGCCTTCTTCGTGCCCCCGAGCGTTCGCCTGACATTTGTCATGCCGAGTGATGACAGCGCGCACTGCTTGCGGGCCCGCACGGCCGGGACGCTGGAAGCATGGAAACCAACGGACACGAACACGTGATTGAGGTCACTGACCTGCGGCGTGTGTACGGGGGCGGGTTCGAGGCGGTACGCGGAATCACCTTTTCCGTCCGACGCGGGGAGATCTTCGCGCTGCTCGGCACCAACGGCGCGGGCAAGACATCGACCGTCGAACTTCTGGAGGGACTCGCCGAGCCGGCCGGCGGACGGGTGCGGGTCCTCGGGCACGACCCGTACACCGACCGGGCCGCCGTACGGCCCCGCACCGGCGTGATGCTCCAGGAGGGCGGTTTCCCCTCCGAGCTCACCGTCGCCGAGACCGCACGGATGTGGGCGGGATGCGTGAGCGGGGCGCGGCCGCCGGCGGAGGTACTGGCGCTGGTCGGCCTGGAGGCGAAGGCCGGCACTCGGGTCAAGCAGCTGTCCGGCGGCCAGCGGCGCCGCCTCGACCTGGCGCTCGCCCTGCTCGGCGATCCCGAGGTGCTCTTCCTCGACGAGCCGTCCACCGGGCTGGACGCCGAAGGCCGCCGGGCCACCTGGGAGTTGGTGAGCGCGCTGCGCGACGGCGGGACGACGGTGCTGCTGACCACGCACTACCTGGAAGAGGCCGAGAACCTCGCCGACCGGCTCGCGATCATGCACGAGGGCCGTATCGCCACCACCGGGACCCCGGCCGAGGTGACCGCCGCGGAGCCGTCGCGGATCTCCTTCGAGCTGCCCGACGGCTACTTCGTCGGCGACCTTCCGCCACTCGGCGAGCTGGGCGTGACCGGCCACGAGACCGACGGCCGGACCGTCCGGCTGCGCACCCGTGAACTGCAGCGCACGGCCACCGGACTGCTGATGTGGGCCGCGCAGGCCCGGGTCGAGCTGCGGCGCCTGGACGTGCGCTCGGCCTCCCTGGAGGAGGCGTTCCTCGGGATCGCCAGGAAGGCCTCCGCGGAACAGGCCGGCAAGAGGACGGCGAAGGAGTGCGCGGCATGAGCGCCACCCGCACGACGCCCGGCCCGGCCCCGGCGGCGAAGGGCGCGGTCACGACTCCGCTGAGCCGGATGACGGCTCTCGCCCGTGCCGAAGTGACCCTGCTCGGGCGGACCAAGGGCGCGCTCGTCGCCGCGCTGTTCGCACCGCTGGTGCTGCCGGTCAGCACGTCCCAAACGGCCAAGGGGATGGACCTCGCGGAAGTCGGTCTGGACACCGGCACGCTGGTCCTGCCCGCTGCGGTCGGCTTCTCCTTGCTGTTCGCCGTCTACTCCGTACTCGTCGGCACCTTCGTCGTCCGGCGTGAGGAACTCGTCCTCAAGCGGCTGCGCACCGGTGAGCTGCGGGACGTCGAGATCCTGGCCGGTTCCGCCCTGCCGGCCGTCCTCACCGGGCTCGTGCAGTGCCTGCTGCTGGCGGTGGGCTGCTCGGTCCTGCTGGATCTGCCCGCGCCGCCCGCGCTCCATCTGGCCGTCGTCGGCCTGCTGTTGGGGCTCGTGATGTGCGTCGCGCTGGCCGCCACCACCGCGAGCTTCACCAGGACCGGCGAGAGCGCCCAGGTCACGCCCATGCCGCTGATGCTCGTCTCGATGATGGCCTCCGGCATGTTCTTCCCGCTGGAGCTGCTCCCGGACCGGGTGGCCTCCGTCTGCGAACTGCTGCCGCTGACACCCGTCGTCACCCTCGTGCGCGGCGGCTGGACCGGCGACCTGTCGGCGTACGAGGCGCTGGGCGCCGTCGCGACGGCGGTGGTCTGGATCGTCATCGCGGTGTTTGCTGTACGGCAGCGGTTCCGCTGGGAACCGCGGCGCTGAGCGAACGGGGAGGGGCGGGCTGATGCGCGGGCCGGGCAGGTGGTGGCGGCGGCAGAGCAAGCCGGAGAAGGTCGAGACGTACACCCGGTGGTCGTTCCACCTCTCCGCGGTGATCGAGATCCTCACGGTCGGGCTCCTGGCCGTGGGCTCGCTGGGAGTGTGGCTGGGCACCGGGCTGCTGCTGATGGTGGGCGTGCACGCCGCTGTCTGCTTCGTGACCGTGTCGCGGTCACTGGACTGGACTCGGGGCAGGCGACCCCAGCCCGTCCGGCTGCTGTGGACTCTGGCCGCCGTCACCGGCGCGGTCGGCGTCACCACGATCGGCATCGCGGACCGCGGACCGGACCGCGAGAGCGTGGACGCCGCCGCGGGCGGGGCCTTCGGGGCCGTCGTCGTCATCGGAATCGGCATCATCGCGCTCGGCATACGCCGGCGCAGGCGGGTGTTCGCCGTCGTCGGTGGCTTTGCCGCAGGCTCCTGGCTCGTGGCGTTCACCCGGGGCGCCCCTGCGAGCGAATCGCTCGCCGCGGCGCTGATGGTGCTGATCAGCGGAGGGCTCCTGGCCTTCACAGCTGTCATCTCGGTGTGGCTGCTCAACATCGTCTACGAGCTCGACGAGGCCCGCGAGACCCGGGCCCGGCTCGCCGTCGCCGAGGAGCGGCTGAGGTTCGGGCGGGACCTGCACGACGTCATGGGGCGCAACCTCGCCGTGATCGCCCTCAAGAGCGAGCTGGCCGTGCAGCTGGCCCAGCGGGGGCGGCCGGAGGCCGTGACGCAGATGGTCGAGGTGCAGCGGCTCGCGCAGGAGTCGCAGCGGGAGGTGCGGGAGGTCGTGCGCGGCTACCGGGAGGCCGACCTCGCCTCGGAACTGGCCGGTGCGCAAGGGGTGCTGACGGCGGCCGGCATCGACTGCACGGTCGGCGGGGCGACGGCGGCCGGGCTGCCGGCGGCGGTGCAGTCCGCCCTGGGGTGGGTGGTGCGGGAGGCCGCGACGAACGTCCTGCGGCATGGGGACGCGCGGCGGTGTGCGGTGCGGTTGCGGGTGCTGGAGGGGCGGGTGGTGTTGTCCGTGGAGAACGACGGAGTGAGCGAGGCGGGGCCGGGGTCCGGGGCCGGGCCGTCCGGCTCGGGGCTCGCCGGGCTGCGGGAACGGCTTGCGGAGATCGACGGCACGCTGGAGGCCGGGCCCGCGGGGCGAGGGCTGTTCCGGCTGACGGCGGAGGTCCCGCTGCCGTCGCGGTCCGCCTCCACCGCCGCTGCCCCGGCCGCCGTCGCCGCGCGTTCCGCGAGTGAGTTCACGCCGTGACGGCCGTGGAACCCGTCCGGCTGCTGCTCGCGGACGACGAGCACCTCATCCGGGGTGCGCTCGCCGCGCTGCTGTCGCTGGAGGACGACCTCGTCGTCGTCGCCGAGGCGGCCACCGGGCCCGAGGCGATGGCCATGGCCCGGGCGCACCAGCCCGACGTCGCCGTGCTGGATCTCCAGATGCCCGGGGCCGACGGTGTGAAGGTCGCCACATCCCTGCGGACCGAACTGCCCGGCTGCAAGGTGCTCATCGTCACCAGCCACGGGCGGCCCGGGCATCTGAAGCGGGCGCTGGCGGCCGGGGTGCGGGGGTTCGTGCCGAAGACCGTGAGCGCGCAGCGGCTCGCTGAGCTCATCCGTACGGTGCACGCCGGGAACCGTTACGTCGACCCGGAGTTGGCCGCCGACGCGATCGCCGCCGGGGACTCGCCGCTGACCGCCCGGGAGGCCGAGGTCCTGGAACTCGCCGCCGACGGAGCGCCCGTCGCGGAGATCGCCGAGCGGGCCGCGCTGTCGCAGGGGACCGTGCGGAACTATCTGTCGTCGGCCGTGTCGAAGCTCGGGGCGGAGAACCGGCATGCGGCGGTACGGCTCGCGCGGGAGCGAGGTTGGGTATAGTGGTTCTCGCGCCACGGCGCATGCGAACGTAGCTCAGTTGGTAGAGCGCAACCTTGCCAAGGTTGAGGTCGCGAGTTCGAACCTCGTCGTTCGCTCCATCGAGAAGCCCCCCGGTTCCGGCCGGGGGGCTTCTCCGTGTCCTACGACCAGCTCGTGCCGGTCAGGCGCTCGTACGCCTCCACGTACTTGGCGCGGGTGGCGTCGACGACCTGCTGGGGCAGGGCGGGCGGGGGCTGCTCGCTCCCCCGGTCCCAGCCGGACTCCGGCGAGGTCAGCCAGTCGCGGACGAACTGCTTGTCGTACGACGGCTGCGCGCGGCCCGGCTGCCACTGGTCGGCCGGCCAGAAGCGGGAGGAGTCCGCGGTGAAGACCTCGTCCGCGAGGACCAGGTCGTCGCCCTCGAAGCCGAACTCGAACTTCGTGTCCGCGAGGATGATGCCCCTCTCCCGGGCGATGTCCCGGCCCCGGGAGTAGACGGCGAGGGTCGCCTGGCGCAGCCGGGCCGCGGTGTCCGCGCCGACCTGGCGGGCGACCTCCTCGTAGGAGACGTTCTCGTCGTGCTCGCCGACGGCGGCCTTGGTGGCCGGGGTGAAGATCGGCGCGGGCAGTTCACTGCCGTCGGTCAGGCCCTCCGGCAGGGCGAGGCCGCAGACCGTGCGGGTCTCGTTGTACTCGGCGAGGCCCGAGCCGGTGAGGTAGCCGCGGGCCACGCACTCCACGGGGACCATCTGGAGCGACTTGCAGATCAGCGTGCGACCCGCCCAGTCGGCGGGGGCGCCCGCGGGCAGTTCCGTGCTCAGGACGTGGTTCGGGACCAGGTCGGCGAGCCGGTCGAACCACCACAGGGAGAGCTGCGTGAGGATCCGGCCCTTGTCGGGGATCTCGGTCGGCAGCACCCAGTCGTAGGCGGACATGCGGTCGCTGGCGACCATCACGAGGTCGCCCGCCTCGTTCCGGTACAGCTCGCGCACCTTGCCGGTGTGCAGATGCACCAGACCCGGAACCTGGATCGGCTCGGGCTTTTCGACGAATCCGGACACGGTGCCTCCCCGTGGTTCTGTACAAGTGGCTCGATTCTCCCGTATCCGGGCTTGATCACCGACAGGGGGTCAGTCGCGTTTGCAGATGCGGTCCAGGAGATTGGCGGTGGCCCGCTGGATACGGCTGTCGACGTGGCCGGGGCGGTCCAGGGCCGGGGACCAGGCGAACGTTCCGGATGCGAAGACCCAGGCGCCGGAGGGAGCGCGGTACAGGGACGTCTCCTGATGGCGCCGCGCGCCTTCCTTGTCCGTGTACGGGGAGTGGGCCAGCAGCATGCGCTCCTCGTGCTCGGGCAGCGGGGTGCGCGGGAAGTAGCGGTCGGCCTCGCCCGCCACCAGGTTCTCGATCTCGTCGCCCTCGTGCGCCCCGGTCGCCTCCCACAGCCAGTGCCCGGCGTTGCGCACGATCAGCGGGTGCGGCTCGGGGACGGGCCCGGCGTACTGGATGCCCATGAGCTGCTGCTCCGCCCGGTCGATCTCCCGCCACAGCACCGGCTTGCCCGGGCCCCGGCGCTTGCGGCAGGTCAGCAGCCGGTCGGGGACGCCGGACGGGGAGGGGCCCAGCTCCACCTGCCAGTACATGGAGTTGGCCGAAAGGAAGACCAGCGAGGTGCCGGCGTCGCGGGCCAGCTCCACTGTGCCGCGCATGGCGGCCGACCAGTACTCGTCGTGGCCCGGGAAGACCAGGCCGCGGTAGTGGGTGGGGTCGACGCGGCCCCCGTGCAGGTCACTGGCGTCGGCGTAGGCGACGTCGTAGCCGTAGCGCTCGGCCCAGCGGATGAAGTCGTAGGCGTGGCCGACATGGAGGGGGAGGCCCGCGCCCGCGTACGGGCGGTCGAAGGAGACCGTCGTGGCGGCCTCGGACTCGCCCAGCAGACGGCCCTTCTCGTCCCAGGCGTGGTAGAGGCTGGCGCCGGTGCGGCCGTCCTCGGGGTAGAGGTTGTACGCCTGCCAGGTGACGTCGGGCAGCACGAGCAGCAGGTCGGCCGGCTGGTCGTGGCGGACGGTGAAGGGGACGTGGGAGCGGTAGCCGTCGGCGGTGGTGAGGACCGCGACGTACGCGCCGATGTTCCAGTACGACGGGACCTGGAGCCGCCAGGACAGCCACCAGTGGTGGCAGGAGACCGTACGGTCCGCGGTGAGCGGCGCGGGCTGGACGATGCCGGACAGGCGCGGGCTGGTGGTGATCTTCGCGGCGCCGTCACCGCCGTAGTGGCCGATGCGGTAGATGTCGACGGCGAACTGCTGCGGCGGGTCGACGGTGATGTGGAAGTCGATGGCCTCGCCGGGCGCGACCGCGCCGGTGGAGGTGAAGCCCTTGATCTGACGGTTGACGTCGTCGGCCGCGCGGGGGCCGCCGGATCGGCTGCCCTTCTTCGACGGGTGGGGGGCGTCCTGGTCCACGTACCAGGGCACGACCTGGCCCGAGTCGTCGAAGTACGTCACGTGGCCGCGCAGCCACGGAACGGGGCCCTGCCCGAAGGGATCCGTCACGGCGTGCGCCAGCGCTCCCGACTCCCAGCGGCGGATCTGCTCCGAACCCATGGTTGCTTCCCCTCCCCTTCGCCCCCGTGGTGGTGCCTGCCGGTGTGGTGCGTGCGGTGTTCTGCGGCACCTGCGACGCCTTCGTGCTTATGTGCTTGTCGTATGTCGCAAGCCCTTGCCATGCACGCGAACGGTCCAAGCACATCACATAAAGCGTGCACTTCGTCACTGTTCGTTTCGAATTGGCCAGAACCGGAAGGGGGTGCTCCGGCGGTCAGCCGAGACGGACCGGCTTCTCCGGGCGTATGCCGAGCTGAGAAAGCCAGACCCGCAGGGGCGCGGCGTCGCCGTCCTCGATGAGGGTGAGGACCCTGGGTGCCAGGTCGGCCGTGCGCTCGCCCTCGATCAGGAGGGTCGGGCCGTCCAGCCAGTCCAGACCCGGGGTCGCACCGGCGGTGTCCATCGCGGCGCAGCAGACCATCGCGGTGAGGTGGTCGGCGAGCAGCTCCCTGGCCGTGCGCGGGGGCTGGAGGGGGAAGAGGGGGAGGGCCCGGTCGTCCCAGAGCGCCGCGGGGTCGGGGGTGGGGGGCGGCGAGGCGGGCGACGGGGTCGCCGGGGAGGGGGCGGCCTCCTCACGGGCCAGTTCGGCGCTGAGCCGGGCGGCGAGGGTGGCGCTGGGAGCCGTCGTACCGGAGAGGTCCTCGTCGTCGAGCTGGTCCGGTGCGCCGGTGGTGCCGGTGGTGCCAGTGGGCGCGCCGGGGGCTTCGGGCGGGGCCGTATCCGGTCTGCGGACGGCCGGGTCCACTGCGGGGCCGGTCGCTCCGGCGTCCCCGGCCGTCCATGCGGGGCCCGTGTCCGTGAGGTGGTCGAGGACGCGGGACAGGGTCGGGGCGACGGTGGCGGTGGTGCCGGTGACGGGGCGGACGCCCATCGCGTCCAGGACACGGTGGAGCCGGGCCGCGTCGAGGCGCCACTTGCGGTCCACGACCTCTTCCGGATACGCGCTCCAGTCCACCGGCGACCAGTCGGGGCCCGGCCCGGCGGGGCCGCCGTGGAAGAGGCGGGCGGCGAGCAGGGAGGCGGCCTCGTCGACCGCGCCCGGCTCCTCCAGCAGATCGCAGGCGGGACGCTCGCCGAGCCGGGACGCGAAGCCCTCGGCCAGGCGGTCGCGCCGGGACAGCTCCGTGAGCGCCGCGACCACGCCGGCGTCCAGCCGGGACGGCCAGCGGCCCATCCGCCAGGCGGGCAGCGCCACCCGGGTCAGCAGCCGGTCCCAGCCCGCGTACGCCAGGCCCACCTGCTCCTGGGCGACGATCCGCAGCCCGTAATCCACAGCCTGTGCACGCTCCGCGGCCGCGGCCGCCACGCCCCGCTCCATCTCGGCGGCATGGCCCCGGCAGCTGCGCAGCAGAAGCCGGGCGACCCAGCCGACACCGGCGAGCACCGCCCGCGACACCGGATCGCGGCGGGGCGCCGAGGCCACGGCCACCGCGGCGTCCAGGCCGCGGACGAAGCGCCGGGCGGCGGCTATGTCCGGGTGGGCCGAGGGGCCCGTACCGGCGATGACCGGGGCGAGGACCGCGCGCAGCTCGCCGACCCGCATCCACCACAGGAACGGGGAGCCGATGACGAGGACCGGCGCGACGGGGTGCCGGCGGTGCGCCTGTCTGCCCGCTCCCGCTATGTCGTGGTGCTCCTCGGCCGGGGGCGGAGCGTGGGCCGGGTGTGTGCGGTCCTCCAGCCAGCTGTCGCAGTCCGGGGTGAGCGCTATCGCGGAGGGCGCGGGGACGTCGAGGCGGTCGGCGAGGTCGCGCACCATCCGGTACAGATCGGGGGCCGCCTCCTCGGCGACCGGGACCGTCGGGCTCATGGCGGGCCGGGCCCGGGCGACGACCAGGGCGATCCCGGCCGCGGCCAGCAGCACCAGGACCGCGACCGGCGTCAGGACCCAGCGGGCCGCGTCCCAGACGGGGCCCCCGAGGCGGTCGCCGGCGGCGCCCGCGAGCAGGATCACGGCGACGGCGGCCGGCAGCATGGCGACGGCCAGTGCACGGCTGCGCATGCGCAGCACGGCCAGTGCCCGTGCCCGCGCGGCCTGCGCGCCTGCTTCCACACCCACTCCGGTCACGACCGACCTCACCCCCTCCCCGTTGACCCGACGCTTGCCTTGCTCACTCCCCCACTGTGGCACCCGTCACTGACATCGCAATGCCGGTGGGCCAAGTGCCGGAACGCTTGCGCCGCACCCTAGTTGGGGCTCCGCCCCCCGTCAGCCGGATAGGGCATCGGTCACTCGATGGAATGGCCTTGGGGAGAGGTGGATGACGGACAGCGCGCGTCAGGCCCCGTCCCTCACACACATCAGGCCCCGGATCCTGAGACGGATCCGGGGCCTGTGGGGTTCATCGGCGGCGGGGTGTCTTCCCTGCTCGCGTGGGGCCGGTTACGCGCCTGCCGCCTTCGCGGCGATGTCCGTGCGGTGCTGGGAGCCGTCGAGGCGGATGCGGCCGACGGCCGTGTAGGCGCGGTCGCGGGCCTCGGTGAGGTCCTTGCCGGTGGCCGTCACGGACAGGACGCGGCCGCCCGCGCTGACGACGGCCTCACCCTCCTGCCTCGTGCCGGCGTGCAGCACGTACGCGTGCGGGGCGTCCTGGGCGGCTACCTCGTCGAGCCCGGTGATGGGGTCACCGGTGCGCGGGGTGCCGGGGTAGTTGTGCGAGGCGACGACCACGGTCACGGCCGCGTCGTCGCTCCAGCGCAGCGGCTCCAGGTGCGCGAGGTTGCCGGTGGCGGCGGCCATCAGGAGACCGGCCAGCGGCGTCTTGAGCCGAGCCAGCACGACCTGGGTCTCGGGGTCGCCGAACCGGGCGTTGAACTCGATCACGCGGACACCCCGGGAGGTGATCGCGAGCCCGGCGTAGAGCAGACCGGAGAACGGCGTGCCGCGCCGCTGCATCTCGTCCACCGTCGGCTGCAACACGGTCTGCAGCACCTCGTCGACCAGCTTCGGGTCGGCCCACGGCAGCGGCGAGTACGCGCCCATGCCGCCGGTGTTGGGGCCCTGGTCGCCGTCCAGCGCGCGCTTGAAGTCCTGGGCGGGCTGGAGCGGTACGACGGTCTCGCCGTCGGTCACGGCGAACAGGGAGACCTCGGGGCCGTCGAGGTACTCCTCGATGACCACGCGCTCGCAGCCCGCCGCGTGGGCCCGGGCCGCTTCGAGATCGTCGGTGACGACGACACCCTTGCCGGCGGCGAGCCCGTCGTCCTTCACGACGTACGGGGCGCCGAAGGCGTCGAGGGCCGTGTCGACCTCTTCCGGTGTCGTGCAGACGTACGACCGGGCCGTGGGCACCTCGGCCACCGCCATGACGTCCTTCGCGAAGGCCTTGGAACCCTCCAGCCGGGCGGCCTGGCCGGACGGGCCGAAGACCGGGATGCCCGCGTCGCGCACGGCGTCGGCGACACCGGCGACCAGCGGGGCCTCCGGGCCGACGATCACGAGCTCCGCGCCGAGGCGCGTGGCCAGCGCGGTGACGGCGGCGCCGTCGAGGGCGTCGACCTGGTGCAGCTCGGCGACCTCGGCGATGCCGGCGTTGCCGGGGGCGCAGTGCAGCGCGGTGACATCGGGGTCGTGGGACAGGGAGTGGCACAGGGCGTGTTCGCGGGCGCCGCTGCCGATGACGAGGACCTTCACGGGGGTCAGCCTAACGGGAGACGTCGGGTTCTCTTTGTGCGGGCTTCCGAAGGGAGGGCGGGTCTTGAGCTGGAGGTTCCTCCAAGGGAGGCGCCGCCCTCCTCCGAGCTCCGCATGCGAGACCCGGGCTATTCGTTCGTGAACTCCTCGACCACCGTCGCCCCCAGCTCACGGACGATCAGCTCCTGGCCGGAGAGGGCCGACTCGTCGAGGTCGGGGTCGTCGTCCTCGGGGATGTCCTCCTCGACGGAGACGTGGCGCGGCCGCGGGGCGGACGGCTGGGGGACGGAGGCGGAAGGCGCGGGGGCCGGGGCGCCGGCGGGAGCGGGGCTGCTCGACTGCTGGCCGGGGGCGGCCGGGGGCGCCGCCTGGGACGGGGCGGGGCGCTGGGCCGTAGCCGTACCGCCGCCCGCGTTGTATCCGCCGCCACCGCCGGAGTTGTGGCCGCCACCGCCGGTGTTGTGGCCGCCACCGCCGCCGAAACCGGAGGGGCCGCCCGGCGCCGGAGGTGCGGAGCCGCCCGAGGGGTCGACGATCGCCTCGATCTTCCACTGGACGTTGAACTGCTCGCCCAGCGCCTGCCGCAGCACGTCCTCGCTGCCGCTGCTCAGGAAGTTGTCCCGGGCACCCGCGTTGACGAAGCCGAGCTGGAGGGTGGTGCCGTCGAAGCCGGTCACCTGGGCGTTCTGGCTGAGCAGGATCCAGGTGAAGCGCCGGCGGTTCTTGACCGCGTCCAGGATGTTCGGCCAGAGCATGCGGGGGTCGAGATTGCCGCCGCCCGTGGGAGCGGGGGCGGGGGCCGGGGCGGCCTGGGCCGGAGCCGCGGGCTGGGCCGTCGGTGGCGTGCTCGGGGCGGGGGCGTTTGCCGGCGGGGTGTTCGCCGGTGGGGTGGTCGAGGCGGGCGCGCCCGGGGCGGCCGTGGGCCAGCCGCCGGGGCGACGGCCGCCGCTTCCGGCGGAGGCGGCGGTGGGCCAGGCGCCGGGGGCGGACTGCGTCTGGGGCGGCTGGGCGGGTCCCGTGGGCGTGGCGGCGGCCGGGGCTTCGGCGGGTGCGCCGGGCCCTTCGGGATTGCCGGGTCCGGCCGGGGCGCCGGGAGCGGGGGCCTGCCCCGGGGGCGTGGCCGGTGCCGTCGGCGAGGCGCTCTGGTCCGGGGACGGCTGCTGCGGCGCACCCTGGCCCGCCGCCGGAGGGGCGGAGCCGGCCGCAACCGCCGTATGGCCGCCTGCGCCGCCGTTGCCCGGTGCTCCGGACGCCCGGACCGCCGCACGGGCCGCGGCCGGGCCGCCGCCGGGTGGCACCGGACCGCCGCCACCCGACGCCTGGACCGGAGCGGCGGCCGCTCCCCCATGGCCCTCCGGCCCGGGCGCGTACCCCATGGCGGGCATGCCGGCGGGGCCGGCGGAGTAGTTCACGCCGCGCTCGATCCGGTCGAGGCGGGCCATGACGGAGCGCTCGTCGCCGTAGGCGGCGGGGAGCAGGACGCGGGCGCAGATCAGTTCGAGCTGGAGACGGGGCGAGTTGGCGCCGCGCATCTCGGTCAGGCCCTCGTTGACGAGGTCGGCGGCGCGGCTCAGCTCGGCGGGGCCGAAGGTGCCGGCCTGGGCCTGCATGCGCTCGATCACATCGGCGGGGGCGTCGATCAGCCCCTTCTCCGCCGCGTCCGGGACGGCGGCCAGGATCACCAGGTCGCGCAGCCGCTCCAGCAGGTCGGCGACGAAACGACGCGGATCGTTCCCGCCCTCGATCACGCGGTCGACGACCTCGAAGGCCGCGGCTCCGTCGCCGGTGGCGAAGGCCTCGACGACGGAGTCGAGGAGCGAGCCGTCGGTGTACCCCAGCAGGGCGGTGGCCATGGCGTATGTCACACCGTCCGCGGCGGCGCCGGCGAGGAGCTGGTCCATGACGGACATGGAGTCACGCACGGACCCGCCGCCCGCCCGCACGACGAGCGGGAGCACGCCGTCCGCGACGGGGATGGTCTCCTTCTGACAGACCTGGCCGAGGTACTCCCGGAGCGTGCCGGGGGGCACGAGCCGGAAGGGGTAGTGGTGGGTCCGCGACCGGATCGTGCCGATGACCTTCTCGGGCTCGGTGGTCGCGAAGATGAACTTGAGATGCTCCGGCGGCTCCTCGACGACCTTCAGCAGCGCGTTGAAACCGGCCGACGTGACCATGTGGGCCTCGTCGATGATGTAGATCTTGTACCGGCTCCGGGCGGGCCCGAAGAAGGCCTTTTCGCGCAGGTCACGGGCATCGTCCACACCACCGTGGGAAGCGGCATCGATCTCGATGACATCGATGGAGCCGGGGCCGTTGCGCGCGAGGTCCTGACAGGACTGGCACTCGCCGCAGGGCGTGGGTGTGGGCCCCTGCTCGCAGTTCAGGCAGCGCGCCAGGATGCGTGCGCTGGTCGTCTTGCCACAGCCGCGCGGCCCGCTGAACAGGTACGCGTGGTTGACCCGGTTGTTCCGCAGCGCCTGCTGCAGCGGGTCGGTGACATGCTCCTGCCCGATGACCTCGGCGAAGGTCTCCGGGCGGTAGCGGCGGTACAGAGCGAGAGACGACACGCATACGAGGTTATAGGCGCCCAGTGACATCGGGACCCGGCCCGGCCCCGGCCAGGAGATCCACTCCGGCCCCCGGGGGCCCCGGCCCCGGAACGCAGACGCCCCCCACGCACCCGCCAGAGCCGACCTACCCTTGCTGCCTTCCGGCCCTGGGGGAGTTCAGTCAGATAGCGCCGCGTGAGGGGCTGCGCCAAGGCTACCTGATGTCGGGGGCGGGAACGAGTTCGCGAGCACTCCTCAACGTCTTGTATTGTTTGCGGCGGAGGATTCGCCTAGAGGCCTAGGGCGCACGCTTGGAAAGCGTGTTGGGGGCAACCCCTCACGAGTTCGAATCTCGTATCCTCCGCCAGTGCCTCACCGGGCACGATGTCGAAGGGCCCCACCGCTTGCGGTGGGGCCCTTCGACGTTTTCTCCCTCCCGGCCCTTGCGTCCGCTCGCGGCGTTTTCGTGGCGCACCGTTTCGCGCCCCTGCTTCGATCCGCCGGGGTGGGCGCCATCTTCCCCGGGGTTTCCTCCGCGCGGGCGTCCGCGCGCGGTGGCGTCGCGCGCGCCGGGGCGGTCGGCCACTTCAGTTCGATCTCCAGCTCGATCTCCCCCTCACCGATCTCGACCTCCATCTCGCTGTGAAGGTCGTCGAGGATCCGCAGGCCCTGCGTTCCGGGGTCGAGATCCAGCTCGGCGTCCCCTCCTTCTCTCAGCGCGTCCGCGAGCGCCGAGAGATGGTCAGCGGCCTCCTGGCGTGACAGCGAGCGCTTTTGCATGCCGTCCGCGACGGCCCGGCAGCAGCAGACCGACGGAACCCTGCCAACGGATCCGTACCAGCAGCGGAAGCGGCTTGAGCGGCACGACCTGCCTCAGCCCCAGCAGGCCGGGGTCCCGCAGCCCGGCGAAGCAACCGCTCCGGGCGCCCTGGAGTCCGGAAGCGTCGATCCGGACAGCGGCACGGGAACCGTGACGCCGACCGGCTCCCCGCACAGCAAGTCCGAGGACGAGCCCGACGGTGCAGGCCAGGGGCAGGACGAGAGTTCCGGACCACGCACCCAGAGCCAGGGCGGACGCCCACCCATGGCGTCCCTGGAGCGGTTGGCCGAGATGGTCGCCGCAGCCCACCCTGACCCGGACGCAATCACTCGCGACAGCGCCCGCAAGGCCCTGGCCGAATCCGGGCTCGGCGCCGGAACGATCCGCCTGACCGAGGCCATCACCCTGGTCCGCCGCGCCGCCCAGGCCCGCGAGCACCCCGACCAGCGCCCCCTCGCCGACCGAACCTGAACCCATCCGGACACCCATAGCCCACCCGATCCGGTAGGCCGGCGCGGCTGCCGACACCCCGGCAGCCGCGCCACCAGCAGCCCCCTATCCAAGAACCGCAGCACCGCCAAACCGCTGGGCGCCCGGACCATCCCACCCGTACGCCCCGGACAGCGCAGGGGTGCCCACAGCCCCGCGCGCCCCGACAGGAGACAACGCAGTGAGGAAGAGGTCGCACCTCGACGACAACAAAACCGAAGGTCCGGATCAGCCATCGAAGTCCGTTGACCTGAAGGCCCTTTGGCGCCGGGCATTTGGTAAAGGGGCTCCTGGCCGAGCCAGTAGTACCCCGAGCCCGACTCAAGGCCGGATTCGGGGGGTCTCCGCCCCAGGGGTGGCGGAGACGGCCCAGCGCCAGGGGGCGCCGGACCGGGAGGCCGGAGGCGGGGGCGTACCGCCCCGGACACGCTCCACACCGTCCAGCGCGAGACCCTGCGCCCTGATCGTGCCGCCGAGACTGCCGTCGGCGAGCCCGCCGTGAAGAGCACACAGCCCACGATCCGCCGCTTCACCGGCAGCAAGCGCACCGTCCGCGTCGGCCCGCTGCGCTTCACCGGTGACGAGCACGCAGGTCTCCAAGAGGCTGCCGCCGAGCATGGCTACAAAGGCTCGTGTTTTCCGTTGTGCTGTGCCCTGGGTGTGCCCGCTGGGGCACACCTTCAGCGTGAGTGATCAGTCCGTGATCACGACCGGCGTCAGGAGTCCAGCAGGGTTCCCGGCAGGTCGAACTGCTTGGTCTCGCCGGTGGTGAGGTTTACCCGGGTCACTGTGTTCTCGGCGTAGACGAGCCAGTCGGTCGAGGTAGGGGTGATGTTCAGGGATGCAGCGAGATCTTTGACTCGGGCGCGATGCAGTTCCTTGCCGTTGGTGGCATCGACCTCGACCAGTTCGGTGTCGTTGCCCGTGGCCGCCGCGACCACGATGGAGGAGTCCGTCGCCGCCACGGCATCGACCCGGCCGCCGTCCACCATGACCACCGTCTCGGCGGCGGTGCGCTTGAGGGAGACCTTGAGGTCGCCGGACTTCACCGAGGCCGGGGAGCCGACGATGATCGGGTGACCGGAGGGGCACGCGAGGTCCTTGACATCCAGGTCACTCGGCACTGCTACGGGCGTGACCTTGCCGTCGGTCAGGTTTGCAACAGAGATGCTGGTGCCGTCGCCGGAGCCTCCATCCTCCGAGCTGCCCAGGCAGACGGTGTCCGAGGTCGGGTCGGAGGCTGCGAAGTCGATGGTGCCGGGGACCTTCAGTTCGCGCTTGGTGGTCCACTGGGCCGGGTCCTTCACCAGCACGCTGGACGCGGCGGTCCCGCTCGCCGACTTGGTGTCGGTCAGCCCGGCCACCTCGGCGACCAGGGTCTTCCCGGGCAGGATCCGGCGGAGCCGCTCGTCGCCCGTCATGCCGTCCAGGGTGTGGTCCTTGCGGTTGATCTCGTACCGCCGGTCCGGCTTGCCACCCGTGCGGGGGACGCTCAACAGCCATCGTCCGTCGGCGAGTTCGACGATGTGCGGGCTTATCGCATCATCGTCGTCAGCCTGCTGGGGCACGACAGCCAGGCTTTCCGCCCGACTCTTGTCCGGGTTGATCCCGACGACCGTCACCAAGCCGTTGACCTTGGCGAGCGCGAAGGTGCTGGAGCCCTTCCAGTCGTTGCCCAGATCCACTCCGCCCGGACCGGAACAGGCTGTCATCAGCGCGAAGGCAGAGCTGATCGCCGTCAGGAGGAGGGTGGTGCGTGCCGGACTGGCCAGCCATGTGCGGTGCTCGAAGTGCTTGCTCGTCTTGGGGTATGGCATGGGGGTTACCAGTCCTTCATCGCATCTGTGGGGGACATCCTCGCCGCTCTGCGCGCCGGGACCAGCGAACCCATCGCCACCACCAGCACCGTCAGGCCGAGAAGCAGAAGCAGGGTGCCCGCCGGCGGCAGCAGCACCCAGCCCTTGACATACGGCGCCAGGTCCGCGCTGCCCCGCAGCAGGGCGGCAGCACCGCTGCCGAGTACCGCGCCGAGCACGGTGCCGATCAACGCGGCCACGGCACCGACCAGCGCCATCTCCGTGACCAGCATCGTCAGAACCGACCTGGTGCGGAAACCGACCGCCTTGAGGATGCCGATCTCCTGGGCACGTTGCCTCGACAGCGCGCCGGTCACGGTGACCGCGCCGACGAACGCGAGCACGCCGAGTACCCCGAGCAGCACCTGGCCGACCACCTTGATCATCTCCAGCACGGCGGGCAGCGCGTTGAGCTGCTGCTGGAGGGTGACCGCCGGATAGCCCAGCTGCTGCACCGACTTCGTCACGTCTGGCACGTCCGCGGCCGTCTTCGCGACCACGGTCAGCTGGTCGTAGCCGATGGTGGAGAGGTAGCTGTCCTCCGGTTCCCCGGACCGCTGCGCCGCCCACTTGATCACGGTGGCGTCGGCGGCGTACGCGGCGTCCGGGTTGTCCAGCTGCCAGGTCGGGTCGTACACGCCGACGAGGCGAGCGTGGCTGCTGACTCCGGTGCCCTCGCCCTGCCGTACGTAGCGGGTGGTCTCAATGTCGATCTCCTGGCCCACCAGCTTGCTCAGGTCCACACCCTGAGAGGCGGCCGGGGCCACGATCTCGCCGGGGCGCAGTGGGAAGAGGTCCTTCCGCACCGATTTGGTGACCGGCGGGGTCAGCGCCGGCCGGTGGGCCGTCGCGTACAGCAGGACAGTGTCGCCCGCCTTGGTCAGCACGCCGAACGAGACCTGCGCCCGGTGCTGCACCGACTCGACGTGCGGCAGTTTCGCGAGCCGGGCGGCGGTACGGTCCGTCAGCTGCGGGGTGTCGGGGCGACCGTCGGGCTTGTCGACGGTGACGCTGCGGTTGGCGCTGCTCTCCTTGACATCCGCGTCGGTGGCGCCCTGCGCCCGGTCGGCGATGCCCAGCGCGCCGAGACAGACCGCGGCGGCGACCGAGACCAGCGCCACCAGGCCGAACAACCGACGGCGCAGGGTGCGGACGTTGGCCAGCGCCAGACTGAAGATGTTCATTCCGCGCTCTCCGTCTCCACCCGCTCGGCTGCGTTCTCCGCCGGCACACCCTCGGCCGGGGACGTGAACGCGCCCTTGTCCAGGCGGTGCACCACGTCCGCCGCATCCGACACCGCCGGGTTGTGCGTCACGAGGAGCACCGCTCGGCCCTCGTCCGCCAGCTCCCGGAAGAGTCCGAGAAGTACTTCCTCGCTCTCCGTGTCGAGGTTCCCGGTCGGCTCGTCGGCCAGCACCACGGGAGGGTCGTTGACCAACGCTCGCGCCAGTGCCACCCGCTGCTGCTCGCCGCCCGACAGTTCACTGGGCAGATGGTCGGCGCGCTCCGCGAGACCGACCCGTCCCAGCAGCGCGCGGGCGCGTGCCTCGCCCTCTCCACGGCGGCCGAGGAACGGCAGGACGACGTTGCGCAGCGCCGAGTGCTGTGGCAGGAGGTTGTACGACTGGAACACGAACCCGAGGCTGCTGCGGCGCAGATCCGCCAGCGCCCCGTCCGACAGTTCCGACGTGTCGACGGGCCCCGTGCTGCCAGTGCCCTCGACGAACACCCGGCCGCTGTCCGGTGGGGTCAGCAGCCCGAGGATGTGCAGGAGCGTGGTCTTCCCGGAGCCCGAGTGGCCGACCAGCGCGGTGACCTCGCCTCCTCTCACGGCGAGGTCGACGCCGCGAAGGACGTCGACTCTCCTTCCCCGCAGGGTGTAGGACTTGCCCACACCCTCGGCGCGCAGCAATGCGCTCACCGAACTCTCGCTCACTTTCTGTCTTTCGGGGTCCCGGGGGGCAACCATCCCATGGCGCCGTGCAGTTGCCGATCCAGCGTCCACACGCCCCAGGTGGTCTTCAGGTCGCAGGCGTCTTCGCCGCCGCCGACCTGGTACAGGTCGGGCAGCCTGGGGCACCCCTTGTACGGCGTGACGCCGCGCCCGAGGGCTTCTCGCAGCGCCGCGTCCAGTGCGCCATCGAGCAGCGCATAGGCCCGTACGACCAGCGTGTAGTCGTAGACGGAGGTGAACCGGTCCGGGTTCCGGGCCCACGGCCTCAGGGCGTCAGCGGTAATCCAGGACGGGACGCGGTCGGGGTGGCCACTGTCGGCGAGCCCCACGGTGACCGTGGCTGCCGCGACCACCCGGTCCGGGGTGTCCAGGGTCCAGGTATCGATGGTCGGGGTGCTGGTCGGGACGTCGGCGTCGGCGCAGTTGAGGGTGGTGCGTTGCCACTGGGTGGCGTTGTGCTCGGTCACGGTGGTGGGCAGCACCTGCGGGTTGGCGCACAGCTGCTTCGCCTGTTCGCTCGTGTCGCCCCCTGCAGTGACCTTGCGGAGGGCGGCTCGGTTCAGCCGCTCGGCGCCCTCCTGGCTGACGTCGCCGGACTTCTCCTCGCGCCCCAGGGCCGCCAGCAGCCCGGGGTCCTTGCGTGACCAGCCCGCCAGCGTCCGCAGCCGTTGCACGAAGAGGGAGGCGTCCGGGTTGCCGATGTAGGCGTCGGGGTCGCGGACCGTCCCGTCATCGAGCCGTTCGCCATCCAGTCGCTTCAGCACCGGCGCGAACACGGACTTCGGCGAACCGGCCGCCTTCAGCACGTGGACCAGCTCGTAGAGCTGCTCATAGGGGAGCGTCGCCGCGCCGTCCCGGAGTACCGGTTCCCAAACCTCGCGGTTGACGGCAGGCTGCTTCCCCGCCGCCTCCTGGATCAGCACATAACTGTAGGTGTCGGCGAGCCAGGTCGCCCTGTCGTCGGGCGTGAGGTCCGCGAAATCGTCCGTGCGCGGTGCCGCGATCCGGGTGAGGGTGGCGGGAACGGGCTCCTTCAGCATCTGGAGCGAGCGGGCCAGGGCGCTGCTCTGATCGAGCGCGCGGGGCTTGTCGGCCAGCGATCGCAGCCAGGCCACGGTGGCGGCTCGGTCAGCCGCCGGGAGGTCGTCCAGGCGTCCGAGTGCGTCGAGTACTTCGACGGCGGCCCAGGTGGCGCCGAGGCGCGCCGCGTCACCGTCGTCGCCGAGGGCGGAGTCGACGTACCAGCCGCCTTTGTTCCGGGCCTTGCTCACGTCCGCCGCGTCGCCGGTGCCCAGCGCTTCGTCGGCACCGGCCCGCCACAGCGGGATCAGCCAGTTACGGCCCCAGAGCGAGGAGGTCTCCAGCGCTCCCCTGCGAAACGACCTGACCTGGGCCGAGGCCATACTGGTCTTCGGGGCCCGGCCCAATTCGTAAAGCGTCCGCAACGCGAAGGAATGCGCCTGGGGACCTGCTGGCTGCTGCCGCAGAAAGGGGTGGTAATAGTAGCCGTTCTGATTACTGACCAGAAGGTCGAATTGCCGAGCAGCGGCGGAGTCACGCCCCCCGGACTCTTCGGACGTGGATATGCACGACGTCAAGAGGGCAGCACACATGGCTGCCCAGACGAACTGGGACGCCAGCTTTCTGCCGCGCGTCGCCGCACCGAATTTCACCGAACGCCCCCGTGCGTTGTTCTTCAGCTCACGAAAAGTGTCACACCGCCGGGCCCTGACGGTGTGACACCTTTACTCAGTTCACGCGCTGCATCCGCCTGGGCGAATGCACATCAGGCGGCGCCCGCGTAGGCGCACTTCTCGCTGACGTTGATCGAGTTGGTCACCTTGGCCGAGCCACAGCTCTTGGTCGACACGTAGGTGGTGGCACCGCCCGGGCGCATCTGGCCGTAGGTGTCGGAGATGTTGGCATTGGTGTTCTTCCAGCGCACCTCCCCCAGGGACCGGCTCTTCATCGTGAGCGTGGCCTCGGGGTTCTTGGAAATCGTGATGGAGACGCTCACGCCGTGGGCCGCCAGTTCCGCGCGGTTCTGGATCCACTTGGCCTTGCGCGGGTTCGTGCCCGACATCTTCGTGGACGCCTTCCAGTCACAGGCGGTCACGTAGAAGCCACAGTGCCAGGCGTTGATCGAGATCTTGTTGCCGCCCGGGATGCCTACAGAAGTGGAGGCCGAGGTGGCGTGAGCCGGCGACGCCGTCAGCACGAGGGCCCCGGCCGCGAAAGCGGCGGCAGCCCCGGACATCAGGCGCATTCGTATGCCCTTGTTCATTCGATTGTCTCCCCGTGAGATACCGAGAACGGTTTCCAGGTCACAGGAAACCGGAAACGCGCCGCGCCTTTAGATCCCCAGGCGCGGCGTGTGTTCCTTATTCGCACCTGACATCGATCTTGCAAAGCAACCTGTCAGGCCATCGACAAGAGTGCCGTTCACCATGTCGTGGAGATGGAACCAACTTCCGGGGAATGACATCAGAGTCCGCACTCCCCCATGGCGTGGCGCCCTGGTGCTGTGGCCGTCTCTGCCGATCCTGCGGCTGCTCCTGTGGAGTGCTGGGGGGTGTCCTCGCCATCCTGTGGAGTGCTGGGGGGTGTCCTCGCCATCCTGTGGAGCGGTGCCGATCTCGGTGATGCCGTCGTCGAAGACGATGGTGAGCGGGATGCTGCCTTCTCGGCGGGCCTTGTACAGCTCCTCAGCGATGCGGCCGTAGAACCTCAGCGCCATGGCCCAAATGCCGTCCGGCGCATGGGGAACACCACGCCATGCTGGAGTGGCTCGGACTTCGGTCCGCCGCGGAATTCGCCCCTGACCGTTTCACGCCGGACGCAGCCAACACGCGGCTGCTGCACCTCACGGCACCATGAAAGACGAGGCGTCCCGGCCACGCAGCCGTTCACGGCCCTGGGTGCTACCGACTGGTCCACCGGCCCCACCGCGCCCGGACAAGAACGTACGGCCGACCTTCCGTCCCCGGCGTTCGGGTCTTGGGCATCTACTGCACGGCAACGAGGCGCACTCGGTCGCCGCAGAGCTTCGTCATGTCGTCGATGTCCGAGGTGAGCATGACCACCGGGCGGCGCTGCCGCAGCGCCATCTCGGCCACGGCGGCGTCGATGGCGTATTTGTGACCATGAAGCCCAGCATTGATCAGCATGGCTGAGGCGGCCTTTGCCTCCTCGTCGCCGATGTGCACGATCCGCACGCCGGACAGGACCCAGGCGAGCCGCGCCTTGTCGGTCCGGCGATGCACCGCTTCGATGATGGTCAGTGCGCTGATGACCACCTCCATGCCCCGCTTGCGGGCTTCGGCGACGAGGGCGACGACGGGCTCGTGATCACTGACGAACCTCGACAGGCCCTCGCAGTCGAGAACGAGGGTGCCTTCGTGACTCAGCTTGCGGCGGGCCACTGCCCCTCCTCGGCGAACACCTCGTCGAAGACCCGGCGTGCCCGCTCCTGCTCGTGCTCGGAGATCGGCCCCTGACGGCGTTCATAGTCGGCCAGGTACTCATCCAGGATCTGACCTCGCAGCTCGCGCTCCACCGCTTCGGTGATGAACGCGGAGAACTCACGCTTGCCGACCCGTCGGCGGATCGCCTCCGCCGTCCCCTCGGGGAGGGAGAGGCTGACCCTGGTGGCTGGCCCCTCGCCGACGTTGTAAGGAATCTCGCTCATAGCGATCGACATTATCAAACAAGTAGGAATCCGGCGTGAGTGCAGCACCCACCGAACGACGTGAGCCACCCACCCGTCACCTCGTGGTCTCGGTTCTGGTCTCGTTCACCCACGTTCAGCAGCGTCCGGACGTCACCGAACCATCCGATCCACCGCAGGTCAGTGCCTCACCGGGCACGAAGTCGAAGGGCCCCACCGCTTGCGGTGGGGCCCTTCGACGTTGTCCGCCGCGGCGTCGGGTGGATGGCGGCCTCGCCCGTCTGCATCGATCTGCGCCCCGGCGACCGTCTGCTCATGTTCACCGACGGCATGGTCGAACGTCATGGGGGGAAGGTCGACCTGGCCGCCCTGCTGGAGCGCACCCGGGGGCTGCACCCGCGGGAGGCCGCGCTGACGCTGACGTCCGCGGTCCGGGACGCGGCGGGCGGCCGGCTCGAGGACGACGCCACGGTGATGTGCCTGGACTGGCACGGCCCGCACGAGACCCAGCGGCACGTCAGCTCCGGCGCGGACACCCGGCAGGCCTCAGCCGCCCGCGACAAGCAGCCGTAGCGCCGGGCGCGGGACATCAGGGGCCACTCCTCGGGCTCGCCGCCCGCTCGGCGGGGTGCACGACCCGGTGCTTCGAGCCGAGCCCGCCGCCGGGGCCTCCTTGCGCGGGTACGGCTCCGGAGCCTGCCGCCCCTGCCGGTACCGGCCGGCCGCGGTCCGCCCTCCGCGGCACACGTCGGCACAGGCGAGGCAGGAAGGCGTAGAAGCGGTCGGGAAGGAACACCGCGTCCGCGATGATCATCGCCCCGGAGAACAGCGGCAGCCCCATGAGCACGGCGATGCCGATGTGCATGCCCAGCAGCAGGGTGAGCACGGGGTACTTGAGCCTGCCGAAGAGCACGAACGGGAAGGCCACCTGCAGGAGCACGGTCACGTAGCCGGCGACGGCGATCGCGAGCGTGTGCTCGTCCACGAGGTGCGAGAGCTCGGGCCAGGGCCGGAAGAGTTCGAGGTTCAGGGCGTAGTGCAGAGCGGTGCCGTTACCCCAGGACGGGCCCTGGACCTTGTACAGGCCGGCTGATCCGTAGAGGAGGCAGACCTGTGCCGCGATGACGAACATGCCGCAGTTGTGCACCGCGGTGACCAGAGTGGTCCTGGCGTCACGCAGTTCTCGCGTGAGGGGGCTGCTCGGCGGTCGCGGCGCGCTGCCGGCGGGAACGGCCTTGCGTCGGTGTCTGCGCGCGTCCAGCGACCAGCGCCGGCCGCAGGCGGTGAGGACGAGGTAGAGGGCCATCAGCAGGACCAGGTTGTCGCCCCCGTCCGTCATGAAGATCGCGCGGGCGTGGAACGAGATCACCACGACGGCGAAGAGGACGGACATGACCCGGGTCCGCCAGCCCAGCATGAACAGCGTGGACGTGACGAGGGCCAGGACGTAGCAGAGCTCGAAGAAGGCGCGGCTGTCGGACAGGGCCAGGATGCTGAACCAGCCCGTCTGCGCGAAGAGCTCCTGGGCCAGGGCGGGCGTCCACGGGGACCCGGGGCCCCAGATCTCGTCCCTGTGCGGGAACTCGCGCAGCAGGAAGATCAGGTAGAGCAGCCCGTAGCCGATGCGCAGCACCGACGCGGCGTACAGGGACACCGGCCGCCCGGTCAGGAGGTCCCACACCGCGGTGATCCGGTCGGCGAGCCACCGGCCGGCGCCCGAGGGCGTCGTCCTCCGCGTCTCATTCGGCATGGCGGGTCACCTTCCACCAGGGCAGAAGCCGGTTCTCGGCCGGTTTCGGCGGGCGGTCGCCGGCCGCTGAGCCGGGCGCGGCGACGGGCAGCGTGACGACGCGGAGCTGAACGAAGTCGAAGGTGCCGCCCTCATGGGCGGCGACGCGGTCCGCGGCGATGTTGGTCAGGTACGTCCGCATCATCACGGCGCGTTCCGTGCGCGCCCTGTCGTCCGCTCCGTGCGAGTCGACGTAGCCGGACCAGGCACGACGCAGCAGGTTCTGTGCCGTGTGGCTCGGGAAGGGATGATGTTCGACCGCGGCGCCGTCGACGGCGGTCAGGTCGAACCAGGGGCTCACGTGGACCGACCCGCCGGAGTCCGTGCGGGCGGTTCTCACCAGAATCTGCCGGTTGACGGATTCCGGGTCCGGGGCGAAGAGCCGCCAGTTCTGTTCGAAGAAGGGGAACACCCAGGCGTTGACCTGCGGGGCGTAGCGCTTGGAGACGGTGCTGGCCGGTGCCACGTGGAGGAACACCAGAAACACGTGGACGACACTCGCCACCAGGCACAGGGCCACCGCGGCGCACCATCCCGATCTGAGTACACGGGTGCCTCTCGGCAATTGGGGCGGCGGCGCGGCCGTGGCGTCAGGACATTCCTGCGCGTCCGGACCGGATTCGAAATGCTGGATTTCCTTCGCGTCCGCTGCGTCAATTCCGCTCGACATCGCCTACCTGCCTTTCTCGAATCAGCTGCTCACGCCGGGGCTTTTTCGACTGACTGCCGCCGACGGCGCGCGGCGGACTCGAGGAGAATTCCGCCGCGCGCCGTTCATCGGGTGAGCAGGCTGACCGCAGTGCGCTGCCTACACGTCGTGGCCCTTGGGCTTCCCGTCGGAGCCGTGGCTCTCGTGGGGCTGCTCGCCGTAGCCGTACTTCTCGTGGGGCTGGTCGCCGTAGCCGTAGCCCTCGTGGGGCCGCTTGCCGTGGTCGGCCTTGTCGCCGTGGCCGGGCTTGTGGTGGTCGGGCTTGCCGTGGTCGGGCCTGCCGTTGTGGTCCGGCTTTCCGGGCTTGCCGTCATTGCCCGGGCCGTGGCCGTGGCCACCGCCGTTCCCGCCGTTGTCGCCACCGCCGTTCCCGCCGGTGGTGTTGCCGGCCGTGTTGCCCGCGGTGTTCCCGGACGTGTTGCCCTCGGTGTTCCCGGACGTGCTGCCGGCGGCGTTCCCGGCCGTGTTGCCCGCGGTGTTCCCGGACGTGTTGCCGGCGACGTTGCCCGAGGTGATGCCGGGCGACGCGATGGGTCCGCCCAGGAGACCGCCGGTCACGAGGCCGCCGCCGAGGAGCCCTCCGGTCGTGGTGCCGGTCGTGGTGCCGGTGGTCGTTCCCGTCGTCGTCCCACCGGTGGCGCCGGCGCAGCCGCTGAGGAAGATCCTGTTGTTGTTGAGCGTCACGGAGCCCTCACGGGCCAGTGCCCGGCCCTCGATGTCCGTCCCCGAGTTGGCGCTGATCGAGGCCAGAGCCATGATGGTGCCCACGAACGTGGAGTCGGTGCCGAGGGTGGCCGAGCTGCCGATCTGCCAGTACACGTTGCACGGCGAGGCGCCGTTCGTGAGGAGCACGCGGCTGGAGGACGCCGTCGTGAGGGCTTCGGGGATCTGGAACACCCAGACGGCGTTCGGGTTTCCTCCGGCGTTCAGGACCAGGTCGCCGGTGAGTCCGACACCGACTTCAGCGGTGTGGACGCCCGGGAGCAGCGTCTGGCCACCGCCGATGGCCGCCGGGAGCTCGAAGTCCGTGGCCTGGCCGGCCGCTTGGTTGTACGCCGTGACCAAGTCGGACTTGGCCTGAAGTGCGACGGCGTCCGCCGCGTGCACGGCGCCGAGCACGAGGCCGGGCGGGAACCCGGTGATGGACGCATTCGGGTGCGTGCCGAGGTCCTGGCTGAGCACCGAGGGGCCGGTGTTGGTGACTCCCTGACCTGAGAGAACGGAGAAACTCGCGGCCGTAGCCAAAGGCACGGGCGTCGCGATGGCCACCGCCTGCGTCGGGGTCAGAGCGACCATCACAGCGGCGACCGTGGCGGCGAGCGCCGAGGCCAGCGAACCGGAGAAGGATCGGCGGCCTGGTGCCTGAGGGATCTTCAGCTTCATCGAAAAGCCATTTCCTGTGGGCCATGGCATACCGGGCCCTACCGATCACCCGGGAAGCCTCGTTGCTGTTACGCCGCCGCATATTACGCAGGAATATCGTTGTAACCGACTTGCAGAAGACAGAAAAATGGCCCACCATTCGAACGGCGCACAGCGCTGTGAAAATAGCTTGAATTGGAATTGGCGGAGCCGGCGACAGTGCGCGACGGCAGTGGCCCTGCTGGGGGCCCGGCGGGCCGGCCGCGACGGCCGGCGGGGAGCCGCTCGCGCGAAGCGGCGTGCCCCGGGGCGCCGGCGAGGAGGGGCCCCGGTCGGCGCGTCCTCGGCCGGCGCGGGCGGCATCTCGGCCGCTCCCTCGCCGCACCGCCGTCCGAGGAGCCTTCTGACCAGGCGAAACGGATGACCTATGGGAACCGGAGAGCCTTAGGCGCATACTGGGGTCGATGACTAAGCCTGTTGCACCCAAGCGTCATTTGCCTACCAGCCCCTTCAAGGCCCCCGTCGCACCGGCTCCCAAGCACTTCGCCGTGGGCGACCAGGTCACTCATGACATGTACGGTCTCGGCCGCGTGATCGGCATCGAGGACGGAATCGCGGCACTCGTGGATTTCGGCTCGTCGCAGATGCGGATCCTGAGTCCGTACAGCAAGATGACCAAGCTGTAGGACCGCTGTGCCCGGTCACGGCACGCCAGGCCCCGTCCGGGGCCTGTAACGAAAGAGAGACCTCCCATCGAACCGACTTCGCTGTTCTCCGCTCCGGAAGGGCAACCCCGCCGTTCCGCCGCAGCATCGCCGCCTCCGGCGACAAACCCCTTCCAGGCCCCGGACTTCGGGGAGGACGAGGTTTTCCCGCCCGAGGACGCACTGGAGCCCGGGCCGGGCATGCGCGCGGGGCGGCGCAGGGCGGCCTAGGGCCTGGGGCCCACGAGTGACGGTGGCTTCGACAGCCGGTCGGGGCCCTCGTTGCGTCAGGTGTCTCAGCGGGACGGATCGCTTCACGGCGTGTCGCTCGGGATCACGCAGTTCTTCGGCTGCTCCTTGCCCGTCGGCCAGCCCAGGCCGACGAACTTCAGTGTGCCCCGGCCCCTGCGGCCCGGGTCCAGTTCGACGATCGCGGCCGGTTTGTCGTAGGCGTTGCCGCCTGTCGTGAGGCAGATCAGGCCGCTGGTGCCCTGGACCCGGTGGCGGGAGTGGAGAAGCGACCACTGGCGTCCGACGTCCTCCAGGCTGGGGACCGTTGTCTCCGGGCCGCCCTTCTGGGCCTGGTGGAGGGCCTTGCCGATGGTGATGAGGCCGTCGTGGACGAGCATCGTGCGGGAGTCCTCGAGGTTCGGCACGGAGCCGAGATCGACGCCCTCGCGCTGGGCCGCGGTGATCTGGCCGCGCAGAGTCTCCAGGGCCGCCTTCGGCTCGGCGAGGTACTGGGGCAGGTCCTGAGGCTTCGGCCCGGTGCGGTGGGTGGCCGTCCACCGTTTCGTCCAGGCCGTCAGTTCCGTGGTCCAGGCATCGGGGTGGGCGGGGGCCGCGTACTGGACCGTCACCTTCGCCCGTCCGCCGTCGCCCCGGAGCCGGGCCCAGTCCTGCTCCGTCATGTCCTGGCGCAGGGACGCCGCGTCGGACCCGCTGATGATCGTGTAGTGCCGGCCCTTGCAGCCGACCTGGGCCAGTTTCAGGGCGAAGATGCGCAGGTGGAGCGTGCGGCCCGCGAAGTAGACCGTGTCCGCCTCGGAGTCGCAGATGTTGTTGGCGGTCTGGGTGAACTGGTTGCCGGTGGAGCCCGCCTCGTCGATGGACGGGGACTCGAAGGACATCGCGGCGGGGCCGGCCGGGCCCTTCTCCTCGATCCGGCTGAACGCCCTGGCCAGCGACTCGTTATAGCCGTCGGGGCGTTTGTCGTAGACCAGGACCGTCTTGAGGTTCCGGCGGCCGCGGTCGCCGTTGAAGTCGGCCAGAGCCCGGGCCGCGTCGCTGTTGGTGGGCAGGATGCGCGCCAGGCCCGGGAAGCGGAGCTCGGCCATGCCGTCCGGCCGGTCCTCGTTCGCGATCCGGTCCCCGCTGATCCGGGCGGCCAGCACCGGGACGTTGTTCTCGGTGAGGCGTCCGACGGCCGCTTCCGTGGTGGCGAGGCTCAGGTTGAAGCCGGTGACGGCGCGCAGCCGGTCCTCGGGGGAGGCGGCCATCCGCAGCAGTGCGTCGACGACCTCCTCCTGACGGCCGTAGTCCTGACCGGGGTTGGCCAGGACGAGCCGGATCTTCGGCGGTTCGCCCTCGCCCGCGTTGGCCTGCCGCTGTCCCAGGTACGCGCCCTGGAGGTCGCTGCGCATCTGCCGGCGCAGGGCCTCGCGGTCCGACTGGAGCGGCAGCATCATCGCCACCGTGACGTGGGGCTGTTTCTCGATCCGCTGGTTCTCGCGGGCGATGGCCCGGGCCACCCCGGCGATCTCCGGGGTGCCGAAGTCGTAGCCCTCGCCGTTGACGCCGATGCACTCGCCGTCGATCCGCTCGACGCCGCCGGCGCAGGTGTCGGGCTTGCGGATGACGGAGGTGATGAACGCGACGCCCGCGACCAGCACCACCACGCCCAGCAGGGAGTAGAGGATCTTCTTCCATCTCGGCATGCCCGTTATCTCCTTCGCCGGAGCTGTTCGGTGCACGTGCAGCGCAGCAGGGGCTGTTCGTTCTCCGCCAGGGCGCTCCAGTCCGTCGCCGTCCTGCTGAGCCGGCCCGCGCCGTCGAAGTCCATGATCGAGAGCAGGTCGAGCAGCTTGGCCAGCGTGCGGGCCGTCTCCTTGCCGGTGGGCCTGGTCCGCTCCTCGCACAGCCACACCGCGTGCAGCAGCTGGTCGACGGTGCGGCGCAGCGGCGGGCCGTCCGCCCCCACCAGGCCCTGGGCGCGCCCGCGTCGGGCGTCCGCACCGCCTGGGTACGGCGCCTGCGCGATCTCCAGGAGCTCGGCGCACCACTCGAGGGGGCGGCCGGGGAGGGTGGCGGCGAGGTGGGTGACGACGTCGTCGGCGCCGCCGGACACCAGGTGGTGGTTCATCCGGTGCGCGGTGACGGACCGGAAGGCGCCGTCGCCCGGGGGCGGTTGCCGTCCGTCCGCGCGCCGGGCGTAGTGGTCGCGCAGCAGGTGGTGGTCGGCGTACCAGGCGGCGCCGCCCGGCCGCAGCCCGTAGAGCCGGTGCACGAGGAGCTGGCGGAGGCCGAAGTCGCCGATGAAGTGGCGTTCGCAGGTGGGCCAGCCGGTGTCGATGAGGAGCCGGGAGACGTGATGGGCGGTCAGGTGGTGGACGTGGCCCTGCTGGTGGTGGCGGAGCAGGACGTCCGCGCACTCCGAGTCGTGTGCGACCGACAGGTGGGTGAGGAGGTCGAGCCACTGGTCGTGGTGTTCGTCCGGCAGCTGTACGGGGAGCTGGTCGAGGATCAGCTCCCGTAACAGGACGTCCGCGACGGGGCGTTCGGGGGCGTCGTCGCCGGGGAGCCGCAAGGGGGCGCCCAGGATGTCCCGGTCGTTGGCGTCGGCCGGCATGCGGAAGGACGCCGCGGCGGTGGCGAGGCGGATCACCGTGTGCGGTCGGCCGCCGCTGAGCCGGGCCACGGCCGCGTCGATACGGCGGCGGTTGGTGCCGCCCTCCGGCTCGGCGCGCTGCTGTCTTCGTACGGTCTCCCGGCGGAGCTGGTCGCCGGTGAGCAGCGGCATCCGCAGCAACAGCACACCGTCGGCGAGGGGCCCCGGGCCCGCGGCGTCGTCCCCGCGGCGGGACCAGGCGGGCGGGGCGCCGTCGGCGGGCCGGTACTCCGCCGGGGGCGTCGCGGGCGGCAGGCCGCCGTGCAGGAAGGCACCGCCGTCCGCGCGGCGGGCCGTGCCGACGATGACGACGCGGTCGCGCTGCCCGCCCCGGCGGTCGGTGAGGACGGCGCGCAGCAGCTGCTCGCCCGGGGACGACTCGGCGTGGTCCAGCAGCAGGCCCGGGCGGCCGACGCGGCGGAGCCAGCCGGAGGGAGAGGCGTACGCCGCCTCGAGGTCCTCGCGCAGGGCCCGGAAGAGGAAGCTCTCCGCCACCTCGCGTGCCTCGCCGCCGGCCCGGAAGTCGGCGGCGAGGATGCGCAGCCCGATCCTGGGCTGCCCGGCCGCGCCCGGGTAGGCGCCGTAGACCCGCTCCAGTTCGGCCCTGCCCCGCGGGGCCGCGCGCTCGAAGAGGGCGTCCAGCAGGGCGTTGCTGACGGCCGCCGAGTACGGGTCGAAGGCCTGACCGGACAGGGTCGTCAGCAGGTTGCGGATGGCGCCGTGCAGCACGCCCCGCCAGAAGTCGCCGGTGCCCAGGCCGCGCAGGCGTGGCCGCTGGGCCAGGTTCTCGTACCGTTCGGCCTCCGTCGCGACTGCCTCGGGCGTGCCGTCCGCGACGCCGGTGGCGACCATGGCGAGGCCGGCGAAGAGCCGCGGGAAGGCGAACGAGCCGCCCGTGCCCTGCCAGGTGCGCAGCCGGTGGGCGACCTCGGCCAGGGCCTCGGTCGCGGTCGAGCGTGCGCCCGGTTCCGGTTCCGCCCGGTCCGCGAACACCGGGGAGGCGCAGTCCAGGTGGATCACCGGCACCTTGGCGCCGAAACGATCCCGCACGGCGCGCAGCAGCCGGCCCTTGCCCATGCCCGGGCCGCCGGTGAGCAGGACGACGGGCAGGTCGGGGCCGTACAGCGGATCCCGCCCGGCCCCGGACGGCGCCCGCCCGAAGAGACGCGCGAAGAAGCCCTCATCGCCCAGAAGTCTCTCGAACCCCAGCTCTTCACACACGGTTCCCCCATGCAGTGCCTGCCCGCCCGGGAGCGGGTGACCCGTGACCGATGTGCCAGAAAAGATTCAGTGGAACACGGACCGGTCTGCTCGGACAACGGGACAACCGGGGCTGCGTGGAGGGAAGTTGGCCGGGAGGCTCGCCTACGGCCTACGGCGTGCGGTCCGACGCCGGCCAGACGTACGGCAGGTCGTCGGGGACGCCCGGGAAGAGGGCGGCGTAGACCGTGGGGTTTTTGCGGACCAGGGCCGAGCGGTGGCTTTCGTGGAAGGGGTCGTCGCCGAGCCAGGGCGGGAGTTCACCCTCGGCGGCGAGTCGGGACTGCTCGCGGACCGGGGCGTGGGGGCGGATCGTGGCGAGGTCGGCCACGAGGGTGGCCGCGCAGGTGTCCTGGTGGCCCTGTTCGCGCCAGACGCGGCAGATCTCCAGGCCGTAGCGGACCAGCGCCTCCTCGTAGCCGAGCCACATCTTCACGGCCGGGTGGCGGCGCCATCCGTAGCCGGGGACGACCAGGCCGCGCAGGACCTGCAGCGCCTCGACCCGTTGCTTGCCGAGCCGGCGGCGGTCGAGCGCCAGGGCCGTGGTGCGGAAGTCGGGGTAGGGCAGGAAGGTCTGCATGCCGTCCTCGGTGATCCCTACCGTGCGCCGGTGCGCGTGCCGCGCCGGCCGAGGACCAGGGCCAGGCCGATCATGGCGATGCCCAGGACGAAGTGGAGCCAGTCGTCCGCGGTGTTCAGCGGGACGAAGTTGGCGTCGCTGTCCTGGCCGACGGACAGGCCGTACACCCACAGCACCAGGTAGACGGCGCCGCCGACCAGCAGGTACGAGGACGCCCCGGCGGCCGTACCGGCCAGGATCATGCCGGTGAGGCCGTAGGCCAGGTGCACGAGGTTGTGCAGGATCGAGACCTGGAACAGGCCGAACAGTTCGGCGCCCGACTCGTGGGAGGCGAACTCCAGCGAGCCGTAGTCGGTGGTGATGCCGGGGATGAAGCCCAGCACGCCGACCACGAGGAAGACGAGGCCGACCAGCAGGGCGGCCTGCTGGACGGGGGCGCGGGCGGCCCGGTGGGACGCGGGTGTGGTCATGGCAGGTGGCTCCTCACGGCGGGGGGCAGGGTCTGTTCCGCCCAGATGGTCTTGCCCGTGGTGCCCTGGCGGGTGCCCCAGTGGTCGGTCAGCCGGGCGACGAGGAGCAGGCCGCGGCCGCCCTCGTCGTAGGTGCGGGCCCGCCGCAGGTGGGGAGCGGTGTTGGCGCCGTCGGAGACCTCGCAGATCAGGGTCGTGTCGTGGATCAGGCGGAGCTGGATCGGCGGCTCGGCGTGCCGGATGGCGTTGGTGACGAGCTCGCTGACCACCAGTTCCGTGACGAACACGGCGTCGGAAAGGCCCCACTGCCCCAGTTGCGTCACCACGTCCCTGCGGGCCAGGGCGACCGCTGACGGGTCGGGTGGCACCGCCCAGGTGGCGACCTGGTTGGCGTCGAGCGCGCGGGTGCGGGCGAGGAGCAGCGCGACGTCGTCGGCCGGGCGCCGCGGCAGCAGATCGTCGAGGACCGTGTCGCACAGGGCGTCCAGTGAGGCCGCCGGGCGGGCCAAGGCCTCCCGCAGCAGGTGGACGCCGGTGTCGAGGTCACGGTCGCGGGTCTCGATCAGGCCGTTGGTGTAGAGGGCGAGCAGGCTCCCCTCGGGCAGGACGACCTCGGTGGCCTCGTACGGCAGACCGCCCAGGCCGAGCGGGGGCGCGGCGGGCAGCCCGACGAGTTCGACGGTGCCGTCGGGGCGCACCACGGCCGGCGCGGGGTGCCCGGCCCCGGCGAAGCAGCAGCGCCGCGTCACGGGGTCGTAGACGGCGTACAGACAGGTGGCGCCGACGTCGCCGGAGGTCTCCGCGGAGGCTGCCGCGCTCCGCTCGCCGTCTCCGGCCTCCTCCGTGTTCAGGCGGACGACCAGGTCGTCGAGGTGGGTCAGCAGCTCGTCGCACGGCAGGTCGATGTCGGCCAGCGTGCGCACCGCCGTACGCAGCCGCCCCATGGTCGCCGACGCGTGCAGCCCGTGGCCGACCACGTCACCGACGACCAGGGCCACCCGCGCCCCCGGCAGGGGGATGACGTCGAACCAGTCCCCGCCGACACCGGCGTGCCCGCCCGCCGGGAGGTAACGGGAGGCGACCTCGACCGCCGCCTGCCGGGGCAGCCGCTGGGGCAGCAGGCTGCGCTGGAGCGTGACCGCCGTGGCGCGCTCGCGGGTGAAGCGGCGGGCGTTGTCGATGCTGACGGCGGCCCGGGCGGCCAGTTCCCCGGCCAGGACCAGGTCGTCGTGCCGGAAGGTCTCCTGGTTGCGGTGCCGGAGGAAGAACACGACGCCCAGGGTGGTGCCGCGGGCGGCGAGCGGCACGGCCATCACGGAGTGGATGCCGTACGCCCGGACCCGGGCGGCCCGGCCCGCATCGCCGGCGAGCCAGGCGCGGAACGCCGGGTCGCTCGCCCGGTGCACGACGGGCTGTCCGGTGCGCAGGCTCTCGAAGGGCGTCGAACCCTCCGGGTAGGAGTCCACCGCGCCGGCCGCCACGGCCGACTCCGGGGCGCCCGGGGTCACGGACCGCAGGGCGACCCGGCGCAGCAGCAGCGGCCCGTCCGCCGGCACCGCCCGCGCGGGTGGTTCGGGTGCGTCGTCCAGCGCGGCCAGCAGATCGACGCTGACGAGGTCGGCCAGGACCGGGACGGTCACGTCCGCCAGCTCCTGGGCCGTGCGCGTCACGTCCAGCGTGCTGCCGATGTGCCGGCCGGCCTCGGCGATCAGCTGGAGGCGCTCACGGGCCCAGAGCTGCTCCGTCATGTCGTGCGCGGACAGGCAGACGCCCCGGATGACGCCCTCGGGGTCGCGCAGCGCGGACACGAAGACCGACCAGGCGTGCTCATGGGTCTCGCCGGGGGCGCGCAGGAAGTTCTCGTCGTACTGCGGCTCGCCCGTCCGCAGCACCCGGAGCATGCTGCGCTCGGCCCGCTCGCCGGCGTCGTCGTCGATGATCTCGGAGACGCGCAGGCCCCGCATCTCCTCCTCGGTGAGCGCCGCGGCCCGCTCCATGTCGGCGTTGGCCCGCAGCAGCCGGAGCCGGGTGTCGTAGATGGCCTGGGCGCAGCACGGGGACTGGGCGAAGCTCCAGCTCACGAGGGATTCGTCGAGATCGGCCGACGGCTGCCGGCCGGTCAGGGCGGAGACGATCAGCCAGGCGGGGGCGTCGACGCCGGCCGGCCGGTGGTGGGCGAGGATCCGGACGGTGAGCTTGCGGCCGTCGCGGTGCCGGAGCGCGACGTCGCCGTTCCAGCGCGACAGCCCGGCGAGGGTGGGCAGCCCGCCGCGCACCGGGATCGGCTCGGCCAGCAGATCCGCGGCGGGGCGCCCCGTCAGCTGCCCGGCCGAGTACCCGAGGAGTCGCTCGGCGCCCGCGTTCCAGCCGGTCACGGTGCCGTGTTCGTCGAGGGTGACGCGGACCGTGAGGGTTTCGCCGACGCAGGCTTCGAGCGCTTCGGGGTCCTCTCCGAGCGGCCGGACGGCCCGGCCGACGGTGGCGGGCTGCTCCATGATCGGTCATCTCGCTCTCAGGGGTAATCATCCATAACCCCGGATTTATGCAGATATCACCCGCTTACCCCGATTCCGGGCGAGTCTCACCGCGACGTCCCGGCCGGAAGCGGAGCCTGCCGCCGCCCGGCCCGGGTATCCGCTCCCGCATGGGTCAGATCCTGGTGGGCACGTGTTCCTGGACCGACCGGGCGCTGGTGGCCGGCGGCTGGTATCCCCCGGGGCGGCGGGACGCCGAGGGGCGGTTACGGCACTACGCCGAGCGGTTCGGTGTCGTCGAGGTCGACGCCTCGTACTACGCGCTGCCGAGCGAGCGGAACAGCCGGTTGTGGGCCGAGCGGACACCGGACGGGTTCGTGTTCGACGTGAAGGCGTTCTCGCTGCTCACCGGGCATCCCACCCGCGAGGCGGTGATGCCGGACGGGCTGCGGGCCGAGCACCGGGACCCGGTGGTGCTCGACGAGGTGTGGGCCCGGTTCGCGGCCGGGATCGAGCCGCTGCGGGAGGCCGGGCGGCTCGGGAGCGTGCTGTTCCAGTTCCCGCCCTGGTTCCGGCCCGGGCAGCGGGCTCAGGCGTTCCTCCAGGAGTGCGCGGAGCGGACCGAAGGCTGGCCCGTCGCCGTCGAGTTCCGGCACCCCTCCTGGTGGGAGGCGGGGCAGGACGAGGCGACAGGGGCGTGGCTCACCCGGCACGGCATGGCCGCGGTCGCCGTCGACATGACGCAGACGCTCCCCTCCTCCGTCCCGCCCGTCACCCCCGTGACCTCGTCCCGGCTGTCCGTCGTCCGGTTCCACGGCCGCAGCACCGCCTGGGGGACCGGCAGCAAGGAGGACCGGTTCCGGTACGCGTACGACGAGGACGAACTCGCCGAGTGGCTGCCCCGCGTGCGGCGGCTGGCCGAGCGGACCGAACAGGTCCACGTCCTGTTCAACAACTGCTGCGGCGACGCCGCAGTCCGCGCCGCCGAGACCATGACACGGCTCCTCGACGGGGACGCGCCGGCGGCCCGGGTGCCCAGGGGGCTTCTGATGGATCTCCCTAGGGCGCGATCCGCACCTGTTCCTCCACCGACACCTGGTCCACGTCCGACACCCGCACGGTCGTCTTCATCGTCCAGTTCCCGGCGAGCGGCAGGTTGACGGAGTTGGTGCTCCAGTAGCCGCCCTGGTCGGTGAGTTCGGCGTCGATCGGGCCGACCTTCCGGGAGGGCAGGGTGAAGGTGATCCGGACCTCGGGGACGACGACCAGGCCAGTGTCGGAGCCGGACACCACGGCCTGGACGCCGTTCTCGCCGACGCGGGCCGGGTCCAGGGTGACCTGCACCGTGCCGCGTCCGGACAAGGATCCCGCGCCCGTGTCGAAGGGCACCGTGACCAGGGTCGTGGGCGGCAGCGAGCCCGCCGGGGCCTGCTGGGCCGCCTCGGCCTGGGCACGGGCCGGAAGGGTTCCGGTGAGTACGGTCGTGATCATCAACACCACGGCGGCGACGGCGACTTCCGCGAGGACGGAGCGGCGCAGCCGGCGGCGCCGGGTATCCCGGTCGGCGTCGGACGAGGGAGGCTCCGCCGCCGGTTCGCCGGGCGGCGTCCCCGATTCCTCGGAGCGCCCGGACGGTTCCCCGGGCTCGGGTTCCGCCGGTGCGCCGACCGGCTGCGGGACCCGCTCGTGGACAGCGGCCGGGGTGACGGCCGCCGGTGCCGCGATCCGCGCGGTCCAGCGCCGCGAGTACCGGGCCGCCAGCAACAGCACGGCGACCCCGGCGAGTTTGGCGAGCAGCAGACGGCCGTACGACGTGCCGGTCAGCGCGGAGAGGGAGCCGAGGCCGCGCCAGGACTGGTAGAGGCCCGTGACGGCCAGGACGCACACCGAGGCGAAGGCGATCCGCGAGAAGCGGGGCACGATCTCCACCAGGTCGTCGCCGGACGAGCGGCGCAGGGTCAGCAGCAGCGCCACGAGGCCGCCGAGCCAGACGCCGGTCGCCAGCAGGTGCAGTACGGACGACGTCATCGCCAGCGGCACCTGGATCCCGGCGGAGGCGTGCTCGGCCGCCGCCCAGGTCAGGGCCAGGCCGATGGCCAGGGTCGTGCCGATCGCCAGGGCGGCGGGACCCTGTCGGTCACGGCGCCTGGACAGCCGTATCAGGAAGGCGGCGGTCAGCAGGAGGACGGCCAGCCGGGCGAGCAGGGCCAGGCCCGGGCGGCCGGTCAGGGTGCGGCCGAGGGCGGCGGTGTCGAAGGCCGCGGCCGGGCCGGTGCCCGTCTCGTACGGGGCGCGCAGCAGGAGCAGGACGGCCGTCGAGCCCAGCAGCGTCCACCAGGCCGTCACCAGCGGCCGGCGCAGGGGGGACGTGTGCGCGGGCCGGCACAGCAGCGCGAACGCGGCCGTGCCGACGAGCAGCGCGGCGGCGAGGTAGGCGAGATAGCGGGCGGTGTCGTAGAGGCGGCCGGTGAGCGGGTCCTCGGCCAGGCCCGTGTCGACCTGGGCCGTGGTCGCGGAACGCTTCCCCACGGAGAAGGAGAAGGCGCCGGAGACGGGGTGGCTGTCGGCGGACACGACCCGCCAGGCCACCGTGTACGTGCCCTGGGCGAGCTTGCCGGGCAGGCCGATCCGGGCCGTGTCGGAGCGGCCGTCCGCGTGCGTGGCCTCGCCGGTGTGGACCCGGCGCTGGTCCGGGCCGAAGACCCGGAAGGAGTCGTCGAGCAGGCCCACGGACTCGGTGAAGGTCAGGGTGACGTGGCGGGGGGCCTGCCCGACGACGGATCCGTCGTCGGGGTCGGTACCGCGGAGGGCGGCGTGGGCGGAGGCGGGGGCTGCTCCGGCGAGGAGCAGTACCAGCACGGTGCCGAGCAGCACCAAGGCCTGGAGACGCCGGGGGCGTCCGACATGGCGATCCTCGTTCCGCCGGTGGTCCACGTGGTTCTCCGGGGTCGGGCTGTACGGCTTCCCGTTAGGTACGGACGGGATCGGTGTAGTGCTCACCGGGTGGGGGGTTAAGAGGAAGGCCGGGACAGACCCGCGATCTCGGCCGCCTGTGCCGGATAGCGGGCCGTCAGCTCGGCCGCGTCTCCGTGTTCGTAGCCCTCGAACGTGAAGCCGGGAGCCATCGTGCAGCCGAAGAGAGCCCATGCGCCGCCCTCGGCCACCCGGCCACCCATCCAGGTGCCCGCCGGGACCGTGAACTGGACGTGCTGGCCCTGGAGGACGTCCGGCCCGAGGACCACCGTCCGGGTGCCGCCGTCCGGGGCGAGCAGGAGGAGTTCCAGGGGATCGCCCCGGTAGAAGTGCCAGATCTCGTCCGTCGGCAGGCGGTGGAGGGCGGAGAAGTCCTCCGCTGTCAGGAGCGCGACGATCGCCGTCCCCTCCGGCCTGCCGTCGGGGCGTTCGGGACCGGCCCAGGTCTGGCGGAACAGGCCGCCCTCGCGCGGGATCGGTTCGAGTCCGTAGTGGGCGATGAGGTGCTCGGGGGTCACCCGGGGAACAGTATCTCCCGGTCGAGGAAGGCGAGCTGGGCCTTCTTCTCCGGCAGGTACACGTCCGGCAGGTCGATCTCCGGCAGGACCACCACCGGCCCGCGAGCGAAGCCGAGCTCGAGGAAACGGGTGACCGCCTTCTCGTTGCGCACGTCCGGGTCGACCACGACCCGCCGGCGGTCCAGGCCGAGCAGGACGTACCCGGCGATGACCGTCACCAGCCGGGCGGTCCAGCCGGGCTGTCCGCCGCCCGGACCCGCGGGGGCGAGCAGCAGGTGGACGCCGATGTCACCGGGGCGGACCTCGTAGCACTCGCTGACGCGGTCGGCCTCCGGCTCGTAGGTCTGGAGGAGCGCGACCGGCGCGCCCTCCCGGACGACGAGGAAGGCGTGGTGGGTGTCGAGCGTGGCCATGTGGGCGTAGACCTCGGCGACCTGCTGCTCGGTCAGCCCGTTCATGCCCCAGAAGACGGCCCGGTCCTCGCTCACCCAGCGGTGGATCACGGCGGCGTCGGCCCTGGCGTCCAGCGGCAGGACGCGGACGGTGCCGAAGCCTTCGATCACCTGCTCGTGGACGGGGGCGCGGGAGGCGTACGGGTCAGACATCGGTTTCCTTCTCCAGCCGGGCCCAGTCGGTGACGACCGGGACGAGGTCTCCCGCGAGCCACAGGGGGAGCTGGTCGCGGTGGTGGGGCGAGCCGGGGACGCCCGAGGCGCCGAGCGGAACCACCCAGCGGCTGTCCTCGCGCCGGGCCAGGTCCCAGACGTACCGGGCGGCCGGGCCCCGGGCGGCGCGGTCGGTGAGGCCCGGCACGCCCGAGGTGCACAGCACGCAGTCGTGGTCACCGGACAGCCCCGGCTCGTCGTACGGCTGCTCCGGCTCCAGCGCCCGCCAGGGGGCGAGGCGGTGGGTGTCGCCCCAGACACCGGCCGGCGGGCGCAGGGCCACGTCCTCGATCGCCGCGCGGACGGCCGCCGGGCGGTCGATTCCGTACAGGTCCCCGGCCCGCAGCAGGTGTTCGAGGGCGAAGCCGACCCGGGGGACGAGGGCGAGCCAGGGCCGGAACACCTCGGGGTACGCCGGTGGTGCGGTGAGCGCGGCGAACGCCGGGTGCGCCGCGAGCCGCCGTACGACCGCTGCGCGCACGGCCGCGTAGAGGGCCGCGTCGGCGCTGCCGGCGTCCATGCGGCGGTCCCAGCCGAGGAGGCGGTCCCTGAGGGCGGCGGCCTCGGGGGTGAGGGTGTCGAGGGCGCCGAGGTGGTCCAGGAGGGGGGCCGCGGAGGCCAGGTGGGTGTCCGTGTGGAGGGCGGGCATGTCGGCGGCGGACCAGTGTTCCTTGCCCGCGAGCAGCGCGGCGATGCGGCCGGCGCGGTGCGGCGGGGCGAACTCGACGCCGAGGGGTTCGGCCGGGCCGCGCTGGTTGGCCATGACGGCGACGCCGTCGGTGAGCCCGGCGCGCGGTGTCACATGCCAGCCCCGCCACTCGTGGCCGGGCTCCCACGCGGGCACCACCCGCAGGGAGTTGGTCTCGGCGCGCTGCGGCACCCGCCCGGCCACGCGGTGCAGGACTCCGCCCTCGGTGTCGGCGGCCTGGACGACGTTGACCGGCTCGGCCCAGTGGTCGAGGGCCCGGTCCACGTCGGCGACCCGGCGGGCCCGCAGCAGCGCCAGCAGGGCGCCGAAGCCGAGGTCGCCGGTGACGCGGGGCGGGTAGCGCAGGCTGATCGCCACGGGCACGCCGGAGGGGTCGGCCAGGTCGCCGTCGAGGCCTTCGGGCCCGCCGATGATCACCGGGCCCCGGCCGGTCTCGATCACCTCGACCTCGACCGGCTCCTCGCCCGCCACCTCGACGGTCTCCGTGTGCCGGGCCACCCGCCGCCAGACCCCGTCCGGGCCGAGGGCCTCCACTCCGGCCCCGGTGCGCCGCAGCCGCTCCCGGTAGAGGTCCTGGTAGTCGGCCATGGCGTTGGTGATCGCCCAGGCGACCGTGCCGGTGTGCCCGAAGTGGGCGATGCCGGGGATGCCGGGGACCGCCAGGCCCACGACGTCGAACTCCGGGCAGGACAGATGGATCTGCTGGTAGACGCCCGGGTCCTCGATCCAGCGGTGCGGGTCACCGGCGATGACCGCCTGCCCGGTGACGGTCCGCTCCCCGCTCACCAGCCAGCCGTTGCTGCCGGAGGTGCCGGGGCCGTCGGTGGCGAAGAGGCCGATGGCGTCCGCGTCCAGGTGGACGGCGACCTGCTCGCGCCAGAGCTTCGCCGGGAACCCGGCGAAGAGGATGTGGGTGGCGAGCCAGACGCCGAGGGGGGTCCAGGGTTCCCAGCGGCCGGGGGTGAGACCGGTGCGGGCGAACTCGGGGGCGGTGGTGTCGGCCAGCCCTTCGTTGACCCCGTCGACGTACGCCCGCACCCACCGTGCCGTCCCGGGGTCCCGTCTCTCCAGGTCCGCGAAGCAGCGTTGCGCGGTGTCGTCGAGTCTGGCCCGTCTCGCGAACCGGTCCCAGGCCAGGGCGCTCTCACCGAGGAAGGACGCCGAGGTGCCCTGCGCCCGGTGCCGCTCGACCTCCAGCTGCCAGGCCCGGTCGCGGGCGGTGACGCGGCCCTGCGCCCGGGCGAGTTCGGCCGCGCTGCCCGCGCGCAGATGCGGAATGCCCCAGGCGTCACGGTAGATCTCGATGGCCACGCTGTGCCCCCTCTTTTCTTTAGGTTAGGCTTGCCTAAGTCACAACTGTGGCCGGAATCGTACGCGAAGGGGCGGAAACACGATGGGGCAGGGGCGGGGTTGGGAGGGCGCGGTCCTCAAGCTGCTGCGTGGCAAGGACTTCGAGTTCACGGTGACGGACGTCGAGGACGTCACCCCGGACTACCGGCGGCTGCGCTTCACCGACGGCGGTCTGCTGGCGGCGACCGGAGTGCACCCCACCATGTGGGTACGACTGTGGTTCGACAACGCGGGCAAGCCGCACCAGCGGGCCTACACCCTGGTCGACCCGGACGCCGAGGCCGGCACCTTCGGCCTGGAGTTCGCCCTGCACGAGGGGTGCGCCAGCGACTGGGCCAGGGCGGCGAAGCCGGGCGACACCATCGGGGCGACCGTCCAGGGCACCGGCTTCGAGCATCCGAGCCCCGCGCCCTCGCACGTCTTCGCCGTCGGCGACCCGGCCTCGCTCCCGGCCATCAACTCCCTCCTGGACGCCCTTGGTGCCGCCCCGGCCACCGTCTGGTTCGAGGGCGGCGACGACGACCTGCCGTTCCGCACCGACCCGGACCGGCACGAGCTGCGCAAGGTGCCGCGCCAGGACTCCGGCGCGCATCTGGTCGACCGGGTGAAGTCGGACCTGCCCGGCCTGCTCCAGGGCACCGCCGACCCTTACGTCTGGATCGCCTGCGACACGGTGACGACCCGGGCCCTGACGGCGTACGTCCGCAAGGAACTGGGCCTGCCCAAGCAGCGGGTGCACGCGCTGGGCTACTGGCGCGCGACCTGAGCAGCGGGCGGGGCCCTGACGGGAGATGATCGGGGCATGGACGTCACTCTTCACCTCGCCCAGGATCCCGACGCCGACGCGCTGCTCGGCCGCAGCCCGCTCGCCGCGCTGGTCGGCATGCTGCTGGACCAGCAGGTTCCGATGGAGTGGGCGTTCAAGGGCCCGGCGACGATCGCCCAGCGGCTCGGCACGGACGACCTGGACGCGCACGAGATCGCCGCGCACGAGCCGGAGGGCTTCGCCGCGCTGCTGTCCCAGAAGCCGGCCGTGCACCGCTACCCGGGCTCCATGGCCAAGCGGATCCAGCAGTTGTGCCAGTACCTCGTCGAGCACTACGACGGTGACGCCGAGGCTGTCTGGAGGGACGTCGGCACCGGCAAGGAGCTGCTGAAGCGCCTCGCGGACCTGCCCGGCTTCGGCAAGCAGAAGGCCCAGATCTTCCTCGCCCTGCTCGGCAAGCAGCTCGGCGTGCGGCCCACGGGCTGGCGGGAGGCGGCGGGTGCCTACGGCGAGCCGGAGTCGTTCCGCTCGGTCGCCGACATCACGGGCCCCGAGTCGCTGGTCAAGGTACGGGCCCACAAGCAGGAAATGAAGGCAGCAGCCAAGGCCGCGAAGGCCTCCGGCACGTAGCACACGGCCGCCGCCCTCTGCCCGGCCGAGGGCCACCGGCAGCGGGGCACGGGCGTCTGCCCGCGGCCCGCCGAGGGCCGGTGGCACACGGCGGTCGGCCTCCTGCCCCGCCCGAGGCACGGTGACAAACGGCCGTCGGCCACCTGCCCCGCCCGAGGCCCGGTAACACACGGCCGTCGGCCACCTGCCCCGCCCGAGGCCCGGTAACAAACGGCCGTCGGCCACCTGCCCCGCCCGAGGCCCGGTAACACACGGCCGTCGGCCACCTGCCCCGCCCGAACGCCCCCGGCAGGCAGAGCGTGCGCGTCAGCCTCCTGGTGCGCCGGGGGCCGCCTACAAGCAGGACGCGGGCGCCAGCCCCCTGGCTCGCCCGGGCGGCGCGCCCCGCGACCCGCTGGCAACCAGCGCGCGAACCGTCACCACCAGGGCCGCCGACGGACAGACCGCGGCCGCCACGCACGCGTCAGCCCCCTGGCTCGCCCCACGCGGCGCGCCCCCGCGACCCGGTGCCAACCAGGGCGCGAACCGTCACCACCGGGGCCCGCCCCAAGCCCTCGGCTACCAGAGCACGGGCATCATCCCCCTGGATCGTCCCAGGTGGCGGGCGTCTCCGGCCCGGTCCGAGCATGGAGCATGACCGAGCCACCGAGCGGGTCTCTCTGGGACCCGGAGCACGACGCCTCCCGCGACCGTGCCCCGGTCGGCGGCTGCCGGCTGCGGATCCGGAGCCGGCACGGGCCGAGCGAGCGGATCTCGCAACCGGCGCGATGAACGGCGTGGCCGTGACCCCCGCACCGCGGCCGGTCCCCCGCGGCCCGCGCCGGCACCTCTGGCTGCGGGTGCTCGTCCTGCTGCTCGTCCTGCTCGTGCCGGGTGCGCACGCCGAGGCCCTGACCGGGCCGGCGGGCATCGTCTCCGGGGAGAGCACCACCGTCGAGTGCGACCTCCTCGACACCGCCCTGCGCCCACCGGCCCGGGGCGTCCGCCGCACCGCCGTCCCGCTGCGCCCCGCCCCGCTCCAGGGCCCCGGGCCGGCGTACACCGCACAGCACCCCGTGCCCGTACCGCCAAGCCCGCCGCACAGCCCTCGCCCCCTGCGTTCCGAGGTCCTGCGCTGCTGACAGCACCGGCCCCGCCCCGGTCCGTCCGTCCCGCACGGAACCAGAACGACGAGGAACGACGAGGAACCCAGCCATGCTTCAGGACCCGTACGCCGTCCTGCGCGCCCTCCTGCGCGCCGAGGCCGCCCGCAGCACCCCCAAACCCCCCTCCCCGCCGGACACACGGAAGCCGCAGCAGGTACCGGAGGGAAAGCGGGGAGACCGCGGCTGACCCACCCGCGCGGCGGAGGCGCCCGGCGCCTCCGCCGTCCCTCACACCCCCGCCGCCCCTAACGCCTCCGCCGGCACGATGGCCGTGCCGTGCCGATCAGCGACCGCGTGATCTCCCGCCCGATCTGCGTCTGGCCCGCGGGTTCGCAGCCTGTTCCCCCGATGTGAAGCCACGGCTCCCCCAAACGGCGGCAGATACAACAAGCCTGCCCGGATGGTCGACAGTCGCCGTACGCTCGAGTCATGAGTGCCGAGATTGGGAGCGTCTTGGTCATGCCGGTGCCGGTGGCGCCCGCGACCAAGCCGTGGCGGTTGAGCATCGCCGGCGGCACCCGGACCTGCGCGTCCGGCAGCCACCGTTCGTCCCACAGCAGGGCCCCCAGCTGTGGGGCCGGGCCGGAGAAGGCGTAGCCGGAGGCGACCCGCAGGGCCTCCTGGGGAAGGGCGGCGGCACGCTCGGACACTTCCGGGGCGGGGGCCGACGGCATGGTCTCGCGGTCCGGCGTCTTCACGCCCCTGTTCCCGGTTCGTACCGCCTTGTGGGGTTTTTTTCAGCGGCGCACCTCGGCGCCATGGCTGCGCCCGGAAGGTCTTGACCGGTAGGCTTTCCGTGTGATCTTCAAGCGCATCGGAAACGGCCGGCCGTACCCCGACCACGGCCGGGAAAGCACCCGGCAGTGGGCGGACGTCGCGCCGCGCCCGGTCCGCCTCGATCAGCTCGTGACGACCAAGGGTCAGCTCGATCTGGAAACGCTGCTCGCCGAGGACTCGACGTTCTACGGCGACCTCTTCGCGCACGTCGTGAAGTGGCAGGGCGATCTGTACCTGGAGGACGGACTGCACCGCGCGGTGCGGGCGGCACTCCAGCAGCGCCAGGTGCTGCACGCGCGCGTGCTCGAACTCGACTGATCCCCGCCGGTCGCGGGTTGGCCCTTTCGGGTTCCGCTGGGCGACGTCGAATGATCATCTAGTAGGAATCGTCGCCCGGGCGCACTACGCTGCGCTCATGAGCATGCTGACTCCCCCCGGCATGGGCGGCAAGTACCGCATCACGGGCAACAAGTACCCGCGGATGCGCCGGCCCCGGCAGCGCGGCAGGCTCGTCGTCCTGACCGTCGCATCCGTCGTCGTCCTCGGCGTGGGCGGCTGGGGCACGCTGCAGCTCATCGACGTCTTCACCGGCGGCGGCAGGAAGGCTTCGGCGGCCGGTGACGGGACGGACTGCGGCATCAAGACCAAGGCGAGCCCCTCGCCCAGCGCCAGGCCCCTGCCCGAGCCGCGCACGATCACCGTCAACGTACTCAACGCCACCACCCGCGGCGGCCTGGCGAAGAAGACCGCCGACGAGCTGAAGAAGCGCGGCTTCAAGATCGGCGACGTGGGCAACGCGACCAAGGAGTACGACAAGAAGGTCAAGGGCACCGGACTGCTGCTCGGCCCCGCCGCCGCGCTCGACACCTCGTTGCCCGTGCTCGGCACCCAGCTCCCGGGCGCCGAACGGCGGACCGAGGCGGCCCGCAAGGGCGCCGCCGTCGACCTCGTCATCGGGGACGGCTTCAAGCAGCTGGCCACACAACAGGACGCCGGCCGGGCCCTGACCAAGCTGGCCAGGCCCGAGCCGGCGCCGACGTCCAAGAAGGGCTGCTGAGCACGTCCCCGAGGGCGTGCCCGAGCGCCCCGGGGGTCCTACTCGGCAGCCCCGTACATCCGGTCCCCCGCGTCCCCGAGGCCGGGCACGATGTAGCCGTGCTCGTTCAGCCGCTCGTCGACCGAGGCGGTCACGACCGTCACCGGCGTGCCCGCCAGCTCGCGCTCCATGATCTCGACGCCCTCCGGGGCGGCCAGCAGCACCACGGCCGTCACATCGTCGGCGCCGCGCCGGATCAGCTCCCGGATCGCCGCGACCAGGGTGCCGCCGGTGGCGAGCATCGGGTCGAGCACGTACACCTGACGCCCCGACAGGTCCTCCGGCATACGCGTCGCGTACGTGGAGGCCTCCAGCGTCTCCTCGTTGCGGATCATGCCGAGGAAGCCCACCTCGGCGGTCGGCAGCAGCCGGACCATGCCGTCCAGCATGCCGAGGCCGGCCCGCAGGATCGGCACCACCAGCGGCCGCGGGTGGGACAGCTTGACGCCCGTGGTCCGCTCGACCGGCGTCTGGATGTCGACCTGTTCGGTGCGCACGTCACGCGTGGCCTCGTAGGCGAGCAGGGTGACCAGCTCGTCGGCGAGACGGCGGAAGGTCGCGGAGTCGGTGCGCTGGTCGCGCAGCGTGGTGAGTTTGTGGGCGACCAGAGGGTGGTCGACGACGTGGAGGCGCATGTCCACAACATTAACCGGGCGGGGTGCCCCGACCGCACGGCAAGCCCGTCGTCCGGCCTCACCCGGTCGCTGGCGTCAAACCGTCCGTCCGGGGGAAGGTGGGAAGGACGGACTGGGGGTGGTGAACCAGATGCCCGACCGGAAATTCCGAGACGATCCGTCGCCGCGCACACGGCCGGGGACGGGCCCGGAGCCCGACCGGACGAACGGGACCGACGAGTCCGACGCCGAGCGCCGCCGGCGTCGCGCCCGGTTCCTGCGCGATCTGGCCGAGGCCCGGGAGCTGCGCGACCGCGTCCAGCCGCGCCGCGCCAAGACGGCCCGGCTGCGGCACGCGATGCGCATGCGCACCTTCCGCTGGTAGGAAACGGGTGAGGAAACCCCCGGCAAAGATCACGAACCGCGCGGAGGTTGTCGCGAGTGACCGTGCGTGCAGCGGGGCAAAGCCGCGTACGATCCGCAGGTGGCGGCAACGAGCGTGCGAGCAGAACTGCCGGACACAGGGAGCCGAAGACGTCCCCTGAACGCCTTGTTTCTGCCACGATTCCGAGTGGGTGGGGCTCGGACGAGCACTCCCCGCCCGTAACCTCCGCCGGGGGGACCCCCAACCGGCACGCCTATGACCAGTGGGAGAGTCACGGTGTACTTCGCCGCACTGCTCGCGCGCACCGAAGACGGGTGGGAAGCGAGCGACACAGAGCTCGACGATGTGGAAACCCTGTCGGATCTGGCCGACCTGGCCCGTGAAGCCTCCCCCGACGAGGACACGGTGCTCGTGCTCATCGAGCAGGAGGACGCCTGGTTCGGCGTCGTCCGCCTGGACGGCGAGGAAGACCCTCGCATCTACGTCTCGGACGCCGCCGCCGCTGCCCGCAGCAGCTACGGCGAGATCCTGCTCACCGACGAGCTGCTCGGCCGCGATCCGGACGACGGGGACGTCCTCGACGCCCTCGACCTCGACGGCACCGAGGACGGTGAATCCGACGAGGACGACGAGGACGCCGAGGACGGCGCCGGGGCCGCCGGCTCCGCCGAGTCCGTGCCGCACGGCCCGGTCGGCGACGCCCTGATCCTGGACGACCTCGGCGTGAGCGAGAAGGAGCTGCGCCTGATGTCGACGGACGCCGTCACCGAGATCGCGGAGTCCCTGGGCGCCTCGGAGACCCTGGAGACCGTCCGCTGACCGGTCGTGCCACCGCGGGACCGCCGGATCCGGTCCGGGACCCCTGGCGGCCCGCGATGCGACTCGCCCTGGACGAGGCCACCGAGGCCGTCCGGGGCGGGGACGTCCCCGTCGGCGCCGTCGTCCTGGCCCCGGACGGCACGACCGTGCTCGCGGCCGGGCACAACGAACGCGAGGCCGGCGGCGACCCGACGGCCCACGCGGAGCTCCTCGCCCTGCGGCGGGCCGCGGCCGCCCTCGGCGAGTGGCGGCTCGCCGGCTGCACCCTCGTGGTGACGCTGGAGCCCTGCACGATGTGCGCGGGCGCGATCCAGCAATCCCGCGTCGACCGGCTGGTCTACGGCGCCCGCGACGAGAAGGCCGGCGCGGCCGGCTCCCTCTGGGACCTCGTCCGCGACCGGCGGCTCAACCACCGCCCCGAAGTGATCGAGGGTGTGCTCGCCGAGGAGTGCGCCGGGCTGCTCACCGAGTTCTTCCGCGGTCGCTGAATACCGATTTCAAAGCACGCGGCACCTTGCTGTAAGGTCTCCCTCGGTAGCGTGTCCGAGCGGCCGAAGGAGCTCGCCTCGAAAGCGAGTGTGGCGCAAGTCACCGAGGGTTCAAATCCCTCCGCTACCGCTGGCAGAAGAGGCGCCCGGTTCGATGAACCGGGCGCCTCTTCGACTTCCGTCTCAGTTGACGGCCGCGAGGGACAGCAAGCTACCTGTCCAAGTCGTCTCCCGCCCCTGTTTGGCAAACCTGCCTCCTTCAAGCAACGGGCCCATAGGCTGCCACTTGGGTGGCCGTCCCGCCGCCACGCCGACCAGTCCCTCAGATCACCTTCCATGCCCCGCGGACGGGGCTTCGATCTGGAGGTGACATTTGGAAGGCAAGAAGGACGGACACACCTCCTCCGAACCGACTCGGGAGACCGGGGCCGCGAAGGAGGAAAAGAAGCAGGGCCCGAACTGGGCCGCGGGCTCATTCGCGATCAACCTGCAGACAGTCCCGCCCTCGGCGATCAAGTCCACCGTCTCGATGAGCCGGCTCGGGTGCGACCGTGCCGCCTACGAGAAACACGGCTGGACAGAAGTCCTACTCTTAGTGGGATAATGCGGGTATGGCCACCGAGTACGCGCTTCCGGACGAGACCACTGTCAAGAAGTCCGTCACCATCCCCAGGTCGCTTGCCCGCGAGGTCGAAGCCCGCACAGGCACCCGGGGCTTCTCCCGCTTCGTCTCCGACGCCGTCGAACACGCCCTTGCCCTGACCAAGACCAGGGAGATCGTCGAGGCGTACGAGGACCAGCACGGCGCCTTCACCCTCGAGGAGATCGAGGAGGCCCGTCGGACATGGCACGGCGAGTAGCCTCGGCGTTCCCCCGCGCCCTCCTCGTCCTTGATGCACAGCCGCTGTCCCTCCTGGCTGACCACGACCGCGGAATGACCTTGATGCTCAAGGTCGCCGAAGCCGAGGGGTACGCGGCCGCGATCTCCACAGTCAGCATCGCCGAAGTCCGCCGCACCGGACAGGCCGCGAACCACCTGCGCTGGCTCCGTTCCCGACTCACCGTCATTCCCGCGACCGAGATCATCGCCGACCGCGCGGCGAAACTGCTGGAGGATGCCGGCCTGGATGGTCACGAAAACGTCGTGGACGCGCTCGTGGTCGCCACTGCGGCCTGCTCCGGCGGGCCGATGAAGGTCGCCTCCACCGACGGTTCCCACATTCCGAAGCTCTGCCATGCGGCATCCGTGGGCCGCAGCAGCCCCGTGGAATGGGTCCGCGTCTGACCTATTCCCCAGCCTCGCCCCCCCACGACCCATCGGAGGCACCCGGTCATGCCCGGGGCAAGGCTTCGGCCGCCCCCAGGGTGCGTAGGGAATCGTCCAGGAGGGCCCGCAGCGTGCGGTTCTGGCGCTGGGCCATGAGCGCCCGCGTGTGCAGCGCGCTCGCGAGGCGCGCGAAGCGCTCCAGCACCTCCTCCGGCGGCCAGGCCACCGTAGCCTGTGCGAAGGCTCGCGCACTCAGCTCACGGCCTGCAGCACCCTGCGCCAGCTGCGCCAACTCGCTGCTTCTGGAACGGATTTCGGCCCGGCCTTGGGGACCACGAGTACCGAGCCAGGGACACCCGACAGATCCGAGACATCCGCGGTGCCGATGTACGGCAGCGAACTACGCATTACGTCGGCAGGTGCCACCCACGCATCCCCCCTGAAGGTACCCGCGGCGGTGCGGTTGTCCCCGTCTGGGCATCGCAGATTACATCCTTGAATGTCCTTTCCGGCCAGCTCTTCCCGTCCGCCGCGAGCGCACCGAATCGCGCGTCCGCAAGCGCGACCGCGGTGTGCGCGATCTGGTCGTTGACCTCGGCCCGGCTCGGACAGGAGGACATTCGGCACGGCCCAGCTCGTCCGCCGCGAGCCTGCCACTGGCGGTGGAAACGCGTGCCCCCTCTTCACCTCGCGGCACATGCCGGACGGGAACCGTCAGAGGCGGATCGAGCAGGACTCAGCAGGATGGAAACACGACGCTATGTCCCACTTTCAGGAAGGCCGCAGGTGAGACGGGCCACGTAAGCGGGTTCAAAATCCCTCCGCTACCGCTTGAGAAGGGCCCCGTCGTCAGACGGGGCCCTTCGTGCGATCGGCCTCTTCGTGTGATCGACCCTTCGTGCGATCATGTGCGCTGCATGGGACGCCAGTGACAGGGGAGGCCGCGATGGCGGTGAACGCGAAGAAGGTCGCCGTCTACGCCCTCGTGGTCTTCGCGTTGTACGTGATCATCACGGACCCGGAGACGGCGTCCGACTACGTCCTCATAGGATTCCAGGGCATTTCGGATGCCGCCGGGGCCCTCGGCGACTTCGCCACGTGGGTCGCCAAGGGAGGAAAGTGATGATCCGCCACCTGGTTCTCTTCAAGCTCAACGAGGGCGTCGAGCGCGACGACCCCCGGGTCGTGGAGGGCGTCGAGGCCTTCCGCGCGCTCGGCGGCAAGATCCCGGAGCTCCGCTTCTGGGAGCTCGGCTGGAACGTCAGCGACCGCCCCATCGCCTACGACTTCGCCATCAACTCGGCCTGCGACGACGCGGACGCGCTGCGGCGGTACGTGGAGCACCCGGACCACCAGGCGGGTGTCGCGCTGTGGCGGGAGTTCGCCACGTGGGTGATCGCGGACTACGAGTTCTGAGACCGGCCGCTCCGGGCCCCCTGTCGCTCCGACAGGGGGCTCTTCTGTTGCCTGAGTTGATTTGTGGGGCTTTCATCACTCAACACGTAGTTATGGGGTGCTTGCACACAGTGCACATGTCTTGTGATGCTATGACCGCTTTTGATGGAAGAGATGCCGGATGAGTTGACGATGACGAGGTGGAGTTGACCGTGCTGGCCAGTACCGCACCTCAGGCACCGTCCCCACCAGCACCGTCCCCTCAGGCGCCGTCCCCTCAAGCCGCACCCCCTCAGGCGGCGCCCGCTCAGGCGGCGCCCACGGAAGCCGCGCCGACCGCGCCGACCGCCCCCCAGCGGAGCAGCCGTGGCGCCGACACCCGGGCGCTCACACAGGTCCTCTTCGGGCAGCTCAAGGAGCTCCAGCCGGGTACGCCGGAGCACGACCGCGTACGCGGGGCGCTCATCGAGGCCAATCTCCCGCTCGTGCGCTACGCGGCCGCCCGGTTCCGCTCCCGCAACGAGCCGATGGAGGACGTCGTCCAGGTCGGCACGATCGGGCTCATCAACGCCATCGACCGCTTCGACCCGGACCGGGGCGTGCAGTTCCCGACGTTCGCGATGCCGACGGTCGTCGGCGAGATCAAGCGCTACTTCCGCGACAACGTCCGTACGGTCCATGTGCCGCGCCGGCTGCACGAGCTGTGGGTGCAGGTCAACAGCGCGACGGAGGACCTGACGACCGCCTTCGGGCGGACCCCGACGACCGCGGAGATCGCCGAGCGGCTGCGCATCACCGAGGAAGAGGTGCTGTCCTGCATCGAGGCCGGGCGGTCGTACCACGCGACCTCCCTGGAGGCCGCGCAGGAGGGTGACGGGCTGCCGGGGCTGCTGGACCGGCTCGGCTACGAGGATCCCGCGCTGGACGGCGTGGAGCACCGGGATCTCGTACGGCACCTGCTCGTCCAGCTGCCCGAGCGGGAGCAGCGGATCCTGCTGCTGCGCTACTACAGCAATCTCACGCAGTCTCAGATCTCCGCCGAACTCGGTGTCTCGCAGATGCACGTGTCGCGGCTACTCGCGCGTAGCTTCCAGAGATTGCGGTCTGCGAACCGTATCGACGCGTAACCGCAAACGCTGTCGAGAGGTCACCGCTGGGAGGGAATCGCTCATCAGGGCGGTTGCCGACAGTTGAAAGCCGAGAACCCGTCAGACCCCTTGTTTGCAGGGCGGATTCGCGTCTCAGATGTCGACATGTCACTACAGCGTGTTGCCGACATGTGACATTCTGCGGGAAGCGCGTTTGCCAGAGCTCCGGCTCCGGTATTCAGGTGAAGGCTGCGTTCCTCAGACGGGGGCGTTCGCCACGACCGTCCCGCGACCCAAAGGGGGTGGCATGTCCGCAGAACAGGGCAGCTCGAAGGTGCTCACGCTCGCGGAGAGCGACACAGCTCCCCATGCTCTCGACTCACTCGGCCCCATTGATGACGCCCCGGCCCTGGCGGCCGAGCCCGTCCCGGTTATCCCGGCCACGGGGGCCATCGACACCCGCACCCTGTCCCGCTCCCTGTTCCTGCGGCTGGCCGCGCTCGACGAGGACAGCCCCGAGCGTGCGTACGTCCGTGACACGCTGATCGAGCTCAACCTCCCGCTGGTGCGGTACGCCGCAGCGCGGTTCCGCTCCCGGAACGAGCCGATGGAGGACATCGTCCAGGTCGGCACGATCGGGCTGATCAAGGCGATCGACCGGTTCGACTGCGAACGGGGCGTCGAGTTCCCCACGTTCGCGATGCCAACCGTGGTCGGGGAGATCAAGCGGTTCTTCCGTGACACGTCCTGGTCGGTGCGGGTGCCGCGCCGGCTCCAGGAGCTGCGGCTCGCTCTGACCAAGGCCAGCGACGAGCTCTCACAGAAGCTGGACCGGTCGCCGACGGTGACCGAACTCGCCTCTGTGCTCGGGGTGTCCGAGGAGGACGTCGTCGACGGGCTGGCGGTGGGGAACGCCTACACGGCGTCCTCGCTGGACTCGCCGGCGCCGGAGGACGACGGTGGCGAGGGGTCGCTGGCGGACCGGCTGGGGTACGAGGACACCGCGCTGGAGGGTGTGGAGTACCGGGAGTCCCTGAAGCCGCTGCTGGCGAAGCTGCCGCCTCGGGAGCGGCGGATCATCATGCTCCGCTTCTTCGCGAACATGACGCAGTCGCAGATCGGCGAGGAGGTCGGCATCTCGCAGATGCACGTCTCCCGGCTGCTCACCCGGACGCTGGCGCAGCTCCGGGAAGGCCTGATCTCGGACTGACCGAGGGCTGGGGCGCGGCTGTTGGGGCCGCGCCTTATGCCTGTGGCTGCTTCGGTGGGGGTGCGGGTCTGCGCCTGTTCGCCGGGTGTGGGTCGGGGCCGCGCCGGGGGGTGTCCGTCCTCGGAACGGCGCGATGGGGTGTCATACCGACTGACTGTTCGTTGACGCGCCAACCGCTGCGGGCGGACACCCCCGACACGTCCCCTTGCGTCGTACGGCGGCTGCGGGTGCGTGGGAGCGGGCCGCGGCAGCGACGCCGGGTGCGTGAGGGCTACGCCAGCGCCAGCCAGGCCACCGCTGCGACGATCGCCACGGCGACGACTACGCCGAGGATGAGACCGATGCGCGGCCCGCCGCTGGACGGGGCCGCCGCCTGACGCCCTTGCGGGGCCTCGTCGACGAACGCGCGGAACATCTGGGTGCTGCCGGCGGGGTCGTGATTGCCCTGCGGGGCCTGGTTGTTAGCCATGGCCCGAGACCCTAGCGAAAACGCCGGGGCTCCCCAAGTGGGGGTTGGGGTTCCGTTTGACCCCGACCGACCCGTACCTCCAGGCTCACCACCGGCGTATTTACTCCCGCAATACTTGCCTTTGCCAAGTTTTTATGCCGCACATCACCTCTTTTATTTGCCTGTAGCAACCAACAGATCCTATGGTTGCCCTAAGCAACGAAAGCGGGAGGTGTCATGGCCGAAAAGGCGCAGTACGAAGAGCTGGTCCGCCAGTTCAGTGCCTTCGGCGCCGTGAAGCGGGAGCTCGGCCGGATCATGCCCGCCGAGTGCCCCGGCGGGTCGGCGGCCGTTCTGACCCTGCTGGGCCGCCACGGCGACATGCGCATGAGCAAGCTCGCGGAGCTGCTGGCGGTGGACATGTCGGTCACCAGCCGCCATGTCGCGCACGTCGTGGACCGGGGCTGGATCGAACGCTCCCCCGACCCGGCGGACAAGCGCTCGCGCATCCTGCGCCTCACCCCCGCGGGCCACGCACAGCTCGACGAGCTGTCCCGGCGGACCACCGAGGTCCTCGCCGAGCGCCTGAGCCACTGGAGCGACGAGGACGTCGGCCGGCTCACGGATCTGATGGCGCGGCTGCGGGAGAGCTTCGACTGCCGGCCCGCGCCCCGGGCGGCACCCCCCGCTGTCGAACAGACCACCCGTACACCCGCAAGCACGTAAGAAAAGGAAGCCCATGGCAACGACCACACCAGCCGGTGTGCGGGCTCATGCCAAGCACGGGGGAGGCTCCCACGGCTCCTCCGGCGACGGCGCTCCGATGACGCACCGGCAGATCATGGAGGCCCTCACCGGCCTTCTGCTCGGCATGTTCGTCGCGATCCTGTCGTCGACGATCGTCTCCAACGCCCTGCCCCGGATCATCAGCGACCTCGGCGGCGGCCAGAGCGCCTACACCTGGGTCGTGACCGCGTCCCTGCTCACGATGACCGCGTCCACCCCGCTGTGGGGCAAGCTCGCCGACCTGTTCTCCAAGAAGCTGCTGATCCAGTTCGCGCTGGTCATCTTCGTGCTGGGTTCGGCGGCGGCCGGCATGTCCCAGAACCCGGGCATGCTCATCACCTTCCGTGCGGTCCAGGGCATCGGCATGGGCGGCCTGTCCGCGCTGGCCCAGATCATCATGGCGGCGATGATCTCGCCGCGTGAGCGCGGCCGTTACAACGGCTACCTCGGCGCCACCTTCGCCACCGCCATGGTCGGCGGCCCGCTGGTCGGCGGTGTCATCACCGACACCGACTGGCTCGGCTGGCGCTGGTGCTTCTACGTCGGTGTGCCCTTCGCCGTGATCGCTTTGATCGTGCTGCAGAAGACCCTGCACCTGCCCGTGGTCAAGCGGAAGGTCAAGGTCGACTGGGCCGGCGCGTTCTTCATCACGGCGGCCGTCTGCCTGCTGCTCGTCTGGGTGACCTTCGCCGGTGACAAGTACGACTGGATCTCGTGGCAGACGTACGCGATGGTCGGCGGCTCCGTCGTGCTGCTGGCGCTGTTCGTCCTGATCGAGGCGAAGGCGAGCGAGCCGATCATCCCGCTGCGGCTGTTCCGCAACCGGACCATCACGCTGGCCTCGCTGGCCTCGCTGTTCGTCGGTGTCGCGATGTTCGCAGGGACCGTCTTCTTCAGCCAGTACTTCCAGCTGGCCCGGGACAAGTCGCCGACGATGTCCGGTGTCATGACGATCCCGATGATCGCGGGTCTGTTCCTCTCCTCCACCGTCTCCGGCCAGGTCATCACCCGGACCGGTCGCTGGAAGGGCTGGCTGATAGGCGGCGGCGTGCTGGTGACCGCGGGGCTCGGGCTGCTGGGCACGATCCGCTACGACACCGAGTACTGGCACATAGCGATCTTCATGGCGCTGCTGGGTCTCGGCATCGGCATGATGATGCAGAACCTGGTGCTGTGCACGCAGAACCAGGTGGAGCCGGGTGACCTCGGTGCCGCGAGCTCCACGGTGACCTTCTTCCGGTCCCTCGGCGGTGCGGTGGGCGTCTCGGCGCTCGGCGCGGTCCTGGGCAACAAGATCACCGACTATGTGAAGGACGGCCTCGCCGACCTGGGCGCGAAGGGCGCGGCCCTCGGCCACGCCGGCACGGGCGGGGGCGGCATCCCCGACCTCGACGCGATGCCCGCGCCGATCCGCACCGTCGTGGAGAGCGCCTACGGCCACGGTGTCGCGGACGTGTTCCTCTACTCGGCTCCGCTGGCGCTGCTCGCGCTGCTGGTGTCGCTGTTCATCAAGGAGGTCCCCTTGAAGACGAAGGGTGGGCTGGCGCAGACCGCCGCGGGCACTGACGCCCGCACGGAGTCTCCCGCCGAGGCGGCTGCCGAGGCTCCCGCCGGGGAGAAGAGCGTGCCGAGCTGGGCCGTGGCCGAGACCGGTGCCGCGGACGGGGCCGGGCCCGAGGGAACGCGGCGGCTCGCCGCCGTGGCCCGGGCCGAGGAGCCCGCCTCCGGCGGGGGCGGCGTTCCGGTCCGTGGTTTCGTCCTCGGGAACGAGTCCGCGCCCGTACCGCAGGCCGCCGTCACGCTGATCTCGCTGGCCGGGCGCCAGCTGGGCCGGTCCGTGGCGCAGGCCGACGGCTCGTACGCGGTGGACGCCCCGGGCTCCGGGTCGTACGTCCTGATCGCCTCCGCCGACGGCTTCCAGCCGCAGGCGTCGACGGTCGTGGTGAACGGCGAACCGGTCGCCTACGACATCCTGCTCAGCGGCACCAGTGGGCTGACCGGCCTGGTGCGGGCCGCCGAGAGCGGGCAGCCGGTCAAGGACGCCATGGTCATCGTGACGGATGTGCGCGGGGACCTGCTGGCCAACGGGACCACGGGTGAGCAGGGCGAGTTCTCCTTCGCCGAGCTGGTGCCGGGGGCGGTGACCGTCGCGGTGAACGCCGCCGGGTACCGGCCGCGCGCCCTGCCCGTCGAGGTGGGCGGCACCGGGGTCACCCGGGTCGAGATCGACCTGGACTCGGGCGCCCGCGTCCAGGGTGTCGTCCGCGCCCCGCACGGCCCGCTGGCCGACGCCCGGGTGACGCTGGTCGACCAGGCGGGCAACGTCGTCGGCTCGGCCACGACCGGGACGGACGGGGCGTACGCCTTCACCGACCTGGACGGCGGCGAGTACACCGTCATCGCCACGGGCTACCCGCCGGTGGCCACCGCCCTGACGGTCACGGGCGCCGGCACCGACGCCCACGACATCGAACTCGCCCACCCCGGCGAGTAGGGCCTGCCCGGCGGGCCGGGGCGATGGCGACCTCGGCCTGGCCCGCCGGGGAGGCCCTGCGTACGGACCCCGGCCCGTGACAGGTGGGTGCGCTCCGAGCGGAGGTGCGCCCCCTGTCGCGGGCCGGTTCACTTCTGAGGAGTAGCTGAGATGGGACTGACCGCGAGGATCCGCACCCGGGACGGATGGGCCGTGTCGCACGCGGTCGTCACCGTGGCGGACATGACCGGTGCGCAGGTGCTGCGCGCCGAGGCCGACGCGGAGGGCGCCGTGCGGGACGCGACGCCGATGGAGCCGGGGGCGTACACCGTCATCGTCACGGCCGTCGGGTACGCGCCCGCGGCCTCCAGTGTGATCGTGACCGCGAGCGGGCGGGCCGAGGTCGGCTCGGTGACGCTGGCGCGGCAGGGCGGCGCCGAGCTGCCGCCGCCCGGCCCGTGGACCGTCGACCCGGTGCACTCCAGCGTGGCCGCCGTGGCCCAGCACCTGGGCATCTCCAGCGTGCACGGCCGGTTCACGGAGTTCTCCGGCTCGATCGAGATCGCCCCGGACGACGTCACCACGTCGCGTGTGGAGGCGGTGATCCGGGCCGCGTCCGTCGACACCGGCAACGGCATGCGCGACGGGCACCTGAAGTCGCCGGACTTCCTGGACGTCGAGCGGTTCCCGGAGATCGTCTTCCGGTCGACGGGGCTGACGGCGACCGGGTCCGACCGGTGGACCGTCCACGGCGAGCTGGGCATGCACGGGGTCGTACGGCCCGTGGACCTGGACCTGGCCTACCTCGGCACGGGTCCGGACCCGTGGGGCGGCACCCGCGCGGCGTTCCGCGCGACGACCGAACTGCACCGCGAGGACTTCGCGATGAACTACAACCAGGTCCTGCAGGCCGGCATCGCCGCCGTCGGCACGACGCTCAAGGTGGAGCTGGACATCCAGGCCGTGCAGGGCGAGTCACTTCCGGCTGCGTGATTCCGGGGCGGACACCCTCGCCACCAACTGGCTGCACAGGTCCCGGAGCTTGACGTTCCGGTCCTGCGAGACCCGGCGCAGCCGCTCCAGCGCGATCCGCGCGTCGATCCGCTCCCGGGCCATCAGGATGCCGACCGCCTGGTCGATGACGCTGCGGGAGAGCAGCGCGGTGCGCACATCGGCCGCCGACTGGCGCCGGCGCTCGATCCGCAGGGCCACGTCGATCGCGTCCCCGGACCGGGCCGCGAAGGCGCGGGCCGCGTCCCGGCCCGGGCCCAGCGCCCCGGGCCGCACTCCGTAGAAGTTGATCGCGGCGCCGCCCTCGCCCTCGACGGCGACCGGCACCGCCAGCACACAGCGGACGCCCGCGGAGAGCGCGTACTCCGTGTACGACGGCCAGCGGGACTCCTCGGCCAGGTCCGGTGCGTACTGCTCCTCGCCGGTCTCGGCCGCGTCGACGCAGGGCCCCGAGCCGTTCTCGTACTGGCGCAGGTCCAGGCCGCTGGGCATGCCGTCACTGCCGGCCAGGGTGAGCAGCCGGCCGGCGCGGCGCACGGTGATGCTGCACGCCTCGGCGCCGGGCACCTCCTGCACCGCGCGGTCGGTCAGATCGCGCAGCAGGGTGTCGAGACCGCTGCTGCGCACCATCGCCTGGTCCAGCGTGTCGGACGTCTCGGATGTCATGACCGTACGGGTATCCCGTCACCCCCCGAACACGCCCCTGACGTAATTCACCTCACTTCAGGGGGTGTTGTGCGCGTCCACGATCCGGCGGGCGAGGTCGCGCAGTTTCACGTTCTCCCGCTGGGAGGCCCGCACCAGGCTCTCGAAGGCCGCGGCCGCGTCGATGCTCTGGCGCTCCATGAGGATGCCGGTGGCCTGGCCGATCAGGTCCCGGGTGTGCATGGCCTCGGTGAGCTGCTCGCGCACGGTCGCGGAGTCCAGGGCGATGCTGACGTGCGCGGTGAACAGCCGGCCGATGCGCGTGGCCTCCTCGTCGAAGACCCCCGGTTTGCGCGCGTAGGCCGTGAGCACGGTCAGCCGGCGGCGGTCGGCGCGCAGCCGCAGCGACAGCGCCGAGCGCAGTCCCAGGGCCGCCAGCACGTCCCAGCCGTCGTCCGCCTCGCTGTCCGCTATCCGTGCCACCGGACTGCTCCACAACTGGTCCCAGAGCCCGTGCTGTTCGCGGCCGGTGTGCCGGGCCTCGGCGGAGCGCACGATCTCGTCGGTCCAGGCGAGCGAGCGGAGCCTGTTGCCGCGCTCGATCACGGAGATACCGGCGTGCTCGGCCCCCGGCATGAGGTGCACGGCCAGCCGGACCGCCGTACGCAGCGTGCTGTGGGGGGTGAGGGTCTCGTGCATCTGCTGAGAAGCCACCGTGAGGGCCTCGGCCAGCTCGACGCCAGCCGGAAAACGGGGCAAATCAGGAAACTCGGACGCAGCCACCACGAACCTCTTCGGCATGCACGGCCATGGCCGTGCGCAGGAGAGCTCCGCAGCACATTCCCGACTGCGAGCACAGGACGGACAGCACTCTAACTGCTCGGTTGCCTCCAGGTGACGTCCGGCCGACGCCGCCGCAGGCGCTTCCACCACCCGCCCCCCGCATGATGGAATGGCGCCAAGGGTCAGGAAGCGGCCTTACCGGAATCCGGACGAACGTCTGCCAGGTGAGTGCCGTGACCTTCTTCACGAATCCCACAGAACCGCGCGACCTCCCCGGCCGCGTCCACCTCACCCTGCCCGCCGAGATCGACTTCTGTAACGCGGCGGAGCTGCTGCCGCTCGTCGTGTCGGCAGCGCGGGCCCGTGGCGACCGACTGGAGGTCCTCGTCCTGGACCTGACCACGACCTCGTTCATGGACTCCCAGGGCATACGCCTCATCAACGACGTACGGCACCGGCTGCCCCCCGGGGCCCGGGTCCGTCTGGTGGCCCGGCCGGAGGGGGTCACGAGCCGTGTCCTGGAACTGACCCGGCTGCGCCGGGACGTCCCCGTGTACGACAACCTCGCCGAAGCCCTGGCGTCGTAGGCTGCCGGGCATGGCACCGAACATCGCGACGAACACCCGTGTCTCCCTGGACGAGTTGCTCGACTTCGTACGCCCCCGGCACCACGCGATCCTGCTGACCCGGCGGGCCGACGGCGGCCCTCAGGGATCCCCGCTGACCTGCGGTGTCGACGACTCCGGCCGGATCGTGGTCTCCACCTACCCAGAGCGCGCCAAGACCCGCAACGCCAAGCGGGACCCGCGCGTGAGCCTGCTCGTGCTCAGCGACGACTGGAACGGCCCCTGGGTCCAGATCGACGGCACGGCCGAGATCATCGACACCCCCGACTCCGTCGAACCGCTCGTGGAGTACTACCGGAACATCGCCGGGGAGCACCCCGACTGGGACGAGTACCGCGCGGCGATGCTCAAGCAGGGCAAGTCGATCATCCGGATCACGCCGGAGCGGTGGGGGCCGGTGGCGACCGGTGGCTTCCCGGCGCGACTGGTGGAGGGCGAGTAGGTCAGCTCTCCCCGGGGGGTCAGCTCTCCCCGGGGGGTCAGCTCTCCCCGGGGGGTCAGCTCTCCCCGGAGGCTTCCCGCTCGCGGGCGACCATCGCGTCGATGCCCGCGATCAGCAGCTCCAGCGCGAACTCGAAGTCGCGCTCCAGCATCTCGGCGACCGTGTCGCCGCCGCGCGCCGCCATGATCTCCTGGGACTCCTGGATGACCTCGGCGGCCTGCGGGGCGGCGGTCACGGTGCTCAGGGCCTGCTGGAAGTACTCGTCCACGGTCATCCCGCCGGCCGCGGCCCGGGTGGCGAGATGGCCCTCCAGGGTGCCGTAGCCGTAGACGAACTGGAAGACGGCCGAGATCGCGCTCGTCAGGCGTTTCGCGGGCAGCCCGGTCCTGCGGACGACGCGCTGGACGACCCGTGAGAACGCCAGGTTGTTGGGGCCGATGTTGAGGAAGACCCCGACCAGCGCGGACACCCAGGGGTGCCGCACCAGCAGCGTCCGGTACTCCCGGGCGAGCGCCCGCACCTGGTCCCGCCAGTCCTCACCGGCGTCCGGGTCGGGCAGCCGCATCTCGCCCATGGCCTGGTCCAGGGCGAGTTCGAGCAGGTCGTCCTTGGTGTCGACGTACCAGTAGACGGACATCGCGGTGACGTTCAGCTCGCCGGCGAGCCGCCGCATGGAGAACTTGGCCAGCCCCTCGGCGTCCAGCAGCCGCACGGTGACGTCGATGATGCGCGCCCGGTCCAGCCCCGAGGGCTGCCCTCCACCGCGCCGCCGGTGCGCTGTGCTCTCCAGCCAGACGCTGGACCGCGGCTGATCCTGCCGGGCGGCTTTCGCCATGGCGCACCTTCCTCGATCTTTCGATGCCGCTCATGCTAGACGCGCTTCCTGGCAAGGAGCGCGGGCTGTGGCGCGGGCCCGCCTCCGCGCGGACGACGGGACCTCGCGGACACGGCCTAGGCGGACTCTGCCCGCTCGGCCCGCCGAAGCAACGCGGCCGCGACCAGTCCGCCGGCCAGCACGGCGACCGCCCCGACCAGCTGACTGGTCTCCAGCCCGGAGGCGAACGCGTCGGCGATCCGCGCCTTCTCCCCGGCCGAGTCCGCCGCCGCCAGCGCAGCCGGAAGCGATGTCGCGGACACGGCGACCAGCGACGCGAACCGCGAGTTGAGCACGGCACCGAGGACCGCGACCCCCAGCCCGTTGCCGAACTCCGCGAGCGTGCCGTTGATCCCCGCGCCGACCCCCGCCTTCTCCGGCGGGATCGCGCTCATGATCGCGTTGGCCATCGCCGGCATGGACAACGCCACACCCGCCCCCATCACGATCAGCCCGAGCAGCATGCCCCCGTACCCGTGGCCGCCGAGCAGCGCGATCGCAGCCAGTCCGGCGGACACCAGGGTCATGCCGAGCGCGATCGCCCCCGGCGTCCCCATCCTCAGCACCAGCTTCGCCCCGACCCCCGTGAAGTTGAGCGCGACGACGGTCAGCGCCAGCGGCGCCGTCCGCAGCCCGGCGTCCAGCGGCTCGTAGCCGAGGACGAACTGCAGATGCTGTGTGAGCAGGAACAGCGACCCCGTCATGCCGAACGCCACGAGGATCGCGCCCGCGACCGCGCCCACGAACTTCTGGTTGCGGAAGAAGTGCATGTCCAGCATCGGGTGCTCGGTGCGCAGTTCCCACGTCACGAAGAGGCCCAGGACCACCACGCCGATCAGCGCGGAGAGCAGCACCTGCGAGGAGGTCCAGCCGTGCTCGGGCCCGGTGATGATCGCGTACACCACGGCCGTCATGCCGATGGTCGACAGCACCGCTCCGACCAGGTCGGGCCGCGCGCCCGTCCGGTGCCTGGACTCCGGCACGAGCGCGGCGACCGCGACCAGGCCGAGCACGGCGACCGGGATGTTGATCAGGAAGATCGCGCCCCACCAGAAGTGGTTCAGCATCACACCGCCGATCAGCGGCCCGGCCGCGAACCCGAGCGAACTGACCGTCGACCACAGCGCGATGGCCTTCACCCGCTCCTGGTCGTCGAAGATCTGCACGACGACGGCGAGGATCGTGGTCATCAGCAGCGCGCCGCCGACGCCCATCCCCGCACGGGCCGCGATCAGCTGGCCGGGGCTCTGGGAGAGGCCCGCCGCCAGCGAGCCCACCCCGAAGATCGCGAGGCCCGCCATCAGCAGCAGCTTGCGGCCGTAGCGGTCGGCGGCGTTGCCCGCGGTGAGCAGCAGGCCGGACTGGACCAGCGCGTACGCGTTCATCATCCACTGGACGTCGGCGGTCGTCGCGTGCATCTCACGGGTGAGCGAGGGGATCGCCACGTTCAGGATCGTGTTGTCGAGCAGCACGGTGAGCTGCGCGAGGCAGATGACACCGAGGATCAGCCAGCGCTGGGGGTGGCCGCCCTGTGCGGTGTGCGGCGGGGCCGTTTCCTGGGGGGACGTCGTCATGTTGTACACCGTAGAGCATTTCCTATACGGCGTACAACGGAGGGTCGGCGCAGACGGCGAAGGGCGGTGGCTTTCGGCCACCGCCCTTCGTCCGCTCAAGGACGTGTCAGCTGCTCGCCTTCTGGGTGAGGTCGTAGAAGGTGGTCGAACCGACCGTGACCTTCTTGAAGGTGGCCTCGACCCAGGAGGTGATCTGGGAGGACGTTCCGTCGCTGCTGCCGCCCATGCCGCCCATGCTGCCCGAGGCGATGAAGTAGTGGATCTTTCCGTCCGCCACGTACTTCTTGAACTGGGCCAGCGTCGGGGACGGGTCGGTTCCGTTGAAGCCGCCGATGGCCATCACCGGGTCGCCGGTCGACAGCTGGTAACTCGCCGCGTTCTGGGCGCCGATGGCCGCCGCGGCCCAGGTGTACTGGTCGGCGTCGGTCTCCAGCAGCTTCTTGGCCTCGGAGCTGACGCTGGCGCCGTTGAGCAGGCCGCCGACACCGCCACCCATGCCGCCCATACGGCCGCCGTCGCCGTTCTGCTGGTTCTGGCCCTGGCCCTGCTGGTTCTGGCCCTGCTGGTTCTGGCCGCCGGGGAAGCCGTTGCCCTGCTGACCCTGGGCATTGCCGTTGCCGTTCTGCTGGCTCTGGCCGCCGCCCGGGAAGCCGCCGCCGGGACCACCGCCACCGCCCGGACCGCCGCGACCGCCCGCGACCGCAGGACCCGCCGTGACGATCGAGCCGGTGTGCCCCTCGTTCACGGTGGTGAGGGTGTACGCCGCCGGACCCGCCAGTGCGGCGACGAGACTCAGCCCGGCCGCTCCCAGGGCCAGTCGGCGTCCCAGCCGGCCGGCGAAGATCAGGCCGAGGGCCGCCGTCAGACCGCCGACGAGGACGAGCCACTTGAGCCAGGGCAGGTAGTCGGAGGAGCGGTTGAGCAGGACGTACCCCCAGGCCGCGGTCGCCGTCATCGCGGCGGCCAGGGTCAGCGACGCCCACGCCTTGTCGCGCTTCTCCCAGAGCAGCGCCGCGCCCATGCCGACCAGCGGGGCGATGTAGGGGGCGAGGGCCACCGTGTAGTACTCGTGGAAGATGCCCTGCATATAGCTGAAGATCAGCATGGTCGTGAGCAGCGCGCCGCCCCAGACCAGGAACGAACCGCGGGTCACCGACGTGCGCTTCGCCTTGCGCGTGGCCACCAGACCCGCGACGAGCAGGATCAGCGCGGCCGGGATCAGCCAGGAGATCTGGCCGCCGATGGCGGAGCTGAACATCCGGTCCCAGCCGGTCTCGCCCCAGGCTCCACCGCCGTTGCCGCCCCCGCCGCCTCCGACGCTGCCGGTCTCGTCGCCGTTGAGCCGGCCCAGGCCGTTGTAGCCGAAGGTCAGTTCCAGGAAGCTGTTGTTCTGCGAGCCGCCGATGTACGGACGGGAGGACGCGGGCCACAGCTCGACGATCGCGACCCACCACCCACCGGAGACGACGATCGCGGCCAGGCCCGCGGCGAGCTGCCCGATCCGCTTCTTCACCGTCACCGGCGCGCAGACGCCGTAGACCAGGGCGAGCGGCGGCAGGATCAGGAAGGCCTGGAGCGTCTTGGCGAGGAAGGCGAAGCCGATCGCGGCACCGGCCCACAGCAGCCACTTGGTGCGGCCGTCCTCCAGGGCGCGGATGACGAAGTAGCAGGCCGCCGCCATCAGCAGCGCCAGCATCGCGTCGGGGTTGTTGAAGCGGAACATCAGCGCCGCGACGGGGGTGAGCGCGAGCACGGCGCCCGCGATCAGTCCGGCCGCAGGGCTGAACCGGCGGCGCACGGCCGCGTAGACGATGCCCACCGTGCCGACGCCCATGAGGACCTCGGGGGCGAGGATCGCCCAGGAGCTGAGGCCGAAGAGCCGCACGGAGAGGGCCATCGGCCACAGGGCGGCCGGGGGCTTGTCGACGGTGATGGCGTTCGCCGCGTCCAGCGAGCCGAAGAAGAACGCCTTCCAGGACTGGCTGCCGGCCTGTACGGCCGCCGAGTAGAAGGAGTTGGCGTAGCCGGACGCGCTCAGGTTGTAGAGGTAGAGCGCCACCGTCGCCAGCAGCAGGGCGAGGAAGGCGGGGCGGGCCCAGCGGGGGTCCTCGGGCCGGCCGTGCCGAAGCCGCTGCACGAAGGGCCTCTTGGGGGCGCCGGGGGCAGGGGCGGGGGTCGGAGGCCGGGTCCAGCTGTCGGGACTCGTGTCCCGGCCGGTGGTCGGCTGGTCGAAGTGGACGGTCATCGGAAGTCCCTCGAATCGGTGTCGTGCGGGCGCACCGGCAGCAGTTGCAGGGTGACGTCCGGCCAGGTGCCGTCCGCGGCTTCACCGGCGCGGAACTGGGTGGGGTGGGACGGGGCGAACACCGGCGAGTCGTCCTCGTGCCGGTCCGGGAACACCCACGCCCGGAAGAGCAGGAAGCGCAGCACGGTCGCCGCGAGGTTGGCCGCGATGAGGACGGCCAGTTCGGTGGAGTGCGCGGGTTCGGAGGTCGCCGCGTTCAGTGCCGCGAGCGAGCCGCTGGTCAGGGCGAGCCCGATACCGAAGACGACCAGGCCCTGCGCCTGGTGCCGTACCGCCCCGCCGCGCCCGCGCACCCCGAAGGTGAGCCGCCGGTTGGCCGCGGTGTTGGCGACCGCCGAGACCAGCAGGGCGAGGGCGTTGGCGACCTGCGAGCCGGTGAAGACCCGGAAGCCGCTGTAGAGCAGCAGGTAGAAGAGGGTGGACAGGGCGCCGACGACGCAGAATCCGACGAGCTGGCGGGCGAGCCCCGTCGGCACGTCCTTGATGTCACGGTCGCGCGGGTCGTCGCCGAACGGCCGGGCGAGCCGGTCCAGCGGCAGCGAGCCGGTGGCCAGGGCCCTGCCGACCCGCCACACGCCCTTGAGGTCGTCGGTCGCGGTCTTGACGATGTGCACGGTCGAGTCGGGGTCGTCGACCCAGTCGACCGGCACCTCGTGGATCCGCAGCCCCGCGCGCTCGGCGAGCACCAGCATCTCCGTGTCGAAGAACCAGCCGGTGTCCTCTACGAGCGGCAGCAGCACCTGAGCCACGTCCCGGCGGATCGCCTTGAAGCCGCACTGGGCGTCCGAGAACCGCGCCTGGAGCGAGCCGCGCAGGATGAGGTTGTAGGCCCGGCTGATGAACTCCCGCTTGGGGCCGCGCACCACCCGCGAACTGCGGGCCAGCCGGGAGCCGATCGCGAGGTCCGAGTGACCGGAGATCAGCGGCGCCACCAGCGGCAGCAGGGCGTTGAGGTCGGTGGACAGATCCACGTCCATGTAGGCGAGGACCGGGGCGTCCGAGGCCGACCAGACGGCCCGCAGGGCCCGGCCGCGGCCCTTCTGCTCCAGGCGGAAGGTGGTGACCTCGGGGATCTCCGCCGCCAGCCGCCCGGCCACCTGCGGGGTGGTGTCCGTGGAGGCGTTGTCCGCGATGGTGATGCGGAACGCGTACGGGAACGTCCGGTCGAGATGTTCGTGCAGTCTGCGGACGCACGGCTGGAGGTCCTTCTCCTCGTTGTAGACGGGGATCACTACGTCCAGGACAGGCGTACCGGCTGGTGCGGCCGGGAGGTGCTCCCGCGCCGGCAGGGTGCCGGGAGAAGAATCGGTTCGCATGGAACCGACTTTCGTCAGGCGCCCTGTTGTGCCCATGTGGTGACGCTGTGGCGTGCCTGTGAGTGCTGTTGCCGGCTCATGTCCGGCTGCGGCTGCGCCGGGAGCGCGGGCAGGTGCACCGTGAACACGGTCCGCCCGGGCACGCTGTCGACCGTCACGGCACCGCCGTGCGCGGTCGCCACGGCCTGCACGATGGCGAGGCCGAGACCGGTCGAGCCGGTGGAGCGGGACCGCGCGGAGTCGCCGCGCGCGAACCGTTCGAAGACGTGCGGGAGCAACTCGGGCGGAATGCCCTGGCCGTTGTCCTCTACGTCCACGCACAGCCAGGTGCCGCGCCGCTGGACGCGGGCGGTGACGGTCGTACCGGGTGGCGTGTGGTTGCGCGCGTTGCCGAGCAGGTTGACCAGGACCTGTTGCAGCCGGGCCGCGTCCGCCGACACGAGCGCGGGCTCGTCGGGCAGGTCGAGGCGCCAGTTGTGGTCCTGGCCGGCCGCCCGGGCGTCACTGATGGTGTCCACGACGAGCGGGACGAGGTCGGTCTGCTCGAACTGGAGGGGCCGGCCGGCGTCGAGCCGGGCCAGCAGCAGCAGATCCTCGACGAGCAGCGTCATACGGCCGGCCTCGGACTCGATCCGCCCGAGCGCGTGCCGGGTGTCCGGCCCGACGTCCTCTCGTCCGCGTCTGGTCAGCTCGGCGTACCCGCGGATGGAGGCGAGGGGGGTGCGCAGCTCGTGGCTGGCGTCGGCGACGAACTGCCTGACGCGTGTCTCGCTCTGCTGCCGTGCGTGCAGCGCCCCGTGGACGTGGTCCAGCATCCGGTTGAGCGCGGCGCCGACCTGTCCGACCTCGGTGTGCTGGTCCGTCTCGGAGTCGGGGACCCGCTCGCTGAGGTTCACCTCGCCGGAGTGCAGGGGCAGTTCGGAGACCCGGGTGGCGGTGGCGGCGACCCGGCGCAGGGGGCGGGTGGCCACGCCGATGAGGACGGAGCCGGCGATGGCGGCGGCGACCAGTCCGGCGCCGGTGACGCTGACCTCGACGAGGATGAGGGTGTTGATGGTGGCGTTGACCGACTCGGTGGGCAGGGCGACGTAGTAGGTGCCTCCGTCGTCGATCGCGGAGACGTACTGCACGCGGTACTCGCCGAGTCCGGGGATGTCGATGGTGTACATACGGTGCGTCCTCGGCACCTCGGCGAGGGCGGCCTTCTGCTCGTCGGTGAGCGGGACGGCCAGGTTCGGCTGGAAGAGGCCGCTGTCGTTCGAGGTCTCCTCGGCGAGGACCGCCTGGGTGACGCTGCCGTCGGCACTGACCTCGGCGGCGATGGTGTCCGGCTGCGCGGGCCCCCTGGCGAAGCCGGTGACCCTGTCCGTCGATCCGGCGTCCTGCTGATCCTCGCCCTGCTCGTCCCCGCCGTTCCCGTCTTCGTCGTTCCCGTCTCCGTCCTTCCCGTCCCCGGGTTTCACGGGTCCCGACAGCCGCTTGCCGGCGTCGTCGACCTTCGCGTCCAACTGCTCGTACAGATGCGACCTGAGCGCGAGCGTCGTCACGGTCCCGATCACCGCGCAGACCACGGCGATCAGCACCACGGACGCGACGACGAGCCGCGTCCGCAGTGTGCGCGGCTTGCCCGGTCGCTGCCCGCCTGCCCGCTGTTGCGTACGCGGCCGTCGTCGTCCGCTCATGACGCCGCGGGCTTGATCAGGTACCCGGCACCGCGCCGCGTGTGGATCATCGGCTCGCGCCCGGCGTCGATCTTCCGCCGCAGATAGGAGATGTAGAGCTCGACGACGTTGGCCTGACCGCCGAAGTCGTACGACCACACCCGGTCGAGGATCTGCGCCTTGCTGAGCACGCGCCGCGGATTGCGCATCAGGAACCGCAGCAGCTCGAACTCGGTCGCGGTCAGATGGATGTTGTCCCCGGCCCGGGTCACCTCGTGACTGTCCTCGTCGAGGGTGAGGTCGCCGACGACCAGCGTGGAGTCCGAGCGCCGGTCGGCCGCGCCGGACCGGCGTATCAGCCCGCGCAGCCGCGCGACGACCTCCTCCAGGCTGAACGGCTTGGTGACGTAGTCGTCACCGCCCGCCGTCAGCCCGGCGATCCGGTCCTCGACGGCGTCCTTGGCGGTCAGGAACAGCACGGGCACGTCCGGCAGTTCCCGGCGCAGCCGCCCTAGGACGGCCAGGCCGTCCATGTCGGGCAGCATCATGTCGAGGACCACCGCGTCGGGCCGGAAGTCGCGGGCTGTCTGGATCGCGCCCGTGCCGTCACCGGCACTCCGGATCTGCCATCCCTCATAGCGCAGGGCCATGGACAGCAGCTCGGTGATCGACAGCTCGTCGTCCACCACAAGCACTCGGACGGGGCTCCCGTCCGGCCTCAGCAGTTCGGTGCGCCCCTGGGGCGAGGTCGTGGTCATGTGAACACGATGTCGAGGGCCTCTGAGAGCGCGCTTTCGACAACCTGTGATTTCCCTGAGAAACACACAGGCACCTCTCAGGGAACACCTGGGAAGGCCGGGCGGGTCAGAACAAGCCGTCCTGAACGCCTGCCACCTCCCTGAACCGCCTTATCGGCACGGTCAGTTCACCCTCCGGGGCGGGCAAGAGCCCCCACCCGGTCATCAACCGCGTGTCGAGCACCACGACCCCGCCGCCGGTGGCCAGATGCAGATCGGGCCCGGCGGCCGCGACCAGCTCCCCGCCGACCACACCCCCGGCGACGAGCTCACTCACGTCCCCGACGGCGTCGGGCACCGACGCGAGCCCGAACACCCCCACGTGATCGACAACGTGCAGCGGCTCCCGCACCAGGGACTCCGGCCACGCGGGGAGCGCGACCGCCCGCCCGTGCAGCTCGGCGACCTCATGGGCCCGGTCTGCGGCGGCCTCTGGCAGCGCGGCCCGCACCGCCCGCTTCTCGGCGTACGGAATCCGGTCGGGCACCCGCAGGGCGGCCCGCAACAGCTCCTCCGTACGCCGCGCGGCCATGAGCGGACCGACGCCGAGCCAGCTGAAACAGACGGCCCCCTGCTCGAGCAGCCGCGCGGAGCCCCGCTCCTGCGCCGTGATCCCGACCTTGACCATGCCGGGTCCGAACCACGCCAGATAGACGCGGTACGGCCGGGGATCGTCGGCGAGGGTGTCCGCCGCCACGGAGTGCGCCCGGTCCAGCCGCGCACACTCCTCGCACCGCGCCCCCGTACTGCGCCCGGGCACGGCCGCACCCACCGGGCACGCATGCCCGCGAGCCCCCACGCAGGTGCGCACGCCCCCTTCCGCGACCCCGAAGGCCACGCGTTTCCCCCAGGACAGCGCGCTGCACCGGCCACCGTCCCACAGCAGCACGGGACCGTCCGCCGACCACCGCAACCCCGAGCACTTCCATGCCTGTGCCATCCCTGCCGAGAGTAGGGGGCACCACTGACAACGGGGACGGCAGACGGGGACGGCCTCACCGGCAACGCGGGCGGGCAGCAGACGGGAACGGCCTCACCTCACGGTGTCGGACCCGACGGCAGCGGCGGTCTCGGGCTCCCCCTCGCGCTGCGCCGGCATGACCGGCTCCACCGCACCCGCACCCGCACCCGCGCCACGCGGCCGCCCCCGCCCGGCCAGCCGGCACCCCAGGCACTCCTCGTGCCCGCCCGGCGCCGCCGAGTCCCGCACGCGCCACCCCCACTCCGCCCGGGGCCGCACCCCCGGCCCCTTCCCCCACCCGGCGAGATGCAGAGTCCAGGTGACGAGCAGACTCACGACACCGATCGCCAGCCCGCCGGCGATCAGCACACCGGAGACGGTGCAGACTCCCAGCCCCGCCACACCGGCCCCGACGCCGGCGATGCCGCATCCGACCCACCCCGCGACCGTGTGCCCGTGGTCATACTGATGTGTACTCACGTGCCGCTCCCTCGCACCCGAGGACTCCGACTCGGCGAACCCCTCATCTGCTAAGACTTTTAGGGCCCAAACGTCTCACGAACTAAGGGATCTGGGAATGCAAGCCAAGCCGCGTCCGGCCGCCACACCGGAGCAGGCACTGTCGGCGATGGACCAGCTCATCGCGACTCACCTGGTCGGACAGCACGAGATCGCCCAACAGGTGGGCCTGAGTGTGACCGACCTCACCTGCTTCGCCTTCGTCATCGAGGCCGGCGAGAACCTCCCCACGGCAGGCGACCTGGCGGCCCGCGTCCACGTCACCACCGGCGCGGTCACCGGCATCCTCAACCGCCTGGAGCGCGCCGGCTACATCACCCGCCGCCCCGACCCCACCGACCGCCGCCGCATCCGCGTAGCGGCCCAGCCCGACGCGGTCGCCCGCATCCGAGAGGTCTACGAGCCGTACTACGCCCGCCTCACACACCTCTTCGCGGACTACTCCCCGGACGAGATCGCGGTCCTGCACGACTGGTTCACCCGCGCGAGCACGCTGGCGGCGACCTACCTGGACGAGCACTGCCGCCCCGACTGAGCGCAGCGGCGCCCGGCCGCCCGGCGTCCGTCCGGCCGGGAAGAGCACGCGCGGAAAGCCCCGCCTCCGGCGCGGTCGCCGAGGGCGGGGCAGCACCCCGACGTCCGGTCAGCCAGTGGCGAGCAACTCGAGCGTGTCGATCACGCGGTTCGAGAAGCCCCACTCGTTGTCGTACCACGCGACCACCTTGACGTGGCGGCCGTCGACGCGGGTGAGAGCCGAGTCGAAGATCGACGAGGCGGGATTGCCCACGATGTCGGACGACACCAGCGGGTCCTCCGAGTACTCGAGGACGCCGGCGAGCGGCCCCTGAGCCGCGGCACGGTACGCCGCCAGCACGTCGTCGCGCGTCACGTCGCGGGCGACGGTCGTGTTGAGTTCGACGATCGAGCCCACCGGCACCGGTACGCGGATCGAGTCGCCCGACAGCTTGCCCTCGAGGTTCGGCAGCACCAGGCCGATCGCCTTGGCGGCGCCGGTCGTGGTCGGCACGATGTTGACGCCGGCGGCCCGGGCGCGACGGGCGTCGCGGTGCGGACCGTCCTGCAGGTTCTGCTCCTGCGTGTAGGCGTGCACCGTCGTCATGAACCCGTGCTCGATACCGGCGAGTTCGTCGAGCACCTTGGCCAGCGGCGCGAGCGCGTTGGTGGTGCAGGAGGCGTTCGAGACGATCGTGTGCACGGCCGGCTCGTAGGCGTCGGTGTTGACCCCGAACGCGAGCGTGACGTCGGCGCCGTCCGACGGCGCGCTGACGAGCACCTTCTTCGCACCCGCGTCGAGGTGGGCCCGGGCGGCCTTGGCCGACGTGAAGCGGCCGGTGGCTTCCAGCACGATGTCGACGCCGAGTTCGGCCCACGGCAGCTGCGCCGGTTCGCGCTCGGCCAGCACCCTGATCCGACGGCCGTCGACGACGAGGGTGTCCCCGTCGGCGGTCACCGGGCGCCCGAGCCGGCCGGCCGTGCTGTCGTAGGCGAGCAGCCGGGCGAGAGTGGCGGGCTCCGTCAGGTCGTTGACGGCGACGATCTCGAGCGCGCTGTCGCGCTCCAGCAGTGCGCGCAGCACATTGCGCCCGATGCGGCCGAATCCGTTGATGGCGATGCGAGTCATGAGTGGTGTCCCTTCCCTCCCCACCAGGCTCGCCCGCGGTCGGCGCCGCTGACAGTGGCGGGATCGCCACGGTTCAAAAGGATCCCGCCACCCCCGCACCGCACCCGCCGCACGGCGCCGGGCGGGTCACTCGCCCCGGGTGAAGGTGCGCCGGTACTCGCTCGGCGTGGTGCCGAGGATGCGCTGGAAGTGCAGGCGCAGGTTCGCGCCGGTGCCCAGCCCGATGTCGGCGGCGATCTGTTCGACGCTGCGCTCCGAGCGCTCGAGCAGTTCGCGGGCCAGGTCGATGCGGGCGCGCATCACCCACTGCATCGGCGTGTAGCCGGTTTCCTCGACGAAGCGCCGGGAGAACGTGCGCGGCGAGACCCCCGCCTGCCGCGCCAGTGTGTCGAGACTGAGGGGCTCGCCGAGCCGGTGCAGCGCCCACTCGCGGGTGGCGGCGAACCGCTCGCCGAGCGGCTCGGGGACGCTGCGCGGCACGTACTGGGCCTGGCCTCCGCTGCGGTAGGGGGCCGCGACCAGACGCCGGGCCGCGTGGTTGGACGCGGCCACTCCGAGGTCGCCGCGCAGGATGTGCAGGCACAGGTCGATGCCGGAGGCCGCGCCGGCCGAGGTGAGCACGCTGCCCTCGTCGACGAACAGCACGTTCTCGTCGACCTGGACGAGCGGATGCCTGGCCACGAGTGCCCGTGTGTAGTGCCAGTGCGTCGTGGCGCGCCTGCCGTCGAGCAGGCCCGTGGCGGCGAGCGCGAAGGCGCCTGTCGAAATGGCGGCGAGCCGCGCGCCCCGGTCGTGGGCGGCGATCAGTGCCTCGACGACGGCCCGCGGCGGATCGTCGCGGTCCGGGTACCGATAGCCAGGGACGAAGACGATGTCGGCCCACGCGAGCGCGTCGAGTCCGTGGGCGACGTAGTACGCGAGGCCGTCGCCGCCGGTCACGAGACCGGGAGTCGCCCCGCACACCCGCACCTCGTACGGCATGCTCGCGCGGGTCGTGAACACCTGCGCGGGAATGCCGACATCGAGCGGCTTCGCACCCTCGAGCACAAGGACGGCGACACGATGCAGGCGGGGTGCAGGCACAGGAAGAGGTTACGTGGGGCGTGACTTCGGTGAAACGCCAGAGGCCCCGGAGTGATCCGGGGCCTCTGGTCTGCTGTGCACTCGGCAGGATTCGAACCTGCAACCTTCTGATCCGTAGTCAGATGCTCTATCCGTTAAGCTACGAGTGCTTGTTCTGTTTTTTCGCCGCTCTCGGGCCTTCCGGCTCGCTCGCGGCGACAGGAAGAACATTACATGACTGCCGCCGCCATGTGAAATCCGTTAGCCGCACCCCTTGTGAGCTGCGGAAACGGCACTTCTGAGGGGTAACGACAGCGAAGCCCCGGTCGGCTGACCGGGGCTTCGTGATCGAGTGCGGAGGCGGAGGGATTTGAACCCTCGATGGGCTTTAAGACCCAAACCGCATTAGCAGTGCGGCGCCATAGACCGGACTAGGCGACGCCTCCAGCATCACTCCCGCGCGAGCGCGGGCGCTGCGTGCCGATGATGACACAGTCGAGCGTGCTGTCACCAATCGGCCCCCACGGTACTAGGCGGGAAGGGCGCAGGGCAAAGGCCTTGTCAGGCCCGTGCGGACCCCGCTCGGGCGTCCGCGCGCAACATCCTGGGCCGCGTCGCGTTAGTCGGGGCATGTTGCGTGCCACTCCCCGGGCCACGGCCCGCCCCGTCCTGCGGCGCCTCCTCGTCGGTGCCGCCGCCTCCGTCGCCGCCGCCGGTTCGCTGACCGCGGCGCCCCCGGCCGCGTACGCCCAGGCCGGCGAGACCGGCCTGCTGTCTCCCACCAGGCCCGGCGACGGCCCGGACCGGGATCACCTCACCGTCACCGTGCGCAACGCCGGTGGCGGAGCCGACGGAACGTTCGAGCTGTACTGCGGCCCCGACGGCGGCAGCCACCCCGACCCGCACGGCGCCTGTGCCGCCCTGGAGCGGGACACGCGGTGGGGGCAGGACGTCTTCGCGCCCGCGCCGGAGGGCGGCTTCTGCACCATGCAGTACGGCGGGCCCGCCACCGCGCACGTCACCGGCACCTGGGCCGGGCGACCCGTCGATGCCACGTACGACCGCCGCGACGGCTGCCAGATCTCCCGCTGGGACCGGCTCGTGCCGCTGCTGCCGGGCGTGGGGGCCGACCGGGGCGCCAAGGCCTGAGCCGTCCGCCCGGACCGGCGGGTGAGGCGGGGCGTCGGACCGTCGACCGGCGCCCCGTACCCCATTTGCGCCACTCTCCGCCCCCATCACGCCAGCCTGGCCAAAAGGTACAGAAACGCCGTCGTCGTAAAGGTCCCGCGAAGGTCCCGCGACGTCGTCGCAGGAGGGCGGGCGTTTCCGCTTACTCGGTCGTCAGTTCGGGGTCACTTCCTCGTGCGACCTCGCTCTCATCCGGCGTCGCGAGCGCAACCGCAGCCCTTAGACTCCCTCGCGTGACACGCCGCGGGACGGTTGGCAAGATGGCCCGAGCGGTCGGCAAGGTGCGGTAACAGGGAGGAAGCGTCTCGTGAGCAGCAGGCCATCCCGAGGCGCTGCTCGCCTCGCAGCCATACTGGACGCGCTTCCCGACGCGTTGGTGCTGGTCAACGCCAACGGGACGGTCGTCAACGCCAACACCATCGCCCTGGAGGCCTTCGAGACCCCGGGGACCGCTCTGGTGGGGCGCGGGCTGCTCGATCTGCTGCCCCAGTTCGACTCCAAGCTCATTCCCGGCTCCATGCGGCGGCCGGAGCACCTCGATCCGCACGCCCGGACCAAGCCGACCCGGATGATCGCGCGCAGGACCGACGGGACCGAGTTCCCCGTCGAGGTCACCAGTGCGAATCTGGAGAACGGGCAGCAGGCCTACGACGGTTACGGGTACAGCGGTGACGAGCTGCTCATGCTCGTCGTGAGGGACCTGACCGGGACCGTGGACACCGAGGCCGAGCTCGCCCGGTCGCAGCGGCAGACCGAGATGATCCTGCGGGCCGCGTCCGAGGGCGTCGTCGGGACCGACACCGACGGGCGGATCGTGCTCGTCAATCCGGCCGCCGCTCAGATACTGGGATTCCGGGCCAGCGATCTCGGCGGACGCGAACTGCACGACCTCGTGCTGCACTCGCGCGCCGACGGCTCACCCTTCCCGTACGAGGAGTCTCCGCTCGCCGACACCCTGCGCTCCGGGCGCAAGCACCGGGTGCGTGGCCAGGTGCTGTACGCCAAGAACGGCGGCAAGGTGCCGGTCGACCTGACGACCGCGCCCGTGCGCGACGGGGACCAGCTCGTCGGCGCCGTGATGACCTTCACCGACCGGCGTCCGTACGACGCCGTCGTCGAGGAGAAGGAAGCCGCCGAGAAGCGCCACGCCGAGGAACTGGAGCGGATCGCCGAGGAGCACGCCTCCGAGCTCACCGCGCTGCGCCAGCAGCACGTCACCGAGGTCGAGGAGCTCACCGAGCGGCACGCCGAGGAACTCGCCGCGAACGAGGATCGGTACGCCGCGCTCGGGGAGCGGGAGAAGGACCGGTTCGAGGCGCTCGCCGCCCGGCACGAGCAGCTGCTGACCCTGCTCGGCCGGTCGCTGCGCGGGCCGCTGGAGGAGCTGCGCCGCGAGCTGGCCGCGCTGGCCGCCGACGACGCCGGGCAGCTGTGGCCCGAGGCCAACCAGGTGCTGCATCACCTGTCGGCCGGCTATGCGCGCATCACCACACTGATCGACAACGTCCTCGGGTACCAGCGGCTCGACACGGGCAGCGAGAGCATCTCCCGTACGAAGGTGATGCTGGACGCCGTCGTCGCCGCCGGGGTCGACGGGGCCGTGGAGCTGATCGGGCCCGGGCGGGTGCAGTTCGCCGTGCACGCGCCGCCCATCGAGGCCGAGGTCGATCCCCGGCTGCTCGCGACCGCCCTCGCGCATCTCGTCGCGGATGTGGCGGGCGTCGACGCGACCGGCAACACGCCCGTGTCGGCGGGCGGTTACCTGGACAACACCGTCGTGGTGGCGGCGGCGCAGCGCGGCGAGGTCGTACGCATCGAGGTGCGCGGGCCGTACGTCGGTGGCGACACCGTGCACGAGCCCATCGTGCGCGGGATCGTCCGGGCCCACGGCGGTGTGCTGCAGACGCATGACGTGCCGGGGATGAGCGGGAGCGCGTACGTCCTCGAGGTGCCGATCGGGGGCGGGGCCGGGGCTGTCGCCGCCCAGCCGGTGGACGAGTCCGCCGCGGTCGCTCTCGTGGATCCCGGTGAGCAGACGTCCGCCGGCGGGCGGCGCCGGGCGCGGCGGGCCACCACCGATGCCTTCCTGGACGGAGATGTTCCGGGTGGTGAGGGCGACGGGGCCGGTGGTCCCGGAGCCGACGGGGCCGTGCCCACCGGGCGGCGCCGGCGCCGGGCCGCCGGGGAGCAGGCCGCCCTTCCGGCGCAGGCGTCCGGTGAGGGCTCGGCGTCGGGCGGTACCGGGCGGCGTCGGCGCGGGGCCGAGGACGCCGGTGCGGGCGACGTCGGGAGCGCTGTCCAGGGTGTCGCCGAGGGGGCCGTGATGACGGCCGCCGAGCATGCGGCGGGGGCCGCCGCTTCGAACACGGGGCTGGGCGGGACCGTGCCGCCGCAGGGTGTGCCCGCGCCGTCCGGGCGGCGGGCCCGCCGTGAACCCGGTGAGCAGGCCGCGCTGCCGCCGGCGCTGCCCGCGCCGTCGTCCGGCGGTGAGGCCGCCGGTCCCGCCGATGCGGCTCAGGGGCAGGCCCAGCAGCCGACCGGGCGCCGGCGGCGTGCGCTGGCCGCCGCCAACGAGCGGGCTGCCGCCGCGCAGGAGGCGGCCGGGCCGCGTCCGGTGTTCGCGCTGCCGCCGGCCGAGGCCGATCAGACTCCGCCCCCGGCCCACCAGGACGCTCAGGCCGAGCAGGGGCAGCCGGTCGCCGGCGGTCCCGCGGTCGAGCCGGGGGTGATGCCCGCTCAGGGGCAGGTGCCGGTACAGGGGCAGGTGCCGGTACAGGGGCAGGTGCCGGTACAGGGGCAGGTGCCGGTACAGGGGCAGGTTCAGGGGCAGGGGGCCGTGGCGGTTCCCGGTGTGGCTGCCGCCGGTGACGGGGTGGCCGAGGAGGGGCGGCACGACGCCGTTCCGCACGACCAGTCCGCCGATCACACTCCGCCGCAGCCGCATCCGACCAGTGCGCCGACCGGCCGCCGACGACGTGCCGTAGCGGCGCCGCAGCCGGCCGAAGGGGCCGGGGCACAGGTCCCGGGGAGCGCCGACCAGGTGAGTCCGGTGCCTGCGGGTTCCGTGCCCGCGGGTTCCGTGCCCGCCGCTTCCGTGCCTGCCGGTGCCGCGCAGGGCGTTCCCGCGCAGGGCGTTCCCGCGCAGGGCGTTCCCGCGCAGCAGGACGCCACCGGGCAGGTCCCGCAGGGGCAGGCCGTGCCCGGCCAGGGTGCGCCCGTCCAGGCCGGCGTCGCCGCTTCCCCCGTCGCGCCGGGTACGGCCGTGCCGCCGCAGGGCGTGCCGGTTGCCGCACAGGGGAACGCCGTTCACCCGCAGGGCACCGCCGTGCCTGCGCAGGGGCACGTCCCCCACGTACAGGCTCCTCAGGGCACCCAGCCGCAGGGCGTGTCCGTCCCCGCTCAGGGCGGGCTCGGGCAGAGTGTGCAGGCGGCCCTCCCGGGGCAGGCCCTGCAGCCTCCGGCCCCGGCCCAGCCTCTGCCTCAGCAGGGCATCGCCGCACCGGGTCAGCAGTCCTCCGCCGGCCTGCCGCTCCCCGCCGAGGCCACTCCCGGGCAGGGCACCCCGCACCCGGGCACCCCGCCCCAGGGCACGCCCGCTCAGGGAACTCCGGCCCAGGGCACGAACGCCCACGGAATCCCGCCGCAGGGCGGCGCCCCCAACGCCCAGCCCTGGCCCGCCGCCGACGACACGTCGGGGGCCGGTGCCGCCCACCCCGCGCCCCCGAACGGCACGGCGACCCGGGCCCCGCGGCAGAACACCCCCGCCCCGGGCACCCCGCTGCCGGCGGAGGGCGCGCCGCGGGCGGCCCAGCCGTTGCCCGCGGAGGCCGCGGCGCCCGTCGATCCGAACTCGACGCAGGGGCGCGCGATCAGCGTGCGGACGCTGGGCCAGGGCGTGCCGTTCAACCGGCAGGCGGCCCAGGTCCAGCAGCCGTCGGCCGTACCCGTCCCCCAGTCCGCCCCGCAGCAGTCGGCGACGCCTCCCCCGCACCAGCCGGGCGGCTCGGGGCGGCGCCGCAAGCTCGGCACGCCGCCCGACCCGGCGACGCGTACGGACCAGGCGGCCCGCCCGGAGCAGGGGCAGCCGCGTCCGGCGGACCAGAAACCCCGCCCCGAGCAGGCCGCGCGCCCGCATCCGGCGGCCGAGCACACGCCGCCGCCGGTCGCCGCGCAGGCCCCCGCCCAGGCCACCGCCCCCGTTCCGGCGCAGCCGTCCCTCGCCGGTCAGTCGCGGCTCGCGCAGATGACCGAGGGCGGCGGACGGTCGTACGCCATAGGCGCACCGGACGAGAACGCCGCCGAGGGACCCGAGCCGCTGGACGGGCCCGGCGGGGCCGTCGAGGTGGCCGATCCGCCCCGGCCGCAGCCGATGGACGACGAGTTGCCCCCGGAGCCGCTGGACAACCCGCGGCGGCTGCTGGTGTGGCCGGCGCCGGACGTCAGCACACAGCAGGCGCTGAGCGACCGCGGCTACCGGCCGGTGATCGTGAACTCGCGCGAGGAGGTCGACTCGCAGATCGCGGCCTTCCCCGCCGCGCTGTTCGTCGACCCGCTGACCGGGCCGATCACGCGGACGGCACTGCAGTCGCTGCGGCAGGCCGCCGTGGCCGCCGAGGTGCCCGTCCTCGTCACGGCCGGGCTCGGGCAGGCCTCGCGGGACGCGGCGTACGGTGCCGATCCGGCCGTGCTGCTGAAGGCGCTGGCGCCGCGCGACAGTGAGCAGCACCCGCCGCGGGTCCTGCTGATCGAGGAGCACGCGGAGATCGCGCTGGCGCTGACGGCGACCCTGGAGCGGCGCGGGATGCAGGTGGCGCGGGCCGCGAGTGACGCGGACGCAGTGACGCTGGCGGGGCAGTTCCGGCCGAACCTGGTGGTGATGGACCTGCTCCAGGTGCATCGGCGCCAGGCCGGGATCGTGGACTGGCTGCGGGCGAACGGGCAGCTCAACCGCACCCCGCTCGTCGTCTACACCGCCGCCGTCGACCAGGCCGACCTGCCACGGCTGGCCTCCGGGGAAACGGTGCTCTTCCTCGCGGAGCGGTCCACCAGCTCCGAGGTGCAGACCAGGATCGTCGAGCTGCTCAGCCGGATCGGCACCAACTAGCGGGTCCTGGCGTGCCGTCCGGCAGTCCTGGCGCGCCGTCGGCAGGACCTGGCACGCCGACCGGGCGGTCCTAGCGCGCCGTCAGCCGGCGCGCCGCCTCCTTCACCGATGCCCGCAGGCGGTCCCGGTCCGGCTCGCCCTCGCCGACCAGGATGCGCCGCATCTGCGGGACGACGGCGGTCCAGTTGGCGAGGGCGGTCAGCAGGAACAGCAGGTCGGCCGCCGGGATCGCGTCCGTGACGGCTCCGCGCCGCTGCCCCTCCCGGAGGGCGGCGACCTTGCGGGCGTAGTGCTCCTGGCGGTCGGACTCGTGGGGCAGTTCGGTGCTGCCGTACTCCAGGCCCTCCCAGAAGAGCAGGCGCAGCAGCTCCGGGTGGGCGGCGTGGTAGTCCATCAGGCGGTCGATCCAGCTCTCGATGTCGTCCGGGTCGACCGGGACGGCCTCGGCGAGGTGGAGCATCTTCCTCTCGAGGACGATCGCGAACAGCTCCGCCTTGTTGCCGAAATAGGCGTAGATGAGCTGCTTGTTGGCCTTCGCCTCGCCTGCGATGCGGTCGATGCGGGCACCGGCGATGCCGTGCCGGGCGAACTCGGCGACCGCCGCCTCGAAGATCCGGGCCTTGGTGGCCTCGGGGTCCCTTGCTGCCATGGGAGAGAGGGTAGCGCGCCGAGTAACCAACCGTTTGGTTGACAGGGAAGGGCGGGGCGACCCAGACTGTTCCCTCATCAGCCAACCAACCAGTTAGTTGCTAGAGTCGACTCCAAGGAGTCCCCTCCCATGCCGTCAGCGACCACCACCGCCGCCCGGGTCACGACCCCTGTCCGGCAGGCCCGCACACCCGCCCCCGGCCTCTTCCTCACGCTGCTCGCGGTGTGCAGCGCGGTCACCGCCGCCAACATCTACCTCGCCGCGCCGCTGCTCCCGCTCATGGCCCGCGACTTCGGCTCGGCGCCCTCGGCCATCGCCTGGATCGCCTCGGTCGCCCAGCTCGGCTACGCGGTCGGGCTGCTGTTCTTCGCCCCGCTCGGCGACCGTGCGAACCGGCGCCGGCTGGTCGCCGGGCTCACGCTCGTCACCGCTCTCGCGCTGGGTGCCAGTGCGGCCGCCCCGGGCGCCGCCGCCCTCGCGGTCGCGATGTTCGTCGCCTCGGCTGCGACCGTCATTCCTCAGCTGCTCGTCCCGCTGGTCGCCGAGCGGGCCCCCGCCGAGCGGCGTGCCCGGCATGTCGCGGCGGTCATCGGGGGCCTGTTCACCGGCATCGTCGGGGCCCGGGTGCTGGGCGGGCTGGCCGGGCAGGCCTTCGGCTGGCGGTGGGTGTTCGCGGGAGCGGCCCTGCTCACGCTCGCCCTGGGGCTCGCCACGGCGCTGGTCCTGCCGTCGCGGCGGCGCCGGGAAGGCCCGCTGTTCGCGGGGCTCGTCGCGCTGCCGTCGGTGCTGCGCAGCTCGCCGGAGCTGTGGCGGGCGTGTGTGCGGCAGGCCGGGATGTTCGGTGCGTGGAGCGCGCTGTGGACCTCATTGGCCCTGCTGCTGACCGGGGCGGAGTACGGGCTGTCCACCGCGACCGCCGGGCTGTTCGGGCTGTTCGGGCTGACCGCGAGTGCGGTGGCGCCGCCGGCCGGCGGGCTCGTGGACCGGTTCGGGGCGGCGCGGGTCGTGCGGTCCGCGTATCTGATCGCCGCCGTGTCCGTGCCGCTGTTCTGGCTGGGCGGGCAGGTGCTGGGGGCGCTGTTCGCCGCCGCGATCGCCGTGCACGCGGCGCTGGTCGCCTCCCACGTGGCCAACCAGACCCTCGCCCTGACCGCGACGTCCACTCCCGCCACGGCCAACACCGCCTACGTGGTCGCCGGTTTCGCGGGCGGCGCCGCCGCTTCGGCCCTCGCGGGGGTTGCCTTCAGCCACGTCGGGTGGGGCGGGGTGTGCGGGGTCGCGGGTGTGTGGCTGGTGCTGGGGTGGGGGTTGAGCTGGTCGCGGCGGTGAGGTGGGGCTGCTGCGCGACTCGGGCTGCGAAACGCAGGGCAGGGGCTGGCAGACCCCTCACCCGCCGCGTGCGCACGGATCAGGCGCCCCCGGAGAGATGGGGCCCCTGGTTTTGCATCTGCGGCTAGAACCTGTCCGGGTGGTTGAGGCGTCGGCCCCGGCTCTCGGCGATGCGGAGCGCATCCCGTAAAGCCTCGGTCAACCGTTCGGCGAGGTAGCGGAGATCACCGGGCGGGGACCCGGGAAGCAAGGCGAGGGCGTGGCCGACGAGTTGGTCGCCCATGCGGAGCTGCGTCGACTCCGTGGGCCGAGGTGGTTCGCGGCCGGATCGCGGACGGCACCTGTCCGCCGCGCACCCGTGTCCCCTCCGTCGTACAGCTCACCTCGGAGTTCGGGGTCGCCAACGCGACGGCGCACAAGGTGCTTCGGGCGCTGCGCGAAGAGGGACTGACGTACACCGAGCCGGGTCTCGGCTCTTTTGTCACCGAGCAGTCCGAGAGCGCTGGATCCGCCGACGCGTAGGGCGATTCCCACCACGCAGTACGAGGGAGCCCCCGGCCGCAGCCAGGGGCTCCTCGGGGGCCGGCCGGTCAGCCGAGGGACGTGATGTCCAGCTCGCCCTGCGCGTACTGCCTGCGCAGCACCTTCTTGTCGAACTTTCCAACGCTCGTCTTCGGGACGGCCTCGATGACCGTCCAGCGCTCCGGGAGCTGCCACTTGGCGATGCGGCCCTCGTCGGCGAGGAAACTGCGCAGGGTCTCGAAGGTGGCGGTGGAGCCCTCCTTGAGGACGACCGTGGCCAGGGGGCGCTCGCCCCACTTGTCGTCGGGGACGGCGACCACGGCCGCCTCGGCGACGTCCGGGTGGGACATCAGCGCGTTCTCCAGCTCCACCGACGAGATCCACTCGCCGCCGGACTTGATGACGTCCTTGGCCCGGTCGGTGAGGGTGAGGAAGCCGTCGGCGGAAATCGTGCCGACGTCGCCCGTCTTGAGCCAGCCGTCCTCGCTGAACTTGTCGGCGGGGCGCAGCGGCTCGGCGTCCGGGCCGTTGTAGTACGCGCCCGCGATCCAGGGGCCGCGCACCTCCAGCTCGCCGGCGGACTCGCCGTCCCAGGGGAGGCGTTCGCCGCCGGGTCCGGTCAGGCGGGCCTCGACGCCGGCCGGGAAGCGGCCCTGGGTGAGGCGGTAGGCGAGCTCCTCCTCCGTGCCGGCGGCCACACCGGTCGGCGGACGGGCGATCGTGCCGAGCGGGGACGTCTCCGTCATGCCCCAGGCGTGGCAGACCCGCATGCCCAGCTTGTCGAAGGCCTCCATCAGCGCGGGCGGACAGGCCGAGCCGCCGATGGTGACCTGGCCGAGGCAGGAGACGTCACGGGGGTTCGCGGTCAGCTCGGCGAGCAGGCCCTGCCAGATGGTGGGGACGGCGGCGGCGTGGGTCGGCCGCTCGCTCTCGATCATCGCGGCGAGCGGGGCCGGCTGGAGGAAACGGTCCGGCATCAGCATGTTGACGCCGGTCATGAAGGTCGCGTGCGGCAGGCCCCAGGCGTTCACATGGAACTGGGGCACCACGACCAGCGAGGTGTCCTCGTCGGTCAGCCCCATCGACTGGGCCATGTTGACCTGCATGGAGTGCAGATAGATGGAGCGGTGGCTGTAGACCACGCCCTTGGGGTCGCCGGTCGTGCCGGAGGTGTAGCACATGGCGGCGGCCTGGCGTTCGTCCAGCTCGGGCCAGTCGTACGAGGTCGGCTTGCCGGCGATCAGGTCCTCGTACTCGTGGACGCGTACGGCCGCGCCGTCGAGGAGCGAGCGGTCTCCGGGGCCGGTGACGACCACGTGCTCGACCGGCTTCAGGTGCGGCAGCAGGGGGGCGAGGAGGGGGAGCAGCGAACCGTTGGCGATGATCACGCGGTCGGCGGCGTGGTTGACGATCCAGGCCAGCTGCTCGGGCGGCAGGCGGAGGTTCAGGGTGTGGAGGACCGCACCCATGGACGGGATCGCGAAGTACGCCTCGACATGTTCCGCATTGTTCCAGGCCAGGGTTGCCACGCGCTCGTCGCCGGTGACCCCGAGGTCATCCCGCAGCGCGTGTGCCAGCTGGGCCGCGCGGGCGCCGATCTCCGCGAAGGAGCGGCGGTGCGGCTCGTCCTCACCGGTCCAGGTGGTCACCTGCGATGTCCCGTGGATCGTCGACCCGTGGGTCAGGATCCTCGAGATCAGCAGCGGTACGTCCTGCATCGTGCTCAGCACGGCGTCCTCCCGGGGGCGACATTGCCTACGCGGTGGTAAAGGTTGCGCTGATTCTGCGCACATACCACGCGGTATGTCACTAGCACCGGGGGATCGAACACATCACGCCATGCGGACCAGGGCGTTCCGCCGGCGGGCGGCTCGGCGCCTCACTGGCGGACAAGCCCCAGGTCAGCGTCCTCGCGGAGCTTGCCGAGCGCCCGCGAGACGGCCGACTTCACCGTGCCCACCGAAACGCCGAGCACCTCGGCCGTCTGGACTTCGCTGAGGTCCTCGTAATACCTGAGGACCACCATCGCCCGTTGCCGGGCGGGCAGCCGCATGATCGCCCGCCACATCGCGTCGCGCAGCGCCTGCTGCTCGGCCGGGTCGTCGACGCCGGCCACCGGGTCCGGCTCCGGCAGCTCGTCGCAGGCGAACTCGTCGACCTTGCGCTTGCGCCACTGCGAGGTCCGGGTGTTCAGCAGCGCCCGGCGCACATAGCCGTCGAGGGCCCGGTGGTCCTCGATGCGCTCCCAGGCGACGTACGTCTTGGCGAGGGCGGTCTGCAGCAGGTCCTCCGCGTCGCTCGGGTTGCCGGTGAGCGAGCGGGCAGTACGCAGCAGCACCGGCTGGCGGGCCTTGACGTACGACGAGAACGACGGATACGGAAGGGTCTGCGCCGCTGGTCCGGCCGCCTTCGAAGCGCTCGTGCAGACGAGTGTGGTCATGGCTCAACGCTATGAGCGACAGGACGGCGAGCGGATCGGCCGCAGGTCCCGAAGCGGGGTCCCCCTCAGGTTGTAGGGGTGGGGCTGACCGCACCTCCTCCAGGTGGAGCCCAGGGCCCGTGGTACTGCGGGTTCACCCCTGGGGGCCGGCGGTCAGCAGGAGCCCCGACGTCGGCACGCCCGTCCCCGCCGTCACCAGGATTCGCTCCGCTCCCGGTACCGGGTTCGCCGCCGTGCCCCTGATCTGCCGGACGGCCTCCGCGATGCCGTTCATGCCGTGCAGGTACGCCTCTCCCAGCTGCCCGCCGTGCGTGTTGAGGGGCAGCTGCGCCTCTGCCACGAAGTCCGCCGCCTCGCCGGGACCGCAGAAGCCGAACTCCTCCAGCTGCATCAGCACGAACGGCGTGAAGTGGTCGTAGAGGATGCCCACGTCGATGTCGGCCGGCGCGAGCCCCGAGGTGCGCCACAGCTGCCGGGCCACGACCGCGGTCTCGGGCAGGCCGGTCAGGTCGTCGCGGTAGAAGCTGGTCATCTGCTCCTGGGCGCGCCCGGCTCCCTGGGCGGCCGCGGTGATCACGGCGGGCGGGTGGGGCAGGTCGCGGGCCCGTTCGACGGAGGTGACGACGAGGGCCTGGCCGCCGTCGGTCTCCTGGCAGCAGTCCAGCAGCCGCAGCGGTTCGACGATCCAGCGCGAGGCGGCGTGGTCGGCCAGGGTGATGGGCCGGCCGTGGAAGTACGCCGCCGGGTTGGTCGCCGCGTACTTCCGGTCGACGACCGCCACGTGCCCGAAGGCCTCCGGGGTCAGCCCGTAGGTGTGGAGGTAGCGCTGGGCCGCCATGGCCACCCAGGAGGCCGGGGTGAGCAGGCCGAACGGCAGCGACCAGCCGAGGGCCGCGCCCTCCGCCGAGGGTTCCCGGTGCCGCACCCCGGAACCGAAGCGGCGGCCCGAGCGCTCGTTGAACGCCCGGTAGCAGACGACCACGTCGGCCACGCCCGCGGCGATCGCCAGGGCTGCCTGCTGGACGGTGGCGCAAGCCGCGCCGCCGCCGTAGTGGATCCGGGAGAAGAACGAGAGCTCCCCGATGCCCGCCGCCTGGGCGACGGTGATCTCGGGGCTGGTGTCCATGGTGAAGGTGACCATCCCGTCGACGTCGGCCGGTGTCAGCCCCGCGTCCGCGAGGGCCGCCCGCACCGCCTCGACGGCGAGGCGCAGTTCGCTGCGGCCCGAGTCCTTGGAGAACTCGGTGGCCCCCACACCGACGACGGCCGCGCGCCCGCCGAGACCGTCCCGCCCGCGCAGGCTCATGCCGGGACCCTCACCGTCACGGTGCCGGTGACGTGCTTGCCGAGGCCGTTCGCGCCGACGACCCGGACGGTCGCCGTGTCCCCGTCGACCTCCTCGACCGTGCCCGTCAGCACCATCGTGTCGCCGGGGTGGTTGGGCGCGCCGAGCTGGATGGCGACCCGGCGCAGCTCCGCGCGCGGGCCGAAGTGGTCCGTGATGTAGCGGCCGACCAGGCCGTTGGTCGTCAGGATGTTCATGAAGATGTCGGGGGAGCCCTTCTGCCGGGCGAGGTCCGGGTCGTGGTGGACGTCCTGGTAGTCGCGGGAGGCGATCGCCCCGGCGACGATCAGGGTGCGGGTGATGGGGATCTCCAGCGGCGGGAGCCGGTCGCCGGCCTTCACGGCGTCGCCCCCTGGAAGACGGGAAGCACCAGCTCGTCGTCGTAGCGCCGGAACTCCAGCCGCACCGGCATGCCGATCCGCACCTCGTCGTACGGCACTCCGACCACGTTGCTGACGATCCGCACGCCCTCGGCGAGTTCGATCAGTCCGACCGCGTACGGCGGTTCGAAGGCCGGGAAGGGCGGGTGGTGCATGACGACGTAGGAGTAGACGGTGCCCTCGCCGCTCGCCTCGACGGTGTCCCAGGCCGGGGAGCCGCATGCGTTGCAGCCCGGCAGCCAGGGGAAACGCAGCGCGCCGCAGCCGGTGCAGCGCTGGATGAGGAGCTCGTGGCGGGCCACGCCCTCCCAGAAGCCGGCGTTGTCGCGGTTGACGACCGGGCGGGGGCGGCGTTCGGCCGGCTTCGAAGGCCGGTGTGCGGGGGCGTACTTGAGGATGCGGAAGCGGTGGGTGCCGGCGAGTTCGCCGCCGGCCCGGACGTCCGTGCGGGTGGTGACGAAGTAGCCCGAGCCGAGTTTCGTGGTCTTGCGGCCGGACACCGACTCGATCACGGAGTCGAAGGTGATCTCGTCGCCCGGGCGCAGCGGGCGCAGGTACTCCTGTTCGCAGTCGGTGGCGACGACCGCGTCGTGACCCGACTCGTCGAGCAGGGTGAGGAGTTCGTCGTACGCGGCAGTGCGCTCCGGGCGGTGGGTGAGCCCGGCCATGGTCCATGCCTGGAGCATGGTGGGCGGAGCGATGGCGTCCGGTCCCGTGTACGCGGGGCTGGTGTCGCCCACGGCCTCGCACCAGTGCCTGATCATCGGCTCGTTGACCGGGTCGCGGCCGACGCCGGTGGCGGCGGCCGGCCGGCCCTCGTAGGCCTTCAGGCGCGCCTCGAACTCCTCGTGGACCTCCGGCTCACCACTCACGGTTTCTGACTGTCCGTCAGATACGGTGTCCCGTCAAGACCCCGCAGACACGAAAACGCCTGCGCGGCGGTACCGGAGTACCGCCGCTCAGACGCTTGTCACCCCACGAAGCACACCCCCACCGCACCCGGGCCGATGCCGGCGCACCGGCCCGCTCAGCTCACCACCACAGCGGGGAGAAGCTGACGGCGGTGTTGGCGTTGCCCTGGTTGACGGCCGTGAACTCCGAGCCGTTGACCTGGGCGGTGTTGCTCTGGTTCGAGGCGCCGTCACCGACGGCCTGTTGCTGGGTGGTGGCCGCGGTGCCGAAGTTGTCGCCGCCGACGCCGCTGCCGAGGATGCCCTGTTCGGCCTCCGTGGCGGACGCGATGGATCCGTTGTCCGCGAAGGCGCCGTTGTCCGCCGTCGCGACACCGGTGAACAGGGCGGCTGCGAGCGGCAGGGCGGAGACGGCTGCGATGACGCGGGCGGTACGGATGCTTGCCATGTTTCTTGCCCCTCCAGGACTGATCGAACCGAGGACGCACCGGCTCATGGCCGTTTCGTGCGTGAACCACTGCTGTCACCAGGGAAGTTGGCCGGCCGCCCCGGTGCGGTGCTCGACGTCGCGAGTCCAGAGTTGCCCACCGAATCCCCGGCGAACCGCACCGGAAGCCGCTATTCGCACGCAAGCGTGAGGACAAGTCGATAAACCCCTATCTGTCACTTCAGCCCCAGATGGGAGCGGAGGGGGACGTTCGAACCCAGGTGCCGCAAGGGGTGAAGCGTTCCAGCACGTTCCTCCGCCGCCGCCCGGCCACGGCGCGTCGCACCCGCTCCCTCTTTCCTTTTTCGAACATACGTACGAAACTAGAGTCATGGCCACCACCGACCGGCAGGCCACGACGCTGGCCCTCGCACACGCCCTGTCAGCCGCCGAACGCGGACTGGCCGTCATCCCCCTGTCCCGCTCCAAGCTCCCGGCGCTGCGCTCCCCGCACCGCGACGACCCCGCCCCCTCCCCCTGCCACGGCGCGTGCGGACGCCTCGGGCACGGGGTCTACGACGCCTCCAGCGACCCGGACCGCATCCGCGAACTGTTCGCCGCCGCGCCCTGGGCGACCGGCTACGGCATCGCCTGCGGGCTGCCCCCGCACCATCTGATCGGCCTCGACCTGGACGTGAAGACCGGCACGGACTCCTCGGCCGCCCTGCGCGAGCTGGCGCTGCGGCACCTGTTCACGATCCCGCCGACCGTGGTCGTCGTGACCCCGTCCGGCGGGCGTCATCTGTGGCTGAGCGGCCCGCCCGAGGTGGTCGTCCCCAACTCGGCGGGCCGGCTCGCCCCCGGCATCGACATCCGGGGCGCGGGCGGCTACCTGGTCGGCCCCGGCTCCCGCACGGGCCAGGGTGTGTACGCCGCCGCCCCGGGCACCGCGCACCTGGCCCCCGCCCGCTGCCCGCGCTCCCTCCTGCGGCTGCTGCTCCCGCCGCCCCGCGCCCACCACCCCCACCACCCGGTGCCCCCGGCGGCCGGCGGGCACGGCCAGGGCCTGGTCCAGTTCGTCCTGGCCGCGCACGAGGGCCAGCGCAACACCCGACTGTTCTGGGCGGCCTGCCGGGCCTACGAGGACGGCATCGGCCCGGCGCTGGTGGATCCCCTGGTCGAGGCAGCCCTCCAGAGCGGCCTGTCCGAGCGGGAGGCCAGGGCGACGATCGCGTCGGCGGCACGGCTGACGGGGCACCGGCCGTGAGCAAGGCCCCGCCCATGACCACCACCGAAAGACCTCGATGCAACGCCACGCAAACACGCCGGCCCTGGCGCTCGCCCGCCTCGTCCTGGCCTGCGGCCGCTCGGTGGACCTCGCCGAGCTGCGGTTCTCGTCGACGTACGGCGACCTCCAGGACGGCTACCCCTGCAAGCCGCTGAACGACCTGCGGATCCAGGGCCTCCTGCACGCCGCCGAGCGGTCCCGCCCGGGCACCCCGGTGCACCTCGTCCCGCCGCGGCGCGAGTACCCCGACCAGTACGCGGGCGGCCTCGGGCCGGTCGAGGTGCTGCCCGCCGTGGCCTGCCTCGGCACGTTCCACTCCGCCGCCCTGGACCCGGCCCGCGACCCGGTCGCCTACCGCTCGCGCCTGACCGTCGTCTGGTTCCAGTCCACGCCCCGCCTGCCGTCGGACTGCGACGCCGAGCCCGCGCTGCGGAACCTCGACTGGCCGGGACTGGCCCGGGACGCCCCGGCGCCCCCGTAGGGTCGGTCGATGAGCGCTTCCCGTACGGAACTGCCCCGCTGGCAGTTCGAGTTCACCTGGTCACTGTTCGAGTACCACCTGGAGCGGCTGGAGCCCGGGGACTTCCTCTGGGAGCCGGCGGAGCTCTGCTGGACGATGCGCCGGGGCCCCGACGGCACCTGGGTCCCGGACTGGGCGGACACCGAGCCCGACCCGGTCCCCGTGCCCACCCTGGGGTGGGTGAGCTGGCACATCGGATGGTGGTGGAGCGTCACCCTCGACCACGCACAGGGCCGCCCGCCCCGCGACCGGGCGGACATCGTCTGGCCCGGTGAGGGCGCCCCGACGGTCGAGTGGCTGCGGGACCTGCGCACCCAGTGGCTGAAGGTCCTGGACGACCTCACCGACCAGGACCTGGACGACACGGCCCCGTTCCCCTGGCCGAACGATCCCGAGCACACCGTCGAGCACATGGTGGCCTGGGTGAACGCGGAACTGATGAAGAACGTGAGCGAGATCGGCCAACTGCGGCTGCTGCGGGCGGCGTCCGCCTAGGACGTGGTGCCGTGGACCGTCGGCAGCAACCTCTCGAAGGCGCCGACGAGTTCCCCGCCGCGCTCCCGGACGATCTCGAGGGGCGCGGGTGTCCTGGGCGTGGCATCGTGGGGGCATGAGCATCGACGTTCGGCCGGCCACGGACTTCGAGGACGTCCGTGCCGTGCTCGGGCCGAAGTCGCCCGGGGCGAACGTCTGCTGGTGTCTGAGCTACCGGATCCCCTCCAGGCTCAACAACGACCTGCGCGGCCCGGCCCGCGGCGCGTACGTCGCCGAGCTGTGCCGCGCGGAGCCGCCCCCGGGCGTGCTCGCCTACGACGGTGACGAGCCGGTCGGCTGGGCCGCCGTCGCCCCGCGCGCGGACACCTCCTTCGCCCGCAACCGCAAGATCCCGCACGTCGACGATCTGCCGGTGTGGTCGCTCTGGTGCGTCCGGGTCCGCCCCGGCCATCGCAAGCAGGGCATCTCGCACGCCCTCATCGCCGGTGCCGTCGAGTTCGCCCGGGACCGGGGCGCACCGGCGATCGAGGCGTACCCGCTGGACAACGGTGACGCCACGGTCGACCTGACGATGGCGTACGCGGGTCTGCGGAAGAACTTCGAACGCGCCGGATTCGCCCACGCGGCGGACACGGCCTCGGTCCTGGCCGGTCATCCCCGGATTCTGATGCGCCTCGACCTGCGCTGAAAAAGGGCCCGACCGCTGGCGACGGGGGATGCACCAGCGGTCGAGCTATGGCCAAGGGTAACAAGCGCTTGCCCGCCGCGAGCCGACTGACCGTCAGGAAAGCCCCGGTTGTGACTCGTATCACTCAACTGCCGTGACTACCGGGCCCGTTGCGCGAGCCGGCCTCGTCAGCCGTCGCACGGCGGGTCGTAGGAGAGCCGGGGCAGGTACTCCCGCCAGGTGTCCTGCGTCAGCACGCCCCGGGTCATCGCGCAGATGCGGCGGACGGCCGTGTCGACGTCGAGGTTCCAGAGCCGGATGGTGTCCGCGCCGCTGGACACCCCCAGCATCTGGCTGTTCGGACTGAACGCCAGGAAGGTGCCGGTCTTGGAGTGAGGGCTCATCGACTGCCCGATCGCGGAGGCGTCCGAGGGATCGGAGACGTTCCACAGCCGGACGGTGCTGTCGTTGCCGCCGCTGGCCAGGGTGCGGCCGTCCTGGCTGAACGTCAGCGACACGACCGCCTCCGTATGGCCCGTGAGCCGCGCCTGCCCGGACGCCTCGGCGGGGTCCGTGATGTCCCAGAGGCGGACCGAGGTGTCGTCGCCGGCGCTGGCCAGCGTGCGGCCGTCGCGGCTGTAGGCGAGCGCGTTGACCGCTCCGAGGTGGCCCCGCAGAGGCGCCCCGATCAGGGTCGCCCGGCCGGGGTCGGTCACGTTCCACAGCCGGATCGTGCCGTCCGCGCTGCCGCTGGCGAGCGTCCGGCCGTCCGGGCTGAACACGAGGTGGTTGACGTAGCCCTTGTGACCGGTGACGGGGGTGCCGAGCGGGCGCGGGCGGGCCGGGTCGGCGATGTTCCACAACTGGATGGTGCGGTCGTCGTAGGCGGTGGCCAGGACCCGCCCGTCCGGGCTTAAGGCCAGCGGGTCGGCGTACCGGATGTGCAGGGGGGCGGGTGAGCCGTGGCGGACAGGGCGTTCGGGGTCGCCGAGGTTCCACAGCTCCACCGCCCGGTTGCCCGTCACGACCGCGAGAGTGCGGCCGTCCGGGGAGAACTCCAGGGAGCGCACGTCGCCCTTGCCCGGGCGGAACGGTTCGCCCACCCGCACCGGCCTGCCGGGCGTCCGCACGTCCCACAGCCGGATCCGCCCGTCCCGCGCCGCCGTCGCGAGCAGCCGCCCGTCCGGCCGGAACACGCCGGTCCGGCCGACCATGTCCGACGTCGGCAGCGACCACAGGCGGACCTTGTTGTCGCCCGCCCCGGTGGCGAGGGTGCGCCCGTCGGGACTGAAGCCGAGCGCGTACATCTCGCCGCTGCTGCCCGCGAGGGGCCCGCCGACCTGCGACGGGTACTCCGGATCGCTGACCCTCCACAGACTCGCGGTGCTGTCCGCGCTGGCGGCGGCGAGCATGTTCCCGTCGGGGCTGAAGGCCACGGACCACACCGGCCCGGTGTGGCCGGTGAGCGGCGCGCCGATCGCGGCCGGGCGGCCCGGACCGGCCATGTTCCACAGGCGTACGGTGCCGTCCGCGCTGCCGCCGGCGAGCGTGCGCCCGTCGGGGCTGAAGGCCACCGAGTGCACGGTGGCGGTGTGGCCGGTCAGCGGCGACCCGGCCGGCTCCGGGCGCCCGGGGTCGGACACGTCCCACAGCCGGATCGTGCCGTCGTCGCCCCCCGCGGCCAGGGTCCGGCCGTCCGGGCCGAACGCCACCGACCGCACGGCGGCCGTGTGCCCGGTCAGGGGCTTGCCCAGGGCCCGCGGCCGGCGCGGGTCGGCCATGTTCCACAGCCGGACGGTGCCGTCGTCGGAGGCGGAGGCCAGCGTGCGCCCGTCCGGGCGGAAGGCGATCAGGTAGATCGTGCCGTCATGGCCGGTCAGGGGCCCGCCGAGCGACCTCGGGTGCCCGGGGTCGGTCACGTCCCACAGCCGGACGGTGCCGTCGTCGGAGGCGCTGGCGAGCGTCCGGCCGTCCGGGCTGAACACCGCGCTGCTCACCCAGCTCGTGTGGCCGGTGAGGGGCTTGCCCAGGGGCTTCGGGCGCTTGGGGTCGGCGACATCCCACAGCCGGACGGTCCGGTCGTAGCTGGCGGTGGCCAGGGTCTGCCCGTCCGGGCTGAAGGTCGTGAGGTAGACGGCGCCCGTGTGGCCGGTGAGGGGAGTGGCGAGCGGGGCGTTCACGATGGAGATCAGGCGGCTGTTCGCGCCCTTGTCGTCCGGCCGCAGCCCGTGCGCCACCAGGTCGAGCTGCGCGGACAGCGACGGATCGGTGTCCTGCACGCGGTCGGACTGGGCGAGCACCTGCTCGAAGACCGCTTCGTCCCGCTGCTTCCAGGCGACGACGGCCGCCCCGACGGCCAGTATCGCCAGCACGACCAGCGTCGCCACCGCGCCCCGGCTGATCCAGATGATCCGCCTGCGCAGCCGGACCGAGGCGGCCAGGAACTCCACCGCGCTGCGGGTCAGGAACGTGTCCCCGGCCGATCTCGCCCAGCCGTGCGCCTGTTCCAGCCGGGAACCCCGGTAGAGCAGGGACGTGTCGCGGTTCGACTCCTCCCAGGCCCGGCCGTCCTCCTCCAGGCGCTGGCGCAGCAGATTGCCCTGCCGGTCCTCGTCGATCCACTCGCGCAGCCGCGGCCAGGCGTGCAGCAGCGCCTCGTGGGTGATCTCCACGGTCTCCGCGTCGAGGGTCACCAGCCGGGCGCGCACCAGCGCTTCGAGGGACTCCTCGGTCTTGCCGGGGTCGGTCGCCTCCTGCGCCAGCTGCCGCCGGGTCCCGCGACGGCGGGTGGCCTGGGTGTCCTCGCCCAGCCGGACCAGGCGGAGCAGGAGCAGCCGGGCCGCGGTGCGCGCGGCCGGGTCGAGGCCGGTCCAGGCCCGCTCGGCGGTCGCCGCGACCGCGCCCTGGATGCCGCCGGCCGCGCGGTAGCCGGCCAGCGTGAGCCGGCCTCCCTTCCTGCGCTGCCAGGTGGCGAGCAGGGCGTGCGAGAGGAGCGGCAGCACACCGGCGTCGTGTGCCCCGCGCGGGCCGTCGGCGCTGACCTCCCGGACGATCAGCTCCGCCAGACCCGGCTCCAGCTCCAGGCCGACGGCCTTGGCCGGGCCGGTCACCGCCTCGCGCAGCTCCGGGGTGGTCAGCGGCCCGAGCACCATGTGCCGGTGCTGGAGCGCGTCGGCCAGCTCGGGGTACCTCAGGCAGCGGTCGTAGAAGTCGGCGCGTATGCCCAGCACCACGACCGCCGGGGCCGGTTCGCCGAACCCGGCGGGCGAGCAGGCCGCGTGCAGGACCTCGATGAAGGTGCGCCGGTCCGCCTCGTCGGGGCAGAGGGTGAAGGTCTCCTCGAACTGGTCCACGATGACGACCGGACGGGCCCCGGAGGGGGCTTCGCGCCGGGCCCAGGCGGCGACGGCCGCGCGGACGGCGTCGGTGAAGGGCGGAGCGTCGGGTTCCGTGGCGGGCGGGCCGCCGGGCTCCCGCGGTGCGGGCCCCCCTGCGGGGGAGGGTCCAGGAGCCCTCGCGCGGGCGGCGTCGGATCCGTCCCTCTCCGGCCGGGGGGTGGCTTCCCGGGGCGGGAGCCGGGCCGAGACGACGGGGGCCAGCTCGGGAATGCACCGGCTCAGCTCCGCCAGCGGATCACCGCCCGGTACGAGCTGCACGACCTCTCGCGCCCGGCCGCTCTCGTCGCCGTCGTCCCCGCCCAGCGCGCCGTCCCGCAGGGCGGGCACCAGACCGGCGTTCAGCAGCGAGGACTTCCCCGCCCCCGACGCGCCCACGAGCATGACCAAGCCGCCTTTTCCCGCGACGGCCCCGAGCTGGGTGACGAGCGCGTCCGTGCTCCGCTCCCGGCCGAAGAACCACCGGGCGTCCTCCCTGCGGTAGGAGGCCAGCCCCCGGTACGGGCACACCCCGCCGGGCGCGGACGCGGTCTCGTCCGCCGGCCGCTCCTCGGCCGCGGAGGCCGCGAGGCGCTCGCCGACCGGGTCGGCCACCGCGCGTTCCCACAGCCGCTGCCACTGGCCGAGGTCGTACAGACCGGGGGAGACCGGCGTGGGCCGCGAGCGCCGCGCGTCGGGAATCAGCACGTGCAGCACGGCCGCGAGAGCGGGGAACTGGGCGGGTACGTTCCGGGCCCGCCGCCAGTCGCTGATGCGCTGGGCGGACACCCGCACGGGCCGCCCGCGTTCGTCGACCCGCTGGAGCCGGACGACCGCTTCGGACACCCGCTTGAGAGGAGGGTTGCCGGCTTCCTTGTACAGCAGTGCGAGGCGTTCCGCGAAGGCGGTGCGTGCCCCTGAGTCGGAACTCAAGGTCTCAGCTCCTTACTTCCCACGCCTGGACGTCCGGACCGGAAAACTCACTCTATATGGCTGACCTGCGGCAATACCGTCCGCCAGGCACCGGAACCTCCTCCTCCATGGCCGGAAATGGCAGGATCCTGACGCAGCAGTGCACCTATCCGGTCAGCTTCCGTCCGACCCGGACGACGGCAGCTCCACCGTTCGGTACCGGTCCCCACGAGGGGAGGGACCGGTGCCGGACGACGTGGTGATCCTCCCCGGACGCCCCCGCCCCGCAGCCCCGGCCGACCCCGCCCCGCACCCTGGCGGACGTGCCCCCGGGCCCTGGCGGACCGCACCCTCCGACCCTGGATAACTGACGATCCGTCAGCTATGGTCGCCCTGCCGTACCGCTTCCGGAGCGATGTACAGGGGTGAGCGCAGTGGAGTCACGTCCCGAGAGCCCACGACCGCAGGGAGCTCCGCGCTGGGTCGCGATGTTCTACCGGCCGGCCGCGGGCTCCTGGCTGACGGCCGCGCAGTCGCCCCACCGCTCGCCCGTGCTGTACGCCCTCGGCGAGATGACCCAGACCATGCGCGCGCGGGGCGACGAGGTGACCGTCGCCCTGTGGGGGCCGAAGGACGGCGCGTGGCACCGGTTCGACGCCCCGCTGAAGCAGACCGCTGCATCTCAGCCGGATCCTGAGCCCTCCCCCGGCGAACCGGCCAAACTGGCGGAACGGATGACCGGCCGCCGCCACCAGGTCCTCATGGCCGGCCTGACCAAGGCGGGCCTCTACGACCTCTCCGCCGAGGACGACACGACCGTCCAGGCGCTGGTCGAACGGCTCGACGAGGCCGCCGTGCGCCGGGTCGCCCACTGGCTGGCCACCGCCGGGGGCGCGCGGTAACCGGGCCGGTTCAGCCGACGGCCCGCTGGGCAGTCAACTCCCGACGGCCACGGAACCCCGACGCCGTCAGGAGGGGGACAAAAGGCATGAAGGTCTCCGTAGACCGCGATCTCTGCTACGGCTCCGCCGAGTGCGCCCACCGGGCGCCGACGGTCTTCGAGTTCGTCGACGGCTACGGGGTCGTCCGTCCCGGCCGCGAGCAGGCGGGCGAGGAGCCGGAGGTCCTGGAGGCGGTGGAGAAGTGCCCGAGCCAGGCGATCACCCTCACCGAGGCGCCGCGGTCGGCGCCGGACGGGCCGTAGCGAGGGCGGATGCCGGTACCGAGCCTGCTCGCGGTCTTCGCCCATCCCGATGACGAATACCTGTCGGCGGGCGGCGTCCTGGCCCGCCACGCGTCCGCGGGCGCGCGCACGGCGGTCGTCACCGCGACCTGGTCGGCGGACACCCCCCGCGCCGCGGAGCTGGCCGAGGCGCTCCGCATCCTGGGCGCCGGCACACCCCGCATGCTGGGCTACGCCGACTCCCGCGTCCCGCACTCGGCCCCGGGCAGGCCGCGCTGGTGCGACGCTCCGCTGGACGAGGCGGTGCGGGAACTGGTCGCGCACCTCCGGGACTTCCGCCCGCAGATCGTCGTCACCCACGACGCCTACGGCGGGCTGACGGGACACGAGGACCATGTGCGCACCCACCGCGTGACCACGCTGGCGGTCCACGCCGCCGGCCTGGAACGCCTCTACCCGGACGCCGGAGAACCGTGGCAGCCGAGCGCCCTGTACCTGTCCACACACCCGCACTCGGCCGCCCGGGCATGGGGCGGGCACCTGGCCCCCGTGGGCAAGGCGGTGCACACGGTCCCCGACACACGCGTCACCGCCACCGTCGACGTCTCCCCCTGGCTGGACCGGAAGATCGCGGCGATCCTGGCCCACCGCACGGAGGTGACCCGGGGAGCCGCCCCGGGCCTCGTCGCCGCCCTCCCGGTGCCCGAACGGGACCGGCTGCTCGGCACGGAGTGGTACACCCGCCACGACCTGGCGCCCACGGCCCCGAAGGAGACCGAACTGCTCGCATAGAACCGCACTGCTCTCACAGAGCGGCCGGGGCACCCCACCGGAGTCGGGACAACGCCCTGGCCCTGGCCTCCACCACAGCCATCCGCACCTCCCGCTCGGCCCGGTCCGTATGGGCCGCCTGCCCGGTCACCTGCCCGTCCCACTTCCGGTACAGCAGGCCCACCTCCCCCGAGAACCAGCCCCGGCTCACCGCGTTCAGCGCCAGCAGCAGCCCCGTGTCCTCCGAGGCGGGCAGCGCCATCCATCCGCCCAGGGCGAGCAGCAACTCCCGGCGCACGAAGAGCGAGGCGGGATGCACCGGCGCGAGGAAGCCGTTCGCCTTCCAGTGCGCGAGCACGGCCCCGCGCTCGATCGGGCCCTGGTCCGGATCGCCCGGAAACCCGACGGTCGACCCGTCGGGCATGAGGTCGAGCACCCGCGACGTGGCCCAGCCGAGGTCCGGATCCCCTTCCAGCGCGGCGAGATCCCGCGCGAGCGCGCCCGGCGCCAACCGGTCGTCGGCGTCGAGGACCTTCACATACGCCCCGTCCCCGTGCGCCAGCGCCATGGTCCTCGCGACACCGGGCCCCCCGGCCCGCCCCTGCCGGAACGTCACGCGAGGATCCGCGGGCACATACGGCCTGACGCCTTCGCTCTCCCCGTCCTCCTGCACGACCCAGTGCCACTCCCAGCCCCCGGGAAGCCGCTGCGCGCACAACGACGCGTAGGCCTCCGGCAGAAACCGGGCATGGGGGCCGTGCACGGCGGTGACGACGACGATGCGCCGACTCACGGCGGCGTTCACCCACCCTTCTCCGACCGGCACGCCCTGGTGATCGTAGTGCTCACTCCGTGCCCGGCCGGGCGCTCAGCTCCAGGACGAGGTGATAGCCGCCGGCCAGGTCGATGCCGGTCCGCTCGCGGAGCAGCTTGACCGCGGCGATCTGCTGACCGTCGTCGAGCAGAGCGGTCAGCTCGACGACCAGCGGAGCATCGAGCCGGCGCAGGGCGTCCAGCGCCTGGCCGCTGCTGGTGGGCAGCACCTGCCCATCGACCAGCAGCTCCAGAGCCTCCCGGGCCGGGCCCCGCTTCAGCCAGGAGCCCCTGCGCAACCTCCGGACGGCCTTGCCCGTGCGACCGTCCACGGCCAGCGCCCTCGCCTCCTCCTGGGCTTCCTGCCCGACGGGGGTGATGAGCGCGGCCGTTCGCGCCTTGGCGTTCGTCATGACACTCCTGCGTCGTGGAATCTCACGGCTGAAGACGGTGAAGAGGCGGTTGCCGTTGCCCGACACAGAAAGGGCGCCAACGGACTGCCGCTTTCGAGTGCAGCGGCGTAGCAACGGCAGGTTCGACGTCCGCGTTCCGCCGAGTGCCCACGGATCCAAGGCCCCGGACCGCCTTCCGGGGCCTTGGGCACCCGCTGTACGGCAGCACTCACTCAGGGCCGGCGGAGGACCGGGCATGGTCCTTCCGGCCGTCGGCTGAAGACGCCCGCCACCACATGCGTGCCGCGTACCAGATCCAGTACGCGACCGCTGCCGCATAGAACCAGAACCACACGGACGAGGGCTGCGGGTCACGCAACTCGTCGGCGAAGAGCATCGCGAGGAGAAGCGCCACGGCGGTAACGCCGTACAGCCTGCGACGAGCCAGCCGCTGCTCCCTTCGCGGCCCCTCGGCCAGATTCATCGCGTACACCTCGGCGCGACCGAAGGCTTGCTCGGCGCTGTCGCCGGACGAAGCCAGATGCTGGCGTGCCTCCTGCACGTGAGCACGTGCTTCGACGGCAGGCATGGCGTGACGGCCACGCAACAGGCCCTCCACATGCGACAGCCAGCGCTCGTCGCTGCCTCGAAGCCCCGGAGTGAACCAGCGGTCGACTGTGGCGTCGGGGAGCATCACGGCAGCGACGGTCAAGGCGCCACCCGCAACTGCCAGTGCGGGGGTGGGGACATCGAAGAGTCGCTCTTCTGACAGGACGCCGGCAGCAGCCATACCGGAGCCCACCGTAACGACAGCTCCTGCGGCGAAGCCCCATGTGCCGACGATCCGCCCCGCAGCCCGTGCCGCGAGGGCGACGGCTACCAGGACAGCCGCGAGAACGACTGCCGAGAATCCTGTGATCGACGACCAACTGGCCTGCTGCCAAGGCCCGTCGCGGTTCCACCGCAGAACGGAGACGACGAGCCCCACAACCCCGAGCGTCGCAAGGGACGAGGTGAGGCGCTCGCCCGGCGTCATTCCGCGAGAGTCGATCCGCGCGCGGTACTCCTCGCCGATCCGTTCTTCAGCGACGGATCGCGCGTACGCCGCAGGAGCGCCGAAGAGGTCGCGGGCCGTACGGCCCGTCTCGGTCACGGCGTCATGGGCCTCCGTCAGGATCCGGGAGGCAAGACCGGCGGGTGCCTGCTGGTCGAGCGCGAGGCGCAGTTCGACGGCCGCCGCCCACTGCTCGTCCTCCTCACGCGGCCAGCTGAGCTTCTCCGTGGTGGTCATGACTTTCCCCCTGCGCGGTCTTCGAGGAGCGAAGCGACGGTGCTGTTGAGGTCGTGCCAGGCGGTGCTGTCACGTCGCAGCCGCTCCCGCCCCTTATCGGTGATGCGGTAGTACTTTCGCCCGGGACCGCCCTCGCCGGCGCCCCACTCGATCTCCACTGCCCCTTCTTCCTCCAGCCGCGCGAGGGCGGGGTACAGGGTTGCGGGCTTCACACTCTCCAAGCCCGCCGCACTGAGGCGGCTCAGGAGTGCGTAGCCGTAGTTCTTCTCCTCCGCGTCCAGCACTCCGAGCAAGCAGAGTGGCAAGACCGCTCGCGCCCACGACGTGTTCACCGCCACCGAGATCGTTCCCCCTGGTGTTATGGATTCGCCAACTATTCGAGTATGCAGAATAGTTGAGTCTGTGTAAATGTCGTCCCCAGAGACGCCCCCCTCGGAACCCCTCCACGGGAAGGGGGTTGAAAGTGGGATACCAGGCAGTAGTGGTGCGGGCCAGGATGATCTCCGGGAGGGTGGGCACGATCTGCCGGCGCCCTCCGCATCGTCTCCAAAGGGCAACAGTCCTGGAGACCACGACCGCCTGACCAGCATCAAGGGGGGATTCTCTTGACCAATGCCAGCCTGATGTCGCGTTCCGTTCTGCGCCGTACTGCCATCGCCGTGGCCGGTCTCACCGCGACTGCGGTACTTGCCACCACGGGCACCGCCCATGCCGCGCCCTCCAGCCGCGCGGGCCTCCGCGCTTGTGTCGGCTGCGACGCAGACCGACACCCCGATGACCGACGAGCAGTTCTACGAGATCGCCGACGCCGAGATCGAGAAATACCTGACGCTGCTCGAAAAGGTGCCGGACGACGTTCTGGCCCAGGGCGGGGACGCGACGCTCGCATGGCTCGACGAGAACAGCGGACGGCGGGTCCAGGCCATGGGCTTGATCACGTGCACCGGTCTGATACTCGCGGCTGTCGGTGGCGCGTTGATCCCGGCCTCCAAGGTCGTCAAGGTGGCCAAGATCGTGAAGAAGTACGGCGTCAAGCGCGTCATCAATGCGATCAAGGGCGTTCGCAAGGGGAAGGGCAACACCCTCTCCCGGGACCTCAAGGACATCGCCCTCATCTTCCTGGGTGTGGACCAGATCAAGGAAGCCTGCACCTGACCTGCAAGAAGTGACAGCACCCTCCTGGCTCTGAGGATCTCCTCCAGGCCAGGGGGACTTGCGTCGGGCATGTCCAAGCTCTTGAGCCCGGTTCCCGACCCCGGTACACGGGATCGGCCAGCACCGCGCCCTGCCCGGCTTGGCGCTGCGGCGGGGCGCCTTGTTGTCGCTGGGCACTTACTTCCGCGAAGAGATCCGCTCACGCATGCCCACGAGGGATGAAGTGGCGCAGTTGAGCATCTCCGCAGGCACGCCCGTGATCCTCATCTGCCGCACCGCATTCGCGGACGAGGGCCGCCCCGTCGAGTTCAACGAGATGACGCTTGATGCCGCCTCGTACATCGCTGACCGCTGTGCGAAGGGCTTCCGAGTCACCCATGGTCCAGAGAGTAGGCGAAGCAATTCGGAGCGCCGTCATGCTGGCGACCTGTACAGCAGCGGAGTACCGCAACCACAGCAACCGTCTCCGTCGCTCAGCGGTTCTCCGGGACCGGGCAGTGACCGGTCTGCCGCTCATTGACCGATCCACATAGAGCTACGGATCAGAAGGTGGCCGTGCCCCAACCGTGCCCGATCGAGCGGGGAACCACGGGGAGCACCAGGCAGTCACAGTAGCCGGACACGACAACGGCCCCCGACCGAACATCCAGGTCAGGGGCCGTTCTCACTGCTCATCGCGCGGAGGCGGTGGGATTTGAACCCACGGTGACATCGCTGCCACGACGGTTTTCAAGACCGTTCCCTTCGGCCGCTCGGGCACGCCTCCCCGCGCCGGCCGTGATCGGCGGCGCGGGGACAAGGGTAACGGGTCGGTGCGGGCGGGTGGGGGTCAGTTGTCGCCGACGCGGGAGCCGAGCGTGACGTCGACCGTGCGCTGCTTGCCGCCGCGCTCGTAGGTGATCGTGACCTTGTCGCCGGGCTGGTGGGTCCAGATCTCGCCGATCAGGGTGGGGCCGGAGTCGATCACCCGGTCGTCGAGCTTGATGATGACGTCGCCCGGCTTGAGGCCCGCCTTGGCGGCCGGGCCGCCCGGCTCGACCGGTGCCGCGCCGCCCGCGCCCTGGTCGGTGATCTGCGCGCCGTCGGAGCTGTCGTCCAGCGAGACGGACGCGCCGATCTTCGCGTACACCGGCTTGCCGTTCTTGATCAGCTCCTGGGCGACGTACTTGGCCTGGTTGATCGGGATGGCGAAGCCCAGGCCGATCGAGCCCGACTGTCCGGTGCCGAAGCCGCCGTTGCCGGTGGACTGGATCGCGGAGTTGATGCCGATGACATTGCCCTGCGCGTCCAGCAGCGGACCGCCGGAGTTGCCCGGGTTGATCGAGGCGTCGGTCTGCAGGGCGCTCATGTACGACGCCTGGCTGCCGCTGCCGTCGCTGGAGGCCACCGGGCGGTTCTTGGCGCTGATGATGCCCGTCGTCACCGTGTCGGACAGACCGAACGGGGCGCCGATCGCGATGGTCGCGTCGCCGACGGCCACCTTGTCCGAGTCGCCGAGGGTGAGCGGCTTCAGGTCGGAGGGGGCGTCCTTGAGCTTGATGACCGCCACGTCGTAGCCCTGCGCGTGACCGACCACCTCGGCGTCGTACTTCTTGCCGCTCGGGAAGGTCGCCGTGAGATTGCCGCCGTCCACCGCGCCCGCCACCACGTGGTTGTTGGTGACGATGTGGCCCTGCTTGTCGAAGACGAAGCCCGTGCCGGTGCCGCCCTCGCCGCTGTTGCTCTCGGCCTCGATCGTGACCGTGCTCGGCAGCGCCTTGGCGGCGACGCCCGCGGTCGTGCCCGGGTCGCGCTTGACGTCACCGCCACTCGCGGAGGCCGAGACCGTCGTCGAACCGGTGCTCTCGTCGTTGCCCTTCGCCAGCACGTACCCGAGCCCGCCGCCCGCGCCGCCCGCGACCAGCGCGGCCACCAGGACCGCGGCGACCAGACCACCGCGCCCGCGGCCGGACTTCGGCGCCGACTGCTGGTACGACGAACCCCAGCCGCCCGAGCCGGACCCGGAACCGCCGTCGCCGTACGGGGCGCTCGGCGGCGGGGGCGGGGGCCAGGACGGGTCGGGGGCGGAAGAGGAGACGCCGGGGTGACCGGCGTCACCGGAGGCGCCCTGCCCGTGCGGGGCCTGGCCCTGGGCGTCCGGCCCGTACGACCCCTGGGGGGCCTGTGCCTGGGGCGCCGGAGCAGCGGGAGCGTCCACCGGCACGGGGGGTGCGGACGGGGCGGGGGGTACCGCGGTGCCCTCGTTCTCGGTGCTCACAGCTTCTCTCCTAGATCCACGGCTGTCTTCCGGGTCGCACTCGGTCACGCTTTTCCCGCCGTTCGACGGGTCCGGCGCGATACAGCTGCGCTTGTCCCTTTGTATGCCGTCAGCTTTTCCCACAGGCCGTCAGAGCACCATAAGCGGTGGCTGTGCGTCCGAGGCCATTCTTTATATAGGTCATTACCGGCGAAAAGGATGCAATCCCTATGCCTCCGTCCGGACCCGTGTATCCGTCGAGTCCGTCCGACCGGACGCGTACCCGCACTCGGTGGCACCATGACGCGGTGACCCACGCACGGCAGCATGTGATTCAAGTCGTCGCCCACCGCGGAGCCTCCGAGGACGCCCCGGAACACACCCTGGCCGCGTACACCAAGGCGATCGAGGACGGCGCGGACGCCCTCGAATGCGATGTGCGCCTCACCGCCGACGGCCACCTGGTGTGCGTACACGACCGCCGGATCAACCGTACGTCCAACGGCCGCGGAGCGGTCTCCGCGCTGGAGCTCGCCGACCTCGCCGCCCTGGACTTCGGCTCCTGGAAGACGGGCGAGGCCTGGAGGGGCCGCGACGAGGAGCCCGACTGGGAGCACCGCCCGGAGGACCGCGAGGCGACCTCCGTCCTCACGCTGGAGCGGCTGCTGGAACTCGTCGCCGACGCCGGGCGCCGCGTGGAACTGGCCATCGAGACCAAGCACCCCACGCGCTGGGCGGGCCAGGTCGAGGACCGGCTGCTGGCCCTGCTGAAGCGCTTCGGCCTCGACGCCCCGGCCTCCGCGCAGGAGTCACAGGTGCGGGTCATGAGCTTCTCGGCCCGCTCGCTGCACCGCGTGCGTGCCGCCTCCCCTTCCCTTCCGACGGTCCATCTGACGCAGTTCCCCTCACCCCGGCTGCGTGACGGACGGCTGCCCCCGGGCGTGTGGATCGCGGGCCCCTCCATCCGGATCGTGCGCAACCACCCCGCGTACATCGAGCGCCTGAAGCAGGCCGGCCACCAGGTGCACGTGTGGACCGTGAACGAGCCCGAGGACGTGGACCGCTGCGTCGGGCTGGGCGTGGACGCCATCATCACCAACCGCCCGCGTGCGGTGCTGGACCAGCTCGGCCGCTGACGACCGGGACCGCCAACCTCTCAAGTCCCACCAGACCCACGCACACCTCTTGACCCCACGCCTTGACGGGCGGGATCCTCCCATCTCGGCCACACCGATGATTTCCAGCCATGTGATGACCGGGAGTGCTCCGGCGCGTTCGGTCCGTAGTCGGTCGTGTTGAATGCGTCACCGGACGTGGATTGGCCGGTTTCCGGTACAGGCCAATGGGGCATCCACACCGTGGCGTGGGGCGAAGGAGGTCTCGGGGGTGGCGTTGGTGGTGGCACAGGAGGTGCCCACGTCGTCGAGCATGGCCGTGCCCCATGGCCCTGCGGGCGTGGGGGAAGCGCGACACCGGATGCGTGCGCAGTTGCGCAGAGGTGGCGTGGCGGAATCGGTCATCGACGACGCCGTACTGATCCTTTCCGAACTCTTGAGCAACGCGTGCAAGCACGGTAGACCCCTGGGCGACGCGCTGGCCGGTGACGGTGACGTCCGTGCCGCGTGGCGCGTGGAGCCGGCCGGCCGGCTCGTCGTCGAGGTCACGGACGGCGGCGGCCCGACCCGCCCCGCCCCCGCGACCCCGTCGGTCACGGCGCACGGCGGCCGCGGGCTGAACATCATCACCGCCCTCGCCGACGACTGGGGCGTACGGGACGACATCCGCGGCGAGGTCACGGTGTGGGTCATCGTCCACGACGACGTCCACGACCCGGACGCGGGCCACCGCCGCGACGACTTCGCGACACGCGTCACCGCCCCCGCGGTCTCCCAGATGGCCGGACTGGACTTCGCGGACGCCTTCGACGACATGGACTGAGCGCGTACGCCACGCTGGACCGGGTGTTGTCCACAGGACCCCGTAACCCGGGGCACGAGCGGCTAGGCTCGCGAGCGTACGAGCCGAGCCGTAACCGGGAGATCCATCGATGGCCAAGAAGCGACCCCAGACGAAGGCCAAGCGCCCGCAGACCACGGGCGGGGCCCGCACCGCAGGCGCCGATGGAGACGTTCCGGTCGTCGGCGCTCGCGAGCCCTGCCCCTGCGGCAGCGGCCGCCGCTACAAGGCCTGTCACGGCCGGGCCGCCTCCCACGCCGCGACCGAGCTGGTGCACCGCCCCTTCGAGGGCCTGCCCGGCGAGTGCGACTGGGTCGCCCTGCGCGAGCTGGTCCCGGCGGCCACCGTCGGGCTGACGCTCAAGGACGGCCTGCCCAAGGGTGTCCCCGCGGTCACGCTGGCCACGGTGCTTCCCATGGCCTGGCCGGCTCTGCGCCGCGACGACGGCTCGGTTCTGATCGGCCTGCAGAACGACACCTCGTCCGGCGACATCAGCCGCGACCTCGCCGACACCCTCCAGCGCGCCCTGGAAGCCCAGCCCGGCACGCCCGTCCAGGGCCGCCGCGCCCCGGCCGACAGCCCGCGGCTGCAGGATCTGCTCGACCCCGAGGGCGCGTTCGAGCCAGAAGTGCACAGCGGCTTCGAATTCTGGGTGCCGGACCCGGAGAACGCCACGCCCGAGGTGACCGCCTCCCTGGAGCGGGCCAACGCCGCGGCCATCCCGACCGTCAAGCTCCAGGGCGTGGACGCCGCGTACTGGTGCGAGACGCCGGAGAAGAACCATCTGCGGTGGGTCATGCCGCACGCCGAGGAACTGCTTCTGGACGCCCTCGCGCGGCTGCACGCCGCGGGCCGCGCCGGCCTCGGCGAGGGCACCCGCCTGGTCGGCTCCTTCCGCGCTCACGGGCTCACGGTGCCGGTGTGGGACCTGCCGAGCGGGGTCACCGCCGAGGACGTGGAGAAGCCGGCGGCGGAGTTCGCCGAGCGTCTCGCCACCGCCCTGGCGACGGACGCGCCGCTCACCGCGGACGAGCGCCGCGCCCGCGGCGGCCTCACCAACCGGCAGGTCACGCTCAGCTGACGCCCGCCGCGACGACACGGCCGGCCGGCCCGGCCGGCCGTGTCGTCATGCCCTCGCCGGATCACAACTCCCGGCGGGGACAAGCCAGTCGGTGACTGGAAAGGCGAGTTCGAATTTGCGAACCGCCGATCTCTTGTTACCGTTCCTGTAGCCCGGTTGCTGGTGCATCCCCCGTCGCCAGCAACCGGGTCTTTGCGTCTCCGCTTCCGTTCACGGAACGCAGCCGCTCCTCAACTGCCCGTTCGCACAGGTGAGTTGCTTCCCGAGCGCAACAGCAGCGGCCCCCGCCCGCCCCGCTCGGCGAACTCCGCGACAGCCGTGTACGCCGCCGGATTCCCGCGCGCGGGCTCCCGGGGCGTCTCGCACGTCCCCGGCTCGTCCTCCGCCCCCACGGCGCACGTCATCCGCACGCTCCGGTCCTCAGGACCCATCAGGCTCAGTACGGCGTCCAGCGCCTCGCCCGTCGCATTGCGGTAGTAGGTCCGCGCCCAGGTCTGCGCACCCTGCGTCACCACGCAGGTCTGCGCCTCGATGCCGTCGGGGGAGGACAGTTCGGGACCGCAGCGCACGGCGGTCGACAGGCCCTGGCCGAGCACGGGGAGGCCGGGAGGGGCGGAGGGCGCCCCGGGGGCCCTGTCGTCGGCGCGCGGGGAGGGACGCAGGGCACCGGATCCGGACGTGCGGACGCCGGCACCCACGGATCCCACAGCACCCACGGATCCCACGGACCCCACGGACCTCGCGGACGCCACCGCCAGCGGCAGTGCGATCGCGCACGCCGCCACGACGCCCGCGAGGGCGAGCAGTCTGGTCTTTCGGGAGTCCCGGGAGCGGCCCCGGGCGTGACGCCGCATGGTTCCGGAACTTAACGCGCCGGGGCGGGCGCCGGGCCCGGCGCGCCCGACGGCCCTACAACTCGGGCGCGCTCACACCCGTACGAGTGAGGGCCTCGACCACGGCGTCCACCACGGCCTCGACATCGGGCACCCACGGCGAGGCCGAGCCGGGCAGCGGCGCGCGCTCCCAGCGGATCTCGCCCTGGCCCGTCTCGGACGGGGGCAGGGCCAGGTAGCCGCCCTCACCGTGGAAGCGGAGGGAGCCGGGCACGAAGTCCTTGGCGTAGAGCAGTTCGCCGAGCTGCTCCATGGAGTACGGCTTGACGAGGATCGCCCAGCGGGCGGAGGAGGCGACGACCGGGCCGAGCCGCATGCCCATCAGGTCGAGCGCCTTGAGGGCACGGGCGGCCGGCAGGGCCGGCAGGGACACCGCGCAGGGGGCGTGGCCGCCGGTCGCCAGGACGATCGGCGCCGTCGGCCGGTTGCCCCACCACCAGCGCACCATGCGTCCGTCGGTGGTGGCCGCGAGGAGGCCGGGGTCGAAGGGGTGCGCGCCGGGCACCGTGCAGTCGGGGTCGGGGCAGCTGCAGCGGGAGTGCCCCTGCGGGTCCGCCGCCACGCCCGGGAGTACGGGCCACTGCCATTCCGTCGCGTAGGTCAGGGCCGCGCCGATCAGTTCAGGCCCGTCGCTGCGCTGGGACAAGAGCCTGCGTCGCCTTCCGAGGATCTCGCGCATGTGCGCTCGTTCCTTTCCGTTGCACGCCTGGCAACACCGTGGTCCACGTCACATCATGTGTCGATCACTTCACTGTGCGTACCTGTTGGCGCATCACACCCCTGCCTGAAGCAAGGGGAACCCCTATGGGTCGAGCTTTGGGCTGCCTCCGCGACCGCCCGCCCATACTGCGTCTGTCGAAAGCACGGGCCTGGCGTAGGGGTGGCGAAGTATGGCGTTTGCCGTCGCGCGTATTTCTCTCCGCCTCCGCCACGGGAGGATGGGGCACGGTCGTCGGTGGATAGGACGCCCGGTTCCGTCACCAGGTTCCGGGTGGTTCCCAACCACCCCTGGCCTTCATCGAGTACGTACCCATCACGACCGTTGTGACGCTCCGTCGAGCAAGCCCAGTCGACCGCAATAAGCCGTCCCCTGAGGCAGTTTTAAGCCAACTTTGCATTTCCGCAAGAGGAAGGGGAGCTGTTCTCCCGGACCTCACGGACACCAGGAATCCCGGCAGGACAATGCTGGACATCTCCTCACGAGTGCGTGTACATGTGGAGACACTGCTAGCGACGCAGAATGACATGGGGGTTTGCGATGCTTTTGAGCAGTACGTACCGGTTGGAAGGCCGGACGCCATGAACGCTCCGCACCCTCCGAAAGTGGCTGGAATCGATTCAACGGTTCCGGCTCCCGCACACACTGTCGCGCCCGTCGCGGCGGGTTCGTCCCCGGCCGTCCCCGCAAACCTCCCGGCCCCTCCCGGCACGGTGCTCCAGGACCGTCTCGCCGGCTGGGTCTCCGACCTCACCACCCTGCACGAACTCACCGAACGCCTGGCCCGCACGGCCACGCTCGACGAGGCACTCCAGGAACTGCTGCGGGCCGGCGCCGCCCTGGTGGGCGCCCGGCGCGGCCTCGTCGTCCTCGAACCCGGCGACGGACTAGGCCCGGACACCACCATCGGACTGGGCCTCGCCCGCGCCGATCTCGGCCACATCGAGACGGTGCCGCGCAGCGCCCTGTCCTACGGCCGGATCCTCGACGGGCTGCCAGGCGGCGAGGGCGGCATCGCCGAACCCGACCTGCTGGCCGCGGAGGGGCTCGACCCCCGCCACCGCGAGGTCGCGGCCCGCCTCGGCTACGCCGCGAGCTACGCCCTCCCCCTGACCACCGACACCGCCGGCCGCCTCGGCGCCGCCGTCTGGCTCTACGACGAGCCCGCCGAACCGGGCGAGCGGCAGTGCCACCTCGCCGGCCTCTACGCGGGGTACGCCACCGAGCACCTCGCCCGCCTCCTCGAACTGGAACGCACGCGCACGTCCATGGCCACCATGTCGGACGAACTGCTGCCCGCGCGGCTGCCCCGGGTCGCCGGCGTCCAGATCGCCGCCCGGCACCGCACGGGCCCGCGCGGCGGCGGCGACTGGTACGACGCGCTGCCGCTGCCCGACGCCGCCCTCGGCCTCGCCGTCGGGTCCGTCACCGGCTCGGGCCCGAGCGCGGTCGCCGCCATGGGGCGGCTGCGGGCGTCGCTGCGCGCGTACGCCGTGATGGAGGGGGAGGACCCGGTCGCCGTCCTGTCCGACCTGGAGCTGCTGCTGCGGCTGACCGAACCGGCCCGCTCGGCCACGGCCCTCTTCGGCTACTGCGAACCGGCCGCGCGCAAGATCACGCTGGCCGGTGCCGGGCACAGCCCGCCGCTGCTGATCGGACAGCGCCGCACCCAGTTCGTGGAGACGTCCGTCTCCGCTCCGCTCGGCATGCTCGCCTGCTGGGAGGCGCCCAGCGTGGAGATCCTCGCCGAACCCGGAGAGACGGTTCTGCTCTACACGGACGGGCTGCTGCACCGCACCGGCGAGGCCACCGACCGCGCCTTCGCCCGGCTGCACGCGGCGGCGGCCGCCGTGCCCCGGGCCCTGCGCGACGACCCCGGCGCGATCGCCGACCACGTCCTGCGGAGCGTGCTGCCGGACGGGCTGGACGCGGCGGAGGGTGCGGAGGACGTCGTCCTGCTGGCGGTCCGCTTCGAGTAACGCTCCTCGTCATCGCCCTGGGGCCGCTTCCGCGCCGCCGTACAGTGGACGGTGGTCCAGTGCCGTATCGAGGAGGATGACCGTGGCGGAGGAGCTCATCCCGGAGACCCCGGACGAGAGCGAAGAGCCGATCAAGCAGCGGAAGAACGGACTGTACCCGGGCGTGTCCGACGAGCTTGCCGAGAACATGAAGAGCGGCTGGGCCGACACCGAGCTGCGCGACCTCGAGCCCATCCCACAGGCCGTCGAGACCGCCGCCCGCCGGGCCGCGCTCTCCGCGCGCTTCCCGGGCGAGCGTCTGGTGATCCCCGCGGGCAACCTGAAGACCCGCTCGAACGACACCGAGTACGCCTTCCGCGCCTCCGTCGAGTACGCCTACCTCACCGGCAACCAGACAGAGGACGGCGTCCTGGTCCTCGAGCCCAAGGACGAGGGCCACGAGGCGACGATCTACCTCCTGCCGCGCTCCGACCGCGAGAACGGCGAGTTCTGGCTGGACGGCCAGGGCGAGCTGTGGGTCGGCCGCCGGCACTCCCTCACCGAGGCCGGGACGCTGTACGGCATCCCCGCCTCCGATGTGCGCGAGCTGGCCGGCGCCCTGCGCGAGGCCACCGGGCCGGTGCGGGTCGTGCGCGGGTACGACGCCGGCATCGAGGCGGCCCTGACCGACAAGGTCACCGCCGAGCGCGACGAGGAGCTGCGGGTCTTCCTCTCCGAGGCCCGCCTGGTCAAGGACGAGTTCGAGGTCGGCGAGCTGCAGAAGGCGGTCGACTCGACCGTGCGCGGCTTCGAGGACGTGGTGAAGGTCCTCGACAAGGCCGAGGCGACCTCCGAGCGGTACATCGAGGGCACGTTCTTCCTCCGCGCGCGCGTGGAGGGCAACGACGTCGGCTACGGCACGATCGCCGCGGCCGGGCCGCACGCCTGCACGCTGCACTGGGTGCGCAACGACGGGGCCGTGCGCTCGGGCGAGCTGCTGCTGCTCGACGCGGGTGTGGAGACGCACACGTACTACACGGCCGACGTGACGCGCACGCTGCCGATCAACGGGCGGTTCAGCGAGATCCAGCGCCAGATCTACGACGCCGTGTACGAGGCGCAGGAGGCCGGGATCGCCGCGGTGAAGCCGGGCGCGAAGTACCGCGACTTCCACGATGCGGCGCAGCGGGTCCTGACCGAGAGGCTCGTCGAGTGGGGGCTGGTCGAGGGGCCCGTGGAGCGCGTGCTGGAGCTGGGGCTGCAGCGGCGCTGGACGCTGCACGGGACCGGGCACATGCTCGGCATGGACGTCCATGACTGTGCGGCGGCGCGGGTCGAGGCGTACGTGGACGGTGTCCTCGAGCCGGGGATGTGCCTGACCGTGGAGCCCGGGCTGTACTTCCAGGCCGATGACCTGACGGTGCCGGAGGAGTACCGGGGCATCGGTGTGCGGATCGAGGACGACATCCTCGTGACGGACGACGGCAACCGGAATCTGAGTGCTGCGCTGCCGCGGCGTTCGGACGAGGTCGAGGCCTGGATGGCGTCCCTCAAGAGCTGAGGGCGTCCAGGAACAGGGCGCCTGCCAGCAGGGGTGCGCTGCCGCTGGGAGTCCAGCCTCGGTCGGTGAGGTTGGTGTCCAGGGCTGCCAGCGCCGCCGCACCGTACTCCGTTGCCGTGCCGCCCGCTTCCAGGACCCCGCGCGCCCCGGCCTGGACCTGCCGCAGGCCCATCGGGCCCGCCGTGTAGAGCAGTTCCGTGTCCTGGAGTGTGGACATCACCGTGAGCAGGGCGTCCAGACGGGCCCGGTACTCGGGGGCGCCCCGGGTGCGGGCTGTGGTGAGGGCGGTCAGGGCCCGGCGCACGTGGGGGAAGCCGGCTCTGGCCTCTCCTCTCGCGCCGGCCGCGCCGTAGCGGGCCGACATCGTGGAGCCGCGGGACGGGCGGCGCGGGGCGCGGCGGTCCGGGTGGGCGGCCAGTTGTTTCGCCAGGGCCGTGGTGTCGGCCGGCTCGGCTCCCGGGCGCAGGGCCGCCGCCGCCACGAGCAGGCCCAGCGTCCACAGGGCGCCCCGGTGGCCGCCGCCCGTCAGCGCCACCGTGTGTTCCGTGGAGCGGCCGATCGCGCCCAGGTCCGTCCGGAGGCGGGCACTGGGCTCGCCCGTGCGGCGGGCCGTGGCGGCCATCGCCGTGAGGCCGGGGAGCAAGGCCCTGGCCGACCAGCGCAGGGCGCTGTGGTCCCGGCGGGTGGCCCGGGCCGTCAGATCGCGCGGGTCGGGCAGACCCGGCTTGGGCGCCAGGGCCAGCTGGCCGACCAGTGCGTCGACGGCGGCCCGGGCGAGCTCCTCGTCCGCGCGGCCGTTCCCGTGCTGCGTTCCCGTCATGGGACCCGGAATGTAGGGGCGCCACCCGTCAAGGGCATGGGGCCCGGCTGCGGGCATGCTGTGAACCGGCTTGGGGCATCCGACCGGTCGGTCAAGAAACAGCAGGTCAGCGGTAGTTGACGTGTGAGATCATGGCCGACCTTGCCGGTCCGACTCGGGAACAGGCGCGATCATCATGAAGAACGTCCAGACGGCGCTGACCATGCAGGACGCCATCCTCACCCTGCAGAAGTACTGGAGCGACAACGGCTGCATGATCACGCAGCCGCTGAACACCGAGGTCGGAGCCGGTACGGCCAACCCGGCCACGGCGCTGCGGGTACTCGGTCCCGAGCCGTGGAGCGTCGCCTACGTGGAGCCGAGCGTGCGGCCGGACGACTCGCGCTACGGCGAGAATCCCAACCGGCTCCAGACCCACACCCAGTTCCAGGTGATCCTCAAGCCCGACCCGGGCAACCCGCAGGAGCTGTATCTGGGCAGCCTCCGCGCCCTGGGTGTCGACCTGAACGCGCACGACGTGCGGTTCGTCGAGGACAACTGGGCCTCGCCCGCGCTCGGCGCCTGGGGGCTGGGCTGGGAGGTCTGGCTGGACGGCATGGAGATCACCCAGTTCACCTACTTCCAGCAGGTCGGCGGCGTCGCCCTGGACCCGGTGTCGGTGGAGATCACGTACGGGCTCGAACGCATCCTGATGAACCTTCAGGGCGTGTCCCACTTCAAGGACATCGCCTATGCGCCGGGCATCACCTACGGCGAGGTGTTCGGGCAGAACGAGTACGAGATGAGCCGCTACTACCTCGACGACGCCGACATCGACACCAACCACCGGCTGTTCGAGTCGTACGCGGCCGAGGCCCGGCGCCTGCTCGACCTGGAGCTGCCGGTCCCGGCGTACACCTATGTGCTCAAGTGCAGCCACACCTTCAACGTGCTCGACGCGCGCGGTGCGATCAGCACCACCGAGCGGGCCAAGGCGTTCTCGCTGATGCGGGGCCTGACGCACGAGACGGCGAAGTTGTGGGAGCGGCGGCGGGCCGCGCTGGAGCATCCGCTCGGGCTGGCGGCGGCGCCGGCGCCGGCCACGCGGGCCATGCTGCCCAAGGTGCCCGGCGTCGAGACGCTGCTGTTCGAGATCGGCGTGGAGGAACTGCCCTACGCCGACGTCCCCGCCACCACCGAAGCAGTGCGCGAGTCGGTCACCGCCAAGCTCGCCGCGACCCGGCTGGGGCATGGCGCGATCACCGTGATGGCCACACCGCGCCGGATCGTGATCACGGTCGACGGGGTGCAGCCGCGCGAGCGGGACACCATGCGGACCGTGCGCGGGCCCAAGGTCGCCGCCGCCTACAAGGACGGTGCCCCCACGCCCGCCCTCCTGGGCTTCGCCCGCAGCCAGGGCGCCGAACCGGCCGACGTGCGGGTGGTCGAGTTCAACGGGGCCGAGTACGTGGGCGTCACCCGGCACGAGGAGGGGCGTCCGGCCGTCGAGGTGCTCAGTGACCTGCTGGCCGAGGTCGTCTCCGGGCTGCGGGCCGGGCGCAACATGCGCTGGAGCGACCCGGGGCTGTCGTTCTCGCGTCCCGTGCGCTGGCTGCTCGCGCTGCTGGGCCGTACTCCCCTGCCCGTGGTGGTCTCCTCGCTGTCGTCCGGCGACACCACGCGGGTGCAGCGGCAGGCGCCCTACCCGGAGGTCCGGGTGACTTCCGCCGAGGGCTACCCGCACTTCCTGCACATGCACGGCATCCTGCTCGACCGCGAGGCCCGGCGCGGCGCGGTCGTGCGCGGTGCCCTGGAGGCCGCCGCCGAGGTGGGCGGGCGCATCGACGTGGAGGGCCAGGCCGGGCTGATCGACGAGATCACCGACATCCTGGAGTTCCCGTACGCCGTGCGGGGGTCGTTCGACGAGCGCTACCTCGAACTGCCCGCCAGTGTCCTGACCACCGTGATGCGCAAGCACCAGCGCTATCTGCCGGTGCTGGACGGCGAGCGGCTCATGCCGCACTTCGTGACCTTCGCCAACGCCCTGTGCGACGACGACGTGGTGCGGGCGGGCAATGAGGCGGTGCTGCGGGCCCGCTACGAGGACGCCGCGTTCTTCTGGCGGGCGGACCTGAAGGTGGCGCCGGAGGAGTTCCGGCGGCGCCTGGACAAGCTGACCTTCGAGGACCGGCTCGGCACGGTCGCCGACCGCGCCGTCCGGCTCGCCTCCCTCGCCCTGGACCTGGCCGGACGGGCCGGGCTTCCGGAGGAGGCGGTGGAGGTCGTACGGCGGGCCGGTGCGCTGGCCAAGTTCGACCTGGCGTCGCAGATGGTGATCGAGTTCTCCGGGCTGGCCGGGGTCATGGCGGAGGAGTACGCCCGCCGGGCCGGCGAGTCAGCGGAGGTCGCCCGGGCACTGGCCGAGATGGAGCTGCCCCGTTCCGCCGGTGGCGCCCTGCCGGCCGGGGACGCGGGGGCCGTGCTGTCCCTCGCCGACCGGTTCGATCTGGTGACGGGCATGTTCCTGATCGGCGCCGCACCGACCGGAAGCTCCGACCCGTACGGGGTGCGCCGGGCCGCGATCGGCCTGCTCAATGTGCTGCGGAACCTGCCCGCCGTGTCCGGGGTGCGGGTGAGCGAGGGGTTGCGCGCGGCGGCCGTACGGTATGCCGCGCAGGGCGTCGAAGTGCCCGCCGAGCGGGTCGCCGAGGCCGCCGAGCTCATCACCCGGCGCTATGAGCAGCAGCTCACGGACGCCGGGCACGAGCACCGTCTCGTGCAGGCCGTACTGGTGTGGGCCGACCGGCCCGCCCATGGTGATCGCACGCTGGCCACGCTGGAGCGGCAGGTCGGCAGCGAGGCGTTCGAGGCGGTCGCTGCCGCTTTCCAGCGGGTGGTGCGCATCCTGCCCGAGGGGGGTGTCGGGGCGGCGGATGTGTCCCTGCTGACCGCCCCCGCCGAACTGCGTCTCACCGAGAGCGCACAGGCCGTGCGGCAGGCGCTTCAGGGGCGGGAGGACGATCTCGGCGCGCTGATCGAGGTCTCCGCCCCGCTGGTGGACGCGATCGGCGCCTTCTTCGACGAGGTGCTGGTGATGGACCCCGCCCCGGCGGTCCGGGCGGCGCGTCTTGCACTGCTCACGGAGGTGGCGGGGCTGGCGCGGACGACGCTGGACTGGGGCGCGCTGTAGGGCGGTCGGTCACGGGCGGTGTTTCACGTGAAACACCGCCCCGCCGGGGGCGGTCGGATGGGGGTCAGACCGCCATCAGCGGTGCGCCGGAACGCCACTTCAGGACCTTGTCGAAGCTCACCACGGCTCCGCCCCGGCCCGGCTTGTTGCCGATGTGGACGTGGTCGGCGAGCTCCTCGATGAGGCACAGTCCTCTGCCGTTCTCCGCGTCGGAGTGCGCGGGACGGATCGGCGGGCGGGACCGGCCGGCGGATGCCGCGGGGAACCCCGGGCCCGCGTCGGCGACCTCGATCCGGCACTTCTCACCGTCGAGGTACGCGGTGACCCGGTAGGCCTCCGAACCGGGGCCACGCCCCGTGTCCCCGCCGTGCTCCACGGCGTTCGCGCACGCCTCGCTGAGGGCGACGGAGAGGTCGTAGGAGATGTCCGGGTCGACGCCCGCGGTCTCCATCGTGCCGATCAGCAGGCGGCGGGCGAGCGGCACGCTCGCAGCTTCGCGCCGCAGATGGAGTGACCACCAGATGCTCATGCTCCAGCCTCCTGGCTGCGGCTCGACATACCGTTACGTATTGCCCTCTGCGCCCCTGTGTAAGCGTGAAGTTGACGTGACGCCGCCCATACGGCGGATGCGCGCTGCTCCTGATCGGTGTATGTGGGGGGCAGGTATCGGCGTATCCGGGGTCGCGCGGGGTCAGAGCATGATGTTCCGGTCGTACGGCATCTTGTGGACCTGCCGCACGAGGCCTGCGGGGCCAGTGCGATGATGAGCCCGCCATGACTGCCCCCCACGCGCGCGCGACGCGCTCCGGACACACGCTCCGGATCCTGCGGGCCGCGGTGTTCGCCGCGGTCTGCGTCGTGCTGGCCGGGGCAGGTCACGCACTCGCTTCCTGCGACGGCATCCCGCTGTGGACGCTGAGTGCCGGGTTCCTCGGGGTGGTCGCGGTGGCGGCTCCCCTCGCCGGGCGCGTGCGCTCGCTGGCGGGGATCACGGCACTGCTCGCGGTGGGCCAGACGGTGCTGCACACGCTGTTCGGCCTCGGCCAGCACGGTACGGCCGCCGTCACCTCCTCGGCGTCGGCGGGCGGGAGCGACGCCGCCCTGGTCCAGCAGGCCGCGCGGTTCGTATGCGGCACGACGGCGGCGGCGATCAGCCCTGCGCAGGCCCACAGGATCCTCACCGAAGCCCGAATCCAGCCGTCCACGGGGGCGCACACGCACCTGCCCGGGGATGCCCTGTCCGAGTCGTCGGCCTCGCTGTGGCCGTCCCTGCCGATGCTGCTCGGCCACGTCCTCGCGGCGCTCGCCGCCGGCTGGCTGCTGCGCCACGGCGACCTGGCACTGCTGCGGCTCACCGAACTGTCGGCGCAGGGAGTCGCCGAGGGGGCGCTCGTGCGCTCCCTGTGGGCCGCTCTCGCGCTGGTACACGCCCTGCGCGCCGGGCTTCCGGGAGCCCCGGAGGCCTGCCCGCGCCCAGCGCCCGACGCCCGGCCCGCGCCCCCGATGCCTCGCACCACGGCGCTCCAGCACACGGTGATCCGGCGCGGCCCGCCCGCCGCCCCGGCTTCCGCAGCCGCACTCGCCCTCGCCGCCTGACGCGACGCGATCACCACCACTGCGCCCCTCGGATGCCCCGGGTCCTCCTCTTCGGAGCCCCGGAGCCCTGGATCCCGCGGAGGAGGGGCCGCCGTCGTGCGGCACGCGCGTGTGCGCGCATCCCTCCTTCCACATCCAGACCGACTCACAGCGGAGTGCTCCTTCCATGAAGGCTTCCCGTATCGTCGCGGCCGGTGCCGCCGCCGGTGTCACCGTTCTCGCCCTGTCCGCCCCCGCCTTCGCGCACGTCAGCGTGCAGCCCGAGGGCACGGCCGCCAAGGGCGGCTACGCGGTGGTGAACTTCAAGGTTCCGAACGAGCGTGACGACGCCTCGACCACCAAGCTCGAGGTCAACTTCCCCACCGACCACCCGCTGGCCTCCGTCATGCCGGAGCCCATGCCCGGCTGGAAGGTCCAGGTCACCACGTCCGAGCTGGACAAGCCGCTGGAGATGCACGGCAAGAAGATCACCGAGGCCGTCACCAAGGTCACCTGGACCGCCAACGGCAAGGGGATCGAGCCCGGCTACTTCGAGAAGTTCCCGCTCTCCGTCGGCCAGCTGCCCGAGGACGCCGACCAGCTGGTCTTCAAGGCCCTGCAGACGTACTCCAACAAGGAGGTCGTCCGCTGGATCGAGGTGCCGCAGAAGGGCCAGGAGGAGCCCGACAACCCGGCCCCGGTGCTGGAGCTGTCCGCGGCCTCCGAGGACGGGCACCACGGCTCGGCGGCCGACGAGGACTCCGACGCCAAGTCGGCCGAGAAGGCCTCCGCCGACACCGCCGCCTCCGACTCCTCCGACGACACCGACACCACCGCCCGCGTCCTCGGCATCGTCGGCATCGTGGTCGGCGCGGCGGGCGTCGCCTACGGTGTGCTCGCCGGGCGCCGGCGGTCCAACGCCTGAGGCTGCTTCCGTTGACGGCGCGCACCGGATCCCCGCTGGGCGGGGCACCCCGGTGCGCGCCGGGTCACCGACATCTGGGACATTTTTCTATGCGCACCAAGACCTTCGCCGCGGCCGCACTGCTCGCCGCCGCATCCCTGACCCTGACCGCCTGCGGCAGCGGCGACGACAGCGGCAAGCCCGTCGCCGTCGTGTCGGAGGAGGCAGGCACCGACAAGGCCGCCACCGTCCTCGACAAGCCCTTCGAGAAGCCGGACCTGGTCCTCACCGACACGCAGGGCAAGAAGTACGACCTCCGCAAGGAGACCGAGGGCAAGCCCACGCTGATCTACTTCGGCTACACCCACTGCCCGGACGTCTGCCCGCTGACGATGAACAACATCGCCGTCGCCAAGAAGCAGCTGCCCAAGGCCGAGCAGGACGAACTGCGCGTGGTGTTCGTCACCACCGACCCCAAGCGCGACACCTCGGCCGAACTCGGCAAGTGGCTCAAGGGCATCGACTCCAGCTTCGTCGGCCTCACCGGCGACTTCGCGACCATCCAGGCCGGCGCCCGCACCCTCGGCATCTCCATTGAGCCGACCACGAAGGACAAGAACGGCAAGCTCGTCTCCGAGCACGGCACCCAGGTCATCGCGTTCTCCCCGAAGACCGACGGCGGCTATGTGCTCTACGGCGAGGACGCCTCCGTCGACGACTACACCAAGGACCTCCCCAAGATCGTCAAGGGGGAGAAGCCGTGAGGCGGCGGCTCGGCCCGGCGGCCCTCGTCATAGCCGGGACGCTGGCCCTGGCGGGCTGCGGCGGCTCGGACTCCGGCGGTGAAGGCGACTCGGGGAAGGCGGAACTCTCCGTCGGCTCCGCGTACATGCCGCAGCCGGTGTCCGACGACATGGCGGCCGGCTTCCTCACCGTCACCAACAAGGGCGGTGCCGCCGACGAGCTGACCTCGGTCACCAGTGACATCGCCGGGCAGGTCACCGTGCACCAGACCGTCGACGGGGCGATGCAGGAGGTCAAGAGCCTGAAGATCCCCGCGGACGGCCGGCTGGAGCTGAAGAGCGGTGGCGACCACCTGATGTTCGAACAGCTGAAGAGCAAGCCGAAGGAGGGCCGGACGGTCTCCGTCGAGCTGCACTTCGCCCACTCCGACCCGGTGAAGGTCGGGATGCCGGTGAAGCCGGCGACCTACACCCCGAAGACCGGACACTGAGGGAGGGACCCTGTGACGCAGACCATCGCCCCCCGCGTCCGGACACTGGTGCTGCTGCTCCTGGCCGCGACCTGCGCGCTCCTCGCCGGAACCGGCCCGGCCTCCGCGCACGCCGCGGTGACCGGCAGCGACCCCGGGCAGGGGGCGGTGGTCGACAAGGCCCCGGCCCGGATCTCGCTCACCTTCTCCGAGCAGGTCGCGCTGTCCGACGACTCGCTGCGCGTGCTCGACCCCGAGGGCAAGCGCGTCGACACGGGCAAGCCGGCCAACGTCAGCGGCACGACGTACGCCGTACCGCTGCACTCGGGCCTGCCCGACGGCACGTACACCGTGGCCTACCAGGTCGTCTCGGCGGACAGCCATCCCGTCGCCGGCGCCTACACCTTCTCCATCGGCGCCCCCTCCAAGACGTCCGTGTCGGTCTCCGGGCAGGCGGCCGACGACGGGGTCGTGGGCTGGCTGTACGGCTTCGGGCGGTACGTGTCGTACGCCGGGTTCATCGTGATGGCCGGCGGCGCCGCCTTCGTGCTCGCCTGCTGGCGGCGCGGTTCCGGGGTGCGGCCGGTGCAGCGGTTCGTCGTCTCCGGGTGGGTCGCGCTCACCGCGGCGACCCTCGCGCTGCTGCTTCTGCGCGGCTCCTTCACGGGCTCCGGGAAGGTCGCCGACGTCTTCGACCTGTCGCTGCTCGGGCAGGTGCTGCAGACCAAGACCGGCGCGGCGCTGGTGTCCCGGCTGCTGCTGCTCGCCGCGGCGGCACTGTTCATCGCCGTGCTGTTCGGGGCCTATGAAAAGCGTGAGGACGCCCAGGAGAAGCGCGACCTCACCTTCGGGCTCTCGATCGGCGGCGCCGTCGTGGCGGCCGGGCTCGCCGCGAGCTGGGCGATGTCCGAGCACGCCTCGGTCGGCCTCCAGGCGGGCATCGCCATGCCGGTCGACGTGCTCCATCTGCTGGCCGTGGCCGCCTGGCTCGGCGGGCTGGGCGCGCTGTTGGTCGCCCTGTACCGCGCCCCCGCCGACACGCCCGTCGACGCACCGGCCGTTCGCCGCTTCTCCCAGGTCGCCTTCGGCAGCGTCCTCGCCCTGATCGCGACCGGTACGTACCAGTCCTGGCGCCAGCTCGGCTCCTGGTCGGCCTTCACCGACACCCGCTACGGCCAGCTCCTCCTGGCCAAGATCGGCCTCGTGGTCGTCCTGGTCGGCGTCGCGTGGATCTCGCGCCGGTGGACAGGGCGGCTGACGGAGACGGTCCCGGTGGGGGCGTCGGCGGTACGGGAGAAGGAGCGGGTCGGCGCGGGGGCGGATGCCGCGGACGCCTCGGGCGACGCCGAGGGCGAGAGGGACGGCGATGGCGATGGCGGCAGTGACACCGACACCGGCCTCGACACCGACGTGCGGTCCGGCCCCGAGCCCGCCGACACCGAACGTGCCGCGCAGCTCGCCCGGCAGCAGGCCGCCCGGGACGCCGCACGGCAGAAGCGGATGCGGGACGCGGACCCGAACCGCTTCGGGCTCCGCCGCTCCGTACTGACCGAGGCCGGCATCGCGGTGGTGCTGCTCGCCGTCACCACCGTGCTGACGCAGACCGAGCCGGGACGCACGGAACAGGAGGCCAAGGCGGCCACCTCGTCCTCCGTGTCTTCCTCCGCCGACGCGGGCGCGTCCGGGGCGCTGACCCTGAACATGCCGTTCGACACCGGCGGCGAGGACGGCAAGGGCATCGTCACCATCGACCTCGACCCCGCGCGCGTGGGCGACAACGAGATGCACGTCTACGTGGAGCGGCCCAACGGACGGGCCTTCGACATCCCCGAGGTGAAGGTCGACTTCACCCTGAAGGCCAAGGACCTCGGGCCCCTGCCCGTCGTCCCCGACCACATCGCTACCGGACACTGGTCGGCGAACGGAGTGCAGCTCCCCATGGCCGGCGACTGGCAGGTCGACGTGACCGTGCGGACCTCCGACATCGACGAGGTGACCGTCACCAAGAACGCGCAGATCGGCTGAACGACCATGCCTGACCAGTCCCTTCCGAAGGCCCGTACCCCCGAGGCCCCCACAGGGGAGAGCGAAACGGCCCCCGCCCACGAGGGCATCTCACGGCGGCGGCTGATCGGCACCGCCGGTGCCACCGGGCTCGTCCTCGGCACGGCGGGTGCCGCCGTGGGCTACGCGGCCGCCCCCTCCGAAGCAGCCGCTCCGCTCACCTCCCTCGGCACGGACAGGGCGATGTTTCACGGGAAACATCAGCCCGGTATCACCGACGGCCTCCAGGCACGCGGTCACCTCGTCGCCTTCGACCTGGCGGCGGGCGCCGGCCGCAAGGAGGCCGCCGCCCTGCTCCGCCGCTGGTCGGAGACGGCCCGGCGGCTGATGGCCGGCGAGCCGAGCACCCACGACGACACCGACGTGGCCCGCGACGCCGGGCCCTCGTCCCTGACGATCACCTTCGGCTTCGGCCACAGCTTCTTCGCCCGGACGGGCCTGGAGAAGCAGCGCCCCACCGCCCTGGACCCGCTGCCCGAGTTCTCCTCCGACCACCTCGACAAGAACCGCAGCAACGGCGATCTCTGGGTGCAGATCGGCGCCAACGACGCCCTTGTCGCCTTCCACGCCCTGCGCGCGATCCAGAAGGACGCGGGCCGGGCAGCCAAGGTCCGCTGGCAGATGAACGGCTTCAACCGCTCACCGGGAGCCACCTCCCACCCCATGACGGCTCGCAACCTGATGGGCCAGATCGACGGCACCCGCAATCCGAAGCCGAGCGAAACCGACTTCGACCAGCGCATCTTCGTCCCTGAGAAAGGCGAACCGGCCTGGATGACGAACGGCTCCTACGCCGTCGTACGCCGTATCCGCATGCTCCTCGACGACTGGGAGAAGCTCTCCGTCACCGCGCAGGAGGACGTGATCGGGCGCCGCAAGTCCGACGGGGCGGCGCTGTCCGGCGGCACGGAGACGACCGCGATGGAGCTGGAGAAGACGGACGCGAAGGGCAACCTGGTCGTCCCGATCAACGCCCACGCCCGCATCACCCGGCCCGACCAGAACGGCGGCGCCGCGATGCTCCGCCGCCCGTTCTCCTTCCACGACGGCATCGACACCGACGGGGTGCCCGACGCGGGCCTGCTCTTCGTCTGCTGGCAGGCCGATCCGCTGCGCGGCTTCGTGCCGGTGCAGCGCAAGCTCGACCGCGGCGACGCCCTGTCGCAGTTCATCCGGCACGAGTCGAGCGGGCTGTTCGCGGTGCCGGGCGGGGCCGCGGAGGGCGAGTACGTGGGGCAGAAGTTGCTGGAGGGGTGAGAATTCAGCCCTGTGCGGGCTTGTGGGGGATAGCGCTTCCGCGGGCCCATTAGGGTGAGGTCATGCCAGCGAGCTATGCGTATCTCGGCCCCGAGGGCACCTTCACCGAAGTCGCCCTGCGCACGCTTCCCGAGGCCGCCACCCGGGAGCTCATCCCGTACGTGTCCGTCCAGTCCGCGCTCGACGCGGTACGCGCCGGCGAGGCCGAGGCCGCGTTCGTGCCGATCGAGAACTCCGTCGAGGGCGGCATCACCACCACCCTCGACGAGCTGGTCGCCGGCGCGCCGCTGATGATCTACCGCGAGGTGCTGCTGTCGATCACCTTCGCGCTGCTGGTCAGGCCCGGCACGAAGCTGTCGGACATCAAGACCGTCTCCGCCCACCCGGCCGCGCAGCCGCAGGTGCGCAACTGGCTGAAGAAGCACCTCCCGGACACCCACTGGGAGTCGGCCGCCTCGAACGCGGACGCCGCCCGGCTCGTCCAGGAGGGCCAGTACGACGCCGCCTTCGCGGGGGAGTTCGCGGCCGCCCGCTACGGCCTGGAGGCCCTGGAGACCGGGATCCACGACGCGGAGAACGCCCAGACGCGGTTCGTCCTGGTCGGCCGGCCGGCCCGGCCCGCGGCGCCGACCGGCGCGGACAAGACCTCGATCGTGCTGTGGCAGCGCGACGACCACCCCGGCGGCCTGCGCGACCTGCTCGGCGAGTTCGCCACCCGCGGCATCAACCTGATGCTGCTCCAGTCCCGGCCCACCGGCGCCGGCATCGGCAACTACTGCTTCTGTATCGACGCCGAGGGCCACATCTCCGACCGCCGGGTGGCCGACGCCCTGATGGGCCTGAAGCGGATCTGCCTCCAGGTGCGCTACCTCGGCTCCTACCCGCGCGCGGACATGCAGCCGGGGGATGTGCAGCCGCCGCGGCTGGGGACCTCCGACGAGGAGTTCGTGGGGGCTGCCGACTGGGTCGCGCGGTGCCAGGACGGCCGCTTCTAGCCGGTCGTACCTGCTGATTGTTGTTATCCACAGGAGTTATCCACAGGTCCGCTTCTCGACCTGGGGACAAGTCGACAACGAAGCGTGAGTCAGTCGACAAATCGCCCTACAGACCCCTGATGGGTCCATCCGCACGCAGGTCACCCTTCGTCCACCGTTTCCCTTTGTGTAACTCTTTGGGGTGACCAAATTCCACTCCAAAGTGAGGATAGAGCGGGTTTGCGCCGGGAATTCTGAGGAGTGACCGGGCCTTCCGGAGTGATCAATTCCGAAGTCCACAGATTTCCCACACAGCCTGTGGATAACTCTTCGGGAGGTGTGGATCCCTGTGGACAACCGAAGCCCAAGTCCCGCTCCCCGCAAGGGATTCACGTCAATACGACGCCCTGCGGATGCCTCGTACCGGGGAGGGGCAGACCGTACATTGACACTGCTCGCAATTCACCCATAACGGCACGTAAGGCCCGCCGGCCATAGTGAGTCGTGGGCTGTCATCCCGCACCGGTAGCCTTGGGCGCGTGATTGACCTTCGCCTGCTCCGTGAGGACCCCGACCGTGTGCGCGCCTCGCAGCGCGCCCGTGGAGAGGACGTCGTGCTCGTCGACTCCCTCCTGTCTGCCGACGAGCGGCGCAGGTCGTCCGGCGTCCGCTTCGACGAGCTGCGCGCCGAGCAGAAGGCGCTCGGCAAGCTCATCCCCAAGGCGGCCGGTGACGAGAAGGCCGAGCTGCTGAAGAAGGCGGGCCAGCTCGCCGCCGACGTCAAGGCGGCCGACGCGGACCGCGACGCGGCCGCGACCGAGACGCAGGAACTGCTCCAGAGGCTCGGCAACCTCGTCCACCCGGACGTGCCCGTGGGCGGCGAGGAGGACTTCGTCACGCTCGAGACGCACGGCACGATCCGCGACTTCGCCACCGAGGGCTTCGAGCCCAAGGACCACCTGGCGCTCGGCCAGATCCTCGGCGCGATCGACGTCGAGCGGGGTGCCAAGGTCTCCGGCTCGCGCTTCTACTTCCTGACGGGCGTGGGCGCCCTCCTGGAGCTCGCCCTGGTGAACGCGGCGATGGCGCAGGCCACCGCGGCCGGCTTCACCCCGATGCTGACCCCGGCGCTGGTCCGCCCCCAGTCCATGGCGGGCACGGGCTTCCTCGGCCAGGCCGCGCAGGACGTCTACCACCTCGCCGACGACGACCTCTACCTGGTCGGCACGTCCGAGGTGCCGCTCGCGGCGTACCACATGGACGAGATCCTCGACGCCGACCGCCTCCCCCTGCGCTACGCGGGCTTCTCGCCCTGCTTCCGCCGCGAGGCCGGCTCGCACGGCAAGGACACCCGGGGCATCTTCCGCGTGCACCAGTTCGACAAGGTCGAGATGTTCTCCTACGTCGCTCCCGAGGACTCGCAGGCCGAGCACCAGCGCCTGCTGGAGTGGGAGAAGCAGTGGCTGACCTCGCTGGAGCTGCCGTACCGCGTGATCGACGTGGCGAGCGCCGACCTGGGCGCCTCGGCCTCCCGCAAGTTCGACTGCGAGGCGTGGATCCCGACCCAGGGCAAGTACCGCGAGCTGACCTCGACCTCGGACTGCACCGAGTTCCAGTCCCGCCGCCTGTCGATCCGCGTCCGTGACGGCAAGCAGGTCAAGCCGCTGGCCACGCTCAACGGCACGCTGTGCGCCGTCCCGCGCACGATCGTGGCGATCCTGGAGAACCACCAGCGGGCCGACGGTTCGGTGCGCGTGCCCGAGGTGCTGCGTCCGTATCTGGGCGGCCGGGAGGTCCTGGAGCCGGTGGCCAAGTGAGCGACACGGCTTCCCCGGGCGGCTTTCCGTACCGGCTCGTCGCCACCGATCTCGACGGGACGCTGCTGCGCTCCGACGACACGGTGTCGCCGCGCACCCGTGACGCGCTCGCCGCGGCCACCGCGACGGGCGCCGCGCACATCGTCGTCACCGGCCGCGCGGTCCCGTGGACCCGGCACATCCTCGACGACCTCGGCTACCAGGGCCTGGCCGTCTGCGGCCAGGGCGCGCAGGTCTACGACGCCGGCGCGCACCGCCTGCTGACGTCGGTGACGCTGGACCGGCAGCTGGCCGGGGTGGCGCTGGCCAAGATCGAGGCGGAGGTCGGCCCGCTGTACCTGGCGGCGAGCCGCGACGGCCTCGACGGCGAGGTGCTGGTCGGCCCGGGCTACGCGGTCCAGGGCACCCTGCCCGCCACGCCCTTCACGGACGCGTCGGATCTGTGGACCGCGCCCCTGAACAAGCTGTACATCCAGCACCCGACGCTGACCGACGACGAGCTCTGCGAGGCGGCCACGCGGACCGCCGGCGGTTTCGTCACCGTCACGATGGCGGGCGAGGGCATCGTCGAGCTCCTCCCCCTGGGTCTGTCCAAGGCGACGGGGCTGTCCCTGGCGGCCCGCCGGCTCGGGATGAAGGCGGCCGACACGATCGCCTTCGGCGACATGCCCAACGACATACCGATGTTCGCCTGGGCCTCCTACGGCGTCGCCATGGCGGACGCCCACGAGGAACTGAAGGCGGTGGCCGACGAGGTGACGTCCTCCCACGACGAGGACGGCATCGCGGTGGTGCTGGAGCGGTTGCTGGGCTGAGCGCCGGGCCTGTCGCCCGTTGCTGGACGGTTCTCGGCGGAGGATGCACGAATCGAACGTGCGCGGGCTTTTCAGGCCCGACCTTGACTCGCTTTTGATCAAACGCAGCGCAAGCCAGTGCCTTACCACTCGGCCAATCCTCCGGGTGGGCGGCCCACGCGATGTGCGACTCGCGTGCTCGAAGCGGCCGCCCCGGGCAGCTCCCCGTGTGGGGCGGGTTCTACGGAGGGTAGTGACTACTCCGGATCCCGCCGCGGGCTGCCCTGAAGGGAGCTGGACGTACTGCCGTGCATGGACATCGTCCCGCTCCTCTCCCAGAACGTGGCGCCGGGCTCCTCGCCCGGCCGTGACGACAACCACTCTGCCCGCCGGGGCGAAGGAGACGCCACCGATTAAACCGGCGGCCTGATCGGCGGCGGTCCGGCTACTTCCTGCGCCACTTGCGCCGCCGGGCCTTGCTGAAGAACCAGCCCGCGGGCGGTTCGTCGGAGCGCCAGGGCTGCGGCTGCGGATCCTCGCGCCGCCACTTCGCGGCGAGCATCCGGGCACGGGCGGACGGCTCGGAGGTCCCGGCGGAGCGTATGAAGTCCTCGTCCAGGACGATACCGTCGAGGTCGTCCCGGGCCTCGTCCCCGGCGTCGTCGTACTGAGCCCTCTCGCCCGCCATCCCCGTCCTCCCAGCCGTCCAACTCCTGTGGTGCTTCCCCTACATCCCGTTCGCCCAGTGTGCCCCGGCAGAGGTGAAGCCTCCGTCAGGGCCGGGGCACGTCACTCCTCGCCGGCGAGCGTCAGGGATCGCAGCTTCTGTCCGGCGTACCAGGTGGCCAGCACCGTGACGGCCACCAGCAGCACCGTCGCCGTGGTCAGCCCCACGTCGGAGGAGACCAGGTCCCCGCCGGACACCTTCTGGGCGACCGCCAGCGACCACTGCTGGACGCTCAGCGTGCGGGCGCCCGGCACCAGGGAGCCGAACAGGGCCTCCCAGACCAGCGCGTAGACGAGACCGAACACGACCGCGTGCCGGGAGACCGTGCCGAGCAGCAGGAACAGGGCCGCGTAGGCGATCGACGCGACCAGCGCGGCCACCGTGTAGGCGACGGCGACCTGCTGGCCGTTGCCGTTCAGGATGAAGCCGGCGATGAGCGTCGGCACCGCGGAGAAGACCATGGTCACCGCGATCGCGACGATCAGCTTGGTGAAGATGATGGTCGGCCGCTTGATCGGCTTGGACAGCAGGTAGACCACCGAGCCGTCGTCGATCTCCGGCCCGATCGCGCCCGTTCCGGCGATGACGCCGATGATCGGCACCATCGTGGCGAGGGCGAGTCCGCCCAGCAGGTCGGACGCCGTCTGGTCGTCCGCCCCGGCCAGGCCGCGCACCGCCACGGCGATCACGATCAGCAGCAGGGGCAGAGCGCCCAGGATGAGGGCCCGGCGCCGGCCGAGCAGGGCCCGGTAAGTGAGCCGGGCGACTGTGGGGTCGTACATCAGGGCCTCCTACGCCGCGACGAGGTACGAGAAGACGGACTCGAGGGACTCGTCGGACGGCGAGACCGTCAGCAGCCGGATGCCGTGGTCCCTTGCCACCCGCGGCAGCAGGGCCGTGAAGCGGCCGAAGTCGATGGCCTGGACGCGCAGTGCGCCCTCGGCGAGGTCGACCTCGATGCCGGCCGTCGACGGGTCGGCGATCAGCGCGGCCGCGAGGGCGCGGTCGTCGCTGGAGCGCACCAGGTAGCGGTGCGGCCGGTCGGTCATCAGGCGGCGGATCTTGCGGAAGTCGCCGCTGGCGGCATGCCGCCCGGCGACGACGACCTCGATGTGCCAGGCGAGTTGCTCGACCTCTTCGAGGATGTGGGACGAGAACAGGACCGTGCGGCCCTCGTCGCCCATGCGGCGCAGCAGGTCCATCAGCTGCATGCGCTGGCGCGGGTCCATGCCGTTGAAGGGTTCGTCCAGCAGCAGCAGGGACGGGTCGTGCACCAGGGCGGAAGCCATCTTCACGCGCTGGCGCATGCCCTTGGAGTACGTCTGGATCTTGCGGTCCTGCGCGTACTCCATCTCGACCGTGGCCAGGGCCTTCTGGGCCGCCTTGGCGCCCAGGCCGTGCAGCTCGGCGTTGGCCAGGACGAATTCCTTGCCGGTGAGGAAGTCGTACATCGCCTCCCGCTCGGGCACGACGCCGATGTGCTTGTAGATCTGCTCGTTGCGCCACACGGCCTGGCCGTCGAGGGTGACCGCGCCGGTGGAGGGGGCCAGGAAGCCGCCCATCATGTTGATGAGGGTGGACTTCCCGGCGCCGTTGGGGCCGAGGAGGCCCGTGACGCCGGGGCCGATGGTCATGGTGATGTCGTTGACGGCGACCACGTTGCCGAACCAGCGGGAGACGTGGTCGATGGAGAGCGTGGTCACAGTCCCACCTTCTTGTAACGGCGCATCAGGAGGCCGTAGCTCGCCGCGATCAGGCCGAGTGCGACGAGGACGTAGACGACGCCCTCGGCGTTGTCCGGGCCCACCCCGCTGGGGGAGGCGGAGGTCGCGCCCAGGAAGGCGGACTGCACCCCGTCGATGATCGTGATCGGCGAGAACAGCCCGATCCACGGCACGGCGTCGCCGCTGCCCTGTGCGTCGGCGATGGCCTGCAGGGTGGAGACCGCGCCGTAGGTGATGGTCAGCACGGCGATCACGGCCGCGATGCCGAAGCCGCGGCGCGGGGTGAAGGACGCGATGACCAGGCCGATTCCGGCGAAGAGCAGTGAGAGCAGTGCCACGGAGACCAGTCCCTGTGCGAATCCCTTGGTCTGGTCGGCGAAGTCCAGTTTGGCCAGCAGCGCGCCCACGTAGAGCACGAGCAGGGGAGCGGCCGTGAGGACGAACAGCGCCGAGGCCAGCGCCGCGAACTTGGCGCGGACGTAGTCGGCGGTCTCGATGGGCCGCGAGAAGTACAGCGGAACGGTCTTGAACCGCAGGTCCCGCGAGACGGACTGGGGTGCCTGCGAGGCGACGTACAGGCTGATGACGGCCTGCATGACGATCGCGTAGCGCGTGTAGTCCAGGGGCAGGGCGTTGGCCTTGGTGGCGACCGCGACGGCGACCATGATGGCCGCGGGCACGCACATCACCACGAAGAGCAGCATCGGCAGCACCTTGGACTTCACCGAACGGCCGAGGCCGTAGGAGCCGCGCAGCGACTGCGAGTACAGGGAGCGTCGGGCGTAGGCGCGGCCCAGGCGGGGGCCGTCGTAGTTGCGGTAGCCGATGTTGTGGATGCGGGTCTGGTCACCCGGTGCCGGGGCGGGTGTCCCCGTGGCGTGCTCAACCGCCATGGCCGACCGCCTCCTTCCGCTGCTCGCGCTCGTCGCTGCTGGTGAAGACCTCGGAGATGTGGTGCCGGCGCTGCTCCATGCGCACCAGGCCGAGTCCGAGGTCCGCGATCACGTCCCGGACCAGGTCGTACGTCTCCTCGCCCTGAGCGGTGAGCAGCAGGACGTGCCCGGCGCCCGGCAGGCCGCTGCCGTCCTCGGCACTCACCCCGCGCGCGTGCAGCGCCTCGCGGACCGCGCGGGTGCCGTCCGGGTGCTCGTCGGTGTCGGTGACCTCGATCGCGAGGGTGGTGGTGATCTGTGTGAAGTCCGTGGTGGAGCTGGAGCGCAGGAGCTTGCCGCCGTCGATGACGACGACGTGGTCGCAGGTGCGCTCCAGTTCGCCCAGCAGGTGGGAGGTGACCAGGACCGAGATGCCGAAGTCGGTGTGGATGCGGCGGATCAGGCCGAGCATCTCGTCGCGGCCGACCGGGTCGAGCCCGTTGGTCGGCTCGTCCAGGAGGACCAGCTGCGGGTCGTGGACGAGGGCCTGCGCGAGCTTGACCCGCTGCTTCATGCCGGTCGAGTAGCCGCCGATGGGGCGGTACCGCTCCTCGTACAGGCCGACGTGGCGCAGGGTGTCGGCCGTGCGCTCGCGCGCGGCGGTGGGCGGCAGGCCGGACATGCGCGCCATGTGGACGACGAACTCGGTGGCCGAGACGTCCGGCGGCAGGCAGTCGTGCTCGGGCATGTAGCCGACCCGCTCACGGATGGCGGCGCCCTTGGTGGCGACGTCGAGGCCGAGCACTTCGGCGCGGCCCTCGGTGGCGGGGGACAGACCCAGCAGGATCTTGATCAGTGTGGACTTGCCGGCTCCGTTGGCTCCGACGAGTCCGGTCACACCGGGCCCGACGTCCACGGAGAGCCGGTCAAGCGCGGTCACCCGGGGGAACCGCTTGCTCAGGCTTTCGGTCGCGATCACAGTCACCCTTTGAAGGTAGGGGCCGTGCGCGTGGCGGTCGTCACTCCGCAGAGCTGTCTTCGGGTCAGCCCTGAGTATTACGGGCCCCTAGGGGAGCTGGTTCTTGAGAGTTACCACGACGGGGTAGCTCCTATTGACGAACTCTCTAACAACTGCCAGATTCGCCGGATGACGTTGCTGAGGGGCGCGCGGGAGCGCAGGGTGCGGGCCGGCGAAGTCGAGCTGTGCGTGGCCGAGATGGGGGATCCGGGGCGGCCGACGGTCGTCCTGGTGCACGGCTACCCCGACAGCAAGGAGGTGTGGTCCGAGGTCGCCGAGCGGCTCGCCGGACGCTTCCATGTGGTGGCGTACGACGTCCGCGGCCACGGCCGGTCGACGGCGCCGCGTCCGCTGCGGGGCGGGTTCACACTGGAGAAGCTGACGGACGACTTCCTGGCCGTCGCGGACGCGGTGAGTCCGGACGAGCCGGTGCACCTGGTGGGGCACGACTGGGGCTCGGTGCAGGCCTGGGAGTTCACCACCGTCCGGCGCACCGAGGGCCGTATCGCCTCCTTCACCTCGATGTCCGGGCCGTCGCTCGACCACTTCGGCCACTGGATCGGCCGGCGCGTGAAGCGGCCGACCCCGCGCCGGGTCGGCCAGCTCCTCGGGCAGGGCGCCCGGTCCTGGTACGTGTACCTGCTGCACACCCCCGTGCTGCCCGAGCTGGCCTGGCGCGGCCCGCTCGGCAAGCGCTGGCCGCGGATGCTGGAGCGGGTCGAGAGGGTGCCCCGGAGCGACTACCCCACCTCGTCCCTGCCGTCGGACGCGGCACACGGGGCCTGGCTGTACCGGGACAACGTCCGGCCCCGGCTGCGCAGGCCGCGCCCGGACGCACACGCCCACGCGCCCGTGCAGATCATCACGTCCCTGGAGGACCGGTTCCTCTCGGAGCGGCTCCACGATGAACTGGAGCAGTGGGTTCCGCAGTTGACCCGCAGGACGATCCAGGCGGGGCACTGGATCCCGCGGACCCGCCCCGACCGGCTGGCCTCATGGATCGAGGAGTTCGTGGCGTCCGTCGAGAGCGGGCGCTCTCCGGTGGCGGTGAGCGGCGCGCACGCCGAGCGGTTCGGCGGGCAGCTCGTGCTGGTCACCGGGGCGGGCAGCGGTATCGGGCGGGCGACGGCGCTCGCCTTCGCCGAGGCCGGCGCGCGTGTGGTGGCCGTCGACCGGAACGCGGAGGCGGCGGCCCGCACCGCCGAGTCGTCCCGCCTGCTGGGCGCCCCCGAGGCCTGGGCGGAGACGGTCGACGTCTCCGACGAGCAGGCCATGGAGAAGCTCGCCGAAAAGGTCACCACCGAGTACGGAGTGGTGGACGTCCTCGTGAACAACGCCGGGATCGGACTGTCCGGTTCCTTCTTCGACACCACGCCGGAGGACTGGAAGAAGGTCCTCGACGTCAACCTGTGGGGTGTCATCCACGGCTGCCGCCTCCTCGGCCGGCGGATGGCCGAGCGCGGGCAGGGCGGCCACATCGTCAACGTGGCATCGGCCGCGGCCTACCTGCCGTCCCGGGCGCTGCCCGCGTACAGCACCTCCAAGGCGGCCGTGCTGATGCTCAGCGAGTGCCTGCGGGCGGAGCTCGCCGGTCAGGGGATCGGCGTGACGGCGGTCTGTCCCGGCATCGTGAACACCGCCATCACGTCGACGGCGCGTTTCGCCGGTGTGAACGCCCTGGAGGAGAAGCGGCTGCAGAAGCGCACCGCGCGCCTGTACGGCCTGCGGAACTATCCGCCGGAGAAGGTCGCCCGGGCGATCCTGCGGGCGGTGACGCGCAACGAGGCGGTGGTGCCGGTGACGCCGGAGGCCCGGGGTGCGCGTTGGCTGTCGCGGTGGGCGCCGGGGGCACTGCGGAGCATCGCGCGAGTGAAGCCACCGGTACGAGAGGGGGCCCAAAACCCCTTCCATGGCGGCTAGTTGTCCACAGAACCGCCAATTCTGCTGTGGATAACCATACTTGGTTGTGGATCAAACCTCCGAAGTGAAACTCGATCGCGTGATTCCCGTCTCTCCCGCACCCTGGTGGGATGGATGAAAGACGCACCGTGAAGGTGTCGAAGTACCTGTCGAAGCATCTGCGCCACCAGCCGGAACGCATCGGGCTCACGCTCGACGAGGCCGGCTGGGTGGAGATCGACACGTTGATCGCCGCGGCCGCCACGCACGGCTTCCGGTTCACCCGCGACGAACTGGACCATGTCGTCGCCACCAACGACAAGCGGCGCTTCGCCGTCGAGGGCACCCGGATCCGCGCCAGCCAGGGCCACAGCGTGGAGGTCGACCTCGGGCTGTCGCCGGCCACTCCACCCGCCTACCTCTACCACGGCACCATCGCCGGCAGTCTGGACGCGATCCGGGCCGAGGGGCTCCGTCCGATGAACCGGCACGCCGTGCACCTCTCGCCCGACCGGGAGACGGCGACCCGCGTCGGCGCCCGCCGGGGCCGGCCGGTCGTGCTGGCGGTGGACGCGGGCGCCATGCACCGCGACGGCCATGTCTTCCAGGTGAGCGCGAACGGGGTGTGGCTGACCCAGGCCGTCCCGGCCCGGTATCTGCGCTTCCCCGAATCGCACTGACCTGCCGCATCCGGCCGACGGCGGAGTGTGTCGGTGCCCGCCCTGGCGCGCACGGTGACGTGTTTCACGTGAAACACGGGTGACCGCCGGCGCTCCCTTAGGCTCGATGTCATGAGTCTGCGTCTGAGCACCGTGATCCTCCCGTACCGCCGCTGGCACGAAGGCGGCCGCGCGGCCTGGGCGCGTGCCGAGCAGCTCGGCTTCCACACCGCGTACACCTACGACCACCTGTCCTGGCGCACCTTCCGGGACGGCCCGTGGTTCGGCGCCGTGCCGACCCTGACGGCCGCCGCGAGCATCACCGAACGGCTACGGCTGGGCACCCTGGTGACCTCGCCGAACTTCCGGCACCCCGTGACTCTCGCAAAAGAGCTGATCTCCCTCGACGACATCTCCGGCGGGCGGGTCACGCTGGGCATCGGCGCGGGCGGATCCGGCTTCGACGCCACCGCGCTCGGCCAGGAACCGTGGACCCCGCGCGAGCGCGCCGACCGCTTCGCCGAGTTCGTCCCGCTGCTCGACCGGCTGCTCAGCGAGGACGCCGTGTCCTACGAGGGCGACTTCTACTCCGCCCACGAGGCGCGGAACATCCCCGGCTGTGTGCAGCGCCCCCGGCTGCCGTTCGCGGTGGCGGCGACCGGGCCGCGCGGGATGCGGCTCGCCGCCCGGTTCGGGCAGGCTTGGGTGACCACCGGCGACCCCAAGCTGTACGAGAACGGCACGTCTGAACAGTCGATTCAGGCCATGCGCGGGCAGGCGGAGCGGCTCGACGACATCTGCGCCGAGGTCGGCCGGGACATGACCGATCTCGACCGGGTCCTGCTCACCGGATTCACGCCGGACCGCGGCGGCCCGCTCCAGTCCCTGAACGCGTTCGTGGACTTCGCCGGACGTCATGTGGAGCTGGGCTTCACGGAGATCGTGATCCACTGGCCGATCCCCGACTCGCAGTTCGCAGCCGACGAGAAGGTCTTCGAGCAGATCGCGATGGAGGCGCCGGCGCAGCTGCGCTGAGCCCGGACGAACGTGCCGAGGAGCCTCCGGTGAGGGGCTCCTGCGGCGCGGCTCCTGGTGAGGGGCCCCTGGTGAGGGCGGTATCCACTCACCTGTGCGGAGCCCCGCACGCCCGTGCAGGCATGTGCGGGACAATGTCCGGGTGACCTCAGCGACCCGACAGCCCGAGACCGCGGCCAAGACCCTCCCGCCGCGGCTGATCGCCACCGACCTCGACGGCACACTGCTGCGCGACGACAAGTCGGTGTCACCGCGTACGGTCGCCGCGCTGGCCGCCGCCGAGGAGGCGGGGGTCGAGGTCTTCTTCGTCACGGGCCGCCCGGCCCGCTGGATGGACGTCGTCAGCGACCACGTGCACGGCCACGGCCTGGCGATCTGCGGCAACGGCGCCGCCGTGGTCGACCTGCACGGCGGCCCCGGTGCCCACCGGTTCGTGAAGGTGCGGGAGCTGGCTCGGGAGAACGCCCTGGACGCCGTACGGCTGCTGCGCGACGCGGCGCCCGGCACGGTGTACGCGGTGGAGCAGACGTACGGCTTCTACCAGGAGCCGGCGTACCCGAAGCTGCACATGGAGATACCGGACAGCCTCGCCCCGGCCGAAAAGCTGCTGGGCCCTGACCACCCGGCAGCCGCGGAGCCGGTGCTGAAGATCCTCGCCTACCACCCCGAGATCGACCCCGACGCCTTCCTCACCCTGGCCCGCCTCGCCATCGGCGACCGCGCCAACGTCACCCGCTCCAGCCCCAGCGCACTGCTCGAGATCAGCGGCCCGGGCGTGTCCAAGGCCAGCACCCTCGCCCTGTGCTGCGCCGAGCGCGGCATCTCGCACGAGCAGGTCGTCGCCTTCGGCGACATGCCGAACGACGTGGAGATGCTGACCTGGGCGGGCCGGTCGTACGCGATGGGCAATGCGCACCCGGACGTGATCGCCGCCGCCTCGGGTCGGACGGTCGCGAACAACGAGGACGGGGTGGCGGTCGTGATCGAGCAGTTGCTGACGGAACTGCCGTAGTCGCCGGGCCGGGGTGTTTCAGAGGGACACCCCGCGCGCCGCCAGCCACGACACCGGGTCCACCGCCGAGCCCGACTCCGGTGTGACCCGGGCCTCGAAGTGCAGGTGCGGCCCGGTGGAGTTGCCCGTGGTGCCCGACTGGCCGATCCACTGGCCGGGGCTGACGTGCTCCCCCTGGTCGACCGCGAGGGAAGCGAGATGGGCGTACTGCGTGTAGTAGCCGCCCGCGTGCTTGAGCACGATCTCCATGCCGAAGGGACCACCGCAGGACACCTTCACGACCCGGCCCGCACCCACGGCCCGCACCGGAGTGCCGATCGGCACCGCGAAGTCCTGCCCGGTGTGCCGGTTCGACCACCGCGCACCGCCACTGCCGTAGGACGCCGACAGCTCGTACGTCTCGACCGGCGCGACCCACTCGCCGTCGGTGAACCCCGTCTCCGGCTGGTCGAGCCGGGCGGCCCCGCGGCACGCCCCGGCGGCGACCGCGGCGTCCGCCTGCCCCTGGAGCTGCGAGCGGGCCGTCTCCAGCTTCTGCTCGATGTCCGCCTTCAGACCGGCGAGTTGGGTGGTGCGCTTCTCCAGCGCCTCCCACTGGGCCGCGGCCCTGGCCTCGTCCGCCGCGAGCCGTGCCTCGGCCCGTTGGTTCTTGGAGATCGCGTTGTTCACGGCGAGATCCGCCTGCGAGAAGGCGTGCTGACCGCGCATCAGGCCGTCGGGACTGTCGGCGAGGATCATGTGCGCGGCCACCGGCAGACCACCACTGCTGCGGTACTGGGCCCGGGCGATCCGGCCCAGGTCCTCGTGCAGCGCGGCGATGTGCCGCCGCTGCGCGTCCAGGAGCGCCTCCGCCCGCTGCGCTTCGGCCCGCTGCTCCTCGGCCTCCTCACGGCCCGCCTCGTACTGCTGCGTCGCCACCGCGGCCTCCTCGTACAGCCGCGCCACCTCGGCGCTGAGGCCCGTGTCCGCGCCGGTCCCGGTGCCGCTCCCGGGTTCCTTGTGCGCCGACGTCGGCCGGGCCGCGAGCACGGCCAGCGCGCACAGCAGGACCGGAACAAGCAGCCGATGACGGCGATATGAGCGCATGTCAGCGATCGTCGCCCAACACCGCCGCCCCGGTCCTGTTCACGTCGTACGCCTGGGGGACCCGCTGCGCCGAACGGCCCAGTGCGCGCCCTTCCCTGCCGCTACCGGGCCCCCACCAGCGACTCCGATGCCGCCTCACGCTCCGCCATCCCCCGCAGCGGCCCGTCCACCGCCATCAGCTCCGCGTACGGCCCGCGCTGCACCACCCGTCCCTGGTCCAGCACGATCACCTCGTCGACCGCTTCGAGTCCCGCCAGCCGGTGCGTGATGAGCAGCGTCGTCCGGCCCGCGGTGGCGGCCAGCAGGTCGGCGGTGAGCGCGTCGGCGGTCGGCAGGTCGAGGTGCTCGGCAGGCTCGTCGAGCACCAGGACGGGGAAGTCGGCGAGGAGTGCCCGGGCCAGCGCCAGTCGCTGCCGCTGGCCCCCCGACAGCCGCGCCCCGTGCTCGCCGACGAGCGTGTCGAGCCCGTCGGGCAGGCTGTCGGCCCAGTCCAGCAGCCGGGCGCGGCCGAGTGCGGCGCGCAGCTGGTCCTCGGTGGCGTCCTTCCGGGCGAGCAGCAGGTTCTCGCGCAGCGAGCTGTCGAAGAGGTGCGCGTCCTGCGCACACAGCCCGACGAGCCGCCGTACGTCGTCACCGCGGAGGGCGTACGCGTCGACGCCCGCCAGCGTGTACGAGCCCGCCTCCGCGTCGAGGAACCGCAGCAGCACCTGCGCCAGCGTGGTCTTGCCGGAGCCGGAGGGGCCGACCACGGCGACCCGGCGGCCCTCCTCGAGGGTCAGGTCGAGCCCGGCGAGCGCGTCCCGGTCCTGCCCGGCGTGCCGGGCGGTCAGCCCTCCGACGACGACCGGGAACGGCGACGAGGGCGCCTGCCGGGGCTGCTCCGGCTCCCCCACGGGCTCCGGGGCGTCCAGCACCTCGTACACCCGCTCCGCGCTCCGGCGCACGCGCTGCCGGTACTGCACGGCGAGCGGCAGCCCGAGCACGGCCTCGAAGGCGGCGAGCGGGGTGAGGACCACGACGGCCATGGCCACGCCGTCGAGCCGCCCGGCGGCGACCGCCTGCGCCCCGGCCAGAGCGGCGGCCGTGACGGTCAGTCCGGAGATCAGCGCGGTGAGACCGTCGCCGAGGGCCGTGGCGGTGGCGGCGCGCGAGGCGATCCGGGTGAGCGCCCCGTCGGCCTCGCGGGCCTGGGCGGTCCGCGCGGGCAGGGCACCGGCGACGGTCAGCTCCGCGGTGCCGGTGAGCAGATCGGCCACCCGCGTCGCGAGCACCCCGCGGGCGGGCGCCAGCCTGTGCTCGGCCCGCCGGGCCACCGCGCCGGTGATCAGCGGCACGCCGACCCCCGCCGCCAGGAGCCCGGCCGCGAGCACCGCCCCGGCCTCGGGCAGCAGCCATGCCGTGAAACCGACGGACGCCGCCGACACGACGACAGCCGCCCCGGCGGGCAGCAGCCACCGCAGCCAGTAGTCCTGCAGCGCGTCCACGTCCGCGACCAGCCGGGAGAGCAGATCACCCCGGCGGACCCGGCGCAGCCCGGCCGGCGCCAGCCGCTCCAGCCTGCGGAACACCGCGACCCGGGTGTCCGCCAGCATCCGCAGCACGGCGTCGTGCGACACCAGCCGCTCGGCGTACCGGAACACGGCCCGCCCGATCCCGAACGCCCGCGTCGCGGTGACGGCCATCATCAGATACAGCACGGGCGGCTGCTGCGAGGCCCGCGAGATCAGCCAGCCGGAGGTGGCCATGAGCCCCACGGCGCTTCCCAGCGCGAGACTCCCGAACAGCAGCGCGAGTCCCAGGCGCCCACGCCGGGCACCGGACATGGCGCGGACGCGCGCGAGGACACCACTTGCAGCCGGCTTTTCGACGGACTCGGTGGGGGTGGGCAGCTCGGCCTCGACCGACCGCGTCTCGATCCCCCGGGCCACGCCGGACGCCCCGGCCAAGGCAGCGGTGCTCTCGGGCTCCGCCGGCCGTACGTCCCCGTCCGCGACCTCCAGCCGCACGACCCGGTCCGCGACCTCCAGCAGCGCCGGCCGGTGCACCACCAGCAGCACCGTCCGGCCGGCCGCAAGGCGCCGCACCGCCGCGACGACCTCGGCCTCGGTGGCCCCGTCCAGCGCCGCCGTCGGCTCGTCGAGCAGCAGCAGGGGCCGGTCCGCGAGGAATGCCCGGGCCAGCGCGAGCCGCTGCCGCTGCCCGGCGGACAGCCCTGCACCGTCCTCACCGAGCACGGTGTCCACGCCCTCGGGCAGCGCGTCGACGAACTCGAGCGCCCCGGCGTCCCGCAGCGCCCGCCGGACGGAGTCGTCGTCGGCGCCGGGCCGCGCCAGCCGTACGTTCTCGGCGATCGTCCCGGCGTAGAGGTGCGGCCGCTGCGGCACCCACGCGATTCGGGCGCGCCACCGCTCCAGGTCGGCATCGGCGAGGTCGACACCTCCGACCCGCACCCGCCCCTCGGCCGGTCGCACGAACCCCAGCAGGACGCTCAGCAGCGTCGACTTACCGGCGCCGCTCGGCCCCACCAGCGCGACCGTCTCCCCGGGCTCGACGCCGAAGGACACGTTCGCGACGGCGTCCGCCGAACGCCCCGGGTACCGGACGGTCACGCCCTCGAACGACAGCGCACCCTCCGGCACGGCCTCGGAGCCAGATGCCGGGACGGGCGTCTCCAAGGCCTCGAAGATCTCCTCTGCCGCCGCGAGCCCCTCCGCCGCCGCGTGGTACTGCGCCCCGACCTGCCGCAACGGCAGATACGCCTCGGGCGCGAGGATCAGGATGACCAGGCCGATGTACAGGTCCATCTCACCGTGCACCAGCCGCATGCCGATCGTCACGGCGACCAGCGCCACCGAGATCGTCGCGAGCAGTTCCAGGGCAAAGGAAGAGATGAAGGCGATCCGCAGCGTCCGCATGGTCGCCTGCCGGTACTCGCCGGTGATCCGCCGGATCGACTCGGTCTGCGCCTTGGCCCGCCCGAAGACCTTCAGCGTCGGCAGCCCCGCCACGACGTCCAGGAAGTGTCCGGACAGCCGCGACAGCAGCCGCCACTGACGGTCCATCCGGGACTGGGTCGCCCAGCCGATCAGCACCATGAAGACCGGGATGAGCGGGAGGGTGCCCACGATGATGGCCGCGGAGACCCAGTCCTCGGTGACGATCCGCGCCAGTACCGCCACCGGCACGACCACCGCGAGACCCAACTGCGGCAGATACCGCGAGAAGTAGTCGTCGAGGGCGTCGACGCCCCGGGTGGCCAGGGCGACCAGCGAACCGGTCCGCTGCCCGCTCAGCCAGCCCGGCCCCAGCTCAGCGGAACGCTCCAGCAACCGTCCCCGCAACTCGGACTTCACCGCCGCGCTCGCCCGGTGCGCGGCGAGCTCGGTGAGCCAGCCGACCAGCGCCCGGCCGAGCGCGACGGCGGCCAACAGCAGCAGGGGAGTGCCGAGTTCGGACACCGCCATGCGGTGCTGGAACGCACTGACCACCACCTCGGCGATGAGCATCGCCTGCGCGATGACCAGCCCGGCCCCTACGCCCCCGAGAGCCACGACCGCCATCAGGAAGAGCCGGGTGGCACGGGCGTACCGGAGCAGACGCGGATCGATTGGTTTCACGTGAAACACACCTCAGTGCACGGTCTCGGCGATGTGCTGCGTACCGATCCGCTTGCGGAACACCCAGTACGTCCAGCCCTGGTAGAGCAGGACGACCGGGGTGGCGATCCCGGCACACCAGGTCATGATCTTCAGTGTGTACGGGCTGGACGAGGCGTTGGTGACCGTCAGGCTCCAGTCCGGGTTCAGCGTCGACGGCATGACGTTCGGGAAGAGCGTCAGGAAGAGCATCGTCACCGTGGCAACGATGGTGAGCCCCGACAGGGCGAACGCCCAGCCCTCACGCCCGGCCCGTGCCACGGCCAGGGCCACGAGGAGCGACGCCACGGCCACGACCATCGCCACGAGCGACGAACCGTCGCCCCGGTCGGCCTGCGTCCACAGCAGGAAGGCGAGCGCCAGCAGGGCGGTCACCAGTCCGACGCGCAGCGCCAGCTTCCGCGCCCGCTCCCGGATCTCCCCCACGGTCTTGAGCCCGACGAACACCGTCCCGTGGAAGGTGAACAGTGCCAGCGTGACCAGACCGCCCAGCAGCGCGTACGGGTTGAGCAGGTCCAGGACGCCGCCGGCGTAGTTGAAGTCCCGGTCGATCTTCACGCCCCGCACGATGTTGGCGAAGGCCACACCCCACAGGAACGCGGGGAGCAGTGAGGCCCAGAAGATCGCCGTCTCCCAGTTGCGCTGCCAGTTCTCCTCGGGCCGCTTCACGCGGTACTCGAAGGCCACACCCCGGATGATCAGGCAGACCAGGATGAGCAGCAGGGGCAGGTAGAAGCCTGAGAAGAGCGTGGCGTACCACTCGGGGAAGGCGGCGAAGGTCGCGCCGCCCGCCGAGAGCAGCCACACCTCGTTGCCGTCCCAGACGGGGCCGATGGTGTTGATCAGCACCCGCTTCTCGGGCCGGTTGCGGGCGAGCAGCTTCGTGAGCACTCCGACCCCGAAGTCGAAGCCCTCCAGGAAGAAGTAGCCGGTCCACAGGACGGCGATCAGGACGAACCAGACGTCGTGCAGTTCCATGACTGTGCAGCTCCCTCGGCCTAGTACGAGAAGGCCATCGGCTTGTCGGCGTCACGGGAGTCGCCGCCGATCTTCGTGGGTGGGTTGAGGTCGGCCTCGGTGAGCTCCGGCGGGCCCGCCTTGACGTACTTGACCAGCAGCTTGACCTCGACGACGGCGAGGATCGCGTACAGCGTGGTGAAGACGATCATGGAGGTGATGACCTCGGCCTGGGAGACACCGGGGGAGACCGCGTCACGCGTCTGGAACAGGCCGTAGACGACCCACGGCTGGCGGCCCATCTCGGTGAAGATCCAGCCCCAGGAACTGGCGATCAGCGGGAAGCCCAGGGTGAGGATCGCGATACGCCAGTACCACTTGGTGAGGGTGGGGCCGAGCGCCTTCTTCGGCAGCAGCACGAGATGCGGCACGTCGTCGTCGCCCGTCCTCAGGTGCTGCGGGAGCATGAACTTCTTGCGGGTCAGCCACAGCCCGACCAGGCCGATGGCGAACGACGTCATGCCGAAGCCGATCATCCACCGGAAGCCCCAGTAGGCGACGGGGATGTTGGGCCGGTAGTCGCCGGGCCCGTACTTCTCCTGCTCGGCCTTGTTGATGTCGTTGATGCCGGGCACGTACGAGGTGAAGTCGTCCTTCGCGAGGAAGGAGAGCAGGCCGGGGATCTCGATGGCGACCTTGTTGTGGCCCTTGTCGACGTCGCCGACGGCGAAGACCGAGAAGGGAGCCGGCTTCTCGCCGTCCCACAGTGCCTCGGCGGCGGCCATCTTCATCGGCTGCTGCTGGTACATGATCTTGCCGAGCACGTCGCCGCTGATCGCGGTGAGGAGACCGCTGATGACCACCGTGACGAGGCCCAGCCGCAGTGAGGTCTTCATCACCGGAACGTGCTTCTTGCGGGCCAGGTGGAAGGCGGCGATGCCGACCATGAAGGCGCCGCCGGCCAGGAAGGCCGCGGTCAGCGTGTGGAAGACCTGGGCGAGCGCGGTGTTCTGGGTGAGCACCAGCCAGAAGTCGGTGAGCTCGGCCCGGCCCTTCGCCTCGTTGATCCGGTAGCCGACCGGGTGCTGCATCCAGGAGTTGGCCGCGAGGATGAAGTACGCCGACAGGATCGTCCCGATCGAGACCATCCATATGCAGGCCAGGTGGATCTTCTTCGGCAGCTTGTCCCAGCCGAAGATCCACAGACCGATGAAGGTCGACTCGAAGAAGAAGGCGATCAGGGCCTCGAAGGCCAGGGGCGCACCGAAGACGTCACCGACGAAGCGCGAGTAGTCAGACCAGTTCATGCCGAACTGGAACTCCTGCACGATGCCGGTGACCACACCCATCGCGATGTTGATCAGGAAGAGCTTGCCCCAGAACTTCGTCGCCCGGAGGTACTTCTCCTTCTCCGTCCGCACCCAGGCCGTCTGCAGACCGGCCGTGAGCGCGGCCAGTGAGATCGTCAGGGGGACGAACAGAAAGTGGTAGACGGTGGTGATGCCGAACTGCCATCGAGCCAGGGTCTCCGGCGCCAAAGCCAGGTCCACGTCGCCGCTCCTTACCTACGCTTGTGAAAGCGTTCACATTCACAAGCCATTATGCAGCACGGACTTTCGAGTGCTGGAGGGGGTCCCCCGTCCTCCCCGTCACAGTCGACCTCTTGGCCTGAACTTCAACATACTGTTGAACCACCGGCATGCAGTCACCGACATCGCTACACATATGGATCTCCTGGCCTGCGGGGCATCTCGCCGCGTCACTCGACGACACCCCGACCAGTCAGGCCCTCGCCGAGGCGCTGCCCCTCGTCTCCACAGCCCGCACCTGGGGCGCGGAGGTGTACTTCGACACAGGAGTCTCGGTTTCACGTGAAACAGGCGCCCGGGAGGTTGTCGAGCCGGGCACCGTCGCCTTCTGGACCGACGGCGACGCCCTCGCCCTCCCCCTACGGGCCCACACCGATCTCGCAGGGCGACGAGTGCCGCCTTCCAAGCCCGTGCAATGTCCTGGGCCGCATCGACGGCGACCCCGGACTGCTCGCGACCGTACGGGACGGCGACCCCGTGCGCGTGGAACTCCTGAACGCCTGACCTGGCTCGCGGGCGTGGCAGCCGGCCTGCGCAACACCGGCTGAACCACCCCGGACACCACCGTGCCCCCGAGCCGTACAGGCTCGGGGGCACGGTGCGTTCCACATCAGCCGCGGCCGAACCTCCGGCGCCGCAGCAGCGCTACAGCTCCTTGCGGAACCCTTCCGACACCTTCAGGAAGATGTCGTTCGCCTCGGCCTCCCCGACCGTCACCCGCACACCCTCGCCCGGGAACGGCCGGATCACCACACCCGCCTGCTCACACGCTTGCGCAAACGCGACCGTGCGCTCCCCCAGCCGCAGCCACACGAAGTTGGCCTGGGTCTCCGGCACCGTCCAGCCCTGCGAGCGCAGCCCGTCGACCACGCGCGAGCGCTCACACACCAGCGAGCCGACCCGCCCGAGCAGTTCGTCCTCGGCCCGCAGCGAGGCGATCGCCGCCTCCTGCGCGAGCTGGCTCACGCCGAACGGCACCGCCGTCTTGCGCAGCGCCGCGGCCACCGGTTCGTGGGCGATGGCGAAACCGACGCGCAGGCCGGCGAGGCCGTATGCCTTGGAGAAGGTCCGCAGGACACAGACGTTGGGCCGGTCACGGTAGATCTCGACACCGTCCGGCACCTCGGGGTCGCGGATGAACTCGCGGTAGGCCTCGTCGAGGACCACCAGCACATCGCTCGGGACCCGGTCGAGGAAGCGCTCCAGCTCGGCACGCCGCACCACCGTGCCGGTCGGGTTGTTGGGGTTGCAGACGAAGATCAGCCGCGTCCGGTCGGTGATCGCGTCGGCCATCGCGTCGAGGTCGTGCACATCCCCGGGCGTCAGCGGCACCTGGACCGACCGGGCGCCGCTGATCTGCGTGATGATCGGGTACGCCTCGAAGGAGCGCCAGGCGTAGATCACCTCGTCGCCGGGGCCCGAGGTGGCCTGGATCAGCTGCTGGGCGACACCGACCGAACCCGTGCCGGTGGCCAGGTGGGAGAGGGGCACGCCGAACCGCTCGGACAGCTCGTTCATCAGCGCCGTACAGGCCATGTCCGGGTAGCGGTTGAAGTTGCAGGCCGCCGCCGTCACGGTCTCCATCACACCCGGCAGGGGCGGATACGGGTTCTCGTTGGAGGACAGCTTGTAGGCCACCGGACCACCTGCCGCGGCGGGCTTGCCCGGCTTGTAGGTCGGGATCCCCTCCAGCTCGGCGCGCAGCTTCGGGCTCGTCTCGCTCACCGCAGTCCTCCTCGTGAAGACCGGCGGCCCATGACCGCCGCCGACATCCAATACTCCTCACCTTATGAGGATTCCGCGCCGCTGCGTATAGCCACGACCGAGCGGCCGGTCCCGGCCGCCCCCGGTCCCACCGGCATCAGGGGCATCACCACACCAAGGCGTACGAATCCGGGGGCGCGCCGCACATATATCTATGCGCCGGTGGTGCACGCCGTGGCGCGCATCCCCCGTGCAGGTGAGTTGAGACCTCTTCGCAACATCGACCACTTGGCAGGCCCGTGCGCGCCGACAAGACACGTACTGCCATGAGAGCGCTCAACACCCTTGGTTTCCAAAGCAATTGAGGTTAAATGATCATGCAGAAACGTGCCTGTCAACGCGTGCATATGCGTCCGCACTACCCCACCGCATGAGCCCTACTATCGGCTCGCCATGACAGCAGCAGGGAAGCACCAGGTGAGCCGCGCGGAAACCTCACGGCGAGGCAGTCGGCCGGGTCGGGCCGGTATCAGAGACGTGGCCGCCGCCGCCGGAGTCTCCATCACGACCGTCTCCGACGCCCTCAACGGCAAGGGCCGGCTCCCGGACGCCACCCGGCGCCATGTCCGGGAAGTCGCCGACCGGCTGGGCTACCGGCCCTCGGCCGCAGCCCGGACCCTCCGTACCGGCAAGTCGGGACTCATCGGCCTGACCGTGACCACGTACGGGGATGAACCTTTCACCTTCACGGAGTTCGCGTACTTCGCCGAAATGGCGCGGGCCGCCACCTCCGCCGCGCTCGCCCGCGGCTACGCCCTCGTCATCCTGCCCGCGACCTCCCGCCACGACGTGTGGTCGAACGTCGCCCTGGACGGCACGGTCGTCATCGACCCCTCCGACCAGGACCCGGTCGTCAGCGAGCTCGTCCGGCAGGGACTGCCGGTCGTCTCCGACGGCCGCCCGGCCGGTGCGCTGCCGGTCACGGCCTGGGTGGACAACGACCACGAGGCCGCCGTCCTCGGCATCCTCGACCACCTGGCCGACGCCGGCGCCCGCCGCATCGGCCTGCTGACCGGCACGACCACGGACACGTACACCCACCTGTCGACCACCGCGTACCTGCGCTGGTGCGAGCGCGTCGGCCAGGATCCGGTGTACGAGGCCTACCCGGCGCACGATCCGTGCGCGGGAGCCGTCGCCGCCGACCGGCTCCTGGCCCGGCCCGACCGGCCCGACGCGGTCTACGGACTGTTCGACCCGAACGGCACCGACCTGCTCGCCGCCGCCCGCCGCTACGGCCTGCGCGTCCCCGACGACCTGCTGCTGGTCTGCTGCAGCGAGTCCACGGTGTACGCCAACACCGAGCCGCCCATCACCACGCTCTCCCTGAAGCCGCGCCGCATCGGCACGGCGGTGGTGCAGCTCCTCATCGACGCCATCGAGGGAGCGGATTCCGACCACCCGGTGGAGCAGGTGATACCGACGGAGCTGATCGTGCGCACCTCGTCCCAGCGACGCCCGCCGCGCACGACGGTCAGCCCGCCGCGATCACCCGAGGAGACGTAAGTCCCGCACCCGGGTGACAGGAAGGTCGTCCTCCTGGGGAGAAACAGGGCCGGTCCCCCGGAGAGAAGGGATCGTTCTCGCGAAGAGGAGAAGAGCGAGGACGGTCACACGGTGGTCAAAGCCCGGCTCAATCGGGGCGAAAGCCGCGGTGAACTGGACTCTTGCTCTGATTCACCACCCCTGGGTCATCACATGGCGCGATCCGCATTCCTATGATGGGCCCACGACACCCGCGGGCCGCTACGACCAGGCAGTCCGATGCGGTGCAATGCGGCGCGATGGTGGAGGGGTCGATGACTCAGGGGGCCGGTCAGGGACCCGAGGTGGAGCGGACGGCGACGTTGCGCGACTTCCGGGTGCCCGCGTACGTCCACGAGGCCGGTCCGTACGTCCACAGCGTTCACCCCGGCGAGGTCGCCCCGCCGCCCGAGGAGACCTACCCCGAGGGATACACGCCGACCCAGCGCGACCTTCCCGTCGTGAACCGGGGCGACACTGTCCAGGTGACCGTGGACCCCGAGACCGCCGCCGCCCCGCAGGGCACCACCGGGCAGGGCCCGCTGTACGTCGTGGGTGACGTGCACGGCTACCTCGACCAGCTGGTGTCGGCCCTCCAGGAGAAGGGCCTGCTCGACGCCGCCGGCAACTGGTGCGCGGGCACCGCCCGGCTGTGGTTCCTCGGCGACTTCACCGACCGCGGTCCGGACGGCATCGGCGTCATCGACCTGGTGATGCGGCTGTCCGCCGAGGCCGCCGCGGCCGGCGGCTACTGCAAGGCACTCATGGGCAACCACGAGCTGCTGCTGCTCGGTGCGAAGCGGTTCGGCGACACCCCCGTCAACTCCGGCGCGGGCACCGCCACCTTCCAGGCGGCCTGGCTGCTCAACGGCGGCCAGAAGACCGACATGGACCGCCTCCAGGACCACCACCTGCAGTGGATGTCCCGCCTGGACGCCATCGAGGAGGTCGACGGCCACCTGCTCGTCCACTCCGACACCACCGCCTACCTCGACTACGGCCGTTCCATCGAAGAGGTCAACGACACCGTCCGCGAGACGATCACACGCAACGACGCGGACGAGGTCTGGGACCTGTTCCGCAAGTTCACCAAGCGGTTCTCCTTCCGCGACGAGGGCGGCGCCGACGCCGTGCGCTCCCTGCTCGATACGTACGGGGGCACCCGCATCGTTCACGGGCACAGCCCGATTCCGTATCTGCTGGGCGAGGCCGGCTCCGAGGACGACGAGGACAACCGCGACCCCGTGATCGAAGGTCCGCACGTCTACGCCGACGGACTCGCCATCGCGATGGACGGCGGCGTGACGATGGCCGGAAAGCTGCTGGTCCAGCAACTGCCGCTGGATACGTGAACGTTCACCGGGCAGGCGTCCCCCTTCGGAGGACCGGGCCGGTGAGGGGTCAATTTCGGTAAACCCCCTGTCACCGCATACCGTCACCGCTCTACCATCGGCTTATCCGTAGCAGGCTCCCCTCCGTTTCTGCCCGACGGCTCGTCAGCATGCCGAGCCCCAAGCCCTACGGAGCATCGGGGGATGCACATGAACAGCGTTCCGCAGCACCTGCTGAGCGAGGACCGCCAGGAATACGAGCGGATCCTCGATGAGGCGCTGCGCTCCGCACCACACCGTCCTGAACTGGCCGCTGTCGGACAGCGGCTCAACCCCGAACAACTGCGCACCATGGCGCTGAACGCCACCGCGCTCATCACTGCGGCCGCGTGGACCGAGTACCAGCACTACGTCAAGGTCCGCGACGAACTGCGTCAGCCGGCGTCGGCCGGCTCCCCGGCCGTGCGCGAGTCCGGCTCCTCCGAGCCGGGTGCGGGCGCGTCGGGTCTCGCCGCCACCATGGGAGGAGTCGCCGAGACCGCCGGCGCGGGCGCCGTCGCCGTCGTCGCCGTCCTCGCACCCGTCCTGGCCGGTACAGCCGCGGCGATCTTCCTGCTCGTCGGCTACATCCTGCAGATACTCGACCCCGAGCAGGGATTCGCCCGGACCATGCTCACCACGGGCTGGGTGTTCGGCGCCGTGACCGCGGTCGCGATCCTCGTCGCCGCGGTGGGGCTGCTGCTCACCGCCCTGCGCAACAAGCCCACGGCCGAAGGCGGGCCGTACGGCGAACTGCAGGGCGAGGTGGCCCAGGCCAAGGAGGCCTGGCACGAGGCCCTGCTGGAACGCGGCATCCTGCCCTTCCTGCGGGAGGCCCTCGTCGACCCCGGCGCGGCCGCCGCGCTGCGCCACACGCCCTCGTCCACTCCGGTCAGCCGCATGCCGCACCTCGGCTACGACCGCCCGGGGTTCACCAGCCCGGACGACGGCGACCGCGGCTCGCGCCCCAGCTTCAGCAGCCCGGACTACACCAGCCCGGACTTCGGAGGACCGGAGCACCAGCCGGAGTAGCCGTCGGAGCCCGTCCGAGCAGGCACCTCCCACAGGCCGGGGGACCATCGGCCCCGGGCCTGTGCGCGGCCGGGTCAGTCCGCGATGGGCAGGTACACGCGGTTCCCGCTCGCCGCGAACTCCTTCGACTTCAGGGCCATGCCCTCCTCGATCTCGGTCCGTGTGCCGCCGTGTTCCCGGCGGATGTCCTGCGAGATCTTCATGCTGTAGAGCATTACTAGAACTCCCACATGCGCTACGGTCGTTCCAGCAGCCCAGCCATGGACCGAGGGGGAACACGTGGGCAAGCGCGAGGAGTTGGTCAGCAAGCTGCGAGGTACGCCCGAGGGACTGCCGTCCGTCGAGGGAGTGCGCGCCATGCTGGCTTCCGACCCGGAGCTGAAGTGCGTCGTCTGCTACGCACGAATCTCGTTCGACGGCCGGGTGAAGGACGCCCACGGCGTCGAGGACCAGCACCGGGACATGACCGAGACGGCCCGCAGGTTCGGATGGCTCGTCGTCTACCGCTACACGGACAACGACAAGAGCGCGAGCAAGGAGAACATCGTTCGCGATGACTTCGAGCAGCTGCTCGCCGATCTTGCTGCCGGGACGACGCCGGACGGGTACCCGATCCACGGCGTCATGGCCGTCAACGACGACCGGCTGTACCGGCGCCCGAGTGACTGGGAGCGGTACCTGAAGGCGTTCACTACGCAGGAAGGACGGGTCTACCACGACTCGAACGGCATCCAGGACCTCTACGCCGAAGGGTTCGAGATCAAGGGGCTTCTGGGGGTCGCCATGTCCCTCAGCGAGACGAGGAAGAAGGAGCGTCGGAGCAGGAACAGCCACCGCAGCCGGGCGATCCGTGGGCAGTCGGTAGCGGCATGGCGCCCCTTCGGATGGGAGGACGACAAGGTCTCGTTGCGCCCGGACGAGGCGGAAGCCATCCGTCAGGCGGTGAAGGACGTGATCGCGGGTGCCTCCATTTCCGAGATCACGCGCCGGTGGAAGGAGGCCGGCTTCATCACGAGTCGCGGGAACGCCTTCCAGTACCAGACCGTCAAGCAGGTCTTGGTGAACGCGCGGCTGTGTGGATATCGCGAGATCAAGGGCGAGCTTGTACGTGACGGCGACGATCAGCCCATCGTGGGCGAGTGGGAGCCGATGATCACTCCGAAGGAGTGGTTCGCGGTCACGGCCAAGATCAGGGAGCGTGGCCGAGGAACCGGGATGCCGCGCGGTGGCCTGGTCCACAAGTACCTGCTGACCGGCATCCTGCGATGTGGCCACGTGCTGGACGACGGCACGGTCTGCAACAACAAGATGATCGGAATCAAGGCGAACGACTGGCTCAAGTACCGGCACGCCTACATGTGCAAGAAGACCGTGGACGGCGGCTGCAACAAGACCTACAAGCGGGGCGACAAGACGGACATGGCCATCGAGGAACTTGTCATCGCCAAGCTGGAGCGCGATGCGGCGAGCAAGGCCCAGGACGTTCCGGACTGGGACAAGGCCGATGCCCTGGAGCGAGCCGTCAGGAGCCGCAACGAGCTGGAGCGGCGTTGGCACGACGACGAGGACACGGACATCGATGATGAGACGTTCTTCCGCAATCTCCCGGTCCTCGAACGTCGGATCAAGGAGCTTCGTGCAGATCAGCGGGCGCACGAAGCTCTGAAGGCGGAGGCCGAGGAGGCCAAGGAAGACGTCAGGATCTCGTGGGGGTCGAAGACGCTCACGCAGAAGCGCGAGGCGATCAAGAAGGTTCTGAGCGCCGTGGTCGCAGTGCCGGGTGGCAAGGGCAACAGGACCTTCGACCCTGAGCTTCTCAAGCCTGTGTGGCGGACTTCCGAATGAGCTGAAGTCCGAGGATCTCCCCCACCCTCCGCAGCTGCTCATCAGAGAGTGGGGGAGAGTCGCGTAGCTGCCGCTCGATCCACGCTCGTACTGCTGCTTCCTCGCGCTCAGCGCTGGCCTTAGCCGAAGTAGTACTCAGTTGGCATCACCGCCAGCTCGGAGAGCTTCCCGCGCGACGGCGCGGTTCTCAGCGATGTCATCTGCGATTCCGGCGGCGATGAGCGCAGCGCCCGGAGTATGGCCGGAGCCGACGTAGCGCCAGTGCCTGTCCGTGACCGTCCCTGGGACGTCAACACCGCCTACGTGCTGGGCGCGTTCGGCCCGCAGTGCCGCGAAGGTGGTGGAGTAGGCGCGGGACTTGGTGAGGATGTGGCCCCGGTAGCCCAGCGTGTGAGCCCACGTGCGCAGGTTCAGGGGTTCGTACTCGGGCAGGCCGCCCAGGCGCCAGCAGGCCCGCATGAGAGTGCGCACATGTGCGTTCACGGACGCAGCCTCGATGTCATCCCAGGTGGTGACCCTGTAGTCGATGCCGGCGCCTGTCTCGCTCGCTCCCTTTGTGACGTACTTGGCCACGTAGGCGGCTACGGCATCATCGTCAGGCCCGTCGCCATCGGCGTGTAGCGAGCGAACGTCGACCTGGACCCCCCAGCGCAGAACCAACTCACCCACGGCGGGGCTGTACGGCGTGCGGACCAGAACGCGGCGAGCGGAGGACCGAACGGCCTCGATGAGCTGGTGCGCGGCCCAGGGCGGAGGTTCGTCCGCCGGTCCGTTCGGGCCGTCGAGGCGGACGACTGCATGTACGTGAACGGCCGCCCGCCTCTGGTACTCGGCGACCCGGGCGAAGGACAGCCGGGCGTGATCCCGGAAGCGGGCCTGTACGAGACCGACCGAGGAGGCAAGCCGCCGTCGGACGTCGATGACGAACCGATCCCATAGCTTCGACGCATGCGCGTGCCACAGCACGTGGCCGGTGTAGTCGTAGCAGTCAGCGCACAAGGGCTTGCCGACAGAGGGATCACCGGGACCGTGGACAGCGCCGCAGCTCCGAGGACGGTCGTGCTCGCATGTCCCACGGTCACGGCGGGGGTGGCACAGTTCCCCGGCGCGGTGCACCTGGCCGAAGGACGGGGCAGTCAGGGTGACGAAGAGCCGGGGCCGGTGGCGGACTGTGGCAGGGACGTTCTTGCCGCCGAGGAGGCCCGCGCGGACGAGGTGGAAGGTGTCGCCCGCGTGCAGGCGTGAGCATGCGGGGCAGACGGTTGCCCGGCGATTGCGGCAGCGCACGAGAAGGCGTTCACCGGGTTCGGTGCCGGTGTCGTAGTGGCGGAGGAGTTCGCCGGTTGTGGCGTCCAGGATGGTGGTGGAGCCGGAGAGGTGGACGGGGCGGGAGCAGCCACCGGTGGCAGTGATCTGCTCCAACAGGCGGGGGAATCTGGGGTCTTGAGCGAGGCCGATTGCGTCGCGGTCTGCTTCGGACAGCTGACGCAGGCGCGCCGCGCGGTTGAGGACGGCGCGCCTGTCAGCCGGGGTGAGCTCCGGTGTGATGGTGGGGACCTTCCGGGGTGGGCCGCCGCAGCGGCACGGTGGGTGGGTAGGTGCGCGTTGTCGGTCATGGGGCTCGCCTTCCTTGTGGGGTCGGAGCGAAGTTCAGCGGATGGTTCCGGTGCCCCGGCAGACGCGACAGCGCCGCTGTCGTCCGGTCCAGGTCCTGCGGGCTCCGTCGCCCTTGCAGTGGGGGCACCTCACGCGGGGCATGGGCATGCCGTTGCGTTCCCTTCTCTGGTCAGGTGTGGGAGAAGCCGTTGATCAGCCACGTGACGAGGCCGTGGACGGTGTAGATCACCGGGGTCTGGCCGAGGTAGAGGCCGAAGAGGCCGACGCAGACCGCTTCCCAGGCGCGCACGTCACGAGAGCGGACGAGGAGGACGGTGATGATCCCGAAGACCACCGCGAACGTGAACGCCGTACCTTCGCTGATCACTTGTCGTCTCCTTCCGGCGCCGCAAGGGCACGGTTGAGCGCGGGCAGATCCGGGGTGAGTGCTGCGTGCTTCCGAGCCGTCGAGACGGCCTCTTCCGTGGGCGTGAGGTGGGAACGGGCGCGGCTCCAGCTGCCGTCCGGGCCGGTGCACACGGCCACGCCCCGTTCCTCTGCCGTGATGGCTTGCGCGACGGCCACGGCGTCCTTGTTCAGGTCGCCCAGGGTCATCTCTGCCGTGCCGGGATCGTTCACCCGGTGGCAGATCCGGCCGCCGAGCTGAGCCCGCAGGGCGGTGACGCCGGGCCCCAGGTCGGAGCCGACCCGCTGTCCGGCCACCACCAGGTGGACGCCGAGCGCTGCCCCGAGCTGTGCCAGCCGCAGCAGCAGCGTGGAGCACTGCTCGGTTTCCGCTTTGCTCTCGCGGCGACCGTCGGACAGGTACAGCTCTGCGATCTCGTCAACGATCACGACGACCGGAACCGGCCGGAGCTTGTCGGGCAGCTCCCATATGGAGCGCACACCGGCCGACCGGCACACACTCATTCGTTCCTGCATGTCGAGGGCGAGCGCGCTGAGGACCGCGACCGCTTCGCGTCGGCTGGTTGCCAGTGCACTCAGCCGCCCGGCGAACAGGCCGAGTTCCATGCCGCCCTTGCAGTCGATGCCGACCAGGGCGACGGGCTGCGGCGCAAGCTGGGTGATCAGCCGGGCCAGCAGGGTGGACTTGCCGGGCCGCGTGGCCCCGACAATGAGCCAGTGCGGCACGAGCCGCAGGTTCATCACCCAGGCGCCGCCGCTCTCCAGTGCGCCGATGAGCGCGGAGAGCAGTTCGGCGGGGGCGGTGGCTAATCCGGGCCGCTGTAGCGGATCACTGGCCATCGCCGTCAGCAGGACGAGCCCGCGTTCCGGCGAGGTCACGCGCACCGCGTGAACCTTCCACGCATGGACGAACGCGTCGGCCGCCTTCATGTAGGTCGCCGGAGTCTGACCCGCGTGCAGTTGGACAGCCACGGTCAGCCCCATGCGGGTACCCCGCGGAAACGAGATCCGTGGAGCCGCCGGCCGAACCGGATCCCCCTTGACCAGCAGGTGCCCGATGAGCGTGCGCGCCGGGAGGCGCGAGACGGACAGGTCGTTGAGCAGGGCAACCCTGCGCCAGGTGAACACCACCCGGCACGCGGTCACGGGGTAGCCGATCACGTACCAGTGCCAGGCCGGACGGTGGCGCCGCACCAGGTCACCGACGACCAGCACCCAGGCCAGTACCGCCAAGCCGAGGGCGAGCAGGGTCGGCCCCATCACGCGTCACCGCCCTTGCCCTGCGCCGCCGGTCCATGCGCGGGCGCGATCGTGTCAGCGCGGAAGCTGACGCCGTTACGGTCGCCCATCGACCAGACGAACGCCGTCAGCCCGGTGACCTTGACGACCTGGCCCGCTTCGAGCCCTTTGGGCTCACCGCTCACGGCGATCTCGATCACGGAGATACGCCGTCCGTCCGGCCGCACTGTGACGGCCACGCTGTAGACGGGATTGCCCTCCCGGTCCTTCTTCACCTCCTGCGTCTCGGAGTTGCTGAACTTCACTTCGGGCGCGTTGGCACACCGCAGTACGCCGAGCCGCGCCGTGTCCACGGGAATGGACTGCATTGGATTTGGCCTCCCTGGCCAGTTGGGCCGCCAGTGAGATACTGACGTCACTTGTCCTTACGAGTTACGACTATGGAGTGCTGTACGGCGAGGGTGCAACTACTTATGCTGACGAGTGATGTCGCGCGAGCGACGTACCTACGACCTCACCCGGAGATTGCCGAGATGACGGAGATCCAGCGCCCCGGAGCCCTCTACCAGCAAGTCGCCGCCGCCATCCGAGCAGCGATCCTGTCGGGCGAGTTCGCCCCCGACTCCCTGCTTCCGTCGGAAGCCCAGCTCATGGCCCGCTACAGCGTCTCCCGCCCCACGGTCCGCAACGCCATCGCCGCACTGCGGGCGGAAGGTCTGATCGACGTGCGCCACGGCAAGGGCAGCTTCGTACGCTCCAGCGGCCAACCCACACTCACCCTCGAACGCCGCATCAACCGCACCACCGACAGCAAGTTCGTCATGCCCAACGGCGACGCCTGGCAGGAGGCTGAGGAGCCGAGCAGCTACCGCACCCGGACCACGAAAGCCACAGGTCGACTGCTGGGACTCGGTGAGGAAGAGGCCGTGTTCGGCTGCGACCGGCTCTTGATCGACACGGCCACGGGTGCCCGCGCCATGCACCGCACGCTGATTCCGTTCGAAGTCGCCGAGGCGGTTCCAGTGCTCGCTGATGAGCCGTGCAAGCCCCCGGCAGCGATCTACCGAGTGCTCACCCAGGACGGACACAAGCTGTGGTGGTCGGAGACGGTCCGCGCCCGAATGCCGCTGCCCGACGAGCGGACCACGCTCCATCTCCCCGACGCGACCCCGATCCTGCACGTTGCCCGCGTCGCGCACGGCGCCGACGATCGCCCGCTGACCCTCGAAGAGCTCCGCATCGGCGCGGACCGTGCCGAACTCGCCTACCGGATCACCGCCGACAAGCAGCCCGCGCGACGCGCCCGCACCTGAGCGGCAACCGGCATCGGTCGAAACAGCCTTTACTTCCTCAAGGGCGCGCCTGCGGCGCGCCGGGCCGCCCGGCCGCCCCGGCCGGGCGTGCGGCGTGGACGCCGGTCCCGGCCGGTCGCCGGGCGCCCCCGCCCGCAGCACACCCAAGGGAGCATGGCGCCGACCCGCTGCCGCGGGTAGGGGCGTGGTGGGCTGGGGGTCGACGGCCTCCGAGACTTTAGGCAGCCACCATGGGGCGAGCCTCGAAGAACAGGGGGCCAATCGGGCACTACAACGGGCAGGGCAACTGCCTGCCCGATTCGCCGGACCAGCGTAAGGCCCCCTGTTCACTCGCCCCATGGCAGCTCCAGCCCAAAGTCTCTCCGGCCGGCGACTTGCCCACGCGCCCCACTCAGCAGCGAAAACGCGCCTCATGCTGCACCGCCGTCGCCATCCGAGCGCGCCTCCAGGAGCTGAGCGAGGCGATCCACGGTGTCCGGCCAGCCCGCCAGCCGCACCACACCGCGTCCGTCCTCGCTTCGTCGAGGCGACGGCCCGTACGGCGGACAGCTCGAAACCCACGCTCAGGAGCGCTCGGTTCAGGCGATCGGCTGCCACTCGTGCCTCACGCCATCCCGCGATGTAGTCGACGCCGGACACCCAGAGACCGGAGTCCGCGCCCGTCACGTTCAGACCGTCGCTCAGCCAGTCCTCACCTGAGCCAGTCACGTTGCCACCTCTGCCCTGATCTAGTAACGGATCGTCAACTTCCTTGGACCAGGGCACAAACGCAGCACGACGGCCCCGGTACCATCAGGCACCGGGAACCGCCGCGTTCCCAGCCGGGCCACCCTTCGCTTTCCAGGGCAGATGGGGTGGCCCGGTCTCGGTATGTGGTTGTCAGGCGCGGCCCTCCGGTGAGAAGGGGAGCTCCCAGAAGCCGGAGGAGCCGCGCCCTGGCCGGAGAGGTCAGACTCCGGCCGGTTTACCGGGCCGCCGCTCGCTCCCGATCGCGAGGAGCGAAACGAGGGCGACGGCCCGGAGATCACGAGCGCGGTACGGACTCCATTCCGTCGTTCAGGTCGAAGCGACACCAGACCGTCTTTCCGCCGCGCTCTTCCGGTGTCCACCAGACCGCCGCTGCCAGACGCTGGGCGATGAGCAGTCCACGACCGCTGTCGGGCAACACCGCCTCAGACAGATCTCCGATCAGCCCTGGAGAGAACACCTCTCCCACCGGAAGCAGCGGAGGGGTCGAGTCCTCATCAGCGACACCGATGAAGAGCCACTTCGGAAACATCTTGAAGATCACGTCGATGCGTCGGCAGGCACCGGGGGCGGACAGGTGCTGGTCTGGCACGGCATGGTTCACCACGTTGCCGACCAGCTCGGAAACGACCAACCGCGCGTCGTCCACGACCGCACCAGCACCAGCGCCCCGAAGGAACACAGCCGTCATGTCGCGAGCGACGCGCGCCGTGTCACCGAACTCGGCGAAGAGCGTCAGCGTCAGGAAGTGGCCGTCGGAGGAGGGCTCCGGTGTCACGAACCAGTGCGCGTACGCGTCAAGCTCACCCGCCATCCGCTCAGTCTTCCCGGCATCCATCGCTTCCCCTTCCGAGGCCCCGCGGCTCTCACGGCACCGCTTGCATCACGCAAGCCAGTACACGGCGAGACGGGCGTGACCGGGAGCGTTCACCAGGGGGTTCACGTGAACACGGGCAAAGGCAAAGGGGGTTCATCAATGAACCCCCACGGTTGATACTGCTGTGACACGATGAACACTCGCCGTCATTCTCGGGTTGGCAGGGGAGCATGAGCCGAGAGCCGAACGCGCAGTTAATCGCCGTCATGGACGAGGCGAAGGTCTCGAACAAGGGCCTGGCGAAGCGCATGAAGGACGCCGCCGCTCAGCGCGGCATCAGTCTTGGGACAACGCACGTATCAGTACAGCGATGGCGGGACGGCGCGGGCATCCAGCCTCAGACAGCGGCACTCATGGCGGAGGTACTGAGCGCCAAACTCGGCCGCCGCATCACTCCCGGCGATCTCGGCTTCTTCGATCACACACGGCCGGCCACTCCCGAACCGCTCGGTTATCCCAGTACGGTCCCCGACGTGCTGTCGATGCTGGATGGACTCGCCCAGGAACGGGCCGACGCCGTCACATTCGAGCAACTGATCGTCTCGGACTCGGATCTCAGCTCCGCCGTCCTGTCGTGGATGATCGCGCGCCCGGACGGCATCCAGACCGACAGGCCCGCTCAGCAGCGAGTCGGCATGCGCGACGTCCGGGCAATCAGGGACGCCGCCGCCACCTTCATGCAACTCGACTTCAAGTACGGCGGAGGCCACGGCCATAAGGCACTACGCCACTACTTCCGCCATGAGGTCCTGCCCCTGCTCAGCGCCAGCTACAGCGAGAAGGTAGGCACGGCGTTGTTCGGCGCCGCCGCCGAGGTCTCCCAGTTGCTCGCGTGGACCGCATACGACTCCGGAAACCACCGGCTCGCCCACCGCTATCTCACGTCGACACTGCGACTGTCCCAGGTCATCGACGACCGCATGTTCGGCGCCCGCATCCTCGGCAACCTAAGCCACCAGGCGAACTATCTCGGCAACCACACCCAGGCCATCCAGCTAGCCCGCGCCGCAGTCGAGGGTGCCAAGGGCCGGGCGACCCCACGCGCCATGGCGAATTACTGGGCCATGGAGGCCCGGGCACTCTCCAACGCGGGTGATCGCACCGGGGCGTCACTCGCCATGAATCAATCTGAGCGCTACTTCGAGCGCGCTGACGGTGCCGATGACCCGCCATGGTTGAGCTACTTCGACGACGCGGAACTCTTGGGCGAGTTCTGCCACTGCTTCCGCGATCTGAGGATGCGCCGTGAGGCGGTCGAGCACGCACAGCGCGCTGTGGACAGCACCGATCCACAGTACGCCCGCACCCTCGGTTTCTGTCGCATGGTGCTCGCACAGAGCCAGCTTCTGAACGGAGAGCTGGAAGCCGCCGTCACCACGGCCAGCCTTGCCGTGGACGGCGGCGACTCCCTCCAGTCCTCCCGCTTCCAGCGGTACGTGTCCGACTTTCAGGCGGAGGTCAGTGCGTACGCGGCCAACCCCGCCGTCGTCGCCTTCAACGAGCAGGTGAACGAAGCGCTCGCCCGTCTGGACGAGGACGAGTAATAGCTACGAAGGACGCCAATCGCGCGGGGCGTCGTCGTTCCTCAAGGCAGCGATGCGCCGGCGGTACTCGGCCGCGGTCCCTTCGTCCTCCCGTACGTTCTGCATCAACCACGTGGTCATGCCGAACTCTTGGAGCCGCCGAAGCGTGTCGTAGCCGTGCCAGTCGTGCAGGTCCCGCCCGTACGCCCGCACGAAGTCGGCGTACTGCTCGTCGGTCTGCCACCCCAGGCTGTGGTGCTCCACCGACGTGACCATCAGGTCCCACTCAGGGTGATCGAAGCAGAATGCTTCGAAGTCGATCAGGATGACTTCCCCCCGGTCGTTGACCATGAGGTTCTGCACGTGAGCGTCGCCGTGGACCGGACCCTTGGGCGTCTCGAACCGCAGGCCCTCGAACTGGTCCCGCAGCTCACTCCACCGCTTGCGGAGGAAGACCCTGTCATCCTCCGGGATCGCTGCCCGGCTGATCCGCAGTTCCTGCTTGTCGAAGGGGTTGAACGAGGGCAGCTCCAGGCCAACGGGCAACGTCATGGAGTGCAGGTCCCGCAGGATGCCGCCGAGTTCCCCATACGTGGCCTTACGGCTGCCCTCGACGATGAGCCTCCAGAAGGTCACCGGGTGGCCATCGATCAGGAACGGCTGCTCCAGCCCGTCGACCAGGCGCGCGGCAGGGAACCTTTCCTCGGCCAACCACTGTGAGACGGCCACCTCGACACGGGCCTTGGGCAGCCACGGCTCTCCCCGCGCCACTCGTACGATCACTGGCTCTGCGTCCAGGCGGAAGAGCGCGTTCTCTCCTAGACGGATCAGCTCAGCGCCCTTGCAGTTGAGCCCCGCGGCCTCGCACGCGGCACCCATCACCCGCGTAGCCCTCGCCGACGTGAACCCTTCTTCCGATCGAGCAGCGTCAACCGCCATGCCCGTACCAGCTCCCCTAGTCGCGCGCGATCAACCAGTGCACGCCTCTGGGTGACCAACCCGACGTGCGCCAGACACAACCTCGACCGTACCGAGCCGTCCCAACCGCTGACGAGGATGTGAAGGTCGTGATCCTGCTGGCGCGCATCCGGTCACCTCGGAACAGGGCCGATCAGCGAGCGTAGGCTAGGAACACAAGAACCTGCCGCCGTCAGGCCAGCGAGCACAGCACCGACGACGGAAACACTGGTAAGAGCAGTCAAGCAACCCACGACAAGTCCGATCACGATTGCTGCGAGCACTACCACAGCGGTGTGGAGTGAAACCATGCAGCATTAGACACATGGGGCTGGGGCGTGGGGCGTTGTCGGAAGCCGGATTGGCCGTGGTGGAGGTCGCGGCCGCCGACGACGAGACCGCTTCCCGGGTCCAGGAATTGCTCGCCGCGCAGTGCGCGATCGCACCGGCGGACCGGGCGAGCCCGGCGTACGGCTTCGGTGCTTCCTCGATCTGCGCCAGTAGCCCGACCAGGGCGGCTTGGTCTCTTCTGCAAGTCCCAAGGAACCCTGAGTGTGACGCGTACACCTCATATCTTGCTCAAGTTCACTCCACACATGATCAAGACGTGTTCTGATCAACCTGACCAACCGGCCCGACCAGGGGCCGGGTACAAAAGGGGGATCATGTCACAGCGATTTGGCATGGGCACTGTCGCCGCTGCCCTGCTGATCATGGGAAGTTCCGTACCTGCGTTTGCCGACGAGTCGGCTCAAGAGCCCGGTCCCGTACTCATTGCGGAGGGGGCCGGGGTCGTACCGGGCACGGTAACGGACGCCCCGATCGCCGGTTCGGGAGTGGTAGAGGGGGTCGACAGCGGAGCACCGTTGGAAGAGGACCTGCCCATCCCGGGCGAGACGGATGGGCCTGAACTACTGGGGCCCAAGGAACCGCTGTCCGAGTACTGCGGTCCCGGCCACTGGTTCGCCCACATCACTAAGAACAAGAAGAACACGATGAAGGTCTATGACAAGGCCTTCGTCAAGAACACGAAGTCGTACAGCATCGACTTCAAGTTCACCTCCAAGAAGGCGGGCACCACGACCGTCGGGGGGTCGGTGACGCTCAGCGGTGAGTTCAAGGCTCTGTGGCTCGGAAAGATCAAGGCCGAAGTCAACGGCAATGTTTCCAAGTCGTGGACTTCCGAGCTCGGCGTTGAGGCCACCGGCAAGGTCAAGGCTCATGACACCGTGTACGGCGACTACGGGATCATGAAGGAGAACGTGTACGGCTACACCGCATACCGGTACAGCAATTGCAAGACGGGCTCGAAGCAATACACGACGGCGTGGGCGCCTTACCGTGAAGGCTGGCTCATCCACTAACCGTTTCGCAGCGCGCCCCGGCTCCGTCCGGGGCGCGCGTCTCCGAGGAGAGTGCTCCATGGGCCGTTACGCCACAGCTCCCGCCCTGCTCATTCTGCTGTTGACCACAGCCTGTTCGGGAACCAGCGACGGTGACGGAACATCACCCCCGTCAAGTGCTGCCCCTTCCGGGACCGGGTCGAGCAGCAGTCCCGACGCTGCCCCCAGCTCGCCTGCCACACCACGGGCACTCGACTTGCCTGGCAAGGCGAAGATCCTCGTGCCAGTGACCACGGGTGAGGGAAACGCCGACCTGCCCGTTTTCAAGCCCGAATCGGACGTGTACACCGTCTACGTCACATGCACTGGCAAAGGCAAGATGACTCTCGTCGATCGCAATGCTCCAGACGATGACCCCAGCAAGATCGGCTGCAACGGGCCCACTACTCACGGGCGCATCTATGCGGACGTTGTCCCCCAGAAGCTCGCCGTACGGACAGACGGCGGCACCGTGCACTGGACACTTGCCGTCGTATCTGGCGCGCACCCTGTGTGAACCGTCGGGCTGCAACATTCGTCACGGTCACTACGCGGTGATCCAGTTCTCCGGAGTTCTGCTTGCTGTAAAAGCGGCTAACACAATGACCGGAGTCGCCGGTAGGTGATGAGGCTGCAGGCCAGGGTGACGAAGGTGTCGTGGAGTTCGGTGCGGCGTTCCCAGCGGACGGCGAGGCGCTTGAAGTGGTGGAGCAGGGCGGAAGTCTGCTCGACGACGTAGCGGAGCTCGCCCCTGCCCTGAATGGTTGGGAGCGCCCTTGCGTGAGATGACGGGCGGGATCCGGCGCTTGCGGAGGTGATCGCGGTTGGGGTTGGAGTCGTAGCCCTTGTCGCCGAGCAGAGCCTCGGGACGCTTGCGAGGAGGGCCGGGGCGGCTGGCGACGGGCGGGATGCCGTCGACCAGGGCGAGTGTCTGGGTGACGTCGTTTGACGTTGGCCGCGGTGGTGATGACCTTGGGTGGGGTACCACGTCCGTCGCAGATCAGGTGGTGTTTGCTGGCCGTCTTGCGCCGGTCGACCGGCGACGGACCGGTGTCGGCGCCCCCTTTTCACGCGGATGTGGGAGCCGACCACGCAGGCCCGTGACCAGCCGAGTTCCCTGGCCGCGTTCAGTTCGGCGAGCAGGATGCGGTGCAGCTCGTCGAAGACACCGGCTTGCTGCCACCGCTCCAGGCGTCGCCAGCAGGTCTGTCCGGAGCCGAACCCCGACTCCAGCGGCAGCAGTTGCCAGGCCACATCGTTGTAGAGCACGTACAGGACGCCTTGTAGACAGAGCCGGTCGTCCACCGGCCGTGGCCCCGGCGACCGCTCGGGCCACGGCGGCAGTAACGGCTCTCGTCAGCGCCCACAAGTCGTCGTCCACGATCTACGGCCGTGTACTCACACCATCACGAACGGCCGAATCGTCTGACCGGGCACGCCCTACCAGGGCATCTCAACAAGATCGTGTAACGAAGCTCGTAAGATCGTTCGTGGCACGGACCGCCGTCAGGTCAGATTCAGTCCGCGATCGGCAGGTACACCCTGTTACCCGCCTCGGCGAACTCCTTCGACTTCTGCAGCATCCCCTCGGCGACCTCCTCCGCCGAGGCTCCCTCAGCCGCCGCACCACCGAACCGCTCTGTGATGCTTTGACTAATCTTCATGCTGCAGAACTTGGGACCGCACATCGAGCAGAAGTGAGCCGTCTTGGCCGGCTCCGCGGGCAGGGTCTCGTCGTGGAACTCCCGTGCCGTGTCCGGGTCGAGGGCCAGGTTGAACTGGTCCTCCCACCGGAACTCGAAACGGGCGTCGGACAGCGCGTCGTCCCACTCCTGCGCACCCGGGTGTCCCTTGGCGAGGTCGGCTGCGTGGGCGGCGATCTTGTAGGTGATGACGCCGGTCTTGACGTCGTCACGGTTCGGCAGGCCCAGGTGCTCCTTGGGCGTGACGTAACACAGCATCGCCGTGCCCCACCAGGCGATCATCGCGGCACCGATGCCGGAGGTGATGTGGTCGTACGCCGGTGCGACGTCCGTGGTCAGCGGGCCGAGCGTATAGAACGGAGCTTCATCGCAGATCTCCTGCTGAAGGTCGATGTTCTCCTTGATCTTGTGCATCGGGACGTGGCCCGGGCCCTCGATCATGGTCTGTACGTTGAAACGCTTCGCGATCCGGTTGAGTTCCCCGAGCGTCCTCAACTCCGCGAACTGCGCCTCGTCATTGGCGTCCGCGATCGATCCGGGCCTGAGGCCGTCCCCGAGCGAGTACGTGACGTCGTACGCGGCGAGGATCTCGCAGAGCTCCTCGAAGTTCTCGTACAGGAACGACTCCTTGTGGTGCGCGAGGCACCAGGCGGCCATGATCGAGCCGCCGCGGGAGACGATGCCGGTCTTGCGGTTCGCCGTCAGCGGTACGTACGCCAGGCGCACGCCCGCGTGGACCGTCATGTAGTCCACGCCCTGCTCGGCCTGTTCGATGACCGTGTCCTTGTAGATCTCCCAGGTCAGCTCCTCGGCCCGGCCGTCGACCTTCTCCAGGGCCTGGTAGAGCGGCACGGTGCCGATGGGAACGGGGGAGTTGCGCAGCACCCACTCGCGTGTGGTGTGGATGTTGCGGCCGGTGGACAGGTCCATGACCGTGTCGGCGCCCCATCGGGTCGCCCAGGTCATCTTCTCGACCTCCTCCTCGATGGAGGACGTCACCGCCGAGTTGCCGATGTTGGCGTTGACCTTCACCAGGAACCGCTTGCCGATGATCATCGGCTCGATCTCCGGGTGGTTGACGTTGGCCGGCAGCACGGCCCGGCCCGCGGCGATCTCGTCCCGCACGACCTCGGGCGACACGTTCTCCCTGATGGCTACGTACTCCATCTCGGGCGTGATCTCGCCGCGGCGGGCGTACGCGAGTTGGGTGACCGCCTGTCCGTCCCTGCCGCGGCGCGGCTGACGCGGGCGGCCGGGGAAGACCGCGTCCAGGTTGCGGAGGCCGCCACGGGGCGAGGTGTGCTTGATGCCGTCGTCCTCGGGACGGACGGGGCGGCCCGCGTACTCCTCGGTGTCGCCGCGGGCGATGATCCAGTTCTCGCGCAGCGGCGACAGGCCCCTGCGGACGTCGGTGTCGACGAGTGGATCGGTGTACGGGCCCGACGTGTCGTACAGCGTGACCGACTGGCCGTTGGTGAGATGCACCTGACGGACCGGCACGCGCAGGTCGGGGCGGGTGCCCTCGACGTACGCCTTGTGCCAGCCGATGGACTTCCCGGCCTCCTCGGACTTCTCGTCCTGAACGGAGGCAGGCGTGCGTGCGTCCTTGCTGGTCATGAGACCTACTCCCTACGCCGGCATTACCCGGTAACAGGTTCGGCGGTCGACGCAGCGGTTTCCGTCCGGCGACGTTTCGTGTGAAACATCACTCGACTCCGGCGATGTTTCATGTGAAACATCGCTGGGACGGAGGTCAGCGCCCTCTCAGCCCGGTGCTCCGAGCTCCCGCGTGTACAAAAGGTGGCTCCACGCTAGCGGCAATTCTGGCGCGGTGAACAGAGGGCCCCCCTCGTTCTTGCGATGATCGGGCGGTGACCACGACGCAGCGTCCCCCCTACCCACCGCCCGAGCCGCCCCGAGGATCGGGCGCCAGAAGCGGCAACGGCCGTGGTGACGGCCATGATTTCGCCGCCGCGACCGGGCAGGGGCCGGCCAGGGGGCAGGGGCAGGGGCATGAGCTCGGGTACGGACGTGACGCGGGTTTCGGTCCCGGTCCCGGTCCCGGTCCCGGTGATGAGCATGGGCCGGGCTCCGGTGGTGAGCATGGGCCGGGCTCCGGCGGGGCCCAGGGTGCCGGTTCTCCCGGTGGCCACGGTGGCCCCACCGCTGGGCAGGGCTCCGGCCACGGCCCCGGTGGCGGGCGCGGTTCAGGGTCCGGTGGAGGTGGCGGGCACGGCCACGGCGGAGGTGACGGGCACGGCTCCGGTTCGGCCCCGGGTGGCGGGCACGGGCACTCGCACAGTCACAACCACGGTCCGGCCACGCCCGTCTCCCTGCATCTGCGCAAGGTCATCGCGGCGATCCTGATCCCGTTCGCCGCCGCGGTGCTGGTCGGCCTCGCGGTGCTGTGGCCGGGCGGCGCCCCGGCGCACGAGCGCACCGGCGTCGGCTTCGACCGGCAGACGCAGGACGCCACGGTCACCAAGGTGGTCGAGGTGAGCTGCAAGGAGGCGGGCGCTTCGGGCGTTCCGCCGACCGGCGACACCTCCACCGCCGAGGGTTCCTCCGCGGTGCAGCAGGAGAAGGGCACCTGCAAGCGGGCGACGATCCGTGTCGACAGCGGCGACGACAAGGGCCGTACGTTCACCGAGATCGTCCAGCCCGACCAGTCCCGCCAGCTGCACGAGGGTCAGAAGGTCGTGGTCGCCTACGAGCCCTCGGCACCGAAGGACCTGCAGTACTCGGTCACCGACATCAACCGTCGTCTGCCCATGGGACTACTCGCCGGCATCTTCGCGCTCGCCGTCGTGGTCGTCGGGCGGCTGCGGGGTGTCATGGCACTGGTCGCGCTGGCCATCAGCTTCATGGTGCTGAACTTCTTCATCCTGCCCGCGATCCTGCAGGGATCGAACCCGCTGGTCGTGGCGGTGGTGGGCGCGAGCGCCATCATGCTCATCGCCCTGTACCTGTGTCACGGCCTGTCCGCCCGGACGTCCGTGGCGGTGCTCGGCACCCTCATCTCGCTGCTGCTGATCGGCATCCTCGGCTCGGTGTTCATCGACTGGGCCGCGCTCAGCGGCAACACCGACGACAACACCGGGCTGATCCACGGCCTCTACCCGACGATCGACATGAGCGGTCTGCTGCTGGCCGGCATCATCATCGGCTCGCTGGGCGTACTCGACGACGTGACGGTCACGCAGACCTCGGCGGTCTGGGAGCTGCACGAGGCCAACCCGTCGATGGGCTGGCGCGGGCTCTACCGCGCGGGCATCCGGATCGGCCGCGACCACATCGCCTCGGTCGTCAACACGCTCGTCCTCGCCTACGCGGGTGCCGCGCTGCCGCTGCTGTTGCTGTTCTCGATCGCGCAGAGCAGTGTGGGGACGGTCGCCAACAGCGAGCTGGTCGCGGAGGAGATCGTGCGCACGCTGGTCGGTTCGATCGGCCTGGTCGCCTCGGTGCCGGTCACCACGGCCCTGGCCGCGCTGATGGTCTCGGCCGACCGCCCCGGCACGGAGCCCGCTGGGGAGGCCTCTGCGGCCCCGGCGCGCGGGGGGAGGGGCCGGCGCCGCAAGCGCTGACGTCCCAGCGCCGGAGAGGCCCTTGAAAGCCTCGGGCACCCCGGCCTCTGGCGCGTCGGCCTCCAGCGCCTCGCCCCCGGCCTCGGCCGCCTCCGACCGCAAGAAGATCGCCCGGTCATACGAAGATCGCAGGAAGAAGCGTTCCTGCACAGCTCGGCGGCACCCGGTGAAGCGTTACTCCACCGTGCCGCCGGGCCCATGTCTCAACCAGCGCCCTGCTCGGCGAGGATGCGGTCCAGGGCCTCATCGAGGTGCGCGTCGAAGTCGGCGAGCGAGCCCTCCTGGCCCAGCGGCACCAACTTGTCCGTACGGTCCAGGAAAGCGACGAGCGGTGCCGTCGACGACCGGAACAACGCCTGGTCGCTGCCCACCTGAAGCCGGATCAACACCTCGCCCAGCGCATCGGGGTCGACAGGCGTGACTCGCACATCGCCCTCCCCGCACGGCCGGCCGACCCCGTCGATCAGCAACTCCCGCCCGAAAGCCCACGTCACCGGGGCATCACCGGGCAAGTGGAACGTCAGCCGGACGGCATAGGGATCACTGGACTCATAGCGCAGCTCCACCGGAATGCGGAAGGAGAGCTCCTCGGACACGAGAAAGCTCATCATGACCTCTGCTTGCACGGACTCGCGCATCGACAACCCCGTCATTCGCCGTGACTGGCCGGGAACGAACCTCTGACACTTAGTGGAATCTTGCTGAACGTACACAGCAGATCACAAGGAGTGAGTTTTCACATACTGATAGAGAGGGCGAGCGAGCCGAGCATGCGCCCGATCTCGGCCTGCAACTGCCGGGCCGCGGGCAGCAGCCGGTCGGCCTGGTGTGCGGGCAGGGAGATGGCCATCGTCGCGGCCGTGGCGCCGAGGGTGAGCGGAATCGCGGCGCAGACCGCACCCAGGGCGTACTCCTGGCGTTCGGTCACCGGTTCCATCCGCCGGATCCGGTCCAGACGCCTCATCAGGCTGTGGTTGTCGCGCACCGTGTACGGCGTGAGGGGCTGCACCGGGTAGCGGTCGAGGTGGTCACGGCGTGCTTCCTCGTCCAACTGGGACAGCAGGCACTGCCCGACGGCGTGCGCGTGCCCGGTCTCCCGGAAGTCGGCCCACTCCTCGACCGCCGGATTGCCGGGGGTGTCGGAGACGCACATGACCTCGATCTCGCCCTCGCGGTACACCGCGTAGTACACGGGCACGCCCAGAACGTCCCGCCAGTGCGCGAGCGCGTCGACGACCGTGCTGCGACGTTTCTGCCGCGCCCCGCTGCTGCTCAGGCGCTCTGCCGCCTCACCGAGGAAGAACAGGCCCTTGTCCCGGCGCAGATAGCCCTCGTGCACGAGCGTGCGCAGCAGGTGGTACGTCGTGGGCAGCGCCAGCCCGGTCTCACGGGCCAGTTGTTTGGCGGGGGAGCCGTACTCGTGCGCGGCGACGGTCTCCAGCAGGCGCATCGCGCGCTGCACGGAACCGATGAGGGTCGGTGGAGGCGGGAGTGTGGAGGGGCGCGGTGGCCCGGAGGGTGCCGCCGAGCGGGGTTGCGCGGGGACGGAGTGGAGCTGGACGGGTGCGGTGTCAGCCGGGGACAAGGGGCTCTCCCGAAGCGCGAGGGGGCAGACCGTGCGGAGACACACGGGTGGGGTGAATGCCGCTCACGGGGAAGTCCCCGCGTCGAGTTCCGGACTCTATTCGCCTGCCACCGCACGCAGGCGGCCCCGCCGGGAAACTTCCCCCGCCCGAGGGAACCGGTGATTCCGAGCGTTTCCCGCTACCCCCACCGGTTTCCCACAGGTCTCACCAGTCGCTGCGCGACGAGGAGCTCGACGTGAACTTCCGTACGACGTAGACCAGTCCGCCGACCAGTGCCACGAAGACCAGCACCTTGAAGAGCAGTCCGATGACGAAACCGACCACACTGGCGATCAGCCCGCCGAACACGACCAGGGCGATGACCGGCACCGCGATCCACTTCACCCACCACGGCAGTCCCGTGAAGATCTCTCGCATCGCCCTCGTCCTTACCTCTCCGCCCGTTCGAGTGCCGGGTCCTGTCGGTCCGTCCGGATCTCTGATGTCCTGCACTCGATGCTAGGTCCGGCAGGGGGCGAACGGGGGGCCGGCATCCCTTGTCCTCCCCTGACCGATCCCCTAGGGAACCCCGAGGCGGTCCGTCACCTCTCGGGCGGAGAGAAGACCACCAGCACCCTCAGGTCCTCGGTGATGTGGTGGAACTTGTGCGCGACGCCCGCCGGCACGTAGATCACGCTGCCGCGCGCCACCTGGGTCGTCTCCAGGCCGACGGTGATCGCGGCACGGCCGCTCACAATGAAGTAGACCTCGTCCTGATTGTGCGGTTTCTGAGGATCCTGCTCGCCCGCCTCGAGGGCGTACAAACCGACCGACATGTTCTGCTCCCGCAGAAACTGCAGGTAGGCGCCCTCGTTGGCGGCGCGCTCCGCCTCCAGTTCATCCAGCCGGAATGCCTTCATCGCCTTGTCCGCCCCTGCCTCTTGTGCCCGCGTCCGATCAGGTCTGCCACGATCAGACACATGAAGAATTTCGTAGTCAAGACGATCGCCAACGCGGGTGCCCTCGCGGTCGCCGTATGGCTCCTCGACAAGATCACTCTGACCGGTGACAGCACGGGCAAGCAGGCCGGCACCCTGATCATCGTGGCGCTGCTCTTCGGCCTGGTGAACTTCCTGGTCAAGCCGCTTGTCAAGCTCCTCAGCCTGCCGCTGCTGATATTGACGCTCGGCCTGTTCACGCTGGTCGTCAACGCGCTGATGCTGCTGCTCACCTCGTGGCTGGCGGACACGCTCGACCTGAGCTTCCACGTGGAGGGCTTCTGGACGGCCGTCCTGGGCGGCCTGATCATCTCGGTCGTCTCCTGGGCGCTGCACGTCGTCCTGCCCGACGGGGACTGAGCTGACATGACGTACCGGGTCTGCTTCGTCTGCACGGGCAACATCTGCCGTTCCCCGATGGCCGAGATCGTCTTCCGCGCGCGGGTGGCGGAGGCCGGCCTCGACGGGCTGGTGGAGGTCGACAGCGCCGGAACGGGGGGCTGGCACGAGGGAGACGGCGCCGACCCGCGCACGGTGGCCGTCCTGGAGGACAACGGCTACGCCGGCGGCCACACGGCCCGGCAGTTCCAGTCGTCCTGGTTCTCCCGCCTCGACCTGGTGATCGCCCTCGACTCCGGCCACCTCGGGGCCCTGCGGCGCCTCGCGCCCACGACACAGGACGCGGAAAAGGTACGGCTGCTTCGCTCGTACGACGCTGCCGCCGGCGACGACCTCGACGTACCGGACCCCTATTACGGGGGCACGGACGGCTTCGAGGAATGCCTTGAGATGGTGGAGGCGGCGAGCACCGGTTTGCTCGCCGCAGTGCGCAAGGACGTGGAGGGACGGGCGGCATGAGCGATTCCGCGACGGGTGACGCGGGCGGAGCGACGGGCGACGCGGCCCGGACGACGGTCGACACGGACCGGATGAAGGATGCCGCGAGCCGGGTGACGGGTGCGGCGGGCCGGGTGACGGGTGCGGCGGGCCGGGTGGCGGGTGCCGTGGACGAAGTGACGGACGCCGTGGACAAGGTGACGAGTGCCGCAGACGAGGTGACGGGCGTCGCGGGACAGGCGACCGCGAGCGCCGGTGACGGCACGCGCGCAGTGCGGGCCGGGCTGCCCGAGCCGGTCAAGCACGAGCCCACCCTGCCCGGCCCCGTGTTCGCCGCCCACTTTCACCTGCCCGGCGACCCCACCGGCCCCTACACCTACGGCCGCGACGAGAACCCGACCTGGACGCTGCTGGAACGCGCCGTCGGCGAGCTGGAGGCGCCCGGCCAGGGTGGTGCCGAGACGCTCGTCTTCGCCTCGGGCATGGCCGCGATCTCGGCGGTGCTCTTCTCCGAGCTGCGCACCGGCGACGTGTGCGTCCTGCCCGACGACGGCTACCAAGCGCTGCCGCTGGTCCGCGCCCAGCTGGAGGCGTACGGCGTCGAGGTGCGCACCGCGCCGACGGGCGGCGACGCCCAGCTCGACGTCCTCGACGGCGCGAGGCTGCTGTGGATCGAGACCCCGTCGAACCCCGGGCTCGACGTGTGCGACATCGGGCGGCTCGCCGAGGCGGCCCACGCGCGTGGCGCCCTGGTGGCAGTCGACAACACCCTTGCGACACCGCTCGGCCAGCGTCCGCTTGACCTCGGCGCCGACTTCGCGGTGGCCAGCGGCACCAAGCAGCTCACCGGCCACGGCGACGTCCTCCTGGGCTACGTCGTCGGCCGGGACGCCGAGGCCATGGCAGCCGTACGCCGCTGGCGCAAGATCGTGGGTGCGATTCCCGGGCCCATGGAGGCCTGGCTCGCCCACCGTTCGATCGCGACGCTCCAGATGCGGGTCGACCGGCAGAGCGCGACGGCCCTGGCGGTCGCCGAGGCGCTGCGCGAGCGGCCCGAGGTGACGGGGCTGCGCTACCCGGGACTCCCCGACGACCCCTCGCACGAGATCGCCGCGCGGCAGATGCGGCGCTTCGGGTGCGTGGTGTCGTTCACGCTGCCCACACGCGCGCGTGCCGACCGTTTCCTCGACGCGCTGCGGCTCGTGGACGACGCGACGAGCTTCGGCGGGGTGCGGTCCACAGCCGAACGGCGTGGGCGCTGGGGTGGGGACGCGGTGCCGGAGGGCTTCATCCGGCTGTCGGTCGGTGCCGAGGATCCCGAGGACCTGGTGGCGGATGTGCTGCGTGCGCTGGACGCGTCGGCAGCCTGACCGTCCCCCACGGACGGTCCGAGCCTCCCCCCTCGTGGCTCGGACCGTCCCCCGGTTCCGCGCGCAAGAACCGCGCGACCAAGGCTAGTTGACTCTCTGTCAGTGTCCAATCACGGTAGCGACAGAGACCTATCGACTTATTTATAGTTGGGCACGGCCGGGGGCAGCGGGGGCCGACGAGGGGAGTGTGTGCGGTGGATCTGGCCTTGCTGCGGACCTTCGTGACCGTGCACCGGGCCGGCTCCTTCACCCGCGCTGCCGCCCTGCTCGGTCTCTCCCAGCCTGCTGTCACCTCGCAGATACGGACGCTGGAACGGCAGCTGGGCCGCCCCCTGTTCCTGCGGCAGGCCCGCGGTGTGACCCCGACGAGCATCGGTGATGAACTCGCCCACAAGGCCGCGCCTCATCTCGACGCCTTGGTGGAGATCACCGAGACCGGCCTCGACGAGGACTCCTGCTTACGGACGCTGCACCTCGCAGGTCCTCCGGAGTTCACCGCCGAACGAGCCCTGCCCGCCCTCACCGAGCTGACCGGCGAGGACGGGCAGGGCTTCGCCTTGCGTGCCTCTTTCGGGAACGCCGAGGAAACGCTGGAAGGGCTTTCCGCCGGGCATCATGATCTGGCCATCAGCACGGCCCAGCCGCGCGGGGCCCTGCTCACGGCGACTGCGCTCTGCGACGAGGAGCACGTCCTGGTCGCCGCTCCGCGCTGGGCCGAGCAGATCGGCACAGAGCAGCCGGACCGCAAGCCGGAACCAGCCCTCGAGAAGGTGCCCGTGGTGGAGGTGCACGAGTCGCTGCCCTTCGTCTCCCGCTATTGGGCCTCCGTGTTCGACTCGCACCCGACCGCCCCGGGCACCGTGATCGTCCCCGACCTGCGTGCGGTCCTGGCCTGCGCCGTCGCGGGCGCCGGCCTGGCCGTGCTGCCCCGCTATCTGTGTGCTGCGTCGCTGGAGCGGGGCGATGTCGTCGCCCTGCACGAACCGGCGGTGCCGCCGCTGCGGACGTACTTCCTGGTGGTCCGCACCGGGACGCTCGCGATGCCCCATATCGCGCGGGCTCACGAGTGGTTGCAGCAGGCCTCGGCCGACTGGTGCTGAGGCCCACCGGGTCGCGTGCCGGGCTGCGGTGACGGCCGTTCCAGGGGGCGCCCTGAGGGGGGTGCCGGGGCGCTCGGGACAGGGCTTCACTCTGAGAGCTCGGCCGGTGACGTCTCGCGATGTTTCACGTGGAACCAGCCGGGCCACATTTCACACATGACCGTCCGACCCGTGGTCAAGCGCACCGCCCGCGCCGTTCTGCTGGACGGTGCCGACCTGATCCTGATCAAGCGCACCAAGCCGGGCATGGATCCCTACTGGCTCACCCCCGGCGGCGGGGTCGAGCCCAGCGACTCCACCGTCGTCGACGCCCTGCACCGTGAGGTGTACGAGGAACTCGGCGCGAAGATCAGCGATGTGGTGCCCTGCTTCGTGGACACCATGGAGCACATCGGGGAGGACGGCGGCGCGACAGGCGTGAAGGTGCAGCACTTCTTCGTCTGCCGCCTGGAGTCCATGGACCCCTCGCTCCGGCACGGTCCCGAGGTGGAGGAGCCGATCGGCGAGTACGAGATCGTGCGCGTGCCCTTCACCCGGGTCGGGATCGCCTCCGTCCACCTCGTGCCGCTGTCGCTGCGGCACTACCTGGACGGCAACATCGAGGGTGTACTCGCCATGCACGCGCCCGACCTGGGCTGAGCCGCCTGATCAGTTTCCGGCCGCGACCAGTTCCTCGACGGAGTCGTGCCGTATGCGGTCCGACGGAATGCCGCTGTCCCTCAGGGCGTCCACACCACTCCGGATCATCCCGGGCGGGCCCGAGAGGTAGGCGTCGAACTCGTTCCACGGCCCGTAGGCGCGTATCGCGTCCGGCAGCTGCTGGTGCGCCTGCTGGTCGATGATCGCCCGGACCGAGAGCCACGGGTGGGTCTGCTGGAGACGGAGCATGGTGTCGATGTCGTACAGGTCATGGTCGGTGCGGGCACCGTAGAAGACCTCGACCGACCGGCGGTCCCCGTGCTCGGCGACGTCCTCGACCAGGGCCTTGATGGGCGCTATGCCCGTGCCGCCGCCCAGGCAGAGCAGACCGCTGTCGGTGGTGTGGTCCACGGTCATGGAACCCGCCGGCGGGCCGAGCCGGATGATGTCGCCGGGGCGGGCACGGTGCACCAGGGCGTTGGACACCCAGCCCGCCGGGACGGCCTTCACGTGGAACGACAGCAGACCGTCGGAGCGGGGCGCCGAGGCGAAGGAGTAGTGCCGCCAGATCCGGGGCCACCAGGGCGTCTCCAGGCTCGTGTACTGCCCGGCGAGGAAGGGGTACGGCTGGTCGGGGCGGACGGTGACGACGGCGACGTCCGGGGTTCTCAGGTCGTGCGTGACGATCTCGGCGTACCACCAGGCCGGGGCGCGCAGTTCGTCCGCGGCCGCCGCGTCGATCATGACCTGGGAGATCGTGGTGTAGGCCCGGACCCAGGCCGCCTCCATCTCCGCGCTCCAGACCCCGGCGGCATACTTGCTCAGCGCGCCGATGAGGCACTCTCCGACGGCCGGGTAGTGCTCGGCCCGCGTCCCGTACTTCCGGTGGCCCCGGCCGAGGTTCTGCAGGTAGTCGACGAGGACATCCTTGTTGTCGATGTGCTCGGCGGCCGTGAGCAGCGCCCTGAGCAGCCGGTCCCGCTGGGTGTCCATCGCCGCCGGGAACAGCGACCGCAGGTCGGGGTAGCGGACGAAGAGCAGGGCGTAGAAGTACGACGTGACCTTGTCGGAGACCGGGGCGACCTCGGCCATGGCGCGGCGGATGAGGAGGGCGTCCGGAGACCCCGTTTCGGCCGGGGCGATGGCGGCCTCTCCTGAGAGCGATACCGGTGCGTGCCGTTGTTCGGGAACACGCTGCTCGGCGGCAGCCGGGGGCGGAGCCATGGTGGAGGCGAAGGGTGCCGGGGTGAGCGCCGTCGGTACCGGACCCGGCGACGAGGCGGTGGCCAGGCTCGGAACCGCGGTGGGGGACGGAGCGTGCCGTGCGGCCGCAGCGGCGGGCGTGGGCATCACGTCCGGGGATTCACGCCTTTGGTCCGGCCCACTGTTGCTCGGGCGGCCGGGTGTGGCGGTGGGCGGCGCGGATGGGTCGTCCGCCGGTGCTTCCGGGGCTGCCCCGGGCCTGCCCACCGGGCGTATCGCCGCCGGTCGACGGCCTTCTGCCGTCCTGGCGTCGCCGTCCGGCGTCCTGGCGTCGCTGTCCCGCGTCGTCGTCGGGTTCTTGCGGGGTGTGAACCAGCCGCCCCCGCCGCCAGAAGTGCCGTTGTCGGCCGACGTGGTGGTCGGAGCGTCCATGGTGTGCCTCGCCTCGAGCATCTTTCGGTCGGTCTGCGCACTTCCTCGGTCGGAAGGTGCCTGCTTTCCCCCGTGGACGGTCTGCGTTCCCATCCTTGTCACGGCCAATGCGGCCACATTCAACCCGTATTCCAGCTCCGTACGGACAAGTAAGGCGAGAGTGTGACATTGGCCGCAGCAACTCTCGTCGAGCTTCTCACTCGCCTGGACGGCTCCGTCGCATAACCGGAAACGCGGGTCTTCGATCTCTCCGTCCCGTTAGGCTGCATTTCCCTGCACTCGGCCCACAGGGGACAGGTCGTCCCGTGTGGGATGCGAACCGGAGTCGACCCTACCGGCCACTGCCGTGCACACAAGTCCCCCCTTCCCTCGTCACGAATGCGGGCACGGCGCGAACCATCAAGTCCGTCAACTATTGGACAAGAAGGCCCCGTTCAAGGCCTCGATCGGACACTCGATGTTCTTACGTGTTTCACGTGAAACATCCAGAACCGGTCCGCGTCCTGTGCAGGCGGCGACAACTGGCCAAAAGCTCGTATGTCTCCGCCGAAAGAGGTGGACGCCAGGGGCCCTTGTCGGACAGCCTGACCTGCGTGCCGACTCCTTCCCTTGCCTCATTGCCCATCCGTCGTCTGACGCTCCGCGATCAAGCAGCCTGCGCCGACTTGTCCGAAGACCGGGGGTGGCCACGGGAGGAGCACAAGTGGGGCTTCCTCCTCACAGCCGGGAAGGGCTACGGCATCGACGACCCCGACGGCGGCCTGGTGGGCGCCTGTGTCGTCACCGAGTACGGACCGCAGGACCCCGCCCTCGCCGCGATCGGCATGGTCCTGATCGCCGAACGGCACGCCCGGCAGGGCGTGGGACGCCGGCTGATGCGTCATGTCATCTCGGCGATGGGCACGACGCCTCTCACCCTGCACGCGACGCCCTTCGGCCTCCCCCTGTACGAGGAACTCGGCTTCAAGGTCACCGGGCGGGCCGAGATGGTTCTCGGGCGCTTCACGCCGGGCGGGCCGGAGCCGAGGGTCGCCACCCGCGCCGCGACCGCCGAGGACCTCACTGCGATCCTCCGGCTCGACGAGCAGGTGTTCGGGAACGACCGCACGCACATCGTCACCCGACTCCCCGCTTTTGCCGACCAGTTGCGTGTGGCCGAGGAGGGCGGGCGGCTCATCGGCTACGCGGCCGCCTGGCCCAACATGAACACCCACGTCGTCGGCCCGCTCATCGCACGCGACACATCAGTGGCCCAGGCCCTCATCGCCTCCCTCGCCGCACACACCGACCGTCCCTTGCGCACCGACATCGACGTACGGCACGAGGAGCTCCTCGCGTGGGTGAAGGAGCGCGGCCTGGAGTCCGTCGCCTTCAACTCGGTGATGGCGTACGGGATCACCGATGTGCCCGGTGACTGGAGCAGGCGGTTCGCGCCGGTCACGGTCGCGGCGGGCTGAAGAGTCTCGATACGACGACGCCGGTTCCCCATGGATCAGGGAACCGGCGTCGTCGCGCTGAAGGGGGCAGGTCAGGCGAGGGCCTCCACGGCGGCCGTGGCGAAGTCGTGGTCCTGCTCCGGGGCACCGCCGCCGGCGATGAACAGCAGCGGCCGGTCGAGCGCGGTGGGCAACGTGTGGAAGAGGCCCCCGGGATGCACCGCGTCGACCAGGTCGGCAGTGGGCGCGTTCAGCTGGGGGGCCGTGTAGGCCTTGCGGGTGCTGGCTCACCGGAGATCAGCACGGCGCGGTGGGCTGCGGCGACGAGGGCGTCTGCGTCCTGGGTGGTCCGGTTGCTCAGTGGTGGGCTGCGGCCCGCTGCTCGGCCGGTGCGGAGCCCGTGACGACAGTGCCTGGGTCGCCGGCACGGCGCTCCAGGGCGGCCGAGAGGAAGGCCAGGACCAGGGCTCCGGCGGCCAGGGCGGCACCGACCCAGTTGGGCGCGGTGTAGCCGAGGCCCGCCGCGATCACGAGGCCGCCGAGCCAGGCGGACAGCGCGTTGCCGAGGTTGAAGGCGCCGATGTTCACGGCGGAGGCCAGAGTCGGGGCGCCGTGCGCCTGGTCGAGGACCCGCTTCTGGAGCGGCGGCACGGTGGCGAAGCCCAGGGCGCCGATCAGCGCGATGGTGATCGCCGACAGCAGCTTGTCGTGGGCGGTGAGGGTGAACAGTGCCAGCACGACGGCCAGGGCGCCCAGAGAGACGTACAGCATGGGCATCAGGGCGCGGTCGGCGAACTTGCCGCCGACGAGGTTGCCGCCGACCATGCCGAGGCCGAAGAGGACCAGCAGCCAGGTGACGGAGCCGTCGGCGAAGCCGGCGACATGGGTCATCATCGGCGCGATGTAGGTGATGGCCGCGAAGACACCGCCGAAGCCGAGGACGGTCATGGCCATCGCGAGCAGCACCTGCACGTTCTTGAAGGCGGCCAGCTCGTGTCGCAGGCGCACGCCCTCCGCCTTGGGCATGTCGGGGACGAGCCGGGCGATTCCGGCCAGGCCGATGACGCCGAGGGCGGCGACGATGCCGAAGGTCACCCGCCAGCCGACGGACTGCCCGACGAGCGTGCCCAGCGGCACACCGACGACGTTGGCGACGGTCAGACCGGTGAACATCATCGCGATGGCTCCGGCCTTCTTGTCCGGGGTGACGAGGTCGGCCGCGACGACCGAGCCGATGCCGAAGAAGGCGCCGTGGGCCAGCGAGGCGACGATCCGGCCGATCAGCATCACGGAGAAGGCCGGAGCGAGTGCCGAGAGCAGATTGCCCACGATGAACAGGCCCATCAGCAGCATCAGCATCCGCTTGCGGGAGATCTTGGTGCCGAGCACGGTCATCAGCGGGGCGCCGAACATGACACCGAGCGCGTAGCCGGTCACCAGGTACCCGGCGGTGGGGATGGAGACCCCGTAGTCGCCCGCGACCTCGGGCAGCAAGCCCATGATCACGAATTCCGTCGTTCCGATCCCGAAGGCCCCGATCGCGAGGGCCAGAAGCGCGAGAGGCATGGAGGGGTTACCTTCCCAGAAGATTGCAGGAGCGCTTTGCGTGCGTCCACAATAATTGCAGACGCGGGTTATATGCAACTGCCGTCTATTGCGGTTCTGCTCTATCCTGGGTGTCAGCCGCTCCGGGACGGAGGAAACGCCAATGACAGCGACGGACCCCGCGATCACCGCTCTCGCCCAGAGCTGGTGCGCCCTCTCCCTGCTCCACGGGAGGATCGAGTCCCACATCGAGCGCGCCCTGCAGGCCGGCCACGACCTCAGCGCGCGCGAGTACTCCCTGCTGGACGTGCTCAGCCGGCAGCACGACGGCGACGGAGGTCATCTGCAGATGAAGCAGGTCGCCGACGCGGTCGTCCTCAGCCAGAGCGCTACCACGCGCCTGGTCACCCGACTGGAAGACCGCGGACTCCTGGAGCGCTACCTGTGCCCCACCGACCGCCGCGGCATCTACACGAACGTCACCGAGTCGGGTCTCGAGCTGCTGGAGGCGGCGCGCCCGACCAATGACGCCGCCCTGCGCGAAGCCCTCGATGAAGCGGCTGAGAACCCCGAGCTGGCTCCGCTGGTCCGGGTCGTGGAGACACTGAAGGCTCCGGTGCCCGCCTAGAGCGCCTCCGCACAGCGCATCACCGCGTGCGGCATCACCGCGCCGGCCGGCTCTGCGTAAGGTGCGTCCATGGGAGATCTTGAGATACGGGCCGCCGTTGCCGACGACGTCCCCGCGATCGTCGCCATGCTCGCGGACGATCCACTGGGCGCACAGCGCGAGTCACCGGACGACCTCGCCCCGTACCTGGCCGCACTGGAGCGGCTCAGCGCCGACCCGAACCAGCGTCTGGTCGTGGCGGTCCGGGAGGGCCGGGTCGTCGGCACGCTCCAACTCACGATCATTCCCGGACTGTCGCGACGCGGTGCGACCAGGTCGATCATCGAGGGAGTGCGCATCCACGCGGACGAGCGCGGCAGCGGGCTGGGAACACGGCTCATCGAGTGGGCGATCGACGAATCCCGGGATCAGGGATGCCAGTTGGTCCAGCTGACCTCCGACAGGACGCGCACCGATGCCCACCGCTTCTACGAGCGACTCGGCTTCACGGCCTCTCACACGGGTTTCAAGCTCCAGCTGTGACCCATGTGCGTGGGCGCTCTGTTTCACGTGAAACAGAGCGCCCACGCACGTCACCGCCTATCCGATGCCGCGCCATCCCTCGGGGTCGACACCACCGGGCACAGGAGCCCCCTCGTCGTACGGCTGACGCGTGAACACGAACGAGCCGAGGTCCAGATGGCTCACGGACCCGTCCGGCCGCCGTACGGCCTTCAGGAGCTCTCCGGCGTAGTAGCCCTCCAGCCCCGTCCATGTGCCGTCGCCGTTCGGGCGGAACCGCGAGCGACGGCCGCCGCTGGACAAAGGCCCCAGTGAGATGAGCCCGTCGGCCGCCATCCGCAGAGCGAAGGCGTGCGTCCCCCAGTACCACTGTCCCGTCAGCTCCAGGAGCGACGGATCGACGTCTCCCAGCGGCTTCCACGGCGCGGGGATGCGCGGCTCCGCCTCGGCGACGATACGGACCAGGTCGGCGGCGACAGGGAACAGCAGCGGTCCGGACGTGGCGTTGGCCAGGGCGATCGCCGCTACGTCGTCCTCGACGCTGATCATGAGGCACGCGAGGAAGCCGGGCAGCGAACCGGTATGGCCGACCAGGGACCGCCCGTTCCGGCGCCGGATCTCCATGCCCAGGCAGTAGGCGTAGCCGCTCGCCACGTCCGCCGCCTCGTGGGGCGCGGCCGGTGTCCTCATCTCCCGCAGTGATTCGGCACTCAGCACCCGCTCGTCGCCGTTGACCAGGAAGACCGCGAACCGCGCCAAGTCACCGCTCGTCGACCAGAGTTGACCGGCCGGCGCCATGCGCCCCAGGTCTTCGGCAGGCTCGGGAAGCATCACATCGGCCCAGGGATGCACGGCCCAGCCACCCGCATGGGGCGCCTGCGGCCGCACGCTCGTGCGATGCAGCCCCAGGGGTTCGAGCACTTCACGCCGAAGGACGTCCTCCCAGGATGCCCCGCGGAGCTTCTCGATGAGTGCGCCGAGCAGGGCGTAGCCCGGGTTCGAGTAGTGGAACCGTCGGCCGGGCGGGGTCAGCAGGGGCCGCTCACCCAGTACGTCGTCGAGTTCGGGCCGCAAGGATCCTGGGCTCCGCTCCCACCACGGCCCCGGCGTCTCAGCCGCCAGCCCGCCTGTGTGCGCGAGGAGTTTGGCGACGGTCGCCTTCCCCACGCCGGTGCCCGGGAGATGCTTCTCCAGCGGATCCTCAAGGTCCAGAGCGCCCTCGTCGCGCAGGCGCAGCACGAGAACCGCCGTGAAGGTCTTGGTGATCGAGCCGATCCGGTACTGCACGTTCTCGTCCGGCGCGTGCCCTTCCACGGAGGTCCGTGCGCCGGTCCACACCGTTGTCCCGTCTCGCACCACGGCCGCGACGAGCGACGGGGCCCGCCCTTCGGCCTGTGCGACGGCGATGCGGTGCAGCAGGGCGCGACGTGTATCGGGAAGCAGTTCTCCCTGAGATGTCGTCATGGAACCAGTCCACCTGGCCCGGCATCCTCTCGTCGAGCACATTCGGAGGCAGGGCAGGGCCGCTGAGGTGGGGGCGGATCAGGTCTGCGCCATGTCCACGAACCGGGAGTAGTGGCCCTGGAAGGCGACGGTGATCGTCGCCGTCGGGCCGTTTCGGTGCTTGCCCACGATGATGTCCGCCTCGCCCGCGCGGGGCGACTCCTTCTCGTACGCGTCCTCGCGGTGCAGAAGGATCACCATGTCGGCGTCCTGCTCGATGGAGCCCGATTCACGTAGGTCGGACACCATCGGCTTCTTGTCCGTGCGCTGTTCAGGACCACGGTTGAGCTGGGAGAGCGCGATCACCGGAACCTCCAGTTCCTTGGCCAGGAGCTTGAGGTTTCGGGACATGTCCGAGACCTCCTGCTGACGGCTCTCGGAGCGCTTGGAGCCCCCGGACTGCATCAGCTGGAGATAGTCGATGATCACGAGCCTGATGTCGTTGCGCTGCTTCAGCCGACGGCACTTGGCGCGAATCTCCATCATCGACAGGTTCGGGGAGTCGTCGATGTAAAGGGGCGCGGACGAAACCTCGGGCATCCGGCGCGCCAGACGCGTCCAGTCCTCGTCCGTCATGGTGCCGGACCGCATGTGGTGAAGGGCGACGCGGGCCTCTGCGGACAGCAGACGCATCGCGATCTCGTTGCGCCCCATCTCCAGGGAGAAGATGACGCTCGGCAGGTTGTGCTTGATCGACGCGGCCCGGGCGAAGTCCAGGGCCAGCGTCGACTTACCCATGGCGGGACGAGCCGCGATGACGATCATCTGCCCGGGGTGCAGGCCGTTGGTGAGCGAGTCGAAGTCGGTGAACCCGGTGGGCACGCCGGTCATCTCGCCGCTGCGCGAGCCAATGGCCTCGATCTCGTCGAGCGCGCCCTCCATGATGTCGCCGAGCGGCAGGTAGTCCTCGCTGGTGCGCTGCTCGGTGACCGCGTAGACCTCTGCCTGGGCGCGGTTGACGATCTCGTCGACGTCGTCGTCGGCCGCGTATCCCATCTGCGTGATGCGCGTCCCGGCCTCGACCAGGCGGCGCAGGACGGCCCGCTCGTGGACGATCTCCGCGTAGTACGCCGCGTTGGCCGCCGTCGGCACCGTCTGGACGAGGGTGTGCAGATACGAGGCCCCGCCGACCTTGTTGATCTCACCGCGCTTGGTGAGCTCGGCCGCGATCGTGATGGGGTCGGCCGGCTCGCCCTTGGCGTAGACGTCGAGGACGGCCTGGTAGATCGTCTCGTGGGCCGGCTTGTAGAAGTCGTGGCCCTTGAGGATCTCGACGACGTCGGCGATGGCGTCCTTGGACAGGAGCATGCCGCCGAGGACGGACTGCTCGGCGTCGATGTCCTGCGGGGGAACCCGCTCGAACGACGGGGCCGATCCGCCGTCCCACGCCCCGTTGTCCCTGCCTCGCTCGTGCTGTTCGTCGCGGCTCCGGGCTCCGTCACCACGTCGGCGGGAGGCCGGCAGACGATCACTGGGCCCGCTGTCGGCCCACGGGTCGTCCAAGGGCTCGGAAATGCTCACCGAGCCACCTCCTCCCGTCCGCCGAAGCAGACCTAGCCGTGCCCCTCTGTTCTACGGCACGGCACTGACAAATAAGAGGCCCAACTCCGGTTGGCGCGCGCCGGTTTTGTGGCGTTTTGAAAACCGGCGGACGGAGCGGGCGCCGCACTACCGTAGGCCCCTCGGCACCGTCAGCCAATCTGGTTATCCACAGGCCATGTGGACGACGGCCCAGATGCTGTGGAGAACTCCGCGAAACCTGTGCACGACCCGGTGGACAGGCCTGTGAACAAGCCGCACGCCTCACGAGGGAAGCCACTTTGACCTGCACCTTTGCCGTCCACCGGCTGTGCAGAAGAAAAACTTTCCCAACCGGCCCAAGATCGCCTCGAACAGGGCACAGCAGTGCGCACGCCAAGACGGAAAGTAAGGACCACAAAAGCTTTGCATCTCTTACCTGTGGACGATTACATTGCTGCACATGACACAGGCCCCCGTGCGCCGCCGAACCGGCCGGAGACAGCACGACCGAGAGATCGTCGCGCTGGCCGTGCCGGCCTTCGGCGCCCTCGTCGCCGAGCCCCTCTTCCTCATGGCCGACACCGCTATCGTGGGCCATCTGGGCACGGCCCAACTCGCCGGTCTCGGCGTCGCCTCGGCCCTGCTGATGACCGCCGTGAGTATCTTCGTCTTCCTCGCCTACGCCACGACGGCAGCGGTCGCCCGCCGTGTCGGAGCGGGCGACCTCCAGGCCGCCATCCGACAGGGCATGGACGGAATCTGGCTGGCCCTGCTCCTCGGCGCCGCCGTCGTCGCCGTCGCCCTGCCGACAGCACCCCACCTCGTGGACCTCTTCGGCGCCTCGGACGCGGCAGCCCCCTACGCGATCACGTATCTGCGCATCTCCGTGCTCGGCATACCGGCCATGCTCGTCGTCCTCGCCGCGACCGGTGTCCTGCGTGGACTGCAGGACACCAGGACCCCGCTCTATGTCGCTATCGCCGGCTTCGTCGCCAACGGCGCCCTCAACGCCGGGCTTGTGTACGGCGCCGATCTGGGGATCGCCGGTTCCGCGTGGGGCACCGTCATCGCCCAGTGCGGCATGGCCGCGGTCTACCTCGTGGTGGTTCTGCGAGGAGCGCGCAAGCACGGTGCCTCGCTGCGTCCCGATGCCGCCGGGATCAGGGCCTCCGCGCAAGCCGGCGTGCCCCTGCTGGTGCGCACCCTCTCCCTGAGGGCGATCCTCATGATCGCCACGGCGGTCGCCGCTCGTCTCGGGGATGCCGACATCGCCGCCCACCAGATCATCCTCTCCCTGTGGAGTCTGCTGGCCTTCGCCCTCGACGCCATCGCCATCGCGGGGCAGGCGATCATCGGTCGCTACCTCGGAGCCGGTGACGCCCAGGGCGCCCGGGACGCGTGCCGTCGCATGGTCGAGTGGGGCATCGCCGTCGGGGTCGTCCTTGGCGTTCTGGTGGTCATCACCCGCCCGGCCTTCCTGCCCCTGTTCACCAGTGACCCGGCGGTCAAGGATGTGGCGCTGCCCGCCCTGATCATCGTCGCCCTCTCCCAGCCGATCTCTGGCATCGTCTTCGTCCTGGACGGAGTCCTGATGGGTGCAGGCGACGGCCCCTACCTCGCCTGGGCGATGCTCCTCACTCTGGCGGTGTTCACGCCGGTGGCTCTACTGATCCCCGTGCTGGGCGGTGGGCTCACCGCCCTCTGGGCCACGATGACGCTCATGATGACCGTGCGGATGCTGACCCTGTGGATCCGCAGCCGTTCGGGCCGCTGGATCGTAACGGGCGCGACCCGCTGAGCGTTTCACGTGAAACGCTGCCTGTTTCACGTGAAACACGGCGTGCTCCACAGAACGCGGTGTTTCACGTGAAACATGGACGCCGTTCGGCAGCTATGCGCCCAACAAGCACGAATGGGGCCGCACCCCGCAGGGTGCGGCCCCATCGCTTACTGCTTCAGCAAGCGCGGCACTCAGGCCGCGACAACCTCGATGTTGACCTTGGCGGCAACCTCGGGGTGCAGACGCACGGACGTCTCGTGAGCGCCGAGCGTCTTGATCGGCGAGCCGAGCTCGATGCGGCGCTTGTCGACCTCGGGACCACCGGAGGCCTTGATCGCGGAAGCGATGTCGGCCGGGGTGACGGAACCGAAGAGACGACCGGCGTCGCCGGAGCGAACGGCCAGACGGACCTTGACACCCTCGAGCTGGGCCTTCACAGCGTTGGCCTGCTCGATGGTCTGGATCTCGTGGATCTTGCGAGCACGACGGATCTGCTCGACGTCCTTCTCGCCACCCTTGGTCCAGCGGATAGCGAACTTCCGCGGGATCAGGTAGTTGCGAGCGTAACCGTCCTTGACGTCGACGACGTCGCCCGCGGCACCGAGGCCGGAGACCTCGTGGGTGAGGATGATCTTCATGAGTCGGTCACCCTTCCCTTATCGCGCGGTGGAGGTGTAGGGCAGCAGCGCCATCTCACGGCTGTTCTTCACGGCCGTGGCGACGTCACGCTGGTGCTGCGTGCAGTTGCCGGTCACGCGGCGGGCACGGATCTTGCCGCGGTCGGAAATGAACTTCCGCAGCATGTTCGTGTCCTTGTAGTCCACGTACGTGACCTTGTCCTTGCAGAATGCGCAGACCTTCTTCTTCGGCTTGCGCACAGGCGGCTTCGCCATGGTGTATCTCCTGTGTGATCAAGAAGTTTGGGTGCGAACCCGCCCTAGAAGGGGGGCTCGTCCGAGTAGCCGCCGCCACCGCCGCTGCCGCCGGAGTTTCCACCCCAGCCGCCGCCACCGCCCTGGTTGCCACCGGCGGGAGCACCGGTCGCCCACGGGTCGTCTGCGGGAGCACCGCCGCCCTGCTGGCCGCCACCGGGGCCGCCGCCCCAGCCGCTGCCACCCTGGCCGCCGCCACCGCCGCCGTAGCCGCCCTGGCCACCGCGGCCGGTGGTCTTGGTGACCTTGGCCGTGGCGTTGCGCAGGCTGGCGCCGACTTCCTCGACGTCCAGCTCGTAGACCGTGCGCTTGACACCCTCACGGTCCTCGTAGGACCGCTGCTTCAGCCGGCCCTGCACGATGACGCGCATGCCTCGCTGGAGCGACTCTGCGACGTTCTCCGCCGCCTGACGCCAGACCGAGCAGGTCAGGAACAGGCTCTCGCCGTCCTTCCACTCGTTCGTCTGGCGGTCGAAGGTGCGGGGAGTGGACGCGACACGGAACTTCGCGACGGCCGCACCGGAGGGGGTGAAGCGCAGCTCGGGGTCGTCGACAAGATTGCCGACCACCGTGATGACGGTCTCGCCTGCCATGGGGGAACCTCTCGGCGGGTTTGCTCTGGCTGCTTGCTACTCGAATCCCGGAATCAGCTGAGCGTGGAAGCTCAGTGCATCTCGGGACGGAGGACCTTGGTCCGGAGGACCGACTCGTTCAGGTTCATCTGGCGGTCGAGCTCCTTGACGACCGCAGGCTCGGCCTGCAGGTCGATGACCGAGTAGATGCCCTCGGGCTTCTTCTTGATCTCGTACGCGAGACGACGACGGCCCCAGGTGTCGACCTTCTCGACCTTTCCGCCGCCGTCACGGACGACAGAGAGGAAGTTCTCGATCAGCGGAGAGACAGCGCGCTCCTCGACCTCGGGGTCGAGGATGACCATCACCTCGTAGTGACGCATGTGAAACCCACCTCCTTTGGACTCAGCGGCCACGGTCGTTCCGTGGCAGGAGGGTTGTGATGCGTAGGCAACGGTATCGGCCACCACTGACAGTCGGGGCTTCTGGCGAGAAGCCCCTGCCATGACATGGGCAGACACCGGTGCGGACGGTACAGAGTACCCGCACAGCGGCTTGCGGTTGAAATCCGGCCTCCAGGGCAGCCAATCTGTACACATCGGGTGTGTATGGCGCTACGATGCGCCGACTTTCGCAGGAGGTGCCCTATGGCACAGGCATTGCGACCCAACACCGCCGGCGGCCTCTTCGCCACCGACGGCAAGCCCCATCCCCTCCAGGACGCCCTGCTCGCGGTGACCCTGGTGCTGGGCCTCACGTCGTTCCTCACGGCGATCATCGACGAGGACCTGCATCTGCTCAGCTCCTGGGCCGGTCTGGTGGGCATCCTCACGGGTGCGTACGGCCAGTGGATCTCGGAGACGACCCGGGAGCGCTTCGGCCTGATCCTCGGCCTGGGCGCATCAGGCGTCGGGTTCTTCCTGGGCATGGCGCACGGCGGCCTCATCGGCTGACGCCAGGACACACCCTCATCTGAACACCGGGTCACGCCCCGGCCGGCCTCGGGCCGGGGCGAAGGTCCCGTACGCCCAACCGGCGCGCTCCCACGGCGCAGTAGGCTTCGCGCGAGAGCCGGAGCCCCTGAACCCATGGGGACACACCAGCCCGAGGAGCGCCCCGAAATGAGCCTGACCCTGAGGACCATCAGTCGAGAGCAGCATCTGGCCTACATCCAGAGCCTGCCGTCGGCGAGCCACATGCAGGTCCCGGCCTGGGCTGACGTCAAGGCGGAGTGGCGCTCCGAGAACCTCGGCTGGTTCGACGACCGCACGGGCGAGATGGTCGGTGCCGGCCTGGTCCTCTACCGGCAGCTTCCCAAGATCAAGCGCTACCTCGCCTACCTGCCCGAGGGCCCGGTCATCAACTGGTTCGCGCCGAATCTGCAGGACTGGATCGAGCCGATGCTGGCGCACCTGAAGCAGCAGGGCGCCTTCTCCGTGAAGATGGGCCCGCCGGTGATCATCCGGCGCTGGGAGGCCCCCTCCATCAAGCAGGGCATCCAGAACCCGGACGTCAAGCGCCTGCGTGACATCGAGGCCGATCACATCGAGCCGCGCGCCTTCGAGGTGGCCGACAAGCTGCGCCGCATGGGCTGGCAGCAGGGCGAGGACGGCGGCGCCGGCTTCGGCGACGTGCAGCCCCGCTACGTCTACCAGGTGCCGCTGGCGAACCGTTCCCTGGAAGAGGTCCACAAGAACTTCAACCAGCTGTGGCGCCGCAACATCAAGAAGGCCGAGAAGGCGGGCGTCGAGGTCGTCCAGGGCGGCTACCAGGACCTCGAGGAATGGCAGCGGCTGTACGAGATCACGGCCGTGCGCGACCACTTCCGGCCGCGCCCGCTGTCGTACTTCCAGCGCATGTGGACGGCCCTCAACACCGAGGACCCCAACCGCATGCGGCTGTACTTCGCCCGGCACAACGGCGTGAACCTGTCGGCCGCGACGATGCTGATCGTCGGCGGGCACGTCTGGTACTCCTACGGCGCCTCCGACAACATCGGCCGTGAGGTCCGGCCCTCGAACGCGATGCAGTGGCGGATGCTGCGCGATGCCTACGCGCTCGGCGCCACCGTCTACGACCTGCGCGGCATCTCCGACTCGCTGGACGAGACCGACCACCTCTTCGGTCTGATCCAGTTCAAGGTGGGTACCGGCGGCCAGGCGGCCGAGTACCTCGGCGAGTGGGACTTCCCGCTGAACAAGCTGCTGCACAAGGCACTCGACATGTACATGTCGCGTCGCTGATGTCCCGATCAGTGCTTCCATACCTCTGATACACGGCAACCGCCGATACACGGCAACCACGAGAAAGGTTCCAGGTCCGGCCATGGCGCTCACGCTCTACGTCGACACCGCGCGCTGGCGTGCGCACCACAAGCACGTGCAGGAGCAGTTCCCGGGCCTCGTGCCGGTCTGCAAGGGCAACGGCTACGGCTTCGGGCACGAGCGGCTGGCGGAGGAGGCCACCCGTCTGGGCTCGGACGTCCTAGCCGTCGGCACGACGTACGAGGCCGCCCGGATCAAGGACTGGTTCGGCGGGGACCTGCTGGTGCTCACGCCGTACCGGCGCGGCGAGGAGCCGGTGCCGCTGCCGGACCGGGTCATCCGCTCCGTCTCGTCGATAGACGGTGTGTACGGCCTGGTCGGAGCCCGGGTGGTGATCGAGGTGATGTCCTCGATGAAGCGGCACGGCATCAGCGAGCAGGACCTGGCCCAGCTGCACGCCGCCATCGAGAACGTCCGCCTGGAGGGCTTCGCCATCCATCTGCCGCTGGACCGTACCGACGGCTCGGACGCCGTCGAGGAGGTCATCGGCTGGATGGACCGGCTGCGTGCCGCCCGGCTGCCCCTGCACACCATGTTCGTCAGCCACCTCAAGGCCGAGGACCTCGCCCGGCTCCAGCAGCAGTTCCCGCAGACCCGCTTCCGCGCCCGCATCGGCACGAGGCTGTGGCTGGGGGACCACGACGCCACCGAGTACCGCGGCGCGGTCCTGGACGTCACGCGCGTCACCAAGGGCGACCGTTTCGGCTACCGGCAACAGAAGGCGGCCTCCGACGGCTTCCTGGTGGTCGTGGCAGGAGGCACGTCGCACGGAGTGGGCTTGGAGGCCCCCAAGGCGCTGCACGGCGTCATGCCGCGCGCCAAGGGCGTCGCCCGCGCCGGCCTCGCGACGGTGAACCGCAACCTCTCTCCGTTCGTCTGGGGCGGCAAGCAGCGCTGGTTCGCGGAACCGCCGCACATGCAGGTCTCCATCCTGTTCGTGCCGGCGGACGCGCCCGAACCGCAGGTCGGCGAGGAGCTGGTGGCCCATCTGCGGCACACCACCACGCAGTTCGACCGGATCGTGGACCGCTGACCACCGCAGTTCATTCAGCAAGAAGGCCGTACACGGTGTCCCGTGTACGGCCTTCGCGCTTCCTGTAGCCGGCCTCTGATGCCGTTCGCTCAGAGCGAACTGCCCGTGACGCCCCGCTTGCCCCACTCGACCGGCGGTCCCCCGAACTGGACGGCCTCGTGCCGCCGGGGCCGAGCCGCGGGACCGAAGACGAAGACGTCCTCCGCTCCGTCAAGGACACCGCCCGAGGGGTCGTCGTCGCCCGACCGTCGCACCGGATCCCGCTCCGGCATGAAGATGTCGCGCACGACCATCACGCACAGGTAGAGCGTCCCCAGCAGATGCAGGCCGATGGCCCAGTGGTAGCCGTCGGTGGGCAGCCCCTTGTGCGCTTCTCCGCTGGTCGTGTACGCGAGGTACAGCCAGATCCCCAGGAAGTACGCCACCTCGCAGGCCTGCCAGATCAGGAAGTCCCGCCACTTCGGCCGAGCGAGAGCGGCCAGCGGCACCAGCCACAGGACGTACTGCGGCGAGTACACCTTGTTGGTGAGGATGAATGCCGCGACGATCAGGAAGGCGAGCTGGGCGAACCGCGGGCGGCGCGGAGCGGTCAGTGCGAGCGCAGCGACAGCCGCACAGCTCACCAGCATCAGCAGCGTGGCCAGTGTGTTGACCGTGTCGGTGCTGAGCGGATCGTCCGAGTTCTGGGCCATGATCAGCCAGAAGGAGCCGAAGTCGACGCCCCGTTCCTGGCTGAACGTGTAGAACTTCGACCAACCCTCGAACGCGAAGAGCATCACCGGCCCGTTCACGACGACCCAGGCGACGACCGCGCCCCCCAGAGCAGTTCCGAACTCGCGCCACCTGCCCGCGCGCCAGCACAGCACCATGAGCGGCCCGAGGAGCAGGAAGGGATAGAGCTTGGCGGCCGTGGCGAGCCCCAGCAGGACGCCGAACGCGAGGGAGCGGCCACGTGACCACATCAGCATCGCCGCGGCCGTCAGAGCGACCGCGAGCAGGTCCCAGTTGATGGTCGCCGTCAGCGCGGCGGCAGGTGCCAGGGCGACCAGCAGGCCGTCCCAGGGACGCCGGGCGTGGGTGCGGGTCACGCAGACGGCGATGACCGACGCACACACCATGAGCATTCCGGCGTTGACCATCCAGTACCACTGCTCCTGGTACTGGATGGTGCCGCTGCCGGGCGTGAGCCAGGAGGCGACCTCCATGAAGACCCCGGTGAGCACCGGGTACTCCAGGTATTGCATGTCGCCGGGGAGCCTGTCGAAGTAGGGCACGAGCCCGTCGGCGAAGCCGCGCCCCTGGTAGAGGTGCGGGATGTCCGAATAGCACGCGTGCGTGTACTGGGAGCTGGCCCCGAAGAACCAGGCGCCGTTGTAGCAGGGCGCCTTCTGGACCAGGCCGAGGGCGAACATGCCGATCGCCACCAACGCGATCACCCGCACGGGAATCCACCAGGACGACCCGAGCAGTGCACGCCGCCCGAGTGGGCCGCCGATCAGCTCGCTGCCGGCCGCGGCGACCTCGTCCTCCTTGGTCGGCCGCACCGGCTCCCGCTCATGGACGCTCGCTTGCGTCGATTCTGCACTGGCCATGCCGCACATCCTGCCGTACGTGTCCAGCAAGACGCCGAGGGCCGCCGTACCCGAAGGGGACGGCGGCCCTTGTTTCACGTGAAACACTTCTCGCGTTTCACGTGAAACACTCAAGCCGGACGATCTGTCGGCGGCTATCCCTCAGGGCCTCCGAAGATGCCTCCGTTGCCATTGCCTCTAGTGTTGCCGCCGTCCAGGTTCGTATCGGTGGGCGTGGGCTCGGTGGAAGCCCCTCCGTCAGTGCCCCCGTTGCCGGTGCCGCCGTTCTGCGCACCACCGTCCTCCTCACACCCGAAGAATCCGCAGGTGTCGCTCGGCGTGGGCGACGGAAGCGTGGGGCTCTCACTGGGCGTGGCACTCGGCGACTCGGTCACTGTCTCGCTGGGCTCCACGCTGGGGGTCGGGGTCGGCGACGGAGCACCCACCGCGTCCTGGATCTCGCCGATCTTCTCGGCCTCCGGGAAGCCGAGGTCGGGCTTGCCCTTCAGCGCGGCCTTCATGTACTCGGTCCACACCTGGGTGGGAGTGTCACCACCGTGGATGGACTCCTCACCCGCCGTGCCGTTCATGGAGAGCAGCCTGGCGCTCTTGGGATCCTCACGGAACATCGCGACCGAGGTCGACAGCTGCTGGGTGTAGCCGACGAACCAGGCGGACTTGTTCTCGTCGGTGGTACCGGTCTTGCCGGCCGCCGTACGGCCCAGGGCCAGCGCGTTCTTGCCCGTACCGTTCTGGATGACGTTCTCCAGAGTGTCCGTGACGTTGTTGGCCACGTTCTCGGGCATCGCCTGGGTGATCCTCGGCTTGTCGAAGCCCTCGACCTCCTGGCCGTTGGCCTTGACGCTGGTCACCGAGTACGGGGCGGCCTGCTTGCCCGCTGCGGCGAACGTCGCGTAGGCGTCGGCCATGCGGATTGCACTGGGCGTCGACGTACCGAGCGCGAACGACGGGTTGAGCGTGGCGAAGCTGGCGTCCAGGATTCCGGCCTTCTCGGCCACGTCACGCACGTTCCTCATCCCCACGTCCATGCCGAGCTGCACGAACGGGGTGTTGACCGACTGCTCCATCGCCTTACGCAGGGAGATGTAGCCCCAGGGGCGGTCGCTCTCGTTCTCCTGGAAGAACGGGGTGTTGTCCTTCTTCAGGACGTAGGTGCCGTCGTTGTTCCTGACCTTGAGATGGTCGTTGCCGTTGTACTTGCTCTGCGGCGAGAGAGGACCGTCGCTCCGGTAGGTGCCGTGCTCCATCGCGGCGGCGAGCACGAACGGCTTCCACGTCGACCCGACGGGGACACCCGAGGTGTCCGCGTTGTTGTTGAAGTGGCCGTTCTCGTAACCCGCACCGCCGTAGAGCGCGACGATCGCGCCGTCCTTGGGCTTCACCGACGCCGCACCGAACTGAACGTGCTTGTCCAGCTCGCGGTTCTTCGGGTCGAGCTTCTCCTTCTCGACCTTCTTGACGGCCTTCGCCAGCGCCTCGACCTTGCTCTTCTCGAAGGTCGTCTTGATCTGGTAGCCGCCCAGGTCGAACTGCTTCTCGGAGATGTTGGAGTGGTTCAGGACGTACTTCTTGGCCGTGTCCACCAGGTACCCGATCTGGCCGGTCATGCCCTTGGACGCCTTGCGGTCCTGGGGCATGGGGTACTTCTTGATCGCTTCCTGGTACTCCGCGTCCGTGATCCTCTTGTCGTTGTGCATCTGCTCGAGGATCCAGCCCCAACGGTCCTTGGACCGCTTGAGGTTCTTGTCCTTGGTCGCCCCGGCGATGCTGTCGTTGCCCGCGGGGTCGTAGTACGTCGGCCCCTTGAGCAGAGCGGCGAGGAAGGCGCACTCACTCGGCGTGAGGTCCTTCGCTTCCTTGCCGTAGTAGGCCTGGGCGGCGGCCTGGATGCCGTAGGCGCCTCGGCCGTAGTACGAGGTGTTCAGGTAGCCCTGAAGGATCACCGGCTTGTCGACCTTCGTGCCCACCTTGATGGAGATGAACATCTCCTTGAACTTGCGGGTGACCGTCTGTTCCTGGCTCAGGTAGGTGTTCTTGACGAACTGCTGGGTGATCGTCGAACCGCCCTGCGTGTCACCGCCCCGGGCCATGTTCGCCAGAGCCCGGGCGATACCCATGGGGTCGACACCGGAGTCCTGATAGAAACTCTTGTTCTCGGCCGAGATCACGGCCCACTGCATGGCCTTCGGGATCCGGTCGATCGTGACGTTCTGCCGGTTCTGACCACTGCCCGCCGCGACCATCTGGGTGCCGTCGGCCCAGAGGTAGACGTTGTTCTGCGACAGAGCGGCCGCGTTCTCCTCATTGGGGACGCCCACCATGGCGTAGCCGATGCCCGCCACGGCCACCAGACTGCCGAAGAAGCCGATGCACAGGCCGGAGACGAGCTTCCAGGAGGGCAGCCAGCGCTGCCAGCCGTACTTTCCGGCCCGCGGGTAGTCAATCAGCCGCTTCCCGTCGGGGACGGCGGCCACGCGCCCTCTTCCAGCAGGGGCGGCGCGCCGGCCCCCACGGGGCGGTTCGGCCGCTCTGCGGCGGCCGCCACCCGTACTTCTCTGCGCCGCACGGCGGGCCTCGGCACGGCCGCCGTACTGACGCTCCTCACCCCCTGAGTCGTAGGCGTCCGACCCATAGGAGTCGGACGGAGACCCGGTGGCGCCTCGCGGTGCCGCTCGGCGGCCGGGGGACGAACCGGACTGGCCGCGTCGGGCCGCGGCACGTCCGCCTCCCTGCGGCTGCGGCGGTTTGCGACGGTGCTCGCTCATCGAACGACTACTCCTCGGGCAGGCGCACCCCTGCGCGCCTGGAAACGGCGGCTGGTTTCCGGTCCCCCCGAAGTACGGATGCGGTCGGCTCCGCATTCATCGGTCCCGCATGCACCCGTACTACACCGAAGACGACGACGCTCTCAGGCGTCACTTGGTTCCCGGTGATGTGCATGGCGCACAGACTACGCACCGCCAAAACCTGCCGAGCCCCGAAGTTCACCTCAAATCAGGCAACTCGCGTCGGACGAATCGGTGATGTGATCCCGTTCACCCGACCCCCTCTTGTCGCATCCGGAAGGCCGTTCTATCGTCGTGATGTATCGAGTCGATACATCAGCTCGACACATCGGCCCGACACATCGGACTGATACATACGCACCGCGGCGAGAGGAGGCGACGATGAGCCGGCGTTCCGGGATCCTCGAGTTCGCCGTACTCGGCCTGCTCCGCGAATCTCCGATGCACGGCTATGAGCTGCGCAAACGGCTCAACACATCACTGGGTGTGTTCCGTGCGTTCAGCTACGGGACGCTCTACCCCTGCCTCAAGACGCTGGTCGCCAACGGCTGGCTGATCGAGGAACCTGGGAACACCCCCGAGGACGCCCTCGCCGCCCCCCTCTCGGGGCGCCGCGCCAAGATCGTCTATCGGTTGACGGCGGAGGGTAAGGAGCACTTCGAGCAGCTGCTCTCGCAGACCGGGCCGGACGCGTACGAGGACGAAACCTTCGCAGCCCGTTTCGCCTTCTTCGGGCAAACCTCACGCGATGTCCGCATGCGCGTGCTGGAGGGCCGCCGCAGCCGGCTGGAGGAGCGGCTGGAGAAGATGAGCGCTTCCCTGGCCCGGACCCGGGAGCGCCTCGACGACTACACGCTCGAGCTCCAGCGCCACGGGATGGAGTCCGTGGAGCGCGAGGTGCGCTGGCTGAACGAGCTGATCGAGAGCGAGCGGGCGGGGCGGGACCTCAAGGGTCCGGCCACCGGGGAGCCCGCCTCGCGTGACACCACATCTGGAGCGTCGGGCGGCCTGCCCCGGCCGGGGGGCGACCCCCGTCCGGATACGCCCGACGACACCGCCACGTGAGAGCCCACTCAGGGCCTCACTCGTACACACAGGGAGCAACCGGAATGGGTTCGGTTCGCGTAGCCATCGTCGGTGTGGGCAACTGCGCCGCATCGCTGGTGCAGGGAGTCGAGTACTACAAGGACGCCGACCCGGCGTCCAGGGTGCCGGGCCTGATGCACGTCCAGTTCGGCGACTACCACGTCAGCGACGTCGAGTTCGTCGCCGCGTTCGACGTGGACGCCAAGAAGGTCGGTCTCGACCTGGCGGACGCCATCGGCGCCTCCGAGAACAACACCGTCAAGATCTGCGACGTACCCAGCACCGGTGTGACGGTGCAGCGCGGCCACACCCTCGACGGCCTCGGCAAGTACTACCGCGAGACCATCGAGGAGTCCGCCGAGGAGCCGGCCGACGTCGTCCAGGTCCTCAAGGACCGGCAGGTCGACGTCCTCGTCTGCTACCTGCCCGTCGGCTCCGAGGACGCGGCGAAGTTCTACGCGCAGTGCGCCATCGACGCGAAGGTCGCCTTCGTCAACGCCCTTCCGGTCTTCATCGCCGGCACCAAGGAGTGGGCGGACAAGTTCACCGAGGCGGGCGTCCCGATCGTCGGCGACGACATCAAGTCCCAGGTGGGCGCCACCATCACGCACCGTGTGATGGCCAAGCTGTTCGAGGACCGGGGCGTCATCCTGGACCGCACGATGCAGCTGAACGTCGGCGGCAACATGGACTTCAAGAACATGCTCGAGCGCGACCGCCTCGAGTCGAAGAAGATCTCCAAGACGCAGGCCGTCACCTCCCAGATCCGCGACCGCGAACTGGGCGAGGGCAACGTCCACATCGGCCCGTCCGACTACGTCGCCTGGCTGGACGACCGCAAGTGGGCCTACGTCCGCCTGGAGGGCCGCGCCTTCGGTGACGTCCCGCTGAACCTCGAGTACAAGCTCGAGGTCTGGGACTCCCCGAACTCCGCCGGCGTCATCATCGACGCCCTGCGCGCCGCGAAGATCGCCAAGGACCGCGGCATCGGCGGCCCGATCCTCTCCGCGTCGAGCTACTTCATGAAGTCCCCGCCCGTGCAGTACTTCGACGACGAGGCCCGCGAGAACGTCGAGAAGTTCATCAAGGGTGAGGTCGAGCGCTGACGCGCCGCAACCAGTCGCTCCTGCCAGGGCTGTGAGGGTCCCCGGGTCGTACGACCCGGGGACCCTCCCCGTATGTGAGGGTGGGCCCCATGGCCGTCGTCCGTGACCTGCGCGTCCTGTTGCGCTTCCAGGGCTTCCGGCGCCTGCTCGCCGTACGTCTGCTGTCCCAGGGTGCCGACGGCGTCTACCAGGTCGCGCTCGCTGCTTACGTGGTCTTCTCTCCGGAGAAGCAGACCTCGGCGGCCGCGGTCGCCTCCGCGATGGCGGTGCTGCTGCTCCCGTACTCCCTCGTCGGCCCCTTCGCCGGTGTCCTCCTGGACCGCTGGCGGCGCCGCCAGGTCCTGCTGTTCGGCAGCCTGTTGCGCGCCCTGCTGGCCTCCGTGACAGCCCTGCTGATCCTCAGTCCGGCTCCGGACTGGCTCTTCTACGTCTCGGCTCTGTGCGTCACCGCGGTCAACCGCTTCGTCCTGTCAGGCCTGTCCGCCTCCCTGCCGCGTGTGGTCGACGCCGATCGCCTGGTCATCGCCAACTCCCTCTCTCCGACTGCCGGAACACTGGCGGCGACCGCGGGGGGCGGTCTCGCCTTCGTCGTGCGCCTGGTGGTGGCCGACTCGGACGCCGCGGTGGTGCTCGTGGGAGCCGGGCTCTATCTGTGCGCCGCCCTGGCGTCGCTGAGCATGGCGCGCGAACTCCTCGGCCCTGACCGGCCCTTGGCGCGCGATCGGGTCGGAGCGGCTCTCACAGGCACCGCCCGCGACCTGGCGGCAGGCGTACGTCACCTGGCCGCGCCGCAGCGCCGGGAGGCCGCCTGGGCGCTCGTGGCGATGTCGCTGATGCGGTTCTGCTACGGCGCCCTGCTGGTCATGCTGCTGATGCTGTGCCGGTACGCGCTCACCTCGACCACGGACGACGGACTCGCCCTGCTCGGCCTGGCGTTGGGCTTCTCCGGGGCCGGGTTCTTCGCGGCGGCCGTGGTGACGCCCTGGACTGCGGGGCGGCTCGGTCCGGGCCGCTGGATCGTCGTGTGCGCGGGGGCCGCGGCGCTGCTGGAACCCGCTCTCGGACTGCCGTTCGCCACCGCCCCCCTGCTGGCCGCGGCCTTCGTCCTGGGACTGACCACCCAGGGCGCGAAGATCGCCACGGACACCATCGTCCAGTCCTCCGTCGAGGACGGCTTCCGTGGCCGGATCTTCTCCGTTTACGACGTCCTCTTCAACGTTTCCTTCGTCGGCGCGGCCGCTGTGGCCGCCCTGATGCTGCCGCCGGACGGCCGGTCCGTGCCGCTGGTGATCACGATCGCCGTTATCTACGTGTCAGTAGCTGTGACTATGGCCCGGTTTGGCCGCCAGTAAGTGTCACATCAATGACACAGAGCCACTTCTGACTACTGCGTTGTCAGCGGGGACCGCTACCTTACGTGGGTCTTATCTCGCGACATGTTCGCGTCACTCACCATGTTCTAGGGGGACCCCTAAGTGACTACTCCGCCGCCCCAGGGCAATCCGTTCGCACAGGGCCAGCCCGCGGCTGCACCCCAGGCTCCGTTCCCGCCTCAGGGCGGTTACCCCCAACAGCCCGGGCAGCCCGGCTTCCCGCCCCAGGGCGCGGCTCCGTACGCTCCGGTCCCCCCGCAGCCGTCCGGCCGCAAGCTCAGCTTCAAGACGATCAAGAACATCGTCATCGTCATCGCCGTGGCGACCATAGCCATCGTCGGCTACGTGACCAGCCGGGACGACGCCAACACGGCTGCCGTCGGCGACTGCATGCACCGCGGCAGCACCAGCGACAACAACCCGGACCTCGAGGTCGTGAAGTGCGACGACGCGAAGGCCCAGTTCAAGGTGCTGGCCAAGGTCGAGGGCTCGTACCTGACGCAGACGCTGGCTTCCAGCAAGTGCGAGGCCGCGGCCAAGGACTTCCAGTACACGTACACCGAGAGCGGTGACGGCAAGGACTTCCTGCTCTGCCTGAAGGACTACAAGAAGTAGGCAGACACGACGAGGGGCGGTGTTTCACGTGAAACACCGCCCCTCGGTCTGTCTCCAGCAGGGTCATGTTTCACGTGAAACATGACCCGCCTCAGCCTTCCTGCCCGGCCCACCACTCCTTGAGCGCGGCCACCGCGACGTCATGCTCCATCGGTCCGTTCTCCAAGCGCAGCTCCAGCATGTGCTGATACGCACGGCCGATGACCGGGCCGGGACCCACGCCGAGGATCTCCATGATCTGGTTGCCGTCGAGGTCCGGACGGATCGAGTCCAGCTCCTCCTGCTCCTGCAGCTTGGCGATCCGCTCCTCCAGCCCGTCGTACGCACGCGACAGAGCCGCCGCCTTGCGCTTGTTACGGGTCGTGCAGTCCGAGCGGGTCAGCTTGTGGAGGCGGTCGAGGAGCGGGCCGGCGTCACGGACGTAACGGCGGACCGCCGAGTCCGTCCACTCACCGGTGCCGTAGCCGTGGAAGCGCAGATGGAGTTCGACCAGACGGGAGACGTCCTTCACCAGCTCGTTGGAGTACTTCAGAGCCGTCATGCGCTTCTTGGTCATCTTGGCCCCGACCACCTCGTGATGGTGGAACGAGACCCGGCCGTCCTTCTCGAAGCGGCGCGTGCGCGGCTTGCCGATGTCGTGCAGCAGGGCGGCCAGGCGGAGGGTGAGGTCGGGGCCGTCCTCCTCCAGCGCCATCGCCTGCTCCAGGACGATCAGCGAGTGGTCGTAGACGTCCTTGTGGCGGTGGTGCTCGTCACGCTCCAGGCGCAGAGCCGGCAGCTCGGGCACCACGCGTTCGGCGAGGCCCGTCTCGACAAGCAGCATCAGCCCCTTGCGCGGCTGCGGGGAGAGGATCAGCTTGTTCAGCTCGTCCCGCACCCGCTCGGCCGAGACGATCTCGATGCGTCCGGCCATCTCCGTCATCGCCGTGACGACCTCGGGGGCGACCTCGAAGTCGAGCTGAGCCGCGAAGCGCGCGGCCCTCATCATCCGCAGCGGGTCGTCCGAGAACGACTCCTCCGGGGTGCCGGGAGTGCGCAGCACACGTGCCGCTAGGTCCTCGAGCCCGCCGTGCGGATCGACGAACTCCTTCTCCGGCAGCGCCACCGCCATCGCGTTCACCGTGAAGTCACGGCGGACGAGATCCTCCTCGATGGAGTCCCCGTACGACACCTCGGGCTTGCGCGACGTGCGGTCGTAGGCCTCCGAGCGGTAGGTGGTCACCTCGATCTGGTAGCCGCCCTTGTGGGCGCCCACCGTGCCGAAGGCGATCCCGACCTCCCAGACGGCGTCCGCCCACGGGCGCACGATCTTGAGGACGTCCTGGGGACGGGCGTCAGTCGTGAAGTCCAGGTCATTACCGAGCCGGCCCAGCAGCGCGTCCCGTACCGAGCCACCGACGAGGGCGAGTGAGAACCCTGCCTCCTGAAAGCGACGGGCGAGGTCATCGGCGACAGGAGCGACCCGCAGCAGTTCACTCACCGCGCGGTGCTGCACCTGGCTCAGGGCACTGGACATTTCTTCGTTGGCATTCGGCACAACAGAAGAGGGTACGTGGCCCGGGCCACCGAAAGCTCCTCCTATTCCGCGCGCAGAAGCATGGGGACACGTCCGTTATACGGGCACAAGCCCCAGCTCTTGAGCCGTAAAGAACCGCTCACTTCCATAGGCTCACATACCGGACAGCACGGAGTCGGCCCGCGATCTTGTGGAGCGGACCGCGGCACTTCCCCTCAGCGCGCATCGTTACCATGCGTGGACGCACATTCCGACGACCACTGACGACGAGGGACGGACGAGCGCGTGGCCGAGGCGGCAGACTTCCAGGGGACCAGTGCCTCACCTGCCCGCCGCTGGCTGCGGCGCACCGGGGCACTGCTCGCCGGTGCGCCCCTGCTGGCCGGACTCCTCCAGTTGCCCGCCGCGACACCGGCGGACGCAGCCGGGCAGGAGTCCCCGCAGGCTGCCTCCAGCGCGGGCTCGGTGTCGGTCGCGGTCGACTCCCTCAGCCCCAGCACCCCCTCCGAGGGGGACACGGTGACCGTGTCGGGCACGGTCACCAACAACGGCAAGCAGACGGTCACCGGCGCCCACGTAGATCTGCAGGTGGGGCCCCCTCTCGAGACCCGCTCGGCGATCGACACCCTCGCCAGGAAGAGCGACGACCTCCAGGGGCCCTCCGGCGAAAAGGTCGGTGGCAAGTACACCGAGAAGTTCTCCGCGCTCACCCCCGGTGTGGCCGAGCCCTTCAGCATCTCCGTACCGGCCGACGAGCTGGATCTCGGCCGCGACGGCGTCTACCAGCTGGCCGTCGCGCTCTCCGGGGAGACCGCGGCGCAGCCCTGGGACCAGGTTCTCGGCATCCAGCGCACGTTCCTGCCGTGGCAGCCGGAAGAGGCCGACACCAGGACGAAGACCACGTTCCTGTGGCCGCTCGTCTCCAGCGCCCATATGGCGGCCGAGACAGGGTCGAACGAGCAGCAGACGCCGGTCTTCCGCGACGACGAGCTCGCCGACGAGATCGCCCCGGGCGGACGCCTCGACCAGATGGTGTCGCTGGGCAAGGGCCTCGACGTCACGTGGGTGATCGACCCGGACCTGTTGGCGTCCGTCGACGCGATGACCGGGAGCTACCAGGTCCGTGCCGCAGACGGCACCACCACTCCCGGCAGGAACCAGGAGGTCGCCAAGCACTGGCTGGCCGAGCTCCAGCAGGCGGTCACGGGCGAAGAGGTCGCCACCCTGCCGTTCGGCGACCCGGACCTGGCCTCCCTCGCCCACAACGGCACGAACGTCACCGGCTCGCTGAACCACCTCAAGGAGGCCACCGACGTGGCCGACAAGACGGTGGAGACGATCCTCCACGTGAAACCGTCCACGGACTTCGCCTGGCCGGTGAACGGCGCCGTCGACCCGTCGATCGTGAAGGTCGCCACATCCGCGGGCGCCGACAAGGTGATCACCCGCAGCGACAGCCTCCAGGACAACCTGTCGTACACGCCCTCCGCTGCCCGTCCCATCGGCGGCGGCACCACGGCCGTCGTCGCGGACTCCCGGATGTCCACAGCGTTCCAGGGCGACCTGACGAAGGCCTCCGCCTCTACGCTCGCCGTGCAGCGTTTCCTGGCCCAGAGCCTGACGCTCGGCCTGCAGACCGGCAAGCAGCGCAGCGTCCTCGTCGCCCCGCAGCGCATGCCCTCCGTGAGCCAGGCACAGGCCATGGCCGAGGCCCTGGGGGCCCTCCAGGGCGGGAACTGGTCCGAGTCGCAGGACCTCACGGCCGCCGCCAAGGCCAAGCCGGACCCGGCTGCCAACACGAAGGTGCCGTCTGCCGCCGCGTACCCCTCCTCGCTGCGCAAGCAGGAGCTGCCGCGGGCCGCCTTCGAGCAGATCGCCAGGACCCAGGGCAAGCTCGACCGGTTCAAGGTGATCCTCACCCGCCAGTCCCGGGTGGTGACCCCGTTCGGGCGGGCCATGAACCGTGAGATGTCCACGTCGTGGCGCGGCCGGGGCGTCGCGGCGGTGGGCTACCGCGATGGCATGGAGTCGTACCTCAACGGGCTCATCGACGGGGTCAAGCTGATCCAGAAGTCGGAGACCAAGCTCTCCGGCCGCAGCGCCACGATCCCCGTGACGGTCCAGAACAACCTGGTCCAAGGCGTCGAGCACCTAAAGCTGCGGCTCACGTCGAAGAACCCCACGCGACTCAAGATCGGCGGAGACGCCTACGAGGAGCAGCCCGTCACCGTCAACGGCGGCCACGCCCAGTCGGTGAAGTTCACCACGTCGGCCAACGCCAACGGCCGGGCGGAAGTCGTCGCCCAGCTGTACACGGAGGACGGCCAGAAGTACGGCGCCCCGGTCACGTTCGACGTGAAGGTCACCGAGGTCACGCCCACGGTGATGCTGGTCATCGGCGGTGGCGTCCTGCTCCTGGTCCTCGCGGGCTTCCGGATGTACACCCAGCGCAAGCGCGCCGCCGCCCGTGAGGCCCACGAGGACGACACCGCCGAAGCGGACGACGAGGTCGACGGCCCGCAGAGCCGGGCCGACGCTCCGCAGAACCCAAAGGCCTCCGACGCACGTCTCAAGGAGGAGTCCGAGGCCGGCTCACGGGCAGACGCCCCCGAGCAGCCGAGTGACCCGGCCCCGGACACCGCAGCGGAAAGCGCCGACCCGTCCGGCACGGGTGAGAGAGTGGACCGTTGAGAAGTCGTGGCCGGTGGGCCCGGGACGATGAGGTGGGGTAAGCATGAACGCGCCGTACGACGGTGACCGCGGCCGTGCCGCGGGCAGCTCGGGCTACCCCGATGCGGGCGGGCCCGAGGGTTCACCGCCCGAGCACGGCCAGGTGCCGCCGCAGCCGCCCGCGGACATCTACCTCCAGGATGCCTACGGCCAGGACCCCTACCGGGCACAGGACCTCTCCGCCCAGGACCCGGTCGGCGAGGCGCTCTACGACCGCGCCGCGCACCCGCCGCCCGCTCCCGGCACGTACCAGCAGCAGCTCTACGGCCAGCCTCCGCAGTCGCCGTACGCGCCCGACCCCCAGGTGTGGGCGCAGACGCCGGCGCCGGAGCCGGAGGGCCCGACGCGGCATCTGCCGTACGGCGACGACCCCCGCACCACCCAGTTCGTGGGGGTGGACGACCTCGTCTCCCAGGCGGGCGAGCCGCGCCAGGAGCCGGACGCGTTCGCGCATCTCTTCCGGGACCAGCAGCAGAGCAGCGGTCACCCGTCGTACGAGTCGCCGTCGGTCCCCGGCCCGTCCCCGGCGCCGGGGCAGCTGGCACAAGGCCCGTACGCACCACAGGGTCAGTACGCGGAGCCCGCACAGACCACGGCGTCGCCGTCCCTCCTGGACGAGACTCCGGCTCCTGAGCCCGCTGCTTCATCCGCCCCGAAGAAGGCCGGCCGCGCCGCGGGCCTGATGAAGTCCAGCGCCGTGATGGCGGCGGGCACGATGGTCTCCCGCCTCACCGGCTTCATCCGCTCCGCGCTGATCGTGTCGGCTCTGGGCGTCGGCCTCCTCGGTGACACCTTCCAGGTCGCCTACCAGCTGCCGACGATGATCTACATCCTCACCGTCGGCGGTGGTCTCAACTCCGTCTTCGTGCCGCAGCTCGTGCGCGCCATGAAGGACGACGACGACGGCGGCGAGGCGTACGCCAACCGCTTGCTCACCCTGGTCATCGTGACGCTCGGCACACTCACCGCGCTCTCGGTCCTCGGCGCGCCGCTCCTGATCCGTGCGCTGTCCGACCCGGTCGCCAGCGACCCGGCGGCGAACCAGGTCGCCGTCACCTTCGCCCAGTACTTCCTGCCCACGATCTTCTTCATGGGCGTCCACGTGGTGATGGGCCAGATCCTCAACGCCCGCGGCAAGTTCGGCGCGATGATGTGGACCCCGGTCCTGAACAACATCGTCATCATCGTGACGCTGGGCATGTTCATCTACGTCTACGGCACCGCGGCCGACTCCGGGATGAAGGCCGCGAACATCCCGCCGGAGGGCCAGCGCCTGCTCGGCATCGGTGTCCTGCTCGGTCTCGTGGTGCAGGCGCTCGCGATGATCCCCTACCTGCGCGAGACCGGCTTCCGCCTGCGGCTGCGCTTCGACTGGAAGGGCCAGGGCCTCGGCAAGGCCGTCACGCTGGCCAAGTGGACGGTCCTGTTCGTCCTCGCCAACCAGGCGGGCGCCATGATCGTCATCCAGCTGTCCACCGCGGCGGGCAAGGCCGCGCCGGTCGACGGCACCGGCTTCGCCGCCTACGCCAACGCACAGCTGATCTGGGGGCTGCCACAGGCCATCATCACGGTCTCCCTCATGGCCGCCCTGCTGCCGCGCCTGTCGCGTTCGGCGGCCGAGGGCGACGGGGGCGCCGTCCGCGACGACATCTCCCAGGGCCTGCGCACCACGGCGGTCGCGATCGTGCCGATCGCGTTCGGATTCCTCTCCCTCGGCATCCCGATGTGCACGCTGATGTTCGGCTCCTCGGGCACCAGCGAGGCCACCAACATGGGCTTCATGCTGATGGCGTTCGGTCTCGGTCTGATCCCGTACTCCGTGCAGTACGTGGTCCTGCGTGCCTTCTACGCCTACGAGGACACCCGAACTCCCTTCTACAACACGGTCATCGTGGCCGCGGTCAACGCCGGCGCCTCGGCGATCTGCTACTTCGTCATCCCGTCGCGCTGGGCCGTGGTCGGCATGGCCGCCTCGTACGGCCTGGCCTACGCGATCGGCGTCGGCGTCGCCTGGCGCCGGCTGCGCAAGCGGCTCGGCGGAGACCTCGACGGCGCCCGTGTCCTGCGGACTTACGCACGGCTGTGCATCGCGTCGATCCCGGCGGCCCTGCTCAGCGGCGCGGCCTGCTACGGCATCGGCCATTCGCTCGGCCAGGGCCCCGCGGGCTCGCTCGCCGCGGTCCTGGCGGGCGGCGCCGTGCTGCTCGGGATCTTCTTCGTCGCCGCCCGCCGCATGCGCATCGAGGAACTCAACTCGCTGGTCGGCATGGTCCGCGGACGCCTGGGACGCTGAGTCGGGGGGTAGTCGCACAACCATCGTCAGCCACCGCGTGTCGTGCATAGCGGCGGACTGTGGGCACAATTGGTTTCGGCGTCGGACGGCGCGCACTGGATGCCGTCCGAGGCGTAATGGATGGGGAGGCAGGAACGACGGTGGCGGAACGGAGTACGGCTGCCGTCGACGTGGCAGACAACAGCGACGAGACGTCGCTGACCGCACAGGCGGACCAGTCCACGGCCGACGGGGTGGCCAAGAACCGGGAGCGGGACACGGACAGCGACGAGGTACAGGAGAGCACCCGGACCGACGGTGCCGGAGCGACCTCGCCGCCCGAACTGCACAGTGGTCACAAGCTCGCCAGACGCTACCGCCTCGAGGAGTGCGTCACCCGTCTGGACGGTTTCAGCAGTTGGCGTGCCGTGGACGAGAAGCTCCGCCGTGCCGTCGGCGTGCACATCCTGCCCGCCGACCACTCACGGGCCCGCTCCGTCCTGGCGGCCGCCCGCTCCTCCGCCCTCCTGGGTGACCCGCGCTTTGTCCAGGTGCTGGACGCGGTGGAGGAGAACGACGTCGTCTACGTCGTCCACGAGTGGCTTCCCGACGCGACGGAACTGACCACGCTCCTCGCCTCCGGGCCCCTGGAGCCCTACGACGCCTACCAGATGGTCAGTCAGGTCTCCTCCGCCATGGCCGCCGCCCATCGCGAGGGTCTCGCCCATCTGCGGCTGAACCCCAACGCCGTGCTGCGCGCCTCGACCGGCCAGTGGCGCATCCGCGGCCTCGCCGTGAACGCCGCCCTGCGCGGTGTCGCGTCCGACACCCCGCAGCGCACCGACACCGAGTCCATCGGAGCCCTGCTGTACGCGGCGCTCACGCAGCGCTGGCCGTACGAGAGCGACGCCTACGGCCTGTCGGGCCTGCCGAAGGACATCGGTCTGATCGCGCCCGACCAGGTGCGGGCCGGTGTGCACCGCGGTCTGTCCGAGCTCTCCATGCGCGCGCTCGCCAACGACGGTGCCACCGCCTCCCGGCACGAGTCGCCGTGCACCACGCCGGAGGAGCTGGTGAAGGCGATCGGCGAGATGCCCCGCATCCGCCCGCCGGAGCCGGCGTTCACCGCCCCGCCCGAGTACCAGCGCACGACGTACCAACAGGGCACGTACGGCCGTCAGTCCCCGCGTCCCGGCGTCACCCAGCCGGTCCCGACCCCGCCGCCCCCGCTCCAGAGCCGCACGGGCAAGGCACTGAAGTGGGCCGTCTCCGCGCTCCTGATCGCCGCGCTGGGCCTCGGCAGCTGGCAGCTGGCGGACGCGCTGATGGACCAGGGCGGCAAGAGCGAGGACCCGGGACAGACGCAGACGAACGACGGGAACGACAAGAGCCCGAAGAAGCCTGCATCCGGCAAGCCCATCGCCATCAGCGGTGCCCGCGACTTCGATCCCCTCGGGGATCAAACAGAGAAGCCGTCAGACATAGGGAAGGTCTACGACAACAGCACGGCCACCTATTGGCAAACAGACTTTTACCTGAGCACGGACTTCGGCCGTCTGAAGTCGGGCGTCGGCATCATCCTCGACCTCGGTAAGACCCAGAACGTCGGGAAGGTGACCGTCACGTTCGAGGGGGACACCTCCGTCGAGCTCCGCAGCGCAAGCGCGCAGGCGGGCTCGGAGCCGACGTCCCTCGACGCCTACTCCACGGTGGCAGAAGGTTCAGGGACGACCGTCCAGCTCAAGCCCGGCAAGTCGCTCAAGAGCCGGTACCTCCTGGTGTGGCTGACGAAGCTGCCGTTGCAGCCCGACGAAGGCAAGTGGCGCGGCAGGGTGGCGGACATCAAGGTGACCAGCTGACGGCATCTGCCTCGAGGAAGGAGGCCGATGGCAGACGGCACCGGATATGACGGAGTGAGCGATCAGGATCTGCTCGCCCGCCATGTCGAAGGCGCCCCCGACGCCTTCGGTGAGATCGTGCGGCGGCATCGCGACCGGCTCTGGGCCGTCGCCCTGCGGACGCTCGGCGACCGCGAGGAGGCCGCTGACGCCGTGCAGGACGCCCTCGTGTCCGCCTACCGGGCCGCCCACACCTTCCGGGGCCAGTCGGCCGTCACAACGTGGCTGCACAGGATCACGGTGAACGCCTGCCTGGACCGCGCCCGCAAGGCGGCCTCCCGGAAGACCTCTCCCGTCGACGACACCGAGCGCCTGGAACAGCTGCTGGAGCCGCACGAGTCGGCCTCGGCCCCCGCCGAGCGCAACGATCTCCACCGGCAGCTCATCGAAGCCCTGGGAACCCTGCCGGCCGACCAGCGTGCCGCGCTCGTCCTGGTGGACATGCAGGGCTACCCGGTCGCGGAGGCCGCCCGCATTCTCGACGTGCCGACCGGCACGGTGAAGAGCAGATGTGCGCGCGGACGAGCCAGACTCCTGCCGCTGCTCACCCACCTACGGCCGGACAGCAGCGGTGAGGGCAAGAACCCCGGCGGAGAACGGAACCGGACGCAGAGGCCAGCCGTCCCACCCGCAGCGGGACCGCACCGAGCGGGACCCCCGGACACAGGACCGAGCGACTCAGCTGCAGTGAAGGGCGGAGGTGGACGAGCGTGACGTCGACGACAGACATGGCCGGGCACCCGGACGTCGCGGAGATCTCCGACCTCGCCGAGGGACTCCTCCCACCGGCCCGAACCACCGACCTGCGCCGACATCTGGACGAGTGCGGGCTCTGCGCGGACGTGTATGCCTCCCTGGAGGAGATCCGCGGGCTGCTCGGCACGCTGCCGGGTCCGCCGCGCATGCCCGCCGATGTCGCGGGCCGCATCGATGCCGCTCTCGCCGCCGAGGCCTTGCTGAACGCCACCGGCCCGGAGGCCGCAGAGAGCCCGGAGCCGGTGAGTGCTCCCCGTTCCACTTCCGAGGACGACAGCGGTGCGCATGTTTCACGTGAAACATCGACGCCCGCCGACCGGCCCGTCGGCCGCCCCCGCTCCTCCACCACCGGCCCGGGCCGCAAGGGCCGCACGCGCATCGGACGCCGCAGGATCGCCGTTCTGGGGGCCGTCTTCACCGTGGCCGCCCTGGGGCTGGGCTCCGTCCTGCTCTCGTCGCTCGGCGACAACACGCCGCCCCATGACACCGCGGGCGAACGGCAGACCACCGCCACGGACACCTTCTCCGAGGGGAAGCTGCAGAAGCAGGTCACCGGTCTCCTGGCCGAGAACAAGACCAAGGGCGGCGACTCCCGCACCCCCTTCGGCGCGGCGACGGCCCCCGGCACCAACCAGCCCAAGGTCTTCAGGGAAGCCGTGGTGCCCGGCTGCGTCCGCGACGGCATCGGACGCGACGATGCGGCCCTTGCCACCGAGAACGGCACCTATCAAGGGAAGAAGGCCATGCTCGTGCTGCTTCCCGACGCTTCCGACGCCACTCGGGTCACCGCCTACATCGTCGACGCCACCTGTGTGGATCACGCGGCGTCCACCGCCGCCGGCGAGGTGCTCCTGGAGCGCACCTACCCGTCCACCTGAGCGAGCGCTCCGCCTTCGCCCCGGGGCTTGGTGCCGCTTCTTCGTGTGCCCGGACACAGTGGGAATGCGCGCCCCTTAGGATCCGTTGGGTGGGGTGAGAGCTCCGAGAGGAGCTCCCACCGGTCGAACGACGCAGTCCAGAGACGAGGAATCCAGCCGTGAGCGACGTCCGTAACGTGATCATCATCGGCTCCGGGCCCGCCGGCTACACGGCGGCGCTCTACACCGCGCGCGCGTCGCTGAAGCCACTGGTGTTCGAGGGCGCCGTCACCGCGGGTGGTGCGCTCATGAACACCACCGACGTCGAGAATTTCCCGGGCTTCCAGGACGGCATCATGGGCCCCGAGCTCATGGACAACATGCGCGCCCAGTCGGAGCGCTTCGGAGCAGAGCTCGTCCCGGACGACATCGTGAACGTCGACCTGAGCGGTGAGATCAAGACCGTCACGGACACGGCCGGTACGGTGCACCGGGCGAAGGCCGTCATCGTCGCCACCGGCTCTCAGCACCGCAAGCTCGGTCTGCCGAACGAGGACGCCCTCTCGGGCCGTGGCGTGTCCTGGTGCGCCACCTGTGACGGGTTCTTCTTCAAGGACCAGGACATCGCCGTGATCGGTGGCGGTGACACCGCGATGGAGGAGGCCACCTTCCTCTCGCGGTTCGCCAAGTCCGTGACCGTCGTCCACCGCCGTGACACCCTGCGCGCCTCCAAGGCCATGCAGGAGCGTGCCTTCGCCGACCCGAAGATCTCGTTCGTGTGGGACAGCGAGGTCGCCGAGATCCAGGGCGACCCGAAGCTCTCGGGTCTGAAGCTGCGCAACCTCAAGACCGGTGAGATCTCGGACCTGCCGGTGACCGGACTGTTCATCGCCATCGGCCACGACCCGCGCACCGAGCTCTTCAAGGGCCAGCTCGACCTGGACGCAGAGGGCTACCTGAAGGTGGACGCGCCGTCGACGCGCACGAACCTGACCGGTGTCTTCGGCGCCGGCGATGTGGTCGACCACACCTACCGTCAGGCGATCACCGCAGCCGGGACCGGCTGCTCCGCAGCTCTCGACGCCGAGCGCTACCTCGCCGCCCTGGCGGACGAGGAGCAGCCCGAGCCCGAGAAGACCTCCGTCTGATCTTCCCTACCCGCCCCACGCACCAACCAGTTAAGGAGCCCGCCGTGGCCGGCACCCTGAAGAATGTGACCGACGACTCCTTCGAACAGGACGTCCTCAAGAGCGACAAGCCTGTTCTGGTGGACTTCTGGGCCGCCTGGTGCGGTCCGTGCCGCCAGATCGCGCCGTCCCTCGAGGCGATCGCCTCCGAGTACGGCGACAAGATCGAGGTCGTCAAGCTGAACATCGACGAGAACCCGGGTACGGCCGCCAAGTACGGCGTCATGTCCATCCCGACCCTGAACGTCTACCAGGGCGGCGAGGTCGCCAAGACCATCGTGGGTGCGAAGCCGAAGGCCGCGATCGTTCGCGACCTCGAGGACTTCATCGCCGAGTGAGTCGGCTGCACCGCCGCACCGGCAGTGCATGTTTCACGTGAAACACGAATGGGCCAACCCCTCCGGGTTGGCCCATTCGTTTGACTGCCCTACAGCGGTCGCAGCGCCGGCTCCTTCTGCACGGCTCCCAAGAGCCGATCCAAAGCCATCTCGACGTCTTCCTTCCAGGAGAGCGTCGACCTCAGTTCCAGCCTCAGCCGGGGATGGGTGGGGTGCTGGCGCACCGTCTTGAAGCCCACCGCCAGTAGATGATCGGCGGGCAGCACACAAGCGGGTTCCTTCCAGCGCGCGTCTCCGAAGGCCTCGATCGCCTTGAAGCCGCGCCGCAGCAGATCCTTGGCGACCGTCTGAACCATCACCCGGCCCAGTCCCTGCCCCTGGTAGCCGGGCACGATGAACGCGGTCATCAGCTGTACCGCGTCAGGTGAGACAGGACTCGTGGGAAACGCCGTGGAGCGGGGGACATAGGCGGGTGGGGCGTACAACACGTAGCCGACCGGCACGTCGTCGACGTACACGACCCGCCCGCAGGATCCCCAGTCCAGCAGAACCGCTGAGATCCAGGCTTCCTTCTCCGGGGCGGATGTGCCCGCCTTTACCGCGGCCTCACCGCTGACTGGGTCGAGTTCCCAGAAGACACACGAGCGACAACGCTTGGGAAGGTCCTGGAGGTTGTCCAGCGTGAGCGGTACGAGCCGGCGGCCCATGAAGGCTGATCCTCGCTTCCTTCGCCCGCCGCCGCGTCGCGGGCGGCTGTCAGAGCGCTCCGTTCCCTGAGGAGGCTGCCGATGAACCCACCGACCGCTCCCAGCCCCAAACCGGCGCTCACCAGTCCGGTGCGGCTCATGGTTCGCATGGCCCCTGCCTCCCTCTCAGAGGTGCTGCCGAGTGGTTGCGCCGTACCCGAAACGCATCGTATCCACGATGCGATTCCATCGATACCGCCAGAAAGGAAAGAGCGGGCCATGTTCCGGCACACACCGGACACGGCCCGCTCTGTCTCCTGCCCAGCAGAGGACCCTTGCCGGAGGCTCAGGACTCGCTGTCCTCGGAGTCGCCCTCCAGAAGGCTGTTCTGCAGGACCGGCCCCTCGCCAGGAGCGAGTGAGCCGAGGATCCGCTCCAGGTCCTCCATCGAGGCGAACTCGACGGTGATCTTGCCCTTCTTCTGACCCAGGTCGACCTTCACCCGCGTCTCGAAGCGGTCCGACAGCCGCGTGGCGAGGTCGGACAGCGCAGGAGAGACCCGGGCACCGGCGCGCGGCCCCTTCGGCTTCTGAGCCTTCTGGGGCCGCGACCCCATCAGGGTCACGATCTCCTCGACGGCCCGCACCGAAAGACCCTCGGCCACGATGCGGTGGGCCAGCCGGTCCTGCTCCTCCGAGTCCTCCACGGAGAGCAGCGCCCGTGCGTGACCGGCGGAGAGCACCCCGGCGGCGACCCGGCGCTGCACGGCCGGCGAGAGCTTCAGCAGACGCAGGGTATTGGAGACCTGAGGGCGCGAGCGGCCGATGCGGTCCGCCAGCTGGTCATGCGTGCAGCTGAAGTCCCTCAGCAGCTGGTCGTAGGCGGCTGCCTCTTCCAGCGGGTTCAGCTGAGCGCGGTGCAGGTTCTCCAGCAGAGCGTCCAGGAGGAGTTTCTCGTCCTCCGTGGCCCGCACGATCGCCGGGATCGCCTCCAGCCCTGCCTCGCGGCAGGCCCGCCAGCGCCGCTCGCCCATGATGAGCTCGTAGCGGGCGGGACCCACCTGCCGTACGACGACCGGCTGGAGGAGCCCCACTTCCTTGATGGAAGTGATGAGCTCGGACAGCGCGTCCTCGTCGAAGACCTCACGCGGCTGGCGCGGGTTCGGCGTGATGGAGTCGAGAGGGATCTCGGCAAAGTGCGCACCGATCGGCGCCGCCGGCGTGGCGGGAGCACTCGGCTGAGCCGGCTCCTCTGTTTCACGTGAAACAGTCGGCAGGGTCGCTACCTTCGCGGCGGCCACCCCACGATCGTTCGGCAGCGCCGGCACTGCCGCGGGGGATGGGGAAGCAGCGTTCGCCGCAGCCTGGGCCACCGACTTCTCCGTCGGTGCCGCAGGGATCAGTGCGCCGAGACCACGGCCCAGCCCCCTCCGTCGCTCGCTCACTGGATGCCCTCCACCATGCTCGGGTCGTTCTGCTGTACGCCGATATGGGCGTGCGTCGCGTCATAGCTGATGCCGACGCCCTTCAGCGCGATCTCTCGTGCCGCCTCAAGATAGGAGAGGGCACCACTCGAACCAGGATCGTAAGTCAGTACCGTCTGCCCGTAACTCGGCGCCTCCGAGATACGGACGGAACGGGGGATGCTGGTCCGCAGTACCTCGTCACCGAAGTGAGTGCGCACCTCTTCCGCGACCTGGGACGCAAGGCGCGTCCGGCCGTCGTACATGGTGAGCAGGATGGTCGACACATGCAGGGCGGGGTTGAGGTGCCCCCGCACCAGGTCGACGTTGCGCAGCAGCTGCCCGAGGCCTTCCAGCGCGTAGTACTCGCACTGAATGGGGATCAGGACCTCCTGGCCTGCCACGAGCGCATTGACCGTCAGGAGACCGAGTGAGGGCGGGCAGTCGATGAGGATGTAGTCCAGCGGCTGCTCGTACGCCTGGATCGCGCGCTGCAGCCTGCTCTCCCGTGCCACCAGGGACACCAGCTCGATCTCCGCACCGGCGAGATCGATCGTGGCGGGGGCACAGAAGAGGCCCTCGACATCGGGGACCGGCTGGACGACCTCGGAGAGAGGCCTGCTCTCCACCAACACGTCGTAGATGGACGGGACTTCGGCGTGATGGTCGATACCCAGCGCAGTGGACGCATTGCCCTGTGGGTCGAGATCGACCACCAGGACCCGGCCACCGTGCAGCGCCAGTGATGCGGCAAGGTTGACGGTCGTCGTCGTCTTGCCCACACCGCCCTTCTGGTTGGCGACCACGATGATTCGGGTCTGCTCGGGCCGTGGCAAGCCCTCACCGGCACGACCCAGAGCCTCCACCGCCAGTTGGGCAGCACGACCGATGGGAGTGTCGTCCATCGGAGGCGGTGTTTCACGTGAAACATCCGCCCCCATCGACTCGGTACGGGGACCGGGGACCGGATCGGTCATCGGTCCCGCGATGTTGGCGTCGGACCGCAAGGATTCACTCTCCTCGACTTCAGGCTCGCAATGAACAGAGCCTCCCATGTCTTCGGGGTCATGAACCAGTGAGGCCTGGCGTTCTGTGGAGAAATCCACCTCTGTGGATACCTCAGGTCCCTCATCGAGTGAACCAAGAGGCTTTCGGTCGCGGGGTTCGGCCGCGGCGCGGCCACGACTGATGATGCCGTGCAGCAGTGAGCGACGTTTCACGTGAAACACGATGCACAGCAGCCATGGCCGGACTGTCGCGACACTCCGGCATGCATAGGTTTGGCAGCTTGTGTGGAGTACGTCTCGTCGTCAGGACGGATCAGTGCCGTCAGGACGGATCAGCTCAGCGCCGACGGCGCGTCCGCCCCGTGCGAGCCGCCTTGGCGCGCTTCGCGGCGAAGCGCACACCGCCGGGGCTCTCCCCGACCTCGACCCGTACAACGGTGGACATCGGGTCCACGACGCCCTCACCCACATGCAGGATGGATGTCTCCACCGCACCCAGCTTACTGAGCGCCGCCGACGCGGCCTTCAGCTCCTCCTCGGCGGTGTCGCCCTTGAGCGCGAGCATCTCTCCGTACGGCCGCAGCAGGGGAATGCCCCAGGTGGCGAGCCGGTCGAGCGGCGCGACGGCGCGGGCCGTCACCACATGGACGGGCTGGATCTTCCCCATGACCTCCTCGGCCCGGCCGCGCACGACAGTCACATGATCGAGGCCGAGCAGCTCCACGACCTCGGAGAGGAAGTTGGTGCGCCGTAGCAGCGGCTCCAGGAGCGTGATCTTCAGGTCGGTGCGGACCAGCGCCAGCGGAATGCCGGGAAGACCGGCACCCGAGCCGACATCGCACACCGTCACGTTGTCGGGCACGACCTCCGAGAGCACCGCGCAGTTCAGCAGGTGCCGCTCCCACAGGCGGGGCACCTCACGCGGGCCGATGAGACCGCGCTGCACGCCCGCCTCAGCGAGCAGCTCGGCGTACCGCACCGCATCCGCGAAGCGTTCACCGAACACCTCGCGCGCTTGCTCGGGCGCGGGGGGAAGCTCCGCTGCCTCCGTCACGGGGACCGTCCTTCCGTACCGCGTCAGCGCACCCGGCGCCGACACCAGAACCACCAGAACTATCAGGCTGACAAAGTTCGGCCCCGCCTGCGCAACAGACGGGGCCGGGGAACGTAGGGGCCGATCAGGCGGGCAGCACGACGACGAAGCGCTGCGGCTCCTCGCCCTCGGACTCGCTGCGCAGGCCCGCGGCCTTGACCGCGTCGTGCACAACCTTGCGCTCGAAGGGCGTCATCGGCTTCAGCTTCACGGCCTCACCGCTGCTCTTGGCCTCCGCGGCTGCCTTCGCGCCCAGCTCGGACAGCTCGGAGCGCTTCTGTGCCCGGTACCCCGCGATGTCGAGCATCAGACGGCTGCGGTCACCGGTCTCCCGGTGCACGGCCAGACGGGTGAGCTCCTGGAGCGCCTCCAGCACCTCGCCATCACGGCCGACCAGCTTCTGCAGGTCACGGCCGCCCGTGTCGCTGATGATCGAGACGGAGGCGCGGTCGGCCTCGACGTCCATGTCGATATCGCCGTCGAGGTCGGCGATGTCGAGCAGACCCTCCAGGTAGTCCGCCGCGATCTCGCCTTCCTGCTCCAGGCGAGTCAGGGTGTCTGCACCCTCGGCAGCGGCGGAGGTGGTGCCTTCCGTCACGGGATGGACTCCTTCTTACTTCTTGGACGGGGACTTGGGCCGCTGCGGACCCTTGCGCTGTCCGGACTGGGCCTTGCTGCGGGTACCGCCGGCGGGCTTCGCGCCGCCCTTCTTGTCGGCGGCGGCGGGCTTGGCGTCCTCGGGCTCGTCGGACTTGGTCAGCGACGTCTTCGGCTCGCTCTCGCCGGCCGCCTTCGCGCCGGTGCTGCCGCCGTGCTGCCGCTGCGACTTGCTCTGCCGCTTGGGCTGCTGGCGCTTGGGGGTACCGGCGGCGGTGATCGGCGTACCGTCCTCGGCCTGGGCTGCGGCTGCGGTGTCGCTCTTGATCACGGTGCCGTCGGCCTGGGCGGCGAGACCGGCCTTGCTCAGGCCGTTGATGAACTTGCGCTCGAACTCGTTGCGGTCGCGGCCCTTGGCGACGATCGCCTTGACGATGGCGCGGTCGCGGCGCTTGCTGACCTTGTCGTGCTGCGTGACGTACTTGGTCAGTCGGTCGAGGTACGAGGCCTGGGCCTTGGAACCCGGGGTCGGGTTGTTGTGGATGACGTACATCTGCTGGCCCATGGTCCACACGTTGGTGGTCAGCCAGTAGACGAGGACACCGACCGGGAAGTTGATGCCGAAGACGGCGAACATGACCGGGAAGACGTACATCAGCATCTTCTGCTGCTGCATGAACGGCGTCTTCACCGTGGTGTCGACGTTCTTCGTCATCAGCTGGCGCTGGGTGAAGAACTGCGACGCCGACATCAGGACGATCATGATGGCGGTGACCACGCGGACGTCGGTGAGGGAGGCACCGAGTGCTTCCACCTTCGACGAGCTGTCGGTGAACTTCGCCGCCAGCGGCGCACCGACGATGTGTGCCTTCTGCGCGCTCTGCAGCAGGTTGTCGTTGATGACGCCGATGGTGTCGTTCGACGCGATGCTGTTGAGCACGTGGTACAGGGCGAAGAAGAACGGGGACTGCGCCAGGATGGGAAGGCACGAGGAGAGCGGGTTGGTGCCCGTCTCCTTGTACAGCTTCATCATCTCTTCGGACTGACGCTGCTTGTCGTTCTTGTAGCGCTCCTGGATCTTCTTCATCTCGGGCTGCAGCGTCTGCATGGCCCGGGTCGCCTTGATCTGCTTCACGAAGAGCGGGATCAGGCAGATACGGATCAGGATCACCAGGGACACGATCGACAGGCCCCAGGCCCAGCCGGTATCAGGGCCGAAGAGGGCGCCGTACACCGAGTGGAACTGGACGATGACCCAGGAGACGGGTGTGGTGATAAAGCTGAAGAGGCTGGCAATCGTGTCCACTAATCATGCTCCTTGGGCATGGGACGGTGTCTCTGCGGCCGGGCTCGAAGGACTCGACGGACTTGTGGGAGAAGCCTGTCCCTCGGTGGCCGGTCCGGCGGCGGAGGGCCCGCCCTTGCGTGCACGCCACGCGATACGCAGCGTTTCGTGCCACCGCGGGCGCTTGCGCGGCGGGACATGATCCACACCGCCCAGCGACCACGGATTGCACCGCAGGATGCGCCAGGCCGTGAGTGCTGTTCCCTTGATGGCACCATGCCGGTCGATGGCCGTGTAGCCGTAGTGGGAGCACGACGGGTAGTACTTGCAGACCGGCCCCAGCAATGGACTGATCGTCCACTGGTAGAGCTTGATCAGAGCCAGCAGCGGGTACTTCATCGCGCGCCCCCTCCCAGCAACCGCTGGAGAGCGGCATCCAGGTCTCGGGCCAGCTGTGCATGGTCGGCGTCGCCCGATCCGGGCAATGCTCGTACGACTACCAGGCTACCGGGGGGCAGCTGGGCGACTCGCTCGCGCATCAGGTGGCGAAGCCTGCGCTTCACCTTGTTGCGCACGACCGCGCCACCCACTGCTTTGCTCACGACGAAACCCGCACGCGTCAGGGGAGCGCTCTCCCCAGGCGCATGCGGGTCCGTGGCACCGCTTCGGAGGTGGACGACGAGGTGCGGGCGTCCTGCCCGACGGCCTCGTCGTACCGCGGTCGCGAAGTCCTCGCGCCGCCTCAGCCGGTTCTCGGTGGGCAGCACGGTGTCATGACCTGATCGGGATCAGGCGGACAGGCTGGCGCGACCCTTGCTGCGACGGTTCGCGAGAATCGCGCGACCGGCACGGGTACGCATCCGCAGGCGGAAGCCGTGGGTCTTCGCGCGGCGACGGTTGTTCGGCTGGAAGGTGCGCTTGCTCACTCGGGGGCTCCAGAAGAATTCGGTAGTTGCGGGGTGCCGTCCTGGCTGTCACCGTGCGCCCACGAGTAGCTCGCAGTTACGCCCGAGTGCACCGCTGACCGATCACCCAAATGATCTGTGCCCATCGGAGGCAGGCGGCAGCAGCCATCGACAACTCGACCTGGTTACGGTACGCGCGGCTACGCCATCCGGTCAAACCAGGAGTCGCCGGGAGACACTTGTCCACAGGCTGGGGACAACAACTTGAACCGTACCGGCCGCCCTGACTACCGTGACGGAACTCCGATTCGTTCCCTTATCCCTGCCCCACCCGATTTACATCCCTAGCCGTCCCAGAACCACACGTTCGTGGGACCTGTGAGAGAGCGTGCCCTGTGGCTGACGTACCTGCCGATCTTGCCGCAGTGTGGCCACGCGTATTGGAGCAGCTCCTCGGGGAGGGCCGCGGTCAAGGAGTGGAAGGGAAGGACGAGCACTGGATCCGGCGCTGCCAGCCGCTCGCGCTGGTCGCGGACACCGCCCTGCTCGCCGTACCGAACGAATTCGCGAAAGGCGTACTCGAGGGCCGGCTGGCGCCGATCGTCAGCGAGACGCTGAGCCGCGAGTGCGGCCGCCCGATCCGGATCGCGATCACCGTCGACGACTCCGCGGGTGAGCCCCCCGCCCCGCCGGCGCCCCCGTCCCGCCCCCAGCAGCGCTACGAGGAGCCCGAGCTTCCGGCCGCGCGCCAGGACCGTGACGGATACGACCGTCCCGAGCGTGACGGATACGACCGCCCGGAGCGCGACGCCTATGACCGCCAGGACCGCGACGGGTACGAGGGGTACGGCCGCCACCGGGCCGACCAGCTGCCCGGCCCGGCCGGCGACCAGCATCCGCCTACGCGCGCAGATCAACTTCCCACGGCCCGTCCCGCGTACCCGTCCGAGTACCAGCGCCCCGAGCCCGGCGCCTGGCCGCGGCCGGCACAGCAGGACGAGTACGGCTGGCAGCAGCAGCGCCTCGGCTTTCCCGAGCGTGACCCGTACGCGTCACCCGGGCAGGACGCGTACGGCTCCCGGGACTCCTACAACCCGCAGGACGCATACGGCTCCGGCTCGCAGGACACCTACGGATCCCACGGCTCCCAGGACGCTTACGGGTCCAAGGACTCCTACGGCCCGCCCTCCCAGGACGCCTACGGCTCCCCCTCGCAGGACTACCGCCCGCAGCCCACGGAGCGCCCCTCCTACGAGCAGCAGCGCTCCGACTACGACACGTCACGCGGCGACTACGACCAGCGCGACGCGGTGCGCCGGGAGCTGCCCGAGCCGCCGGCCGGCTCGGGGCACGTCCACCGGGGCGGCCCGGTCGGCCCGAACCTGCCGACGACCGGTGCGCCCGGCCCGCTGGCCGCGCAGCCCGCGCCGGCGACCGGCCCCGGCGAGCCGACCGCCCGCCTGAATCCGAAGTACCTCTTCGACACGTTCGTCATCGGCGCCTCCAACCGCTTCGCGCACGCGGCCGCGGTCGCTGTGGCCGAGGCACCCGCGAAGGCGTACAACCCCTTGTTCATCTACGGGGAGTCCGGGCTCGGCAAGACGCACCTGCTGCACGCGATCGGGCACTACGCGCGCAGCCTCTACCCGGGCACGCGGGTGCGGTACGTGAGCTCGGAGGAGTTCACCAACGAGTTCATCAACTCCATCCGCGACGGCAAGGGCGACAGCTTCCGCAAGCGGTACCGCGAGATGGACATCCTGCTCGTCGACGACATCCAGTTCCTGGCGGACAAGGAGTCGACGCAGGAGGAGTTCTTCCACACCTTCAACACGCTCCACAACGCCAACAAGCAGATCGTGCTGTCCTCCGACCGGCCGCCGAAGCAGCTGGTGACGCTGGAGGACCGGCTGCGGAACCGTTTCGAGTGGGGTCTGATCACGGACGTCCAGCCGCCCGAGCTGGAGACTCGGATCGCGATCCTCCGCAAGAAGGCGGTGCAGGAGCAGCTGAACGCGCCGCCGGAGGTACTGGAGTTCATCGCGTCCCGGATCTCGCGGAACATCCGTGAGCTGGAGGGCGCGCTGATCCGGGTCACGGCGTTCGCCTCGCTCAACCGGCAGCCGGTGGATCTGGGGCTGACGGAGATCGTTCTGAAGGACCTCATCCCCGGTGGCGACGATTCGGCGCCCGAGATCACGTCGACGGCCATCATGGGCGCGACGGCGGACTACTTCGGGCTGACCGTCGAGGACCTGTGCGGCACCTCGCGCGGCCGCGCCCTGGTCACCGCCCGGCAGATCGCCATGTACCTGTGCCGTGAGCTGACGGACCTGTCGCTGCCGAAGATCGGTGCGCTGTTCGGCGGCCGCGACCACACGACGGTCATGCACGCGGACCGCAAGATCCGCAATCTGATGGCCGAGCGCCGCTCCATCTACAACCAGGTCACGGAGCTGACCAACCGCATCAAGAACGGCTGACGGCGACGGCAGAACGCCACTGAGGGCGCCCGCGGAGGAATCCGGGGGCGCCCTTCTTCTGGTGTGCCTCGGCTTCCGTGGTCCCCGCGGTCGTGGTGTGCGTCGGCTTCTGTGGTCCCCAGGGCCGCTTCCATGACCCGTACGGCCCTGTTTCCGGGCCTCCACGGCGGATCATCGGCCCTCACCCCGGGCACCCGGCCGCACCCCGCTGTTCGATTAATCGCCGGGTTACGGCCTCCCTCCACAGATTCGGGGACTTTCTGCCGTCCACATCCTGGGGACCGGGGAGTTGTCCAGATCGTGTCCACAGCGGCCACTGTTGAAAGACCATCAGGCCAGCTCAGGTGCTTGTGGATTGGTGGACGAAGGATCTCCACAGACTGTGGACGACGGGGTGATCCACAGTCTGTGCACCGAGTTGTCCACCGGCTGCCCACAGGCTGGGGGCGGTTGTCCCCAGCGATCGCCCGCTTCTCCACATGCCTGTCCACTGTTCGGCAACGCGACGCGCCTCCTCACCGGGTCGAGTGAAAGGCGTCACACGAAGGTGCCGGGTTGGCCTGTGGGAAAGGTGGGTAAAGCTGGGGATGGCGTTGGGGAGAACTCGCCTCTCCCTGTGCACGGCGTGTGCAGAACTTTCTGTTCTCCACAGATGCGTCCGGTTGTCCACCGCCTCCGCCCACAGGACCAGTGGATAAAATTCCCGCTCTGAGCTGGGAAAACGAGGTTATCCACGGTATCCACAGGCCCTACTACTACTCCCGACTAGAGAGAGCTGGGAATCCGTTTCGAAGAGGGCCCTGTGCACAACTCGCTCTTCGGTGCCCGGCTGCCCCTCGTCACGACTTGACCCCGAGAGGCACCTACTGTCAGTGCGGTGCGTCAGACTGGTCCCCGGTGTCCTCCCCTCACAGGGACCGTCGACACCGAGACAGACGACGAGGGCCAGGCAGAGCGAGAAGCGCCGGCAACAGCAGGAGGCGGCAACAGTGAAGATCCGGGTGGAACGCGACGTACTCGCGGAGGCAGTGGCCTGGGCGGCACGCAGCCTCCCGGCCCGTCCGCCGGCGCCTGTCCTCGCCGGCTTGCTGCTGAAGGCCGAGGAAGGCCAGCTGAGCCTGTCCAGCTTCGACTACGAGGTCTCCGCCCGTGTGTCGGTGGAGGCCGAGGTCGACGAGGAGGGCACGGTCCTGGTCTCCGGCCGCCTGCTCGCGGACATCTGCCGCGCGCTGCCCAACCGGCCGGTGGAGATTTCCACAGACGGTGTACGGGCGACCGTGGTCTGCGGCTCGTCCCGGTTCACACTCCACACCCTGCCTGTGGAGGAGTACCCGGCCCTGCCCCAGATGCCGAACGCGACGGGCACGGTCCCCGGCGAGGTCTTCGCCTCCGCGGCCGCCCAGGTCGCCATCGCGGCCGGCCGTGACGACACGCTGCCCGTCCTCACCGGTGTGCGCATCGAGATCGAGGGCGACACCGTCACGCTGGCGTCCACCGACCGCTACCGCTTCGCGGTCCGCGAGTTCCTGTGGAAGCCGGAGAACCCGGAGGCCTCCGCGGTCGCCCTGGTGCCCGCCAAGACGCTTCTGGACACCGCCAAGGCCCTCACAAGCGGCGACAGCGTCATCCTGGCGCTGTCCGGCGGGGGCTCGGGCGAGGGCCTGATCGGTTTCGAGGGCGCGGGCCGTCGCACGACCACGCGTCTGCTGGAGGGTGACCTCCCGAAGTACCGCTCGCTGTTCCCGACCGAGTTCAACAGCGTCGCCGTGATCGAGACCGCCCCCTTCGTGGAGGCCGTCAAGCGTGTGGCCCTGGTCGCCGAGCGCAACACCCCGGTGCGGCTCAGCTTCGAGCAGGGCGTGCTGATCCTGGAGGCCGGTTCCAGCGACGACGCACAGGCTGTGGAGCGGGTCGACGCCCAGCTGGAGGGCGACGACGTGTCGATCGCCTTCAACCCGACGTTCCTGCTGGACGGCCTGAGCGCGATCGACTCCCCGGTCGCCCAGCTGTCGTTCACGACGTCCACCAAGCCCGCGCTGCTCAGCGGCAAGCCGGCGCTGGACGCCGAGGCGGACGAGGCCTACAAGTACCTGATCATGCCGGTGCGCCTCAGCGGCTGACCCGGCGCGAAGGCCGGTGACGGGCTGGGGATCATCCGCGGTTGTCCACAGGCTGAGGGCAAACCCGCAGGTGAGGGCGTACGACTGAGCGCGTATGCCCACAGATGTGCGCGAGCGTCCGGGTTTAGGCTCGGGCGCGGGTACGAAAGTGCCTCGCGGTACAGCACGTGCCGCCACGCCACGTCGCAGAACCTAAGGAACACAACTGATGGAGCTCGGTCTCGTCGGCCTCGGCAAGATGGGCGGCAACATGCGCGAGCGGATCCGCCGCGCAGGTCACACCGTCCTCGGATACGACCGCAACCCGGACCTCGCCGATGTCCACAGCCTGGAAGAGCTTGTGGGCAAGCTCAGCGGCCCGCGCGTGATCTGGGTGATGGTCCCGGCCGGTGAGGCCACGCAGACCACGATCGACCGGCTCGCCGAGCTGCTGGAGCCGGGCGACGTCGTCGTGGACGGCGGCAACTCCCGCTGGACCGACGACGAGAGGCACGCCGAGGAGCTGGCGGCCAAGGGCATCGGCTTCGTCGACTGCGGCGTCTCCGGCGGTGTCTGGGGCCTGGAGAACGGCTACGCGCTGATGTACGGCGGCGACAAGGAGAACGTCGCCAAGGTGCAGCCGGTCTTCGACGCCCTCAAGCCGGAGGGCGACGCGGGATCGGTGCACGCCGGCAAGGTCGGCGCGGGCCACTTCGCGAAGATGGTCCACAACGGCATCGAGTACGCGATGATGCAGGCTTACGCCGAGGGCTGGGAGCTTCTGGAGAAGGTCGACTCCGTGACCGATGTCCGGGAGGTCTTCCGCTCCTGGCAGGAGGGCACGGTCATCCGCTCCTGGCTGCTCGACCTCGCGGTCAACGCGCTCGACGAGGACGAGCACCTGGACGAGCTCCGGGGTTATGCACAGGACTCGGGCGAGGGACGCTGGACTGTGGAAGCCGCCATCGACAACGCGGTGCCGCTGCCGGCGATCACCGCGTCGCTGTTCGCGCGGTTCGCCTCCCGCCAGGAGGACTCGCCCCAGATGAAGATGATCGCGGCGCTGCGGAACCAGTTCGGCGGCCACGCGGTCGAGAAGAAGTAGCCCAGCCGAGAAGAAGTAGTCCACAGGGCTGCACCGCAGTCCACAACCGTCCGGGGAGGTCGGCGAAACGACCATGCACGTCACGCATCTGTCGCTGGCCGACTTCCGCTCGTACCCCCGGGTCGAGGTCCCTCTCGACCCCGGGGTGACGGCCTTCGTCGGGCCGAACGGGCAGGGCAAGACCAACCTCGTCGAGGCGGTCGGCTATCTCGCCACCCTCGGCAGCCACCGGGTCTCCTCCGACGCCCCCCTGGTCCGCATGGGCGCCGACCGCGCGATCATCCGGGCCCAGGTCCGGCAGGGCGAACGGCAGCAGCTGGTCGAGCTTGAGCTGAACCCGGGGCGCGCCAACCGGGCCCGGATCAACCGGTCCTCGCAGGTCAGGCCGCGTGACGTGCTGGGGATCGTGCGGACCGTGCTGTTCGCGCCCGAGGATCTCGCGTTGGTCAAGGGCGACCCCGGTGAGCGGCGCCGCTTCCTCGACGAGCTGATCACCGCGCGCTCCCCGCGCATGGCCGGGGTCCGTTCCGACTACGACCGGGTCCTCAAGCAGCGCAACACCCTGCTGAAGTCGGCAGCGCTGGCCCGTCGGCACGGCGGCCGCACCATGGACATGTCCACCCTCGACGTGTGGGACCAGCATCTCGCGCGCGCGGGCGCCGAGTTGCTCGCCCAGCGCCTGGACCTGATCGCCACGATCCAGCCGCTGGCCGACAAGGCCTACGAGCAACTCGCCCCCGGCGGCGGCCCGATCGCGCTGGAGTACAAGCCGTCCGCGCCGGGCGAGGCGCACACCCGCGAGGACCTCTTCGAGCAGCTGATGGCTGCGCTCGCCGGGGCCCGCAGGCAGGAGGTCGAGCGGGGCGTCACGCTGATCGGCCCGCACCGGGACGACCTTCAGCTCAAGCTCGGCCAGCTCCCCGCCAAGGGCTACGCCTCCCACGGCGAGTCGTGGTCCTACGCGCTGGCGCTGCGCCTGGCCTCGTACGACCTGCTCCGAGCAGAGGGCAACGAGCCGGTGCTGGTGCTCGACGACGTCTTCGCCGAGCTGGACACCCGCCGCCGTGAGCGCCTCGCGGAACTGGTCGCGCCCGGCGAGCAGGTCCTGGTGACGGCCGCGGTCGACGACGACGTACCGCATGTGCTGTCCGGGACGCGGTTCGCCGTGTCCGAGGGGACGGTGGAGCGGGTATGACGGAAAACACACCCGGCGGCGCCCCGAAGCAGCCCGAGCCCTCCGGCGTCGACCTCGCGCGCGTGGCGCTGCGCGCCGCCAAGGAAGCCGCACGCGCGCGTGGGGACGCGGCGCAGCAGAAGAAGCAGGCGCGCCGCGGCGGTCTGCGCTCCGGTGCGCGCGCCGACGGGCGCGACCCCATGGCGCTCGGGTCCGCGATCAACCGGCTGATCACCGAACGCGGCTGGGAGGCGCCGGCGGCGGTGGGCGGTGTGATGGGCCGCTGGCCGCAGATCGTCGGCGAGGATGTGGCGAAGCACTGTGAGCCGGAGAGGTACGACGAGGACGAGTGCGTCCTGACCGTGCGCTGCGATTCGACGGCCTGGGCGACGAACCTCCGGCTGCTCGCGCCCACGCTGGTCGCGCGCCTCAACGAGGACCTGGGCCACGGCAGGGTGAAGCTGATCAAGGTGCAGGGCCCCGGTGGCCCCGCCCGGCGCTACGGCCCGCTGCGCGCCCCCGGCAGCACCGGTCCGGGCGACACCTACGGTTGATCGGCACCGGTTTCCCACCCGTTGACAGCACGTGACTGACATCACATCGAGGGCTTCCATCTGCTCGGTCGGAGCGCCGACGGCCCTCCCGTCGTGTGCCCGCACACGGTTGCGAATCGCGACCTGACTCCGAAGTAGCCAAGGGTTGACGGCCGGAAGCGCTGAGTGCCTCTGTGAGCCTCTTGGAGCCCCCATCCGTATATCGGGAGTCGGACAAGACCCGTCGAGGGCGGCACATGCGGACTCAGGTACCGGCAAACCCCCATCAGTGTCAGTGCTACCGGTAGACTGGAAGCAATCCCGCCCCAATCGTGGGGACCGTCCGGGAAAAGCTGAGCAACGCTGATCAAGGCTTACCAACGCAACATGCCGCAGCCGCTCCGGCAACCCGCCGACGAGCCTGGCTAGTGCTGTGCCAGAAAGGGCGCTTCGTGGCCGATTCCGGCAACCCCAACGAGAACATCCCGTCCACCGACGCCGGCGAGAACGTCGCGGTGACTTCGTCGAACGGCGAGGTCACCGCCTCGTACGACGCCAGCGCCATCACCGTCCTCGAGGGCTTGGACGCGGTCCGCAAGCGCCCCGGTATGTACATCGGCTCGACCGGTGAGCGCGGACTTCACCACCTTGTGCAAGAGGTCGTCGACAACTCCGTCGACGAGGCGCTGGCCGGGCATGCGGACACCATCGACGTGACGATCCTCGCCGACGGCGGCGTGCGGGTCGTCGACAACGGCCGTGGCATCCCGGTCGGCATCGTCCCCTCCGAGGGCAAGCCGGCCGTCGAGGTCGTGCTGACGGTGCTGCACGCGGGCGGAAAGTTCGGCGGCGGCGGCTACGCGGTCTCCGGTGGTCTGCACGGCGTGGGTGTCTCCGTCGTGAACGCCCTGTCGACCAAGGTGTCCGTCGAGATCAAGACCGACGGCTACCGCTGGACCCAGGACTACAAGTTGGGCGTCCCGACGGCCCCGCTTGCCCAGCACGAGGCCACGGACGAGCACGGCACCACGGTCACCTTCTGGGCCGACCCGGACATCTTCGAGACCACGCACTATTCCTTCGAGACGCTGTCGCGGCGTTTCCAGGAGATGGCGTTCCTCAACAAGGGCCTGCGGATCAACCTCACCGACGAGCGCGAGTCGGCGAAGGCCACGGCCGGGGCGGACGAGGCGGGCGAGGACGAGAAGCACGAGGTCAAGGCCGTCTCGTACCACTACGAGGGCGGCATCGTCGACTTCGTGAAGTACCTCAACTCCCGCAAGGGCGAGGCGGTGCATCCCACCGTCATCGACCTGGAGGCCGAGGACAAGGACAAGCACCTGTCCCTCGAGGTCGCCATGCAGTGGAACGGCGGCTACAGCGAGGGGGTGTACTCCTTCGCCAACATCATCCACACGCACGAGGGCGGTACGCACGAAGAGGGCTTCCGCGCCGCGCTGACCTCGCTGATCAACAAGTACGCGCGCGACAAGAGGCTGCTGCGCGAGAAGGACGACAACCTCACGGGCGACGACATCCGCGAGGGTCTGACGGCGATCATCTCGGTCAAGCTGAGTGAGCCCCAGTTCGAGGGCCAGACCAAGACCAAGCTGGGCAACACCGAGGTCAAGACCTTCGTGCAGAGGGTCGTCTACGAGCACCTCGCGGACTGGCTGGACAGGAACCCGAACGAGGCCGCGGACATCATCCGCAAGGGCATCCAGGCGGCCACCGCGCGCGTGGCGGCCCGCAAGGCCCGTGACCTCACCCGCCGCAAGGGGCTGCTGGAGACCGCGTCCCTGCCGGGCAAGCTCTCCGACTGCCAGTCGAACGATCCCGCCAAGTGCGAGATCTTCATCGTCGAGGGTGACTCCGCCGGCGGCTCGGCCAAGTCCGGCCGCAACCCGCAGTACCAGGCGATCCTCCCGATCCGCGGCAAGATCCTCAACGTCGAGAAGGCGCGGATCGACAAGATCCTGCAGAACCAGGAGATCCAGGCGCTGATCTCGGCCTTCGGCACCGGAGTCCACGAGGACTTCGACATCGAGAAGCTGCGCTATCACAAGATCATCCTGATGGCTGACGCCGACGTCGACGGCCAGCACATCAACACCCTGCTGCTGACCTTCCTGTTCCGCTTCATGCGGCCCCTGGTCGAGGCCGGGCACGTGTACCTCTCCCGCCCGCCGCTCTACAAGATCAAGTGGGGCAAGGACGACTTCGAGTACGCGTACTCCGACCGCGAGCGCGACGCCCTGATCGAGATGGGCCGCAACGCGGGCAAGCGCATCAAGGACGACTCGGTGCAGCGCTTCAAGGGTCTCGGTGAGATGAACGCCGAGGAACTGCGCATCACGACCATGGACCAGGAGCACCGCGTCCTCGGCCAGGTCACCCTCGACGACGCCGCCCAGGCCGACGACCTGTTCTCGGTCCTCATGGGCGAGGACGTCGAGGCCCGCCGCGCGTTCATCCAGCGCAACGCCAAGGACGTCCGCTTCCTCGACATCTGAGTCGGTCTCAGCTGACCGCACCAGGAAGGATCTTCACCAGCAATGACCGACGAGAACACTCCCGTGACGACGCCCGAGGGTGACGCCCTGGCCATGCGCGTCGAGCCTGTCGGGCTCGAGACGGAGATGCAGCGCTCGTATCTCGACTACGCGATGTCCGTCATCGTCTCGCGTGCGCTGCCGGACGTCCGTGACGGCCTCAAGCCCGTCCACCGCCGCGTGCTGTACGCCATGTACGACGGCGGTTACCGCCCCGAGCGCGGTTTCTACAAGTGCGCTCGCGTCGTCGGCGACGTCATGGGCAACTACCACCCGCACGGCGACTCCTCGATCTACGACGCGCTGGTCCGCCTCGCGCAGCCGTGGTCGATGCGCATGCCGCTCGTGGACTCCAACGGCAACTTCGGCTCCCCGGGCAACGACCCGGCCGCGGCCATGCGGTACACCGAGTGCAAGATGGCGCCGCTGTCGATGGAGATGGTCCGCGACATCGACGAGGAGACCGTCGACTTCACGGACAACTACGACGGCCGCTCCCAGGAGCCGACCGTCCTGCCGGCCCGCTTCCCGAACCTGCTGATCAACGGTTCGGCCGGTATCGCGGTCGGCATGGCCACCAACATCCCGCCGCACAACCTGCGCGAGGTCGCGGCCGGCGCCCAGTGGTACCTGGAGAACCCCGAGGCCTCCCACGAGGAGCTGCTGGACGCGCTGATCGAGCGCATCAAGGGCCCGGACTTCCCGACCGGCGCGCTCGTCGTCGGCCGCCGGGGCATCGAGGAGGCGTACCGCACCGGCCGCGGCTCCATCACCATGCGCGCGGTCGTCGAGGTCGAGGAGATCCAGAACCGCCAGTGCCTGGTGGTCACGGAGCTGCCGTACCAGACCAACCCCGACAACCTCGCGCAGAAGATCGCCGACCTGGTGAAGGACGGCAAGATCGGCGGCATCGCGGACGTCCGGGACGAGAGCAGCTCCCGCACGGGCCAGCGTCTCGTCATCGTCCTGAAGCGGGACGCGGTCGCCAAGGTCGTCCTGAACAACCTCTACAAGCACACCGACCTGCAGACCAACTTCGGCGCCAACATGCTGGCGCTGGTGGACGGCGTGCCGCGCACCCTCTCGCTCGACGCGTTCATCCGCCACTGGGTGACGCACCAGATCGAGGTCATCGTCCGCCGTACGCGCTTCAGGCTGCGCAAGGCCGAGGAGCGGGCGCACATCCTGCGCGGCCTGCTGAAGGCCCTGGACGCCATCGACGAGGTCATCGCGCTGATCCGGCGCAGCGACACCGTCGAGATCGCCCGCGGCGGCCTGATGAGCCTCCTGGAGATCGACGAGATCCAGGCCAACGCCATCCTCGAGATGCAGCTGCGCCGACTGGCCGCCCTGGAGCGCCAGAAGATCGTCCAGGAGCACGACGAGCTCCAGGCGAAGATCAACGAGTACAACGAGATCCTGGCCTCCCCGGTCCGTCAGCGGGGCATCGTCAGCGCCGAACTGGCCGCGATCGTCGAGAAGTTCGGCGACGACCGCAAGACGACGCTGATCCCCTACGAGGGCGACATGTCCATCGAGGACCTGATCGCCGAGGAGGACATCGTCGTCACGGTCACCCGGGGCGGCTACATCAAGCGCACCAAGACCGACGACTACCGCGCCCAGAAGCGCGGCGGCAAGGGCGTGCGCGGCACGAAGCTCAAGGAAGACGACATCGTCGACCACTTCTTCGTGTCCACGACGCACCACTGGCTGCTGTTCTTCACCAACAAGGGCCGCGTCTACCGCGTCAAGGGCTACGAGCTGCCCGACGCCGGCCGGGACGCGCGCGGTCAGCACGTGGCGAACCTGCTCGCCTTCCAGCCGGACGAGGCGATCGCCGAGATCCTGGCGATCCGCGACTACGAGGCGGTTCCCTACCTCGTGCTCGCCACCAAGGCCGGACTTGTGAAGAAGACGCCTCTGAAGGATTACGATTCGCCCCGTTCCGGCGGTGTGATCGCGATCAACCTGCGTGAGGGTCAGGACGGTTCGGACGACGAACTGATCGGAGCCGAACTGGTCTCGGCGGACGACGATCTGCTTCTGATCAGCAAGAAGGCACAGTCGATCAGGTTCACGGCCTCGGACGACACACTCCGGCCCATGGGCCGTGCCACCTCGGGTGTCAAGGGCATGAGCTTCCGCGAGGGAGACGAGCTGCTCTCGATGAATGTTGTTCGACCCGGTACGTTCGTGTTCACTGCCACAGACGGCGGGTACGCGAAGCGGACCAACGTCGACGAGTACCGCGTCCAGGGTCGCGGCGGCCTCGGCATCAAGGCCGCCAAGATCGTCGAGGACCGCGGATCCCTCGTCGGCGCGCTGGTGGTCGAGGAGACCGACGAGATCCTCGCCATCACGCTGTCGGGCGGTGTGATTCGTACGCGAGTCAACGAGATCAGGGAAACCGGCCGTGACACCATGGGCGTCCAACTGATCAATCTGGGCAAGCGCGATGCCGTCGTGGGCATCGCTCGCAACGCCGAGGCGGGACGCGAGGCGGAGGAGGTCGACGGCGATGTGGTCGTCGACGAGACCGCCGAGGGTGCCGCTGTCACCGGCACGGACGAGGGTGAGGCGCCCTCGTCCGAGTAGGCACGAGGAGTGAGTCAGCGTGAGCGGAGCCACGGGCGCCGGACCGAGCGGTACCTCGAGGGGTACGGACACGGACGACGGCGGCCGTGGCTCCGCCGCGCGTGCGGCGGACCCGCACACGACCAACCTGAAGGCGATCAAGTCCCCGACCAAGGACGCGCCCTCGCATGACTCCCAGGGGGGAAGAGTGACGGACACCCGAGGTCCGCAGACCCAGCACAAGGCCGGCGCGGGCCCGGCCGCCTCCGGCGCGCAGCCGCAGTCGGCCGCGCAGGAGCCGGGCACGGCCTCGCCCCTGCCCGGGGATCGGCAGGCGCAGCAGCCGGCCGGGCCGTACCACCCGCCGCAGGCCTACCCGGCGCAGCAGCAGGCGGCGGCCGGGGCGGGCGACGGTACCGGTGCCGTACGGCGTCCGCGCACGGGGGCGCGCACCACGCCCCGCGTCCGCAAGGCGCGGCTGCGGGTGGCGAAGGCCGACCCGTGGTCGGTGATGAAGGTCAGCTTCCTGCTCTCCATCGCCCTGGGCATCTGCACGATCGTCGCGTCCGCCGTGCTGTGGATGGTCATGGACGCGATGGGTGTCTTCTCGACGGTCGGCGGCACGATCTCCGAGGCCACCGGCTCGAACGAGTCCAACGGCTTCGACCTGCAGGCCTTCCTGTCGCTGCCCAACGTCCTGCTGTTCGCGTCGATCATCGCGGTCATCGACGTCGTCCTGGCGACCGCCCTCGCGACGCTCGGCGCGTTCATCTACAACCTGTCCGCGGGCTTCGTGGGCGGCGTGGAGCTGACGCTCGCCGAGGACGAGTAACGTCCTTTGACGTTGTCCCGACAACCGATTTTGGGACTGCCCATGTCGTGCGCTAATCTTCAGGAGTCAGCGCGCGGGACACACCGCAGAGCGCGGCGGGGCTATAGCTCAGTTGGTTAGAGCGCATCCCTGATAAGGATGAGGCCACAGGTTCAAATCCTGTTAGCCCCACCAGCGAAAAGACCCCCAGTCGGTAGCGGCTGGGGGTCTTTGACATCCATGGCTGACATCAGCCGATGAGTGGATCTTCCAGGAGTTCGGCGAGCATGCCGACCGCTTCCCGCTCGCTGTCCCCTACCACGTGCGTGTAGACATCCATGGTCATGCTGATCTGGCTGTGTCGGAGGATCGCCTGAGCGACCTTGGGGTGCACCTTCAGGAAGGCGAGAAGCGTGCCGCAGGTGTGCCGGGCCAGGCGGACCGTGATGCGGCGGACACCGGCACGCTTGACGAGCCGATCGAAGGTGCGCGAGAAGCCCATCGGGTCGATCATGCCGCCGTGCTCGGAGGAGAAGATCAGGTCATGGTCCGGCTCCTGGGACCAGTGCTCACCGGCGATCTTCCGTTCCAGGTCTTGCAGCTCGCGCCGCTCCTCCAGGACGCGGGCGCAGGGCCGAGGCGCCGACCTTCTCCCGGGTCAGGGCCGCCATGAAGACGCGGATCTGTGCCGGGGCCCGTCGGCCGAGGTGGCGGATTTCGCGTGCTGTACGACGCGGGTTACGAGATCGATCACATGAGGGAGCGACTCTTTGCCCGTGCTGCTACACCGGACGAGGTGAAGCAGCTGCAGCTACCGCCTGGCGAACCGGTCGTCGAGTTGCACCGGACGACGTACACGGCCGCGGGCACCGTCGTGGAATTCGCCGTTGGGGTCCACGCGGCATCCCGCTTCGCATGGGAGTACGACTTCAAGGTGCCCGACTCGGCCAAGGACAGGAAGGGGCAGCAGTGATCTCGACACAGAACTGGGCAGACGCCCGACGCGTGTGGGACTACCACCAGATGGGCCACTCTCCCCGGCCGTGCTCGGTGGCCATCGGACTTGGCAGCCACGACCTGGGCGTAGCCGATAGAGCAGTGGACCTATACAGGCGCGGCATGGCCCCCCTGCTCCTGTTCACCGGTGCCACGAGCCCCACGACACGGGAACGCATGCCCCGTGGCGAGGCCGTCCACTACCGGGAGCGGGCAGTGGAACTCGGGGTCCCCAGCAGTGACGTCCTGGTCGAGCCTCGCGCCCGCAACACGGGCGAGAACATCCGCTTCTCACGAGAGTTGTTGGAGGAGGCCGGGGTGGAGGTGTCCTCGGTGCTCCTGATCAGCAAGCCGTACGAGGAGCGGCGGGCCTACGCCACCGCGCGGAAGCTCTGGCCCGGAGTCGAGGTCGTCAGCGCCTCCAGTCCGATGACGCTGGACGAGTACGTCGACTCCATCGGTGATGCCCGCTTGGTGATCGACATGCTGGTCGGTGCGCTCCAGCGGTTGATGGTCTACCCGGAGCAGGGCTTCATGATCAGCCAGCCCCTACCTGCCGACGTGGTCGCCGCGTACGAGCGCCTGTGCCAAGCCGGATTCACGAGCCGACTCCTGACCACCGGCGCACCTTCAGCCTGACCAGGCGACAGCGTGTCTAGTCCCAGGTGATGTTTGACGTTCTGGTCCCAGCTGATGCTTGACGGTGGGCCTAGACAACATCGGAAATCTTGTAGGGCTTGTTCGCTTTCACGTTGCGGACGGGGATGTCGGTGGTGCGCTGGATGACTCGGGCCTGGCCGTCCAGCTCGACGGTGATCGTCGACTCCGACACGTGCATGATCACGGTCTGCCCCGCGTAGGGGCGACCGAGGTGGACGACCTGCCGGCAGACCATGACCGTGCCGACCGCGCTGACCCGCCGCTGGACCTGCACCGGCTCCATCCGGGGCCGGGGCAGCGGGCCCGCGGGCCGCAGGCCGTGCAACCGCTGCACCTCCTCGCTGGTGAGCGGGTTGGGCCGCACCCGCAGCAGCTCCCTCGAGGACGGGTCGAAGAACGACAGCGTGGCCTCGTCGATGCGGACGCTCACCCGGCGCCCGCCCAGGATCTCCGCTGCCAGCACCTGGCGCCCGCCCAGACCCACCAGCCCGTGGTTGTTCACCGTCCGGTCCACCTCGAACGCAGCACTGTCACCCGTCGGCAGCGGCGACGGCCCCGCCGCACGCCCACCCCGGGCCGCCAGCTGAGCCAGATCCGCCACCGACAGGTGGGACCGCACCGACTTGATCCGCGACCCGGCGATCAACAGGTGGATCACCTGTGTGTCGGCCCAGAACGTCACCGTCAGGCCCGAGCGGGCCGGGCCCAGCCAGAACTGCTTGCCCGCGACCTGCAGATTCCCACTCACAGGCACCACCCGCTCGAACTCCACAGGCCCGCCGTCCTCCACCTGCGCCGACGGCGCCATCTCCTCAAGCGCACTGACGGAAACAGCCACCGCCTCAGCCGGTTCCTGCTCAGCGGGGGCAGACCTCTGCTGCGGCACCAGCCCAAGCACTCCCGGCACCCGCAGGCCCAGCACATCCCGTTCCTGCTCGGGAACCGGGGTGAACCGGTCGCCCGGAGACTGCATGTCCAGGGCCTGATGAGGCCGGACAAAGTTGTATTCCTCCACCCACGCATCCAGCGCCGCCTGAGCCGCCCCGATGCTCTCGAACGCACCGCAGTCGTCGAGGAGTTCACGCCGCAGCGTCTGATGGAACCGCTCAACCTTGCCCGTCGTGGTCGGGGACGCCGGCTGGGTGAGGCGGTGCGCGATCCCGTTCTCCCGGCAGATCCGGTCGAACAACACCTCACCCCCGGGCCCGAACCGGTCGGTGAACTGCTTGCCGTTGTCGGTCAGCACCTCCTCCGGCACCCCGAACGACCGCAAAGCACCCACGAACGCCGCACAGACCGCCCGCCCGGTCGCCCGCTCGACCACCGACGCGATCACGCAATACCGGGAATGATCATCCACACCCGTCACGACCTTGGCCTCGGTCAACTCCCCAGTGACCGGGTCGACCAGCATCACGCCGCCGACGATGTCCATCTGCCACAACTGCATCGCACTGTCCCGCTGCCAGCGCTTGTAATCGGACCGCTTCCGGCGCCGAACCCCCGGCTCCACCAGCCCATGCCGCACCAGGATCCGATACACCGTCATCCGCGACGGCACCGGCGCCACCGCCCCGGACCGCTCCAGCACATGAGCGATCCGCCGCGGGCCCCACCGAGGATGCTTGCGCCGCAGCTCACACACCGCCGCCTCCACCTCCGCGGAAGCCTGATGCGGACACGAGACCGGCCTCCGCGACCGGTCCACCAAACCCGCCAGCCCCGCGGCCTCATACCGGGACTTCCACCCGCTCACCGTCTGCCGCGACACACCCAGCTGGGCGGCGACCTCCGTCACCGTCGAACCCGCCAGCACAGCAAGCACAGCCCGGTATCTCTGCTCGACAACCGACAACTCCACCAGCGCCAATCCCGGCCTCCCCACACACGCCGCAACGACGCGCACAGAAAAGCCGAACACGGCCACTGTCAACCATCAGCTGGGACCGAAGTGTCAAGCATCTACCGGGACCGGACAACCAGGCGACAGCGAAGCTGTTACAGGTTTCTCTACCTCATCAAGGCACCCGGCTCCGCTGCGCGCTGCGCTCCTGCCTTCGGCCCGCTCCGCGCACGCTGCGCCGACGCGCGCCCACATGGATAGGGCCGGTGGCCATGAGTCGATCACCACATATCGCGGCCCGATCAAGAACATGCCTCCGGCGGGGGATCGGCCGGCACCGGGATGGAGGGGGCGCCGTACGCGAGTGCGGGTCCGTAGGGGCGTGCGCGGGGAGCTCCCATCCCGTCCACCGTCGACCCAGGCGAAGCCGAGCAGACGCGGCCCATGGCGTCCAGGTCGTTCGTACAGTGGCGCGCTCCACCTGGACGCCATGGACCACGCCCGCTCCACATGCGTGTGGGTCGACGGCGGACGGGATGGGAGCTGGGGAGAGTGGTGGGCGAGGAAGTGGGCGGCTAATTAGTCGCGCTTGGGCCAGATCGGGCCCTGGTCGGTCCAGATGACGCCCTTGTTGCGGCACAGGCAGAAGGGGTGGCCGATCGGGTCGGTGTAGACCTGCCAGCCGTAGCCGTTGGGGCCGATGAAGTCCTGCCTTAGCGTCGCGCCGAGGTCGAGGACGCGGCGCTGCTCGGACTCGATCTCGTCCACTTCGAAGTCGAGGTGGAACTGCTTGGGGTGCTCGGTGTCGGGCCACTGCGGAGCGCGGTAGTCATCCACCCGGATGAATGCCAGCTCGATCTCGCCGAACTGGATGCCAGCCCAGTCCTCGGAGCTGCCTTCCTTGATCGGACGGCCCGTCACCTCGGAGTAGAAAGCCGCCAGCTTCATCGTGTCCGGGCAGTCGATAATGAAATCGGTGAGTCGCAGCATCCCGCGATCTTGTCACAAGCTCACCCCCGGACCCCGTTCACCGGGGGCGGCCAGGTTTGTACCGCAGGTGCGGATCAGCAGCGGACTTCGGCGGAGCCGCTTAGTAGGCTGTGTTGAGGTTGTCAAGAGCGCCCCTCATCGCTGACACCAGTACCTGCCACCAACAAGGCCGGACAGCGGCGTACACCGCCGAACCTCGACGGACAGCCAGTCGAGGCGGGAGACGAGTTGGCCGACGTTCCAGGGGCCCCATGATCGACCTGATAAGGATGAGGCCACAGGTTCAAATCCTGTTAGCCCCACCAGCGAAAAGACCCCCAGTCGAATACGACTGGGGGTCTTTTACGTCTGGAGGCCGGTCTTGACGTCTGAGGCCCGGCATCCACAGCAGTGCACGGTTGCGCGAGGCTCCGGCCCGAGACGGCCTGCCGGGTACGCCCATGACCCAGGGCCGGTGGTCGGGACATGCGTAAGCCCGGCCGCTCTGCCGAGCTGCCGGGCTTTGTACGCAGGATCGCCGGGGTGTCGTTCCGGGGGGTTCAGCGCTGCAGGGGCGTGAGATGGTCCGCCTCGGGGTCGGGGTCGGGGTCCTCGTCGGTGCAGTCGGTGCCGGGGGAGGCCGCCGTGTCCGCGGGGGAGCGGTGCCGGCAGCGGGGAGTCTTGCCGTGGGCCTCGGCGCGGATGCGCTGCTTCATCGTGGGGGGCAGGGCCTTGGGGGTGGACCAGGGGAACGCCGCCGGTGCCGCCGTCCGCTGCTGCGGGATGCTCGCGCCGTTGCTGTTGCTCTTCTGCTCGGTCTGCGGTACGGCCGCGGCGGCGGTCGTGGTGACGAGTCCGAGCGCCGTGCACAGCGCGAGGAAGGCGGTGACGATGGTGGTCCACAGCTTCATGACCTTGTTCCGGGCCATGGCCCCTCACTTTCGGGTTGGGCGATTTGCGTACTTTCCTCATGATGTGTATGAGGGTCGAGAAGTGGTGGACCTACGCCCGTGGCGCGTCGATGTTCAGATGAACACCACCCGTATGGGCGCAAGAAGGATGAAAAGGTGAGGAGAGCGGCGAAAGGAGATCAAAGTAACCCTCCGTCGGGGTGTGATCACCCTCCGATCGGAGCGGCGTACTCCGCTTCTATCCCGGCTCCCGGGACGGGAGTTGAGGGCCGACTCAGGTCACCGATCGGTATCGGTCGGTGTGTATAGTCGGGCGCCAGAGGTCCCCTACGTCAACGAAAGACGAGGTCGCGCGGTGAAGAAGCTTCTCCTGGTCGCACTGGCCGCCATCGGCGGGCTCCTCGTGTACCGCCAGATCCAGGCGGATCGCGCCGAGCAGGATCTGTGGACGGAGGCGACTGACTCCGTGCCCACGGGTTCGTGAGTCACGACAACCCAGACCGAGCACACCCCGGCCGCCTCGCGGTCGGGGTTTTGTGTGCCGAGGGCCGGTCGTGAACCCGGCCGGCGCGGCAGGATGGGCCACGGCTTCACGCCATGGTGGTCCGACGACGGTGAGGGGTGGCGCGTGAGGGGACGGTGTCGTACCGCGTGGGGGCGGCGTGCGCAGGCGTGGCACCACCGTCCTTCGGCGGCTGTGCGCGCCGGCGCAGTCGCGGTGGTGCTGGGAACGACCGCGGCCCTGGTGCCGGGACAGACCGCCGCTGCCGGAGAAGCCTCCGGCACGCCGAGCCCCTACGCCTTCGCCGACGGCGCACAGAGCGTCGAGGGAGCGAGGAGCACCGGGAACGCCGAACTCCTGAAGCCCGGCGGGTCCTACAAGAGCTCCCTGCCGAGCAGCGGCAAGGTCAACTACCGCCTCGAACTCGACGCCGCGTCGAACGCGTACGTCTCCGTCACCGCCGTCCCCTCCCCCGGCAGCACGGTCTCCGTCATCGACGGGGTCAAAGTGTCCCTGCAGGACGCCGAGGGCAACTCCTGCTCCGGCGACACCGCCAGTTTCGGGGCCGCCCGCAGCCCTCACCCCATCGCGGCGTGGGGCGTGCGCGACATCTCGCCCAACAAGTCGCTGTGCCAGAAAGCGGGTGTGTACTTCCTGTCCGTCGAGCGCGTCGACCCGCAGGGCGAGGGCTCCTCACCGGAAGCCTGGGATCTGGAGCTCGTCGCCATGACGGAACCGGGCACGGCGAAGACCGGGGCGACCAGTGCACCCGAGGTGTGGAACTCCGCCACCCCCCAGCCGCTCCAGGGAGAGGCCGAGCGCCGTAAGGGCGGCGCGGGATACACCGGGGCGACCCCTCTCGACCAGGGAGTCTGGCGGGACGACATCCGGCCCGGCCAGACCCTCTTCTACAAGGTGCCGGTCGACTGGGGACAGCAGGTCTCCGTCACCGCCGAGCTCGGCAGCTCGAGCTCCGGCGGCACCGGCTACACGACCGACGCGCTGGACCTGGACCTCTACAACCCCGCGCGCGGTCGCGTCGCCGGCGTGGGCGTCGGCTACAACGGCGACCAGAAGTCCGGGAGCCTGCCTCCCCTGCCACCGGTCGACCACGCCAACCGCTCCGCCGCCACCGCACAGGTGAGCGCGTTGCGCTTCGCCGGCTCCTACTACCTCGTCGCCCATCTCTCGGAGGGCGTCGCCGGCACCTTCGGAGACGGGCCGTTCGTGATGACCCTGCGCGTCCGGGTGAGCGGGGAGGCGCGGGGCGGACCCGAGTACGCGGGGGAGTCCGAGCCCGAGGGCGTCTTCGAGGTCTCGGACCAGGACCGCGAAGCAGCCGCAGAGGGTGTGGCCGCGGGCGATGACACCGCCATGAGAGCGCTCGCCGTGGGCGGCATCGGCACCGGGAGCGCACTACTGGTGGGGCTCGGGGTCTGGACCGTGATGGCTCGTCGGAGGAGCGCCGCTTAGGGAGAGCACCGGGCCGGTCCCGGTGTTCCCCGGCCCGGCTGCCTGATCGCGCTCAGATGCGGGTCAGGGCCCAGAAGCCCACCGCGTAGCAGACCAGCGCGAGGAGCAGCAGCGGCACCGCCACCGTGGCCGGAGGACCGGGGCGGGAGGGCCGTTGCGCCCGGTGCCGTGACGGCGTCTGGCCGACCGGTGGGGCCTGTGGGGTCCGGGCGGTGTACGAGGCTGTGGAGGCGTCTGTGCGGTACTGCTCCGCAGGGGGCAGGGGCGGGCCGGAGTACACCGGTGGGAGTGGCTGGGCGGGGGACAGCCGGTGCGTGGTGTCGTAGGGGGAGACAGGCGCCTGCTGATGCGGGGCACGGGCCGGGGCGGAGTGGGACTGCCCGGGCACAGGGGACGGGGTGACGGTCGTCTGCGGAGGCGGCAGATGGAAGCTGCCGGTGTCCGACATGGAGGGCGGCTGGGCGGGGCCGCCCGACGGGTCGGTGGTCCCCCGCGGGTCGGCCGGACCCGTCGTGCCGCGTTGCCGGTGGGGCTCGGCGTGCTGCCCGCCGGGCACCGACGGCTCACCCTCGTCCTCTCCCTGCCGAGAGTGCTCCTCGCCCGCCTCCGGGCCCGGCGGCGCCTCTCTCGGACCCAGCCCCTTCGCTCTCTCCAGCGGCCCCTCGGCCACGAACCCCCGCGGAAGCGGGCCGAGTTGGTCGAAGATCTCGATCAGCTCGTCGTCCGGGCCGGGCTCCGGGAGGAGCTCCGCCGCGGCGGCGAGCGCCTTGCGCGCCCCTGTGGCCGTACGGAACCGCGCCTCCGGATCCGGCTGGAGCAGCGTGGCCACCACCTGCCACAGCGGCTCCGGAATGCCCTTGGGCGCACCCGGCGTCCCGTGCTCGGCGAAGTACTGGATGAGCGCCTTGCTGTCCGGCTTGGCGCCCTCCAGCAGATACAGCGCGACCAGACCTACGGCGAACAGGTCGGCGGGGAAGTCCGGTTCGGCGCCCATCATCTGCTCGGGCGCGAGATAACCGGGCGTCCCGACCACCAGGTTGGTCTCGGTCAGGCGGGGCTCGCCCAGCCGCATCGCGATGCCGAAGTCGGACAGCCGCAGCCGCGGCCGGCCCGTGCCGGTGGCCTCCAGCAGCACGTTGGCGGGTTTGACGTCACGGTGCACGACGCCCTCCGCGTGCACCGCGGCCAGGCCCGCCAGCAACTGGTCCAGCAGCGTGCAGACGAAAGCAGGCGGGAGAGGGCCGTAGTCCCCGACCAGGTGGACCAGGGATCCGCCCGCGACCAGGTCCATGGTGAACAGGACCTTGTCGTCGTCGGCGGCCCAGCTGGTGGGGGCGAGTACATGGGGATGGTCGATCCGCAGGGCCTGTTCCCGGACGAAGCGCAGCAGCGAGTGCGCGTCGCTCTGCAGCAGGACCTTGGCGGCCACGTAGCGGCGGCGGCGGTGGTCCCAGGCGCGCCAGACGGCACCGACCCCTCCGCGCCCGATCGGGTCGACCAGTTCGTACCGGCCGGCGAAGACCTCACCCATGGCTGTACGTCGCTCCTCCCCCTGTGGCTTCCCCCGTTGCTTCCCCCTCGGCGAGCGCTGCGACTCCCCGACGGGCGAAACGACCCCCGACTCCCCCGATGAGCGATACATCCCCCTCGCGTCGACCGGTCCCCCGTACGGAACACGCCCCCTCGTGCCCGTCCGTACCGCGACGCGTCCCCCGTCACTTCACTCCTCAGCCCGCTGCCGAACCCCCTTCGGCGGCCGGGCGGTGGGATCAGTTCTGGTGGGACTGGTAGTGCGCGACGGCGTCCGAGGTGCGGCCGGCGCCATAGACCCGGAGGAATTCTGCCAGCTCCGGATGGGTCGGGCCGAGGGTGTCGGCGGCGTCGATGATGTCGCCCGCGGCCGCGACCGACCGCAGCAGCGACTGGATCTCGCGCACGACGCGCTTGACCGTGGGCGCCCCCGAACTGCTCGTCGTCGTTGTGGTGTTGCTGAGCACCGAGCCCCCTTGTGACTTCTTGATCTCCTCCATGCGCTCAGTGGCCTCGGCCGCGCTCACACTGCCGTCCGCGACCTGCCCCGCCAGGTCCTGCAGCAGTTGCACCCGCTGCACCACAGCGGGATTGCCGATCTTCGCCCGCTGACCGCTCATCAGCTGCGACAGCATCGGCGCGGACAGTCCCAGAACCCCCGCGAGACGAGCCTGGTTGAGACCAAGATCGTCGATAAGCTTACGGAAGAGCGCCCCCAGCGGCTCCCCGTACCAGTTCCGCTGCAGTTCCCGCGCTCTTGCGGTCGCTTCCTGCTGTGCGGCGTCCATTTGCGTCTCCCCATCGCTTCCCCATGTACGGCGGTTCGCGGTAGCGAACCACGCCGAGCATCTTACGGAGAGTGGTCGGCGACGGGGACCCCCAATCTTTTTGCGGAACCACGGGGGTGACCCGGTACTCTGGTCTCCGACGCCCGCCGGGATGCGGTTTCTCCGGCCGGACGTCCCCTTCCGGGGCCTTAGCTCAGTTGGTAGAGCGCTGTCTTTGCATGGCAGATGTCAGGGGTTCGACTCCCCTAGGCTCCACTCCGGAAATGCCCTCCGAACTGCGGAAACGCGGTCTCGGAGGGCATTTTTGCGCACCCGGCGCAGGTCGGTGACGCGTGTTTCACGTGAAACAGCACGGCGGGGCGGGAGACCCTCAAGTCTCCCGCCCCGCCGTGCTGTTGAATCCGGCGCCCTCAGGAACGGTCGTCGCGCTGGGCGGCCTCGTCCTCGGCCTGCTTCGCCTCGACCTCCGGGTCCAGAGCCGACTGGCCCGTGCCGTCCACGGACGACAGATGCCCCGACTCGGGGACCTCCGTCGCCGCCGGCGGTTCCACCAGCCAGTCCGGGTTGGCCTGCTTGTCCCACCACTTCCACGCGGCGAAGGCACCGCCCGCGACGGCGCCCAGAATCACCAGCGTCTTCATGGCCTTGCCGGCCTTGGCCCGCCGTTCGTGCTTGCGGACCAGCTTCTGGATCTCCTTGGACGTGACCTGACCGCGCAGCGCGGCCATGGCGGCCGTGCTCCGGGCCGCGGCCGCGGCCGTGACGGGCACGGCCGCGGCCACTGCCTGCTCGATCCGCGGCCTGGAGTACTCCGCCGCCTGACGGGCGGCCTTGCGGGTGCGTTCGGCGGCTTCCTGGGCGGCCTGGTCGACCTTCGGCGGCACATGCGTGCGGGCCTGCTCCAGATACGGCTGCACGATAGTGCCGTACTGGACACGCGCCTGCCCTGCGGCCTGCGTCACCTTGGGCGCTAGCCGTACGCGTGCCTCGTGTGCGTAGTGCGTGGCCCTGTCCTTGGCCGTGTCGGCGTAGGGCGCCACCACTTCCGCGGCGTGCAGCACGCTGTCCTTCGCCGAACCAGTCGCGGCGCGCACGCTGTCGATGCGGGTCACGGGTTCCTCCTCCTCGGTGGCGTACGGAATTCGACTTTCCACCCTTTTACGGATCATGCCTCCCGGTGCACGACCAGGCATGCGCGGAAGGGCATCCGGGTCACGCAAGTCGGCATCCAGCGCCGATCATGTGCAATAGCGGATGAATAGGGAGCAACAGGAGCTTGTCGTCGACAATGCCACGGATCGCCGGCGAGCGCCCCCGCCCCGGGACTACTCGACTGGTTTTCTGCGAGCACCCGCCGAGGGTTTCCCCCCGCTGCACCGAGGTCGGGCGACGCGCGGGCCCGGCCGTGCGAGGATCAGGGAGTCACGGAAAGACAACGGAAGGCAGATCGTGGCTGAGCAGCTCTACGCCACCCTGAAGACCAATCACGGCGACATCGACGTCCGGCTCCTGCCGAACCACGCGCCCAAGACGGTCAAGAACTTCGTCGAGCTCGCCCAGGGCGAGCGGGAGTGGACCCACCCGGAGACGGGGCAGAAGTCCACGGACAAGCTCTACGACGGCACGGTCTTCCACCGGGTGATCAGTGGCTTCATGATCCAGGGCGGTGACCCGCTGGGCAACGGCACCGGCGGTCCCGGCTACCAGTTCGAGGACGAGTTCCACCCGGACCTGCGCTTCGACAAGCCCTACCTGCTGGCCATGGCCAACGCCGGCCCGGGCACCAACGGCTCGCAGTTCTTCATCACCGTCTCCCCGACGGCGTGGCTGAACCGCAAGCACACCATCTTCGGCGAGGTCACCGACGCGGCGAGCCAGAAGGTCGTGGACACCATCGCCACGATCCAGACGAACCCGCGCACCGACCGCCCGCTGAACGACGTGGTCATCGAGTCGGTCGTCATCGAGACCCGCTGAGCGAGGCTCCCGCAGGGAACCAATCGCCCCGCTCGTCCGTAAGGATGAGCGGGGCGGGCTTTTCTCACACGACCTAGGGGAGACCATGGACGACCAGGCTGCGGGCAGCCCGCAGGACGCCCACAGCGTCCCCATGTGCTATCGCCACCCGGACCGCGAGACGGGCATCCGCTGCACCCGCTGCGAGCGCCCGATCTGCCCCGAGTGCATGGTCAACGCCTCCGTCGGCTTCCAGTGCCCCGAGTGCGTCCGCACCGGCTCCGGCACCGGCCACTCGCCCACGGCCGCCATGCCCCGGACGATCGCGGGCGGCTCCATCGCCGCCGACCCCCGGCTGCTGACCAAGATCCTCATCGGGATCAACCTGGCCGTGTTCATCGCCGTCCAGGTCCGCAAGTCGCTGCTGAGCGACATCGTCCTGCTCGGTGCCTGGCCGCCGGCACCCTTCACACCCACACAGGGCGTGGCGGGCGGCGAGTGGTACCGCATGGTGACGTCGATGTTCACGCACCAGGAGATCTGGCACATCGCGTTCAACATGCTCAGCCTGTGGTGGCTCGGCGGCCCGCTCGAGGCGGCGCTCGGCCGCGTCCGCTATCTCGCGCTCTACTTCATCTCCGGCCTCGCGGGCAGTGCGCTGGCCTACCTGCTGGCGTCTCCCAACACGGCGACCCTGGGCGCCTCCGGCGCGATCTTCGGCCTCTTCGGCGCGACGGCCGTGCTCATGCGCCGGCTCAACTACGACATGCGGCCGATCATCGCACTGCTGGTGATCAACCTGATCTTCACCTTCAGCCCGGGGTTCAACATCTCCTGGCAGGCCCACATCGGGGGCCTGGTCGCCGGTGTCGTCGTCGGATACGCCATGGTCCACGCCCCGCGCGAGCGCCGCACACTGGTCCAGTACGGCGCCTGCGCCCTGGTCCTGTGCGTGGTCGTCCTGGTGACCGTTCTGAGGACGGCGCAGCTCGTCTGAGCAGGCGTTGTCCACAGCGGGTGTCGGATCTTGTGCATAGGGTGCGGGAACACATGTGCCCCCTGTCACCGACCTGCGTTTCCGCAGGTCAGGCAGGGGGCGAACAAGTTTTCGAGCGCTGGTACTTCCGTCATACCGGCGTCAACGCCCAACGGGTTATCCACAGATCGTCTTCATTATCCCCATGTGGAAAACCGCTGTGGATAACTCAGCGAACACCCCTGGGCAGAGCTGCGTTCACCGTGCGGTGACCGCTACTTCCACTGGGTCGAGACACCGAATCCGGCCGCGATGAAGCCGAAGCCCACCACGATGTTCCAGTTGCCCAGCTGGTCGATGGGCAGCGAGCCGTCGGTCACGTAGAAGACGACGATCCAGGCCAGACCGATGAGGAACATGGCCAGCATGACGGGCGCGACCCAGGCGCGGTTGGTCAGCTTGATGGCGGTCGTCTGCTTCGCGGGCGGCGGCGTGTAGTCGGCCTTCTTGCGGATACGTGACTTCGGCACGAGGGTCTCTCCTGTCGATGCGCTGCGTGGCCGCGCAGGTAACTGGGTCGGTCAGGGGGCAGCGTAAGGGGACTCCGATTGCTCCCCCGGGCGTCCGTTAGCGTAGTGCTTCCGCCGCGCCGAAGGAGATAAGGGTACGTTGAGCAATTCTGCCGACTCCCCCGGGACGGGATCCACCCCTGAGCGCGCGCGCCGTTTTCGGCCTGTGCGCATCCTCACGGCGGCCGTGTTCGCTCTCGCGGGGCTCATCTTCTTCACCAGCTTCAACACCGCCAAGGGCACCAATATCCGCACGGACACCTCCCTGCTGAAGCTGTCCGACCTCATCCACGAGCGCAGCCGTGAGAACGGCGAGCTGGACGAGACCAACGGCACCCTGCGCCAGGACATAGAGGCGCTGGCCGAGCGTGACGACGGCAGCACCAAGGCGGAGGACGACAAGCTCGCCGCGCTGGAGAAGCGTGCGGGCACGCAGGAGCTCAGGGGCGACTCGCTCTCGGTCACGCTCAACGACGCCCCTCCGGACGCCACCGCCAAGCTCCCGGGCTACCCCGAGCCGCAGCCCGACTACCTGGTCATCCACCAGCAGGACCTCCAGGCCGTGGTGAACGCGCTGTGGCAGGGCGGGGCCAAGGGCATCAAGGTCATGGACCAGCGGCTGATCTCCACCAGTGCGGTGCGCTGCGTGGGCAACACGCTCATCCTGCAGGGCCGCGTCTACTCGCCGCCGTACAAGATCACGGCGGTCGGTGACCCGGGCAAGCTGCAGAAGGCGCTCGCGGCGTCCCCGGCGATCCAGAACTACATGGTCTACGTCAATGTCTACGGGCTCGGATGGAAAGTCGAGGAGAACGGCCCGGTGACTCTGCCCGGCTACTCGGGCACAGTGGATCTGCATTACGCGAAGCCTGTGGAGCAGTAGCCGGACCGGGGAGCTGCCGGTGCGCGTGATCGTCAGGACCGTCAGCGAACTGTGCATCACCGTCGGCAGCGTGATCGTGCTGTTCGTCGTCTATGTGCTCTTCTGGACCGGTGTGCAGGCCGACGGCGTCATGGACGACCAGATCGATCTGCTCCGCAAGGAGTGGTCGAAGCCCCGTCCGCCGGCCGGCGGCTCCCCTGTGGGTCCTGCGAAACCCGCGCCCTACGCCAAGGGCAGGCCTTTCGCGATCATGTACATCCCGCGGCTTGGTTTCACGTGGAACAAGCCCGTGCTCGAAGGCACCGCCACCGGCACGCTGAAGAAGGGCCTCGGGCACTACGCCGGGACCGCCCAGCTCGGGCAGAAGGGGAACTTCGCGGTCGCCGGTCACCGCCGTACCTACGGCGACCCCTTCAAGGACTTCCCCGAGCTCAGGCCCGGTGACGCGGTGGTGCTGACCGACGGCACGGCATGGTTCACGTATCGGATCGACAAAGGCCCGTACAAAACAGTGCCCTCGGACATCGAGGTGATCGACCCTGTCCCACGTACATCCGGGTACACGCGTTCGGGCCGGTATCTGACGCTGACCACGTGCGAACCGGAGTGGGGGCACAGTCACCGGCTGATCGTCTGGGCGCACCTGGACTCCACCCAGCCTGTGGAGGCCGGGAAACCAGAGGCGCTGCGCCGTTAGTCTGGTGGCTGTACGGCGTGGGTCTGGTGCCGTGGTACGACGGAAGGGACGGCATGTACGGCTGGATCTGGCGGCATCTGCCGGGGAACACGTGGGTGAAGGCAGTGATCTCACTCGTCCTGGTCGTGGCCGTGGTCTACGTCCTCTTCCAGTACGTCTTCCCGTGGGCGGAACCGCTGCTGCCCTTCAACGATGTGACGGTGGACAACCAGTGAGCGCGCGCATTCTCGTCGTCGACAACTACGACAGCTTCGTCTTCAACCTGGTCCAGTACCTGTACCAGCTGGGCGCCGAGTGCGAGGTCCTGCGCAACGATGAGGTGTCGACGGCGCACGCCCAGGACGGTTTCGACGGAGTTCTGCTCTCGCCGGGCCCCGGCACGCCGGAGCAGGCCGGGGTCTGCGTCGACATGGTCCGGCACTGTGCCGGCACGGGCGTCCCGGTGTTCGGCGTCTGCCTCGGCATGCAGTCGATGCAGGTGGCGTACGGGGGTGTGGTGGACCGTGCGCCCGAGCTGCTGCACGGCAAGACCTCGCTGGTCGAGCACGGTGGCGGTGGTGTCTTCGCGGGCCTGCCCTCGCCCTTCACGGCGACGCGCTATCACTCGCTGGCCGCCGAGCCGGCCACGGTCCCTGCGGAGCTGGAGGTCACGGCCCGCACGCACGACGGCATCGTGATGGGCCTCAGGCACCGTGAACTGCCTGTCGAGGGCGTGCAGTTCCATCCCGAGTCGGTGCTGACCGAGCACGGGCACCGGATGCTGGCCAACTGGCTGGTGGAGTGCGGCGACCAGGGCGCGGTGGCGAGGTCGGCCGGGCTCGCCCCGGTGGTGGGCAGGGCCTCGGCGTGACGGCGCTGCGCCCCGAGCGCGAGTCCGACACCTCGTACGGGCAGCAGTCGTACGGGGCGCCGGGTGCGTTCGAGGACTGGTCGGGCGGAGGGCAGTACGGTGCGTCCCCGCAGCCGGAGCCGTATCCGCCGGGGCCGGGCGCGCAGCCGCAGCCGAGCCCGCCGCAGCCGGAGCCGTACGCGTCGTACGGGTCCGTCCCGGACGATCCGTATCTTCCGCCTGTCGACGAGGAGACGGTGGCGCTGCGGATTCCGGAGCCACCGCCGGCGACCGGCGGCTCCACAGCGGGCTCTCCGGCCTCGTCCGCCTCGCGGCAGGACGGACCCGCCCACGGCGGCCGTGCGGCCCGCAGAAAGGCCGCCAAGCGCCGTCACGGGCGTCATGGCGGCGCGTCGGACACGCCGTCGGCCGCCCCCACCGACACCGGCACCGGGAGCCGCTCCCGGGCGCCGCTGTCGCGGGTCGAGGCGCGGCGGCAGGCACGGGCGCGCAAGCCCGGCGCGGCGGTCGTCGCGAGCCGGGCGATCGGCGAGGTGTTCATCACCACCGGCGTGCTGATGCTGCTGTTCGTCACCTACCAGCTGTGGTGGACGAACGTCCAGGCGCATGCGCAGGCCGGCAAGGAGGCCAGCAGCCTCCAGAACGACTGGGCGAGCGGCAAACGCAACCCGGGGGCCTTCGAACCGGGGCAGGGCTTCGCCATACTGCACATTCCGAAGCTGGACGTGGTGGTCCCGATCGCCGAGGGCATCAGCAGCAAGGGCGTGCTCGACCGGGGCATGGTCGGCCACTACGCCGAGGGCGCGCTGAAGACGGCGATGCCCGGCGACAAGACCGGGAACTTCGGGCTCGCGGGCCACCGCAACACCCACGGAGAACCGTTCCGGTACATCAACAAGCTCGCTCCGGGTGATCCGATCGTCGTGGAGACGCAGGACGAGTACTTCGTCTACAAGATGGCGTCGATCCTGCCGGTGACCCCGCCGAGCAACACGAGCGTCCTGAAGCCCGTCCCCCCGGGGTCGGGCTTCACCGAGCCCGGCCGTTACATCACGCTGACCACGTGCACGCCGGAGTTCACCAGCAAGTACCGGATGATCGTCTGGGGCAAGATGGTCGAGGAACGGCCGCGCAGCAAGGGCAAGCCGGATGCGCTCGTCAGTTAAGGGCAGATGACCAGTGGCAGCGACCACCGACACGGACCACGAGAAGCACACCGGCGGGGGGTTCCGGCCGCCTGCGGCACGTCGCAGGCCCGGCCCGATCGCCGTGGCGGTGAGCTTCTTCGGGGAACTCCTCATCAGCGTGGGCCTGGTCCTCGGCCTGTTCGTCGCCTACTCGCTGTGGTGGACGAACGTGGTCGCCGACCGGGCGGCCGGGAAGCAGGCGGACCAGGTCCGTGACGACTGGGCGCACGGCCGGGGCGGGCCCGGTGCGCTGGACACGAAGAACGGCATCGGGTTCCTGCATGTGCCTGCGATGAGGAACGGCGAGGTCCTGGTCGAGAAGGGCACGTCGAACAAGATCCTCAACGACGGTGTCGCCGGGTACTACACCGATCCCGTCAAGGCGACCCTGCCGATGTCGGGCAAGGACGGCAACTTCTCCCTCGCCGCCCACCGCGACGGCCACGGCGCCAAGTTCCACCACATCGACAAGATCAAGAAGGGCGACCCGATCGTCTTCGAGACGAAGGACAAGTGGTTCGTCTACAAGGTCTACGGCATCCTTCCCGAGACCTCGAAGTACAACGTCGAGGTCCTCTCGAAGGTCCCGAAGGAGTCCGGCCGGAAGAAGCCGGGGCGCTACATCACGCTGACGACCTGCACGCCGGTGTATACGAGCACGTACCGGTATGTCGTGTGGGGGGAGCTGGAGCGGGTGGAGAAGGTGGACGAGGAGCGGACACCGCCGAAGGAACTGGGCTGACTGCGTTCCTTGTGGGAGGTCGGTCGTTAGCCTGACAGAGGCCCGAAGCCGCAACCTTCTCTTGCGGCTTCGGGCCTTTTCGTCATAGTCCGGCTGTTACTCCAGGACGCTCAGTGCCGCCCCTGCGCTCCATTCCTCCAGCAGCCCAACGGTGTACGGCGGTGATGCCGCTCTCGGCGGCGATGTTGAGGGCGTCGCGGGTGAAGGGGCATGTCGCCACGAACAGGGCTACTTCGGAGGTGTGCAGGACCTTGGCCGCTCCGGTGAACTTCTGGACGTCGGGGCTGGTGATGGAGAGGTGAGGCGCGAACCTCTTGCACTGGACGACGAGGCGCTTCCCACCGGCCGTGAGCGCGGTGATGTCGATGCCACGGTCCCTGCCGCCGCCCTGCACGATGACATTGGTGCAGCCGTCGCGGCGCAGCAGCTCGGCGACGTGTTCTTCGAACTCGCGCCCGTTCATGGCGTCCATGGAGGCCATGTCTCCGGCGAGGGGGCGGTCTTCTCGTGGGCCTTCCAGCCGCTGCAGCCGGGCGTTGTGCTGCCGGAGCCGCTTCTCGATGCGCTGGACGCCCGCGCGGAGGGCGATGAGCTCTCGCCGGTGCTCGCCCGATGTTTCGATCAGGGCGTTGAACATGGGGACGATGGTCGTGCCCAGGATCTGGGTGATGCGCTGGTCGATGCGTTCGTCGAGGGAGGCGGCGCTGACCGGTGCGGGGTTTTCCACAGGCTGTGTGCGCGCCAGGTACTCCATGTCGAGGAGGTACACACGTACCTGACGTGCGACTTCGCTGTCTCGGAGCAGCATGGCGATGTTGAGGACGGCGCGACGGGAGAAGAGAGCCAGGGATCGGGTGCGTGACTGGATCCCACTGAGTTGCTTGAAGTCACTCAGTTCTGTCCCTGTCAGACACGATCGACGGACGCACACTCTTGCGGCGTTGTCGTCGGGCGGGAAGAGCAGAGCCCCCGGCCTTTGGGGGCCGGGGGCTCTGTGGGGCGTAGGTGCGGTGCGGGTGGGGTCAGTCCTGGCTGCCGCTGAGGCCGCCGAAGATGCCGCCGTTTCCGCCGCCGCCGTTGTTGTTGCCGCCGTTGTTGTCCCCGAAGCCGACGGTCTGGAGGGTGATCGTCGTCCCTGCCGGGTCGTCGACCTCCTGGTCGCCCTGCGGAGCCTGGGCGACGACGCGGGCGTTGTCGCTCTGGTCGCTGCCGCCCGCGAACTGGATGTTCGTGAAACCGGCCTGCGCGAGGATCTGCTTGGCCTGGCCGACCGTCTGGCCGACGACCTGCGGGACCTTGACCTTCTGCTGCTGCTTCTTCTTGCCGATCTGGATGTTCACCGACGAATTCGGGTCGACCGACGTACCGGCCTGCGGCGTGGTCTGGATGACCTTGCCGACCTGGTTGTCGTCGTCGGTCTCCACCTCGGTGCAGTTGCCGACCAGGTTGCTGGCCTGCATCTGCTGCTTGGCTTCGTCACAGCTCCGGCCGAGCACGTCCGGGACGGTGGACTTCTCCGCCTCCTTGGCGACGGTCAGGGTGATCGTGGAGCCCTTCTCCACCTCTTCGCCCGTGGTCGGGTTCTGATCGAGCACTTTGCCCGGTTCCTCGGGGGACGTCCGGGTCTTCGTCTCGATCTTGAACTCGTACTTGTCGCCCTCCAGCTTTTCCTTCGCCTCGTCCACATTCAGGCCGGTGACGCTGGGAACCGTCACCTTCGGCGCGCCCGTCGACACCACGACCTCGATGGTGGAGTACTTCTTGACCTCGGTATTGGGGTCCGGGTTCTGCTCGCAGACATTGCCCTTGCTCTGGCTCTCGCAGGGCTTCTCCGTGGTGCTCAGCTTCAGGTCGCTGTTCTCGGCCAGCTGCTTGGCGTCACTCAGCTTCTGGCCGACGAGGTTGGGGACGGTGGCCGGGTCGTCGGCCGCGTCGTTACCGCTGAACGCCCACCGGCCGATCAGGATCGCCCCGACCAGGACGAGGACGCCCGCCACCACCAGCAGGATCGTGGAGGTGTTGGACTTGCGCTGCTGGCCGCGGCGCCGGTCGGGGCGGTCGTCGTAGCCGTAGCCGCCGTCGTCCGGGTTCATGGGGGGCAGCATGGACGTGGCGCCCGCGCCGGAGTCCGCGCGCAGGGCCGTCGTCGGCTGGTCGTCGGGGTAGCCGCCGTAGCCCGCCGCGCCCATCGCGGCGGTGGCGGCGACCGGCTGGCCGTCGAGGCAGGCCTCGATGTCGGCGCGCATCTCGTCGGCGGACTGGTAGCGGTAGTCCGGGTCCTTGACGAGCGCCTTCAGCACGATCGCGTCCATCTCGGGCGTGATCTCGGGGTCGAAGACGCTCGGTGACTGCGGCTCCTCGCGGACGTGCTGGTAGGCCACGGCCACCGGGGAGTCGCCGACGAAGGGCGGACGGACGGTCAGCAGCTCGTAGAGCAGACAGCCGGTGGAGTACAGGTCGGACCGGGCATCGACCTGCTCGCCCTTCGCCTGCTCCGGCGAGAGGTACTGGGCGGTGCCGATGACCGCGGAGGTCTGCGTCATCGTCATGCCGGAGTCGCCCATGGCGCGGGCGATGCCGAAGTCCATGACCTTGACCTGGCCGTTGCGCGTCAGCATGACGTTCGCGGGCTTGATGTCGCGGTGGACGATGCCGGCGCGGTGGGAGTACTCCAGGGCCTGGAGGATGCCGATGGTCATCTCCATGGACCGCTCCGGCAGCAGCTTGCGGCCGGAGTGCAGCAGTTCACGCAGCGTCGAGCCGTCCACGTACTCCATGACGATGTACGGGATCGACACGTTGTCGATGTAGTCCTCGCCCGTGTCGTAGACCGCGACGATCGCGGGATGGTTGAGCGAGGCGGCCGACTGGGCCTCCCGGCGGAACCGGGCCTGGAAGGAAGGGTCGCGCGCGAGGTCCGCGCGCAGCGTCTTCACCGCCACGGTGCGTCCGAGGCGGGTGTCATGCGCGAGGTAGACCTCCGCCATGCCACCACGCCCGAGCACCTGGCCCAGTTCGTACCGGCCGCCGAGGCGACGCGGCTCTTCCATAGCTACCTACCAGCCCTCTCCGTCGGTCCCGACCGGCACGCTTGTACGGTCGGGGCTGCCGTCCGGGCCTACCGTACCCGGCTCGCTTTGTGTGACCTGGCCAAGCCCGTCAGCCGATACAGGACCGGTATCGCAACGTGCACCGATGTGAAGCAGACGTGAGCGGGGTCACTTCTTGCTGTCGATGACCGCCTCCATCACGTTCCGCGCGATCGGCGCCGCGAGGCCGCCGCCGGAGATGTCGTCACGGACGGCGTCGTCGTCTTCGACCACGACCGCCACGGCGACCGGCGCGCTGCCGTCGTCGCCCTTGGCGTACGAGATGAACCACGCGTAGGGGTTCTCGCTGTTGTCGACGCCGTGCTGGGCGGTACCGGTCTTGCCGCCCACCGTGACGCCTCCGATCTTGGCGTTCGAGCCCGTGCCCTTGTCGACGACCGTCTCCATCATCGACTGGAGGATCTGGGCGTTCTCCGCCGACAGCGGCTGGCTCAGCTCCTCGGGCTCGGTCTTCTCGACCGGGTCGAGGCCGGGCGACTGGAGCTCGTCGACCATGTACGGCTTCATCAGCTTGCCGTCGTTGGCGACGGCCGAGGCGACCATGGCCATCTGCAGCGGGGTGGCGGCGGTGTTGAACTGGCCGATCGACGACAGCGCGGTCTGTGAGGGGTTCATGTCGTCGGAGAAGACCGAGGCGTTGGCGCGCACCGGCGTGAACTGTTCCTCGTCGAAGCCGAACTTCTTGGTCATGTCCAGCATCTTGTCGTTGCCGAGGTCGGCGCCGATCTTGCCGAAGACGGTGTTGCAGGAGTACTGGAGGGCCACCCGCAGTGTCGCGTTCTTGCAGGGGATGTTGCCCTCGTTGGGCAGCTTGGTGTTGGTGCCCGTCATGATCCAGGGGTCCGGCGAGTCCGTCTTCTCGTCGGCGGTCTCGTACAGACCGTCCTCGAGCGCCGCGGCCGCGGTGACCACCTTGAAGGTGGAGCCGGGCGGGTAGGTCTCGCGCAGCGCCCGGTTGAGCATCGGGTCGTTCGGGTTGGCCTTCTTCTGCAGCTTCTGCCAGGCCTTGGTGTCCGTCGTCGTGGAGTTCCCGGCGAAGGACGTCGGGTCGTACGACGGGTAGGAGGCCAGGGCCAGGATCTTGCCCGTGGACGGCTCCAGGGCGACGACGGCACCCTTGCCGCCCTGCTTCTTCAGGCCGTTGTACGCGGCCTTCTGCGCGGCGCCGTTCAGCGTCGTGACGACGTTGCCGCCCTGCTGCTTCTTGCCCGTGAGCATGTCGAGGGTGTTGCGGAAGAAGAGCCGGTCGTCGTTGCCGGTGAGGATGCCGTCCTCGAGGTTCTCCAGCTGGGTGGCGCCGAAGGCCTGCGAGGCGTAGCCGGTGACCGGCGCCCACATGGCGCCGTCCTTGTAGGTGCGCTTGAACTTGTAGTCGCTGCCCGGCGTCTCGGCGGAGCCGGTGACCGGCTCCCCGTCGACGATGATGTTGCCGCGGGGCGAGGCGTAGCGCTCGATGGTGACGCGGCGGTTGTTCTTGTCGGTCCTGAGCTCGTCGGCCTGGACGTACTGGATCCAGTTGTCGCGGATGAGCAGGGCCAGCACGAGCAGGCCGCAGAAGATCGCGATCCGGCGCAGGGGCTTGTTCATGACGGGCGGACCACCTGGGTCATCTCGGCGTCGGGGTTGGCGGCGGGAGCGGGGGCCGGGCGGCGGGCCGTGTCGCTGATTCTCAGCAGGATGCCGATGAGGGCCCAGTTGGCGATCACGGAGGAACCGCCGTAGGCCACGAACGGCAGCGTCATACCGGTCAGCGGGATGAGGCCCATCACACCGCCGGCCACGACGAAGACCTGGAGGCCGAAGGCACCGGACAGGCCGATGGCCAGCAGCTTGCCGAACGGGTCGCGGGCCGCGAGGGCGGTGCGTACGCCCCTTTCGATGATCAGGCCGTAGAGCAGCAGGATCGCCATGACGCCTGCCAGTCCCAGTTCCTCGCCGAAGGTGGCGAGGATGAAGTCGGAGTTGGCGGCGAAGCCGATGAGGTCGGAGTTGCCCTGCCCGAGGCCGGTGCCGAGGGTGCCGCCGGAGCCGAAGGCCCACAGGGCCTGCATGGCCTGCTCGGAGTGGACGATGCCGTCCTGGACGGCGGCGCGGGAGAGTTCGAACTCGCGCATCGGGTCGAGCCAGGCCTGTACTCGCGTCTGGATGTGCGGCTCGAAGCTCGCCACGCCGACGGCGCCGACCGCGGACATCAGCAGACCGAAGACGATCCAGCTGGTCCGCTCGGTGGCGACGTACAGCATGATGACGAACATCCCGAAGAACAGCAGGGACGTACCGAGGTCGGTCTCGAAGACCAGGATGAGGATCGACATCACCCAGACGACGAGGATCGGACCCAGGTCGCGGCCGCGCGGCAGGTACAGGCCCATGAAGCGGCGGCTGGCCAGCGCCAGGGCGTCCCTCTTCACCATGAGGTAGCCGGCGAAGAACACCGCGAGGGCGATCTTCGCGAACTCGCCGGGCTGGAGCGTGCCGAAGCCGGGGATCTTGATCCAGATCTTGGCGCCGTAGGTCGGAGCGCTGATGCCGGGGATGAGCGGCATCACGAGCAGGAGCAGGGCCCCGGCCATGGAGATGTAGGTGTAGCGCTGCAGGACGCGGTGGTCCTTGAGGAAGATCAGCACGACCACCAGCAGGGCGACGCCCATCGCCGAGTACAGCAGCTGGCGCGGTGCCGCTTCGACGAAGGTCTTGCTCGCCTGCAGCTTCTCGGACTGGTCAAGCCGCCAGATGACGACCAGCCCGATCCCGTTGAGCAGGGTGGCCAGTGGCAGCATCAGCGGGTCGGCGTACGGTGCGAACTTCCGTACGACGAGGTGGCCGACGCCCGCGAGCAGGCCGAGTCCGAGCCCGTAGCTCAGCAGGCCCGGTGGCACCGAGTCGTTGAGGGCCAGGCCGACGTTGGCGTAGGCGAACACCGGGATGACGACGGCGAACACCAGCAGCGCGAGCTCGGTGTTGCGCCGGCTCGGCGCGCCGATGGCGCCGATCGTGGACGTGTGGTGCGTCGGCGAGTGCGACGTATTCGTACCGCTCATCGTGTGACAGGGCCTCTCACGGCTACTGCTTACCGCACAGCGAGACGACCTTCTGCTCTTCCTCCGAGAGGCTGGGGCCGGGGCTGGGAGTGGGTGCGGTCGTGGTCGGGGGCGTGGACTTCTCCGGCGCCGACGGTGAGCCCGACGGGTTCGACGGATTCGGCGTCGGTGTGGCCTTGGACGTGAAGGAGGCGGGAGTGGTTCCCGTGGTGCCCCCGGCCTCGCCTTCGCCGGTCTTGGAGTTGTTCTTGCTCTCGGCTTCGCGCCGCTGCGCCTGCTTCTTGCACGCGGAGGCCTGCACCGACAGTTCCTCGATCTTCGCCTGGGCGTTCTTCAGGCCGCCCTCGGCGATGGTCGCCTCGACCAGCTTCTGCTGGTAGGGCGGCAGGTACTTGAGTTCGATCTCGGGGTGGTCCTTCTCGACCTTCGAGAGCGAGACCCAGGCCAGGTCCTGGCTGATGCCCCGGTACAGCGCGACGTGCTCGTCCTCGGCACCGACGTAGTACTGCGTCTGCGTCCAGCGGTATCCGCCGTACAGTCCGCCGCCGACGACGGCCAGCGCGAGGGCGCCGTAGAGGGATCTCTTCAGCCAGCGGCCCTTCCTGCGGGGCTTGGTGAAGTCGTCGTCGCCGTAGTCGAAGCCGGTCGCCGGGATGTAGCCGGTGGTGTCGCCGGAGCCGGGCGGGCCGAACTCGCCGCCACCGTCCTGGCCGTGCCCGTGGCGGCCGAGCCCGGAGGCGCGGCCCGCGGGGGTCTGCATGATGCCGTTGTCGTGCAGCTGGTGCTGGTTCTCGGCGACGGCGCCGACCACGACGGGGGTGTCGGACAGCTGCCCCGCGAGGGTGTCGCCGGTGTCGAGGTCGAGGACGTCGGCGATGATGACCGTGATGTTGTCCGGGCCGCCGCCGCGCAGCGCCAGCTCGATCAGGTTCTGGACGGTCTCCTGGGGGCCCTGGTAGCTGGCGAGGGTGTCCTCCAGGGTCTGGTGGGACACCACGCCGGACAGGCCGTCGGAGCAGATCAGGTAGCGGTCGCCGGCGCGGACCTCGCGGATGGACAGGTCCGGCTCGACGTGGTCGCCGGATCCGAGGGCGCGCATCAGCAGCGAGCGCTGCGGGTGCGTGGTCGCCTCCTCCTCGGTGATACGGCCCTCGTCGACCAGGCGCTGCACCCAGGTGTGGTCCTGGGTGATCTGTGTGAGGACGCCGTCGCGGAGCAGGTAGGCGCGGGAGTCGCCGACGTGGACCAGGCCGAGGCGCTGGCCCGTCCACAGCAGGGCGGTCAGGGTGGTCCCCATGCCTTCCAGCTGGGGGTCGTCCTCGACCATCGAGCGCAGCTGGTCGTTGGCGCGCTGCACGGCCGTGCCGAGCGAGGTGAGGATGTCGGAGCCGGGGACGTCGTCGTCGAGCGCCACGATGGTGGAGATGGCCTCGGAGGAGGCGACCTCACCGGCGGCCGCGCCGCCCATGCCGTCGGCGATGGCAAGCAGGCGCGGTCCCGCGTATCCGGAGTCCTCGTTGCCCTCCCGGATCATGCCCTTGTGCGATCCGGCCGCGAAGCGCAGTGACAGACTCATGCGCACCTCGCCTGTCGGCTCCGGGTACAGCCGGTCGTGTCGAGCCACACTGCCCACCCTCCGGTCGGGAGCGCGCGGGGGGCCGGGGTGGGGCCCGCCACTGCGTGCTCGCTCCGCTCGCGCCTATCCATGATGTAGCACTACTTCCGCAGCTCGATGACGGTCTTGCCGATGCGGATCGGCGCGCCCAGCGCAATCGGTGTGGGAGTCGTCAGCCGGGACCGGTCCAGGTACGTGCCGTTGGTGGAGCCGAGGTCCTCGACGATCCACTGGCCGTCGCGGTCCGGGTAGATCCTGGCATGGCGGCTGGAGGCGTAGTCGTCGTCCAGCACGATCGTCGAGTCGTGCGCCCGGCCCAGGGTGATGGTCTGGCCCTGGAGCGCGACCGTGGTGCCGGTGAGGGTGCCCTCGGTCACGACCAGCTTGGTGGGGGCGTTACGGCCCCGTCGGCCGCCGGCGGACTGCTGGCGCTGCGGTGGCGGCGCCTGGCGGGCGGCGGCGGCCTGCTGCTGCCGGCCTGCCTCGCGGCGCGCTCCGCGCTGCGTGACACGCGTGCCGAACAGGTCGCTTCGGATGACCTGCACGGCCACGATCACGAACAGCCACAGTACGGCCAGGAAACCCAGCCGCATGACCGTGAGGGTCAGCTCTGACATTGCCCCCGCTTCACCCTTCGGCTTGCCGGTAAATGATGGTGGTGCTGCCCACGACGATCCGCGAGCCGTCGCGGAGCGTAGCGCGGGTGGTGTGCTGCCCGTCCACCACGATGCCGTTGGTGGATCCGAGATCCTGGATCGTCGAGGGCGTTCCGGTCCGGATCTCGCAGTGCCGGCGGGAGACGCCGGGGTCGTCGATCCGCACGTCGGCGTCGGTGCTGCGGCCCATCACCAGGGTCGAGCGGGAGATCTGATGGCGGGTGCCGTTGATCTCGATCCAGTGGCGGGTGCGTCCGCCGGCGGCCGGGGCGGCCGGGGGCCGCTGGCCGCTCGCGGCGGGCGGGTAGCCGTAGCCGCCGGGACGGCCGCCGGGCGGCGGCGCGGCCGGCATGGGCGGGGCGCCGGAGGGCGCCGCGGACGGCGGGTAGCCGTAGCCACCGGGGCGTCCGCCCTGCGGGGCGGCGGGCGCGGCGCCGCCGCCTCCCGGGCCGCCCTGCTGGCTCGTGGAGGAGGCGAGCGTGCGGCTGCGCACCCGGTACAGGCCGGTGTCGAGGTCGTCCGCCTTCTCCAGGTGCACCTTGATCGGGCCCATGAAGGTGTAGCGCTGCTGCTTGGCGTAGTCGCGCACCATGCCGGCGAGCTCGTCGCCGAGCTGGCCGGAGTAGGGGCTGAGCCGCTCGAAGTCAGGAGTGCTCAGCTCGACGATGAAGTCGTTGGGCACGACCGTCCGGTCGCGGTTCCAGATGGTGGCGTTGTTGTCGCACTCGCGCTGGAGCGCTCCCGCGATCTCCACGGGCTGGACCTCGGACTTGAACACCTTGGCGAAGGTGCCGTTGACCAGACCTTCGAGACGTTGCTCGAACTTCTTCAGGACTCCCATGGGGCACCTCCTCCTTGGCTGCCGTCCTGTGCACTGCCCTGCGGGCCGCTTGCCGGGTACTGCTGGTACTGCTTACTGATCGTATCCACGCGCCGCTCGATCGGCTGGTTCCCCCTGTCAGCCCCGCCGACGGGTGTCGACGCATGACGAAGTTCCCTGTGGAGCTCCTCTTCGAACTCCTCCGGTGGTACTGCTGCGCGTAACCGCCTCGTGTATGCCTGACAAGGATCGTAGAGGCGGCCGAAGACCAGTGTCCCGCACCTGACTGTGGACCCGGACCCCTCCTGCGGAGACGGCGGGTACCGGTACGAGGTTGATACGTGAACCGGTACGTGTTGATACGTGGCAGGGACATCGATGGTTCGACGGGGGGTCTGCCTGCGGGGATAAGGGATGTGAACCCACCCCTTCCAGCGTGCTAATGTTCTGGGTGTCGGCAGGCGCCCGGCCCCAAGGGGCGGACGCCCAGGACACACCCAATGCGCGGGTGGCGGAATAGGCAGACGCGCTGGATTCAGGTTCCAGTGCCCGCAAGGGCGTGGGGGTTCAACTCCCCCCTCGCGCACCAGGGAGCACCGACGAAAGTGCTCCAGTTGCACTGACGGAACGGGCGGCATCGTGATCACGATGCCGCCTGTTCTGCTGTGTGTGGCGAAAAACACGTGGACCGCCGACGGCTTGGGGCCGTCGGCGGTCCGGTTTTTAGGGCGCGAGGATCTTCGGTTGTTCTGCTGCGGGCTGGCATTCCTTCCTCGGGCTACTGGTGGCTTGTGAGGAAGGTCTCAGGGCTGGGTGACGTAGCCCTTGGGGGTCCAAGTGCCCAGTGGCTTGGTCTTGCGGCGGCGGGTGGGCCGGCGGTGGGGCCGGTCGCGTGGAGGGCGATGGAGTTCGCCCAGGCGGTGAGCTTGCGGCGGTTGGCGTGGGCCAGTTGGAAGGCCAGCAGGAGGGTCTGGGCGGCGATGCCGCGGATGCGGCGGGTGCCGGTGTCTTCGAGGCGTTCGTAGGGGGGCCTTGGCGTAGCCGTTGATGCCTTCGACGCTGTTGCGGAGCCGGAAGTAGACGCGCTGCCAGGCTTCGGAGCCGTACTGGAGGGGCGGCCAGAGGTTGGCACCGGCCTCCGGCGGGACGGTGACGGTCCTCTGGTCGCAGCACGGAGGTGAGCCCGCAGGGTCGGGGGCGGGGTCGACGAGGGGCAGGTGGGTGCCGCGGCCGAGGGTGTAGGCCTTGAGGGGCACTGGGCCCGGCTGGCCTCGGCGGGGCACATCAGCGGCGGTGGCCTTCGGCGTCGGGCCGCTGCTTGGGAGGTAGGCGGCTCGGGCGCGGATGCGGTTGATCCAGGTCTGCTTGTCGATCCTCTCGTTGATCAGGTCCTTGGTGGCTTCCTTGAGCTCCTGGTGGCATGGACGGGCAGTACCAGTTGCCCTCGACGAGTTCCGCGCCGGCGAAGCCGGCCTGGACGCCGAGCTGGTCTTTTGGGTAGTCGTAGACGGGTTCGTAGCCCATGGCGCGGACGGGGAGCTGGAAGTTCTCCGGCTTCTGGTCGTTGTAGGCGCGGTCGCCCGTCAGGTAGCCGCGCGGGAGGCTGTCGTCGATCTGCTGGAGGGCCTCGACGGCGACGTGGCCGGGGCGGTGGCTGGGCTTGTCGACGGAGAAGGCGATGACCAGGGCCGGGACGACGTCGGGGTCGGCGGAGCCGTCGGGCAGGGGGACGCCGTTGCGGCTGGGGTCACGGGCGATGACGAGGGAGGCGTCGTAGCCGAACAGGCTCTTCTTGATGCGTTCCGCCTTCGTCAGGAGCCTGGCACCCGTCTTGTCCTGCCGGTCGGGGGCGAGGTCGTCGAGGGCGAGGGGGTCCTTGTGCTTGGCGGTGCGGACGTACCAGGCCGCGTCGGGGTCGGTGGAGGTAACGGGGCTGTTCGGGGCGAGCCCCTTGGCGTGGGTGGCGTCGACGCAGACCGAGCCGTTCCAGCGGTCTTCCAGGAGGGGCATCGCCTCCCGCAGGGACATGGCCAGGATCAGGTTGGCCAGCTTGATCATGAGAGCGCGCTTGCGGGCGAGCTCGTCCGGGTCGGCCTTGGCCATGACTCGGCATGGCGGCGGGCCAATCGGTGGTTCTTGGGCCACGGGGACGGATCGATCGCTCCGAGGATGTTGTGCAGGCGGCGGACGGTGGCGTAGGCGGCTTCGAAGCCGCGGTCGTGGTCGGGGTAGCGGCGCAGGCCGAGCTGTTCGCGCATCGGCTCGGAGAGGGAGAAGAACAGCAAGTCGGTGACCGCGGTGAAGGTCACGACGCCGCCGTTGCGGGCGGAGGCCAGGCTCATGCCGACCAGCAGGGCCTCGACCGGGAGCTTGCAAGGGCAGCCGGTGCGGCGTGCGACGAGCGGCTCGATCTCCTCGATCAGGCCGGAGCCGGCCACTTCGTCGCGGACCTCGCCAGCTTCGGGGTCGGGAACGAGGGCGCGCTGGGAGCGCAGGCGGGCGATGCGGGTGTGGCGTGCGAGGCGGCTGGTCATGGTCGGACCTCCTTGAGCGCGGCGGCGGCCTGGTCGGAGGAGAGGTTGCGGACGTGGGGCAGGACCCGGTCGATGGAGCGCAGGGTGGTCAGGCCCGCGGCGGCCATCAGGGTGGGCAGGTGCATGCGGGCTTCGATGGCGTCGACGAGCCAGGTGGCGGGGCCCGGCCCATGACCAGCAGAGGCGCTCCGGGCGGCTTCTTGGTGCGGGCGAGGAAGTTGGTGACCGTGTTGGTGCCGCGGGCGTGACTGCTCGGGCGGAAGAGATAGCGAGCCTGGCCGGGGCGGGAGGCCCAGGCGGTGGTCTCGGTGAGGACCGGGGCCCAGGCGGTGCGGCACAGCACCACACGGGCGCGCTGTCCGCGGACCGCGACGGCGCCGTTGGGTGCCTCGCGGACGTCGTGAGTGCGCAGCGGGATGATCTCGGGTGAGTCCAGGGCGCAGCCGAAGCCGAGGGCAAGCAATGTCAGCAGGCCGTGCGGCTGCCCGCACTGCGGATCGCCCCTGTGACCGGACGGCTTCCCGTGTCGGTGGACAGCACGCTTCGCCCATCCGCCGCCGGTGGTCGAATACCGTCAGGTGTGATCCGGCTGTCACCGGTAGCGAAGCAGCAGCATGGCGGCGTCGTCCTGCGGCGGACCGCCGACGTGCTGGAGCAGGTCCTGCCGCAGGCTCTCCAGAGCGGCTTCCGGATCGCGTTCCTTGAGCAGGGGAGCGCGGTCGGCGAGCGGGTAGAACTGACCTTCGCCGTCTCGGGCTTCGGTAACCCCGTCGGTGTACAGCAGCAGCTGGTCCCCCGGGTGGAAGTCGGCCTGGAACGGCTCCGGTTCCGACGGGCCGTGGGCGCTCAGGCCGAGGGGGAGCGCGTATTCGGCCGGTTCGGGGAGCGTCGCGGAGCCGTCGGCGTGGATCAGGAGGGGGGCGGGGTGGCCGTAGTTGAGGAAGGTGACCTCGCGGTCGCGCACTTCGGCGAGGATGGCGGTGACGAACTTCTCCCCTTCCAGCTGCCGGTCCACGGACCGCGCCAGTCTGTGCCCGACCTGGGTGAGATCGGCCTCGTCCAGGGCCGCCTCGCGGAAGGCGCCCAGGACGATGGCCGCGGTCTCCACCGCGTCCAGTCCCTTGCCCTGTACGTCGCCCACGATCACCCGTACGCCCTGCGGTGCGGCGACCACTTCGTACAGGTCGCCGCCGATGCGGGCCTCGGCGACGGCGGACATGTAGGAGACGGCGGCGCGCAGCTGCCCGGCCAGGCGCGGCACCGGCTTGAGCAGCACCCGTTGGGCGGCCTCGGCGATCGAGCGGACGCTGGCCAGCTCCGCCTCCCGCTTCTGGCGCATGGACACGGCGACGAGCCCCGCCGCGGTGACGCCGATGACCGAGGCCGTGCTCACGTAGCCGCGCGCGGCGTCGAACAGGTCGTTGTACACGCCCAGCCCGACGGTGAGCAGCAACGCGATCACACCGATGCCCAGGGTGCGCCGCCAGCCGCCGACCAGCGGGGCGAAGGCCGGTCCGAGCGACACCAACGGCAACAGTCCCACCGCCGGTCCGGTGGCGACGTCGACCACCGTCACCGCGGCCATCATGGCGAACGGCAGGGCGGACAGCACGGCGAGCCGGTCGTTCTCCTCGGACACATCCCCCTCCAGCGCCACGCGGTCACGCCCCGCGCCCCCAGGACGGCACAGCTCGCCGCCCTTGCCGTCACACACTCCCCGCGAAGCGAGATCCATAGTCGCAGACGGCCGGGCCCGTACTCACGGCCCGAGTCGGGCCGCCGCATCCCCGGCTCCGTTCACGGCGCCGGGGACCGACCGGTCACACGGTGCACGAACTGCCCGAACCGTCCCCTGAGATGAGGGCACAACGGGGCTGCGGTCGGGAAGCCGGTGGACGTCTCCCGGGTCATCGCGCTGAAGAAGGCCCGCCCCTGCCGGGTCTTCAGGGTAGTGCTCCAGCGGTGTCCGGGATGCAGAGCGAGCAGTGAGTGGAGGGCCTCGCGGCCCAGTCCCTGCCGCTGCCACGCTTCGCCGACCCAGACGTCGTGGATCCGCCCCGTACGGCATACCGGACACGCCCGGAAACGCAGCCGCGCGATCACCCGCTCCCGGCCGTCGCGCAGGACGATCTCCATGGGGCGATTCCGCTTCTGCGGATGAACCCTGTTCAGCCGCAAGGTCCAGCAGCCCCGCGCACCCATGCTCCAGGCCCGGGGCATCGTGCTCCGGCCTCCATCGCGGAGCATGCCGCCGCCGAGGTGCGGCATCGGCGGAGGGGCAAGTTCCGCAGCCGGCCGAGGCCTCGTCGGGCGCGTGCTGCTGTCCCGTACGGCTGCATGGCCACATCCTGGCAGACCTGCCTGTGCCGCACTGCGGCTCGTCGGCGATGGACAGCCACCGCGCCCCGCACGGCGACGGAGTCGACCGCGGCAGGGCTGTGCCGGACCGCCTCCTGGCCAACACCTCCCCTCACTCGCCCGGGGATGCGCTCCCTGGTCCCGGACCGGGCTTCCGTGTCGATGCCCCGACGATCGCCAGGCGACTGACACACTCACCGCCCGAAGCCGCGACAGCCCGCGACGAGGGCCTGAACCGTGAGATGTACGCCCGGCTGCCCACCATCTGGATCCTGGCCGGTGGCTGAGATGCCCGCAACACCTCCGTTCGACCCTTGTGATGTGCATCACGTAAAGAATCTGTGAGGCTTCGGGCAACCTTTTCCCACTCTGTGGGTCGATCTTGCGGACACATCGATCACTCCTGCCTCCGAGGTTCGCATGAAGCTTCGCCGTTCCCTGGCCCTCGCCGCTGCGACGGCCGCCATAGCCCCCGCCGTCCTGCTGGCGGCCCCGGCCGCGTACGCCACGGACGACAGCCCGTCGCCCACGGCCAGCGACTCGGCGCCCTCCGAGGAGGAGTCCACACCTGCCGCGGAGGAGTCCACCCCGGCCGCCGATGAGTCGACCCCCGCCGCGGACGAGTCCACTCCGGCTGCCGACGAGTCGACCCCGGCCGCCACCGGCTCGGCCTCGCCCAGCGCTTCGGCCACCGTGTCGGCTTCCCCCTCTGCCTCTGCCTCGGCGTCGGCTTCGGCGTCGCCGGGCCCGGTGCAGTGCGAGGACGGCGACGAGCCCAAGTTCGACGAGAACCTGCACACCAGCCTCTCCGGCCTGCCGTCGAAGATCGTGGCGGGCAGCGGCTTTCACGGCTTCAAGCTGAACGTCGACAACACCGGCAACAAGGCCTACCAGCGCGTCGACCTCGGTGTGTTCGCCGCCCAGGTGGACGAGGACGACTTCTTCATCGACACCAGCTACCTCGCCCTGCAGTTCAAGGACCCGGCCACCGGCCAGTGGACCGACATCTCCCTGGACGAGAACGACGAGGGTGCCGGCTACCTCGGCTACACCGACGTCCGGGCGAAGGAGTCCTTCTCCATCGACCTGCGCCTGGCGGTGGACAAGAAGGCCCCCACCGGCCTGGGCTTCGCCATCAGCATCGGCATGTACGCCGACGACAAGGGCAACTGCGTCTACTCCGGCGACGACAGCTACTACGAGTTCGACATCCTCAAGGCCGGCTCCACCCCCGGTGACGTGGACGACTCCAAGCCGCAGGGCGGCAGCAAGCCGCTGCCGAACAAGCCCTCCGGCAATACACAGATCGACCCGCAGGGCCACCTTGCCGAGACCGGCTCCAGCTCGATGCTCCCGACCATCGCGCTCGCCGGTGGTGCCGCGGTCGCCGTCGGCGCGGGTGCCGTCTTCGTCGTCCGCCGCCGCAAGGGCACCGTCCCCGGCGCCGCAGCCTGACCGGCGGTTCCCGTCCGTACCGGGGGCCGTACCCACGACAGGCGGGTACGGCCCCCCGGCTGTGCATCTGCCCGCACAGTTGGCATCGAGTCATGGACACCAGAGGGCCCCGGCGGCGCGGCGTCAGGCCCGCTCCTACCACACCCGACCGCACGACGGATGGACGACGGCCGACACGGCGGTTGTCAGATGAGGGCCGGTATTCCAGCCGACCGCTCCGTTCGATGGTCCTTCCGCGTGGATGAGGGGCTGAGGCCCGGCCATGTCGCCCTGTCGACGGTACCCAGCGCTCAGCACTCAGCCGAGTCCTCCACGTCGTGGCACCCGGCTGCCGCGCTGCCGGCGTCTTCGCAGCCTGGGGCACCTGACGGGCGCGGCAGGCCTGGTCAGCCGTGCCGTTGGCGCCGGACGTGGTCGGCCACCTCACCCTGCTCGGTCTCCCACCAGGGGTGTACGAGGCAAGTGCGTCAGCTCGTGCAGCCAGCCGACGCGCAGGGCGCTGGCGAAGTATGGGGTGAAGTAGACCGTCAGCTCGGTGGTCAGCACCAGACCGTGCTGACCAGAGGGAAACCGTGCTGACCAGAGGGAAGGTGAGCAGCCGCACGACCCGCCCGGTCATGACCGCCCGAACCCGCCGGGCGGCGTCCTCGGGCAGGGTCTCGACGGTGAGGCGCAGCGAGGCGCCGAGCGGCGCGACCAGGTCGAGCAGGACGTTCTGGACCGCGGCCGGCCAGAACAAGTACGTGGTCGTACACGGCGAGCGCCGACATCGTGGCCACCACCAGCCCACTCAGCCCTGGCAGCACGAACGCCGCGACGCGGGGGAGGGGCCAGCGCTCACCGCGCCGGCGCAGCCGGAGCACGCCCCAGACGTAGAGCGCGTCCCAGGGCAGCGACCAGCAGCAGTGCGGGCACGTCCAGCTGTCACGAGGACAGCAGCCGCCCCCACGTCAACTCCGCCGGACTCCCCACTGCGAGGCGGGACACCGAGTCAGCAGCCACGCAGAGTCTCCTCTCCGGTCCGAACGCTGGTGGGGCGAGCCCACTCCCGCAGAGGGACGTTAGCCCCAGGCGCCAGAGGTACTGTCCTTGGCCCCCGCCTACCGGTGGTCGGCCGGACGACTCTCCATGTCCTCTGCCTGATCGTGTGCGCGCCCCACCGACAGGAGTTGGGAAAGCAGGTCGGCGCGCCGCATCAGCGGCTCGGTCACGTCACACACCCGACAGAAGAACGCGTTCACGCTCGGATCCCCGCCCTCCGTAGCGACCGCTCCAGCCGAGGTCGTGCTGCCGATGGACCTCATGCCGTGGCCGTACAGGCACATCGGGGCGGGCGCGTGGTCGGACCTGCGATGACGGTCAGCCATCCCGCATGCCTCCGTACAGACGGGCATGCCGCTGGATCTCATCGATCGGACGGACGACCATGCCACACCGAAGGGCAAGCCGATCGCGGACGGCGAAGAACGCGGCGTCCGGCCCGGTGCGAGTGCACCCAGCACCTCGCGCCATCGCATGCTGTGGGCCCTCGGTACCGCCCGGGGAGCCGTCGCCGCGCACCCTCCGGCAGCTGACGGGTCCGCGGACCGGCCCAGGACGCCGTCTGGAGACGATAGAACATCGTCGCGTCGTCCGGGCTTGCCGGAGTGTGATCATCGGTTCCCTTGGTCCACGTGGCTTCCACGGAGAAGACAACCGGTCGTGTCCAACGGTTGTGCGGTAGCGGAACACGACACCCGCTCCTCCCGCAGGCCGATCAGAGCTCAGCCGCCGCCGCAGGCCCACCAGCGGGAGCAGAATCCGGCGGTATCGGGAGGGCAGTCGCGCCACGCGAGGACGGTGCGGCGTTCGTGTCGTACCGCCGCCCGCCATGACGGCAGAGACCAGGACGTCATCGCGTCGCAAGACGGCCCTGACCTGGATCAACGCCCTCGCCGCCGTGGCCGTCACCGTCACCCTCGCGGTCAACCTGCTGCGTGGCTGGCCGATGCTCTCTCCGGCCGCGACCCTGCTCATAGCCGGCGGGCTGTACGTCCGCTGGACCCGGGCCGGACGCCGGCATCGAGAACGTCGAGGCACACGCCGAGGCGGCCTGACGCCATGGTCCGCATCAGCCACTCGATGATCGTGGTGCCGGTTCCTGACCGCTGGTTCACGCACGCGCACACCGCCGTCCATGAAATGTGGCACCGGACACCGACGCGGACGGCGAGTTGATCCGCCTCGCGGACGGACCGGCCGTCCCGCGGCATCCGCGACCAGGGACGGTCTACGCCCTGGACGGTGACGCAGCCGAAGTCGGCCGACCACCCACCCGGGGTGGAACAGCGAAGGCCCGCGCGGCAGCGCGGCCTGGCGCGCACTGACGAGCAGGCGCGAACGCCGTGGCTGGACGGCCGCCAGAGCGGCGAGACGGCCACGGGAACGATCCCGGTCTACTGAACCTGTTCCACGAGCGCTTCGGTGAGGTCGCTGATCTGCTTCCGGTCCAGCGATGCGGTTCCCTCCTGCCCGGCACCGACCAGGAGGGCGGCGTCTCCGTCGCCGTCGAGTTTCAGGCGTACGGCGGCGACATTGCCGCTGTCCGTGATGACCACCTCTCCCACCTCGGCTGCGCCGGCCTTCTCGACGTAGCTGACCGCGTCGGATGCAGATACGGCGGCCAGCGACGAGACCACCGGTGTCAGCTGGTAGATCGCATGCCGCTCGCGGGTTGCGACGGTGTGCACGTTAATGTCCTCCTGGCCGATGTGGAACGTGCAGCTCACCAGGGCACCTGGGTTCGCGGCCAGTCCGTCACCGGCTTTGGCACGCTTTCCGCCCGCGGTCGTGGCGACGGGCGTGTCATCCTCCTGCACCGACCCGGGGCCGGCTTCCGCGTCCAGGCCCACGGCCTTCGCTGCCTCGGTCATGTCGTAGGGCAGTGGGCAAGTTTTCGCCCCGTCCTCCGGCACACCGTCGGCGGTCTCGGTCAGGCCGTTCAGGCTCAGTGGCGCCGCGCCGCTGTCACTCTGGCAGCCGGTCACCAGGGCAGCCGCGGTCAGAGCGGCTGCGATCATCAGCCGGGGTCGTGGGTGTGTCACGTGTCGTGTCCTCGGTGTGTGGGGTGTCCCCGGTCAGGGGGTCGGCCAGGACAATGGATGGGGGTAGTCCGTCGTGTCGTCGTACGTCCGCCGGAAGCCTGTCTCACTCGAGTTCACGGAGTGCGTCACTGCGTGCGTGATAGGAATCGTCGAGCGAGTCCTCCCGCAGCGAGTTCTGCACTGTGCTGTCCAGCCCCAGGGCCTTCCCCCAAGCGCTGACCATGTCGGCGCTCTGCTCTTCAAGAGCGGTGGCGCTGTTCCCGGCACCATCCGCCGACAAGGTTCGCCGCCATGAATCAACAAGGTGGTCCACGGGGTTCTTCGAGTAGGAGGGCGACTCGGGAGTCTTCTCCGTCAGCCCCTCGAAGACGTCGCGTTCCCACTGGGCCGCCTGGTTCTCACCTAGGTCCCGCCGGGTATCGGCGGCCACAGCGTCCAGGGTGCCGAGCGTGCGGGCGATTCGCGCCGGTGGTGCGGTCAGTTCGGCGCCATCGGCGCCGCGTTCCACGGCGGCAAGCCCTTCGGCGGCATGACGAGTCGCCGCGATTCGCAGTGTGGTGTACGCCGTGGGGTCTTCCGAGACCGCCCTCACGGTACGGAGGAGCGAGGTACGCGGCACGGCCATGTGAACGCCGTCGGCGTCCTCCCAAGCCGGCTTGGAATAGGAGCTGTTGCTGACGTACTCGGCGTCTCCGATGCCCAGAATGGCATCGGTGTCCGCTGCGTAGTCCGCCAGCGACTCGGCGAGAGGCGGGCGCAGGATCGGGTCGAGGCCACCACCCGTGGTCTCCAGGCTGTCCTCGACGGCCATGAGCACATCTTTCATGGCCTGAGCCTGCGGAAGCGAGTGCTGCCCCGCCGTGGACCCCACAGTGGCCTTCCTGACCGCCGTCCCCAACTCGGAACAACTCAGGCCGGCCTTGTAGTTACCGCCCAACGCCTCATGGACGCGCTTGTCCTTCAGCAGTTCTTCGCAGCTCCCTGGATTTGCGTCGGAGCCGAGAAGAAGCCAGGCTCCGATTCCCCCAGCCACCGCCACGCAGGAGACAACAGCGATCAGCGCAACGCGGCGTGAGCGCCGGACGTGCGGCGAAGGTGCTTCGGACATGTTCTTCCTTGTTGCGGTATGAGGTGCTGCCGGATGGCTGATGTCAGTTGGAGGTATCCGTGAGGTATTTCTGGGCCGAGCTCGCTCCGCGGTCGTGGCCGTTGAGGATGTCGTTGGTGAGCACCGCCAGCTCGGCCTTGCCGCTGTTGGTCGTCGTGTCGATGTCCGACCGGTCGCTGGCCCACACATCGACCATGGTGACCATCTGGTTATGGGCGTTGAGGTACTCATCGGCGATTCCGGCATTGGCCGTGGCGTCAGCGTCGGCCTTCATGGAGTTCCCCCACTGCCAGGCCCACGTGTCCACGCCTCGCTGGAGAGCGTCACCGACGACGAGGGAGCCACCGGCCGTGGGAATGGCCAGCGGAGTGACGGCTCCACCGATGATGTGGTAGGCGATCTTCGACTTCCAGTCCGCCTCGCTGTAGCCCGCCATACGCCCGTCGTTGAGTACGTCCTCTCGGATGGCCGAGTAGGCCCCGAGTGTGGCACCCGCCTTGCTCATGGGTGCGGACGTCTCGAAGTCGGTTGCTCCTTCTGGGATGCTGCGCATCTGGGCATCGATGTACCTGGATTCGGCCTTGTGCAGAGTGGCGTAGGCATCCGGGTCTTCGGAAAAGCCGCGCATGACCTGGACAAGATCCTTCTGTGACACCGCCATGCGCGTGGTGTCGCCGTCACGGAAGTATCCGTCTCCTGTCGCGGCCCGCACGTAGTCCGCGTCCATACCGCCGAGAATCTCGTGAGTGTCGTTGGTGTACCCCGCCAGAGCGTTGGCCAGAGGCTGCCGAAGATTTGCCTCCACACCGGCATCCGTACCCGACGACGGTGCCAGTTCGGTGATGATCGAGTGCATCACACGGGCCTGGGCCTCGCTGTGCTTCACGTCGGGCCATGGGTCCTGACCGGCCGCGAGCGGCGGATGCCCCGTTGCCGCAGCCTCCAGCGCAGCCCCCAGCCCGGTCCGGCTGAGCGGATCGTCCATCTCGATGACCGAGATCCCGGTGACCAGGTGCTGGGGCCACTCCCGTGTGCCGTCCCCGCTGCCAGCCAGGTAGTGCAGATGGTCGTTGTCGACGTGGTCGGCGCCGGCGCCGTTGCCGGCCGGGTCGAAGAAGGCGGTCGCGGCGTCCGGGTTCTTGCTCATCACGCCCAGGAGGCCGTCGATCGCGTCGGCGCGGATGCCGTCGTGGCCGGCTCCCCACTCGGTGAAGAGCCCCGACTGCTTCTTCTCGGCTGCTATGAGATCCTCGCCCATCTGATACAGGAACTGGTCGTCGTACTTGACGTCGCTGTGCTGATCATGCTGACGAACGACTGGTAGCCGTACAGCGGGTTGTCGTTCGACCCGTAGTTCTTCCTGCCGGTCTTCTGCAGGCCAGTCATGATCTCGTGGTACGTCGGCATGGGTCCCCGTTGTGCGTGGTCGCGTGTGGCTGGCCGGCTCGGTCGGCGCCGAGGCCGGACCGTGGTGCGATCAGTAACCGTCGAGTGGCGAGATCTGGCGCAGCCCTGAACCGACTCCCAGGTCCGTGTTCTGCAGCAGGTTGTTGGTGCTGCGCAGCGCGGACTTCTCCGACGCGAGTCGGTTCATCAGGTTCCGGACCTGTTCACCCCACGTCGTGTGGGCCTTCTTGAGGGCCCCCGACGTGACCCACCCGTCGCCGCCCTTCGGCTCGAACGCCTTGACGGCCGAGTTCGTCTCGGTATCCGCCCACTCGCCGGCCTTCTTCGTGTCCGGCTCGATGTGGTCCTCGATCGCCTTGGCCGCGGCCTTCTTCTCCGCGGGCGAGGATGCAAGGCCCGGCTGGCTGCCTCCCGGTGAAGAACTTCCCCCCGGATCAAGAGGCACCTGGTTCAGCCGCACACCAACGGGTCCCCCCTCGGCGCCTATGTGCTGCTCTCCTGCTGGCTGCGTCATGAATGCCTTCCCCCGTGCGCTCAGTTGGCGTACGGCGGTCAGGCTAGCAACGTGGGTGCGCACAAACGAGCGGGATGAATACGCATCCTGATGGCCTGGGCGTCCAGCGTTGATGGGGTATGGAACTCATTACGTCCACGCGTGGACGCGCAGCGTGTGGCGGTGCTCCGCGGGGAGCCTGGCGAGAATCCGCTCCGGCCGGGCTGAGCGAGGCATGGTCCTGGTAACGCTCACCTTTTGTGTCGGTTCGCTCGTCGCCGTTGTTCGTGTTTCGGTGGACTTCAGCCGTTGAACATCCGCAGCCGCGGCGGCGACCTTTGCCCAGCACCCGACGGCCGTCAACTACCGTGGACCGCCACTGCGGATCCATACGGCCTTCGCACCACGTCGCAGACACCCTTGGAACCAGGTGCCGCCAACCGACTTGCGTCAACAGGGCGCTTCCGAGGCGTCGGCACCCGAAGCCGCGGCGGCAGCGGCCGCCGCGGCTTTCCACCGCCTCGTTGCACTGCTCAGCTCGGTCATCTGACCGGCAACCCCGGCTGAGCACTTGATGGTCAAGGCTCCTTGGGGAGCACTGGGAGCCAAGAACGGAAGCCGGACATCCGGGAATGTATGTGCGAAAAGGTCTCGCAGCCCGTGACGGGAGGTGACAGGATTCCCTCAACCGGCCTGCGTGGGGCCCAAGTTGGGGGACTTGTATGAGAAACGGGAGCTACAGACGTGCCACGGCGCTGGCCCTGGGGGCGACGCTGCTGGCCGCGCTGCCGCCCGCCGCGACCGCTCATGCCGCGGACACCGCAGCCGCCCAGGCCACGGCCGGGGCAGCCCGCGCCGTGGATGCCGAGACCACCGATGACTTCGCCACCCTCGCCGATGCCGTCCTGACCAGACGGACCTCCGCGATCCTGGACGGATCCCAGGCGACTCCCCGTGCCGGCGCGTCGCTGCCGCTGAAGGGCGACGTACACGTCACCAGCAGGCTGTCCCGCGCGGAGGACACCGCGACAGACGTCCTGCGTGACCGCAAGGCGCGGCTCGCCGCCCTGGATGAGGCCTACACGGCGGCCGAGACCGAGGTCGACGTGGACGAGGTGCGGGTGACCGGCGACCGGGCCACCGCCCAGGTCACCGAGACGACGATGCTCACCTACAAGAAGATCGAGGGCGACGAGCCACCTACCACCGGCTTCCAGGCCAGGCACGAGCTGACCTTCGTAGCAGCGCCGGACGGCACGTGGGAGCTGACTCAATTCAGGCCTCTCGACGAGGGAGGGCCGGCCGCGGTCAACTCGGTGGTGGACACCGCCGGGGACAGCGGCCCCATGCCCGCCGGAGCGGCGGAGGAACCGATCGACGAGGGCGGCGAGCCCGAAACCGACGGCCCCGCCCCCGAGGAGACCAAGGCGGGCACGACCCAGCCCACCGTCCAGGCCCAGGCCCAGGCCAAGGTCAGCGTCACCGCGAGCTACGACTACACCGCCATGGCCAAGTACGCGGAGAAGTACTGGAAGAACTACAACTCCAGCTACCGCAAGTTCAACGACGTCGGGGGCGACTGCACCAACTTCATCAGCCAGGCGCTGCGGGCGGGCGGCTGGAAGAAGGACACCGGCTGGTACAAGAGCTACAAGAACTGGTGGTACAACTCCTCGAACCAGACGACGTCCTGGATCAACGTCAACTACTGGGCGTCCTTCGCTCTGCACAGCGACCGGGCCTACAACCTGGACAACGTGTACAAGCTGGGGATCGGGGACATCCTCCAGATGGACTTCAGCGGCAACCGGTCCAAGGACCACTCCATGATCACCACGTACAAGAGCAATGGAGTGCCCTACCTCACCTACCACTCGACCAACACCTACCGGAAGTCGGTGAAAAGCCTTGTGGCGCAGTACCCGCGCGCGACCTACTACGCCTTCCGCACCTGACGGGAGCGGACACCACTCACGGCGGCGTCGCGCTGGGCTGCTCATGGCGGTGCTCTTCGCACTACTGCTCACCGCGTGCGGCGGCGGGGACGGCTCCGCGTCCGCGAAACCCGACCTGGCGGACCAGGACCGTTTCCTCCACGATTACGTACGGTTCCTCAACACATCGGACGAGGATGGGCTGGCCGGGCTGCTCGACGCCCATCCCCAGGGCTCCAAGGACGCCCGCGCCCGGATCAAGGCATACGGTGGACAGGACTGGGACGTCCGGTGGACGCGCACCTCTGACTTCGAGGGCGTATGGAAAGTGGATATGACCGGCACCGCAGGTACCAAGCACCGACCCATCCGCGTCACCGAGACCATCACTTGGGAGAAAGCGGATTGGGTGATGAACCCACTCCCGGGTGTCGTCCCGACCCCTCCCGACGCGGCCGGGACCGAACCACCCGGGTGAGCGCAACCGAGCCCGGTGGTTTCGCCCTGGTCACCCGATGCTGACCGGCATCGGGTGACCAGGGCGGCGGGAAACGATCTACACCAGCGCGGGAACCGATCTTCACAAACCCTCATATAGCCGCTGAACAGCGAGTTCCGTCGGTGCCCCACCAAACCAGAGATACCGATGAACGGGTCTCTGCCGGTGACGGAAGTCACCGGCAGGGGCCCGTTTCTCGTTGTCCTCTCGCCTGTGAGGCATCGCACAGGCCCCGCGCGTGAGCTATCTCACGGGCGAGGCCTGAGCGTCCCGGAGATCCGCAGCGCCTGCCCGCCGACGGGGTGGCGCGGCAGGCGGCGATGCGTCGAGGAGATGCGGATAGGCCTGGGGGTGTGGTCGAGGGGTGGTGCTGGGCGCGCAGGGCCGCCAGGCGTCTCGAGCACCTCCGGCCCGTAGACCGGCTCGATCGGCAGTCCGGACTCCGACTCACGCATGTCAGGAGCGGACATCGAGGACGTACTTCCCCGTGGAGGCCCGGGTTTCCAGCAGCTCGTGCGCGTGTGCCACGTCCTTCAGCGGCAGCACCTTCACGTCCACCCGGACGTTGCCCTTCGCGACCTCCGACAGTGCCTGCTCCAGATGGGCGCGCAGCAGCTTCGGGGCCCGGCCGGCGACACCGCCGAGGTTGTAGCCGACGAGGGAACTGTTCGTGTACCAGGGGTGGTTGCCCTCGAACGTGACGTCCTCGGCCGCCGCGTTGCCGAAGACGACGTGCCGGCCGAAGGCCGCCAGCAGGCCGGTCACCGAGGAGCGGAACGCGCCGCCGACGGAGTCCAGGACCAGGTCCGCGCCCGCTCCGCCGGTCCGCTCGGCCACCTCCTGCTCGATCTCGTCGTACGACACGACGCTGTCGTAGCCGTAGCCGCGCGCGTACTCGGCCTTGGCCGGGGAGCTCGTCACGCCGATCACCCGGGCCGCGCCCAGTGACCGGGCGAGCTGAGCGGCGGCCGTGCCCACTCCGCCGGCGGCGGCGAGAACGACCACGGTCTCGCCCTGAGCGAGGTGCCCGGCCGAGGTGAGCACGCCCAGCGCGGTGGTGACGTTGCACAGGGCGCCTGCCGCCAAGGCCCCGTCCAGCTGGGCGAGTTCGCCGTCCAGCCGCACGACGTGCTCCGCTCCGACGGCGACGACCTCGGCGTTGCCGCCGCCGCCCAGGGTCAGGGCGGCCACCCGGTCGCCGGTCGCGATGCCGGTGACGCCGTCACCCACGGCGCGTACCGTGCCGACCGCCTCCAGGCCGGGGAAGTGCGGCAGGTCGACGGGGAACTGGCCGCGCCGGAACATCACTTCGGCGAAGTTCACGCCCGCGTACTCGACGTCGATCGTGACCTGCCCGGGCTGCGGTCCGGGCGCGGCGACCTCTGCGACGGCCAGGACGGACGGGTCGCCGAAGGACTGGAAACGGACGGTGCGCATACGGCTCCCTGAGGTCGTGGAGGTCTCGTTCGCCGGGGTCTCGGAGGTGTCGGTCATCGGATTCCCGTCTCGCTGAGGGTGGTGGTGGGGCCGTGCCCGGTGAGCAGTCGCGTGTCGTCCGGGCAGATGGTCGCGACCATGCGCAGGGAGTTCTGCAGGGCGGCCGGGCTGGCGCCCGGCGCGTCCGCGCGCCCCGGACCGCCGGCGAGCAGGGCGTCGCCGGTGGCCAGCAGCGGGACGTCGCCGGTGCCGAAGCGGAACATGACGGAGCCGCCGGTGTGGCCGGGGGTGTGCAGCACGGTGACCCGGCCCGCCGCGAAGGTCAGCTCGCCGCCCTGCTCGGGGAGTTCGCTCACCTCGTCGGGCTCGCGGTCGGGGTGGCCGATGAGCAGGTCGCGGGGAAACGAGTCGGGCAGCCCCTTGGCCGGGGCGCCGAACTGGTAGCGGTCGGCGGGATGGATCCAGGCCGGGACGCCGAAGTGCCGGGCGAGCGGCACCGCGTCCCAGGTGTGGTCCATGTGGCCGTGCGTGATCAGGATGGCCTCGGGCTCCAGGCGGTGGGCGCGGACGGCCTCGAGGACCGCGTCGGCGGAGTCGTGCCCGGGGTCGACGATGAGGCAGGGGTTTCCCGGTCCGGCGGCGACGAGATGGACGTTCGTGCCGAACTTGCCGGTGGCGGCGGACAGTACGAGCATGACCGCGACTCTGACGGAGTACTCGGTCATATGTCAATTGCCGTTTGTGTGGCAGAACTCTGGCTCAAGTCTCGCCTATAGTGCGAGTGCCATCGTCCTGATGTGCGTGCTGTCGCCGTCCCAGCAGGGGGTTTCGTCCGTGAAGGCCATCGCCATTCAGCGCTACGGAGGTCCGGAGGTCCTGGAGCTGATGGACCTCCCCGAACCGCGTCTCGGACCGGACGTCGTGCTCGTCCGGGTGAAGTACGCGGGCGTGAACCCGGCGGACTGGAAGATCCGGGAGGGCTACATCGACGACTGGTTCGAGTCGCACTTCCCCCTGGTGATGGGCTGCGACCTGGCGGGTGTGGTCGAACGCACCGGCCTCGGCGTCACCGAGTTCTCCCCGGGCGACGAGGTCGTCGGGTACGTCCGCGCCGACCACATGCAGCGCGGCACCTACGGGGAACTCGTCGCCGCGCCCGTGCGGACCCTGGCGCACAAGCCGCGCGCTCTCGACTGGCGCGAGGCGGCCGGACTGCCGGCCGCCGGCCTCACCGCCCACCAGGCGCTGCGCCGCCATCTGGGGATCGCCGCCGGTGAGGTGCTGCTCGTCCACGCGGCGGCCGGCGGGGTCGGTTCGCTCGCCGTTCAGATCGGCCGCGCCCTCGGCGCGCGTGTCATCGGCACGGCGAGCGAGCGCAACCACGACTTCCTGCGTTCGCTCGGGGCGGAGCCGGTGACCTACGGGCCGGGGCTCGCCGACCGGGTGCGCTCCCTGGCCCCCGAGGGCGTCGACGCCGTCTTCGATCTCATGGGCGGTGACACCCTCTTCGGCTCACCGGCGTTGCTGCGGCCGGGCGGGCGGCTCGCCTCCATCTCCGGTGACGTCACGCGGCTGGGCGGACGCTACGTGTTCGTGCGCCCCGACCCGGCCGACCTCGCCGAGCTGGCCGGGATGGCGGACCGCGGGGCGGTGCGGGTCCACGTGAGCGCTCAGTTCCCGCTGTCCGACGCCGTGCGCGCGCATGAGCTCGTGCAGACCGGGCATGTGCGCGGGAAGGTGGTCCTGGCGGTCGACCCGTCCTGATCCGGCGCGCGGGAGACAGACCGGGCAGCCCCTGGTTTCCGGGGTGCGGCGGAGCGAGAAGCAGGGCCGTCCCCTGAGGGGGCGGCCCTTTCGCATGTCCGAGGCGCGCTCCCTGCGCCGGGTCTCCAGTGGTTCTTGAGCGGCTCTCCACCCAGCCGCCCCGGACCGTCGGCCGGGCCCCTCGCCGTTCGCGGCCGAACCCACAGAGGCGGCTGTGAGGCTGATTCCACGCCCTCAGGGGCCGTCGAAGCAGACCCACGGACGAACGGAACGGGGCATGACCATTGCTGAGCAGGAGCGGACGGAATCCGCTCCGGCCGCGGCCGAACTCGCCTACCAGCGTTCGATGGACCGCGTCCTGGTGCACCGCCGGGCCGTCATGGAGGTCTTCGTCACGGACGCGGTGCGGCTCGGCGACGAGACGTTCGCCGTGGCGGTCCAGGCACCACGCGCGCACAGCTACTACAACGACCACACGCAGCGCCCCGCGCTGCTCGATCCGCTGTTCCTCCTGGAGGCGGCCCGCCAGGCGGTCACCGTCGTCGCGCATCAGTGGCTGGGCGTCTCCTACGACACGTCCTTCCTGATCAGCGACTGGACGACCGAGTTCACGGATCTCGCGGCGCTGCGGGCCCGGGGCGAGGCTCCGGACGAGTTCGTGATCGAGGTGAGCGCGCGGGACCTCAAGCGGCGCGGCAGCAGACCGCTGGCCGCCACGCTGGAGTGCGTGTTCGTCGTCGCCGGCCGCAGGGCCGGGACCAGCGCCATCGTGGCCGGCTACCTCAGCCGGGACGGCTACACGGCCCACCGGGAGAAGAGCCGGGGAACCGTTCCCCCCTCCTCGTCCGACATGCCGCCGACCCGGCTCGGCGCGACCGTGGAACCCGCATCGGTCGGGCGGGAGCGGGCCGAGAACGTGGTGCTCACCGATGTGGAACGCCCCGGCGGCGCGCTCGCCCTGCGGGCCACGCTGGACGTCCCCGTGGGGCATCCGGCCCTCTACGACCACCCCCTGGACCACGTGCCCGCGATGGCGCTCATGGAGGCCGCACGCCAGGCCGCCGTGCTCGCCGCCGGTGCTCCCGCCGAGCGGCACCACGCCCGCGCCTTCGGCGCCACCTTCCGCCGGTTCGTGGAGCTGGACAGCCCCGTGACGGTGGCCGTCACGCCCTCGGGCGAGGCGCGCTGCGTCGTCGACTTCCTTCAGGACGGGGAGTCGGTCTGCACGGCCGAGGTCGCCGTCGCCCCGGTGCCCACGGGCCCGGACACGGACGGCGGGTGACGGCCGTGCGACTTCACGCACCGCTCGGGCTGACGGCGACGGCCTGGTACCCGGAGCAGCGCCAGACGGTCGAGGAGGCCCTGGCCGCCGGTGACATCGACGCCCGGACCGCCCGCGAGCTCGGCTACACGTCCCTGCCGGTCAGCGAGGACACCGCACCGCCCGACATGGCCGTCGAGGCCGCGGCCGAGGCCCTGGCGCTTTCCGGAGCCCGGGCCGAGGACCTCTCCCTGGTGCTGCACGCGAGCGTCCACCACCAGGGCCACGACGCCTGGTCCGCCCCGCACTACGTCGCCCGGCGCATCGGCGCCCACGGTGCCGTACCCATCGGGCTGCTCCAGCAGTGCAACGGCGGCGCCATCGGCATCGAACTGGCCGCGAGCAGGCTCCAGGGCGACCCGGAGGCCGGACCCGCGCTGGTCACGACCGCCGACCGGTTCCTGATGCCGAGCTGGCACCGCTGGCTCAGCGACTACGGCATGGCGGCCGGGGACGCGGCCACGGCGGTCCTCGTCCACCACGCCACCCCGGCGGCGCACACGCACGGGCCGGACCTGCTGCTGCACTCCCTGGCCACCCGGGTCGCGGCCGAACTCGAGGTGATGCACCGCGGGGACGACGAGTTCAACGCGACGCCCATGGGGCACAGCCCGATGATCGACGTACGGCGTACCAAGCGCGCGTTCATCAAGGCGTACGGCGTCGAGTTCTTCCTCAAGACCGCGGCCGACCGGATCCGGGCCGTGGTCGAGGAGGCCCTGGCCGGTGCCGGACTCGCGGGCGACGACCCGCGGTTGCGTTACGCCGTGATTCCCCGGCTGGGAAGCAAGGCGATGGCGGAGGCGTACATCCCGCCGCTGACCGACGTCACCCCGGCCGAGGTGCTCGACCTCGGCCGTGCCACCGGGCACGTGGGGGCCGGCGACCTCAACGCCTCCCTCGCCGACCTGGCCCGGACGGACCTGCTGGAGAGGGGGGATCACGCGCTCGTGCTCAACGGCGGCGGTGGATTCACCTTCACCGCGGTCGTCGTCAGCAGGCACTGACCCGCCGCACCACCCGATCCACCCGCATCACCCGCTCCACCCGCTCCGCCCGACCCACCCGCTCCACTCAACTCTCGATCCACCCAAGTCACTCGATCCACTCAAGGAGATACAGCCATGTCCGCAACCCAGGACCGTCTCTTCGCCCTCGTCTCCGAGAAGCTCGGTGTGCTCGCCGAGGAGCTGAACACCGAGGCCACCTTCGACAGCCTCGACCTGGACTCGCTCGCGCTGATCGAGCTCAGCGTCATCGTGCAGAAGGAGTTCGGCGTCCAGATCGACGAGACGGCGCTGACCCCGGAGAACACCTTCGGTGACGTCCTCGCCACCATCGACGCCAAGGCTCCGGTGGCTTGATGAGCGGCATACCCACGCAGCGCCCGGGCGGGCGCACGGAACGCTTCGACGTGGCGGTCACCGGCGTCGGCCTGGTCACCCCGGCCGGGCTGGGCGTCGAGGCCAACATCGAGCGGGTCTGGGCGGGCGAGTCCACGGCCGCCACCGACCCGGACCTGGCCGGTCTGCCCGTCGACTTCGCCTGCCGGGTCCCCGGCTTCGACGCCGGAGCGCTGCTCGGGCGGCGCAGCGCCGTACGCATGGACCCCGTCAGCCACTTCGGCGTGGTGGCGACCCGGCAGGCCGTCGAGGACGCCGGGCTCGACCCGGCGTCCTGGGACGGCGCCCGGGTCGGTGTGGTCGTCGGCACGTCGCTGGGCGGCTGGTCCACGGTCGAGCGGGAGCACGGCAAACACCTGGAGGACGGCCAGGAGTTCGTCTCCCCGCTGCTGATGGTGATGGGCCCGGTCAACATGACCGCCGGCTACATCGCCATGGACCTCAAGGCGCTGGGCCCCAACCAGGTGGTGTCGACGGCCTGCGCCTCCGGCAACACGGCGATCGGGTACGCCCGCGCCCTGCTGGAGGCCGGCGTCTGCGACATCGTCCTGGCGGGCGGTGCCGAGGCGGCCATGTCGCGGACCGCGATGGCGAGTCTGGCCCGGGCCGGTGCGCTGTCCACGCGCGGTGACGACCCGGCGTCCGCCTCCCGCCCGTTCGACGCCGACCGGAACGGTTTCGTCGCGGGCGAGGGCGCGGCCATGCTGGTGCTGGAGCGCGTCGAGGACGCGCGGGCGCGGGGCGCCCGGGTCCGGGCCCGGGTCTCCGGGTTCGGCGCGTCCGCCGACGGCCACCACGCCTCGGCGCCCGACCCGACGGGCGGCGGGGCCGAGCGGGCGATCCGGGCCGCCCTGGCCGACGCCCTGGTCGATCCGTCCGAGGTGGACCACGTCAACGCGCACGGCACGTCCACGCCGCTCAACGACATCACCGAGGCCGGTGTGATCCGCCGGGTCTTCGGTGAGAAGCCGGCGGTCACCTCGACCAAGGGCGTCGTCGGGCACCTGCTGGGCGCGGCCGGAGCGGCCGAGGCGGTGTACACGGTGCTCGCCGTGGAGCGGAGCCTCGTCCCGCCGACCGCCAACCTGACCAGCCTGGACCCGGGCATCGGGGTGGACGTCGTGGCGAAGGAGGCCCGCCCGCTGGAGATCGGCGCGGCGGTGAACGACTCCTTCGGCTTCGGCGGCCAGAACGCGGTGATCGTGGTGACGCCGGCATGACACCGACTGCGGACACCGCGGTGCCCGACGGCGGCACCGGCCGCTCCGTGCTCGTCACCGGGGGGAACCGCGGCATCGGCCTGGCCGTCGCGCGGGCGCTCGCCGCCCGCGGTGACCGGGTCGCGGTCACCTACCGCACCGGTGAGCCCCCGGCGGGGCTGCTCGGGGTGCGGTGCGACGTGACGGACGAGGCGCAGGTGGAGCGCGCCTTCAAGGAGGTCGCGGCCGAGCAGGGCGATGTCGAGGTGCTCGTCGCCAACGCCGGGATCACCCGGGACGGGCTGCTGCTCGCCCTCGACGACGGCGCGGTCGACGCCGTGCTCGACACCAACCTGAGGTCGGTCATCCGCCTGGCCCGGCACGCCTCCCGGGCGATGCTGGGCAGGCGCTGGGGCCGCATGGTGTTGGTCTCCTCCGCCGTCGCGTTCACCGGCTCGCCCGGCCAGACCAACTACACCGCCGCGAAGGCCGGCCTTCTCGGGCTGGCCCGCTCGCTCGCCTGGGAGCTCGGCAGCCGCGGCATCACCGTCAACGTCGTCGCCCCCGGCCTCGTCGAGACGGACATGCTGCGCGGCGTGCGCCCGGCCCGCCTCGACCAGTACCTGGCGATGACGCCGCTAGGCCGGGCCGGCAGCGCCGAGGAGGTGGCCGCCGCCGTGCGGTTCCTCACCGGCGACGAGGCCTCGTACATCACCGGCGCCGTGCTGCCGGTCAGCGGTGGGCTCGGCATGGGTCACTGACGCCCCGTGCCGCAGCTGCCCACCACCACACGAAAAAGCACAGGAAAGGGAAACCATGCCAGTCGGTGTCCTGTCGATGGGCTCCTACACACCGGACAAGGTCGTCGACAACCAGCAGATCAGCGCCTGGACCGGGATGCCCGAGTCGTGGGTGACCGAGCGCACCGGGGTGCTCCAGCGGCGGTACGCCGAGCCGGGCACCACGACCTCCGACCTCGCCGTCCCCGCCGCCCGCGAGGCGCTCCGGGGTGTCTGTGAGGAGGCGCGCGAGCGGCTCGGCGCGCTGGTCGTGGCGACCAGCACCCCCGACGTGCCGCAGCCGTCCACGGCCGCGATCCTCCAGCACAAGCTGGGTCTTTCCACCCTGCCCGCCTTCGACATCAACGCCGTGTGCAGTGGCTTCCTCTACGGCCTCGCGGTCGCCGAGGGCCTGCTGAAGGCGGGCCGGCACGGCGATCAGGTGCTGCTCGTCGGGGCCGACATGTTCTCCACGATCATGGACAGGTCCGACCGGCGCACGGTCAGCCTGTTCGGTGACGGCGCGGGCGCCGTCCTGCTCGGCGAGGTGCCCGAGGGCTACGGCCTGCGGTCGGTGCACCTGGTCACGGACGGGGAGTTCCACCACTACGTCGGCGTGGAGGCAGGCGGCACCCGGACTCCGCTCGACGCCGAGGCCCGCGAGGCCGGCGGGCACTTCTTCCGCATGGACGGACGCGCGGTGCGCGACTACGCGCTGTCGGTGCTGGCGAAGCTGACCACCCTGACGCTCGACGAGTGCGGGCTGGCCCTGGCGGACGTGGACCGGTTCGTCTTCCACCAGGCGAACACCAGGCTCCTGGAGACCTTCGTGGCGGACGCCGGGATCGACCCGGAGCGGGTCGCCTACACCGCGCCGCACCTGGGCAACACCGTCGCCGCGTCGGTGCCGCTCACCCTGCACGCCACCCACCGGGACAAGCCCCTGCGACGCGGCGAGCGGGTGCTGCTGGCGTCCGTGGGCGGTGGCATGACCGCCGGTGCGGCCCTGCTGACCTGGTACTGACGCGCCGCCCCTTCCCACCAGCACGGCACACCGACCACACGTACACCACACGCAGCATCGGAGGAGCCATGAGGCTCGACGGACAGACGGCCGTCATCACCGGGGGCACGCGCGGCCTGGGCCGGGCGATCGCCGAGGCCTACCTCGCCGAGGGCGCCTCGGTGGTGGTCGCCGCACGCAACCCGTACGACATCAAGGAGCTGGCCGACGAGTACGGTGACCGGCTGCTCTACCACCACACGGACGTCACCGACGAGGCCTCGGTGGACGGGTTGATGACCACCGCCGCCGAGACGTACGGGGGCGTCGACGTCCTGGTCAACAACGCCGGAGTCAACCGGGACGGCAGGATCTCCCGGCTGTCGGTGGCCGACTGGAACACCACGCTGGCCACCAACCTGACCGGTGTCTTCCTCTGCACGCGCGCGGTGATCGGCCCGATGACCGCCCGGCGCGAGGCGACCGGCGTCGGCGGCCGCATCATCAACGTGTCGTCCTGCGTGGCCGGCCGGGCCGCGATCGGGGCGTCCGCCTACAGCGCGAGCAAGGCCGCGGTGGAGATGTTCACCCGCACCTCGGCGGCCGAGCTGGCACCCAAGGGCATCACCGTCAACTGCCTGTCGCCCGGCTACATCGACGAGGGCATGGGCAAGGAGCTGGCCGCCAACGAGCGCGCCTGGGAGAGCTACCGGGGCCGGCTGCTGTCCGGGCGGCTCGGCCGTCCCCAGGAGGTCGGCGCCACCGCCGTGTTCCTCGCCTCGCAGGACAGCTCGTACGTCAACGGCAGTGTGGTCGAGGTCAACGGGGGTCTGATGTGGGCGGCCTGACCGAGCGCCGGCCCGCGGCGCCCGTGCTGGTCGTCGGAGCCGGACCGGTGGGTCTGGTCGTCGCCTGCGAGCTGCGCCGGCGGGACATCCCGGTACGCCTCGTGGACGCCGGGCGCGGGCACTCCGCGCACTCTCGGGCGAACGTCGTCTGGCCGCGCAACCTCGAACTGCTCGACCGGATCGGGGTCACCGGCGACCTGCTGGACATCGGCCACCGGCTGGCGGGCACGGCGTTCTACTCGCGCGGCCGCCGCCTGGCGACGGCCTGGATGAGCAGACTGCCCGACTCGCCCTACCCGTTCGCGCTCACCCTCTCGCAGGCCGACACCGAGCGGGTCCTGCGCCGCCGGTTCGCCGAACTGGGCGGCACCCTGGAGGAGGGCGTACGGCTCACGGCCCTGGACAACACCCCGGGCGGACCGGCCGTCAAGCTGGAGCACGAGGGCGGGCGTATCGAGGAGCTGGAGCCCGGCTGGCTGGTCGGCGCGGACGGCGCGCACAGCACCGTGCGCAAGGAACTGGGCATCGCCTACGACGGCCCGCCGGTCGACGTGTCGTTCGCCATCACCGACGCCCGGCTGAGCACCACCCTCTCCGAGGACCTGTCGCACTACTGCTACGCGCCGAGCGGTGCCATGGTGCTCGGCCCGATGGGCGACGGCGTGCACCGCATCGCCCTGAACGTGCCGCACGACGCGTACGACGAGGGCAATCCCCCGCCGATGGAGATGTTCCAGCAGGTCGTCGACGACCGTGCGGCAGGCCGCAGCCGGATCGAGGAACTGCTGTGGAGCGGTTCCTTCCGGGTGCGGGTCAGGATCGCCTCCGCCTTCCGCGGCGAGCGCTGCTTCCTGGTGGGCGACGCCGCCCACGTGATCAGCCCGGCAGGCGGGCAGGGCATGAACACGGGCATGCAGGACGCGTTCAACCTGGCGTGGAAGCTGTCGGGAGTCATCCGCGGGGAGTTCGGGGAGCCGATCCTGGACTCCTACGACACCGAACGCCGGGCCGTCTCCCACGACGTGGCGCGCTCGACCGAGCTGCTGACCAAGGCGGGACTGGTCAGCACGCCGGCGAAGGTCGCTCTGCGGGACGCGGCGTTCATGGCGGCCGACCGGACGGGCCTGTTCCAGCGCAAGATCGCTCCGCAGCTCGGCCAGACGGCCGTCAGCTACGACGGTGATCGCCATCCCCGCCTGCCGGTGATGGTCTCGGGCGCGGACGGGCCGGGCGACGCCCCCTCGCGCCCCGGCAGCGGCGGGTGGCCCGCGGTCGACCGGGACCGGCACACCGTGCTCCTGTGGCCGGGCAGGCGGACGCCGCCGCCGGACTGGCAGCACACCCGTGACCGGCTGCGGCGGGCGCTGCCCGAGGGCACGCCCGTGCTCGACCTGACCCGTGCGGTCCCGAAGGGGCTCGCCGCCGCTCTGGGCCCGGGGCCGGCCGTGGCGGTCGTGCGTCCGGACGGCCATCTGCTGGCCCGGCTCGACCCCCGGCGACCCCAGGAGACCACCCACCTGCTCACCCGAGCGGCCCACCTCAGGAGCCGGCCATGACCACCGTCCTGCCCCCGCTGACCATCGAACACTCCCGTCCCGTGGTGGCGTTCTTCGACGCCGACGAGACCCTCATCGCGATGAAGACCCCGTTCTCGCTGCTGCGCCACCGGTTGCGGCGGCAGGGCGACATCACGGGCGCCGAGTACGAACGGCTCGTGGAGCCGCTGCGGCGGCTGGCGTCGATGGGCGTCACCCCGGTCGAGGTGGTGTCCAAGTTCTACGAACTGCACACCGGCATCCCCTGGGACGACGTCGTCGCGGAGGCCCGCGGGTGGTACGCCGAACTGCGCGAGGGCGGCGCGCCGTTCATCGAGCCGACCGTCGCCCGGCTGCGGCGCCACCAGGAGGCGGGCCACCACACGGTGGTCGTCTCCGGCTCGTGGCCCGCCACCCTGCACCCGATCACCGACGACCTCGGGGTCGACCTGGTCCTGTGCACCGAGCCGGAGCTGGACGAGGACCGGCGCATGACCGGGGGGATCCGGCACGCCATGTTCGGCCCGGCGAAGGCGGACGCGGTCCGGCAGGCGCTGGAGAAGTTCGGCGCGGATCCCGCGGACTGCTACGCGTACGGGGACGACCCCGGGGATCTGACCATGCTGCGCATGGTGGGCCGTCCGACCGTGGTCGGAGCGAACCCGAGGATGACGGCGCACGCGGCGGAACACGGCTGGCCGGTCATCCCGGCGACCCTCGTCCCCGGCACGAGGCGCCACCCGGTGTGAACCCCCACGACGACACCGCCCCGCACCCCATGAGGGGCGCGGGGCGGTGTCGTGTCCGTGGTGGCGTGCTCAGCGGGCGCCGACCGCCTCCGGCAGGGCGGCCAGGTCCGTCAGGGCCTGAGGAGGCAGGGTCAGTGAGCCGGCTGCCACGTTGTCCTCCAGGTAGCGGCGGGTCTTCGTGCCGGGGATGACGCCGACGTGGTCGCCCTGGGCCAGCACCCACGCGATCGCCACCTGCGCCACGGTCGCTCCCAGTGCGTCGGCCACGGCCCGCACCCGGTCGACGATGGCCTGGTTGGCCTGGATGGCCTCGGGCTGGAAGCGCGGGATCCGGTGCCGCCCGTCCACCTGCGGCAGGTCCTTCGGGCTGCTGATCAGCCCGGACAGGAAACCCCGGCCGAGGGGGGCGAACGCGATGAACGCGATGCCCTCGCGCCCGCAGTACTCCACCACGCCGTCGGTCAGGGCGTTCCGGCTCCACAGGGACAGTTCGCTCTGCACCGAGGCGACCGGGTGGACGGCGTGCGCCCGGCCGATCTCCTCCACCGACGCCTCGGACAGGCCGAGCGCGCCGAGCTTGCCCTCCTTCACCAGCTCCGCGAGCGCACCCCAGCTCTCCTCGACCGGCACGTCGGGGTCGATGCGGTGCAGCTGGTAGAGGTCCACGTGATCCACGCCGAGCCGCCGCAGGCTCGCGTCGACGGCGGCACGCAAGTACTCGGGCCGGCCGTCGCGGTGGCTGCGGTAGGTCGCGGGGTCGTCCACGACGAGCCCGCCCTTGGTGGCGAGCAGCACCTTGTCGCGGTAGCCCCGCAGCGCCTTGCCGACCAGTTCCTCGTTGGTGAACGGGCCGTACTGGTCGGCCGTGTCGATCAGGTCGGCGCCGATGTCGACGGCATGCCGTATGACTCCGATCGACTCGCTCTCGTCCCGGCCCAGCTCGTCGTAGCCCCACGACATGCCCATGCAGCCGAGGCCGACGGCCGCGAAGGTCCGCTGTGAGCCGCCCAGTTGGATCCTGCGCATCGCCGTGCGCACCGCCTTTCCCACTCGCCCGTGTGCCGTACCTGTCCGTCGATTGACAGGCCTCCATCTTTACACAGAACCCTGCCATACGACATTGACAGCTGCTGTGTTCAGCCCCCTAATCTATGCCAGGGTTCTTACACATGGCTGACCACGAATAGTCAGCTGACTACGAACAGACAGAGGTGATCCTCCGTGTCCACCGGCAACCCGCGGGCCACGCTCGCCGCGGCGTGCGTCGTCGGCCCGCTCATGACCCTGGTGGTGACCGGCCCGTCCGTGGCCGTCCCCGACATCGGCGCCGATCTGCACAGCTCACTCGCCGCCGCCCAGTGGGTGGTCGACGGCTACATGCTGACCGCGTCCAGCAGCCTCGCGGCCATGGGCTCGCTCGCCGACCGCGTCGGCCACCGCAGGATGTTCACCTGGGGCATGGCCTTCTTCGCCTTCTGGATGACCGTCTCCGGCCTGGCGAACAGCATCCTGCTGCTCGACGTCTCGCGCGCGATCGCCGGCTTCGGCAGCGGCGCGGCGCTCGCCTCCATCACCGCGATCCTGGCGCAGTCCTTCGACGGCGCCGCCCGCGCGAAGGCGTTCGGCCTCTTCGGCACGTTCCTGGGCGCGGGCCTGGCCTTCGGGCCGATGTTCGGCGGCGTGCTGGTCAACCTGTGGGGCTGGCGTTCGGTCTTCCTCGTCCTGGCCGCAGTCTCCGCGCTCGTCCTGCTGAGCACTCCGCTGCTGCCGCGCCCGGCACCCCACCGCGGCCCCCGCTTCGACTGGACCGGCACCTTCACCTTCGGCTTCGGTGTCGGTCTGTTCGTCCTCGCGCTGGTGGAGGGGCCGGGCCGGGGCTGGACCGACCCGATCGTGCTCGGCTCGGCCGTCGGCTGCCTGATCCTGATGGCCGTCTTCGTGGTGGTGGAGCGCCGTACCGAGCACCCGATGTTCGACCTGGGCCTGTTCGCCCGCCCGCAGTTCCTGGCCGTCTGCCTGGTGCCGCTGGTCCTGGCGTTCAGCTTCGTGGCCCTCGTCATCGTGCTGCCGCCGTACCTGACCTCCACGAGCGGTCTGTCCGCCTTCCGGATCGGCCTGGTCCTGCTGCTCCTGACGGGGCCGTCCCTGGTGATGCCCGCCGTCACGGGCGTGATCGCGCAGAAGGTCTCGCAGCGCACCCTGTTCGTCGTGCTGCTGTGCTTCTCCGCCGCCGGAGCCGCCTGGCTGACCCTCGTCGACCCCGGCGCCTCCACGGCCGCGCTGGCCGGCCCGCTGCTCTTCCTGGGCATCGGGTACGGCATCTCCCTGGGCATCCTGGACGGCGCGGCGGTCTCGGCCGTCGAGCCGGAGCGGATGGGCATGGCCGCGGGCATGTTCAACACGGTGCGGCTCGCCTCCGACGCCGTCTCCATGGCCGGACTGGGCACGCTCGTCACGGCCCTCACCAAGAGCGCCCTCGACAGCGGTGCGGTGTCCGCGTACCCGGGCGGCGCCGAGGCGCTGACCTCCCGCACGCTGCAGGGCGGTCTGCCCGAGGCCGCCGAGTCGCTGCCGGCCGGCGAGGCGCGGGACCGGGCCGTGACGGCCATGGCCGACGCGTACGCCAGTGGTCTGCACACCACCATGTGGATCGTCGCGGCGGCGTGTGCGGTCAGCGTGGTCGTCGTCGGCAGCCTGCTCAAGGGAGGGAAGCCGTCCGCCGACGCGCCCGCCGAGGCCCCCGGCGACCCGGCCACGGCGTCGCCCGAACCCGCCTCCGCGCACTGAGGGGCAGACCATGACACAGACCGCCCTGGGCCCCGTCGAGGTCCTGCCGCCCTTCGTCGACCAGCAGCTGGTGGAGCGCCTCGGCATCGAGATCACCGTCTGCGGGCCCGACCTCGTGGTCGGCACCATGCCGGTGGAGGGCAACCGCCAGCCCATCGGCCTGCTGCACGGCGGGGCCAACGCGGTCCTCGCCGAGACGCTCGGGTCGCTCGCCGCCTGGGTGCACGCGGGCGCCGACCGGATCATCGTCGGCCAGGAACTGTCCTGCACCCACCACGCTGCGGCCCGCTCCGGTCGGGTCACCGGCCACTGCCGGCCGCTGCACCTGGGTACGCACACCGCCACGTACGAGATCGTCATCAGCGACGAGCAGCACCGGCGCACCTGCACCGCCCGCCTGACCTGCGCGATCCCGGCCGTCCGGCGTCGGAAGAACCGGTGACCGCAACCGCCCGGGGGAAGGACCGGCGGCCGCCCCGGCGGAGGCAATACACGACTAATGCTTCGTCCTCTGTCGTATGCAAGACTATTGACATGGCGAACACGACGACGGAGACGGTCGCCGCTGGCCGACTCGGGCACACGATCAAGAGGGCGGAGCAGGCCCTCATCGCACGCAAGACGGAAGTGCTGCGGGAGTTCGGCCTGACGGTGCCCCAGTACTCGGTCCTGCTGCTGCTGTCGGTCTCCGACGGCATGTCCGCGGCCCAGTTGGCACGGGAGTGCATGGTGACGCCGCAGACGATGGCCACGGTGCTGACCAACCTGGAAAAGGCCGATTTGGTGTTCCGCGAACCTTCGGAACTCCATCAGAAGGTCGTGGTCAACCGGGCGACCCGGGCCGGCCGTGCCATCGCCAAGAAGGCCGACAAGGCGGCGTTGCGCGTCGAGGGCTCGCTGAGCGGCGAATTCACGCCCGAGGAGTTGGCCCACTTCGAGGAGTATCTGGAGCGGGCGATCGCTCTGCTGGGTTCTCTGGACTGATACCCCTGGAGGGTATGCGCCATAAAGTTGAGCATTGCACGGCCGGAAACCGCGGTGATTGCGCCACAGGTGCAGCACCGCGGTTTCTCGCTTTTCAAGATGTGAGGCACGTAACAAGCGCTGCACCAGCGCGTAAACATTTGTTCCCAGTGCATCTTAATTCGCGATTTCTGGCCAAAACCCTGCTATGGTTGCTGCGTCACACGAGGTTGATGTACCAATAAGGGGGAATGGTGCAGATTCATGTCCTCGGCCCGATGACGGTCTTCGACGACGAGTCGGAACCGATCGTTTTGGCACCCAAACCGCGACGGCTTCTCGCTTTACTCGCTGTCAACGCGGATCGGGCGGTATCGGTCAATGCACTTGTGCAGGAGTTGTGGGGAAGCAACCCGCCGCGCACCGCTACGGCAACGATCCAGACGTATATCGGCCAGGTACGGCGGACCATCGCGGAAGCACTCAGGAAAAGCGCCACCGAAGTCGCAGAAGAAATTCTGATAACCGAGGGCAGCAGTTATGTGCTGTCCACTTCCAGGGTCGCACTCGATATCACGGAATACGAGATGCTGGCGGAAGCCGGCAGCGTGGCCGTGCAGCGCGGTGAATTCGTGCAGGGGTCCGACCTGCTCCATCAGGCAGTGGCGCTGTGGCGCGGCCCGGCACTCGTCAACGTGGAGGCGGGTGAACTGCTCGGCGCCCGGATCGTCCACCTGGACGAATCGCTGCTGTGCACACAGGAGCACCGGATCTACGCCGATCTCCAGCGCGGCGCGCACCACACGCTGGTGCCGGAACTCAAGGAACTCACCGCCCGGCACCCGCTGCACGAGAACTTCCACCGGCATCTGATGCTCGCGCTGTACCGCTGCGGCCGGCGGGCGGAGTCGCTCGCCGTCATGCGGCGGCTGCGCGCCCGCCTGGTGGAGGAACTGGGCCTCGAGCCCTCGCCGTTCCTGGTCCAGATGGAACAGGACATCCTGCGCGGCGAGCCGTCCCTGGACCGGTCGCGGCCCAGGGCCGCCGAGCCCCAGTGCTCCGGACGGCAGCAGGACCGGATGTCGGTGCGGAGCGTGGTGCAGCGCGTGTCCCGGTCCGCCATGCAGCCCACCGGCTGAGCCGGCCGACGCCACCCGGGTCCGCGGGGCGGATCGCCCCGCGGACCCCCGCACGTCCGGCACCCGTCTCCACCCGGGCGTCGGTGCCCGGGGTCAGGTGCCGCTCACCAGCAGGCACGACCAGGTGAAGCCCGCGCCGGCGCTCACCACGAGGGCGTACTCGCCGGGGCCCAGCATCCGCCCGGTGCGCAGCTCGGCCAGGTTCGCCGCGGTGTCCCCGGCCCCGAGATGCCCGGTGCCGGCTCCGGGGCGCAGCAGCTCCGCCCCGGTGAGCTTCGTCAGCAGCGGCGCGTAGGCCAGGTCGACGGTCTTGCGGCCGAGGCGCGGTGCCACCACGTACCGCAGCGGAACATCGCCCGTGGCCGCCAGGCCCGCGTCCGCCAGGCACGACTCCACCGCCGACCGCAGTGCCGCGCCGCTGGCCTCGGTGAAGGTCTCCATGCCCGCGCTGCGCAGATACGCCTTCTTGGTGCGGCGGATGTCGACCCGGGGGCCGAGCGAGCGGGCGGCCGGGCTGAAGGGGTCGTCCCCGCGGTGCATCCGCTCCAGCCGTGGCGCGGCCACCGTGGCCAGGGAGTGCAGCACCAGGTCGGCCGGCCTGCCGCCCTCGGTGCCCGGCAGGTGGTGCAGGACCAGGGCCGTGGCCCCGTCGCCGTACGCGATGCCGTAGTCGCCCCTCCAGCGGTCGAAGCCCGGCTCGAGGAAGGCGTCGGCGGTGGTGACCAGGGCGCTGCCGAGGCCGGGTTCGACGAACAGCCGGGCCGCGGCCAGCTCCACGGCCGCGGCACCGCCGTTGCACACCTGCTGGACGCCGACGGGAACGGCGCCCGCCGCACCCAGCCGGTCGGCGATGAAGTGCGCCGGGGACCACAGGTCGTGGCCCTGGTAGTGGATCCAGGCGTGCAGGACGAGGCCCACGGCACCGGCGTCGACACCGGCCGCCCCGAGTGCCCGGCGGCCCGCCTCGACCGCCATCTCGGGCGGGGCCGGGTCGGCCACCGGCAGCTCGTCACAGCCCAGTTCGTCGGCGGTCTCCGGGTCGAGCAGCTCCAGGCCGACGGCCTCCTGGGCACTCTGCCGCCCGGCGGGCAGCCAGAGCGTGGGGCCCGAGATGCCCAACGGCCGGGGAAGCCGCATCACTTGCCTCCGCGGCCCGCGTGCGTGCCGGTCGTGTCGCAGCCCGGGTCCGGGGCGGCCGTGGTCGGTGCGGTGGCGTTCTTGGGGATGATGTCGACGACGTACAGCTCCACCGGCTCGGTGCCGTTGTTGATGCCCATGTGCACGGTGTCCGGACCCACGGGCTCCACGAGCGACTCACCGGGGCCGTACTCGCGCACCGAGCAGTCCGAGCCGTCGATCCGGGTGAAGGTGCCGGAGTTGATGACGGCGATCTCCTCGCCCACGTGGTAGTGCCAGCCCGTCGACGCGCCCGGCTGCACCACCGCCTTGCGGTAGAGCACCTTGCGGTCGCCGTTCGCCTTGATCTTGAACGGCGCCGATGTGACGCCCTGGCTCAGGACGACCGCGCTCACCGGAGGCACCTCGGCCCGGGCGACGGGCTGGACGACGAATCCGGCGCCGAGCATCACCGCGGCGACGGCACCGGCACTTGCGACCTTGCTCTTGCTGACCACGGTACGTACTCCTCCGCTCACGGGTACCTGACCGCAGCATGTGTATCAGAGCATTGTCACTGGATCGAGCCCTGTCTTGAGTTCCTGAACAGGCCTTTTGTGATTCTCCAGTGGTTCTCGTGCGCGCCTGGCTCAGCCGGCCTCCACCAGCGAGATCCTGCCCTTGCGGGCGTCCCGGCCCAGCAGCTCCATGACCCGCTCGCGGGTGTCCGTTCCGGCCTGGGCGGTGTGCAGCATCAGCCGGACGCCCGGGCGGTCGGGGATCTCCAGCACCGAGTGCTCGAAGATCAGGCACCCCGCCCGAGGATGGTCGATCGCCTTCACACCCTGGTTGGCCGCCGTGATCTCGTACCGCGACCAAAGCTGGGCGAACTCCGCGCTCTCCTCGGTCAGCAGGTCCGAGATCCGGGTGAACTCCGGGTCGTCGGGGTAACGGGCGGCGTCCCGGCGGAACTCGGACACCAGACCGGGAGCGATCTCGTCCCAGTAGCGGTGGCGCGCCCGGAACGCCGGGTTGGTGAAGAAGGCCACCAGGCAGTTGGTGTCGCCCTCGCGGAACCCGAAGACCAGCTCCGCCGCCCGGTTGGTCCCCACGATGTTCCAGCACCGGTCGATGACGTACGCCGGACTCGGCATCCAGCCCTCCAGCAGGGCCGTCAACTGCGCGGTGCCGGGGGTCTCGTCCGCCGTGCGCTGCGGCGGGTTCATGCCCACCAGCTGGTAGAGGTGGTCCCGCTCCACCGCGTCCAGGCGCAGGGTCCTGCTGATGGCGTCCAGGACCTGCTCCGACACCTTGATGTCCCGGCCCTGTTCGAGCCAGGTGTACCAGGAGGCGCCGATGCCGGCGAGCATCGCGACCTCCTCCCGGCGCAGTCCCGGGGTGCGCCTGCGCGCGCCGGGCGGAATGCCCACGTCCTCGGGCCTGACCCGCTCCCGGCGGGTGCGCAGGAACTGCTTGAGCTCCTCGCGTCGACGGGACTCCCGTACTGCGTTGAGGCTGGTGGTCATAAACCCAGGATAAGTTCGGGCTCCCCGCGGCGGGTTGGACATGGCCAGCCTCGTCCCATGACTTCCGATCCCGGCACCTCCGCGGCCAAGGCGCGTTTCACCACGCGCCAGTGGCTCGTCATCGCCCTGTTGTGCGGCGCGCAGTTCATGCTCGCGCTGGACTTCTCCATCCTCAGCGTCGCGCTGCCCGTCCTCGGCAAGGACCTCGGCTTCGCGCTGAGCGACCTCCAGTGGGTCGTCACCGCGTTCGCCCTGCCGTCCGGCGGCCTGCTGCTGTTCTTCGGCCGGGCGGCCGACCTGTACGGCCGCCGCAACTGGTTCATCGCCGGCATGGTCCTGTTCACCGTCGCCTCGCTGGCCGGCGGCCTCGCGCCCTCGCCCGGCTTCCTGCTCGCGGCCCGTGCGGCGCAGGGTGTCGCGGCCGCCATGCTGACCCCGGCGGCGATGTCCCTGCTGACGACCAGCTTCACCGAGGGCCCGCAGCGCGACCGCGCGCTCGGCATCAACGGCGCCCTGCTCTCGCTCGGCTTCCTGTCCGGCGTGGTGCTCGGCGGTGTCATCACCGACCTGACCAGCTGGCGCGTCACGCTGTTCATCAGCGTCCCGGTCGGCCTCGTCGCCTCGATCGCCGCCCCGATCCTGATCAAGGAGAGCCGCAACGAGGAGACGCCGAGGCTGGACCTCCTCGGCGCGATCACCGTCACCGGCGGTCTGTTGTCGATCATCTACGGCATCACCTCGGCCGAGCGCAACGGCTGGGGCGCCGGCACGACCCTGCTCGCGCTCGCGGCCGGTGTGGTGCTGCTGATCGCCTTCTTCGCCGTCGAGTCCCGGGTCGCCGCTCCGCTCGTGGACCTGAACGTGCTGCGCCGCCGCACCGTCAGCTGGGGCAACGCCACCGGCCTGGTCACCTTCGCGATGATGACCGGCATGGTCTTCCTGCTCACGCTGTACATGCAGCAGGTGCGCGGGATGACGCCGCTGAACGCCGGATTCACCTTCGCCTCGCTGGGCGTCGCGGCCGTCCTCGGCGGTGCCTTCGCGGCCCGCATCATCGGCGCCATCGGCGTCCACCGGGCGCTTGTCCACGGCCTGCTGCTCCAGGCGGCCAGCACGGCCGTGCTCTTCTTCCTCGACACCGGTGACGGCAGCATGCCCCTGCTGCTCGTGGCCACCGCGACGGGCGGCTTCGGCCACCTGCTGGCGGTCGTCGGCTACATGATCACCGCCACCTCGGGGCTGCCCGACCACGAGCAGGGCCTGGCCACGGGCCTGGCCTACACGGGCCAGCAGCTCGGTGTCACCGTCGGCACCCCGGTCCTGGCCACGGTCGCCGCGGCCGGTATCGACGCCTCCGGCGGCAGCGGCGCCGCCGCGGTCCTGGACGGTGTGCGCAGCGGACTGCTGACCGCCGCCGGCGCGCTGCTCGTCGCGGGCCTGGTCGCCATCGCCTTCCTGCGGCCCCGGCAGACCGCCCCGAGCCCCGCCCCGGTCCTCGACGAACAGGTCGCGGCCGAGGCCCGGTGAGACCGAGAGGAACGGCATCCCCATGCGTATGCGCTATCTGGGCCGCACCGGCCTGCGGGTCTCCGAGATCTGCCTCGGCACCATGACGTTCGGCGGACGCCACGGCTTCCAGCACATGGGCCAGCTCACCACCATCGAGGCCCGGCGGCTCGTCGGGGCGAGCATGGACGCGGGCGTCAACTTCTTCGACACCGCCGACATGTACTCCGCCGGGCAGTCGGAGGAGGTCCTCTGCGGGGCCCTCGGCAACCGGCGCGACGACGTGATCATCGCGACGAAGGTGCGCTGGCAGATGCCGGACGGCAGCAGCGGACCGAACGACCGCGGACTGTCCCGGCACCACATCGTGCGCTCGGTCGAGGCCAGTCTGCGCCGCCTCGGCACCGACTACATCGACCTGTACCAGACGCACGGCTGGGACGGCCAGACACCGTGGGAGGAGACCCTGCGGGCCCTGGACGACCTCGTGCGGGCCGGCAAGGTCCGTTACGTGGGCGCCTCCAACCTGACGTCCTGGCAGCTCACCCGGGCCCTGGCCACCAGCGAGCGGCTGGGTCTGGAACGGTTCGTCTCACACCAGATCCAGTACAGCCTGGCCGCCCGCGAGGTCGAGTGGGAGCTGCTGCCCATGGCCGAGGGCGAGGGCGTGGGCGTGATGGTCTGGAGCCCGCTGGCCGGCGGTCTGCTCAGCGGCCACCAGGAGCGGGGCGCGACGCCGCCGCCGGGCACGCGGCGGGCGGTGGGCTGGTTCGAACCGGTCGATCCGGAGCGCACGTTCGACACCATCGACGTCCTTCGCAAGATCGCCGGGGAGCGGCAGGTGAGCCCGGCGCAGGTGGCACTGCGCTGGGCGCTGGAGGGCCGCGGCGTCACCTCGGTCGTGATCGGGGCGCGCAACGAACGCCAGCTCGCCGACAACCTGGCCGCGACGACCTGGTCGCTCACCCCCGAGGAGCGCGCCGCCCTCGACGAGGTCAGCGCCCCGCCGCTGCCCTACCCCTACTGGCACCAGGACTACTGCGACGCCGACCGCGTCAAGGAGCCGGAAGGGGAGTGACCGGTTCTCGGGAGTGACCGGATCTCGGGAATGAACGGGTGCCGGGAAACGAACGGGTGCCGGGGAACGACGGGTTCGGTGCCGAGCCGGTGAGGAACGCTCAGCCCTCGCCGGCCCGGGCCTCCCCCAGGGACCGCCCCGGGGCGAAGCGTTCCCGCACGACCGGGTCGTCGAGGAGGCGGGCCGGGTAGCCCGGGCCGGTGCGGGCGGTCATGTCCCGCTGGTGCAGGGGCTCGCCGCAGGCCGAGCAGACGACCCGGGCCTCGGTGTCGTGGCCGCAGGGCGTGTGGTGCAGGACCACCGGGGCGCCCGCGTCGTCGGCCAGCCAGCGGTCGCCCCAGGCGTTGAGCGCGGCCAGGACGCCGAAGAAGTCGCGGCCCTTGTCCGTCGGCAGGTACTCGTGGCGGACCGGGTCGCTCTGGTAGGCGCGCCGCCGCAGCAGGCCCTCGGCCTCCAGGCGCCGCAGCCGGTCGGTGAGGGTGTTGCGGGCGATGCCGAGCGTGCCGATGAAGCCGTCGAAGCGGGATTCGCCGTAGAAGACCTCGCGCAGCACCAGCAGGGTCCAGGCGTCGCCCAGGATGTCGGCCGTGCGGGCGATCGAGCAGGGCCAGCCGCCGAACGAGGTCCGTCTCATGGCACCACTTTAGGGGGCTTCCCCCGGTTGGTCTCATGATGAGATCGACCGGCCTTCGGGACGTCATTCCCGTACGCCTGCCAGTTCCACCGGGCGGCGGCGCAGGGCGACGGCGGCGGGGAGCGTCGCGGAGAGGACGGCCAGGAGCGCACAGGCGGTCGCCGTCGCGCCGAGGGCCTGCCACGGGAGACCGACGGTGGGCCGGACCGACAGCAGGGCGAGGGCGCTCCACATGCCGGCCAGGTTGACGCCGGTGACCAGCAGGCCGAGGAGCGCGCCGGCCGTGACGGCCGTCAGGGCCTCGGCGGCGGTCAGCCGCAGCACCTGCCACCGGGTGGCTCCGGCCAGCCGCAGCACCGCCAGGTCGCGGGCCCGGTCGGAGGCCGCCATGACCGTGGTGTTGACCACGGAGATGCCCGTGTAGAGCAGGGCGATGCCCAGGACCAGGAAGAGGCCGAGGCGAGTGGTGCGGTTGGTTTCCGGGTGGGTGGCCCGGATCCAGGCGTCCCGGGTGAGGACCCGGCCGCCATCCGTACCGATCGCCTCGTGCAGGGCGGTGGCCACGGTGTCCGGGGCCGTGCCGTCCGCGAGTGCCACGTCGACGCGGTCGACCGTGGCGCCCGGGGCGTTGCGCGGGGTGACGTAGACGCCGTTGCCGCCGGTACCGGTGGTCATCACCGCGGCGACGCGCAGGGTGCGCGGTGTCCCGTCGCCGAGCCACACCCGGACCCGTTCGCCGACCCGGTGCCGTTGCCACTCCTCGTTGACGATGATCGAGCCGTCGTCGAGGTCGCTCAGCCCGCCCGTGGCGAGCGGCAGGCGTGTGGTGGCCGCCAGGCCGCCGGGGGCCGCGGCGCGGGCCTCGGAGCGGATCAGGGCCACGCCGTCCTCCAGGACGTGCACGGCCGTCGAGGACGTCGGTGAGATCCGCGTGCCCGGTACCGCGCGCAGCCGGCGCAGGGTGGCGGCGTCGAAGCCCTCCGCGGCGGCCGGGGTGACGACGAAGGCGGCCGTGGTGCGGTCGCTCGTCTCGGTGGTCTTCGCGTGGTTCAGGGTCGCGGTGGCGCCGAGCAGTGAACCGGCGAGGGCGACCGTGACGAGGACGGGGGCCACGAGTGCGGCGGTTCGGCGTACTCCGGTGGCCGTGTTCTCGCGGACCAGCATGCCCACGGCCGAGGGGAGGCAGGTCAGCAGGCGGGTCAGCGGCCGCAGCACGAGGGGCGCGAGCAGGGCGGCCGCGGTGATCAGCAGCATGGGGCGGCTGATGTACGTCTTGCGGTGGAGCAGGTCGGACGGGTCTCCGGTGAGCGAGAGGGCCAGGGTCGCGGCGGCGGTGAGCAGGAGGGCCGTACCGCACAGCAGGCGGCCTGGCGTCAGTGTCCTGCTGTCCGCGGCCGCCTCGCGCAGGGCCTCGGTGGGGGCGGTGCGGCCGGCCCGCCAGGAGGCCGCGGCCGCTCCGCACAGGGAGACGAGCAGGCCGGTCCAGAAGGCCGCGTGGCAGGGCCAGGTGTGCTCGCCGATGGTGAACCAGGCCGGGGCGAGGCCCCCTTCGACCACCCGGGCCGCCAGCAGCGGTGCCCCGTAGGAGCCGAGGGCGCAGCCGGCGGCCGAGGCGAGGGTGCCGACGACGAGGGCCTCGACGAGGACGGCCCGGCGGATCTGGCCGGGAGTCGCTCCGGCGGTGCGCAGCAGGGCGAAGCCCCGCCGCCGCTGGGCGACCGCGAAGGCGAAGGTGGACGCCACGACGAAGACCGACACGAAGGCGGTGACGCCGCCGGCGGTGCCGAACAGGGCGTTCATCGCGGTGAGCGCCTCGCTGTCCCGGTCGGGATCGGCGTCGGCGAGGCGGCGCGCGTTCCCGGTGAGGACCTGGGCGCTGTCGCCCACGGCCTTCCGCACGGCTGCCGGATCCGCCGTGACCGTCAACTGGTGTATCTCAGGCGCCAGTTCGGCGGCGCGGGCATCGGTGAGGAACACGGCGTTCTCGAAGCCGCGGGAGGTCAGGGTGCCGACGACGCGTACGGGGCCCCGGTCGGTGCGGAGCTGCCGGCCGGGGCGTGCCCAGTCGCCGGTGACGGCGACCTCGTCGGCCGTGCGGGGCGCGCGGCCCGTGGCGAGGTCGTAGGGGGCGAACGCGGCGGTGGACCACGGGTGGCCGACCAGATCGGCGGGGGCGCCCGCGGCGCGTACCGCGAAGGAGCGGTCCGCCACGACGGGGCCCAGCTTCCGTACCTCCGCGACCGTCGCGGCGGACAGCGGGCGCGGGTGGGCGAGCGGGGCCGTGCGGTCGCCGTTCGGGGTCGGTACGCGCAGGGTGTCCTGGCCCTTGACGACGACCGGGGCGGCGGCGAAGCGTTCGGAGCCGCGCTCCGGGGCGGCGGCCGACGAGGCCAGGGCCAGGCCCATCACCGTGAGCAGGGCCACGCCCAGCGAGAGCGCGACGAAGCTGCCGGTGAAGGTGACCCAGCGGGTGCGCAGGGTGCGCAGGGCGACGCTCAGCACGGCACGGCCTCCAGACGGGTCATGCGCGCGGCGACGGCCTCGGGGTCCGGGCCGGTCAACTCCCCGTGGACGCGCCCGTCGACGAGGAAGACCACGCGGTCGGCGTACGCGGCGGCCACCGGGTCGTGCGTGACCATGACGACCGTCTGGCCCTCGCGGTCGGCCATGCCGCGCAGCAGCTCCAGCACCTCGCGGCCGGTCCGGGTGTCCAGGGCGCCGGTCGGCTCGTCGCCGAACAGCACGTCGGGCCGGGTGATCAACGCACGGGCCAGGGCGACGCGTTGCTGCTGGCCGCCGGAGAGCTGGGACGGTCTGTGCCGGGCCCGTTCGGCCAGGCCGACCTGCTGGAGCGCCTGACGTACCCGGGCCCTTGGGGACGCGGCGTCCTGCCAGGCGCAGGGGCAGGGCCACGTTCTGCTCGGCGGTCAGCGAGGGCAGCAGGTTGAACGCCTGGAAGACGAACCCGACGCGCTCGCGGCGCAGCAGGGTCAGCCGCCGCTCGCTCAGCCCGGTCAGCTCGGTGCCGCCCACGGTGACCGACCCGGAGGTGGGCCGGTCCAGGCCGGCCGCGCACTGGAGCAGGGTCGACTTGCCGGAGCCGGAGGGGCCCATCACGGCGGTGAAGGTCCCGGCCGGAAAGGCGAGTGAGGCTCCGTCGAGTGCGGTCACGGGCCCGTACGCCCTGGTGACCGAGTCCAGCCGGACGGCGTCGTGTGTCATGGGTTCCCCCTGGTGTCGGTGTCGCTTCCACGAAACCGGTCGGGGGCGGGCCCGCGCAGTGCGGCGGGGCCTAGACCTGGGGTAGGGCCAGGCATACCCCCGGACCTCCGCCTGCGCCCATGGCCGGGGCCCCGGCCGGCTTCTACGGTGATCCCCATGCGCCCTCGGAACGTGTGGCAGGCCATGTCCCGCCCCGGCTACCTGCTGTCGGCGTGGCCGTGGCGGTCGGCCGGATACCTGCTCACCGGCACGGTGACCGGTGCCGTCGTGTTGGTGGGGATCGTGCTCTCGGGGGCGGTCGGCGGGGTGCTCGCGGTCGCGCTGGTGGGGCTGCCGTTGCTGCTCGGGACGGCCCTGGCGGGCATTCCGGTGGCGGCCCTCGAGAGGTTCCGGCTGCGGATGGTCGACACGGAGCCCGCGTCCGACCCGCACAAGCCGCCGGGGGAGCCGGGGCTGCGGGCCTGGCTGACGACCCGGCTGCGGGAGCGGGCCACCTGGCGGGAGCTGGGCCATGCCCTGCTGTTCGCGGGGCTGCTGTGGCCGGTCGACGCCCTCGCGCTCGCCGTCGGCCTGCTGTGCCCGTTGACCGTGGTCGCCACCCCGGCCTTCCTGGCCGTCTCCGGCGAGGCGAAGGTGCTCAAGGTGTGGCTCGTCACCACCTGGCCGGCTGCCTTCGGATTCGCCCTCCTCGGGCTGGTCCTCCTCGCCCTGGGCGCCTGGCTGCTGGGCGTCGTGGCCGGGGCCCGGGCCGGGCTGACCCGGCTGCTGGTCGCGCCGCGGGAGGCCGATCTCGGGGCCCGGGTGGTCGAACTGGCCCGGTCCCGGGTGCGGTTGGTGGACGCCTTCGAGGCGGAGCGGCGGCGTATCGAGCGCGATCTGCACGACGGGGCGCAGCAGCGGCTCGTCGCCCTGACGATGACGCTGGGACTGGCCCGCCTCGACGCCCCGCCCGGCCCGCTCGCCGACCAGCTCACCAAGGCACACCAGGAGGCGGGCACGGCCCTCGCGGAACTGCGCGAGCTCATCCACGGCATCCACCCCAAGGTCCTCGCCGACTACGGTCTCGAAGCCGCCGTCGCCGACGCATCCGACCGTTCGGCCGTGCCCGTGGACGTCGACCTGGAGCTGCCCGGGCGGCTCCCCCCGGCGGTCGAGGCCGCCGCGTACTTCGTGGTGTGCGAGGCGCTCGCCAACGTGGGCAGGCACAGCGGAGCCGGCAGGGCGCAGGTCAGCGGCGGGCACCGGGACGGGCGGCTGATCCTGCGGATACGCGACGACGGACGCGGTGGCGCACGGGCCGGGCAGGGCAGCGGGCTGACCGGGCTCGCCGACCGGGTGTCGGTGCTCGATGGCAGACTCTCCCTGTCCAGTCCGCCCGGCGGACCGACCCTGCTGCGTGTGGAGATCCCTTGTGACCCTGCGAGTTGAGCGGCCGCTGCGGGTCGTCCTGGCGGAGGACAGCGTGCTGCTGCGGGACGGGCTCGTCGGACTGCTCGCGCGCTGCGGGCACGAGGTCGTCGCGGCCGTGGGGGACGCCGAGGCACTGGTCGCGGCCGTCGGGGAGCACGACCCGGACGTGGTCGTGACGGACGTGCGGATGCCGCCCGGCTTCCAGGACGAGGGCCTGCACGCGGCCGTGCGGCTGCGCGGGGAGCGGCCCACGCTGCCCGTCCTGGTCCTCAGCCAGTACGTGCAGCGCCGGTACGCCGCCGACCTGCTGGACTCCGGCGACGGCACGGGCGTCGGCTATCTGCTCAAGGACCGCGTCGGCCAGGTCGAGGAGTTCGTCGAGGCACTCGGCGAGGTGGCGGACGGCGGCACGGTCGTCGACCCCGAGGTCGTACGGCAGTTGCTGCGCCGCCGCCGCGACCCGCTGGAGCGGCTCACCCCGCGCGAGCGGGAGGTGCTGGCGCTGATCGCCGAGGGCAGGTCCAACAGCGCGATCGCCCGCGAACTGGTCGTCTCCGAGGCGGCCGTGGGCAAACACGTCTCCGGCATCCTCACCAAGCTGGACCTGCCGCCGGCGGACGCGACCCACCGCCGGGTGCTGGCCGTGCTCGCGTATCTGCGGGCCTAGGGGGTCTCCCCAAGGCCCGTGGCTCGTCGACGCGTTGTATAAAAACCAGCGAGTTGGTTTCATTGCGTCGCCATCAGAGCCCTGCAGGGGAGCCACGGGTGACCAAACAGGACCGGGCCGTCCGGACCCGTCTCGCGCTGATCCGGTCGGCGGCCGAACAGTTCGAGGCCCGCGGGTACGTCCGGGCCAGCCTGGCGGAGATCAGCGCCGGAGCCGGCGTCAGCTCCGGCGCGCTGCACTTCCACTTCGCCAACAAGGCCGCCGTCGCCGAGGCCGTCGAGCACACGGCCGCCGGTGCCCTGCGCGAGGCCGCGGTCCGCGGCCGCGACGGCGACGGCTGCGCCCTGCAACGCCTCGTGGACGTCACGCACCACGTCGCCCGGCTGCTGTGCGCCGAGGTCGTGGTGCGGGCGGGGCTGCGGCTGAACGCCGAGGGACTCGCCGGGCGGGTGCGGGACCTGCGCCGGGAATGGCGGGAGTGCGTGCAGGGACTGCTGGACGAGGCGGAGCGCAGGGGCGAACTCGCCGCCGGTGTGACGCCGCAGCGCACCAGCGCCGTCGTCCTCGCCGCCACGACCGGCGTCGAGGTGCTGGCCCGGGAGGACCACGGCTGGCTCGCCCGGCCGTCGCTGACCGACCTGTGGCAGCTGCTGCTGCCGTGCCTGGCGGCGCCGTGTGTCGCCGGGGCGCTGGATCCGGCGGGGAGCGGACCGGCGGGGAGTGAGCCGACGGGGAGCGGACCGGTCGCCCCGGACGTCCCGGCGGAGGCGGGCCGGGTGGGGCTCGCCCTGCGGTAGTTCACTCCGCCCCTGGCCGACAGTGCGTGAAGCCATGGCCAAAACAAACCGGATGCCAAGTTTTCTCGGCCCGCGGATCGCACGATGGTCTCCCAGCCCCTGGACCAAGGAGCGATGAGTCATGGCACAGCAGGCCTGCCCCTTCCTGTCGATCGACCCGTCCGGTCAGGACCTCTACGGCGAGATAGCCCGGATCCGCGCCCAGGGCCCGGCCGTGGAGGTCGAACTCCCCGGCGGTGTCCGGGCGTGGTGGATCACCGGCCTGGAGCTGAACAAGCGGCTCCTGTCCGGCCCCGAGACGAGCAAGGACGCCTACCAGCACTGGCCCGCCTGGATCAACGGGGACATCTCCCGCACCTGGCCGCTCGCCATCTGGGTCTCGGTACGCAACATGGTCACCGCTTACGGCTCCGACCACAGCCGGCTGCGCAGGCCGATGGCCGCCGCCTTCACCAAACGCCGCGTCGACGCGCTGCTGCCGCGCGTCCAGGAGATCGTCGACCGGGCGCTGGACGCCCTGGAGCGGATCCCGGAGGGCGAAGTGGTCGACCTGCGGGCGGCGTTCGCGGCGCCGGTCCCGCACGAGGTGGTGTGCGAGCTCTTCGGCGTACCGCCCGGCGAGGACGGCCCGCGCGCGTCCCTCTACCGCATCATCAACCGCTTCTTCGACACGGCGATCTCCCTGGAGGACGCCCAGGCCAACGCCGTCGACCTCTACGGCACGCTGACCGCGTTCCTCCAGCACAAGCGCGAGCACCCGGCCGACGACCTGACGACGGCACTCATCGCCGCACGCGACGAAGGCAGCATCGGCGAACAGGAGTTGATGGACAACCTGATCCTGCTGCTCACCGCCGGTTTCGAGACGACCGTCAACCTCATCGACAACACCGTGCACAGCCTGCTCGCCCACCCCGCCCAGCTCGACCTCGTCCGCTCCGGGCGGGTGACCTGGGAGGACGCCCTGGAGGAGTCGCTGCGCTTCGAGGCGCCGGGCGCCATGTCGGGCCTGCGCTACGCCGTCGAGGACATCGAGATCGAGCCGGGCCTGACCATCCCCAAGGGCGACCCGCTGGTGGTCTCCTTCGCCGGGGCCGGGCGCGACCCCGAGCGGCACGGGCCGGACGCCGAACGGTTCGACGTCACACGTGCCACCAGCCGCGACCACGTGTCCTTCGGACACGGCGTGCACCACTGCCTGGGCCGGCCCCTGGCCATGGCCGAGGCGACCGTGGCCCTGACGTCGCTGTTCGCGCGCTTCCCGCGGCTGGCCCTGGCCGACCCGGCGCGTCCGCCGAAGCGGCTGCGGTCCATCATCTCCACCGGCCACGAGGAACTGCCGGTCCTGCTGCACGGCCGGGACCCGGGCCCGCGCCCGCAGGAGGCGGAGGCGATCAGGAAACTCTCAGGCCCTGGAGGAACGCGCGGTACCAGGGCGCCGCGCCGGTGAACGCGGCCGCGAACCCCTCGCCGGGCGAGCAGTCGAAGTCCTTCCAGAACGCGTCGTCCACGAACCAGTGGTCGACCGTGAGCATGCCGAGGTGATGAAGGGCGAGCGGTGACCCGGCGGCCCGGCCGAGGGCGGTGGCGACGTCCACGGCCGCACCGCCGCCGGGCTCCTCCAACTCCCGGCACACGGCCGCCAGCAGGTCCGGAACCGCGACCGGCTCGGGGTGGTTGACGTGGTGCACACCGCCGCCGGGCGCCGGGGAGAGCGCGGCGGCCACCACCGCACGGCCCAGGGTGTCGACGTTGATCATCGACTGGAGCGCCTCGCAGCCGGTCAGGGTGGCCGACAGCTCCTTCATCAGCCACACCAGCCCGGGGATCACCCAGCGGTCGCCCTCGCCGTACACGAGGTGCGGGCGCAGCACCAGGCCGCCCGCGTCGAGGACGTACCGTTCGGCGGCGGCCCGGGTGCGGCTGGTGGACGACGCGGGCGCGATCGGCACCTCCCCGGGGCGTACGCCGCGGAAGGGGCCCCGGCCGTGGACGGCGGCCGTACTGACGTACACGATCCGGCGCACTCCGGCGCGCACGGCCTCCTCGACCAGGGCCCGGGTGCCGTGGTCGTTGACCGCCCGGACGGTCTCGGCGTCGCCGCCGACCCGCGTGGCGCAGTGCACCAGGACGTCGGTGTCGGCGCAGACGCCGCGCAGGGAGGGCGGGGCGCAGAGGTCGCCGTGGACGTACTCGGGGCCGTGCGGTGCGTGCCGGGACAACAGGCGCACGTGGACGTCCGGTTGCCGTTGCGCCGTGGCGGCTACCCGGCTGCCGACGAAGCCGCTCGCGCCCGTGATCAGAATCTTGACCGTCACGACAGGGACCGTACCCGCGCCGACCGGGCGGCGGTCAGGCCGGCGGTGAAGACGGACGCGCCGTCCTGCCGCCCGGACACCCGTACGGTCACCTCCCCGGAGCGCTCTTCGACGACCTCGGTCTCGATCCGGCAGGGGCTGTGCAGCTCGGCGTACCGGGCGAAGCCGGCCGTCATCGTGACCGGCAGGAAGGGGTGCAAGCCGGACGCGGCGGTCGCGGCCTGCCGGGCCGCCTCGAACAGGACCATGCCGGGGACGTGGTCGTTGGGCCGCGGGAAGAGGACCGGGTGGCCGGTGTCGACGCGCAGGTTCCAGACGCCGGGGCGGTCGGCCGGGGCGAGGACGACGTCCTCGGCGCGGGCCCGTCCCACGGCCTCGGGCGCTGTTCCCGCCAGCAGCGGAACCGGCGTGTCCAGGGCGTTCAGCCTGCCCGCCCGCAGGCGGCGGTAGGCGCGCGGCGAGGTGCAGCCGGTGCTGCCGGTACCGCTGGCGACGAACCGTCCCGCGCGGCGGAACTCCATCGTGGTCCGCATGCTGTGCAGCCCGCGGCCGCGACGGCGGACCTCGGAGCACACGACGTCGAACTCGACCGGCTCGGCGGCGTCCGCCAGCAGCAGCGCGGACGGGTCGACGCGGACCGTCAGGTCCCACATGACGAAGTGCGTGTCGGCCGGGGCGCCGAACTCGGCGTGCGCCAGCACCATCGAGGCCTGCCGCAACGTTTCGCCCACGATCATCGGGTCCTGGTGGCGGTCGTCCACGGGGCCGAAGAAGGGGTGGTCGGCCGGCCAGTGCGCGAGGAACCGGAACCGGGTGTCGGAGATTCGGGTCCACCGGGCGGGGAAGACGTCCGTCTCGGTGGTTCGATGGGCGAGTTCTCTGGTGACGGCGGTGTGGGAATGGGGGGCGGGGCGTTCGGTGACGGCTGCCGGTGGCACGGGTTCCTCGCTCACGGCGGCCGAGGACACAGGTTCTTCGGCGACGGTGGCCGGTGGCGTGGGTTCGTCGGTGGCAGTGGCTGGTGGCGCGGGTTCTTCGGCGACGGTGGCCGGTGGCGCGGGTTCGTCGGTGGCAGCGACCGGCGGCGCGGGTTCTTCGGTGACGGGGCTCGGTGGCACGGTCTCTCGGGGGGCTGTGGTCTGTGGCGGGTTCTCGACGGTCGTAGCGGTTGCGTTTGCCGGACGGCCCCCACGTCCGGTCTGATCGTCCGTGAGTGCGCTTAAAGGCCCTGTCTGCGGCATGAGAACCCCCAGGATCGGCTGCCTGGCCGCGGTCGACGCTTGACTAAGATACGGACGAGCCGGTTTTTTTCAAAGGGTGAGCCAAGCCGCTGGGAACAGGCTCTCGCGCCCTCGCCACACAGCGACTTCACAGGGATCGACGGAGATCAGGAGGCACCCGATGGCGCGACAGGAGCGCGCGATCCGCACCCGGCGGACCATCCTTGAGGCGGCGGCGGCCGTCTTCGACGAACGCGGCTACACCTCGGCGACCATCGGCGAGATCCTGGACCGGGCAGGCGTCACCAAGGGCGCGCTCTACTTCCACTTCGGCTCCAAGGAGGAGCTGGCGGTGGGGGTGTTCGAGGAGCAGCTCGCGATCACGCTCCCGCCGCAGTCCAGCAACCTCCAGGAACTCGTCGACTCGGGTCTGGTGATGGCCCGCCGGCTGCGGTCCGAACCGCTGGTGCGGGCCAGCGTGGGGCTCGCCCTCGACCAGGGGGCCATGGACCTCGACCGCACCCCGGCCTTCCGGATGTGGATCGACCAGAACGTGCAGATGCTGACCGAGGCGAAGACGCGGGGCGAGCTGCTGCAGCACGTCGACGTGGCGGAGACGGCGGAGCTGTTGGTCGGCAGCTTCTCCGGGGTGCAGCTGCTGTCCCAGCTGCGCTGCCAGCGGCAGGATCTGGAGCGCCGTGTCGTCGTGCTGTTCGAGCACTTCCTGCCCAGCATCACCGTGCCGGCGGTGCTGGCCCGGCTCGACATCTCGGTGGACCGGGCCGAGCGGGTGCTGGCGCAGGTGCGGACGGAGGAGGAAGCGGCCGTGCCGGTCCAGGCCTCCGTGCCCTCGGGGGCGTAGCCACCGCCCCACCGCCCCACAGCCCCAGAGCGCCACCGCCCTACGGGCCCGGCACGGGTTGTCCACAGCTGTGGAGTTGTCCACAGGGTGTGACGCGCTTCGGCCGCCGGTTGTACGGTCGGCACGAGTTGATGTTCGTGCGCGTGCGGGGGAGGCGGTCAGGATGACCGGGGTTGGAGCTCAGGACGAGGGCAGGGCCATGGCGAAGGACGGAGCGCCGCGCCGGCTGCCCCGGGTGGGGGGCTTCGCCGAGTGGCCGGCCGAAGGCTCGCCCAAGGACGAGGGCAAGGCCCTGCGCAAGCGGATCCCGCGCAGCGCACATGCCGCGCTCGACCTGGACGCGTCCCGGCCCGACGCGGTGAGCGCCGTCGAGGAGTCGGGCCGCGGGCGGCTGCCCGAGCTGGCCCCGATCCGGGTCGGCCGCATGGCCGCCACCCCGTTCGCGTTCCTGCGCGGATCGGCGGGCCTCATGGCCCACGACCTGGCGCGCACGCCCATGACCGGGATCCGGGCCCAGATCTGCGGCGACGCCCACGCGGCCAACTTCGGCCTGTACGGCGACGCGCGCGGCGGCCTGGTCATCGACCTCAACGACTTCGACGAAACGGTGCTCGGCCCCTGGGAGTGGGACCTCAAGCGGCTCGCGGCCTCCCTGGTGCTCGCGGGCCGGGTGGCGGGCGCCGACGAGGACCAGTGCCGCAAGGCGGCGTACGACGCGGCGGGCGCCTACCGCCGGACCATGCGGCTCCTGGCCAAGCTCCCGGTGCTGGACGCGTGGAACGCCATCGCGGACGAGGAGCTCGTCTCCCACGCGGACGCCCATGACCTGCTCGGCACGCTGGAGCGGGTCTCCGAGAAGGCCCGCCACAACACCAGCGGCCGCTTCGCGGCCAAGTCGACCGAGGCCACAGAGGACGGCGGCCGCCGCTTCGTCGACGCCCCGCCGGTGCTGCGGCGCGTCCCGGACGCGGAGGCCGCGGCGGTGGCCGCGTCCCTGGAGGAGTACGTCGGCACCCTGCAGCAGGACCGCCTGCCGCTCCTCGCCCGGCACGCGGTGCAGGACGTGGCCTTCCGCGTCGTCGGCACGGGCAGTGTCGGCACTCGGTCCTACGTCGTGCTGCTCCTGGACCACCGGGGCGAGCCGCTGGTGCTCCAGGTGAAGGAGGCGCGGGCGTCGGCGCTGGTGCCGCATCTGGTGACGGCCGGTTTCGAGACGCCGGAGGCCGGTCACGAGGGCCGGCGGGTCGTCCTGGGCCAGAAGCGGATGCAGGTCGTGAGCGACAACCTGCTGGGCTGGACGACCGTCGACGGGTTCCCCTTCCAGGTCCGCCAGTTCCGCAACCGCAAGGGCAGCGTCGATCCGGCCGCCCTGGCCGCCGACCAGCTGGACGACTACGGCCGCATGACCGGTGCCCTCCTGGCCCGCGCGCACGCGCACAGCGCCGATCCGCGGCTCACCGCCGGGTACTGCGGGAAGAACGAGGAGCTGGACGAGGCGATGGCGGACTTCGCGGTGGCCTATGCGGACCGGACCGAGGCGGATCACGCGGACCTGCTGGCGGGCGTGCGGGCGGGGAAGATCGCGGCGGAGACGGGAGTGTAGGGACGCCTGAGGGCCGCTGCGGGCTGCGCCCTGTGCTGCTTGACCACCCCGGCCTCCCGGGCGTACCCCGGCCTCCCGGGCGTACCCCGGCCTCCCGGGCGTACCCCGGCCTCCCGGGCGTCCGCGCCGATCGAGCCACGTCGAGCCGCTCGTGCCGCCCGGGTGCGCCCGGCAGCGCCCGGGGCCGCTACGGCCCGGGCCCTGCCTCCGGGGCGCGGGCGCGGTCGGTCCGTCACCTAGGCTGGTCGGGTGACGACCCCGGAAGCTGAGCAGGATGGCGGCGACGCCGCACGGCCCGAGGCGCGGCTGGAGCGGGCCGTGCGGGCCGCCGAGCAGGCGTTGATCGAGTACGAGATCGCGGTGGAGACCTTCCGCGTCGAGGTCGAGAACTTCTCCCGGCTGCACGAACAGAAGCTCGGTCCGCTGTACGCCCGGCTCGAGGAGCTGGACGCCCGGATCCTCGAGGTCAGAGCCGCGCGCAGCGGCGACCCCGCGGACCGGCAGCGGGCGGAGGAGGCCCGGGCGCGGCTCGCCCCCATCCCCGGCGTCGAGGAACTGCTGCACGGCTGGATGGACGGCAGCGGTCTGTTCCCGGAGGCCTCCGCGATGCTCACGGACCAGCCGGTCCGGCCCCCGCAGCGGGTCCGCCCCAGCGAGGAGGCCCGCAAGCTCTACCGCGACCTCGCCCGCAAGGCCCACCCGGACCTGGCGCAGGAGGAGAAGGAGCGTGAGCGGCGCGAGGAGTTCATCACGCGCGTCAACGCCGCCTACGCCCGGGGCGACGAGGCGGAGCTGCGCGAACTCGCCGCGGAGTGGGCCAGGGGACCCGAGCTGAAGCGGGGCCCGAGCCGCGCCGAGGAGCTCTACGCCCGCCTCGAGTGGCTCGCCCAGCGCAAGGAACTGCTCGGCCTGCTCGCCAGGGAACTGGAGGACAGCGCCATCGGCCACATGCTCCAGCTGGCCCCGGACGATCCGGACCGGCTCCTGGACGAGATCGGGCAGGGGCTGCTCGGCCAGGTCACCGAGCGGGAGATGGAGCTGGCCGCGCTGCTCGGCGAGGGCGAGGACCAGGGCTGAGCCGTGCCCCGGCCGACGCTCCGGCCGGTTCCGGTAGCGTCGGACGCATGAGTTTTGGAGCTGGTGTGCCCACGGTCGCGGTCGCGGACCTCAAGGACGGCGACTTCCTGCTGGACGTCCGGGAGGACGACGAGTGGAAGGCCGGTCACGCCGAAGGGGCGCTGCACATCCCCATCAGCGAGTTCGTGGGCCGGTACGGCGAGCTGACCGAGGCCGCCCCGCAGGACGGCCGGGTCCATGTGATCTGCCGCTCCGGTGGCCGGTCCGCCCAGGTCACGATGTACCTGGCCCAGCAGGGCCTCGACGCCGTGAACGTCGACGGCGGCATGCAGGTGTGGGAGGCGGTGGGCCGTCCCGTCGTGACGGACGACGGGCAGCAGGGCTTCGTCCTCTAGCACCCGCCCGTCTCTTCGGCCCACCCGTCCCCCGGCCGCGCGCTCAGGCCGGCGGGTGGGCCGCCAGCAGGTCGCCGAGCGCCTCCTCGTGGGCCGCGGCCGGGCCGAGTGACAGTTCCAGGTGCTTGGCCCAGGCGTGGTACCGGTGGAGGGGGTAGTCCACGTCGGCGCCGAACCCGCCGTGCAGGTGCTGCGCGGTCTGCACGACCCGGCGCACGCCCTCCGCCGCCCAGATCTTGGCGACGGCCACGTCACCGGCGGCGGGCAGCGGGCCCGGGGCCCCGGAGGCGATCCGCCACGCGGCCTGCCACAGGGTGGCCTCCATCGCGCGCAGGTCGATGTAGCGGTCGGCGGCCTGCACGGCGACGGCCTGGAAGGTCGCGATCGGGAACCCGAACTGCTCCCGCTTGCCCGTGTACTCCCCGGTCATCCGCAGCACCCGCTCCCCGAGCCCGAGCGCCAGCGCGCACGTCCCGGTGGTCAGCAGCTCCCGCAGCCACTCCCACGCCCCGGCGGTGTCGATCACGTCCCGGGCGGCGAGCCGTGCCGACTCCAGGCGCAGCTCGCCGAGCCGCTCGCCGCTGGTGGAGAACTGCTCGGCGAGGGCGGCGCCCTCGAGCCCGCGCGGCACCAGGGCCAGTACGGTCCGGCCGGTCCCGGTGTGCGCGGGGACGACCGTGACGTCCGCGTCGTAGGCCCACGGCACCGCCGTCTGCACCCCGTCCAGCACCCAGGTCTCGCCGTCCTGCCGGGCGGTCACGGCCTGCTCGGCCGGGTCGTGGCCGGTGCGGCCGTGCGCGGCGACGGTCAGGACGGTCTCGCCCCGGCCGGCCCGGGCGAGCAGGTCTTCCTTCGCCTCTTCACCGCCGTAGGCCTGGACGGCCGCCGCTGCCGCGCTGCTCTCCAGCAGGGGCACCCTGGCCAGGACCCGCGCCGACTCCCGCAGCACCAGGCACAGCGCGATGGCGTCCAGGCCGGCCCCGCCGTACCGGGCGTCGAGCAGCAGGCTCAGCAGGTCCGCATCGGCGAGCCTGGCCCACAGGGCGCGGTCGTACGTCTCGGCGACGGCGCCCTGGGTGAGGGCCGGGCTGGGCACGGCGTCGGGCGCGACCCCGGCGAACACGCCCTTCGCCGCCTCGGCCGCCGCCTGCTGCTCCTCGGTGAAGGTGAAGTCCACGGTGCCTGTCCTTCCGGCGGATCCCGTTGAGCTGACGGGGCGTCAAGATAGAACAGGTTCTAGAAGAAGGGAATGGGTGTACGGGCGGGCGCCGTAGGGTGTCACTCCTGTGGACGACCGGCCGGGGTGCCCTGTGGATAACCTGCGGAGGTCCCCTGTGGACCAGGGGGACCGCGGCCCTCGGACGGTCGCACTCGCCGTACGGTCGGCCTCCGCGGTGTGGCGACGGCCACGGCGGGACCGGCGGACGGGGGCTGTGCCCGGGGTGGGCGTCCTGAGTACCGTGCCCGTGCCGACGCCGCGCAGTGCTGCGGGGGCGGTACGACGCCCTCGCGGCCGGGCGGACGGAACGACGGACCGGGATCGTGGAACGGGGCGGGATGGACGCGTACGACGAGGGCTCGAACGCCCGGCACGGCCCGGACACGCCGAGCCGGCCGGACACGCCGAGCCGGCCGGCCGCGCCCGGGGAGCAGAGCGCACCGGCGGACTCCGTCGAGCCGGGCGGGCCGTCCGGGCCTGCCGGGCCGGTCGCGCCGGTCGTGTCGCTCGGGCCGGCCGAGCCGTACCCGCCCGGTGAACCCCGTACCGGCATCGCCGCGCTCTCCCTCCGCTACCAGGTCGGGGTCGCCCTGGCCCTCGCGGTCGTCGCCATCGGAGTGTGTGTGCACCTGGCGATGACGTTCCTGCACGTCGCGCCGGCGAACACGGTCACCAGGGCGCACGGCGAGGCCGTGGACGACTGGATCTATCCGGAGTTCGAGCAGAACTGGAAGCTCTTCGCGCCGAACCCGCTCCAGCAGAACATCTCGATCCAGGTCCGGGCCGGGGTCCGCGGGCCGGACGGCATGACGCTGACGACCGGCTGGTACGACCTGTCCGCCGAGGACGGCAGGGCTATCGACGGCAACCTGCTGCCCAGCCACACCCAGCAGAACGAACTGCGCCGGGCCTGGGACTTCTTCGTCGCGACGCACGACGGGGAGAACCGGCCGGTGGGCCTGCGCGGCTCGCTCTCGGAGTCGTATCTGCGCCGGATCATGGTGCTGCGCCTCGGCCGCGACGACACGGTGCGGGCCGCGACCGGGGGCGCCGGTGTCATCGAGCGCGTACAGGTGCGCTCCCGGACCAGCAATGTGCCCCCGCCGGAGTGGAGCCGGGAGAAGGTCTCCATGACGCCGTCCTACCGGGAGCTGCCGTGGTGGACGGTGCCGCGGGACGAGGCCCGGGGAGGCGTGCGGTGAACCAGTTCTCCCTGGCCGTCTCGCGCGGCATCGCCCGCGTCACCGAGACCGCCCTCGGCCCCTACCAGACGGCCGTCGTCCGTATCGGCTTCAGCGCCACCTGGCTGCTGTTCCTGCTCCGCGAGCTCCCCCACCGCCGCGAGCTGTACGGTCCCGACGGCCCCTGGAGCTGGGATCTCGCCCAGCAGCTGGTCGCGTCCAACGGCTCCTTCACCACCCTGATGTGGTCGGACGGCCGGATCTGGTTCGAGATCGTCTACGCGCTCGCGGTCCTCTCCAGTGCCCTGCTGATGCTGGGCTGGCGCACCCGCACGATGTCGGTGCTGTTCATGGTCGGCGTGCTGTCGCTGCAGAACCGCAGCGTCTTCATGGGCGACGGCGGCGACAACGTGCTGCACCTGATGTCGATCTACCTGGTGTTCACGCGGTGCGCCCAGGTGTGGTCGCTGGACGCCCGGCGGGCCGCGCGGGACCGGGCGGCGCGTGCGCGGGGCGAGCGGGTCACGGACCGGACCGGCCCGGCCCTGTGGGGCGTGCTCGGGTTCGTGCTGGTCGCCATCACCCTGGCCGGCCGGATGGAGAGCGACCGGCTGATACCCGCGCTGTTGTGGACGGTGTGGGTGGTGCAGGCCCTGTGGTGGCTGGTCGGGCGCCGGGCCGGGACCGGCGAGCCGCGGATCCTGCTGGACGTGGTCGCGAACATCGTGCACAACGGCGCCCTGCTCGTGATCATGGCCGAGGCGTGCCTGATCTACGCGACGGCCGGCTGGTACAAGATCCAGGGCTCCCGCTGGCAGGACGGCACCGCGGTCTACTACCCGCTCCACCTGGAGTACTTCTCGCCCTGGCCCGCCCTCGCCGACCTGCTCTCCGCCAGCGGCACGATGGTGATGCTGGTGACCTACGGGACGGTCCTCGTGCAGGTCGCCTTCCCGTTCACCCTGTTCAACCGGCGGGTGAAGAACGTCCTGCTGGCGGTCATGATGACCGAGCACGCCGTGATCGCCGTGGTCCTCGGTCTGCCGTTCTTCTCGCTGGCGATGATCGCGGCGGACGCGGTGTTCCTGCCGACGGGCTTCCTGCGCCGCCTGGGCGGCCGGGCGGCACGCGCGCGTGACCGGCTCCCGCGCCGGGGCGGGCGGGTGCCCCTCCCCGGGCAACGCGCCCCCGAGAGCGCCGAGGCCACGCACGTAGGCTTCGGGGCATGACCGACCCCGTGACCGTCTGGCACCGGCTCGCCGGTGACACCGTCCTGCTCGACGGGTTCCACGCCCTGAAGCACGCGCTGCGCTTCGGCGCCGAGGTGCCGGTGGCGGTCACCGCGGACCGGGCGGCCGCCCTCGCCCTCGCCGACGAGCTGGCCCCGGACGTCCGGGACACGCTGGCCGGGCTGCTGACGGAGGTGCCGTACGAGACGTACGCGTCGTTCGTGCCGCGCCCGCACCCCACCGCCCTGGCCGCGCTGGCCGTACGCCCGTCGCGCGCTTCCAGCCTGGAGAAGCTGGTGCGCGTGCCCCGCACGGCACCCGTCGTGGTCCTCGACAACCCGCGCAACCTGGGCAACGCGGGGGCGGTGATCCGCCTGGCCGCCGGCTTCGGGGCGACCGGCGTGGTGACGACCGGGACGGTCGACCCCTGGCATCCGACGGTCGTACGCGGCGGGGCGGGCCTGCACTTCGCGACGACGGTGGAGCGGCTGGAGGTGCCCGACCTGCCGCCCGGCCCGCTGTTCGCCCTGGACCCCGAGGGCGACGACATCCGGGGCGTCAAGCTCCCGGATGACGCCGTCCTCGCGTTCGGCTCGGAACGCACGGGCCTGTCGACGGAACTCCGTGCCCGCGCGGACCACTTGCTGTCCCTGCCGATGCGCCCCCAGGTCAGCAGCTACAACCTGGCGACGAGCGTGGCGATGACCCTCTACCACTGGAGCGCGGGTTCTGGAGCGCCTCTCCAGGGGCGCTTCTAGGCGTCCCGCCGTACCTCGACCACCCGGAACCGGTTGGCGACAAAGGCCCCGTCACACAAGGCCGCACTCGCCGCCGGATTCCCTCCCGAACCGTGGAAGTCGGAGAACGCGGCCGTCTGGTTCACATACACCCCGCCCGTCAGATTCAGCGACAGCTGCGCCGCCTCCTCCAGGCAGACCTCCTCCACGGCCTGCTCGACCTCCGGGTCGGTCGTGTACGCCCCGACGGTCATCGCGCCCTTCTCGCGGACGGTCCGCCGCAGCAGCTCCGCCGCGTCCGTGGCCGAGTCGACCGCGACGGCGAAGGACACCGGCCCGAAGCACTCGCTCATGTACGCGGCCTCCGCGTCCGGCTTGGCCCCGTCCAGCTTCACGATCACCGGCGTACGGACGACCGCCCCCGGGAAGTCCGGGTTGGTGATCTCCCGGGAGGCCAGGGCGACCTCGCCCAGTCCCGCCGCGGCCTCCAGGCGGGCCTTCACGTCCGGGTTGACGATCGCCCCGAGCAGCGCGTTCGCCCGGGCGTCGTCGCCGAGCAGCCCGTCCACCGACTTGGCGAGATCCGCGACCACCTCGTCGTAGGACTTCGGGCCCTGGTCCGTGGAGATGCCCTCCCGGGGGACGAGGAGGTTCTGCGGGGTGGTGCACATCTGGCCGCTGTACAGGGACAGCGAGAAGGCCAGGTTGGAGAGCATGCCCTTGTAGTCGGACGTGGAGTGGACGACGACGGTGTTGACGCCGGCCTTCTCGGTGTAGACCTGCGCCTGGCGGGCGTTGGCCTCCAGCCAGTCGCCGAACTCGGTCGAGCCGGTGTAGTCGATGATCCGGATCTCGGGGCGCAGCGCGAGCGTCTTGGCGATGCCCTCGCCCGGGCGCTCGGCGGCCAGCGCGATCAGGTTCGGGTCGAAGCCGGTCTCCGCGAGCACCTCGCGCGCGACCTGCACGGTGAGCGCGAGCGGCAGCACCGCGCGCGGGTGGGGCTTGACCAGGACCGCGTTGCCGGTGGCGAGGGAGGCGAACAGGCCCGGGTAGCCGTTCCACGTCGGGAAGGTGTTGCAGCCGATCATCAGGGCGATGCCGCGCGGGACCGGCGTGAACTGCTTGGTCATGGCCAGCGGGTCGCGCTTGCCCTGCGGTTTGGTCCACTCGGCGTTGTCGGGCGTGCGCACCTGCTCCACGTAGGCGTAGGCCACCGCCTCCATGCCGCGGTCCTGCGCGTGCGGCCCGCCCGCCTGGAACGCCATCATGAAGGCCTGGCCGGAGGTGTGCATGACCGCGTGCGCGAACTCGTGCGTCCGGTCGCTGATGCGCTTGAGGATCTCCAGGCAGACCACCGCGCGCTGCTCCGCGCCCGCGTCCCGCCAGGCCCGCTGTCCGGCCTTCATGGCGGGCAGCAGCACGTCGAGGTCCGCGTGCGGGTACGTCACGCCCAGGTCGATGCCGTACGGGGACGTCTCGCCGCCCACCCAGTCGTCCGTGCCCGGCTGGCCGAGGTCGAGGCGGGAGCCGAGCAGGGCGTCGAAGGCGGCCTTGCCCGCCGCCGCGTCCAGGCTGCCGTTCTCCCCGTAGGCCTTCGGGTGCTCGGGGTGCGGGGACCAGTACGCGCGCGTGCGGATCGCTTCCAGCGCCTGGTCGAGGGTGGACCGGTGCCGGGCGATCAGCTCGTGCGCCGAGAGTGCGGCGGTCATGGGTGACCATCTCCTCGTCTCAAGAACTCTTCGTCGAGTTCATGACCTGGGCAGAAACCTGGGCAGGAACACTCAGACAGAGCTAGAGTAACCGAACGATCGGTCGGTTCAAGGGGGTCCGCCGCATCTGTGGAAAACCCCGTGCGGGAGGATCGCGCACATGACAGCACTCGACCTCAGCAGTCCCGTGGCCGTCGTCGGCACCGGCACCATGGGCCAGGGAATCGCCCAGGTCGCGCTGGTCGCGGGCCATCCGGTACGGCTGTACGACACCGTCCCCGGGCGGGCGCGGGAGGCCGCCGACGCGATCGGAGCCCGCCTGGACCGGCTCGTCGAGAAGGAGCGGCTCACCGGCCCCGACCGGGACGCCGCCCGCGCCCGGCTGCTGCCCGCCGAGGACCTCGCCGACCTCGCCGACTGCGCCCTGGTCGTCGAGGCCGTCCTGGAGCGGCTGGACGTCAAACAGGGGCTGTTCCGCGAGCTGGAGGACGTCGTCGACGGCGACTGCCTGCTCGCCACCAACACCTCCTCGCTGTCCGTCACCGCCATCGGCGGCGCCCTGCGCGCCCCCGGCCGGTTCGTCGGCCTGCACTTCTTCAACCCGGCGCCGCTGCTGCCGCTGGTCGAGGTCGTCTCCGGGTTCGCCACGGACGTCACGTACGCCACGCGCGCGTACGAGACCGCCCGCGCCTGGGGCAAGGCGCCGGTGGCCTGCGCGGACACCCCCGGCTTCATCGTCAACCGCATCGCCCGGCCCTTCTACGCCGAGGCCTTCGCGGTCTACGAGGCGCAGGGCGCCGACCCGGCCACCATCGACGCCGTGCTGCGCGAGTCGGGCGGCTTCCGGATGGGCGCGTTCGAGCTGACCGACCTGATCGGCCAGGACGTCAACGAGTCGGTCACGCAGTCGGTGTGGCAGTCCTTCTTCCAGGACGTGCGCTTCACACCGTCCCTCGCCCAGCGGCGCCTGGTCGAGTCCGGCCGGCTCGGCCGCAAGACCGGCCACGGCTGGTACGACCACCGGGACGGCGCCGAGCGCCCCGAGCCCGACACCGCCGAGCAGCGGCAGCCGCCCGCGTACGTCGTCGCCGAGGGCGATCTGGGGCCGGCCGCCGAGTTGCTCGCGCTGATCCGCGAGGCGGGCATCCCGGTCCGCGACGAGAGCGACGACGAGGACCAGGGGGCTTCTCTGCTGCTCCCGAGCGGCGGCCGGCTCGTCCTCGCCGACGGGCAGACCTCCGTGGAGTTCCGGGACCTCGTCTACTTCGACCTCGCCCTGGACTACCGCAGGGCCACCCGGATCGCCCTGTCCGCCTCCCAGGACACCTCCGCGCAGACCCTCGCCGAGGCCGCCGGACTCTTCCAGGCGCTCGGCAAGCAGGTCAGCTTCGTCGGCGACGTGCCCGGCATGATCGTCGCCCGCACCGTCGCGCGGATCATCGACCTGGCGCACGACGCGGTCGCCAAGGGCGTGGCAACCGAGGAGGACATCGACACCGCGATGCGCCTGGGCGTCAACTACCCCCTCGGCCCCTTCGAGTGGAGCCGCCGGCTCGGCCGTACCTGGGCCTACGTGCTCCTGGACGACCTGCACCGGCGCGATCCCTCGGGGCGCTACGCGCCGTCCCTGGCGCTGTACCGCCACGCCCACGCCTCCGACCCGCGGGAGGGCACAGCCTCATGACCACCGCCAAGCGCGACACGTACACCCCGGACACGCTGCTGTCCGTCGCCGTCCAGGTGTTCATCGAGCGCGGCTACGACGGCACCTCCATGGAGCACCTCTCCAAGGCGGCCGGCATCTCCAAGTCCTCGATCTACCACCATGTCGCCGGCAAGGAGGAGCTGCTGCGCCGGGCCGTGAGCCGGGCGCTGGACGGCCTCTTCGGGATCCTCGACGAGGAGCACGCGCGCGTGGGGCGCGCCTCGGACCGTCTGGAGTACGTCGTCCGGCGCATGGTCGAGGTGCTCATCACCGAACTGCCCTACGTGACGCTCCTGCTGCGCGTGCGCGGCAACACCGACACCGAGCGGTGGGCCCTGGAGCGGCGCCGCGACTTCGACCACCAGGTCGCCGACCTGCTCAAGGCGGCCGCCGCGGACGGGGACGTCCGCGCCGACATAGAGGTCCGGCTGGTGACCCGGCTGCTCTTCGGCATGATCAACTCGATCGTCGAGTGGTACCGGCCGGACGGCCGCGGCATGAGCGAGCGCGAGGTGGCCGACGCGGTGGTGCAACTGGCCTTCTCCGGCCTGCGCAAAGCCGCCTGACTCAGCTCTGCGGCTCCAGGTCCTCCTCCTCGAACACCAGCAGCGTGCGCGAGCTCAGCACCTCCGGGATCGCCTGGAGCCGCGTCAGCACCAGCTCGCGCAGCGCCCGGTTGTCGGACACGTGCACCAGCAGCAGCACGTCGAAGTCGCCGCCCACCAGGGCGATGTGGGAGGCGCCGGGCAGCTGTCTGAGCTGCTCGCGGACCGTGCGCCAGGAGTTCTGGACGATCTTCAGGGTCACGTACGCGGACGTCCCCTGACCTGCCCGCTCGTGGTTGACCCGGGCGCCGAAGCCGCGGATGACGCCGTCCTCGACGAGCCGGTTGATGCGGGCGTAGGCGTTCGCGCGCGAGACGTGGACCCGCTCGGCGACCGACCGTATCGAGGCGCGGCCGTCCGCCTGGAGCATGCGCAGGATGTCCTGATCGATGGCGTCCAGGGGCCGAGCCGGCGGCAGCACACCGCTGTCGGCCTGGCCGTCGGCCATTTGTTCAGATGCCACCCGTCCCCGCCTCTCCGCCATGGACGTACTGCGTCCATCACAGGCTGTGGAGAACCGTTTGTCCACAGCCTGAGGCCACCCATAGCCAAATTGTGCCGTCGACCGAACAATCGGTAGGTGAGGCGGGTCACAGCCGACGCGCCTCTTCGAGCCGCTCCCACGAGGAGGTGCCGTCATGACGGTCATGGAGCAGCGGGGCGCGTACAAGCCGACCCCGCCGCCCGCCTGGCAGCCCCGGACGGATCCCGCGCCGCTGCTGCCCGACGCGGAGCCGTACCGCGTCCTCGGCACCGAGGCGGCCGCGAAGGCCGACCCGGAGCTGCTCAGGACGCTGTACGCGCAGCTGGTGAAGGGCCGCCGCTACAACGCGCAGGCCACCGCCCTCACCAAGCAGGGCCGTCTCGCGGTCTACCCCTCCACGACCGGCCAGGAGGCCTGCGAGGTCGCCGCCGCCATGGTCCTGGAGGAGCGCGACTGGCTCTTCCCGAGCTACCGCGACACCCTCGCCGTGGTGGCCCGCGGGGTGGACCCCGTCGAGGCGCTCACGCTGCTGCGCGGCGACTGGCACACCGGCTACGACCCGTACGAGCACCGGGTCGCCCCCCTGTGCACCCCGCTCGCCACCCAGCTGCCGCACGCCGTCGGTCTCGCGCACGCCGCCCGCCTCAAGGGCGACGACGTGGTCGCGCTGGCCATGGTCGGCGACGGCGGCACCAGCGAGGGCGACTTCCACGAGGCGCTGAACTTCGCCGCCGTCTGGCAGGCCCCGGTCGTCTTCCTCGTGCAGAACAACGGCTTCGCGATCTCCGTCCCGCTCGCCAAGCAGACCGCGGCCCCGTCGCTGGCCCACAAGGCCGTCGGCTACGGCATGCCCGGCCGCCTGGTCGACGGCAACGACGCCGCCGCCGTGCACGAGGTGCTCTCCGACGCCGTACGCCACGCCCGCGCGGGTGGCGGCCCCACCCTCGTCGAGGCGATCACCTACCGCGTCGACGCCCACACCAACGCCGACGACGCGACCCGCTACCGCGGCGACGCCGAAGTCGAGACCTGGCGCGAGCACGACCCGATCCAGCTGCTGGAGCACGAGCTGACCGCGCGCGGCCTGCTCGACGAGGCCGGCATCGAGGCCGCCCGCCAGGACGCCGAGACCATGGCCGCGGCCCTGCGCGAGCACATGAACCAGGACCCGGCCCTGGACCCCATGGACCTGTTCACCCACGTCTACGCCGAGCCCACCCCGCAACTGCGCGAGCAGCAGGCCCAGCTGCGGGCCGAGCTGGAGGCCGAGGCCGACACCGAGCCTGAGGGGGGCACGCACCGATGACCACCGTCGCCGTCAAGCCGGCCACCATGGCGCAGGCCCTCACGCGCGCGCTGCGCGACGCCATGGCCGCCGACCCCGCCGTGCACGTCATGGGCGAGGACGTCGGCGCCCTCGGCGGCGTCTTCCGCGTCACCGACGGACTCGCCAAGGAGTTCGGCGAGGACCGCTGCACGGACACCCCGCTCGCCGAGGCCGGCATCCTCGGCACGGCCGTCGGCATGGCGATGTACGGCCTCAGGCCGGTCGTGGAGATGCAGTTCGACGCGTTCGCCTACCCGGCGTTCGAGCAGCTCATCTCGCACGTGGCCCGGACCCGCAACCGCACCCGCGGCAGGATGCCCCTGCCGATCACCATCCGCGTCCCTTACGGCGGCGGCATCGGCGGCGTCGAGCACCACAGCGACTCCTCCGAGGCGTACTACATGGCGACTCCGGGGCTCCATGTCGTCACGCCCGCCACCGTCGCCGACGCCTACGGCCTGCTGCGCGCCGCCATCGCCTCCGACGACCCGGTCGTCGTCCTGGAGCCGAAGCGGCTGTACTGGTCGAAGGATTCCTGGAACCCCGAGGAGCCGGCGCCCGTCGAGCCGATCGGCCGCGCGGTGGTGCGGCGCCCGGGCCGGAGCGCCACGCTCATCACGTACGGGCCGTCCGTACCCGTCTGCATGGAGGCGGCCGAGGCGGCCCGGGCCGAGGGATGGGACCTCGAAGTCGTCGACCTGCGCTCCCTGGTGCCGTTCGACGACGAGACGGTGTGCGCCTCGGTGCGGCGGACGGGACGCGCGGTCGTCGTCCACGAATCGGGTTCCTTCGGGGGCCCGGGCGGGGAGATCGCGGCCCGGGTCACGGAGCGCTGCTTCCACCACCTGGAGGCGCCGGTGCTGCGCGTGGCCGGGTTCGACGTCCCGTATCCGCCGCCGATGCTGGAGCGCCACCACCTGCCCGGTGTGGACCGGATCCTGGACGCCGTGGGGCGTCTGCAGTGGGAGGCCGAGAGCTGATGGCACAGGTGCTGGAGTTCAAGCTGCCCGACCTCGGTGAGGGGCTCACCGAGGCGGAGATCGTGCGCTGGCTGGTCGAGGTCGGCGACGTGGTCGCCATCGACCAGCCGGTCGTCGAGGTCGAGACGGCCAAGGCGATGGTCGAGGTGCCGTGCCCCTACGGCGGTGTGGTCACGGCCCGCTTCGGCGAGGAGGGCACGGAACTGCCCGTCGGCGCGCCGCTGATCACGGTGGCGGTGGGGGAGCGGCCGGCCTCCGGCGCCGGGGACACCGGCTCCCAGGGCTCGGGCAACGTCCTGGTCGGTTACGGCACCTCCGAGGCGCCCGCGCGGCGTCGCCGGGTACGGCAGGAGCGGCCGGTGTCCCGCGCGTCCGCGACAGCCGGGCAGGCCGGTGCCGCCGGGGCGGTGAAAGGGCGGGCCGATGCCGCCGCGACGCCGGTGCACGCGCGGGCCGCAGGCCCCGCGACCGCGCTGACCGCGCAGGCCGGCGGCCCCGCGACGACGGTGAACGGGCAGGGCGGGCCCGGGGCGGACGACGGTCCCGTCCCCGTGATCTCGCCGCTGGTGCGCCGGCTGGCCCGGCAGAACGGCCTGGACCTGCGGGCGCTGACCGGGTCCGGCCCCGACGGGCTGATCCTGCGGGCGGACGTGGAGTACGCCCTGCGCGCCGCCGGCCAGGGCGCCGCGGCGGCGCCGACGGCCGAGCCGCAGCCGCACGTGCCGCAGGCACCGAGCCCGGCTCCGGCGTCCCGGCCCTCGGAGGCAGCGGCCGCCGGCGAGATCCGCACCCCGCTCAAGGGCATCCGGGGCGCCGTCGCCGACAAGCTCGCGCGCAGTCGCCGCGAGATCCCGGACGCCACCTGCTGGGTGGACGCCGACGCCACGGAGCTCATGCGGGCGCGCACGGCCATGAACGCGGCCGGCGGACCGAAGATCTCCCTCCTGGCCCTGCTGGCCCGGATCTGCACCGCGGCCCTCGCCCGCTTCCCCGAGCTCAACTCCACGGTGGACGCGGAGGCCAGGGAGGTCGTGCGGTTCGGCCATGTGCACCTGGGCTTCGCGGCGCAGACCGACCGGGGCCTCGTCGTCCCGGTCGTACGGGACGCGCACGCGCGGGACGCCGAGTCGCTGACCGCCGAGTTCGCCCGGCTGACCGAGGCGGGCCGGACGGGGACGCTGACGCCGGGCGAACTCACCGGCGGGACCTTCACGTTGAACAACTACGGTGTCTTCGGCGTCGACGGCTCCACCCCGATCATCAACCACCCCGAGGCCGCCATGCTCGGCGTCGGCCGCATCGTCCCCAAGCCGTGGGTGCACGAGGGCGAGCTGGCGGTACGGCAGGTCGTCCAGCTCTCGCTCACCTTCGACCACCGGGTGTGCGACGGGGGCGTGGCGGGCGGCTTCCTGCGGTACGTGGCGGATTGCGTGGAACAACCGGCGGTGCTGCTGCGCACGCTCTGATCCCGTCCGGGCACGCTCTGATCCCGTCCGGCCGGCTCCTGTGCGGCTGACCGGAGGGGTGGCCGTGACTCCCGCGCGGCCGACGGACGGACGGCCTGACTCCTGCGCGGCCGACCGGACGGACGGCCGTGATCACCGGGCGCGGATGCCGGGATTGCTGGGTGGCAACAGGCCGGGCGGCCGTGACTTCTGCGCGGCCGAAGGGACGGGCGGCCGTGATCACCGGGCGGCAACCGGGCGCGGATGCCGGGATTGCTGGGTGGCAACAGGCCGGGCGGCCGTGACTCCTGCGCGGCCGAAGGGACGGGCGGCCGTGACTACCGTGCGGCCACCGCGCGGATGCCGGGATTGCTGCGTGGCCACCGTGCGGACGCGGTGATTCCTGTCCGGCCCGCGGACCGGGGCCAGTGATCGTGTCGGTTCCCCCGCGTTCCCTGTGATCGCGGGGGCACGCATACTCGTGGGGTGACCGCCTACGAGCCCCCCGGTGAACCCGGCGCCGGCGCCGGCCCCGCGCAGGGGGCGGACCCCGCCGGGTACGACGCCGTCGTGCTCGCCGGTGGCGCCGCCCGGCGCCTCGGCGGCACGGACAAACCCGGTGTGCGCGTGGGCGGGCGGGCCCTGCTCGACCGCGTGCTCGCCGCCTGCGGCGGTGCCCGGTGCACCATCGTCGTCGCCGCGCCCCGGCCGACCGCACGGCCCGTGACCTGGGCGCGCGAGGACCCGCCGCCCGGCGGCGGACCGCTCGCCGCGCTCGACGCCGGGCTCCGCCACACCACGGCCGAGCACGTCGTCGTGCTCTCCGCCGACCTGCCGTTCCTTCAGGAGCCGACCGTGGGGCGCCTGCTGGGCGCGCTGCGGGCGAGCGCCTGCGACGGCGTGCTGCTGACCGACCCCGGCGGCCGTGACCAGCCGCTCGTGGCCGCCTACCGCGCGCCGCGGCTGCGCGAGGAGCTCGCGCTCCTCGCCGGCCGGCACGGCGCCCTGACCGGTCTCCCCCTGCGGCGTCTCACCGCCGAGTTGAACCTCACCCGCATCTCCGACCCCGTCGCGTCCTTCGACTGCGACACCTGGGACGACATCGCCGTCGCCAGGGCACGTATCAGGGAGCATGGGCACGTGTTGGATGAATGGATTTCCGCCGTCAAGGACGAACTGGGGATCGACCTCGATGTCGACACCCACGGGCTGCTCGACCTCGCCCGCGACGCCGCCCACGGTGTGGCCCGGCCCGCGGCCCCGCTGACCACCTTCCTCGTCGGCTACGCGGCCGCCCGGGCCGGCGGAGGCCCCGAGGCGGTCGCCGAGGCCGCCCGCAAGGCCGCTGCACTCGCCGTCCGCTGGGCGCAGGAGAGCACCTCGGAGGAGGCCCGGCCCTCCGGCAGCGGGCCGCAGCCCTCTCAGGGCGATGTGGCCCCCGACGCCACGCCCGACACCCGCCCGGACGCCGGATGACCCCGCACGGCGCCCGTGCCGGTGAGGACGCCGAGGATCTCGACGTCGAGGAGGTGCTCGCCCTCGTGAAGAACAGCAACGGCAACCACCTGCCCGGCCCCGCCGCGCGAGGTGAGACGGACCGCGCCCGCACCTCCCACCAGCCGGACCCCTCCGCCCGGCCCGAGGCCCGCCACCGCGCCACCCCCTGGCCCGAGGCCCGGGCCCTCGCCGAACGCGCCGGCCGCAACGCGACCCGGGCCGCCCGCCGCGCACCCGTCTCCGCGCCCCTCGACACCGCCCTCGGCCTGACCCTCGCCGCCCCGCTCGAGGCCCTCACCGACCTCCCCTCCTTCGACACCTCCGCGATGGACGGCTGGGCGGTCTGCGGCCCCGCCCCCTGGCACGTCCGGGACGAGGGCGTCCTGGCCGGACACGCCGCGCCCGCGCCCCTCACCGACGGCGAGGCTGTCCGGATCGCCACCGGCGCCCGCATCCCCCCGGACACCAGCGCGGTCCTGCGCAGCGAGCACGGCCGCACCGACGACACGGGCCGCCTCCACGCGACCAGGGACGTCGTCCCCGGCCAGGACATCCGCCCGCGCGGCCAGGAGTGCCGCACCGGCGATCAGCTCCTCGCCGTCGGCACCCTCGTCACCCCGGCCGTCCTGGGGCTCGCGGCGGCGGCCGGATACGACACCCTCACCGCCGTTCCCCGCGCCCGCGCCGAAGTCCTGGTCCTCGGGGACGAGTTGCTGACCCAGGGGCGGCCGCACGACGGCCTGATCCGGGACGCGCTCGGCCCGATGCTGCCGCCGTGGCTGCGGGCGCTCGGCGCCGAGGTCACCGCCGTCCGGCGCATCCGCGACGACGCCGACGCCCTGCACGAGGCCATCACCACCTCCGACGCCGACGTCATCCTCACCACCGGCGGCACCGCGGCGGGCCCGGTCGACCACGTCCACCCGACCCTGCGCCGGATCGGCGCCGAACTCCTCGTGGACGGCGTCAGGGTCCGCCCGGGCCATCCCATGCTGCTGGCCCGCACCACGGAGACCCAGCACCTCGTAGGCCTGCCCGGCAACCCGCTCGCCGCCGTCTCCGGGCTGCTGACGCTCGCCGAGCCGCTGCTGCGGATCCTCACGGCCCGCCCGGCCCCGGAGCCGTACACGATGCCGCTCCGGGACGCCGTGCAGGGGCACCCGCACGACACCCGGCTCGTCCCCGTCGTCCTGCGCGGCGACGAGGCCGTGCCGCTGCACTACAACGGCCCCGCCATGCTGCGCGGCATCGCGGCCGCCGACGCGCTGGCCGTGGTCCCGCCGGGCGGCGCTGGACCTGGGCTGGAGACGGAACTGCTGGACCTGCCGTGGGCGTCCGGAGGAATCGGGGTGTGTTTCACGTGAAACTTCCGGGCCAGGACGCGATCGCCCGCCAGGCCGACGAGCATCTGGTGACCCATCGGGTGAAACTCCCGAAGACCGTGGTGGAGCATCCGATCCGCCAGGTCGCCAGGCGGTTGTCGATGGCGCTGGGGGTCCTTCTCATGACCGCGCTGATCGTCTACGCCGACCGCGACAGCTACAACGACAACGCGGGCGGCGGCGTCGACCTCCTCGACGCCTTCTACTACGCGACCGTCACTCTCTCCACCACCGGCTACGGTGACATCATTCCCGCCAGTGATGGCGCCCGGCTGACGAATATCCTCGTCATCACGCCCCTGCGTGTGCTGTTCCTGATCATCCTGGTCGGTACCACGCTCGAAGCTCTCACCGAACGCACTCGGGAGGAGTGGCGACTGACCCGCTGGAGGTCCACGTTGCGCGATCACACCGTCGTCATCGGTTTTGGCACGAAGGGCAGGTCGGCGATCCGGACCGTCTGCGCGACGGGACTGAAGAAGGAACAGGTCGTCGTGGTCGATCCCAGTTCCAAGGTGATCGACGCCGCGACCGCCGAGGGGTACGCGGGCATCGTCGGAGACGCGACGCGCAGCGAGGTGCTCAGGCAGGCCGAGGTCCACAAGGCACGCCAGATCATCATCGCGACCCAGCGCGACGACACGGCGGTCCTGGTGGCACTGACGGCACGGCAGCTCAACCGCGGGGCGAACATCGTGGCCGCCGTGCGCGAGGAGGAGAACGCGCCGCTGCTGAAGCAGTCCGGCGCCGACGCTGTCATCACCAGCGCCAGCGCCGCCGGCCGTCTGCTCGGCCTCTCCGTGCTCAGCCCCTCCGCCGGCATGGTGCTGGAGGACCTCATCCAGCAGGGCAGCGGGCTCGACATCGTGGAGCGGCCGGTCGTCAAGGCCGAGGTGGGCAAGGCGCCGAGGGAGGTCGCCGATCTGGTCGTGAGCGTCATACGCGGTCATCGGGTGCTCGGCTACGACGATGCGGCCGTCGGGAAACTGGAGTTGACCGACCGGCTCATCACCATCGTGCGGAAGACTCCGGCCACCCAGATCGCGCCGGACATCCGCCCGATGCCCCCGATGCCCCGCAACTGACGAGCAGAGCGAACGGCCGGCCGCCCCGCACCGCACGGTGCGCGACGGCCGGCCAGGGCCCGAGCGTCCGAGAGCTACTTCCGGTTGTACAGCCGCATCGTGACCGGCCCGAAGACCAGCACGAACAGCGCCGCCCAGCCCAGCGACCAGGCGACCTCGTCGGCCGGCCAGTCGCCGCCCATCAGGCCGCGCACCGCCGACGCCAGATGGGTGATGGGGCTGTTGTTCACGAACGCCTGCAGCCAGCCCGGCATGGTCTTCGGGTCGACGAACACGTTGGACAGGAACGTGAGCGGGAAGATCACCATCATGCTGACGCCCATCACCGACTTCTCGGTGCGCAGCATCAGCCCGAACATCGTCCAGATCCACGAGAAGGCGAACGAGAAGGCCACCAGCAGGGCGATCCCGGCGAGCACTCCGGCGACCCCGCCGTCCGGCCGGTAACCGAGGATCATCCCGACGGTGAGCATCACGACCGACGCGATGGTGTACCGCAGGGCGTCGCCGAGCAGATAGCCGACCATCGTGGACGGCCGCCAGATCGGCAGACTGCGGAACCGGTCGAAGACGCCCTTCTCGATGTCGGTGTTCACGGAGACACCCGTGTACATCGTGATCATCACGACCGACATCACGAGGATGCCCGGCAGCAGGAACTGGATGTACTCCTTCGGCGAGCCGGCCAGCGCCCCGCCGAACAGGTACGTGTACATCAGCACCATCATGATCGGGAACGCCGTGACGTCGAAGAGCTGCTCCGGCACGTGCTTGATCTTGAGGATCGCCCGCCAGCCGAAGGTCATCGAGGCCGACCACGCGCTGGGCCGCGGCGGCCGCTCCCGGGAGACGAGCAGCGCGGTGAGGGACTCGGTCTTGACCGGGGCGAGGTCTCTGGTCTCGGTGGTCGTCGTGGTGCTCATGCCGCCACCTCGTCCTTCGGGGCGTCGGAGTGCTCGGCGGAGTCGTGCGTGTCGTGCCCGGTGAGGGCGAGGAACACCTCGTCCAGGCTGGGCTGGCCCAGCGAGAAGTTGTCGACGGTGATGCCGCCGCGGACCAGCTCGTTCAGCGCGCGGGCGGCCTGCTCGGCCGCGGAGTCGTCACTGCCGAGGCGGGCGGTGAGGGCCACCGGGTCGGGCTCCGGCTGCACCTGCGCGTCGAGGGCACGGCGCAGCAGGTCGGCCGCGAGATCGCGCTGGTCGGGATCTCGCAGGCGCAGATGCACGGATCCGGCGCCGACGGACGACTTCAGCTCGCCCTTGGTGCCCTCGGCGATCACTTTCCCGCGGTCGATGACGGCGATCCGGGACGCCAGCTGGTCGGCCTCGTCCAGGTACTGCGTGGTCAGCAGCACGGTGGTGCCCTGGGCGACCACGGCCCGCACGATGTCCCAGACCTGGTTGCGGCTGCGCGGGTCGAGGCCGGTCGTCGGCTCGTCCAGGAACAGCAGGTCGGGGGTGTTGAGGATGGACGCGGCGATGTCGATACGGCGCCGCATGCCGCCCGAGTAGTGCTTGACCTGCTTCGCGGCCGCTTCCGTGAGCCCGAAGGCCTCCAGGAGCTGGGCGGCGCGCTCGCGGGCGGCCTTCTTGTGGTGGCCGAGCAGCCGGCCCAGCAGGACCAGGTTCTCGGTGCCGGTGAGGTCCTCGTCCACCGACGCGTACTGGCCGGTGAGGCTCACCCGGCCGCGCACCTCGTCCGCCTCGCGGACGACGTCGTGGCCGAAGACATGTGCCTCGCCGCCGTCCGGCCGCAGGAGTGTGGCGAGCATCTTCACGGTGGTGGTCTTGCCGGCGCCGTTCGGGCCGAGGACGCCGTAGACCGTGCCCGCGGGCACGGCCAGGTCGACTCCGTCGACGGCCCTCGTCTCGCCGAACGTTTTCACCAGGCCCGCGGTCTCGATTGCCAGGCCGGACGTCTGCGTGTTCATGCTGGGGGTCCTTCCGCGTGCTTGGGCTACGCATGGGGAGACCTTTACCGTCGCGCAAACTCATCGGTCCCGCACATGGATTTTCGCCGGGACCGGTCCCATGGCGTAGGCGGGGCGGTCCCGGGGACGGAGGGGGACTCCGTGCGGGGACCGACGGGTACGGTCCCCTGCATGCATGCGATCACGATTCCCGAACCTGGTGGGCCCGAGGCGCTGGTCTGGGCCGAGGTCCCGGATCCCGTGCCCGGCGAGGGCGAGGTCCTGGTCGAGGTGGCGGCCGGCGCCGTCAACCGGGCCGACATCCTGCAGCGGCAGGGCTTCTACGAACCGCCGCCCGGCGCGTCCCCCTACCCCGGCCTGGAGTGTTCCGGGCGGATCGCCGGGATCGGCCCCGGTGTCTCCGGCTGGAACGTCGGCGACGAGGTGTGCGCGCTGCTCTCCGGCGGCGGCTACGCCGAGAAGGTGGCCGTCCCGGCCGGGCAGCTGCTGCCCCTGCCCGACGGGGTCGGCCTGACGCAGGCCGCGGCGCTGCCCGAGGTGGCCTGCACCGTCTGGTCGAACGTCTTCATGATCGCCCACCTTCGGCCCGGTGAGACGCTCCTCGTGCACGGCGGCTCCAGCGGCATCGGCACCATGGCCATCCAGCTGGCCAAGGCCGTCGGTGCGCGGGTGGCCGTGACGGCCGGGACGAAGGAGAAGCTCGAGCGGTGCGCCGAGCTGGGCGCCGACATCCTGGTCAACTACCGCGAGCAGGACTTCGTCGAGGAGGTCAGGAAGGCGACGGACGGCGCCGGTGCCGACGTCATCCTCGACAACATGGGCGCCAAGTACCTGGAGCGCAACGTCAAGGCCCTCGCCGTCAACGGCCGGCTCGCGATCATCGGCATGCAGGGCGGCGTCAAGGGCGAGCTGAACATCGGCGCCCTGCTGGCCAAGCGTGCCGCGATCAGTGCGACCTCCCTGCGCGCCCGGCCGCCGGAGGAGAAGGCCGCCATCGTCGCGGCCGTACGCGAACACGTCTGGCCGCTGTTCACCGGCGGCCACCTGCGCCCGGTCGTCGACCGGGAACTCCCCATGCCGGACGCTGCCGCGGCGCACCGGGTGGTGGAGGAGAGCGGCCATGTCGGCAAGGTCCTGCTGATCGCCCCCGAGGGCGCCTGACACCTACCGCCGGGCTCGTGGCGCCCCCTTCCGGCCGGGGGGCGGCTGGGCCCGGCGCCGGACCCCGGCAGCTCCATCGCACCTGCGTAGCGACCGCTGCCGACCCCTCCACCGGGTGTGGAGGAGAGCGGCCATGTCGGCAAGGTCCCTGCTGATCGCCCCCGGGGG
>NZ_JAAHBP010000049.1 GCF_023184515.1 Streptomyces sp. D2-8 | reverse complement strand
GCGCAGCGGCCGTTCTCTCGCACTTCGTTACTCGACATCTCGAAGCGTGGAGAACGGCCGCCCACGCTGTCCCGGGAAGAACCGCAGGTCAGCAGGACGAGTGACCTGCGATGTTAAACGCCAAGCTAAGTGAGCGTTTGGTTCTCGGTTGTCTGTTTCATTTGGCTTAGCTGTCGCGCCAGTTGGCGGTGGTTTCGTGGGTGAGTCGGCGGGTCATGAGGTTGATGGCGGCCAGTTGGATCATGGCGGCTGAGCGGTGGGGGTGGGTTTCGTAGTCGCGGGCCAGGCGGCGGTGGTGCATGAGCCAGCCGAGGGTGCGTTCGATGACCCAGCGGCGGGGCTGGACGTGGAAGCCGCGGGTGTTGGGGTCGCGTTGGACGATTTCGAGGTCGATGCCGAGGTGGGCGGCTTGTTCGATGGCTTTGGTTTTGTAGCCGTTGTCGGCCCAGGCTTTGGTGACGGTGGGGTGGCGTTCGCGGACGTCGGTCAGGAGTTGTGTGCCGGCGGTGGAGTCGTGGACGCTGGCGGCGGTGACGGCCACGGCCAGCAGGAGGCCGAGTGTGTCGGTGACGATGTGCCGTTTGCGGCCGATGATTTTCTTGGCTGGGTCGATGCCTTGGCTGGTCAGGGGGACGGTGGCGGAGGTTTTGATGCTCTGGCTGTCGATCAGGCAGGCGCTGGGCTCGCTCGAGCGGCCTTCAGCCTGGCGGACTTTGCCGCGTAACAGACCGGTGAGGTGGTCGAAGATGCCGTCGGCTTCCCAGCGGGCGAAGTAGCCGTAGACGGTCTGGTGGGGCGGGAAGTCGTGGGGCAGGTAGCGCCAGGGGATGCCGGTGCGGTCGACGTAGAGGATGGCGTTCATCAGGGCGCGCAGGTCGTGGGTGGGCTTGCGGATGCCGTTGCGGGCCTGACGCCAGGCTTCGAGGGTGGGGCGGATGAGTTCCCAGCGGGCGTCGGACAGGTCGCTGGGGTAGGGCCGTGAGGGCTTCATGATGCCTGGGTATGCGGTGGCGGCCAGCCTGAGCAGGGCGTGTGCGGGGGGTGTCGGTTGCACCGGGGCGTGCGTTTTGAATCTCACGTGAACCGGGAGGTTTCTAAATGAGACAGGAGCTCTTGTATGGAAACCGGCGCATAACTGGGCTACCGATTGCCGCAGAAGCCATTTTTCCGACGGATCGCTCGGGTCGGTGCTCATGTCTGGCCTTTGAAAATCGCCATGAACTATCCGGCAAGCGAACCAAACGCTCACTTAGAGGTCGTTTTCTCTAATAGGACACGGAGCCGACCGACAACGACCTCCTACCCGAGCCGGTCCTCCCCGAGCCTTGCTCTGTGTACCTTCGTAGCAGGCCGCGAGGTCTACACCCACGAGGCTTACCGAAAGGCACACTCAACATGACCGGGCAACGCGACCGTTGGGCGGAACTGACAGGCGGACAAGCCGGAGAGGCATACGCCCAGCGCTTCGCACGGCTCGCCGAATCGGGCCACGACATCCACGGCGAGGCTACATTCTGTGCCGCGCTGCTGAAGCCCGCAGCCCGGATACTCGACGCCGGCTGCGGCACCGGCCGGATCGCGATCCGGCTCGCCGAGCTGGGCCACCACTGCACCGGCGTGGACGTGGACCCCTCGATGCTCGCCATCGCCCGCCGCGACGCCCCCACGGAGGAGTGGCTCCTCGGCGACCTGGCCCGTTTGGATGCCCTCGGCTTGAATCCGGGCTTCGACCTGGCGCTCGCCGCCGGGAACGTCATCCCCCTGCTGGCCCTGGGTACCGAATCAACCGTCGTCCGGCAGCTGGCCGCGGTACTGCGTCCTGGCGGACTGCTGGTCACGGGCATGGGACTGGACGCGGCCCACCTGCCGCTGCCGGAACCGACGGTCACCCTTACGCAGTTCGACCACTGGTGCACCCAGGCCGGACTGACCCTGCGGCAGCGCTGCGCCACCTGGAGCGGCGATCCCTACTACGAAGGCTGCGGCTATGCCGTCAGCGTTCACTCCCGCCCCACCACATGAGTTTGCGCCCCGGTCCGCGACCGTCCCCCTCACCCACAGGGACGCCGGACTCGTCTCCCGCAGCGGCCTTCCATGCGTCCCATCGGTGTCCGGCAGCCCGATCTCGAACGTGACGACTTTCTCGTGCCGCAGGCGGACCGCCCGGGCGGAGTCGTTGCCGACGGCCTGGGCGATACGGTCGGCGGCCGCCGCCATGGCCGCCGGACCCTTCAGCCGGCGTTCGCCGCCGTCCAGATGCCGACGGTCGACGGGCCGACGGCGGCCAGACATCACGTGTCCGCTCTTGCGTGTTCGGCTTGTCCCTGCCGCCGAGCCCTCCTTATGTGGAATCGAGCCGGGCTAATGGTGCGGCCGATTGCAGAGGAAGCAGCCGTCCCAGAGCGGGAGCGCGCTGAGGGTGCGGTGGCGCACGCACGAGGCCCTCGCGGCCTCGTCCGGGCCGGGAAAGCCGCGTGCGGCGCTGCTGTCGGCGGGCGGGGTGCAGGACTCCACCATGGTCGTGAAGCGGTGCAGGTAGTCATGCACGCGGGGCGGGTGGTAGCCCAGCTCGCTCCAGCGATGTCCGCTCGCCGCGAGTGCTGTGGCACGCAGCACGAAGTCCTTCGCGCGGGCGCGTTCCCGCTCCGTCGCACCCCAGTCGAACTCCGCCAAGTCGAACCCGACGGCACCGCGCCCCATGACGTTCTGGTCCTGCAGGGTCAGCAGCGCCGCGAAGCGGAAGTCCCAATGCTCGGAGGCGAGATCGGACACGGCCAGCATCAGCACGTCGATGAGCGGCACCGCGGTGGCGCCATTGGACAGGTCCAGGTCGTGGCTACCCCCGGAGAAGATGTTGCTCACCGACCTATGATGCGATCCCGGCCCTCCACCTGCTTGGATTAGACGCATGACGGATGCGAGCACCGGCAAAGTGGTCGTGAACAGGGTGATGTCCCTCGATGGGTTCATCGCCGGTCCCGGCCACACGATGGACTGGATCTTCGAGCACATGACGTCGGCGACGTTCCCGGAGGTCATGGCGGCCACGGGCGCCATGCTCATCGGCCGGAGCACGTACGAGGTCGGCAAGCGCATGTCCGACGAGAACACCGACTACGACGGCGGGGCGCAGTTCGTCCTCACCCACCGCCCGCCCGACGAGCCGGACCCCAACGTCACCTTCCTCACCTGCGACATCGAGGAAGCCGTGGCCACGGCACGCCGCGCCGCCGGCGACAAGAACCTGGAGATCCTCGGCGCCGACGTGGCCGCCCAGTGCCTGCAGCGCGGCCTCGTCGACGAGATCCTGGTGTACGTGCTGCCGGTGCTGCTCGGCGACGGCGTCCGCTTCGCGCCGCCGGGCCTCGACCGGATCGACCTGGAACCGTTCAGCAACGTCCAGTCGGGCGGGGTCACCATGCTGCGCTTCCACGTGCGCAAGTAGGCACGGTCGCAACTACTAGCCTGCTGTCATGGCCCCCATCCCGTGGGGCAAGTTCCCCACTCTCGCTGAACGTCAACTGGCCCGACGGTGGCTGCAGTTCATGGCGAACATCGATCGGGCTTCCAGCACGGCTTTTGATCACGCTCGGAAGCCGGTGCGCTGACGTGCGTTCCTGCAGCGCCGGATCAGCGGTGCCGCGAGGAGCAGAATCCCGAAGATCACAGCGATCACGGCCGGACCAGCGGTATCCAGGGCGTCGGCAACGGCGCGCTGGATGCCGGCCGCCGCGTCGATGACGGGGTCGGTGGTGGCAGGGTCGCGCAGGGTGCGGATCTCGTACCAGCCGTAGTAGGCGACGTAGGCGCCCACCAGGAAGAGCAGGCCGCCCCCGAGCCGGGGGGCTATCGCGCCGAGGCGACGCAGCCGGGTGACGGCGGTGGTGCGGGTGAGGGCGACGGTCAACGAGGCGGCGCCGACGATCAGACCCATGCCGGCGGCGTAGGCCGCGAACAGGGCGATGCCGTCGGTGGTGGAGCCGCTGCGGAAGGCCGAGACGACGATGGCGAGGAACGGGGCGATGGTGCAGCCGAGCGAGGCGGTGGCATACGCCATACCGAACAGCGCCATCGAGGGCACGGACCGTGTGACGGCGGGGGCGCGGCGGAGCTTCGGGGCCAGGGTGGGCAGCTGGCGGCCGGCGAGGAGCCATGCGCCGGCAGCGGTGATGAGCAGGCCGAAGGCGATGGTGAACCAGGGCAGGTGCTGCTGGATCTGGCCGGCGACGGGCTGGATGACGAGTCCGAAAACGGCGAAGAAGGCGGCGAAACCAGCGGTCATCGCGGCGGTGGCGGCGAGCGCCCTGCCGAGGGCGACGGTACGGCTGGGGCTGTCGTCGCCCAGGACGAGCAGGGAGAGGTAGGCGGGCAGCAGGGCGAAGCCGCACGGGTTGACGGCGGCGAGCATCCCGGCACCGAGGGCGAGGGCGAGGGGCAGGTCGGCCATGGCGGGTTCAGCCGGTGAGGGCGGAGACCTTCTCCGCCAGCCCCTTGCCGCCATGGAGCACGCCCTTGTAGACGGTCTTTCCGGTCTGGTCGAGGATCACGTAGTAGCTCTGCTGACTGATCTCGAACCGCTTCCACACCTCGCCCTTCTCGTCGGAGAGGTGGGGGAAGGAGCCGGTGCCGGTGTCGGAGACGAAGGCGCGCATGGCGGCGTTCTTGTCCAGGCCCGCGACGCCGACGACGTTGGCCTTGCCCTGATGGTCGGAGGCGACCTTGGCGGTCTCGGCGGCCTGGCCCTTGCATGTGGGGCACCACGGTGCCCAGAACCACAGCACGGTGGGCTTGCCCGCGAGGGTCTTCGCGTCGAACGACTTGCCGTCCACCGTGGTGGCGGTGAAGGTCAGTGCCTCGGGCACCTTCACGCCCTCAGACCCCCCGCCGCTCGCGTCGGAGCCGGCGGACGACTGGGCCGGAGACGACGCCGTCGACGGGGAAGCACCCGTGTCGCCGGCGGATGCGGAGCCTTCCGAACCACACGCGGTCAGTGTGAGGAGGGCGGTGGCGAGGACAGCCGGGAGGAGGGTGCGTGCGCGCAAGGAGAACTCCTGAGGATCGGGATGATGCGAGGGTAGTCGTGGCTCCTGGGCGGGCGGCGGGCTGGAACCTTACGGATGGGTGACGTCAGCCGGATGCGTCCTTGAGCCGCTCGGCGTCGAGGACGGTGATGCGCCCGCGGGCCAGGCGGAGCAGGCCGTGTTCGGCGTATTCGCGCAAGACCTTGGTGCAGGTTTCGCGGGAGGTGCCGGCGAGGGCGGCAAGTTGTTCGTGGGTGAGGGCGATCTGCGGGTGGCGTCCGACCGACCGCAGGAGGCCTGCCGGGGCCTGGGCGCTGGTGAGGGTGGTCAGCGCGGTGGCGATGCGCTGGGCGACGGTTTTGAACACAGTGTCGGACAGGCGCTGTTCGAGGTCGGCCAGGCGGCGGCCGAGGATCGCGGTGATCCGTGCGGCGATGCAGGGGTCGGCCAGCAGCAGCCGATGGACGTCCGCGCGGCTCATCACGCACACGACGGTGTCGTCGAGGGCTTCGGCGTAGTTGTCGTGCCGGCATCCCCGTGTTGGCGGGCATGATCCACAGCGCGCCGATGTCCACCACGCCACGCCATAGGCCAGGCCGAGGCCGATGGCGGGCGTAGGGCGCTGCGCGAGGTGGCCGAGCACGATGCCGAACGTCGTGCCGGCGAACAGGGCGATGGCCAGGTGGATCAGCCAGCCGGCGAAGGCGTTGGTCGAGCCCAGCAGCCCGGCCACCATCGTGATCATCGCAGTGTCCATGACGGGCCGGGAGGCCGACATCCAGATGCCCATGCCGACGCCGCCGACGAGTCCGGCCGCTGCGCCCCAGACGGCGTGCACAGGGATCGCAGCGGTCTTGGAGGAGATGTGTGATGCCGTGGTCATGGTGATCGTCCCATCGGTCGGGGGGTTCTCCTGCTTCCGTCGCTGACGCTGGATCGGCTGGTGGGGTCAGGTATGTGACCGCCCTTACCTACGCGCCGGCAGTCCCGTGCGGCGTCCGGTTGAAGCCGACCGCCCGGAGTGGGTCCATGGAACTGACGTCGGCGAACAGGGCAGCTGATGGGTATCGACGTGACCGTGGAGCGGGTGATCTCGCTGCCTTGCGAGCAGGTGGCGGCGTACGCGATGGACTGGCGCCACGATGCCGAGTGGACCCAGGGCATCCGGACGGCGGAGCTGACCCGCGACGCCGATGCGGGCGGTTTCGGCGTCGGGGCGGAAGTGACACGGACGGCATACTTCCTGGGCAAGCGGATCGACTACGTGCTGCGGGTCGCCGCGTACGAGCCGCCGAGGCTGCTGGACATGGTCTCGGTCGCCGGACCGATGCCCATGCACGTCACCTACACCTTCGCCCCGCTCCCGGACGGCGGCACGCTCGCCCGGATCCGCGTGCGCGGTGACGCCTCCGGCCTGTACAGGCCGGCCGGACCGATGATGAGACGCAAGGTGCACTCGTCACTGGTCAAGGACCTCCAGGACCTTCAGCGGCAGGTGAGCCGCCGAACGGGAGGGTGAGGACGGCATGGCGTTCGACGAAGGACTCGCGGAACGCGTCCGGGCCCGGCTCGGCACGGATCCGGGCATCACGGAGAAGCGGATGTTCGGTGGGCTGGCGTTCCTGTACCAGGGCAACATGGCGGTCGGGGTGACCGGGGACGGGCTGATGGTCCGGGTCGGCCCCGACGCCACCGAAGCCGCCCTGGCCCGGCCCGGGACGCGGCCCTTCGACCTCACCGGGCACCCGATGCGCGGCTGGGTGGTCGTGGCCTCCTCCGCCGTGTCCGAGGACGAGGCCCTGGCCGGCTGGATCGACCAGGGGCACGCCTTCGCGGCGAGCCTGCCGCCCAAGTGACCCCTCCCGGCGGCAGGCCCCTCCACTCCCGGCCCCCTACTGCGGCGTGCGGGCGCTGTCACGTTGGTTAGCTGGTGGGATGATCTTCTGGTTGATCGTGCTGGAGGGGGTTGTTCGTGGGGGCCGTGTCGCCGTCGTACAAGGGGCACCGGTACCCGGTCGAGGTGATCTCCCACTGCGTGTGGCTGTACTTCCGCTTCCC
>NZ_JAAHBP010000048.1 GCF_023184515.1 Streptomyces sp. D2-8 | reverse complement strand
GGCCCCCGAGTGCGGTGTGGCAGCGGTGGTGGTTGTAGCTGTGCAGGAAGTCTGCCAGGGCTGCGGTGCGTTCGGTGTTGCTGGTGTAGGGCCGCAGGTAGGCCCACTCGTCGAGCAGGGTGCGGTTCCTGAGATGCCCGGGCGGCGCCCTGGCCTCTTCGTGATCGATCTCGACGGAGCGATGATCGGCATGGTCACGCTCGATCGGCGTGACGCAGAACGCCCGGCTCACGTCCGTCCGGATGCCGGGGAGGCCGAACTCGGCTATGTGTTCCTGCCGGAGGCGTGGGGATGCGGGTATGCCGCCGAGGCGTGCTCAGCGGCGCTCGGCTGGTTCGCCGACGCGCTTCCCGGCGAGCCGGTGGTGCTCTGCACCCAGACCGCCAACGACCGCGCGATGCGCCTCGCTGCGAAACTGGGGTTCACCGAGGTGGAGCGGTTCGAGGAGTACGGCGCCGAGCAGTGGTTCGGCGTGTGGTCCTCGGTCACACCGTCCGGTTGAGCGGCCGCTTCGTTCTGATCATCGGTAAACGCGCCCCAGCTCGTTGCCCTGGCCCGGGCAGGCGGCCACTTCGCACGCGGCATACTCGTCGAACGCCCCGCCCAGGAGGCAGCGTGATGACCCTCAAGCCCGAAACCATCCATACCGAGCGGCTGGCCCTGCTTCCCCTGCAGATCGAGCACGCCGACGAGATGGCCGCGGTGCTGTCCGATCCCGGCCTGCACATCTTCACCGGCGGCGCCCCGGACACCGCCCGGGCCCTGCGCGCCCGCTACGAACGCTGGGCGGCCGGCTCACCTCGCCCCGCCGAATCCTGGTGCAACTGGGTGATCCAGCTCCGCGACATGGCCTGCTTGACCGGCTATGTCCAGGCGACGATCACCGCCGACGGCCGCAGGGCCGCCGCGGAGATCGCCTGGGTGGTGGGAACCCCCTGGCAGCGGCGCGGTATCGCCGCCGAGGCAGCCCAGGGGCTCGTCGCCTGGCTTCGACAGCACTCGGTGGACACGGTCGTCGCCCACATTCACCCCGACCACAAAGCATCCGCCGCCGTCGCCACTTCAGCCGGCCTCACTCCCACTGACCAGTGGCACGACGGAGAGATCAGATGGCAGCTGCCGACCAGCTGACCACACACATTCGGCTTCTCCATGCAGTGTCTGCTCTGGCCGACCACGCCTGCCCGGCTCAGCAGCGTCGCCCGGGTGCCGAACCTTGATCCTGATGAGGCCTTCGTCGCCACCACGCCTTGCCTCCACAACCTGGTTGCGCGGGTGCCAGGTGACTGCGGTCCAGCTCAGGCGGGTGAGGCGTGGTATCCGCATGCCGGGGTATTCGCTTGCCGCTGGACGGGAAGGGCTGCGACACCTGGGGAGGTCGGAGCGGCCCTTCCCCTTGCGGTGCCCACCGTCGCACCTCTCGTTCCCCGCAGGCAAAACCCGGGGGTCAACCGTGCTGCTTCCAGGGCAGGGATCAACTCGGTGAGCGTCGGCAGCGCCTCCTCGATCGCCTGTCGGCTGTCCGGCGCGAGGGCAGTCAGGGCGGGCCTCAGCGTCTCCGTGCTCACTCGGTCGTACCGGTCGAGCAAGTCGAGAGCACGCGGGGAGGCCACGAGGGTCGTACGCAGGTCCGTCGGTGACGGCTTGCGCTCGACGAGGCCGGATGCGGTCATGGCGCGGACGAGGTTGCTGACCGTCGAGGAGGCTACTCGCAGGCGGGTGGCAACCTCGCGCGGGGCGAGGGTTCCGGCGTCGGACAGGACTCTCAGGAGTTCGATCTGCGCCTCGGGAAGATCCGGCAGATCCTCCGCGCGGCGGGTGCGAAGCAGTACGGCTCGCCGGAGGGGCCCGATGAGGCGGCCGAGGAATGGCGAGACCGCAGTGAGCGACAAGGAGGTACCCCCACATGGTCAGCAGCGGAGCGCACGAGACCACCGTCCGGAACCCCGTACCACCGCAGCAGCTTTCCGGGATCGTCGGCCACCGCTTCATCTACACCTACGCCAACGGCTGGCAGTACGAGATGTACGTGAAGAACCCGACCACCATCGACTACCGGATCCACTCCGGCATGGTGGGCGGCCGTTGGGTCAAGGACCAGCAGGTCGACCTGGTCCAGCTGGACGACGACCACTACAAGGTCTCCTGGAACGAGCCCACCGGTACGTCGGTCTGCGTGAACGTCATGCCCGGCAAGCGCCGCCTGCACGGCGTGATCTTCTTCCCTCACTGGGTGGAGGAGCACGGGGAGCGCACCGTCCTCTATCAGAACGACCACCTCGACGAGATGCGCAGGTACCGCGACGAGGGCCCGACGTACCCGATCTATGTGGTCCCGGAATTCGCCAAGATCACCCTCTTCGAGTTCGTTGGCCCCGACGACGACACCATCATCGCCACGGCCCCGGGCGACCTCCCACAGGGCTGGTCCGACCGCACCAACTGACTGCCCGGCCGACCATCGCACGGCTGTTGGTCGAGGAAGCGGCCGAGCCCACTGCGGGCGGCGGCGAAGTCGACCGAGCCGAGCCGAAGTTCGCATGCGAGCGAGTACCGGCCACGGGAACGGCAGACGCGAGCCCCACGCGGACCGGCCATGCAGAGCGTACGGAGCCTCGCCGGTGCCGGGAGCCGAGATCGATTGTCAGTGGTGGGTGAGAAGGTAGGAACATCAAGCCGGAACGAGGGGGAGCTGTGATGTCCGTGAGCCAGAATTACATCAACCACGTTGCTCTCGTGCTGGATGCCAGCTCGTCGATGTCGCACCTGAGTCGTAAAGTCGTCGAAGTCGCCGACCAGCAGATCGCCTATCTCGCGCGCCGTTCAAGGGAACTGGACCAGGAAACCCGCGTCACGGTGTACGTCTTCGCCGACAAGGTGGAATGCGTCATCTACGACAAGGACGTGCTGCGCATGCCGTCGCTGAAGCAGCTGTACCGGACCGGTGGAATGACGGCCCTTCTGGCAGCCGCACTGAAGTCGCAGCGCGAGCTGGCGCAGACGGCCCAACTGTACGGCGACCACAGTTTCTTGACGTTCGTTCTGACCGACGGGCAGGAGAACGCGAGCCACCGCTGCCAGGATTCCCCCACCAAGGATCCACGTGACCTGGTCCGGGCCGTGGCCCAAATGATCGAGACCCAGCAGGACAACTGGACGCTGGCCGTCCTGGTACCCGACCAGATGGGCAAGCGCGAGGCCATGCAGTGCGGCTTTCCCAAAGACAACATCGCCATATGGGACGCCACCAGCACGCAGGGTCTTGAGGAGGCCGGGCAGGTCATCCAGCAGGCCACCGAGAATTTCATGATGGGCCGCACCCAGGGCATCCGGGGATCACGCGCGGTGTTCTCCACCGGCGCGGAAACGGTCAACGAAGACACCATCAAGGCTGCCGGACTCACCCCGGTCGAGCCATCGAAGTACCAGCTGATCCCCGTGGCTCGCAACGCGGCAATCAAGGAGTGGGTCATCGAATGCGGGCACACCTACCGGACCGGTGGGGCGTTCTACGAGTTGAGCAAGTCTGAGAAGGTCCAGGCGCAAAAGCAGATCGCGGTGCTGGAGAAGAAGACGGACCGCGTGTATACAGGGCCCCAAGCCCGTGCCCTGCTCGGGCTGCCTAACGCGGAAGTCCGCGTCAAGCCGGACCACAACGACCACTTCACCATCTTCGTGCAGAGCACCAGCGTCAATCGGAAACTCGTACCCAACACCCGGCTGCTGCTCATGCTCTGACGTTTCGTGAAGCCGATGGGGCGAGGGCGCCGGGGGCTTCGCCGCCTCCTGCGCCCCACCCCGGCGACACAGATGTCAGGTTCTCCGGCGCTCTGATGCCTGCACTGCTCGAAGCCCGACATCCGCACTGCTTCAGCGCATGACCGGTGGCAGCCCGAGTTCGCCCTCGCCGAGCGGGGTGAAGAAGCGCTCGACATCGGCGTCGGTGACCTCGGCCAGGGTCTTCGGCGACCAGCGCGGCCTGCGGTCCTTGTCGACAACCTGGGCGCGGATTCCCTCCACCAGGTCGGGTGCGTCCAGGGCGGCGCAGGAGACGCGGTACTCCTGGTTCAGGACCGGCTCCAGCCGGCCGAGCCTCCGGGCGCGACGCAGGGAGGCGAGGGTGACCTTGAGGGCGGTCGGCGACTTGGCGAGCAGGGTCTCCGCAGCCTCTTTGGCGGCTGGGTCATCCTGCGCGAGCAGTCGACGCACGATCTCCTCGACGGCGTCGGCGGCGTAGCAGGCGTCGATCCAGTGGCGCTGGGCGGCCAGGACGCCCTGCGGCGGTGTCCGCACCGAGCCGGCCAAGGCCTCCTCCACGGGCAGCTCGGTCAGGGCGTCGAGAAGATCCCGCAGCGAGGCCGCCGGCACGTGGTGGTCGGCGAGCCCGCACAGCAGCGCATCAGCGGCGCCGACCTGAGCACCCGTCAGGGCCAGATGGGTTCCCAACTCCCCGGGCGCCAAGGCGAGCAGGTGGGTGCCGCCCACGTCCGGCACGAAGCCGATGCCGGTCTCCGGCATGGCGACCCGGGACCGCTCGGTGACGACACGGACGCTGCCGTGCGCCGAGACGCCTACACCGCCACCCATCACGATGCCGTCCATCACGGCGACGTACGGCTTGGAGTAGCGGGCGATGCGGGCGTTGAGGCGGTATTCGTCGCGCCAGAACGCGGCGGAGGCGGTGCCGTCGCCGTCGCGGGCGTCATCGTGGATCGCACGGATGTCACCGCCGGCGCACAGGCCCCGCTCCCCCGCGCCGGTGATGACGACGGTCTCGACGGCAGGGTCCCGCTCCCATGCGGTGAGCGCCTCGTCGATGCGGCGGACCATGGTGTGTGTGAGGGCGTTGAGGGCTCGCGGCCGGTTGAGCGTGATGCGGGCGGTGCGCCCGGTGGTGTGGAAGAGGACCGGGTCCTCGGCTCCGCTCATCGGAACGCCTCCCCCAAGCCGTGGGCCACGATGACGCGCACACGCATGTCTTCTCGACTCCTTCCCCTTCAAGCGGACGGCACTTCGTCCGCTGCTGCCGGCGCGAACCATCTCGCCACCGCGGACCCTACGGTGCCTGATGACCTGGCTGGACGACCTGGTGGGGTGGACGGGGGCGCCGCCGACCAATGGCGGACGGACTCGGACCCGAGCGCGAGGCGGGCCTCACTTCCGGTCGGCACCGGCGAAGGAACACGGGCAGGCCTGACGGGCGCTGTGGCCCCCTGCTCTGGAGGTCCTGCTGGCCAGGCGTGCCAAGGTCCTCGCCCTCGAGCCCGCGGACCACTGCCTATGCACCGACCTGTCCCGGGCGCTCTGCCTCGAGGTGGTCGGCACCCCAACAGCAACCGCTCACCAGCGATCAGCCCGACGCCCCGTCGGTCAGCGAAGGCACGGCGCACGGACGGAGGACCATGAGCGAGTCTTCCAGGGCCGCCACCATGGCGAAGGGGAACCGGTCGAGCTCAAGGCAGAGTGCGACGTCATCAGGATGAACTCCTTGACGCACGCCCTCCGCCAGCTCAGCGGCGGCACGCGATGCGCCGGCGCGGCGGAGGAACTCGGCTGCGTCCGTCCCGGCCCCGGCGGTCCTCCGGGCGATGTACTGGGCGCACGCCAGATCTTCGTCGGCCCGCCCGCCCTCGCCGGTGACCACGAACGTGACACGTCCACACGCGCGCGTCCGCAAGAGCCGAGCCGTTGCCTCCGCCACCACGAAACCCGCGCACAGCACCAACGACGCGTCCTTGACCGCAAGGGCGCCGACCGTCCCGGCCGTGGTCTTCTGCACAACGGTCCGTCCGCCGAGGTCAGTGGAGCGCATCATGCCCGGCGAGTTGACCATGTCGAACCCCGGCGCGGGCGGGCCGTCTTTGAGCGCCACCCAATCCGGGTGCCGAGCCTTGAGCGCCAGGGCTTCGTCCAGCGACTCAGCAAGCACGATCTTCTCCGCCCCTTGGCCGAACGCCCAGGCAGCCACCGTGAATGCACGCATGACGTCGACCACGACCGCCACGGACGGGGCTTCGACCAGCTCAGCGATACCGAAAAAGCGAGCATCCATCCGGTCATGATCGCGCATTCTCGACCCGAAGCGCCCTTTGCCGTCCCCACACCACAGGAACTCCGGCCGTGTCCCCACGGAGAGCTGGGCGCCGTTCAGCGAGCGGGACGTGTGCGCTACATTTTGCCTCTCCTTGATCGCGATCACTCATGATCTCTACGCTTCGGAGTTGCCAACCTCATGAGCGACATCGTCAACGGACTCGGGCGGGCCACTGCGTACGGCGGTATGGGGCTGGTCCTGTTGGTCCTCGGCATCGTCCTGGTCGATGTGCTGACGCCTGGAAAGCTGGGCCGCCAGATCTGGGAAGAGCGCAATCGCAACGCCGCCACGGTCCTCAGCTCCGCGCTCCTCGGTATAGGTGGCATCGTGTTCACGTCCATCTGGACGACCTACGAGGACTTCGGCAAGGGACTGCTCTCGACCGCGGCGTTCGGGTTGCTGGGACTGGTGATGATGGCGGTGGCGTTCCTGGTGGTGGACCTGGTCACGCCGGGGCGCCTGGGCGCCACGCTGGTCGAGGCCGAGCCCCACCCCGCGGTCTGGGTGACGGCCTCCTGCAACCTCGCTGTCTCTGCCATCGTCTCGGCATCCATCGCCTGAACGGCTTCCCTCCCCCCTGAGAAATCGCCTGCGTGATCTGCGTGGTTCGGCCCCCACGATCTCTCCCTCCGCCAACTGGATCCACCGGGCGGAGAACGAGCAGTTCGACTGCAGGGGCGGGCAACCTCTGCCTCGAGGTGTGGGATTCAACCGTCGCGAAATGGAAGGTGTTCTTCCTCTACACCTGCGACCGCTGGGACCTGTCCAACTGGCTCGGCACGGGTTACTACCTCAACAAGCAGACCGGCTGGGTCACTTCGTACTTCTACGGCTCCCAAGGGCAGGTCCTGCGCGCCTTCTCCCCGCCGCAGGTGGGGACGCAGGACTGGAATCCGGTGTGGTCGGTCCGTAACTGCTGAGAGCAGCGCCAGGAGCCTCGTACGTAGCAACTCTCGCCGCACAGTGAACGCACAGCCACGTTCCCTCCTCTTGCATGACGGAGCCCCTGAACTGAGTGGACGTTAAGTCCGTTTCTGGTAGCGGCCTCGTCCGGGCTGGGTGAGGAAGCCTTGCCGGAGGAGGCGTCCGAGACGGCTGCGGGTGATGTTGACGGATGCCTCGTCGGTAGGCATGCCGAGGA
>NZ_JAAHBP010000047.1 GCF_023184515.1 Streptomyces sp. D2-8 | reverse complement strand
GTCTCCGACGGCACCTCCCGGGCCCGGTGACACCACCCCCCAGGTCATCCGTTCGACAGGGGGCAACAGTCATGGCGGGCCCGGAGGCCAGCGGTCCCGTTGCGGAACCGCGGAAAACATAACGGGGAAGACATGGCGGACGAGGCGACAATCCGCGCTGTGGCGCTCCGCGCTGACCACGTGTACTGGGTACGGGAGTGGCCTGACAAGCCGACCTGGCGGGACCGGCTCCGCCGTTGGATGGACCCCGCGTCATACCACTTCGACCGGACCGCCACCCCACCGCGACCCTGGGTCGACCGGCCCGCCGGCTACTACGAGCGAACCGGCTGGCGCATCCGTGCAGCCTACGTCCTATCCGACCTGGCTTTCGAGGTCGAGTACGTGGTCTGTGATCCGTGCCAGATCGGCTGGGTGGAAGCGCCTCACTCCTACGAGGGCTACAAGCGCTGCGGCCTCGCCTCGGCCGCTCTCCGGTCCCTCCGTCAGGTCTACCCAGGAGTCCAGTGGCACACGGGCGGCGGCCATTTCCGCGAGGCAGAACGCTTCTGGCGTTCAGTCAGCGTGGGCGTGCCTGGTGGCTACACCCAACGGGCAAGGTGCCGTCACGTGGAACCGTGGAGAGCGCGGTGAGCGTGAAGTCACTCCCACGTCCGCGACCAGGGAACTTGTGATGGCTGTCCGTCTCAGTTTCCGTCTCATCCAGCGCCGTTCGCAAACGTTCAGCCGGGACCGAAGCCCGTAGCCGCTTCGGCAGCCAGCCGCCCATGAACGCAGGTGAACGGCCCTGTACGCGGCCCTGGGAGGCACGACCACAGTTGGAAAGCGTGTTGGTCCCCACGGGAGCTCGTACCTACGACACCGCCAGTCGATGGAGCTAGGTTGAGGGTGTGGACGAGGAAGCGATCACCATTAGGCTCACGCACGATCAAGCGTTCGTGCTGTCGGACTGGCTCCACCAAGTCATGTTCCAGTCCGGGGACCTTGAGGGGATCGTGCAGGACCGAGCCGTCTGGTCACCGATCTACGCGATCTCCGAAACGCTGGACAAGACGCTGAGCGACTGCAGGATCCCGTCAAAGGACAGCGCAGCCATCCATTTCATTCTCGCCGTTGTTGGCGGAGCACGGATGTCCAGCACCGGTTACAGGGGCGGGCTGGACACTGGGCCCGGTGTCTCACCTACGGGGCGGCAACGAAGCCAGCTGCCGCCCCGCCTCTTCCTCTCCCCGGACGGTCGGCGCAGTTCGCTGACGCGTCAGAGTTGGTCGTAGCCAGTGTTCGCGCGGCCGCCGTCCTCGGCTCGTGCCTCTGCGGTCCCGTCGACTTCCATGCCTCCGCGCACGCCCCCCTGAGCGGTCAGACCGGTGTTGGCGTGCGAGCCCGCACCGACCGCAGTGGCCGGCCCAGTATTCACGACCCGCACCGACCCGTCACGGCCCGACACCAGGGCCAGGACCCCAGTCCCCAGGGCTACGACGCCCACCAGCGCCGAGACGATCCCGGCGACCTGGTTGGCCTGGTCCCAGCTCAGAAAGCAGAAGACCCCGGCCAGTACCGCCACCGCCAGCCCTGTTAGCCCCGCCACCGCTCGCTGCCGTCCGCCCATCGGCCCATCCCTTCCTGGTCGTCCTACCCGAGCAAGTGTCCTGCCGATGTCCCCGCTCGGGCCGTTCGTCCATGGTCTGTCTCCGGACGTTTGGTGGTTATCAGTCGGGCCAGCAGTTCCAGGGTCTCTGGTGCGATGTCGGGCAGGCACTCAACCACCTGCTGCAAGGGGCCGATGTCGAGTGCCTCGGCCAGGAGCACACGCCCGTTGAGAATATCCGGGCACTTTTTCGCCGCAGACGTCAGCGCCTTGACCCGCTGCCCGGGGTCCTTGATGGTGCGGGCCGCATTGACGGCTTGTCGCCCTACGCCTTCGGCCTGTCCCCGACACCCCGTGCTGGTCAAGGCACGGGCGGCGCCCGCAAGTGCCGCCGCGCGTCGGCCGGGGTCCTTGAGTGTTCGGGCGAACTTGGCAGCCGCTTGGGCGAAATCGACGGCCTGCTCGTGGTGCCCGTCGTGGGCCAGCACTTCGGCGGCGGTCGCCAACGTTCTGGCGTGCCAGTTCGCGTCCCCGGCCTCGTGGGCGAGGTTGACAGCTGTCCGGGAGAGTTCAACGGCCTCTTGTCGGTGCCCTGTTCGGACCATTGTCCTGATTATGAGGGTCAGGGCCCTGACCCGGCTGGTCTGCCGGCTGATACTCAAGGCGAGGTCAGCCGCTTGTCGGTGACGTCCCGCGTGGGCCAGGGCCGTGGCGACGGCTGCTAGTGCCTTCGCCTTCCGGTCGGGGTCGTCGATTCTTCGTGTGAGTTCGATCGCTTCTCCGGGGTGCCCCGCGTGGGCGATAACCACGGCCACGGCCCCGTACGCCCCCTCCAGCAAGTCGGGCTCGGTGACCATTCGTGCGATGTCGATCGCTTGTCGATGGCGTCCGGTACGTGCGATGGCCCTCGCGGCGAGCGTGAGGGCCATCGCACGTCGACCGGACCCTTTGGCATCGTGGGCGAGTTCGGCTGCTACGTGGGCGAGTTCGGCTGCCTGCTCGTGACGTCCCGTGAGTGTCATGGCCTCGGCGACCACTGCCAGCAGCGCGGCCTTCGGCCCGAGGGCAGTGCCGCCGCGGGCGAGCTCTGCCGCCTCGTCCGCGAGTTCGGCTGCCTGCTGACGAGCACCCGCGCGGGCAATGAGCACGGCCACAGCCGCCAGGGTGTCCGCGCGCCGGTCGGTGTCGATCACGGCGCGGGCGAGTTCGGCGGCCAAGGCGTGGTGCCCCTTGCGGGCCACGGCCCGAGCAGCGACCGTGAGCGCCCCGTCCCGTTCGTCTTGGTTAACGATGCCGCGAGCGAGGCGAGCGGCTTCGTCGGCGAGTTCGGTGGCCTGCCGGTGGAATCCACTCAGGGCCAACTCCTTGGCTATGGCGCCCAGAGCCTTGGCCTGTCGGTCCGGGTCGGAGATGCCGCGGGCACGTTCGGCTGCTCGCTCTTGGTCCTTCGCGAAATTGGCGTGCTCGACAAGCTCGGCCGGGATCCGGGCTTGCCGGCCGAACGCGTAAGGAGAAGAGGGGTATGCGCTGGCCGGCTCATCGTCCGCGGCTTCGGAGGCAGCGGCGGACAGTGAGCCCAGCACTCCGTTCCGCCGCTGGGGGTCGGCGATGCTTCGCGCGAGCTCCACGGCTTGCTCTTGACGCCCCGACCGGGCCAGTGCCCTGGCCGCGGAGGCGAGAACTCCAGCCTGCCGGTCGGGGTCGGTGATGCCTCGGCCGAGTTCGGCGGCCTGTTGAGGGTCTCCGCTCCTGGCCATCGCGCCGACGACAGTGGCGAGGGCGTCGTCGCGCCGGTCGGGCCTGGCGATGCTGCGGGCGAGGTCGGCGGCTTGTTGGGGATGCCCGGTGCCGCAGAGGGCATCGGCGACGTCCCGTAGTTCCCAGGCGTCCTGGACGGGGCTCAGGAGCTGACGGGCCACCGACGCTACGAGCGACGCGGTGTTGTGGTCGGCTCTCCCCGCAAAGAGGAGCCGCCTGACGAGGTCGGGTATCCGCCTCGAACCGTGCGCCACCTGGGCCAGGGTGAGGGCACGTCGTACGTGCCCCACGATCGCCCAAGTCTCGATGACATCGTCAGGAATACTGGCGACATGCCCGCGGATCTCGTCGCGGCGCTGAGCCAGCCGCACGCACGCCCGCAGATTGGGATTGGTTGCGGCCCGGTGGAGACCGATGGCGTCGGCGATCTCGGCCAGCGCCTCTGTGTCGGAGCCGGTGGTCTCCCACAGTCTCTCGTGCCGCACCGCATCGGTCGCCAGTACGGTGAGACGAGTGGTGTCCGCCAGATTGCGTAACAACTGCGGGTAGCCGACAAGGGCATATTCCGGCGTGTCGGCTGGCCAGCCAGCCTGGCGCCAGGCGTCGGTGAAGGCGTGCACCCGCGCACGATAACCTTCAAGCGCCGCCGTGGAGATCCGCTTCAGAGCGCCCTGTTGCAGCTCTTCGTGGGCGAAGGAGAACAGTTGTTCCGGTTGTTGGCCTGTGGCCTGCCATTGGGCGGGCCGGGGTTGGAAGGACCGGCCCAATGATCCGCCGAGGACCTCTTCGACCTCCCAGGCACTCACCTCGCCCATGAGGTCGGCCAGGTCTTGGGCGCTCAGGCCACCGTTGGCGGCGGCGATCAGGCACGCCACCTCCCGCCCGGACCCACCACCCGTCAGCAGGGCGTGAAGGTCGCGCTCCGCGGCCTTCCGTAGCGCCTGAGCCGCGGGTGACGGTGCCAGTAGGTGGTCAACGTGCGCACTGTGCAGCGGGTGGTTCTCTAGTACATCGCTGGGGATGGGCGGATTTGGGCGGCCGGCCACGACGATTCGCAGGCCCGGAGGCGGCACGCGCGGCAGTAGCGCGGCAATGCTGTAACCGCTGCTGGCCGACTCGACGCCGGTGTCCTCGTCGAGTCCGTCGACAAGCAGGACCAGCCTTCGGCCTTCGGCCGTGGCCCTGTCTGCGGCACGTTCGAGGGCGTCGAGGAACTGGCCCTGGGAGGCGCAGTCCACGTCGGCGTCGCACAGGAACTCCCGCAACTGCCCCTGCAGGGCGGCCAGGAAAGCGGTCCGGTCCGAGCGTCCGGCGGCACGTGCGGTGATGAAGAAGGCCAGCACGTCCACGCCCTGCGGAGGGTGCAGTGCAAACTGCGCCATAAGCGCGGTTTTTCCTGACCACGCTGGCGCCAGCCACCGCCAGTAGGCCGTGCCCGCATCGCCTCCCTGGGCCTCCTGGACACCGTCGGGTGCGGTGGAGAACGCGGCCATGGCCGCCAATTCGGCGGCTCGACCCTCGAACCGGACGGCCGCGAGCTGGGCGACCTCATGCAGATAGCCCGAGGACAAGACGGGGCGGCCCTGCCCCAGGACCAGATCCCCGGCGATCTTCAGGACGCCGCTGTTCGCGAGTGCCCCGTCCACAGCATGCGCCTCACCCGTGTCCTCGGCCAGCTCCTGCCGCTTTCCCGGCCTCACTTCGCAACGCTCCTTCGCTCGCGACTTGTGAACGTCATTCTGCCCTCCCGCACGCTCTCCGCACCGGGCTGGCCGTGCACCACTAGTGCAGCCCCGGGTTGAGGACGGCACTGGCAGCCCCAGCAAGGCCAGCTTGTGTTACTTCCACCAATGCCTTGCGAGATCTTCATGCCCGAGTACCGTCCGCGGCTCGAATCAGCCAAGGCGCGTCTCCGCGCCAACCTGCACAGCGGAGCCAGCGAATCGACGGCGCCAGGACACGACCGACGCACCACAAGCGCACCAGATAGAGCGGGGAACAGCAGGGAACCACGGTAAAAGCGACCAAGGGCGATGAGACCTGGCGCCAGGCGAACGCCCAGTTCAACAGCCTTACCCGCCCCAAATACTCGCAGCTTCCCAAGCTGAGAGCGCGAGTTCGATTCTCGTCACCCGCTCCATTGAAACCCCAGGTCAGCGGCCTGGGGTTTGTCGTGTCCGGGCACGCCGATCCGCGTCGGGGGGTTGTGCTCAGGCGGGCTGGATGGAGGCCCGTAGTTCGACCTCGTATCCGCCCTTCGGGGTGGGTTCGGCGGTGAGGGTGCCATCGAGCAGTTCGGCGCGTTCTCTCAGGCCGATCAGGCCGTGCCGGGCGCTGGGCAGGGCGACGGACGGGCGAGTGGGGGCGGTGTTGGTGACGGTGAGGCCGAAGTGCTGCGCGTCATGCCACAGACGCACCTCGGCGCGGGCGCCCGGGGCGTGCTTGCGGACGTTCGTGAGGGCTTCTTGGACCGTGCGGTAGACGGTACGTTGGGCGGTTGTGCTGATGCCGGGCGGGAGCTCGCCGGTCAGCGTGGTCTCTATGCCGCTGTTGGCGATCAGTTGCTGGAGGTCGGCGAGGGTGGGCTGCGGAGTGAGTTCGGTGTCCTTGCCGCCGGAGGCGCGCAGCAGGGTGACCATGTGGCGGAGTTCGTCGAGGGTGTTCACGCTCAGGGTGCGGATGGTGCGGGCGGCGTCGCGGGTGTCCGGGTCCTTGGCGGCGACCTGCAGGGCTCCGGCCTGCACGGCGATGAGGCTGACCTGGTGGGAGACGACGTCGTGCATCTCGCGGGCCAGTTGGGCGCGTTCGCGGGCGAGGACGGTCTGGGCGTACAGGGCGCGTTCGTGTTCGCGGGCCACTTTGACCTCGACGAGTTGGCGGGCCACGTCGCGTCTGGCCTGCACGAGCTGGCCACACAGGATCGGAGCGAAGGCCATGGCCAGCGTGTAGACGAACTCGATGAGCGTCCAGGTCCGGTCGCCGGGAAACGTATCGCCGGAAAACGTGTCGGACAGGGGCCAGGCGAGGGTGGTCGCCGCCGCGTTCAGCAGGGCGCATCCGGCCAGCAGCGGGCGGTTACGGGTGCGCGTGGCCAGTGTGTAGAGGGCGGCGATCGGCGCGACTGCCACGTCCATGAACAGGGTCATGGGCAGTGTCAGCAGGAAGACGGGCAGGGGAAGGCGCCTGCGCAGGAACAGCCCGGCGCAGCCGAGGGCGGCGCAGGCCCACATGAACGCCGACGCCTCGCCGTAGAGGTTGATGCAGGCGTCGAGGGCCGCGAGCACGACGAGGCCCGCGTCGACGGCCCAGGGCGGCACCCGCCGCCGCAGTGCCTCACCCGTGCCCATCACCGGTTGTCCCGTGCCGTGCCGGCGCCGGCGCCGACGTCGCCGTTGTCGCCGAGCAGTCCGGCCCGCTCGGCGAGCAGTGCCGCCTGGACGCGGCCGGTGACCCGGAGTTTGGTCAGGATCGAGCTGACGTGGTCCTTGACGGTGCCCGCGCTCAGGTGGATGCGGGTGCCGATGTCGGCGTTGGACAGTCCTTCCGCGATCAGGACGAGGACGTCACGTTCGCGATCGGTGAGCAGGTTCACGCGCGCCACGTCCGCGTCCTGGGGCGTGTCCGCCCCAGGACGGCCGCGCAGCAGGGCCCGCGAGGCTTTCGGGGACATCACCACCCCGCCCGCGGCCAGGGTGCGTACGAGGTGGGCGAGCTGTTCGGGTTCGGTGTCCTTGAGCAGGAAGCCCGCGGCTCCCGAGCGCAGCGCGGTCACGATGTACTCGTCGGTGTCGAAGGTGGTCAGCATGGCCACCTTCGGCGGCTCGGGCAGCGTCTGGATCTCCCTCAGGACGGTCAGGCCGTCCACGTCCGGCATGCGGATGTCGAGGAGCACGACGTCCGGATGCTCACGCCGGATCACGTCGGCGGCGTGCGATCCTTCCGCGGTCGCCACGACCTGGATGCCGTCAGAGGCATTCAGGATCAGCTGGAACCCGGACCGCACCAGCGCCTCGTCGTCCACCACCACTACCCGGATCACCGGCGTTTCACCTCACGCTCGTCTGCCCTGTCCAGCTTCTCGGCGTCCCTGTACGCCCTACGCCCCGCGTCGGGGCGCTCACGTTCCCGTACGGTGATCGCTCCCTGTGGACAGTACGTCCGGCCAGGTGCGGGACGGTGCGGCCGCTGGTGAATCCCGCCACCCGGCAGGCTGGTTCCAGCCGTTCGGGGGGAGCGCTCCGGCCCGTCGGCGGGCGGGTGGGCGAGGTCCGGCGGATGGTGTCGGCGGTTCTCGTTCGGTGGGATCGGTCCGTGGGCCCGACCGGGTCTGCCGGCCGCAGTCGTTTTCCGAACCGTTCGAGGATCACCCAGCCATGCCCGAGTTGAACCTTCGTCGGCCTGTCCGTGCGCTGCGCCGCTGTGCGGCGCAGCCTCATGTGCTGTTCGGAGGCGTGTACGGGGCGGTGCTCGCCAGCTCCATGGTGGCCGCCCTGACGGAGCAGGGTGAGACGGCGCCCGCCGAGCGGTTCATCAGTGCCCAGTGGCTCCTGATCACGGCCGCCGCATCGGCCTTGGCGCACGGTTACGCGCATCTCATCGCCCTGCGCGGCGACCGGACCCATCACGGTGTGCGCGCCGCGGTGCGGCTGCTGCTGTCCGAGTGGCCGTTGGTGGTGGCGACGGTGCCGACGGTGGTCCTGCTGCTCGGCGCGGGCTGGGGGTGGTGGCCCTCGGCGGGTATCGAGTACGTGGCCTTCGCCGTGAACGTGGTGCTGCTGTTCGTCTGGGGCCTGCTCGCGGCCCGCGCTGCCGGTCGCACGTGGAGTTCCGCCTTGATGATCGGCACCGTGGACTCGTTGCTCGGGCTGACGGTCGTGGTGGCCAACGCCATCATCAAGTAGGGCAGTTGGCTGTCCGGGCCCGCCGGTCGGCCGCCGCGGCGCTGTTCCGTCGGCCGGCCGCCGCGGCGCTGTTCCGTCGGGCCGGCCGCCGCGGCGCTGTTCCGCCGGTCGGCGGGGTGGTCCCGGCCGGTCGGCGGGGGCGTCACCGAAGCCTGCCGGATGGTCCGTCTCCTGACGGCACCGAAGCATTCTGTGTATGACACAGATACAGCCGACGCAGGAGACATCGGCTCCGCAGGAGAACTCGCCTCCAGGGCCCCGAACCTCACCCGAGTCCGCAGGGCAGGTCTCGCCCGGCCGCCCCTCGATGGGACGCCTGGTCGGGTTGGATCTGGCCCGCGCGCTGGCGGTGTTCGGCATGTACATCGTGCACATCGCCCCGATGCCGTCAGCCGGGAACAACCTCGGCAGCTGGGTGTACTCCCTGGCGGAGGGGCGCTCGTCGGCCCTGTTCGCCACCCTCGCCGGGTTCTCTCTGATGCTGATCGCCGGCCGCCGAGAGCCGAAGACCGGCCTGGCGGGCCGGCAGGCGAAGGCCCGCATCGCGATCCGCGCCGTGATCCTGCTGGCCCTGGGCACCGTGCTGGCGATGGAGTACGGGG
>NZ_JAAHBP010000046.1 GCF_023184515.1 Streptomyces sp. D2-8 | reverse complement strand
CGGCTACCGTCGGCTCAGCCCCCGCTACGAACGAAATCCCCGCAACTACCTGGCCTTTCTCGGTCTCGCCGCCGCCCTGTGCTGCTACAAGCGACTCCTCCGCCTCACCACATAGGACACCGTCTAATACTCCAGCAGCGGTTCGTGTCCTGAGCTGCGTTTTCGGTAGTGGCAGCGGCGGGCGATGGCTTGGCGGTGTCTTCTCCAGGCTGACCAGTTCAGTGCGTGGATGACGGGATCGCGGTCGGCTCGTGGATAGGGCAGGAGAGCGTCCAGGAGTCGCCGGATCTCTGCCACGGTGAGCGGGACGGCGGCTGATCCGTTTCTGCAGCCCCCTTTGCCGCGCCGCCGCCCTGGGCTTGTGCTGCGAGTGCGGTCAGGACGGCGTGGGCGAGCATGGACAGGGTGATGTGCCGGTACCAGCCGATGTAGCGGCGGACCTCGTACTCGTCCAGACCGCACTCGTTCTTCGCGGCCTGGAAGCACTCCTCGATCGCCCAGCGGGAGCCGGCGATACGGACCAGTTCGGCAATCTCGATGCCGACGGGTGCGTAGGCGAGGTAGTAGGCGATTTCACCGGGGTCGGAGAGGCTGCGGCGGGCCATCACCCAGCGGTGATGGGTCGGCGGATCCGGATCGAAGATCAGGTTGGTGGGCAGCTTGGCCGCGGCCCAGTCGTAGACCCGTGGCCCCTTGGCCCCCTCACCGCAGGACAGCCGCTGCCAGGCATCAAGGGGTGCTTCCTCGATGAGCTGATCGATGCGCCAGATCCCGGCCAGGGATTTGATCTGCTGGGACTTGGGCACCGCGACCACGTAGCCGACGTCGAGCTGTTCGAGCAGGCGACGGAAGTGCCAGTCCTGCCCGTAAGCCTCGTCGGCGGTGACCCACGTGGCGGCCAGGCAGCGGCGGACGATGTCCCGGGCCAGTTCACCCTTGGTCGCAAAGCCTCGCTCGTCGGGGATCTTGGCCGCCCGGCAGCGGTCACGGTCGGACGTCCAGGCTTTCGGCAGGTAGAGCTCCCGGTCCACCAGAGCCCGGCCTGAGCTGGTGGCGTAGGCGGCGAACACGCCGATCTGACAGTTGTCGATCTTTCCTGAGGTGCCGGTGTACTGCCGGCCGACCCCGGCCGAGGTGGTGCCCTTCTTGATGAATCCCGTGTCGTCGATGATCAGCACACCGCCCGGTCCGAGCCGTTCGGCGACGTAGGCACAGACGTCGTCACGCAGGGCGTCCGCGTCCCAGACACTGCTGTTCAGCAGCCGCTGAAAGCCGTCGGGGGTGCGGTGACCCGCCCATTCCGCGAGCTGCCACCCGTTCTTGCGCGTCGCCCGCCCCAGCAGACCACGGACGTAGTCCCGCATCCGCCACCGCAGATCCGCCCGAGCGAACCTGCCCGCCACCCGAGCGAACACCGACTCCAACTCGCCAGCCCAGTAAGCGGCTTCAGTCATCCCCTCCATACCAGGACAACGACAACCACCAGCTCAGGACACGAACCGCTGCTGGAGTACTAACCCGCATGATCGCGGAACGGGAGGCTGCCGATGGCCCCGTGCCCACTGGCCGTGCCTCGTTCAGCGTGCGGATATGGGAGGAGCCCAACGGTGAATTGGCCGCCACGCTCACCCGCCGCAAGGGCTGCGCCGCGGTGACGCTGGCACTGCAGGCCGAACTGGAGTCGTTGCGCAAGCTGCACGACAAGGTCGTGACGCAGATGAAGGCCTACAACGTCGCTCGACAGCCGCGGACGAGGCGTAAGAACGACTGAGAGGGCAGAGCGGCGGAGCCGTCAGCTCGGGAATGAGTAGCAGCCAAGCGCCGCCGCCGGCAGAGGCGACCGAGGCCATCCGGCCCGGCCTTTTGCTGACGCGGTATCGGCTCTGGGCCGGATGAACACCGGCCCTGGACGAATTCGGCCAGATTTCGGAGAAGGGTCGGTCGCATCTCCTCATCCGCTTTAGTCCCAGAGCTCGTTCAGCGCAAGGGCAGTGCCTGCCACAAGGACATTCAGGTCGTGATATTACCTTCGGCCAAGTCGCCCGATCCCATTGTGACCAGAGTGCATACAGTGACCCGGCTCAAGACGCACTCCAGCTCTAAGTACCTTCGCTGGTACCAGTTTCATGATCAGCGCAAGTCGGCAGCATCCGAAGTGGATCAGTAGCGCTCGCTCGGCAAACCACTGCTGTGCTTCACGGTCCGAGCCGGCCGCTCACCTGGGGAGGTTTTGTGAGAGTTATCCGTTCCGTGCGCTCGCGGATCGTGGTGTCTCTGATCGTTGTGTGGGGCTTGTTACTAGGGGCAGTTAGTGCCTCGGCAGCAGCGCGCGAGCCGACGTCATCAGGACGGCCCGCATCCGCACGTGCGGCCGAGAAGCCGCAAGCGGCAACGCGGCAAACACCGATGACACTCGACCAGCGTCGCAAACAGGTATCCGATGACGAGCGACGCAGGCACGCGACCTCCGCCCCTGAGCAGGGCTCGTCACCGCTCAAAAAGAGCCCCGTGCCGAACAGTCGAGGGGACAAGGAGCGTGACAAGCCAAGCGCAAGAAGAAACGCCGGGGATTCTGGCCGACAGGGAGGAACTGGAGCCAGTCGGCAAAGAACGTCGGCCGCTGCTGAGGTGAGGTTCTGGTACTCAAGCGATCACCTGGAACTGCTACGTTCCGACGGATCGGTCGTAGGTGTAAGCCATAGAGCCCCCCCGCCCCGCTTACGAGACGAAGGGGTACGTTCCGAAGGACGGCGAGAAGCTGACCTTACGCACACAGGCCTACTATCAGACCAACGAGTCCGGGCCGTTCGAAGAACTTGATCACGGGCTGCAAGACATCGAGATACGCGTCGGATACACGTGTGGTGCCGGGCTGAAGCCCACAACGCGATGGGCATCGGATCCATTTAAGGTGAAGACCCCATGGTGGGGGCACTCCAAGGCTTTCAGAGAAAACCACGTGGGGCCCTATCCTGACCTACAGGCTGGCGGCGCCGTCAACTTCACGTTCACCTACGATGCATCTCAGTGCGAAAACGCCGTCAAGCTGGACGCATTCCCTGACAACACTGAGCCGTGGCTGAACTTCAACATCCAGAGCCGTCTGGAGAACGGCAACTGGCCCGATAGCACGGGCGGTTCCGCCGTCAACATCACGACTCGCGCACTGGCAAGCATCGAATCTGACCAGGCGTACGGGAGCTGCGACAGCAACACCGCCAGCGCCCCGCACTGCCAGTCCGAGGGCGGCCATCACGTCAACACGGCTACAGGCGCGTTCGGCCAAGTCGTGAGTGACGGTTCCCTGACAGGGGGATCGAATTTCGATTTCTCCAGAACCTACTCGTCAGACAAAAGCAACACAGAGCCCCTGGGCACGGGATGGACTGCATCCTGGGACGCGAACCTGAAGGTGGTAGAGAACGGTGATGCAACCTTCATATCAGAGGACGGCTCTCGCTACCCTTTCACCAAGAATTCTGACGGAACATACGCGGCACCCCTCACTTCACGCGCAAAACTGCAGGCCTCCGCTGACGGGTATACCCTTGAGAGCCAAAAGGGGGAAACGCTCAAATTCAACACTGCGGGGCGCCTCACCGAGCGCGCCGACAAGCAGGGGCGTACCACGTCGTACTCGTACGACTCCTCCGGCCGTATTACCTCTTCGAGAAATCAATTCGGACGCAGCGCGGAGTACATCTTCTCCGGCAATCTGCTATCGCAGATAAAGCTCTCGGACGGACGTCGCATTCAGTACGGCTACGAAGCGAACCGGCTGACGACGGTGCGAGACGCGAACGGCATGTCCGTCGAATACGGATATACTTCCGGGAAAATATCGAGCATCAAGGACGGACGCGGAAACTATGTCGTACGGAACATTTACGACGCATCCGGGAGAGTTTCTGAGCAAACAGACCCCCTCGGCGAGAAAACCAAATTCTCCTATGCTGGCAACGAAACCGACGTCACCATGCCTGACGGAGGTGTCTGGACTGACCTATACAGCGTCGGAAACGTCCTACTAAGCAAGTACGACCCGTTCGGCAACAAAACATCATTCCAGTACACCTATCAGCTTGCCCTGCTGCGCAGCACAGACGCCTTGGGTAACGCCGTGACCGTAGATACGGACGCACGTGCGCGAATTTATCGAATCCGTTGGCCGCTACACCAGGAGCTGTGGAGCCATAGGTCGAATGGTGACCTCTCCAGCTACACGAATGCACACAAGAAGTCGTCCGACTACTCTTACGACGCCAATCATCGACTGACCAAGTCCGTCGACCCGCTCGACAAAGCAACGAGCTACAGCTACACAGCTCAGAGTCAACTCGAGACCATCACGGATCCGCTTGGCAAGACAACAAGGTTCGGCTACGACAGTGCCGGCAACCAGACTTCGAAGACTCTCCCGGATGGAGCGCGACAGTCCTGGACCTTTGACGCTGTCGGCCGCATTACCAGTGCTACCGATCCTCGTGGAAATGCTGCAGGGGCGGATCCGGGGAAGTTCACAACCAAGTATGGATACGACGACGCGGGTCGGCTGACATCGACAGTCGACACCAAGGGCAACACCACGCGCAGCACCTACGACGAAGTAGGCAACCTGGCCACCGTCACAGACGCTGCAGGCAAGACCACGAGCTTCACCTATGACGCAGCGAATCGCCTGACCGAAATGAAGGACACTGCAGGTCACGTCTCTAAGACGACATACGACGTCATGGGCAACGTGGCCTCGCGGTCCGACGCATCCAGCGCTAAGACGACATACACCTACGACAAGGCTGGCCGCCTCCTGAGCATGACGACCCCCAGGGGCAACGTCACGGGCGCCGATGCTGCAAAGTTCACCTGGAAGTACGGCTACGACAAGGTTGGCAACCAGACCACGGTGACCGACCCACTCGGGAACACCACCAAGACAGACTATGACGCCGAGTACCGACCGATCACCGTCACCGACCCACTCGGACGGCTCCGCAAGACGGACTACGACGGTGAAGGCAACGTCACTAAGGTCACCGACGCGCTAGGCGGATCGACCGTCAACACCTACAACGCAGGTAATCAACTCCTCACCACCACGGACCGTGGTGGCAAGACGGTCACCTACACCTACGACGACAACGGCAACCTCGTCTCCGAGACGACGCCGCTGGGCAGCAAGACAACCTACGCCTACTACGACAACGGCCGACTGGCCACCACCGTCGAGCCGCGCGGCAACGTCTCAGGAGCCGACCCGGCCCAGTACACGTGGAAAACCGCATACGATGCGGCCGGCCATAGCCTGAGCCAGACCGATCCCTTCGGGGTCAAAACCTTCACTAACGCCTACGACGGCGATGGCCGCCTCGTCGAACGCGCCGACCCTCTAGGCAAGAAGACCGCCTACGAGTACGACACACGGGGGCAACTGACCAAGGTCACCGCCCCAGACGGCGGCATCACCGCCCTCGACTACGACACTCTCGGCAACCTGACGTCCCGCAAGGACGCCAACGGGCACACCACTACCTACGCCTACGACAATGCAAGCCACCTCACCAAGATCACCGATCCACTAGGCCGCGCTACCTCGTTCGGGTACGACCCCGACGGCAACCGGACGAAACTTACTAACGCCCGTGGGCAGACCGTCACGCACGCCTACGATGCGCGCAACCTGCCGACAGCGACCTCGTACTCAGACGGCACGCCCAGCGTCAGCTACACCTACGACGCCACCGCGCAGCCCAAGACGATCAAGGATGGCACCGGCACCCGAACGGTCACCTACGACGACGAAGGACGGCCGCTCACCATCACCTCGCCGGGTGTGACCAACCCGTTCAAGTACGCATACAACAGGAACGGGTCGGTCAAGAGCCGCACCTACCCTGACGGCCGGGCCATCACCTACGCCTACGACGACGACGGCCGCATGCTCAGCCAGACCGCCGGCGGGAAAACGACCAGCTACGGGTGGGACGCGGCAACCAACCTCACCTCCGTCAAACTCCCCACCACTGCCGCAGTAACCGAGGCACGGACCTACGACCGGGCGGGCCGTCTGGCCTCAGTCACACAGGGCACCGGCGCCCGCCACGTTGAACGCGACGACGCTGGCCGCGTAGTCAAGGACTTCTTCAAGGACTCCACGACAACCGGGCTCGCAGACCGCTACGCCTACGACGCCGTCGGCCGAATGAGCCGGGCATGCACGGACACCTCCGCCACAGCTTCATGCCTGAGCGGAACAACCGGCAGCACCTACGACTACGACAAGACCGGCAACCTCACTACCTCCTCCACCCCCACCAGCACCCGCACCAACAGCTACGACGCGGCAGATCAGCTCACCAAGCGCGTCGAGGGCACCGTCACGGTCGACTTCACCTACGACGCCGACGGCAATCTCACCAAAGACGCGGCAGGCGCTTACGCCTACGACCCGCTCGGCCGCCTGAGAACCGCAACGCTGGGGGCAGACAGCTACACCTTCGTCAACGATGCCGACGGCAACCGCACCGTCACCAACAAGAACGGCGCCCTGTCCCGCACCTCACGCTGGGACGTGATCAACCCCCTGGCCCAGATCGCCACCGACACCGGCAGCGCTGGTGCCCTTATCGCCGACTACCAGTACAACCCCGAAGGCATCGCCGAATCCCAAAACCGCAGCACCGGCACCTTCTACATGCGCCACGACCGGCAGAACTCCGTCAGCGCGGTCTACGACGCGGCCGGCAAGGAACACCACACCTACACCTACAGTGCCTGGGGCGTCTCCACCGGTAAGGCCAGCACCACCGACGGCCAAACGAGCATCTTCGGATACACCGGGCAGTACAAGGACCCTGTGCTGTCCGGCCGACTGGCTCTGCGTGAACGCAGCTACGACCCCGGCAACAGACGCTTCGCCTCACCGGATCCCGAGCATCCTGCCAACGACAGTCCCAACCAGTCCCCGTATGCCTACGCCAACAACGACCCCCTTAACCAGTCGGATCCCTCCGGCCGTTGCCCCCTCTGCATCAGCGCCGGCATCGGAGCCGTCATCGGCGGCGCCATCGAAGGAGGCATCTACGGCTGGCAGCACCGCAACGGTGGCTTCACTGGGGCGACGTCGGCAAGGCAGCCGGCAAGGGAGCACTCGTCGGCGGCATCGGCGGCGCTCTGATGCCTGGCGCGGGCAATGCCGCCGCCCGCTCTCTCGGCCTCACCGGCGGGCGCGCCCTGGCCACCTCCACAGCGGTCAATGCTGCGGTGGGCGCCGGCTACGCGCACACCGTCAACGAGGCATTCTGCCGCCCTACCACCGCAGCAGACCTGCTGATCGGCGCGGTCGGCGGCGGCAGCAGCAGCCTGTTTGGCCCGGCATTCAGCTGGCTGAAAGGCAAGTTCTTCCGGACTTCGCCCCAGAAGTACGGTCCTGGAGCGGCACACGCAGATGACCCGGCGTTCCGCGGCGGAGGTGCCTTCTCCCTGGACTCCATCCCGGAGGAAGCTGGCTTCAACTACCTCTACCGAGGTGTATCTGTAGAGAGTCCAGCTTTCGACAACGCTTCGCGAGGTATCGCAGTACCTCGTGGCGGCTCCGCCAGCATGAGGACCCACCATGACGGTAATACCAACAGCATCTACACCTCCTGGACGACCTCAAAGCAGACAGCCCTGCAGTACGCGCGTGGTGCTGCTGAAGGGCGAAGCGATTTGCCTGGGGTGATTCTTCAGGCGAAGCTTCCTCTGGGACAGCCGGTGTACCCCTCATTCATGATCAGTGATGATCTATGGGAAGGCAACGAAAACCTCGTGGAAGGTATAGTGCAAGGGACGAAGGTCTTCTTCGTGCCAGCGCCGTGACTTCCTGATCTCGAAGGTGGCCGCCCAAACAGGATCCGGCGGCCACCTTCTCTGTCCCTCAACAGAAGGTGAAGGCCTTGCCCTCCGCTGATGAGCTCAACACGATTTCCGCCGACCGCATAGTGGCTCTGTGCTCAGATCTCGCTGAAGCACGGTGGCCGTCAGCCCGGCTTGTGCTCGACCACTTGCAAGAATTTCCCACACAATCCGCTCGGCCAGCACGAACCAAAACGGCATCCCTCGCAGGAATCTACGAGGTCCGCCTGCGTCAAGATCCCGGGCTGACGGAAAGAACACTGGACTTGGCGCGCTTCGTTGAAACCCTGCATACCGCGACACAGGAGTTCGTACGTTTCTTCCCCATCCAGATGAAAGAAGGGCGAGCGCTCGTTGCTGCCACGGAAGACCTGCAGTGGCCATTGGCCTCCACTGTGGTACGAGGGTCCGGTGCGAGCCCTGAAGCGAGCACAGCGAGCGCGATCGGCACTCTTCCGTCAGTGCGGGCTGCCGAACATTGCGAAGCCCTTATTGGGGCGGGATGGCAAGCAGCGCCAGCTGCTATGGAAATGATCGCAAGCTCGCCAGCGACTGAAATCCCTGTCTGGCTTGCAACGCCTCAGACGCTGGCACAGCATTACACCGAACAGGCCAACGAACCCGCACAGCATATCGATGCGGACCGATTCGCTCAGGCCATGTCCGAGCGCAACCCCAGCGAAAGAATTCTCGTCTATCATCTCTTCGACCCGTACGGCTGGCAGATCACCTGCGCCATCACTGAAGATTCCAGTAACCCTATCGCGGCAACAGCTACGAAGAGGCAACTGTTTCGATAGAAGGCGCATTTCGGGTAGCTCTGCATCCCATAGATCGCCGCGTACGCGCAACTGTGGTCGTATGGGGCGGCGGTCACGACAGTTTCCGTCCGTGAGCGGGTCGGCGGATTAGATTGAAGTCGGTTGACACTTTTCGCGTTCGGAGTCAGCTCGGTGCGCCAACTGTTAGCGGCAAGGGGTCCAGCCCAGCTGCTGCTAGCAATCCGGCCAGATTTTGATTTCATGTGATATTCGCAGCCTGGTGGCGGTAAGCTTAACGAACGACTCAGCGGAAAAGAGGGAGAATAATGGCATTAGGGGTGCGACCCAAGGCATTCCTCGCTGCCGGTGGGGCACTGGTGATACTCGCCGGGGTTTGAGCACAAGCGGCCACGGCAGAGCCTCACAGTCAGCGACACCAAACCGTGCACAAGGCGGCGGACGATGTGCGCGGGCGCTGTCACGTTGGTTAGCTGGTGGGATGATCTTCTGGTTGATCGTGCTGGAGGGGGCTGTCCGTGGAGGCCGTGTCGCCGTCATACAAGGGGCACCGGTACCCGGTCGAGGTGATCTCCCACTGCGTGTGGCTGTACTTCCGCTTCCCGCTGTCGTTCCGCGAGGTCGAGGAGCTCATGCTCGAGCGCGGGATCGTCGTCTCGTACGAGACGGTGCGCCGCTGGTGCGCCAAGTTCGGGCAGCGGTACGCCGATTCGCTGCGCTGGCGGCAGCCCCGGCCGGGTGACAAATGGCACCTGGACGAGGTCTTCATCAAGATCAATGGAGAACCGAAGTACCTGTGGCGGGCCGTCGACCAGGACGGCAACGTCCTGGACATCCTCGTGCAGAA
>NZ_JAAHBP010000045.1 GCF_023184515.1 Streptomyces sp. D2-8 | reverse complement strand
CGATCTGGGAGCAGATCACTGGAGTTGCCGGCCTGTCCACCACGCCGTAAGTACACAGCCGGAACCCGACTCCACCACGCCCCGGCACACCGTCAGACGACCCCACACTCAACAACGTGACAACGCCGGCGTGCGCTCTGCGATCAGCAGCGCGTAGCCGAGAACACCGTCCGCGACCGCCGCACGGGCGGCCGCCAGGACGGCAGGGGCGGCGTCGAGGTCGACACCCGCGGCCAAAAGACGGGCCGGGGCGGTCATGCGCAGCAGATTCAGCCTCGCCTCGATCTGGTCGATCATCCGCAGCATCGCCTGATCGTGGCGCTCGGTACGGAGCGTGCGAAGTCCCGCGCCGGCCAGGATCTCGGTGTACTCCTCAAGCGGCCGGGCGTCGGCGATGCAGGCGATCCGGGCGCCGAGGCCGGTGAGCTCGGGCGGAAGCCGGGTGGGATCGATGGTGACGTCGGTGATGCCGAGGCGCCCGCCCGGCCGAAGTGCTCGGGCGAACTCGGCCGCCGCGCGCGTCTTGTCGGGAAAGGTACACAGGGCGCACTCGCACACCACGGCGTCGAAGACGCCATCCGGGTACGGCAGGTGTTCGGCGTCCCCGGTGGTGAACCGTGCCCGGTCGGTGAGGCCGGCGGCCTGGGCGGCGCCCTGGGCGAGGGCGGTGTTCGCCGGCGCGTAGTCCACCCCGTCGACGTCGGCGCCGTAGGTGTCGGCCAGCAGCAGGGCGGTGGTGCCGCGGCCGGAGGCGACATCGAGGACCCGCGCACCCGGGGCCAGGCCAAGGCCGTCGGCGAGGCGCCGGGTCAGGACGGTACCGCCGGGATGGTAGGACTCCCCGAGGAGCAGGGCGACGATGTCGGAGGAATACGCGGCGGCGCAGCACGCCTTCAGCTCCTCACCGGTGGGCGGCTGCGTCATGACGGGAACGTCCCTTCTGCGCCAGGGGTGTTCGCGGTCTTCGACCCGTACGGCGTCGCCGTCAGACGGCCGGCGAGCGGCAGCGCGTTCGGCGCGACCGGGGCGACGGGGACACCGGACATCTTGGCACGCACCTGTTCGCGGTAGCCGACGGAGTTGTAGGCGCAGAAGGGGATGAGGCGTCCGTCGGGGGTGATCTCCTCGACGCAGCACTTCATCAGCTGCTTGACGTTGAGGGTGTAGGGATCCTGGAAGTCCTGCACGACGATCATGAACGCCTTGTCGTTGAGGTCCTTCACCGCTTCGGGGAGGTCGATGCCGCAGGCGTCAGCGCAGTCCAGCGCCTCTGCCGTCGCCCGCAGCTTCTCATCGGTCGTGGCGGTGCCCATGAACGCGGAGGCGGACCACAGTTTCTCCAGGGCCTCGCGGATCCCGGCTTCGGGCATGACCCGGTTGGTGACGTAGTCGAGGTAGTCCTCGACGTTCAGCAGCCGCGGGATCGGGATCACGGTGCGGTTGCCCGGTTCGCCGTCAACGAGGAGGTAGGTGATGGAGCGGCAGGTCGGGAAGCAGCACGGTACGGGGAAGAAGTCGCCCTTCTGAAACCAGTTGGGCCGCTGGTCGTTGATGAGGCGGATGACGTCGGGGTTGGTGAGCCGGTTCAGCGGGTCGAACTCCACGTGCCGGCCCGAGTGGGTGACCGGCTGGAACGCCACCGAGCGGACCGCGGGGTCGTCGATGCCGTACTCGATGATCGCCCCGAGTTCGTGCTCGTTCAGCCCGCGCTCGACCGCGGCGACGAGGGTGACGGTCAGCCCGTGCTCGGCGCAGTTGTCCAGGGCCCGCCGCTTGAACGTGCGCAGGTCACGGCCCCGGATCTCCATGTGCGTGCGCTCGTCGAAACCGTCGAACTGAAGGTAGATGTTCACGGACTTGCCCTCGACCTGGTTGCGTTTGCCGAGTTCGGCGACGAACCGCCGGTCGGTGGCCAGGCGGATGCCGTTGGTGTTGAGGTTGACGTTCTTGATCGGGCGGGTCTGGGCCAGATCGATGAAGTCGAGGATGTGCTTGTGGATGGTGGGCTCTCCGCCGGAGAACATCACCACCTCAGCCTCGCCCTCGGATTCAACGAACGCGTCGAGCATGGCCGCGCACTGCTCGTGGGTGATGGAGTAGCCTCCCCCACTCTCGGCTCCGCTCGAGCGGGGGGACCCCCATGGCTGGTGTCCGGAGTCGGCGAAGCAGATGGGGCAGTCCAGATTGCAGCCGGTGTTGACCTCGATGATCCCCAGGCAAGCGTGCTGCTTGTGCTCCGGGCACAGCCCGCAGTCGCTGGGACAGCCGTCCTTCACCTCGGTCTGGAACGTGAGCGGAATCGTGCCGGGCTTGTTGAAGCGGGCCGAGGACAGGTACTCCTCGGCGTCCCCGTAGACCAGCGCCTCGAACTCACCGTGCTCACCGCACCGCTTCCGCAGATAGACCTTCTCGTTGCGGATGTTGACCTGTGCGTCGATGGGTTTCTTGCACATGGGGCAGATGGACTTGGTGAACTCCACGAACACCTCGTCGCGGTCGGCCTTGCGGCGGGGGGCGGGTCCCTGGGTCACGCGTACCTCCTCCATGAATGGGCTTCCTTCACTCACTGGGCGTCGTCACGATCAGGGTTCTCGCCCACCTGCGGCGGGAGAGGTGAGCCGGGACGGCCGGGCATCAGTCATCCGGCCGGCGCCCCGGCGGCGACCGACCCGGCACCTCAGCGGACAGCCCGCGCCGGCGAGGAGGATGACCGCGCCGACGGTGATCAGCCACCCATGGGACAGGGCACCGCCGACCACGCCGAGTGCACCGCCGGCCGCGAGCAGAGGGGCCGCGCAGCACACCACCATCTGCAGCCCGGCGCCCACGGCCACCGCCGTGCCACCCGGACCGGAACGCTCACCGGATGCCGGCACCGCCCCTCACCTCCTCTGGGCTTGATCCGCTTTGGCGGACATCCGAGATCAGGGGTTCAGCCCCCGGGAGGATGTCCATCATGGAGAGCATGGGGAAGAAGAAGCCTCGCCCTCGTCGCTCGTTCACCCCGGAGTTCAAGGCGGAGATCGTCGAGCTGTGTCGACGCGGTGACCGCTCGGTCGGTCAGATCGCCAAGGACTTCGATCTGACCGAGACCGCGGTGCGTGACTGGGTGAAGCAAGCCGAGGTCGACGCGGGCGAGCGGGACGGCCTGACCAGCGGCGAACGCGAGGAACTGGCCGCACTGCGGCGGGAGAACCGCCGTCTGCGTGAGGACGTCGACATCCTCAAGCGGGCCACGGCTTTCTTCGCGAAGGAGACCCGGTGACGGTGCACCCGTTCATCGAGGCGGAGAAGCGTGCAGGTCACAGCGTCAAACGAGCGTGTGAGCTGCTGAAGGTCTCCCGGACCGCCTTCTATCCTCGCCGCGCTGCCAAGCCTGGTCCCCGCGCGCTCCGTGACGCCGAGCTGGCGGAACAGATCGCCGACGTCCACACGAGATCGCGGGGAACCTACGGCGCCCCGCGCGTGCATGCCGTGCTCAAGCGGCAGGCGCCGGATGTGGCCGCCGACGTGTCGCGCGGCTGATGCGGGCTGCCGGCCTGCAGGGCCGGCACCGCAGACGACGACACCTGACGACGGTCCCCGATCCACGAGCTGCCCTGCGGCCCGATCTCGTCGCGCGGGACTTCCAGCCCGACCCCGCCGGCCTGGATGCCCGCTGGTGCGGCGACATCACCTACATCGCCACGGAAGAGGGCTGGCTCTATCTGGCCACCGTCATCGACATCGCCTCCCGCCGCGTGGTCGGCTGGGCGACGGCCGACCACCTGCGGACCGATCTGGTCGCCGATGCCCTCACGGCCGCCTGCCGCAAGCGCCGCCCCACCCGTCCGGTGATCTTTCACTCGGACCGTGGCTGTCAGTACACCAGCCAACAATTTGCCTCGCTGGCACACCAGTTGGGGGTGCGTCTGTCGGTCGGCCGCACCGGACAGTGCTGGGACAACGCACTCGCCGAGTCGTTCTTCGCCACCATCAAGAGGGAGTTGCTCAGCACCGGCTCCTGGCCCAGCCGGGCCGCCGCCCGCACCGCGATCTTCGACTTCATCGAGGGCTGGTACAACTTGCACCGTCTGCACAGCAGCCTCGGCTACCGCAGTCCCGCCGAATACGAGACCGCACTCGCAGCCTGACCACCACACCAATGGTGTCCGTCAAAGCGGAACAAGCTCACCTCCCGATCGGCATGCGAAGGCGCGGGCCCGGGGCGGGCGGAGCGGAACAACACGGCCGCGTACAGCAGGGTCAGGGCGTCCTGGAGCAGCACGAACCAGCTCAGCCGCTGGGCCAGGTAGATCCCGAAGCAGCCACAGTTGGCGACGGCCAAGCCCCGCGCGTACGCCTGCACGGCCAGCACCCCCCACACCACCGACACGGCCGTGTACACCCACACCGGCGCCGGCGCCTTCGAGCGGGGGCGGGCCAGGAACCAGATCCCGCACACCAGTTCGCCCGCGATCAGCACCACGGCCAGCACGGTCGCGGCACTGCCGGTCACCAGCCCGTACGCGGACAGAATCCGCGGCATGTGCCCGAAGGAGGCGAGCTGGCCGACGCCCATGGCCGTGTACACCGTCCCGAGCACGATCCTCAGCACCATGAAACGACCGTAGGCTCCCGGCCGCGGCGAGAACTGTAAGCGCGCTCACCGAACCACCATCCCCGCTCCCGGCACGGTCGAAGAGCGAAGCGGATCTCGCCGCCGGGCGAGCCCGCATCCGGGGGATCGGGAGGTGCCAGGTGAACGGTCAGCGGTCTCCCCGCCCGCCTCGCCTTCAGGCTCTCAAGGCCACGGGCACGGTCGGTGCGGCCACGGTGCCGCTGGTCGGCGGCTGTGATCGGCATGGGCGTCAGCAGTGAGCATGCCGTTGAGCGTCTGGTCGGAGAAGGGCTGATGTGGTCGGGGTGGAAGCGGATCTGGTCGGCGGGCAGTGCCTGCGGAACTGGTCGGCGGGCAGTATCCGTATCGGGCGTGCATCCCGAGCAAGACGATGATCCGCGCGGGCAGCACCTGCTGGTGGCCGCCGGCCGCAACTGGCCGGGCGTGGCCTGGAGACCATCTGGCTCGACCGAACGGACACCCACCAGCACCCCGCCGCCCCGCCGTACGGTACCGGCGATCCGCTCACCGCAGACCCGAGCGCCGCTCTGCCTCTTGTCGGACCGCGGCCAGGGAGGCCGCGACGGTCGCTTCCCACCGTGGGGCGACCAGGCCACCCCACCACTGCCCGGCGCGCCACAGATCCGTGGCGAGTTCACCCTCGTAGACCAGCCGCGTACCGGACTCGCGCTCAGTGAGGGTGAACGATTCGGTGACCGCTGGAACGGGCCCGCGCACCAGGCGGAAGTCGACCCGCTCCGGGCGGGTGAACCGCACCGTCTCCACCGTCGTCGCCGTCAGCCGCCCGCCCGCGACCGGGGTGTAGTGGGCGGCGAGCACCATGTCGCTGCCCTGTTCCAGCACCGTGACCTTCTCGCGCATCGCTCGGGTGGCCCGCCCCAGATACGGCTGGGCGATGACGTCGGACACCACCTCCCGCGGTGCCCCGATGTCGACGGTCTGCGGCCCCAGCGGTCGTGTGCGCCGCCCGACGCCCATATCCAGCGGCAGTGCCCCGGTCACCAGTCCCAGATACCCGCCCGCCGCTCCCGCGCCCGCCACGGTCACCGCCCCTAGAGCACCGATCCACGCCATTGGCCCGACCTCTCCACGCGTCCGTCCCTGTCTCACGTACGACGCTAAGCCGGGCATGTCCGCCGATCAGTGAGCGCGCTCACCTTCCTCCCGGCGCGTCGGCCCCTACTCTGAGCGCCATCGCCGTCGTGGTGGAGGACCAAGGAACATGGAGCCTGTTTCCGAGATGGCCGGCAGCCGTGCCGCGACGAACGCGCTGCTGGCCGGTCTGCGTGCGGACAACCTCTCTCCGGCCGCGGTCATGCGCTTCCTCGGCCTGGCAGCACACCGGTCGCTGCTCCAGGCCACCCGGCGCCCCCGTGCCCTGGCCGAGCTCACCGCCCTGCACGCCGTCCTGTACGCGCTGGCGGCCGGGAGGCGGCCCGGACGGCGCTGGGTGGCCGCCAGTTGGGGACTCGCTGCCTCGCACCTGGGGCTGCTGGAGCACCGCACCCGCCTTGCCCACGCAGACATCCTGACGCTGCTGCGCGGCAACCTGCCCGCCCTGCCCGGCGCATCCGGGCGTGTCTCCGGGGCGGTGGCAGTCGGCCTTGATCTGGCCGACGGGCGCCTGGCCCGCCATCAGGGGACGACCTCCCCCTTCGGCGACTACGCCGACACCTTCGCCGACGCCGCGTTCTGGATGTGGCTCACCCTGCGCCACGAACCCAGCCGCACCGTACGAGTGGCGGCCATCGCCGCCTGGGCGCTGCCCGTCGTCACCGTCACCGCAGTCGCACTGCGCCGCGGCGCCATGCCCGAGCGGCCCCGCCCCGTCCTGCTGCGCCCGGCCGCCGTCCTGCAGGCCGTCATCGCCCTCCGGCACCTGGTCCGCCGCTGACCCGCCTCGGTCACTGCCTGCTGTCCGCCGGCGCATCCGGCTGCGGCGTGCCCTCCACCCGTACGCCCTGCCGGAACGCCACATGGCCCGCGCTGGGGGCGCTCGCCCCGGTCAGCGGCCCCTCCAGGCTCTCGGCCTTCGAAGCCGCCGCAGCCGACGACAAGATCGCCAAATCCGTCATCTACCTCGCCTACTTCGTCATCGCCTGGAACAAGATGCACGGCTCAACACGTCACCCGGCGACGTCTTCCGCTCCCCCTGCGACAGCGAGGGCGGGTCGCTTCGACGGCCATCACACCGCCGAGCAGTTCGTCAGCGAACTCCCGGCGGCCTCCAAGGGCTTGTTCTCCGAGGACTTCCCGGACCAGATCCGCAAGCCCGACGGTGTCCTGACGGACAAGCTGCGCCCGATGGACAACACGTGTGAAGCGGTAGATCAACCGACCATGGAACGTGCGGGCCGAGCCTGCTTCCGCCCGCATGCAGACCTGGTGAGGGGCCAATGCCACACCTGATATCTGTCAGGGACGCGACGTCCCTGACACGGTCTACGGTTCGAGGCGCCGGCTCGGGGGACCTCTTGGCCGCTGTGGCGGTTCGGAGCAGGAGTGCCGTGAACGCTCCGATCGGGTAACAGCAGTAGCCGGTGTGACGACATGACGATGATCCCGGCAGGCGGGCATTACGCTGCGGGAGCCGTCCGCCCTCCAACGGGTCTGCCACCCGGGGGTGCGAAACCTGCGCGTCGACAATGCGGCGTCTGTATCAGAGGGACTGCCCTCGGGTGAGGTGTGCCCGCACCGACGACCGGATCTCGTCGCTACGACGGCATTCGGCCAACACCCCACCCCATTCCGTCTTTCGGGCAACCGGGTAACCGATCCGTTCCTCTCACAGCGCGGGCGAAGCAAACGCCTCTCACAGACGGCCCCGGCTCGGACCTCGCGACGCGCCGTGCCGCCTGCTTCCTTCTCACAGCACCGGAGGACGAGGGAACCATGACCAGAAAGCGCACCGCTCGGCTGCGGCGTACGCTGCTCGCCGGCACCACGGCCATCGCCGTGACGGCCGTTACGGCCGGCATCGTGGCCGCAGCGCAGGAGCCGGCGAAGGCCGCGACGGGCCCCGAGCTGAGCCTCATCGCGGCGACCACTTCGGTGACGCTCACCTCCTGGAAGGAGGAGCCGGGTGTGTACCTGGACCTCGGCACCTACCTCATCGCCGAGGGGACGCCGCTGGAGCTCAAGGTGACCCGGAAGTCCTACAAGGACCCGGTGACTGTCACCCAGACCGTGTACGAGGGCGGCAAGGCCAAGGCGAAGAAGCTGCCCACAGGCACCGTGAAGGACTTCTCCGGGCTGCCCGGCTTCGCAGAGATCACCCTCACCGACAAAGCCGGCAAGAAGGTCCTCACCCGCACCGAGAGCTTCTGCCCGAACAACGCCAGCGGCCGAGTGCGGCCCGACGCACCCTCCACCTCCAAGTATCCGGAGAGCTGCCCCACCAACCCCTTCACCCTCGGCTCCGTGTGGGGCATCGAGAAGGGCTGGGCGGCCAACACCTACGCGGGCTCCTACACCGAGCCGATCCGGCTGCCGGCCGGCAAGTACACGGCCAAGATCGGTGTCGCCAAGAAGTACCGCGACCTGTTCGGCATCGCCGACAAGACGGCCACCGTCAAGGTGACCGTGGTGGAACGAAGCTACGAGGAAGAAGAGGGCACCACCGAGGCAATGTCCCGGTCCGCGAAGGCCGGCGAGCATGCCGGGCACGGTGCCGGGCACCAGGCGCCGACCGCGCACGCCGGTCACGGGCCGGGGCATGCCCCGGCCCCCGCCGAGGCCGCCGCGCCGGTGACGAGCGGTGCAGGCCCCTCGTACAACGTGGGCCACGGTCCGCTGAAGGCCGCGCCGCCGGCGCTGCCGTGGGCGCTGAAGAAGAAGCAGAAGTCCACGCTGTCTCCACAAGCCGGGGACATCGGCGGCCAGACCGACGGCTCGCGTCAGGCGCCCGCCCTCAAACCGCTGTCGAAGCGGCCCACCGGTAAGCCCTCCGTCCCGGACGTCCCCAAGCCGGACCTGCGCTCGCTGCCGGCCTACGGCATCACCATCAGCGACGGCGGCAAGGACATCCCGGGCAAGGACTACCTGGCCTTCAGCGCCAACGTCTGGAACGCCGGCCCGGCGCAGCTCGTGGTGGACGGGTTCCGCTCGCCCGGCAAGGCCAAGATGGACGCCTTCCAGTACTTCTACGACGCCAAGGGCAAGCAGGTCGGCTACACCCCGACCGGCACCATGGAGTGGGACCCGCGCCCGGGGCACGTGCACTGGCACTTCACCGACTTCGCCAGTTACCGGCTGCTGAAGGCGGACAAGAAGGAGGCCGTGCGCAGCGGCAAGGAAGCCTTCTGCCTGGCCAACACCGACGCGATCGACTACACCGTGAAGAACGCCAACTGGCACCCGTACAACACGGACCTGGCCACCGCCTGCGGTGAGGAGAACTCGATCTCCGTCCGCGAAGTGCTGGACGTCGGCTCCGGTGACACTTACACCCAGGACCTGCCGGGCCAGTCCTTCGACATCACCGGCGTGCCCAACGGCACCTACTACATCCAGGTGCTGGCCAACCCGGAGAAGCGGCTGAAGGAAACCAATCTCGACAACAACAGTGCCCTGCGGAAGATCGTGCTCGGCGGCAAGCCGGGTAAGCGGACGGTCACCGTGCCGGCGCACGAGCTGGTGAACGCCAACTGACCCTGCCACGCGTCTGGGGAAGCGTCCCCGCCTGGGAGCAGGGCGGGGACGCGACCATGGGCGGCAGTGTCTGAGTGGGCGTTCACGTAGCGTTTTTTCGGTATGCGAGTTTTGCCCATGTGCCGCTTTGGGCGTCTTCGCGAGGTAGGAGTTATTCGCACTCTGCAGGGCCGAGTAGTCGACCGTCCGCCTCGCGCGGCTTCAGCTTGGCGTTTATCCTCGCTGAGCTCGGTGCTCCTTGATCGATTCAGCGCGTTTGGCTGTCTTGCCAACGTCGTGGTGCCTGGCCCTGTGCTTGTTCTTCGAGCCGGCAGGCCGTCCCGGTCCTGG
>NZ_JAAHBP010000044.1 GCF_023184515.1 Streptomyces sp. D2-8 | reverse complement strand
ACCCGGAAGCTAAGCCTTACAGCGCCGATGGTACTGCAGGGGGGACCCTGTGGGAGAGTAGGACGCCGCCGAACAATCTTTGGGAAAACCCCCGTATCTTCGGATACGGGGGTTTTCTGCGTTTAGGGCCCCCTTTCGGGGGCCCGCTGCTTTTTACAGGCGTCCGGCCGCCTTCAAAGCCAAGTACGCGTCCGCCAGGGCCGGCGCCAGGTCGTCCGGTGTGGCGTCGACGACCGTGACGCCGTGGCGGCGGAGTTGTTCTGCGGTGCGGTGACGTTCTGACTGGGCCTGGGCGGCTGCCGCAGCCTCGTAGACGGCCTCGACATCACCGCGTGCCGTTGCCATGTCGGTCACGTGCGGGTCTGCCACCGAGGCCAGCAACACCGTGTGGCGCTGGGTGAGCTGGGCGAGGACCGGGAGCAGGCCTTCTTCGATGGGGGCCGTGTCCAGTGTGGTGAGCAGGACGATCAGGGAGCGGCGGGGTGACGTACGGAGAGCGGTGGCTGTGAGGCCTCGGGCGTTCGTTTCGACGAGCTCCGGCTCGAGCGTTGCCATCGCGTTGACCAGGGCGGGAAGGACGTCGCCTGCGGTGCGGCCCTGGACGAGGGCGCGGACTTTCCGGTCATAGGCGAGGAGGTCCACGCGGTCGCCGGCGCGGGAGGCGAGGGCTGCGAGGAGGAGGGCCGCGTCCATCGAGGCGTCGAGGCGGGGTGCGTCGCCCACGCGGCCGGCCGAGGTGCGGCCCGTGTCGAGAACCAAGAGGATGTGGCGGTCGCGCTCGGGGCGCCAGGTGCGTACGGCGACCGTGGTCTGGCGGGCTGTGGCACGCCAGTCGATGGAACGGGTGTCGTCGCCGGGGACGTACTCGCGCAGGCTGTCGAATTCCGTGCCCTCCCCGCGAGTGAGGACGCTGGTGCGGCCGTCCAGTTCGCGCAGGCGGGCCAGCTTGGAGGGCAGGTGCTTGCGGCTGGTGAACGGGGGCAGGACGCGCACCGTCCAGGGGGCCTTGTGGGTGCCCTGGCGGGAGAACAGGCCGAGGGGGCCGTACGAGCGGATGGTGACCCGGTCGGCTTGGCGGTCGCCTCGGCGGGTGGGGCGCAGGCGGGTCGTCATGCGGCGGCGTTCGCCCGGGGGGACCGTCAGGCGGTGGCGGGAAGCCGTCGTTTCCGTGCCGGGCTGCCAGCTGCTGGGGGGCCAGGCATCGCGGAGTCGGGCGCGGAGGGGGCGGCGGGACGGGTTGGTGATGGTGAGGGTGACGTCCGCCGTGTCGCCGAGGCGGACCGAGGCGTCGCCGGAGCGCGTCAGGCCCAGGCGGCGTACGGGGGCGGCCAGCGCGAAGTCGCAGGCGCAGGCCATGGCCAGGGGAGCGTTGACCGCCAGGATGCCCGTCCAGCTGGGCTCCCAGATGCCGACGGGGAGGGAGCCCAGGGCCGCGAGGAGGGCGGCGCGTCCGGTGAGTGCCATCAGCGGGGGACGGGGACGTGAGCGAGGATCGCGTTGATGACGGAGTCGGCCGTCACGCCTTCCATCTCGGCCTCCGGGCGGAGCTGCACGCGGTGGCGGAGGGTGGGGAGGGCGAGTGCCTTCACGTCGTCCGGGATGACGTAGTCGCGGCCGGTCAGCCAGGCCCAGGCGCGGGCGGTGGCCAGGAGGGCCGTGGCGCCTCGGGGGGAGACGCCGAGGGTGAGGGACGGCGACTCGCGGGTGGCGCGGCAGATGTCGACGACGTAGGCGGTGATCTCCGGGGAGATCGTCGTCTTGGCGACCGCGGTGCGGGCTGCCTCCAGGTCGGCAGGGCCCGCTACGGGGCGTACGCCGGCGGCGTGGAGGTCGCGTGGGTTGAATCCCTCGGCGTGGCGGGTGAGGACGTCGATCTCGTCCTGGCGGGAGGGGAGGGGGATGGTGAGTTTGAGGAGGAAGCGGTCCAGCTGGGCTTCCGGGAGGGGGTAGGTGCCCTCGTACTCGACCGGGTTCTGGGTCGCTGCGACCAGGAACGGGTCGGGGAGGAGACGGGGGGTGCCGTCGACGGTGACCTGGCGCTCCTCCATGGCTTCCAGAAGGGACGACTGGGTCTTGGGGGGCGTGCGGTTGATCTCGTCGGCGAGGAGGAGATTGGTGAAGACGGGGCCGGGCTGGAAGGAGAACTCGGCGCTGCGGGTGTCGTAGACCAGGGAACCGGTGACGTCGCTGGGCATCAGGTCGGGGGTGAACTGGACGCGCTTGGTGTCGAGTTCGAGGGCGGAGGCGAGGGCGCGGACCAGGAGGGTCTTGGCGACGCCGGGGACGCCTTCGAGGAGGACGTGGCCGCGGCAGAGCAGGGCGACGACGAGGCCGGTGACGGCGGGGTCCTGGCCGACCACGGCCTTGGCGATCTCGGCGCGCAGGGCCTCCAGGGCGTCTCGGGCGGTGCCCGGGTCCCCGGTCTGCCCGGCGTTGTCAGTGGTCGGGTCCATCATGGACGGCGTACCTCTCTTTCGAGGGCGTCGAGTCGGTCGGCGAGTGCGATGAGTGCTGCGTCGTCGCTGGGCGGTGGTCCGAAGAGGAGGGTGTGCTGGTCCTGGCCGTCGCCGTGGAGGTGGGCGGACAGGGCGGGGAGCAGGGCCTCGGGCGTGTGCGCCTGGGTGACGGGGACGCCTACGAGGGGGGCGAGGCGGGTGCGGGTGGTGGAGCGTAGAGCATCGGCCGCGCGGTCGCGGGCGTCGGTCTTGCGGTAGAGGCGGGCGCGGCCTTCGGCGGTTTCGGAGGCGCGGATCGCGACGGGGAGTCTTTCGGGCACGAGGGGGCCGAGCCGGCGTGCCCGCCAGAGGGCGGCCAGGGCTGCGGCGATGAAGAGCTGCAGGGTGCCCCAGAGCCAGCCCGAGGGGAGCAGGTCGAAGAAGCTGCGTTCGTCGTCGCCGGTGGCCGACGTGTCGGAGAGCGAGGGGAGGTACCAGACCAGATGGGGGCGGGAGCCGAGGAGTTGGAGGGCGAGCGAGGCGTTGCCCTGCTCGTCGAGGTGGTCGTTGAGGAGGATGTCGGGCGCTCCGAGGGCGACGGTGTCGCCGCCCCCCGTGTCGTCCGGGATGCGCAGCAGGGTGGCCAGGCGTTCGCTGGGGTAGCACGCGTCGGCGCCGAGGTGGGTGGTGGTGTAGCGGACGCCGCCGGTGTCGGCGGTGCCGGCGCGGCGGGCGGCGGGCAGGGCGCAGTCGGGGGCGAGCGTCGAGTCGAGGCTGGTGGCGGGGTCGGCGGTGACGCCGGGGGCGAGTCGCTCGATGGAGGCGCTGCCGGAGGCGACCAGGACGGTGCGGCCGTGGGAGTCGGCGAACGCGTTGTGCAGCCGGGTCTGTTGACTGCGGGTCAGCAGGTCGGGGACGGCGACCAGGAGGGTCGTGTCCGGGCCGGCCGCGGTGGCTGCTTCGTCCAGGGTGGTGACCACGCGGGTGTCCACGCCCCGGTCGGCGAGGAGTTCGGCGACGGCGCGGCTGCCGTTGGGGTCGGCGGAGCGCGGGTCGAGTTCGCCGTGGCGCGCGTCGGAGCGGATGACCGCGATGGCGACGGCGCCCGCGATGAGCACCACGAGGGCGAGCGCGATGCCACGGGCGCGGGTCCACACCTGGCGGGCGGTGGGCGAGGCCGAGGTGGAGGTGTGGGTGGCCTCGATGGTCATTCGGCGGCTCCCTGGCGGGTGTTGGGGGCCGTGGCGGCGCTGCTCGTCGCGAGGTGGGGCTTGGTGCGTTCCAGGTCGCGGTCGAGTTCTGCGATGCGGTGGTACGACTGCTCGGTCGCCGAGCGGCCGCCGTACGTCACGTCGTCGAAGTCGCGGGCGGCGGTGCGCAGTCGGTCGGTGTGGGCGGGCAGGGCACGGCCGGCTTCGGCTGCGGCCTCGTCGGCGGTGCGGCCGGGGCGGACGTCGAGGAGGGCGCGTTCCTCCAGGGCGCGGACGAGGGCGCGCATGCGTTCCTGGACGGCCTGGTTCCAGTGGCCCTGGGCGGCGTGTGCCTCGGCGGTGGCGCGGTGGTCGGCGGCGCTGCGGGGGCGGTCGTCGAACAGGGCTGCGGACGAGGTGGGTTGGCGGCGTGGAGTGCCCAGGCGCCACCACAGGGCGGCCAGGACCGCGATGACGGCCAGGATGATGACGACCAGCCCGAGTGTGCCGCCGGGGGTGGCGGTCGAGGCGGCGTTGAAGAGCTTGCCGAGCCAGTCCCAGAAGGCGTCGAGGGCGCGCTGGAACAGGCTGGGGTCGTCCTCGTGGTACATCCGCTTGGACAGTTCGCGCCGGGCCGCCTCGCGCGCGGGGTCGCGCGGGACGGTGAGGGGCGGCTCGTCGGCGGAGCGGGCCGGCGACAGCAGGGAGGTGTCGCCGGCGCTCAGCAGCGTCCGTATGCCGGCGCGTGGCAGCGCCGTGGTGAGAAGTTCCCCCGCCCGGCTCACCGCATCAGCTCCCCGGGGTGGCGCCGGGGGCGGTGGAGCCGTAGCCCTGGACGCCGGCGGCGCGGGCCAGTTCGAGGTCGAGGGCCTCGCGGCGGATGCGCTGGTCGATGTAGAGGAGCACGGTGACGCCCGCCGTGATCGGGAACGTGATCATGGATCCGATCACCGAGCCGATGCCGCTGATGATCAGGAACGTCCAGCCGAGGCTGCCGACACCGGTGTTGAGCCAGCCGGTGAGGCCGTCGCCGCTGAGGGCCGCGGCGAGGAGCGTGAAGGGGATGACGATGATCGAGGCGACGACGTTCGCGATGAGCGTGGCGAGCAGCTGGATGCCGAAGATCCGCCACCAGGTGCCCTGGACCAGCTTCGCGGAGCGGCTCATGGCTTTCTTGATGCCCTGCTTCTCCAGCATGAGGGCGGGCGAGGCGAGGGAGAAGCGGATCGCCAGCCACAGGGCGACGATGCCGGCGCCGATGATGCCGAGAACCGTGAGGGCGACGCCTGCGCTGTCGTTCCCGGCGACGGTGACGAGGAGGCCGGGCAGGGCTCCCACGGTGACGACGCCGACGGTGATGAGCAGCAACACGCAGATGAGGCCGAACAGTTTGAGGACCTGAGGGCGGGCGTCCCGCCAGGCCTCGCCGATGGTCACCGACGTGCCGAGCACGGCGCGGCTGGTGACGGTGGTGAGCAGGGCGGTCGCGATGACGGTGCCGACCAGGGAGATCACGAAGACCACGCTGGAGTTGAGCAGGGCGTCGCCCATGGCGCGGCTCAGCTCGCTGAGGGTGGCGCTGGGGTCGTTCAGGGCCTCGGTGCTGGAGTCGTCCAGGACGAGGCCCTGGAACAGGACGACGATGACCTCGGTGAGGACGGCGACGGTCAGCGAGATGCCCAGGACCGTGCGCCAGTAGGTGCGCATGGTGGAGACCGCGCCGTCGAGGATCTCGCCCACGCCGAGTGGGCGGAGCGGGATGACGCCGGGCTTGGCGGCGGGCGGGGGGCCGCCCCAGCCGCTTCCCCAGCCGTGTCCTGCGGGGGTGCCGGATCCGCGCTGGCCTGCGGGGCCGTAGCCGCCGGGGGGCTGGTTGCCCCAGCCCGGGCCGGGGGGCGGGGGTGGCGGGGCCTGGCCGGGGACGGACGGGCCGCTGGGCGCGGACCACTGGGCCGGTGGCGGCTGTTCCTTGGACCACTGCGGGCCGGGGCCCTGCGGGGTCTGGCCGGGCTGGGCCGGCTGGTCCGCGGGCTCTTCCGGGCCGGGGCGGTCGGTGGGCTCGGCAGGGCCGGACTGATCCGGCTTCTGCCCGTCGGACGGGGCGGATCCGGGCGAGGCCCAGCCCGGAGTGTCGTTCATCGTCGCTCCTTCACGGTGCCCGTCCGCGGTCGCGGCGGCAGCTTGGCAGCCATCGTGCCATGGGGTGGTCTTGGAGTGACCGGCCGCGGTATGGGCTGCGTACCTTCAATTGTCCGCTCGATAGGGGGCAGACTGACCGCATGGCTGATCAGTACGCGTACAGCGGCGATGACAAACGGCCGACCGAGATCCCGGCGATCCGCTGGGAAGAGCCACCGGAAGGCCCCGTTCTGGTCCTGCTGGACCAGACGAGATTGCCGGCCGAGGAGGTCGAACTGGTCTGTACGGATGCGTCCGCGCTCGTGGATGCGATCCGCTCGCTGGCCGTGCGGGGGGCACCGTTGCTCGGCATCGCGGGGGCGTACGGTGTCGCGCTCGCCGCCGTGCGGGGCTTCGACGTGGACGAGGCAGCGGCCTCGCTGGCGGGCGCCCGGCCGACCGCGGTGAACCTGGCCGTGGGTGTGCGCCGGGCGCACTCGGCATACGAGGACGCGCTCGCCAAGGGCGGTGACGTCCGGCAGGCGGCCTCGGCGGCGCTGGCCGCGGCGCGGCAGCTGCACCGGGAGGATGCCGAGGCCAGCGGGCGGATGGCCGAGCACGGGCTGGCGCTGCTGGACGAGCTGCTGCCCGGCGGCGGGCACCGGATCCTCACCCACTGCAACACCGGTTCGCTGGTGTCGGGCGGGGAGGGGACCGCGTTCGCGGTGGCGCTCGCCGCGCACCGGACGGGGCGGTTGCGGCGGCTGTGGGTGGACGAGACGCGGCCGTTGCTGCAGGGCGCTCGTCTGACGGCGTACGAGGCGGCGCGCAGCGGGATGGCGTACACCCTGCTCACCGACAACGCGGCGGGGTCGCTGTTCGCCGCCGGGGAGGTGGACGCGGTGCTGATCGGGGCGGACCGCATCACGGCGGACGGTTCGGTGGCGAACAAGATCGGGAGCTATCCGCTGGCGGTGCTGGCGAGGTACCACCATGTGCCGTTCATCGTGGTGGCGCCGGTGACGACGGTGGATCTGGACACGGCGGACGGGGCGTCCATCGACGTCGAGCAGCGTCCGGGGCACGAGGTGACCGAGGTGACGGCGCCGCAGGTGCCGGTGGTCGGTGCGGAGGCGGGCGGTGGGATTCCGGTGGCGCCGCTGGGGACGCAGGCCTACAACCCGGCGTTCGACGTGACTCCGCCCGAGCTGGTGACGGCGATCGTCACGGAGGAGGGTGCTGTTTCGCCGGTGACGGCTGAGGCACTCGCGGAGGTGTGTGCGCGGTCGCGTCGGGTGACGACGGGCTGAGCCGGGCGCTGCGGAGGCTGCAGAGGGGTGTACGGGGCGGGGTGAGCTCCGGCACCCTGCCTCCCGGCCCTCCTCGGCTGCGCTGGGTGTCTCTCGGTCCTGCGGGGCCTTCTCCGCCGTTCCGGGCCCGGGAACCGGGCGGGCGGCGCCCGCGTCGAGATCATCGGCGGGCGGGCGAGGGCAGACAGTAGCGCTTGCTGCGACTATGGTCACTGGCCGGTGACCTACCTCACCACTGCCTTCGCCACTGTTATGAGAATGGGATGATGTCGTTTATGAAGGGACGAGTCCTTGTCGTCGACGACGACACCGCACTGGCCGAGATGCTCGGCATCGTGCTGCGTGGTGAGGGTTTCGAGCCGTCGTTCGTGGCCGACGGTGACAAGGCGCTGGCCGCGTTCCGTGAGGCCAAGCCCGATCTGGTGTTGCTCGACTTGATGCTGCCCGGCCGGGACGGCATCGAGGTGTGCCGTCTGATCAGGGCGGAGTCGGGTGTGCCGATCGTGATGCTGACCGCGAAGAGCGACACCGTCGACGTCGTCGTGGGCCTGGAATCGGGCGCCGACGACTACATCGTGAAGCCGTTCAAGCCGAAGGAGCTGGTGGCCCGGATCCGGGCGCGGCTGCGGAGGTCGGAGGAGCCCGCTCCGGAGCAGCTCGCCATCGGTGACCTGGTCATCGACGTGGCCGGGCACTCCGTGAAGCGGGACGGGCAGTCGATCGCGCTGACGCCGCTGGAGTTCGACCTGCTGGTCGCGCTCGCCCGCAAGCCGTGGCAGGTGTTCACCCGTGAGGTGCTGCTGGAGCAGGTCTGGGGCTACCGGCACGCGGCGGACACGCGGCTGGTCAACGTCCATGTGCAGCGGCTGCGCTCCAAGGTCGAGAAGGACCCGGAGAAGCCGGAGATCGTGGTGACCGTCCGTGGTGTCGGGTACAAGGCAGGGCCGAGCTGACATGTCCGGCGACAGTGCCGCTTCGGCGCCCGGCCGGTCCGGGGCCCGCCCGGAGCGGCCTGTCCGGCGGAAGAAATCCGGCTCCCGCTGGGGACGCTTCCTGGAGAGCGGGCTGCTGCTCCAGGGCGGGGTCCAGGGCAGCCCGGTCATCCGCCTGTTCATGCGGTGGGTGCGCCGGCCGCTGCTGCCCGTCATGCGGCTGTGGCGGCGCAACATCCAGCTCAAGGTCGTCGTCACGACACTGCTGATGTCGCTGGGCGTGGTGCTGCTGCTGGGCTTCGTCGTCATCGGGCAGGTGCGCAACGGCCTGCTGGACGCCAAGGTGAAGGCGTCCCAGAGCCAGGCCACGGGCGGGTTCGCGGTGGCCAAGCAGCGGGCCGACGAGGCGGCGAGCGGCACCGGCGACGACGTCGCCACGGCGGACGGCCGTCCCGCGCAGAACGTCATCCAGTGGATGAGCGACCTCGTCTCCTCCCTGTCCAGCGGCGGGCAGGGTGCCTTCGACGTGGTCACGCTCCCGGTCTCCGACGCGGACGGCGCCGGCGGGCGCGGGCCGCGTGCCTCGGGCGAGGTGGACTGGAGCAAGAGCGTGCCCGCCGACCTGCGCGAGCGGATCGGCAGCAGTACGACGGCCGCGCAGAGCTACACGCGCATCATCTACAACAACGAGTCCAAGGACTCCCAGCCGGGCCTGGTCATCGGCCAGCAGGTCAACGACCCCAACCGGGACCCGTACCAGCTCTACTACCTCTTCCCGCTCACCCAGGAGGAGAAGTCGCTGAGCCTGGTCAAGGGCACGCTGGCGACGGCCGGGCTGTTCGTCGTCGTCCTGCTCGGGGCCATCGCCTGGCTCGTGGTGCGGCAGGTCGTCACACCGGTGCGGATGGCGGCGGGGATCGCCGAGCGGCTGTCGGCCGGGCGGCTTCAGGAACGTATGAAGGTCACCGGCGAGGACGACATCGCGCGGCTCGGTGAGGCCTTCAACAAGATGGCGCAGAATCTCCAGTTGAAGATCAGCCAGTTGGAGGACCTGTCGCGGATGCAGCGCCGGTTCGTGTCGGACGTGTCGCACGAGCTGCGTACGCCCCTGACGACCGTGCGGATGGCCGCGGACGTCATCCACGAGGCGCGTGAGGACTTCGACCCGGTGACCGCGCGGTCGGCGGAGCTGCTCGCGGACCAGCTGGACCGGTTCGAGTCGCTGCTCGCGGACCTGCTGGAGATCAGCCGGTTCGACGCGGGCGCCGCGGCCCTGGAGGCGGAGCCGATAGACCTCAGGGACGTCGTCCGGCGGGTGGTCAGCGGGGCCGAGCCGCTCGCGGAGCGCAAGGGCACGCAGATCCGGATCCTGGGCGACCAGCAGCCCGTGGTCGCCGAGGCCGACGCCCGGCGCGTGGAGCGCGTGCTGCGCAACCTCGTCGTCAACGCCGTCGAGCACGGCGAGGGCAAGGACGTCGTCGTCAAGCTCGCCGCGGCGGGCGGGGCGGTCGCCGTGGCGGTGCGGGACTACGGGGTCGGACTCAAGCCGGGCGAGGCGACCCGCGTGTTCAGCCGCTTCTGGCGGGCCGACCCGGCACGCGCGCGTACCACGGGTGGTACGGGGCTGGGGCTGTCCATCGCCCTGGAGGACGCGCGGCTGCACGGCGGCTGGCTGCAGGCGTGGGGCGAGCCGGGCGGCGGCTCACAGTTCCGCCTGACGCTGCCCAGGACCGCAGACGAACCGCTGCGGGGCTCTCCGATACCGTTGGAGCCCAAGGACTCACGGCGGAACCGGGGACTCGACGACGCCGGTCTGCCGTGCGGTGGCGGGGACGGCGAGAAGCGGGCGACCGTGCCGGCGCAGCCGGTGAGCGGGCCGGTGCCGCGGGGGGCGAAGCGGGACCCGATACCGCCGCGTGTGGCCCCCACGGCGGACCCGACGGCGCTGCCCGGCAATGGTTCGCGTGTGGTGCCCAGGCCTGCCTCGGGCACGCGTAGGCGGGACGAATCGGCGGGGGCGGAGCAGCCGGCTCCCGGCCGGGGCGTGAGCGGCCTCGAGGGGACGAAGCGCGAGGAGAGTGCCGGCGGCCGGGCCGGACCGAGTCGGGATCCGGTCGTGAACGGGCCACGTGACGAGGACAGCGGCTCCGCAGGCCCGGGCAGCCGGGAGGCCGGGCCGGGGCACGTGGACAGGCAAGGGGAGGCATCTCGTGGGCGCTGACCGCGAGGGGCGCGGCCGGCGCAGGCACGCGCGCGTGATGGCGTACGCCGCCGGTGGGGTCCTGGTGCTGGCGGGGTGTGCCTCGATGCCGGACGGCGGGGATCTGCGGGGCGTGGAGTCCACGCCCCGCCAGGAGACCCAGGTGCGGGTGTTCGCCGTGCCACCGGGGGAGGACGCGCCGCCCTCGGAGATCGTCCAGGGCTTCCTGGAAGCGCTCACCAGCGACGATCCGCACTACAAGACCGCCCGCCAGTACCTGACCGGCGAAGCCGCGAAGACCTGGCGGCCCGAGGCGTCCGCCACGGTGCTGACGGACGGGCCGGGCGCGAAGCCCGAGGCGGGGGGCGGCGGGGAGGACACCGGCGAGATCTCGTACATGCTGACCGGCACCAAGGTCGCCACCGTCGACGCGCAGCAGGCGTACGCGCCGGCGACCGGGGCGTACGGCAGGAGCGTGCACCTGACGCAGGACGACAAACGGCAGTGGCGGATCGACGCGCTGCCGCAGGGCGTCGTCATGGGCGAGTCGGACTTCCAGCGCAACTACATGTCCGTCAACAAGTACTACTTCGCTTCGAACACCGTCGCGGCCGGGTCGAACGCACCGCCCGCGGCGGTCGCCGACCCCGTCTACGTGCGCCGGCGCGTGGAGCCCATGACGCAGATGGTGAGCACCCTGCTCCACGGACCCACGCGGTGGCTCGGGCCCGTCGTCAGGTCGAGCTTCCCCACCGGTACGGCACTGGCGAAGGGCGCCGGCGCGCTGACGCCCGACGACCGGAACAAGCTGGCGGTCCCGCTCAACGACAAGGCCGCGGGCATCGGCACCAACCGGTGCCAGGAGATGGCCGCCCAGATCCTGTTCACGCTGCGCAACCTCAGCCCCGCCGTGGACGAGGTCGAGCTGCGGGCCGACGGGGCGGAGCTGTGCTCGCTCACGCAGGGGGCGGCCGACGCGGCGGCCTCCCGGAGTTCGGCTCGGCACCCCGACTACCTGTACTTCGTGGACGGCAAGCACCGCCTCGTACGGATCCCCGCGGGCAGCAGCGGAACCGAGCCGGACCCGGCGCCGGGGGCACTCGGTGAGGGCGACACGGCGCTGCGGTCGGCGGCGGTGTCGCGTGACGAGCGCACCGCGGCCGGCGTCAGCCTGGACGGCAGGTCGCTGTACGTGGGGTCGCTGGTCTCGGGCGGTTCGCTGGGCGAGCCGGTGCTGCGCAGCCGGGGCCGGGCCGAGAAGGACCGGCTGACGACTCCCAGCTGGGACGCGGACGACGGTCTGTGGGTGGCCGACCGCGACCCCGACCATCCCCGGCTGCTCTTCTTCGAGGAGGGCAAGGGCGACCCGGTCCAGGTGCGCATGCCGCACCTGGACGGACGGATCCAGTCCGTGCGGGTCGCCGCCGACGGGGTGCGGATCGCGCTCGTCGTGGAGAAGGGCGGGAAGAAGAACCTGCTCATCGGGCTGATCGAGCGGGACGGGAAGCCGGGTGAGAAGCCGGCCGTACGGGTGGTCGAACTGCGCTCCGCGACGCCGGAGCTGGAGCAGGTCACCACCATGTCGTGGGCCGGTGACAGCCGGCTCGTGGTGGTCGGCCGCGAGCACGGGGGCGTCGAGCAGATGCGGCACGTCCAGGTCGACGGCTCCACGCCGGACGTGCCGACGCCCGCGGCCCTGACCGGCGTCAAGGAGGTCACTGCCGCCGAGGACGACCGGCTGCCGCTGGTGGCGTACTCGGTGGACGGCATCGTCCGTCTGCCGTCGGGCGAGCAGTGGCAGAAGGTGACGGAGGGGACGGCGCCGGTCTATCCGGGGTGAGGTGTGAGCGCCCCGGTCACAGGTGTGGCCGGGGTATGCCGGGCGTGGGCGGCCGCCCCGCTTCTGTCGAGGTGGGACTCGGCAGGGGCGGCCGTCGGCGTTCGGGGGCGTGCGGAGGGCTGCTGCTTGTGGCTGGTGCGGGTGTCGCTCGTGTGGGGGGCGCGCAGCTGGCGGGGCGGTTGGTTGTCCACAGGTGGTTGTCCACAGGGGTGGTGGGATCGGGCCCGTGTCGGCACAGTGGTGGCCATGCGGGGGTGGTGGCAGGACCTCACCGACCTGGTGCTGCCGGGCGAGTGCGGGGGCTGCGGGGTGCCTCGTACGGTGCTGTGCGCGCGGTGCCGTGCGGTGCTGAGCGGAGCAGCGGTGCATCGGGTGCGGCCGGTGCCGGAGCCGCCCGGGCTGCCCGCGGTGCACGCGGCGGCCCGGTACGCGGACGAGGTCCGGGCGGCGCTGCTGGCCCACAAGGAGCGGGGTGCCCTGGCGCTCGCCGGGCCGCTCGGGGTGGCGCTGGCGGGAGCCGTGCGGGCGGCGCTCCAGGGCACCTCGGCTGCGGCGGGAGCCGAAGCGGCGTGGTCCCGGGGCGGAAGGGCTCCCGTACTGCTCGTGCCGGTGCCGTCCGGGCGGCGGGCCGTGCGGGCCCGGGGGCATGATCCGGCGCGGCGGATCGCGCTCGCTGCGGCGAGTGAGCTGCGGCGGGGGGGACTTCCGGCCCGGGTGGCCGGCGTGCTGCGGCAGCGGCGGGCCGTGGCCGACCAGTCGGGGCTCAACTCCCGGCAGCGACGGGACAATCTCACGGGCGCGCTGGCGGTGGCTCCCGGAGGTGCCCGGGTGCTCTCCGGAGGGCCGGTCGTCCTCGTCGACGACGTGATGACCACGGGGGCCTCCCTGGCGGAGGCCGCGCGAGCCGTGCGGGCGGTCTCGTGCGGGCCGGGGATCCCGCCCGGGGCGACGGGGCCGATTCCTGGCGCTGCCGGCACTTCGGCTGTGTACGGGGGAGAGACGTGGGAAAGCAGAGAGGAACAGAACGTCGGATCAAGGCGGGAGAGGACGGGCCAGCGGCCCGCCCGGCAGGTAAACGCGGGCGCGGCGGACGCCGGCGGAGTCGTTGACGTGGTGCGCGCGGCAGTCGTCGCGGCATCACCGGACTCTTTCGAAATAAACCGGAACTGACTGAGATCTTGTGTCGTTGCAGGTAACGAGAGGGCCTATTCACCTGAACGGAGGTACGCCGCAGTAGAGGGTGACGACATCCGTCCGGGCGAGATATGTTCGGTTGAGAGGGAAAGCCGCAGGCCACACCTCTCAAATCCGAATGCCGTGCTGCGGGTTTTTCTTCATCACTCGCGGCGGTGGAGTGGAGGTCTCGCTCACGGGGGAGGAGGTGGAAGTCACCGAGTCCGAGGTTCCGGGACTCACCGGAACCTGGTGCAAAAGGGAGACGCTCCGCACCGAAGCGGAGCGATCCGGGAACGGAGTTCTGCGTGGACATCGTCGTCAAGGGCCGCAAGACCGAGGTGCCCGAGCGGTTCCGGAAGCACGTGGCCGAGAAGCTGAAGCTGGAGAAAATCCAGAAGCTCGATGGCAAGGTGATCAGCCTCGACGTCGAGGTGTCCAAGGAGCCCAACCCCCGGCAGGCCGACCGCTGTGACCGAGTGGAGATCACGCTCCGCTCCCGCGGTCCGGTGATCCGGGCGGAGGCAGCGGCGAGCGATCCGTACGCGGCGCTCGACCTGGCGGCGGAAAAGCTGGAAGCCCGGCTGCGCAGGCAGCACGACAAGCGGTACTCGCGCCGTGGTGCGCGCCGGATCCCGGCCGCCGAGGTCGCCGACCACGTCCCGGGCGTGGCCACACTCAACGGAAACGGCCTGGTGCCGGCTCCCGAGGAGGAGCCCGAGGCCGTACCCACTAAGAAGATCGGCTCGCTGGAAGTGCAGGGTGACGGGCCCATCGTCGTCCGCGAGAAGACCCACGTCGCAGCCCCCATGACCCTCGACCAGGCTCTCTACGAGATGGAGCTGGTCGGGCACGACTTCTACCTGTTCGTCGACTCCGAGACCAAGGAACCGAGTGTCGTCTACCGACGGCACGCCTACGACTACGGCGTGATCCACCTCAGCACGGACACGATGGTCACACAGGCGCACTCCCCGGACGCGGGCGGTGCGCTCGGCGGCTGACCGTGCCGGGTGACAGCGGAACAGGTGCCCCTGGAGCGCATGTGCGCCCCCAGGGGCACCCCCGTGCGACCACTTCGCGCCCCGCTCCGGCACCCCGGTGCCCTCCGGGCATGAAATCATGGTGGCCACGACCCAACCGGTGGGTCGTTGCTCTGGGTTGGCGATGGCTCAGGACCTCAGGCCACAGCCTTCAGGGGGAGGAACGATGGCGGACAGCTTCGGACCGATGCGTCACGAGGATGCCGACGACGGCGTCGTCGGCATGGGCCCGGACTCGGGGACTCCACGCAAGGAACCGATCAGAGTCCTTGTGGTGGACGACCACGCCTTGTTCCGACGTGGCCTGGAGATCGTGCTCGCGGCCGAGGAGGACATCCAGGTCGTCGGGGAGGCGGGTGACGGCGCCGAGGCCGTCGAGAAGGCCGCCGACCTGCTGCCCGACATCGTCCTGATGGACGTGCGGATGCCCAAGCGGGGCGGGATCGAGGCGTGCACCTCCATCAAGGAGGTGGCACCCAGCGCCAAGATCATCATGCTGACGATCAGCGACGAGGAAGCCGATCTCTACGAGGCCATCAAGGCGGGCGCGACCGGATATCTCCTCAAGGAGATCTCCACGGACGAGGTGGCCACCGCCATTCGCGCGGTGGCCGACGGGCAGTCGCAGATCAGCCCGTCCATGGCGTCGAAACTCCTCACCGAGTTCAAGTCGATGATCCAGCGCACGGACGAGCGCCGGCTGGTGCCCGCGCCGCGCCTGACCGACCGCGAACTCGAAGTCCTCAAGCTGGTCGCCACGGGAATGAACAACCGTGACATCGCCAAGGAGTTGTTCATCTCCGAGAACACTGTGAAGAACCACGTCCGCAACATCCTGGAGAAGCTGCAGCTGCACTCCAGGATGGAAGCGGTGGTGTACGCGATGCGGGAGAAGATTCTCGAGATCCGCTAGGTGTATTGATCACGAGCGTTGTTAACGCGGGGTCGGACTTGATCATGGCGAAGGCCCCCGTGTGTGGTGGAGGTGTCGAATCTTCACCGTACGGAGGCCTTCGTGTCCCACCGTAATGCCCGCCTGAC
>NZ_JAAHBP010000043.1 GCF_023184515.1 Streptomyces sp. D2-8 | reverse complement strand
ACACGCTCGACCAGCAGCCGCCTGCCGTGAACGGTCAGCCGGGCATTACGGTGGGACACGAAGACCTCCGTGCGGTGCGTTCCTAGACAGCTCCACCACACCGGAGGTCTTCGCCATGATCAAGCCCCGCCAGTGTCAACAACGCTCGTGATCAATACACCTAGTAGCTCCGCTACGAGGACCTTCCGGCGCCTTGCGATGCACGGCACCAGACCACGCGACCTGATCGGACGCTCATAGTGAAAGGACCCCTTACGACCCGGACCGCACCACGCTGACCCAGCGCCGCTCCTCGAAGGCCGCGGAGATGGAGGCGATGCCCCGTCCGGAGGCGGTCCGGCTCGGTCTGCAGCACCTCAGCTACCGGACGCTGGTTGCGGCTGTCGGGACTGGCGGGCGACAGTCTCCTGCTGGCCTGCGCGGACGGGCGCTGGACACGGCGACGCAGCGGGCACCGCAGCATCACAAATGAGGTCCGGGAGGCGATCTTCGCGGTAAAGGCCGAATGCGGCGAACGCGCCCGGGAGGAGTGGTTCGGGCCCGGCGGAGCCCGGCCGCGTTACGGGCGAACAGTGCGCTCGCCACGTACTTTCTGATCTCGATCGTCGCGTCCGTGTGGGCGCGGCTCCACGGCACCGACCGCCGGGCGGACGTGGGCCGCCGCGCGGGCAAGGGCCGCTGGGCGCGGCGGCTGCTCGCCCTGCCCGACGCAGTCGTGGTTCTCGCTGCCTCCCTGGCCATCTCCGTCTGGGACAGGGCCCGGCAGGGAGGAGGCAAGCGCCGGGCAGACGCAGCAGCAATCAAGCGGAGTCGTCGCCGTCTGCCGGGTACGTCACCTGGCGCTGCCCTGACGGCCCATGTCGGCATGGGCGGCACGATGTGCGCGATGCTCGTCATGATGGCCGCCTGAGGTCCGGCGCCGTCCTCCCCACCGACCTGACAGTCACAGCCCCCTCTGTTCAGCCAGTGCATCCGGTGCGTGGCCCCGGTGTGCGACGCGGGATTGCCCGGCAGCCGGTGGGCGTCCGGCACCGTCTCGGCCTACTTTTCGGCCACGGCGGCCCATACGCGAAATCCGGCCGGCGCTGATCGGGGTGCTGCCGCTCCGGATCAGTGGCCGCCGCTCGACGCAACTGCCAGGCGCTTCTTGAACGTCTTGCCGCCGTCCTTCGACTCGAACACCCCGGCCTGAGTGGCGGCAAGGACATGCTCCGCGCCGACAGCGGTAAGTGCCTGCGGCCGACCGCCCGGCACGGTTGAGACCTTCTTCCACGTGGTGCCGCCATCCGTGCTGCGGTTCAGGCCGCCGGATGTGTCGATGCCGTAGAGGCCGTCCTTCGCGGTCCAGGAGAGAAAGGCGATTGACGGCTCGTTCCCCTGGGCGAAGGTCTTCCCACCGTCGCTGCTGCGGGCCACGCCCTCGGCGGTGGAGGCCAGGACGACTCTGGAGTCAGTAGGGCTGACCGCTATGTCCAGAGCTTCGAGCCGCGCCCCGTCCTTCCAGGAGACGCCGTCCTTGGTCGTGCGCACCACGCCGTTGGTGGAGTCGTAGCCGTAGACGGTGCCGTGGGCGGATTCCAGGGCATGGAAGTCGGACTCGCCGGACAGCGACAGGGACTTCCAGGTCTCGCCCGCGTCGGTGCTCTTGATGAGCCCCTTGTTGCCGCCGGAGGTCGGGTGGCCGCTGGCGTAAAACGTCTTGTCTCCGGCCACGGTGAACCCCATGAAATCGTCCTTGCTGTCGCCTACCAGCGCCGGATCTCCCTTGGTGTCCGGGGTGTAGATGCCTTCGTGGGTGGCGACATAGAGGCGTTGGTCGGCAGGGTCCAGACCGAGACCGTGGATGTGGCTCACGGTCGTCCCGGAGGCAGCGGACGAGCCGGTCGAAGCTGCACTGTCTCCGCTGTGGGAGCACGCGGCCAGGGTGAGGGCGACAACCAGGGTGGTGGCTGCCGCTACGGCGGGGCGCTTGTTCATGATTCCTCGGGGTGCGTACGGATGCACGGGAGCGGCGACCACGTCACGGTCAGCCGGCATGGGGAGACGACCGCCCGGGCTCCTCAGATACGTGCCTCGGAGCCCCGGGCGGTCAGCGGGTGATGCGGATCAGAGCCGGTCGAGGATCTTCTCGAACTTCTCAACCTCGGCGGACTGGGTGTTCACGACGTCTGCGGCGAGCTTCTCGGCCGTGGCATTACGGCCCTTCTTCTGCTCGTCCTCCGCCATGGTGATCGCACCCTTGTGGTGCTCGATCATCATCTCCGCGAACATCCGGTCGAACTCGGTGCCCTTGGCGGCCTCGAGCTTCTTCATGTCCCCGTCGGACATCATTCCGGACATCCCGGACCCGTGGTCCATTCCGCCGGATCCGTGGTCCATGCCGGGCATGCTCTCCTCGGCGGACTCCGGCTTGCCCCAGGCCTTCAGCCAGGACTTCATGGTCTGGATCTCGGGGTCCTGGGCCTTCTCGATGTCCGCGGCCAGGGACTTGATCTCCGCGTCCGAGGCCCGGCCGTCCACGAGTTCGGCCATCTCCAGGGCCTGCTCGTGGTGCGGGATCATCATCTGCGCGAACATGACGTCCGCGTCGTTGAACGCACCGGGCGCCGGCTTGTCACCCGTGCTCGGGGTGGACGCGGCGGAGGCGGAGCTGCCGCTCCCGTGGTCCATGCCCTCCATGTCGTTCCCGCCGCAGGCGGCGAGCAGCAGCCCGCCCGCTGTGACGGCGCCCACCACCGCGAGACGGCGGCTCAGGCGGCGGTTGAGGGCGTGCTTGTAGGCAGTCATGTGCGGAATACCTCTTGTCGTCAGTTTCCGGCTGTGCGGAGTGGGCGTCTGCGCGGGCAGCACGAAGGGGCCGCGCGACGGTTCGGCCTATATCCGCAGAACTGACAACTGGGAGAGGAGCGGTCTTGGCGGTGGAGTGCCGGGGCGCGCCAAGGCCATCGATCGGGCGAGAAGGGCGGTCAGCGGCTCTTGCCGGCGGACCACCAGCGCATGCAGGAACAGCCCGAGCAGCAGCCACACGGTGAGCACCGCCAAGCACACGGACATCGGGTCCATGCCGCTCGGGAGCTCGTGCACCGGCGACTCGGTGGGCGACGCCGCGGTCCCGTGCTCGGCCGTCACCTCCGGCTCGGCCGAGGGCTCAAAGGCTGCCCTCTGGGCCATGCCGTCCTGGTGCACACCTGCGACAGCAGGGATCGCATCGCTCATGCCGTGCCCGGAGGAATCTTCGGGGTGGCCCATCGTGTGCATGGCGAACACGCCCAAGGTGAGCATGACGACCAGCAGGAGGTACCCGAAGGCCCCACCTGCGCGCAGCCGCCCGCTCATACTCAATCCTGCCCTCCGTACTCGACCTACTGGGATACTACAAAGTCGCTTGGCACCGGGCGTTGGCTGCCCAGTACGACGACGCGATCTCCATGTCGAAGGCCAGGAAAATCATGGTGACCGCGTATCAGCGCACGTGAAACCGGGACACCGCGCGCTCGCCCGGCTTGAGGCCCCCGGCGAACGGACCGGTTTCGAGGGGAGTCCGCACTGCCGCCAGCCGAAGCCCCAGTCCGTACAGGGCGGTCAGACCCGCTCCGACCACACCGAGAAGGACCAGCGTCGGCTGCCATGCGTCCATCCCGCCCGACCTCCACTCTCGGCGTCATGCCGCATATGGTGCGCGACCGGCTGGTTCAGGCCCTGCAGGCAGGGCCCATGGCATGGAGCGAGACGACTCAAACTCTCATCCACGAAGGACATTGGTGGATGAGGTGACGCCGGGAACACTCACACCGATGGACTATTTACCCCCTGGGGGTATCACGTGACCCCTCTTCGGAAGGAGCAAGCTCATGGTTCAGAGCGTGTACGACGTCAAGGGCATGACCTGCAATCACTGCGTCCAGGCCGCCGGTTCCGAGCTGAACGGCCTGTCCGGAGTCAAGGAGGTCCAAGTGGATCTGCCGTCGGGCAAGGTCACGGTGACCAGCGAGCAGCCGCTCGACCCCGCCGCCGTCGCCGCTGCAGTCGATGAGGCCGGCTACGAGCTCGTCGGCGACGAGAGCCGGAGAACCGGCGGGCGGAACTGCTGCGCCGGGCCGTCGGCCATCCGGTAGTCAGGCTCACGGCCACAGCGCTCCTCCGGGCCGCGGCCTCCCGCCTCACTGACCCCGGAGAGGCGCCGACTCGGAAGACCTGTGCATGCGGCGGTTACGCCCGCCCCGCAAAGGCCTGAGCAGCGTCGCCCGTTCGGGATACCGCGCCCCGGGCGCGGACACTGCGACTGGCACCACGCTCGTACAAGAGGCCTCAACGCAGCGTCCCCGTTGAGGTAACCCCTCGGGGATGTGGCGACCGTTCGGCGGAACGCCGTGAGGAATGCGCTCGGTGTCGCGTTTCCCACGGCGTGTGCGACCCGCGACATCGCTCGGCCTTCCGCGAGGAGGGGAAGGGCGGCCCTCAGCCGCCTATGAGTACGCCAGCGGTCAAAGCTCACGCCCGTGTCGTGGACGAACAGCCGCGTCAGGGTGCGGCGGCTCACCCCGACGGCCCGGGCGTGGGCGTCAGGGCTGCGCGCATCTGCGACTCGGGGTCCGCAGTTGACGCGCGCGACACTCCTGCCTGACTGGGGCGGGCGCCGCTGTGTCCTTCTCGAGGCCCTGACCTCGCCCGGGGCACGTAGCGGTCGGCTCGAAATGGCCCAGGGGTGGGCGCCGTGTGGCACCCGCCCCTGGGCCGAAGGGGCAGTGTCAGACGGTGGCGTGACGCGGCTCGGAGTCGGAAGCCGCCGCTAGGCGGCCGGTGCGGTGCAGGCCGTAGAGGGCGGCCGCACATGCCAGGCCGAGCGCGGACAGTGTGATCCACGGCAGCGCGGGAACCCCGGCAGCCCGTGCTGCATCGAGTGCGGCGCCCGTGCCCAGGTTCCCGACGGTGATGCCGACACCGCAGATCGTGTTGTACAGCCCGTAGTGGGTGGCGACGAGGCGGTCAGCGGAGAGACGGACGATGGTGTCCATCTCGAACGGGTACGCGATCATCGTGCCGATGGCCAGCAGCAACGCGGCGAGCGTCGGCGGTACCACCGCGAGCAGCCACAGCCCGATCCCGGACTCCGGTACCGGCACGGCGGTGGCGAGCAGCAGGGGAACGAATGCCAGCCCCATGACCGCCAGGCCGCGCACGAGCGCCTGGCCGGGCTCGTACCGCGCCTTGCACCACGCCGTCACTCGTGTCTGACCGAGGATCGTGGTCAGCCCGGACACCGCGAAGAGCATCGCCACCGCCGCCGTGCCGAAGTTCCCGTCGCCACCGAGCCGACGCACTTCCAGCGGCAGGGCCAGGTAGACCTGGAAGGACAGGACGTACGAGCCGATCATGGCGATGGAGAAGAGCAGGAACGGCCGGTTGGCGAGGATGCCGCGCCACTGCGCGAGCACGCCCTGACCGCCGTCGCTGTCTTGCCGCTTGGCGTCCTCGGCCCGCCGGGCGGGCAGCGCGCGGATCTGCACCACGCTCAGCACCGCGAAGATCGCGGCTGACACCAGGCAGGTGATGCGGAAGTCCACGCCGGTCAGCACCATGCCCGCCAGCGGGCCCAGCAGGATGCCGGCCTGGTAGAACACGTTGAACAGGGCGAACGCCTCAACCCTGCGTTCCCCCGCATCGGCCGCGAGGTATGCCCGAACGGCCGGGTTGAACAGTGCTCCGGCCAGCCCGGTCGCCGCGGAGGCGGCGAGCAGCGCGGGGAGCGAGTCGACCAGTCCGAGCGTCGCGAAGCCGAGGGTGCGCAGCACGCATCCGGCGACGATCAACGGCTTGTAGCCGAGGCGGTCGGCCAGCGTCCCGCCGACCAGGAACATGCCCTGCTGGCTGAAGTTGCGTACGCCGAGGACGAGTCCCACGATCCAGCCGGCCAGCCCGAGCGTTCCGGAGAGGTGGGCGGCAAGGTAAGGCATCAGCATGTAGAACCCGAGATTGATGGTGAACTGGTTCACCATCAGCAGCTGGACGCTGCGTTCGTACGACCGGACCTGGGTGAGCAGCCCCTTCACCGGCCCACCTCCGAGGAGTCGGACTCGACGCCAGGAACGTCGTCCGCAGCTTCTTGCTCCGTGCCTTTCAGGGTGAGGGGATCGACCACGGTGGTGCACCGGGTCCAGCGAGTGGCCTCCTTCTCGTCCAGGCGGCCGATGAGCTCCGGTTCGGGCGCGGGTGGTGAGTTCAGCAGGCCGTGGGCGGCGCAGAAGTCGTCGTCGTAGACCGTCCCCAGGTAACGCTGCGGGCCATCGGGGAAGATCGCGACGATCCGCGCGTCTGCGGACATCGTCCGGGCGAGCCAGCCGGCCACCAGCGCGACCGCGCCGACGCTCCACCCGCCGGTGGCGTAGTGGGAGACGGCCAGTTGGCGGCACATCCACACGGCCTCGTGCGGAGCGACCCAGTGCACCTCGGAAAACTGCTCGTAGGCGACGTTGCGGGGATAGATACTCGAGCCCAGTCCGCGCATCAGCCGGGGCCGGGCGGGCTGACCGAAGATCGTGGAACCGGTCGTGTCCACGCCGATGACGGTCACCTCCGGGTAGAGCTGCCGCAGAACCCGGGAGACGCCGGCCGAGTGGCCGCCGGTGCCGACGCTGCACACCAGCACGTCGATGTGGCCCATTTCGGAGGCGAGTTCGAGAGCCAGTGGGGTGTAGGCGGCGACGTTGTCCGGGTTGCTGTATTGGTCCGGGCACCAGGAGTCGGGGTGCTGCTCCAGCAGCCGCTGCACGCGCTCGCGGCGGGCCTGCTGCCAACCGCCCGTGGGATGAGGCTCGGAGACGACGTTGACCTGGGCGCCGTATGCGGTCAGCAGCCGGGTCATGGACGACTCCAGTCCCGGGTCGGTGACCAGGGTGACCGGGTGGCCGTAGACCATCCCGGCCAGGGCCAGGCCCAGGCCGAGGGTGCCGCTGGTGGACTCGATGATCCGTCCTCCGGATCGCAGGTCGCCCCGGGCACGGGCCCGCTCGACCATGTGCAGCCCGGGGCGGTCCTTGATACCGCCGGGGTTGAAGCCCTCAAGCTTCGCCCAGAAGCCGCGCCCGGCCGGGGACAGCGGCTCTGACACCCGCAGTAGCGGTGTGTTGCCCACCAACCCGGACAGGGCGGACTGGCCGGACTCGGCCTTGGTCAATGACTGCATATCTCTGTTCTCACTCTCGCTCGATGAATGCACGGTGCAGGGTTCATCTCGCGCATCGCGGCGACAGGGCGGACAGCGGTCCGCGTGCAGGCCTTGGCTGCGCGGCAGCGACGGGGTCCGTCAGCTGCGAGCGAGTGGTCTAGATCCGCCACCGGGACGTACGGACGAGCGCCACGCGGCCGGTGCGTGTGCTACGGCGTCTGCGCAGTCCAGGCCGTGCGAGCGGTCTTCCCACCACCGCGGATGCGGCGTCCAGGACGACCACGGCCATCGCGCCGAGGGGAAGTTTCTCCACCGACTGGGTCGCCGCACGGAGGGTCATTTTGGACGCACAGTCCTCGGCGCCGTGGGGGACGTGCGGCTCGTGAGGCTCCCCACCCGTGGAAATCGTCGAAGCAGCGGCTGGAACGGAGCCCGAATCGTGTGTCTCCTCGGCCGCGCCATGTATGACGGCGCACAGCATGAGCGCGATGACGAGGGCGCCGCGGATGGCCGAGACGAGTCGGCGTGACCAGGATGAGCCGCATGGGGCCCAAAGGCCATCAGCGGGCATTCGAAGGTGTGTCGGCACAGGTCCTCCGCGCTGCTGCCACGTCTCCAAGGAAGATGGAGTGAGGCGCAGACATGGGTGGGGGGGCAGGACAGCATCGACGAACGTGACGTCCCGTCATGAGTACGGGACACGGCGCTCGTCTCTCGATACCAGCCGAACCGGTGACAAACGGCGGGCCGGCTGGAGGACTCCGTCCTTCTAGACCTGCTGCACCACGGAGGCTGCTCTCAAAGCCGGGGCTGAGGCACCGTCCACGGGCCTACCAGCCGCAGGAAGTCGCACGGTCGAAGCGTTGTCGGCGCTGGCTGATTCGCGAAGCGATGCTGCAAAGCAGCGCGATAGCAGCGCAGACCCCTGCTGAGGCTGTCCCGGTGCACAGTGCTCACCAGGATGTGACGGCTCATGACCGCCGTGGACATCGTCGACTTCCCCGGCGATCAATGGTGACGGCTCCGCAGTTGCATGGCGGACGTCATCATCCGAGAGTGCAGCGGGAGCGGTTGCACTGATGGAAAGGTGTCCACTGACACCTTCGACGTGCACGCCGTGTGTCACGACGACCCCGAACAGCAAGACGGCCAGGGCCAGCACGCGCAGCACCGGGCCCGCGGAGCGGACCCCGAGCATGCGCGGAGGCGACCAGGCCGTAATCATGCCGTGATCCTAACGGCTTGCCGGCAGTGCTCGACCACCACTCTTGAAACACAGGATCAACTCGTCAGACGAATGGCTTGTTTGCGGTGGCGAGCACCTTCGGGCCAGGTTGATGGCTGCTCAGGTCAGGCGGCCTCTTCTCCTGACGTTGCACGTCCACCCCAACGGCGAGCCCGGCGACGGAAGAGGACGAGGACCGCGTGGCCCTCGACGATGCCCTGGACGCCGAGCGGCCTTGCCAGGGGTCAGGTCGCCGTAACACCCCGCCCGCCCAGACCGGCTCCGCGCGGCCGACTGGGCGCTGCGCACCGCCTGCCGCTCCAGGGCCGGCTTGGGCCCTCTCCCTCTGCCCCGGCCTTCGCGCGGGGCGGGGACGAGGCGGCGGCGCAGGAGTTCGTACGCGCCCACGCCGGCCGGCTGCCGACCCGCTACGACGAGGTGGCCGCCCTGCCGCTCGCCCACCGCCGGGCGGTGCACTCGGCCCTGCCCCCCGCGAAGCGCAGCGCCCTGCGGGTCGAGCACATCGACCGGTGGCGCTCCGCCCACCCCGACCTGACACCTGCGCAGGCGCGGGCGGTGGCGTCGGACGTGTCGACGTTCGAGTTCGAGCGGGGCCGCCGGGGCACCGACGAGATCCTCCGCGTCGACGCCGCCGCCGAGGCCGCCTTCGAGCCGGCCGCCGCGAACGCGCTGCTGGCCACGCTCGGACCGGCCGAGGCGGCCGCGCTGCCGGACTGCGAGTGCAACACCTACAGCGACAAGTGCTGGGGCAGTTCCTGCATCTGGGTCGAGAACCCGTGTGTGCGGTCCGACAGCGGCTGCGGGACACGGCGGGCCGCCGTCCCGGATGACGGCGGCCCCCGCGCGTCCCGCTACCTCTGCTTGATCCGCAGGAACGTGACGGAGTTCGCCGGGAAGGTGTACGTGAACTTCCCGGCCACGCCCCGGAAGGTGGACGTCACGGGCGTCACCGGGGTGTCCGTCTCGGTGTTCACGGCGTCCGCGTCGGCTGCCAGCGTCGTGACGCGGGCGCTGGAGGCGACCTTGGCGCCACCGAGGTCGACCGCCGTACGGGCCTCGGCCGCCTGGGCGTTGACGACCTTGACGATCAGGTCACCCGTCTTCGCGTCCTTGGTGACGACCTGGCGGAACGGCTCGGCCGGCTTGTCGTCGGTGAAGCTGCCCCACTCCTTGCCGTCGAGGAGCAGGGTGACCTGGCGGCCGCGCACCTTGATGTCGATGTCGTAGGCCCGGCCCGTCTCGATCGACCCGGCCTTCGTCATCAGGGTGCCCTTGCCGCCGTCCACGGCCTGCTCGACCGCGGACTGGGTGTTGTTCCAGCCGCCCAGGTTCCACCAGTAGTAGTTGCCGGTGTCCTTGACACCGAAGGCGACGAGGAAGCCCTCCTTGCCGGACTTCTTGGTGGCCCTCACGTGCAGGTCGTAGTCCTTCCAGGCCGGGTCGCCCGCCGTGACCATGGTGTTCTCGGCGGCGGTGTCGGTCTGGACGTAGCTCCCGTCCTGGATGCTCCAGCTGCCGGTGCCGTTGTGCCTCCACTTCGAGGCGTCACCGGAGAAGTCGTCGCTGAGCAGGGTCGAGCCGTCCGCGGAGGTGACCTTCACGTCGTCGTACGCGGCGCTGGTGGCCCACGTCGACAGTCCGACGGCACCGGTGATGGGGCCGCTGACGTTCGGGGTCGTGGTGGCCTTCGACGGGACCACGCGGTCGCCGACGTTGGTCATGAACAGCTTCTGGACCTCGTAGTTGGCCGAGTTCCAGGAGGCCCGGTTGTTGAACCAGATCATGTCCGGCCGCCACTGCACGTAGTCCTCGTTGGCGAGCAGCGGGGCGTACGAGGCGAGTTTGACGATGTCCGCGTTGCGCTCCAGGCCGGTCATGAAGGCCGCTTCGGAGAGGCCGTTCTTCCAGGCGTTGCCCTGGGAGGCGTACTCGCCGAGGAAGACCTTGGGGCCGCCGCGGTCGTAGGAGTCGTAGCGGTCGTTGTTCTGCAAAAACCAGTCCGGGCTGTTGTAGTAGTGCTCGTCGACCATGTCGACCTTGCCCTCGCGATTGAGCTGCCAGGCGGTGTCGAAGGTCGTGCCGGCGTCGTCCGGGCCCGAGTTGGAGATGACGGTGATGTCCGGGTACTTCGCCTCGATGGCGGACCGGAACTGCTGGAAGCGGGCGAAGAACTCCTTCGGGAGGTTCTCCTCGTTGCCGACTCCGAGGTGGGTCAGGTGGAAGGGCTTGGGGTGGCCCATCCGCGCGCGGACCTTGCCCCACTTCGAGGTCGCCGGGCCGTTGGCGAACTCGATGAGGTCGAGGGTGTCCTGGATGTGGCGCTTGAGCAGGGCGTCGTCGTCGGTGGCCTTGTTCTGGCCGCAGCCGGTCACCAGGGCGGGGACGACGGGCAGCGGCATGGCGCCGATGTCCTCGGAGAAGCGGAAGTACTCGTAGTAGCCGAGGCCGTAGCTCTGGTTGTAGCCCCAGAAGTTGGCGTTGGTGGCGCGCTCCTCGACGGGGCCTACGGTGTCCTTCCACTGGTAGCTGCGCTTGCGCTGCCAGTTCGAGGCCTCGCTGTAGTCCTCCATGGAGCCGGTGTTGACCAGGCAGCCGCCGGGGAAGCGGACGAAGCCCGGCTTCAGGGCGGCGATCTTCTCGGCGAGGTCCTTGCGCAGGCCGTTCGGCTGGTTCTTGTACGTCTCGCGCGGGAACAGCGACACCTCGTCGAGCGCGGCGGCGTCCGCCGAGGCGACGGCGAGCCGTCCGCGGTTGCTTGTGCGGGTGGCCGTGAACGTGGCCTTGTACTTGGCCCAGCCGCCCTTCACGGCGACCTGGCGGGCGGTGGCCAGGCTGCCCGCGGCGTCCTTCAGCGAGACGGTGAGCGTGCTGCCGCTCTCGGCGCGGCTCCACACGGAGAAGTCGTACCGCTTGCCCCGCTCGACCCTGATGCCGGTGTTGTAGCCGGCGTTCGTGACGGACGAACCGGCGCCCAGGGAGAGGTAGTTGCGGTTGCGCTCGTTGAGGCGGCCCGAGTCGTTCACGACCTGGGCCGTGCCGCCGGCCGTCCACGAGGTCAGGGGCGTGTAGGAGCCGTTGTCGGCGGTGGAGTACTCGAAGGAGCGGTTCTGCACGAGCTCGGCGTACAGACCGCCGTCGGCGGCCCGGTTGATGTCCTCGAAGAAGACGCCGTACATCGTGTCGTCGATCGCGGCGCCCTTCGCGGACGGGTCGACGGTGATCGCGTAGTCGGTGACGTCCTCGGCGTGCGCGGGGGCCGGTACGAGGGCCGCTGCCGTCAGGAGGGCGGTGGTCGTGAGACCCAGTCTCCATCGGGTGCGGGCGGCGGTGCTTGGCATGGATACTCCGCGGCTCTCTGGTAGAGGAGTGTTCGAAATATCAGACATTGATCAGCACTTCGAACGGCAAGATAGGGAGGGGGCGGATGCGCGTCAATGGGTCGCGCAGCGACGGCCGGGACGGAGAGCGGGGCAGGATGGGCGAGTTCTGGCCAGTGCCGGATGCACTGGCGTATCTGGCCGGGCGCTGGCGGGTGTCACGGTCGGTGCGGGATCTCGCGAGCGGCGCGGAGGGCGAGTTCACGGGGAGCACCCTCTTCGAGGCACTGGAGACCGGCGGGCTGCTGCACCACGAGTCCGGCACCTTCGTCTGGCAGGGCGTCGCCCGGCCCGCCGAGCGGACGCTGACGTTCCTGCCCGGCCCGGGCGGCACGGCGGACGTGCGGTTCGCCGACGGACGGCCGTTCCACGACCTGGACCTGACGTCCGGCCGGCATGTCGCCGGCCATCCCTGTGCGGCGGACCTCTACCGCGGCGAGTTCACCGTCCGCGACATGGACCACTGGCGGACGGTCTGGCGCGTCCGCGGCCCCGCCAAGGACCTGGTGCTGCGGACCGGTTACGTGCGCGAAGGCTGAGCGGACGCCCCGTCGAAGCGCAGGTTCCAGCGGCCCGCCCGACCCGTCAGGGAGGTCGTCGACAGCGGGCGGACGTCGATGTTCCAGTACGTCGACGGCGGTGCCTTCAGGGCGTACACCAGGGCGGCCCGGATCACGGACGGCTCGGCCACCGCCACGACCCGGCAGCCGTCCTCGACGGGCCGGGTGTCGAGCCAGCCGCCGACCCGGGTGATGAAGTCGACCAGCGACTCACCGCCGTGCGGTGTGGCGCGGGGGTCGGCGAGCCAGACGTCCACGGCATCCGGCTCCCGGGCCATCGCCTCGCCCAGGGTCAGCCCGCGCCACCGGCCCATGCCGCAGTCGCGCAGGCCGAGCTGTACCAGTGGCGCGTACCCGAGCCCCTCCCCCGTCGCCCGGCTGCGCGGAGTCGGCGAGCAGTAGCGCAGTTCGGCCGCGGCGAGCGGCAGCAGCTCGTGGGCGACGCGCTCGACCTCGCCCCAGCCGGCCTGGTCCAGCGGCCGGTCGTCCTCGAAACGCTCGGCGAGCAGCGGGGAGCTGCGTGCGGCGGCGACGAACGTGACCCGAAGTGGCATGCCGCGATCGTGGGCGCAGCAAGTGGGCAGGTCAAGAGGTGTTACCTACGAGTTACCGAGGGTGGGCCGCCCCTCACTGGCCGAAGACGAGCGCCATCCAGTGCTCGGGCCGCTCCAGTCCCGCGAACCCGAGTTTCGCGTAGACCCCGTGCGCGTCGTGCGTGGCGAGGAGGACCCGCCGCACCCCGTACTGCCGCATCTCGTCCCGTACGGCGCCCACGAGTGCGCTTCCCACTCCCTTGCCGCGCACCGACGGATCGACGTACACGTCGCACAGCCACCCGAAGGTCGCCCGGTCGGTGATCACCCGGGCGTAGGCGGCCTGCTCCCCCGACACCGTCTCGTACACGCCGAAGTTGAGCGACCCCTCGATCGCCCGGTCCTGCTTCTCACGCGGACGCCCCAGCGCCCAGTACGCGTCGGTGGACAGCCAGTGGTGCACACGCTCGCGGTCGACGCGGCCGGGGTCGGTGGAGATCTCGTAGCCCTCGGGCAGGCTCGGCGTGTCGGTCATGTCCGCGATGCTCGCAGGCCGCCCGGAAGCAGTCGAGCGGTTATCCCAGCACCTCGTCGCAGGCTGTGCGCAGCCGCCGTACGCCCTCGGCGATCTCCCCGGCCCCGGCGACCGCGGCGAAGCTCAGGCGGATGTGCACGGCGGGCGGCTCGGCGCTGAAGTAGGGGCGGCCGGGGGTGATCGCGACGCCGGCGCGAAGGGCGGCCGACATCAGGGCCGCCTCGTCGGATCCAGCGGGCAGGCGTGGCCACAGGTGGTAGCCGCCGGACGGGATGTGCGGCAGGGCGAGTTCCGGCAGATGCAGGGCGAGGGCTCCGGTCATCGCGTCCCGGCGGGCCTTCAACTCAGCCGAGACGGCCCGCAGATGACGCGGCCAGGCGGGCGAGCCGACGAGTTCGAGGGCGGCCTCCTGGAGGGGGCGCGGCACGAAGAACGTGTCGACGACCTGGATGGCACGCAGCCGTTCCAGGACCGGCCCCCGGGCGGCCAGAGCGCTCACCCGGAAGCTCGGGGAGGTCGCCTTGGTGAGCGAGGAGACGTGGACGACGACGCCGTCGGGGTCGTCGGCGGCCAGCGGGCGGGGCAGCGGCCCGGCGTCCTCGTGCACGAGCCGCCGCACGAAGTCGTCCTCGACGACGAACGCGCCGGCCTCGCGGGCGATGCGCAGCACCTCGGCGCGCCGCCCGGGCGCGAGCACGGCACCGGTGGGGTTCTGGAAGAGCGGCTGGCAGACGAAGGCCGGGGCGCCGGTGGCGTGGAACGCGTCCGCGAGCAGCTCCGGTCGCACACCGTCGGCGTCCACCGGGACGGGCACCGGGCGCAGGCCCGCCGCCCGGGCGATGGCGAGCATGCCGGGGTAGGTCGGCGACTCGACCAGGACGGGAGCGCCGGGCGGGGCGAGGGCGCGCAGGGCGGTGGTGAGCGCGGACTGCCCGCCCGCGGTGACCAGCACCTCGGCGGCCGTGACCGGGCCGCCGATGCTCCGTGCGAACCACTCGCGCAGCTCCGGCAGCCCCTCCATGGGCGGGCGCCCCCAGGCACCGGGACGCCGCCCGGCGCGCGAGAGGGCGGCGGCCATGGCCCGCTCCGGCTGCAGCGACGGGTGCAGATAGCCGCCGTTGAACTCGATCACGCCGGGCGGCGGTGCGGCCAGCGACACCAGCACCCCGGAGGCGTCGACCGAGCGCGGCACGAGGTCGGCGGCGCCGTCCGCGCTGAGGGCGACCTCCTGCCAGGAGGTGTCCCCCGCGGGGGCCGGTGCCGTCCGGGCCTGCGCACGGAACGCGCCCGCGCCGGGCCGGGTGACCACCAGCCCCTCGGCGGCGAGCTGCGCCAGGGCCCGCGACACCGTCACCGGGCTCACCCGGAACCGCTCGACGAGTGCCCGGCTCGACGGCAGCTTTCCACCGGGCGAGTAGCGGTTGAGCTCCCGCCTCAGCTGTTCCACCAGTTCACCTACGCTGCTACGCTCTTGCATGAGAGCACAGAGTAGCGCTACTGCGTCTCCCCCGATAGCAGTCGCCACCCCGGCCCCGGAGCGCCCCGGCTTCGGCACCCTCCAGGCCGCCCTCGGCGTGGTCGCCTTCTCCCTCACGTTCCCCGCGACCGCCTGGGGGCTGGAGGGCTTCGGGCCCTGGTCGCTCGTCGCCGTACGGAGCGTCCTGGCCGCAGTGATCGCGGGCGGCTGTCTGCTGGTGCTGCGGGTGCCGCTGCCCGCCCGGCGGCACTGGCCGGGCCTCGCGGTCGTCGGTGCCGGTGTCGTCCTCGGGTTCCCGCTGCTGACCACGCTGGCGCTGGAGACCTCCACCACCGCGCACGCCGCCGTCGTGGTCGGACTGCTTCCGCTGACCACCGCGCTCTGCTCCGCCCTGCGCGTCGGCACCCGGCCCTCGCGCACCTTCTGGGTCGCCGCCCTCGCGGGCGCGGCGGCGGTACTGGCCTTCACCGTGCGGCAGAGCGGCGGCGCCCTGACCACCGCCGACCTGTACCTGTTCGCCGCGCTGCTGGTCTGCGCGGCCGGCTACACCGAGGGCGGCCGACTGGCCCGGGTCATGCCGGGCTGGCAGGTGATCGGCTGGGCGCTGGTGCTGTGCCTGCCGCTGACCGTGCCGGTCGCCACGTTCGCCCTGGCACACGAACCCGTGCGGCTGACCGCGCACAGCGTCACCGGCCTGCTGTGGGTCGCGGTGGGCTCGCAGTTCGTCGGGCTGGTCGCCTGGTACCGCGGCATGGCGGCCATCGGCATCCCCAAGGCCAGCCAGTTGCAGCTCGCCCAGCCGCTGCTCACACTGGTGTGGTCGGTGCTGCTGCTGGGCGAGCACCTCACGGTCGCCGCCCCGCTGACGGCCGCGGCGGTGCTGGCCTGCATCGCCGTCACACAGCGATCACGCGGCTGAGCGGGACGGCGCACGGCCACTGCCGACAGGCGCCCCCCGCCGTAGACTCGGAGGCCACGGACCGCTGCTCCGCACCTCGTCAGGAGGCCCCAGATGCGCGCAACCGTGGGAGACCAGCTTGTCCAGCACGGCAGGGTGGTCGGTCAGCACGACAAGATCGGCGAGATCGTCGAAGTGCTCGGTCAGGAGGGCAACCCCCCGTACCGCGTCCGGTTCCAGGACGGGCACGAGGGCGTGTGCTCCCCGGGACCCGACACGGAGATCCGGCACCGGGAGACCACCACCGGGCCATGACTCAGCGCGGAGGTGACGCCGGCTGCCCGTAGTGGTCGGCGACCACCCGCGCCATCGCCCCGATCCGGTTCGCCGCCACGTCCTTGGCGGCGAAGAAGACGTGTCCGCGCACCTGCGGGTACTCCCCGGCCAGCGTCAGGTGCCGGGACAGCTCGCCCGTCTCCTGCCATGCCGCGGGCTGCGCCGGGTCGCCGGCCTTGTACAGCGCCTCCCCCACATAGAGCTGCGTCGAGCTGCCCCGGGCGACCTCCGCCCACCAGGGCACCAGCTTCGCGTAGTCGGCGGCGGCGAAGCCGATGTTCCAGTACAGCTGCGGGACGATGTAGTCGATCCAGCCCTCGCGCACCCACTTCCGTGTGTCCGCGTGCAGATCGTCGTACGTCTGCACGCCCGCCCGCGTGTCCGAGCCGAGCGGGTCGGTCGCGGCGTTGCGCCACACTCCGAAGGGGCTGATGCCGAAACGGGCGCTCGGCCGGACCTCCTCGATGCGGTCCGCCGTCTCCCGCACCAGCAGGTCGATGTTGTCCCGCCGCCACGCGGCCCGGTCCGGGAAGCCGCCGCCGTGCTCGGCGTAGGCCGCGTCGTCGTCGAAGCTCTGCCCCGCCACGGGGTACGGGTAGAAGTAGTCGTCGAAGTGGACGCCGTCCACCGGGTACTTCGCGACCGCGTCGAGCATCGCGTCCTCGACGAAGGTTCGGACCTCGGGCAGCCCCGGGTTGTAGAAGAGCTTCCCGCCGTACGTCACCACCCAGTGGGGGTTCTCGCGGGCGGGGTGGGAGGCGGCGAGCCGGGCCGGATCGGCGTGGGCGGCGATCCGGTACGGGTTGAACCAGGCGTGCAGCTGAAGGCCCCGGGCATGGGCCTCCTCGACGGCCGTGCCCAGCGGGTCCCAGCCGGGGTCCTTGCCCTGGGTGCCGGTGAGGTACTGCGACCAGGGCTCGTACGGCGACGGCCACAGGGCGTCCGCCGTGGGCCGGACCTGGAAGAACACGGTGTTGAGCCGGTTGCGGACCGCCGTGTCGAGGTGGGTGAGCAGCTCGGCGCGCTGCTGCGACGCGGTCAGCCCGGGCTTCGACGGCCAGTCGCGGTTGGCCACGGACGCGATCCAGACGCCCCGCATCTCGGAGTCGGGTGCCCCGCCCCGGCGTCCGGTCGCGGCCGACGCCTGAGGCATCATTGTGAAAGCCGACAGCGCCGCCACCGCGAACGCCCTGCGTGAGACTCGTCCCATCCGCATGCCCCAAAAAGCCGCGGATCCGCCCGGCCGCGGATCGCTCCGGGCCCAGCATGCCCGACGCGGACCCGACCCCGGCGATCGATCATCGATACTTGGGAGTAACGTGCACGAACGGAGCAGGCGCCGGGACCCGGCGAGTCTGCCCGGTCGTGGATCAGCAGCGAAAGGGACGATGTGACGGACATCCCAGCGGGAGACATTGCACGCGTCGGAGTCGTGGGCTGCGGTCAGATGGGTGCGGGCATCGCCGAGGTGTGCGCCCGGGCCGGCCTGGACGTCATGGTCGCCGAGACCACCGGCGAAGCCCTGGAGATCGGCCGCACCCGGCTGTTCACCTCCCTGGCGAAGGCAGCCGAGCGCGGCAAGATCACCGAGGAGGAGCAGGAGGCCACGCTGGCCCGGCTGAGCTTCACCACGGACCTCGGCGAGTTCGCCGACCGTGACCTGGTGATCGAGGCCGTCGTCGAGAACGAGCAGGTCAAGACCGAGATCTTCCAGGTGCTCGACCAGGTCGTGACCCGGCCCGACGCGATCCTGGCGTCCAACACCTCCTCGATCCCGCTGGTGAAGCTGGCGGTGGCGACGTCGCGGCCCGACCAGGTCATCGGCATCCACTTCTTCAACCCGGCCCCGGTGCAGAAGCTCGTCGAGCTGATCCCGGCGCTCACCACCTCCGAGGGCACGATCGGCCGCGCCCAGATGTTCACGGAGAAGCTGCTGGGCAAGCACGCGATCCGCGCCCAGGACCGCTCCGGCTTCGTGGTCAACGCGCTGCTGATCCCGTACCTGCTCTCCGCGATCCGGATGTTCGAGACGGGCATCGCCAGCCGCGAGGACATCGACAACGGCATGGAGATGGGCTGCGCCCACCCGATGGGCCCGCTGAAGCTGTCCGACCTGATCGGCCTGGACACGGTCGCCTCGGTCGCGCAGTCCATGTACGAGGAGTACAAGGAGCCCCTGTACGCCGCTCCCCCGCTCCTGCAGCGCATGGTCGACGCGGGCCGGCTGGGCCGCAAGACGGGCTCGGGCTTCTACACCTACGCCTGACCGTCCGGCTGGCACAGCCACCTCAACGCCGCCGCTCCTCCGGCCACGGCCGGACCCGGCGGCGTCCCCATTCCTGCGCCTGCTCGCTGATGCGGCGGCGCAGCCAGCCCATCCAGAGGGCGAGGGGAGTGGCCGCGAGAGCGAGCAGCAGCGCCGTGCCCCACCCCTGCCCGCCGGAGGAGAACCGGAACACCACGACCAACAGCGCGTAGAGCGCCAGCGCACACGCCGCGTTCTTCTGCCGCTCCGTCATGGCATCCCGGGTACCCCGTTATGTTTTCCGCGGTTCCGCAACGGGACCGCTGGCCTCCGGGCCCGCCATGACTGTTGCCCCCTGTCGAACGGATGACCTGGGGGGTGGTGTCACCGGGCCCGGGAGGTGCCGTCGGAGAC
>NZ_JAAHBP010000042.1 GCF_023184515.1 Streptomyces sp. D2-8 | reverse complement strand
GGGAAGCGGAAGTACAGCCACACGCAGTGGGAGATCACCTCGACCGGGTACCGGTGCCCCTTGTACGACGGCGACACGGCCCCCACGAACAACCCCCTCCAGCACGATCAACCAGAAGATCATCCCATCCAGTCAACGAACGTGACAGCGCCGTCGTGCTGGCAGTGGCGTAACTACCAGCCCCGCCACGAAGGGGGAGGGCGGGACGATGCCGAGGTGCTGTTGAACGCGCCGGGACGGCAGCTCCTGGCGGAACTGTGCGGTGTCGAAGAGGACGTGCTCGCACGAACGTTGCCGTCCTGGAGACAGGAAGACGCCAAGCTGCCCGCCGGGCCGGACGCGGTGCCGGCGGCGGCGTGGCGGATCGGTGGCGCGGTCGCCGGGCCGGTGGCGTTCGGCTGCCGCCTGTGCGCCGCCCGGCGTACGGGCACGGTGGTGCGGGTGGTGCGGTACACGCCGCTGTGGCTGGGTGTTGGGTGAACCACTGCCGCGACGTGTGGGTAAGGAGCTGGATGCGGTTCTGCCCGGAGCAACGCCATGCTCCTGCGGCGGCGCCTTTATGCGGCCATGCCGTTCATGACTCGGTAGACGACGTACAGCCCGTACACGGCCAGGAGCGCGCCGAGAAATCGTGTCCACGCGGGCAGTGTTCGGCGCTGGTGGGTGTTCCACATACGGCGAAGGCGCACGACGGCGGACACAGCACCGAGTGCGGCAATCGCTGTGAACACCCAGAACAGCCCGGGTCGATCGTCCGCGGGCGCGTTCTGCACTCCGGCGTTGCCGATGATGAGCAGAAGGTAGGGGGCGATGTACTGAGCCGGGCTGAACTCCCGAACCGTCTCGGAGTTGCCGGAATCGATCATGGGATGCCTCCGCAGCGTGGTAGGTGTCGGCATGGATGTGCGCCCCACGGCCGGGGGAACAACCGTGGGGCGCACATGGGTGTTACAGCCCCCGGGGAGAGGCTGCATCAGGTGACGCGGTACATCACAGGATGATGTCGATGATCCACTCGATGGCTGTCTTGGCGGAGATCGCGCCGCCCAGGGTGAGCGTCTTCTTCACCCAGCCCGGCAGGGAGCTCCACTTCTGCTTGAAGTAGGCCTTGCCCTTCTTCGCCCAGTCGGTCAGCTTCTTCTGCCAGGAGTCGGGCAGCGCCTTGAAGGCCTTCTTGAGGGCCTTCTTCTTGAGCTTGTCCAGCCAGCCCTTGGCAGCGACGTCGTCGCCGGCGTAGACGGCGGTGATCTCGGCCTGGCTGAGGCCTTCCTCTCTCAGGAGCTGCTGGCCCTCGGCGGAGTCGAGGTAGCTGACGAACGCCTCGTGGGAGGAGAACTCGAACTCCGGTTCGACATCCGGGGCGACGGAGGCGGCAGCGGCCATCTCGCGCTGCTCGTGAGCCTGCGCCGCCGTGGTACCAGCGACACCCAGAGTGAGGGCGGCAAGAGCAGTGACCGCACTCATGCGGATATGCCGACGATTCACTATCGTGGTCCTTCGGGTATGACGGTGCGGGCGCTGCCTCCCGGCGCACTGATGGCCTGGAAACCGTGTGCGTCGGGAAGGGTGGTGCCCGCACCCCCGGGTCTCGGTGCCGGGGGCGCCACAGAACCTAGCTCTCTTCCGCTCACCAGTTCCAGATGGTGAGACGCATATGCCCTGAAGCTTTCCTCGCCCCGGAACAGGCATATTGGAAGCACCTCCCAAAACCGGCAGCCAAATACGGACTATTGGCCACGAGCTGGACGCCTGAAAGATCAAACCGGACTGGCTACTACCGCTCCCCCGATACCTCAGGATCTGCTCAACTCCGCAGGAACACGGGCATTTGCTCCTTAAGCACAGCGTCGAGGGCCTCGAAAACGTCACACCAGTGACGACCGTGGTCCCTCCTTCCCTCAAGCACAGGCCGGGGCGGTCTCTGCACCGATGTCTTGAAAGAGACGGGATTTTCCACCCCTGGGCTGAGCGGCCACTCCTGCTACGGGCGGACGCCACGGCGCTTTGCGGTTGGAATGCTGTCGATCATGACAACTGGATCCCGTGACCTCGCCGGCTTCCCCTATCACCGCATGGCCCGCCGTACCGGTCGGCACCGCTGGTGGAGGCCGCTACTGGGCACAACGCTGTTTCTACCGAGCTGGCTTGTGGCCATCCTCTTGCTCTATGCCTTCTCCTACGCCCTGGGGACGGCCGCCGGATACCCTGAATTGCCCGATGGCGGAGTGGACTTAGGGCCGCTGCGCAACACGGTTCTGGACCTGACGTACATCGCCATCGCCCTGCCCCTCATCATGCTCGCGGTGCGATGGACAGAGCGGCGTCCGGCCGGCGCCCTGTCCTCGGTCACGGGGCGGCTGCGGTTCCGCTGGCTGGCCCGGTGCCTGTTGGCCGCGCTCCTCCCGGTGACCCTGCTGGCGCTCACCACCGTCCTTCTGCCGGACGGCGGTGCCGCTTCGGGAGATCCGGCCGCTTGGGTGGGCATGCGGTCCTTCATCATCTCGCTGGCCGTCTTGACCGTCTTCGTTCCGATGCAGGCCGCAGCCGAGGAGTACGTCTTTCGCGGCTGGCTGACTCAGGCCGTCGGCGCCTTCTTGCGCTCGCCGTGGTTGGCCGTGCTTCCCCAGGCCGCGCTGTTCGCAACCGCGCACGGTTGGGGCACAACATGGGGCTTCGTCGACCTGCTGTTCTTCGGCCTGGTGGCGGGATGGCTGACCATTCGCACGGGCGGCCTGGAGGTCACCATCGCCCTGCACATCCTGAACAACCTGTTGGCCTTCGGCGTCTCCGCCGCCGTCGTCGGCGGCCTGTCCTCCGACGACACCGCAGCCGACGCACCCTGGCAACTCGCGCTCGCGGACATGGCAGCCGTCCTGCTCTACGCCGCGATCATCCTGCGCATGGCCCGCCGTCACCGCCCGCAACGTCTCGCACCCGTATTGGCCTCACCGCCGGCGTCGCACCAGCACCAGCCGCTCGTGACGCCGCCGGCGGCCAGCATGCGGCACTCGTACGACACTCCTGCGAACGGGAGGGCAAGCCGGACCGAGGTTCGCGAAAGCGACCTCTGACGGTCTGCCGGCTGCTGCACAAGCACGGTGGAGTGGAGGTGACCAATCCGTTGGTGCCGGCCCATGTCGCTGTTCGCCGGCTGCGGGTACGGCCGAGGCGGGACGCGGATCGCTGAACAGTGCATTGTTCAGACCCGCCAGGCCACAGGAAGCCGTGGTGCTTCGGCGATGTGAAACTCATCTGTCCTGCGGGCGCACGATGTTGATCGGTGGGACACCGGAGACGATGACCGCCCATCCAGTCACACCGTAGGATGATCAGCGAGCGCTTTGCCGCCGAGGACTTGTCCGGCCGATCATGCTGCTCGTTAGGCTGGCGCGTGGCGAGGGTGTGATGGGTGCCGTGGAGATGAGCCGGACTGAAGCGGTTGCGCTCGTGCAGCGGATCATGGATGCGGATTATGCATCCGAGGACGAGGCGGACGGGTGGCTGGATAGCCTCGCCAAAGCCCTGGTCTGTCCAGCTGGCCACGTCAGCGATCTGATCTTCTGGCCTCGAGAGCAAGAGCTTTCGGCCGATGAGGTGGTCGATCGGGCCTTGGCCTATCGTGCGATTGCGTTGTGACACATGCCGTCAGGCAGCTGATCCAGCTAGTCCCACACTTCGCTGGAGGCGTGGTCCGGCAACAAATCCGTGCAAACGGTCAACGCGGACGATCCGCTGCTGCCCAGCGGCCCGGCCTGAGGGTCTGTCAAAGGGGCAGCGTTATACCCAGCTGCTGCATGGCCGTGGAGGGTGGGCCGCCTTCTGAGCGCTCGGTCTTGGAGCCCTTGATTCGGGGTTCAAGGGTTCGAGGGTCGACTCCTTCGGCCGGGGCGCTCTTGGCGTAGAGGCCGTCGGGCTGGCTGTCGCGGTCGTGGGGCAAGAGCCAGAAGACACGGCGGCGGAAGGTTCCAGAGGCGTGGGACGCCTTGGCGTTGGGCCCAAGAATCGCGTAGCCAACCATGCGGCCGTCGCGGTGGTAGGCGGGCTTGCCTTTACGGGTAGGGAGCCGGTCCAGGCTCTGGCGGACGTAGTCGAGCTGGTGGAGGTCCTCCAGCCACACGATCTCGGTTTCGTGGCTGATCTCGTCCGCGCTGATCAGGGAACTCATCCGCTGGTGTCCCTTCCGTCGTCGGTGAGCAGTCCGATGCCCGGGTAGTGCTTGCGCTGATTGGACAGGATCATCTCCTTGGGCGAGGCGAGCCCGACGAGTTCCCGCGTGCGGGAAGCGAACGCGCGCGAGGACATGACCAGGGCGCCTTCATTGTTGCACCAGGCTTTGTAGGCCGCGTAGAGCGCTGTCTGCTCTGCCCGGAGGTCTGGGCCGAGGCGGCAGCATTCTTCGTAGAAGCGCCCGGTGTGGTCTTCGGTTTCGGCGTAGGCGGTGGTGGCGATGCGTACTCGTTCCGGTCCAGCCATGTCGGGGGCGCCGGCGAGGTAGCGGCGGGCGCCGTCGATGAGCCAGCTGAGGATGCCGGGGCCTTCTTCGGTGACGAGGATGTCGGCCAGGTTATCGATCTTGCGGTCGTCGGGAACGATCCGCTCGAAGGGGAGCAGCCGCATGCGGCGCCAGAAGGCGAAGCCTCCGGTGCCGACTTCGGGGCGGGTGTTGCCCAGCAGCCAGAGTTTGTGGGTGGGTTCGAAACTGAAGGGGTCCTGGCGCATGCGGCGAGCCTTGATGCGGTCGCCGCCGGTGAGCAGTTTGACTCGGGCTTCATCGAACTTGTCGCCAGGCTTGATCTCGGAGCATACGTAGATGCGGCGGCCGTGAAGTTCGGCAAGGTCGGTGGGGTGGCCTTCGAATGGTTTGGCCATCAGGAAGCCAGGCGGGGCTGCGTCGGCATAGTCGCCGAGGAGCTTCATCGTGACGTCGAGAAGGACGCTTTTGCCGTTTTTCCCCTTGCCGTAGAGGAAGGGGAGGATCTGGGCGCCGACGTCGCCGGTGATCGAGTATCCGAGCAGGAGGTGCAGGTAGTCGATCATTTCCTGGCCTTCGGCGTCATCGCCGAAGGTGTCGAACAGAAAGCGCAGCCAGCGGGGGGTGGGCATGGCCTGGGGGCCGACGGTGGTGGAGCGGGAGTGGAAGTCCTTGCTCGGGTCGGGTGCCGAGAGCAGGCCGGTGCGTAGGTCGACGACTCCGCGGGGGGTGCACAGGGCGTAGGGGTCGGCGTCCAGGCGGTCGGGGTTGAGGGACATGCCGGGCGCTGATTTGGCTTGGGCGAGCATGGCGTTGATGCCGGTGGTCGATAGGGCCCTGCGGCGGTGCTTGTCCAGGGCTGTGGTGGTGAAGCGACCACGCGGATCGTGGGTGGCGATGTTCTCGGCGAGGTCGCCGGCGGCCCAAAGGATGGTGTCGTCTTCGTCCATTTGCCAGCGGGTGGTGTCCCACCGGAACCAGCCGATCCTGGAGACGTGCCGGTAGTCGGAGGCGTAGAGCTTGACGAAGAGTTTGGCGTTGCCGCGGTCGGTGAGGGTGTCCGGCAATAGGCCGTTGGCGGTCGCTTCGCCGCCGAGAGACCGCTCCGTAGCGGTCTGGGCCGGGACCGGTACGGTGGCGGCCTGGTGGCGGATCTGGGCGGCGACGGCTTCGGGGTCGAACTCGAAGAGGGTCTCGTTGCGGGGCGACGTCACGGGCGCCTCCCGCTGGCATGCAGCGGTCGTTGCTTGCCGGCGGTGAGGCCACTGCGGATGATCTGCTGAATTCGCAGTTCCTGGCCTGGGCGGGCTGTGGCCGCGGTGTCCTTGAGGGCTTGCTCTGCTTCTTCGCTGAGACGGCCGGCCGCGATGAGGCCTCCAAGGGTGTAGGCGGCGCGGTTGAGGGCGTCGGAGAATCCTGCGCCTTCGGTGACTTGGCCGCATGCGGCGATGGGCGCGAGGATTGTGGCCAGGGTGGGTCCGGCGTCCTGGCGGCCGCCGCCTGCGGTAAGAACCGCCTGCTGGGCGCGTGGTGGGACGGGCCTGGGAGCGGGAACGCTGGGTGCGGGCAAGTGCCCGGTGCGGTCGAGTTCCTGAGCGAGCCACAGAGGCAGAGCTGCGGGCTCGCGGGTGTCGCCGATGGGTGTGTAGGTGCCGTGCTGGGTGGTGGTGCCGGGGGCGACGATGTAGCTGCCGTGGGCACGGATGTCGACCTGCCAGGCGAGTGCACGTCCCGGAGTTGAACCGACGGAGGAGAGCCATTGGCGGTTGCCGGTGGTCCGGTACCAGACGTGGAGTCCGCCGGAGGGGGTGCGCACGCGCAGGGTCGTGGTGTCTTCGGCGGGGCTGTTCTGTCCGCGGAGGGCAGCGAGGACTGCCAGGGTGTGGAAGCCCGTGGCCAGCCCAGTGAGGTCGACTTGGTCGCCGATCGGAATGCCGGGCAGGATGCGGTTGCGGGCGGGGGGCTCGGCCTCGTGGGCGTCGATGTCGATGACGACGAGCCCGGCTGGGCCGCAGGAGACGCCGATGCCGAATTCGGGGTTGTGATCCCACCACTGCTGGATGCGGCGCTGGTTGAGCGTTGCTGCGTAGAAGCTGTGGCACCAGCGGCCGGCTGGCAAGCAGGCACAGTCGCTTGGGGCGTGGGCGTTCTCGCGGCAGTCGCTGCAGTTTCCGGCCGGTGACTTGTGGCCTGGGGAGAGAGGGTGGACTGGCCAGCCTCGGCGGGCGCACCACTGCGCTGCGAGGAGGCTGGGGGCAGCGACTGAAGGAAGGAGGGGGGGAAGTTCTGGTTCGCTGCTAGAAAAGCGCAGCTCAGTAGGCATGCGCACCCCCAATCAGCGACCGAAGCGACTCAATGATGGACACAGACTAGCGAACCCTGCTGGTGAGGGCGTGGAGCACATGCGGAACGTCCCTAGCCCTGTGCTTGTGGCGCCTGCGGCAGGTGTCCTGCCAGCGACCGAACGATGGGTACAGCGACTCTGGCACGTTGAGTCGCTGCTCATCAGCCACATCAAAAAGTCCAGCTCAGAGAGGGCCCTGTACCCAGAACAGCGACTGAAGCGACTGAAGCTCTCGATATATCACGCACACGCACACCACCTACGAGACTCATATATGCCGAACCTCAGTCGCTTCGGTCGCTGCGAACTTGGCACCCCTCGGCTGACCTGGCGTGTTTCCCCCTCGCGTGGCAGCGACTGTTCTCCTTAGTCGCTGCCCATTGAGTCGCTGCCCGTCGGGCTAGCGACTCAAGCGACTCTTTCCCGGTGCTGCGCGAATCTGGTGAGCTGGGGCCAGTTGCCCGAAACCCTCACATGTCGCTCCGGCGCACCGTGGCTCTTGTGCCGCCGTGGGTCTGCGTTTTCGGCGGCCGGTTGGCCGTGGGTCGATGGCCTACGCGGCGCTTCGTTCGTACAACCGCTGCCTAGCCCGGTTGCCGATCCTGCGGATCCCCCTGCGGGTGCTGTTGAGCCTCCGAGAGAGAGTGGCGATCAGTTGCATGGACTCACCGAACTGATCGAACAAGTCGGGGTTGGCCGGCGCCCAGGAGCCGTCTGGGGCGTGTTCGTCGGCGATGCTGCGGCAGGTAGTGAGCAGCGCCGACATCAGGTGGTGGAACTCATCGACGTCGGCCTGAGTGAAGTCATCGGTGTGCAGCTGCGGCGTGATCAACAGGTCCTCCTGTGGGCACCGACGGTCTGAGAAGAGTGGCGGGCGTGGGGGTGTTTGAACCTGGTGAGAAGCACTCGCTCTGCTCCAGAGCGAAGCTCACTTCGTGCTTGTGCCCCTCGTTGACCGGCATGCGCCGTGTTCCAGGCTGGCCTGTTCTGGGGATGCATTGCCTTGTCATCGTGTCCGGGATCTTGGAGAGGCTGCCGGATCGAGTGCGACGACCTTAGTGCAGTGTCCGGGTACGTCACAGGAAGCCTCCCGCTGACATGCCCGTCCCCCCAGTTGCCGCACCTGGTCGCAGAACAGGGCTGTCTATCTCCGACACTGCAGGGAGCGGTGTTGCTGCAGTTCGCGGCCGCCGCTGTGGCAGCCGGAGCAGCTGTGTGTGAGGCCTCCCCGGCTGACGCTCTGTCTTGGGGTAGCCGCGCACGTTGTGGGTTCCTCGCCGCAGCTGCTTCCTTCTCATTTTCCCCCTTCTCACTGCACTCCCGGTCATGCGTGCACCGAAGTACCTCGCCCCGGGCACGTGCCGGTCAATACGGGCGATCTCGAAGAAAGGTGGTCAGCCTCCCTCGAGCCGAGGTTGCGCAGGAGCCCGTCCGTAGGGGTGGCAGGCCTCGGGCCGGTCTGCTGCTTTGACAGTCCGTTGCCCTTGGCCAGACGCGTCCCGCCTACTATCGAATGCCTGCGAGGGCCTAACGAGCCCAGGTGACTAGTTCGTTAGGCACGGAGTGACCCTAGTCGGCGACACACAGCCACTGTCAAGCTGGCTAGGCGGGCGTGTCGCTAGAGTTGATGGAATGTCAAACGAATTTGATGGCGCCTCGGCTAAGGAGTAGTGAGTCTGATACATGGGTGAGAGCACGCCAGGAGGACGAGGGCTGATCGCTGAGCGGCTGGACGCGTTGATCCGGGCCGGGCACGCGGCCGGGGGTGGGCCGCTGAGCGAACGTGAGATCGCCAGGAGCAGCCGGGAGCACGCCAAGGCGCATCCGGGAGCCCCTACTGTCAGCCACCAAACGGTCGCCAACATCCGGGACGGAGTGGTGCGGAACCCTGGGGTCGACAGTCTGCGCGCTTTGGCGAACGTCTTTGGCGTGAAGCTCGGCTACTTCCTGGAAGAGGAGGACCCGGTGGCGCAGCAGTCTGAGGGGGGCACAGAGCGGCCGGCCCTTCCGTCATCGGCCGCTCTGAGCCTCGCGGCCAGACTCAATCGACTATTCGAGACGATCCACCCCAAGGGCCGAGGCGCCTACAGCTCCCGCGAAGTCGCGGAAGCTCTCGTCGAGCGCGGCGGGAACATCAATGAGAGTCAGGTGGAGCGTCTACGCAAGGGCATGTGGGACTCCACAAGCTATGAGCACTTCGAAGCCTTGGCGTCCTTCTTCGGGGTACCGATTGCCTACTTCACCAACGATGGGGTCGCCCGCCAGGTCAGCGTGGATCTCGACCTTGTGGAGGCGCTCAAGGCTGAGGATGTGGGCCCTCGTCAGATCGCCCTGCGGGCTGTGGCGGATCTGGACGATGAAGCTCTCCAGGCGCTCGTGCCCGTGATTGAACACCTGCGTCAGGCAAGCAACCGGCAGCGGATGTGAGAAGAAGAGGAGAGGCAGCGACCTGCTGGCAGGGCGACCGCCGCGTGGCCACTTCTCGCCACGATGGTGAAGGCCGTGAAGTAGGATCTTGTGGCTTATCTGGGCTTCCACTGTCGTCGGCCCGAGCCGCCGCGCGGTGCAAGGGGGGCAACCGCAACGTGATCTTTCTGCAATGGCAGTGGGCCAATGATTTTCCGGAAAGAGCGAGGATGAACGACAGCGCTTTACGCCGCCATTGCAGGGACATCGTCGGACAACTCGACCTCCCAAAGCCGTTCAACATAAATGATCTCGTCGACCAGGTGGAAGAGCGTCGCGGCCGGCCCATCTCCCTTGTTCCCATGCCGCTCCCCGCTGACCGGGGCCCCTGCGGCCTGTGGGTGGCCACACCCGAGGTGGACTACGTCATCTACCAGGCGAACACCAGGAAGGCCCACCAAGGGCACATCGTCCTTCACGAGATCGGCCACATGCTGTGTGACCACAGGGCGACACCTGCCGAGGAGAGAGAAGTCTCACGCCTCCTTCTGCCGAACATCGACCCTTCGGTCGTCCGTGTCGTACTCGGCCGGACCCGCTACGATCGCAACGAGGAGAAGGCCGCTGAACTCGTCGCCTCCCTAATCCCGCTCATGGCTGAGAGCACGTCATCCCCGTCGGCAACAGCTCCTCCCCATGTTGCGACCCTAATCAGCCACCTGGAGCGCTCGCTGGAGCGAAGCTCCGCCCACGAGGCCTAGTCGATGCTGTTCATCATCGTCTACGGGGCCCTGTCGCTCATCACATGGAGCGCCTTCGCCGTCAAGCTTAAAGATCTCGCACGAGATTGGAAGAACACGGAGCTGCAGCTGCTCTGTTTAGCGATCAGCACGTTCGCGGCCCCCTTCTTCTTTGCTATGCCCCCTGTCTATGTACGCATCGATGCCCTGCTCGGCAGGCCCAACATTGCCACCCTCATCATTTACACCTCGGTGGCCATCTGCCTCACATCGTTCCTGGCCCTCCTCGTTAGCTGGTCATCCGCGCAGTCCAAGGTCCGGCTTCGGCATCGACTTATCGTCGGCTACGCCATCGTCACCGTCGTGGCGATGACCGTGTTCTTCTTCCTCGGGTCGGTCGACGACGCAGAGCACCCCACAGACTTCGACGTCCACTACTCCGACGATCCTTACATCTCCGCGTTCTTGCTGATCTACCAATGCCTGTTCACCGTGAGCATGCTCAGCCTGATCCGCATGTGCTGGCGCTACTCAGCAATCGTTGACAAACCCTGGTTGCGACGAGGCCTCCGCATCGTCACCGCCGGCGCCGTTGCTGGGCTCGGCTACTGCCTGCCCAAGGTCATCACTCTCGTCTGGGACATGGTTGGCGTCTCACCCCTCAACACCGTCAACTCTGTCGTCGCCCCGATGTTCGCCAGCGCGGCCGCCGCGCTCTTTGCCATCGGCTTCACCATGCCGGTCTGGGGTGTCCGCCTCAGCGCCACTACGTCTTGGATGGCCGACTACCGTGCCTTCTGGCGCCGCTACCCCCTCTGGCAGGCCATCACCCAGACCTTTCCCGAAGTCGTTCTCGTCCCCACGCCGGCATCACGCCTCGAGCTGGCCCGTGAACTGGCGTTCTACCAGGGACGCCAGGTGATCGAGATCCTCGACGGTGAAATGAGGCTTCGCCCTCACTTCAGGGCCGCAACCAGAGACCTGGCCCGCACCCTGTGCGCTGAGCACCACATCACCGGCGTCCGGGCAGACGCCTTGGAGGATGCCGTTCAGATCGCGGCTGCCCTTCGAGCACATTCCGCCGGCCAGGAAGCACCGCGGCAAACCGAGTACGAACCGGAATCTGCTGACGGCGACCTGGGCAAGGAAGCTGTCCGTCTGGCCCACGTTGCCGATGCCTTCCGCGCTTCCCCCCTCGTCCCGGCTGCCCTCGCCCGTCTCACACCACCTGCCGCAGCGAAGCGAACTGAGCCATGACACTTTTCGACCACAAACTCATAGAAGGCCCCACCGCCGCCTATGCCCGCCTGCGCGAAAGCGCCGCGGTGCACCGCACCACGACTCCAGAAGGTGAGCCACTTTGGGTGATCACCCGCTACCGCGAGGCCCGCGCCTCGCTGGCGGACGGTCGCCTGTCGCTGGACAAGGCGAACGCGAAGACCAGCGGTAACTATCAGTCGTCCATGCCACCCGAGCTCGATGCCCACCTGCTCAACATGGACCCACCCGACCACACCCGTCTACGCCGCCTCATCGCCGGATCCTTCACACCGCGACGCATCGCAGCTCTCCGCTCCCGGATCCAAGGCATGACCGACGCCCTCCTCACCACGCGGGCCGATACGCACATGGACCTCATGGACGTCCTGGCCACCCCGCTCCCTATGGGCGTCATCTGCGAGTTGCTCGGCATTCCTGAGGACGACCGCCACGACTTCAGAACCTGGACCGACACCCTGCTCTCCCCTACAGCCGGCTCAGCAAGAGACTCGCGCAAAGCGATGCGTCAGATGCACCAGTTCCTGACCGGTGTCATTCAGGCCAAGCGCAGCCAGGCATCCGACGATCTGCTGTCAGCTCTCGTCCACGCCCGCGACGACCACGGCAGCCTCAGTGAACAAGAACTTCTCTCCCTCGCGTTCCTCACCCTGTTCGCCGGATACGACAACGCGGTCCACCTCATCGGCAACGCGGTCCTTGGCCTGCTCCTGCACCCGCAAGTCATGCACCAAGTCCGGCAACACACACTGCCGGTCCAAGCTGTGATCGAGGAAACCCTGCGCTGGAATCCACCCTTCCCCCTGGGGGTACGCAGGTTCGCCCTGGAGGACATCACCATCGATGACATCGTCATCCCGGCCGGCGGCCGCGTGTGGATCTCCATCGCCTCCGCGAATAGGGACGACCGCGAGTTTCCCTCACCCGATTCCTTCACCCCAGGCCGCCCCTCCACCCACCTGGCATTCGGCCACGGCATTCACTACTGCCTCGGCGCACCACTTGCACGCCTGGAGGCAGAGATCGCTATCAACTCCCTCTTAGAGTATTTCCCCGCCCTAGAACTTGCCGTACCCCTCGAGGACCTGGCCTGGTGGCCCTCCTTCCACAAACGCGGGCTCCGCGGCCTGCCGGTATGGACACGACCACTGAAGCCCGGTACGGCCGTCGCGCGAGGATGACGCCGCTTCAGCGGCGAGCGATAAAGCCGCGCCGGTAGCGGTTGACGGTGGCACCACCCGGCCGCTCGAGCTGATGACCTTCACCAACGGCACCCTGTTCCGGCCAAGGGCCTACGCCGAACTCCTGGACCGCTGGGGGACAGGCGGAGGAGGAGGACCTGGTCGCCCAGGCCCGTATCTGCAAGCTACTCAGGGGCCGCGCGCCGAGCCCGCACGGCTACGTCACCCTGCACCCGCCGTGCTCGGGATCTGCCTCCCAGCGGTACACCGGTCACCTGCACGGCGCGCTGTAAACCGGATCGGAAGTGGTAAGGCTCCGTGAGTAGCTCTTACGTCCCCAGCCCTCCCACCGAGGCACCCGTCACGATCACTCGTGACATCCTGCGCCTCCTGGCCCTGGTCTACGTCTCCACCGCCGGCCGCCGCGTCCTGGACCAGCTGCTGTACCTCAGCGACCCGGAGACCGGCACCGCCGAGATCAGCCAGAATGAGATGGCACGCGAGCTGGGCGCGAGCAAGCCGACCGTGAACCGCGGCTTCAAGCTGCGCGAGTGCGGACTCGCCTGGGGCCTCGAGGACGGCCGCTACCAGCTCCACCCGCTGCTGACCGGCGCGTCTCCTCCCCCGTCATGGTGGTGCCCGAGATCATGGCCGCCGACCCCGAGGGCTTCACCGAGCAGCGACGGGCCCGGTTCGCCGCCCAGGTGGCCAGTCTCGCCGCCACTGGCTGAACACCCCACCGAGGGCCCTGAACGGCCGGCCTTCCAGCGGCCTCCTGGCCCCGCGAATACACGCAGGCGCTGCACCTCAGGGTGCGGCGCCTCCTTCATGCCCGTCCGCGATCAAGCCGGCAGCACTACGTAAACCGGCTTGTTTTGGGAGAGCAGAACAAACGCCAGCCGCCCTCGCCCGCCGCGAGCAGCGGGCGGCCGGTAGCACCAGGTGAACCGGCTTGTTCTGGAGGAGCAGAACAACCGGCGGCTCCTCGGAGCGCGAACTCTGTATGCAACAGCCGTGCATGGATCTCCTGCCGGACATGGCAGATCTGCGCTGTCGTGCAGCAGCCGGGACGGGCCCGCGGTCCTGCTGTCTGGCCCTGGAGCAGCAGACGTCGGCTGGGTAGCAGCGCGGCCCGAGCAGCGTGCAGCAGCTGGTCGTGCTGCACCGCTTGGGGCCGGCCTGCTACCCGTGCAGCACCCTGTCCCTCCCCTCGTAGCGTGAAGACCGTGACTGCAGGGGAAGTTGGGAGTCATGGCGGAGAAGCGACGGAAGTTCGATCCGGAGTTCCGTGAGGGGGCCGTACGGATCGTCACGGAGACCGGCAAGACGATCGCCGAGGTCGCCGAGGACCTGGGAATCAACGAGACCACCCTGGCGAGCTGGGTCTCCCGCGCCCGCCGGGCAGGGACCGCACCGGTCGGCGGGAGCGACGAGCTGGAGCGGTTGCGGCGGGAGAACGCCCAGCTCAAGCGGGACAACAAGGAATTGGTCATGGAGCGTGATGTCCTCAAACGCTGCATGGTCCTGTGGGTGAAGTAGCCGTGGCGGACCCGGCGTCTGTCGTCGGGGTGATCAGCGACTTCAGGACCGAGCACGGCATTTCGCACCGCGTCTCCTGCCGCGCCCTGGGCGTGAGCGAGTCGTGGTTCTACAAACACCGCACCCGCCAGCCCACCCGCCGTGAGCTGCGCAGACAGCACCTGATCGAAGCGGTGAAGGAGGAGTTCGACACCTCCGGCGGCACCTACGGCTCACCGAAGATCTGGATCAGGCTGGTGAGGCAGGGCTGGCGGGTCTCGGTGAACACCATCGCGAAGATCATGGCCGAGCTCGGCCTGGTCGCACGGAAGGTGCGTAGACGGCGGGGGCTGACCCGGCCGGGGAAACGGCCGGCCGCCCCGGACTTCGTGCGCCGCGACTTCACCGCCGAGGCACCCGACCTGGTCTGGTGCGGGGACATGACGGAGATCGAGACCGGCGAGGGCAAGCTGTACCTGGCCACGGTCATCGACCTGTTCTCCCGCCGCCTGCTCGGATATGCGACGGGCGCTCGCCACGATGCCGAACTGGTCGTTGCCGCCCTGCACATGGCCGCGGCGACCCGCGGCGGCGACGTGCGCGGTGTCATTTTCCACACGGACCGCGGCAGCGAGTACGGCTCACGGAGGTTCCGCCGGGCCTGTCGCCGGCTGGGCGTCTTCCAGTCCATGGGCCGGGTCGGCTCGTGCTTCGACAATGCCGTCAGCGAGGCGTTCAACAGCGTTCTCAAGGTCGAGTACGTCCACCGGCACACCTTCGCCACACGCACCGAGGCCCGGATCCGGATCGCCACCTGGATCACCGACTTCTACAACAGCCGTCGGCTACACAGCGTGTGCGGCTTCAAGAGCCCGATCGACTACGAACACAGCTACCAGGCCAGCCTCACCGAGGAACTGGCTGCATAGGAAGGTCTCCACAGATCGGGGGGATTGACAGAAACAGGCCGCGGCTCTGAAGCAGGGCGTAGGCGAGTCGCGTGTGGCTCGTGGAGGTCCCCGTGGCCGCCAACAGCAGTTCGAGGACATCGCCGACCACGATGTCGTCGATGCTGCCGCCCTTCGCCGCGAGGATGCGGGCCACGGCCTTGAGCGCCTTCGATGTGCGCCGCGGGTCCGGCTGTCCGGGCATGCGTGCGTCACGAAGTTCGGTAAATCCCCTGGGATCGCGGGCGGCTTCGATGGCTTCGCGCAGGTGAGGGGACAGGCTGCTGGCGAGCCACGGCATGCTGGGACGGATGACATCAGCGCAGACCAGGGCCAGCAGCCCGGACCCGAGCCCTGCCTTCTGCGGCCTCCTGCCGTGAACGATCCCCCAGGCAAGCGGGGCCTCGGTCCAGCCGACCGAGGTGGCGGAGCCCGGGCTGGCGTTCCAGCGTTGCTGCCAGGTCTTCCCCTCGAAGGTCTCCAGCCATCGCAGCAGCAGGCGCGCACCGACCATCCGCATCTGGTGGGTGGAGTCCTTGCCGTTCTTGAACGGCGGCCGCTCCAACCTGTGGAGGACCTCCTCGCGGGAGATCCGGGTAGTGGGCCAGTCGGTTCCCGGGCTACGTGGCGGAAACCTCTGCAGCTGGGCATCGATCTCGCTGCCGGCCAGGCTCTTCGCGGTCAGGGCCGGCGGGGTGACGAGCGGGACGGTGGTAGTTGTCACCCGGGGCTCCCGCCGAAGAGGACGTCGAGGGAGTCCCGGTTGTAGGCCGGCGCGGGTGGGGCCGGAGGCGGGTTGTTGCGCTTGTGCTCCTGGCGGGCGTGGTGTGCGAGCCCTGCTGAGATGACGTCGTCCCTGGTGGGACGGTTGTAGATGTCCAGGGTGGACAGATGCTTATGGCCGAGGATGTGCTGGACGTAGACGGGCGGCATGTTCGGGTCTTCGAGCATCAAGAACGTCGCCGTGTGCCGTAGGTCGTGGAGGGTCCAGTTGGAGCCCAGGAGGTCGTTGGCGCGGTTGAACATCATGCGGGCGGCGTCGTACTCCAACGGCCGCCAGGGGCGGCGCAGTGTCCACCACAGCGGCTGCGCGCGGCGGCGGGGGACGCCCTTGTTCCAGGATTCTTCCTGGTAGAGCCGCAGCCAGACGAACGCGTCGGGGGTGGCGGGCAGTTCCTGGTAGGCGCGCGTGCCCTTGCGGATCACGCCGATGGTCTGCTGGCCGACGACCGCATCGCCCTGCTTGGCCGTGAGCAGTTCCTCGGCGCGGGCGCCGGTGGCGACCCAGAAGGCCAGGAGGGCACGGTCACGGTGCGAGCGGAGACCCGCGAAGACTTCGGTGTACTTCTCGTCGGGGATGCGGCGCGGGATCCGCTTGGGGACCTTGGGCCGGTAGAGGCCGGTGCGCTGCTTGTTGTGTTCCTTCTCGGGGTTGTGGTGGGCGTTGGCTCGCGCAGAGCGCCGGCTGCGGACCAGGGGGAAGGGATTGACCAGCAGTGATCCGGTGTTGCGCTCCAGGTGGAAGTCGTAGAAGGTCCGGAGCACCGTCTCGCAGTGTGCCCGGGTAGTGGGCGCGTACTTCTTGCCGAGGGTGGGCTTGCCCGTCACCGGGTTCGGGGATCCCGGCGCCGGACTGTCACGCCGGGCCGGAGGTATCTCGGCAGGGTCCTTGCCGCGGTAACGCCAGTGGACGCGTACCGGCTTGTCCGCCAGCTTCATCCACAGCATGAAGTCCCGGGCATCCTCTCGAACCGCGCGGTCCCACTCGATGCCGAAAGCCCACAGGTAGCGCCACCAGCGCAGCAGATCCATCCCGTACGAGCGTGGCGTCAACGGCGAACTGTCCGCTGCCATCAGGTCTCTGAGGTACGTGGCGACAGGCTCGATCGGCCGTCCGAACGAGTCCAGCACCTGATACGGCTCCCAGGGGTCTCCCGTCTCCAGTAATTGGCCTGACTCAGGCAGCACAAAGTTCTTCAAATCCCTGCCGGGACGCTGTTCACCGGACATGCCAGGAAGCTAGCAGAAACCCCATCTGACCTGCGAGAACGCGTGAGTTAGTTCGGTCAATGTGCCTGTCGCCCGCTCGACACCCCAGATAACACCGTCCGCTGCCTCAGCCGACCACAGCGCGGGCCCCCAGGGGCGTCCTGGGGGCCCGCGCTGGCTCGTGCAGTGGGGCGGTCAGCTGGTGCTGCCGAGGGCGTTTACGAGGTCGGCGGGGTCGGGGGTGGTGCCGGTGGCGAGGTGGCGAACCCCGGGGCCGGGCGGGGGCCAGGCTGCGCCCCGGCCGAGCGGATGGCGACGCGAGGTCGAGGTGCGCCAGCCGTGCCGCTCGGACCACACCAGAGCCGCAGCCGGCGCTTCGGGGCCGTCCAGGACGAGCGCGGCAAAGCACTCATCGCCCTGAGAGTGCTCCACGGCCGGCGGGGTGTCGGTGGTGGTCCAGCCGCGGGCGTGCAGGGCACGGGCGACGTCGGCGAGGTAGGGGCGCGCCTGGCGGCCGCGCTGGTAGTCCGGGCCCTCGTCGACGCGGAGGTGCTACGTGCTCGGAGTGGCCGGCGGCTCGGGCGAGTGGGTGCTTGTCGTGGTCGCGGGCGTCGCGGTGGGGGTTGGGGCCGGCGGCGTGGCGGGCTGGGAGTAGCCCGGTACCGGTGTGGGTTCGTGGTCGGCGGGCGGGTTGGAGACCCCGAACAGGAAGGCGAGTGCCACCAGGGTGACGGAGCCGGCCGTGAAGGAAACGCCTATGTCGCCGGTTGGCGGGTTCGTAGTGGAGGTGGCGCGGGTGTGCCGGTAGACGGCGTATCCGACGGCAGCCGAGACGAGGAAGATCAAGCCCGCTCCGACGTCGATGGGTACGTTCATAACCAGGCCTTCGGGCTCGGGGGCCTGCCCGCCTCGACTCTCACATCAACCGCGGGCAGGCCCTGCTTGGCCTCTCGCGGGTGCGGAGGCCCCGCTTCGTCCTGTCGCCGTCCCGGTTCGGGATGACATCTGTGCGAAGCGGTGGCCGCCATGGTGCGTTGGTGATCTGATTGTCCGTCTGGCCGAATCCGCTTGCGGCAGGTCAGAGGGGGAAAAGGCGGGGACAAGTACGGACAGTGTGGGAGCGAGGGGGGTCCCTGGATGACACAGAACACGAGGCCGGGGAGGCAGGCAGGGCCGCTGGCGGGGGACACACCGGAGGCAGCGGAGCTGGCGAGGTGGGTCTGTGCGGTGACGAAGGCTCTCACTCTGCGCGAGCTTGAGGAGCGCTTCAAGTACGGGCGCACCCAGTGGGGTCAGTTCCGCAAGGGTGCCAAGGTTTTACCGAGCTGGTTTGTGAGCGACTTGGTGCGGGCGCTTGTGAAACCGCAGGCCCAACAGGCGCAGTTGAAGCTGGGGCTTCGCTTGCAGAAGGCAGCCGAAGCGGCAGCGGTGGCTCGTGAGGCCCGCAACGGCAGCGTCCCCATGGGCACCGAAGGGGAGCTGCAGTTACGCCTGGATCAGGCCCGTAAGGCGACCATCGAGGCGCAGAAGACGCTGATGGGTACGACCCAGCTCGTCTACATGCTGCTGCAGTTGGTGACGTCCTTGCAGAGTCGTTGTGAGGCACTGGAGCGTGAGAGGGATCGCGCTACTGCACAGGCCGCATCCCTGGATCTCGTGCAGCGGGAGCTTGAGGAGACCAAGCAGAAGGTCGTGTCAGCGAAGAAGAAGCTGAAGCGAGCGCGTCAGACACGTGAGGCAGCGGAAGAGCTGAACGTCACGGCGGAGGTGACCGCCGCGCGGCACGAGTTTGCCCTGGAGAGCGTACGGGCCGCGTCGCTGGAGACCTCCGACACGACAGATGACCGGGTCGAGGAGTCGTCCACTACTGCGGCGGACACCCGCTCGGTCGTGGACGAGCTGCGGCCTCTGTGGGAGTACGACGCGGACCTGGAGGTGGCCGACCAGCAGATGGAGGCCCACGAGGCCGAGCTGGATGAGCTGCGGGCCCAGATGGGCATCGACGCCTCCGAGGACGAAGCGCAAGCGCAGGTGGGCATCGACGCCTTCGAAGGCGAGCACGTCCTGCGGGGAATGGTTGTCCGCGAGGAGGCAGCGGACAACCCAGCCGTACCGGAAGACGGCGGGTACGGCTACAACGCGCCTGGTCAACCAGGGCAGGACGCCATGCAGCGCATGCGGGAGTGGGTAAAGGCCAACCCCAACAGGCCGCCTGACGCTCCTCGGGACATCGCGCGGGTGGAGGACCCTGCACCTGGGCGGCTGCACCTGGGCGCGCTGTACGTCCCCGAGGTGCAAGGTGTCCGTCTGCACTTTGGGCTTCTCGACGGCAAGCCTGTCGGGCTGATCGCGGAGATCGACGACTACCACTTCGAGATCCAGGTGCTGAAGGGCGCTTGGGATGGACGGTCCTGGAGCGCAGAGTGCTTCGATGAGGTCCGCCGCGGGCTTGAGCAGCGCGGGCAGGTCAGTGATTGGGACCACGGCGACCTCCTCCCCGGCTGGGGGCCGTCGCTTGCCACCTCCTACAGCGTCCCTTCCACCGTGAGCGGACGCATGGCGCGCTATCAACTCTGTGTCACCGGATGCGACGGTCCCGGTTGGGTCCTGCGCCTGACGTACTTCCGCTCACCGTTCAGTGGACGTTAAGTCCGTTTCTGGTAGCGGCCTCGTCCGGGCTGGGTGAGGAAGCCTTGCCGGAGGAGGCGTCCGAGACGGCTGCGGGTGATGTTGACGGATGCCTCGTCGGTAGGCATGCCGAGGA
>NZ_JAAHBP010000041.1 GCF_023184515.1 Streptomyces sp. D2-8 | reverse complement strand
ATGCGCAGCGGCCGTTCTCTCGCACTTCGTTACTCGACATCTCGAAGCGTGGAGAACGGCCGCCCACGCTGTCCCGGGAAGAACCGCAGGTCAGCAGGACGAGTGACCTGCGATGTTAAACGCCAAGCTGAGGGCGCGGCGTGAAACGACCTCACCCGACGGGGCAGGTCACCTCACGCGGCCTTCGTCCGGTCCGGTCTCCTCCTCGTCGTCGGGGAGGTGGACGTCACCGACGGCGATGTTCACCTCGACGACCTCCAGGCCCGTCATCCGCTCCACCGCACTGATCACGTGGGAACGCGCGTCACCGGCCACGTCGACGATGGACACGCCGTACTCGACGACGATGTCCAGATCCACGGCGGCCTGCCGCTCCCCGACCTCGACCTTCACGCCTCGGGTGACCCCGCCGCCTCCGCCCGGAACCCGGCCGCGCACGGCTCCCACCGCACGCGCCATACCTGCGCCCAGGCTGTGGATGCCCGGCACCTCACGTGCGGCCATGCCCGCGATCTTGGCCACCACGCCGTCGGCGATGCTGGTCCTCCCGCGGGTCTCCGCCGGGGCGCCGGCCCCGGTGCGTTCCTTCAGCGCGGTCGCGCCTTCCGTCATGGCGAACACCTCGATCGGTTGGTCGGCCGGTCGGACACCGTGCGATGCCCGCCGAAGGGCTCACGTCCTAGCCCTGATCCTTCCGTTCGTCCTCCTCCTCCATCAGCCGGAGGCCCTCGTGTGTCAGGGAGACGGTGGCCGGGGTCCGGTGCGAGGTCCAGTCCACGCTGATCAGACCGTCGTCGGCCAGGTAGGCGCAGGCCGCGGAGAGATCCTCGTCCGGCAGGTCCAGTTGGTCGTGGAGCGCCGATCCGCTCACCTCGGGGCGATTGCGTTCGACGGCCCCGTACAGGACTCGCAGGACCGCCTTCCGGTTGTTCTTGCGTTCACGGAGTTTCGTCATGGGGGTCGTTCTCCGGTCACGGGTCGGTCGTACGGGGCCGGTCCGCGGCGGTGTCGAGCAGGATCTGGTGGGCCTGCCTGGGGTTGTCGGTGTGGACCGCTTCGGCCATCGCGGACCGTGCCGCCTCCACGGGCGTCTTCGGCGGCACCACGAGCAGAGTGAAGAGGTCCTGGTCGCCGCGGGTCACGAGCGCGGTGTCGTCACCGGTGGAGAAGGAGTCGATGCGTACCACCCGGTCGTTGACGGTGATCCGCGTCGGCAGCTCGTTCCAGGCCGTGCTGTCCAGGCCGATCCGGGTGATCGGTCCGAGGCGCTCGGTCAGTGCGGTGATCAGGCCGGGCAGTTCGGCGGCGACGTCCCTGGAGCGGGGCCACCATGCGCCGTCGAGGATGCCCTGGCGCTCGTGAGTGGTGGTGAGCCGCAGGAGCGCGGTTCCGGGGCGGATGGATTCGTGCAGGCCGTCCGCCAGGAGTCCTGCCCCGGTCGGAGGGTGGGGGTCGGGCATCGCGCTCACCTGCCTGTTCGGACGGCGGCAGGCCGCTGGCCAAGGGTGGTGCCGGTGGGGTGGAGCGCCTGCCGCGGAGGGCGCCGCGACACCGCGCTCTCTTCGCCCTCCACGCTACTCCTGACTCCCGCCGCCGCGGCCGCTGCTCCGTGCCGTGAGGCCGGCCCGGGGCGTCGGACGGCCGGCGCACGCCGGACACCCGACCGAGCGTGCGGCGCCTGAGCCGCGCCCCGGATTCAGGGCGCCGGAATGCGCAGGGCGAGGAGGGCCACGTCGTCGGCGCTGCCGGGAGGCACATGCGCGAGCACCTGATCGCACAGGAAGTCCAGGGGTTCACGTGCGAGCGTCACGGCGTGACGGCGCAGCCGGCGCAGGCCGGTCTCCAGGTCGCTGCCGGGGGTCTCGATCAGACCGTCGGTGTACAGCAGCAGCGTGGAGCCGGGTGGCAGCGGCCGGGTGGCGTTCGGGCGGCTCCCGGCGGGGAGGGGACCCGCGCCGAGGAGGAGTCCCTGCCCGGCCTCCAGGTACTGCGCCTGTCCGTCCTGGGTGAGCAGCAGCGGCGGCGGATGTCCGGCGCTGGTCCACTGCAGCGTCCAGGGGCCGGTGTGCGGGTCGCCCGTGACCCGGGCGAGCACGAGGGTGGCCAGCGGGACGGTGGTGATGACGGGCATGGCGTCGTCGAGACGGTCGGCGATGGCGCCGGGCGGTCCGGTGTGGTCCCAGGTCAGTGAGCGCAGGATGCCGTGCAGCTGGGCCATGCCGGCCGCCGCCGTCAGGTCGTGGCCCACGACATCGCCGATGACCAGCGCGAGCGTGCCGTCCTTCAGCGTGAAGGCGTCGTACCAGTCCCCGCCGACCTGGGAGCCGGCCGGGGCGGGCTGGTAGCGGGCGGCCAGCCGCAGGCGGCCGGGCTCGGGCAGCGGGGCGAGCAGGTTGCGCTGCATCGCCTCGGCGACGGCACGCTGGCGGCCGAACCGGCGGGCGTTGTCGACGACGAGGCCGACCCGGCGGCCGATGTCGCGTACGACCTTCAGGTCGCCGGTGTCGAAGGGGTGGGCGGGGTCGGTGCGCACCACCGTCAGCGCCCCGGTGATCTGATGTTCGGCGCCAAGCGGCACCGTGATGACGGAGGTCGCGCCGACCGCGCGCAGGAAGCCGCTGTGGGCGGCGGTCAGGGCGGAGTGGTCCTCGGCCGGGGCGGCCGTCTCCGCCGCGGCCTGGAGTACGGGATCCCCGCCCTTCAGCACCTGGACCAGGGGTGAGAGGGCGGCCTCACCGTCCTCGGGAAGGTGTTCGCGCCAGTCCTCCAGCCGGGTGTCCCGGCCGACGGGTCCGGTCACCGCCACGCGGTGGATCTCGCCGGAGGCGAGCCGGAGATCCACCGCCGTCCAGTCGGCGAGGCGGGGAACGAGCAGATGGCCCAGGCGGGCGAGGGCGTCGTCGGTCTCCAGGGTCTGACCGAGTACGTCGGTGATCTCCGCGACCAGAGTCAGCCGCTCGGTCAGGTCCTCCAGGGCACGCGTGTGGACGGCACGCTCCCGTCGCGCGCCCCGATCCACGGTGGCGTCCGCGAACAGGACGGCCATGCCCGTGACGTGGCCGTCGTCCATCAGGGGAGAGGTCGACCAGGAGATCGCGACCCGGCGACCGTCACTCCGCAGGTACGTGTCTCCCTCCCCGTGCGCCGCGGTCCCCCCGGTCAGCGAGCGCAGCAGCCGGCACTGGTCCCGCGGGATCCGTCCGCCGTCCGCCGGCCGGTGCAGCAGATCGTGGGCGTCCTCCCCGCGCATCGCCACGGCGGTACGGCCCAGCAGCCGCTCGGCCGCGCGATTGACCGCGAGGATCCGCCCGGTCGGGTCCACCACGATCAGGGCCGTGCTCAGCCGCCCGACGACCTGCTGCCAGAAATCCGGCTCGGCCGCAGACCACCGCACCCCCTCACCACCCGCACCCAGCACCGCACCGCCCTCCTGTGGGCAAACCCTAGGCAACCCTCGCCGAGACGGTGGACATATCGATGAACCGACACCCCAGCAGACCCATGGTCCCTCCGCGGAAGAGAAACCGCCCGCACGGCGAGGATCGGACGTGAATTCGGTCTTCGACTGCTCGACCTCACACACGTCGCGTGGTGGGTGTGGCCCTGACTCGGTGCGTTCGATCCTGCCGGATCGGCCTGCGGAGGCGGGCCACGCGGCCCGATCGCGTGGCCCGAGGCGAGAACGGAGTGCGTCTCGCTGCCGGGCGCATCCGTTCTCTGCGGGGGCGAGGATGGAGGTACGGGACGCACGCGTCGCCCACCGTGTTCGTCCTGGGCGAGGAGGTCGGATCGTGTTCTTCATGGATCGTCGTGATGCCGGCCGGCGGCTGGCCGCCCGGCTGGAGCACCTCGAAGGGGCCGAGGTGGTGGTGCTCGGTCTGCCCCGTGGAGGGGTTCCGGTCGCCGCGGAGGTCGCCGAGGTGCTCGGTGCGCCGCTGGATGTCTGCCTGGTGCGGAAGCTGGGTGTGCCCTACCAGCCGGAGCTGGGGATGGGAGCGATCGGGGAGGGCGGCGTACGCGTGATCAATGACGACGTGGTGCGCACCGCCCGCACCACCCCGGATGAACTGGCAGAAGTCGAGGCGCGTGAGCGGGGGGTGCTGGAGAGGCGTGCCCGGCGGTACCGGGGCGGGCGGGAACCGGTCGGCCTGAAGGGCCGCACGGTGGTGGTCGTCGACGACGGGGTGGCCACGGGGTCGACGGCGCGCGCGGCCTGCCGGATCGCCCGGGCCAGAGGAGCGGCACGGATCGTGCTGGCGGTCCCGGTGGCGCCGCACGACTGGAACGCCCGGCTGGGCGGGGACGCCGATGAACTGGTGTGCCTGCATGCCCCGCGGATCTTCTATGCGATCGGAGAGTTCTACGCCGACTTCGCCCAGACCGACGACGATGAGGTCGTCGCCTGTCTGGACGAGGCCGTGGCCCGCCGGCTGAGCACCCGACGGACTGAGTCGCATCACGCCGGGCCCGAGGACCGGGAGGCGGACGTGCGGGCCGGTGCGACCGTGCTGCGCGGGCAGTTGACGGTGCCCGAGGGCGCGACCGGAGTCGTGCTGTTCGCGCACGGCAGCGGCAGCAGCCGGCACAGCCCCCGTAACCGGTTCGTCGCGGCCGGGCTGAACCGGGCCGGGCTGGGCACGCTGCTGCTCGACCTGCTCACCGAGGAGGAAGAGACCGACCGGGCCAACGTGTTCGACACCGGGCTGCTGGCCCGGCGTCTGGCGGACGCCACCGGTTGGGTGCGCGGTCAGCCCGAGGTCCAGGGGCTCGCCGTCGGGTACTTCGGTGCGAGTACCGGCGCGGCCGCCGCGTTGTGGGCGGCCGCCGAGCCCGGCGCGCGGATCGCCGCGGTCGTCTCGCGGGGCGGGAGGCCCGACCTGGCCGGGCCACGGTTGCCGGCGGTGACGGCGCCCACGCTGTTGATCGTCGGGGGCCATGACCAGATGGTGCTCGACCTCAACCGCGACGCACAGGCCCGACTGCGCTGCGAGACCCGGCTCGCGGTCGTTCCCGGCGCGACCCACCTCTTCGAGGAGCCCGGTGCCCTGGAGAAGGTCACCGATCTGGCCCGGGACTGGTTCACCGACCACATGGCCCCGGTTCCGCATGCGGCGGCCTGAGGCAGCGTTTCGTCACCACGTCGCGAGGCACTGGCGCATTGCAGCATCCGGCGTGGGTACTGCGCGAGCAGGCTCACAGGCCCTTGGAGAGCAGGAGCTCGTGGGCGAGCCGTGCGCCGCGTGCCGCTTCCTCGGGCTGAGGGTCCTGTGACGGGATGTTCTCCAGGCCATGCGCGAGTGCCCGGACGGCCTCGGCCAGGGTCGAGACCTGTTCTTCCAACTGGCTCAACCGGGCTTCCGGCCCGGGCGCGGTATCGGGTTGGGGGGAAGGGCTCTGCGTCATGTCGTGCTCCCTTGCGAGGCGGTGACGGGCCGGGCCGTCACTCGGCAGGGGCGATCAGGCCGTGGTGCATCTGCCGGGGTCGGCGGACTTCCTGCCACCACACCGCTTCGCTGTCCTCGGTTGCTCCCGGCAGCGCGTGCCCTGCCGGTCACCCCTCATAGCCAGTAAACAACGACCGACTGGTGCCCGCAGCGGGCAGGAGTCCTGGGGCGTGGTGCCGGACCGGAGGACGGCGCTGCCGGCCTTTGTCGCCGCAGCGGTACTCGAGGAGCGATGCACCCGGAAGCCCCACCCGCAGGTGGCCTGCGACGCCCATGACCCTGGTCGACTCTGGCGGGGCGAGGAGGCAGTGATGAGTGCGGGTGTTGTGGCGGGTGCGGCTCGTCGAGCGCCGGCCGACGCTGTCGCATCGGCGCTGGGCACTGCGCCGGTGGCCTGCGAGCGGCTGGCCTGCGAGCTCCCGGGCGGTGGCCTCCTCGGCGAGGACAACCACCTCGCGCCCGCCGACGTGCAGGGCGGCCGTCGCCGACCAGGGACGGTCCGCGTGGTGGGCGGCTGCTCTCGTGATCCGCACCTCACCGGTGACGGGAGGCAGTCCCGGCCGGTCCACGACGGCGTCGATCTTCGTGCGGGCGTAGGTCAGGGTGTCCTCGTCCACCTCTCCGTCCGAGCGCAGCAGCACGATGTCATGTCGGTTCCTCTCCTGGAAGTGCGGTGGGATGTCCGACGTCGTTCAGGCCGCCGGGCCGGGCAGCCACAGGTCGGGGCCGAAGACCTCGTAGCGGATGTGCTGTGCCGGAACCCCGGCGTGCAGCAACTGTCCGCGGACATCGCGCATGAACGGGAGCGGTCCGCACAGAAACACCGTGGCGCCGTCGGGCAGTTCGATGCCGTCGAGGTTCATCAGGCCCTCGCGGGCGTCGGGTTCCTCCGGGCCGGGGCGCTCGTACCAGAAGACCGCGCGGGCGCCCGGCAGTTGCTCGACCAGCTCGCCCGTCTCGGTGCGCAGGGCGTGGTCGGTGGGGGAGCGGTCGGCGTGCAGAACCAGCACCGGGCGGGTCGAACCGAGGGCCGTGAGGTGGGCCAGGATGCTGGTCATGGGGGTGCCGCCGATGCCCGCGGAGACCAGTACGACCGGGGTGATGGTGTCGGCCGGGTCGTCGAGGAAGACGTCGCCGAAGGGAGCCGAGAGCGTCAGTACGTCGCCCTCGTGGACCTGGTCGTGCAGCAGGTTGGAGACCTCGCCGTCCGGCGCGTCGGCCGTGCCGGCGACCCGCTTGACGGTGATGCGCCGCAGATCCCCGCCCGGGTCTGAGGACAGGCTGTACTGCCGCAGCTGGCGGACCCCGTCGGCCATCAGGACCCGCACGCTCACGTACTGGCCTGCCCGCGCCTGCGGCGCCGGTTCGCCGTCGGCGGGGCGGAGGACGAAGGACACCACGTCCGGTGTCTCGGTGCGGCGCTCGACGACCGTCCACTGCCGCCAGACCTGGCCGGGCTGGACGCCCGCGTCTTGGTACAGGCGGGCCTCACGGCCGATCAGGGCGCCGGCCATCAGCCAGTAGACCTCGTCCCAGGCGGCCGCGACCTCCGGGGTGACCGCGTCGCCGAGTACCTCCGCTATCGCGCCGAACAGGTACTTGTGCACGATGGTGTACTGGTCGTCGGTGACGCCGACCGCGGCGTGTTTGTGCGCGATGCGGTCCAGCAGGGTGTCCGGGCGGGTGTCCGGGGCATCGAGGAGCGTGGTCGCGAACCCGGCGATCGAGCCGGCCAGTGCGCGGCGCTGGGCCCCGCTGGCCTGGTTGCCGCGGTTGAACATCCCGTCGAGTAGTTCCGGCCGGTCGCGGAACATCGCGCCGTAGAAGCGTGTCGTGATCTCATCGAGCGCTCCGGCCACGGCGGGCAGGGTGGCACGGACGACGGCGGCGGATTCTGCGGACAGCATGAAGCCTCCCGGGCAAGGGATGAGGTGGGAAGGACAGCCGCATCGCATCGGGCGGCATCTTCTGTGTAGCAGGCACCTGGCTGCGTTTCGGCGCTGTTTCACGGCGCCGGGCGAAGAGGGGCCGAACGGCCCCATTGATTCAGGAACATCGGCCCCACCACCCGCCCCGCCGCAGGGCCGCACGGCGCCGGGTCGACCTCCCGTCGGCCCTGTCCGCCACAAACGTCCTGGGTGAGCGCCGACAGACCGGCAGGCCGTACGCCCCTCAGGCCGTCCAGCAGGTCCTGCTCGACCCGGGCGAGGACGAAGACGATGCCGCGGTGGGCGAGTTCGCGGCGGAGTCCGGTCGACCGCGTCCAGGGCGGTGATGTCGACCTCCACATCGGCCTCGGTGAGTAGGCCGGGGATGGTGCGGGCCTCGGGGCAGTCGTCGACGTCGTGCATGCCGGCCACGCCGGGCACCAGGCCCTCGATGGCGTCGTGCGGGCGGGCCACCCGAGTGAGCCGGCTCCGAGCGCACGACTCTCGACGGATCGCGCGGTTGCCACTCGGTCTGCTCGACACCGGCCTCGCTTCGCTCGCAAGTACCGCTCTGTCACGGCTGGCGTCGCGGGCACCGCGGGGGCGCGGACGCCTCGGCCGATGGGGCCTGTCGGTCCCAGACCGGGGACCTGCGGGCTCTGCACCGCGTCTCTCCTCGTCGCCACCCTGGAGTCAGAACCCCGACCAGGAGGTGGACAACATGTCCCGCAACGTCACCGTGGGCATCGACGGCTCGCCCGAGAGCCGTGCCGCTGCCGAGTGGGCGGCGCGCGAGGCGAAGCTGCGCTGCCTGCCGCTGCGGCTGGTGCACGTCTGGGAGCCCGTCCCGGAGCCCATGGCGCAAGCCCCGCCGGCCGAAGGCTGGGGGAGGATTCCGCGCGAGACGGCCGAGGGACTCCGCCTGCGCCACCCCGGCGTGCACGTGGACATGGAGCAGATTCCCGGCCGGCCCGCCGAGGCACTGACGGAGGCGGCGAAGGACGCCGAGCTGCTGGTCCTCGGCTCCCGAGGGATGAGCGGCATCGGAGGATTCCTCGTCGGCTCCGTGGGCCAGGCCGTCGTGGCGCACGCCGAGCAGCCGGTGGTCCTCGTGCGGGCGGGGGAGCAGGCCGCGGACGGCCATGCGAGGGGTCCGTCCGCAGTCCCGTCTGCTGCGGCCCTGTCCGGCCCCGTCGTCCTCGGGCTCGACACCGACAGCCCCGACGACACGCTGCTCACCTTCGCCTTCGAGGCGGCCGCCCGCCGTGTCACACCCCTGCGGGTCATCCACGCCTGGAATCTGCCGCCCTACTTCGCCTACGGCCTGCCCGCCGACCCCGAGCTCAACGCCATGCTGGGCAAGCAGGACGCTGCCACGCTGGCCGAGGTGCTGCACCACTGGAAGGAGAAGTACCCCGCCGTCAAGGTCGTCGAGGAGTCCCTTTCCGGCAGTGCCGCCGTCCCGCTGGTCGACGCCTCCCGGGAGGCGTCACTGGTCGTCGTGGGCCGGCGGATCCGCCGAAGCCCGCTCGGCGCCCACATCGGCCCTGTGACGCACGCGGTACTGCACCATGCCACCGCCCCCGTCGCCGTCGTCGCGCACGACTGAACCCACCCTCTGAAGGAGTGGAGACCATGAACGCAGCGGTGGAACGAGCCCACGGTGGGCCCTTGGTCGTGGGCGTGGACGGCTCCGAGCCGAGCTTGCGTGCCGTCGACTGGGCGGCCGACGAGGCCGTGCTGCGTGGGGTGCCGTTGCGGGTGGTGTACGCCTGCCTGTGGGAGCGGTACGAGGGTGCCGCGCTCGCCCGGGACAGCGGGAGGCCGACCGCTCTGCCGTTGGCCCAGGACGTCGCGGGCGCCGCTGCTCAGCGGGCACGTGCCCGGCACCCCGACCTGAAGGTGACCGCCGACGTGGTGTTCGAGGAGCCGGAGTACGCCCTGGTGCGCGAGGGGCGGAACGCCTCCGCGCTGGTCGTGGGCACCCGCGGCCGCAGCGGCATCGCCGAGATGCTGCTCGGCTCCGTCAGCCTGGCCGTCGCCGCCCACGCCGACTGCCCGGTGATCGTGCTGCGCGGCAGCCACGACAACCAGGTGACGCCCCCGGTACGCGGCCGCGTCGTTGTGGGCGTCGGCGAGGACGTGAAGGAGTCGGCGGCCGTCAGCTTCGCCGTCGAGGAGGCACGGCGACGCGGGGTGCCCTTGGAGGCCGTGCGGGCCTGGCGGTGCCCCGCGCACGAGACCACCGACCACCCGCTCATGGCCGGTGAACCCGCCCGCCTGCACGAGGAGCGGGCCGTCGAGGAACTGGAAGCGGCGCTGCAGGACGTCCCGGCGGACATCGATGTGCGCCGGCGCACCGTCGAGGGACATGCCCGCCGGGTGCTCTTGGACGCCTCGTACGAGGCCGGCCTGCTGGTCGTCGGTGCCAGGCGCCGCGAGGGGCACTTCGGGCTCCAGCTCGGCCGGGTCGCCCACACGGCACTGCACCACTCCGCCTGCCCGGTCGCCGTCGTACCGCACCGGGTGCACGACGCCTGACCGGTGCCTCAGAGGCTCGCCGCGTGATCGGGGACGTAGGTCTGCAGATCGCGCGGCGGGCGCTCGTAGCCGGTCGACGGCGGCCGCTCCGGCAGCTCCAGCACCGGCGGCGGCACCTCGTGGTACGGCACGGAGCCGAGCAGGTGGGCGATCATGTTCAGCCGGGCCCGGCGCTTGTCGTCGCTCTCCACGACGAACCACGGAGCCTCCGAGATGTCCGTGTGCACCAGCATCTCGTCCTTGGCCCGGGAGTACGCCTCCCAGCGGGTGATCGACTCCAGGTCCATCGGGGACAGCTTCCAGCGCCGCGTAGGATCCTCCAGCCGGCGCCGGAACCGCTCCTGCTGCTCCGTGTCGCTCACCGAGAACCAGTACTTGCGCAGCAGGATCCCGTCCTCCACCAGCATCCGCTCGAAGATCGGGCACTGGCGCAGGAAGAGCTGGTACTCCTCCCTGGTGCAGAAGCCCATCACGTGCTCTACTCCGGCCCGGTTGTACCAGGACCGGTCGAACAGCACGATCTCCCCAGCGGCCGGCAGGTGCTCGGCGTACCGCTGAAAGTACCACTGGGTGCGCTCGCGCTCGGTTGGCTTGGGCAGCGCCGCGATCCGGGCGACACGCGGGTTGAGGTGTTCGGCGACCCGCTTGATGGTGCCGCCCTTGCCCGCCGCGTCCCGCCCCTCGAAGACCACGACCAGCCGGGCGCCCTCCGTCCGTACCCACTCCTGCAGTTTCACCAGCTCCGTTTGCAGGCGCAGCAGTTCCCGTTCGTATGCCGCGCGCGGCACCTTCGCCGCCTTCTTGCCGGCCATGCCGCCTCCATCGCCTGATGGCTTACGTCGATGACTTCAACGTCCTCACTGGTACCTCGGTCGAAGTCCGGGACAGCACCGTACTGACCGGCAGGGAGCGGCGCACCCTGAACGTCGCCGCGGACCTGGGGTCGTCGGACATGGTCTGAGAAAGCCCGGGCCGCGGGCATCCGCAAACGCCGGACGGGCCGGACTCGCAGGCCCATCGATCGCGATGTGACACGGGTCGTTCTCCGGCATGGGCGGGACCGATGGCCCCTCATCCCCGGGCCGCATCGAGCTCAGGATGGATGGAACGCAGTACCGCTGTACCAGGCGAAAGACGGGCTGGCTGATGTACCCCAATGACGGTTTCCGCGAACTCGGGCGGCAGGAGTGCCTGCGGCTGCTGGCCAAGGTGCCCATCGGCCGCATCGTCTTCACGCGCCGCGCCCTGCCCGCCGTGCTGCCGGTCAACTTCGGTCTGGACGGCGACGGCGCGGTCCTGCTGCGCACCTCCGCAGCCTCGGAACTGGTCCGCGCGATCGACGGCGCGGTGGTCGCCTTTGAGGCGGACGAGGTCGACGCGGCCCGGCACTCCGGCTGGAGCGTCGTCGTCACCGGGGCGGCCACGGTGGTGACCGACCCGGCCGAACACGAACGCCTGGCCCGCACCGGCCCGGTCTCCTGGGTGCCGGCGCCGCAGGAGGTCTTCCTCCGTATCGAGCCCGAACTGGTCACCGGCCGTGAGCTCGTCGGTGGACGCACCCTGTACGGGGTGGACCTCACTGCCTGACGGTCTTTCCTCCGTCTTCCCCCTTCTTTTCGTCCGGGCCGGGTCCGGGGCCGTACGGCCCGACGGAACGGGGCCGTACGGCGTGCCGACGGGTTCCGTCGGCCTCTGCCCGCAACGCCTGCGGACGACGAGCATCTGCGTGGAGCCGCGGCGGGACCGACGCCCGGCCGACCGGCGTCGATCTTGTCACCGCCCTCGGCTCCCCCGGGGGCTGCACACCAGGTGCACGGAGCAGAAGGGAACAGGACAATGACTGACCGTCATGTGGTCGTTGGAGTGGACGGTTCACTGGTCGCCGTACGGGCCTTGGACTGGGCCGTCGAGGAGGCGGCGCGCCGCGGCGCCGCGTTGCGCATCGTGTACGCCGTGGCCGACCGCGACGAGGCGGGGCCGGTTCTGGCGTCGGCCGCCGCGCGGGTCCACGAGCGTCATCCCGGTCTGCCGGTGGAGACCAGGGCCGTGGAGGGCGGCGCTGTGCGGGTGCTGGCAGGGGAGAGCGAGGGTGCGGTCCTCACCGTCGTGGGCACCCGGGGGTTCGGCGGTGTCTCCGGTCTGCTGGCCGGCTCGGTGAGCTGGCGCCTGGCCGCGCACGCGCACGGTCCGCTGCTGGTCGCCCGTGGGGATCACCCTCGCGACGAGGGGCGCGAGGTGCTGCTCGGCCTGGAGAGCGACGCCGATGAGGCCGCAGCCGCTTATGCCTTCCAGGAGGCGTCCCGGCGTGGGGCCCGGCTGCGCGTCGTGCACTCCGCAACGCACCGGCACACCACGCCCGAACTGCCCTCGCTGGTAGCCGCGACGAGCCCCGGCCAGCAGCGCCGGGCCCAAAGCGACCGGGCGGAAGAAGCCGTGCCGCGCTTCAGCATCGCCCGACTGCGGGAGGAGTACCCCGAGGTCGAGGTCGACAGCCGCACGGTCCAGACCGGCCCGGCCCACGCCCTGCTGGCGGGTACCCGCGAGGCCGGCGTCGTGATCATCGGCACGCGCCGTCGCGTGGGCCGGCTCGGTCCACCGCTCGGCCCGGTCGCGCATGTCCTGTTGCACCACTCCCACTGCCCTGTGGTGCTGGTGCCGGCGACCTGAAGACGAGCACACCGGTAAAGCGGTACCCGCCGGGTGGGGGAAAGGGCGGAGGTCCGGACCCGCATGCGACGAGCTGAGGACGCTGGACGCCCACTGGCGCGCGGCGAACCACAACCCGGAGCACCTGCGGCGGCTGGACACATGGCCCCGCTCATACAAGCGAACTCCCCTTGCCTTCGCTGGAGAAGCACGCCGTCCCCCTGGACAAGCCCGGCGCGACCCTGCCAGACGCTTCCGGTGGACGAGCACGTGGACCGGCATGGCCGGGTGATGCACGTCTGGTGCCAGGACCACAACGGCTTCTCCCACCAGGACCCTGGTTGGGACCACGAGTGGATCCGCGTCCACGGCACCGACCTGCCGGAGGTCGCCGTCTGGTCCTGGGACGGCTGACCGATGCCAATGGGGCCCGGACAGGGGGCCGTTCGGCCCGTGGTCCGGGCCCTGCAGCCCCTCCGGCGGGCGTCGACGACGCGGGACATTGAAGGTGCAACGAAGAGTCGCCCGACATCCTGCGCGTCGTACCCCTCGAAAGGGATGAGCATCATGGCAGTGCACGACCACCCCCACCGGCATCTGGGATTCCGCTTCCCGTCCCGGCACAGGGCGGGGACGGCTCCCGCCTCCGCCGACGCGACGACCGCCGTCGCGACGGCGACCCGGGCGTATGTGTTCGCAGGGCTCCGTCTCCTGACCGGGTTCGTCTTCCTGTGGGCGTTCCTGGACAAGACCTTCGGCTTCGGTTACGCGACCGGCTCCGGCAAGGGCTGGATCGACGGCGGCTCGCCCACCAAGGGCTTCCTCGGCGGTGTCGCCGTCGGCCCGATGGAGTCCACCTTCCACGACTGGGCCGGGGCCGCCTGGGCGGACTGGCTGTTCATGCTGGGCCTGCTCGGCATCGGCGTCGCCCTGATCGCGGGCATCGGTCTGCGGCTCGCCGCGGTCGCCGGCACCGTGATGATGGCGTTCATGTGGATCGCGGAGTGGCCGCCGGCCAAGCACCTCTCCGACGGCTCGGCGAGCATGTCGACCAACCCGTTCGCCGACTACCACCTCATCTACGCCATCGTCCTGATCGCCCTGGCGGTCGCGGGTGCCGGCGCCACCTGGGGACTGGGCAAGGCGTGGGCGCGGCTGCCGTTCGTCAGCCGCAACCGCTGGCTGCTCTGATGGCCGCATGCGGGTCGGACCGGGGCACCTCCGCTCGTCGGCGGGGGTGCCCCCGGTCGTTCGTGCGCCGGCGGCCAGGCGATGCCGGGCTCGGCCTGACCGGGCCCAACGGCCCGGCAGGCGAGGGACCGATGGCGTGCCCCGGGTACGCCGACAGGCCCTCCCCGCGGGCATCGCGAGCGACGAGCATCGATAGCGCAGAAGTTCACGCGCGGAGCGAGGGAGAGACCGGCGATGACGGCAACCGTGACAGCTGGAGCCCCGACGGCGACCGAGGCATGGCGAGGCTTCGCCGGCTCGCGCTGGCGGGACCACATCGACGTACGCGACTTCATCCAGGCCAACTACACGCCCTACGAAGGTGACGCGGCGTTCCTGGCCGGTCCCACCGAGCGCACCCTCACGGTGTGGCGCAAGGTCGCCGCTCACTTTCCCGAGGAGCGGCGAAAGGGAATCCTCGACGTCGACCCGGGCACCCCGTCCACCATCACCTCGCACCGGCCGGGTTTCATCGACCGCGACCGCGAACTGATCGTCGGCCTGCAGACCGATGCTCCGCTGAGGCGGGCGATCATGCCCAACGGCGGGCTGCGGATGGTCGAGAACAGTCTGAAGGCGTACGGCTACAGGGCCGACCCCTTCGTCACGCGCGTCTTCGGGACCTACCGCAAGACCCACAACGACGGTGTCTTCGACGCCTACACCCCCGAGATGCGCGCTGCCCGCAGGGCCGGGATCATCACGGGTCTGCCGGACGCCTACGGCCGTGGCCGGATCATCGGCGACTACCGGCGGGTCGCGCTGTACGGCACGGAGCGGCTCATCGAGTCCAAGCGGGCGGAGCGTGCCCTGCTGGACGCGTCGGCCTCGAGTCCGGATGTCATCCGTGACCGTGAGGAACTGGCCGAGCAGATACGGGCGTTGGGTGAACTGACGCAGATGGCGGCCTCGTACGGCTGCGACGTCTCCCGCCCCGCCGCCACTGCCCACGAGGCGGTGCAGTGGCTCTACCTCGGCTTCCTGGCGGCGGTGAAGGAGCAGAACGGCGCCGCGATGTCGCTGGGCCGCACCTCCACGTTCCTGGACGTCTACGTGCAGCGTGATCTCGACGAGGGGACCCTCGATGAGTCGCGGGCCCAGGAGCTGGTCGACGATTTCGTGATCAAGCTGCGGATCGTGCGGTTCCTGCGCACCCCGGAGTACGACGCGCTGTTCTCCGGCGACCCGACCTGGGTGACGGAGTCCATCGGCGGTATCGGCGGCGACGGGCGCACACTGGTCACCCGCACGTCCTTCCGCTTCCTGCAGACGCTCTACAACCTCGGCCCGGCCCCGGAGCCCAACCTGACCGTGTTGTGGTCGCCCGGGCTGCCGTCCGGGTTCAAGGAGTTCTGCGCTCGGGTGTCCATCGACACCAGCGCCGTGCAGTACGAGTCGGATGACCTGATGCGCCCGCGCACCGGCGACGACACCGCGATCGCCTGCTGTGTCTCCGCGATGGCGGTGGGCCGGCAGATGCAGTTCTTCGGCGCGCGGGTGAACCTGGCCAAGGCGCTGCTGTACGCGATCAACGGCGGGCGGGACGAGATGACCGGCGAACAGATCGCGCCCGAGGCCGCCGCCCTGACCAGCGAGTACCTGGAGTACGAGGAGCTTTCGGCCGCGTACGACCGCATGCTGGACTGGTTGGCGCGGACGTACGTCAACACGCTCAACGTCATCCACTTCATGCACGACAAGTACGCCTACGAGCGCATCGAGATGGCGCTGCACGACCACCCGGTGTACCGCTACATGGCCTGCGGGATCGCCGGGCTGTCGGTGGCCGCCGACAGCCTCTCCGCCGTCAAGTACGCCCGGGTGAAGGTGATCCGGGACGACACCGGCCTGGCCGTCGACTACGAGATCGAGGGCGACTTCCCGGCGTACGGCAACAATGACGACCGTGTCGACTCCATCGCGGTCGGCCTCGTGAAGTCCTTTATGTCCAAGGTCCGCCGCCACCCGACCTACCGGAACGCCGAGCACACGCAGTCCGTGCTGACCATCACCTCGAATGTGGTGTACGGCAAGCACACGGGCAACACCCCTGACGGCCGCCGTGCCGGAGAGCCCTTCGCGCCCGGCGCCAACCCGATGAACGGGCGGGACCGGCACGGGGTGGCCGCCTCCGCGCTGTCGGTGGCCAAGCTGCCGTACGAGCAGGCCCGGGACGGCATCTCGCTGACGACCACGATCACCCCCGAGGGCCTGGGGCACGACCCGGCCGAGCGCGCCGGCCATCTGGTCGGAATCCTGGACGGGTACATGGCCTCCGGTGGCTTCCACATGAACGTGAACGTTCTGGACCGGGCGACGCTGGAGGACGCGATGGAGCACCCGGAGAAGTACCCGGAGTTGACGGTCCGGGTCTCCGGGTACGCCGTCAACTTCGTCCGCCTGACCCGCGAGCAGCAGCTCGACGTGATCAGTCGCACCTTCCACGGATCGCTGTGAGCACCACGGTCGAGCCGATGACGGGCCGGGTCCACTCCTGGGACCTGTCCACCGGAGTGGACGGTCCCGGGACCCGGTTCGTGCTGTTCGTCAGCGGCTGCCCGCTGCGCTGCCTGTACTGCGCCAACCCGGACACCTGGCACCTGCGCGACGGGAAACGGACCACCGTGGACGAGGTGATGGCCGAGATCGAGAAGTACCGTCCCTTCATCACCACCGCAGGCGGGGGAGTGACCCTCACCGGCGGCGAGGCCCTGCTCCAGCCCGCGTTCACGGCCGGGATCTTCCGCCGCTGCAAGGAGCTCGGTCTGCACACCGCGCTCGACACCTCCGGCTTCCTCGGCGCCCGCGCCACCGACGAGCTTCTCGCCGACACCGACCTGGTTCTGCTGGACATCAAGTCCTTCGACGTCCGCACGTACCGGAAGCTGACCGGAGGAGACCTCTCCCCGACCCTCAACTTCGCCACCCGCCTGGACCGGCTCGGCGTCCCCGTGTGGATCCGCTATGTCCTGGTGCCCGGCTGGACCGACGATCCGGTGGCCGTCGAGGGGCTCGGTGCGTTCCTCGCCGGGCTGGGCAACGTCGACCGGGTGGACGTCCTGCCGTTCCACAAGCTCGGCGCCCACAAGTACGACGCGCTGGCGATCCCCTTCCCCCTGCGCGACACACCCACGCCGGATCCGGGCCTGACGGAGAGGGTGCGCGAGCAGTTCCGGGAGCACGGGCTGCGGGCCCTTTGAACGAGTGGCCCGTCGCGGGTGAGCGAGATGCGCAGAGAACCCCGGCCGGGGTGATCCGGCCGGGGTTCTGAGCTGCTGCTGAACAGGATGGCGACGTGTCGAGCACTGAGAGCGAGCTGCCAGGAGATCGGCGAGCTGGAGTGCCGCGATCGGGTTCCATGGTGCGCCACAGCGGGGCTGACCAGCGGCTCAATTCCACCACCGATGGGGCTTACTCCCCAGGTATGCCGGCGGGACCGTAGTAGGCCACTCGCATGATCTCCCGCATGTCGTCGAGCATGGGCATCCGCGGGTTGGCGGGCGCGCACTGGTCCTCGTATGCGTTGAGTGCCTGCTGGGGCAGCGCGTCGAGAAAGGCGCGCTCGTCGACGCTGAGGGCCTGGAACGACGGCTCGATGCCCACGGCGTCGCGCAGGCGCTCCACCGCGCGGGCGAGCGAATCCACGCCCTCGGCAGGCGTGGCGGCGGGCAGGCCGAGGGTGCGGGCGATGTCCTGGAAGCGTTCGGGGGCCCGGTAGTTCTCGTACTTGGGCCAGCCCGTCAGCTTCGTCGGGACGGTGCCGTTGTAGCGGATGACGTGCGGCAGCAGAACCGCGTTCGTGCGGCCGTGCGCGATGTGGAAGGTGGCGCCGAGCGTGTGGGACATGGCGTGGACGATGCCGAGGAAGGCGTTGCCGAAGGCCATGCCCGCGATGGTGCCGGCGTTGTGCATCTTCTCCCGGGCCTCCGCTGAGCCCGCGCGGTCGTTCACCGCCGCTTCGAGGTGGTCGAAGATCAGCCGGATCGCGTGCAGCGCCAGCCCGTCGGTGAAGTCGTTGGCGTAGACGGACACGTACGCCTCGATGGCGTGGGTGAGGGCGTCGAAGCCGCTGTCGGCGGCCAGGGCCGGGGGCAGGGCGGTGGTGAGGAGGGGGTCGATGATGGCCACGCTGGGGGTGAGCGCGTAGTCGGCCAGCGGGTACTTCTTGCCCGTGGCCGGGTCGGAGATGACGGCGAAGGGCGTGACCTCGGCGCCGGTGCCGGAGGTGGTGGGCACGCACACCAGGCGGGCCCGGCTGCCCAGTGTCGGGAAGCGGAAGGCGCGCTTGCGGATGTCGGAGAACTTGTGCCGCATGTCGGCGAAGTCGATGTCGGGGTGCTCGTAGAGCAGCCACATCACCTTGGCCGCGTCCATGGGCGAGCCGCCGCCGAGCGCGATGATCGTGTCCGGGCGGAAGTCCCGCATGAGGCGGGCGCCGCGCTGCACGGAGTCGATGCTGGGTTCGGGTTCGACGTTGTCGATGATCTGCAGTGTCACGGGCTCGGGACGGCGCTTGAGGACGCGGTCGACGCGGTCGACGAAGCCGAGCCTGGTCATGGTCGCGTCGGTGACGATCGTGACGCGGTGGACGTCCGGCATGGAGGCGAGGTAGCGGATGGCCTGCGGTTCGAAGTAGATCTTCGGCGGGACCTTGAACCACTGGAGGTTGTTGCGGCGCGTGCCGACCCGCTTGACGTTCAGGAGCTGGGCGGCGGAGACGTTGTTGGACACCGACGTGCTCCCCCAGGAGCCGCAGCCCAGGGTCAGGGACGGCAGGAGGTTGTTGTAGACGCCGCCGATGGCGCCCTGCGAGGAGGGTGCGTTGACGATGATCCGCACGGTCTTGATGCGCTTGCCGTACGCCTCCGCCAATGCGCGGTCCTCGGTGTGGATGACGGCGCTGTGACCCTGGCCGTGGAAGGCGACCATGTCGGCGGCCAGGGCGAAACCCTGCTGCTCGGAGCCGGCCCGCAGGACGGCGAGAACAGGGCAGAGCTTCTCGCGGGTCAGCGGCTCGTCCGGGCCGACGCGTTCGGTCTCGACCAGGATGAGGGAGGTGTCCTCGGGCACAGTGAAGCCGGCCTGTTCGGCGATCCACGCCGGGCTCTGACCTACGGCCGAGGCGTTGACCTTGGGCTCGCAGCCCGCGCCTGTCCGACCGGTGGGGAACAGGAACGCCTCCAGTTTCGCCTTCTCCTCGGCGGTCGCCAGGTGGGCGTGCAGGGAGCGGAACTCGGCCAGGGCGGCGTCATAGATCTCGTCGTCCAGGATGACGGCCTGTTCGGAGGCGCAGATCATTCCGTTGTCGAACGACTTCGACAGCACGAGGTCGTTGACGGCGCGGCGCAGCTTGGCGCTCTTGTGGACGTAGGCGGGGACGTTGCCGGCGCCGACGCCCAGGGCGGGCTTTCCCGCCGAGTAGGCGGCCTTGACCATGGCGTTGCCGCCGGTGGCGAGGATCAACGAGACGCCCGGGTGGCGCATGAGCGTGCCGGTCGCCTCTACCGACGGGGTCTCGATCCATTGGATGCAGTGCTCCGGCGCGCCCGCGGCGACGGCCGCGTCGCGCACGATGCGAGCGGCCTCGGCGCTGCAGCGCTGGGCCGAGGGGTGGAAGGCGAAGACGACCGGGTTGCGGGTCTTCAGTGCCATCAGTGCCTTGAAGATCGTGGTGGAGGTCGGGTTGGTGACGGGGGTGATGGCGCACACCACCCCCACCGGTTCCGCAATCTCGACCATGTCCTCGATGTCGTCGCGGGCGATGACCCCCACCGTCTTCATACGGCCCATGCTGTGCGTGACGTGCTCGCACGCGAACATGTTCTTCGCGGCCTTGTCCTCGAACAGGCCGCGACCGGTCTCCTCCACCGCCAGGCGGGCCAGCGCGGTGTGCTGGTCCAGGGCGGCGACCGACGCCTTCTTGACGATGTGGTCGACCTGCTCCTGGTCGAGGTCCTCGTAGTCGGCGAGCGCCTTGAGCCCGTTCGTGATCAGCCCGTCGACGGCGATGGCGGTCTCGGAAGGCTCGCCGCCCGGGTCAGCGGCTCGGGTTCGGGCGTCCTGTCGGGTCATGGGGGTTGCGCCTCCATCGTCGAGGTCGTGGGCCGGCAGACCGGCGGCGTGCCGTGTGGGAAGCGGCACCGCGGGGGATCGGTACCGCTTCCACTGCCACCGTCTCGCAGACGGGAGCCGCCACCCAGGCGTCAAAGGTCCCGGCCGTGGCCCGGCAGGCCCGGGTCGCCGGGGCCGGTCGGCCATCCGATGAAGAGAAGCACCGGGTCGCGTACCGGGCGGGCATGCGCCGGCGCGCACTCATGGGTTGCGCAGTTCCAGGCACCGGCGTCGTCGGGCGGACGATCGCCGGCACACTCGACTCGCTCGGCCATGAGGCCGTGATCGGCACCCAGGACCGCAGGCCACCCTCGCCCGCACAGAGCCGGACGCCTGACCGGCCGCCCAGGTCGAAGCACATCATCAGGCCGAGGACGATGGCGAGGGGGCCGGCGTCACCACTCACCCCCACCCGGGGCTGGGCAATTGAGTGCCGGTCGGCCCTGGCAGTGGCGCCATCAGGCCCCATGCGAAAGGGGAGTGGCCGGGGTGAGTCTGGGGGGTGAGAGCTATGGCGTACTGGATGCGGGAGGCACGATGAGCGGTGTGGTGGTAGTCGGTGTGGACGGGTCGGCGTCGAGTCTCGCCGCGGTCGAGGCGGCGGCTCGGGAGGCGCGGTTGCGCGGGGCGGGGCTGCGGGTGGTGCACGCGTTCTTCTGGCCCGCGATGCACGTGCCCCTGGGTCCGTCGCCGCTGGGCCCGTCCGACGGCGGGCTCCGGAACATGGCCGACCGTCTGGTGGCCGAAGCGGTCGAGCGTGCGCGCGCTGTGGACCCGGACGTCGACATCAGTCATACCGTGGTGACCGGTGAGCCGCTGACGGTCCTGGAGGCGCAGTCGCGTGCGGCCGAGCTGGTGGTGGTCGGGTCCCGCGGCATGGGCGGGTTCGTCGGGCTGTTGGTCGGGTCGACCGCGGTGCACCTGGCGGCACACGGCCGGTGTCCGGTGCTGGTGGTGCGTGAGCAGCCGAGTGCGGAGGGCCCGGTCGTGCTGGGCGTCGACGGATCGGCCGTGGGCGAGCACGCGATGGACTTCGCCTTCGCCGAGGCCGAGCTGCGGAAGGCGCCGCTGGTGGCACTGCACGCCTGGACCACGTGGAACGCGCCGCTGCCCGCACCGCAGGATGCGTCGGCTCCGTACGCGAACCCGCCCGGCGCCCTGGCAGGGGAGGAGGAGCGCCTGCTGTCCGAGGCGCTCGCCGGCCGCCAGGAGCGGTACCCGGGCGTGGTGGTGGAGCACAGGGTGGTGCATGGCGGGACGCGGGAGGCGTTGATCGAAGCGAGCCGGTCCGCCCAGCTGGTGGTGGTCGGTGCCCGGGGGCGTGGCGGGTTCGCCGGGCTGCTGCTCGGCTCGGTCAGCCAGGCCCTGCTGCACCACGCCCACTGCCCGGTCGCGGTGGTGCGGGGAGCGGGTGCGCAGCGCTGATCCCGTCCGGTCCGAGGCCCGCCGTCCTGTTCCGCTGTGCGGGAGAGCGGGGGCGGGTGGGCGCGGCGTGGTTGACGAACTCGTACCGCAGCCCCACTCAGGGCAGCAGCACCTCGTTGACGTCGATGTGGATCTCCCCGTCGGCGCTCACACCCTCGTACCGCAGGTGTCCGGTCCCGCGGCCGGTGATCAGTGTTCTGAGCACCCGGTGGTACCCGACAGGGCCGAGTGGCCCCTCGGGACGGCCTGACGGGCCCTGGGCGTACCAGGGTGGCCGCACCGAGGCTTGAGGCCGAGGGGCCGCGCGTCGGTGATGGCCCGGGACGGGAGTATCCAGTGAGTGATCCAGTGATCGTAGGGGTGGACGGTTCCGCCTCCAGCATCGACGCGGTCGAGGCCGCGGTCCGTGAGGCGCACCTGCGCGGGGCGGGACTGCGGATCGTGCACGCCTTCGGTCAAGGGCCCGCACACCGGCCGACCGGCGCACCACCGTGGAACCCTGCCGACCACGGCTTGGAGCCGATGGTGCGGGGGGCACTGGCCCGCGCCGAGGAACGGGCACACGCGATCGCGCCGGACCTCGAGGTCACCCGGTCGGTGGTGGCCGGGGATGCGCTTGAGGTGCTGGAGATCGAGTCGCGGTCGGCGGCGCTGGCGGTGGTCGGCAGCCGGGGCCTGGGCAGTTTCGCCGGGCTGCTGCTGGGCTCGACGGCGGTGCATCTTGCCGCCCACGGTCGCTGCCCTCTGATGGTGGTGCGGGGCCGCCCCGATCCGGCCGGCCCAGTGGTACTGGCCGTGGACGGCTCCGACGCCGGCGAGGC
>NZ_JAAHBP010000040.1 GCF_023184515.1 Streptomyces sp. D2-8 | reverse complement strand
GAGCTGTCGGCCTCGGACCTGCTGGGTGCCGTGTCGCACACCGGCACCACCCTCGACACCATCGGCTGCGTCGGTGTCGCGATCCTCGTGATCGTCGGCACGACGGCGGCGATCGACCGCCTGCCGCTCCTGCGCCGCCTGGCGAAACCGGTCATCGCCGTGGGCACCATGTCCCTGACCGCCTACGTAGGCCACTTCCTCGCCCAGTCCGCGTGGCCCGCCTCCGGCGCCGGGACCACGACGTCCTGGGTGCCCGTGCTCACGTACATCCTGACAGCGATCGTGTTCGCCACGATCTGGTCCCGCTTCTTCCGCCGCGGCCCCCTGGAGTACCTGCTCAACGCAGCCACCAAACCCGCCAAGTACATCCGGTGAGGTCCGGTCGGGGTGGCTCGGCTTCATGCCCCATCCCGGCCCGGTCAGCCGTCCGAGGCCCGCAAGGGGATTGCCCTTGCGGGCTTCGGCTGTGGTCCCTGGCCGACTGATCTCAGCTCCGCCTGGCGCCAACCGGTCGTCCATGGACGCGGTCTGGACAACTGCGGGACATCCGTGGGCCTGGTGTCGGCGCGGGCCGGGGGCAAGGACCGGTGCGGGTTCAGGACACGGCCGCCGCCGCCACTCGGTCCTCAGGTTGACGCCCGGCCAGGTCGCCTGTAGCGCAACAGGGCGTCGCGGCGCAGGCGTGCGTACTCACCGAAATCCTCGTGTGCTGCGAACCGTTGGCCGGTGTGCCGGGTGCCGGCGGCGCCGAGTGGTGCGGGGATCGTGCGCGCGTGCTCCGCCATGGCGCTCGATGGCCTGGAGAAGGTCCGCGAAGGTGGTGCAGGCGCCGGTTCGCCGATGACCGTCATGATCCACGCGTCGGCTCCGCGGTCACCGCCGCCATGATCAGCGCCGTGGGAGCCCGCGGCGGAAAGGGTGTACCGGGGCGCGGAGTGGGCTGCCGGACGGTGCCCGTGCGCATCAGGTCGAGCGGGCGGCCGTCCGGCCTGCTCAGCGGGCCCGCTCGCCCTTGGCCATGAGCACGGGCATGGGGACTCCCGGGCGAGGGACGGACTGGGCGGGCAGCGAACCGCCGCAGCCGGCTGGCCCTGGGTCAGGCCCGTCTCACCCGCGTCCCGCCGAGGTCAGGAGCTGCGTCGCCGCGAGCCGCGCGTACAGCTCGTCCTCGGCCACCAGCTCCTCGTGGGTGCCGACCGCGCGGACCCTGCCCGCGTCCATGACGACGATGCGGTCGGCGTCCGTGACGGTCGACAGGCGATGGGCCACCACCAGCACGGTGGTCTCGCGTGCGGTCTCGGCGATGGCGTCCCGCAGTGCCAGCTCGTTGACGGCGTCGAGCTGCGAGGTCGCCTCGTCCAGGAGCAGCAGCCGGGGCCTGCGCAGCAGCGCGCGGGCGATCGCGATGCGCTGGCGCTCGCCGCCGGACAGTTTCGTGCCGCGGTGCCCGACCGGGGTGTCCAGGCCGTGCGGGAGACGCTCGACGAGGGCGTCGAGTCTGGTCCGGGTGAGGACCTCGCGCATCTCGTCGTCGGTCGCGCCGGGCGCGGCGAAGACGAGGTTCTCCCGCAGCGTGCCGGCCAGCACCGGCGCGTCCTGCTCGACGTATCCGATGACGGACCGCAGCTCGGGCAGCGGCCACTGTGTCACGTCCTTGCCATCGACCAGGACACGGCCGCCGGTCGCTTCGTAGAACCGCTCGACGAGCGCGAAGACCGTCGACTTGCCCGCGCCCGAGGGGCCGACGAACGCAGTCATCCCGCCGCCCGGCACCTCGAAGTCCACCTGCTGGTGGATGTCCGGCAACCCGGTCCCGTAGCGGAAGGACACCTCCTCGAAGCGAACCGACGCAGGACGTGGCCGCACCGTCTTGGTCGCCGCGGGCCGCGCCGACCGGTGCCGGTCCTGCTTCTCCGTCGCCAGGCGGTCGACCTGCGCGATCCGGGCGATCGCGGCCGCGCCCTCCTGGTACTGGGACGCTGCCTCGACCAGCTGGTACACCGGCTCCATCAGGAAGAAGAGGTACAGCAGGAACGCGATCAGGGTGGACACGGGCATGTCCCCGGACGCCACCCGCGCCCCGCCGACGGCGAGTACCGCGAGGAACGCCAGCTCGACGGCGAGGTTGTCGGCCGAACCCAGCACGGCCTCCCACTTCGCGCTGCGCACGCCGTGGCGCCACGCCCTGCGTGCCGCCGCCTCGACGCGAGCGGTCTCCCGCTCCTCGGCGCCGGACGCCTTCACCGTGCGGAACGCGCCGAAGACCCGCTCCAGGCCCGTGGACATCTCCCCGACTGCCGCCTGCGCTCGCTCGGCGGCCTCCCCGATCTTCGGCAGCACCAGCGCGGCAGCCACACCGACGACCGCGACGACTCCGAGCGTGACGCCCAGCAGGACGGCATCGAGGAACGCCATCACCACGACCGCCGCGACCAGCGTCACCGCCCCCGTCGCCGCGGAGACCACCGCCTGGGTGCTGACGGCCCGCAACAGCGTGGTGTCGGAGGTCACCCGGGACATCAGATCGCCCGGCTGCATCCGGTCCACCTCCGTGAGGCGCAGCCGCAGCAACCGTCCGATGAGGCTGCGGCGGGCGGCGAGCACCACCGACTCCGCCGTCCGTTCCAGCACATAGGCGCCGAACGCCTCGGCCACCATGCTCAGCAGGACCAGAACGGTCATGGCCAGCAGAATGGTGCCGATCGTGCCACCGGACGAGAGCCGGTCGACCAGCGCCTTCGTGGCCAGCGGCTGCAGCAGCCCTCCGGCAGCCCCTACCAGTGCCAACAGCAGACCGAGCACGACGGCCCACCGGTGCGGACGGACGTACCCGTACAGCGCCTTGAGCGTCTCGCGGGCGCGCAAGGACTCGACATCCGTCGCCTCTGGGGCGGATGCGGTGTTCACAGGATTCCTTTCCTACGTGGTCGGCCGCGCACCGCGTCGGCGGTTGCCGCGGCGCTCGTCGCGAGCGTGTGCACAACGGCATCACGGAGATCAGGGCGTACGACGGCCAGGCGCCTGCCCCGAGAGATCAGCGATCGCCGGCTCAGTGGACCAGTGAGGCCGCACGCGTGGCGAAGACGTGCACCCCTGCCTCGTGGAACTCAGAACGGACGACGAACAGGACACCGGCGCCCGCCGCCAGCGTCAGGCCGAGAAGTTCCAGCGCTCCTTGTCGCGGACGTGCTGTGTCATGCCTCCAGGCTGGACGCCCGGCCGCTCCGCGCACATCCGGCGACTGTCGGGCCTACCCCCGCCGAGTGGCTGGAGAAGACCGGCCTGGGGTAGTACGGCACGTCAACTCTGCGCGGCGACGCCTATGCGTCCGGCTCGTCGGTCCCCGGAGAGCCTGCGGCCGGCTGCCGACGGGGGCGGGCCGGTCAAAGACCGGGCGATACCGCCGAGCCGCCGCCGTGGAGCAGAACGCTGCCGAGCACCGTCAGGGTCATGGCGTACACGGCGGTGTAGGCGTACCGCCGGTCCGGGAGAGCATGGAACGCGAGCAGGCCGAACACGGTGGCGGTGGTGCCGCGTGGTCCGAGGGCGCCGACCATGAGCCGTTCTCGCCAGGTGAACTTCGAGCCGAGGAAGGCGAGCATGATCGGAAGGATGCGCACGACGGTGAGCGCGGCCACGCCCGGCACCGCGGCCAGCGCCGGGCGCTCCCAACGCGCCGGACCTTCCGGCCGGTCGGCACGGCACTGCGCCTTCCTGGCGGAGGCCATGGGAGCCGGTACCCCGGGCGGTGGGGATGACGGCCACGGCGAAGGTCCTTGGAGTCAGAGTCGAGGCGGAACGGCAGGTGAGAGGCGGATGGCTGCGCGGGAGCCGCGGGGCCACGGCCTCCGGCGACCGCCCGCCGGAGGCCGACTCACGCCCGGACTTCCCGGGGTGCCCACCCGAGGCTCATCGGACGCGACGTGCCAGTTTCGTGGCGTCGTTGAGCAGGTGCTCCAGGGGGCCGCGGCGGAAGAAGCGGGACCAGACCGCCGCGAACACGATGGCCCCGACGACGAAGCAGAGCAGCAGCCCGAAAGAGGCGGCCTGCGGCGGGGTGGCCGCTTCGCCGGGCAGGGCGAGGATTGCCAGGATGTGGCCCACGTAGAGGGTCAGGGACATGGTGCCGACGGCGATGACCGGCGTTGCCGGCCGGCGCAGCCACGGCAGTCGGTCCAACGCCACCGTCGCGCACAGGATCACGGTGATCGCGACCCCCACGCAGCCGACGAGGTCGAACGTGGAACCGCTGTGCGGCTCGGCCGCCAGCAGCCCCCAGGCGTCGGGGCCCCACAGCCCACCACCGACCGGCAAGTCGAAAGATCCCTCTGCCACGCCGGGATCCTTCATGGCACCGAAGTCCTTCATGGCACCCGGGTCCTTCATGGCAGGCATCCCGGCCATGACCTTCTGAGCGCCGCCGGTCAGCCGGAGCGCCAGCCACGAGACGCCGTATCCGAAGGCGATCAGCGCGGGACCGACCACGGCCAGCCGTCGCCGCACCGCGCCTGAGGCGAGGTCCAGCCGGCCCAACGCCATGCCGGTGACCACGAACGTCATCCAGGTGATGGCCGGGTAGAAGCCGGTGAGCAGGAAGTCGAGCACACCCACGCCGGAGAGGCGGGCGATCGGGTCGTACGAGTCGATGGTGTTCACGATCGACTCGCTGAGCAGCGCTCTCAGGGCGTACGCCAGCTGCGGCGTGACGACCGCGAGCGCGACCGCGATGAGCGCGAGCGTCCTGGCCCGCAGCCGCAGCAGGGGCAGGGACAGCAGGAAGTACACCGCGTAGAAGTTGAGGATCGTGGCGCCGCCGAAGTCGGTCATCGTCAACGCGGTGCCCACCACCAGCAGGATCACGGCCCGGATCACGATCCTGGCCCTCGCCTGCCGGCCGGCCAGTCCGGTCTTCGGCTCCAGGCGGCCGGCGATCAGCACCAACGAGAACCCGGCGAGGGTGGCGAACAGCGCCGAGGCCCGGCCGCTCGCCAGCCAGACGACCCATTCGCCGACGCCGCTGCCGGACGTGGGGAAGGGGTTGAAGGGGCCGGTGTGCACGGCGAACATTCCGAACACGGCCAGCGCGCGGGCGAGGTCCACCCCGACCAGCCGCGCCGTCGACGAAGGGCGTTCCGTCGCCGTGGCGGACTTGGACGCGGGTAAGGGCTGGGGAGGCGCCTCCTTGGCGCTTTGGATGTCGGTCACCGGGACAACCTTGCCGAGGCGGGGGCTGTCGACCATCCGCCGAGCTTCGGGAGATGTCCCGCCGGTCAGCCGACCGACCCCCTCCGATTGGCGGGGGCCGGTATCGGCCGCGTGGCGGGCTCGTCGCTGCCGGCGCCGAAAGGCGGTATCCGACCTGCCATTTCGCTGTGCGGACGGTGGTTGTGGACGCCGCAGCGTTTTGTTGGCCGCCCAACTCATGCCCAGGAGGCAGTACTTCAGCCCAAGAGGCAGTACTGCAACTGACGCGCCATGGTGGCCACGAAAGGCCGGGCGGCATGCCCACGACCTCCCGGGCTTTCCGCCACTTCCGCCCCGAGGTGCTGCGCCGGAAGGGAGCCCCCTTCTCACCGACGAAGAGCAGCCCGTCCGGGCCCGGCTCGGCGTAGGACTCCAGGTGCCCTTGTCCGCGTAGGCCCGGAAGCTCATGCGCCCGCATCGGGGTCGCGCCACTCACCACGGCGAATCTCGGTCTGCTTTTCGGCGAGCCAGTCATCGGCGTCCGCCGTCGTCTCGAACGGGAAGGGTGCCGGACGCATCCCCCGTCAAGCCCCGGATAGCGCGCCTGACAACGACCGGACGGCAGCTTCCTGATCGCGCCGAAGCGGCGACGCCTGCCCCTGTTGTGAGACGACGGTTCCGCCGAAGCGGCTCGGTGCGGCGTGCCACGACTCGGCCAGCGAATCGACCAGGAGCAGCCCACGCCCGTGGGAATCGTTGGCGTCGGGATGCCTCAGCCTCACGTTCGCCGGAAAGCCGGGGTTGTGCACGTCGACCCGGAGCGAGGTCCCCTCACGGAACCATTCGACCCGTACGGGCCAGGGTTCGTCCGACCGGCCGTAAGCGATGGCGTTGGTCACCAGCTCCGAGATCATCAGCGCACAGTCGTCTACGGAGCAGACCGGGTTGTGCGGGGCGATGAACTTGCAAGCGCCAGGGTCGTGCGCGAGCCGACGCGCTTCCAGCCGCGCCCCCGGCAACCCCGGCAAGGTAAGTGCGTGCCCTGATCCGGCCGCTGACTCGTCACACCGCGCCTGGCGAAGGACGTCGAGCCGATCAGCTCGGCCCTGGAGTGGCACCCCTCCGAGGCAACCGGGATGCTCGCCGCGACTGCCCGAGGCGTACGCGGCACCTGCGAAATGCGAGACGCCGACCTCCCGGTCCCCCTCACCGACGAGGGCGCCCGACCGTGCACGAGGTCGACCTCGACGAGGCCCTGACCCGCGACCAGTTGGCCCGCGCCCTCGAATCGCAAGGCCAGCACATCGGTGTTTCCCAGGGGGACTTCCCTGCACGGCGTCAGCCCAGGGTCATTCCGGGAGGTACTCGCGGCCGAGTGGAAACGCCGACGGCAACGACGCCCTTGAAGTTCCATTGATCTTTTTCACATGTACATCCACCCTCTTCCCTTTCGTCACCATGTGAAGATCGTCGTCGCTTGTCGCCACCTGACCATGACGACAAGTCCACGACCACATCCGATAAGGGGGACCCTTGTCTCTGTTCATTGCACATCGCCGTACGGCGATGTGCGGCATGGCCCTGCTCGCTGGCATGACCCTGCTCGCCACGGCGTCACCCGCTGCGATCGCCGACGACGCAGCACCTTCGACGCGGGCCGCAGCAACTGTGGAGGCGGTCACTGGCACAGCCGACATCGCAGCCAGCTCCTCTTCCACGAGCGCCCCTGCCACCGCGACAATGCTGGTCGAGGGCAAGGAAGTGAAGATCACAGCCCCTTCGACGGCAACCGGCAGGGTGACGGCCGAAGCAGCGGGCTCGCGTATATCCATGAAGCTGCCCGGGAGCGCCGGCACCCCCGGGCTGAAGACCGAAGGCGGCACGATCGTCTACCCGGGCGCCGCGCCCTCCACTGATCTGGCTGTACAGCCCACCACAGACGGCGGTGTCCGCGCCCTTGTCACGCTGAAGGACTCGGCAGCCGCCACCGAGCGGCGATTCCCGCTGAGCCTTCCCGATGGCGCGGCCCTTCAGGAAGACGGCTTCGGCGGATACCTCATCAGCGAGACCACCGGCGACGACCCCAAGATCATCGGTTCAATCGACGCTCCGTGGGCCACGGACGCCAAGGGACGCTCCGTACCGACGCACTACAGAGTCGAAGGGGACACACTCGTCCAGACCGTCGAGACATCTGCCGACACGGCGTTTCCGGTGGTCGCCGACCCGAAGGTCAGCCTGGGCTGGTACATCTACCTCCGGTTCAGCAAGAGCGAGGTGAAGGACCTGGCCAAGGCCACCATGCCTACGTTCGCCGTCGTCGCGGCCGCTATGGCCTGCGGCAAGATCCCCAACCCCGCGGCGTCGGCAGGCTGCGCAGCGGCCACCGGGCTCCAGGCAGCCTCCCTGTGGAGCCAGGCCAAGGACGCAGCCAAGGCCAAGCAGTGTGTGGAGTGGAAGGTGACCTATGTTGGGGTCATCAAGGACTGGAAGCGCTACAAGTGCTGACTGGAGCCAACTGCATCTCTGACGGACGGCGGTATACCCGTGTCTCAAGAGCCTGACGGAAGGACCATGATGCAAAAGTACGGAGCCGTGGCCCGGGACCTCGCGATCGTCACCGCCGTCTATCTCGTGGCGATCCTCGCTGTCGGGGTGCTGCGGGACTGGGCTGCCGCAGCCTGGCTGGTGGTGGGCCTGCCGGCACTCCTGGCCGGACGCATCGTCTTTCACCACAAGATGGCACTGAAGTCTGGGCGCTCCTGACCCGGGCCGGGCCAGGGCCGTTCTCGGAGCGATTGCAGTACAGCAAGGAAGTGCAGCAACCCCCGCAACCGCCCGTTGCCCTCGGCGCCGTATGCGCCGAGGGCAACATGGATCGCAGCAGCGGTAGTTGTTCTCGCACCACAGCACGGCAGGCGCGCACCACAGGCGCACCAGATCGAGCGGGGAACAGCGGGGAATCACGGTGAAAGCCACCGAGCCCAACGGGGCGCAGCCCAGGTCGTTCACCCAGGTCAAAGTTCGATTCCGCCGAAAATGCTCGCACCTTCCCAAGCTGAGAGCGCGAGTTCGATTCTCGTCACCCGCTCCATGATGAAGGCCCAGGTCAGAGACCTGAGCCGTTTTACTCGTGTTCCGGCTACGGTCGCGGCCCTGCGGCGGTCGCTCGCCGAGGAGAGCCCCCGGTGATCAGCTGCTGCCGGAGTCGGCCGGTCGGCCGATGAGTCGGCGTAGCTGCGGGGTGCTGAGTGCGACCATTGTGCCGACCCCTAGGACGAAGGCCCCGAGCAGCAGGAAGTAGGCCGCCAGCGAGAGCACGGTGGTCAGCCGGAACAACTGGCCGCCCACAACCACACCCACGGCACCGAACAGGCCGTTCACCGCGAGCAGACGGCTGGTACTGCCGGGCGGCGCGACCGCGGCAGCCAGTGCCAGGCCAGCCGGGGCGAGCGCGATCTCGCCGCAGGAGTAGAGCAGGTAGACCAGCAGCAGCCAGTGGGGGCCGACCGGGCCGTGCTCAGCGAGCCGGGCCGCGACGGCCAACAGCAGAAAGCTGAGCCCGGCTGTGATCAGCGCTCCCGCGAACTTGACAGGTACGTCGACGCGCGGCCCGGCACGCAGCCAGAGCCGGGCGAAGAGCGGGGCGACCAGCAGGACGAAGAGCGGGTGCACGGACTGGAACCAACTGGCGGGGACCTCGAGGCCGAACAGGTCCCGGTCGGTGTGACGCTCAGCGAAGAGGCTGAGCACTGAGCCACTCTGCGCGAAGATCATCCAGAATGCGGCCGAGGCGGCCATCAGCGCGGTGAATCCGGCGAGCCGACGCTTGTGGCCCACTCCCAGCGCGTGGGTCCGGCGCAGTGAACGCAGGTACCAGAACGGGAGGGTGACCGTGGTCAGGCCGAGGACGGCGAGCACTGCGGGGAGAGGCAGCAGCCCACAGGACGCCGGCACCACCAGAAGCGCGCCCACCGCCCCCGTGACCCAGGCGGCACGCCGGAGCATCGCAGCGGCCTCGGGGCGTGGCACCGGGCGGGGCGGACGCGCGCCCACGTCCCCGTATCGTCGCAGGCCGAGGGTGAACTGGATCAGCCCCGCCGTCATGCCGAAGGCGGCCGCCGCGAAGCCCAGGTGCCAGGCGACGCGCTCCGCCAGCAGCCCCGTGACGACAGGGGCGATGAGCGCACTGACCTGGATGCACATGTAGAAGAGCCGAAAGGCCGCCTCGCGGCGGCCCTTCCCGTCCCCGCTGACCTCCGCGACCATAGCCGCCATGGCCGGCTTGACCAGGCCTGTTCCCACGACGACCAGCAGCAGCCCGGCATAGAGCGAGCCCGTTACCGGAACCGCGAGCACTGCGTGGCCACAGGTGATGAGCCGAGCAGCACAGCCTGGCGCGCCCCCAGCACCCGGTCGGCGAGCCAGCCGCCAGGCAGACCGGCCATGAAGGTGAGCGACATGTACGCCGCGAAGATCGCGGTGGCCGACTGCGGCGCCATGCCCATGCCGCCGCGAGCCTCCGAAGCGGTCAGGTACAGGACCAGGATCGCCGCCATGCCGAAGAAGCTGAACCGCTCCCACAGGTCGACCGCGAGCAGAGTGCCGAAGCCGGGCCTGCGGCCGTTCCCTGGCCGTACCGCTGCGGTGGAGGCGGTGGCCGGCGACGAGTCCGGTGGGGGGAGAGAAGTGTCCACCGGAGGTCACCGGGCCGGTTTGAGCGCCACTCCGGCCAGCATGGCGAGCTTCGGGTCGGGGGTCTCGGCCGGTTCGGGGCGCCACAGCGGGGCACGGACCACGCCGGGTTCCACCAGCTCGAAGCCCTCGAACAGCGCGGCGAGTTCCTGGTTGCTGCGCCAGATCACCTGGCTCACCGCGCCCCGGTAGTGCTCGGCCGCCTCCGGCGCTGCCCTCGGGACCTCCTCCGCGCCGGCGTGCGAGATCACCAGGGCGCTGCCGGGTGCCAGCCGCTCGGTGTACTGGCGCACCAGGGCGAGCGGATCGTCGCCGTCCGGGACGAAGTGCATCACCGCCGCGAGGATCAGCGCGACCGGCCGGTCGAAGTCGATCAGCCGGCGCGTGTCCTCCGCGTCAAGGATCTCCCGGGACTTGTACAGGTCGCCCTGGAAGACGGCCGCCCTGGGTTCGTCGCCGAGCAGCGCCCGGCCGTGCGCGACAGCCACCGGGTCGATGTCGACGTAGACGACCTTGCTGTACGGGTGGGCTGCGAGGGCCACGTCGTGCACGTTGCCCTCGGCTGGGATGCCGGAGCCGATGTCGAGGAACTGCCGTATGCCGAGCGCGGACAGCTCGCGTACGGCGCGGCGCAGGAAGGCGCGGTTGGCCTTGAGGGTGGCGGGGAGGTCCGGGTTGCCTGCCGCGACCTTGCGGGCGAGTTCCCGGTCCACCGGGAAGTTGTGGGTGCCACCGATCCAGTGGTCGTAGACCCGGGCGATGCTCGGCGTGTCGATGTCGACTTCCGGCGGGGCCCAGGCGGGGCGTTCGGTGTCCTGACGTTCCACGGGTGTCTCCTCCAGAAGGGGTGGGTCGGGATCGGCGGTCACGCCGTGAACACCGGGAGTTCTTCGAGGCCGCGCATCATCAGGCTGGTGCGCCAACGCAGTTCGTCCGCGTCCACGGCGAGCCGCAGCCCGGGGAAGCGCGCGAGGAGGCGGCTGAGGACGATCTGCCCCTCCAGCCGGGCGAGCGGGGCACCCAGGCAGTGGTGGATGCCGTGGCCGAAGGCGACCGAGGCGGTGTGGGCCCGGGTGATGTCCAGGCGGTCCGGGTCGGGGTATCGGGCCGGGTCCCGGCCGGCGGCGCCGAGCGAGATGGTCACGAACTCGCCCTCGGGGATGACCACGGAACCGACCTCGACGGGCTCGGTGGTGAACCGCCAGGTGGCGTTGGTGACCGGACCGTCGTAGCGGAGGAACTCCTCGACGGCCGCCGGCCACAGCGACTCGTCCGCCGCGAGCTGCTGACGCACCTCGGGGTGGGTGAGCAGGGCCAGGGTGCCGTTGCCGATGAGGTTGACCGTGGTCTCGTGGCCGGCCACCAGCAGCAGGAACGCCATGGAGATCAGCTCGTCGGACGACAGCCGGTCGCCGGCGTCCTGGGCGTGCACGAGGTCGGTGAGCATGTCGTCGGCCGGTTCGGCCCGCTTCGCCTCGATCAGCGCCTTCAGGTACGCGATCATCGACGCGCTGGCCTCGCGCACCTCGTCGGTGCCCGAGCCGGAGACGAGCAGGTTGGACCAGCGGCGGAACGCGGCCCGGTCGTCCGGGGGCACGCCGAGCAGCCAGCAGATGACCGTGAACGGCACCGGGAAGGCCAGCGCCTCCATGAGGTCCAGCCGCTCGTGCCGGGCCATGGCGTCCAGTTGTTCGTCGGTGAGCTCGGTGATGCGCGGTCGCAGGGACCCGACCCTGCGCGCGGTGAAGGCCCGGCCGACGAGCCGACGCAGCCGGGTATGGTCCGGCGGGTCGCTGTCCAGCATGTGCACGCTGAGGACGTGCGGGAACTGGCTGCGCTCCCCCGACTCCGCGAGGAACTCCCGCTGTTTGTCGGGGTCGGCGAAGTTGCGCGGGATGAGGTCCCGGCCGACCCGCATGTCCTTACTCAGCCGGGGGTCGGCGAGCAGCGCCCTGGCGTGCTCGTATCCGGTGACCAGCCAGGTGCGCAGGCCGTTCGGCGTCGTCACGGGCACGGCGGGCGCGGTTCGCCGCAGGTCGGCCAGCGCCTCGTGCGGGTTCTGGTGGAAGGCTGGGGTGAACAGGTCGGTCGGCGGGGCGGTCTGCCAGGCGTCCGTACGTGCCATTCTCAGACTCCTTCCCTGGGGTCGCCGGTGGCCCGGTCCCCCGCGTAGCTGGCCAGCTCCCGGTAGATCTCGAAGGGTCGGTCCCGGCCGGTGTCGCGCAGCGGCCGCAGCGGGGCCGTCTGGTCCTTGTGGGCGGGGCCGCTTTCCCAGGCGGTGAACGCCTCCCAGTCCGACCAGCGGCTGACCACGACATAGGAGCGCGGGTCGCCGAGGGCGTGCAGCAGCTTGTTGCCGAGCAGGCCGGCGGTACCCGCCATCCGGCGGCTGGACTCGTGGTACGCGGGCAGCACCCGGTCCGGGTCGTCGCTCAGGTGGTAGAGCACCACCTCGATCGCTGTATGGGTCGCTCCGGAGGTCACGAGGTACCGCAGGCTGCGCCGGACAGGGCGGCGACGACGTGCATCGTCGTCATGGAACCGCCGCTGCGGTACGGGTGCAGTTTCTTTCGGTGTTCCAGATGCCGGTCGCTTGTCTCGAACTCGCGGAACAGCGGCTCGTTCTCCCAGTCGCTGACAATGTAGTAGACGCCGTCCTCCTCGGCGCTGCGGGACAGCCACTGGCCGAGGTTGGCGGGGTGGGTGGTGACCGAGTCGCCGACTTCCAGCCACACCTTCTCGAACTCGTTCTCCATGCCGGGCTTGATCTGCATCCGCAGCATGACCCGGAAGACCTGCTCGGAGAGTTCGGGCATGTCAGATCCCCCCGTCGACGTTGAGGGTCTCGCCGGTGATGTAGGCAGAGGCGTCGGAGAGCAGGAACAGCACCGGGCCTGCGAGTTCCTCGACGGTGCCGAGGCGGGCGAGCGCGGTCTTGCGGGAGTAGGTGGCCCGCAGTCCGTCGGCGCGGTCGGCGGGCATGGTGGCGAAGGCCTCGGTCTCGATGACGCCGGGGGCGACCACGTTGACCCGGATGCCCTGCGGGCCGAGTTCCTTGGCGAGGGAGCGGGTCAGCCCGATCATGGCGGCCTTGGCGGCGGTGTAGTGGGCGCGCAGCGGTATGCCCGCGGCGGCGCCGCGCGAGCCGATGTTGACCACCGAGGAGCCGGCGCCGAGCAGCGGCAGCGCCTGCTGGATGACCCGGTAGGCGGCCGTGAGGTTGGTGTCGAGGATCCGCGCCCACTCGTCGGCGGGCAGGTCCGCGAACGGGATGTGGCTGATCACGCCCGCGTTGTTGACGACGCCGTCGAGCCGTCCGAAGCGGTCCTTGGCCTCGCCGACGAGGCGGTCGACCTCGGCGGTGTCGCCGACATCCGCGCGGATCACGTGGTGGTCGCCGACGGTTTCCTTCAGCGCGGCGGTCAGGCTGTCGACGGCCTCGCTCTCCTGCCGGTAGCAGGTGAGGACGTCGGCGCCGGCCCGGGCCGCGGCGAGGACGATGCCCCGCCCGATGCCCCGGGTGCCGCCGGTGACGAGGAGTTTCCTGCCGTGCAGTGCGAGTTCCACTGGTTTCCCTCCTTGGCTGGGCCGCGGCTCACACGCAGCCGTCGACGTGGATGTTCTGGCCGGTGATGTAGCCGGCGTGGTCGCTGATGAGGAACAGCACGGCCTGGGCGATGTCGTCGACGGTGCCCAGCCGGCCGAGCGCTGTGAAGGAGGCGAAGGTGGCGCGCTGCCGCTCAGCCTCCTCGGCGGGCAGTTCGTCGAGCGCCTCGGTGGCGATACGGCCGGGGGACACGGTGTTGACGCGGATGCCGCGCGGTCCGAGTTCCCGGGCCAGCGAGCGGGTCATGCCGATCAGCGCGGACTTGACGGCGGTGTAGTGGACGCCGCCGGCCATGCCGATGAAGGCGACCGTGGAGCCGATGTTGATCACCGAGGAGCCGACGGAGAGCAACGGCAGGGTGCGCCGGGTGACCAGGTGGGTGGCGGTGAGGTTGCCCTGGAGGGTGGCGGCCCACTCGGCGGGTCCGAGGTCGGCGTACGGCTGGGGGCGGAACGTCCCGGCGTTGTTGACGACGGCGTCCAGTCCGCCGAGGCCCGCCTCGCACGCGGCGGCCAGCCGGTCCACGTCCGTCTCGTCGGCGGCGTCGGCCCGCAGCACTTGGTGCTTGCCGGGGGTGCCGGCGAGTTCCTCCTCCAGAGTGGCGACGGCTTCGCCGGGAGTGCGGTAGCAGGCGACGACGTCGGCCCCGGCCCGGGCGGCGGCTAGCACGATGCCCCGCCCGATGCCGCGGCTGCCGCCGGTCACCAGGACGCGCTTGCCCTGGAGTTGCCGGCCGGCCCGGGCCGCGGTCTCCACCTTGGCCTTGATCAGCCGCATCTGGACGGCGGTGTTGCGGTTGAGTCGGGCGGTCATCCCGGCGTCGTCGATGGGGGCGTCGGGTTTCATCGCGAAGCCCTGGATCCAGCGCATCCGTACGCCGCCGGGCACCTCCTCGTACTCCCAGCGGATGTTCATGTACTCGAAGGGACCGGTCTCGACCCGGCGGGCCACGACGGTGCGGGTGGCCGGGTCGGGGGTGCGCTCGGAGACCCAGCTCCAGACCGTGCCGTTCTCGTCCGGGTGCAGGGCGAGGCGGAAGGTGACGGTGTCGCCGTCCTGGCCGAGGATCTCGGCGGAGGCGTACTCGTTGAACAGCCGCGGCCAGGCGGCCACGTCGTTGGTCATCGTCCACACCAGGTCCATCGGTGCCTCGACGACAATCGCGTTGTCGGTGTGTCCTGCCATCAGACGCGCGCCTCCGTGAGCCGGGCGTGGACATAGGAGAGGGCCTCGCGGGGGGTCTGGGTGTGCGCCAGGTCGCCGTCGGGGATCTGGATGCCGTACTCGCGCTCGATGCGGTTGACGAGTTCCAGCAGGGCCAGGGAGTCGTAGCCGAGGTCGACGAGCGCGGTGTCGGCGAAGTGCTCGCCGTCCAGGTCGGTCTGCTCGTCGACTCCGGCGCTCGCGCGCAGGATCCGCCGGATGTCGTCGAGGGTGAACTCCGTCATGGGGTGCCGCCTTTCGTACGTCGTGGGTGGTGGGCCGGTCGCTTCTTGAGGGCGTCGCGGTCGCCGGCGCCGAGGACCAGTGCTGAGGTGAAGCCACCGTGGCCGCGGGCCAGGACGAGGGCGGTGCGCGGGTAGGTCTGGCGGGGGCGGTCGAGGACGAGGTCGATCTCGCAGCCGGGGGCCGGCCGGCCGAGCCCCGCAGTGTGCGGGACGACACCGGCGCTCAGGGCGAGCAGCGCGGTCGCCACGTCCAGCGCGGCGCCGCCCGCGTAGAGGCGCCCGGTGAGGGTCTTCGGCGCGGTCACCGGTACCGCGCCGGGGCCGAAGACCTCGGTGATGGCGCGGGCCTCGGCGAGGTCCTCGGCGGGTGTGCCGGAGGCGTCGGCGAAGACCACGTCGACATCGCCCGTGGCGAGCCCGGCGTCGGCGAGGGCTCGCCGGACGACGGACACCAGCACGGAGTACCGCGCGGTGGTGCCGTCCGCCGTGGGGTCGAAACCCGCCGCGTAGCCCAGGAGTTCGCCGTACGCCCGGACCCCGCGGGCGCGTGCCGCCTCGGCGTTCTCGACGACGAGGATGGCACCGCCCTCGCCCGGGACGAAGCCGGAGGCGCCCGCGTCGAAGGGCAGGTAGGCACGGGCGGGATCGTCCTCGGCGGACAGCCGACCGGTGGACAGCTGCGCCACCAGGCCGTACGGGCACAGCGAGGCGTCGGTGCCGCCGCTGAGCACGAGCCGGGAGCCGGTGTCCAGCAGCCGCCGGGACTGGCCGAGGACGTCGAGGCCGCCGGCCTGCTCGCCGCAGATGACGCCGCAGGGGCCGCGCATGCCGTGCCGGATGGAAACCTGGCCGGTGGTGGCCGCGTAGAACCAGGCGATGGACTGGTAGGCGCCGACCCAGGAGGAACCCTTCTGGTAGAGGTTCTCCATCTCGTGCTGTCCGAACTCGGTGCCACCCGAGGAACTGGCGGTCACCACCGCCATCTCGTACTCCGGCAGGGTCGCCGGGTCGGCGGCGGCGTCCGCGAGGGCGTCCTGGGCGGCGGCCAGCGCGAAGTGGGTGAAGCGGTCGGTCTGCGGGACGAGCCGTCCCGGCACCTGTTCACCCGCGCGGAATCCGGGGACCTCGCCCGCCACTTGGACGGGGTAGCCGGTCGGGTCGAAGCGGGTGATCCGGCCGAGGCCGCTCTTTCCCGCGAGCACCGACTCCCAGTGCCGGGCGGCGCCGATCCCGGTGGGCGCGACCACGCCGAGCCCGGTGACCACGGACCGGCCGCGGCGGCCGGGGAGTATGCCGGAGGCGCTCATGCCGCCTCCCCGTGCCCGACGGCGGGCCGGCCCAGGACCATCGCCGTCTGGAAGCCGCCGAAGCCACTGCCCACGCTGAGCACCCGGTCCATGCGGTGCTCGCGGGCCGTCACCGGCACGTAGTCGAGGTCGCACTCGGGGTCGGGCGTGGACAGGTTGGCCGTCGGCGGGACGACCTGGTGGCGTAGGGCCAGGGCGCAGGCGGCGATCTCCAGGGAGCCGATCGCGCCGAGTGAGTGCCCGATCATCGACTTGATGGAGCTGACCGGCACCTCGTGGGCCCGCTGTCCGAGACTGCGCTTGAACGCGGCGGTCTCGTGCCGGTCGTTCTGCTTGGTTCCCGAGCCGTGCGCGTTGATGTAGTCGATGTCGCCGGGGTCGACCCTCGCCCGGTCCAAGGCGACCCGGACGGCCTCGGCCATCTCCCGGCCGTCCGGCTTGAGTCCGGTCATGTGGAAGGCGTTGCTGCGACCGGCGAAGCCGAGGACCTCGGCGTACACGGTGGCGCCGCGGCGCCTGGCCGACTCCATCTCCTCGATCACCATGACGGCGGAGCCCTCGCCCAGGACGAAGCCGTCGCGCCGTCCGTCGAAGGGCCGGGAGGCGTGTGCGGGGTCGTCGTTGTTGGCGGTGGTGGCCTTGATGGCGTCGAAGCAGGCGGAGGTGATCGGCGACAGCGGGGCGTCGGTGGCGCCGGCGAGCACGATGTCGGCCGTGCCCTCCTCGATCAGCTGGACGCCGTGTCCGATGGCGTCCAGGCCCGAGGTACAGCCGGTGGAGATCAGCGCGACCGGCCCCTCGGCGCCGGCCTGCCGGGCCACCTCGACAGCGAGAGTGCTGGGCACCATGTAGCCGTACAGGTGGGGAACGCCGTACCTGTGGTCGACCAGCCAGTCGCGGCCGCCGTCGGAGAGGACCGCGTACTCCTCCTCCAGGCCCATGGTGCAGCCGACGGCGCTGCCGATGCTCACGGCGACCCGTTCCGGGTCGGCGCCGGGCAGTTCGACGCCGCTGTCCGCGACGGCCTCGCGAGCGGCGACGACCGCGAACTGGCCGGCCCGGTCCATCCGGCGGGCCTCCTGCGGGGTGAGTCCGGCGGCGAGCGGGTCGAAGTCGCACTCGGCGGCGACCTGGGAGCGGAACCCTGCCGGGTCGAACAGGCTGATGCGGCGGGTGGCGGTGCGGCCGGCGGTGAGCAGGTCCCAGTAGGCACCCCGCCCGATTCCGCCGGGCGCGACGGCGCCCACCCCGGTGATCACCGCGCGTCGGTGCCGGGCCGTCATCGGGCCGCTCCCACATCGGGGTTGCCCGCGGACGCGTCGAGCGGCTGTTCGGTGTCGACGTGGCCCAGTTCGGGGCGCGGCGCGAGCGGCGAGAGGTGGAAGACCGCCTCGGCCGGCACGGACCCGGTGTTCACCAGGCGGTGACGCACTCCGATGGGCACCAGCAGCGAGTCGCCGGGGCCGAGTGCGACCGGGGTGCCGCCGTCCAAGGTCATCTCCAGTCGGCCCTGGACGACGTGCAGGAACTCCTCGGAGTACGGGTGGAGGTGCTCAGTGACGTGGTGGCCGGGGGCCAGCCGCAGCACTCCGCCGAAGCCCGAGGTGCAGCCCACGGTCTTGGGGCTGAGGGTGACGCGGATGTCGCCGCCGCGCTTGGTGTTGGCGGCGACCTCGTCGGCGGAGACCCTGGTGGTGGCGGGGGCGCTCATCGAGCACCGCCCAGGTTCGCCGAGCGCGGGGCGCTGATCTGCGGGCCCTGCTGGGGCGTCCAGGAGTAGAAGGGGACGGCCATGGCGTCCTTGGGCTCGCGCCAGTCGGGGTCGTAGGGCGAGATGAACTGGCCGAGCCGGGTGTTGATCTCCTCGTAGAGCGGGTGGCTGCGCGCCTTGTACAGGTTCGGCGCGATGTCCTGGTCGGCCTCCACCACATGGAAGTACAGGTTGTGGAACGCGAACAGCGTCCGCCTCGACACCCCCACCAGATGGGGCAGTTCGGTGCTGTCCGAATCGGCGAAGACCTGCGCGACGCCCTCGGCGTCGGCGAGGTCCATCCTCGCCACGATCAGCGTTCGGTGCACGATGTCCTCCCGGCTTGTCGGTGCTGTGTTCACCCTGGTCGGCGGGGGTCGAGGCGCTCTCGAAGGCGCCTGGAGAACCGCTGGCGGCCCCGGTGCGGCGGGCGGGACACAGCACGACGGCCCGCCGCACGTGGGGTGCGGCGGACCGTCGAGGAGGTCGTGCTACCGGCGGATGTCGGCCTTCACCAGGGTGACGCCGGCACCGCCGGCGACACCGGCCCCGGCCGTCCGGGGATTCGGTACGTCGCCCGCGGGCGTGCCCCGCAGCAGCAGGATCAGGGCCTGCCGGGTGAGCCGGGGAACGGAGTACAGGAGCTCGGCGTCCGGTGTCAGGTGTTCCTGGACGAGGTGGACGTCGACGAGGTATTCGAGGAGCGTCTCGGCGTCACCGATGCCGGGACGCAGCCGTGCCACCACCTCGTCGAGGCGCCAGCGGGGGCGCTCGCGCTGGAGCAGCAGGTGCAGCAACTCCCGGGAACGGGCGGGCAGATGCCGGTGGCTGGCGGCCACGGTGGTCACCAACGACTGTGTGCCGGCTGGGAGTTCGAGCAGCATCCGGGGGTTGCCGCGTAGCCGCAGCGCCAGCCGTGCCGCCGACCAGCCGGGCCGTGCGGTGAGCCGGCCGGCCACCGCCCTGATCGCCAGCGGCAGTCCCTCGCACAGCCCCATCAGCTCCTGCACCGCCGCAGGGTCCTCCTGACGGGAGCGCTCCCCGGCGACCCGGTCGTAGAGCTTGAGGGACTCCTCGTGGGACAGGGCCGGGAGCACGATCTTGCGGCCGATGGAGAGGCTGTGCACCCGGTAGCGGTTGGTGGCGATCACCGCGCAGCCGGAACCGCCCGGCAGGACGGCACGGATCTGGGAGGCGGTGAGCGCGTCGTCCACCACGACCAGCACCCGGCGGTCGGCGGTCCAGGTGCGGAAGAGCCGGCTGAGCTCGTCGAGCCCGGCGGGCTGCTTCTCGCGCTGGATGCCGCAGGCGGTAAGACAGGCCGACAGCACGTCGGCGAGCTGCTGGGAGCCCTCGCCGACGGCGGACAGGTCGATGAAGAGCTGCCCGTCGGGGAAGCGCGGGCGCAGCCGGTGCGCGGCACGCACGGCGAAGGCGCTCTTGCCGACACCGGGCGGGCCGTGCACCTCCACCACCCGCATGCCGGTGCTGGGCCGGTCCGCGCCGAGGAAGGTCTCCAACTGGCCAAGTTCCCGCTCCCGTCCGACGAAGTCACCGACGTCGGCGGGGAGCTGGGCCGGGCCCGGCACGAGCCGGCGCCCGCCGGGCGCGGTCTCGGTCTTGGCCGGAGCCGCTCCGCGGAGGTGGCCGCGGTCAGCGAGCACCTCCTGGTGGAGCCGCTGAAGCTGCGCGGAGGGTTCCAGTCCGAGCTCTTCGACGAGGTGGGTGCGCAGAGTGCGGAAGGTGTTGAGGGCGTCCGGGCGGCGGCCGCAGCGGTGCAGGGCCCGCATCAGCTGCCCGGCGAACGCCTCGTGGGTGGGGTGGGCGCGGAACGCCTCGGACAGCTCGTCCAGCAAGGCATGGTGACGGCCGAGTTCGAGCTCCAGGGAGAAACGTTGCTCCTGGACGCTCTTACGGCGTTCCTCGAGCTGGGTCGACCAAGCCGACAGCCGGCGTCCGGTGCTGACGTCGACCAGGGCTCCGCCCTTCCACAGGGAAAGGGCCGCCTTGAGAGTGCGAGCGGCCTCCTCCCCCGCACCGGTACGGAGCTGTGCCATGCCCTGTTCTGTGAGCTGGTCGAACCGGTAGGCGTCCACTGACTCCTTGTCGTCCAGTCGCAGTTCGTACCCACCCACTCTGGTCAAGATTGCGGGGCAGCCGTGCGGTGGACGGGATCCGAAAGGCGCGCCATTCTGTCCGGTGGCCAACAGCAGCCTGCGGCGCAGTTGATAAATGTAGGTTTGCAAGGTGGTCAGCGCGCTGAGCGGCGGGTGGTCCTCCCACAGCTCTTCGCACAGCTGATCCACGCTGACCAGAGAATTTGCATTGAGCACCAGCAGGGCAAGCACCTGACGCAGCTTGGGGGCCGACGGTGTTACGTCCTCCCCGTTCCTGCGTATTCGCATCGAGCCCAGCAGACCGATCTCTATCACTGCATTCCCCCTGAGTGCGCCGCCTTCGCGGGATGGCGGCCATCGGCTATTCACCTTCCTACGCCACTCGATTCCCGGCAAAACATCTCCCGCACCGACGGCTCAAGAAATTACCCTCCCTTTACTCGGGAAATCAGCTTCGCCGAAAACAAGTTGAATTCAGCAAAAGCCCTGCGGTCGCCTGGCGATGGAATACTTGATTCCACTCCGGCCGAATACCGCTTCCATTCCCTATCTCACCGCATCCTATTACTTGGCACACATGGATGACAAGGTGCACATTTCTGCGTGGAGTGTGGCGTCCGGCACCCTCACAGGCTCAGCTCCACCCGGTACTCCGCCAGCCAGGTGTTCAGCTGGAGGACCATCTCCATGCTCGCCCGCTCCACCCACGCGAAGGCACCGCTGGGGGCCGCCGCCGCGCCCAGCGCCACCCGGGTCGCCTCGGCGTCGAGCAGCGGGGCGACCGGCGCCGCCCGGTCCGCGGCCACGTCCCCGAAGCGGTGGCGCACGAACTCGCCGTACGCCGCCTCCTGGACGGTCGGGTAGGCGCTCTTGGGCCGGTTGAGCACCCGCTCCGGCAGCAGATCGGCGACGGCGGCCCGCAGCAGGCTCTTCTCCTGGCCGTCCACCCGCTTCAGCTCGGCCGGCACGTTGTACACGTACTCCACCAGTGCACGGTCGCAGAACGGCGGGCGCAGCTGCACCCCGTGCGCCATGCTCATGCGGTCGGCCCGGTCCAGATGGGTCGGCGCCCACCGGGTCAGCGCCAGATAGGTGACCTCGCGCGCCCGGCGCTCGGCGGGGCCCTCCCCGGCCACCTGCGGGACCTCGGTGAGAGCGTCGCGGTAGTGCTGGTCGGCGTACTCCATGAAGTCCAGCTCCTTGCGGAGCGTACGGTCCACCAGCGAGCAGCCGAGACCGCCCGCGGCGGCGTCGTGCCCGCGCTCGAAGGAGACCCACGGGAAGGTCGTGGAGTTGCTGTGGGCCGGGTCGTACGCCCAGAAGTAGCCGTTGAACACCTCGTCGGCGGTCTCCCCGGAGAGCACGGCCCTGATCCCGGCGCCGCGCAGCGCCTCGAAGAACAGCAGCAGCGAGACGTCCATGTCGCCGAGCGGGGAGGGCGCGTCCTGGCTGCGCAGGGCGGCGGCGTGCGTTCGCGGGTCGGCGAGCGCCGCCGTGTCCAGCAGGATCTCGGTGTGCTCGGTCCCGATGTGCTCGGCCGCGAGGGCCGCATAGGGGGCGTCGGGGGTGGCGCGCATGGTCGGGTGCGGCTCGAAGTTCTCCGCGTAGCCGGCGAAGTTCACCGAGAACGATCGGAGCCCGCCCCCCGCGGCCCGCCGCTGACGGGCCGCGAGCGCGGTCAGCGCGCTGGAGTCGATCCCTCCGGAGAGCATCGCGCCGACCGGCACGTCCGCGCGCAGATGCGTGGCCACCGCCTCCGACAGCAGCCGGCGCACGGTGGCGACGGTGGTCTCCAAGCTGTCGGTGTGCGGGCGGGCGGGCAGCGACCAGTAGCGCCGGTGGCCGGTGCCCGGCGCCCGCACGGTCATCGTGTGGCCGGGCAGCACCTCGCGCGTGCCCCGGAACACCCCGGTGCCCGGCTTGCGGCTGTGCGCGAACAGCTCCCGCAGCCCGTCGGCGTCGACCACCGGCCGTACCGCCGGGTGCGCCAGCAGCGCCTTGGGCTCGGAGCCGAAGACCACCCCGGAAGGAGTCAGGAAGTAGCACAGCGGCTTCACCCCCAACCGGTCGCGGACCAGGAGCAGTTCCTGCCGCCGTACGTCCCACACGGCCAGCGCGAAGAGGCCCTCCAGCCGCTCCGGGAAGGCGGCGCCCCACTCCAGATAGGCGTGCAGCGCCACCTCCGCGTCACCGTCTGTGGTGAACCGGTGTCCCTTCGCGGCCAGTTCACGGCGCAACTCCACGTGGTTGGTGACAGCCCCGTCCAGGGTCAGCACGGCCACCGGGTTCCCAGCCTCCGACTCCACGAGGGCCGGCTGCGCCGCGTGCCCGGGGTCGAGCAGGGAGAGCCGCCGGTGTGCCAGCGCGGCATGCCCCTCGATCCACTCACCGAAGCCGTCGGAGCCGCGGTGGGCGAGCGCCGCCGCCATCGCATGGACGGTGGGCGCCTCCGGTGTCAGGTCCCGCTCGAAGTCCACCCAGCCGGCGATTCCGCTCATCGTGGTGCCCTCTCGTTCTCTGCGTCTGATGTGGGTGCGCTGTTCCCTGCCGGGACGGGGGTGACGTGGGTGACTTCCACCAGGGAGAGCCCGCGCCGGGCGACGGCGTCCCGGAACTCGGCGAGCCCGGGCGCCCCTTCGCCAAGCACCGCGATCCCGAGTCGGCGCGGGGCCGCCTCCCCGTAGCGGCGGTACAGCTCCAGATAGCCATGCGCGGTGCGCTCCGCGTCGTCGACCAGCGCGAACCGCACCGGCCGCCGCTGCCCGCGCCAGGTCAGCTCGCCCGCCGTGCCGCCAGCGAAGTTGTGCCGCCAGCCGCTGCCGGTCGCCACCACCAGCGCGCCGCCGAGGGTGTGCACCCCGGCGGGAACCGTGTACGGCCGCCCGCTGCGCCGTCCCGTGAAGTGCAGCAGCGCGAGCCGCTCGGCCACCGGACCGGGCTCGGGGCGGGACAGCAGTTCCCGCATCCGGACGTCGGCCGCCGCCCGCTCCGCCCCCTCCGGCAGATCGCGTACGACGACGGGGTTCACGACAGCACCACCGCGGCGGCCGTCAGCGCGCAGCCCGCGATCGCGAGGCACGTGCGCACCAGGTGCCAGTCGCGCCAGGCCGGGCGGGGGTCCCGCCAGCCGGGGCCCAGGTCCTCGGGCCGGGTCCGCTTGACCGTCCGGTTGATCGGCACGTTCCGGGTCTGCGACACCACGGCCACCCCCGCCATGCAGAGGGCGGCGGCCGCGAACAGCACGCCGGGGCCGACCGACGCCCGTACCGCGAGCCCCACGTCCACGGCGGTGGATCCGGTGACGATGAACGGCATGATCCGGTCGTAGCGCCTGCCGAGCAGGATGTGCGTGGACACGTACCGCTCCGGGGTCATCGCGATCAGCGCGGGCATCACGCTCACCGCCACCGCGAAGAGCACCCCCGCCACCAGGCCGGTGCCCGTCAGCACCAGCACACTCAAAGCCTCCACCACTGCTTCCGCCCTCCTTCGAGCCTTGCGCCGCATTTCGGGCCTGGTACGTCTCGAACCTGTCAGCCGCCCCTCGGACGGCACTCGAATCAGCCTGGGAGCGCGCCGATCCGCACTGGTTCCGTTCGCCCGCGCCGCGAGCCCGGTTCGAGGCCCCGGGTGTTGCATCGGCCCGCCGAAACCGAACGCATTCCACACCCTTCGAGGAGCCGGTATGGCGGACGAGACGACCGAAGTACTCATCGTGGGCGGCAGCATGGTGGGCCTCGCCCAGGCCCTGTTCCTCGCCCGGCAGGGCATCCGGACGCTGCTGGTGGAGCGGCACGCGGAGATCTCGGCGCACCCCCGGGCGCAGGCCGCGAGCCCGCGGACCATGGAGCTGCTGCGCGCGCTCGGCCTGGAGGACGCGGTACGGGCGCGGGAGAACCCGCACGCCCAGTACGGCGACATCCTCCAGGCCGAGTCCCTCACCGGGCCCGAACTCGGGCGGTTCGACGGGCCGTTCCGCTTCGACCCCCACGAGGTGGGCACCACTGGCTGGACCCTGATCGGGCAGGACCGCCTGGAACCGGTGCTGCGGGAGCGGGCCGAGGAGCTCGGCGCGGACATCCGGTTCGCCATCGAGATGACGGGATTCGCCCAGGACGCGGAGGGCGTCACGGCCGTGCTGCGCGACGTGGGCGACGGCTCCGAGCGGACGGTGCGGGCGCGGTACCTGGTCGCGGCCGACGGCTCACGGGCGCCGATCCGCACCTCGCTCGGCATCGGCCATCACGGGCAGGGTGTGTTCGGCCGGCAGATGAACATCGTCTTCCACGCCGACCTCGACCCGTACGTGGCGGGACGCACCTTCTTCCTCTGCTTCGTCAGCAACCCGACCGTCAAGGGGGTGCTCGGCAAGCTCGGCGGCGCGGACTCCGACCGCTGGGTGCTCGCGCCGAGCCTGCCGCCCGGGGCCGACCACCGCGTCTACGGCACCGCGGACTGCGTGGAGCTGGTGCGGGCCGCCGTGGGGGTACCCGATCTGCCGGTCGCGGTGGAGTCCGCGACGAGCTGGGAGATCGCCGCCTGGGTGGCGGACCGCTTCCGCTCCGGGCGGGTGCTGCTCGCCGGTGACTGCGCGCACGTCATGCCGCCCACCGGAGGGTTCGGCGGCAACATGGGCATCCAGGACGCGCACAACCTGGCCTGGAAGCTCGCGTGGGTGCTGCGCGGGGAGGCGGGCCCCGGCCTGTTGGACACCTACGAGCAGGAGCGGGCGCCGGTCGCCGAGTTCACCGTCGACCAGGGCGTCATCCGCTACCTCCAGCGCAGCGGCCTCGACGAGGCGGCAGCGGCCCGGCACCGTCCCGAGACCACGGTGCTGTTCGGCCACGTGTACCGATCGGACGCCGTCCTCAGCGAGGTGGGCGACGACGACACCGCCGTGGTCGAGGACCCGACGACCCCCACTGGTCGCCCCGGCACCCGCGCTCCCCACCTTCCCCTGGTCCGCCAGGGCAAGGAGATCCCCCTCCACGACCTCCTCGACGGCGGCTTCTGGCTCCTCACCGGCCCGAACGGCACGGCCTGGCAGGAGCCCGCGCAGGCACTGGGCCTCGCCTTCCACCGAGTGGGCACGGAGGAGTCCCCGGAGACCGTCGAGCGGTTCCTCACCCGCTACGGCGTCGAAGACACCGGCGCGGTCCTGCTCCGCCCGGACGGCTTCATCGCGTGGCGCGCCACCGGCGCCGTGGGCGACCCCACCGGATCGCTGACGGCGGTACTCGACACGGCGCTACAGCGTGCGCTTGCGTAAGCGCTCGGCTTGGTGCCGCGGTATGCCGTCAGTCGTCTGCGGCATCGCGCGGCTGGTCGCGCAGTTCCCCGCGCCCCCATGAAGCGGCCGCGGTGCTCCTTCTCGGAGCACCGCGGCCGTCCGATGCGCGCGAAGCGCTCCTTGAGGGGTGCTTTCAGAATGCTGGGTGCTTGCGAGCGTCATGCAGTGTGCGAGTTGGAGGAAGGCGTGGTGCATGTCGTCGCGTGCTTCCCAGCGGTCCGTAGGCGGCGGGGGCCGTGGAGCCAGGCGATGGCGGATTCGGCGACCCACCTGACCTCGCCCAGGCCCGAGCCGTGCGGCTGGCCGCGTCGGACGATCTTCGGTGTGGTGCCGCGCTCGCGCAGGCGGCGGCGGTAGATGTCGTGGTCGTAGCCGCGGTCGGCGTAACGCGTGGGGCTCGTGCCGTGGCCGCCCCGTTATGTTTTCCGCGGTTCCGCAACGGGACCGCTGGCCTCCGGGCCCGCCATGACTGTTGCCCCCTGTCGAACGGATGACCTGGGGGGTGGTGTCACCGGGCCCGGGAGGTGCCGTCGGAGA
>NZ_JAAHBP010000004.1 GCF_023184515.1 Streptomyces sp. D2-8 | reverse complement strand
CCGGCGCCGGACCCCGGCAGCTCCATCGCACCTGCGTAGCGACCGCTGCCGACCCCTCCACCGGGTGTGGAGGAGAGCGGCCATGTCGGCAAGGTCCCTGCTGATCGCCCCCGGGGGCGCCTGACACCCACCGCCGGGCCCGTGGCGCCCTCTCCCGACGGTGGGCCGGGGCCCGGCGCCGGACCCCGGCAGTGGCATGCCCCGTCGCCGGGTTCGCTGCGACGGGGTGTCCGACCCGCGCGGCCGGACTCGTCCCACCCGCCGGTTTCACCGCACCCGCAGGGCGCAGGACCCCGGCGGCAGCCCCATCGCACCCGCGCGGCGCTCGCGGCCTCCCCTAGGGGGCTTCTGATGGATCTCCGCGGCGTCGCGACGCCCGGCACGCCGAGAGCACCCACCGAACGCCGCTCCTTCTTCCGCGGCGATCCATCAGAAGCCCCCTAGACCCGACGCAGCCGCAGCGCGACGAACGCCAGGCCCAGCCCCAGTCCGATCAGGACCAGGCCGCTGCCCAACGGCAGGATCCGCAGGACCGGGCCGACGGGGCGTTCGGCGGTCGCGGCCTCTCGTACGGGCTGCTCCGCCGGGGCGGAGGGCACCGGGGCGGTCTCCCGCGGCTCCTCGGGGATGGCCGTGGCGTCCGCGACGCCCGGTTGCTCCCCGGCGTCCTCCGGCCGTCCCGGGCGCACCCGGCCCTCCCCGGCCCGGCTCCCCGCCCGCGAGGGCTCACCGGAGGCGGAGGAGACCGCCAGGGCTGACGGCGTCGACGAAGCCGCCCGGGCCGATGCCGCCCGGGGCGACGAGGCGGACCGGGACGATGAATCAGCCCGGGGCGACGGAGCGGTCCGGGCCGATGGCGCCGCCGGGGCCGAGGGGGCGGGCCTGGGTGGCGCGGCGGTGACGGGCCCGGACCTCGCCCCATCCTCCGCCCCCTCTTCCGCCGCTTCCTCCGCCTCCTCCTCGTGCGTGAGGACAGCCCCGTGGGAAGGGACGGATCCGTAGGGTGAGACGACCGCGCCGGCCCCCAGGGCGAGCACCAGTCCCGTCGCCCGCAGTGCGCGTAGCCATGGAGTCACGTGGGTGACCCCCTCCCGCCGTGCCCGGTAGGGCAAAAACGGCAAGTTCGGTCATATTCAGGCAATCAGCCTCACACCGCCTCGGAATCCCGGCACTCCGGGTTCGGCCGACGGGCGGAATCGCTGCACAATCCGGTTATGTCGATACGTCACGGGCTGCTGGCCCTCCTGGCGGCCGGCCCCCGCTACGGCTTCCCCTGCGCACCGACTTCGAGGCCCGCACCGGCGGGACCTGGCCGCTGAACATCGGGCAGGTCTACACGACGCTGAGCCGCCTGGAACGGGACGGAATGATCGCCCACGACGACGTCGACGCGGCCGGACGGACGCTGCACGCGCTCACCGAGTCCGGCCGGGCCGAGCTGCGCGCCTGGTACGACCGCCCCGTGGAACGACCCGGCCCGCCGCGCGACGAGCTGGCGATCAAGCTGGTGATGGCTCTCGGCGCGGACGGCGTCGACGTACGGGAGGTCGTCGAGGCCCAGCGCCGGCATGTCGCGCGGGCGCTCCACGATCACGTGCGGCAGCGTGCCGAGGCCCTGGCCCGCGCGCCCGGGCACCCCGAGGAGATGGCCCGGCTGCTCGTCCTGGAGCAGCTCGTCTTCCAGGACGAGGCCGAGGCCCGCTGGCTCGACCACTGCGAGGCCCGCCTGCTGCGTTTCACCCGCGAGGAGGAACCGCCCCCGCAGGAGCAACCCGAGGGCTGACCAACTCGTCTCCTCCAGCACGGTGGATCAGCCTCGCGTGGGGGCACCACGGAGGTGAGGTGCAGGCGTGCGAGAGAATGGCGGCATGGAGATGCCGAGGAACGAAAGGTCGCCGGAGAACCCGCAGATCCTGGTCGTGGGCCAGGACGGCATGGCGCTCGGTGGCGGCAGCGCCGACGAGGACTCCCGCGAGACCCCGGTCACGGAACAGGTGGAGCAGCCCGCGAAGGTCATGCGGATCGGCAGCATGATCAAGCAGCTGCTGGAGGAAGTGCGCGCGGCTCCCCTGGACGAGGCCAGCCGGGTCCGGCTCAAGGACATCCACGCCAGCTCGGTGAAGGAGCTGGAGGACGGTCTGGCGCCCGAGCTGGTCGAGGAGCTGGAGCGGCTCTCCCTGCCGTTCACGGACGAGGCGACCCCCAGCGACTCGGAGCTGCGCATCGCGCAGGCCCAGCTGGTCGGCTGGCTGGAGGGGCTCTTCCACGGGATCCAGACGACGCTGTTCGCCCAGCAGATGGCGGCCCGCGCCCAGCTGGAGCAGATGCGCCGCGCCCTCCCGCCGGGTGTCGGCGACGGTCTCGACGAGCAGCACCCGGGCGGCCGGTCCGGCGGCCCCTACCTGTAGACGGCCACAGGCCGCACAGGCCACACATACCCAAACGGCCCGGCAGCCGAAGCTGCCGGGCCCTTTCGCGTCAGGGGGACCTCAGGAGGGCGGGTTGCCCGTCGAGACGCTGAGCTCGATCTCGGGCATGTCCTCCGGGTCGACGTCGGTGTCGGCGGACGGGAACTGGTTCATGACCGTGCCGTCGCCGTAGGTGTTCTCGTCCACCTTCTTCTCGTTCAGTTCCCAGCCGGCCGCCTGGAGACAGGCCTTGACCGACTTGATGTTCTTGAACTTGAAGTCCGGGATCTGGATCTTGTCGGGGTCGTTGTACGACTCCCGCGGCTCCGTGCACTCCTCGGTGTCGATCGTCTTCGTGGTGTCCGGCCCGCGGTAGCCGGGCTTCTTCTCCGCCGAGGCCGAGGCACTCGCGCTGCTGCCGCCACCGCCCTTGTCGTCCTCGCTGCCGCCGTTCAGCAGCAGCGCCGTGACGAGACCGCCGACCGCGACGACGGACACGACGATCGAGCCGATGATCACCGGCTTGTTGTTCCTGCCGCCGCCCGGGGAGGCCACCGCGGTCTGGGGCGTCAGGTTGTACGGCGGCGGCGTCGACGGGCCCTGCTGCGGGGCGTAGCCGGCCGGGGACGGCGTCGGATAGCCGCCCTGCTGCGGATAGCCGTACGCCGGGGACGGCCCCGTCGGGGCGGGCGTGCCGTACGGGTTCGGCGGCGGAGTCGGCTGGTACGGCGTCTGGACCTGGCCCGAAGGCGCCGGGGTCGCCTGGTCGACCGGAGGGAACACGGCCGAGCCGACGCCCGCGCCGCTCGGGGACTGGGTGCCCGGGACGATGCTCGGCGGCGCGGGCTGGAAGGACGCCGCCACGCGCAGGCACTCGTCGCGCATGGCCTCGGCGCTGGGGAAGCGCTCGTTCGGGTTCTTCTTCAGCGCGCGGGCGATCAGGGCGTCCACGGCCGGGGGCAGCGCGCGGTTGACCGAGGACGGAACCGGCGGCTCCTCCTGCACGTGCGCATACGCGATGGCCAGCGGCGAGTCCGCTTCGAACGGCAGCCGCCCGGTCACCAGCTGGAACAGCATGATGCCGACCGAGTACAGGTCGGAGCGGGCGTCCACACCGCGGCCGAGGGCCTGCTCGGGCGAGAGGTACTGCGGGGTTCCGACGACCATGCCGGTCTGCGTCATCGAGGTCACACCGGACTGCATGGCGCGGGCGATGCCGAAGTCCATGACCTTGACCACGGCGCGCTTGGTCATCATCACGTTGCCCGGCTTGATGTCGCGGTGGACCAGGCCCATCTCGTGGCTGATCTCCAGCGCGGCCAGCACGTCCGCGGTGATCTTCAGCGCCTTGTCGGCGGGCATCGCGCCCTGCTGCCGCACGTCCTCGTCGAGGACCGAGCCGAGCGGGCGGCCCTCGACGTACTCCATGACGATGTACGGCGTCGTCATGCCGTCGAGGGTGTCCTCGCCGGTGTCGAACACCGAGACGATGTTGGTGTGCGTGAGCTTGGCCACGGACTGGGCCTCGCGGCGGAACCGCTCGCGGAAGGCCTGTTCCCGTCCGAGATCCGTGTGAAGTGTCTTGATGGCGACCTGCCGGTCGAGCACGCTGTCGTACGCGAGGTGCACCGAGGCCATGCCGCCCTGGCCCAGGAGGTCACGCAACTGATAGCGGCCACTGGCGAGCGCCCGCCCCGTGTACTGGCCCTGTGCGCCGTCCTGGCTCATGTTCCCCGTCCCCCGTAGCCCCTGCAGGCGCCGCCGACTGTCGCTGATCCGTCGTTGATCCAAACCGCCATTCCCGGCCAAGTCTGCCCCAGGGCACTGACACGTCAAGCTCGGTGCCCGTTCCGTGACCGTACGAGAAAGAAGAGTCGCGTAAGCGTTACAGGGGGCGTACGGCCGGGACACAGAATTTGCACGACGGTAAGGAGTGAAGGTTTCATGGCCGGTCCGTCTTGTGCCGGTCCCGGCGCCCCTTCCCGGACCGGAGGCTTGCGCGGAGGCTGTAGCGTGGCCGACGGAGACCGTAACAACACCGCGCGCACCGCGGGCAGAAACGACGGCGAGGACTGATGGCACAGCAGCAGCGCGCTCAGGGCCCGTCCGACCCCGAGGCGACTGGCGGCGGCATGTCGGACGCGCCGGAGCTCTGGGGTAACGGCGGGTTGGTCGGGGACGGCCGGTACCGGCTGACCCGCAGACTCGGCCGGGGCGGCATGGCCGAGGTGTTCGCAGCCGAGGACGTCCGTCTCGGACGCACCGTCGCCGTCAAGCTGCTCCGCTCCGACCTCGCCGAAGACCCGGTGTCCAAGGCGCGCTTCACGCGCGAGGCCCAGTCGGTGGCCGGTCTCAACCACCACTCGATCGTCGCCGTGTACGACTCCGGCGAGGACGTCGTCGGCGGCCAGTCCGTGCCGTACATCGTCATGGAGATCGTCGAGGGCCGCACCATCCGCGACCTGCTGCTGAACGCGGAGGCACCCGGCCCCGAGCAGGCGCTGATCATCGTCTCGGGCGTCCTGGAGGCGCTCGCCTACTCGCACCAGCACGGCATCGTGCACCGTGACATCAAGCCCGCCAACGTGATCATCACGCACAACGGCGCCGTGAAGGTGATGGACTTCGGCATCGCCCGCGCCCTGCACGGCGCGTCCACGACGATGACGCAGACCGGCATGGTCATGGGCACCCCGCAGTACCTCTCCCCCGAGCAGGCGCTCGGCAAGGCCGTCGACCACCGCTCCGACCTGTACGCGACGGGCTGCCTGCTCTACGAACTGCTCTCGCTGCGCCCGCCGTTCACCGGCGAGACCCCGCTCTCCGTGGTCTACCAGCACGTCCAGGACATCCCGACGCCGCCGTCCGAGGCCTCCGACGCGTGCCCGCCGGAGCTGGACGGCCTGGTCATGCGCTCCCTCGCCAAGGAGCCCGACGACCGCTTCCAGACGGCCGAGGAGATGCGCGGGCTGGTCCAGTACGCGCTCCAGATGCTCTACGACCAGGGCGGCCACACCGGCACCTGGAACACCGGCCCGGTCGACATGCACGACGGCCGGCACACCCCGTCGGGCGGCTTCGCCGGCACGGCCGTGATGGGCCACCCCGGTGACGCCTCCGGCACCACCCAGATCCCCGCGCCGATCCTGCCCGGGGGTGGCTACGGCGGCGGGGACGACGGCGGCTTCGAGGGCCACGGCAACAAGGGCAGCGGCCGCGGCAAGCTGTGGATCCTGGCCGTGCTCGCGGTGATCGCGGTCGCGGCGGGTGTCGCCCTGGCGCTGCAGAACACGGGTGGCGACAAGGACGGCCCCGGCACCAAGGAGTCGCCGACCACCTCGCAGACGACCGAGAAGAAGACGCCCAGCGAGACCCCGAGCGACGAGCCGACGAACGAGCCGACCGACACGTCCACGGACGACGGGACCGGCACGGGCAACGGCAACGGCAACTGGACGCCGTCGTACACGCCGTCCTACAGGCCCTCGCAGAGCGCTCCTCAGTCGCCCACCGGCCAGCCGTCCGACCCGCCGACCTCGGCGGAGCCGACCGGCGAGCCGACGGACGAGGAGCCCACGGACCCGCAGACGCCGCCGGACGACACGGGCGGTGCCGACGGCGGAACCACGGAAGGCGTCGTGGGCGGCGCGGGCGGCGGCGAAGGCTGACCCCGCTGCTCAGAGGCATGATCCACGCGCGCGTGGGGCCCGGGAACGGGGCCCACGCGCGCGTGCCGTTTGGGCGCGCCGACAAGTTGACTCTTCCCGTGACCTGGGTCACCGGGTTAACGTGCGGTTGCTCCGGCCTCCTGCAAGGCTGTGACCAGGGCCCCTTCCACGCCTTTCCGATTTACTTGGATATCCAAGCAAAATCCCAGGTCAGGAGGGGTTTCACAGAAATGTGGCGCACTGGGTAACGTGCTTGTTGCAGGGCGCTCGCCGGGGCACCTGTCACGCCTGTTCCCGGCCGAGTGGCACCCACCCCGTGCCCCGGTGGTCGAGTTCAGGTGAGCCGCTCCCCCAGGCTCAAAAGAGCAGGGGGGACCCCCAGGCCTACCGGCAACCCCGTGGCCCGGACCGACGGAGGAGCACACGTGACCGTGGAGAGCACTGCCGCGCGCACACCGCGACGCAGCGCCGGAAGCAAGGCCGGCACCACCGGCACCAAGCGCACCCGCACGACGAAGAAGGACGCCGGCACCGAGCCCCAGCTCGTGCAGCTGCTGACGCCCGAGGGCAAGCGCGTCAAGAACGCCGAGTACGACAAGTACGTCGCCGGCATCACCCCGGAAGAGCTCCGCGGCCTCTACCGCGACATGGTGCTCACCCGTCGCTTCGACGCCGAGGCCACCTCCCTGCAGCGCCAGGGCGAGCTGGGCCTGTGGGCCTCGCTGCTGGGCCAGGAGGCCGCCCAGATCGGGTCCGGCCGGGCCACCCGCGAGGACGACTACGTCTTCCCGACCTACCGCGAGCACGGCGTGGCCTGGTGCCGCGGCGTCGACCCGGCCAACCTGCTCGGGATGTTCCGCGGCGTGAACAACGGCGGCTGGGACCCGAACAGCAACAACTTCCAGCTCTACACGATCGTCATCGGCTCCCAGACGCTGCACGCAACCGGCTACGCCATGGGCGTCGCCAAGGACGGCGCCGACAGCGCGGTGATCGCGTACTTCGGCGACGGCGCCTCCAGCCAGGGCGACGTGGCCGAGTCGTTCACCTTCTCCGCGGTCTACAACGCCCCGGTCGTGTTCTTCTGCCAGAACAACCAGTGGGCCATCTCCGAGCCCACCGAGAAGCAGTCCCGCGTCCCGATCTACCAGCGCGCCCAGGGCTTCGGCTTCCCGGGCGTCCGGGTGGACGGCAACGACGTGCTCGGCGTCCTCGCGGTCACCCGATGGGCCCTGGAGCGGGCCCGCGGCGGCGAGGGCCCGACCCTCGTCGAGGCGTTCACCTACCGCATGGGCGCCCACACCACCTCCGACGACCCGAGCCGCTACCGGGGCGACGAGGAGCGCCAGGCCTGGGAGGCCAAGGACCCGATCCTGCGCCTTCGCCGGTACCTGGAGGCCTCAAACCACGCGGACGAGGGATTCTTCGAGGAACTGGAGGCCGAGTCCGAGGCGTTGGGCAAACGAGTGCGCGAGGCGGTCCGTGCCATGCCGGACCCGGACCACTTCGCGATCTTCGAGAACGCCTACGCGGACGGACACGCGCTCGTCGACGAGGAGCGCGCCCAGTTCGCCGCCTACCAGGCGTCGTTCGCCGATGAGGGGGGTAACTGAGATGGCCGACAAGATGGCACTGGCCAAGGCGATCAACGAGTCGCTGCGCCGCGCCCTGGAGTCCGACCCCAAGGTCCTGATCATGGGCGAGGACGTCGGCAAGCTCGGCGGCGTCTTCCGGGTGACGGACGGCCTGCAGAAGGACTTCGGCGAGAGCCGCGTCATCGACACCCCGCTCGCCGAGTCGGGCATCGTCGGCACGGCGATCGGCCTGGCCCTGCGTGGTTACCGCCCGGTGGTGGAGATCCAGTTCGACGGCTTCGTCTTCCCGGCGTACGACCAGATCGTCACGCAGCTCGCGAAGATGCACGCCCGCTCGCTGGGCAAGGTCAAGCTCCCGGTCGTCGTGCGCATCCCCTACGGTGGCGGCATCGGCGCGGTGGAGCACCACTCGGAGTCGCCCGAGGCGCTCTTCGCGCACGTGGCGGGCCTGAAGATCGTCAGCCCGTCCAACGCGTCGGACGCGTACTGGATGATGCAGCAGGCCATCCAGAGCGACGACCCGGTGATCTTCTTCGAGCCCAAGCGCCGCTACTGGGACAAGGCCGAGGTCAACACGGAGGCGATCCCGGGCCCGCTGCACAAGGCCCAGGTGGTCCGTGAGGGCACCGACCTCACCCTGGCCGCCTACGGCCCGATGGTGAAGCTCTGCCAGGAGGTCGCGGACGCGGCCGCCGAGGAGGGCAAGAACCTGGAGGTCCTGGACCTGCGCTCGGTCTCCCCCCTCGACTTCGACTCGGTCCAGGCGTCGGTGGAGAAGACGCGCCGCCTGGTCGTCGTCCACGAGGCGCCGGTGTTCTTCGGGTCGGGCGCGGAGATCGCCGCGCGGATCACGGAGCGCTGCTTCTACCACCTGGAGGCCCCGGTGCTCCGGGTCGGCGGCTACCACGCGCCGTACCCGCCGGCCCGCCTGGAGGAGGAGTACCTGCCGAACCTGGACCGGGTACTGGATGCCGTCGACCGCTCGCTGGCGTACTGAGGAGAGGGTCGTGACGACGATGACGGAAGCGTCCGTGCGCGAGTTCAAGATGCCCGACGTGGGCGAGGGACTCACCGAGGCCGAGATCCTCAAGTGGTACGTCCAGCCCGGCGACACGGTCACCGACGGCCAGGTGGTCTGCGAGGTCGAGACGGCGAAGGCGGCCGTCGAGCTGCCCATCCCGTACGACGGCGTGGTCCGGGACCTGCACTTCCCCGAGGGCACCACGGTCGACGTGGGCACGTCGATCATCGCGGTGGACGTGGGCGGCGGCAGCGCCGCGCCCGCGCCCGCCGCCGAGCAGCCCGCGGCAGCCGAGCCGGCGCAGGAGCCGAAGGCGGCGGGCTCGGGACGCCAGCCGGTCCTGGTGGGCTACGGCGTGGCGACCTCGTCCACCCGCCGCCGCCCCCGCAAGGGCCCGGAGGTCCCGGTCCAGCAGGCCTCGACAGCGATCCAGACCGAGCTGAACGGCCACACGCCGGCGGCCCCGGCCGCGACCGCCCCGGCAGCCGCGACCGCCCCGGCAGCCCAGGCCGCCCCGGCCGGCGCGGAACGGCCGCTGGCCAAGCCCCCCGTCCGCAAGCTGGCCAAGGACCTGGGCGTCGACCTGACGACCGTCGTCCCGACCGGCCCGGACGGCATCATCACCCGCGAGGACGTGCACGCGGCGGTCGCCGCCGCCGTCCCCGCGGTCCCCGAGCCGTCGGTCGCGTCCGCCCCGGCCGCGACCCAGGCTCCGGCGTCGTACGACACCACCCGCGAGACCCGCATCCCGGTCAAGGGTGTCCGCAAGGCGACGGCGGCGGCGATGGTCGGCTCGGCGTTCACCGCGCCGCACGTCACGGAGTTCGTGACGGTCGACGTGACGCGCACGATGAAGCTGGTCGAGGAGCTGAAGGCGGACAAGGAGTTCGCGGGCCTGCGCGTGAACCCCCTGCTGCTGATCGCCAAGGCGCTGCTCGTCGCGATCCGCCGCAACCCCGACGTCAACGCGTCCTGGGACGAGGCCGCCCAGGAGATCGTGGTCAAGCACTACGTGAACCTGGGCATCGCGGCCGCGACCCCGCGCGGTCTGATCGTGCCGAACATCAAGGACGCCCACGCCAAGACCCTGCCGCAGCTGGCCGAGTCGCTGGGCGAGCTGGTGGCGACGGCCAGGGACGGCAAGACGTCCCCGGCGGCCATGCAGGGCGGCACGGTGACGATCACCAACGTCGGCGTCTTCGGCGTCGACACGGGCACGCCGATCCTCAACCAGGGCGAGTCCGCGATCCTCGCGGTCGGCGCGATCAAGCCGCAGCCGTGGGTCCACAAGGGCAAGGTGAAGCCCCGTCAGGTCACCACCCTGGCCCTGTCCTTCGACCACCGCCTGGTCGACGGCGAGCTGGGCTCGAAGGTCCTGGCCGATGTGGCGGCGATCCTGGAGCAGCCGAAGCGCCTGATCACCTGGGCGTGAGCCGACTGCGGCGGCCCCCTGCCCCTCCGGGCGGGGGGCCGCCGGCGTGTGTCCGGGGTGAACCAGCGGTTCGCCGAGGATCACAAGAGTCTCCTCGAACTCCCCCAACTACCACACAGTAGGCGGTTTATCCGGACATACGATCAAGCTCACCACGAGATCGACCATGCGCCCGGCGACCCGGGGGAGGCCCGGTTCCGGGCTGCGGCGGGCGCGGTCACTCCCTCGAAAGTGAGTGAACCCCCCATGCGCGACGCGATGGTGCTCAAGGCCCAGAGATTCGTGAACTCCGTCTACGGCAGCCGTATCGGCACGACCGTGGAGGAGACCGGCGAGGCCGACTGGGCGACCATGTACGCCCTGACCCGTGCCCTGCAGTACGAGCTGGGCATCACAGCGCTCTCCGACAGCTTCGGTCCCACCACGCTCAGCACCCTGACCGCCAAGTACCCCGAGCTCAACGCGGACACCGTCCCCTCGCCCGACTTCTGCCGCATCATCCAGGCCGGCCTCTCCTGCAAGGGCTACGACGGCGGCGATCTCGACGGCACCTACGGCGCGCGGGTGCGGGCGGCCGTCGCCCGGCTCAAGACCGACATGGGCGTCGAACAGGCCTTCCCGGGCACCGGCTTGACGCCCAAGACGGTCAAGGCGCTGCTGACGATGGACTCGTACGTCCCCGGCGCCTCGGGCACCGGACAGGTCAGGGCTGTCCAGCAGTGGCTCAACGGCCGCTACCTGAACCGGCGGGACTTCTACGTCATCGCCTGCGACGGGGTCGTGTCCCGGGACACCGTCAAGGCGCTTCTCTTCGGCGTGCAGTACGAGCTGGGCATGGCGGACGGCACCGCCAACGGGAATTTCGGGCCCGGTACCCAGTCGGGCCTGAAGGCGCATCCCGTGACCCAGGGTGACAAGGGCGTCTTCGTCCAGCTGTTCTCCGCCGGGATGGTCCTGGGCCGGCGGCCCGCGGCCCTCACCGACACCTTCGGCTCGTCCCTCGCCGCAGCCGTCCGGGCCTTCCAGACCTTCGCGGCGCTCCCGGCCACGGGCGAGGGCGACTTCGCCACCTTCGCCTCCCTGCTGGCGTCCTTCGGCGACCAGTCCCGCCCCGCCCGGGCCTGCGACACCGTCGCGAAGGTCACCCCGGCCCGGGCGGCATCGCTCAAGGCGGCCGGGATCACCTACGTCGGCCGCTACCTCACCAACCCGAGTGCCACCTCGCTGCCGGAGAAGGCCATCCAGCCGGGCGAGCTCGCCACCATCGCCCAGCAGGGCCTGCGCTGCTTCCCGATCTACCAGACCGTCAACAACGACGCCTCGGACTTCGACTACGTCGCGGGGCGGACCGCCGGGTACGCGGCGGTCAACGCCGCCCGCGACCACGGCTTCGGGCGGGGGACCCGGATCTTCTTCGCCGTCGACTTCGACGCGATCGACGCCGAGATCACCGCGAGCGTCCTGCCGCACTTCAAGGGCATCAAGGAGGCGATGGCGGACTCCGGCCACCCCTACGAGATCGGTGTCTACGGCTCCCGCAGCGTGTGCGCGCGGGTCGGCGCGGCCGGCTACTCGACGGCGAGCTTCGTCGCCGACATGTCCTCGGGCTTCGAGGGCAACGCCGGGCACCCGCTGCCGCAGGACTGGGCCTACGACCAGTTCGTCATCCGTACCCTCGGCTCCGGTGACGGGCAGCTCGAGATCGATGCCGACATCGCCTCGGGGCGGGACACCGGGCAGGGCTCGTTCGACCGGCCGCGGCCCGCCGTCCCGGACGTCGCCCTCGACGCGCGCCAGGTGCCGGCGCTGCGGGCCGACCTCTCGCGCTACATGCGGTCGATCGGGCGCCCGGACATGGGCGGCATCGGCAGCGAGGCGCGGCTCTACACCAACGCGCAGGCCGTCGCGGCGATCCAGGACCAGGACGGGCTGATCACCGAGCTGTCGACGACGTACACGATGCGCAAGGCACTGATCCAGACGGTGGTCTACTGGGCCATGCGCGACTACGGCCTCGCCGGCCAGTCCGCCGACCAGCAGGTCGCCGACCACCACCTCACGGGCTCCGGCTCCGTCAGGGACTCGCACACCGGCATCGGCGAGATCAGCGCGAGCGACGCCATCCAGGCCTGGAACCACTGCATCGGCTGGGGCTTCACCAGCGGCGACCACCGCGACCCGGCCAAGGACGCCGACCTGTGGACCGTGTGGCAGCAGCTGAACAAGGACAACGCGTTCAGTGTGCGCACCGCGGCCCTGATCCACCTGTGGGGCACCCGGGGCAGGCCCGGCGGCCGGCTGCCCCCCGGCGACCGTGTCACCACCCCGCGGTCCATGCGCCTCGACCTCGCCGAGTTCGAGATCACCGAACTCCTGCGCCGCTACCGGGCCTGGGACCCCGACGTGGAGTCCCAGACGCACCAGAGCCTGGCCGTCTACCAGATCTTCGAGACGTACAACAGCATCGTCCGCAATGCCTGAGCGCGTGTGCGCAGAGAACTTCAGCAAGAACTTCAGGAAGAGACTCCGTTGAAGCTCAGCCTCCCCCGCATCCCCCGCAGACCGTCAGCGCCCGGTGCCGCGCACCGTCGCGGCCTGTCCCGCCGTGCCCTGCTCGGCCGGATCGCCGCCGTCGGCGGTGCCGTGGGCGTCGCCGCCCTGCCCCTGTCCCATTTCCTGTCCCAGGCGTACGCCGACGCGAACAACCCCATCCCGGCCCGCGTACGGGACGCCCTGCGCAGCGCGCAGGACCGGACCCGGCGGGTGCTGGCGGGCTCGCGCTCCCACAACGGCTGGGAGACGGAGAGCGTCGCCGACGACGGCGGCACCGTCTACACCCGTCCCGTCCCCGGCACCCCGCTCAAGGGAGTCGCCGTGCGGATGGGCGACGTGGAGACTGTTCTCGTCCACCTGGTACGCCGGTTCCACTACGAGGTCGACCCGCTGCGCCGCGGCGACGTCGTCGGATGGCACGACCCCGCCGGCCTCGCCAGGAACGGGCCCGAGTCCAATCTGGCGTCCGGCACGGCCGTGCGGATCCGGCCCGGCTTCTACCCGCGCGGCGCCCGGGGCGGCTTCTTCCCGCAGCAGGAGGTCGTGATCCGCGACATCCTCGCCGAACTCGACGGCGTGGTCCGCTGGGGCGGCGACGACCGTACGCCCGACGAGTCGCTGTTCTGCGTCGACGTACGGCCGGGCGACCGGAGGCTGGCGCAGGTCGCGGCGCGGATCCGCGGCTGGCGGCTGGAGCCGGGAGCCGGTGCGGGCTCCCCGGTGAACGTGCTGTCGGGCGGCCGGCGCAAGGCGGCCCGGGCGGTGGAGCGCCGTCAGCGCACCACCGCGTGACAGACGAGGGGGCCCTGCCGCGGTGTGCGGCAGGGCCCCCTCGGTCGTCCTACTTGGTGAAGCCGTAGTTGAGCAGCTTCGTCGCGTCCGACTTGCGTGCGGACAGGCCGGTCGAGGCGAGGACCGTGCCGATGACCGTCTTGCCGTTGCGGGTGGCGGCGAAGACCAGGCAGTACTTGGCCTCCGGGCCGGAGCCGGTCTTCACGCCGATCGCGCCGGTGTAGCTGCCGAGCAGCGGGTTGGTGTTCTCCCACGGAGCCATCGTCCGCGTGCCACCGGTCTTGGTGGTCGTCTTCGCCGTGTACTTCTTCGTCTTGACGACCGTGCGGAACATGGAGTTCTTCATCGCGGAGCTGGCGAGCTTGGTCAGGTCGCGCGGCGTGGAGTAGTTGGCGCCCTTGCCGATGCCGTCGAACGAGTCGAAGTGGGTGTTCTTCAGACCCAGGTTCTTGGCGGTGGTGTTCATCTTGCCGATGAACGACTTCACGCGGGCCGAGCGCGTCGAGCCCGAGCCGAACTTGTCGGCGAGCGCGTACGCCGCGTCGCAGCCGGACGGCAGCATCAGCCCGTAGAGCAGCTGGCGGACGGTGACCTTGTCGCCGACGATCAGCTTCGCGTTGGACGCGTAGTTGTTGTCGACGATGTAGTCGCTGTACGCCTTCTGGATCGTGACCTTGCTGTCCAGGTTGAGGTTCGACTGCTTCAGCACCACCAGGGCGGTCATGATCTTGGTGGTCGAGCCGGTCGAGCGGCGGGTGTCGGCCGCCTTGGTGTAGAGCGACTTGCCGGTCGCGTTGTTCATCGCGTAGCCGCCCTTGGCGGCGATGGAGGGCGCCGAGGCGGCCTGCGCCGGCGCGACGGTGAGGGCACCGGTCGCGAGCATGGCGCCGGTGGTCACGGCGACGGCCGCGGCTCTGCGGAGGCGAGTGCCCTGAATGCCGGTTATCAAGTGAAGTACCCCGATTACGTCGAATGCCCCAACGGTGCGGCCGAGTTGAGGACGAGGGGAAAGGGGCCGCACGTGTCTGACTCGTAACTAGCACACGTGGTTGTGCTGTTGCCGAGCGGGACCCCCGCATTGCCACAGATGTGTGACATTCAAGTCCGCATATTGGACGTATCCATCCATGCGTACCTGTTGTATCTATGCTGTCGGCATGACTCTGGCAGTGAAGCAACCGCCCGCCGCCGACCGCGTCTACGCCCATGTCAAACAGGGCGTCCTGGAGCGCCGCTACGAGGGCGGGACCCTCCTCACCGAGGGCGAACTCGCCGAAGCCGTGGGGGTCTCCCGCACACCGGTCCGTGAGGCGCTGCTCCGGCTGGAGGCCGAAGGGCTGATCCGGCTCTACCCGAAGAAGGGCGCCCTCGTCCTGCCCGTCTCCGCGCAGGAGATCGCCGACGTCGTCGAGACGCGGCTGCTCGTCGAGGAGCACGCGGCCCGCAAGGCCGTACCCGCGCCCGCCGGGCTCATCGAGCGCCTGGAGGAGCTGCTGGCCCGGCAGAAGAAGCAGGCCGCCGCCGGGGACCTCGCCGGGGCCGCCGTCACCGACCGCTGCTTCCACGCCGAGATCGTCCGCAGCGGCGGCAACGAGATCCTCTCCCGCCTCTACGACCAGCTGCGCGACCGCCAGCTGCGCATGGGCGTCGCCGTCATGCACTCCCACCCCGACCGCATCGCCAAGACCCTCGCCGAGCACGAGGAGATCCTCGACGCGCTGCGCTCCGGTGACGCGGAGGCGGCCGTCGGCCTCGTTCACCGGCACATCGGCTGGTTCTCGCACCTGGCCCGGGGGGAGGTCCGATGAGCGCCACCGCGATACCGGGCGATCCGCCGGGCGGCCGCAGGGCACTGGCCGTCTGGGGCACGGGCGTCTCGGTCTACTTCGTCGCGGTCATCTTCCGCACCTCCCTGGGCGTGGCCGGCCTCGACGCCGCCGACCGCTTCCACGTGAACGCCTCCGCCCTGTCCACCTTCTCCATCCTCCAGTTGATGGTCTACGCGGGCATGCAGATCCCCGTCGGCCTGCTGGTCGACCGGCTCGGCACCAAGAAGGTGCTGGCCCTCGGCGCGGTGCTGTTCACCGCCGGGCAGCTGGGCTTCGCCTTCTCCCCCTCGTACGGCACGGCGCTCGCCTCCCGGGCGCTGCTCGGCTGCGGTGACGCGCTGACGTTCATCAGCGTGCTGCGCCTCGGCAGCCGCTGGTTCCCGGCCCGGCGCGGGCCGATGGTCGCCCAGTTCGCGGGACTGGTCGGCATGGCGGGCAACCTGGTCTCCACGCTCGTCCTGGCCCGGCTGCTGCACGGCATCGGCTGGACGGCGGCCTTCGCGGGCAGCGCGGCGGCCGGGGTCGTGGTGTTCGTCCTGGTGCTGCTGTTCCTCAGGGACCACCCGGAGGGCCACGAGCCGGAGCCGCTCCCGCACCAGGGCGCGGCCTACGTACGCCGCCAGATCGCCGCCTCCTGGCGGGAGCCCGGGACGCGACTGGGCCTTTGGGTGCATTTCACCACCCAGTTCCCGGCGATGGTGTTCCTGCTGCTGTGGGGTCTGCCGTTCCTCGTCGAGGCGCAGGGGCTGTCCCGGGCGGCGGCCGGTGAACTGCTCACCCTCGTCGTCCTGTCGAACATGGTGGTGGGCCTGGTCTACGGCCAGATCGTCGCCCGGCACCACGGGGCGCGGCTGCCGCTCGCGCTCGGGACGGTCGGCACGTCGGCGGCCCTGTGGGCGGCGACGCTCGCCTACCCGGGCGCGCACGCCCCGATGTGGCTGCTGATCGTGCTGTGCACGGTGCTCGGGGCGTGCGGACCGGCGTCGATGATCGGCTTCGACTTCGCCCGCCCGGCCAACCCGCCCGAACGGCAGGGCACCGCCTCCGGCATCACCAACATGGGCGGCTTCGTGGCCTCCATGACCACGCTGTTCGCGATCGGTGTGCTCCTGGACGCCACCGGCGACGACTACTCCCTGGCCTTCTCGGTGGTGTTCGTGCTCCAGGCGGTCGGGGTCTCCCAGATCCTGCGGCTGCGCGGGCGGGCGGCACGACGGGAGCGGGAGCGGCTGGTGGCCAGCCGGGTGGAGACGGTGCACGTGCCGGCGTGACGTACGTCAGGCGGTCGGTACGAGGGTGAGGTAGGCGAGGCCGAGGACACCGCGGTAGGTGAGCCACCTGGCGCGGTGCCGGTCGGCGCGCTCACGGGTCTGGGCCGCCAAGGGGTGGTCGGGGTGCTCGGCGAGCCACACCTCGGTGTCCGCGAGGTATCCCGACTCGAACTCCTCCCACTCGTCGAGGCTCGCGGTCTCCGTCCACTCCGGCCTGAACCCCGCGTCGACGGCCAGGCCGATGAGGGTCGCGAGGTCGGGGTGGTCCGTCACGGCGGCGTCCGGCCACATGCGGGACAGTTCGGCGGGGGTGGGGGTGCGCTGCCAGAAGCCCTCGCCGAGCAGGACGCGGCCGCGGCCGGTGACCAGGCGGCGCAGTTCCCCGAGGGCCTCGGGGAGCCGGTCGCCGAGGGCCTGGCTCGCTCCGACGCAGAGGACGAGGTCGGCGGGGCCGTGGGTGGTGCCCGTGGCGGACTCTTCCGCGAAACGGGTGCGGGACGCCAGGCCGCGGTCTTCGGCGGCCTTCCGCCCTCGCGCCAGGTCGTCGGCGTTCAGGTCGATGCCGGTGCCGGTCGCCTCCGGCGTGGCGGCCAGGATGCGGAGTATCAGTTCGCCCGAGCCGCAGCCGATGTCCAGAACCGAGGTGGGGCGGTGGCGGGTGAGGCGTTGTACGAGGGCGTCTGCCCGGGTTTCGGACAGCGGGCCGTGGAAGGTGAGGCGGGTGCGGTGCGGTGGGGTCATGCCGAGGGACGCTACGGGTGGGGGCGGGGCCGCGGCACGGGGTTTTCGCCCGGCACCGGCGCCCGCCCTGCCGCCCCGGGCGGCACGATCCCCCGCAGCCGGGTGACTCCTACTGCGTCACCGTGAAGTTGCGCAGGATCGCCGCCGTCAGTTCCGGGTCGCCCTCCGTCTTCAGGCGGTCGGAGACCGACTCCGGGCTCACACGGCCGCAGGCCAGGCGGACGTACATCTCCCAGTCGAGGGTGAGGGTCGCGGCGGGGCCGAGGGCGGGGGCCGTCTCGAGGCTGCCGCGGCCCTGGATGTCGACGCGGATCGTGCGCAGGAACTCGACGGGCCCGTGCACGTCGAAGACGATCGCCGAGCTGCGCGGTGCCTGCGCGTCCTCGGCCACCACGCGCGGGAGTTCGCCGAGCAGCACGTCACGGGCGATCAGCGCGCCGGGGGAGTCGAGGTTGCCGGGCCGGCCGAGAGCCGTGCGCAGGTCCTGCTCGTGCACCCACACGTCGAACGCGTGCCGCCGCATCGACTCCTCGAGGGTGAGCTCGCTGCCGAGCGGCCCCCGCACCTTCGTGCCCGGGTCGCGCGACTCGTTCCGCAGCTGCCGGTTGCGGCGGATGATCACGTACTCCAGCTCGGAGGTCATCTCCGGCGCCGTGTGGTGGCGGCGGACGTCGACCTGCATCTCCATGTAGCGCTGGTGCTCGTTGGTGACGTGGAACAGGTCGCGCGGGAGGCTGTGGATGGGGCGCGGGTCGCCGAGCATCTCGCAGTCCAGACCGATGACATGGGAGACCACGTCCCGCACCGACCACCCGGGGCACGGCGTCCGCCGGTTCCATTCGGCCTCCGCGAGCGGCTGGAGCAGCTCGGCTATCGCTTCGACGGAGTGGGTCCAGGCATCGGCGTAGGGCTGGAGGGTGGGATGCAGACTCACGGAACGGGACCCCTCGGCGGTTCGGTCACGGGCAGGTGGTGGCGGCGTTGCCAGTGGGAGGTGGCGGCTGTCGGCGGGCGTCTTGCGAGCTAAGTTACGCTGCTGTGAGGCACCCCGGCAGTGCTTTCGTGTGACGATCGTAGGCCCGTGTGGACGGCTCGAATGCCAGGACGGTGGTAGTGTGCGCGCCTCTGTGATCCAGATCGCCGTAAACGAGGACGAATCGGTTGAAGCGCGCCGCCGACGCGTGGCGGCGATGGTCCGGGAGCAGGCCGGGGCCGATCTCGTCGTCCTGCCGGAGCTGTGGAGCACGGGCGCCTTCGCCTACGAGGAGTTCGGGCGCGAGGCCGAGCCGCTCGAGGGGCCGACGTACGAGGCGATGGCGAAGGCCGCGAGCGACGCGGGCGTGTGGCTGCACGCCGGATCCGTCCCGGAACGGGACCCTGACGGGCCGCTCTACAACACCTCCCTGGTCTTCTCCCCCTCCGGCGACCTGGCCGCCGCCTACCGCAAGATCCACCGCTTCGGCTTCGACAAGGGCGAGGCCGTGTTGATGGGCGCGGGCACCGAGCTGGTGACGGTGCGTCTGCCCGAGACGACCCTGGGCCTGTCCACCTGCTACGACCTCCGCTTCCCCGAACTCTTCCGCGGTCTCGTCGACGCCGGTGCCGAGACGCTCGTGGTGGCGGCGGGCTGGCCGGAGCGCCGCCGGTCCCACTGGACGCTGCTGGCCCAGGCACGGGCCGTGGAGAACCAGTCGTTCGTCCTCGCCTGCGCAACGGCCGGGACGCACGCCGGAGTCCCCCAGTCCGGCCACTCGATCGTGGTCGACCCGTGGGGCGAGGTGCTGGCTCAGGCCGGTGCCGGCGAGGAGGTCCTCACGGTGGAGTTCGACCCGGGGAAGGTCGCGACGACCCGGGAGCAGTTCCCGGCGCTGAAGGACCGGATGCTGGGACTCCGGCCCCCTCGCCGGCCCTGAGAGCGCACCCGCGGGCGGTTCAGTCCTCCCGCTCCTTCTCCGCCAGATGGATCACACACACGGCCACCGCGATCAGCAGCGCGGGATCCGCGTCCTCGTGGACGACGTCCACCCCGTAGGTGTCCCGGACGGTCAGCCACCGCCGGGAGATCACCGCCAGCAGCTCCCCGTCGTACTCGACGGCGAACTCCCGGTCGAGGATCTTGCCGCTGACGTCCAGCTCGTTGCCGTCGGCCAGGGACACCCGGTAGTGGTTGCGCAGCAGGGACAGCCGTTTCCGCCGGATCGTCGCCAGCGGCTCCCCGCTCCGCTGGAGCACCATGGTGTCGCGCAGGGCGAGCATCTTCTGGTGGATGTCGACGAGGACGCGCCCCTGGGTGTCCTTCAGTTCCCAGGTGTCCCGCAGCCGCAGGGCCTTTCCGTCGACGAGGAACACCTTGCTGCCGCGGTCGTCCTCGATCCAGTAGTCGTCGCCGAAGCCGAGGAGCCGGTCGTACACGAGGAATCTCATGACACCAGGGCTTCCCCGCCGCCCGGTCCGAAACGCCGTCTGTAGGCCGACGGGCTGAGGCCGGTCGCCCGCCGCAGGCGCGTGCGCAGGTTGGCGGCGGTACCGAGCCCGCTCCGGGCCGCCACCACGTCCAGCCGTTCCTCACCGCGCTCGATCAGCCGGCAGGCCAGTGCCACCCGCTCCCCGATCAGCCAGGCGAGGGGTGTCGTGCCGAGCTGGTTGCGGAAGCGCCGGTGGAGCGTGGAGGGGCTGACACGCGCGCGTCCGGCCAGGTCCGCCACCGTCAGCGGCTCGCCCAGCCGCTCCTGCGTCCACCTGTCCTCCCCTGGGACGTCGCCCACCGGCAGGGCAAGCTCTGGATCGCCATGGCCGGTGTCCATCAACCGTGGGCGTACGCCCCGGAACGTCATTCGTGGTCGTGGAGTCGGCCCGGCACCGGCTGACCCGGCTGCGGCTGCCGGAGGAGGCGGTGACGGTGCCGGACGTGGCCCACCGTACGCGGCGGGAAGCGACCGAAGTCGCGCCCGGGCGGCTCCGGTTGGACGTGATCTTCCAGGCGCCGCCCGGGCAGAAGCCGGACACCCGGTACGGCCCCTCGACCCGCCTGCTCGTCTCGTCCACCCCGCCGGAGCTGCTGCGCAGCGGCGAGGGCGCGGGAACCGATCCGTCCCGCGCCCTCGAACTGGACCCTGCCGTACCGGAGGGCGTGCTGCATGTGTCCGCGATGGCCGCCTCCTGCGACGACGACCCGTCGAACGAGTACCCCGCCTGTCATGTCCACCAGCAGGACTGGGGCGTGCCCGTCCGCCTCACCGAGGCGGGGTCGGACCGGCTTCCCCTGGTGCCGGCAGGGATGGACGCCTGATCGTCAGGCGTCACACTCCGTATCCGCCGTGGTAGCCGTCGCGGCGTGCCGCCGGGTCGTCCACGACCGGCGTCGTGGGGGGTACCACCACACGCCTGCGCCGGTAAATGCTGCTGAAGACCGTGACGCCAATCAGTCCGACAATCATGAAGATGACTCCGACCAGGTCGAGGTTGACCCCCTGCATGTCCCAGTCGGTCGCGAACGTGAGGATGGCTCCCACGGCGATGAGGATGATGCATCCGCCGAGGCCCATGTGTGTCGCCTCCCTGTACGGTCCGGTCGTTCCGGTCCCGGAACACCGGGTACCCCCGAGGGGAACACCCATGCGGTGACGGCCTGTTCTACCTCTCCAGGAACGCGGTCAACGCGTTGGCGAGCAGGAACGGGTCGTCCGCGCCGCACAGTTCGCGCGCGCTGTGCATCGACAGGATGGCCACACCGATGTCGACGGTCCTGATGCCGTGCCGCGCGGCGGTGATCGGGCCGATCGTGGTGCCGCAGGGCATGGAGTTGTTGGAGACGAACGACTGGAAGGGCACGTCGGCCGCCTCGCAGGCCGCCGTGAACTCCGCGCGGCCCGAACCGTCCGTGGCGTAGCGGTTGTTGACGTTGACCTTGAGGATCGGGCCGCCGTTGACGCGCGGGTGGTGCGTCGGGTCGTGCCGCTCCGCGTAGTTGGGGTGGACGGCGTGGCCCGTGTCCGAGGACAGGCAGACCGTGCCGGCGAAGGCGCGGGCCCGGTCCTCGTAGGAGCCGCCGCGGGCGAAGACCGAGCGCTCCAGCACGTTGCCCAGCAGCGGCCCGTCCGCGCCGGTGTCCGACTGGGAGCCGTTCTCCTCGTGGTCGAAGGCGGCCAGGACCGGGATGGAGGCCGGCTGCGACGACGACGAGGCGACGGCCGCGAGGGCCGCGGTGCCGGCGTGCACCGACAGCAGGTTGTCCATGCGCGGCCCGGCCAGCAGTTCGCGGTCGCGGCCCAGGTACGCGGGCGGTTCCACGGAGTGCGTCATCAGGTCCCAGCCGGTGACCTCGCCGGCCGGGATGCCGGCCGTCTCCTCCAGGAAGGCGATCAGGTCGCCGTCACGGACGTCGCGGCCGAGGCCCCAGACCGGCTGCATGTGCCGCTGCTTGTCGAGCTTGAGGCCGTCGGCCGTCACCGAGCGGTCCAGGTGGATGGCGAGCTGCGGGACGCGCAGCAGCGGCCGGTCGACGTTGACCAGGCGCGTCGAGCCGTCGCGCAGGGTCAGCCGGCCCGCGAGGCCCAGATCGCGGTCCAGCCAGGAGTTGAGCAGCGGTCCGCCGTAGATCTCCACGGCCACCTGGCGCCAGCCGTGCGCCCCGCTGTCGGGGAGCGGCTTGACGCGCAGGTTGGGGGAGTCGGTGTGGGCGCCGACGATCCGGAACGGCGTGTGGGGTGCGGCGCCCTCCGGCACGTACCAGGCGATGATCGCGCCGCCGCGCAGCACGTACTTGCCGCCGCTCGTCCCGTCCCAGGCGTCCGTCTCGGCGACCTGCTTGAAGCCTGCCTTCTCCAGTCGCTCGGCGGCTGTGGCCACGGCGTGGTACGGCGACGGACTCGCCGCCAGGAAGGTCATCAGGTCGTCGGTGTGGCCGCGGTCGAAGCGGGCGGGTTCGGTCATGGGGACACCTTAACGACGGACGAGGGCCCGTTCCCCTGGGAAGGGAACGGGCCCTCGAACAGCGGACGTGGGAGATCTAGAACGCGGCCTCGTCCAGCTCCATCAGGTCCAGCTCGACGCCCTCGGCGACCTTGCGGGCCAGAGTGACGCCCGGCAGGACGTTGGCGGCGAAGAACTTCGCGGCGGCGATCTTGCCGGTGTAGAAGGCCTTGTCCTTGGCGGAGGCCGTCTCCAGCTTCTCGGCGGCGACCGTGGCGCCCTTGAGCAGCAGGTAGCCGACGACGACGTCACCGGAGGCCATCAGCAGGCGGGTGGTGTTCAGGCCCACCTTGTAGATGTTCTTGACGTCCTGCTCGGTGGCGGCGAGGTCGGTGAGCATCAGGCCGACGATGGCCTCCAGCTCGACGGCGGCCTTGGCGAGGTGCTCGCGGGCACCGGCCAGCTCCTCGCCGCCCGTGCCGAGCGCCAGGAACTTCTTGATGTCCTCGGCGAGGGAGTTCAGCGCGGCGCCCTGGTTGCGGACGATCTTCCGGAAGAAGAAGTCCTGGCCCTGGATCGCCGTGGTGCCCTCGTAAAGGGTGTCGATCTTGGAGTCCCGGATGTACTGCTCGATCGGGTACTCCTGCAGGAAGCCGGAGCCGCCGAAGGTCTGCAGCGACTGGGCGAGCTGCTCGTAGCCCTTCTCGGAGCCGTAGCCCTTGACGATGGGCAGGAGCAGGTCGTTCAGGGCCTCCAGGGCGGAGATGTCCTCGCCCGCCGCTTCCTTGACCTGGATCTCGTCCTGGATGGAGGCCGTGTAGAGGACCAGCGCGCGCATGCCCTCCGCGTACGCCTTCTGCGTCATGAGCGAGCGGCGCACGTCGGGGTGGTGGGTGACGGTGACCTTGGGCGCGGTCTTGTCCATGAAGTTCGCCAGGTCGGGGCCCTGGACGCGCTCCTTGGCGTACTCCAGCGCGTTCAGGTAGCCCGTGGAGAGCGTGGAGATCGCCTTCGTGCCGACCATCATGCGGGCGAACTCGATGATGCGGAACATCTGGCGGATGCCGTCGTGCTTGTCGCCGATCAGCCAGCCCTTGGCGGGGTGCTGGTCGCCGAAGGTCATCTCGCAGGTGTTGGAGGCCTTCAGGCCCATCTTGTGCTCGACGTTCGTGGCGTAGACGCCGTTGCGCTCGCCCAGCTCGCCGGTCTCGAAGTCGAAGAGGTACTTCGGGACGAGGAAGAGGGACAGGCCCTTGGTGCCGGGGCCGGCGCCCTCGGGGCGGGCCAGCACGTAGTGGAGGATGTTCTCCGACATGTCGTGCTCACCGGACGTGATGAAGCGCTTCACGCCCTCGATGTGCCAGGAGCCGTCCTCCTGCTGCACGGCCTTGGTGCGGCCGGCGCCCACGTCGGAGCCCGCGTCGGGCTCGGTGAGCACCATCGTGGAGCCCCACTGCTTCTCCGTGGCGAAGGTGGCTATGTGCTTCTGGACCTCGTTGCCCTCCTCGAAGAGGATGCCGGCGAACGCCGGGCCCGAGGAGTACATCCACACGGCCGGGTTGGCGCCCAGGATGAGCTCGGCGTACGCCCAGATCAGGGAGCGGGGCGAGGTGGTGCCGCCGATCTCCTCGGGCAGGCCGAGGCGCCAGTACTCGGAGTCCATGAAGGCCTGGTAGCTCTTCTTGAAGGACGCGGGGACCGGCGCGGTGTTGGTCTCCGGGTCGAAGACCGGCGGGTTGCGGTCGGCGTCGATGAAGGATTCCGCCAGCTCGTTCTCCGAGAGGCGGGTCAGCTCCTCCAGGATGCTCTTCGCGGTCTCGACGTCCATCTCCGCGAACGGGCCGGTGCCGTACACCTTGTCGCGCCCGAGTACTTCGAAGAGGTTGAACTCGATGTCGCGGAGATTCGACTTGTAGTGCCCCATGGCGACGGCTCCCGGCTCCCTAGAGAGATCGGCGAGGCACTGGATCCTCGCGCTAGTTCACGTACCAACAAGTAGCTACGATGATGCTACCCGTCGGTAATAAGAAGCAACCCCGATCCCTCATCTGTGACAGGTCACACCGGAACGGTCAGTGTCGCCGTGTAGCCCTCCGTCGCGCTGCCCTTCATCGCCGCCAGTTGCCGGCCGTAGCCGTCGCTGAAGATGTTGTCCGTCTCCAGGGAGACCCGGTCGAGGTTCGTCACGCTCTGGCTGTAGCCCTCCGCGGCGTACACCTCCTCGCAGCTGTCCTTCGGGAAGGCGAGCTGCGAGGTGTTCGTGATGGAGGTGGCCGCCGTGGCGTCGGCCAGGCTGCCGTAGACCTCGAAGTGAATGTGCGGCCAGCGGCCGTCGTAGCAGCCGGGGAAGACGCTCTTGAACGTGACCTGGCCCTTGTCGTCCGTCTCCTGCACGCCCCGCAGGTAGTTCTCGTCCGTGACACCGTCCGAGTACAGGGAGTACTTGCCGTCCCGGTCGGCGTGCCACAGGTAGACGGCGGCGCCCTTCTTCGGCGTGCCGCAGCCGGAGGCGGCGTCCACGACCGTCAGCGTGACCGTCAGGGGCACACCCTCGGCGGTGCCGCCCGCGGAGTCGCCGAAGCTCTTGGTGATGTCGCTGCGGACGACACCGCTCTCCTTCAGGACGTTCACGCCGTTCGAGCCGTCGCCGGGGTAGGGGCCCGCGGTCTCGCTCGGGATGGTCGCGCACTCGGCGGACGAGGCGGACGAAGAAGACGAGGAGGAGGACGCCGAGGTGCCCTCGTCCGAGGTGCAGCCCACCAGCGGGACCAGGCTCGCGCCGGCCAGCAGCCGGATCATGCGGCGGCGGGCGAGGACGGGAAGGTCGTAGGAGAGACCTCTGTCGTGCTCGTGGACCTCGTCGTCGTGGTGTCGGTGCATGGCTGTCTCCTTGCTGGTGTGCTGCCGTGTCAGGTGCTCGCCCGTGCACGGCAGACGCTAGGAGCGGCAACTGTGGGAAGCCAGGGCAGCGGCTGTCGGTTCGCTGTCGAGCCGCTGTCGGTTCTGCCAGGGTGCCCGTCCCGGCCCGGCGCCCGGTCGCTCTCGGTACGCTTACGCCCATGTACGGCTACGACCAGACAGCGGGCCCGCAAGGGCAGTACGCCCCTCCGCAGCAGCCGATGTCCGGCGGGTACGGGCAACAGCCGCCGCTGTACCCCGAGCCGTCCCCGCCGTCCCTGACGGACGCGGTGCGCGCGTTCACCACCGGGCAGGTCACGGCCGAGGACTTCCAACAGGTCTTCGCCACGTCGAAGGTGTACTGCCCGCGCGGCGACAACCCCGGCTTCCTCGCGCTGCACAACACCCAGCAGCCGGTGATCCCGATGTTCAGCACGCTCAAGGAGCTGCGCCGGTACGCGGGCAAGGAGTCCAAGTACTTCGTGATCACCGGCGCCGAGGTGCTGGACCTGCTGCCGACCGGCTACGGCTTCGTCCTCGACATGGAGGGCGAGCACCGCATGGTGTTCGACGCGAAGGCCGTGGAGCAGATGGTCGAGTTCGCGATGCGCCGGATGTATGGCGGCTGACCTCTACTGCTTCGGCAGCCGCAGCGCCAGGCCGTCCAGGACGACCTCCAGGCCGTAGGCGAACTTGTCGTCGCGGAGCTTGACCGGGTCCCCTGCCTGGGCGGCGGTCCCGGCGTCGGCGGCCGCCAGGTGGTCGTAGCCGGCGGAGACCTGCCGGGCCGTGGGCAGCAGCCGGGCGACGAACTCCGACTCGCTCTCGCCGGAGCGGGCGACCGTGGTGAGCCAGGCCGCCTCCGTGGTGCTCATGCCGATGACGTACGAGAAGACCGCGTCGATCGCGCGGCTCGGCTCGGGGAAGCCCGCGGCGGTGAACAGGGCCGCGAGGCGCTCGGAGAAGGTCATGTAGTTGGGCCCGAGGTAGGCGAGCCCGGCTTGGCCGAGGACCAGGGTCAGCCAGGGGTGCCGCAGCGCCGTCGTACGGAACGATCCGGCCGCCTCGGTGACGGCCGCGCGCCAGTCCGGGCTGCCGGCCGGCGGGACGTGGATCTCGGCGGCGACCTCGTCCACCGCTAGCTCCATCAGCTCGTCCTTCGTGGCGACGTGCCGGTACAGCGAGGTCGCGCCGGCGTTCAGGCGGGCGCCGAGTTTGCGCATGCTGAGCGCCTCGATGCCCTCGGCGTCGAGCATCGCGATCGCCTCGCGCACGATCGCGTCCCGGCTGAGCGCGGGCTGGTCGGTCCGGCGCTGCTCACGGGCCCAGACGGAGGGGATCGGGTTCTTGTCCGTCGTCCTGTTCCTGCTCATGAGCGCTCCTCCTGAATGACCCTCTGCGTGCGAACAGCGTGCGCAATCAGCGTACAGAACCCAAGCATTGCGCACACTGTTCCTCTGTGCGTACAGTGTGCGCATCGCGGGAACGGTGTTCGCAGGAGGGGAACGGAATGGATACTCGCAACCCACGCCGCTGGTGGATCCTGATCGTGCTGTGTCTGAGCACGCTGGTCCTGGTCGTCGACAACATGGCGCTGACGGTCGCGGTGCCCGCGCTGACCGAGGACCTCGGGGCGAGCGCCCAGGACATGCAGTGGATCCTCGACTCCTACACCCTGGTCTTCGCCGGGCTGCTGCTGACCTCGGGGAGCCTCGGGGACCGCTTCGGGCGCCGGAAGGTGATGCTGATCGGGCTGCTGCTGTTCGGGGCGGCCTCGCTGGGGGCGGTGTTCTGCTCCACTCCGGGTGAGCTGATCGCCGTGCGGATCGCGATGGGCGTGGGCGGGGCGCTGATCATGCCCTCGACGCTGTCGATCCTGATCACCGTCTTCGACGAGGACGAGCGTCCCAAGGCGATGGCCGCGTGGGGCTCGGTGTCGATGCTGGGGCTGGTCGGCAGCCCGGTGCTCGGCGGCGTGCTGATCGACCACTTCGCCTGGCAGGCCATCTTCCTGATCAACGTCCCGATCGTCGCTCTCGCGCTGCTGGCCGGGGTGCTGCTGATGCCGGAGTCGAAGGCGCCGTGGCAGAAGCCGGACCCGCTGGGCGCGGTGCTGTCGGCGGTGGGCATGACGGCCCTGGTGTGGTGGATCATCGAGATCCCGCAGCACGGCGCGTTCGAAGGCCGCTCCCTCCTCGTCCTGGCCATCGCGGTGGCCGCCCTGGCCGGTTTCGTGATCTGGCAGAACGTGACGCCCTCGCCGATGGTCCCGCTGGTCCTCTTCAAGCACCGCGACTTCAGCGGCGGCTCGCTCTCCCTGGCCCTCGTCCAGATCGGCAACGCCGGCCTGCTGCTGGTGCTGACCCAGTACCTCCAGTTCGTCCTCGGCTGGTCCGCGGTCAAGGCGGGCCTGGCCTTCCTGCCGCTGGCCGTGGCCGCGCTGGCCGGCAACGCGGCCGGGGCGCAGCTCGCCGTGAAGGCGGGCAACCGGTTCGTCATCCTCGGCGGGATGCTGCTGATGGCCGCGTCCTTCGGGCTGCTGACCACGCTCAGCGCCGACAGCGGGTTCACGGTCCCGGCCGTGGCGCTGGGGATCCTGGGGCTGGGGGCAGGCCTCGCCATGCCGGCCGCGGTGGCCGCGCTCATGGGCACCATCCCGGAGGACAAGGCGGGCGTCGGCTCGGCCCTCAACGACACCATCCAGCAGTCCGGCACAGCCCTCGGCATCGCGATCCTTGGCTCCCTGCTCTCCGGCGGCTACACGGACGAGATGCCGGCCGGCGCCCCCGAGCAGGCCAGGGAGTCCATCGGCGGGGCGCTGGCGGTCGCCGGTGGCGACACGGGCCTGGCGCGGGCGGCCCGGGAGGCCTTCACCGCCTCGATGTCGACGACCTTCACGATCAGTGCGGCGGGCGTCCTGGCCGCGGCGGTCGTGGCCACGCTGGTGATGCGGGACCGCAAGGCCGGGCCCGCCGGGGCGGAGCGCGAGGAGCGCGAGCTGGCCGCCTGACCTGTCCCGGACGTCCGAGGGCCGTCACCCTGCTGCGGGGTGACGGCCTTCCGCCGCGCCGGTCTCCCGTGATTCGCTGCGCCGTCCCCCGGGGCGGGAATGCCCTCCGGCTTTTCTCTGTTGGGGGTGGCAGGAAGTTCAACGCTCAACTAAACTGGGCGTACACGAGGAGGAACCGACATGCCTGCAGTGACCGTCGAGAACCCGTTGACGCTGCCCCGCGTGACCGCGCCGGCCGAAGCCGTGGCACGTCCCGTGCTCGCCGTCACGACCGCTCCGAGCGGTTTCGAGGGCGAGGGCTTCCCGGTACGCCGGGCGTTCGCGGGGATCAACTACCGCCATCTCGACCCGTTCATCATGATGGACCAGATGGGTGAGGTGGAATACGCGCCGGGCGAGCCCAAGGGCACACCGTGGCACCCGCACCGCGGCTTCGAGACCGTCACCTACATCATCGACGGCATCTTCGACCACCAGGACTCCAACGGCGGTGGCGGCACCATCACCAACGGGGACACCCAGTGGATGACCGCGGGCTCGGGCCTGCTGCACATCGAGGCGCCACCGGAGCATCTCGTCGTGTCCGGCGGGCTCTTCCACGGCCTGCAGCTGTGGGTGAACCTCCCGGCCAAGGACAAGATGATGGCCCCGCGCTACCAGGACATCCGCGGCGGCTCCGTCCAGCTGCTCAGCACCCCCGACGGCGGCGCGCTGCTGCGGGTCATCGCCGGTGAGCTGGACGGGCACGCGGGCCCCGGCATCACGCACACCCCGATCACGATGGTCCACGCGACCCTCGCGCCGGGTGCGGAGCTCACGCTGCCGTGGCGCGAGGACTTCAACGGACTCGCGTACGTCCTGGCCGGCCGGGGCAGTGTCGGCCCCGACCGCCGCCCGGTCCACATGGGCCAGACGGCCGTCTTCGGCGCGGGCTCCGCGCTGACCGTCCGTGCGGACGAGAAGCAGGACTCCCACACGCCGGACCTCGAGGTGGTCCTGCTCGGCGGACAGCCCATCCGCGAGCCCATGGCCCACTACGGCCCGTTCGTCATGAACACCAAGGAAGAACTCATGCAGGCCTTCGAGGACTTCCAGAAGGGCCGCCTGGGCACGGTGCCGGCGGTGCACGGGATGACGCCGAGCGGTCCGCAGGACTGACGCGGCACCGGGGCTGACGCCCCGTCACCCTGGCGGGCCTCCCTGACGGGACGGCCCGCCGGGACCGTGGTCGGGTGGAGAGGTGCAGGTCTCCACCCCGCTGCTTCCCGAAGCCGCCCGGCGTTTCGCCGCCTGGTGTGCCGTACTGCTGCTCGCCGCCGGGGTCGTCTACGTCGGGATCCGGCTGGTCGTGGAGTTCCGGACCGCCGTCGTGCCCGTGCTGCTCGCGTTGCTCGGGACGGCGTTGCTCGGGCCGCTGCACCGGCGGCTCGTGAAGGCCGGGGTGCATCGGTCGGTCGCGGCCGGGCTGACCTGTGTCGCGGTGGTCGCCGTGGTCGGCGGGGCCGTGTACATCGTGGTCGCCGCGCTCATCGACACCGGTGACGACATCGTCGCGTCGCTCAGACAGGCCGCCCGGGGCCTCTCCACCCACTTCGGGGCGGCCGGGACCTCGCTGGACGACCTCGCCTCCAACGCCCGGGAGCTGCTGGGCAAGTTCGGCGGTACGGCCGCCTCCGGCGTGATCAGCGGCGTCAGCGTGGTCGGCGAGTCCATCGCCATGGCCGTCCTCGCGCTGCTGCTCGTCTTCTTCTTCCTGCGCGACTCCGACAAAGCCGCCGGGACACTGCGGTCCCTGTCGCCCCGCGGGTCAGCCGACACCCTGGAGGCCATGGCGCGGCGGGCCCTGAGGGCCGTCGAGGGATTCATGCGCGGCACGACCTTCATCGCCCTCATCGACGCCCTGCTCATCACCCTGGGACTGCTCGTCCTCGACGTGCCCGGCGCGGCCGGGCTGGGCGCGCTGGTCTTCGTCGGCGCGTACATCCCCTACCTCGGCGCCTTCATCTCGGGAGCCCTGGCCGTGCTGGTCGCGCTCGCCGACCGGGGGTTCGTCATCGCGCTGTGGGCGCTCGGCGTGGTCCTCGCGGTGCAGGTACTGGAAGGGCACGTGCTCCAGCCGATGATCCAGAGCCGGACCGTGCAGATGCACCCGGCGGTGGTGATGGTGACGATCACGGCCGGGGCGTCCGTCGCCGGCGTGCTCGGCATGCTGCTCGCCGTCCCGCTCACCGCCGCCGCCTTCGGCGTCGTCCAGGAGCTGCGCATCCGCTACGGGGACCAGGAGGCGTCACCGTCCGGGACGTCGCCGACCGGGCAGTCGTGATCCGCTGCGGCCTTCCGGGGGCGTCGCCGGGTGGGGGCGTGGCTTCTGCGGCGCCTCGTGTGCGTTTGCTGACGGGGGCCGCGTGACCGCTGCGACGCCCGGTGCGCGTAGCCAAGCGGGGGTCGTGATCCCCTGCAGCGTCCCGGTGCGGGGCCGGTCGGGGTGCCGGCCCGCTACGGCGACCAGGAGCCGTCGCCCGAGCCGTTCACGGACTCGTAGAGCTCGAACCAGATGCTCTTGCCCTGGCCGCGCGGATCCACCCCCCAGGCGTGCGCGAGGAGTTCGGTCAGCACCAGGCCGCGGCCGGAGGACGCCAGCTCCCCGGGGCTGCGCCGGTGCGGCAGGTCGTCGCCGGCGTCGGTGACCTCGATCCGCAGCCGCCGCTCACCCACCTCGCCCGTGATCTCGGCGACCAGCAGCGCGTCGGAGTCGGTGTGCACGAGGACGTTCGTCAGCAGCTCGGACAGCAGCAGCACCGCCGAGTCGACCTGGTCGGGCGAGGCCCAGTCGTGGAGCAGCTCGCGCAGTTGCTGCCGGGCGACCGCGACCCGCTCGGGCTCGGCCTGCGCGACGGTCAGCACCGAACGCCGCACCGGAGGCCGTACGGTCATCGCGTCACCGCAGCCGCAGCCCCCGCCCTCCCGGCTCAGCAGCAGCATCGCTATGTCGTCCTCGCGGCGGTCCGCCAGCGGGCCGGTGGTGTGGTGCGAGGACGGCCCGTGCACGGCCTGCACCAGGGTGTCGGCGAGTTCTTCCAGATCGCCCTTGTGGTCCTCCAGGATCAGGCGCAGCCGCCGCCAGCCGGTGTCCAGGTCGTGGCCGCCGGTCTCCAGCAGGCCGTCCGTGCAGATCAGCATGGTCTCGCCGGGTTCCAGCGCGAGCCGGGTCGTGGGGTAGTCGGCGTCCGGGTCGATGCCCAGCGGCAGACCGCCCGACGTCGGCCGTGTCAGCACCGTGCCGTCGGCCATCCGGATCGCCGGGTCCGGATGCCCGGCACGGGCGATGTCCAACACCCCCGTCGCCGGGTCGACCTCGACGTAGACGCAGGTCGCGAAGCGTGCGTCGGCCGGGTCCTCGTCGCTGATGCCGTGCAGGAAGCGGGAGGCACGCGTCAGCACCGCGTCCGGGCGGTGGCCCTCCGAGGCGTAGGCCCGCAGGGCGATCCGCAGCTGGCCCATCAGCCCCGCCGCCCGTACGTCATGGCCCTGGACGTCACCGATGACCAGCGCGAACCGCCCGCTGGGCAGCGGGATCACGTCGTACCAGTCGCCGCCGACCTGGAGTCCGCCACCGGTGGGGACATAGCGGGCGGCGACGCTCATGCCCGGGATGCGCTGCGGCCCGAGCCTCGGCAGCATCGTGCGCTGCAGGCCGTCGGTCAGGGCCCGCTCGCTCTCGGCCACACCCGCCCGGGTCAGGGCCTGCGCCAGCATCCGTGCCACCGTCGCCAGCACGGACCGCTCGTCCGGGGTGAACGCGACCGGGTAGGTGAACGCCGCCATCCACGCGCCCATGGTGCGCCCGGCCACGGTCAGTGGCAGGAACGCCCAGGAGTGGCGGCCGAAGCGCTCGGCGAGCGGCCAGGTCAGCGGATAGCGGGCCTTGTACTGCTCGGCGGAGGACAGGTACACGGCCCGGCCGGTCCGCACCACCTCGGCGGCCGGGTAGTCCGTGTCCAGCGGCATGTCCGAGAAGGGGCTCTCGGTGCCTCGCTGCTGCCCGTGGTGGCCGATGATCGTCAGGTGGTCGCCCGAGATTCCGAACACCGCCAGCCCGTCCGGCGAGAACCCGGGCATCGACAGATTCGCCGTGACCCGCAGGACCTCCTGTGTGGAGCGCGCCTCGGCCAGGGCCCGGCCCGCGTCCAGCAGGAACGCCTCCCGTGAGCGCCGCCAGTCCCCGGTGACCGCGCTGCGCCCGGCCGGGGTGCCCGGCGTCGGCTCGGTGACCTCCTGGAGGGTGCCGATCAGCCGGTACGCCCTGCGGGCCCGGTCGAAGGACGGTTTGGAGCGGCTGCGGACGACCCGGACGACCCGGCCCTGCTCGTCCATGATCCGGATCCGGACCTCGGCGAGGGTGCCCTCGGCCACGGCCAGCTGGATCACGCCGGTGATCTCGTTCCAGTCGACCGGGTGCAGCCGGGCCCGGGCCTGGGCCTCCGTGAGGCTGACCTGCTCGGCGGGCAGCCCGAGCAACCGGGCTGCCTCGGCATCGACCGTGACCAGCCCGGTGGCGGTGTCCCAGTGCCACAGGCCGGTCGCGAGGGCGGCGAGAGCCTCCCCCACGGCGGGCAGAGGCTCGCCAGTGCGCATTGCCCTACTTTAAGAAGACGCGCTCGAACGCTGCCACCCATAGCGGACGTGTGCCCGAACGACGGTGGTGCGTGCTCGATCGATAACTGTGGAGAGCCGATCTTCGCCTGCCCGGTACGCTGGGGAGGCGTTTCACGTGAAACACAGACCCCGATCAGCGAAGACTGGATGAACGACGATGCATCGGTACAGGTCCCACACCTGCGGCGAGCTCCGCTCCTCTGACGTCGGCAGCGACGTCCGGCTGAGTGGCTGGCTGCACAATCGGCGCGACCTGGGCGGCATCCTCTTCATCGATCTGCGCGATCACTACGGCATCACGCAGCTCGTGGCCCGTCCTGGCACCCCCTCCTACGAGGCTCTCGACAAGCTCTCCAAGGAGTCGACCGTCCGTGTCGACGGCAAGGTCGTCTCCCGGGGCGCCGAGAACATCAACCCCGAGCTGCCGACCGGTGAGATCGAGGTCGAGGTCGGCGAGGTCGAGCTGCTCGGCGCGGCCGCCCCGCTGCCGTTCACGATCAACACCGAGGACGGTGTCAACGAGGAGCGGCGCCTGGAGTACCGCTTCCTGGACCTGCGCCGCGAGCGCATGCACCGCAACATCCTGCTGCGCACGTCGGTCATCTCGGCGATCCGGCACAAGATGACGGCGCTGGGCTTCAACGAGATGGCGACGCCGATCCTGTCCGCGACCTCCCCCGAGGGCGCCCGCGACTTCGTCGTCCCCTCTCGCCTGAACCCGGGCAAGTTCTACGCCCTTCCCCAGGCGCCCCAGCAGTTCAAGCAGCTGCTGATGATCTCCGGCTTCGACCGGTACTTCCAGATCGCGCCCTGCTTCCGTGACGAGGACGCCCGCGCCGACCGCTCGCCGGGCGAGTTCTACCAGCTCGACATCGAGATGAGCTTCGTCGAGCAGGAGGACGTCTTCCAGCCCGTCGAGAAGCTCATGACCGAGCTGTTCGAGGAGTTCGGCGGCGGCCGCCACGTCACCTCGCCGTTCCCGCGGATCCCGTTCCGCGAGGCGATGCTGAAGTACGGCTCGGACAAGCCCGACCTGCGCGCCCAGCTCGAACTCGTCGACATCACCGACGTCTTCGAGGGCTCGGAGTTCAAGGCGTTCGCCGGTAAGCACGTGCGGGCCCTGCCCGTGCCGGACGTCTCCGGCCAGCCCCGCAAGTTCTTCGACCAGCTCGGCGACTACGCCGTCTCGCAGGGCGCGAAGGGCCTGGCCTGGGTCCGTGTCGCCGAGGACGGCTCGCTGACCGGCCCGATCGCGAAGTTCCTCACCGAGGAGAACGTCGGCGAGCTGACCAAGCGCCTGTCGCTGGCGGCCGGCCACGCGGTCTTCTTCGGCGCGGGCGAGTTCGACGAGGTCTCCAAGATCATGGGCGCGGTGCGGGTGGAAGCCGCCAAGCGTGCCGGGCACTTCGAGGAGGGCGTCTTCCGGTTCTGCTGGATCGTCGACTTCCCGATGTACGAGAAGGACGAGGACACCGGCGCGATCGACTTCTCGCACAACCCCTTCTCGATGCCGCAGGGAGGCCTGGAGGCCCTGGAGACCCAGGATCCGCTGGACATCCTCGGCTGGCAGTACGACATCGTCTGCAACGGTGTCGAGCTGTCCTCGGGCGCGATCCGGAACCACGAGCCCGAGATCATGCTCAAGGCCTTCGAGATCGCCGGGTACGACCGTGAGACCGTCGAGGAGAAGTTCGCGGGCATGCTGCGCGCCTTCCGCTTCGGCGCCCCGCCGCACGGCGGCATCGCCCCGGGCGTCGACCGCATCGTCATGCTGCTCGCCGACGAGCCCAACATCCGCGAGACCATCGCCTTCCCGCTCAACGGCAACGCCCAGGACCTGATGATGGGCGCGCCGACGGAGCTGGAGGAGACGCGGCTGAAGGAGCTGCACCTGTCGGTGCGCAAGCCGCAGCCGAAGTAGACGATCCCTCGGGAGTGGCTCGGAACCGGCACCGGTTCCGAGCCACTTTCGTACCCAGGGCTCTCACCCAGCTCTTCCCCAGGTTCCTGACAGCCGCGCTCCCTAGCTTCCTTTCCCATGACGGGACACGAGACGGCTCAAGGGCCGAAACACAAGCGGGATCTGACACGCCGTAAGGTCGTCGTCGCGGGCGCCGGTGCGGTGGTGGCTGCGGGCGTCGGCGGTTCGTTCGCGGCGGGCGCGTTCGCCGGCGAGGGGACGACGGCCGCCAAGGGGACGACGGCCGGTACCTCCGGTGAGACCTCCGGTGAGACCTCCGGTGAGGCCTGCTACAAGCTGACCTCCGAGACGACCGAGGGCCCCTACTACATCGACGCGGACAAGCTCCGCCGGGACGTCACCGAGGACCAGGAGGGCATCCCGCTCACCCTGCGTCTGAAGGTGATCGACTCCGACACCTGCAAGCCGCTCGCCAACGCCGCCGTCGACATCTGGCACTGCAACGCGCTGGGCGTGTACTCCGGGTACGAGTCGATGGGCAGCGGTGGCGGGGGCGGCGGCGGTACGCCCCCCTCCGGCACGCCGACCGGGACCCCCACGGGCGCACCTCCGGGCGGCGGAGGCGGAGGCGGTGGCGGGGTGCACGAGGGGCCAACCGACGACAAGCGCTATCTGCGCGGCACGTGGCGGACGGACAAGAAGGGCGAGGTCGTGTTCCGCACGGTCTTCCCCGGCTGGTACCAGGGCCGCTGCGTGCACATCCACACCAAGGTGCACGTGAACGGCACCTGGACCGACGCGGGTTACGAGGGCGGCACGACCTGCCACACCGGGCAGCTCTTCTTCGACGAGGCGTCCGTGCTGGCCACGGCCGAGGTCGAGCCGTACTCCACCAACACCGCGGCGCGCACCACCCTCGACGAGGACACCATCTACCCGGGCAACGGCACCGAGGGCGGGCTGCTGAAGCTGAAGTACAAGAAGGGCGCCATCGCGAAGGGCGTCGTCGCCACGCTCACCATGGGCGTCGATCCCGAGGCGACGCAGGACGGCACGGGGGACTCGGTCCAGCCGGGCGCCTCGGCGTCGGCCTCCGCGAGCTGAGGGAGACGGGTGGGGCGGACGCGTACATGTCGTCCGCCCCTATTCACATACATGGACTTCGATCCAACCCGTTGACCCGGAAGATGAGCCTCCATAAGGTCCCTTCGAGAACGCGTACGTGATTGCTGTTCATGTACGCGTACAGCAAGGGAGACAACGATGTCAGACACCGCGACAGCGATACCCGAAGCCGAGCAGCGTGCGGTGGGCAAGTTCCTGCGCCGCATGCTGCCGATCCTGGTCCTGATGCTGCTGGTCAACCAGATGGACCGGACGAACGTGGGCTTCGTCCAGGACGAACTGCGGGCCGACGTCGGCGTCAGCGCCACGGCCTACGGGCTCGGCGCCGGCCTGTTCTTCATCGGGTACGCGCTGTTCGAAGTCCCGAGCAACATGTGGCTGGAGCGGTTCGGCGCCCGGGTCTGGCTGACGCGCATCATGATCACCTGGGGTCTGGTGATCGTGGCGATGTGCTTCATCCACAACGTGTGGATGTTCTACGGCCTGCGCTTCCTGCTCGGTGTCGCGGAGGCCGGCTTCTTCCCCGGTGTGCTGCTCTACTTCACCCAGTGGCTGCCGGACTCCAGCCGGGGCCGGGCGAGTGCGATCTTCCTGGGCGGCTCGGCGACGGCGTACATCGTGACCGGCCCGATCACGGGCGCGCTCCTCGAACTGCACGGCGCGGGGGGCATCGCCGGCTGGCGGTGGATGTTCGCCCTGGAGGGTGCCTTCTCGATCCTGGTCGGGTTCATCGCCGGGTTCTTCCTCGTCTCGCGGATCCAGGACGCGAAGTGGCTCACGCAGGAGGAGAAGGACGCGCTGGGCGAGGCGGTGGCACGGGACAGGGAGGCCCGGGACCGGGCGCCGTCGGTGTCCCGCATGAAGCTGATCTTCCACCCTCAGGTGGCCGTCCTGACCGCGGTCTTCTTCGCGATGGCGCTCACCGGCTACGCGATCACGTTCTGGCTGCCGAGTCTGGTGGAGGAGATCGGCGGGCTGTCGCCCTTCCAGATCGGGCTGCTGTCGGCGATCCCCTGGATCTGCGCGGTGATCGCGATGTACACGATGAGCCACTTCACCGACCGCGCCCCGGACCGCCGCCCCTACCTGGCGATCGCCCTGGTCCTGTCCGCCACCGGCACCTTCCTGGCCACGCTCGGCTCCCCCTGGTTCGGCCTCGCCGCCCTGACCCTGGCCGCGGTCGGCGGCAAGTGCGCGGCCACCCTGTTCTGGCCGATGGCCCAGTCGGGCCTCGACCTGAAGATCGCGGCACCTGGGCTGGCCCTGGTCAACTCCCTGGGAAACCTGGGCGGGTTCGTCTCTCCCACGCTCTTCGGCTACCTGAAGGACACGACGGGCAGCACGAACGGGGGCCTGTACACGCTCTCGGCGGCGTCGCTCCTGGCGGTGCTGGGGGTGGCGTTCGTACGACACACCCGCAGGGGTGCGCAGACGGTCTCGGGTGCGGAGAGCGTGGCGGTGACGGGGCAGCCGGTTGCCCCGGAGGCCCGCTGACCCGAGTCTCGACGGAGGTTCCGGGCCCGCTCCCTGCGATGGGGCGGGCCCGGGCTGTGGGCTCCGATCACCCGTCGGTGAACAGGTCCTGCGCGGTGGTGGCCGTCAGGGAGCGGTCGAACCAGAGGGTGAGGGTGTTGAGGTCGGCGCAGGTGGTGATGTTCTCCAGTCCGACTTCCAGCCATTCGCACCAGTACTTCGCTGTGGCTCTGTCGAACGACGGCATCCCGCGGGCCAGCGATTCCAGTATGGCGGCCGCGTTCGGGAGCGAGAACCTCCGGATGGTCCTGGAAGATCCGGTGCGAGCTCTCATGGGTTGATGTGACCATGTGCGCAAGCCAGGCCCAGCGGAGAGGGTGCATCCGATGAACGGGTTGCGTTCACTCTTCCGGGAGCGGCAAAAACGTTCCCCTCAGGTGTTCGACGGCCGGTGGAAAAGGTGACCGAAGACAGTGGCCGATCGCTGTAAGGATCTGACGGGTTCAGGACATGTACCGGGCGTGGAGACCTTTGAGACCGGGAACGACCGTGTCCGCGCCGAGCGGTTCACGGCCTCTTACCTGCGTGAGTACCCTCGCGTGTCCGCGTTCCTGTACCGCCGGACGGGCGACCGGAGCGCGGCGGAGGAACTCGCGGCGGAGGTGTTCCGGATCGCGTGGGAACGCGAACTGGCCGGGGAAGAGACAGGTTCGGGGTGGCTCTTCGTCACCGCCCGCAACCTCCTCGGCAACCACTACCGCGCGACGCTCCGGCTCAGGGACCTGCACCGGCGTATCACCGAGGAACTGGACCGCCCGTCGGCCACGGACGAGGACGCCGACGTGCTGGACACCCTGGACGCCCTGCCCGAGCGACACCGCCAGGTGCTGGTCCTGACCTACTGGGACGGGCTGAGCGCCTCCGAGGCCGGCGAGGTCCTCGGCTGCCGGGGTTCGGCGGTGTGGGTCCGCCTGCACCGTGCCCGCAAGGCCTTCCGCGACCTGTACGCCTCCCCGATGCCCTCGCCCACCTCCCAGGAGCTGTCGTGAACCGTACGAAGTCGCTCATCAAGCACGCCGATCCCGTTCCGGGCTCGTTCGCCGGGGAGGCGTCCCTCCGCGCGGTGGAGCAGCTGACCGGCAGGGCCGCGGGTGCCCCACCGCAGCGCCGCTCCGCCTGGCGCCGGCGGGGCCTGCTGGTCGCCGCCGGACTGGCCGCGGCCGGGGCGGGCGTGGTCGCCGTCGTCGTCGCCCTGAACGGCAGCCCCGGGTCCCCCGGCGGGAGCGGCATGGCGGACGAGATCCAGTACTCCACCACCCCCGAGCTCGAGGACGCCGCGCAGCTGATCGTCCGGGCCCGCCTCGGCGCGGGCCGTGAGGAGACCACCGACGGCTACAGCAAGACGATCGCCGAGGCCGGCGTGGTCGCCACCGCGAAGGGCCGGGCGCCGGGCGGTTCGATCGAGGTGTCCTACACGACGCCGGGGAGCGGGCCGGAGACGGCCGCCCTCGCAGAGGGGAGGGAGTACGTCTTCCTGCTGGAGAAGGAGGAGGACGGTGACGGGTACTTCCTCGTGAACTCCACTCAGGGCGCGTACGGGATCGAGGCGGACCGTCCGGTCGCCGGTCCGGCCAACGACGTGGCCCTGAGCGCGGGCGTGCTGAAGGCCCTTCGGCTGACCGGGACAGGGTGACGGCACGCCGAGAGGGCCCGCGCACTTCGCGCGGGCCCTTGCCCGAACCGGCTCACCGGCCTTCTGCCCTACTGCTGGACGGCCGCCTCGGCCGCCTCGGCCAGCTCGTCGACCGTACCGACGTCGTCGAAGCCCTCCTCGGCCACGGGCTCGACCTGCTCCTCACCCTCGACCGTGTAGAGCCCCTGCTCCGGGTTGAGCAGGTCGTAGGGGGCAGCGTCCCCGTGATCCGCGAGCATCAGCACGTACTCCGTGCCGTCCTTCGACAGCGTGGTGGTGCTCTGCTCCTCGTAGGCGACCCCGTCCAGCGTGCCGCCGAGCTGGCTGACCTCGACGGTGTCGCCGACGACGACCTTCCCTCCGCCCGACAGCACCTCGGAGACCTTGACGGTGGAGACCGTGATCACGACCGGATCCGTCTCGGCGGCCTCCTCGGCAGAGAGACCGGCCTGCGGGTTCGTGAGCGGGTCACCCTCGGTCGAGACCTCGGGCTTCGACTCCGTGACCCGGGAGTCGACGACGGTACCGCGGACGATCACGTCGGCCGTACCGACGATGTCGTCGAGCGAGTCGTAGGCGGGATAGTCGGCCTCGTACACGACCGCGTCGGCGGGCTTCGCCTTTGCCGGCTCGCCCTTCCCCGTGTCCGCCGCGCAGCCGACGAGGGCGAGCGGAACGAGAAGAAGAGAGCCCGGTACCAGGAGTTTCCGCAGCGCGCTCATCCGTAGATCCTCTTCACCTCGGCCACGTCGTACGACTGCGGCTTCTGGACTTTCGCCCGGTTCCGGCTGTGCTTCATCAGCGACGCCTTCCTGGTACCGGGGTTGTCGTCGAGGCTGAGCGCGTGCCCCAATTCATGGGTGGCGGTGCTCCGGCACCACTCCGTCATCTTCGAACCGGCCTTGGCCTCGATCTTCTTCGCGTTGACCTTGATCTTGAACACGCGGTTGATCGAGCGGAATCCGGAGGGTGAATAGAGACCGAGCCAGCTCTCGTTGTACCGGCCGGCCGTGAACGTGGCCTTGGCGCTCGACTTGCGTCCGATGCTCGCCCCGGCCCGGCTGTTGTTCCAGTTCTTTCGCCCGGTGTCGAGGAACCCCACCCAGGTATCGTTGATTCCGACAGCCTTGACATTGAACGACCGGCCCGGCATTCCGCCGTCGTAGTAGTCGGCCTGCGCCGAGGTCGTCATGCCGAACGTGACGGCGACGGCGATGGCGCCGCAGGTGGCCGCACGTGCTGCGGTGCGTTTTCCGGGATTGAATCCCGCGGATGTTCGTGCCACTGATTTCCCCCTGTTTTTGCGCAGAGCGATGCCCGGCGCGTGCCAGGTCCTTCTGGCAGCTGCGAATTGGTCGATTCGCGCATGAATGAAGGTGACCGAAAGGCGGAGAGGGGCCGTCCGCTTATGGCTGAAGCGTTGCGTGGCCCCCGTTCCACTGATCAACTGGGCAGACCGTAACATTGCGAGAATCCATGGGCAACGCTTTTCTTGCAGCAAGTACCTGGCATGCCGGGGGAATTGATGAGCGGTTGGATTCCGGATCCGCGCGGACGAGCGATGGTCATGGCGTTCGCTTCCCGGCGCATCCCTGGCAGTTGCGTGGGCCGGGGCCGCGGTAGCCGCGGTCGCAGGAGTCGTAGTTGCGGAGTGGGTGCCGGATGGGCGGGGGTGGTTCGGGGGTGCGGTACGGCGGCAGGGGCGGTAGCTGTGCGGTGAGGCGGTGGGCCAGGAAAGCGGCCGGGCGCCGCAGGGGTTCTGGTGGCAGGTCGCCGGTCAGGGACCCCGGCACCGTGCACGTCCGCGACTCCAAGAACGTCGAGGGTCCCCGTCTGGCGCTCACGCCCCGCGCGTGGGCGGACTTCCTGCCCTGCACCGCGGAAAGCCGTTAACGCGCCACGAACTGGGTCAGGATCGCCTGGACCTCGTAGATGTCGACGCCCTTGGTGAAGGTCTTCTCGATGGGGGTCGGGGTGCCGGAGATCCAGATCTTCAGTTCGGCGTCGAGGTCGAAGGTGCCGGCCGTCTCCACCGCGAAGTGGGTGATGCTGCGGTAGGGGACGGAGTGGTACTCGACCTTCTTGCCGGTGATGCCCTGCTTGTCGATGAGGATCAGGCGGCGGTCGGTGAAGAGGATGGTGTCGCGGATCAGCAGGAACGCGGCGTGGACCTGCTCGCCGTGGCCGAGGAGACGGGCGTAGTCCTGCTGGGCCGAGGCCGGGTTCACGGTGTGTGCGTTGCCGAACAGTGCCATGGGTGATCCCCCCGGGTGGTTGGCCGGTGCCTCGGTCATCTTAGGAACAGGGGCCCGGAAACGGGACCGCCCCCGGGAGGAGATTCTCCCGGGGGCGGGCGAGAGGCGGGCGTTACGCGGACTCGCCGCCGAAGCGCTCCTTGTACGACTCCAGGTCCTCGTCCGTGAGCTTGGCGAACAGGACCGGCGGGATGGTGAAGGGGGTGCCGGCGGGGACGGCGGTGAGGGAGCGCGCCTCGTCCTGGGTGACCCAGACCGCCGTGTCGTTCTCCAGGGAGAACGCCTCGCGCATCTTCTTCGCCGACGTCGGGATGAACGGCTCGGAGACCACCGAGTAGAGGTGGATCAGGTTCATCGCCGTACGCAGGGTGAGCGCGGCGCCCTCCGGGTTGGTTTTGATCTCCAGCCAAGGGGCCTTCTCCTCCAGGTAGGAGTTGCCCGCCGACCACAGGGCGCGCAGCGCGGCCGCCGCCTTGCGGAACTGGATGGCCTCCATCTGGGACTCGTACTCCGCGAGCAGCCGGGCGATCTCCTCACCCAGCTTCGCCTCCGCATCGCCGGGCTCGGCGCCCGCCGGGACCTCTTCGCCGAAGCGCTTCTTGGAGAACGACAGGACGCGGTTGACGAAGTTGCCGAGGGTGTCGGCCAGGTCCTTGTTCACCGTGGCGGTGAAGTGCTCCCAGGTGAACGACGAGTCGTCCGACTCGGGGGCGTTCGCCATCATGAAGTAGCGCCAGTAGTCGGCGGGCAGGATGTCGAGGGCGTCGTGCGTGAAGACGCCTCGGCGCTGCGAGGTGGAGAACTTGCCGCCGTAGTAGTTCAGCCAGTTGAAGGCCTTGATGACGTCGACCTTCTTCCACGGGGCGCGGGTGCCCAGCAGGGTCGCCGGGAACATCACGCTGTGGAAGGGGACGTTGTCCTTGCCCATGAACTGCGTGTAGTGGACGTTCGCGTCCGACTCCCACCACCAGGAGCGCCAGTCGCGGTTCTCCGGGTCCTGGTCCGCCCACTCCTTCGTCGCGCCGATGTACTCGATCGGGGCGTCGAACCACACGTAGAAGACCTTGCCCTCCGCGGCGAGGTCCGGCCAGGTGTCGGCGGGGACCGGGACGCCCCAGTCCAGGTCACGGGTGATCGCGCGGTCGTGCAGGCCCTCCGTGAGCCACTTGCGGGCGATGGAGGAGGCCAGCACCGGCCAGTTGTCGGCGCGCTCGTCGACCCATGCCTCGACCTCGCCGGCCAGGGCGGACTGGAGGAGGAAGAGGTGCTTGGTCTCGCGGATCTCCAGGTCGCTGCTGCCGCTGATCGCGGAACGGGCGTCGATCAGGTCCGTCGGGTCCAGGACGCGCGTGCAGTTCTCGCACTGGTCGCCGCGGGCCTTGTCGTAGCCGCAGTGCGGACAGGTGCCGATGATGTAGCGGTCGGGCAGGAAGCGGCCGTCGGCGTTCGAGTACACCTGGCGGATCGAACGCTCCTCGATGAAGCCGTTCGCCTTCAGCTCGCGGGCGATCTCCTGCGTGATCTCGTGGTTCTGCGGGGAGGAGCTGCGGCCGAAGTAGTCGAAGGCCAGGTTGAAGCCGTCGTAGATCGCCTTCTGCTGGTGGTGCGCCTCGGTGCAGAACGCGTCCACGGGCACGCCCTGCTCCTTCGCGGCGAGCTCCGCCGGGGTGCCGTGCTCGTCCGTCGCGCAGATGTAGAGGACCTCGTGGCCCCGCTGGCGCAGGTAGCGGGAGTACACGTCCGCCGGGAGCATGGACCCCACCATGTTGCCCAGGTGCTTGATCCCGTTGATGTACGGAAGGGCGCTGGTGATGAGGTGTCGAGCCATCGCGGGCTGCTCCCAAGTCGCTACGCGGGGTGACGATCTCGTGGTCTCGGTCGTCTACGGAACCTTGAAATCGTAGCTGACACGGGTACGCCGCCCGCCTCCCCTTTTACGGGGTGAGAAGCGGGCGGCGTCGGTGGGCCGGGGAGGGTTACGGGCGCCAGTTCGCCAGTACGCCCTCGTAGAGCTCCTTGTCCGTGAGCTCGCGGGGGGTTTCGCCGGCGAGGAAGTGGGACGTGTTGGGGGTCTTGAGCTTGCGGAGGTAGTCGAAGGCCTTGTTCTCCGGGTCTCCGAAGGCGACGAAGGAGAAGAACACGGCGGGGTGGGTCTTGGCCGCGTCGGTGAGGGCCTGGGTGGCGGGGGTCTTCGCGTCCGGGGCGCCGTCGGTCTGGAAGATCACCAGGGCGGGGGCAGTGGGTTCTGCCGTCTTGTCGTGGTGAGCGAGGACCGCTTCCACCGCTGCGTGGTAGCTGGTGCGGCCCATGCGGCCGAGGCCGGCGTGGAGGTCGTCGATCTTGTTCTCGTGGTCGGTGAGGGTGATCTCGCCGGTGCCGTCGAGTTCGGTGGAGAAGAAGACGACCGGGACGGTTGCCTCGGGGTCGAGGTGGGCCGCGAGGGCGAGGGTCTGCTCTGCGAGGGCCTGGGCGGAGCCGTCCTTGTAGTACGGGCGCATCGAGGCGGAGCGGTCGAGGACGAGGTAGACCTTGGCTCGGGTGCCGGTGAGGGCGTTGGTCTCGAGGGTGGTGGTGGCGGCCTTGTAGGCGGTGGTGAGGCCGGGGGCGTGGGTCTTGACGCGGGTGAGGGGGAGGGCGGGGCCGGCCTTGGCCTCGGCTTCGCCTTCGGCCGTGTTGTTCCCACCCGCACCACCCGTGCCGCTTTCGTCGTCGGGTGCGGGTGGCCCCTGCGGGGCCTGGTCGCCGTCGGCGGCCGCGGGTGCGGGGGCCGCGGGTTCCGGGGCCGCATCGGCCTCGGCCTTCGGCTCGGCCTCCTGTGTGGCCTTGGGGGCGGCCTTCGGCTTCGCCTTGGGCTCGGGCTTCGGCTTCGCCTTGGCGGACGCCTCTTCGGCGGGCACGGCGTCGGCCTCGGCCTCGGCCTCAGGGGTCGTCTCGGGCTTCGCCTTCGTGCCGGCGGCGGCCTTCGGCGCGGCCTTCGGCTTCGCCTTGGCCTCGGCCTTCGGCTTCAGGTCGGCGGTGGGCTCGGCCCCGGCCCCCGGCTCGGGCTCGGGTGTCGGCTCGGCCTTCGGCTTCGCGTCGGCGGTGGGCTCGGCCCCGGCCCCCGGCTCGGGCTCGGGTGTCGGCTCGGCTGTGGGCTTGGCCTCGGGCTCAGCCTCGGCCGTCGGCTCGGGCTTCGACTTCGTTTCGGGCTTGGCCTCGGCTGCCGGCTTCGCCTCGGGCTTGGGGGCCTTCGCCGGGGCATCGGCCCCTGCGGCTGCCGGTTCCGGTGCCTTCGGCTCGGTCGGGGCGGGGGCGGGCTTCGGCTCAGCGGGCGTCTCGGCCCGCGGCTCGGGCTTGGCTTCCGGCTTCGCGCCCGCGCCCGCCGGTGCGTCGGCCTCGGCCGTGGCCTTCGCGTCCGCCTCCGCCGGTGCGTCGGTCCTGGCCGTGGCCTTGGCGTCAGCTTCCGTCGTGTCTGTGTCCGTGCCCGCCGGTGCGTCCGCCTCGGGTGCAGCCTTCGCTTCCGTCTTCGCCGCGGGCTCGGGCTGTGCCTCGTCCGCCGGCTCCGGCTCCTCGGTCGTCGTGGCGGTCGCGGTCGGCGTCTCCGCCGCTTCCTCCACCGGCTCCGGCTTCTCCGCCGTGGCCTCGTCCTTCACCGTCGGCTCCTCGGCGACCGGCGTCTCCGCCTCCGCCGCTCCCGGCTCCCCCTCCGCCGACCGCGCGGGACGCGGAACCGCCAGACGGTCGAAGGCCGCCGACACCAGGTCGTGTTCCCCGGAGTCCGACGTGCGGGGCTCAGGAACGTTGGCCGTCGGTGTGGGCTTGGGTTCCGGGGAGGGGGACGGGACCTTCGGGTCCGCGGAGGTGTCCGCTGCCGGCCGGTCGGCGGGCGCGAGGGTGTCGCGGCTGGTGGGACCGCCGCTCTGTTCCTCGATCCCGCCGGTCTCATCGGCGGTCGTCGTCCGCGCCGCACCCTCCGCCTCGGCGGTCCGTGACTTGCGTGACCGTCCGAACGCGTTCCGCAAGAGAGTGAGAATGCCCATGTGCGCGCAACCCTTCGCGTGAGTTGAAGCCCGTCAATCCCTGGCCAGGACGGACACGTAAGGTTAGCGGCCCTCCTGTGTGATCTTGGGCAGGGTCTGTTGTGCCCGGTCCACCCTGTCAAGGGGGACATCCGGCCGGTGCAGGTTTCGACGGGCTGAATCACCGCAACCCCCGTACGGCAGCCGGGGGTTCATTCGTTGTTCACCCGGGCGCCCGGCTACCGCACGTATGTGCCCCTACGGTCACGCTGACACCAAGGGCATTCATGGGGAGAACAAAGTGCGCAAGCTGCTGCCGTTGATCGGAACACCGTCCGGATCGCACCCTGGCGGCCGGTCCGCCATGACCTGTCGTTTCCGGTGTGGTGACGCCTGCTTCCACGAGGTGCCCAACACCAGCTCCAACGAGTACGTCGGTGACGTGATCGCCGGTGCGCTCAGCCGCCGGTCGATGATGCGTGCCGCGGCCGTGGTGACCGTGGCCGCCGCCGGAGCGGGAGCCGCGGGTGTCGCTCGGGCCCCGCAGGCCGCCGCCGCCCCGGCCGCCGCCCCGGCGGGCGGTGCCGCCTCCGAGGCCGCCCGGCGTACACACAAGGGTGCGCGCGGACTGCGCTTCGCGCCCGTGGCGCCCAACACCGCCGACGCCGTGACCGTGCCGGACGGGTACCGGCAGAACGTCGTGATCCGCTGGGGCGAGCCCATCCTGCGCGGCGCGCCCGCCTTCGACCCGGAGAAGCAGACCGCCAAGGCCCAGGCCGCGCAGTTCGGGTACAACTGCGACTTCCTCGCCCTGCTTCCGCTGCCCGGGGAGCGGAACAGGCAGCTGCTCGTCGCCAACCACGAGTACACCGACGAGATCCTCATGTTCCGCGGGTACGACGCCGCCAACCCGACCCGTGAGCAGGTCGAGGTCGCCTGGGCCGCGCACGGGCTGTCCGCCGTCGTGGTGGAGGGGGACCGCAAGAGCGGGAAGCTCACCGCCGTCTCCCGGCACCAGCTGAACCGGCGCGTCACCGCCACCACCGAGTTCCGGCTCACCGGGCCCGTCGCCGGGTCCGAGCTCGTGAGGACCTCCGCCGATCCGACCGGCACCAAGGTGCTCGGCACCCTCAACAACTGCTCCGGCGGTGTCACCCCGTGGGGCACGACCCTGCACGGCGAGGAGAACTTCAACCAGTACTTCGCCAACGGCGGCCGGGCGACCGACAAGCGCTACGGGATCGGCACCGGCGCCACCGAGCGCAAGTGGGAGAGGTTCGACAAGCGGTTCGACCTCGCCCAGGAGCCGAACGAGGCGCACCGGTTCGGGTACGTCGTCGAGTTCGATCCGTACGACCCCACCTCGACGCCCCGCAAGCACACCGCTCTCGGGCGGTTCAAGCACGAGGCCGCCACCGTGCGGCTGACGCACGACGGGCGGCCCGTCGTGTACTCGGGTGACGACGAGCGGTTCGACTACTTCTACAAGTTCGTCGGCAGCAAGCGGATGAAGCACGGCAGCAGCCGTGCCGCGCGCGAGCACAACCTCTCCCTCCTCGACGAGGGCACGCTGTACGTCGCCAAGCTCACCGGTGACTCCCCGGCCATCGAGATCGACGGCACGGGCAAGCTGCCGAAGGACGGGGAGTTCGACGGGAGCGGTGAGTGGATCCCGCTGGCCACCGCCACCGCGAAGGGCGCCGTCTCGCACGTGGCGGGGATGAGCGCCGAGGAGGTGTTCGTCTTCACGCGGCTCGCCGGTGACAAGGTGGGCGCGACCAAGATGGACCGGCCCGAGGACATCGAGCCCAACCCGGTGACCGGCAAGGTGTACGTGGCGCTGACCAACAACACCAACCGTGGCGTCGGCTCCAACGCCAAGGCGGACGAGGCCAATCCGCGCCACGCCAACAAGCACGGGCACGTGCTGGAGCTCACCGAGCGCTGGAACCGGCCGGAGAGCACCCGGTTCGCCTGGTCGCTGTTCCTGGTGGCCGGTGACCCGGAGGACCCGGCGACCTACTTCGCCGGGTTCCCGAAGGACGCCGTCAGCCAGATCTCCTGCCCCGACAACGTGGCCTTCGACCCCTACGGCAACCTGTGGATCTCCACCGACGGCGCCCAGCTCGGCTCGCACGACGGCCTGTTCGGTGTGGCGACCCGGGGCGAGCGGCGCGGTGAGCTCAAGCAGTTCCTGACCGTGCCGAAGGGGGCCGAGACCTGCGGCCCGATCATCCAGGACCGGCGCGTCCTGGTCGCGGTGCAGCACCCGGGCGAGATCGACGGGGCGTCCGTGGAGAAGCCCGCGAGCACCTGGCCCGACGGGCCCGGGACGTACGTCCGCCCGGCGGTGGTGGCCGTGTGGCGTGCCGACGGGTGCGACATCGGAATCTGAGCTGATGTCCGGTGGCGGGCCCGGCCCGGCCCGTCCTGCGCCAACGCCGTCCCGAACGCGACCGAGCGGTCCCGTGTCGACCGGCTGTGGGCCAACGGTCTGGCGGCGGCGATGGACAAGGCCCTGGAAATCGGCCCGTTGAGACCCCCACGCGGATACGGCCGCCCTGCCACGAGGGGCGGCCGTATCCGCGTGCGCGAACAGGGCCCCGGTCAGCGGCGCTCGTGCAGCGTGAGGTCCGTGACGACCGCGCGGTGGTCGGTGTCGGCCAGGTCCAGGATGCGGGTACTGCTCGCCCCGAAGTCGTCCGACACCAGGACGTGGTCGATCTGCGCGCCGAGCGTGGGTGCCGTCCGGGCCGGCCAGGTGGCCGTGCGGTCGGCGCCGTCCAGGCGGGAGGCGTCGCGCAGGCCGGTGTCGAGGATGCGGCGGAAGGCGGCGTGGTCCTGGGAGGCGTTGAAGTCACCGGCCAGGACGAGGGGGGTGCCGGGGTCGGTGGCGGCCGCGTCGCGCAGGGCGCCGAGCTCCCGGCGCCAGAGGTCCACCTGGCCGGGCAGCGGGGGCATGGGGTGGGCCAGTTGCAGCCGTACGGCGTGCCCGTCGACGTCGGCGACCGCCCCGGGCATGCCCATCGTGCCGGGCACGCCCTCGGTGGGCCGGAGTGGGAAGCGGCTGAGGATGACGGAGCCCTCCGAGCCGCCGCCCTCCACGGCCGCGCGGTGCGGGTAGTCCTTCGAGAGGTCCCGCTTCAGCAGCACGTCGCACTCGTAGTCGCATTCCACCACGAAGACCACGTCCGGTTTCTCCCGGCGGACGGCGGTGACCAGGGAGCCGGTGCCCTGGCCGAACTCGACGTTGGAGGTCAGCACGCGCAGTGCGGCGACCGGGCGGCCCTCGGGGTCGCCGACCTTGCCGTACGGCTCGATGTACCAGGCCAGCAGGCCGAGCAGGACCACGCCCCAGACGGTCCCGGGCCACCAGCGGGACAGCAGGGTGAACAGCAGCGCCACGGCGGTCGGGGCGAGCAGCCAGGGGAGGAAGGCGAGGAACTGGGTGACGGGGGTGATGCCGTCGCTGTCGGCGGCCCGGAAGCCGACGACCACGCTCACCCCGGCGAGCAGCAGGCCGGCGCACCAGGTGCCGAGCCGCCGTCCGGGCGGACGGTGCTCCCGCCCGTCGTCCCTGGCGGTCCACTCGGCAGCGGCGGTGTCCAAGGCGCGGCCTTCCGTTCGCGGGGTGGGATGCCCGAATCCTCCCTCAAAGACGGGGTGGGGCGGAGGAAGGTTGCCGTGCATCGACGCGGGCCAGGAATTCCTCCAGCGCATGGTCGAACACGTCCGGGCGTTCCAGGTTCGGCATGTGTGCCGCGCCCTCGATGATGTGCAGCTCCGCGTCCGGGAGGGCCGCGTGCATGGCCCGGGCGTCGGAGACCGGCGTGAACGTGTCGTCGGCTCCCACGACGACCAGGGCCGGTACGCGGACGCGCGGCAGCAGGGCGCCGTAGTCGGGGCGCCGGGCACGGGCGCGCAGGGCCGCGGCGGCGCCCTCGGGGGCGGTGGCGGTCATCATGGCGTGGACATGCGTCTTGACCTCGGCGGACGCGTACGGGGCGACCATCCGCTCCAGGACCTCGTCGGCGTAGCCGCGCATGCCTTCCGCGAGGAGACGGTCCGCCATGGCGTCGCGGGTGCGCACGCCCTGAGGGGTCTCCGCCGAGGGGAAGGTGTCCGCGAGGACCAGGCCCCGGACGCGCTCGGGGAACAGGCGGTAGCAGTCCATGACGATCTGCCCGCCCATCGACAGGCCCGCGAGAACGAACGACTCCACCTTCAGCTCGTCCAGCAGGGCCTCGATGTCCCGGGCGAATCCGGAGAAGTCCGTGACGGCCGGGGCCGTGGGGGAGGTGCCGTAGCCGCGCAGGTCGGGGGCGATGACGCGGCGGGTACCCGGGAACCTCTCGAGCTGCGGGGCCCACATCGTGCGGTCGAAGGGATGGCCGTGGACGAGGACCAGGGGTACCCGATGCGTATCGGGTCCTTTGTCCTCGTATGCGAGGAAGGGTGCCATGGTGTCGACCCTAGGCCGCCCAACTACTCGGTGCAATAAGATCTTTGCTCTCGGTGCAATCCAAGGGGGAGACCGGCCGATGAGTGACTACCGGCGTATCGCCGACCGCATCGCCGACGACATCGCCACCGGGCGGCTGCGGCCCGGGCAACGGCTGCCGCCGCAGCGGGCGTTCGCCCGGCGGCGGGGCATCGCGCCGTCGACGGCCGGGCGGGTGTACGCGGAGCTGGTGCGGCGCGGACTGGTCGTCGGGGAGGTGGGGCGCGGCACCTTCGTACGGGCCGCACCGGCCGGGCCGGCGGGGCAGGCGCTCGTCGAGCCCTCTTTGGCCGCCGCGCCCGTCAACCTGGAGCTCAACTACCCTGCCGCGCCCGGCCAGCCGGAGCTCCTCGCCCCCGTTCTCGCGCCGCTGCTGCGCCCCGACGTGCTGGCCGAGGCGCTGTTACCGGCGGCCGCCACCGGCACCGAGGCCGCCAGGGAGGCCGCGGCCACGCTGCTCAGCACCCCGGGCTGGCGCCCGGTCCCGGAGCGGCTGCTGTTCACCGGCAACGCCCGGCAGGCCATCGCCGCCGTCCTGGCCTCGCTGGTCCGGCCGGGCGGCCGGGTGGGTGTGGAGCAGCTGACGTATCCGCTGGTCAAGGAGATCGCGGCGCGGCTCGGCATCACGCTGGTGCCGCTGGCCGGGGACGCGGCCGGGCTGCTCCCGGAGGCCGTGGCGGCCGCGCACCGTACGGCGCCGCTGTCCGCCCTCTACGTGCAGCCGACGCTGCACAACCCGACGTCCCTGACGACGGGCAGGCCGCGGCTGCTGCAACTCGCCCAGCTGGTCCATGACCTGAACCTGCCGGTGGTGGAGGACCGCATCTGGTCCTTCCTCCGGGAGCCCGGTGATCCGCTCGCCGTGCACGCCCCGGCCCTCACCCACGTCGTCGAAGGGCTCTCCAAAAGGGTCGCCCCGGGGCTCACCGTCGGGTTCCTCGTGGTGCCGCCGCACCGGGTCGGTGCCGTGGCCGGGGCCGTGCGGTCGGGCGGCTGGAGCGCGGGGCGGTTCGCGCTGGAGGCGGCCGTGCGGTGGACCGCGGAGGGGACGGTGGCGCGGCTGGTGGAGGCCAAGCGGGCGGACGCGGCACGGCGGCAGCGGATCCTCGCCGAGGAACTCGCGGGCTTCGCCGTACGGTCCGACCCGGGTTCCTGCTTCGCCTGGTGGGAGCTGCCCGCGCCGTGGCGCGCGGACACCTTCACGGCCGCTGCCGCGGCGCACGGCATCGCCGTCACACCCGGCCCCGCCTTCGCCGTCGCCCCCGGGCACACGCCCGACGCCGTCAGGCTCGGGCTCGCGTCGGCTCCGGAACCGGATCTGCGACGGGCACTGCGGACCCTCGCGCATGTCGCCGCGCGGCGAGCCGGGGACCGTACCGGCCCGTGATCCAGGCGCCGGCCGCCACCGCCAGGCCCAGCACGCACAGCAGCCAGGACACCGTGCGCAGGGTGGCCGTGAGGGCGTCGTAGACCGCGCCCGCGGCGGGGCGGTGGAGGGCGTCGGGCAGGTCGGCGAGGGTGAGGCGGCGGCCGATCGCGACGGCGAGGGCCAGCAGCGCGCCGCCCAGGGCCGTGCCCAGGCCGAGGGCGGTGACCGCACGGCGGCGGCACGCGGCGACGGCGATCCCGGCGACCGCGAGGACGGCGGTGGCGGGCGGCAGCCAGAAGGCGGCGATGTCCAGCACGTGGTACCCCTTGCGCAGTCGGTCCACGTCCTCGGCCAAAAGCACCGGGATCCGCGTGTGCGTGACCGGGATGCGGTGGGCGAACGGCACGTGGTCGTCGGAGAGTTGCTGTTTGACCCGGGCGATGACGGGGGCGGGGTCGACGGTGACCGGGGCTCCGTGGGCGCCGTCGTCGCGCAGGGCGCGCAGCACCGCGTCGTGCACGGCCCGGTTCGCCGCGTCCCAGGCCGTGCGATACGCCTCGGTGCGGGTGAAGGAACGCGCCGCGTCGTGCACGAAGGGCCCGACCGCCCCGCGCAGCGGGCCGGTGTCGACCTTGCGCCCGGCCTCCCGCATGACGCCCTCCCCGACGGCGTCCGCGACCGCGCGCCGCACGTCCGGGTCGGCGGCGAGCGGCGCCATCGTCCGTACGTAGCGGCCGGTGTCGGTGAGTCCGTGGGCCGCCCAGGACGCGAGCGCCCCGAACGGCACGAGCAGGCACGCGAAGGTGAGCAGAACGGCCGACAGGACGTTCCGCCATCGTGGGGGCGCCCTCTCGGGTACGGGCGCCCGGTCGCGCTTGGACACCCTTCCAGGCAAGGCGCCCGCGGCCCGGCCCGCGAGCGCAACGACGGGGTCCGGCCGCACATCGGTCGCCCCGCAGCGCGTTCCACCTGCGAGAAGCGGCTGTCACGGGCCCCTCGGCGGACTCACCCGAACGGGTGTCCTGATCTCCGTCAGCCGATCCGTCGGCCCGCGGCGTCCTCGTGCGTGTAGTAGCGGTAGAACACCATCGCCAGGACGCCCGCACCCACCGCGAGTCCCAGACCGCTGGAGCTGTACACGGACGCACCGGTCTGGCTGTAGAGGAAGCCGACCGCGCAGCCCGTGAAGACGAACCAGCACAGCGCGTGCAGTTCGCGGGGCAGCAGCGGTGCCAGCGCGCACACGGCGGCGAACAGTACGGCGAACACGAGCGCCGTGACGAAGCCGAACAGCAGGTTCCAGCCGGTGATGGGCCCGCCGTGACGCTGGTTGGCAGCGGCCCAGAAGCCGTAGACCAGTCCGAGCACCACGGGCAGGCCGACCTTCACGGCGGTGTGGATCCGCGGGCCGAACACATCGGGCCTACGGCGTTGCGTGATCATCTTGCGTGAGGCGGGTGCCGCATGAGCCATGACAGCTCTCCTCTCTGTCCCTGCCCCTGGATCCAGGGCACACCGGCGGACAGCCCCTGGCAAGTCGGCGGAGCGGCGGGATAGGGATGCGGCCGGTGCGGCCCGTGTTTCGCCAGGACCTCCTGGATCGTGCTGGTGCCGGCCATCGCCGCCTCGATCTGCGGGGTGTGGGGCACGGCGATGACACGACGGTGTTCGCCGTCCGCGGGAGACCCGGGGGCGAAGCCCCCGAAGGCGGACGTTTGCGGTCCTGAGACCCACCTTTGCAGCCGCAGCCGTTACGGTGCTGATGTACGTGATCGACACAGGGGGTGGGGCGATGCCCGGAACCGTGCTGCTGCTGGCGGCCTCGCCGGTGGGCAGGGGGCGCCTGGTGGACGCCGCCTCGGTACTCCCCGTCCTCGCCGCCGTACCGCCCGCGGTGCTGGCCGGCACCGACACCGCGAACGTCGTCGAACTCGCCGACCCCCTGGAGCCGCAGGCCGTCCTCACCCGGCTCCGCGCCGCCGCAGCGGCCCCCGGCCCCCTCACCGTGTACGTCACGGGCCAGCTCCAGCTCGACCGGAGGCAGCGCCTGCCCCACCTCGCGCTGGCCCGCACCACCGCCTCCACCGCCCGCTACACGGCCTTCCCCTGGCACTGGTTCCGGGAGGAACTGCGGCTCAGGCCCGCCGGCGCCACCACCCTCCTGCTCGACCTGCACGCCGACGCCGAGACCTGGGAGCTGCTGCGCGGCACCCCGCTGGACTCGGGACGGGGCAACGCCGTGCACGGCCGCATCGCGCCACCGCCGTCCAGACGCACGGTCGCGGCACCCGCGTACATGAAGGCCGTCGCGACGATCCTGCGCAGCGGGTTCCGGCCGCCCGTCGAGCAGTTGCACCAGCAGGCGCTGAGCCGGATCGCGCCGGAGAGCGCGGGCGCGGACCTGGTGCTGAGCACGCCCGGCCCGACGGCCGGGGATCCGCACGCCGCCATCACCGCCGCCGTCCAGTCCGGCCGGCACGCCGACGCCGACGCGCTCGCCGCCCGGCACGAGCAGGCCGCCGTGATCGCGCACGGTCCCGCGTCCGAAGAGGCCCTGCACTGGGCCGAGGTACGGGCCGACCTGGCGATGTTCGCCGGGGACGCCGCCCGCAGCTGCCGCACCTGGCTGATGATCGCCACCGCCCGCCTGAACGCCGGGCAGGCGCCGGACGCCCCGGCCGTCGAGGCCGCCGTGGACCGGGCGCACCACCAGTGGGGCCAGGTCCGTGACACCACCCCCGCCCGCGAACTGGGCGCCGCGCTCGCCGCGTTGCGCGGGCGGGTGCCCGGCCGGCGCCACGGGGCGCTGGACCATGTGCAGCGGCAGTTGCGGCAGTTGCAGACCCAGGGCTGAGCCGCGTGCGCCGTGTGCGCGTGGCGTGAAGGGGGCGTGCCATCGCTTTCGCGGGTCACGTCACGGGTCTGCCGCTGGGGCCTGACCCGGTGTCATGATGTCGGACATGGCAGAGGGGGACCGAGTGGCTGTCTTAGGCGTGCGCGTCCGGCTGGGCGCCGACGCGACCGTGGATGATGTCAGAGCTCTGAAGACGTGGCTGGAGCGCGAGGAGCAGCTGGCGGAACTGCTCGCCGGCGAGCAGCTGCGCATCGAGGTGCAGACCGGCGCGGACGGGACCGAGGGACGCCTGGGGCCCGACCTCGAACTCGTCCTGAAAGTGCTCGGTGACGTCGTCACGGTCGCGGCACTGACCGAGTACACCGCACGCGCGGTGAAGACCTGGACGAACAACCGCCGCAGGCTGCAGGGCGGCCATCCCGATCCGCAGATCCGCCCACTGGACCCCGACGGGGAGTAGGCCGGTGAGCCGCTTCGACCCGCGCCACATGGGGAACCGGGCGCTGCTGGTCGGTGTGTCCGAGTACGACCACACGGCACCGGATCCCCAGGGCGTCAGCGGTCAGCTCCCGGCCGTGCGGCACAACCGGACGACACTCGAGGACGCGCTGAACCGGGGCGGGGTGTTCGGCGCGGGCGAGGTGAGGACCCTGGCCTCGCCGGCCCCGGACGACTTCACGGGGGCGCTGCGCCGCGCCTGCCGTGAGGCCAAGGGGCTGCTGCTGCTCTACTTCGCCGGGCACGCCGTCACCTCCACCTCCGGCAACGAACTGCATCTCCAGATGCGCACCGCGCGGGTGCTCACGGGCCACGGCCTGCCCGGCTCGGTGAGTTTCAGCCAGGTGCTGGGCGAGCTCGCCGAGAGCCACGCCGAGCAGGTCGTGGTGGTCCTCGACTGCTGCTACGCGGGCAATGCCGCGGGGATCTGGCACCGCCTGGACGATCCGAAGCGGAAGAAGCACAAGATCCTGCTGCTGATGAGCGTGCAGCCCAACCGCTGCATCCTGGGCGGGACCGCCGACGTGGCGACACCGTTCACCCGCGAGATGGCGCGCGTTCTCGACGGGGGCGGCGAGGTATGGCTCTCCCAGTTGTACGCCGCGGTGAAGGAGCGGATGGCCGCCGCGAAGTACAAGGCGGAGGCCGACGACCCGCAGCGGCCGCAGGCACTGGCTCCCCCCTGGGACTCGGACGATGTGCTGCTGGCGGCGGGGCCGGGCCCGGTCACCACCGGGCCCGGCCCCGCGGACAGCAGCTGGTTCCCCTGGCTCCGGAGTCTGCTCGCCCGCGCCAAAAGGGCCGTCGCCCGGTCCGGCCGCACCGCGCCGGCGGCTGTGCTCGCCCTGCTCGCCACCGGCGCGGGCGGCTACGGCATCCTGGCCCTGACCGGCGACTCCGGCCCTTGCAGACCGCCTCTGGAACTGCGCGTCCTCACCGACCCCGACCTGGAGCCGACGATTCGGGCGGCCGCGGACGCCTATGTCACCTCGGCCGCCAACACCACCGGCGAGGACTGCCGGCGCAGCGGCGTCACCGTCAACAGCGCGGGTGCCGCCGCCGTGGTGACCGCCCTGGGCGAGCGGACGGACGCCTGGCAGCAGCCCCGTGAGGACGACAACCCGCAGCGGGACATCGGCCCGCAGCCGGACGTGTGGATCCCCGCCACCCGGGCCGACGTCGACCGGGTCACCGGGGCCGCGGCCAAGGAGGACCGCGTCTTCGCCCGGCTGGAGCCGGAGGCCGAGCCGATCGCGTACTCGCCGGTCGTGCTGGCCGTACCGAAGGCACTCGGGGCCGGCCTCGAACCCACCGGGCAGTCACTGTCCCGGCTGCTCGACACCCTCGAACAGGCCGACGGCAAGGCCGAACTGCACCGTGCCGACCCGGAGTTCACCGACTCGGCACTGCTGGCGACCATGGGCCTGTACGGCGACGAGCCCGGCGCGCGCGGTGCAGCCGACGCGCGCGACGCCGAGCTGCGCCTCGCCCGGACCGGGCGGCCCGAGCCCTCGGCCGCGCGGCTGCTGTGCGCGCTGCCCGGCGACGAGGCCGTGGACAACCGCGGCACGGCGCTGGTCCCGGAGTTCCTGCTGAGGAGCGGCATCGGCTGCCACCCGGTCACCCGTGCCGAGCGGGTGGCCGCCTATCCCGACGACGTGCCCGGTCTGGAACCGGCGTTCGTACGGGTGCGCTGGGAGGACGGCGACCGGGACGCCGACGCGCGGGACGACGCGGTGGACCGCTTCCGCGGGTGGCTGACCGGGAAGGAGGGCCGGACGGTGCTCGGCGAGCACGGCTTCAGGTCCGCGACCGGTGAGCGCGGCCTGATCGAGGCGGCATCGGCCGCCGAGGGCCTGACCGAGTCCGTCCGCCCGGCCGGGAGCGCCGACCCCTCGACGATGGCACGGGCACTGGAGCGCTACGGCAACGCGCACGGGCCCGGCCGGGTCCTGTTCCTCCTCGACAGCTCCGGCTCGATGGCGGGCCGGTGGGACGGCCCCAGCGGCGGCCCGGGCATCCTGAAACAGACCCTGCCCGGGCTCGGCGGGGAGGACGAGTACGGCGTGTGGGCGGTGCACGGCACCGGCGACCGTACCCACACGGAGCTGCTGCCCTTCGGCACGCACCCGGCCTCCGATGCCGAACACGCCCTGGACGACGCCGAGGTGCGGGACGCGGAGGCCGATCCGCACGGCGCCCTGCGGGACGCCCTGGCGTTCATGCGGGAGCGCGGCACCGACGACGAGCGGCCGCAGCTGATCGTGTACCTCACCGACGGCGAGGACGACGGCCGCCTGACCGGCAAGGCCCTCGAGGAGGTCCTCGACCGGGCCGGCGACGCGGGCGTCCCGGTGGCCATGGTGTCCCTGAGCAGCTCGGGCTGCGACCGGGGCCGCCCCGCCACGCGCATCGCCGCGGCGGGCCGGGGCCGCTGCCTGGACGCCGGGGACGACCTCGTGCCCGCCCTGCACGACGAGGTCGCCCGCACCGGAATGGGGGAGGAATGACGGCCCGCCGCCCGACCGCCGCCGCACTGTCACTGCTGTCCCTGCTCGCGCTCACCTCCTGCACCGGCACGGACGCGCCGCAGGAGCCGCAGGGCGCCGCCGAACCGCCCCGGATCGTGGTGGCCAGCGGCCAGGACGTCACCGGCAAGAACGGCATCCGCCAGCAGCTCATCGACGCCTGGAACGCCAAGGAGGGCGAACACGGCTACCGGGCCCGCCTGGTGGAACTCCCCGGCTCCGCCGACCAGCAGCGCAGCCAGCTGCTCGGCGCGCTCCAGTCCGGCGGCGCCGAGTACGACGTGGTGAACCTGGACGTGACCTGGGTCCCGGAGTTCGCCGACGCCGGACTGATCCGCCCGCTGACCGGCGCGGCGGTGAAGTCGCCCGGCGACATCATCCCGTCCGTCGACCGCACGTCGTTCTGGGACGGCGAGCGGTACGCGGTCCCCTTCAACAGCGATGTGGGCCTGCTGTACTACCGCAAGGACCACCTGCGCCGCGCCGGCACCTCCCGGACCGAACTGGGCCGCGGTGTGACCTGGGACGACCTGCGGGAGCTGATCGACGCCGTCAACGACCGGCCGAAGCCCAAGGGTTACAAGGACGGGTGGACCACGCAGCTCGCCGCCTACGAGGGCCGTACGGTCAACGCGATCGAGGCGTTCGCCTCGGCCGTCCCGGGCTTCGCGCTGACCGACCAGGACGGCCGGTACACCGCCGACGAGGCGCAGTTGACGGCCGGGGTGACCGAACTGCGGGAGCGCACGGGCTCGCCGTACATGCTCGGGGAGGCCGCCGGGTCCCGCGAGGCCGAATCGCTCAGCGCCTTCGCGGAGGGCCGCACGACCTTCCTGCGGCACTGGCCGTACGTCTACCCGGCCCTGTACGAGACGTTCAAGGGGGATCTCGGTGTGACCCGGCTGCCCGGCAAGGCCGTGCTCGGTGGGCAGAACCTGGCCGTCACCTCGTCCACGTCCGAGCAGCGGGCCGCCAAGGCCGCCGAGCTGATCGCGTTCCTGACCGACCCGGACAGCGAACGCTGCCTGCTGCGCGCCGGGTTCGCCGCGACCCGCACCTCCGCCTACCGGGCTCCCGGCAGCACCCCGGAGTGCCGGCACGCCTCCGCCTACTCCGAGAGCGCCTCGGCGTCCCCCACCGGCGAGAGCGCCGAGCTCAAGGCACCCGACCGGCTCGCGGGCGGCGTCAGCTACCGGGACATCCTGCTGCGCGCCTTGAGCGAGGCCGTGCAGCGCCCCCGCACGCCCCTGTACGGCGCCGTCACCCAGACCCTCATCACCGAACTGGACGCCCTGTACGGCCCCCGGCCGGCGGGCGCGGCTCGGCCGGGTGACGCGCAGGTGGCGAAGAGTCTTGACGAGGCATTGAGCAAGGTTTTGCCAGGTTGAACCGGTCGAATTTCCTCCCGGCGATGTTCACAATTTCTCCATTGCGAACGCCTGTCCCTCGTGGGTAGCCTCAATTTCGCACTGACCATGCAAACCATGCAATTCAAGTAAACGGGGATGGACTTCGTGAGCGTACGAAGCAAGGGAATTTCTTCCGTAATCGCCTTCGCCATGACCGGCGCGTTGTGCGGTGTCGGAGCACAGGCCGCACAGGCGGCTCCGGCGCAGCCGGAAGTGCGCGCCGGAGCGGACGAGATCTGCGCGGTCCTGGGGATCGGCAGTGGCGCGGCAGGCCTCACCAAGGCCCTGGCCAAGGGCGCCTCGTGGGTGGGGATCGGCGCGAGCGTCGGGTGCTACGCGTACACGAAGGCGAAGGAGGCCACGCCTGCGGAAAGGCGGGCCGCCATGATCGCGTCGTACAAGAAGTACCAGGCCATGAGTGACATCAAGAAGCTCGATGCGCTCGGCTACTACTGCCGGAAGGAAAGCGGCGGCGGCGGTGGAACCGATGTCGCCCCCGCCGATGCTTCGGTGATGGCGGGATGGCGCGACATCAAGATGAAGGGCGTGACGTACAAGTGCACGGCCAACAGGGACTGACCGGCCGTCGCGGCCCGGGCTATGGGGAACGGCTGCTGTTCTCCATAGCGCTGGTCGTGGTGAGCCTGCTGTGGATCACCCAGGACATGGCCACGTGGGCGACGGCGACGTGCGCGGCAGGCGCCGCCGTCGGTGCCGCTGGAATTGTATATTTCGGCCGACGCTATATTCGCTCACGCGGGAATGCGCGCTAACCGAATTCCTTGAGCGCGTCACATTCGAACCAGACGGTCTTGCCGGGCCGGTGGGGGAGCGGATCCCACCCCCATCGGTCTGTGACGGCGTCGACGATCAGCACGCCGCGTCCCGCCTCGGCGAGTTCGTCCACAGCTGTGGACAGCGGCGGTCGCGGGCATGTGTCCGTGACCTCCACGCGCAGTCCCCGCCCGTCCGGCCGCCGCAGCACCAGCACCGCGGCGCGCCGGTCGGGCGTGTGGCGTACGACGTTCGCGACCAGCTCGGTCAGGGCGAGCGAGGCGGAGTCGCACAGTTCGGCCATCTCCCAGGCGGCGAGATACACCCTGAGGATGCGGCGCAGATGCCGGGCGGAGTGCTCACCGAGGGTGAAGTCGACGCCGTACCGGGCGCCAAGCCCTGCCCCCGGCTGGTGGGTTGCGTGATTCATGCCACCAGAGTGGAGTCGTCCGGTTACTCTCGGCTACAGACCGAAGTGAACGCCGCGCGGCGTTCGGACCCGGGGGTGACCGCACCATGCCCAACATCCGCCGACTCGACCCCACCGCCTCGCCGTTGGACTACTTCGGCTCGGAGCTGCGCCGCTACCGGGAGAGCGCGGGGCTGTCCCAGCAGGAACTGGGCAACAGCATCTTCTGCACGGGTTCTCTCGTCGGCCAGATCGAGACCGCGCACAAGGTCCCGACCAGGGAGTTCGCGGAGCGGGCGGACGCTGCGCTGATGACGGACGGGTGTTTCTCGCGGTTGGTGGGGCTGGTTCTGCGGAGTCAGTTGCCGACGTGGTTCCAGGCGTATGCGGAGATGGAGGCGAAGGCGAGCTATATCTCCACGTTCCAGTGCCAGTTGGTGTACGGCCTTCTGCAGACGCCGGAGTACGCACGGGCGGTGCTGGGCGCAATTCAGCCGGAGAACCTCGATGAGCTGGTCGAGGCCCGCATGGAGCGCCAACGCCTCCTGCGGAAGGAGAAGCCGCCGCTGGTGTGGGTGGTGCTGGACGAGGCGGTGCTGTACCGCCCCATGGGCGGCCGGGAGGTGATGCGAAACCAACTGGCGCACCTGTTGAGCTTCCGGAAAGAGAGGCGCCTGAAGATCCAGGTGCTGCCGTTCTCGGCGGGGGAGCACCCGAGTGTGCAGGGCTCCTTCAACCTCCTGCGCTTCGATGACGACCCGGACATCGTCTACACCGAGGACTTCGTCCAAGGGCACATGACGGCCAATCCGGATAGTGCCAGCGAGGGTTGGCTCCATTACGATCAAGTGCGAGCTGCTGCCCTCTCGGTACGGGAATCGGCAGACCTGATCGCCCACGTGATGGAGGAGCGCTATGGAGACCAGCCAGCAGCTGAGAAGCGCGACGTGGCGTAAGTCGTCGTACAGCGGGAGCACCGGCGGTGATTGCGTAGAGGTCGCCGACCTCGGTCTGCCCGGCGTCGCCGTCCGCGACTCCAAGAACCCCGAGGTCGGCCTACTCACTCTCTCGCCGCAGGCGTACGCCGCCTTCGTCGCCCATGTGAAGTGACATGACCCCACGACGCGCGCCACAAGGCACGGGAAGCAGCCAGAGCCTGACCAACACGCGGTGGCGTAGATCGTCGTACAGCGGCTACACCGGCGGCGAATGCGTAGAGGTCGCCGACCTGGGACCCCGCGTCGCCGTTCGCGACTCCAAGAACACGGAGGCCGAGGCCGGCATCCTCACCGTCTCCCCGGAGGCCTACGCCGCCTTTGTGACGTACGTCAGCGCGTACTGAAGAGACGGGTCAGCCGGGCCATACGGTCCTGGTCGAGCCGTACGTCTAACTCGTTCGACGGCGCCGGGCGCGGTCAGAGGGGCATCGCGGGTATCGCTGCTTTCCAGCCGGCCGACGTGGATCAGTACAACTGGGGCCTGTTGCGAAAGTGCTGGTCGCACGGGTTGTTAGGGTCCAGGCATGACGCGCCTGAAGATCGAGATATCCGTCCCCGAGAGTCATGCGGAGCTTGTGATCGAGGCTCTCCACGCGGCCGGTGCAGGGCGGGTGGGCGAGTACGCACGGTGTTCCAGCATCTGGAAGGTGACCGGAAACTGGCAGGCCCTGCCTGGCGCGCAGCCGTACGACGGCGAGGTGGGCATCGTTCAGCACAGCGAAGAGTGCCGGATCGAATCGGTCTGTGACGCGGATCAGACCGGCGCCGTACAGCAGGCTGTCCGCGATGCCCATCCCTACGAGCAAGCGGTCATCCACTTTCTGCCGCTGTACGAGCCGTAAGCAACGTCGGTGGGCGTGCCCGTCACAGCCAATCGTGCGTCAAAAAGGTCGACGGCTGGCTAGGATTTTAAGTGACAGGAACCAAGGATCATGGGGAAGAAGAAAAAGAGGCGTTCCCGAAGCGACTGGACACTCCCTCCGGGTATAGTCAAACGAAATGCCGACCAACGGAAGGCGCTTGATGCCATTGCCGATAGGCGACGGAAAGTGCCGCAACGACGATTGATAATCGGACTGTTTGCTGCATTCATAGCGACGTTCGGACTATTTCTCGGCTTCTTTATTTCGTCACATTCACTAGTGACCGACTTGCAGTCCCGTGGAGCTTCCGCCTGGGCCGAGGTCACGTCCTCCCCCAGGGACAGGTACGGCAGCCCGGGTAATATCAAGGTCAAGTTCGATGGTCCAGAGGGGGATGTCGAAACGCAGCTACATGACTGGGGAGGCATGCGCCCTGAGGGGTTGACTCCAGGTAGCCGTATACCCGTGGTCTACGACCCCCTGGATCCCAGTCGAGTGTTGACGGCACAGTGGGTGAATGATCCGCCTGCTGTAACGCCACCCATGCTCGTCGCACTGCTGGTGTCGCTCTTCTTTCTGACTGGCGTGATCGTCGGCACGGTACGGCGACGCATCTTGTTGAATGAAAAACGCGATATGGAGGCAACTCCGGAGCGCGAGCGGTGATGTTGGTGGCTGATTCCGAGCCTTAAAGTGGATAACCCGAGAAAAGCTGACCTGGAGAAACTGCGTCGCGATCTGGCGAAAGAGATCGAGCAACTCAAGAAGGCGCTGAAGGGGCCGACCGAGGATATCGGGGGCGACAAGGTCTGGGTCGGTGAGAACGCTCGCGCCTGGCGCCAGGAACTGCAGGGGCGTCATAAGAAGGTGGGTGAACAGGTCGAAAAACTTCTTCCCCTGATTGACGCCGCCATCCGAAACAAGCCCGACAAAGTGTCCACGAGCGAGGCCCGCTTGTACAACAAGGGCGTCTGAAATCAGAGTGCTGCCGATAATTTACACGTCAACGCGGTATGCGCTCCTGGCCGGCCCGAAAGATCGGCTCAATCTGGTCCAAGATCCCTCACGCCGAGTGGGAGCCGAGGGGCTATGAGGCCGGGCGATCAGCGGGAGTCGGCAACCGTCCGCTGCTCAGGCTGCGGAGCTTCCGCTCTCGCGGGCCCCGCGTTCGCCGCGAGCAGCAGGGTCGCCACGGCGACGAGGGCGGCGGTGAAGCCTCGGGCGTACCGCTCGGCGGTGCGTGTGCGTTCGAGCACGGCGACCTCGCAACTGGGGCGGCGACTACGGCGGCAACGTATTAAGCGGGTTCGACAATTCGGCTTAACACTCCGTTTAACCTAGGGGCAGTCCAGGCCGAACGGCAAGAGGCGCAGGGGGAGTTGGCGTGGGGGAGCGTGACGATCCGGCGACCATCGGCCGCCGGGTGCAGCGGCTGCGTGTGGAACGCGGACTGACACAGCGGCAGTTGGCGGAGCCTGTGTACACACCGGCCTACATCTCCACCCTGGAGTCGGGCCGGGTGCGGCCCTCCGACGACGCCCTGCGGCATCTCGCGCACCGGCTCGGCGTCGCCTTCGACGAGCTCGCCAGCGGGCATTCCGCGCGGCTCGTGACCGAGCTGCGGCTGCGGATGACCGAGGCGCAGCGGACCCTCGCCGTCGGCGAGACGGAGGCGGCTGCCGAGCAGTACGCCGAGCTGCTCGTCGAGGCCGAGACGCACGGCCTGGCAGCAGAACAGTCCGCCGCGCTGCTCGGGCTCGGCGAGTGCGCCCTGGAGACGGGCGAGCTCGGGGCCGGCCGGCAGTACTTCGAGCGGGCCGAGGAATGCCTGGCCGGCGCACCGCTGCCCGCCCGTGTCCCGGCCCTGCGCGGCCGGGCCGTGGCGCACTACCTCGCCGGTGAACTCCGGTACGCCGTCTACCTGCTGGAGACCGCCCTCGACGAACTGAACCGCGGCGGCCTGCACGACCCGGACGCCCTGCTGCTGCTCTACGCCAGCGCCATCGGCCCGTACATGGACATGGGCGCGCACGCCCGCGCCGCCCAGGCGGCCGAGTTCGCCCTGGCCCTCGCCCCGCAGTCCGGCGACCCCGCCCTGGTCGCCCGCATGCACCGGTCCGTCGCCCGCACCCTGGTCGCCGAGGGCCGCCTCGCCGAGGCCGACGCCTCCCTGGCCAAGGCCGCCGAGCTGTACCGCGGGCTGCAGATCCGCACCGAACTCGCCAACTGCCACTGGATGCGCGGCTACGTCTACGCCCAGGACGGCCGGCTGGAGCGCGCCGAGGAGGAGCTGCGGCTGGCCCTGGGGATGCTGTCGGCCAGGCGCGCCGCCCTCTACAGCAGCCAGGTCACCGTCGAGCTGGCCGACGTGCTGCACCGGCGCGGCAGGTCCGACGAGGCGGCGGCCCTGCTGCACGACGTCCTCGGGCACCTGTCCCCCGAGCGCGGCGCCGTGCACTCCGCCGCCGCGCACCGGCTGCTCGGCATCATCGCCGAGGACGCCCGCCGCACGGAGGACGCCGAGGAGCACTACGTCCGCGCCCTGAGCCTGCTGGAGCGGGCGGGCGCCGCCGGTGACCTGGCCGACCTGTCCCGGCTGCTCGGGGACCTGCTGCGGCGGACCGGGCGGGTGGAGGCGGCCCTGGACGCCTACCGGACGGGCCTCGGGCACCGTACGGCCCCCGGCACCACCACCCTCGGGCCCGCGCCCGCACAGCCTCCTCTGTGAGGAAGCAGGGTCCTCGCACAGCCGTGCGGGTTAACCTCCCTCCCGGGATGTGAACGACCGGGGCGGGCGCGTGGAGAACCAACGGACGATAACCGACGGCATACGGCTGGGCCTGCGGGCCCTGGTGTACGCCGTCCTCGGGGGTGCCGCGCTGCTGGCCATAACGACGGTGGTGTCGGTGCTCGGGCCCATGCTGGCGCTCGACCTCTACACCCCGCCGGTCGCGGCCTGGTGGACGGTGTTCACCGCGATCACCGTCCAGGGCGTGCCGTTCCTGCTGCTGGGCACGGTCGTGTCGGCGGCGATCGGGGCGTTCGTGCCCGAGCGGGTGTTCCAGCGGGTGCTGCCGCGCCGTACGGTGCTCGCCGTGCCGGTCGCGGGAGCGGCGGGGGTCGTGCTTCCCGGCTGCGAGTGCGCGTCCGTGCCGGTGGCGGGGAGCCTGATGCGGCGGGGTGTCGCACCGGCGGCCGCGCTCGCCTTCCTGCTGTCGGCGCCCGCGATCAACCCCGTCGTCCTCGTGGCGACCTCGATCGCCTTCCCCGGGCAGCCGGAGATGGTCCTCGGCCGGCTGGTCGCCTCGCTCGGCACGGCCGTGGTGATGGGCTGGCTGTGGGCGCGGTTCGGGAAGGAGCAGTGGCTGCGGCTGCCGAAGCGGCGCGGCGGGCGGACGCCGGCCGGCGGTCCGCGGGCCTTCGTCTCCGGGCTTCAGCACGACTTCCTGCACGCGGGCGGGTTCCTCGTCGTCGGGGCGGCGGCCGCGGCGACCTTCTCCATCGTCGTACCGCGGTCGCTGCTGGAGGTGTTCACCGGGTCGGCCTGGCTTTCGGTGCTGCTGCTCGCGGTGCTGGCGGTCGTGCTGTGCGTGTGCAGTGAGGCCGACGCGTTCGTGGCGGCGTCGCTGAGCGGCTTCTCCCCGACCGCGCGGCTGGCGTTCATGGTGGTCGGGCCGATGGTGGACCTGAAACTGATCGCGCTGCAGACGGGCACGTTCGGCAGGACCTTCGCGGTGCGGTTCTCGGCGGCGACCTGGGTGGTGGCCGTGACGAGCAGTGTCCTGGTGGGGTGGTGGCTGCTGTGAGGCGCTACGGACCGGCCGTTCTCCTCGCGCTCGTGGGCGCGGCGATCCTGCGGGTGTCGCTTTTCAGCGAGCTGTATCTCCGTTATGTGCAGGCGGCGCTGCGGCCGTACCTGGTGGTGTCCGGCGTGGCGCTGGTGCTGCTGGGGGCGGCGGTGGCGGTGGTGACCCGCAGGGCGGCCGACCACGAGACCGCTGACCACGAGCACGAGCAGAAGCAGGAAGGTGAGGACGAGCAGGAGGACGAGCACGAGGACCGGGACGACGGCGGCCACGCAGGCCACAGTCACGGCCCCGCCGGTCCCCGCGTCGCCTGGTTCCTCACGCTCCCCGCCCTCGCCCTCCTCCTGTTCCCGCCGCCCGCCCTCGGCTCCTACAGCGCGGAGCGCGAGGCGGCCCAGCGTGCCAACCGGGGCATCGGCACCTTCCCGGCCCTGCCGGACGGCGACCCGGTCGACCTCGCCCTCGGAGAGTTCGGCTCCCGGGCGGTCTACGACAGCGGCCGCTCCCTGAAGGGCCGTACGGTCCGGCTCACCGGCTTCGTCACCCGTGACGACGACGGCACCTGGTACGTCACCCGCCTCCTCGTCTCCTGCTGCGCCGCCGACGCCTCGGCCGCCAAGGCCGAGGTACGCGGTGCGCAGGCTCCGCCGGTCGACACCTGGGTGACGGTCACCGGCACGTGGCACCCCGAGGGCGAACTCGGCTCGGCCGCCGCCTGGCCACCGGTCCTCGACGCCACCTCCGTACGACGGGTGCCGCAGCCGGACAACCCGTACGAGAAGCGCTGAGGCCGAACCGTCGCGGTGACGGCCCCGCGCAGGGGTTTTGCCCCACCTGCTACGGGTAGTCGGGGCACCAATCAGCAAGGGCCCGGAGTGATCCGGGCGGGTGCCGGGCCCGGTGCTCGGCGGGCATCGGGCCGGGACCCACCCGGCTGGTCGCACCACGGCTCCGTGGGAGCGGTCGCACGACGGTCTGCCTCGCCCGTGGGCCCGCCCCGGAAACCGTCGGCGGTGCAAGCCGCGGTGATCGAAGGAGGCGGTGGTCGTGCGGCCCAGGGACGATCCCCGAGGCGCCTCCGACGGCGACCCGGGCCCCGGCCGCACCGGGGGCGGTGGTCCGGAACCGGACGGAGCCCGGGCCGCCGACGTGATCGCCAGGGGCGTACGGGGCGCCGAGCCCGGCGAGGTGCCGGGGCGGCTGTGCGAGGCGGCGGTGGAACTGCTGCCGGTGATCGGCGCGAGCGTGTCGCTGCGCAGCGAGGGCATGCCCGTGCAGCTGAGCGCGAGCAGCGCGCAGGCCGCGCACCTGGCGCAGATCCAGGCCACGCTGGGCGACGGCCCCTGCCAGAGCGCGCTGGCGAACGGCGCGCCCGTGCTCGCCTGCGACCTGACCACGGGCCGGGACGCCGGACGCTGGCCGGTCTTCGCCCAGCAGGCGACGGAGGCCGGAGTGCGGGCGGTGTACGCGGTGCCGCTGGGCAGCGGCACGGTGTGTGTGGGCACGCTCGACCTGTACCGCGACCGCCCGGGCGGGCTCACCGACCGCCAGTTGCACGTGGCCCGGATCGTGGCCGGTGTGATGACCGTGGCCCTGATGGCCCTGCCGCACGGGGACGAGCCCGAGACGCAGGACGGGGAGGACTGGCTGAGCGGGCTGGCCGCGGACCACGACGAGGTCTACCAGGCCGTCGGCATGATCATGGCGCAGCTCGGTGTGGGCGCGGACGACGCACTCGCGCGGCTGCGGGCCGACGCCTTCGCGCGCGGGTGTACGGCCCTGGACGTGGCGCGGGACGTGATCGCCCACCGCGCGCGTTTCGACCGGTACTGACGCCCGGGGCCGGGGCGTCAGATCTGTGCCCTGCCCTGCTTCCTGATCTCGGCCAGGCGCTGCGCCCCGAGCTGTACGGCCTGCTGGGTGACTTCCGCGTACACCTCGTCGAGGCCGGCGTTGGTGAGGCTGATCGCCTCCTCGCCGACGCGGACCGCGGCGAGGTCCATGGTGAGGTACGTCAGCTCCCCCTCCTCCGTCTCGCCGGCCAGCATGACCCGCAGGGCCTGCCGTGCGTCCCCCACCGGCGGCAGCGGCAGTTCGCGGACCTCGACGCCCTGGACGCCGTGGCGGGTGGTCGCGGCCGTGAACTCGCCGCATCGGCCGGGCAGCGACCTCATCCAGTCCAGCGCGCGGTCCACGTCGGCCGGGGGATGGGCGGCGACCCGGTAGCGCAGCTGGGCGTCGGTGTCGCCGTCGTCGAGTGCGGACGTCGCCTGCGGGCCCTTCGGGGCGCCGAAGGGTTCCTCGGTGTAGAGGACGTCCAGCAGCCGCTGACAGTCCCGGTCCTCCGTGGTGGCCTTGAGCAGCCCGTCCCGCCAGGTCCGTGCGCCCCGGGTCGGCCCCCACGGCTCCCCGAGGTCGGCCGCGGTGACCAGTGCCGCCTGGGCCTGTGCCTCGGTGAGGGCGGCCCCGGAACCGGACGGCTGCTCGACGGCGGGTGACGCGCCGGAGGCGGAGGCGGAAGCGGAGAACCACCGGGGCCGCGGCTCGTCCTCGGCGGAACAGCCGGCGGCGGCCAGCAGGGCGGTCACGGACAGCGCGGAGGCGAGGAGGGCACGGGTGGCCGGGGGGCGGGTCATCGGGGTGCCTCCTGCGGGGGGGCTCATGGAGGCGCCTGCGGGCGGGGCGGGCTCTCCAAGATCGGGTGGGTGCTCTTACGGCACCACCGCGACCGCCCGCCCACCAGCGACAACGGTCCGTCCGGGTGAGTGGGCCGGACTACGCACCGCCACCCCTGTCCGAAAACCCGTCGCCCCGCCCCTTCCTCCCTGTTACGGTCACGCCCATGCAGCGCGCCCAGTCGTTCCCGTCCTCCACGACGACGCCGGAGAGTCTCCCGGCGCGCTGACAGCTGACCCAGATGTCCGAAGCCCCGGGGCGCGTGCCACGGGGCTTCGTCGCGTGGTGCTCGCCTCCCCACCGCGAGGAGTCACCATGTACGACCACCGCCGGCTCGGCCGTGAACTGGACCTGTTCGACACCGATCCGCTGATGGGCGCCGGGCTGCCGTACTGGCTGCCCGACGGCGCGATCGTGCGGCACACCCTGGAGGAGTACATCCGCGACGCCGAACGGCGGGCCGGGTACCGGCACGTGTACTCGCCGGTCCTCGGCAAACGCGAGCTGTACGAGACCTCCGGCCACTGGGACCACTACGGCGACGACATGTTCCCGCCGATGGACGTGGGCGCCGAGCAGGTCCTGCTGCGCCCCAGCCTCTGCCCCCACCACGCCCTGATCTACCGCTCCCGCTCCCACAGCTACCGTGAACTACCCCTAAGAATGGCCGAGTTGGGCGGCATGTACCGCTCGGAGCTGTCCGGCGTCCTCGGCGGCCTGACCCGGGTGCGGTCCATCACCCTCAACGACGCGCACATCTTCTGCACCCTGGAGCAGGCCGTCGAGGAGGCCCGTGCCGCCCTGGAGCTGATCGGCCGCGCGTACGCGGACCTGGGCATCCGCGCGGCCCGATACCGGCTGTCCCTGCCCGGCGAGGGCGGCAAGTACGTGGCCGACCCGGAGCTGTGGCGGCGTGCCACCGCCCTGCTCCGGGAGGTCCTGGACGGCTCCGGCATCCCGTACGAGGCGGCCGAGGGCGAGGCGGCCTTCTACGGCCCCAAGATCGACGTGCAGATCACCGACCCGGCCGGCCGGGAGGCCACCCTCTCCACCGTGCAGATCGACTTCCACCAGCCCGAGCGCTTCGACCTGCACTACATCGGCCCCGACGGGGCGAAACACCGCCCGGTCATGGTGCACCGCAGCATCATCGGCAGCGTGGAGCGTGCGGTCGCCCACCTCCTCGAGGAGCACGGCGGTGCCTTCCCGCCGTGGCTGGCGCCGGTGCAGCTGGCGGTCCTGCCGGTGGCGGAGGAGCAGTGCGATGCCGCCCACGACCTGGCCGGACGCGCGCGCGAACTCGGTCTGCGCGCCGAGGTCGCCGGCCCCGAGCAGGGCACCCTCGCCGCCCGTGTCCGCGCGGCCCGGCTGGTGCCGTACCAGGCGGTGATCGGCGGGCGGGAGGCCGCCGCCGGCCTCGTGGCCCCCCGCCTGCGCGACGGCCGCCGCCCGGACGTCCTGCCCGGCACCGAAATGCTGCGCCGCATCGGCGACCGCGTGGCGGCCCGCGGCACCGCGCTGTGGGACCCGTCGTAGGACGGGTTCACCACGGATCAGGGGGTTCAGAACGTCCAACGCGTGTGGCTGTAGACCCCGTTGTCCCGGCCGAAGCCGTACGCCGTGTCCGGGGCCACCGCGAACACCACCGCCTCGCCGCTGCGGAACGCGTCCCCGATGCCGTGGAAGGTGCCCTCGGGGGAGGTGATGTGCGGCCCGTACTTCGTCTCGTACGCCGTGATCACCTCCTCCAGCAGGGCATCGTCGGCGACCGGCTCGGCCGTGCCCTCGACCACGAGGTCGAACCCGTCGGTGAGGGAGTTCGCCCCGGTGGTCAGCGCGCAGTGCGCGTCGTGCGCGAGGTTCTTCGCCTTCTGCTCCCGACGGCCGGTGGAGAAGTACAGCACCCCGTCGTGCCAGGCGGCGATGCAGGGCGTCACGTGCAGTCGGCCGTCGGGCCGCACCGTGGACACCCAGAAGATCTCGGCGGCCTCCAGCCGCCCCTGCGCCTCGGCCCATTCGGTGGCGGTGACCTCCGAGGCACCCGGGCGGGGGGTGAGTGCGGAGCTGTAGCGGGCGTCGAGCTCGGTCGTCGGTCGCTGTGCGGGCATGGTGGGACTCCTTCCTCGTCTCCTCCCCCGTAACGACCGGCTGCCGGGGCCGGAATCATCGCCGCGTCCGTTCGTGTGGCCGGGGCGGCGCCGCCCGGTCCGCCGTCCAGGGCCGGAGCGCGGAGCTGGGACGCGGACGGCCGGCACGAGCCCGGAACCGGCCGCCGCCGAGGCCGTAGGGTCGCTGCCACGGAGCTTTCCCGCGGAACCACTGGAAGGAGTCCCCGCCGTGACGGACGGTCAGCGCATCCCGGTGATCATCGACTGCGACACCGGCGTCGACGACGCCCTCGCCCTGCTGTTCGCCGTACGGCACCCGGCGCTCGACGTGCGGGCGATCACCTGCGTGGCCGGGAACACGGACGTCGACGGCGTCGTCCGCAACACCCTGACCGTGCTGGAGCAGGCCGGCGCCCCCGACATCCCCGTCGCCCGGGGCGCGGAGCGGCCGCTGATCGAGGCTCCCCGCTCGGCGCGGCACGTGCACGGGCACGACGGCATGGGAGACCTCGGCCTGCCCGAGCCCACGCGCAGGCCGGCCGACGTCGACGCGGTGACGCTGCTGCGGCGTGAGATCCTCGCCTCCCCGCGCCCGGTCACCCTCATCCCCACGGCCCCCCTCACCAACATCGCGCTGCTCCTGCGCACGCATCCGGAGGTGGTCCGGTGCATCGAGCGGATCGTCTTCATGGGCGGCGCGGCGGCCGTCGGGAACGCCACGCCCGTCGCGGAGTTCAACGTCTGGCACGACCCGGAGGCGGCCGCGATCCTGCTCACCGCCGGGGTGCCGGTCACGATGTACGGGCTGGACGTGTTCACGCGGGTCGTGGTCCCCGCGGCGGAGGTGCGCAGGCTGCGCGCGAGCGGTGAGCCGGGGGCGCGGCTGGCGGGGGAGCTGCTCGCCCACCGTCCGGCCCGTCCGGACAGCCGCCCCGACGACCCTTCCGAGACGGCCGGCGGTCTGGGTGACGCGGGTGCGGTTTGCGCGGTCGCCGACCCCGAGGGACTGACCACCCACCGCCTCCCGGTCGACGTCTCCCTCGCGCCCGGACCCACGCGCGGCATGACGATCGTGGACCGCCGCCCCCGGCCCGGCGAGTCGGAACTCCACGAGGGCACACGCGAACAGCCCCTGGTCGACGTGGGGTTGGACGTGGACGTGGAGCGCTACGTGAAGCTGTACCTGGCGACAGTCGAGGCCTGATCCATCGCAGGTCGTGGTCGTACCGGCCGCCGCGACGGCTGCGGTCGCCGTGGGGGCGGCGTTCGCGATGCTGACGGTCGTCATGCGGAGTCTGCTGCGCAAGGCGACGAGCCTGCGGAGCGAGAGGGCTTCGGTGGTCTGACCGCGGGCATGAGAACGCCCGAGGTGCTGTCGCCGCCGGACGGCAGCACCTCGGGCGTCTTCGGATTCCCGCGTCCTACGCGTTGCGCTTGGCCGCGCGGCGCCGGGTCGCGACGACGAGGGCCGCGCCGCCCGCCAGCAGGGCCGCCGCGCCCATGGCGATCGGGCCGGTGCTGCTGTCGGCGCCCGTCTCGGCGAGGTCGCCGCCCCCGCCGTTCGGCTTGGGCGCGGTCGGCGTCGACTCGGAGGCGCTCGGGGTGGGCGTGTCCGTGTCGGAGGACGGCGGCGTCGAGGGCTCCGCCGGCTCGGACGGGGTCGCCGGAGGCGTCGTCTCCTCGGCCGGCTCGGACGGGCTCGCGGGCGGCGTGGAGGCGGGCGGCTCCTCCTCCGCCGGCGGCGGGGTCGTGCAGTCCTTCGTGCCGCCGTTCCAGGCCGCGATCAGCTTGTCCTTGATGACCGGGCGGTCCGGGCCCTTGGGCAGCTCGCCGTGCTCGAAGCCGTCCTTCGCGTCGAGCTCGCCGTCGAACTTCACCGCGCCCCGGTAGAGGTCGATCTGCCCGAAGCAGCCCTTGTCCGGGATGGCGATGTCGAGCGAGTCGGTGCCGCCCGGCTTGACCGTCACCGTGTCGAAGTCGACGAAGACCTGCTCGCCGGAGGTCGCGAACGTCGCGCCGTGGGCGAGGTAGGAGGCGAGGGAGGCCGTGCAGGTGGCCGCGTCACCGGCGGTGCGGACCTTGATGTGGACCTTGCCGTCGTCGGTCGGCTTCAGGTTCTGGTCGTCGACCTGGACCGAGTCGTAGAAGTTCGAGCCGTCGAGCGAGAACTGGCAGCGGTCGGTCCCGGTCTCCGTGCCCGCGCCGGTCCCGGGCTTGTAGGTGCCGCCGGACGACCAGCCGTCGCCACCGGGCGTACCGGTGGCGAAGGCGGTGGTGGCGGAGGCGGCGCAGAGGGCGAGGGCCGCGGCGCCCGTCCCCAGCAGGCGTCGTGCGGTGACACGTCTCGCTATGGACATGGGTATCCCGTTTCTTGGCGTGTGCCGGACCCGGGTGACGGCATGCGGGCAGCGCGCGGCGCACGGCTGCCGGGCCGCACCGGGGGGTGAGTGGTCTGAGAAGCACTGGGCTCATTGGTCACATGCGCCTCAGTGGCACCCATCGTGGCGGCGCCGCAGCACGCTGTCAACCTGCGGTAATGCAAAGGAAGTTACGCTGTCATCACACTTCCATCACAGCAGGAATGGATCACTCCGATCGACGCGTTAGTTCCTTTTTCCGGCATTCTGGACAGATCAATGCTGTCGCCCGTATGCCCTGCGAAGGAGACCGCGTGACCGATCGCTCCACCCTCGACCTGTCGTCCCGGGACCCCGACTGGTGGCGCCAGGCCGTCGTCTACCAGATCTACCCCCGCAGCTTCGCCGACGCCGACGGCGACGGACTCGGTGACCTGCGCGGCATCACCCGCCGCCTCGGTCACCTCGCCGCCCTGGGCGTGGACGCCCTGTGGCTGAGCCCCTTCTACCCGTCCGAGCTCGCCGACGGCGGCTACGACGTCGCCGACCCCAGGGACGTCGACCCGCGCCTGGGCAGCCTCGACGACTTCGACGCCCTGGTCGCCGAGGCCCACCGCCTCGGCCTGAAGGTCATCGTCGACATCGTGCCCAACCACTCCTCGCACCAGCACGTGTGGTTCCAGGAGGCCCTGCACGCCGGCCCCCATTCGGCGGCCCGCGACCGCTACGTCTTCCGGGACGGCCGCGGCGAGCACGGCGAACTCCCGCCCACCGACTGGCAGTCCGTCTTCGGCGGCAGCGCGTGGAAGCGGGTGCCCGACGGCCAGTGGTACCTGCATCTGTTCGCCCCCGAGCAGCCCGACCTCAACTGGGACAACCAGGAGGTCCGCGCCGACTACCGCACCACCCTGCGCTTCTGGTCCGACCGCGGGGTCGACGGCTTCCGCGTCGACGTCGCCCACGCCCTCGCCAAGGACCTGAGCGAACCCCTGCGTGACCTCGGCGCCCCCGAGCTGAGCGGCGAGGAGGCACTCACCGCGATGCCGCCCGGCGCGCACCCCTTCTACGACCGCGACGACGTGCACGAGATCTACCGCGACTGGCGCAAGATCCTCGACGCCTACCGCCCGCCCCGCATGGCCGTCGCCGAGGCGTGGGTGCCCGGCGCCCGGCGTGCGCTGTACGCCCGCCCGGACGAGCTGGGCCAGGCCTTCAACTTCGAGTATCTCCAGGCGGGCTGGGACGCGGAGGAGCTGAGGCAGGTCATCACCGACTCGCTCGCCACCGCCCGGGCGGCGGGCGCCTCGGCCACCTGGGTGCTGTCCAACCACGACGTCGTACGGCACGCCTCCCGCCTGACGCTGCCGCCCGGCACCGACCTCAACGCCTGGCTGCTCGCGGGCGGCCACGCCCCGGCCGTCGACGAGGCGGCCGGGCTGCGCCGGGCCCGGGCGGCCACGCTGCTGATGCTGGCGCTGCCCGGCTCGGCGTACGTCTACCAGGGGGAGGAACTCGGCCTGCCCGAGGTCGCCGACCTGCCCACCGAGGTGCTCCAGGACCCGATCTGGGAGCAGACGGGCCACGTCCGCAAGGGCCGCGACGGCTGCCGCGTGCCGCTGCCGTGGACGACGAGCGGACCGTCGTACGGCTTCGGGCCCGGCGGCGCCTGGCTGCCGCAGCCGCCCGGCTTCGCCGCCTACGCCGTCGAGGCCCAGGACGGGGCCGAGGGCTCCACCCTGGAGCTGTACCGCACGGCCCTGCGGCTGCGCCGCAAACTCCTCGAAGGCGAGGAGCTGACCTGGGCGGCGGACGCCCCGGACGGCGTGCTCCGGTTCGACCGCTGCGAGGGCTGGCGCTGCGTCACGAACCTGTCCGGCGCGCCGGTCGACCTGCCGGCCGGCGAGGTCCTCCTGACCAGCGCACCCCTGGAGGACGGCCGCCTCGGCCCGGACACCACGGTGTGGCTCGGGCGCTGAGTGCTCCGCGGGCAGCGCCGTGGCAGGCCGCCGTCCTCGGTCCGCGGCGCCGTGGTGGCCGGTCGCGCAGTTCCCCGCGTCCCTTCGGGGCGCGGGGCCACTCGCGTGGCCCGGGAGCGCGTGCCCGGTGAAGGGATGCCCGGGACGATCGTCGGCGGAGTGTCTTCTACAGGCCGTGGCCGGACAGGGAGCCCCTCCCGCGATGAACAGGTACAGCAGGACAGCAGCCGTGGCGGCGGGAGTGCTCGCGTTCCCCGGCGCGCCCGCGGCGGCCCGGGACGGCGGGCTGTGGGGGGCCGCGACCATCGCACCCGGCCGGGAGGGCATCGTCGAGGCCGCGGGCGTCCAGGACGCCGCCGAGGGCGCGACGCTGACGCTGACCGCGCCCCGGGACACGCGGGTGACCGGCACACCGCTCGACCTGTCCGGCTACCGCGGCTCGGTCGCCGCCGACGGACGCGGCGCGACGTACACCGTCACCGGCGGCGCGGCCGGGCGGGACCGGGTGTTCCCCTTCGTGCCGGCCGTACCCGCGCACGCCGTTCCGGGCACCAGGCTGCGGGGCTGCTCCCTGTGGGTCACCGACGCCCGGGGCGTGCCGCGGGCCGTCGGCCGGTGTGCCGTGACCGTGGGCCTGGCCGGGCCGACCCTGACCCGTCCGCTGTCCGGCGTACCGCTGGCCGCCCGGCCGGAGATCTCCGGCACCGCCCACCCGGGCGCCCAGGTCACCGTCCGTGACAAGGACGACCGGGAGGTCTGCGCGACCACCACCGCCCCCGACGGCACCTGGACCTGCACCCCTGGCCCCGGCCTCCCGGCGGGCGCCAACCGGCTCCAGGCGGTCGCCACCCTGAACGGGGTGAGCGCGATGAGCGAGCAGATCGACATCTCGGTGACGGAGGAGGCCGGCTCCGGTCAGTAGCGCAGCGCCCGGGCCACCTCGGCCCGGATGTCCGCGGGCAGGTCGTGGGTGCTGCGGGCGGTGGCCGTGGCGTACTCGCCGGCCGGCACGTCGCGCACGATGACGACGGCCGTGTCGAGCAGTTCGCCGCCGGGGTCGGTGAAGTCGACCTGCACCGCGAAGGACCGGGTCGCGTCGTCGGTGTTGCCCACGGTGACCTCGACCCGGGCCCGGTCGTCGGAGCCGACGCCGGGCGTGCCGAGCCGCACGTCGTCCTTCACGTCGATGCCGTCCTTGATGTCGCCGAGCCGGCGACCGGCCTCGGCCGTCGCCGACTCCACCGCCTCGGAGGCCTGTGAGGCGAGCGACCCGACCGCGGACTCCGCCCTGCGGGTGGTGTCCGCCGGTCCGCCGTCGCCGCAGCCCGCGAGCACGACGGCCGCGGGGAACACCACGGCTGCCGCCCCCGACGCCCAGCGCGTCCGGTGGCGGGCAGCCATGTCGTCTCCTTGGTCCTACGGCGGTCCTACGGCCTCACGGCCTCACGTGCGTCCGAGTCCGCCGCCGCCGAAGGATCCGCTGGATCCGGGCGACCAACGGCGCTGTTTCTGGTCCTTCCCGGTCCTGGTGCTCGAGTGGTGGAGCTCATGCGGCATGAGCCGCTGCCCCTCGCGCGTCACGACCGGCATGTCGTCGGGCTCCCGCATCTCCCGCATCTCGCGGACCGGCCCGGTGTCCGGGACGTGCGGCTGCTCCTCCGGTGAGGGGTGATGGGTGTCCTTGTCCATGACCCGCATCCCGACCCGTACGGCCCAGACGAGCGCACCGGCCACGATCAGCCCGCAGACGAAGGCGATGGCCACGGCGACCGCGTGATCTGACGACGCCGCCAGTTCTGCATACGTTGCCGTATTCATGCCCCAAGTATCACCGACGGAATGCGATAAAGCGCCCGGAATGCCCCACCGGCCATGCCGGGCAACCCACCACAGAGCCGCTACCGCCTGTGAGCGAGGGCGGGCGGTGCGGACGGCCCCGGCTCCCGTACCGCCCCGCGGGGTACGGTGGAGGAACCGAGGGTATGTCGCACACCGGTGGCCGAACCGGTCTCGCCCCGGGCGCTCCATGCACGCGCAGGACCTCTCCCTCCACCGGGCTCGCGGCTTCGCCACCTCCTGGCCACGCACCCCACCGCAGCAGGAGCCCCACGATGACGTCCGCTTCTTCGCCCCCGCCGTCCGTCCCCGCGCCGTCCGAGGCCCGGCTGCGGATCGCGGACCAGCCGCGCCAGGGCCGCACGGCCCGCCGTATCGACGGGGCTTGGTGGCCCCGCTCGTACGACCTCGCCGCCGAACTGCCCGGGCTGCTCGGCGGACTGCCGGGTGCCTGGGGCCCGATCAGCAGCGTCCTGGTCAACGGGGACACCTGGCCGGACTGCCCCGAGCGGATGGTCGTCGCGGGCCAGGCGGTGCACGTGGGCCGCACGGACTCGCCGACCGCCCCGCACACCGTCTGCCTGCTCACCCCCGGCCGCGGCCGCTGGGACCTGCTGGTGGTGCCGCCCGCCACCGAGGAGGCGGAGGCCATCCGGCTCATGGAACGGGCCGTCACACAGGGCGTCTGACTCAGCGCGCGAGCAGCACCAGGGCCAGGGCGGCCAGCGCCGGGACGGTCTGGACGAAGAGGATCTTCCGGCTGGCGGTCGCGGCGCCGTAGAGGCCCGCGATCGCGACGCACACCAGGAAGAACACCGAGACCTGGAAGCCCACCGGGTCGGACGCCAGGGCGCCCCACAGCAGACCGGCGGCGAGGAAGCCGTTGTAGAGGCCCTGGTTGGCCGCCAGGGCCTTCGTCTGGGCGGCGAACTCGGCGCTGGTGCCGAAGGCGGCCCGGGCCCTCGGCGTGGTCCACAGGAACATCTCCAGCACCAGGATGTAGGCGTGGAGGGCGGCGAGGGCCAGCACCGCGAGCGTGGCGACGGTCGACATGCGCTCATCATCACAGGTCCGCCCGGCCCGTCCTCGTTCGGGCCTCCCCGGGAGGCGCCGCGGGGCGCCGGGTGGCAGATTGCGCCCAGAGGAAGGCCGGGCCCGGCCGACGCGTCCCCGCGTGTGCCGCTCGGGAGCCGGACCCGGCCTTCCCGCATGCCGCACCCGGTGACAGGGCTGGAGGCCCGTCCCGTACTCGCACCTCCGCCGGTGCGGCGCCGCTCGCCCTCGCGGATCCGCAGGCGTCCATCGATCACGTGACGCTGCCCGCGCCCGATGCCGGGTGGTCGGTGATCCCTCCACTGCCCGGTTGTCTGCTTGCGGCTCACGTGCCCGGAGGCCGACTGACTGCCGCCGGGGTGGTGCCCCGGCTTCGTTCCGCCCGGTGCCGGGTCGCCGGCGACCGTTCCGTTGCCCGGGTCGCCTGCTCGTGGCCTGGTGCCCGTAGAACGCGTTGTCCGCCCAACCTCTTGGAGGCGGCGCCGCCGCCGTGGTCGCCGGTGGTGACTGCCGCCGGGGTGGTGGCCCGGCTTCGGCCGGCCCGTTGCCGCCGGCGGCCGGCCGCTGTCCGGCTGCTCGCCGCTCTCGTGTCGCCGCTCCCCCGCCCGCGCGCCCGAGGGTCGCGCCGCCGCTGTGGCCGCGCGCCGGTGGCTGCCGTTGGCATGGCGACCCCGGCTTCCTGCCCGGTGCGGGGCCGCCCACGACCGGCCGTTGCCGGGTTGTCTGCCCGCGGTCCGGGTGCCCACATGCCGCGTCGTCCGCCCACGTGCCGCAGACCGCGCCACCGTCGCGGTGGGCCCTCTCACCTGCCCGGGGGGTCCTGGCCCTCCCGTTCAGCCGCGGCCGCACCCCGGCGGCTGCACCCCCGCGGCCGGTTTTCGATCATCCCTCGGAAGGATGTAAGGACCGTTCCTCGCCCAAGACGATGATCCCGACCTGTTCGAACACACGTAGTCGAAAACCGACGTACTCGAACACCAAGGAAGGGACAAGCAGTTGCGCATCGCCCGGCTCCTGGGAACCGTCCTGGGCACCACCTTGCTGACGACCACCGCCTTACTCACCACCCCCGCGCACGCCGGCATCGCCGCCGCCCGGGACGACGTGTCCCTGGACGGACCCGCCCTCCGCGACTCGCTGGACGCCGTCCACGAGGCGGGCATGTACGGCGTCTTCTCGTCCGTCCGGGACGGCGGCGAGCGGTGGACCGGCGCCTCGGGGCTGGCCGACGTGGCCACCGGACGGCCCGTCACGCCGGACATGCGGCAGCGGGTTGGCAGCATCAGCAAGACCTTCACCGCCGTGGGCATCCTGCAGCAGGTGGAACGCGGCCGGATCCGGCTCGACGCGCCCGTCGGCGACTACCTCCCGGACCTGATACCCGGGGAGCGCGGCCGGGAGATCACCGTCCGCATGCTCCTGAACCACACCAGCGGCATCGGCGACTACATCGCGGGCGCCTTCCCCTCCCTCACCCGGAACTCACCGGCCAGCCTGGAAGAGGAACGCTTCCGCTCCATACGCCCCGCGGAACTGGTCCGGACGGGCCTCGCGGCCCCCGCCACCGGACGCCCCGGCTCGGTGCCGGGCTCGTACTCCAACACCAACTACGTCATCGCCGGGCTGCTGCTGGAGAAGGTCACCGGCCAGAAGGCCGGCCCCTACCTCACCCGCCACGTCATCGACCGGGCCGGACTGCGCCACACGTACCTCCCGCGCACCCCGCACATCAAGGGTCCGCACCCGCGGATGTACGAGTCGTGGTTCGGCCTGCTCGACCCGCCCCGCGACTTCAGCGTCTACGACATGTCGTGGGCCTCCACCGCGGGCTCGGTCGTCTCCACCACCGACGACCTGAACCGCTTCTACCGCGCCCTGCTCGGCGGGAAGCTGGTCAACAAGGCGTCCCTCGACGAGATGACGCGCACGGTCCCCGTCTCCGGCGTGGACTACGGCCTCGGCATCTACTCCCTCGAACTGCGCGGCTGCGGCCGCTTCTGGGGCCACGACGGGGCGGTCTTCGGCGCCGGCACGATCGCGCTGTCCAGCCGTGACGGCAAGCACCAGGTCGCCGTCGCGCAGAACCTGATGAAGTACCAGGAACTCGACGAGAACGGCCGCCCGAAGCAGCACCCGATCGACACCGCCATCGCGGCGCATGTCGTCCGCGCGCTCTGCGCGGATGCCCCGGCGTCCGGAATCAACCATTCTCGGTTGACCAAGAGTCTCAGGTTTGATCAGCTGTCCCACTAGTCGTGTTCGATTCTGATCGAGCAGTTCAGGGCTCCCGGGGGGAGCTTGTGACAAGTGGGGGAGATCCTTGATGCATCACGGTTCCGCCGTGCCGCGCCGCGCCAGGTTCCGGCGCTGACCGCCGGTGAGGGCACGGGCACGTACACCGTGGCCGCGTCGGTCGGTGACGCCATGACCCGGTTCGCGGTCGAGGTCGTCCCCGGTGAGGACGGCTCCGAGGAGCCCGGCCCCGGTGACGCGTCAGGCTCCCCGTCCCCGATCCCCACGACCGACCCGGGCCCCACGACCGACCCGAGCCCTTCCGCCGAGCCGAGCCCGTCCGCCGACGACGGCACCTCGACCACGGGCGGCACGTCCACCGACCTCGACGGCGGCAGCCTCGCCTCCACCGGCGCGGGCGGCATGGGCCTCCTCCTCGCGGCGGCAGCGGGACTGGCCGCGGTGGGCTTCGCGGCGTTCCGCTTCGCGCCGCGCCTGAAGCCGCGCTCACGCGACGACGCCTGACCTTCCGTCACGGTCTCGTCCGGGCTTCCGTCACGGAGACCGCCCGCACCCGCCATTCGGGTGCGGGCGGTCTCCGTTTCGCCTTTGCGGAACCTTTGCCTGCGGGGCGGGCGTTGGGTGGGTGTGCGCGCGTGAGCGGGTGCGCCGGCTGATACCGACTAGTACCGAGGTGACCTCAATGGCAGTGTGGGACCGGCTCAAGGACCAGGCCAAGGCTTTCCAGCAGGGACAGGGCGGGCGGGGCACGACGACCGGTGGGCACAGCGGCGGGACGAGGTCCGGCGGTGGCGGCAAGGCCCAGCTGGTCGGTCTGCTGAAGACGCAGCTCGGGTCGTTGAAGAACGAGTTGAAGAGCGGCGCGTACCGGGACGCGAGCATGGCGATGTGCGCGCTGGTCGCTGCGGCCGACGGGAATGTGGACCCGGCCGAGCGCCAGCAGGTCGAGTCGATGATCCTCAGCAACGACGTCCTGCAGAACTTCCCGCCGGAGCAGTTGCGCACGCGTTTCAACAAGCATGTGGACCAGCTGACCGCCAACTTCCAGCACGGCAAGTCGGAGGCCATGCAGGAGATCGCCAAGGCCGCCAAGAAGCCCACCGAGGCCAAGGCAGTGATCCAGACCGGCATGGTCATCGCCGGTGCGGACGGTCACTTCTCCCAGGCCGAGGCGACGGTCCTGCGCGAGGCCTGTGCGGCGCTGGGGGTGAATCCCGCCGAGTTCCAGCTCTGATCGGCGAGAGCCGGCCGCTCAGGGAGCGCGCAGGGCGTCCACGGCCAGGCGGGCCGCCGTGCCGATGACGGCGTCGGCGGCGGGCAGCAGCGCGGCGGTGCGGGCACCTTCCACCAGCCCTCGCTCACCTCAGGCAACGAGCACAAGACCCGCACCACGCCGCTACCGCGGGGCGTCGTCACCGAGCCGTCCGCCGCCCTGAAACTCCCGGGGCTCCCGTCGGCGTCTATAACGGGGCCATGATCTATCACGTCGTACCGCTCACCGTCTGGACCACCGCCACCGACCGGGCGTACGCACCCGCGTCCCTCGCCGGGGAGGGCTTCGTGCACTGCTCCCCGGACGAGGCGACCACGCTGGCCGTCGTCAACGCCTTCTACCGGGACGCGCCCCGGCCCCTGCTGGTGCTCGCCCTCGACGAGGCGCGCCTCTCCGCCAGGGTGGAGTGGGAGGCGGCGGCCCCCGCCCCGCCGCCCGGCGTCTCCGGGGACACCCTGTTCCCGCACGTGTTCGGCCCCCTCGACCGGGACGCCGTCGACCACGTCCTCGAGGTGCGGTTCGACGAGGGGGGCCGGGCCTCGGAACTGCGTACGACAGGATGACCGTGTGACCGAACAGAAGACCACCCCTTCCGCCCCAGCCCCCGCCCCGCGCCCCGTCGGAGGAGCGGCCCGCTGCGCCGTCGCGGCCCTCGCCCTCGCCGGAGTCGCCTGGCTGGCCCGGGCGGTCTGGCACCTCCGGCTCGCCGCCGCGGGAGAGCCGGCGTCCGGCCCGCCCGACCAGGGCGGCGGCGTGCACCGTCCGCTCAACGCCCTGGAGGACTCCTACCACTTGGTCGACTCCTTGGGCAGCGCCGTCACGGTGCTCTGCGCGATCGCGTTCCTGTTCTGGCTGGACCGGGTGCGGGACAACGCAAAGGCCCTGTCGGGCCTGGAACCGCGCTACGGCTACCCCTGGCTCTGGCTGGGCTGGGTCGTGCCCGTCGTGAACCTGTGGATACCCCGGGGCGTCGTCGCGGACGTCCACCGCTCGGTCTTCCCCGAGCGGCGGCTGCCCGCGGTCGTGAACTGGTGGTGGGGCCTGTGGCTGGCCGGTCTGGTCGGCGGCGTGGGGCTCATCTACGCCGACGACACGGACGAGGTCATCGCCCGTGCCTACAGCGGTGTCCTGCCCCTGCTCGCCGCCGACCTGGTGATCGTGGCCGCGGCCGGGGCCGCCGCCCTCATGGTCCACACGCTCACGACGGACCAGCAGCGGCGCATGGCCGAGCCCGGCCGGGCCGCCTAGGAGTCAGCGAGGCCGGTACACCGACGCGACGAACGAGGCGGTCACCCGCACCGGTGTCACCAACTCCGCGACCCGGCGGCGCAGTTCCGAGGCATCGACGTGATGCGCGGCCGGACTCATGGCCACCAGGGCGGCGACCTCCCCGGCCGTGAGGCGCATGGCGTACTCCAGCGGCTCGGTTCGCTCGTGCCGGAAGTGCGCCGTCAGAGTCCGGTGCAGGCGGTCCTCCTTGGCGGGGTCGACGGCCAGCAGCCCCACGGACGCCCGCAGTTCGCGCAGATGCCGGGCGGTGGGGATGACGACGAGCAGCGCGCCGTCCGGGCGGAGGACGCGGTGGAACTCGGGTCCGTTGCGAGGTGCGAAGACGTTGAGCACGAGGTCGGCGCAGCCGGTGCGCACGGGCCACGGCTGCCACACGTCCCAGCCCGCGGCCTCCGCCCGGGCATGCGCGCGGGCCGCCGCGCGCAGGGCGGGCACGGAACTGTCCAGCCCCAGCCCCAGGGCCCGGGGGAGGGCGTCCAGGACCGCCGCGAGGTAGTGGCCGGTGCCGGCCCCGGCGTCCAGGACGGTGGCGTCGGGCGGGGCCAGTTCCCTGGCGAGGTCCGCGAGGGTGCGGGCGAGCGGGTCGTAGTGCCCGGCGCCGAGGAACGCGGCGCGGCAGCGGACCATGTCGGGGGAATCCGCGCTCGGGGCCCGCCGGTGGCCGGTCAGCAGGCTGACGTAGCCGTGGCGGGCGATGTCGAAGGTGTGCCGGCCTGCGCACCGCAGGGCGCCGCCGGTGTGTTCGAGGGCGGCCGGGCACAGGGGGCAGGTCAGGACGGACAGGAGTCGCTCGGAAGGCATGGGTGCTCCTCGGAACGCGGAGCGCCGCGGCGAGGCGGCACGTCGCGTGCGGGCGGCGGACGGCGAGAGGTCGGCGCCCGCCGGCCGGCTGCCGTGAACCGGCGTCCGGGGGCGGGTACGCCGAGGACGGCGACGTGAGCGACTCACGTCGCCGTCCTCACCGCGGCGTCAGAGGAAGCAGTGGGGCAGGGCGGTGCATGCCAGTGCCATACGGCCAGGCTACCGGGCCCCGCCGGAGCCGGTCAGCGGCTGCCGTCCGTCGCCCTCAGCTCCGTGCTCGGGCGGGCCGCCGACGGGACGGGCCGCGGCGAGGTGGGTGTGGCCGACGGGGCGCGGGACACGGCCGTCGGGCCGGTCGCCTCGTCGGAGGCGCGGGTGCCGGGGCCGGACGTGCGCGGGCCGTCGGTGCCCGGGCGGGGTGTGCCCGGGGGTGATACGCGGGGCTGGGACGGGGACCGGGACGGCGCCGGGGTGGGGGACTCCGAGGGCGTGGGCGGTGCCGTCCGCGAGGTGGGCGGGGCCATCGGGATCGTCGGAGTCGTGGGGCGCTCGGGCGCCGTGTGGCGCAGGGGGAGCGCGATGAGGACGGCCGCGACACAGCACAGGCCCGCCCCGGCCGCGGTGCGCAGCAGACGGCGGCGGGTCGCCCGGCGCCGGATCGTCTCGTACTGGCCGGGGGGCGCGCCCAGATAGTCCGGGGAGGAGGGGCGCAGGATCACGGCGAGCGGGTCGTCGGGGGCGAACTCGGCGTCGCCCGGGTCGCCGTCAAGGCGTGTGGTCAAGGCTTCTCCTCAGGTGGACGCGGAGCAGTTCCCGGGCCGCGTGCAGGTCGGCCTTGACGGTTCCTTCCTTGCGCCCGGTCAGTGCGGACACCTCCCGGATCGGCATGTCAGCGTAGTAGTGGAGGAGGATCGGGACGCGGAGTCGTTCCGGCAGCGACTGCACGAGCAGCCGCACCGACGGGTCGGCCTGTTCGGGGTGGGGGCGTACGGCGGCTTCCGAGGTGACGCGGTGCAGGGCACGCCGCTCGCGCTCCAGCTTGCGCCAGTGGTCCCGGACCAGGTTGGCGGCGGTGACGTAGAGGAACCCGCGCGGCTCCTCCACGGACGTCCAGCGGGCCCAGAGCCGGGTGAACGCCTCCGAGGCGATCTCGTGGGCCGTCCCGTCGTCGTCGACGAGCCGGCGGCACCAGCCGGCGAGGCGCGGGTAGAGGGCGGCGAACAGCTCGGAGGCCGCTTTCTCGCGGGACCGTTTCAACGCTCTCCAGGGGTGGGGGAGTCGGTGCCGCTCAGCGCCGCGAACACGATCACGTTGTCCGCGTAGCCGTCGCCGGTCCGCGCTCCGCCGCACGTGATCAGCCGCAGCTCCGGGCGGTCCACGTTCCCGTAGACGTCGTCCGCCGGGAAGTCGGTTTTCGGGACGGTCCGTACGGCCGTGACGGCGAACTCCGCCGCCGTGCCGTTCTCCAGGCGCGCGACGATCGTCTCGCCCCGGTGCAGCCGGGCGAGATGGCGGAAGACGCCGTCGCCGTACGGGGCGACCGTGACATGGCCGAGGATCACCGACGGGCCTCTCGCGCCGGGCGTCGGCGAGTGCCGGTACCAGCCCGCCCGGTCGTGGGCCGTGACCGGCGGCACCCGCACCGTGCCGTCGGCCGCCAGACCCAGCCGGATGACCGGGGTGTCGACGCCGATCGCCGGGATCAGCAGCCGGACCGGGACCGAACGGCCGAGGGGGCGCGCCCCTTTGACCGGACCCGGCCGGGACGGAGTCTCCGCCCGTGGTGCGGTGGTTGCGTGGCCCCCGCACGCCGTCAGCAGGGACGCGAGCGCCCCGGCCGTGAACGCGCGCCTGGAGAACGAGCTCATGCCCCGGTGGCCCGGCGGCGGCGTACGACGAGGACCGTGCCGCCGCCCAGGGCGAGCACCGCGGCGGCGCCCGCGCCGATCGCCGTGCCGCCCGTCCCGGAGGCCGCGGACGCCGCCACACCGGTGTCGGGCGCGCCGCTCGGCACGACGGAGACCTGGTCCTCGGCCGGCGCCCGGGTCGGCTCCGCGCTGGGCGCCGGGCGGGTCGGCTCGGGCGCCCTGGTCGGTTCGGCACTCTCCTCCGGCCGGGGGGTGGGCGCGTCGGACGCCGGGACCGGACTCGGGGTCGCCGCCCCGTCGGCGAACGCGGGCCCCGCGCCCATCAGTACGGCGATGCCCGTGAGGGCCAGGGCGCTGAGGACAGTTCGGCGCATGGAAATCGCACTCCTTCGTCGGTCCGCCCGACGGTCGGCGGGCTGGGTGACAGATCGTGCGGAGAGACGAGGCGGAGCCGGGACAGGTTGTAAAGAGATGGCAAAGTCATCGGAGGGGGGCGGACACCGTCCGGCCCGTCGGCGCCGGAGGCCCCTCTCCCTGCTGGTCCGGGGCACCGTCGGGGACGGGCCCGGTCTCGAACTGCTGGCGAGCCTGGACCGGATGGACCTGCCGGACCCCGAGACACTGCTGGCCGACCCGGCCGGTGCGGTGCTGCCCGAGCGGGGGGATCTGCGCCAGGCCGCGCTGGACGGTGTCGTGGTCGCGGTCCGCAACCGCCCGGAGCGGTCCCGCTGGGACGCGGCCTGGGCGCTGCTGGTCAAGGCCCTGGAGACCGGCCCCCCGGACGTGGTGGTCGTCCCCGCGACCACACTGGCCTCCCTGCGCCGCGACGACTGGGACGTCCCGGCGTCGATCGAGCGCCTGGCGGGAGTGGTGGCCCTGTCCAGGCGGGCGGACCGGACCACGACCGCGGTCGCGGCAGCGACAGCGGCGAAGGCGGGCCGATGACGACGGCCGGCCGGGGTCGCGGCCTGGGCGAGGGCGGGCCGACGACCCCAGGCGGTGGCGGTCGCGAGGTCGGCGAGGGCGGGCCTGCGGAGACGGGCGAGACGGGCGCACCCGAGCCCGTCCCCGGGTCCCTCGACCGGGACAAGCTCTTCACGGCCCGCCTGCACGCCGCCCGCGTCCGCCCCTACCTCGCGACGGCCCTCTTCGCCCTGCACGTCGTCGAGTCGCGGCGCGTGCCGACGATGGGCGTCGACCGGTACTGGCGGTGCTACGTGTCGCCGGGGTTCGTGGACCGCACGCCCGTCGAGGAGTTGGCGGGCGTGTGGGTGCACGAGGTGTCACACCTGCTGCGCGACCACCACCGGCGCAGCGACCGGGTCGCGAGGGAGCGCGGCCTGAACGGCCCGGGGGAGCGGCTGCGGATGAACATCGCCGCCGACTTCGAGATCAACGACGACGTCTACGGCGACGGCCTGACCCGCCCGGAGGGAGTCGTTCAGCCGGGTGATCTCGGCCTGTCCGAGAACGAGTTGATGGAGGAGTACCTGCGGCAGTTCAGCCTGGGCCCGCGGTCGCAGGACCTGGCCTGGCTGGACTGCGGCAGCGGCGCCGACGGCCTGGACCGGGAGTGGGAACTGGGCCCGGACGGCGCGCACGGCCTGAGCGAGCAGGAGCGGGACGCGGTCCGCTTCCGGGTGGCGCAGGGCATCACCGGCCGCCCCGGCAACGCCCCGCAGGGCTGGCGGCGCTGGGCCGAAGAGGCCTTCCACCCGCCCCAGCCGTGGCGGGAGCTGCTGGGCGCGGCGGTCCGCTCGGCGGCGTCCGGCCCCGGCGCGGGCGAGGACTACACCTACGGCCGGCCCGCCCGGCGTTCCACCGCACTGCCCGGCACGGTCCTGCCGAGCCTGCGCCGCCGCCCGCCCCGCGTGTCCGTCGTCATCGACACCTCCGGCTCGGTCAGCGACGCCGAACTGGGCAGCGCGCTCCTGGAGGTCGCCGCGATCGCCCGGGCCGTGGGCGGGCGCCGCGACCTGGTCACCGTGGTGCCCTGCGACGCCTCGGCCGGGACCGCCCGCCGACTGTGCAGCGCGGAGGGCATCCCGCTCACGGGCGGCGGCGGCACGGACCTCCGCGCCGGCTTCACCCGCGCCCTGCGCAGCCGTCCGTCCCCCGACGTCATCGTCGCCCTCACCGACGGCCAGACCCCCTGGCCGGGCACCCGGCCCCCGTGCCGCACGGTGGTGGGCCTGTTCCCCCGCGGCCACCAGAACTACGACGAGTCCAGCCCCGAGTACGTCCCGGACTCACCCCCGGAGTGGGCCCGGGTGGTGGACATCGGCTGAACGGGCCGTCAGCTCGGCTTCGGGCGCGCGCCCGGCGTGGCGTCGGCGGCGGTGTGGGACGTCCAGGGCCGGGCAGGGGCGAGCGGGTGCGCTCCTCGGGCGGTGTCAGTCGATGCGGGCGCACAGGTCGTCGGTCGTCCCGTGGACGAGGTGCACGGTCTTGTATCCGCCGGCGCCGATCTCCATCGTGTAGACGCCGTCGACGATGTACAGGCCGCGCGGCAGACTGCCCTGGCCCGCCCCCACGCCGACCAGCACCGGTCCGCGCACCGCCCAGAACTGGGAGCCGTCAGGCCGGTACTCGACGACGGCCGAGCCGCTCACGTCGGCGTCGAAGGAGGCGCGGGTCTCGGTGTTCGTGACGCGTACGACGAGATCGCCCCGGTAGGCCACCCGCCGCACGGAACCGTCGGGGTGGGTGCTCAGCACCCGCCGCACCACCTCGTCGACGACGGGCTCGCCGTGGACGGGGAAGTCGCACCGCACCCCGGCGCCGACGTCCCACGGCGCGGAGGGCGCGGGCTCCCAGCCGGGCGCGGACTCCCCGTCGGGCGAGGTCGCGGCGGACGCGGGCTGTGTGCCGAGGAGCACGGCCACAAGTGCCAGTGGGGCGAGGGCGGTTCGGCGCATGATTCTCCCTGGGCAGAGGGGCGGAAGGAAGCTGCGCCGAAGTCTCGCCCCTGTCCCTGACCAAAGCCTCACCACTCCCGGCCGCTGCCCCGGCCGCACGGCTACGCTGCCGGGCAGCCATGGATTTCCAGTTGCTCGGTCCGTTCGCCGCCCGTCACCAGGGGCGGCCCGTGCTGCTCGGCAGCCGCCGTCAGGAGCGGTGCCTGCTGGCGGTCCTGCTGCTGCACCCGGGCCGCGCCGTCCCGACCGACCGCCTCATCGACCTCCTGTGGGACGCCGACCCGCCCGCCTCGGCCCGTGCCACCGTCCACACCTACGTCGGCCGGCTCCGCGCCGCGCTCCGGCCCTACGAGGTGTCCGTCGAGACCCGGCACGAGGGCTACGCCGTGGAGCAGGGCCCGCACCGGATCGACGCGCAGGAGTTCACCGCGCTCGTCGGGCAGGCGGCCGACGCCCGTAGTCCGGTGGAGCGGACCGGCCTCTACGACCGTGCCCTCGCGCTCTGGCAGGGCCCGCTGCTCGCGGATGTCGCCGACGACCGGCTGCGTGCACGTCTCGACGGCCGGCTCGGCGAACTGCGGCTGTCGGCGGTGGAACAACGGGCACAGACCCAGCTCGGCATGGGTCTGCACGAGCGGGTGGTCGCGGACCTGACACCGGTGCTCCAGGAGCACCCGACCCGCGAACGGCTGGTCGCCGCGCAGATGACCGCCCTGCACCGCGCGGGCCGCCAGGCCGAAGCGCTCCGGCTGTACGGCCGTACGCGCGCCCTCCTCGCGACCGACCTCGGCATCGAGCCGAACCCCGAACTGCGCACCCTGCACGAGCGGATGCTGAGCGGCGACCCCCGGCTGGACCGGGCGCCCGGGCCGGTCTACGCGGTACGGGTCGACGACCAGTGGCTGCCCTGGAGCACCAGCGGGCACCCCGCGCTGGAGTTCTGCAACACCTACGCCGGGTGGGAAGGGGACCGGCTGCCCGGGTCGGAGTGGCTGCTCGAGTACGCCACGCTCGCCGTGTGGGCCGGGCACGTGGACCTGATCGAGGAGCGGCAGGCCGCCCGGCTGCGGGAGCAGGCCCTGGACCGGCCGGACGAGGCCGCCGCCGCTCTCGACGAGGCCCGGCGGTTCCGTACGGACCTGTACGCCTGCCTGACCGACCCGCAGGACGGCAGGGCCTTCAAGGCGGTCGCCGCCGTGGTGGAGGAGGCCGCGAGAGGCTCGGTCTTCACCCGGCGCGAGGACGGCCTGGGATGCTGGCGGCCCTCCCCCTCGGCAGGCCTGCGCCTTCCCCTGCACGCGGTGGCCCGCACGGCGGCCGAACTGCTCGCCGACCCGCGCCGCTTCACCGTCCGCGGCTGCCCCAGCCGTGACTGCGGCTGGCTGTTCCTCGACGAGAGCGGCCGCCGCAGGTGGTGCAGCCTGGGGACGTGCGGGGCGAGGCGGGCGGGCGGCAGCTGACGGTGTACCGGTCCGGGCCCAGCCCCTGTCACACGCCCCGGAAGCGGTCCGTCGCCGCCAGGACGGCCGCCGTCGTGGAGCTCCCCGACAGCCCGTGCCCCTCGTCGCCGATCAGGACGAGTTCCGCGTCCGGCCAGGCCCGGGCCAGCCACCACGCGATGTCCGCGGGCCCGCTGATGTCCATCCGGCCGTGGATCAGCACGCCGGGGATGCCGGCCAGCTTCCCGGCGTCGCGCAGCAGCGCCCCGTCCTCCAGGAAGGCGGCGTGCCGCCAGTAGTGCGTGACGAGACGGGCGAAGCGCATCCGGAAGAGCGGGTCCTCGTAGCGGGGGTCGGGCCGGTGCCCCGGCAGGGTGGAGACGTGTACGTCCTCCCACCGGCACCACTCCCGCGCGGCCCGCTCCCGTACGGCCGGATCGGGGTCGGCGAGCATCCGGGCGTAGGCGTCCACCAGACTCCCGTCGCGCTCCGCCTCCGGTACGGCGTCCCGGAACCGGGCCCACTCCTCGGGGAAGATCCGCCCCATGTCCCGGGTGACCCACTCCACCTCGCGGCGCGTGGTGCTGGTGACGCTGAAGAGGACCAGCTCGGACACGGACGCGGGGTGCTGCTCGGCGTAGGCCAGCGCGAGCGTCACGCCCCACGAGCCGCCGAGGACCAGCCACGCCTCGATGCCGAGGTGCTGCCGCAGCTGCTCGATGTCGGCGATCAGACGGGGCGTGGTGTTGGCGGCGAGCGAGGTCCGCGGATCGGCGGCGTCGGGCGTACTCCGCCCGCATCCGCGCTGGTCGAGGAGCACGATGCGGTACGCCGCCGGGTCGAACAGCCGCCGCCAGGACGGCCCCGCCCCCGACCCCGGCCCGCCGTGCAGCACGAGAGCGGGCTTGCCCGCGGGATTCCCGCAGGTCTCCCAGTACACGCGGTTGCCGTCGCCGACGTCGAGCATGCCGTGCGCGTACGGCTCGATGCCGGCGGGATAGAGCTCGGCCATGCGAGAGGTCCTCTCCTGACCTGCCTGCCTCGGATGAACAGCGTGATGTAACAGCGCTGTTAGATTAACAGGGTGAGGAATCAACCGGATCCGGAAGCCGTGGGGACGCTGCTCCGTCACGTCCTGGAACTGCTCGACGGAGATGTGGCCAAGGTCTACGAGGAGCAGGGACTCGCCGAGTACCGCCCCCGCTTCTCCCCGGCCGTCCGTGCTCTCCTGGCCGAAGGGCCGCTCTCCGTGCGTGACTTGGCCGCGGCGATCGGCGTCACGCACTCGGCCGCGAGCCAGACGGCGGCCCAGATGGCCCGCGCGGGCCTGGTCACCCACACCCCCGACCCGCTGGACGCCCGCCGCCGACTGGTCGGCCTCACGCCCAAGGCCCGGGCGCTGCTGCCGCGGATCGAGGCGGAGTGGGAGGCGACGAAGGCGGCGATGGCGGAGCTGGACGCGGAACTGTCCATGCCGCTGGGGGAGTTGCTGACGGAGGTGGCCCGGGCGGTGGACCGGCGGCCGTTCGCGGAGCGGGTGGCGGCCGCACGCACGGCTATTTGATCTTGGTCCAGCCCGCCGGGGTCAGCCTGCGGTGGTCCCGGTCGTCGGTGTCCTCCCGTGCCGGCCCGGTGTGCCGGATCGTCCCCGCGTCCCGCGGCCCGCGTCCCTCAACCCGGCTTCCGCGCCGTGCTCGCCCGCCGCACCAACCGCGTGGGCACCAACGTCGTCCCGTGTTCCGCCCCGTCCGCCCGCATCTTGCTGAGCACCCCCTCCACGCACAGCCGCCCCACCTCCGCGAAGTCCTGGTGGATCGTGGTCAGCGGTGGGAGGAAGGACGCGGACTCGGGGATGTCGTCGAAGCCGATGACGCTGACGTCGTCGGGAACGCGGCGGCCGCGTTCGTTCAGGGCGCGGAGCAGGCCGAGCGCCATCTGGTCGTTGGCCGTGAACACCGCCGTGCAGTCCGGCTCGTCGGCCAGCCGCAGACCGGCCCGGTAGCCGGATTCGGCCGACCAGTCGCCGCGCACCAGGGGCGGTGGGGTGCGGCCCGCCTCGGTGAGGGTGGTGCGCCAGGCGTTGGCGCGGCGCTGGGCGGCGAAGGAGCCCTCCGGGCCGGCCAGGTGCCAGACCGTGTCGTGGCCGAGGTCCAGGAGGTGCCGTACGGCGTCACGGGCGCCGCCCGCCTGGTCGGTGTCGACGACGGTGTAGCGGTCGCCGGCGTCGGAATCGGCCACCACGACCTGCACCCCGGGCGGGAGGGAGACCGTCGCCGCGTCGAGCAGGTGGATCTCCATGATGACGATGACCGCGTCCACGGCGAGCTCACCCAGCCGGGAGAAGGCGCCGTTCACCTCGTCCTGGGTGGGGACGGCCACGGGCAGCAGGGTGACGGCGTACCCGTGCTCGGCGGCGGAGGTGGCGATGGCCTCCAGGGTGCGGATGTTGCCCATGGTGGAGAGCGAGAAGGTGATCACGCCGAGGGTGCGGAACTCGCCCCGGCGCAGCGCCCGGGCCGCGCTGTTGGGTCGGTAGCCCAGCTCCCGCATGGCCGCCAGGACCTGCGCGCGGGTGTCCTCGGTGACGCCCGGGAAGCCGTTCGAGACGCGGGAGACCGTCTGGGACGACACTCCGGCGAGCTGCGCGACGTCCGCCATGGACGCGCCCTGGCGGGGCCGGGCCGCACGCCTTCTCGTACGGCTCGTGCCCCTCGACTCGCTCTCGCCCTCCACGGTGCCCATCTGCCCCTCGTTCCCCTCGCCGCGCACCCGGCGCAATTTTCGGTCCGGAACGAGTCCTTGACCCCTGAGATTCGGACAGTGTAGACATCCCGCCAACGGATGTTTACGTAAACATTCCCTAGTCGAAATCGTACGAGAAGGCGCCAGATCCGCACCAGTCGCACCACGTAGGCCCCGATCTCTGCGTCCGCCGGGACGCGCGGCACGCAGAAGAGCTGGAGTACTCGAGATGGCACACCGCACCCGCAAGAGAAGGCTCCTCGGGGCCGTCGGCGTCACCTTGGCGACCGGAACCGTCCTGGCCACCGCCACCCTGCCCGCCGCGCACGCCGAGACGGACGCTGCCGGTGCCGCCGCGGCCGGCGTCACCGTCCGGCCCGACCCCTCCTACTCGGGTGAGAAGTTCGAGGGCTGGGGCACGAGCCTGGTCTGGTTCGCCAACGCCACCGGCGACTACCCGCCCGCGGTGCGCGAGAAGCTCTACAAGCTCCTCTTCGGCGACGACGGTCTGAACCTGAACATCGCCCGCTACAACATCGGCGGCGGCAACGCCCCCGACGTCAAGGACTACCTGCGGGCCGGCGGCGCGGTCGAGGGCTGGTGGAAGGCCCCGGCGGGCACCACCCGCGAGGACGTCGACTGGTGGAACGCGGACGACCCGGCGGACTGGAACAAGAACGCCGACAAGACGCAGCGCTGGTGGGTCGACCGCATCAAGAAGGACATCACCCACTGGGAGACCTTCAGCAACTCCCCGCCCTGGTTCATGACCGAGAGCGGCTACGTCTCCGGGAACTTCGACGCGGGCAAGGACCAGCTCAAGCCGGAGTCCGTGGAGGACTTCGCCAAGTACCTGGTGGGCGCGACCGAGCGGCTGGAGAAGGCGCACGGCATCAAGGTCGACACCCTGGACCCGTTCAACGAGCCGAACACCAACTACTGGGGCACCAAGCTCGGCCCGGACGGCGAGCCGACCGGCGGCCGCCAGGAGGGCGCCCACATCGGCCCGGAACTCCAGCAGAAGGTGATCCGCGCGCTGGCCCCGGTCCTGAAGAAGTCCCGGTCGGACGCGGACATATCCGCGATGGACGAGACGAACCCAGGCACGTTCGCCACGAACTGGAACTCCTACCCCCAGGAGGTGCGTGACCTCGTCGGCCAGATGAACGTCCACACCTACGGCACCGGCCAGCGCACCACCGTCCGCGACCTGGCCAAGGCCGCCGACAAGCCGCTGTGGATGAGCGAGGTCGAGGGCGACTGGGGCGACGGCCAGAGCTTCACGGACATGCGGCCGGGCCTGGGCCTCGCCCAGCGCATGGTCGACGACCTGCGGGAACTGGAGCCCAAGGCCTGGGTGTTCTGGCAGCCCGTCGAGGACTACGACAACATGAAGCCGGGCGGGGAGTCCGCCAAGGGCGGCAACTGGGGCGAGATCCAGCTTCCGTTCAGCTGCACCTCGAAGGACACCCTGAAGTCCTGCCCGATCTACACCAACACCAAGTTCGACACGGCCCGCAACTTCACGCACTTCATCAAGCCCGGCGACCGGCTGATCAAGACGAACGACACGTCCAGCACCGCGGCGGTCTCCCGCAAGGGCGACGCGGCGACCGTCGTCCACGTCAACAGCGCCACCGAGGCGCGTGAGGTCACGCTCGACCTGTCGAAGTTCGGCCGGGTCTCCTCCCGTGCCACGGTCACCCCGGTGGTGACCAGCGCCGACGGCAAGCTGGAGAAGCAGAAGCCCGTCCGCGTCACCGGCAAGCAGGCCACGCTCTCGGTGCCCGCGCAGTCGGTGACGTCGTTCCTCGTCAAGGGCGTCTCCGGTGTCGCCAAGGACGCGGCGGAACTGCGCAAGGGGCACACCTACCGCCTGACCGGTGTCCAGAGCGGCAAGGACCTCACCCTCGCCGGCAACGGCACGGGCCTGGTCATCAAGACCCCGAACGCGTCCGACCCCAGTGGTCAGCAGTGGCGGGTGGAGCAGATCCGCGGTGAGGACAACCGCAAGCGCTACGTCCTCACCGAGACCGGCGCGGACAAGCGCCTGGCCATCCGCGACGGCGCCCTGGTCGCCGAACCCGACGAGGGCCGCCGCGACGACGCCGCGCAGTGGATCGCGTCCTCGACCGGCGACGGCACATGGACGCTCGTGAACGCGGCGACCGGCCAACTCCCTGATGTCGGAGGCCAGTCCACGAACGACGGCGCCCCGGTGGGCGTCTGGCAGCCGAACTCGGGCTCCAACCAGCGCTGGAAGATCACCGACGTGACGGGCAGCTGACGTCCCGCCCAGCCCTCGACGCCCCCGGCACCGCTGCCCAACCGGCCGCGAAGCCGGGGGCGCCGCGCGCCGCCCGGTCTCTCCCTGGACGCCCCGCAGGGCCTCGCCGTCCACGGCGACGACCTGTTCACCGTGGACACCGAGCACCGCAGACTCTGGTCGGTGTCCCTGACCACGGGCGAGCGCCGCGTCGAAGCCGAGGACCTGGCGGTGGGCCTGCCGCCGGGCGTCGACCACCGCCCCGATCCGGCCCTCTTCGCCCACGGCGGCCCCGGCCTGGCGCCTCGCTTCGCGGGCCTCGCCGCGGCACCGGACGGCTCCCTGCTCGTCTCGTCGAACGGGGAGGGCACGGTGCTGCGGCTGTCGCCGGGCCATAGCCAGGGCTCGGCGGCCGGTTCAGCGGCGGCGGCCCCGGGACGGCCTGCCCCGCCGTGCGTTCGGGGCGGAACCCGTGCGCGCGGGGGGCTTCTCGGCGGCCGGCGGGGTGAGGACGACGGGCACGCCCGAGGGCTCCTGCGCCCCGGTGATGCGGCTCAGTTCGTCCTCGCCCGAGCGGACCCGGGTGACCTGCGGGGTGATGCCGGCGTCGGCCATCAGCCGGGTCATCTCGCGGCGCTGGTGGGGCAGGACGAGCGTGACCACGGTGCCGGACTCGCCGGCCCGCGCGGTACGGCCGCCGCGGTGCAGGTAGTCCTTGTGGTCGCCGGGCGGGTCCACGTTGACGACGAGGTCGAGGTTGTCGACGTGGATGCCGCGGGCGGCGACGTTGGTGGCCACCAGGACCGAGACCTGACCGTCCTTGAAGCGGGCCAGGGTCCTGGTCCGCTGGGACTGGGACTTGCCGCCGTGCAGGGCCATCGCGCGCACGCCGACGGCCAGCAGCTTCTTGGCCAGCCGGTCGGCGGCGTGCTTGGTGTCCAGGAACATGATCACGCGTCCGTCGCGGGCGGCGATCCGGGTCGTGGTGGCGTGCTTGTCGTCGTCCTCCACGTGCAGCAGGTGGTGCTCCATCGTGGTGACGGCGCCCGCGGAGGGGTCGACGGAGTGGACCACCGGGTCGTGCAGGTAGGTGCGGACCAGCCGGTCGACGTTGCGGTCCAGGGTGGCCGAGAACAGCATCCGCTGGCCGCCGGGGCGCACCTGGTCGAGCAGGGCGGTGACCTGCGGCATGAAGCCCATGTCGGTCATCTGGTCGGCCTCGTCGAGGACGGTGATGTCGACGTGGTCCAGGCGGCAGTCGCCTCGGTCTATGAGGTCCTTGAGCCGGCCGGGCGTCGCGACGACGACCTCGGCGCCGGTGCGCAGCGCGTTCGCCTGCCGGCCGATCGGCATGCCGCCGACCACCGTGGCGAGCCGCAGCCGCAGCGCGCGGGCGAAGGGGGTGAGGGCGTCGGTGACCTGCTGGGCCAGCTCGCGCGTGGGCACGAGGACGAGGGCCAGGGGCTGCCGGGCCTCGGCGCGCTGCCCGTCGACGCGGGCCAGCAGGGCGAGGCCGAAGGCCAGGGTCTTGCCGGAGCCGGTGCGGCCACGGCCGAGGACGTCCCGGCCGGCCAGTGAGTTCGGCAGCGTCGCCGCCTGGATCGGGAACGGCGCGGTCAGCCCCTCGGCGCGCAGCGCGGCCAGCAGCCGCTCGGGCAGGTCGAGGTCGTCGAACGCCTCGACGGCCGGCAGCGCCGGGGTGACGGTGACGGGCGGTGTGAATTCCCGGCTGGGGGCGGGGCGGCGCCCACCGCGGCCGCCGCCCGCCGGACGGGAAGCGGTGCTCCCGCCGCCCGACTTACGGGACCGGAACCCGTTGCCACGGGAGTGGGAGGAGTTGTTGTTCTTGCGAGCAGTGCGGTCCAAGAGGAACCTTCCTCGATGCGGCACGCGTCGAGGAATGCGCGGCGGCGCCGAAGAGCCGCAGGATTCGCAAGAGTTGAGCCGGAGCAGAGCAAAACGAGCCGGGGCCCGCACCGCGAGGGTGCAGGCCCCGGTTCAGGGCATTCGCGTACGCGTCAGGCGGGAACGATGTTCTCGGCCTGCGGGCCCTTCTGGCCCTGCGTGACGTCGAAGGTAACCTTCTGGCCTTCCTGAAGCTCGCGGAAGCCGGAGGTGGCGATGTTCGAGTAGTGGGCGAACACGTCCGGGCCGCCACCCTCCTGCTCGATGAAGCCGAAGCCCTTTTCCGCGTTGAACCACTTCACGGTGCCAGTTGCCATGTGTATCTCCCTTGGGGGGCAGTACCCGAGATCCGCACTTTGCGGATTCGGGGTCGCTGTGATGATCACCCTCCGGAGAGATCCGAAAATCCTCGGAAACAAAAAGAGTGCTCGTCGACAAAGGTCGATAGAGCACTCGAAGTCTCTGGGAACCAAAACTGCAACACCAGCCAAGGTAGCACAGGCGGCGTCGGATGGCTCGGGAATCTCATACCCGAGATGGAGACGCCCCTCCGTTCGGACTGCGTATCCGAGTACCGCGGAATGTCGGCAGGCGCACGACGACGGGACCGCCCGCCCACGGACAGGCTTGGCGCACGGCGAGCGCCGTCGCCCCGTTCCGGGCGAAGACGATCAGCGAGGACGGCACGACGGCCTTCGCGACGGTCACCTACACGGTCGGCGCCCATGACCTCACCGCCGCCTGCCGCAGCCATCTGGAGCTGGCCGTCGACCAGGCCCGGGACGCCGGGCTGACCGTCGAGGCGGGCGGTACCGCGCCGGCCGCCGAGGGCGGGCCGGGCGGCACGGCCGAGGTGATCGGCGTCGCGATCGCCGCCGTCGTGCTCCTGGTCACGTTCGGCTCGCCGGCCGCCGCCGGGCTGCCCCGGCTGACGGCCGTGGTCGGTGTCGGCGTCAGCATGGCCACGATCCTCGCCCTGTCCAGTGCTCTGGGCCTGTCCACGACCACCGGCACCCTGGCGATGATGCTGGGCCTCGCCGTCGGCATCGACTGCGCGCTGTTCGTCGTCTCCCGCTACCGGGAGGAGCGCGCCAGGGGCCGTACGCCGCAGGAGGCGACCGGGACCGCCGTCGGTACGGCCGGTTCCGCGGTCGTGTTCGCCGGGCTCACCGTCGTGATCGCGCTGGCCGGGCTCGCCGTGGTCGGCATCCCGATGCTCACCAAGATGGGGCCGGCAGCGGCGGGCGCGGTCGTCGTCGCCGTACTGATCGCCGGCCTACGGCCTGCCGTAGGTGGCCACCATGAGGGCCTCGGCGGTCCTGTTCATGTCCTGGCCCTTGGCGTCGGTGGAGTTGACGCTGTAGACGAGGGTGCGGGAGCCGTCACGGGTGGAGGCGATGGCGGCGTTGTAGCCCCAGCGCCCGCCCGTCTTGCCCCAGACCTCGCGCCCGCCCAGCACCTTCATGGACAGACCGGCGGAGTAGGCGGCCGGCTTCCCGGTCCTGAAGTCGGTCACCTCCGGCAGTGTGAACATCTCCTGGAGCAGCGGCCCGCGCACGATCCGCCCCCGGAACAGGGCGCCGGTGAACCGCTCCAGGTCCGCGGTGGTCGAGACGATGTTCCCGGCCGCCCACGCGTCCGTGGACCCCCACGCGGAGACGTCCCGGAGACCGGTCGTGCCGTCGTCGAGCCGCATGGTCTGGTAGCCGTGGTTGTGCGGCCCGGCGATGCGCGGGTTCGTCCCCGGGAAGGAGGTGCCCCGCAGCCCCAGGGGCCCGAGCACCCGCCGGGCGAGCTGACGCTCGTACGAGTCGCGGGTGGCGCGCTCGATGACCAGACCGGCGACGGTGTATCCGATATTGAGGTAGTGCTGCCGCTCGCCCGGCGCGAACTCGGGCTTCTTCGACGTCGCCGAGCGGACCATGTCCCGGGGGTCGTGGACGCGGAAGCGGTTCGCGTACCACTCCTCGACGGTGGTGCCGGGGAAGTCCGGGGCCGGGATGCCGTGCGTGTGGTTGAGGAGCTGCCGGACGGTGACGCCCCCGTACGAGGCGGGAATCAGCTCCGGCAGGTACGAGCGGGCGCTGCGGTCGAGGTCCAGCCGTCCCTCCTCGGCCAGTTGCAGGGCGACCGCGGCGGTGAAGACCTTGGTCACGGATCCGGCGCGGAAGCGGCCGGCCGGATCTGCGGGCCGGCCGGTCCGCAGATCGTGCACGCCCGAACTGCCGTGCCAGCTGCCCTCCGTGCCGCCGACCCGGACGAGCGCGGCGGTGGCGTCGGAGGTGGGCAGTCCGGCGATGGCGGCTTCGAGGGCGGGGTTCGGGGACTGCCCCGTGGCCGGTCGCGCGGCGGTGGACGCGGCCGGGGCGGAAGCGGCCGCCGGGAGGACGGACGGCCCCACGGCGACTCCCACGACGAGGGCGGCGGCGGTCAGGAGGCTGGTGCGGGTCTTCATGGCGAACTCCGGTGAGGCGATCCGACGTTGAGGTGACGGCTTCATCCTCCGCAGCTGCGCCGTTCCGCGGATCGCCCCCGCCGGTGGTCCTGCGGCGTCACTTCCTCGCCGACGCGGGGGAGGAACCGGCCCGGACCGCTCCCCCGGGCGGGGGATCCCCGGCCGCGACGAGTCCGGTCTCGTAGGCGCAGATCACGGCCTGGATCCGGTCCCTGAGGCCCAGCTTCGAGAGCACGTTGCCGACATGCGTCTTGACGGTGTGGTCGCTGACCACCAGCTCGGCGGCGATCTCGGCGTTCGACAGGCCGCGCGCGAGCAGCAGCAGCGTCTCGCGCTCCCGGGCGGTCAGGGCGTCCAGCCGGGGATCGGGCCGACGGGCCCGGGCGGCTGCGGGCCGGGTGTACTGCTCCACCAGACGCCGGGCGACGGAGGGGGCGAGCAGCGAGTCGCCCCGGGCGACGACCCGCACGGCGTGCACGAGGTCGTCCCGGCGGACGTCCTTGAGCAGGAAGCCGCTCGCGCCCGCGTGCAGCGCGTCGTACACGTACTCGTCGGAGTCGAAGGTCGTCAGCATCACCGTCCGGCACCGGCTCGCCGCGCTGATCGCGCGGCAGGCCTCGATGCCGTCCGTGCGGGGCATCCGGATGTCGAGCAGCGCCACATCGGGCGTGTGCCGCCGTACCGCGTCGACGGCCTCGCCGCCGTCGCCCGCCTCGGCGACGACCTCGATGTCCGGCTGCGCGTCCAGGATCATCGCGAAGCCGCTGCGCACGAGCTCCTGGTCGTCGGCGACCACGACACGGATCGTCACGACCCCACCTCCGCGGTCGGGGAGAAGGGAATCCGCACCCGCACCTCGAACCCGCGCCCGCCCGCTCCCGGTCCGGCGACCGCGCTGCCCCCGTGGGTCCCGGCCCGCTCACGGATCCCGACGAGCCCGTGTCCGCCGCGACGGGACACGGATCGCGGCCTGCTCCCGTCATCGCTCACGCAGACCTCCAACTCACGATCTGTGTAGGTCAATTGCACCTGTACGCTACGCGCGTCCGCATGCTTGAGGGTATTGGTCAGGGCCTCCTGGACCACCCGGAAGACGGTGGCCCCGACGGCTTCCGAAACGGGCCGGGCCTCCCCCACGGCCCGGTACGCCACGTCGAGCCCGCTGCCGCGCACCCGGTCGAGAAGTCGGGGCAACGCGGCGAGCCCGGGCTGCGGCTCGCGCGGGGCGGTGCCGTCGTTCGGGTCACCGTCCTCCCGCAGTACCCCCAGCATGTGACGCAACTGCGCCATGGCGTCCCGCCCGGTCGCGGAGATGGCGTCGAAGGCGGCCTCGGCCCGCTCGGGCGCGGTCCGCACGGCCACCGGACCGGCCTCGGCCTGCACGACCATCAGGCTCACGGCGTGGGACAGGATGTCGTGCATCTCCCGTGCGATCCGGGCCCGTTCGAGCGCCGCGGCCTGTTCGGCCTCGACACGGTGGGTCCGCTGCCGGGCATCGGTCAGCCGCCCGAACACATAGGCGGCGGTGAACACGAAGAGCGAGAAGGTCAGTTCCCGCGCCGACCGGGTGTTGAGCCACACCCCCACCGGCACGGCGACCGCCAGCACGAGCCCGGTGAGGAGCCGTTTGCGCGGGGCGGACAGCGCGGCGATGGTGTAGGCGACGACCAGCCCGGTGTAGGGCAACGGCTGCCCGGGCCCGTCGACGGTCAGCCGGTACAGCGCGTTGGCGGCCAGCACCGCGAACAGCACGGCGACGGGAGCGCGCCTGCGCCAGACCAGGGGCACGACGGTGAGGGTGCTCAGCCCGTACGCGGCCCAGGTCGCCGGCGGCAGCCCCGGCGCGCGCGGCACGAGGAACGGCATGGTCATCGCGCCCTGGACGAGCAGCGCGACACCGATGTCGACCAGGAGCGGATGCTCCGCCGTGAGTACCCGCCCCCGCTCCCACCGCCCGCGTACTTCCCCGCGTATGCCCATGGCGACGTAGGACCCCCGTCTCGTGCTGCCCGACCCCGGAACCGTAGCGGGGAGGCGGCCTCACGCGCCGGGAGAACAAGCCCTGGTTCAGGGCGTGTCCGGCGGTGTCCAGGCCGCCACCAGGTCCACCAGCCCGGGGAACCGGGCGTTGAGGTCGTCCACGCGGACGTGGCTGCGGCGTTCCAGGCCGTACTGGCGCTGGCGGGTGACGCCGGCCTCGCGCAGGGCCTTGAAGTGGTGGGTGAGGGAGGACTTGGGGCGGTCGAGGCCGAACCAGCCGCAGGAGTGGTCGAACGCCTCCGCCTCGAGCAGGAGTTTGCGCACGATCCGCAGCCGCAGCGGGTCGCTCAGCGCGCCCAGCACGGTCTCCAGCCGCAGCTCCCCGACCGCCGGCTCGGGCAGCGGTTCCGGCAGGTTCTCCGGCTCCGGCACCACCTTGATGACCGGCGCCTGTCGGACCGTCGCGGACATAGCCAGCTCCCTGTAACCGAAATCCTATGTACGAGTTCAATCGTACTGCCTGCTAAGTTCGAACGGACTCGTACTGAGCTTGCCGGAGGGAGCAACCCATGTCGGAGAGTCGGACCCTGTCCGCCGAGACGGTGGACGAACAGCAGGCCGCACCGCCGGAGCCGGCCACGCCCGCACCGCCGGAGCCGGCCGCGGCCCGCACGCCCACCTGGTGGGTGTGGCTGGCGGCCTGGCCGGTGACCGCCGTCTTCGTGCTGTCCAACGCGGCGACCCCGCTGTACGTGCTGTGGCAGCGCGACATCGGGTTCTCCAAGGGCACCCTGACCGTCGTCTTCGCGGTCTACATCGTCGGACTGCTCGGCTCGCTGCTCGTGTCGGGCGTCGTCTCCGACCGGCTGGGACGCAAGCCCGTGCTGCTGCCCGCCCTCGCGCTCGCCCTGGCCGCCTGCGTGATCTTCGCGACCGCCACGACGGTCGTCGCACTGATCGTCGCCCGGCTGTTCACCGGCATCGCCGTCGGCGCGGTCGTCTCCGCCGGCATGGCCGCCGTGACGGACGTGGCAGGCCCGGAGCGGAAGCGGCTGGCCGCGCTGCTCGCCTCCTGCGCGATGGTCTTCGGGGCCGGCCTCGGCCCGCTGCTCGCCGGCCTGCTGTCCGAGGCGCTCCCGGCCCCCATCGTCACCGTCTTCGTCGTCGAGGCGGTCCTGCTGCTCACGGCCGTCCTCGCCGTGCTGCGCATGCCGGTACGCAGTCCCGCCGCCCGCGGCAAGGGCGCCTGGGTGCGCGTGCCCGGCGTACCGCACGGCAACGGCATCCATCTCGCCCTGGGCATCGCGGTGTTCGCCCCCGGCATCACCGCCACGTCCTTCGTGCTGTCGCTCGGCCCCACCCTCCTGACCGAACTGCTCGGCACCACCAGCCGGATCGTCGCCGGAGCCATGGCGTTCGTCATGTTCCTCGCCGCCACCGGCGTCCAGTTCGCCGTGCGGAAGCTGCCCCGGCGCACCATCCTGACCGCCGGTGCGATCAGCACCACCCTCAGCATGGCCGCGCTGATCGCCGCCGTGCACGCCTCGTCGGTCGCGCTGCTCGTCGCCTCCGCCCTGCTCGCCGGGGCCGGCCAGGGCATGGGCCAGCTCGGCGGTCTGTCGCTGCTCAACGCCACCGTCCCGGCGCGGCGCCTCGCCGAGGCCAACGCCGCGCTGAACGTGGGCGGTTACATCCCGGCCGGCCTCCTGCCGGTGTCCACGGGCTACCTCATGGACGCGGTGGGCCTGCCCACCGGCGCGACGCTCTTCGGTACCGTCCTGACGGGCCTCGCCGTCGTCGGCGGACTCGTCGTGCTCTCCGGCCACCGCCGGGTGTCCGAGCCGGTGTGACAGGTCGGCGCGACCAGGACCGACTCGACGGCGATGCTCCTCACGATCGCCCAGACCAGGCCTTCGGGCGATTCCCGGGGTGACAAGGGCGGCGAGGCCATGCGCACCACCGCCCGGCGCGAGGGCGACACCTGGGTCCTGAGCGGCGCCAAGAAGTGGATCGGCAACGCCACCTTCGCCGACTACGTCGTGGTGTGGGCCCGGGACGTCGACGACAACCACGTCAAGGGGTTCGTCGTCGAGAAGGACATGCCCGGCTTCGACCCGGTGAAGATCGAGAACAAGCTCGCCTTCCGGATCGTGGAGAACGCCGAGATCACCCTGACCGACGTCCGGGTGCCGGAGGCGAACCGCCTGCTGAACATCAACTCCTTCCGGGACGTCGCCGAGATCCTGCGCGCGACCCGCGCCGGGGTGGCCTGGCAGGCCCTCGGTGTCATGGTCGGCGCCTGCGAACTGGCCCTGGACTACGCCCGGGAGCGCCGCCAGTTCGGCCGCCCGATCGGCGGCTTCCAGCTCGTGCAGGACCTGCTGGTCAAGAGCCTCGGCAACATCACCGCGTCCGGGGGGATGCTGGTGCAGCTCGCCCGGCTCCAGGACGCCGGCATCTTCCGCGACGAACACTCCGCCCTGGCCAAGGCGTTCGTCACCTCCCGGATGCGGGAGGTCGTGGCCTGGAGCCGTGAGATCTTCGGCGGCAACGGCATCCTCCTCGACCACGACATCGCCCGCTTCTTCGCCGACGCCGAGGCCGTCTACTCCTTCGAGGGCACCCGTGAGATGAACACCCTGATCGTCGGCAAGTCGATCACGGGCGAGAGCGCCTTCGTCTGACCACCACCCGCACACCAGGACGGAACCAACCCCGGGTCACGACCCGGGGTTTCGTTCTGCCGGGCGGCATATTGACTGGCCGGCGAGGACCGGGCCGCGTACGGTCGGCGCGATGAGCAGGAGACGCTACGTGGCCAGGTGAGTGCCCGGCGGCCACCGCATCTGGGACAACCGGGGGCGCCGCTGGTGGGGCGACTTCTACGAGTTGTGCCCGGACGACCTCCTTACCGAACTCAACGGCCAGGCGGACCAGGCGCGGATCACCGCGCTGATGAGGCGCTACCGGGCGCAGAAGCGGTAGACGATCCCTGACGCGGGGCTGCGAGAACCGAAGGGGCGTCAGACGTGGGCCGAGGGTCGTTGGCCTGACTGCCCTCCCATGTGTCACCGGTTCAAGCGGTGGCTTGGTGGGTGCAGTACTTCGCATTGCCAGTCGATAGGCGCCCGCCGTCTACGCGCCCGCCGCCTACGCGCGGGCCGCCGTCGTCGACGCCGATCACCTCTGAGGCTTGCCGGAGGTATGGTCACTGGTCAGAATGGTGACGTGAACCCCGGCCATGTCTTCGTCTGCGGAAACCCGGCCCTCGACTTCGCCGCCACGCTCCGAGCCCGCCGTTCGGCGCGCTTCGAGATGCTCGTGTCGCCGGACCGGCTGACCGCGTGGTACGTGGAGTCCGGCCTGGTCGACGCGGTCTCCCCCGGCCAGGCGGCCGACGTCGAGCGGGCGAGGGCCGTACGGGAAGCGGTCTACCAGCTGGTCACCGCCCGCCGGCTCGGGGAGGAGTACGACGGGGCGGCGCTGACCGTCGTGAACAACGCGGCCCGCACGCCGCCCGCGGTGCCCCAGCTCACTCCGGCGGCGCGATGGACGCAGGCGACGCCGGACGAGGCCCTCTCCCTGGTGGCGCGCCACGCCGTCGAGCTCCTGAGCGGCCCGGACGTGCCCCTGCTCAAGGAGTGCGGGAACCCGGAGTGCACCCGCACCTACATCGACCGCTCGCGGGGCCTGCGGCGGCAGTGGTGCGGGATGGACTCCTGCGGCAACAAGATCAAGGCAGCCGCGTACCGCGCCCGCAAGAGGACCACGACGGCCCCCTGACCGGACGTCAGGCCGTCCTAGCCCCCGACGTACCAGCTGAAGCCGCCGTTGCTGGTGGCCACGGCCAGGAGTACGAGCCACAGGACCACGTCGACGATGCCGAGGATGATGCCGGCCTTCGCCATTCCGGCGCCGTTCCTGACCGACGCCTGCCGGCGGGCGACGGCACCGAAGACGATGGCCAGCGGGCCGAGAACGATGTTCAGGAAGAACAGGCCGATGATGCCGCAGCACAGGCTCGCGATCGCCAGGCCGTTGGTGCGCGAACCGGAGGACGCAGCAGAGGAACCGCCGTAACTCGCCATGGGGAACTCCCAGTTGTCGATGGCACGGACCGAACGGGCCGTACTCTCCTCACTTTCGACTTGTTTTGTTCGAATGCCCCTCAGGGGCGTTCCCATGACAACCAATTCGGGAGAGGCTCCCGTCAGTTCTCGTGCACCAGCCCGGCGACGTGCGCGGTGACGGTGTCGAGGATGCCCGCCCAGGCCGAGTCGTCGCCGAGGACCAGGTAGTTGAGCGTCAGGCCGTCGGTCATGGCGGCCAGGTAACGGGCCAGGACGGGAACGGGTACCCGAAGGCGCAGGCCCATGGTCTGCCGCAACTGGTCGATGAGCTCGGTGTACGCCTCGGCGTACAGCTCGTACTGACGGCGTGCCAGATGTTCGAAACCGGGCTGGCGCAGGGCGTACTGCGTGAGCTCGTAGGTGAGCATGTGCTCGTCCGGGTGGGCGCGGACGTGGTCCCAGTACGCCTGGAAGCCGGCCCGGACGGTCTCCTCGAGGGTGGCTCTGGGCCGTATGGCCTCCTTCACCACCGTCACGTAGTGCCCGGTGATGGTGGTGATGACGGACTCGATCAGCTGTTGCTTGGAGTCGAAGCAGTAGTGGAAGACGCTCAGCGAGACGCCCGCCTCGGCGGCGATGGACCGGGTCGTCGTCCTGGGGACGCCGTCCCGGGCCATCGCCCTGATCGCCGCTTCGGTGAGCTGTCGCCGCCGCTCGGCGGACGGCAACCGTGCCATGGAGCCCCTCTCGTGGGTGTCAGCGGCTGTGGACGCCGACCTCGTGGAGGGAGTAGCCCCAGCCGGTGCCGCGCTCCAGCCCGTGGACGCGGACGTACCTGGCCGCCGTGCCGGCGAAGCGCGCCGTGTCCAGGCCGCCGTCACCGGCGGTCGTGGACCAGGCGGTCCGCCAGTTCACGCCGTCGGTGGAGAGTTCGATCCGGTACGACTTCGCGTACGCGCGCTCCCAGTCGAGGGTGACCCGCTGGACGGTCTGGCTGGAGCCGAGGTCGACCTGGTACCACTGGTCGTCGCTCCAGTCGCTGGCCCAGCGGGTGCGGCGGTCGCCGTCGACGGCCCGGTGCGGCTGGTAGCTCGTGAACAGGCTCCACTCCGAGGAACTGGCCGATGTGCTCGCGCCGCGCGCGAGGTTCGCCCCGGCCTCGTGCTGCTCGGAGGCCGCCCAGGTGTCGAGGTAGGACTCGGCGCCCCGGAACAGGTCGTCGACCACGTCCTGGCCGCCGACCCGGCGGATGTCCTCGATCCAGTCCGGGACGAGGCCGTAGTGGGCGGCGCCGTCGGTGTTCAGGTCCCAGGTGCGCTCGCCGGTGGTCTGCCGGTCGATGACCGAGCCGCCGTCGACGCTCTTGAACGGGTATGTGACCTTGTTCGGCGCGTCCGCCCCGCGCGGTCCCGGCCAGCCGCCGACGCCGTTCATGTCGGTGCCGTAGCCGTAGCCCACGCCGTACTTGTCCCGCAGCCCCTCCGTGCGCTTCGCCTCCGCGACGAAGCCCTCGGAGCCGTGCATGTACTGGGCGATGAAGCCGCCGAGGCCGTAGACGCGCTCGGTCCAGTCCATGTCCATCCAGCTGTGCGAGGAGAGCACGCCGGGGTAGGACTCGGCCTCGAAGATGTCGAGCACCCGGCCGGTGGCCTTGACGCTCATGTGGTCGATCTCCAGCATCATGCCGCGCTTCATCATGCCGCGTACGGCGTACTCGCCGAGGTCGGTGAGTCCCCGGACGTTGCACTGCGCGTCGGCGCTGTACGACGGGACCTCCTCGCCCGCGGGGAGCTTCTCCTCGGCCGCGGCCGCCGGGGCGTCGCCGATGGGGTTGTCGCGTTGCGGGCCGGTGCACTTCTCGGTCTTCCAGTACGTGCCGGTCGACAGGAACTGCCCGACGTTGATGGCCGTTCCGAGCGAGCCCGAGTCGAAACGCACCCCGCACAGGGCGTTGTCGAACTTGTGGCACAGGAACATGCTGCGCACGCCCAGCGCGTGCAGCTCGTCCAGGCCCTTGTCGATGTCCGCCTTGCTGCACTGCGCGATGTCCAGGACCTGCTTGCAGCCGAAGGGCTCGGAGGTCTCGACGCCCATGATCACCGCCAGCTTGCCCTGCTCGATGACCTCGCGGGCCTGTGCGCTGTCGGTGACGACCCGGAACCAGCCCTTGCCGGGCCCGCCGTACATCCTGTCGACGAAGGCCTGCATGTCGTACGTCAGCTTGGCCTGGAGCCGGATGGACGTCATCTCGTCGCAGGAGCGGTCCTTGAAGAAGTACACGGAGCAGATCACGCCGTTGGTGACGAGGTCGTTGACCAGCACCCGCTGCCCGCCGCGCCAGGCCCGCTCGATCCAGGCGTAGTAGTTCTGCTGGTGGGTCAGCGAGTCGTGCGCGGGCCAGTCCTTGAAGGTGGGCCAGCCGTTCGGGTCGTGCTTGCCGTCGCCGCCGTTGGTGATGAAGTCGAAGATCGCGAGCGAGCCGTCCGGGTAGTGCTCGGGGCAGTCCTTGAGCGCGTCGGCCACACCCTGCTCGGAGAACGCCTTTCCGCAGATCAGACGCCCGCCGAAGGCCTCGTTGGAGAAGATGTGGTCGTGCGCGTCGACGAACCCGCGCACCTCGCCCTCGGCGTTCGTGCCGGTGAAGGGCTCGCCCGTGACGTTGATCCGGGAGTCCGGCGCGGGCCGTGCCGTCGGGTCCCACCAGTCGTTCCCGGCTGCCGCACTCGGTGTGGGCCCGAGCGCGATCGACAGCACGAGCAGGAGCAGCGACACAACGGTGACGTTCTTGCGTCGGCGGTACGGGCGTCCGGAACTGGTCACAGCCACGTCCCTCGGTCGGCGGGTCGCGCGGTCGGTGAACCGGGTGCGCCGGGACCGGGAGCCGGCCCCGCGGGTGCCTTGTCATGACCTCGCAAAGTGTGCGACGAGAATCGCCACTACCGCCTTACGAGTCAAGAGTCCGGGACGGTTGACCTGATGACGCAAGGGGCCGGTTCACCCCGGGTGGCTTCCGCACCGGCCGGGGCGACAACGAACCCCAGGTCGCCGACCTGGGGTTTTCAGGGAGCGGGTGACGGGCCCCGCCTGCTTCGACGTGATCAGCTCGAAACGGGAGCGGAACCACCGGAGGCTTCGTTCGCGGCACGGCGGTACTCGGCGTTGATGCGCTGAGCTTCCTCGAGCTGGTCCTCGAGGATGACGATGCGGCAGGCGGCCTCGATCGGGGTCCCCCTGTCGACGAGCTCGCGGGCGCGCGCGGCGATCCGCAGCTGGTAGCGGGAGTACCGGCGGTGCCCGCCCTCCGAGCGCAGCGGCGTGATCAGACGGGCCTCACCGATGGCTCGCAGGAAGCCGGGGGTGGTGCCGAGCATCTCGGCGGCCCGGCCCATGGTGTAGGCCGGGTAGTCATCGTCGTCCAGACGATTGCTGAGCGGGGTATCTGCTGCCATGTCACCTCGTAGTACAACGCGTCGAGGGGCCCTGGTGCCGTACGGCACCAGGGCCCCGAAGGAAATTCAACACCATCTGTCGGCCCTTATGCAGTGCCGACCTTCTGTTTCCGCTGCCCGGCCCGACTTCGGGAGGGGTGCGGGGATCGCGGCTGCGTGACCGGGGACCACCATCCAATCCGGGGTCTTGCGGTACCCGGACCGAGCGCTGCCGGGCCGGGCGATCCTGATGGCGTCTGCTCCTCCGTCCTTCCTCGGGTCTCCTCTGACCATGTCTACGAGAAGAAGACTAACCACGGCGAGAGCCAATGTCTACCCTGGCAAAGGTAGATTTTGGAGCCCGGTGGGCACAGGCATCCTGTGGCTCGGATCACGTGCGGGCGCGAGGACGAGCTCGTGGACGAGTCCACGGATGGACCAGTCGTCACACGGGTGGCGCGGCGACACGACACGACAGTGAGGGCCCTGCCGACGCGCGTCGGCAGGGCCCTCACTGATTCCCGGTGGCGGTCACCCGCCGGTGTTTCACCCCTCGGGGATGTCCCGGAGACGGACTCGGTCCGTGTAGGTGGGGGCGTCCCGGAGGAGGCTGAGCCGGGCCAGGGTGATCAGGCCCGTGCTCTGGTCGTCCCCGTCGCACAGGACGAGGTGGTCGACCCGGGCGCCGGCCATGAGCGACAGCGCCACCTCGACCGTCATGTCGTCACGGATCCGAGGTGCGTGGGCCGTGGCGTGGTGCTGCGTCAGAACCGGCGTCATGGGTGTCTCCTGCCGAGAGGGGATGGCCGGCGGGCGCAGGGCTCTGCCTACGCGGCCGAGCCGAAGCCGGTCCGCCGCTGCGCCCTCGGGCGCGCCGCCTCTCCGGCGGGACGGCCCTGGCCGGCGGGACGGCGGCCCCGGCGGCCCCGGGGCGAGGCAGACCCGCCGCGAGGGCGTTCCGCGCGCGGCGCGGTGATGACGACCGGGACGCCGGAAGGGGCCTGGGCACCGGTGATGCGGCTCAGCTCCGCCTCGCCGGAACGCACCTGGGCGATCTGGGGGGTGATGCCCGCCGACGTCATCAGCCTGCTCATACCGCGACGCTGGGCCGGGGTCACCAGGGTGACCACGCTGCCGGACTCGCCGGCGCGGGCCGTACGGCCGCCGCGGTGCAGGTAGTCCTTGTGGTCGCTGGGCGGGTCCACGTTGACGACGAGGTCGAGGTTGTCGACGTGGATCCCGCGCGCGGCGACGTTCGTCGCCACCAGGACCGTCACGTCCCCGCTCTTGAACTGGGCGAGGGTCCGAGTCCGCTGGGGCTGGGACTTGCCGCCGTGCAGGGCCGCGGCGCGGACACCGCTGCTCAGCAGGTGCGTCGTCAGCCGGTCCACCGCGTGCTTGGTGTCGAGGAACATGATCACTCGGCCGTCGCGCGCCGCGATCTCGGTGGTCGTCCGGTGCTTGTCCGCGTCGTGCACGTGGAGAACGTGGTGCTCCATCGTGGTGACGGCGCCCGCGGAGGGGTCGACGGAGTGGACCACCGGGTCGTGCAGGTAGGTGCGGACCAGCCGGTCGACGTTGCGGTCCAGGGTGGCCGAGAACAGCATCCGCTGGCCGCCGGGGCGCACCTGGTCGAGCAGGGCGGTGACCTGCGGCATGAAGCCCATGTCGGCCATCTGGTCGGCCTCGTCGAGGACCGTGATGCCGACGCCGTCCAGCCGGCAGTCGCCCCGGTCGATGAGGTCCTTGAGCCGCCCGGGCGTCGCGACGACGACCTCGGCGCCGCCGCGCAGCGCACTGGCCTGCCGGCCGATGGACATTCCGCCGACGACGGTGGCGAGCCGCAGGCTCACGGAGCGGGCGTACGGAGTGAGCGCGTCGGTGACCTGCTGGGCCAGCTCGCGGGTCGGCACGAGCACGAGGGCGAGCGGCTGCCGCGGCTCGGCACGCTGTCCTGCCGTCCGGGCCAGTACGGCGAGGCCGAAGGCCAGGGTCTTGCCGGAGCCGGTGCGGCCACGGCCGAGGACGTCCCGGCCGGCCAGGGAGTTCGGCAGGGTCGCCGCCTGGATCGGGAACGGCGCGGTCACGCCCTCGCGGCCGAGCGTGGCCAACAGCCGCGCGGGCATGTCGAGATCGGCGAACGACTCGACGGCGGGCAGCGGGGGTGTGATCGTCTTCGGCGGGGCGAACTCGCCCTGGACGGCTCGTCCGGTCGGCCGGTTTCCGTAACCCCCGGAGCGGCGCGGACCACCGGAGCGGCGGTTGGCGCCGTCGCCTCCTCCGAAGCGGTCACGGGTACGGGATGTGTGGGCACGCTTCATGCGGGACCTTCCTTGACGGGCACGTAGCAAGGAAATCCCGCAGCAGAGGAGCGGCGCAGAGAATCTCGAGACGAGCCGGAGTAGATGCGGCCGGTCGGACCGGCGGGGAAAAGCAGCGAGCTGGGGCCCGCACCCCAGAGGTGCGGGCCCCAGCTGCGAAATATGCGCGAGCGCTGTTGTCAGGCAGGCACGATGTTCTCGGCCGTCGGGCCCTTCTGGCCCTGCGCGATGTCGAACGACACCTTCTGGCCTTCCAGCAGCTCGCGGAAGCCCTGGGTGGCGATGTTCGAGTAGTGGGCGAAGACGTCAGCGCCGCCGCCGTCCTGCTCGATGAAGCCGAAGCCCTTTTCCGCGTTGAACCACTTCACGGTGCCAGTAGCCATTTTGTTTCTCCTTCGGAGGCGGTTTCAGGAATTCACCCTTCGTGAATTCCGTGTCGCCGTGATGATTACCCCGTAGGAAATGAACCTTTTGGCAACCACACCTGCAACTGAGATCGACAGTAGCACGGTGCGATCGGGCCCGCACCGATCGGAAATTCCGGTCCGGGCGGCGGTCGAGGAATATTCGGCGGGCCCCGCTTCTATTTCTCATTTTGCCGGCACAGATATTGACCTCTGCGGGCACGGACCTTCCTGTCACACCCTCGCGCCCCAGCCCTGTGACCTCCGCCGACGGGAGATGCGCCGCTGCCCCGGCCGTCGACGGACGGCACGGCGGCGGAGGTGCCGCAACGCCCCTCCCGCGACGAAGGTCACATCCACGCGCAGGCCGCGTCCAGCGACAGATGCGTGGACATGTCACTGACCTGCCCGACCCCGGTATATTCCTGACGGGAATATTCGTCGTCAGGAATTCTCGTCATCCATGGACGCACTGCTCACCGCACTGGCCGACCCGGCACGCTGGCGGCTGGTGAACCTGCTGGCCGAGCGGCCCCGCCCGGTCGGTGTGCTCGCCCGGCTCGCCGAGGCGCGCCAGCCGCAGACGACCAAGCACCCGCAGACGCTCGAGCGCGCGGGCGTCGTCGCGTCGCAGCGCACCGGCCAGCGCCGCGTCTACGCACTCCACTCCGCTCCCTTGCGGGAGGCGGCGGCCGCGCTGAGCCGGCTCGCCGACACCGCGGAGCGGGCGTAAGTGGACGCTCACCCGTCAGGAGACCGGCGAGCCGGGCGAGCTCGCCATGGTCCACGACCGAGTCCGCCGACCCGGCTCGCCGGCGCACTCGTCGCCGGGCGGCAGGCACAGCCGTCGAGTCACGACACTCCGATAGCATGTTCGAACTCGCGGTGGTCCCGCCATCGCCCTCCAACTGCCCAGCCATTCGGATGAATCGGCCAAAAGATTGATAGCCAGAGCATCGCGGGTGTTTTCGCGAATAAGCGGCATGACTTCGTGGGGCGCTCGGCGCCGCCGGCGCGCGATGCTGTGGGCCGCGGCGGGTGTGGTGGCGTGCGGATTCCTCGTCGTGCTGGAGATCGCCGCACGCCGCTACGGTGAACCGGGGCCGATCACCAACCAGGTGAAGGCCCTGGTCCTCGCCCCCAAGCCGGGGCCGCTGTACGGCGGTCTGGCGTTGATGATGGTGGTGCTCACCTGGCGGCAGCGGTTCGTCGCGGCCGGCGCCGCGATCGGTATCGACGTCGTCCTTCTGTTGGTGCGCTGGGCTGTCGACGCCAGGATGACCGGCGGCCACGCCTTCGGCACCGGTGCGCTGTGGGTGATGCTGGGCTTCGCGGTCGTCGCCGTCACGCGCCGCACCGGCAATGAACGCGTCCTGCTGCTGAAGGGCGTCGGGCTGGGCCTGTTGATGGTGGCCGCCCGCAAGACCGGCGACACCTGGCTGTTCATCACGGCGAAGACCCGCCCGACGGTGCTCGACCCGTACGTGGCGACCGCCGACCACGCGCTGGGCAACCCCTCGTGGCTGGCGGGCCGGATCGTCAAGGCCACCGACCCGTTCAGCAGCCACCTTCTCCAACTGGTCTACGGCCAGCTCGCGGTGGCCGCGGTGGTCGTCGCCTTCTACCAACTGCGCAACGTGGTGGTCGAGCGCCGCTTCCCGAGTCATCACCTGGTGCGCACCTTCCTGGTGATCGGCCTTCTCGGGCCGGGCATCTACATGCTCTTCCCGGTGGTCGGACCGGTCTTCGCCTACGGCCCGGGCGCCTCCGGCACCGGCGGCGTGGAGTGGGCGGCGGCCAACCTGTGGCCGCACACGTGGCCGTCGATCACCACCCCGCACCCGATGACGTACGACGGGATCACCCCCCGCAACTGCATGCCCAGCCTGCACACGGCGTGGGCCGTCGCGATCTACATCCATTCCCGCAGGGCCCCACGGCTGCTGCGGTACGCGGGCACGTTCTGGCTGATCGCCACCCTCGCCGCGACGCTGGGGTTCGGCTACCACTACGGCGTGGACCTCGTCGCCGGCGTGGTGTTCGTGCTCACCATCGAGGCGGCACTGCGCTCGCTCGAACGCGGCTGGGACCGGCCGGGAATCCAGCTGGTCGTCTACGGCACCACGGTCTTCATCGCGCTCCTGCTGTCGTACCGCTATCTGCCGATGGAGATGGCCCGGTATCCGGAGGTGTCCGGGCCCCTTCTCATCCTGGTGATGACCTCGGTGATCTACGGCTACGTACGGACCACCCGGATCCCCGCTCAGCGGTCGGGAAGCCCCCCGGCCCCGGAAGCGGACGCCGCGCGGGGCGGCGCCATCGCCGGAGAACACGAAGGACCTGCTCCCACGGCCACTCCTGCACCGGAGCTGCGCTGACCTCTCGCTTGCCGGTCCGGGGAACGCTTCCGGGCCCGGCCCCGGCTGTCAGACCCGCGGCGCACCCGGGTCCGTCGGGCCGGGGGAGGAGTACGCTGGAATCACCGAGGATATTTCGAACACCGGCTTTCAGGCTCGTGTCGTTTTCGGCGATTCAATATTCCGGGCCGACCGAGGTCGGCCCGGGGCAGGGTTCGCGTCATGACTGCGACCATCTCCCCACCGCCGACGACCGAAGCCGATGACCGGCTCTCCCCGCTCTCTCCGCGTCTGTCGCTGGCTCCCGTCGGCTCCGCACCGGCACTGCTGGACGGCGCCTGGTGGCCCCGCTCCCGCGATCTCGGGGCGGAACTCCCGTCCTTGACCGCCGTACTGGATCCGCTGTGGGGCCGCATCACCCGGGTCACGGTGAATCCCGCCCAGTGGCCGGTCATCCCGCGCAAGGTGCCCGTCGCCGGGCACGTCGTGAACGTGGGCTGGTTCCTGGCCGAGCAGGACCCGCATGAACTGCTCTTGCTCTCCTACCACGTGGGCCGCTGGAACCTCTTGGTCGTCCCGCCTGATACGGCTCCCGACACGGCCGCCTGGCTGATGGCCGCCGCGGGTGACCCACGCCGCATGTCGACCGCGAGCCGGTTGATGGAGGAGGCGGCGCGCCGGCGGGTGCTGCGCGACGCCGACCGGGCCGTGGAAGCGGTCTGGGACTCCGAAGGAGGGCATGAGCCCCGCGACGTGGCCGCACCTCCACCGCTGCCGGCCATGACCGGTGCGATGCCGCAACAGACGACGGGAAGGTGAGGACGGTGGAGACCTTCGTGACCGTGGCCGCGATCCTGGGAATGATCGTGATCGGGGCGCTCCTCATCCGGCTGCTGAACTCGCAGCACGGCGAGCGCATGGCCGGCGTCCACTACGGCCGTACCGGGATGCCTGTCGCGGGACCGGCTCCGTCGGCTCGGCGCAAGGCCCGCAGCAGGGCGGCGACGAGCGGCGCCGGCCGCCGCGAGACCGGGCCCGGCGTACGCGGGCGACTCCGCCCGCGCGCGCGTGAGGGAGCGAGCCCCACCCTTCCGCCAGGCTCGCCCGGCCCGTCACCCGACGGGCGGAACTGACCGCACCGACAGCACAGTCCGCAGTCCGGGACCCCGGCCGCAGCCGCGCACACGACAGGCCGGGGCCCACCCGCATCCGGTGTCGGAAGACCGGGGCGGCCGTCGCTCCAGTGCACGATGCCCGCCGGGCGTGGACCTTCCGTCCGGCTTCGTGCGGCACCCGTACGGCCGGTCCACCACGCATGACCTCAACTCGGGCTCGTGGAAAGGCCGTTCACTCGCCACCCCGCACACCCCCGTATCGGCGGCACGTCGCGAGAGCCGGACCCGGTCCGGCCACGCCGGATCTCCGACGGGCACTCCGAACCGAGGAGCCATGCCCCTTCCACGGCTGAACGTCCACCGGCACGACCACACCACCCGCACGCTGATCACCCTCGCGGGAGAGATCGACCTGGCCACCGCACCGCTCGTGCGCACCGCGCTGGCCGAGTGCCTGAACGACGGCATGGGCATCACGGACGTCGATCTCACGGAGGTCACCTTCTGCGACGCCAGCGGACTCAACGCCTTCCTCACGGCATCGGGGCTCGCCACCGAAGCCGGAACGATCCTCCGACTGCACCATCCGCCACCGATCATGATCCGCATCATCGAGATCACCGGCTCCGGTTTCCTGCTCCACGAGGTCCCCACCGGTCGGCCACCCTCACGTCGGTTTCCCTCTGCCTCGGGCGGTGCGCCGTGACGGCCCCGCTCCGCCGGGAGCCTGGTGAGCGCCCCGGCCCGGCGCGCCGTCACCGCGGGCTCAGTCGACGACCGTGAGGTGGTCGGCGCCGCCGCCTCGCCACTCGACGAGGAAGATGGTCGCGTCGTCGGTCGTGGTGCCGCCCCGTTCGTGTTTCAGGGCGTGCGAGAGCGCTCGCACCACCGCCCGTACCTCGGTGCGGTCGCGGAGGATCCGGTTGGTCCACTCGATGAGCTGCTCCTCACCGAACTGTTGCCCGCCGGTCTGGTGCTCCTCGATCAGACCGTCGGTGAAGCACAGCAGCCGATCGCCGGGTCGCAGCATCCGCTCGCTGACCACCGGCTCCTCGCCGCCGAAGCCGACGGGCAGGGTGGTGGGGCTCTCCAGCCGGTCCACGACGGCGCGATCACGGATCAGGAGCGGAGCCGGGTGGCCGGCGTTGACCCACTGCAGCCGGCCTGTGGTGATGTCCAGGATCATCATCTGTGCGGTGACGAAGTGGTCGTGGCCGAACTGGTCGTTGATGGCCCGGTCCATGAACGCGTACACCTGGGACAGGTCGGTATGGGCCCGTCGAGTGTGACGGTAGGCGCCGACGGCCACCGTCGCCATGGTCGCCGCGTCCAGCCCGTGGCCCATCGCGTCGAGCATGGCCACGTGAAGGATGTCGCCGTTGAGGGCGTAGTCGAAGCTGTCGCCGGCCACGTCGTAGGCGGGCTCCAGGATTCCGGCCACCTCGACCTGCGGAACGGTCATCGACAGCGGGGGCAGCAACGACCACTGGATCTCCGCGGCCACGCTCATCGGAGCGCTGCGGCGGGCCTGGAAGAACAGGTCGGTGTAGGCGTCCTTGGTGACGATCATGTCGGCGACCAGGCCGGCGAGTCTGCGCAACAGCCGCCGGTCGTCGTCATCGACGCTGTCCAGGGTGACGGCCATCACGCCGATCTGGTCGCTGCCGTCCAGCAGGGGCAGGTACATCCGCACACTGCCGCCCTGCGGCACCTCCACCGTTCTGAGGGTCAGGAACGCCTCGCCGGCGGGGGAGTTCTCGACCGGCTCGGGGCCGCCGACCGCCAGCCTCCGGCCCGGCAGCGGCACCAGCAGCACCTGTTCGTAGTCCTGAAGGAGGATGGAGACCTCCCGCCCCCCGACTCTGGCCACCTCTTCCGCGACCAGGGGGGCGATCAGGTCCGGCGGCATCTCGTGGGCACGGTCCAGCAGCACACCCAGCAGTCGTTCGCCGAACCCCTCCGACCGGTCCACCCCGAGCCTGTCCGGCTGCCGCCCACCGTCCGTCATCGCTGCTCGCTTCCCTTCGTCCCGGGGGTATGGCGAGCCGATCGCGCCTCCTTCAGGGCCGGTGTGCAACGGTCCCGGCGTTTGCACACCGGGACCGCCCTTCCGGGCCTTGGCACGTGAGAGTGCACTGACCCATTTGCCATCCTAGGCCTTATTGCACCATTTCATCCGGAATTGTTTACAAACCGGACGGGAAGGGGTCAGAGTCGAATGGGGGCAGGAGGCAACCATGACCGTCCTCGCGGCGTTTCTTCTCGTCATCGGGACGATATTGATCCTGGTGGGGGCGATGTTGATCTCGGTCGGGACGATCCTGATCATCCTCGGGGCACTGCTGATCCTCATAGGGATTGCTCTGGTCGCTGTCGCCGCCTTCCTGCTCATACGGAGAGCGCTGAGGCGGGAACAGTAGGAACGGCCGGGCCGGAGCGTGAAGGAGCGCGCGATGAGCAGGGGCGTGGTGGGTTTGATCGCGGGAATGGCGCTGGGGTTCGCCGCGTATTTCGGTGACTTCTGGGCCTTCCTGCTGGTGCTGGGGCTGGGCATCGTCGGTCTCGTGATCGGGCGGCTCGTGGACGGTGATCTCGAGCCGGGCGACTTCATCCGCCGCCGGGACCGGCAGGACCGGATCCGCGATGACCGGCGACGGGCCAGGGGAGACCGGCTGCGGTGACCGCACCGTCACCGACGACGGTCGCGGAGATCCGCGGAACGCCCGTCCCCACGGCGGAGATCGCCGGAACGCCCGTCCCCGCGCGCCCCACGCGGGAACCCGGTCGTTGCGGAGCGGTGCTCCGGCCTGATGGAGACTGACGAGGGCCAGCCGGTAAGAGGTGATCAGCCCGGTCTCCACGTAGTCCGGCGGGCAACCACCGAGGGCGCGGCCGCCCCCCGGTTCTGGCCTGTGAGTTCCGCCGCGGAGGCGAAGGCACCGACGACGGCCCCCTTGCCGAAACCCTCGGAGGAAACGACCTTCGGCTCCGCCTCCGTCGTCGAGTCGGTGCGAGTCAGGGCGAGTCGGTGGGGAGGGGCGAGAAGCGGTAGGCGCCGTTGTGGGTGACGACGCGGCCTGCGGTGGGGGGCGAGAAGTGGGTGCCCAGGACCAGGGTGTCCGTGTCGGAGAGTGAGTCGAGCAGTGTGCGGCGCGAGGCTTCGGACTGCTCGGGGTCGATGTCGACACAGGCGCCGATGGCGGGGTGGGCGAACTGGACAGGGTGGTGGAGGCAGTCGCCGGTGATCAGAGCCGTCCGGCCACGGCTGGTCAGCTCTACGGCGACGTGGCCGGGGGTGTGACCGGGCGTGGGGAGCAGACGCAGGCCCGGGACGACGTCGATGCCCTCGGCGGGGATGTCGACGAGGTCGAGCAGTCCGGCCTGTTCGACCGGGATCACGGAGTCGCAGAACATCTGCCGACGCGCCTCGTCCATGCCGTAGCCGGCCCAGAACTCCCGCTCGGCGCGGGAGGTCAAGTAGCGGGCGTAGGGAAAGGTGGGAATCCACTCACCGTCCACGCCCCGCGTGTTCCAGCCGACGTGGTCGGCGTGCAGGTGGGTGAGAATCACCAGGTCGACCACGTCCGGTGGGAATCCGGCGGAAGCGAGGCGCGAGAGATAACCGGTGTCCAGGTCGTGCCAAGCGGGGTTGGCCCGTTCCTTGCCGTTGCCGATGCCGGTGTCGACCAGGACACGCAGGCCGTCCAGGGTGAACGCGAAGCTGTGGCTGTTGATGTAGAGGGTGCCCTCGTCGTCGGCGAAGTGGGGGCGCAGCCAGTCCTGTGCGGCGACGAGGTCCGGGGTGGCGTCGGGCAGCAGCCAGGGTCCGGTGACGGGCGGCAGGAGGATCTCGTCGATGCGGTGGACGGTGACCTCGCCCACCGTCCAGGAGGGGGCGGTGGTCAGGTCGGTGGTCGATACGGTGCTCATGGTCGGTCGGAACCTCCGGGTCTCGTTACGGAAGGCCGTCGTGGGCTTTGCAGGCGGCCCTCCTTCAGGGCCGGGCTGTCAGAGCCGGGGAGATTGCGCGAGGGAGCGAAGGCGGCGGTGTTCGAGGGGCGCGGCGAGGGCATAGGCACCGCCGCCCGCGACGGCGAGGACCCAGAAGAGGCCGGGGGACGCGAACGAGAGTGCCGCGGTGGAGACCAGGGCGAGCCAGGCGCCGAGACCGTAGTGCAGCAGGTTGCGGCGTACGGAGCCTTCGGCGAGGTAGAGCAACCCGACGATCAGGCCGGAGCCGGCGGGCCAAAGGACGCTTTGGAGTTCCGGCTCGTCGAGGACTGACGTGAAGCCCGTGATGGCGAGGAACAGGGCAGCGAACGCGACGATCCAGGCGGCGCCGAGCAGTTTGCCGGACAGCGCGTCCGGGGCGGCCGCCCCGCGCTGGGCCCGCAGGGCGGCGAGGGTGGCCAGGACGATGCCGGTCACGAGCCCGGTGCCGAGGAGCGTCATAGGCAGCCAGCCGGGCAGGGCGATCAAGGGGGTGTCGCCTCCGGAGGCCGCGGCGGCGCCGTGACCGAGCACGTAGGCGAGCCCGAAACTGACGTAAGCCGCGCGGTTGTCGACCCCGCGGGCAGAAGGCGCTTGAGGCGCCGGAAGGTCCGGGGCGACGGGCGGCGGTGCGGTGGGGGCACTGGTCACGGGGCGTCCTTCGAGGTCAGGAAGTGCGGGTACGGGCACATGCGGGTTCGTGATGGGCCGGGGTGTGGTGGGGTTGCCGGGTCTTTGAACCGGCAACCCCAGCCGTGGCCGCGCCCCCGGCGGGTGCGGCCACGGCTACGTCAGGGCTGGAGACCGTCCAGGGCATCGTCGGGGATCCAGGAACCGTGGATACCTGCGGTGACCCGACGGGGCAGGTGGACGGTGGCGACCCTGTCGAGCCCGGAGGCGTCCAGGACCAGGAGCTGTGAGGCGTCCTGCTTGAGGTCTGAGACGACGGTCAGGAGGTAGCCCTCGTCCTCGTTGACCGCGCCTGCCGCAGGGACGAAGACGGCCTCGCTGGGCAGCCGCGCGTCACCGACCTGGTGGATGCGGCGGGCGCCGGTGACCCGGTCGTACTTGACCACGCCGTACCCGCCGAAGCCCTCCTGGTCGGGGAAGGACACCGCGTACTGGTAGCGGTGCTCGGCGCCCAGGAAGTTCTCGTTGAGCGTGGGGAACTCCACCGCGAGGTCGTCGATGATCTGCTCGTCGACGGTGCCGGCGGCCATGTCGATCACCCAGCGGCGGGTGTAGGAACGGGCGTTGGGCTCGGCACCGCGCCCCGGCGCGCCCACCCACCAGTTCCAGGAGAGCCGGAACCCCTCGCGGTCGACGGTGGGGCCTTCCAGGACGATCCGGCCCTGGCCGTCCTCGTAGGCGTTGCCGACGTGCAGCATGTTGCCGGGTTCGATGGAGAACCACCGGATGTGCCGGGCCCCGTCCCTGCCCCGGGGCATGACGCCGATGCGGGAGGGCTGCGTGTCGCTCCAGCCGTAGGGAATGCCGGAGTGCTCGGCCGGGTCGAAGGTGACGTTGCCCTCGATGAAGACGACGTGGCGGCGGGTGAGGGCGAAGTCGTGCTTGAGGGAGGCGGTCGCCCCCGGGATCTCCGCGCTGTGGACGAGCGCGCCCTTGGCGTCGGAGACGTGGTAGGTCAGGAACGGGGGGAACGGGGAGGAGCCGAAGAAGTGGAGTTCCCCGGTGGCCGGGTCCTCCTTGGGATGGGCGGTCATGGCGGTGCGCAGCCGGCCGTCGAAGTCGTGGGCGCCCACGGTCTCCAGGTCGGCGGTGAGCTCGAAGGGCAGGTTGGCCTCGCAGAGGGCGAGGAGGCGTCCGGCGTGTTCGATGACGTGGGTGCCTGCGGTGCTGGCGGTGAGGTCGGGACCCTTGTCCGTCATGTAGGGGGCGCCGTCGAGGGCGGGGGTGTGGACCCAGCGGTTGCGGTACCACTCGGCGCGGCCTTCGCGCAGGCGGATGCCGTGGACCATGCCGCTGCCCTTGAACCAGTGGGAGGGGGTGATGCCGGGCTTGGGGTTGTGGCTGTTGCGGATCAGACGGCCGGTCAGTTCAGGGGGCAGGCTGCCCTCGACGGTGAGGCCGGTGGCGGTGATCTCGTCGGCGACGGGGGTGTAGTGGCCGGTCAGAAACGGCGGAGTCGTCATCGTCGTTCTCGTTCCTCGGATCGCTTCGGTCGTGGGTGTTGTCGTGAGTGGCTGTGGTACGGGGGTGTTACGCGTGGGGTGCGAGGTCAGGCGGGCTGCTCGGCGCGTGCCTTGAGGCAGTCGAGCCAGCTCCGCAGGGAGGTCTTCAGAGCCGTCGTGAGTTCCTCGACGACCGCATCGACGGGCTCGCCGCTCCAGGACTCCTCGGTGTGGACGACGGTCCCGGCATCGGTCTGCTCGAACGTCCACACGTGGATGCCGACGATCCCCTGGACGGTCCCTCCCCAGACAATCCGCTGTCCTGGGACCAGCTCGACGATCGTGGAGGTGATGTCCAGCCCGTGGGTGAGCCAGGTGAAGCTGGTGCCGGTCACCAGCGGGCCGTGGAGCCGCGCTCGGTCGATCCCGGTGTTCCAGGCAGGCCAGTTGCCGATGTCGGTGTGCAGCGACCAGACGCCGGCGGCCGGGGCGTCGATCAGCGTGGTCAGACTGACCACGACGGGGGCGGTGGAGTCGATGGTGTGCATGCGGTGTCCCTGTCGGTCGGTGGTGAGGGGGTGAAGGGGTGAAGGACCGGGCGCGGGAATCCGGATCAGGTGGCAGGTGTGCGGTCGGTGTCCTGGCACCGCCGGGGCGGTGCGGGGGCATCCGTCTCGAGGGGCGGGAGGGATGCGTGGGAGGGGAGGGCTGTATGGGGTGGGAGGGGGCATGCGGCGTCACCGGCCCCACTGGCTGTGCCCGTACGGCGGCCCGGGCGCGTCAGGAGCGGAGCGAGCAGCGCGGTGACCGCCAGGATCGCCGCGGAGACCGCGAAGGCGGCCCGGTAGCCGGCGGTCAGGGCCTCCGGGACGGACGCGTGGCCCGAGACTTCGGCCGTCACGGATCCGGCCAGGGTGGCGAGACAAGCCAGCCCGATCACCCCGCCGATCTGGCGGGTGGTGTTCACCAGTCCGCCGGCCAGGCCCGCGTCGCGTTCCGGGACGCCGTCCACGGCGAGCGCCGTGAGCTGGACGAAAGCGACGCTGAGACCGAGGCCGGCCAGGACGATCGGCCCGAGGATTTCGACGGCGTAGCTTCCGCCGGAGTCGATGCGTGACAGCCACAGCAGTCCCGCGCCTTCGCAGAGGAGGCCCGCGGTCAGCGTCACGGTGACACCGATTCGGCGGGCGAGGCGTGGCGCCGCGAGTGCGCCCAGCATGTTGGCCGCGGCGAAGGGGAGTTGGCCCGCGCCGGTGGCCAGAGCGCTCATGCCGAGCACCTGTTGCTGGTAGAGCGGTAGGAAGAAGAACAGCGCGATCCATACGGAGCCCAGGAGCGCCATCAGCAGGTTGCCCGCCGCGACGCGGCCGGTGGCGAACAACCGGGGCGGTACCAGGGCGTCCGGCCGACGGCACTCGATGACGGCGAAGACCGCGAACAGCGACAGGGCGCCGAGGAGGGCACCGAGCACTCCGGGGTCCGTCCAGCCTGCCCCCCGCGCACTGGTCAGCGCCCAGACCAGGAAGGTCAGGGCCAGGGTGACGGTGACGGTACCCGGCAGGTCGAACCGTCCGGTCCCGCGGCCGCTGCCCCCGGGCACCAGCACCGCCACCGCGAGGAGGACCAGCGCCGTTCCGAGTGCGACGGCGTGGAAGATCCACGGCCAGCCCCACGCCTGGGTGAGGATGCCGCCCAGGAGGACGCCCGCCGCTCCTCCCGCGCCGGAGACGGCACCCCACACCCCCAGGGCCCGGCCCCGGGCGGGGCCGGGCGGGAACAGGTCGATCGTCAGGGCGAGTGCGGCGGGGGCTATGGCGGCGGCGCCGAGACCCTGCGCGGTGCGGGCGGCGATCAGCACGCCCGGTGAGGACGCCAGGCCGGCGGCCAGCGAGGCGCCCGTGAACAGCACGAGGCCCGCGACCAGCACCCGGCGGCGGCCGAGCAGGTCGCCCGCCCGGCCTCCGGCCAGGAGCAGTGCCCCGAATGCCAGGCTGTAGGCGTTGACCACCCATGTGGTGCCCTGGTCCGACAGGCCCGCCCCGTCGCGGATCTGCGGGAGTGCCACGTTCACGATCGAGGTGGCGAGCATGACGGTGAACTGCGCTGCCGCGAGCGCCGCGAGCGCGGCTCCCGGGCGAGGCGCGGCGGTCGGCCCGTCCTTTGTTCGTCCAAGGTTCATGACACGCAGCCTCGGGCCGGGAGGTGTCCACATTCCATGCCCGGCGGGGGCCACGGTTGTCCACTCCTGTCCGCACCTGTCCACTCAGGCGGGCCGAGCCGGTGCGCGGGCACCCGCGCGGCGGAGTTCACCGCATCACGGCAGGGCGGCAGTGCCCCGGGGGGCGGCGAATACGCTCCGCCCCGTTGTACGGAGTTCTAGCGGTGGTGGCCGTGTAGTTCCCGCTGCCACAAGGCGTCACAGAGCAGGTCCAGCCCCTGGCGCACATGGCGCCGGTAGGTGCCGTACGGCAGGCCGAGCCGACGGGCGGATGCCTCCTGAGTGGGCGCGCCGGAGAAGTAGCCCGCCGTCAGTGCCTCGCGGGCGCGCACTCCGCGCGGGTCACGGGCGAGTTCGTCGACGGCCCGGCGCAGCAGGTCGCGCAGCTCCATGACGGGCTCCGTGGAGTCGGCCGCCAGCCGGCTGCGCAGCAGCGCGCAGGCGGCGAAGGCGGAGGGGTCGCGCCAGTGCGTCAGCGCCTCGCGTACGGCTTGGTCGAACGCGGTGCGCGAGAGGGGCGACGGTCCCGGCGAGATCGGCGCGTCGGCGGTCGTGGAGATGAAGTGCCACAGCCACGTCTCCACGGGTGTGCGGCGCCAGTCCACGCTGAACAGTCCGTAGGTGTGTTCGCCGACGCGCGGGCGCCGGCCGGTGTCGTCGAGGGTGCCCTTGACGCGCTCGGCCCAGGTCTCGGCGTCCCGGTAGACGGCGAAGCCGTAGGCGCGTCCGCGGGCGCGGGCGGCTTCCGCCTGGGCCCGGGAGCTGCTCAGGTCGGTGACGCGCGAGGGGACCTGGTATCGCTCGGGGTAGACCGAGAAGCGGCTGATGCCGATGTGCTCGCCGGGGTTCACGGGCGTGGTGGCCTCGGTGTGCTGCCATGCGGCGGCGACCACGGGATCGGTGGCCAGATCCTGGGGGTCGGGCGGGGCGGGCAGCGTGAGGCGGGCGGTGAACGCCACCGTCCGGCCCGTGCTCACGAGGCGGTAGACACTGAACGCCTGCGGCTGGCGCCGTGCCCAGTAGCGGACCAGTGCGGTGGAGGCGGGGCCCTCGGTCTCTTCGGCCATGCCCAGCACCGTGTCGAGGTCGTCCGGGTGGAGGGGGCTGTCGTGGACCTCGTCCTCCCGGGACCATGTGCGCAGCCGGGCAAGGATCTTGCTCTCCCGGAAGAGGTGGAAGAGGTCGTCGGTGACGGTCCAGACCCGCTCCTCCGGCGCCTCGCGCAGGATGCGGAGGTATTCGTCCGCGAGGCGCCGGCGCATCGTCTCGAAGGTGTTGGGTGCCCGCCAGCGCAGGTCGGCGGCGAGCGTCTCCCGTGCGGCGTCGTGCGGGTGGAGCCCTCGGGCCGTGGACTCCATGAACGGCAGGTCTCGCAGCCAGGAAAAGAGCAGGTGGGTGTCCTCTTCGGGGAGCACAGCGGCGAGCAGTTCCTCGGACGTCGAGTGTGCCTGCGCCGCCACTTCCAGGGCGCGACGGTGGGCGGCCGTGGGCACCTCACCGATCAGCCCCGCCAGCAGGGTGCGCAGGACATCCGCCGACGGGGCCCAGAACTCCTCTCGGCCGCAGCCCTTCGATCCCGCCGCGGCCGCGAGGGAGAGGGCCAGCGGGTTGCCGCCGGCGAAGCGCAGCACCCGGTCGCGCAGTTCGGGCCGGATCTGTGCCGAGGCCAGCAGTCCACCGGCCTGTTCCTCGGTGAACGGCCCCAGTTCGGTGACGTGCAGGAGCCCGGACCACGCCGGGTCGGCGGTCCACTGCGGCTGCGGTGGGTGCCGGCCTGCCAGGACGACCAGGGCATCGTCCGCGGCGCGGGGCAGGAAGCGGTGCCGCAGCCAGCTCTCCAGCCACTGGCAGTGCTCGAAGGAGTCCACCAGCAGCACCGTTCCCGGAACGTCGAGAAAGGGTGCGGCGGCCCGCTCGAAGTCGGCCGGGTCCCGGCCGACGAACCGGCCGTCGAACTCGACGAGCGGTCGGCCCGCCGTACTGGCGTGATCCGCCAGGCGCCGGAGCAGCGTCGACTTCCCGATACCGCCCGGCCCGCACACGAAGAACGCGAACGGGGACCGCGGATCACCGGCCAGGGCTTGCCTGAAACGCTCGAGTTCCCTTTCCCGGCCGACGAACGCCTGCACGCGCGCTCGGCTCAGTCTCTCCCCGACAGATGCCATCCTGGCTCCCGGATCCCCTTGTGCCCGCGTTACTTGACGAGTCCGAGGTTGCCGTCGTCGGGGTGGCCAGAGACCAGGAGGGTGGTCTCCTCGACCCGCCGGAAGCGGCCGTCGGGGGCCATCTCGGCAAAGAGGTAGACCTCGGTGACGGAGACTCGGCCGTCGTTGTGGGTCAGAGTGACGGTGTGACGGTCGGCGTAGCGCAGTCCGTCGCGCAGTTCGTCGTGGACCTCCATGTGCCCGTCGCGGATGAGGGAACGCAGGCGTGCCATGTGCTGGGTGAAGGATTCCCGGTCGCTCCACACGCCGTTGGTGCGCTGACGGTAGTCGGGGGCGAAGTGCCGGTCGACGGCTTCGGCGAGGTCGAGGCCCGGGGTGAACAGCAGGTCGTTGATGGCTCTGGTGATGTCGGTCGATGTCATCGTCTCGATCGCCTGGAGAAGTGTGGGTGCGGGGCCCGGCTCTCGGGACAGGGCAGGGCACACGGTGTACCCGTCCCCGTCCGGGGCCGTCGTGCAAGACGGCGCTCGGTCCCCGCAGGTTCCACCTGCGGGGACGGGCGTGAAGTCCAGCTGCAGGGAGACGGGGCCGCGGGTGTAGAGGCCGGTCTCCCGGTAGCGGAAGCCGGGGCTGTAGCGGACCTGGTCGAGCAGCGGCAGGAGCAGTTCGGTGACGGTCTCGATCTCGGCGCGGGCGAAGGCCGCGCCGACGCACTGGTGGAGTCCGACGCCGAAGGCCAGGTGCTGGGCGGCCGCCGTGAAGGAACGGGCGGTGCCGAGGTCGGGGCGGTTGATGTCGAAGGTGTCCGGGTCGGTGAAGACGCCGGGATCGCGGTTGGCCGCGCCGATCATGCAGAACACCGTGGCGCCGGCCGGGACAGTGGTGCCGGCGATCACCGAGTCCTTCTCCGCCTGGCGGGGAACGAGCTGGACCGGCGGGGTGTGGCGCAGCGTCTCGGCGATCGCGGCGGGCAGCAGGGCCGGGTCCCGGCGCACCTGCGCCATCTGATCGGGGTGGTCGATCAGATGCTTGAAGAGTAGGGCGAGGGTCTTGTCGGCGGGCTCGGTGGCGGCGGCGAGCACATTGATGATCAGAGCGATGACGTCCCGGTCGCTCATGGCGACGCCGTCGAACTCCGCGGTGCACAGCCTCGATATCAGATCCGCGCCCGGGCGGCGACGCCGCAGTTCCACGACGGGGACGAGGTACGCCTCCAGTTGCCCGGCGCAGTCCATGCAGTGCTGGCGGCGCTCGGGGGTGAGGGCCAGGCTCGTGATGAACTCGGCGACCCCACTGTGCCAGGCGGCCACCTGCTGCCAGTCCTTCCTGTCCAGACCGAGGACGTCCAGCGTCACGTGGACGGCGAAAGGCTTGCCGAAGTCGTTGACCAGGTCCATCCTCCCCCTGGCCAGAAGGGGTGCCAGGAGTTCGGCGGCGTTGGCGCGGGCGGCGCGGACCTGGTCGCGCAGGGCCTCGCCGGTCACACCCCGGACGACGATCTTGCGCTTGGCTGTGTGCTCCGCCCCGGTCATCTGGGCAAGGACCGGGCCGCGCATCACCGGCTCTGCGCGCGCCTGCAGCGTCTTGGTGGTGAATGCCTGATGGTCGGTCAGCACCCGCCTGACGTCCTGATGGCGGGAGAGGAAGTAGCTGTCGATCGCCGGTTCGTAGTGCACCGGGGCCTGTTCCCGCAGCCGGGCGAAGTGGCGGTAAGGGTCGGCGGCGAACCCGTCCGACAGGACGCTGAAGCCAGGTTGTACCAGTGGCATGGCGGGGACCTCTCGTAGGGTGCCGCCAGGGCCGCTGCCAGCACCCGCGTTGGACCCGAGACAGGCTATCGGTTGTTCGTCAACTCGACTCTGTCGGGAATCTTGGTTGCGCCGTGAGGCGCTGTGCTTCGAGTGGAGGTGCAAGGCCGTCACCTCTGGCCTGTCGCAGCGGGTCGGCGTAGCTGAGGGCAGCCTGATCCGGGTGTGGTGCCGGGGAGGGCGGGAGCGGCCCTGACAAAGCCGGGACGTACCAGGCCTTGCCGTCGCAGGCGAGGTGGACCTTGGTGGTTCGTCCTCCGCGGGATCGGCCGAGGGCGTGATCGTCTGGTTCGTCTCGGCGATGCCGCCCCCGCCCGGGCCTGTGCGAAGACTGAGACTCATCAGGTGCTCGCTTCTGCAACCCACTTCGATTACCCAGCGTCCAACTCCATGACAGACGGCTGTCGATCACCTGGGAGAGCACGTGACGAAGAAGGATCAGAGGACGGACGCCGCGAGGGAGAAGGACCGCGAAAGGTGGATGGCGCGCTTCCAGGTGCGGCTGGCCATGCAGCCGGGCGTGGACCGGGCAGTGGTGCTCCAAGCGGTCAAGGATGTCACGGCCCACTGCGGGGAGACGGCAGAGCACCCGCGGACCGCCTTCGGCGACCCGGACAGCTATGCCGTACAGGCCGCAGCGCGGCTGGTGCCGGCAGACCGGGCGGCGCGCGCGAGGCAGCACAACGCTGTGGTGGACGCGCTCGACTCCGTGCTCAAGAGGGGCGGGGACGTCGCCGGTCTGTGACCGGTTGAAGCGTCCGCAACGGCCTTGCACACCGGTCATTTATGCGAACCCAGCGCTTGATGTACCGCTCGATCGGTTCTTCCGGGTTGCACGAGAACCACCGGTATCCGTGCAGCGATCCGGCCGCTGATCAGCCCTTGCCTGATGCGGCAAGAGCGAGGCCTGCGCCTCTCGCTGGCCGGGTCAGACGGTGCTGGGCGAGGGGGACAACTTGTTCAGTACGTCGCGTGCGGCAGCGGTGCGCTGCGCGGTGCGCAGGGCGGCGTAGCCGAGGAGGCCGCCGAGGGTGTTGGCGATCAGGTCGTTGATGTCGACGGCGCGTCCGTGGGCGAGGGCGATGTACTGAAGCAGTTGTGCGAGCTCGATCCCGAGGCTGGCGAGGGCGCAGACCGCGACGGTGCGACGACTGGTGAGTCGGTGGGAAAGCAGTGGCAGGAGGAAGCCGAGCGGGACGAACATGACGACGTTGGGGATCATGGAGATGTCGGCCGTGAGTAGCGGGATCGGCTGGATCTGGCTGGTCCAGGGTGCTTCGTTGCGGTATCCGCCGCCGTAGATCCACAGGGGGAAGCTCGTGACGGAGACGACCCCTGCCGCGTAGATTGCCGTGAGGGCCCGGAGTACCAGCGGCCCGCCGCGCCACCCGGGGACGTTGCCTCGTCGACGGGCGAGGGCGAACAGAGCGAAGATCAGGAGCGCCGGGCCGAGAATGGCAGCGGTGGGGACCTGGGTCTGGAAGTTCACGTTCTACTCCTTCGGCGAGCTTGTGCGGATCGTCTTGAACGATCGTGTCCGTGCGGGGTGCCGCTTTGGATCTGTCGAAGGACGGAAACCGGGCGGTGTCACTACGACTTTCGGCAGAGGGGCCTGAGGTGCCCGGTTCCGTAGGCTGCGGGCATGCGTTCCGTGCTCTTCGGCCGTCGTTCCTCATGGGTGCGCGGCGTGCTGGTCTGCCTCGGCGTCACCGCCGTGGGGGCCGTCCTGGTGCTGGCACTCGCTGTCGACTACCACAGGGGTGTTTACGGGTCCGCTCTCGCGCCGCAGGTCCGCCTCTCGGCTGCGGCGCCGTTCCTGGTGGTGCCGGTCTGGGTGCTGCGCCGGTCGCGAGTGGGGCCGTGGGTGTTGGCGGTGGCCGGTGGGATCGCGGGTGCTGTGTCTCTCGGGTGCAGTGCGTGGATGCACATCGCGGCGGGACAGCAGGGAACGTCGGCCGGGCGTGCCGACGCCTACACCCTGTTCGAGGTCAGCGCGCTCATCGTGGTGCTGGGTCTCACTGTCCGGCACGGCGCTGCCTGGCCGGCTGCCGCGGGGGCCGTTGTGCTGTGCGTGGCGGTGGTCGTGCGGCCGGTGGCCGTGGAGGTGAGCGAGAACAGCCTTCTGGTGGCGTTGTTCTGCGCGTTCGCCACGTGTGCCGCACTCGTGGGGGCGCTCGTGGCCCGGCTGGTGGCTGTCGAGCGCCGGCGTCACACCGAGCAGGTGCGCCTTGAGCAGCGGCTCGCTTTCGCCCGGGATCTGCACGACTTCGTGGCTCACCATGTGACGGGCATCGTCGTACAGGCGCAGGGGGCCCAGGTGGTCGCGGCGTCCCGGCCGGAGACGAGCGCGTCCGCGCTGGGGCAGATCGAACGGGCTGCGGCGGAGGCTCTCGGGGCTCTGCGGCACATGGTGAGCGGGCTTCGTACCGAGGCCGGGCTCGGACCGGCGGGAGACGTCGAGCAACTGCGCTCTCTCGTGGCGGATTTCACCCTGCCCGGAGGTGGGCGGGCCCGTCTCGTGCAGGAGGGGCCTGTCGGCAACCTGCCCGCGGCGACCATGGTGGCCGTGCACCGGGTCGTCATGGAGTCGCTGACCAATGTGCGCAAGCACGCACCGGGTTCCCGGAAGGTGTCCGTGACACTCAGTGTCCATTCGGGGACCGTCGAACTCGACATTGTCAACGACCAGCCCGGTCCGGGCGCGGACACGGCGGGGTACGGTCTTGTCGGGCTCGAGGAACGCGTCACGGCCGAGGGCGGCACCTTCCGAGCGGGCCCCGACATCCAGGGACAGTGGCGGGTGAGTGCCCGGATTCCCTTCAGCAGCGTGTGGAGGGATCTTCCGTGATCCGCGTACTTCTCGCCGACGACCAGGAGATCGTCCGCACCGGCATGGCCATGATCCTCTCCGTCGAGAACGACATCACCGTCGTCGCTCACGCCCAGGACGGCCTTCAAGCCCTGGAGATGACCGCCCTGCACCGGCCGGACGTCGTTCTCATGGACATCCGGATGCCGCGCCTGGACGGCCTGGACGCGCTGCGCCAGCTCACCCGGCCCCACGCCGCGCACCGGCCGCAGGTCGTCATGGTGACCACCTTCGACGACGAGGAATACCTGACCCGTGCGGTGGAAGCGGGTGCCTGCGGATTCATCCTCAAGGACTCCGGGCCCCGCCTGCTCGCCGAAGCGGTCCGAGCGGCCGCGGCCGGCGACGCCATGGTCAGCCCATCGATCACCGTGCGGCTCCTGAAGCAGCTTCGTACCTCCTCCTCCCGGCCAGCGCCCGCCACCCGGCTGTCTCCGCGCGAGGAGGAGGTGGTCATGCTGCTGGCCCAGGGCATGACCAACGCCGAGATCGCAACAGCCCTGTCCATCACCACCGGCACGGTCAAAACCCACCTCTCCCACGTCCAGGCCAAGCTCACCGCCAGAAACCGCGTAGAGATCGCGGCCTGGGCATGGCGCACCGGACTCGCGGGACGCAGCACATGAGCCCTGCCGACAGCGCGGGGAAATGAGGTAGACCACCCGCGGGGTCGCGCAAGGGCCGCAGGGCACCGCCGACCGGAGTGGAGGACAGGCGGGCGATGTTCTCGCCCGGGATCTCGTGGCCCTCGGCGCGGAGCTGGGCGACGGCGGCATCGATGTACTTCGTGGTCCACAGGACCCGACGTAGAGCCGGCGACCACGGTGATCCGCAGTGCGTACCGCCGACGTGGTCCGCCGCCAGTACCTGGCCTCCGCGGCCGGCGACCTGGAGGCCCTGCGCGCCGCCCTCGCCCCGGACGCGGAGTGGACGGAGACGGCCGGCTTCCCTCTCGCCGGCACCTACCGCACCCCCGACGGGGTCACCTCCCACGTCATGGAACAGCTGGGCAGGGAGTGGGACGGCTGGACCGCGCACGACGACACGTACGTCGCCGAGGGGGAGAACGCCGTCGTCCTCGCCCGCTACACCGCGACCAACAAGGCCACCGGCAAGCCGATCGACGTGCGCGTCGCCCACCACTTCGTGGTCCGCGGCGGCCTGATCGTCCGCTTCGAGCAGTTCGTCGACACCGCCCTGGTCCGCGAGGTCATGCGCGGCTAGGCGCCTTCATGGGCGCGACGCTCAGCCGCCGACCACTCCGGCGTCGATGCGCTGACCACGCGACGTGTCCACGACGACGGGGATGCCGTCCGGGATCCGTCCCTGGAGCCGGTCGAGCAGCCCTTTGACCGGCGGGACGCCGGCAGGGGTGCGGACGTGGACGTACATGGTCCGGGACGTCGAGTCGACACTCGTGACGGACGCCCCCGGCTCTTCGGCGAGCCATTCTTCGGCGGTGTCCTTGGTCCGGCCGGTCCAGGTGTCGAGCAGGAGTGTGATCGTGGTGTTGGCCGCCAGCGGCACGAACACGACGGTGAACAGCAGGGCCATGGCCGCGTACGTCCTGCGGGTGGGCCGTCCGCTCGCCCTGTCGGCCTGGGTGCCGTAGCCGAGTGTGGCGAAGACCACCATGCCGCCGAAGACCAGCGCGAAGAAGTTGGACACGAACAACACCAGCGCCCCCAGCGCCAGCCAGCCCGACAGCTGTCCCAGGCACACTCCGGCCACCACCAGGGGCGGGACGAGGGAGATGGCGATCGCGACCCCGGGCAGCACGGCGGCGACGTCCCGTCGAGCGAGTGCCACCGCGCCGGCGAAGCCTGTCGCCAGGGCGGCGACCAGGTCCATGAGACCCGGTGACGTCCGTGACGCGATCTGACTGTTGGCGAGCAGGTCGTAGTCGCCGGGGAGCACCGTCGAGAAGAGCATCCCCATCACGATCACCAGCGAGCAGGCGAAGAGGACGATCCTGGCCGCTCCGGTGCGACGGCGCTGCACCGAGCCCAGCGCGATGCCCATGATCGGTGTGGCCAGTGGTGCGATGATCATCGCGCCGATCACGGTGGCCGTCGAGTCCGTGAGAACCCCACCGGCCGCGATGACCGACGACAGCGTCAGCATGGTCCAGAATGCCGAACGCTTGGACGTGGTGTCTCCGGACGACAGGTCCAGGTCCTGGGTCAGTTCGTTCAGCGTGCGGCGCTGGGCGGTCGGCAGAACACGGGCACGAACTCCGTTGAGCATGCCCTCAAGGAACCACGACCGGCGTGATCCCTCCCGGCAGGACACGCAACCGGGCTCCGCAGGCCGGCCGCGGGCACCTCGTGGTGCGGCGGCCCGGTCAAAGCCACCGGAGGGTCCGCGTCACCCGGGTCACGACCGCCGCGTAGCCGACGCCGACCACGAGAGAGGCGAACAGGGCGGTGAGGGGGAAGCCCTCCTGGAGGTAGGGGTAGACCTGGTAGTGCGTCAGGTAGATGTAGAGGGAGCTGCTCGCCAGGACGCCCGCGAGCGCGCTGAGCGGGCCGAGGCTGGGCAGGGCCGGTACCCAGATCAGCAGCCCCAGCCCGACGATCACGGTGGCCGTGCGCACGGGCTGGTCCTGGAACAGGCCGGGCACGGTGAGCACCAGCACCGCCGTCAGCAGTGCCCGTTGCCGCACGGTACCGGCCCGCGCGGCCGCCCACCCCAGTGTGAACAGCCAGAAGACCACGGTGGGGCTCAGCTGGGGGCGGGCGGACGCCAGGTCCAGCAGGTCGTAGCGCCCGACCAGGCCGACGGCCGTGAGTGCCATCGGCACACCGAACGCGTACCGCCGCTCCAGCCGGTTCAGCAGCGGTACGGCCAAGAGGGCGGCGAGCACGACGAGGAAGTAGACCAGGGCCTCCACGAACCAGTAGGCCCAGTCGAAGCGGTCGTTCCCCTGGTCGAGCAGGCTGTTGAGCAGCACGGCGTTGGCCGGGTCGAGGAAGTCGGTCAGGAGCACAGCGCCGGTGATCCACACCATGCTCGGTACGGCGATGCGGGCGATGCTGCGCCACAGGCGCCGTACGCGCTCGCGGCGTCCGGCGCCGGACAGCTGGAAGCGGGCGAAGTTGTAGCCCGCGACACCCATGAGGATGTGGGCGAAGCCCTTGATGTCGAAGACCTGGACGTGCGAGCCGGCGATGAGGACGATCCCGACGGCGCGCAGGGCGATGCCGGTCTCCAGCGTGCGGCGGGTCCTCCAGAACTCCGGGGTGGCCCAGGAACGCAGCGCCCCCCGCGGTCCCGGGGCCGGCCGGGCCCGCCGCGGCTTGGGCCCCTCCTGTTCTCCCGGTCCCGCCGCCGTGGGCGCCGCCATGGCCCGCAGCTCGCGGATCGTCCTCGTGTGCCAGTCGGCGGGCAGGTGGCCCAGGGCCTCCTCCAGGCGCAGGGACATCTCGACGTAGCACAGTGAGTCGCCGCCCAGGCCGGTGAAGCTGCTGTCCTCGGTGACATCGGTGCGGTCGAGGATCTCCTCGTAGAGGCGGCGCAGGTCCTCCCCGGCGTCGGGTGCCGCTTCCTCCACGGGGCGGGTCAACCGCCGTACGGCCTCGTAGTCGGGCTTGCCCGAGGCCAGGCGGGGGAGCCGGTCGAGGACCTGCACCCGTACCGCGCGGGACGGGAGCCCGCAGTCCTCCGTGACCAGCCGCCGGATCCTCGCCTGCTCACCGGCGCTCCCGAGCGCGGCCACCGCGAGGGCCTCCCCGTCCCCCGCGCAGTACGCGGTGACCCCGTGCTCCTCCAGCAGGGACTCGACGCGCTGCGGATCGATGCGCAGCCCGAGGATCTTCGCGAAGCGGCTGCGGCGGCCCACGATCTCGTACAGCCCGTCGGACGCGCGCCGGGCGAGGTCCCCGGTGTGCAGCTCCTCCACGGTCCGGCCGAGGGCGAGGTCGGCGGGGCTCCCGGCGTAACCGAGCATCACGTTCGGCCCCGAGTAGACCAGTTCACCGACGTCCGGACCGTGACCGTCGACCGGCAGCAGCCGGAAGGAGCCGCCCGGTATCGGCACCCCGACGGCCTCGGGGCGCTCGGCGGCGAGATGCGGCGGGAGGTAGGCCATGCGGGCCGTGGCCTCGGTCTGGCCGTACATCACGAACAGCTGCCAGCCGGAGCGGCGCCCCGACTCGGCGTACCGGGCGACGCGTTCCGGAGCCAGCCGGCCCCCGGCCTGGGTGACACGGCGCAGGTGCGGCAGTTCCATCCGCTCGAAACCGACCCGGTCGAGCAGGTCGAAGGTGTACGGCACTCCCGCCAGCGAGGTGCCGCGGGCGGCACGGAACTCCTCCCAGAAGGCCGGCGCGGACACCGACCGCTCGGTCAGGATCAGCCCGGCGCCGCGCAGCAGATGGCTGTGGACGACGGAAAGGCCGTAGCAGTAGTGCATGGGCAGCGTGGTGGCCGCCCGGTCGGTGTCACCGATGCCGAGGTACCCGGCGATGGACTCGGCGTTGGCCTGAAGGTTCTCGTGGGAGAGCCGCACCAGCTTGGGCGAGCCGGTCGAGCCGGAGGTGCTCAGCAGCAGGGCGAGGTCCGGGTGGAGGGTGTGGACGCTGCCGTGGTGCCTTTCCTCGAGGGTCCACGTGCCGTCGGCATCCGGGCGGGCCACGACGTCGGGGTCGTACGCCTGAGACAGCGAGCGGATCGTGCTCGCGCTGTCGCCGGGGACGAGCAGGACGGGGTGACCGGCGGACAGAGCGGCCAGATGCGTGACGAGCGCGTCGGTCCGATTGGCCCCGGCCAGCAGCACCAGCCGTCGTACGGGCCCGAGGCGCTCGGCGGTGGCGGCCACCCGCGCGGCCAGTTCGCGGTACGACAGCTCTCCCTCCGGCGTGATGAGCGCGACGCGATCGCCGTGGGCGGCGAGCCGGCGCGCGAAGGGCACGCCGTTCGGCCGCACGGGCCGCACGGGCTGCGCGGGCAGCAGACGCAGGGGGGACGGAGCCGGGAGGGGCTCGGAGGGGTGGAGCACGGGGCGCGCCCTTTCCGCGGCGGCGTCCGCTTCAGCACGGAACCCTTGACGATTAGGTAAGGATTACCTTATTCATAACAGGGTCATATTCAAGCCACAGAAGAGTCACAGGATCCGCTTCGCCGCCGCTTCCCGCCGACAGGACCGGCAGTGGCCCGAAGGCGAGCTCCGCAGGAAGGCACACACCATGCGACGCCCCTCGGTTCGCCGGACGACCGCGCTGGTAGCGGCCGCTCTGCTGCTCCCCGCCCTCGCGGCCTGCGGCTCCGGCGACAAGGACAGCGGGGAGGACGACGCCTCCTCCCTCGTCATCTACTCCGGCCGCAACGAGAAGCTGGTCAAGCCGCTTCTTGACAAGCTGGAGAAGGCTGTCGGCGCCGAGGTCGAGGTGCGGTACGGCGACAGCGCGGAGCTGGCCGCCCAGATCCTGGAGGAGGGCGACCGCACCAAGGCCGGGCTGTTCTTCTCCCAGGACGCCGGCGCGCTGGGCGCCCTGTCCAAGGAGGGCATGCTGCAGAAGATGCCCGCGGCCACCCTCGACAAGGTCGACGAGGCGTACCGCGGCTCCGGCGGTGACTGGGTCGGTCTCTCCGGACGCGTCCGGGTCATCGCGTACAACCCGGACAAGGTCGGCGAGGGCGACGTCCCCGACAGCGTCTTCGACGTGGTCGAGCCGGAGTGGAAGGACAAGGTCGGCTTCGCGCCGACCAACGCCTCGTTCCAGGCCTTCGTCACCGGCATGCGCGTCCTCGAGGGCGAGGACGCCACCCGCGAGTGGCTTCAGGGCCTGAAGGCGAACGGCGCCAAGACGTACACCAACAACCTCGCCACCCTGGACGCCGTCGAGTCCGGCGAGGTCTCCCTCGGCCTGGTCAACCACTACTACTGGTACGAGCGGGTCGCCGAGAAGGGCGAGGACGGGGTCGACGCCGAGCTGCACTTCCTGCCGGGCGAGGACCCCGGCGCGCTGATCAACGTCGCCGGCGCGGGCATCCTCGCCGACAGCGGGCAGAGCGAGACCGCGCAGAAGGCCGTGGACTACCTGCTGTCGGAGGAGGCGCAGACCTACTTCGCGGACGAGACCAAGGAGTACCCGCTGGCCGCGGGCGTCACCAGCACCGTGGAGGACCTGCCCGCGCTGGAGTCGCTGGAGTCCCCCGACATCGACCTCGGCAAGCTGGAGTCCCTCCAGGAGACGCTGGCCATGCTGCGGGACGTGGGACTGGTCTGATCCGCCGTGCCCACCTCACCGCCCACCTCGCGCCGCCCGGCCGGAGCCCCCGCCCCGGACGGGCGTGAGCGCGGGGCGGACCGGGGCCGCCCGGTCCGCCCACCGGCGACCCGCGCGCCCGGAAGGACGCGTACCGCCGGCCGCAGGCCACCTCTGGTCCTGCTCGTCCCCGCCTGCGTGGCCGCCCTCTTCGCCCTGCTGCCCCTCGGCTACCTCGCCGTCCGCGCCCTGGAACGCGGCCCGGCCTTCGCCTGGGACGTCGTCGCCGACGCACGCACCCTGCACCTCCTCGGCCGCAGCCTCGGCCTGACCGTCGTGGTCGTGGCGGCCTGCCTGGTGCTGGGAGTGTCGCTGGCCTGGCTGACCGTGCGCACCACGCTGCCCGGAGCCCGCGCCTGGTCGGTGCTGGCCACACTGCCGTTGGCCGTGCCCAGCTACGTCGCCGCGTTCGCCTGGCTGTCGGCCGTGCCGGGCCTCGCCGGGTTCGGCGGCGCCGCACTCGCCCTGACGCTGGTCAGCTTCCCGTACGTCCATCTGCCGGTCGCCGCCGCGCTGCGAGGCATCGACCCGGCCCAGGAGGAGGCCGCCCGCTCCCTCGGGCACGGGCCGCTGCGGACGTTCGCCAAGGTCACGCTCCCGCAGCTGCGACCGGCCGCCGCGGGCGGAGCGCTGCTCGTCGCCCTGTACGTGCTCTCCGACTTCGGCGCGGTGTCCCTCATGCGGTACGACACCTTCACCCTGACCATCCACACCTCGTACCGCGCCTCCTTCGACCGGACCCCGGCCGCCGCCCTCAGCGTGGTGCTGGTCGTGATGACGATCGCGCTGGTGGCCGCCGAGGCCCGTACGCGCGGACGCGCCGGGCACGCCAGGACCGGTACCGGCACCGCCCGCCCGGCTCTCCCGGTCGCTCTCGGCCGGTGGCGGCCGCCCGCCCTGCTGTGGTGCGGGGCGGTGGCGGCCACGGCCGTCGCCTTCCCACTGGCCACCCTCGGGTACTGGCTGGCCGTCGGCAGCTCGGCCGGCCTGGACCTCGGCGGGCTCGCGGAGACGGCCTGGGCGACGTTCGGGGTCGCGGCGGCGGGCGCCGGCCTCACCACGGTCCTCGCCCTGCCGGTAGGGGTGATCGCCGCCCGGCACCGGGGCCGCGGCGCCCGTCTGCTGGAGCAGGCGGCGTACGCGGGGCACGCACTGCCGGGCATCACGGTCGCGCTCGCCCTGGTGTTCTTCGCCGTGCGCTACGCATACCCGCTGTACCAGCGGCTCCCGCTGCTGGTCGGTGCCTACGCCGTGCTGTTCCTGCCGGTCGCGGTGGCCGCCACCCGCGCGGCCGTGCTCCAGGCACCGCCCGTCCTGGAGGACGTGGCCCGCTCGCTCGGGCGGCGGCCGTGGCAGGTGCTGCGCGAGGTCACCGTGCCGCTGGCCGCGCCCGGCGTGGCCGCCGGGGCCGCGCTCACCTTCGTGGTCTGCATGAAGGAACTCCCCGCGACCCTGCTGCTGCGCCCCACCGGCATGGACACCCTGGCCACCCGCTTGTGGACCGAAACCGGCGCCGGCTCCTTCGCGGCCGCCGCCCCGTACGCGGTCGCGCTGATCCTGCTGTCCGCCGTCCCCTCGTACCTCCTAGGCAGGCACCGGACATGAACGAACTGCACGTCGAAGGGCTCACCAAGTCCTACGGAGCGGGGGAGCCGATCCTGCGCGGGCTCGAACTCACCGTTCCCGCGGGCACCTTGGCCGCCGTCCTCGGCCCCTCCGGCTGCGGCAAGACCACCTTGCTGCGGATCGTCGCCGGGTTCCTGCGCGCCGACGCGGGCACCGTGCGACTCGGCGGCCGGCTCCTGAGCGGGCCGGGCGTCCACCTCCCGCCGGAGCGGCGCCGCATCGGCATCGTGCCCCAGGAGGGTGCCCTCTTCCCGCACCTGAGCGTGGCCCGCAACATCGCCTTCGGCCTGACCGGCACCGACCGGCCCGAACGGCGGCGCAGGACCGACGCCATGCTCGAACTGGTCGGCCTCGGCGGATACGGCGACCGCATGCCGCACGAGCTGTCCGGCGGCCAGCAACAGCGCGTCGCCCTCGCCCGCGCGCTCGCCCCGAGCCCTCAACTCGTGTTGCTCGACGAGCCGTTCAACGCCCTCGACAGCGCGCTGCGGGCAGGGGTGCGGTCGGACGTACGGGCCGCTCTGCGGGCGACCGGCGCCACGGCGGTCCTCGTCACCCACGACCAGCAGGAGGCCCTGTCCACCGCCGACCTCGTCGCCGTCGTACGGGACGGCCGGGTCGCGCAGTGCGGCACCCCGCAGGACCTCTACCGGCGCCCTGCCAATCCCTGGATCGCCGGCTTCGTCGGCGATGCCGTCCTGCTCCCCGGCACCGTCGACGCGGACGGCACGGCCCTGACCGCCCTGGGCGCCGTCCCCCTCGCCGCACCGCCCGAGGGGGTGCGGACCGGGACGCTCCTGCTCCGCCCGGAACAACTCGTCCTGACCGACGCGGACTCCGACGGCTCGGTCAGGGGCACGGTGACCGACGTCGCGTACTTCGGCCACGACGCCATGGTCACCGTGGCCGTCAAGGGCCACGACACCCCGGTCGGCATCAGGGTCGCGGGTCCTCTGTCCGTCCGCCCGGGGGAGGAGACGGGGGTCCGGGTCGTGGGGGAAGCCTGCCTCCATCCGTAGCCACGGTCCTCGCAGCCCTGCCCGTCCCTCTGGGAATCAGCGTCCTGGGCCGTCGCCGTCACAGGCCGCCGGAGGCGGTCACGGCTCGCGGTGCGTGGCGCTCGCGGGGGTCCTCGCAGGGCCCAGTGCGCGGAGGACGCGGGTCAGATCGGCAGGAGCGGCCGCGAGGCGGACCGGCTCGCCCGCGTCGTCGAGTTCGGCGATGTGCCAGCTTCTGGGGACGGCGTCGCCGTCGCTGCCGCGCAGCCGCCGCACGCCCGTGACGGTGAGCCGCTCCACCGGGATCCGGCGTGCCGCGAACCGGCCCGGGCCGGGGTGGGGCGTGATGGCGGGCGGGCCGCCGCCGAGGACGATGTGGGTGCCGAAGTTGTTCGGGTTGTAGTCGGTGGGCTCCAGGAAGCGGGCGGCCAGGAAGACCTCCTTCTCGGGGGGCTCCTGGACCGCTCCGGTCACCGCGCCGTCTCCGGGCGTACGGATGCGGGTCGCGCGCCAGGCCCAGGCGAAGAGGCCCAGCGTGGCCAGGGAGCCCGAGGCCGCCCACGTGAGTGCCACGGGAGAGGACGGCAGGGTCGTGGGGTGGAGGTAGCAGAGCGGCAGCAGCCACAGAGCCGTGGCGACGAGCGCGCCCGCGAACGGAAGCGCCGACGGCAGGACCTCGTCGTCGGGCAGCCGGCGCCCGCGCCGGCGCAGCAGCGCCCGGGCGCCGGGATAGCCGGCGCCGAGGGCGCACCCGGCCGCGATGACGGCCAGCTCCCCGGCACCGGTGAAGTGCTCGCGCCACACGTGGTGTTCTCCGGTGACCTCTCTCACCTGGCGGCGCCAGAGGGTGAGTTCGACGCGGTCGCCGGGCCGGAACCCCTGGGCTCCCTCCTGCGAGACGGAGAGCCGCTCCAGGGGCCGGCTGTCGGCGAAGTACAGCCGGCTGCGCTGTTTCCCTGTGCCGACCTCGGTCCGAGTGATCACGGCCGGCAGGGTGGTCAGGCACTGGCCGCGTTCCGCCGCGGGCGTCTCGGCCGTGCACGAGACAGCCGACGTCCACGCCTGTTTCTCCGACTCGACGACCGGCACGAACCAGGCGGCCAGGCCCGCGCCCGCGAGCAGCAGCGCGCACAGGCTCAGTGACACGGCCGAGCCGCGCCCGGCGGTGCGGTACGAGATGACGGGGACGTGGCTCGACTCCGGGGTTCCGTAACGGCGGTGCAGCGCGCGGAGTGCGTCGAGCTTCGCGTCGAAGTCCGGCCGGTCGTCAACGGACCCGCTCAGCGGCAGCGGAAGGCGCCGCGCACGTCCGCCGCGCAGCATCACGCTGATGCGGTGGAACTCCTGTCCGTGGCGCCCGTACTGCACGTATACGCGCAGGTCGGTGACGTCGCGCCACGGCACGCTCAGACGGCGCAGCAGCGTCCGCGAGCGCAGGCCGTACGCGTCGGCGCTCACCTGGACGGTGGCCCCGTAGAGGCACGCGAGGCCCACCAGTGCCACCAGCAGGCCCAGGTACGCCCACCCGTCGACGAGCCCGCCCCAGTACGCCATGCGCACCACGGCCAGGCCCGCCCCGGCCGCCCCCAGTCCGACGAGGAACCACAGGAGGCGCGTCTGCTGGGGACGGCAGGTCACTTCTCGGCCGCTGGTCATGCACGGAATCGTGCCATCGGCCGGGCTGCACCCGCTGGTGCGCTGCCCGGCAGCCTTCCGGCCCGCAACGCTGCCGGATCGGGTACGTCGTGAAGCCCGGTTCGTCGGGTGCCGCGGGAGGCGGCAGGACTCGCCGCACGGGCCGGACATCCGTCGACCGGCGGTCGCCCGGCCGGCCGGAGACTGCCGGGTTCCGGCAGTGACGGTGGACCGTGAATCGGGCAGAGTTCGCGCGGAGGAAGCACGGAAGGGGAGTGGGACGTGGTGGTTTTCCTGTGGTGCTGGATCGGCCTGTTCACTGCGGTGCTGCTGCCCCTCGGCATCGCCATGCTCCGCGGCTGGGCACCGAACAGGGCGCGCACACGGTGGTCCCCGGCGCGGATCCGGGTGCAGGGGGTCTCCGCGCTCGTGATGTACGTGGGAGGCCTGGTGCCCGCGGTGGCCGATCTGGCGGTCATGCCCCGTGAGGCCGCCGACATCCTGCTGTCCGCGACCGCACCCCACCTGGTGTTCCTGAGCCTGGGGCTGCAGGGCGGCGCGGCCCTCTCCGACTGGTTCGGACGGCGGACCACGCCGTGGAAGGTCCCGCCCGGGGCGCCGCCTCATCGACTCGGCTGACGCCGTCCACACCGTCGCCGTCTGGCTTGCCCGGGTGCTGTGGGCCGCTGCCGGAGCCGGCCGCGCGTGTGCGGGAGGCCGGGTTGCGCCGGTCAGAGCCGGAGGGCGAACCAGGTGGTCTTCCCCAGCTCGTCGGGGCGGACACCCCAGGTGTCGGCGAGGGCGTCGACGAGGATGAGGCCGCGTCCGGACTCCTCGTCCTGGTCGGCCAGCCGTGGCTGGGGCAGGTGCGGGCTGAGGTCGCTGATCTCGACGGCGAGTTCGGTGGCGGTGCGGCGCAGGTGGAGGACGACAGGGCCTTGCGCGTGCTGGACGGCGTTGGTGAGGACCTCGGAGACCAGCAGTCTCACGTCGTCGGCCTTGTGGGCGCAGCCCCAGGCGGTGAGGGTCTCGACCGCGAAGGAGCGGCCCGAGGAGACCGCGGAAGCGGTGGCCGGCAGTTCTGTACGGGCGATGTCCAGCGGGGCGGCGGGGAGCTGGGCCAGTAGGAGGGTGACGTCGTCGTCGTGGCCCTCGGCGTCGGGCAGCAGCGCGGCGAGTACGTGGTCGGCGGCATCCTCGAGGCCGTTGGAGAGCGCGAAGGCGTCGTCGAGGGCCGTGGTGAGCTTGTCGATCTGGAACTCGATGTCGCTGCCGGGGGTTTCGACCAGGCCGTCGGTGTACAGCACGAGGGCGGCGCCGGGTGCGATGGCGGCGCTGGACTGCTGGTAGAGGATGTCGCCGACGCCGAGAGGGGCGTTCACCGGCGCGGGCAGCCGGCTGACGCCGCCGCCGGGGGTGGCGACGAGGGTGGGCAGGTGGCCGGCGGAGCACAGGGTGACGGATCCGGCGTCCGGGGCGATGACCAGGTAGCAGCAGGTGACCAGCTGGTCGGGGACATCGAGGTCGGCGACGACCGCGTCCAGAGCCTGCATGAGCTGACGGGGCTGCATTCCGGTCTTGGCCAGGGCATGGGCGGCGGAGCGCAACTGGCCCATGACGGAAGCCGCTTCCAGACCCCGGCCCATGACGTCGCCGATGAGGACACCGACCCGGCCGGCGCCGAGCGGGATCAGATCGAACCAGTCGCCGCCCACGCCGGCGCCCTGGGTCGCGGGCCGGTAGCGGCTGGCAGCGGCCAGGCCGGGGATGGCGGGCGGGGTGCCCATGAGGCTGCGCTGCAGGGTGAGGGCGATGTGCTTCTGCTGCCGGTACAGCTCGGTGAGTTCGGCCTCGGCGCGCTTGCGGTCGCTGATGTCACGGACGATGGCGCAGGCGCCGACGACCGCTCCGGTGGCGTCCCGGGTCGGCCACAGGGTGACGTCGACGTCGAGCGTGGCACCGGTGCTGGTGACCCGCAGGGTTTCGAAATGCTCGATCTTCTCGTCCTGCCGCAGCCGCTCCAGCAGCTGGGTGATCTCGTCCTTGCGCTCCGGCGTGGCCAGCATGGACACGTGCTGCCCGACGGCTTCCTCGGATGTGTAGCCGTACAGCCGCTGGGCGGCGGTGTTCCAGTACGTGATGCGGCCGTCGAGCGTCTTGGCGAGGATCGCGTCCTGGGAGGACTCGACCAGGGCGGCGAGCTCGGTGATGCGCGCCTCGGCGGCCTTGCGTTCGCTGACGTCCCGTACGGCCGCGGAGACGAGGAGCCCGTCCACCGTCTCCAGGGGGCTGAGGCTGATCTCGACGGGGAACTCGCTGCCGTCCTTGCGCAGTCCGTGCAGTTCGAGCCCGGCCCCCATCGGCCGCACCTGCCGGGTGGCGGCATAGCCGTCCCGGTGCCGGGTGTGGTGGGTCTGGAACCGCTTGGGCACCAGCAACTCGACGGGACGGCCGAGGAGTTCGTCGCGCCGGTAGCCGAAGAGGGCTTCGGTCTGGGCGTTGACGAGTTTGATGGTCCCGGTGTCGTCCACGATCACCATCGCGTCGGGGGCCGCCTCCAGCAGTGCCCGGAACCTCTCCTCGGCGGCCTTGCGTTCGCTGACGTCGCGGACGGCGGCGGAGACGAGGAGCCCGTCGGCGGTCTCCAGGGGGCTGAGGCTGATCTCGACGGGGAACTCGCTGCCGTCCTTGCGCAGTCCGTGCAGTTCGAGCCCGGCCCCCATGGGGCGCACCTGCCGGGTGGCGGCGTATCCGTCGCGATGGGTGGCGTGGTGGGCGTGGAATCGGCTGGGGATGAGGATCTCGACGGGGCGGCCGAGGAGTTCGTCGCGGTGGTAGCCGAAGAGGGCTTCGGTCTGGGCGTTGACGAGTTTGATGGTCCCGGTGTCGTCCACGATCACCATCGCGTCCGGGGCCGCCTCCAGCAGCCCCCGGAACCGGTCCTCGACGGTTCCGGGCGTGCCCACACCGCCCGGGGTGCCGCGTCGGCGGCCGGCCTGCTCGGCAGCCCCTCCTCTGCCGGTCGACCCTGATGTGATCGTGTCGCTCATGGCGGCCCCAACTGACTGGCAGTTTGCGGTGAGTCGGCCCATCTCACCGCTTTTCGGCCATGCCCGCCCCGGCCTGCCCCTTACTGGCCCCGAGACGGCCGTACCTGCCCGCTTGTGACCGGATGCTGTTCTCCTCTGGTCGAGGAGTGCTGAGCCCGGGCACCCCACCTGACTGGTGGCTTTCGAACGTTTCGGTCGGGGCGCTCCTGCTCGCACGGCGCGTCAGGGACATGGGTCCGCCACTGCGCCTCGGTCGGCTTCGCCGGGGCGACGGGAAGGCCGCTGGAGTGACACCTGCCGGCCACCGCGGAGCCGGCGGCCGCTGTTTCCGCGGAACAGCCGGCGGCCGCGTAGCGGCGTCCCGCCCGACCGATACATCAATCCGGTACATGGACTGCTCTTGGTACATGTCCATGAAGCGCACCAACGTCTACGCGGACCCCGAGGACCTGGCCATCATCAAGGAGGCCGCCAAGCGTCGAGGTATAAGCGAGGCCGAGATCATCCGCCAGGGCATCCACCTTGCAGCCATGGCGAACCGGGTCTGGGACGAGCCGCTGTTCTCCCGCACCTTCGAAGGGCCGGGGCGCACGCTGTCCAAGCCGCAGGTCCGCGACACGGTCGCCGAAGCCGCCGGGCGTGAGACCGGCTCGGGTGCCGGATCCGCCGCGTGATCATTGTTGTCGCCGATACGTCCGGCCTGCTGGCGGCCCTGGACTCGGCTCATGCGGAACACCGGGCGGCGAACGAGGCGATCATGGCGGCGGGCCTGCTGGTCATGTCCCCGCTCCTGCTCGCCGAACTGGATCACGTGGCGACGCGTGAGCTCGGCAGGGAGGCTGCCCTCAGCGCGGTCGACGACCTGCGGCGCTGGATGAGCCGGGGTCGTGTCGTCATGCCGGAGATCACGGAGGACCACCTGGGCGCCGCCCAGTCTGTCCGTGTCCGCTACCGCGCGCTGGACCTCGATCTCGCCGACGCGGTGAACGTGGCACTTGCCGCCGACTACGACACGGACGCGATTCTCACCCTCGACCGACGAGACGTCCGGGCCGTACGCCCGTTGGGCCGCTACAAGGCGTTCCGGGTACTCCCCGAAGACCTCCCCCTCTGACGCAGGACCCCCGGTGGTCAAGTGCCCACCTCCGGCTCACCGGCTATGGCCGTGCCGATGAACGTGGCGACGATGCCCGGGGTGAGCAGGGTCTACGCGCCGCTGTCCTTCGGCGGCGTACCACCCGTGCGCTCGGTCCGTTCGGGCGTGGGGACCGACGGCCGTTCCGTGCCGGGGGCGGTCGCGCCGGTACCGTCCACGGACCGCGACGCGGTTGCTGACCGGGGTGGCGGCTTTGATGGCTGCCCGCAGCACGCTGTGCCTCGCCCCCTGGTGATGGTGGTCGGCATGCTCAGGACCCCTGACGGCGGGCCGGCGCCGGAGGGGCGTCGGCCCGCCGCACGGTCCGGGTCGGTCAGAGGTCGAACTCGTGGGGCGGCAGGTCGAGGGCGTAGCACGCCTCGCGGACCACGGCCTGCTCGTCCTTGTCGAAGTCGCCGTCTGCGCCGCCGATGACGATGCCGATCTGGATGACGGCCCGTGCTTCGGCGGGCTTCTTCTTGGCCTTGGCGATCTCCTGCATGACGCTCACCTTGCCGAAGTCGAAGTCCGCGGTGAGCTTGTTGAGGTTGTCCTCGAAGCGGCGGCGCAGGTCGTCGGCGTCGAAATTCTGCAACACCTCGTTGGTGGCGATGAGCTGGGCCACGCGCTGCCGCTCGGACGGGTCGACCGTGCCGTCGGCGGCGGCGACCAGCGCGCACATCGCCATGCTCGCGTCGCGGAAGGCGCCGCTCTTCAGGTCGTTCTTCTTCGCCATGAGCTGGGTCTGCATCGTCGATGCGGACTCCTTGAGGCGGTCCCACAGGGCCATGAGAACTCCGTACGGGTCGGGAGGATGCCCGGGCCGGGATGCTCCGGACAGCGCTTCTTCTACAACACAGTAGAAGTTATCAGCAGGGGGCGGAGAGGTGCGTCTGCCCACTCCTTGCTGGTGGTCCTTCACCGGCTGCCGGGGCCTGGTATCAGCTCTCGTCCTCCTCCTCGTCGCCCTCGAAGAAGTCCCCGACCTCGTCCACGACTTCGGCCGCGACCATGCCGCCGACGACGCCGACCGCGAGCCCGGCGGCACCCGCGGCGACGGCGGTGCCCATGCCGGGACCGGAGCGGTGGTGGTCGTGCCCGTGGTGCCCGCCGTGTCCGTGCCCTGGGTACGGGTCACCGTGACCGTAGGCGCCGTGGGAGCCGTACGCCGCCCGGTGCTCGACCAACTGGCGGATCCAGCCGTCGACTTCCGCGTGCCAGTCGCGGGAGTCGTGATGGCCGACGGTGAAGCGGGTCAGCGCGTCATGGCCGCCGGAGAGGAAGCCGCCGCGCTTGTCGGCCTCCAGGACGACCTCGATGCCGCCCGGGCCGGCCAGGAAGGTCACCTCGATCTCGTTCACCTGGTGCGCGTACTGCGGCGCCGGGGTGAGCTCGATCTCCTGGTAGAAGGGCAGCTGCTGGCCGCTGCCGCCGATGCGTCCGTACTCCAGGTCGGCGGACTTGAAGCCGAAGCCGAGCCGGCCGAGGGCTTCCAGGATCGCCTCCTGCGCGGGCAGCGGGGCGATGTTCAGCTGGTCCAGGTCGCCCTTGTCCTTCGCGCCGGCCACCGCCAGCTCGGTGCGCACGCCGAGGACGATGCCCAGGCCCTGCCCGTACAACTCGGTGATCGGCGTCTCCCACGGCAGCGTCAGGGTGAACGGGACGCTGTGCTGCTGCCCCGCTCCGAGCCGGAAGCCGCCGCCGACGGTGAACCGCTCGAAGGTGACGACGCCCTCGCTCTCGCCCTCGCTGTGCTCCGCCTCGACCCGGGCCACGAGTTCCAGGGTGATGTGCTCGATGTCGAAGTCGGCGTCCCCGCCCTTGAGGTGGACCTGTCCGGTCAGCGCGCCGCCGGGGCGGGCGGCTCCCGGGTCGAGAACCGTGTCGACGGTGGGTCCGCCCACGCCGAGTGATCCGAGCAGTCGTTTGAACACCATGGTGGCGTCCACTCCTTATGCGTGCGTGTGTCTCGTTCAAGTGCGGTGCCGCGCGCCGGGGCGGGCGCACGGCACCACGGCTGTGCGCGGGGGCGGGCTACCTGGCCGCGTCCAGCGCGGCCAAGGCCTGCGCCCAGCGGACGTACTTCAACTCGGCCAGGTCGGCTACGGTCTTGACCCCGAACGCCTCCCGCAGCAGTTCGCCGTCGCGGTCGGAGACCCCCTTGAGAGCGCCCACCGGGGCGGCCAGGATCTCGGGCAGGGGCTTGTCCGCCCACGCCTTGTCCAGCACCTTGTCCAAGTCGATCGAAGCCATGCGTGTCCTCTTCCGCGTGCGCGAGGCCCGGCCCTGCCGCGGGCCTTCTACAAGCGAGTAGAAGCATAGGACTGTTGCAGGCCGGGCGGGGCGGGGATCGCGCGGGCACGCGGGGAAAGGCCGAAAACGGGCCCTTGCACTGCTCGGAGGGCGTGTCCGAAGCGTGCTGGTGCGCCCCTTTGCCTGCCGTGGGGTCAGCCGCTGGACGCCCGGTTCTCTGGCGGTGACGCGAGGTCGGCGTGAAGCTGGAGGTGGGGGTCTGGCGTCCGGGATCCGGGAGGCGCGGTGGCCGGTCGGGTGGTGGTGGGTGTGGACGGGTCGGCGTCGGGTCTGGCGGCGGTGGAGGTGGCGGCGTGCGAGGCGCGGTTGCGAGGGGCGGAGCTGCGGGTGGTGCACGCCTTCCTGTGGCCGGCGATGCATCCGCCGCCGGGCCCGTTGCCGCTGGGCCCGCCGGCCGGCGGTGTGCGGAACATGGTCGAGCGTCTGGTGGCCGAGGCGGTGGAGCGTGCCAGGACCGCCGAGGCGGAGGTGCGGGTCTCGCACGCCGTGGTTCCGGGTGAGCCGCTGACGGTGCTGGAGGCGCAGTCGCGTGCCGCCGAGCTGGTGGTGGTCGGGTCTCGGGGGAGGGGCGGGTTCGCCGGGCTCCTGGCGGGCTCGACGGCGGTGCATCTGGCGGCGCACGGCCGGTGTCCGGTGCTCGTGGTGCGGGAGGAGCCGCATGCGGACGGCCCGGTGGTGGTGGGCGTCGACGGCTCCGCGGCGGGAGAGGAGGCGGTGCACTTCGCCTTCGCCGAGGCCGCGCTGCACGGGACCGGTCTGGTGGCCCTGCGCGCCTGGACCCTACGGAATGCGCCGATGCCCGCACCGTGGGACGCGTCGGTGCGGTACGCGAACCGGCCGGCCGGTCGCGCGCAGGGCGAGGAACGTCTGCTGGCCGAGGCGCTGGCCGGCCATCGGAAGCGGCACCCGGAGGTGACCGTGCGGCAGGAGGTGGTGCACGGCGGGACGCGCGAGGCGCTGATCGAGGCGAGCCGTTCCGCCCGCCGGATGGTGGTCGGCGCCCGGGGACGCGGCGGCTTCGCCGGGCTGCTGCTGGGATCGGTCAGCCAGGCCCTGCTGCATCACGCGCACTGTCCGGTAGCGGTGGTGCGAGGAGGCGGCACGGATCACTGACGGACGGCGGACTCCGGCCCGCGAGGCCCGGCAGGTCCCCCCGCGGGCCGGGCGCCCGCGGGCCGGGCGCCCGCGGGGCGGGTGGGCGTGAGTCGGGTGAGGACGGGACCGCAGACGGCGAGGAGCATCACGTAGGTGGTGACCAGGGCCCCGAGGCGCTGATCCGCCGTACCGGCGAGGCCGATGATGACGACGGAGAACTCGCCGCGGGCGATGAGAGCCGTTCCGGCCCGCAGCCGCCCCCGCCGGCCGGCGCCTTCGCGGGCCGCGGCATACCAGCCGGTGGCCACCTTGGTCGTTGCGCCGACCACCGCCAGCGCAGCGGCGGCAGGCAGCATCGGCAGCAGGTCGCCCGGGTCGACGGACATCCCCAGGGCCAGGAAGAAGACGGCCGCGAACAGGTCGCGCAGCGGAGCGAGGACGCCTCGGGCCCGGTCGGCGGCCTCGCCCGTCAGGGACAGTCCGATCAGGAAGGCCCCGACGGCGGCGGAGACATGGATGAGCTCGGCCAGGGCCGCGACGACCAGGGTGATGCCGAGGATCCGCAGCAGCAGCTGCTCGGGGTCGGGGTGGGACATGACCCGGCCGACGTGGTGTCCCCAGCGGTACGAGCCGGTGATGGCCGCGGCGACCGCCGCGGCGGCCACCGACACGGCGAGCAGTGCCTGCCACCAGGTTCCTCCGGAAGCCAGGACGGCGAGCAAGGGCAGGAAGCCGGCCATGGCGAAGTCCTCCACCACCAGCACGGACAGCACCGCCGGGGTCTCCCGGTTGCCGAGTCGGCGCAGGTCGCCGAGCAGGCGGGCGACGATCCCGGAGGACGAGATGTAGGTGGCGCCGGCCAGCGCCAGGATCCCCACGGCGTCCAGACCGAGCAGCCAGCCCGCCGCAGCGCCGGGCACGGCGTTGAGCACCACGTCCAGGGCGGCGGAGGGGCGGTGGCGGCGAAGGCTCGCGGTGAACTCCCGGACGGTGAAGTCCAGGCCGAGGACCAGCAACAGCAGGATCACACCGATCGAGGCGCCGATGTCGACGAACTCCCGGGCAGCCGGTACCGGGGCGAGCCCGCCCTCGCCCAGGGCCAGCCCGGCCACCAGGTACAACGGCACCGGCGAGAGGGCGATGCGCCGGGCGAGAGCGCCGAGCACGCTGAGCGCGGCAAGGATGAGCCCCAGCTCCAGCAGCAGAGCCGTAGGCGTGTGCAAGGGTCAGCCCTCGACGATGCGCTGGACGCCCGCGATGCCCTCGCGGGTGCCGACGACCACCAGGACGTCCCCGGCCCGCAGGAGCTGGGCCGGCCCGGGGGAGGCGATGACCTCCTCGCCGCGCACGATCGCCACGATGGAGGCGCCGGTGCGGGTCCGGGCCCGGGTGTCGCCCAGGACACGTCCTGCGTACGGGCTGCCGGGGTCGATCTGGATCTGTCCCGCGCTCAGGCCCGGCACCTCGCGGGTCAGATCGGCGAACCGCTCGGCGATCCGTGGGGCGCCCAGGATCTCCGCGACGGTGTCGGCCTCCTCGCTGGTGAACCGGAGTACAGGTCGGGCCTCGTCGGGATCCTCGCCCGCGTACACCATCAGCTCGAAGTCCCCGGAACGCCGGGCGACGATCGCGACTCGGTCGCCGTCACGGTTGACGAACTCGTAGCGCAGTCCCACTCCGGGCAGCAGGACTTCGTTGACGTCCACCCGCATCATCCCCATCAGTGCATCAGGTATCGGCCCGGACCGGGCCGCTGCCATGGATCTTCGGCACACACCGCTCGCGACTCGAGCCGCGGCGCCTTCGGCGGCCACGCCCTGGTCCGGTACAGGAGACCGCCAGTGTGATGACCCCGAAGCGGGCGCCGACAGGGCCGATCAGTCCCCGAAGGGCAGCCGGGTGGACCTGTTGCCCGCCCGGACCCGCTGCTTTGCGAGTCCTTTACAGTTGGTGTAGAGGCAGGCGATCCTGTTTTCACCCGGTTCCACCTGTGATTCGAGAAGGAGCGACGTTCCCCCGATGGGTGAGCCTCCCAGTACCAGCCGTGCCATGGCCCGCCGGACTCGCGTGATCGAGGGAGCGGGGGTGGCACGGTGACCGAGGTCCTGCTGCTCCTGCTGGCCCTCCTGCTCACACTGGCCTGCGCGGTGTTCGTCGCGGCCGAGTTCTCCTTGACCACCGTCGAGCGCGCTGATCTGGAGCGTGCCGCCGAGGCCGGCGAGCGCGGCGCGGACGGTGCGCTGAAGGCCGTACGACGTCTCACGCTGCAGTTGTCCGGCGCCCAGCTGGGTATCACCGTCACCTCGCTGGTGATCGGCATGCTCGCCGAGCCGTCCCTGGCCGCGCTGCTGCGCGGTCCACTGCGGGCGATCGGCCTGGGCGCCGCCGCCTCGTCGGTGGCGACGGTGCTGGGCGTGGTCGTCTCCACCGTCGTGCTGATGGTGGTCGGCGAGCTGGTGCCGAAGAACTGGGCGATCTCCCGTCCGCTTGCGGTCGCCAAGGTGGTCGCCGGTCCGCAGCGCGCGTTCACGGCCGCGTTCGGCCCGTTCATCGAGCACCTCAACGGCACCGCCAACCGCTTCGTACGCCGCTTCGGTCTGGAGCCGGCCGAGGAGCTGGCCTCCGCCCGCACCGCCGAGGAACTGGGCGCGCTGGCCCGGCACTCCGCCGCCGAGGGGGCCCTGGAGGCGGACTCCGCGGAGCTGTTCGTACGGACCCTGCATCTGAGTGAGCTGACGGCGCAGAACGTGATGACGCCCAGGGTCGACGTCAAGGCCCTGGAGGTCCACGCGACCGCCGCCGATGCCGCGAACCTCTGCCACGCGACCGGGCTGTCCCGCTTTCCCGTCTACCGCGACAGCCTGGACGAGGTGGTCGGGACCGTCCACATCCGGGACGTGCTCGCCCTGGAGCCGGAGAAGCGGGCCGCCACGCCGGTCACGGAGCTGACCACGGAGCCCTTGCTGGTGCCCGACAGCCTCCCCGCCGACCGGCTGCTGGAGCGGCTGCGCGAGCACCGCACCATGGCCGTGGTCATCGACGAGTACGGCGGCACGGCGGGCGTGGCGACCGTGGAGGACATCGTCGAGGAGGTCGTCGGCGAGGTCCGTGACGAGCATGATCCCTTCGAGGCACCCGACCTGACCCCCGCCCCGGCGACGCGGGACGGACGCGCGGTGTGGGAGGCGGACGGCAGCGTCCGCATCGACCAGCTCACGCACATGGGACTCACCGCGCCGGAAGGACCGTACGAGACGGTCGCCGGGCTCGTCGCCACCCGTCTGGCCCGCATCCCGGGCAAGGGGGATGTCGTGCACCTCGACGGCTGGCAGCTCGAGGTGCTCGAGGTCGAGCACCACCGCGCCGACCGGATACGCATCACCGAGTCGGCCGCCGCCCTGCCCGCCCAGCTCATGGAGGAGGCCCGATGACCGCGCTGCAACTGGCCATCGGTGCCCTGACGCTGCTGACCAACGCGTTCTTCGTCGGAGCCGAGTTCGCCCTGGTCTCCGTGCGCCGCAGCCAGATCGAACCGCGCGCCCAGGCGGGCAACAAGCGGGCCCGGATGACGCTGTGGGCGCTGGAGCACCTCTCCGCGATGATGGCCACGGCCCAGCTCGGTATCACCGTCTCCTCGCTGGTGCTGGGCGCGGTCGCCGAGCCCGCGATCGCGCACCTGATGGAGCCCGGCTTCGAGGCGGTGCACCTCCCGCACGGCCTGGTGCACCCGGTCGCGTTCGTCATCGCGCTCACCCTCGCCACCTATCTGCACATGCTGATCGGCGAGATGGTGCCGAAGAACATCGCGCTGGCCGCCCCGGTGTCCAGCGCGCTGCTGCTGGGCCCGCCCCTGGTGGCGCTGACGCGGGCGCTGCGGCCGTTCGTGTTCGGCATCAACGCCTTCGCCAACGCCCTGCTCAAACTGCTGCGCGTGGAGCCGAAGGACGAGGTCGAGTCGGTCTTCACCGACGACCAGCTCGCCCGCATGGTCGTCGACTCCAGTGCGGCCGGGTTCCTCAACCCGGCCGACGGCGAGCGGCTGCGGGACGCGTTGGAGCTGGGCACCCGGCCGGTCGGCGAGATCGTGGTCCCGGCGCAGCGGATGCGAACCGTCGACGACACGATCACCCCTGCCCGGCTGGAACGGCTGGCGGCCGAGGCGGGCTTCTCCCGCTTCCCGGTCACCGGAGCCGACGGCGTCGTCCTGGGGTACGTGCACATCAAGGACACCCTGGGCGTCACCGACCGCGACCGGCCCTTCCCGCGCACCGCGCTGCACAAGGTCACCCGTGTGCGCATCGACACCCCGCTGGACGACACCCTCACCGCCCTGCGCGCCGAGGGCAGCCATCTGGCCGCCGTCGTCGGGGAGAGCGGCACGGTCATAGGCTTCGTGACCATGGAGGACGTGCTGTCCGAACTGGTCGGACCGTCGGCTCCGGCCACCGCGTGACCGCCGGGCCGCTCCGCGCGCGCCCCCGCACGGAGCGGCCCGGTTCGGCTTGCGTGACCAGAAGGTGAGGGTGAGTCGGCGGACCGGGCCGACGATTCAGCGGGTGTCCCGGGCGGTGGCGGGAGCCGATTCGTCGCCGGGGATGCCGGCGATGTCCTCGACCTTGAAGAGACGGGCGATCGGCACATCGGTGGAGCTGTGGGCGATGATCGAGAAGGCGATGCACACGGCGATCAGGGTGAACGCCTCCTCGCCCTGCGGGATCCCGGCCTGGAGCACCAGCAGCCCGTACACCACGGATGCGAAGCCCTTCGGCCCGAACCACGCGGCCACCAGCTTCTCCTGCCGGGTGAACCGGGTGCCGACCAGTGACAGCAGCAGCGAGGCCGGCCTGATCAGCATGATCGCGAGCACCACGGTGACGTAGCCGCCGAAGGACAGGTCGCCGAACAGCTGCGGTGTCAGCAGCGCCCCGAACACCAGCAGCGCGGCGAACTTGGCCAGCTCCGCAAGCATCTCGCCGAGCGGCTCGAACGCCTCCTTCGCCTCCAGCGACCGCGCGGTGAGCACCGCGCCCGCGGAGAACGCGGCGAGGTAGGGGTTGGCGTGCGTGAGGTGGCACAGGGCGTACAGGGTCACGCCGATGGCCAGGGGCAGCAGCGGCTGAAGCTTGGGCTCGGCGCCCAGCAGCCTGAACCGTACGAGCTCGATCACCACGAAGGGCAGGACCACGCCGAAGACGAGGCCGAGCATCAGCTCCAGCGCGATCTTCCCGAGCGACGCCTCCGCGTGCCCGGAGGTCGGTCCGGCCGCGGCGATGAGGATGAGGACCACCGGCAGGGCCAGCCCGTCGTTGATGCCGCTCTCCACGTTGAGCAACTGCCGCAGCTTCGACGGGACTTCCTTGCGGCCGACGATGGCCGACGCGAACACCGGGTCGGTGGGCGCGAGCACCGCGCCGACCAGGAGGGACGTCGTCCAGTCCAGCCCCACCAGGAAGTGCGTGATCAGAGCCATCCCGACGAACGCCAGCGGCATGCCGAGCCCGAGCGCGCGGGCCGGGTTGCGCCAGTTCTCCCGCAGCTTGGGGAAGGAGACGTGCATACCGTCGGTGAACAACACCGCGAACAGCGCCAGGTCGGCCGTGACGGACACGATCCCGCTGTCCGGCGTGATGTGGATCAGCCCGAGGAACCCGTCACTGACGAGGGCGCCGCCGACGAGGAAGAGGAAGGACGTGGACAGCACGGTCCGGGCGGCGAGCCCCGACAACAGCACCGCTATGAGCAGCGCCACCCCGAAGACCACGATGAGCACCATGACCAGAACCCCCGATCGGCGAAGAAAGTTGTCCTCAGACCGCCGACCCGACTTCCCGGCACACCGCTGGGAACCTTACACGTCCTTGACGTGGCATTGACATGTTCTAGGCGGGCATCCGGACGCGCCGTTGGTTGCCGGGTTCCGGAAGGACGAGGCTCCTTCACCCGATGGCGGCGGTCGGTGTTGGCTCGACGGTGGTGGACCCGGGGCTGGTCGTGGGGATGGCGCCCGGCGCCTCCTCCACTTCCTGGACCGTGCTGCCGCCCGAATCGTCGCCCGGTGCACCCGCTGTGGTGGACAGGAGGGACCAGGCCCCAAGGGCCAGGCCGACGGCCGTGACCGTCGCGATCACGCGGCCGGCCCGGCGGAGTCTGGCGGGGCTGTCGAGTTCTCGCCAGGCCAGTCGTGGACCGTCGGGCTGCCACAGGTCGCCCACGGCCTCCGTCCGATCGTCCGCCGGTGTGCGACCCGGGCGAGGACGGCGCGGGTTCTGCCGGTCGGCATCGAGACGACGAGGTGGCCGAGCGGTTGCCCGTTCCTGTGCGGAGGGCTCCCTGGGGGCGGACTTGCGGATGGCGGGCTCGTTGTCCGCCAGGAACTTCAGCCAGATGTCACCGGCGTCGGACGGCGTGACATCCGGGTCGTCCGGTGTTCCTCGTCTGTCTGGATCTGGGGTGGTCACACCCTTTTCCTCCTGGGAAGGGTCGCGTGGCCGGCGGCCACCGCATCCTGTCAGGGGGCCGGCCGACGACCGGAGCATTGTCCTGTGCCGATCGGCCTTCGGCCGGCCCCCGACCCCCGACCCCCGATGATTGCACAGTGCAAAATGTGATCGCCAGTGTTCTCGAGTGATTTCCCGCGTCACGAGTGCCCGTGCGCGGCCCTGCCGTACCCGCCGGAGGCTTCGAGTCGCACGAAGGGAATGGCTTGTCCTGCCTCGCGGAACGACGCCTCGCCGCCGTCGGCGGGGAGTCCCATGAACGCGCACAGCCGGCGGGCGGTGCGAGGGTGCCGGCGACCGTAGTCGGCCATGATCTCGGCGCCGTCCTCGGACGGAAGGAAGTGCGCGGTGACCGCGTGCGGGCGGTTTCCGAACCGGATCAGGGTCTTGGGCTGGGCGCGCAGGTTCAGATACCAGTCGGCCCGCGGGCCGAAGCCGGAGGCGACCGTCCAACTCGCCTCGGCCGGGTCGTAGGACACGACCTCGAGGACCGTCATGCGGTCGAGGCCGGAGACCCGGCCGGTGTGGTGCAGCAGAAGGAGCCGCTTTCCGAAGAGGGGCCCGAGACCCGCCCGGTAGAGCAGGATCGGCAGGCGCAGGGCCAGGCGGCGCCAGCCGGTGGGAAGTCCGGGGCGGCCGTGTGCCGTTTCTCTGTCGGTCATGGTCGGGCCTCCCGTGTGTCGGGCATGTCGTCTGTCGGACTCGATTGGGTAAAGGACCCGGAGCGGAAGTCATCTCGCGCACAACACCTTTGCATAGTCTAAAGGTGGGGGAGGGGCGCCTGTGGGGAAGACCGGCGGCTCTCGACAGCCGCGACATCGCAGGAGTGCCGCATGACCGACCGGAAGCCGCCGTCGAGCTGGACGCTGCTGTCCTGCATGCCGGTCGTGGTGATGGCGGTGGTCACGGTGACGGACATCGTGGCGGGGCCGAGTGTCGGGTTCCTGCCGCTGGTCTCTCTCGGGCCGGCCTTCGCCGGCCTGGTCGGGGGGTGGCGCCGTACGGCCTGGTTCGGACTCGCGGCCCTCGTGCTGTGCGTCGCGCTCGGGCTGTACGACGGGCTGTTCGACGGGCGCCGGGGCTACACCGCGCTGGCCTCCGTGGCCGGTGTCACCGGTGTGGGTGTCGCGGCCGCGGTGATGCGCTCGCGCCGGGAGGCGGAGCTGGCCAGCGTGCGGTCGATCGCGGAAGTCGCCCAGCGGGTGCTGCTGCGGCCCGTGCCGCTGACGGCGGGTCCGCTGCACGCCGCGGTGTCCTACACCTCGGCGGTCGCCGAGGCCCGGATCGGCGGGGACCTGTACGAGGTGGTGTCCTCCCCGCACGGCGTGCGGGTCATCGTGGGCGACGTGCAGGGCAAGGGCCTGGCCGCGGTGGAGACGGCGGCCGTGGTGCTGGGTGCCTTCCGCGAGGCGGCGTACGACGAAGCCGACCTGTCGGGGCTGGGCGACCGCCTGGAGCGGAGCGTGGCCCGGGAGCTCGAAGGGGAGAAGTTCGTCACCGCGATTCTCGCCGAGATCGGCACGGATCACGAGGCGGTCTTCCTCAACTACGGGCATCCGGCCCCGATGATCGTGCACGAGGACGGCACGGTCGACTTCCCGCAACCGCACTCCTTCGCGCTGCCGTTGGGCCTCGGGGCACACGGGAGCGAGGGCCCGACACCTTACCGGGTGGGCTTCGCCCCGGGCGAGCAGCTGCTGCTGTACACCGACGGCGTCACCGAGGCCCGCGACGAGGACGGCCGTTTCTATCCCGTCGGTGAGCGGGCGCACCTGCTGAAGGACCCTGACGCGCACCGGGCCCTGGGGGCCCTGCGGGAGGATCTTGCCCAGCACTCCGTCGGACCGCCGCACGACGACGCCGCGATGCTCCTGCTGCGCTACCACGGTCATGGGAAAGGAAAATCTGTTCCCACTCCGTGAGTGAGCAGGCACTTCCGCACGGTAGAAAGGACCCATGCCGGAGCGTGAGACCCCTGCGGGGACGATGGACGACGTGGACGTGGTGACCCGGTCGGTGCTGACCGCGTCCCGCCTGCTGGTGGGGGTCTCCGCGCGCTCCCTCGCCGCGGTCGAGGAACGGGTGACGCTGCCGCAGTTCAGAATGCTCGTGGTGCTGTCCACACGCGGCGCCACCAAGCTCGTCACGCTCGCCGACCTGCTCCGGGTCGCCCCGTCCACCGCCATGCGGATGGTCGACCGGCTGATCGCCGCCGGGCTCGCCGACCGCCAGTCCAACCCCGGCAACCGCCGCGAAACGCTGCTCCAGCTCACGGAGGAAGGCCGCCGCACGGTCGCGGACGTCACCGCCCGCCGCCGCGCCGCGATCGCCGAGATCGTGGAGCGACTCACTCCGACGCAGCGGCTGGCGCTCATCGAGGCGCTGGCAGCCTTCAACGAGGCTGGGGGAGAGCCCCTCGCTCCGGCCCGGGACGACACGGAGTCGCACCCGCTGGGGTGGGCGATGGACGTTCCCGTGGCCGGCGACGCCTGACGGGCGCGGGTGGTACTTCTCACCCAGCCGACCGTTTTGCATAATGCAAGGGAATCGCGAAGGGAGCCGGCCCTGCTGCCGGGCCCCGGCAATGCGGGCGGTGCGTGCCTGTCCGGCGCCGGGCAGTGCGGAGCGTTCCCGCGCGCACCAGGATGGCGGGGTCGCAACACGAGGCGGGAAAGGGGTGGCCGCATGCTGCCTGCACAGCACTCCGCGACCGCCGCGGAACCGCACCTGATGGAGCGTCTGCGCAGCATGGTGTGGGGGCCGGCCGAGTTCGTCGGGCCGCCGCCGCTCCGGCTGACCGCGAAGGGAATCCTGGCCGGGTGTGTGGCAGCGGTCGCCATCATCGGCAGTTCGGTCGCCGGTGCCTGGTACGGGGTCACCGCACTGGCCGCCGGTGAGGGCGGTCTGGTGTGCGCCGCCGTGCTCGTCCTGTACCTGTGCGGGGTGCGGGCAGGACGTGCGCTGGTCGGTGCCGTCGCGGTGCTCGCGGTCAGCCTCGCCCTCCATACACCCCCGGCCGCGGCGGGGTTCGTGCTGGCGGAGCGGGGGCGAGCGGAGTCCGTGGTGGTGGTCTCCGTCGAGGGCGCCTCTGCCGACGCCCCGGGCAGTGGCCGCTACCTCTGCTCGGTGATCGACCGGGACGGCGTCCCCATGAAGATCCGTATCTGGCGCGGCTGCGAGCAGACCACCCGGCCTGGTGACGCGATCACCGTCGTGTACGACGCGGAGGGTCGGGTGCCGCCGCGCGGCGCGGAGGGAGGGGGGTCCGCCCTGGACGCCCTGAGCGGACTCGGCGGCTGGCTGGCCGGGCTTGTGCTCGCATGCGTGGTCGCCGTCGTGCGTTCCTATCGCCTCTCCGCTCCTGACCGAGGGCATCGCCCGTCGCCCTGAGGCCGACGGGCGGCCGCACCCCGGTTCGGTCGATCCCGTCGGGCGGGCCACAGCCTCACGTCGAGCGGCCGCTCCTCGACGGCCTCGACGACGACGCGGGCTTGGCTCGCGGTGACTTTCACCACCCGGTCCGCGGAGGTGACCCGGGGAGCGAGCCGCGAGGCCGCAGCACCCCGGGCGCCGACACCGAAACAGACGACTTCGGTCGGCCGGGTGTGAGGCGCGGATCCCGGCGCACTCCCGTCGCCGGTGTGTCAGCTCGCGGACCGTCAGCCCGCCGCCGGAGGTGGGGTGGGAGCACTCGGAGCGTTCGTCTGGAGGTCCTCCAGCTCTTTGGGGATGTCCAGAGTCAGGACCGGCGATCCGGGTTGCGGAGGAGGCGGCGTGGTCTGCTCCTGCGGCATCTTGGGCGGGCTGGTCTGCTGCAGGTTGACCTGCTCATGATTAACCAGGCCCGTCTTCTCCAGGACGGTGATGTGGTCGAGCACCGTGTCATTGGCCTGGTCGGCAAGCTGGCGCACCAGAGTGTTCCTGGTGTTGGCCCGGATCTTGGCGATGACGGGGAAGATCTGACCGTGCGTGACGCGCATGATGTTCACCGCCAGGGAGTCGAACTCCTTTCCCGTGCTGCCGTCCACGGTCGCCACGAACTGCTGCTGCTGGGGGGATGCCTGGTTGGGCAGGGTGATGTTCAGCTCCGGGGCGATCTTTCGGCAGGTGATGTCGAGCCGGCCGTGGCCGACGACCAGGTGCTCACCGGCTTCCTTCATCTCGGGTGACGTGCCCCGCTGCATCGCCAGCAGACCCAGTGGGTGTTCCCAGAGCCCGGCCGCGCGCACCTTGGCCACGAAGTCCCGGTCGGCCTCTGTGAGGGGACCGTAAGGGGTGTTGGCGATGATCCGGTCCGGCGAGGTGGCCGTGTTCTCCACCCCCAGCATCGCCGGGTAGGCCAGAGCAGCGATGGTCAGACCCAGGGCGCCGAGTGTGAAGACGCGGCCTGCCTTGGTGCGGGACATGCCCATGGTGCCTCCAGATGTAGAGCGGCTCGTACAGCAAGAGGTACGCATGGACGGCGGGATCGCTTCATTGCATCGAGCAAAAATTGCACTGGGTCAGAGGGGGGCCGGCATGTTCGATGTCGTCAAGCCATCCGGGCACGCCGGTTCCAGGTAGGTCGCGCGGGGGGCTGGTCCGCCGCGCACACCGACCGACCTGACGGCACGGCTTCAATGAGGGCCACAATCACCGGCTCAGGAACCGGCTGCGTACTCTCCGGAGGATCCGTGAGCGACGACCTGAGTCCGGCTTCGACGCCTCCGCCGTCGCCGGGTTCGCGGCCTCGGCAGGGCAGTTCGCCCGACGCTCGGAGCGTCGCGGGAACAGGGGGAAGCGCTACCCCAGCACGTCGAGGTGCCGCCCCTGGTGGAGTTCGGCTTCCATGAGCTGCTCCACAGCCGTCAGCCGAGCACTGTTCAGCCACGGCGGCGGCCGTCCGCATCTGCTGGGGTCACGGACGTCCCGCCAAGGGGGACAATCACCCTTCCAGCTTCCAGCCTCCAGCCTCCAGCCTCCAGCCCCCGGGCCGCATGCGTACGCGGTGTGTCACACCGCGGCGATGCCTTCCATGCCCGACTCGTCGAAGGCGGGCAGCCCCTCAGCGGTGGTGACCTTCGTGAGAGCGCCGTCGGACTCGACGCGGAAGCCGTCCACGGTGCCGGAGACGGCGTTCTGGACGTAGACGAACTTCTCGTCCTCCGTCACCGCGAGGTCGATCACGCCCTGAGAGTTCGCGGAGGGCGGCGTGGCTACGCCGACGTCGTTGGTCAGGGAGAGCTCGCCCTGCTCATCCATGCGGTAGCCGCTGACGGTGGAGTTGCCGGTGTTGCCGCCGTAGAAGTAGTTGCCCGCGCGCTCCAGCCAGCACAGGACCTCCTGCCCGTTGGCGAGGGGCTCCTGAAGGACCTCCAGCTTGCCGTCGTGCTTCACCTTGTAGGTGGTGACCGTGGACTTCTCGGCCTCGGCGACCAGCATCCGCTTCCCCGACTTGTCGAAGCTGATCGCGAACGGGACACCGCCCGCGGACTCGTTGACGACCGGTTCGGCGACGGCCGGCAGGCCGTTCTTCTTCAGCGGGAAGACCTCGACCGTGTTGGCCGCCTTGGTGGTGACCACCAGGTTGCGGCCGTCCGGGGTGATCTCGACCTCGCCGGGCGAGGTGTCGAAGCGCGGTACGTCCTCGTTGTTCAGGCCCAGCGAACGGTGGGAGCCGTGCAGCGGCTCGAGCCCCTTGCTGGTGATCTCGAAGCCTTGGACGGAGCCCTCACCGCCCGCGTTCATGACGTACGCGACCTTGCCGTGTACCGCGATGCTGGCCGGGAACTCCCCTCCGGAATCCACGATGTGGCGGTCTTTCAGTTCCTGTCCCTCGACGCGGAACGAGGTCACGGTGCCGCTGCCCGCGTTGACCGCCAGCAGCCTCCCCGAGGCGTCGTCGTAGACCAGCGACCCCTGGGAGGCGAGCGAGTCGGTGGGGGCGTCGACCTGGTCACCGCCCTTGCCGCCGGTCTCGTGGGTCCCCGCGGGTTCGAGCTTGCCGTCGTCATCTCGCGCGAACACGTGGATGGTGTTGCCGTCCAGCTCGTTGCCCTGGACGAAGACGGCGTGGTCGGCACCGGTGCTCCCGGAGTACTGACTGGCCGAGGCCAGGGACACGGCGACCGTGGCCGCCCCGGCGATGGCGAGGGCTCCGCCGCCGATCACGATGCGCCGCGTCCTGGACTTTCGCCGGTGACCGCGGCCCGCTCCGTCCTGGCCGCTCTGTCGATACCGATCACCGTGACCGCTGTGCACGCTCATGTTCCGTCTCCTTCAGCTTCGTTGCCCATGTTCGTTGCCCATGGCGCCCGTATCCGTCCTCCGTGGCTGCGGACGGGACAAGAATGACCAGCGGGTGGGGTGGGAGGAGTGGGGAACGAGCTCCGCGTCAGACTCTCGTAAGCAGTGGCTCTGCCCCGGGCGAAGGCTCGGCGCATGCGCTGCTCGGCAGTGTCAATGCGCCAGGGCGGCGACGAGGGGCAGAGGCACGGGACCCGCCCGGGCGGGCATGCGACCGCACACCGCACGGCACAGGGGGTGCCTTCGGCCCGCTGTCCGAGACCGGCCTCGGCCGTGGGGCCCGGTCGTCCAGGCGAGCAGGGCGAAGCCGCACGTCGTCCGGAGCAGGAGCAGACCCCCGAGGAGGGCCGAGGCCCCGCCGCCGGCCGCGCTGCCCGAGGCGTCGTCCGCCGTCCTGGCTTCGCGTGCGGCGCCCGCGCTCCGGGTCCCGGTGTAGGTCAGCGTGCCGTAGCCGAGGTGGTCCTGGCTCCAGCCGGCCCCGCCGCGCAGCCCGCCGCGGTCCTCGGGCATGAGCTTGTCCTTGTAGGCCGTGATGTTCGAGCACGGAGCAGCGAGAGCACCAGCAGCATACGACCCGTCGCCGGTGCGCGACGGCGGGCATCTGGAAGCGCAGGCCACCAGAGCGGCCGGCCCGCACCACTCGGCCAACCGGATCGTGGGGACCAGCCCGGCATGTGCGATCAGGCGGTGTCGTCGAACGCACGCCCACCGCACGGCCGTTGTAAGCCTGGGGCGCGGCTGAAGCCTCGCTCGGGAAGGCATCCAGGGCGGTCGCCCGTGAGGGCGGGTATTTGTCACGCTCGGGTCGAGCGACCTCGAATGTCTCGAGCCTCGTGACGGGGAGTTCCACATGCCCAACGCCGCTTATTCCACCGAATGCTCCGCCGTGCCTTCCGTCGAAGCCGCCACCGGAATCCTCCTCCGGCAGCTGGTGCTGGCGGCCGGACCGCTCAATGTGCTTCAGATCGGATGCCTGTACGAGTCGTTCACCGCCAGGCTCGCGGCGGCGATGAGCGAGAACGGGCACGGCCGGGTCATCTGCTGCGAACCGGACATGGTCCGCGCCCAGGCCGCCGCGGCGGCGGTCGAGAAGGCCGGACTCGGACAGTACGCGGAGGTGCGGGTGGGCGGTCCCGAGCGGTTGCAGGCGACCGTCCCGGGGCCTGTCGATCTGCTGCTGCTCGCCGGCCCGCCGGAGTCTTTCCTCCCGCTGCTGAAGCTGGTGGAGCCCCGGATGCTGCCAGGCGCGATGGTGGTGGCTCACGGTGTGCGGGACCTGCAGTCGCTGTGCGCGGGGTTTCTCGCCCACGTCCGGTCTTCCGGCAGCGGCTACGTGTCGCTGCCCCTTCCCATCGACGGCGGTGTGGAAATGGCCGTCCGCGCTGCTTGACGACTTCGTGCATCGACACCTAGGAGTGCCGTGTCCCTTCGTCCCTTCAATCCGGAGTTCCTGCCCGAGGGGCATCCCGACAAGATCGTCACCCCGCCCCGCGGCACCGCCCTGGGCGCACTGTGGCGAGGGCTCGTGCGTTTCCTCCTGCGGCCGTCATACCAGGCCCTGGTGGCGCTCGGGTCCATGCATGTGGCCGCGCTCTGGCTGCCGGAGTTCGGACCCCAGTGCCGTCCGCCGCAGGAGGAGCCGTCCAGCTACAGGACGTCTCGAGCGGGTCTTGAGAGGCGGCCGTAAGCCTGGCCGGGACATCCCACTCCCCCAGTTCCCCCGAGCATCGAGGAGATCTGTGATGAGCGACACACGGCTGGTCGGCACCTGGACCACGCAGTTGGACGACGACGGGAAGGCCGTTCCCGGGCTCGTCTGTTTCTCGGCGGACGGCTCGGTCGTCTCCACCCAGCTCAACACGAAGAACATCGGCATGGGCACCTGGCGTGCCACGGGCCCGGACAGTTTCGAGTACGGCTTCCACATCCTGGCCGCCGATCCCGAGGGCAATCATGTGGGGGAGGCGCATGTGCGGGTGTCGGGCGAGTTCGTCTCGAACACCGAGTGGCAGGGCACCGGCGGCGCCGAGTTCTTCGACCCGCAGGGCACCAAGCTGCGCGGGCACGCCGGCTCCAAGGTGACCGCGAGCAAGTTCGGCATCGACGACTGATGCGGGCGGCGGCGCTGCGGGACCGGCTCGTCGGGGACCTGGTTCTGCCGGACGAGGCGAGCTTCGCTCTGGCCCGACAGCTCCAGAACACCGAGTACGACACGATCGAGCCGTACGCCGTCGCGTACTGCGCCTCCGAGCGGGATGTCGCGCTGTGCGTGCGCCACGCCCGGGAGGAGGGGGTGCGGCTGCACGTCCGGGGCGGCGGTCACAGCTTCAACGGCTGGTCGACCGGTGAGGGGCTGGTCGTCGACCTGTCCCGGATGAACCACGCCGAGGCCGAGGGTCCCGTGGTGCGGCTTGGGGCGGGCGTCCAGTCGTTGGACGCGCTGGACGCCCTGCGGACCCAGGGGCGGCAGATCGTCACCGGGACGTTTCCCACGGTGGCCGCGGGCGGATTCCTGACCGGCGGCGGGATCGGCTGGCAGACGCGGAGGTTCGGGCTGGGCAGCGACCGGGTCATTGCGGCGCGCGTGGTGCTCGCGGACGGCAGGACCGTGCGCTGCTCGCCCACCGAGGAGCCCGATCTGTACTGGGCGCTGCGCGGTGGCGGCGGAGGCACCTTCGGGGTGGTCACGGAGTTCGAGGTGCGCTCGATCGACGCGCCCGCGATGACCGGCTTCGAGACGCTGTGGGCGTACGACGACGCGGTGGATGTGCTGACGGCCTGGCAGGAGTGGGCCGTCGACGGCCCCGACGAGCTCGGCACCTCGCTGGTGGTGCTGCCGGGCATGTTCGGACCCGGCGGGCGTCCCGTGGTCCGGGTCTGGGGGGTGCACCTGGGCACGGACGAGGCGCTGCGGGCCGGGCTGGACGAGCTCGCGGAACGGGCCGGGAGCAAGCCGTTGAGCAGGACCGTCGGTGCGCGGGGCGGTTACGCCGAGGTGATGCACGAGGCGCTGTGCGGCTCGAAGTCGGTGGCACAGTGCCGTCGTACGGGAACCGGTCCCGAGGCCGAGGGGCATCGGCATCCGTACACCCGGCAGAGCTATCGGCTGACCGGCCGGGCCGCGACCCGGGCGGAGTCGGCGGCGCTGCTCGACGCCTGGGGACCCGCGCTCGACGCGGTGGGCCAGGAGCGCTATCTGCTGTGCATCGCGCTGGGTGGTGTGGCGAGCCGGGTGCCGAGCACCGCGACGGCCTACCCGCACCGGGACGCGAGGTTCCTGATCGGTTATCAGTTCGCCTGTCGTGAGGTGGCCGAGGATCCGGCTGCGCCGGCGCGGCTGACCGCGCTGGCCGACCGTGCGGCGGCGGCCCTCGTGCCCCTCTCCTGCGGCTCGTACATCAACTTCCCCAGCTCGCGGGTGGGCGGGGACTGGGAGACGGAGTACTTCGGCGCGAACCGTCTCCGGCTGCGCGCGGTGAAGCGGGACTACGACCCGGAGGACTTCTTCCGGCACGCGCAGAGCATCGGCCACCGTGCCCCGACGACCGAGGTGGAGTCATGAGGACGGATCTGCGGAACAAGGTGGTGCTGGTCACCGGCGCCTCCTCGGGCATCGGCCGGGCGACGGCCGTGGCGTACGGGGAAGAGGGGGCCAGGGTCGCGATCACGTATCACAGCAATGAGGACGGGGCCCGGGAGACGGCGCGGCTGGTGACCGAGGCGGGCGGCACACCGCTGGTGGTGCGCTACGACCTCGCGGACGAGCGGTGTATACGGGACGCGGTGGGGCGGGTCGCCGAGGAGTGGGGCGGCATCGACGTGCTGGTGGCCAACGCGGTGGTCTGGAGCGAGGCGATCCCGCGGCCCGGGCAGCCGGTGCCGCGCTTCGAGGACGTACCGGCGAAGCAGTGGCAGGAGGTGCTGCGAACGTCCGTCGATGCCGTGTTCCACACGCTGCAGGCGGTGTTGCCGTGGATGCGCTCGCGGCCGTGGGGCCGGGTGGTGCTGCTGGGCGCGGGCCTCGCGGACACCGGCAAGGCCGGGGCGGGTGCCTACGGCGCGGGCAAGTCCGCGCTCTTCGGACTGATGCGGAGCCTTGCCTGGGAGCTGGGGTCCGACGGGATCCTGGTCAACATGGTGGTGCCGGGCCAGACCAGCACCGAGACCGTACGGGCGCACGTGCCCCCGGGCTTCCTGGAGGAGAAGGGCAGGACGTTGCCGTCGGGTCGGATGTCCGCGCCCGAGGACGTGGCCCGGGCCGTCGTCTTCCTCGGCTCGGCCGCCAACGGCAACACCAACGGCGAGACGCTCCGCGTGACGGGCGGCGCTTGACGGGTCCGGTCAGCGCCCGCCGTAGTACCGGGCCGCCGCATTCCAGGGATGGTGGAGCGCGGCGGGGCTCGTCCCTTTCCGCGCCGGTGCCCGCGCCGGTGTCGAGTTGTCCTCGACGGCGTTTCGAGAGGGGCGGGCCACCGTGTGGGCATGGAGATTCGTAGCCTCGACGGCGATGAGCCGGCGACCATCGCCGCGCTGCTTCCCGGGTTCCGGGAGACCATGAGTCTGGAGCTGCCCGGTGATCCGCCGGTGACGGAGGCGCTGCTGGCGCGGTTGTTCCAGCGGCGGCACGGGACGGAGCGGATCGTGCTCGCCGCGTTCGACGGCGGCACGCCGGCCGGTGTGCTGAAGCTCGGGCTCGACCTGGGGGATCCGGGTGGCCCTGGCCACGGTTCGCTGTGGGTGTTTCCCGGCTTCCGGCGGCGTGGTGCCGGGCGGGCGCTGGCGGCCGCGGGGCTGGCGGCGCTCAGGGAGCGGGGACGGGGCCTGCTGCTGGCCGACGCTCCCCGGGGGGTGCCCGGTGAGCGGTTCGCAGCGGAGCTCGGTGCGGAGCTGATCGGCGAGAGCGTGCGCAACCGGCTGCGCCTGGCCGGCCCCGCGCGTGCGGTGCTGGAGGCCGTGGTGACCCGGCCAGTGCCCGGGTACCGGCTGGTGGCGTGGCAGGGGCCCTGCCCCGCCGACCTGGTGGAGTCCTACGCGCGGGCCTGGCTCGCGCTGGAGGAGCGGGTCAACGGCCAGGCCCGGGTGCGGCGTCCCTCAGCCGATGACGTACGGGCGCGGGAGGCCGAAGCAGAGCGGGCCGGGCACGTGCCCCACGTGGTGGCGGCGCTGCCCGAGCACGGCAGCGCGATCGTCGCGTACGCCACCTTGTTCACGCGGAACAGTCCGATGGCGGACGTCGGCGAGACGCTGGTGCTACCGGAGCACCGGCGGCGTGGTCTCGCCACCTGGCTGAAGGCCGAGCTGCTGCTCGGGGCGGCCCGGGAGAACAGCCGTCTGGCGCTGGCCCAGGTCTTCAACGACACCGCCGACACCGCCGTGGTCGCGCTCAACCACAAGCTCGGTTTCGAGACCGACTCCCACTGGTCGACGTACGCGCTCAAGGCCTGAGCGGTCACCTCACCCTGACCCTCCCCCTGATCAAGAGCCGAGCCGAGAGGAACCCATGACCATCGTGACCCCCGCCGGGCAGCGCACGCAGAACGCCGAGCTGGTCCGCGAGCTGTACGGGACGCTCTACCGCGAGCGCCGCTTCGAGGAGGCGGGCCGTTTCTTCCACGCCGACTGCGTCGAGCACGACCCGGCGGACTGGCGGACTTCGGACCGTGATTTCCCGGCGCTGCACGCGGAGATCGACCACCTGGTGGCCGACAACGACCGGGTGATGCTCTTCGCGACCTGGACCGGACGCACCGCCTCGGGAAGCGAACTCCGATTGCACACCGCCGAGTTGTACCGCTTGAGGGACGGCAGGGTCGACGAGCACTGGAACGTGGTGGACCGGGACGTGCTCGCCGCGCACGGCGTGGACGGCGGGCCGGAGCGGAGCGGTCAGCCGGCCGCCCCCGGTCTGCACGGCCCGCACAGCGAGACCGAGCGGGCCAACGCGGAGCTGGTGCTCGGCGCGTACCGCGACGTGTTCAGCGAGCACCGGCTGGACCTGGCCGAGCGCTACTACCACCAGGACTACCGGCACCACAACATGCGTACGGACGCCGTGCCGGACGGGCTCGACGCGTTCAAGGCGTTCTTCGCGGACAACATCGCCGCCTTTCCCGACCTGGTCACCACCGTGGACCACATCGTCGCCGCCGACGACCGGGTGATGGTCTTCGTGACCTGGACCGGCACGCTCACCGGCGCGTGGAGCGGGGGCGGCCCCTCTGGGCTGCCCCTGGAGATGCGCACCTGCGACCAGTTCCGGATCGAGCGCGGAAAGGTCGCCGAGCACTGGGAGGTCGTGGACTACCTGGCGCTGGGCAAGGCCGGACTGCCGACGCCGTGAGCAGGCCCGATGTCCGTTCCGAGGACCGAGAGAGGGACGTTGTGATGACTTCCGCTTCCGACAGCGCACCCGTACTGATCGTCGGCGGCAGCCTCGTCGGGCTGTCCACCGCTGTGTTCCTCGCCCGGCACGGGGTCCGCTGCACCCTGGTGGAGCGCCATCCGGGCACTTCCATCCATCCGAGGGCTGTCGGCTACTACCCCCGGACCGGGGAGTTGCTGCGGCAGGCCGGCGTCGAGGACGCCGCCGTACGGGAGGCCGCAGGGTTCGCCACGCACCGCACCCGTGCCGGGGTGACCTCGCTGGCGGGTGACGTGCTGTTCAGCAAGGAGGAGCTGGAGGGCGACGACGAGCTGGGCGACCTCACACCGTCCCGGCTGCTCCTGCTGCCGCAGGACCGGCTGGAGCCGCTGCTGCGGGACCGCGCCGAGGAGCTCGGCGCCGACCTCAGGTTCGGAACGGAGCTGTTGTCCTTCGCGGAGGGCCCGGAGGGGGTGACCGCCGTCCTCGGTGACGGCGCCGGCGGCACCCGTACCTTCCGCAGCTCCTATCTGGTGGCCTGTGACGGGCCGCGAAGTACCGTGCGGGAGGCTCTGAAGGTGCCCTGGCACGGGCGCGGGGTGCTGTCCCGTCATGTGAGCATCGCGTTCGGCGCGGATCTGCGCCCGGTGCTGGGGGAGCGCCGTTACAGCGTGGTCCATGTGAAGAATCCCCAGGTTTCGGGCATTCTCGTGCATGACGACACGCTGACCGGGGGCACGCTGATCGTCGGGTACCGGCCCGAGGACGGCGAGAGCCTGGAGGATTTCACGGACGCCCGCTGTGCCGAGCTGGTGGGCGCCGCCATCGGAGCGCCCGATGTCGAGGTGACGATCCGCTCCCGCTTCCCCTGGGACATGGCGGAGCAGGTGGCCGAGGGCTTCGTGCACGGGCGGGTGCTGCTCGCCGGGGACGCGGCGCATGTGGTGCCGCCGACCGGGGGCTACGGAGCCAACACCGGTATCGCCGACGCCCACAACCTCGCCTGGAAGCTCGCCCTGGTGGTCGGTGGCGTTGCGGGGGCCGGGCTCGTGGAGACGTACGACGCCGAGCGGCGGCCTGTGGCGGTCTACACGGCCGAGCAGGGCTCCCTCCAGCTCGCCCTGCGATCCGGAACCGCTACCCCGGAGCAGCGGGCCGCCGTCGCGGACGCGGTGACGGTGACGTCGGGCCAGGCGTACCGCTCCGCCGCGGTCGTCGAGGAGCCCGGTGGCGCGGACCTTCCGGTCTCCTCCGATCCGCGGGCGCTGCGCGGGGCGCCGGGGACCCGGGCGCCGTATGCGGTGCTGTCGCGAGGCGGCGAACCCGTCTCCACGCTCGACCTCTTCGGGGAGACCTTCGTGCTGCTGGCCGGGGAGCACGGCCGCGAGTGGATGTCGGCCGCCGCCTCCGCCTCCGCCGAGCTGGGCCTGAAACTCATGGCACGCCGGGTGGTGCCGGGCACGGGTGGCGGGGCGGGCACGCTGGCAGACCCGGACGGCACCTGGCCCGAGCGCTACGGCGGTCTGCGGCCCGAAGGCGCGGTGCTGGTACGGCCGGACGGTGTCGTCGCGTGGCGGTCCAGGGGTGCGGGCCCCGGGGGCGAGGAGACCGCGATGCTGTCGGCGGTACTGCGGAGGGTTCTCGTGCGGGAATCCCGTACGGGGACGAGGTAGCGGGTCGGGGTCCGTGGCGCTCGTCGCCGCGGGCCCTTTCCCGTGGGCCCGGCGGAGGGCCGGGTCGCGGACCCGATGCAGGTCCGGCGGTGCGCCGGACGGTCAGGCGGAGCCCGGGTCGTGCTGCAACTCGCTCACGGAGTCGACGTACTTGATGAGCAGGCGCGCGAACTCCAGGCGTTCCTCCTCCGGCCAGTCCTGGGTGATGCGCTCGAAGGCCGCGCGCTGGTGGCGGCGGAAGCGGGCGAGCGTCTCGTGCCCCTCAGGGGTGAGCTGGAGGATCGTACGGCGGCCGTCGCGCTGGGAGGCCGCGCGGATCAGATAGCCGGCCGTGATGCAGTCGGAGACCATTCGGCTCGCCACGGAGGGGTCGACGGCGAGGCGCTCGCCCACGACCCCGACGGTGATCTCCTGGCCCTCCTCGTCGGGCCCGTCCTGAACGATGTTGAGGACCAGCGTCCTGGTGAAGTCCTTGCGGGACACCTGCTTCTCCACGTTCAGCGCCTGCGCGCGCCGCAGTCGGGAGAAGGCGGGGCCGACAGCGTCGAGCAGATCCGCTGCCCGCGGCTGGGGCTGAGTCGAAGTGTCCATGTACGCATTCTAAGCGAGTTGATAACCGCAGACGAGCATCTGTATGCTCGCAATCCACTGCATGACGTAAAGCATATACTTGATAGCTAACATCTAGCGACTATCCACAGAGGGGCAACCCATGTCCACCGAGACGTCCGACCGTGACTACGAGATCACCTACGACACCGACGTCGAGTTCGACGTGCTCATCGTCGGCGGCGGCCCCGTCGGCATGCTGCTCGCCGCGGAGCTCCGCATCTCCCGCGTCCGTGCCGTAGTGCTCGAACGACTGTCCGAGCGCACCCCACACTCCAAGGCCTTCGGACTGCACGCCCGCTCCCTGGAGTCCCTCGACCGGCGCGGCCTGCTCAAACGGTTCCGCGAGGGCGCCCGCTCCTGGAACAACGGGCACTTCGCCGGCCTCGACGAGTGGGTCGACTTCTCCACCCTCGACAGCGCGCACGGCTACGCCCTGCTCTCCGAGCAGACCAGGACCGAGCGCCTGCTGGAGGAGCGCGCCGCCGAGTTCGGCGCCGAGATCCGGCGCGGTCACGAGGTCACCGCGATACGCCAGGACGTCGACGGCGTCGAGGCCGAGGTGTCCGGCCCCGGCGGCTCGTACACCCTGCGCGCCCGGTACGCCGTGGGCTGCGACGGCGGGCGCAGCCTTGTCCGCCGGGAGGCCGGCATCGCCTTCCCCGGCACCGGCGGCAGGGTCACCGCCCGGCTCGGCGACGTCATCCTCGCCGACCGTGAGAACGCCCCCATGGGCATGGAGCGCACCGAACGCGGCCTGCTGTTCTGCGTGCCGCTCGACGACACCTACCACCGGGTGTCCACGTTCGACTTCGCGGCTGAACGGGAGCCGGGCGCGGAACTCACCCTGGACGAGCTGACCGCGAGCCTGCGCGAGATCTGGGGCAGCGACCTCGGGGCGCACTCCCCGCGCTGGCTCTCCGTCTTCACCGACTCCGCGTGCCAGGCCGACCGCTACCGTGAGGGCCGGCTGCTGGTCGCGGGCGACGCCGCCCACACCCACTTCCCCGTCGGCGGCCAGGGCGTCAACCTCGGCCTTCAGGACGCCTTCAACCTCGGCTGGAAGCTCGCCGCGGAGGTGCACGGCTGGGCTCCCGAGGGCCTGCTCGACAGCTACGACCGCGAGCGCCAGGCGCCGGCCCGCAAGGTGCTGGCCAACACCCGTGCCCAGATCGCGCTGATGAACCCAGACCCGTATGTCACCCCGCTGCGCGAGCTGTTCACCGACCTCATGCGCCAGGAACAGGTGAACCGGTACCTCGCCGAGATGCTCAGCGGCGTCACCGTCCGCTACCCGATCGACGGCCCCGAGCACCGGCTGCTCGGTGACTTCGCCCGCGACCTGGAGCTGAAGACCGAGGACGGTGTCAGGCCCCTCCCCAAGTACCTGAAGCGCGGCACCGGTCTGCTGCTCGACCTGACCGGCGACAGGCAGATCGGTCAGGTCCACGAGAAGTGGGCGGCGGGCGTCTCCTGGGCCGGCCGGCTCCAGCACGTCCGGGCGGAGTGCGCCGAGGAGCCGCAGCTGGCCGGGCTGCTGGTCCGCCCCGACGGTTATGTGGCCTGGGCCGCGGACCGGGACATGCCTCAGGCGGAACTGCGGGAGTCCCTGACCACGGCCGTCACCACCTGGTTCGGCACCGCCTGACGACAGGTCAGCTCTACACGCCCTCGTGCGGATCTGCCCCACCTCCCCCCACAGCGTTTGTGCACATGAGAGAGGACGAAGTGAGCAATCCCCCCTGGTCGCAGGAGTTACTGGAGAAGAGCGACCTGATCACTCCCATGGCCATCAGAGTGGCCGCCACCCTCGGCCTCTCGGACCACATGGCCGCCGGAGCGGTCACGGTCGAGACGCTGGCCCAGGAGGCGGACGTGGACGCGGCCGCGCTGGGCCGGCTCCTCGGCCACCTGGTGAACGCCGGAATCTACCGCCCGCTCCCCGAAGGCGGTTACGAACCGACCGAGCTCGGTGCCCTGCTGCGCGACGACGTCCCGGAGTCGGGCCGTGACTGGCTCCGCCTGGACGGCCCGACCGGCCGGGGCGAGACCGCGGTGTTCCGCTTGCTCGACGCCGTGCGCTCAGGCGCCCCCGTCTACTCCGCCCTGTACGGGCGGGAGTTCTGGACGGACGTCGAGTCGGACGGCGCCCTGACGGAGTCCTTCGCCCGGCGAATGGCGGCGAGCATGCGCTGGGTCGTCCCCGAGCTGCTGGCCCGGGGCGAGTGGCAGGCCGTACGGCATGTCGTCGACGTGGGCGGCGGGAGCGGTGACCTGCTCGCGGCCGTGGTCGGCGCCACCCCGGGCGCGCGGGGGACGCTGCTCGACCTGGAGGGGCCCGCGGCGGCCGCCGAGCGGGACTTCGCGGCCGCCGGCCTCCAGGAGCGCTGCCGAGCAGTGGTCGGCAGCTTCTTCGATCCGCTGCCCGCCGACGGCGACGTGTATCTGCTGTCCAACGTCCTGCTCAACTGGCCCGACGACCAGGCGGCCGAGATCCTTCGACGCTGCGCCGAGGCCGTCCGTCCGGGCGGGCGGGTCATGGTCCTCGAAGGCCTGCTCGACGTCCAGACCGACCAGACCGATCTGGACCTGCGGATGCTCGTCTATCTGGGCGGGCGGATGCGCACCACCGAGCAGCTGCGCGAGCTGGCGGCCAAGGCCGGGCTCGCCCTGCGCCGGGTGGTCGGCCTGGGACCGGTGCGCTCGCTCGTCGAGCTCACACCGGCCTGATCCGGGTTCGACTCCGTAACTGAAACCCCCGTAACGCACGCAATACACAGAGGAGTACGTCCATGCGCATCGTCCGACACCACGAGTTCGGCGCCCCTTCGGTGCTGGTGCTGGAAGAGGCCGACACCCCCGTCCCCGGTCCTGGCCAGGTGCTGATCCGCACCGAGGCCGTCGGGGTCAACTTCGCCGAGTGCCAGCGCCGTCAGGGCATCCCGGTCGGCGGTCCCGCCACGCTCCCCGGCTCGCCGGGCGGCGATGTCGCGGGCATCGTCGAGGCGCTCGGCGAGGGCGTCGACCAGGTGAATGTCGGTGACCGGGTGGTCACCGGTGTCGCCGCCGACGGGTACGCCGAATACGTCATCACCCAGGCCGACTGGCTGTTCGCCGTCCCCGAGGGGATCGACGCCGGTCAGGCCACCTCGCTGCCCATCCCCGGCCAGACCGCCTACCACGTGATCGTCACGGCAGCGAAGCTCCAGCCCGGTGAGTCCGTACTGATCACCGCCGCTGCGGGCGGTATCGGCCATCTGCTGGTCCAGATGGCCAAGGCGCTCGGCGCGGGGCAGATCATCGCCGCGGCCCGCGGGGCGGAGAAGCTGGACTTCGCCGCCTCGCTCGGCGCGGACGTCACCGTCGACTACGGCGAGGACGGCTGGGACGAGAAGGTGCGCGCCGCGACCGGAGGCCGGGGCGTGGACGCCGCCCTGGAGACCGTCGGTGGGGACATCCTCACCAAGTCCGTGAAACTCACCGCCCCGTTCGGGCGCACGGTGGTGTACGGCGCGGCGGGCGGCGAGCTGCCGGCCATCGAGGTCGGCGACATCTTCGACAACCGCATCGTCATGGGCTTCAGCATGTGGGGCGTGATGGGCGAGAAGCCGGACGTCATGGCCAAGGGCGCCCGGGAGCTGCTGGACATGGTGACCTCCGGCAAGGTCCGTCCCGTCGTCCACGCCGAGCTGCCGCTGAAGGACGCTGCAGCCGCACACGAACTGATGGAGTCGCGCTCCCAGCTCGGCCGCGTGGTTCTCGTTCCCTGACCCTCTTTCGGCCAGTGCGTCGGGACATTGATGTGCCGATAGACAAGTGCATGCATGATGGCATATAATTGCTGTCGATCATCCAATCATGTAACCCGGATCCCTGGGCGGAGCCGCGCGGCGACCATCCGCGGCTCGACACCACTTCCTAGTTGGGAGAACACCATGCGAATCGTCCGCCACTACGAGCACGGCGCCCCCTCGGTGCTGCGTGTCGAAGAGGCGGAGAAGCCGCAGCCCGGACCGGGCGAAGTGCTGATCCGCTCCGAGGCCGTCGGTGTCACGTTCGCCGAGGTCCAGCGCCGCCAGGGCATCCCGATCGGTGGCCACGCCACGTTGCCCGGCGCCCCCGGCGGCGATGTCGCCGGCGTCGTCGAGGCACTCGGCGAGGGCGTCACCACCCTGAGCATCGGAGACCGTGTCGTCGTCGACGTCGACCACAGCGCCTACGCCGACTATGTGACCGCCGACGCCGCCTGGGCCATCACCATCCCGGACACCATGGATGCCGCCGAGGCGACCCTGCTGCCCAGCCCGGCCCAGACGGCGTATCACGCCATCAAGGAATCCGGTCAGCTCAGGCCCGGCGAGTCGATCCTCATCGACGCCGCCTCCGGGGGCGTCGGCCACCTTGCCGTGCAGATCGCCAAGGCGATGGGCGCCGGCAAGGTGATCGCCACCGCCAGTACGCAGGCGAAGCTGGACTTCGTCCGTGACCTCGGTGCCGACGTCACCGTCAACTACACCGACGACGACTGGGACGAGCAGGTCCGGGCCGCGACCGACGGCCAGGGCGTGGACGTCGTCCTGGAGACCGTCGGCGGCGACATCCTCACCAAGAGCGTCGCCCTCACCGCCCAGTTCGGCCGGCTGGTCTTCTACGGTTCGGCCAGCGGCGACATCCAGCCCATCCACCCGCTGATGCTCAGCCGGATGAAGACCGTGGCCGGATTCGCCCTGTACGCCATGCTCTACAACAAGCCCGAGGCCATCGCCGCGGGACAGCGCGACCTGCTCGACATGATCGCCACCGGCAAGGTGCGCCCGGTCGTCCACGAGCGGCTCGGTCTCGACGAGGCCGTCAAGGCGCACGAACTGATGGAGGCCCGGGCCCAGCTCGGCAAGGTCGTCCTCGTCCCCTGACGGGGACCGGCGACCCGCCGCCTCCCGACCGACGTGGCCGGTCCCGATCATCCCCCGCTCAGGACCGGCCACCCGCCGTGCGGCACGAGGTGCACTCGTGCCGTACGGCGCAGTCCACAGCAATCCCCTGACGGATCCCACACCGCAGACGACGCGGGCCGACCACGGCCGGCGGGACGGGGATGGCACCCACTCCAGCCCGAAAGGCGAATCACTGTGCCCTCCCGGACCACAGGGACAGACGGCCCGCTCACCGCCGTCGATTCCCCACCCCAGACCCGGATCCGACCCGTCATCACCGCCTGCCTGCTGGCCGTTTTCCTGGCCATGCTGGACTCGCAGATCGTGGCCACCGCGCTGCCCCGCATCGTCGGGGACCTCGGCGGTCTCGACGTGTTCGCCTGGGTGACGACCGCGTACATCATCGCCGCCAGCGTCACCACGCCCGTCTACGGCAAGCTCGGCGACCTCTTCGGCCGGAAGAAAATCTTCCTGATCGCCGTCGCGGTGTTCCTCGCCGGCTCCGCGCTGAGCGGAGCCGCCCAGTCCATGGACCAGCTCATCCTGTTCCGCACTGTGCAGGGCATCGGCGCCGGCGGCCTCTTCGTCTCGGTACTCGCCATCATCGGTGAGCTGTTCAACCCGCGCGAGGCCGCCAAGTACTTCAACCTCTTCGGCATCGTCTTCGCCCTCGCAGCGCTCGCCGGGCCCGCCGTCGGCGGTGCTCTCACCGACCTGCTGAGCTGGCACTGGGTCTTCCTGATCAACCTGCCCGTGGGCATCGTGATCCTGGTGCTGGTCTCCACCTGTCTGCACCTGCCCCGCGTCGGCCGCTCCGCGCACATCGACTACACCGGCTTCGTCCTGCTCAGCGCCGCGATCGTCGCGCTCACCCTGGCCGCGAGCTGGGGCGGAGTGAAGTACGAGTGGCTGGACTGGCGGATCCTCGGGCTCGCCGCAGGAGCGGTGCTGCTCGCCGTGGGGTTCGTCGCCGCCGAGCGCCGGGCCGCCGAACCCGTCATCCCACTGCACCTGTTCCGCGACTCCACCTTCAGCGTCAGCGTGCTGGTGAGCGTCGCGGCGGGCATCGTCTTCCTCGGCTCGGTCAACTTCCTGGCGATCTACATCCAGGTGGTGACCGGCGCCAGCCCGACCATGTCCGGTGTGGTGCTGCTGCCCATGATGTTCGGCCTGGTCGCCTCCTCCGTCGTCAGCGGCGCGGCGATCAGCAAGACGGGGCGCTACAAGTGGTACCCCGTGCTCAGCATGGCCATCGGCATCGTGGGGGCGCTGCTGCTGGCCACCATGGACACCGGGACCTCCCGTGCCGTGGTCATCGCCTACATGCTGGTCTTCGGCGTCGCCGCCGGACTGAACATGCAGGTCCTCACCATGGCCGCGCAGAACACCGCGCCCCGCGACGACATCGGCGCGGTCCACGCCACCGTGTCCTTCGCCCGGCAGCTGGGCACCACCGTGGGCATCTCCTTATTCGCCTCGATCTTCTACAACCGGCTCACCGAGGAGATCGCCGACCGGACGCCCGCGGACGCGCTGCGCGGCATCGACCCCGACGCGCTGTCCTCGACCGAGACACTGGACCGACTCACCGAGCCGGTGCGCAACGCCGTGGAGCAGTCGTACGCCGCCGCGCTCACCCCCGTGTTCCTCACCGCCGTGCCGGTCCTCCTCCTGGGCCTGCTGGCCGCCCTGACGATGAAGAACCTCCCGCTGCGCGGTGAGGACCACCAGGGTCACGAGGCGGCCTCCGAAGGGAACTGACCTCTCTTCACCTGCCGCCTGCGAGCCGCCCTCCCGCACGGGAGGGCGGCTCTCGTACATCCGCCATCAGGCCTTCAGCGCCCTTCGAGCCCGAATCGACGGCTCGCCGACATCGTCGGCACTGCATAGCCGTAGGACAGGCAGAGGCAGACCAGGAGGCTCGTGTGACGACGACCGAAGACCCCAAGGCGGCCCCGGCGGTCGACCCCGGACCGCTGATCCGGCTGACCATCGCCGACTGCGCCGCCAAGGTGCTGCACAGCGCCGTGACGCTCGGCGTTTTCGGCGCGCTCGCCGACAGCCCCGCCGACGCGGCCGAGCTCGCCGCGCGCACCGGGACCCACCACCGGATGGTGCCGGACTTCCTGGACGCGCTCGTCGGTCTCGGGCTGCTGGAGCGTGAGGAGGGCCGCTATCGCAACTCACCGCTGGCACAGGCCTATCTTGTGCCGGACTCCTCCTCGTACCTCGGCGGCTTCGTCGAGCTCACCAACGAGACCCTGTACGGCACCTGGGGCCGGCTCACCGAGGCGCTGCGCTCCGGCGAGCCCCAGCACCTCGACCCGGACAAGGGCGGCTTCGTCGGAGACCGGCACAAGGACCCCGCCAAGATGAAGCGGTTCCTGGCCGGACTCGACGCGTACAGCGACCGGATGGGCGCCGAACTCGCCCGACGCCTCGACTGGGGCCGCCACTCCTCGTTCGTCGACCTCGGTGGGGCGCGCGGCAACCTCGCGGCGGTACTGGTGCGGGCGCACCCGCATCTGGAGGCGACCTGCTTCGACCTGGAGCGAACCCGGCCGCTGTTCACCGAGCACATCGGCGGCCTGGGCCTGACCGACCGGGTCGCCTTCGCCGGCGGCGACTTCTTCACCGACCTGATCCCGCAGGCCGACGTCGTCGTCCTCGGCCACATCCTGCACGGCTTCGACACCGCTCGGCGGCGCGAGCTGCTCGGCCGGGTCTTCGAGGCGGTGCGGCCCGGCGGCACGGTCCTCGTCTACGACCGGATGATCGACGACGACCGCAGCGACCCGGAGCGGCTGCTCAGCAGCCTGCACATGCGGCTGGTCAGCCCCGACGGTTCCGAGTACCGGGTCGCGGACTGCCAGGCCTGGCTGCGCGGGGCCGGCTTCACCGACGGCGACGCACAGCCCATGCTCAGCACCCACACCCTGGTCACCGCCCACAAGGAGGCAGCATGAAGCCGCACCGGACCCCAGTTCTCATCGTCGGAGGCGGGCTGACTGGACTGTCCGCGGCCGTCTTCCTCGCCCACCACGGCGTGTCCGCCACCTTGGTGGAACGCCACCCCGACACCTCCACCCACCCCAAGGCCCGCGCCATCAACCCGCGGACGATGGAGCTGTACCGCGCGGTCGGCATGGAGGAGCGGGTGCGGGCCGGGCGTTCCCCCATCTCCGGCAACACCGACCTGGTGCACGTCGAGAGCCTCGCCGGCGCGGAACGCGTACGGATGCCCAACGCCTCCCCGGAGGACATCGGCCGGATCAGCCCCACCCAGTGGACGCTGATCGACCAGAACCAGCTGGAGCCGATCCTGCGGGAGCGGGCCGTCGAGTCCGGCGCGGACGTCCGCTTCTCCACCCGGGTCGACACGATCGAGGAGTACGACGAGGACGGGCCCGGGGTGCTGGTCCGCACCACCGATCTGTCCACCGGATCGAGTTCGGAGATCCACGCCCAGTACGTGATCGCGGCGGACGGCAGCCGCAGCCCGTTGCGCGAGATGCTGGGCATCGGCGCGCACGGCCGGGGCACCATAACCAACCTCGTCAGTTTCTTCTTCGAGGCCGACCTGACCGAGGCGCTGCGCGGCCGCCGGATCATCGCGGCGTACGTCAACAACCCCGAGGTGCGCGGCACGATCATCCCCCTCGACAACGACCGCCGCTGGGTCATCAACGTCTCCTTCTTCCCCGAACAGGGCCAGCGCGTCGAGGACTTCACCGAGGAGCGCTGCACCGCCCTGGTGCGGGCCGCGGTCGGGGTGCCCGACCTGCCGTTGAAGATCGAGTCGGTGGACGTGCCCGCCTGGGACATCTCCGCGCGCGTGGCGGACACCTTCGCGACCCGCCGCGTGTTCGTCGCGGGCGACGCTGCCCATGTGATGCCGCCCACCGGGGCGTTCGGCGCCAGCACCGGCATTCAGGACGCGTACAACCTGGCCTGGAAGCTGGCCCTGGTGCTCTCCGGCACGGCCGGCCCCAAACTGCTGGAGAGCTACGACGTCGAGCGTCGGCCGGTGGCCGAGGAAACCGTCCGGCAGGCGATGCTACGGTTCGCGGTCCGGGAAGGCAGGCAGTACCAGGAGGTCGCCGCGGAGCTGTTGGACGAGACGACCATGACGTTCGGGTACTGCTACCGCTCCGGGGCATTCGACACGGAGGACGGAGCGCCGGATACGAGCGTGGAGGACCCCGCACACCCCTCGGCGCGGCCCGGGGCGCGGGCACCGCATCTTCAACTCGACGGGCCCGAAGGAGCGGTGTCCGTCATCGACCTGTTCGGCGACGGGTTCACGCTGCTCGTCGACGAGGTGGCGGGGCGGTGGACCGGGGCGGTGGAGCGGGAAGCCACGCGGCTGGGGGTCGGGCTGAAGGTCGTGCGGATCGGAAGGGGGACGCGGTTGTGGGACCAGGACGGGTCCTTCCGGCGGAGGTACGGGCTGTTGGCCGGAGGCGCGGTTCTGGTGCGGCCTGACGGGTTTGTGGGATGGCGAACAACTGCTGGACGCAGCGGGCCTGTTGATCAGGCGGCGATTGCTGCGCTGCGGGAGATTCTGGACAGGGCCTAGTCTAGAAGGTCGATGAAGATCTTGGTGAGGGGCTGTCCGGCGGCGGTTCCGCCATCCTGGGCGCAAGCGGATCGATGACCGCAAGACGCTGCACGGTGTGCTCTTCGTTCTCTACACCGGGATCCAGTGGGATTACTTGCCGCAGGAGTTGGGGTTCGGTTCCTGTCCTACCTGCTGGCGGCGGCTGGCCGAGTGCCAGGAGGCCGGCGCGTGGGAGGAACTGCAGCGGGTGCTGCTGGACCGGCTTCGTGCGGCGGACCGCCTGGACTTCTCCCGTGTCACCGTTGATGCCTCGCACGTGCAGGCCAAGCGGGGCGGAGCAGCCCAAAAGTCAGCCCGAGCCCCGTTGACCGCGCACGACCGGGCTCGAAACACCACGTCCTGACCGACGCTCGCGGCACTCCGCTGCCCCTGACCGACGGTTGGGCCGGTGCGGGGCAAGCGGGGGGGTGCCTCTATGTCTTTCGTCAAGCCTGAGCTGGTCATGCGGCGGTTGCTTCGGGGAGGCGTGGTTCGTAGAAGGTGCCGTCGCGGAGCATGGCGAACAGGACGCTGATGCGGTGGCGGGCGAGGCGGAGGAGGGCCTGGGTGTGAGTCTTGCCCCGGGCCCGGCATTTGTCGTAGTAGGTGCGGGAGGCGGGATCGTGCAGGGCTGCGAACGCGGACAGGAACATGGCGCGTTTGAGCTG
>NZ_JAAHBP010000039.1 GCF_023184515.1 Streptomyces sp. D2-8 | reverse complement strand
TCCGGCTACCGTCGGCTCAGCCCCCGCTACGAACGAAATCCCCGCAACTACCTGGCCTTTCTCGGTCTCGCCGCCGCCCTGTGCTGCTACAAGCGACTCCTCCGCCTCACCACATAGGACACCGTCTTAGAGGCGTCCACGTCGAACGACAGGCGTGTTAGAGGCCTCCGCGTCGAATCGGCGCCGCGTGACCAGACACGCAGGGCCTCTGATCGCACCTCGGAGTGATTGCGGGCCTGGCTGGTTTCGTAAGCGAGAGTGGGCAACGTTTGTCGAAGGTTTCGGGCAGCACTCAGCGGTCAAGTCGCTCGTGAATGTTGATGAGAACTGGGAGCACTCAGCCGGCTCGGGCCCTGGAAGAGCTCGGTGCTGCGGCTCGCCAGGATCTATGTGAGGAAAGAATCCGGGGTATCGATCTCGGGCTCGCGGGCGCTGTGTACGAGCCAGCTGGCCGAGGCGAGTGAAACGATCCAGAGAAGGATGAGCAGTGTGGTGTCCAGCCACGGAACATAGGAGAGGTGACCACACTGCTCAGATGCCACGATCCCCCCCTGGATGACTGTGGTGCATCGTTCGGGTGAGAACGTCAGAAAGATCGGCACGGCCAGTCCTCCAGGGATGAGGACGGTGCCGACGACTTTGTCCCGCAGCCGCCAATGGTCTGAGGTCCACAGGAGAAGCACTCCGACCAGCCAGCCGACCACGAAGAGGAAGGCCCCGAGCTGGACAAGCAAGACTGTTGCCAGGTTTGTCCAGCCCTGCCGCTGTCGTGAAGAAGCCGGTAACTGCATCTGGGTCACGAGTTACTCCCCGTCCTGGGCTCGGGTTGCTCGGGTCTGGGCAAGGCGGTAGGACTCGGTGCCAGTCTCGATGATGTTCCCGCCGAAGGTAAGCCTGTCGACGATGGCCGCGCAGAGTCGCGGATCAGTGAACGTCCTGGTCCACCCGCCGAACGATTCGTTGGAGGCGATGGCGACGCTGTTCTTCTCCTCGCGCTCGGTCAGCACCTGGAACACCAGCTCAGCGCCCCTGCGGTCCAGCTCCATGTAGCCCAGCTCGTCGATGCAGAGAAGATCGACGCGCCCGTAACGGGCGATGGTTTTGGTCAGGATCTTCTCGTCCGCGGCCTCAACCAGCTCGTTGACCAGCTTGGTGGCGAGTGTGTAGCGGACCCGGAAGCCGGCCATGGCGGCCTCGGTGCCGAGCGCGATCAGCAGATGGGACTTGCCCGTGCCGGAGTCGCCGATCAGGCAGAGCGGCAGGCCCTTCTTGACCCATTCGCAGGTCGCCAGGGTGTGGATGACCGCAGCGTCGAGGTTCCCGTTGGCCTCGAAGTCAAAGGTCCGCAGCGACTTCTCCCGCGGGAACTGCGCCGCCTTGATGCGCCGTTCGGAGCGACGGCGAGCCCGGTCGTCGCACTCGGCCATCAACAGTTCGGCGAGGAAGCCGCGATAGGACATCTGGTCGCGGGCGGCGGCTTCGGCCAGGTCGGGGAACTGAGCCCGGATGGTCGGCAGCCGGAGCATGCGGCATGCCTGGTCGACGGCGGCGTCGGCGGCCTGTTCGGTCAGCCCGCGGTGGCGTTTGAGGGTCACGGCATCTCTCCCTGGATGGCGGGGCGATCGGCCGGCTGCCGTGCTCGCAGCAGCTGGTCGTAGGCCGCGACCGAGGGCGGCGGCCGGGTGTCGGGCGGCAGCTGGGCCAGCCGCCGTTCGGTCAGCGAGGTCACGTTCGTCCGGTCCGGCTTGGTCGGGACAGAATCCGCGACCTCGTCGGCTTCGGCCGCTTTCCGTGCCTCCAGGGCGACGGTGTCCGCCGTCAGGGCGCCGGCCCTGAGCGCGGAGACAAGCCCGGCGACCAGGTGTTCGTGGGAAACGTGGCGGCCCATCAGCAGGACCTCGATCAGGGCCCGGGTGCCGTCCCGCTCGCCGTGGGCAGCTTTCGCCGCCTGCCACCACGCGTCATGGACGGGCGTGAACTTCCCTGCGGAACGGGCCTGTTCGAGGGCGGTGGCCCCGGGAAACGCTCCGGGCTTGCGGACCAGGGCTTCCAGGTAGTGGTCCAGATCCAGCCTGGCCTGCCCCTTGGCGATCAGCCGTTCGTGACGGGCGACCTCCAGCTGACCGTCGTATACCACCAGCTCAGAGGCGTGCAACATGGCCCGAACGGTCCGCCCTATCAGCCGCACCGGCACCGAGTATCGATTGGTGCGGACGCTGATCTGACTGAAGCGGTCCACCCGCAGGCTGAACAGCCGCCCGGTCTCGAAGGGTTCGTCCGGTAACGGTTGCAGCAGCGGCCGTTCGACGGCGAAGTACTCGCTCACCGGCCGTGGCCGGGAGCCGATCCGGCGCCGTTCGTCCTCCTCATCCCACTGCTCGATCACCGCGTTGAGCTCGGCGAGGGAGTCGACCTCAGTAGGTGTTTTTGATCCCTGGCCGTGAGGTGCGTGCGCCTGGATGATCTGGGGTGTGGGGGCTGGCGGGACGGCTCGGCGGTACTGCCGAGAGTGCGGTGATCCGCTGCCGCAGACGATGGCGGCAGAGGCAGTGTTCTGCTCGGGTCGGTGCAGGTCACGGCGGTGGCGGAGGCTTAGGCGGACCCGGCAGCGGGTGGCTGCGATGCAGCGCGGAGAGCATGCGGAGTGCCCGGTCTGCGGACGGTCGTGGACGGTGGGGGTGGAACGGTCGAGGGCTGCGGTGTACTGCTCGGACCGCTGCCGGGTGCGGGCCTGCCGTCAGCGGCGGGCGTCGCGGAACGGCATTACGGAAACGCCATAGCCGAACGCCTCGCGAGCACCTCGAACACCCCTTGTTTTGCCAACAAGTTGGGACCGAGTCCCGAGCGCTTCGAGCGCCCCCGATTCATGCCCTGCCCCGGCGTGTCGCGCGCGCGTCACGGTGGACAGTGACCGGGGCCGGCGCCCCTTTGACCGGTCACGTCGTGGTGGCCGGGCCGGACCCGGGCGAGGGCGGTGGTCATCATGACCGACGTGGCCGACCGGATCGGGAACGTCACCCGGCAGCGTTACGAACAGCTCGTCACCCAGGCCAAGGAACTGATCGCGCAGATCGCCCGCTCGCAGTTCGCCCTGGGTGACATGGCGTTGGAGATCGAGCCGATGCGGTCGGTGGGCGGGTCGATGCCGAACGGCACGGACGACCTGCTCACCGTCACGGAGTCGTTGCAGCTGTTCGCGGACGACATCGGCGTCGAACGCCGGACGGTGGAGGACTGGCGATACACCGCCAACCGCTGGCCGGAAAAGCGCCGCAAGCAGGGCGTGTCGTTCACCGTTCACCGCATCCTCGCCTCGGTCGTGGACGAGGACGAGCGGTGGGCGGCGATCGAGGACGCTCCGTTCAACCCGCGCACCGGGGCGAGGCAGTGGACGCCGGACGGCGCGAAGCGGGTCGTCGGCCAGCGCGTCGACCGGCCGGTCACGGTGGATGAGAAGGTCCAGGCCGTGGCCGACCTGACCCGCGACGACGAGGTTGCCGCCCAGGTCGCCACCGACCTGCTGAAGCGGCCGGCGGTCACCGAGCACGTCACCCCGGCCGAAAAGGTCCGGGTCGTCGCCGAGCTGACCAGGGACGACACCGTCGCGCAGGAGGTCACTACCGGTCTGCTGCGCCGCCCGGCCGTCGCCCGGAAGACGATGCGGGACGACACCACCCGGATGCTCGTCAACCGCGCCCAGTTCGACAACTCCAACGAGACCCGTGACCGGATCCGGGAACGCACGCCAGCCGTCCGCGCGATCGAGCACACCATCGAATACCTCGACCTGGTTGGCTCCTGCCACGGCTTCGTGGCCACCCTCGGCCGCCTGGTCCCGCAGCTGCGTGGGCAGGAGTTCACCGAGGACGAACGCGAGACCGTGCGTCGGCAGATCGGCCGGGTCCGCGCGGCGGCGGACTGGCTCGAAGGAGCCCTCGAAAACGGCGAGTTCACCCTGGACGAGCAGCTGGTCCAGCTGCTCAAAGGCGAGGAGTAGCCATGCCGCGACGCCGGGAGGCCCGGGCCGCTGGCCGAGCACTACGGCGACCTGGTCCGCGTCGCCCTGATGGAAGCACGCCCCGCCGGCCTGCACACTTACCAGCTCATGGCCGCCACCCGCCTGACCCGCTCGCAGATCGGCCGCGGCATCCGGCACGTCCGCGACGTCGTCGCCGCGGAGAACCTGACGCCGATCACCTGGACCCGCCGCGACGGGTTCATGTTCTCCGACGACCCCGCGGACTGGATCGAGTACGACAAGCGGCAGTTCCGGCAGATCCTCGGACGGCTCACCCGGGTGATCACGGGCACGCTCGATCCGCACCTGGCCCGCTACCCCGACGACGAATGGGCCCAGCTCGCCACCGCCCAGCTCACCGGCGTCCGCGCCACCCTCGCCCAACTCTCCAAATAGCCCCCGCCGCCGATCACCCTGCCGAGCCCGCCATGCCCGCTGCTGTTCGTCGCCGCCGCTACCCGTCCGACACCTCCGTCGCCGAATGGGCACTGCTCGAACCTCTGCTGCCCATCCCGGCCTGCCAGACCAAGACCGGCGGACATCCGGAGAAGTGGCCGCGGCGGGAGATCGTTGACGGCATCCGCTACATCGTTGACAACGGTGCGAAGTGGCGGGCTCTGCCTGCAGATTTTCCACCCTGGGAGACGGTTTACGGGTTCTTCTGGCGGTGGAACCGGGCCGGGGTCGTCACCTACATCCGTGACCAGCTCCGCCGCAGGATCCGTACCGGCAAGGGCCGCTGCCCGCATCCGGTGACGCTGATCGTCGACTCCCAGTCGGTCAAGGGAGCCTCCACCGTCGGCAGGAACAGCCGGGGCTACGACGCCGCGAAGAAAATCAATGGCCGCAAACGACATATCACCGTGGACACACTTGGCCTGCCCGTGATGATCACGGTGACGCCCGCCGACATCCAGGACCGCGACGCCGCCCGCGACGTGTTCTGGCGCCTGCGCCTCACTCAGCCGCAGATCACCCAGGTCTGGGCCGACCGCGGCTACGCCGGCGAACTCGTGGACTGGGCCCGCGACCGCCTCTGGCTCACCCTGCGCATCGTCTCCCGGCCCAAAGGCGTCAAGGGCTTCGTCGTCCTGCCCCGCCGCTGGAAAGTCGAGCGCACCATCGGCTGGTGCATGAACGCCCGCCGCAACGCACGCGACTACGAACGCCTGCCCCAGCACTCCGAAGCCCACCTGAACTGGGCACTCATCACCATGATGACCCGGCGCCTCACCCGCAAGAGCCCCCGAACGAGCCAGTGGGCGAAGAAGCCACGTTGACCTGCGAGAACCGCAGGCATCCGTGCTTCACGGTGAGGTCGGCGAACAGCCTAGTGCACCGCCTGCTCGAGTCCACCGGCACGGAGGGCATCCTCGATCTCGCCGAGCTTCGCTGACGACAAGACTCCCACCTGCTCGGTCAGATCTTCCTTGGCCAGCGTGACCAGCCAAGTGCACGGGACAAGACCGGGACGTGGCAGCGCCACTCGAAGGACGCCCTCGAGAGGCAGCCCCTCGGGCGCCCCCACTGCCACCTCGACGGCCACACCGCTGATCTCGGTCCCCGCAGGAGCGACGACCTGCATCGCTCGGAACCCGGACGCTTCGTCTCCTGACAGCAGTACTACCGGCCGTCGCTCGTCAAAGTCCGCCAACCAGACCTCGCCGCGCTGCATGTGCCCTCCCGACGCAGGATCGCGGGGGAACCTTGCACGCCCCGGACCGAACACCTCATTGTCGGCCGTAATCCAACCAGTGCATCGGTCGCAGCGGCCAGCGAACCCGGTGAACCTTCGCGGGCACAGCATTAGGTCGGTGCTCGGCGGAGAGATCATCATGTGGGTATGTCTGAGAACCGATCCACTGTGGCACCGACTGTGGTGCGGCTCGCCCAGTACACGAATGCGGACCAGGAGGAGATCCTTGGCAACAGCGATGATCCCTTCGGTGTCGCCTGGACCGGTCTGGCCTGGCTGCCGAAAGAAGAGCACTTCGGCATCCGGCACGACGGCCGCCTCGTGGCACACGCTGGCCTGCTGCGACTGCCTGTTGCGATCGGCGGCGCCGAGACAGAGGTGGTGGGCGTCGGAGGGGTGGCCGTCTCACCTGGCATGCAAGGTCAGGGCCTCGCTCGTCTCGTCGTCACAGCTGCCCTGGAGCACGCCCGAACGATGGGTCCTCAACACGCACTCCTCTTCTGCCGGCCTCCCCTCGTGTCGCTCTACCAGCGCCTCGGATGGCACCCGCTCGATGAGGACGTACTTGTCGAACAACCCGAAGGCCGCCTGGTGACCATGCCGCTGCGGACCATGGTGACGCCCCTACGCGACGACGCCCGGTGGCCCTCAGGGCCAGTACGGCTGTTCTCACTCCCCATGTGACGGGCCCCTTCAGACAAGAGCCGTGCAGCGCGGCGACGCAGGGTTGACCCATCTCGCACGGTGTCAGTTCTCACCAACATTTTCCGGCTCTGCGATCGACAAGCGCTGCCCAAACTCGATTACGAAGCCAACCGGGCACACTCCGGCATCCGGACCGCCGGGAACAGTTCGGCCTCGTCAGCTCGAAGAAGAAAAACACCTACTGACGGCCAAGTACGAGGAACGGCAGGGACACGCGCCGGGGGAGCGGGCCGCCTACGCGCTGGCTTGCCAGGCCGCCGACCAGACGCGCCCGCCCAAGCGCACGGAGCTGTTGTCGCTGACCGAGCTACGCGAGCGATGGCGGGACTCCGCGATCCGGGCGTTCGGCGCCTGCACCGTCTACCGGCTCGCCGAGCGGGTGCGGGCGGCGGCTGCGGCGGTGTGGGCGCGGGTGCGGCCGGTGGTCGACATCGCGCTGGCGGCCGTCGACGTCGTCGCCGTGGTGTACGTGATGCGCGGCGCCTTCGCGCGCCACCACCTGCTCGCCGAAGCCCGCCGCCACATCTCCTACGTCCTGCGCGGCCGGCCCCACGAGCCGGGCCTGGACGAACGAATCGTGCAGACGGTCGTCGACGACTACACCCGCCCCGTCGGGCGCGGCCGGAGGATGACCGCCGATCTGCGCGCCCTGTACCCGCGCGACACCGAGGACCAGGCCGTGCTGCGCCCGCTGACCCGCAAGCGGACCGCCCCGCCGTACGAGCGAGCCCGCCTCGCCGCCGACGCCCTGGCCGCCCGGGTCCACGCGTTGCGCCGTACGGAGCGACTGGGCTCCCGCCCCCGCCCGTACGCCGTCGCCGTGCCCGCCGCCTCGAGGTCGCACCCGCGGCCGTTCCGCACCGGCCCGAAGGACGGCTGCCTCCTGGAGCCGGAGACCGGCGTCGACACGGTGGAACAGACGCGCCAGACCTTGGAAGCCGCCGCTGCGCAGGTGGCCGCCACGCTCCAGGACAGCCGGCGGGCGCGCGAAGTCGCCCACGGCCCCCGCCCGCAGCCCACCCCGGCGACGGCCCCGCCGCAGCACACCCAGCAACCCGGCACCCAGCACACGCCGGGCCGAACCACAGGAGGAGTCGCATGAGTACCCCGGAAGAACGCCCCAACCCCGACGACGCACTCGCCCGCGCCCGTGCCGCCCGCGAGCAGATGGCCGCCGCGCTCACCGAGGACCAGGAGCCCGACCCCGACGAGCCCCTGGGATGGCAGCCGATCTGGAAGCGCCCCCGGACGCCGAAGTCCAAGGCCGCGAAGAAGGCAGAACTGCGCAAGCAGCGCAAGCGACTCCAGGAAGCCGGGAAGCGCCGTCTCGCCGCCTCGCAGTCGCGCCGGCCCCGCTCCCGGCAGAACCGGATCGGCAACGCTGCCGCGCGCCGGGATGCCCGCGCCCTGTCCCGGGTGCGGCACTCCACCGCCTGGCTGTGGTGACGATGCCGGGCATCGTCCACTGATGAGTGGAGTCCACCCGATGTCGCGCATCGCCACCGGATGCAGAACACCGAGTGGGCTCCACTCGGTGGACTCCACCGATGGATTCCACTGAGTGGACTCCACTCCGGTGCGCCGGATGACGATGGACGCCACCGTGGTGCGCTCCGCGATGGTGCGCCACCGCTCCCGGTGCGCCGCACCACCCCGACGATGCCCGGCACTCTCGCGCGCTGGTGCGCGCACTTGATGCTCCGCACCGCACCGGTGCGCCCGCCGCCAGCGGCCCCTTGTCCGGGTGGCGACCGGACGCGCGCGACCCCCTTGTCCGGCTCCGCTACACCCCCTTGTCCAGCTCTGCTACCGCGACGTTTCCCGTTGACATCGCCGGTTTCGGCTTGCGATCAGGTCGCGGTCAAGGGGGTGTGTGATAGAGGAGCCCGCCCGGCCGTGGCGCGCGCCCGGTGCGGTGCGGCGAAGCCGGGAGACCGCACCGCAGTGGCGCCCGGCGGTGCGGTGCGTTGGCGCGGTGGAGCGCACCACGGTGGTGCGGTGGTGCGGCGCGGTGGTGCGCGCCGCACCGCACCACTGCCGTCCCGGAGGTGCGGCTACGCGGTGGTGCGGTGCGCCGGGTGCGCCTCCATCGCCTGCTTCATCCCCGCGGCCTCCAACTGGCGCAGGACGTCGGCGACGTCGCCGTGCTCCTCGGTGAGGATGTTTTCGGTGAAGCGGACGATGGTCTGGGCGATGCCCGGCGGGAAAGCCAGGCAGGCGCCGTCGCCGTGGCGCAGGACCTCCAGGAGCAGTCGCCCGAGCGCCGCTGCCAGGAAGGAGTGCGCACACGGCTCCCCGTCGCAGTCGTCCACTGCGGTGATCGGGATGACGATGCGTGCAGCGACGTCCAGGAGCAGCCGGCGCAGCTCCGGGCCCGTGTCGTTGGCGACCGCGCCGGCGGTGTCGATGTCCCCGGCTTGCAGCGCCCGGATGTAGGCGAAGGCGTCGGCGACGTCTTCCGGCTCCATCCGGGCGAGCGGCGCGGTGATGGTGTTCTCGGGCATGACAGCTCCTCAACGACGGGCCGCCCCGCTGATCGCGGCGACCTCGAAGCCACCCTCGAACCGCGACCCTGTGGACAGAGCCCGGCCGCCGGAGGGGGGAGAACTCTCCCCCCTCCGGGATGATCACGATGCAGTCACGGTGGAGGGGTCTTCCGAGGTCGGCGTCACACGAGAGCCGAAAACCGAACCTGTAGAAGGTGAATGGCGGGATAGGCCCGCCCCTCCCTTCAGGAGCACCCTGTGGCGAGCACCGCAGATGAGCCCGAGCAGCCCCTTGACCGGGGCGAGCAGCCCCCCTCCGTGGACCCCTCCATCACCCCCTCCGCGCCCCGTCGCCAAGAGTCGGGACTTTCCGCAGGTCAGCCCCGGCGGAAAGGAGGTCGCCGCAGGTCCGACAACCCTCATGTCCAAAGGCGTCCCACTCACAGGAAGAACTCGACAGGGCCCCGACGGAGGGAACTGCTGCAAGCGCTGGGAATCTTCCAGAGGGCTACGCCCGATCAGTTGTGGAAGCTGACCCGTCCGGCCAACCAGCACGACAAGCTCACGCGGGACAACCTCCTGGATCTGGAGGACCACCACCTGGTGAGGATCGAGTTGGTACGGGAGGACCAGCGGCAAGTGTGGGTGCTGACCAAGCGAGGACACGGCGAGGCGAAGAAGCTGCTGGAGCCGAAGGGCATACGGGTCTCGGCGCTGCGCGAGGAGAAGTACGACCCGGACACCGGGGAGCTGCTCGGCACCAGTTACGACGACCACGCCGCGGCGGTCACTACGACGGCCGCCGAACTCCACCGTGCCGGGATCGGTCACCGGCTCGGCTTCCAGACCGAGATCGGGCACCGGCTCGGCAACGGGTACGTGCAGCGGGCGGACCTGGTGGTGCGGGCGCCGGAGGCCGGGGTGCCGGTGATGCTGCTGGAGATCGACCGCCGCAGCGAGGACGCCCACGACCTGGTGCACAAGCTGCGCCGGTACTGGCAGTGGGGCCGGCTGCTGGCGCCGGACGCGGACAAGCACACCGTGGACCTGGCCCGCTCCCGGCCGGACGCGATCGAGCACATCGACCACGAGCAGCGGCTGTGGCGCCGCATGTACCCGCCGACCGGCCGGGAGGGCCTGGTGCCGGTGGCGTTCGTGTTCGCGGACACCACGGACACGAAGGTCGCCAACACGGTCGCCGTGCTGGAGGAAGCCGGCCGCCGCTACTGGGCGCCGCGCCGGTACGACACCCTCTACCCGAAGGCGGTCACGGCACGGGACTACCGCCAGGCGGTCCCCGTCGTCGTCACCACCCTGGAGCAGCTCCAGGAGCATGGCGCGGATGCAGCGGTGTGGCGGCGGCTGGGACGGACCGGGGAGCAGACGCTGACGGCCGCGCTCGACAACCCCGACGGCCACGCCCTCTACCGCGACCAGGAGGCCCGCGCCGACGCGGAGGACAAGCAGCGCCGCGCCGCGCAGCGGGAGGCGGAGCGCCCGGTGTGCACGTGGTGCGGGCGCAAGTTCACCGACGAGCGCTGGGAGGAGATCACCGTGCACCGGACCGCCGTACGGGCCGGGGACAAGTCCGTGTGCGGCCCATGCCACGCTGACGACGTCGCCCGCGAGGAGGCCGCCGCTGAAGCGGGCCGCCTCGAGGCCGCCGCGCCGCCGGAGCCGGAGGAGGACCCCGAGTCAGGCCGGGGCCGCGGCTGGTTCCGCCGGCGACCCTGACCCGGTACACCACGGGCCCAGGGGATCAGCGTTCTCCGGGCCCGCGGTGACCCCCCGGTGTCACACGCTCTGCGACCGCCACCGACGCCTCGGATCGGAGCGGGGGGAACGACGTTGCGAATCTGATGTACACCAGAACCATGAAGACCCAGGAAGCGTTCTGCGTGCGATGTGGCAGCGCAGACACCCGAGTTACCCGCCTCGACCAGACCAGCGCGGAAGGCACCTGCCTCCGCTGCGACAAGCCCTTCCACGCCACACCATGCCAGGGCTGCGGTGGATTTCGGATCGACGGCTCCTTCGGCGTCCCCGGCACGCGGTACGAGAAGCTCCCGGAGAACGTGAAGTGCTGGGACTGCGGTCACCGCAATCCGCTGCGCGACCCCGGCCCGGAGTAGGCCGCCGACAGGCACGCCCCCGTCCGGAGGGGCCCGCCCGGGACCCGGCTACGCCACGGCGGCGGCGATGGGTACATGTACCGGTATGGCGCGTGAGCGGGTGCGGTGGCCGTCCGTGGTGGACCGGGCGCGGGAGATCGTGAACGGGTACGCGCCGATGAAGGTCACGCTGCGCCAGGTCATGTACCGCCTGGCCTCCGAGGGAACGCTGCCGCACACGGCGCCGATGTACCGCCGTCTGTCCGCGCAGCTGGCCAAGGCCCGCCGGGAGGGCCGGTTCCCCGATCTGATCGACACCGTCCGGGAGGTCCACGTCCCGCCGGCCTGGACGGGCGCGGACGCGTTCCTCGCGGAGATGCCCGACTGGTTCCGCCTCGACCGCACCGAGGGCCAGGAGCACGCGCTGTACGTCGCGGCGGAGAAGGACACCTTGCGCCAGCAGCTGACCGGCTGGCTCGCCGATGCGGGTATCCCGGTCCTGGTGGTCCGCGGCTTCGGCTCGCAGTCGTACGCCGACGTCGTCCACGACCGCGTCACCGCCGACCCGCGCGCCGCCGTGCTCCTGGTGGTCGGTGACTTCGACTGCTCGGGCGAAGACATCGAGCGGGACTGGGTGGCGCGCACGGGCTGTTGGAGCCACACCGAGAGGGTGCTGCTGACCTACGAGCAGGTGCGCGCCTACGAGCTGCCCGCGACCGAGGGCAAGCGCGGCGATCCGAGGTGGCCGGCCTTCGCCCGCCGCTACGGCTTCGACCCCCGCCGCCCGGTGCAGTGGGAGGTGGAGGCGCTGGAGCCGGCCGAACTCCGGCGCCTGGTCCTCGCCGCCGTCGACCCGTACATCGACCGCGACGCCCTCGCCCGGCAGATCGCCCGCGAGGAAGCACAACGCCGCGCCCTGGCCGCCTTTCTGGACGGCTGGGACGCGGCGGGCGGGGGAGCACCCTCGTAGTGCTGTACCGGCGCGGGGGCGCTCAGGCAGGTGCCGGCCTTCGGCATGTCCCGTACCCTCGCCGAGAGGAACGATCAGCGGGCCCGGCAACTGGCCGGCCCCGCCCAGACCGCCCAGACCGCACTGGCCCAGGACGACTCTCTGAGGCAGGCGAAGGCGTCGCTGATCGAGCAGGGCGACAAGGCGGAGAGGAAGCTGAACTGGCTGTTGCGCGGCCGTCTGGCCGACGCGATCCGCGACCGCGCCCTGCTGCCCATGTGGTTCGTGACCGTACTCGGTCCCGTGCCACCGGCGCACAAGACGCAGGAGTGGATGGACCTCGCCACCCAGGTCCTGGCCTACCGGGTCACTTACGGGATCACGGACCAGGCCGTCGCGCTCGGACCGGCGCCCGACGAGTACGTGCCGCGCCGCACCGAGTGGTACGGCGAACTCACCAAGGACCTGCGCCGCTGGTAGCCCGCGTGGGCCTGTGTTTCACCACCGCGTTGCAGCCCCACACGTACGAGACCCCGGGCATCTGCGGCCCGGGGTCTCTCTGTGCTCTGGGATGTCCGACCGGATCAACGACCCGCCGACGCGAGCGTCACGCCCACTCCACGCCCAGCTCCCGCAGGGCGGTCAGCTGGTCCTGGGCGAGCTTGTCCCGCCTCGATTTGGTGTTCGAGACCCACACACCCAGTTTCACAGTCACCGGCTCCGCCTCGCCGTCGACCGCGATCTCTTCGCTGTGACCCCTCGGCACCGGCCGGTCCGCGCCTTCCCGCTCCACCCACTGTGCGAGGGCCGCCAGGCCGCGCTGGAATGCCTGCTGCGCCTTGCCCTGGCCCTTCGTCGCACCCTTGGAGGCCGGTGCGGGAGACGGCGCCTCAGCGGGCGTGACGCCCAGCTGGGACAGCCGCTCCTGCTGCTCGGGCAGGAGCCGCGCCCAGATGGCTGGCTGGGCCTGCTGCTGGAGCCACTTGCCGATGTCGTCGCCGTCCATCAGCACGCCGGGTGCGATGTCGGGCAGCTGGCCGTCGGCGTCGACCAGGTCCGCCAGGACGCGGTAGTGGCGCTGCCAGTCCAGCGGCCACGGGCAGTCCCAGTCCTGGTCGATCTCCGTCAGCTGCGCCGCGCGCACGGCGGCCCGCTCCGGGTCCTTGCCCAGGCCGTTCTTCGCTCCCTTGCGCCGGAGGTTGGCCATGTGCTGCCCGACGGGCACCATCGCCTCGCCCTCGCCCCATAACGCTCGGAGGGGGGTTTGTTGGTGTGCTGGGTGCTTGCTGGCCTGGGGTGTTGTGGGTTCGTTGAGAGGCCGGGTGTGTGGTTTGGGTGGGGTGGGCGGGGTGTGTGAGCTGGGCTTATGTGTTCTGCGCGGAGTGTGGCTGGATGGGTTTTAAGTAGTTCTAGCGCGTAAAGGCCCGGTTGGGGTTTTTGCTGGTCAGGGCTGTTTTGCCTGTTCGGCGGGGTTAGCGGTTGCGGGTGGGGCGGTTGTGTTGTTCGGCGAGGTGGTCGAGTTGTACCGCGTCGAGGGTTGTTTTGGTGATGCGTTCGGTGCCGTCGTGGATGGCGGTGATGGCTGCTTGGCGGATGAGGCGGGTGAGGGATCCGATGCGGCCGGCGGTGCGCTGGTGGAGGTAGGGGGCGTGCCGGGGGAGGGTGCCGGGTTTGTGGTGGTGGAGGTCAAGGGCGTTCTCGATGTCGGTGATGACCTCGCGGAACGGTTCGCGTTTGCCGTGTCGGGCGGGGAGGGGACCGCAGTCGACGAGCGTGGCGCGGCCGGCGAGTTGGGCGCCGCGGGTGCCGGTGAACAGGGGTGTGTCGGTGACGTTGATGCCGGCGTAGACGAAGGTGGCGGGCAGGCGTTCGGTGAGGTCTTTGAGGAGGTCGGCGGTTTGGGCGCCGGTGGTGGTGCGGGGGTTGAGGCGGTGGATTTCGTCGATGAGGACGAGTTGGACGCCGGTGGCGGTGTAGGTGTGGCAGACGGCGTCGGTGATCTGGGTCTGGGTCATGCGGGTGGTTACGGGGATGCCGAGGTAGCGGGCGAACTCGGTGATGAGGGTTTTCGCGGTGGCGCCGGGCGGGACCAGGACGTAGGCGACGGGTGCTGCGGCGTGGGCTGACCCGGGCGGGGGCGGGCTTTTGCGGATGTGGGCGAGGTGGCAGGCGCGGCCGACGTTCAGCAGGGCGGTGGTTTTCCCGGCGGCGGCGGGTCCGGTGACGATGAGGGAGGGCCGTGCGGTGGTCTGCTGGTGGCGGCCGAGGATCATCAGGGTGCGGACCTGGGTGGCGAGCTGGCTGATGGCGGGGGTGCGGATGGTGACGAAGGCGGAGTGGTAGGCGAGGCGTTCGTCGGTGCTGCGGGGCGGGTCGCCGGGCTGGGGCGGGGAGACGGGGTCGGTGGTGGCGAAGTGCTGCCAGCCCTGCCAGGTGGTCAGGGGCCAGGACGGCTCGACCGTACCGTCGCTGTCTGCGTCGGCGGGTGCACTGCGCGGTGGGTGTGCTGCTGGGCGGGGGCGGGTGTTCACCATTTGCCGGCTTCCTCGTGTGCGTCGTAGAGCCCGAATCCGGTGGCCGCGGCGGGGCGGGTGTCGTCGTCGGGGAGGTCGTCGAGGTCGTCGATGCTGTCGTCCTTGTCGTGCTGCGCCGGCTCGCCGGGGGTGGGGCCGGTGCCGTGGTGCGGATGCCGGGCGGCGGGGACCGGCGTTGTGGTGGCGCGGGCGAGGAGTGCTCGCTCGGTGGTGGTGGCGTGGCCGCTGTGGACGCGGCGCATGAGCTGGTCGAGGGCGTCGGCCAGGCCGGCCTCATGCTGCTGGCTGTCGTCGTGGTTGTTGTGGTGGGCGTGGGTGCGGATGTGCTGCCAGGTGTGGTCGTTGAACGGCTGGTGGACGTGGTCGCGGTGGATCCAGGGGATCTCGGTGAGTTCGCCGTCGGGCAGGCGGATCCAGATCTGGCGGACGTCGTGGGGGTTGTAGTGGATTTCCCATTTCCCGCCCCGGCCGGCGACGGGGGAGGCCTGGCCGCGGTACGGGGCGAGGAGATCGTGGTCGTAGGTGCGGTGGTGGATGGTGATGCCGGCGGGGGTGATGGCCTGCCAGCGCACGGGCAGCAGTTCGAGATAGTCGCGGCCGGTGAGCGGGACGGGCACGTACCCGGCGACGGCGACCAGCGCGGCCCACATCTGGTTCGGGGTGAGGGCCTTCTTCGGCATCATCGGGTGGCGCAGGCCTTCGTGGGGCCGGTGGTGGTAGTGCACCAGCCACTCATCAAGCAGGTCCTGGAGCTGGGGGACGCTGTAGCAGGCGTCTTTCTCGGTGTCGGGGCCGCGGCGGGTGACGTCGGAGCCGGTGTAGCCGGGCAGGTGCTGGCAGAACAGGTGGTTGAGGGTGCCGAAGGTCCGCTCGACGATGCCTTTGGCGGTAGGGGCGCGGGGCGGGGCAGGCTGGACGCTGATGCCGAGGTGTTCGCAGGCGGCGGTGAACGCGGCGGAGACGAAGACTTTGCCGCGGTCGACGACGATCGTCTCGGGCAGGACGACCGGCCGGGCCGCAGCCCCGGCCAGGCGCTCGTCCAGCGCGGCCAGCCGCTGGTGGGGGAGTGCGGGGGCGTGGTCCATGCGCAGGATGTCCGGCCAAGTGGGGCGTGCGGGGTGCGGGACGGCCATCTCCGCCAGCAGCAGCGCCGCGTCCACGGCCTTGGTCGCACTCGGGCACAGCACGGCGGCGAGGATGGCGCGGGTGGCGACGTCGACGGCGATGGTGAGTTCGGGCCGGGCCAGGCGCCCGTCGTCGAAGAGGGCGAGGACGTCCAGGCGGGTGGTGTCGATCTGGACCTGTTCGCCGGGCCGCAGCGCCGTGGCGGGGGTGAAGGCCCGCCCGTCGACGCTCGCCGGTACTTGCCGGACGGGTCCGGAGGGCAGTTCGCCGGGCCGGGCGAGGTTGGTGACGAGCCGGTACAGCGTGGCCTGGGACGGCGCGGGCACCGTCCCGGGACCGTGCCGGTCCTCCAGAATCTGATTGATGAGCGGGAAGAGGCCGTTGACGGTGCCGCGGGAGCGGCCGCGGCGGCGGCGCAGCGCTTCGCGGACGGCGGCGACGACCCGCTCGTCGGCCCGGCCGGTGGGGCTGGAGGCGCGGGTGGTGCGGTGGTCGAGCAGCCCCCACAGGCCTTGCTTGCGGTAGGCGAGCCGCATGCGCTGCACCGTGGTGCGCGAGACCCGGCCGAATCCGAGCGCGGTCAGCTCCTTAGCCTTGGCCTGCTCCCGCTGGGCCAGCGTGTACCGCTCGGGGTCGTACTGCTCGCGCACTGCTCCGTCGCTGCCGGGCCCGCCAGGCAGGCCGCATTCGACTTCCCTGACGTGTCGTTGCCACGCCAGCGCCTTCTCGCGCGCCGCGGCAGGGGCGGTCTCGAACAGCCCCCACTGCGGTGCCGCCTGAGGCGCATCGGCGCCGACGACGGTGAAGCCGGGGTCGGCGAACAGGTGCCCGGCGAGCACGGCCTGGCCGCCGCCGTCCGGGCCGACGAGGTGGATGTCCTGTCCTGACAGGGCGACCACTTGCCACTTCATGCCACGGAAGCGGATGTGAGCACCGACCTTCACGGCCGGCCGGGCATTGCGCCGCGCGGTCACCGGGCATCTCCCGTCTGGGGGCCGCTCCAGCTCCGCGGGCCGACGGGGACGCGTTCGTACAGCGGCGTGTCCAGGCCGGCCGTCAGCTGTCCGTGCCACAGGGCGTGAAAGACGGCGGGCAGGACCTCGATGGGGTCGCCGGCCGCGCTGGCGCCTTCGATCAGCGGCCGCGGCCGCGTGAACGCCTCCAAGACAGCGGGCATCAGGCCGGGCTGGCCGGCGTTGCGGGGGTGGCGGTAACCGGCCAGCCATTTCAGGTTGGCGGCCAGTACGTCGTCGAGCGGTGGGAGGCGCCGGTAGCTCCAGCCGATGTGCGCGCACGCTTCCGCGACGGCCTTGGCGGCGCCCCGGGCGCGTTCGCCGCCGGCGCCCGCGTGGCTGGGACAGTCGGCGAGCAGCGCGGTGCCGTCGGCACGACGGGCGAAAAGCTGCGGCACCCAGGAGCGCACCTGGCCGCGGGGATTACGCCACAGCAGCCGCACCGGCCGCCCTGCCAGCCCCGTCACGTCAGGGTCGCGGTCCAGGACCATCAGCTGGACACGCATCGCGTTGGACCCGGCGGCCACGTGCCGTCCGGTGGTCGCCGACCACCACATGCCCGGCCCCCAGCGCCGCCCCGGGACCACCGGGAACGCCGACACCGGCGGCAAGTTCTCGAACGCCACCGTCATGGCGGCATCCGCCCACCGCTGCTGCACCGCCTGCCCCACCGGGTCGAGGAACACCGCCTCGAACCCGCCCACCTGGGCCACGCCCGCCTGCCCTGCCCGGCTCCTGGGCCGGGCCGCTCCTGTGCTGGTCACCCGCGCCAGCCAAGCTGCTCCCGCCCGCCCGGACCACTGTTTTCAGTGTTCCTGCCACAAACGAGTGCCGTATCAGCTAACAGCCGACTTCTCCCTGCGCATCGCTCTCAGCGGTCGTCTTCCTGCCTGTCCGCGGTCAGCATTCTTCGGAGCACCTCGACGGGCAGGTCCACCCACCGGGCCACCTCCTCAAGCGGCACCCCGCCGTTCACCGCCGCCACCGCGGTCCGTTTCCAGGCGTTCTCGATCAGGCCGGCACTGTGACCGAGCCCGCGCAGCAGCCGCCGGGCGACCTCGGCGGTCGGGCCGGTCTGCACCCCGCGCAGCTGCAGCAACTGCTCCTCGGCGCTGTCGATAGCGCTGGTGATCAGCCTGCGCTGCTCGGCGGGCACCGCAGCCCGCCACATCGTCCCCGAACCGGGCGCCTTCTTCTCCTTGCCCAGCACCCTCAGCTGTCCGGCCATGGTTGCGGCCTGGTGTTCCTGGCGCAGCCACCACGGGTCGTTGTCGTACCCGGGCGGCCCGCCGGCGCCGCGGCGAAGGCGGATCACGCTGCCCATCCACGCGATGAGCGGCCCGCCGTGGTCCGTCGCGGCCAGCGGCCCCAGCCATCCCCGTCCCAGCCGCTCACCGAGCCTGCGGCAGAACATCCCCTCGGCGGGCAGCGCCCGCGGCCGCCCGGCACCGCTGTCCGTCCACACCAGCTCGGACATGGCCGGGTCCAGCAGTGCGTCGGCCACCGCCACCACCTCCGGGAAGACGACCGCGTCCCGCCCCACGATCCGCCACCGCTCCAGATCAACACCTGCATCCCCGCCCGCGACCTGGTGCAGGCGCTGCGGCCAGATCGTCTCCCGCTCCCACTGCAGGGCCTGCTCCCACCACCGGGCCACCACCGCCTGCGCCAGCGCGAACACGCGCTCCGGCTCCGCACCGGCCCGCACCGCCCGCCGCGCCACCGAGGCCCACCGCCGCTGCGCCGCCACCACCTCCGGCAGGCCACGCAGGTCGAGGTGCTCCAGCGGCTGGTTGGCGTCCGCGTCCAGCAGCCACCGCCCATGCCGAACACACGCCCGCTCCCACCGCGGCGCGTACCGCACCGCCCGGAGAGCCGTCCCCGTGCGCAGGGCCGTGCACAGCCGGCAGCCGAACGCCACCGGCCCGGCCACCGCGCCACAGATCCGCCACAGTCCCACCGGATCGCCATCCTCGGCGCGCAGCTTGGTGTCCCCCTCTTCCCAGGACGGCAACGCCCGTGCCAGCGCGTCTTCCTCGACGCCGCACATGTCTGCCAGGAGCTGGCGTCCGGCTGCGTTCAGCAGCACCTCGGCGTCGGCCCGTGCGCCTCCGCCCTCGTGCCCGGGCGGGTAGTTGCGCCACTTCCAGCATGCCCGCAGCACCTTCGCTTCCATCCCGTAGCGGCTGGCGATGCGGCAGATCAGGGACGATGTCGTCTCCCCAGCGACGGGGGCGACGCGAAAGAGGCCGGGGCGGGGATCGTTGCCGTGTGCGGTGCCCTGGTCATCCGCCACCTCGGCTTGCTCCTTACCGTTGTCGTGCTTGATCCCAGCTTGTCCGGGCTGTTGCCGTGGTGTCCGGGAAAGGATCGGGGAATGCCGTTGTGCTTCCGGCCCAGTCAAGATGGCGGCACTGGTGGGACCCGGAGCGCGTTGTTGCCGCTACAGCGTCAGACATCCTTCGTTGAGTGCCCCTCCCGTTCTGGCGGGGGCGCTGTGAGGATCGGGTACCCGCCGCTGTCTTGTGCGCATCGGCCGTGGGCTACTTGACGCCGGGCGACGATGCTGAGAGGCGGTGTTGGCAGATGGCCGGCTCCCGCGTCAGTGGTGTGGTCGCTGGTGGCGGCGGATGGACACGCACGCCGGCCACCGAGCCTCGACACAACAAGTCTTTTCGTCCGTCACCGAAGACTGCACTTGTTCAGGCTGTGGGGAGGGATCGCGGCCTGCGCCCGGAGCGGTCGGGGTAAGGCGAAAACATTTGAGGCTCCCCGCTTGCCGGCAGGGAGCCTCAGAGCCGCTGGTGTCCAGGTCAGTAGACAACGAGCTGGCGGTTCACCACGCGTTGGTGGCGACACCTATAGAACGATCGCAGACGTTGTTCGGCTAGGCAAACGGACACTTCAAAAACAATCGTGAACAGTTGCGCTGGTCGCAATGCCGTGACCTGCAGCGACTGGACCGTACATGTTGAGGATCATGACAGTTGTTCAGTTGTTGGGACTTGTTCACTGCACGCTGGTGACGACTGTGCCGTGTGTTCAGCGACTTTGTTCCGGCCGCGGAGTTGTTGATGAACGCGGTTGCATGCCGACTGCGGGAACTCTGGCCGCACCCCTTTGAGTTCTCCATCCCACAGGCACTGCACAGCCCCCAGCAGAGCCCGTCGAGGCCCCGTTCGGGTCGGCCCGCCGACAGCCCGCGTGCACGACGAAGTGAGCGCGGCAGCGAGCGAGCGCTGCGATATCCCCTGCGAGTGAGGAACGAGAAGGACCTGGCGTGAACGACGACGGCGTCGCAGCCCAATGCGCATGCAGCAAACGCCTGGAGTATCTCCGGGATGAGCTCCACAGCCTGGCCCAGCAAGCCGGACTCAACGCTGGTGAGCTCGCAGCACAGGTCAACAAGTCTTCCGCGACGGTGCGCCGCTGGCTGCGCGAGCCGGACCTGCGGTCGGCGGAGAAGATCGATCTGCTCGTGCAGGTGTGTCTGGACCGGCTGCACCGCGGCGGCCGGCAGAGCACCCCGCCGCACCTGGGTGAGGCGTCATGGTGGCGCGCACAGCTGCAGACCCTCCACATGAATATCCTCTTCGGCGCCTGCGCCGCAGAACCGCCCACCGCCGCTCCTATACATACGCGGCTGCTCGTCAAGGTCGTCACGCCGATCGTGCGCCAAGTCCCGGTCGTCACCAGCGTGATGGCGGTGATGCTGTTCACCTACGCCCTCGTCGCCGTCACGGTCGGCCCGGACGTCTCCGTCCGCCGACCGCCCACCAGCACGGTCGCGCCCTCCGAGTCCTCCGATCCGGACCCCGACGGCCGTCGGGATGCCTCGGATCAGGACGCCGACGGCCGCCGAACGCCGCCTGCTGCGGACCGGACCGGCCGCCTCCCGCTGGCCGGGAAGTCCCCCGAGCCCGCCTCTCCCAACCTCAGCGACAGCCTCCCCGCCTGTCGCTCCTTCTTCGCTGAGTACGACGACGGCGTCCTCGTTCTGGTGCTGTGTCCCAGCAAGGGAGTGGTCGTGCTCTGCTGGGCGGCCCTGCCGGATCGGCCTGTCCGGCGCCCGCAGGAAGAGGCCCCGGCTCTCGCAAGATGTGGGACCTGACCCAGGGACGCCCTCGCCGTCGAGAACGCGGCCCCGGGCGGCGGCGAGACGGCGGCGGAGCAGGCCGCCGGCGACCTGCCCGTCCCCCTGGGCCCCGGTGCTCGCCGCGCCGCCCGTGAGGACCGCAGCGTCCGTCGGGGGACGTACCGCCGAGCACGTGTCGACGCACGGCGCCCCGGAACCCGCCCGAGCGGGGACGGCGATCACTGGTACCGAAGTGGCGGGCTGCCTGCCCCGGCCAGCAGCGTGAAGCCAGCTGGGCCGCCCTCAGCTCCACAGCCGGCGTAGCAGCGCCCGCCGACACTGCGCAGCGCACGCCGCCCCTTGCATGGACGCGGTTCCCGCACCACGGCGACGCCCGTCTGTCCCTGCAGCAGCTCGGCACGCACCGCGCCCCGTCTCATCCCCGGCCAGTGTCGAACGCTGCGTCACCACCCGCTCAGGTCAACGCTGTTCGAGTCGACTCACTCATTCGCCGTACAGCGGCGTCCACGAGGTGACGATCAACTTCCGTCAGCCCAGAACAAGTTCGCGTATAAACGGTCGATCTGCACCCAACTGCCGTGGCGTACCAGGCCGTAAACCTCGAAGTCGGACAGCAAGTGGCCAACGTCCATGGTCGAGCCCCCGCACCGTGGTGCAGACTGATACGCGAGCCTTCGAACGTCGGGGGTGCCCTTTGCCGAGGGTGCCCTGTGTGACCGGTGATCGCTGGTGAAGTCCAGGTCGGTGAAGGGGCCTGCGCTCATGCGCAGGCCCCGGATCCTCAGCTCTGCCTACGCGCAGATACGTAGACAAGGAAGCACATGTTCAAGCGGATCTTCCGCCGTCGGCGCTCGGCGTCGGCCAACCCTCTGCGGCGCGCACTGCACGGCACGGCCGTGTCCCTGTCCAGCGCTGCCTTCGGTTACGGCACGACGTTCATCCCAGGAGTGGACGCGCCCGCCGCTGCAGGCCTCGGCCTCGGCGCCCTGCCCGTGTTGCTCGCGTTCTTTCCCGTGCCCCCGCGCGACGGCTCCGACACCGCCGTCGAACACCAGGAGCCCGGGAGCGACGCCGACGGCACCGATCCTGAGCAGCCCGCCGACGGTGACGACACGGCCCCATCGGCTCTCTCCTCCCACGCCGACGCTATCCAGGAAGCCGCGGACTCCGTCGGCTCCACGTGCGACGCCTCCTACGCCGCCGGTACGGCCGGTCTCAAGGACACGCCGCCCGCCGACTCGGCGCAGCGGCAGCCGGACGAGGGCGTCATGGTGTGGGAGCCCCGCTTCGAGATCAAGCCGCGCGTCACTGTCCATCCGGTCACTTTCGAGCAGGCCGTCCAGGCAGACGCCCCGACCCCGCCCGCTGACTCCGGCGAGCCGCGCGTCGAGCCCGGCAAGGCGAGCTGACGAGGGGGCCCTGTCGTGAACCCGGCACAGGGACGTCCGCTCAAGCCGCTGTCGGCCGAGACGGACCCCCGCATCGCCGCCGTGGCGGAGGCCCTCAGGGACCTCCGCCTTCGGGCGGGACTCTCACTGCGGCAGCTCGCCGTGAAGTGCAACTACTCTCCCGCGACCCTCTCCATCGCTGCATCGGGGAAGTCCTTGCCGCGCTGGGAAGTCGTCGAGGCGTACGTGCGGGGATGTACCAGCGACGAAGATGAGCAGATCCGCATCCGGAACCTGTGGAATCAGGCCCACGCAGTCCAAGAAGGTGCCCGCCGGGCACCGAACCCGGCCCCCAGCGAGGCGAACAACGGCCGAGACGGGGTCCGGCGCCCGGCCCACGAAGCCACGGCCCATGAGCCGGACAACCGGCGCGCCTGGCGCACGCGCAGGCCTGCGGGAAGCTCCTTCGCCGACGCCGTGACCCAGCCCGCCCGCGACCGCGGCCCGGCGCCCGATGCATCCGCCTCGCCCCGCAGCCCTGTGCCCCCAGCCCGACGCGCAGGCGTCCCGCAAGCGACCGTCCGCCTGCGCGACCCGGGCGACTCCCTCCCGAAGCTGGTCCACCAAGCACACCTGATCAGCAACAACTCCGCCTACACCGCCCTCGACCTATGCAGCACCCCCGAGCACTTCATCGAACTCCTGGAGCGTCTGCGCCACACCAACGGACTCTCCCTCCGGGAACTCAGCGACCGCTGCAAGCGCTACGGCTATCCCGTCTCCAAAAGCACCCTGCACGATCTACTCAAAGGCCAAGAACTCCCCAGCACCGAACTGCTCCACGCCTTCCTCCACTCCTGCGGATGCGACGCAGACGACTGGATGGCCTGGCACCAGACCCGAACCCGGCTCAAGATCGCCCAACTGCTCACCCGGACCAACCAGCCGCTGGGCCTGCTGCGCCGCGACCGTTTCACACGCACAGCCGCTCTGACCCTCCTCACGCTCATCCTCCTCATCGCTCAGGTGATAGTGACCCTGACGCTGACCAAGTGACACCTCGGCGGCGGCGAACTTCAGCGCAGAGAGGAGTCCGTCGCCGACGGAGGCATAAGAGGCACGGTCCCGCAAGCAGATCCAGGGTCTGCGGTCGGTGCCGGGGTTAGTAGTCGAGGTCGAGGTAGTCGATGTCGTTGAGGGTGACGTCGGAGAGTCCTGTGGCGCGGGCTCCGCCGTCCTGGAAGTAGACCTCTTTGAATCCTTCGGCGATGATCGCGCGCATCTGCTGGTCGCTGGCACCGGCGTCGCGGGCGTCGAACAGGCGCTGCGCATACGCCGGGGGGAGGTGGACGGTGAGGCGGCGGAAGCGTCCGTCGTCGGTGGTGCCGATCGGTGCGGTGTAGCCGAACCGGGCCCTCGTCTCCACCGTGATCCCGCCTGTCGTGGCGGCCTGGCGCTGTCGGCGTTTGCGGACCTGGGGCTGCCAGCGGGCCCGTACGGCTGCGTCGATCCGTTCGGCGATGGCCTGGGGCGGGTGTTTGCGTTCGCCCTTGCGGTAGCGCTCCACCGACCGCTGGCTGACGCCGAGCTCCTGAGCGACGGCGCGGGTCGTCTTGAGCTGCTTGATCAGGTAGCCGATCTGGCCCTTGAGGGTCTTGGGCGGCTGGCGGGTGAACGCTTCCCGGTCGGCCCGCTCGATGGCGTCCTCGATCTCTGCCATGGCTCAGCCCTTCTCGGCGGTGGGGTCCTGGCCGCCGGTGTCGGCCAGCGGGAACCGGGTCTTGTGCGTCGGGCCGGCGTCGGGCACTGGCCTACTCGCCTTCGTCGAGGACGGCGTCGCCGCCCTTGATGTGGCGGGCGGGGTTGTGGCCCTGTTCCATCAGGTCGACCGCCCAGAGCATGGACTGGACGCCCTCCAGCTTGGCCAGGCCCGGGGTGGGTCCGAGGCGGAACCCGCCCGGCTGCGGCTTGCCGGACGCGGCGTACGGGAGGAAGTCCAGCGGCGAGTCGCCTGGCGAGGGGTAGACGACGCAGTCGGAGAGCACGGCGAGCGGGTACAGGCCCGTCATCGTGGCCATGTTGCGCAGTTTGCGGTGCATGTTGATGCGGGCCTTGGAGATGACGGCGGCGCGGATGTCGGGCCGCCAGGTCGGGCGCTGAAGGGCCGGCCACCGCTCGCCCTCCTGGTACTTCCTGCCCTGCGGGCGCTCGCGCAGCTTGCCGATGCCGCCCTTGACGGTCGCCTTGATGGCGGCCAGGACGGCCGCCAGGGCGGGGTCGGCGTCCTTGTGCCGCTCCATCGCCGCGAGGAACTCAGCGTCGTCCAGATCCTTGGTGACGCCGAGGTCGGCGAGGGTGTCGACGTAGGCGTTCTTGAGCCGGTCGTGCCAGGGGTCCAGATAGGCGCCGGTCTCGCGCCGCAGGTACGCCTCGATCGGGTCAACGTTGTAGCCGAGCTCCTGGGCGTAGGCGACGGTGTGCGTCTGGTACCAGGCAGGTCCCGTCGGCCGGGTGCCGTCCGGCGTGAACGGCGAGGGCAGGCGCGGATCCACCTCGACGTGGGAGAGGTCGACCAGCCAGCTCCCGGGGATCTTCGGGTTGAACGTCGGGGTGTGAAAGTGGTCCGGGGCTGAGAGGCCGACGACCAGGCGGGCCGCGGCGGCGAGGAAGGCGGTGTTGAGGTCCAGGCCGACCGCGTACGGCAGCGTGCACTCCTCATCCGTCAGCAGGCTGACGTCGCGCACCCACTGGTACGCCTCCTCATTCAGGAACCCGCCCTTCCAGCCGGAGTCCACGACGACCGGGTGCTCCGGGGTGGCCTCCGGCGGCGCCGGATCCATCGGCTCCGTGCCCAGCGAGCCGGGGTTGTGGCCGGGCACCCAGTTCCCCGTCTCCGGGTCCTGCACCGCGCGGGTGGGCGGCCGCAGCGCCGTCATCAGCTCCAGCCCCGACACGGCCGTCGACCCGCGCGGCGTGATGACCCGCTGGGCGTACACCCCCAGGACGCGGGCGACGTCGGCCGGCTCCATCTCGGAGACGCCGGGCCAGGACCGCTCGTCGAGGGCGTCCCAGGACAGGATCGCCAACTGCACGCACTGCCGCTCGCGGCCCTGGGCCCTGCGGTAGATCCTTGCCCACGGGCCGAACCCGCGCTGGGTGAGCCGCCACTTCGCCTTCACCACCTGCTTGACCACTGGATGGTCCTCAGGCAGGCGCAGGGAGCGGCGCTGCTCGTGGCCTTCCAGGCGCTGCGGCAGCCCGAGCTTCACGGCGGCCTCGGCGGTGAGCACGATCAGCGGATCGCTGTCCTTGCCGTAGCGGTTGAGCTTCGGCGCGCCGAGGCCGGACTCGCGCAGCGTCCACTCCACCAGCTCCACCACAGTGGTCGCGGGGCAGTCGAGCACGATGCCGCCCGTGCCGTACGCGCAGCCGTCACCGTCCAGGACCGCGAGGGGCCCGTGCGGGAAGCGCGGGTCGGCTGCGGGCTGCGCCGCCTGCTTCGTGGCCTGACGTCGCGATGTCGCAGCGGGCCGGGGGGTGGCGGGGCGCGCCGGTGCCGCAGCCGGAACGGCGGGAGCCTGCGGGGCATCTGCTGTCTCCACCCCGGACGCACCCGGTTCGCGAGACGCCGCGGGTGCCGTTGCGGCAACCGAGGCTGGTGGAGCTGCGCCGGGGGCAGGGTACTTCGCCGCCCACCCGTTGAGCAGCCGCTGGTAGGCGTCCAGGCGCGGTGACTTCGGCTCGCTGCGGCCGTTCTCCCAGTTCTTCACCGACTGGGTCGTCGTCTTCAACGCGGTGGCGAGGCGGGCCTGCGTGATGCCGGCAGCCTCACGCAGCCGGGCACGCTCCGCCGGAGGCGGCAGGTGCGGCTCCTCGTTCAACAGAGCGTCGACGGATGCGAACAGCTCTTCCTCAGATGCCATATCCCCGCACCTTCACGTCAGGACTCGATACTTGCTTAACCGGAAACTTATCCCATTCCTTAACCTTCGCGTGCCCATTCCAATCCCAGTACGGCGAGTGCGGCGAGTTTGTCGGCGGTGAGCTTGGCGCGGCGGCTTTTCTGGTTCATGATCCACACTCCGAGCTTGACCTCCGTGCCGTCCTCCAGCCGCTCTACGTGGGCCCTGGGGACCGTCACAGAGCCCTCCCGGGCCTTGTACTGCGCCAGGGCCGCAACGCCCCGCTCGAATGCCCCCACGGGCGTCGTGGACGGCCTCGCGGGCGCCTCCGGCTCCGGGGCGAGTGGGGTGATGCCGAGCTGTTCCAGGCGTTCGCGCTGTCCGTCCGTCAGGGCCTGCCAGACTGCCGGTTTCTGCTGTCGGGCCAGCCACTTCCCGATGTCCATGCCGTGGACGGTGACGCCGGGCAGGACCTCTGCCTGGCCCTCTTCGTCGCGCACGAGCTCGCGCAGCGCGGCGTAGTGCCGCTGCCACTCCGCTGGCCACGACGGGTTCCAGTCCTCGTCCACGGCTTCCAGCGCCGTCTTCCACTCGGGGTGTCCGTCGAGGGCACCCGGCCGCCGCAGATTAGAAAGCCATTGCCCTACCGGCCGGTCCAGCATCGTCGCGGGCCGGGGCGCGCACAGCGTCCAGTGCTGCTCGTAGTACGCCTTGGCGGCTTCCAGGTTCTCCTGGAACCGCTCATCCGCCAGGCTCCAGACCATGCCGAGCTGCTCAAGTCGCCTCGCGCGCTGGCCGTTCATCTGCCCGGCTGCGTAGGCGCGTCGTTGTTCCGCGACCCATTGACCAAGCGGTGTCGCGCCCTCGCGGTGTCCGTAGGGCACCCTCGCGTTCCCGACCCGCTCGACGTACGTCTTCAGCTTCGCCCAGCCGCGGGCCCAGTCCTGGCGTTCGGTATCGATCACGTTGAAGGACACCCAGTCCGCGACCATCACCGGATCCCTAGGGGCGGCAAAACGGAGCAGCAACCGTGATTCTTCCTCGCCGTCTTCTGGCGCGACACCGATGTTCACGGAAGGCTGCGCCACATCCTTCTGCGGCTCCTGCGGAATCGCCAGCAATTCCACGGCCTCTTCATCGTGAGCGCGCAGCCCTTCCAATACCTTCACCAAAGGACGATACGATCCGGAAGTGAACATGTCCTCCGGCTGCTCGCCCGGCTGGAGAAATACCGGCACGATCAGAGAGGCGAGCTTGCCCTGTCCGGGTTTTTGCCGGAGTGCCCGGCCGATGGCCTGGACGATGTCGTGCGGCGCGCCCTTCGGGTCCAACAGGGCGACTGAATCCACGCTTCGAATATCGACGCCCTCGCCCAGGACCCGGCAGTTCGAGAGCACGGCCCGCTGCGCCGTGGACCCGAACGAACCCAGAACCTCTCGCCGGCGTTCGGGGACGTGCTCGCCGCACAGCCAGTCCGCCCAGATGCGCTTCGGGTAGGTCTCAGGCTGGTCGGCGTGCAGCTTGGCCGCGACGCGCTCCAGGCCCTCCGCGTACGCCTGTGCCTCGATGGTCCGGTGGTGGAAGGTGATGCACGTCGACAGGTCGTGCTGCGCCATCGTGTGCAGCAACGCGGCCTGGAGGGCTCCCAGGCGCTGCCCGCGGACCTCTTCGGTGTGCCGCTCCTCGCCCATCAGCCGCTCGGGCGTGACGACGGGGTCCTGGAGCTCCAGGACGATGATCTGGTACCGCGCCAACAGGCCCCGGGAGACGGCAGAGGCCAGCGAGAGCTTGTACAGGACGGGCCCGAAGACCGTCTCGTCATCCATGCTCGCCGCCATCTCCCTCGGCAGCGGGTCACGCACCCCCTCGGCAACCTCGCGGTTCAGCCGCTCCTCCCAGATCCGCGGCGTCGCCGTCAGGTACAGCCGCCGGTACGCCGGGATGACGGTCTGGTCATGGATGTCCGCCCACGCCTTACCCATCGACCCACTTGTCCTGTGGGCCTCATCAACTACCGCGAGGTCTACCGGGTCCAACTTCTGGCCGTAGACGCCCTCGAACGCCTCCGCCAGGACACCCAGAGACGCGTAGGTGGCGTAGATGGTCACGGGCCCGGAGTCATGCCACAGCGCCAACTGGATCGGGTTCGTCGTGGAGCGCACCTTCAACGACCACAGCTCCGGGTCATCCTGGAGCGAACACACCGCCACCGCCGGCCCCTTGTGCCCGGCCTCGTGCCACGCCCTCACCGTCTGCGCCAGCAGATCCAGCGTCGGCACCAGCACGAGCACACGCCCCCTGGGCACAAGCCGCCTCGCCGACGCGGCAGCCATGATGGTCTTTCCCGTCCCACACGCGGCGTGCACCTGCCCGCGAAGACCATTCCAGGGAATACCACCCGGCGGAATATCGAAACCGCGCACAATGGCTGCAACGGCCTCGATCTGGTGATCACGCAGCTTCACGGCCATGCCCCGTGTTCTCCTTTTCGCGGAATGCAGCGCGTAATAACAAATGGAATCCAGGCGCAAGGTGCGCGGCGGTAGGGGTGCAGCATCTGATCCCAGACTCTACACAGTCATGACTCGTGATGCATCACCCGCACACTAACTTTCGTGCCCGAGAGTGTCACATGACTCAATCCCACCCATGAACGGTCGGTTGTCCTGTATGCTGACAGGCCATCGGTGAACGTGTCGGGACAGGTAGACGGTGGGGGAGGGGTTCAGGGTGGAGCGCAGCGGAACCCGTCACTACAACGAGGCCGGCACCCCGTCAGGCCGACGGCCCGTCACATCCGTTCAGGGGTGGTAGCTAGGAATCCCAAGCACTACACAGACCCGCACGTGATGCACCCACCCCTTACTGCCAGCCCCAGGAATCCCGCTTGCGGGATTCCCTCAATTCGCGCTTGCGCGAATTGACACGCACTCAGAATTCCGCTTGCGGAATTCGATTCCCCCGCTTGCGGGGGAATCTGGCGGAGCGTCAGCGGAGCCGTTCTCTATGCAGCGCGCCAGCGCTGCATATCCCGCTCCGCGGG
>NZ_JAAHBP010000038.1 GCF_023184515.1 Streptomyces sp. D2-8 | reverse complement strand
CGGCCGCCGCCCGCCTCCTGCGCTGCGGCCAGGGACTGCTTGCCCGCGGGCCGCACTGTCAGCACCGCGAACCGTGAGGTCATCGCGCCTTTGCTGCCCTGCCTCCAGGTCACCTCGGTGAACCGCTCCGCACCCGCCTCCGCCGCGAGGACGCAGACGGCTCGCGGTGAGGTGCGGTAGCGGGCAAGGGTGGGCGGTCCGAGCCCGCCATAAGCAGGCTGGTGCGGCTCAACTTCTTCCGGGTGAGCGACTTCCTTCCCGTTCAGGGCCAGGACATAGGACAGCCCTCGCTCCTGGAGACCGAGCCGGAACGGGGTGCTGACGCCGTAGCCGGCGTCAGCGACCACGACCGGCGCCTTCAACTGCCACTGGGCGAGTGTGTCCAGGAGACCGAGCGCGAGACGCCACTTCTCCCGGTGCACCACGTCGTCCAGGACTCCTGCCCTGCGGCATCGGTCCGGCTCGTCCGTCCACTCACGCGGCAGATACAACTGCCACTCCAACGGGCACGAGGCCCTGTCGGTGGCGGCATGGACACTGACCGCGACCTGGCAGTTCGCCCGCTTGCCCAACGCGCCGCAGTACTGCCGGGCCACCCCCACCGACGCGGTGCCGCACTTGGGAAACGACACATCGTCGATCACCCACACCTCGGGCTGGACCACCTCGCACAACCGCCGGGCGATCCGCTGACGCACGGGTGTCCACTCCCACGGCGACTGGTTAACGAACTGCTGCAGGGCCTGCATGTTGCCGTCCGGCAGCCGCTCGGCCATCGGCTGGATCGACTTCCGGCGGCCGTCCAGCATCAGGCCCCGCAGATAACACTCGCCCCACCGCCGCTGATCCCGCCGCGGCAACGACCCGAACACGTTCGCAACGAACTCCGATAACTCACCCCGGAGCCGTTCCACATCCCCCAACTTCATGCTTCGAACATGCCCATCACCAGGCGAGATCACCCAAGGTAACGAAGCACTACTAGGACTTGTCCGGCCGATCATGTGCGGAGCCAGATGACGAGGGCCGCCGCAGTGGCAGTGCCGAGGAAGACGTAGCCGCGCTTGTCATATCGGGTAGCCACGGCCCGTGACTGCTTGAGCCTGTTGATCGCCCGCTCGACGGTGTTGCGCTTCTTGTACCGCTCTTCGTCGAAGCCGGGTGGCCGTCCGCCGCGTGAGCCTTTGCGCAGGCGGGCGGCCTGGCTGTCGGTCTTCTCCGGGATGGTGTGCTGGATGCCCCGGCGCCGCAGGTACTCACGGCAGGGACCGTTGCTGTAGGCCTTGTCCGCCGCCAGGCTGTCAGGTTTCTTGCGTGGCCTGCCCCGTCCGGGCCTGGGAACGCGGATCTTCTCCAGCACCGCCGTGAACTGGGTGCAGTCGGCCCGCTGCCCACCGGTAACGACCAGCGATAGCGGACGGCAACGGCCGTCGGCACTCAGGTGGAATTTGCTGGTGAACCCGCCCCGCGAGCGGCCCAGGCCCTCACTTCCTGCGCCACCTCCACCAGGCGGGCGAGCAGGCTCTGCCACGGCGTCTCGGCCTGATGTTCGTCTTCTGCCGCCCCCTTTGATGCCGGAGCCGGCGGCGGATCGGTGCGGGCACCGGCCGCGTGCTGATGCGCACGCACGATGGTGGAGTCCACCGCGATGTCCCAGTCGATCTCACCTGCTGCGTCGGCCGCGGCCTGGACCTGCTGCAGCAGGCGTTCCCAGGTTCCGTCGGCCGACCACAGCCGGTGGCGTTCATAAACCGTTTTCCATGGCCCGAACCGCTCGGGCAGGTCGCGCCATTGCACCCCGGTCCGCACCCGGTGCAGAATCCCGTCGATTACCTGCCGATGATCGCGCCACCGGCCACAACGTCCGTTGCTGACCGGCAGGAACGGCCGCAGCTGTTCCCACTCCGCATCCGTCAAGTCACCCCGCCCCATGTCTGGGACAACGAGACAACAGTTGGATAGTCACATGATCGGGCGGGCCGGTCCTAGTCGACGTCGGGCGCGGTGTTCTTCCTGTTCCGCGCATCGGCGAGGGCGTACGGAAGCCCGGGAAGGAGCAGCGCCAGGGCCGCCCACAGTGGCAATGCGAACAGTTCCCCGTCGCCGCCCAGCCATCGGGAGAGCAGCACTGCGGGCAAGCCGACGGCAAGGGCGACCGCCAGGGTCCTACCGAGCCCCAGGCTGCCGCGCCGCAGCTCCCAGGCGACCGTGACCGCTGCGACGACGGTCCAGAAGGCAACATCGTTGACGCTCACGACCCGTTCGGTGGTCCACCGGAGCAGACACGTGGCCAGTATCAGCCAGCCGATCACGAAACAGACCATCGCCGCCGTGCGCAGCAGCCGGCGGGCAAACGGAGCGCGGGCCCGGGCCCAGGAGGCGGCGAACTCCTTCACGTCGCTGCCCACGACGTCTTGGGGCGTGCGGCCTGCGGCCACCGCGTCGTCCAGATGAGCGGAGAGCTCATCGAGCATCTCCCGGACGGATCCGTCGTCGATGCCCCGGTACTCCCAATTGCTGCGGCAGACCGCGAGTATCTGCTGATTAGTCATGGTTCGCTGGTCCGTCATGGTGTGCTTCCCCCCGTGGGTTCGGTAGCGGTCAGGATCCGCCCCACACGCCCGCTGAAGGCGTGCCATACGGCCCGGCCGCTCGCCAGTTCGGCACTTCCCGCTTCGGTCAGGCGGTAGTACTTGCGTGGGGCGCCACCGCTGGCCGACGGGGCGCGGTACGAGGAGATGAGCCCCTCCCGCTCCAGCCGGGTGAGCAACGGATAGATACTGCCTTCGCTCACGAGATCGAGCCCGTTGTCGGCGAGTGCCGCCACGAACTCGAAGCCGTAACGCGGCCGTTCGGCGATCAGCGACAGCAGGCACAGATCGAGCACTCCGCGCAGCAGCTGACTACGACGCTGGTCACCGGCAGCGGGCAGCCCCTTTGTCATGCGGTACAAGATAGTCAGTCATTGTCATGCGCCGCAAGATACTTGCGGCGCATGACAAGGATCCGACAGCGGGTACTCGTGACAGGTCTGACTCCAGCATGATCGGCCGGACAAGTCCTAGCCGCTGAACCCCGGTGTGCGTTCCGGGGACGCCTCCGCCAGGGCCTTCGTGACCGCTTCGACGCCGGCGCGCAGGCCGTAGACCGGGGTGCCGGGCTGCTGGCGCCAGGAGTCGTCGATGCCGCCCGCGTCCACCGTGTCGAAGCCGAGGGCGTCGATGAGGTCCCGTACCTTGCGCTTGGCCGGCTCGTCGTCGCCGGCCACCGGGAGGGCCATGCGGTCGGGGTCGTCGGCCGGGAGCGGGCGTTCCAGGATGTCCTGGGCGTAGGTGCCGTTGAAGGCCTTGACGACCGGGTGGCCGATCCGGCGTTCCGTCCAGTGGCTCTCGGTGAGGCCGTCGTCCTCGATCGCGGCGATCCTGCCGTCCCGCTGCCGGGGATAGTAGTTGCCGGTGTCGATGACCGCGACGCCGTCCGCCGCGCTGTCGAGCAGACCGGAAGGGAGGTCCGGGACCGCCTTCAGCGGGATGGTGACGACGACGATCTCGGCGTCCCGCGCCGCCTCCCCGACCGTCACGGGCGTCGCGCCCGTTTCCTCCGCCAGGGCCGTGAGCGTCTCGGGGCCTCGGGAGTTGGCGACGGCCACGTCATGGCCGAGGGCGGTGAGCCGCCGGGTCAGGTTGCCGCCGATGTTGCCCGCTCCGATGATGCCGATCTTCATGTCGTCGCCTCGTCCTTTCGGAGATGCACAGCGCCTCGTGAGCCTTCGCGAGCAGCGTCAACCTTCGGGGCGAGTGCGCTATTCCGAGTCCGGGGCGCACTCCGGGCATGGCGAGGGGCCCGGTCCGAGGATCGTGGACCGGGCCCCTTCGCTCGGCAACCGGCGAACTGGACGCCTACTTGTTCAGGTAGGCCCAGAACTCATCGAAGCTCAGCTGCTTGTCGCCGTCGAGGTCGCGGGTCTTGATGACGACCTCGGCGACCGACTCGGTGACGTTCCAGTCGCCCGACCGGGCCAGGGCGGTCTTGAACTCGGCAGCGGTGATGTATCCGTCACCGTCCGTATCGATCCGCTCGAACTGCTTGCGTGCTTCCTCGATGTCCGCCACCGATCCGCCCCTCATCTCGTGCTCTACGTCTTGCTGACGCAGGTCTGACGCAGGTCAGATTAACCGGCCGTGCGAGCCGCCGGCGCGGCGACCACCCAGGCGACTCCTCGCGGAGCACGGTGGGTCCTGCGGCCGGGACGAGCATCCGTGCTGCTGACCGGTGGTGAGCTTCCCGGGGAACCTCCGCTCGCGTTGGCACGGATCGACGATGCCCGCGGTCCGCGGGCGTTCCAGGCGGCGGGCTACCGGCCCGTCGGCTCGGAGGTGCTGCTCAGTGCCACGGCTCGTAGTGCGGGTTGCTCTCGCACTCGCTCATGATCTCCGTCCTGGTCTGCTTGTCGACCGGGCAGACGCCGATGACGTACTGCCGGGCGATGCCGCCGGGGAAGGCGACCTCCTGCTGGTCGGCCCACTTGTGGGTGTCGCCGATGGTCTGGTTGACGTCGATGCCTCCCGGGGCGTCGACGTAGTAGTTGAACGCGGACTTCCACTTCTTGAACAGGTCGTGGTCGTACGTCGTCGACACGTACGGGGACGGCTGGTTGACCAGGACGTACTTCTCCAGGTCGTACTGGCCGTTCACGACGTCCCTGGGGAGGAAGCCCTCCTCGAAGACGACGGACGGGCCGCGGCCGTCGGCGCGGTAGAGGGTGCCGCAGGTGGTGCGCCAGGACGGGTCGGGGGTGATGCGGCCGACGTCGACCCGGCGGTCGGCCGCGGCCTTGACCTTGTCGTCGAACTGGACGGGGCAGGCGGCGGGTGCGGGGGCGGCGGCAGCCGGGGCCTGGGTGGGCGCGGCACCGGTGGTGGTGAGGACGGCGGCGAGACAGAGTGCGGCGGCAGCGGCCCGCCGCCGCAGGCTGAGAGTGGTCATGCACGGCACGATCGCGGCTGCGCCGCGGCGGAACCGGGATCGTCACTCGATCAGAGCGTGTCAACTGCCCTGGTATGGACGGCGGATGGGTGTCACCGGAAGACGCCCGTGTGGCCGAGCGAGTAGCGTCCGGGCTGCGGGTAGACCGCGAGGCCGTGCGGGCCGCTGCCGACCGGGATGCGGGCGAGCTGGGTGCCGGTGCGGGTGTCGATGGCGTACACCTCGGCGTCGTAGCGGCCGGACAGCCACAGGACCTTGCCGTCGGCGGAGACGCCGCCCATGTCGGGGCTGCCGCCGTCGGGCAGGTCCCACTTCTTGGTCAGCCTGCCCTGCGTGAAGTCGAAGACGGAGATGGTGCCCTCGCCGCGGTTGGACACGTACATCTCGCGGGAGTCCCGGCTGACGTAGAGGCCGTGGCAGCCCTTGCCGGTGGGCGTCAGGGTGGGCTCGGTGAACCTGTCGCCGTCCAGCACCCACATGCCGTGGGCCATCATGTCGGCGATGTAGAACTTCTTGCCGTCGGGCGAGATCTTCACGTCCTGCGGCATGGCTCCCTCGAACGGCAGCCGCTGCTGCCCGACGACCTTCATCTTCTCGGTGTCTACCTTGAGCAGTTCGCCGCTGAACTCGCAGGAGACGATGAAGTAGCGCCCGTCGAGGGAGAAGTCGGCGTGGTTGACGCCGTAGCAGGACACCGGGACGGTCTTCCTGACCTCCATGGTGTGCGGGTCGCGGAAGACCAGCTCGCGGTCGAGGGAGGCCATGACCACGGCGTACCTGCCGTTGGGCGTGAAGTAGAGGTTGTACGGGTCGTGGACCTCGACCTCCTTGCCCGCCTTGCCGGTCTTCGGGTCGATCGGGGTGAGGGTGTGGCCGCGGTTGTTGTTGACCCAGAGCGTCTTCAGGTCCCAGGAGGGCACGACGTGCTGGGGCTGCCGGCCCACGGGGATCGTCTCGGTGATCTCGTACGTCTTCGGGTCGATGACGGTGACCGTGTCGGACTCGGTGTTGGGGACGTAGACCCGGGACGGGAAGTCCTTGACCACCGGGGACAGCATGTTCGGGCGGTCGGCCGCGTACACGTCCTCGGGGTCAAGGACGGGCGGCATGCCGGGCAGGCCCTTCACGGGCTTCTTCTCGGGCGGGGCGGGCACGGCGGCCTTGGTGCCGCGTGCCTCGGAGGTCCGTTCCCCGCTTCCGGTGCCGCAGGCGGCGAGGACGGCGAGGGCGGCACCCGCGACCAGGGCGCTCTTGACGAGATGGCGGTGCATTGCACCATTTAATGGGCGTCTCGAAGGGAATCCCGTGATTCGTCCGTCCGGCGACCGGGTGAGGCATCGCGCGCGCTCAGCGGTCGGCGACCCGCATCTCGAACCAGGTCGTCTTGCCCCGGGGCAGCAGATCGACCCCCCAGCGGTCGGCCAGCTTGTCGACGAGGAACAGGCCACGGCCGCTGATGTCCATCTCCTGGACGGGCATCAGGCACGGCAGCCCGCGGGAGGGGTCGCGGACCTCGACGCGGATCCAGCCGCGGCGCCGGTGCAGACGCAGCCCGAAGACACGGGCGCCGGTATGGCGTACGGCGTTGCCGACCAGTTCGGAGACGAGCAGGACCGCGTCCTCCGTGGTCTTGGGGGTGAGGCCCCAGTGGCGCAGGACCACGACCTGGGTGAGCCGTCTCGCGGTGGCCGCGGACTCGGGGCGGGACGGCAGTGGAACCTCTGCCTCCGTCGGGTTGCCGTACAACTCGAGCGCCTTCAGCGCGTGTTCGTCCTCGACGGTCGGCGACCAGCGCGCCGCGGCCGCATGTGCGTGTCCCCGCGGCTGTTCCATACCCTCCAGCCCCGCCATGCCCCCATCATGGCCGCCCGGAGCACCCGACGGGGCCGTTCCCGGGGAATACGCCCCGGGGAGCGGGCGGTGAACCGGCGGGCATCCGTCATATGCCACAGACACTTCGGAGCCGCCCACGCCCCATCTGACCTGCTGGAACATCTCATTCCGGGGCAATCGACGGACTGCCCCGCTTCGGTACGCTTAAGGTTGCCTTAAGGTTGCCATAAACCGCCCCATCGAGGGACCCCGGGTCAGACACCGTGTCAATTGCAAGCCCCTGGAGGGATGTTCAGAGGAACTTCGCCTTGCCCGGCCCCTCCTCCACGAAGCTGCGCATGCCGCGCTCGCGGTCCTCGGTGGCGAACAGGCCCGCGAACCAGTTCCGTTCGATCGCGAGGCCCGTGTCGATGTCCGCCTCCAGGCCCGTGTCGATCGACTCCTTCGCGGCGCGCAGTGCGAGCGCCGGGCCCTGCGCCAGCTTCGCGGCCCAGGCGTGCGCCTGCGCGTACACCTCGTCGGCGGGGACGACCCGGTCCACCAGGCCGATCTCGCGGGCCTCGTCGGCCTTCACCATCCGGCCCGTGAAGATGAGGTCCTTGGCCTTGGAGGGGCCGACCAGGCGGGCCAGGCGCTGGGTGCCGCCGGCGCCGGGGATCAGACCGAGCAGAATCTCCGGCTGGCCGAGCTTGGCGTTCTCCCCGGCGATACGGAAGTCCGCGCACAGGGCGAGTTCGCAGCCGCCGCCCAGCGCGTAGCCCGTCACGGCCGCGACGACGGGCTTGGGGATCCGGGCCACCGCCGTGAACGAGTCCTGCAGGGCGCGGGCGCGCAGGACCATCGCGGTGTGGTCCATCGCCTGCATCTCCTTGATGTCCGCGCCGGCCGCGAACACCTTCTCGCCGCCGTAGATCACCACGGCCCGGACGTCCTCGCGGCGCGTGGCCTCCTCGGCGAGTTCCTTCAGCCGGTCCTGCGTGGCGATGTCCAGCGCGTTCATGGGCGGGCGGTCGAGACGGAGCGTGCCGACGCCTTCAGCGACTTCGAGAGAGACGGTCATAGGCAGCAGGTTAACCATGACTAACGTCTGAGGCCCCGGTGCGGTCCGTCACACCGGGGCCCTCCTGTCCGCAGCGGAGAACTACTTCTTCCACTTCTCCCACGACATGTTCCAGCCGTTGAGCCCGTTGTCCGGGGCGACGGTCCGGTCCTCGGAGTTCTTGACGACCACCACGTCACCGACCATCGAGTGGTTGAAGAACCACGCGGCCGGCACCTTCTTGTCCCAGCCGCCGCGCACGTCGCGCAGGCCGATGCAGCCGTGGCTGGCGTTGTAGTTGCCGAAGGCCCCGCTCGCCCAGTAGTTGCCGTGCAGGAAGGTGCCGGAGGTGGTCAGGCGGACGGCGTGCGGGACGTCCTTGATGTCGTACTCGCCGCCGTAACCGACCGTCTCGCCGTTCATCCGGGTCACCGTGAGCATCTCGCTGATGACCATCTGGCCGTTCCAGGTCTCCATGCCGGGCTTGCCGGTGGTGACCGGGATGGTCTTGATGACCTTGCCGTCGCGCATGACCTTCATCGTCAGCTTCTTGGCGTCGACGACGGAGACCTGGTTGCGGCCGACGGTGAACTTCACCGTCTTGTCCTGCTCGCCGTAGACGCCGGAGCGGCCCTCGACGCCGTCGAGGTTCAGGTCGACGGTCACCTTGGTGCCGGGCTTCCAGTACTTCTCGGGGCGGAAGTCGAGACGGTCGTTGCCGAACCAGTGGCCCTCGACGTCGACGGCCGGCTCCGTCTTGATGCGGATGGCCTTCTCGACGTCCTCCGGATTGGTGATGCCCCGCGAGAAGCGGAGGGAGAACGGCATCCCGACGCCGACCTTGGAGCCGTCCTCGGGGGTGAAGGTGCCGATGAAGGTGTTCTGAGGGGTCAGCGTGGTGAAGCCGGCGTCCTCCGCGGCCGTGCGGCCCTCGGAGTCCTTGGCGACCGCGTGGACCGTGTACTTGGTGGCGCCGGCCAGGTGGGTGGACGGCGTCCAGCTGGCGCCGTCCCCGGATATCTCGCCGTCGACCTTCTTGCCCTCGGCGTCCCTGACCTCGACCTCGGTCAGCCTCCCCTTCGAGGCGGTGACCTTCAGCGCACCGCTCGTGTCGACGGACTTGGCTCCGTCCTTGGGGGTGATGCCGACGATCGCCTCGGACTGCCCGCTCTGCGCGGTATCCGATTTCTTGCCCTTGTTGTCGCCCTCGCCGGAACCGGAGCCGGTGCCCCCGCCGCCACACGCCGTGACGGCGAGGAGCAGCGCGCCGAGGATCAGCGCGAGCACTCCGTTCCCGCGCCCAACCGACGCCCCCGATATCGGTCGCCCGTTCAAGTGGTTCTCCCCTCCCAGGGCCTGGTCAGGCCCGCACCCCGCGCGTCCCCCGCGCGTCGGCGCATATTAACCACAAGGCACCGGGCACCGGCGGCCCGCGATTGTCACCGTTCGGTCCCAACGGAACGCCAGGTCAATCCGCCCCCCCGGTCCGGCTACTTCACCGCACTGCCCGCCTTCCATGCATTCCAGCCCATATTCCATCCTCCGAGCCCGTTGTCGGGAGAGACCTTTTTGTCAGTGCTGTTGACGACCTCGACGACGTCCCCGATGAGGCTGCGGTCGAAGAACCAGCCGGCCGGGGTGTCCGAGCCGCCGCCCTTCACATCGCGCAGTCCGATGCAGCCGTGGCTGACGTTGGTACGGCCGAACACGGTGCGGTGCGCCCAGTAGTTGCCGTGCAGGAAGGTGCCGGACTCGGTCAGGCGCATGGCGTGCGGAACGTCCGGGATGTCGTACTCGCCCTTGCCGTCGCGCTTCTTGAAGCCGACCGTGGCGCCGTTCATCCGGGTGACGTCGAGCATCTCGGTCACCACCATCTTGCCGTTGTACGTGGCGTTCCCGGGCGCACCGGCCGTGACGGGCACGGTGGCGAGGGGTTCGCCGTCGCGCCGGACCTCCATGGAGTGCGCGGCGGCGTCGACCACGGAGACCTGGCTGCGGCCGACGGTGAAGGAGAACGTCTTGTGCTGCAGGCCGTAGACCCCGGGTGCGCCCTCGACGTCGCGCAGGCGCAGGGCGACGGTGACCTGGGTGCCGGGTTTCCAGTAGTCCTCGGGGCGGAAGTCGAGGCGGGTCCCGCCGAACCAGTGCGGGCGGATCTCGACGGCCGGGCGGGCGGTGACCCGGACCGCGCGTTCGACGGCGGCGCGGTCGGTGATCTCCCGGTTGAACTCCAGGGAGACGATCATGCCGGTGCCGACCGTGGCGCGGTTCTCCGGGGCGACGTAGCCGATGAAGCGTTCCTCCGGGACGTAGGTGGTGAAGGTGGTGTGCCGGGCCGAGCGGCGTCCGTCGCCGTCCACGGCCACCGCGTCGATCGTGTACTTGGCGGCCAGCGCGAGCCGCTGCTCGTCGGGTTCCCAGGTCAGGCCGTCGGCGGAGAGGTGGCCGGGCACCGGGGACTCCTGCGCGTCCTGCGACCTGACGACCTTCACCTTCTCCAGCCGGCCGTCGGGCACGCGCACCCGCAGCCTCTTCCCGGGGCGCACTCCCCTGCTGCCGTCGTCGGGCGAGACCTTGATGACGTCCTCGGGCGCCGGGGGCGCGCCGAACGCCCCGGCGATCCCGCCCGTGTCGTCCGAGGTACAGCCCGTGGCCCCGGCGAGGAGCCCTGCCCATGTCACTACGGCGGCCAGCGCGGCCCTCGCGCGCCGCGCGCGCCCTTGTACGTGCCTCACGCGGTGCCCAACGACCGGCCGTGTCCCCGGGAAACGACCATGCCCGCCCCCGGGGAAACGTGAGTGCGACCCATGCTCTGGGCAGAACAGTGGGGAGGACGACGCGCAGGGGAGCCGCGACCCGGGCCGCAGCACAGGCCGCACCCCTCTGTCCCCCGTCGTCCCACGAGCCGCGGGAGGCTGACAGGTGTCCAGCGCAGCCGAGCAGGAGGCGGTGGCCGGTCATCAGGCCACTGGGAACGGGCGCCAGGCCGCCGCCGTGAACGGCATGCCGCGGGCCGCGCAGCCGCCCCCGCTGCCCGCCCGGCCGGGCGCGCCGACGCCGCTGGGCGCCCGGTTCCGGGTCGGCCCGGACGGGGTGGCGGGCACCAACTTCGCGTTGTGGGCGGGCGGGGCCGAGGGCGTCGAGCTGTGCCTCTTCGACGAGGCGGGCAAGGAGTCCCGGGTCCGGCTCGCCGAGCTGACCCACGAGATCTGGCACGGCTTCGTCCCGGGCGTGCTGCCCGGGCAGCGTTACGGCTACCGGGTGCACGGCCGCTGGGACCCCTGGACCGGCGCCCGCTGGAACCCGGCGAAGCTGCTCCTCGACCCGTACGCCCGTGCCGTGGACGGGGACTTCACTCTGCCGCCGGAGGTGTACGGGCACGTCCGCGACTGGCCGCAGCAGCACGTCGCCGACACCGTGCGCGACGACCGCGACTCGGCGCCGTACGTCCCGAAGGGCGTCGTCGTCCACGATGACGACGACTGGGCCGACGACCGGCGCCCCAAGACCCCCTGGGCCGACTCGGTGATCTACGAGATGCACGTCAAGGGCTTCACCCGGCTGCACCCGGGCATCCCCGAGGAGCTGCGCGGCACCTACGCCGGCCTCGCGCACCCGGCGGCGATCGAGCACCTGGTGAAGCTGGGGGTGACGGCGGTGGAGCTGCTGCCGGTGCACCAGTTCGCCCACGAGGACCATCTGCTGCGCAGAAGCCTCAGGAACTACTGGGGCTACAACTCCATCGGCTACTTCGCCCCGCACGCCGCCTACGCGGCCTCCGGTACGACCGGCCAGCAGGTGGGGGAGTTCAAGCGGATGGTGCGCGCCCTGCACGCGGCCGGGATCGAGGTCATCCTCGACGTGGTCTACAACCACACCGCCGAGGCGGGCGAACTCGGCCCGACGCTGTCCCTGAAGGGCATCGACAACCGCGGCTACTACCGCCTCCAGGACGACGCCCGCCGCTACGCCGACTACACCGGCTGCGGCAACACCCTGCACGTGGTCCAGCCGCATGTGCTGCGCCTGATCACGGACTCGCTGCGGTACTGGGTGACCGAGATGGGCGTCGACGGCTTCCGCTTCGACCTGGCGGCGGCGCTGGCCCGCTCCATGCACGACGTCGACATGCTCTCCCCGTTCCTGGCGGTCATCGCCCAGGACCCGGTGCTGCGCCGGGTGAAGCTGATCGCCGAGCCGTGGGACGTGGGGTCGGGCGGCTACCAGGTGGGGGCGTTCCCGCCGCTGTGGACGGAGTGGAACGACCGGTACCGCAACGCCGTACGGGACTTCTGGCGGCATGCGCTGCCGGACGTACGGGAGATGGGCTACCGCCTGTCGGGCTCCAGCGACCTGTACGCCTGGGGCGGGCGCAGGCCGTACGCGTCCGTCAACTTCATCACCGCGCACGACGGGTTCACCCTGCGCGACCTGGTGAGCTACGAGCGCAAGCACAACGAGGCCAACGGCGAGGGCAACCGGGACGGCACGGACGACAACCGGGCCTGGAACTGCGGCGCCGAGGGCGAGACGGACGACGAGGGCGTACGGGCGCTCAGGCGGCGGCAGCTCAGGAACCTCCTGACCACCCTGCTGCTGTCGACGGGCGTGCCCATGCTCGTCGCGGGCGACGAACTGGGCCGCACCCAGCGCGGCAGCAACAACGCCTACTGCCAGGACAACGAGATCAGCTGGCTGGACTGGGGGCTGCTTCAGGACCCGGGCTGGCAGGCCCTGTTCGCGCTGACCTCCCGGCTGATAGAGCTGCGCCACCGCCACCCGGTGCTCAGGCGCCGGGCCTTCTTCTCGGGCCGGGCCCAGACCGCGGACGGGCTGCGCGACCTGGCCTGGTTCACGTCCCGGGGCACGGAGATGACGGAGCAGGACTGGTACGCGCCCGCGGCCACCCTGGGCATGTATCTGTCCGGCCGGGACATTCCGGGCCGGGACGAGCGCGGGGAGCAGATCCTCGACGACAGCTTCCTGGCCGTGCTGCACGCGGGCGAGGAGCCGGTGAACGTCACGCTGCCGGGGCCGCCCTGGGCCGAGCGGTACGAGGTCGTCGTCGACACGAGCCTGGAGGAGCAGGGGGAGGCGCCGGGCGTGGAGCACCGGGCGGGGTCGGAGATCACGATGCCGGCGCGGGCGGTGCTGCTGCTGCGGGTGGCGGGGTGAGCCCGGCTAGCCGAGGATGCCCCGCTCGTAGGCCACCGCCACCGCCGCCGCGCGGTCCTTGACGCCGAGCTTGGCGTAGAGGTGGGTGAGGTGGGTCTTCACGGTCGCCTCGCTGATGAACAGTTCGCGGGCGATCTCGCGGTTGGAGGTGCCCTTGGCCACCAAGGCCAGGACCTCGCGTTCGCGGGCGGAGAGCGGCTCGTTGCCGCGGGCCCTGGGCGTGCGGACCGCGGAGACCAGGCGGGAGGCGACCGCCGGGGACAGGACCGTACGGCCTTCCGACGCCGCCCGTACCGCCGTGAACAACTCCTCGCGCGGGGCGTCCTTCAGGAGGTAGCCCGTCGCGCCCGCCTCGATCGCGGGGAGGGTGTCGGAGTCGGTGTCGTAGGTGGTGAGGACGAGGACCTTGGCGCGGGCGCCGGTGCGGGTCAGTTCACGGATGGCGTCCACTCCCCCGCCGCCCGGCATGCGCAGGTCCATCAGGACCACGTCCGGGTCGAGGCCCGCGGCGAGCGAGACCGCCTCGACGCCGTTCGAAGACTCCCCCAGGACGCGGAAGCCCGGCGCGGACTCGAACATGCCGCGCAGGCCGTCCCGGACGACGGGGTGGTCGTCGACGATCAGCAGGGTGATCGGGGCGTCCCCCGTGGCGGCGTCGTCAGTCATGGCGGACCAACGGTACGCGAGCCGACACCGCCGTACCGTGGCCCGGCTCGGACTCGACGGTGAGGGAGCCGGCGATGCGTTCGGCGCGGGCGCACATGCCGGGCAGGCCGAAACCGCCGGTGCTGGTGCGTTCCCGCACGGCGCTCCGGTCGAAACCGCGGCCGTCGTCGCGGATGTCGAGGCTGACCTCGTCACCCATGAAGGACAGGGTGACGCCGACGCGGGTGGCGTGCGCGTGCCGTGCGGTGTTGGACAGGGCCTCCTGGGCGATGCGCAGCAGGGTGGCCGCGACCTCGTCGTGGAGCTGCTCGACCGTGCCCGTGACGGTGAACCGCGCGTGCACTCCCGTGCGTTCGGCCCATTCCGCCGCCGTCTTCTCCAGGGCCTCGGGGAGGCCGTCGTGCGCCAGGGCGACCGGGGCGAGGTTGTGCACGGAGCGGCGGGCCTCGCCGAGGCTGTGCCGGGCCAGGTCGGTCGCGCGGGCCGCGTGCTGACGGGCCAGGGCCGGGTCCGGGGTGTTCGCCACGGCCTGGAGCTGGGCGATGATGCCGGTCAGCCCCTGGGCGATGGTGTCGTGGATCTCGGCGGCCAGCCGCCGGCGCTCGTCGGCGACCCCGGCCTCCCTCGCCTGCACCAGGAGCTGGGCGTGCAGGGCGGCGTTCTCATCGAGGGCCTGCTGCAACGCCGCGTTGGTGCGCTCCAGTTCGGAGATGGTGGCGGTCTGGATGCGGGTGCGCTCCTCCTCGCGCGCGGCCAGCCGACCGAAAACGGTGATCAGCACGACGTGGACGCAGAGCAGTCCGCCGAACAACGTCCAGTGCAGGACCCCTCGCGGGGGCATGCCGGTGGCCTGGGAACCCGCGACGGTCACCGCGGTGGCCAGCAACCCGAGCTTGAGCGTACGGCCCCGCAGCAGCCGTTCGGCACCGACGTACCCGGCGGCGCCGTAGAACGCGAAGAACGGGTTGCACCAGCTGAGCGCGAAGCCCAGCGCCCAGCGCACGAAGTAGTAGCCGGTGCTCGGCACCGACGGGGCCGGCGGCCTGCCGCGAGACCACCACGCCCACCCCAGTTGCAGGACCACCGCGGCAGCGACCAGGGCGACGGCGGCGTACCGCTCAGCCGTCGACATGCCGACCAGGTCGACTGTCGCCGCGGAGAGCACCGTGCCGGCCGCGAGCATCCCGCACGGCCCCCAGCGGTTGTACGCCGCCCACCGCTGCTCGACACCCGCCAGGTCCGTCATGCCCCCAGTGTCGGCCACGGTCCCGCTCCCTTCCGGACTCGCATCATTCCCAGCGGAACCAGCGGGCGGCCGACACAGAGAGCACCACGGTCCAGGCCACAAGCACGGCCAGGTGCCCCCAGCCCGGCCAGCCGCCCGCCGCGGCCTGGTCCAGGGCCCGCGCGGCGGCGCCGAACGGGGTGCACTGGACGATCCGGGCCAGCACGTCCGGCATCGCCTGCACCGGCACCCACACCCCGGCACTGAACAGCATCGGGAAGAACACGGCGGTCCCGATCGCGGTGGCGATCTTCGTCGTACGGGCCCGGGCCGAGACGACCGCGCCCAGAGAGAGCGCCGCGAGCACGGCGAGAAGCAGCGCGAGCAGGTACCCGAAGGGCTGCTCGGGCAGCCGTACGTCGAAGGCGAGCCGTCCGACCGTGAGCGTGAGCAGCGCCGAGGCGAGCGCCGCCAGGCCGTTCACCAGCATCTGGGCTGCCAGCAGGGACGCGGGCCGGACCGGGGTGGCGGACAGCCGGCGCAGGATGCCGTTCTCGCGGTAGCCGGTCAGCGTCGGCGGCATCGCCTGCACGCCGGCCATGATCAGGGCGATCAGGACGCTCACGGGCACGTAGACGTCGACGGTCCGCAGTCCGCCGAGCCCGTCCTGCGCCTCGCGGAACGACGGCACGGAACCCAGGATGCCCAGCAGCAGGCTGGGGAACAGCAGGACCCAGAAGAGGCTGCCCGGCTCACGGCCGAAGAGCCGGAACTCACTGCGCAGCACAGCGGGGTTGATCAGGGCGGTGCTCATGCGGAGGCCTCCGTCAGGTCCAGGAACGCGTCGTCCAGCGTGGCGTCGGTGACGCGGAGCTGGTGGGCGGTGACGTGGTGGCGGGCGAGCAGGGACAGCACGGCGTTGACGGTGTCGTCCGTGCCGGACAGCGTGATCCGGCCGTCCTTGTTCTCCCTCCCGACCAGAGCGGGGAGGTCGTTCAGTTCACGGTCGTCCAGCGGTTCGGACGGGGTGAAGCTGATGACGGTGGCGCCCGCCGAGCGGCGGATCAGCCCGGCCGGGGTGTCCAGGGCGGCCACCCGGCCCCGGTCGATCACCGCGATCCGGTCGCACAGCCGCTGCGCCTCCTCCATGAAGTGCGTGACGAGCAGGACGGTGACGCCCCGGGCGCGGACGTCCTCGATGAGCTGCCAGGTGTCGCGGCGGGCACGCGGGTCGAGGCCGGTGGTGAGCTCGTCGAGGACCACGACCCGGGGGTCGCCGATCAGGGCGAGTGCGATGAACAGGCGCTGCTTCTGGCCACCGGAGAGCTTGGCGAACCGGGTGGACAGCTTCTCCTGGAGTCCGAGGCGTTCGGCCAGGGGGCGCCAGTCGGCAGGGGCCGGGTAGAACGCGGCGTACAGCTCCAGCGCCTCACGGACCGTGAGTTTGGGCTGCAGTTGGCTCTCCTGGAGCTGGGCGCCCAGCACCCCGGCGACCCGCTCGTGGTCGGCGACGGGGTCGAGGCCGGTCACGCGGACGCGGCCGGAGTCGGGCACCCGCAGCCCCTCGACACACTCCACGGTGGTGGTCTTCCCGGCGCCGTTCGGGCCGAGGATCCCGAAGATCTCCCCTTCCTCCACGGCGAAGGAGACACCGTCGACGGCGGGACGGCCCGCGTAGCTCTTGCGCAGCTCGGTGACTTCGATGACAGGTGCGGTCGGCATACGAAGAAGGGTCCCGGCGAGGCGGGGTCCGCCACATCGGCCGTCGCGCTCGAACGGACATCAACCGATCGGCTGATGCGGCGGTACGACCCGGCCGGTGGCGCCGTACGACCCGGCTGGTGGCGCCGTACGACCCGTCGAACGCCCAGGTCGTAGGACCAACGACCGATTCCGGTCCGGCGGAAACTCGGTGGGCAGTGTCAGTGGCGATCCGTAGGCTCGCTGCTGATGGCCACCACACCCGCCCCCGCCCAGGACCGTTCCGCCGTGCGCACGTTGCTGCGCCTGTGGCCGTACGTGCGGCCCGTGCGGGTGCGGCTGTTCAGTGCCGCGCTCGTCGCGATACTCGCCTCCTGCGCGGGCCTGGTGATCCCGCTCGTCCTGAAGTGGATGGTGGACGGGCCGATCGCCGGCCGGGACCCGGCGGGGGTGTGGCTCGGCGCGCTGTGTCTGCTGCTGCTCGGCTTCACGGAGGCCCTGCTGTTCGGGCTGCGGCGGTGGCTGGTGGCCCGTCCGCTCTCGCACGTCGAGGCGTCGATGCGGGCGGGTCTGTACCGGCACCTCCAGCGGCTGCCGGTGGCCTTCCACGACCGGTGGGCCTCCGGGCAGTTGCTGTCCCGGGCGATGACGGACCTGATGCTGCTCCGCATGTTCCTCGCCTTCCCGCTGACGTTCCTCCTGGTCAACGGGGTGACGATCCTCGTCGGCGTGGTCATCATGCTGCTCCAGGACTGGACCCTGGGGCTGGTCGTCCTCGGACCCGCCGTGCCCGTCATGGTCACCTGCGTGATCTTCGAGAAGCGCTACGCCAAGGTGGCCCGGCGCGCCCAGGACCAGGTCGGCGACCTGACCACGGTCGTCGAGGAGAGCGTGCTCGGCATCCGCATCATCAAGGGCTTCGGCCGCCACCGGAGCCAGGCGCGGGCCTTCCGGGACCTGTCGACGACGCTGCGCGGCACGGAACTGCGCAAGGCGCGGCTGCTGGCGACGATCTGGGGCGTCATCGTGACGCTGCCGGAGGTGGCGATCGGGGCGGCGCTGGTCGTGGGAGTGGTCCAGGTGGCCGACGGTGTCCTGTCCGCGGGGACACTGGTGGCGTTCCTGTCGACGGCGCTGGCGTTGCGGTGGCCGGTGGAGTCGATCGGGTTCCTGCTGGCGATGAGCCAGGAGGCGGCGACGGCGACGGAGCGGTACTTCGAGGTGATGGACGAGGAAGTGGAGGGGGCCACCGCCGCCCCGGGCACCGGCCCGGCGAAGGTCCGGGACAGGGGACTCCGCTTCCACGACGTCCGGTTCCGCTACCCCGACGCCCCGCCCGACGCCCCGCCCGTCCTCCAGCACATCGACCTGCACATCCGTCCGGGCGAGTCCATGGCCCTGGTCGGCGCCACCGGCAGCGGCAAGACCACCCTCACCGCCCTCATCCCCCGCCTGTACGAGCTGACCTCGGGCCGCATCACCCTCGACGGCGTCGACATCACGGACCTGTCGAGACGAGTGCTGCGCGCCAAGGTCGCCGTGGCCTTCGAGGAGCCCACGCTGTTCTCGGCCGCGGTCGGCGACAACGTTCTCATGGGGGCGAAGGACACCGCAGGCACCGCCGACCTGGAGCGTGCGCTCGCCGTCGCCCAGGCCGACTTCGTGCACGCCCTGCCCCGGGGGACGGACACCCAGGTGGGCGAACAGGGCCTCAGCCTCTCCGGTGGCCAGCGCCAGCGCCTCGCGCTCGCCCGGGCCGTCGTCGGGCAGCCGGAGTTCCTCGTCCTGGACGATCCGTTGTCGGCCCTGGACGTGCACACCGAGGCCGCCGTGGAGGCCGCCCTGCGGCAGGTCCTCGCGGACACCACCGCCCTGATCGTGGCGCACCGCCCGTCCACCGTGCTGCTCGCCGACCGCGTCGCCCTGCTGTCCGGCGGCCGGATCGCCGCGGTCGGCACCCACCACGAACTGCTGCGTACGAACGCCGAGTACGCGCATCTGATGTCAGGGGAAGAGGAGGGCGCACGATGACGGCGGCCACCGGCGCACCGGCCGACAGCCAACCCGACGACCGACTCGACGACCAACCCGACGACCGATCCGGCGACCGACTCGACGGGCGACCCACCGCCGCCGGCGACCTCTTCGACCAGGATCTCCTGCCCACACCGCCGGGCGCCACGGCAGCACTGCTGCGCTCCCTGCTCGCGCCCATGAAGGCCAGGGTCACGGTCACCACGCTCCTGCTGCTGCTCCAGCAGGCGGTCGTGCAGGCGGGCCCGCTGCTCGTGGCGTACGCCATCGACCGTGCCGTACCGGCGTTCCGGGCGCAGGACCACGGGCCGCTGATCGCGGTGGGCGTCGGCTATCTGGGGTGCGCGCTGGCCGCGGGCGGGCTGCAGTTCGCCTTCGTCGCCGCCGCGGCCCGGGTCAGCCAGGACGTGCTGCTCGATCTGCGCGGCCGGATCTTCCGCCACGCGCAGGCGCTGAGCGTCGACTTCCACGAGCGCTACACCTCCGGCCGGCTCATCTCACGCTCCACGACCGACGTGGAGTCGCTGCGCGAACTGCTGGACGAGGGCCTCCACGAGCTCGTGACGGTCATCCTGTCCTTCGTCTACATCTCGGTGATGCTGCTCTGGCTCGACCTGGGCCTCGGGGGTGTGGCGGTGGCGTCCCTGGTCCCGCTCTACGCGCTCGTGCGGTGGTACCAGCGGCGGGCCGGCCGGGTGTACCGGGCGCGGTCGACCGCCATCGCGGCCGTCATCGTCAAGTTCGTCGAGACGATGAACGGCATCCGCCCGGTGCGCGCCTTCCGCCGCGAGGCCGCCAACGACGCGGACTTCGGCGTGCTCAACCGGCGGCACGAACGGGTCAACGGCGACGCGCTGCTGGAGATGGCCCGCTACGTCACCGGCTCGCGGCTGGTCGCCAACACGGCGGTCGCGGCGATCGTGCTGTGGGGCGCCCACCGGGTCGCGGACGGCACGCTGGCCCTCGGTGTGCTGGCGGCGGCCGTGCTGTACCTGCGGCGGCTGTACGACCCCATCGACCGGCTCGGGATGTTCCTGAACTCCTACCAGTCGGCGGCGGCCTCCCTGGAGAAGATCGCCGGCCTGCTCGCCCAGACCCCGTCGGTCCCCGAGCCGGCCACTCCCCGGCAGCTCCCGCCGCTCGAGAGCGAGCACCCCGGCCGCCAAGTGGTCTTCGACGGCGTCCGCTTCGGCTACCGCACCGGCGGCGAGGTGCTGCCCACGTTCGACCTCACCCTCCCGGCGGGGCAGACGGTCGCGGTCGTGGGCTCCACGGGCGCCGGCAAGTCGACGCTGGCCAAGCTGCTGGCCCGGTTCTACGACCCCTCGGGCGGCCGGGTGCTGCTGGACGGCGTCGATCTGCGCGACCTGGCCGTGCCCGAGCTGCGGCGCGGGGTGGTCATGGTGACGCAGGAGTCGTTCCTGTTCTCCGGCACGGTCGCCGACAACATCGCGATCGGCCGCCCGGACGCCACCCGCGAGGAGATGGAGCAGGCGGCGAAGGAGATCGGCGCACACGACTTCATCAGCGCCCTGCCCGACGGCTACGACACCGACGTCCGCAAGCGGGGCGGCCGCATCTCCGCCGGGCAGCGGCAACTGGTGGCGTTCGCACGGGCGCTGCTGGCCGACCCGGCGGTGCTCATCCTCGACGAGGCGACCAGCTCGCTGGACATCCCCGGGGAGCGTGCGGTGCAGCGGGCCATGACGACGGTGCTGAAGGGCCGTACGGCCGTGGTCATCGCGCACCGGCTGTCGACCGTCGAGATCGCGGACCGGGTCCTGGTGATGGAGCACGGCCGGATCGTGGAGGACGGCGAACCGGCCGAACTCATCGCGGGCACGGGCAGGTTCGCGGACCTGCACCGGGCCTGGCGGGACAGTCTGGCGTAGGACGGCGGCGGCATGAAGGCGGGCGGATGATCGACGCGTACGAGGACCCCGGCACACCCGACCACCGCGGCGGTGCCCGCTACCTGTGGTGGCTGGTCACCCGGCAGCCCGGGCGGTGTGCCGCGGGGGCGATGTTCGGCAGCGTGTGGATGGTGCTGCTGGCGGCGACGCCGTATCTGATGTCCCGGGCGATCGACGACGGCCTGGGGCCCGGCGACATGAGCGCGCTGGCGCTCTGGAGCGGCGCGCTGTTCGCGGTGGGCGCCTTCAACGCCTGGCTGGGCATCATGCGCCACCGCATCATGACCCGGGTCCGGATGGACGCCAACTTCCGCACGGTGAAGGTCGTCGTCGGCCAGGCCGTCCGGCTCGGCTCCTCGCTGTCGCGGCAGATGGGCGCGGGTGAGGTCGTCACGATCGGCGTGGGTGACGTCCAGACGATCAGCCAGTCCCTGACGGTCGTCGGCCCCGGCGTGGGCGCGGTCGTGGCCTACCTGGTGGTCGCCGCCCTGCTGATCTCGGTCTCGCCGCTGCTCGCCGCGGTCGTCCTGCTCGGCATCCCGGTCATCGTCCTGCTGGTCGGCCCGCTGCTCGGCCGCCTTCAGGGCTCGGAGGCGGAGTACCGCGAACGCCAGGGCGTCCTGACGGCCCGCATCGGCGACCTCGCCGGCGGCCTGCGGGTCCTCGCCGGTCTGGGCGGCAAGGGCCTGGTCTCGGACGCCTTCCGCCGGGACTCCCAGCGGCTTCGTGAACAGGGCTACCGGGTCGGCGCGGTGACCAGCTGGGTCCAGGCCCTCGGCATCGGTCTGCCGACCCTGTTCCTGGCGGTGGTGACCTGGCTCGCGGCCCGCCTGGCCGCGCGGGGCCACATCACCGTGGGCGAGCTGGTGTCCGTCTACGGCTATGTGGCGGTCCTGGTGGGCCCGGTCGCCTTCTGGGTCGAGTGCGGCTACCAGATCAGCCGCGGTCTGGTGTGCGCCCGGCGGGTCGTGCGCTTCCTGCGCCTGGAGCCGATGACCGACACCGGCACCCGGGACGCCCCGTCCGAGCCCTCGGTGCTGTACGACCCCGAGTCGGGCGTACGGATCCGGCCGGGCCGCCTGACGGCGCTGGTGGCGGAACACCCCGCCGATGCCACGGCGGTGGCGGACCGTCTGGCCCGCTACACCCCGTCGAGCGCCACGTGGGGCGGCACCCGCCTGGACGAGATCGCCCTGAGCCAGGTCAGGGCCCGCATCCTGCTGGCGGACCACGAGGCGGACCTGTTCGCAGGCTCGCTGGACCAGATGATCGGCGCTCGGGGCACGCCTCCAAGGGGCGCGGGGCCGTCTCCCTGTGCGGCTCCGCCGCGGGGCGCGAACCACCACGACGCACCCGCGGACGCCGCACCACAGAACCCGGCAACCCAGAAGGCGCTGCATACAGCCGCGGCCGAAGACATCGTCCAAGGCCTCCCCGATGGCCTGAACACGCCGATGACCGCCCAGGCCCGCAACCTCTCCGGCGGCCAGCGCCAGCGCATCCGCCTGGCCAGAGCCCTTCTCGCCGACCCGGAGGTCCTGCTCACCGTCGAGCCCACCTCGGCCCTGGACGCCCACACGGAAGCCACGGTCGCGGCCCGGCTCGGCACGGCACGACAGGGCCGCACCACGGTCGTCACCACCACCTCCCCCCTGGTCCTCGACCACACGGACACCGTCCACTTCCTGAAGGACGGCAAGGTCGTCGCCACCGGCACCCACCACGAACTCCTCGACGCCGTCCCCGGCTACCGGGCCGTCGTCGCAAGGGACACCGAGGAAACCGAGAACATCGAGGAGCCCGAGGAGGCCCTGGGATGACCCGCACCCACCTCCCCGTCGCCGCACGGCAGGACGTCCGACGCGCGATGCTGGACCTCGTACGGGCGGACACCCGGGCCTTCGGCACGGTCCTCGGTCTCAACGCCCTGGCCGCCCTGGCCGGTCTGGCGGGACCGTGGCTGCTCGGCCTGATGATCGACCACGTCCGGGCAGGCCACGGCGTCGCAGCCGTGGACCGGCTCGCCCTCGCCCTCCTCCTGTGCGCCCTCGCCCAGTTGTTCCTGGCCCGCTGGGCCCGCTACGTGGGCCACCGCTTCGGCGAACGCACCCTCGCCCGTGTGCGGGAGAGGTTCGTGGACCGCGCCCTCGCCCTGCCCGCGTCGGTCGTGGAGCGCGCCGGCACGGGCGACCTCACCGCCCGCGGCACCTCGGACGTCACCACCGTCGGCACCACCCTGCGCGACGCCGGCCCGATCCTCCTCATCAACCTCGTCCAGTGCCTGTTCCTGGTCGGCGCGGTGTTCCTCCTGGACCCTCTGCTGGGCGCCCTCGGCGTGCTCGGACTGACACCGATCTGGCTGGCGTTGCGCTGGTACCTGCGCCGGGCCCGGGACGGCTATCTCGCCGAGGGCGCGGCCACCTCCGACGTCGCGGAGATCCTCGCGGCGACCGCGTCCGGCGCCCGCACGGTCGAGGCGTTCCGCCTCGAAAGGGAGCGCACGACCGCGAGCCGGGACGCCCTGGAGACATCCCGCCGGACCCGCTTCCACACGCTCTACCTGCGCAGTGTGTTCTTCCCGGCCGTGGAGGTGTCGTACATCCTCCCCGTGGCGGGGGTGCTGGTGATCGGCGGCGGGCTGCACTCCTCGGGCGCGATGAGTCTCGGGGCGGTGGTGGCGGCGGCCCTGTATCTGCACCAGCTGAGCGGCCCGCTGGACGAGATCCTGATGCGGGTCGAGCAACTGCAGAGCAGTGGCGCCTCGTTCGCCCGGGTGGAGGGACTGGCCCGGGCGCCGCGCGCCGCCGGTGAGGGCGAGGCTCCGGATCCGGACGGTGACCGGATCGATGTCCTCGGGGTGCGCTACGCGTACGACGGGGGCGTCGAGGTGCTGCGCGGCGTCGATCTGACGGTGCGTCCCGGGGAGCGGCTGGCCATGGTCGGGCCGTCCGGCGCCGGCAAGACCACGCTGAGCCGGCTGATGGCGGGCATCGACGCGCCGACCGCCGGCTCGGTGACGGTCGGTGGTGTGCCGGTCGTCGGGCTGGGGCCGGAGCGGCTGCGCCGCCAGGTCGTCCTGGTCACGCAGGAGCACCACGTGTTCCTGGGCTCGGTCCGCGACAACCTGCGGATCGCCGAACCCTCCGCCGGGGACCAGGAGTTGTGGGACGCGCTGGCGGTGGTCGGCGCCGACGTCTGGGTGCGCAAGCTCCCGCAGGGGCTGGACACCCGGCTGGGCCAGGGCGGTTGCCGTACCGACGGCTCGCAGGCCCAGCAACTCGCCCTGGCGCGGGTGGTGCTGGCGGACCCGCACACACTGATCCTCGACGAGGCGACCGCGCTGCTCGACCCGACGACCGCCCGGCACACCGAGCGGGCCCTGGCCGCGGTCCTCGAAGGGCGCACGGTCATCGCCGTCGCGCACCGGCTGCACACCGCGCACGACGCCGACCGGGTGGCGGTGATGGAGGACGGCCGGCTGACCGAACTCGGCACGCACGACGAGCTGGTGGCGGCCGGCGGGGCCTACGCGGCGCTGTGGCACTCCTGGCACGGTGACCTGCCAGAGGACGGCGAAGCGTCCGTATAGCGAACATGAACTTCCGGACAACGAACCGTTTCCGGCCATAATTTTGACGCGGTCCTGACAGAAAGCGCAGTCCCCTGCCACGCTTCCCACGACTGCTCCACAGGAACCCCACAGCAACACCTCCACCTCCCCAGGCCGGGCGATCCCCGGTCCCGCAGAAGGAGTCAGTGTTGAGAAGCAGTTCCTCACGAAGAGGCACCTCCCACAGACGCACTCCCCACACCACCCGCCGCACCGCGGCCGTGGCCCTCGCCGGCGTCGCCGCGCTGATCGCCGCCGCCGTCCAGAGCGGCACCGCCGTCGCAGCCCCGGAGAAGGCACCGTCGGCCGCGAGCAAGGCGAACCCCGGCTCGGAGCTGGTCAAGCTCACCCCCGCCCAGCGCGCCGCACTGATCCGCGACGCCGAGGCCGCCAAGACCGAGACCGCCAAGGACCTCGGCCTCGGCACCAAGGAGAAGCTGGTCGTCCGCGACGCCCTGAAGGACCGCGACGGCACCGTGCACACGCGCTACGAGCGCACCTACGACGGCCTGCCGGTCCTCGGCGGCGACCTGGTCGTGGAGAGCACGAAGGCGGACGCCACCGCGGCCGTCGTGAAGGCCACCCGGGCCGCCATCAAGCCGGCCACGACGAAGACCGCGGTGCCCGCCGCGAAGGCCCGGCAGCAGGCCCTGACCGCCGGGAAGGCCGAGGAGGCCAAGAACCCCGGCATCAACCGCGAGCCCCGCAAGGTGATCTGGGCCGCGAACGGCAAGCCGGTCGTGGCCTACGAGACGGTCGTCGGCGGTTTCCAGCACGACGGCACCCCGCAGGAACTGCACGTCGTCACCGACGCCACCACCGGCGAGAAGCTCTACGAGTGGGAGGCGATCGAGACCGGCACCGGCAACACCGTGTACTCCGGCACGGTCGACCTCACCACCACCCAGTCCGGGTCGACGTACAACCTCACCGACGGCGCCCGCGGCAACCACAAGACGTACAACCTCAACCGCGGCACCTCCGGCACCGGCACCCTGTTCTCCGGCCCGGACGACGTCTGGGGTAACGGCACCCCGTCCAACCTGGAGTCCGCAGGTGCCGACGCGCACTACGGTGCCGCCCTGACCTGGGACTACTACAAGAACGTGCACGGCCGCTCCGGCATCCGCGGCGACGGCGTGGGCGCGTACTCCCGGGTCCACTACGGCAACAACTACGTCAACGCCTTCTGGTCGGACAGCTGCTTCTGCATGACCTACGGCGACGGCTCGGGCAACGCGAACCCGCTGACGTCGATCGACGTGGCCGCGCACGAGATGACCCACGGGCTCACCTCGAACACCGCCGGCCTCAACTACAGCGGCGAGTCCGGCGGTCTGAACGAGGCGACCTCCGACATCTTCGGCGCGACCGTCGAGTTCTACGCGAACAACTCCTCCGACGTCGGTGACTACCTCATCGGCGAGGAGATCGACATCAACGGCGACGGCACGCCGCTGCGCTACATGGACAAGCCCAGCAAGGACGGCGCGTCCAAGGACAGCTGGTACTCGGGCATCGGCTCCATCGACGTGCACTACTCGTCCGGCCCGGCGAACCACTTCTTCTACCTGCTGAGCGAGGGCAGCGGCACCAAGACCATCAACGGTGTCACGTACAACTCGTCCACCTCGGACGGCCTTCCGGTCACCGGCATCGGCCGGGACAAGGCGGAGAAGATCTGGTTCCGCGCGCTCACCACGAAGTTCACCTCGACCACCAACTACGCGGGCGCCCGTACCGGCACCCTCGCGGCCACCGGTGAGCTCTACGGCACGGACAGCGCCGAGTACAAGGCGGTCCAGCACGCGTGGGCGGGCATCAACGTCGGCACCCGCCCCGGCGACGGAGGCGGCGGAGGCACGTCCTTCGAGAACACCGCCGACGTGGCGATCCCGGACCGGGGCGCCGCGGTCACCTCGTCGGTCACCGTCTCCGGACGGACGGGCAACGCGCCGTCCAACCTCCAGGTCGCGGTGAACATCGTCCACACCTACATCGGTGACCTCAAGGTGGAGCTGGTCGCCCCCGACGGTACGGCGTACACGCTGAAGGGGTACGGCACCGGCGGCAGCGCGGACAACATCGACACCACCTACACGGTGAACGCGTCCTCCGAAGTGGCCAACGGCGTCTGGAAGCTGCGCGTGCAGGACAACGCGGCCATCGACACCGGCTACATCAACAGCTGGAAGCTGACCTTTCCGTAGGTCCGTAGGTCCGTCGGCCCGTGGGCCCGTAGGCCCGTAGGCCCTCAAGTCAGGGCGCCGCCCCGGTGGGTTCGAATCCCCCGGGGCGGCGTCCGTTTCACATGCCCTCGCGCACATCTCGTCGTCGATTTCCGGCCAACATCACGCCCACTCCTGACATGTACGCGTCTCGACTGCCACTCTTCCCCCACGCCGCACAGCACCGCAGCACTTCCCCCACACCGAGGAGCTTGTGTGTCCACCTCTGTCTACGCGCGTCAAAAGCGCGCCACGCTGGCCATCGCCACCGCCGTCGCCGCCGGTGCCCTGCTCACCACCGGCCTGACCTCCGGCAGCAGCGTCGCCGCGGACTCCGCGAGCAAGCCGGCCCTGGCCGCCGCCCCCGTGCTGCTCTCCGCGCCGGCCCGCACGGCGCTCATCAAGGAGCAGCAGGCGGACGCCACGCGGACCGCCGACGAGATAGGCCTCGGCGCCCAGGAGAAGCTGGTCGTCAAGGACGTCGTGAAGGACGCCGACGGTTCGGTCCACACCCGCTACGAGCGCACCTACGCGGGCCTGCCGGTCCTCGGCGGCGACCTCGTGGTGCACGAGTCGAAGTCCGGTGCGGCCAAGGGCGTCACCAGAGCCACCGAGGCGGCCCTGAAGGTCGCCTCGCTCACCCCCGCGGTCACCGCCGCCAAGGCGGAGAAGCAGGCCGTGACCCTCGCCAAGGCGGCCGGCTCGGCCAAGACCGAGGCGAGCTCCGCTCCCCGCAAGGTGATCTGGGCGGCGAACGGCAAGCCCGTCCTCGCCTACGAGACCGTCGTCGGCGGCCTCCAGGAGGACGGCACGCCGAACGAGCTGCACGTCGTCACCGACGCCGCCACCGGCAAGAAGCTCTACGAGTACCAGGGCATCGAGACCGGCACCGGCAACACCACCTACAGCGGCCAGGTCACCCTCGGCACCACCCAGTCCGGGTCGTCCTACAACCTGACGGACGCCACGCGCGGCGGCCACAAGACGTACAACCTCAACCGCGGCACCTCCGGCACCGGCACCCTCTTCTCCGGCTCCGACGACGTCTGGGGCACCGGCAACCCGTCCAACGCGGAGACCGCGGCCGCCGACGCCCACTACGGCGCCCAGATCACCTGGGACTTCTACAAGAGCACCTTCGGGCGCAGCGGCATCCGCAACGACGGCAAGGCCGCCTACTCGCGCGTCCACTACGGCAACAACTACGTCAACGCCTTCTGGTCGGACAGCTGCTTCTGCATGACCTACGGCGACGGCTCGGGCAACACCAACCCGCTGACCTCGCTCGACGTGGCCGCGCACGAGATGAGCCACGGGCTCACCTCGAACACCGCCGGCCTCAACTACAGCGGCGAGTCCGGCGGTCTGAACGAGGCCACCAGTGACATCTTCGGCGCGGGCGCAGAGTTCTTCGCCAACAACTCCTCCGACGTCGGTGACTACCTCATCGGCGAGGAGATCGACATCCACGGCGACGGCAGCCCGCTGCGCTACATGGACAAGCCCAGCAAGGACGGCTCGTCCAAGGACAGCTGGTCCTCCAGCCTCGGCGGGCTGGACGTCCACTACTCCTCCGGCCCCGCCAACCACTTCTTCTACCTGCTGTCCGAGGGCAGCGGCTCGAAGACGATCAACGGCGTGACCTACAACTCGCCCACCTCCAACGGCTCCACGGTCACCGGCATCGGCCGCACCAAGGCGCTGCAGATCTGGTACAAGGCGCTGACGACGTACATGACGTCGACGACCAAGTACGCGCAGGCCCGCACGGCGACGCTGAACGCGGCCTCGGCGCTGTACGGCGCGTCCAGCACCGAGTACAAGGCGGTCGCGTCCGCCTGGTCGGCCGTCAACGTCGGCTGACCGAAGCACGACCCATGGGCGGTACCCGGAGCGAAGGCAGGTCCGGGTACCGCCCTACTCTTGGTGACCATGTCTTCGGAAGACTTCACCTACGCCGATGTCGGCGCCACCCGTGACGAGGGCTTCTGCCCGCCGGGCTTCCACGCCATGAACGTACGCACCCGCCTCGGCGAGGGCGAGGAGGTCTTCCGCCGGGCGTCGGAGGCCGTCCTCACCTGGGAGATGCACCGCGCGATGGGCGTCGGCCTGGACGCGAGCGCGGAACGAGCCGCCCCGGGCGTCGACGTCACCGTCACCCTCGCCGGCATGATCAAGGCCCCCTGCCGCGTGGTCTGGACGGTCGAGGAACCCCGCCGCGCCGGCTGGGCCTACGGCACCCTGACCGGCCACCCCGAGTCCGGCGAGGAGTCCTTCGTGGTCGACCGCACGGGCGACGGCACGGTCTGGCTGACGGTGAACGCGTTCAGCCGCGCGGCCAAGTGGTACGCGAGGGCCGGCGGCCCGGCGACCCGGGGCATCCAGCACGCCTATGCGCGTCGGTGCGGCGCCGTCCTGCGGAACTTGTCGACGCAGGGTGGTGAGTCCGCTTAAGGTGCGCGGGGCCGTATCGATATGCGGCTCCGCCACGTGGGCGCGCTCAGCCCCCGCGCACCCGCGGACGGCGACCTCACCTCATCAACAACCCCGCAGCCTCCACCAGCTCCTCGGAAGGCCCGGCCACCAGCCCCAGCTCCGCGCTGGAAGCCAAAAGCCGATGCGCGGGAAGAATCCGCACCGTGTACCCGAAAGGCCCGGTGCGATCCAGCGACAAGGGCCCTTCATACACCCAGCGCCCGTCCTGGTCAGGCACACCCACCGGCTTCAGGGGAACGACCGTCGCGTCACCGATCCGGTCCTCCTCGTCCACCCGCCCCGAGACCACCTGCACCTCGACGTCGTCCGGTCCGAGGTCCCCGAGCCCGACCCGCACGCGCAACGCGAGTGTCGTGCCGAGTTCCGCCAGGGCCGCCGAGGCCGACGTCTCGACGTGGTCGACCGTGACCCCCGGCCAGGCCGCCCGCACCCGCCCCTTCCACTCGGCGAGCTCACGCGCCGAGTCCGGCTCCAGCGAGCGGTGGGCGAGTGCCGCCGGTGCGTAGAGCCGCTCGACGTACTCGCGGACCATCCGCCCCGCCAGCACCTTCGGACCGAGCAGGCTCAGCGTGTGCCGGACCATCTCGATCCACCGGTCGGGCAGCCCGCTCTGCCCGCGGTCGTAGAAGCGGGGCGTCACCCGCTGCTCCAGCAGGTCGTACAGCGCCGCGGCCTCTATGTCGTCGCGGTGGTCCGGGTCGGTCCCGGCACCGTCCGCGGTGGGGATGGCCCAGCCGAAGTCCGGCTGGAACCACTCGTCCCACCACCCGTCGAGGACGGACAGATTGAGACAGCCGTTGAGCGCGGCCTTCATGCCGGACGTGCCGCAGGCCTCCAGCGGCCTGAGCGGGTTGTTCAGCCAGATGTCACAGCCCGGGTAGAGCTTCTGCGCCATCCCTATGCCGTAGTCCGGCAGGAACACGATCCGGTGGCGCACCCGTGGATCGTCCGTGAACCGCACCAGTTCCTGCACCAGCCGCTTCCCGCCGTCGTCCGCGGGATGTGCCTTGCCCGCCACGACGATCTGGACCGGCCGCTCGGGGTGCAGCAGCAGATCCATCAGCCGGTCCCGGTCGCGCAGCATCAGCGTCAGGCGCTTGTACGACGGGACGCGCCGGGCGAAGCCGATGGTGAGGACGTCCGGGTCGAGCACCCCGTCGACCCAGCCCAGTTCGGCCGTATGGGCGCCGCGCTGCCGCCAGGAGGCCCGCAGCCGCTCGCGCACCTCGGTCACGAGCTGCTCGCGCAGCACCCGCCGCAGGTCGAAGATGTCCTGGTCGGGGATGTCGGCGACCGCGTCCCAGCGGTCCGAGCCGCCGACGGTCAGGGCGTCCTCGGCGCGCTGGGTGCCGATCTGCCGGGCGCCGAGCCGGAACACCTCGGGGGCGACCCAGGTGGGGGCGTGCACCCCGTTGGTCACGGACGTGATCGGTACCTCGTCGGCGTCGAAGCCGGGCCACAGGCCGGAGAACATCTCCCGGCTGACGTTGCCGTGCAGCAGGGAGACCCCGTTGGCGCGCTGGGCGAGGCGCAGGCCCATCACGGCCATGTTGAAGAGGTTGGGCTCCCCGCCGGGGTAGGTCTCCATGCCGAGCCTGAGGACGCGCTCGACGTCGATGCGGGGCAGCTCGGCGTCGGGGCCGAAGTGGCGGGCGACCAGCTCGCGGTCGAAGCGGTCGATGCCGGCCGGGACGGGGGTGTGGGTGGTGAAGACGGTCCCGGCGCGGACCGACTCCAGCGCGGAGTCGAAGTCCAGCCCCGCGGCGCAGAGTTCGGCGATGCGCTCCAGCCCGAGGAACCCGGCGTGCCCCTCGTTGGTGTGGAACACCTCCGGCTCGGGGTGGCTGGTCAGGCGGCAGTACGTCCGTACCGCCCGGACCCCTCCTATGCCGAGGAGCATCTCCTGGAGCAGCCGGTGTTCGCTGCCGCCGCCGTAGAGCCGGTCGGTCACGCCGCGCTCGCCGAGGTCGTTCTCCTCGACGTCGGAGTCCAGCATCAGCAGCGGGACCCGGCCGACCTGCGCCAGCCAGATCCGGGCGCGCAGCTGCTTGCCGCCGGGCAGGGCGAGGGCGACCTGGGCGGGTGTGCCGTCGGGCTCCTCGAGCTGGACGACGGGCAGCTCGTTCGGGTCGAGGACGGGGTAGTGCTCCTGCTGCCAGCCGTCGCGGGACAGGGTCTGGCGGAAGTAGCCGTGCCGGTAGAGCAGGCCGACGCCGATCAGCGGGACGCCGAGGTCGCTGGCCGCCTTGAGGTGGTCGCCGGCCAGGATGCCGAGGCCGCCGGAGTACTGGGGCAGGGCGGCCGTGATGCCGAACTCGGGTGAGAAGTAGGCGATGGCGGCGGGCAGTTCCTCGGGCTGGGTCTGGTACCAGCGGTCGCCGGTCGTGTAGTCGTGCAGATCGCCCGCGACCGCGGCGAGGCGGCGCAGGAACGGCTGGTCTCCGGCCAGCTCCGCCAGCCGTGCGGGCGGCACGCTGCCGAGCAGCCGGACGGGGTCGCCGCCCGAGGCGGCCCACCGCTCGGGGTCGACGGACCGGAACAGGTCACGGGTCTCCGCGTGCCACGACCAGCGCAGGTTGCGGGCCAGATCACTGAGGGGCCGGAGGGGGTCGGGGAGAACGGGTCGGACGGTGAATCGACGGATCGCCTTCACGGGTTCCACCTCGGCGCGTTCGCTGGATTTCGCAGGGCTTCGACGACGTCTCCTACGACAGTACCGGCGTCGGTGCCCCCGCCGCTGAGGCTCCGCGAGCCGCCCCCCGATCGGCCTGAACAGCACCATCCGCGGATATGGCCGATTCCGCCCCCATAGGCGTCCTTGTGGTGCTTCACGCGCCACGAGAGGCTGCCTCTGGCGTACCGGCCCGCGCCCGCCGCACGCGGCGCCGCGCGGCAGCCGTACGCCGCCTCGAGGAGGGGAACTCGGACCATGGCTCGGACGCGTGAGCGGCGTCTGCGCTGGACGGGGGGCCTGGCCGCGGCGATCTGCGCCGCGGCGTTTTCGGCCATCACCCTGCCCGCGCACGCCGTACCGGAGGGGCGGATACTCGGCGCCGGATCACCCGGCTCCGTGCACGGAAGTTACCTGGTGACACTGAAGGAGGGCACCGGAGCCCGGTCGGCGGCCGGAACGGGCCTCGCCGGACAGTACGGAGTGGAGATCAGCCACACCTACGGCACGGTCCTGAACGGCTACGCGGTCCGGGCGGACGCGAGACGGGCCGGGCGGCTGGCCGCCGATCCGCGGGTCGCCTCGGTCGTCCAGGACACTCGCGTACGGCTCGACGGCACCCAGCGGCACCCGCCGTCCTGGGGGCTGGACCGCGTCGACCAGCCGAAGCCGCCGCTGGACCGGAGCTACACCTGGCCCCGGTCGGCCGGGGCGGGGGTGACGGTGTACGTGATCGACACCGGCGCCCGGACGACTCACGAGGACTTCGCCGGCCGGGCGGGCCACGGCTGGGACTTCGTCGGGAACGACAGGGTCGCCTCGGACGCCAACGGCCACGGCACGCATGTCGCCGGCACGGCCGCCGGGACGGCCCACGGCGTCGCCAAGAAGGCCCGGATCGTCTCCGTGCGCGTCCTCGACGCCGCGGGCGGGGGCACCACGGCCCGGGTGATCGCCGGGATCGACTGGGTGACCCGGCACGCGAAGAAGCCCGCGGTCGCCAACCTCAGCCTGGGCGGCCCGCGCAACAACCGGCTGGACGCCGCCGTCCGGGCCTCCATCGCCTCCGGCGTCACCTACACGGTCGCCGCGGGCAACGACGGCAGGCAGGCCGGCCTGTACTCACCGGGCAGTGTCAAGCAGGCCGTCACGGTCGGCGCGACCGGCCGGGGGGATAGGAAACCGGCCTTCTCCAACCACGGTCCGGCCCTCGATCTGTTCGCTCCGGGCGTCGGTATCACCTCCGCGTCCGCCGCGAGCGACACCGCGCGGGCGACCTATTCGGGTACCTCGATGGCGTCTCCGCATGCCGCGGGCGCCGCCGCGCTCTTTCTGGCGGATCATCCGAAAGCGACTCCGGCCCAGGTCGGGAGGGCCTTGACCGCCGGAGCGGCGACCGGGAAGGTCTCCGGCCGGGGCATCGGTTCGCCGGACAAATTACTGCGGGTGCCGCGCGGGTAGGGCGAAGGAGCAGCCACGCCAGGGGCCGGCCTCGTCCGTCGCGGACGAGGCCGGTCTTGTGTGTCGACATACGCGTGAGTAGTTAACAAAGTGCCGGATTGCCCACCCGAATAGGGTGGGAAGGCTCCTGCGGGTACCCCTCTCAGGAGCACCACGCAGGACCCACCTCCCCACAGACATCCGCCTACCCACGTTGACGCGGACAGGAGCGGTCATGCCCGCCAAGCACCATTCGCCAGCACCCCCCAACCGCCGCACCACCGGGGCGCGCGCGCCCGGCGGCGAAGCACGCCCCGCGCGCCCGGCCGACACCGGTCCACCGGCGTCGCCACCACCACCCGTGAGCGAGGCGACCGCCGTCGGGCGCATACCCGTACTGGATGTCCGCCCGGTCGTCCAGCAGGGACGCCGGCCGGCGAAGGCCGTCACCGGCGAGACCTTCGAGATCTCGGCGACTGTTTTCCGGGAGGGGCACGACGCGGTCGCCGCCAACGCGGTCCTGAAGGACCCCGAGGGCCGCCCCGGCCCGTGGACGCCGATGCGGGAGCTGGCCCCGGGGACGGACCGGTGGGGCGCGACGGTCACCGCCGGGGAACCCGGCCTGTGGACGTTCACCGTCGAGGCATGGGGGGACCCGGTCGGTACCTGGCGCCATCACGCCGAGATCAAGATCCCGGCGGGCATGGACACGGACCTCGTCCTGGAGGAGGGCGCGCGTCTGTACGAGCGGGCGGCCGCCGGCGTGCCCGAGGAGGAGGGACTGCGCGACGTGATCCTCACCGCCGTCGACGCCCTGCGGGACGAGGGCCGTCCCGCGGCGTCTCGTCTGGCGGCGGCGCTGACGCCGGAGGTGGACGAGGTCCTGGAGCGGCATCCGCTGCGGGACCTGGTCACCAGCAGTGAGCCCCTGCCGCTGCTCGTGGAGCGGGAGCGGGCGCTGTACGGCTCGTGGTACG
>NZ_JAAHBP010000037.1 GCF_023184515.1 Streptomyces sp. D2-8 | reverse complement strand
TGCACGAACCGCTCATGCAGAGCGCCCAGTTCACCGGCCCACAGCCTGACATCGGCAAGGTCCCCACCCATAACCACACCAACGACTGAGCTGGCCAGCAGTCACGGCAAGCACCGTTGCAGTACTAGCGCACCGTCCCCGCCGGCGAGAGCCCGGCCACCGGCAGCCGGTTGGCAGCCGTCATGGCGCGGGTGGAGCTCACAGCGGGAGATGTATGCCGAGTTCCTGCATGGCGCGGGACGGCGGGCCGCCTTCGGAGCGCTCGGTCTTGTAGCCCTTGACGCGTGGCTCGAGGGTGCGGGGGTCGACGGCTTCGGCGGGGGCGCTCTTGGCGTACAGGCCCTCGGGCTCGGTGTCGCGGTCGTGGGGCAACAGCCAGAAGACACGGCGGCGGAAGGTGCCCGAGGCGCGTGAGGGCTTGGCGTCGGGGCCGAGGATGGCGAAGCCGACCATGCGGCCGTCGCGGTGGTAGGGGGGCTTGCCCTTGCGGGTGGGCAGCCGGTCCAGGCTCTGGCGCACATAGTCGAGGGCGTCGATATCCTCCAGCCACACGAGTTCGGCTTCGTGGCTGATCTCTTCCGCGCTGATCAGGGAACTCATGCGCCGGCGTCCCTCTCCTCGTCGGTGAGCAGTCCGATGCCCGGGTAGTACTTGCGCTGGTTGGACACTTTCATCTCCTTGGGCGAGGCCAGTCCCACCAGTTCCCTGGTGCGGGAGGCGAACGCGCGGGAGGAGATGATCTGCGCGCCTTCATTCTGGCACCAGGCGGTGTAGGCGGCGTAGAGCGCCGTCTGCTCGGCCCGCAGTTCGGGACCGAGGCGGCAGCACTCTTCGTAGAAGCGGCCGGTGTGGTCCTCGGTCTCGGCGTAGGCGGTCGTGGCGATGCGGACGCGTTCGGGGCCGGTGAGGTCGCGGTCGCCGCCGAGGTAGCGGCGGGCGCCGTCGATGAGCCAGGCGAGAATGCCGGGGCCCTCTTCCATGACGAGGAGGTCGGCCAGGTTATCGATCTTGCGGTCGTCGGGAAACAAGGCCCTCAACGTCACCCTCAACTTGAGCCGGAAGCAGACCCGTTGCAGGCTTCAGAGCCGTACTGGAAGGGCTGCCAGAGGTTGGCCCGGCTTCCGGGGGGACGGTGACGGTGCGCTGGGAGCAGCACTTCGGTGAGCCGGCCGGATTCGGGGCGGGGTCGACGAGGGGCAGGTGGATGCCTCGGCCGAGCGTGCGAGGCTCTGCAGCGATCCAGAAACTCCCAGAACGCCTCAGGGCTGTCGGCACCGCCCGGCATGCGGCAGGCCATACCGACGACGGCGATGGGCTCCGTCCCGGCGTTCTGCACCGCGTCGAGTTCGGCGCGCAGCCTGCGGATCTCATTCGGACTTCTTCGGCCAGCAGAGCGAGGAGTTCCTCCTCGGTGAGGTCGTCGGTCGTCTCTTCCACCTGGGCGTGCGCAGGCTCCTCGGGTGGGGCCGTGGGTACCTCGGCCTCCGGTAGAGCCTGCTGGGGACCGGGCGCGGCAGGTTGCCGGTCCAGGTACAGCTCGGTGAGGCCCACAAGATGGGCGGGAGCTCCTCGACCGACGGGTGCTCGAACATCACGGGTGCGGGCAGCTTGCGCCCGAGCCCTGCCTCCAGCAGTACGCGGCCCCGGGCGGCAAGCACCGAGTCCATGCCCATCTGAAAGAACCCGGCGCTGGGATCGATGCGTTGCGGTGCCATTTCCCAGCACGTCGGCCACGGCACACAGAACGAACGTCCGTATCACGTCATAGATGGTCGGCATCGTGATCACGATGCCGACCATCTTGCGTTTCCCGTACAGTCATGGCGACGGGTGTGAGGTAGACCACTCGTCGGCGGTCCGTGCGGTACGGCCCGCCGCTGGCGGCCGTCGTGGTCAGGGACGGCCGCCGGAGCGGCAGGCACGAGAGGCGCGGGTGCGGCCCGCCGACGGGCTCGGAGCCGGGTCAGAGCCAGCCGCGTTGTGCCGCCTTGATGCCAGCCTCGAAGCGGCTGGAGGCGCCGAGCCGCTCCATGATCGAGGCGACCTGGCGCCGGATGGTGCGGTCGGTGAGGCCGAGGCGCTGTCCGGCCGCCTCGTCGGTGAGGCCGGTGCCGAGCAGACGCAGCAGTTCGCGCTCGTGGTCGGTGAGGCCGTCCTCCGGGTCGCCGGGCCGGGTCGTGCCGAGCGGGACCGCGGTGTTCCAGGCCTGCTCGAAGAGTTCGAGCAGGGCGGAGACGATGCCCGGTTCGGTGACGTGCAGCGCGCCCTTGCGGTTGTCGGCCGGGTCGATCGGCACCAGGGCGTGGGTGCGGTCGACGACGACCATGCGCTGCGGGACGGTGGGCGCCGTACGGACCTCGCCGCCGTGGCTCAGCAGCACATGCCCGTAGTCGGTGATGTGGGCGTGGCGGCGGGCCAGCTCCTGAAAGAGGCTGCGCATGGAGACGCCGCGGGCCAGGGCGGCGAGATCGTGCTCGCGGCCGGCTTCCAGGTCCTCGGGGCTCTGGATGCCCGGCTGGACGCCGATGATCTCGGTGTGGGCGGCCCGGCACAGGCGTTCCAGCCGGTTGTAGATGGCGTCCATGCCGAGCAGGCGCTCGCCGTGGGTGGAGCGGTGCTGGACCCGGTCGGCGAGCATGCGGGTGACCACCGCGCGCGAGGCGGCCAGCTGGGCCTGCCGGGCGGCGATCTCGGCCTCCTGGCGGGCCACGATCTCCGCCAGGCCGACATCGGGATCGACGGCACGCATCTGGCCCGGGTGCTCGCTGGAGGCACGGACCAGCATCAACTCCGCGAGCTCGTTGAGACAGTCGTGGACGCGTAACGGCGTCAGTCCGCACACCTCCGCGAGCCGGTCGACACCGTGACCTGGGTGATCGAGCATGGCCTGATAGACGTCGGCGGCCTCGGTGCTCAATCCGAGTGCTTCCAACATGGTCCTGAAGTCCCCCTTCGGTAACGCTGCTCTCCGCCCGATGTCGGGCGTCATGATCTCAGCCAACTGGCCCTACGAACAAGGTTCGTGGCGCGTTTTCCCAGGTCAGGAACTTACACGCGACCAGTCGATTGATGATGCGCAGATATGCCCGCACGGTTCGAACCAGGGTTAATCCGGCTATTTCGGCAAGAGCGGTCCGGCCCTTGTCCTGATCCGGATAAGCCCTGTTCAGGACTCCCGGAAAGGCTTCCGGGGGCGGGCGGCAGTGGCGAAGCTATTCCTCGCCCGCCGGAAGCAGCCCGACTGACCACCGGACGGCGCGTCATGTCAGAGATGTGAGACCGGAACTGGAAGCCACGCTCGAGATTCCGAAAGGGCCCATCGTCGTGATCCACAACCGCATAGCCCAGGCCGTCGTCGCCCTCGCGCTGGGGGTCGGCACGCTGCTCCCCTCCGCCGCGATGGCCGCGGAGCCCTCCGCCGAGCCCGCGGTCCTGGCGGCTGACACCCTGCGTCCGAGGACCGGCACCTGGGGCGGCTGAGCCGCGCATGGACATCGTCTACGCCAGCCTGCGGCGTCGTACCCGAGCCCCTGACGACCCGGCGAGCGAAGTGTCCGAGGCACTGAGCACCCTGTGGGCCCATGCGACGTGCGAGGACGGCCTGGAGCACGCGTCCGGCCGTTCCGAGCAGGACCGTGTCGACTTCCTGATGTATCTGCTCACCCACGACTGCGGCGCTCTCGGGTTCTGCAGCGCGGTGCACCGCGCCAGTTCCCTGCTGCGCCGCTGTCATGCTGCTTCCGCCCTGATGCAGCGCCGGTATCTGCCGCCCGAGGCGCCGACGGACGTGCTCCGCGTCGAGGGAGGGTGCTTCTGCGCTGCCCGGACGCCGCAGAACTAATGCTGTGTTTCGCCCAATCGACCCCGAGGGGGGATTCGTGTGAGTACGGCGCACGATCGTGCCGCTATGGACAAGAAGCAGTCGCTTGCGGGCATGCTGGCGCGCGCCCGGGCCAGGGTCACCGAAGGCCCTCGTCCTCGTCAGGACCGGAACAACGTCGCGCTCTCCTACTCACAGAACACCCTGTGGTTCGTCGACCGGCTGCAGGCCGGCACGTCGACGTACAACGTCCCCTTCATCTTCCGACTCGAAGGCGATCTCGACGTCCGGGCCCTGACCGACGCGTTCACGAGCATCGTCAGGCGTCATGAGGCGCTGCGGACGCATGTTCTCGTGGAGAACGACGAGTACTTCCAGGGAATCGTCGAGGACCCCCAGATCACGATCGAGAACACGACCGTGGAATCCGAGGACGAGGCCGACCGGATCATGTCGGAACTCGCCGACACCGGGTTCACGCTGACCGAGTTCCCGCTCTGGCGGGCCTCCCTCGTCAGGGTTCGCGACGACCTCCATTACTTCGGTTTCGTCGTCCACCACATCATTTTCGACGGAGTGTCGACGTCGATCTTCTTCGAGGAACTCGAGGAGGAGTACAACGCGCGGTGTGCGGGTGCCACACCCAAGGTCGAAGAACCCGCCGTCCAGTTCGCCGACTTCAGCGAGTGGCAGCGCAAGCGGATGACCACCGGTGCGTGGCAGGAGAGCGTGGACTACTGGTCCGAGACCCTCCGCGACACCGATGTGATGGATGTTCCGGGCGACCGTCCGCTGCCGCCCGAGGTGACGTACGCGGGCGCCGCGGAGGTGAGCACCTGGCCGGGTCTCGCGGCGCAGGCCAACGAGCTCGCCTCGGCCCTGTCGACCACGCCGATCACGGTCTATGCCACGGCGATGGCCGCGCTCTTCCGCCGCTACTCGGGCTCCGAGGAAGTCATCTTCGGTATGCCCACCGCCAACCGCGGCGAGGTCGAGTGCGAGCGCACCCTTGGCTTCTTCATCAACATGCTGCCGCTGCGCTGCGACGTCGATCCCGATACGACGTTCCGGGAATGCCTCGCGGGCGTCCAGCGCCGGTTCCGCGAGGGCCAGTCGCATGGGCAGCTGCCGCTCGAGGAGATCATCGCGAGCGTCGGCGTGAAGCGTGAGTCCTCGCGCTCGACGCTGTTCCAGTACACGCTGACGATGAACGAGTGGGCCGAGCCGCTGCGGCTCGACGGGATCACCGCGGTCGAGCGGGAGTGGGAGACCACCCAGGCGAAGTTCTTCCAATCCTGGACGGTCACCAAGAAGGGCGCGGACCTGGAGATCCACACCGCGTACAACACCGACATCTTCGACGCGGCGACCATCGCGACGATGCAGCGGATGTTCGTGGGTATCCTGCGCAGGGCGATCGCCATGCCGGACGCGAGCATCCGTGAGTCGTGGGCGCACGACGAGGAGTCCCGGGCCGCGCAGGCGCGCTGGGGCAAGGGCGTCGAGGCGCCGACGCCCACGGGCAACGTCTTCGCGTATTTTTCGCGGATCGCAGACGAGTACGGGCAGAACGTGGCCGTGAACGCCCCGGACGCGGTGCTCACGTACGACGAGCTGCGGCGGCGCGTGGCGGCGATCCGCGCCCACCTGGCGGCGAACGGCGTCGGTGCCGGCGACCGTGTGGGCGTGGCGCTCGCGCCGTCGTCCGACTTCCCCGCCGCCGTGCTGGCACTGATGGCGCTGGGCGCCGTGTATGTGCCGGTCGACGCGATGAACCCGCCGGGCCGCATCGAGACGATCATCCGGAACGCCGCGGTGCAGCGGGTGGTCTGCGACGACACGACGGCCGGGGTCGCGCCCGGGCTGGAGTTCCGGCTGCCGGCGGACCTGCCGGAGGCGGCCGACGCGTTCGAGCCGGCTCCGGGCGGCAGCGCGACCGCTTACCTGATGTACACCTCGGGCAGCACCGGTACGCCGAAGGGCGTGCTCATCGGCCACGACAGCATCCTGGGCTTCGTCCGCAACGTCCAGACGCTGTTCGACCTCACTCCGCAGGATCGTTTCCTCGGCTATGCGTCCTGTGGCTTCGACGTCTCCGTCTTCGAGATGTTCGGCGCGCTGCTGACCGGCGCCTCGCTCCATGTCGTACCGGGGCCGACGCGTCTCGACATGGCGGGCGTCCAGCGGTTCCTGGAGGAGCACCGCATCACGGTGACCGACCTGCCGCCGTCGGTCATGAAGCTGCTCGACCCGGCGCCGCTGACCGACCTGCGGATCGTCTTCGTGGGCGGCGAGGCCTTCTCCCACGAGCTCGTACGGGCCTGGGGCGCGGGCCGTCGCCTCTTCAACGGGTACGGCGTCACCGAGTGCACCGTCACCAGCATCGTCGAGGAGCTGACGGAGCCGTTGCCGGCGGGAGCCCTGCCCATCGGCCGCCCGATGGACAACCATGTCGCGTACGTGCTGGACGACCGGCACGTGCCGGTGCCGCAGGGTGTCATCGGCCAGCTGGCCATCGGCGGCGTCGGACTGACCTCCGGCTACTGGCAGCGCGACGAGGACAACGAGCGGCGCTTCATCCCGGACCCGTTCGCCGACGACCCCGGGGCGCGCCTTTACCTGACCGGTGACCTCGCCCGGCACACCGGCGACGGCCGCCTGGTCTACGTCGGCCGAGCCGACAAGCAGGTGAAGATCAACGGCGTGCGGATCGAGATCGGCGAGATCGAGAGCGCCCTGCGCGGCGCCCGCGGCATCCGCAACGTGTTCGTACGGGTCGAGCAGGACCAGGACCGGAAGCGGGTGGTCGCCTACTGTGCGACCGGCGGCGCCTCCGACGTGTCCGAGACGGCGCTGCGGGACCACTGCCGCAGGCACCTGGTGTCCACGATGGTGCCGAGCGTCTTCGTGGTGCTCGACGAGCTGCCGATCAACGCGAGCGGCAAGATCGACGAGCGGGCCCTGCCCAGCGCCGGCGACACGGCCGAGGCCGAGCGGACGGAGACCCTCACCGATCTCGAACGCCAGATGATGACCAAGGCCTTCGAGCCGATCCTCGGGCGCGGCGACTTCGCGAAGAACGTCAGCTTCTTCGACCTGGGCGGGACGAGCCTGCAGGCCGCCCAGCTGGTGTCCAAGATCAAGAAGATCTTCGCGACCGAGATCTCGCTGGCCGCGTTCTTCGCGGACTCCAGCGTGCAGAGCATGGCCCTGGAGGTCGAACGCGCCCGGCTCGCCGCCCTGTCCCCGGAGGAACTGGAGAAGGCCATCGAGCAGATGACAGACGAGGACGTCGCCCGACTCCTGGCCGAGTGAACAGAGCTGGATACGGATCGGACGGCAGGGAACGCGTGATGCAACGTGAAGGGCACCGTCTGAACGCCTATCTCCGTACGAGGTCGGCGCGGACGGATACGACGAATCTCATCGAACTGAGCAGGCCGACGACGGACGGCACGACGCTCCTGTTCGCTCATCCGGTGGGTGGCAGCCTGCTGGCCTACCAGCCGCTCGTCCGCAGGCTCGGCGACCACCGGTGCCTCGGACTGGAGGCCTCGCCGAAGACGCTCGCCGAGGACGGGTCCGTCGAGTCGGTCCAGGAGCTCGCGCGGAGTTACGTCGCGGTCTTCGCCGACGACGGCCCGCGGATCGACGTGGTCTGCGGCTGGTCGTTCGGCGGTGCGCTCGCCTGGGAGATCGCCTGCCTGCTCGCGGAGCAGGGAGTGCGGCCGAAGGTGGTGCTCGTCGACTCGACCTGGCCGGAGGCGCACCACCGGGACGTGACGCACGCCGAGGTGCTGCGGAGCTTCGTGCACGACGCGCTGCGGCTGAGCGGACGCGCCGGCGAGGCCGGGAGCGAGGTGGAGACGGAGGCCGAGGCCGCCGCGGTGCTCGGCATGGACCCGGAGACCTTCGGCGAGCGTTTCGCGATCTTCGCACGCAACCGGCGGCTCATCGCCGCGTGGAAGCCCACCCCGGGCGACCTCGACATCGTGTCCGTACGCGCCGTCGAATCCCTCAAGTCCGACTGGACGACGGTGACATCGGGCCACGTACACCTCCAGGACCTTCCCGGCGACCACTACGGCCTGTTCGGGACGGAGGCGAATGTCGCCGCGATCGAACGGGCCGTCAGGGACGACCCCCCGGCGGCGCCCGCCGTGGTCCCGCAGGAGCAGGCGGAGGGCGCGGCCGACGCAGCCGGTCTGCACGCCGCGCTGGCGGCGCTCACCGAGACGCCCCACTGGCGTGACCTGGTGGTCAGATCCCGGCGGATGGATCCGGACGCCATCGCCGAGGCGTACCGGGAGCTCGGCACGCGCGGTCTGCTCACCCCGGACTGGCCGGCCGAGTTCGGCGGCTCGGGAACGCCGACGCGCGTCGCCATCGAGCTCTTCGAGGGCTTCGCCGCCAGTGGCCTGCCGGACCTGGTGTACGCGCTGACCGTGCAGATCGTGGGCAACTTCGTCCTGAAGTCCGGTTCGGACCGGCTGAAGCGTGAGCTGCTGCCGCGCATCAGCCGCGGCGAGGAGTTCGCCACCGTCCTCTACAGCGAACCCCGCGCCGGCAGCGACCTGGCCGCGCTTCGCACCCGGGCGGAGCGGCGCGGCGACCGCTATGTACTCAACGGCGTCAAGGTGTTCAGCATCTACAGCGACATCGCCGGTTCGGCGCTGGTGGCCGCGCGCACCGGACAGGACGGGCACAAGTACGACGGCATCACCCTCTTCGTGATCGACCTGGCCGCCGAGGGCGTGAGCGTCGAGCTCGTCGACACGCTCCAGCGCGAGAAGATGTGCCGGGTCCGCCTCAAGGACGTCAAGGTCGAGAGCTGGCGCCGGGTCGGCGAGGAGGGCCGTGGTTGGGCCCTGCTCGACGGGGCCCTGGCCATCGAACGCACCGGCATCGACCATGTCGTCCGGGCGGCCCGCTGGCTGGCGGCACTGCGCGGCGCGACCGGCACGACCGCGGACCTCCGGCGGCTCGAAGGACAGGTCGAGTGCGCCACCACGCTGGCCCGCGCGGCGGCCGAGGTGTTCCTCCGTACCGACGTCAAGGCGACCGACACCGCCGTGGCCAAGCTCTACACGAGCGAGACCTGCCAGCAGGTCGGCCACGAGGTGCTGCGCCGCTGGAGCACGCTCGGCAAGGCGTCGCAGGCGTCGAGGGCGTCCGGCATCGACGGACTCGCCTACGAGGAGCTGTTCTCGGGGCTGACCGAGTCGCCCGGACTGACCCTGTCCGCCGGCACATCGGAGATGATGCTCTCCACCATCGGCACGGACCTCCGGGAAGAAGCCCCCCGGCGCTGCCTGGAGATCCTGCACCGCTTCGGCGGGGAGCTCGTCGACACCATCCTGGAGGTCCTCGAAGCGGCCGGCACGGGCGTCAAGGCCGAGCCCCTGTTCGCCCCCTCGCCGACGCGGCGCGGCGCGCTGGAGAAGACCCTGGCCGACTTGGGCTTCGACCAGGTGGAGCGCCCCGCGGAGGAGGGCGGGCTCGGCCTCGGCCTCACGGTCGGCTGCGCCATCAGCCTGTCCCTGGGCTACCTCGGCTACGAGAACGCCTACGGGCCCTGCCGGCTCGCCGACCCGCGGACCGGGACCGGTGACGTCGACGGAGCGCACGACCGGTGCCCCGCGCACGCGTGCAGGCTGCGGCACGCAGCCTACGTGCTGGGACTCGGCATCGGGATGTTCCGTACCGCCTGGGAGTACGCCTCCACCCGGGAGCAGTTCGGCAAGAAGCTTGTCGACGCCGACGCGCTGATGTTCCCGCTGATCCGTTCCTACGCGGAGCTGACCGCGCTCGGCGCACGGCTCCACGAGGTCGCGGAAAGCGTCACGGACGGGGACGTGGACGAGGGAGTCGTCAGGCGCTTCGAACTGGTCGAGCAGGACGCGCTGGTCCGCGTGGTCCGCAGCGCCATGCAGGTGCTGGGCGCCCAGGGCATCACCGAGTGGTCGGTCGCCTCGCGCTTCTACATGCGGTGCGCGGAGAGCATCGGATCGCTCGACCACGAGCTCGACCGACAGCCCGACCGCGAGCTTCACCGCGAGCTCGACCGCGAGGGAGGGGAGACCGACGGCTGACCCGGGCCGCCGGCTGGCCCGGCCGGCGGCACCATCGGCCGCGGGGGCGCAGCGCCTCCGCCCGGTCGGACCCCACGCGTGATCTCCGAGTATCGACTTCCCCCCGTAAAGGCAGTCTTCTCATGCGACTCACCCCCCAGCGTCCCGAAGCCCCGGACGTGACCTCCTCGGACCTGACCTCCCCGGACCTCTACGAGGAGGCCCAGTACGGCTCACGGGACATGCACCCCGTGTGGCGGGAGCTGCGCGGACGTGACGGGCTCCACCGTCAGCGGACCCCCGACGGCCAGGAGTTCTACTCGGCGCTGCGCCACGCGGACGTCCGTGAGGTCCTCAACGACCACCAGACGTTCTCCTCCGCGTACAGCACGATGCTGACCGTACGCGGCGAAGGCGACGTCGCCGCGGGCGCGGCGATCCACCTCACGGATCCGCCGCTGCATTCCGAGATCAAGCGCAACTTCACCCCGCTGATGACGCGGCAGGCGACCCTGCGCCTCCAGGAGGGCATCCGGGCCCGGATCAGCGAGCTGTTCGACGCCGTCCGCGGCCGGGAGACGTTCGACTTCTGCGAGGCCATGCTCACCCTGCCGATGACCATCACCGGCGAGCTCATGGGCATCCCGCAGGAGGAGTGGACCGTCACCGGCCGGGCGACGGTCCAGGCGATGGGCGGCGACGACCCGGACGTGTCGGAGTATCAGCGCCGTTTCCAGCTTTTCGAGGCCCACACCACGATCATGACGGTGCTCGGGGAGGGCCTGGAGTCCGAGCCGTCCGCCGACACGGTGAGCGGCCGCTGCCCGGCCACCGCCCACGCTGTCGAGGACAAGGAGCGGAACGTCCCGCTGCTGAACGCGTACGCGTTCCTCATGGGCGCCAATCCGACCATCCCGCAGACCATCAACCAGACGCTGCTGCTCCTGGCCGGCGACGACGACCTGTGGTCGTGGTTCAGCCGCCAGGAGGAGACCGGCCAGCGGTTCATCGACGAGGCGCTGCGCTGGGCGAGCCCGGTCAACCACGTGCTGCGCCGCGCCACCGCCGACACCACGATCAGCGGCACCGCCGTGCCGGCCGGGTCCCTGGTCTCCGCCTGGATCGCCTCCGCCAACCGCGACGAGGACGTGTTCACCGACCCGTACCGGTTCGTCCCGGACCGCTCGCCGAACCAGCACCTGGCCTTCGGACTCGGTGTGCACCGGTGCATCGGCCAGCACGTCGCCACCCTCGGCATCAAGGAGTTCCTCGACCTATGGCGGCGGTCCGTGCGGTCCGTGCGGCTCGACGGCGAACCCCGGCACCTGATCTCCAACTTCCTCAACGGCGTGGTGAGCCTGCCTCTGGAGGTGACCTGGAAGTAGAGAGGTGCTTCCAGACCGGCGGCGACAAGCCTGGAAGGCGGAAACCGATGAGTACATTCGACGTCAGCGTGGTGGGGCCCGAGGACTGGCCCGCGATCAGCGAGCTCTTCGAGCCGAAGGGCCCGGTGGAGAACTGCTGGTGCACGTACTTCCGTATGACGGCGAAGGAACGCGCGGCCTGCGACCCGGCGGAACGTAAGGACAGGCTCCGTGACCTGGTCGAGGCCGGCGAGCGGGTCGGCATTCTCGGCTCCGTCGACGGCGTCCCGGCCGGCTGGATCGGCGTCGGGCCCCGCCAGGGTTTCCCGCGGCTGCGGGGATCCCGTGCGGCGAAGCCGCTCCCGGGCGACGACCCGGAACGGATCTGGTCGGTCGTGTGCCTGTACGTGGCGCGCGAGCACCGGGGCCGCGGAATGGCGAAGGCACTCATCGACAGGGCGGTCCGGTGGGCCCGTGACGAGAAGGCGGACGCGATCGAGGCCTACCCCGAGGACGACCGCGACCCAGTGGCCGGAATCGACCGCTCCAGCTTCCATGGGCGAGTCAGCACCTTCGAATCCTGCGGTTTCACCGTGATCGAACCGAGGCTCCAGCGCAGGGCGCTGGTACGTAAGGATCTCCGTTGACTGTTCACACGATGCTCGCGCTCGAACCGTTCCTCAACAACCAGGCCGCCACCACACCGGACAACCTCGGCGAAGGGCGGCTCAACGTCTGGCGCAACTCGATCCCGGCCCAGCCCGGACCGCTGGAACTCGTCGTCGACGGCGTCCCGCTGCGCAGCGCCCGGCTCGACGGCGACGGCCCCGACAACCTGGTCTGCGCGGGCCAGCGGATCGAGGTCCCGGAGCGGCGCTGGGACTGGCTCTACGTCATCGGCTGCGGCGAACGGCGGGTGCGGGACGTAATCACCTGGCACTTCGCCGACGGCTCCGTGGACCGCGACCAGCTCGCCCTCTCCGACCTGTGGGAGGGCCGGTCGGACCACGGCGAGGAACTCGCCCTGCGCACCGACGTCATCCACTACCCGTACCACGTGCAGGAACGCATCGGGATCACGCTGTGGTCCCAGCGTGTCCCGATCACCTCGCGGCAGCCGCTCACCGCCCTGTCGCTGCCCGAGAACCCGGCCGTCCATCTCTTCGCGATGACGCTCGTCGGCCGGTCCGCAAGCACCGGCTCCGAGGAGCTCCGGCCCACCGAGGGGGACCAGCCGTGACCATCGCCAGCACCGCCGGCACGACGACGGCGCGCCTGCCGCGCTGGAGCGCCGCCGCCGGTACCTATCCCCAGTGGTACGAGGACCCGCTGAGCTGCCTGCAGACCACGCTGGGCAGCATCCTGCTCGAGCACGGGCTGCGGCCGGTCGACGTCCTCGGCCAGGCGTGCGAGTTCGCCTACGCACCCGGCGACGTCATGTGCGAGGAGTTCTACCGGCCCGTGCAGAGCGACCGGGGCGTGGCGGGCGACCTGTGCCCGTACCACGACGTGGAGTCCGCCTGGACGACCGGATCGACCGCGGACGACCTGATCGCCCTCGTCGAGGAGCACTCCCGCGTCATCGTGGCGGTCGACAACTACTACCTGCCGTTCCGCCCCGCCTACCAGGACGTGCACGCGGCCCACCTCGTCGTGGTGCCGGCCTGGCGGCGCACCCCCGACGGCGACGTCGAGTTCTACGTCTCCGACGCGCAGCCCCCGGCCTTCCAGGGCTGGCTGTCCGCTGAGCACCTGGTGGCCGGCTGGACCTCCGGCAATCCCTCCGACACCCAGGACGTCTTCTTCTCCAGCCGGGAGATCGGCGGCCGGGTCCTGACGACCGCGGTGCGGCAGCGGCCGGAGGAGCTCACCGCCGGGCACGTACTCCGGGCGTTGCGGGGCAACCTCGGCCGCTGGGACGACGGCATGTCCGGGCCCTCGGACCGGGCCTGGACGGGCCGGGCCGGCCTGCGCCGGTTCGTCGACCTGCTGTGCGAGCAGGCCGCCGAACCGGCGGCGCTGCGGCCCGCGTACACCTTCGGCTGGGCGATGCAGGCCCAGGCGTTTCTGCACGGGCGGTTCGCCCAGGAGTACGCGCTCACCTCAGGCGACACCCGGGCAGCCGCGGTCGCCGTCTCGGCGGACCGGGTGGTCTCGGCCTGGTCGAACGTACGGCTGCTGAGCGCGCACGCGCCGAACGTCCCCGGCATATCCGCACTGATCCGGCGTCGCGGCGAGGAACTGCTGCACGCCTACGAACAGCTGGCCGTCGAATGGCGGCTCGCCCTGGCGAAGGAAGGGGCGGACGCCCGATGAACGACGTGACCGTGGCGAAGCTCGCGCTCACCGGCGGCGATCCCGTCCTGCGCGAACTCGCCCCGACCGGCTGGCCGGTGACCACCGACGCGGACCGCGCAGCGGTGCTCTCGGTCCTGGACTCGAACGTCTTCGTCTCCGACCGGCCGAACGAACCGACCGCAATCGAGCGGCTGGAGCGGTCCTGGGCCGAGTACCTGGGCGTACGGCGCTGCGTCGGAGTCAGCAACGGCACCACCGCCATCGAACTGGCCCTGCTCGCCCACGGCGTGGGCCCCGGCGACGAGGTCGTGGTCCCCGCCCTGACCTTCGTCGCGACGGCGATGGCCGTCGTCCACGTCGGGGCGACACCGGTATACGCGGACGTCGACCCGGACACCTTCAACATGACCGCGGACGGACTGGCCGGGCTGATCACCGAGCGGACGAAGGCCGTCGTGCCGGTCCATCTGCACGGCCTCAGCGCCGACACGGACGCCATCGGCACCGTCGCCCGTCGGCACGGCCTCGTCGTGATCGAGGACGCCGCGCAGGCCCAGGGCGCCCGCTACAGGGGCACCCCGGTCGGCGCGTCCGGCAACACGGCGACGTTCAGCCTGCAGATGACCAAGAACCTCCCCACCTGCGGAGAGGGCGGCCTCGTCGTCACCGACGACGACGCGGTGGCCAACCGCGTCGTGCAGCTACGCCAGTTCGGCGAGACCATCCGGCCCGACCGGCCGCGCCGCTACGTGAGCCACCGGCTCGGCTTCAACGCCAAGCTGAACAACGTCCAGGCCGCCTACACCTCCAGCCAGCTGGAGCGGTTCGCCGAGTACCACGAGGCCCGGCGGGCCAACATCGCGGCCTTCCTGGACCGGCTGAAGGGCCTCGACGGCCTGCTGTGCCCCTCGGAGCCGGACGGCTACGAGCACGCCTGGCACATCCTGCGCTTCGTGCCCGACCTCGACGGGATCTTCCCCGGCACGGATACCGCGACCGCCAGGAACCTGCTGATCCGGGCCCTGCGCGCGGAGGGCCTTCCGGCCACCCGGTACCAGATGATGCCGCTTCCCGAGCAGCCCGCACTGCGGTCGGTCTGCCGGCAGGAGCGCGGCTCGTGGCCCGTCACCCAGGACGTGGTCGATCGCAGCTTCACCATCCAGCAGCGCCACCTGGCGCCGGACGCCGGCCCCCTGCTCCAGGGCTACGCCGACGTCATCGAGAAGGTGTGGGCGCACCGCACGACCCTGGCGGACCTCGCGGAAGGTGCGGACCGCTGACCAGGACCGTGGCCGGGCCGGAGCTCGGCACCGAGACCGTGGCCGGACCGGAGCTCGGACCGATGGAGATCCACGCGCACCGGATCCGCGAGCACGTCGTCGCGATGTGCGCGGGGCCGGAGGGCGGCCACCTGGGCGGCTCGCTGTCCGCCGTCGAGATCCTGGTGGCGCTGTTCTTCCACACCATGAACCTCGACCCCGACGACCCGGAGTGGAAGGAGAGGGACGCCTTCGTGCTCAGCAAGGGGCACGCGGCGATGGCCCTCTACGCCACCCTCGCGGAGCGCGGCTTCATCGCGGCGGACGAGCTCGCCACGTACTGCCGGCCCGGCAGCCGGCTGGCCACCCACGTCAACGTGGCCGTTCCGGGCGTCGAGTTCGCCACCGGCTCCCTCGGCCACGGACTCGCCCTGGCCAACGGCACCGCCTGGGCGCAGCGGCAGGCCGGCGGCCGGCCCGCGCGCACCTTCGTCCTCGTCGGCGACGGCGAACTGCAGGAGGGCTCGGTCTGGGAGGCGGCCCAGGTGGGCCGCGCCCTGGACGCCGACAACCTGGTGGTGGTGGTCGACGCCAACGAGTTCCAACAGACCGGCGCCGTCCGTGATGTGAGCGACGGCGCGCCGATCGCCGGACGGTGGGCCGGCTTCGGCTGGCACGCCGTCGAGGTGGACGGGCACGACCTGGCGGCACTCTGCGCGGCCTTGGACGAGGCGAACCGGACGCAGGGACCGGTGGCGGTGGTCTGCCGGACGCAGAAGGCCAGGGGTGCCGGCGTCCTCGCCGGCCGGGCCGTCTCCCACTTCGTACGGCTCGACGAGGCGAAGCTCCGGCGGATCAGGGCCGGGCTGCGCGGCGTCGCCCCGCGCCCCGCGACGACGGAGGAGGCCGCCGGTGCCTGACACCACACCGCCTGCGCGCGAGGCCGCGGCGCCCGCGCCTGAGGCAGCGCCGGCCGTGCCCGAGATCGCGCCCGAGCGTCTGAGTACCCGGGCCGCCTTCACCGACGCGCTTCCGGAGCTCGCCGTACGGCACGACGTACTCGTCGTCGACACCGACACGGGCAGCATCAAGCCGACCGACGACATGGACTACCTCAACGTCGGCATCGCGGAGAACGCCGCCATCGGCCTCGCCGCCGGTGCGGAACGCTGGGGCCGGCGCGCCCTGGTCTGCACGTTCGCGGCCTTCTCGGTCAGCCGGGCATACGAGTTCATCAAGCTCGACGTCGCCTACCCGCGGCGCCGGATCTGTGTCGTCGGCACCCACGCGGGCGCGAGCGGAGGCTGGCTGGGGCCGACCCACCACGCCACCGAGGACCTCGCGCTGATGAACGCGCTGCCGCACACGCGGGTCGTCGTCCCGGCCGACGCCCACCAGACCGTGTCGCTGCTGGAGCAGTGTCTCCGGTACGACGGTCCGACCTATCTGAGGCTCGGACGCAAGGACTCGCCGGTCTTCCCGGGCCTGCCCGAGCCCGAGCTCGGCGTCCCGCAGGTGGTGCGCCCGGGCGAGGACATCGCCCTGGTCGCCACGGGGCCCGAGATCCTGGCCGTGGCCCTGGAGGTGGCCGACCGGCTCTCCGACGAGGGCCACCGCGCCCAGGTCGTCCACGTACACACCGTCGACCCGGAGTCCGCCGACGCCGTCGGCCGGACGATCGCCAAGGCGTGCCGGTGGCTGGTCACGCTGGAAGAGGCGTGGACCTCGGGCGGCATGGGCGCCCAGGTCGCTTCGGCGATCGGGCGCCGGGGCATCCCGTGGCTGCCGATCGGCGTCAACGGCTTCCTTCCGCCCGGGACCCACGCGTCCCTGCTGGAGGAAAGCGGACTCACCACGGAGTCCGTACTCGGCCAGGTGCTGAAGTTCGTCACCGCATCGCGGTGACCGAGAACAAGCCCGGGCCCGAGCCCGAGAGCAAGACCGAGAACAACAGCAAGAACACGAACGAGAAAGAGGAATGAGGACATGGACACCCAGTGCGTCAGCTGCTCCGGCACGCTGCAGATAGCCGCCGACAGCTACGAGGGCGAGATCGTCGGCTGCCCCGGCTGCGCGACGGAGCTCGAGATCCTCTCGAAGGACCCGCTGAAGCTCGTGATCGCCCCGGAGCCCGAAGAAGACTGGGGTGAGTGACCGGGGCGGGCGAGGGGGACGGCCGATGCGGTTCGGGATTCTCCTCTCCATCGTGCGCTACGAGGAGCGCCGGCTGCTGTCCGAGCTGGACCGCCGTGGTCTCCACGCGGTCCGGCTGGACCCCCGTGGGCTCAGCTTCGGTCCGGAGGACGCGGAGCGGTTCCGGGGCATGACGGTGCTCAACCGGGAGATCTCCAGCCAGCGGGCGGCGCTCGCGGCCGAGTCGCTCGAGGCGTTCGGCGCCCGTCCGGCGAACGACGCGTCGTCGACCCGGCTGTGCGGCAACAAGTGGTCCACGTACCTGCGGCTGAAGCAGTGCGGCGTCCCCACGCCGACGACGCTGCTGGCGCCGTCCCCGGAGGCGGGGCTGAAGGCGATCGAGTCGCTGGGCTACCCGGCGGTGGTCAAGCCGATGTGCGCCTCCTGGGGCAACCGCGTCAGCCTGATCACCGACCGGCACGCGGCGGACGCCGTCCTGGAGCACTGTGCGGCGATGCCGTCGGCGGCCAGCCGCACCGTGATCGTCCAGGAGGCGGTCCGGCCCGGTGCCCCGGACATGCGGGGCATCGTCGTCGACGGCGTCTGCCTGGGGGTGATCTCCCGGTCGGGAGGCGACTGGCGCAACAACGTGGCCAGGGGCGCGACGGTGGAGCGGGTCGCGCCGGACGAGGAGATCCACGGGCTGTGCGTCCGGGCGGCGCAGGCCGTGGGCGCCCGGATCGCCGGGGTGGACCTGGTCCGGGACGAGGACGGGCGGCTGATGGTGCTCGAGGTCAACTCCCGTGTGGAGTTCCAGGGATTCGAAGGTGCGACGGGTGTCGACGTGGCCGCGAGGATCGTCGAGACGTGCGTACCAGAGGTGATCGACGTGAAGGAAGCGATATGAAGCGCGTCGTCGTGGTGGGCGGCAGGGGATTCGTGGGCGGTGAGCTGCTTCGCCTGCTCGTCCACCACCCCGAGGTGCGGGTCACGGGCGTCACCTCCGACACCCAGGCCGGCCGTGCGGTGGAGGGTGCGCATCCCCCGCTGCGGGGGAGCGGCCTGCGGTACAGCAGGCGGGAGGAGCTGGAGCCGGCCGACCTGGTGTTCCTCGCCGGTGTGCACGGTTCCACGGCGGAGATCCTCGACGAGATCGGCGCGCTCGCGCCAAAGATCGTCGACCTGACCGCCGACTTCCGTATCCAAGATCCGGAGCTGATGGAGCGTTACTACGGCTGGCGGCGGGAGGGCGAGCGGGCCAAGGCGTTCGTCCGCGGCCTGCCCGAACTGCACCGTAAGGAGATCGTCGACGCCGACCGGGTCGCCGTGCCCGGCTGCATGGCCACGAGCGCGATCCTCAGCCTCGCCCCGCTGGCCTCTCGGGGCTTGCTCAGCGAGGTCCAGGTCGACGCGCGGACCGGCAGCAGCGGCTCCGGCGCGTCCAGCGGCTCGGCCAACTCCCATGCGCTGCGCAGCGGCGTGATGCGGGTCTTCGCGCCGTTCGGCCACCGGCACGAGGCCGAGGTGATCGAGGCGCTCGGCGTGGAGGACGTGTCCATGACCGTCACCGCGACACCGCAGGTGCGCGGCGTGCAGACGGTGACGAAGGTCGCCGTCGGTGACGTCGGCGAGCGGGAACTGCTGGCGATGTACCGGGAGGACTACGGGGCGGAGCCGTTCGTCCGCCTGGTGAACAGCCCGCGCGGCACGTACCGCTACCCGGACCCGAAGGTGCTGCTCGGGTCGAACTTCTGCGACGTCGGACTCGTCGCCGACAACCGTGGCAAGGCGCTCGCGATGGGCAGCCTCGACAACCTCGTGAAGGGAGCCGCAGGCGGCGCGGTCCAGTGCATGAACCTCATGCTCGGGCTCCCGGAGACGTGTGGACTCACGTTTCCCGGCCTGCATCCGGTGTGAGCATGATGAGAATCGTGGTGAAGTGGGGCGGCAGCCTCCAGGAGAACAGCACGGCGATCGCGGACGACATCGCGGCCCTGTGCGGTGAGCACCGCATCACCGTGGTGCACGGCGGGTCCCGGGACATCGACGACACCATCCGGGAACTGGGCCTGCCGCGGCGCACGTTGCAGTCCCCGGACGGCATGGTGACCCGCTACACGGACGAGAAGACGCTGACCGCCCTCATGATGGCGATGCGCGGCCGGACCCAGGCCCGGATCGTCTCCGAGCTCGGTGCGCGCGGCGTCGTGGCCGTCGGGCTCTCGGGCATGGACGGCGGACTGGTCCGCACCGAGCGGAAGGCGGCGGTCCGCGCGGTCGTCGGAGACAAGGTCCGGGTCGTGCGCGACAACTTCGCCGGCAAGGTCGTCGGCGTCGACACGAGCGTCCTGGACGCCGCCCACGGCTGCGGCATGGTGCCGGTCGTCTGCCCGCCGGGCATGACGGCCGACGGCCAGGCCACCAACGTCGACGCCGACCGCATGGCCTGCGCGATCGCGGCGGCCTGGCACGCCGACCGGCTGCTGCTGTTCACGGACACGCCCGGCGTGCTCGCCGACCGTACCGACCCGTCCTCGACCATCCGCTCGCTGAACCGGGACGAGGCCGGGGAACTGGTGACCGGGCTCAGCGGCGGCATGCGGATGAAGGTAGCCGCCGCCGTCGAGGCGCTCGACAACGGCGCGCGGACGGTCCAGGTGTGCGACGGCCGCGTGAACTCGCCCCTCGCAAGCGCTCTGCGCGGGGCCGGCACCCTCATAGGAAAGGGCCTTGGCTCGCCGTGACCATTCAGCATCTCACCGCTCCGCACCAGGAGCTGACCGACGCCGACGCCGTCGCGCTGCTCGCCGAGGTCGTGGCCACGCCCTCCGTCTCCGGCGGTGAGCGGCAGCTGGCCGAGCGGCTGCGCGGCATCGCCGCCGGCCATGGGGCCGAGAGCCGGCTCGATGAGGTGGGCAACGTGCACGTCATCGTCGGGCACGGCTCGCACACCGTCATGCTGCTCAGCCATCTCGACACCGTGCCGGGCGCGGTGCCCTTCGAGCACACCGACCGGCTGATCCGGGGGCGCGGCGCCGTCGACGCCAAGGGGCCGCTGACGGCGATGCTCGTCGCCGCGCTGACCAGCCGCGACCTCGGTATCCGCATCCACTGGGTGGGTGTCGTCGAGGAGGAGACGCTGTGGTCGCGCGGCGCCGAACACGTCCGCGAGACCGTCCCCGTACCCGACGCCGTGATCGTCGGGGAACCCAGCGGGGCGTCGGCAGTGACCCTGGGCTACAAGGGCATGGTCGAGCTGAAGGTGACGTGCGACGTTCCGCGCACGCACACCGCGACCCCCGGACCGAAGGCCAGCGAGATCCTCGTCCGGGCGCTTGACAAGCTCCTCGACACCTACGGCGCCGACGGCAACGCGCACTTCAAGGACGTCGGCATGATCATCAGGGACGGCCGTTTCGAGCCGTTCTCAAGCTCGTGCTCGCTCACCTTCCGTACGCCTCCGGGAACGGACGCCGCCGAACTGCACCGCGACGTCGCCGGGATCCTCGGCGAGGACGTCGAGGTGGCCCTCGCGTACGAGGTGCCGCCCGTCGTCGCCTCCCGGAGCTCCCTGTGCGTCCGCGCCCTGTCCCGGGCGATCCGGCGCGAGGGCTTCCAGCCCGCCCACAAGCTCAAGACCGGCACCAGCGACATGAACACCCTGAGCAGGACCTGGCGTTCCCCCATGGCGACGTACGGCCCCGGGGACGCCCACGAGGACCACACCGACAGCGAGCACATCCTCGTCGAGGAGTACCTCACCGGCATCCGCGTCCTGCGCACGGCCCTGCGCGACATCGAGACTTCTCTGAGGGAGGCGACGTCATGACGGAGCAGCCGCTGCTCCTGGCCCTGTGGTCCGTGCCGCGCTCGCGGTCCACGGCGTTCGAGCGCGCGATGTACGAGCGCGGTGACTTCCTGGTGATCCACGAGCCGTTCTCGCGCGTGAGCGACTTCGGCGAGGTGGACGTCGAGGGCCGTACGTGCACGAGCCAGCAACAGGTGATGGCCGCGCTCGTCGAACTGGCCGACGACCGCCCGGTGTTCTTCAAGGACACCACCGACTTCCCCGTCGACGCCCTCGGCACGAACCCCGGATTCCTGAAGCGCTGCCGGCACGCGGCGATGGTCCGCAACCCCGGCGACACCGTCCGCTCGCACCTGGTGATGCAGGCCGACGCCCCGTCCGAGGCCATGGGCTTCGGGAACCTGTGGGACATCGTCGAGGCAGTGACGGCCGCCGGCCTGCCGATGCACCTGGTCGACGGCGACCGGCTGGCCGACGGCCCGGAGGCGGAGACGCGGCGCTACTGCGAGGCCGTCGGCATCCCGTTCATGGCGGAGGCCCTCGCGTTCCGGCGGGAGCCGCCGGCGAGCTGGAAGGCGACCGAGCGCTGGCACGCCGCCGCCGGCGCGTCGAACGCGCTGGGTGCGTCCCCGGCCGGGAAGAAGCGGCTTTCGGCCGAACTAGAGCGCGTCGCTGCCGCGTTCGAGCAGGATCAGCTGCCGTACTTCACACGCATCAGGGAAACGCTCGGCGCGACAGGCGCCCTGCGCCCTGAGCCGCACAACGGATGACAACGCGGTCGAGGATGACAGGGGATCGGAAATGACGTTGGGCCGGAATTTCACCAAGCTCTGGTGGTCGCAGGGCCTGTCGAATCTCGGTGACGGTCTGGTACTGGCGGCTGTTCCCCTCCTCGCCGTCACCATGACCCGCGACCCACTGCTGGTCGCGGGCCTGACCGTGGCGCAGTTCCTGCCGTGGCTGGTGTTCACGCTGCCGGCCGGCGCCCTCGCCGACCGTATTGACCGGCGCCTCATTATCGTGGCGGGCAACGTGGTCCGCGCGGCCGGCTTCGCCCTGCTCGTCCTGACGCTCGCCGCCGACGTCCGCAGCATCGCGGTCCTCTATGTGGCGGTGTTCCTCGCCGGCACGGCCGAGACGCTCGTCGACAACGCGGCCCTCACGGTGCCGCCGCGGCTGGTGCGGCGCAGCGACCTGGAGCGGGCGAACGGGCGGCTGTTCGCCACCCAGTCGGCCATCAACAACTTCATCGGCCCCACCGCGGGCGCCGCCCTGTTCGCGCTGTCCGCAGTCATGGTGTTCTCCTCCACGGCCGGCCTGTTCGCCCTCGGCGCGCTCGCCGCCGTCACCCTGCCGCGGATGATGCCGACCGCGAGCGACACCAGCGGCGACAAGCACACGCCCGGCGAGGTTGTGCGCAGCATCCGCGAAGGCTGGTCGTACTTCTGGAACCACCGGCTGCTGCGGCGGGTGGCGTTCATCTCCGGTTCGATCAACCTGTTCTCGTCCGCCACCGGCGGCCTGCTCGTCCTCCTCGTCACCGGCCCCATGGGCGTTCCCGCGTCCTGGTACGGCCTGTTCATCGCCGTACCGGCCGTGGGCGCCGTCCTCGGCTCGCTGATCGCCGCACGGGTGGTCCCGGCCATCGGCGGCGGACCGGTGACCTGGCTCGCCGCGCTCGTGCCCGCCGCCAGCTACGTCGTCCTCGGCCTCAGCGGCAACGTCGTCCTGTCCGAGATCGTCATGTTCCTCGCCGCGGTCGCCACCGCCCTGAACCAGATCGTGGTCAGCACCCTCCGGCAGGCCGCCGTCCCCGACGGCCTCCTCGGCCGGGTCACCGCCGGCTACCGGCTGATCGTGCTCGGCGCCGTGCCGGTCGGGGCGCTCCTCGGCGGCGCCCTCGGCCGCTGGCTCGGCCCGGAGACCACCTTCGTCGTCTGCGGCGCCGGACTGACGGCCGCGGCGCTTGTCTTCGCCTCCCGGGTCACCACCCGCGCCCTACGCGAGGCCGAGGAGGCCCGGCCCGCGGCCACCGAACCCGTCTCCTGACCGCGTTACCAGACCGCCACCCTTCCGGAAAGAGCCTGACCCGATGAGCCTGACCCTGTCCCACACGACCGTCGACGCACGCGACCCCTACGCGCTCGCCCGCTGGTGGTGCGACATGGCCGAGTTCACCCCACACGAGGGCGTCCACCCCGGCTCCGACGAGTGCTACGTGATCGACCCGCACGGATACACGGTGCTGTTCATCCAGGTGCCCGACGAGAAGACCGTGAAGAACCGCGTCCACTTCTGCATGCGCCCCGAAGGCCGCACCCAGGACGAGGAGGTGGACCGCGCGCTCGCCCTGGGCGCCAGCATCGTCACCGACTTCCGCGGCTCGCACGGCTGGGTGGTCATGGCCGATCCGGAAGGCAACGAGTTCTGCGTCCTCACCCGGAAATAACGGGCCCGCGCCCCGTCAGCCACGTCAAGCCCCACCGCTCAGAACAGGAGATCCCGTGACCGAGAACCACGGCGTGCGCGAGGCCGCGTACGAGCAGCCGGCGGACGAACTGGAGGAGGAGATCGCCGCCGTCATGGCGGAGGTCCTGACCGTCGACCGGATCGGACGGCGCGACAGCTTCTACGACCTCGGCGGCACCTCGCTCGCCGCCATCCGCATCTGTGCCCGCATCGAACGGCGCCTCGGACTGCGCGTCGACCCCCTGTGGCTTCTCGACCACGACGAGCTGGCCGACTTCGCCGAGCAGATCAGGCTGGGTGCGGAATGACCGAGACCACCACCCCGCCGCTGCGCAGCGTGCACGCAGCGGTCCTCCAGCACGCCGAGACAGACCCGCACGCCCTCGCCCTGGTCCACGGCGACCAGCGCGTCGACTACCGCACCCTCACCGGCGCGTCGGCGGTCCTGGCCGCCCGGCTCGTCGACTGGGGCGTCAGGCCCGGCGACATCGTCCCGCTGCTGGTGCCGCGCGGCGCCCACCTGATCGCCCTCCAGCTCGCCGTCCTGATGAGCGGCGCCTCCTATGCCGTCCTCGACCCGCGGTGGCCGGCCGGCCGCGTCCAGGCCATCCTGTCCCAGCTCGACGACCCGGTCGTCGTCGGCCTGCCCGGCGGTGAACCCCTCGGCGTCACCCACGCCGTCGCACCCGCACCCCTCGCCGACCTCGCCGCCACCGAGGCTGCCGACCGGTTCACGCCCGTGTCCGTGGCGCTCGACGACACGGCGATGGTGTTCTTCACCTCGGGCAGCACCGGCGTTCCCAAGGGTGTGCTCACCCCCCACCGCGCCGTCACCCGCATGTTCGGCCCCGGCGGCCTCGACGGCTTCGGCCCCGGCCGCGTCGCCGCACAGGTCGCGCCCGCCGCCTGGGACATGTACGCCTTCGAACTGTGGGGCCAGCTGACTGCCGGCGGAGCGGTCGTCGTCGTCGACGACAACCACCTGATGCCCGGCCGGCTGCGTGCCCTCGTCGCCGACGACCACGTCGACACCATGTGGCTGACGACATCCCTGTTCAACCTGATCGTCGACGAGGACCCCGACGCCTTTGCAGGACTGCGCACCCTGTACGTCGGCGGCGAGAAGCAGTCCCCGCGCCATGTCCGCATGTTCCTCGAACGCTTCCCCGATCTGACGCTGTGGAACGGCTTCGGACCGGCCGAGAACTGCATGCTGACGTCCGTGCACCGGATGACCCTCGCCGACACCCGCGTTCCGTCCGGTATCCCCGTCGGCGTGCCCGTCCCCGGCACCACCGTGCTCCTCCTGCGGGAGGACGGCACACCCGCCGAGCGCGGCGAACGCGGCGAGATCGTCACCCGCGGCCCCGGAGTGGCCCGCGGCTATCTCGGCAACGAGCTGCTCACCCGCGAGAAGTTCCCCGAACTGGACGTCGACGGCGAGAAGCAGCGCGTTTACCGCACCGGCGACATGGGCCAGTTCGACGAGCACGGCATCCTCCACTACCACGGCCGCCGCGACCGGATGGTCAAGCTCAACGGCAACCGCATCGAGCTCGGCGACATTGAGGCCTCCGCCGCCGCGACCCCCGGCATCCGCACGTGCGCCGCCGTCGCCCGTACCGACGAAGGCGGCACCGTCGACCACATCGCGCTCGTCTACACCCTCGTCGAGGGCAGCTCGCCCACCCCGCGGGAGGTTCGCAAGCACCTCGCCACCCTGCTCCCGGCGTACGCGGTGCCTGCCCGCTTCGAGCCCATGGACGAGCTGCCGCGCCGCGACAACGGCAAGGTCGACCTCACCGCACTGGAGAGGGGCCCCGTCTGATGCGCAGCTACCCCCAGACCTTCGAACAGGAGGCGCTCTGGATCGCCGACCAGTTCCTCGGTGACCCGTCGCCGTTCCTCGAGACCTGGGCCCAGCACCTCACCGACCCCCTCGACGTCCCCGCCCTGGAACACGCCCTGAGCGCCCTGGTGCGGCGGCACGAGGTGCTGCGCTCCACCTTCACCGACGACGACACGGGAACCGTCCAGCACGTCCATCCGGCCGGCGCCGTCCCCTTCGAACGGCTCCCCTGGCCCGGCGGCGACCTCCACGACACGCTGCGCCGGGCCGGGCAGCGCCCGCTGGACCTCACGGTGGCGCCCGCCCGGATGACGCTGTACGACTACGCGCCGGGCGAGTACGTGCTGCTGCTGCAGATCCACCACGTCGCCGTCGACGACGCCTCCCTGGCCCTGCTCGACCACGAGCTGTCCGCCCTGTACACCGAGGAGACCGGCGGCGAACCGGCCAAGCTCTCCCCGCCGGGGACAACGCTCGGCGCGTACGCCGTCCGTACCCGGCAAGCCGGCATCGACCCGGACGACCTCGCGTTCTGGGCCGGATTGCTCGACGGCGCGCCGGGCCTCACCCAGCTGCCGCCGCGGCCCCGGCCGCTGCCGGACCGCCGCGACACCACCTGCGACTGCGTCCGTACCACCATCCCCGCCGACCTCGGGCAGGCCGTCCGCGCGGCGGCCCGGTCGCTGCGCACCACCCCGAACGTGCTGATGGCCACCTGCATGGCGGTCACCGCCGCAGCCGTGAGCGGCGACGACGTCATCGTCTGCAGCCCCGTGTCCCGGCGCGGCGCGCCCGAGCTCGACGGCGTCTTCGGCTGCCTCACCGACCTGCTGCCGGTGCGCTACCGGGTCCCCGCCGACGCCACGTTCGCCGAGGTGTGCGCTGCCGCGAAACGCGTCTCCCTCGACGTCCTGCGGCACCGCCACGTGCCGTACGCCATGATCGGCCGCGTTTTCCGCGCCCGCGGGCCGCTGTCCGGTAGGCGCCTGAACCGCATCGGCCTCGTCCTCGACGAGACCCCCGGCACGCTGGACCTCCCCGGCGTGCGCGCCCGGCGGGTGCACGTCGGCGGCTCCGCCGCGAAGGCCGACTGGCTCCAGTACGTGGTCGCCGACGGCGACGGCTGGGACGTACGCGCCGACTACGCCACCGCGTACTTCACCGCCGACGAGGCGGCGGCCGCCCTGCGCCAGTGGCTGACCGTCCTGACGGCGGCCGTCGAAGACCCCCAGGTGCTGGTGCGCACCCTGTACGACCGGCTGGCCGGGACCGCGTGATGCCGCCGACCCGCAGGCCGAGCCCCGACCTGTGTGCGTCGCCCGCCGGCGACGCCCCTCTCCCGAAGCGAGCGGACGTCAAGAAAGAGAGCGACACGCCGGTGACAACGGAACTGCGATCCAGCCCGACGGCACGCGACTGCAACTGCGGTGCGACGGTATGGCTGACCGGCCTGCCCAGCTCGGGAAAGACGACCATCGCCAATGCCGTCGCCGACCGGCTCCGCGCCCAGGGGCGCAGGGTGGAGGTCCTCGACGGAGACGAGTTCCGCGAAACCCTCTCCGCCGGGCTCGGCTTCAGCCGCGCCGACCGCCACACCAACGTCCAGCGCATCGGCCTCGTCGCCGAAGTCCTCGCCCGCAACGGCGTGCTCGCCCTCGTCCCCTCCATCGCCCCCTACGCCGACAGCCGGCAGGCGGTGAGCGAACGCCACCGGGCCTCCAGCACTCCCTACCTGGAGGTCCACGTCGCCACCCCGTCGAGCACCTGCTCCGAGCGCGACGTGAAGGGCCTCTACGCGAAGCAGGCGGCAGGCGAGATCAGCGGCCTGACCGGGGTCGACGACCCGTACGAGATCCCGGCTCGACCCGATCTGCGCATCCCCGCCCATGCGCAGACCGTCGACGAGTCCGCGGAGACCCTGCTGAGCCTACTCGTGGAAAGGCACCTGATATGAGTTCCCACTCCCTCGACACCGTCGCGGACCACCGCTCCGGCCTCAGCCACCTTGACGTGCTCGAGTCCGAGGCCGTGCACATCATCCGCGAGGTCGCCGGCGAGTTCGAACGGCCCGTGATCCTGTTCTCCGGCGGCAAGGACTCCATCGTCATGCTGCACTTGGCGCTAAAGGCCTTCGCCCCCGCGCCCGTCCCGTTCCCCCTGCTCCACGTCGACACCGGGCACAACTTCCCCGAGGTCATCGCCTACCGCGACCGCGTCGTCGCCGCCCACGGACTCGACCTCCACGTCGCGTCCGTCCAGGACTACATCGACCGCGGCGTCCTCAGGGAACGCCCTGACGGCACCCGTAACCCGCTGCAGACCGTGCCGCTGACCGACACCATCCGGCAGGAGAAGTTCGACGCCGTCTTCGGCGGCGGCCGCCGCGATGAGGAGAAGGCCCGCGCCAAGGAACGCGTCTTCAGTCTCCGCGACGCCTTCTCCCAGTGGGACCCCCGCCGCCAGCGGCCCGAGCTGTGGCGCCTCTACAACGGCCGCCACGCCCCCGGCGAACACGTCCGCATCTTCCCGCTGTCCAACTGGACAGAACTGGACGTCTGGCAGTACATCGCCCGCGAGGACATCCAGCTCCCGTCGATCTACTACGCCCACCGCCGCCCCGTCTTCCGGCGCAGCGGCATGTGGCTCACGGCCGGCGACTGGGGCGGCCCCACCGAGAACGAGCAGGCCGAGCACCGCCTCGTCCGCTACCGCACCGTCGGCGACATGTCCTGTACCGGCGCCGTCGACTCCGACGCGACCACCATCGACAAAGTCATCTTCGAGATCGCCGCCTCCCGGCTCACCGAACGCGGCGCCACCCGCGCCGACGACAAGCTCTCCGAAGCGGCGATGGAAGACCGCAAGCGCGAAGGGTACTTCTAGCGATGACCATCCACACCACCGCCGCCGAAGCGGACGGCCTCACGGCCACCACCCTGCTGCGCTTCGCCACCGCCGGCTCCGTCGACGACGGCAAGTCCACCCTCGTCGGACGGCTGCTCCACGACTCCAAGTCCGTCCTCGCCGACCAGATGGAGGCCGTGGAGAACGCCTCCCGCGGCCGCGGCCTCGAAGGCCCGGACCTCGCACTGCTCACCGACGGCCTGCGCGCCGAACGCGAACAGGGCATCACCATCGACGTCGCCTACCGCTACTTCGCCACGCCCCGGCGCCGGTTCATCCTCGCCGACACCCCCGGCCACGTGCAGTACACCCGCAACATGGTCACCGGCGCCTCCACGGCCGAACTCACTGTCATCCTGGTCGACGCCCGCAAAGGCGTCGTCGAACAGACCCGTCGGCATGCCGCCATCGCCGCCCTCCTCCGCGTGCCGCACGTCGTCCTCGCGGTGAACAAGATGGACCTGGTCGGCTACCGCGAGCCCGTCTTCGCCGCCGTCACCGAGGATTTCACCACCCTCGCCACCGACCTCGGCATCCCTGATGTCACCGCCATCCCGATCTCCGCCCTCGTCGGCGACAACGTCGTGGCGGCCTCCGCCCACATGGGCTGGTACGGCGGCCCCACCATCCTGGAACACCTCGAAGCCGTCCAGCTCGCCGACGACGCCACGAGCCGGCCCTCCCGCTTCCCCGTCCAGATGGTCATCCGCCACGACGGGGAACGCCACTACGCCGGACAACTGCTCACAGGCCGCCTCCAGGTCGGCGACACGGTCACCGTGCAGCCCTCCGGCCGCACCACCACCATCACCGCCCTCGACGTCCTCGGCCGGCCCGCCGACGCCGTGTCCGCAGGCTCCTCCCTCAGCGTCCGGCTTGCCGACGAGATCGACGTCGGCCGCGGCGACATGATCACCGCAGGCTCGCAGTCCCCCCGCCTCACCAAGGAGGTCGAGGCGACCGCCTGCCACGTCGCCGACACCCCGCTCACCGTCGGCCAGCGGCTGCTGCTCCGGCACACCACCCGCACCGTCAAGGCGATCGTCGAGGCGATCCCGTCGCGGCTCACCCTCGACGACCTCTCCCAGCACCCCGAACCGGGACAGCTGGTCGCCAACGACATCGGCCACATCAAGCTGCGCACCGCGGAACCGCTCGCCCTCGACTCCTACGCCGACTCCCGGCACACCGGCTCGTTCCTTCTGATCGACCCGTCCGACGGCACGACGCTGGCGGCATGCATGGCGGGGGAGCCGTTCACGACCGGGCCGTACCGCGCACCGTTGCCCTGTGGTACGGCAGTCCAGCCGTGCGCGCCTGCTACCAGGTCACCCAGCGCCTTCGGTTGGGGCGGCACGGCCGCCCCAACCGAAGGCGCGCATGATCGCGGGTCAGGAGTAGTCGCCGCGTTCAGCCCGGTGCAGGATGTCGCGTTCCCGGCCGGACGGGGTGTCCAGTGAGTCCTCGTGGTCGATGACGATGGTGTCGTTAGCCGGCTGGGCTCGTACCTGGGCACCGTAGGTGTCTGTCGCCTGTACCAGGAGAGCGTCCTGGTGTGCGGCGGGCCAGCTCTGGATCAGGTACGACTCCACGGCTTCGTCCACCATGGTCTGGTCGACGGCCCTGTCCCGGCCGCGCGCGTGGACGCGCAGCCGGTATGAGCCGGGGCCCTGGGAGGCCAGCGAGGGCAGATCCGCCGGATCGTCCCTGAAGGACGTCACGAGCAGTTCCCCGGAGGGAGAGTCGCATGAGATCTCAGCGATCTCCTCCCAGCCCGGGTCAGGGTCGGGCCGCTGGGAGTGCGGCTCGACCGTGACGTGGACGTCTCCGGTGTGAATCCCGGTGGTCACCTCGATGGCTCCGCCATCGGCGGAAACCAGGCCGGTGTGGCTTGCATCGAGGTCGTCGGTCGCAGGCCCTTGTGGGTCCGTGATCTGGAAGAGGTGGTACTCCGCGTGCACCAGGGTGGTGCCTGGAGGGGCTGGCTCGTTCACGGTGGCCTCGTCTGGTCTCATCTGGCGGGGTCTACCTGATCCATACCAGGAACCGGTCCCCTTCCAGGACGCGGCTGTAGGTGTAGAAGCCCTTGAGGGCCTTGCCGGCGTCGGTGTTCTGCCTGGCCTTGACCATGCGGCGGCTGAAATCACCGCCGCTGTGTTTGGCGCCCTGCCAGGTGCTGGCGAAGGGGTACTCGTCGCAGGACTTGCCCGGCGGGCGCTGAAGGCTCGACGGGCACGCCTTCTCCCGGTTCTCCTTCTTCTTCCTGCGGTCGGTGAGGCGGGTCAGGTAGTTCGTCGTGCCGTACTTGCCCGGCAGGCCGGTGGCCTGGGCGTCCTTGATGTGCTTGGCGATCTCCGGCCACGGCCCGGTCAGGCTGTAGCTGATCACCGGCACGGCCTGAACGTTCACGCAGCCGACCTGGCGGGGAGCGCCGGGCAGTGCGTTGTCACAGCGGGCGCGGTCTCCGGGCGCGGGAGCCGGGAGAAGGCCGACGTGGTTCCAGGTGTTGGGGACGGTCACGCAGACTTGCCAGTGCCCGCACCCGTACAGGGCGCGCATCTGCTCCTTCTGCGACCAGGCGGCGAACGTGGTGGCGGTGATGCGGCGGGGAGTGCCGACGGGGGATTTCCAGGTGTGTTTGGCGTAGGCGAAGGTGCGGTCGTACTCCACGAGCTGGGGCAGCTGGTGGGGTACGCGGGGTGGAGTGATGAGTTCGTTGCGGCCTTGTCCGGCGGTGGCGTGCAGCAGGCCACGCAGCTCCTCTGACAGCACGGGGAAGCCTTCGGCGTACTGGCCGCGAGTGGGGATCGTGCGGGTCCACAGGTCGCGGCCGGTCGGGAAGGGGGAACCCATGACGACGGCATCGAGCCAGTGGCGGCGCAGGGCCTGCCACAGGAGCACGAAGGCGTCGCGGACGGTGGCGGGGTCGTCTCCGTCGACGTCTAACCACTCCCCCACCGAGCGGATCTCCACGTGGTGTTCGCCGTGTTCGCGCTGGTAGCGGCCGACGGGGAAGCGGGCGTGGACGAAGTGCCCAGCCATGCGGTCACGGCCGACGGCCGGTGTCGGTGCGCCAGCCGGGGGTGGGGGCGTTCAGCCAGGCGGAGACGGCGTCGCGCAGGTAGGGGTAGCGGTTGGCATCGCGGTGCCAGGGGGCGCCTGCGGTGATGTAGATCCGTTCCACGCCCTCGGGGACGGTGTGGAAGACGGCGGTGAGGATGTCCGCGGCTGTCCGGCCGGCGAGGTCGAGGTGGTGGGTCTGGTTGCGGTGGACCAGGACGCCTGTGGTGGTGTCCAGGCGGTTCATGAGGCGCGGCGCAGGGCGGCGGCCGGGCCGATGATGCCGGGGTCGAACTTGTCGCGGACGCCGTCGACGGCCGCCTCGGCGATCAGACGGGCTTCGCGGGCGGTGTCAAGGCTGATCTGCTCGGTGACCTGGTCGGCGTCGATCAGATACTCCCCTTTCCGCGTCAGGCTGGTGAGCCGGCCGCACTGGAGACCGGCGGCGTCCATCAGCCGGTAGACGACGGTGCGCAGGTCGTCGTCGTGGGCAGAGGGCTCGGGCAGGCGTCGAGCCCTGGCCCCGGTGGCGCCGCCAGCGAACTGCGGGGTGAGGCTGTCGCAGAAGCGAGGCGCGAGTCGTGTGACCGGGATGCGAGCTACGGGCCCTGGGAGGCGCCCACGGCTCGAGCGGCTGCCGCCGCCTCCAGCACGGACCAGCCGTCGATGTGCAGAGTTAGCCGCTCGCCCCGCTGCCCCGTACGGGCCAGCGCTACACGCAGCACGGCCCGCAAGGCGCCCGCCTCGCGGAGGTTCCCTTTGCAGCTTGGGTGAAGTCGCAGGCTGCTGCGGGAGCGTCATAGGGGGCGTACCGGCCGAGGCCGCGCCGGTTGAGACAAAGGGCAACGGGCCGCTGGTTCCTCGCACGCCTACTGCTGGCTGGCGGCCGATGGTCGATAGGGGTGAGGTGCCGCTGGCCGATCCGCATCATTAGGCGACTGACCTGGGAAGTTGTTGAGACTCTCTTGAGCTTCTGGGTGTTGGAAACCAGTCAACATCATTCGCTCTTCACACCTCCTACACGGGTTATCCACGGCCTCAAGCGTGCCATTTGCCAGGTTTACCCCCCTGAATTCGACACATGCCGGGAGCGGTGGCTTCCAGCCAGCTCCACTGCATGCCTGTCTGCATTGATCACCCGCGCGTTACTGTTCGCATCCACTCGGACACGGGTTCGAGGGGTCGGGTCAACACCTGCTACGCCTGGGGGCCGTAGGCCAGCGGTGTGCGTCAAGAGGGTGGGGCCCGGTCGGTGCATTGGAAGGACATGCTGGTGACTCATCGACATCCACAGGGGGCGCCCCCTGCCCGCCGCAGTCGGCTAGCGGTGCACGCCGCCACTCTGACGGCTCTCCTCGCGGGCGGGATCACGATCCCGAGCCCGTTTTTCACCCCCGTCGCGCAGGCCGCCGAGTCGTGCCGGAGTCAGGTTGCCACCTACGTGATGGAGGTGACCCCCGGCACTGGGTGGACCAACGTCGCCAAGCCGCGTCTTCTGCGAAAGTACGTGGACTGGGACCCTAAGAACGGCGATGCCAACGGAACGATGCTCGACACCGGCAAGACAGCGCGAATCCCTTATGGTAGCCGCGTGTTCACTGGTGGTCAGGGCTCAATTTACGAGATCACCAATGACGGCGTCCTGAAGTCCTACAAGGACAAGACCGACACCGGTGGAAGCTTGCTGACGCCCGCGCGCACGTACGACGCGAACTGGACCACCCGCAAGCGGGTCTGGTCCAACGGCAGCCGCATCTTCTCCGTCCATGAGGGCGGCAAGCTCGAGGTGTTCAAGCAGAGCGACCCGGCCACCGGAGCAGGAGCCGTGAGCCTGCTCGGTACACTGCCGTTCGGCAGACCAGCCGTCCTCGCATTCAAGAACGCCGACGATGTCTGGGCGGCCGGAAATCGGATCTTCACACTGAAGGACGGAGAGATCCGCGCTTGGGATTACCGCGAGGAGGGAACCGCACCAGTCCTCCCAGACAGCGGCATTCTCCTCGCCTCGGGCCTGACCGACGCGGTCAACGGATGGAGTCCGGGGCCGGGCTCCGTCTACACGGCAACCAGCGCGAAGGACTACTCCGGCATCGTCAGAAGCTACACCGGAACCGCAGCGCTGGCCCTGGCCAACGACGATGTCATGACCGGCCTGTACGGTGACGTGTTCGCCGATACCGCCTCGTGCCTGATTGATGCGCCGGATACCAAGCCTGTTCTCGGCAGCATGCCGACGGAAACCGAGGCTCCTCCAGCAGCCGCTACAGACGACACCCCAGACCCTGCTCCCGTAAGCCCGGGACAATTCTCCGGCAAGTTCGTCCTGGGCGACGGTCGGCCGGCCGCCGGCATGACCGTTCGAGTGGAGGCCAACAACGTCACAGACGAAAGCGATACGGAAACCCAGCTGACCACCCTGGGTACCGCAACCACGGCGGCAGACGGCACGTGGAAGCTCACTCTCCCGACCACGCTTCCCGCCTCCGTCAGCACCGCGGCCGCTGAGAACGGCGGAGCCGTCAACGCCATGGCCAGCGTTATGGGAAGAACGTCCACCGGCGTGCCGATGCGTGGTGTGGACCACGTGACCGCAGCGCCAGCAACCGCGCCCATCACCGCTCAGGCACTGGTGGCAACTGCGGCGGAGGACTCCGCGAAGCCGTCGCCGGTTCTCCCCCTCACCGAGGACACCGCACCGGAGCCGACCGAACAAGAGTATGCCCAAAGCTGGAGCGCGCATCAGGAGGCCATGGCGCAGGACACTCTCGGCGACAGCCCCCTGCCCACGTGGCAGAGCGACTCCGGCGATCTCCCCACTGCTGACCCCTACGTCGTTGGTGGGGTGGACACGAAGCGGTTGTCCATAGAGCCGTACGACGGCGGATGTGACAAGACCAGTGAAAAGGTCATCGATAAGAAGACCTATTACACGACCGTCGCCGAAGGCCATGCTCACTGGGACGCCAAAGCCAGCGTGGACTACGACCAAAAGCTTGCCTCCAACGTGGAGGTCGCGGTGAAGACGGGTTCGAACTGGTCGATCCAGGGCTCGGCGACGCTCGGTTCCTCGATGTCCGTCACTACCGGATACACCAACCGAGGGCCGCACTTCGCCAAGCAGTGGAAGGTGCCCATCCAGTACAAGAAGATCAAGATGACCTGGAAGTGCGGTGGTGGCAACACCTTCACGCAGTACAAGATTCGGGCCGGGAAGTATCATGTCCCCGCTGGCGGAGCCACCGGCAAATACGGCAAGGACGTGCGCAACAAAGACGGCATGACCGCCTATTACAACTCCCCGAAGTCCCATCGCGCCTACGTGGAACGCGGAGCCTACTTCCAGCTTTCCAAGAACCGAAGCATCAAGTGGTCCGGTGCGGTCAGCGCCTTCAGTGTCACCCTGGGCGCCTCCACCCAGCTCGACAGGGAACACAAGCAGCGCATCACCGCGGGGACGAAGTCGGGACGGCACGACATCTGGGGGAAGAATGACAGGGTCTCCGGTAAGCCGGGCATTTTCTTCTCCTTCTAGCCTGCTGGCCATACTTGCTGTCGTTGCACTCAGTGCCTGCTCGTCCCAAACCGACTCGGTCAGGTCCGGCCGGGCTCTGGCCAACGAGGGCGCCCAGTCCAGCGGCGTTGTGGGAACCGAGCATGCGAAGGTCGGTGAAACGTGGTGGTTCGCACTGCCCGTACCGGCCAACACCACTTCGCGGCCGATCGAGATCACGGACGTGGCAGTGCTCGACGTTCCACACGGAATCAAGGTGCTGAAGTACGGCGCTTACAGCAAGGTGGACACCGAGGGCATCCCCCTTCTGGTACGTGAAGGCGGTGACGCCCCCGACTTCTCCCGGCTGACCAACCATATTGACAAGCCGGTGAGGGTCGCCCCGGGGGCGGAGAGCGACATCTTCTACCTCGCCAAACTGAAGATCACCTCTCCGCCTCAAGGAACCACCCGGCAATGCCGGTTCGATTACCGACAGGGCGACCAGGCCTATACGCAAACCCTCGACTGCGAAGTCGAACTGAAAACCAGCTAGGTGTGTTGCCCCGGGACGTTGGTGACAGGCGACACGCCTTGAGCGGGTCTTGAACGAGGCGAGGGCCTCTGGGTTCGGTGTGGATTACGGAGTCTGCACCGATGCCCAGGAGGCCCTCGTTGTTTCACCGTGATACCCCGCTGACCGCGACCGGCAGGCTGCGTCTGGCCCGTTGCACCGGCGACGACAACTGGACGCTTCGCCGGGCCGCGGAACGCTTGCATCGTGTCCGCAAAGTCCCGCCCGGTGCGACGCCTGGCACGGCAGGCGTCGCACCGGGCGAAGCCGCGAGTACGTCCATACGAGGGTCTCCGCCCGTCACGCCGAGAGCACGCGTCAGACGACGCGCGGCCCTCCCTCCGGGCGGACGACGGGACTTTGCGGATACGACCCTGTCTCTGAAGGAGGCGTTGGCCCTCCTGCCGAGTCCGATCACACAGTTGAGACGGCGAGGTGGCCCGGGGCAGCTGCGTCCGCTGAGCAAGGCGTAGCGGCATACAACCTTTGGGGGCCCGTCAGCTGGAGGTCTGCAACTGCAAGGCGGGCTGAGTAGGCGCAACGTCAAGCGCAGTCGCATGTGCCCGGACCCGCTCGGCGTTCCTCCATCCCCCTAATACTGCAACGGTGCTTGTTCTGAGTGCTGGGCAATTTTCAGGGGCTGTGTCCACGTCGTTTGTAGTGACTGACTCGAGCTTGGTGTTGTCGTCTGCGGCGCCATGTCGACCAGTGCAGGATGTGGTC
>NZ_JAAHBP010000036.1 GCF_023184515.1 Streptomyces sp. D2-8 | reverse complement strand
CGCGTGACGCCATGGCGTCGGCCGGCAAGACCCTGGTCGAGCTGTTCGGTCTGGCCCGCGAGCTCAACATCGACGCCGAGGGCATCGACATGGGCCCGTCCCCCACGGACGCCGCCCTGGCCGCCGACCTCGCCCTGCCGATCGAGGAGCTCGAACTCACCGTTCGGTCGTACAACTGCCTCAAGCGCGAGGGCGTCCACTCCGTGGGCGAACTCCTCGCGCGCTCCGAGGCCGACCTTATGGACATCCGCAACTTCGGTGCGAAGTCCATCGACGAGGTCAAGGCGAAGCTGGCCGGCCTGGGCTTGGGCCTCAAGGACAGCCCGCCCGGATTCGACCCGACCGCCGCCGCACTCGGTGCGGACGACGACTCGGACGGGGGTTTCGGGGAGACCGGGCAATACTGAACCCTGCGCTGCGCCGGTCAGAGACACCTCGCGCACAGGGACAGGAGAATCTCCACGCTCTGTTCACCGCGCGGTGCCATGGGGCCGCGGCCCCCGCGGCCGTCCCGCCTTCCCAAGCAGGTCGGGTAACCCGGCACGTGTGCCGGGTTCTGCCGCACCGCGGTGCTGGATGGTGGCCCGAGGCCGAAGAGTGAGAACATCGGCGTCATGGATGACGCAGACGGTCACACGGCTCGGTGGTGGGTGGCATTGCGCCGGACGCGGCCGCTGCGCTCATCATCGCCACGGCACTCGTCCTGAGCTCTCTGCTTCTGACGTCGCCCCTCGCGTGCACGGTTCACTGGCAGGCGTCGTGGTGTTCCTGGTCTGGCTGTGGCTCTCCAATCTGTCCCTCCTGATCGGCGCTCAGTTCAACGCAGAGCTGACGAAGCCTGCGCACGGGGAATGAGCCGGTCTTCTCGTACCTGCGGCTGACCGCCCGTACCCTTGGGGCCGGTTCGCCGCGGCCGCGTGGACAGTGGCGGCCTCTGGACTCGCGTGGCGCGCCGTCCGCCGCTGGTCGTGGAGGGCACCGTGCCCCTCCACGACCAGCACCGACAGCCCGGAGAACACCGTGCCGACGAGGGAGTTGACATCCATCACAAGATCATGATCCAGGACGGCTACCCGGGGTCACCACCGGCTACAGGCCAGAGCCGTTGATCGGACAGCCCCTGTGTCAGCAACCAGGGCCCTGGAGGAAGACCAAGCCCTCACCGTGATCACCCTGCCTGGACTCTCGACCTGCGTGGCCACGGGGAGCGGGAAGGGCGGTGGCTGTGGAGGACGAGCAGCGCCAGGGCGCCGGTCGCTGCGGACCAGGTGAGGGAGAGCAGGCCGTGGGACCAGGGGATGTGTGGGGTGAGGGCTGAGCTCAGCGCCAGCTGGTTCACGCCGTACAGAGGAAGCGCGGATACGCCTGCCACATCCATGAGTGTGTTGAAGACGGGGTTCTGCAGGCCGGTGTCGACCAGGCTGAGCATGATGATGAGGAAGAAGCCCTCCAGCTCGCCGCGGACCAGAGAGCCGAGCAGAAGGCCAATGCCACCGTAGGCGAGGCCGGCGCCGGCAAGGGCCAGTCCCAGGGAGCCCGCGTGGCGTACGGGCAGGGAGATCCACAGCAGGATCGTGGTGTAGAAGGCCAGCAGGGCGGCGGTGAGGGCGACGGCAGCGAGTTTGGCCAGCAGCATCGGAAGCCGGGGGTAGCCGGCCAGCAGCAGACGGCGGTCCACCTGCCGGGACTGAAAGGTCTCCGTGAAGGTGATGAAGCCGGTGACCAGGGTGACGGCGCCCAGCGCGCTGGCCACCTGAGCCACTTGGCTGGCGCGGGTGAAGACTGGGGCGCTGATGGCGTCCAGCCAGATGCGCACCACTTCGTCGGAGGTGCACAGGCGTGCCACGGCGATCCAGACCGGGATGAACACGACCGCCAGAACCAGGGCCAGCCGGTTGCGCAGGTGGCCCAGCAGAGTGCAGCGCAGCAGTTCGGTGAATGCCGTCCAGGAGAGCCTCAACGGTCGGTCTCCTCGAAGTACAGACGCCCCTGGCGCAGATGAGCGATCGCGTCGAAGTGGTGCAGGTCGTGCAGCAGGTGCGAAACCACGATGATCGACCGATCTTGATCACGCAGGTCGGCGGCCAGGGTCCAGAACCTCTGATGGGTGTCCCAGTCGAAGCCCTGGTAGGGCTCGTCCAGGACCAGCAACTGCGGATCGTGCATAAGAGCGATCAGCAGGTTCAGCTTCTGTCGCGTTCCACCACTGAGCTCGCCGACCCGCTGTCGCCGGCAACCGGTCAGCGCCAGCAGATCCATCAGCTCGTCGACGCGCTCCAGCGTCGGCAGCCGGTAGGCCATCTGGAACAACCGCAGATGCTGGCCGACGGTGAACGCAGCGTTCAGGACCGCTCGCTGCGGGCAGTACCCCACGGTGCCGGTCCGTGTCACCGTTCCGCGGTCAGGCGCAAGGTGCCCTACGGCGATTTGCAGCAGCGTGCTCTTTCCCACCCCGTTCTCGCCGACGACTCCTACCAGCGTCCCGGCGGGCACATCAAGGTCGACGTCGCGCAGGACCTGCTTGCCGCCGTATGCCTTGCGGACCCCGCTGATCCGCAGTCGTGGCCGGTGGTGCACCGTTACTGCCTGCACATGAGCCCCTCAGAAGATCGGATAGGCACAGCGAGCCGGCCCCGAAGGACAAGCCCGCCGCGGTGGCCGGGGCCGCGCGGGCCATGCCTACCGGCTCGTCCGGCTCCTCGCCGATCAACTGCGCCTGGCCCGGACGGCCCGGCCTTGGGCGGACTGACTCGCCTGCGCGGGGTGGCGCTGATACCCGGTCTCAACGAATCCGCACCGTCGGTGTAACGGCAGTCAGCGCTGTTCCGGTGACATGTCGGCATCGCCGCGGCACAGGCTCTGTGCCTGCCCGTTGAGCGTGACGTGAGCCGCGGTCCGCCGTTGTAGGAGGCGATGCCCCCGACACCACAGCGAGACTTCAGCGCTCCCACGATCGTGATCGGAGCCGGTCCCCACGGCCTGGCGGTCGCCGCGCTACTGAGCCGCTCCGGCGAGCCGACCGTGATCCTCGAACGGTCGGACCGTGTGGGAGCGAGCTGGGCGCAGCGCTATGACCATCTACGCCTGCACACCACCCACGGCGCCTCGAAACTCCCTGGCCTGTCGGTGCCGCGCCAGGCGGGCCCGTGGGTGAGCCGGGACGACTACGTGCGATACATGGAGCGTTACGTCGCCCATCACCGGCTCGACGTCCGGGTGGCCACCCCTGTGCAGCGCATCGAACAGGCCGAGCCCGGTTCGGGAGCGCAGTGGCTGGCCCATACCCCCGACGGCCCGGTGCCCACTGGTGCGGTCGTGGTGGCCACCGGCCGCTGCCATAGCCCGAACATCCCCCCCTGGCCCGGGCGTTCGACCTTCACCGGCACCCTGCTGCACTCGGCCCACTACCGCTCTCCCGCCCCCTACCGCGGGCAGCACGTCCTGGTGGTCGGCGCCGGCAACAGCGGTACCGAGATCGCCGCCGTCCTGGCCGGGGCCGCACGGGTACGGATCTCAGTCCGTACCCCACCCAACATCCTGCCCCGCTCCAGCGCCCGATGGCATGCAGTCGGCCGGCTGACGGAGGCCCTCCCGCTCGCGTGGCGCGACCGCACCTCCCTGCTCACACAACGTCTCGCGGTGCCCGACCTGACCTCGCGAGGATTGCCGCGGCCCCGCACGGGCCTGTACACCCGCAATGCCCGCGAAGGGGTCAACCCGGTGCTCGACCACGGCTTCGTGGACGCCGTCCGGTCCGGGCGGGTCGAGCCGGTCGCGGCCGTCCAGGCGTTCGACGGCCCCGACGTGGTACTGGCCGACGGCGCCCGACTGCGACCCGACACGGTCATCGCAGCCACCGGGTACCGGCCCTGCCTGAACGACCTGGTCGGGCACCTGGGCGTACTCGACGAGGCCGGGCAGCCCCTCGCCGCAGGGGCACGGACCCATCCCGAAGCCCCGCGCCTGTACTTCGCCGGATACACCAATCCCCTCACGGGTGTTCTTCGCCAGGCGGGCATCGAGGCGCGCGCCATCGCCCACGCGTTCCGACGTGAGACGGCGCGGGCACCCCTTCTCACCCCCCGAGGTGGCGACCCCACAGCCGACACACCTCAGAGAGGGCACGCTCCGAGCTGACGGATCCTCGGAGGCTTGGCCTTTCAGCGGCGTCCCCTGCGGGGCGAATGGATGCCGCGGTGGCGGTTGAAGGCAGGCGTGGACGCTTCGGCGGAGCGCATTGAGCGGGCATGGATGAGCCGGCGAGGGCTCCGACCCACCGGACCCGGAACGCGATGCCGGCCAATGCTCCCGTCCAGACAGTCCACAGCAGCACGGACCGCTGGTCCGGCGGGAGGAGGAGCACGGCCAGGGGGGTACAGGTGCCGGCGATGATCAGGAAGATGTTGGCGTGGTCGAGGCGTCGCAGAAGAGCCTCGCCGAGCGGTCCCCGGGTGCCGCGGTGGAGATGGCGCTGGTCGCGAACAGCAGCCAGGCGGTGGCCGCATACACGGAGCAAGCCAGGGCCGCCTGCGGTGTACGGGCCAGGCAGATGAGCACGACGCCTGCGATCGGTGCAGCAGGGACCATCCCGGGATGGAGCCAGCCACGCAGCCTCGGCTCCGGGCCGAAGTCGCACCGGCCCGGGGGCCTCCACAGATCAGGGGCCGCGCAGCCGTTGCTGCGCGGCCCCTGATCCTGCCGGCCCGGCACGAGAACAGGCGCCTTCGTCCGGGTGGGTCTGCGAGGTCAGGCCACGTTGATGTTCTCGGCCTGCGGACCCTTCTGGCCCTGGGTGACGTCGAACGTCACGGCCTGGCCCTCCTGGAGCTCGCGAAAGCCTGTGGAGTTGATCGCGGAGTAGTGCGCGAAGACATCCGGGCCGCCGCCGTCCTGGGCGATGAAGCCGAAGCCCTTCTCCGCGTTGAACCACTTCACAGTTCCCGTAGCCATGTCACATGCCTTCCAGTCGATGAACGCCTCCCACTCGATGTGGCAGACGGAGGTGATCGCCCTGGTCCCTGCGGCACAGCACAGCAAAACGCCCACACCGAAGGCGCGGGGCAAGAGGGAAGTCCGAACCACGACAGCTGACCCAAACGCTACACGCCCACACACCGCGTCACCATAGGAAATGATCACACCGCACACCGAGACCGCGCGTGCGGTTCCCGCCGACGCTGACCGGCACGCTCATCTCATGCTGCTGCCGTCGGGTTCGCCGATTCGGCGGCGCGGCGGTATTCGGCGTTGAGGCGCTGGGCTTCCTCGAGCTGGTCTTCAAGGATGACGATCCGACAGGCGGCCTCGATGGGGGTCCCCTGGTCGACGAGTTCCCGGGCGCGCGCGGCGATACGCAGCTGGTAGCGGGAGTAGCGGCGGTGTCCGCCGGCGGAGCGCAGCGGGGTGATGAGGCGGGCTTCGCCGATGGCACGGAGGAAGCCCTGTGTGGTGCCGAGCATCTCGGCGGCCCGGCCCATGGTGTAGGCGGGATAGTCGTCGTCATCGAGACGGCCGAACGTGTCGTCTGCTGTCATCGCACCTCTCTGCGGAACGCGTGGAGGGGCCCTGGCACCGTACTGGCACCAGGGCCCCGAAGGAACTACTACACCATCTGCCGGCCCTGATACTGCACCGGCCATCTGTTTCCGCAGACCCGACCGAGACGCCGTCGGGGGCACGGGGATCGCGGTTGCTCGACCGTTCGGCAGCCAGCCCCGTCACCCGGTCCGGTCGTCAGTCCCGTCGCCGTCCTGCAACCGCTCTCCGTGCACTCGACGATGAGGTAGTCCGTCTCGACCAGTCTGCGTCGACCGGTCCATGGATGGTTCAAGCAGCTTCGGGGCTCAGTCCGGCGCGCAGGGATTTCGCGCAGCGCGGCACGTAGGGCTGAGCGTGACGTCGCCGACTGCGCCGCGCCTACCGCGGCGGGCGCCAACACTGCGTCTCGTGGAGAACTCCACCGGCCGGGACGGACGTTTCCAGCCGTGACGCCCCTCAGGTCGGCCGCTGACGAGCGTGGCAGGAGGCCCCGCGCCGCCCTCGACGATCCCGGGGCGATCGAGCGGCCGGCTTCGAAGGTTTGCAGCAGCCGGCCTTGGCCCGTGACGCGGCGGACAGGGTGGTCTTGGTCGTGTCCGAGCTCGTCACCAATGCCCTGCACCACGGCGGGCCCGCTGCACACTGGAACTGACTGCGCACCCCATACCTGAAGGGCGGTAACCGGGGGCTTCGGTCGGCCCATGGTCACCGGCCTCGCCCACGCCACGGCGGTCACCCGCCGCCGGGCCTCCGGCGGCGAGACCGTGAGCGCCTTCCTTGCCCGGTAGCGTCACCGCTCAGGCAGCAGGACGGCCGGCGGATATGGTCCGCCTCATGTCGCAGCCTGACGAGTTGCTCGCTGACGTCGGCGCCCCGGTGGAGTCCGACGCCCACGAAGAAGGACAGGCCGCCCACGCGTCTGCACGTCCGTGTCGCCCGGATCCTGCAGAGCACGCACGCAGTGTGGGCCCGTGTCTGTTTACCCGGTCAGACCGTGACGGGGGTGCCGAGCAGCGAGGAGGCATGCTGCATCGGGCTGAGGATGCCCAGGGGCGCTGCCTTGGGGACGGCGCGGCAGGTGAAGCCGAGCTGAGCCATGGCCCGCAGGACTTCGGCGGCGCTGAAGTCACGGCGGTCCTGCCGCGTGATGACCTGGCCGACCTGTTTGACGGGGTAGTGACGGCGGCCGATGATCACCGATTCGCCGGTGACCGGTTCGGGCTTGATGCCCTTCATCGATTCCAGCACGCCGCCCTTGGTGAGTTCGAAGGGGAAGCGGGCGATGACGCAGCGCATGTGGCCTCACAGAGAGAAGGGAAGAACGGTCCGACCAGGGGTGAGGTGTTTCAGCGGGAGAGGGCGAGGATGCCCAGGGCGCTGCCTTGCTCGTCGACCACCGGCAGGACACCGAGCCGACGGGTGCGCATCGCGTGCTCGGCTTCGGCCATCGTGGTCACGGGTGAGGCGAACGAACCGTGGTCGCCGAGGATGTCGCGCAGGCGGACACGGTCCGTGTAGTCGGAGCTGTCGCGGACGGCGGCTAGTTCGGTACGGGTGACCAGGCCGGTGCACTGGCCATCCTGGTCGCAGACGACCAGTCGGCCCGTGCGGGCGGCGGCCATGACGGCCAGCGCCACCTCGACGCTCATGTCGTCACAGACCTGCGGTCCGGTCGCGTCCATGACCTCCGCCGCCGTCCTGTGCACGGGGTTGGCGTCCGCCGGGCGGGGCTGCGTCTGAATCAGCGTCAAGGGTGCCTCCTGCAGAGATGGGCCGGCTTCCTGATCACGAAGGTCCTAGGCCACCGCGCCGAAGCCGGACTGGCGTACGGGGGTGCGCCTGGTCGCGGAGGCGGGGCGGCGGCGGCCTCGGGAGGTGGCGCTGCGCCTGGGGCGTTCGGCCACCGGTGCGGTGATGACGACCGGGATGCCGGACGGGGCCTGAGCTCCGGTGATCCGGCTCAGGGCCTCGTCGCCCGAGCGGACCTGGGTGGTCTGCGGCCGGATTCCGGCGTCCGACATCAGACGGACCATGCCTCGTCGCTGGTTCGGCGTGACCAGGGTGACGACGCTGCCGGACTCGCCGGCACGAGCGGTACGGCCGCCGCGGTGGAGGTAGTCCTTGTGGTCGGTCGGCGGATCGACGTTGACGACCAGGTCGAGGTTGTCGACGTGGATGCCGCGCGCCGCGACGTTGGTCGCCACCAGCACGGTGACGTGCCCCGTCTTGAACTGCGCCAGCGTGCGGGTGCGCTGCGGCTGCGACTTGCCGCCGTGCAGCGCGGCGGCCCGCACCCCGCTGTTGAGCAGGTCCTGGGTCAGCCGGTCGACGGCGTGCTTCGTGTCCAAGAACATGATCACGCGGCCGTCGCGGGCGGCGATCTCGGTCGTGGCGGCGTGCTTGTCGGCGCCGTGGACGTGCAGGACGTGGTGCTCCATCGTCGTGACCGCACCGGCCGACGGGTCGACCGAATGCACGACGGGGTCGGTCAGATAGCGGCGCACCAGCAGGTCGACGTTTCGGTCCAGGGTGGCGGAGAACAGCATTCGCTGCCCCTCGGGGCGGACCTGGTCGAGCAGCGCGGTGACCTGGGGCATGAAGCCCATGTCGGCCATCTGGTCGGCTTCGTCCAGCACGGTGATGCCCACGTCGTTCAGCCGGCATTCGCCGCGGTCGATGAGGTCCTTGAGCCGGCCCGGGGTCGCAACGACGACCTCGGCTCCGCCGCGCAGCGCGCTGGCCTGCCGGCCGATCGACATGCCGCCCACCACGGTGGCCAGCCGCAGCCGCACGGAGCGGGCGTACGGGGTCAGCGCGTCGGTCACCTGCTGTGCCAGCTCACGCGTGGGTACGAGGATCAGCCCCAGCGGCTGGCGGGGCTCGGCACGCTGTCCGGCGGTGCGGGCGAGCAGGGCGAGGCCGAAGGCCAGGGTCTTGCCGGAACCGGTGCGGCCGCGGCCCAGAACGTCACGGCCCGCCAGGGAGTTCGGTAGCGTCGCGGCCTGGATCGGGAACGGTGCGGTCACCCCCTGCCTGCCGAGTTCGGCCAAGAGCTGCTCGGGCATGTCGAGCTCGGCGAAGCCCTCGACGGCCGACAGTGCGGGGGTGATCGTCCTGGGCAGCGCGAACTCACCCTGCACTGCGGCGGGCCGACGGCCGTAACCGCCGGAGCGGACGGGCCCGCCGGCACGACGCGGTGCCTGCGAGCCGTAGCCGCCGCCCCTTCCGGCGTCGGCACGGCCGTCACGGGAGCGGGCGGGGCGGTCGTTCGTGTACGTGCGGTTCATGCGGAACCTTCCTCGAGGTGGCACATATCAAGGAATTCCCGCTGCGATGAATGGCATGGAGAATTACAGGTATGGACCGGTGGAAAAGAAAGCAGATCTGACCGGCGGATACATCCGTGGGCGCAAGTGCTGAAATGGGTGACGCGATGGGACCTTGCGATCCGGGCGCCGGCTGCGGTGTAGCGCTTCAGGATGCGTCTGCGTCCTGAGGGAGGAACCGCTTGTGGTCGTACTGCGGATTCCTCCGGGTCGGCCCGCGGGTGAAAGCCGCTGCGGGATACGCGTGCAGCTGGGGCCCGCACCCCGAAGGATGCGGGCCCCAGCTGCGGATTGCGCGTGAGCGTCAGGCCGGAACGATGTTTTCGGCCGTCGGGCCCTTCTGGCCCTGCGCGATGTCGAAGTTCACCTTCTGGCCCTCGAGCAGCTCACGGAAGCCCTGCGCGGCAATGTTCGAGTAGTGGGCGAACACGTCGGCGCCGCCACCGTCCTGCTCGATGAAGCCGAAACCCTTTTCCGCGTTGAACCACTTCACGGTACCAGCAGCCATGTCATATCTCCTTTGGGGCAGTGCATCGGCGTCCGCACTGCGCGGACGCCGTGTCGCCGCGATGATTACCCCGCCCGGAGATGACCGGAAATACAAGGGTGCTCCCGACCGGAAGAAACCTGGTGGGGGCACTTGAAGTTTCGGGAACCACAACTGCAACTGAGATAGACAGTAGCACGCTGGAGCGGCCCGTGCGCGTTGGATAATTCCACTCTGCTCGTCGCAGCAAAAACTCCCACTGCGTGGTCCGTCAAACTCTGATCTCTCGGGCACAGATATTGGTTCACTCGAAGTGCAACGTCTCATGAAGAGCGGCCAACGGCACCGGGGCTCCCAAGGGGGCGCGACGACGTACGCGGCTATCCGTAGGACGCCTCTTCGAAGGGGCCCAGCAAGTGGCATTCGGCGTCGCTGGACGATCGTGTGCACCGTCGCTACGAATGCAGCGCCGAACGCTTCCTCGCGTCCGGGTCCGCGTCCTGCGGTACCCGCACGTTCGACTTGCGAGCTGGTATCGGGAATCCCCCCATGCCGCCGCGGCCTCTCACACCGGAGCGACGGGGAAACGGAATAAGACAGTGGGCTCGTCGGGAAGGCTGTCATCTTCTCGTTCTTGCAGCTCCCGCCTGCCGCGTGGCGTCCACCCTGCCCGTTCGAATGTAGCGGTGCCCTGCCACATCGTTGCGCCGCCTGCGGGACATGTGGGTGACGCTCGGTCAGCCGGCTCGACTAGCTCCGTTCATCGGTTCGAGATCTCCCGGACAAGCTCTGACCTCGGTAAACGACCGGTTGGCCACGCTGTGGAGCTGCAACCGGCTCTTTACGCTGAGTCTCATGGGCGCCCCCTGAAGAAACTCTCGAGGCTGAGGAGCACTGACATGAGCGACCTCGTACTGCTCGCGGGCGGATCGGTGACGATGACCCACCACGTCACCGGCACCTACTTCATGTGCAACGACTGGCACGACGGTGTCGGCAACCACACCCAGACCTGGGCACAGGACCCGTTCGCCAAGGACAACAACTCGCACCGATGGTTCCTGCGGCAGAACTCCGACGGCACCGTGCGCATCGAGTCGTACGCCAACCACCGCTGCCTCACCGCGGGGGCCAACCCGCCCGACATCGTGACTCTTCGAGAAAGCACGGACAGCCTCAACCAGCACTGGCGGCTGGTCTCCCACGCAGAGCGCGGCAATGACTTCTACATGGTCTCGGTCGTGCACCCGCGCTACGCCCTCGCCATCGCCGACCACCTCCAGGGCAACGACCGACTGGTGGGCCTGACCCGCATGTGGGGCGGACCGAACCTCTCCCAGCTGTGGCGGATCTACCCCTCGTCAGAGGACCAGGGATGAACCCGGACGAGCACGCGCACCGCCCCATCGCGGGGAGTGACACCTGAAGCGTGCCGGTCGAACAGCAGGTGACCGCCAGGCGCCGGCCGGAACGGCGACGCAACGGCGGTCACCCGCAGCCGGGTGTCACCAGCCCACGCCTCAACGAGATGGCTGAGACCTACGCGTTCACTCTGGCGCACGAACCAGCGCCACTAATCAACCGTGAGGCCGCGCGACGAGCAGCCGTCCAATACCGCGTCCTTGCGCTTCGTCGGCGACGAAGCGCAAGTCGAGCTCTGGTGGAGCGAGGACGAGCGAGTAGAACACGCAGGTATCACGAGCTGGGCGGACCCTCCCTCTCGGATCCGGCATTGCCGGAACCCTCGGGGTCCAGGTACGAGTCCTCCGGCGTGCTGTGGTTGCCGCAGCGTCCGCGCCGTCCACCGGTGCATCGTTCACACACGTCAAAGGGCCATAGGATCTGAGGCGGACATCAAACACAGGCGTTCGGGTGCCGACAGGGCCGTTCGGGCATGATGAGGAGGTGCCAACGGCACCTTTTCCGGAGGGAGCGGGAATGGCGGAGAGTCCAGCACAGGGGCGCAGGGGCGGCCCGGCGGCGCCCCAGTTGCGGCTGGATGAGTTGCTGGAGGGCCTGCAGGCGCAGGTGGAGCAGGTCCGCGCGGCCCGGGACCGGGTGCACACGCTGTTGGACGCGGTTCTCACCATCGGCACTGATCTGGATCTCGACGTGGTGCTGCGGCGGATCACCGAGTCCGCGGTCACCCTGGTGGACGCCCAGTACGGGGCCCTCGGCGTGGTGGGCGAGGAAGGAAAGATCCGGCAGTTCATCACGGTCGGCATGGACGAGGACACCATCCGTGACATCGGCCACTATCCCGAGGGCCAGGGCATCCTGGGGCTCCTGATCAAGGAGCCGGAGCCGCTGCGCCTGGCCAACCTGGGCCGCCACCCCGACTCGGTCGGCTTCCCCGCGGGGCATCCGCCGATGACCACCTTCCTGGGCGCGCCCGTGCGCGTGCGCGACCAGGTTTTCGGGAACCTGTACCTGACCGACAAGCGCGGCGGGTCGGAGTTCGACGACGATGACGAGGCGGTGCTGCGTACGCTGGCGGCCGCGGCCGGTGTGGCCATCGACAACGCTCGCCTGTACGAGGGTTCCCGGCGCCGGGAGCAGTGGCTGGCGGCGAGCAGCGAACTGACCCGCAGCCTGCTGTCGGGCACCGACCCGGACCGGGTTCTGCAGCAGGTCGCCGCCACGGTCAGAACGCTGTCCGGCGCCGACCTGGTGACGCTGGCGGTACGGTTCGACGGCGGCGAAGAACTGGTGATCGAGGCCGCCGACGGCGAGGGCGCCGAGCGGGTGCGAGGACTGGTCCTGCCGGCCACCGCACTGGCCGCGAAGGTCTACCACTCCAACGAGCGGATCACCAGCAGTGCGCTGTCCGCCGAGCCGCAGGCCGGTGGCGGCTCAGCGGCACAGCTCGGCCTGGGGCCGGGGTTCCTGCTCCCGCTGGGCGGTGGCGAGAACGTGCGCGGGGTCCTGCAGGTCGCCAACCTCCCCGGCGGCACGGAGTTCTCCGACGCCACCATGGCCATGATCGACAGCTTCGCCGACCAGGCCGCACTCGCCCTGGAGATCGCCGAGCACCGGCGCGAGGCCGAGCACCTCATGGTCCTGACCGACCGCGACCGCATCGCCCGCGACCTGCACGACCTGGCCATCCAACGGCTGTTCGCCTCCGGACTGACCCTCAATTCCGTACTCGGCCGGATTTCCGACCGACCCGAGGTGGCCGAGCGCGTCCAGCGTGTGGTCGACGACCTCGACGACACCATCAAGACCGTACGGGGCACGATCTACGCGCTGCACGAGCGCGACCGCTCCGACGGCCGCGGCGGGCTGCGGGCAAGGCTTCTGGCCGAGACCGACCAGGCCGCCGCCATGCTCGGCTTCACTCCCGCCCTGCGCATGACCGGCCTGCTCGACACCGACGTGCCCGCGGACCGTGCCGAGCACCTGCTCGCCGTGCTGCGCGAGACGCTCTCCAACGCCGCCCGGCACGCGCACGCCACCGCCGTCGAGGTCACCGCCGAGACGGATGGTCGGCGGCTCCACCTGCGCGTGGCCGACAACGGCGGCGGCATCGACCCGGCCGTCACCCGGCGCAGCGGCCTGGACAACCTCCGTCGGCGCGCCGCCGACCTCGGTGGCGGCTTCACGCTCACGCCGAACGAACCCACCGGCACCATCGCGGAATGGACCGTGCCTCTCCCCACGCAGACGGACGCCTGAGCCCCGGGGCGGGGGCGGGAGTGCCGTTCGGCCCAACGACGAGGGCTGGTTGCCTCGCGCCTGGTCCTGGCGATTGCCGCATCTGACGTACCGCCACGGTCAACCCCGACTGTCAGCGCCGGCGCATCACTCGTGTCCCGGCCTGGCTGTTCATGGCCCCACGCGGTCCCAGCCACGGCGCGGCGCGCGGGCGCCGAGTCGGGTGTCGCGACTGCGGTAGACGATGTAGGGGCGGGTCAGGTAGCCGAGCGGTGCGGTGAGCATGTGGACGAGTCGGGTGAAGGGCCAGGCCGCGAACAGCAGGAGGGCGCTGATCGCGTGGAGTTGGAAGAGCACCGGGGCTTCGGTCATCAGGGCGGGGTCGGGCTGGAGGTAGAAGATGGAGCGGAACCAGGGGGAGATGGTTTCGCGGTAGTCGTATCCCCCGCCGACGATGTTCGCGGCCACGGTGGCGGCCAGTCCGAGCACGATGGTCACCGTCAGGGAGACGTACATGGCCTTGTCGTTGCGGGTGGTGGCGGAGAAGACGGGGCCGACGGTACGGCGCCGGTAGATCAGGATGGCCAGCCCACCGAGCGTGGCGACGCCCGCGATGGTGCCGAGCACGACCGCGCCGACGTGATACGTGTGCTCGCTGACCCCGACCGCCTCGGTCCAGCTCTTGGGGATGACCAGGCCTCCGATGTGGCCGATCAGGACCACCAGGATGCCGAAGTGGAACAGCGGGCTGCCGATGCGCAGCAGTCGGCGTTCGTAGAGCTGGGAGGAGCGGGTGGTCCAGCCGAACTTGTCGTAGCGATAGCGCCAGATGTGGCCGAGGACGAACACCGCGAGCACGACGTAGGGCAGCACGACCCACAGCAGGATGCCGCCGGTGCCTGCCTCCGCCGCCAGGGGGACATGCTGGGCGGGTGCGCTCATCGGGGGCCTCCTACGACGGGGTCGGGCAGGAACACGGGGGCCGCGTACGGGTCGAGGCCGACCTGTTCCTCGGGCGGGCCCTGAGCGGCCAGGCGCATGACGGCTTCGCGGTCGTCGCCGGCGAGGGTGGGCAGGGTGGCGGAGACGGAGTCCAGGACGTGGGCCCAGGGCGAGCCGTCGTCGTTCAGGGCGAGCCGCAGGAGTTCCAGGCCGGCGCGGTGTTCGGTGAGCAGGTGCGCCCCGGTGGCGGGGTCGGTGGCGGCGAACTCGAGGACGACGGCCAGGTGGTCGGGCAGTTCGTCGTCGCCCAGGCGCCATCCGGCCGCCGCGTAGGTCTGCTTCAGCCGCAGCAGGCCGATGCCGCGCTTTCTGGTGTCGCCGTGCGCGTAGTACGTCAGGTAGAGGCAGCAGCGTTTGCGGTGGTCGAAGGTGGCCACATAGGTGGCTGCCAGGTCCGCAGGGGCGGTCTGCTCGGCGTGGGCGGTGAAGCGGAGCAGGGGGCGGGCGACCGGGTCCGGCAGGGTGGCGGCGACCCGACCGGCCAGGGCCAGGCGCTGCTCGAACTCCTCGTCGGGATAGGCGAGCAACAGGGACTGGGTCTGCCAGGCGGCAGGGCGCCAGGTCTCCGATCGAGCCGTGCGTGTGTTCTTCCTTTTCATGACTTCGGCTCGACCTCCCCACCGCCGCCGCCAGAGGATGTCCTGTCCGGGAACAGGCCGGGCGGGGACCCCTTGCCGTCCCAGTTGAGGAGGTTGACGCGGGTGCCCTTGTCGGTGGGCGTGGCCGGAGTCTCGGCGGTCTGCCGGTCACGCAGGGCCTGGAAGTTCTCCACCGCGATCGGCGCGGCACCGCCGGAAGTCTCACCGAAGGGGCCCGAGCCGCCCATGCCTGGCCCGCCCTCGTAGTCCAGGCTGCACTCGGTCGCCAACTCCTCCAGCTTGTGGGCCTGTTCGGCGTGGGCCGGCGGGATGACGTACCGCTCGTCGTACTTGGCCAGGGCCAGCAGCCGATACATGTCGTACATCTGCTCTTCGTCCATGCCCACGGCCTGCGGGATCGCGGCATCGGGCTCGCGGCCGAGGTTGATGTCGCGCATGTACGCCCGCATCGCCGCCAGCCGGCGCAGGACCGCGTCAACCGGTGCCGGGTCGCCCGCGGTGAACAGCTGGGCGAGGTAGTCGACGGGGATGCGCAGGGACTCGACGGCCGCGAACAGGTTGTGGTGATCCTCGGCGTCGCGGCCGGTGTCACGTACGGCGTCGACCATCGGCGACAGCGGCGGGATGTACCAGACCATGGGCATCGTCCGGTACTCCGGGTGCAGCGGCAGGGCCACCTCATAGGTGTTGATCAGGGAGTGGACCGGGGAGCGCTGGGCGGCCTCGATCCAGTCGCGGGGGATGCCCGCCTTCTCGGCTGCGGCGATGACCTGAGGGTCGTGCGGGTCGAGGAAGACCTGCCGCTGGGCCTCGTACAGGCCGGTGTCGTCGGGTGTGGAGGCGGCTTCGAGGACGCGGTCGGCGTCGTAGAGGACGAGGCCGATGTAGCGCAGCCGGCCGACACAGGTCTCGGAGCATACGGTGGGCAGGCCGACCTCGACGCGGGGGAAGCAGAAGGTGCACTTCTCGGCCTTGCCGGTGCGGTGGTTGAAGTACACCTTCTTGTACGGGCATCCCGTGACGCACATCCGCCAGCCGCGGCAGCGGTCCTGGTCGACCAGGACGATGCCGTCCTCCTCGCGCTTGTAGATCGCGCCGGAGGGGCAGGAGGCCGCGCAGGACGGGTTGAGGCAGTGCTCGCAGATCCGCGGCAGATAGAACATGAAGGTCTGCTCGAACTCGAACTTGATCTTCTCGGAGACCTCGTTCAGCAGGACGTCCTGCTCGCTGGTCGCTGCCGAGCCGCCGAGGTCGTCGTCCCAGTTCGCCGACCAGGTGATCTTCATGTCCTTGCCCGAGATCAGGGACTTGGGGCGGGCGACGGGGGTGTGCTCCTGCAGCGGGGCGTTGGTCAGGGTCTCGTAGTCGTAAGTCCAGGGCTCGTAGTAGTCGTCGAGAGACGGCAGCTTGGGGTTGGAGAAGATCTGGATCAGCTTCTTGAACCGCCCGCCCGCCTTCAGCGCGAGGCGGCCCTTCTTGTTGAGTTCCCAGCCGCCCTTCCAGGTGTCCTGGTCCTCGTAGCGGCGGGGGTAGCCCTGACCGGGGCGGGTCTCGACGTTGTTGAACCAGACGTACTCGACGCCGGTGCGGTTGGTCCACGCCTGCTTGCAGGTGACCGAGCAGGTGTGGCAGCCGATGCACTTGTCGAGGTTCATCACCATCGCCATCTGGGCCATCACGCGTCCGATGGTGGCTTCGCCACGGGGCATCAGTACGTCACCTCCTGGTTCGTGCGGCGGCGGATGACGGTGACCTCGTCGCGCTGGTTGCCGGTCGGGCCGAGGTAGTTGAAGGCGTAGGAGAGCTGGGCGTAGCCGCCGATGAGGTGGCTGGGTTTGATCAGCAGGCGGGTCAGGGAGTTGTGGATGCCGCCGCGCCGGCCAGTGGTCTCGGTGCGGGGCACGTCGATCAAGCGGTCCTGGGCGTGGTGCATGTAGACGGTGCCCTCGGGCATGCGGTGCGAGACGACCGCGCGGGCGGCGACCACGCCGTTGCGGTTCACCGCCTCCACCCAGTCGTTGTCCTTCACGCCGACCTTGGCCGCGTCCTGCGTGCTCATCCAGATCGTCGGGCCGCCCCGGGACAGCGAGAGCATGAACAGGTTGTCCTGGTACTCGGAGTGGATGGACCACTTGTTGTGCGGTGTCAGGTAGCGCACGGTCACGCCGAGTTCGCCGGTGTCGCCGATCCGAGGCTCGTCGAAGAGGGCGGCCATGTTCAACGGCGGCCGGTAGACGGGTAGTTGCTCGCCGAGTGCGGTCATCCAGTCGTGGTCGAGGTAGAAGTGCTGGCGGCCGGTGAGGGTGTGCCAGGGCTTGAGGCGCTCGACGTTGACGGTGAACGGCGAGTAGCGGCGACCGCCGGTCTCCGACCCGGACCACTCCGGGGAGGTGATCACCGGGACGGGGGCGGCCTGGGTGTCGGCGAAGGTGATCTGCTTGCCCTCGTGCTCGGCGGCCAGGTCCGCGAGCTGTGTGCCGGTGCGGGCTTCGAGCGTGTGGAAGCCCTGGGTGGCGAGGTGGCCGTTGGTGGTGCCGGACAGGGCGAGGATCGCTTCGCAGGCGTGCGTGTCGCGGGCGATCGAGGGCCGTCCGTCTGCTGTTCCGCCGCGTACCGTTCCGTTCTTGTGGCGCAGGTACTCCAGCTCACGGCCGACCTTGAAGGTGACGCCCTTGGTGGTGGCGCCCAGGCTGTCGAGCAGGGGGCCGAGGGCGGCCATCTTGTCGGCGACGGCCGCGTAGTCGCGTTCCACCGTCACGAGCTTGGGCATCGTGCGGCCGGGGACCGGCTCGCACTCCCCGGCCTTCCAGTCGAGCACCCGGCCGTGCGGGTTGGCCAGTTCGTCGGGGGTGTCGTGCTGCAGCGGGGCGGCGACCACGTCCTTGCGGACGCCGAGGTGATCGGCGGCCTGGCGGCTGAACTCCTTGGCGATGGTGTGGAAGGCGTCCCAGTCGGTGCGGGTCTGCCAGGGCGGGGCGATGGCCGGGTTGAAGGCGTGCACGAAGGGGTGCATGTCCGTGCTGGACAGGTCGTGTTTCTCGTACCAGGTGGCGGCGGGCAGGACGACGTCGGAGAAGACGGTCGTGCTGGTCATCCGGAAGTCCAGGGTCAGCAGCAGGTCGAGCTTGCCCTCGGGCGCCTCTTCCCGCCACACCACGTCCCGCGGGCGTGCCTCCGGCGGCGCCTCGGTCGCCCGGACCGCATGGTCGGTGCCCAGCAGGTGCTTGAGGAAGTACTCGTTGCCCTTCGCCGACGAACCCAGCAGGTTGGCCCGCCACACGGTCAGCACGCGGGGGTGGTTCTCGGGGGCGTCCGGGTCTTCGCCCGCGAACCGCAGCCGTCCCGCCTTGAGTTCGTCGACGACGTGCTCGGCGACCGGGCGGCCCACGGTGTCGGCCTCGTCGGCGAGGTCGAGGGGGTTGCGGTCGAAGGTGGGGTACGACGGCATCCAGCCCATCCGCGCGGACTGGGCGATGACGTCGGCGGTGGTCTTCCCGGCGAACGGGCCGCCCGCGCCGACCGCCGCGAGGGTGTCGGCGGCGAACGGGTCGTAGCGGAATTGGTCGCTGTGCAGGTACCAGTAGGCGGTCTGGATCATCTGCCGGGCCGGGCGGTTCCAGTCGGCGGCGGTCGCGATCGCCGAGTAGCCGGTGATCGGACGGACCTTCTCCTGGCCGACGTAGTGGGCCCAGCCGCCGCCGTTGACGCCCTGGCAGCCGGTCAGCGTGGTCAGCGTGAGGAACGCGCGGTAGATGGTGTCGGAGTGGAACCAGTGGTTGGTCCCCGCCCCCATGATGATCATCGAACGGCCGCCGGACTCCTCGGCGTTGGCGGCGAACTCCCGGGCGATCCGCGCCGCCTTCCGCGCGTCCACTCCGGTGATCGCCGCCTGCCAGGCAGGCGTGTACGGCTCCTCCACGTCCTCGTACGAGGACGGCCACCGGCCGGGCAGCCCGTCGCGAGCGACCCCGTACTGGGCGAGCAGGAGGTCGTACACCGTGGTCACCAGGCGCCCGGCGACCCGCTGAACCGGTACGCCGCGCCGCAGTCGCGCCGCGCCGCCGTCGGGAGCGTCGAAGCGCGGCAGTTCGACCGCGACCGGCGCCTCGTCGCCGCCCGCGGCGGACAGCAGGGGCTGGGTGTCGCCGAGGTCCAGGTTCCACTTCCCGGCGCCGGACTCGCCGTAGCGGTCGCCGAGTGTGCCGTTCGGCACCACCGGCTGTCGTGTGTCCGCGTCCAACAGCACGGTCCGGAACTCGGCGTGCTCGGCCTCGGCGTGTTCGCCACCGAGATCCGCGGCGGTGAGGAACTTGCCCGGGGTGAAGGTGCCCGGCTCGTCCTCGCTCTCTTCCAGGGCGACCAGGAAGGGCAGGTCGGTGTAGCGCCTGACGTAGTCGGTGAACCGCGGTGTGGCCCGGTCGACGAAGAATTCCTTGAGGATCACGTGCCCCATCGCCATGGCGAGGGCCCCGTCGGTGCCCGGCTGGGCCGCGAGCCACTCGTCGGCGAACTTCACGTTGTCCGCGTAGTCCGGAGAGACGGCGACGACCTTCTGGCCGCGGTAACGGGCCTCCGCCATCCAGTGCGCGTCGGGCGTGCGCGTCACCGGCAGATTGGAGCCCCACATGATCAGATAGCCGGCGTCCCACCAGTCCCCGGACTCCGGTACGTCGGTCTGGTCGCCGAAGACCTGGGGGGATGCGACCGGCAGGTCGGCGTACCAGTCGTAGAACGAGAGCATCGCGCCGCCGAGCAGCGAGTAGAAGCGGGCTCCGGCGGCGTGCGAGACCATCGACATCGCCGGGATCGGCGAGAAGCCGGCCAGTCGGTCCGGGCCGTACTCCTTGGTCGTGTGCACATGTGCGGCGGCGACCATCTCGACCGCCTCGTCCCAGCTCGCCCGCACCAGGCCGCCCTTGCCGCGTGCCCGCTTGTAGCGGCGGGCACGTTCCGGGTCGGACACGATGTCCGCCCAGGCGGCCACCGGGTCGCCGAGGCGGGCCTTGGCCTCGCGGTACATCTGGAGCAGCACGCCGCGCACATACGGGTAGCGCACCCGGGTGGGCGAGTAGGTGTACCAGGAGAAGGCGGCGCCGCGCGGGCAGCCGCGCGGCTCGTACTCGGGGCGGTCCGGGCCGACCGAGGGGTAGTCGGTCTGCTGGGCCTCCCAGGTGATGATGCCGTCCTTGACGTACACCTTCCACGAGCAGGAGCCGGTGCAGTTCACCCCGTGCGTGGAGCGCACCACCTTGTCGTGCGACCAGCGATCCCGGTAGAAATCGTCCGCCTGCCGGCCGCCCTTCCTGTGCAGGGTGCGGAGATCGTCGGAGACTTCCGCCCTGGTGAAGAACCGGCGGCTGCGCACCAGCGCCTCCGCCAATTCGCCGTCCATGGCCGCCTGCGACTGTTCCCGGCTGGTCTCCGTGCTCACCGTGCCACTCCGCCCCGGGCGCCACGCACCCGTTCGAATTGTGATCGGTTCCGGCCGCACACGACTCTACGACCGCCGTCCCCCCGAAGGTCAACAGCCACACCATGACCAACACGTGGCGCTCATTCCGAGCGGGGGCGCGGGATCTGCATGGGGTGCCCCGAGAGGGCGGAGCACGGCCCGGTCAGGCGGCCGGCCGGGACAGGGTGCCGCACGCCTTCGCGCGCACAGCCTCGACCGCTTCCCGCTCATCGGTGCCGAGGTAGGCGAGCGCGGCCGGGAAGAGCCCGTCCTGCTCCTTGAGGATGTGATCGCGCAGCAGGGCGATCGCCTCGATGAGCCGGTCCGGCCAGGTCGGGTCCGAGGGCGTCGCGCCGTCGGCGGCCTCGGCCAGCACCGCCTCGATGCGGCGGTGCTCGGCCTCCAGGGCGGCGATCTGCTCGGGGAAGTCCACTGCCATCGCGGGGAACAGCCCGTGCTCCTCGACCTGCGTGTGCGGGTCGAGCACGGTGGTGATCTCGCGGGCGATCCGAGCCATCCGGGCCACGTCACCGTCCTGGCGGGCGGGGCGAAGGTGGCTGATCAGGCGGACGACCTCGTCGTGCTCACGGGTCAGCTCGTCGATCGACGCCAGCGACTGGCAGCCGCAGTACTCGCACACCGGTCTGCTCCCTGCTTTCGTCGCTGTCGTTCTGTGCCGCTCGCCCTTACGCGGTGGTGCCGGCGGTGCGGTGCCCTCGCCGACCGCCGGTGCGCGGCTTCCTCTCGCCGCCTCCGGCCGCCGCGCGGACACCGGTGAGGGTGAAGGCCAGCGCCGCGGCGGCCACGATCGCGAGCAGGACGAGACCGATCGCGTACGACTCGTAGGCTCCGTACAGCGAGCCCATCACCAGCGGCGGCAGGAAGCCGCCCAGTCCGCCCGCGGCGCCGACCACGCCGGTGACGGAGCCGACCTGGTTGGCCGGGGTGCGCAGGGCCACCAGGGCGAAGGTCGCCCCGCTGCCCGCGCCGAGCGCGGCGGCCATGGCCAGGAACGCGATGGTGCCCACCGGCGCCAGGGCGGGGGTGAACGATTGCGCGACCGCCCCGGCCACGACCACGGCCAGCGAGCCGGCCAGCACCCGGACCGGGCCGATCCGGTCGGACAGCCAGCCGCCGATCGGGCGCATCGCCACCGCGAGGAGTACGAACCCGGCCATGCGGTTCGCGGCGTCGGCCTGGGTCAGGCCGTAGCCGGTCTTGAGGTAGGTGGGCAGGTAGACCGAGAAGGCGACGTAGCCGCCGAACGCGACCGCGTACAGCGCGGATGCCTGCCAGGTGATGGGCAGCCGGACGGTGGCGGCCAGTCGGCGGGCCAAGGGCTCGGTCGGCGCGGTGCGGCCGGGCGCGTCACGCAGCAGCAGCGCGGCGGCCACGGCATACACGGCCAGGACCGCGGCGGTGATCAGGAACGGAGTGGACATGCTGTTCGCGTCGACCAGCTTCACCGTGGTCAGGGCGCTGATCGCGGTGCCGCCCATGCCGGCGCCGAAGACGCCGATGGCAAGACCGCGCCGCTCGGGCGGGAACCAGGCGCTGACGAGCGGCACACCGACGGCGAAAGCAGTGCCGCCGATGCCGAGGAAGAACCCGCCGACCAGCAGGGCGGCGAGGGAGGAGTGCCCGGCCAGACCGAGGTAGAGCACCGGCACGATGGTGGCCGCCGACACGATCGGGAACATGACCCGGCCGCCGAACCGGTCGGTCAGCGCGCCGACCGGGATCCGGCCCAGTGAGCCGACCACGACCGGCACCGCCACCAGCAGCGACTGCTCGAACGACGACAGGTCGAGGCCGTCCTTGAACCGCGGGCCGAGCGGGCTGAGCAGCGCCCAAGCCCAGAAGTTCACAGCGAAACCGACCGTTGCCAGGGCCAGTATCAGCCACGCCCGGCCGGACACCGACCCGGCTGACGGTGAGCTGCCGCTCTTCGACTCCAACGGCTGGACCATGTTGTCCGTCCCCTTTCCACTTCATGGGTGGTACTGCGCCACCGGGATCGCACGCGCACCGCGGGCCCCTTGCCCGCAGAACGGCGTCACGTCACCACTGTCCGGATCAGGACGCACCGCGGGCATGGGCCATCAGTCCCTACCGACGGACAGACGGTCCTCGGGTTCGGACCCGGCCGTCCCTCCACACAGCCCCCTGAACCGCCATGCCCGAGCGGCACCCGCGACACAACGGCTGCGATCGGCCGTCCCCGCGGGAGCCGGGAGGGGATAGGGCCAGTCGGCCCTACCCCCTCCCGGCTCCCGCGGGGACGATGGACTGATGTCCCAGAACGACGCCTTTCGCTCACTCGACCGGCAGGAGTGCCTGCGGCTGCTCGCCCAGGTGCCGGTCGGCCGCGTGGTCTACACCAGGCAGGCACTGCCCGCGGTCCTCCCCATCAACTACTCCCTGGACACGGACGCCTCCGTCCTGGTGTGCACCTCGCCGGACTCGGACCTCGTACATGCCATCGCCGGCGCCGTGGTCGCCTTCGAAGCGGACGAGTTCGACGGGGCGACCCGGTCCGGCTGGAGCGTGGTCGTCACGGGCCGGGCCACCGTGGTGACCGACCCCGCCGAGCACGAGCGGCTGTCCCAGGACGGCCCCACGACGTGGATGCCCCTGAAAGACGCCGTGTTCGTACGGATCGAATCCGAGATGGTCACGGGCCGGGAGCTCAACGGGGCGCGCGGCACTCCGTGAGGCGCAGCAGAGGGGCCGGGCCTCCTCGTTTCCCTTCGTGGCCGCGGGTCATGTGGCGGGCAGGGCGGTGGCCAGCAGGACGACTCCGAGTGAGCCGACGAGAGAGACGACCGCCAGGGCCCGGGCGAGGTCGGCGCGGCCTGTGGCGTGGGCGATGCCGTGTCCGGCCGCGGCGAGCATCACCACCACGAACAGGGCGAGTTTGGTCGCCAGAGTGCGGCCGTAGCCGGGTTCGGCGAGGGAAGCCCAGGTGACTCCCCGGTGCCAGGCCATGGCCCAGCCGGTGGCCAGCTGCACGGGCAGGAACACCGCCCCGGTCAGCATCCCGAACCGGCGGCCCGCCGCGGCCGTGAAGCCGTCCTTGGCCTCCGGGGCGAGCAGGTGGCGGGCCAGCGGCAGGATCACCAGGGACAGGGCCAGTTGGCCGCCGACCCACAGGGCGGCACCGGCCACGTGCGCGAACCGCACCAGGGACCACCAGCCGACGGTGTCCATCAGTCGCTCACCTCCACCATCCCGTGCGCGCCGGATTCGGCGTGGCGCATGTCGTGGTCGACGAACGCGTAGTGGCCGGCCTCGGGGAACGTCGTCTCGACGAAGCCGCCCTGTGCCGTGGCCAGGTCCAGCACCTGAGCGCCGCCCGCCTGGTCCGGCTTGAGCAGGTAGGCGCCCTCCTTGTACACGGTGTCGAAGACGGTGCCGACGATGTGGAAGGCGATGCCGTCACTGGGACCTGCGGCGACCACCCAGAAGCGGGCCCGCTCACCGGCCTTCACCTTCAGGGGCCGCTGGGCGTACTGGTTGGCGACACCGTTGAACACCCAGGCGTCCGGGGTGTTCTGACGCATCTTCGTCACCTGGGCGCTGCTGCCCGGGGTGCCGAGGTAGAGCTCGGAGGAGACCAACACGTACTCGTGGTCCACCTTCGCCAGGCCGGGTGGGTCGATGACGACGGCACCGTACATGCCGTTCCCCATGTGCTGGAGCATCGGAGCGGTGCTGCAGTGGTACAGCCATGCCCCTGCCTTCTCGGCCCGGAACCGGTAGACCAGCCGCTCGCCGGGCTGAATGGTGCGCATGGGCCGGTCGGGGGCGAGGGAGCCGGCGTGGAAGTCGATGCCGTGGCCCATGCCGTGGTCGTCGTTGACGAGGGTGACCTCGAAGACGTCGCCGACCTGTCCGTGCAAGGTGGGGCCCGGTGCGGTGCCGCCGAAGGTCCACATCTGTTGCTTCACGCCCGGAGCCACTTCGACCGTGGTGTGCGCGGCGCGCAGTTCGACCGTGTGGACCGTCCCGCCGGGCGCGGGGGCCAGGTCGGCGTCGCGTGGCTGCCACCCGGTGGAGAAGTCGGCGGAGAGATCCATGCCGTCGTCGTCGGCGGCGGCCGATGTGTGTCCCCGGTGCTGGCTGCTGTCGGTTGCCGTGTCGTCCTTCACGACGATCTCCGTGGTCATCCCGGCCGCCTTGTGGCCCGGCAGGGTGCACCACGCCGCGCGGTTCTCGGTGACCGGTCCGAGGTCGAGTACGCGGGTGTCGCCCTTGGCGAGCATCGGGGTGGCGGGACCATCCTCGACCCTGAGGTCGTGGCGCTGGGCGTCGGTGTTGGTGACCTTCAGCCGCAGCGCGGTGCCCGCGGCGACCTCGATGCGGGCCGGACGGACGCGCATGTCGGCCAGGGTGACGGCGACCGTGCGAGTTGTCCCGGCGCCCGCACCCGCCGTCCCGGAGGCGCTCGTCCCGCCGCTCGTCTCCCCACCGCTGTTGGCCACGAGCACGGCCAGCACCGTGACCACGGCCCCCACGGCGGTGCCCCACAGGACGGGGCGCCGTGACCCACCGGCCTTGTCCGTGTCCTGAAGGAGACCTCGTCCGCTGCGGACGAACACGCGCACCGCCAGGACGAGAAACGCGGCACCCGCCGACCCGGCCAGGAGCATGCCGGCCGTGCCGAGAGGGTCGGGCAGCGGAAGCGCGAGCAGGGACACGCCGAGGTTGAGCACGATGATCCGTGGCGCCCAGCCCCGTTCGAGTACCGCCCGCAGCGCGGCTCGTTCCTTGGGACCGCCGGCCAGCACGATGGGCAGCAGGTAGGTGAGGGCCCCGACGAGGACCTGCGCGACGAGCCCGAGGAGCAGTACCGGGACCAGGGACCGGATGTCGTCCTGGATCTCGGCGAGGGGTCGTGCGGCCAGGAGCACCAGGTCCACGACGACTCCGACGACGAGCCATCCCGCGGCGGCGGCCAGCATCCACGCGGCGGCCGCCGAGATCGCGGGCCGTCGGCGCACGGTGCGGGCGAACAGCTGCGCCGCGACGGCGACGCCGGCCGCGTAGCCGGCGATCCCGAGTACGGCGGCGGGGCGCCATCCGGCCGCCAGTCCGGCGACCGCGGTCAGCAGGCCGCCCCCGGTCAGCGCCAGTACCCGGCGCGCCAGCCGGGTGGTGTTCTCGGCCATGCGCACGCCCAGCACGGTGGGCCAGAGCATGAACAGCGTGCCCAGTACGGGCAGTCCGATCCAGCCGAGGAGGGTGACGTGCACGTGGGCCAGCTTCAGCCCGGTGTAGTGCCCGGGTCCGGCCTTGCCGGTGGCCAGCAGCCAGCCCAGCACCGCGCCGACGATCAGCGCGGCCGCGGCGGCCCGGTAGTAGTCGGCGATCGGGGCGAGCCGTCCGCCCAGCGCGCCCCCGCCCATGCGGACCAGCACCACCAAGTGCGCGCCGACCGCGGTGACCAGCAGCACGCACCCGGCACCGGTCAGGACCGGCAGGTCGGCCCACACGCCGGTGAGAACGCCCGCGACCCCTGTGTTGACGCCGGCCAGCCGGGCGTTACTCCACCGCCGGTCGGGCAGCGGGGCGTGCAGCATCGCGACGGCGAAGTGCTCGCTCCACACCACGATCGCGGTGGTGGCGCCACCGAGCAGGAACAGATGGATGGCCAGCCAGCGGGCCACGGGCAGCGTCTGCTGGGCGCTCGCCGCCAGCAGCGCGAGCACCACCCAGACCGCGACCAGGACGTGGGCGTACAGGTGTCGGCTCCGCAGACCGGACGCCTTGAACCTGCTGGGCGGCCGGCCGTCACCGGCGGCCGGGTCATCGTTCTTGCTGTACACGATGCTCCTTGCCGCCCGGGGCGGCGGTCGGACCGGGGCGAAGAGGCGGTTCCACAGGTGCGCCGCCGTCCAGCAGCGCTGCCAGTTCCCGCTGGTGGGGGAAGGAACCGGGGACGTAGCCGCACCACGGCTCCGCGGCGTACGGGTCGCCGGTGACGCCGTAGGCGCGGGAGCGCGAGCCGCCGCAGACCCGGCGGAACTCGCACCGCCCGCACCGCCCGCCCAGCATGTCGGCGTCCCGGAGGGCGGTGAACAGCGGTGAGGTTCGGTAGATCGACGTCAGCGTCGTCTTGCGCACGCTTCCCGCGCTCAGCGGCAGGAAGCCGCTGGGGTGCACGGTGCCGGTGTGCGAGACGAACACGAAGCCACGGCCCGCGTTGACGTCCAGCGGCGGCCGCCGCACCCGGCGCGTGGCGGCGTCCAGACCCAGGACGGCCGCTCTGTCGGTCAGCTCCCGGTAGAGCGGGCCGAGTCCGAGCACCGCCACATGGTCGTCACCCCGGTCGGCAAGGACCTGGCGTTGCAGGGCGACGCGGCGGAAGTGGTGGGCCTCGGTGGTCTTGGCGGGCACGGTCAGGCCCACGTCGTAGACGAAGTGGAGGACGTCCTCGACCTCGCCGGGCGTCAGCGCGCCGAGGGTGCGGCCGCGGCCGGTCGGCACCAGGAAGAAGGCGCTCCACAGCATCGCCCCGTGCTCGGTGACCAGGCGGACGATGTCGGGGAGGTCGTGCAGGTTGTGCCGGGCGACCGTCGTGTTGATCTGCACCTTCATGCCGAGGGCACGCGCCGCGTCCCAGGCGTCCAAGGTCCACCGGAACACCCCGGGCACACCGCGGAAGTCGTCGTGCAGCTCGGCGGTGGAGCCGTCCAGGCTCAGCGAGAGCCCGACCGCGCCCGCCTCGTGCAGGTCTCGCAGCCGCTCCGCGGTGAGCGTCGGGGTACCGGACGGGGACACCGCGACCCGGACCCCGGCCTCCTTGCCGTGGGCGATGAGCTCCGTCAGGTCGGGGCGCTGGAACGGGTCACCGCCGGTGATCACGAACAGCGGGGCGGGCTGCCCGAACGCGGCCACCTGGTCCAGCAGGTCCTTCGCGGCGACGGTGTCCAGCTCGCGCGGATCGCGGTCGGGCACCGCCTCGGCGCGGCAGTGGCGGCAGGCCAGCGGGCAGGCCCGGGTGGACTCCCAGATGACGATGAAGGGTCGGTCGGCCGCGTCGTGCCGCTGGCGGCGGATGGCATGGGCGGCGGCGCTCATCGCACGGCCCTGCCCCGCGCCCAGAAGCTGTGTCCGGCCGCCCTGGAGCCAGGGCAGACGAGGCGGCAGGCCGGACGGTGACCGGGCCGGACCGTGCGCGGTACCCACCGCGAGCGACAGCGGTGGAATCGGCCTTGAGGGGGGTCGACGTGGTCGTGCACGGGATACCTCCGGATCGGTCGCCGTCAGCATCCACCGGCGGCGGTGGTCGGCGCGGCGGCCGAGGGTCTTCTCGAACGGGGCCGATGGTCCCTCTTCGCGGCAGGTGCGACAGGGCCGGACGGGCCGTCAGAAAGGTCACGTGGCGCTGGGGAACGGCCCTGGGAGCGCCGCTGAGCACTCCCGGCAGACCGGGGCCCATCCATGCCCGCCGCAGGTCAGGATCGGTTCAGGGAGCGGGATGCCAGGGCGTCTGCGGTGGCCACCAAGGCGACACCCAGGCCGGTCAGTGCGGCGCCCAGGCCCGTGACCAGGGTCGTGAGGTGCCACGCCTGGTAGGCGGACATCAGGGAAGCACGCAGGGACTGGCCCATGAACGCGGTCTGGCGCAGCTCGGCGAGCTTCTCGTCGTCGCCTCCGGCGGCGTGCAACTCAGCACTGATCTCGGCATAGGTGCGACCGCCGGTGGCATGGGCGAGATTGCCCTTGATGAACTCGGCGTAGGCGTGCGCCCCGGAGCCGGTTTTCACACGACGGCCGGCGTAGGCGGCGAGTTCGGCGGGCAGCCCGTGGTCCGGGAAGGTGATCTTCTGGGCGGCCAGCTCGCTGCGGATCTCCTTCCTGCCACCGCGGCCGCGCCACACCATGACCGGCCCGGCGACTGCCAGGGCCATGCCGACCGTTCCGAGCAGAGCGCGGGCCCGGCGGTGTGATCCGTCCATGACGTGTTCTCCTTCTTTCCTCGTGTGCTGGGGCGTTCCTTGTGCTTGGGGTGCCGCGTCAGCTGTGGCTGAGCCGGAGCCGCCGGCTTCCGGGGGACGGCGTCCAGCGCGCCGGAGACCGTGGCGTGACGCAGGGCGTGGGGAACCTCCCGCACATCCAGCTCCGGCTCGGCCTACTCCGCACCGCCGCAGCCGCATGCTCCGTCGCAGCCGCCGGTCTCCTCGGTCCGCTCCTCCTGCACGTCCTGTCCTTCCTCGGTGCCCTGCGTTCCGTGGGCGCCCTTGGCGGGCGTGTCGTTCGCGAGCCGGTGGTGCATGTCCGCGAGCAGCTCAGCCAGGGAGACCTCGGGCGCCATGGCGAGCAGAGGCAGGACGAGGCCGTTCTCCTTGGCCACGTGCTCCTCGAAGAGCACCTGAAGGGCCCGCGCGTCGGCCGCCGCCCCCGCCGGGTCGGGTGCGGCGCGCAGGGCCTCGACGAGGGCGGTGAGGCAGTGGTGTTCGCCGATGAGGCTCTCGATGAGCAGGCGGGCCTCGGGCATGCCGTGCGCGACGGGGTAGAGCGCGGCTTCCTCGGCTGCGGCGTGCGGCAGCAGCGAGCGGTCGCAGAAGGCCACGAGCCCGGCGTGGATCTTCTCAGCGGCGCTCGACTCGCGGCGGTCCACGGCGGTGAGCAGTATCTTCACGCGTCCGGCCAGTTCCCCGGCCAGGCGGGCGTGATGCGCTTCCGCACCCTCTAGGGCTGTGGCGTCCTGAGGGTCCGAGGCAAGGGTGAGCACGCTCATGGTCGTGTCTCCAGCGGGTCGGGCCGGCGCGGCCGGCAGATGCGGGTGGGGCCGGCATTCCGGTGCCGACTCTCGGGGCGGATGCGGCGTCCGGCCGCGGTGAGCGGCCGGACGCTCGACCGAACCGGGCGCCACGCGCCGTACGCGCTCTGCCTGCGGCAGCCGGGGACGGGGGAATCGGCCGCCAGGCAGGCACGGAATGCGGTCGTACAGATGGGCATCTGCGGTTCGATCAGTGCCCAGCATGCACGCCGGGCGCAGCCGGCTCCCCCGCCGACCGGACCCCGCACGGGGACCAAAGGTCCCTATTGCAGCCGGTCAGACAGGGCCGGAAGGTCGTCCGGCAGGGACCGCCAGCCCCAGGTGCACCATGGCCTGCGGCTTCTAGCGTTCCCAGCCATGGAGAACGATCAGAACGCACGGCGCCAGGCGTCGCCCACAGGTGAGAGCTGGCCGCTGGCAGCCCGCAGACTGCTGACCCGCCGTGAGGTGTCGGCCGACGGGCGCGCCGTGTTCGGCGAGGGCGACCCGAAGTGGGAGGGCTTCTACCGGGACCGGTGGGCCCACGACAAGGTGGTGCGCTCCACCCATGGCGTGAACTGCACCGGGTCGTGCTCGTGGATGGTGTACGTCAAGGACGGCATCATCACCTGGGAGCACCAGGCCACCGACTACCCGTCGATCGGCACGGACTGCCCCGAGTACGAGCCGCGCGGCTGCCCGCGCGGGGCCTCGTTCTCCTGGTACACCTACTCCCCCAGCCGCGTCCGCTACCCGTATGTGCGCGGCGCGTTGCTGAAGCTGTGGCGCGAGGCCAGGGGGCGGCTCGGCGACCCGGTGGCGGCCTGGGCCGAGATCACCGGCGACCCGGCCAAGGCCCGCGCCTACAAGCGGGCCCGAGGCAAGGGTGGTCTGGTGCGCGCCGACTGGGACGAGGTCAGCGAGCTGATCGCGGCCGCACAGGTGCACACCGTCAAGGCGTACGGCCCCGACCGCGTCGCGGGCTTCTCGCCCATCCCGGCGATGTCGATGGCGTCGTTCGCGGCCGGGGCCCGGTTCCACTCGCTGATCGGCGGCACCCTGCTGTCGTTCTACGACTGGTACGCCGACCTGCCCATCGCCTCCCCGCAGGTCTTCGGCGACCAGACGGACGTGCCGGAGGCGGCGGACTGGTGGAACGCGGGCTATCTGATCATGTGGGGCTCCAACATCCCCGTGACCCGCACGCCCGACGCCCACTTCCTCACCGAGACCCGCTACAACGGCACCAAGGTCGTCGCGGTCAGCCCCGACTACGCCGACAACGTCAAGCACGCCGACGAGTGGGTCGCCCCGCACCCCGGCACGGACGGGGCGCTGGCGATGGCCATGGGCCACGTCGTCCTGCGGGAGTTCCTGGTCGACCGCGAAGTGCCCTACTTCCAGGACTACCTGCGCAAGTTCACCGACGCGCCGTTCCTGGTGACCCTGCGCGAACACGAACGCGGTCTCGTCCCGGACGGGTTCCTGACCGCGGCCGACCTCGGACACGACACGGAGCACGCCGAGTCCAAGACGGTTCTCCTGGACGGGGCCACGGGCGAACCCGTGGTCCCCGGCGGCTCGCTCGGCTTCCGGTGGGGGGAAGCCGAGCGAGGTCGCTGGAACCTGGACCTGGGCGACGTCGTACCCGAACTGAGCCTGCTGGAGCGGGCCGAGGAGACGGCCGAGGTCGCGCTGCCCCGCTTCGACGAGGGCAGCACGGAAGGCGGTTCGGTCATGGTGCGCGGGGTGCCGGTGCGCCGGGTCGGTGGCCGGCTCGTCACCACGGTCTTCGACCTGATGCTGGCGCAGTACGGCGTCGCACGCCCCGGGCTGCCGGGCAACTGGCCCACCTCGTACGAGGACGCTTCCGAGCCGTACACCCCGGCCTGGCAGGAGACCATCACCTCCGTGCCCGCCGAGCAGGCGGCGCGCATCGGCCGGGAGTTCGCCCGCAACGCCGAGCGCACAGGCGGCCGGTCCATGATCGCGCTGGGTGCCGGCACCAACCACTGGTTCCACTCCGACACCATCTACCGCGCCTTTCTGGCGCTGATCACGATGACCGGCTGCCAGGGCGTCAACGGCGGCGGCTGGGCGCACTACGTCGGCCAGGAGAAGGTCCGCCCGGTCACCGGGCAGCAGCACCTGTCGTTCGCCTTCGACTGGCAGCGGCCCACCCGGCACATGGCGGGCACCTCGTACTGGTATCTGAACTCCGACCAGTGGCGCTACGAGGCGTTCGGGCCCGACGAGCTCGCGTCCCCGCTCGGGAAGGGCCGGTTCAAGGGCCAGGCGTTCGCGGACACACTCGCGCAGGCCGTGCGGCTGGGCTGGACGCCCGGTCACCCCGGCTTCAACCGCAACCCCCTCGATCTGACCGACGAGGCAGCCGCCGCGGGCCGGCCGGTCGCCGAGCACGTCGTGGACGAGCTGAAGTCCGGGCGGCTGCGGTTCGCCGTCGAGGACCCGGACGACCCGGCCAACTTCCCGCGTGTGCTGACCGTGTGGCGGGCCAACCTGCTCGGCTCCTCCGGCAAGGGCAACGAGTACTTCCTGCGCCACCTGCTGGGCACGGACGCGGCGGTCCGCTCCGAACAGACCCCGCCCGAGGGCCGTCCGAAGGAGGTGGTGTGGCGGGAGGAGGCTCCCGAGGGCAAGCTCGATCTGCTCGTCACCATGGACTTCCGCATGACCTCCACCAGCCTGCTCTCCGACGTCGTGCTGCCGGCCGCGACCTGGTACGAGAAGGACGACCTGTCCAGCACGGACATGCACCCCTTCGTGCACGCCTTCACCCCCGCCATCGCCCCGCCGTGGAAGGCACGCACCGACTACGACATGTTCCTGACGATGGCCGACAGGTTCAGCGAACTGGCCGCCGACCACCTCGGCACCCGCACCGATGTCCTCGCGGTGCCACTGCTGCACGACACCCCGGACGAACTCGCCCAGCCGGGCGGGGTGGTGCGGGACTGGAAGGCCGGCGAGTGCGAACCGGTTCCCGGGCGGACCATGCCGAAGCTGGTCGTCATCGAACGGGACTACGCCGCGATCGCGCAGAAGATGCGTGCCGTCGGCCCGCTGCTCGACACGCTGGGCACCACCACCAAGGGCGTCACCGTCCACCCGAACCAGGAGATCGACGACCTCCGGCACCGCAACGGCACCGTCAGGGACGGCATCGCCGCCGGACGGCCCTCCCTCGCCACCGCCTCCGACATGTGCGAGGCGATCCTCGCCCTGTCCGGCACCACCAACGGCCGCCTGGCCACCGAGGGCTTCCGGGAGCTGGAGCGGCAGACCGGCAGCGAGGGCCTGGTCGAACTCGCCTCTGAGCGCGAGGCCGACCGGATCACGTTCGCCGACACGCGCACCCAGCCCCGTTCGGTGATGACGTCGTACGAGTGGTCGGGCTCGGAGACCGGCGGACGCCGCTACTCGCCGTTCGTCATCAACACCGAGCACAAGAAGCCCTGGCACACCCTCACCGGCCGCCAGCACTTCTTCGTCCAGCACGACTGGATCGCCGAACTCGGCGAGCAACTGCCCGTCTACCGACCACCGTTGAACACGCCCAAGCACTACGGCGACGAGCACCTGGGTGAGAGCGGCCGGGCCGAGGTCACGGTCCGCTATCTGACCCCGCACTCGAAGTGGTCCATCCACTCGAACTACCAGGACAACAAGTACATGCTCGACCTGTCCCGCGGCGGCCCGACGATCTGGATGTCCGGCGCCGACGCCGAGAAGATCGGCGTCAAGGACAACGAGTGGATCGAGGCGTACAACCGCAACGGCGTCGTCGCCGCCCGGGCCGTGGTCACCCACCGCATGCCCGAGGGAACCGTGTACATGTACCACGCCCAGGACCGCAACGTGAACGTCCCGAAGACCGAGGTCAGCGGCAAACGCGGCGGCATCCACAACTCCCTCACCAGGCTCCTGCTCAAGCCCACCCATCTCGCGGGCGGCTACGCCCAGTTCACCTACGCCTTCAACTACTACGGCCCGACCGGCAACCAGCGCGACGAGGTCACCGTCATCCGCCGCCGCAGCCAGCAAGTGGAGTACTGACATGCCCCGTGGCGAAGCCACTATCGGACGAGTGATGGCCCAGATCGCGATGGTGATGAACCTCGACAAGTGCATCGGCTGCCACACCTGCTCGGTCACCTGCAAGCAGACGTGGACCAACCGCACCGGAGTCGAGTACGCCTGGTTCAACAACGTCGAGACCAAGCCCGGCGTCGGCTACCCCCGCCGCTACGAGGACCAGGAGCAGTGGAAGGGCGGCTGGATGCTCGACAAGCGCGGGCGTCTGGTCCTGCGCTCCGGCGGCCGGATCAAACGGCTCCTGTCGCTGTTCTCCAACCCCGACCTGCCGTCCATCGAGGACTACTACGAGCCGGTCACCTACGACTACGACAATCTCGTCAACGCCCCGGCCGCCAAGGACATCCCGGTCGCCCGCCCCCGCTCGGTCCTCACCGGCAAACCGACGTCCATCACCTGGGGCGCCAACTGGGAGGACGGCCTCGGCGGCGCCCCCGAGAACGCCGGCGGCGACCCGAACCTGACCGGGGAATGGGCGGAGAAGGTGAAGTTCGAGTTCGAGCAGACCTTCCTCTTCCACCTGCCCCGGCTGTGCGAGCACTGCCTCAACCCGGCCTGTGTCTCCGCCTGCCCCTCGGGCGCGATGTACAAGCGGGTGGAGGACGGCATCGTCCTGGTCGACCAGGATCGTTGCCGGGGCTGGCGGATGTGCGTGACGGCGTGTCCTTACAAGAAGGTGTACGTCAACCACGCCACCGGCAAGGCCGAGAAGTGCACCTTCTGCTTCCCGCGCATCGAGGCCGGCCAGCCCACCGTCTGCTCGGAGACCTGCGTCGGCCGCCTGCGCTACCTCGGGCTGCTGCTGTACGACGCCGACCGCGTCGGCGAGGCCGCGGCCACCCCCGACGAGAAGGACCTGCTCGACGCGCAGCGCGGCGTCTTCCTCGACCCGCACGACCCCGACGTGATCGCGGCGGCGCGGGAGGCCGGCATCCCGGAGGACTGGCTGGACGCGGCCCGCCGCTCCCCGGTCTACGACCTCGTGATGAGGTACAAGGTGGCGCTGCCGCTGCACCCGGAGTACCGGACGATGCCGATGGTCTGGTACGTGCCCCCGCTCTCCCCCGTCCTGGACGCCGTCGACGCCGCGGGCGGCAACCAGGACGACCCCGACCACGTCTTCGCCGCCGTCACCCGGCTGCGCATCCCGCTGGAGTACCTGGCGGAACTGTTCACCGCCGGGGACGCCGATGTGGTCGCCGGGGTGCTGATGAAGCTCACCGCCCTGCGCTCGTACATGCGGGAACGCACCCTCGGCGAGGAGGGCGACGAGGCGGCGCTGAAGGCCGTCGGCCTCACCCCGCGCGAGGCGGAGGACCTGCACCGGCTTCTCGCCATCGCCAAATACCAGGACCGCTACGTCGTCCCCGCCGCCCACAAGGAGGATGCCGCCGCGCTCAGCGCGATCGAGAACCGCTGCCCGGTCGAATCGTCCGACGACCCGGCGGACGCCGGTGGCCGACGCGTGATGCTCGGCATCCCCACCCTGCGCCGCCGTGCGCCCGAAGTCCCCGCCGGAGACCGTCCGTGAGCCCGCTGCCCTCCCCCAGTGCTGAACGCCTGGGGGGACCCCCATCCATTCCCGCCCTCGTCCGCACCCGCCTCCGCGCCGCTGTACGCCGCCCGGCCCGCCTCACACCCGAGGAGGCCGAGTCACGCACCCTGCTGCTGCGGCTGTGCTCACTGCTTCTGCAGTACCCGGACGCCGAACTCGCCGCCTGCCGAACCGTGTTGACCGCGTCCATCAAGACGCTGCCGCCCTCGCCCGCCGCCGAGCACCTGGCCGACTTCACCACATGGTTCACCGACCAGGAGCCGGAGGCGCTGGAGCGCCACTACGTCGAGACGTTCGACCTGCGCCGCAAGAGCAGCCTCTACCTCACCTACTACCTGCACGGAGACACCCGCCGCCGGGGCATGGCCCTGCTCACGTTGAACCAGCGGTACAAGGCCGCGGGCTGGGACATCGACGGGGGTGAACTGCCCGACCACCTGCCGGTCGTGCTGGAGTTCGCCGCCCTGGCGGGCCACCGTGGCGGCGAGGCACCGCTGCGCCAGCACCGGCGCGGTCTTGAGCTGATCCACCGGGCGTTGGCCGACGCCGAATCGCCGTACCGGCACGTCCTGGCCGCGCTGCTCACCCTGCTGCCGCCGCCCACCGAGGCGGACCGCGCGGCGGTGGCCCAGCTCGTCGCCGAGGGCCCGCCGAACGAGGAGGTCGGCCTCGACCCCTACGGAACGTACGGGGAGGGGGAGTTCGCCCCTCCGGGCACGTTCGTGCCGCCGATGGCCGCTCCGCCGACCCGTGTGCCGCCCGCCGACCCGACCACCAGCCGTATGGAAGGCACCCGATGAACGCCGCATCCCTCTCCCCGTCGGCCGCCGCGGCGGCGAGCGGCACCGACCTCCTGCTGTGGGTCGCCGTCCCGTACATCTGCCTCGCGGTGTTCGTGGTCGGACACATCTGGCGCTACCGCCAGGACCAGTTCGGCTGGACCACCCACACCAGCCAGCTCCTCGAACACCGCTGGCTGCGCTGGGGCAGCCCGCTGTTCCACCTGGGTGCCTTCATGGTGATCGCCGGGCATGTCGTGGGACTCGCCGTTCCGGACTCGTGGACCGAGGCCGTCGGCATCAGCGAGCACGCGTACCACACCACGGCCGTCTGGGCGGGCTCGGTGGCGGGCATCGCCATGGTCGCGGGCCTCGGCATGCTGTGCACCCGCCGGCTCCTGACCCGCAGGATCCGGCTCACCACGGACCGCAGCGACAAGCTCCTCTTCCCCCTGCTGTCCGCCACCGTCGTGCTCGGCATCACCGCCACCGCCGCCCACAACGTCTTCGGCGCCGGCTACGACTACCGCTCCACCGTCTCCGTCTGGTTCCGCGGCCTGTTCGTCCTCCAGCCGCAGCCGGAGGCGATCGCCGGAGCCCCGCTGCTGTTCCAGCTGCACGCCCTGACCGCCTTCCTGCTCTTCGCGGCCTGGCCGTTCACCCGGCTGGTGCACGTGTGGAGCGCCCCGATCGGCTACCTCGCCCGGCCCTACCTCGTCTACCGCAGGCGAGCCGCACCGACCGCGGCCCCGACGCACACGCGCCGGACCCGGTCGGCCTCCGGCTCCCGGTGAGCCCATGAGCCCCGGACCCGCGCTCGCACCGGCCGCCCCAACCACCCGGCGCCCGCACACAGTGGGCGCGGGCCGCCGCACGGGATGGGTGATGGTCCTCACCGGTACCGTCGGCTGGCTCGCGTCCTTCCAGCTCACCGTGGACGACTGGCGGCTCCTCCGCGATCCCTCCCACCAACCGCCGTGCGACGTCAGCCCCGTCGTGAGCTGTGGCAGCGTCATGTCCAGCCCGCAGGGCAGCCTGTTCGGCTTCCCCAACATGCTGCTGGGCCTGGGCGCCTTCGCCGCCGTGACCGCCCTGGGCGTCGCCGTGCTCACCGGCGCGCGCCTGCACCGGAGGATGTGGATCGCGCTGGACGCCGGGGCACTGGTGGCAGTGGCGTTCGTGCACTGGCTGATCGGACAGTCGCTCTACGAGCTCAACAAGCTCTGCCCCTACTGCGCCGCCGTCTGGGTCGTGACCATCGCCCTGTTCTGGTACGTCACCCTGCACTGCCTGGAACGCGGCATCATCCCCATGCCCAGCGGGGTGCCGGCGGTCGTGCGGGACACGCACTGGATGCTCCTCGGCGCCTGGTACGGCGTGATCGCGCTCCTCGTCCTCACCCGCTTCTGGGCGTACTGGAGCAGCCTGCTGTAGCCGACCACCGCACCAGCCGCTCCCACGTCGCACGAACGAGACGCCGGCTTCGTCACCTCAGCACCGACCTGTTCCACGACGAGCAGTGACGGGCCCACCGGCCCTTCACCCGGGACGTTCGGCCCCCGCGCCCCGCCGCCCCTCCGAGTTAGGTTCGCCTAAGTAGTACCGGTGCAGGCAGAGAGCGAGGCACGAAGATGGCATCGACAGACCATTCCGCCCTGCAGAAGAACATCCCCATTCCCGGCGACGGACTGGACGCCGCCCGCATGCCCGGCCACTGGCTGCTGGCCCGGCTGGGCAAGCGGGTGCTCCGCCCCGGCGGTGTGGAGCTGACCCGGTGGATGCTGGACGCCCTCGGCGTGGATCCGCAGGACCGGGTGGTGGAACTGGCCGCCGGCCTTGGCGCCACCGCCCGGCTGACCCTCGCCCGCCACCCGGCCGCCTACACCGCCGTCGACCGCGACGCCGCCGCCGTGGCCGCGCTCAGCGCCCTCGCCACCCCCGGCCCCACCAAGGTGCGTGCCGTACGGTCGGACGCCGCGGACACCAGGCTGCCGGACGGCGACGCCACCGTCGTGTACGGCGAGGCGATGCTGACCATGCAGCCCGAATCCGCCAAGCGGCGCATCGTACGAGAGGCCCGCCGCCTCCTCGACGACTCCACCGGCCGGTACGCCCTCCACGAACTGTGCCTGCTGCCCGACGAACTCGACCCGGCACTCGCCGACCGCATCACCCATGACCTGCACGAGGCCATCCACGTCGGCGCCCGCCCCCTGACCCCCACCGCCTGGCGTGAACTCCTCGCCGACGAGGGCTTCACCGTCACCGCCCACAAGACCGCACCGATGGCACTGCTGGAACCGCGCCGCCTCGTCGCCGACGAAGGACTGGTCCCCGCCCTGCGTATCGCCGGCCGGGCCCTGCGCAACCCGTCCGCACTGCGCCGAGTGCTGCACATGCGCCGCGTCTTCCAACGCCACAGCGCCCACCTGGGCGCGATCAGCCTGCTCGCCGTCCCCACCCCGTCCCGGCCCTGAGGAGCTGTCCCAGATGACCGCCACCGTGATCACCGACCTGGCCGCCGAACTGACCGTGCCCGAGGACGGCACCCTCAGCCGCGTCCTGTACCGCGACGACCGCCTGCGCGTCGTCGGCTTCGCTTTCGCCGCCGGCCAGGAACTGACCGAGCACACCTCCGCCCTCCCCGTGGTCATCCAGGTCGTCCAGGGCCGCCTCGACCTCGTCCTGAGTGACGAGAAGACCAAGGCGACGCCCGGGAGCTGGATCCACCTGCCCGCACGTCTGCCGCACACCGTGCGCGCCACCGAGCCCAGCGTCATGCTGCTGACCATGCTGCCCGCTCCGGAGCCGTCCGGATCCGGCGCGCCTTCCGCGGCATGACCGACGCCGCGCGGCGCGCGTGCGGCGTGCGGCGTGCGGCGTGCGGCGTGCGACAGCGGTCCAGTGCCCAGGCCGCTGTCGCCCTGGAGGTCCGCAGGTAGCGGCCGAGCTCGGGTCCGACGACGAACAGCTCGGCGCGCCGGCCATGATGGCCGCGGTCCACTTCAACCTCCAACACCCCGTCCACGCCTGGGTCGAATGCGAGACGGTCACCGGTGGCCCAGTCAGCCGGATGGAACGGCACCCGCATCGGAAGCCGCCGGCTCGGGTCCGAGAGCGGGACGAGGTGTGGCGTGCGGGGCCGCGCGTGGTGTGTGGCCGCCCTCGGGGCCGTACCCGAACCGGATCAGCAGCTGTGGGCAACACGGTCGCCTCGATCCGCCCATCGCCGCCCGCAGATCCAGCCACTCCATCGCCTGGTGCAGCATGGAGGTGCGTACCCCGTGCACCGTCGCCGTGAGCAGTACGCGCTGCAGGGCCTGGCCCGCCCGCAACCAGTCCTCGCGCCGGTCCCGCGAGGTCCACAACAGCGCTACCTGGGCGTGGCGTTCGAAGTGCAGGGCGGGCAGGTACGGCACAGGCAGCCGGCCGGTGAATTCCCGCACCGGTATCCGCCCGGACGCATCCCGGGCGCCCAGGGCGGTCACGGGGATGCCGTAGGGGGTGTCCCTTCCCGGGGCGGTGAGCCAGGTGCGTGACTCGGCCGTGCGAGCCGGATGGGATGCGTTGCGGGCCTCGGCCGCCTGGGTCAACCGCAGCAGACGCCGGGTTCCCATGATGTCGGGAACGTCCAGGCGCGCGCCCTCGGCCCGGGCGGCGGTGATCATCTGTGCCACGACCGGTTCCGGCACCGGGCGGCCGGTGAAGGGCATCCGGCTGCTGTGACGCCGCTCTATAGCTTCGTACAGGCCGCCCGGGGTCGAGGGCCCGTCCGCGGCGGGCCGGGCGAGTTGCACGCGGGCGAGCAGGTCGGGATCGTCCGCGGCGGGCAGCAGACGGACGATCGGTTCCCAGCCCAGGTGTGCCGCGGCCACCCGGAGGTTGAAGACGGCCGCGCCCACCGACAGGTGCTGGGCACGCAGGTCGGGATCGGTCATCGGCAGTGGCCGTCCGCGGTCGGCCCGGACCTCGACCGACCGGCTGTCCGGGTCCAGGCCGAACCGCCAGGGCTGCGTATTGTGGATCGACGGTGCCGCCACCGCCGCGGCCAGCAGGGACCGAACGGCTGTGGCGTCGACTTCCCGGGTCTGCATGACGGCTCTCCTCTGCAAAACTCTCCCTCGTACCGCCAACCCTGCGCCACGGACCCCAGCTCGGGAGAGGGTTGACCGGCCCTTCCGGGCCTGCCATACGGCCTTGAAATACGTGCCGGACATGCCGTGCGGTCCCCTGAAGGGCATGCCCGTCAGCCCCTCGGCCGGTCCGTGTCAAGCCCTGGTACTGACACCCGTGCCCCGGTGAGTTCCGCGCGGTCTTGGCCGGACGACGAGGGCTGCACCATGCCGCGGCGCCGGTCACGGTGATCCCGCACGAGTGACCGAAGGACCGAGTGACGGCGACGAGGTGCAGCCGCGTCCGGGCCAGGGCGGACTCCGGACGCGGCCCGCCTGCTCACGCCGGACACGGAGCACCGGCTGCGGCTCCGGCACGGGGTTCGACGCGAGAAATGTCCCGCCCGGGCCTCGGTCACACGATGTCGAGGACATCTCTCACCGGGCGACGGGGGGTAGCCGGGCCCCGGGGGCCGTAGCCCAGTCGCAGCACCATCTGCACGTGGCCCGTGCCCCGTCCCGGGTCGCGGGCCAGCAGGCGCAGCTCGCGGTCTTCCAGGGCATGGGAGGTCAGGGAGGTGGCCAGGTCGGCCAGGGTGGCCTCCAGCAGAACCCGTTCCAGGGCCTGTCCGGCGCGCAGCCAGTCGGCGGGGGTGTCACCGGGGGTGCTCAGCAGGGCCAGGTGCGGGGTGTGCTCGAAGGCGGTGCTGCCGCGGTCGGCAACCGGCCGGCGTCCGGCGAAGTCCCGTACAGGAGCCTTGCCGTCCCGTTTGCGTGGGCCGAAGGCGTACTCGGGGACGCCGTCGACGGCGGTGTCCGCCTCCGCCCCGAGCCGGGTCCAGCGGATGAGGTCCGCGCGGGCGCCGGAGTCCATGGCGTCGCGGCTCTCCGCATCGCGGACCAGGTCGAGCACGGTCTCGGCGTGCCAGGGGCCGGGGAAGAGAAGGACGGCCGACTCGCGCGCCGCCGCATCCTGCAAGGCGGTCCGGACGTCCTCCGGGATGTCCTTCTCGGCGAAGGGATGGCGGCTGGTGTGCCGCTGCCGGATCGCCTCATGCAGCCGCGCCAGGTCGTCCTGCGGCAAGCGTCGCCCGCCCGGGTCGGCCAGGTGGACGGCCGCGAGCAGCAGCGGATCCTGTGGCTCGGGCAGCAGCCGGGTGTCTGGGACGAGGTCCCTGTGCGCGGCGGCGACGCGCAGGTTGAGCAGCGCCGCCCCGCAGCCGATGTGCAGCGCCCGGTTGCCGGGATCGGACCGGGGCATGGCCCGCGCGAGGTCGGCGCGCAGCAGCAGGAGACGCTCGTCGGCGACGTACTGGAAACGCCAGGGCTGCGCGTTGTGCATGGACGGAGCCGCCGCGGCCTCGGCCACGAGCATGGTCACCGTCTTCTCGTCGAGTTCGCGCGAAGCCATGGAATCCTCCTGTCCTGCCCCGACGGGCCGATTCCAGTGTCTGCCCGGCGGCACCGCCGAGCACCCGGAATCCGCACACCGACGCGGCCGTGACGGAACACGATGCGCAAAGGCCTCAGTGTTGCCCAGATGGGGCTGATCACCCCTCTCGTCTCGCCTCCTCGTCCTTGTCCCAGGCCCCGGAGGTTGTCTCAGTTCCGTGGGAGCGTTTTGGCGACGTACTCGGTGAGGTCGAGCAGCCGGTTGGTGTAGCCCCACTCGTTGTCGTACCAGCCGAAGACCTTGACCAGATCGCCGTGCGCCTGCGTCAGCGGGGCGTCCAGGACGCACGAGGCGGGATCGCCGACCACGTCGCGGGAGACGATCGGGGCGTCCGAGACCCGCAGGATTCCCTTCAGCGGCCCGTCGGCGGCCTCCCGGAACGCGGCGTTGACCTCGTCCGCGGTCACGGGCCGCTCCAGAACCACGCTCAGGTCGGTCAGCGAGCCGTCCTCGACCGGCACGCGGACGGCGATGCCGTCCAAGGTCCCGGTCAGCTCCGGCAGGACCAGGCCGACGGCGCGGGCAGCGCCGGTGGACGTGGGGATGATGTTGACGGCGGCGCTGCGACCGCGGCGCAGGTCCTTGTGCGGGCCGTCCAGGACCACCTGGTCGTTGGTGTAGCCGTGGATGGTGGTCATCAGGCCCTTGACCAGGCCGAAGTGCTCGTCGAGCACCTTCACCATGGGCGCCACGCAGTTGGTGGTGCAGGAGGCGTTGGAGACCACGTGGTCGCTCTCCGGGACGTACGTGCCCTCGTTGACGCCCATCACGATCGTGGCGTCAACTCCCTTGCCCGGTACGGAGAGCAGTACCTTCCGGGCGCCCCCCTTCAGGTGCAGACCGGCCTGCTCACGGGTGCGGAAGCGGCCGGTCGACTCGATGACCACGTCCACACCGAGGTGCCCCCAGTCCAGCTCGGCCGGGTCACGCTCGGCGGTCACGGCGATGCGGTGGCCGTCGACGGTGATCGAGGTGTCGTCGTGTTCCACGGTGCGGCCGAGGCGGCCGTACGTCGAGTCGTACGCCAGCAGATGGGCCAGTGCGTCCGGCGAGGTGAGGTCGTTGACCGCCACGACCTCGACCGGCTCGCCGGTACCGCTCTCCGCGCGCTCCAGCACGCAGCGCAGATAGTTGCGTCCGATGCGGCCGAAGCCGTTGATGCCCACACGCACGGTCATGTCCGTCGTCCTCCCGATCAGTGCCGCCCGGCGGTGTCCGGGTGTGCTGCCAGCCTGGTGGCCGGGGAGGGGGTTCGGCTTGGGCCGCTCGGGGGCCGGGTGAGGGACGTTCGGCCCTGCGGCTGCCGGCTGCGCGCGAAGCCTCAGCGCCCTTCGTGCCTGAGCCGGTCCTGGGCCTGGGTGGCGATGACCGCGGCCTGGATGCGCCGCTCCACGCCGAGTTTGGCGAGCAGGCGGGAGATGTGGTTCTTGACCGTCTTCTCCGCGAGGTAGAGCCGCTGGCCGATCTGGCGGTTGGTGAGCCCTTCTCCGATGAGGGCCAGGATCTCCCGCTCCCGGTCGGTCAGGCCCGGCAGGGCGTCGGGCTCGGGCTCCGGTTCCTGGCTCTGGCGCAGGCGGGCCATCAGCTTGGCGGTGGCGCTGGGGTCGAGCAGGGACTGACCGCGGGCCACGGTGCGCACGGCCGACACCAGATCCGAGCCCTGGATCTGCTTCAGTACGTACCCGGACGCACCCGCCATGATCGAGTCCAGCAGGGCCTCCTCGTCGTCGAAGGAGGTGAGCATCAGGCAGGCCAGCTCCGGCATCTGCGAGCGCAGCTCGCGGCAGACGGTCACTCCGTCGCCGTCGGGCAGGCGCACATCGAGCACGGCCACCTGCGGGCGCAGCGCGGGGACACGGACCAAGGCCTGCTCCACGTTCGCGGCCTCGCCGATCACGGTGATGTCCGGTTCGTCGTTCAGCAGGTCGTGCACCCCGCGGCGTACCACCTCGTGGTCGTCCAGCAGGAAGACCCGGATCGGGTTGTCGGGTCCGGGTCGCTCGCTGTCCGCCATCGACGGCTCCTGTCCTGTGTCGTCGTTTTCCGGCACGGAACCGCCAGATGGGCGGGACCGGTCCTTCTCTGTCACAGATCTTGCGCGATTCCGGGCCGAACGGCCAGGGCCGACCGGCCCTTTTCGCTCTGCTGTTCCCGCATCCCCCCGCGCACCGGCGGGCAAGAGCCGCGGGGTGTGCGGCGAGGCCGTCACCGACCCCCTGCTCGCCTGCGTGCTCACCGGACTCGGCGTCACCAGTCTGTCCATGGGCGCCGCATCACTGCCGTACGTCCGCGCCGGACTGGCCCGGCACACCCCCACCCGTGCCGGCGGGCAGCCGCCGCGCACCCGGTTCGCCGACAACCGGATCACCGGCACCGCCGCCGCGTCCGGGCCCCGTGCCCGACGTCGGACAGGACCCGGGCCGGTGCACCGGACAGGCTGATCAGTCCGTCGGGCGGCCGAGCCATGTCCGGCCGACGTGCCATGCATGCTCGGTCAGCAGCACGGTGCAGGCGGTGGCGAGGCAGATCGCCCACTGGGCCGGGCTGAGCGACACGGTGTCGAAGACTCCTTGGGCCATGGGCACTTGCACGGCGATGATCTGGAGGGCCAGGACGGTGGCCAGGCAGATCCACAAGGTGCGGTTGTGCAACTGGTGGCGGCCGAGGACGGGGCCGTCCTCGCTGCGCGCGGCCAGGGCGTTGCACAGTTGGAAGAGGACGAACGTGGTGAAGGCCATGGTGGCGGCGGTCGCGGTGTCGGTGAGGTGACGGGCGCCGGCGAAGACGGCCAGGGTACCGGCGGCCATGACCGCGCCGGAGCGGGTGACGGCGGCCAGGCGGCGGGCGTTCAGGATGCGTTCGCCGGGTGGGCGTGGCGGACGCCGCATCACGTTGTCCCGCGGGGGGTCGATGCCCAGGGCCATGGCGGGCGGACCGTCCATGATGATGTTGACCCACAGCAGCTGGATCGCCGACATGGGCGCGGGCAGTCCCGCCAGCACGGTGGCGAGCAGGGTGAGGATGGCGCCGATGTTGGTGGACAGCTGGAAACGGACGAAGGTGACGATGTTGTCGTAGATCGAGCGGCCCTCGCGCACCGCGCGGACGATGGTGGAGAAGTCGTCGTCGGTCAGGACCATGTCGGCGGCTTCTTTGGCCACGTCGGTGCCGGTGATGCCCATCGCGACGCCGATGTGGGCGGCACGCAGCGCCGCGGCGTCGTTGACGCCGTCTCCGGTCATGGCCACGATGTGGCCCTTCCGGGAGAGCGCGCGGACGATGGTCACCTTGTGTTCGGGAGCGACGCGGGCGAAGACACCGACATCCTCGACGTGGTCGGCGAGCTCCTGCTCGCTCATCCGCGCCAGTTCGGCGCCGGTGACGACATCGCCGGTGATGCCGAGTTCGCGGGCGATGGCGGCGGCGGTGTCCGCATGATCCCCGGTGATCATCTTGACGGTGACGCCTGCGGCCTGGGCCAGGGCGACGGCGTCCCGGGCCTGAGGACGTGGCGGGTCGGCTATTCCCGCGATCGCGGTCAGGATCAGTCCCATCGCCTCCCGAGGGTTCGGCCGGTCGGTGGTGGCGGTGGCGGCCCCGAGGACGCGCAGGCCCTGACCGCCCATCCGCCGGGCGACGTCGGTGATCTCACGGCGGCGCTCGGCGTCGAGGGGGGCGCGGCCCTGTTCGGTCAGGACGTGGGTGCAGCGGTCCAGCAGGACGTCGACGGCTCCCTTGGCGTGGACACGGACGCGGCCGTCCGCGTCGGTGTGGAACGTGGCCATGTATTTGGCGGCCGGGTCGAAGGGGATTTCACCGGTGCGTGGCACGCGGCCGCGGAGTCCGGCGTCGACACCGGCCTTGGCGGCGAGTACGACCAGGGCGGCCTCGGTGGGGTCTCCGATGATGCCCTCGGGGGTGACACGGGCGTCGTTGCACAGCGCGAACGGCAGCACCGCGTCGTGCAGGGCGGGCAGGGCCGCTTCCTGCGTGGGCGCGTCATGCGTGCCCACATCGTCCAGGGTCGCATCGTGCGGGTCCCAGTCCTGCCGCCCGTCGGCGGGGCGGACGGTGCCGGCGGTGTCGTAGCCCTCGCCGGTCACCTCGTAGGCGCGCCCGGCGGCCCACAGGGCGCGGGTGGTCATCTCGTTCAGGGTCAGGGTGCCGGTCTTGTCGCTGCACACCACGGTCGCGGAGCCGAGTGCCTCGACGGAGGCCAGGCGTTTGACGATGGCGCCGCGGCGGGCCATGCGGTGGACGCCCAGGGCCAGGGTGAGCGCGAGAACGGCGGGCAGCCCCTCGGGGATCGCGGCGACGGCCAAGGCCACCGCGCGCAGCGCGAGGTCGGCGAGTGCCTCGCCGCGCAGGAGGGACACGAGCGCGTAGGCGGCCACGGCGATGCCGCTGACCAGGGCCAGTCGTCGGCCCAGGCTGTCCATCTGGACCTGGAGCGGGCTGGGTGGTTCCGCGCCGGTGCGCAGCGCCTCGGCGATCGCGCCGACCTCGGTGCGCATGCCGGTGGCCGTGACGACCATCTCGGCGCGGCCACGGGTCAGCGCGGTGTTCATGAAGAGCATGCAGGTGCGCTCGGCAAC
>NZ_JAAHBP010000035.1 GCF_023184515.1 Streptomyces sp. D2-8 | reverse complement strand
CGGGCGCTTCCCTTCGGTCTTGCGTTTCCGACTCTATCAGATCTTTCCGATCCGATTTCCTCGGTGCTTTCCAGGTTCCCGCTTCCGCGTTTCCCTTTCCGGCGGTTCCGACTTTATCAGAAGTTTCTGAGTCGGATTTCCCTCCCCGGCCGGGCATGGTCCCTGCGCCTGAGTTGGCGCGGGTGCCCCGTCGGAAGGAGTTGTAAACCTACTGGAGCGGGGTGCCTCGATGCAAATCGAGGCACCCCGCTCCCAGTTGGCTTGAGCTCAGGCCCGACGGACCGTCAGACCTCCACCACCACAGGCAGGATCATCGGGCGGCGCCGGTAGTTGTCCGAGACCCACTTGCCCAGCGTGCGGCGCACGAGCTGCTGGAGCTGGTGGGGCTCGACCACGCCGTCCTGGGCGGAGCGTTCGAGCACTTCCGTGATCCTGGGGGCCACGTCGCTGAAGGCGGAGTCCTCGATGCCCGAGCCGCGGGCCTGGATGTGCGGACCGCCGGTGATCTTCCCGGTGGACGAGTCGATGACCACGAAGACCGAGATGATGCCCTCGTCGCCGAGGATCCTGCGGTCCTTCAGCGCCGGCTCGCCCACGTCACCGACCGAGAGACCGTCGACGTAGACGTAACCCGCCTGGACCTTGCCGGAGATCTTCGCCTTGCCCTCGACGAGGTCGACGGCGACGCCGTCCTCGGCGATGACGATGCGGTCGTGCGGGACACCGGTCAGGGCGCCCAGCTCGGCGTTGGCACGCAGGTGGCGCCATTCGCCGTGCACCGGCATCAGGTTCTTCGGGCGGCAGATGTTGTAGAAGTACAGCAGTTCGCCCGCGGAGGCGTGGCCGGAGACGTGGACCTTGGCGTTGCCCTTGTGGACCACGTTGGCGCCCCAGCGGGTGAGGCCGTTGATCACGCGGTAGACCGCGTTCTCGTTGCCGGGGATCAGGGAGGACGCCAGGATCACCGTGTCGCCCTGGACGATGCGGATCTGGTGGTCGCGGTTGGCCATGCGGGACAGGGCCGCCATCGGTTCGCCCTGGGAGCCCGTGCAGACCAGGACCACCTCGCTGTCCGGGAGGTCGTCGAGCGTCTTGACGTCCACGACCAGGCCCGGCGGGACCTTCAGATAGCCCAGGTCACGCGCGATGCCCATGTTGCGGACCATGGAGCGGCCGACGAAGGCGACGCGGCGGCCGTACTCGTGCGCCGCGTCCAGGATCTGCTGGATGCGGTGCACGTGGCTGGCGAAGCTCGCGACGATGATGCGCTTGCGGGCGCCGGCGAAGACCTGCCGCAGGACGTTGGAGATCTCCCGCTCGGGCGGGACGAACCCCGGGACCTCGGCGTTCGTCGAGTCCGAGAGGAGGAGGTCGATGCCCTCCTCGCTCAGACGTGCGAAGGCGTGGAGGTCCGTGAGGCGGCTGTCCAGCGGGAGCTGGTCCATCTTGAAGTCGCCGGTGTGGACCACCATGCCCGCGGGGGTGCGGATGGCCACGGCCAGCGCGTCCGGGATGGAGTGGTTGACCGCGATGAACTCGCAGTCGAAGGGGCCGATGCGCTCGCGGTGCCCCTCCGCCACCTCAAGGGTGTAGGGGCGGATGCGGTGCTCCTGGAGCTTGGCCTCGATGAGGGCGAGGGTCAGCTTGGAGCCGATCAGCGGGATGTCCGGCTTCTCGCGCAGGAGGAAGGGGACGCCGCCGATGTGGTCCTCGTGCCCGTGCGTGAGCACGATGCCCTCGATGTCGTCGAGGCGGTCCCTGATGGACGAGAAGTCCGGCAGGATCAGGTCGATTCCGGGCTGCTCCTCCTCGGGGAAGAGCACTCCGCAGTCGACGATCAGCAGGCGGCCGCCGAATTCGAAGACCGTCATGTTCCGGCCGATTTCACCGAGGCCGCCGAGCGGGGTGACCCGCAGGCCTCCCTCGGGGAGCGGCGAGGGCGTGCGGAGTTCAGGATGCGGATGGCTCAAAAGACTCTCCTCAACCACGCACGCCACGTACCGGTGGGGCACGTGGCGCGCGTGACGTTCGTGCAGAAGCAGTTGTCTGTGTGGGGTGCGGGCACCGGTGGCCCGCGTATTCAGTTGTGAAGCAGTTGCGCGGGGGTCCGCGCGAAGTCTGATGTCAGAGCTGTACCCCGCCGGCGGCAAGATCGATCTTGAGTTGCTCGATCTCGTCGGGCGCGCACTCAACCATGGGGGCACGCAGGGGCCCGCCGGGCAGTCCTTGCAGGGCGAGCGCCGCCTTGGTCGTCATCACGCCCTGGGTGCGGAACATACCCGTGTAGACGGCGAGCAGCTTCTGGTGGATCTCGGTGGCCTTCTGGACGTCGCCCGAGGTGTACGCCTCGACCAGGGCGCGCAGCTCGGGCGTGACCACGTGGCCGACGACCGAGACGAAGCCGACCGCGCCGACCGAGAGCAGGGGCAGGTTCAGCATGTCGTCGCCGGAGTACCAGGCGAGGCCGGAGCGGGCGATGGCCCAGCTGGCGCGGCCGAGGTCGCCCTTGGCGTCCTTGTTGGCGACGATCCGCGGGTGCTCGGCGAGGCGGACGAGCGTCTCGGTGTTGATGGGGACGCCGCTGCGGCCGGGGATGTCGTAGAGCATCACCGGAAGGCCGGTGGTGTCGGCGACGGCCGTGAAGTGCCGGTAGAGGCCTTCCTGCGGGGGCTTGTTGTAGTACGGGGTCACGACCAGCAGGCCGTGTGCGCCGGTACGTTCCGCCGCCCGGGCGAGCTCCATGCTGTGGTGGGTGTCGTTGGTGCCGACTCCGGCCACCACGTGGGCGCGGTCGCCGACCGCCTCCAGGACCGCCCGTACGAGATCCGCTTTCTCCGCGTCGCTGGTGGTCGGGGACTCGCCGGTGGTGCCGTTGATGACCAGGCCGTCGTTGCCTGCGTCCACCAGGTGGGCGGCGAGCCGCTGCGCGCCGTCGAGGTCGAGTGCGCCGTCCGCCGTGAAGGGCGTGACCATGGCGGTGAGGACCCGCCCGAAGGGGGTCTGCGGAGTCGAGGTCGGAGCCATGGGTTACACGCTACTCGTTGCTCAGGACCGGGTCTGCCCACGGGGCAGGCGACAAGTCGTGACAAAGGTGGAGCCCGGCACTGCCTGCTCGGGGGTTCAAGCAGTGCCGGACCCGTTTGATCAGGCTAGATGAACTTCTCCAAATGCCGCAATACGGACACTTCGCGCGACTGAACCGTACATCTGTACCTGACCGGGGGACTGGGGGCGCGTTACGGCGCCACGCGTCCGTTCGCATTGAAGGCGGCGTAGGTGAGCGGCATGAGACGGGACCACTCGGCCTCCATCTTCTCGCCGACCATCTCGATCTCGCGCTGCGGGAAGGACGGGACCTTCGCCAGCTCGTGCTGGGTGCGCAGGCCGAGGAAGTGCATCAGCGAGCGGGCGTTGCACGTGGCGTACATGGAGGAGTACAGGCCGACCGGGAGGACCGAACGGGCTACCTCGCGGGCGACGCCGGCGGAGAGCATCTCCTGGTAGGCCTCGTACGCCTGCCGGTACGAGTCCTCCATGACGCGGCCGACCAGCTCCTGCTGGGCCTGGGTGCCCTCGACGAAGACGTACTTGCCCGGGCGGCCCTCCTGGACCAGCTTGCGGGACTCGTCGGGGACGTAGAAGACGGGCTGGAGCTCGCGGTAGCGACCGCTCTCCTCGTTGTACGACCAGCCGACGCGGTGCCGCATGAACTCGCGGAAGACGAAGATCGGGGCGCTGATGAGGAAGGTCATCGAGTTGTGCTCGAAGGGGCTGCCGTGCCGGTCCCGCATCAGGTAGTTGATCAGGCCCTTGGAACGCTCGGGGTCCTTGGTCAGCTCCTCCAGGGACTGCTCGCCGAGGGTCGAGACGCGGGCGGCGAAGAGGACGTCCGCGTCGGACGCGGTGTGCTTGACCAGCTCGACGGTGACGTCGCTGCGGTAGCTGGGCTTGAGGTCGTCGGCGGGGGTGTCGGTCACGGTTGGCAGGGCCTTCCCATCTCGTCGTGTGGCGACGCCACTCTACGGCCCGGCGAAACAGGTCCGATCGGTGCCGTGCCGCAATGAAGTCGGTGAAACGGGGCACCTCTGAGGGAGTTCGTTCGTCTCTACAGACGAAAGTGATCCGTTCCACCTTGAAGGAGACGCACCCCTGATGTTCGGTCGGCGTGAACCCGTACCGTTTGCCTTCGTAGCCGAGGCCGACAGGTTCCGCAGCAATGTCACTCCCCCACCGCGCGAGCGGCCGTCCGTCGGTGAGATGGCCGGCCGATGGCTGCTGGGACTCACCATCGTGGCGGGGCTCGTGGGGTCCCTGGTCATCGGGACCCCGGCGCTGACGCCCGGCCATACGGCCGATCAGCCCCAGCAGTCGCAGGCGTCCGAGAAGCGCTGAACCGCCCCCGGCCGGGGGTGACTCCATCCGGCCCCCCGCCGGTGGTGACCGGGGACACAGATCGGTAGCCTCACCGGGCACAGCCCACGCATGGATCGAGTGAGGACCAGCCGTGCCCCTGCCCTTCCTGACGGCCGACCGCGTATTCGAGGCGGCGGACGACGTTCCGTTGCCCTACGACGACCGTGACCGCTGGCGGCGGCCGTACCGGCCCGGACCGTGGCGCGTCGGGGTCGCGGCGCTCGCGCTGCTGCTCGCCTCGTTCGTACTGTTCGCGGCGGTCATCATCGCGGCCACGGCCGAACTGACCTCGGCCACGCTGGTGTTCGGTCTCGCCCTGTTCGTCATCGCCGCGGCGCTGCGACTGCTGCGCATGGGCGTGTGGGTCAACGCGCGCGGGCTGCGGCACGTGGGTTTCCTCACGACGCGTACGGCGTCCTGGGAGCAGGTCGTCTCCGTGCGTACGGTGCAGCAGCCGGTGCGCTGGCTGGGACTTCCCCGGACCGTGCAGGGCCAGGCGCTGCTGCTCGGAAGCCAGGGCCGGGAGGCCACCGGTCCGGTGCCGCTGATGACGACGCACAACGCGGACTTCCTGGGCCGCGCGGAGGCCTTCGACCGGGCGGCGGACTCGGTCGAGGCATGGGCCGAGGAGTACGGCCCGCGCTGACATCCTCGACCTCATGCCGGTGGGGCCGGACCGTTTGCACGGTCCGGCCCCACCGGCATGAGGGGGGTGCGGATCAGGCCGCTTCGGGCTGCTTGCCGTCGTGCAGGGCGATCGCGTGCTGCATCGTCTTGCGGGCGCGCGGGGTGTCCCGGGCGTCGTGGTAGGCGACGGCGAGGCGGAACCAGGTGCGCCAGTCGTCGGGGGCGTCTTCCGTCTCGGCCTTGCGCTTGGCGAAGACCTCGTCGGCGGAGTCGCGGTCGATGCGCCCGCTGGGGGTGCGCCGCAGTTCGTCGACGGGCAGGCCGCCCTCGGCGTCGAGTTCGGCGGCGAGCTGGTTGGCCTTGCGGACGAACTGGGTGTTCTTCCACAGGAACCACAGGCCGATGACCGGCAGGATCAGCACGGCGACACCGAAGGTGACGGTGAGGGGCGTGCCGGTCTCGATGAGCAGGACGCCGCGGCTGCCGGCCAGGACGAAGTAGACGACCAGGACGGCGGCGGTGAGGGCATAGGTGAGCTTCGCGCGCATGACGGTCCGAGACTCAGTTCAGGTCCAGGAAGTGTTCCAGGCCGAACGTCAGGCCCGGGGTGCTCACCACGCGGCGGGCACCGAGCAGGATGCCCGGCATGAAGCTGCTGTGGTGGAGCGAGTCGTGCCGGACGGTCAGGGTCTCGCCCTCGGCGCCGAGCAGGACCTCCTGGTGGGCGAGCAGCCCGCGCAGTCGGACGGCATGGACCGGGACACCGTCGACGTCGGCGCCGCGGGCACCGTCGAGGGCGGTGGCCGTGGCGTCGGGGGCCGGGGCGGTGCCGGCGGCGCGGCGGGCCTCGGCGATGAGCTGGGCGGTGCGCGTGGCGGTGCCGGAGGGGGCGTCCACCTTGTTCGGGTGGTGCAGCTCGACGACCTCGACGGACTCGAAGTAGGGGGCGGCGAGCTGCGCGAACTTCATCGTGAGGACGGCCCCGATGGAGAAGTTCGGCGCGATGAGCACACCCGTCCCGGGGGAGGCGGACAGCCAGCCGTTCAGCTGCGCGAGGCGCTCGTCGGTCCAGCCCGTGGTGCCGACGACCGCGTGGATGCCGTGGCCGACCAGGAACTCGAGGTTGGCCATGACCGAGTCGGGCGTGGTCAGTTCGACCGCGACCTGGGCGCCGGATTCGGTCAGCGTCTCCAGCTTGTCGCCCCGGCCGAGGGCGGCGACCAGTTCCATGTCCTCGGCGGCTTCGACGGCTCGTACGGCTTCCGAGCCGATCCGGCCCTTGGCGCCGAGGACCGCCACGCGCAGCTTGCTCATCTCTTGTGCTTCCTTCACCAGGGGATTGTCAGGCGACGGTGTCGTGCAGGCGCGTCGCCTGTTTGTCCTTCAGCGGGCCGATGACCGACAGGGAGGGCCGCCGTCCCAGGATCTCGCGGGCGACCTCGCGGACGTCGTCCGGGGTGACCGACGCTATCCGGGACAGCATGTCGTCGACGGACATCTGCTCGCCCCAGCACAGCTCACTCTTGCCGATGCGGTTCATCAGCGCGCCGGTGTCCTCCAGGCCGAGGACCGTGGACCCCTGGAGCTGGCCGATCGCCCGCCCTATCTCGTCGTCCGAGAGGCCGTGCTCGGCGACCTGGTCGAGCTCGTCGCGGCAGATCTTCAGCACGTCGTGCACCTGCGACGGGCGGCAGCCCGCGTAGACGCCGAACAGTCCGCAGTCGGCGAAGCCGGAGGTGTACGAGTACACGCTGTAGGCCAGGCCGCGCTTCTCGCGGACCTCCTGGAAGAGACGGGAGGACATGCCGCCGCCGAGGGCGGTGTTCAGCACGCCCAGGGCCCAGCGCCGCTCGTCCGTGCGGGACAGGCCCGGCATGCCGAGCACGACGTGCGCCTGCTCGGTCCTGCGGTCGATCAGCTCGACGCGGCCCGCGGTGCGCAGGGCACGCTTGCCGCCGCGCGGGGCGACCGGGTCGGCTGCGAGGTCCTTGAAGGCACCGGCCTTCTCGAAGGCGGCGCGGACCTGCCGGACGACCTTGGCGTGGTCGACGTTGCCGGCGCAGGCGACGACCAGGTGGGTCGGGTCGTAGTGCTTCTTGTAGAAGCGGCGGATGCGGTCGGCGGTGAGGGCGTTGACCGTGTCGACCGTGCCGAGGACCGGGCGGCCGAGGGGGTTGTCGCCGAACATCGTGTGCGCGAACAGGTCGTGCACACAGTCGCCCGGGTCGTCCTCGGTCATGGCGATCTCTTCGAGGATGGCGCCCCGCTCGACGTTGACGTCCTCTTCGAGGATGAGGGAGCCGGTCAGCATGTCGCAGACGACGTCGATGGCCAGCGGCAGGTCGGTATCGAGCACGCGTGCGTAGTAGCACGTGTACTCCTTCGCCGTGAACGCGTTCATCTCGCCGCCGACCGCGTCGAGGGCGGAGGAGATGTCCAGGGCGGACCTGCGGCTGGTGCCCTTGAAGAGCAGGTGCTCCAGGTAGTGGGTGGCGCCGTTCAGCGCGGGGGTCTCGTCGCGGGAGCCGACGTGCGCCCAGATGCCGAAGGTGGCGGAGCGGACCGAGGGCAGGGTCTCGGTGACGATGCGCAGGCCGCCGGGGAGGGTGGTCTTGCGGACCGTACCGATGCCGTTCTGGCCCTTGATGAGGGTTTGGGTACGGGCGACGGCCCGCGCCTCCGAAGAGGTGCGGGCCGTCGCCTTGAAGCCACGGGACGTCACTGCTCGGCGTCGTCCTTCTTGTCGTCGGAGCCGCTGTTGGACTCGGTCTCGCCCTCGATCACGGGGATCAGGGAGAGCTTGCCGCGGGAGTCGATCTCGGCGATCTCGACCTGGACCTTGGCGCCCACACCGAGGACGTCCTCGACGTTCTCCACGCGCTTGCCGCCGGCCAGCTTGCGGATCTGCGAGATGTGCAGCAGACCGTCCTTGCCCGGGAGCAGCGACACGAACGCGCCGAAGGTGGTGGTCTTCACGACCGTACCCAGGTAGCGCTCGCCGACCTCCGGCATGGTCGGGTTGGCGATGCCGTTGATCGTGGTGCGGGCGGCCTCGGCGGACGGTCCGTCGACCGCGCCGATGTAGATCGTGCCGTCGTCCTCGATCGTGATGTCGGCGCCGGTGTCCTCCTGGATCTGGTTGATCATCTTGCCCTTGGGGCCGATGACCTCGCCGATCTTGTCCACGGGGATCTTGACGGTGATGATCCGCGGGGCGTTCGGGGACATCTCGTCCGGCGTGTCGATCGCTTCCATCATCACGTCGAGGATGTGGAGGCGGGCGTCACGGGCCTGCTTGAGGGCCGCGGCCAGGACGGAGGCCGGGATGCCGTCCAGCTTGGTGTCGAGCTGGAGGGCGGTGACGAAGTCCTTCGTGCCGGCGACCTTGAAGTCCATGTCGCCGAACGCGTCCTCCGCACCGAGGATGTCGGTGAGGGTGACGTAGTGCGTCTCGCCCTCGATCTCCTGGGAGATGAGGCCCATGGCGATACCGGCGACGGGTGCCTTCAGCGGCACACCGGCGTTCAGCAGCGACATGGTGGAGGCGCAGACCGAGCCCATGGACGTCGAGCCGTTGGAGCTCAGCGCCTCGGAGACCTGGCGGATCGCGTAGGGGAACTCCTCGCGCGTCGGCAGGACCGGGACCAGGGCGCGCTCGGCGAGGGCGCCGTGGCCGATCTCGCGGCGCTTCGGGGAGCCGACGCGGCCGGTCTCGCCGGTGGAGTACGGCGGGAAGTTGTAGTTGTGCATGTAGCGCTTGCGGGTCACCGGGGAGAGGGTGTCCAGCTGCTGCTCCATGCGGAGCATGTTCAGGGTGGTGACGCCCAGGATCTGGGTCTCGCCACGCTCGAACACGGCGGAGCCGTGGACCCGCGGGATGGCCTCGACCTCGGCGGCCAGGGTGCGGATGTCGGTGACACCGCGGCCGTCGATGCGCTTCTTCTCCTTGATGACGCGCTCACGGACCAGGGTCTTGGTCAGCGAGCGGTACGCGGCGGAGATCTCCTTCTCGCGGCCCTCGAACTCCGGCAGGAGCTTCTCGGCGGCGAGCGCCTTGACGCGGTCCAGCTCGGACTCGCGCTCCTGCTTGCCAGCGATGGTCAGCGCGGAGGCGAGCTCCGGCTTGACGGCGGCGGTGAGGGCCTCGAGAACGTCGTCCTGGTAGTCCAGGAAGATCGGGAACTCGCCGGTCGGCTTGGCGGCCTTGGAGGCGAGGTCCGACTGGGCCTTGCAGAGCACCTTGATGAAGGGCTTCGCGGCGTCCAGACCGGCCGCGACGACCTCCTCGGTCGGCGCCTCGGCGCCGCCCTCGACCAGCTTGATGGTCTTCTCGGTGGCCTCGGCCTCGACCATCATGATCGCGACGTCGCCGTCCTCCAGGACGCGGCCCGCGACGACCATGTCGAAGACGGCGTCCTCGAGCTCGGTGTGCGTCGGGAAGGCCACCCACTGGCCGCGGATCAGCGCGACGCGGACGCCGCCGATCGGGCCGGAGAAGGGCAGGCCGGCCAGCTGCGTGGACGCGGACGCGGCGTTGATCGCCACGACGTCGTACAGGTGGTCGGGGTTGAGCGCCATGATCGTGGCGACGACCTGGATCTCGTTGCGCAGGCCCTTCTTGAAGGAGGGGCGCAGCGGGCGGTCGATCAGGCGGCAGGTGAGGATGGCGTCCTCGGAGGGACGGCCCTCACGGCGGAAGAAGCTGCCGGGGATCTTGCCGGCGGCGTACATCCGCTCCTCGACGTCCACCGTGAGGGGGAAGAAGTCGAGCTGGTCCTTGGGGTTCTTGGAGGCGGTGGTGGCCGACAGCACCATGGTGTCGTCGTCCAGGTACGCCACGGCGGAGCCGGCGGCCTGCTTGGCCAGGCGGCCCGTCTCGAAACGGATGGTGCGGGTGCCGAAGGCGCCATTGTCGATGACGGCCTCGGCGTAGTGGGTCTCGTTCTCCACTAGCGTTTTCTCCTCGTCCTCGTCTCCGACTGCCCGTGTGGCAGGGAGACGGTTGCGGAGAAGCGCGCCGTGCTGTGCGGGCCGGTCTTCGATCGAAGCACCCGGGGTTCGCTTCTCCCGGGGGCCACTACCGAGGACCGGCGGCGGCTAGGTGCGCCTCTCCTCGTCTTGTCGTGCTGTGTCGTCCGTATTGCGTTGTGCTACCACACTACAAAGCAGTGGTGACACTCCGCACGTACAGCAAAGGGAGCGGTCCCGTATTCCTTCGGGAACCGCTCCCCTCACGGCGTCTTACTTGGCGCCCGCCGCACCACGGCGGATGCCGAGGCGGTCGACCAGCGCGCGGAAGCGCTGGATGTCCTTCTTCGCCAGGTACTGGAGAAGGCGGCGACGCTGACCCACCAGGATCAGCAGGCCACGGCGGGAGTGGTGGTCGTGCTTGTGGGTCTTGAGGTGCTCGGTCAGGTCCGAGATGCGGCGCGAGAGCATGGCGACCTGGACCTCGGGGGAGCCGGTGTCGCCCTCCTTCTGGCCGAACTCGGTGATGATCTGCTTCTTCGTAGCGGCGTCGAGCGGCACGCGTACTCCTCGTAGTCTGTTGATGGCCACCGAGTGCCCCCGGTCTGTGTCTCGGGGGAGCTTCCATGACTCGGAAGGCGGGGATCCGCTGGGCGCGGCCTCCAGAGCGGTGAGCTCCGGGGGTGCGTACACAAACGGCCGTCGACCAGGGTACCAGGCGGTCGGGGGCCTCTTTGCCCTGGTCTTTCGAACCTCCCGGCCGGAGGGGAGGGGGCCACTAGGGTGAGCGGATTCGGATCGTTGGTACGTCGGGAATTGGTACGTCGGGAAGGGGTCGCTGCGGCATGGCGGAGACGGCTGAGGAGATCAAGGCACGCAAGGAGCGGGAGCGGGACGAGCTCTACGCCCTCGACATCTCCGGTGTCGAGTGGCACAGCGCGCCGGGCACCGAGGGGCACGAGGAGCGGGTCGAGATCGCCTACCTGCCCGAGGGCGCCGTGGCGATGCGGTCGTCGCTCGACCCGGACACGGTGCTGCGCTACACGGAGGCCGAGTGGCGGGCGTTCGTGCTGGGGGCGCGGGACGGGGAGTTCGATCTTGAGCCGACCCCCCGCAGTGGGGGTCTTGGCCCGGAGTGACGGGCGGGCACGGGAGCCCTTACCGGGTCGTCGGGCACTCCCCGACGACCCGGTCATCGAGTCGCGAGCCCCTGTGCGGCGTTGCCTCGTGACGGTCGGCGACGCGTCCGAGGAGCGGGAAACGGCTTCCATGGCGGCCCTGCCGCCGCCGCTACCCCGCTGGACGGCGGACCGGCGCCCCGCAGCCATCGTTCGACGCTTCCCGTAGGTGTCGTGGATGCGCCGCCCGGATGGACCGGGTGAACACCGATAGCGGTGCAGGGCTCAGCTGGTCATCGCGCGTACTGCCGAGTACACGTCGAACACCGCCAGGGTCAGCGGCACCAGGGTCAGCAGCACGAAGCCCTCGGCGATCTCCAGGAAGCGTCCCCAGAACGGGGTGAGGCCGCCGCGCGAGACGATCAGACCGATCGCCGTGACGAGCGCGGCCGCCGCGGCGATCGCCGCGACGAGCCAGATGGTCCGGAGGTCGAGGTCGCTGCGGTCGCCCGTGAGGGCCTCGCGGACGATCGACTGCGGCGGATTGAGTGCCAGCCCCAGGCCGAGCAGTACGAGAGAGGCGAGACCGGCGGCCAGGACGGGGGCCACCTGGCCGGTGTACCGGAAGAGATGGGCGCGCATCAGCATGGCCAGGCCGGTCGCCAGAGCCAGGAGCTGGGCCCAGACGTTCTCGGAGAACCCGAGGACCGCCGAGGAACCGACGGCGAGCAGTGCGCAGCCGCCCACCAGACCGACCAGGAGTTCGTGTCCACGCCGCGCCTGGGCGGCGACCCGCTCGGCGTCGACCGGCTCCTGGGGGGCGGGGTCTGTGGCGTACGCGCTGCGCGGGGCCGTGTTCGGGGTGTCGAAGCCGATCGGGAGCCGGGCGAAGCGCATCGACAGCCCCGGCAGAAAGGCCAGGCCTCCGACGGCGATCGGGGCGCACAGTGCGGCGATCTCGGAGGGCGTCCAGTCGGCGAGGATCGCCGCGAACGCGGCGATCAGGCTGATGGCGGAGGCGACGACGAAACCGACGAACGGGCCATCCCCGCTCGGTGAGCACAGGGTGAGCAGGACCGAGGCCAGCAGCACCGCCGCGCAGGCGAGGAGGAACTGGAGCCTGCCGATGCCCTGTCCGTCGGCGAGCGGCAGGAGGCCCGAGCCGGCCACGCCGACGTTGGGGAGGGCGCCGAGCCCCAGGGCGATGGCCGAGGCCCGGTCGTCGTAGACCCGGGCGCGCACGCAGGCCAGGACGACCAGGAGGACACCGGTGACGCCGGCGAGGATGCCGGGCAGGCTGTTCATGTCGTGCAGCGGGTCGCCCATCCAGGCCACGAACGCCAGCAGGACCGGCAGTACGCCTCCCCCGACGAGACCCGCCGCGCGCGTCAGGTCGCCGCTCCACAGGGTGCGCTCGCTGGTCACGGCGGAGGCGACCGCCTCGGAGACGTCGTCGAAGACGGCGGGCGGCAGCGACTCGGAGAACGGGCGCAGCGCGAGGAGTTCGCCGTCGAGGATGCGCTGGGCGGCGAAGGAACGGGCACTGTCGAGGACAGTGCCGTCCCGGCGGACCAGGTGGTAGCCGACGGGCGCGCCCTCGGCGGGACTTTGCCGGGCGAGGGTGAGGATCTCCGGATAGAGGTCGGCGACCGGGATGTCGTCGGGCAGCGCCACGTCGATCCGGCTGTCGGGCGCGACGATGGTGACGCGGCAGAAACCGAGACCCGTGCCCGCCCCGGCGGGGGTTCCCGTACCGGGTCCCCCTCCGGTGACTGCCGCGGAGGCCGTCATGCTCACCTGCTGCTCCCCCTCAGTGATGATTCTTTACCTTCGGTACGGAAGTCCTGCGCGGTTTTCCCGTCCACTGTGACCGCTCGTGCGGCGAGGTCGCAGGAACGGCTCTTCGTGCCGTCGCCGGGCTTCCGACAGCCGGCGGGATCCGACGCAATGCGCCGCTTGCTCCAGCGCAACTCGTGTGTGCCGACGCGAACTTCCGGCACCCTATCGCCCCCTGCCTTCATGGGAGTCAGTAGGATCGCGCGGCGGCCTGCGTCCGCCTGACACGGGGCGGCGGACGGACTCTCGGGCTGGTCAAGGGAATGGATGCCAGTGAGCCACATCGTCGTGAAGCGCCCGCCTCGGGTGCTGCCGTCCGAAGTGTCCACGCAGGACATCATCCTGCAGCCTCCACCGGAACTTCCGCGGGGCCATCGGGAGAGCGTGCTGATGCAACTCCTGCCGACGTTGGGCATGGGTGGCTCGGTGGTCTTCTTCTTCACGAGCGGGCAGCCGTTCATGAGGATCATGGGCATGGTCATGATCGCCTCGACCATCGCCATGTCCGTCGCGATGGTGATCCGCTTCCGCCGCGGCTCCCAGGGGGAGTTGGCGGACATGCGCCGCGACTACCTGAGCTACCTGGCGCAGACCCGGCGCACCGCCGTCGACACGGCGAAGGCACAGCGTGACGCGCAGTACTTCCTCCACCCCTCCCCCGAACAGCTGTGGGCCCTGGTCGCCGAGGGCAGCCGGGTGTGGGAACGACGCTCCGGCGACGAGGACTTCGCCCAGGTCCGCATCGGCCTCGGCGCGCAGGCCCTCGCCAGGGCCCTCGTCGCCCCCGAAACCGCCCCCGTCGAGCAGCTGGAGCCGCTGACCGCAGGTGCGATGCAGCGCTTCCTCGCCGTCCACAGCACCCTGGACGACCTGCCGATGGCGGTCTCGTTGCGGGCGTTCTACCACGTCACGATCAGCGGCGATCCGCAGTCCGTACGGTCCTCCGCCCGCGCCATCACCGGCTCACTGGCCGCGCTGCACTCCCCGGATGATCTGCTCATCGTGGTGGCGGCGGGACGCGAGGCCCTCCCCCACTGGGAGTGGGCCAAGTGGCTGCCGCACGTCCAAGCGCCCGGCGCCGTGGACGGAGCGGGCAGCCGCAGGCTGATCGACAGCGACAGCCGCGAACTGGAGAACCTGCTCGCCACCCGGCTGACCGGCCGCCCGCGCTTCCACCCGAACGCGGCGCCGCTGCAGGAGGAGCCCCACATCGTCGTCGTACTCGACGGCCTCACCCTGCCGCCGGACTCGGTCCTGGCCAATCCCGAAGGGCTCCAGGGCGTCACCGTCCTCGATGTGGTCCCCGGCGAGCTCATGACGGGCGGCGGCGAGCTCTCCATCGTCGTACAGCCCGAAGCGCTGCACCTGGAGTCGGGACACGGTGTCGTCTACGAAGGAACCCCCGACGTCCTTTCCTACGAGTCCGCCGAAGCCCTCGCCCGGCAGCTGGCCCCGCTGCGGATGGCCTCGGGCGGTGACGACGACGAACCACTGCTCGCCAACCTGGAGTTCACCGACCTGCTGAACCTCGGTGACGCGGCGTCCGTCGACACCCAGCGCACCTGGCGGCCGCGGTCGCTGGCGGAGCGGCTGCGGGTGCCGATCGGTGTCGGCGAGGACGGACGCCCCGTGATGCTGGATCTCAAGGAGGCCGCGCAGGAGGGCATGGGCCCGCACGGCCTGTGCGTCGGCGCCACCGGCTCCGGCAAGTCGGAGCTGCTGCGCACGCTGGTACTGGGCCTCGCGGTCACCCATTCGTCGGAGACGCTGAACTTCGTCCTCGCGGACTTCAAGGGCGGCGCGACCTTCGCCGGCATGGCGCAGATGCCGCACGTCGCGGCCGTCATCACCAACCTCGCGGACGACCTCACCCTGGTCGACCGCATGGGCGACTCCATCCGCGGCGAACTCAACCGCCGCCAGGAGATGCTGCGCGACGCGGGCAACTACGCCAACATCCACGACTACGAGAAGGCCCGCGCGGCCGGTGCCGCCCTGCAGCCCATTCCGTCGCTGGTGCTGGTCATCGACGAGTTCAGTGAGCTGCTGACGGCGAAGCCCGACTTCATCGAGATGTTCGTGCAGATCGGCCGCATCGGCCGGTCGCTCGGTGTACACCTGCTGCTGGCTTCGCAGCGCCTGGAGGAAGGCCGCCTGCGCGGTCTGGAGACCTACCTGTCGTACCGAGTCGGTCTGCGCACCTTCTCCGCCGCGGAGTCCCGCGCGGCGATCGGCGTACCGGACGCCTATGAGCTGCCGAACGTCCCGGGCTCCGGCCTGCTGAAGTTCGGTACGGACGAGATGGTGCGATTCAAGGCGGCCTACGTCTCCGGCGTGTACCGCTCGGGCACGCAGCGGGCGACGCTGGGCGGCCCGCTGCCGATGGACCGGCGGCCGGTGCTGTTCACGGCGGCCGAGGTGCCGGTGCAGTACGTGGCCGTGCCACAGCAGCGCCCTTCGGCTGCGGACGGTCCGGAGGTCGACGACGCGCTCGCCGACACCGTGCTCGACGTGATCGTGCGCCGGCTGGAGGCCCAGGGCCCGGCGGCACACCAGGTGTGGCTGCCGCCGCTGGACAGTCCGCCGCCGCTCGACGCACTCCTGCCCGGCCTCACAGCGGTACAGGGCCGCGGACTCACACAGCCGGGCTACGAAGGCGCCGGCCGCCTGGTCGTACCGGCGGGCCTGGTGGACAAGCCCTACGAGCAGCGCCGCGACCCGCTCTGGGTCGATTTCTCCGGCGCGGCCGGCCACATGCAGATCCTCGGCGGCCCGCAGTCCGGCAAGTCGACGCTGCTGCGCACCCTGATCTCGGCGTTCGCACTCACGCACACGCCGTACGAAGTGCAGTTCTACGGCCTCGACTTCGGCGGTGGCGGCATGGCGGCGGTGGCCGGCCTGCCGCACGTGGGCGGGATCGCCTCACGCCTGGATCCGGAGCGGGTCCGGCGCACGGTGGCCGAGGTGTACGGCGTACTGAACCGCCGCGAGGAGTTCTTCCGCTCCGCGGGCATCGCCTCGATCGCGGACTTCCGGACCAGGCGGGCCCGGGGCGAGATCCCGGTCACGGATCAGCCCTGGGGCGACGTGTTCCTGGTCATCGACGGCTGGGGCAACTTCCGCGCGGACTACGAGGCGATGGACCAGGTGATCCACGACATCGCGGCGCGCGGTCTCGGTTACGGCGTCCACCTGATCCTGACGGCCTCACGCTCGATGGAGGTCAGGGCCAACCTCAAGGACCACCTCATGAACCGCCTGGAGCTGCGGCTCGGCGACACGATGGACTCCGAACTGGACCGCAAGGTGGCCGCGAACGTCCCGGCGGGGGTGCCCGGCCGCGGACAGGCGCCGCAGAAGCTGCATTTCATGGCGGCGGTGCCGCGCATAGACGGTCTCACCTCCGACACGGACCTGGCGGACGCCACGGCGGCCCTCGCGACCGAGGTCACCCGACACTGGGAGGCCCCCGGCGCCCCCGAAGTCCGTTTGCTGCCCCGCGAGTTCCCGGCCGATCAGCTTCCTCCGGGCGGTCGCTTCCCGCGCCGCGGCGTCGCCTTCGCCCTCGACGAGGACAACCTTGAACCGGTCTTCGTCGACTTCGAGCAGGACCCGTTCTTCCTCGTCTTCGGCGAGAGCGAGTCGGGCAAGTCGAACCTGCTGCGGTTGCTGATCCAACAGCTGACGCAGCGGTACTCGGGCGACGAGGCCAAGCTGTTCGTCATCGACAACCGGCGCTCACTGCTGGACGTGACGCCGTCGTCGCACCTCGCCGAGTACATCCCCATGTCCAACTCCATGGACCACCACATGGCCGCCCTGGCCGACCTGATGAAGCGCCGCACACCGACAGCCGACGTCACCGCCCAGCAGCTGCGGGACCGGAGCTGGTGGCGCGGACCCACGGTGTACGTCGTCATCGACGACTACGACCTGGTGGCCACGTCGAGCGGGAATCCGCTGGCTGGGTTGACGGAGCTGTTGCCGTTCGCCCGGGATGTGGGGGTGCGGTTCATCATCGCGCGATCGACGGCGGGTGCGGGGCGGGCGTCTTACGAGGCGTTCATGCAGCGCGTGAAGGAACTGGGTGCGCAGGGTGTGGTGCTCGCCGGTGACCCCGGCGAGGGAGACCTGCTCGGTGGGGTCCGGCCGCGGCCCATGCCTGCGGGGCGGGGGGTCTTTGTGTCTCGGCGGAGGGGGAGGCCGTTGGTGCAGACGGGTTTGGTGCAGCTGGACTACTGAGTCTGTGGGCAGCGGGGATGGTCCCTGTCACCCATAGGAGGTGGCCAAGTTGCTAGCCTGACGGGCGCACATCAAGCGACCACACGGGGGCAGGGAACCATGACGGAACCTGTCGCAGAGCAGCACGGCGACGGTCACGCAGCTGCACATGGCGTCGGCATGCGACTGAACCAGTACCCCGCTGATTCGGGCCCCTCAATGGGTTCCTGGGGCGGTCGGAAGGACCTGGCGTCAAGTCCCTCGGAGAAGAAGGCCGCTGCACGGGCCATCGAGGAGCACATCGAGCCCGACACCCGGAAATCAGGTGACTGGGCGGATGACGAGACCAACGCTGCCGTCAAGGCGTTCGCCGCGAAGGACGGCCATGGGTGGGTCACGTCGGGAGCCTTCAAGGTGAAAGGCGCGTTGGCAGACAGAGACCGGATCGGATGAATAGTGTTCAATATCGGCCCAGGGCCGCTGATCTTCTTCATTTTCGGTTGGCTTTTTGCGCTGAATATTATGGGGCTCGCGGATCGGGTGTATCAGTTCGCTTCCCGCTTTGTGCCGATGATTGGGACCTCGGTGACGCTCCGGATCATGGGTGGTATCTGGATCTTCGTGGGCGGCACTCTCGTCACTCTGGATCTGCTGAGCTGAGTGAGATACCGAGGTTGAACTTTTGATGCCGCAGGCTCGTGGCATTGCTTGATCCCCTGGTATGCCTCGCTATGAGGTACGCGCAGGGTGGCGGGCTGCCTCCGAAGCGGCAACAAGCCCGCGAGCAGGTGCGCATGGAGGCCGCGAAGCGGTTCGAGGTGAGTGAGGAACCGCCGGGATCGCCGCTGGCCTGTGGGGCGGGGTAGGGCAGGTGAAGAAGTGGCGCAAGGCATGGCGCGTGGGCGTGGCCGGCCCGCTGCGCTCGAAGGGGCCCGGACGAGGAAGTGAGATGACGGATACGAGCGGCCGGGCAAGTCTCGGACGAAAGATCATTGCTCCCGTCCTAGCGGTCGCTGTGCTGGCGGTGGGTGCCCATCTGTGGTTGAACACCAACCTTTTCGACGGCAAGGACGTGTGCGGAGGGCTGGTGTCCACCGACTCAGTCGAGGCCGTCTTCTCCAAGTCCGGACGCGTCTCCGACCGCGACGGTCTGGACGACCGGCCGGGCGACCGGCTCGCCTTCACCTGCATAGTGGAGAACTCATCCTTCCTCCCGGGGTCGGACACCGAGTACCTGAGGATCTCGGGGAGCCGCGAGCGCGGTGACTTCCCATTCACCGACAACGGCCGTTGGCCGAGCCCGACCACGTTGTCTTTCTTCTCCGGCGGCGCCACTGGCGCTGTCGGAGCGGACCACGGCTGGGTCTTGCTGCCTGACGCCTGCACGACGGCTGACGGACCCGCCATCATCGAGGGATACGCCCCCGACGGCTCGGCCCCGGTGAAATTCACCCGGCTCCTGACCGAGGTCGCCAACAGCGCGGCAGAGCGGGCGGACTGCGCGGCCGAGCAGCCCCTCACCGCCCCCGACACCCTCGGTGCTGCCCCAGAGGCGCGCCAGGTCAAGGACGGCGTGGTGTGCGGCCTCACCAGCCTGAAGTTCCCAGGTCCGAAAGGGCAGACCAAGGTGAGGGAGATGGTCCAGGACCGCACCAGCTCCACCTGGTCGTGCGAGGTCACGGGCCACGCCACCTACGCCGTGACCCAGGAGCCGCACATTGTCGCGGGCATTCGCTCCTCGCCCGGATACAAGGAGCAGCCGCGGGTGGCGGGCCACCAGGTGTCGGGCTTCGACACCCGGCACGTGGTCGCCGACTGCGCGGGCACTCCGACGTACTTCTCCATGGAGCTTGGGCAGGACTACACCTCGGCCATCGGAGAGTCCAGCACCCCACGCACGAAGGACCTGTTCGAGAACTTCGTCGACGTCGCTGGTAAACGGTTCGGCTGCAACGCGCACTGAAGGGCCCTCGATCGGTCGCTGTCGATCATCGCGGACGCTGGTGATGGGTTCGCCCCCGAGATCCGCGACGACATGGCCAAGGTGCTGGTGAACTACGGCTCTCAGGACAGTCGCCCTTTGACGGCCCCTCAGTTCAACCCCTCAACCTCGAAATACTCATCACAGCGCTCGACGTGGCGATCCCCGCCCCTCGTCCAGGGCGCAGGTGCACCAGACCTGCTTCTCTCGAAGCTCGTGCGATGCCAGCCCCATCGCCATGCCAGGGACTCCACCAGGCGCAACCTGCGGCCCTGTCCAATGACAGATCATTGCCGCCCGGCAGTTCCGGTGCCCGGTCTGGAGCGTGGTCGATCACCATCACTCGTAGGACTCGCTGGGCAGCGGTCGGCCGCGGCCTATGCCTGCGGGGCGGGGGTCTTTGTGTCTCGGCGGAAGTGGAGGCCGTTGGTGCAGGTCGGGTTGGGTCCGAAAGGGGCGTTCTGATCGTCGGGGTGGGGATATCCATGCTCGCGTTAGCTCTGGGGCTCGTGGGGCTCGGTGCGGCCGACCAGCGGGCGCTGAGTGGATTTCAGGAGCGTCCGTTCCGGGACCCTGAGTCGAACAGCCCGCCGGGCTCGAGGCGTCGGGCCAAGCGGATCGTGTCGTTAGTCTGAGCTGTGGCAATGATTGAGGATGGTTGCGCAGAGGTTAGCGATCGCGGCTCAGATGCGACTTGAGGGGGAAGTGTGAGAGGTCCGAGACTCCCTTGAACGGGCTCACGGGCCTGGCCTGTTACGCGTTTGACAGGATGGCCGTCCATCGGACGGCTTTACAGGGACACGGGGAAGGGGTCCGACGCGATGGCGTGGGATGAATGGGAGCAGCTGAAGTCGCAGGTAGCTCAGGACGGCTCAACCCGGATGCAGTTGAACCAGTTGGACCCCGGCGACGGCGGACGGCCTGCGCTGGATCCCATCCAGTACGGCGACCTGAAGGTCAGCCAGAAGGATCTGGCGAAGATCGGCCAGAACGCCTTCGACCTGTACGACGATCTGTGGAACAAGGGGCGCAGAGCGGTCCCCACCAGCGAGAGCGCCGCTGGAACCCTAACAAAGGGCGGATTCGCCCTCGGCGGCGCGCTCCAACACGTGGCGCTCCGCTGGGACCAGCAGCTGTCCTCCCTCCGTGACGCGTGCGCACACATCTCAAACCACATGCGAGTCACCAAGAAGTTGCACGCCGACGACGACGGCTATATCCGCCGGCAGATGAGCAGCATCGACCTGCTGGACGCGGGCTTCGACGAGCGTATCGGCCCTCCTGGCAAGCAGAACTCGGTCTACGGCGAACCCGATGACAAGAAGGGCAAGAACTAATGGATCTCGACGCCCTTCGCAAAGCCGACTTCAGTTTGCTCGACGATGCCGTCGACGACTGGTCGACGATGGTCAAGGATCTGGAGACACTGAAGGAAGAAGCCGAGAAGGGCCTTCGAGGCACGGCCAACAAGGCCGAGTGGGCGGGTGTCAACGCCGACGTCTCCAAGGAGTTCATCGGCAAGACGACCGAGGAGTTCAAGGACGCACACGGCCAGGCGGACTCCATCTACAAGATCCTCAGGGACACCCGGAACGAGCTGAAGGGCTACAAGGGGCAGCTCCTCGACGCCATTGAACGCGGCCGTCAGAAGAAGCTGACGGTGATCGGTTACGAAGGCGGCTTCACCGTCACCACGGATGTCCCGCCGGAAGGCCGCGTCCAGGAGGACAAGGACAACAAAGGCGAGATCACCGCGCTTCGAGACGAGCTCCAAAAGATCCTCGACAAGGCCACGGAGAGCGACAAGTCAGCCAGCACGGTCCTCACAGCCATTGCCGACCAGAGCAGGCTGGGCTTCTCGGACGCCAACTACAACAGCCGGGACGAGGCGGCCGACGCGATCAAGAAAGCCGACGAGCTGGCCAGGCTGGCGAAGAAGAAGCCCGAGGACCTCACCCCCGCGGAGTTCGACCGGCTCAACAAGGGGCTCAAGAACTACGCGGACGACGAACTGTTCGCGGAGCGCTTCGCCACGAGCCTCGGACCGAACGGGACGCTCAACTTCTGGACCGGCGTCAACGATCCGAACAGCGCCTGGGAACTGGGCCACAAGCGGTCCGACAAGTTCGACGACCTGCAGAAGAACCTCAGTCTCACGCTTGCTACGGCATCACAGAGCGACAGCGCCGACATGTCGGACTGGAAGTACAGAATGACCGACCTGGCCGACAAGCCCGTGGGTCGCAACGGCGGTTTCCCCCTCGGGGTGCAGGTCATGACCAATCTCATGCGGTTCGGCAACTACGACGACCGATTCCTCGCCGACTACGGCGACAAGGTGATCGAGACAGAGAAGAAGTTCACGGGCAACGGGCGCCACGGGGCCTGGACTCGCACGGGCGGCGACCAGCTCCTCAACCGCACCGGTACCGACTCGGGCTGGGACCCGATGACTGGGTACCTCAAGGGGCTGTCCAATAACCCGGATGCGGCTACGGAGTTCTTCAACGGCACCTTCGTTACGAAGGATGAGGACCATGACTTCACGCACGACACTGACGGTGACGGGAAGGAGGGAAAGAGGGCTCTCAGCAACTTTGACTACCTGTTCGAGGAACGTGACTGGCCACAGGACACGGATAACAAGGGCGAGGACAGCATCGCAGGGCGTAACTATCTTGCTGCGGCGTTGGAGGCCGCCACTACGGGGCATCCGGCGGGTGAAATGCCGACGAAGGATACACCGCCCCACAATGCCGACCAGGCCAAGATTACACAGAGCCTTGTGTCATCCATCTCGGAAGATCCGGCCCGTCTAACCAAGAACGGCTATATGTCAGACAGCATGGGGCAGATCGCTGCTGAATACATGCCTGACATTCATCGCGGACTTCATGCCGGAACTAAGGGAGAGGCGCAACTCTTCCCCATCGCAGGCACAGCAGCAGAGTTGAGCGAAAGGGATACCACGCGCTTCCTCTACACACTCGGCCGAAACCCCGACAGTTATGCAGCCGTGAATCTGGGGCAGACCAGCTACACGACACAATTGATGCAGTACCACTTCGAGCATCCCGAGGTATACGCCAACGACCCGGCGTTTGATGTGCAAGATCGCCTCAAGCAAGGAATTGACGACATCGCCCGAACCGCCGGGCAGATCGAGGGCATGATCGGCGCAGGTCGAGCCTATGAGAGCGAGCTCGAGGGTGGCGCTAAGGATGCCGACTACAACGCCAAGATCGAGAGTATCGGCACTTGGGGCGGCGCCATTGTCGGCATTGGGATCGGTATGGCCGCAACACCGGCCACTGGCCCTGGGGGCGTCATCATCGGAGATTTGGCTGGCACAGCTGCCGACGAAATCATCAGCGGCATCACCGAAGGCTCGCTGAAGGACAGCTCGGGGGAGGTCGTTTACCGCAACGGCGAAAAGGTCGAGGACACCAAGTCCTCGACCTACGCCGCCGTCGAAGCAGCGGCTCAAAAAGCAGGAAAGAATTCCGGCCGCAGCTATCCACTCATCGAGGCCTCCGTGGGAACTTCAGCAGAGAGTGGATTCGACAGCGCTCGCACGAAGATTCACGACTATTTCGATGGCGAGGGAATTCCCAGGCAACTCGATTCGGAAGGCTGAAAATTGAGACTCACTCACCCAAAAATGATTCTCATCGTGGGATCTGTGATCGCTTTGGCTCTCTTCGCAGGCCTTGCGTACTCTTACAAGCTCTGGCCCTTCAGGGAGAAGGGTGAGATTGAAGCAGGAGAGGTATGCTCCTCTCTGGGTCCCTCGTCCAGCGTGGTCAACGCTTTGACGAACGTACTGCCGGAGGAATCCTCGTACTCCTTCAACGAAAAGGCGCGCCTTCGCGTTGACGCCACGGACGCCACCTATGAGTCCTCATGTTTCGTCTCTGGGGGCGGCAAACAGCTACTGGTCGTGAAAGCACGCTTGATGGAAGACGAGCCGGCAAAAAGCTGGACTCAGTGGGTCAAAGGAACAGCTGCGAACGAGGCATCCACCAAATCGCTCACTCCCTTCACGGCCGGAGATAAAGCCGTCGCATCCAGTAGGTTCGCGGCCATCTTCCTTCCATGCACTTCAGCTGGGAAGGCTCCAGGTGGACAATACAATCTCAGCGTTTCCACCGAGTTGAAACAGGCGGGAAACTCCAGCGATGCCGCGGTGCGCGGTGAGCTGATCAAGCTCACAAGGAAAGCCTCTTCGTATGCTCACGCCAAAGCGAAGTGTGACATGACGCCCAAGATCGACGAGTAGCTCCGCACACAACAACGACTTCGCCGTAATAACACGCAATCATGACGCGAAAGCATCACGTACGCATGTGAGTAGCTAGCCCACCCGCCCCCGGAGGGCTGCATCGACACGTGGCGTCGAGCCAGTCCGCCACTTGCGGGTCCGGACTGGGTTGGGACTGCTGCAGGGTTGGGTGACACCTGACCTGGGTTGCTGAGAAGCGGCCTGGAAAAATGTTGCAGTGCCCAAGCCGTATCCGAAGGAGTTCTGCGAGGACGTCGTGCGGGTCGCGCGTAACCGCGAGCCTGGCGTCACGCTGGAACAGATCGCCGCCGACTTTGGGGTCCACCCGATCACGTTGTCGAAGTGGCTGCGCCGCGCCGAGACCGATGAGGGCGCCAGGCCCGCAACGACGTCGGGTGAATCGGCCGAGCTGCGCGAGGCCCGCAAGCGGATCCGGTTGCTGGAGCAGGAGAACGAGGTGCTCAGGAGGGCTGCAGCGTAGTAGTTGATGTGAGGAGCATCGTCGTGTGCGACGGGCGGCACACGGAACGGGATGATCTTGGCGCCGGGGGCGAGTCCCTGCAGCCCGCCGCCGCGGCCCGTTCCGGCGATGAGCTCGGCGGCTGTGGTCCCTGCACCGGTGGTGTCGGTAGTGTCCGTCACGCTGCCTTTGACGTTCCCGGATCGCACCGAGGCGTCTACCCCCGTGAGGACCTGTCCCCGCAGAGCGGGCGTAGCAGGGTTCAGGCCAGTGCTGATGACTGCGCCCTTGATGCCCTTGCCCGTGCTGACCTTCCACAGATCTTCGGCCTTCATGGCTCCGAGGTACCGCTGCCTGGGAGTCGTGTCCGCTGCCACGGCGAGGGGGGACGGGCCGGCGATACCCATCAGGACACAGCGCAGGCTCGAAGCGTTCGGTGCATGATCCCTTTTCGTTCACTCACAGACGTGTGGCGCAGGACTTCTGAAAGACGCGGTACAGCACAGGGTGGGCACCTCCCGTGCGTGCCCACCCTGGTTCTTGCAGATTGTGCGCTCCTACTGGAAGTAGCTGGCGCCCTTCAGGTCGCCGCCGCGGTAGTCACCGCCGGCGGTGCTGACTCGCTTTGAGATGTTGACCAGCGCCTGGTGGATGCCCCGTGCGTGCGTGTCCCACTGCTTGGACTTCTTCTGGAACTCCTCGTACGCTTCGCCGCCCCAGCCCGCGGAGACGTTGAGCACGGCCTGCTTCAGGGCCTCGAGGTCCTCCTCGAGCTTCTTTGCCTGATTGCCGAGCTCGGTGGCGAGCGCGTCCATGGTGCCGTAGGTGACGGCAAGTTCGTCGTAGTGGGCTCCGGACATTTTTCCCTCGTTTCTGTGCAGATTTCAGCCGGACTGCGCAGCCCGGACCGCGGTGCGGGTCGCTGCCGCCGATGGCTCGTCAGTAGCCTCAGTAGCTGTTGAGCGCCGAAGTCTTTCCACCGAGATCGTCTACCGAGATCTGCTTGAGGTCGGCTTCGATCTGGTCTTCGAGGTTGCGCTTGTCGGTCTTGTTCAGGTTGATGCCCTCGAGGAAATCGTCGAGCATCTTGCCGATCGCGACCATGTGCTGGTTGATTTCCGTCTGCTTCGTGTTGAACGCCTGGGCGCCCTGTCCCCTCCAGGCCTTCTCGATCATGTCGATCGTGCCCTGCAGCTTCGCGAGCGATCCCCTGATGTTGTCGTATCGATCGACGACCTCGGTCTGAAGCCTCTGTACGTCGCCTTCATTAAGCTTGCGGTCGACCATTTCGGCACTCCCCTTCGTAAGAGCTGTGGTTCGTTTCCGGGCGCGTCGTCGCGCCGGAGAGGTCGTGTGTGACCGGTTGACCCGCGTGAGTCGTCATGCTTTTCGCCGCGAGCGGATCACCGCGAAGGCGCCGCCCCCGATCACCAGAGCCGCCCCTGCGGCTCCGAGAGCGACCCACATCGTGATGTCGTCGGACGACTCCGAGGTCGACCCTGCCGCCGAAGTATGGCCGCCAGAAGTGTTCTTGGGGGCCTGTGACGAGGTTGATACGGGAGCGGAGGGTGAGGCGGTGACGCCCGTGACGCCGGTTCCGTTTTCGAAGCTGAGGGGGTCGGTGGCGGCCGAACCCGGGTTGATGTCGCTGTTCTCCAGCACCTTGCGGGGGCGGACCAGACCGTAGCCCAAATAATTGCTCGGCTTATTCTTCGGCCAGTCACGGCTCGCTGTGTCGATCAGACTGCGGAGAACCTGGTTGGCGGTCCAGTTGGGGTGGGCGGACCAGATGAGGGCGGCAGAGGCGGAGGCGATGGCAGTGGCCATACTTGTTCCATCTCCCTCATTGCAATACGAGCGGAATGTCGCGTCGCACCAGTAGGGCACGTTGAGACCTGGAGCCGCCAGATCGACATAGTTACCGAACTCCGAGAAGCCGCCCACTTTCCCCTTGTCGTCCGCGGCAGCCACCCCCACTACGTAGGGATAGGCGGCTGGATAGCCAATGAAGTTCTTGGATTCAGCGTCGTTTCCGGTAGCGGCGAACATCAGTTTTCCCTTGGAGTGGGCGTATTTGACGACCTTCTCCACATCTGGGTCGATGATGTCACTGCCGATGGACATGCTGATGATTTGAGCATCACTGTCAGCCGCAGCCTTGATCGCATCGGCGACAGAGGGTGTTTCCTTCTTGACGGTGCTGCTCAAGCCTTTGGAGAGCACTCGATAGGGGACGATTCTCGCGCCGGGGGCCAAGCCCTGCACCCCACCTCCGGCGCCGGTACCGGCAATCAACTCCGCCATGCTGGTGCCGTGGCCGTTGTAGTCTTCGGTGGCCTTGTACGAGACCCCCTTTGGCACCTCATCTGCGAGTACCTGATCCTTCAGGGAAGGTGTATCCGGATTCACGCCGGTGTCCAGCACGGCAACTTTCACTCCTTTGCCTGTGCTGATCTTCCACATGGCTTCGGCGTGCATCGCGTCCAAGTACCACTGCTTCGACTGAATGTCTGCGGCGACCGCACTCGGAGCCAGCCCCGAGGACATGATTGCGAAAGCACCGAGTGCCGCGCATGCGGTGGACACCCGTCCTCCGGCACGTCCTGCGAAGAACGCAGTCAATCCGCCACGTGGGCTGGTCCTTGTCATGCCTCTGTCGATCCTCGCTGTTATCAGTCAGTCACTGGTGGCGTGTTGCGTCGTGTGGTGTCCGGCTGAGTCTTACCCTCACGGTCTTTGCGGTTCGTGTTTCGTCGATTCCCCGACCGGCCGGGCGGGGCGCCTGCGCCACCTCCGGCCGGCCCACCGCTCCTCGCTGCCGGGGCTTGCCCCTTGGGTGTACCGACGACGCCGTCGGGATTGCCTGCGGCAGGGCGGGCAGTCTGGCCCGGACGAGCGCCAGGGGTGGAGTTCGGCGCCCCGATCACTCCGCGCTGGCCGATCTGCCCGACGGGAGCACGGGAGCCGGTGTTGCCGCCGGCGCCGACGACCGTACCGCGCGGGACCTTGGAACCGGTCGCCCCTTGAGGACCTGTGGCGGGCCTTCCTCCGACAACACCATTACCGCGCGCCGCACCTGTGGAACTCGCACCGCCCGCGCGGTCACTCGCTGGTCCTCCGACGGTGCGTGGCATTCCACCGGAGACGCCTCGGCCCATGGGGGAAGCGCTGCCACCTCGAGCACCTGACTGCCCCGTGGTGGTGGCGTGACTCATCGGGCCGGTGGTGCCGCGACCGCCGAAGGTGCCGCTCGAAGTGCCTGTACGACCCTGAGCCGAGATCGGGGCCCTGTTGCCGTTCGCTCCGCCGAAGGCTGAGGCGCGGCCTGCTTGCCTGCTGAGGGCGGGAGGAACCGTACCGGAGTGAAGAGGAGAGGCCGTCCCACCGTTGCCGCCACTCGGACCAGTCATCGTCGGCGCCACATTGGTCGACGGCCTCGTGGTTTCCTGCGACGGCAGGGTGCCCACGCTGTCGATCTTCGTGCCGATGTTCGCATCCGAGGAAGCGGTCGGGGCGTCCACTTGCCTGAGCGGCGGCGTAGGGTCTCCGGATCGCGCGTGCCCAGTCGCCGTACTCGAGGAGTCATGTGCGGCCACCAGGGACTGGTGTGCGGACCCTAGCCCCCCAGTGCCTTGCCCTCCCTCGATTCTGAGATCCCCATAGGTCGGATCCGGCTTGGGCACCCCCACATCCGGCATAGGCTCGAACGTAGGCGGCTCCTGCGCCGCCATGATCTCTTCCGATACCGCATAGAAGGACGCCAGCCGGTTCATCTGGTTGATCGCCTCTTGGCGGTCCTTCTCGGCTTTGACCGCAGCCGCGTACTCCGCGTTGCTTTCGGTTTGCTTGGGCGTCGGAATGTCCGCGACTGCCTTGGGGTCTTCTCGGGTGTCGCGGGGCGGCATTGCGCTGCGGACGGAGGCGAGGCCCGTCGCCGCTGCCGTGACCTGGGTGCCGGCGGCGTCGGCGAAGGCGGCGAGTTTGCGGGCGTGGATGACGAGATTGGCGCCCCATTTGCGGAAGGCCTCGCCCGACTCGCCCTCCCAGTCGACCCGGGTGATGTGGCCTTCGAGTTCCTCGGCGGCCTCTTCGATGGCGGTCTGGGCGTTCAGCAGGGCAGTGCCCGCAAGTTCGAGGTCCTCTGGTTTTGCGGACTCGACCATGTCGATCATGGCGTTCAGGGCGTGGCCCTCGAAGTTCGTCTTGCCGAAGACACGGGGGACCTTCCAGCCGAAGGGGAGGAGCTGGGCTACCCCCGTCGCACCGTTCACCATGTCGATGAAGTCGACCTGCGCCGCGGCCTGCTCCCTCTCCGCCTGGTGCGGTACCGGGTGTTCCTGCTCTTCACTCATCAGTACAGGTCACCTGCCTGGTCGTCATCAGAGCGTTCTGGCGCGGACGCGCCCTGTTTCGCAGCCTCCGCCGCCTCCCTCTCCTGCTTCGCTTCAAGCTGCTGACGGCCGATATCAGTGCTGATCGCCCAGAACCGCCGTCGCTCCTCCTCGTCGATGTTGCTGAAGTTTCCGCCCGCGCCCATGACAGCGATCTGCATCGCCTCGATCTGAAGGCCCAGGTTCTTGGAGAGGGCGGTGAGGCGTTCGTGGACGCGCTCGTACTGGCTGTGGAGGCCCTTGGCCTCGGCGAAGCCGCCCGCGCCGCTGAAAGAGGCCTCGGAGAGGGCGTGCGCCGCGATCTTCTGGGGGCTGCCGGGTGAGCACTCGAATGTGGAGAGCACGGCATCGACACGCTTCTTGAAGGTTCCCAGTGCCTCCAAGCCGACTTTGAAACCCTCCGCAGGCAGCATGCCTTCCCTCCCCGTTCCCCGTTTGTTAAGTCGTTGAGCAGTGCACAGGTGATCACCCGATCGGCACACTCGATCACCACTGTAGTCAACGTGTGTGACACAACCAACTGAACTTCGTGGTATGCGAGTTACCAGTGCGACCAGACCGGCCGAGCCACGAAGTCAGCACCCCCCCTCCCGCGTCGTCACCGTGAAGTCGTACGAAGGGACCGTCACCGTCCCCTGACCTCCCCCGATTCCCGGCGGCTCATAATCCCCGTCCTTCGACCGGGTGCGTGTGACCTGCATGCAGAAGGCCGAGTCGGCGCCCCTGACCGTGTAGCGCGCCGCGGAAGCGGTGTTCGGGGCGGCGGGCGTCGCGGTCACGCCGTACTGCGGGGCGTCGCCGCCGCCGTGCTCGACGACCTCCTGCTCGATTTTTGTCGCGTATTCGTCGATCCAGCCGGTGTCGTTGTCCTCGGCATAGATGTCTCCGAAACCGGAACTGCCGTCCAAGGCATCCGTGGCGCCCTGCACCGCAGTCGTCAACTCGGCGTCGTCCCACGCCGTGTCATCGGAGACCTTGAAGCCCTGCACGCACAGGTAGATGCCGACGCCGGCCAGGGTGACGAACACGGCGCGAGCGGCGATGAAGGCGGCGTCCGACAGTTCTTCGGCCGACGGGTTGATGCCGTTGCGCCAGGCCCGGACGCGGTCCGCCTTGACGCAGGCCATGGCCAGCAGCACGGCGGACAGGATGAGGCCGAGGACGTTCAGTTCGGTCAGCGCGTCCATGACCCGCCTTCCGCCCGTCGCTTCTGCCCGCGCCGCGCGTCCCGGAGCGCCACCGCCGTGCCGCCCATCCCTGCGACGAGGACCACCGCGCCCACGGCCACGTACGTGGCGAGGCGGGCGTTGCGTTCCTCGGCGGTTTCGCCGATCTGGAACTTGGCCGGGGTGGGGGCTTCCGGTTTACCCAGGCCTGCCTGGGGGTTGGGGGACTCTATGGGGTGTTCGTCCTGTGTCAGGGCTCGTACGGGGTCGACGACTCCCCAGCCGACCAGGCGGTCGTGGCCCGCTGTGGTGCGCTCCGCGGTCTGTTCGATCTGGGCGACGATCTGCCGGGCCGTCCAGTCGGGGTGTTTCGCCTTGATCAGCGCCGCGAGGCCGGCGACGTACGGCGCCGAGAAGCTCGTACCGTTGTCGGAGCAGTGGCCGCCCTTGGGGACGGTGGAGATCATGTCGACACCGGGGGCCGCGACGCCGACGAACTCGCCGGACTGGGAGAAGGAGGCGCGCTCGTTGTTGCGGTCCGAGGCAGCCACGGCGAGGACACCCTTGTAGGAAGCCGGGTAGGTCTCCTTGACGTTGCCGCCGAGGCCGTCGTTGCCCGCCGAGGCCACGACCACGATCTTCCGGGCCAGGGCCTCGTTGATCGCCAGCGCCAGATCGGACGTCGACTCCATCGGCTTCGTGGTGTCCTGGGAGATGTTGATGACGTCGGCCCCGGCCTGGACGGCGTAGCGGATCGCTTTGGTCAGGGTGCCGACGTCGCCGTTGCCCTCCGCGTCGTTCTGCTGGATCGGGATGATCGTCGCGTCGGGGGCGAGGCCCACGAAGCCGGTTCCCTTGGCGGGCCGGGCCGCGATGATGCCGGCGACCTTGGTGCCGTGGCCGACCGTGTCCGTGGTGCCGTTCTCCTTGCCCCGCTCGATCGGGTTGCCGTCGTCGTCCTCGAGGTTCTCGGGCAGGAAGTTGCGGCCGCTCTTCACGTCGACCGCGTCGGTGAGCTGGGGATTCGTCACGTCGACGCCGGTGTCGATCACCGCCACCCGCATGCCCTCGCCCGTGGACTGGGTCCACAGCTCGTCCAGGAGGACGCGCTGCAGGGACCAGGGGCGGCCCGGGTACTTGCCGTTGGGGAACGCGCACTGGTCCGAATACGGCAGGTCGGCCGCCGCCGCCGGCGGTGCGAGGACGACGGGGGCGGTCGTGAGCAGGGTCGCCGCCGTCACCGCGGTCGCCCTGTGGAGGAAGGAGGGCAGGTGTGGCACGTCCGGACCCTTCAGGAACCCTGCGGCTGGCGTGCCGCCGTCGTCGACAGGCGTGGGCCGGTGGGCAGGAACTCCGACCAGGCGGCGGGGATCGGCGCGGGGTCCACGTCCTTGTAGCCGAGCCGGGTCTGGGCCTGTTGGGCCTCCTGCTGGGCCTGCCGGCGGTCCTTGGCCGTCGTACCGATGCCGGCGTCGTCCGCGCCGCTGTCGGCGTTGGACTGCAGGACGTAGCGCAGGCCGGTGTCGGTGACGAGGAAGACGGGGCCGGCCTTGGTCTCCCTGCCCTGGAACTGGCGGTAGAGCTGGCCGGAGCCGGGCGTGACGTAGGCGCTGGAGGAGCCGGCGGGGAGCTTGGCCGGGAAATCCGTGCCGGCCCAGGTGCTCAGGGTCGTGGCCCCCGAGCCGGCGTCGACGCCGCGCAGGACGTTGCAGACGGTGCCGCGGCTTCCTGCGGTGCCGGAGGAGTCGTTGACGGGCTGAGGGTCCTCGGTGGGCCAGCGGCGTTCGGTGCCGAACGGCTCGCCGGGGACGATCGCACCAGGGCTCATGTCCTTGGCTGCACCGGCCTGGCCGAGCGAGGCCAGGTCCTCGCTGAACAGCAGGAGTTGGGCGACGAAGGCCGAGACGGGGGCGACCCGGCCGGGCAACACCACGTAGTACTGATCGCTGTTGAGGTCGGAGGCCTTGAGGACCATGCCGACCTTGTTGGTCTTGTCGTCCAGTTGGCCTGGGGCGTCGGCCGCGACACCGATCTGGTCGGGGATCTTCGGGAAGGAGATCGGGTCGCCGGTGTGCAGGGTCTCCAGCCACTCGTCGGAGACCTTCTGGGGCTTGCTTCCGGAGCCGACGACGGCGCGCAGCAGCAGTTCGTTGTTCTTGTCGATGGGGTACGAGCGTCCGCTCGCGTCCACCATGTAGTGCTTCCCGTCGGGGGCCGCGACGTAGAGCAGTTGCCCGCCCGTCAGTTTCTCGCCCTTGCCCTCGGTCGCCTTCACGTCGCGGGAGGCGAGGACCAGGGCGGCCTTCTGGATGGACTCGCCGCCCGCGCTGCGGCGTTCGCAGACCGCCCAGCGCTTCTCGCCGCCCGCCTCGGACGCTGAGGGGAGACGGTCGGGCGCGTACGGGATGCCGATGGTGGCTCCGTGGGGGATCTTGCCGTTGTCGAGGACGGACTCGGCGACGGTCACCACATCGCCCTGGCCTTCGTTGAGGAGCAGTTTCGCGGAGGCCATGTTGAGGACCGGGTGCAGCTGGACCTGTTTGCCGGTCTTCAGGACGACGTAGCGCGTGGTCGAGTCGCTGGCGACGATCACCTTGGCGTTGGGCTCGTCCCAGCCCCTGGGTGCGGTGGGCTTGAACATGCCCCAGGCCCCGAAGACCGCCATGACGACCACACCCACGATGGCGCCGGGGATGACCGCGCGCAGTGGACGAGGCGCCCCCTCTTCCGAACCGTCGGGCGACGACTGCAGGAAGGCCGCGAGCATGCGGCGCTTCGCGAAGGTGTAGGCATTGAGCTGGTCGCGCCGAGATGCCATCTCTGGTTGTCTCTCCCCGTGTTCAGATGTGCCGCGCTCGCCTGGTGTGTCATGGCCGACCGCCCCGGTGTCAGAGCGGCCCTCTACTATGCCTGGTATCCGCGGGGACTTGTGGAGCGGGTAGGGTGCCCGGGCCTTCAGGGCATGGTGTGGTGCTGAAACACCAGTGAGTGCTCAGCAGAACGGGGGATGGAGTGATGGCTTCCGGAACGCGCGCCCGGTCCCGTGACCGAGCGCGGACACGGGGTGCTTCTGCATCCGGGCAGGGACCGGCACAGCGGCCGGCCTCGCCGGGCGCGCTCCACTCCAGGGTGCGTTCGGGTCAGGTCGGGGCATTCCGGTTGCAACGCCTTGTCCTGTTCGAGGTCGCGGCGGCCATCCTGCTCGTCGGCTGGGTGATCGATCCCGTGGCCGTGGTGCCTGCGGCTGTCCTCGCCGGCTGTCTGGTGCTGCTCTCCTTCCTCCGTCGCCGCGGGCGTTCCCTGCCCGAGTGGCTGGCCACGGCTCAGGCGTTGCGTGCACGGCAGCGGCGGGCCGCGAGTACGCCGATACCGAAGGGCACGGAGCCGGGGCTGGCGCCGGCCGTGGAGTGCGACCCGAGTCTGCGGACGTACACGTACTCCGGCCGCGACCGCCGGCCCGTCGGAATCGTCGGGGACGGTACGTTCGTCACCGCGGTCCTGCATGTCGAGGCCGACGCCACCGCGCTGCGGGCCGAGCGGAACACGCAGCCGCTGCCGCTCTCCCTGGTGCACGACGCCTTGGAGGTGGACGGGATCCGGCTGGAGTCGGCGCAGGTCGTGCTCCACACCCAGCCCGCGCCCGCGATCCATCTGCCCCGGCAGTCCGTGGCAGTCGCCAACTACGCACCCCTGCAGGAGCAGACGGGTGCGCCGGCCGTACGCATCACGTGGATCGCGTTGAAGCTCGATCCGGAACTGTGCGCGGAAGCGGTGGCCGCGCGCGGGGGCGGCCTGGTCGGAGCGCAGAAGTGCGTCGTGCGTGCCGCCGATCATCTGGCGAGCCGACTCACCGGATCCGGATTCCGGGCGACCCTCCTCGACGAGGAGCAGCTGACCTCCGCCATCGCCACGTCGGCCTGCGCCAACCCGCTGGTGACGGCGGAGGCCGGGCGGGCGGACACGCGGGAGCGACGGACCGAGGAGTCGGGCCGGAACTGGCGCTGCGACAACCGCAGACACACCACGTACTGGATCCGTCGGTGGCCCGCCCTGGGTGGGGAGAGGGCGCCGTCGCTGCCGCAGCTGGTCGCCCTGGTCACGGCCGTCCCCACCCTCGCCACCACCTTCAGCCTCACGCTCAGGCGGGGGGAGCGGAAGGAGGTGTCCGTCTGCGGGCACCTGCGGGTGACCGGGCGCAGCGACGACGAACTCGTCGCCGCCCGGCGCGCGGTGCAGGCTGCGGCCCGGCACACGGGCATGGGGCTCGCCCGACTCGACCGGGAACAGGTACCCGGCATGCTCGCCACTCTGCCCCTCGGAGGTGTCCGGTGACGGCGACGACCCCGCGCCCAGGACAGGCGGTGGCCACCGGACGGGGCGAGCCGCAGACCTCTGCCCCCGAGCGGGCGCGTGAACTGCTGCGCCGCGGCTTCGGATTGATCGGCCCGAGGCACCCGCGGCACTCCGTGACCGTCGACCAACTGGACACCCTCGCCCTGCCCGTGGCCGACGACGGCGTCGTCATCGGTGTGGACGCGGAGAACCGGCCCGCGGTACTCGGACTCAATCGGCCGCTGCCGTACGACGTCGTGCTCATCGGCGGGCTGTGGACCGTGCAGGTCATCGCGCTCAGGGCGGCGGCTACGGGGACGCGGGTCGCCGTGGAGACGGCGCGGGCGCAGGTCTGGATGCCGATGGTGCACGCCATGGGGGGCGGTCAGAACGGGATGGCCGTGTACGACGTCGGGCGGGTGCCGCCGCTGGGCGCCTCGGCCGGTACGCCGGTGCTGGTGGTGCGGGACTGCGGGATGCGGCCGCCTCGTGGTCGCGTGGTTTCCGGGCCCTGGCAGTCGGTGCTGACCTTGTTGCCGTACGTCAGCCCGGTCGCTCCGCGGCTCGTGCGGCAGGCGCGGCTGGTCGGGATTCAGAGGGTGTCGCCCGACGAGGCCACGGAACTGGGCCGCACGATGGCGCTCACCCGGGCCGAGATGGACTCCCTGCCGGGGCTCGCCGACGGCCTCACCCTGTGGTGTACCGACCGCGATCGGCAGTACGCGATGACACAGCCCACGGACGCGGAGACCGGGTTGTTGGGTACGCCACGTCGGATGGACTGACGGGCCTGGCAGGGAAACCGTTCGTAGCACCCGGTTTGTCAATTGTTGCGCCAGCAATTACGTCGCATTTGCCGGGATTTCGAGGTCCGGCGTTGCTGTTGAGAGGCAGACGGGCCTGCCGGGTCGGGGCGTGTGGTGATTAGGCTGGGACAGGGCTCGACGTCAGACCCCGTGGAGTAGGCGTCGGCGTCCCAGGGGGCAAGCGGGGGAGCCTGTGGAGCGGACGACCTCGGACGACCTCGATACGCCTCAAACGACTTCGCACGACGTCGGACGACAAGCAAGGGTCGCCCCAGCACGGCATGAGGGTGCTCGACCACACCAGGAGGAACACTGTGAGCAGCGATCGGGACGGGAACCGCGGGGGCTGGGCGACACCCGGCGATGACCAGCCCGACGCGGAGTCCGCAGCAGAGATGACGGGCGAGTTCACCATCGACTACGCGCCGCCCGCCTGGTACACGCAGAACGCCTCGGGCAACGCGAGCTCGGGACAGGGGGCGGGGGCGTCCGGCGACTCCAGTGCTTCGGGAGCGCCCGGGGGTTCCGGACCGGAGGGTTCCGGCGCGCCCGGGGGTTCCGGAGCTCCGGGGGCTGCTGGGACGCCTGGAGGTTCCGGAAGGCCGAACGGGCCGGTGCCGCCGCTGCCCGGGCTGACTCCGCCGCCGCATGCCAACCCTTCCGGTGGACCTTCGTCCCTTCCGACGTCCCTGCCGGGGCAGGCCTCCGCACCGGCTCCGGCACCCGGGGCGCCCTTCACCCCGCCCGCGCCGACGCCCGCTCCGGGCGCTCCGTTCACACCTCCCCCGCCCGCGCCGGGTACGCCCTTCACGCCGCCGGCGCCGCCCGCGCCTTCGTCGGGGAGCCCCTCGGCTGTGCCCAGGCTCCCGATGGGGAGTGGGTTCGAGCCGCAGGGGTCGCAGCCGGAGGGCCGGCCTCAGGGGCAGACCGAGGCGCCGGAGGGTGGCGCGGCCTCTCCTACGGCTGTGCCGAACATCCCCGTCGGCGGGTATCAGTCGCCGTGGACGCCGCCGGCTCCGCCGGAGGCACCGGCCGCTCACGAGGCTCCGGCGACTCCGGCCGCTGCTCCGGAGGCTCCGACCACTCCCGAGGCTCCGGCCGCCGCTTCCGGCGATGCCGCGGAGCCGGAGAGCGGCGATCTGGAGAGCGGCGCCACCATGCGTTTCTCCGCCGTCGCCCTGAAGCGGGAGATCGAGGAGCGTGCCGCTGCGGAGGCGGCTTCCGCGCCCGAGGCACCCGAAGCCACCGAGACGGAGGACGCCGCCGCGGCCGGTGGCGGTGCCCGTGCCGATGACGCGGAGGACGACGGCCCCGGTGTCGAGGCTGACGACTCCGCCGCGGTTTCGGAGTACGCGCTGGACGCGGACGCCTTCACCGACGTGCCGCCGGTCGAGGAGGCCGAGCCGGAGGCCACCCGGCCGGAAGCCGAGGACGTGGCACCCGAGGTCATGGACCCGCAGGTCGCAGCGCCCGAGGACACCGAGACCGAGGACGCCGGCATTCAGGACGCCGGGCCGGAGGACGCCGAGGCCAAGGACACCGAGGCCGACGACGCCGAGGCCGGGCACCAACAGCCCGAGGACGCACAGCCCGAGGACGTGCGGCCTGACTCTGACGAGCCTGAAAACGCGGTGCCGGCCAGGGCCGAGCACGAGCGCGAGGAGTCGGTGGCGCCTGCCGCCGAGCCGGCCGACGCGCCCCCCGCCGACGGCGCGCCCGCGCAGAACGAGCCGGAGGGCGCCGTACCGGCCGTACCGGCCTCGCCCGATGCCCCGCAGAGCACACCGTCCGACTCCACTCCCCCGCCCCCGCAGGGCGTGCCACCGCTGCCGCCGTCGTACCAGCCGGCCGCTCCGGCCCCGGCGAGCGAGTGGCCCGCCCCGCCGCAGCAGCCGCAGGCGCAGCCCTCGGACGCAACCGCGCCCGCTCAGCCGCAGCCGTCGGCCGCCCACGGGCAGCCTCCGGTGCCGCCGCAGCCCTACGTGCCGGCACAGCAGCCGCCGTTCCAGCCACAGGCACCGCAGCCCGCGCCTGCAGCGTGGAACCAGCAGCCCGCACCGACACCGCCCAACCAGCCGCCCGCCCAGCCCGTACCGCAGCCCGGGGGTTACGGCTTCCCGCACCCCGGCGCTCCCGCCCCGGCCCAGCAGCCGGACGGCCCGCACGCGCCCCCCGCGCAGGGCGGCTACGGCTTCCCCCAGCAGGGCGCCCCCGCCCCGGCCGCCCAGCAGCACCCGGCCCAGCCCCCGGCCACTCCGCCCACCACCCCCGCGCCGACCCCGCAGGACGGCTACGGCTTCCCGCAGCCCGGCGTCCCCGACGCCCAAGGCGGGTACGGCTTCCCCCAGTCCGTCCCCGGCGCCCACGGCGGGTACGGCTTCCCCCAGCCGCCGGCCCAGCAGCCACAGCCCCAGGCGCAGCCCGGCGTACCCCCGCAGGCCCAGCCGCAGCCCGGAGCCCAGCCGCCGCACGCCGGCCAGCCCGCCCCGTCGGGGCAGCCGCACCCCGGGCAGCGGCCGCCCCAGCAGCCCGTAGACCCCCGTACCGGTGCCGCCTGGCCTCAGCCCATGCAGCACGACCAGCGGCAGCCGACCAACCCCGGGGCCGCGCCGCTCGGTTACACCGCTGCCGTGGAGCTGTCGTCCGACCGGCTGCTCAACAGCAAGAAGCAGAAGGCGAAGAGCAGCCGTCCGGCGGCCGGTGGCGGTCGGTTCAAGATCGGTGGCAAGAAGGAAGAGGCCGAGCGGCAGCGGAAGCTCGACCTGATCCGTACGCCCGTGCTGTCCTGCTACCGGATCGCGGTGATCAGCCTCAAGGGCGGTGTCGGCAAGACGACCACGACCACCGCGCTCGGCTCCACGCTCGCCACCGAGCGGCAGGACAAGATCCTCGCGATCGACGCCAACCCGGACGCGGGCACCCTGGGGCGCCGGGTGCGGCGGGAGACCGGGGCCACCATCCGTGACCTGGTCCAGGCGATCCCGTACCTCAACTCGTACATGGACATCCGGCGGTTCACGTCCCAGGCGCCCTCCGGCCTGGAGATCATCGCCAACGACGTCGACCCGGCCGTGTCCACGACCTTCAACGACGAGGACTACCGGCGCGCGATCGACGTGCTGGGCAAGCAGTACCCGGTGATCCTCACCGACTCCGGTACCGGTCTGCTCTACAGCGCCATGCGCGGTGTGCTGGACCTCGCCGACCAGCTCATCATCATCTCGACGCCGTCCGTGGACGGTGCGAGCAGTGCGAGCACGACGCTGGACTGGCTGTCCGCGCACGGGTACGCCGACCTCGTCTCGCGGTCCATCACCGTCATCTCCGGGGTCCGCGAGACCGGCAAGATGATCAAGGTCGAGGACATCGTGACGCACTTCGAGACGCGCTGCCGTGGCGTCGTCGTCGTGCCCTTCGACGAGCACCTCGCCGCCGGTGCCGAGGTCGACCTCGACATGATGCGGCCGAAGGTGCGGGAGGCGTACTTCAACCTCACGGCGATGGTCGCCGAGGACTTCATCCGCCACCAGCAGGCGCACGGCCTGTGGACGTCCGACGGCAACCCGCCGCCGGTCGCGGCCCCGCCGATGCCCGGCCAGGCCATGCCGGGTCAGCCCTACGCCCAGCCGGGCCAGCCTCCGTACCCCGGGCAGCAGCAGCCGGCGCCCGGTCAGCAGGCCCCCGGCCAGCCGGGCCCGTACCCGCAGCAGCCGCAGCCCGACCAGCCGTACGCCCAGCCCGGGCAGCCGTATCCGCAGCCCGGCCAGCCCTATGCCCAGCCGGGCCAGCCCCCGGCCCAGCCCGGGCAGCCGTACCCGCAGGCCGCGGGCCAGCCGCCCTACCCGCAGCCGGGCCAGCCAGGTCAGCCGGGTCAGCAGCCCGGTCAGCCGTACCCCCAGCCGGGCCAGCCCCCGGCCGCTCCCCCGCAGCCGGGCTACGGCTACCCCCAGCCCGGGCAGCCGGGCCATCCCGGCCACCCGGCCCAGCCCGACGGGCAGACCCCGCCGCCCCCGCCTCCGACGCAGTAATCACCTCACCCGATCGGCCCCTTTCGAGGGGCCGATCCCCGCCCGGCCCGCGCCGTTCCGACTCGGCGCGGGCCTCGGCGCGTTCAGGGGCGAATTCCGTTGCCAGGCCCTGGCCAGGAGCGCGTCAGTGGTCTCGACCAATGAGTGCGAAAAGCTCGCCAATTTGTTATTTCCGCAGGCCACAAGGGGTGAACACGCCGTTGACGGGTGGAGACGGCCGCTGGTACACACACATCACGTATCTGACAGCTGATCAACCCGTCCTTCCCGTCCGAGCGATGACGCGAGGTCCGACCATGGGCACGAACGATCAGAAACGCAGCCTCCCGCACGGCCTCCGGCTCGTCGCCCTGGCCGGGGCCGCCGCGCTCACCCTCACCGCCGGTCTCGCCACCCCGCTCGACCCGGCGCCCCAGCAGGCCCGGGCGGCCGACGACGGCAAGAAGGTGCTGACCGTCGCCGTGGCGCAGAGCGTGGACTCGCTCAGCCCGTTCCTGGCGGTCCGGCTGCTCAGCACGAGCATCCACCGGCTCATGTACGAGTACCTGACCAACTACGACCCCAAGGACAACCACGCCATCGCGGGCCTGGCCACCAAGTGGGAGCCGTCGCCGGACAAGCTGACCTGGACCTACACGATCCGCGACAACTCCACGTGGTCGGACGGGCAGCAGGCCACCGCCGAGGACGCGGCGTGGACGTTCAACAAGATGATGACCGACACCGGCGCGGCCACGGCGAACGGCAGCTATGTCGGGAACTTCCGCAAGGTGACGGCCCCGAGCCCCACCAAGCTGGTCATCGAGTTGAAGAAGCCGCAGGCCACGATGGCCGCGCTGGACGTGCCGATCGTGCCGAAGCACGTGTGGGAGAAGGTCTCGGACTTCTCCGAGTTCAACAACGACAAGAGCTTCCCCGTCGTGGGGAACGGACCGTTCGTGCTGAGCGGCTACAAGGCCGACAGCTATGTCCGGCTCAAGGCCAACAAGGACTTCTGGCGCGGGTCGCCGAAGTTCGACGAGCTGGTCTTCCGCTACTACAAGGACCAGGACGCGGCCGTGTCGGCGCTGCGCAAGGGCGAGGTGTCCTTCGTCGCCGGGTCCCCTTCCCTGACGCCCGCTCAGGCGGAGTCGTTGAAGGGCGCGGACGACATCCAGGTGAACGACGCCCCCGGCCGCCGCTTCTACGCCCTCGCCACCAACCCGGGTGCCAAGGCGAAGAACGGCAAGAAATTCGGCGACGGCCACCCCTCCCTGCTGGACCAGCGGGTGCGCAACGCGCTGTTCCGGGCCGTCGACCGCGAGGCCATCATCGACAAGGTGTTCCGGGGCCACGCCGTCGAGGGCGAGGGCTATATCCCGCCGCGCTTCCAGGACTACTTCTGGAAGCCGTCCGCGAGCCGGAAACTGACGTACGACCCGGCCGAGGCGGCCCGGCTGCTCGACCAGGCGGGGTACAAGAAGAACGGCGACGGCAAACGCGTCGGCAAGGACGGCAAGCCGATCACCTACCGCGTGCTGTGTCACGCCACCGACCCCAACGACAAGGCGGTCGGCAAGTACCTCCAGGAGTGGTGGGGCAAGCTCGGCATCGGCGTCCGGCTCAACTGCCTGGACAACGTGACCGACCCGTGGCTGGCCGGCACGTACGACCTGGCGTTCGACGGCTGGTCGGTCAACCCCGACCCGGACTTCGTGCTGTCCATCCACACCTGCGGGGCCCTTCCGGCGACCCCCGAGGAGACGGGCGCGACGGACAACTTCATCTGCGACAAGAAGTACGACGAGCTCTACGCCCGTCAGCTCACCGAGTACGACCCCGCCAAACGGGCGGACATCGTCAAGCAGATGGAGTCGCGGCTGTACGACCTCGGGTACATGAACGTCATGGCGTATCCGAACGCGGTCGAGGCCTTCCGGACGGACCAGATCAAGTCGATCACGACCATGCCGGCGAAGGCGGGCAACATCTACGGCCAGGACGGCTACTGGAGCTGGTGGTCGGCGGTCCCGGCGGACTCCGGCGGGTCGTCGGACAACGCGTCGTCGACCGGGGTCGTGGTCGCGATCGTCGCCGGTATCGTCGTCCTCGCCGGGCTCGGCGGTTTCGCCGCCATGCGGCGGCGGGCCACCGCCGAGGAACGCGAGTAGGGCGGCGAGCGGGTACTCATGACCGCTGACGCGACCCCCGCGCTGGTCGAGGACAAGCAGAGGGCGGCCGGGCCGCGGGTACGCAAGAGCTCCGCGTACCCGCGGTACCTGGCGGGCAAGGTGGCCGGTGCCGCCGTATCGCTGCTGGCCGTCCTCGTGACCAGCTTCTTCCTTTTCCGGCTGATCCCCGGCGACCCGGTGAAGACCATGACGGGCGGCCGTCAGGTGTCGGCGGAGCAGCTGGCCGCCTACCGCGAGGAGTTCGGCCTCGACCTGCCCCTGTGGCGGCAGTTCACGGACTACTGCGGCAAGGCGCTCACGGGCGACTTCGGGACGTCGTACCAGTTCCGCGCCCCCGTCGTCGACAAGATCACCGAGGCGCTGCCGAACACCCTGCTGCTCACCGGGACCGCGTTCGTCCTCTACACGGCGCTGGGCATCTTCCTCGGCACCCGGTCGGCCTGGCGGCACGGCAGGCTGGGCGACCGCGTCAACACGGGCCTCGCGCTGACGCTGTACTCCATCCCGTCCTTCTGGCTGGGGCTGCTGCTGATCATCGTGCTGTCGGTGGGCATCGGCCCGCTGCCCGGCATGTTCCCGACCGGCGGCATGGAGTCGGGCGGCGAGGAGGGCTTCGCGTACGTCGTGGACGTGGCGCACCATCTGGTGCTGCCGGTGGTGACGCTGGTGGCCGTGGAGTACGGGCAGACCCTGCTGGTCACACGGTCGGCACTGCTGGACGAGATGGGCAGCGACTATCTGACGACCGCGCGGGCCAAGGGGCTGCGCGACGACCTCGTACGCCGTCGGCACGCCGTGCCGAACGCGCTGCTGCCGACCGTGACGCTGATCTTCATCAACCTCGGGCGGACGGTGGCGGGCGTGATTCTCGTGGAGACGGTGTTCTCCTGGCCCGGCCTCGGCGGGCTGTTCTACCAGGCGCTGAGCGTGCCCGATCTGCCGCTCGTGCAGGGACTGTTCTTCGTGTTCGCCGCCGCGGTGATCCTCATGAACACCCTCGCCGACCTGGTCTATCCGCTGCTGGACCCCCGGGTGGCCCGATGACGACGACTGCCGAGACGGCCCCCAGCCCGCGCGCCCTGGCCCGGCAGCGCCGCCGGGCGTCCGTCGCCCGCTTCTGGCGGCAGTACCGCTCCGAACGGGCGGGGCTGTACGGCCTGACCGTGCTCGCGCTGTGCGCGCTGCTGGCGCTGTTCGCACCGCTGTTCGTCGGCTCCGACGTGAGCAGCGTGACCGACGCGCCCGGGCGCCCGATGCAGAGCCCGAGCGCCGAGTTCCCGCTCGGCACCGACCAGTTCGGGCGTGACCTGCTGGGCCTGGTGATCTGGGGTTCGCGGGTGTCGCTGCTGGTCGGGCTGCTCGCCGCCGTGCTGTCGGTGGCGATCGGCACGCTGATCGGGGTGACGGCGGGGCACTTCAAGGGCTGGTACGCGACGGTGATGATGCGGGTCACCGACTGGTTCCTGGTCATGCCGACGCTGGTGCTCGCGATCGCCCTGGCGACCGTGATGTCCCGCTCGCTGACCACGACCGTCGTGGCGATCGGCGTCACCACCTGGCCGACCACGGCCCGGCTGGTGCGGGCCCAGACCCTCGCGGTGGAGACCCGGCCGTACATCGAGCGGGCGCAGGCGCTCGGCGGCGGCCACTGGCACGTCATGTCCCGGCACGTCCTGCCGAATGTGATGCCGCTGGTCCTGGCCCAGACGACCCTGATCATCTCCTCGGCCATCCTCGCGGAGGCGACGCTCGCCTTCCTGGGCCTCGGCGACCCCACGGTCGTGTCGTGGGGCGGACTGCTCCAGGACGCGCGCGAGGCGGGCGCGGTCAGTGCCGGGGACTGGTGGTACCTGGTGCCGCCGGGCATCGCCATCGCCGTGGTGGCGCTGGCGTTCACGTTGTGCGGGCGGGCCGTGGAGTCCGTCCTCAACCCCAGGCTGGGGGTGTCGCGTTGAGTCTGCTCGACGTCAGGAACCTGACCGTGACGTACGCGGGCGGGGCGGCCGCCGTGCGCGGGGTGGATCTGCGCCTGGAGGCGGGGCAGAAGCTCGGCGTCGCCGGGGAGTCCGGCTGCGGCAAGTCCACGCTGGCCCTGGCTCTGCTGCGGCTGCTGCCGGCGGGCGCCCGGATCACCGGGGAGGTGCTCCTCGACGGCGAGGACGTGCTGACCATGAAGTGGGGCCGGGTCCGGGCGGTCCGCTGGGCCGGGGCCTCCATCGTCTTCCAGGGCGCGATGCACTCCCTCAACGCCGTGCACCGCATCGGCGACCAGATCGCCGAGCCGATCCTGCTGCACCGGAAGGCGACCGCGGCCGGGGCGAAGAAGAAGACCGGCGAGCTGCTGGAGCAGGTCGGCCTGCCGGCGGCCCGCGCGGACGCCTACCCGCACGAACTGTCCGGCGGCCAGCGCCAGCGCGTCATGATCGCGATGGCTCTGGCCTGCGATCCGCGACTGATCGTCGCCGACGAGCCGACGACCGCGCTCGACGTGATGATCCAGGCCCAGATCCTCCGGCTCATCGAGCAGCTGGTCGCGGACCAGGACCTCGGCCTGATCATGATCAGCCACGACCTGGCGGTCCTCGCCGACACCTGTGACCGGCTCGCGGTGATGTACGCGGGCCGGGTGGTCGAGGAGGGCCCCGCTCAGCAGGTGTACGAGGGCGCCCGGCACCCGTACGCCCGGGCTCTGTCGGCCGCGTTCCCGCGCATCGGCGACCCGGCGTCCCGGTTCGCCCCGCAGGGCCTGGCGGGCGACCCCCCGGATCCTGCCGCGTTGCCGTCCGGGTGCACGTTCCATCCGCGCTGCCCGGTGGCGCTCGAGTCGTGCGCCGAGGAGGACCCGGCGCTGCGGGCGGCGGGGCCGGAGCGGCGGGCTGCGTGTGTGCTGGTCGGTCCGCCGGAAGCGGGAGCGCAAGCCGGTGAAGAGCGGCCGGCCGGGAAACCGGGGGCCCTGGAGGAAGCGAGGCCCAGCACGCCATGACCACGTCCCCCACGGCCCCCGAGGTCACCACGGTCCCTCTGCTGAGCGCCCAGGGCCTCTACGTCACGCTCCCCGGCCGGCACGGCGGCCCCCGGGCCCGCGCGGTGGACGGCGTCGACCTCGACATCCGACCCGGCGAGATCGTCGCGCTGGTCGGCGAGTCCGGCTGCGGCAAGACGACCCTGGCCCGCGGTCTGCTGGGGCTGGTCGAGCCGACGGCGGGCCGGGTCACCTTCGACGGCCGCCCGCTGGACTACTCCGGCCGGTCCCTCAAGGCCTACCGCAAACGCGTCCAGCTGGTCCTCCAGGACCCCAGCGGCTCACTCAACCCCCGGCACACGGTGTACGACGCGGTCGCCGAGGGCCTGCGCATCCACGGCTACGGCGGCGACGAGCGCACGGCGGTCGCCGAGGCCCTGTCCCGGGCCGGACTGCGCCCTGCGGAGCGCTTCTTCCTGCGCTACCCACACGAACTGTCCGGCGGGCAACGCCAGCGGGTCGTCATCGCCGGCGCGCTCGTCCTGGAGCCCGAACTCCTCGTCGCCGACGAGCCGGTGGCGTCCCTGGACGCCTCGGTACGCGGCGAGATCCTCGCCCTGTTGCTACGGCTGCGTGCCGAGCTCGGCCTGTCCGCGCTGGTCGTCACGCACGACCTGGGCCTGGCGTGGAACATCGCCGACAGGGTCGCCGTGATGTACCTGGGCCGGATCGTGGAGACGGGGGCGGTGGAGCAGGTGCTGACGGCTCCTCGGCACCCCTACACCCAGGCCCTGTTGTCCGTCCTCCCGGAGGCCCCGGGCGACCCGGTGGTCCTCACGGGCGAGCCCCCGGACCCGTCGCGTGTGCCGCCGGGGTGCCGCTTCCACGCCCGCTGCCAGGTGCTGGCGAGCGGTGAGGCGGAACGGGCGGGCGTCGCGGGCGCGTGCCGCGGTCAGGATCCGGGGATCCTCGACGGCGGCGGCACGGCACAGGTGGCATGCCACTGGGCGACGCGCTGAAGCGAAGCCGAGCGGGGTGCCCCGGGCGTCGCGTCGCCCGGCTAGGCGTGAGGCTTCCCGGCGTGGGCGAGGGCGCCGGGGGTTCGGCAGCCGACGATCGCCGGGGCCTCTTGGACGAGCGTGTCGTCGGTGAGCGCTTCCACCATGAACAGCGCGAAGTCCACCCGGCGCGTCAGGTTGCCGGCCAGGACCGGGTCGCCGACATGCCGGCTCCACACGGGCAGGCCCTGACTCTCGCCCTCCTCCAGACTGCTGCCGCGCACCACGGTCCACCGGGTGTCGCTGGCGAACACCCGCCGGCACGCCTCGACCTGGTCGTCGATCTCGACGGCGCGGACGAGCTTGCCCAGTACGGCGGCGATCCGGACGCCCAGGGTGAACATCCGTGAGTACGTGTCCTTGCCGTCGCGTGTGATGTGCCAGCCGCAGGAGAAGACCAGGCGCGCGCCCGGCCGTGCGTGGTCGAGCACCGCCTGCGCGGTGCCCGACGCGTACTGCCGCACCCCCCACGGCACCAGCACCGTCAGCACCCCGTCGCACCCGGCGACCGCCCGCCGGATCACCTCCGGGTCGTCGGTGGGCCCGGGGACGATGGTCATCCGGCCCTCGAACGCGGCCAGCTTCGGCACGCTGCGCTCCCGGCACACCCCGACCACCTCGTAGCCGCGCTCCAGCGCGTGCCTGACCATGTACTGCCCGAGCTTCCCTGAAGCCCCGATGATGCAGACCTTCTTCACGCGGTCCGTGTCCATGGCGCAGCCCCTTCGCCGGAATGTCTACCTTATGTTGTAAGGCAAGCTAGCCTTATGCCGTAAGGCGGTCAAGGGGAGCGCCCGAGGGAAGCGAGAAGGAGGGGCTGGATGCCCGAGGGAAACAAGGGCCGACGGGGGGCGTCGGCGCGTACTCCGCTCAGTCGTGAGCGCGTGATCCGCACGGCGCTGGCGGTGGCGGACGAGAAGGGGGCGGCGGCGCTCACCATGCGGGCCATCGCCGAACCGCTGGGTGTCGAGGCGATGTCGCTCTACCACCACGTCGCGGGCCGGGAAGACATCCTGGACGGCATGGTGGACGCGGTGTTCGCCGAGATCGACCTGCCGCCGCGCGACACGGACTGGAAGAGTGCCCTGCGCCACCGCGCGGACTCCGCCCGTGCCGTCCTCCGGCGCCATCCCTGGGCCATCGGCCTCATGGACTCCCGTTCCCAGCCCGGCCCCGCGACCCTGCGCCATCACGACGCCGTCATCGGCACGCTGCGCGCCGGAGGATTCTCCGTCCCCCTGGCCGCGCACGCCGTCTCACTGATCGACAGCTACCTGTACGGGTTCGTACTCCAGGAGCTGAGCCTGCCGTTCAGAGGCGCGGCCGAGCTGGACGAGGTCGCGGGCTCCATCCTGCGCGACATGCCCGCCGACGCCTACCCCCACCTCGCCGAACTGGCCACCGAGCACGTCCTCAAGCCCGGCTACGACTACGCCGACGAGTTCGTCTTCGGCCTCACCCTCATCCTCGATGCCCTCCACCCGGACGAGACCGCGGGCGCACAGCGCACGGGCGGGCCTGCCGGGGACCGCTAGGGCCTGTCGTTTGGATCAGACCGCAGACGCGGGGCCTGGCACGCGCCTCTGCCGCGTTGTCGTCGGTTGCCGACTCCCCCAAGCTCTCGACTTCGCTCGAGCAGGGGGGACCCCCATCGCGTCGACGCCCTCCTCCGCCTTGCAGAGACACGCACCAGACCCCGCTCACCGGCGTTGAGAAGCACCGTCGCTTCCCTGCGACCTGATCCAAACGACAGGCCCTAGTAGTGCTTCGTTAGGTTCTGAGCTGTCTGCGGCGGTTTCGTCGGGCGGGTAGAGGTCGTCCGCAGGTGGTGCATGCACCGGTCCAGCACCGCAGCAGGTCCTGAAGAACGTCGAGGACCTGG
>NZ_JAAHBP010000034.1 GCF_023184515.1 Streptomyces sp. D2-8 | reverse complement strand
ACTCGGCGACCAGCCCGTCGTCCACGGCGCCACTCACAGCGGCCTTCCCGGCCTCGGTGTCACTCGTCACGTCAGTCATCAACTGTCGCTTCCAGCTCGGGAGTTACACCGCTCACCGTACAGACCCCTGTCGCCGAATTCGCATCGTTCCTGACGTGATCCGCACTCTTCGCAGGCAAGTTGTCGTCCGGACCGTGCTGCCGGTAGGCGACGTCCACGCCGTGCACGGACACGGCGCGGGTCGGCGCGTTCTTGTACGACGACGGGGTGGGCGTGGGGGAGCTGGACGGGTGCGTTCGTGATCGGGTCCTGGTGTGGGAGAAAGGAGCGTGGGGCGGGTTCTTCTCGCTGTGGCGAGCGGCGTTCTCGGCGTCCGGCAGGGCCGTTGCCCTGGGTTCACGTCATGGAGACGACGACCTTGCCGGCTTTTGCGCGGCCTTTCTCGACGTACTCCATGGCCTGAAGGGTCTCGTCGAAGGGGAAGACCTGGTCGACGACGGGGCGGATCTTCCCGGCGTCGATGAGGGGGGTGAGTTCGCGCAGCTGGTCGCCGCTGGCCTTCATGAACAGGAAGGAGTACGTGACACCGAGACGCTTGGCCTGGCGCCGGGTCTTGGCGCTGAGCGCGGCGATGCCCAGGCGGAGCACCAGGTTCGAGCCGAGTTCGCGGGCGGTGGCCGGGTCGGGCGGGCCCGCGACGGAGATGGCCAGGCCGCCGGGCTTGAGGATGCGCAGGGACTTGGCGAGGTTCTCGCCGCCGAGGGAGTCCAGGACGAGGTCGTAGCCGGTGAGGAGTTCGGAGAAGTCCTGGGTGCGGTAGTCGATGACCTCGTCCGCGCCGAGGTCCTTGACGAGGTCGATCTTGGCGGTGCTCGCGGTGGCGGCCACGTGCGCGCCCAGTGCCTTGGCCAGTTGGATGGTGATGGATCCGAGGCCGCCGGCGCCCGCGTGGATGAGGACCTTCTGGCCCGGCTGGACGTTCGCCCGCTCGACCAGGGCCTGCCAGGCGGTCAGCGCGACCAGAGGGAGGGAGGCGGCCTCGGTCATGGTGAGCGTGGCGGGCTTGGGCGCCAGGTCGTCCTGGTGGACGGCGAGGAGTTCGGCGAAGGTGCCGATGCGGTCCTTGTCGGGCCGCGCGTAGACCTCGTCGCCCACCGCGAAGCGGGTGACGGACGATCCGACGCGGACGACGGTCCCGGCGAGGTCGTTGCCCAGGACGAGCGGGAGACGGTAGGGCAGGATCTGCTTGAGGTCACCGTCGCGGATCTTCATGTCCAGTGGGTTGACACTCGCCGCGTGGATCCTGACCAGGACGTCGTCGGCGCCCACCTGGGGGTCGGGTATCTCGGCGGCACGCATGTTGGACGCGTCACCGTACTTCTCGACCGTGAAGGCCTTCATCGTCATCTCCGTTCGTGTGGTCTCCCGTCCAAGCGGGAGGGGTGTTCTGTCCGTGAGGGGCTTGTCTCGGGACGAGACGGTTTGTGGTGTTCTTCTAGTCCGCGCGCTCCGCGTCGGCACGGCAGTGGCCAGTGCCTGCGCGGAGAGTTCTGCGTCGGCCGTGTTTCCGGGCTCAGGCCACCGGCACGACCGGGGTGATGACGCTGCTCGCGTCGCCGCCCTGGAGGTGCCCCAGCGAGCCCGCGATGCCCTCGTGCGGTACGCCGAGCGGCACGGCGCTGACCTTGTCGAGGCGCGCGTACTGCTCGTCGGTCAGCTGGACGTCGAGGGCTGCGAGGTAGCTGTCGGCGCTGTCGAGGAAGGTGCCGCCGGCCTCGGCGAACCGGTCGAAGATGCGGCGGGCCTCGTCGGCTCGGCGCCTGCGCCCCAGCCGGTGCCGAAGTTCGCGGTGCCGAGCGCGTACTCGCAGACGCGCAGTCCGGTCTTGCGGCCGAAGGCCGTGTAACGCATGAGAAGTCCTTGCGTAAGGGGGCCTGGAAGGCCGTCGTGCCGTGGTGGAGGGGGTGAGCGTCAGCCCGCGTTCGGCTGGGGCGCCGCGGACAGGCTCTGCTTGACGTACCTGCTGGTCTCGTCGGCGAGGATCTCGGGCAGGCCGGTCTCGATGCCGCGCAGGGCCTGGGCCGCGACGTCGGCGGCGGCGACCTTCTGATCGGCGGGCACGCTGGCGGCCATGTCGGTGTCCATGTAGCCGACGTGCAGCGCCGAGACGGTGATCCCGCGGGGCGCCAGTTCCTCGCGACTCGCGTCGCTCAGCGCCCAGGCGGCGGCCTTGGAAGCCGCGTAGGAGCCGAGGCCTGCCGGGTGGAACCAGGACAGGGCGGACAGGACGTTGAGTACGGCGCCGCCGCCGTTGCCCTCGATGACGGGAGCGAAGGCCCGTGTGGCGACGAGCGGGCCGAAGAAGTTGGTCTCCATCTCGCGACGTACCTCGTCCAGGTCGCCGCCGACCAGCGTCGCGCCGGTGGAGACGCCCGCGTTGTTGATCAGAAGCGTCGCGTCCGACGCGATGCGGGCGGCCTCCCGTATCGACTCCTGGTCCGTCACGTCGAGGCGCAGTGGGCGGACGCCCGGCAGGTCGACCGTCTCGGGACGGCGGGCCGCCGCGTAGACCTTGGCGCCATGCTCCACGAGCTGGGCGGCCAGGTGCCGCCCGAGGCCCCGGTTGGCGCCGGTGACCACCGCGACCGCGTTCTTGAGTTCCATGCTCGTTCCTGTCCTTCGCAGGTGCCGTCGGAGCACCCGCGTCATTTAGATTGCAAGCACAATCTAAGCACAGGGCTATGATAGATGCCAGTCGACATCCAAACGGGAGGTGGCCATGGGCCGCGTATCGCAGGCGCAGGCGGAGGAAAATCGCAGGCGGGTGGTGGACACCGCGTCGCGGCTGTTCCGGGAGCAGGGCACCCACGTCAGCGTCGCCGATCTCATGAAGGCGGCCGGCCTCACCCACGGCGCCTTCTACAAGCAGTTCGCCTCCAAGGAAGCGCTCGTCGATGAGGTCACCGCCCACGTCTTCGATGAGATCGCACGGCGCAATGCGGCCGGGCTCGAGCGGCACGACGGGCAGCGGGATGCCGCTCAGCGGGCCCTGATCGACGCCTACCTCTCCGTCGAACACCGTGACAACGCGGCGGACGGCTGCCCGGTCGCGGCTCTCGCCATCGATATCGCGCGCGGACCCGAAGGCCGCGAGGCGCGCCGTACCTACGCGGAGGGCGTGGCCGACTTCGCCGCGTTCCTCGCCCCCGCCGAGGCCGTCGCGGACGGCGGGGGCGTCGGGGGCGTCGGGGGCGGCGAGGGCGGCGAGGGTGGCCTCGCCCGGCTGTGCACCCTGGTCGGTGCCCTGGTCCTGTCCCGGGCCACCCAGGGCTCCCCGCTCTCCGAGGAGATCCTCGCCGCCGCGCACGCGGCCCTGACGGAAGCCGACTGACCGGGGGCCCGGCATCGGGCGCCGCGCGGCGTGTGACTTCCGCGCCCCGCAGTTCAACCCGAAGATCCCCGGCTCCTGGCTGGTGGACCTCTCCCACGTGGAGCTGGACCCGCGCCTGCCCAGCCCGTTCACACCGACCGGCGAACGGCCCGACGGCCCGGCCTGGTACCAGACCCACACCGTCGCCTACGCCCAGGAACTCGGCTACAACGTCCAGCCGATGGAGGCGTACCTGCGGCGCGAGACCGGCGCGTACCTGGACCCTTGGCACGACCGGCTCAAGACCGCCTACCTCGACACCCTCGCCGACCTCGGCGTCACCCGGGACCTGGACGACCGCGCCTTCCTCACGGCGATGGAGCGGCACAAGGACGCCGACCCGGCCCTGGCCGCCGTCCTCGCGGCGATCAAGGCCACGGTCAAGGGAGGCATCGGGAAACTGCGTGAGCGCCCCCAGGGCCGCCGCTACCGGGACGGGGAGCGGTGGCCGGCTCTGGAACGCCCGACCTGGCGACCCGACATCCGCGCCGCCGTCATCTCCAAGGCCCGGGTCAACATGCACCGCAAACTGCTGAACATGGCGAAGCTGACGGGTCTGTACCCGCTCGCGGTGCTGTCCGACTGCGTCGTCTACCCCAGCCCCGGCCCCAGCCCCCTGGACTTCCTGCCGTACGCGGCCTCCGGCAAGCCCCAGCCCGGCGGCTTCCGCCTCGGCCCCAGCCCGGGCCTGGCGAAACTGGAAGGCGTCCAGGAGATGCTCTGGGCCGTCGACCTGCTGGAGAAGGGCTACAACCCCGCCCGCCACATCAAGGGCGGCGACGCCGTCCTGGACGAAGGGGAGTAGGACGCCGTGGGAGAGATCGAGGACGCCATCGAGCGCGCCGACCAGGAAGCCTTCACCCGGGAGCCGCCCAAGACCCTCAAGGGCCAGATCAACTTCCTGATGCGGCAGCTCAAGACGACCCGGGCGGTGGCGGCGGAACTCGGAGTGAGCCAGCGGTCGGTGGAGCGCTACCGCAAGGGCGAGCGCAGACACCCTCCGAAGGACATCCAGCAGAGGATCGACACGGCCGTGCGGTCCCGCTGGCAGCCGCAGGTCCGCAAGCGCAGGCGCAAGCAAGCCGCCGCCACGGGTGGGATCACCGTGGAGACGAGGGCCCGGTTCGGCTACACCGCACCGATCGGCACGACCGACGACGGCCGCTTCCGCCGCCTCACGGTGCACCTCACGCCGGACCACGCCCGCCGCCTGTTCGAGGCGCGCGAGGCGGGGGCCGGTGACCAGGAGATGCGGCAGATCATCGCCGACGGATTCAAGGACGTGTACTTCCAGGACGGCGGGGTCCGTGCGACGGATCTGTCGGACGTGGCCATCAACGACATCGACTACCTGGACCTCGACTACTAGCAGCCATCCGACGGAGGTGACCTGATCATCGGTGTGGGGGAAGTCTCGTCCGTCCGAAGACCCCCAGCTCAGGATCAATGTCGCCGGCTCCGCCCCACCCCTGAACGGCTACTCCGACTGGCGTGCCGAAGCGCCCAAATCTAGCGTCGTACTAAGATTTCCGGTTTGTTACTGGAGCTGGATCCGGACAACCCCAGGCACACCTGCGGGCCCGCCAGCGCCCCGGAGGCATCCGGGATCAAGACGCGAGGACCGGATGGCAGCCATACAGGAGAGCGACGCTCTCGGCCTGCTCGGCGAGGAGCTCGGCGCGGAGATCCACCAGCAGTTCGGGGACAGCGCACGCTTCTCGGGAGGCCCGGCGGCCTCGCCCCGCACGCTTCTCGACGTCTTCGACGCGTCCGTGCGGTCGCATCCGGACGAGCCCGCCCTGGACGACGGCACGAGCAGTCTCACCTACCGTGCGCTGGCCATGGAGGTGGAGCGGCTGCGGCGGCGGCTCGGCTCCGCCGGGGTCGGGCTCGGGGACCGGGTGGGGGTCCGGGTCCCGTCCGGCACCAACGCGCTCTACATCGCGATCCTCGCCGTGCTCGCGGCCGGCGCCGCATACGTCCCCGTCGACGCCGAGGACCCCGACGAGCGGGCCGAGTTGGTGTTCGGCGAGGCCGGCGTACGCGCCGTCGTCGGAGCCGGGCACGAGATCACCGTGCACGGTGCCGGCGAGACCCCCGCCGCACGCCCCGGCATAGAGCACGACGCCTGGATCATCTTCACGTCCGGCTCCACCGGGAAACCCAAGGGCGTCGCCGTCAGCCACCGCAGCGCCGCCGCGTTCGTGGACGCCGAGGCCGCGCTGTTCCTCACCGAGGAGCCCATCGGCCCCGGAGACCGCGTCATGGCGGGACTGTCCGTGGCGTTCGACGCCTCCTGCGAGGAGATGTGGCTGGCGTGGCGGTACGGGGCCTGTCTGGTGCCGGTGCCGCGCGCGCAGGTCCGGAGCGGAGCCGATCTCGGGCCCTGGCTGGTCGAGCAGGAGATCACCGTCGTGTCGACGGTGCCCACGCTCGCCGCCCTGTGGGAGCCGGAGACCCTCAACGACGTACGGCTGCTGATCTTCGGCGGTGAGGCCTGCCCGCCCGAGCTGACCCAGCGGCTGGTGACCGAGGGGCGCGAGGTCTGGAACACGTACGGGCCCACCGAGGCGACCGTCGTCGCCTGCGCCTCTCTGCTGAGCGGTCAGGAGCCGATCCGGATCGGACTGCCCCTGGACGGCTGGGAGCTGGCCGTCGTCGACGAGGCCGGCGAGCCCGTGCCGATGGGCGGCAGCGGACAGCTGGTGATCGGCGGGGTCGGGCTGGCCCGGTATCTCGACGCCGAGAAGGACACGGAGAAGTACGCGCCCCTGGAGTCCCTCGGGTGGGAGCGGGCATACCGCAGCGGCGACCTCGTCAAGGCGGAGCCCGAGGGACTGGTCTTCCTCGGACGTGCCGACGAGCAGATCAAGCTCGGCGGGCGGCGGATCGAGCTCGGCGAGGTCGATGCCGCCCTCCAGGGCCTGCCCGGGGTCGCCGGAGCCGCGGCCGCCGTGCGGACCGCTCGCGGCGGCAATCAGCTCCTCGTCGGCTACGTCGTCACCCAGGACGGATGGGACCACGCCGTTGCCGTGGAGAAACTGCGGGCCGGACTGCCCGCCGCGCTGGTGCCGTTGCTCGCGCCGGTCGAGGAACTGCCGACCCGCACGTCGGGCAAGGTCGACCGGAACGCGCTGCCCTGGCCGCTGAAGGACCTCGAGACGGGCGGCCCGGCCGAACAGCTCTACGGCACCGAGGCATGGCTCGCCGAGCAGTGGACCGAAGTGCTCTGCATCCCCGTCACCAGCGCCTTTGACGACTTCTTCGCGATCGGCGGCGGCAGCCTGTCCGCCGCCCGGCTGACGACCCGGCTGCGCACCCGCTACCCGGGCGCGGCCGTGCTGGACATCTACCAGCAGCCCGTACTGCGCAAGCTGGCCCGGCGGCTGGAGAAGTCGGCGCGGGACGACGAGGCCCGGCGCACCGTCACCCCGGTGCCGCGGCGCGCTCAGATCGTCCAACTGCTGCTCCTCGTCCCGCTGTTCACCCTCCTAGGACTGCGCTGGACCGTGGCACTGGCCGCCCTCGGGAATCTGCTGCCCGCCTACGCCTGGCTGCCCACCGCCCCTTGGTGGCTCCTCGCGCTCGCAGCCGTCGCCCTGTTCAGCCCGCCGGGGCGGCTCGCCCTGGCCGCCGGTGGCGCGCGACTGCTGCTCCGCGGCGTGAAGCCCGGCCGGTACACACGCGGGGGCGGCGTACATCTGCGGCTGTGGACCGCCGAGCGGCTGGCCGAATTCAGCGGCGCGACCTCGCTGACCGGCTCCTGGCTGGAGCGGTACGCGCGGGCGCTGGGCGCCAAGATCGGCCCGGAAGCCGATCTGCACTCGCTGCCCCCGGTCACCGGAATGCTCAAGCTGGGGCGGGGCGCGGCCGTGGAGTCCGAGGTGGACCTCTCCGGCTACTGGCTGGACGGCGACCGGCTGGAGATCGGCACGGTCAAGGTGGGCGCACACGCCGTCGTCGGCACGCGCAGCGTGCTCTTCCCCGGTGCCCGGGTGGGCAAGCGGGCCGAGGTGGCGCCCGGTTCCGCGGTCACGGGGCAGATCCCCACCGGTCAGCGCTGGGCGGGCGCGCCCGCCGTCAAGCTGGGCAAGGCCAAGCGCAACTGGCCCGAGGAACGGCCGCGGCGCGGGACGTACTGGAGCGTGATGTACGGCCTCACCGGCCTCGCGCTGACCGTCCTCCCGGTGCCGGCAGGGCTGGCCGCGCTCCTCATGGCCCGGGCCTTCGTCACGCCGGGCTCGGTCCTCACGGGCGCCGCCCTGGCCGTCGTCCCGGCGACGCTCATCTACGGACTGACGTACGCGGTGCTGCTCCTCGTCGCCGTACGGCTTCTGAGCCTCGGCCTGCGGGAGGGGACGCACCCGACGCACAGCCGGGTCGGGTGGCAGGCGTGGACGGTCACGCAGCTGATGGACCGGTCGCGGGAGACGCTGTTCCCCCTGTACGCGGGGTTGGTCACGCCGGTGTGGCTGCGGCTGCTCGGGATGCGGATCGGGCGCGGCGCCGAGGTGTCGACGGTGCTGGCCCTGCCCAGTCTGACGACGGTCGGCGAGGGCGCGTTCCTGGCCGACGACACCCTGACCGCGCCGTACGAGCTCGGCGGTGGCTGGATGCGGATCGGGCGGGCCGAGATCGGGCGGCGGGCCTTCCTCGGGAACTCCGGCATGACGGCGCCGGGACGCAGCGTGCCGGACGGCGGGCTGGTCGGCGTGCTGTCGGCGACGCCGAAGAAGGCCAAGAAGCACACGTCCTATCTGGGGCTGCCGCCGGTCAAGCTGCCGCGCGCCGCCGCCGACGGGGACCGGAGCCGCACGTACGAACCGCCGGCCCGGCTGCTGTGGGCCCGCGGACTGGTGGAGCTGTGCCGGATCGTGCCCGTGTTCTGCTCGGCGGGCCTGGCGGTGCTGACGATCGCCGCGCTCTGCGCGCTGGGGGCCTGGGCGCCGCTGCTGTCCGGGCTGGTGCTGCTCGCGGCCGGAGGGGGCGCGGCCCTCGTCTCGATCATCGCCAAGTGGGCGCTCGTGGGGCGGCACCGCAGCGGGGAGCACCCGCTGTGGTCCTCCTTCGTATGGCGCAACGAGCTGGCGGACACCTTCGTCGAGGTGCTCGCCGTGCCGTGGCTGGCAGGCGCGGTGCCGGGTACGCCGGTGATGACGGCATGGCTGCGGGGCCTGGGCGCACGGATCGGCAGGGGCGTGTGGGTGGAGAGCTACTGGCTGCCCGAGACCGACCTGGTGACGCTCCAGGACGCGGTCACCGTGAACCGGGGCTGCGTCCTTCAGACACACCTCTTCCACGACCGGATCTTGCGGACGGATACTGTGGTCCTCCGTGAGGGCGCGACGCTGGGCCCTGGCGGGATCGTCCTGCCCGGCAGCACGATCGGGGCCCGCACGACGCTGGGTCCCGCGTCGCTCGTCATGGCCGCGGAGTCCGTCCCCGACGACACCCGATGGCTCGGCAACCCGATCGAGGCATGGCGCCCCTGAGCGCGGGCCACTCGGAGCCGGAGGGCGACGGACCGGCAGGCAGTGGCAGCAGCGCGGCGCAGGGAGACCAGACGGCAGTGGCAGTCCAGCAGGCGGCGGGCGCGGACCCGTACTTTCCGGAGCACGGCGATCACCGGTACCGGGTGCACCGCTACGAGCTCGCGCTGGACTACCGCCCGGGCCCGAACCGGCTGTCCGGGACGGCCCGCATCAACGCCATAGCGGGACGGGCGCCGCTCACCGAGTTCGTGCTGAACCTGGCCGACTACAAGATCGGCCGGGTACGGGTCGACGGACGCCAGCCGCACTACACCCACCGCGGCGGCAGACTGCGCCTCCGTCCGGCCAAGCCGGTCCGCGCCGGGGCGCCCTTCACGGTCGAGGTGCACTGGTCGGGCAACCCCGAGCCGGTGAACAGCCCCTGGGGCGGGCTCGGCTGGGAGGAGCTGGAGGACGGGGCGCTGGTGGCCAGCCAGCCGATCGGGGCGCCGTCGTGGTACCCGTGCAACGACCGGCCCGCCGACAAGGCGTCGTACCAGCTCTCGATCACGACGCCGTCGGCGTACGCGGTGGTGGCGGGCGGACGTCTGCTGACCCGGACGACGAAGGCGAGCACCACCACCTGGGTGTACGAGCAGTCGGCGCCGACGTCCAGCTACCTGGTGGGCCTCGTGATCGGCAAGTACCAGACGGTGCTGCTGGGCGACCCCGGTCCGGGCGGGGTCCCGCAGCACGGGCACATTCCGGCGCATCTCCTGGGCGACTTCTCGCGGGACTTCGCACGCCAGCCGCAGATGATGGAGGTGTTCCAGGAGCTGTTCGGGCCGTACCCGTTCGACGAGTACGCGGTCGTGGTGACGGAGGAGGAGCTCGACGTGCCCGTCGAGGCCCAGGGGCTGTCGCTGTTCGGCGCCAACCATGTGGACGGAGCACGGGGTTCGGAGCGGCTGGTGGCGCACGAGCTGGCCCACCAGTGGTTCGGCAACAGCGTGTCCATCGCCGACTGGCGGCACATCTGGCTCAACGAGGGGTTCGCGAAGTACGCCGAGTGGCTGTGGTCGGAGCGCTCGGGCGGGCGTACGACGCAGCAACTCGCCGCTGCCGCACACCGGGTGCTGTCGTCGTTGCCGCAGGATCTGCGACTGTCGGATCCGGGCCGCAAGTCGATGTTCGACGACCGTCTCTACGAACGCGGCGGGCTCGTGCTGCACGCGGTGCGCTGCGCGCTGGGCGACATCGCCTTCTTCCGCATGCTGCGCGGCTGGGGGCAGCTGCACCGGGGCGGCACGGTCACGACCGCGGCCTTCACCTCGCACGTGGCGCGCTTCGCGACCGAGCCGGTGGACGAACTGCTGCAGGCGTGGATCCACGGGACGGCGCTGCCGCCCCTGCCGGACGCCGCGAGGCCGAGCTGACGGATTCAGTGGTGACCTTCCTGGGCATGGGGCTTATGAGTGTCATGAGCACGACTGCCTTTCCCCCACAAGGAGGTCGATCATGCACGTCCGTATGCTGACCGGCGGTCTCGCCGCCGCCTGTCTGGTGTCCGTGTCCCTGACGGGTGGCCAGGCCGCGGCCGCCGCCCCTCATGCGCCGGATGCCCCGCTGGCCGCCCGCGTCCTGACCTACGACGCCGGCGCCTCCGCGGAGTTCAGGAGCGCCGTCGATCGGGGCGCGGCCATCTGGAACGAGAGTGTCGACGCCGTCGAGCTGCGGCCGGTCGCAGCCGGGCAACGAGCGAACATACGGGTCCTCGCGGACAACGGCTGGCCGCGCGCCCTGCCCACCACCCTGGGCAACGGGACCGTGTACATCGGGCGCCAGGCCGTCGACCAGGGCTACGACACGATCCGCATCTCCGCGCACGAACTCGGGCACATCCTCGGCCTGCCGGATCGCAAGCCCGGACCGTGCTCGAGCCTGATGTCCGGTTCCACCGCGGGCACTTCGTGCACGAATCCGTATCCGAACGCGGCGGAGAAGGCGGAGGTCGAGGGCAACTTCGGCGGCGAACTCGCCGGGTCGGCCCCGGCGATGCGAACCGAGGTGTTCGTGGACTGACGCGTGCGGCGCCATGCGTGACAAGGCGCCATGCCCTCGCTCGGCCGGTTCCCCTGTCCTGACGTCGGACGGCGGGGGAGCCGGCCGGGCCTGCTCGTCGATTTCGTGCTCGTCCGTGTTCCGCCGGGGCGGCTGACTCCGCGGAGCAGGCGCACTGAGTCGAGCCACCTCCCCTTCAGGCCCCCACCGCAGACGTGCGCTCGCGGCCGTGCTCGCCGCCTCGACCCCTGCCTTCCTCGTGGTCGAACATCGCCGTCTTCTGCACCGGGCCAATGCCCCGACGGGCCCCGGCCCCTCCGCGCCCGGCCGGGCAGCCACGTGTTCCCGCTGTCCGATGCCGGGCTTGACCGGTGACGGCGTCGCGGTCCCCGGCACCGCCGGCTGACAGGAGCCCCGGGGCGATCGCCGCACGACGGCCCCGCAACGACGGGCGTATCCCCGGCACCGGCCCTACAAGACCGGTGACATTGCCGGTCCCCGCGCGGCGGCCCCTCCCTGACAGTGGCACGGCCAGCCCGACGGCGGTGCCCACCGCGGGCACGCGGCAGACGCCCCAGGTCCCGCGTGCCCGCGAACGGCCACCTGCCACGACAGAGAGGACGACTCGTCGTGCAACTCCATCCCCACACCGACTCACCCCCGCACAACCGCGGCCCCCTCGGGCACCGAGCCGGACGCCGGGCCGGGCGACTGGCCGGCGCCGCCGCGGCACTCGCCCTCGCCATCGGCGTGGGACCCCTGAACAACCCGGGGGCCCACGCCGCGGACAACCCCTACGAGCGCGGCCCGGCCCCCACCACCTCCAGCATCGAGGCGCTGCGCGGCCCGTACGCCGTGTCGCAGATGTCCGTCTCCTCGCTGTCCGTCACCGGATTCGGCGGCGGCACCATCTACTACCCGACGAGCACCAGCGACGGCACCTTCGGCGCGGTGGCCGTCTCGCCCGGCTACACCGCCTACGAGTCGTCCATCGCCTGGCTCGGACCGCGCCTGGCCTCGCAGGGCTTCGTGGTGTTCACCATCGACACCCTCACCACGCTCGACCAGCCCGACTCCCGAGGCCGTCAGCTGCTGGCCGCCCTGGACTACCTCACCGACCGCAGCTCGGTCCGCACCCGCATCGACGCCTCCCGCCTCGGCGTCATGGGCCACTCGATGGGCGGCGGCGGCAGCCTGGAGGCCGCCAAGTCGCGTCCGGCCCTCCAGGCGGCGATCCCGCTGACCCCGTGGAACCTCGACAAGACCTGGCCCGAGGTCACCACGCCGACCCTGATCTTCGGAGCCGACGGCGACACCATCGCCCCGGTCGCCTCCCACGCCGAACCCTTCTACTCGAGCCTGTCCTCCTCGCTGGACCGGGGGTACCTGGAGCTGAACTCGGCGACGCACTTCACCCCCAACTCGTCGAACACGACGATCGCGAAGTACAGCATTTCCTGGCTCAAGCGGTTCATCGACAACGACACCCGCTACGAGCAGTTCCTGTGCCCGCTGCCCCGACCGAGCCTGACCATCGAGGAGTACCGGGGCAACTGCCCGCACGTTTCCTGACCTTCCGCGCCCCCGGGCCGCGGAGCCGGGCCTGCGAGGGGGATCGGCGGCGGACGCGTGCGACGCGTCCGCCGCCGGTGTCGTGCCGGGGCACGGCCGTGGAGGCCCCCCGTTGTGCCGCGGCACAATCCGTCCACCGGCCGAGCCCGGTCGACGCGCAGGTGAGGCCTCGGATTGGCGCGCCCGGACGCGCGGACGTCAGCCTTCCGGTCTTCCTTACGCGCAAGTAACCTCCGTGGGGTGACCGGAGACCGAAGCAGGTGGCGAACGGCCCCTCGCGCAGAAGGCCGGAACGGCCGGGACACCGACCGGTCGGCCACCGAGGACCGCGGCCGTGCCGAACTCGCGCGCGGCAAGCGCCAGCTGTCCGACGGGCCGGTGGGCGACGCGCGCGAGACCCTGCTGCTGGCCGCGTCCCTGCTGGCCCGGGACGCCCCGGACACCGCCGAAGCCGCACGCCTCTGCGCGGCCGACGCCGCCTGGGCGTCCGGCGACGTCATGATCTGTCTGGCCACCCTCGGCGGCACCGACACCTCGGAGCGGCCGGACGGGCTCACCGCACCGGGCACCGTCACCGCCGGGCAATACGCCGACGAGGGCGGCGCCCCGACGGCCGACGAGTACGGCGCGACGGCGACGGTACGGGACGCCGAGGGCCCGCTGTCACCCGGCGCCAGGAATCTCACCGATGTCCGCGACCCGTTCTTCCGGGACTACCGCGACGGTATGCGGGCCCTGCTGGCCCGGCGGCCGGAGCACGCCGCCGGGCCCCTGCGGCGCGTGCTGGACCAGGCGCGCCGCGACGACCGGCCGGAGCGGCTGCTGCGCGCCGCGGCGGCGGCCCTGCTGCTCGGGGACGTCCACGCGGCCCGTACCGCAGGGGCCCGCGCCCTCGCGGCCGCCCGCACCGCGGAGAGCGCCGCGTTCGAAGCGCGCGCCCTGGAGTACCTGGCCTACGGCGAACTGCGCGCCGGCCGCCATGCACAGGCGCGCGCCCACGCGGAGGAGGGCGTACGCGCGGCACTGACGGCCGGCCACCGCAACACCGCGGCGAGCCACCACGCGATGCTCGCCCTGGCCGCTTCGATCGAGGGGGACACCGCCGCGGTCGCCGGGTACGCCTCGGCCGCCCTGGTCACCGCCCGTCGGCACGGCCTGGCTCAGGCCGCGACCCTGGCCGAGTGGGCCACCGCCCGCGCCGACCTGGCCCGCGGCCGCCCCCTGGAGGCCGCAGACCGGCTCGCCCCGCTCGTCGGTCCCGGCCCCCGGCGCGGTCACTTCGCCGTCTGGATGCTCGCCGTGCCCTGCTTCGTGGAGGCCGCGGTGCTCGCCGGGCAGCCGGAGGACGCGCGGGGGGTCGTCGCCGACCTCGCCCAGTGGGCCGCCTTCGGCGCCGATCCGCACGCGCCCGCCCAGCTCGCGCGCTGCCGCGCCCTGCTCGCCACGGACGACCGCGAGGCCGACGACCTCTACCGGGAAGCGCTTGCCCTGCACGACGAGTCGGGCGGCGACTTCGAGCGGGCCCGCACCGAGTACCTGTACGGCCGGTGGCTGCGGCGGCGCCGCCGGCTGCGGGAGGCCCGCGCCCGGCTCGGAGCCGCCCTGGTCGCCTTCGAGCGCTGTGGCGCCGGCGCCTGGGCCGACCAGACGCGCGGCGAGCTGCGCGCCAACGGAGCCGCGTCCGGGAAGGAGCCGACCGCGGGGCTGGCGCGGCTGACACCGCAGCAACTGCGCATCGCACGCCACGTGGCCGAGGGCGCCACCAACAGGGAGGTCGCCCAGCGGCTGGCCGTCAGCACCCGCACGGTCGACTACCACCTGCGCAATGTCTTCGCCGCTCTCGGCGTGCGCTCCCGCATCGAACTGGCCCGCATGGTCGACCAAGAGCACCGCTGAATCCCCGGGAAATCTCGGCGGCCGCATCGAGAAGACGCCGCACGACTCTGGGGACCGACCGGACGGTATGCCATTCTTCGAAGCAGCACTACGCGGGTGACGACGGCCGTACGGGCAGCGCACCCGCCGGACGCCGCTGCGCCCGGACGGCGGCGGGGGCTGCCGGAAGGCCGAAGTCGGGGGAGGACCGCCATGCATCCTGCCGCACGCACACGGACGACGTTCCGCACCGGGCCGACACCCGTTGCGCAGCCGCGCTCACGTCGGATCCGGTCGCTGATCGACGCCGACGCGCTGCGCGTCCTGCACCGGTCGGCCCGCATCCTGCTCGACGACCTGCCGGACCTGACCGACCGGCTGCTGGCGGTCCTGCGCGAGCAGGAACCGGCGTACCGGACCGCGCTGGAGAACGACCATGCCGCCACCTGGCAGGAGGTGTACCGCTCCTTGCGGCACAGCGTGACCTCGCTGCTCGACCCGCGCGGCACCCGTGAGGCCGCCCACCGCTGCACCTGGCGGATCGGCGTCGCCCGCGCCGAGCAGGGGCTGCCGCTGGACGCTCTGCTGCACGCGTTCCGGATCGGCGGGTCCCTGGTGTGGCAGCGGCTGGTCGAGGAGACCACCCGCTCGCATCCCGAGGACATCCGGCTCCTCGTGCACGTGGCGACCGACGTGTGGAACTTCGTCGACGAGCACTGCACCCTCGTGGCGGACGCCTACCGGCAGGCCGAGCGCCAGCTCGCCTGGCGGCGCGAGAACAGGGTGCGCCTGCTGGCAGCGGCCCTCCTGGACGGCACGAGCCGGATCGCGGACCTGCCCGAGACCGCCGAGAGACTGTGCCTGCCGGAGTACGGCCGTTACGTCGTCGTCGCGGTCGCCGGAGGCCGGCAGCAGGGCTCCGTGCCCGGCGGCAGCGCGTACTGGCACTCGGGAGTGGAGGTGGACTACGGCATCGTCCTGGTCGGCGACGAGGGGGACGGGGCGGCCGACGGGGACCTCGGGGCGGTGCCGGCCCTGCCCGCCGACGGCCCGGCCGGGTGCCGGATCGGCGTCGGCAGCGCGGTGACGGGACTCGCCGCCGTCGGTGACGCCCGGCGCCTGGCCGACCTGGCGCTGAGCATCTGCCCGCCCGAGGGCGGCACGGTCCGGCTCACCGACCACCTGCCCGAGGCGCTGGTCGTCTCCTGCCCGGAGCTCGGCGCGAACCTCACCGAGCGTGTACTCGGCCCCCTCCTGCGGCTGGAACCGGCCGACCGGGACGTACTGCTGGACACCCTGGTCGCCTGGTTCGCCTGCGACGGCTCCGCCCAGCGTGCCGGTGAACGGCTGTACTGCCACCGCAACACCGTCCTGAACCGGCTGCGCCGCTGCGAGCAGCTCATCGGCCGCTCCCTGGCGCGCCCGCACGACGTGGTGGAGATCGGCCTCGCGCTGACGGCGCGCCGACTGCTGCGCGGCTGACCGGACCTTCCCGCCTCCGGCGCTGCCGCGCGGCCCGCACGCTCCGACCCCGCGGCGCGCCTCGCATGTCCCTTCGTCACGTCACGGCACCGCACCGCCACCCACCGGCCGAGGTCCTTCCGCGGCACACCCCTGCCCGGCATCCTCCCGTGCCGTGCACCGCCGCCCCTGGGCAGCCGCACAATCCCCGCCGACCCGCGTTGGGACGGCGCAGCCACCCGGCCCGAACACCTGTACCGCCCGCCCGCGCCCGTGCTGTCGTGAGCTGCCCTTCCCCCGAAGCACCCGTGCCCGACGGCACGGATCCGAGGAGCCGTGATGCCCGAAGCACCACCGGACGAAGAGCCCGCCCTGCACGTCGAGGGCCTCGACGTGACCTACGGCCGCGCCCTGTCCGCCCTTCGCTCCGTGTCCCTGACCGTCCCGCACGGCACCGTCGTCACCCTGCTCGGCGCCAACGGCGCGGGCAAGACGACCCTGCTGCGGGCGGTGTCGGGCACCCTGCGCCTGCACCGCGGCGCGGTCACCGCCGGCCGCATCCGCTACGGCGCCACGGAACTCGACGGGCGCGACCCGGTCGCCGCTGTGCGCGCCGGAGTCGTCCAGGTCCCCGAGGGACGCCGGGTCTTCGCCGGACTCACCGTCGACGAGAACCTGCGCTCCGGCGGCCTCGGACTCGGTCGGCGCCGCTCGGACCAGGTCGCCGAGGCCCGGGAGCGGGTCTTCACGCTCTTCCCGCGCCTCGCCGAACGCACCCGGCAGGCGGCAGGGCTGCTCTCCGGCGGCGAGCAGCAGATGCTGGCCATCGGCCGGGCCCTCATGGCCGCGCCCCGCCTGCTCCTGCTCGACGAGCCCTCCCTGGGCCTCGCCCCGCAGATGGTCCACCGGATCGCCGAGGTCGTCCGCGAGATCAACGCCCAGGGCACCGCCGTCCTGCTCGTCGAGCAGAACGCGGGCATGGCGCTGTCCCTCGCCGACACCGCCCACGTCCTGGAGGTCGGCGAGGTCCGGCTCTCCGGGCCCGCCGACGAGCTCGCCCGCACGGACGCCGTGAAGCGGCTGTACCTGGGCGAGACCACCGAAGAAGGGACCGAGACCGCGCAGAGAGCCGGAACCACCGAGGGGCAGGGAGCCGCGTGACCGCCCGCACCACCGCACCGCCCGAACTCGCCGTGACGGACGTGACCGTCCGGTTCGCCGGGCTCACCGCCCTGGACGCGGTGTCCTTCACCGTCGCGCCGGGCTCCGTCCACGCGCTGATCGGGCCCAACGGAGCGGGCAAGTCCACCTGCTTCAACGTGCTGTCGGGCCTGTGCCGCCCGGCCACGGGCACCGTACGGCTCGGAGACGCCGACCTGACCCGGCTGGCCCCGCACCGCATCGCCGCCCTCGGCGTGGCCCGCACCTTCCAGAACATCGTCACCACCCAGGGCACGGTCGCCGACAACCTGATGCTCGGCCGCCACGCCCTGTCCCGGGCCGGATTCACCGCCAGCGCGCTGCGCCTGCCGCACGCGCGACGCGAACAACGCGCCCACCTCGACCGGGCCCGCGAGATGGCCGAACTCACCGGCCTGGCAGCGCACTTCGACAGCCCCGTCGCCCTGCTCTCCTACGGCGACCGCAAGCGCGTGGAGTTCGCCCGCGCCCTGTGTCTGGAGCCGAGCGTCCTGCTGCTGGACGAGCCGGTCGCCGGAATGAACGCGGCCGAACGGGCCCGCACGGTCGAGGTCGTGCACACCGTACGCGCCGAACTCGGCCTGTCCGTCGTACTGGTGGAGCACGACATGGGGCTGGTGATGCGGCTCGCCGACGAGGTCACCGTCCTCGACTTCGGCCGCGCCATCGCGCACGGCACCCCGGACGAGGTCCGCAGCGACCCCGAGGTGCTGCGCGCCTACCTCGGCACCGGCGCCGAACAGGAGGACGCGGCATGACCACCCTCCTGGACAACGTGTTCAACGGCCTGGCCCTCGGGGCGGTCTACGCCCTCGTCGCACTCGGCTTCGTCATCATCTTCAAGGCCTCCGGCGTCATGAACTTCGCCCACGGCTCCCTGCTGCTGCTCGGCGGCTACCTCACGGCCGTACTCCACGACGACCTCGGCTTCGCCGGGGCCCTCGCGGTGTCCGTCCTGGTGACGGCGGCCGTGGCCGGAGCCATGGACCGCTTCCTGCTCCAGGCCGGCGGACCGGACCCGCACACCGCCCATGTGCAGACCATCGTCACCATCGGCGTCGACATCCTCATCCTCACCGACCTGTCGCGGCGCATCGGCGGCGACCTGCTCTCGCTCGGCGACCCCTGGGGCGACTCGGTCAGCGGGCTGGGGCCGGTGACCGTCGCGGACAGCCGGATCGCCGCGATCGTGGTCTCCACCGTGGTCATAGCCGGTGTCTTCGCCCTGTTCCGGTACACCTCCTGGGGCCTGTCGCTGCGGGCCTCGGCCGAGGACGTCGAGGCGGCCTCCCTGATGGGCGTGCGGCTGGTGCGGATCCGCATGCTGGCCTGGTGCCTGGCCGGAGCGCTGGCCGCCCTGGCGGCGGTCTTCCTCGCCGCGTTCCCCGCACCCGGCCTGGAGCGCACGACGGGGCAGATCGCCCTGAAGGCCTTCCCGGCGGCGATCCTCGGCGGGATGGCCTCGCCGCCCGGCGCACTCGCCGGCAGCCTGCTGATCGGCATGACCGAGGCGCTCGTCGCCGGTTACCAGTCCGACCTGCACGTCCTGGGCGAGGGGTTCGGCGACGTCGCTCCCTACGCGGTGATGGTGCTGGTGCTGCTGGTACGGCCGACCGGGCTGTTCGGCGGAAAGGCGGCGGTCCGTGTCTGAGCGACTCTCCCGCGCCCACGCCCTCCGGCTCGGCCGGATCTTCGCGGCCGTCGTCATGCTGTGCGCCCTGCCCTTCTACCTCGACGCGTTCTGGCTGCGCATCGGCCTGTTCTCGATGGCGGCGGCCGTCGGCGCGGTGGGCCTCGGCCTGCTCTCCGGCACAGCCGGCCAACTCTCTCTCGGTCACGCCTTCTTCCTGGCCGTGGGCGCCTACGGCTACGTATGGCTGGCGGGTGAACCCGGACCCGGGCTGCCGACCTGCGTGGCCGCCGTGCTCGCGGTCCTGCTCGCCGGGGCGGCCGGCGGACTCTTCAGCCCCGTCGCCGGCCGGGTACGCGGCATCTACCTGGGCGTCGCCACCCTGGCCCTGGTCTTCCTCGGCCACCACGTCCTGCTCACCGCGGACTCCGTCACCGGCGGCTTCAACGGCCGCTCGGTCCCGCCGCTGCAACTGGGCGGCTTCTCCTTCTCCGCCGACTCCGAACTGACCCTGCTGGGCGTGCCGTTCGGCGCCGAGGAACGGCTGTGGTACCTGGGACTCGCGCTGTTCGCGGTCACCTGGTTCACCGCCCGCGGGCTGCTCCGCGGCCGTCCGGGACGCGCTCTGGTGGCGCTGCGCGACAGCGAGACGGCGGCCGCGGTGATGGGCGTGAACGTCTCCCGCTACCGCTCGGCGGCCTTCGTCGTCTCGTCGATGTACGCCGGCCTGGCCGGGGTGCTGCTCGCCCTCTCCTTCCGCCGCGTGGTCCCCGACTACTTCGGCCTCGTACTGTCCGTCGACTACCTCGCCATGATCGTCATCGGCGGGCTGGGATCGGTGGCCGGAGCCACCGCGGGTGCCGTCTTCGTCACCGGGCTGCCCCTGCTGATGACCCGCTACGCCGACCAACTCCCGCTGGTGGCCGCCCCCGGCACCACCGACGGCACGGTCGGCCCCACCGAAGCCGCCCGCTACCTCTACGGAGCGGCGATCGTCCTGATCCTCCTCTTCGCCCCCGACGGCCTGCACGGCCTGGTCCGCCGCCTGCGAGCCCGCCTGCGCAGCCGCCGAGCCGCTCCACCACCCACCGACACCACCGCCCCGTCCCTGCCGCCCACGCCGGCCGCACGAGCCAAGGAGCCCACCCCGTGAAGCCCACGCACCACCACACGCACCGCCCCGCACGCACCAAGACGCTCCTGGCCGCGGCCCTCGCGGCCCTGCTGCTCACGGGCACGGGATGCAGCTCCAAGGCCGGCTCCTCCGGGAGCGCCGACGACGGCGCCGACGGCATCAAGACCGGGCCCGGGGTGACCGACAAGGCCATCAAGCTGGGCGCCCTGACGGACCTCACCGGCCCTTACGCGACCCTCGGCAAGAGCATCGTGCAGGCCCAGCAGATGTGGGCGGACGAGGTCAACGCCCGCGGCGGCATCTGCGACCGGCGCATCGAGATCGTCGTCAAGGACCACGGCTACGACGTCCAGAAGGCCGTCACCGCCTACGCCGACATCTCCGCGGACGTCGTGGCGCTGCCCCAGGTCATCGGGTCGCCCGTGATGGCCGCCCTGCTCGACGACATCGAGCGGGACAAGGTGCTCACCTTCCCGCAGGCCTGGGCCGCCTCCCTGCTGGACCGCGACTCGGTCCAGGTCCTGGGCACCACCTACGACATCGACATGATCGCCGCGGTCGACTTCCTCACCCGCACCAAGGGGCTGGCGAAGGGTGACACGATCGGCCACGTCTACTTCGAGGGCGACTACGGGGCGAACGCGCTGGAGGGCTCGCGATGGGCCGCGAAGAAGGCGGGCCTGAAGGTTGCCGGACAGAAGATCAAGGCGACGGACACCGACCTGTCCGCACAGGTCTCCGCCCTGCGCAAGGAGGGCGTCAAGGCCATCCTGATCAGCGCCGGACCGGCCCAGACGGCCTCACTGGTCGGCGTCGCGGCCTCCCGCGGCCTGAAGGTGCCCGTCGTCAGCAGCGCCCCCGGCTACGCCCCGCAGTTGATGAAGACACCGGCCGCCCCCGCCCTGGCGGCCATGCTGAACGTGGTCAGCGCCGTGCCCGCGGTCAGCTCCGACCTGGCCGGGGTCCGCAAGATGGTCGCCTCGTACAAGAAGAAGTACCCCGACTCCCTCGTCGACTCCGGGGTGCTCTCCGGCTACAACGCCGCTCAGCTGATGGGCACCGGCCTGAAGAAGGCCTGCGAGAACGGCAGCCTGGCCCGCGAGGACGTGGTCAAGGCCCATCGCTCCCAGGCCAGTGTCGACGTCGGCCTCGGCACCGCACAGAACTTCTCCGACAAGGCACGGCCCGCGAGCACCTCGACCTACGTGTACAAGCCGGACGCCAAGGCGGTAGGGGCCGCGGTGAACGTGGAAGACGCCCACACCGCGCCAGGCGTCAAGCAGTACCTCGCTTCTCGTACGTCGTAGTGGCCACGGTGGCGGCGGTGAGATCCGTCTAGGATCGGCCCGTGATCGCTGACCTGCAGTGCGTGGTGCTCGACTGCCCCGAACCGGAGGAGCTGGCCGCGTTCTACCGGTCGATCCTCGGCGGCACCGTCAACCAACCGGACGGGCGGTGGGCGCTGAGCGACGCCTGGGCCACGTTGCACACGGCGTCCGGTACCGTCCTGGCCTTCCAGCGGGCAACGGACTACCGGCCGCCGCTGTGGCCCGACCCGGCCAGACCGCAGCAGTTCCACCTCGACTTCGGCGTCGCGGACCTGGACCGGGCCGAAGTCGAGGTACTGGCCCAGGGGGCAACGGTGTTGGACGCCGGTACGGACGGGCGGAGCTGGCGGATCTATGCCGACCCGGCGGGGCACCCGTTCTGTCTGGTCCGCCACCCGAGCCCCGCGTAGGCGTCCAAGCCGAACCGCAGGGCGCGCGCAGCGAAGGTGCCCTCGGGGCGGAACCGGCCCCGGTACTCGGCCCATGGCTCCGACGAGCTGTCTGGGGCGCTCGGGCTGAGCTACCGAGCCTCAGGAAGACATCGCGGCGCGATCGGAATCGCTCCGCAGGACACAGAATTCGTTGCCTTCCGGATCGGCCAGGACGGCCCAGCCCGCCCCGTCGGGCTTCCGGCGATCAGCGACCAAGGTCCAGAACCGAGCCAGCTCATACGCATCCGAGCAGTCGATCGCCACGTTCTGGACCACCGAGACCATGCGGGTCAGCATGCCTGAGGGGGTGAGCAGAGGGCCACCCGGACGCCGCAGGTGCCGATCACGCTCGCGCGGGTACACGGCGCGGCAGTCCGGTCCGCCTAAACGGGTGCGCCTGCCGTCCGGGCCTCCAGGGCGTGCAGGACGGCCACCATGTCCTCCCCGCCATGGCCCCGCCGGACGGTCTCGTCGTAGAGGGCGTGGCAGACGTCGAGCAGCGGGGACGCCAGATCGGCCTTGCGGGCGGCCTCGGCGATGAGGCGGTTGTTCTTCAGGACGTCCGCCGCGGCGGCCTGGACCGAGAAGTCACGCTCCAGCAGTTTCGGCGCCTTGACCCGGGAGACGGCACTGGCCATGGGGCCGGCGTCCAGGACGTCCCGGAGAAGATGCTGATCAAGCCCGTGCCGCTCGGCGAAGTGAAACGCCTCGGCAAGCCCCGTGACCACGGCGATCAGGAACAGGTTCACTGAGAACTTCAGCAGCAGCGCGCCCGGGACGGCGCCGCACACGAACGTCTCCCGGCACAGGGGAGCAAGCAGCGGCCGTACGGCCGCCACGGCGTCGTCGTCGCCCGCCAGCATCCCCACCAGTTCGCCCCGCTCGGCAGGGACACGGCTGCCGGAGACCGGGGCCTCGACGTAGCGCCCGCCCGCGGCCCGGATGTCGCCCTGAAGGCTGCGGGAGTACTCGGCCGAGGTCGTGCCCATGTGGACGACGGTGCGGCCGGCGACGCGCTGGGCGAAGTCCGGGGTGCCGCGCCCCAGCACCGCGTCCACGGCCGTCTCATCGGCCAGCATGAGGAACACGGTGGCCGCCCGGCGAAAGACCTCGGTGGTGCCGGCCGCCACCTCGGCGCCGGCGGCCCGCAGTGGTTCGCAGCGCTCAGGGGTGCGGTTCCAGACCACGAGTCGTGTTCCGGCTCGACTGAGGTTCAGTGCCATGGGCTGGCCCATGACCCCTAGACCGATGAAACCGACGTTCATGACACACCGCCTTGTCCGGCTCGCGCGGAGGCGAGCCGCCATCGTCCCCCTCGGCTATGACAGCGGTCATAGTAGCCGCGATTATGACGGCGGTCATAGAGTGGATGCCGCGAAAGCCGCGCGGCTTTCGCGGCTGATGGAGGTCGACGATGGCGAAGGCCGAACGGGGACCGCGCGAGCGGATGGTGTTCAGCGCGGCCCAGCTCATCCGCCGCGACGGAGTCGACTCCACCGGCATGCGCCAGGTCGCGGCCGACGCCGCAGCGCCGCGCGGCTCGCTCCAGCACTACTTTCCCGGCGGCAAGACGCAGTTGGTCGACGAAGCCGTGGGCTGGGCAGGGGGATACGCGGCAGGCCGTGTCGCCCGTTTCGTGGCCTCGCTGCCCGAGCCGACGCCGAGCGGGCTGTTCGCCGAGATGGTGCGTCAGTGGACCGACGAGTACGAGGCTGCCGGCTTCGCGGGCGGCTGCCCGGTGGCGGCCGCCACGGTGGACTGTGCGGAGTCGGTCCCCTCCACGCGTAAGGCCGCATCCGCGGCCTTCGCCACCTGGACCGGTGCGGTCGCCCAAGCCCTGACTGAGATGGGTGTGCCCGGGGAACGGGCCGGCGCACTCGCCACGCTCATGATCAGCAGCCTGGAGGGGGCGATCCTCCTCGCCCGGGCCGAGCGGGACGTCCGGGCCCTGACGACCGTGGCCCGGGAACTGGGTCCCGTCCTCGACGCGGCCAGCGCGGGGACTATTCCTGGTACTGCGTGAGGTCGATGCCGTATACCGCGAGGTCGTAGCCGTGGACCGGGTGCTGTGCGGTTCCTTCCGTCTGCATGCCGAGTTTGTCGAGGACGTTCGCGGAGGCTCTGTCGTCCGTCCGACACCCCGCCACCACCCGGTCGAGGCCGCGGTCCTGCAGGGCGAACTCCAGGGTGGCGTGCGCCGCTTCGGAGGCGTATCCCTGCCCCCAGAACACCCGCCCGAGCCGCCAGCTGATCGCCACCTGTCCGGCGATCTCGGCCGGAGCGTCGGCCACGGACAGGCCGACGGCGCCCACCAGCTCACCGGAGCCCAGGAGTTCGACGGCGAACATCCCGAACCCTTCCTCGTCCCACTCCTCCTCCCACGCCTCGATGTCCTCGGCGGTCTGTTCCAGGGAGCGGGGCGTGCCGTCGCCGATGCGTTGCATCACCGCCGGGTCCGCGTGGATCTCGGACAGGGGGACGAGGTCGTCGTCGAGCCATCGGCGCAGGAAGAGGCGGGGTGTGCGGATCTCGGTCATGATCCCATCTTGCCGACGCGGCGGAGCGAGCGCGAACTGCGGCGCCGCACCCCGGCGGTCAGTGGGGCCGGCGCGGCCTTCCTCGCACCGCCGGACCGGGCGCGGACCTCACGATCGCTTACGCGTGGCGGAGCCGCCCCGACAACGCCGCCCTCAACGGGCCGCACCGGCGCTGCCGCACGCCGAAGTGGCTCACGGGGTTGTTGTTCTTCAGGGCGACGCCCGCGATGGCCGCTCCGGCGATGAACGCGCCGATCGCGGTGGCCGGCCGCGCCACCGGAGCGTCGCCCTCCCCGGCGAGCGCGAAGGACAGGAAGAGCACGTTGCCGGTCGCCAGCGCGCAGAACACCTTTCCCATGGTCAGAAAGCTCACGGCGTCGACGGCTCCCGCCGGCACGGTGAGCACGGTCATGACCGCCACCCGCCGGGCATCGGTCGCGACGACCGGGGACGCATCGGACATGCGGCCAGTGTGAGCAGCGCCGAGGCCCCGCCACCGGACCGCGGCCCTGGACACGTGGCCGACGGATGCGGGCGGGCCACTACGGCCGACGCTGCCCGGGCACAACGCCGGCGGCTCGTGCCGTGTAGACGCGGCAGGGCGGGCGCTGCTTCAGCTCCTGCTTCACCGCCCTCCCCGACCGCCTTCCGTGTCGGGTGGCCGACGGTTAGGGTTTGGGCGCAGCGAGTCATCCACGAGGAGCTGAGACATGGTCGGTTTCCCGAGCGCGCGTTGACGTGTTGGCCGTGACCGGCCTGTCATCGCGTGCTGCCCTTGATGATGCGGCACAGCGAGCCTTCTCCTGCCCGAACCGCCGATGCACCGTTCCAGTGCTCGGGGGCGGGCCTCGTTGTCGGCAACACAAGGGATTCCCGTGCCGTCCGCCTCCTCCGCCGCATCCGATGCCGCTCGACCTGTTCCGTCCAGCCTGTGGCGGGACGCCGACTTCCGCAGACTCTGGATGGGGCAGACAGCCTCCCAACTCGGTGAACACGCAAGCCTGGTGGTTCTGCCGCTCCTGGCCGTCCTGACGCTTCACGCCAGCGCCGGCCAACTGGGCGTTCTCCGCGCTGTGGGGCAGGCCCCGATCCTGTTGCTCTCGCTCTTCGCCGGTGCGTGGGTGGACCGGTGGCGCACCCGCACGACGATGGTGCTCACGGACGCCGGCCGGGCCCTGGCCCTGGGCGCCGTCGCCCTGGCCGGCCTCTTCGGCTGGCTCGGCATGCCCGGCCTGCTGGTGCTCGCCTTCGCCGTCGGGGCCCTGTCCGTGTTCTTCGACGTGGCCTACCAGGCGTCTCTCGTACGACTGGTGGAACGGCACCAACTGCTACGAGGCAACAGCGCGCTCGAAGGCAGCCGGTCCGCGGCGCAGATCGGCGGTCCCGCTCTCGGCGGTGCGCTGGTGTCCCTGCTGTCGGCGCCGATCGCTGCGGCCTCCGGCGCGCTGTTCTTCGCGCTGTCGTTCCTGTCGATCCGCCGGATCCGCCGAACCGAAGCGATGCCGGAGCGCCCGGAGGATCCCCCTGCGGATCCGGCAGCGGATCCATGAGGGCCTGCGCTTCGTCGCCGGCGATGCCGTGCTTCGGGCCGTGTGCGTGGCCTCGGCCGCGTTCCAGTTCTCCTTCGCGGCCATGATGACCGTCTATCTGCTGTTCCTGCCGCGAGAACTGCACCTGCCGGGCACCGTCGTCGGGCTGGCGCTCGCGGCGGCGGGACCGGGCGCGCTCCTGGGCTCCCTGCTGGCCGTCCGCCTTCCGAGCCGGTTCGGGTACGGCGCGGTGCTCGTGGGCGCGGCGGCACTCGGCGACGGTGTGTTCCTGTGGGTGCCCGCGCTCGACGGCTCCTCCGCGGTGACGGTTCCCGCGCTCCTCGCGGTCGGCATCGTGTTCGGGTTCGGCGGTCAGCTGGTGAATGTCACGGTCATGGCCGTCCGGCAGGCCGTCACACCGGACGGGATGCAGGGCCGGGCGGCCGCGACGATCACGTGTGCCGGCATGGTCCTGACCCCGCTCGGTTCTCTGACCGGCGGACTTCTCGCGGGGGAGTGGGGGCTGCGCACCGGCCTGCTGGTGACGGCCGCAGGCATGATGCTGTCCCCCGTTGGTGATGGCCTTCTCCCCGCTCGCACGCCTGGGACGGGAGCTTCCCGCCGCGCAGGACGGGCCGCCGCCGGCCGCCCGCCCCGAAGCCCGGGGGATGGCGCGCCGCGACACCGACGAGGCTCAGGACACTGCCACTGGAACCGGTTCATGACCTCGGCCAGAGCCGGGACGTGTGGAAGGCTGGAAGGAGAAGGACCGACCCGGCGAGCCGGGCACGGTATCGATCATGTGCTGATCGCCCGGGCCCGTGAGGTTCGACCGGGGCGTGGCGCTCTCGCGGCGCGTCCCCTGGCCGTTCACAGTCGTGTGCCGCATCGTGAACGGGTTGCTGACCTGCAAGGAGACCGCCGCAAGCGTCAGCTGAGGCAGGCGGGTGCGCCGGCGAGGTCGACAGGCCTAAGGGGCGAATGTGATGAGCCGAGCGAATCAGCCGGCGCAGAAGGCGGGTGATCCGCAGGAGGCGGCATCCGGCCCGAGCGGGCTGATGGACGTGCTGGGTGTCGCCGCGGTGCTGGTGGAGGCCGACGGCCGGATCGACATGTGGAGTCCGCAGGCCGAGGAGCTGTTCGGCTACCCGCGTGTCGAAGCGGCCGGGCAGTACGCGGCCCGCCTGCTTCTCCATCCCGAACACCGGGAGGCGGGGATCGGACTGTTCGACGAGGTGATGGAGACCGGCCAAGGCTGGGCGGGATCGTTCCCCGTCCGGCACAAGGACGGCAGTACCCGGACGGTTGAGGTCCGCGCCATGCGGCTGACCGACAACATCGGTGACCACTACGCGCTCGGGCTCGCCACCGACAGGGCCACGGTGCGGCAGGTGGAGCGCGAGGTCGCCCTGTCCAGCCAGCTGGTCACCCAGGCGCCGATCGGCCTGTCCGTCCTCGACGCCGAGTTGCGGTACGTGGCCGTCAACGGGGCCCTGGCCTCGATGCACGGCGTCCCCGCGGCCGACCACGTGGGCCGCCACTTCCGGGAGATCCTGCCCGGCGCGCCCTTCGAGGCCGCGGAGAACCAGATGCAGGAGGTTCTGGAGACCGGCCTGCCCCTGGTGGACCAGCAGGTGGTGGGCCGTACCCGCGCCGACCCGGACAACGACCACGCCTGGGCCGTATCGCTCTACCGACTCGAGGACCACGGCGGGAACGTGCTCGGCATCGCCAACGTGGTGGTGGACGTCACCGACCGGTACGAAACAGCCAGGCAAGCCGACCTGGCCCAGCAGCGCCTGCGCATGATGGCCGACGGCTCGGCCCGCATCGGGACCACCCTCGAGGTGGAGCGGACCGCCCAGGAACTGGCGGACGTCCTGGTGCCCGACCTGGCCGACATGATCGGGGTGGACATCCTGGACTCCGTCCTGCGGACGGGCCGCCCGGACCGCGGCGAGGGGCCGGCACTGTTCCGCGCCCTGGCGGTGCAGACCGCGTACCCCACCGGCGCCTCCGAGGCGATCATTGCGCCCGGCCACCTCACCACCTACCACGCCGACCACCCGGCGGCCCACTGCCTGCGCACCCGCAAGCCCCTGCTGATCACCCACCTCGACAGCGGAGAGCTCAGCCGTATCGCCGCCGACGACGCTGCCGCAGGCCTGCTCGCCGAGGCCGGTGTCCACACCGACATGGCCGTCCCCCTCATCGCCCGCGGAGAGATCATCGGCGTGATGGGACTGGCCCGCGCGCGCAACCCGCAGCCCTTCGACGAGGACGATCTCACCCTCGCCTGGGAACTCGCCTCGTCCGCCGCGCTGAGCATCGACAACGCCGTGCTGCACCAGCACATCCGCACCGCAGCCGAAACCCTGCAGCGCAGCCTGCTGCCCCAGCCCTCGCCTCGCCGCCCCGGCCTGGAGATCGCCGCCCGGTACCGGCCCGCGCAGGCCTTCAGCGAGGTCGGCGGCGACTGGTACGACGTCATCCCCCTCAGCGGTGACCGAACCGCCCTGGCGGTCGGCGACGTCATGGGCAGCGGCATCCCGGCGGCCACCGCCATGGGCCGGCTGCGCACCGCCACCTCCACCCTCGCCGACCTCGACCTCGCCCCGAGCCGGATCCTCACCCACCTCGACAGGATCACACAGGGCCTGGACCCCTACATCGCCACGTGCGTGTACGCGGTCTACGACCCTCACCACGCCCGCTTGCAGGTGGCCTGCGCCGGTCACCTGCCCCCGGTTCTGGTGCGCGCCGGCCGACCACCCGAACTGCTCGACCTGCCCACCGGCACCCCGCTGGGAGTCGGCAGCGGCCCCTTCGAAACCTCCGCCCTCGCCATGAACCCCGGCGATCAACTCGTGCTGTACACCGACGGCCTGGTCGAGACCCGCGACGCCCCCATCGACAAGCGCCTGAACGATCTCCTGCGCCTGCTGTCCCCGCCGTACCGCTCCGCGGAGGAGACCTGCGACCGGCTGCTCCGGCAACTCCGCAATCCGGCTGACCACGACGATGTCGCGCTGCTGATCGCCCAGGCACTGCCTCTGAGGTGAGCACGCCCTCACCGTCCCCGCCCCCCTGACTGTCCGCACACCGCGCAATCGCTGGTGTATGCGAAGCGGCCACCGGTGTTATTCAATGAGGTGTGCGGTCCGGGATCTCGGGGCCCCGCCGCACGGGTCCGAGTACGGCCCCGGCATCGCGCCGGGGATTGCTGAGAGAGCCGCATGGACTCCACACCCTCGCCCTCACCTCCGCCCTCGTCCTCCTCGGCGTTCGACCTGGTCAGCCGCGCTCTGGGGCGCTACATCCCGCGTGCTGGAGCGGCAGCGCCCGCCGGTTCCGCCGATGCGCAGGGCGACCGCACCACGTCCCGGCGGGTCCCCGACAACCCGGGCAACGGCCGTCAGGAGCAGATCCTCGGCGCGGTCAACCTGGACAGGGACCTCGTCATCACCCGCTGCAACCTGGAAGCCCCTGTGTTCGCGGGTCTGGACGCCGGGGCCGGGAGGCCGTTCGTCGATCTCCTGCCCCCTGGGGACGTACCGACGGTCACCCGGCGGTTGCGGCAGGTCGTGGAGAGCGGTGAGGCGCATGTCGCCCGAATCCAGCGGCTGCGGCGCGGTGACGGGTCGGAGCTGGTGGTCTCGATGAGCATCCTGCCCGCCGCGGCGCCCGAGGAGGGTCTGACCGTCTCCGTGATCGCCATGGCCAGGCGACTGCATCTCTACGCCGCAGAGACCGCGATCGGCACCTCGCTGGACATCGGCGAGACCGCGCAGTCGCTGGCGGAGTCCCTGCTGGCCTGGGGAGACGTGGCCGCGGTCGACCTCGACTTCGCCGTATGGACGGGTGAGGGAGTCACCGGGAAGCCGCAGGGGCGCATCCGCCTGCGGCGGGCGGCCCTGGTGCCGGACCGGGTGTGGCCCGAGGGCTACATGACTCCGGGCGACGATCTTCCCGGAGACGCGAGTCGCCTGCTGGCGCAGGCGGTACTGCGGGAGGACGCTCCGCAGACCATCGTCATACCCGACCGGCAGGCGGTCGAGCGGGTTTTCGGCAGTCCACGAGTGGTGCGTGCCCTGGTGCCGGGTGACCGGTCGGCAGGTTTGGCGTGCATACCGCTGGTCCTGGACGGCGCGCCGCCCGTCGTCCTGGGCGTGGCGGAGGTCTGGCGGCGGGCGGACTGCCCCTTCCGCGACAGCGAGCTGTTCGACCTGCAGGAACTGGTGGCCAGAACCGCTCACCACGTCGACCTGGCCCGTCAGCACCAGCGCGAGCACACGCAGGTGCTGGCGTTGCAGCGCCGGCTCCTGCCCCGGGCCGGCGGCGACACCATCGAGATCGCCAGCGTCGACCAGCCCGCCACCCCCGACAGCGCGGGCGTCGGCGGTGACTGGGTGAACAGCTTTCCGCTGCCGGACGGCCGTACCGCGCTGGTGGTCGGTGACGTCGTCGGGCACGGCCTCGGAGCCGCGGCGACCATGGGCCAGCTGAGCATGGAGGCCCGCGCGCTGCTGTCCGCCGGGCTCGCGCCCGACCAGGTACTGGAGCACCTGGACGAGACCGTGACGCTGCTGGACGACGCGGAGTCCGGGCTGGCGGCCGGCTACAGCGCCCTCGGGTCGACCTGCTGCATCGCGATCTACGACCCGGTCAGCCACCACGTGACGCTGTCCAGCGCCGGCCACCTCCCCCCGGTCCTGGTGTCCCCGGACGGGCGCGCGGCCCCGCTCGCGATCCGCCCTCACCCCGGTCTGGGTGCCGAGTTCGCGCTGCGAGAGCCGTTCGACGTGTACACCATCGGCGTGCCCCCGGGCTCCGTGCTCGCGCTCTACACCGACGGCCTGGTGGAGGATCCCGCCCTGTCGATCGACGAGGGGATCGACCGGCTGGCGGACGTCGTGTCCAGGGTGCACCCCTGGGACGCCTTGCAGCAGACGGCACGGCACGTCGTCTCCGCACTGGCGCCCGCGCCCCAGCGCGACGATGTGACCCTGCTGCTCGCTCGGATGATCGGCTATCGCAAGGGGGACACGGCGACCTGGCGGCTGCCCGCCCGCGGCGACGCCCCCGCCCGAGCCCGCGCGGAGGTCTCCGCCCTGCTGAGGCAATGGCGTATCAGGGACGGCACCCGGGACAACGCGCTGCTGCTGGTCAGCGAGCTGGTCACGAACGCGGTGCGCTTCGCCACCGGCCCCATCACGGTCCGGCTCATCAGGGCCGGTCATGGCCTGCTGTGCGAGGTGGGCGACACCGGCAACGGCAGACCACGTCTGAGGCGGGGCGACCTGCTCGACGACGGCGGGCGCGGCCTGAGCATTGTGCACCGGCTCACCACCCGGTGGGGGGTGCGGTGGACGGACACCGGAAAGGTCGTCTGGGCGGAAGTCGCGAGGTGACAGATGACGCGGTGACGCGTCGCGGGCGCGGCCGGTTACGGGGGCGCGGCGGTACGGGCGGCGTGGAGGCCGGCCGCGGCCGACGGTGCGGACGGCGCCCTCCAGCGGACTACAGCCACTGCCCTTCCAGTGCGGTGGCCGTGAGCCCCGGCGCCGCCGCGTACAGAACGGCGCGATTGCCGGGCTTCTGCTGCCCCGCGTCGTGCGCCCGCCGCAGGATGTCGAACACGGCGGCACCTCCGCGGTTGCCGCTGGTGTAGCTGTCCCGGCTGTAGTCCAGCAGCCCCGACGGCCACGCGTCGGGCATCGTCTGCTCCATGTACTCCAGCACGCGGGTCCCCCCGGGGTGCGCGAGCAGTACGTCCGGGTGCCAGGAGTCGGGGTCATCCTGGTAGCGGGCGCGCAGCCACTCCCACATCGCGGTGACCGTCTCCTGCACGGCGCGCGGCCCGCGCCGGTCCATCACGAAGTGAGTTCCGTCCGCCCGTGTCTCCAGGCGGTGCAGGTCTTGGGTGCCGGGCAGGGTGTGGTGCCAGGCGGAGTCCAGCCGCAGCACCGACTCGGGCCTCGGGCGGCCCGTGACCACCGCGGCGACAGCGGTGTCCGCGAACAGCAACCGGACGATCAGGGACTCGAGGGTGTCGTCGGCGGGCTGGTAGGTCGTGCTCAGCGCCTCGGCTATGACGACCAGGACCACCCGGTCGGGGTCCGCGGCCACGAGATCCGCCGCCAGCGCCAGGGAGCGGGTCCCCGCGATACAGGCCCACTGCGTGGCCGGCAGCAGCATCACGTCGTTGCGGAGCGGCAGTCTGTTGGCCAGGGCCATGTCCAGACCCGGCAGCGCCGGGGTGGTGGAGTGGCTGGTGATCAGGCAGTCGATGTCCGCGGCGTCCAGCCCGGCTGTCTGCAGGGCCCCGCGCGCGGCGTGCTCCCCGTAGGACTGCACGGCCTCCCAGGCCGGCGCGGTGCGCTCCTGGACGGTCTGCGGCGCGGGTATCGCCTCGAGGGCTGTGATCACGCGGTCCACGTCCTGCTGGGTGAACCCGTCGCGTGCCAGCGCCTCTTGGGCCCGCTCGATGCCGACATCCCGCAGGCCGCTGCCGTTGCCGGGTGCGACGGCGGTCTCCAGGGGAAGCATCCACCCGCGGGATTCGATGCCCGTACTGGCCGCGATGGCGTCGATCCGCGGCGCCCACGCCGCGTGTGGATGCCGGTCGCTCACCTCCGCCACGATCTGGCTGGTCTTCACTGAATGCTCGCCGTGTATCACGGCGGGCGGGCAGAGGTAAGCGGCCATGATGAGGCACCTTCCAAGGGGGGCAGGGAGAATGTCAGGAGTGCTGTGCCATGGGTCACTTTGTATCTTCGCGCCCAAGAGGATGCCGATGAACCCCACTTCGGCACCGGCATCCGTTTCGAGCATGCACGCCAAATGGACATTTCCGCTGTGATGTAGACAACTTAGGCGGACTTTGGGGGGTGTGACACGGCGCACACCGCCGAATCGTGGCGCCTGCGTCGACTTGATCCTCCGTCACCCCTCGTGAGGCGCGCTGCCGTACTCAGGACGGGACGGGACGGGTTCCGGTTTGGAGCGGAAGTGGCGCAGAAGCGGGGGCTGTTCCACCAGGCGGTAGCCCACCGAGCGGATACCGCCTTCGAGGTAGAGCTGGCAGGCGAGCGCGTGGCCGGGGAAGCGGTGCGCGGCGATGTGCGGCAGCAGCCGGCCCGCGTTGAGGTAGAGGGCGTGCAGACCCGGCGGTTCGACGATGGCGATGCCGGCCTCGCGGGTCAGCCGGGCGAGGTGCCGGGTGGCGTCGGCGCGGGCCCGGAGGTAGCAGGGGTCGGTGACTTCCGTCAGCCCTCGGGCGATCATCTCCAGGTCCCGGCCGGCCAGACCGCCGTAGGCGGGAAAGCCTTCCGTCTGTCGCGGGCTCATGTCCCGGTAGGCGGCCTCGTGCTGGGTGACCAGCCAGGCGTTCTCGGCGAAGCGGGCGGCGTCGAGGAAGAGCGGAACCGAGTGCTCCCGGCACAGGGAGGCGGCCCGGGCGAGGTTGTCCATGGAGACCGGCTGGCCGGCTTCGCCGTTGTTGGTGAGCGTCATGATGACATGGGCGATCCTGGAGGCATCGGGGCCCCGCAGCGCCTCCTCCAGCCGGTGCAGGTCGATGTTGCCCTTGAACGGCTCGTCGCCGTCCAGGTCCCTGGCTTGGGGGGCAGGGCAGATCCACCGCCTGGCAGCCGGCCAGCCCACCCTTCCTGTACGTGGTCCGCGCTGCTCGGGCGACGGGACGTCATCGCGGCCCATGCGGAGTCCACGGCGGCCTGGTCCCGGGGCGCCTTTGCCGAGGACGCACTGGGACGGGCGCAGGAGGAGGGGACGTCCCGGGTTCGGCCCACCCGCACCCGAACGGGTGGTTCCCGCACTCCGACGGCGTAGGAGGGCGCCTCACGCAGCGCGGCAGGAGGGGCCGCGCCGGAAGCTCCATGGAGCCGTCTGTCGTCCGGCCCCGTCAGAAACCGGCCTGCCTCCCTCACCTCCGCACCGCCCCACGGCCCGGGAGCCCCTCATGTCCCTTACGACCCCTCCCCGCGTGAGCGTGATCATCCCCGCGTACAACGCGATGCCGGAACTGACGAAGTGCGTCACCTCCGTCATGGAGCAGACGCTCGGTCTCGACACGATCGAGATCATCGCCGTGGACGACGGCTCGACCGACGGCACCGGACGGGAACTGGACCGCCTCGCCCGGACCTGCTCCCGCATGCGTGTCGTCCACCAGCCGAACAGCGGAGGGGCCGGAGGCCCGCGCAACACCGGCCTGGACATGGCCGGTGGTGACTACGTCTTCTTCCTCGACTCCGACGACTACCTCGGCCCGGACGCCCTGCGCCGCATGGTCGCGATGGCGGACGAGAACCGCACCGACGTGGTCCTCGGCAAGATGGTCTCGGTCGGCGGACGGGCCGTGCCCACGGCCGTCTTCTCACACAACCAGCCCCGGACGGACGTCTTCTCCTCCGCCGCCTACCGCACCCTCGGCTGCTGGAAACTGTTCAGGCGCTCGCTGATCGAACGGCTGGACCTGAGGTTTCCGCCGTACCGCAACTGCGAGGACAAGCCCTTCACCGCCGCGGCCTTCCTCAACGCCGACGGCATCTCCGTAGTCGCCGACTACGACTGCTACTACTCCCGCAATCGCCAGAACGGTAACAACCTCACCCTCACCGCCGCCGACCTCGTCCACCGGATGGACGGCACCCAACTGTGCTTCGAGACGGTCGCCCGCTACCTGGACCCCGGGCCGCGCCAGGACCGCATCATGCGCCGCCACGTGGAGTGGGAGCTGTGCGGGCCGCTGCGTGCCCTGCTGCCCCGGGAGAGCGAACAGCAGGCACGGGAGCGCTTCTACCCGCGGTTCCGGCACTGGGCCCAGACCTATGTGACCGATGGCGTCTTCCAGTTGCTCGCCCCTCAGGACCGGCTGATCGTCCACCTCCTGTGCGCGGACCGCTACGAGGACCTCATGACCGTGGCCCGGCACGCCAAGGAGGACGCGGCGCGCGGCCACATCGTCGACAAGGGCCGCGTCTACTGGTCCCATCCCTTCTTCCGTGAACCGGTGAAGGCGGTCCCGGACGTCTGCTTCGACGTCACGGACCGCATCCCTGTCCACCATGAACTGGCCGAAGTGGCCTGGACGGGCGACGGCGGGGTGCTCCGCCTCGCCGGCCACGCCCACATCGAGTCCCTCGGCCCCCTCCAGGCGGCCACCCGACTGATCCTGCGCCCCAGGGGTTCACGGCACCCGGACATCCGGGTGCCCGTGACCGTCGGCACCGCCCCGCACCACGGCGACGACGCAGCAGCCGGCTTCACCGTGGAGGTGGACCTGAGCACCGTGGACTCGGGCGCCCCGCTCGGCAAGGGGCTGTGGGACCTCTACCTGGACGTACGCGCCCAGGGCGTCAGCCGGACCGTCAGGCTCCGACAGGCCCGGACGGACGCGGACGGCCGGAGGACCGCTCCACCGCAGCGAGAGCTGGCCACCGGCTCCCGGCCCGGGCACGGGCCCGCCACCGCACGCCCCTTCTTCACCCCCCACGGCAACTTCTCCCTGGACGTGCGGCAGACCGAGGCCGAGCCGGCATGCCACGTGACCGGCATCGCCTGGGACACCTCCGCACCCACCACGCTCATCGTCGGCGGACGCCTGACCGCCGAGTCCGCACACCACCCCGAACCCACCGCCCTGCGCGCCGAAGAGGACTCGGGCTCGGTACGAGAGGTCCCCCTGCGGTACGCACCGGACGACAGCCGCACCTTCACCGCCCGCATGCCGGTGGGGAAACTGCGCCCAGGACGGTGGACGCTGACCCTCCGCACGGACGACCCGGAACACCGCATTCCCCTCCCGGTCGCGAGGGGACTGTCCGGCACCCGTTGGTTCCGCGCCTCCCGGCTCGGCCGCCCCTATTACGCCAAGCCGCTCTCGGGCGGTCCGAAGGGAGCTTTGGTGCTGCGTGTGGCGCCGATCAGGCTGGTGGCGGCCCTCCGCCGCCGACTCGGTTGATGCTCTGACCGCGATCTACAGGTGAGGGGGCATCAGGTGGCGGACGACCGGCCGGCGGATGTACCGCCTGGCGCGCAGGCCGATGCAGTCGCGGACCGTTTGAAGGAGCGGATCTACGCCACCATCACGATGATCGCCGTGGTGGTCGGTCTGTCCCTCGGTGATCCGGGTTCCTTCGGCGCCCTCGCCACGGTCCTGACGACCGCACTGGGTCTGTGGCTCGCGGCGCTCGTCGCCGACCAGCAGGCGCACCGCACGGTCCACCGCCGCCTCGCCAACGGCCGCGAGCTGCGCCGCATGCTGTACGTCAGCAGCCCGCTGCTGTCCTGCGCCGTGGGCCCGTCTGCGCTGATCGCCCTGGCCGCGCTGGACGTCCTGTCTCTGGACGCCGCGTTGATGGCGGCGGCGGGAGTGTGCGTGGTCTCCCTCTTCCTGTGGGGCTGTGTGGGCGGACTGCGGATGGGAGGAGGCGTTCTGGCGGCGGTCGTGGCGGGACTCGCGGACGCGGCGATCGGTGTGGCGGTCGCCCTGGTGAAGGCGGCCGCCGGGCACTGATGTGTGCCGGCCGGCGAGAGGCCGGGATGGCTAAGCGACGCCCAGCCGGTGTGCGACGGTGCTGAGGGCTGTGCCCAGCGGGAGAGAAACCCTGGCAAGGGCGTGCCGGTCGCCCCGGGTCTGATCCCGGTTGACGATCAGCACCGGCTTCCCGGTCTGGGCCGCCTGGCGGACGAAGCGGAGCCCGGACATCACCGTCAGCGAGGAGCCCAGGACCAGCACCGAGGTCGCCGCACGGACCAGCTCGCGGCAGTGCTCGACGCGCTGCGGCGGAACGGATTCGCCGAAGAACACGACGTCCGGTTTGAGGGTGCCGCCGCAGACCGTGCAGGGCACCACGCGGAAGCCTCCGACCTGGTCGTCCGTGAGGTCGGCGTCACCGTCCGGGTTGATTCCGGCGGCCACGGGCGCGAACCCCGGATTGGCTTCCTCCAGTCGCCGGGCGAGTTCGCGGCGGGGGCTGAAGGCGCCGCAGGAAAGGCAGACGACCCGGGTCAGGGTTCCGTGGAGTTCCACGACGTCCTCGCTGCCGGCGGCCTGGTGCAGACCGTCCACGTTCTGGGTGATGACCCCCGAGAGCAGGCCATGACGCCCGAACGCGGCCACGGCACGGTGGCCGGCGTTGGGGCGGGCCCGGCCGAAGCTGCGCCAGCCGAGGTGGCTGCGTGCCCAGTACCGACGCCGGGCCTGCGCGCCTGCGGTGAAGTCCTGGTAGGTCATCGGAGTGTGCCGGCTCAGGCTCCCGCCTTCGCCCCGGTAGTCGGGGATGCCCGATTCCGTGGAGATGCCCGCTCCACTGAGCACCAGCACTCCGCCGGCGCTGAGCGCCTCGGCGACCGGCTCCAGGTCCGTGGTGCCCGGCGGCAGGTCCTCGGCAGGGGTCCAGCTCAGGGTGGGGCGCATGCGCATGCCGTCAGGGTACGGAACGGCTGCCTTCCATGCCGCCGCGTTGCCTCCTGGTGCGGCCCCCAAAGCGTTCACCTCCACGTCATTGCAACGACATGGGCGGTGCTGTTGCGTTAGGCGTCAAGGTCGTTGCAATGATTCATCCGTCTCGACCTGCACGTATGACTACCGCAGGCAACGAAGTTGTTGCCAGATAAGTGAATGCAACGTAGCGTTTCCATCATTGGAAACAGCGGATCGAAGGGGAGCGCGATGCGGAACCAGCCCGGCCACGCCCCACACGAACAGGAGCGGATCATGGCGAAGGACAACACATCCCCGAACCCGGCGAAGTGGACCGGCATGGTGCCGGTGGAGGACACGGCCCTGGCCGTCACCGACACGGGTGGTTCCGGTGTCCCCGTGGTCTACCTCAACGGCCAGTTCGCCACCCAGGGATACTGGCGGCGGACCATCGCCGAACTGGGCGCGGGGTGGCGGCACATCACCTACGACGAGCGGGCCCGCGGCAGGTCGAGGGGTTCGGCGGACTATTCCTTCGAGGCGGCCGTCCGGGATGTCGATGCCGTTCTCGCGGCCAGAGGCGTGGACCGGGCGCTCCTGGTGGGCTGGTCCTACGGAGCGGTCGTCGCGGCGCACTGGGCCGACCGGAATCCGGATCGGACCGTGGGCGCGACCCTGGTCGACGGCGCGTTCCCCTACGACTGGCTCGACGAGGCCATGGAGCAGCGCATCCGGAAACTGTTCCGGCGGCTGGGATGGGTGATGCCGCTGCTGCGCCCGACGGGCCTGGCCCCGCGGATGACGGCCGAAGAGCAGGCGAACAGCAACATCGAGCTCGGCAGGCTCTCCCGCGAGCATGAGTTGGGGCCCGTGCTGGACGGCATCACCGTCCCGGTGCGGTACGTCGTCGCTTCAGGGACATCGTTCGGAAGCCGCGGTGACGAGCAGGAACGGATCCGCACCAGCGTCGAGGCGGTGACCGCTCGCAACCCGAACATCCACAGCGTGAAGGTCGCCGGCAATCACGGCGCGATCTTGCGAAAGGACTTCCCGGCCATCGCGGAGGCCGTACGCGAAGTCGCCGCCTTCGACCGTTCCTGAGGAGACAGGTCTTCCTCTCCGGTGACCTGAGGCGCAATCAGGGCCGACAGCGCCGATATCAGAAGGAGACGTTTGACAACGCGGGATCGGCGCACCCGATGAGTTAACAGAATCCTTATACGGCGAAGTGGAGACACACCATGGGCATCATTGCTTGGATCATCATCGGGCTACTCGCCGGCGCAATCGCCAAGCTCCTGATGCCGGGCAAGGACCCCGGCGGCATCATCATCACCATGCTCATCGGTATTGCCGGCGGTCTGCTCGGCGGCTGGCTCGGCAAGGTGATCTTCGGCGTCGACTCCATCGACGGGTTCTTCGAACTCTCCACGTGGATCGCCGCGATCGCCGGCTCCCTCGTCCTGCTCGCCCTCTACCGCCTCGTCACCGGCAACCGGCGCTCGCACCGTCACGCATGACCCGTTGAAGGCAAACGCCTCCGGATGCTCCTGGACGGCTCCCTCCCTGTTCACAGGGGAGGGAGCCGTCCTGCGAGGCAACGTCAACAGGGGCTTCGCCACGCCCCGAGTTCCGGCTTCTTCAGCATCGACGACAGCCTCAGTCGGCGGGACTCGGCACAGAAGCCGCTCCGCGGCTCCGTGTATTCGACGTGGAAGACCGCCTTGCCCGCCGCGATGAACGGGGCGAGTTCGCCGCACTCGTCGTACTGAGCGCACTCCTCGTTGACCGCGAAGTCGAAGTGGCCCACGAGTTGGGGAATCTGGGGAATATCGTTCTTCAGCCCTACCGAGAGCCCTCGCTCATGGGCGATGGCCGCGATCATGCGGTTGTACCTGAGCTGGTCTCGTGCGGTGAGCGGGAAGCCGGTGTCATTGCCGTAGCCCTCCACCAGATCGGGCTCCACCGCGTCGAAGCCCTTGTCGCGGCACATGTCGAAGCGGCGTTCCATGATCGGTCGCAGGACGGTCAGCCGCCGGATGTCCAGCCACCGCTCGCCCGACCACCCGTTGGGCTCGCCGAGCACCGAGTGCGGAAAAGCGTCCCGGTCCGGCCGGAAGTCCTCCCACGCGCCCACGTTGACGTAGCAGATGACCTTCTTCCCCGCGCGGTGCAGCCGGGCCACGTCCGCCGCGGAGTTCTCGAAGCCGTCGATGTCGTAGACGGGCACGTCGGCCGACGCATCGACCCTGCCGTCGAGTTGCCACTGCCAGTCAAGGCCCGGACGGGGCTTCCACACACTCCTGGAGGGTGAAGGGGCGGCGGAACCCCGCGGCGGGGGAGGAGAGTGACTCGGGGAGGTCCGCGGCCTCTCCGGCTCAGGTGCCGGCGGTCCGGAAGTCGCCGCGTGGGGTGCGCCCGACGTCGTCCGGTGTGCCTCGGCGGGTCGCTCGGCGGCGCCGGAGCAGCCCGTCAAGACCACGGCCGCCAGCGCGGCCGGCAGGGCCGCACCGGAAAGGGCCCGCCTGCTCATCGCCCCGCCCCGGTGAGGGCGGGTGTCAACCGGTCCCAGGGGTTGGGCGGTTCCCCCGTCACCGGGCCGCAGACCGCCGCTCCGCGCTCGTGCGCGGTGCGCACGGCGAGGGGAACGAGCGCCTCGGGCACGCCGTAGACGAGGTGGCACAGCCGGTCGGACGGGTGCCGTGCGGTCCAGGCCGGCCGGCTGAAGGCGGAGACGTACGTCGACCAGTGCCCCTCGAAGGTGACGGTCAGGTCGGCGAGGCGAGCGTATCCCGGCGCCGGATGGACCCCGGGGTTGAGGACGACCGTCCCCGCACCCGTCCGGCGTACCGCCCGCACCAGCCGGCGGCAGGCGGGCAGCCCGTCCGCGGTCGCCGTCACCCGGTCCAGGAAGCAGCCGTCCGCCGCGTACCACTCCCGGTGCCGGCGTACGTCCTCGGTGACGTCCGCGGGGTCGCGCACCCCGTAGTCGGTGTCGACGTAACCCAGCAGACGCGCCCCCGCGGCCCGCAGCGCACCGGCCGCGGCGGTGAACGCCGGGTCGGGGACCTCGCCCGGACCGCTCGCCGGGTTGAGAACGACGCCGTAAGTGCGGGTCGCGGCGGTGATCAGCCGGTGCCAGGCACCCGGGTCCTCGGCCGGATGGACGTACAGCGGAATCAGCAGGTTCACCGCGTGCGGCCGCCTTCCCACAGCTCGGCCAGCGCGTCGTCGAGGGAGTGGGCCGGACGCCAGCCCAGGGCCCCCTCGGCGGCGGTGATGTCCGAGCACTGCCACGACACCTGCGCGGAGCGGCCCGAACCGGCCGTGCGCGCCGTGCTCTCCTCGATCCGGCCCCGGAAGCCGGCCAGGCCGGCCAGGTTCCGCACCAGGTCGCGCACCGGGACGGCCCGGCCCCCGCCGATGTTGAGGACGGTCGGCAGCGGGCCCGGGGCCGTGGCCGCGAGTGCCACCGCCCGTGCCACGTCGCGTACGTCGACGAAGTCGCGGTAGGCGGACAGGTCACCGAGCCGCAGCACCGCCTCCGGGTCGGGGCCGGCCTCGCGCAGCAGGGTGGCGATCCGGCCGGGCAGCCCGGTGGGCGGAGCGCCGGGTCCCACCGGATTGCCCACCCGCAGCACCACCGCGTCCAGGCCGGAGGCCGTCACCGTGACCGTGCCCGCGAGCTTGGTCGCACCGTACGGGCCGACGGGGCGGGTGGCCGCCGACTCCGTCACCGGGGCGTCCAGGGTGCCCGGGCCGTACTCGGCGGCCGAGCCCAGGTGCACCAGGCGGGCCGCGGGGGCCGCCTCGCGCAGCGCGGCGCACAGCACCGCGGGCCCCCGGGTGTTGACCTCGGCGAGGGTGACGGCGTCGCCGCCGGTCGCGCCCGCGCAGTTGACGACGGTGTCGGGCGCGGCCGACGCGAGGGTCTTCGCCAGCCGCTCCGGGCTGACGCGGGCGAGATCGACGTCGAGGTCGGCGGCCGGCGACCGGCCGCCGCCGAGCACCAGCGCGCCCGGCAGCGCGCGCAGCCGCTCGACGACGTGCCTGCCGAGATAGCCGGTGAAGCCCAGGACGAGAATGCGCATGACGTGCTCAGGCTCCTTTGAGCAGAAGCGACTTGCGGGTGGTGAACTCGGCGTTGGCGCGGTCGTAGTCGTCCGGGCGGCCGATGTCCAGCCAGTACCCGTCGAAGTCATAGGCGTGCGGCTGGTTGTCGGTCCTGAGCAGGTCGAGCACCAACTCGTCGAAGCCGAGGGGGAGTCCGGGCGTGTAGCCGTCGAGGGTGGCGAGGGACAGGCCGTAGACGCCCATGGAGACGCGGTAGTCCATGCTCGGCTTCTCGGTGAACGCGACGACCTTGCTGGAGTCGGTGGTCAGCACCCCGAAGTCGATGTGCACCTTGCGGGCGTACGTCGCGATGGTCAACGGGGCCCCGGACGCGCGGTGCTGGTGCAGGACGTCGGCGTAGTCGAGGTCGGTGAGGACGTCGCCGTTCATGACCAGGAAGGTCTCCGGCAGCCGGTGGCGCAGGTTGAGCAGCGGGCCCATGGTGCCCAGGGGGCTGTCCTCGGTGGCGTAGTCGACGGTCAGGCCCCACTGGGAGCCGTCGCCGACGTAGGCGCGGATGATCTCGCCGAGGTGGCCGATGGCGATGGTGCAGCTGGTGAAGCCGGCCGTGGACAGCTGGCGCAGCACGATCTCCAGGATGGCGTGCTGGTCGCCGATGGGCACGAGCGGCTTGGGCAGCGCGGTGGTGTACGGCCGCAGCCGGACGCCCTTGCCTCCCGCCAGGATCACTGCGTGCATGACTCCTCCTTCGTGGACGTGCGCAGACGTGACGGACGAGGTCAGATGTTGTAGATGCCGGTCTTGTAGCGGGCGAGGTTGGCCGGGTCGCGGAAGAACTCCACGGTGGACGCCAGGCCTTCCTCCAGGGTGTGCGCGGGCTGCCAGCCGGTGGCCGCGCCGAGCCGGCTCGCGTCCGCGACCAGCCGCATCACCTCGGAGTTGGCGGGGCGGATGCGGGCGGTGTCCTCGCGGACATCGAGAGCGGTGTCCATCACCTTGCCGATCAGCGCGACCAGGTCGCCGACCGAGATCTCCCCGCCGGTCCCGGCGTTGAGGGTACGGCCCACGACCCGCTCGGCGGGCGCGGTACCGACGGCGAGGAAGGCCTGCGCGGTGTCCTTGACGAAGGTGAAGTCCCGGGTGGGGCGCAGGTCGCCGAGGGTGATCGTGCGTTCCCCCGCCGCGACCTGCCCGATCACGGTGGGGATGACCGCGCGCATCGACTGGCGCGGCCCGAAGGTGTTGAAGGGGCGCAGCGTGACGACCGGGGTGCCGAAACTGGCGTGGTAGCTGTCGGCCAGCCGGTCCCCGCCCGCCTTCGAAGCGGCGTACGGCGACTGGGTGTTGATGGGGTGGTCCTCGGTGATGGGCACGGTCTGCGCGGTGCCGTACGTCTCGCTGGTGGAGGTGTGCACCAGCCGGGGCGTGCCCAGGGCGCGCACCGCTTCCAGCACGTTGAGGGTGCCGGTGACGTTGGTGTCCACGTAGCTGTGCGGGGCCTGGTAGGAGTACGGGATCGCGATCAGGGCGGCCAGGTGGTAGGCGGTGTCGGCGCCTTCGAGGAGGCCGCGGACGGAGCCGGGGTCCCGGACGTCGCCGAGGACGATCTCCACCTGGTCCAGGACGTCCGGGTGCAGGGTCTCCAGCCAGCCGTAGGAGGAGAAGGAGTTGTACTGGGCCATGGCCCTGACCCGGTGCCCGGAGGCGACCAGTGCCTCGGTGAGGTGCGAGCCGATGAAGCCCTCGGCTCCGGTGACGGCGGCGAGCGGTGCGGAGGTCAACTGCGGTGTCCCTTCGGTTGGATGGGAGAGGAGCGGAGAGTGACGCGGGGCTCAGGCGTGCGGGGCGGGCCGGCCGAGCAGCCACAGTGCGCACGCCGACAGACACAGGGCGGCGGCGCCGCAGCTGAGCGGCAGGGCCAGGGCGGCACCCGGTGGCAGCTGGAGCAGGACGACCGCTCCGGCCCCGCCGGCTGCCGTCAGACAGATACCGGCCGACGACCAGGCCGCCCCGAACGCCTGGAGCAGCAGCGCGGTCCACAGGACGGCCGCGAGCAGCAGCAGGGCGGCCGGGTCGGCGCCGGTCAGCAGGGCCGCGGGCAGCAGCGGTGCGAGATAGGCGAGCAGGCAGAGGCCGAGGATGCCGGCCGAGCGCAGCAGGAACCCGGCGGGCGTGGCAGTGGCACGCAGCGCGGCGACCGACAGTCCGCGGTAGCGGTACAGCAGCCACTCCGCCGGCCCCATGCTCAGCGTCAGCACGATCACCGCGTACGGCTCCTCCCGTCCCTCCAGCAGCACCAGCACCCCCGCGGACAGCCCGAACAGGCCGTACGGCAGTGACCACAGCAGGCGCGGCCGGGCCGCACCGGCGACGGCCGGGACGGCGAGGGCGCCGCGCAGGACCCAGCCGGTGACGGCGAGCGTGGCGAGCAGCGCCAGCAGGGGCAGCCCGGCCCGGAGCGTGGGGCCGGGCTCCCACCAGGGCACGGCGGCGGCACCGGTGAGCAGCGGGCTGAGTGCGGCCAGCAGCAGCCGTTCCCGGCCCAGCACCAGCAGGACTCCGGCGGCCGCCAGGTACGCGGACTGCGCGGCAGCCACCAGGGTCACCGGTCCGCCGTCGGCGGGCAGCGCGGCGATGGCCGTGGCCACCGCCGCTCCCGCGGGCGCGCCGGCCAGGAGGGTACGGCCCGCCTCCCGGCGTCCGGTCGCCATCCGCAGGTGGGCACGGTGGCCGAGTGCCTGCCCCCACGCCCAGGAGACGAGGCCGGCCACGATGAGGGCGGGGGCGTGCCCGCCGGCGTTCCACAGCGGTGCGGTCAGCAGGTAGGCGAGGCCCGGCAGGGCGAACAGCACCCCCCGCAGCAGACAGCGCAGGGTGTCGGGGCGCCAGGGGTCGGCCGCCGGGGCGGGTTCGGGGAAGGTGCGCGGCACTCGCTCGTAGAGCGCGGAGGCGAGGGAGAACAGGTTCGGGTGGCCGTACCGTTCGTTGATCAGGGAGGCGGACAGTCCCTCCGCCTCCAGCAGCGCGGCCACCTCGTAGGGGTGGACGGCGGGACCTATGCGGTCGGCGAGTTCGGCGGCGAGTTCACTGACCGCCTCCTCGTCGGGGCCGTGCCGGGGCAGCCGGATGGCGAGCGTGGTGTCGTCGAGGGCCCAGCGCGGCCGGCGGCGCGGGCGGGTGTCGGCCAGCCGGATGGCCAGCGTGTCCGGTTCGCCGCCGCCGGGTTCGAGGGATATCGGCCCGCTCACAGGGCGAGGCTTCCGGTGCCGCGGACGGCCGGGGCGGACATCCTGACCGGGGGCATGACCGTCAACTCCTGTTTCGGGTGGGCCAGTTCCAGATAGACGGACCGAAACGTGTCGATGGTCTGCCGGAGGGTGAACTGCTCGATGACCCGCAGCCGGGCCGCCTCGCCCATCGCCCTGCGCCGCCCGGGATCGCCCAGCAGCTCCAGCGCGGCCGCGGCCATCGCCTCCGGATCGCGCGGAGGAACCACGAGCCCGGTGTCACCGACGGCCTCGCGTACACCGCCCACGTCGGTGGACACCGTCGCCCGACCGCAGGACATGGCCTCGATCAGGGTGAAGGGGAAGCCTTCGCTGATGCTGGAGAGCATCACGACGTTTCCGGCGGCGTAGGCGTCCTTGATGTCGTCGACGCGCCCTTCGAACGTGACGGCGTCGGCGTGCCCGAGCTCGGCGGCCAGGGCCTCACAGCGGTCCCGGTAGGCCTCTCCGCCCCGTGGCGTCCCGCCGAACAACCGCAGCCGCGCGTGCGGGAGCCGGGCGCGGACGAGGGCGAAGGCCCGGATGAGAGTCTCCAGGTCCTTGATGGGGTCGACCCGGCCCGCCCAGCTGAGGGTGGGCGCGTCCGGTTCGGGCCCGGCCGCCGGGAACGTGGCGGGGTCGACGCCGTTGTAGACCGTGCGGATCGACTCCGGGTCGGCGCCGCCCTCCTCCTCCCACAGCCGGTTGTAACGGTTGCCCGGTGTGATCAGCGCGGCCCGCCGGTAGCTCTCCTGCGCGAGCAGCCGGAAGAACCCGAGGACCACCGCCTTCACCGGCCAGCGGTACGGCGCGGTGCGATAGCCGAGGTAGCGCTCCCGCAGGTAGACCCCGTGCTCCGTCAACAGCAGGGGGACACCGTGGTGTTCGAGAGCGGCGAGGCCCGGCAGGACGGCGACGCCGCCGCTCACCGCGTGGGCGACCCCGCTCTTTGGGGCCGGGGCGGCCAGTGGGCGCAGCGCGTGCTCCAGCAGGGCGGTCGCGGTGAGCGCGTCGTGCAGGGTCGGCTGTGCCTCGCGCACGGCGAGACCGGGGCGGTTCCACAGCGCGGTGAGGATCGCGATCGCCCGGTCCGCGCGCAGGAAAGGGCTCAGCGTCCCGTCCGACGCGGCCCGTGCCAGCGCGTACAGGGCGGGCGCGAACCCCTCCTCGGCGCGCGGGTCGAGCAGCGCGGTCAGGAACCGCTCGTAGGCGGTGGTGAGTTGGTTGCGGGACCGGCCCCGGGGCGGGCGGCCCTCGGGCGGGGCGCCCCACATGGGGACGGACAGCACGCTCGAGACGTGCGCGGGCAGGTCCCAGACGACCGGCTCACGTCCGGTGCCGGTGACGGCGATCACGTCGAAGGCGAGGTCGGGCATGCCCTGGACGAGTTGGTCGCACCAGACGCTGACGCCGCCGTGGCTGTGCGGGTAGGTACCTTCGGTGAGCAGGGTGACGCGCGTCGCTCCGGTACGTCGCGCGCCCTGGGGAACGGGCATCGATGTGCTCCACGGCCGAGGTGTGGGGTGGTTCGGGCCGGTCCTGGCCGCCCCGAGGCGGCCAGGACCTTCGGTCGGTCTTGGGCGGGTGCGCCGTTCAGCCGTCTGCGGTGTGGCCCACCGGGTCGGTGACACCCGCGGGGACACGGGTCCGTGGTGCGGGGCCGGTGGCCGGGGCGGGTTCGGCGGCGTCGGCGGCCGGGGCCGCGGCGGATGCCGGGAGGGTGAGAGCGAGCGGTGTACCCGTGGAGGGCGTCCAGCCGGACACCGCCCCCGCGTACGCCTCGCCGAACGCGGTGCCGCCCAGCGTGGTGCCGGTGGGCAGGGTCGCGGTGACCGCCAGCCCGTCCGGCGCGTCGACGGTCACCGTGTCGCCGATGCGGTAGGCGGTGATCTCACCGGCCCGGAGTGCGGTCTGCCAGTCGGCCCGCCGCTGCAGTTCGGCGCCGATGTCCCGCATCCGCGGGTTCACCACGGGGGTGTCCTCGGCGAACAGCGCCGCGTAGTCATCCAGGACGCCGTTGAGTACGGGGTAGGCGATGCGGTCCTCGGCCAGGTTCGATTGGTGGATGAAGTGCGGCTTGGGGTCGTTGGACAGGACGTGCCCGAGGGCGATCCGCGTCTCCAGCGGCACGATGTGGTCGGCGTAGCCGGTGGCGGCGTCCAGGGGCGCCGCCAGGCAGGTGGTGGTGGCCGGGTTGTCCTCGCAGATGCCGCTGCCGCCCTGGGCGCGGCTGGTGTAGATCCAGTTGTACTCGTCGACCTGCTCGGCCGCCCGGCCGGCGTTGTAGAAGACGTTCATCGGGTAGCGGGGCACGGTCGTGGCCGGACCGACCTGACGCTGGTCGGGCTCACGGGAGTTGTCGGAGCCCAGCCAGCCGATGTCGTTGTCGTCGAGGGCGAGCGCCAGGTTGGGGTTGTCCTCGGGCTGCTGCGGCAGCACCTTCATGCCCGAGTGCTCGCCGGTGACCAACTCGCTGTTCACCAGCGGCAGTCCGGCGCTCTGGCCCCAGACCCGGTTGGTGGCGATCTCGTCGGAGATGTCGTTGCGGCTCATCCACCGGGTGCTGCCGTCGGCGTTGGTCGCGCACTTCCAGGGCACCACGGTGGTGTCCTGCACACAGCCGAGGAAGGGGTGCGAGTAGGTGTGGTTGATCCACCGGAACTCGCCCCGCCGTGCGATCAGCCGGTCGGCGAGCGGGTCGGCGCCGTTGTTGTCCTCGCGCTGATCGACGCTGCCGGCGCCGTTGTAGGCGAAGTCGAGGGTGAAGTCTCTGCTGTTCTGCCAGTCGACGGCGTGGTCGACGTCGCCGGGCGTCATCCGGATCGGGTCGGGCGTCGCGTTGGGGTCCGTGCAGTCGACGTCGCCGGGCGTGCAGTTGAGCTGGCTGTTCCAGCGGTCGTCGGCGGCGAACACGTCGTCCACGTGGACGGAGAAGTAGTTCCGTGAGGCGCCCAGGTGCACACCGCCGGTCATCCACTCCACGATGCCGCGGGCCAGGAGCCGGAACTGCTGCTGGTACTGGTTGTAGACGAAGGTGACGACCAGCTCGCGCCGCCCGTCGTGCCGGTACTCGCCCACCAGCGTGCCCTTGGCCGACTGCCCGGGTATCGCCGCCTCGACGTACGGGGTGAAGTCGGCCCCCGCCACGGGCTTCGACAGGTAGGCGTAACTCTCGCCGACAGCCGCGTCGTTGTCCTCGAAGGGCACCGCCCCGTCGAGGTAGCCGAAGGGCCCCGCCTTGCCCGCGGCGGTCACCTCCGCCCGCTTGCCGTCGATGCTGCCGGAGTAGCCCCCGTAGATCGGGTACTGCAGACCGGCTTCGGGACGCGCGTAGGTGTAGGCGTCGACCTGGGGAACGTCGTACGTCTGCTCGTACGCCGCGAGCGCCGCCATCTCGGCGGAGCCGGCCGGGAACGGGTTGTCGTTGGGCAGCACGACGGCCTGGAACCTGGCGCGCGGCCGGCCGTCGTCGGTGTCCGCGAGGAAGTCGGCATCGATCACGGTCCGGTCGGACTGGGTGAGGTCGATCCGGGTGTACGGCGTGCCGGCCGCGGCCAGTTCGGCGGCTATCGCGTCCGTGGACGGGCCGCCGTCGCTCACCACCAGCACCCGCAGGTCGATACGGGGCGTGGTGTCGGCGTGGGCCGCGCCGGCCGGCAGGCCCAGTGCGGCGATGAGCGCGCCCACCGTGAGCACGGTGGTGCGTAAGGTCCGCTTCATGCGGTGAGGTCCCCTCCCCGGGCAGGGGTGAGCACGGCTCCCGTGGAGCGGACGCACCCCCTTGCGTGCCGCCGGCGTCCCCCTCAGAAGCCAGTTCGTCACGCATCCGTTCGCGTCACATAGTGAGGTCTGTGTGGAGATTTCGCGGTCATGTTGCGGAACATGACGGAAAAGTGCAGGTGTCGAACGGGGTGTATTCGAAGCGAAATGAGCCGTTCCCGGCTGCCGGGCGAGGCCGGACCCGGTGGGCGCGAGGGCCCGGGGTGCTGGTCCGGGCCCTGCGTGGCGCACCGGCGGGCCGGTGGGGCCCGCCGGTCGGGGTGCCAGTGGTCCAGACCGGGTCGGGTGCCTGGGTGTGGAGGCTTTCAGGTCACGGCCGCCGGGCTCCGGACGGAGTGTCAGGAGCAGAGCACTCGCGTCACGGGCGTGTAGACCGGGCCGCCGCTGACGTTCGTGGAGTCGCTGAACTCGGCGTAGAAGTACGAGTAGAAGCCGATGTTGCCGTTGCAGCCGGAGTCGGCGGCGACGTCCAGAGTCAGGGTGACCGTACGGCTCTGGCCGGGCGGGATGGTGGCGCCGTAGTTGCCGCCGAGGTTGGCCGGGCCGGTCCCGGAGCAGGGGGCGGGGCCGTTCGTGGTGGTCAGGCTGCACTCGCTGAAGCTGTACTTGAGGTCGGGGCGCTGTGTGGTCAGCCACGTCGGCTCGATCGTCTGGTACGCGAACCAGACGTCGTAGGTGTTGTTGTTGGTGAGGGTCATCGACAGCTTGACCGAGCCGCCGGGCGTGGTGGTGGCGGCGTCGGTGGCGAAGGTCAGCTCCGCCGGCGCCGGGTCGGCCGCGCTCGCACTGGGAGCCAGGCCGAATACGGCGAGAGCGAGGGCGAGGACGGCACCGAGGCCGAAACGTCTCATCAGAGGTGATCGCATGGCCTGGGAGGCTAGGCAGGGGCTGGGCGTAGCGTCTGCCGCACGGGGAAGGGGCTGCTCGCCACTCGGCTGGAAGTGTTCATGACGTGATCGAGGTGTGTCGAAAATGTGGAGGTGCGGCGGGAGTTGCATTCGCCCAGGCAGCCAAGCCCTGTCGCGGCGGCTGTGCGGGACGGCCGGTGCCGGCCGCTTCCACGGCGCGCGGAGATGACATTGGCGCGTATCGGATCCGGTGGGCTTCTCCCGCGGCCGTGATCGCCCCGGGATTATCGGCCATTCGCCGGTTTCCGGCCTACGTCGCCGAGAGGGGCCCGTCAGGGTGTTCCGGGGTCGCGCGGCAAGGTGTCGACCGCGTCCGTGGCGAAGCGCGGGTAGACGGTGCGCCGGTCCACGCCCGCCTCGGTGGCGATGGTCCCGATGCTCGCGCCTCGTCACCTGTCAAGATGGTGACTGCATGCGAAGGGCATGTGTGCGAGGCTGGTCTCGTGTGGACGGAAACGGGCAGGAAAGGTGATGCGCCATGAGTGATGCCGAGGAGAGGGCGTTGCTGGCGGGTGGCTGCTTCTGGGGCATGCAGGAGCTGATCCGGTCGCTTCCCGGAGTGCTTCGCACCCGGGTCGGCTACAGCGGCGACCACGACAAGCCGCACCCCACCTACCGTGATCACGGAAAGCACGCGGAGTCGATCGAGGTCGTGTTCGATCCGACCGCTACCGACTACCGCGCGATCCTGGAGTACTTCTTCCAGATCCACGACCCGACCACGAGGGACCGGCAGGGCAACGACATCGGCCTGAGCTACCGCTCCGCCATCTTCTACCTCGACGACGAGCAGCGGCGCGTCGCGCAGGACACCGTCGCCGATGTCGAGGCGTCCGGGCTGTGGCCGGGCCCGGTGGTGACCGAGGTCCTGCCGGCGGGCGCGTTCTGGGAGGCCGAGCCGGAGCACCAGGACTACCTCCAGCGCTACCCGGACGGCTACACCTGCCACTTCCCGCGCCCGAACTGGCGGTTGCCCAGGCGCGGCCCGTCCTGAACACCGACGTGGCCGGGGAGGGCGCTGCCCTCCCCGGCCACGCGTCGTTTCTGCTCCTTCCGGTGCCGAGCCCATGCGTTCCGCCGGAGCATCGTCACCGCTTCAAGTGGTGCCAGGCCCGGCAAAGGGTGAGCGCAACCCCGGCTCAGCACCGGGTCATCTCCCGGCGCCCACGATCCCGAGTTGAGCGCGCTCTCCAGCGACGGTGAGGTCGCCGGTCAGGGGGAGGCTCCGCGGGAGGTGGCCCAGCGTCCCATCGACCGACAACGAGCCGGTACCGGGCTCGAGTTCACGGGCGATCGGTTTGAGCAGCGTGCACTTGCCGGCACCGTTCGGGGCTACCGGGCCCGGTCTTCACCCACCACGTCTGTGACTCCTCGATACACGGCCGACGTCGGCGGCAGCGCAACAGCGATCGTTGGAGGCCGATCTCTTCCGGAGGGCGCCCGAGGAAAGACGAGAGGCAAGGAGATCTCTCCTTGCCTCTCCCAAGGTATAGCGCACTGGGGGGCTTGCGGCAAGGCCCGGGTCACGGCGCAGAATCGGCGGCCAAAGCCACAACCTGCGGAAACGGGGACACGAGGTGCGTGTGTTGGAGATGAGGACGTGCTCTCAGGCGCTGGTCATCCGACCGGCCAGTGCGGTGCGACGGAGCACGGCTGCCTCGGAGGTGTCACGATGATCGAGCCGTACGTGCTGGATCTTCGAGAGGTCGACGAGACGCAGGTGGCGGTCGTCGGCGGCAAGGGCGCGCACCTGGGCGCGCTGTCGCGGATCGACGGCATCCGCGTACCGGGGGGCTTCTGCGTGACCACGGACGCCTTCCGGCGGATCATGGCGGAGGCGCCGTCGATCGATGATCTGCTGGACCAGCTGTCGCGACTGGGCGACGACGACCGGGAGGCGATCCGCACGCTCAGCGCGCGGATTCGCCGGACCATCGAAGGCATCGCCATCCCGGGCGATCTCGCGGACGCGATCACCCGCGCGCTCGCCCGGCTCGGCGAGCAAACCGCCTACGCCGTCCGTTCCAGCGCGACGGCGGAGGACCTGCCGACGGCCTCCTTCGCCGGCCAGCAGGACACGTATCTGAACGTGGTGGGGACGACGGCGATCCTCCAGCACGTCAGCCGGTGCTGGGCCTCGCTGTTCACCGAGCGGGCCGTGACCTACCGCCGGCGGAACGACATCGACCACCGCACCGTCCACATGGCCGTGGTCGTGCAGCAGATGGTCTTCTCGCATGCGGCCGGCATCCTGTTCACGGCCGACCCCGTCACGGGCAACCGGAAGGTCGCCACCGTCGACGCCGGCTTCGGCCTGGGCGAGGCCCTGGTCTCCGGCCTGGTCAACCCGGACGTCTTCAAGGTGCGACACGGCGAAGTCGTCGCCAGGACGATCTCCGCCAAACAGCGTGCGGTTCACGCCCTGTCTTCCGGAGGCACGCAGGAGGTGGCGATCGAATCGCCGCGGCAGGAGCAACCGGCCCTGACCGATGGGCAGGTCGTGCGTCTCGTGGAGTGCGGGCGGCGGATCGAAGAGCACTTCGGCCGCCCTCAGGACATCGAATGGTGCCTGGTCGACGATGGATTCCAGATCGTCCAGAGCCGGCCGATCACGACGCTGTTCCCCGTCCCGGAGACCGGCGATCAGGAGAACCACGTCTACGTCTCCGTCGGCCATCAGCAGATGATGACCGACCCCATGAAGCCGCTGGGGCTCTCCATGTGGCAACTGACGGCCATGGCACCGATGCGCGCGGCCGGCGGAAGGCTGTTCGTCGACGCCACCCGGGCCCTGTCCTCGCCCGCGAGCAGCGCCGGCCTCCTGGACCTCATCGGGAGAGGCGACCCGCTGACCAGGGACGCTCTGGAAACCGTCCTCGACCGCGACGACTTCGTCCCGGCACCCCCGGACACGGGCCCCGGCGGGGCCCCTGCGGAGCCCGTCTCCGGCAGCGCACCCGCCCCGATCGAGACCGATCCGGCCATCGTCGCCAAGCTGATCGAGCGCAGCCGGACATCCGTCGCCGCCCTACGGCGCGACATCGGTACGAAGAGCGGACCGGCGCTGTTCGACTTCCTGCTGGAGGCCTTCGACGAGCACAAGCGAGTCCTCGCCGATCCGCTGAGCCACCAGGCGATCATGGCGGGGATGGAGGCCACGTGGTGGCTCAACGACAAGCTGCACGAATGGCTGGGCGAGAAGAACGCGGCGGACACGCTCACGCTGTCCGCCCCCGGCAACGTCACGTCGGAGATGGGACTGGCGCTGCTCGACGTCGCGGACGTGATCCGTCCCCATCCGGAGGTGGTGGCGTTCCTGCGCGGCGTCGAGGACGATAGCTTCCTGGACGAGCTGCCGAAGCCGGCGGGCGGGACCGAAGCGCGCGACGCCATCGAGGCCTACCTCGACCGGTACGGCATGCGCTGCGCCGGCGAGATCGACATCACGAGGCCTCGTTGGCGCGAGCGCCCCAGCACGCTCGTGCCGGCGATCCTCGACAACGTCAGGAACTTCGGACCGGGCGCCGCCGAGCAGCGCTTCGAGCAAGGCCGGCGGGAGGCGCTGAAGAAGGAACAGGACGTGCTGGCCCGCCTGCGGGCGCTGCCGGACGGGGAGAGCAAAGCCGACGAGACCAAGCGGATGATCGACCGGGTCCGCACCTTCATCGGGTACCGGGAGTACCCGAAGTACGACATCGTCTGCCGCTACTTCGTCTACAAGCAGGCCTTGCTCAGGGAGGCCGAGCGACTCGTGCAGGCCGGCGTGCTTTCCGAGAAGGAGGACATCTTCTCCCTCACGTTCCAGGAACTCCACGACGTCGTCCGCTCGAACCAGGTGGACGACCGCCTCATCCAGCAGCGCAAGGACGCGTTCCGGTCGTACCACGCGCTCACGCCGCCCCGCGTACTCACATCGGACGGCGAGACCATCAACGGGGCGTACCGACGCGACGACGTGCCGGCCGGTGCCCTGATCGGCCTGCCGGTGTCGGGCGGGACCATCGAGGGACGGGCCCGCGTCATCCTTGACATGGCGCAAGCCGATCTCGAGGCGGGCGACATCCTGGTCACGGCCTACACGGACCCCAGTTGGTCACCCCTCTTCGTCGGAATCGCCGGCCTGGTGACAGAGGTGGGCGGCCTGATGACCCATGGAGCAGTGATCGCACGCGAGTACGGCTTGCCGGCCGTCGTGGGCGTGGAGCAGGCGACCCGGCTGATCCGGGACGGCCAGCGGATCCGGGTGCACGGAACTGACGGGTACGTCGAGATCCTGTCCTGACCGACCGCATCCGGAAGGCCCCGGGCACACGCGAGGTGCGGTTGCCAGGATCGGGTTGACCCAGACCGCGCTCGCCGAAGCACTGGGCGAGCGCGGCTGGTGTGCCGGGGAGCAACTGGGCCGGGTCGCCGGGTGTCACATACATCCCCGCAGGCTCGTCGACATGTGGGGATCGCTTGCCGAGGCACAGCGCCGACGCGCGGGTCAGGACGTCATGGCCTGCTCGGTGGTGGGGTGGCAGGGGATGAGGGTGTCGACTCCGACCAGCTGCAGGACACGCAGCACCGTTTCCTGAGCGCCGGCGATGCGCACCCAGCCATCCGCGCGGCTCACCTGCTGGTGGGCGGCGACGAAGACGTTGATGCCGCTGGAGTCCATGAAGGTCACACCGCTGAGATCCGCGACTATCCGGGGCGGGGCCGCCCCGTCATCGGTCAGCAGGGCCGCGCTGAGCACGTCCCGGACGTCGTGGTCGATCTCGCCCCGCAGCGTCACGACACGGATGTCTCCGGCCATGCGGTGTTCGGCGTGGAGCCGGCCCGGCCGGTCCGCTTCCTCGAGCTGGGACACCGTCTCCTCAAGTGTGTTTAGGCTTGCCCGGTCAGAACGTGCGCGCATGATTCTGCCCTACCGCCCCGGCCGAATGCACCTGAGCGGCTGTGCCGAACGACACCCTTGTGGCATGCAGGGCGGCGAAACGGGTACCGGCGCGCGTGAACGGGGAGTGAGGGCGAGGCCAGTGGGATCTGATACCGACGGTGACGGCTGTACAGCGCGGGACGAGCAGCTCATGCGCGTCGGGTACGCCTTGGACGGAGATGACAGCTGTATTGCAGACGCCCGCCATCACGCTGCCGCTTTCCTCGACCAGGTGAGCGACGACCAGCACCTGCACGTCTCTGCCCGCGTGAGGGACCTCACGCAGCTGGTTGTCAGCGAGCTTGTCACCAACACGCGCAAGTACGCTCCCGGCCCCGTCCTGCTGGAGCTGCGCATCACCGCCGGCACCGTGGAGATCATGGTGTGGGACAGCGACCCCACGATCCCAGCGGCCCGGGCGGCCGACCCCAGCAGGATCGGCCAGCACGGCTTGGAGATCGTGAAGGCCGTGGTCGAGGACTTCGAGGTACAGCGGGAGCCGGTGGGCAAGCGCATCACCGCCCGCATCGCCCTGGCCGAAGGTCCCGGCCACGACCTCACCCGATGACCGCATCCGTGGCCGGACGCGGCTTCCTTGGAGCTCTCGCCGGCCGCCATGTCGAAGTGGCCGGTCGGCTGCCGTGTGACGCCGGTAGCCTGCATGGATGAAGCGCAGGGACCGCACCGTCGCGACGGTCGTCGGCTCAGCCGTCGGCGACGCGATGGGAGCACCTTTGGAGTTCGGTCCACCGGGTGCGTTCTCCGCCCGTTTCCCGGAACCAGGGGGCGGTGGCGAGGGGTGCGGAGGCGGCACGAGTAGCTCGCGACATACGCGTCACGCAATCCACGCTCCGCTGTACCGGTGCCGGCCCAATCCCACAGCTGAGAACTCGTCCTCGCCGCCGCGCGCCACCACTCCCAATCGCCGCAGCGCCTGACCCGGTACCCCGGACGAGGCGGCCATGCTCCGCATCGAGTCCCCGGACACCCGATCGGAACCGGCGCGCCCCCGGAACGCAGGGAGCCGGCCGCCGCGCCCGCGTGCCCTCCCCGGTCGGCGCCTTGGTCGGCTGAACCGCGTACGACCCGCCTGAGCACGCACCGCGGAACGTGCGGAGCCCGATCGCGTCAGCGGTCGGGCTCCTGGTTCGGCTCCCAATTACGGGCGCAGTACCACCGAGTTGATCGGCGTGAGGTCGATCTCGTTGGCGTAACCCTGGTTCGCGGTCCAGCAGTTGGTGCCGTTGGAGTTGACGCAGATGTCGGCCTTCCAGCCATCCGTCTGGTTGTTGTAGATCATGTGAATGCCGTACTGGTTGGAGAGCCGGTGCACGCCCCGGGACCAGTACACGTGTGAGGGCACGTCGTTGTTGAAGCCCGCGTTCTCCGGATAGATGCAGAAAGCACCGTCGGGACATCCGTGCGAGCTGGCCGCCGTGGCGGCCTGGGCCTCGACGGTGCCGAGCATGAGCAGTGCCGCGGCCGCGGACGCCAGCGCGGCGGTTTGACGGAGCATCTTCGACGCGATCATTGCCACCTCTGTGGAAAGAGACTTGTCGACTTCGCCATGGGGCGGGCGTGCAGCCGGGCTGCTACGGAAGTCGAGCGCGAGCCTAGGCCCGGACCCCCGTCCGCCGGTCCTGACACCTGTCGGGGTCCGACGCCGCTTCCCAGCCGCGTTCCTTGACGGGGCACGCCGACCGAGTTGCCCCGGCACCGCTCCGCGTGGACCCTCGCGCGGTCGGGAATGACGGTGCCCGTCGCCGGAATCAGCTCGTCGTGGATTGCTGCGAGGGCGCCGGGGCCTCGTGCGTGGCGGCCCAGGAGGCGAGCAGGCGCACCACGTCGGCCTGCGCGGCGGCCCCGCCCCCGTACGCCGCTACCTGCCCGACCTCATCGGCCACGTCCTGACCGGCCGCATCAACCCCGGCAAGGTCTTCGACCTCACGCTGCCCCTCGACCAGGTCGCCGAGGGCTACCGGGCCATGGACGAGCGCCGCGCGATCAAGGCCCTCCTCACGCCGTGACAGCCAGGGGCTCGGATACCTCCGCAGCCAGGCGCTCCCCACCCTTTTCGACAAAGGACTCACCGTGACCACGTGCGCTCTCATCGGCGCCGGCCCCGGCCTGGGGCTCGCCACCGCCCACCGCTTCGGCGCCGCCGACCACAGCGTCGCTCTGCTGGCCCGCAGCGTCGAGCACAACGGCGGCAGCGCCGTGCGCCCGCACCCTGAGCGCGCGGGGACGTCCATCGCCTTCGCCGGCGAGAGCGCGTACGCGGCGATGGCTCCACGACGCGCTCGCCCCGGAGCACATCCACGCCGCCCAGCTGATCATCCCCGGCGCGATCCGGCCGGAGGCCGAGCACTCCAGCCCCGCTGCGCTGGCCGAGAGCCTCTACGCCCTGCACACCGAACGCGTCGGGCACCGGCACTACGCCGAACCCCTGCCTGCATGACACGGCAGGGCGTCATTTCCGACCGAAGGGGTCGCGGGCCTGCCCCGTCGGCCGTCCACCACCGGTTTCGAAAGGAAGCCCACATGGAGTTCATCAAGCCCGGACCCACCAGCCAGGCACCGGCCGACTGGTTCACCGGCGACGTCTGGTGGGACGTCATCGTCGCGGGTCAGGAACCCTCCAGGGTGCGCGCGAGACTCGTCCGCTTCTCGCCCGGCGCCCGTACCAACTGGCACGCCCACGCCGTGGGCCAGACCTTGCACGTGGTCTCCGGCATCGCCCTGGTCGGCACCCGGGACGGCACCGTCCTCGAAGCCCATCCCGATGAGACCGTCAGCTGCCCGCCCGGTGAAGAGCACCGGCACGGTGCCGCCCCCGACCGCTTCATGGAACACATCGCCATGTGGGAGGGAACCGGCGACGGCACCCCCGAGACCCGGTGGGCAGAACCCGTCACCGACCAGCAGTACAACGGCACCCGCAGCCGCAGCGCGTAGCACCTGGTGCCGGCCTAAGCACTCAGGACCGCCAGAGCGGTCTCGTATCTGAATCCGCGGTCCGAGCGGGCTCCGGTGGCCGTTCCGTACCGGGGCCCGCTCGGCGTGCTGATGAGCGGTCAGGCTGTGTGCAGCGTCAGTCCGTACCGGTTGAGGATCTCGTTGACGGGCTGGTGCCAGGTCTCGCCGCCGCTGCCGCAGTTGCCCCAGCCGCCGGAGGTGACGCCCTGGGCCTGGTCGCCGCTGATGAAGGAGCCGCCGGAGTCACCGGGCTCGGCGCAGACGCTCGTCTTCGTCATCTGGTGGACGGCGCCCTGGCTGTAGTTCACCGTCTCGTTCTTCGCCAGCACGGTGCCGCAGTGCCAGTGAGTGGTGGAACCGGAACGGCAGACGGAGGCACCGACCGGGGCCTCGGCGGAGCCGCGGACGAGCTGGTCGGAGACCGTGCCCCAGCCGAGCACCACCGGTACGGTCCACCAGCCGCTGCCCACGTTCACCCAGGCGTAGTCGTTGCCCGGGAACGACGACCCCTGGAAATTGCCGATGTACGACCGGTCCCAGCCGTACACCGCCGCGCTCGGCGAGCCGCAGTGCCCGGCGGTGACGAAGCCGCCGTGCACCGAGAAGCCTATGGAGCAGCGGACGTTGCCGGTGTAGTACGGGTCGCCGCCCACGGTGCCGGCGGCGAAGGTACGCGGTGTGGCGGGGGTCTGCCGCACCGTCACGGGACCGGCTTGGCGGGCTCGGGAGAGGAAGGCCTGGACATCGTTGTCGTCCCGGTGCGAAGCGACGATGTTCACGACGACCTTGTTGGCCTTCGGATCCACGTGCCAACTCCCGACTCCGGCGGGCGCGGGCAGCGCGTCGATGGTCCGCTTCGCCGCGTTCAGTTGCCGCGCGTCGTACCGCACGAGCTGTACGTTCGCTCCGGTTGCCCGTACGGCGTCGGCAGGCGCGGCGCGGGTGACGGCGACGGTGAGTTCGCCACTGTCGGCGTCGAACCAGGAACCGCCGTAGGCCGAACCGGCGGCATGACGCGCTGTGCGTTCGACGGATGTTGCGGTCTTCTCCGCGGCCAGGCGCGCTTCGGCCTCGTCCCGGGTCAGCCTCAAGTCGCGCTGCATCGCGGAGAGGAGCTCGGGGGAGGCGGGCGCTTCGGCGGAGTGCGCGGGCGCGTCCGCGGCGGCGGCCGGCAGGGCACTCGCGGTGGCCCAGGTGCCGAGCAGGAGGAGTGCGGACAGTCCGGTGCGCAGGGGTGTGGTGCGTCTCAAGGGATGCCCCTTCGTTGTTCCAGCAGGGTGGGGGTGGAACAGGCGAGCTTGAGAGCGCTCTCGGGATACGCGCGGCAGAGCCTAGCCCGTGATCATGAAAAGGTCTATGCCTATCCCCGGCCGCCTGTGACCCGTTGCTGTGCGCTAGCCGAAGAGGGAGATGCTGTCCCTGTTTTCCACGTTTTGCTCCCGGCGCGTCATATCCCGCTGCAACGGCGTTCGCGACAGCTTGTCCCGGTGTGCCACCCGCTGTCTATGCCCCGTTGCGGTTCACGGCCGGGCGCTGCCACCACGCGGCGGTGGCGTCGCGCAGGGTGTTGGTGCCGCAGTGCACTTCACCCATGCCGAGGTGGTACGTGTACCAGTCGTCGATGTTCGACACGTTGAGGCCGACCCGCTGATAGGCGGCGGTGACGGCTTCCGTGAAGATGTCCTTGCCGCCGATGACGGGCCCCCATTGGCGTGGGGCGAGGTAGCGGTCGCGCCCCAGGAGCAGGCCGTTGACCGCACCGGGAACGTAGGCGCTGGTCGTCACCGTGGCCCCGGCGGCGGCACGCGGGGCGGGGTTCCCGGCGAGCCACTTCTGCTGGCCGTGGTCCCCGAGACTGTTCACGATGTCGGAGCCGGCGCCCATGCGCGACAGACGCGGCACGGGGATCTCCTGGCCTTCGGAGGTCAGGGCCTCCGAGTCGCGGGTGTACAGCGCGGGCACCCGCACGATCTCCTCGTCGGTCACCCCCGTCTCGCGCTTGAGGATCTCCAGGTTGGCCGCGATGCGCCGCGCCGCCATCTCGTTGTCGGCCACCAGGTGACGGGAGGCGAGCGCCTGGTCGATGGTCTCCTTGGGCGCCGGGGTGTCACTACGGCCGGGCACGGAGAACATCTTCGTCTTGCCGTGGCCGTCGCGCTTGGCGTCGCGCAGCAGCCGCAGCCCCGCCTGCGGGTCGGCGACGCCGATGCGCCAGCCGCGCGGGGTGTCGGCGGGCAGGAACTGCACGAACTCGTCGACGTGACCCACGCCGAGCCACGAGGTGTCCAGCAGCAGAGGGTCCTGCAACCCCTGCGACGTGAGCAGCGTCCGCATCACCTTCGACGGACGCGCCCCGCTGTCCTTCCGCTCGCCCATGATGATCCGCCCGGCCGGGAAGGAACGCCCGCCTTGCGCGTAGGGAGGGATGGTCTCCAGGTTCCCCATGGAGTTGAGCGACCAGTCGTCGGGCTCCGCCCGGTCGGTCACCTGCACCACACCGACGTCCCGGCCGCGCACCCTCTCGAACAGCTCCCGGCCCGCGTCCCGGTCCGGCTGGGCGGAGCGCAGCATCACGCGCATCACCTGCCGCTGACCGACCGGGCCGGTCATGCTGACGTAGGCCGGTTCGACGAAGTCCTGGGCCCAGCGGTCGGCGTATTTCTCGAAGGCGACCAGCGGCGTGGTGACCCCGGCCTTCTTGACCTCCTTCTCGAGGGCGGTGACGAACTCTCGCTGAAGGCGGCTGTCCGGGCCGTCACCCTGGACCTTGGACACCATCACCTGCTGGGTGTTCTGAAGGTGATGCTGAGTCAGCAGCGGCGCGACGCGCAGGGTCACCGAGTCGGAGGTGGACTTCTGCCCGGACGTCACCGTCAGCCGGACCACCGCACGGCCGTCCCACTTCGCACTGTCCCGGACGACGTCGGTGGCCTCGACACCGAACTCCACTCCGGAGCGCAATTCGGCGGCCGTCAACCGGGTCCCCGGCGTCACGAGGATCCACTTCCCGGCACGCTTGAGGAAGAGGTGCGCGTGCGTGCCTCCCGTGGCGATTTTCAGGCTGCCCGTGGCGTTCGCAGGCAGGCCGGGCAGGGGCACGGAACGGACACGCGCGAGGTCGGCGGCGTCGTCAGCCCCGTTGACCTTCGTGTCGGAGCCGTCGTTGCACGCGGCCAACTTGGCGTCGGACAGCGGTTCGCCACCGGGCCCCGCCACCGGGCACCGCTTGGCGTCGTCATCGAGGTTGGGCAGATACACGGCACCGCGCTCGACGGACCAGCCGTCCTCTCCCTTGCTGTCGCTGCCACCGGTGACATCGACCCACCCGTCGCGGTTGACATCCGCCCGCAGATCGGCCCGCCCGCCCGCCTCGGCGGCGAAAGCAGCGCCGGCCGGCCCCGACAGCACGGATCCGGCGGCAGCCATGGCCAGGACCACCGACCCGGCCGGGTACAGGCGCGAACGTATACGTCTCCGTGAACGCACAGCACGTTCCTCTCAGTGGACGTTAAGTCCGATCTTTCTCGGTTCGTGATCGCTCGATCGAGGTACTGATCGTCGGGCGGGCCATCCGCTGGGCATGTGCATGCTGAGATACGGCCATGGAGCGAGAGCCGTACCCCAGCG
>NZ_JAAHBP010000033.1 GCF_023184515.1 Streptomyces sp. D2-8 | reverse complement strand
CGCTGGGGTACGGCTCTCGCTCCATGGCCGTATCTCAGCATGCACATGCCCAGCGGATGGCCCGCCCGACGATCAGTACCTCGATCGAGCGATCACGAACCGAGAAAGATCGGACTTAACGTCCACTCAGAAGCCCGGGCCGGGAGGAGGAAGCGTTCCGGTTGCTCCGCGCCCTGCTGAGGGAGTCCGTGATCGATCCCCTCAGTCGGCAGGAGGGGGGCTACTTCATCCTGCAGCGCCCCACCTCGCGGCCAGAACCCCGGTCTGTTCCCTTGCTGCCGGAGCCGGCAGGGACCGCCGGGGGGACGTCCGCGCACGATGGGCTTGTGTCCACCATGTCCGCGGACAGCTCGGACAACCCGCCGACCAGGGAAAATGCTGTCCGCCCGGCGTCCGCGGACAGCCCGCAGCCCAAGGTGCGTTACGTGCCGGCGCCACCTTGGGTGGCAGTAAAAGACGGCCTGGTGTCTCTCGCGCTGCTCGGCTGGACAAGCAGTCTCGCCTCTGGTCTCACCTACCGCCGCTGGGCCAAGATCGGGGTGTGGGAGCTCACGCTCACGATCGGATGGGCGTCGTTCCTGCTCCTGGTAGCTATCGCGCTGTGCCTCCCCCTGCTGCTCATGAGCAACTTCACCTACATACGTAAGGGGGTGTCTCGCGATCCCTCCGCTGCGTCCTGCCTCGTGCTCGCACTCACGATCCTGATGACACTGGTATGCGTGATCATCTCGTTCTTCGATCCGGAGCTGCTGCCGTGGATCGGCGAGTGGGGAAAGACCCTCAGCGACACTTTGCTCGCTTGAGAGTCCGCACGGTGTTGGTCGCTTGTGCGGGGCGCGGTGCCCGGTCTGCAATCGATCACACGCACTGTGATGTGTGTCACACAGGCGTCTGCTTTTGACAGCGCGTCACGTCGTAGTGGGTGAAGGCGTCTTGCTTGCGTCCTCATACGGGCCCGCCGTGCTGCTTTGGGAAGAGTCATGGACGGCGGGCCCGACAAGCCACACGCACGCCTGGGTGTGCCGTCCGCCACACTTTGTCGCCCTGTCCGGCGCCATGCGGGCACCTCTCCCGGTCCGTGACCGGCGCAACGCAAACTTGCATACCGCCAGGACGCGTCCTCGACTGCCTCGTCATCCCAGGGCACGATGCACTCGTACTGTCAACTCGGGCCTCCGCAACGACTCTTCCACCAGCACCACCTCGCAGCGGGCCCATGATCAACCGAGGACGCAAGTGAGTAATCGATCTCTGCCGCGAGCTGCCCAGGCGGCCGCGTGCGCGGACACCGCAGGGTCGTGGCGTCGCCGCGGCCGCCGCGGAGTCGTGATCACCATCATCGTTATCGAGATCCTGCGGATCGCTCACGGCCAGGTGCTGTGGGACAACCCGCTGGAGAGCATGCTGGCCGCGGCGGTCGGTCTGCTGACGCTGGAGATGGTCGCCGGCGCGGCAGGCGCGCTCGGCCGGCTGCTGCGGCGCCTGGTGCCCGAGCGCGTCGTACTCGAGCGCAGGAACGGCAAGCGGCGGCTCGCGTTCGGCTGGTAACGATGGCTGCGAACAAGCAGCTCGCTGATGCCCAGGCCGCGAATGCGGCCTGGGCATCAGCCCTGCCCCGTCAGAACGCTGCCCCCGACCCACGACCGGACTCACAGGCCGCGCCGCAGGACAAGCCCCGGACTCTGAACGGGACAGAAGGGCTGCAGCTGTTGCTGGATCTGCGGCCGCAGCTGCTCCGCTACATGAGGACGCAGTTCGGCTTCAGCCCGGAGACCGCCGAGGACACCCTCGCCGGAGTCGGGGACCGCTGGATGCAGCGACTGCGCAGCCCGGAGCCTTTCGAGGTCGGGCAGCCAGAGGCCTATCTGAAGGCCGCCACACGGTGGGCGGCCATCGACCAGCTGCGTCAGGCGAGTCGCCGGCAGGAGATCCTCGTCGACAGCAACGACTGGGACACCCTGGAGCCCTACATCGAGCACACGCCGTCTGCCGAGGACGTCGCCGCTTCCAGCGAGTTCGACCCGGAGCTGGTCGCCAAGGTGCGCAGCCTGCCGCACATGCAACGCCGGGTGATCGAGCTGTCGTACCTCGAGGACCGTTCCCTGGGTGAGACGGCCGAACTTCTCGGCCTTACCCGTGCCACCGCGGCGCGGCACCGCCTGCGCGCGCTGAAGGCACTGCGGGCCATGTACGCCAACGCACAGCGGTCGAGCAGGGCGTCCCGACCGTCACGGGAGCAGTCATGATCGACTTGCGGGCCATGCTCACGGGCGAGGTCACCGTGACCGCCGCCGTCAAGCTGGACACCCGCAGGCAGCTGGACGCCCTCAAGCCCTTCTTCAAGGAGGAACACACACGGGCCAAGCAGCATCCCCTGGCCCTCACCACCGGACTCAGCCGCCGCGAGGCCGAAGCCCGGCGGGGACAGTGGAACGAACGCAAAAAGCAGATGCGCCGCGAGGGAACATTGATCGACAGCTTCAACGCGCTGGTCACCGCAGGGCTGTGCCAGGAGATCGACCAACGGGGATGGAACAGCCCCTGGGACCCCTTCCCCCACCAGGCCCGGGCACAGGGCCGCTCACCCGGCTCTCCCAACGGTGTGTGGCACGAGCCGGTGACCGTCCGGCTGCCCACCGACCTGGTCAACACCGTCTATGCCGCCTGCTGGCACACCTCCAAGGACGCGCGGGACCAGCTCGAGGACTGGCAACAGCGCCATCCCAAAGCACACCCCACCCACAGCACCCGCCACAACTGCACCGAAGCAGAGCGCGCCGAGTTCGAGGCGATCCGCTCACGCATCACCCACCGGGGAGACATCTGGCGCGCCGCAATCCTGCGCGGGCTCCACACCGCCTACCGCCTTCAGACGGCCGCCGGCGACGCCCCGGAGCCGGACACCCCTCACATCTGACTCCGACCGGCAAGAGGGCCTGTTCCAGGAGTGCGGCGAAGTGGGCTGGGCGGTGAGAGACGCTGGGCCGGGCGGGCAGCCGGTAGGCCGCGCAGCGGGCCCGGCGAGGGTGGTGGCAGGGCGAGCGTGCAAGCACGCGGTCGGGGAGCGCAGCACTCCAGACACGCCCCGGCGGTGCAGCGGGCCGGGCCCCGGCCCGCTGCACCCGACTGGAACGGGCGTCGGCGCGGCGGCGGGCTGCGGCGCGCCGTGCTGCGCCCCCGGAACGCCCGTGCTATCTCGGGTGTTGAGCGGGCGAAAGGCGTGTTGACCGAACCGCCACCCGACGTCGAAGAGGAGACGAGCGACCTGGTCCTCCGCCTCTACACCCTCGCGCAGGAGCGCCCGCTCGCCGCCCTCGGCGCGCTTCGCGACCTGGAGCGCAGCTACGTACCGGGGCCCCGGTCCCACGACTCTCCGGGCCCCTTTCTGGCTCCGGGAGTGACGGCCCCGACCAGAGGGGCCGGTGATGGTGCCCGGCCGGGCACCCACTCTCATACTGAGGGGATAGAAGGTGATCAGAATGCGAACCCGGAACCTTATCGTCACGGCGGCCAGTGCGGCGGTTCTGGCCGTGGGAGGGGTTACCGCGTGCGGCGGCACCCCTGCTCAGGACAAGGCGGACCTCCCCGTGACTACGACAACGGACCTCCCCGTGACTACGGCAGAGGAACAGCCCACTCGTCAGTCTCCCCCGACGCTCCGCGTCGGCGAGACCGTTACGGCCTATTACCAGCCCGCGTATGACGAGCCAGATCAGCCGATCAAGGTCACCTTGAAAGACCTGGTCGAGGTAGCCAACGAAACACCCGGAAAAACGAGCTACGCGATGACATTCCGCGTAGAGAACACGGGTACGGCCACGTTCCTCCCCTCACTTCTGGATGGAGGCACGTGGGAGAGCGAGGACGGCCGGTTGGTTGACTCCGTGAGTGTGGTAGGCCTCGAATACGAGGACTTCGTCCAAGAGATCCCGCCCGGCAAGTACGCCATCGGCACGCCGGTTGTGGAAGTCCCGGAAGGCAAGGGAACGCTCCACTTTAAGGACACGGGCACATCGCCCATGTTCGACGTCCCAGTGAACGGCTGAGCACCCATCTAAGCCCTCCGGACACCGTCCCGCGTGGTGTCCGCTGCCTCACCGGGCACGGCGCGGGCCCCAGGGTCGTCCTGGGGCCCGAATCGGTGGGTGCGGCGGGGGACGGTCAGCCGGTGGCTTCCAGGGCCTTCACGAGGTCGGCCGGGTCGGGGGTGATGCCGGTGGCGAGGTGGCGCACGCCAGGGCCCGGCGGGGGCCAGGCTGCGTCCCGGCCGAGCGGATGGCGACGCGAGGTCGAGGTGCGCCAGCCGTGCCGCTCGGACCACACCAGAGCCACAGCCGGCGCTTCGGGGCCGTCCAGGACGAGCGCGGCAAAGCACTCGTCGCCCTGGGGGTGCTCGACGGCCGGCGGGGTGTCGGTGGTGGTCCAGCCGCGTGCGTGCAGGGCACGGGCGACGTCGGCGAGGTAGGGGCGCGCCTGGCGGCCGCGCACGATGGCCCCGGCGCGGATGCCCGCGCGGCGGGTCAGTCCAGCCGGATAGCCGAGCGCGGCGGCGGCCTGCGCGGCCGTGACCCCGCGCTGCTCCATCACGCTGGCCATCCGCTCCGCGCGCAGGGCTGTCAGTGCGGCCTGGGCCGTGTTGCGGTGCACGCCGAGCTGTTCGGTGACCCCGGCCGCAGTGAGGGCGGGATCGTCGTCCAGGAGCTGCCCGACGCGCGCCGGGAGAAGGTCGCGCGGGACTTGGTCACCGGCGCCCGCCGGGCGGCCTCCGCCTCCGCCGGTACGGGGGCGGGGGGCAGGGGTGTAGTCCCGCACGATGCCGCGGGGCCAGTGCTCGACGCCGCCGACGAGCACCATGTGCTCACTCACCGACGGGGCCTTCTTGCGGCGGTCCCATGCGTGCAGGGGGATCCCGCTCAGCGCGGCAGCCTCCTGACGGTCCAGCAGGTCATCGTCATCGTCCGCCGTCGGCAGCGCCGGAACGGGGCGCCCGGCGAGGTAGGCGTCGACCTGCTCGCCGTCGTAGAGCCGGGTGCGGCCCGCGCTCAGCGGCGCGGGGAACCCTTCGGCCTGCAGGCGGCCCGAACTGAGCAGGGTCGGCACGGCGATGCCCTGCTGCGCGGCGATGTCGGCGAGGGTGCGCACCAGGTGCCGGCGTCCGGCGCGGATCATCTTTGGTCCTCCCAATCCGGTGAACACCGGAGGTCGAGAAAACGGTAGCGCGATTTCACTACCGCCAGGGGCGGGCAGCAGCCGCCTACAGGTCGAATTCCATCTGCTCGATGTCGGTGAACTCGACGTCCAGGCCCTGGGCGCGGCGCCCGCCGTCCTGGAAATACACCTCGCCGAGCGCCTGGCCCGCGAGGTCGCGCAGCTGCTGCTCGCTGGCGCCCGCGTCCTGGGCGTCGAACAGGCGGGCCGCGTACTGCGGGGGCAGGGCGAGGGTGATGTGCCACAGGCGGGCGTCATCGGTGGTCCCGGAAGCGGCCGTGAAACCGAATCGGGCCCGCACGTCGATGACGACGCCCGTGCTGGTGGCTGCCTGCTTGCGGGCCTGGGCGCGCACCCGCGGCTGCCAGCGCTCGCGGACGGCGTCGGCCAGGCGCTGGGCGAGGTCGGCGCGGGGCCGGCGGATCTGGTCTTTGACGTACCGCTCGACCGTGCGCTGCGAGACGCCGAGGAGTTGGGCGGCGGCGCGGGTGCCCTTGAGCTGCTTGACCAGGTAACGCATCTGCGCCCCGGCGCTCTTGGGGATGGGACGGGTGAATGCCTGCTGCACGGCCCGGTTCAGACCGTCGTCCACGATGCCCATGCGGGCTCTCCGTTCATGATCGGCTGCGTGGTCCGCTGTGGGGCGATCACGGCCGGGCCGGGGGAAGTGCCCGGCCGGGCTGTGATCGCTCCGCACAGCGGCACCCAGGGGGTTTCCTGCGCCCTCAAGGGGCGTTGGGGGGGTGGGTCAGGTGTGGGCCATGTCGACGAACCGGGAGTAGTGCAGCTGGCTGGCGACGGTCACGCAGGCGGTGGGCCCGAACCGGTTCTTCTCGATGACCAGGTCGACCTCACCGGCACGCGGTGACTCCTTGTCCTGCGCGTCGGGCCGCTCGACCTTGATCACCACCGATGCGTCGTTCTTGATGGCCCGGGACTCGCGCATCATCCCGTCGTCGTTGAGCTGGGACAGGGCGATGACGTGGCAGCCGAGCTGGACGGACAGGTTTTTCAGGCCGCGGGAGACGGCCGCGACGGCCTGCTCGCGGGTGATGTTGCGCAACTGCTCGGTCTCGACCAGCTGCACGTAGTCCACGACCAGGAGGCCGAGGCCTTCGGCACGGGCGCTGGCCCGCGCGGCGGAGGCGATGTCCCCCAGGGACGCCCCGTCGGGCCGGTAGACCCGCAGCGGCAGCTTCTGGAACAGCTTCGGCCCCAGGGCATGGATGGTCTCCCACCCTTCCGGGGTGAGGCCACCCTTGTGGGTCAGGTGGTGCAGGGCGAGCTTCCCCTCAGCGGCGGCGATCTTCTGCATCAGCTCGGTGCTGCTCATCTCCAGCGAGGAGAACATCACCGGGGCGCCCGTCTTGGCGGCGGCAACAGCCATGTTCAGCGCGAGCGTGGACTTGCCCACGCCGGACTGCGCGGCCACCACCGTCACGTTGCCCGGCTGCATGCCCGAGGTGAGGATGTCGAGGTCGGCGAACCCGTAGGTCAGGCCCATCCGCCGGCCGTTCTGGATGTCTTCGGTCTCCGCGACGAAGTCGAGGTAGAGGTCACCGACCACGGGCGGCGCCTCCTGCAGTCCCGGGGTGCCCGCGACGATGTCGGTGAGCTGCTGCTCGACCAGGGCGCGCACCTCGTCCTCGTCACCGGCCTCGCTGAAGGCGTACTCGAGGATGCGGTTGGCCGACTCGATGACCGACCGCCGGTAGGCCTTGGCGCGGACGATCTCGGCATAGCGCGGCCCGTTGGCGGTGGTGGGCGCGGCCTGGACACAGACGTGCAGGTACGGGGCACCGCCGACACGGGCCAGCTCCCCCCGCTCGGTCAGCGCATTGGCGACGGTCACCGGGTCCACGGGCTCGCCCGCCTGGTGCACCTCCAGGATCGCGCGGTGAATCATCTGGTGGGCGGGCCGGTAGTACTCCTCCGCGGCAAGACCCGTCTCCAGGATCTCGCCGAAGAACCGGTAGGAAGCGCTCTTCGGGCTGCCGGACAGCAGCAGCGCTCCGATGACCGCACGTTCGGCATCGAGGTCCTGCGGCGGCATGCGGGTAAACGCGGCCGGCTGCTTGCCCTCGCGTTCGAGGTCGTCACTGGGGGCGTCGTGGCTTTGAGCCGGGATGCTGGTAGACACTGGAAGTCTCCTGGTCGGTGTAAGCAGTCAGGGGATTCGCGGGCCGCTCCCCTGCACGGGAGCGGCCCGCACTGCTGTCTGGTCAGACAGGCACGGTCATCGCGCAGTCCACGCAGCCCCTGCGGTAGCGCGCCGGGTGATCCGGACACCGCTCAGCGGCAGCGCCCTGGTCCCGGCCGGCACCCGTGACGATGGCGTAGAGCGGAAGATCCCTGATCCGCGTCGGAACCAGCGACGACGCCCGCTTGAAGCCCTGCGGATCCCGCGTGACTTCCCGCGCCAGAAGCACGGAGTCGACCTCGAAGATCGACGGCCAGCCCTGCTCAGCCATCGACCGCAGCAGCAGCGGCGCGTACTTGCGGGCCGACGCCGCGCCCATGTGATGCGGCGGGCGCAGCTGCTGCAAGAACGACTCCGCCGCGTGAAGGTCTTTCGGGGCGAAGCCACCCGCCCCCTCCTCCCGCTGTGACGGAAGCGACCCCGAGGAGTCAGTGAGGGGGTAGGGGGAGGAGGTAGTTACCTCCTCCGGGGGGTGTGGGGGGTGAACGCCGGATCGCGGGATTTCCGCTTTCCGGCTCTGACCAGGCGAAACGCGGGTTTCCGGATCGCGGGTTTTCCGCGATCCGGCTCCGGATCGCGGGTTTTCCGTATTTCGGCTCTGACCAGGCGAAACGCGGGTTTCCCGCGATCCGGAGGGCTGGGAATCGCGGGTTTCCCGCACTTCGGCGCTGACCTGCTGCGATGCCGCGATACCCAGGTCGACGTACTGCTCGTTGTTCGCAGGGTTCCGGTACACCCGCGTGACCCAAGTGGGGCGCTGCGTGGTCTCGTCGTAGACAGGCATGCGGGCGAGGTGGCCGGCCTTCGTCAGACGTGCCGCGATGGCGTTGAACCGGTCCTTGCCCATCTTCCAGCCCTGCGCCTGCATGTCCCGGCGGATGGCCTCCATGGTCGACGGAAGGCGAGGGTCCCGCAGCAGCAGTTCTGACAGGACGCCGATGTCTTCGGGCTGCAAGCCCGGCGTGCGCACCAACTCGCGGCGCAGAACGACTTCCTCAGGCGGCTCCCAGCCGCGTTCGAGGTAACTGGCGCCGAAGTCGTCAGATGACGATGGACGCTGTGGGCTGTGCAATGTGGTGCATCTCCCCTGGTCGGGGAGCCGCGAACGGAGAGTGTGACCTAAGTGGACCCCCGGAGTAGTGGCGTTGCGCAATCTCTTGCGCATACTCTGGGTATAGGTGACTGCGCGGGCCCTTGGGCCCACGGGCACCACCCCGGCGAGGTCACCTCACCGGACACGACTCAAGGGTTGGCAAGCTCGATTGAGTCGGACTTGGAAGCGGCTCCTGTTGTGGCGACAGGGGCCGCTTCGCATTTACGGGGGGCGGCTCGGCATTAGGTCCCTCATCCTGCTTGTTGCGTCGGTTCGAGCGGCTTGGCAGCCTCTGGGTGCTTTGCTGCCCATCCGTTCAGCAGGCGGACGTAAGCCTCCAGGTGGCGCCGCCGAGGCTTCGCCTGGCCGGTCTCCCAGCGGTGGAACGCAACGCGGGTCACGCCGAAGACTTCCGCAACTTCGTCCTGCGTCAGGCCATCGGCCTTCCGAAGTCGCGCACGGACGTCCGGCGGCGGCATTAGGTCCGGTCGCGCGAGTAGAGCCTCGACTGCATCAAGTAGCTCAGACACTGCTCCCCCTCTCCTCACGTGATCCAGAACTATACATAACTCTCCACTCGCAACAGGCGAGTTGGCCGCGTGTCACTGGAAGGCCTTGCGTTCTGTAGAGCTGTAGGCCCTCAGGGCCCATTCTGGGAGCCGGTGAGTCCGGGCTAAGGTCATCGGCATGCCATTCGCCCTCTTCGACCTGGACAACACGTTGGTCGACCGGCAGTCGGTGTACGGAGATGCCGTGGCCACTCTCTGCCGTAGGCGGACCTTCGGTCCAGAGGTTGAGCAGTGGCTTCTCACCGAGCTGGCAGACCGAGCGAACCTCATTGACTTCGCCCGGCTCCGCACCGCGTTTGACTTGGAAGCCTCTGCAGCAGAGCTGTGGCAGGAGTACGTCACCCTGACGGCGGCCGCGGTCACCTGTCGCCCTGCTGTCCTGAAGGGATTGGCCCGCCTGCGAGCCGCATCCTGGACGATCGGCATCGTCACCAACGGAGCCTCGGACATCCAGCGTGCCAAGCTCACCGCGACCGGCCTTATCGATCTGGTCGACGGCGTCGCGGTCTCCGGTGACCTGGAGATTCGCAAGCCCGACCCGCGATTGTTCGAACTCGCGGCGGTTCGCAGCGGCACGACGCTGGCCGACGGCGGCTGGATGATCGGTGACAATCCCGCCGGGGACATCGGCGGCGGTCACGAGGCCAGCCTGCGCACAATCTGGTTGCGTGGCCGGCCCTGGCCCGACGGACTCCCCGCCGCGCACCACGTTGTCGACGACGTCACCGACGCCATCACCATCCTGCTCACCGAGACGGAGTAGCACCGTGGGCCAACCGACCGTCGGCATCCTCCACCCAGGCAGCATGGGCGCCGCCGTTGCCGCCTGCGCCGCGACCCACGCGGCCGCAGTCCTGTGGTGCGAGGCCGGGCGTAGCCCCGCATCCGCAGCGCGCGCCGGACGGTTCGGCCTGACGGTGGTACCCACACTGCGGGAATTGTTGGACCGCAGCGACATCGTCATCAGCCTCTGCCCGCCGGCTGCCGCTGAGGGCCTAGCCCACGATGTTGCCAAGCACCGCTTCGACGGGGTGTACCTGGAGGCGAACGCCATCAACCCCGAGCGGACAGCGCGGATCGCCGAACTGTTCGAACCAGCCGCGACTGTCGTGGACGGCGGCGTCGTCGGCTCTCCACCCGTGCGCGGCAAGACACCGGTTCTGTATCTGTCGGGCCCGGATGCCGCGACCGAGCGAATCGAGGGGCTCTTCGCGGGCACCGCCGTGGAGACGAGGACGCTGGGTACGGAGGTTGGGAAGGCGTCTGCGCTGAAGCTGTCGTACGCCAGCTTCCAGAAGACGTCGCGGGTCCTGGTGGCGCTTGCGGTCGGCATGGCGCGCGAGCACGGCGTCGACCAAGAGCTCATCGAGGTCGCCTCGCGGCGCACCGACTCGTACCTCTCCGAGCCGCAGTACGTCGCCAAGACGGCGGCGCGCGCTTGGCGCTGGGGCCCGGAGTTGGAGGAGGCCGCCGACGCGCTCGCGGCCGCCGGCCTCCCGCCGGAGATGCTGCGCGCGGCCGCGTCCACGCTGGCACGGTGGAACGACGTCAAAGACGACAGCGAGCTCATGCTCACCGATGCCCTGGACAGACTCGCCCAGCCGTAGCCCCCGCTCATGTCGTCGCTGCTCCCACCCGCCGCGCCAGCAGCTGGTCGATGAGCCGCGCTGCGTCCTGCGGATTCGCTGCCGTGGTATCCACGGTGAGGTCCCAGGCCAGGTCCGGGTGTGCGTCCAGGTCCTCGCGGGTCGCGTCCCATGCCGCCAGGCGCGCGGTGGTGTCGGCGTCGCCGCGCCCCGTGGACCGCTGGGCGGTCACCTCACGCGGGCACCACAGCAGCACCACCGACCAGTCGGCTGGGTAGCCCTCGAGTAGAGCGCGGATGCCTTCGACCTGTCCGAGGTGCACCACAGGCACCCCGGCCGCGAAGGCCGCGTCGACGCCGGGCCGGTCGATCACGTACGTGTTGCCGTACCTCGCGTTCGCGTAGACCACGTCGCCCGCGGCCTCCAGCCTGTGCAGCTGCTCCGCTGTGCCCATCCGGTATCCGGCGGACTTGCCGGTCCCGACCTTGAGTCGCGCGAACTGCGCGTACTTCGAGTCCAGCTCGGTGAGCGCGGTGGTGACGGTGTCCTTGCCCGACGCCGGCGGGCCGTACAGGATCACGCCCTGCTTCGGGTTCACGCGTACATCGCTCCCATCGCCTGTCGGGCCTGGTCCGCGAGGCTGACTGCGGTCCCCAGCCGGTTGTCGACGACCAGATGCGGGACTGCCGGGCGCAGATCCAGGTCGATCGTGGCCATGTACTCGTCCCAGCGCTGGAGCTTCCACGCGTCCCGGGCAGCGGAGCGGAAGGTGATGTACTCCCGCATCGACTCCTCATCGCAGCTGACCCAAACCGGGAAGACGTCGACACCCATGGACGCGGCCCGATTGGACAGGCGCTGCATCCAGGCCGCGTTGGTCATCTCCGCGATGAAAGGAGCGGAAAGCACGGTGCTGATCCCGCATTTGATGTTGGCCATGGCTGACTGCATGAGGCAGTCGTACTCCATCGACCGGACACGATCCCGGTAGAGCTCGGTGTGCCGGTCGTTCGGGTCGCCGCCCAATGCGACCAGGAGCCGTTCCACCAGCGGCCGGGTGAGCGGGTCTTTGTCGAGCAGCGGCCAGCCGGTGAGCTGGACGAAGAACCTCGCCAGCTCCGTCTTGCCGCTCCCGGCGTATCCGCCGACCAGGATCAGTACGGGGCGGTGCGGGTCGCCTCCGGTATGCCTGCGCTTCCAGGCGTCGATGATGCGCTGCTGGAGAGCGAAGTGCCCGGCGTCTTCGCTGCCGGGCGAGATGCGGTGGATGGCCCGCTCCACGGCCAGGACGTGCGCGCCGTTGAGGCGGTCTTCCATCGGGGTGAGCTTGAAGGACGTCTCTTCGCCGGGCAGAGCGGTTCGGAAGCCGAGGTCCGGCTCGGTGGCCCGGTAGAGAAGGCAATAGGCACGCCGGTAGTGCGGACCGGGGTAGACCTCGCCTTGCTCGTGCTGCCACAGAGTCTGAGGATTCGCGGCGGGGATGCCCTTCAGCTTGGCTTGCTCAGCGACCTCCCGCAGCCGCTCGCCGGCCTTTTCCAGGGTCAGGCCATGAGCCTCCCGCTGCTCGCGCAGCCGGTCCGGCCGCCACCCTGCGCGCTGCTTCCCCACCCCGTGGCCCTCCGTCATCGTCATGGCCGCGAGCCTAGGGCTCGGGCTCCAAATCCCATGTGTACGCGGATGTTGAAAACCCGTGAACGACGTTGTGTACCAGCTTCGACAAGGCGTTGTGATGTTGAGTTTCGGCGCTCGCGGGTGTGATGGCTCCCACACAGGGACCAGGCATGAGGGGGCTCGAGATGGGAGAGCTGAGACGCTCAGGCATCAAAGGCGTAGTCCAGCACGTAGGCCGCGCTGTCCATGGTCATCTCGTTCACTTCGACAGCCTGAAGGTCAGCGCTGAAGGCTGTGCGGCATACCTTGATCACCGGGCGTTCCAATGGCATGGCCAACCCTTCGGCCTCTGCTGCCACAGGAAGCCGACAGCGAAGTTCCTCGCGGAAGTGCGCGGGAGCGTGACCGATCTCTGCGAGCCGGGCATACGTTCCACCTTCCCCAGTGTCGACGCGCATGATCGCTGTGCCTTCGGCCAGCTCAAGAGGCAGGTACGAAGTTGCGAGCATGACCGGTCGGTTGTCCAGCACGTAGCGTCGGGAACGAGCACAGACAAGATCGTTTTCTTCGAGGTCCAACATCCGTGCGATGTGCGCCGGAGCCGCCACGGTGTCGACGCTGACATCGATCGTGACCGGGCGTTCCTCATCGGCCGACCAAATGGACTTGCCTGCGCCCCACTGCTCGCGAGCAAGTCGCTGAATGCCGTGCCGTCGGATTGGACGGAACTCGATGACACGGGCGCCGGCGCCCTTCTTGGTCTCGACCAGGCCTTCGATTCGCAAGATCTTGAGTGCCTGTCGAGCTGTGAGCACGGCGACTTCATATTGGGCGGCGAGCGCGCTCTCCCCCGGCAGTCGATCGCCGGGAGCGTAGCGGCCAGACTCGATTGCCGACTTCAGATCGTCAGCGATCCGCTGGTACTTCGGCCTCTTAGGGCTCGTGTCACTCGTCATGCCTCTCCCTACCTCGTTAGCGATCCTAGGGCCGCTGAGTACCAAGCCGTCGGAGGGGCATCGCCTGATCCGCTCTAGGACTCTTCTTAGAGTATCTCGTTAGCGAGGTCACTTGACATCGTTAGCGAGGTACCGTCTACTGATTGTGGCACCTCGTTAACGAGGTGCCAAGAGTCATCGCAGAACGTCGTCCGCCCTCGGGCGGCCGGGGTTGAGAGCACCATCAAACTCCCCCGGGCCTGACAGCACGACAGCTGCGCGCACGTCGCAGCGCTGTGCGCTGTCTGTCCTGCGGGACGCCCGGGTTGCTGGGCGGCCTGGAGGGCGGAGAGAGCATCGCGACGCGCTCCCTGCCTGCCTCTCCGTTCGTGAGGAGTTCAGATGCCCACACCGACTATTGAGCGCACTGCCCGTCCCCGAAGGAGCCGGACCCGCTCCCGCACCGTCAGCCCTCGCCCGGCGCTCGTCATCTCCACACTCAAACCCCATCAGTACGACCTGCGTCCCGCCTGTGCGTCGCTGATCTGCCCCGACTGCAAGACGTGGGTGCCGATCACCGGCGTTCAGGCAAGAGTGCAGAAGCTCGTACCGCATGACACCGGCACTGCCGGGAAGGACGCTGCGGTTCGCTGCCCGGGCAGCAACCGCCTGGTCAGCGTCGATGTGGCGTTCGAGGTGTGGCAGAGGCGCCTGGAGGACGGCGGTGCGGAGGCCGCTGGCCGTCGCTCCGCGCGTCAGCACTACAAGCCGATTCCGGCTCCGGCCAAGCCGGTCACTCAGATGTCCCCGGCGGCTATGAGCGTGTCCGACGCGCTGACCGCTTACCGCGATCACCTGAGGAAGTGCCGGGCCAGCAGCATGGCCGGCCGCTGTGGCGGCACTCGTCGCTGCGCCGAGGGAGCCCGGCTCGCCGCGCACTATGCGGAGTTGACCCGCACCCAACCGCTGCGCGAGCACGAGGCCTGGGTCGACGCGCTGCTCGCCCGCCGTCGGTCGACCACGGCATGGGCCAAGCAGAGCGAGGCCACGGCCAGTCCGAAGGCGACGGCCAAGCGGGGCGGGACGGCGGTTGAGGAGGCGAACAACAGCTGCCGGCACCGTTTGCCCGGCACGGTCTCCGACTACCGCGGCCCGCAGGTGCCGACGCAGCCGGTTCACATCGCGTCCTGAACTACCGCAGGCTGCGCTGCCCGCCGTCGATCGACTCGCTTCACCGCGAGCCGGTGGTCGGCGGAGTGCGCAGGACGCACTCACGCGACGAACCCCCAGGGATTGCCCCCCTGGGGGTTCTTGTCGCAGGTCACCCTTCGCGAGAGGACGACCCACCAATGCCCAGCATGACAGCCCCCGTTCGGGGGGACAGCAGGCCGCCGCTGCCCAAACGTCCCCAGCCGCATGAGCGGGACGGACGCCAGCCTCAGACTGGCGGCGGTCGGCCGCACCCCCAGCACGCGCACGGCACGACGACCGACGCTCGCCTGATCGGAGTTGCAGCATGATGCCCACCACCATCGCCCTGCCCAGCACCGACCAGGAGATCGGCCCTCGCCGCCCCGGCGCCATCTACCAGAACACCGACGGCCGCTTCGAGGTCCTGGCGCTCATCACCCACCCGGGCGAGGCCGCCAAGCTGCTGCGCCGGGACAGCGCGCGGTGGGCGGTCATCGTCCGCGACACCCTGCGCCCCGACGGTCAGCCCTTCGCGGTCGGCTCGGTGTGGACGACGTCGGACTACCTCATCCGCTCTGCCAAGGAAGCCGCGCCGTCGGCTGCATTCGCGCCTGCTGCCTGACGACCCGCCACGGTCCCTCCCCCACCCCACCAGAGCGTCAAGGGGTGGGAGAGGGGCCGTGGCTGGCCGTCCGACCAGCCAGGAGGTGACAGCCCCGGAAGGTGAGAGCTCCGGGGCTGTCTGGTCAACGGACAACGGAGGTCCCTTTGACCACAGCGATCATGACACGTGCCGCGGCCGGCGTGACAGTGGCCGCAGTCAACCCGGAGTACGCGTGCGACCGGTGCGGCAACTGGCACACCGGGCCCTGCTCCGCCAGCGCGCACCGCCAGCTCGGTGTGCTCCTGGCACGAATGGTGCGCGAGTCCGACGCGCGCATCCCCACGGAACGGCGGGCGCGGCGCACGCTGCAGGAGATGGCGCCCGGCTACGAGCGCCAGCCGGTGCTGACCCTGCACCGGCCGGTGATGGCGGATGACGCGTGCCCGCTGTGCGGCCGGTGGTCGTGCAACGGCAGCGACTGCCCGCCCTCCTCGACCGCTCCTACCCCCGCACTGGCCCCGGCGGGCAGCGGCAACCAGTGTTCCAAGTGTGGCGGATGGTTCGGTGTCACGGCCGAGCGGCCCGCCCCGGCGACCGCTTGGACGTGCGACGCCTGCAGCGCTCTTGGGCTGTGATGGCGCACCTCATACAGGCGGCCCGGGCAGCGCAGCAGCGCGCCGCCCGGGCCGCCGCCGCGGTCGGCTCCCACCACCCCCTGGCCTGCCTGCTGCTCGCGGCCGCCGCGATGGCAGCCGCAGCGGCGTGGGAGGCAGGCCACCGCGTCACCGACCTTCACCCGCCCCGCCGGCACCACGAAAGAGCACCCCGTGCCTGACGACCTGTACCAGCGCTACCAAGCCGCACACCGCGCCCACCAAACGCACGCCAAGACCTGCACGTCGTGTACCGACCACGACCGCTGTCCCACCGGGGCGCGGCTGTGGGAGTCATTCGAGCGGCTGCAGGACGCCTACCTCCAGCGCAAGCGCCCCCGCTGAGCCATCCCACTCAGCCGTCATCGCCACCTCTGGCGGCTGCCTGACCCGCCCGGCCCCTGGCTCGCGTGCCCCTCACGCCGAGCAAGGGGCCGGGCGCGGTCCAGGGGAGCCGGACAGCCCGGACCACCTGATCCGACAGGAGACATGCCCATGCACGCCAACACCACCACCCTCGCCCCCGCCTCCACCTCGACCGCGTCTGTGGTGTTCGCCGACGAGACGCTGCGCAAGACCGCTGCTCTCGTCGCCGACGCCTACCGGCCGGTGTGGACGGGCCCGTCCGGCGAGGAATCCTCCGGCGAGGCCGTGGCCCGCCACTTGGAGGCCACCGCCGAGCTGCTCGACAAGGGCGGATGGATCCGTACCTACGACTACAGCAGCGACTGGACGAAGGGCACGGACGCCGCCGACGAGGACTCGATGACGGTCAAGGACATGCTCAAGTCGCTGCTGCGCATGGCCCGCGACAGTGTCGGCACCGACCCGCGCCGCACGCTGCGCACCGCCCTGCGCCACGTGGGAGAGGGCAGCCCACACGGCGACACGGACACCGACACCGTCGCCTGCGAAGTCCTGGACCTGCTGATCAAGGCCCACACCGGATCCAGCGACGCCCGCGCGGTGCCGTGGTCGGAACGGCTGCACCGCACCCACGCCGACATCAACGCCCTGCTGGCCGCCGGCGCCCGCTTCGCCCGCACCTACGGCCCCGCTGCCCCGAACTGCTGACAACCCGGCACGACCACTCACAACAGAAGGGACAGACGTGAACAGCATCAAGAACCTGGGGGCGAAGGCCTCCGCGCGCGGGATGGTGCTCGCCGTCCTGGGCGTCATCACCCTGGGCGTGGCCGTGCTGTCGGTCGGCGTCAGCTACCACATCCTCGAACCCCGCTTCGGGGCGTGGGCGGTGCCGACCGTCGGCGCTCTGGACGCGCTGTGGGTGGTCTTCCAGGCAACGGAGATCCTGGCCCGCAACAACCGGCTGCGCGCCCAGCGCGTGATGTACGCCGGGCTGGCCCTCACCCTCATCAACGCGGCCATCCCGACCGCTGATCTGATCGTGTCCGACCCGGACACCTTCGACCTGGCCATGGTCCTCACCCCCATCGCGATCGTCGCGACCAAGGGCGCATGGTGGCTCACCCTGCCCGCGCTCGGGCGGAAGATCTCCGACCAGACCCAGCAGGCCATCGCCGAGCGGCGTCAGGAGGTCGCCGACAAGCTGGAGACGATGGAGGCCGACGCCGCCCACCGCATCGAGCTGCTGGAGATGGCCACCGCGTTGGAGCAGCGCGTAGCCAAGGCTGAGACCGAGTACCGCCTGTCGGTGCTGGCCGCGCAGGAGTCCATGACCCGCGACCTGCATGAGCAGGCCGAAGCCACACAGAAGGCCATCACGGAGAAGATCCTGCCGGCCGCCGTGGCGGCCATTGCGCTGCCGGACTTCGACACCTGGACGCCCACCGCGCCCGCCCTGCCCACGACCCGTGCCGCCCTGGAGCCGGGCGTCACGGGCAGTCACGCAGGTCAGGACACTGCCCCGTCCGGCCGTCACAGCGAGCGTCACGGTGGGCGTGACGCCGAGCGTGACGCCGTCGCCCTCGCCGACCTCGCCGCCGTGACGGGCGTGCCCACGCCCGAGCCGGGCGAGCCGCTCACCGACGAACAACTGGACGTGGTCCTGCGGCACCTGCGCTACCGCGACGACCCGCCCATGTCCTACCGCCAGGCTGTCGCCGCCTTCCGCCGCGCGGAGTTCGTCGGCAGCGAGAAGCGCGTACGCCACGCCTGGTCCGCGCTGATGACCAAGGAGGGAGCCCCGACGGAGGAGAGCGAGAAGGACGACGAGGACGAGGAGGCGGACGCCTGACAGAGGGCGACCGCCCCGTTTCCCGGCACCACCAGTGAGGGCCAGCCCGCAACCGCGGACTGGCCCTTGCTGCGACTGCCGGAAGCCCAACACGCAGTCGAAACAGGCGCATTCGGCGAGTGACTCGGCGAGCGAACGAGCAGTTCGCAGACCCGAGAGAGCAGACCCGACACGCCACGCGAGGAAGACCCGTGAATCGAAAAGGCGTGCGAGCTATGGTCCGCGCCCGTGATCAAGACACCCGAAGGAGAAGGGGTGGCCAAACAGAAGAACCAGCAGGAAGAGGAGCTGTACGCGCAGGCGGCCGGCGCCATCGGCACGCTCGCCATCGCGGCCGGCGTCCTGGCAGCCATCAAGGACAAGCTCGGCCTGTCCTGGCCTGCCACCCTCGCCCTCACAGCCGGGGCACTCGTCGCCCTCGGGTACGGCGTCTGGAAAGCCAGAACCGGCCTGCAACGCCTGATGGCGGGACGCCAACAGCCCGCCGCAGCCCTCAAGCAGCAGGGCCTGGCGGCGCCCGCGCAAGGCGCCCAGGAAGGCGCAGAGACCTTGGTGCTTCCCACGGCCATGGGCCGGCTCCTCCAACGGCTCCAGGTACCCGTGGAGTCCGTGGAAAGCGTCCCGCACCCCACCGGTGAGGGGCATATGGTCCGCGTCGCTGCACCGCACACCACCGCAGCCGTCACCCGGGTCCGAGAGGAGATCGCCTCAGAGCTGGACATCACTCAGGAAGAGGTCAACTTCGCGCGGGTCGAAGGGTCTATCCGGAACGTGCGGGTACTGATCGGCACCCCGTACACCCATATCCCGGAGCTGCCCGACCTGACTGGCCTGGACCTGGACGCGGACATTCCTCTCGGCTACGACCTGTGGGGCAATATCCTCACGATGCCGTCCCCCATCGGCAAGCATTTCCTGGTCGCAGGGGAGACCGAGGGCGGCAAAACCTCGTTCCTGAAGTTCCTGGCCTACCTGTTTCTGATGGCGGGGGGTCGCCTGGTCATCGTCGACGGCAAACCCGACGGCGACTACGCCGACTTCCAGCAGGCCTGCGACTACTACGACAACTCCCTGACACACAAAGGCGTCATGGGCGCTTTGGGCTATGTGCGGGAAGTTGCGGAACGGCGCGGCCGGTCGAAACGAGACGGCAGCCGTCCGGAACCGATGCTCGTCATCATCGATGAAATCCTCACGTTCAAGGAGGATCCTGCGGAGGGGCGAGAATTTGAAAGCGCCCTAAAATTGACAGCGTCCCAGGTGCGTTCGGCGCGCATTCTCGTGGCGTGTGCGACGCAGCATCCGCGTGACGATGTCATTTCCACTGTCATCAAGAACAACCTGACCGTGCAGGTCGCATTCAAAGTCATGTCGCAGGCGGCATCGAAGATGATCCTGGGTACCGTCCCGGAAGGCGTGAACGCGGAACTTCTTCCGGCGTCGGCGCGGGGGACATTCATCATCAAAGACTCCCGTGGAGTCCGCGAAATGCGGGGCCTGTTCATCACCGACGACATGATCCAGCAGGCGGTCAAAGCCCGCCTGGACGCGACGGAACCGAACGAGCACGCCAAGGCCGTGCTGGCCGCCTACGGAAATGCGGAATTTCTGACCACGGAAGAACTCGCGCAAGCGTTGCGCGGCTGCGGATACGAAATCCCGGACGGAGCGCAGCCGATGGGCGTAGCCGTCCGCGACGTGATCGTCAAAGGGTTCGGGGCGGCGCCGGACGTGGTGCAGGGCGGCCCTTCCAGTGCCCGCCGCAAAGGCCGCCGCAAGGCCGATCTGCTCGCCCTGCTCGCTCGCACATGACCTCGCCCAGCGCTCGCACACCACTCGCTCACACAGCGTCGGTGTGCGGACCGTGTGCGAGCCCCTGAGCGAGCCCCTGTGCGAGCACTGACCAGCGAAAACACCCACAACCCCTCGAAGGGAGGGATGACGCTCTTGAGAGCCTCCACAGCGGCTGTCGTGGGCATAGGAGCCACCGCGGCCGTGATCGTGGCCGCGCTCATGCAGGGCGCCGGCGACAACCCGATAGGAACGGCGCTCAGCCTGGCCGTGCCGGCCGAGTACCAGGACCTGATCGAGGACGCGGGAACCACCTGCCCCGAAGTCAGCCCCAACCTGCTCGCCGCACTGCTGACGCAGGAATCGGGATTCAACCCGAAAGCCACGTCACCGGTCGGCGCGCAGGGAATCGCGCAGTTCATGCCGTCCACGTGGGAAAAGCACGGAATCGACGGCAACGGGGACGGGAAGCGCAACGTTTTCGATCCCGGAGACGCGATCCCGTCGTCGGCCAAGTACCTCTGCACGATCGCCGAGGAAGTGAAAGACGTCCCCGGCGACAAGCAGAACAACATGCTGGCCGCGTACAACGCGGGCAGCGGCGCTGTCCGCAAATACGGCGGTATCCCGCCGTACAAGGAAACCCAAAACTACGTCCGCTCGATCACCGCCCTTTCCCGCAAGAACACGGGCGGCGGCGGAACGGCATCGGCGAACCAGGCTGTCACCGCCGTGAATGCGGCGCAGGGAATGCTGGGCAAGCCGTATTCGTGGGGCGGCGGGAACGCGAACGGGCCCAGTACGGGCACCTGCTGCTCACCCAAGGGGCGTTCCGGAAAGAGCATCACCGGATTCGATTGCTCCGGACTCACGCTGTACGCCTACGCGAAAGCCGGTATCAGTCTGCCCCGCACCGCGGCTCAGCAATACGCTGCATCAAAGCCGGTGAAGCGAGAGCAGGCAAAGCCCGGCGATCTCGTCTTCTACGGCTCCAGCGCCACCGCAATACATCACGTCGGAATCTATGTCGGCGGCGGCTACATGATCGACGCCCCCCGGCCCGACACCAAGGTCCGCTTCTCTCCGTTGGATTCCATGAGCGACCTCTACGCGTTCGCACGTCCCGTTTCATCCACCCAGAAGGAGATCTGAAATGCGTCGCATCATCCTCGCCAAGCCCGTCGACATGTCCGAGGGTTTCAAGGACTTCTTCGACACCATCGGCCTGACCGGCGGCGGCCTGGTCACCAAGGGCATCGCCGCCGTCATCGCCGTGATCGCCGTGCGGATGCTGCTGCAGCTGTCCAGCGACCCCAAGGGCGCGCTGCGCAAGGGCGGTATGGCCATCGGCACGCTGTTCGTCGCCGTCGTGCTGGCCCTGTACGGAGACACGCTCTTCTCCACCGTCACCGAAGCCAAGGGCTGACCGTGGCAGACAAGGACAACTGCAGCCTGCTGGACGAGCCAGCACGGTCCGTCTGTGAAGGCGACACAGGCGGAGACGGCGGAGGAGGCGGAGGGGGCGGCGGCGGTGGTGGCATCACCGACGGAGCCGTCACCAGCGTCAAGGAACTCGCCGACAGCTTGATCAAGCACATCACGGCGCAGTTGGCGCCGGGCAAGACGTGGGCGCCGGAGAAGGCCGACAGCGGGATCTATGCCGAGTTATTGTGGCTCGGCCAGCACCTGACTGTGGCCCTCTTCATCTGTGTCGTCGTCGTATGCGCCCTGACCGCTTGGCAGGGCGCACCACGGCTGCGACAGATGGGCGCCTCAACAGGTTGGGCCCTTGCGGCAGTCGCCGGCATGGCTTCGATCCCTGGAGCCGTGATGTTGCTGAACAAGGCTGTGAGCGCGGCATTCACGAGTGCGTTCAACAGTGACGAAGCCACCCTGTTCAAGACCATCTCCGACGATATGGAGCACGGCGCGGACGCGAACAATCCGCTCGGGATTTTGATCATCATTGCTGCGCTGGTGGTCGCCCTCGCCTTCTCGGCGCTGGTGTTCATGACGCGTCAGCTCGGAATCCTGGTGTTCGTGTGCATGGCGCCGTTGGTGCTGGCATCGCTGGCACGCGGCGGCGATACGTCTGCTGTGCGGGCGTGGGCGGGGAGGTTGCTGGGGCTGATGTTCGCGCCCTTCGCCCTGCTGCTCGTCGCTCCGTTCGTGAAGTTCGCTCAGGGCTCGCTGGTGGTCGACGCGGTGCTCCTGGTCGCGGCGGATGCGCTCATGCTTCGCATGATCTTCCACGGTGTGCCCTACATCGGCCCGAGGGTGGCCGGTGCAGCGCGGGCCCTGGTGGAGAGCCGCACGGATCATCCGCTGGCGCGGGCTGTCGTGCGGGCCGGGGCACCGACCGTCTACGAGCAGGAGAACCTCCCGCGCGGTCCGCGCACGGTGGACACACCGGGCCGGGCCGTCTCGCAGGACGGTGGGGTGCTCCTCGCCGCGTACGGCCTCAAGCAGCAGCAGCGGCCGGGGCATCTGACCGCCGCGTCGATGGTCGCGAAGGCCCACCACGAGGCGCCCCGCAGGGCCCAGGCCGCTCAGGCCCGCCGCGAGGCATGGGCCGCCGCATCACAGCAGGTCTCCAACCCGCGGGCTACCGGGGGACCGACGCCGGCCCCTGCACCCAACCGCCCGGCCCCGCAGCCGCCGGCACCGCCTGCCGGGCCGGGCACCGCCCCGGCGCCCCGGCCGTCGGGACCAACCCGGCCGAACAACCCGTAGAGGCCCGATCGCCTGGCCCCGGCACACCCGCTCCGCCCCCATGCGGATGTCGGTGCGCCGGGGCCAGCCGGTCTCCCCACCCCGGCCGGCCTGGCCATGAATCTAAGGAGGTCCGATCGTGTACTCCCTGACGCCCGGTTACCGCGTGCCCGCCCTGCAGCGCGGACTCAGCCCCGCCGAAACGATGCTCACGAAGGCCAATGCCGGGCTCGGGAGCGCCATCCTGATGTCGGCAATGATCACCCCGCCACCCGTGTGGACGTTCGGCGCGGTCGGCGCGGCTGCTGCCCTGCTGAACGTGGCGCCCGGGCCGCGCTCGATCGCCCGCTGGGCGGCGGTCGGTTACCGGCACCTGCGGGAGCGCACTGCGCCGCCCGGAACGTTCACCCGGCCGGGAGCGACTGCGACATGGGCGCTGTACCCGGGTCACGGCGTGATGCAGGACGCGGCACAGCGCGAGGCCTGGCGTACCGCCTTCTCCCGGGCGCTGACCTTCGCGGGTGGCCAGGCCCGGAACGCTGGGGTGCAGGTGCACGTCACCCACCACGCCACCGTCGACGACTACACCACCCACACCCAGACCATCTCGGTGCACGTGCCCAAGGGGCTGACGGGGCAGCCCACTCGCCTGCTCGACACCCTGGCGGGCGAGTTCGCCAGGCTCGGATCCCTCACCCCGCTCGACCCGGCCCCCCTGCCCGAGGTGATCGAGCGCGGCCCGGGATGGGTGGCTCTGGACGATGGCCGCTACGCATCGACGGCCCGGATCACTGCCTGGCCGGACGAGACCGACGGCGACTTGATGCCGCGGCTGCTGCTCGGGCAGGGCTCGGACCGGTCCTTGGCGGTGCTGTACCGGCCGCTGCCGGCCGCGCAGTCGCGCCGGTCGGCCAAGTGGCAGTCCGCCGCTTCGGAGGCCTTCACGACCGACAAGATCAAGGCAGAGGCGCAGAGCCTGGCCAGCGGAGCCACGCACGGCGCCCTGGTCCAGGGCGCCACGCTCGTCGACCTGGACGCCTACCTGACGGTGTGGGGCGACAGCCCGGAGGCCGTCACTGATGCCCGCTGGCAGGCCGTCCTGACCGGCGACCGCCACCGGATCCGGCTGGACTGGCTGCCCGGCCAGCAGCACCGCGCGCACGCCATGACCACCCCGCACGGGGCAGCCACGCAGAAAGGGGCGATCCTGTGATCCGCCTGCCCTCCACCCACGCCGCGATCACCGCGCCGCTCGTCGCCTCCAGCGTCCGCTTCCCCGGCATCCCGATCGGCCGGTCCCTGCTCGACGGCCGGCGCTTTCACCTCTCCCCCGTCCAGACAGACCACCGCCTGCTGCCGTCGACCAACAGCATCGCGCTGGGCGGGCTCGGCTCGGGCAAGAGCACAACCGCGAAGACGCGGATCCGCCGCGAGATCATCGAGCACGGCCACCAGGCCGTAGTCATCGACAGTTTCGGCGAGGATCAGTCCGGCGAGTGGTCGGCCCTGACCCGCTCGCTGGGTGGCCGTGTCATCGAGGCCGGAGCCTTCACGCTCAACCCCTGTTCCTCGCTATTCCCGCGCGAGGTCCGCGAGCAGCTGGTGCGCTCCCTGATTGCCGCTGTGGAGCCCGCCGCGCTTACCCCGCAGTCCACCCACGCCCTGCAGCACGCGCTCACCCACCCCAAGGCCACGTCGCTGAACGGGGTGATGGACGCGCTGGTGACGCCTGAGGACGGCCGGTGGCCGGCCGCGAAGCTGACCGAGTGGGGTGAGGGCGTGGCCATCGCCCTGTCCCGCTACACCGAAGGCTCGCTCAGCGGCCTATTCGACGGCCAGGACGCCAGCCTCCCGGAGGTGGACCTGCCCATCCTGAGCTTCGACTTCTCCCGCCTGGACCGCAACAGCCCGGCGATTCCGTCGCTGATGGCCGCGGTGTCGTGCTGGGCGGAGCAGGTGTGGCTGCCCCAGTCCATGGCCGTGCACCGGCACCTGGTCCTCGAGGAGGCATGGCAGATCCTGCTGTCCCCCGCGACGGCCGAACTGATCCAACGGCTGCTGAAGAACAGCCGTAAGGCGTCGCTGTCGCTGGACGTGGTGATGCACACGCTGTCCGACCTCGGCGAGGGCAAGGCCCAAGACCTTGCCAAGCTGTGCGAGATCGCCCACGTCGGCCGTCTCGGCCCAGAGGAGGCCGCCGGCGTCGGCGCGCTGCTCGGGCTGCCCGCCTGGGCCGTCGAGCGCATCCCCGGCCTGGGCCCGGGGCAGGCGGTGTGGAAGGTCGGCCCCGACTACGTCGACATCATCCAGACCGTCCTCACCGAAGAAGAGGCCCGGCTCACCGACACTTCCATGCGGCGCCGCAAGGCGCAGCAGGCCCTGGCCGTCGACCACGACACCATCGTGGAGCCGGAACCGCAGGAGACGGAGGGCCAGTACGGCACCGAGCATGACGACCAGCACTCGGAGCACCTGCACGAGCTGCTGGAGCCGGTGCTGGGCGAGAGCGTTGCCGTCGAGGCGGAGGGCTGGGATTGGGAGATGCCTCCCAACGTCATCGACAGCCGGCACCGGGACGCTTTGCAGGCCGCGCGGGAGGGCCGCTGTGGCGAGGCGGCCGACTTGGCCGCCCTCGGAGAACGGCACGACATCGCCGCTCACGGCATCAACTCCGACCAGGCCGTCTCCTGGCTCGCCACCCGGGCCAAGGTGGCGGAACTGTGCGGGAACTTGGACCAGGCGATCCAGCTGCGCGCTACCGTCGCACGCATGGGGAAAGACGTCGAATGGTTCGAGCAGACCGAGGGCGCACGCACGGAGCCTCAGTGGCACCGCGGGCCCGAACCGGCCGTCCCTGAGGCGCCCACCGGCTACCTGGAGCCGGTGAAGAAGCAGCGGCGCACGTGGCCCTACGTCGCCACCATCGCCACCCTGGCTCTCGCCGTGGGGATTGTGCTGCAGAACGCTGCGGATGACAAAGAGCAGCGTGAGCGTGCCAGAAAGGCAGCCGCCTACAAGGGCGTCTCAGCGGTACATGTCGACATCGACGGAGTTGAGACCGAAGCTGCGGCCAAGTGGAACAAGGACGGTACCTCCGTCGTCCTGTCAGTCGTGGTCGACCCGGATGAAGAGCCCAAGTTCGTCCGGGTCGATTCTGGCGAGCGTAAGGCGCAGGAAGTGTTGGCGCCTCTTAAGGAGGGCCAGTTCGCCATGCCGACCCGTCTTGAAGTCAAGGTGCCGGTTCAGGACCGCTACCAGGCCGTCCAGATGACTGTCGCTGTGGGTGGGAAGGACTGGAAGAAGAGCACTCGAGCCCCGGGACGGACCATCGAGTTCCGTCCCGATCGGACCGCCATCGACGCGGAAACCGGCAAGTCACTCAAGCAGTACTACTCGCACCTCTGACGGACGATCAATCTCCACACCGGATGCCCCGCACATGACCGTGCGGGGCATCGGCGTTCTTCCGGACGCTCCGTCTCGTCCTCTCACCCCGGGCCGCGCCGCAGGGTGAGAGGACGGTGCAGGCCGCCCGGTCCTGACGAGCACAGCCCATCTCCCGGCAGCACCTCACCGCCCCGTCGGTCTGACCGACGGGGCGCACTGCTGCGCCCAGACATCCGGAGGTACCGACGATGCTCACCCCACGCCCACGCCGCCGCATCGGCCGGCCGCGCCCGCACCGCCCCGGCCCCCGCTACCCCCACCGCCCAGGCCACCTCCCCAGCGCCTGGGGCGCGAGGTGACCGCGCAGGCGCGGCCTGGTACCGGAGTACGACTGGCGCACCGCCCCGGAAGGTCTGGCCACGCGCCGCCAGCTGCGCGCCAGAGGGCTTCGCCCCGGCGGGCAGGAACCGGCCGCGGTCCTGCGCTGCAAGGCCTGCGCCACCCGGCCGCAGCGCGTGTGCACCCGACCCGCCTACCTGTACCGGGTCGACCTGGCTCTGCCGGTCCGCCCGATGACGCTCGCCAAGGAAGCCGCGCTCGACAAGGCCATGGCGGCCCGGACGACGTGTCCGAGGTGCCGGCGCCGCTATCACCACGTCCTGCCCTTGCGCACCCTCGGCTCCTGCCTGGAGTGCCACGACGGCACCCCGGCCGACCCTGCCACCTACATCACCCCACCCGGCCACAGCCTGGCGGCCTGACCCACGAGAGGACTTCGGCCCATGCCGACACCGACCACATCGACCGCCACCGGACCGAGCACCCCGACCGTGGACAAGGCCCTGGACGACGCCTGTCACGACGTCGAAGCGAAGATCGGTCGCTGCGACTCGAAGGCCTCGCTGTTGCTGGCCTTCAACGGCGCGGTTCTCGCCGGACTCGCCAGCGCCGCCGACAAGGACTTACCGCTGCCCGCCCAGCTCGCCGGCGGCGCCGCCGTCCTCGCCCTCGCCGCCTCGGCTGTGCTGCTGCTCCTGGTCGTGCGCCCCAACCTCGGCGGCCGCGGCCGTGTCGTCCGCGAGGGCTTTCCCTGCTGGGCGCAGCTGAGTGAGGACGACCTGTTGCATGCGATGCGGCAGGACACCCGCGCCACCCGGGTCAAAGCGCTGTCCATCATCGCCGTCGCCAAGTTCGAGCGCCTGGCCCGCGCGGTCGACATCATCCTCGCCGCTCTCGCCCTCCTCCTGGTCGCCGCGATCCTCACGATCGTCGGCCCCTGAAGCGCCCGGCCGACGCGGCCGGTTCCGCCTCCTGTGACCCCACTCCCCCGGCCCGGCTGTCCCCCGGGACCGGCCCACGCAGTCACAGCAGCTCACTGACATGAGACGAGGCACCCGCATGACGCTCATCAGCCCGAACACCGTCCTTGCGAACGCCCTGACGAACGTGGAGGACGTCCTCGCCCCGCGCATCCGCGCCAGCAGGCCGCAGCGGATCGCCCTGGTGGTGGGCACCCAGATCAACGGTGCACCGCACGCCGGCACCTCGCTGGTGCATTCGATGGCGTTCGCCACGGCCGCCCGACTCCACGACCGCCACGGCCTGCCCGTGGAGGTCCGCTTCTCGGCACTGGACAACGCGCCGCACGAGCTGGTCACCGACCCCGTATCGGGGAACCGCTACCAGCGGGCCTACGCCCAGGCCCTCGGTACGGACGGCATCGCCCGCCTGGTCGGCACCCTCTACCAACCCCTCTTCGACGCCCTCTCCGAGAGGCTGGCTGTGCCGTACGGCGTGGAGACCTACTCGCAGCAGCAGGCGACCGGCCCGTTCCGGGAAACGTGGCTGCGGGTGCTGCCGCGCCTGGACGCCGCAAGTCTCTGGCTGGCTCCCTCCACGGGGGTGCCGCACCTGCGGGTGCCCTGCCCGCACTCCTGCGGATGGGCGGAGAAGTACGCACAGCGCACCCGTGTGGAACGCGTCGGCCGCGGCTTCGCCCGTGTGTCGGCGGTCTGCCTGCACCACGGCCCCTACGCGGCCACCGTCACACCCACTGGCGGCGGCTACCTCGACCTCGCCACGCTCTACCGCAACATGGTCAAGGAACTCGCCGCGCTCGCGGAGGCCGACGTCCTCCAGGTCATGGTCAAGGGCACCGACTGGATGCCCGGAAGCCTCCTCGTCGACGGCGCCCTCCAGGCCGTGGGTCTGACCCGGGGCCAACTGCCCGCTCGGCTGTTCTGCCCGATGATCGTCGCCGAGACGGGCGCCAAGCTCTCCAAGAGCCTCATCCGCTCAGGGGAGGCGGCGTTGCCCGCAGGTGCCGAACCGTGGATGCTCGACACCCGGAAGTGGCCCGGCACCGTGGGAGAGTTCGCGGACCGCCTGCTGAACCTGGCGGAACTGCTGCTGTCCCACCCCCGGCACTTCTTCCGCTCGTACTCAGCTGCGGAGCTGTCGCGGCTGATGTCCTTACCCGCAGGGAGCCCGGCTACATGAGCACCACCTCAGCCCGCGTCATCGAGCTGAACCTGTACCCCCAGTACTTCGACCTCGTGGCCACCGGCCGCAAGACCCGGGAAGTGCGGGTGAAGTACCCGAAGTTCGACGGCCTGGCGGTCGGTGACCTGATCCGGTTCGCCGTGAAGGGCACCGATCGGTCATGCATGACGCAGGTGACACGCGTTGCCGAGTACGCCTCGTTCGAGGAACTCCTGGACACCGAAGGGCCCTCCCAGGTGAACCCCGAAGCGACCCGTGAGGAGCAACTGGCCAACATCCGGCGCATCTACCCGCCGGACAAGGAACGGCTGGGGTGCCTGGCCATTGGTATCGAGCTGGTTGATTAACCCCACACGAGGCCCTCGGCTGCCCCTCGCTTGAGGGGCAGCCGGGGGCCTTTCCGCGTTCCGGACCCGTCGACGACCTGATGCGCCGAAGCGCACGAGGACGCCGCGCGGATCCTGGCCGAGATCGGGGACGACCGCGCTCGCTTCGCCGACGCCCGCGGCCTGAAGGCCTACGCCGGCTCTTCACCCACCACCCGAGTCTCGGGCAAGAAGTCCGCCATCACCAGACGGTGGGTGAAGAACGACCGGCTCAACCACGCCGGCTACCTCTGGGCCTTCGCCTCATTACAGGGGTCTGCCGGTGCCAACGCCCACTACCGGCGCAGCCGCGAACAGGGCGACTGGCAGGCGGCCGCTCAGCGCCACCTCTTCAATCGGATGATCGGCCAGCTCTACCACTGCCTCCAGCACCGAGAGCGCTTCGACGAGTCAGCAGCCTTCCCTGTGGGGATCAAGGACGCAGCACAGGTTGCATAGTCTCGGCCCCGGAAAGGTGAGGAGGACCTACGGCTCTCGTGACTAGCCTCCCAAGGCATGAGCAGTAACCAGCCTCCTGTGTCGGAATGCTTCATCGGCGAGTTCCGGGAACTTGCGCATGGCCGCCCTGACGGGCCCTCGCTGCGTGCTGCCGTACGTGACGAGGGAGATCAGGACGATCAGTCTCTCGCGCGGTATCTGCGCGAAGGGGCGGTCCTTGCTGCCACCGGTTCCAGCGTTCACGACATCCTCAGCCCTGGGCATGAGCTGATCGGCGGACTGTCCTTGCTCACCGACGGCCAGTGGTTCTGGTACTCGGACCTCGCCCACTACGTCGAGCGCTACCACGTCACCCTGGACAAGCGGTTCATCCAGCACGCCCGAAGCCGGAACTGGAGCCCGCCGCACCTGACCCACGACGAGCTCGTCGAAATCGGAGAGACTATGTTCGACGACGAAGGCGCCTGACCTCACCGCTCAGGCGGCCTGACTTGACGGCGTAGCAACGTGAGGTGTCTGCCATCTGATGGGATCAGCCATCGTGGCGGTAGGAACGGCTGCCCACCGGCCCCGGAAAGCCGATGCCAGGGCGCTCCCGGAAGGGGCCGCCATAGGATCACGGGGATGACCAGTCGTTCGTCATGCCAAAGGGGCTGTTAAGGCCGAACAGCGCCCCAGGCGCCGGCGGCAACCTTTCCGGAGCTGGAAGCGGTCACCGGGTGAGTCACGTGGTGGACGACCCACACCCGCTTCTCCCCGGCCGACCTGCTGGACGCCGACGACGAACAGTTGCGTCTCAGCGCCTTCGGCTACGAGGTCATCGCGGACACCACCGTGGCGGCCACCGTTACCCGAGAACGGGCGGGCCCTGATCTTGAGAGCATTCTCTGAACCCCTTTCTAACTCCTTCTTGGCGAAGAAGGCCGGCAGGGGCGAGCGGGTGGTGTGTGGCAGGCCCGAGCCATAGGGGATGTCCGCCCAGTCCATCCTGCCCGCGAAGCCCGCAGCCCCTTGCCGCGGGTGAACACCGAGTGCAACCAGTACGCGGGCGTCCGCCCGGCGTGCTGATGGCACGCACCAGACGCAGTAGGACTCGCCCTTCGGGCGGACAACGCGACGTTGCGGACACCCTAGGACGGTTCCCCGGAGTCGCGCCGCTGTCGGATCGCTTCCCGGACCCGGGACGGCGAGTTGTGGATGCTAAGCAGTTCCTCTGTGGGAAGGATCGCGGCCTCGCACCCGTCCCTGTGGGCGAAGTGGGCGGGGGACTTCCTGCGGAGCAGTCCCTGGGTGCTCTCCTCGTGGAAGATGCCGTCGCAGAGGGGACAGTAGGTGTAGTAGTTCTGCGAGGGCGTCTCACAGTCTCCTCCGCACCCAAAGCCTGGATCGGCGCCGCTCATGTCGTCACATCCGTTCCTCGTCTTGGCGGACGGGCTGCCTGTGGTGTGGCTAGGGGGATCCGGACCTTTGGCTGTGCCAGATCCGGGCCGTTGAGATCCCTTCCGTGGCGGCGGAGACCGCGGCGACACCGGACGCTGTCCAGCGGAGGAACGCTTGCCAGAAAGTGGCATCCTCGGGGGGTGCGAGGGCCAGGCAGGCGCCCAGACCCAGGGTGACGACGCCCAGGTTGTAGGCGTTGGTCGCACCCCGGACGGTCGCGCGCCACTTCTTGAGCCCGGCGTGCTGATGCTGTTTCAGGACCGTGTCGGGCGGACGGTCCGCGGTCCCGAACCAGTCGTCGATGTCGGCGGCGCTGAACAGATGCGCCCGCGCGTTGAAGCTGCGTTGGATCGAGAACACGAACAGCGTGACGCAGATGGTCAATGCCAAGACCGCTGCGTCCGGCCACCGCAGTTTGTCGCCGTCAGCGAGGATGACGCCGATCGCGGTGATCGCGGCGGCGGCCAGCAGGGGAGCCGCGACGAAATGGATGGATTCCGATGCCGCGATGTAGCCGATCCGCTTCGGGACCGCCCATCGCTCTTCGCCCGGGTCCCGGCCGGAAGGTGAGGACAAGACATCGCTCCTTTCAAGGCCCCGTGCTTGGGGGCCAGTCGGAGTGCTCCGTCACCGCGGCCGCTACTCGGCGAGCGTCCCGGCGGCGCATGCCCGGGTGGTAAGGAACGCATACGTTGCTGCGCAGCAGCCGTGTCAGTTCCGGGCCGTCGGGCCGGGGCACATCCGAGAACGCGGGATGAGAGGTCCACGGGAAGGCGAACATCACGTTGGTGCGGATGCGCCGCGAGTTCAGGTTCTTGCGCAGCAGAGCCGCCTCGCCCGCTGAACGGGTGCGGATCGTGAAGCGTCCCCACGTGTCCTGGGGTACGCGGCCGGGCGGAAGCCAACGGGCCAGAGACGACGCGTACTCCTCGGCCAGCGACCGCAGCCGGTCACGGATCTGGTCCCGGTGGACGAACCGTGCCACGGCGGCAGCGGCGGCGAACTCGCTCAACTCCCGGCCACGACACAGGACATCGCCCTCCTGCCAGCGGCTCTCCTGACCGCTGTGCGAGCGACGCATGGCCAGCCGGTCGGCGATACGGCCTTCGCGTGTGAGCACCACCCCTCCGCCGGCCGCGCCCATTGGCTTGATGGGATGGAAGGAGAAGACGGCACCGTCGCCCCAGGTACCCGGGCCACCGGCCGGAGCTGCGTCCGGAAGCAGGTACGCACAGTCCTCAACCACCGTGCAACCGGCCTTACGCAGCCGCGTGATGGACTGCATCGCCGCACGGCCGACCATGCCCGCGTGGTGAACCCACACCACGATCGGCGCCTCGTCCTGGACCTCCCGCCGACATGCCTCAAGAGCCAGACACAGATGGATGTCGTCGATCTGCGCTGCGACCAGTCGGGCGCCCAGCCGCCGGGCGAGCGCGGGAATGGACGGAAAGCAGTTGGCCGGGACGACGACCGTCCGGCCCTGTCCGACGCCGTAGTGCTCCAGCAGGAGTTCGAGCCCGTCCATGCCAGAGGAGACGGCGACCGCGTGCCGGTCGAACGACTCCCGGAACCGCCTCTCCAATTCCCGCGTCGCCTCGCCGCCCACCATCTCCCCACGCCGTAGCGCGGTCCGCATGGCCCTGGTGGAACGCCAACGGTCCTTCCGCGGCACATACGTCCGCCAGACCGGCAACTCCTCGTCCCCGCGCGGCCCGTGTACCGCCTCCCCCAGCTTCACACCCACCAGCATGCCCGTTTCGGCCCAAGATCAGCACAATGAGCGGTCGGAAGTCCGTCGCCGCCAACGTGTCCTGATCTCCACCCGCGTCGGCCCGTCGTGCCAGGTGCAGAACACCGACACCCGGCCCGCACCCAAGGAGAACTCCAGGCGGATCCACAACTCCGTCTTCCACACCTGCATCGACTCGCTTCTCCACCCGCCGACCTGCCGGACGGAGGCGAGTGGTGGCGCAGACATCGGCCCACCACCTGCCGATCCGGGGCCGTAGGCTTTGTCTTCTTCCTGTAGTCGGCGGGAGGCCGAGAGCGCGGCCCGACGAGGTGTTCTGCCCAACGGAGTGTCGTGGCAGACAGCGGGACTTCGGCTTCTACCGCCCGGCCGGGCCACCGAGGACTGCCAAGTCGCGAAAGTGGGTCCACTACTGCTGATGACACGGGCAGGGACACCCGGCCCCTCCACAGATTCCCGCGCTATAGGCACGGTCGACCAACCCTCGTTCCTGTAGGGCAAGCAGCAGCTTGCTGAAGCCAGAGGTCGAGTCCCCATCGGACACCTCTTGGGCAGAAGACTCGGCAAACTTGCGACGCGCGATGGCGAAGCCGCAGGCGTACTCGGCTACGTGCCACGCAACGAGTGCATCGAGGTAGTCGGCCGCTTCGTTCCGCGGATCACCAGAGCGGACAACGCCTCGTACTAAGGCCGTGCGGCCGGCTTCGATCCGTTCAAAACACCACAGCAACGTGAAGTAGGAGGTCAGGGCCTCGTTCCAGTCCACAGGGGCCGCTGCAGCGCCGAAGCCGCCGTAGTGAAGGCTCCCGATGACCTTGCGGGCTGCAGCCACTTCACCGGTGGTCAGATCATGGTGCAAAGCTCGAGCAGCTTCGAAGCGTGCCCGTTGATGCTCAGACCGGAAAGCGACAAGGGCGACGACCACGGCGGCTAACGCCAGCACCGTCGAGGAGACCCCCGCCAGGGCTGACCAATCGTCGGCTCCCACGCGTACCTCTTCTCCTGAGAGGGGCCGCTCCCCCGGGCGACTTCTGCAGTCGGACCCATTCCTATCCGTCCTTGCCCAGCGCCATGCAGCCGCTGTGGCTGCCTCTGTGTCCGTGTGGCAGTGGTACTCCGCAGGCAAGATCTCCTCGGGTTGAGGGCCAACTCGAGGGCTCGTTCGACCAAACCTCTGCCGTGAGTGGCCCCCAGCCGCTGGCGGAAGCGGTCCCCCAGGCTCTGGCTATTACGCCGTAATAGAAGCGGGCTGCCTGCATCCAGACGTGCCGGGCCGCGCGGTACGCCTGCCTTCATCGACGAAGCAAGCGGCATGACCTACTCGTCTCGACGTCCGTCCGCGCGGAGAGATGCTCAGTCTGGCCTGAGCGTGACCGCCTCAACGAAAGAGCCACCGTAGCCCCCGGTCGGTGAAGGCAGACGGAGCAGTGGCTCCGCGGGTAGCGGTGTTCGCGCGCAGCCCGTTCGAAACCGTCCCCGCAGCCGTACGGGGAGCTATTACGCCGTAATAGCTCCCCGGCGGGCGTGAGCCTCCCTGACGGGCCAACAGGTAGCTAAACTAACGTGTCAATGGCAGCAAAGGATCATGAACGTTAGTATGGTGTCCTCCATGAGTTCGCCAGCCACCTCCAGCGACCGCGAGAAGGTCGTCTCCAAACTGCCGGGATGGCTCCGGCAGAACCTCAAAATCAGAGCCGCCCAGCACGGCATCGAGATCCAGGCCGCCGTCGAACAGGGCATCACCGACTGGTGCAATCTGGCCTCCTCCTCCGCCCAGGTCGACACCGCCGGCGCAAGTTCCTTCTCCACCTTCCTCCCCCAAGGCCAATGGGAAGAGTTCACACGCACCGCAGCCGACCGCCGTGTCTCCCTCGTCCAAGGCCTCGCCCAGTCCGTTCAGCTGTGGCTCGACACCAACCCAGCACCTGACGTCGAACGGCCCTCCATCACCCGGCGCATCATCGTCTGCAACCAAAAGGGCGGTGTCGGCAAGACCGCCATCACCGCCGGCCTCGGCGAGGCCCTCGCCGAAGACCCCAACGCGCTCTACGCCGTACGCGTCGCCAAGGCCCTCGCCAAAGCCCTACGCGCCAGTGAGGTGCACGAGGAGCACGACGGGCAGGAGACTGATCCTCTCGACGTGGAGAACCTGCCCGGGCTGGGACAGCGCGTGCTGTTGGTCGACTTCGACCCTCAGTGCCACCTCACCAACCAACTGGGCGCCACTCCCCTGCCGATGAACGGCGACAGCCTCACCAACCACATGGCAGGCGACGCCAAGGGTGACCTGCGCGACCTCATCGTCTCCGTCGATGACGAGGCCTTCGGAGGACGGCTCCACCTTCTGCCCGCCTGCAACGACGCCTTCCTCCTCGATGTGCGCCTGTCCGCAGTGCGTGCCCGCGAAGCTGCCCTGGAGCGCGCCCTCGCCCCCCTCGAAGACGACTACGACGTCATCGTCGTCGACTGCCCACCTAGCCTCGGCCTCAGCATGGACGCCGCTGCCTACTACGGGCGCCGCCGCGAGGGCGAGGCCCCCGGCCAATCCGGTGCCCTGATCGTCGTTCAGGCCGAAGACAGCTCTGCCGACGCCTACGACCTGCTGACCACGCAGATCGACGACCTGCGCGCCGACCTCCAAGTCGACATCGACTACCTCGGCATCGTCGTCAACCTTTACGACTCCCGCCGCGGCTACATCGCCACCTCCTCCCTCCAAGGCTGGGTCGACATAAAGGACCCGCGAGTCGTCGGCCTCATCGGTGACCTCAAGGAACAGAAGGAAGCAGTACGAGTGAAGAAGCCCCTGTTGTCATACGCGCCGAAGTCGCAGCAGGCGATCGGGATGCGTGCCCTGGCGCGGGAGGTGTCGTGAGCAAGGCCAGCCAGCTGGGAGCCGGCCGCTTCGGCGGGGGAGCGCGGCCTGTCAGCGCCCGCCGACAGGCCGTCGCAGCGGCGACCGGTGTGCCCACCGACGGCGTTGCACCTCCCACGGAACTCCCCCCACAGCGGATCAGCCTCAACCCGGACAACCCCCGCTCGAGCCTCGGAGACCTCACCGACCTCGCAGGCAGCCTCCAGACCCACGGGCAGAAGCAAGCGATCACGGTCATGAACCGCGACGCCTACATCCAGGCCAACCCGGAGCGTGAAGCCGACCTCGAAGCGGACACCACCCACGTCGTCATCGACGGCAGCAGCCGGCTCGCTGCTGCACGCGACGCCGGCCTGGCCACCATCAAGGTGATGGTCAGCGACGACCAGGGCGCCAACTCGGAAGAGCTCCTCGAAAGCGCCCTCGTCGCCAACATCCACCGCCAGGACCTGTCAGAGCTGGACGAAGCCCGAGCTCTGCAACGACTCCTCGCCATTCACGGCAGCCAGACCGCCCTGGCGAAGAGGCTCCACCGCTCCCAGGGGTGGGTGTCACAACGCCTCGCTCTACTTGGCCTCACTCCTGAGCTACAGGCCCGTATCGGTGAAGAGCCCATCGATCTGCTGCGTGCCGTGGGAAGCAAGCCCCCTGAGCAGCAAGAGCCGGCACTCGCGGTGCTCAAGCAGGAACGAGCCCGCAAGGAGACGGAGAAGCGGGAGCGGAAGCGCAAGACGCAGACCAGGGGCGATGCTCCAGATGCTCGGGCTGACGGAACACCCGACGGCTATTACGACGTAATAGAGGACGGCAGTGCCGACGGACTGTCCTCCTCTATGGAGCGCGAGGCCGCTGATGGTCAGGCATCCGCAGGGGAGAGAGCGCCAAATCTTCCTGCACAGTCCTCCACCGCTGCTGACTCCGCTGGGGGAGGGGAGCAGCGGCCCAAGCGATTCCCCTACGAGGATGGTGTGTCCGCGGCGCAGCATCTGATCCACAAGATGCCGCCGGACGAGTTCGACAAGATGCTGGACCGGCTCATTAAGCACAGGGAGGGCCAGGCCATCTCGGCCGGTTGACCCCGACCCCCGCCTTCTCGGCATGAGGGCCGGCCCCCCCCATCTGGGGGGCCGGCCCTCATGCCGAGAGCGGTGTGCAGGGGGCTGATTCTCGGCTCCGGCGCGACTCGGCAGGGCACTGACGTGAGCCCCGGCATCGGCGGGGACCAGGCCGTCCTTCTCCAGCATTCGATGTGTCTCATGGGGCTTCGACAGCGAGGCCTTGCCCTCTGACAGACTTGCGGCAGCAGGCAGAGCTGTACGAGCGGGCCACCGAGCAGGACTTGCCCGGCCGGTCGAACCTGCCCGAGCCCATGCTCAGCACCCCTGTCCTCCAGCCCGACCTGAGGCCCGGCTGGGCCGCGGAGGCGAAATGGGACGGTTCTCCAGACACTTGATCCACGGCATGGTCGCGAGTCAGGCAGCGCTCGTCTTCTTGCGGCGGCTTCCTGTTCGGCTGAGAGCGTCGATGAGGTTCCCTCGCCCTGGCGTGTTCACCCAACCGAGTAGGCCCCGGTCCGGCGCAGCGCCGTCACTGCTCGCGGCACTACCCCGGCAGCCGACCGAGCCGCCGGAAGCCTGCACGCCCTCGGGGATGAGGCCGCCGGGCCTCGTGCGCACCTTAAGATCCCTGCTCGTGGCACACACTTTCGAAGAACTCGTGCTGATGCAGAGCGCCGCCGATGAGGCGCACACCGCCGTCGGACAGCTCCAGGACCAGTACGGTCCACCCACCCAGACCGCCTGGACCGACGAGCAGCAGACCTCGTGGGAGACCGCCTGGCGGGTCTGGCGCGGCCTCGCCGACGATGTTCAGGCCGCGGTCACGGCTCATGCGAAGGAGCAGGGCGCCGCGCGCCACCAAGTGGAGGCCGACGTGAAGAAGGCAGCACGCCACCCCGACCTCGTGGCTGGCTGACCTACGAGCCCTCCGGCCAGCTCGCGAGCACCCGCTCGCCATCGTCGGAGCGCTCGGTCAGAACGATCCGGGCACCGTCGATGCTGCCCCACGAGCCGATCCACGACAGGTACTGGTGCTCGGCCGTGGGCTGCTTGCCCCACCAGCCGTGCATCACCGGCTTCCCGCCCGCACTCAGGATGAGGTGGAACCGCTCGTCGTCCACGTCACTCACCTTCCCACCCGCTCTCGTCGGTGTAGGTGTGCAGCCTCAGCCGCGCGTCGGCCGCAGCTTCTCGCAGCTCCTCGAGGAACCGCGTCGGCGGCACAGGCAGTGTCGGCGGTGTCGCGAGGAAGCACTCCCGGCATCGGTCGAACCAGCGGGGCCCATGGTCCGGATCATGGATCACGCCGCTGGTGCGGGACGGCTGGCCGCAGGCGGGGCAGGGCGGCTCCTGCTGCATCCGCGCCCAGGTCTGGGCGCGGCGAGGCGCGGGTGGCGCAGGGGAGAGGGAGGCCGGGTCGACGCCCAGCTTGCGGGCGGCCTCCTCGCCATTCATGCCTGCTCCTGCCCTTGGGGGTGAGGGTGGGCTGTGTGGCGCCCCGATCATAGAATCGAACGCATGAACGATACAGGGGCGTCGCGACTCGCGCTGCTGCGCTTCCTGGAGCGTGTGCAGGAGCGCGACCTGGTCCGCACCCGCAGGTGGATCGCCGATGAGGAACGCCGCGAGGCGGAGCGGCGCGTCGGCGAGGCGCGGCGCCCGCCGGCACCCGAGTGGTTGATCGAGCGCGGCCTGGACCGCAAGAACACCGTCGCCCTACACACGGGCGAGTGCTGGGACCCGGGCAAGCGGGCGAAACCGGCGACCAGGGCGCAGGCGATCGAGGCACTGCGCCATCAGGTGCCGGCATGCTCGAAGTGCAGGCCGGACACGGCGCTCGGCATCGTGGACTAGGCGCTGCGCGGCCGGCGCCCGGACGTCTTCTTCGCCGCGGCCTTCTTCGTGGTCTTCTTCGCGGCGGTCTTCTTGACCGGCTGCTTCTTCGCGGTCTTCTTCTTCGGCAGCTCGTGCACGTCGGCGTCCTCGCCGCGCGAAGCCCGCGCCTTCTCCACGGACTCGGTCAGGGCGGCCATCAGGTCGACGACCTGTCCCGGCTTCGACTCCGGCTCGGCAAGCTTCGGCGGCTCACGGTGCTCCCGCTTGGCCTCGATGATCTGCTCGAGGGCCTCGGTGTAGGTGTCCTGGAACTCCTCACCTTCAAGGTCCTCGCGGGTCATGCTGTCCATGAGCGCGAGGGCGCCGTCGACCTCGTCGTCGCTGAGCTCGACGGGCGGCGGCAGCAGCTCCTCCGGCGACCTGACCTCGTCGGGCCAGCGCATCGCATGGAGCACGATGGCGTCTTCGCGGACCCTGAGCAGGCCGAGGCGCTCGCGGCCGGACCAGGCGTACTTCGCGACGGCCACCTTGCTGGATCGGGCGAGGGCCATGCGCAGCAGCTTGTACGGCTTAGCCGCGACCTGCCCGCTCGGCGCCAGGTAGTAGCCCTCGCCGATCTTCAAGGGGTCGACGGAGTCCAGGGGCACGAACGCGACGATCTCGATGGCCTTCACCGTCGGCAGCGGCAGGTCCCGCAGCTCCTCGTCGCTGATCGGGATGACCTGCTCCTTGGTCAGCTGGTAGCCCTTGCCGATCTCGCCTTGGTCGACCTCGCGGTCCTCGATCTCGCAGTACTTGCGCACCCGCACCCGGCCCATGTCCTCCAGGTGGTACTGGTGAAACCTGATCGAGTGTTCTTCGGTTGCGCTGGCCACGGAAATCGGCACGGTGACCAAACCGAAGCTGATCGCGCCGCTCCAGATGTTTCGGGGCATGACAGACCTCCGTGGCTACCCCGAGCAACACCAGGCTATGAGCGCAACCTCAGTCGCGCACGTGCACGGGCGCGCAGCCCGCGGCTCTTCCGTCCTGTCGGGCGCCCGCCTCGCTCCCGACGTGGCGCTTGCGCACCGGCCCGGTATGACCATTGCACCCACACAGGGGGCGCACTGGGCAAACCGCTGATAGCGCCCCGTCGCGCCTCGCTATCAACAGCTCATGCTCAAAGCCGTGCTGCGCGGCCTGGCCGCCGCCTCCCTCACTGTCCTGCCCCTCACCGTCTCAGCGCCCGCCCACGCGGCAGAGACCCTTCCCCTGACCGAAGCCGTCGCCGCCCTGCCCCTGGGGACGGAGTCCCGGGACGGCTACGACCGGGACGCCTTCCGCCACTGGAACGCCGGCGCCAACCCCACCGACGGCTGCAACACGCGCGCCGAAGTGCTGATCTCCGAGGCCGTCGAAGCACCGGCGGTTGGAGCCAACTGCCGTCTGACGGGTGGGAGCTGGTGGTCGTACTACGACCAGGTGTGGGTGACGTCAGCCTCCGGCCTGGACATCGACCACATGGTGCCCCTGGCAGAAAGCTGGGACAGCGGTGCGTCGGCGTGGACGGCGCAACGCCGTGAGGCGTACGCCAACGACCAGGGTGCGGCCACCAGCCTGGTCGCGGTCACCGCCCGCTCGAACCGGTCCAAGGCAGATCAGGATCCCGCCCAATGGCTGCCGCCTGCCGCCGAGGTGCACTGCCGGTACGTCGCCGAGTGGGTCGCAACCAAGCTCCGCTGGAGTCTTGCGGCCGATGAAGCCGAGGTGGCGGCCCTGCGCGAGGTGGCGGCCGGCTGCCCAGAGCAGACCGTGACGTACGAGCCGGCCGTATAGGAGCGCCGCGCGCCGCACGGTTCACCTGCCAAGCGCCAGGGTGGTTCGAGTAGACGAGACGCGCCCGGCCGGGGAGGCCGGGCGCGTCCATGTTCTCTCGAGGCGTGGGTGAGGCCTGCAGCCCTCGCCCGCAGGGTGGGTCAGCGGTGGTGGCGACCGCCGTGGTGGTGGCCGCCGCCGTGGCGGTGGTGGCCCCAGGATTCGTCGTCGATGAAGCGTCCGTGGTCGTTGCGGAGGGTGGCGGTGTCGGAGTGGTTGTCCCAGACGTAGTGGCGGCGGTCCTGGTAGAGGTCGGTGTCGGTGTCGCGGCCGTGGCCGGTGTGGATGCGGACCGTGGAACGGCCTTCCAGGCGGTAGTGGTCGAAGGTGTAGGTGCGGCCGTCCTCGTCTTCGAGGGTCCAGCCGTCGAGGTTGACCGCGCGGCGGGCGGTGTTGGTGACCTCCACCCACTCGCGGTTCAGGGAGCGGTTGGAGCGGTCGTCACGTCCGGGGGAGTCGTACTGGACAGCCGAGATCTGCACCTTCGACCGCTCGGGGCGGGCGTGGTCGGCGGCGGATGCCGGCAGCGTGACCACCGATACCAGGGCGCCGGCGGTGAGTGCGGCGGCGGCGAGACGGCGGGCGGTGACAGAAGCGGAAGCGGACATCAGGTCCCCTCACGTGCGGACACCCTCCCCGGACAAGCCCTTAGGGGCCAAAGCCGGGGACGTTGGTGCGGTGTGCGGTTGCGACCGGCTGGCCGCACACGCACTCTGTCCACGCCGTGGAGAAATTGAGGGGAAAACATGACCCCTGTTACCTGTTGTCCAACTTTCTATGACTCTCACATGTAACATCCATCTATAAGCCGTGGGTGCAAAGTTGACGCGCCGACAGATCCACACCCCTTGCAGGATTGGGGTGCGTGGTCTGTTCGCCAGGTTGCACCCCCCAGCGGCTCGGGACGTCACCCGAAAGTGAGTAACAGAGCCGCTCAACGCCGCCACCGTCGGCACACCCCTACTTGGAGGGGGCCGAGCGCCGCTCACGACGGGGGAACTCGTCGGTGCCGTCGATGTCGCCGAGCGGAGCTCGGACGCGCACGCGAGGCGCGACGCCGGCCGCCGGCCCGTCGTCGACCGCGCCTCGCGACCAGAGCGGGCCGATGTCGTCGGCTCGGCGGGCCGACGCACGCCGGTCTGCCGCGCCCGGTCGACGGTGACACTCCGGCCGCTGCGCGGTTGCGCGCTTGGTTCGGTGCAGTGGTGTCGAGCCGGCTGCCGACGGTAAGTGCTTAGCTCCGCAGGCCGATGAGGGCCCAGTCGCGGCGGGCGGCCTGGCTGACGACGTCACCCCATTCGGTGACGAGCCGGGAGAACGAGGGGAAGTCCTTGATCCAGCCGATGGGTTCGGTGAGGTGACGGTCGAAGGGCTCGCGCAGTGAGCCGAGGTGCGGCTCGACCTGCCCCCAGAAGTGATGCAGCGCCGCTACCTCTTCCGGCAGCAGCCAGAGCATGACGTCGAGCCGGGAGGTCCAGTCACAGGTGCCCGGCTCCACCGTCGGTGAGAAGTCTGACGTCTCGGAGGCGTAGGTGGAGCCGTCCCAGAACAGCGGGGCACTGAACTGGTCAAGAGCGTCCCGCAGCGGCGCGTCGACGAAGGCGCGCAGATCGTCCCAGCGTTCGCCGGCCCAGAAGTGCGCTTTGTACGAGGTCATGGTGTCGAGGAACTCGTAGCGCGCCCACCACCGTGCCTGCGTGGGGTCGGGCCATGTCCACCCCGGCGGGAGGTTGTAGTCGTACGCATCTTCCGGGTCGAACGCGGCCTCCTGGACCAGGTCCTCCCGCTGCTTGGCCGGCACCGACTTCAGATGGGCCCAGTCGACGATCAGGACCTCCATGCATACGCCCATGCGGTCAGCATACGAACCGGCTGGCCACCGGCTTGGAGGCGTCTCGAGGAGCGCCGCCAGTCTCGTGCCCCCTCCCGGCGGCCCTGCAGGGAGAGTGCCGGCAGGTCCGCACAGGGGACAGCCTTGCAGGTGGGCGGCCCGCGATCCCGAGCAGCTGCATGAGGAGCGGATGGAAGAACGGTGCCGTCTCGATATGCCCCTCACCCAGTCGAGGGAGGAGGCGACGTATCGGGCGGCCCCGGCCAGGGCCCGCGCGGAGAAGCGCGCCCGACGCCGAGGCTGACGGCTCGGCTTAGGCACTCGGGGGGAACGGGAGCGGGCCCCACGAGAACGTGGTGCCGGAGAAGTCGCGTCGCTAAAGCTGACGGTTCCGCCGGTGCCAGCTCTCAATCTTCATGCGACACACCGAGGTCGTGGCGCATAGCGGTTCTCATAGTGCGGAGCATCTCCCAGACCTCGTACTGGGCCTGGGCCGCGGTCTCCATCGTTTCGCCTGGTTCGGGGGCACCGCGTTCGAGGCGCTTGACCTGGCCGTAGACCTTGTTCAGGGCTTGGTTGACGACACTCGCTCGCCTGAGTACTTCTTCGGGGGCGATCATCTGTGCTTCGGAGTATCGATCGCGGTGCGTGTTCTTCGCTTCCTCGAGTGCGTCGCTGTCGGCCTCCTCCACGCCGCGTTCCCTCATGACGTGCAGGTGGCGGTTGAGTGCGGTGGTGAACTGCCGGGCATCCCGGTTGAGTTCCACATAGCAGGTGCGTCGCAGCGAACGGGCCTCGCGGACCTCCTCGTGGTCTCGAACGAGCTCTATCTCCAGGCGCTTCGCTCGTTCGGAGCCGCGCTGGGTGAGTAGCGCCCCTCCCAGGGTTCCCGCGACGCCTGCGACAGCGATGATCACTGAGCTGAGATCCACCGACGTACCCCGTGAAATTCTTCGGCCTCGTGCCCGCTGCACATGGCCCAGGCCGTCAAGTCTGCCGCTCCTCGGTGCGCCGGCGTTTGGTGCCCTTCTTGTGGTGGGCGGGGGCGCCTGTATGCCTCGCCGGTGGCCAGGACTCTGCCCACGTCATGACGGGTTGCTGGGCGGCGGTTCTTCGAACCCGGCGGCCGGCCAGGCCCCGGACGAGACGGTTTCTGTGCACTGGCCGGGGATCCGGTCTTCGTGCACAGGTTCCTGAACCCCCTGCGGACCCGGGCGGGCGTGAGCCTGTTCGGCGGATTGCCCGCGCGAGCGATATCCGAGGACCGATTGTCAGTCCTCTGTGCTTTGATCTCACTGACCCGGCGCGGACACGTCAAATGACCCGGGTGTGTCCGTGCTGCTGACCAACAACAGGGGGTACAACTTGAGAGCGAGATTACTGCTGGCTGCAAGCGCTGTGACGCTGGGACTGCTCGGCAGTTGCCTCAGCAGTGCGCAGGCTTTGGAGGCTGCTGTGCCCGGCTCGGGCGTTGCCGTGCAGGTATCCGGGGATGCGGCTCCGGGTAGCGAGGACCCGATGTCCGAGGACTTGGAGGACGACTCGCAGGACTTGGACGACCTGATCTCCCAGCCGGCCCCAGAGGGCCTCGTAGCTGAGGACCCTGGACCAACGTCGGAGCCCTCGGACGCTGGGGAGTCCGAGCCGGGAGTCCTGGTACCGGATCCGTTGGCAGGGGCGGCGGATGACCAGGCGGCGTGCCGTACGCGGCTGGCGGCCGCGCAGGCAGCTGGGGGCGATGACCCGGTGGCATGCATGTCGTGGAGCACCGACATGTCGGCGTCCGAACTGCGTGCCGCTGTGGATGCCTGGCCCACACCGAACTGGTGTGACGATGGCGCGAGAGGCAAGTGGTATGTCAACCGGTTCAAGGCGTGCGGGATCTTCCCCGGTGATCTGACGATCACGAACCCGCGTACCGGCGCGGTGACCGGCCGCATGCACTACCTCGTCCGTGCCTACGCCTACAGCGTGCGGGATCAGAAGAAGTGGGCGTACCAGGTGGAGCTGATGGAGGTCACCAGTTCCGGTTCGGCCCGGGGTAGCAGTGCCAATGGCGCTGCGAAGTGTGCGGGCAAGTGCAAGGTGATCGAGAGCACCTTTCCTTCCCAGCTGATCAGCCAGAGTAAGGAGCCGGTCGGACAGTTCTTCCAGGAGACCACGATCAAGACCTCACCGAAGGGGCAGAAGGGGGAGGGGCAGGCGAAGGCGGTGTGGCGGTTCACCAACCCTCTATGGGCCGGCCCTACCAACGAGCTCTCGCTGCCGACGCCTCCGGTGCGATGTGACAACGCGGTCCCGGGAACGTCGAAGGCGGGCTGCGTGATGCCGTACATTCCGGAGTTGGTCTACGCGAAGAACGGACCCTACCCGGAGCTCGCCCGGCACATCGAGTACGCGCAGGACACCAAGAATCTTCCCGGCAAGCACGGCACCACCCGCTACCTGACCCGGCTGACGGACAAGGAGAAGAAGAAGGCGAACAACCGGAAGGCGTGCCCGCCGAGCCTGGAGCGCCCGCCGGGCAAGCAGTGCGACGAGTACCCTTTCCAATCGACCTGGCAGGGCGCAGCGACCGGAAGCGGGGACTTCAGCCGGCGGATGATCGACAAGGATCAGAACCGGCTGGGCGGCGGGACCCTGAAAAACTTCTACTTGTTCAACCGCATCCTTGAAAAGGACCGGTTCCTGGTGTGGATCAAGTAGGGTCCCGGCCGTACCGCTGAAAGGAAGCCAGCAGATGAGCCGTCAGGTCGCATACGGCAGCGGTCTCGTGCCGGTCGCCTATCACCAATTCCTCATCAGTGACGAGGACGGACCGGCCGCCGCGGACCTGCCCGCTGTCCACAACGGCCTCATCGAGGTCACCGACGGCGAAATCGTGGTGCTTACCGGTGTCAGTAACGGCGATGTCGACGTCACGGTCACCCTCCACGAGACGGAGCCCGTCCCCAATGACGAAGACTGGCAGGAGATCGTCGAGATCTCCGCGCACTCTGCTTCGGGCGAGCTCATGGTCCGCGCCATGATGGACGACCTGGACGAAGAACTTCCCGTCCTGTCCTTCAACGGCCCTGGCGACTATCGGCTGCGCGTCCACGCCCGCGGTCGCGACACTGCTGTCGACCTGACGCCGGAAGAGGTCACCGAGTGGTACCTCGTTCAGGCCTGGCCTGCATCCCAGCAAGACGTGGCCGTGTTGCGCCAGCGCGACTCATACGGAGCGTCACACCGCGCGCGCTGACCACAGCTCCATGACTGTCTGCTCGCCCATCGCCTTCCGGTGGGCGAGCAGACACGCTTTCACCGCACCGCTGGCAGCGCCCGGCGCGTCCGCTCCGCGCTGCAGGCACTAGGCATCAGCAATGGCACACAGCAGCCAGACGGTACGGCCTTGTTCTTGGCTGAACATGGCCTCGTCCTTCGCTGCCGGAGAGCAATGACATTTACTTCCGGGCCGGGGCCGCTTCCCGCCCGGCGGGCACCTGAGAAGAAAGTTCGGCCGCTGCTCCCGCCTGGCGGGACGTGCCGCTGATCGGTCTTTTCTTGCAGGTCACAGCCGTGTGGCGTGGTCTGCATGACAGTGGATATCAAGATCGTCCGAGCCGGTCAGATGTACCGCTACTACCTGCGCGAGACCGTTGTCGGCGATGGCCGCCGCCCGGCCCACACGCCGCTGCGCGAGGCCCAGGAGCAAGCCGGTGTCCCGGCCGGGCGATGGATGGGGCGCGGCCTGGCCGTGCTCGGATTGGCGCCGGGTGAGGAGGTCACCGAGGCGCAGCTGCGGAACCTGTTCGGCGAGCGGGGACGCCACCCGTACTCGGACCGGATCGAGGCCGACCGGCTCGCCCAGGGCGACTCCCCGAAGAAGGCGTTTAAGGCCGGCGCCCTCGGACGCCGAGTGATGGTGACCGGTGTCGACTTCGTCTTCCGGCCGCAGCCGACGATCTACCTCCTGTGGGCGCTGGGGGATGAGGAGACCCGGCGGGTGATCGAGGCCGCGCACGAGCGGGCGATCGAGCGGGTGCTGGAGTGGATCGAGGACGAGGTGGCGGTGATCCGGTACGGCAAGGACGGCATCTACCGGGTGCGGCCGCCCGGCGGTCTGGTCGCCGCGCGCTTCCGCCACTACGAGGCACGGTCGGGGATGCCCTTGCTCCATGACCATCTGCTTCTCTCCGTGAAGGGGCAGCGCCTGGACGGGAAGTGGGGCTCGATCCACACCCTGGCCTTGCACGAGAACACCGTGGCCGCATCCGCGCTCTACAACGAGCTGGTGGCCGCTGAGGTCTGCGAGGAGCTGGGGCTGGCGACCGAGCCGCGCACCGTCACCCCGGGGCGCCGGCCGGTGATGGAGATTGCTGGGGTGCCGCACGAGCTGATCCGCTGGACCTCCCGGCGCAGCGACCAGATCGCCGCCTGCCTGACCGAGCTGGAGCACGAGTACGTCACCGCCGTCGACGACGACGGCGAGCCGCGGTTCCTGCCCGTGGTCTCCGAGCGGGCCCGCGCCAAGCTGAACCAGATCGCCGCCCGCAAGACCCGCCCGCCCAAGCAGTCGGCCCGACCGCGCGCGCAACTGCGCGCGTGGTGGAAGGCGAGCGCGATCCTCACCTCCGGGGTCGCCGCCGACATCATCACCTCCCTCCTCGAGCACGCCCGCGCCGCAGCCGCGGCGATCCGAGCCCGGGTCGCCACCGTGGTCGACGTCGCCCTGGCGGCCGTCGACGTCACCGCGACCGTGTTCGTGATGAACGACGGCGGCCGCTTCCACCGCCGGCACCTGCTCGCCGAAGCCCGCCGCCACCTCGCCCTCGTCCTGCGCGGCCGCCGCCGCGACCCCGGCCTGGACGACCAGATCGTGGCCGCCGCCATCTCCACCCACTGCCTGGACATCAGCGAGCCGAAGACCATACGCGGCCTGGAGTCCGGCTACCGCCTCTACACCGCCCGGTGGGCCCTGTCCGACCTCCCCGCCCGCCGCCCACCCACTCCCGCGCCCGACCCGGACCGGCAGCCACCGGCCGACCCCGGCGAGCCGGCCGAACCCCGGCCCCCAGGCCAGGACGCGGGGGAGTGGGAGATACCCCGCCTCCCGCCCCAGTACGAGCGCGCCGTCCTCGCCGGCGCGGTGGTGCGCGAGAAGCTGCGCACCACCACCGCCACCGCCGTGCGGGGCTGGGCGTACGACGTCGTCGCCCACCAGCAGGCAGCGATGTCCGAGCAGCTACTCCCGCCCGAGCCGGCTGACCCCGAGCACGACGACCAGCAGGAGCCCGGCCGCCGCGAGGCGATGGACCTGACGGCACTGCGGGCCCTGCGGGAATCCCGCACGGACGTGGAAGCCCTCGATCTCACCGCCGAACGCCTGCGCCACCTCCAGGACGCGTTCACCGAGGCGGCCGACCGGGCCCACACCACGATGAACCGCTACGCGCGCCGCGACGACGCCGAGACGCCGCACCCGGTGCGCGAGGATGACCAGCAGGCGCACCGCCCACAGGAGCCCGGACCGCACCGGGGCCGGGAAGCCGGCCACTGAGTGGACCCGGTGGCGCGCGCACCCTGTGCGGTGGTGCACACCAATGATGTCCCGCATCCACTCCACCGGGTGGAGTCGACCCGGCGGGAGTGGACGCCACCGTGCCCGGCTCCACTCCACCGAGTGGGGTCCACCGGGTGGAGCGGACGACATCAACGGGGGTGGGGCCGCGCATCCACCCGGTGCGTTTCTCCTTGACCACAGCTCAGGTCAAGGAGAAACGCACCGCCTCCACCCGGCCCACTCCACCGCACAACCGTCCACCCGTTGCGCACCACGCCCGCGCGCCGACCGCACCGGTGCGCACACCTCCCACCGAGTGGAGGCGCACCGGATGGACGGTGGCGCGCACCATGGATGGACGCGGTGCGCTACTGGATGGGCGCACCACCGCACCAGTGCGCACCGAGTGGGTGCGCACCACCGCACCGGTGCGCTCCCACCCCGTGCGGTGGTGCGGTAAGGGATGCAGAGACACCACGCTCTCCAGCACCGCACGGGCCCGCGTCACCTGTTCATCGCGCAGCCCCTGCAGAGTCCGGGCGATGTCGGTCGATGCGTCGGCGAGGACCTGGCCGACGAAGTGCGCGATGGTGCGGGCGATCCCAGGCGCGGCAGCCGCAGGGGCGTGCGTGGCCCACTCGCGGATCGTCATCAGGTAGATGACGCCGACCTCGTCCAGGACGAAGGAGTCGGCGCAGGGCTCGGTGTCGCCGGACAGCGCGGTCACGGGGAAGACGATCAGCTCCGCGATGCCCGGCAGCAGTCCCGGCAATTGCTCCACCTCGGGCGCGCGGCCTGGACGTCGCTCCGGTCTCCACCGCCACGACGTAGTCAAAGCCGAGCTGGATCAGGTGCGGGGGCAGCGGGGGAACGATCGGGGACATGGACAGCTCCTGACGTACGGTCGCTGTGCCGATCACGGTGACGTCCCAGCAGGGTCGGCCCGCCAGCCTGTGGACAGAGGACAGAGGACTCTCCCTCTCGAGCCGAAACCGACGAATCTGTGACGAGGACCGATAGATGGCCCCTCAGAGCGATACGTGGCCCCGGATCGGTACGCGATCCCTGACCTGCTGTGGTCGGGGTCGATTCAGTTGGCGAGTGAGCGCTTGAGTTGGCGCTCAGTCACATTGGGATGTGCGGCGCCCCAGCGCACTTCTCATCCGCCTCCTCCGGCCTCGAAAGGCGCCCCCCCCACGGCGACCCGCTGCACGAGGTCGTCGAGCTGGCCTGCGATGATCATCCTTCGGCGTTCCAGCAGGTCCCTGTAGATGGGCAACGGGACGGGCTCACCACTAGACGCTGCCTCTGTCAGCGCGAAGCGCGCTTCGACTTCCAACGCAAGGTAGGCCCTTCGGCGTGCGTGTGCCGCTTGCTGGTGCACTTCCGGCTTCAGAAATGCGATCGCGGCGCTGAGGCCTGCACTGACAAGCGCCAGCACCGCCGCTGGGATGCGGGCATCTGCTGAAGATAGCCCCGCTGCCCCCGAGATCCCAGCCAGCACAGCAGCAGGCAGTCCGAGCGCGGCATGGGCCAATCGCCAGAACTGCCGACGGGAACGGCTCTTCCGTGCTTGTTCAGCGCACTCAGCCTGTAGGTCGGCTACCTGACTTCCTACGACGTCATCTGCCATGAAGCGAGCCTGCCACCCACAACCCTGACCCGGACGGCGTACGACGCAGCTGCCAACTGAGGAGCCACACCTGCGTATTTCTGCCCGGACGGATCCGTTCCAGGGACACGACGGGGCCAACTAGCGATCCTCGTGTGGGCCAACTACGGATCCACGAAGTACGGCTGCCTGTGAGGACCGACCGGACGTCGGGCCATCTATCGGTCCTCCTCACAGAATTGGGGCCGCAAGGGCCAAACCGGGCCCCTTGTCCAGCGTGGTCGGTTCGACCACGAGGCCGACCATGACCCCTTGTCCACCTCTGCTACCGCCCGACCACCGCCGCGTTTCTCCTTGACCACGCCTGCTACCGGCCACGGTCAGACCGCGGACAAGGGGGGTCCCCTGCACGCTGCTCCTTCGCAACGACCGCCCCGGCCGGGGCAGCGAAGGAGACGAGACGATGACGACCACCCACCCGAGGGCCGGGCAGCGGCACCGCTCGGGCCGATCACACCGGAAGGCCGGCCCCTGGCGGGCAAGCCCAAGGGGGCTCCCTGGGTGCCCACTTCGAAGGCCCCTTGGGAACCCCCTTTGGTGCCCGGCACCCCAGGCCGGAGGAAAACCCCTTGTCAGGGCCGCAATCGGCGCGAAAACTGCGCCGTCACAACCCTCTTCTCTCCTCCTGAACTTCTGTGTGATGTCCGTGGAGGAGGAGATCATCGGGTCCGGGGGCCGGATGCCCTCTGCGGCCGGGCGTGGCCGGCGCCCGGCCGGTGGCCGTGCGCGAGCAACGTGGGGAAGGGAGCAGAGCTGATGGCGGGGAAGCGGAAGAACAACCCGGCGGGGTCGACGAACAACTACCGCGGTGACGTGCTGCGCGTGCTCGGGGCACTGAAGGTGGCCACGGCTGATCAGATCCAGCGGATCGGCGCCCCGCACCTGACCTTCCGGCACGCCGACAAGCCGACCCCGTCGAAGCAGAAGCAGGCCCGCACCGCCTCGCACACCGCCGCACTCTCCGACATGCGCAAGCACGGCCTGTCCGAGAACGGCGGCTCCACCGAGACGGGGGACTCCCTACGGAACCTGACCCCCAAGGGCCTGCAATCCGCCTCCTACGAGCTGCCGCGCCCGGTGACGGAGATGGGCTCCACCGCGCGCGGCGCGGGCTCCAGCGGGGCCTCCCACCCGATGGCCGTCAACGAGACGGTGATCGCGATGCTACGCCCGAAGCCGAACATGGCCAGGCTCAACGTCGACCCGCCGCACGTCCAGGCCGCCGTCGACGCACCGGACGGCATCGGCACGATCGCCTCGTACTGGACCGAGGTGTCGCTGCCCGCCACCGGCACGTGGAACGCGCCCGGCAAGGGCGGCGCCCAGGCCGACATCGTCCTGACCGCCCCGCAGGACGGTGTGCCGCTGTTGTTCATCGAGGTCGACAACTGCCACGAGAGTGCTGAGGAACTCGCCGACAAGCTTCAGAAGTACGCCCGGTTCTTCCGGCGGAAGGTGAAGGACACCGACGGCAAGAGCGCCCGATGTGGCGCACCCGCTGGAGCGCTCCGGACACCTGGTCCGGCGACGCGGCGTACCCGCCCGTCCTGCTGGTGTTCAACCGCATCGGCGAGCGCAACCCCAACCGCACCGTCCCGCGGCTGATGGAGCTCACCTCCCACTTGTGGCAGGGACAGCGGCAGAAGGGCGGCCACCACCACTACGACGGGAGAATCCCGATCATCGCGACCGGGCTGAAGAACCTGAGCGAGCACGGCCCGGCCGGACCGGTGTTCCTCCGCTTCGGCCGCGACCACATGGAGCCCCTGCGGGAAGCGATCGGCAACCCCCGCCGCGAGGCGGCCGATGCCCGTGCCCGGGAAGAGACCAAGGCCCGCCAGGACGAGTACCAGGCGCAGATGCGGCGGGCAGCCCAAGAGCAGGCGGCAAAGAAGGCAGCCGAGCGTGAGGCCCGTCGTCCTGTCTGCACCGGCTGCGGGACGAAGTTCACCGACGAACGGTGGGAGGTCGCCCAGGTGACGGACTGGGGAGCCCCGAAGGACACCCACCCGCACCTGTGCGACGACTGCAAGCACAGGGCCGTCGCCGCCGAACGCCGAGTGGCTGGCAAGCAAGAGCACCAGGAGCCGGTGCACCGTGGGGCAGAGCAGCCGACTTTCCAGCGTGAGGCCCGCCGCCCTGTCTGCACCGAATGCGGTGTCGAGTTCACCGACGAACGGTGGAAGGCGATCGAGCGCGCCGGCTGGGGCGTTCCCCAAGAGCCCCGCCCGTCTCTGTGCGGGGACTGCGACCGGCGGTACGACACCGACGTTCAGCAAGCCTGGCCGGGCGCGCGTCGGCACCAGGAGCAGCAGGGCCAGGCCGTGCCCGAGCAGAAGGCTGGCGGAACCTGGCTCTCCCGCTTCCGCAGGTGACGCGCCGGACCCGGCTGTCAGTGGCGGCTGCAAGGCTGAACGGATGGACCGTGATGACGAGCAGCTGCTGCGCCGCCGGGTCTACGGCACCGACCACGACCATCCAGGCCCGCTGCCGCACCGCGACTACGCCGAACTGGTCGGCGGCCCGCTCGATGGGCTGCTGCTCGACATCACCGGCTGGACAGCGGATGAGATCCAGACCGGCGTCGCGCTGATGACCGAGCTCGGGCAGTTCGGCGCCGGCGGCCGCGCCCTGTACGACCCGCGCCCCGGCGACCCGTCCCACTGGGACTGGGGCGGCGACAGCCCCTGACGGCCCACCACTCAGGCGGGTGAAGACACCGCCGCAGCGGAACCCTCCCCGGGAGCCCGGGCGTAATGCCGTACATGGACCCGATCAACGAGACGCACGTGAGCGAGCCGGGCCTGCTCGTCGTCGACGTCGCGGCCGCCGACGACGCCACCGCCCTCGCCTTCCAGCAACTGCTCGCCGAACGGTGGGCGACGGCCACAGCGGAGCAGACGACGCGGGACGCCGGTCAGCCCGGCGTACGGCTGCGCTGCTACCTGGACCTGCGCCAGCCGCTCACCGCGGCCGCCGTGGTCGGCCCGACCACAGAGCCGACCACGGTCCGGCCCTGACTCACGACAAGGTGCCGCCTTCTCCGAACAGCGGCACCTCCTGGACGTCGATGTCCGCGCGGATGCGGTGAGGGCAGGCCGGGTGCCGCCACCGACCGGCGCTGTCGCGGGCGACGTCCACGTCGACTTCCATCACGACATCCGGCTGCACCCGGACGGCATCGAGAGTGCGCTGCGTTCCCCACCCTGCGCTTTCTCTAGCACGTTCAGCATGTCGAGTCTCCCAGCCGTTGATCACGGGCGGTAACGCGGACCCCGGCGCGGCGGCTGTGCCCTCTCTTCGAGTGTTCTTGATGTGTGCCGCGCCGAGTCGCGCCGTCTGTGGCGCAGCCAGGGGCTCTGCTCCAGGGCATGAACACGAAGTGGTGGCGCCAGAGGCCGTGGATGTTGGTGTGGACTACTTTGGCTGCCCTCGGCGGGATCGTTGTGGCGGGTGTAGCCCTGTGGCGAGTCCCTTGGTGGATTGATGCGCACTACATCGACGGCCCCGGATTGACGCAACCGGTTGCAACGACCGTCACGGGGATCCGTACCGCCCTGCTGGCGGTTGGTGCCGGCGGTCTGGCGGCGATCGGAATCACCTACACTCACCGCACCCTGCATCAGACACGCGAGGGTCAGGTCACTGATCGATACACCAAAGCCATTGGTCAGATCGCATCTGAAAGGCCAGTTGAACAGCTCGGTGGCATCTACGCTCTAGAGCGGATCATGCGGGATTCGGAGAAAGATCACGCTACGATTGTGGAGGTATTGGCCGCATTCGTCCGTGAGCACGCTCCAGCGCCAACCGATTCCGTCACGGAGGGCGAAGAGCGACTCGTCCGCCGTAGCTTGCGGATGCTTTTAGCCCATTTAGGGACGGGGGGATCAAAAGTACAAGTTAGACGAAGCCATATCGACCGGCCGAGCGAGCCGGTGCAGGCAGCGCTGACGGTACTTGGCCGACGACCTCGGGGCCGGGATGAACCGTTCCACATTGACTTGTCTAAAACCTACTTGCGCGGGGCCAACTTGGCCCGCGCTCACCTGGAGAAGGCTCTCCTGTGGGGGGCCCATCTGGAGTATGCAGATCTGACTGACGCCCGCCTGGAGGGGGCAGAGTTGGAAGACGCCCGCTTGTACGCTGCTGATCTGACAGATGCCTTCCTGATGGGGGCCTACTTGGGTGGAGCTTACTTGGTGGGTGCTCACTTGATGGGCACCCACTTGGAGGGGGCTGACCTGAACGGCGCCCATCTGGAAAATGCCTTTCTGCGAGGGGCTCAGCTACAGAAAACGGATCTAGGTGGGGCCAATCTACAGGGAGCTAATGTGCGCGACGCCATTCTGGAAGGCGCCTCCATGGATGGGGCGGACCTAGAGGGGGCAGCAGAACTGACCGTCAAACAGGTGGTGGGGGCCCATCCAGACAAAACGACACGCCTTCCGGAATCCCTAGCAAAAGATCCGCTAGTCAAGGCCAGGATCGCTGATTTCAAATACCTACCCGGCTCGGGTAAGTAGGCGGCCTACGATTTCAAGGCTGTCTTCGAGTCTACCTAGTGAGGCGACTCATACACCGACCGACCATCGTCTCTGGATCATTTAGTTAGTGGCGCCCCGACCGCTGGGTGGGTCCTCAGCCAGGTCCTTCCACCCGGCTAGGGGATAGGTACTCGATCCCCCGTTGCCTCGCGGTGCCTCGGGACCCAGAGAAAGTACGCCAATCCGGCAGGCATCCACTCCTGCTCCATCCGCTTCAACACGTCGACCCAACAGGGAAGCCGAAGAACGTCCAGCCCGTCCACGGATGCGCGCCGTGCGGCGGGGCCAGCTGGTCGGCCACAGCGCGGCCGGCGGCCCGGGACAGAGTGGTGCTGCGGCCGACGTACTGCAGGCGGCCCGCCGGGTCGTAGCGGCCCAGCAGCAGCGTGCGGGGCGTGGCAAGTGACCCGGTGACCGCGCCGATCACGGCCTCGGTGGTGACCCGCACCTTGTACTTCCGCCACGACCGCACGCCCCCGCGATAGGACTCCTCCAGCCGCTTGAAGCACAGCCCCTCCACCCCGGCCGCCGTCCACGACAGCCACTCCCGCGCCAGGGCCGGGTCGGTCGTCGACGGGCACAACGTGAACGGCGCCGCCAAGCCGCGCTCCGCGAACAACGCCTCCCACGCCGCACGGCGCCGCGCGTACGGCCAGCCCGTCAGATCGTCGCCTCGGTGGACCAGGTCGAAGGCCACGAAGTGCGCCGGCCACTCCTGTGCCGCCTGAGCGGCAGCTGCCCCGCGCCGGGCGAGCCGCTGCTGCAGCCGCTCGAACGCCAGCCGGTCCCGCTCCCACACCACCAGCTCGCCGTCGAGCCCGGTGTCCGCCGGCAGCTGTGCCAGGGCCGCCTCCCGGATCTCGGGGAACGACGGCCTTCTGTATCGGGTGACTTGTTGTTGCTTGAGCCGTTGAGTAGGGGGTGACGACGCCCGTACAGCCAGCAGCGCGCTGGCAGGTTCATCGGTACGACTTGGAGAACTCCGGCCGGTCCTTGACGGGACTGCCGAGAGGCTGCCGGACGGATCTGGCGGCTTGGGCTGCCGATCTTGGTGTGCGTCACGGGCAGCGGTTCATGATCGGCCTCGGTGGCTATCCCGACCTGCGGGTAAATGCCTTCCTGGCTTCGCCGAAGATGCGGGTTCTCGCGGAGACGACGAACCGCGACTACGCCTACTCCCTGGGCCTGTGGCTGAACTTCTTGTTGGGGCGCGGGGTTCGGTGGTGGGAAGCGACCGAGGATGACGTGGCGGAGTTTCAGTTCTGGCGGATGACGGATCCGGAGAACGAGGAGGCTGTTGGGGGGTCGGCCTTCTCGAAGGATGTGGCTGCTTGCAAGAAGTTCTACCGGTGGGTCCGGAAGAAGTACCGGGTGGCGGACCCGTTCGAGGAGTTCGGGGCGCCAGAGGCGAAGCGGCGCAGCGACGTGCGCTGGCTGGATCCAGCGGCGGTGGCTCGCTGGCGGGACCTCGCACTGGGAGGAAGGACACTGAGCGGTCGGCGCGACAGGTCCTGGCGGGGGCGCAACGAGCAGCGGAACGTGGCTTTCGTCAATGGCCTGTACGGCACGGGCCTGCGAGTCGCTTCTTGGGGCAGCGTGGTGCTGCCGGAGCTTCCCTCGTCCGTCGCGGGCCGGGCCTACTTCACGTGCACGCTGGCTGACGAGTGCGCAAAGGGTGGCTACGGCTATCCGTACTGGATGCCTCGGGCAGTCCTGGCTGGCGTGTGTGCATACGTCGAAGGCCCGCGAGCGCGCGCAGTGAGACAGGCCCAGCGGGCCGGTCGCTACGCGGCGGAGCACGGCACTCGTGTCGTGGCGTCTGCCAACCGGGAGAAGGTGCGGTTCGCAAGCGTCGGCGGCGGGAGCGTTGACCGTCCGTGGCGGATGCTCTCGCCTGCCTTGCGACGTCGCCTCTACTGGGAGACTGAGCAGGGGATGGAGCCGCTTTCGCTGTGGTTGAACGAGGACGGCTTGCCGCGCGCCGGCCATGCTTGGCAGCACGTGTTCCGGGAGGGCAACGAGCGGATCGGGCAACTGGGGCTGGAGGGGTTCACCTGCACTGCGCACATGTTGCGGCACTCGTTCGCGCTGAAGTGGTTCTCGGTCGGCAAGCTCGTGAGCGCGGGCCGGCTGGCCAGCCTCAGCGAGGATGAGGCACGCGACTTCCGTGACCAGTTCGGCGATGTCTGGCACCTGGTGCAGACTCTGCTTGGTCATCGCCGGGTCGAGACGACCAAGGACGTCTACCTGGAGCCGTTTCGGTCCCTGGACGTCGAGTTGCTGCTGGCGCACGCCGAGGGCTTCCCGATCGCCCAGTTCATGGCGGATTCCTTCGCTACGCATGCCGGTGTCCGCACCGATCCCCTGGCCGCAGTCCGGTGAGTCCGCGCGGCCGGCGGGCGGCGTTGCCCGGCGCCGGACTTGCTACCGCTCGCGGTCTCTTGCCGGGCACGGACCTGGTGGTGAGGGTCTACGCGGAAGACGGCGGACGCTACTACGACTGCCGTTTCGGCGCATTCCCCGGTACTGAAGCCCTTCGGGGCGCTCTGGCCGAGGCATTCGCCCGGCGCACGGCACCTGGGGCAGGCGTCACCTCCCTGCATACGGTAGAGAGGATCTACCGCTGTGTCGGCATCTTCTGCCGCCACCTGGCAACCCTGGCCTGGCCCCCGCAACAGATCGCAGACCTTCGCCCGGAGCACCTCGACGGAATGCTGGCGAGCCGACAGGACAAGGTGCTCGGCGCTGTCGAGGAAGTGGGCGAGGTCAGACACGTCCTGGCGCATGCGGAGGGCCTTGCCGCGGACATGGTGGCCAAGCTCAACGAGGCGCCGCCGCGGCGCACGCGGCTGCCCAGCCGGAAGGCGAGCTACAGCCGGGAGGAGTTCCGGCGGATCGTCGACGCCGCCCGTTGCGACCTGCGGTCGGCTGCCGAGCGAATCCGGGCGAACCGTGAACTGCTGCAGCGTTTTCGCGACGGTGAAGCGCTCGGTGAGCTCGGCCGTCGCATCGAGTTGATGGACTGGGTGGATCGCTTCGGCGACGTCCCACGCACGACGCATAACAGTCGGGTCCACGGGAGTCTGCAGGTCCCAGAGCCCTGGGTGTTCTCCTTCGGGAAGGTTAACGAGATCGTCACCTCGGTTCACCTCTCCGGGCGGGAGGCCACGGCCGGCGCGGTCTTGCTGGCTGCCCTCACCGGCGAGAACCCCGGGGTGATCCAGGAGATCCGGGCGAGCCACCACCGTGCCGACGGTTACACCGGAGCCATCCGAACGGCGATCTTGGGCAGTCGCAAGCCCCGTCGTCGCAGCCGCGCCTTCATGAATCTGGTCCTCAGCGACGTCCCTGACTGGATCACCGTTCCTGCGGATCCCGAGACGCTCTCCGCCAGAGACGAGCTCCACACCCCGTTCGGGGTCTATGCCCTGCTGCACGAGCTGACTGCCCAGTCGCGGGCTACTACCGGCTCCGACCGGCTGCTGCTGGGCTGGAGCGAGGCCGGCGGACGTGGTGCCGGCCGGGGCCTGCGGCCCAAGGGCGCCGACGGGTGGGTGCGAGCCTGGGCGGCTGGCCACGGCATCATGGCCGACCCGGTGGATGCGGACAAGAAGCCGGAGCCACTGCGCGTCACGCTCGGCATGATCAGGCTGACCTACCTCGAGCTGCACCAAAAGCCTGTCGCGCACACCGAGAAGACGCTGGCTACGACCTATCTACTGCGCAACCGAGGCAACTTGGTCGAGTACCAGAAGGTGGTCGCCGCAGCCCTCGAAAGCGAGGTGGCCAAGGCCCGCGTCCGCGGCATCATGTCCGTCCTCACCCGCGAGGACGTCGAACGGGCACAGGACGATCCCGAAGCGCTCGCTGCGAAGCACGAGGTGGATGCCACCGTTCTCAAGCGCATGATCGGCGGTGAGCTCGACACCGTGATGAATGCTTGCGTGGGCCACACGAACAGCCCGCACGCGCCTCCGGGCGAGCCATGCCGGGCCTCGTTCATGCTCTGTCTCGGATGCCCGTGCGCGCGGGCGCTGCCCCGGCACCTGCCCGTCCAGGTGCTGGTCCACGACCGGATTGCGGCCCGGCGTCAGGAGATGACCGCCCTGCGGTGGGCCGAGCGTTTCGCTCTGCCGCACTCTCAGCTCTCGGATCTGCTGAGTCACCACGACGAGCAAGACGTCCACGACGCGCGGGCCAACGCCAACGAAGCGCAGAAATCCCTGGTCGACCGCTTCTTGAACCGGGAGCTTGATCTGCGATGACTGCGACTCACCTTGAGCCGACACCCGCTGGGACCCACACTGAGGCCCAGCCCGGCCCCGACACGATCGTGTTGGCGAACCGAGAAGTGCGACCGGATGTGGATCTTGCGCGGCTCTCCCGCTTCGCTGACGACCGATGGGACCTCAGCCCTGGTGTCTTCGAAGACACAGCCAAGACCTGCGGCCTGAACTTCGTCCTCATCCCGGCGCCTCTGCGGCTGGCCGCTAGGCACTACTTCTGGCAGCTGTTGAACTTCTCCGGTGCCAGGGTCATGAAGCACTCCACCCCCGAACGACCCGCCGTGCGGAGCGTCGCCCTGGCCTTCCCCTCCTTCAGACACTTCATGGACTGGCTTCACACGCAAGGCATCTCCGCTTTCCCGGATATCTCCGGCGCCGTCCTCGACCGCTACCTCAACGCACTCCAGGACGAGGAGGCGGGCACCGACGTCGCCCGTCAGTACCGCCTCGTGAGTGAAGTGCGGCGATTGTGGTTCTATCGGCTCACCATGCCGCCGGACATGCGTATGCCGGATGCGCCCCCATGGGAGGGGGAGGATTCCTCCGTTCTGCTGGGAAAAGTACGGCCGACACGGGAGAACCGCAGGAGGCGGATTCCCGAGGCCACGATGCAGCAGTTGCTGATGTGGTCGCTGCGGTTCGTCGAGGACTTCGCCGACGACATCATCACGGCCCACGGCGAGTGCCTGGACCTGCACATGACCGATCCTCGTTACCGCCGCCGGTACGGGCTCCCACGCCGCTCTCCCCGGCCGGGATCCGCGGACCGCAAGCTGGCGGCCTACCTCGATGAGATCCGCTCCAACCGGGGTGCCCTGCCAGGCAAGACCGACCCGGACGGGGCGCGGCACATCCACTGGCTTCATATCGGCCGCATTCTCGACGCCTACGGCGCCTTCGACACGACAGATCACAAGCGGCACGAGGCCATGGCAGAGGGCCTGCCCATCGATGACGACGCCTACTTACGCTCGCCGATCACCGGACTTCTCGATGGCAGGCACTGGCGGGACAGGCCCATCCGTTTCAGAGAAGCGCGGGATCTGGCCCGGCACCTGAGCACAGCCTGCTTCGTCGTGATCGCCTACTTGTCAGGCGGCCGGCCCGGGGAGGTGCTCAACCTTGAGCGAGGATGCGTGACCCGGCAGGCACAAACGGGACTCTGGCTGCTGCAGGGCAAGTTCTTCAAACACGCGGTCGATGCCAACGGCAGCAAGAACCCGGAAGGGCTCGTTCGCCGCGATCCCTGGGTGGTCATCGAGGTCGTCGCGAAAGCCGTCGCCGTGCTGGAGCGCCTTCACTCCCACCGGCTGCTGTTCCCGGTCTGGCTGGAGCAAGATCGCCAGGACTGCCGCGACACGAAGAGACTCGGTGAAGCCCGCACCGATGACACGCTGACCAACGACATTCAGAGGTTCATCAACTGGATCAACCTGCAGTGTCAGACTCGCGGCCGCTGTGACGGCATCCCCACGGAAGGACTCGGCTCGCCCACCTCGTCCCGGTTACGACGCACACTTGCATGGTTCATCCGTCGCCGGCCGCGCGGGCTGGTTGCGGCTGCGATTCAATATGGGCATCTCCATACGAAAATGCTCCAAGGGTACGCAGGGAGCTATGAATCCGGCTTCCCAGATGAGTACGCGTTCGAGGACTGGCTCTATCGCATCGAAGTCCTCGCCGAGGACGAAGAAGCCCTCCGCAACGGCGAGCATGTGAGCGGTCCGGCCGCCGACGCATACCGGCAGCGTGTGACCGTGGCCAGCCGCCAGTTCGCAGGCAAGGTCCTGACCAGCGATCGCCAGGCGCGTGACCTCCTGGGTAATCCCCTTCTGCAGATCTTTCACGGCGATGGCATGACCTGTGTCCTCGACCCCGCCCAGGCGGCATGTCAACTCCATGGAGCCACGGACGACCCGCTGGTCACGCCGGACATCGACGACTGCCGCCCTCGGTGCCGCAACATCGCACGCACAGACCGCGACATCGAGCGCGTCCAAGTCCAGCGTGAAGACCTCCTTGAGGTCATGGCCGATCCGCTCGCGCCACCCATTCGGCATGCCCGCGAACTGCACGAATTACAGCGCCTGGACCACATCCTCAACCAGCATGAACGGCACGCCGACCCATGACAGCCATCCACAACGACGCAGACCCGGTCCGCCAGGCGATCCTCGCCGCGATGGACCGCCTTCTCGCCGGGACCCCGCTGCGAGCGAGCGGGCGCCTCAGCGTCTCCCAGCTGGCGATCGAGGCTGGCGTCAAGCGGTGGCGTCTCACCCACCAGCACCTGGACCTCAAGGAACTGTTCGATGCGCGCGTGGCGGCTCAAAGTTCCACTCCGCAGGCTTTCGCGAAGCGTCTCAGCGAACACGATGAGCTCAAGCGCAAGCACGAGAAGCTGATCGAGTACTGCGCTGAACTGGAAGAGCGCCTCCAGGGCTACGCGGCGGCCATCAATCTTCTGGCCCTTGAGAACGCGGCCCTGGCTGCTTCCGGCACCGGCGCCTCCGTGGTCCCCCTGCCCAGGCCAGAGGCTTTCCCATAGGCGCTCCGGCAGAGCAGACCGAACCTTTCCATCGGGCCAGTTCGTGGCCGATCGCGTTGTCAACGTCCATGGGAGACGATCGGGCGGGCCTCAGCACGACCCTTGGTTGACCTTCACCTTGGGGGAGGCCACAGCATCAGTGGGGCCGGGTGATGCGCTCGGCATGAGGAGGAGCGAGCATGGGGCTGCTGACCATCGGGGCGTTCGCGAAGGCGTCCCGGCTGTCGCCGAAGGCGCTGCGTCTTTACGACGAGCTCGGCCTGCTGGTCCCTGCACGCGTCGACCCGGTGACCGGTTACCGCCTCTACGCACCGGACCAGTTGGACCAAGCCCGCCTGGTCGCCTGGCTCCGGCGCTTGGGCATGCCGCTGGCCCGCATTCAGCATGTCTGCGCGCTGGATGCGGGCCCGGCGGGCCAAGAGGTCCGCGCGTTCTGGGCCCAGGTCGAGGCCGACACTGCCGCACGGCGGGACCTGGCCACCTTCCTCATCGACCACCTGTCACGGAAGGACCCCGCCATGTCCCCGACCGCCAAGTCCCTCGGAATCCGTTACGCCGCTCTTTCCGACAAGGGGCTCGTCCGCGAGAGCAACCAGGACACCGCGTACGCGGGATCCCGGCTCCTCGCTGTCGCCGACGGCTGCGGAAGCCAAGGAGCCCCTGCCAGCGCAGCCGCCATCGACGCGTTCAAGCACCTCGAAACCGACAGCATCCCAGCCGGCAACCTCCTCAACGTCCTCGAAGACGTCATCGAACAGGCCAAGCAGGCCGTGCACGACGTCGCCGGGACGGGCTCTGCATCCGAAGGCACCGGCACGACACTCACCGCGATGCTCTGGACCGGATCACAGCTGGCCCTCGTCCACATCGGCGACTCCCGCGTCTACCTACTGCGCGGCGGAGAGCTGTTCCAGATCACCCACGACCACACCATGGTCCAGTCGATGGTCGACGAAGGACGCCTCAGCCCGGAAGAAGCCGCCTCCCACCCCCAACGGTCGCTCCTAGTCCGGGCCTTGGGCCCAGGAGCCGACACCAATCCCGACATGCGCCTCCACGACGCCCAGGGGGAAGACCGGTATCTGCTGTGCTCCGACGGCCTGTCGACTGTCGTGCCGACCCAAGAGATCCGCCGAGTACTCTCCGAGATCAGTGAGCCCGAGCAGGCCGTCCGCGAACTCATCACCCTCGCCAACGCCTCCGGCGGCCCCGATAACGTCAGCTGCGTGGTCGCCGACGTCATGGAGCTCCACCAGTAGGAGCGAGCGGCATGCACTTCGACTTGCACCAGAACCGCTCTCAGGAACTCATCCGCGAAGCTGACGAGTACCGACTCGCCCGACAAGCCAGGAGAGTCAAGCTGGCTCCCCAGACCAGAGCAACCAGAACATTGCGACCTGCCCCCCGGCGCCTGCTGTCTTGGCTCCGCGGCTGAACGTCACGCTGTCTGCGGTTGAGCGGGATGCCGCCCACCACCTGTCCCACTCAATCTCAGGCAGCGCAGGTCACCTCTCAGGCCTGTTGCCATAGCTACCATGTCCACCTCCCTGATGACCTGCACGTCTTCACAGCGGGTGACAGCTGCAACAACAGAACAAGGTTGAGAAAGAAACGGCCCCATCTCGGTGCCGCGCCTCGAGCGCAGCATCACCTGGCCCCGGTCGACGGAGACGAGAGCCCGAAATCCGTCCCACTTCGGCTCCGCAGCACAGCCGGGCCGCAGATCGGGCACGGACACGGGGGTGGTCAGCATCGGCTCCGGCAGCGTCCAGGTCACCTCCCATCCCTTCCACCCGCCACGTCCGCCACCCGAGTGGCTGCGCATCGCCAGGCGAGCCGAGTTGTAACCCCGCTCGCCGGACGACTTGTCGCTGACCGTCATGCGTATTGCCACACTCTGTTACTGGGTGGTGTACTTGGCCGCCTTGAATGATCTAGGGGGTGTGGGTGCGAACCACAGGGTCGTTAGTCAGTTCTGTGTCGCCTTACGGGCGCCTGACATATCGGGGCGCCGATGTCTGCAGCGCCGGCTGACGGCGGACGCCGAAGTCGGCGCGGCTTCGCCTACCAAGATGCGGTGACGCTTCTGGACTGCCTCGACATGCATGAGGGCATGTGGACTGAGGTCTCTTGGGAGGACCTGGAAGACATCGTCTGTAGCAATGGTCACGCGCCCGCATACCGCCAGGTGAAGACCATCGAAGAAGCCGGGAAGCGGCACAGTGTCGCCAACGTGTGTGCACCGGACATTCCGAAGAAGCCAGAGACGAGCTACTTGGGAAAGCTGTTCCTCGGGAAACCTCTTCCAGCCGATACTCGGTTCACCTTCATCGTCAACGAGAGTCCGCACGTCGACTTCCATGCGTTCGTCGTCGATCGCGGACAGCAGCGTGGGCCTGTCCCGTTGAAGATTCGTGATGACATCATTGTTCGGCTCAAAGGCGTGGATCTTCCCGAAGGCCGGGACATCGGCTGGTGCGTCGACCGTCTAGAGGTCCTTGTTGAGGGCCGCACGGTCGAGCAGGTTGAGGACAGGGCTCTACGTCGGCTCGGGTCGATCGTGACCAAGATCTTGGGGCAGCCGCCCTTGACGACTGACATCGAAGACGTCCTGGTCTGGCTCGGAGTTCGCATCGCACGCGACGCGCTTGCTCCAGTGCCACGCAAAGTGGGCATCGGTGACTTCCAGGACATGCTTCATGATGCGATCACACGGGCCACCGGGCGAAGGCCGGACGGAAGCACTGCGCCTCTCACGAAACTCACTGACAAGCTCGCCGTCGCCGGGGTCCCGGCAGACGAAGCGGCAGGGCATCTGGACAACGCGCTGAAGTACCGTCGTGCCTGGCGTGCCAGCCTCGGTCCAGCCCGCGAGGCGATGGACGCCTTCGCCGACGAAGTCCACGCCATCTGCTCACGCGTCATGGCTGAACGACGCGCCGGACGCATCCCCGCTGGTTCAGAGGCATACTTCGAGACCCTGACCCGCGTAGAAGGCCTCCCCGCGGTGAGTAGCGGCACCGTGTCCCTCGCTCGAGCTCACGCTGTACTTGCGGACATCACCGCTCGCTGTCAGAACCGGTACGCCGATGCTTCATAACATCGGCGCGAGCGCCGTCCCGCCGCCCCACCGGCCATGGGACCCCGACGACTCGCCAGACTTTCACGCCTCTCGGTTACTGCTCCTGGTTGCCGAGTGCGGCAGCGCCCCCGGCCCTCATATCGCCGGCCGCACCAAGCTCGCGAAGCTCGACTTCTTCCTGCGCTACCCGGCTTTCCTCGAGCGCGCGCACACGGAGCTCGCCGACACCCTGAGCGGCCAGGCCGCTTTTCGCGCATCGATGCCCGAGGAAGTAGAGGCCCCGATGATCCGGTACCGGTTCGGTCCCTGGGATCCCCGCTACCGCCAGTTTCTGGCCTTCCTCATGGCCCGCGGTCTCATCACCATCACCACCAGCCACAGACCAGAGCGTGTCCGCTTGACCTCGGGCGGAAAGCGAGCGGCCGCAGCGCTGGCGGACATGGACGAGTTCCACCCCATCGTCACTCGATGCCGCGCCATGAGGGGCAACCTGGCGGAGTGGTCCGGGACCGATCTGAAGAACCTTGTCTACCAACTCTTCCCCGAGGAAGTGGCGGACCTCGCCTACCACCAGGAGATCAGGCCATGACGACGCCCCCGACACCCTTCCGCAAAGGGCTGCGAGTCGAGTCGGTCACGCTGGTGCACACGTCGGGCGAGATGGATACGTACGCGTTCAACACCGTCGGACTCAGCGTTCTGTCTGGCGTCAGAAACAGCTCGAAGACCACCACGCTCAAGGCCATCGACTACTGTCTCGGCAACCGGGACAGCCCGACCGAGGCCCTGAAGGCAGCCGTAGCCGACGAGTACGTAGAGGTCAGCATCGAACTGACCCTGGACGGCACGCCAACGGAAATCCGGCGCAGCCTCCAGTACGGGCGCCAGAACAAGGTCGTACTGGACGGCGACGAATTCCCTGTCGGCGAGTTCTCCGACCGCATCCTGCACAAGCTTGGCTGGCCGATCCTCAGCATTCCCAAAGGCATCCAGGCCACGACCGCCACTGAGCTCACACCTCTGACGTTCCGCAGCGTGCTGCGCCACATCTACCGCAACGAGGACTCGTGGACTCAGTTCGCTGACAAGGAACAAGAGTTCCTGAGGCGAGCCGTCATCAGCTACCTCTTGGGTTTCGCCCCGACCAGGTACAGCAACCACGACTTCGAGCTTGCGGCGGCACAACGCCGACTCGCACAGGCACAGGCGGCCGAACGAGAGGTGCATGACAGCACAGACCGAGCCGTCGCAGCCGTCTGTGAGAACCTGCATCTGCCGACCCCCAGGAGCGAACAGCAGGTCAACTCCATCAGAACCGACTTGCGGGCCGAACTCGACGCGGTTGTCAGGCAACGTTCCCAGCTGACCAGCGAAGTGGAGCAGCTTGTTGCCGGACGACGCCAGGAAGGCAATGCCGGGGCAGTGAGCCATGGCTACGACGCCACCCTGTCGCAGCAGTACGAGCAGGCAACCCAGCACCTCACGAGCACCGCCGAGACCGTCGCCGGCCTCGAGCAGGTCCTGACTGCCCACAAGCAGTCTCACAACACGGTCCGGGCAGAGATCGCCCGCATGGAACGCCTCCTAGCCTCCGTCGACATCTTCGACAGCCTGCCGGTGCGCCTGTGTCCTGCCTGCGAGCAGAAGATCGACATCCATCGCGAACACCCAGAGGGCACTTGCTACGTCTGCACCCAGCCAGTGACCGAGGACCAGCGCAGACGACGCGGAGAACTGGAGAAGAGGTCCCTGGCCGCAGAGGCCGACGACCTTCAGGAAGTCATCGCCCGAACCAGCCACGATCTCGACCAAGCAAAAACCGACCACCGGCACGCCCAGAGCACCCATCAAGACATCGCCAGGCAGCTGAACGTCGACCGGGCCGCCCGCCTCGCACCATTCATGGCCAGACTCGAAGAGATGGCCGCCCAGACCGCCGCCCTGGAACAAAAACTCATGGCGCTGCCCGCCATCGAGCAGATGCTCACCCGCAAGACTGCCGCCACGCAGACGAGCCAGGCGGCCCAAGACAGACTGAACCGACTGAAGCAGCAACTCGATGAAACTCCCACCACAGGGAGAACGCCCATCGACCGCTGCGCGCTGTTCGCTGATCGGATGAACGAATTCCTCAACCGCCACCGCGATGATGTCTGGGTGGCAGGGAATGTGGCGATCAGCGCGGACGACCTGACCTTCTACGTCGGGACCCGCCCCTGGAACCAAGTCCTCGGAGCCGAAGCGCGAGTGTTGTTCTTCCTTGCCTACAGCAGGGCCCTACTATTCCTGGCCAGGGACCTGGGGGACGACTGCCCGTACCCGGGACTCCTCATGCTCGACAACCCCTTCCAGCAGGGAATCGCAAGCGACGTCGTTCACGAAGTTCTCCGCGACATTGCCGATGCCGCCCAAGTCACCGGCGCACAGGTGATTTCTACGCAGGCCGTGCCGGTTCCACTTCTCACCCCTGGCGTCGAACAGATCATTATGCCGAACACCTACATCGGCGAACCCGAGAGCTGACGGCCACATCTGGACAAGGAGGGGAAGGCTGCCTGGCGCTCCACAACCGGCTGTCTTACGCCCACTCCACGCCCAGCTCCCGCAGGGCGGTCAGCTGGTCCTGGGCGAGCTTGTCCCGCCTCGATTTGGTGTTCGAGACCCACACACCCAGTTTCACAGTCACCGGCTCCGCCTCGCCGTCGAC
>NZ_JAAHBP010000032.1 GCF_023184515.1 Streptomyces sp. D2-8 | reverse complement strand
TGGACGTGTGTGTTCCTTGGTCGGAGCACATGTTCAGCCGAAGGCCGCTTCCGTGTACGGCGATTACCGGACCGGGTGATCAAGTTCGACGCACCATTCGACGTCGGACGTTAAAGATCAAGCTAGGGCCTGTTGCGAAAGTGGCGCGGTCGCCCGAAGGGCGGCCACACGGCAGGCGCCGCTTCGTATCAGGTTCCGGAGGACCGCTGTCCCTGGGAGCCGTGGGCTGCGAGCGGAAGACTGCGCAGCGACAGTGCGCTCGGCGCTGGCAGCGCTCCGTGGGCCGCCTCGGCGCGGAACGACTGGAGCAAGTACGCCACCAGACGCCGGGACGCCGCACGGTCACCCGGCAATGCGGTGACCAGACCGCAGTGGGACAACAAGGCCACGGCAATGTCGGAGGGGTGGAAGTCGGCCCGCAGCACGCCCGCCGCCTGAGCCCTGCGGACCAGGGTCATGAAGTCCTGCTCGGCCTGTTCCCGTACCCGCGCGTATTCTCGCGTGCTGTCCGGAAAGGCCGCGACGAATGCGGCCGGGAAGCCCCGTTCCTCCCGTTGTAGTTCGCAGACCGTCTCGACCAGTCGCTGGAAGCCCTGCCACGGATCGGGGTCGGCCAGCGCCTCGGTGAGCGTCCGAGCACAGGTGTCCATCTGGTGCGCGAACGCGGCCCGCACCAGGGCGTCCCGCGTCGGGAAACGCCGGTACAGCGTCGCCACGCCGACCCCCGCCCGCCGGGCCACGGTCGCCATGGGCGCGTCGATGCCGTGCTCGGCGAAGACCACGCGGGCAGCCGAAAGGATGCGCCGCCGGTTGCGCCGGGCGTCCGCCCGCAGACTGTCCTGCCCCGCGATCCGAGAGGATTCCCCCACCGCTGTCTCTCACCTCCGGTCAAATGGACGATCTCGTCCGCTTGCCAGCCTACGCTCGGCGCCACGATCCCCCGCACGGCCACTGGTGGCGAAGGTGAGAACGCAACGATGGACGACCGCACGATGAAAGCCGTACTGTTCGACCGCTTCGGCGGCCCCGAGGTGCTGTATGTGGGCCGGGTGCCACGTCCCGGACCGGCACCCGGCGAGGTCCTCGTGCGCGTGCGCGCGTTCAGCGTGAACGGCGGCGAACTGGCGGCCCGTTCCGGTCGGGCCCGCCTCGTCACCGGCCGGAAGTTCCCGCAGCGCATCGGGCTGGACTTCACTGGCGAGATCGCCGCACTCGGCACCGGCGCGACCGGCGTAGCGGTCGGCGACCAGGTGTGGGGCGTCCTGGGCCGCAGCTCCGGATTCGGCAGCGCCGCCGAGTACGTGACGGTACGGCCCGAGCGGCTCGGCCGGGTCCCGGACGGACTGGACCTCGTGGCCGCTGCCGCGCTGCCGGTGGCCACCACGGCCGTCACGGCCCTCCGCGACAAGGCCGCACTGCGCCCCGGCGAACGGCTGCTTGTACGGGGCGCGGCGGGCGGCGTCGGCAACGCCGCCGTCCAGCTGGGACAGGCGTACGGTGCCGAGGTCACGGCCCTGGCCCGCGCTGCCAACCTCGACTTCGTCCGTACGCTCGGTGCCCACCACGCCGTCGACCACCGGACCGTGTCCCCTGCGGAACTGGGACTGTTCGACGTGGTCCTCGACACGGTGGGCACCGACCTGCGTACCGTACGGCGGATGCTGAAGCCGGGCGGACGCATGGTCACCATCGCCTTCGACCTGACGCGGCCCGCCGCCTCGCTGGGCTACATCGCGGCCAGCGCCGTCCACGGACGCGGCCGGGTGCGCTTCTTCAGCGGCAACCCCGAACGTGCGCTCTTCGACGACCTCGCCCGCCAGGTGACAGAGGGGAAGCTGCGGCCGGCGGTGGACACGGTCTTCCCGCTGAAAGAGACAGCGGCCGCACACCGGGCGCTGGAGGCGGGCGGTGTGCGGGGCAAGTACGTGGTCAGGGTCGACTAGGGTTTGTTGGGAAGGTGCTGGTCACAGCCACTCGTTGAGGACTGCAACCAACACGGTCGCCTCGTAGCGGACGGCGAGCTTGTCGTATCTCGTGGCCACGGCCCGGTGGCGCTTGAGGCGGTTGATCCCGCACTCGACGGCATGCCGCTCGCGGTAGTCGGTTTTGTCGAACTTCGGCGGCCGACCGCCTCGGGCACCGAGCTTCTGGCGGTTGCGGACGCGGTCGGCGGGGACCGGGATGGTCGCCTTGATCCCGCGTCTGCGCAGGTAGGCCCGGTTGCGGCGGGAGTCGTACGCTTTGTCGGCCCGCACCCGGTCCGGCCGCCTGCGGGGCCTGCCCGGACCAAGGCGAGGTACCCCGATGGCTTCCAGGACCGGCTCGAATTGCGGCGAGTCACCCCGCTGGCCGGCTGTGATCACGACGCTCAGCGGCTTCTGCCCCTGCTCGACGGCAAGGTGGATCTTGGTGGTCAGGCCGCCTCGGGAACGTCCGAGACCATGGTCGGCCGGCTCAACGGCAATGCCGCAGGGCGGTTCCTTTTGCAGATCCCCCTTTTCGAGGCCCCGGCGGCGTGCTGGTGGGCCCGGCAGACGGTGGAGTCGATATTCACGTCCCAGGTGATCAGGCCCTTCGCGTCCGCCTGAGCTTGGAGCTGAGTGACGAACCTGGCCCAGGTGCCATCGCGCTGCCAGCGCCGGAACAGGTCGTAGACCCGCTCCCAGGGCCCGTTGCGTTCCGGCACATCACGCCAGGGAGCACCGGTACGGGTCCGCCACCGAATGCCGTCTATCAGCTGCCGTCGCGTCCACACCGGCGGACGGCCCGGCTTGATGGGCCTTGACCCGGAATCTTGGACACGGGCTATGCGGCTTGGGCCAGGGTAGTTGATGTTGTGTCGAGTGCTGCCTCGTAGGCGATGGGACTCCGTTGTCCGAGGTGGGAATGACGGCGTCGGGTGTTGTAGCGGTGCAGCCAGCGGAACGCGTCGAGACGGGCTTCGCGTTCGCTGGACCAGTGCTTTCGGCCCTGAAGAGTCTCGCGTTTGAACGTCGCGTTGAAGGACTCGGCGAGCGCGTTGTCCGCCGAGCTGCCGATCGCGCTCATGGACTGGCGGACGCCGGTCTGTCGGCAGGCGTCGGCGAAGGCCCGGCTGGTGTACTGGGCTCCGTGATCGGTGTGTATGACCGCCCCGGAGAGGCTGCCGCGAGTCCGTTCGGCGGCGGACAGGGCGTCGATGACGAGGCCGGTGCGCATGTGGTCCGCGATCGCCCAGCCGGCCAGGCGGCGTGAGGCGAGGTCGATGACGGTGGCCAAATACAGGAACTTCCCGCCGTCCAGCGGGAGATAGGTGATGTCGCCGACGTACTTCGTATTCGGCTCACGCGCGGTGAAGTCGCGGCCGATGAGATCCGGGGCCTTCGCCGCGGCCGGGTCCGCGACCGTGGTGCGGTGCCTGCGGCGTAGGCGCACGCCCGCCAGACCGGCGGCCCGCATCAACCGCGCGATCCGCTTGTGGTTGACGCGCTCGCCCGCCTCGCGGAGCTCGGCCGTGATCCTGGGAACGCCGTAGGTGCCGTCCGACTCGCGGTGCACGGCCCGTATCCGGGCGGCGAGGCGGGCGTCGGCCGCCTGCCGGACGGCCCGATCCGCGGCCGTCCGACGCCAGTAATAGAAGCTGGAGCGGGCGATGCCCACGATGGTGCACAGCCGCTTCACGCCGTAACGGCGCTGATGGTCGGCGACGAACTGGAAGCGGTTCACCAGCGCGTCTCCCCGGCGAAATACTTCGCCGCCTTCCGCAGGATCTCGCGCTCTTCCTCCAGCTCACGGACCTTCTTCCGCAGAGCGGCGTTCTCCGCCTCCAACGGCGTCGGCGGCTCGGCAGGCACCTCCGTCCGGCGCCCCCGGGGCCGGCTCGCACCGGCCGCTCGGACCCAGTTCCGCAGGGTCTCGGGGTTGATCCCCAAATCGGCGGCGACCTGCCTGATCGTCGCCTCGGGCCGCGACTCATACAGCGCGACCGCGTCCGCCTTGAACTGCGGCGGATAGTTCTTCATGACCACGAGATGTCCGTTCTCAGATCCTCAGGATCCAGTGTCTCGTGTGTCCAGGATCAAGGGTCAAGGCCCGACGGTGTCGCGGAGCCAGATGATCATTGCGGTGATGGTCAGGGTGCCGTTGAAGATGTAGTCGCGCTTGTCGAACCGGGTGGCCACCGCGCGGAACTGCTTCCACTTGTTCACGCACCGCTCGACTGCGTTGCGACGGGCTGGCCGCAGCAGCCGGATGCTCTGCTCGGCAGCTCCTGCTCGAAGCCCCTTCCGAAGTAGTTCCTGGCGCCGATCAGCGTCTGTCCGGGCCGGTCGGCAACCAGGCCGGGTTCGGCAGCGAGGAGGTCCAGCAGAGTCTCGCGCTCGTCGGCTTCTGCTCCGGTCAGCGCGAAGGCGACGGGCAGGCCCTGGGGGTGCACACCAGGTGCAGCCGCAGGCCCCAGAAGAAGCGGATGTGACTGGCGCAGTACCCGTACTCGGCCCATCCGGCCAGGTCGCATGGCCTGCATCACCGCCAGTGTGACCAGCTCGGCGTCAGCAAGCTTCGGGGCGATCCCCACGGCCGGACGCCATGGCGCGAGATGCGGAGACGCCTTCAGCAGGTCGTCGGTCTTCACATAGAGTGCGGTTGCGAGGGTGTCCAACTCTCTCTTCATAAACTGACGTTGGACGCCCTCGTCCCATGCGCGCAGCCGATCCCTTGAGGTCGATCATTCACGTGGGTACGGCTGCTACTGCTCCTTGGCGGAGGGCCGTCGCACCTCGAAGTGCAAGCATCCGTATTCCAGTGCCCTGACGTGTAGGAGCACCACGTCCGGATCGTTGAACGCATCGTCGAAGGCTGCATCGAAGCCAGTCGTGGCGTCGGCCGGAATCTCCAGAAGGCGACCACCTGCGATATGGCCCCGGGCGTCATAGCGGCGCACGCTACGTAGTGCGCCCGGCCGAGCGAATGGGTAGTTCTCGCGGGGGGTGAACCCGCCGCAGTCGTCGGCATGGATGAAGACGGGACCCTGGTCGTCGTACGCGCCCGGATCTGCGCCCCGTCGCGGCGGCCCAGCGACGCGACGAGGCGTACGGAACCAGGGCAATCCGCTCGCCGAGCGTGATGGGGCGCAGGCAGCAGCGCAGCGGCGAGCCAACGTCGTCGCCGGTCGCGATGTACGAGGCGCAGGCACGGCCCGCGTCGTCGACAACCCGCAATTCCTTCAGGACGGCTGTGTCAACGGGGGGCACGGTGTATCTGGTCATGTGCCCATGCTGGATCGACACACGGGCGGTTGCTGGCAGGAAACGGACGTCATGTTGGGGCGCACCCACGCAGAAGGCCAGCCGGAAACGTCACCCCCGCTGAACGCAGGCCGCCTACGCTCGCCGACCCCTTGGAATCAATCATCTAGCCGCCGCCCGTGATGACCGTGGTCCGCCCGAGGGCGGTCTTCGCACTTGCGCGCGATTCCCCCTTATCCTCATGCCGTCGCGGGGTCGCGCCGGATCGCGGTGTACGGTTCGACCGTCGACATCTGCGGCAGGACAGGGTCTTTCATCAGGAGCACTCTCGATGCTGGCCTGGCCATGTACCCCGCCGACGTCGAACTCCTGAACATCACCCGTCCGTGGTTCGGAGTGACTCCCAAACCGTGAACAACTGACGTCAGTACTCGTGATTGAGGCCAGACAGGACAGGGCGGCTCTCATCCTGACCAGGCGGGCGGCCTCGCAGAACCAAGGGACCGGCACCTTCCCGTCATGCGTAGTGGGCTACGTGGCCAGCAACGCAGCAAGACTTGTGGCGGTCCGCTCGCCCGCTCGCTGCTTGATCAAGCCCTCCTTGGCGGCCGCACGAAGCCTGACATCCGAGCTGGACGCGTCGCCCCTCGTCACCAGTGCAGTAACCACGACAGGGTTCAGGCCGCCATACCCACCGCTGGCAACGACACGGATCGTCCGCCGATCCTCACCAGGTTCAGGCACGGGGCCGACTGTTCGCCCTGCTTGTTCGAGCACTTTGGCGACGCGCTTGACGGCATCTTCGAATGGCAAGGCGACGACCAAGTCGATCTCGTGAACGTTCTTCTTCATCAGCTTGGCCACGAACCGGGTCAAGCCACCGCCACCCCCAGTACGAGCAGCGAGAGCAGCGAGCTCATCGGCCAGGATGTCATCCTCACTCCGGTCCATGCGCCCTCACCCTTCCGCCCTCGCTGACTGCGCTTCCCATGTACTCAGTTGCAGACCCTAGCGAGGGGCAAAGGACCGTCGGCGGGCGGCCCGGCGCAGGCGCCGCCGGCCACAACACCGACGAGACCACACCGCGCGTCGCGCCCGCGCCGCGGTTGGGGGTGACGCCTGGACCTGACAGGGTGCGGTGGCCGTGATCGGGATCGACGGGTCGATGCCGACCGGACGTCTATCCCCAGACGGGAGAGCGTGCGTATGTGCAGGACCTCTCCACGAGACAGCGGCGGTCGCCCGGGTCGGCCGAGGGGCAATCCTGCAATTCTCTTTCACGCATACGTCTCCGGCGTCACAACTCGCGCTGTGTATAGGTCGTCGAAGCCCCACACCTGGACAGCTGTCTGGGGACCGTCTGGCACGCGCATCGGCTGCGAGGGCATGATGATGAAAAGGGTTCCTCAGTCTCCCGGCTACCCGCTCTTCTTGATGATCGACCTCTTTGAGATCGGCCCTCGCTCCGGGACCGACGCCTCCTACCCGAAGACTGCTCACATCCACCGCGTGCTTGGATGGGATGCCGCTTCGGCTTCTGACGGTAACGTCTGACAAGAAGTAGCCATGCGAGGAGGAGGGCACGGATCCGCCCTCGTAACAGGCTCAGGCACCCATCCGCTCTCGCCGCAGCCCTCATCGGCTATCGCCGTCTTGTAGCGCGTTGACGCAGTTCAGCGCGCTTGGCCTGCGGCGATTACGGCCTGGATCAGGCCCGGGAAGCGGTGGTCCAAGTCCTCCTTGCGGAGGCGCATGTAGAGACCGTTCCCGGCGTCGCGCTGATACACCAAGCCCGCCTCGCGCAGTACTCGCCAGTGACGGGTGCGGCTGGACTTGCCCATCGGTAGGTCGAAGGAAGCACACAGCCGCTCTTCATCTGGCCGTTCGGCCAGTTCGGCCACGACCCGACGCCGGTTCTCGTCAGCGAGCGCCAAAAGGATGGGCCCCACCTGCAACTCCTCGGCGCGAGGGTGCGCCAACTCGCTTGCCGTCATCACTCCACCCCTCGACAAGGTACGCCTAGTTGCGTACCTTCCTGGAGGTACGCAACTAGGCGTACCTTACCGCTGCTGGGGGAGTCATGTCTGTACCCGCATCGCCGCGTCGCTGAGTCCTGTCGCGCATCTGCACGTCACTGCGCAAGCTCCTGCTCATCGAGCACTCGCCCTTCATGACCCTCTGACCCGGGGCAAGGCCTCTACCTCTCGCGAGCGAAGGCCTGAAGATCCAAGCGCCCTATGAGAAGCGATGTCCAGGGGCTGCGACTGCGCCGGTGATGGCCTGGTGGCAGGTGTGGTCGACGACGTCGCCGGTGGCGAACCCGGCGGGCAGGCCGGTGCCCGTGGCCGGGGAAGCGACGGCGATGTAGCCCTCGCAGGTCGAGTTGGCCATTGAAGGCCGCCCGGGTGTGTCGCTTGCCCTCTGTTTGATTGCGGCCTGCGTGATGGTGACGGCGCCTCATGCGGTGTTCGGCATGACAAGCTGTGCTCTCCAGCACCCGAGCCCAGGAGGTCACCATGGCCGCAGAGTCTCCCTCACAAGAAGGTTCGGAGTCGGCTGACGCCGAGAGCCCTGCCCTCTCGCCCGACGAGGACGGCAACTACGACCTGAAGCGCAAGTTTCGGGAAGCCCTGGCGCGCAAGCGCGGTATGCAGGCGGACGCCGCCGACCTCGCTGCGAACACCGATACGTCAAAGGTCCGCGGCACGCATGGCCCGGCCGCCCATCAGCGGTCGTTCCGGCGCAAGAGCGGCGGCTGAGTCCAAGACGGCCCTTGGATGAGACTCAGCAGGACACGGCCCGGCAGTCATGCCGATGAGTCGGGCCGGGTCCTGCCCGAGTCACGGGGAAAGGTCCGTTCAGGCGGTGCCTCAGCGGCTGGACACGCGCGGGTGCCGCCTCAGCCGTTGCGAGCAAGGGGCGGCAGCGAACTACCGGCGGGGCCTTGAGCGGCGCCGGAGCGGCGATCGCCCCGCTGGTCGCCGCTGCTTGATCTGACTGGCGGGGCGGCGGCAGCCTGGTGCCTCGGTCACGGCCGTGGCGCTCACCCGGGCACCCTCACGGGGCAGCACCTCGGTCTCCGCGGAGCCGCCCTGGCCGGCGGCCGCGCCCCTGACCACGACGACCCCGCCGAGGACCCTTGGGAGGCAGGTCGGTCACGGCCGCTCCCGGGAGCGGCGCCGGCCCGAGGGGATGGGCAGCGGGGCGGAGCCGGCCACCACGGTGTTGGAGACACTGCCGATGCCCTCGACGGAGAGACTCACCGTGTCGCCCGGCTTCAGCGGCGGCGGGTCCTGCTTGCCCCGTACGCCCCACAGCTCGGCGAGGCAGCCGCCGTTGCCGCAGGTTCCGGAGCCGAGGACGTCGCCGGGGCGCACCCAGGTGCCGCGCGAGGCGTAGGCGACCATCTCCTCGAAGGTCCAGCTCATGTTGGACAGCAGATCCCTGCCGACCACGGCGCCGTTGATCTCGGCGGTCAGCGCGAGGCGCAGGAAGCCGTCCTCGTCCCGGTACTTCTCCAGCTCGTCGGCGGTGACCAGGTACGGGCCCAGCGTGGTGGCGGTGTCCTTGCCCTTGCAGGGGCCCAGGCCCACCTTCATCTCCGCCGACTGCAGGTCACGGGCGGACCAGTCGTTGAAGACGGTGTAGCCGGCGATGTGCTCGCGGGCCTGCTCGCGGGTGAGGTCCCGGCCCTCCTTGCCGATCACGGCGGCCACCTCGAGCTCGAAGTCGAGGACACGCGACCCCGGCGGCACCGGGATCTCGTCGTACGGGCCGTACACCGCGTACGGGTTGGTGAAGTAGAACGTCGGGGCCGCGTACCACTGCTCCGGCACCCCCGCCGCCCCGTCCACGGACCGCCGTACGCCCTCGACGTGCTCCTCGAAGGTGACGAAGTCCCGCACGGTGGGCGGCTGAAGCGGCGGCAGCAGCCGCACCTGGGAGACATGCGGGCCGGCCGCGACCTCGAGCATCGCGGAGCCCGCGTCGAGCAGTTCGGGCAACGCGCCGCCCTCGGCGAGCAGGCCGGTCAGTGAGGTGACACCGGGAAGGGGGAAGAGCGTGCCGTCCCCTGCGACGACGGCCACCTGGCGTCGGTTGCGGTACTCGTACGTGGCGAAACGCATGGCTGGGTCCAGTCGCAGGGGAGGCAGAAGGGTGGGCGGAGCTGGACCGGGGGCGCGGCGGGGAGTCAGGGCGTGACAGGGCTGCCGCGCCCCCGGCGACTGGGGACGGCTGCCGGTCAGACCGGCGGGGCGACGAAGACGCCGTGGTCGACGTCGTTGAACGACTCCTTGGCGATCAGTTCGTTCATCGGGTTCGCGGTGCCCCACTGGTCGGTGACCTCGGGCTGCGAGAAGTCGTAGACGTGGGGGTGCCAGGTGTCCTCGTCGAGGAGTTCCAGCTCGGTCGTGTACTCGACGGTGTTGCCGTGCGGGTCGAGGAAGTACGTGAACGTGTTGTCGCCGGCCATGTGACGGCCCGGACCCCAGATCTTGCGGACGCCGGCCCGCATCACGCGGCCGGAGCCGCGCATGTACTCGTCCAGGCCGCGCATCTCGAAGGAGACGTGGTGCAGGGCGGTGTGCGGGCCCTGCGCGATGGCCATCGAGTGGTGCTGGTTGGAGATCCGCATGAAGTGCATGACCTCGCCCATGTGCGGCGAGTGCAGCGTGTCGGAGAGACGGAAGCCCAGGTGGCGCTGGTACCACTCCCGCGTCCTGTTCAGATCCGGGGAGTTGAGCACGACGTGCGACAGCTTGACCGGGATCGCCTCGTTCTCCTCGATCCTGCGGTGCTGCCGTACCTCCACGTCGGCCGAGACCTCGATGGTGCGCCCGTCGACGTCGAAGAAGCGGAAGCCGTATCCCCCTCCGGGGGTGTCCACCGTGCCCGGCTGGGAGATCAACTGAACGTCGCCGGCGAGGAGTTCCTCGGCCAGCGTGTCCACGTCCGCCGCGCTCGCGGCCCCGTAGGACACCAGGTCGAGGCGCTTCTCCTCGGCCTGGCGAAGCCGGATCACATACCGCTCGGGGGAGCCCTCGGCGGCCAGGAAGGAGATGCCGGAGTCCTCTTCGACCTTGGTCAGGCCCCAGACGCCGGCGTAGAACTCGAGCTGCTTGTCGTAGTCGGGAACGGCGAGGTCGACGTGCCGCAGATGCGTGAGCAGGCGGTTGCTCATGGGGGGTTCCTCCTCAGAAGAGGTCGAGCAGGGCCGCGGCGCTCGCGCCGCGGACGGAGTGGAAGTCGGCGTCGGGCAGGTCCGCCGCGCGCAATGCGCCCAGCGGGTCCTCGGTGCCCATGTCGAAGGGGAAGTCGGAGCCGAGCAGGACCCGCCCCGGGCCGGCCGCCCGAAGCAGCTCCCGCAGGACCTGGGGGTCGTGGACGAGGGAGTCGAAGTACAGCTGCCGCAGATAGCTGCTCGGCTCCCGTGCGCAGCCCTGAGCGTCCGGGCGGACCCGCCAGGCGTGGTCGGACCGGCCGATGTGGGTGGGCAGATAGCCACCGCCGTGCGCCGCGATCAGCCGCAGGCCCGGATGACGGTCCAGGACGCCGGAGAAGATCAGGTGGGAGAGTGCGACGGCGTTCTCGGTGGGCTGGCCGACGGTGTTGGACAGGTACCACTGGTCCAGGCGATCGTCCAGCGTGCAGCCGAACGGATGCAGGAAGACCAGTGCGCCGGTCTCCTGCGCGCGAGCCCAGAACGGTGCCAGACGCGGGTCGGAGAGCTCCACCTCCCGGGTCCCGCCCGGGCTCGGGGCGTGCGAGGAGAGCTCCACGCCCCGCAGTCCCTGGGCCAGCGCGTGGTCGAGCGACTCGACGGCGAGATCCGGATGCTGGAGGGGGACCAGCCCGAGACCGAGCAGCCGGTCGGGTGCCTTCGCGCAGTGCGCCGCGGTGCCCTCGTTGGCCAAGCGGCGGACTTTCTCCGCCAGTTGCGGATCGGCCCAGTAGTGGTAGTGGGACGGGGACGGACTGACCAGCTGGATGTCCACGCCCTGCGCGTCCATCGCCGCCAGCCGGACCGCGACGTCCGTCAGTTTCGGCACCCGCGCGCCGACCATGGGGCCGCTCACGGCCAGGGCCGCCGGGCCGTTGCGACGGGCGTCGAGGTCACGGGCCTGTGCGAGGCCGGTCCGGCCGGCCACAACCTCCTCGACCTCAGGCAGCAGCAGGTGGGCGTGGACGTCGATCGTCGGTATCGACTCGGGCTCGGTCACGGGAGTTCCTTGAGCGCGTTCAGGGTGCGGTGGGTCAGTCCGGGCACGTCCGCGTCGCGCACCCCGTCGAGATGCCACTGGCCCAGCCGGCAGGAGGCTTCGACGACCATGCCGACGCGGGGGAGGCGGCGGTCGTGGTACTCGGTGAAGAGCCCGTCGTCCCAGTCGTCCCGGGCGGTGAGCAGCTCGGCGAGGACCAGGGCGTCCTCCAGGGACATCGCAGCGCCCTGTGCGAAGGTGGGCGGGCAGCAGTGGGCGGCGTCCCCGACGAGCACGACCCGGCCGCGGTGCCAGGGGCCCTCCACCAGGAGACGGTGGAACCAGGTGTAGTTGACCTGGGCCGGGTCCTCGATGTGCTGCACGATCTCGGGCCAGTGGCCGCCGTAGCCCTGGGCGAGTTTGCGCATCTCGTCGGCGTAGGACTCCGGCGGGATCGAGGCGCGCTCACGGTTGGCCTCGACGACGTAGGCGTAGATGGTGTCCTCGCTGGTGGGACAGTAGCCCGCGATGTACGCCGGGCCGCCGGTCGCCAGGTCCGTGCGTTCCAGCCCCTCGGGGCGGGGAGCGGCGATGCGCCAGATGGCCATTCCGGTGGGTTCCGGCTTGTCGGCGATGCCGATCGCGGCGCGGGTCGCCGAGTTGAGGCCGTCGGCGGCGATCACCAGGTCGTAGCGGCCTTCCGTGCCGTCGCTGAAGCGCACCGAGACGCCGTCGGCGTCCTGCTCCAGGGTCTCGGCGGTGGTGCCGAGGCGCACGGTGGCGCCGGAGGCGCGGACCGCGTCGATGAGGATCTGCTGCAGTTGGGGGCGCTGCATGCCGAGCGTGGCGGGCAGGTCGGGGCCGCCGGTCTGGATGTCGTCGGCGACGAAGAGGACCGTGCCGTCCGGGGCGGTCACGCCCAGCTGGCCGAAGGCGAAGCCGGAAGCGCTCACCCGATCCCACACGCCCAGCTCGCGCAGCACTCTGAGGGCGTTGCCCTGGAGGGTGATGCCGGAGCCGGTGGTGGCGTTCCAGTCGGGCTTGGCCTCGATCAGGTCCACGGCGACACCGGCACGGCGCAGCAGGATGGTGACGGCGTTGCCGGAGGCGCCCCCGCCGATGACGAGGACGGTGCGGCCGGCCCCGGCCGGAGGCTGGGGGAGGGTGCGGGGGTCGCTCATGGTCGGGGATACCTCCCGGTCGGGCCGCGCGGCTTCGGGCGGCGGGTGTGCGGCTCGCCCGCTGGGAGTGCGGGCCAGGGGTGGGGACGGGGTGCGGGCCGGATGCGTCGTTGCTGTCCGGGAAGGGCGCATCCGGGGGCCGGGCGGCTACTTGACCGCGATCGGGTTCACCGGTGAGCCGACGGCTCCCGTGATCGGCAGCGGCGCGGCGGTGAGCCAGAACTCGTAGACGCCCTCGGCCGCGCAGTCCTCGGCGAGCGCGTCGAGGTCCCACATCTCGCCGATCAGCAGGCCCATGTTGGGGATGACGACTTGGTGCAGCGGCTGGAAGGCGTCGTCGAACTCGTTGGGCCGTACCTCGAAGCCCCAGGTGTCGGTGGCGATCGCGGCGATCTCGGTGCCGTGCAGCCAGCCGGCGGTGGTGAAGGACAGCCCGGGCGCGGGGCCGCCCGCGTAGTCGCCCCAGCCGTCGCGCCGGGCGCGGGCGAGGTGTCCGGTGCGGACGAGGACGATGTCGCCGCGTCCCACGCTCACACCGTGGGCCCCGGCGGTCGCGGTCAGATGCTCCGCGGTGATCGCGAAACCGTCCGGCAGCTCCGGTGCACCGTCGTCGGCACCGAAGATCCGGGCTACGTCCAGCAGCACCCCGCGCCCGGCCACGTACGGGGCCATGTGCTCGATTCCGGTGACCAGGTCGCCGTCGGAGGTGACGACCCTCTCGGCCGCCCTGCCGTTCCAGGCGATGCCGTGGTCGAAGATGTGCCCGAGCCCGTCCCACTGGGTGGAGCACTGCAGTGGCATCGCGACCACGTCGTCGGCGCCGCCGATGCCGTGCGGGAAGCCCTGGTTGCCCAGCGCCGCGTCCGTCCCCGTGTCCAGCATGGTGTGCACGGGGTTCGTCCGCCGACGCCAGCCCTTCTGCGGGCCGTTCATGTCGAACCGCTGCGACAGGGAGAAGCTGACCCCACGGCGGACCAGCGCGGCGCCCTCGCGGCGTTTGGCCTCGTCGAGGAAGTTGAGGGTGCCGAGTACGTCGTCCTCGCCCCAACGCCCCCAGTTGGAGCAGGCCTTGGCGGCCTCGGCGATGGCGCCCTCCGGGTCGGTCCGGTCCAGGCTCATGACGCCTGCTCCACGCAACGCGTGCGCTGTACGCCCAGGCCGGTGATGGAGCCCTCCATGACGTCGCCGTCGCGCAGCAGTCGGCCCCAGTGGATGCCGTTGCCGGCCGGGCTGCCGGTCAGCACCAGGTCGCCCGGCAGGAGCCGGGAGGTCTGGGAGATGTACGACACCAGCCGTGCGATGCCGAAGAGCATGTCCTCGGTGGACTCGTCCTGCATGGTCTCGCCGTTCAGCTTCAGCGTGACCCGCAGGTCACCGGGGTCGGTGATCGACTCGGCCGGCACGAGCCAGGGGCCGAGCGGGGTGAAGCCGGGCGCGTTCTTGCAGCGCAGCCAGTCGGTGCCGATGGCGGGCATGTCCCGGCGGAAGACGGTGGCGCGGTCGGTGAGGTCGTTGGCGATGGTGTACCCGGCGACGTACTCCAGCGCCTCCTCGGCGCAGACCCGGTACGCGGGCTTGGCGATGACCGCCGCCAGCTCCAGTTCCCAGTCGGGCTTCTCGGCCCAGGCGGGCAGGACGACGTCGTCGTACGGACCCGCGATGGTGCTGGGCAGGCCGATGAACACGTACGGCAGGTCCTCGGCGGCCCGCCGGTCCATGATCGCGGCGATCTCCGCGCGGGCCTCCTCGACGGTGCGCGGGTCGTCGGCGGAGCGGTGGGCGACCTCGAGGTCGATCACGTGCTGCCGGTAGTTGGCGCCGGACTGGAAGATCTGGCGGGGCTCCAGCGGGGCGTGCACCCGCAGGCCCTCCAGCGGCTGCCAGCCGAGGCTGTCGTCGTCCGCCAGGGAGCGCAGCACGGGAAGCGTCCCCTCCCAACGCTCCACCACGGCACGCACGCCGGACGGCGTCCAGTCCAGGGCTCTGCTCAGGTCGAGTACCCGTCCCTCGGCCAGAAGGCCGGGGAAGGGCTCCTCCTCCGGAGCGGAGAACGTGCCGAGCGCGAACGTGCCGGCAGGTTGCGTGAGCGTTGCCATCAGATGTCCTCCTGCGGGGTTGCGGTCTACTGTGGCCTCGAACGGCAGATCAGGGAAATCAATCCTGTGAATGTGCCGTATCTACGTCACAGATGGCTCTGACTTCTCCAGGTGGTGCCCGGTGAACCTGTCCCGACTCGACCTCAATCTGGTCCTCGCCCTGCGCGCGCTGCTGGAGGAACGCAACGTCACCCGGGCCGGCGAGCGCGTCGGACTGAGCCAGCCCGCGATGAGCGCGGCGCTGTCCCGGCTGCGCCGCCATTTCGACGACGAATTGCTCGCCCGCACCGGCAACGCCTATGAGCTGACGCCGCTCGGAGTCGCCCTGAGGGACCGCAGCGCGACCGCGTGCGACCTGCTGGAACGGGTCTTCTCCAGCCAGGCGGACTTCGATCCGGCCGCCGAGAGCCGCGAGTTCACCCTGCTCGCCTCCGACTACGGCGCGGCCGTCTTCGGCGCCGCGCTCGCCCGCACCCTGCACCAGGAGGCGCCCGGCATCCGGCTCACCTTCCAGCACCCCGCGCCCTCGGTTGCGGAGAACGCGGCCACCGTGCTCAGCACCGTGGACGGGCTGATGATGCCGCACGGCATCATCGACGGCTTCCCGGCCGTCGACCTCCACCGGGACCGCTGGCTGTGCGTGGTCGCCGACGACAACCCTGACGTCGGCGACGAAATCACCCTCGAGCATCTGTCGCACCTGCCCTGGGCGGTCTACCAGCGCCCCTACGACGCCCCGGTGGCCCGCCAGCTCAGCATGATCGGCATCAGCCCGAGGGTGGAGGTCTCCGTGCAGACCTTCCAGCTCCTGCCCCACATGGTCGAGGGCACCCGCCGGGTCTCCATGATCCAGGAGCGCCTGGCCCGCAGAGCGGTCCGCTCGGCCGCGGTGCGCGTCCTGCCCTGCCCCTTCGAGGCGGTGCCGGTCCGGGAGGCGCTGTGGTGGCACCCGGTCCACGCCCAGGACGCGGCCCACATCTGGCTGCGCCAGAAGGCGGCGGAGGTGGGCGCGACGCTGACGGCGAACGGAAACGGCAAGGAGAACGGCGATGCCGGACCGGCTGTGTGAACCGGTCCGGCAACGCCCTGAAGGGACGCGGCCCTTCAGCAGCCGTCAAGCCGACGGCTCTGGCAGCGGCCGCTTGTCGACGGCCCCTGCCCGCCGCCGGACCGCCGGCAGCCCGCCCGCGACCAGAGCCGTGACGACCCCCAGCACGCCCACCGCACCCGCGAGGCTCCCCATCGCCGACTCCCCGGCGAGCAGTACCAGCGGGCACACGAACTCACCGCCGAAGAAGGCCGCCGTCCACAGCCCTGTACCGCGACCGCGGTCCTCGAAGGCCAGGCGGGACATGGCGCTCGTCAGCAGGGCGGGCAGCAGCATGCCCGTGCCGACACAGTTGATCACCGCCCCGATGACCAGCAGCGGCGCGCTGCCCGCGAGGAACATCACCCCGAAGCCGACCGCGCAGACCGCGAGAACGGCGGGCAGCGCAGGCTCGGGGGAGCGCTTCAGCCGAGCGAAGACGATCGCGCCGCCCACGGTGGCGGCGCTGGCGATCGCCGTGGCCAGACCGATGACGCCGGAGTTCTGCACCCCGAGGTCGTCGAGGAGGTACGACATCTCGACCGGGACGGTGTAGAAGACCATCGCTCCGAAGAAGGTGAGGGCGCAGATGCCCCTCAACTGCCGCCAGGGGAAAGGCCTGCGGCCCGCCGTCCCCGCGACCGGGGCCTTGCCGGTGGTCGCGCGGCCTGCCGGGCTGGGCAATGCCATGGCCATCAGCGGGGCGAGTGCCAGGCTCACGGCGTACACCCAGAACGGCATCCGCCACCCCGCGGATCCGGCCGCACCGCCGACCACGAAGAAGACGGTGGCCGATGCGGAGGCGCACATGGTCTGCAGGGCGAGGTACTTGACCCGCTGCCGACCGGAGTAGTAGTCCCCGATCAGCGTGGTGCAGCAGGTCATGATCGCGGCCTCGGTGACACCGACGAGGGCACGGCTGGCGATGATGGCGCCCAGGGAATCAAGCCACAGCGGGGCGGTGCCGAACACGGCGTACAGCAGGGTCGCCGCGATCAGCAGCCGTTTGCGGCCCAGCCGGTCCACGATCACGCCGGCGAACGGGGCCAGCAGCGCCAGCGCCAGCGCCGGCACGGTGAGTGCGAGAGGCACCAGCGCCTTGGCCCCCGGCACCGACTCGAAGTGGTCCTGCATCTTGGGCAGTACCGGGGCGATCAGCACCGCGCCCAGGATCGGCAGACAGCTGCCTGCCATCAGCAGGGTCACACGCAGCAGATGGGCCGGACCCGAGACGGCCATGGGCGCGGGGGCGGAGTCGGCCGTGGCAGGATACGGCGGCGGAACGGAACCGGGCATGTCGACTCCAGGGGACGGTGTACGGGAGAGGGCATGCCTTCAACGGGCGACCGCGGTGCGGGCGCTGGTGGGCACGGCATGCTGCGGACAGCCGCACGTCGGCGGCTGGTCCGGACAGCGGCGCGTGCGGGGTGGGACGACTATGGGTGGTCCGGAGTCCGCTTCGCCATCCTTCGAACGATCCGAATCCCAGATAGCGGGGCATCCATAGGGTGAATGCCCCTTCCCTGAGGCATGCCGCCGCGTTCCGGCCGCCGGGGTCCCGCTTTCGAGTGCCGGGGCAGAGACGGAGGCCTGGGCGGGGGCAACTTCCTGCCGTGGCCGGTGGTTGGCAGGGCGGCCTGTGCGGTGGGCCCGGTGCCTCGGGCGACGCGACCACGAATCCGCCCGCCTCAGCCGGCGTTGCACAGGACAGTCGTGCTCGATGCGCCGGCGCGGCTTCGCCATCCGCGCCGGCGTGGCCGGCGGCATCTCGGAGGGCCGGTCCGAGGTCGATGGTGAGGACGGCCCCACCACCATCTACTGGGCTTCTGGCACGGGAGAGGTGTCAGCCGTCGAGCCAGTCGCCTGCGAGGTCCGTGGGACGGTATCCCGTGGCGTTCCAGAGGAAGTGCGGGTGGGCGCAGCCGAACATATAGGCGAGCAGTGCGGTGTCTTCCCTCCCGGTTTGAGGGTCGTGCAGGGTGTGAAACTTTTCAGATCCGACTGCGCCGGCGTCTTGTTGGACATGACGAGCGCGGGCCTGGGATGGTGCTGCGCTGGACGCCTCCACGGCGGCGATGTAGGTGCGGCGCAGGATCTCCCATGTGCTGTCGATGTTGCCGTACCAGGGGCCGTGCAGTGCTTCGAAGGCATGGAGCTCGGCGTCGAAGAGGGACCAGGCCTGGGGGTATTGGGCTCGGCAGCGTGCGGACAGCTCGGCAGACCGGGTGCTCAGCGCTGGCGCGGTGGGCCGCGGGGCGAGGGTGAGGGTGGTGCCGTGGGTGAGGAGGCCGGTGCATGCGTTGGGCTGCAGGTCGCAGAGCGGGCACTCCTGGGCCGGGGGGAGGCCCTGGGTGATGCCGTCGAACCACAGGGCGTGGCGCCCCGTGAGCCCCATCCAGACGATGGTGGTGTTCATCAGCCAGGTGTTCCACATCGGGGCATGTGCCTCTGGCATGCAGCCGTACTTCACGAGGGCGATGGCGCAGGCAGCGTAGAGGGCCTTGGTGTGGGTGGGCATGTCGGCGAGCCAGAAGTTGCTGATCTCGCCGGTGAGGGCATCGACTCGTACGTCGGCCATGTCGTCGATGACGCGGCACAGCAGCAGGGAGGCGAGGTGCTCTTCCTGCCAGAGCTCGGTGTCGGGTGAGACGTGCCAGAACAGGCAGTCCAGCATCTGCAGGAGTGCGTAGGTGCTCTGGCCGAGTGGGTTGGTCTGGGGGAGTACGACGCTGCCCGCGTCGTGCTGTTGGAGCCAGTACTCGTCAACGGATCGCTTATGGGCAGCGAAGAGTCCGCAGACCAGGGCCCGTGCGCTGTTGGTGCTGAAGCTCTCGGCCAAGCGGCCTTCGACGAGTTGGGTGAGGCGCGTGGTGTCTATGGTGTCGATCACGCGTTTGTATTCGTGGAAGACGAGGATGTCGTCTTCGAAGCGGTGGCGGTGGCCGAGGTCGCGTTCAAGGTCGTTCATCTGCCGGGTCCAGGACCATCCACCGGTCAGAACGCTGTCGAGTTCCCGGCGGTACGGCCAGGTCTTCACCGTGAGGGGACGACCGGCGCTCTGCCGCCAACGGTAGTCATCCAGCGTGCGTGCGGGGGGCGTGGGCAACCGACGGCACAGCCGGCAGGCGCAGTCGGTGGCTTGTTCCTCCTCGCGCGGCGGGGTGAGTGCCCGGCTCCTCCAGGCTTCTTCCAGCATCCTGCTGGTCAGCCGGCAGACCTCGATATCGGTGCTGACTTGCGGGAAGGCTGTTTCGATCATGCGCAGGCTGGTGTCGAGCTGCCTCAACCTGGCATGGCCCTCCTCATCGGGCGGGAGGAACGCGCGCTGCGCCAGAGGGAAGGCTCCCTCCACATGCAGCGTGGTGCTGGAGTGGGGGGATCCGAGTGCGTCGAGCCGCTGCCGAGCTGCGTTCTGGGAACTTCGGTACTGCTCCGTGCACCCATTGACGCGTTTCCCCAAGAGACGGGCCAGGGCGTTCCCCGCCTCGCCGGGCTGAAGCTGGGCGCCAGGCTGCGCCGGGAGCACGCTGTCGGCGGACGCCTTCGGACCAGCACCTATGACTCGAGATTTCACACCGGCTTCCCTTCAAGCTGTGGTCCTGGCAACGGATTCGATCAGCCGCGGTTGTTGGCCGGTCGTGTCCGGGAATCTTCTGTACTTCCGCGACGGCCTCGCCGAACAGCGGTGGTCGCCCACTGCCCTTCGACGGACGGCGCTCCTGGGTCTACTCCAGACGTCTGCTGACGGGGGCGCCGAAGGGGAGGTCGAACGTGACGTCCTGAGCCATGCACTTCCTTTCGGGAGACGGACCGCAGAGTCCCCCGGCCCTGCAAACAGGCAGCCGTCGAGACCGCCCTCACACTCGAACTGGACTTCGCAGACCGAAAGTTGAACTGAGAAGCGCTACGAGGCTGCCCAGAGCCTAAATGATCTACACCGTGGCCCAGCCGTGATCTGGGTTACTGCTCAAGCCTCATGAGCTGCGTATACTCGCGCGCCCCCACGTACGTACCTGCGTCCCCACGTACGTACCTGCGTCCCCACGTACGTACCTGCGTCCCCGCGTACGTACCTGCGTCCCCGCGTACGTACCTGCGTCCCCGCGTACGTACCTGCGTCCCCACGTACGTACCTGCGTCCCCGCGATCTCCTGTGCGTCGAATGCCGGCCCGTCGAACGGATCGCGGTCCAGGACCACCGGATCCGCCAGTGCTCCCTCCCGGACCCGGCCGGTGTCGTCGAGATGGTTCACCGGGGCCGGCCCCACCGTGTAGGCGCAGATCGCCTCGGCGAGTCCGAATCTTTCGGCCGGCAGGAGCATCGGCGTGTCGCCGTCCGGTGTCGCGCGGTTGACTGTCCCAGGTGTGCCCTGGAGTGGATCGGGTCTGCTGACCGGCCGGTCGTTGCGGGCGGCGAGTCAATTCAGCTGTGGTGGCACCCAGGTGTGGTGCCGAAGGATCATGCGCGTTGTGGCGCGGGAGGGCGTCAGCCGCATCGCTGTGTTCCGCAGGGCGACGGCCAGTGGGTGGGAGAGCTGCTGGCCCATCCGCCCGGTCTGCCGGGCGGCCCGCGCGACGGCCTGGGTCCGCGGTCGGCGCTCGGCGTCGTAGCGGGCGAGCGCGGCCTCAACGGTGGACTCGGTGGCGAGCACGGCGGCCAGGGTGACCGCGTCCTCCAGCGCCTGGCAGGCCCCCTGCCCGAGGTTGGGGGTCATCGCATGTGCCGCGTCGCCGAGCAGCGCGATCCGGCCGACCGTGTACGAGGGGAGTGGTGAGCGGAGTTCGTTGACGTCGTGGTGCAGTACGGCCGCGGGTCGGGTCGCGTCGAGCAGGGCGGGGATCGGGCCGTGCCAGGTGCGGAACCGTCTGCGCAGTTCGTCCAGTGGGTCGGCGACCCGCGTCCCGGCGGGGACGTTGAGGACGGCATGCCACTCGGCCCGTCCGTCGTGGAAGGCGATGTGCCCGAACTCGGCCCCCTGCCCCCAGGTCAGCTCGAAGTCGGTGCGCAGGTCGACCGCCTGCTCGGTGATGGCGCGCAGCACCGTCGAGCCGCTGTAGACCGGGCCGGGGTGGGCCGGGAAGAGATGGCTGCGCACTTTGCTCCCGATGCCGTCCGCCGCCACCACCAGATCGGCGTCCAGGACCGTGTCGCCGCAGTCGACTCGAATCGCCCCGGGGCTGGGTTGCTCGACCGAGTCCGCCTCCGAGCCGATCAGCAGGGCCTCGGCGGGCAGGGAGTCGCGAAGCAGCACGTGCAAGGTGGAGCGGGGAATGCCCATGATCGGCGTGCCCACCGCCTTCTCCAGCGCCGAGCCGTCCATCCGGGCCAGCCAAGCACCCTGTGGCGTACGAGTACCGCCGCTGTACTGGCCCCGCGAGGCATCCCGTACCGCCTCGCCGACGCCGAGTTCGTCGAGTGCCCGCAGACCGTTGGCGGCCAGTGAGATGCCCGCCCCCGCGTCCTCGAGCATGGATGCGCGCTCGACAACCGTTACTTCCCATCCGATGCGGCGCAGTCCGATCGCGGCGGCCAGCCCGCCGATGCCCCCTCCGACCACTACTGCCGTGTTGACCATGACAAAGCCCCACCTTCTACATCTGTAGAAGGTGACCTTATCCGAGGCTCTACAGGTGTAGAAAGGATTCATGGCTTCGGATCGGCGCACCCTCCTCGCGGACGCGGCTCTCGACGTACTCGCCGACGAAGGGGTCCGAGGCCTGACCCACCGTGCAGTCGACCGCAAAGCGACCATGCCGCCTGGCACCACGTCGGCCTACTTCCGCACCCGAGCCGCGTTGCTCACCGGACTCGTCACACGCCTGGTCCAACTCGACCAGGTGGAACTGCAAACGATGGCCGAGGAACTTCCACCCCTGCGCACCGTCGAGGAACTGGTGGACGGCATGGTGCTGCTCACCCGACAGCGCCTCACCGGTGAGGGTCGCCGCCGCTCGCTCGCCCGCTACGCCTGCACCGTCGAGAGCGTGCGTGACCGTGAGCTGCGCGAGATCCTCGTACCCCGGGAGAACGCCGGCCGCGAGGCCGTCCGCCTGTTTCTCGCCACGCACGGCGTGACGGACGTAGAGAATCGCACTCACACCATGCTGACCTGCATCGATGGACTGGTCTTCGACCGCCTGGTGAGTGGCGGCGAGGTACCGCGCGAGGCCCTCGAAGGCCTCGTTGCCGCCGCCCTGCGTTAGGCCCCGGACGTCCACGGTCTGCTCGAACTGGCCTCCAGCCTCATCCGTCTCCGCCGCCCATGCCGTCCTCAATCTGAAACGATCAGTGCCCCCATTCGGTCGGCCTCCAGTCGCAACCCGCAGTGGCGCTTCAGCAACGACCGCACAGCCGAACTGCGGGCCCTGATCGAGGCGATGGAGAAGATGTAGATGTCGGACCTGGACTTCTACGCCCACGTCGCCGCCCGTGGCGACGTGTTGGGCGTGGGCATCGGCGCGCAGCCGGCCGAGTGGGAGACCACGCTCGGCGCCGACTGCCTCGACACCGAGGACGGGAGCCTGCTGCGCCGGGACTACGGGCTCGTGGAGCTGTCGTTCCAGGAGGAGGGCGGCGCCTGGCATGCTTCGGGGTAAGCGTGCGGGTGCACCGTCTGCGGTGGGACACCGAGTCGTCCGTTCCGGCGGCCCTGCGCGGCGCGTACGGCGACTTCGCGCCCTCGCCGCGCTTCGAGGACCTGGCCGCCGCGATCGCCGGGCTCGGCTGCTCGGTCGAGCCCGAACCGGACGAGGACGGCACGGCCGGGGACATTCACCGCTACCGGGTGCCCGAGTCCGGCGTGAGGGTCTTCGTCCGCGCGGACGAAGAGGCCCAGGGGCAGGCGGGTGAGGTCTGGAGCCTCAGCGTGTCTCCCGCGTGGTGGCGCGAGGCGGGCTGATCAAGCCTTCGGAGTCGGCCGTGCCGCCACCCGGGCGGCTCTCCCCTGTCGCGTGGCCGGTTCCGAGGTCTGCCCGACCTCGGAACGGGCCGCCCGGTGTTCACCACGCGATGCGCAAGGGTGCCGACACCGTCCGGCGCGGTCGGCCCAGCCCTCCCGCTCAGCCCCCGCACCAGGCCAGTCGAGGGACCGGAGGGAATCGTGGCGCACACAGCCGCCGAGAACCCCACACAGGCGCATCGGGAATGGGCGCGGCGCAGGTCGGGCTGCATCGGCGCGGGCATGTCGTCGGCCGATCGTGGGCAATGCTGAACTATGGCTACGGATGGTGGCGTTGCGGCCGGATTACAGGTCTGCTCTCTCAAGGTCGATACACCTCAGCTGATATCGCCGGGTACCGCGTACAAGGTGGTCCGGTTCCCCTTCGGAGCGGCGGAATCGACGGATCGATTCGAGATGCACCAGGCCGTCCAGCCGGACGGCTACGTGGTGAGTGACTGGGCGACAGACGACCGTAGCGGCCTGATCTGGCCGTCCAAAGCCGGCTGGGGCCATCTGCACGCGATGATCCAGTGGGAGTCCGCCAGCGGCGCGGGCGGCTACACCGAGCTGCGCGACCAGTACGTCCGTGACCCGCTGGGCCTGACGCCCAACCCCAACGACACCACGGCGACCGAGCACCGCACGCCGACGCCCGGCGGCCAGTACTACGTCAAGAACCATGGCATCTTCGTTGTCCCGGGCACCCCGGTTGCGCTCCGTGTCACGCACAACGACGCCGTCCCGCGTCTGTTGACCCTCGCCGAGTTCAAGCTTGTCATCCACGATGCGGTCTAGGTTCTGTCTCTTTGGTCAACGTCGGGTCCAGATGAGGATGCCCGCGAGGTGGAGTGCGGCCTGGTGGGCGATGCCGAGTTTGTCCGTCCGTGTGGCCAGGCCGCGCCACTGCTTGATCGGCTGCTCCAGCAGCGGGCTGACCAGCAAGACCACCTGGCTTGCGGCGGGCGGGGCCAGCCGTTGGCCGTGATCGCGTGTGGGTGAACACCCTGCACGGGTTCCAGCGCGACGGGCCCCGGTGCCAGGCCGGCGCCGCCAACTGGGGTCGGAGTCGTAGCCAATGCCGGCGCCTATTGAGCCGATTGGGTGGTCGTCTCGGCGAAGTGACCCCTACGAACTGGAGCTCTGTGATCTTCTTGCCGCCGATCCCCGGTTGGGGAACCGTGCGAACTGAGGATTCTTATGACTTTCAAGAAGTGGGTCAAAAAGGCCTGCTCGGTCACCGCGCCCGTGGCGGCCTCGGCCATGCTGGTTGTCGGCTTGTCCACCAACGCCCAAGCCGCCACCGGCACTCTGACCTGGCAGGGAGACCAGGGCACTCAGTGGACCTGGAGAAACCCGCCGAGTGGCACGTGCAGCAACTTCGGTGGTAACACAGTCGCTTTCAAGCCCCACAACAACACAGGGGAATGGCTCACCGTGTACACCGAGTTCGGATGCTCCGGCTCCAGGGCTCTGATCGGCCCCGGGGCCGCCACCTACAACTGGACCGCGTACTACAGCTTCCGGTACTAGAGCGTGTCCCTTTGATCGGTTGGTCGGTTGACCGGATGTGTCTGTCCGTTTAGTGATCACTGATGCGATGTGGGACCGGATCGAGCCGCTGATGCCAGCCGATCCGGTCCGCGGTCGGCGGTGGGCCGACCATCGCCGCACCCTTGAGGCCATCGCGTGGAAGTACCGCACCTGCTCGCCCTGGCGGGACCTACCGGACGAACTGGGTCCGTTTCAGACCGCTCACAAGCGACTGATCAGGTGGGCCGTGGACGGCACCTGGGAACGCATCTTGGCTGCGCTCCTGGCCGCAGCCGACGATGCCGAGGACATCGGCTGGACCGTGTCGGTGGACTCCACCGTCTGCCGCGCCCACCAGCACGCGGCTGGCGCCAGGAAAAGGGGGCGCCGGACCGGGCCGAACCTGACGACCATGCGCTGGGACGATCCCGCGGCGGCCTCAGCGCAAAGGTCCATCTCGCCAGCGACAGCCTTGCACGGCCTCTGGCCCTCCGCGTCACAGCAGGCCAGGCGGGTGACGCGCCGGCTTTCCAGTCGTCATGGCAGCCATCCGGGTTCCGCGTAGCGGTTCCGGGAGACCGAGGACTCGTCCGGAGGCCGTCCTGGCGGACCGCGCGTATTCATCCCGCGCCATCCGGAAGCATCTGCGCCGCCGTGGGATCCGCGCTGTCATTCCTCAGCCGTCAGACCAGGTTGCTCACCGGTTGCGGCGAGGCCGCACGGGCGGGCGCCCGCCCGCCTTCGACGCCGAGGTATACAAGCAACGCAACGCGGTCGAGCGATGCATCAACCGGTTCAAGCAGTGGCGCGGCCTGGCCATGCGAACTGACAAGCTCGCCATCGCCTACCAGGCCGCACTCCACCTCGCCGCCATCCTGATCTGGAGTCGACGAAAGTAGGCGCTCTACGCCTGCCGTGAGGAAGGTCAGTACGCGGCGGCTCCCGCCGGACCGAAAGCACCCCCGTACCCGGCAGCACCCGCCGGACCGAAGGATCCAGGCGTGTCAGCCGCAGTTGCCACCGCGGCACCTCCAACGATCAGGACAGCTGAGCCAGCCAGCGCGATAGCGCAGTGGATGGGACGAATCATGGGGCGCTCCTACTCACAGGGGCCGAACTCACAAGATCAACGTCCCTACGGCCAAGGAGACATGCTCTAGGTCTCATCCGCGAAGTGGTCGGTACGTTGGTCCGTTCGTCGTGGAAGCGCGGTAGGGGAAGCCCCGAGTCCGCAGAAGGCAAGACCGTCGCGCCGACATCCTCCACTACTCGGTGATACCGTATAGCGGTACTCGGTACTACGCAGTACCGTTGAGGGTGCGGAGGGCTCGCGATGGACGACCTGACGGAGATGCTGAAGGGCACGCTCGAAGGGTGCGTGCTCGAAATCATCGGCAGCGAGGAAACCTACGGGTATGCCATCACCCGCCAGCTGAACGAGCTCGGCTTCGCCGACGTCGTCGAGGGGACGGTGTACACCATCCTGCTGCGGCTGGAGAGGAACAAACTCGTCCAGGTGACGAAACGCCCGTCCGGGGTCGGTCCGCCGCGCAAGTTCTACGCGCTCAACGACGCCGGACGCGAGGAACTCGCGAAGTTCTGGGCCAAATGGCAGTACGTCTCATCACGCATCGACAGGCTCAAGGAGGGCGGGAGATGAACTTCTGGGAGACCGTCACAGGCAGCGATATCACCAGGGATTGGAAGGCGTTCGAAGCCCGGGCCGAGGCTCTGCCGGACGACTACCGGGAGGCGTGGGACCAGATCGTCGCCCACCTCTTCCCCTACGGGGACTTCACCGGCCGCAACCTGACACCGATCCTCGACTCCGCCATGGGGCTGCTCGAAGTGTCGGCAGCGGACGGGCAGAGCGTCCACGAGGTGCTCGGCGACGACATCCAGGGCTTCTGCACGGCGCTGGCCGGCGGAGCAGGGGCCCGGACTCATCGCGACCGATGGCGCGAGCAGTTGAACAGGAACGTCGCAAGGAAATTGAGCCGGCTGGGAGGCTGACGTGGGCATCCAGGACATCATCGAGGGCAAAAAGCAGTGGCGGGCGCACATGGCTCGGGTCAAGGCGCTCCCGCCGGACTACCAGATCGTCTACAAGGAGATGCAGAAGTACCTGTTCAAGGTCGGACCGATCGACCTTCCTGACGGACCCCTGCTCCCCGGGATCGTTGACTTCTTCGAGGAAGGCGTCACCGCGGGCAAGGGGGTGTCAGAACTCATCGGCAGCGACATCGCCGCGTTCTGCGACGACCTGGTCAAGGACTCACGCACCTATGCGGACGCCTACCAGGAGTCCATCAGCAGGGAACCCGGTACGGCCGACAAGTAGCACTGTCACCCCATGCCAGTGGGCGTAGCAGCCCGCCCGAGCGGTTCGTTCACCTCGGCGCAGGCGAACAGGCGCGGGCCGCCGACCGGTCACCGGAAGCCGCCGCAGATCCTGTCCAAACAGCTCGCCGACGTCAAGGCCAAGGTCGAGCCGGCTGCCGCAGGCTGGGCAACCAGGTCCCGACCAGGTCCAGGTCCCCGCCGCTGACGCCGGCCACCGGGCGGCCTCGTCTTCGTGCACCACTGACTCCACACCGCCACCCCTCGTCCTGAGGCCGTCTGGTCGTGGTCGGGTCGTCCGCCGGGTCAGCCCGCCGGGGTGCGCAGCGGCTCGCCGACACTCCTGAGGTGGCGCAGCGCCTCCCGGTGCGAGGCGATCAGCCCGGTCCGGTGGTACGGGATGCCCAGCTCCGCGCAGTACCGCTCAGTGATGACCTGCGCCCTGGCGAGTGCAGGTGTCGGCATGCTGGGGAAGAGGTGGTGCTCGATCTGGTGGTTGAGCCCGCCCATGAAGACGTCGACCAGTGCGCCGCCCCGGACGTTGCGCGAGGTGAGGACCTGCCGGCGCAGGAAGTCCAGCCGGGTCCCCTCTTCGATCATCGGCATCCCCTTGTGGTTGGGGGCGAACACCGAACCGAGGTAGACGCCGAACAGGCCTTGGTGGACAGCGAGGAAAAGAAGCGCCTTGGCGGGAGAGAGCAGCGTGAACAGGCCGCCAAAATAGATGACAAAATGCGCTACAAGTAGCGTGCCCTCAAGTGCGGGCCTTTTCACCGATGGACCCTTCAGAGCCCGGAGGCTGCTGAAGCTCAGATTCAAACCCTCGAGGGTGAGCAGCGGGAAGAAGAGCGCGGCCTGGTGCCTTCCGACGAAACGTGGCAAGCCCCTGGCCTTGTGCGCCTGTCGGTGCGACCACACGAGAATGTCCGGCGAGACGTCCGGGTCCTTTCCCTCGTGATTGGGATTCGCGTGATGCCGGGTGTGCTTGTTCATCCACCACCCGTAGCTCATGCCCAGCAACAGATCGGCGACCAGCAGTCCGCCTGCCTCGCTGGCCCGTCGGCGGGAAAACACCTGTTGGTGGGCGAGGTCGTGGGCGGCCAGTCCGAGCTGGCCGAAGACCACGGCCAGGGCGACGGCCACGAACATCTGGCCCCAGCTGTCCCCCAGCGCGAGAAACGCGCCGACGCACCCCGCGAGAGCGAGGGCGACCAGTCCGAAACGAACCGTGTAATACAACGGACGGCGCCGGAGAAGCCCGGCCTCGGCTATGCGCCGAGACAATTCAGAGAAATCGCTTCCCCTCTGTTTCTGTCCTTCTCCTTGCATCGGCGGGTCCACCGGAAGCACCGTTGATTCAGTCATGGGGCCCAGTATCCAGATCCGTCTCCGGCGGCATAATGGCGTCCACCCCCTGAAAGAGGTGGAGTTAGCGCCACCATGGTTGCGGGGGAACACCGCAGCCAGAGCCGCCGCCCCCCTTCGCGCCGCCCTGCCGGCACCCCTGAGCCATCGCTCCGTGGCTCCCGAGTCCGCCGTCGGGAGTGGCGGGGAAGCCGACTGTCGCCGGATGGCCGCCTACGCAGCCCTTTCGTCGACACCCTGCTGCTGATCGCGTTGCCCTTTCGCGGATCGGAAGGCGGCCGGGCAGGATCCCCCCGACACTCGGCCATCCCACGGTTCGCTGCACCAGGGGCGGCACCATCCCCGGAACGAAGACCTTCACCGGAGGCGGACGGTGAGCGGGCGCCTTGCTGTGGTCGGGGGGAGTCACCTGGTCAGGTGGGTGACCACCGAGCTCATCGCATGGTGCAGTGCCGGGAGCGTCTCCTCCGGTGCGTCGAGGGTTTCGAACCCATGGTGGCCGTTGGGCACATCGACCACTTCGAGTCGCGCTGCGCAGTCTTCGGCCGCGGTCACGAACGCATCGACGGTGGCGGCGATCCCGGGTGACTCACGCCCGGCCCGGAGGAGGACGATGGGCAGGGCCCCGGCCTGATCGACCGCCATGACGGGGTGGAAGCGGCTGCCGGCCATCCCCCAGGCGGGAAGGGGGGCCAGGACGGGGTAGGAGGCAGCCAGGCAGCGCAGCCAGGCGGGGGGCTGTGTCAGCCAGTCCGCGGTGAGCAGGCCGCCGCCGGAGAAGAACCACAAGGCGATCCGGTCGGCGTCCACCCGAGGGTCGGCCCGCACCAGTTCCACCCCGGCGGCGATGTCCGCGGCGGCGCGTTCGTAGTCCGCGATGTCGTGGAGGCGGTGGTCGAGAGTCGCGCCGACCAGGCCCTCGGCGGCGGCCAGGCGGGCATAGCCCACCAGGGTCGGCCACTCACGCGGGCGCGGCCGCGCTCCGGCGGGTACCGGTCCGCCGTGCACGAAGACCACGGCCGGTCGCGGGCCCTCGCCGTCGGGGACGTACAGATCGACATGACCCTGGCGGTCGCGCGGCAGCTCGGGGACGTCCATGGGGAACGGGCGCAGGTGGGCAGGCGTCGGCGCATCGTCGCCGGCCGGCCGCAGGCGGTGCCCCTCACCGGCCGCGGCCCGCAGCAGGACGTCCGCCAGTGCGGCGGGGCAGGACAGCATCGGCCAGTGACCGGAGGGGAGTTCGAAGAAAGTAGCCTGAGGTTCGGTCAGGACGGCCAGCGCAGGGTCGCCGAAGTCGACGAGCCTCTGCACCAGGTCAATACTGGCGCCGTTCCGGGCGCACAGCACGCCGGTGACGGGAACCGCGGCCACCGCTCCGGTCAGCCGCAGCGGCTGAAGCAAGGTACCCAGCGGCTGAGGCGCTGCCAGGGCGGTCAGCCGCTCCAGGGCCTCCTCGCCGACATCGGCGGTGCTGCCCCAGGCCTCCCACTCGTCACGGGCCGGTGGCGCCAGCACGCCCTCGCGCTCGCCCGCCTCGGCGCGTTCGGCCAGCTGCGCGCGCAGAGCCTGGTCCGGTACGGCGGCCAGCGCCGGAACACCGTTCTGCGGCATCCCGCAGTCCAGGTACACGACGCGTGCGATGCGCTCCGCCCGTCGATCAGCGGCGCCGAGCACCGGGTGGATCCCGTAGTCGTGACCGACGAGCACAATCTCCCGCCCGGACGTCACGTCCACTGCGTCGATCGCCGCGATCACGTCCTCGATGTGCGTCTCCAGACCGACGCGCTCCGGCGCGGCGGGCCGGGACGGGTCGAGGCCCGTCAGCGGGACCGCGTGCACCGCGCTGCCCGCCGCGACCAACCGCGCGGCCGTCTCCTGCCAGACATGGACCCCGGTGAACACACCCGCCACCATGATGAACACCTGCACAAAGCCCTCCCCGGACTCGTCACATGACGCAACGCCGGTCGCGTACGCCATCGTCCGCAGGCCACGGCGTCTGCCGTGCCGCGCACCGGTACCGTAGGAACTCCCCTTAAGGGAGGTTCAACTGTCCACTCCGCATGAGCTGTTGTGGAGCATCGGGGAGCTCGCCGAGCGCGCCGGTGTCACCGTGAAAACCGTCCGCTTCTACTCCGATCAAGGCCTGCTCCCCGAAGCCGCCCGCAGCACTGGCGGACACCGCCGCTACGGCCACCAGTCACTGGAGCGACTGCAGTTGATCCGCTCCCTGCGCTCCTTCGACCTGCCCCTGCCCGGGATCCGCCGCATCCTCGAGGACGAGGACGCAGCCGACCGTGCACTGGAGAACGCCGTCGACAGCCGCCTGCGCGAGCTCGGCAGTGAGCTGAAGGCCCTGCGCTGGCGGGAAGCGGCACTCCAACTGGTGCGGGACTGCCCGCCGGCTCAGCGCGCCGGTCGGCTGAGGGTGCTCAGCGCGCTGGGCACCCCGCCGAGCACCGCACCACTGGCCAGATTCTGGCGCACCTGGCTGCCCCCACGGATGCCGCCCCAGGCAACCGCGGCATTCCTGGAGGCGGCCGTCCCACAGCCGCCCGACGAACCGCATCCGTCCCAGGTACTCGCCTTCGCCGGGCTCCACGCGATGACGACGGCGTCCTGCCCGGACGGTCGGCAGCCCCAACCGGAGGTGCACCGAGTAGCAGGGGCCGGCGGCGCCGCCCTGCTGTACGCGGGCCTCGCCGAAGCATTCGACCTCGCGGCCTCACACCTGCGCCGGGCACACGACCCGCGTCCGGGCGAGGCCCTGGACGCCTACGTTGCGGCATACGCGAGCGCTTATCGCAGCCGCGACACCCAGGATTTCCGTCGCCTGCTGGCCGACCGTCTCTCGGCCGAGCCGCGCCTGAACCAGTACTGGGAGCTCGCCGCCATCGTCCTGACTCCGCCGGGCAGCCGCCCGCAGCCGACCCCGGGCTCCGCGGACGACTGGCTGCGCGCGGCACTGCAGCTGGACAACGCCGAAGCAGCGTAGGTCACGTCCCATGAGGCGCTCTGCGGATGCCTTTCCTACCGCTGCGGTCGAGGTGGCATGCGAGGGCTGGACAACCGGCCCCGGCTCGTCGGGGCAGGGCCGCTCAACGCTCCGGGAGGGCACCGGAGCAGCCCCGTTCCTTGAGCGAGTCGACCAGGAAAGTGTTGCGAGGCTGGGGGTGCCGGTCCTTTCGCCCGACCGTCGTCGTGTTGCCCGTGCTGGCCGGCGGATGGATGACCGCGGGGCGGTACCGTCGGCCCGCGGAGCACCGGCCGCAAGGGGGGAGGAGGGTCGGCGCGGGCGTCCGGGCGCGCCTTGGTGGACCTGAGAGGGCGTCACTCGTATGCCGCCCGGACTCCGGGTGTTCAGAGATGCCCCGATGGTGGAACTGATCACGGGTGGGCAGCGCTTGATGCCGGTAAGCCGTCCGGGAGCGGGCCCGGGGGAGAGGGGGGCGATGACGAGTGAGTGAGCAAGGTGGCCGCGACTGGGTGTGCATGACTCCGGACGACTTCGACCGTGACGCGCCGCCGCGCCCGGAGGTGGACGAACGGATCCCGGCCGAGCTGGACGCGTGCGGTACGGCTCCTCTCTTCGGCGACGAACCGGCTCCGGCAAGAACAGGCCGGCCCGCTCCGCGCTCTGTTCAACGAGGCTGCCAGGGACGGCTGTTCTGACCGTCCCAAGGTAACGAGCCCGGGCGTAGCCGACCATGGTGCGAGCAAGTCCCGGCCTGGACGGAAAGAGCGGGCCGGGAGTCGCCAGCTCCTTGTCGCCGGCGACCACCCTCTGCTCTTCTGATTTCTCGGTAATTCATTTCCTTGAGCTGGGATGCCTTTTGCCAGCCTCCAGTGAGAGTCGCTCCCACAAAGGCGCCTGTGACCATGGAAATGAATTGAGCAAACCTCGGCATACCCATAGCCGGGCCCCACTTGGCCGCTGGGACAAGTCCCTTCGCAGCGCCCCTGCCGCCGCGGCAGCGTGTCGGGGAGAGGGAAACGTAATGGATTGCCGGGTGCGGTGAGCGCGCAGCAGGCCCTGCGCGTCGGCACTCACCACACTGAGGAAGTGTTCATCGCTGAACCAGTCGGCTTTGGCCCATGCCATGTCGGGCCGCGCACCCGTGGCTGACCCGATCGCCAGCGCTGCGCCGTCCATGTCGTCCTGGAGGAACCTGATGTACGACTGCGCCAGTACGGTCCTCAGGGAGTCGGCATCCTGAACGACCTCTGCGAGTTCCGACGTCCTTTCGTTCCACAACCCGGCGATAAGGATGTAGGGCTCGGGGTTTTCGGGCGCGGAGGTGATTGCCTTGGCCAAGTAGTGCACGGCTGCCGCTGGGCTGCCTCCGCAGTGCGCCATCTCCCGCGCGAGACCTACTCCAGCTGCTACCGCCCGATTTCGACTTCCTCCGAGGATATCCATGGTCCGGCCGTTCGTCGGCCCGTCCATCGTGGCCTCGCAGAGCGCGACGATGTCCCGTGAGGGGCCGACAGGACGCGGCCGGGGCGCCTGTGTTGTCGCCTCTGGAACGCCGGGTGCGTCTGGTCACCGCGTTGCGGCGGCGGACCAACCTGACACTGCGGCAGCTCGCCGAGCTGTTCGGCGTCTGGGGCAACGGGCAACGCTGGCAGGGCACCTGCATCCCACGAGCATTTCGGGTCAGCTCTGAGAGCGGCGCCCTCCTCAACAGCGTCGCGGCGAAAGCATGGGCGGGCCCACATCACTCAACACCGCGTTGAGGCTGTATCGGCGAAGGTCGATGTCCAGGAACGCCGGAAGGTTGAGGAGTATTCGTCACAGGATCCGGTGTTCCGCTTCAACTATTGAGACGTGCAACAGATGTAATCGGGCTCATCTCTTGGAAGCATCAGGCCCGGGGTAACGAATCGGCCTGGTTCTTGCTGCGGAGCAGAGGCTGCCGCAGATTTCGGTTTCGGTGGGCGCTGGTCCGCAATCGCTTGCTGCGGAACTGGCACCGTCTACCCAGATTGTTCGCAACCACCTCCGCCCCCGGGTGTATGGGCACACATCCTCAACACAACGTCCGCATGAGCGTCAGGCGTGTGATGAACGAACGAGCCGCGGAGGGTGGCCGATTCGTGCGCAGCTGACCTGCCGCTTCGGCGCGGGTTGGCGTGAAGCTCTTGATCTGCGCACATCAATGAGTCAGGTTCGAGGCGGACCAAACGCAGTTCCGGTCCGAACCCCCACACCCCCCACGAAAAGTGACGAGGAGAACCCTCACATGTCAGCTCGCGCATTCACACGCAGAATGCAGGTCCTCACCGCCACGGCTGTCGTCACAACCCTGACGACCTTCGGGACGGCACACGCGCAGACAACTCCCGAACCCGCCCCGGCCGAGGGCACCGTGTACGGCCTCGGCGCCGAGGGCGCCGTCCCGGGCAGCTTCATCGTCACGCTGGACGACAAGGCGAACAAGCCTGCGCTCGCCAAGAAGTACGGCGGCAAGCTCCAGCGTACGTACACGGCTGCCCTCGACGGCTTCTCCGCCAGCGGTCTCTCGTCGGCCGAAGCCAAGCGTCTCGCGGCAGACCCGTCGGTCTCCAAGGTTGTCCAGGTCAAGAAGTTCAGCATCAACGCCACTCAGGACAACCCGCCTTCCTGGGGCCTCGACCGCCTGGACCAGGCGGACACCGCCGGCGACAGCAAGTACACCTATCCCGACAGCGCGGGCGAGGGCGTGACCGCGTACGTCATCGACACCGGCGTGAGGATTTCGCACAAGGACTTCGAAGGGCGGGCCGCTTCCGGCTTCGACGCCGTGGACAACGACAACGACGCCAGTGACGGCAACGGGCACGGCACCCATGTCGCCGGCACGATCGCGGGCGCGGCCCACGGCGTCGCCAAGAAGGCCAAGATCGTCGCCGTCCGGGTTCTCGACGACAACGGCTCCGGAACCACGGAGCAGGTCGTTGCCGGCATCGACTGGGTCACCAAGAATCATCAGGGCCCGTCCGTCGCGAACATGAGCCTGGGTGGTGGCGCGGACCCGGCCCTCGACGAAGCCGTGCAAAAGGCCATCGCGGCCGGCGTCACCTTCGCCGTCGCCGCCGGCAATGACTCCTCGGACGCCGGGCAAGGCTCCCCGGCCCGCGTCAAGGAAGCCGTCACCGTCGCGTCCTCGACCAAGGATGACAAACAGTCGGAATTCTCCAACTACGGCTCGGTCGTGGACGTGTATGCCCCCGGCTCCGACGTTACCTCCGCCTGGAACGACAGCGACGAAGGAACCAAGACCATATCGGGCACGTCCATGGCCACCCCGCACGTCGTAGGCGCCGCCGCCGTCTACCTGGCGGGCCACAAGGACGCCACGCCTGAACAGGTTGCCAAGGCCCTCACCGAAGGCGCCACCCCCGACAAGATCTCCAACCCCTCGCAGGGCACCGCGAACAAGCTCCTGAAGATCGTCGAGTAGCCGTCCCTGACCGGCGCTCGCCGTGCCGCCCATGGCGAGGCACGGCGAGCGCCGGCCGATGTGCGCGACAGGTGTCCAGGTGCGCGGTTGTCCTGAGGATCGAGGTCGCCGAGGCCTGATGCCGGGCTGGAACGCGACCCGTCAGACACCACAGCCGGATCTCGAAGATGCCTGGTGCGCTGAACCCCTGCCACTGCACCAACAGCCTCCCCTCGCGGCAGCGGACCGTTCTTCCAGTCGTGACGCCGGCCGGGTCCCGGCCGCGCTGCGGGGCGTGGCTGCCCAGCCCCATGAGAGCCGATGGCCGACATCGCCAAAACCGCTGTCACGCTGGGGTGGTCCGGGCCGCTACTTGGGCTGCTCGCCTACTGCTCGGCGAAGAGTTCGGCGTATCAGTTCGTCCACGCCGTGCCGTGGTACGAGTCCATCGGCGGCGGCTCGCAGGCCCGTGTAGACGGTGCTCCAGATCATCAACTCTATCCACCTCGCGGGAACTGCCGAGTCGAGTGCCCCTTCACGCTGGCCTCGTTCGATCTCGGCGAGGATCAGTTCGTCGACCTCTCGTGCGATATCGGCGTCAGCCTCAGAAGGCGTGCCTTCGGTGGTGGTGAACAAGAAGCTCATCCGATCACCGGCGTGCACCATCGCGGTGATGATCCGTTGGATCACCTCGAGCGCCGAGTCTGTGGCGGGGCCGGCCTGCTCGATCGCCACTCGTAGCGTCACCCATGAGTCGGTGACATGACACGAGCGCCCCGGACGACGATGCCTACCTCACACTCGAGCAGATAACGGGAACTCCCGCTCGCACCTTCCGTCAATGGGCGCACGATCACGCCCCCGACTTCATTTGAGCGATGCTCACACAGGGGTGGCGGGGGGCAAGCCCACTCTCAGAGGTCGCTTCCTCCTGATGTTTCATCCCGGCACAGGTGACGAGGGGCGACGCGTCCAGCTCGGCCGGCACCCCGGGACCGTTGCCAGTTCTCATCGATATTTCCGGACCGATTGATCGCGCAGTGCTACCCGAAACCGTCGACGATCGTTGCTCGCTCCCACGTACAAAACCAACACGCATGCGTGCGGATGCCGAGTCCCATCGGTGTCATGTGTGGCGCCGGCCCGGCGTCACTCGGCCGCGTCCCCTCGACGGCGAGCCCGCGCCCGTTCACCCGCCCTCCCCGCCTTGCCGATGAGCCGGTCCCAACCCCACTCGACCAGGGGGCGTCAGGCCGGGCGGACAGCGCCCTTGATCGCCGACTGGCCGGCGAAGAACAGCGACTCCTCACGGATGAGCGCTCCCGGACCCGGTGCGTGGATCACCATGCCGTCGCCGCTCCAGATACCGACGTGACCGAGGTCGTCGTGGAAGAAGACGAGGTCTCCGACCCGGAGATCAGCGAGCGAGACCTGCACTCCCGCTCCCCACTGGGCCTGAGTGGTCCGGGGGAGCGTGACGTCGGCAGCCTTCCACGCGGCCTGGGTGAGACCGGGGGCGTCGTACGACCCCGGTCCGACTGCGCCCCATACGCAGGGCCGACCGATCTGCGCTCGGGCGAAGGCGATCACCCGCTCGGTCTGGGTGCTGTGGCCGGACTCCGGCGACAGCCGGAGTCCACCGGAGGCGTCGGGTGTGAAGGTGGTGGAGGGAGTTTCGCGTGCCGTGAAGGCAACCGGTGCAGTGGGTGCGGCAACTCCTGCCGGTGCAGCGGGGGCGGGTACGGTGGCCGGCTCCGAGGGCACTGCCGGAGCAGGAGCCGCCAGGGCAGATGCAGGGATGTCCGGCAGACCGGCGCCATAGGTCGCGGTGGGCAGGTCGGTCGGTGGGCCGGAGGTGTAGTACGCGGTGGGATCGGCTGACGGAGCCGTGGCATACGGTGCGGTCGCGCCGGTCACCGGACCGGCACCGTACGTCTCCGCCGCGCTTGCTGGAAGATCCGCCTGGTGAGTGCCCGCGGTGAGGTGCGGGTCAATGGGCAACGCCACGGCGGCCTGTAGAGCGGGCAGCCAGTCGGACTCCGGGGCGGGGGCTGGTGCGGGCTCGTGCAGCGGCCACGCCGCCGCGTCGCCGCCCGGGACCGGCTGTGCAACGGCGCGCCAGGCGTCCTCGTCCCGCCGGGACTCGCCTTCCGCAGCCGGCGCGACACGCTGGTCGGGGAGCAGAGGGAGGGGACCGGTGATCGGCGCCTGAGCCGATCCGCCGGTCAGCTCCCACGCGACACCGGTGGGCGCCGCCGGCGCCTTGGGTGCTTCGAGGGCGAGGGGTTCCGCGGCACGTTCCGCCGGGCGCGCGGGGCCTGCTGCCTTGGGCGCGCGGTCGGGCCGGACCGGCGGTCTTCTGTCCGACTGCCACACCGGCACGGTCGGACCCAACTTGGCACGGGCGGCGTCGAACCACTGCCGTGCAAGGGTTCCGACCGCCGGCTCCGAGTCCTCCTTGGGCCCGACGCGGGCGGCAGCGCCCCGCTGGCGCGGGATCGCAGCGGCGCGGGTCGCGTTGAAGGTGCCCGTGTCGCTCTCGGCCCGGTCGTAGAGCTTGTCGACCCACCGGCGGACCTCGTCAGGGCTCGGGCCCTCGCTCTCAGTCGCCAACGCGGGAACCAGCAGACAGCGAGAGCCGGGCCTCGACAGTGAAGGCTTCCGGGGCAGGGGAGTTGGCCTTGTCCGCGAAGCCGGTCACTTCGGGGCTCGAGGTTGGTTTCGACGCCATGGGAAAGCGCGCTCCTTCCGTCCGCGAGTGCACGAAACCGTCTGCCTATCGGTGGAAGTCGTGCACGCAGTGGTCAACTTAACCAACTTGTGAGCCTTCCGTGAAGATCCAAGACCGATATGCCCGATAGCTCTTCTGTGATCTTCACCCTTCGTTCGCACCTCCGAGGGCAATGCCCAGTGAGTAATGCTCAGTACCTGAGGATCACTCCCGACCCGTCGGCTCCTGGCGGCAGGCCGACCTCGGCGCCGCACTCGGTGCTGCCCCGGGCCGGGGCTGGGTCGTCCACGCACCTGCCCTCGGCACCCGCCGCGCGGCCGCCCGTGCCCGACTCAACTCACCCTGTGGCAGCGGCGCACCGCCACACGTGCCGGACCGGTCCCGGGTGCCGTTGCGAAGTGAACTCCTATCCCACCTGGGCCGGTTGGGACCCGCGTGCCTGACCACCGCGCGGGCCGGCCCCGTCCGCACCACCCTCATCGGTGGGGTGGAGGGCGTCGACGTCTACGTCTCCCGTTACCTGCCCGAGCTCCTGGTCACGCTCGCCGCCCCCTGGCCATGGTCGAACCGCGGTCCTTCCTCGGCCTCGCCCCCGCCCTGCCCCTCGCCCCTTCGAGCCGCGCGCCTGGGCCCGGCTCCTCGCCGCCTGCGGCAACGATCACTGCAACACGTACGAGGGACTGGGCGCCGACCATCTGGAAGCCATCAAGGGCATGCCCGCGCTGCGTATCGCAGGCGCGGGGCTGCACCCGCGAACGCCAAGGCCGTGGCGCTGCGGGCCGCCGCCTCCCGTGTCGACGCGGCCGCCAAGCCTCCACACGCCTCGCCGCCCCCCGCACCACCACCGCCCACCGCACCACCGCCCACCGCACCACGGCCCGGAACGCCGTCCGGGTGCTGCTGTACCCGGTAGGTCGCGCCGTCGCCGGTGACTGATACCAGGGTCGACGTGCTCGCCCCCCATCGCGCACGGCGGTTGTGGCTGCGGGACATGGTGTGTTTGGGCACGGCCATGGGGGAGGTCCTCTCGGTCAAGGCGGGGGGTAAGACGTGGAGACGCCGTCGCTGGGCGGGAGAGCATTATACGACAATGAATGTCATGTTCTTTACGGCCGATGGGCGGCGTGTCCGTCCCGGGGACGGCTTCCCCGTCTCTCCTCCTGTGGCCATCGCCGCTCTTGCGACGGCGAGGCTTGTGCGAGCTGCGGGGATGAGTTGGCACTCGGTCGATGCGTGCCGCGCATGCCGAGGCGGATGAACCGCAGGGCAAGGGTGGCCGGCGGCTCAGCGATGCCCGGCCCGCCGCCCAACGCACCAGTTCCTCCGTGCAGCCGTCGTCCATGGCGACGCCGATCCAGGTGACACGGCCCCCGACCCGGATGCCCTGCCTGGAGCCTCGTTGATGAGAAGCACTCGGCCATGCCGACTGGCCCTGGTGATGAGTTTTCGCGCCGGAGCCCGTCACACCTACGACGGGATGCGACGAGGCGGAAGGATGACGTGATGAGTGCGGACACGCGGCTGAAGGAGCTGGGCGTGAGCGGTCTGGACCAGAGCGGGCTGGGCGAGGTCGACGAGCAGGCGTTCTCGGGACTGGTGGAGCGGCACAGGCGGGAGCTGCACGTGCACTGCTACCGGATGCTCGGGTCGTTCGATGACGCCGAGGACGCCGTGCAGGAAACGTTCCTCCGTGCCTGGCGGCGGCGGGAGACCTTCGAGGGGCGGTCGACGTTCCGGGCCTGGCTGTACCGGATCGCCACCAACGTCTGCCTGGACCTGCTGGCCAAGCGCCGCCCGGAGCCTGCGACCGGCGGTGAGGTGCTGTGGCTGCAGCCCTACCCGGACCGGCTGCTCGACGAGTTGCCGGCGGGCGACGTGGACGAGCCGGAGACCGTCGCCGTCGCGCGGGAGACGATCGAGCTGGCGTATCTGGTCGCCGTCCAGCATCTCGCGCCGCGCCCTCGGGCCGTGCTGATCCTGAGGGACGTGCTCGGCTGCGCGGCGAAGGACGTCGCCGAGCTCCTCGGAGACTCCGTGCATTCCGTGAACAGCGCGCTGCAGCGAGCCCGCGCCGGCATGCGGGAGCACCTGCCCGCCGAGCGTCAGGACTGGACCGGCGGTGAACAGGACGTCGGGACGCGTGAGCTGGTGCGCCGCTATACCGACGCCAGCGTGGCCACGGACGTCGACGGGCTCGCCGCACTGCTGCGGGACGACGTCCGCTGCTCGATGCCGCCCACGCCGGGTCTGTACGTCGGCCGCGACGCGGTGGTGAACGACTGGGTCGAGAGCGGCTTCGAGGGCATGAAGGGCCTGCGCGCCGTCCTCACCTCCGTGAACCGGCAGCCCGCCGTCGCCTTCTACCTCTGGCGGAAGCGGGAGGGTGCGTACCTGCCGCTGACGATCGACGTCCTGCGCGTCACCGGCGGGGCGATCACCGAGATCGTCACGTTCCACGACGACCGGTTCCCACGGCTCGGGCTGCCCGAGCGCCTGCCGGCGGACGGCATGGAGTAACGTGGGTCAGGCTGTCGTGAGTTGGCGGCCGGGGAGGGCGGGGTGGCCCGGTGCCGCGCACCGCCGCACCCGCCGTGAGGGGCGGACGGAGTTCCGCGTCAGCCTCGGCCGAGGACGCAGAACTCGTTGCCCTCCGGGTCTGCCAGGACGACCCAGGAGACGTCACCCTGACCCACGTCGGCCCGGATCGCGCCGAGGCCTTCGAGCCGGGCGACCTCCCTCGCCTGATCCTCGACGGGGTCGGACATCACGTCGAGATGGACACGGTTCCATACGACCTCGTCGTCGGGCGTGCGGCGGAACTCCAGGTACGGCCCGACGCCCTTGACGGAGCGCAGCAGGGCGCGGCCGTCGGTCAGCTCGTGGACGGTCCAGTCGATCGCCTCGCCCCAGAACCGGACCATGGCCCGTGGGTCGGCGCAGTCGACGACGACGGCGGCTATCGGCCCGGTGTCGCGGTAGAGCTCCCGGGGCTTCAGGACGCTGAACACGTTGCCTTCCGGGTCGGCCATCACCGTCCACGGCGTGTCGCCCTGGCCCACGTCGGCGGGTGTCGCCCCGAGCTCCTTCAGACGGGCGACCAGCTCCGCATGATGGGCGTCGGATGCGGTGGCGAGCTCGATGTGCACGCGGTACTTCACCGTCTCCGGGTCCGGGACGCGGACGAGATCGACGCAGACGGCGGACGGGTCCGGCCAGTCGAAGCCCACGGGCTCCAGGTTGGTGACGCCGGGCCCTTCGCTGGAAACACCCCAGCCGAGCGCCTCCGCCCAGAACCGGCCGAGCGCCGAGTCGTCCCGGGCCTTGAAATTCACCTGTACAAGTTGCAGCGTCATGCCGCGTACCTTAGTGATCGTCCATCGGTCAGGCGTGTGAATTCAGGCTCTCCTGCTGGTGTGGCTCAGGCGATTGCGAGTTGGCGGCCGGGCGAGGATGGATGTGTTTCCGAACCGCCCAGCCCCGACCACGGCAGGTCAGCGCCTTCGACGGGCGTGTGCGTGCGGCGCGTACGGTACGCGGGACATCGAGGCGGCGTGCCAGGCCGAACAGGACGTGCGCGAGTGTCAGGAGGAGGAGCGGGAGGCGCCGCCCGCATCGAAGACCGGCGGCCGGCTCGGACGGCGCTTCCGGTAGTTGTCCCGGCAAGCCTTCCCGGCAGTACGGGGCTTGCTCAGGAGCCGACGAGAATGCTGGCTTGGCAGCTGTGTTGAGCGGTGCTTTCCGCAGCGTAGGCGACCGCCGTTCACACCCACACAGACTTACCTCAGGCCCAGTCTCGACGACCCTCAGGCAGAGCCGCAGAGCCGCTGGCACCGACCGGCCGTGGGCGCACTGCTATGACTCCGCCCGGGCCGGTGGCTTCGACGCTGCCGCTTTGGACTGTGACAACGGTGATCCACCACACAGTCACTTACCAATGACTGATCGAGACCGGACGCACACAATCCGCACCGACGCTCACACACCTCCCTCGCGGTGCACTGGCGGCTCTGCTCGCAGAGCCGGGCAGCGCCGCCTGGACTGTCAGCCGTCAGTGGGATTGCGAGGTGCCTCGGCCTCGGGGGCAGCCGTCGGCTCTGCGGCCGGCGCGGTGTAGAAGACGGACCTGCCCTGCTTGGAGCGCTCTGCCTGGCTCTTGGCGACGAGTCCCTCGAGCGTGACGCGCACGACCTTGGGTGCGATCTCGCGGTCGGGGTGGGCCTCGCCGAGCGCTGTGGAGATCTCCGCAGCGGAGCGCGGTTCCTTCTGCTCGGTGAGGTGTTGGCGAATGAGCTCGACCAGTGTGGGCGCGGCTGCTGCCTTGACGCTGTCCGTCCTGCTGGCCGCGGGCTTCCTGGCTGCCTTCTTCACCGGCGCGGCAGTGGACTTGCGTGCCTTCTGCTTTCCGCCACCCGGCGAGCCGGCCTTCTTCCGTCGTGGGGAAGGCACCATGCCACTCTTGGACTCGGCCGCAGACTCGGTCGGCGCCTGTGCGATGCCGAGTGCCTGCTGCATGCTGACCAGCACGCTGTGATCGTGCTGCAGAGCGGCAAGCTGCCCTTGCAGGGAGGCGATCTCCGCACCGATGCGTTCCTGCTCCTTGAGGTTTGCCTCGAGGTCGCCTGTCACCTGGGCGATGTACTGCGACGCCAGTTCGGTGGAGGGAGTTGTTGTCTCGGGCATGGGGACTGCCCCTTCCTTTGCGTTGGAGGCGTGCTGCGGGTGATGCCTGTCTGGGGGGGTTCGGGGGCCCGGTGGGACGTCGCGAGTGCTGCAAGACGCCTTGGTGAGAGATGGTACGGACCGGTGGAGCCGGTTGTTCCCGCCATGTGACATCTTTTGCTCTGCGCCGGCCTCAGGAGTGCGATGTCGGGTGGCGACGAGGCAGTGTGCAGGCACGTGTTGGTGCCTGCGTCGAGGGAGCAGCCAGAGGACCTCGTCCGGCTCCCGGTTGTCATGCCATGCCTTGAGCGCCTGTTGTCACCACGTGGAGGAGTGGTTCCCCGGTCTGCTGTAGGGATGTCGGCAGGGGAGTGGGCGGCCAGTGCTGGTCAGCCGCAGGGCGGGCGCTGCGGCCGGCAGGGTCAACAGTGCGGGGTGCAGGGCCAGATGAGCGGCACGGCAGCGGACCGGGCGTCCAGGCGCCTGACCAGGACTGCGGCATCGACCAGCTGCAACTGCGGGGCAGCGCACGAGAGTCCGGCAACTCCAGCCAGTCGGCGTGGTCAGCGCCCATGAAGGGTGCCCCTGCGCTACCACGGCACCGGCGCCCGCTATCCGGGAGAGGTCTTGCGGCCGCGCACCATCTCCCGGCTTTGCGTCCCCCGACTATTCGCACAGGAGGCGTTCGTCTTCGGAGGCGCCGGCCTTCGGGAACGCCCGCCGGGGCAGGGAAACCAAGCGCGGTGCGATGACGGCGGCGAGCGGCGTGGTCAGCCGCTGACAGCGCGTTCAGGTGGTCGGGTAGTCGTACGGCGAGCGCCTTCGGGTGCCGGGCGGTCTCGGTGAGCCGGCAACTCGCCGACGGCCCTGCCCTCGTCCGCACGTTGCCGACGCAGGCCCCGCGCGGGACGTATCAAGATCTCTGTCGCCAGTGCAGGACCCTGGCGTTCGCCGAGGATCCGACGCCGATGACCTACCATTAATCATCCATGGAAGATAATTCTTCGGAAGATGAGTGATGGCTGACCTGAAGCAGCTGTACCGGGAGCTGGTCTCGCTGGAGATCGAGCTGTGGAATGGCATCGAGGGGCGGTTGCGGGCGGAGTATGACCTGCCGCTGACCTGGTTCGAGGTGCTGCATCTGCTGCTGCGTCGGCCCGGGCGGCGGATCCAGGACATCGCGGAGGAGTTCTCGATCACCGTGGGCGGCACGAGCAAGGTGGTCGATCGTCTGGAGTCGGCGGGCTTGTGTGAGCGGCGGGCCAATCCGAACGACCGCCGTTCCTCGGTCGTCGAGTTGACGTCCGAGGGGCGGAAGCGGGTGGACGGGGCGTTGAAGGCGTTCGAGGACGAGCTGGAGCTGCGGATCGGGTCGGTGATTCCCGAGAAGTCGGTGCGCGAGGTGACTGCGGTCCTCAGCACGCTTCGGGCGGCCGGACGGGCCCTGGACGCGGAGCGGAAGGCCGCCGGGCAGACGCCGGGGCCGGGTATGCGGGCGCCGAAGCAGTCCGGGCGGCCGGCGTCGTGAGCCGCGACGGCCTGCGCAGTGCCCGTGGGCTGATGGGGCGGGGCCGGGCGAGTGCGTTCGCCCGGCCCCGCCCCATCAGCCCACAGGTCAGTCGGCGATGCCGTCGAAGGCGATGACTTTGTCGATGTGGCCCCGGACGAGGAGGTTGCCAGGGCCGCCGTTGCGTGCGGCGTACTCCTCGGTGCGGTCGGCGCCCATGTAGCGGGCGCCGAGGCGTCCGCCCCAGCGCAGCATGTCGTCGGGGTCCTCGGAGATCTCGGCGCGTCCTTGGAGCAGGACGAACGCGTACGGGGGCCGGTCCTCGTCCACGCAGAGGGCGAACCGTCCGTCGCGCGCGAGGTTGCGGCCCTTGACCCCGTCCGTTTCGGTGGTGAGCACGATGTCGTCGCCGTCGAGGAGGAACCAGACCGGTGTCACGTGGGGGCTGCCGTCGGCGCGGACGGTCGACAGCTTGCCGGTGCGGGTGCCGTGTGTGACGAACGCCCGCCACTGCTCGTCGGTCATCTTCCGCATGAGGGTGCCTTTCGCGTTCGTACGGATCGACTCGTGGGTGTCCGAGGGCGGTCGGCCTCGGACACGCAAAGGTTCAGCCCCAGAAGGCGTCTTCGGCGGCCGGGTCGCCGGAGAAGAGCCACATCTCGGCGATCTTGCCGTTCTCGATGCGCAGGACGTCGACGCCGTCCATGCTCATCGACGCGCCGTCGCGGCGGCCGGTGAAGTGGATGGCGGCGGCGACCAGGTCGCCGTTTCCCATGAGGGTGTGGATCGTGTCGATGGCGAAGGTGCCCTGGCTGGTCTCCATCATGCTGCCGAGCATCTGGAAGACGGCGCCCTGGCCCTTGTGCTCGCCGGAGAACTGGTTGGCGCCGGGCTGGTGCCAGACGATGCCGGCGTCGAGGAGTTCACCGAGAGCAGCCATGTCTCCGGTCTGTACGGCCTGGAAGTAGGTGCGGGCGATGTCGAGGTTCGCTCTGGTCATGTCGCGTGCTCCTTGGGCTCTTGTGCGGGGGTGGTGGCTATCGGGCGAAGTCGAGGCGGTCGGCGAGGCCGGCGTCGGTGAACGCGGTCTCGATCTCGTCTCGGCCTTCCTTGAAGTGCGCCCAGCTGTCGAAGTGGGCGGGGGCGACCCGGCGGGCGCCGAGCATCTGCGCGGCCTGGGCGCCTTGGGTGCTGTCGAGGGTGAGCAGGGCGTTGTCGAAGGCGAAGGCCAGGCGGGCGCCGCCCAGGAAGAGAATCGCGGTGTCGATGGGAGCGAACCTCTCGGCGATCTCCTTGACGTGCTCCAGGGCGGCGTTGTCGCCGCTGCCGTAGACCGAGGGCAGGTCGTCGGAGGTGAGCATGAAGCCGACGACGTCGCCGGAGATCGGTTCACAGCCGACGGGGCCATGCCGGGCGGGGACGCTCGTGACGGTCACGGTGCCGCCGTCGGGCCGCTTGAGCTCGGCGGTCTCCCAGAAGGCCAGCCCCTGTGCGTTGCCGCCCAGACGACCGGCACCGCTGACCGTGGTGAACACGACCGGAACCTCGGGCAGGAAGGCACGGCCGGCATTGTCCAGGTTGTCGTCGTGCGTGTCGTGGGAGAGCAGGACGGCGTCGATGCCGCCCAGGTCGGCGGCGGTGACAGGTGACGGGTCGGTCTTGACGAGCTTGTGGTCGCCGGGGAGGGGCATGGGGTACTTGCCGGGCGGGTCGAACGTGGGGTCGGTGACGAACCTGCCCGCCGTACTCGATCACGGTGGTCGGGCCGCCGTAGACGTGGACGGGGATCTTTTCGCCGGTGGCGCTGGCGCCGGACATCGGTGAACCTCCAGGCGGTGAAGTGAACAATGGAGACGCGGCCCTGCGGAACCGGTCAGGCGGCGGGCACGGAGAAGACGCCGAAGTGGTGGCCGGCGGTGTCCTGCAGCCGGGCGAAGGAGGAGCCCGCAGCGTCGGAGGCCGGCTGCATGAGGGCCTCGGCGCCGAGCTCCTGGCCGCGCTTGACGGTCGCGACGACGTCCTGGACCCGGACGTAGAAGACCGCGTAGTCGGGGAAGGCGCCCTCCGACTCCCACACGCCGCCGGTCGGCTGCTGGGCGCCCGGCGTCATCACCGAGTGGTAGGTCACGCCGGAGGTGTCGGTGTTGAGGACGTACTTCCAGTCGAAGAGCTCGCCGTAGAACTCCTTGACCTTCTCCGGCTGGTCGGTGCCGAACTCGAACCAGGCGACCGAGTTGAAGGCGGGAACGGCCATGACAGTCACTCCTTACGCCCCATAGGGGAGCCACGTGACTCTCTGAGGCGGGCTGAATCCATACGGTGACCACCGCCGCGCGGTGGGGCGCCCTGCAGGAACCGGCAGGGATGAGGGGCCCTGAACCGGCCCGGCGTCCAGCAAACCATTTACATTCCATGGAAGCAACTTCCATGGATTATTGTTCCATGGTGTGGGTTCGGTGGTCTTCAGCCGGCCGGCCCTTGGACAGCACAGGAACCCGGAGTACTCCCTGCACTGGGCCGCCGGTTGGGCACCGCACCGGCGCCTGCAGATGGCCCACCACGCGGACGTCGCCCAGGGTCTGATGCGTCTGCTGTACGCGCCAGGCATTGCCGGCCGGATCTACAACATCGCCGATGACGCCCCCGTCACGACGGTCGAGCTGTACCAGCTCAACGGAGTCGAGGTGCCCGCCGGGCTCCACGACCTCACGGACCCGACCCGTGGTTCGGGATCATGTCCAACCAGCGCATCCGCCGCGAGCTCGGCTTCCGGCCGATCTATCCGAGCGTCTGGACGGCCCGGGACGCCGGATCTTTGTGACGGTCACTCTTAGAGGCCGGCGAGCACGGTGACCAGCCCGAATGACACCACACCGGTCCAGATCGCGCGTGCCGGGAGCGCCCACTCCGCCGGCGCACCGAAGGAACTCACGAGCCGGATACGGACCTTACGGCCTCGTACACCAACGGCGAGGCCGTACGCGTTGAACCCAGCCCTCGTGCGAAGATCGAAATCGTAGCGACGCCGACTTCCACCACCCGCTCGTCTCGACGCACTCGGTGCGGCGCTGCCGGGGTACGCAGACGCGGTCGAGTTCGTGCTCGGCGGTCCGCAACTGCACCCCACCTGGGCCGGCATCCTGCTGTCGACGCTGCGGTCCCACCTGACGGTTGCCCTGCTCTACACGGACCAGCGCATCCGCCGCGCGGGCCTCGCGACCGCCCTGGCCGAAGCCGCCTGCACCCCCCGCTGGCTCCCGCCCGAACTGGGCTAACGTGTGCCGTCCCGAACAAAAGAACGGAACACGGCATGGCGCACCAAGGGTGGGGACCACAGGGGCCGAACGGGCCGCAAGGACCGTACGGTCCGCAGGGGCCATATGGTCCCTACGGCGGTGGGGGCTGGCAGCCGCCACCGCCCAGACCGGGTGTGATCCCGCTGGCACCGCTCGGGCTGGGGGCTGTCTACAACGGTGCGTTCTCGACGATGGGGCGGTACGCGCGGCAGCTGTTCGGCGCGATGGGCGCGGGCCTCGCCCTGCTCTTCGCGGCGACGGCCGGCGCGTTCGCGCTGGCATACCACAGCGTCGAGGACGACTGGCAGGTACTGATCCACGCCGACGATCCGACCTGGGCCATGGTCAGCCCGATCGTGATCTCCATCGTGCTGGCGTACATGGTGCTCATGCTGCTCACCTTGCTGGTGAACTCGTTCCTCTCCGCCGTCAGCCCGGTGGTCCTGGAACACGCCGTGCTGGGCCGGCGCACCACCTTCGGTGCGGTATGGCGCCGCGCCTGGGCCCGTACACCGTCGGTGCTCGGCGTCACGTTCCTCGTCTATCTGCTGATCGCGATCCCGGTCGCCCTCTTCGTCCTGCTCTGGATCAGCCTGATCGTCCTGCTCGTGGCGGGCGAGAGCCCCCCGATGGCGCCGGGGCTCGTGTTCTTGCTCGGGCTGCTGATCCTGCCCTTGGTGACGTGGCTGCTGGTGTCCTTCTCGTTCGCGCCCGCCGCCGCGGTCCTCGAGTCGGCCGGCCCGATCACCGCCTTGAAGCGCTCGTTCCGGCTGGTCCGCCGTGCCTGGTGGCGCACGTTCGGCATCCTCTTGCTCACCTGGGGCATGGTGGCCGTCGGAGGGTGGATCGTGCAGATCCCGCTGCTGTTCGCCAGTCCGCAGCCCTCGTACGACGCCTACGGCCCGTACGACGAACCGCCCGCCGACATCGGCGAGTTCTTCACTGAGGTGTACGGCGACGCGCTGCCCGGCCTGTGGACCTATCTGGTCGTCACCGTCGTCGTCACGCTGGTGGTCCAGCTGCTCGCCACCGCCTTCACACAGCTGGTCAGCACTCTGCTCTACATCGACCAGCGCATCCGCCGCGAAGGCCTCGGCGAGAGCCTGGCCCGGGCGGCCGGCCACCAGTAGACCGGCACACGGACATACAGGAGCACAGGAGACAGACACCGGAGACCGGATGCTGAAGGGGGATCCGCGATTTTCCCCAGGCGAGCTCGCGTTCCCCACCATGCTGCGGATACGCCCCATGCGGGTGAGGTATGAGCTGGCCGAGATACGGTCATGCGGGGTGAAGCGGTCCGGTACGCAACCAAGGTGCGGCGGCCGGCCCGACACGCTCCCGGAGGTGGGCTGCGACAGTCCGGCGAGGATCCTCAGCAAGGTCGACTTCCCCGAACCGTTGTCGCCCACCACCGCGAGGGCGTCGCCGGTCGAGACCTGCATGTCCACGTTGCTGAGGACCCACCGACCTCCGCCGTAACGCCTGCCGACCGCCTCGCAACGTAACAACTCGGCTCCTCCATCGTGGCTCGCGCGCCTGTCCGGCCCGGGCAGGCCGGCGTCCGGGTCGTCCCGGTAACCGTGGAGGGTCGCAGCGTACTCCGAGAGGACGGTCACCCGTGCTCCTGGGTGGCGTGCGTCAAGCGCCGTGGAGGGCGAGGCTGCCGAGTTCGGGCCGGGCGGTACAGAAACCGCGACGCACAAGCGCGTTCGCCGGTTAGAACGGGCAGGTGTCCATCCAGTGTGTGACCAGGGAGGTGTTGTTCTTGTCGGCATCACGTGGCGGACCGCACAGGAACGGGCTGAAGCGGGTGTCGGCTCGCAGCCAGTGGCTGAAGAAGGACACGATCCACTTGCCCTGCTTGGCCTTGTCGCCGTAGCCCGTCATCGGGCAGAGATGGTCGCCCGGAACCTCGATGTAGAGCTTCTCGGCCTGGGACATGGAGTTGTACCAGGGCACGGCGTAGGTGTTGCCGTGGGCGACCGGGTCGCTTTGACAGGTCAGGAAGAACGTGGGGTCGGTGACCCCGGAGAAGTTCGCGTTCGGGAGGTACGGGGCCGTGGGCACGCCCGCCCGGAAGCGCGGGTCGTCCCGGAGGGCCACCATGACGCCACCACCGCCCATCGAGTGGCCGACCGCGCCCAAGGTGCCGTTGACCTTTCCCGATATCGGGTTGCCGGGGGCACGGCCGAGCGCGAGTAGCTGGGTGCCGGCGGCCGTGATCTGGCGGCCACGCGACGTCGGATCGTCGGTCAGGGTGTTGGTTCCGACGTTGATGACGACGAAGCCCCAGGAGGCGAGGCGCGGTGCGAGCCACCGCAGGTTCTGCTGGGTGCCCTGATAGCCCGGCATCAGTACGACACCCGGGTACGTGCCACTGGCCGTTGGATACGTGACCGTGCCGGAGCCGTACCCGCTCGGGCTGGGAACGGTGTAGGTGGCGGTGGTCAGCGGGCCGTCGGTGGCCTCCAGGGACGCGGTCGTCGGGGCCGGAACACCGCTGCCCGGAGGGGTGCCGTTCATGGTGCCGTACACCTCGAACTCCCACAGCGAGTAGCCGTGGGGGGTGCCACGCTGGGTGCCGTGGACGCGGACGTACCGGCCCTCGCCGTTCACGGCGAGGGTCTGCATGCCGCCGGTGCTCGTCGTGGTCGAGTGGATGGTGGTCCAGGTGATGCCGTTGTCGGAGGTCTGGATCCGGAACGCGCGGGCGTACGCGGCCTCCCAGTGCAGGACCACCTGGCCGAGGGTGGCGGTGGCCCCCAGATCGACTGTCAGCCACTGCGGATCGCTGAACGTGCTCGACCAGCGCGTCCCGCCGTCGCCGTCCACCGCCGCCGACGCGGGGGTGGACGCCCTCTCGGTGGACGAGGAGGTCGCGGGTTTGCCCTGGGACAGCAAGTCGGCGGCGGCGGCCGCCGGCCGGGCGACGGCCGTCAGCAGAGTCAGTGTCAGGCCGATGACGGTCGCCAGTGCGATCAGTGCCGTCATAGCGCGGGGCCGGGTCCGTAACGGCGCGGCAGGGTCGGCCGAACGACGGGATGGACGCATTGCTTTACCTCCAAAGAGCGGTGAGAGCGGTAACCGGACAGCGAGGAGAGGCAACGGCGCCGGAGTGCGGGCGGCTACCGGGACTGTGCGAAGAGCCAGTCGATGACCACGTCGTTCTCGTAGGTCTGGGCCCATGAGAGGTGTGGGTTGACCGGTGTCGTCCCGGCCGTGTAGCTCGTGAACAGGACGTGACTGCGCGTGGCGCGGGCCTGCCGCAGGAGCGCGCGGGAGCGGGCCTCGAACTGTGCCTTCGGCAGATCGTTGGCCCACTCCCCACGGCTGACGCGTGCACCGGCGTCCTCCAGTGCGTTCATCAGGGTCCAGGTGCCGGGATTGCCGAACCGGCCCTCCCGGTAGGGAACCACCGGGTCGTCGACGGAGTGGTCGGCCCAGATCGGGATGTGCGTGATCCTGTCCATGGCGGCCGGGTCACCCCAGCCGGCCGTGGGCAGGGCAGCCGCGAACGCGTCGGGTCGCTTCGCCAGCAGGCTGTAGATGCCGCGCCCGCCCGAGGACAGGCCGACGAGATACAACCGGGCAGGGTCCACGTTCCTGGAGTGCTCGCTCACGAAGGTGTCGATGAGTTCGGTCAGCGCGCCCTGGACCGTGGGGTCGGTCCAGTCCGTGCCGTCGGGTCCGTCCATGGGACGGGGCAGGGGGATCTGCGGAGAGAGGACGAACGCGGGGTTGCGGCGCTGTCGTTCCGGTTTGGCGAACGTGACCGCGATCCGGTTGGACGTCAGCTGGGTCATGTTGTTGTCCGCGACTTCGCCACCGCCGTGCAGGGTGACGACGAGCGGGTAGCGCGTGCGCGTGCCCGGGTTCCGTACGAGCCCTTCGGGCCGGTACAGCCGGAAGTCCAGTTCGAACCCCGCGGAGTCGGTGAAGGACCCGGCGGTGAAGTCGTCGACGACGGGGGTGATGACGTCGTCGTTCTGGATCGCGAACGGGCCGGCCTGGAGTACCCGTTCACCGTCCGGGGTGCGCACGTCCGCCACCTGTCTGACCGAGTAGGCGCGGTCGAGCGGAAGGGGATCGGTGCCGGCGGCCCGCGCGTTGGTGTCGTTCGGGTCGAGCTCGATGATCAGGTGATTCCCCGGCCGTCCGGGGCGCGACCGGTCGTCCACTTCGGCGGCGGTGTTGGAGTACACCCGGGTCACCGTCCGAGCCGCTGTCCGCCCGCCCACGGTGGCCTGCACCTCGAAGGCGGAGGGCGGGACCACCACGCCGCGCAGGTCGATGCGACGCGCGTACTGGACGGCGACGGCTGTCACCAGCCAGTTGTTCCTCGGCGTCACACGAGTGACGAGGTCGGTGCGCAGGACCGGGTGGGGTCCGGAGGCCGCTTGCCGTCCTTCGGATGCGACTGTCGTGGCGTCGGCGGCCGCGGCGGTTGAGGTGCTCACGGCCGGCGCCGTGACCGCGCCTGCGGTGGCGGCGAGCACCGTACGTCTGGCGATCGGTCTCATGGGTCCTCGTCTCGGTCGGTTTCCACCCGGAGCGGGCGCCCGGGTGTGGGGATCCGGTCGCCCGCCTCGGGGCTCCCGGCGGTTACAGGGAGAAGGCGCCGGTCAGTAGCGCGCCGGCGGTCATGACGAGGGTGGTGGCGAAGGCCCAGCGGAAGATGAAGCGCTGGTGTTCGCCGAGCGACACACCGCTCATGCCGATCAGGATGAACGTGGACGCGGTGAGGGGGCTGAGTGGGAAACCCGTCGTCATCTGGCCGAGAATGGCGGCCCGGGCGACCTCGGCCGGGTCCGTGCCGAACCCGTTCGCGGTCTCGGCGAGTACGGGCAGCACCCCGAAGTAGTAGGCGTCCGGGGTGAAGACGAGGCTCAGCGGCATGCTGGTGACGGCCACCGCGACGGGCAGGTGCGACCCGACGGAGGCGGGGACTACGGAGACGAACGCCTCGGCCATCTCGTCGATCATCCTGGTGCCGCTGAGGATTCCGGTGAGGACGCCGGCCGCGAAGATCATCGTCGTGACCAGGACAACGCTCTTGGCGTGCTTGTCGAGCAGGGCCTGTTGCTGTTCCCAGGTGGGGTGGTTGACCAGCAGCGCGATCGCGAAGCCGAGGACGAACAGGACCCGGGAGCGGCAGCACTTCCTGGATCAGGCAGAACAGGAGGGCGATGGTGAGCAGGAGATTGAAGATGTTCAGCCAGGGGCGCTGCCCCGACGGGACCCGGACGGCGCCGGGCCCGTCTCCGGGTGACCTGACAGGGGCGGCCCGGCTCTCCGGCCCGTCGGCCGTCGTGGGAGTGACCTGCCGGTTCGACTCGGCAGCCGCGCCGACCGGGGCAGGCGTCGAAGCGGCGGGTTCGCGCTCGTCCCCCGCATCCTCGCCCTGGTGCGTGTCCGTACGCACGTCCGTGCCCGGGCCCCGTGGGGACAGCGCGCCGAGACGGTTGCGCTCCCGACGGCCGAGCAGGTAGGAGGCCACCAGTACCCAGACGACACCGAAGCCCATCGCGGGCAGCACGGGGGTGAAGACCTCGGAACTGTCCAGTTTCAGCGCCGCCATGGCTCGCACGGTCGGGCCGCCCCAGGGAATCATGTTCATCACGCCCGCGCCCAGGCAGACCACTCCCGACAGCACCAGGGGGTTCATGCCGAGCCGCCGGTAGACCGGCAGGAGCGCGGAGACGGCGATGACGAACGTGGAGGCACCGTCGCCGTCCAGGGCGACGCACAGTGTGAGGACGGCCGTCGCGACGGTGACCCGCAACGGATCCCCCCGCGCCGCGCGCAACAGGGCGCGGATCAGAGGGTCGAAGAGCCCGGCGTCCACCATCAGGCTGAAGTACAGGACCGCGAAGGCGATCATGATGCCGGTGGGGGCCACCTTGGACAGCCCACCGAGGATCAGTTCGCCCAGATCGCCGGCGAAGCCTCCGACGAGTGCCGCCAGCACCGGTAGCAGGACGAGAGCGACCAGCACCGAGGCGCGTCTGGTCATGGTGAGCAGCAGGAGGACGGCGATCGTGGCGAAGCCCAGGGCTGCCAGCATGAGGCGCTCGCTTTCTCGGGGACGGCCCTCGGCGACGGTGGGCGGGGCTGGGCGGGGGACGACCGAGGCGTTACGCGAGAGTTTCGGAGCACCAGCGGATCGGTGTCCAGCATCAAACTGAGATCTGTCCATGCGATAGGCGCATCAATTCCCGAGGGCGCGCCCTATGCTCGTCGGCCATGGAGGCCACCACCTTGCGTCAACTGGCGGCGTACACAGCCGTAGCCCGGGCTGCGAGCTTCACCGCGGCCGCCGCGGACCTGCACGTGTCCCAGTCCTCACTCAGCCGCGCGGTGGCGGATCTGGAGCGACAGCTCGGCGTCCGGCTCCTCGAACGGCACACCCGCAACGTGCAGTTGACCGCGGCGGGCGTCGAGGCCCTGCGTGTCGCCGAGCAGATCGTCACCGCCCACCGGGCAGGCATGAAGGAACTCAGGCGATTCCTGCTCGGCGAGTCCGGAACGGTCGCCGTGGCCACCCTTCCCTCGGTCGCCGCGGTGCTCCTGCCGCAGGTGATCTCCGACTTTCGCGAACGGCGTCCGCAGGTGACGGTACGTCTCCTCGACGGCCTGGAACGGCTGGTGGTGGACCGGGTCCTGTCCGGTGACGCCGACTTCGCGATCACCACCATCGGCCATCCGCCCGAGCAGCTGAAGCACCGCCCCCTGGTCAGGGACCGCTTCGTCGCCGTGCTGCCGGAAGGTCACCCGCTGGCCGACCGCGACGAGATCGCCTGGGACGACCTGGCTCGTCAGCCGTTCCTTGCCGTCGGGCGCGACTCGAGCGTGCGCCGGCTCACCGATGCGGCGTTCGCGCAGATCGACGCGCACGCCGTACCGGCGGCCGAGGCGGGCAGTATCGCGACCGTGGGCGGACTGGTGACCGCCGGCCTCGGGGTGACGGCGATGCCTGCCCTCGTGCTGCCCCTCATGGCCGCCGGGCCCGTCGTCTGCCGTCCCCTGGCGGACCCCGTGGTGGACCGGCGCCTGGACGTCGTGGTGCGCGTCCGGCGAACGCTCCCGACGGCGACGGAGCGGTTCCTGGAGACGCTCGAGGAGCACCGCCTCCGGGGCCGCGCTCTTCCGCCCGGGGTTTCGTGGGCATGAGGCCGCGCGATGGGCGTATTGATGCGTCCTTCGCATTGATTCATCGCCTTCTGATGCTCGACAGGCATTTCTTGGCTCCTGCACTCTGAGAACCCCGAACGGTGACGACCGTGCGCCCCGACGCGGTCGACCCAGCCGGGAGCAACGCGAAACAGCAGGGGCGAGGGAGCGATCGGTGCCGGACGACGAGCGGAACACCACCGGACGTGGGCAGCTGCAGGGGTTGAAAGTGGTCGAGTTCGCCCATGTGGTGGCCGGGCCGCTGGCGGGCTCGATGCTCGCCGACCAGGGGGCCGACGTCATTCACGTCGAACCCCCCGGGGCCGGCGACGCGGCCCGCGCCATGGGGCCCCGACGTGACGGTGTACCCCTGTGGTTCAAGGTCGCCGGCCGCAACAAGCGCTCGGTCACCCTCGATCTGCACCACGCGGCCGGCCGGCGTGTCGCTCGCCGGCTGGTCGCCTGGGCGGACGTCGTGATCGTCACCCTGCGCGCCGGACGCCTGCGCAGCTGGGGACTCGACTGGGACTCCGTGCACCGGATCAACCCCCGGGCCGTCCTGCTGCAGATCTCCGGCTTCGGCGCCACCTCGTCGCAGGCGGACGCTCCCGGCTTCGGCAAGATGGGGGAGGCGCGCAGCGGAGTCGTCCATCTGACCGGGTTTCCCGACGGCCCGCCCGTCCACACCGGCTTTTCGCACGGTGACGCCGTGACCGGCCTGATGGGCGCCTATGCCGTCCTCGCGGCCCTCCACCGGCGTGACCACGACCCCGGTTTCGACGGTGAGTGGATCGACCTCGCCCTCTTCGAGCCCCTGTTCCGTCTCGTCGAATGGCAGGTCATCGTCCACGACCAGCTGGGACGCGTGCCCGACCGCTCCGGCAACCAGCTGGCGGTCGCCCCCGCGGCCGTGATCAACACCTACCGTTCCCGCGACGGCGACTGGATCACGGTGACCTCCGCGACGCTGCGCTCGGTCCGCAACATCGCCTCCCTGCTGGGACTCCCCGAGCAGGAGTTCGCCACCGCGCGGCAACAGTACGAGCGGCGAGGGCAGCTGGACGAGGGCCTGCGGAACTGGGTGGCCGGGCGCGGCACCGGTGAGTGCCTTGAGGAGTTCGCCCGCGCCGAAGTCGTGGCCTCACGCGTGTTCGACGCCGCGGACATCGCAGTGGATCCCGTGTACGCCGAGCGCGAGGACATCATCACCGTCGACGACCCCGACCTCGGTCCGGTGCGTATGCAGGCCGTCATTCCGCACTTCCGGCAGCGACCCGGCCGGGTCTGGCGCACCGGGCCGGCCCTCGGACAGGACAACCACCTCGTCTACGGGCAGTGGCTCGGACTCAGCGCGGAAGAGCTGACCGACCTGGAGAAGAGCGATGTCATCTGAGGCGTCCTCGGAAACGCCTACCGAAGTGCACGCGGGAGCGGTCGACCGGCCCCCGCTGCGCTCCCTGCTCTTCGTCCCCGGCACCCGTACCGGCTGGCTGTCCAAGGCCCGGGCGGCGGGCGCCGACGCGGCGATCCTCGACCTGGAGGACGCGGTGCCCGCCTCGGGCAAGCCAGCCGCCCGGGCGCAGGTGGCCGACGTCATCACACGGGCCGCCGCGCCGGCGGATCGGACGGGGCGGATGGCGCTGTTCGTCCGTGTCAACCCGATGGACGGCTGGGCGGGGGCCGAGGAACTGCGCGCGGTCGTACGGCCCGGGCTCGCCGGCATCGTGCTCCCCAAGGTGCGCTCAGCCCGGGACGTGGAGCTCGCCGACCGGCTGCTGGGCTGGTGCGAGCGGGAACAGGGCCTCCCGCCAGGACAGGTGGCCCTGATTCCCCTGCTGGAGACGGCGCGCGGTCTGCGCGAGGCCTACGACATCGCCCGAGCCGCCCCGCGCATCGCCTACCTGGGCGCTCTCACCGCTCCCGGCGGTGACGTGGAACGTGCCGTCGGCTACCGCTGGAGCCCGGAGGGAACCGAAACGGTGGCACTGCGCTCCCGTGTTCTGCTGGACGCGAGAGCAGCCGGAGTACCGTGCCCGGTCAGCGGATTGTGGACGCGGGTCGGCGACCTGTCGGGGCTGCGTGCCTTCGCCGAACAGAGCCGCTCCCTCGGCTACGAGGGAATGATGGCGATTCATCCTTCCCATGTCCCCGTGATCAACGAGGTGTTCTCTCCCGGCGCCGCCGAACTCACCCGCTGCGCGGCGCTGATCACGGCGATCGAGTCCGCGCAGAAGAGCGGAACGGGCGCTGTGTCATTCCAGGGTGAGATGGTCGACGAGGCCATGGCCCGCACGGCACGTGTCGTTCTCGAACGACATCGGGCGCACGTTCGCGTGTCTGACCAAACAGGAGGTCCATGAAAGGCCGCCCCCGGCCTCCGCTCGCGCGGCGGACGGGGGCGGACTCGTGGTGCGGCACGCTCGGGCCGGCCGTCGGCATCCCACAGCTCTTGCGGCAGGTCCCAGTGGTAGCAGGTGGCCTACAGGCTGGATGCCCTGGCAGCTCGTCGGCGAGGCGTCGGAAGAAGTCCAGGCCTTGCTGCTCGGCGGGCCCACGGCCAGTGGGCTGGACCCGGGGCCAGGCGAGGGATAAGCGGTAGGCGCCCAGAGCGAGTTCGGCCATGAGGGCGGCGTTGACGAAGACGAGCGGGCCCTTCGCCGCAGCATGCGCGCCCTGCACACCCCCGGCCCGGTCTGCAGCGGCACCCGCGTCAACGAGTCAGAACCTCCGCAGGAGCTGACCCGACACTCCACAGAAATGCCGCAAGTGCTGGGTAGGTGCGGCCCTTTCGGTACGAGATCATCTCGGTGATGCGGCGCCAGGCGGCTTCGAGATGGGATCGTCGTCGCGGAGGAGGCGTACCAGAGTGGCGTCCCCCCGGCTTCGCAGGGATGGCGGGCAGCCGGTGTACCCCGTACGAGGGCGTATCGCCGGGGTGGCCAGGTCAGCACGAGTACATGTAGGGGCCGAGCACGCAGGACGAGTCGGAAGACGCCTTGGCGGTGTTCAGAGTTCTGGCCCAGTCCCCGATCGGCCCCAGCCACGCCGGGTCGATCGAGCCGAGAACGAAGGCAAGAACACATGCGCCCAGCAGCAGGCCGGTGAGCAGTCGGGGGATGCGGTTTCCCCGGTCGGCGCGCACCAGGCTCATCAGGATGCTGAGACCAGGCACTGCCAGTAGGCAACAGAAGACGGCGGTGCTCACCAGCACACCGCAGAAGGCCAGCATCAGGCTGGCAGGGTTCGAGACCGGCAGAAGTTGGGTGAGTGAGACCCCTCCCACTCCGGCCACGGCCGGGACAGCGGACGTCAGCGGAATTCCGATGCCGGCCTTGACCAGCGATCCGATGAGAGATGCGTTGACGTCGGGGCCCGGCGAGGGCAGGGGCAGTGCGGAGTTCCCGGACTTCTGCGACAGGTCCTGGACGGGGTGGTGGGGTGCCCTCGCTGGTTGAGGCGGTTGGGGCGAGCCGTGTTCGGCTGCGTCCAGTAGCCGCTCCAGGCGGGCGCAGTGCTCTTCGGCGAGGGCGGTGGCCTGCTGAGCATCGGCCAGTTGCGTGCGCAGGCTGGTGATCTCTTGGCGCAGGCTGTCGCGTTCGGCGCGCAGCCGCGCCTGCTCTGCCCGGGCCTGATCCATTGCGCAGCGGTGCTGGTCGCGGTCGGCCGCCCGGGCAGCTTCAAGAGTACGCAGCTCCGTCTCCACCATGTGGAAACGGCGTTGCCGCTCGTGCAACTCCTCTTTGAGCTCTTGTTCTCTGTCCTGGCTTTCGCGGACTTGCTGGTCCTGTTCTTCGAGCAGTTGCTGAAGTTCCTGGACTCGGTGGTTGCGCGTGCCGACCGATACGGCTTTGCCGTGCAGCATGCGCAGTCTGCTGATCACCTCGGCGGTAACCGGCTCACCGCGGTGGTCGGCCACCTGAGTGAGCAGACCCGTCACAAACGACCAGGGCGGCACCCGCTTGCCGTTGAGGTAACGCGAGACGGTCCCCGGATCGCTGTGAGTGCGCACGGCGTAGCGACGCAGTGAGATCCTCAGCGAGGCGAACAGCATCCGTAGCGTCTCGGCCAGCTCCCTGACCTCGGGTCGGATGTCGTCCCCCAGCGGGTCCAGTCCGGTCATGCCCACCCCTGTTCAGTGTCGCCGCCAAATGGCAACGCGTGACGCTTGCCGCAACTCCCCCGTCCCGCGCCAGCCTTGGTACAAGACCTCACCGACACGGCCCGACTGGGCACTGTCCGTCACGGGAGTGAAAGCCTATGTCCACGACCCGCCGCCCCCAGGCCCCTCGAGCAAAATCACGCCGCAGCCGCTCCGCGATGCTCGCTGCGGCCATCGCCGGCACTTGCTCCGGCGCCGCTCGGGCCACGCTCACCTGGCTGCTGAACCACATCATCATTCCCTGAGACGGCCCGCCTCATGCGGATGGGCACAGCCAGAAGAGGGCTCTGGTCGCCGTGACAGCGACCAGAGCCCTCAACCTGGTGGTGAACAGGGCAGCTCTGTCGGAACTCTGCCTCATGGGCGACGCGCTCCTCGCACGAGGACGCTATTCGGAAACGACGCTTCTCCGGATCACCACAGGAACTGGTCCAACTGGGAATCGACGCCCCGGCGGCGGCGGACGTGGCCACGCCAGCCGGCCAGCACCGCCATCAAAGTCCACGTCACCGTGCCACCGATCAGGCCACTCAGCCGACCCGCGGCATCGACGTCGTCCGCTTGCTCCATCGGGACCGCGCCCTCGGGGTCACGGATGATGTCGAGCCGGTCACCTACCTTCGGCGCCCAGACGTCACCGTTGAACTGCAGTTTCTCCTCCAGCTTCTCTCCGTCCGTGCCCCGGAGGGTGAAGCGATGGTTGTTACTCGATGTGCCGGCCACGGTATCCGCCACGATCACGACGCTCTCGCGCACACCGCGCTGCTCCAAGGCGGCCTCGGGCGCGTACTGGACCGACCCGACAAGGATGAACAGCGCAGGCACCGCGGACAGCACGGTCAGCCACCAGGCTCGGTGGAGCAGGGCCATCATCACGGCAAAGGTGAGGCACAGGAGCACCCCGACACTGATGGGGACGGCCTCAAAGCCCAAGGTCAGGTACGCGACGTAGGTGGTGGCTGCTGCGGACGCCCATCCGAACGCCACCAGCCCGGTCGTTCGCCGCGCCGACCTCCACGGGTTGACGGCCAGCCCTCCCATCCTGCTCAGTGGAGTGATCCCGCTGCTGCGTATTCCTGACATCCCCGCTCCTTGCCGTACCGGCGGCTGTTGGCTCTGCCGCGGGCTGGCACGTTTCAGGCAGTCAGATCGAACTGCGCATCAGCGTCCTGGGCGCAGCGAGTGCCCGCGGCCGCGCGGCGGGCCCGGCGTATCGGACGGCGCTCGGGCCTGCGGCGAAATCCCTCCGGGCCGCCGTAGCGGCGGGTGCTTCATGGGACTCGTGCCCGTCGTCGACGGCACACCGTTCGTCATCGTTGGACGTACCGCGCGCCCGTGCCCTGTCTGCCGGGTGTGGCATGGGCCTCTCGCGCAGGAGAGGCCCGAAAACGGCTCGGGCGACGCACGCGCGGTGAGCGGGGGCGCCGCCCGGAGCGACATCGAGGGCGAGGAAAGCGAAGGAACTTGTTTCAGGAAAGGAGTGAGAAGGAAGTCCCTTCATGGCCTCGCCGACGGCAACGCTAGCACTCAGCCCGGGATCAGGTCGCGCAGGTTTTCGAGGGTGACGACCTGGGAGCCCGCGGGCAGCCCCTCGGGACGTTCGAGCCCGATGTATGTGACCGGCTCGTCCAAGACGGTCTCGTCGTCCCACAGTTCCACGGCCGTGGCGCCGTCGGACATCAGGCCGACCAGGTAGCGCACCGTCAGGTACTCGCGCTCCACGAGGGCACGCACCACCTTGGACACCGACATCTGGTTCTCCTCCACCCGGTTGGCCGACGAGATGCCTCTCAGATACAGGTGCAGCCACTTGGCGCCCCACCGGCCGTCGTCCTCGCGCCGGAACACCAGCGGCAGCGCCACTCGGCCCACCCCGCGCAGCTCCGATTTCATCCGTACCGTGCGCGGCTCGAACGGCCGGCCCTTCTGCTCGCCGTCGCGCACCATGAAACCGAAGAACGACTCCTCGGTCTCCTCGAAGCCCTCGCCGGCGTAGATGTTGACCTGCGGAACGATGGAGGTGCTGCGCACCCGGTCCAGGGACAGGTTGATGAATTCCGAGGCCCCGTCGGGCGCCTCGGTGACATCGCCCGAGTGCTTGCCCCCGACAGCCTTGAGGGATGTGTACGAGAGCCAGCAGTCGGTGCTGTAGTCGGCGTGGAGAAGCAGGGCCGAGAGATCGTAGTCGGTCCGCTTCTCGGCCTGCTTCCAGTACACGAAGAAGCGCAGATGCTCGCCGTCGACCGCCGAGATGGAACCGCGCGGCAATACGCCGAGCCCGGCCGCGGACGCTCTGCCGCTGAGCGGGAGCGCCACGTCGAGGACATCGGGGTCGAGCAGCAGTCGGCGCGGTGCCGGGAGCCTGCGGCGCATCTCGGCGTCGAGGGCGGTGATCAGGCGATCGCGGTCGGCGGCGGGTACCGGCGGCCGGGCGTCGGGGGTGACCCAGCCGTGGCCTCGGCGGTTGACGAAGATCCGGGGTTGGTCGCTCACCCGCTCCCGGTTCTGGAAGTGTTCGCGGACGGACAGCACGACGCGGCCGGAGACCTCGGGAGCCACTTCCACCGCGGTGGCCACCACCGCGTCGCGTTCTTCCTGGTCGGCGGCGATGCGCAGCAGAAGGTCGAGGGCACGGAACAACTTGCCGGGAGCGGATTTCAGCAGCCGCACGGCACCGAGGACGTCGGACGCGTCGAGCAGCTGCTCGACGCGGCTGTCGAAGGACCGTGCCTCCTTCTCGCCCCGAGCCACGGCGAACACATCGGCCGCGTACGGCCACTGCGGATACTCGTGCGGGTGAAGACGCTCTCCGAGTCGCTTGAAGGGCTCGCGGTAGGCGTGCACGTCGGCCAGCCTGGCGGGGTTCGCCGCGACCACGGCATCCAGGCCGGCGAGCAGCTTCCGGCGCACCGGCCGGGGGAAGCCCCGGAACCGGGTCGGCTCCTGCAGCGTCACGTCGCCGCCCGAGAGCGCGCAGGCCAGCCGCAGCACATCGACGACGGTGTCGAACAGGAGGTCCGCGCCGGCGGCGAGACGTGCCGCGTTGACGACCGCGCGGTTCTCCCTGACCGGGATCGACTCCGGCTGGGGTCCGAGCGCGCACCGCTCGGCGAGGATCTTGAGGTCGCCCAGGTGGTCATCGCCCAGTGGCGTCGTACTGCCCGCCAGGGCGAGGTACAGGTCCGTGAGTTCGCCGTCCAGGTCCCGTCCGAGGTGCAGGACGGTCACCCGGTCGCCCGCCGAGGCGATCAGCTCGTCCTGCGCCGCGAGCATCTCCTCGTAGGTGTGCTGGTAGCGGCCGTACGTGGGCAGGCTGAGCAGGTCCAGCACTCCGTGCGCCAACTGCGTCAGTACGTTCCCGCGCGACGCGTCGTCGACGAGCGCCTTGGCCACACACCGCATCCAGAACTCTTCGGTGTCCGGCACGTTCACGGGGAAGTCGATGAAGTACGAGTTGTGCCGGACGTGATCGCCGACCATCTCGCTCACGGTGCGCAGCGTCCGCTTGGCGGTGTGGACGACGGCGGCCTCGGACAGCCCGGACAGCCGTTCAAGCAGCTCCGCCGAGAGCTTGAAGCCCACGGATGCCAGCGTCGCGTCCAACTGCCGCGCGGCGGTGGCGCCTTCTCCGGCAGAGCCCTTGGGGGAGGGGATGCGGTGGGTGTGTCGGATGACCAGTGATTCCAGACCGTGCGCCATTCGGGGATGATCGCAGATCTGTGCGAATCGACGCACGGGAGTTTCCTGGTCGCCACTGCTTCCTCTCAAGCGTCCGCCGGCCGGGCGTCAGACGAAGGGCTCGTAGCAGTCGTAGTTGCGCTGAGCGACGATCTTGCCGTCCCGGAATGCGAGGAAGGCTGCGATGTGTGCGCGCATGACGTGGCCCGCGGGCAGGCGGCCGAAGCCGGAAGCCAGAGTGCCGGACCATTCGAGCTCCAACGCGACCTGGTCGCCGGAGGCCACCGCGTTGATCACTTCGTAGTGCTGAGCGGTGAGCAACGTGCGGGCCTGCGCAGAGGCGGCGAGAGTCTCCGCGAGATCGCGGTCGACGCCCGCGGGAAACAGCGCGTTCGGCAACTGTGAGTGGGTCATGTCCGGGTGCAGGAACTCCTTGAGCTCCTCCGGCGCCGCCAGCCGGGCTACTGCCTCGTGGTGACGGAGAGCGATGCGGACGTGGGGGTGTTCGTCGGGTTCGCGGTCAGCAGTGCGATCCAGGCCGACCTCGCCTCGATGGGCTTCGGCGACCTGCGGATGTCCCACGGGTACGTGTTCCAGCACCTGATCGACGCGCAGCCGACTGTGAGTGACCTGTCGGCGAAGCTCGACATGACCCAACAGGGAGCTTCCGAGGTAGTCGCGGATCTCGAACGGCTCGGCTATGGCGAACGCCTGCCGAGCCCCCGTGATGCCCGCATTCGCCATGTCGCCCTGACCCGCAGGGGCAGGGAAGCCGTCACTGTCGCCCGACGCGCGCGGGAGCGCTTTGATCCGGCGGCATTCGATGTGGCGCGGGCGGTACTTGTCGATCTCCTGGATGAACTGGGCGGCACAGCGGCAGTTCACCGTCGCGACGTCAGGCCGCCGCGCTGACCATCACGCCGCGGGCGAGGACGTCACGCTCCCGACCGCGCCGGGCTGCACCCCGGCGTGCCGCAGTGTGGACATCAGTGGGGGGCGGTCTGGATCAGCTCCCTGATGTGCCGTACGACCGTGCTCGCGCCGTTCGGCCCGGGCTTGAGGTCGCTGAGGCTGACCATGCTCTCGTCGGGGGAACGCATCCAGGGCGCTCTTCCCGCCGAGTTCCTCCAGGCCCGGGATCGGGTTGCCGTAGGGCGACTTGGTCGGGTGTCGCAACAGCTCAAGGACGCGGCGTTCGACGGCCTCGCTCAGCACGTGCTCCCAGCGGCAGGCTTCGGCGTGGCCTGCTCCCACTCCAGCCCGATCACGTCGACGAGCAGGCACTCCGCGAGACGGTGCCTGCGCATCACGCGCGTGGCGATCCGCCGGCCCTCCTCCGTCAGCTCCAGGCGCCGGTCGCCGGCGACGTGCAGCGCGTTGCGCTCCATGCGGGCGACGGTCTGGCTGACGGTGGGGCCGCTCTGGTCCAGACGCTCGGCGATGCGGGCGCGCATGGGGACCACGCCTTCCTCCTCGAGTTCCAGGATGGTGCGGAGATACATCTCGGTGGTGTCGAAGAGTGGGGACATGCTGTTCGTCAGGCGGGGGTTTCGGCGGTGGCGGTCAGGACCGCGCGGCCGAGGATGTGGCCGGCCATGGTGAAGCCGAGGACGGCCGGGGTGGCGTCGGCCGTCACACCGATGGACTCGACGTCGAGGGCCCGCACCACGACGAAGTAGCGGTGCGGGCCGTGCCCGGCCGGCGGGGCGACGCCGATGAAGCGGGCCGTGCGGGCGTCGTTGGGCAGGTGGAAGGCGCCCTCGGGCAGGCCCGAGCCGGTGTCGTCGCCCGCGCGCTCGGGCAGCTCGGTGACGGTGGCGGGGATGTCGGCGACCGCCCAGTGCCAGAACCGGGACCCGGTGGGGGCGTCGGGGTCGTAGACGGTGACGGCGTAGCTCTTGGTGCCCTCCGGAGCGCCGCTCCAGGACAGCTGCGGGGAGACGTCCTCCCCGCCGGCGTCCCGGGTGGGGGCTGCCTACTGGGTGGTATGGGTGAGCCAGCGGTGCAGTGCGTTGTGGACGTGGTCGGGCAAGGTGCTGAGGTGGTCGATGGCCTCGCGGTCGCCGGGCATGGGAGCGACGCCGGCGGTGGTCAGTGCCGCGTTGAGTTCCAGGCGGTGCACATCCCGCGGGGCGAGGGTGAGGTTGAGGCGCTGGGTGGGGTTGGGCGGTGGCAGCAGGAAGTCGTCGTGTGCCCAGGACGGCCGGCCAGGCGTGGTGGTGTGGGCCATGGACAGGCTCCTTTCAACGCTTGGGTTGTGAAGGGGGACTTCGCGTGAGGGGAAGCCGGTTGCGGCCCGCATGAGGGTCCACCCGAATGCAGCAGAGCGGCTGGAGTGCTCCTATGACCTGGTGGACTGCTTGCGACTGTTTTCGAGGAGCGGTAGCGGCGGGGCCGTGCCATCGTCCGGTATCTCTACCGGCATCAGCTCCGGCCTGGTTTGTTCACGGATCACGACGGCGCTTGTTCAGCACTCTGGAACGCGCCCGCCGGGGTCGAGGTCGATGTCCACGAGGACGGACAGCACCAAGTCGACTGACTCCCCGCCCCGGGCAGGGGGTGGCCTTCCCGGGCCGGTCCCCGTAGTAGCCGTTGTTCGACCGGCCGGTATTCGGCCCGGCGACTGCCGCTGTTCCCGGCGGACAGGCAAGGCAGACCGGCCGGGTCCTCGGTCCCGGGTATCGGTGAACCTTTCGCCTCGCCTGCGGCGCACGCCCGTGGTGCGATGAAACAGGGGGGTCGGGAAGGAGAGAGCGATGACCCCACCGGCAGGGGAGCGCAAGAGTGGCACGGGCCCGTTGTCGGTCCGCCCGCTGGGTGAGGCGGACCTGGATCGGGCCGACGAGATCTTCAGGGTCGCCTTCGGGACGTTCCTCGGGGCTCCCGAGCCGAAGACGTTCTTCGGGACCGCCGACTACGTCCGCACCCGTTGGGCGACCGATCCCCAGGCGGCCTTCGCAGCGACGGTGGAGGGCGAAGTCGCCGGATCGAACTTCGCCGCCAACTGGGGCAGCGTCGGGTACTTCGGCCCGTTGACCGTGCGTCCGGACCTGTGGGACCAGGGCGTCGGCAGGCGCCTCATGGAGCCGGTCATGGACTGCTTCGACACCTGGGAGAACCGCCACCTGGGCCTGTTCACCTTCTCGCACAGTCCCAAGCACCTTGAGCTCTACCGCCGGTACGGTTTCTGGCCCCGATTCCTCACAGCGATGATGAAGAAGCAGGTGGCAGGCAGTGCCGCAGTCCCCGGCCGATTGCTGTACGGCCGGCTGCCCGCCGCCGAGCAGCCCGACGCCCTGAGCCTGTGCCGCGCGCTGACCGGGGCCGTGTACGAGGGCCTGAGCCTGGAACGCGAGATCGTGGCCACGCACGCGCAGGGGCTCGGTGACACCATCCTGCTCCAGGGCGCCGGCTCCGAGCTCGACGGCCTGGCCGTCTGTCACTGCGGAGCCGGGTCGGAGGCCGGCGAGGACGTGTGCTTCGTCAAGTTCGGAGCCGTTCGCCCCGGCCCGGAGGCCGCCAGCCGGTTCGAACGACTCCTTGACGCGTGCGAGCAGCTGGCCGCCGAACACGGACTGGGTCAACTGGACGCCGGGATGAACCTGGGCCGCCCGGATGCCTACCGTCGAATGGTCGACCGCGGTTTCCGCACCTGGTTGCAGGGCGTGACCATGCACAGGCCCAACGACCCCGGCTACAGCCACCCCGACGCCTACGTGATCGACGACTGGCGCTGAGACCTCGCCACGCTCGGCCCGCGAGGACCGGCTCAGGAGCGACAGCCGCATGTTGCTCGCCCTGCGGGCCTCTCTCCGACTGGAGGTGCCAGAGGGCATGGAGTCATGGGTGCGGTACGGCCGTGGGCCACTCCTGCCGCAGCCCCAGGTGCGCCCCGACTGCGAACCGACGACGAGTGGGGCATCCCGCTGGACGTCACCGCGCTCAACGACATCGTTCTGGAGAAGCTGGCCAGGGACCGCCAGATCTCGGTCGGCGTCTACGTCTCCGGCCGCCTCCTGGCTTCGTCCTCCGCCGACGCCCTGCTCGTGGCCACGCCGACCGGCTCGACCGCCTACAGCTTCGCCGCCGGCGCACCCGTCGTCTCGCCCACGGGTCGTCGGCAAGCAGCAAGACCAGCGCAGCCGAAGCAGCAAGACGAGCCGTGTCAGTCCTGCACAGGAAGATCCCGACCGACGTGCTCGCCAGCCTCCTGAGCCGGAGGTGGCCGGGCGAGCCCAAGGGGAAAGCTGGGCAAGCCGTCCCGGACGGCTTGCCCGCCCCGACAGGGCTGCGCCGAGGTGGGTGCCCGCCCGGCCTGCCGGACGTCCTGGCCGGCCGGAACCGAGGCGGTGGAACAGTGCCGGGGCCGGACCATATGCCGCAACGGGCCCCCGAGGCAGGGGAGCCTGGGCATTCTTGCCGCATGGCCCCAAACGAAGGTGCAGCAAGCCCGTCAGAGTCCGAGGGAGGAGCGAGGGCCTCCGCTGGTCCGCCCGCTGCCCCCGCGCAGGCGTCCGGGGCCGGTGACGGCAGCAGCGCACCGGAGAACGTGTCTTCCCCCGGGACGCGCCCCGTCGCGGCACAGACCTCGCCCCCGCAGGAGGAGTCCGAACCAGCCGTCGACACGGACGCCTCCGAGGAGTCCGGTAGCGGCCCGTACCGCGTCACCGTGCTGGATCTCGGACGGTTCACGGTCGGCGCCGTCACGGTGGTAGCGGCACTGGCCGGGCTGATCCTCGGTATTCGGGCCGAGCTGTACGCCGGCAGGGAGGACCAGCGCGCCGAGAAGGCGGAGCAGCGGGCGGCCGCGGAGGAACGCCGGTCAAAGGAGGACCGGGAGAAGGCGTACGCGAACCTCGTCGACTTCTACCGTATGGGCTCGGAGGTGATCGTGGTGAACGGAAGCGCCCGCGTCATGGCGATGCGGCTCACGCTCCCGGCGAACAAGGTGAGATGGGACTTGGACCTCCTCCAACCCTGCAAGCAGATCGCCGTCCCGAACAAGGCGCTGCTCGACTCCATGGCCCTGGAGCAGCCGTCGGTGAGTCTGACGGAAGGGGAGCTGGCCCAGCTTCGGCTGGAGTTCATGGACCCGATGAGCGAGGCCTGGATCCGTAACAGCGGCGGGGCCTTGGCGCGCATGGATGCATGGGCGCCGTCAGGGCGGCCCAACCTGGTGAGCTCGGAGGCATGGAACATGTCGGCGCAGGACGCACCCCAATGCGACGGGTCCTGACCCGCGAAGTACGGCCACTCTGACCTCAGGGCACACCTATAGCCCTGGATATCGTCTGGTTCGGTTGGGCACCACGCCAGGAGCACGTCAGGGGTTCTGGCGGCGGGGTTGATGGACGCGGCCAGACGTGCGGGGTGGCGTGGAAACGTGGTCGGTCCTGGTCGGCTGTCTGCTCCTGGCCTTCGCTCTGCCGCTGTCCTCGGTGCTCCGGGGCTGGAGCGCCGGATGTGGGTGCTTGCCGTCTACGGGGTCCGGCGCGCGGCGGCCCCACGCACGCCGTGACGGAGTGATGGTCAGACGGTCGTCCGATCGATCGGCCGGTCGCCGCCCCGGGAGCGGGTCAGCGCCCGGCGGCCGAGGAGTACGGCGCCCAGCCCCAGCGGGACGGCGACGAGGGCGCCGACGAGCCCGTTGCCGGTGCCGGGACCGCCGTTGGAGGTGGTCAGGTGCAGGACCGCGAGGGCCGTGCCGGCCAGCCCCACCGCGATGGCCGCCATCCCGCCGGTGCGCGCGTTGCCGATGCTGATCCGGCCGCCGGCGCGGGCCAGGGCCAGCCAGCCGACGGCCACGCCGAGCAGCCCTACCCCCAGGGCCAGGTTGGCCCCGGTCCGCCCGTCGCCGATGATCCCGCCCTGGGCGGCCGCCATCAGGGCTGCTGAAGCACTCATGCCGCTCTCCTCTCCATCCGTCGCTGACTGCGATGCTCGATGCGCTTTGAGCATGCGCGCCCGGCCCCTGCCGATCGTCCAGCAGACGCAGGCACTTTCCACTGCCGCCGCCGCGGCATCCGGATACCGCGGACGCGGCAGGCAGCGCGCGGGTACCGCACACGCGGTAGCCGACCGCTCGTCCGTGAGCCGGACTCGCACACGACCGCATCCGGTTACGGTGCACCCATGGACAAAGGACGGTTCGCTGTCCCGGCAGCGGTCACCGACTGGGTGATCGCCGTGGGCGTGGCGGTGCTGCTGTTGGGCACGGGGCTGTCCGGACCGCACCCGGTCGGGGGCCGCGAGCTGCTCGGCTGCGTGCTGCTGGCGGTCGGCGGGCTGGCGCTGGCCGCGCGCCGCCGGGCACCGCTTGTGGTCCTGGCTGTCACCGGACTGGGCGCGGTGGGCTCTCTGGCGGCCGGGTTCGAGGTGCTCGCCGTCTCCTACCTCGTCGCGGTCTACGGCGCGGTACGTGCTGGGCACCGCGTCGTCGCACTGGCCGCGTCCGGGGGCCTGGTGGCCGTGCTCCACCTCACCGCCCTGGTCTTTCACGACGGGTCCACGCGCGAGGTCGCGGCGCAAGCCCGGAACACTCTTGAGATCGCCTGGCTGATCGCCGCGTTCGCCGCCGGGGAGGCGGTGCGGCAGGCCGAACGGCGGGCGGACGAAGCTGAGCGCACCCGCGAGGAGACCGCCAGGCGACGTGCCGACGAGGAGCGGCTGCGCATCGCGCGGGAGCTACACGACTCGCTCACTCACCAGATCTCGGTCATCACGGTGCAGTCCGAGGTCGCCGTCCACGTGGCCCGGCGGCGGGGCGAGCAGGTACCGGAGGCCCTGCTGGCGATCCAGGAAGCCGGCCGGGAGGCGAGCCGCGAGCTGCGCGCGACCCTTGAGGCGCTGCGCGAGGAGGACACCGTCCCGCCGCACGGGCTCGACCACATTTCAAACCTGGTGAAAGGGTTCCAGGCGGCCGGCCTGGAGACGACGCTGACGATCGAAGGACATCCGCACGACGTGCCGACCGCAGTGGGCCGTACCGCTTACCGGATCGTTCAGGAGTCGCTCACCAACGTTGCCCGGCACGCCGCCGCAACCACTGCCTCCGTGCACATCGGCTACCGGCCGGACATCCTCGCCATCCGCGTCGACGACGACGGGAAGGCCACCCGGCACCCCGCGCCGACGGCCGGGCTCGGGCTGCTGGGTATGCGCGAACGCGTCACGGCCCTGGGCGGCCGACTGCGCACCGAGCCGCGCAGCTCAGGCGGCTTCACAGTCCGGGCTGAACTCCCCACGAATGAAGCATCGTGATCCGTGTCCTGCTGGTCGACGACCAGCCGCTTATCCGCAGCGGTTTCCGCGCGCTACTCGCCCTCGAAGACGATATCGAGGTGGTGGACGAGGCCGCCGACGGCCAGGAGGGCTTGGCGCTCGTTCAGGAGCATCTGCCCGATGTCGCGCTCATCGACATCCAGATGCCCGTCATGGACGGTATCGAAGCGACCCGGCGCATCGCCGCGGACCCGGCCCTGGCCGGGGTGCACGTCGTCATGCTGACCAACTACGGCATGGACGAGTACGTCTTCGACGCGCTGCGCGCCGGCGCCGCAGGCTTCCTCGTCAAGGACATCGTGCCGGAAGACTTCCTGCACGCCGTACGTGTCGCCGCCCGCGGCGACGCCCTGCTCGCGCCCGTGATCACCCGCAAGCTCATCGACCGGTACGTCACCCAGCCGCCCCCAACCCGCGCCGGCAGCGGGCTGGAGGAGCTGACCGGCCGCGAACGCCAGGCGGTCGTCCTGGCCGCACGGGGCCTGTCCAACGACGAGATCGCCGTCCGACTGGTCATCAGCCCGTTGACGGCCAAGACCCACATCAACCGGGCCATGGCCAAGCTCCACGCCCGTGATCGTGCCCAGCTCGTGGTCCTTGCCTACGAATCCGGCCTGGTGGCCCCGCGCGGTTCCTGACCGGCGCCGCAGCCGTCGGCTGGCTCACGGCCACGGCGGCCCGAGGGATCTGACCGTGAGCCGGACACGCCACGGCCCCGGGGAGGTCGGCCATCCCCGGGGCCCGGTACAGGGAGTCGCGTTGTCCAACGACGGCGCGGCCCCGGCGTTACGTCGTGGCCGCCTGGAGAGATAGGAGTGTCGGCGGCCTTCCGGGCCGTCGCGGGGCAGCACACCGGGCGGCGCCCACATGCCCCAGCGCGCACCCGTGAGCCGTCCCGGCTCTTTTCGAGCTCAGCCGACAGACTTGGATCATGACGCTCGCAGCTCCCTCCTGGTGGGGCGACTGGCCCAAGTTTCTGCCTGGCTGGCTTGCCTTCATGGCGACTCTCGGCACGTTGCTCTACAAGGCGTGGACCCGACGACACGTTCGCCCTCGGTCCGGACGGCATGGCAGTACGCGAGGCGCTGACCACGGTTCGCAGTCTGTTCGGAGAGCTCATTGACGAGCGAGGGTTCGACGCGTCCTGGTTCCTGGCGGAGGAACGGAGAGACACAGGTCAGCGGCTTAAGGATCTCTCACAACGTCGAGACGACCCGGAACTGCGGCAGACGATGGCCAGTGTCGCCCAGGCCTGGGCCGACGCGTCCGGTAGCGCGCCGCCGAGCCGGGTCATGATGGCCTACGCAGACACGCCTGAGACGCCTCAGGAACAGCGCCGCCGACAAAGATACGCCGCGGCCCGAGCCCGCCAAGTGGATGTTGCCCGGGAGGGGATCGAGCGCGTGGAGACGGCACTGAAGCGCCTCAACAAGCTAGAGCGCAAGATCTTCGGCAGGTCATGACGGCGTGGCTTCTCGCATGTTTCAGCGGTCGCGCACCACGTGGGGACGGTCACAGAACCCTCGCGAGCCCAAGGGCCGCAACGCCCCGCTCGAAGGCGCTCACGGGCGCCGTGGACGGCTCTACGTGCGCGTCCAAGTCCGGGGCGGGAGACACGATGCCGAGCTGCTCCCACCACTCGCGCTGCCCGTCCGGCGGCGGGGACCGGTGACGCGTCCTGGCTGCTCACCGGCGGGCCGCGCCGCTGAGGCTTCTGGACGGGGAGGGCTGGGGCCAGGCTCCGGAGGGGTTCGACGCCGCCAATCACGGGAAAGTGCGCCGGTTCGTAGATTCATGGACGTGCCTATTGGGCAAATACCGGGCCACCGCAGCAGGTGCAACAGTGATGGACGGTTCGCCGTCCGGTGACCGGATGTCGGGATCACTCCGTGCGGTGAGCACACCGTTGACGGCCATCCAGGGAGGGGGGCTCGTGCCGCAGGACGTCCAGTTCGCTCTTCCGTTTCCTCTTGCCCTGAGCCCGGATCTTGAGGGTGCGCGGTTACGTAACCGCAACTGGGTGCTGCGTACGGGCCTGGTGCAGGAGGGCAGGTCGCTGGACTGGTACGCCTCTTGGGACATGCCGCGGCTCGCCGCCTACGGATTCCCGCACGCGCAGGGGCCGATGCTGGACGTCTGCACGGATGCGATGGCGTTCTTCTTCGTCTTCGACGACCAGTTCGACGGCCCGCTCGGGCAGACACCCGCCCGGGCGGCGGTGGTGTGCCAGCAACTGATCGACATCGTGCACGGATCCGCGCCGGGCAGGGACGCGTGTTCGGTGGCGTTCAAGGACATCTGGGCCCGCAGCGCCGACGGCGCGCATCCAGCCTGGGTGACTCGCACGGCCCATGAGTGGGAGTACTACTTCGCCACCCAGGCCCACGAAGCTATCAACCGGCTGCGCGGCGCACCCAGCGACATGGAGAGCTACCTGCAGGTCCGCCGGGGCATCGCCGGCACCGACCTGCCGCTGTCCCTGGGGGAATGCGCCGCCGGCATCAGCGTCCCCGCATCCGCATTCCACAGTCCGCAGCTGCGCATCATGCGCCAGGCCGCCATCGACGTCACTCTGATGTGCAACGACGTGTACTCCTTGGAGAAGGAAGAAGCGCGCGGTGACATGGACAACCTTGTGCTCGTCATCGCGCACGCCCAGCGCTGCACCCGGGATGACGCCCTCGCTGCGGCGCGCCGGGAAGTCGAGGAACGCTGCGCGCGGTTCGAGGAGCTTGCCGTCCAGGTGTCGGCCATGTGCGCGCAGCTCGGGCTGGACGCTGAGGACCGGGCCGCGGTGGACATCTATGTCGCGGTGATGGGCTCGTGGATCAGTGGCTATCACGCCTGGCAGACGGAGACTATGCGCTACACCAGCGCGCCGCGGGTGATCCCCAGCCACGGGCCCGGCTACTTCGACGAGGTGCTGCCGTCATAGCGACACCGCCACCGTGACGCGAACCCCTGCTTGGAGCGGCCCGGAAACGGCGGCCACGAAGTACCACTCCAGAGTGGACGGCTACCTCAGCTGCCCGACTTCGACCGGATGCCGGTACCGGCCCCGGGCCGAGTGGGGACACCTGCTGCTGAACATGCTCCGCGACGTCCTGAATCAAGACATCATCGAGGGCAAGAAACAGTGGTGGGCGCACGTTGCCCGGGTCAAGGCACTCCCGCGGCGGTTGCCCGCGGCGTAGCAGTCGCCGGCATGGACCTGGACGGGCGGGCGTCCGGTGCCGATACCGAGCTGGACGATCCATTCCGGACTGGCGTGCCGGACGTGCCGGCCGTGTTCCCGTTCGGCTTCCCGCCGCTGGAGCTCAGCGGTCTTGTTGTCGATGCGTGCCAGCCACATGGTGTGCCACACCCTCAGGGTGAGCTCCCCACCGTTCCTCAGCGGACTTTGGCGGCTCTCTTAAGGCTTCTTGAAGATGACCTTCGAACGGAGGTCTCCGCCCCGGCCGGGTCCTAGGCTCTCGAACACCCCCCACAGGTCCGGTGGCCGCGATCGCGGCCACCGGACACGGGGCCGAGTCAGCCGACCGACAGACCGAGGTGTCCTGCATGGGTTCCCGCCGAGCCGCTCGCCCGTCCCGCTTTCACGCCCGCCCCCGCAGTGGGCCGAAATCGCGCGGTCCCGCGCTGGCCATGGGAGCCGTCGCTGCGATCGCGGGCGTCGGGATCACCGTGGCCGTCGTCAGCGGCGAGGACGGCGACGCGTCGGACCGGGTGGTTGCGAACAGCACGGACAGGACGCCGGGCGCCGGGGACGCCGCCGACGGTGCGGCGCCGCTCGCCTCTGCTTCGGCGAGCCCGAGCACCACGGCGAGCAGCTCGCCGAGCGCGAAGCCGAAGGAGAAGCGGAAGCAATCGGCGAGCCCAACCCCTCGTGCACGGAAGACGACCGCCCCCGCGTCGAAGGCACCCGCGGGGACGACGGCGAAGAGCAGCGGCGGCGGGTCGGCGAGCGGTTCCGGCGGCATACGCCCGGGCAACACCGGATCGGACTCCGGGTCGGATTCCGAGTCCGGTGGCGGGCCCGAGACCCAGGTGCTCGCGCTGGTCAACAAGGAGCGGGCCGCGGCGGGCTGCTCGCCGGTCACGGCGAACGACCGGCTCACCCGGGCCGCCGACGACTACAGCGACGTCATGGCGAGCAGCGGCGTGATGTCCCACACCGGCCCCGGCGGCTCGACGATGACGACCCGGGTCGAGGCCGCGGGGTACCAGTGGTCGACCCTGGGCGAGAACATAGCCCGGGGCCAGGCGGACGCCGCCTCGGTGATGAAGTCCTGGATGAACAGCCCCGGGCACCGCGCGAACATACTCAACTGCTCCTTCAAGGAGCTGGGCGTGGGCGTCCACTTCGGCGACGGCGGGCCCTGGTGGACGCAGAACTTCGGCGCCGGTCGCTGACCCCGGTCACCGCCCCCCGCCGCCGGCCCCGCCCGCGTCAGCCAGTACGAACGACACCCGCACCCGGGCGCCGCCCAATGGCGCCCGGGTGATCGTCAGTTCGCCGTCCGCCGCGCGGGACGCCCGGGCCACGATGTCCAGGCCCAGCCCCGTCGAACCTCCGACGCTCACACCGCGCGTGAGCGCTGCGTCGGGGTCCGCCACTCCCGGTCCCGCGTCGTCGACCGTGAGGAACACGTGCCGATCCGCCCGCTCCACGCGCACGGCGAAGGCGGTGCCCTCCGGGGTGTGCCGGAAGACATTGCCGATCAGGGCATCGACGACGGCCGCAAGGTCGTCCTCGGGGAAGGCTACGGGCACCAATCGCGGCGTGAGAGAGCGCTCGCAGGGTCGTCCTTGCTTGCTGGCGAGGACCGACCAGAAGTCCAGGCGCATGGCGACCACCTCGGCGACGTCGCACGCCTTCGCAGCGCCGGCCGCCGCACGGGCCGGCTGCGCCGACGCCAGCGGTGTACGGGCCGCGGCGATGATCGAGTCCAGTTCGCTCTCCAGCTGGCCGGCCGCCTCCGCGACCCGCCGGGCGCTGGGCGTCGACCCCATCCGGTCGGCCTCCAGGTAGAGAGCGGTCAACGGGGTGCGCAGCCGGTGCGAGAGGTCGGCGACCAGCTCGCGTTCCACGGCGAGCAGGTCGAGGACGCGGTCGGCCATGGTGTTGAACGCCGCACCGGCCTCCTGCAGTTCGGGCGGGCCGTCGGGTTCGACACGCACGTCCAGATCGCCGGAGCCGAGAGCCAGTGAGGCGCGCTTGAGACTGCGCGATGACCGGACGACGCGGGCGCCGAGCCGGTCTGCGACGAGTACCGAACCGCCGACCAGACCCAGCGCGAGCAGCGCCATGACGCCCCAGGACGCGGCCACGCCCCGGGTGAGGTCTGCGGCGGGCACGAAGGCTTCCACGACCGCGACCCGGTCGCCCTGCAGGACGACGGGCTGGAGGTAGACCCAGCCGCCGGCGGTGTCCACGGCCAGCGTCTCGCGCCTGCGCACGGCCCGGTCGAGCGCGTCCCGGGGCGCGTGCGGGGTGCCGACGAAGCCGCCGTCGGGCAGACGTACGACGAGCTGGTCGGAGGAGCCGAGCTCGGCGACGGCCTGCTGCACGTCTGCGCGCCGGGTGGTGAGGGCGAGCACGGGAGACAGGGCGGACGCCCGCTGCTCGGCAGCCGTGGTGGCCCGGTCCCGTGCCTGTTCGCGCACGAGGAGGGCGAGGGGGATGAGGAAGGACAGGGCCACCATTGAGGTGACGGCCAGGGCGATCCAAGCGAGGGCACGTCTCATGGCGAGCTGACCAACTTGATGCCCAGGCCGCGAACCGTGCGCAGATAGCCGGGCTTTCGCGCCTTCTCGCCCATTTTGCGGCGGAGCGCGGAGAGGTGGACGTCGACCGTCTGGTCCTCGACGTACGGCTGCTGCCACACCTCGGTGAGTATGCGCTGCCGAGTGACGACCTGGTCGGCGTGGGCGGCGAGGTAGGCGAGCAGATCGAACTCGCGGCGGGTCAGAGGCAGTTCCCGGCCAGCCAGGTGCGCGGTGCGCGCGGTCGGGTCGATGCGCAGGTCTGCCACCTGCAGAACTGGCCGCCGGGCCGCAGTTACGTCGGCGGGCACGGACCGGCGCAGCACGGCGGCGAGCCGGGCGGCGAGCTGGCCGCCGGAGAACGGCTTGACCAGGTAGTCGTCGGCCCCCGCGTTGAGCAGCCGGATGATCTCGCTCTCGTCGTCACGGGCGGTGGCGACCAGGACCGGCACGCGGGAAATGCCCCGGATCATGCGCAGCACGTCGAGGCCGTCGAGATCGGGCAGCCCCAGGTCCAGCACCACGATGTCCGGCGGGCTCTGGGTGATCTCGCGCAGCGCCTCGAAACCCTGGTGGGTGGTCCTGACCGCGTAGCCGTGCCCGGTCAGGACCTCGATCAGCGCGGCCCGGATGACGGGGTCGTCCTCGACGACAAGTACGGAGGCCATGAGCAGGCACGTTAGCCGGTCCGTCACTATGGTGCAGTGTCCCGCCTCCTGCGCTACCTGATCATATGGCTGGCCTGCACGGCAGCCAGTGTCACCGCTGTCATCCTCACGATTCACTTCGTGGTGGGGTCGACCCGGCCGACCGCGCCGGTCGCGCAGTCCGCGCCGAGTGAGCCCCCGAAGTCCCCGCGGCCCAGCCCCACCACCGCGAAACCCTCCCCGAGTCCGTCGGCGAGCAACCGCAGTCCCAGCCCGCCGCCCCGGAGCAGCGAGCCGGCGACCGATCCCAGCCCGACGCCCACGCCCACGCCGACACCCACCGGCCGCACCAGCACCCCGGGGGCGCCGACCAGCGCGGACGGCTCGGGGTGCCAGGAAGGCGGCGCCGGCGTCTATACGGTGCCGTCCGAGGGCGGCAAGGCCACCGTGCGGTTCGGCGACGACGCGGTGTGCCTGATCTCGGCGGTGCCGAACCAGGGGTTCACGGTGAGTACGAGCCGGACCGAGGCGCAGACGCTCACGGTGACGTTCTCGGCGAGCCGCCACCGGTCGGAGATCACCGCCACGATCCAGCCGCAGAGCCGGGCCGACGTCCGCGAGGTGTCGTGGTGACGCCCCCTTACACGAACGCTCGTCAGGTGGGATGACTGGCGGGCCCTGCTCTAGGTGGCCGCCGGGCGCCTGGTGCTGCGCGTTCGCCAGGGGAGGACCTCTTGCCCGCCTTTCCCGAGGTGCGCTTCGGGACCGCGCAGCGGCCGGACACGACCGCGCTCGACGGGGTTTTGTGATCTGTGGGGTGTCTCAGCCCCAAGGTGTCTCAGGCGGCGCAGCTCCCATAGACGCGACGTGACAGGCGTCGCGGCCTCGTGTCGCAGCGGCCGCTCAGAGGTGGCCGTCCAGGAACTCCCGTACCTCGGCGATGGTCATAGGCCCCGTGCCGTGCGCCACCGCTTCTCCCTCCTTCAGCAGGACGTAGGACGGGGCTCCGGTGATCCCGTATCGCCCGGTTGCGGCCGGACAACGCGTGATGTCGGTGCGGACGGTTGTCAGGCGGCCGGTGTAGTCGTCGGCGATGCCCTCCATGACGAGGTCCATCACCCGGCAGGGCTCGATTGCCTTGGGCCATGTCCCGGTGAAGTATGCGAGGACCGGAACTCCGCTCATCCCGAGGATGAAATCGAACTCCGCGTCCTCGCGGGGTCGGTGAACCCGCTTCGCCATAAAGGCTCCTGACCTCACGTTCCGTCAATTGCATCCCCATCATCCCTCGCGCTGTGTGCCAGGCCGGCCGGGTTGGTCGTCCGCTGTTCGCCGGGCGGCGTGGGCCGGCTGATGGTACTGAGGACGAGGCGCGATTCCTGGACCGCTCGCGGACGCGGTCGTGGAGGGTCGAAGTACGTGTCAGCTGGTCCGGAGTCCGAGCGCCAGTGTCAGTTCAAGGACTCGGTGTGGTGATGCGAGGTCCGGAAACAGCTCGCGCAGCTGCGACATCCGGTACCGGACTGTCTGGGGATGGATGAACAACGCCGCTGCCACCTCGTCCCGCCTGCCCTGGTGCAGTAGCCACGCCCGCAGCGTCTCCTCCAGTCGCTGTGCGGTCGCGGCAGGCAGGGTCCGCAGCGGTGCGAGGGCTCGGGCCCGCAGGTCTGTGAACGCGTCCACGTCGGCGCTCAGGACCAGCTCGGGCAGGTGGTCCTCGGTGTCGCGGATGTCGGAGGAGAGGGAGCGCGCGCGTTGGGCTCGTGCGTACGAGGCGGACGCACGGGTCCATGGCCGGGCCGGGCCGGCCACGGCGGTGCGGTCGGTCAGCTGCCGCAGGAGATGGGATCGGTCGGCATCGGGGACGAGCAGCACACCGGTGGCGTCCGGGAGATCGTCGAGGACGAGGGTGCTCGGGTCGAGCGCGCGGTAGGCGGGCCGGGCCTGGGCGGCGGGCAGCAGGACCGCGGTCAGCGATACCGGAGGCTGCCACCCGGCCCGTTGGGCGGAGGCCAGCAGCACGTCCGGGCTCGCGCCGGCGAGGAGGTCGCGGGCCAGGTGTTCCAGGTGGCGCTCGTGGTCCCTGCCCCGGGCGGCCAGTTCGTCGGCGTGGCCCGCGGCGCTCGCGGCGGAGAGCTCGTCGATGTAGGCGAAGGTCAGCTCGGCGAACTTGGCGACTTCGGCGGCGGGCAGACCTGCGGGTACGGCGCCTGCTGCCAGGCATCGCCAGGCCACGCGGGCGCCGACGCGGTAGGCGCTGAGCAGGGCGTCCATCGAACGGCCGTCGCGCACCTCGCCGCGGCCCAGTTCGTAGGCTGCGTCACCGGCGTCGCCGCCTGTGGCGTTCCCGCTCGCGAGGTCCAGGTAGTGCCCCAGGGCGGTGCGGACGGCTCGGCGGATGGTGGCGCCCATGTGGCCCGAAAGGGCGCCTGCGTAGGGAGGGACCTCGTCGATGATCGCCTGGACGACCTCGTCGGCGGTGGTCTTCAGCGCGGCCCGCAGTGCGGTGACCGTTGTCTCGTCCAGGGCCAGTTCGCTGGCCCTCTGGATTGCATGGCTCATGATTTTGTTCCCTGCGAACAATTCAGCCGACCAGATTTACGTCCTGCGGTCAGGACTTTACGCCTTGAGGCGCAGCAAGGTGGAGTCATGACGAGTGCAGCCCTCCGCAGCAGGGCGTGGAAACTGCTGGAGATGGTCACGACGCCGCTGCTGCCGTCGGACTACCTCGACCTGGTCAGCCCGCTGCGTGCGGGCGCTGACCTGCGTGGGCGCATCGAGGCCGTGCACCCCGAGACGGGGGACGCCGCGACCATCGTGATCAGGCCGGGACGGGGCTGGCGCGGCCACACCGCCGGTCAGTACGTGCGGATCGGGGTCGACGTCGACGGGGTGCGCCTGTGGCGTGCCTACTCCCTCACCTCGCCGGCAAACCGCCCAGACGGCCGCGTCACGATCACCGTGAAGGCGATCGAGGACGGCAAGGTCAGCAACCATCTGGTCCGCAGGGCGAAACCGGGCACGCTGATCCACCTCGACCAGGCGACCGGTGACTTCGTGCTGCCGCAGGACAAGCCCGCCAAGGTGCTCTACCTGACGGCCGGCAGCGGCATCACGCCCGTGATGGGCATGCTGCGCGACACCGAGTTCGACGACGTCGTCATGGTCCACTGCGCGCCACAGCCGCACGACGTGATCTTCCGCAACGAACTGCACGATCTGGTCGCGGACAGAAAGCTGCGGCTCACCGAGGTGCACACCGACACCGACGGCATGCTCGACATCGCCCGTCTCGACGAACTCGTGCCCGACTGGGCCGAGCGCGAGACCTGGGCGTGCGGGCCCGCGGGCCTGCTCGACGCCGCCGAAGAGCACTGGAGCGAGCACGGCGTCCACGAGCGCCTGCACACCGAACGCTTCCGCCCCAGCATCGTCGCCGTGGGCGACGGCGGCGAGGTCACGTTCAGCGCCACCGGCAAGAGTGTCGACGCGGACGGCGCCACGCCGTTGCTGGACGTCGGCGAGGAGGCCGGGGTGCTCATGCCCTCCGGGTGCCGCATGGGCATCTGCTTCGGCTGTGTCACGCCGCTCAAGGCGGGCGCCGTCCGCGACCTGCGCACCGGCGAGATCACCGAGGCCGAGCCGGGCGTCCTCATCCAGACCTGCGTGTCCGCCGCCGCGGGCCCCTGCGACATCGAACGGTAGGAACAATTTGACCGCCATCGACCCCACCGCCCACCTGACCGCGGAGCAGATCGAGGAGCTCGGCCGCGAGCTCGACGCGATCCGCGACGAGGTGATCGCCGGCCGCGGCGAGAAAGACGCCGCCTACATCCGTAAGGTCATCTCGGCGCAGCGCAAGCTCGAGCTGGTCAGCAGGGGCGTGCTGCTGTTCTCGATCTTCCCGCCCGCGTGGCTGCTCGGCACCGCCGGGCTGTCCGTGGCGAAGATCATGGACAACATGGAGATCGGCCACAACATCCTGCACGGCCAGTGGGACTGGATGCGGGACCCGAAGATCCACTCCACCACCTGGGAATGGGATCACGTCTCGCCGGCCGACCAGTGGAAGCACTCGCACAACGAGCTGCACCACACGTACACCAACGTGATCGGCAAGGACAACGACCTCGGCTACGGCATCATGCGCGTCGACGAGGACCAGAAGTGGCACCCGTTCCACCTCGGCCAGCCGCTGTGGAACTTCCTCAACGCCTGCTTCTTCGAGTACGGCATCGCAGCGTACGACCTGGAGCTCGGCAAGAACCTGCACAAGCGCCGCCGCAAGAACCCGGAGTTCCGCGCCCGGGCCAGGGCCGTGGGCCGCAAGATCCGCAAGCAGGTGCTCAAGGACTACGTGATCCACCCGCTGCTGTCGGGCCCGTCGTTCCTCCCCACGCTCGCCGCCACGTTCACCGCGAACCTGGTCCGCAACATCTGGACCCACTCGGTGATCATGTGCGGGCACTTCCCCGAGGGCGTACAGGTCTTCGAGCGCCGCTCGATCAAGGGCGAGACGCGCGGCCAGTGGTACCTGCGCCAGATGATGGGCTCGGCGAACATCAGCGGCAGCAAGGCCATGCACTTCATGACCGGCAACCTGTCGCACCAGATCGAGCACCACCTGTTCCCGGACCTGCCGAGCAACCGGTACGCCGAGGTCGCGGTGAAGGTGCGCGCGCTGTTCGAGAAGTACGAACTGGAGTACGTCACCGGCCCGCTGCCCAAGCAGGTGTTCTCCGCGTGGCACAAGGTCTTCCGGCTCTCGCTGCCGAACAAGAAGCCCAAGGTCAAAACGCCGAACCGCGAGCAGGAGCTCGTCGCCGCCTGATTCCCGGTATGGGTTCAGATCTCCCGGCCGTACCGGCGGCCGCGGCGGTGTGAAGCTCGCCTGGGACGGCGACACCGACTGGTCCTGCGGCAACCTCGGCACCGACACCCACGACGTCCTCCTCTGAGCGCCCGTCGCACCGCTGCGGCGCGTCTTCGCCCGCTCTGAAGACGTCGCCGACGTGGCTGACGGGCTGGTGCGCCGCTGGCGAACGCCCGTTGTGAGGGCCCAGCGACTGCAGGTCGCAGGGCCCTGTTGATCGGTGAGGGTCAGGCGAAGTCGTTGCCTGCGGTGCTCATGGAGTCCGCTGCAGGGGGTGATGCTCGCAACTGACGGCAGCCATCAGGCGACGGACGGCTCGTGGACCTGAGGCCGATCCCCTCCGGCCTGACCACTAGCCCTGGACCGGGCGTCCTGACGTTGGCCGTTCGCCCTCTATGGGTTTGCTCCGCACTTGCCGGCGTCGGCTTGGCGGCCGTCCAGCCCGCCGGACGGGGCGACGTCACGCGGGGGCGCCGAGCGGCGGGTGCTCGAGCACGCGGGGCTTGTACTCGACCAGCACCGACACCTACACAGCCACTGCCCCGAACTGGACCCAGTGCGCGAACGTCGCGTCCGGAGACTGGTACCGGACCCGTACCGACGGCAAGGACTATTACCTTGAGGGAGGCGTGAAGATCAAGGATGTGATCGGCATCGACCTGAGCAGCCAGCGGGCATACGTTTCCACGCACAAGCTGATCTACAACGTGTCGGGAAGCGCGAAGAAGATGTGCGGCAACAACAGCACGCCTGCCACGGCCGGCAAGGTCCAGGAGAAGAAGAGGTGACGGCTTCCGTCGCCGCTAGCGGAGCCCGCCGCACGACAGTGCGGCGGGCGCCGGCCCTGGCTGCTGCTCTCCTGGCATGCGTGCTGCCATTGGCCGGATGTTCCGACGCGGACTCCCTGGGGCGCGTCCATCACGACGACTCAGGGAAGGGCGGTCCGCTGTCCGCCAGCTCCGGCACGGGAGGTGTCAGCATTCAAGCCCCCAAGACGGTCCCGTGGTATGGGAGTTTCGGCTCGTTCGTGCTGTGTGCCCGGTACCCGGGGAACAGGATTTCCCTGCGAGACATCGAGTACGAGGCTGACGTCGAGCCGCTTGAGGTACGGACGTATCTGCGGACCGTCCGAAAGAGCCAGATCGCCTTCGGCGACGACGGCTCGCGAACGGCCGAGACCAGCGGTTTCGTCAGTGCCCTCGGCCGCCCGCCCAAGTTCGATGACCTCGATGGACAAGCGGTCGGGACCTTCACGAGCAAGATCAACGGTCACCTGATCACCCAGTCCTGCGAGGACGCGGCAGACCAGGCGAACGGCTACACCGAGCTGCTCTTCGTCATGAAGTTCGGCAAGGAAGGCGGCCATGTGCCCCGGGCGTCGATCAACTACGTCTCCGACAAGGGACCCGCGGACTCCGGTCAGTACATCCTCGACCTGAAGTGGGCCATGACCGGCTGCGGTACGAAAATCCCGATCCCCGGCGACAAGACGACCCAGGACTACTGCCAGGTCCAGGGATGAGAGGTCACGGCGTCGTCAGAACCGCCCCTCAGCATCAGCCACCGACGCCGTGATCAGCTTCGTCCGCGTCCGGATACCGCATGCCCCCGACGTACCAGCCGGCACGGGATCAGGCGGCCGGCAGGCCGGACCAGCAGCACAGCAGCAGGCCGCCGAGAGCCCTCAACGGCTGCGGCCGGAACCTTGACTCTCGGGGTGCTGGCGCGCCGACCCCATGTGCGGCCCTTGGGCGACCGGCCGGTCCCGCCCGCTTCTTCCTCGAAGCAGATCCACGCCCGGCCGCCGCCCTGCTGGTTTTACTTCTGCCAGGTCACCTCCCGCCAGCTCGTGCTGACGACCGCGGAAGTCAGCTGCTGACGGACGATCACCTACCGACGATCACGTCTTTGACCGGCACGAGCACCCCATCCACGACCCACGCCAGCCCCGCGACCTGCAATTTCAGGTTGAAAACCTCTCAGTGGGAACGGCGGTTTGAGTCCTGCCAAAGCCCCAGCTCAGCCCACAGCAGCTCTCGCTTGTGGGCGGGCAGCCGTCGCTCACGACCCTGGTGCGCGCGAGTGGGAGCGTGTACCTGCGCGGACAGTCGGCTTGCTCGCCGGCGGGCCGGTCGGTGGTGCGCTGTGGGCGCCCGGGACATCAACAACTCTCACGGTCGCCACCTCACCAGAGTTGGGTGCCCGGGGCGCCCTTGAACGGCCCACGCACCTCCGCGGTGATCCAGCCGCCGTAGAAGTCCCCCTCCTGCGCCGTGACCTCCTCTCCGTCGACCGTGCAGCGGTCCATGCGGCTCGGGTAGAAGGCGAAGAAGTCGGCGAGGGGTGCGTAGCCGGGCTCGGGACGGGGATAGCTCCAAGCGGCGCGAGCGCGTACGTCGTCTCCCACGATGACGTCCCAGTACCGGGCCGACCCCTTCCATTCGCACCACGTCCGGCCCGCGACCGCCGGGAACAGAAGTTCCGTACGGACGTCCTGCGGACGGATGTAGAACACGGGGGGATGGCTGGTCTCCAGTACCCGGACGGCCGTGCAGGTCTCGGCCACCACATGTCCGGCGCACTCCACCCGCACGTCCCGGTCGTCCTCCCGCATGACGGGCGGCCGCGGGTAGTCCCAGACCGACTCGGGCGTCCGCGGGGCGGGACGCGGCACGGGCTCTTCCAGCGGGTCCAGATACACCTCGTCCTCGTAGCACCAGGCCCATTCCCGGTCGCGTGCCAGGGTACGTGCCACCGGGTGTGCGCTGGAGTCGAAGTGGGCCGTGGCGTGAGCGCCACGAGAGTTGTCGTTGCAGCCCACGTGGCCGCAGGCCAGGCACAGCAGCAGGTCGGCCGGTGCGCGTCCGCGCGCGGCACAGGACGCGCACGTCTCACTCAGCGGGGGTGGGTCCGCCGTCCAGGTGTGGGAGCAGGGTTTCCCCGCGGGCCGTCCGCCATCGGGCCGGGGCGTCCATCTCGTCATCGGTGCTCACCGGCCTGTGCAGTCGACCTCACGCTTCTCGGCAGCACTGTGCCCCGGCCCACGCCCATGTCGGTCACGCTCTCTCCTCTGCGGTCCTTGTCCTCCCCACTGTTTCGCCCCGAGACCGCACCGGAGATGCAGGCAACCGGGCAATCCGTCCCCAGCGGCCCCCCCACGCCGGAAGCATGCGCCACGCGGAAGCGACCACGGTCAACATCGTCTGGGAGGAAACCAGCAGCCAGGCATTCGACCCCGGCTGCGTGCCCACCCGTATGGGAGGGCCGGGCGCACCGGAAGACCGGACAGCCGGACACCGGACCCAGACGTGGCCGGCGGTCGCGAGGACGAACGGTTCCAGGCTCGTCTCCTCCAGGCCCTGGAGCGGCCACGGGTGTGGTGCCCGACCAGGAGCCAGACCATCCTGACATCTCCCTTGCCATGGAGTGCGCTCGAAGTCGTAGCGCCGACGGCGCAACGGCGCACGAGGGCCTCTCAGCGCCCGCTCCTCCTGGGATGCCGGGTGACGGCATCTGCGCCTGGATGGACGGAGGCTTCGTGTCGCCCGAAGGACGATCAAGCGTGCAGGGAAGGCTGGGACACGACATGCAGAAACGTAGTCTGTGGGAATTGCATGTATCGGCCATCGGCCTGGGGTGCATGGGCATGTCCGCCTTCTACGGAACCGCCGACGAGAAGGAGGGCGTCGCGACGATCCGGCACGCCCTCGACCTCGGGGTGAACTTCCTCGACACCGCGCAGATGTACGGCCCGCTCACCAACGAGTCCCTCGTCGGCGAGGCGATCCGGGGGCGCCGCGACGAAGTTCAACTACCGGATGGACGACGCTGTACCGGGCGACATCAGCACGGTCGGCCCACAGGACGGCTCGGCCGAACACGTCCGCAGCTCCGTCCACGGCTCCCTGAAGCGTCTGGGAACCGACCGCATCGACCTGTACTACCAGCACCGGGTCGACCCGAACGTGCCCATCGAGGAGACGGTCGGCGCCCTGGGCGAACTGGTCGCCCAGGGCAAGGTGCGCTCCATCGGGCTGAGCGAGGCGAACGCCCAGACCATCCGGCGTGCGCACGCCGTGCACCCGGTCACGGCCGTGCAGAGTGAGTACTCGCTGTGGTCGCGGGACGTGGAGGCCGAGGTGCTGCCGGCCTGCAGGGAGCTGGGCATCGGCTTCGTACCGCACTCGCCCCTCGGCCGCGGCTTCCTCGCCGGGCGGTTCACCTCGCCGGACGACCTGGACGCCCACGACTGGCGCCGCCAGAACCCGCGCTTCAGGGACGCCAATCTGGAGGCGAACCTGCGGCTGGCGGCGAAGGTGAAGGAGATCGCCGCTGAGAAGGACGTGACGCCGGCTCAGCTGGCCATCGCGTGGTTGCTGGCTCAGGGCGAGGACCTGGTGCCGATCCCGGGCACCAAGCGCCGCACCTACCTGGACCAGAACGCCGCCGCCGTCGACATCGACCTGACGACGGACGACTTGGCCCGCATCGACGCGGAGCTGCCCGAGGCGGCCGGTGAGCGGTACGACGAGGCAGGCATGCGGTCCGTCAACCGGTAGGGAGAGGGCGCTCACCCCACACGGGGGCTCCGTAGGGAATGCGGGGTGGTCATCGACCTCCTGAGCGCCGGACCGCACGCGGCGAGGCGCCCAGTTCCCGGTGGTAAGTCTTGTTGAACGCCTGGAGGGCGGGGATGGCGACGGTCGCGGCGACCGCCGGGATGGCGAGCGTCGACGCGATCAGGTTCTGTCTCCTTGGTCAGTGCCGGGTCCAGATGAGTCTGCCAGCGAGGTGGATTGCGGCCTGGTAGGCGATGGCGAGATTTGTCAGCTCGTGTGGCCGGGCCGCGCCACTGATCGAGCCGGTTGATGCACCGCTCGACGGAGTTCCGGTGCTTGCAGGCCTCGTGGTCGAAGCCTGAACGTCACGGCCGAACCGTCGCCATCTTGACCGGCCAAGGCCGTCAAGCCCATCGAAGGAGCGGACCAGGCGTACTTCGCCACGGCCACCTTCGCCGACCCGGGCCAGAGCCATGCGCAGGAGCTTATACGGCGTGGCCGCGACCTGCCCGGACGGCCGGAGGTAGCAGCCCTCGCCGATGCGGATCGGATCCACGGACTGAAGCGGGACGAACGCTTCGATCTCGGTCGCCTTGGCCGCGGTAGCGGCAGGTCGTGCAGCTCGTTCTCGCTGATCGGGATGACCTGCTCCTTGGTCAGCTGGGTAGCCTTGCCGATCTCGCCCTGGTCGACCTCACGGTTCGGGGCATGACGAACCTCCGCTGCTACCCCGAGCACCACCAGGCTATGAGGGCAAGTGCAGCCGCGAACGTGCACCAGGGGTCGGCGGCGATCGGCCGGTGCCTCGGGGCGCGGCGGGTCTGGTCGGCGAGGTGGGGCGCTGTTCTCGGGGTGCCACGGAGGCCCCGCCGACCGCCCGCCGTGACGCTGGGCAGCATCGCTAGGGAACGCACCCTGGGCGCTCATCCAGTTGCTGATGAGGGGGAGACAGTGAGCTTCTTCGGCGTTGCCCCAGGGTGAGGATGGCTTTGGCGATCGACGTCATGCGATTCGGGCTGCATCGGGATCTGCGGAAGATTCGCCAGGACTTCAAGCGTGCGACGCCGCGCTCGACCGGTGCCCGTGCCACGGCCAGGGCCCGGTTGAGGGTCTTCTCGGTGAGGGTGAGTTCCTGGAGGGGCTTGCTTTTGGTGCCCGTGGCCACCCAGGGACCGCCGCCCTGGTAGGCGAGGTCGGCCGGGGTGGGGCCGCCCTGGCGCTCGCAGATGCGGATGATCCGGTGGGTGCGGGCAGCGGTCAGGTCGTGCGCTCGGCCCGGCAGTGCGGGTGAGATCCATAGCAGTCGGCCGCCCGGATCGGTGACCACCTGCACGTTCACCCCGTGTCGGCGGTGCTTGGCCGAGTAGTCGGCCCGTCCGTCGCCGAACCGGTCGCACTCGGTGAGCATGCCGTCCAGCAGGACGTACTCAGGGTCGGCTTTGCGCAGGACCTTCAGCAGACCCGGCGCGCGTTCGGCGAGCAGGTGGATGACCGCGCTGGTGTAGGCGTGGGATCGCTGATCCCGAACCCGGCAGCGATCTACAGGCCTACTCATCCCGCGCGATTCGCGAGCACCTGCGCCGGCGTGGCATCCGGGCGGTGATCCCGGTCCCGGCAGATCAGCGCGGCCCCCGGCTGCGGCGGGGCAGCCGGGGGCGGCAGGCCCGCCAGCCTTCGACCGCGAGACCCGCAACCAGCGAAATGCCGTCGAGTGGTGCATCAACCGCATGAAGCATTGGCGGGGTATCGCCACCCGCTACGAGAGGACGGCGACCCTCTACCTCTGCCTGACCGCCAACCGCTTCAGCCCTCCGGCCGTGGTCATCCATGCCCGATGCCCACGCGTACCGGGCTGACTTCGGCACCGAAACCGGGCAGGGCTCGGCCCTTGTTGCCGCCCTCAGCGCCGCGGGCGTGGTGTTCCCGTCGATGCCTGAGGCCAGTGAGGCAGAAGTCTTCGCGTACCTCAAGGAGTATGGCGAGCGCCTGCCAGAGCTGGTGCTCACCGCCGTGGACGCCAACACGGGCGTGGCCATCGGCCAGGACGCCGTGGAGGCCGGTGACCTTCCCGGCGTCCTCATCGCCCCGGCCTGACCGTCTGCCGCGCACATAAGACCTCCTGTCCTCCCGCCCGGCCGACGGTCTCGCGCTGACCACCGCTTCCGGGAGGGGAACTGACAGCCATGACCAGCATCCTGCAGGCCGAGCCGGTCGTTCCCTCCCTGGTGGGTGGTCGTTGTACCGAGCGGGCTGGATGACTGCGACGGAGGTGTATCTACGGTGGCGGAGTGTGGCGGTGTTGATCTTCCTGGGCCGTGGCGGCGCTGGCGGGCGGAAGAAGACCGATGGACGCCGGGGGAGATCGTCGACCTCTGCGGGCGCACAGCGGTGGTCACGGGTGCGTCCCGCGGCATCGGCGCCGCGGCGGCCGAGCACCTGGCTCGCCACGGCGCACGCGTGATCCTCCTCTGTCCCTCCGCTGCGCAAGGACGTGCGGCAGCTGAAACGGTGCGCCGCCGTGTCCTGTCGGCGCGAGTGGACAGCATCGCCTGCGACTTGGCCGACCTGGAGCAGGTCCGTGAGGCCGCCGAGCACGTCGTTGGCCTCGTCGCAGGACGGCTGGATGTACTGATCAACAACGCCGGAGTTGCCGCACTTGCACTCACCCGATCCTCGTCTGGCCACGAGATGCACTTCGCCGTGAACCACCTCGGTCATTTCGCACTGACCGGCCACCTGCTGCCCGCCCTGCTGAACGCGTTCCAACCGCGGGTGGTGAACGTCTCCTCCGTCCTGCACCGGCTGGGCCGATGCCGTCCCGACCGCCTTCACCCGTCCCACCGGTATCACCGATGGTCGGCCTATTTCGACTCCAAGCTGGCAAACCTGCTGTTCACTCAGGGACTCGCCACATGGGCACACACCCGCCGGCTACCCTTACGGGCGATCGCTGCCCACCCCGGCCTGGTCAACACCACCCTGGGCTCCAGCGCGCTGCGCGCCGACGGCCGCAACGTCGAGGCGCGACTGCTGGAGAAGATTCAGGCGCGATGGCACTCCCCGGCCCAAGCGGCCTGGCCGCTGGTACGTGCCGCAACCGACCCGCGCGCCGCCAGCGGGGAATTCTTCGGCCCAGGCGGGCGGTGGGAATGGTCCGGGGTCCCGGTGCGGGTTCGCGCTGCGCGACGCGCGCGTGACCCCGGCGCCGCCAAGCAGCTGTGGCGGCTGTCCCAGCAACTGACCGGCCACCCTTTCCCGCCCCCGGGGCGATCCTCACCTCAGGGAGAGCGATGACGGCACCTCGTGCAATCATGATCCACATCGCCAGCCTTCGGCAGCTACTCCTGCGAAGAGTGGGCAACAGTTGGGTCCTGCGCCACTGGGGGCCGCGCCTGCTGCCCCGCCTGGACCGTCAGGTGCACCACTGGACCAACGGCAGATGGATGCCCAGCCGCCTGCTGGCTCCCGTCCTGATCCTCCACACCATCCGCCGCGACGGAACTCCATGCCGCACGCCCCTGCTGACCGGCCGCACCGCAACAGGCGACTACATCGTCATGGCAACCAACTTCGGCCGGACCCGGCACCCCGCCTGGTCCTACCACCTGCTCCACAACCCGTACGCCGCGATCGACTGGCACGGCAGGACCCTGCCGGTGCAGGCACACCGGCTCTCTCCTCAAGAACAACAAGCAGCCCGGCCCCACATCCTCACCTGGATGCCCTGCTTCGACGACTACGCCCACCGCAGCCAGCGCGACGTCCGCGTCTTCACCCTCACTCCACTCCCTCGTACCGCAGACGCCTCCAAGCCAACCAGCTCTCCCTGGACCACCTAGGAGACTTGAGCGTCCTGGCGATGTGTGGCGGACGAGCCGCTCGGAAACACACGGCACGACGGCTGACGTCGGCAAACCGGCGCCTACCGACTCCACGCTCAGTTCCCGCAGCGCGTCCAATGCGCCGAGCCGAGTCTCTGGGCTCTCACGAGGGACGGCGGGCGGGTAGGACTCGTCCAGGCGAGGGCGTGGACCGGTCGCCCACCTGGGGCCAGGCGGCGAGGGGCGGTCGGTGACGACGTCGGCACTGAACGGTCAGGGGGCTCGCTTCGGCTACACCGCAGTCCCGGGAGTCCGTGTCGTTCCGGCTTCGTGATCGTTGTGAAGTCGGCACAAGACCCGCTCGCGGTACGTGGAGGGAGGGCGGGATGTGGAGGTTGAGGATGTGCACCATGCCTACCGTCGGCGTGCGGTCCTGCGTGGCGTCGAACTGCGGCTTCGGTCAGGGACGCTGTGCGGGATCGTCGGGGAGAACGGCGCCGGCAAATCAACCCTGTTGAAGATCCTTTCCGGTGAGTTGCGGCCCATCCGGGGCGTGGTCCGCCATGGTGGCCGGTTCGGTTACTGCCCGCAGCACGTGGTCCTCAACGACGCGCTGACGGTCCGACAGCATTTGAGGTTCTTCCAGAAGGCCTACCGTCTGGCAGATCTGCGCTACGCCGAGGAGCTCATGGACGTGCTGGGGTTCGCCGGCTACGTCGACGAGCGGGCCGGGGTGCTCAGCGGTGGGACGCGGCAGAAGCTGAACGTGACGCTGGCGCTGATGCACGATCCGCAGGTGCTGCTGCTGGACGAGCCGTACCAGGGGTTCGACTGGGACACCTACCAGCGGTTCTGGGATCTGGCCGCGCGGTTGCGCGATGCGGGACGCTCGATCCTGGTCGTCTCCCACCTGGCGTACGACACCGAGCGCCTGGATGAGTTGTGGCGTCTGGAGGGCGGGGTACTGTGCCCGGACCAGGCGGTGGCCGCGTGAGGTTTCACCTGTCCCGGTTCGCTCTGGCCACCGGATTCGCGCTGACCGAGCACGGCCGCAACCGGTTCGCCATGGTCCTCGTGGTCCTGTTCGTCCCCCTGTGGACGACCCTGGTCTTCCTGACGATGTCCGACACCCCGGCACACATGCAGCTGCGCGCCACCGGGGAAACGCTGACTCCCCCCGGCAACCAACTGACCGGGATCAGCGGCGCCCTCAACGCGGTCACCCTGATCACCGGATTCATGATGTTCTCCGCCAGCTTTACCGGTAGCCGCTTCGACCGCCGGCTGGCGATGGCCGGCTACCCCCGCGCCCACCTGGTCCTGGCCAAGGTCACCGCACTGGCGCTCATTTCGGCGGTGGTCGCCGCCTACGCCGCCGCCATCACCTGCCTGGCCTGGACCCCCAGGCAGCCTCTGCTGCTGGCCGCCGCGCTGTTCAGTGCCGGTCTCACCTACGGCGCCCTCGGTGTCGGCTTCGGCTCGGTGCTGCGCCGGGAGGTCGAGGGCATGTTCGCCATCGCGATGACCAGCGTCATCGATCTCGTGCTGCAGAACCCGATCACGAGTTCCGGGGCCGACAGCCCGCTCGTGCGCTACCTGCCCTCCTACGGGGCCGTGCAGGCCAGCACAGCAGCGGGATTCTCCACCAACCCGGTGCCGCGCCATCTGGCCATCCAGCTGCTCTGGTTCGCGGGAGCGGCCCTGATCGCCCTGGTGGGCTTTGGCCGCAGCACCCGCAGCACCCTGCCCGTGCACGCACGGGCCCCTGAGCCTGCCCCGGCACGCGGCGCACCCTGTCTTGCGGAAGGTCATCCTTCCCCTCCTCCTCAACAGGAGGACAACTTGAAACGACTATCCCGGCGGTCGTAGCCGCTGCCGGCGCGGCCGCGCTGCTGACCGTCGCGGTGCTGACGAGCGCCGAGGCCGCGACCGCACGTTCCTGTACACGCACGCCTACTCGAAGCTGGCCGTCACGTTGACCAACCCGGCTGACGGAGCGTGCACCCAGACCACGGCCAACGGCACGGTGACGAACAACACCAACAGCAATATGACGCTCTATCCCAGCCTCGCCTGCGAGGGGGAGCCACTGGGCACGCTGCCGGCCAAGGGCACGGCGAGCGGGCTGGCGTTCGCCAGTGTCATCTTCGGTCGCCGTAAGCTGCCGCCCTGCACCTCGCGCCCCCGAACACACAGTGCACTTCTATCCGCCCGTGTTGCCGCCGCCGACCCGCCCCGAGGACGGATGCACCGTCCCGCTGACAGTCGCTTCTACCCGAGGCCAGTCCCTGAAGGTCGGACAGGGCTGAGGTGATCGGTGAACTGCTGCGCATGCGCGTACGTCCAACAGCATCCTGCGCGACGTGCTGATCACACGCGCCCGACGGGCCGATGCCTGAGCAACTCCGGGCCGCGTGAGGCGCAGAGGGCCGTGCCGACTGCGTCCGGCACGGACCCTCGCACAGTCTCACGGGAGTTACACGGCTCACCGTACAGACCCTCACGGGATGACGGTGAAACCGTGTCGCTTGCCGAGTCGGGTCAGGGAGTCGTGGCCCGGTGTTCCGTCGGCGTCTCTGCCCCGGTAGGAGCCGCCGGCTTCGCTGCGCTGCCAGGCGGCGTAGGCTTCGATGCTCTTGGTTCCGAACGAGCCGTCGGCGTAGCGGGGCTCGAGGAGGCCTTCGGTGACGAGAGCGTTCTCCACTGTCTGGACGTCGGCTGGGTGGGTGCGGTGGCCGTCGGGCCCGGGAGGGTCTTTCCTGGCGGCTGCAACGACGTGGGCGAGACTGACCTGCCGGGACCGGCCACCGGGGCGGGGCTGGGCCCTGGCGGACATTACCTTGACGGTGTCGATCGCTCCGGGATCACCGTGGTCGTTGCCCGGGACGTGGCAGTGGCCGAAGTGACCGCCTTGGGATTGCCATACGGAGCGTGAGCGGGTTGTGGAGCCGTCCGGGTAGGTCACGGCAGGGCCGGCTGGCCACAGGTCGGGTACGTCCCAGGAGCGGATGGCGGTGAGGATCTGCTGCCAGCCGGCTTTGTCCCGGGGGTTCCATCCTGCGGTCCACGGTGTGGCGGCGCGGCCGAGGACCTCGATCTGTATGCAGACCCGGCCCTCCCGGTTGGTGCGGCGGGAGCCGTCGTTGCGCAGGGCGCGGGCTGAGTGGTGCAGGGGGCCGAACTGCCCGACGCGGTCGGTGACCGGGCAGTAGATCAGATGTGGTTCGGCGGACACCTTGATCAGATAGGAGGTGACCGCCTCCAGGTACTTTCCGCCGGCCGGTGACTCGGTGGTGTGGTGGACCACGCGGGGTGGATTACCCGGAGTGTCCATCGGGCCGCCGATCACTCCGTCGCCGCATCTGATCGCCTGACCGATCCACAGGGTGCCCTGGTCCTGGGTGGCCGCGGTGGCCGTTGCTGCCGCCGTTCTTCCGGGCTCCACGCGGCCTGCAGGCTTTCCGCGGTGCTGGGCTCCGGACGGGGCTGGGGCTGTGCGGACGGGCTGGTACCAGTCCAGGTCTCCGTCCTCGCGCAGGACGAACACCGAGCCCGGGTGACGCGGATGCTCGATGACGTGGCGCGGGGTGGAGGGCAGCGCGGCAACCGCGCGGACGTCCTTCAGGTGGTACTCGTCGACGGTGCCGTGGTAGGTGACGGGCCGGTCGGGGTGGATGACAGCGGCGTGAAACAGGGGCATCGGATCTCCTGGCGTGATGGCTGGTCGTCGTGGCCTCTGGCGGCAGGGCCCAGGCGCGGACGGCAGGAGCCCATTGCAGGTGCACCGCGCTTGCCGGGGTCAGATGGCCGGGGCGTCGGTCCGCGTGTAGGGCAGGCCGTTGCTGGTGCCGGCGGAGGTGGTGGCGGTGACGGTGACCGGTCCGGCGGGGCCTGCGGGGGCCACGGCGGTGATCTGGGTGGGGGAGGCCACCGTGAACGACGCGGGGGCGGAACCGAAATGCACGCCGGTGGTCGTCGTGAGGTTGCTGCCGGTCAGCGTGATGGTGGTCCCGGCGTGCGTCGGCCCCTGGGCAGGAGCCAGGGAGGTCAGCGTGGGCGCTGAGAGGTAGATGTAGCTGAGGGGGTTGCTGGTGCCGCCTGGGGTGGTCACGGTGACTGCGGCGGCGCCGGCCGCGTGGGCGGGGGTCACCGCGGTGATCCGCGTGGCGGAGTCGATGGTGAACGACGCCGCCGCGAGTCCGTCGAAGCGCACCGCTGTCGCGCCGAGCAGGTCGTTGCCGGTCAGAGTGACCGTGGTGCCGCCCGCTGTCGTTCCGGAGACAGGGGCGATGGTGGTCAGCGAGGGCACCGCGGCGTAGTAGAAGTACGCGCTGGGATTGTCGGGGTTGCTGGTGCCGCCTGGGGTGGTCACGGTGACTGCGGCGGCGCCGGCCGCGTGGGCGGGGGTCACTGCGGTGATCTGGGTGCTGCTGTTGACGGTGAACGACGAGGCCGCTGTCCCGTTGAACCGCACCGCTGTTGCGCCGGTGAGGTTCGTGCCCGTCAGCGTCACGGTGGTGCCGCCAGCCACCGGCCCTTGACCGGGGGAGAGGCCGGACAAGGACGGAGCGGACGTCGTTGCGTAGGTGAAGGAGACTTGCTGTGTGCTGGTGCCCTGGCTCGTGGTGACGGTCACGTTCACCGTGCCGGTGCCGATGCCGGAGGGGCTGACTGCGGTGATCTGTGTGCTGCTGTTGACGGTGAACGATGTCGCGGTCTTGGTTCCGAAACGGACGGCTGTTGCGCCGGTGAATCCGGTACCGGTCACGGTGACGGTCGTGCCGCCGGAGACGGGCCCCTGGTTGGGACTGACCGAAGAGACCACAGGGGCAGCCATGGCTGTACTCCTTCAGACAAGGCAACTCGCGGATTGATCACACGTGCGGGCAGGGTCGTCGCGCGGCCGGAGGTGAGACCCGTCCGGGCGAGGGGGGACGTTCGCCCGGACGGGAGCTCATCGCCTCCCTGCGGGGAAGGCTGGTGGGTGGGTCAGATGCCGGGGCCGGCGACGTAGGTGAAGGCGCCGACGGCGGTGTCGGATCCGGCGGGGTTGGTCACGACCACGTCGACCGCTCCGGCGGTGCCGGGCGGGGTGACCGCCGACA
>NZ_JAAHBP010000031.1 GCF_023184515.1 Streptomyces sp. D2-8 | reverse complement strand
GCCCGCCACCGCATCAGCGTCCTGTTCGCCATGCTCCGCGACGGCACCTTCTACGAACCACGCCTCCCCGAAGCAACCGCCGCATGACCAGCTCAGGCTTGACGAAAGACATAGAGGCACCCCCCCGGACGCACGGAGTGGGCTGCGCGGCCGGCGCAGGCAGGTCTCCCGGTGGCCATCGACGAAGCCCGAACGTCGGTTGGGTCCCGGACGACTTCTCCGGGCCGCCCCCGGACAGATCGGGGATGCAGCCATTCCCTGCGGAGCTGGATTCCCCGGAAGCCGGCCGCGCGTCGAAGAACCTGGCCCGGGGCACTGACAACGGGGCTCCGAGCGCCGCGGCCCCCGTCCGACACCGCCACCCCGGGGTGGCCGCCCTACCCGTCCACGAAGCCGAGTTCCGTATCCGGCCGGCACTGCGGGCAGGCCTTGATTCCCTCGGCGAGGGCGCGCCGGGCATGGTCGCGGTCGACGCCCTTGCTGCGCCGGCCCGCGTTCCAGCAGCCGCCGACATGGACGTAGACCGCCTCCTGGCCGGACAGACCGCGTTCGATCAGCCAGTCCGGGGAGGGCGGCCGGGCCAGGAGGCCGCGGCGGTGTTCGGCCTGGCGGCGTTCCTCGTCCGCGATCCACCGACGGGTGCGTGCCAGGTCGCGCTCCTGCACGCGCTCCAGGAAGCGGAGCAGCGCGAGCCGCGACTCTGGGTCGTTCATGCGTTCGATTCTAGGATCAGGACCGCCGCACTCCCACCCCGGGAACCCTCCGGGCTGCACCCTCAGGCAATCAGGCGGCGGTTCAGCCAGGCATGCGCGACCATCGCCAACGAGCCGCGCGCCATGAAATCGGCGCACACCATCTCATACCGGCTCACACTGGCTCACACAGCTGAACGCGATCATCAGGGAAGCTGTGCCTTCACTGTCCCCCTGGTCGCCGCCGGTGTGCAGCGGCTACCTCCGAGGTAATCGACGGTCCTCCGGTGCCCCGGCAGGCTGGGTTCCATGACGCATGCCGACACCGCTGAAGCCACCCGCTCCACCGTCCGGAAGTTCCTCGAACTCCGCCTCGCGGGCGATACCGAGGGGCTCACGGCTCTCTTCGCCGACACCGTCGACTGGATGCTCGCGGAGAACGCCGGCGTGCCCTGGATCCGGCCTCGGTCCACCGCCGCCGAATGTGCGGCGCAGGCCGATGAGCTGGCCCGGTACACCGTCCCGGAGGAGGCCCGCGCGTCCGTCGACACCGTCCTCGTCGACGGGACCGACGCCGTGCTGATGGGGCATGTCGCCGGGACCGTCCGGGCGACCGGCAAGTCCTTCTCGGGGCCCTTCGCGTTGCGGCTCACCGTCGAGGACGGACGGATCACCCGGCATCACCTCTACGAGAACAGCGTGTCGATCGCCGCGGCTTGTACGCCCTGATGCCCTGACGCCCAGCGCGTGGACCTGCGAGGTCACCCGTCGAACGTCACCCGCTGGCCTCACCGGTCACGACCCGGACGTACTGCCGCCTGTCCTCGTCCCGTACGACCACTCCCAGCCGCAGCAGTTCCCCGCGCAACTCCCGGGCATCCCCGGCGTCGTCCTCGTCCTTGCGGGCCTGGGCGCGGGCCCGCAGCAGGGCGTCCGCGCCCGCGGGCAGGCCGGGGGTGCCGGGGACCCAGCGGCGGAACTCGGCGCGGTGCGGGTCCTCCCGTGCCCACGGGTAGCCGTGCCCGGTCAGGGCGTCCGCGAGGCGCTGCCAGTTCAGGCCGCAGTGCTCCCGCGCCAGCTCGAGGCGGTCCGGGCCGAGCAGGACGAGCTGCTTGCCGTCCCGGAAGAACACGGCGATCTCCTCGCGGGTGAACTCGTGGGCGCTGTCCCGGACGGTCAGGGTCACGTGGGTGTCGCAGACGCGGACGGACAGCGACTCGTGTGCCGCCGTGAAGCCGAGCAGCAGACCGCCGAGCACGCCGACCGCGGTCGTGCCGAGGGTGAGGGCGGGTTCCGGGACCGAGGTCAGCAGTTCGGCCGGGCCTTCGAGCGGTGCCCACGGGAGGGCCAGCAGCAGGCGGGCGAGGAGCGGGAGCAGGGCGCCGGCCACGGCACCGCAGGCGACGCAGAAGAGCACGATGGCCCAGGCCGATTCGGCGAGTTCGGTGGCCTTGCCCGCCTGCGGCCGGGGGCTCTTCCGCATGGGAACGTTTCTGGCTTCCTCCATGGCTCCAGTCTCTTCAGGAGCCGCCGGCCCTGTCGTCAGCCGTTGGTCTACGCGCCCGCGACTTTGGTCGCCCTCCCGCCCGCGCCGCACTCACGGGTGCATGCGCGCCCCCTTCACCACCTTGTCCACCGCGCTCTTCGGGCCGTAGACCGCGAGCCCCGCGAGATCCAGATCCGCGGTCGGCACGGCCCGTACGGCGGCGCGGTTGTCGCGGTCGTTGCCCGTGGAGAAGAGGTCAGAGGTGAAGACCGCGCGGGGCAGGGCGCGGGAGAGGGCACGGGCGTGGGCGGTTTTCAGGGTTTCCTTGGTGGCCTCGAAGACCATGACCGGCTGGCGGAACATAGGGAGGTAGGGCACGCCGTCCGCGTCCTCGTACGCTTCGCCGATCACCTCGGGAAGCTGTGCACCCAGGCCGCTGACCAGGAACGATGTCACATTGAGGCGCTGCCAGGGCTCCAGGTCCGCGCGCAGCAGTACGGCGATCTTCGTGTCGAAGCGGATCGGTTCGGTGTTCATGGTCCGAGCGTGCCCGGCTGCCCCCGGCGGGGTCTTGTACGTTTTTTGCATGGCCTCCCCGCCGACGCGCACGAAGCCCCCGCGCACGAAGCCCCCGCGCACGAACGGGCCGGACCGGCAGCGGATCGTCTCCGCCTGGCGGCCCGCCGTCCCGGGTGTCGTCGAGGTCTTCCACGCGCGGTTCACCGAGTACGCGTATCCGATGCACGTCCACGACGCCTGGACGCTGCTGATCGTCGACACCGGCGCCGTGCGGTACGACCTCGACCGGCACGAGCACGGCACCCCGCACGACACCGTGTCGCTGCTGCCGCCGCACGTGCCGCACAACGGCTCCCCCGTCACCGCGGAGGGCTTCCGCAAGCGGGTGCTGTACCTCGACGGGACGTATCTCGGGGACGAGTTCATCGGGGCCGCGGTCGACCGGCCCGATCTGCGCGATCCGCTGCTGCGGCAGCGCGTGGGGCAGGTGCACGGCGCGCTGGGCCGGCCCGGTGAGGAACTGGAGGCCGAGAGCAGGCTGTTGTTCGTCGGGGAGCGGTTGCGCGGGCATCTGCGGGGCGACCCCGCTGCCCCTCGGCCGGCCGATCCCGTTCTCGCGCGGCGGCTGCGCGAGTTGCTGGACGAGCGGGTCGTCGAGGGCGTCGGACTGCGGGAGGCCGCCGGGCTGCTCGGCGCCCATCCCGCCCATCTCGTCCGGGCGTTCAGCACGGCCTACGGCATCGCCCCGCACCAGTACCTGACGTCCCTGCGCGTGGGGCGCGCCCGGCGGCTGCTCCTGGAGGGGCGCTCACCGGGCGACGTGGCGGTGGCGGCCGGGTTCTACGACCAGTCGCACCTCACCCGGCACTTCCGGAAGCTGGTGGGTGTGCCCCCGGGGCGTTACCGGGCCGGTTAGCGCTCGGGGCGCTGGGTGAGGTGGGCGAACGCGTCCAGGTTGCGTGTCGGCTCCCCACGCGACACCCGCCACTCGTACTCCTTGCGGATCGCCGAGGCGAAGCCCAGCTCCAGCAGGGTGTTGAAGGCGCCGTCGGAGGCCTCCAGGACCTGGCCGAGCAGGCGGTCGAGCTCGTCGGCGGTGACGGCGGACAGGGAGAGGCGGCCGGTGACGTAGACGTCGCCGTGCTGGTCGACGGCGTAACTCACGCCGTAGAGCTTGAGGTTGCGCTCCAGGAGCCAGCGGTGGACGCCTTGTTCGTTCTCGTCGGGGTGGCGGATGACGAAGGCGTTCAGTGACAGGGAGTGGCGGCCGACGATCAAGGAGACCGTCGTCTTCAGCTTGCGGGTGCCGGGGAGCTGCGCGACGTAGGTGCCGGGCTGGGGGCTCTCCCACTCCAGGTCGGCGTCCTTCAGCGCTTCCTCGACGACCTGTGCCGCCCGCTGTTGCTGATCGGTTTCACCCATGCAGCGAGCGTACGCGACGGCGGTGTGCCTGCATCGCGGCCGTGTAGACGTCCGCCGTGGCGGCGGCCGCCGTGTCCCAGCCGAAGGACTGGGCGTGCCGGGCGGCCTGGTCGCCGAGCCGGGGCACCAACTGCGGGTCGTCGGCAAAAGCGCCCAGCACGCGCGCGTAGTCGGCCGGATCGTGCCCGCGGACGAGGAAGCCGGTGTGCCCGTCGCGCACGGCGACCGGCAGGCCGCCGACCGACGCGGCCAGGACCGGGGTGCCGGCCGCCTGCGCCTCTATGGCGACCAGGCCGAAGGACTCACTGTAGGAGGGCATGACCAGCACGGAGGCGGCGCGGAACCAGTCCGCCAGCTGCTCCTGCCCGACCGGCGGGCGGAACCGTACGACGTCCGCGATGCCCAGGCGCGCGGCCAGCTTCTGCAGGCCCTCGGGCTTGGCGAGGCCGCTGCCCGAGGGCCCGCCGACGACGGGCACGAGGATGCGCGAGCGCAGTTCGGGCCGCTCGTCGAGGAGGACGGCGACGGCGCGCAGCAGCACGTCCGGGGCCTTCAGGGGCTGGATGCGGCCGGCGAAGAGCGGGATCAGCGCGTCCTGGGGCAGGCCGAGGCGGGCCCGGGCGGCGGCGCGGCCGTCGGCGGGCGAGAAGCGGCTCAGGTTCACGCCGGGGTGGACCACGGCGACCTTGTCGGTCTCGGCGGCGTAGTGCCGTACGAGTTCGTCGGCCTCTTCGGTGGTGTTGGCGATGAGGCGGTCGGCGGCGGAGACTATCTGGGTCTCGCCGATGACGCGGGCGGCCGGTTCGGGGGTGTCGCCGTCGGCCAGGTTGGCGTTCTTGACCTTGGCCATGGTGTGCATGGCGTGCACCAGGGGGACACCCCAGCGCTGGGCGGCGAGCCAGCCGACGTGGCCGGAGAGCCAGTAGTGGGAGTGGACCAGGTCGTAGTAGCCGGGGCGGTGCCCGGCCCAGGCCTGCATCACACCGTGGGTGAAGGCGCACAGCTGGGCGGGGAGGTCCTCCTTGTTGAGGCCCTCGTAAGGTCCGGCGTCGACGTGGCGGACGAGGACGCCGGGGGCCAGCTCGACGGCCGGGGGGAGGGCGGCGGCGGTCGCACGCGTGAAGATCTCGACCTCGATGCCGTGCGCGGCGAGGCGCTGGGCGAGCTCCACGATGTAGACGTTCATGCCGCCGGCGTCGCCGGTGCCCGGCTGGTGGAGCGGGGAGGTGTGCACGGAGAGCATCGCTACGCGGCGGGGCCTGCGGTGCAACCGAAGGCGCGTGGGCGACGACGCGGAGCGCCGACCGAGCCTGCCGATGTACTGGCTCACGTGGCGTTCCTCCTCGCTCCGGGCATGCCTTCGCAGGGCGCACGGTGCCCTCCGACGGGGTGCAACACCGGAAGGAGGCGCTCCATTTCCCGATTCAGGAGTTTTACCGAATCATTACCGCGTGTCGCTCAACCGTTCGAGGGTGGAGGGGTCGGGGCCAGGGCTTGAGGGGGGTACGCGTCCGGGGCCGGAGGGGTTCGCGCCCCGGGCCGGGGGAGGTCGCGCCCCGGGCCGAAGGGGGTCGCGCCCCGGGCCGAAGGGCGTCGCGCCCCGGGCCGGTGGAAGTCGCGCCCAGGACCGAAGGAGGTCACGCCCTGGGCCGAAGGAGGTCACGCCCAGGGCCGCATACCCTCGTACGCATGGCATCCCGCGCAGCGACCCGACCCCTGGGCACGGTGACGCGCGGGACGACCAACCCCAATCGGCTGCGCCGTATGGACCGCTGGATCGCGGCCACGCACGGCGCCGACCTGCGCCGCGCCGCCGATCCGGTGGCGGTCGACCTCGGCTACGGCGCCGCCCCCTGGACGGCCGTCGAGCTGCTGCGGCGCCTGCGTACGGTCGCGCCACGCGCGCGTGTGGTGGGCGTCGAGATCGAACCGGCCCGGGTCGCGGCGGCGCTGCCCTACGAGCGGGCGGGGCTCGCCTTCCGGCACGGCGGCTTCGAGATCCCGATCCCGCAGCGGCCCCTGCTCGTCCGCGCGGCGAACGTGCTGCGGCAGTACGAGGAGGGCGAGGTCGCGGCCGTGTGGCAGCGGCTGTGCGCACGGCTCGCCCCGGCCGATCCGGCGACCGGGTCGCGCGGCGGGCTGCTGGTCGAGGGGACCTGCGACGAGATCGGGCGCCGGCACGTGTGGGTCGCGCTCGGCCCGGAGGGACCCCGCACCGTCACCTTCGCGACCCGGCTGGGCTCCCTGGAACGCCCCTCGGACCTGGCGGAACGTCTGCCGAAGGCGCTCATCCACCGCAACGTCCCGGGCGAGCCGGTGCACGCGTTCCTGCGCGACTTCGACCGCGCCTGGGCGGCCGCCGCGCCCTACGCCTCCTACGGCGCCCGGCAGCGCTGGATCCGGGCGGTACGGGACCTGACGGCCGACTGGCCGGTGACGGATGGTCCGGCGCGGTGGCGGCAGGGCGAAGTGACGGTGCGGTGGGAGGCATTGGCCCCGGGCGCCTGACTCCTCCCGCCGGAAAGGGCCCGAAGGGCCCGTTGGGAACGATCTCTTTGAGTCGTTCGTCACACAGGCGGGGAGATCGCGCTGCCGGGGCATGCCTGCGAGGGGGTGGCGGGAAGTACTACTACCGCAGCGGGAAGTACCACCCTCTGTCGCTTTCCGGGTCGGCATGGCAGCATCCCCAGGCGAACCGCACGTTACTGACGGTTAATCAGTTTGGGGGCTGAGGTATGGGAACGGGCAAGCGTGGCCTGATCGCGACGGCGGTGGCCGTGGTCTGCGCGGTCACGGTGCTGGCGGCACCGGGCACGGCGTTCGCGAACCCCACCCCCTCACCCACCCCGAGCGCGGGCCCGACGCCCGCGGCCGCCAAGGACCTCGAGGCCGTCCGCAAGAAGCTCGACAAGCTCTACCGCGCCGCGGCCCGCGCCACCGACGAGTACAACGCCGCCGAGGAGAAGGCGGACAAGCAGTCCGCCGAGGTCGTCGCACTGGCCAAGAAGATCGTCAAGGGCCAGGAGAAGCTCAGGAAGCTGAAGGACCGTGCGGGCGCCGCGGCCGCCGCCCAGTACCGCGGGGGCGGGCTGCCGCCCGAGGCTCACCTGGTGCTGAGCGACGATCCGCAGGATTTCCTCGACGGCGCGGGCCGGGTCCGCGAGGGCCACCATGCGACCAAGGGCCTGCTCGGCGAACTGACCCGCACTCAGGCGGACTTGGAGCAGTACGCCAAGGACGCCTCCGCGCAGTGGAAGAAGCTGGAGGCGGGCCGCAAGGCCAAGGCCGCCGCGCAGAAGAAGATCGAGAAGCAGATCGCGCAGGCGGAGAAGCTCGAGTCCGAGCTGCAGAAGGAGGAGCAGGAGCGCCTCGTCGAGCTGGAGAAGGAGGCCGCGAACAAGGCTCAGACCGCCTGGCTCGACTCCGGCATCCTCGACGAGATCAACGGAAAGGCCTCGGAGCAGGGCAAAAAGGCCGTGAAGTACGCCACGGCCCAGATCGGCAAGCCGTACCAGTGGGGCGCCGAGGGCCCGAAGACCTACGACTGCTCGGGGCTGACGTCACAGGCCTGGATCTCCGCCGGGCGCGGCATCCCGCGCACCTCACAGGAGCAGTGGAAGCAGCTGCGGCACATCGACGTCCAGGACATGCGGCCCGGTGACCTCATCATCTACTTCGAAGACGCCAGCCATGTCGCGATGTACATGGGCGACGGGGCGATCGTGCACGCGCCGCGCCCCGGGCGGACCGTGACGATCGCGGGCGCCGGATCCATGCCCATCCTCGGGGTGGTACGGCCGGACGCCGGCGCCGCCGCCAACTGAACGCGGGCGGCGGCCCGACGACGGCACACCGAATATCGGACACCCGCGGTGACCTGCCCCACGTGACCCAGTCCACGCCCCACCGCGGGCCCGAACATACGCTGACGTGACGTTCGTCATCCCCCCGGCATCTCCGAGCTGTCCAACTGCGGGGCATATCGCGGCATATGACACTGGCCGGTGGCGCAGCGGCGTGGCTCACACCATTCCAATGCGGCGCCGACACCCGCTATGGTCCCCGTCGGTGGGTCGAGGTCCCTCGTCCCCGCCGTGCCCTCGGGGGGAGGGAAGGAACCCAAGACGATGCCCGTACCCATACCGCGGCAGAGAGCGATCCCGGCCGTGGAGAGTGGTCAGGCGCAGGCCGCGTCCCCGCGCTGCGGCTCGGCCGAGGAGCCCGTGAAGGACGCCTCGCCCACAGGCCGCACGCCGGACACCGCCGGGAACACCACGGACAAGGTGGAGAACCACACCGCCCACACCAACCTGACGCTGCTGCTGATCGAGGACGACCCGGCCGGTTCGCCGATCGTGCCGGACATGCTCGACCAGGCAGGCAAGCCGATCCGCGTCCGCACGGCCCGCAACCTGACGGAGGCCGGGCGGCTGCTGACCGACGACGTCCACTGCATCCTGCTGGACCTGGCGCTGCCCGCGCCGGGCCACGGCGACTCCGAGGACGAGCTCGCCGTGCTCAGGCATGTGCTGGAGCTCGCGCCCCGGCACGCCGTGCTGGCACTGACCGCGTCCGGCGACGCCGAGCGCGGCGCCGAGGCGGTGCGCGTGGGCGCCCAGGACTACCTCTTCCGTGACGAGCTGGACAGCAGGCTGCTGAGCAGGGCGATCCGCTACGCCGTGGAGCGCAAGCGCTCCGAGTCGGCCGAGCGCCGGCTCGCCGAGGGGCGGCTGCGGGCGCAGGAGAACCGCCGCCTGGAGCGCGGTCTGCTGCCGACGCCGCTGCTGGAGGGCTCCCCGCTGCGGTTCGCCGCCCGCTACCGCCCGGGCCGCTCGCGCGCGCTGCTCGGCGGCGACTTCTACGACGTCGTGCGCACGCCGGACGGCACCGTGCACGCCATGATCGGTGACGTCTGCGGGCACGGCCCGGACGAGGCCGCCCTCGGTGTGGAGCTGCGGATCGCGTGGCGCGCGCTGACGCTGGCGGGCCTGTGCGGCGACCAGCTGCTGGGCACCCTCCAGCAGGTGCTGGAGCACGAGCGGGCCGACGACGAGATCTTCGCGACCCTGTGCACGGTGGACATCGCACCGGACGGGCGCCGCGCCGGGCTGTGCCTGGCGGGTCACCCGTCGCCGCTGCTGGCCAGCCCGGGCAAACCGGCCCGCCTGCTGCCGTACGACAACAACGGGCCGGCCCTCGGGCTGCTGCCCGGCGCCCGCTGGCCGCGGATGCAGGTGGAGCTGGGGGCCGAGTGGAGCCTGATGCTCTACACCGACGGCCTGATCGAGGGCCACATCGGCCAGGGCCGGGAGCGGCTCGGCCAGGACGGCATGACGGAGATGGTCCGCCGCCAGTTCGCCGAGGGTCTGCGGGGCGAGCAGCTGCTGCGGGCCGCGGTGAACGAGGTGCGCGACCTCAACGGTGGCGAGCTGACGGACGACGTGGCGGTACTGCTCCTGGACCGGGTGCCGTAGCCCCGGGCGCGATGCCGCGGGGCATCGATGCCGCTGAGGGCCCTTACCGGCCGCCGTTGTACGGGCCGTAGGGGCCGTCGCTGCTGGAGCCGCGCCGGCTGCGGCCGCCGCCCGGGAGCGCCCGGATCGCGGGCCGTACGTCGACCATGTACACGATCGTCGCGATGAGGCCGATGATCGGCAGGAACGACAGGATCGGGAAGAGCAGGTTCACCACGAAGGCGATCCCGAGGACGATCAGCCAGAAGGGCTTGGTCTTCTTGTCGGCCGCACGGTAGGCGTCCTCCCGGCGCACAGCCGCGTCGAACAACGCGAAGCCGCTGAAAACGATCAGGGCCATGCTCAGAAGCCACATCAACCCTGCGAAGCCCTGCATCAGCACAACGTCCACCACCTGACTCGGATCGTCCGTCCTACGCGGTCACCGTACCCGTACAACGGGCCGGACACCCTCAGGGTGCCCGGCCCGTGTGGCCGCTCCGCCGTCCTACTTGGCGGGCGGGGTGGTCTTCTTCGCGGCGGTGGTCTTGCGCGCCGGGGCCTTCTTGGCGGCGGGGGCCTTCTTCGCCTGGGCGGCGGCGGCCGGCTTCGCCGGCTCCTCCTTGACCTCGACCGGCTGCGGCTTCGGCTCGACGGCGACGGCCAGCTCCTCGACGCCCTCGGCGACGTCCTCGATGCTGTCGGCGGCCTCGCCGCGCCAGGTCCGCACGGCCTGCTCGCCGTGCTCGGCGACCTTCTCGTAGGTCTCGCGGGCCTTGACGGCGTACTCGGCGGCCACGCCGACGCCGCGCAGCGCGAAGTCCTGGGCGCCCTCGCCGAACTTCTTCAGGTCCGCGTCGAAGTTGCTGCTGAGCTTCTTGAAGTCGGCGTCGAGAGAGCCGATGAACTCCGTGACCTTGGTCTGGAGGGTCTCCTGCGTCTCCTTGACGCGGGCAGAGGCCTCCTTGGCCCGGGCGGACGCCTTCTCCTGCACGGCCTTGGTGTCGGTGTTGCGTACGGCGTCGATCCGCGCGGGGGCCTCGGAGCGCAGCTGCTCCACCAGGGCCGGCACCTTCTTGGCCTGCTGAAGGGCGAGGTCGGCGGTGCCTGCGGCGAAGTAGAGCGGGGTCGGGTCGCTGAAGGTCTTGCGCAGGTCGTCGGTGATGGCCATGGTGATGGTCCTCCCGGATTCTGTCTCGCTTGAGGGTTCGGCTGAGGGTTGTGTGATCCGCGGCGGGCGGCCCATGCCCTGGTCCGGCTAGCCGGCCGTCTGCTGCGGGTCGGTGTCACTGGCGCCGGTGCCCTTGCGGGTCCGGCGGGTGGCGGTGGTACCGCCGTCGTTCGTGATGTCGCTCGTGCTGTCACTCTTGCTGACGCTCTTGCGGCTACGGCGCCGGGCGGGCTGACCGCCGTCGGCCTGGCCGGGCCGCGGTATCTCGGTGCCGGCGTCGGAAGCGTCCCCGTCGACACTCACCGCACCGTCGTCGGCGACGACACCGACGATGCCCGCGCCGCCCGAGCCGTCCGGGACACCCGAGACATCCGAGTCGTCGCCGGTCCCGAACCCGTTCTCCTTGCGGAAGGACTCGTAGATCTGCAGCAGCACCTGCTTCTGCCGCTCGTTCAGCGTCGGGTCGGCGAGGATGACGGCCCGCGTCTCCACCTCGTCCCGGTCCCGCTCGGCGTCGAGGATGCCGGCCCGTACGTACAGCGTCTCGGCGGAGATCCGCAGCGCCTTGGCGACCTGCTGCAGCACCTCGGCGCTCGGCTTGCGCAGCCCGCGCTCGATCTGGCTCAGATACGGATTGGACACCCCGGCGGCCTCGGCGAGCTGCCGCAGCGACAGCTGCGCGGTGCGCCGCTGCTCGCGCAGATAGTCACCGAGATTGCCGACGTTGAGCGAAGCCATGCCTCCACAGTGCAGCACTCCGCTAACTATTGCAAGCACCCGCTTGCAAAAGTGCGCCACGCCACGCGACCGCCCGCGTGGCGCCTGCCCTGTCTCGTGACGTCCGGGCCGTCTCGCACAGCTCCGGCAGCCGAAGCCCGCCCGAGGGCAGCGGTGGCCAAGCAGTGTCCGTGCCTCAGGTCGCTGCCAGAAAAACTTCCTCGACGACGATCTGTGGATCCTCGACGCGCCCGATGAAGGTGCAGGTCATCCAACCGTGCCCACTGTCGAAGAGGAGTACGCGAGCTCCCTTGGCGGCCTGGTCCTTCTTCTCCGGGATCACTGCCTTGATGCCGCGTCTGCGCAGGTGGGTCCGGTTGCCGCGGGAGGAGTAGGCCTGGCCGGCGGCGACCGCGTCCGGCCGGGTGCGGGGGCGCCCGACGGGGCCGTGGACCCGTAACTTCTTGAGGACGGGGATGAACTGCGGGCTGTCCGCGGCCTGGCCCGCGGTCAACACGAACGCCAGCGGGCGGCACTTGCGGTCGGCGGCGAGGTGGACCTTGCTGGTCTGCCCGCCCCTGGAACGGCCCAGGAGAGCGGCCCTCAGCCGGAGTTTCCGTCGCCGCCGGATGCGTCGCCGCTCTTCGCGCTCAGGATCGGTGTCGGTGTCCTGTCCGTCTTGTTCTTCGAGGCTGCCCCCTTTGACTTGGCCTTTTCCGCCTCGGCGGCGGCCTTCTCCAGGACGGTGAGGACGTCTTGGTCCAGGTGCATCCCGGCTGAGTCGTGGTGAGCCCGCGCGGTCGTGGAGTCGATGCTGACCAGGGACGGATCCACCGCACCCCGCTTCGCGGCTTCCGCGATCGGGCCCTCCAGCAGTGGCTCGAAGCTGCCGCCGTCGCGCCACTGCCGGAAGCGGTTGTGGACGGCTGACCAGGCGCCGAACTCCTGTGGCATCTCCCGCCACTGTCCGCCGGTCTTGAACCGCCAGATCACCCCCTCGAACTGCTGCCGCAGTCGCTCGGGATACGGGCCGTACTCGCCGATCGGCAGGTACGGCTCGATGAACTCCCATTCCTCGTCCGTCAGTTGCACTCGCGACACGCAAGAACGTCTACCGGTCCAGGCCCCGCTCCGAGGGCGAATCCCGCAGATTGATCACGACTCGATACGCGCCCTAGCACTTTCCCGTCATGTCCGGGCGAGCGGCATCCGAGGTGAGCAGGTCGCGCAACGCCTCCATGAGCAGGCGGCTCTCGTCCGCGACGGCTGCCGGCCGGGCTGACGGCCCCGCCCCGCAACTCCCCCCGCCCGCACCCGATTTCAGCTCCCGGCCGCTTCCGGAAGGCCTCCTTCTCCACCAGGAGAAGGAGGCCTTCTCATCACCTGGGACGACTTCCGCTCGCACGGCCAACGCACAGCGTCCGATCCGCCTCTTCCTCCCCAACGGGGCAACCGCACGTGACGAAAGGACGCGATGTGCGTACGAGAAACGCCGGCCGGATCGTACTGGCCCTCACCGCGACGGGAGCGGTGCTGGCACCCCCGGCACTGGCGTACGCGGAGGAACCGCTCCGCGTCGACCTGAGGGCGGACGTCGACCGCGACGGGCGGGTCGACCTCGCCGGGGGCACCGACACGGCCGGTGAGGACACCTGGTCCGTCGGCCGGGGCGCGGTCTTCCTGCCCAACATCGACGACGACAGCAAGAGGTGCCCGACCACCGGCCCGGGCGGCCGCAGGCTCTCCGACGCCAAACTGGCCGCCTGCAACGACGCCTCCGACAACAAGGTCAACGGCCGCGCCGACGCCGCCGACCTGGCCCGGGTGCGCTCGGTCCCGCTGAAGAACCTGCCGTCCGGCGCCAAGGGCAGCGTCAAGGTCACCAAGGGCGCTGACCGGAGCAGGGTCTTCGTCAAGCGCAACGGCGCCTGGAAACTCGTCACTTCGCAGACCCGGCTGACGAAGGCCGAACTGGCCGCGGGTGTCGAGTTCGGCGTAGAGGGCAAGGACGTCATCCGCGACAGCGCGAAGTGGGACGGCCACGTGTCGGTCCGGCTGAAGGTGACCTCCTCCGCCGGCACCGCCTCCGACACCGTCACCCTGCGCGCCGCCCCGCTGCTCACCCACCACGCGCTGCAGAACACACAGCAGCTGCTGGTCACCAAGATCAAGGGCAACGACCCCTGGGCCAAGCACCAGCGGAAGTTCGTCAAGAACCTGGAGAAGGAGGCCCAGCAGGCCGGCATCACCAAGCCGCTGGTGACCTTCGAGAAGTACGGCGACATCTGGGCCCAGGACTTCGTCGAGCCGGCCTACCTCAACATGACCGGCCCGGACGGCCGTCAGCGGACGATGCGCGTGATGCTGCGCTCCGCCCAGGACCGCGAGGCGGGCCGTGAGCTCTACGAGAAGCTGCGCGGCCCGAACATCGGCGTCGTGCAGGCCAAGGGCCGCGACATGCAGGGCTGGGAGACCCTGAACTCCTACGGGAACCTGGAGACCATCCCGCCGTACGCGCACAACGGCCGCTCGTTCCCGGCCGGACGGATCATCATGGGCGAGCGCAAGGACGGCAGCGGCGTGCGCCCCTCCAAGGAGATACGCACGCTGCTGACGTCACAGGGCCTGCAGGACCCGCTGCTCCTGGACACCTCGTGGCTGCACGTCGGGCACGTCGACGAGTTCATCCAGTTCCTGCCCGCCGACACCCCGCGCGGCTGGCGGATCGGTGTCGCCGACCCCGGGGCCGGCATCGAACTGCTCCGTGCCGCCCAGCGCGACGGCCACGGCGCGACCAAGATGTTCTCCGTGCCGGGCTTCGACGGCGCCTCTGCTCCCAAGGAGACCATCGACCAGGCCCTCGCCTCCCGGTACCTGGTGAAGGACAACACCATGGCGGCCGGGAAGATCGCCGCCAACCTGGAGATCCTCAAGCGGGAGACGGGCGTCAGCGACGCGGAGATCGTCAAGGTTCCCGCCCTGTACACCCGCGGGATGGAGACCGGCGACGAGGGCACCCGCGTGCCGCTGCTCCGCCGTCTCGGCGGCAGCGCCGACCCGGAGGTCGTTGAGCGGCACGGCCAGCAGCAGCTCCTCGGCCGGGACGGGAACGCAAACGCGGGCGCCTCCGCCGCGCCCGCTCCCGAGACCGTCATGACCAGCGCCTACGTGCCGGGCGCCGTCAACGGCATCCTGCTCTCCCGCGACCGCTACCTCGCCCCGCGCCAGTGGGGTCCCGTCATCGGCGGCAAGGACGTCTTCACCGAGGCCGTCACCGCCGCGTACACGGGCGCCGGCATGAAGGTGTCGTACGTCGACGACTGGTACACGTACCACCTCGGCATGGGCGAGATCCACTGCGGCACCAACACCCTGCGCGACGCCTCCGCCGCCTGGTGGAAGCCGTAGCCACACGCTCCCCCGACAGCGAAACCACCCCCAGGTCGCCGACCTGGGGGTGGTTCCATCCGTGAGCGTCTTCGCCCGCTTCGGTGCCCACGGTGTCCGGTACGGGCACGCGCATCCCCCGGGACTCGGCGACCCGCAGGGCGTCGCTCAGGCACTCGGCGAGACGAAGGCCGGCGAAACGCACCTCCCTGTACGGCGAGGCCGGGTCGTCCAGCACCTTGCGGGCGAGGCCGAGCACGTCCGCGCCGGTGGCGAGCTGGATGTGCCGCAGGGGCCGACCAGGTCTGCAGAAGTGGGCCTCCTGCGCGCAACCGGTCGTGAGTCTGCTGAGCCCGTTGGCGCGCCAATGGGGAGTCGTTCCGCACGAAGATCAGGCGGATCGTGCTCTTGCTCGGCATCTCGGTGGCTGGAGGTCGTAGCCGAGCTCGTAGCCCATCGCCGTGATCTTGTCGGAGTGCCTGCCCTCGAAGCCTCCGAGAAGGAACTCGGTGCGCCCCCGCCCGTCGAAGGAGGCCAAGACGTCAGCATCTTTCATCGCGCTGCTCACCTTCCCTGCCGAGCGCGATCAGTGCGCCACGCCACCTACCCGTGGTCTTCCCTCCGCCGTTTCACTCAGGCCAGGAACGCGTGCAGGTCGGCCACCGCGAGGGTCTGTTCCGCTGCGTAGGCCTCGAAGGTGCTCACCCGTCGGAAGCCGAGGCGGGCGGCCAGATCGAGGGAGCGCGTGTTGGCCGTCTGGGTCACGATCAGGACGGGCTGGTCGGGCAGTTCGGACGCGGCGGTGCGCAACGCGGCCGTGGCCGCTTCGAAGGCCAGTCCCGCGCCCCAGGCGTCGCGGCGCAGGACATAGGTCAGTTCCAGTTCCCCGCCCTCCTCGGTGACATGGCCGGGGAGGTCGGCGGGGCGCCGGTGGAGCAGGAGTGTTCCGAGGAGGCGGTCGGTCGTCCTGTCGGCGATGACGAACGTGCCGGGCTGGTCGGTGACATGCGGGACGCCCAGCGCGTCGAGATACTGCTCGACCGCGCTCCGCGGCCTCGGGCCGCCGAGGTGTAACCGGACCCGGGGATCGGTCTGGAGCTCGATGAGTCCGTCGCGGTCGGCGTCTCGCGCCGTGCGCAGCCGGAGTCGGGCCGAGGTGATCTCCGTGGCGGCAAGGGTGGGGGACTTTCCCACTGAGTTCGGCGAGTTCGGTGAGCTCGGTGAGTACGGTGAGCTCGGTGAGTACGGTGAGCTCGGTGAATTCGGTGCGTTCATGAGGGCCATCCTGGCCGAGCGCGAGGTCCTGTTCGGGTCGCACTCCTCATTCGGGCGCAGCGAGGCCCGCGACGATGCAGAAGGGGTGCCCGGCCGGATCGGTGAGGACCCGCCATTTGTCCTCGTTCGGCTGTGGATCCGGCTTTCCGGCCCCCAGTTCCAGCAGTCGGGCCTCCGTCTCGTCCAGGTCCACGACCCGGAAGCAGCAGTGCAGCTGCTGGGGAACGGCCGGGTCGGGCCAGCTGGGAGCCCGGTGGCCGTCGACCCGCTGAAAGCCGATGGAGAGACCGCCCTCGCTCTCCAGAGCGGCGAAGTCGGTGTCCGAGTTCGGGTGGATCCCGAGTCCGGTGGCCTGCTGGTAGAACGCCGCCAGGGCGAGCGGATCGGCGCAGTCGAGGGTGATCGCGCTCAACCGCATGTGCACGGGCATGCCGCCTCCGGGCCGGCCGGTGGGAACTCTCACCCTGCACACCCTAGAAGCGGCCGACCGCCAATCCGTTCGACGAGCCGAGCCGTGCTCCGCCATGATCGGCACTCGTGACGACTCCTCAGCAGCTCCTGGTCCGGGACGCCGCCCGTGACAACGCCGCGTGGTGTGCGGTGATGTGCCGGGTGCATGGGGTGGAGAGCGCGTTCGAGGAGGAGACCTGGGCCGCTGCGCGACGTACGCCCGTCTACTACCCCGACGCGGTGACGCTGAGGCCGGGCGCCGACCCGATCGCGCTCGTGGCACGGATCGACACGGTCTCGCCCGGGGCCTCGGTCAAGGACAGCTTCGCCGACCTCGACCTGACGGGGGCGGGGTTCCGGGTGCTGTTCGAGGCGGAGTGGATTCATCGTGCGGCAGGTGGGTCCGTCGCCGCGCCGGATCTCGCGTGGGAGGTCGTGAGTGATCCGGACGCGCTGCGTGACTGGGCCCTGGCCTGGGACGACGGGGGCGGGAACGCGGACCTCTTCGGTCCGGGGCTGCTCGACGATCCGGAGACGTTCGTGCTCGCCGGGCGATCCGCCGACGGACGGGTGGTCTGCGGGGCGGTGGCCGGCCGGAGCAGTCGCGTGGTCGGGGTGTCCAACGTCTTCGGGCCGCCCGACGCGGCCTGGCCCCTCGTCCTGCACGCGGTCGGCCATCTCTTCCCCGCCCTGCCCGTCGTGGGCTACGAACAGGGCACCGGCCTGGCGGCCGCCCTCCGGTACGGCTTCGAGGCCGTCGGACCGCTGCGGGTGTGGGTGCACGAGCGGTCCGCCTGACCCCCGCCCAGGTCACCCCGGCTTGTACGCCAGAAACGTGCCCACCTGCCTCTTCGACCCACCCTCCGGTTCCTGCACCACCCGCGCCGTGAGCACCAGCCCGGCACGGTGGAGGAGTTCGGCGATGCGGTCCGGCGGGAGCAGGTACGACTCGTAGGACACCGGGTGGTCGCCGTAGGCGCGGGTCGGGCGGAGGTGCTCGTCGTTGCCGACATGGCCGGCCAGCATCAGCCTGCCGCCGGGCGCCAGGGCGCGGTGGAACTCGGAGAAGACGGTCGGCAGCCACTGCGGCGGGGTGTGGTGGGTGGCGTAGTACGCGAGGATGCCGCCGAGTTCACCGTCGGCGATGTCCAGCGCGGTCATCGAGCCGACGGTGAAGCGGAGTTCCGGATACGCCGCCCGGGCCAGCTCGACCATCCTCGGCGACACGTCGACGCCGAAGACCGGCACCCCGAGGGCGGCCAGGTGTGCCGTCACCTTGCCGGGGCCGCAGCCCAGGTCGGCGACCGGCCCGGGGTGCGGGGGCCGTACGAGGTCGGCGAACGCGGCCAGCATCGCGCGGGACACCGGGTCCAGCTCGGCCGGTTCCTTGACGCGTCGGGCGTAGTCGGCGGCGACGGTGTCGTAGGACTCGCGGACCGCGGTGAGGTGGGAGGGTTCGGTCATGCCGCGAACCTAGGCGACAGCGGTGACACGGCTCGTACTCCGACGCCGGTACATCGGCCTGCTCCCGCCGTCGGGCGCCCTCGAGGACGTCGGTCGGCACGGTGGTCGGCGTGGGTACGAACCCGAAACTCGGCCGCCCGGCCCGCCGGGCCGTCCTCGTCGTGCACGTCAACGCCTCCGCCGGCTGGCTCGGGCTCACGCTCGGGCTGCTCGGGCTCGGGATCACCGCGGCCGCCACCGGATCCGCCGTGACCGTGGAGGCCTCCGTCCGGGCCATGAAGCTCTTCGCCGACTGGCTCCCGCCCCCCGTCGCGTTCCTCACGCTCCTCAGCGGCCTGCTGCTGTCGCTGGGCACGGTGTGGGGGCTGGCCCGGTACCGGTGGGTGTACACGAAGTTCTGGCTGCCCCTCGCCACGACCACCGCCACGGTGTTCGCGCTGCGCCCCGGGGTGAACTCCGCGGTAGCCGGGGCCGGAGACGGCGGGTCCCCGCCCAATCCATTTGCCTAAATCTATTAGGCAGATGCACACTCCCTTCAGGCAGAAGAGAGGACCCTTATGGCACGCGTAGGGCTGACAGCGGAGCGGCTGACCGAGGCCGGCGCCGAGCTCGCCGACGAGGTCGGCTTCGAGCAGGTCACCGTCTCGGCGCTCGCCCGTCGGTTCGACGTCAAGGTCGCGAGCCTGTACTCGCATGTGCGGAACTCCCAGGACCTGAAGACCAGGATCGCCCTGCTCGCCCTCACGGAACTCGCCGACCGGGCCGCCGACGCCCTGGCCGGACGGGCCGGCAAGGACGCCCTGGCCGCCCTCGCGAACGTGTACCGCGACTACGCCCGGGAACACCCCGGCCGCTACGCCGCGGCCCAGCTGCGGCTCGACCCGCAGACGGCGGCCGCGAGCGCCGGTGTCCGGCACGCGCAGATGACCCGGGCACTGCTGCGCGGCTACGACCTGACGGAGCCGGACCAGACCCACGCGGTCCGGCTGCTCGGCAGCGTCTTCCACGGCTACGTCAGCCTGGAGCTCGGCGGCGGTTTCAGCCACAGCGCCCCGGACACCGAGGAGACCTGGGCCCGGATCCTCGACGCCCTCGACGCCCTGCTGCGGAACTGGCCCGCGGCCCCTACCGATCCCCGAGGCTGACACCCATGCACACCGAGCACGACTGGATCACCACCCCGCTCACGGCGGACCTGCTGCGCGGCGCCCTGGACGTGGAGCGCACCGAGCACGGTCTGCTCCCCCACCGGCTCCCCGGCCGGGCCCGCGCGCAGAACACCAATCCGCAGCTGGCGATGGCCGAGGCGCAGCCCTCCGGCGTACGCCTGGTGTTCCGCACCGCCGCGACCGCCGTCGAGCTGGACACGCTGCGCACCAAGCGCGACTACACCGGCTTCCCGTCGCGCCCGGACGGGCTGTACGACCTGCTCGTCGACGGCGTCCCGGCCGGCCAGGCCGCCGGGACCGGCGGCAACGTGCTCACCGTCGACCTGGCCACCTGGGAGGGCGGGGTCACGCACGGCCCGGTCGGCACCGTCCGCTTCACGGGTCTGCCCGCGCGGGACAAGGACGTCGAGATCTGGCTGCCGCACAACGAGACCACCGAGCTGGTCGCCCTGCGCACGGACGCGCCCGTCGTGCCCGCGCCGGACCGGGGCCGCCGGGTGTGGCTGCATCACGGCAGTTCGATCAGCCACGGCTCCGACGCCGCGAGCCCCACGGCCATCTGGCCCGCGATCGCCGCGTTGCGGGGCGGTGTGGAGCTGACCAACCTCGGCTTCGGCGGCAGCGCGATGCTCGACCCGTTCACCGCGCGCGCCATGCGGGACACCCCGGCCGACCTGATCAGCGTCAAGATGGGCATCAACATCGTCAACGCGGACGCGATGCGGCTGCGCGCGTTCGGCCCCGCCGTGCACGGCTTCCTCGACACGATCCGCGACGGGCACCCGGACACCCCGCTGCTGCTCGTCTCCCCCATCCACTGCGCCATCCACGAGGACACGCCCGGCCCCACCGCCCCGGACGGCGAAGAGATCGGCAAGGGCCGACTGGCCTTCGCCGCCATGGGCGACCCGGCGGAGACGCCCACCGGGAAACTCACCCTCACCGTCATCCGCGAGGAGCTGTCCCGCATCGTCCGGCAGCGCGCCGCCGACGACCCGAACCTCCACTACCTCGACGGCCTCGACCTCTACGGCGCGAAGGACGCCGCCGCCCTGCCGCTGCCCGACCACGTCCACCCGGACGCCGCCACCCACCGCCACATCGGCGACCGCTTCCACGAACTGGCCTTCACGAAGGGAGGGCCCTTCGCCGAGGAGGGATGAGCGGTACCCCGCCGCGGCGTGCCGACCGACCGGCCGAGACCGGCCGGTCAGTCCTCGAAGCCCTGGTCCGCCAGGATCTTGTCGATGCGCGCGCGGTGGGCCGACTCCCACGCGTCCAGGGACTCCGCGGCCTCCTCGGCCAGCTTGGCCCGGGCCGCGGCCAGTACCTCCTCTCGGCGGGCCCCGGGGACCACCACGACGCCCTCCTCGTCGGCGACGACCGTGTCGCCCGGGTCGACCGTGACCCCGCCGCAGCGCACCCGCTCGTTCAGCGGGCGTGCGGCCGACTTGGTGCCCGGGATGGGGATGACGCCGCGTGCGAACACCGGGAAGCGCATGTCCCGGACCTCGGCGAGGTCGCGGATCACGCCGTCGGCGACGAACGCGGTGACGCCCCTGCGGCGGGCGACGGCGCAGACGTTGCCGCCGGCCAGGGCGTAGTCCAGGTCGCCCGACTCCACGACGACGACCGAGCCGGGGCCGGCCCGGTGGATCGCGGCGTGCAGCATCAGGTTGTCGCCGGGAGGGCACCGTACGGTGAAGGCCGGCCCGGCCACCCGGGACACCGGCTCCCACAGCGGCCGGATCCCGATGTCCATGACCTGCTCGCGGCCCAGCAGATCGGCCAGGGTGGTCGTGGGTATGTCCGTGAACGCGTCGACGTCAGCCATGACTTGGACCCTAGTGCCCCGACGGGCGACGTTTACTAGAAGGGCAGGGGCCTCCCCCGTACCACCTCCAGCCGCGACACCGCCCGGGTCAGCACGACGTACAGCCGGTGCAGTCCCCGTTGTTCCGCCTCGGCGATCGCCGCCGGTTCGACGACCACGACATGGTCGTACTCCAGGCCCTTGACCAGGCTCGCCGGCACCAGGGCGACCCGCGCGCCGAGTTCGTCCGGGCCCGCCGCCTCGATGCCGGCCGCGTCCAGGGCCGCCCGCACCCGGGGAACGTCCGCGTCCGCCGCCACGATCCCGACCGAGCCCTCCCGCGCCAGAGCGTCCCGTACGGCCGCCACGACCGCCGTGGGCACGCCGTCGACGGACGTCTCCCGCATCCGCGACTCCCCGCCCCCGCGCAGCGAACGGGCCGCCGGCACGTCCACGTCGAGGCGCTCCAGCAGCCGGTTGGCGAGCCCGACGACGGCCTGCGGCACCCGGAACCCGGTGGTCAGGGCGACCACGGTCGCGTCCGGTTTCCCCAGGTGCGCGAGGACCGTACGCCACGACCGCGCCGCCCACGGCGTCGTCCCCTGCGCCAGATCCCCCAGCACCGTCAGCGAACCGAAGCGGGCCCGGCGGGCGATGGCCCGGCACTCCATCGGGGACAGATCATGCGCCTCGTCGACGACGACATGCCCGTACCCCTCCGGATGTCCGATCAGCCCGGCCACCTCGTCGAGCAGCACCAGATCGGCGGCCGACCAGCGCGCCGACCTCCACGACCGGGGCGGCCGCTCCCACAGCAGCGCCCGCTGCTCACCGGCATCGAGCAGTCCCCCGGCGGCCGACGCCAACGCCCCCTTGTCGGCGAGGAGTCCGGCCACGACCTCCTCGGGCCGTACCCGAGGCCACACGGCATCGAGGTAGGCCGACACCGGCCGGGCCCGCTCGACCCGCCGCACCCAGGCGTTCGGGGGCGGCCCGGCCCGCCGCTCGACCTGCTCCCGCAGACACCGCACGATCCGCGCCCGCACCCGCTCCCGCCCGACCTCGTAGGGCGGTTCCTCCTCCCGCACCCGGGCCACGATCCGCGTCAGCTCCCCCGCCGGCACCCGCCACCGGTACGACCCGTCCGGCACGGCGAGCGCACCGGCCCCGTCGGCGCGCACCCTCGCGTACAGCGCCCGCCGCAGCACCTCGGCCATCCGGGCATCGTGCTTCACGACGGCGGCCGGTTCCTCGTCGACGCCCCGGACCGGGCAGCGCGCGATCTCCTCCCCCAGGGTCGACTGCCGCACCCCGGTCTCGCCGAGGGCGGGGAGCACCTCGGCGATGTACGACAGGAAGGTGCGGTTGGGCCCGAGGATCAGCAGGCCGCCGCGCCGGATGCGCTGCGGGTGCGTGTAGAGCAGGTACGCGGCCCGGTGCAGCCCGACGGCGGTCTTGCCGGTGCCCGGTGCGCCCTGCACGCACACCGACGCCGCCGGCTCCCCCCGTACGAGGTCGTCCTGCTCGGGCTGGATCGTCGCGGCGATGTCCCGCATGGGCCCGACCCGGGGCCGCTCGATCTCCCGGGCGACGATCTCGCTGTCGCGCGTCTCCCCCTGCTCCAGGTGCTCGTCCTCCAGGCCGGTGAGGTCCCCGGAGTCGCCCCGGCTGCCGGGCGCCCATCCGAACCGCCGCCGCACGGCGACGCCCTGCGGGTCCCGCGCCGAGGCCTGGTAGAAGGCGCGCGAGACGGGTGCGCGCCAGTCGACGACGAGGGGCGGTTCGGCCGGGTGCTCGGAGATCCGCAGCCGCCCGATGTGCAGCTGCCCGCCCCCGCTCTCGAGGGCTCCGAAGAACAGCGGCCCCTCGGGCAGTTCCCGCAGCGCCTTCGCCCGGCTGCGCAGCCGGTACCCGAGGACTTCGGCATCGGCTCCGGAGGCGGCCACGTCCTCGCCGATGACGACCTGTTCACCGGCGCCCTCGACCATCGCGGCGAGGGCGGTCCGGCAGCGCTCGTGGTGGGCGCGTTCCTGGTCGAGGGCGTACTGGAGGGCAGGCTCGGTCGAGGTCATTCCACCGAGCGTACGCGAAAACATGACTGAGTTAAATAATTTACCGAGTCTCTCATTGCAGGTGTGGCGGCAGCCCGGCCGCGAGCCACCCGAACGCCCGCTCCGCCGCCGCCACCGCGTCCGGCCGCACGTGAGCCACCCGCTCCCCCGCCGCGATCCGCCGCCAGTTCTCCAGCGCGAGCACCCGCAGCACGGCCATGATCTGCCCGGCCGCCAGCCGCGCGTCCAGATCGCCCCCGAGCACCTCGGCGAGCGCGGCCTCCGACCGCTCCTGATGCGTGTGCGCCCGGGCGACGAGGGAGGGCGTCCCGTAGAGCAGCGCGTGAAAGGCGAGCACGTCGGGATGGTCGTTGAGCCCGGTCACGGGGTCCCCCCGCTCCAGCCCCTCCAGGAAGTGCCGCCGCAACGCCTCCACGGGCGCCCCCTCGGCCCCCGCCACCACCCGGGCGGCCTCCCCCTCGTGATCGGCGATCCGGTGCAGCACCAGATCCTCCTTGGCCGGGAAGTACCGGAACAACGTCGGCTTCGAGATCTCGGCCGCCGCCGCCACCTCCGCGACGGACACCGCGTCGAACCCCTTCTCCATGAAGAGCCGCACGGCGATGTCCGACACGGTCTCGTACATCCGCTGCTTCTTGCGCTCACGCAGGCCGGGCTCGCTCATGGGGGGAGCCTACGCAGGGGTCACGCCAGGGCGCGGCCGAGATACGGGTTCACCGTGGAGCGGACGGGAAGGCCGAGCGAGCCGGTGGCGACCGCGAGCGTCACCGCGTAGGTGTCCACCGCCCGCCGGACGTTCGGGGCGTCCAGGCTCGCGCCGGTCACGATGCGGTCCAGGTCGACGTAGGCGGACCGCACGATCTCCAGCCGGCGGTACACCCGCCAGTCCTTGCGCCAGTCGCGGGTGTACTCGGCGGGCAGCCGGCGCTCCCAGCGGCGGAACATGCGGTCCCTGATCTCCGGCCTGGTCGGGGTGAGGTGCATGTGCCGTACGAGGTCGTAGAGAGGGTCCCCGACGACGGCCATCTCCCAGTCGATGATGGTCAGCGCCAGACGGTCGTCGCGGCGTACGAGGTTCCAGGGGTTCAGGTCACCGTGCAGGAGCGCGGGCTCCCGGTGGCTCACCTCGTGCCGGGAGAGGATCAGCTGCAACCGGTCCGCGTCGGGCAGCCCGAGGTGCCGGGCCAGCTGCTGCGACTCCTTCGGCAGGTCCCGTACCAGGGAGATCAGCTGGTCCCGCAGCCAGTGGTGGAACCCGCCCTCGCCGGCGGTCGGGTCGACCTGCTTGTACCTGACGCGTGTCAGCGCGCACAGCTGCTCCACCAGGCCGTCCGCCTCGTGCGGCAGCAGACCGTGGACGGGGTGGTCGGGGGGCCGGTCGACGTCCCGCGGCCCGACGTACGTGTGCAGGGCGATGGTGTCGCTCTGGTAGGTCTCGCCCAGGGCGAGCACCTGCGGCGCCGCCACCCCGACGGACGACTCCTCGATCGCGCGCAGCACGGCGTGCTCGCTGAGGAAGCCACGCTCCCGCCGGCACACCTCGGGCAGCTTGCGCCGCACGACCACGGGAGAGCCGAAGCCCGGCACCGTCACCACGGTGTTCAGGTGCGCGGTGCCCTTGAACACCCTGCCCGCGGGCGCGGCTCCCTCCGCCAGCAGGGCCTGCCGGACCGCTGCGGGCGGGAAGCCGGGGCGCTCCGGCACCCGCCGGTCGGGGCGCCATGCGAACGCCTCCGCGATCCACGCCCGGCCGCTGATGTCCCCGTTCGTCCGCGACACCAGCCACCGGAACAGGGCCCGCCGGATCTCGCCCTCCCCCGGCACACCGACCAGTCGCAGCGGTTCCGCCGCCGCTTCGAGGGCCCGCCGCACCTCGGCCGTCGCCTCGTCCAGGCCGGCCTGCGTGAACGATTCCTCGAGGGACCGGGCAGCCCGGATCACGTCCGGGAAGACGGACTGCGCCCGCTCGAACGCCAGGTAGTGCCGCAGATCCTTGGCCAGGCCGTTGACCGCGGCCGGACGGACCTCCCGCATGGCCTCGGCCCAGGCGTCGACCACGTCCGCCCACTGGTGGGCCGGGTACCGCATGCGGACGAGGTGGGTCGCGAGGTCGTGCAGCGGGTCGCCGTAGGTCGCCAGCTCCCAGTCGACGCACGTGAGGGGCGGGTCGCCCGCGTACGACACGATCACGTTGTCGCGGTGCAGATCGGCGTGGAGCAGGCTGTAGGGCCGCCGGGCCATGGCGGGGATCCGCCCGGCCAGCCCGGCGAGCGCGTCCTCAGGGATGCCCAGCGCCGCGAACAACCCGCCGAATCCCTCCCGGTTGGGCCGTCTGATCTGCTGGTCGGCCAGGTGGACCATGGTCCGCAGGAAGCCCTGGCTGTCCGTGTCGTTGCGGGGCCAGACGGCCGGCAGGGCGGGCAGCGCGCCGCGCCGCACCTGGGCCGTCCGGGCGAGCAGGCCGGTCAGTGCCTTGATGAGCAGGGTGTCGACGGGCTTGCCGTAGTCGCAGACGCTGGAGAGCGGCACGCCCTGAACGAAGCTGTGGATCGCGACTCCGTCCCGTTCGAGCAGGCAGTGCGGCGCGTGCGGCAGGACGCCCCGGACGGCGGCGAGGATGCCGGCCTCGTTCTGCCAGGTCCGGATGACCACGGGCAGCGCGTCCGGCCGGCGGATCCGGACGGTCACGTACGTGCCCGCCACTCCGCCGACCATCCGGGCCATGTCCTCCGTCAGCGGAAGGACGTAGTTCCGGTTGTGGTGGCCGCTGGTCTCCTGCCCCAGCTCGGCAGCGAGCTTCACGAAGGCCCGGCAGGCGGCGTCGTGTGCGGCGCGCTCCCCGAGGAGAGGGCCGGGACGAGGAGGTGCGCCCACTGGCCGCTCCGGAAGTACGAGAAGGGAGGACGGTATGGCAAACGGTAGGTTCGCGGCCGACGCCGCGCATGGCGGAGAGAGCCATTACGGGTGAGGGCCACCCGTCAGCATGAGACTGCGTGAACTCGTTCGACGACGGCCGATCGGCCTCGTCACATACGAGCGGGGGCGAGCAATTGACTCAAACCTAGCGCGGTGCCGGAATGCTACACCCGGCCACCAGGCGCCTCATCCCGCCTCCTCAGCGGTCAGCGGCCCCCTGCGAGCGCAGCAGTTCCAGGAGCGGCGCCAGGGACACGAGGACCGTGCCGGCCCCGGCGTCCCGCAGGATCTTGGCCTTGCGTTCGTTACGCGCGTAGCCCAGGAACGGCACCCCCGCCCGGCCCGCCGCCTCGTGGTCGGAGGGGGTGTCGCCGATCATCAGGGCGTCAGCCGGGGCAGCGCCCATCGCCCGCAGCGCCCGGTTCAGACAGTGCGGGTCCGGCTTCAGATGGTGGAGTTCCTGGGTGCGGCCGTAGAGGTGCGGGGCGAAGCACTCGGCGAGGCCGCGCCCCGCGAGGTACGTGCGGGCCGCCCGTGGCGAGTTGTTCGTGGTGATCGCCAGCCGGGATCCCACCGCCGTCCACGTGCGGATCACCGGATCGACGTACGGGGTCGGCATCGCCGAGGACGCGGCCCGCAGTTCCTCCTGGGTGAGTCGTTCCTCCAGCTCGGCGACGAGGTCGCTGCCGGGGTGCCGCCGGTCCACGGCGCGCAGCACCACCTGCGGGTCGAGGGACTCGCGCTCGGTGTCCGTGAGCAGGCTGTGCAGACCGCGGCCCTCCAGCCAGGACACCAGGTCGCTCGCCACCCGCTCCGCCGAGTGTCCGGCGAACAGGCGGCAGATGGGCCCGTCGAAGTCCCACAGCACGACTCGGGCACGTCTGATCAGATTGCGGAGTTGGTTCGGATCGTTCTCGGTCGCGATGGGCACCGCACCAGTCTGCTTCGTATCAGAAGTCACTAGGAGAGTGTCAGGTCCGTCGTGATGGTTTCCCAGAGGGCGTTGAACCACTTCTGGGATTCCTTCACGAACGCCGCGTCCCGACGGCCCGCCCGCTTCACGAAGGAGAAGAGGAGGGACTGGGAGCCGAGGACGTCGTACATGTCCAGGGTCTGGCTGCCCCACTCCTCCGCGCGCCTGGTCAGCATGTAGTAGCCCATCAGGGCCTCCTCCTCGTTGAGGAGGTACAGCTTCACCGGCGGGGTGAAGGGCAGCGCGCGGAACGTGACGTGCACGTCGATGCCGTGCGTCGAGCGCAGCGCCCGCAGGTTGTGCTGCAGGACCTGCCCCTGGGCGTTGCGCATGGCCAGCCAGCGCTGGTGGACCGGGTTGTCATCGCCGTGGGCCTCGACCGGGACCGGGAAGGCCAGTTCGATGTCCCGGGAGGGGACCAGGATGCGGACGTCGATCGACTCGGGGTGGATGCGGCCCTCGTGGATCAGGCGCAGCGGCTCGCCGATGGCGACCATCAGCGTCTCCGCGGTGTGGCAGACCACGTCGACGCGGACGCGCTTGACCGAGAACGCCTCCGTCAGGCGCGGGGCCAGGCCCACCATGGTCGGCTGGGGTTCGCCGCGGGCGGGGGCCGGGACGGCGATCCGCGGCGGGCTGCCCTTGCTCACGTTGGTGAGCAGACCGTCCTCCTGGAGGACGCGCAGGGCCTGGCGGACGGCGCCGCGCTCCACGCCGAACTCCTCGGCGAGTTCGGCCTGGGTGGGCAGGCGGTCCCCCGGCTTGAGCTCACCGGCCCGGATGCGTTCCCGCAGGATGTCGGCGATCTCCTGGGGCGAGGACCTTCTGCTGCCGTTCGCTGCCACGTTCTCCGCCACGCTCTCCTGGGTCACGACCAAACGCTACAACTCTGATCCATCTGGCGGGAGTTGTTTGAAAGTTGTTTATGACTAGGGGCCAAGTGGGGACAACTTAATCAGAGTTGGTTGCCAACTTCTCGGAGTTGGCGGAAGTTTTGCTTCCGGACTTCCGAAGGGGGAACACCGATGCCCGCCCTCGCACTCCTCTCCGCCGCCTTCGTCGTCGCCTTCGAACAGCTCGTCCAGTGGAAGTACGGTCCGGCCGGCATCGTCGGCCTGATCCTTCTCACCGTAGGCGTCAAGGCCAAGAGCCCGGCCGTCAGCTCCGCGGGAGCCGTGGTGCTCGCGCTGCTGATGACGGGGCCCGCCCGATGAGTCACCGCATCGCCCGGAACGACCCGTGGGAGACGTCAGCTCGTGAGCACCAGCTCCGAACTGATCGTCTCCCACAGTGCGTTGAACCACAGGTGGGACTGCTCCACGAGCGTCGTGTCACGCAGCCCGGCGCCCTGCCGGAAGGCGAACAGCATGGACTGGGTGCCCTGGGCGTCGTACATCGCCGGCTGCTCGTGATCGGCCTCGGCCTCCCGGCGTGTCAGCGTGTAGTACGCGAACAGCGCCTCCGCGCCGTTGAGCAGGTACAGCTTCACCGGCGGGGTGAAGGGCAGCGCCCGGAACGTCACATGGACATCGATGCCATGGGTGGCGCGCAGGGCCAGCAGGTTGTGCTGGAGGACCTGCCCCTGGGCGTTGCGCATCGCCAGCCACCGCTCGTGCACCCAGTCGTCGCCGCCCCCTTCGACCGGCACCGGGAAGGCCAGGTCGATGTCCCGGCTCGGCAGCAGCACCCGGACGTCGACCTTGGCCGGTTTCAGCCGTCCGGCGTGGATCTGCCGCAGCGGCTCACCGATGGCCAGCGTGAGGGAGATGGACGTCAGGCACACGGCGTCGATCTCGACGTGCTCCGCCGCGAACGCCGCGGCTATCCGGGGAGCCAGAGCCACCGTCGTGGGCAGCGGCGGGGCCTGCGGGCCGGTCAGCGCACCGACGGGGTCGGGGGCGACGGTCGCCGGACTGCCCTTGGACACGTTGGTGAGCAACCGCTCGGACTGCAGGATGCGCAGCGCCTGCCGCACGGCACCGCGCTCGACACCGAACTCGTGGGCCAGCTGAGCCTGGGTGGGCATGCGCTCACCCGGCCGCAGCGCCCCTGACCTGATCCGGGCGCGCAGCTCGTCGGCCACCTCGTGATGTGTCCTCTGTGGCCGCCCTGACCTCTTCCGCCCATTGACGGAGTCGTGTTCCGGGTCCACAACCGAACAGTACAACTTCCCGCCATCTTTAGGCAGTTCAGGGAAAGGTGGTTATGAGCCGCTTCCAAGCGGAGATAAGTACAGTGAAGTTGGTCACCAACTTGGGGAACATGGTCAGACCTTCAGGGGGTTGGCCACCCGCTCAGGGACTCCCTTCCGGAGGGGAGCCGGGAGTCCCGCCCGGCCGGCACGGCCGCACGACAACCACAACCGAACAGCTCGCTACGGATGCGGGTCCCAGCACGCCGGCAGAAGGGAGCGGCTCAGAACATGTCCGGGCACCAAGGCCGCCTGGACGTACGCAGCAGGGCGTCGGCCTTCCGGGCGGCGCCCGCTCGTTCTTCGCGCACCCGTCCCAGCGCCGCCAGCCGCACCGCCGACTCGTCTCCGAGCCACAGCGCGCCCAGCTCGGCCGGACCCAGCTCGAGTTCCGCGCTCTCGGTGGTCGGTGTGCAGGACGCCCCCTCGGGCGAGGCCTCCAGCCGGTAGCGCCCGCCGGTCAGCCCGTCCACCCCGGCGACGTCCAGCACCAGCGTCCCCCGCCCCTCGTACGTCCGCGCCTCCAGGGCCCGTTCGACGTCCAGGATCCGCACCCACAGCCAGTCCGCCAGCGAGGTGATCCGCGCCGCCCGCGGGTCGGGCAGGAAGTGCGGGAGCAGGTCGTCGGGCGCCCGCCAGCCGCTCTTCACCTTCACGACCCAGTCGATGGAGCAGAGGTACTCCCACAGCGCGCGTTCCGCGGCCGGTGTCGCGCCGATCAGCCAGCGCACGCTCGCCGTGTTCAACGGCTGCTTGGCGTCACCCCAGTTGTCGTCCACCTCGTAGGCGACCATGCCCTCGACCTCGCCGAACGCCGAGCGGTACACGGCGAAGAAGGGCGGCTTCCACGACGGGTCGAACCGCAGGGCGCCGGTGTTCACCCTCCACCAGGTCTCGTCGCGGTCGATGACGCCGGGCCGGCCGCGGCGCAGCCGCTCGTGCAGCTCGGGGCCGTGCTTGCGGACGTCCTCGCCCTCCACCAGGTCGACCCGCCCGCCGTCCGCCGGGCCCGCCCAGCGGGCGTCGAGGCCCGCGCGCGGCACGTCGACCGTCCACTCCGCCGTCCAGGTCGCCGGCCCGAAGCCGTAGCGGCCGTAGATCGGGTACTCGGCGGCGATCAGCGTCGCGACGACGTCCCCGCGGTCCTTCGCGGCCGCCAGGTCCCGCGCCATCATGCGGCTGAGCAGCCCGCGGCGGCGGTGGGTGGCGGTGACGGTGACGCCCGTGATCGCGTCGGCCGGGACGCTCGCCCCGCCCACGGCCGTGAGCTCCTGGTCGAAGGACCGGAAGGTCGCCACACATCTGCCGTGGTCGAAGGCCCCGAGGTAGCGGCCCTCGACGAACTTCGTGCGCCGGGCCTCGATCTCCTCCTCGGTGAGGACGGGCACCCGCAGAAAGCCGGTGTTCACGGCACGCAGCCAGTCGGCGAACTCGGATTCGGCGATCGGGCGTACGTCGATGTCGTCGGCACGGGACACGGGGGTCATGAACTCACGCTAGGCGGAGGGCCGGTCGGTGTCGCGTGGATTACCGACCGCCGGCCCTCCCCCGGAGCCCCGGGACGGGTCACACCAGCAGGTCGTCGACCTGCGCCTCCCCCTCGCGGTACCGGCGCGCGATCTCCGCGCCGCACTCGTCGGCCGTCCGCTGGAGCCGCCGACGGCGCCGGGAGACCTGCTGCTCGTGGCGTTCGAGCCGTCCCATCGCCGTGTTCAGCTCCTGGTCCGTGCGCGCGTCCAGGTCGGACAGCTCGACCTCGGCGAGCATCTCCGCGACCAGCCGCCGGTACTCCTCGCCCTGCGGGGTGCCCAAGGTGACATGGCGGGCCGAGGAGCGGTGCCGGGCCGGGGCGTCCCGCAGGATCTCCGCCAGCCGCTCCACCACCGACGCCTCCTCGGACACCGCGACGCAGGCCACGCCCGCCGGCTTACGCCGGGCCACCTCCGCGCGCAGGATGTCGATCCGCCCCTGGAGCAGCCGCCGCAGATAGCTGAGGTCGGTCTCGTCGCGCTGGGCCTGGCGGCGCAGCGTGCGCAGCTCGGGCAGGCTCAGCGCGGGCAGCTCGGGCTCGGAAGCGTCCGAGGGCAGCCGCGGGCTGTCCGTGCGCTGTGTGGGCGGCCGGTGGTACTCCGACGCGCCGATCCCCGTGTACGTCGACCAGACAGCCGCCTGCTGCTGCCCGGTGCTTGATGTGCTCATGTGCCTCAACCGTCCCCTCGACCGGTGTGTGCAAGCATCGTGCCACCCCAAGTGCCCGCTCTGGGAACGAGTGCCCCCGATAGACCCCAGATGGGCGGGTAAGCAGCAAAATACGGCCGTGCAGGGGCTGTTGGCGCCCCGCGCAAACCACCCTTTCGGGCCATCCGCCGACCACCCGCGGCGCCGATGTCACCGCCCTGCATGATGGACGTATGCGAGCAGTGGTGCAGAGGGTGGACGGCGCGAGCGTCGTCGTGGACGGCGAGACCGTGGGGGCGATCGAGGGCGAGGGGCTGTGCGTCCTCGTCGGCGTCACCCACGAGGACACCAAGGAGAAGGCGGCCCAGCTGGCCCGCAAGCTCTGGTCGATCCGCATGCTGCACGACGAGAAGTCGTGCAGCGACATCGACGCCCCGCTCCTGGTGATCAGCCAGTTCACCCTCTATGGCGACGCCCGCAAGGGCCGCCGCCCCACCTGGAACGCCGCCGCCCCCGGCGACGTGGCCGAACCCCTCGTCGACGAGGTCGTCGCCCGGTTGCGCTCCCTGGGCGCGACGGTGGCGACGGGCCGCTTCGGGGCGGCGATGCGCGTATCACTGACGAACGACGGCCCGTTCACCGTGCAGATCGAAATCTGACCCGAAAGATCTACAAGCCTTACGGCTCGACGACGACTTCCTGGGCCGCGGCGGTGTCCCCGGCCACCAGCGGGGCGTCCACCGCCACGTTCCGCTTCACCAGGGCGAGCGCGACCGGGCCGAGCTCGTGGTGGCGGGCGGACGTCGTGATGAAGCCGACCTTACGGCCCTCGGCACCGTCGTCCGCGAGCCGGAGCTCCGTCCCGGCCACGGGCAGATAAACCTCACTGCCGTCGAGGTGCAGGAAGACCAGCCGGCGCGGCGGCTTGCCCAGGTTCTGCACCCGGGCGACCGTCTCCTGCCCCCGGTAGCAGCCCTTCTGCAGATGCACCGCCGAGCCGATCCAGCCCAGCTCGTGCGGGATGGTGCGGTGGTCGGTCTCGAAACCGAGCCGGGGCCGGTGCTGCTCCACACGCAGCGCCTCGTAGGCGAGGATCCCGGCGGGCGGCCCGGCCTGCGCGGCGTACGCCTCCAGGTCGGCGCGGGGCAGGAACAGGTCCCGGCCGTGCGGAGTCTCCCGTACGACGACGCCCTCGGGGATCTCGGCGATGGAGCCTGCCGGGAGGTGCACGACGGCGATGTCGGCCGTGCGGTCGGCGACCTCGACCCTGTAGAAGAACTTCATCGACTCCAGGTACGCGATCAGCGCCTCCTGGGTGCCCGGCTCCACATGGACCCAGACCGTGGCGCCGTCGTCGACGAGGTACAGCGCGTGCTCGATGTGGCCGTTCGCGGAGAGGATCAGGGCCTCGGTGGCCCGGCCCGCCGGGAGGTCGCTGACGTGCTGGGTGAGCAGCAGGTGCAGCCAGGCGAGCCGGTCCTCGCCGGTGACGGCGACGACCCCCCGGTGCGAGAGGTCCACGAATCCGGTGCCGTCGGCGAGGGCACGCTGCTCACGGAACAGATCTCCGTAGTGGGCGGCGACGCCTTCGTCCACGCCCTCGGCGGGGACGGCGCCGGGCAGGGTCAGCAGGGGGCTCTTCATATCCGTAAGCCTACGACTCGGTAGTTGAAGCCTTGAGTGTGCAGTCCTCGCAGCGGCCGAAGATCGCGAAGTGCTTCATGTCGGTGTCGAACCCGAACGTCTGCCGCAGCTTGGCGGTGAACTCGGCCGCCACCGAGACGTCCGCCTCGATCACGTTCTGGCAGTCGCGGCAGACCAGGTGGATGTGGTGGTGCCGGTCCGCGAGGTGGTACGTCGGCGCCCCGTGCCCCAGATGCGCGTGACTGACCAGGCCGAGCTCCTCCAAGAGCTCCAGCGTCCGGTACACCGTCGAAATGTTGACCCCCGACGCCGTCTTCCTCACTTCCACGAGGATGTCGTCGGGGGTCGCGTGCTCAAGGGTGTCCACGGCTTCGAGCACGAGTTGCCGCTGCGGGGTCAGCCGGTAGCCGCGCTGCCGCAGATCGCTCTTCCAGTCGGTGCTCACCACACCCACGAGTCTAGGACCACTCGCATCCGACTAGGTGAGGAAGACGTGCCCCTACTTGAAGAAGGCGATGCCGTCGTCCGGCATGTCGTCGGGCAGGGCCTTGGCCCAGCGCTCGACCTCCTCCGGGGTGACGACCTTCTTCAGGTGGGCGGACATGTAGGGGCGCAGCTCGACCTCGGGGGTCTGCTTCTCGCCGACCCACATCAGATCGCTCTTGACGTAGCCGTACAGCCGCTTGCCGCCGGTGTAGGGCTGGGAGGCGGCCGTGCGGGCCACCGCGTCCGTCACGAGGTCGATCTGCGGCTTCTTGTCGGCCAGCTCGCCGTACCAGATCTCGATGACGCCGTCGTCGCGGGTCATCGTCACCTCGACCTTGCGGCCGGCGTCGATCCGCCAGAAGCCGTGCTCGGACTCCAGGGGGCGGACCTTGTTGCCGTCCTGGTCCAGCACCCAGGAGTGGGAGTGGTACGCCAGGAAGTCCCGGCCGTCGTGGGTGAAGGTGACCTCCTGCCCGAAGTTGCACTTCTCGGAGCCGGGGAAGTCGTGCACGCCGGCGCCCGCCCAGTTGCCCAGCAGGAAGGCGAGCGGGACGAGGTCCTTGTGGAGGTCGGACGGGATCTCGATCATGGGAACTTCCTAGACGTGGGTCAGCGCTGGCCCTGGTACAGCTTCTTCACGGTCAGTCCGGCGAAGGCGAGGACGCCGACGGCGACCAGGACCAACAGGATTTCGAAGAAGATCTCCACGAGGTGCTCCTTGAGCGGGGGTGCGAATGGGTGCACAGGGCCGGGCCCCAGCTTACGCGGCCGGGGCCCGGGCCTCTGTGGGAGGTGGGCCCGGGCCGGATTCAGCCGAGCAGCTGGCTCTGCAGCGTCACCGTCTGCTGGAACGGCACGGCCCGCGCACCGCCCTTCCGGGACTGCACGACCAGCGCGAGGGTGTCACCGGCGGCGAGGTAGGCATGGCGGACCTGTTCGCCGCCGTACGGCCTGGCCTCGTCGTAGACCACGCGCTGGACGTCCTCCACCAGGGCCTCGTCGGGGAACGTCTTGTCGTTCGCGGACGTCCCTGCGCCACGCAGGGGGAACTTCGGCGCGCCGAACGGGGCGAGGTAGGGCGCGAGCAGTTCGTCGACGACCGCCGCGGTGTCGAACCGGAGCAGGTAGATCCGCGTGCGGGTGCCGTCCGGCATGGTCCAGCCGCGGGCGGCGATGTGCCGCAGACCGTGGTCGGTGAGGTGCTGCCCGAGTTCCTCGCGGTCTTCCTTCGCGGCGTACTCCGCCAGGAAGTCCTCCTTCGCCGGCCAGCCGTCCGAGCCCCGCAGCGCCTTGTCGTCCCTGGCGCCCTCCGGAGCGGGCAGGAGGAGGGCACGCGGGTCGGCGTGGTGCGTGCCGGCCGTGTTCGCCTCGGCGAAGGGGCCCGGGCTGCCGGAGGGCAGCGGCGGCCGGGTGAGCACCGGGTACTCCCAGCGCCCGTCCGGCTCCGTCGCGAGCCCGGGCACGTCGGTCCGCTCCATCCGTGTGATGCCGTAGGCCGTGGCCGCGCCGACCGCCGCGAAGACGGCCACGGCGGCGGTCCAGCGCAGGACGGCCCGCAGGACCCGGCGATCCTTGCGCACCGGGTCCGCCGGCGCGTCCGGCGGCACCCCGGGCACGGCCGGCACGGCTGTCTGCTGCTGCTGCTGCTGCTGCTGCTCGGTCATACCGCCTCCCCCGGCTCGGTGATGCGGTCGAGCTGCTCGCGCAGCAGCATCGCGACCCCCTTGGTGTCGAGTGGCTCCGCGCCGTCCGCTACGGCGGTGACCAGGACGTTCCCGACGTGGGCGGAGCAGTACATCGTCTCCAGGTCCCCGTCGGCGTCCTTCGGCGGCAGGAAGCAGCGGGCGTTGTCGTGGCCCTTGATCTTCGGGCCCTTGCGGAAGACGTCCAGGGCGTCGAGGACCGCGCTCCGGAAACGCGAGGCGTCCCGCACGGCGGCCCTGTTGTCCATCTGGGCGAGTTCGACGCGCACTGTGAAGGCGTCGCCGGTGTAGGCGACGGAGGGCTCGGTGGTGCTGAGGTAGCTGCGCATGGCGATGCCGGTGATGCGCTGCTGGTCGACCGCCTTCTCCAGCCGCTTGCGCTGGGTGCGCGGCAGGCCGCTCAGGGACTCCTTGCGCAGGGACGTGGCCTGCTTCCCGCTCAGTGCAGCCTCCGAGCCGTACTCACCGAGGTCCGGGCCGCGCCCCCACCCGCTGGCCCTGTAGGTCCCGTACGGCACGAGCATGCCGGCGAGCCCGGAAGGAGCGGCCTTCTTGTCCGCCCCGGCCGCGGTCCTGCTCTCGGGAAACGTCCAGACGGGTGCGCCCGCATCCCGGTCGGCGCCGTTCACCGCCACGACGGTGTAGCCCGCGCCGCCCACGACGGCGACCGCCAGCAGCACGGACGCGGTGACGGCGGCGACACGACCACGGCGTACGGGCTGCTTCCGCGGCTCGGGAGCGGGCTCGGACACGGCCCCCGGCCCACCCACCGGCTCGACCGGCCCCACCGGCTCCACCTGGTTGTCGCTCACAGCCGCTCCATCTGCCGCTCGGCAAGGTCCATGATCTTCGCCTTGGGAATCGGCTTGGTGTCCGTGATCCACATCTCCACGGCGATGTCGCCGCGCCAGGCGTGTGCCTCGGCGGTGTACAGGGGCACGTATCCGGGCTTGGTGTCCGGCCGCGTGTGGACGTAGACCCGCCCGTTTCCGGTGCCGGGGATCGCCCAGCTGTCGGTGCCTTCCGCGTCCCCGACCCAGTACTGGGTGTTGTCCACGTTCTCCGCGGCGGCGAGCGTCTCCTCCTGCCGGAACTGCACCAGGCGGATCTCGACCTCGTAGGTGCGGCCGACCAGCCAGCCGGTGGCGGCCGCGCGCCGGAACTCGTCGCCGACGATCTCGCCGAACATCTCGCCCGGCTTGTCGTGGAACTCCGCGTAGTCCGCCAGGTCCAGCCAGCCGTCCTCACCCATCAGGTACGCGGCGTCCCGGGCCCCGCGCGGCTTCTCCAGCAGCAGCTTGCGCAGGTCGCCGTCGGTCTTCACCCGCCGGTCACGCGCGGCCGACAGCGGCTCGGGCCCTTCCCCCCTCGCCTGTGCGAGCGCAGGCTGCGAGAGCGAGGGCAGCTTCGTGGGTGCGCGGTGCACCTGTACGAGGTAGCCGGCGCAGCCGCCGGCGACCAGCCCCAGCACGGCGGCGGCACCGATCAGCACGGCCGTACGCCGCCGACGGCGACGCGGCCCGGGCTCGGGCTCGGCGGCCACTTCTTCGTCTGCTTCCAAGACGTCCCCCCACAGAACGTGAGTCGCGCATTCCGTATGCGCGCGCACAGGAGACCCTCGGTCGACGCCCGCGGTTGCACGGGCGTTGATTACGATTCGGCCATGGCGAAGAAGCTCGTGATCAAGGTGACGGCGGGGGCCGATGCCCCCGAGCGGTGCTCGCAGGCGTTCACGGTGGCGGCGGTGGCCGTGGCCAGCGGCGTCGACGTCTCCCTGTGGCTGACCGGCGAATCCGCCTGGTTCGCCCTCCCCGGCCGCGCCGCCGAGTTCGAGCTGCCGCACGCCGCGCCGCTGCCCGACCTGCTGGACTCGCTCCTCACGGCCGGCCGCGTCACCCTGTGCACGCAGTGCGCGGCCCGCCGTGAGATCACCGAGCAGGACGTCATCAAGGGCGTCCGGATCGCGGGGGCGCAGGTCTTCGTCCAGGAGGCGATGGCGGACGAGACGCAGGCGCTCGTCTACTGAGACGCTTCCGCGCGGAGGCGGAACGGATGGCCTGACCGGCTCACTGCCGGCGCTTCTTGCCGTCCAGTTCGTCCCACCACTCGTCGGACTCGGGATCCCCGGACGGGTCGTCCCACCACCGGTCCTCCGGCCCGCGCCGGTTCGCGACCATGGCGGCCACGGGCGGGATGACCATCGCGACGACGCACATCCCGACGGCGACGGGGACGGACCACAGGCGTACGACACCCCAGGCCATGACGAAGAGGCCGATGCAGAGGCCCATCATCACGAAGTACGTGTGACGCCGCCGTGCGTACATACGTCCAGCGTAGGGGGTTTCTGACGGATCTCCGCGGAGGAAGGAGCGGCGTTCGGTGCGTGCTCTCGGCGTGCCGGGCGGAAGGTCTCGTAGCGGAGCTACTAGGCCTTTTGTCCGGTGCGGCGAGAGTGCGTGCCGGGCGTCGCGACGCCGCGGAGATCCGTCAGGAACCCCCTGGGTCCGGGCAGGCCGAAGGGCCGCACCCCAGGCGTCCAACCCGAGGGGTGCGGCCCTTCGAGGACCTGTCGCCGTCAGACGGCGATCGCGACCTCCGCCAGGCCGCCCTGCTGGGCGACGACCGTGCGGTCGGCGGTGGCGCCGGGCACGAGGGCACGGACGGTCCAGGTGCCCTCGGCCGCGTAGAAGCGGAACTGTCCGGTCGCCGAGGTCGGCACCTCGGCCGTGAACTCGCCGGTCGAGTCCAGCAGACGGACGTAGCCCACCACGGGCTCGCCGTCCTTGGTCACCTGACCCTGGATGGTGGTCTCACCGGGCTTGATCGTCGAGGCGTCGGGGCCGCCGGCCTTCGCACCGCACATGTCGTACTCCTGAAGTCTGGAAAGGTCGGTCGGGGTTGCTTACTTGTTGGCGCCGAGCTCGATCGGCACGCCGACGAGGGAGCCGTACTCGGTCCAGGAGCCGTCGTAGTTCTTGACGTTCTCCACACCGAGGAGCTCGTGCAGCACGAACCAGGTCAGCGCGGAGCGCTCACCGATGCGGCAGTAGGCGATGGTGTCCTTGGCCAGGTCGACGCTCTCCTCGGCGTAGAGCTCCTTGAGCTCGTCGTCCGACTTGAAGGTGCCGTCGTCGTTGGCGTTCTTGGACCACGGGATGTTGCGGGCGCTCGGCACGTGGCCGGGGCGCTGGGACTGCTCCTGCGGCAGGTGGGCCGGGGCGAGCAGCTTGCCGGAGAACTCGTCGGGCGAGCGCACGTCGACGAGGTTCTGCGAACCGATGGCGGCCACGACGTCGTCGCGGAAGGCACGGATGGACGTGTCCTGGGCCTTGGCCTTGTAGTCCGTCTTCGGACGCTCCGGCACCTCGTCGCCGGCGACCAGCTCGCGGGCGTCGAGCTCCCACTTCTTGCGGCCGCCGTCGAGGAGCTTGACGCTCTCGTGGCCGTACAGCTTGAAGTACCAGTACGCGTACGAGGCGAACCAGTTGTTGTTGCCGCCGTAGAGGACCACGGTGTGGTCGTTGCCGATGCCCTTGTCGGACAGGAGCTTCTCGAAGCCCTCCTGGTCGACGAAGTCACGGCGGACCGGGTCCTGCAGGTCCTGGGTCCAGTCGATCCGGATGGCGTTCTTGATGTGGTTCTTCTCGTAGGCGGACGTGTCCTCGTCCACCTCGACGATGGCGATGGTCGGGTCGTCCAGGTGCTCCTGGAGCCAGTCGGCGTCAACCAGGACGTCGTTGCGGCTCATGCTTCTTCTCCTCCGGGGCAGTTACGGCGGGGCGTGCGAGGTCTGCAGGGCGCGCCCTTGAGGCAGGGCGGCGCACGGGTGCCCTTGATGCGGGGCTGCGGGGATGCGCGCGCCGGCTCGACTGCCGACGCGATCGCTCAGAAGGTGCGACAGAGCATGGCGGCGACGCGGCACAGGTCTACTGCCCGCCGCTTCGTGAGGTCCGCCTGTCGCTTCATGCCGTCGATCGTAGGGACGGCAGGGCGGGCGTGTCACCGGTGTGTCGCATACTGAGACGCAAAGATCCGCCATGTGGGACCGGAGTGCCGTCGACGCGGCTCCCGCACGGCCCGTTGTCGGACGTATCGACCGTCATACCTACGCTACGGACTCCGCCGTCTCGCCCACCGGACAGTGCTGGTGGGATCCGCCGGGGTCTCCGCACGGATCCCGCCGTGCGCCTTCCTACCCGGCCAGCCGGACGTCGGAACCCTTCACCGTGATCTCGACGCCGTTCGGGGCGGCCTGGACCGTGTCCAGCTCGATGCCGCCGGGCAGGTCGTCGATCTTCTGCTGGAAGTCGGTGATGGCCCGGACGCGGTTCTCGGCGATGTCGACACCGCCGAACTTGGGCAGGCCGTCGGCCTGCACGCGGACGGTGCCGTTGTCGACCTTCACCGAGCTGAGCACGGAGACCGGCTCCGGGAGCTTGGTGCCGAGGACCGTGGCCTCGACGGTGACCTTGATCTTGCCGTTGCCGCCGTCGGAGAGGCCGATGACGTTGGCGGTGACGCCCGGGGCGACCTGGGTGGGCTCGGACTTCGCCGTCTTCAGCAGCTCGTCGTAGGCGATGGTCGCGGTGCCGGTGGCGCTGGAGGCGGTGGCGGAGCTGTAGTCGCCGGAGAACTCGACGCCCTTCATGTCGGCCTGGAGGTCGTCGATACGGATCGTCCGGTCGCCGTCGCCCGCGGCGGCCTCGTAGTCCTTGATGCCGACCTCGATGTCGTCCAGGGAACCGCCGGCGACCTGGGTGAGGAACGGGAAGCCCTTGATCGACACGTCGGGGGTCGCCGACAGGTTCTCCGTCGTCTTCAGCCGGTCGGCGGCCTCGTCCTCGGCGAAATTGACCGCGACGCGGTCGGCGATCACGAAGAGCCCGCCCAGGATCACGACGAAGATCAGCAGTATTCGCAGTGCGCGCATGCGGTGTGTCCCCCACCCAGTCGGTTAGACGGCGGTCCCTGACGACCGGGTGGCCGTCCCTTGCGTGAGGGTAACCCTGTGGGGAAGGGGGGCCGGAGGATTGTTGATCATCTGTGACAGGGCGGCGGGTGCCCGGCGTCCGTGCCGGGGCTACGCCAGCGCCCTGCCCAGGACGTACACCGCCGGGGCCGCCGCGGCCAGCGGCAGGGCCACGCCCGCCGTGAAGTGGACGAAGCGGGACGGGTAGTCGTAGCTCGCGACCCGGTGGCCGATCAGGGCGCAGGCGGCGGCGCCCGCGCCGAGGAGGGCGCCCGAGGTGCCGAGGTCCGTGACCGAGCCGGTCGCGATGCCCGCGCCCGCCGCGGCGAGGAGGGCCACCACCACCGAGGCCGGGGTCGGCAGCGGCAGGGCGCGCGCCAGGACGGCCGCCGCCACGGCCACCGCGCCCACCGTCACCGCGCCCGCGGCGGCCGCGAGGTACCCGCCGGCCACGATCGCCAGCGCCGATGCCGCGACCGTCGCCATCAGGCCGTACATCCGCTCGTCCGGGTCGGCGTGCGACCGCAGCTGCAGGACCAGTGCGAGGAGCACCCACACGCCGAGCGTGCCCAGGATGGCCGACGGTGAGCGGCCCGAGACCAGCAGCGCCGCGTCCGCGGCCAGCGCGCCCGCGAAGCCCAGCGCGATGCCCTGCCGGGCCGGCCACATCCCGTTCAGCCGGAACCAGCCGGCCGCGGTGACGGCCTGGAGGACGACCAGCGGCACGAGCAACGCGTACGTCCCGACCGCCGCCGCACCGGCCAGCAGCAGCCCGAGCAGCGCCGTCAGCGCGGCCGGCTGCATCCCGGGCTCGATGATCGGGGACCGTCCCTCCGCCCGGGCCCGCTGCGCGTCCGTGACGCGTGTGTTCCCGCCGACGGTGGCGGGGCCGTAGCCGGGAGCGGAGGTGCCGGCGTCGGCTCCGGCCGGGGCCGCGGGTGCCTGCGGCGTCCGGGGGCTCCGGGGCGGCGGGGGCGACTGCGGTGTCAGGATCGCCGTCTCCGGATCCGGCGCCTGCGCGGACACCGGCTGGTGGTTCTGTGTCTCCCAGGTCTGCCCCTGCCACTGCTGCGTGTACTGCTGAGCGGCGTGCGGGTCCTCGTACCCCTGGTACCCCTGGTCCCCCTGCCCGGGCCACGCCTGCGGCTGCTGCCCGTAGGGGTCGTACGGCTGATTCGGCTGGTCGGTCATCGTCATCCTCCTGCGAACGGCGGGAGCACCTCGACCGTGCCGCCGTCGGCCAGCCGTACCGTCTCATGTCCGCGGGTGCCCACGGGGTCGCCGTCCACCAGGAACGAGCACCGGCGCAGGACGCGCTCGAGTTCGCCGGGGTGCCGCTCGCGCACCCCGTCGAGCGCCTCGGCGAGGGTAGCCGCCTCGTACGGCTCCTCGGCCAACCCGGCCGCGGCCTTGGCGGCGGCCCAGTAGCGCACCGTGACCTTTGGCATCTGCTTCCTCAATGAATTCGACGGCGAACCCCGTCAGGCTAGCCCGCCCGGCCGGCGACCCATTCCCCGATCCGGGCCAGCAGCTCGTCGCCGGCCGCGTTCTCGGCGTGCCCCATCTCCGGCTCCAGCCACAGTTCGCCCTGGTCACCGGCGGCAGCGGCCAGCATCCGCGGGTGATCGACGGGGAAGTAGCCGTCGGCCTCGCCGTGCACGATCAGCAGCGGGGTGGGCGCGATTCTCGGCACCGCCTCCACCGGAGAGAGCGGGACCGGGTCCCAGTCCCGGTGGTGGATGCGGGTGCCGAAGCCGTACCGGCCGACGATCCGGCCCTCGGGCCGCGTCACCAGCCAGTGCACCCGCCGCATGGGGGCGGTCCCCCGGTAGTACCAACGGGCCGGGGCGCTGACCGACACCACCGCGCCGGTCTCGCGGGGGTGCAGCGCCGCGTGCCGCAGCACCACCGAGCCGCCCATCGAGAACCCGACCGTCCCCACGCGCGCGTGCCCCAGCTCCCGCCCCCAGCGCACCGCCGCCGCCAGGTCGAGCACCTCCCGGTCCCCGACCGTGGACCGCCCGCCGGACGCCCCGTGGCCCCGGAAGGAGAACGTGACGACCGCCCCGTAACGGGCGAAGGCCTGCGCCACCCGTCGCACATGCGGCCGGTCCACGGCCCCGGTGAAGCCGTGGGCGACGACGAACACGGGGTGGTCGGAAGGCGTCCCGGAGGCGTCGTATACGGCGGTGCCCGGGTCGTATACGGCGTCGATCGTCACACCGTCGGAAGTGCGCAGAAACGTCCTCGACGGTCGCCGAACGGGCGTTCCCGCAGCCGTCTCGGAGTGTGGACGATCGGTGGAACGCGCCACATGACCTGCCGGACCAGAGCTCATGTGGGCTATTCTGCTGGGCAGAGGACTCGGGCAGCGTAGCCCCCGGGTCCTTTTGTGCTTTCGGAAGCGTTGTATACGAAGCGGGAAACCGCAGGTGTACGGGCCTTCGGGATCGCAGAGCGGTGCTGTGCCAACAAACGTCCTCGCAGGGACCGAGGAGGAACCAGACATATGAGTTCTCTGCTGCTCCTGACCAACGCCCTCCAGCCGTCGACGGAGGTGCTCCCCGCCCTCGGCCTGCTCCTGCACAACGTGCGTGTGGCCCCCGCGGAGGGCCCCGCACTCGTCGACACCCCCGGCGCCGACGTCATCCTCGTCGACGGCCGGCGTGATCTGCCGCAGGTCCGCAGCCTCTGTCAGCTGCTGCGCTCCACCGGGCCGGGCTGCCCGCTCGTCCTCGTCGTCACCGAGGGCGGCCTCGCGGCCGTCACCGCGGACTGGGGCATCGACGACGTCCTGCTCGACACCGCCGGCCCCGCGGAGGTCGAGGCGCGGCTTCGGCTGGCCATGGGGCGGCAGCAGATCGTCAGCGACGACTCCCCCATGGAGATCCGCAACGGCGACCTGTCGGTCGACGAGGCGACGTACTCGGCCAAGCTCAAGGGCCGCGTCCTCGACCTCACCTTCAAGGAGTTCGAGCTCCTGAAGTACCTCGCGCAGCACCCCGGCCGCGTCTTCACCCGCGCCCAGCTGCTCCAGGAGGTCTGGGGCTACGACTACTTCGGCGGTACGCGCACGGTCGACGTGCACGTACGGCGGCTGCGCGCGAAGCTCGGCCCCGAGCACGAGTCACTCATCGGCACCGTCCGGAACGTCGGTTATCGATTCGTTACGCCGGAGAAGGTGGAGCGCGCCGCCGAGGAGGCGAAGGCCAAGGCGGCCAAGGCAAAGCAGGGCACCGCGGACAATCCGGTTACCCCTGAGGTCGCCGAGGTCCGCGCGGAGGCGTGAAGAGGCGTAATGCGGCGCCGACCTGGGCATCCCTTCCCGCACAGGGTGCCCCGGACGGCGGTCGGGATATCGTACGGAACCTCCTTTACGCCCTGCCCGGAGCGGGTATATCCGCGTAGACTCCGCGCGTGGCCAAGGTGACTCGGGATGATGTGGCGCGGCTGGCAGGGACTTCCACTGCCGTGGTCAGCTATGTCATCAACAACGGACCCCGGCCGGTCGCCCCGGCCACGCGCGAGCGTGTCCTCGCCGCGATCAAGGAACTGGGGTACCGGCCCGACCGGGTGGCCCAGGCGATGGCGTCCCGGCGCACGGACCTCATAGGCCTGATCATCCCGGACGCCCGCCAGCCCTTCTTCGGGGAGATGGCGCACGCGGTCGAGCAGGCCGCGTCCGAGCGCGGAAAGATGGTCCTCGTCGGCAACACGGACTACGTGGGCGAGCGCGAGGTCCACTATCTGCGCGCCTTCCTGGGGATGCGGGTCTCCGGGCTCATCCTCGTCAGCCACGCGCTCAACGACCTGGCCGCCGCCGAGATCGAGGCCTGGGACGCCCGGGTCGTGCTGCTGCACGAACGGCCCGAGGCCATCGACGACGTCGCCGTCACCACGGACGACCTGGGCGGCGCCGAACTCGCCGTCCGGCACCTGCTGGAGCACGGCTACGAGTACGTCGCCTGTATGGGCGGCATAGCCGAGACGCCCGCGGTCGGCGACCCGGTCTCCGACCACGTCGAGGGCTGGCGCCGCGCGATGGACGACGCCGGGATCTCCACGGAGGGCCGCCTCTTCGAGGCCCTCTACAACCGCTACGACGCCTACCAGGCCGCCCTGAAGATCCTCTCCGGCCCCGAGCGCCCGCCGGCGATCTTCTGCTCCACCGACGACCAGGCGATCGGCCTGCTGCGCGCGGCGCGCGAGCTGCGCATCGACGTCCCCGGCGAGCTGGCGGTGGCCGGCTTCGACGACATCAAGGAGGCGGCGCTCGCGGACCCGCCCCTGACGACGGTCGCGTCCGACCGTCCGGCGATGGCCCGGGCGGCGGTCGACCTCGTCCTCGACGACGGACTGCGGGTCGCCGGGGCCCGGCGGGAGCGGCTGAAGGTGTTCCCGTCGCGGCTGGTGACGCGGCAGTCCTGCGGCTGCTCGTAGGGCCCGGACGCGTCTTTATATCGGGCATACGAGGTTCTGTCGGGCTTCTCAGGGAGCACTCAGGAAGCTCTCATGGTCGGGCGACAAGCTCGGTTCCATGACCGAGAGCTTCCACCGCAGTGGCGAGTACGAGAACCCTTACGAGGGTCAGCAGCAGGCCCCGGTGAACCCCGAGTGGCCGCCCCCGCCGGCGTACGCCCCGGCGCATGCTCCGCATCCGAAGAAGCGCGGCCGTGGCCCCCTCGCCCTGCTCGCCGCCGTGGCGATCGTCGCGGCGGCGATAGGCGGCGGCACCGCCTACGGCATCCAGGAACTGACCGGCAACGACACCGTCGCCTCCAGCTCCACCAGCACCAACGTGGTGCCGTCCAGCCAGAAGGGCACGGTCTCCGGGGTCGCCAAGGCGGTCAGCCCGAGCATCGTCGAGATCAGCGCCGACTCGGGCGCCGGGTCCTCCACCGGCTCCGGCGTGATCATCACGGGCGACGGCGAGATCATCACCAACAACCACGTCATCTCCGGCGCCTCGCAGATCAAGGTGACGACCAACGACGGCAAGTCCTACTCCGCGAAGGTCGTCGGCACCGACAGCAAGAAGGACCTCGCGCTGATCAAGCTGGAGAACGCCGCCGGCCTGAAGGCGGCCACGCTCGGCGACTCCGCCGGGGTACAGGTCGGTGACGAGGTCGTCGCGATCGGCTCGCCCGAGGGGCTGTCCGGCACCGTGACCAGCGGCATCATCTCGGCCCTCGACCGGGACGTCACGGTCTCCACGGACGAGAGCCAGGGGCAGCGGCAGGGGCAGCAGGGCGGCGAGTGGCCGTTCGAGTTCGGAGGCCGGGAGTTCAACGGCGACACCGGCTCGAACACCACGACGTACAAGGCGCTCCAGACCGACGCGTCCCTCAACCCGGGCAACTCCGGCGGCGCGCTGATCGACATGAACGGCAACATCATCGGGATCAACTCCGCGATGTACTCGGCGGCAGGCGCCTCCTCGTCCGCCGCGGCGGGCAGCGTGGGCCTGGGCTTCTCCATCCCGATCAACACCGTCAAGGCCGACCTCGCGAAGCTGCGGGCCGGTTCCACGGACTGAGTTCCCGAGGAGCAGGGCGATGATCCAGCAGGTTGTGCACGCGGAGCCGGGCGGGGACCCGGCGGCGGTCGGGCCGGCTCTGGCGGTGGCGTCCGCACTGCACGCGCCGACGGGCCGGGCACCGGAAGTGGCGCCGGCGGCGGCCACGGCGACCCGTCGGACGAGCCGGACCGCGGCGGCCCGGCGCCGGACGGCGCGGAGCTGACGCGCCTGCCGTCACCGCACGCCACCGAGCCGGCGCTCTTCCCGTCACGGTCCCCCGGCGTGCGACGCTGAGAGCGTCAGAGCACCCCCGTCCCCCTTCACCCCCGAGGACCCCCGACCCATGAGCCCCGCAGACGGCGACCGTGACCCGCAGCGCATCCTGATCGTCGACGACGAGCCGGCCGTACGCGAAGCGCTCCAGCGCAGCCTCGCGTTCGAGGGGTACGGGACCGAGGTCGCCGTCGACGGCGCGGACGCGCTGGACAAGGCGGCGGCCTACCGGCCCGACCTGGTCGTCCTCGACGTCCAGATGCCGCGCATGGACGGCCTCACGGCGGCGCGCCGGATCCGCGCCACGGGCGACACCACGCCGATCCTGATGCTCACGGCCCGTGACACGGTCGGCGACCGCGTCACGGGCCTCGACGCGGGCGCCGACGACTACCTGGTCAAGCCCTTCGAACTCGACGAACTCTTCGCCCGCATCCGCGCGCTGCTGCGCCGCAGCTCCTACGCGGCGGCCGTGGGCGCGGGCAGTCCGGCCGACGAGGACGCGCTCACCTTCGCCGACCTGCGCATGGATCTCGCGACGCGGGAGGTCACGCGGGGTGGCCGCCAGGTGGAGCTGACCCGCACGGAGTTCACGCTCCTGGAGATGTTCCTGGCGCACCCGCGCCAGGTCCTCACCCGGGAGCAGATCCTCAAGGCCGTCTGGGGCTTCGACTTCGAGCCGTCGTCGAACTCCCTCGACGTGTACGTGATGTACCTGCGCCGCAAGACCGAGGCGGGCGGCGAGCCGCGGCTGGTGCACACGGTGCGGGGTGTCGGTTACGTGCTGCGGCAGGGCGGCGCGGAGTGAACAAGGTTCTGCGGCGGTTCCGCTCGCTGCCGATCCGGTCGCGCCTGGCGCTGCTGGTGGCGGCGGCGGTGGCGTTCGCGGTGGCGGCGGTGTCGGTGACCTGCTGGTTCATCGTGCAGGGGAAGTTGTACGACCAGGTGGACGGGGACCTGAAGTCGTCGTTCCGGACCATTCAGGCGGACGATTTCGACGCGTTGACGAAGACGTGCCCCCAGAAGCCGTCGAACACCCTCGGCGGGGCACCGCGACCGCAGACCTACGCGCAGGTGGTCGGGTCCGACGGCAGGGTCTGTCTCTTCAGCAACCTGATGCCGCAGGTCAAGGTCACGAGCGGCGACAGGGAAGTGGCCAGGAATCCCGACCCCAGGACGGCCGTACTGCGCAACGGCACGGACAGCGACGGCAACTCGGTGCGCGTGCTGACCACGGCGGTCGTCGTGAAGGACGGCCCGTTCCAGCAGGGCGTGGCCGCCGACTACGCGCTGGTCATCGCCGTCCCTCTCAAGGGAACGGAGTCCACGCTCAACGAACTGGCGCTGATTCTCCTGCTGGTCTCGGGTGTCGGAGTGGTGGGCGCCGGAGCGGCCGGCCTCACGGTCGCCAGGGCGGGCCTGCGCCCGGTGGACAAACTGACGGAAGCCGTCGAGCACGTGGCCCGCACGGAAGACCTGGACGTCCGCATCCCCGTGGACGACGCGAGCGAGGACGAGGTGGCTCGCCTGTCCCGCTCCTTCAACTCGATGACGTCGGCCCTGGCCAGCTCCCGGGAACTCCAGCAGCAGCTCATCGCGGACGCGGGCCACGAGTTGCGTACGCCGCTGACGTCCCTCCGCACCAACATCGAACTCCTCACACGCAGCGAGGAGACGGGCCGTCCCATCCCCGAGGCGGACCGCAAGGCGCTGCTCGCGTCGGTGAAGGCGCAGATGACGGAGCTGGCGGCACTCATCGGCGACCTTCAGGAACTGTCCCGCCCGGACACCGGCCAGCACGCGGGCCGGACGCAGATCGTCGCCTGGCAGGACACGGTCGAGTCGGCGCTGCGGCGGGCCCGGCTGCGGGGCCCGGAGCTCACGATCACGGCGGACGTACAGCCGTGGTTCGTCCGGGCGGAACCCTCCGCCCTGGAACGGGCGGTGGTCAACATCCTGGACAACGCGGTGAAGTTCAGCCCGGAGGGCGGCACGGTCGAGGTCCGCCTCGCCGAGGGCGTCCTCACCGTCCGCGACCACGGGCCGGGCATCCCCGCCGACGAACTCCCCTACGTCTTCGACCGCTTCTGGCGCTCCCCGAGCGCACGGGCGTTGCCGGGCTCCGGCCTGGGCCTGTCGATCGTGGCCCGCACGGTGCAGCAGGCCGGCGGCGAGGTGTCGTTGTCCCACGCCGAGGGCGGCGGCACGGTGGCGACGACACGCCTGCCGGGGGCGGCTGTGCCTCCGCCGGAGGATCTGCCCGCTACTTCGTGACGTACGTGAGGAACGACGCCCAGGGGCTCGCGCCGAACACGAGTATCGGGCCGTCGGGCCGCTTGCTGTCGCGGACCGGAACTGTGCCGGGGCAGTTGTCGGCGAGCTCGAGGCAGTTTGTGCCGCCCCCGTCGCTGTAGGACGACTTGCGCCACGCGGCGACAGTGAGGTCGGGGGCTCGGTTCATTCTCTGCACTCCTCTAGAAGGCGCTTGATGAACGCCGTCGACTCCGAGGGAGTCAGCGCCGCGTCCCTGACGCGATCGTAGGACAAACGGAAGCGCAGGACCTTGTCCGCTTCCCTGATCAACTCGCCGAAGCCGTTGCCCTCTGTCCATGCGACTGGATCACCAGTGCGCTGCCAGAACAGCCAGAGGTGGCTGTCCATGAGGTCGTGCACCCCGGCCGCGAAGGGCAGTACCTGGATTGCGACGTTCGGCGACTCGGCCGCGTCCAGGAGGTGCGACAACTGCTCCGCCCACACCTTCGCTTCAGGAACGGGCCGCCGAAGCGCCACCTCGTCCAGGATTACGCGTACGTCGGGCGCCGACTCGCGGTAGAGCAACTCCTGCCGCCCCATCCGCGCGGCCACCTGCTCCTCGACTTCCTCACTGTTGCCTGCCGTTGTCTGGGCGCCAGACAACCCTGACAACACCGCTCGGGCGTAGTCCTCGGTCTGCAGGAGACCCGGCACGCGCAGTTGGAACATCCACATGATCTGCGCCGTCGCCTCAAGGCCCATGAAGGCCTTGCACTTGTCCTTGATGACCTCCCCGCGGGCGTCCCGCCACTCACGTACCAGCAGGTCACCGCACCCGTAATAACTGTCCAGGTCCTCCATGACCGCCAGCTTGGACAGCCGCTCGCCGGACTCCAGGCGGCTCAAGTAGCTCTTGTCGTACCCGGTGTCCTCTGCCAACTGCCCGAGCGACTTGCCCGCCTGCTCTCGCAGAAACCTCAGCGTCCGACCCAGGACCGCCCGGCCCCCGTCAACCATTTCCCCCACGTCACCCCTCCCCGTTGCCTGAGCCCCCAGGCAACGCCTGGCCTCTTCCGCAGAGTACGACCAAGCAGTGACGATGTGGGCACGAACGGTGATCACCGCTCGTCACCCCCTGTCTTCCCCCCTGCCCCCTGAGAAGGGACGCTTCCGTGCGCCTGCGTATCACCGAACTCTGCGAGTCCCTCCTGCTCGCCCTCGTACGGCTTCTGCTGCCCGCCCGAGGGCGCCATCGGGCCACCGCACCGGCCCTGCGGACCCTGCCCCCGCCCGGGTACGTCCGCCGCCCCGCCCACGCAGAGCCCTTCGAAATGGACACCCCCCTCGTCCGGCCCTACCTGCACGCCCTGGAGGTCTACGCATGAGGCTGCTCCCCTGGACCGGCGCCGACGGCAAGCCCTGCTACCTCAGCTCCGACAACCCCGACAGCCTGATCTCGCGGCTCGCCGATGACCTCGAGGCCGCTCAACTCGCCTCCGCCGAGCAGGTGCTCGCGGGAGCCAGAGCCGTACTCGGGGACCCCAAAGCCGGTGAACGCGCCGTGCGTTTCGCGCTGACAAGGGCCGTGGAGTCCCTGGGTGACGTGCTGCGGATCGCCGTAAGCCGCAGGGGTGAGACCCGATAAAGAGGGACATGCCACTCGCCCAGCTGTCGATGTCCTGTCATACCCATCAGTAGCGCAAACTCCTGCCCCTGCTCTGGCATCTTCGCTGCCGTCACAGAACCGCAAGCAGGAGTGAGCCAACCCCCATGCGTCTCATTCGCAAGACAACTCTCAGGAAATGCGGCCTGGTTGCCGCCTCCACCGCCCTCGCTACAACCGGTCTGCTGACCGGTGCCGGGACCGCTGCCGCCGGGCCCGCCGGGGCGACCAACATCCGGGGTGTGGATCCCGGGGACACCGATCTGATGATCGAGCGGCTCTGCAGTCAGGAGACGAGCCTGACCGGCGTCTACGGCGCCCTCAACGTCGACACCGGTGAGTTCAAGACCCAGGACGAGTACCTGCGGGACGTCTTCGGACTGTGGAAGCCCGCCGGGCCGTGGGAGCTGTTCCGCGGCTGGTGCGGGTACGCCGAGGCCTCGACCTGGTCCATCAAGGGCGACACCGTCCGCACGTCACGCTGGATCGGCAACAAGGGCTCCGCCGACGACAAGGAGACCTTCGTCAGCAGCTACAGCACCAAGACGTTCGCGAAGAAGAGCGTCGGCGGCACCATCAGCCTCTCCCTCGCCAAGAGCATCTTCAGCGGCACCGTGGGCGGCAGCGCCGGGTACGAGTGGGGCTGGGAGAAGGAGTCCCGGTTCGAGACCCGCAGCGAGAAGACCATCCCGCCCTGCCGGCAGGTCGCCGTGACCTGGACGCCGTATCAGCGCGTCGTGCGCGTCAACCCCGTCTTCCACGTCGAGGACTACGAGTGGAACAAGGGCGACGGGGACCGGACCGTGCACAGCTGGCGTGACCGGGGCTATCAGACCATCTACAGCCACGGCTACTACATCGACGGCATCTCCGACAAGCTCCTCCCGAGCGGCCAGCCGGACGGACGTGAGGACAAGGTCGAAGAGAAACTCGATCCCAACTCCTGCACTAAGTAAGCCGGATACCCCGGCAACCTTTCCGTGTGGGGCGGCGACTGATCAGCGGTCATTCCCCCACACGGAACGGATCGCCGTATGAGTGAGCCGCGTAGCAAGGCCCGTCCCCGTCACCGCAGAAGCCGCACCGCCCTGGCGATCGGGGTCCCCCTGGCCCTGACCGCCGCCGGTACCTTCGCCTACGGCACCGACCTCGGCGTCCTGGGCTCCACCGCCCAGGAGGCCTCCGCCGCGGTCCCGGCCTGGGCCTCCGCCTCCGCCGACGGGTTCGCCTCCGTCAACTCGCTCGGGCAGAACGGGACGTACGGCGGGCGCGGCGGGAAGACCGTCACGGTGAAGACGCTCGCCGACCTGGAGAAGTACGCCACCGCCGCCGAGCCGTACGTCATCGTCGTCGCCGGGACCATCACCATGAACCCGGTCGGCAAAGAGATCAAGGTCCGGTCCGACAAGACCATCGTGGGTCAGGGGACTTCCGGGCACATCGTCGGCGGCGGGTTCTTCCTCGGCCAGGGCGTGCACAACGTGATCATCCGGAACCTGACCATCCGGGACGCGTACCAGGGCATCTGGAACGACAAGGACCACGACTTCGACGCGATCCAGATGGACGGCGCCCACCACGTGTGGATCGACCACAACGACCTGCGCCACATGGCCGACGGGCTCATCGACGTCCGCAAGGACAGCACGAACGTCACCGTCTCCTGGAACAAGCTGAGCGACAACAACAAGACCTTCGGCATCGGCTGGACCGAGAACGTCAAGACCGACATCACGATCCACCACAACTGGATCCGCGAGACCGAGCAGCGCAACCCCTCCACGGACAACGCCGCCCACGCGCACCTCTACAACAACTTCCTGGAGGATGTCCCGGGCACGGACATCACGTCGTCGTACGGGAACTACTCGCGCGGCAGGACCAAGATGGTCCTGGAGAACTCCCTCTTCAAGGGCATCAGGAACCCGGTCATCAAGGACAGTGGCGCCGCCGTCGTCCAGCGCGGGAACTCCTTCTCCGGCACCAGCGGGCGCAACGAGAGCGGCGGGACCGCCTTCGACCCGAAGGCCTACTACCCGTACACGCTCGACAAGGCCGCCGACCTCCCGTCGGTCCTCAAGGCCGGTGCCGGGCCCCGCGCCTCCATCGGGACGACCGCCTCCGCCAAGGGCACCACGGCCTCCACCAAGGCCGCGGCCGCTACCACCCTCACCGTCGCCCAGGACGGCAGCGGCCAGTACCGCACCGTGCAGGCCGCCGTGAACGCCGTACCGGCGAACAACCCCTCGCGGGTCGTGATCGCGGTCAAGCCGGGCACGTACCGGGAGCTGGTGACGGTGCCGTCCAACAAGCCGCACGTCACCATCCAGGGCACCGGCGGCAGCCGCAAGGACACGACGATCGTCTACAACAACGCCTCCGGTACGCCGAAGCCCGGCGGCGGCACGTACGGCACCTCCGGCAGCGCCACCGTCGCCGTCCAGGCCGACGACTTCCAGGCCCGGAACCTGACCATCTCCAACGACTTCGACGAGGCGAGGAACCAGAGCCTGAACGGCCACCAGGCCGTCGCGCTGCGGACCGCCGCCGACAAGGTGTTCCTGGACGGGATCATCGTCAGCGGCGACCAGGACACGCTGCTGCTCGACACCGCGGCGAAGGACCGGCTGGGCCGTGTCTACGTCAGCAACTCCTACGTCATCGGCAACGTCGACTTCATCTTCGGCCGGGCCACGGCCGTCGTCGACAAGTCCGTCATCACGCTGAAGAAGCGCTGGAACGGCACTTCGGCCGGGTACATCACCGCGCCGAGCACCGCCGCGAACCGCAAGGGCATCCTGATCGCCAACTCCACCGTGAACGGCGATGTGTCGGCCGGGAGCTTCTACCTCGGCCGGCCCTGGCACGCGGGCGGGGACGCGTCCCTGGATCCGCAGACCACGGTCCGCAACACCAGCCTGAGCAACGCGATCAAGTCGACCCCGTGGACCGACATGAGCGGGTTCTCCTGGAAGGACGACCGGTTCGCCGAGTACAAGAACTCCGGCGCGGGTGCGGGGTCGGCGAACTCCAACCGGCCCCACCTGACCGACGCGCAGGCCGCGAACCAGGAGGTCGCGGACTGGCTCGCGGGCTGGACGCCTTCGGCGTCCTGAACGGCTCCCTTCCGGGTCCGGCTGACGAGCGGCGCCGGGCCCGGAAGGGCCACCATGGTGATCCCGTGGGGAGGCTTACCGCTTCCAGGCCCAGTGCAGCCGGTCCAGGCCGCTCTGGTTGTTCACCGTCAGGCTGAGGTTCGTGCCCGTGCCCTGGAGGGTGGTGAGGGAGTAGGTGTCACCGCTGCGCAGGCCGGGCCAGTAGACCGAGCCCAGGCCCAGTTCGCGGATGATGTCGGTCGCGGCCTGGATGTACGCGACCTCGTTGGAGCCGTTGACCGGGCCGTTGTAGTCCAGGCCGGAGGTCATGGTGGCGCCGAACTCGTCGAGGATCGTGCGCGAGGCGCAGTCGCCGATGCGGCTCTTGAAGTCCTGCTTCCACTGGTCGACGCTGGTCCAGTCGGTGTGCCAGAAGCCGTAGTTGTGCAGGGCCAGACGCGTGCCCTTCAGGCGCGGGTCGGCGCACACCGGCTTGACGTCCTCGCTGTACTTGTACCCGCCGATCAGGATCCGGTCGCGGGGCACGTTGCCGTGGGTGCTCACCCACTTCGCGGCGATGTCGGTCCACTCCTGGGCGGTGTAGCCGAACGGCTCGTTCATCGGCTCGAAGTACACCTTGGAGTCGCGGGCGTAGGCGGAGGTGATGCGCGCCCACATCCGGTCCCAGGACGCCCGGTCGTCGATCTTGCCGTCCTTGGCGTTGTCGGCCTCCCAGTAGCCCAGGATGACCTTGAAGCCCTTGGCGGTCGCGGCGTCGATCGCGCCCCGGTAGGACGTCCAGAACGGGCCGTTCACCGAGGCCGGGTTGACCGGGAGGCGGACGGTGTTGGCGCCGAGCTCGGAGAACCCGCCGATGACCGCCCTGGACTTGGCGTAGGTGGTGGCGTAGCCGTCGGAGGCGGACAGGCCCGAGGGCACGACCGCGTCGTGGGCGAAGTTGTCGCGCGGGTCGGCCCAGTTGACGCCCTTGAAGTCGCTGACGGGCGGCGGAGTGGCGGGACGGTGGGCGGGAGAGGCGGCCGCGGGGGAGGCGAGCGCTCCACCGAATGCCGTGACGCAGGCCAGCAGCGCCCCCGCGCAAGCTGTCCCGCTCTTCTTCTTTCGTGACACGACATCCCCTTCTGAGCGCGTGCAAGGGTGAGCGGCCCGCAGGCGGACCGCTCAGTGGAGCACGAAACTAGAAGGGGACTCGAACATAGGTCAACACATCTGCACACAAAGATTCACTCACGGCGGGGCAGGGCCGCTCAGGAGGACTTCGGCGGCGTTTCCGGCGGTGCCCTGGAGGGGCAGGGCCGCGTCCGGTGTCATCCGCCCTCCGGCCGCCGGCCGGGCCGCCTGCGGGTCGGCCTCGTGCGGCCGGAGCGGCAGCCGGTGGGCGCGCCCGTCCCGCGCGGCCGGCCTCGGCGCGCCCGGCCGCCCCGGGTGCCGTCAGCCGCCGACCGAGATCCCCGATCCCGACACCCGCACCCGGATGCCGTCCTCCTCCACCCGTACGTCCTGCAACCGCACGTCCCCCTGCTCCGGCTCGGGCAGTTCGAACGCCAGCGACAGCCGGTCGGCCAGCACCGGGCGGGTCAGGCCCGACAGGGAGTCGAGCAGGTTGGGGTCGAGTCCCAGACGGCGCATGACGTCGGGGTTCTCCAGGGCCAGGTCGATGAGGTTGAGGCGGGCGGCCTGACGGGCGAAGCGCGGGGAGCCGGTCAGCTCGGTGAGCTTGCCGTCGTCGGTCAGGGCCTCGCGCACGGTCGCCTCGGGCACGCCCATCCGCTGCACGATGGCCGGGACCGACAGCAGCGCCTTGGCCTTGCGGGTCTCCCGGGCGAGGTCGGAGGTCCCCTTGGGGGTCAGATGCAGGCCCTCCGAGGCGCGGGTGCCGGGCCGGTAGGTGGCCAGGTCGCCGATGTCCAGGCGCATGTTGCCGATCTCGGTGGCGATGCCCCGCTCGCCCTGCCGCTGGATCCGGGCCTCGGCGCGCAGCCGCAGGTTGTGCCCGGCCACCGGCAGGGTGCCGTTCGCCCGGACCCGGTCGCGGCCCTCGCCGGTGAACGTCACCTGGGAGGCGCCGAGTTCGCGGTTGAGGTCGGCGAAGCTCAGCTGGACGTCCCCGTCGAAGCGGGGGACGTGGGCGCCGCGTACGGAGGTGAGGCCGTCGGCGTCCAGCGTCACGTCGTGGGCCGTGGCCGACACCTTCGCCAGGGAGACCCGGTCGGCGGCGACGTCCGGGACGGTCACCTTCACCGAGTCCAGATGCTTGTCGGCGAGTTGGGTGAGGAAGGGGAAGCCTCCGATCTCGACTTCCGGGGCCGCGGCCAGGTCGAGGCGGTTCTTGAGGGTGTCCGCGGCCTGGTGCTCGGCGTACAGCACGGCCCAGCGGTCGCCGAGGGCGGCGAACGAGGCGAGGACGACCAGGCCGACCACCGCCTTCACCGCGAGCGGCAACCCAGCGAAACGATTCTTCCGGCGCCGCCTGCCGCCGCGGCGGTGATCCGGCGGAGCCCAGGCGTCCTCGGCGCCCGCATCGCGTTCCTCCGTGAGGAACTCCTCCACAGGGGTCTCCTCCAGAGGCCCGTCATCGAGGGCGGCAAGCTCCTCGTACGGGTTCGGACGTGGATGCGCATCTAGGTGGTGGGGGGTACGCATCGAGCCATCCGACCATGCGTACCGCCCCTACCCGCAACCTGAACCCCAGGTATGCGACTTACTTCACGATCGTGATGCGGTCCGCCTTCGGCGGGGCGATCGGTTCGGCGGCCGAGGAGTTGGCCGTCAGGTACTGCTCCAGTGCGGTCAGGTCGTCGGCGCCGACGACGTCGTTCGCGCCCTGGCCGAGGGTCGGGAAGCCGTCGCCGCCGCCCGCGAGGAAGCTGTTCGTCGCGACGCGGTAGGTGGCCGCCGGGTCGATGGCCTTGCCGTCCAGCAGAATCGAGTCGGTGACGACCCGGTCGGCGCCGGACTTGGTGAGGTCCAGCGTGTAGGTCAGGCCGGACGAGACCTGGAGCACCTTCGGCGCGGCCTCGTTCGGGCCGGTCACCTGCTCCTTGAGCACCTGGATGAGCTGCGCGCCCGTGAAGTCCTGGAGGTTCACGGTGTTCGCGAACGGCTGGACCGTGAAGCCCTCGGCGTAGGTGACGACACCGTCGCCCTCACCGGCCTTGGCCGCGTAGGTCAGCGGTGCGCGGATACCGCCCGGGTTCATCAGCGCCAGGTCGGTCTCCGGGTCGAGCTGCTTGCCGTGCGCGAGCTGGGCGTCGGCGACGAGGTCGCCGAGCGGGGACTCGGTGCCGGTGTTGCCGATGTCGCCGGAGATGTGGCCGATCGCGCGGTTGCCGATGGGCGCGGCCAGCGTGTTCCACTTGCTGATCAGCCGGGTCATGTCGGGCGCCTTGGGGACGTCCCGGGTGACCACGCGGTTCGCCGACTTCACCGCCGTGCGGGCGATGTCGCCGGTCCTGCGGTCGTACGTCAGCGTGGTGTCCGTGTAGAGGCGGCCGAAGGACGCGGCCGAGGTGACCATGCGGGGCTTGCCCGCCGGGTCGTCGATGCTGCACACGTACGCGTTGTGGGTGTGGCCGGTGACCAGCGCGTCCACCTGCGGCGTGACGTTCTTGGCGATGTCGACGATCGGGCCGGAGATGCCGTCGCCCGCGCCCGGGGAGTCACAGTCGTAGTTGTACGACGTCGACGCCGGGAAGCCGCCCTCGTGGAGGAGCGCGACGATCGACTTCACGCCCTGCTTCTGGAGCACCTTGGCGTACTTGTTGATCGTCTCGACCTCGTCCTTGAAGGACAGGCCCTTGACGCCCTCGGCGGAGACGATGTCCGGGGTGCCCTCCAGGGTCACGCCGATGAAGCCGACCTTGACGCCGTTCTTCTTCCACACCCAGTAGGGCTTGAGGATCGGCCTCTTCGTCTTCTGGTCGAGGACGTTGGCCGCCAGGTAGGGGAAGTCGGCGCCCTTGAACTTCTCGTCCGCGTAGCAGCCGTCCTTCGGGTGGCAGCCGCCGTACTGCAGCCGGGCCAGCTCCTTGGCGCCCTCGTCGAACTCGTGGTTGCCGACGGAGGTGACGTCGAGGTCGAGCTTGTTCAGCGCCTCGATGGTGGGCTCGTCGTGGAACAGCCCGGAGATCAGCGGGGAGGCGCCGACCATGTCGCCGCCGGCGGCCGTGATGGAGTACTTCTCGCCCTTGCGGGCCTGGCGCAGATGCGTGGCGAGGTACTCGACGCCACCGGCGTCGATGGTCTTCGTGGTGCCGTCGTGCTGATGCTCGGTGACCCGGCCGGACGAGCCCGTCGGCGGCTCCAGGTTGCCGTGCAGGTCGTTGAAGGACAGCAGCTGCACGTCCTGGTAGCGGCCGGGCCCGTGCCCGCCCTTGCGGTGGTCCTCCCCGGCGGTCGCCGACCCCGGCAGCCCCGCGGCGGCCAGCGCGCCGACGGTGACGACACCGGCGGCGAGAGCGAGGACACGGTTGGTACGACGTCTCCGACGCTCCGGATGCGCCGGTGAACTGGCTGGCATACGCCCCCCTGTTGGGTCTGCTGGGACAGTGATGTCGTCCGGCGCAGCCTAGAGTCAACGCGCGTAGCGCGACAGGTGTTTCATGGTTACATCCTGGTTGCTTCTTTGCCGCCGATTTGCCGGTGGTGCCCCGTACCCTCGTACGCATGACCAGCGACGACACCGTACGGCCAGGACGCCCCCGCTCGATCGAGACCCTTGCCGCGCTCTCCGCGGAGCAGACCGAGGCCGTGCTCGGACTGCTCGACGAGGCGGCCCGGACCGACGGGCAGCAGGCGGTGTCCGAACAGGGCCGGTTGCAGTTGCGTGGCCGGGAGCGGGAGGGCGTGTCCCATCTGCTGCTCACCGCCGGCGGGGAACTTGTCGGTTATGCCCAGTTGGAGGACACGGACCCGGTGGAGCCGCCGGCCGCCGAGCTGGTCGTGCACCCCGGGCACCGGGGGCACGGGCACGGGCGGGCCCTCGGGTCCGCGCTGCTGGCCGCGTCGGGAAAGCGGCTGCGGGTGTGGGCGCACGGCGGGCACTCCGCCGCCCGGCATCTCGCCCAGGTCCTGGGCCTGACACTGTTCCGTGAACTGCGTCAGATGCGAAGGCCGTTGACCGACTTCGACGCACCCGAGCCGGTGCTCCCCGAGGGCGTCACGGTCCGCCCCTTCGTCCCCGGCAAGGACGACGCGGCCTGGCTCGCGGTGAACGCCGCCGCCTTCGCCCACCACCCCGAGCAGGGCTCCCTCACCCAGCGCGACCTCGACGACCGCAAGGCCGAGCCGTGGTTCGACCCCGAGGGGTTCTTCCTCGCCTTCCGCGGCGACGAGCTCGTGGGCTTCCACTGGACCAAGGTCCACGCCGAGGAGGGCCTGGGCGAGGTCTACGTCCTCGGCGTCGGCCCCGGCGCGCAGGGCGGCGGCCTCGGCAAGTCCCTGACCACGATCGGGCTGCGGCATCTGGCGGGGCAAGGGCTGCCGACGGCGATGCTCTACGTCGACGCCGACAACAAGGCGGCGGTGTCGGTGTACGAGCGGCTGGGGTTCGCCACGCACGAGGTGGACCTGATGTACCGCACGGAGACCTGAGCCTTGCCGTCGCACGACCTCCGCGTCCGCCCTGCCGCCGAGGCCGATCTGGCCGCCCTCGTGCGCCTGCGCGACGACGCCGCCCGCTGGATGCTGGCCCGTGGGATCACCGGGCAGTGGCGGCCCGGGGAGCTGGACGAGGCGCACTTCCGCCGGGTCATGGCACACGGCGAGGTCTGGCTGGCGGAGGCCGGCGGGCGTCTCACGGGTGCCTGGGAGCTGTGGTGGGAGGACGAGGACGCCTGGGGTGCGCAGCCGCCCGTGGCCGGGTACGTGCACCGGCTGATGGTGGACCGGACCGCCGCCGCGCCCGGCACGGGGCGGCTGCTGCTGACGGCTGCGGAACACCGCGTGGCCGAGGCGGGGCGGACCTCCGTGCGCCTGGACTGCCTGGCCGCGAACACCCAGCTCAACGCCTACTACCAGCAGGCCGGTTACCGCGTCGTGGGCCGCAAGGAGGGCAAGCCGCAGCCGGGCGGGCCGCCCAAGTCCTTCACGCTGATGGAGAAGCCGCTCGGGTAGGCGCGGGGGCCGCGGGGTCCGCGGGTGTCGCGGGGACCACAGGATCCGCGGGGGCCGCCCACGAGGGCCGCCAGGTCTCGCCCTGCGGCGGCCGGGGCCGGGTCGCGACCAGGTAGTCGCGCAGGGCGGTCAGGCCGGGGTGCGGGTTGTCCGTACGCCAGAGCAGCGAGTGCGGGTAGACCGGGACCGGGTCCACGAGCGGGACGAGCCGCAGGTCGTGGGCGACCGGCCAGACGTGCGGGGTCCGTTCGCTGAGGAAGGTCGCCACGTTCGGGGAGCCGGCGATCGTGTCGAGGAGCGCCTCGAGGCCGAAGTTGGGCCCGATGGTGTCGATGGCCGGCCCGAAGGCGGCGGCGAGTTCCTCGTAGTAGGCGTGCCACTCGGTCCCGGGCACGTTGCCCGGCATCCAGATCCGGTGCCCGGCCAGCTGCGCCGTCGTCACCGAGCCGGCCCGGGCGAACGGGTGGCCGGGCCCGACGCACAGCTGAAGCGGCTCGTCGAGGACCGGGGTCGCCGTGATGCCGTCGGGGAGCCGCTGCCCGGGCATGGTGACGGCTCGGAAGGTGGCGTCGACGGCCCCGTCCCGCAGGGCCGTCACGGCCGTCTCCACGTCGAACAGCGTGACGACGTCCAACGCGATCTGCGGGTGCGCCCGGTGGAAGTGCTGCACCAGCCCGCCGGGGGCGGCCCGTCGTCCCACGACGTCCACCCGCAGCGCCCGGTCCCCGGGCCGTACGGCGGCCGTCGCCCGCTCCTCGGCCCGGAGCAGCACCCGGGCGTGCGGCAGCAGGGCCTGCCCGTCGATGGTGAGCTCCGCCCCGCGCGGCGTACGGACCAGCAGCCGCACCCCGAGGTCCTTCTCCAGCGCGGCGATCCGCTTGGAGACGGCCTGCTGGGTGAGGGCCAGGTCCACGGCGGCCTTCTGGAACTGCCCGGAGTCGGCGATCGCGACGAAGGCGCGTACGGCTTTGAGGTCCACGAGCGGGCAGCCTAGCCGCACAACACCTGGTTGCCGGACGGCCCGGTAATGCCGGATCTCAAGGCCGGACCCGTCCGACCGGCACAACCAATCGATGTACCGGGCGCCCGCTAGAGCCGAGCCCGCCGCCGCATCGGCTCCACCGCGCTCACCACTCCCAGGATCACGGCCCCGGCCAGCACCACAGCCCACCGGTCGTGTGCCGCCGCCCACCGCTCGTCCCGCACCGGCACGAACAGGGCCCAGCGGCCGGGCCAGAACAGCATGGCCAGGACGGCAGTGGTCAACAGCCCGCCCGCGACCGGCAGTCCGGGCCGCGCGACCTCGCTGAAGCGCACCACGGCCACCGCGCCGGTCACCGCCAGGACGAAGGCAGCCCCGGCCTCCAGCGTGATGTCGCCGACCGGGGGCCGCACGCCCGGCGGCACCAGCAGCAGGGCTGCCGTCCACCAGGCCGCCGCGGCCGGGACGGCCAGGGCGACGCGCAGGGCGATACGGGCCGGGCGCGGAGTCGGCACGGCGGCCGTGGTGTGCCGGGCCGGGTCGTCCAGGAGGAAGGCCAGGCCCACCGCGAAGGAGAGGATCGCGGCCCGCAGCAGGTACAGGGAGAGCTGTTCCGCCGTCTCGCCGGTCCGGGTCAGCGCGGCGAGCAGCAGCCCCGCCGCCCCGGCCGCGCCGACCGCTCCCCACGGCATCGTCCGGTGGACGGGGAACACCAGTTGCCGGGTCAGTTGCACTTGTCCTCCCCCTCGGGCGCGGGCAGGTCGAGCAGCTCGGCGGCCCGGGCCGCCGTGACCTTCGGCGCGGTCAGTTCGCCCCACCGGTCCTTGACCCGGGCGCCGGCCTCACCACGGGGCAGGTCGAGCAGCGTGCGCAGCACCTCCGTCTGGGCCTCGGTCATGTACAGCCCGTGGGTGGGCTGGAGCACGTAGGAGGAGCCGGTGACGGTGTCGTCGAGACGGACGCGGCGCAGCGCGTCGAGAGGGTCGGACTCCCAGCCCACGGCCAGCCACATGAGGGGGACCATGCGGCCGTCGCAGATCGAGGTCGCGGCCTTCTCGTCGCCCGCGATCAGCACCCCGGCCACGGCGGCCGAGAACTCGGGGACGCGGTTGCCGCCCCACCGGGTGCCCACCGTCACCTCGTGCGGCCGCTCCAGCGGCATCAGCGCACCGTCGCCGGAGAGGCCGTAGCGCGCCTCGACCCGCTGCCGTACGACGACGTCCTGCTCGTGGACGCCGCCCCCGGCCAGGGACCGGACCCGGTCCACCACCGCGGCCCAGTCACCCACGCGAGGCTCCCATTCGGGAAACACGCAGTACGTGGACCCGTCCCGCCGGACGCAGGAATGCACCTGCTCGGGGTGCACCGTGGCGCGTTCGCGCGCCTTGACCAACTCGGGGGACTCGCCCGCCGACTGGGCCACCCCGCCCACCAGGGTCATCGCCAGCGCCCCGGCGGCACCGGCGAGGACGACCGGCTTGCGGCCACCGCCCACGAGCACCGCCAGCAGCCCGAGGCTCAGCCCGAGCCCGGCCAGGTACAGGGCGTGCCAGGCGGCGGGCCGGCCCATCAGGTCGGAGGGCAGCGTGTTGTTGCTCGCCTCGCCGACGGCCGGCATGAGCCACTGCTGCCAGCCGTCCCCCGTTCCCGCACCGGAGAGGAACATGAACGCGAACAGGCAGAACACGATCATCAGCGGGGCGACGAGAGCCGACCTCACCAGGGCGGCCGCCAGCAGCCCGAGCAGCCCGCACAACAGCACCGTCAGGGGACCCACGAGCAGTTCGCCCACCGAGCCGTGCCCGATCGCCCCGGGCCGCAGCGCCTCCCGGCCGAACTGCCCGGCCACGCACACGGCGGTGAGCAGGGCCGCGGCCACGACCGACAGGGCGTGGGCGACCGTACGGCACCACTGCGGGAGCACCAGTACCGCGAAGTGCTGCTCCGTCCCGTGCCGTCGGGAGCGCAGCGCGGCGTGGTTGACGGACAGCAGGACCGCGAGGCCGACCAGCATCGGGGCGCTCTGGGTGGCGCGGTCGACGTCCTGGAGTGCCGGGTAGCCGTCCCAGTCCCGGCCGGCGCGCCACACGGTCCAGCCGAGGTACACGGCGAAGGCGAGGAGCACCGGAATCCGGGTCAGCAGCCGGCGTGACTCGAACAGGGCCAGGGCGAACACGGCCTTCCAGGGCCCGCCCGGCTCGTCCCGCGTCCCGGACACGAGCGGCTTCTCCACCACGGCGGTCATGCGGCCACCTCCGCTCCGGTGCCGTCGAGCGTGAGCAGGTAGCCGTCCTCCAGGGTGGGGTCGAGCAGTTCGGCGCCGGGCGGGGGGTCCCCCACGTTCCGGAAGGTCCCGGTCCCGGTGCGCCACCCCGCCTTGGCGCCCGGGTCCCGCTCGGTGCTGCTCCACACGCGCCCCGCGGCCCGCGCGGTCAGCTCGGCCGGAGTGCCCTCGAACCGCACCTGCCCGCCGGCCATGACCACCACGCGGTGGCAGAGCATCGCCACGTCCTCCGTCTGATGGGTGGACAGCAGCACCGTCCGCCCCTCCCCGGCTTCGGCGATCAACTCGCGGAACCGCATGCGCTGTTCGGGGTCCAGCCCGACGGTCGGCTCGTCGAGGACCAGGAACCCGGGAGCACCGACCAGGGCGGCCCCGAGGGCGACCCGCTGCCGCATCCCCCCGGACAGCTTGCGGATCCGCTTGCCCCGCACCTCCGCCAGGCCGACCTCGTCGAGCACCCGCCGTACCTCCCGGTGCCGGGCGCCCCGGTCGGTCATCTCCTTCAGGATCGCCACGTAGTCGACGAACTCGAAGGCGGTGAAGTCCGGGTGGAAGCCCGGCGTCTGCGGCAGATAGCCCAGCCGGCGCCGCACCTCCTGCCGGCCGCGGGCGGTGCCCGGGTCGTGCCCGAGCACGGTGAAGGCCCCCCGGTCGGCGGGCAGGGCCGTGGCGAGCACCCGCAGCAGTGTGGTCTTGCCGGCGCCGTTGGGGCCGAGCAGCCCGGTGACGCCGGCGGTCAGGCGCAGCGACACGTCGTCGAGGGCCCGGGTGCCGCCGTAGCGGAGGCTCAGCCCGGAGGCGGACACGGTCGGGGTCATACGGCACGTCCTTGGAAGAGGTCGAATCGGTCACGAAGCAGGAAGAGCAGCCCGGCGGCGAGCGCGGCGACCAGCGCCGCGACGCCCTGCCCGGCGGCGGTGAACGGCGCGAGCGGCACATCCGCTCCCGCCCGCAGCGCATCGGCCGTCAGCAGCAGCCCGACCCACGCCCCGCCCACCAGGGAGGGCGCGAGCACCGGTCCCAGCCGGGGCATCAGCGCGAGCCCGGTCGCCGTCAGCGCCAGCCCGGGCAGCAGCCAGGCCAGCGCCCGCAGCCCGTAGGCGGGCAGCGCGAGGGTCGCCAGCCCGTTCAGCCCGAGGACGACGGCCAGCACGGCCACCGTCCGGATCATCAGCAGCCGGAACCCGTGCATCGGCGCGACGACGGCCATCTCATACGTCGGATCCAGCGCGGGCCCGTACGACAACGCCACCCCCGCCAGCGGCAGCAGCGGCGCGAGGGCCAGGAAGAGCGTGGGGAACTCCCCGCCGCGCACGGAGTGCCCGGCCCCCACGCTCAGCAACAGCACGACGACGACGGCCCCCAGCCAGGACCGCCGCAGCACCGGTGTCGCCGCCAGCAGCCGCGCGGTGTGCCCGGCCACCCCGATCCGCACGAGCAGCCCCTCCAGGAGCCCCGGGCGGGGCGCGTCCAGCTCGGCGTCGAGCCGGTCCCACCCGGCGTCGAGAGCGACCGGATCACTGGCCTCGGCCAGCACCGCGCGGCACCGGGCACAGGAGGTCAGATGCGCGTCGGCGGACCAGAGCAGGGGAGCTTCCAACTCCCCTCGCGCGTAGGCGCGCAGATCCTCTTCGGACACGTGCCAGCTCATGCCAGTGCCTCCCGCAGCTGCTTCCGGGCCCGCATCGCCCGCGTCTTGACCGTCCCGGGCGGTATCCCGAGCAGCACGGCCGCCTCACGGGTGGTCAGCCCGTCGATGACGGTCGCCTGGAGCACCGCCCGCAGCTCCGGCGACAGCCGGACCAGGGCTCCGGCGAGGTCCCCGTGCTCCACCCCCGCGAGCACGCGTTCCTCCGCCGACACCTCGTCCCGGTGCCGCAACCGCGCCAGGGCCTGCCGCAGCCGCCCCCGCGCCCCGTCGCCCCGCAGCGCGTCGACCAGCCGCCGCGACCCGATGCGCCACAGCCACCCGGCCGCGTCCGCGGAGTGGCCCTCCCGGTAGCGGGCCGCGCCCCGCCACACCGCGAGGAACGTCTCCTGCACGACGTCGTCCACGACCCCGAGGTCGGCGCACCGCCCCCGCAACCGGGCCCGGAGCCACGGCGCGTAGCGCCGGTACAGCTCCTCGAAGGCGCGCCGGTCGGCGTCCGCGGCTATGGCCCGCAGCAACTCCCCGTCGCTTCTCGTATCGCTCACGTCTCCTCATCGGACGGCCCGGCCCGAACGGTTCACCAGATCGCTCGGGAGGTTGCCCCGGTTCTCATACCGGCAGGATGAGCGGGCGGGGGTGACAGCGTGCCGGGGGTGAAGGAAGCCGGGGAGGGTGATGCCCGACATCCGGCCGATCCTCACGGAGAGTAGTTACGGCATCACGGTCTTCACAGGCACGGGCGGGCTCGCTTCCCGGCCGGACACCCGCGCCCGGGTGCCCTTCCACGGGGGCTGGGACGCGGGGCCCGCCCTCCGGGGGCACTCGGGCGGCGCACGGCGTCACCGGGAACCGTCCACAGCCTGTGGGCAGCCGCCCACCCCCCGCACCCCGGCCCTGTGGACGCCCGCGAGCCGCCCCCCGCTATCCCGCACGTCATGTCTCCGTAACCAGTGATTCAGACGAGCTTGCGAAGCTCGGCCAATGAATCCCGCTGTGCCAGAGCCTTCCCCGCCCCGCGAGGGTCCCGAGGGAAACGGGAGCACTCATGTGACACCCCCGCTCCCGCTCGCGCTGTCCGACGCGCCCGTGATGCTCGCGGCGCGGAAGAATGGGTCCATGAGCCAGCCGAACACCCAGGCACAGGTCCAGCACGCGCAGCCCTCCGTGGGCTCCATCGCCGCGCACCGCCCGCACACGGTGGCGGCAGCCGTCTCCGACCTCGAACCGGACATCGACGCCGACCTCGACGCCTACGAGGAGTCGCCGTACGACGGACCCCAGCTGCCCCAGGGCCGCTTCCTCGACCGGGAGCGCAGCTGGCTCGCGTTCAACGAGCGCGTTCTCGAACTCGCCGAGGACCCGAACACGCCCCTGCTGGAGCGGGCCAACTTCCTCGCGATCTTCGCCAGCAACCTGGACGAGTTCTTCATGGTCCGGGTGGCCGGACTGAAGCGCCGTATCGCCACCGGCGTGGCCACGCGCTCCGCGTCCGGCCTCCAGCCGCGCGAGGTGCTGGAGATGATCTGGGCCCGCTCGCGCGAGCTCATGGCCCGGCACGCCGCCTGCTACCACGAGGACGTCGCCCCCGCACTCGCGGAGGAGGGCATCCACCTGGTCCGCTGGAACGAACTCCAGGAGAAGGAGCAGGCCCGCCTGTTCACCCTGTTCCGGCACCAGATCTTCCCCGTGCTGACCCCGCTGGCGGTCGACCCGGCGCACCCCTTCCCGTACATCTCCGGCCTCTCCCTGAACCTGGCCGTCGTCGTACGGAACCCGGTCACGGGCCACAAGCACTTCGCCCGCGTGAAGGTGCCGCCGCTGCTGTCCCGCTTCCTGGAGAGCTCCCCGGGCCGCTACGTCCCCATCGAGGACGTCATCGCCGCCCACCTGGAGGAGCTGTTCCCGGGCATGGAGGTCCTGGAGCACCACGCCTTCCGCCTCACCCGCAACGAGGACCTGGAGGTCGAGGAGGACGACGCCGAGAACCTCCTTCAGGCCCTGGAGAAGGAGCTCATGCGGCGCCGCTTCGGGCCGCCGGTGCGCCTGGAGGTCGAGGAGTCCATCGACCGCGAGGTCCTGGACCTGCTGGTGCGCGAGCTGAAGATCAGCGAGGCCGAGGTGTACCCGCTGCCGGGGCCGCTGGACCTCACGGGCCTGTTCCGGATCGCCTCCCTGGACCGGCCCGAGCTGAAGTACCGCAAGTTCGTCGCCGGCACCCACCGCGACCTCGCCGAGGTCGAGTCGGCGTCCGCGCCGGACATCTTCGCCGCCCTGCGCGAGCGGGACGTCCTGCTGCACCACCCGTACGACTCGTTCTCCACCTCCGTCCAGGCCTTCCTGGAGCAGGCGGCCGGCGACCCGGACGTCCTCGCGATCAAGCAGACCCTGTACCGGACCTCCGGCGACTCCCCGATAGTCGACGCGCTCATCGAGGCCGCCGAGTCCGGCAAGCAGGTCCTGGTCCTGGTCGAGATCAAGGCCCGCTTCGACGAGCACGCCAACATCAAGTGGGCGCGCAAGCTGGAGGAGGCCGGCTGCCACGTGGTCTACGGGCTGGTCGGCCTGAAGACCCACTGCAAGCTGTCGCTGGTGGTCCGCCAGGAGGGCGAGACCCTCCGCCGCTACAGCCACGTCGGCACCGGCAACTACCACCCGAAGACGGCCCGCCTCTACGAGGACCTCGGCCTGCTCACGGCCGACCCGCAGGTCGGCGCCGACCTCTCGGACCTCTTCAACCGCCTGTCCGGCTACTCGCGCCGGGAGACCTACCGCCGTCTCCTGGTCGCCCCCAAGTCGCTGCGCGACGGACTGGTCTCGCGGATCGCCAAGGAGGTCCAGCACCACCGTGCGGGGCGGCCCGCGCACGTCCGCATCAAGGTCAACTCGATGGTCGACGAGGCCGTCATCGACGCCTGCTACCGCGCGTCCCAGGCGGGCGTGCCGGTGGACATCTGGGTGCGCGGCATCTGCGCGGTGCGCCCGGGCGTGGCGGGCCTGTCGGAGAACATCCGGGTCCGCTCGATCCTCGGCCGCTTCCTGGAGCACTCCCGGGTGTTCGGCTTCGGCAACGGCGGCGAGCCCGAGGTGTGGATCGGCAGCGCCGACATGATGCACCGCAACCTCGACCGCCGGATAGAGGCCCTGGTCCGGGTCACCGACCCGGCCCACCGGGCAGCCCTGAACCGGCTGCTGGAGACCGGCATGTCCGACTCCACCGCCTCCTGGCACCTCGGCCCGGACGGCGACTGGACCCGGCATGCGACCGACGCGGACGGACAGCCCCTGCGCAACGTCCAGGAGATGCTCATAGACGCCCGGAGGCGCCGGCGTGGCACAACGACACCTTGACCCGACGAACTCCCTGGCCGGGCCCGCCCCCACCGGTGACGCCCTCGCGGGCTATCTGCGGGCCCAGGCCACGGAGTTCCTCCGAGCGCTGCGCCTGCACCGGGAGACCGGGGCGGGGGCGAACGGCTCGGAAGGGTCCGCCGAGGCGGCCCGCGCCCTGCGCCGCTCGGCCCGCCGCATCAGCGCGAGCCTGCACACGTTCCAGTCCCTGCTCGACACGGACTGGTGCGAGGCGATGCGCCCCGAACTGGCCTGGGTGTCGGGAACGCTGGCGATGGAGCATGCGTACACCGCACGTCTGGAACGGCTGCTGACGGCCCTGCACCGCCTGTCGGGCTCGACGGCGTTCCCGGCCCAGAACAGTGCACGGGTGGGCGCGGCGGAACCCGCCAAGGCCGGCGCCCCCACCCAGGAACGCGGCAACCTGACCGTGGGAGCGGCCAAAGCAGGCGCCCTGCTCGACCGCCGGCTGACCCTGGCCCGCACCCGCGCCCACTCCACCGCCTTGCAGGCCCTGGGCAGCAGCCGCTTTCACGCCATCGCGGACAAGGTCGCCGTCCTGGCCAGCGAGGTCCCCCTCACCAGGACCGCCGCCGCCACCGACCTGCGCCCCCTCGCCACCGCCGCCCAGGACCGCCTCGCCGACGCCGTGACCGCCCTCCCTCTCGTCACCGCCGGAAACCCGTACAACGCCGCGGCACTCGTCCACGGACTGTCCCCGGACACGGTCCCGCACCCGCAGGACGCCCCGTGGCACCAGGTCCGTCTGCTGCTGCGCCTGCACCGCTACGCCCGTGAAGCCGTCAGCGGCCCCAAGGGCAACGCTGTCGTCGACCTGCGGCTGCTCTCCGCCGGCCAGGCCCTGAACCGGCACCGCGACGCCTCGGAGGCGGCGGCCGCGGCGGCCCAGGCGGCCCGTACCCCCCGGATCGCCCCGGCCACGGCCTACGCCCTCGGGGTGCTCCACGCCGATCAGCGGCACGAGGTGGAGGCGGCACGTTTCGCGTTCCAGCAGGCCTGGCAGAAGGAGACCGTCAGCGCGTCATGACCGCACGGCACCCAGAAGGCGGTGAACACCAGGTGAGCTCCCCCGAGGACACCACCGTTCAGGCCGCGGGCTGCGTCCTGTGGCGCCGCTCCCCCGCCACCGGCGAGCCGGAGCTCTGTCTCGTCCACCGGCCGAAATACGACGACTGGTCCTGGCCGAAGGGCAAACTGAAGCGCGACGAGGAAGCGCTCGCCGGTGCCCTGCGCGAGGTGGCGGAGGAGACGGGCTGCCGGGCCGAGCCGGGCACCGAGCTGCCCACCCTGCGCTATCGGGCGAACGGCCGCCCCAAGCAGGTCCGCTACTGGGCCGCCGAGGCGCTGGCCTGCACTTTCGTGCCGACGGACGAGGTGGACCGGGTGCTGTGGCTGGCACCGGCCGCGGCCCGCGCCCGCCTGACGCAGCCCCACGACCGCCCCCTGGTCGACGCGCTGCTGGCGGTGCTGCACCGGCCGCGGCCGGCCGGCAGACCGGACTGACACCGTCCGCCGCCGTCCACGGCGACACGCGCGAAAAGCGGAATCACCACGTACTCTCTCCGTGAGCATTCCGTGACCTAACCACACCTTCGACAGGGGTTCACCCGTCGTTCATGTGTGGCCATCGGCGGCTTCATCTGATCTGCCTACTTTCGGCCGTACCAGATGCGAGCCGCGCCTTCTGGGCGCGTCCGTGTCCGTGTCCTCAAGACTTCGCACGCCGCCGATCAGGACGGCGGCTCCTGGAAGGAACTCAAGTGAAGCTTCAGCGCATGAACCGGCGGGCCCTCGCTCTCGGTGCTCTCGCCGTCTCCGGCGCCCTGGCCCTCACGGCGTGCGGCTCCGACGAGACTGGTGGCAACACGGGCGGCGACTCCTCCAACGCCGCCGCCGCGGGCGACATCAAGTGCGACGACGCCTCGGGCCAGGTGCTCGCCGACGGCTCCTCCGCGCAGAAGAACGCGGTCGACGCATGGGTCAAGCAGTTCTCGGCGGCCTGCCAGGTGGAGATCAACTACAAGGCCGGCGGTTCCGGTGCCGGCGTGACCGCCTTCACGCAGGGCCAGGTCCCCTGGGCCGGTTCGGACTCGGCCCTGAAGCCCGATGAGGTCGAGGCCTCCAAGAAGGTCTGCTCCGGCGGCCAGGGCATCGACCTGCCGATGGTCGGCGGCCCGGTCGCCGTCGGTTACAACGTCCCGGGCGTCGACAAGCTCGTCCTGGACTCCGCGACGATCGCCAAGATCTTCGACAGCAAGATCACCAACTGGAACGACCCGGCGATCGCGAAGCTGAACCCCGACGCGAAGCTGCCCAACCTCAAGATCCAGGCGTTCCACCGCTCGGACGAGTCCGGCACCACGGACAACTTCACCAAGTACCTGATCGCCACCGCCGAGAAGGACTTCCCCTACGAGGGCGGCAAGGCCTGGCAGGCCAAGGGCGGCCAGTCCGCTCCGCAGTCCTCCGGCGTCGCCGCGCAGGTCAAGCAGACCGCCGGCGCCATCGGCTACTTCGAGCTGTCGTACGCCAAGGACGGAATCAAGACCGTCGCCATCGACACCGGCGCGGCCGAGCCCGTCGAGGCGACCGTCGACAACGCCACCAAGGCGATCGCCGACGCCAAGATCGTCGGCACCGGCAAGGACCTCGCGCTGGAGCTGAACTACGCGACCAAGGCCGACGGCGCCTACCCGATGGTCCTGGTGACGTACGAGATCGTCTGCGACAAGGGCAACAAGGCCGAGACCCTGCCCGCCGTCAAGGCGTTCCTGCGCTACGCGGCCTCGGAGGACGGCCAGAAGATCCTCGCCGAGAACGACTACGCGCCCATGCCCGACGAGATCATCGCCAAGGTGCGCACGACCGTCGAGAGCCTGAGCTGACCCGAGTGCGGTCCGGTCTCCCCCGCGGGACCGGACCGCACCGTCCGGTGCACCGCCGCCAAGGGCCGCACAGCACGTGCGGTTCCGCAGACCGGAGAACCCGATGGACACAACACAGATAGCTGACGCACCTCCACCCACGCAGCCGTCCCCGGCCGAGCAGAAGCGCGCGGCCCGTGGCGCCACCCGGCCCGGAGACCGGATCTTCCTCGGTCTCTCCCGTGGTTCGGGCATTCTGCTGCTGGTGATCATGGCCGCGATCGCGGGCTTCCTCACCTACCGCGCCGTCCTCGCCATCAGCAAGGACGACGGCAACTTCCTGACCACCTTCGAGTGGAACACCGGGGTCAACCCGCCGGTCTTCGGCATCGCGGTCCTGGCCTACGGCACGATCATCTCCTCGATCATCGCCATGGTCATCGCGGTCCCGGTCTCGGTCGCCATCGCGCTGTTCCTCACGCACTACGCCCCGCGCCGGCTGCGCGGCCCCATCGCCTATGTGATCGACCTGCTGGCCGCCGTGCCGTCCATCGTCTACGGCCTGTGGGGCGCGCTCATCCTCGTCCCGCACATGAGCGGCCTCTTCGGCTGGCTGAACGACTACCTCGGCTGGACGGGCGTCTTCTCCTGGAACGGCGGCGCCGCACGCTCCATGCTCACCGTGGGCATCCTGCTCGCGATCATGATCCTGCCGATCATCACCAACGTGAGCCGCGAGGTCTTCCGCCAGGTCCCGCAGATGCACGAGGAGGCCGCCCTGGCGCTCGGCGCCACCCGCTGGGAAGTGATCCGCATGGCGGTCATCCCCTTCGGCCGCTCCGGCGTCATCTCGGCCTCGATGCTCGGCCTCGGCCGCGCGCTCGGCGAGACGATGGCCGTCGCCACCGTGCTGTCGCCCGACTTCCTGATCCACACCAGCCTGCTCAACCCGGGCGGCGGCACCTTCGCCCAGAACATCGCCAGCAAGTTCAGCGAGGCCACCGAGTTCGGCCGTGACGCGCTGATCGCCTCCGGTCTGGTCCTGTTCGTCATCACCCTGCTGGTCAACGGCGCGGCCCGCGCGATCATCGCCCGCCGCAAGGAGTACTCGGGGGCCAACGCATGAGCACCGCACCCTCCCTCGCCGCCAAGCGCCCCAGCAGCCTGCGCGGCGGCCATCTGCCCAAGTGGGCCCCGTGGGCCATCGCCGCCGGGTCCGTCGCCCTCGGGGTCGGCATCAGCGCCGCCGCGGGCCTGCACAGCAGCGTCCAGTGGGCACTGATCGCCGCGATCCTGCACATCCTCGGTACGTACGTCATCGCCGCCCGGGTCGAGAACCGCCGCCAGGCCAAGGACCGCGTGGTCACCTCGCTGGTGTGGGTCGCGTTCCTGCTCGCCGTGGTGCCGCTGGCCTCGCTGGTGTGGTCGACCGTCCAACGCGGCGTGAAGGTCTTCGACCTCTACTTCCTGACCCACTCGATGGGCGTCGTCGCCGACTCGGAGACGGGCGGCGGCATCTACCACGCCATCCTCGGCACGCTGGAGCAGGTCGGCCTCGCCACGCTGATCGCCGCGCCGGTCGGCGTGCTCACCGCGATCTACCTGGTGGAGTACGGGCGCGGCAACCTCGCCCGGGCCGTCACCTTCTTCGTCGACGTCATGACCGGCATCCCGTCGATCGTCGCCGGTCTGTTCATCCTCAGCCTCATGCTGATGTTCGACATGCAGCCCTTCGGCTTCGCCGGGTCACTCGCCCTCGCGATCCTGATGATGCCGGTCGTCGTCCGCTCCACGGAGGAGATGCTCAAGCTCGTCCCGAACGAGCTGCGCGAAGCCTCTCTCGCGCTCGGCGTGCCCAAGTGGCGCACGATCCTGAAGGTGGTCCTGCCGACCTCGCTCGGCGGCATCACCACCGGCATCATGCTCTCCATCGCCCGCATCGCCGGTGAGACCGCGCCCGTGCTGCTGCTGGTGTTCGGCAGCAAGTTCATCAACGCCAACCCCTTCGAGGGCGCGCAGGCGTCGCTCCCGCTGTACATCTACCAGCAGTACGGATCGGGCGAGGTCACGGCGTACGACCGCGCCTGGGCGGCGTCGCTCACCCTGATCGCCTTCGTGATGATCCTGAACCTGGTGGCCCGCGGGATCGCCCGCTGGAAGTCCCCGAAGACCGGTCGCTGACGCGGCCACAGCGACTGATCTGACTGTCTGGAAGTGAAGTAATCATGGCCAAGCGAATCGACGTAAGCGGACTGACCGCCTACTACGGCTCCCACAAGGCGATCGAGGACATCTCGATGACCGTCGAGCCGCGCTCGGTGACGGCGTTCATCGGCCCCTCCGGCTGCGGCAAGTCGACGTTCCTGCGCACGCTGAACCGCATGCACGAGGTGACGTCCGGCGGCCGGGTCGAGGGCAAGGTGCTCCTCGACGACGAGGACCTCTACGGGTCAGGCATCGACCCGGTGTCCGTGCGCCGCGAGGTCGGCATGGTGTTCCAGCGCCCGAACCCGTTCCCCACGATGTCGATCTTCGACAACGTGGCGGCGGGCCTGCGCCTGAACGGCAACTACAAGAAGAGCGAGCTGAGCGACATCGTCGAGAAGTCGCTCAAGGGCGCGAACCTCTGGAACGAGGTCAAGGACCGCCTGAACAAGCCCGGCTCGGGCCTGTCGGGTGGCCAGCAGCAGCGTCTGTGCATCGCGCGGGCGATCGCCGTAGAGCCGAACGTCCTGCTCATGGACGAGCCCTGCTCGGCCCTGGACCCGATCTCCACGCTCGCGATCGAGGACCTCATCGGCGAGCTCAAGGAGCGCTTCACGATCGTCATCGTGACGCACAACATGCAGCAGGCGGCCCGCGTCTCCGACCGCACCGCGTTCTTCAACCTCGCGGCGGTCGGCCAGCCCGGCAAGCTCATCGAGATCGACGACACGGAGCGCATCTTCTCCAACCCGTCGGTCCAGGCCACGGAGGACTACATCTCCGGCCGCTTCGGCTGATCCGGCCCGCCGAGTCTCCTCGCGGTGCTGCATGGCGGTGCCACCGCGAGGCCGAAAAAGGGCCCGCCCCTGGCTCCCAGGGGCGGGCCCGTTTCGTAGGCGTCCGGTGCGCTACAGGAACGCCAGCGCGACGATCCCGTACGACGTCGCGGCCACCAGCGCGGCGGCCGGCATCGTGATGAACCACCCCAGGATGATGTTCTTGGCGACACCCCACCGCACGGCGTTCACGCGCTTCGTCGCCCCGACACCCATGATCGCGGACGTGATGACGTGGGTCGTGGAGATCGGCGCCTTGAACAGGAACGCCGTCGTGAACATGATCGACGCGCCCGTCGTCTCCGCCGCGAAGCCCTGCGGCGGGTCCAGCTCGATGATCTTCCGTCCCAGGGTTCGCATGATCCGCCAGCCACCGGCGTACGTCCCCAGCGACAGCATCACCGCACAGGCGATCTTGACCCACACCGGGATCGGGTCGCCGTAGTCCTCGACATCGGCGATGACGAGTGCCATCACCACGATGCCCATGGTCTTCTGCGCGTCCTGCAGACCGTGGCCCAGCGCCATGCCGGCCGCCGAGACGGTCTGCGCTATCCGGAAACCCCTCTTGGCCTTGTGCGGGTTGGACTTCCGGAAGATCCACATGATCGCGGTCATCACCAGGTAGCCGGCCAGCAGACCGACCACCGGGGAGATGAACATGGGGATGACGACCTTCTGAAGCACTCCGTGCCAGTAGACCGTCGTCCCTCCGGCCAGCGCCGCCCCGACCATGCCGCCGAACAGCGCGTGGGACGAGGAGGACGGCAGCCCGAAGTACCAGGTGATGAGGTTCCAGACGATCGCGCCCACCAGCGCGGCGAAGAGGATGCCCATCCCCTTCGACCCGGTCGGTGTCTGGATCAGCCCCTCGCTGACGGTCTTGGCGACCCCGGAGCCCATGAACGCACCGGCGAGGTTCATCACCGCGGCCATGGCCAGCGCGGCCTTCGGCGTCAGCGCCCGCGTCGAGACGGACGTGGCGATCGCGTTCGCCGAATCGTGAAATCCGTTGGTGTACGTGAAGAAGAGCGCGACCGCGATGGTCACGACCAGAGCGAAGGTGTCCATGAAGGGCTCAGGACTCCTTGACGGCGATGGTCTCCACCGTGTTCGCCACGTGCTCGAACGCGTCCGCCGCTTCCTCCAGCACGTCCACGATCTGCTTGAGCTTGAGCACGTCCATGGCGTCGTACTTGCCGTTGAAGAGGTGCGCCAGCAGCTTGCGGTGGATCTGGTCGGCCTGGTTCTCCAGCCGGTTGACCTCGATCCAGTACTCGGTGAGGTTCTCCATCGTCCGCAGGTGCGGCATCGCCTCGGCCGTCAGCTCGGCCGCGCGCGCCAGCACCTCGATCTGCTGGTCGACGCCCTTGGGCAGTTCCTCGATGTTGTAGAGGACGACCAGGTCGACGGCCTCCTCCATGAAGTCCATGATGTCGTCGAGGGACGAGGCGAGGGAGTAGATGTCCTCGCGGTCGAACGGCGTGATGAAGGAGGAGTTCAGCTGGTGGAAGATCGCGTGCGTGGCGTCGTCACCTGCGTGTTCCGCTGCCCGCATACGCTCTGCGATCTCGGCCCGGGCGGGTGCGTCCGCCCCGAGCAGTTCCATCAGGAGCTTCGAGCCCGTGACGATGTTGTCCGCGGAGGCGGCGAACATGTCGTAGAAGCTCGTCTCCCTGGGGGTCAGACGAAAGCGCACGTGGGGTCCTCGGGGTGCTTCGGTTTCGGTCAGGCTGATGCTAGGCGCAACATCCGGCCACGGCTATCGGGCCGCCCACCAGTGTCGCCCATCGGGCACAGTGATGAGCACGGGGGCGGTTCCAGGGGCCGTATACCCGGCAAAGTTCGGTACCATATACCCACCAGGGGTATATGTCCGCCCACTGCCCACCAGGAGGAAGCGATGACGGACGTGACCGACACAACAGATGTCGCACATGTCACCACCGGGACCTCCGACACCGCGGGAGCGGACGTGGTGACCGATCACGACCACGGTGTGCACGGGTACCACAAGCAGAAGGACGAACACCTCAAACGCCTGCGCCGCATCGAGGGCCAGATCCGCGGCCTGCAGCGCATGGTCGACGAGGACGTCTACTGCATCGACATACTCACGCAGGTCTCCGCCTCCACCAAGGCCCTGCAGTCCTTCGCCCTGCAACTGCTGGAGGAGCACCTGCGGCACTGCGTCGCCGACGCGGCCCTCAAGGGTGGTGACGAGATCGACGCGAAGGTGAAGGAGGCGACCCAGGCGATCGCCCGCATGCTGCGGACGTGAGCCCGACGTGAGCTCCCGGAGGAAGCCCGGGGTCAGCGCCCGGAGGAGTCCCGCTCCTCCGCCACCTTCAGTACCTCGTCGATGCTCTCCAGGCTGAGCCGCTCCGGGGCGGCCGAGGCCGCGATGATCAGCTCTCCGCACAGCTCGATCTCGGCGAGGGCCACGTGGTCCTGAACTGCCGTACCGCCGACCGGAGCCACGTGCATCACCTCGTCTCTGCCGTTACCGACTTCCTAGAGTAGGGAGCGGCATACACACCGCGCATGGCACGGACGGGCTAGTTCACGCCGGTCACTCCTCGGCGATCTTGCCCGCGTAGATGTCGTCGGTTCTGGGCAACCGTACGCGCACCGAGGCCCCGAAATCGAAGAGCAGCGTGGTCGACGCGACGGCCACGGGGCTCTTCTGCCGCCCGTTCAGGAAGCTGAAGCGGTGCCTGACCTTGCGGATCCGTCCCTCGTCGTCGAGGTAGGCGTCGAACGGCACCTCGGCGGTGGCGAAGCCCTTGGCCGCCGCCTTCAGGGGCCCCGCGTTCCCGTCCGAGGCACGCCGGGCCGCGTCACCGAGGTCCGCCGTCCCCCGGTAGTGCCGCACTCCGGTTCCCGCGACCTCCGTCCTGCCCACATACGTCGCCGTCCGTGTCCCGAGCAGCACCTCGGCCGCCGCGAACGGGTCGGTGGCCCCGCCGGTGACGAGGTTCCCGTCGGACAGGGTCCGCGTGTCCACCCGCACCCACTTGTCCGGGGGCACACCGGCGCCCCTGTTCTTCATATACAGCGCACCCGGCGCGAGCAGTTCGGTGATCGGCCGGCGCTCGGCGGCCCCCGCGGGATCCTGCGGCAGCAGCACCTTCAACTGCCCCATCCGCTTGCGGTAGTCGTACACCCCGGCACCCCGGATGGTCACCCGGGTCCCGCCGGCGGCCATCTCCATCGACGTACGGGCCTTGGAACTCCCCGCGTCGACGAGCCGGCCGGCCGACTGCCGCAACGCGACGACCGGGTCCCCGCCACGGGAGTCCCCGGCGACCGCGTCACCCTGGGAACACCCGGCGGTTCCCAGCCCTGCCCCGGCCAGGACCCCGGCCGCGGCGAGCGCCGCACCCGTCCGTCCGTGCCGCCGTTCCCGCTGCCGCCCAGTCATCGCCTGCCTACCCCCAGCCGGTACGTCCGTCACGGGCCCCCTCGTTGTTCCGGTTAACGACGGGTATGTGCCCCCGTCACGCGAGCCCGCGCCGTCCGCCGTACGAACGCTTTGCCCGGGGTCGGTAACGTGGGAGCCGTGGCGCAGCAGGACGGGCTGGAACCTCCCCCCAACCTCCCGGAACACCGCACGACGACAAGAGAGAAGGGCCGCTTCTGCATGGCCCACTGCGTCTGCGGCTGGCGCGGCCCGGCGAGAAGGGCGAGGAGCCAGGCGCGCACGGACGCGGAGAAGCACACGACGGGCTGAGACCCGTGGCGGACGCCGCCGCAGCCGCGGCCGGACCCATGGAACCCCCACCCCCATCGTCCCCGTCTCCCAGGACGGAACCACCGGGAGGCCCCATGGAACGGCGCACGATCCTCACAGCGGGCACGGCGGCGATCGCCGCGGCCGCGACCCCCTTCACCGCCGCCTGCACGCGGTCGGACACCCGCTCCGGGACCACGGCGACCCACGCCTCGCGCACCACCACCACCACCACCTCGAGATCCACCGCCGCCAACTGGTCCGCCCTGGCCCGCGACCTCGACGGCCCCCTGATCCGCCCCGGCGACGCCGACTGGCCCGCGGCCCGGCAGCTCTACAACACCCGCTTCGACAGCCTGAAGCCCGCCGCGGTCGCGTACGTGTCCCACCCGGACGACATCCGCACGACCCTGGCCTACGCCCGCACCCACGCCCTGCGCGTGGCGATCCGCAACGGCGGCCACTCCTACGCCGGCTGGTCCTCCGGCGACGGCCGTCTGATCGTCGACGTCTCGAAGCTCAACCGCGTCCGGGCCTCCGGCACCACCGCGGTGGTCGGCGCCGGTGCCAAACTCATCGACGTCTACCGCGCCCTCACCGCGAAGGGCGTCACGATCCCCGCCGGCTCCTGCCCGACCGTCGGCGTCTCGGGCCTCACCCTCGGCGGCGGCCACGGCGTGGTCTCCCGCGCCTACGGCCTGACCTGCGACAGCCTCACCCAGGCCACCCTGATCACCGCCGACGGCAAGCAGCTCACCGCCGACTCCCGCGAGAACAAGGACCTCTTCTGGGCCCTGCGCGGCGCCGGCAACGGCAACTTCGGCGTCGTCACGGAGCTGCACTTCAAGACCCACCCGGCCCCGCAGGGCGTCTCGGCGTATCTGTCCTGGCCCTGGTCGAAGGCGGCCGCGGTGGTGAAGGCGTGGCAGGAATGGGGCCCGTCACAGCCCGACGAGATCTGGTCGTCCCTGCATCTGGCGAGTGCCGCGGGCGGCACTCCGACCGTCTCGGTCGCGGCGTTCTCCCTCGGCACCCACGGCGAACTCAAGAACGCCGTCGACCGTCTGGCCGACCGCGTCGGCGCCCCGGCGCGCAGCGTCTCCCTGAAGCGCCGCTCGTACGAGGAGTCGATGGAGGTGTACGCGGGCTGCTCCTCGTTCCCGACGGACGCGCAGTGCCATCTGCCCGGCTCGACCCCGGGCCGTTCCCCGAAGGGGGCGCTGGGCCGCGAGACCTACGCCGCCGCGTCGGACTTCTTCGACCGCTCCCTCTCCACGGCCGGCATCCGCACGCTGCTGTCCCAGATCGGTTCGGTGCGCGGCGGCACGGGCAGCATCGCGCTGACCGCCCTCGGCGGAGCGGTCAACCGCGTCTCCCCCACGTCCACGGCGTTCGTCCACCGCCGTTCCCGGATGCTGGCCCAGTACATCGGGGCCTGGCGGGCCGGCACGAGCGGTGCGACGGCCCGCGACTGGCTGGCCTCGGCCCACAAGGCCATGCGCCCGCACGCCTCGGGCGCGGCCTACCAGAACTACACGGACCCGACGCTGACCGACTGGCGCAAGGCGTACTACGGAGACGCGGCGACCCGCCTGGCCAAGCTGAAGAAGCAGTACGACCCCAACCGCTTCTTCACCCATCCCCAGGCGCTGTAGTGGCGGGTTGCGCCTTCGCGCCGGGCGGCCTTCGCGCTACGCGGCGAGGTCCCTCTCCGAGGTTCGCTCACTGCGGGCCTCGGGGATCATCGCGTCGTCTCCTTCGGCCCGCCCTCTGCTCCGCACCAGCCACCCCACCCGGGGCGACCGCTCGACGGCCTTCATCACGGGCGTCAGCAGGGCCATGGCGAGCGGCGACAACAGCAGCGCCACAGCCGTGCCCAGCGCGAACCCGCCCACGACGTCCGTCGGGTAGTGCACGCCCATGTAGACGCGGATGAACCCGCCGAACAACGCGAGCACGAGCCCGAAGAGCCCGAACTTCCGGTCGGCGACGAACAGGCCGACCGCCAGCGCCATGACGATCGTCGCGTGGTCGCTGACGAACGAGTAGTCGGTCTTGCCCTGGACGAGCACATCGAGCCCCTGGTGGTCCAGGAACGGCCGGGGCCGCTCCACGAACCCCCGTATGGGCACGTTCACCAGCACGGCGATACCGGCGGCCAACGGCGCCCAGACCAACGCCGCGACGGTGGACGCCGCGTCCTCGTCGCCACGCCGCCGTACGGACCACCAGCACCAGACCACGAGCAGGACGATGGCGAGCAGCAGCCCGTACTCACCGACGTACTCCATGACGCGGTCGAACCACGCCGGCGCGTCCTTGGCCAGGCCATTGATGTCGTACAGCAGGTCGACGTCGGGGTTCGACCCGGAATCGGCGAGTCCAGCCATGGTGCTGCGGCCCCTTCGTCGTCTCTCCCGGCGCACCTGTGCGTGCGCCGCTCCTGCCACCCCCGTGGTTGTAGATCCGCTTCCGCCGCACGCGTGCGTGACACGTGCCGAATGAACGTCTGCTCGGCTACGTCATCAGGAACGCATGGCCCCCGTCGATACGTTCCACACTCCACCGAATGATCACGCAGACGTTATCGAAGAGAGATACGTCTTCGCAGCTCAGGGGGTGGGTTAACACACGGTTCACACCGTCGTGGGCAGTGCTTTCGCGCCATCTTCGGTGACTCGGGTGGCTCCGAAGTAGTCGGGGGTGTCGATCGGGTCGAATCGGATGACGGCACCGGTCCGGGGCGCGTCGATCATGTACCCGCCTCCGACATAAATGCCGACATGCCGGATGGCGCGGGAATTGGTGAGGTCGTCCGAGAAGAACACGAGGTCGCCGGGGAGCAGTTCGTCCCGCGAGGGGTGCGGACCGGCGTTGTACTGGTCGTTGGCGACGCGCGGGAGCTTGATGCCGACGGTCTCGTAGGCGGCCTGGGTCAGTCCCGAGCAGTCGAAGCGTCCGCCCTGCTCAGCGGTGCCGGTGCCGCCCCAGAGGTAGGGCGTGCCGAGCTTCCTCTGCGCGTACTCGATCGCGGCGGCGGCCTGCTCGGAGGGGTCGACCCGTCCGACCGGAGCCGCGAAACTCTCGGAGAGCGTCGTGATCCGCTTCACGTAGTTCCGGGTCTCGCTGTACGGCGGCACGCCGCCGTACTTGATCACCGCGTACGCCCCCGCGTTGTAGGCGGCCAGCATGTTTTCGGTCGCATTCCCGCCAACCTTCTTCACGTACGACGCGAGTTCGCAGTCGTACGAGGCGGCCGAGGGAATCGCGTCCTTCGGGTCCCACACGTCACGGTCGCCGTCGCCGTCGCCGTCGATGCCGTGGCTGGCCCAGGTGCCGGGGATGAACTGAGCTATCCCCTGCGCGGCGGCGTGGCTCTGGGCCTTCGGGTTGAAGCCGCTCTCCTGGTAAAGCTGCGCGGCGAGCAGGGCCGGGCTGATGGCGGGGCAGAGGTTGCCCCACTTCTGCACGAGGGCCGCGTACGCGGCCGGCACCGACCCCTTGGCCAGCGACTTCGCCCCACCGCCCACGCCGTTGACCAGGTTCCCGGCGACGAGGTAGACCCCGACGACGAGCAGCATCACGAAGGCCAGGGCGGAGCTGATGGCGACACTCGCCACGATCCATGCCTTACGCACCGTCAACCGCCCCTCGCCGCCCAGGAGTCCGTTGGTCAGTGTAGAGGCGGCCCGCACGCCCGGGAATGATCACGGGGAGGAGAGTCGGGGCGGACGGGGGAACGGGGCACAGCACGGGCAGCACGGCGAGAGCACGACGGCTCCGGCCGGCGCACGGGTTCACGGCCCGTCACGGGCCCCGCCGCCGCTTCCGGTACAGCAGCTCCGGGACAGGAACCGCCCCCGCACCTTCCACGCGCCGTAGGGCTCGCGTCCGTCGCGGTGGCCCGGCATGAGGACCAGCCGTCCGTCGCCGCCCAGGCAGTGCGCCGCGGTGACGATCAGATTCCGGTGCGGGGCGTCCACCACGGACGCCTGGACGCCGAGGCTCAACTCGACAAGTACCGCAAGGTGCTCGACCGACTCATGGCCCTCAGCCTCCTCGAGTTGGAGTCCCGCGCCCTCATCCACCACATCGTCCAGTCGCTCTGAAAGACCGACATGTCCACCAGCCACTGGCAGAAGTCCTCATACTGCGGTGAAGGCGAGTCCTGCATCCACGTGGGCGCCGCAGGCGAAACGATCCGCCTGACCGAAAGCAGCGACCCCACGGGCGCGATACTCACCGCCACACCGGCCTCCCTCGGCGCCCTCCTCGCCGCCCTCAAGAACGAGCCCCGCCATGACTGAGCTCCCCCCGAACCTCACCTGGACCCGCGCCGCCCCACCGGACGCAACGGGCCCAGGCCCCTGGATCGAGATCGCCTTCGGCGAGGGAGACGACGGTGACACCCCCGTCTACCTCCGCGAGACCAGCGCCCCGGCCACCGTGGTGACCACCACCCGCCGCAAGTGGGACACCTTCGCACGCGGCGTGCGGGCGGGCGAGTTCGACCACTTCGTGGAGAGGGCTCGGTAGCCGAAGCCCTGCCCCAGCTCTGCGACCGCGCGGGCGGCGGAGGGACAGCGGTGGAGTTCAAGCCGCTGTCGGTCACGGCCTCCGTTCCCCTGCTCGGTCTCAGCTCGACGACCACTGCCGAGCCGGTCTCACTGAAGATCCCCCCGGGCACGGAGGACGCGGTCACCTACCCCGTTTCTCCGGCGGGCCTCGGAGCCGACGGGACTGCCGTCCGGTGCAGGTCGAGCGGTCCATCAGCGGCGCGAGGGCTGAGCACGGGGCTGTCAAGCCACTCAGTTGACGGCTTTGTCCAGGAGCTGAGGGCCAGTGGCGAAGACAAACGCCATGACCGCGAAGAGGAGGGCATGGAGGACTGGGCCACCTACGGCGGCACCAGCGCCTCCGCCCCGATCATCGCGAGCGTCCACGCCCTCGCGGGCACCCCGTCCGCCGGCTCCGACCCGTCCGAATTCCCCTACGCGAACACATCCGCCCTGAACGACGTCACCAGCGGCGGCAACGGCAACCGCACCACCAGCTCCTTCCGCACCGCCCGGACGGGCTACGACGGTCCGACCGGTCCGGGCACCCCGGAGGGACTCGGCGCCTTCCCCGGCTGACACCTCCCAGCTGGTGACAGACCGTCACCGAGGAGCGCCGCCCGGCGCCGTAAGGGCCCGGGGACGGCAGGAAACGCAGGGGGCCGCGGCAACCCAGCCACGGCCTCTGCGCCTTGCCAGGTAGCCTTCACCCCGGGAACACCGGCGCGACGACTCACCCGACCAGCCGTCAGAAACAGCCTGTAAAGGTGAGAAAGACCGCAAGAGGGCACAACGACGGAACCACACACCAGGTTCCGCTCAGGCCTCATTGCCCGGCGTGACCTGCCGTGATACACAGAGTGACCATACGATCCTTCGCACACCGTCCGTCGCCACCCCTAGGGGCCGGCGCGGAACGGTGGCAAGGTATTTGTACGAAACCCGCCAATCAATGACGCCAAGTCGACATCCGACAGCATCATTGTCGGCGAGAATGAGGCCTGACCTCTGCACGACCGCAGAGGGTGCGGAACTACCCAACAGGGGCGGTGACTTACATGCTCTTTGCGGCCGACAAGGGAGACATCAACACCATCATCGGCGGGATCGCTCCGGACTGGGGCCCCTTCGGCAGCCTGGGCAACGAGGCGAAGGTGATGATCGAGGTCGTGATGGCGGTGGCCATCCTGCTCTGCCTCGGCATCGCGATCTGGGGCGCCGCCAAGCAGCGCATCGGAGCCACCGCCCTGCGGGACACCTTCAGCGCGGAGCAGGGCAAGGGCCTCATCATCGCGGGCCTGACGGGAGTGTTCATCATCGGCTCACTCGGGACGCTGTTCACCATCATCTACGGCATGGCCGTGTAGCCCGGGCACCATCCGCCCGGCCGGACACGCCCGGCTCCTCCTCCCTCTCCGTCCCACCCGCCCGTCGTGCCCACCGGCTGAGGTTGCGTTTCCCTGATGTCGAGTCACCACACCGCGCCCGCGCGGCAACCAGCACGGCTACCGTCGTACGAGGAGTATGAGAAGTACGACCGGTACGAAGTGTTTCCGCACGACGTCGAGGGGGCGTACGCGGCATGAGTCTCGGTGACGACCACGAGTCCTCCGGAGGCTACGCCGGAACGGGCCAGACCCGCACCCGGCTGCCCGACTCCGGCGACGCCTTCGGCGACCCCCGCCGCACCCGCTCCTCGCCCCGCAGCCTGGTCACGGTCGTCGGCGTGGTGGTCCTCCTGATCGCAGCCATCGCCTTCGCGAACCGGGGGGACGGCGACCAGTCCTCTTCGACGGACGGCTCCTCCGGCAAGCCCGATGCGGCGGCAACGGCCCCCTCCGGCCAACGCCCCGTCAAGTCCAAGTCCGCCGCCGGTATCCCGTCGGGCTTCGCCCAGGACCAGGAGGGGGCGGAGAGCGCCGCGGCGAACTACGCCGTCGCACTGGTCTCCGCCGACATCCTCAAGCCGGCGCGGCGGCCCGAGATCGTCCGTCAGGTGTTCGACGCCGGCAAGGTCTCCGAGCTGGAGAGAAACCTCGACCAGGTCTACAGCACGGCGTTCCTGGAGAAGGTCGGCCTGGACGAGAACGGCGAAGCGCCCAAGGGCAGCACCTACGTCTCCCGCACGATGCCGGTCGGCACCAAAGTCACCGACTTCTCGGGCAGCACCGCCACCGTCGAGGTCTGGTGCACCGGCGTGTTCGGGATGACCGGGGAGAGCTCGCAGAACCCCGTCACCAACGACTGGTTCACCATGACCCTCCACCTGCGCTGGACCGACGGCGACTGGAAGGTCGACAGCTTCTCCCAGAAGGAAGGCCCCGCGCCGGTCAACGGCGACAACAAGGTGTCGACCTCGGAAGACATCTCCAAGGCCGTCGAGGAGTTCGGAGGGTTCACGTATGCCCGGTAGCCCGCGCCGCGCAGTCAAGGTCGCCGCAACCCTCACCGCCGTACAGACCGCGGTGGTCCTGTTCGCCGCCCGGGCCACGGCCGCGCCCACACCGTCGCCCAGCCCCAGCAACGACAACTGCTCCCTGCTCTCCGGCAGGGCGCTCGAAATCTGCGAAGGCGACACCGACAGCGGTAGCGGCAGCGGCACCTCCCGGCTCGACCCCACCTCCACCCTCGACCCCCTCTCCTCCCTCGCCAAGGGCTGTGCCGACGCCGCCTCCTGGACCGTCGACAAGCTCAGCGAGGCCGTGAAGGAGACCGCGAACGTCGACTTCACGAACCCCAAGTTCCTCCAGCAGTACGCCGTCGTCTTCGCCGCGTCGACGATCCTCACGCTCCTGCTCTGGCTCCTGGCCGTGGCCAAACGAGCCGTCCGCGGCGTCCCCCTGACCACCGCCCTCTCGGAAGCCATCGGCTTCCTCTGGCTGACCGTCCTGGCCTCCGCCTTCACCCCCCTGATCCTCTACACCGTCGTCTCCGCGACCGACGGCGTCACCGAGGTCCTCGCCAAAGCCACCGGCGACCAGACCGACGCGTTCTTCGGCACGTTCTCCGAGGCCCTCAAGAAGGGCGAGGACATCGGCGGCGGCCCGATCATGCTGATCGTCGTCTCCCTGGTCAGCATCCTCGCCGCCGGCGTCCTCTGGCTGGAGCTCGTCATCAGGGCGGCCCTGCTCTACGTCGGCGCCCTCCTCGGCACCGTCGTCTACGCCGGCCTCGTCGACAAGAACCTGTGGGGTCACGTCCGCCGCTGGGCCGGCATCATGATCGCGGTCATCCTCATCAAGCCGGTCATCGTCATCGTCCTCGGCCTCGCCGGCGCACTCTCCGCCGACGACGGCCCGAACGCCTTCTCTGCCGTCGTCTCCGGCCTCGCCATCATCCTGCTCGCCATCTTCGCCAGCGCGATGATCTACCGCTTCGTCCCCGGCTTCGGCGACGAGATCGCCGGCTCCCGCAACAACCGCCTCATGCAGGGCGCCGAAGGCAAGGCCGCGGCCGTCATCAGCTCCCCCGCCTCCCTCGTCGCGCAGGGCATCAAGACCCACAGCACCCGCGCCGACAACAACGGCGGAGGCAGCCAGTCCTCCGCCCCCCGCCCCAGCAACCCCGCCTCCGGCGGAGTCGCCGCGCACAGCGCGCGCACCTCGAACGGCGGCGGCGGATCTGTCCCCTCCGCCGCACCCGCCCCCCGTTCGAGCAGCCCCGTCAACACTCCCCACGCCAGCAACACCCGCAACAGCAGTACCAACCGCACGGGAGGTGAAGGGCGTTGACGACCGAGTCCCACGTGTCCCATCCGGTCACGCCCCGCCGGACGTATCTGATCGGCCGCGCCCGGCCGAACGCGATCATCGGCCGCAACCGCGAGACCGGCGAGATCGCCCTGATCGTCGTGGGCGCGTTCCTCGGCATGATGTGCGGGCTCCTCGTCCCGACGCTGTCGCTGCGCATCGTGCTGCTCGCCGGGTTCCCGATGCTGGCGCTGGCCGCGGTGTACGTGCCGTACAAGCACCGCACGTTCTACAAGTGGTTCGAGATCAACCGCAGCTACAAGCGGACCCTGAAGCAGGGCACCGCCTACCGCTCCGCCGTCATCGAGGCGGGCACCCGGCTGGACGGCCGCGAGGTGGAGATCGGCCCGCCCCCCGGCATCGGCCGCATCACCTGGCTGGCCGCCCCCTTCGGCCCCGACGAGATCGCCGTGCTCCTGCACGCCGACCGCAAGACCGTCACCGCCGCCATCGAGATCGAGGGCCCCGGCGTCGGCCTGCGCGACAGCGAGGACCAGGAGGCCCTCGTCGACCGCTTCGGCACGCTGCTCAAGCACGTGGCCAACGGCGACGGTTTCGTCACCCGCCTCCAGATGCTGGCCCGCACCCTCCCGGCCGACCCGGACGCCCACAACAAGGACGTCGCCGTCCGCGGCGACGAGAAGGCCCTGCCGTGGCTCCAGGAGTCCTACGACCAGCTCCAGTCGATGGTGTCCACCAGCAGCGAGCAGCACCGCGCCTACCTCGTCGCCTGCATGCACTACACGCGCGACCTCGCCGCCGAGGCCAACGCCATGGCCCGCGCCGCCCGCGCCCACGGCGGCAAGGTCGACCGGGACGCCGGACTCGCCGTCGTCATGGCCCGCGAGCTCACGGACATCTGCTCGCGCCTGCAGGAGGCCGACATCCGCGTCCGGCAGCCGCTCGGTCAGGGACGGCTGGCCTCGCTGATCCACTCCATGTACGACCCGGACCACCCCATCGACCACATCCAGGCGATGACCAAGCGCAACGCCTGGCCGGCCGAACTGGACGCCATGGAGCCCACCTACCTCCAGGCCAAGACCCGCGAGTCCTCCACCCGCGCCCCCTGGTGCCACGCCACGGCCTGGGTGAAGGAGTGGCCGATGACCCCGGTCGGCGTCAACTTCCTCGCCCCGCTGCTCGTCCACACCCCGGACGTCATCCGCACGGTCGCCGTCACGATGGACCTCGAACCCACCGAGGTCGCCATCGAGCGCATGCTGACGGAGAAGACCAACGACGAGGCCGAGGCGTCCCGCGCCGCCAAGATGAACCGGACCGTCGACCCGCGCGACGTCGCCGCCAACTCCCGGCTCGACCAGCGCGGCGAGGACCTCGCCAGCGGCGCCGCCGGCGTCAACCTCGTCGGCTACATCACCGTCTCCTCCCGCTCCCCCGACGCCCTCGCCCGCGACAAGCGGACGATAAGGGCCTCGGCCGGAAAGTCGTACCTCAAGCTGGAATGGTGCGACCGCGAGCACCACCGCGCCTTCGTGAACACCCTTCCCTTCGCCACCGGCATTCGGAGGTAGGACCTGATGCGGGACCCGCTGTCCGTCCTCACCGACGCCTTCACCTCCTTCCTCTTCGGGAAGGTCGAGACGACCAGGCTCCCGGTGCGCACGTCCACGGGCCAGGCCCAGGCGGTCTATCTCCCGACCGCCGCCCCCGGCCTCGGCGACTCCGGCGTCATCATCGGCCGCGAGGTGTACTCCGGGAAGGGCTACATCTACGACCCCTTCCAGCTCTACGGCCAGCAGCTCCCCGCCCCCCACTGGCTGGTCCTCGGCGAGTCCGGCAACGGCAAGTCGGCGCTGGAGAAGACGTACGTCCTGCGCCAGCTCCGCTTCAAGGACCGCCAGGTCGTCGTCCTGGACGCCCAGGGCGAGGACGGCGTCGGCGAATGGAACCTCGTCGCCCAGGAGCTGGGCATAACTCCCATCCGCCTGGACCCGATGGCGGCCCTGGACATGGGCATCCGCCTCAACCCGCTCGACCCCGCGATCACGACCACGGGCCAGCTCGCGCTGCTCCGCACGATCATCGAGGTCGCGCTGGGCCACGGCCTGGACGAGCGCTCCGGCTTCGCCCTCAAGGTCGCCCACGCCTACGTCAACGAGACCATCGTCGACCGCCAGCCGGTCCTGACCGACATCGTCGAGCAACTGCGCCACCCCGAGCCCGAGTCGGCCGAGGCGATGAACGTCGCCATAGACGACGTACGCGCCTGGGGCCTCGACGTCGCCCTGGTCCTGGACCGCCTGGTCGACGGTGACCTGCGCGGCATGTTCGACGGCCCCACCACGGTCGGCATCGACCTCGACGCGCCGCTCATCGTCTTCGACCTGTCCCACATCGACCGCAACTCCATCGCCATGCCCATCCTCATGGCGATCGTCGGCGTGTGGCTGGAGCACACCTGGATCCGCCCCGACCGGGTGAAGCGCATCTTCCTGGTCGAGGAGGCCTGGCACATCATCAACAGCCCCTTCGTCGCCCAGCTGTTCCAGCGCCTGCTGAAGTTCGGCCGACGCCTGGGCCTGTCGTTCGTGGCGGTGGTCCACCACCTGTCGGACGTCGTGGACGGCGCGGCCGCGAAGGAAGCGGCCGCGATCCTGAAGATGGCGTCGACGAGAACGATCTACGCGCAGAAGGCGGACGAAGCACGGGCCACCGGACGCGTCCTGGGCCTGCCCCGCTGGGCGGTGGAGATCATCCCGACCCTCACCCCCGGCATCGCCGTCTGGGACGTCAACGGCAATGTCCAGGTCGTCAAACACCTGGTCACGGAGACCGAACGCCCCTTGGTCTTCACCGACCGCGCGATGACCCAGTCCTCCGCCGACCTCGCGGACGACGCCCTGCACGCCGCCGAACTCGAGGCGGAGGAACGGGCCGCGGCCTTCGTGGAGCACCACCTGGGCGACTCCGAATCGACGGTGGCGTAGGCACAGGGGAGGACGCGTGAGACCGGACGACCGTCACACCCAGCGGGACGGCCAGGGAGGCATCCCCGACGGCCTGCTGGTCAGCATACTCGCGTTCCTCCTCGGCATGACCCTGCTGGTGTGGACGGCCACCGGCCTCGCCGCCTGGTTCGCCCACGGCTCCTGGCCGTCCGGCGTCACCTTCACGCGTACGCCGTCGGCCATGCGCGGCCTCGTCGCCCAGCCGCACGACATCCCCGGCGCCTGGCCCGACACGCCCCCCGGCGAACTCTCCGGCTACGGCCTGTTCTGGGGCCTGCTCATCGGCCAGCTGATGACCCTGGTCGTCCTGACGGTGTTCGTGATGGGCACGCTGGCCCGGTGGCGGGCGGTCCGGGCGAGGCGCCGGGCGGAGCGCATGGCCGCGGCGGAGCAACGGCCGACCCCGACGCGGCACGAGGTGCCGACACCGGCACAGGAGCCCGTGTCCACGGCGGTGCAGCACGAGGTGCCGACGCCCCGCTCGCACTCCCCGGAGCCCGGACCAGGCTCCACCGACCCCGCATACCCGACGGCAACCCCGGCCCCGGCCCCTTCGGCGACCGTCCCCGTGTCCCCGGCTTCCCTGTTCGCCCAGGAACGGGCCGGCGGGTGGGAAAAGATCCTCGTCGCCCCGAGGGAAACCCGCCAGACCACCGCCGCCCAAGCCGTACGGGACGCGGAAGGCCCAGCCCTCATCGTCACCTCGAACCCCACCCTCTGGCAGGAAACCAAGGACGCCAGAGCCAAACTGGGCCCCACCCACCTCTACGACCCCACCCACCTCTGCGACACCCCGTCCCGCCTCCACTGGTCCCCCACCACCGGCTGCGAGGACAGAGAAACAGCGACGAGCAGAGCCACCGCCCTCCTCACCCCCGTACGCCCCACCGCCAAACTCGACCAGGCGGTCAGCGACACCGCCGCCACCCTCCTACGGAGCTACCTGCACGCCGCGGCGATCGACGGCCGCACCATCCGCCACGTCCACCGCTGGTCCCAGGGCACCCAGATCCAGGACGCCGTACGCATCCTCCGCACGAGTCCCAAGGCCGCCCCCGGCTCCGCGGGCGAGCTCGAAGGCGCCCTCACAGCCCACCCCGAACGTCGCGACATGGCCCAGCAGTTGACCACCCGCGCCCTCGCGGCCCTCTCCACGGTCAACATCCGCGAGGCCTGCACTCCCAACCGAACTGATGCCCTCGCCCTGGATTCCTTCATCCACGAAGGGGGCACGCTTTATGTGGTGGGGGAATCCATCGAGGACCCCAGGACGAACCCGGGCGCGATGCCCTTCCTGACGGCCCTCGTCTCCAGCGTGGTCGAGCGCGGCCGGCACATGGCCGAACGGTCATCCTCCGGTCGCCTCGACCCACCAATGACGCTCGTCCTGGACGACGTCGCGGCCGTGGCCCCGCTTCCCCACCTCCCGGAGCTGCTGGCCACCGGAGCGGACCGGGGCATGCCGACCCTGGCCCTGCTCCGGTCCCGCGAACAGGGCCGCTCCCGCTGGCCGCACGACGAACTGCCGGTCTGACCGGCCCCCCCCGGCCGAAGCCCCTCACTCCCGCTCGAGGACGAACTCCAACTCCCGCTCCCCGGCGTCCCCCAGCGGCACCGTCACCCCGCTCGGCAGGAACCCCACCCGCCGGTAGAACCGCTGCGCCCGCCCGTTCTCCTCGTGCACGATGAGCCGCACCCGCTCCAGGCCCTGCCCCCACGACCACTCCAGGGCCGCGTCGAACAGCACCTCGGTCAGCCCGCTCCCGCGCTCCTCGGGCCGTACGAACACGGCGACCACATGCCCCTGCTTGCGCTCCACCGGAAACCCGGCCCAGTCGGTCGTCCCGGGTTCCTCCACGAGCACGGTCAGCGTCCCCACCCACCGCCCGTCCGGCCCCTCGGCGATGATCTGCTGCGCCTTGTCCGCCCCTTCGGCGGCCCCCGCGGTCCGCTCCTGCCAGAAGGCGTCCGGCCTGGCCGCGGCCTCCTCGTACGTCTCCAGGAAGGCGAGGTGCGCCACCGGGTCCCGCAGCGCCGCGAGCCGCAGCTCCTTCGCCGCGGCCCACTCGCCGGCACGGACGGACCGGATCACATAGCTCATGCGGGCAACGGTAGTACCCGGGTACGACACCCCTCACCCCGATTACCCCGCCGGTCCGACGCCCGCCGCCCCGGCACGCACGAGCATCGAAGCATGCTGACGGCACACGAACTCACCAAACGCTACGGCGACCGGACGGTCGTCACGGACCTGTCCTTCACCGTCCGCCCCGGCACCGTCACCGGCTTCCTCGGCCCGAACGGCGCCGGCAAGTCCACGACCCTGCGCATGCTCCTCGGCCTCGACGCCCCCACCCGCGGCCACGCCACCGTGGCCGGCCGCTCCTACGCCGCCCACCCCGCGCCCCTCACCGAGGTCGGCGCCCTGCTGGAGGCCCGTTCGGTCCACCCCGGCCGCACCGCCCACCACCATCTGCGCGCCCTCGCCCACACCCACGGCATCCCCCGCGCCCGGGTCGAGCAGGTCCTCGGCCTCACCGGTCTGACCGACGTGGCCCACCGCCGCGTCAAGGGCTTCTCCCTCGGCATGGGACAGCGCCTCGGCATCGCCGCCGCCCTCCTCGGCGACCCGGCCGCGCTCGTCCTCGACGAGCCGGTCAACGGCCTCGACCCGGAAGGCGTCCTGTGGATCCGCAACCTGCTCAGGTCCCTCGCCGCCGAAGGCCGTACGGTCCTGGTCTCCTCCCACCTGATGAGTGAGATGGCCCTCACCGCCGACCACCTGGTCATCATCGGCCGCGGCCGCCTCCTCGCCGACACCACGGTCACCGACTTCGTCCACCACTCCGGCGCGGGCACCACCAAGGTCGTCACCCCGCAGGCCTCCGACCTCGTACGCCTCCTCACCGCCCCCGGCGTCGACATCACCACCGACACCCCCGGCACCCTCCAGGTCTGCGGCACGGACGCCGAACACATCGGCCGCACGGCAGCCGCCCACGGCATCCCCCTCTACGAACTGACCCCCTCCGCCGCCTCCCTGGAGGAGGCCTTCATGGACCTCACCCGCGACGCGGTGGAGTACCCGGCGACCCTGCGAGGAGCAGCGGCATGACCACGGCGACCCTGCCCTACCGCGTCACCCCGGCCCGCGTCCTGCGCTCCGAGTGGCACAAGTTCTGGACCCTGCGCTCCACCTGGATCACCCTCGCCGTCACCAGCGCCCTCACCGCCGCCATGGGCGCGGGCCTCGGCGCCGCCTACGACGGCACGGGCGAAGGCATCATGGACACGGTCGTCTTCGTCCTCCTGGGCACCCAGTTCGCCCAGATCAACCTCGGGGTACTGGGCATCCTGGCCACCGCCGGCGAGTACTCCACGGGCCAGATCCGCGCCACGATGACAGCCGTCCCACGCCGCCTGCCCGTCCTCTGGTCCAAGGCCGCCGTCCTGGCCGCGGTCGCCCTCCCCCTCACCCTGGCGACGAACCTCCTCACCTTCCCCCTCGCCCAGTCGTTCCTCGCCGGCACGGACCTGTCCGCCTCCCTCGGCGACCCCGGCGTCCTGCGCGCCCTCGCGGGCAACGCGGCCGGCCTCACCCTCCTCGCCGTCCTCGCCCTCGGCATCGGCGCCCTGCTCCGCTCGGTCCCCATGGCCATCGGCGTCTTCATCGGCCTCGTCATGATCCTCCCGGAGATCCTGGCCATGCTCCCGTACGCCTTCGTCGACGACGCCGTCCGCTACTTCCCCGGCAAGGCCCTTGAGGCCCTCACCACCGCCCAGCCCCTGCCCGGCGCGGTGACCCCGGGCGCCGCCCTGCTGGCCATGTTCCTGTGGACGGCGGCCCTCCTCACGACGGCCGCGGTGGTCCTGCGCCGTAAAGACGTATGACGCCCGGTATCGCATCCCGCACGATGGACCCCGTGACGGAAGACCGGGCGCCGGAGCCCCTCACCGAGTACGCCCAGCGCCTCACCCACAAGGTGCGCGCCTTCGACCGACGCCACCCACTGCTGTGGGACCTGCACTTCACCGGCTTCTGGGTCACGGCCGCCCTGATCGACTACGCCGGCGGCGGCTGGCGCAACAACGCCCACCACCTCGACGTCCCCGGCTGGCTGCTCCTCACTCTGAGTCTCGGCCTCTCGGCTCCTCTGCTCCGGCGCCGCACCCACCCCGGAGCGGTCCTGGCCGCCATGGCCCCCTTCGCCCTCGTCAACGCCTGGACCGGCGCCGCCCTCCAGGCGGCCCTGCTCCAACTGGTCCTCGTCTACCACCTCGCCCTGCGCCGCCCCCTGCGCAACCTGTGGTGGGCGACGGCCCTGGTGATCGCCCCGGTCCTCGTGTCGGTCCTCCGGCACGGCGAGGGCACCTGGGACCAGCAGATCGGCTCGCAGCTGATGTCCACCGCCGTGGCCGCGCTCATCGGCGCCACGGTCCGCACCCGCCGCGACTACACCGAGGCCCTGGAGGACCGCGCCCGCCGCCTGGAGACCGAACGGGACCAGCAGGCCCAGCTCGCCACCGCCGCCGAACGCGCCCGCATCGCCCGCGAGATGCACGACATCATCGGCCACAACCTCTCCGTCATCACCGGCCTGGCCGACGGCGGCCGATACGCGGCCACCAAGTCCCCCGAACGCGCCGCCCAGGCCCTCGACGCCATCGCCACCACCAGCCGCCAGGCCCTCACCGAACTCCGCCGCCTCCTCGACGTCCTGCGCGAGGAGGAGAAACAACAGCCCGACCTGACCCCCCAGCCCGGCCTCACCGACCTCGACCAGCTCCTCGACGGCGTACGCTCCGCAGGCCTCCCCGTCAGCACCACCACCCACGGCAGCGCCACCCTCGCCCCGGGCCGCCAACTCACCGTCTACCGCGTCATCCAGGAAGCCCTCACCAACACCCTCAAACACGGCGGCCCCGACGCCACCGCGGAGATAGCGCTCTCCTACGAGGAGCAGGCCGCCGTCACCGTCACGATCACGGACACCGGCAACGGCGGCCGCACCGACGGGACTTCCCGGGGCGGCCGCGGACTACCCGGAATGCGCGAGCGAACGGCCCTGTACGGCGGCACACTTGAGGCCGGCCCTCGCCCCGACCCGGAGCAGGGCTGGCGCGTCCGCCTTCATCTCCCGGAGGAATTCCCGCAGTGACCACCGTCCTCATCGCCGACGACCAGCCCCTTCAGCGCTTCGGCTCCCGCATGCTGCTGGAAAGCCAGGACGACATGACGGTCGTGGGCGAGGCGGCGAACGGCAGCGAAGCGGTCCGCAGGGCGGCCGAGCTCCACCCGGATGTCGTCCTCATGGACATCCGCATGCCGGGCCTCGACGGTATCGAGGCGACCCGCCGCATCACCACGGCCGGCGACCGCACCCGCATCCTGATCGTCACCACCTTCGATCTGGACGAGTACGCCTACGCCGGCCTCCGCGCGGGGGCCTCCGGCTTCCTCGTCAAGGACGCCCAGCCCGAGGAACTCCTCGCCGGTATCCGCGCGGTGGCCACGGGCGACGCGGTGGTCGCCCCCAGTCTGACCCGCCGCCTCCTGGACGCCTACGTCCACCACCTGCCGACCACTCCCTCGTCGGAGGCCGCACCCCCGGAGGACCCGCGTCTCGCTTCCCTGACGGACCGGGAACGCGAGATCCTCACGGTCATAGGCAAGGGCTGGACCAACACGGAGATAGCCACGCGTCTCCACCTGGCCGAGTCGACGGTGAAGACCCACGTGGGCCGTATCCTCGCCAAGACCGGCTCCCGCGACCGCATTCAAGCGGTCATCCTGGCGTATGACACCAAGCTGGTAGAGACGTCCTGAAACGCAGAAAACCCCCGTATCCGAAGATACGGGGGTTTTCCCAAAGATTGTTCGGCGGCGTCCTACTCTCCCACAGGGTCCCCCCTGCAGTACCATCGGCGCTGTAAGGCTTAGCTTCCGGGTTCGGAATGTAACCGGGCGTTTCCCCTACGCTATAACCACCGAAACACTA
>NZ_JAAHBP010000030.1 GCF_023184515.1 Streptomyces sp. D2-8 | reverse complement strand
CGTACCACGAGCCGTACAGCGCCCGCTCCCGCTCCACGAGCAGCGGCAGGGGCTCACTGCTGGTGACCAGGTCCCGCAGCGGATGCCGCTCCAGGACCTCGTCCACCTCCGGCGTCAGCGCCGCCGCGAACCTGGCCGCCGGGGGCAGCGAGTCGTCCCGCAGGGCCTGCGCCGCGGCGAGCAGCACATAGCGGCCGGCCTCCTTCGGCACGCCGGCCGCTGCCCGCTCGTACAGTTCCGCGCCCTCGTCCAGGACCAGGCCCGGGTCGATTCCCGCCGGGATCTTTATGCCCGCCGTGTGGCGCCAGGTGGCCACCGGATCGCTCCAGGCCTCCACTCGGTACGACCAGCGGCCGACGGCGTTCGCGGTGACCTCGGCACCCCAGCGGTCGCTGCCGGGGGCGAGCTCGCGCATCGGCGTCCACGGGCCGGAACGGCCCTCGGGATCCTTCAGGACGACATTGGCGGCCACCGCGTCGTGCCCCTCCCGGAACACGGTGGCGGTGACCTCGAACGTCTCGCCCACGACCGCCTTCGCCGGCCGGTTGCCGCTCTCCACGGCCGGGCGGACATCCCGTACCGGGATACGGCCGATGGCCCGGGTCCTACTCATGGTCCTCACCTCCACCGTGCTCGAAAGCCGGGCCGCGGGGCCCGGTTCAGGGGACAAAATGTGCGGGAAGGGCGCTACCTTCCCGCAGTGGATCTCCGTTCGGCAGCCGGGGATCTCCGCTCCGCCGCCGGCGGTCTTCGTCTGACGGCCGCGGCCGGACGAGGCCGCTCGTTCGGATCCGGCGGACGGGTGACCTGCTCCTGCAGATAGGTGACCTGGTTCGTGCGCAGGTACCGCTCGGCCGCGTCCGCCGCCTCCCGTGCGCAGCGCTTGCCCATCAGCACGCAGAGCGTGTAGCCGGAGTCCTCGAACGTGGTCCGCACCGTGCGGTCGTTCGGTGCCGCGAGCATCACGCGTTCCCAGGCCCGGTAACGCCGCAACTGCCGGGCGACTTCGGCTTTGGCGGGTAGCAGCATGGCGCCGATCACCTTTCGGGGCTCGAGGGACACGGTCTCCCGACGGTCGGACGGCGGCCGTGCGCACAGCGACACGGACCCGTAACGGCGATCGAGTTCTTCACACATGGTGCATGTGTGACGACACAGCGTCTTGTTGGATCTTCAATCAGTGGCGGCTTTCGTGGGCCGTTCGGGCCACCTCTGCCCGCTCACTTGTGTGCTCCAGCGCATCAACCGTGCGCTCGTGTTGCACGAACGGGCTAGCAGCCTCACGCTAATGGTGACTCAGAAGCGATAGGCGCTCACGTTCCGTGTTCGGGGCGCGTCCCGCAGGACCGCGGGAGCGAGAAGGAGCTGAGCTTCGCGGTGAGGAGCCGACCGATGAAGACCGCAGTGCCCTGCTACTACCACCTCGACGTGGAAGTCAGCCCGGAACGGGTGGGACAGGTCAGCCGCATTCTGGCCGCTCACCTGAAGTTCTGGGACCTGGACAATCTGGTCCAGCCCGTCTGCGGCGGTGCCGAGATGCTGCTGAAGGCCATCGACGAACACGCCACGGACAAGAACACGTCGATCGAGATGTGGTGGAACCGGCAGCACCTGATCACCGCCATCGGGGACAACGACCGCGCCCTGCGCCCGGACCAGGAGCTGCGAGGCTGCCTGGAGCACCTCGCGGCCATGAGCGACGGCTGGGGCTGCTGCGCCACCGAGACCGGCAGCAAGGTCATCTGGTTCTCGCAGCGCGCCCGCGCCGGCGAACGCGTCCCGCTGGTGCCGACCGCGCCCGCGCCGCGGGAGAGCGAGGGCCTCGAGGTGCCCCGCGAGGTGCCGATCACCCAGCTGGCCGGTCCGGCCAGTACCCCGGCCGAGGTCCTGGAGGAGGCCCGGTGACCCGCCGGCAGGCACGGAAAGGGGCGTCCGCCTGGAGCGGGCGCCCCTACCCGCTGGGGGCGGACTACGACGGTGAGGGCACCAACTTCGCGCTCTTCAGCGAGGTCGCCGAACGCGTCGAGCTGGTCCTCGTCGACGACGACGGTTCCCACACGCGGGTGCCGCTGAACGAGGTCGACGGCTTCGTGTGGCACGGCTACGTGCCGGGCGTGGGCCCCGGTCAGCGCTACGGCTACCGCGTGCACGGGCCGTGGGCCCCGGCCGCCGGCCACCGCTGCAACCCGGCGAAACTTCTGCTCGACCCGTACGCCCGCGCGGTGGACGGGCAGATCGACAACCACCCCTCGCTCTACGAGCGCAACCCCGACGGCCCCGACCCGGCCGACAGCGCCGGGCACACCATGCTCGGCGTGGTGACCGACCCGGCCTTCGACTGGGGCGACGACGCCCGGCCCTGCCGGCCCTACGCCGACACGGTGATCTACGAGGCGCACGTCAAGGGCATGACCCGCACCCATCCCGAGGTGCCCGAGGAACTCCGGGGCACCTACGCCGGGCTGGCGCACCCCGCTGCCGTCGAGCACCTGACCTCCCTCGGTGTCACGGCCGTGGAGCTGATGCCGGTCCACCAGTTCGTCCACGACGGGGTGCTGCACGACCGCGGCCTGTCGAACTACTGGGGCTACAACACCATCGGCTTCTTCGCGCCGCACAACGGCTACGCCGCCCACGGCAGCCGCGGCGGGCAGGTCGCCGAGTTCAAGCAGATGGTGAAGACCCTGCACGCGGCCGGACTCGAAGTGATCCTCGACGTGGTCTACAACCACACCGCCGAGGGCAACGAGATGGGCCCCACCCTGTCCTTCCGCGGCATCGACAACTCCTCGTACTACCGTCTGGTCGACGGCGACTGGGAGCACTACTACGACACCACGGGCACCGGCAACAGCCTGCTGATGCGGCACCCCTACGTCCTCCAGTTGATCATGGACTCGCTGCGGTACTGGGTGACCGAGATGCATGTCGACGGCTTCCGCTTCGACCTCGCGGCGACGCTCGCCCGGCAGTTCCACGAGGTGGACCGGCTGTCGGCGTTCTTCGACCTCATCCAGCAGGACCCGGTGATCAGCCGCGTCAAGCTGATCGCCGAGCCGTGGGACGTCGGCGAGGGCGGCTACCAGGTGGGCAACTTCCCGCCACTGTGGTCGGAGTGGAACGGCATGTACCGCGACGCGGTCCGCGACTTCTGGCGCGGCGAGGACCACACACTCGGCGAACTCGCCTCCCGGCTCACCGGGTCCTCCGACCTGTACCAGCACAGCAGGCGCCGGCCCCGCGCCAGCGTCAACTTCGTCACCGCGCACGACGGCTTCACCCTGCGCGACCTCGTCTCGTACAACGACAAGCACAACGCGGACAACGGCGAGGACAACCAGGACGGCGAGAGCACCAACCGGTCCTGGAACTGCGGCGCCGAAGGCCCGGCCCGCGACCCGGCCGTGCTGGAGCTGCGCACCCGCCAGCAGCGCAACTTCCTCGCCACGCTGCTGCTGTCCCAGGGCATCCCGATGCTCTCCCACGGCGACGAACTCGGGCGCACCCAGGGCGGCAACAACAACGCCTACTGCCAGGACAACGACATCTCCTGGATCGACTGGCGGCTCACCGAGGAGCAGCGCGAGCTGCTGAAGTTCACCCGGTACCTCATCCGGCTGCGCACGGGACACCCGGTGCTGCGCCGGCGCCGCTTCTTCCTCGGCGAGACCCTGACCCGGGCGGACCAGCCGCTGCCCGACCTGGTGTGGCTGGCGCCCGACGCCCGCGAGATGACCGACGACGACTGGCAGCGCGGCGACGCGCACTCCGTCGGTGTCTTCCTCAACGGCGACGCCATCGCCGAACCCGACCCGTGGGGCCGCCAGGTCGTCGACGACTCGTTCCTGCTGCTGCTCAACAGCCACTGGGAGCCGATCGACTTCCGCCTCCCGAACGCCTCCTACGGCGCACGCTGGACGGCGCTCATCGACACGGCCGACCCGGAGGCCACGCCCGACGAGTCGGAGCACAAGGCCGGGACGGGCCTCACCGTCGGGGCCCGCAGCCTGGTCCTGCTGTCCCGGCCGTCACGGGCGTCGCGCGAGGAGGAGTGACCCCGGTCAGTGGTCGCGGCGCGCGGTCACCGTGAACTGCGCGCCGTCGTGGTCCCGCAACACCGCCTCGTCACTGCCCTTGGACAGGACGCTGCCGCCGTGGAGTTCCGCCGCGCGGGCGCAGGCCTCCACGTCGTCGACGGAGAAGTGGACCTGCCAGTGCGGCCGGATCGCGGGGTCTGGGGCCGCCCCCAGGGCGCCCGACTCGATCCGGGCCACCACGTCCCCGCGGCTGCGCAGCACGACCTCGCCGCCCTCGTAGTGGACCTCGCAGCAGCCGGGCCGCTGCGTCGCCCAGTCGAGGACCTCGCCGTAGAAGATCGCCGCGTCGAAGGCGTCACGGGTGTGCAGCGTGATGAACGCCGGCTGCGCGTTGCGCCAGGTCTCCCAGTCGGTGAAGAGGTCGCCCTCCCAGATGCCGAAGGTCGCTCCGTCCCGGTCGGCCAGCAGCGCCGCCCGCCCCGGCGGCAGCGAGATCGGCCCGACCGCGACCGTGCCCATGCGCTCCTGCACCCGCGCCACCGCGTCGTCCGCACTGCGCACCGCGAAGTACGGCGTCCACGCCACCGCCATCTGCCACATGGCCGCCACCCCCGCGATCCCGGCCACCGGCGAGCCGTCCGCCAGTGCGATCCGGAACCGGTCGCCGAGCTTGGCCGGCCGCCACTGCCAGCCCAGCACGGCCCCGTAGAACTCCTCGGTCGCCTTGACGTCCCGGCTGGTCAGGCTCACCCAGCAGGGCGCGCCGAACACGGAATGTGATGAAACGACGTCCTTCGTGCCGGAGGAGGTGGGCATGTCGTGGTTCATGGCAGTCGCGTCCTGATCTCGTCGGCCTGGCAGCCACCGGAGGATTGACACCAGTGTCCAACCGGAACCGTTGTGGGCGCCTGCCGAGTACCCCGGCGGAGGCGCCGAAACGGCGTCCGGCCTGGTCCGCCCCGGTGGCACCGGGCGGGCCGAGTGACGACGATGGATAGGTCGGACACTGCGTCAAGGTACTCAAGCACCCGCTGGGACCTTGAGGGCAGCGGCGCACCGGACCCGGAGGTGACCATGCCCACGGACGGGGGCTCGGATCGGATCTTCGAGCTGCAGGAAGAGGTCCAGCAGCTGAAGGAGGCGGTCGTCTCACACGCCGTCGTGGACCAGGCGATCGGGATGGTGGTGGCGCTCGGCCGGATCTCCCCCGACCAGGGGTGGGCCGTGCTGAAGGAGGTCTCCCAGCACACCAACATCAAGCTGCGCAACGTCGCGGAACTGATCCTCGTCTGGGGACGTACGGGCGTGATGCCCGAGGAGATCCGGGCCGCGCTGGAAGACGCCCTCGACCGCGCCGGACCGACGCAGATCCCCGGATCGCCGCCGGAGACGTGATCTCCGGCGGAGGCGTGATCTCCGGCGGCCTGCGGGATCGGACCTCCCCCCGGTTTCACCGGGCCTCGGCCAGCAGCTCCTCACGCAGATGGGCGAAGCAGCTGCTGAGCAACCGGGAGACGTGCATCTGTGAGATGCCGAGCTGGTCCGCTATCCGGCTCTGCGTCATGCCCTTGAAGAACCGCAGGTAGAGAATGATCCGCTCGCGCTCCGGCAGCGCCTCCAGGCAGGGCCTGACGGCCACACGGTTGACGACGATGTCGAAGGCCGGGTCGGGCCCGCCGATCGCGTCCCCGAGGGCGTAGCCGTCGGTCCCGGGCATCTCCGCCTCCAGCGACAGCGCGGAGAAGCACTCCAGGGCCTCCATGCCGGTGCGCACTTCACCCTCGGTGAGATGGGCGAACTCGGCGATCTCCGCGACCGTGGGGGAGCGGCCCGGGGTGGTCTGCGACAGCTCCTTGGCGGCGTGCCGCACCCGGTTGCGCAGGTCCTGGACCCGGCGGGGCACGTGCAGCGTCCACATGTGGTCACGGAAGTGGCGCTTGATCTCACCGGTGACCGTCGGCACCGCGTACGCCTCGAAGGCGTTGCCGCGCGCCGGGTCGTAGTGGTCGACCGCCTTCACGAGACCGAGAGCGGCCACCTGGTACAGGTCCTCGAGGGCCTCGCCACGGCCCCGGAAGCGGACGGCGATCCGCTCGGCCATGGGGAGCCAGGCCTCGACCAGTTCGTCCCGCAGGGCCTTGCGCTCGGGCCCCTCGGGCAGCCGCGCGAGTCGTGCGAACGCCGCGGCGGTGTCGGGCGCGTCGTCGTGGGGATGCGGTCGGGTGCTGCCGGCGATACGCATGGTGCGCACCTCCCTGAGCAGGTGCTGAATGGACAGACACCGTGGGAGGCGCGGACGCGGGCCTCACGGAGAGCACCGGGGGCCCGGACCTGCCGGCTCCCACGCACGTGCCTCCTGTCCGAAGCACTTCACTGCCCATTCCCGGGCAGAGACATAGCGAAACAATTAAGACAATACGGCAATCGGGGGCCCCGGGCGCTCTCAAGTCCGCCGCCGATCGGCTCCGCTGTCGATTCCGGCGCCGTCTTCCACGGCATCCAGATCATCGGGGAGCGCGACGCCGGAGTCCTCGACAAGCTCCTCGTCACCCCGACCCCGCGGTCGGTGCTGATCACCGGCAAGGCGTTCGCGGCCGGGGTGAAGTCGCTCGTCCAGGCCGTCGTCGTCCTCCTCGTCACCGCCGCCTGGGCCCTACCGGGCCGACCGGCCCGTTGATCTTCACTCGTGGAAGTGATGTGCGGCACGCCCGGGCAAGCGCTTTCTCCGACTGAATCCGGATAACTGCTGGGCACGGCTTGATCACCGATCAAAAAGGATGAACTGCCTGGCCACAGCGCATTCTGCTCATTTGACAGTGCGCTGAGACCACAGATAGGAAGCAGCTTCCAGAGGTCGAGAGGTGCAGCGTGTACGAGCCGAACGTGGTCGGGGACTGGCGGGAGTACGACGAGCATGCCGGTCTGCGCGTCCGCGTCCACCGTCTGGAACTGGCCGAGCCGCCCCGCGGCCGGGACGACGCCGCCGACGGACTGACGTACTTCTGCCTGCGCGTGACGGTCGAGAACCGCGGCAGCCGCCATCTCGGCGTCCACCTCGAGGACGGCCAGATCGACGTCCGGCTCGGCCCGGACGGGGAGAGCGCCTTCATCGACTGGCGCAACTCGCAGTTCATCGAGGGCTTCGACGTCTACCCGCTGCGCCGGGCCACCGCCGTGCTGTACGCGGCCGGCGCCGAGGCGTCCTTGAGTCTCGTCGACGTCCAGGTGCAGTTGCGCGTCGAGGAGGAGTGGACCGACCGCCGGCTGTGGTCGGGCGGCATCGGTGCGCACGAGGGCCCCGCCGGCGGCCAGCAGGGCGCGGTGCGGGACAGCCTGGCGCACCAGGTGAGCGTCTTCCTGCGGGATCAGGCGGAGGAAGGCACCGCCTGATCCGGCGTCAGGGCGTCGCGGAGGTCAGTGCGGGATGCCGTCGATGATCTCGCGGGCACCCTGACGCAGCAGCGCCACGGCGACCGAGGTGCCGAGCGTGGCCGGGTCCAGCCGTCCCGCCCACTCGTGGGCATTGAGGCGCGTCTTGCCGTCCGGGGTGAATACACAGGCCCGCAGGGACAGTTCGCCACTGCGGTCCACCTGTGCGAACCCGGCGATGGGGCTGTTGCAGTGCCCCTGCAGCACGTGCAGGAACATGCGCTCGGCGGTGGTCTCCCGGTAGGTGTCCGGGTCGCCGAGACCGCTCACCGCGTCGATCAGCGCGGCGTCGTCCTCGCGGCACTGCAGCGCCAGCACGCCCGCGCCGATGGGCGGCATCATCGCCTCGGTCGAGAGGATCTCGCTGATCACGTCCTCGCGGCCGATGCGCTCCAGCCCGGAGACCGCGAGCAGCAGGGCGTCGGCCTCCCCGGCGGCGAGCTTCGCCAGGCGCCGGTTGGCGTTGCCGCGGAACGGCACGCACTCCAGGTGGGGATGCGTGGCGGCCAGCTGCGCGACGCGGCGCACCGAGGAGGTGCCGATCCGCGTCCCGGCCGGCAGCTCGTCCAGGGTGAGCCCGCCCGGGTGGATCAGGGCGTCGCGGATGTCGTCCCGCTTGAGGAACGCGGCGAACACCGTGCCCGCCGGTAGCGGCCGGTCGGCGGGGACGTCCTTCACGCAGTGCACGGCGAGGTCGGCCTCGCCGGCCAGCAGCGCCGCGTCGACCTCCTTGGTGAACGCGCCCTTGCCCTCGACCTGGGACAGATCGCCCATCCACTTGTCGCCGGTGGTCTTCACCGGCACGACCTCGGTGCGCACTCCGGGATGGGCGGCGGCCAACTCGGCCCGGACGCGCTCCACCTGGGCGAGGGCCATGGGGGAGTCGCGGGAGACGATGCGAATCAGTTCGGGGACGGACATGCGGACACGATAGACCCTCCCGCGGGAGCGTTCGTCCCGTACCTCCTCCAACCGCCGGGCATCGGACGTCAGTTCGGGACGAGCGGATCACTCGGTTCCACCGCCCGCAGGGCCGCGGCGAGGGCCCGCTCGTCGCCGACGTCGAGGGCGGTGTCGGTGAGCTTCACGACGTGCTCGTCGCCGTGCGCGAGGGCGCGTTCCAGAACCTCCTGCGCGGTGCGGCGGGGCGCGGGGACCTGCGTGACGGGCTCGGCGGTGGCGTACATGGCGGTGACCGCGGCGGACGCGGCCCATGCCGCGCGCAGGCTCGGCATCCACAGCGGGCGGGGGAGTGAACCGAGGGCGCGCAGGACGGCGTTGGGTGCCGTCGCCGCGTGCACCAGCATTGGTCGCCTCGCCGTGGGGACGCTATGTGGCTACCCGCGCCGGGGGTCGGGCGCGGGGCGGAAGCGGGGCCCGGCCGGAGGACTAGGTCCCGCGACCGGGTCCGGTGTCGTCAGGCGTACGGGTCGAAGGCGATGCCGGAGGGCTTGGCCGACGCCAGGTGGTTGGCGAAGTTGGCGTCCTTCAGGCCGAAGTTGGCGCTGCCGAAGTCGTACGACGTGAGCTTGTCGCGCACCCCGGCCGGGTAGCCGTTCCAGCCGACCAGCGCCGGGTACTGCCAGGTGCCCTTGTGGTTCTCGGGGGGCTCGTCATTGGAGTTGGCCGCGCGGAAGCAGTGGGTTCTGACACCGTCCTTGTGGTAGACGATCTTCGCGTGCGTGCCGTCGAAGCGGACCGAGGAAGCCGCGTGCACCGTGAACCCGCCGTGAGCGGACGTCGACACGTACTTCACCTGGTTGTCCTGTACGAACACCGCGACGTGCTCGAAGTCGTGCCGGTGGCCGCCGATGCCGCTCCCGGCCACGGCCTGGTCCTTCTCGAAGTAGAGCGCGTACAGGATGGCGCACCAGCCGTTGTTGCACTTGGAGCGCGCGTAGCCGTTGGTGTTGTCGAGGTCCGAGGCGTCCCGGCAGTTGCCGTTGAGGGCGCCGGACGGGTTGAGCCCGCCGTTCACGGTGCCGTCCGGGCCGATCGCGGGCGTGGAGTAGCAGCCGTCGGTGTCGTAGTCGTAGGCAGGCTGGTACGTCTGCTCCAGCGCGTCCGCGTTGGCGGGCAGTGCCGACGGCGGGGCCGCGAAGGCCGTGGCCGGGAACGCGAGGACGAGAGCGGCGGCACCGGCCGCTCCGGTGAGCCATCTCCTGCGGTGGGTGAACGGGCGTGACGACACTGCGTCCTCCTTGGTCCGGGCGCAGCCCAACGGCTGTGGGGGAAAGGGAGGTTCAGCTTCCAGGTTGAGCGCGTCCATGCCAAGAGGGGTGAAGGATCTCAGGAGTGAATCACAGCCCAATAGTTGGAGACCGGACGCCGTTTCAGACCAGGTCGTCCGGGATGTCGGCCCCCGCCTCCTCGGGTGCGAGGTCGGGCCGCAGCCGTAGCCAGGACGGCTGCCGCAGCAGCCCCTCCCGGGTGCGGGTGCTGTAGCGGACCTCGCCGACCAGGCGGGGTACGACCCAGTGCGCACCCGGAGCGCGCGGGGCGGGGTCGAAGGGGCAGACGTCGGTCGCGGCGGCCGCCAGCAGCCCGGCCAGCTCCCTGCGTTCGGCCTCGCTCCAGCCGGTGCCCACGCTTCCGACGTAGCGCAGCCGCCCCGCCGCACGCTGCCCGACCAGCACCGCGCCGGGCAGGCCGGTGAGCCGTCCCCTGCCGGGTTGCCAGCCGCCGACCAGGACGTCCTCGGTGCGCATGTTGCGGATCTTGATCCAGGCCCGGGAGCGCACCCCCGGTTCGTACCCCGAGTCCAGCCGCTTGCAGACCAGGCCCTCCAGGCCGTGCTCCTGCGTGGCGCGCAGGGCCTCGGCGCCGTGGCCGACGAGTGCGCGCGGGGTCGACCAGGAGGGCCCGGCGAGTCCGAGGTCCTCCAGCGCAGCGCGGCGTCGTGCGTAGGGGAGCCGGAGGAGGGAGTGGCTCTCCAGGTGCATCAGGTCGAACAGCACGAGATGGACCGGGACCTCCGCCGCCCGCCGCGCGGCCCTGGCCGGTGCGTGGGCCAGGCCCATCCGGGACTGCAGCAACTGGAAGCTGGCACGGCCCTGGTCGTCCAGGGCCATGATCTCGCCGTCCAGTACGGCGGGTGTGGTGCCGAGGGCGGTGCCCAGCGACCGCAGTTCGGGGTAGGCGGCCGTGATGTCCTCTCCGGAGCGGGCGCGCAGCAGCACACTGCCGTCCCCGGGCAGATAGACCACCACGCGCTGGCCGTCCTGCTTGGTCTCGTAGGCCCAGCGCGCGTCCTGCGCGGCGGGTGGCAGGGGGCCGGACGTGGCGAGCATGGGCGGGATCAGCGGCAGGTCCACGGGTCAGGTGTCGACGAACCGCGGTGCCGTCACGCGTGTTCTCGGCCTGTTTCCCCTGAACGGCGCCGAGGCCGGCCCGGAACCCCGCTATCGCTTGAGCTAAACAACTAGACGGTGTGGGCGCATGGCCTCCTGTTCCTCCCCGGAAGTGATCGACATCGAGCGTGCCCTCACTCGCATCACGTACCTGAGCGCGCGCGCCCGCCGGCACGAGCGCCAGATGGCCGTGGCGGGCGTGCCGCTCGACCGTGCCGCCGTCGCGCTGCTGCGGCAGGTGGCCGACTCCGAGTCGCTGCGGCCGGGGGAGCTCGGCGTGGAGGCCTCACACGTCACGCGCACGGTGCAGCGGTTGCAGAAGTCCGGGTACGTCACCCGCGTCCCCGACCGGGACGACCGTCGCGCCCAGCGCGTCGAGCTCACCGACGCCGGCGGCGAGGCCATCGCCAAGGTCCGCGAGGCCGGGGTCCGCGGCATGCGGATGGCCGTCTCGGACTGGTCGCCCGAGGAGCTGCGGCAGCTAGCGACGCTCTTCCACCGCATGGTCGACGAGTTCCTCGCCCACGCCGTCGACGAGGAAGGCGAGCCCCGGTCCGCCCCGGCCGGCAAGGCCTGATCCCCGGTCACCGCGCGGCCGGGTCACGCGGGTCCGCCCGCTCGGCGACCGGCACTCCCGGGGGTGCCGGCTCGCGCAGGCCGCACAGCAGCAGTCGGCCCAGCGCGGGCAGCGCGACGAGGGGCAGCAGGGCCGTTCGGAGGGACGTCGCGTCGGCCAGCGCTCCGAGCGCTGGGGCCGCGAGCCCGCCGACGCTCACGGTCAGGCCCAGCGTGACCCCGCTCGCCGTTCCCACGCGCCGGGGCAGAAGGTCCTGGCCCAGGGTGATGTGCTGCGAGAACGGCACATACAGGCCCGCCGACGTCAGCGCCACGAACAGGTACACCGGCGGCCCGGGCACCAGGACGAGACCGGCCACGGCCAGGACCGTCAGGGCGTACGACCGGCGCACCACCGCCATCCGCCCGTACCGCTCGGCCAGCCGGCCCCCGGCCAGCGTGCCGACCGCGCCGCCGGCGTAGAGCACGAACAGGGCCGCCGTGCCGGCCGCCGCACCGCCACCGGTGCGCTCCCGCACGTACAGCGAGACGAACGTGCTCAGGCCGACGAACACCACGGATCGGCAGACCACGGCCCCGGACAGCCGCAGGAAGGGCCCCCAGTCGTCCTCGCCCACGGCGGCGGACGCACCGGCACTCCTGCCCCCGGACCCCGCCGAGCGCACCGCCGCAGCACACAGAGCCGCCCCCGCCAGGGCCGGGACGACCAGCAGCGGCGAGGCGCGCAGCCCGCCCGTGGCCACCACGGCGAAGACCAGCAGGGGCGCCAGGGCGAAGCCGGCGTTGCCGCCGAAGGAGAACCAGCCCATGCCCGTGTGCCGGCCCTGCGCGACGGCCCGCGCCACCCGGGCGGCCTCCGGATGGTAGGCGGCCACACCCACCCCCGACACGGCCACCACCGCCAGGGTCAGCGCATAGGAGCCCATCACCCCGCTCAGGGCGACACCCGCCCCGGCCGTCAGCGCGCTCAGCGGCAGCAGCCACGGCATCGCCCACCGGTCGGTGAGCACCCCGAACAACGGCTGCACCAGCGACGACAGCAAGGACGCCGCCAGGACGACACCCGAAGCGGCGGCATAGGAGTAGGCGCGCTCGGCGACGAAGTGCGGAACCAGAGCGGCCACGGCCCCCTGGTACACATCCACGCAGGCGTGCCCCAGGGACATCAGGGCGACGGGTCGGTCGGGTCTCGAAGTGGTCACCCGGCGATCGTCGTCCGCGACGCACCTGGCCCGCTTCCGATAATCTGCCGGACTTTGTCGAACATCCGCCACACTCCCACGGCCCCGACCCGCGCCCAGCGGCTCACCGCCGGCGACCGCATCGACGCGCACCGGCACGACGACCACCAGATCGTCTACGCCGGCACCGGCGTCGTCGCCGTCACCACCGACGCCGGCACCTGGTTCGCGCCCGGCACCCGCGCCATCTGGGTCCCGGCCGGCACCGTGCACGCCCATCGCGCCCACGGCCGGCTCGACCTGTACCTGGTCGGCCTGCCTCTCGGCGACAACCCCCTCGGCCTGGACCACCCGGCAGTCCTCGCCGTCAGCCCCCTGCTGCGCGAGCTGATCCTCGCCTGCACCCGCGACCCCGGCGACGACAGCCCCGAGCGCCGCCGGCTGCGCGCCGTCCTGCGCGACCAACTGCGCCTCTCGCCCCAGCAGCCGCTGCGCCTGCCCACCTCCGCCGACCCGCGCCTGGCCGCCGTCTGCGCGCTCGTGCACGCCGACCCGGCCGACGCGCGCACCCTCTCCGAGCTCGGGGCGGCGACCGGGGTGGGGGAGCGGACCCTCAGCCGGCTCTTCCGCGGCGAGCTCGGTATGACGTTCCCGCAGTGGCGCACCCAGTCACGGCTCTACCACGCCCTGCGGATGCTGGCCGACGGCCTGCCCGTCACGACCGTGGCCCACCGCTGCGGCTGGTCCTCCGCCAGCGCGTTCATCGACGTCTTCCGCCGCTCCTTCGGCTACACACCCGGCAGCCGTCACCGGCACTTCCGGGACCCGGTGGACTGACCTGTCTACCGACCGGTAATAATGCGCTGCAGGCCTTCAGAGGAGGAACCGTGCCCCGGTCCGAACGCTCGCCCCTGCTGCTCGCCGGCCTGCTGGCCACCGCAGGCATCGCCCACTTCGCCACCCCACGCCCGTTCGACGCCACCATCCCGCGCGGCCTGCCCGGCACGCCCAGAGCCTGGACCTACGCGAGCGGCGCCGCCGAACTCGCGCTCGCCGCAGGCCTGGCGCTGCCGCGCACCCGCAAGGCCGCCGCGCTGGCCACCGCCGCCTTCTTCGTCGGGGTGTTCCCCGCCAACGTCAAGATGGCCGCCGACTGGCGCCACCGCCCCACCCCGCAGAAGGCCGCCGCCTTCGGACGCCTGCCCCTGCAGGTGCCCCTCGTGCTCTGGGCCCGCGGCGTCGCCCGGAACGCGGAGGGCAGGTCGTGAGCGCGCGCGTGGAGACCGGGGACACGGTCGAGGACTTCGCCCTGCCCGACGAGACCGGCACCGTCCGCAGCCTGTCCGCGCTGCTCGCGGAGGGCCCGGTCGTGCTCTTCTTCTACCCGGCCGCGCTGACCCCCGGCTGCACCGCCCAGGCCTGCCACTTCCGTGACCTCGCCGCCGAGTTCGCGGACGTCGGAGCGCGCCCCGTCGGCATCAGCGGCGACGCCGTCGAGCGGCAGCAGGAGTTCGCCGGACGGCACGGCCTCGGCATGCCGCTGCTGTCCGACGCCGACGGCGCGGTCCGCGAGCGGTTCGGGGTGAAGCGCGGCTTCTCCCTGGCGCCCACCAAGCGCACCACGTTCGTCATAGCGCAGGACCGCACCGTCCTCGACGTCGTGCGCAGCGAACTGCGCATGAACGCGCACGCCGACCGGGCCATCGCGGCGCTGCGCGCCCACCGCGCCTGACGCTGTCACGAATGCTGCGCTGCGGTTGATGCAGGGCGACGCAGGGGCAATCCTGGACGATATGGAGGATGCCTCCGCTGCTGCGATCATCGACGCCCGCGGCATTCTGACGGGGTGGAGCCAGGGTGCCCGGCAGCTGACCGGTTATCCGGCCGACGAAGTCGTGGGCCGGGCCGCACGGGAACTGCTCGCCGAGGACGTGCCCCCCGAGGCGGTGTCCGTGCGGTCGGGGACCGTCATGGTGCGGCACCGCGACGGCTACCTCGTCGGGGTCCGCGTCAGCGCCTGCGCCGTGACGGGCCCGGACGGGGAAGCGGACGCCTATGTGATCACCGCCGCGCCGCCCGGCCGCGGGGAGACGTCCCTCGCGGGCCGCGCCTTCCAGCAGGCGTCCATGTCGATGTCCGTCTTCGACACCAGCCAGCGCTATCTGCGGCTCAACGAAGCCGCCTGCCATGTGATGGGCGTGCCCGAGGAGACCCTGCTCGGCCGGCACTTCCCGGAGACCGTGGAAGAGGCCGAGCACGTGCGTGGCTTCAACTGGCATCTCCGGCATGTCGTGGAGACGGGCCGTCCGGTGCGCTACGAGAGCTACACCGGTGCGCCGGCCCTGAACCGGGAGCACGCCTGGGTCACCGAGATGTGGCCGGTCCGGGACGCCGCCGGCGAGCTCGTCGGCACCGCGCTGGCCGCGTTCGACAGCACCGAGCAGTACTGGGCCCGGCAGCGGCTGGCCCTGCTCAACGAGGCCGCGGCCGCCATCGGTACCACCCTGGACGTGGTGCGCACGGCCGAGGAACTCATCGGGGTGGTGGTGCCCCGGTTCGCGGACTTCGCGAGCGTGGACCTGTTCGACTGGGTCCTCGGCGCGGACGAGCAGCCGGCGGTGCCGGCCGACGAGATCACCCTCCGGCGGGTCGCGCACGGTTCCGTCACCGAGGGCACCCCCGAAGCAGCCGTGCATCTGGGAGAAGTCGACGTCTACACCGCGTTCTCGCCGATCGCCCGGGCCATGCGGGAAGGCGGGGCCGTCCTCAGCCAGGCAGGAGAGCCGGCGTTCATGCGCTGGGTCGCCGAGCGCAATTCCCGCGCCCCGGAAGGACGCCCCTACCGCACAGGGGCCCATTCGATGCTGGCCGTACCGCTGCGGGCCCGCGGCACCACGCTGGGTGTCGCCGTGGCCGTCCGAGTGGCGCAGGCCGACGACTACGGCGCCGACGACGCCGTGTTCGCCGAGGAACTCGCCAGCCGGGCCGCCGTCTGTGTCGACAACGCACGCCGCTTCGCCCGGGAACGCACCACCGCCCTCGCCCTCCAGCACAGCCTGCTGCCGAGGGGGCTGCCCGGCCAGGCCGCCGTCCAGGTCGCCCACCGTTATCTGCCCTCCGGCTCGGCGGCCGGCATCGGCGGCGACTGGTTCGACGTGATCCCGCTGTCCGGCAGCCGTGTCGCGCTGGTCGTCGGGGACGTCGTGGGGCACGGCATCCCCTCCACGGCGACCATGGGCCGGCTGGTCACGGCCGTACGCACCCTCGCCGACGTGGACCTCCCGCCGGACGAGCTCCTCACCCACCTCGACGACCTGGTCACCCATCTCGCCTCGGACGACGAGGACGACGAGGTCGCCGAGCTCGGCGCGACCTGCCTCTACGCCGTCTACGACCCCGTCACGCGCCGCCTGAACGTGGCCGCCGCCGGGCACCCCGCGCCCGCCCTGGTGCTGCCCGACGGATCGGCCCGGCTGATCCCCATGAGCGCGGGGCCCCCGCTGGGCGTCGGAGGGCTGCCGTTCGAGGCGACGGAGCTCCAACTGCCCGAGGGCTCCGTCGTCGCCCTCTACACCGACGGACTCGTCGAGGACCGCGACCGCGACGTCGACCACGCCACCGACGAGCTGTGCCGCGCCCTGACCGTGCCCGCCGACTCGCTGGACGCCCTGTGCGACACCGTGCTGAAGGCCGTACTGCCGGAGGAACCCAGCGACGACGTGGCTCTGCTGCTGGCCCGGACCCGGGCGCTCGGCGCCGACCAGGTCGCCACCTGGGACGTCACACCCGACCCCGCGCAGGTGGCCGTCACCCGGCAGGCCGCCACCGACCAGCTCACCGCGTGGGGCCTGGACGAGACGGCCTTCGTCACCGAACTCGTCGTCAGCGAGCTCGTCACCAACGCCATCCGGTACGGCACCCCGCCCATCCAGCTCCGCCTGATCCGGGACCAGACCCTCATCTGTGAGGTCTCCGACGGCAGTTCGACCTCTCCGCACCTGCGGCGGGCGCACCAGGACGACGAGGGCGGCCGTGGCCTGCTGCTGGTCGCCCAGCTCACCCAGCGCTGGGGCAGCCGGCAGACCACCCGGGGCAAGACCATCTGGTGCGAACAGTCACTCACGCCGCTGTTCTGACCCGCTCCGTGCCGGCGCGGCGCGAGGCCGGGTGAATTCAAGCTGTCGCGGGAGGGTGAGCGGGACAGGACGGCATGCCGACGGCGACGCGGGGGCATCGAGTGGAACCCGCTCGATCAGCCTTCGCCGTCACGAGGGGCAGCGGCCCTCACCCGCTCGCTCCCCGGGCCGCGTCCGACGCGACCTGGGCGAGCGTGCGGCCGGACGTGGCCGAGCGCGCCCGGCGGGGATCGGGAGCCCCGTGCGTACGAGCCGTGCCCCCGGCCCGCCTCACGAGCAGCCAGGCCTCCTCGCCGTCGCCGCTCCGGGCGGTGCGGAACCGGGTCAGGGCGTACTCGCCGTGCAGCTTGGAACCGCTCAGCCGGAACGTGGCGTGCCCGCGCTCCAGCGACTCCGCGAAGTCGACGGGACGGCCCTCGCGGTCGTGGCTCAGCGGCTCGTACGTGCCGTGGTCCCAGACGATCACCGTGCCGCCGCCGTACTCGCCGCGCGGGATCACGCCCTCGAACTCCTCGTACTCCAGCGGATGGTCCTCCGTGGGCACGGCCAGCCGCTTGTCCTTCGGGTCCGCAGAGGGGCCCTTGGGGATCGACCACGACTTCAGCACGTCGTCCACCTGCAGCCGGAAGTCGAAGTGCATCGTGCGGGCGTCATGGATCTGCACCACGAACCGGGGCGCCTCCCCGGCGGACGACCCGCGTCCCCGGGGCTCGCCGGTCCGGTCGAAGTCGCGCTTGCCGCGGTAGTCCCGCAGCCGGTCCCGCTCAGCCACCTGCGGCTCCTTCCTGCCTCGCGCGCCCGGGTACCCGTCAGAACTCCTCGTGCACCTCGGGGTCTCCGCCGAGCCGCCGGTGCGCCCGGTCCGCGACGGCCCGCATCTCGTCCTCGCTCAGCTCGAAGCCGAAGACGTCGAGGTTGGCGCGCTGCCGCTCGGGGTTCGCCGACTTGGGGATGGGCACCGCGCCGAGCTGCGTGTGCCAGCGCAGCACGACCTGCCCGGGCGACACCCCGTGCGCCTCGGCGATCCGCGCCACGGCGGGGTCCTCCAGCAGGGTCGTGCCCCGGCCCAGCGGGCTCCAGCTCTCGGTGACGATGCCTTTGCCCGCGTGGAAGGCGCGCAGGTCGTCCTGCGGCAGGAGGGGATGCAGCTCGATCTGGTTGACCGAGGGCAGCACCCCGGTCTCCTGCTCCAGCCGCTCGATGTGTCCGGCCGTGAAGTTCGAGACGCCGATCGACCGCACGAGCCCTTCCTCGCGCAGCTTGATCATGGCCTTCCAGGAGTCGACGTACCGGTCCACGCGCGGCAGCGGCCAGTGGATCAGGTACAGGTCGACGTACTCCAGGCCGAGGCGGGCCCGGGACTCCTCGAAGGAGGCGAGGGTCTCCTCGTAGCCGTGGTGCCGACCGGGGAGCTTCGTCGTCACGACGATCTCCTCACGCGGCACCACACCGGAGGCCACACCGCGGCCGACCCCCGTCTCGTTGCGGTAGTTCGTCGCCGTGTCGATCAGGCGGTAGCCCGCCTCCAGAGCCGAGAGCACCGCCTGCTGCGCCTCGTCGTCGCCGAGCGGCCAGGTGCCCAGGCCCAGGGCGGGGAGCGTCGTACCGTCGTTGAGCGTGTGCGTCGGGATGCTGATCACCGTGGGACCTTCCCGTGGACTGTGTCGTCCCTCCAGCGTCACGGACGGGGGGAGCAATGATCAACCGGACAAGCCGGTCGCCTCGGACGGAGATCGCTGTCACGATCTTCGGGAAGCGAACACCAGGCCCACGACCAGCGGAGCGCTCACGACGACGGACAGCCGGACGACGGACGAGGCGGCGCGGGAGGCCGGCCTGGAGGTGAAACCGGTCGCCGGGTATATCGGGGCCGAGATCAGCGGCGTCGATCTGGCCACGGACCTCGACGACGCCGCGGTCGCCGCGATCAGGGCGGCGGTGCTGCGGTGGAAGGTGGTGTTCTTCCGGGGCCAGCGGCTCGACCACGCCGCGCACGTGGCGTTCGCGCGCCGGTTCGGTGAGACCGTGGTGCTGCCCCGGCGCGGCAAGGCCTCGCCCCCGGACTTCCCCGAGATCGAGACGACCGCCGACCGGCTGGAGCTGGGCGGGCGGTTCGGGATGGAGCACGACGAGTGGCTGCGCCGCCGCCGCCACACCCTGCTGCGCGGCTGGCACTGCGACCACGGCGCCCGTATCGACCCACCCGCGGCGACGATCCTGCGCGCCGAGACCGTACCGCCCTACGGTGGCGACACCACCTGGTCGAACCTGGCGGCCGCGTACGCCGGACTCTCCGCGCCGCTGCGCCGGTTCGTCGACGCACTGCGGGCGGAGCACCGGCTCGGCGTCGGCTACCAGCCCCGGCCGGGCGACGACGCGTACGTCCGGCACCTGCTGGACCGTCAGGTCGCCTCCCTGCACCCGCTGGTGCGCGTCCACCCCGAGACGGGCGAGCGGATCCTGTACGTCAACGGCTACTACGTCGAGCAGATCGCAGGCCTCTCCCGGCCCGAGAGCGGCGCGATCCTGGAGATGCTGCTGGAGCAGGCGGTCCGGCCCGAGTACACGGTCCGGTTCCGGTGGGAACCGGGCAGCGTGGCGTTCTGGGACAACCGCGCCACCATGCACCTGGCCCCCGGCGACACCGCCCACCTCGACCACTCCCGGATCATGCACCGCGTGATGCTAGCCGGGGACGTGCCCGTCGGGGTGGACGGCACGCCCTCGGAGCCGATCACCGGGACCGCGCCGGGCCGTTGGTGACACACGCCGGCCGGGGCCGGGCTGCTGGTGGGCTGTTGCGGGTCTTCTTTGGGCCGGCCGCAGGCGGCCTGTCGGACGCCGTCTGCCTGGCCGCGAACGGGCCGCCCTCGGTCGCCGTGGCCCACCGGGAAGCCCAGGTGCCCGGCTGCCGGCCCAGTGCCGGGCCCAGTTTCGCCGCCGTGTCGGTGAGGATCTGTACGTAGTCCTCGTGCTCGAAGGTGAAGGGCAGGTGGTGCCAATCCGGCGGGGGCCCGTACTGTTCCCGTCCCGCCCGGTCAGCGCAGCGGAATCGTCACCTCGTCCTCGACCGGCGGGGCGACCTCCTGGGCGCGGTTGCCCGTGGCCGCGTAGCAGCGCAGCCGGACCGACTCCGGGGAGACGTCCAGGCGCAGGAAGCACTTGAAGAACGGCGGGCTGTACGTCGCCGAGCTCGGAGAGAACAACGACGTGTAGATCTTCCGCACGGGCAGCCGGAACCGCTTGGCCTTGTCGGGGCGGCGGCCGGTGCCGAGCAGCCCGGCGACCAGGCGGACGCGCCGGGTGACGCGGGTCGAGGCGCCCGGGGCGCGTGTGGGCGGGATGCCGAGACGCTCGGCGATCACGGCGGTCGCCTCGCCCTCGGTGAGCGTGAAGAAGCGGCGCAACCACAGCCGGCGGCCGTAGAGCCGGCTGTAGAAGGCCAGGGAGTCACCGCGCAGCGGGTAGCAGCGGAAGTCCTGCTCGGTGACGCCCCCGACGTTGACGCGGGGGATCGTGTGGGTGGCGTGCATGAACGCGCCGCCCCCGCCTGCGACGACGTACTGGAGCGTGCGTCCGCCGTCCAGCCGGACCGGGTAGCGCTGGTAGTTGTGGATGTCGCCGCCGATCGCGGCCACATAGTGGTGATCGGGGTCGCGGACGACGTCGTCGACGGTGCCGCCCCCTTCGATGGCGCACGGCTCGCGCCGGCCGTCCACGTACAGGGGTGAGCCGGTGACCAGGATTTTCGGGCGGGACCCCCGGGAGACTTCACGCAGCCAGGCACCCTGCTCGGCGTCGAGGGTGCCGAGCAGGCCCGTGTCGATGCCGATGATCCGCACCGGGCCGGCATCGATCGCCCAGTACGGGCCCGGCTGGACGGCCTGTTGCGCGGCGGTGGAGCGCAACGTGCGTGCCTCGGCGAGGCGTTGCCCCTCGTCCGGGCCTGGCCGGTGCCACAGCACCGTCCGCAGCCAGGCCCGGGTGAGCGGGCGCGGCCGGGGCTCGGGCGGCAGCGGCGGGGCGTCGTCGCAGAAGACGCGCATGAAGCCGCCGAGGTCCTCGTACCAGTCGTGGTTGCCGGGTATCGCGTAGATCGGCGCCTGATAGTCCTGGTACGGGCGGAAGAACTTGGTGTCGTAGTCGTCCGCGCTGCCCACCGGGTAGATCACGTCACTCGCCAGCACGGCGAAGCGGGTGTCCTGACCGGTTGTCAGGAATCCCGGCACGACGGCGTACTGGGGATCGTCGCCTTCGCCGGTGTCGCCGATGACCAGGAACGAGAAGTGGTCCGGGTCGTCGCGCCGGATCACCTTGTCGGCCGGTGCGCCGGAGGCCGCCCGCTGCGCCACCCAGCGGCTGCGGGTCCGGCCGGTCGGGTCCCCGAACCAGGAGGCCAGCACGCCGTTGCGGGCGACCCACAGCATCCGGGGGCTCAGCCAGGAGATCTTCTCGACCTTCGGCGGCATCAACTGCCGGTACGCGCCCCGTTCGCTGGTACCCCAGCCGGCGCCTTCGGCGGTATCGCGTGAGGAGTCAGACACCGGTGCACCGTAACAATCGATCTATGCCCCGTCCGCAGGCGGGCCGCTCACCGCCTGCGCGTGGGTGCGGCCGCCGAGCGCCACGAAGGGCGGGGCTGCGACGCGGAGTTGGCGGCCGGGGTGGGCGGCCGGTGTGCAGACGGCCGTTCGCCCAGCACCAGCAGCGGATCGAACATCACCACGACCCCGGCCAGCAGCAGGAAGACCACCGGCCCCAGCAGCATCGGCAGCAGCAAGGATGTGGGCGAGTCGCCCGCCCATGTCCCACCGGTCGAGTCGTGCACATGGACGCTGACGGCGGCCATGCCCGTGTAGTGCATCCCGGACACCGCCACGCCCATGACCAGGCTCGCTCCGAGGCTCGTCAGGAAGCCGCGGATGGTCACGGCGGACCACAGCGCGGCGGTCGCGGCGCCGATGGCGATCAGCACGGACAGGGCGACACCGACCGGGTCGTAGCCGACGTCGCCGTTCAGCCGCATCGCCGCCATGCCGAGGTAGTGCATGCCTGCCACGCCGAGTCCGGTGACCGCACCCGCGACCGCCAGCGTGGCACCGCTCGTGCCGCGGTAGCCGACGATGAACACGCCGACGCCCACCACGGCGACGGCCACGACGAGACTGAGCACCGTCGTGGCCGCGTCGTACCGGACCCGGGTCTCCTCCACATGGAAGCCGATCATGGCGATGAAGTGCATCGTCCAGATGCCGCATCCGATGGAGGCGGCACCTAACGCAAGCCAGCCCGCCTTCCCGGACTGCGCGTCGTGCAGGGAGCGCACGATGCACCGCAGCCCCAGTGCCCCTCCCAGACAGGCCATCAGATAGGCCGCCACCGGGGTCACCGCACCGTAGCGGAACCCGTCGACCGTGCCGTTCATGAGCCAACTCCCCCCAGAGCGATGGCTGGTGTTCAGCAAGGTCTACGCGCAGGGATCTCGGGAAAGCAAGCCCTTACCGTCGGTAGGCCGCCAACTCCCTTTCCAAAGGAGTCGATTGCGGTCAGAATGTGCGCTTCAGCAGGTCGAGCAGCGCGGACCAGTGCCGCTCGTCGGCCTCCTGGTGGTACGACGCGGTGTCGGCCTGCGTGAAACCGTGGGACGCGCCCGGGTACACCTCGCACCGGTGGCGCACGCCCGCCGCCGACAGGGCCTCCTCCAGGCGCTCGATCTGCTCCTCGGGCAGGGAGTGGTCCTGGTCGGCGTGGCCGAAGTACAGCTCGGCGGTGATCTTGTCCGCCACGAGATGGGGGCTGTCCGGGGTGTCGGTGGCCAGCCGCCCGCCGTGGAAGCCGGCCGCGGCCGCGACCCGCTCCGGGTAGGTGCCGGCGGTGAGCAGCGAGAGGCGGGCGCCCATGCAGTAGCCGGTCAGCGCGACCGGGCCCTCGGCCACGGCCGGGCACCCGTCCAGCCAGCTCAGATACGCGCCGGCGTCCCGCATCGCCAGGTCGGGCGTCAGGGCCTGCATGACCGGCACGATGCGCTCGAATATCTCCGGACGCGCCCCCGGGTCGATGAACTCCGGCAGCTCGAACAGCGGGGCGCGACCGTGCCGGTAGAACACGTTCGGCACCAGCACCGTGTAGCCCTCGGCGGCCAGCCGGTCGGCCATGGACCGCAGTTGCGGACGCAGACCGAAGGCGTCCATGAAGAACAGGACCGCCGAGTGGGCGGCCCCGTCGGCGGGGTGGGCCAGATACGCGTCGGCGGTGCCGTCCTCGGTGGGGATGTCGACGGCGGTTCCCTGTACGGCGGTCAAGGCTGGGCTGCCTCTCTGCGGGGGTGGGGGGCCAGGAACCCGTCCGCGTGACCGGGCGGATCATGGTCATCGTGACACGTCCGTTCCCGGGGCATTTCGCCCACCCCCGTCACACGGTTGAACCGTGAACGGCCCTTGGCCTGTGCTTTACTCGATGTTTCACTCGAACCGCGAGGGGTCGCCCGCGCCGTGCCGCACCACCTCGGCCTCACCGCCGGAGAAGTCGATGACCGTCGTCGGCTCGGTGCCGCAGTCACCGGAGTCGACCACTCCGTCCAGCACGTGGTCGAGCAGGTCCTTGATCTCCCAGCCCTGCGTCATCGGCTCCTCCTCGCCGGGCAGCAGCAGGGTGCTGGACAGCAGCGGCTCACCGAGCTCGGCGAGCAGGGCCTGGGTGACGACATGGTCGGGGATGCGCACGCCGACCGTCTTCTTCTTGGGGTGCTGCAGCATGCGCGGCACCTCCTTCGTCGCGGGCAGGATGAACGTGTAGCTGCCGGGCGTCGACGCCTTGATCGCGCGGAACACGTCGTTGTCGATCCGCACGAACTGGCCGAGCTGCGCGAAGTCCTGGCACACGAGGGTGAAGTGGTGCCGGTCGTCCAGCTTGCGGATCGTGCGGATCCGGTCGATGCCGTCACGGCTGCCGAGGCGGCAGCCCAGTGCGTAGCAGGAGTCCGTGGGGTAGGCGACAAGAGCGTCGGCGCGGATGCTGTCGGCGATCTGGCCGATGGTGCGGGGCTGGGGGTTGTCGGGGTGCACGTCGTAGTACTTCGCCATCCGCCGAGCTTATGCCGCCGGTGCGGGTCGGCGGCGCAGGAGGGGGCCGGGACCGGGGACGCGGGCCCCGCCGTCCGGCGCCCGTGCCGGGGCGAGATCCCCAGGGACGTGAGGTAACGTCCCCGACCGGTGTGCCGGAGGCGGCGCGAGGAGCGAGGGGAAGGCCGAGGTGACAGGCCGAGAGGACGGGAACCGGCAGCGGGGGACGCAGGCCGGCACGGAACCGGCGTGGGCGGAGGAACTGCTCGAGCACCTGCGCCCGGCCGGGCGCGATGTCCGCAGAGTCGTCGCCTGGCTCGCCGGCACCGTGGGTGGGACCGTGGCCCTGCAGGACGCCACGGGGAGTCTGGCCGCCGGAAACCGGCTCCCCCTGGACGAGGACCTGGTCGCGGACATCACCGCCGGCCGGATCGCCTCCGCGGCCTGGCAGAGCCGGGAGCGCCACCTGCGTCTGGTCAGGGTGGAGCACCCGTCCCACACCTGCGTGCTGGCCGTCTCCCGGCAGGACCCCTTCGACCGGTGGGCCTCCGACGTCGTCACGCACACCGCCCAGGTGATCGAGGTGCTGCTGACGGCGAGCGAGTCGGCCGCGGCCGGGGACCGGCTGCGCCGGGCCACCGCCGACCTGCGCCTGGCGATCCTGCAACTGCTCATGGTCGAGGACACCATCGCCGCCCGCCGCGTCGCCGCCGGACTCTGGCCCGGCCTGCTCGACGCCGAGACGGCGTGCGTGTACGTCGTCGAGTCCGCTCCCGCCCTGCGCGACCGCGTCGCCGAGGAGTGCCTGGACAGCACCCGGGAGGACGCCCTGGTCGTGCGCTGCCCGGCCATGGACGGGCACGTCATCGTCGTCAGCCCCCGTGAGGCCACGGGGGACGCCCTGCGGGCCCTGGTCGGACGGCATCCGGACCTCTTCCTGGGCGGCAGCGTCCGGCAGAGCCTCGCCCGGACCGCCACCGCCTACGGGCAGGCTGTCAGCGCCCTCGCCGTGGCGCGCTTCCGGCCCGACAAGACGGCCGTCTACGCCGAGCGCACCCATCCGGAACGCCTGATGGACCCGATGGCGCTGCGCGGCTGGACGTCCCGGGTGCTGCGCCCGCTCGACACCCTGCCGCACCACACCCGCGCCGAACTCCTCGCCACCAGCCGGCTCGGCCTGGAGTTCACCGCCGTCAACGCCGCCAAGGTCCTCGGCGTCAGCCGCAACACCGTCCGCGCCCGTATGGAACGCGTCGAGACCCTGCTCGGCACCGACTTCGCCGACCTCACGGTCCGGGCGGTCGTCCACCTGGCGCTCAACACCCAGATCGGCCTGCCCGACGCGCGGTCCGCCGACGACACCGGGGACCCCGGACTGCGGCTCGCCGACCTGCTGTCCGGCCCCGGCGTACGCACCTGGGCGCAGGACCTGCTGGGCCGGCTGGACGCCGACGCCAGGAATCCGCGCCGGACGCTGCGCACCTGGATCGCCGCCGGCGGCAATGCCGAACGGGCCGCGCAGGCGCTGGGCGTGCACGCCCAGACGGTGCGCGAGCATGTCCGCAGCGCCGAACCCGTCCTGGAGCGCCAGCTCCTCGCCGCGGGCACCGACCTGTACGAGGTCGTGCTGGCGCACCTGGCCGTGGGCGACCTCGGCTTGCCGGTTTTCCGGCGTCCCGCGTGAGCCTGCTTGCCTCTGGGGCAAACTGTCGGCCGGCTCGGGGCGGGACGAAACCGGGCCATCCGGACTCAGCTGTGCACAGGTGAGCCCTGCTGAGCGTTCAGAGGGCATCGACACGGTTCACAAGGCCGCTGCCCTGGACGTAGGTTCAACTGACCGCGGGGGCTCGACCGGAACGGGGGACCGGTCGCGCTCCCGCGCGCTGCCCCGCCCGGCGGCGTGCCCCTGGTGACGTCAGCCGCGCAGCCGCACCGGGATCTCCTGCCAGCCGAACGCGATGAACGACGGCACCTGCCGCAAGCCCTCGTCACCTTCGGCCAGACTCAGCTCGGGGAAGCGGTCGAACAGCGCAGGCAGTGCGGTCAGGGCCTCCAGCCGGGCCAGCGGCGCCCCGATGCAGCGGTGGACGCCGATCCCGAACGCCAGATGGTCGTCGGCGGCACGCGTGGCATCGAAGTGGTCGGCGTCCGGCCCGTAGCGCTCGGGATCGAGACCCGCGGCGGCGTACGTCGTGATGATGGCGTCGCCGGCCGGGATCGTCACATCGCCGACGGTGAGATCGGTGACGGCGAACCGCAGCGGCAGCGACGCGATCGACGGGTGGGCGCGCAGCGTCTCGTCGACGACGGCGTCCCAGCCGATCTCCCCGGACCGGACGGCCGCCAGCTGCTCGGGACGGCGCAGCAGGGCGACGACCGCGTTGCCTATCAGGTTCACGGTGGTCTCGAACCCGGCGCCGATCACCAGCAGCAGCGTGTACAGCAGCTCCTCGTCGCTCAGCCGGTCGCCGTCCTCGTCCCGGACCCGGATCAGCTCGGTCGTGATGTCGTCGCCGGGGTGCTCGGCCCGGTGCGCGATCAGCGCGGGCAGCACCGTCCCGATCTGCTGCTGCACGGACGCCGCGTGCTCGGGGCTCGGGTCGGTGGTGTCCATGATGGCCGCGATGAGCCGGCCGGTGTCCTCCCGCAACGCGTCGGGCACGCCCATCAGTTCGCAGATCATCCGCATGGGCAGCGGATGGGCGAGCCCCTCCTTGACGTCCACGACCTCACGGCCGGCGCCCTCCAGAGCGGCCAGCAACTCCGCCGTGATCGCCTCCACCCGGGGCCGCATCGCCTCGGTACGCCGGTGCGTGAAGCTGGGCGCGACCAGCTTGCGCAGCCGGGTGTGGTCCGGGCCGTACGTGGAGAGCATGTTGACCACGCCGACCCACCCGAGGATCCAGCCCCAGGAGGGGTGTTCACCGATCTCGGGCCACAGCCGCCAGTGCAGCCGCGGGTCCTTGCTGACCCGCGGGTCGAGGATGAACTCCTTCAGTGTGTCGTACCGCGTGGGCGCCCAGGCGGGGATGCCGCCGGGCAGCTCCACGGGCACGACCGGGCCGAGGGCGCGCAGGCGGGCGCTCTCGGCTGCGATGTCGGCGCCGAACGGGTCGAGAGCGATGCGGTCGGTCACGGTCACGGTTGTCCTCCTGGCTGGTCGGGGGAGCGGGGGCTGAAACGGACGGGCAGCGCCGTCAGTGAGCGGTGGAAGGGACCGGGCCGCCACGTCAGGCGCTCGCGGGGCAGCACGGGTTCGAGGTCGGGCAGCCACTGGGTGAGCCGTTCGATCGCCTCGGTGGCGATGAGCAGCGTGTGCTGCTTGACCGGACAGGCATGCGGGCCGGCCGACCAGGACAGGTGCGAGGCGTCGGACGGGTGGCGGTCCGCGCCGCGCTCCTGTTCGGCGGCCGAGGCGAGGGCCCCGTAGGAGATCACCACCGGCACCGCGGCCCTGATCCACGCGCCGTGGAAGGCGACCGGCGTACGGGCGTAGTGGATGCCGTAGTTGGCGAGCGGCGTCTCGTGGTGCAGGACCTCCAGCACCGCGTCCGTCACCGGGCGGGCGCCGCTGGTCAGCGTCGAGTAGTAGGCCGGGTTGCCGAGGATCCGGGAGAGGGCGTTGGACACCAGGTTGGCCGTCGGCTCGTGTCCCGCGCCGAGGGTCAGGAACACCTGCCACGTGACCTCTTCGGGGGTCAGCCCCGCCGGATGGTCCAGCAGCCAGCTCGGCAGATCGTCGCCCCGCTGCCCGGTCTTGGCCGCGATCAGCTCCAGCACGTACCCGCCGAACTCGGCCTCGCCCTGCGCCGCCTGGGCGCCGCCTTCGATCAGCTTGCCCAGCGCGGCGTCGAGCCGGTCGCTCGCGCTGTCCGGCAGCCCGAACAGGCTGTTGAACACCAGCGCCATCAGCGGCCGGGTGAACTCGCCCACCAGGTCGGCCTCGCCGCGCGGCCCGATCCGGCTCACCAGCAGATGCACCGCCCGGTGTACCCGGGCCCGCAGATCGTGCGGCTCCACCAGGTCGAAGGCGTCGATCAGCGAGGTGCGATAGCGCAGGTGGGCGGCCCCGTCCGCGAACAGCGTGTTGGGCCGCCAGCGCATCATGCCCAGCACCGGCGAGTCGTAGGGGACGTTCGCCTCCCACGGCCGGGGATCGTGCGAGAACGACTCCGTGTCGTGCAGCAGCTCCAGCGCCGCCCGCCGGTCCGTGACGACGTACGCCGGCACACCGGGCGCGAGTTCCGCCCAGCCGACCGGGCCGTGGGCGCGCAGGGCGGCGTAGTAGGGGTGGGGGTCGCGGGCGAAGCCGTCCTCCCACAGGCGGACGGGCGCCGCGAGGGAGAAGGCCTGCTCGGCGGGGGAGGGGTGGGTCACCGGGGCTCCGGGGGGTGGTGGTCGATCAGGTGCTGCACCAGCGCGAGCAGGGCGTCGATCGAGGAGTTCGCCTCCCGCGCGTCGCAGGTCACCATCGGGGTCGTGGGCTCCAGGTCCAGGGCGGCGCGCAACTGCTCGGGCGTGTGGTGGCGGGGCGCGTCGGGGAAGGTGTTGAAGGCGACCGCGTACGGCAGTCCGGTCTCCTCCACCAGCCCCAGCACGTCGAACGAGGCGTCGATCCGGCGGGCGTCGACCAGGACGAGCGCGCCGAGCGCCCCGTAGGCGATGTCGTTCCACAGCGACCGGAACCGCTCCTGACCGGGCGTGCCGAACAGATACAGCACGACGTCGCCCGGCAGGCTGATCCGGCCGAAGTCGATGGCGACCGTGGTGGTCGACTTGTCCCGTACGCCGGCGAGATCGTCGACCTGCGCCGACGCCTCGGAGAGCTGTTCCTCCGTGTGCAGCGGGCGGATCTCGGAGACGGAGCGGATCAGGGTGGTCTTGCCCACCCCGAAGGGCCCCGTGACCAGGATCTTCACCAAGTCCTGGGCGGTGTCGGGGAGATGGATGTCCGTACCGCCGGACTGGGCGTCAACGGTGCTTGAGGTCGCGGAGGCCATCGGCCACTCTCTTCAGCAGGTCGGGGTCGAAGCGCCGGGCGGGCGGGATCGGCGCACGGGCCAGTACCAGGCCGCGGTCGAGGAGGCCGGCGGCCAGCACCAGTACCGCGGAGACGGGCAGCCGCAGCAGGGCCGCGGCCTCCACCACCGTCAGCGACCCCTGCTCCAGCTCCTCCAGCAGGGCCGCCTGGGCGGCGGGCAGGTCGGCGGGGGCCGGCTCACCGCTGCCGGTGAGGACCGACAGCCGCTCCAGGTGCGCACGGCTGGGCCGCGCCACCCCGCCGGTCGACAGGTACGCGGGAACCAGGGGACGGCCGCCACGGCGGCCCGTCATGCCGGCGTGTCGCCGTCGGCACCTCGGGGACCGGCCGCCATCGCCTTCTCGCCCAGCCGCGCGACCTGCGAGTGCACCCGGTGGGCGAGCAGGTCCAGCCGCACCTCGGGATCGCCGTACGCGGCGACGCAAGTGCCGTGGTCCGTCGGCACGATGAGCACATATCCGTGGTCCGACTCGATGACGACCTGCCGGATCTCGGCCCGGTCGGTGTCGGCGAACGCCGCCGCCGCGGTACGGCAGGCGCCCTGCACGGTGCTGGTGATGGCCGCGACCCGCTCGGCCGACGGCCGCGACAGCGCGTCGGTGTAGCCGGTGACGAGTCCGTCCCGGGTGAGCAGGGCGGCGGCCACGACGTGCGGCACCTCCAGGACCGGTTCGAGCACCCATGCCGTGTCCCCCGCTGCGCGGCTGGTCATCGAGCCGTTCCCCCTTCGTCGTCGTTGCTGTCGGTGTCGTCGGATGCCGCGTCGGCCGTGGTCGCGGCCGGGGCACCCTCAGGTACGGCTGGGACGGCGCCGGTGTTCGACCCGGCGGCGTACCGCGCCGCCGCGGTGCCCGACTGGAGGGCGCCGAGGGCGGCGGCGGACTCCTCGGGGCGGCGCGGGCGGCGTTGTGGTGCGGGCTCGGCCGCGGCGGGGCCGGACGGGGTGGTGGCGCGGCCGCGGCGACGCCGCTGGGGGAGGCCGCCGCCGTCCTCAGGGCTGTGGTGGCCCGGGGCCGGGGCGGTGGCTCGGTCGTCCCGCTCCGTGCCATAGCCGTGCTCGTGGTCGGTGGTGGCGGGGAGCGGCCCGGGCTTCTGGCGCTCTGCGGCCGTCCCGGACGCGGCAGCCGGGGCGGGTTCGGCCTGGTGGGGCGGGGCGGCCACGCCCGGCTCCGCCCTGCTGGGCGAGGCGGAAACGCTCCCCGCGTCCCCCACCGCGGTCCTCCGGGTCGAACGCGGGGCGCTGGCCGCCGGAGGCAGTTCCTCCGGGTCGATCCGCGTCAGCAGATGACTGTCGACCCGCAGCACCGCCCGCACCCCGCCGTACGGAGACGGGGAGGACAGGTCCACGCTCAGATCGAACTGGCGGGTCAGCTGGCCGATGGCCGCGAGTCCCATGCGCGGCGGGTCTCCGAGCTCGGTCAGCAGGATCGGATCCGAACCGGCGACCATCCGCTGGGCCCGGGCCCGTTCGTCCTGCGTCATGCCCAGACCGGCGTCGTCCACGGTGACGCAGACGCCGTGGTGGACGGCCTCGAGGTTGACCACGACGTCGGTGTCCGGCGCGGAGTGCCTGAGCGCGTTGTCGAGGAGTTCGGCGACGATGATGGCGACCGGCTCGACGGCGTGGGACACCAGGGCCGTCCCGGCCGCCAGGTGGTTGTTGACCCGGACGCGCCGGTATCCCGCGAGCCGGGCCTGACCGCCCGTCACCGCGTCCACCAGGTGGGACTCCTCCCGGGCGAGCCCCACCCAGGCCCCGCACACCACCGCGGCGATCTGCGCCCGCCGCAGCGACTGCTCGTTCTCGTGGTCCAGCTCGAACAGGGTCTGCGCCAACTCGGGCTCGTCGTAGCGCTGTTGCAGTCCGCGCAGGGCGTCCTGCAACCGGTACAGCGCCGCCTGGATCTCCCGGGTGGCTCCGCGCATCCCGGCCTGTGCGGCCGCGTCGATCCGGGTGCGCTGCGCGGCCAGCTCGGCGTGCAGCCCCTTCAGCACCTGCTCCAGGGCGGACCCCAGGGGCGAACCGGCCAGCTGCGGGTTCAGCGGGCCGGGCACGGTGACGTGGGAATGTGCGGCCTGCCGGGCCGCGGCGGGCACCCGACGCGCCGCCAGATGCTCGACCTCTGAGGTGAACGCCCGTGAGGTGCCGTCGAGTTGTGCCCGCAGCGCGGCCGTCTTCGCGCGCTGCGCGGCCAGTTGCCGTCGTGAGCGGAGCAGCCCGCCGCCGAGGGCGAACGCGGACAGTGTGCCGAGGGCGAGGGCGCCGACGGCCAGGTCCGGTACTTCGATCATCGAGTCGATTCCATGAGGGAGTCGGGCAGGGCTGGGTCCGAGGTGCTCTGGCGAGCCACCCGCAGCACAGTACACACCGTCATCGACCGATCTCGCACGGTGGAGCGTCACTTCGTTCCGAAAGTGACCGGCGTCTGTGGGCTTCCGGGGCAACTGTCTGGATTGCCGTACAGGGGAGGGGAGTTGGTGGTGCGTACGGGTCTGCCCGGCCGGTCGGACGGCTGTGACGGGGCGACCGGCCGGTGTGACGGACGCGGGCCGTGTGCCCGACCGGCGGGCGGGTACCCGCCCGGCATCTGAAGAGGTCCACTCCGCGAGAAGGAGGCCCGCATGAGCAGTGCATCGGAGACCGGCGGTGCGACCGGTACGCAGGACAAGGACTACAACCTCATCTGGTATGTCGAGGCGTGCCTGAACAATGCCCTGCGTCTGGAGAGCTACATCCAGGACGCGGAGCGCGCCAAGGACACCGAGGTCGCGGACCTGTTCCGCAAGGCCCAGGCGGACAGCCGCAAGGGCGCCGAACTGGGCAAGGGACTGCTGCGCGCACGCCTCGACGGAGGCTGAGGCTCGCCGGCCCCCGAGGGCCCGGACCCTGGCAGGGTCCGGGCCCCTTTCGCGTGTCAGAGCAGGAAGTTCACTGACCCGCTCGGCGAGTTCGTCCTCCGTCATCGTCCCGTCCACAGTGAGGGCGGGCAGCCTCAGGCGGGCGGTCTCCTCGTGCAGCCGCCGTGTGAACAGGGCATCCCTACGGCGATGTTGCGGTTCGCCCGTCCCGGATCACCGGTCCGCCTGTGCCTTCCGCTTCTCCCACGGCGACCACGCCCGCCCCACCTGCCCGATGCCACGACGGAGCAGCTGCGGAAGGCGCAGCGGGAGAGGACGAGACGCTGGCGAGGCCGAGCCTGCGGGAAGCCGACGGGCGCTTCCCCCGGCAGGAGCGCGGGTGTCGGCCCCACCTGTGACGGAGCGTAGCGGCGGTGCCGCCCCCGGCCCGGGGGACGGCACGTCGTCCCATGAGGCCCGAGGCGCGTGAGTGACCCCGGCCCACCGGGTACCCGGCCCGTCCCGCCAGGGCCGGCCGGGCGGCCGCTCACGGCGCCGCCCCGGCCGGCCGCCGGCCACGAGCCGAAGGAGCCCACGCACATGACGGACGTATCCGGTACCGGCCCCGCTCCGGGCGACGACCGCAAGGTACTCACCGACCGCCAGGGCCATCCGGTCTACGACAACCAGAACCAGCGCACCATCGGCCCCCGCGGCCCGGCCACGCTGGAGAACTACCAGTTCCTGGAGAAGATCAGCCACTTCGACCGGGAACGCATCCCCGAGCGCGTCGTGCACGCCCGCGGCGTCACCGCCTACGGCCACTTCGAGGCCTACGGCACCTGGGGCGACGAGCCGATCAGCCGCTGCACCCGGGCCAAACTGTTCCAGGAGCGCGGCAAACGCACGGATGTCGCGGTCCGCTTCTCCACCGTGATCGGCGGACGCGACTCCTCCGAGGCCGCCCGCGACCCGCGTGGTTTCGCCGTGAAGTTCTACACCGAGGACGGCAACTGGGACCTGGTCGGCAACAACCTGGGCGTCTTCTTCATCCGCGACGCCATCAAGTTCCCGGACGTCATCCACGCCCTCAAGCCGGACCCGGTGACCTTCGAGCAGCAGCCCGGCCGCATCTTCGACTTCATGTCGCAGACGCCCGAGGCCATGCACATGCTGGTCAACCTGTTCAGCCCGCGCGGCATCCCCGCCGACTACCGCCATATGCAGGGATTCGGCGTCAACACCTACAAGTGGGTCAACGCCGACGGCGAGACCAAGCTGGTCAAGTATCACTGGATGCCCAAGCAGGGCGTGCGCAGCATGACCGAGGCGGACGCGGCGAACGTCCAGGCCGACACCCTCGGCCACGCCACCAAGGACCTGTACGAGGCCGTCGCCCGCGGCGACCACCCGGAATGGGAGCTGCTCGTCCAGATGATGGACGACCACGACCACCCGGAGCTCGACTTCGACCCGCTGGACGACACCAAGACCTGGCCCGAGCAGGACTTCCCGCCGAAGCCGGTGGGCCGGATGGTGCTCGACCGGATGCCGGAGAACTTCTTCGCCGAGAACGAGCAGATCTCCTTCGGCACCGGCGTCCTCGTCGACGGCCTGGACTTCTCCGACGACAAGATGCTCGTCGGCCGGACCTTCTCCTACAGCGACACCCAGCGCTACCGGGTCGGCCCGAACTACCTGCAACTCCCCGTGAACCAGGCCAGGAACGCGGAGGTGCACACCAACCAGCGCGACGGTCAGATGGCCTACCACGTGGACGGCGGAGGCGAGAACCCGCAGGTCAACTATGAGCCGTCCATCACCGGCGGCCTGCGCGAGGCCCGCTACCCGACCCACGACGAGCAGGGCCCCGAACTCCACGGCCGCGTGACCCGCAAGCGCATCCCCCGCACCAACGACTACCTCCAGGCAGGTCAGCGCTATCTGCTGCTGGAGGACTGGGAGCGCGACGACCTGGTGAAGAACTTCATCGGTCAACTGTCCTCGTGTGACCGGGCGATCCAGGAGCGCATGGTCTGGCACTTCCTGCTGGTCGAGAACGACCTCGGCCTGCGGGTCGGGGAGGGGCTGGGCATCGGCCCGGAGGACGTGGCCGGTCTGGAGCCGCTGGCGAGCCAGGACCTCACGGACGACGACCGCGAACGCCTGGCCAACCTCGGCAAGAACAAGCCGCGCGATGTCGAGGGCCTCACCATGACCCACTGCGTCCCCGACGAACGGCACGTCGTGACCCGCTGACGGGTCACCCCGCCAGGGCCGTGCGGGCCACCGCGAGGGCCCGTTCCGCATAGCCCCGGCCGAACAGCACGGCGTGCACCAGCAGCGGAAACAGCTGGTGCACGCCGACGCGCTCCGCCGAGCCGCCGGCGAGCGGCGCAACCTCCTGGTAGCCCTCCAGCACCCGCTCCAGATGGGGACAGCCGAACAGGTGCAGCATCGCGAGGTCCGTCTCCCGGTGCCCGCCGTGCGCGGCCGGGTCGATCAGCCACACCTGCCCGTCGGCCGCCCACAGCACGTTGCCGCTCCACAGATCGCCGTGCAGCCGCGCGGGCGGCTCGGCCGGCCCCGCCAGCCCCGGCAGACGCTCGCACACACGCTCCACGACGACCGCCTCGCCGGCCCGGATGGTGCCCTGGTCGACCGCCCGCCGCAGATACGGCAGCACACGCTGCCCGGCGTACCAGCGCGGCCAGTCGGTACCGGGCTCGTTGCGCATCGGCGCGAGCCCGATGTACGCGTCGGCCGGCCCGTCCGGCGGTGGCGCCCCGAACGCCGGCGCCCCGGCGGCGTGCAGCGCGGCGAGGTCCCTGCCGAACCGCACCGCCGCCTCCCGGCCCGGCCGCCCCTGCGCAACCCGGTCGATGACCAGCCAGCCCTCCTCGTGCCCGTGCACGTCAGGCACCCGCACGCTCCCGGAAGCGGCCAGCCATCGCAACCCCGCCGCCTCGGCCCGCGCCGCCCCCGGCTCGCCGGACCGCTTGACGACCACGACCCGCCCGTCGTCGAGAGTGACCTCGGCGAGCCCCCTCGACAGCGGCCGCTCACCGCTGACCGCCCGCCCGGTGAGCCGGGCCACGACATCCGCACGAGCGGTCATACGTACTCCCTCTCGGCGCCGGGCTGGACCGGCACTCAGGGTACGACGACGGCTGCTCACCCCTAGGACCCGCGGTCCACGTCGAGCAGCTGGATCAGGCGTGTGGCGTCGAGGTCGACGTACGCCGTGAAGTCGGTCCTGCCGGACCCGCCGTTCCAGCGCGTGCTGACCGTCGCGGGACATTCTCGGTACCCCCGTTGTCGTCACTTCTGCGTACTCCCCGGGCCGTTCGCAGGCTGTGTCGATTCCGGGACATGCGCCACGCGCCGGTCACGCGGGACGGTGAAATCCCGGCGCCGGCCGACAGAACCGGCCGCCGCCGGGGGAGCAGTCGGGTCATGACGAGTTCACCGTTCCAGCGCACCATCGCCCTGCCCGCCCCTGTGTGCGAACAGGCCGCACAGCATCTGGAGCAGGCCGCGCACCGGGCCATCGACGGAGCCGCGATCCCCCTGAAGGCGTTCCGCACGGCCGCAGACAACGACTTCACCCTGCCCGTCTCGGTCGTCGAGCAGGCGGCGGCCTGCCTGCTGGTCCTGGCCACCGAGACCGCCCAGACCGTCCGCCCGTCCGCGCTGCGCGCCACCATCACGGTCGCGCTGCGGCTGCGCGACGCCGTGCAACTGGCCCATCAGCCCGCCCTCAGCAGCAGGTTCTGGTGAGCCGGGCCCCGTCTCTCAGGCTCCGCGGAAGGCGACCTCGACCTGCTTGTGGCGCAGCTCCTCCAGCGTGGCGTGCTGCCGCCGGGCCCGTTCCATGAGCTCGTCGAGTTGCAGCCGGTCGAGGCGTTCGTCCGCGGCCGCCAGATCGCGGAGCGTCTCCCAGCCCGCCAGCTTGCCCTCCACCCCGAGCGCCAGCGCCTCCAGCTCCCACAACGTGCTCAGTGGGGACCGCCGCACCAGGCTGCCGTTGCTCTTCAGCCGTCCCACCTGCTCGGCCGCACGGCCCGCGTAGACCTTGTAGCGGCGCACCGGGACGTCCAGGCGCCGCATGATGCGGAGCAGGCTCGTCCGGTCGTCGGCGATCCCGGCGGCGACCGGGGCCAGCGCGTCGGCGAGCGCCGAGCCACCGCACGAGCGCAGCAGGTGGCGCACCCGCGCGGTCCCGGCGGTGGCACCGGCGAGATGGTCGTTGAGGTAGATGCCCAGCAGGGACATGTCGGTGGCCGGGGCACGCTGAGCGCCCGGCGGATCCGCTCGTCGTTCCGTCATGACGCAGCTCCTGTCGTACTCCGGTCCCGCTCCACGGCCACCGTCGTGGTGACCCGAACGAGGCTGGGACGGCGGGGTGTCGAGCCGGGCCCGAAGCGCGCGGGGGGCTCGACCGGGGCGAGGGTTCCGAGACTCTCGCCCTTGTAGCTGGCGGTGGCCGAGACGACCGGGTGCAGATCCCGGGCGCCGTACCACTGGTGCCGTCCGGCCCGGGCACTGCCGTGGGTGCGTGCTCCCAGCAACAGACGGGCGGGCCGGTCCCACAACGCGATCCAGGCCGGGTGGGCGGCGAGCCGGCCCGGGACCGCCCGCAGCGCGAGGCCCGGCAGGTTCCGGCGGCCGGTGCTGAAGCGCAGGGCGAGCGGCGGGGCGGTGACCGTCCAGTGCCGGCGGTCGGCGACCCGCACCTCGACCGGCACGACCCGCACCTCGTCGAAGACGTACGTGCCGGCGATGAAGTCCGCCGTCTCGCCCGTGGGCGCCAGCAGCAGCCGGCGTCCGTCGGCCTCCTCGACCATCACGTCGCTGAACGGCCCGAACGGCGATCGAGGCCAGTGGCCGAGCACCACGCGGGTGCCGGACGCCGTGCCGATCCCCGCGATCCAGCCGTCGAAACGCAGCGAGCGCGCCGGCGACCGGGCACCTGCACGCCGGGCCGGACCAGCGGATTCGGGTCCGTGAGGGAACACGCGGGCCGGGTGCCCGGCCCCTTCGCCGCGAAACGGGCGCCGTCGCCGCGCACGGCAGCTCGAAGCGGCAGCGGCCGGGGCTCCTCCGCGGCCCGCCGCGGGCACGGCTCGCGCCGTCGGCCGGTGTGGCCGAGGCCACGCCCCGGACGAGGTCCCGATCACGTCCGCGGGCGGGAAGCGGCGGTTACCGTCTACGACCAGATCCCCGCTCCCTCCCTTCGGACGGCCCGGCAGTGCAAGCAGATCTCTCCCCCGTCATCGCGGCGACCGCCCAGTGGCTGACCCGCGCCTTTCCCGCCTCCGGCGGCGCGCTGGCCTCAGCCCTGTGCGAGGTCCAGGCCCGGCAGGCCGTGACGGTCGCGGCCTGGCTCAGGTATCCGACGGTGATGGACGCCGCCCTGCTCGGCATGGCCGGCCCCGGCGGCTCCGGGCGGCTCGACTGGGTCACCGGCGCCGACGCGGCCCTCGGCGACGACATGGACGCACACGCCTGGCGCACCTGGGTGGACGAGGTCGTGGCCAGCTGGGCGGCCTGCCTGCTGACCGACCCGGAGCTGGCGGCCCGGGCTGTGGCCGCCCTCGCCGACGGCAGCCACAGCACCGGGGAACCGGCCGAGTTCCGCCGGCTCATCGCCCCCGACGACAGCGACCGGAACGCCGCCGCTCTGCTGCGTCACCCCGACCTGCTGGCCCCCGTCGCCGCCCTGCACCAGGACCAGCTCCTCGAGCGCCTGAACCCGGGCCGCACGCTGATCGCCTGACGCACCTCGCGCCCCTCCCCGCACCGGGCCCTCACTCCCGGCCTGATGCCCGCACCTCTCACCCTCCGTGACTCACCGGTTTGCCGTACGCGACCGCGCCGTGCCCGCACGGTCGGCGGAGGCTGGGCGTGGGCCCGACGGCCCTGAGGCCCGCGTTCGTCGGCCCGAGGCGCGACCGTCGTGCCGCGCGCCGCCGCCGACGGAGGAGAGACCGACATGACCACCGCCCTCTCGCGGAACTGGGAGCACGCCGTCGTCACCGGCGGTGCCGGGTTCGTCGGCTCCCATCTGTGCGCCGCCCTGCTGAACGCGGGCGCGGCGGTCACCTGCGTGGACGACTTCAGCTCCGGCCGGCCCGAGAACATCTCGCCGCTGATGGAACAGCCCGGCTTCACGCTCGTCCAGGCCAGTGTCGCCGAGAGGCTGCGGATCAAGCGGCCGCCGGACCTCGTGCTGCACTTCGCCTCCCCGGCGTCCCCTGCGGACTACCTGCGCCTCCCGCTGCACACCATGGAGACCGGCAGCGTCGGTACCCGCAACGTCCTGGACCTCGCGCGCTCCTCCCGCGCCCGCTTCGTCCTCGCCTCGACCTCCGAGGTCTACGGCGACCCGCAGGAAAGCCCCCAGAGCGAGCGCTACTGGGGCAACGTCAATCCCGTCGGCCCGCGCGGCGTCTACGGCGAGGCCAAACGCTTCGGCGAGGCGCTGACCACCGCCCACGCCGACACCGAGGGCACCGACACCTGCATCGTGCGGCTGTTCAACACCTACGGCCCCCGGATGCGCGGCCACGACGGACGCGCGGTACCGACCTTCGTGCGGCAGGCCCTGGCCGGCGAGCCCCTCACCGTGACCGGCGACGGCCGCCAGACCCGGTCGCTGTGCTACGTCGACGACACCGTGCGGGGCATCCTCGCGGCCGCCGCCCACGGCATGCGCGGCCCCGTCAACATCGGCAACCCGACCGAGATCACCATGCTCGACCTGGCGCGCCTGGTCGTCGAACTCGCCGAGTCCTCCTCGGAGATCCGCCCCATCGAACGCCCGGTGGACGACCCGGCCGCGCGCTGCCCGGACATCACGCTGGCCCGCGACAAGCTCGGCTGGGACCCGCAGGTGCGCGCCGAGGAGGGACTGCGGCGCACGATCGCCTGGTTCCGCGAGGCCGGTGCCGAGGACTGACCCGGCCCGCGGCCACACGAAAGCGGGGCCCGTCGCCCCGTCGACGGACCCCGCACCGCTCGGTGACCGGCCTACTCCGACTTGCCCCGGCCGCTCAGCGCGTCACGCAGCCGGTCCACCATGCCGGTGCCCGGAGCCAGGAGTTTGTTCGCCGGAGGCTTGTCGGGCGCCGCCGGGTGCGGCCGGGTCGGGGCGGTCTTCTTCGCCTTCCGCACCTTGTCGCCCAGCTCGTTGAGCGTGTCCATCGGACAGGCCTGCCGCAGCCGGGGGAGGAGGTTGCCCTCCTCGTCGGCGATGTGCGAGCGGATCTCGCTCATCAGCATGCCCATCAGCCGGTCGAAGTCGGCGTCGCCCGCGTCACAGGCCTCCAGGTCCTTCATGATCTGCTCGGCCGTGGCGTGGTCCTTCAACTCCTGGTCGGCGAGGGCGTCCCCGCCCGCCACATGCTCGCGTACGGCCGGGTAGAGGTAGGCCTCCTCGGCCACCGAGTGCCGTACGAGCTCCATCGTGACCCGGTCGGCGTACACCTTGCGGTCCTGGTGGCCGGACGGCAGTGCCTCGATCCTGCCGAACATCTCCTCGACCTCGCGGTGATCGGCCACCAGCTCGTCGATGACGTTTCCTCCGTGTCCCATGTCCTTCACCTCCAGCGCTCGGGTACCCCGGCCCCATGGGGTCAACGTGCGGTCCGCCGGTGCCCTGCGGGCGGTTCAGGAGGGGAGTTTGGCCCGGACGCGCCCGGCCGCGGCGGCCGGCCGTGCGGTGGCCCGGACGGAACGCCGCACCAGACCCGCGTCGCGCCGCAGACCGCGGGCGGCGTGGGTGCCGCGCCACATCACCGACGGGCGGGCGCCGGTGTCGTCGGCGGCGATCAGCAGCCCGCCGAGCATGGACATGTTCTTGAAGAAGTGGATGCGCTGCTGTGCCCGCTCCTCGGGGTCCTCCGCCTCCCAGAAGCGGTGCCCGGCCAGTGTGGTGGGCACCAGTGTGGCCGCGATGGCCAGCGCGGCCGGACGCGGCATGCGTCCCGTGGCCAGCATCAGCCCCGCCGCGACCTGCACGGCGCCGCTGAGCCGTACGACTTGCTCGGTGCGGTCCGGCAGCGCCGCCACGCGCTCGGTGACCGGTTGGACGACAGGCTCGGCGGCGTCGGCGACCTGCTTGGGGTCGCGGACGGAGTTCATCCCGCCCGCGAGGAACATCGAGGCCAGCATGGGGCGGCCGAGCACACGCAACAGACTCATGGGCCCTCTCCAGAGAGTCGGTGGGTACAGGGCTCGCCGGGTTCCCCCGCCGGAGCCGAATCAGTCACGCCGCCCGGTGCCGTGCCCACGCCTCCTCGCGCAGCTCTCCGGACAGCAGGACGTCGGCGGCGGTGCACGCGACGGCCTGAGCCGCTGCGACCAGCTCCTCGCGGGCCCGGGGCGAGGCGGCCGCCTCGGCGAACTCCGGGGCGTGGTCGGAGCCGTCCTCGCCCGTGATCGCGACGAACGGTTGGATGGCGGGCACCCGCGTGCTGACGTTGCTGATGTCCGACGACCCCAGGTACACGCCGGGCGCGGGCGGTGACAGCGGGATCTCCGCCCGGGCCAGATGCGCGGCGAACGGTTCGGACAGGGCTGCCCGCCCTCCCGGCCGGCTTCTTCCTTCACGGCCTGCCCGCCTGGCACACCAACCCCTACGCCCGCTTCCCGGCCGCCCGGGTCGTCGACGCCTACCTGCGCCACCGGCAGCGGCAGCGCCCCGGCACCCGCTGGCGCTACTCCAACTACGGCGTCGCCGTGCTCGGACACGCCCTGGCCGCCGCGACCGGCACACCGTGGGAGGACCTGCTCACCGACCAGGTGCTGCGCCCGCTCGGCCTCGACGGCACGACCCTGCGCGCGGACGACTCCGGGCTCGACGCCGTCGGGCACCGCAGAGACGGCGAGACACTCGTCCCCCCTTCGACGCCGGTGGCTTCCAGGCGGCCGGCGCCGTACGCGCCACGCCGTACGACCTGCTCGCCTTCCTTGAGGCCCATCTGTATCCGGGCGACGCGCCACGGGAGCTCGCCCCCGCCCTGTGCGCGGTGCGCCGCCCCGTGCTCGCAGGGGTCTGACGCACCGGCACGTGCACACCATCGCCTGGTTCCATGACCCCACCGGCGGCGGGCCGATCTACTTCCACAGCCGCGCGGCTCTGGGCCAGCAGGCGTTCCTGGGCTTCCGCCCCGACACCGGCACGGAACTGGCCGCCGTCTGCACCCGCCGCTTCCGCGCACACGACCCGTTCGTCGCCACCGCGTACGCACTGCTGGCGGAGGACCGGCCGGGCCCGCCCGGCGCCGACGGCACGTGCCGCGCCGGCGCCGGACAGCCCTGACCCTTCGTCACACCCGCTGCCACAGGGCAGGGGTACTGGTGGGCGCCCAGAGGCCCTGGGCCTGGTGGGTCTGCAGGCACTGGTAGCGCACGCCGGCGTGCGTCACCGTGACCCCGGCCTCGTAGACGCGGCCCGCTGCCCACGCCTGGGCGACGTTGTCCTGCGGCGCCGGGGGCTCGGCCTCGACGGTCTTCAGGGTGAGGCCGAACTCGCTGAGCAGCGGGTTGATCGGCTGGTAGAACGTGGTGCCGCCGGTCTTGCAGTCGCCGGAGCCGCCGGACGTCACGCCCTGCGCCTGGACGCCCGAGACGTACGGCCCGCCGGAGTCGCCCGGCTCGGCACACACCGTCGTCTGGGTCAGCCCGTCCACCCTGCCCTCGGCGTAGCTGACGCTCGTGTCGTGCTGTTCGACCTTGCCGCAGTGCCACCCCGTCGTGGAGCCCGAGCGGCAGACCGCCGCCCCGACCAGAGCCTGGACCGAGCCGGTGACCTGCACGTTCTGCCCGCCCTCGCCCTTGACGTTCGGCGTGGCCGTCCACTGGTCGTTGACCGCCACCCACGACATGTCCTTGCCGGGGAACGTGGAGGCCTGGAACGTGCCCTGCTCCGCCTGGTTGTGCCCGGTCGTCTTGGCACCCGGCTTGCCGCAGTGCCCCGCAGAGGCGAAGCCCTCCTGCTCGCCCTTGGTGACGGAGAAGCCGACGGAACAGTGGGCGGTGCCGTCGATGATGTAGTAGGCGTCGCCGCCGGTGATGTCCTCCATGAGCCGCGGCCGGTTCGTCGTGACCTTCACACTCACGCTCTTGCCGTCGAGGCCGGCGGCCTTGACGAACGCGGCCGCCGCGGCGTTGCTCCCGGCCTCCACCACGACTCGGTTCGCGGGGATGTCCACGTACCACAGGGGTGTCTCGCGGGTGCTGATCCGGGCGGCCGCCGTGTCCAGCTTCTGCTTGGCGGACTGCAGGTCGCGCAGCGTCTTCTTCACGACGGCCGCCTTCGCGCCCTGCGCCTTGATGGCGGGCACGTCCGCGGCGTCCGTGGTCGCCACCATGAGTTCCTGCGACGTCGTGCCGCGCAGCCAGGCCCCCGCGAAGCGGTCGCCCAGCGCGTTGCGCAGCCGCCCCGCCCGGGTGCCCGCCGCCTCCTCATTGACCAACCGCCGGGAGGCCTGGTCCGGCGTCAGCCCGAGGTCGCGCTCCAGCGCACGCAGCACGGGAGCCGACGGCCGGTCGGCGCCGAGGGTCTGGGCGGCCGAGGGCAGGGGGCCCGCTGCGGGCGTCGGCTCGGCCGCCACGGCGGCGGTGATCCCGGTGGCGACGAGTGCGCCGAGCGCGGTCAGCGCCACCCGGCGCCCGGTCACGGCATGTCTGTGGACCATGCGATGCGTCTCCTTCGATCACAGCGTTCGATACGGATGTAGGCGTGGATGTCGGTGCGGGTTTCGTTGCGGTGTCGATCTTGGTGAGCTCCCGCACAGGCCTTGCCGGAACGGCCCGGTGTGATGTCCTGGGCAGCCCCGTTTCGCGCATTGGTGCGGGGAACGGTGCCATTGCAGTGGGCGGTCGCCTCACGCGGACATCAGGCCAGGCGAACCCACCTCCGTGACGAAGGACGCGGTCGTCGAGATGCCGCCGCCGGGCGTCGTGATGGCGGAGACGGTCCGGAAGTCGACCTGGGCCTCCTCGCGGCGGATGTCGACCCGGACGTAGCCGCGCCGGCCGTCGAAGTACTTCATGTGCGGGTTGGCCTTCATGTACGTGTCCCAGTCGCCCGGCTTCTCGGTGCCGTTCCCGCCGCTGGCGATGGAGGTGCAGGTGAACTCCGTGCCGACCGTCTTGGAGGCCGGGTCGTCGAAGTCCTCCTTGATGTCGAAGGCGTATCCGACGTGGACGTCGCCGGTGAGGTCCAGTTCTCGATGCCCGCGGCCTTGGCGCCGGCCATGACGCGGTTGCGGGAGGCCCGGTAGCCGTCCCAGGCGTCCATGGAGACCCGGGCCGGTTCGGTCAGGTCGGACTTGCGCTGGGGGAAGCACACCTGCTGGGGCATCACGTGCCACAGCGTGCTGGACTTCTGCCAGCCGTCCAGCAGCCAGCTCTCCTGATCGGCGCCGGTGAGGGTGCGGACCGGATCGTCCGACTCGGTGCCCGGCGCGTGCGGCCGGTCGTTGTAGGCCTGGTCGGAGCGGTACTGGCGGGTGTCGAGGATGTCGAACTGGGCGAGTGAGCCCCAGGCCAGCCGCCGTCCTCCGTGAGCGGCGGGGGCGCGAGCCGTGTCCAGATCAGCACCGAGTCGGACAGCGGGTCCCCGGAGGCCACGCCGAGGGTGAACGGGTTGTCGGTGATCCGGGCGGCGTCGAGTTCGGGAGCGGCGGTGGCGCCGCGGGCCGGCCGGTTGGTGCTGAAGGCGAGCATCGCGGCGGCCGCGGTGACGGTCAGGAAGCGACGGCGGGCGACATGCGGCGCCGCGCTTCGCAGTACGGCGTCGTGCGGGGAGAAAGCATGCTCGGCGGATGATTTCTGACGGCCCGTCAGCGCCATCTGATGTCCTCTCGTACGGGGCACGTGCGCCCCGGACGGACGCGTGGGGACATCGCCGGCGTGCGGAGCGCGGAGTTCGCATGCTAAGCAGACAAAATGCCTGAAACGGGCACGACGTGCGGGGGGTTCACACCACAGGCGGTACACGGGCGGTTCGGTGCGCCGGGCGTCGGGCAAGAGAAACGCCGCCGGCGAGACGCCGGCGGCGGAGGAGGGGGGAGACCTTGGCTCAGTGGCCCTGTTGTGCGGCGGCGCCGCTCGCGGCGGGCTCCCGGACCGGCAGGTGGTAGACGTGGAAGGCCCGCCCGATGACCGGCTGGGCCACGTTGCGCACCCGCACCCCGCCGCTCGTCATGCCGTGCTCCGTACCGGCGTGCGCGTGCCCGTGCACCGCGAGGTCGGCGCCGGCGGTGTCGATGGCCTCGGCCAGCAGATAGCTCCCCAGGAACGGGTAGATCTCCAGCGGCTCGCCCGCCAGGGTGTCCGCGACGGGGGAGTAGTGGGTCAGGGCGATCCGCGCGTCGCAGCCCTCCTCGCGCAGCTGTTCCAGGGCGGCCCGCAGGCTGTCGGCGCACCGGCGCGAATGGCGGACGAAGTCCTTCATCACCGGCTCGCCGAACTCCCCGGCGCAGCGGCCGACGAAGCCGCCGCCGAACCCCTTGGTCCCGGCGACGCCGATCCTGGCTCCGCCGCTCTCCACGACCGTCTCCTGCCCTTCCAGGACATGGGCGCCGGCGTCCCGGAGGATGGCGGTGACCTCGTCCGGGCGGTCGTCGTGGTGGTCGTGGTTTCCGAGGACGGCGACGACCGGAACGGCGAGGTCCTGGATCTCGTGTGCCACCACCCGCATTTCCTCGGGCGTGCCGTGCCGGGTGAGGTCCCCGGCCAGCAGCAGCAGGTCGGCGCACTCGGGCAGGGTCTCGAAGGCGGGGCGCAGCACGCCCTGGCTGTCGGGTCCCATGTGGATGTCTCCGACGGCTGCGATGCGGATCATGAGAGTTCCTCCGCGTGGTCGGGGGAGGACGCCTCGGTGACCACGAGGTCACTGTGCACGGGGAGTCCGGCGAGCTCCTCGTGGACGGTGCGCAGGATCTGGTCGCGGCAGGGCGCCGAGGGCACGCTGCCGGTGAGCAGCACCGTCCGGCCGCGGGCCTCGACCCGTACGCCCAGTTCACCGAGTTCGCCGGAGGCGAGGCGGTCCTGGAGGTGGGCGATGCGGTAGTCCAGGTTCTCGGCCGGCGGCCCGCCGCCCGCGTCCTGTGAACCGTGGGTGGTCATGGGTGCTCCTTCAGATGACGTTCAGGCGCTCCAGGAGGAAGAAGAAGGCCGCCGGCATGGGCGCGTCGCCGCACTCGCGCCGCACCCGCTCCCAGTCGACCCTCTCCCGCAGCGCACGCGCGATGGGCAGGGCCGCCCCGAAGTCGCAGTGATGCTCGGAGAACGCGGCGGTCAGGCTCCACAGCAGGTCGGTCGGGGCCAGCACGGGCATGCGCACCGAGTCGACCGACAGCTCCTCCGCCCGCTCCAGCATGTCCGCGCCGACCGGCCGGTGCGCCAACTCGAAGATGATGTCGACCGGCTGGCCGAAGCACGTGGCCTTGATCAGCCAGTCCTCCGGCGGGGTGTAGACGGTGAGCCCGGCCTCGCGGAGTGTGGCCGCCACCGCTTCGGCGTCCTCGGGGCGGATCGCGAAGTCGACGTCGTGCTGCAGGTTCTTCTCGCCGCCGTGGGCGTACGCGGCCACGCTGCCGGCCAGTGCGAACAGGTGCCCGTGACGCTTCAGCAGGGCACCGACCTGCTTGGCCGCCTCCAGGATCGCCTGGTTGCGGTCCAGGGGCAGTTCTTGCGGCGGCCGGTCCGCCCGCGGGTCCTGGGGTGGCGCGGGCTCGGCTCCGTCCGGTGCCGTCCGGAGGTCGGGGATCCCCGGTCGCCGGACGAGCGTCGCGTCATCGCCGTTCTGCGTCATGAGCACTCCTTCGCCGAACCGGACCTTCCGCTCCCGTGCGGGGTCCGGACCCGAGACGGCCTGTGTGCCTGCACTGAGTACCCGGCGCTCCCGACCCGACACGGACGGCTTCCGAGGCGAGGGCGACATCGATGGATCCACCCGGCGGCCGGACCCTCCTTCCCGGGTGGCGGCTCCCCGGCCGCCCCCGACACCTTGGCCGAACAAGACAAGCGCATACCGCACTAAAGACGGAATATAGGGCAAATAGCTGGGAAGCCGGATGACGCCGCCGGACAACGCGCTTGTGGAGGTCGCCATGAACCAGGAGACATCACGTTCGTCCGATCTTCCGCAGCCGTTGCGGGCCGTGGCCTCGGGCCTCAGGCACCTGCCGGGTGCGGAGCAGGTGGGCAAGGTGGCCACGGACGCGCTGGACAAGATCGGCGCCGTCTCGCCGCGTGGCCGCCGGATGGCCGTCTACGCCGGCGCCGGCGTGCTCGGTGTGGCCGGAGTGGTGGAGTGGCCGGTGGCGGTGACCGGAGCGGCCGTCGCCTGGCTGACCCAGCCGCGCCCCGGACAGCGGCCCGACGAGGCGTCACCGAACGGCGGAACACCGGCCGGCACCACCGGGGACCACCGCTCCGCCACCCCGGCCGGCCGGGACGACGAGGACACCTCCGCGTACGGCCCCGGCGGCAGACTCACCTCCTCCCACTACCGGCACGAGCAGCCGGAACAGCACGTCCACGAACAGCCCGCGAAGGTCGGAGACACCGCCACCGCCTCCGCGCTGAAACAGGTCGCCGAGGCCACCGCGCACCACGGCGAGGAGCCCCACGGGCACGGACACGCCAGCCGCCCCACCGGCTGAGTCGGGACAGCAGCAGATGCTCACACGCTTTGACGTCACCCCGCTCGTCGGGGCCCTGGCCGGGGCCGCCGCAGGCGCCGCCCGCAGCACCGCCCAGTCGGTGACGTCCGTCTACGACACCACGCGCCGCGTCCGCAACGTCGCGCGCAACGCCCTGACCGGCGGACAGCACTGGAAGGCCGGGCAGCACCTCCACCTCGCACTGCGGCACCCCGACGGCGAGGCCGAGGCGCTCGCCCACAAGGTCGCCGAGGAACTGGTCGAGCACCCGGACGTGCTCACGGCGTACTGGGACGGGGGACTGGCCCGCCTGGTCGTCACCGTCGCCGAGGACGCCGCCACCGACCGCGTCACCGAGCGGGCCACCGCGCTCGCCGCCCGCTTCGGCCTGGAGGAGGGTGCCGACCCGAACGCCCGCGACACCAGCCACCCCGGCGACCCGGCCGAGGTGCGTGTCACCGCGGCGGCGATCCTGCTGGACGCCGTCGGCGCGGCCGGTGCCCTGGCCGGCCGGTCCCTGCGGCTGCCGCCCACCCCGCGCATCATCACCGCCACCGTCACGCTGCTGCGCGAGAACCCGCGGTTCCGGGCCCTGCTCCGGCAGCGCTTCGGCGCGTCCGGCATGGAACTCGTCCTCGCCGCCGCCAACGCCGCCGCCCACGGCGTCGGCCAGACCCCGCTGGCACTGGTGCTCGACGGCATCCTGCGCGGCAACCAGCTCACCGAAGCCGTGGCCAGGGCCGCCGCCTTCGAGGCACTGCACGACGACGTCTGCCACCACCGGCGCACCAGCCTGCCCTGCCCCGTGAACACCCGGCCGCCGCTCAAGGTGACCCCCGCCGCGGAGTACGCCTCCCACGCCAGCACCGGCAGCCTCGCCGGCGCCGCCGCCACCCTCCTCGTCACGCACCGCGCGACGGACGCGGCCGAGGCGGTCCTCGCCGGATCCCCGAAGGCGGCCCGCTACGGACCGGCCGCCTTCGGAGCGACCCTCGGCGCCTTCCTCGCCCACGCCGGGATCCTCCTGCGCAACGGGGAGCGCCTGCGGCAACTGGAGATCGCCGACGCCCTCGTCCTGCACGCCGACGCCCTGCGCAGCCTGCGCCAGGACGACACCGACGACGGCCTGCCCGACGACCCGGTCCACCCCTTCGCCGAGGCCGTCCTGGACGCCGCCCGCCGGGCCGGACTGCACGTCGTGATCGCGGGCGGCTCCGACCTGAAGGACATCACCCGGCTCGCCGACGAGGTCGCCCCGAGCGCCAAGCCGTTCGGCGACGTCGTACGGGCCCTGCAGGACGAGGGGCGCGTGGTCGTGACCGTCGCCCGCCTGGACGAGTCCGGCGACGGGCACGTCGCGGCCGGGCTGCCCGCCGGTGACGTGGCCATCGCCCTCACCGACGGACGGGCGGCCGTCTCCTGGGGCGTCGACGTGCTGGCCCCGGGAGGCCTCGCCGACGTCTGGCGGCTGCTGACCGCCATCCCCGCGGCCCGGCGCGTAGGACGCCGCTCGCAGACCCTGGCCCGCGCCGGCGCGGCCCTCTCCGGGCTGCTGGTCGCCCGCGGCGGGCAACCCCCGGGCCGTCAGCTCCTGTGGCCCCTCACCCGGCACGCCCCCGTCAACATCGCCGCCGCCAACGCCCTGATCACCGGCTGGTTCGAAGCCGTCCGGGTCGCCCGGGCCACCCCGCCCCCGCCCCGCCTGCACATCCCCTGGCACGCCCTGGAGCCCCACGAGGCCCGCGACCGGCTCGGGCGCGCCGACCGCGACGGCGAGCCCCGCGGAATCGCCCTGCTCGCCGACCGTTCACGGCAGCGGGCCGAACGCGTGGCCCGGCACCCGGCCGTCGCCCCCGCCCGCTGGACGTGGCAGGCGGCCGGAGCCGTACGCCGCGAACTCGACGACCCGCTGACCCCCGTCCTTGCCACGGGCGCCGTCGCCTCGGCGCTGCTCGGCTCGGTCGTCGACGCGCTGCTCGTCGTCGGCGCCATGGACCTCAACGCCGTGACCGGCGGACTCCAGCGGCTGCGTGCCGAACAGGCCCTGGCCCGGCTCGCCGCCCGGCAGCAGCCCAAGGCCCGCAGGCAGGACAGCCGCAAACGCACCGTCACCGTCGACGCGGCGCGGCTGCGGCCCGGCGACGAGATCAGCCTCGGCGCCGGCGACGTCGTACCCGCCGACGCACGGCTGCTGGACGTCGACGGTCTGGAGGTCGACGAGTCGGCGCTCACCGGCGAGTCCCTGCCGGTGACCAAGGGCGTCGACGCCACACCGGGTCTGCCCGTGGCGCAGCGCACCTGCATGGTCTTCGAGGGCACCACCGTCGTGGCCGGACGGGCCACCGCCCTGGTCGTGGACACCGGCGACCGGACCGAGGCGGGCCGGGCCGTCGCCCTCGCCGCCCGCACCCCGCCGCCCGCCGGTGTCCAGGCCCGGCTCCAGGAACTGACCCGCAAGGCCCTGCCGGTGACCTTCACCGGCGGCGCGGCCGTGACCGGGCTGTCCCTGCTGCGCGGCAGCCCCGTCCGACGCGCCGTCAGCGGCGGTGTCGCGGTCGCCGTCGCCGCCGTCCCCGAGGGACTTCCGCTCGTCGCGACCGTCGCGCAGATGGCGGCGGCCCGCCGGCTGTCCCGCCGCGGCGTCCTGGTCCGCACCCCGCGCACGCTGGAGGCGCTCGGCCGGGTCGACACCGTCTGCTTCGACAAGACCGGCACCCTCACCGAGAACAGACTGCGCCTGGTCCGCGTCGCCACCGCCGACGGCACCGTCCTCGCCACGGACGACGAACAGGCCGCACCGATCGAGCGCCTGGCCGCGCGCGCCTGCCCGCAGGAGGAGACGGGGCAGGGCCGCCGCGTCGCGCACGCCACCGACGAGGCCGTCCTCGACGTCGCCCCGCCCGACGCGGGCTGGGCACCCACCGGCGAACTGCCCTTCGAGACCCGCCGGGGCTACGCGGCCGCGGTCGGCCGCGACGGCGACCCGGACATGGGCGAACTCCTCGTCGTCAAGGGCGCCCCCGAGACGATCCTGCCCGCCTGCCGGGACCTCCCCGACCACGCCTGGGACACCGCCCACGAACTGGCCGGGCAAGGACTGCGCGTCCTCGCCGTCGCCCGCCGCGCCTGCCGGGCCGACGACGCCGAGGCCGAACTCGACGCGCCGCTCGCGGACCTGGAGTTCAGCGGTTTCGTCGCCCTGGCCGACGTCCCGCGCGACACCTCGCACGCCCTGCTCGCGGACCTGCGCCGCTCCGGCATCCTGCCCGTCATGCTCACCGGCGACCACCCGGAGACCGCCCGCGCCATCGCCCTGCAACTGGGCTGGCCGGAGGAGACCGAGGCGGTGACCGGCGACGAACTCGTCGCCATGGAGCGCCGCGAACGCGTCCGGGTCCTGCGCGGCGCGGGCGTCATCGCCCGGGTCGCACCCGAGCAGAAGCTGCACGTCGTGGAGGCCCTGCAACAGGCCGGGCGGGTCGTGGCGATGGCCGGTGACGGCGCCAACGACGCCGCCGCCATCCGCGCCGCCGACGTCGGGGTCGGCGTCGAGTCCCGCGGCTCCGCGGCCGCCCGCAACGCCGCCGACCTCGTGCTCACCACCGGCGACCTGTCCGTCCTCGTGGACGCGGTCGCCGAGGGCCGTGCCCTGTGGCGCAGCGTCGCCGACGCGGTGAGCATCCTCATCGGCGGCAACGCCGGCGAGGTCGGCTTCAGCGTCCTCGGCACCCTGCTCGCCGGGGCCTCCCCCCTGTCGACACGTCAACTGCTGCTGGTCAACCTGCTCACCGACATGTTCCCGGCCATGGCCGTGGCGGTCACGCCGAGCAGCGACCCCTCGACCGCCGAGCACGCCGCGACCGGCCCGATGCGCCTCGACGTCCTCGGCGCGCCCCTGATGCGCTCCATCCGCCGCCGCGGCATCACCACCTGCTTCGGCGCGGTCGCGGCGTACCTCATCGGCCGCCTCACCCCGGGTACCGAGCGACGGTCCACCACCATGGCCCTGTGCGGCGTGGTCGGCGCCCAGCTCGTGCAGACCCTCTCCGGGCGGCGCCACAGCACCCTGGTGTGGGTCACGGCCCTCGGTTCCGCCGCCGTCCTCGCCGCCCTCGTCCAGACCCCCGGCGTCAGCCACTTCTTCGGCTGCACCCCGCTCGGGCCCGTGGCCTGGTCCGGCGTCGCCCTCGCCATCGCCCTGTCGGCCCTGGCCCCCCGCCTGGAACGCCTCCGGGCCGTCCACACCCTCTACGACGCCGCGGCGCAGCTCGCCCTGCGCCTCAACGACCTGAGCCGGCAGACCCGGCAGCTCTTCCGGAGCGGGATCGCCGCCCCGGTGGCGTAGCGGGCGCGCACGGCAGGAGGCCGCCACCCCATGCGGGGTGGCGGCCTCCTCACATCCGGTCAGACCGCGCCGCGCCAGGCGCCCGTCTCCGCCCCGCGGGCCTCCATGAACTCCTTGAACCGCCGCAGATCACCGGAGACCTGCCGCTTCACGAACCCGAGCTTGTCGCCCACGGTCTCGGCCACTCCAGTGGGGTCGAATTCCATCTGCAGCATGACCTTGGTCGTGTCGGGCTGGATGCGGTGGAAGGTCACCACACCGGCCTGCCGCGCCTCGCCACCGACGGTCGTCCAGGCGACACGCTCGTCCGGGACCTGCTCGGTGATCTCCGCGTCGAACTCCCGCGCCTGTCCGCCGATCTTCGTCACCCAGTGCGTGAGGGTGTCGGTGCGCTGCTCGATGCGCTCGACGCCGTCCATGAACTGGGGGAAGGACTCGAACTGCGTCCACTGGTTGTACGCGGTGTGCACCGGCACGCGGACCTCGATGGATTCCTCTACCTGCGACAAGGCGATGCCTCCCTTTCTGGTACGTGAGCGACGGACGGGTACCAGATCTTGTGCCGCTCACTCATCGTCATCACGAGTTGTCGGACGAGGTGTCCTTTCCGCCCTCGCCGGGGTACCCGGCCCACGACTACGGACCGGGAGGTGATCGCCATGGCGGACACGGATCGCACGGCCTCTGCCGCTCCCCGCGCGGGGAGCGCGTCGGCGGCCGGGGACGAGCCCGTGAGCGAGCTGGTGCAGCGGGCCACCGAGCAGCTGTCCGACCTGGTGCGCGGCGAGATGCGCCTCGCCCAGGCGGAGATGACCGAGAAGGGCAAACGCTTCGGAAAGGGCGGCGGCCTGTTCGGCGGAGCCGGCGTACTCGGCTTCGTCACCCTGCAGGCGCTGGTCGCCACGGTGATCGCCGCCCTGGCCGTGCCGCTGCCGGTGTGGGCGGCGGCGCTGATCGTCACCGGTGTCCTGGCCGTCGCCACGGGCCTGACGGCATTGGCCGGCCGCAAGCAGGTGCGCAGCGCCACCCCTCCCGCCCCGCAGCGGACCATCGACAGCGCGAAGGCCGACGTGGCCGAGATCAAGGAGAGTGCACAGCGATGACCCAGCCTCCGCACGACGAGCCGACCGCCCGCAGCCAGGAGCTGCGCGAGCAGGTCGAGCACACCCGCCACGAACTCGGCGACACCGTCCAGGCACTGGCGGACCGGGCCGACGTCAAGACCCGAGCCCGGGAGAAGGCCGTCGCGGTCAGGGAACAGGCCGGGGCCAAGGCCCAGGAATGGAGCGGCCAGGCCGGGGCCAAGGCCCACGAGTGGAGCGGGCAGGCCGGGGCCAAGGCCCACGAGTGGAGCGGGCAGGCCAAGGCCAAGGCCGCGCACGTCGCCCACACCGTGGAGGAGAAGCTGCCCGAGCCGGTGAAGCAGAAGGGCGCCGCCGCCGCTCAGGGCGCGAAGGAGAAGGCCGCACAGGCCGAGCAGGTCTGGCAGGACAAGGCACCGCAGCAGGTGCGCGACCGCCGGGCCGCCCTGCTGGCGGGCGCAGGTGCGGTACTCGTGGCCTGCCTGCTGATCCGCCGCCGCGGCAAGCGCTGAGCGACGGCGACACCCGGCCCCCGTCACCGCTTGCGGTGACGGGGGCCCAGGCGGCAAGGTCAGGTGCCGTGGCCACCTTGCTGATCGTCCATCACACGCCCTCGCCCAACTGCCAGGCGATGTTCGAAGCCGTCGTCTCCGGGGCGTCGGACCCCGGGATCGAGGACGTCCGGGTCGTCCGCGTGCCCGCGCTGGCCGCCACCGCCTCCGACGTCCTCGCCGCCGACGGCTTCCTCCTCGGCACTCCCGCGAACCTCGGCTATATGTCCGGCGCCCTCAAGCACTTCTTCGACCAGGTCTACTACCCGTGCCTGGACGCCACCCGCGGCCGCCCCTTCGGCTACTGGGTGCACGGCGGCAACGACGTCACCGGAGCGGTGCGCGGGATCGAATCGGTCACGACGGGCCTCGGCTGGCGCCGCACCGCCGAGGCCGTGACCGTGACCGGCGAGCCGGACAAGGGCGACCTCGAGCGATGCTGGGAACTGGGCGCGACGGTCGCCGCCGGACTCATGGGCTGAACCGTCCGGGGCCCCGGGGGCGCGGGGAACTGCGCGACAAGCCACGATGGCGCCGCACGTGCCCGACGACCCCGAGCCGCACGGCCCGGGCCCGGGCAGCCGCGCCCCCGGTCAGGTCTCCTCCACCCGGCGGCGGTCCTGTTCGTCCCACGCCCGGGTGTCACGCGGCTGGGTGTACGGCTCGGCCTCGGGCGGATGCCCACCGGCGATGGCCCGCTGCCGCACCGTCTCCGCGTCGAACTCCAGACCCAGCAGAATCGCCAGGTTGGTGATCCACAGCCACACCAGGAAGACGATGACACCGGCCATCGTGCCGTAGGTCTTGTTGTACGAGGCGAAGTTGGCCACGTAGACCGCGAAGCCGGCGGAGGCGACCATCCAGATGACCAGGGCCAGCAGACTGCCCGGGGTGATCCAGCGGAACCCCTTCACCTTGGCGTTCGGGGCCGCCCAGTACAGGATAGCGATCATGAGCACGACCAGCAGGACCAGGACGGGCCACTTGGCGATCGACCACACCGTCAGCGCGGTGTCGCCGATGCCGAGGGCGTCCCCGGCCTGCTGGGCCAGCCCGCCCGTGAAGACCACGATCAGCGAGCTGATGACGGCCAGCACCAGCAGCACGACCGTCACGCCCACCCTCATCGGCAGCAGCTTCCACACCGGCCGGCCCTCGGGCATGTCGTAGACGGCGTTGGCGGAGCGGATGAACGCCCCCACATAACCGGACGCCGACCACACCGCCAGCACCAGACCGACGATGGCCATCAGTGAGCCGATTCCGGCGTTGCCCTGCAACTGGTCGACGGCCCGGGTGATGATGTCGCCCGCCGAGCCGGGCACGAGCTCGCGGACGTTCTCGGTGACCTTGTCCGTGGTCGACCGGCCGGTGAGGCCCAGCATCGACACCAGCACCAGCAGCGCCGGGAACATGGCCAGCACGCCGTAGTACGTCAGGGCGGCCGCCCGGTCGGTGAGTTCGTCGTCCTTGAACTCCCGCACACTGCCCTTCAGCACCGCGCCCCACGACTTCGGTGGCAGGTCGGTCGGTGTGTCGGGCGCTGCACGCTCCACCTCGGGGCCCGGCCCCGGATCCTCGTCGGCGGGGGCGGGAGCTTCCCGGCGCTCCGCCTCGGGAGTCTCCCGGCGTCCCGCATCGGGCCCGGCACGGTGGCTCTCCGGAGGTGGGGCCTCGGTCTCGCCGGTCTCGCGCTGTTCTTTTCGTCCCGGAATATGCAGCTTCACCATGTGAGACGGGTAACCCCAGGCCGGGCGCTTAAGCCGTGCTCGTCCACGCCGGGCACCTCCGCTGTGCCGAAAGAGGTGAGGGAGCGCTCCCACTGCCTGCACGATGCCAGCATGACCACGTCGCCCGCCGTCCGCCCGTACCGCCCCGAGGACCGTCCGGCCCTCGACGACATCTGCATCCGCACCGCGCACCGCGGCGAGGACAGCCGCGCTCACTACGCGGACCCGGGCATCTTCCCGGCGACCTTCGCGGCGCCGTACGTCCATCTGGAGCCGGAACTGGTCTTCGTGCTGGACGACGGGCGGGGGCAGGCGGTCGGCTACATCCTCGGCACCGCCGACACCCCGCGCTTCGCCCGGGCCTTCCGCAGCACGTGGCTGCCCCTGGTGGCCGGCCGCTACCCGGAGCCGCCCCGGCCGCCGCGCACCCCGGACGAGGTCATCGCGGGCCTGCTGCACCACCCCGAACGGATGGTGCTCCCCGAACTGGCCGCCTACCCGGCGCATCTGCACATCGACCTGCTGCCCGCGTGGCAGGGCCGGGGCTACGGACGCCGCCTGATGCGGACGTTCCTGCAGGCCCTCCAGGACGAGGGAGTCCCGGCCGTCCACCTGTCCATGGCGACCGCCAACACCCGGGCCAGAGCCTTCTACGACCGCATGGGCTTCGAGGAGATCGACATCCCCGAGCCGGGCGAGGCCACCTGCCTCGGGCGCACCACGAAGGAACCCGACCGCCTCTGACGGCCCGTGCGGTCGCATGCATCGAACGGCATCGAACGCGCCAGGAGGCGCGGAAGTGGCGCAATCACACGTTGCCGACTCGTGTCATCGGGCGCAGCCTGTGCGGTGCGGGAGCGCTCCCATTCGCTCCCGCACTCCCCACGGAAGCACACCGAAACATGATCGAAAGCACGACCCGAGGCGCGACAACCCCCACACGCGAAAGAAGGAGATCATGGATTGTCATGGTCATGAGAAACGGCATTCCAGGAGCAGGTCCCGTCTGACACTCGCCCTGAGCGTCCTGGTCGCGGCGCTGCTCAGTCTGATCCCGTGGAGCGGCACCGCCGTCGCCCACGGCTCGGTCGTCGACCCGGCCTCCCGCAACTACGGCTGCTGGCTGCGCTGGGGCAGCGACCACCTGAACCCCGCGATGGCCCAGCAGGACCCCATGTGCTGGCAGGCGTGGCGGGCCGACCCCAACGCCATGTGGAACTGGAACGGCCTGTACCGCAACGGCTCCGGCGGGAACTTCCAGGCCGTCGTCCCCAACGGCCAGCTGTGCAGCGGTGGCCGGACCGAGGGAGGCCGGTACAACTCCCTCGACGCGGTCGGCGCCTGGAAGACGACGGACATCACCGGCGACTTCACGGTGAAGCTGTACGACCAGGCCAGTCACGGCGCCGACTACTTCCTGGTGTACGTCACGCGGCAGGGCTTCGACCCCACCACCCAGCCGCTGACCTGGAACGACCTCCAGCTCGTCAAGCGCACCGGCAGGTACGCGCCCAGCCAGAACTACGAGATTCCCGTGAGTACTTCGGGGCTGAGCGGTCGGCACGTCGTGTACACGATCTGGCAGGCCTCGCACATGGACCAGACCTACTTCCTGTGCAGTGACGTGAACTTCCGCTGACCTGCGCCTCCCCGCCGGACGCCGGGTCCGGCGGGGACCGGGCCGGCCCGGGCTTCATGAGAGTTCTCCGAAAGTTTTCGAGGTGAGTGAACACACCGGTGCTCCCGTACGTATGGGGCGAGGGGATTTTCATGCCCGGCACGCCACAAGCGCAGGAGAGCACCCTTGGGACGCAACACGCGAAGACGCCCTACAGGCCCACGACGCGCGACCTTCGCCGCATTCGCACTGATCCTGGGCGGAGGCGGCCTGATGGCCGCGAACGTCTACGCCTCCGCCACGGACGGCGGTTCGGGCGGTGACTCCGCCCAGACGCGGTCCGGCACGGGGGTCCGGACCGCGGGCGCCACGATCGACTGCCCGGACGTCGGCAGCAAGCTGACCTCGGTCCCCGAGCAGGCGCGAGGGGAGGTCGACAAGGAACTCGCCCTCCTGGACGAGCAGATCGCCAAGGCCTATCAGCAGCTGAGCGAATCGGCACAACAGGTGCAGCAGGACCCCGGCTTCGCCGACAACGCGATCGTGAACCCGCTGAAGGAGAAGCGGGCCGCGACCCTCGAACGCATCGCGATCGCCATCGACCGCGTGGGGGACCGCCCCGAGGGGCTCGAAGCCCTCGCCGCCTGCACCGTGGAGGACGGCAACCAGGCCCCCGCGCAGGGCGAAGGCCAGGACGGCGGCGCCACCGAGCAGCCCGGTCAGGAGCAGGGCCAGGACGGCCAGGAACAGGGGAACGGCCAGGGGCAGGGCGCCAACGGCGGACAGGCGGGCAACGGCCCCGTCGCCGCCGACTTCGCGGACATCAAGACCGTCCAGCCCAACGTGAACAACCCCCGCCAGGAGGGCAACGCGTCCCGCGGCTCCTTCGCCACCAGTTGCGGCGTGAACGAGAACGGCCTGTTCAACTCCGACAACATCATCGCCGCCCCGGGCGTCACCAACGGGGCCCACCACTTCCACGACTACGTCGGCAACCAGGCCAACAACGCCTTCGCCAGCGACCAGGACCTCGCGAAGGCCGAGACCAGCTGCGACGACCAGGGCGACAAGTCGTCCTACTACTGGCCCGTCGTGCGTCTGCAGAACGGCGCCCAGGAGCAGGACGCCAACTCGCCCGGCGGCGGCATCGAGGGCAACGCCGGCGAGATCGTGACGCCGAAGCAGGTCACGCTGAACTTCGTGGGCAACCCGCGCGAGAAGGTCACGGCCATGCCGCGGCTGCTGCGCATCATCACCGGCGACGCCAAGTCGTTCGTCAACGGCCCCGCCAACGCCAACGCCTCCTGGAGCTGCACGGGCTTCGAGGACCGGCAGCTGAAGGACAAGTACCCGCTGTGCCCGCAGGGCAGCGACGTCGTACGGACCTTCAAGTTCCAGAGCTGCTGGGACGGCCGCAACATCGACAGCGCCAACCACCGCACCCACGTGGCGTTCGCGGACGCCGCCGGCACCTGCCCGTCCGGTTTCCGCCCCATCCCGCAGCTGGTCCAGCGCATCGTCTACGACATCGACGCGCCCAGCCTTGAGGACGGCGGCCGGACGACACCGCTGTTCGCGGTCGACTCCTTCCCGGAGCAGTTGCACAAGCCGGTCACGGACCACGGCGACTTCATCAACATCTTCGACGAGGATCTGATGGGGGAGATGGTCGACTGCATCAACGACGGCCGCACGTGCGGAGCCGGAGCGGACGGCGGGCAGGACCCGGCACCGGGCGAGGAGCCCCAGGAGGAGCCGACCAAGTCGCCGGAGGCCCCGCAGGAGGAGCCGACGAAGACCCCCGATGCCCCCCAGGAGCAGCCGACCAAGACGCCGGAGGCCCCGCAGGAGCAGCCCACCCGCACTCCCGACGCGCCGCAGGGCGGGAACGATGCCGGCAAGCCCGGTGACAAGGGCGACGCCGGTGACGACGGCAAGGGCGAGGCTGCGAAGCCCCCGGCGGACAGGCCGGCCCCCGAACCGGAGTCCGGCGACGCGTCCACGGCCCCCGGCAACGCCCGGCCCGAGGTGAAGGCGACGGCCTCGGCCGACGGCGGCAACGCAGCTGAGCAGGGCGGCGGTTCGAAGGACGGCAACGACGAGGACACGGACGGCCTCGGCGAGTCCCAGGCCGTCGGCACGGCGACCAGTGCCGCGCCGACCCCGTCGGTCCCGTCCCGGACCGAGCCGCAGGCCGTCGGCCAGGGCGGCCTGGCCGACACCGGCGCCCAGCTCTGGCCCGCCGCGGCGGGCGCAGTCCTGGTCATCGCGGGCTTCGTCGTCCTCCGCCGGGTCAGGCGCAGCTAGAGCAGCTAGAAGTCATCCCCGGGCGTGAGCCACGAACGGCGGCGGGATCCCACCGGATCCCGCCGCCGTCGCGCGTGTCCGGCCGAGGCCGGACCCCGGCACCCTTCGACGACGGCCGAATCACCCGCCCTCTAGCGTGACCCCATGAACCTCACCTGGAACGGCACACGCCGAGGGGCGCCGGCATGACGCCGTGGGACATGGCCGCCGTGCTCGCCGCCGGCACAAGTGCCGGGGCCGTCAACGCCGTCGTCGGCTCTGGGACGCTGATCACCTTCCCGGTCCTGCTCGCCACCGGGCTGCCCCCGGTCACGGCCACGGTGTCGAACGGGCTGGGCCTGGTCCCCGGTTCCATCACCGCGGCCGTCGGCTATCGCGAGGAACTGCGCGGCCAGGGCCGGCGCGTCCTCCTGCTCGGCATCGGTGCCGTGCTGGGCGGCCTCACGGGCGCCGTGCTGCTGCTGACCCTGCCCGCCTCGGCGTTCGAACGGATCGTGCCGGTCCTGGTGGGTCTCGCCCTCGTCCTGGTCGCGTGCCAGCCCTGGATCGCGAGGAGAGTGCGCCGCCGTCGCGAGGCGGGTAGCAGCCCCGTCCGCCGTGACGGCGGCCCGCTGCTGTTCACCGGGCTGACCCTGGCCAGCGTCTACGGCGGCTACTTCTCCGCCGCACAGGGCATCATCTACGTCTCCCTGATGGGCATGCTGCTCGACGAGAGCCTGCAGCGGCTCAACGCCGTGAAGAACGTGCTGGCGGCGCTCGTCAACACCGTCGCCGCCCTGCTGTTCCTGTTCTTCGCCCACTTCGACTGGACGGCCGTCGTGCTCATCGCCGCCGGATCTGCGCTCGGCGGTCTGATCGGAGCCAGAACCGGCCGCCGCTTCAGCCCCACCGTCCTGCGGACCCTGATCGTGTCGGTCGGCACCCTCGCCCTCGTCCACCTGGTGCTCCACTGACCCCCGGCCACCCCTCACCGACGGAGTGCTCGTTCGTCCCGGCGGCCACGCAGGACGCCCGGGAGGGAGGGGCGCCGGTCCTCCCGTCCCAGGATCCCGGTGGAGATCAGTGGCGGCGCCGCTGGTCCCCGCGCTCGTCGGTTCCCTCGGTTTCGATGCGTTCCTTGCGGACCTCGCCGGTGACGGTCTCCTCCTCTGTCACCTCTTCGGTGGTCAGGCGGACCCGCTCCTTCGGTACGGCCCTGGTCTCCACCACGGCCTGCTCCTCGTAGAGGGTGACGTCGTGTTCCGCCTCGGTGATGTCCGGGCCGCTCATCGCCCGGTCCCGGTTGGTGTCGCTGATCGGCTCTCGCTCGACGCGGACCTCTTCATGGCGCACGGGGACGGTGTACTGCTGCTCTTCGGTGACGACGTACTTGCGCAACCGCGCCCGGCCGGCCTCGCGGCGTTCGACACCGATGTGCATTTCCTCCTCGGACCGCGTCATCGCGTCGTCGGTGGTGCCGGTGGTGCCGGTGGTGCCGGTGGTGCCGGTGGTGCCGGTGGTGCCGGTGGCCTGGCCGGTACCGGAACGAGCGTCCTGCCAGGCGGCGTCCCAGTTGATGCCGTAGTACTGGTACAGGCGCTCCTCCTCCTGCTCGGACAGGTGGCCGCCGGCGTCTATGTCGACGTTGGGCGCGTCCTTGACCTGGTCCTTGGCGTACGGCACCTCGAGGTGGTCCTCGACGAGGGCCGCGTCGTGGATGGGCACGAAGGACTCGCTGGTGCCGAACAGGCCGGTTCGTACGCTGACCCACTCGGGCTCGCCGGTGAGGTCGTCGATGAAGACGTGCCTGGCATCGCCGATCTTGTCGCCCCTGGCGTCATGGACCGGGTGGTCCAGCACGGTGGGAATCTGCTCTCGAGTGATCATTTTCAACTCCCAGAATTCTCGATAAGGAACCGGACCGCCCGCGGCGACGGCATGCGCGTCCATCACCGCGCTTCGGCGTCCGCCCCATACGCACCCTCCTCGATTAACCACACCCGTAAGGCCAAAACAGTAAAAAGGGGATTTTTCAGACAGGGGAGTTCGGGGTGAGGTGCGGAGCCGTCGCAAGCAGCCGATGCCGCAAGGGAGTTGGAGGACGCTTCAGGGAGACGCCGAACGTGCCCCGGCCGGTGGCCCCTCGGCGTCGATGTGCGGCGTCACCCGGTCCAGCCACCGCGGCATCCACCAGGCGTGCCGCCCGAGCAGCGTCATCACCGCCGGCACCATGAGCAGCCGTACGACGGTCGCGTCGATGAGCACGCTGACGGCCAGCCCCAGCCCGAGCATCTTGACCACGATGTTGTCGCTGACGATGAACGCCGCGAACACGCTCACCATGATCAGCGCGGCGCAGGTGATGACCCGGGCCGTGATCTCCAGGGCGTGGGCGACGGAGGCCTTGGCGTCCCCGGTGCGCAGCCACGCCTCGTGGACGCGGGAGAGCAGGAAGATCTCGTAGTCCATGCTGAGGCCGAAGATGATGGCGAACATCATCATCGGCACATAGCTCTCGACGGGCACCTTGCCGTTGACGCCGAGCGCGGGACCGCCCCAGCCCCACTGGAACACCGCGACGACCACACCGTACGAGGCGGCGATCGACAGGACGTTCAGGACGGCCGCCTTGACGGCGACGAGCAGCCCCCGGAACACGGCCAGGATGATCAGGAAAGCCAGGCCGACCACGACGAGGATGATCACGACCAGCCGGGAGGCGACGATGTCGCGGAAGTCGACCTGGGCCGCCGTCGTACCGGTGACATAGCCCTTGGCGTCCGTTCCCATGACCGCGTCCGGCAGGGTGTGGTCGACCAGACGGTTGCTCAGGTCCGTGGTCGTGGCGCTCTGCGGCGACTGGGTCGAGTACACGGTGCCGATCAGGACGTCGCCGTCCTGGGTGGGTGTCAGGGGGGTGACGACGGCCGCCCCCTGGACCGAGTCGAGCGTCTGCTGGGCCTTCGAGGCCAGATCGGAACGCTGCGAGCCCGGCACGTCCGTCTGGTCGATGACGACGGTGAGCGGTCCGTTGGACCCGGGCCCGAACGCGTCGGTCATCAGATCGTAGGCCCGCCGGTCGGTGAAGGACGTCGGATCGGCGCCGTCCCCGATGTGCCCGAGCTGGATGGAGAACACGGGGATCGCGAGCACCGCGACCGCGGCGACACCCGCCGACAGGAACCACAGCGGTCTGCGCTCCACCCGCTGCGCGTACCGGTGCCAGGTCCCCCGTGGTGTCCCGCCCGCCTCGGTGTCGGTCTCGGCGACGGGGCGGCGCACCCGGTAGCGGTCGATGCGCCGGCCGATGAGCCCGAGCAGCGCCGGGACCAGGGTGAGCGCGCCGACGACGGCCGAGACGACGGTGACCGCGGCGGCGACCCCGAGCAGGCTGATGAAGCCGACCCCGGAGGCCGACAGGCCCGCCAGGGCGATGATCACCGTGCAGCCGGAGACGAGGACGGCGTGACCGCTGGTCGCCGTGGCCTGCCCGGCGGCCCGCACCGGGTCCGCACCGTCGATGAGGTTCTGCCGGTGCCGGGTGATCATGAACAGGGCGTAGTCGATCCCGACACCGAGCCCGATCATGGTGGCCAGGGTCGGGGAGACCGTCGCGAAGGTGAACGCGACGGCCAGCAGCCCGAGAATCGCGAGGCCGCCGACGACGCTGATCAGCGCGGTGAGCAGCGGGACGACGGCGGCGATGACACTCCCGAACCCGATCAGCAGCACGATGACGGCCACGCCGAACCCGATCAGCTCGCTCACCCGGTCGTCGGCCTCCGGCCGGGCGAGCTCGCCGAGCGGCCCGCCGTACTCGACCTCCGCACCGGCCGACCGCAGTGACTGCACAGCGCTGTCGACCCCGTTGAGATAGTCGTCGCCGAGCGTCGAGGGCTGCTGGTCGAAGCGGACGGTGATGTACGCCGTCTTCTGGTCGTCCGACAGCGGCCCGACGTTCTGCTGCTGCGACTGCCCCGAGGACGAGCCCGGCGCGGACAGCGGGTTCTGGGCCGACAGGACGTGCGGCAGCTTCTCCAGGTCGGCGACCGTGGTGGAGATCTGCGAACTCAGCGCGGTCAGGGCCTGCTGGTCGTCGTGCAGCACGATCTGGCTGCTGTAGCCGCCCGCCTGTGGATCGTGCGCCTTGAGCACGTCCAGGCCCTTCTGGGACTGCGCCTGGGGCAGGGAGAAGTTGTCGGAGTACTCCCCGCCGAACGTCCGGCTGACGACCTGCAGCGCCACCAGCGCCACCAGCCAGGCGATGATGACGATCACGAAGTGGCGTGCGCACCACTCGCCCAGCCGCCGCAGTACACCCCCGCGCGCGGCCTTCTGGTCCCCATCACCGGTGCGGCTGTGCGGCATGGACGTCGTCTCCTGTGTGGGCCGGGAGTTCAGTGCCGTCCATTAGATGCACGCGGGATCACTCCGGCTTTTCAGGCACGCGGACTCCGCGGGACTGCGGGCGCCCGTTCCCCCGAAAGGCCCGCCCCGTGAACGGCTCGCGCCTTGCCCGCCTCAGCGCTCCCGACCCGAGCGCCACGCCGAGCCCGACCAGCGCACTGCCCGCCGCCTGCGCGAGTCCGTAGGACCCCGTGCCGACGAGCGGCGCGGTGCAGGCCGCCGCGACCGGGATGAGACCGGAGAACAGGGTGGCGCGTTCCGCGCCGATCCGCTGCATGCCCATGTACCAGCAGACGAAGCCGACCACGGTGACCACCACCGCCTGCCACAGCAGCGCGGCCGTCTCGACGGTGTCCGGTCGCCGCAGCCAGGCGCCCCCGTCGACCAGCAGCCCGACCGCCGCCGACTCCAGTGCGGCGACCGCGCACACGGTCGCGGACAGCAGCCGGGGCCCGAGCGGCCGCAGCACGGGCACGGCGAGCACCGCGAACCCGACCTCCCCGGCCAGGGCGCAGACCGAGAAGGCGATGCCCGTACCGTCCGCGCGCCCCCAGCCCTGGACCGTGAAGGCGCCGGCGGCCACGAGCAACGCCCCGTACAGCACCGCCTTTTGCGGCCTGCGCCCGTCCAGGAGGGGCACGAGCACGGCGACGGCGACCGGCGCACAGCCCACGAACACGCCGGGCACCGCCGGTTCCGCCGTGCGCTCCGCGGCGATGACGGCCAGGTTGAAGCCGACCATGCCGACCGCCGCGAGCAGGGCCAGTCGGCCCCACTGGCGGGGTGTCAGGGCCCGCAGCCGGTCGGCAGCGCCCTTGCCCGCCGCCGGGACGAGCAGCAGGCAGGCCAGCCCGTAGCGCAGGAACTGGCCGCCCGCGTACGGGTAGTCGCCCAGGACGCTGTTGGCGGTGAAGGATCCTCCGACGAGGACGCAGGCGAGCGCGGCGAGCAGGGCCCCGCGCGTCGTGGTGGCGTTCATGCCGGCGACGCTAGGCAGCCGGGCGGCCCGGGAGGAGGTCCACTTCCACGCGTGCTTGACGGACCAATCGCTCCCGGGCCGGTGGTGGTCAGCCGATGTGATAGCTGTCGCCGTAGACCTTCCAGTCCAGCGGCGGGTCGAGGTCGAGGTTGCGCCGGCGCAGGAAGACGCGCTGGGCCGTGTCGACGCGGCTCGTGTCGCTGTGCGCCTCCTCCTGCTTCATGGCCCACACCCGTGCGTCCAGGAAGGCTTCGAGGTACGTCACCTCGTCACCGCCCCGCGCCGGCGGCTGCGTCGTCCGCAGGGCCCGCTTGCGGATGTTGCGGAAGCTCAGGGGGTCGCCGCCGTCGCCGTGCATGACGAGGGCGTCGTAGTAGGCGAACTGGCCCAGCACCCGCAGCCCGTCCGCCTTCCCCTGCCGGACCGCCGGGTCGAAGTACACCCGGTCGCGCTCGTCGTCCTGGGCGCGCCGGAACTCGGCGTCACGCGCCGCCCGGCGCCAGTCGCCCGGGAAGCCGGGGTCGAGTCCGTCGTGCGAGTCGGAGCCGTCGACCTCGCGCAGGGCCGGCAGGTACGTCGCGAGGACGTTGCCGGGCTTGCGGTCGGTGTAGAGCTCGACGAGGTCCAGCATGTCGCCGGTGCCGGAGCAGAACCCGATGATGCCGGCGGTGTAGCCGCGGCCGTCGCCGATGTCCTCGATGTACCGGTACTGGGCCCTCCAGTCGAGGGAGGAGTTCTCCGCGCTCGACACGAGCTGCATGGCGATCTCCTTCTTCGCCGGGTCGTCGAGCCCGATCGCGCGCACGGACGCCGTGGCGCGCGGCGGCTTCAGGAACGGGGCGGTCGCGAGGGCCGCGCCGAACAGCGCCAGGGCGGTGCGGCGGGTGGCCGGGGCCGAGGGGTGTCTCACGGTGCCTCCAAGCAGAGTGGGGGGTTGGAAGAGCCGGCCGTGCAGAACTGATAGGAAGGTTTCCTATCACTGTGAAGGTGCAAGGGAAACAACCGAGCTGCAAGTTCGTAGGGTCGAACAAGCCGGTTCGCCCGGCGAAACCGCCGTGATCTCCGGCGGGTGATCGCCTGGGGTCGGCGGAGCCGACGGCACCGGCCCGTCGCAGGACCGCCGAGCCGTGGAGCAACGTCGAGCGCAACACCGCCCTGAGCGACGGCCGGCCGCTCACGGACGGCCGGCCGGTCACGCTCGCCGGGCACCGGTGGCAGCGCAACTTCTACGGCTGAGCCGCGCCGCGGGAACCATGCGCCCCTCCCGCACGTCAACTCATTGCCCGCCTAGGGTCGAACGGTCGGATTGGCCAGCCGGAGAGGGGAATCGCCATGGACGAGGCGACGTCACAGCAGGGGAGCGAAAGGGAGAGCGCCGCCCGCCGGGTCCGCTTCGGGGCGCTGCCGGAGCCGGTGCGCGTGGAGGACATGGTCGAGGAGCGGGCGGCCAGCGTGCCCGACCCGGCGCGCACCGCGTACAACCAGGACGAATGGCTCGTGCGCTACTGCCTGTGAGGCGTTCCCCCTAGGCGCGGCTCTTCGCGCCCAGGTCGCACAGCCACCGCACGACGTCGTCGGCGTCCTGGGCGCGGGCGATGTCGAGCGGGGTCATGCCGTCGTAGCCGCACCAGTCGGGGTCGGCGCCGCACTGGTGAAGGTGCTGCGCGGTGGGCAGGTGCCCGCCGTGGCAGGCACCCCAGAAGGCGCTGGTGATCTCCTCCGGCGACGGCGGCTCGTCCGCGTCGACGTACGCCCGGACCCGGTCGAGCAGGCCGAGCGTGGCGGCGTCCTGGAGGGTGACGCGGGCGCCGTGCTCGATGAGCCGGTGCGCGGCGCGCCACTGCCCGAATCCCCGGGCGTCTGCGAGCGGAGTGCCGCCGCCGATCACCGCCCCGGGCGCTTCGATGTCGGCGCCGGCCGCGATGAGCGCGTCCAGCACGGGTACGTCGTTGCTGCTGGCGGCCCAGTGCAGCGGCGTCTCCGCGTGCGCACCGCCGAAGCGGGCCCGGGGATCGGCCCCGGCGGCGACCAGGGCCGCGACCACCTCGGGGCCTTTGGGGAAGTGACCGGGCCAGTCGGTCGCGATGTGCAGCAGACTGCGCGTGCCCCTGCCGTCCTCACCCTGCTCGGTGATGCGGGCGGTGGCGAGGCCGGGGTGGTCGGCGAGCAGTTGCCGGAGCCCGGGCAGATCCCCGGCCCGGATCGCCTCCGTGACGGCGACGGCCAGCGGGTCCTGCGATGTCAGCGTCTGCAAGCCGGCCTCCCGATGCCGTCCAGGGCCCCCGATTCTGCCAGCCGGAGTCCGTGTGCACGGCCGCCCGCACGAAACGACCGAACCCACCGCCCCCGGCAGCTCTGCGAACCCGCCCCGGATCTGCACATTCACCTCCAAACCGGGCACCCGTCCGAACGACATGCCCGGACGCTCCGCCAGGCGTAGCGTCCGGGGAGGAGCGGGAGGACACCATGCCCGGGAGCAACGAACAGGCCGGATCGCCGGACGACGCCCTGGGGGCGGCTCTGGCCGACACCGTGCGCGGTACCGGCGCCTCGATCGGCGGCCTCTACCTCATCGAGGAGGCGGAGCCGGTGCTCCGCCTGGTGGCCCTGTGCGGGCTGCCGGTGGCCTTCACCGCACCCTGGCAGCGGCTGCCCCTGACCGCACCGGTCCCGGTCGCCGACGCGATCCACGACGACACCCTGGTCTGTGTCGCCGGCCAGGAGGAGATGGCCCGCCGCTACCCCCGTGCGGCTGCCACCCTGCCCTACCCGTTCGCCCTGGCCGCCGTCCCCCTGACCGGCGTACGGCGCTCCTGGGGTGGCCTGGTGCTGATGTGGCCCGCGGGCCGGCCACGCCGGGTCACGCCACGCGAACGCGACCGCATCACCTCCAGCGCCCGCCGCATGGCCCGCCTCCTGGACGACGCCACCCGGGCACCGTCCCTGCCCGAGCTGCCGCGCGTCGTCCCCGTCGACGCCGCACGCCACCCCGCGCAGACCGGCCTGGCCGCCGCCGACTACCTCGAACGCCTCCCCGAGGGCGCCCTGGCCCTCGACCTGGAGGGCCGCATCACCTTCGCCACCGCCACCGCGGCCCGCCTGCTCGGCCGCGGCGCCGACCGGCTCCTCGGCACCCGGCCCTGGCAGTCCCTGCCCTGGCTCGACGACCCCGTCTACGAGGACCACTACCGCACGGCGCTCATCAGCCGAGCCCCCGTCTCCTTCACCGCGCTCCGCCCGCCGGACCAGCCGCTGACCTTCCAGCTCTACCCCGACGCCAGCGGCATCAGCGTCCGCGTCCTGCACAGCGCGGAACAGACCGAGGACCCGCCGCCCACCGGCGCCCGGCCACCCGTCGCGGCACCGACGGGACGCCTCTACCAACTCGTGCACCTGGCCGCCGCGCTCACCGAGACGGTGACCGTGCGCGACCTCGTCGCACTGATCGCCCACCAGATCCTGCCCGCCTTCGGCGCCCAGGGCCTCGTGCTGTCCGGCGTCGACGCCGGCCGGCTGAAGATCACCGGCTATCACGGCTACCCGGCCGACGTGATGGAGCGGCTCGACGCCCTGTCCCTGGACACCGACCTCACCCCCGCCGGCCAGGTCCTCGCCAGCGGCACCCCGGCCTTCTTCGCCCACCCCGCCGAGCTGGCCGCCGGCTACCCCAGAGCACCCCGGATCAGCGGCAAGCAGGCCTGGGCGTTCCTCCCCCTGACCATCTCCGGCCGGCCGGTCGGCTGCTGCATCCTGTCCTACGCCGAGCCGCACACCTTCACCGCCGACGAACGCGCCGTCCTCACCTCGCTGTCCGGCCTGATCGCCCAGGCCCTCGACCGAGCCCGGCTCTACGACACCAAACACCGGCTCGTGCACGAACTGCAGCGTGCCCTGCTGCCCCGGGCCCTGCCCCGTCTGCCCGGCCTCGACGTCGCCGCCCGCTACCTGCCCGCCGGCCACGGCACCGAGGTCGGCGGGGACTTCTTCGACGTCCTGCGCCTCAACGGCACGACCGCGGCCGCCGTCATCGGCGACGTGGAAGGCCACAGCGTCGCCGCCGCCGCCCTCATGGGCCAGGTCCGCACCGCCATCCACGCCCACGCCACGGCCGGCGCCGCACCCGGCCAGGTCCTCGCCCGCACCAACCGGCTCCTGGCCGACCTCGACTCCGAACTGCTCGTCTCCTGCCTCTACGCCCACCTCGACCTCGGCCGCCACCAGGCCTCCTTCGCCAGCGCGGGACACGTGCCGCCGCTGCTGCGCCAGGCCCGGCACCCCGCCGGCGTCCTCGACGTGGAGCCCGGCCCGCTGCTGGGCATCGACACCGGCGCCCACTACCCGGTCACCACCGTGCCCCTGCTCCCCGGCACCACCCTCGCCCTCTACACCGACGGCCTGGTCGAACTCCCCGGCACCGACCTCACCCGCACCACGACCGACCTCGCCGGGCAACTGGACACCGCCGACGGCTACGACCTGGAACGGCTCATCGACCGGCTCGTCCGCCACACCACCCCCACCGGACAGCACACCGACGACATCGCGGTGCTCCTCCTGCGCGCCTCCCGCCTGAGCGACGGACCGGCGTGAGCCCGCCGCCCGGACCGGCCCGTCAGGCCGGATCCGGGAACTCGGCCCGGACTCGCCGCGCCACGTCGCGCAACTTGAGGTTGTGGTCCTGGGAGATGCGCCGCAGCACGCCGAAGGCCTCGTCCTCGCTCAGCTGATGGCGTTCCATCAGAATCCCCATGGCCTCCCCGATGGTGTGCCGGGTCTCCAGGGCGTGCTCGAGCTGGTCGACGGTACGGGCCGTGGCCAGCGCCACCGCGGCATGCGAGGCGAGCAGCCAGCCCGCGGCCTCGATGTCCTGACCGAAGGCACCGGGACGGCGTGAGTAGAGGTTCAGCGCGCCGAAGTCCTGCTCGTCGGTGTAGAGCAGAACGCCGGTCATGCTGCCGATCCCGAGATCGCGGGCCGCCTGGCTGAACCGCGGCCAGGACGGTTGCGGCCGGGTCATGTCGGCGATCCGGAACAGCCGCTGACCGCCCACACGGCGCGCGGCGTCGAAGCACGGGCCCTCACCGAACTCGCCCTGCAGCCGGTCCGAATCCTCGACGAGGTCACCGCACACGGCCAGCGTCACGGCCCGGCCCTTCGAGACCGTCAGGATCCCCGCCGCGTCGCAGCCCTCGACCAGCTTCACCGCCGACGCCGAGATCGCCTCCAGCGTCGCCTGAACCGAATCCTGGGCGACCAGATCCCGGGCGAGCAGCGCCATCTGCTCGGCGTACCGCTGCCACTCCACGCCACCACCGCCTTGCTCACCGGTCCCGCCCACGGTACTCCGCACCGCTTCGCACGGCTGTTCGTCCGATCAGCCGGGTGTCCGGGCAGCATGCCCCGAGCCGAGCGCCGCAATCACCGGTACGCCGTCAACAGCAGCGCCACGTCGTCCGGCCGCTCCCGGGCCCGCCGCGCCGTCCCCACCAACCGGTCGGCGAGATGTTCCACCGAGTCCGCCGGGGTCTCGGACAGTCGGCGGCGGACCGCGTCGATGCCCGTCTCGATGTCGCTGCCGGGCCGCTCCACCAACCCGTCGGTGTACAGCGCGAGCACGCTGCCGGGGGCCAGGGTGAGCGCGGTGACGGGGTACACCGAGTCGGGCTGCACGCCCAACATGACGCCGCCCACGAGATCCAGCATCTCGGCCCGCCCGTCGGGGTGGCGCAGCAGCGGCGGGGGATGGCCGGCCCGCACCGCGAGGGCGCGTCCGGTCCTCGGGTCGAGTTCGATGTAGCAGCAGGTGGCGAAGACGTCCGACTCCAGCTCGGTCAGCAGCCGGTTGGTGTGCGTGATGACCTCCTGCGGCGGGCGCTCGCTCGCGGCGAAGGCGTGCACCGCACTGCGCAGCTGCCCCATCACCGCGGCGGCGCCGACACTGTGACCCTCGACGTCCCCGATGACCAGGGCCACGCCACGCCCGGTGGTGATCACGTCGTACCAGTCGCCGCCGATCGCCATGCCCTGCGTACCGGGCAGATAGCGGCCGGTGGTGCGCAGGCCCTCGACGGTGGGCAGGCGGTGCGGCAGCAGCCCCTCCTGGAGGCCGCGGGCCACGGCCGACTCCGAGTCGTAGAGCCGCGCCCGCTCCATCGCCTGGGCGGTCAGGCCGCTCAGCGCGGTGAGGGCGGAGCGCTCGTCGGGGGTGAACCGGTGCGGGGCCTCCCAGCCGAGGATGCAGGAGCCGACGGAATGACCGGAGGCGATCAGCGGCAGGAACGACCAGGCGTTCATGCGGTCCAGGGTGATGCCCGGATAGGCGAGGGAGAGGTCCTCGGGCGACTCGAAGAACAGGGGGAGCCGCGTGGTCAGCGCGTGAACGCCGGGCAGTTGCGTGTCGAGGGTGACGCCTTCGAACGGGGTGAGGAAGCCCTCCGGATAGCCCGACTCCCACAGCAGGTACATGCGGCCCTCACGAACGGTGTACAGGGCCAGCTCCCGGGCACCGAAGGCGGGCAGCAACTGTTCGGACACGGCCCGGCAGACGTCCTGCACGGTGACCGCCTCGGTGAGCACGCTCGCCATCTGCACCACGTGGTACAGCGCTCCGGCCCGCGCGGCGGCGACCGGCCCGGGCGGCGGCGCGGCGGCGGTGACGCCGGGACCGGTCGCGGAACCGGCCTCCGGTCCCGGCTCGGCCCCGGTGGGCGGGCCGGTCGGAAAGACCCGGCCGGTCAGCCCGTGCACGTCCGGGTACAGCACGAAGCTCAGCCAGTCCCCGTCGGGATGCCGGACGAGGAAGGACACCTGCTCCTGCGACAGCATCGCCGCCCGGTAGCGGTCCTCGTACGCCGGATCCCGGAGCCAGGTGATCACCTCCCACGGGTAGCGGCCGAAGAGCTCTTCCCGCCCGGAGCCCAGCAGCTCCTCGCAGCGGCGGTTGGCGTACGTCAGGCGGCCGTCCTGGTCCAGGGAGAAGATCCCGTCGGGCAGCCGCTCGGCCGCTTCGGCCGCGGTGACTCCGCCGGCCGCGTCGACGAGGGCGCCCACCAGGATCCGTCCGGAGCCGGCGCCGCCGTGCACGAGATGGCCCCACAGTTCGACCGGCCGGTAGCTGGTCCTCCCCTCGCCCAGGGACTCGTCCCGTACCCGGAAGTGCCGGGACCTGACCCGGCCGCTGGCCAGCGCGTCGTGCCGGCTCTCCCGCAGTTCGTGCAGGTCGTCGGAGCTGACACGGGCTTCGACGTCCGTGATGGTGCCGCCGTACTCCGCCCGGTCGATGCCCAGGAGCGCGAGGGCCTCGTCGTCCGCCGTGCACCGGTCGCTGTCCAGGTTCCAGTCGATGAGCCCGACCCGGACCGGGCGGGCGGAGGTGGTGGGCAGCCGCACGCTGATCGGCTCGTCGTCGTACTCGACGCGGAATGCGGCGGAGCCCGGGGCGGTCCGGGCCGTGCTGAGGGAGTCGAGGCGCTCCTCCATGGCCCGCTCGGCGGGGCGCAGCGCGAGATCCACCACCTCCGCCTCCATCGGCGTCCGGGCCGCCGAGCGCAGCACGACGAGGACGCCCACGGCCTGGCCGCCGGCCCGGACGGGCTGGTAGGCGGATCCGAAGGAGTAGGGCAGCCCGGCGGTGAAGTGCGGGAAGCGCACCATGGTGGCGCGCTCGTCCGGCAGCCACAGGGTCTCGTCGCGCCGGTAGGCCTCCGCCATGGGCAGGGCACCGCCCACCGGCACCCGCCACCAGCTCTTGAGCAGCGAGCGCGGCACCCCGGTGACCATCGCGAGCACCAGCGAGCGCCGGTCGCGGGAGCGCAGATACACCAGTCCGCCGTAGCCGTCGAGGTCCCGGACGGCCTCGACCAGCGGCGTCGTCAGGGCATCCTCGATCCGGCCCGTGTCCCCGCTCGGGACCCGGCCGTCAGCCCCGTCCCGGCTCCGGCCATCGGCTGACCGCGGCCTGTCCGGTACGGCGGCTGCCTCATCCATGTCGCGTCCTCCCGGTACGGACGCACCGGACACCAATCGCTCCCCACCAGGATGTGCCATGGGCGGCGGTCCGGCGCGGTAAGTGCAACCTTTCGGTCAGCCCGGTCGTCTCACCCGGTATCAGCCACATGCAAGCCTCGGGGGCGGCAATGGTACGAATCAGAAGAGCATGCGCGACTCTCGCACTCGTGGGCGCCACGGTGGGGGCGGCGGCGATCCCGGCCGGCGCCGCACCGGCCGCCGGTGGGCAGTCCACCACACAGGCCACGGCGTGTCCGACCGGCTGGGGAAGCCTCGCCAAGACCGGCGCCGACGGCACCGTCGCACCGGTGACGAACGTCAGGACCGGCCGTCACACCTGCTTCGACCGGATGGTCGTCGACGTGCCCGGCGCGGGCAGCGGCGTCGGCTACAGGGTCCAGTACGTCGACCGGCTCTACCAGGACGGCTCGGGCCGCCAGATCCCCGTGGCAGGCGGCGCCGTCATCGAGGTGCGGGTGACCGCGCCCGCCTACGACCCGGAGACCGGCGCGGCCACGTACCCCGGCCGGGTGGCGCGCCCGCTGCCGGGCGTGGACCTCACCGGGTACCGCACCTTCCGGGACACCCGGTTCGCCGGCAGCTTCGAGGGCGAGACCCAGATAGGCCTCGGCGTCCGCGCCCGGCTGCCCTTCCGGGTGCAGCAGCTCGAGGACCGCGTCATCGTGGACGTCGCCCACAGCTGGACCGCCACGGGCTGACCGCCCGGCGCCCGGCTCTCCGGGGCCGGGCGCCCAGGTCACGGTCCATGAGTACGGGGGCCGGCTGACACGGCCTCAGCTGCCGCGCAACCGGCCCAGCTCCTCGAGCGTCCGTGCCGCCGCACCGGCCAGGCGGGGCCGGTTGCGGACGAAGCGACGGGCCGCCCGCGCAGGCTCCCGGCCCAGCCAGTGGGCGGCTCCGCCCGGCACCGGCCGCATCACCGCTCCTTCGTACACCCGCAGGTCACGGGTCTTGAGCGACTCCTTGTAGCGGGCCGGACCGCTCCCCAGGTCGACGGTCTCGACGCCGTCGGCCGCGGCGGCCTCCAGCATCTTCAGCTGCAGTACGAGACCGGGGGAGTACTTGGCGTACACCCGGTCGTACGCCGGGAACCACCAGGACAGCACCGTGCGTGAGCGCAGCCCGAAGTGCGCGGCCACGGGCCGGTCCGCCGCGTACAGCACGGACAGCACCCCGCGGCACTCCGGCTCCTCGCTCTCCCCGAGCAGCCCCACCAGCCGGGTGATCCACTCCTGCGAGAAACGGTCCCGCCGGCCGGTCCGCCGGTACTGCGCCGACTTCCACTCCATCAGTGCCCGCAGCGCACCGGGGTCCCGGGCGTCGTACACGAACCGCACCTCACCCACGTGCCGGACCAGCCTGCGCTCCTTGGCCAGGGTCTGTCTGAGGAAACCCGGCGACTGCGCCCGCAGCCGTTGCGTGTACGCCTCGAACCCCTCGCCGATGTCGACGACCGGGGAGGCGAGCTCCTCGACCGCGTGCGGCACGAACACCCCCTGACCGGCTTCGAGATTGTCGAACTCCCAGGACGACAGCCCGCAGACGCGTAACAACCGGCGGGCGTCCGGCCGGATCCCGGGACGTAACACGGCCCCCTGGCTGTCGGACACCCCCAGCCCGATGGCCCGGCCCCGCCCCAACGCCCCCGCCTCGTACGGGAAGAACCCCGCCGGGGAACCGTCGTCCTGCAGCACCGCCACCCTGGCCCCCGGCCTGACCTGCCCCACCGCCATGGTGAACGCGGGGTCGAGAAAGGGATTCGCCGGGGCGCCGGACTCCGTCCGGATCTCCCGCCACATCTTCTGGTCGTTCGAGCCGAGTTCGTCCGGCCTGAGAACGAGAACGCGCTTTCCAGGCAACTCTGCCTCCTGTGTCATCGGCATGGGGACACACGAAGGCCTGCACTCACCGCGATTCGGCACCAGGGCAGTACTCAGGCCGCACGGCGCAGGCCCTTGGCGGTACCGCCGTCACTCAGCAGCGGAACGTCTGCAACCGGGCGGCGCTCGGGGCGGACCCGATCGCCCCCGGACACGGGCCCGCTCCCGCCGCACGGAGGTCCGTACCACCCCGGCCCACCACGGCCGCCCCGGTCACCACCGGGCTCGCTCCGGCCGCCCCCGCGGCCCGCGGCGTCCGCGCCGCGAGCTGCCGAACCGAGGGCTCCTCCTCGCACGGACACGACTCCCCGGCCCCTTCGGCCTGGGCACTCGAAGCCGCGCCCGGCTCCACCACGTCCACCGCCGAGGTGACCGCCACTGCCGAACGCCCCTCGCGTGCGAGTCCCGGAACGACGAGGTGCAGCAACAGCAGGCAGGCCACCAGACCCACCGCGGTTGCCCAACGTCGCCGCACCATCAGACCCCTGACCTGCGTTCCGGCGGGGGAGTACGGAGTGGACTCGACCCCAGGGCCGGCACCGGACCAGACCCCCCGACACGGCCGGCTGCGCCTCCAGTAGGCCGAGCCCGGCTCCACCCCGTCAAGCCCTGGTGTGACGATTCGTCCCACTCGGCCGGTTGCCGCCGGAAATCCAACGGAAAGCGCTGCCGGAGAGTCTCCCGCCCCGGCTCCGGCTCACGGGGCGCCAGGGCACGGAAATCCGTGGACATCCGGACGTGCCGTGCCGTCGTACGGTGCTGGATCTCGTGGCGATGCTCGCCGATGAGGCGGCACACGTCCCTGCGCACCGGAAGGACCCGGGCTGTGCCGGGCAGGCAGCGCGGGTCGTTCATTCGGGCCAGCGCCCACAACGCCGCGTCGTCGCCGCTGCCTCCTGACCGGGTCAGCCGCCGGCCCGCCGACGCTCAGCACCTCACCCGGCTTCGGCGCCCGGACGTCCAGCGGTTCGCCGAAACCGCTGAACGACGTGGTGGTGCGCTGCGCGGCGCTCTTGTACACCGTCTTCAGCAGATACGGCTCGCCCTCCTCGGCCACGTAGAAGGTGTACGTCCCTTCCTTGTCCGCCTTGTCGGTGACGATCAGCTCGATGGCCTTCGTGTCCCCGACGCGGGTGGAGTCGCCCTTCTATGCCGTGCCGAACGAGTCGAAGGGCCGTTCGCAGGAGGTGAGTCCGTCGCCGCCCGAAGAGGCCGGGTCCACGGGCGTCTTCACCCACAGCTTCTGCTCGCTGGTGACGCCCGGCTTGTTCTTCCACTTCTGCAGGTAGGCCCGGTTCGGACGGACGTAGTCGGTCGTGCCCAGACGGATCTGCTCCAGGGCGCCGCCGCCGGACCAGGTGGTCTTCGACCTGCACCGGCCGTCCAGGTCGGTCACGAGGTGGCTGGTGACCGTGCCGCTGCTCTTGGTGCGGTTGGTGATGTCGACGGTGACGGTGTCCAGCTTCCGCATCCTCGCGTTGGCCTCGTCGAGGATGTCGCCCGCGGATCTGTCCTCGCCGGTGCCGCCGGCGCCGCACCCGGCCAGGGCCGCGCTCGCCAGCAGGCAGAGCGCGGTCGTCGTCACGGTAGCCATGGCCCGCACGGAGCCCCCTGTTGTTCGTGTCGGCCGATGATCAGCAGGGGAGCTTACCGGCGCGTCTAGGTCGCGTGGACCAGCTCGATCGCCCTGCCGAGTGTGTCGAGCCGGCCGGCGAGGGTTTCTCCGGCCGGGTAGAGGCGGACCGTGTCCACACCGGCCTCCCGCCAGACGCGCAGCCGCCGCCGCACCATCTCCTCCGTGCCGATGAGCGTGGTGGCCAGCACCATCTCGTCGGTGACGAGACCTGCCGCACCGTCCCGGTCGCCCGCCTGCCAGCGCTCCCGGACCTCCGCCGCGACCTCGGCCCAGCCCTGACGGCTGTAGGCCCGGTTGTAGAAGTTGGTCGACGCCGAGCCCATGCCGCCCAGGCTGAAGGCGAGTTCCTTCTTCCGGTCCGCGACCATGGCGGCCAGCGCCTCCTCGTCCCGGGCGAACGCGACCTCGGCGCCCTGGCAGACATCGAACCCGGCGCGCTCACGGCCGGCGGCGGCCAGACCCTCGTCCAGGGGAGCGAAGTAGGCCTCCGCCGCGCCCTCGGGGACGAAGCTGGTGCCGAGCCAGCCGTCCGCGACCTGGCCGGTCAGCCGCAGCATGGCGGGTGACAGCGCGGCCAGGTAGACGGGGACGGGGTGCTCGGCCCGCATGGACAGACGCATCGGGACCGCCTCCCCGCCGGGCAGCGGAATGCCGAACTCCGAGCCCGAGTAGGAGATTTTGCCGCCCGCGACCACCTGCCGCACGATCTCCACCGTCTCGCGCACCCGAGCCAGGGGGCGGGCGAACGGCACTCCGTGCAGGCCCTCCATCACCTGCGGGCCGGACGGGCCGAGCCCCAGCAGGAACCGTCCGCCGGACAGGTTGGACAGGGTGATCGCCGTCTGCGCGAGGGCGACCGGCGTGCGCGTGCCGACCTGCATGACCCCGGAGCCGAGCAGCATCCGCTCCGTACGGGCCGCGTAGTAGCCCAGGGCGGACGGGGCGTCGGAACCCCAGGCCTCGGCCACCCAGCAGACGTCGAGACCCAGTTTCTCGGCCTCCACGACGAAGTCGGCCTGCCGGGACCAGGAGCCCAGAGCCGCCGCCTCGACGGTCGTCGCCGCGCGCATCACGCCTCCGCCCGCTGCCTGATGTGCTCCAGCGTGGCGGTCATGCCCCGCTCGAACTCCCGCAGCCTCACGAACACGATCTTCTGCTCCTTCTCCGGCATGGCGTCGATCGCGAACGAGAGACCCGAGCGCCCGGGCCCCATCCGCATCCACTGCGACAACCCGGTCCCGCCGCCCCTCGGCTCGAGCCCGAACCGCCAGACGGCACTGGGCTCCGCCGGATCCCCGACCGCCCAGGCGAACACCCGCTCCGGATCGCACGCGACGACGGTCGAGGTCGTCTCCCACTCGCCGAACTGCTCATGCCTGTTCCGGCCGACGAACCGGGCCCCGACAGCCGGCCCGGCCGCACCCTCGGCCCACCGCGCCGACTGCAGCTCCTCGCTCATCTCCGGCATCAGCGTCACATCCGACACCAGCGCCCACACCCTCCCCGGCGGGGCGGCGACCCACGTCGTCACCTCGACCGTCGGTCGGTCCGCGTACCGCGCGCCCGTCCACTCCATCGCGTGCCGGCCTCCTCATCGACAGGAACTGTGACCGATAGAGTTGCGTAATGAGACTCACCAGGTCAAGGGAGGGCAGGCTCGAAGGAGGGGAGGGGGCGTGCCGGTGTGCCCCGGTGCGCGAAACCGCGCCCATGAGGCCGCGTACGCTACCGATGGCTCCGCCCCCAGGGATCTTCACGTCGGACGTGCCCGGCGGTGGGGGAGCCGTCCAGGACGGCAGTGGCGGAGCCGACGCGTCGGCGGGCACCATGGTCACGGCCGGGCGCGCGGGTCGAAGGTCCGCCCGTGCCGGCCTTCGAGCGGAGGGACGACATGGGATCGGCGATGGACGAACGGTTTCACCGCCGGCAGAGATGGGCCGCCAGGGGCGCCCTGGCCGCGGCCGCCCTTGCGGCCTTGCTGCCGCTCGTCTCCGGCGGTCTGCGAGGGCTGCTGCTGCTCGTGGCAGGTCTTGCCGGACTCGCCCTGACCGCGGCCGCGCTCTGGTGGGTGCTCTCCCGGCGAGGAGTGGTCCGTATCGCGTCGGCCGCGCTGGCCGTCGTCGCGCCCGTCGGTCTCATCACCCTCTTCGCCGCGGCGAATCTGCTCTGGGTGGTCTTCCTGTCCCTGCTCCTGTGGTGCGGGGCGGTCTGGAGCGGCCGCTACGCCCTGCGCAGCACGGGCCTGCGATCCGTACGGGTCAAGGAGTACCGCACACCGCCGCCCCTGCGCCCCTTCCTGCTGCTCAACCCGCGCTCCGGCGGCGGCAAGGTCGAGAAGTTCCACCTGCAGGAGAAGGCCGAGTCGCTGGGCGCGCAGGTCCTCCTGCTCGACCCGGACCAGCATCAGGATGTCACCGCCCTGGCCAAGGCCGCCGTGGCCGACGGAGCCGACCTCCTGGGCGTCGCGGGCGGTGACGGCACCCAGGCCCTGGTCGCCGCGGTCGCCGCGGAACACGGCCTGCCGTTCCTCGTCATCGCCGCCGGCACGCGCAACCACTTCGCCATGGACCTGGGCCTGGACCGGGACGACCCCTCCACCTGCCTCGACGCCCTCACCGACGGCGTCGAACTCCGCGTCGATCTCGGGTTCGCGGATGACCGTCCGTTCGTCAACAACGCCTCGTTCGGTGTGTACGGGGCCGTCGTCCAGAGCCCCGGCTATCGCGAGGACAAGGTGGGTGCGGCCCTGGATCGCCTGCCCGACCTGCTCACCCGGCAGAGCGGCCCGCGTCTGACGGTCACCGCCGACGGCGCCACCGTCGCCGACCCGCAGGCGATCCTGGTCAGCAACAACGCCTACCGCATGGACGACCCCTTCGGCTTCGGCCGGCGCGAGCGGCTCAACTCCGGGCGGCTGGGCGTGCTCGCGGTCCGCGTGGACAGTGCCGTGGAAGCGGCCGAACTCCTGCTGTCCCCCCGCCCGGAGGGGCTCACCGTGCTCACCGCCCAGCGCGTCGTCGTCGAGGCCGACGCGCCGCAGCTGGAGGTCGGCCTCGACGGCGAGGCACTCACCATGCCCGCCCCCGTCCGCTGCCGCATCGCCCGCCGCGCCCTGCGCGTCCGGGTGCCCCGCAACCGTCCCGGAGTCCCCGAGGCGCCCCCGCGTCTCGACTGGCGCCGGCTGCGCAAGCTGGCGGCGGCGGTCGGCCGCACCGCCGTACCCGCGCGTTCCCGGCGCACCTGAGCGCCGGTACGGCCGTCACGCACGAGGTCCCCCATGCGGTGCGGCATGGGGGACCTCGTGCGTCGCGCCGCCGGTCACGCCTCCTTGGGCGCGGCCTGCTGCACCACCTCGAAGGACCACAGCGTCGAGCCGCTCGCCGCGGGCTTCGGCCGCTCGCCGCCCTCGCCGCCGCCCTGGTGCGCGCTCTTCATCGGCCCCTCCATCCAGGCCTGGAACGACTCCTCGTCACGCCACCGGGTGTAGACGAGGTAGGTGTCGGTGCCCTCCACCGGGCGGAGCAGCTCGAACCACTCGAACCCGTCGGAGTTCTCCACGGCGTGTGCACGGGAGGCGAACCGCTTCTCCAGCGTCTCCCGCTGCTCGGCGGGCACGGTCAGTACGTTGATCTTGACTACGCTCATGGGCCCATCTTGCCCGATGGCGCATCCGCGCAGGTTGAGCCCTACGGCACCCGAAGGTTTTGAACGCGTTCAAATATGGGCTAGGGTCGCTCTCGGACATCGAGGGGGAGGCCTTCGTGAAGTTCGTGATACCCGGCGGCACCGGGCAGGTCGGCACGGTCCTGAAGCGCGCGCTGAGCGCGGCGGGACATGACGTCGTGGTGCTCAGCAGGCACCCCGCGGGGCCGGGTGAAGTGCACTGGGACGGCGCGACCCCGGGGCCCTGGGCGGCGGAGATCGACGGCAGCGATGTCGTGGTCAACCTGGCCGGCCGGAGCGTCAACTGCCGCTACACGCCCGCCAACCTCCGGCAGATGATGGACTCACGGGTCCACTCCGCCCGGGTCGTGGGCGAGGCCATCGCCGCAGCCGGCCGGCCGCCCCGGGTCTGGCTGCAGATGAGCACCGCGACCGTCTACGCGCACCGCTTCGACGCACCCAACGACGAGGCCACGGGCGTGATCGGCGGCACCGAACCCGGCGCACCCGGCTACTGGGGATACAGCGTCGACATCGCCAAGGCCTGGGAGCGGGAACAGGAGAGCGCCGACACCCCGCACACCCGGAAGGTGGCCCTGCGCGCCGCCATGGTGATGAGCCCGGACCGCGGCGGCGTCTTCGACGTCCTGCTGCGGCTGGCCCGGCTCGGCCTCGGCGGGCCCGTCGACGGCGGCACCCAGTACGTGTCCTGGATCCACGACCGGGACTTCGCCCGGGCGGTCGAGTTCCTCGTCGCCCGGGACGACATCGAGGGCCCGGTCAATCTCGCCGCGCCGGGCCCCGTGCCCCAGCGCACCTTCATGCGCGCCCTGCGCGCCGCGTGGGGCGTCCCGGTGGGTCTGCCCGCGACGCGCTGGCTGGCGGAGATCGGCGCCTTCGTCCTGCGCTCGGACACCGAACTGCTGCTGAAGAGCCGTCGGGTCGTCCCCGGCCGCCTGCTCGACGCGGGTTTCGTCTTCGAGTGTCCCGAGTGGCCGGCGGCCGCGGACGAGCTCGTACGACGCGTCCGCGGCCGCGCGGTGAAGTGACCTCGGGTCAGCTCTGCCCCTTGCCCTGCTCCAGGACCTTGCCGGTCATGTCGGTGACCTGCCCGGCCGGCGGCTCGTCCGCCTCGACCTCGGTGCCGAAGTCGGTGAAGTCCATGACCGTGCGGACCGTGACCTTCTCGGGCGCGGCCGAGGCGTCGGAGGAGGAGCCCTGCGTCGCCGCCGGGGCCTTGAGGGTCATGTCGATCTGCTGACGGCGCATCCGGCCCTCGTCGTCCAGCCACACGTCCATCGGCAGGGTCGGGCCGACCTGCTTGCGCAGGGTGTCGCCGTTGGGCAGCTCGGCGACGTCGACCGAGACGCGGTAGTGCGTGGTCTGCACGCCGTTGACCGTGGCCGTGCCCTTCTCGGTCACGTCCTTGTCGGTGATCGCCTTGGCGTATGCCGCGGACTGCGCCGGATCGCTCATGGACTGGTCGCCGGTGCCCTGCCGCGCGGCGACCTTCCCCAGGTCGATCTTGATCCAGGGCTTGCCGCCCGGCGCCTGACCCTTGGGCATCTTCTGGTAGAGGACCTGATCGATCACCCGTTGCTCGATCTGCTGCCCCTGCACCGTGAGCGTCATGACGCTGTCGCCGTCGTCCAGGTCCACCACGCCCTGCCCGTTCGCGGTCTGCGAGGCGCCCTCGGCCGAGGTCCGCACCCGGAGCTTCACCTTGGCGGTGTCCTGCTCGGCCGTCCTGTCGTAGGCCGAGCGCACCGCCTGCGTGCCCTGCTCCCGGGCACCGGCGCTCGATTTCGCCGAGGTGCCGTCGCCCGGGTCGCCGTCGTCGCCGCAGCCGACCAGCACCGTCCCCGCCAGGACTCCGGCGACGCCTAAGGCACAGACCCGCCCGCTGTTTCCCGCCCTGCCCATCGAACCAGCTCCTCTCAGGTGTGTGGTGCGACCCAAGTGCCCAAGCCGGGCATGAACACACCTGTGTGTCCAAGGAGTTGGAAACCGGGAGGAACGGTCGACCCGGTCAGTGGCGGCCCCTGAGCTTGCCGAGCAGACGCTGGGCCTGGGCCCGCTTGCGGGGGTCGGCCGCGGCCCGCCGTGCCTGGTCCACGGCCCGCCGCCCCTGCGGGCTCCGGGCGAACTGCTTGATGCGATCCAGCATTCCGGCCATGACGCACCTTCCTTCCTGTTGCGATGTGGCTTGCCTGCAGCACATCTACCCTTCGGCGAGGTGCTCAGGCGCATCCTTGCCCGGTCGGTGGGCGACCGAATGTGTTTGCGTCCGGAGTCAGAGGCAAGTCGGTGTCCATGACTGAAGAGAACAAGCGCACGAATCAGAAGCCGACCACCGTACAGACCGCCGAGTCCAAGGCCCGCCGCACGGCGGACAAGGCGACGGCGCCGGCGTCCCAGGCGGCGAAGGGCGCCGCGGGCAAGGCCGGTGAGGCGGCGTCAGCGGCCAAGTCCGGCGCGGAACGCTCCGCCGAGTCGGCGAAGGCGGCCGCGCAGACCGCGGCCAAGGGCGTCGAAGTGGGCCGCCAGGCGGTCGTCACGGCCTCCGGCCACGTCGCCGCCACGGCGAAGACGGCCTGGACGGTCATCGCCCACCGCAAGCTCGTGGCCGCGGGCGTCGGAGCGGGCCTGACCGCCCTGGGCGCGGCGTCCTACGCCGTCGGACGCCGCGCGGAACGCGGCGCGCACGGCCCCCTCACCCGGCTCACCGGCGGGCGGATCTGAGCACGACCGGCGCGCTGGACGTGCCGGCACGAGGGGAGCAGGCGGCGCGACGCGCCACCGGGTGTACCGGTGGTCCGTAGCGCCGCCTCCTCGTGCTCCGTGCCGCTTTCTTCCGCGTGGTCTGGCGCACATCCGTCCGTCACCGGGGTGCCCCCCTCGCGCGGCGCCGCTGTGACGAGGAAGGATGAGACCACAAGCGAAGGATCAACCCATGCGGAGGAGCGGGCCCATGCAGCACGAGCGAGCGGGACGTCCGGCCGGACCCGAAGATCTCGTCGATGTCGCTCGGCTGGTCACCGCGTACTACGCGCGCCACCCCGACCTGGACGATCCGGGGCAGCGCGTCACGTTCGGGACCTCCGGACATCGCGGATCGTCACTGGCGAGCGCCTTCAACGACGATCACATCGCCGCGACCAGCCAGGCCATCTGCGAGTACCGCGCCGGCCAGGGCATCGACGGCCCCCTCTTCCTGGGCGCCGACACCCACGCCCTGTCGGAGCCCGCGCGCGTGACCGCCCTGGAGGTGTTCGCCGCCAACGAGGTGACCGTGCTGATCGACGACGCGGACGGCTACACGCCGACCCCGGCCGTCTCGCACGCCATCCTCACCCACAACCGCGTCCGCACCGCCGGCCTCGCGGACGGCGTCGTCGTCACGCCCTCCCACAACCCGCCCGCCGACGGCGGGTTCAAGTACAACCCGCCCAGCGGAGGCCCCGCCGCCTCCGACGCGACCTCCTGGATCCAGGACCGGGCGAACGAGATCATCCGGGGCGGCCTGAAGGACGTACGGCGCGTCCCCTACGCCCGCGCCCTCGCCGCACCCACCACCGGCCGCTACGACTTCCTCGGCACCTACGTCGCCGATCTGCCCGGCGTGCTCGATCTGGACGCGATCCGCGCGGCCGGCGTCCGTATCGGGGCCGACCCGCTCGGCGGAGCGTCGGTCGCCTACTGGGGCCGCATCGCCGAACAGCACGGCCTCGACCTCACCGTGGTCAACCCGCACACCGATCCCACCTGGCGGTTCATGACGCTGGACTGGGACGGCAAGATCCGCATGGACTGTTCGTCGCCGTACGCGATGGCCTCGCTCATCGAGCAGCGCGACCGCTTCCAGATCTCCACCGGCAACGACGCCGACGCCGACCGGCACGGCATCGTCACCCCGGACGCGGGCCTGATGAACCCCAACCACTACCTGGCCGTCGCCATCTCCTACCTCTACGCCCACCGCGACCGCTGGCCCGCCACCACCGGCATCGGCAAGACCCTGGTCTCCTCCGCCATGATCGACCGGGTCGCCGCCGACCTGGGCCGCGAGCTGGTCGAGGTGCCCGTGGGCTTCAAGTGGTTCGTGGACGGACTGGCCGGCGGCACCATCGGCTTCGGCGGGGAGGAGTCCGCCGGGGCGTCCTTCCTGCGCCGGGACGGCTCCGTGTGGACCACCGACAAGGACGGCATCCTCCTGGCGCTGCTCGCCTCCGAGATCACGGCGGTCACGGGAGAGACCCCCTCCGAGCACTACGCGGCGCTGACCGCCCGCTTCGGCGAACCGGCGTACGCGCGCATCGACGCGCCCGCCTCCCGCGAGGAGAAGGCCCTGCTCGCCAAGCTCTCCCCGGCCCAGGTCAGCGCCGACACCCTGGCCGGGGACGCGGTCACGGCGGTGCTCACCGAGGCCCCCGGGAACGGCGCGGCCATCGGCGGCATCAAGGTGACCACGGACAACGCCTGGTTCGCGGCCCGCCCCTCCGGTACCGAGGACGTCTACAAGATCTACGCCGAGTCGTTCCTCGGCCCCGACCACCTCGGCCGGGTCCAGGAGGAGGCCAAGTCCGTGGTGCTGGCGGCCCTGTCCGGCTGACGCCGGGCACACCACAGCCCGGGCCACCCTCACGTGGCCCGGGCTGTACGCGCGTCAGCTGCGCAGGCTGCGGGCGGGCAGGACGACATGCGCCGCCGAGGCCATGGCGTCCTCGTCGGAGGTGAAGGCGGCGAGCGTTTCGACGTCACCGGGCTCGGCGCCCTCCGGCCACGGCCGCGTGGTGAAGATGAGGTACGCGTAGCCGAGTTCGCCCACCGCCTCCAGCCAGGTCTCCGGCGGGACGAACTGGGACTTGAGGTGCTGCACGGTCAGGACGGCCGACCCGGGCACGACCAGCAGGCTGACCGGCAGGCTTGGCCCTGGGCCGCGTGGACGAGTCCCTCGCCCAGGGGGAGCCCGGCGCTCAGCAGCAGCTGCTCGATGGCCTTCGACGTGCCCTCCGGACCGTTCGCATCGTCTCCGAGGGAGCAGGCCAGGAGGTAGGGGACGTCCCCGTCGGGGTCGTGCCCCGCCAGGACTGGACGACGAGGGAGCTCAGGTCGTCGGTGGGCACGGACTGCGTTTCGGGTGAGATCGAGGTCACCGCGGAACCGTATCGGCGCGCCGGAGGCACCCGGCCCGCCGTCACCCGACTGGAGCAGCCCCCGCCGGGCTCTCCACACGAACGAGGGGCCCGCGCGCCCGACATGCCCGCGATGCAGGACACTGGGTGAAGATCCGACCGGGAAGGACCGACACGTGATCATCTTCGGCACCAAGGGATACCTGTACCAGCTGGCGATACTGACGCTGGTGTGCGGCCAGTGCAAGAACCCCGCCGCCCACACGCTCAGGAAGCGCGTCACGAAGTTCACCCTGTTCTTCGTCCCGCTGTTCCCGATCTCGACGAAGTACCTGACGCAGTGCACCTTCTGCGGCGCGGAGCAGAAGGTGACCAAGGAGCAGGCGGAGCAGCTGCAGACCCAGAGCACGAACGACCCGAGCGGCCAGGCATACGGGCAGCCGCAGCAGCACGACCGGTTCTGATCCCGGCGGCCGGACCGCTTCGGCACACGCCTCGACGCCGGTCACCGGCGCCGGGAACGCCGACGGCACCGTCAACCGTGCACCGATCTCCTCCGTGTGGGCCCTGCCCCGCGGCCTGACCGTACCGGGCCGGCGGTGTGCGGGCGGCATCCCGTCCGACCGTCTGCCACGGCGCTGATCGCATCCGATGTGGCAACCGGAGCATCCCGGGTACTCGGCCTCCACAGGCCCGGACCTGTGTGGGCCGATGGGCCTCCTGCAGGCGATCAGTGAATACGGAGGCATTCAGATGAGCACCATCAAGGAAACCGTGGAAGTCGACGTCCCCGTCCACACCGCCTACAACCAGTGGACGCAGTTCGAGGAGTTCCCGAACTTCATGGAGGGCGTCGAGGAGGTGCGGCAACTGGACGACCGCCACAACCACTGGACCACCAAGATCGCTGGGGTGAAGCGCGAGTTCGACACGGAGATCGTCGACCAGCTGGCCGACGAGCGGGTCACGTGGCGCACGACCAGCGGAGACACCCACCAGAGGGGCTCCGTCCGCTTCGAGCGCCTGGACGACACCCACACCAGGGTGGAGCTCGTACTGGAAGTCGAGCCCAGCGGAGCGGTGGAGAAGGCCGCGGACATGATGGGCACGATCGACCGCCGGGTGAAGGGCGACATGAGGCGCTTCAAGCAGTACATCGAGGAGCGCGGAATCGAATCCGGCGCGTGGCGCGGCCGCGTCCAGCCGGGCGGCCCCAGCGGCCCCGGCCCCATCCTCTGACACCAGCCGCAGCTTTCCGAACCCGGCCTCCACGGTGAGGCCGGGTTCTTCTGTGCCCGCGTGTCCCGCTCCGCGCGGTGAGGGCGTGACTTTCGGCCAACGTCATGACATGCACCTGTCCATATCGGCCTCCTGGTGGCACGCTGCCCCCTGACCGTCCGCAGTGACACCCCTGCCTGACCGGGTGGACCGGCTTCCCGCCGCCCGGCCCCCACAGCAGAAGGAGACCGCGTGATAGGCCGACCCCGCAGCTCCCGCCCGTCCGGCGGCAGCACCCGTGCCCGCCGCTCCGTGCTCGGCGCGCTCGCCGGCGTCGCCGCGCTCCTGGCGACCGGCGTCGCCGCCGCACCGGCGAGCGGCGCACCGGACACCGGCGTGACGACCGCCTCGGCGCAGGAACGCGCCCTGGCCTTCTGGACTCCGCAGCGGATGCGCGAGGCCACCCCGCTCGACCTCCTGACCGTCGACCGCACCGACGTACGGGCACCGGCACCCCGCAAGGGCAAGGAAGCGGTCGTGGCTCCCAGCGCGCCCGCCTCCGCCATGGGCCCCCTGGCCTTCCCGCACCGCGGCGGAGCCTGGTCCGGCGGGGGAGCGGTGACCAAGACCGCGGGACGGGTGTTCTTCAGCCACCAGGGCCGCACCGCGTCCTGCTCCGGCAACGCCGTCACCAGCGCCAACAAGAGCACCGTGATCACCGCGGGCCACTGCGTGAAGCTGGAGGGCGCCTGGCACACCAACTGGGTGTTCGTACCCGGCTACCACGACGGCCAGCGCCCGTACGGCACCTGGGCCGCGTCCAAGACCCTGTCCACGCCGCAGTGGACGGCCAGTGAGGACATCAACTACGACATCGGCGCGGCCGTGGTCGCCCCGCTGGACGGCAAGAAGCTGACCGACGTCGTCGGCGGCCAGGGCCTGGCCTTCAACACCGGCTACAACAAGGCCATGTACTCCTTCGGCTTCCCTGCCGCCGCACCGTACGACGGCGAGAAGTTCATCTACTGCAGCGGCACCACCACCCGCGACTTCCTGCTGTCCAGCGACCACGGCCTGACCTGCAACATGACCGGCGGCTCCAGCGGAGGCCCCTGGTTCACCCAGTTCAGCGAGGCCACCGGGACGGGCCTGCTGTCCTCGGTGAACAGCTTCAAGTACAACTTCCTGCCGAACGCCATGTACGGCCCGTACTTCGGCGCGGACGCCCAGAACCTCTACCAGAGCGCCCAGTCGTCCTGACCCACCGTCCCACCGGGAGCCGGGTCCTCCGCCACACCGGGCGGAGGACCCGGCTCCGGGCGGTGGTGCGACACGTCGGCGGGCCAATTTTCGTCCACGTGCGGCCATGCACCGTGTCTCCTCCGCCCGGCCGGTCCACACTGGGACCCATGCGCGCGCTGCGGACGGCGGGACTGCGCGGCATCATCCAGCAGGGCTGGGCGGGCCTCGCCGCCCGCGGCGACGACGATGACGTGATCACCGTGGACGACGTGCCGCACGCGCTGCTGTTCCCCCGCACGGCCGCCGTGGTCCACCACGCCGGAGCCGGCACCACCGCGGCCGTCCTGCACGCGGGCGTTCCCACGGCTCCGGTGCCGGTGCAGTTCGACGGCGGTTTCTGGGCGGCGCGCCTGGTCGCCCTGGGGATGGCCCCGTACGCCGTCGACCCTGCGCCGCCTCACCGCCGAAACCCTGGCCTCCGCCCTGCGCCACGCCACGGGCGACCCTCACCACCGGAGCCGCGCCCAGAAGTTGGCCCGCGGCCTGGCCGAAGAGGACGGCGTGGCCCCGGTCCGGGCCGCGCTGGACCGGCTCACCTCCTGACCGGTCCGCGGTGGTGGAGCCGGATCGCGACGGGCGCCGCGGTGAACACCGAGGAGTACGTCCCGACGACGAGCCCGATGAGCAGCGCCAGGGCGAAGTCCGTGAGTGAGGAGCCGCCCAGCACGGCGAGGGCGGTGAGCATGAACGCCGCGCCCGTGCCGGTGTTCACCGTGCGGGGCAGCGTCTGCAGGATCGCCCGGTTCACGGTGCCGGAGAACGGCGCCCCGGGACTGCGCCGGGCCAGTTCCCTGACGCGGTCGAAGAGGACGACGGAGTCGTTGACGGAGTAGCCGATGACGGTGAGCAGGGCCGCCAGGAACACCCCGTCGACGGGCTTGCCGAGCCAGGCGAAGACTCCGAGCAGGATGACCACGTCGTGGACGAGGGCGACGACCGCGGCGGAACCCAGCACCCAGCGGAAGCGAGCCGCGAGGTAGACGAACTGCGCCCCGAGGGCCACGGCGAGCGCGATCAGCGCGCCGTGGCGCAGCTCCTTTCCGAGACTGGGACCGATCAGCTCGTCCCGGACCTTGTCCGCCCGGCCGTCGAGTTCGCGCAGGGCACCGGTGACCTCCGACTCTTCGGCGTCGGTCAGGGGATCGGTGCGCACCGTCAGACCCGTGTCGCCGGAGGACTGCACGACCGCACGGGGGAACCCGGCGTCGGCGAGGGCCGTACGGACCCGGCCGGGATCGACGGGGCTGCTGGTGGAGTACTCGATGAGGCGGCCTCCGGTGAACTCCACGCCGAGGTCGACGCCGCGCACCGCGATGCCCGAGCCCGCCAGCACGAGCACGGCCGCGGAAGTGGCCAGCCAGCGGTGCGGGCGGCGCATCAGCAGCGGGTTGCGACGGGCGAGGCGGTCGCGGACCGCGCCGGTGGTGGCGATGCCGGTGAGACGGGGTCGACGGCGTACGCCCGGGCGGCTCACGGCGAACTCGGCGAGTACACGGCTGATGACCAGGGCACTGAACATGGAGGCGAGCACACCGATGCCGAGGGTGACGCCGAAGCCGCGCACAGGCCCGGAAGCGAGGAAGAACAGCAGAGCGGCCGCGATCAGCGTCGTGATGTTGGAGTCGGCGATCGCGCTGAAGGCGTTGCGGAAGCCGGCCGCGAGCGCCGAGCGGATGGTGGGCCGGCGGCGGACGGCGTACTCCTCGCGCGCCCGCTCGAAGACCAGCACGTTGGCGTCCACGGCCATGCCGATGGCCAGGACGAAACCGGCCAGGCCCGGCAGGGTCAGGGTGGCGCCGAGGGCGGCCAGGGCGGCGTAGGAGACCAGGCCGTAGCAGGCCAGGGCGAGGGCGGCCAGGGCACCCATCAGCCGGTAGACGGCGATGATGAACAGCGAGGTCAGCGCGGTGCCGATGGCCGCCGCCCAGGCACTGGCGGTGATGGCCTGCGCGCCCAGGGTCGGACCGACGGTGCGCTGCTCGACGGTCTCGACGGGCACGGGCAGGGCCCCGCCGTTGATGAGCAGGGAGAGTTCGCGCGCTTCCTCGGGGCTGAAGGAGCCCGTGATCTGGGTGGCGCCGTCGCGGATGCCGGTCCCACAGGCGAGAGACGGGTCGACCTGAGGGGAGGAGATGACCTTGTCGTCGAGGACGATGGCGACCCGCCGTGCCGGGTCGCCCGCCCCGTGGCAGGCGGCCTCGCCCGTCAGGCGGGCCCAGCCGGCACCGCCGGCGCCTTCGAAGCCGACGGTGACGTGCCATCCGGCGCCGCCCCGCTGGTCGAACCGGGCGGCTGCCTCCTTGACGTCCTCGCCGGTCAGGGACGTGGGACCGAGGCGCAGCGGCGAGCCGGACTCGTCGGGCAGGACGCGTTCCCGGGGGCGCTTCGGCAGCGGCCGGGAGGTGCCGCCGGCCTCGTCCGCGATGCCGAGCACGGGGTGGAAGGTGAGCTGCGCGGTGCGGCCCAGGACGTCGGCGGCCTTCCTCGGGTCCTGTACACCGGGCAGTTCGACGATGATCCGGTCGTCGCCGGAGCGCACCAGGGTGGGTTCGGCGACGCCGAGCGCGTCGATGCGGCCGCGCAGCACCTCCAGGGTGCGGTCGGTGGCCGCGCTGTCGGCGCCGGCCGTGGTGGAGCGGGTCTCGAGCACGATCTGCGTCCCGCCGCGCAGGTCCAGTCCGAGCCGGACCGGCACGGTGACAGCGACGAACAGAGACAGGGCGAGCACGGCGAGGGCGAGCAGCGCCCTCACACGCAGGAAACGGTTCAACGGGGCCTCCGGCAGGCAGGCACGCCACGGCAGCGGCCGGCGCGGGCCGCAGCGGAGCGGGTGGGGACGTGAAAAGGGACGGGGCGTCAGGTGCCGGAGAACATCGGGGGCGCCCGCCCCTGGTCCTGGGCCGCGTGTGGCTGTGAGGAGGGCACAGGCCCGGTGGACGCCTGGTGCGGGCCCGGAACCGGGCACGGGACGGTGTCCGCGCTCCGGCCGCGGGTGCCGAGGTGTCCGCGAGGGGCCGGGTGCTCGCCGTGCGGCTCGTGGCGGGTGGCCGCCCGGACGGTGCGGGCGGCATCGCATCCGTCGTCGGCGCGCGTCCCGTCGTACCGGTGATGGTCCGCCGCCGCAGATGCGCCGGGCACTCCCGTGCCCGATGTGCCGTGCGACGGGGCGACGATGCCCAGGGTGGCCAGCACCGCCAGGACGACGACTGCCACGGCCGCGGCGACGGGGGAGCGGGGCCGGGTGGTGCCGGTGACGGGCGCCGTGCGCGCGGTGTCGTGCACCGTCCCCCCTCTCGTCGTGGCGTGCGGGCCGGGCCCGGCTCCCCGGCGGGAGGTGGGCGGCCGGTGGGTCAGGGTTCGATCAGTCCGGCGCGGATGGCGTAGCGGGTGAGGTCGAGACGGTCGCGCAGGCCGAGTTTCTGCAGCAGGTTGGCGCGGTGGCGCTGGACGGTCTTGATGCTGATGAACAGCAGGTCGGCGATCTCCTTGGAGGAGTGGCCCTCGGCGACCAGTTTGAGAACCTCTTCCTCGCGGGGGGTGAGGATCTGGTCGGGGGTTTCCTGGCCGTGGCGGGCCCGGTCCAGGTAGTTGCGGATCAGGGCGGTGACCGCGCCGGGGTACAGGAAGGGCTCGTCCCGCATCGCGGCCCGGCAGGCCGCGACCAGGTCCCGGTCGGCGACGGACTTCAGCACATACCCGCTCGCGCCGGCCTTCAGGGCCTGGAAGAAGTACTGCTCGTTGTCGTGCATGGTGAGCATCAGGATCCGCAGACCCGGTTTGAGGGCGGCCAGTTCGCGGGCGGCCTGCAGGCCGGTCAGGCGCGGCATGGCGATGTCGAGCACGGCCAGGTCGACATCGCGGGTGCGGGCCAGCTCGATGGCCTCGGCCCCGTCACCGGCCTCGGCGACCACTTCGAGGTCCGGCTGCTGGTCGAGGATGAGCCGCACACCGCGGCGGACCAGCGCGTGGTCGTCGGCGAGCAGGATGCGGATCGTGCTCGAATCCGTCAGGGCGGGAGTGGCCGTGTCGGGCATGGTCAGGGCTGCTTCCTTGCAAGGGGCGCGGTGAGCTGGACTCGGGTGCCGGCCCGGGGTGCCGGGGTGATCTCGAGGGTGCCCCCGACGAGCAGGGCCCGCTCGCGCATTCCGCGGATACCGGCGCCTTCGCGGGGGGCCTCGATGCCGCTGCCGTCGTCGGTCACCGTCAGCACCACGCCGTCGTCGGCGCGGCGCAGGGCGACGGTGACCCGCCCGGCGTCCGCATGGCGGGCGACGTTGGTCAGCGACTCCTGGGCGACGCGGTAGAGGACCAGTTCCGTCTCCGGCGCCAGAGCGGGCAGGTCGGCGTCGAAGCGGCGTGTGACCAGCAGCCCGGTATGGGTGGCGAAGTCCTCGCTGAGCGAGGTCAGCGCGCTCGCCAGGCCCAGGTCGTCCAGCACTCCGGGCCGTAGCCGGCGCACCAGGCGACGGACCTCGTCCAGGCTCTCCCGGGTGATCTCCTGCAGTTCCTGCAACTCCTTGCGCAGCGGCTCCGGTGCGTCGTCCGCGGAGCGCTTGAGCCCGAGCAGGATCGCGGTCATGCTCTGGCCGACCTCGTCGTGCAGTTCCTGAGCGATGCGGCGGCGTTCCCCCTCCTGGGCCAGCAGAGCCCGGGCGCTGCTGGCGGCCCTCTCCTGCTCCAGCCGCTCCAGCATGGCGTTGAACGTACGGATGAGTTCGGCGACACCGCCGCCGCCGGACGCGGGCAGGCGCTGGCCGGGGCGCAGCAGGTCGACGGTGGTCATCAGCTTGGTGAGCCGGTCCAGCGGGGCGAGACCGAACCGCAGCAACGCGGCGTTCGCGACGAGCATGACGACCAGACCGCCGACCAGGATGACCGCCTCGGTCAGCAGCACCGGCACGGAGACGGTCACCGGAGCCCACAGCAGCAGGGCCGTGGCCGTGCCCAGCACCACGGCGTTGAGGGCGAAGATCCGCCAGAACAAGGACACCGGCCCTGCGCCTCCCCTTCTGCGACCTCGGTCTCACCTCCACTGTCGGGCATCGCGGAGCCCACCGCGTTCGCGGCCCGGGCGCTTGAGCAAGCCTGTGGTCAGGCTGCCCCCTTCCCGCGTGTCCCGTCCATGGGACCTGACCCCCATTTCCCCGGGCACGCACCACCCATGGCGCGGCCGCATGGGTCCCTCGCCCCGGTGCAAATGGGGCCCGCGCCCGATGGGTATCCGCCGCGGACCGGGCCAGGCTGGAGCACACACGACCACCCGACAGCCGACGGGCGGCCCGGCAACGCCGCCGGGCCGCTCGCCGCGCATGACCGGCCCGCGCAACCGCGGGCCTGCCCCATGCCGCCGAGAAAGGCACCGCCATGTCGCTCGATGTCACCCGGGCCGAGCCCCACCCGCACGAGGCCCGCCGGCGCCTGGAACATGCCCGCGCCTCCCGGCTGGCACAGCTGCGTGCCCTCGACGAGACCGAGCGCAGCTCGGACGATCATCTGCTGTCCGCGCAGAAGACGGCGATGGAGCGGGCCCTCGAAGAGATCGAGGAAGCCTTCACCCGCATCGACGACGGCACTTACGGAATCTGCGTGGGCTGTGCGAAGCCCGTTCCCGCGGAACGGCTGGAAATCCTGCCCTACACCCGCCACTGCGTCGCCTGCCGGCGCCGCGCGGCCTGACCCCGCCCGTACCGACCTCCTACGCCCTGCCGCAAAGGGGTGACGTGGTGAACCACCAGACCATCGACGAGGGCACGACGCACCTGTCGGCCGAGGACCTCGCAGCGCTGCGCGAGAACCTCCACGAGCAGCGCCTGTTCCGCCAGGAGCAACTGCGCCTGCTCGCCGGACCGGTCACCTCCCGGGCCGAGGACCGGCGGCAGCGGGCCGCCGCGCAGATCGAGGTCCGCGTCAAACTCACCGCCTCCGCGCGCATGGTCCTCACCGACGTCGAAGCAGCCCTCAACCGCATGGACGAGGGCTCGTACGGCGCCTGCCACCTGTGCCGGCGCCCGATCGAACGGGAACGGCTCATGATCGTGCCGCAGGCCCGCTACTGCGCCCGCTGCCAGCAGGTCAAGGAGGCCCAGCCATGACCGAAGCACCCGACCTGCCCGGCGACGCCACCCGTCACCGGCCGTGGCCCATGTGCCGGCGCTGCATTGGCATCGCGCTGGACATGGGCAGCGCCCGCACCCGCGTCTGGCTCGCCGGCAAGGGCACGGTCGTCGACGTGCCCACCGTCACCCTCCCCGGCACCGGCGCGGTCCATCCCGCCCAGCGCGGCACCATCATCGACACCCCGGGGTGTTCCCGGATGCTGCGTCGCCTGCTCGGTCACCGGCTGCCCCGGTTCACCCGCCCCATGGTCATCGTCACCACTCCCGTCCTGGACGGCGTCGCCTACCGCACCCGGGCCCGCGCCGCGGTCGAGGTGCTGCGGCCGCGCAGCGTCCTGACCGTTCCCAGCGCCCGGAGCATCGCCCTGGCCGCCGACGCGGACCTGTCCCGGCCGCTGGTCGTGGTGGACATCGGCGCCCACCTCACCGACGTGGTCCTGCTGTGCGACGGCGCCGTCACCGACGCGCACCGCACGGCCCTGGGCACCGGCGACCTCGGCGAGACGACCACGCCCGAGCAGATCGTCGAAGCGGTGGTCACGATGCTGACCGCGATCCGCCGCCACGACCGCACCTCTGTCACCGCCGGTGCTCTGCGGCGCGGCATCCTCCTGGCCGGCGGGGGAGCCCTGCGCCCCGAGATCACCCACCCGCTCACCGCTCGTCTGAAGGCACCGCTGCGCATCGTCCCGGCCCCGCACACCGCGGCCGTCCGGGGCGCGGCAAGGTTTCTGCAGGCCGCCCACAGTCACCCCTCCGCCTCCGCGGCCCTCCCGCCCGTTGCCCACCCCTACTGAGCCGCGCCCCGTCCCCGCGCACGGTCGGCACCCGTATGCGCCGCGTCCACCGCCGAAAGGAGGACACATGCCGGGCCGCACACCCCCACCGATGCCTCCGCGGGAGCCGCCCCGGGTCATGTTCTGGCGCCTGCGGCGCAACCCCCTGCGCCGCCGCAGCGACCTGGCCCAGACGTGGATCGGCCTCGGCCTGACCCTGGCGGTGCCGGCGGCCGGCCCTCTCGCCCTGTTCCTCGTCGGCGACGCCGCCCAGCGCCACTACTCCCGCACCGCCCGGCACCAGGCCGCCACCCGCCACCACACGACGGCGGTACTCGTCGAAGACGCCCGTCACCACCCCGAACCCGGCTCCGCCGAAGGGAGACAGACCCCCTACCCCACCAAGGTCCGCTTCACCGACCCCTCCGGACGCACCCACACGGCCCATGCCGACGCCGCCGACTCTCCCCAAGGGCAGCACCATCCGCGTCTGGGCCGACACCGACGGAAAGCTCACCGACCCGCCCCTGAGCGCCGATCAGATCCGCAGCCGTGCCATGGGTTCCGCCCTGATCGCCGTCCTCGGCGTCCATGCCGCAGCAGCCGCCGCCTACGGCACGGCCCACCGCGTCATCCATCACCACAACCTCGCCGCGTGGGAAGCCGCTTGGACCAGAACGGCCCGTCGCTGGACGACATCCCCGTAGCCTCGGGCTTTCGCCCGGGCGGAGTTGAGGCGGGCGGGCAGGTGGGTAGTGTCCGGGGAGGGAGCAGATCGAGGTCGTTCCGGAGAAGGTGGCCTGGGTTTTGGTGCGTGACGGGCGGGTGCTGGTGACGGGCAACCGCGGTGTGGAGGTCTTCTACTTCCCGGGCGGGAAGCGGGAGCCGGGTGAGTCGGATGCCGAGACCTTGGAGCGCGAGATCGCCGAGGAACTCCGGTCCCGGGTCGACACCGCCACGATGGTGCACGTCGGCACCTTCGAGACGCGGAGGGACCACGACGGGGGCACCGAGTTCCGGATGATCTGTGACACCGCCGAGTACACCGGTCCGCTGGTTCCTTCAAGAGAGATCGCGGAGTCGGACTGGTTCGGCTATGGCGACCGTGCGCGGGTCTCGGCCGTGGACCGGATGGTGTTCGACGCGCTGCACACCTCTGGCCGACTGCCCTGACGAGCAGGCCCGCTGAGCGGACGAGAATGCCCTGCAGCCGTCCGAGCCGCCCAGGGACGGCTCGAACGGCTGTTTCGACGGGCTGAGCCTCGACCGGGAACCCTGTAACCGGGCAGGGAGCTACGCGTGGTGTGCTTCTGTTGTCGTCGACGACGGAAGCGACGACACCGCCTCCCCCGGACGGGGTCTGTGTAGTGAACGGTGGAACTCGGTCGGTTTTCTTCAGCGTCGTCCGGCGGTGAGCCGGCCGTCGAAGGTGATGTCGAAGGCTTGGAGTGCGGCCTGCCAGCGCATGGTCCAGCGTTTGCGTCCGGTGCCGGTCGGGTCCAGGCTCATGACGGCCAGGTAGACGCATTTGAGGGCGGCCTGGTCGGTGGGGAAGTGCCCTCGGGCCCGGACGGCCTTGCGGATC
>NZ_JAAHBP010000003.1 GCF_023184515.1 Streptomyces sp. D2-8 | reverse complement strand
TGGGACGGGAGATGCCCATCTCGGCGGCGACATGGGCGACGGGACGGCCGGAGCGGACACGCTCGACCAGCAGCCGCCTGCCGTGAACGGTCAGGCGGGCATTACGGTGGGACACGAAGGCCTCCGTACGGTGAAGATTCGACACCTCCACCACACACGGGGGCCTTCGCCATGATCAAGTCCGACCCCGCGTTAACAACGCTCGTGATCAATACAGCTAGTGCCGCGGCAGGCAACGTTTGCCCGTCAAGGAGCGGCGTCCGGTGCGTGCTCTCGGCGTGCCGGCCGAAAGCCCTCGTACTGGACGTACTTGGGCCTTCGACCGGTGCGGCGAGTGGGGGTCCCCCCTGCTCGAAGAGCTTGGGGGAGCGTGCCGGACGCCGCGCCGGGGCGAACGTTGCCTGCCGCGGCACTAGATCCGTCAGCAGCGTGAGCGCGGGCGTTGCCGGCAGATCAGTACGCAGGGTGAGGATCGCTTCGTGGATGTCGTCTCGTCGAAGGCCAGGGCCGGGAACGGCGGCCGTGGCAGAATGCCGGCATGGTTCTGATCCGAAAGGGCGATGCCGCGTAGGCGCCCGAGGGCCGTCCGCGCCGAGCGGTGGCGGCCACCCAAGCACATGCCGGTCCGTCGGATTCCGTCCGTGTCAGCTCGAACTCGGGCAGCGGTACGGCGCGTTGAGGCCGACCATCTGTGGCCCGATGCCGTCGCTGACGCTCTGAGCCGTTTCGCGTGGGCTTTCAGACAGCCGGGGCGCTATCTGAGCGGCCCTTACGAGAGTCCCGGGATCGAGATCGAAGACGCCCGGGACGACCTGGAAGTGGCCCTGCGCCATCTGCCCCGAGGAGCCCGGGAAGATCTGGGCCGCCTGGTGGAGCGCGTCGACGCGGAGTTCGAGCGCCGTACTCTCCCGAATCCGGGGTGGGTGAGCGAGTGGACCGCGGGGCGCTGGTGGTGGTGGCGCATTCGGGAACGGTGACAACGGGAGCGGTGACAACGGCAGGTGAAGCGGGCCGACCGAGGTCGGACCTCAGCAGCGCGTCAGGTGGGGCGTCCCACACGGCGGCTTGAGCAGTGAAGGTGGTGATCTTGGGCAGACGGTGGGAGTGATCTTGCCGTTGGTCCCAAGAGGGGGGATGTCGTGACAGTGCCTGTGCGTCGTACGCCGTTTGTGAAGCGCCGCGGGTATGGGTTCGATCTTCGATCGACGGCCCTGTTCTTCGTCTTTCTCGCGGTGGTCCTGAGTCTCCTGGGCCTCGCCGTTCGTATAGCGGCGGGCGCTGTCGAGCGGCGTCCTGCCTGGGTGTTCGTGTTGGTCGTGATAGGTCTCGCGGGCTGCGTGGGTTTGCGGCGCCGGTGGCGCGTGGCGGGAGTGGCACGTCGGGCCGCGGCAGCGCTCGACGACGCGGCCAGGGAAGCGGCCGAGGAGCTGACGGTTCCGACAGTTCCCGCTCACCGGGCGGCCGTTGAGGTCCCCGTCGACTACGAGGCTCCGACGCGGGAGGAGTTCGTCGACTACGACGCACTGACGCCGGAGGAGTTCGAGGAGGCGATCGCCGCGCTCTGCGAACGCGACGGCTGCTCTGGCGTCGAAGTCGTGGGCGGTGCCGGGGACCTGGGCGCCGATGTCGTGGCCCTGACGCCCGACGGGCGCCGGATCGTCATCCAGTGCAAGCACTACAGCGAGCCCCATCGCGTCGGCTCCCAGGATCTGCAGCGCTTCGGCGGCACGTGCTTCACCGTGCACGAGGCCGACGTCGCCGTGCTGGTCAGCACGAGTGACTTCACAGCGCCGGCGGTGGAGTACGCCGAGCAGTGCGGGATCGTGTGCGTGGCCCGGGAGACCCTGGAGGCGTGGACGGACGGCACCGGTCCCCGGCCCTGGGAGGCCGACCCGGAAGGCGGGGCCGCCGGAGGGGAGACGGCTGGTGCCGGGTGCTGAGGTCTGCGGGCAGCCTGCCCGCATGTGCACGGAGACCGGCGGGCTCGGCGTCAATTCGCTTGATCGAGCACCGGGCGGACGTGGCAGGCTTGCGCGGTGATCTCTGTGCTGACCCCCGGGGTTTCTGACCTGGGACGAGGTGGATCCGGCCCGCTACCCCTTCGACGCCGCGTCGGCGGCGCGGGTGGTCCACTCGCTCGGGCCGGCCAGGTGTGTGCCGCGTCGGCCGGATGTCGCCTTCGCCGATCCGGTGATGAGTGCCTGGAGCTGGGGCGAGGCCAAGCTGTGGGCCGATGCCATGTCGCATGCCCTGGTGGAGCACTACGGCCGCTGGGCCTCGGGCTGGCGCTGGTCGCATGACGAAGGGGACTTCGACGGAGGGCCGGTCGGGCACTGGTGCTGCCCACGCGACTCGATCACCACACCCGAGGAGACGCTCGCCCGCGTGGTCGCGGCACTGTGCGAATGGCGCGCATGGCTCGAGAGTCTCGCCGGATGGATCGAGGCGTACCCGCTGGACCTGGACACCGTCGAGGACAACCAGATCCTGTGGGACCGGGCCGCCCGCAACCTGATCCTTCAGGTGACCGACCGCACCGGGTGCGGCAGCGGCTGGCACGGGCACTGCAGCCAGGTGCTCACCTGGTTCCTCGACCGCTGGGCCGTCGCACCCGACGTCGCCGATGACCTGGTCGACCGCGCGATCGGCGGGCGGTTCCTGAGCTGGACCGGCCCCGACGATGCACTGATCGACGATGTCGCGGAGCGGCTCGCGCGGTCCCTGCGGCCGGAGGACCGCGCGCAGACCTGCGAGCCGCCGCTGCCGGACCACCTCGAGCGCTGGCTCGCGGTGCGTGAGAGCGTGCCGTGGCAGCAGGCCCCGGACAGCGGCGCGGACGGAACGGTGACTCCGTATCTCGACGGCGTGGCCGAGGACATCCGGGGCTTCGACGGCGCCCTGGCCCCGGCCCGAGCCCACGGTCTGCGCACTGCCCTGGATCTGCTGCGGACCGACGCCGCGAGCGGCGCCCGCCTCGACTTCGAGCTGTTGCGGCGCTGGCAACAGCACGTCCTGGGCACACCGCAGCCCCCGCCGTTGCGCAGCCGACCCGCCTTCGCGAAGGGCGGCCGGGAACGCTACGGCATCGGCCCGGACACCCGGGCCCGCCTGGATGCCTGCCTGGCCGAGAGCGCCCGCGACGGCGGACGGCCCCTCCCCCTGCCCGCACGCGCCTACCTGGACGTCTGCTTCTTCCACCCCTTCGACGACGGCAACGCCCGCGCCGCCTTCCTCGCACTGATCTTCGTCCTCGCCCGCGAAGGCATCGCCCTCGACGATGTCATCCTGCTGCGCCGTATCGCCTTCCAGGCCGACGAACCCCGGGACGCACTCGCCCTGGCGTCGTACATCGACCTCCACATCTCCGAGACCCGGCGCCGTGCCGTCGCCCCCGATTGAGCCCGCCTCATCCGGATGGCCCTCCCCGTCCGTGGTGATGCGGCGGTAATCCGGGCGCTGCGGGGTAATGGGATGTCGATCAGCACCCTGGTGAGAAGGAGCCGAGGATGACCGACGACGCCTACTTGTTCCTGCTTGACGACGCGTCCGCGCGTCTCGGCGTGACACCGGCGGCCGTCGGTGAACTCGCGTGCATGGAGACTCCCGCGGTTCGCGCCTGGCTCGATGCTCAGGGAAGCACGCCGACCTCACCGCACCTGCGCCTGCTGCCGCCGGAGGAGACGGCGGCCGTGCCCGAGGGAGCGGAACGACTGCCGGTCCCGCTGAGCGAGGAGGAGCTGAGCCGCCTGCGCCACCAGATGACACCGGAGCCGCTGGCCCAGGTCGAGGAGGAACTGCTCGCCTACCGTGACAGCACGGACGGGCGGGACGGCCTGATCGGACGCGCCCTGGCCGCCGGCGTGGCACCGCACCGCATCGTCGAACTGACCGGCGTGGATCCCGCCACGGTGACCGCCGCCGCGAACAGTTGAGGACGCCGAGGGCGGCTTTCGCGCATCGTCCGGTCCCGGCACGCGGCCCCGCCAGGCACGAACCGCCTGCCGGGGCCGCGATCGGGTTCCGGACCACGGACGCCACCGTCCTGAGTGGATCCTGGCACTCGGACTGGTGCCGTGCTCGACTGCCTCTGGTCGAAGTCGCTCTTCAGCCGCGACCCGAGGCAGACCGGGCGAGCCCCCTGCGAAGGCGGAGCGGATCAGCCGCCGCGGGTGAAGACCTTGTTCCGGGTGGAACCGCCGTCGCAGAGCTTCTTCTCGTCGGCCGTCATCTTGCGGGACTTGACCACGACCGCGCTGTGCTTGCCGTCCGTGCCGTTCGGGGCCGGTCCGGTGACCGTGTCGGGTACGAACCAGTAGTAGTGGCCCCACTTGGGGTCGTCGTAGTGGGTCTGCCACGTGCCGGATATCTGCCGCATCACCTGGGCGCGGGAGATCCAGCCCACTTCTCCCGGCTTCACGTTCACGGTGAAGGAACTCGTCTCCGTGTGCGAGCTCTGCCAGGTGTAGTTGTAGGTCGCGGTCACACTGGCCGTGATGATGCCCTCGATACCGCCGCCCACGGTGACCGAGCCTCCCACCGAATGGGAGGAGCCCACGGTGTCGGCCCATGACATGGACTGTGCGGCGGGTGAGTCGGTGCAGTTGAAGAGCAGTTCGGACACCTGACGGGGCTCACCGAGGTAAGCCTCTCCGAGCTGCGGGGAATTGAAGCTGCACTTTCCTTCTCCGGAAGCGCAGTCGGCCATGATCTGCTCCGCTGTGGGCTGTTCCTCGGCCGCGGCCGGCACGGCCGTCGCGATCACCCCGAGTGCGGTCGCCGTCAACGCGAGCATGCGGCTGCCGTACCGCAGGGTGTGGTTCATCGTCATCGTGGGTGCCTTTCACCATGTGCGTGGGGGGAGAGTGACCACAAGTGCCCTTGTTCCGGCAGGGCTTGCGGTCACCGCGTGGTGCCACTGAGGCTCACGTAATCGACAGCCGAGCTACACCAAGAGATGGCAAAGTTGTAATTGATTTCAAAACTGATGAATAGCCAACTTTGCGGTCCACAGATCGTCGTGGGCGCGTTCCGGCAGGTGAATACGGCAAAGCCGCCGGCACCGCGGTCAGTTCGCGGAGCCGACGGCGAGGGGAGAGGTGTCAGTCGAGGGGTTCGAGCGTGAGGTAGGCCTGGCGCGGATTGCCGTCGTGTACGAGTGATTCGTGGTGGCCCACGTCGTCGAAGGCGAAGGCGTACGCCTTTCCGTCCGCCGTCTGGGCATGGATCTTGCGCGCGTAGTGATTGGTGACGTTGTCCTTGTAGAAGTCAGCTGCGCCGGCGTCGGGCTGGTTGGGGTTGACCAGCAGTGTGGAGCGGTTGAAGCCGGCACACAGGGTGCGCGAGATCGGGCCGCGCACCTGGTCGTTCGGGGCGTCGAGCCTCTGGTGGCAGCCGAAGACCGAGGAGGCGTCCGGCTTCTGGAAGCTGGTGACGACAGCGCCGGCGCTGTTGGTGAAGTTCATGACGCCGCCGGCGACCCGGCCGTAGTACTTGGTGCCGGGCCGGTCGCCGAACGGCGTGACCGTCAGGGTCGAGGTGGAGTACTTCTGCCAGACGCGGTTGATGTAGTCGTCCATGACGGTGGCCGGCAGAGCGCCGGTCTCCAGGCCGTACAGCGGTGACAGGGCGCGCAGCACGGTGCCGTCGGGGCGGGTCTGGATCAGGTTGGCCCAGCCTCCGGGCTGCCCCCTGAGGGCGCTGAAGAAGCCCTTGTATCCGCCGGGCTTGAGCCGGCCGGTGCTCGCGGTACTGCCGTCGCCCCGCTGCACTCCCACCGCGTAGGGAGCGGAGAACATGTCGACCTGTGTGCTGTTGATCCACAGGCCCGAGTCGTTGAGCGTGTACTCCGACCAGTTGAACAGGATGTTCCGGTTGGGGTCGGTCGGGTTCTGCACGGCGGGCTGGACCAGGCCTCCGGTGGTCAGTTTGAAGACCAGCTTCTGGCCGTAGGAGAAGTACACGCGGCCGGAGAACTTCGGCATGCGGATCGTGGTCGACTGCCCTGCCGCCGGACCCGGGATCGAGGCGTCGGGGGCGGGAGTAGGCGGGTTGCCGCCCGCCGGCCAGGGGTGGAACGTGCCGCCCGCGTCGGACCAGCCCTGCCGTCCGGTCGAGAGTTCCGTGCCGAGGTTGTAGATGTACAGCTGCTCACCGCGGGCCGAGTTGTTGGTGATCTTCAGAGGGATCGTCGCCGGGACGGCGGCATGGGCCGGCGCACCCGTTCCGGTCGCCAGCAGTGAGCCGGCGAGGACCGTGGCGAGGGACAGCCCCGCGGCCGTGGCCCGGCGCCTGAGAGTTCGCAACACGCTCTGCCTCCGTTCGACAGTTGGCCGATTCGAATTCTGAGAGCGCTCTCAGAGTCACTCTTTGGTCCGTACCTGTCAATGCTCGGGACCGCTCGGTCAGCTTCGGTACCCGTCGCGCGGGGAGGCGCGCAGGCAGGAGAGGACGACCACAAAGGGCCAGACCGACTGAAGGGTCGTCACGGCGCGTTCGGCCACACCGGCCACGTCGTGCAGATGCAACTCGATCAGGAACCAGGCCGCGCCGACCGTCATGACCGCCGTCGCACCCAGAGAGGGGAAGGGTCGCAGGGCCCACGGCACGGCGGCACCGGCCCGGGCGGCCAGGACGGGCCATGCCGCCAGAACCGCGAAGGCCACGGCGGTCACCGAACCATGGCTCAGCGAGCCGCCACTGCTCGGCACCGGGACCATGGCCACCACCAACGCCGATACACCCCCGGCCGCCAGCGCCATCCGCCCCGCGGTCGCGGCCGGGCGCAGGCCCCAGGCCGTCAGCAGGTGACAGAACCCCAGCGCGATGAACGCCGCTGTCATCACCCAGGACCCCGAGTTCCCGGGGGCCGCCAGAACACTGATCGTCTGGGTGGCATGGTCGTAGTGAGGTCCCTGCAGCGACGCCGCCACCAGCCAGCCCACGATCAGGAAGACCGGCGCGCACCCCGATGACACCAGCGCCCATGTGGGAACAGATCGCATCAGCACACCGTAAAACGGTCAATCCTCATCGCGGAGTTCCTTCGAGCGGACCGCGCCACGTGGCGTAGTCGCACAACCCGCTCCGCCTGGGGAGCGCACGATGGAACCGTGTGGCTGGGCGTCGAAAGGTGATCGGGCATGGAGCTCACTCTCGTGGTGCTGATCATCATCGTGGGTCTGACGTTCGACTTCACCAACGGCTTCCACGACGCCGCGAACGCGATCGCCACCTCCATCTCCACCAGGGCCCTGACGCCGCGCGTGGCACTGGCCATGGCCGCGGTGATGAACTTCTTCGGCGCTTTCCTGGGGACCGGGGTCGCGCAGACCGTCGGTAGCGGCATCATCGGGGCGCCCGAGGCGACCTCGGGGCTGTTGCTCGTCCTGTGCGCGCTCCTCGGCGCCATCGGGTGGAACGTCTTCACCTGGTGGCGGGGGCTCCCCACCTCGTCCTCGCACGCCCTGATCGGCGGGCTGGTCGGTGCCGCACTCGCCGCGTCCGCCACGGTGCACTGGTCGGGCATCCTGGACAAGGTCATCCTGCCGATGCTGCTGTCACCGCTGGTCGGCGTGGTCCTCGGGTACCTGTTGCACACGGGCATCCTGTGGGCGTTCCGCCGTTCGACACCCCGGCGCGTCACGCGGCGGTTCCGTTCGGCGCAGACCGTCTCCGCCGCCGCCATGGGACTGGGGCACGGGTTGCAGGACGCGCAGAAGACCATGGGGGTCATCGTGCTGGCGCTGGTCACGGCCGGCTGGCAGGACGACTTCTCCGTGCCGGTGTGGGTGATCGCCGCCGTGGCGGCCGCCATGGCCGCCGGCACCTACACCGGCGGGCGTCGCATCATCACCACCCTGGGGCGGCGCATCGTGCACCTCGATCCGCCGCGCGGGTTCGCCGCCGAGACCGCTGCCGCGGCCGTCCTCTACACGACCGCGTTCCTGGTGAAGGCACCGATCTCCACCACGCAGACGATCACCGCGGCCATTCTGGGTGCCGGTGCCACCCGGCGCTTCTCCGACGTACGCTGGCAGGTGGCTCGTTCGATCGGTACCGCCTGGATCCTCACCTTTCCCGGCGCGGGGATTCCGGCCGCGGCGCTCTATCTCCTCCTGCACGCCGTCACCGGTCTGTGATCACGGCCGGAGGCCGTCCATGACCGCTCTTCCTGACCGTCGTGTGTCCGTGAAGTCCCCTGCCGGGGTCCCGGACGGCCTTCCGGTGCCCGGGCGTTTCGCCCATCTGCACCCGGAGGACGGTGCCTGTCTGATGGAGGTCGCCGCCCTGCTGGCCTCCGGCCGTTTGACCGACAGCCCGCCCGGGACGCATCCGGCGCTCGTGGCCCTGGCCCGGGTGGTCAACGACAGTGTCGGTGACGACGCCCGGCACGCCTTGTGGCCGCTGGCCGCCGATCTCGCCGACGCCCGCCCCGCGGGCCGTGGCTACGCGCCGCTGCTCGTCGGCACGGTGGTGGACGCGGCGCGCCTGGTGCGTCCCGCGTCGCGGCGTCTGGCGTGGCATGGCCGTGCGTGCCGGCGGAGGGCGGAGAACCTCGCCCACGCGCCCGCGGGTGGTGTGGCGGACCGGATCGCCGATCTGCTGTGGTGGCGCGGGCCGGGGCGCCGGCACCTCGAGCAGGCGCTCCGGGTGCTCAGCGCCGCGCCGGACGCCGACCAGCGGCTGTCCCGGCTGCTGCGGCAGGCCGTGGCTCAGGCGCGGGAGTACGCGGGCGGCCGGGCTGCGAGCAGGGAGGTCGGCTGCAACCGGTAGGCGCACGGGGCCGTCCTACAGGGCACCATGATCCCTGCAAGCATCGCCGGCCCCCTGGCCGCACCGGTACGCCAGTTGCTCGCATTCGCCTGGACACAGACGCGGGCCTGCGCGTTCGCCATCGCCCTGCTGTCCGGCGTGGCCGTCTCCGCGCTGCTGCCCGAACTGCCCGTGGCGCGTTACGACGTGCTGGTCGCCTACGGTGTGCTGCTCACGCTGGTGTTCTGGGCGCGCGGCTGGGAGAGCGGGCGGGACGTCGCCGTCATAGCGGTCTGCCATGTCATCGGCCTGGCCTTCGAGCTGGTGAAGGTGGCCCTCGGCTCCTGGAGCTACCCGGAGCCGGCCGTGCTGAAGTTCGCCGGTGTGCCGTTGTACGGCGGGTTCCTGTACGCGGCCGTGGGCAGCTATGTCTGCCGGGCCTGGCATCTGTTCGATCTGGGGCTCGTGCGCTATCGGCCGCGAGCGACGGCCGTGGTCGCCGCGGCCATATACGTCAACTTCTTCAGCCACCACTGGCTGCCCGACATGCGCTGGGTGCTGGCCGCGCTGCTCGTGGCCGTCACGCTGGGGACGTCGGTGCGGTTCACGGTGCGGGAGGTGCGCCGACGGATGCCGCTGGCCCTGTCGTTCGTGCTGATCGGGTTCTTCCTGTGGGTGGCGGAGAACCTGGCGACCTGGGTCGGAGCGTGGCGCTACCCGTATCAGGAGCACGGCTGGGAGCCGGTGGGGGTGGAGAAGTTCGGGGCCTGGGCGTTGCTCATCAGCGTGACGTTCGTGCTGGCGGCGGTGGGGCGGCGTACCGAGTCCGAGAAGGCGCGGGGAGGGCGGTGAGGGGCTGCCGGGGAGCGTGAAGTCGTCGCGGAGGCGTTCGTCTGAGTATCATCCTATGGACATAAATCGGGTGATTTGCCTTTCGAGGGTCGTCACCTACCGTGGCCATCCTCGCCGGAGTGATAGATGTCCCGCACCGGCACGACGGACGACGGCGACGAGCTGCTGACCAGGCTCGGGGCCCTGACGGCTCAGGCGCGTGCGCAGGCCGAGATGCAGCGCTCCCGGGTCGAGCTGGCGATCGCACTGCAGCGCGGCATGCTGCCGCGGGACCTGCCCCTGGCGCGTCGGCTGCATCTGGCGGTGCGGTACACGCCCGCCTGCCAGGGCCTCAACGTGGGCGGCGACTGGTACGACGCCTTCACCCTGGGCGACGGCCGGATCGGTCTGTCCATCGGTGACGTCCAGGGCCACAACATCGAGGCCGCGGCCTTCATGGGGCAGGTGCGGGCCGGGATTCGGGCGCTGGCCTCGGTCACCGGCGAGCCGGGCGAGGTGCTGGCCCGGACCAACGATCTGCTGCTGTCCCTCGGCTCCGATCTGTTCGCCACCTGCACGTTCATGCGGCTCGACCCGTGTGCCGGCGTGCTGGAGAGCGCGCGGGCCGGGCATCTGCCCTGCGTCTGGGCCACCGCCGACGGGAAGTCCGGTGTCACCCAGGACGAGGGCGGGCCACCCCTCGGGGTGCGGGCGGGGACGCCGTATCCGGTGACCCGGTACGAGCTGACGACGGGCGGCGTGTTCGTGCTGCTCACGGACGGTGTCGTGGAGGGGCCGTCGATGCGGCTGGAGGAGGGCCTCGACCAGGTGACGCGGCTCGCGGGCATCGCGGCGGTGGCGGGCATGGACGTGGACGCGCTCGCGGCCGCCGTGATCAAGGGTGCCGACCGGGTGGGGCACGACGACGACGCCGCCGTCCTGGTGGTCGGCCTCGACGGGCCGGACGCTCAGCCATAGGGCCGCACGACGCCCGCCCCCGTCTCGCCGAGGCGGCGGCCTCGGTGTCTCATGGCTGCTGTGGTGGGTAGCCGGGATCTGCGTACGCCGGTCGTCGTCGCTCTGCAGACGCTGGCCGTCGCCGCCTGCTACTACGCGTCGGCGCAGCTGGGGCTGTTGCGGGAACTGGTCGTCGAGGGCGCTGTCGTCACCCCCATCTGGCCTCCCACCGGCGTCTCGGTCGCCTGTCTGCTGCTCCTCGGGCTGCGCTGCTGGCCCGGGATCGCCCTGGGCGCGTTCCTCGTCATCCTGTCCCTCACCCCCCTGACGCCCTCGGCGCTCTGCGTCCTGGCGGGCAACACGGCCGCCCCCGTCGCCGGGTACCTGCTGCTGCGGCGGGTCGGCTTCCGCACCGATCTCGCACGGCTGCGGGACGGTCTCGCCCTGGTGTTCCTGGGCGCGTTCACCGCCATGCTGATCAGCTCGACCACCGGCGCCGGCATCCTGATCGCCACGGGCAAGCTCGAATGGCCGGGCTTCTGGGCGGTGTGGCTGGCCTGGTGGGTGGGTGACGCGATGGGCGTGCTGATCGTCACGCCGGTGCTGCTCCTGCTGTCCCGCCTGCGCCTGCCGCTGCCCCTGTCGCGCTGGAAGGAGGCCATGGGGCTGGCGGTCATCGCCTGCTGTCTCGTGCCGCCGGCCGCGCGAAGCTCGGTCAGTCTGCTGTTCCTCGTCTACCCCCTGCTGATCTGGGCGGCTCTGCGCTTCCAGCTGGCCGGCAGCCTGTTGTGCGCTCTGTTCGCCTCGGTCATGACCACGGTGGCGGCGACCGACCGGGTCGGGCCGTTCGAACGGCTCAGCCGGGTCGAGGTGATGATGAAGCTACAGGCCTTCAACGGGGCGATGGCGCTCACCGCCCTGATCCTGTCCGCAGTGATCACCGAGCAGATCTACACACGGCGGTCCGTGGAGCGCGCATGCCAGGAACTGGTCGAGGTACTGGAGCACCTCACCGCGGGCGAGGCGGCGGACGGCCGGGCGCGGGTGGAGGAGGGCGGGCTCGGGCGGCGGCGGGAGGAGTGACGGGCTGAGGCTTCGGGCCGGTCGACGCCGGTCACCCGCACGTAGGGTGGGCGTCATGCCCGAGGTGGAGGTGCTGCAACTGCTGGTGTCGCCCGCGCACCGACTTGCCGGACGGCCGTCCGACGGGCCGTCCGCGGGTCCGTCCGACGAGCGTGTCACCCGCGTGGAGGTACGCCGCGAGCTGGGGCTGGTCGGCGACCGCTACTACGCCCGGCCCGCCCACCGGAACGCGGCGGTGACCATCATGGCCTCGGAGAGCCTCCCGGCGGACGCCGACCTGCGGCACACCCGCCGGAACATCCTGCTCAGGGGCGTCGACATCGACTCCTGCGTCGGTGCGACGATCTCGCTCGACTGCGGCACCGGGCCGGTGGTGTTCGCCGTGCGGCGTCCCGCCCGGCCCTGCGCCTGGATGGACGTGACCATCGGCCCCGGCGCACAGCGTGCCCTGCGCGGCCGGGGTGGCGTGCGGTGCACGCCGCTGAGCGACGGGGTGCTCACGCTCGGCCCGGCCACGTTCCGGGTCGTGGCCGGGGACGACGCCCTGTCGTGAAGCGCCCCGGGGCGGTCAGCCGCCCGACGGCGGCGTGCGGATGGCGGCGATGTCCAGCTGCAGACGCACCTTCTCGCTCACCATCGCACCGCCCTCGGCGAGCCTGCTGTTGTACGTCAGGCCCCAGTCCGAGCGGTTGATGGTGGTGGTGCCGTCGAAGCCGACCCGGTCATAGCCGAAGGGGTCGGTGACATTTCCGATGTAGGTCATGTCGAGTACCACGGGGCGGGAGACGCCTTTGATGGTCAGCTCGCCCGACATGCTGAACAGGTCGGCGCCCGTCTGCTCCACCGCCGTACTGGTGAAGCGCATACGCGGATAGGTCGCGGCGTCGAGGAAGTCACGGCCGACCAGGTGCGCGTCGCGTTGTTCCACTCCGGTGTCGACGCTGGCGGTGAACAGAGTGATGTCGGCCCGTGACCGTGTGGGGTCGTGCGTGTCGAAGTAGAGCCGGCTTTCGTACTCCAGGAAACAACCGCGCACGGTGGTCACCATGGCATGCCGGACGGAGAAGCCGATCCTGCTGTGCGCGGGGTCGACGACCCATTCACCGGTGAGATTCGCCAGGTTGGGGTCCGACAGCACGGCAGTGGAGGATGCCGGTGCGCCGGCGGGGCGCTGTGGGGGGAGCGGTGCCTGCCGGCGGGACGGCACAACACGGTTGAACAGGTTCATGATTCATCTAGGTACTTGAGTTTGCTTATGGCCGCAAGTCCCCTTCCGATTTGCGGCTGTTGAGAACGAGCCCCTGACCGCTTTTGCCTCCGCTTCGCACAGAATCCACACATGGCAGTCGCGGTGCATCACCGAAACGGCCATCCGGAACTCCAGGAATTTTCATTTCGGGCATTTCGGCGGATGGGTCTTACGTCACCTCTATCGCGAGGTCGTTGTCGACGGTGTAGTAAGGGCGGAGAGTCGATCCGTCCGCCTCGATCGCCGGGTAGACGTACACGTGCTTGCGGTCCGCCACGTCGTCGAGCAGCCGGCCCACCCTGATCGGCGGCGCCTCGGCGGTGGGCCGGACGAAGACGTCCCAGATCCGGGCCGCTCCCCCACCGTCGTCCGTCAGCTCCCCGGGGCCGGCGGTGAAGGACAAGCCCCTGCCGTCGTCATCGATCCGGGGGCTGAGGCTTCGTACCGTGTCCGTGCCCCGCAGGCGCAGACGCACGGTGGCGTCTTCGCGGAGCTCGGCACCGTGCAGGCGGGCCGTGACCGTCACGGCCCGGTCCGTGACGTCGATGGCGCGGGCCTCCGCGTGGGCGGTGCGCCGCCATGCCCTGACGGCGAGGAAGCCGTCCTTGGTGGCGTAGGGGATGCGGACCGTGACCGGCGAGGGGCGGTCGCGCAGGTGCCCGTCGACGAGGGTGCGCAGGTCCCGCAGGCCGGGTCGCAGCCGTCGGCGTTCGGCTCCGGGTTCCGGCAGCAGGTACACGTCCCAGCGGCCCTCGTCGAGGACCGGATGCGGTTCCAGGACGGCGTGCCGGTGGCCGTCGGCCCGGGCGGGTTCCAGGTCGAGGACGTGACGGGTCGTCTCGGGCCTGCCCTTCTTGGGCCGCAGCCGAAGGAGCAGCTGGGGGTGTGCGCCAGGGGTCGCCGACAGGCGGAAGGTGATCCGGCCGTCCGTGTCGATCGCGCAGTCGGCGCGCAGGCGGGTGTCCCGCTGCGGGCTCATGGCCGCACTCTCCGGCGTGCTCGTCGTCTTGCCTTCCGATGTGCTCATCAGCGTCCCTTCCGTATCGAGCGCAGTACGCCGGAGGCAGCCGCATGGGCGGCGTCGCGGGCGGCGTGGCCCCGGCCGGCCAGGGCGCTGTGGGTGCGGTGGTGCTGTGCGGTGGCCGTACGGCCGCCGGTTCTGGCAGCGGCTGCGGATTCAAGGAGGCGTTCGGCCTGGGCGACGACAGGACCCGGGGCGAAGCGGCGGGCGTTGTCCAGGGCGGCTCGGCTCATGCGGCGGCGCCGCTCGTCGTCGCCGACGAGTTCCAGCAGGGCCGCGGCGAGCGCGTCACGGTCCCCGACCGGCACCAGCCGGCCGTCGGTTCCGTCCTGGATGATCTCGCCGGGGCCGTAGGGACAGTCGGTGCTGACGACGGGCAGTCCGCACCGCATCGCCTCGACGATGGTCATGCCGAAGGGCTCGAAGTTGGACGCGGCCGCGCCGATCGAGCCCTTGGCCCATTCGGCCTCCATGGGAGTGGCGGCCCCCATCAGGAACGCGTTGTTCCACAGCCCGAGCCGCTCGATGAGCTCCCGCAGCCTGGGCTGCTCCTCGCCCTTGCCGTAGATGCGCAGCTGCCAGTCCGGGTGCACGGCGGCGACCCGCGCGAACGCCTCGATGAGGAGGTCGTAGCGCTTGACCGGAACCAGGCGGCCCGCGGCGATCACCACTTTGGCGGTGCTGTCGGCGGGAGGCAGGGCGGGGTCGGGGACGCTGTTCGGGAGGGCCTCCACATGGACTCCGGGCAGCCACATCTTGCGCCGGTAGGCGGCGGCGTCCGCTTCCGTGACGGTGGTGATCACGTCGAGGTGGCGATAGGCGCGGCGCAGGGCGGTGCGCAGTCGCGGCGAGTGGTTGTCGAGCGTGAGGTGCTCCTGGCCGACGCGCAGGACGCGCTGCGGCGCCTGGCGGGCGATGTGCACGTTGAGGCCCGGGCGGGTGCCGATGACGACGTCGGCGTCGAGCGCTGCGAGGCACTCGCCGATGCGCTGGTCGGTCAGCTCGCTGTACTGGTGGTGGCGGTACTCGGCGGGTGGGAACACCTTCGCCGGTCTCTGGTGCAGCGGATGGTCCGCCTCCTTGCGCAGGTCCACCAGCGCCCGCAGCCGCACGCGTGGATCCAGGACGAGATTGGGGTGCTCACGGTGGCGTAAAGCGGAGACGATCTCCACGTCGTGCCGCTCGGCCAGGGCCCCGGCCAGGTTGTACGTGGTGGTGATCGTGCCTCCGATTCCGTAGGCGTTGTGAATGAGGAAAGAGATCTTCATGGTGGCCTAGACCGCGTCAACGGCCCGTTCGTTGTTCGTCGTTACCACTCTGTGGCCGTGCCCGGCGGCCGGTCCGGTCCGGCCGATTCCGGAATGATCTCGGACATAAGTGGTCTGGGCCATACCGTTTCGCCCCCGATGTATGGATAGCTTGATGCGTTTGCCCGCGCCTCGTCGCGTCATCGGGTGCACCCGCGTATCGATCTTCAGGAGACCCATGCGCCCCCGTATAGCCTCCGTCCCACGCGTCACCTCCCTCCCGCCCGTCGCCCTGGCCGGCGGCGCGCTGGCCGTCGGGGTCGGCGGCCTGTATCTCGACGGGCTGCTCCTCACCGGCGGCCAGATCGACTCCGGCACGACCGTGCACGGGGTGGAGATCGGGGGGCTGAGCCGCGCGGAGGCGGTGCGGAAGCTGGAACGGGAGCTCGGCGCCGCCGGCGCCCGGGAGATTCCCGTGACGGTCGGTGACCGCACGGGCAGGGTCGATCCGCGGCGCGCTGGTCTCTCCTACGACGTCCAGGAGACCGTCGACCGGGCGGCGCGCACCGGCGTCGATCCGTTCAGCGTGTTCGGCGGGCTCTTCCGCTCGGGCGGCGCCATCGAGCCGGTCGTGAGCCTCGACGAGGGCAAGGCCCGGGCGGCCCTCGGGCAGCTGGCGACGGGGCTCGACCAGAAGGTCAGGGACGGCGCCGTCACCTTCGACGACGGGCGGGTGAAGGCCGTCGCACCGCGGACGGGACACGCGCTGGACGTGAACGGCGCGGTCCGGCCCCTGCGCGACTCCTTCCTGCGGGGTGACACCGGCACGGCCACTCCCCTGCCCACCCGCGAGACGCGACCGAAGGTCACGGCCGACGAGGTGCAGCGGGCGGTGCGCACCTTCGCGGAACCGGCCATGTCGGGCCCCGTCACGCTCACCGCGGCCGGCAAGCGGTTCACGGTCGGCCAGGACGCGCTGGGCGAGCATCTGACCATGCGGCCCGACGGCAGCGGCGAACTGAGACCCGAGCTCGACGCGAAGGGCCTGCGCACCGAGCCGGCCGTGGCCGGCCCGCTGGACGACATCACCACGACCGCCGAGAACGCGAAGCTGCGGCCGGAGGGCGACAAGGCCGTGGTGGCCGAGGACGCCACGATCGGCCAGTCGGTCACCGACAAGGCACTGGGCAAGGCCGTGCTGCCGCTGCTCACCAAGTCGGGCGCCGACCGCGGCGGCGAGGTGGAGGTGCACCGGACCCAGCCGGAGGTGACCCGCGAGAACGCCGCGGAGCTGGGGCTGACGGAGAAGATGTCCTCCTTCACCGTCAACTTCGAACCGGCCGAGTACCGCACGAAGAACATCGGCCGGGCGGTGGAACTCATCAACGGCTCCGTCGTCATGCCGGAGGAGACCTGGAGCTTCAACCGGACCGTCGGTGAGCGCACCGAGGCCAACGGCTTCATGGACGGCATCATCATCCTCGACGACAAGTTCACGAAGGCGGCCGGCGGTGGCGTCTCGTCCGTGGCGACGACCGTGTACAACGCGCTGTTCTTCGCCGGGGTCAAGCCCGTGGAGCACGGAGCGCACTCGTTCTACATCGAGCGCTACCCGGAGGGCCGCGAGGCGACGGTCGCCTGGGGCAGCCTGGATCTGCGGTTCACCAACGACTCCGGCAAGGCCGTCTACATCCAGGCCGAGTCCACGGACACCTCCGTCACCGTCTCCTTCCTCGGCACCCGCGAGTACGACGAGATCAAGTCGGTCACGGGCCCGCGCACCGAGGTGAAGAAGCCGGAGAAGAAGGTGAGCGACGACAAGGAGTGCGTGCCGCAGACACCGCTTGAGGGGTTCGACGTCACCGTGGAGCGGGTCTTCTACAACGACGGCCGGGAAGTGAAGCGGGAGCCGTACCGCACGCACTACACGCCGCGTGACGAGATCGTCTGCGAGTGATCCACTCCCCGGCCGCCCTCCTGCGCAATTCTCCCTTCCGAACAGAGCGTTGACCCGGCCCCGGAGCGCCAGCACAATGAGCGCGCACTGTTGAGAGCGCTCTCAAGGGAGATCCATGACTGGCAGACAAGGCCCGGCGTTCAGCCGGCGTTCGCTCATCGGTGCCGGACTCGGCATCGGCGCCGCGGGTCTCACCGCCGTCGGGCCGGGGCAGGCCTTCGCGGCCGGGTCCGCCGGTGCGCGCCCCGCATCGGCCCCGGCCCGGGGACTCGCCTTTCTCGCCGCCGCCATGGACGCCTACCCCGACCACGGCGGCATCCGTCTGGCGCAGAGCTACACCGACCAGGCCGGCCTGTTCAGCACCGCGTTCACCTACGACAACGCCCTCGCGGTCCTGGCCCACCTCGCGGCCCGCACCCCGGCCGGGCTGACCAGGGCCAAGACGCTGGGCGACGCGCTGCTCCACGCCCAGGGCCACGACCCGGTGTACGACGACGGCAGGCTCCGGCAGGCCTACAACGTCGGGCCGTACACCTTCTACGACGGCTCGCTCCAGCCCGACGGCTTCGTACGGGCGGACGGCACCGCCAACGTCGGGACGCAGTTCGGCTTCACCGGCACGGCCGTGGGAGACATGGCCTGGGCGGGTATCGCGCTGAGCGCCCTGGCCCGCCGCACCGGGGCGCGCCGCTTCCTCGACGGTGCCGTGCGGATCGGCGAGTGGATCGAGCGGACCGGCCGGACCGACGAGCCCCTGGGCGGCTACAAGTTCGGGGTCGACGGGGCGAATCAGAAGCTGCCGTTCACCTCGACCGAGCACAACACCGATCTGGTCTGCCTCTTCGGCCGGATCGCCCTGCTCACCGGCGACCGGGTGTGGCGGGAGCGGCAAGCCCGGGCCGAGGCGTTCGTGAAGCGGATGTGGGAGCCGTCCGGGGGCTTCTTCTACACCGGCACCAACGACGGTGTGACGGTCAACGAGTCCCCCGTCCCGGAGGACACCCAGACCTGGACGCACCTCGCGCTCGGCTCCCGCCGCTACGCCCGTTCGCTGGACTGGGCCGCGGCCGAGCTGGGCGTCCTGGACCACTCCGGCCGCGTCAACAGCACCGTGCCCGCGGGACAGTCGTACGAGGGGGTCACCTTCAGTTCGGCGAGCCTCCTCGCGAACGAGGAGGCCCCGATCGCGACCGGCCAGCCCAAACCCGACCGCAACGGCGTGTGGTTCGAGGGAACGGCTCACCTCGCGCTCGCCCTGCGCGACCGGGGGGCGCGGGGCGACGAGGCGCGCGCCCGACGTCTGATCGCTTCCACCGAGAAGGCACAGGACCTGCTGGGCGACGGTCAGACCATCGGCGGGAAGGCGCTGCCCGAGCGCTGCGGGGTGGTGTCCGCGAGCAGTCCCCTGGATACGGGATTCGGCTTCGGCTACTACCCGTACCGGCACACGGGGGCGACCGCCTGGTACCTGATGGCGGCGGCGCGGTACAACCCGCTGCGGGTCTGACGGAGCGGCCCGGTCCGCTGCCGCGTGCAGCGGACCGGGCGGCGGCTCTCAGGCGAGGCGGTGGACGGCCTGGGTCGTCAGTTCGTAGCGGGCGCCGACGATCGCCAGCTTGCCGGTGCCGATCCTGGCGGCGAGTTCGGGTTCCGCGGCCAGCCGGGAGCGCACGAGCCGGACGTTGGCGCTCACGGTCGCGTCGATCCGGGCGTCCCCTTCCTGGCCGTGGTCTATGGCCGGGCCTATCTGGTCGACGAGGTACTGCATGTGGGCGGGCAGGCGCTCCCCGGACTGCTCCGCCGCCACGGCGGCACGCACCGCGCCGCACGACTGGTGGCCGAGGACGACGATCAGCGGTATGCCGAGCTCCAGGACGCCGTAGGCGACGCTGCCGAGCACGGCCTCGTCCAGGACCTCACCGGCGGTGCGCACGGTCATCAGGTCCCCCAGGCCTTGGTCGAAGACCAGTTCCGGCGGAACGCGCGAGTCGATGCAGCCGAGCACGACCGCGAAGGGATGCTGGCCGGTGGCCAACTCGCGCCGTGTCGCGGGGTTTTCGTGCGGATGGCGTTCCCGGAAGGCGCGCCAGCGGCGGTTGCCCGCTGCCAGCTCCCTCAGGGCCTCGTCCGGGGTGCCGGGTCGCGGTGCTGCGGGGCCGGGGGCCGTGGGGGCGGCGGTGGCCGGGCGCGTGGCGCCGAGGCCGGCGCCCAGGGCTGCTGCCCCGGTCAGCGCGGTGCGCAGAAGGGTGCGGCGGACGGTGCCGCCGGTGGTCGGCCGTGGACCGGCAACGGGGTGCGGTTCAGGGCCGGTGCCTCTGTGGGCGGTGGCAGGTGAGTTCACGTCCAGAACGTATGCCCGAATGCGCCCCCAGCCGCGGTTCTTACCGTTTCATGGTGAGAGTTGGGCAAGTGATGTTCTTACCTTGAACGCCCTTTGACGATCCCTCAGTCAACCAGCGGGACGCCCGGGCCTGCCGGCCCGGGCGTCCTGTCATGCGGAGGTGATCAGACCAGGTCGAACCGGTCCAGGTTCATGACCTTGACCCACGCCGCGACGAAGTCGTTGACGAACTTCTCCTTCGCGTCGTCGCTCGCGTAGACCTCGGCGAGAGCGCGCAGCTCGGAGTTCGAGCCGAAGACCAGGTCGGCGCGGGAGCCGGCCCACTTGACCTCGCCCGTGGCGGCGTCGCGGCCCTCGAACGTGGTCTGGTCCTCGGACGTCGACTTCCACGTGATGCCCAGGTCGAGCAGGTTCACGAAGAAGTCGTTGGTCAGCGAGCCGGGCGTCTTGGTGAGGGCGCCGAGCTGGGACTGCTGGTAGTTGGCGCCCAGCACCCGCAGGCCACCGACCAGGACGGTCAACTCGGGGGCGCTCAGGGTGAGCAGGTTCGCGCGGTCGAGCAGCAGGAACTCGGCCGGCAGCCGGTTGCCCTTGCCGTGGTAGTTGCGGAACCCGTCGGCGGTCGGCTCGAGCGCCTCGAACGACTCGGCGTCGGTCTGCTCCTCCGTCGCGTCCACACGGCCCGCGGCGAAGGGGACCTCCACCTGGAAGCCGGCTTCCTTGGCGGCCTTCTCGACCGCGGCGCTGCCGCCGAGGACGATCAGGTCGGCCAGGGAGACCTTCTTGGCACCGGAGTTGAACTCCTGCTGGATACCCTCCAGGACCCGCAGGACCTGCGCCAGCTCGTCGGGCTCGTTGACCTCCCAGCCGCGCTGCGGCTCGAGGCGGATACGGGCGCCGTTGGCACCGCCGCGCTTGTCGCTGCCGCGGAAGGTGGACGCCGAGGCCCAGGCGGTGGACACCAGCTGCGAGACGGACAGACCCGACTCGAGGAGCTTGGCCTTGAGGGTCGCGATGTCACCGGCGTCGATGGGCTCGCCCTCGGCCTCCGGCAGCGGGTCCTGCCACACCAGGGTCTCCGCCGGGACCTCGGGGCCGAGGTACAGCGACTTCGGGCCCATGTCACGGTGGGTCAGCTTGAACCAGGCGCGGGCGAAGGCGTCCGCGAACTCCTGCGGGTTCTCGTAGAACCGGCGGGAGATGGGCTCGTAGATCGGGTCGAAGCGCAGCGCCAGGTCGGTGGTGAGCATCTTCGGACGGTGCTTCTTCGTGGAGTCGTGCGCGTCCGGGACGATCTCCGGGGCGTCCTTCGCCACCCACTGGTTGGCGCCGGCCGGGCTCTGCTCGAGCTCGTACTCGAACTCGAAGAGGTTCTTGAAGAAGCCGTTGCTCCACTGGGTCGGCGTGCTGGTCCAGGTGACCTCCAGGCCGGAGGTGATGGCGTCGCCGCCCTTGCCCGTGCCGTAGGTGCTGCGCCAGCCCAGGCCCTGCTCCTCCATGGAGGCGGCCTCGGGGTCGTCGCCGACGTTGTCGGCGGGGCCGGCACCGTGGGTCTTGCCGAAGGTGTGGCCGCCGGCGATCAGGGCGACGGTCTCCTCGTCGTTCATCGCCATGCGGCGGAACGTCTCACGGATGTCGCGGGCCGCCGCGATCGGGTCCGGGTTGCCGTTCGGGCCCTCGGGGTTGACGTAGATGAGGCCCATCTGGACGGCGCCGAGCGGGTTCTCCAGCTCACGGTCGCCGGTGTAGCGCTTGTCGTCGAGCCAGGTGGTCTCGGGGCCCCAGTACACGTCCTCCTCGGGCTCCCAGACGTCCTCGCGGCCGCCGGCGAAGCCGAAGGTCTCGAAGCCCATCTGCTCCAGCGCGACGTTGCCGGTGAGGATCATGAGGTCGGCCCAGGAGATGGACTGGCCGTACTTCTTCTTCACGGGCCACAGCAGGCGGCGGGCCTTGTCGAGGTTGCCGTTGTCCGGCCAGCTGTTGAGGGGGGCGAAGCGCTGCTGACCGGCGCCGGCACCGCCGCGGCCGTCGCTGATGCGGTAGGTGCCCGCGCTGTGCCAGGCCATACGGATCATCAGCGGGCCGTAGTTGCCGAAGTCGGCCGGCCACCAGTCCTGCGAGGTGGTGAGGACCTCGGCGATGTCGCGTTTGACGGCGGCGAGGTCGAGGGCCTGGAACGCCTCGGCGTAGTCGAAGTCCTCACCGAGGGGGTTGGCCACCTCGGGGTTCTTGGCGAGGATCTTCAGGTTGAGCCGCTCGGGCCACCACTGGCGGTTGCCGCCGCCCTGGGTCGGGTGCAGGGCGCGGCCGTGCGCCACGGGGCAGCCGCCTCCCGCCTCCTCCGACTTCGAGTCGGTGACGATCGCGTCGTGGTTCTCAGTCATGGAAATCCTTCCGGACGGGGTGGATCACAGTGCTCGGGTGGATCACGGTGCTCGGGTGGATCACGTGCTCAGGAACTGCGGGCGGTGGAGCAGGCGGGGCACTGGCCCCAGTAGATGACCTCGGCCTCGTCGACGGCGAAGCCACGGTCGTCTGACGCGGTCAGGCAGGGGGCGTGGCCGACCGCGCAGTCGACGTCGGCGACGGCGCCGCACGACCGGCACACGAGGTGGTGGTGGTTGTCGCCGACCCGCCCCTCATAGAGGGCCGGGCTGCCGGGTGGGTCGAGGCGGCGTATGAGTCCCGCCGCGGTGAGTGCGTGCAGCCCCTCGTAGACGGCTTGGACGGAGATGTGGCCCACGCGGCCGCGCACCTCGGAGGCGATCGCCTCGGCGCCGAGGTGGTCACCGTCCCGAACGGCCTCGAGCAGCGCGACGCGGGCGGCCGTCACCCTCAGGCCGGCACCGCGCAGCTCCTCGGCGGTGGTCGGGTTCCCGGATGCGGTCATGCGGCCAACCTAGCCACACAAACACGAATGATTCAAGAAAATGAACGGTTCAATTTTGGTGTCGTGCGCGTGAGGCCTTGCGGGGCGGCGCACTTGAGGGATGTGAGCTCAATCACAGTCGCCATGATCGCGCCTCGAGGGGCACCGGGCGCCGCGCAGCGCCGGGCCGGTCCGGCGATCACACGTCCGGCGAGGCCAGGCGTTCGAGCTGGGCGGCGGCCGTCGCGGCCTTGCGGCCGGCCTCGCGGACCCGGCGGTCGGCCGTGCGCGCCCGTTCCCGGGCCGTCCGTTCGGCGAAGCGGGCCTGCTGGTGTTCGTTCCTGGCGCTTTCCAGTTCCCCGGTGAGCTCCTCCACGCGCCGCTGGAGGCCGTCCACCTGCTGTTTCGCCTCGGCTGCCTCCTGGCCCGCGGCGGCCGCCTCGTCCTGCAGCTTCCGCAGCTCGCGCTCGGCGGCTTCGGCGTCCTTTCGGGCCTGGGCCAGCCGGCGTTTCTGCTGCCCGCTCGGCTTCTTGCCCGGACGTGAGGGGGCGGGGGCCGGGGCGGGGCGCTGCGCCCGGGCGCCCTCGGCGGCGGGGAAGCCGACGGCCGCGCTCAGCGGCTTGGCCAGGCGGCCGCCCGCCCAGACCCGGGCGGCCTCGGGGTCGGCCAGGACGGCGTGCAGGGTGTTCTCGACCTCGCGCTGCACGCTCTCGCCGATCGGATGTCCGGCCTCCTTCGCGAGCTGCCGGGCTTGCAGGGACAGAGCGCGGATCAGCGCGTGCTGCCGGCGGCTCAGTTCGCGCAGCTGCGTGCCGTCCAGGTCCTGGTGGGCCTGCCGCAGCCCCTCCCCCAGGCGCAGCAGGGGCGCGACCTCTCCCGGACTGCTGCGGACCAGCAGATTGCTGACCCAGGCGGCGAGGCTGGGCTTGCGCAACGTACGGATCCGCTCGGCGAGCTCCCGGTCGCCGGCGGTGCGGGCGGAGGCCACGGCGGAGGCGCGGGCGGCGGTGAACTCCTCCGGGCGCAGGGCGTACAGCTCGTCGGCGACGGAGTCGTAGTCCATGATCACCCCTTTCGCACGGAAGATCCGCTTTCGATCGTCTCAGGAGCCGCCCTCGGCGGCGCGCGGAGAGGCCGCTGAGCGCTTCGGAGGCACCCCGTTCATGGTCAGGAAATCGACGGTTTAACATATGAGCGCCGCCTAGCTCGAAAGATGGATTCGTGACTGTCAACGACGACTCGTTCACCAACTGGAAGAACCGCGAGGAGATCGCGGAGTCGATGATCCCGATCATCGGGAAGCTGCACCGGGAGCGGGACGTGACGGTCCTGCTGCACAGCCGCTCCCTGGTGAACAAGTCGGTGGTCAGCATCCTGAAGACCCACCGGTTCGCCCGGCAGATCGCCGGTGCGGAGCTCTCGGTCACCGAGACGCTGCCGTTCCTGCAGACCCTCGCCGAGCTCGACCTCGGGCCGTCCCAGATCGACATCGGCATGCTCGCCGCGACGTACCGCGAGGACGACCGCGGTCTGTCGGTCGCGGAGTTCACCGCCGAGGCCGTCGCCGGTGCCACGGGCGCCAACAAGATCGAGCGCCGTGAGGGCCGGGACGTCGTCCTCTACGGCTTCGGCCGCATCGGCCGCCTCGTCGCCCGGCTGCTCATCGAGAAGTCCGGCTCCGGCAACGGCCTGCGGCTGCGGGCCATCGTCGTGCGTGGCGGGGGCGAGCAGGACATCATCAAGCGCGCCTCGCTGCTGCGCCGCGACTCGATCCACGGCCAGTTCCAGGGCACGATCACCGTCGACGAGGCGAACAGCACGATCGTCGCCAACGGCAACGCGATCAAGGTGATCTACGCGAACGACCCGTCCGAGATCGACTACACGGCGTACGGCATCAAGGACGCCATCCTCATCGACAACACCGGCAAGTGGCGCGACCGCGAGGGCCTGTCCGAGCACCTGCGCCCCGGTGTCGACAAGGTCGTGCTGACCGCGCCCGGCAAGGGCGACGTCCCCAACATCGTGCACGGCGTCAACCACGACACGATCAAGCCGGACGAGCAGATCCTGTCCTGCGCGTCCTGCACCACGAACGCGATCGTTCCGCCGCTGAAGGCGATGGACGACGAGTTCGGGGTCCAGCGCGGCCACGTGGAGACGGTTCACTCCTTCACCAACGACCAGAACCTGCTGGACAACTACCACAAGGCCGACCGCCGCGGCCGGTCCGCGCCGCTCAACATGGTCATCACCGAGACCGGTGCCGCCTCCGCCGTCGCCAAGGCGCTGCCCGACCTCAAGGCGCCGATCACCGGCAGCTCGATCCGCGTCCCCGTCCCGGACGTCTCGATCGCGATCCTCAGCCTGCGGCTCGGCCGGGAGACCACCCGCGAGGAGGTCCTCGACCACCTCCGCGACGTCTCCCTGACCTCGCCGCTCAAGCGCCAGATCGACTTCACCACGGCGCCCGACGCGGTCTCCAGCGACTTCATCGGCTCGCGCCACGCCTCGATCGTCGACGCCGGCGCCACCAAGGTCGACGGCGACAACGCCATCCTCTACCTGTGGTACGACAACGAGTTCGGCTACTCGTGCCAGGTCATCCGCGTCGTGCAGCACGTCTCCGGCGTGGAGTACCCGACGTACCCGGCTCCCGCGGTCTGATCCCGGAAAGACGGAAGCGCGGGGCGTGCGGGCCCCGCGCTTCCGTGGCTCAGCGGCGGGTCAGCTCGATCCTGTACTCCCGTTCCTGTGAGCCGTCCTCGCTGGTCACGGAGACGACGCGGGCCCTCTTGCCCCCGGCCCCCTCCTCCCGGACCGTCACCCTCGCGTAGGGGTCACGCGGTGTGGCGGTGATCCGGGCCCGGTCCGGGCGGTCGGCCGCCACCCGGTAGCTCGTCCGGTCCGATTCGAAACCGGCCAGGGGCTCACCGTCCAGTTCGATCGACGCGGCAGCCGCGTCCGAGGAAGCGCCCGGCGCCTTCGTGTAGACCTCGATCTCCCCGAGGGTGATGTAGCCGCCCGGGCGGGCCGTCATCACCACGCGCACGCCCGCCGCCGGGCCGGTCGCCCGCACCGGAACGTCGGCCACGGGCGTCCCCTCGGTGCCGACGGCGACCTGGTCGCTCGCGTCGGACCAGGTGCCGTCGGAACCTCGCACCTGCACCTTCAGGGACTCCGCGAAGCTGACGTTGCCGCCGTCACGGTGGAAGTGGGTCACGACCCGGGTCAGATCGCGCGCTTCCGGCAGGGTGAAGGTGATGGTGTCGGACGGGTTCTTCGTGCCGGACCTCCAGTTCGACCAGGCCTTCTCGGACGTGGTGCCGTTGCGCAGTCCCTCGGCGGAGTAGCCGCTCTCGGTGAAGGTCGCGCCGACCCCTACCCCCTCGTCACGCGCGGAGTTCGTCTCCCTCGGTGCGGTGACCTGGACGCGTACGGTCGCCGCGGCTGTGTCTCCGCCGGGCACTCGCGCGGTGCCGCGCACCGTCACCACGCCGGCGTCGTCGAACGCGCCGTCGGGTGCGGGGTCCCAGGTGACCGGGAGGTCGGCGGTTCCACCGCGCCGTCCTTGGCCGGTGACCGTGGCGGGCAGGTCGGGCCGGCCGCCGGTGTAGGTCTTGACGCGGGCCGGGAGGGTCGAGGCGATGGTGTCCACGGTGACGACCGCCTCGGCCGGGACACTCCGGCCGAGGGCGTCGGTGGCCCGGCCCTTCACGCGTACCGTTCCGGGTTTGCGCCAGCGTGAGTCGGAGGGCAGCGCCCACTCGACCGGGAGCGCGCCCCGGGCACCGTCGCGGAACACCGGCGTCACGGTCCCGGGCAGTTCGGGGACCCGCCCGGGGACGGTGAACGCCTTGGCCGGCTGCGTACGGAGCACCGTCTCGTCGGTCACACCCCAGCGCTGGTTGGCGTTGGAGGTCGGGAGGTGGGCCGAAACGCCGGCGCCGTCCGCGGTCGACTGGCCGACGACGTCCAGCAGGCGGCCCGTTGCGGCGTTGACGAACGTCCAGGTGCCGTCTCCGGTGGTGGACATGATCCACTGCGCGGCCGGTGTGTCCCCGTCTTCGAGTACGGCTTCGTTGTCGCGTACGGCGAGGCGCCTGCCGTTCGCGGCGTTGACGAGGGCGTAGCGGTCGCGGTTGCCCTCGCCGCGGGTCAGCTGCTTCACCCGCCACAGCTGGGACTTGGCGGCCGGATCGGCCGTACGGACGACGACGCCGTTGCCGTCGGCGGCCGGTGCCAGGGACGTGCCGCTCTGGGCGCCCTGGAGGCGGTAGACGTGGCCGGGCTGGACCAGCGCGGCGTCCTCGGCGGTGCCGGACACGCCGTCGACGAGGAGGGTGGTGACCGACTTCGCCGGGACGGTCACGGTGGCCGAGTCGTTCTTCACCCTGACGGGCGTGCCGCGGACCAGCGCGCCGTCGGGGCTGGTCACCACGGGGGTCACGGTGGCGCCGGGGGCGACCCGCCGGAACTTCGAGAGGTCCAGGGTCACCGCGCGCGGGGTCGTGCCGTTGTTGACGTGCACCACCGTCGCCCCGCGGCCGGACTTGCGTACGGCGGCGACGCTGGAGAGGTCGTCGGCCTTGACGAAGTGGTCGCCGGGGCGGATGTGGTGGGTGAAGTTGCGCAGGGTGTGGAACTTGGTGTTGGCCTTGATCGGGCAGGTCTGCAGCGTGTCCTGGGCCGTGCAGTTGAACGGGATGTGGATGCTGCCCCAGTTCTTGCCGGCCTGCGCCTGGGGGATGGAGTCCTCGATCGGCTGCCACAACACCCAGGCGGACGGCTCCAGTTCACGGATGTCCTCGACGACCCGGGTGGCGATGCCGAGCCCCGGTTCCATGCCGGTGAAGTCGGTGCCGGTCCCCCAGGTGCCCTCGACCTCGCTCATCCAGAACGGCCGGTCGGCGGCCTTGGCACTGTCGCGGGCGCTGGTGCGCATGCCGGTGCCGTAGGTGTGCACGTTGAGCTGGTCGACGGCGGCCCGGGCGGAGCTGTCGTAGGCGTTCCAGTTGCGGACGAAGGTGCTGGGGTTGGTCTCGTCCATCGCGGAGATCGTGGCGCGGGTTCTCGCCTTCTCCAGTGCGCGGTGCAGGGCCAGGACGACCTTCTGCTGGAGTTCCGGGCCGGCGTGCGCGCCCTCCTGGCGGCCTCCGGTGGGCTGTCCGTCGGGGCCGATCTGGGTGCCCCAGTAGTTGGTGTTGGGCTCGTTGAGCGGGGCGATGGTGTCGAACGTGATGCGGTGCTTCTTCTCCAGCTGGTCGGTCACCTTCACCAGGTAGGTGGCGAAGTCGTCGACGCGGTCCGCCCGTATCTGGTCGGTGTTGGCGTCGAAGCCGCCGGAGACGTAGCCGCTGACGGTCTGGAACCAGGGCGGCGAGTTGCTGAACGCCTCCCACCGGGTCACCTTGCTCTTGACGCGGTCCACCCACCAGCGCTGGCCCGCGTCGGCGGACCAGTCCCAGTGCCCGGGGTCGTCCGGGTTCCACCAGTCGGTGTCCTCCCTGGTGGTGCCCTCGGGGGCCTTCCAGAAGCCGTCCATCGTCGCGCCGGTCTTCATGTAGTCCTTGCGGACGTCGGGCGCGTTGCCGCCGCCGATGTTGTAGCGCGCGATGTTGAGGCGGAGCCCGTCCTCGCCGAACAGCATGTCGGCGAGCTTCTGCCGGATGGGTTCGGGGTAGCGGCCGGTGATGTTGGCGAACCAGACGAGGCTCGTCCCCCACCCTTCGAACTCCTGCTGCCGGTAGGACGGGTCGATCCGTACCGTGACCGCACTCGCGGGCGGGTCGGCAGCAGCGGCGGAGGCGGGAGGCGGGGACACGAGGCCCGCGCCGAGTGCCAGGGGGACGGTGATCGCCAGTGCCGCCCGGGCGAGGCGATGTCTGCTGGACATGGATTCCCTTCGGGAGCAAACAGAACCGCACAGAACCAATCGAGCTTCCCGAATGTTTTAGGACGGCAATCAACACGTCAAGAGGTAGAGCGAGTTGGGAACCCGTTATCGGCCGTACACGCGAGCGAAGGGCCGCTGTACGGTGAACCGGCTCCGGGAGCGGCCCATGCGGTCGTGGCCCTCGGTGACGCGCAGCTCGGGCGCGAGGGCCGGCCGGATGCCGGGCCGTCGACGTCGGTGGTGGGATCCGGGGGGGCGAGGAGACGCGGTGCGGTGTCGCGCCGGCCGTGGGCCGCGTCCCGGACGCCGCTCCCGCCGGGCGGCAGAGCGGCACCGGCTGACGCGGCGAGGACCCGTCGATTCGTGCCCCGGACCGCGACCCATGGCCGGCGGTAACCCTCGGGCGCCGGTCCCTCGGCTGCGCTATGACCTCACCGCCCGCAAGAGCATCGTCATCGGCGCGGTGTCGTCCCTCCACTCGCCCGGGGCGCTGCGAGGAGGCGGCACGGTTCACCGGGATGTACGAGAACATCGACCGGTTGCCGGGCGGCTGCGCGACCCTGCTGAGCCGGCGATTCCGCCGGGCCCCCGTGCATGGTCAAACGGGTCGCCGCCCTTCCCTGCGGGGCGGTACACATGCCGGACGGCGGAGCGGGCACCACGCCCGCTCCGCCGTCGCTCACTGCCCTGGTGGCGGTGCCGCGTCCGCCACGGGGACGCGGCACCGCCACGTGACCTCAGTGCTTGAAGACGTCCTTGGTCTTCTCCTTGGCCTGCCGGGCGTCGCCCTTCGACTGCTCCGCCTTGCCCTCGGCCGTCAGGCGCTCGTTGCCCACCGCACGGCCGATCGTCTCCTTGGCCTTGCCCTTGGCCTGCTCGGCCTTGGCCTTGCCCTTCTGCTCTCCAGCCACGGTTCGTTCACTCCAAGTCGTGTCCGACTGCGGTGTCACCGCACGAGTGACCGTGAAGCAGCAGTTCAAACGTGCCGTGACGGTGAGACCGTCACGGTGCCCGTTCGGACCGTGAGGGCCTGGCTCTGATCATGATCGGCGTGATGAGCGCGCGGGCCGATGTGCCGCGCACGATCGCCGACGGAGATCACGGCGCCACGTCGGCTCACGACGCGGAGGCCCTGCTGACTCACGCCGAGCACCACCGGCTGACGCCGGAGCTTCTGATGTCCCTCACCGCCGATCCCGGTCGGCGGAGCGGGACCGGCCGGCCATGACCAGGGCGCTGGAGCGCGCGGGCCTGAACCGGCCGTGACCCCTTGGGGTCAGTGGCAGCACCCGTCGGCCGCGTGGGGATCGGGCGTGGTGTCCAGGCGGCAGAAGCAGGACGCCTGGATCGGCACGTCCGCCAGCGCGGTCGCGAGCTTGAGCTGGTGGGCCACGAGGGACGCCTCGCCGGTCTTGCCCGTCGCGAGCAGGCACTCGTGGAAGCCGTGCAGCGCCCAGACGTTGCCGGGGTGCTGGAGGGGGCGGGGCAGGGTGTCGTCGAGGCCGAGGTCGGCGCGGTAGACGGCCTCGGCCTCCGCCACGCGGCCCTGCTCGAGCAGCAGTGCGCCGTAGGCGTGGCGAGTGGGCTGCATCCAGCCCCAGGGCTCGTCGTAGGGGAGGTTGTCGTCCAGCTCGATGGAGCGTTCCAGGGCGGCGAAGGCGAGGTCGTGTTCGCCCTTGCGGTATGCGAGCTCGCCGTCCAGCATGGCGGCCGCGATGGCGAGGATGTCCTCGCAGGTGTTGTTGAACAGCATCCGCGTCTCCGGCACCCGGCTCACCGCCGCCCGGAAGAGCTCGCGTTCGGTCTCCGCCCGGTCGACGTCGCCGGTGGCGGAGAGGGCGACGCCCCGGGCGTAGTGCCGCATGGCGACGGTCACCGCGTAGAGCTCCGGGTCGGCGGGGGCGGGCAGTTCGAGGATCTCGGTCCAGCGGCCGAAGCGGATCAGGACGTGGACGCGCATGGCCAGGAACCCCTCGAGCCAGTCGGCCATCGGGGGGCTCTGGACGCGGAGCAGGTCTTCGGGGATGGCGGCTTCCAGCCGGGCGGCGGTGTCGAGGGCGACCTGCGCCTGGCCGAGGAACATGGCGCCGTAGATCTTGAAGTGGTGGTTGTGCGCCCGGTACAGGGTGTAGAAGCTCATGGCGCCGGCCTGCCGGTGGTACTTCTCGTCGGCGGCGATCGCGGCGCTGTTGGCCGCGACGACCTGGCGGTAGTCGCCGCACAGGACGTCCAGGTGTGAGGGCATGTGGAGCAGGTGCCCGGCGTCGGGCACGAGGCCGCGCAGGCGGTCGGCGACGGTGAGGGCCTGCTCCGGTGCCGGGGACATCTCCATCAGGTGGATGTACAGGTGGAGGACCCCGGGGTGCCGCACGCCTGCATCGGTGGCGAGGGCGCCTTCCAGCACGGCTCTGGCCTCGGTGGTCCGGGCGCCCTCGGCCGGTTGCCCCGTCTTGAGGTCCCACAGCTGCCACGGAGTGAGGTTCATCTGGGCGTCGGCGTGCAGGGTGGCGATGTCCAGGTCGTCGGGCGCCAGTTCGTACACGACGCGCATCGCGTCCGCGTAGGGCTCGTTCCACACCGCGCAGTCCTCGACGGCCTCCGACTGCGGGTAGCGGGCCCGCAGTGCGCCGATGAGGGCCTGCTCGACCGGGGTGGCGCGGGTGGCCTTCTCGTGGGCCCTTTCCACGGCGGCGTGCGTGCGCTCGACGGTTTGCGCCAATTCCTCGCCGTCGAAGAATTCCCAGGGCTTGTTGTAGTTCGGGCCGAGCGCGTAGGCGATGCCCCAATACGCCATCGCGCACTCCGGATCGGCCTCGACCGCCTTCTCGAAGCAGGCGACGGCTTCCTCGTGGTGGAAGGCGTACGTCCAGACCAGGCCGCGATCGAACCAGAGTTGGGCATCGGCGGAGGACGTGGTGACGGGACGGCTGTGGGTGCCGAGATCGTAATAGTCGTCGCCCATGAGATTCTCCTGGGAAAGCGGCCGGGGCCGTGAGAATAGCGGTTGCGGACACGCCCTCGACTTCCGATCAATTCTGGTATTTCCAGATTAACGGAAGTGCTCACTGGTACCGGCTCAGACGCTGGTCAGAAGCTGTGGCGCCAGGAGTGGATCAGTGGAGCGAGTTCCGTGCGGCCGCCAGGTGCAGGTCACGCAGATCGTTCAGCGGTGATCCGGTCCATGGCCGTGTCCCGGTCGCACTCCACCGGCCGGCCGTCCTCGCGGATCAGCGGCCTGGTGAGCCGGTCCGGGGAGGCGTTCGCCTGCCGGCCGTAGAGGTCCTCGAGGCCGAGGCGCCCGCGGCTCACCCGTCCCGAGGTCCGGCCCCGTACGCCCAGGATGCGGCGGCCTGCACTCACCGACCCACGTCCTGCCCGCCGAGCCGCTCCGCGAGATGCGCGGCGGTCCGGGACGGCCAGGACGTGCCGACGACGCTGCCTGCGCCGGGTCCCCACCCCGGCTCCGGTGGCACACAGTATGCGAATGATTACATAGAGGGCATAACGCGGCGCGGGCGGCGGTCATCTTGTCGTTCGATCGTGGGCACTTCGCCAGTGGGCTGGCACCGCCCAACTCCCGCTCCCTAGGATGTACTTCCTGTCCAGCCAGACCGTTGGCGCGGCACCTTGCAGGGGGAACGATGCACTCCGAGAAGCAGTTGTCCACCGAGATCGACGCGAACGTGCCGACGGCAGCGCGCATGTACGACCACTACCTGGGCGGCAAGGACAACTACGCGGCCGACCGCGCCGCGTGCGAGGAGCTCGACAAGGTCGTGCCCAGCACGCGCCGTCTGGCCCTGAACAACCGGCGCTTCCTCCAGCGGGTCGTGAAGACCCTCTCCGAGGAGTACGGCATCCGGCAGTACCTGGACCACGGATCCGGCCTGCCGACGCAGGACAACGTGCACCAGGTCGCCCAGCGCATCGACCCCACGACTCACGTGGTCTACGTCGACAACGACCCGATGGTGCTGGTCCACGGCCGCGCGCTGCTGGAGCAGGACGAGCGGACGACCGTCATCCACGCGGACATGCGCGAGACTGACCAGATATTCGGCCACGCCGACACCAAGCGGCTGATCGACTTCGACGAGCCGGTGTGCGTGCTCTTCAACTCGGTGTTCCACTGCATCCCGGACAGTGACACCGACGGGCCGCTCGCGGTCGCCCGGCGCGTGCGGGAGCGGCTTGCCCCCGGCAGTTTCATGGTGATGTGCCAGCTGGTCAGCGAGGACCCCGAGGTCCGCGCCTTCGTCACCGACTTCATGGACCAGGCGACCCAGGGCCACTGGGGCCGCGTGCGTGAACCGAAGGACGTGGAGACGTACTTCGAGGGCCTGGAGATCCTTGAGCCCGGGATCGTGGAGGTCTCCACCTGGCGCCCGGACACCGAGGTGGCGCCCCGTCAGCTCACCCACGAGTGGATCGAGTTCGGCGGAGTCGGGCGGCTCCCCCTGGGGAAGTGACCGAGGTGCCTCGCTCGGGACGGTGACCGTCCCGAGCGAGGCACCCGCGCGTCACGGGTAGCGCTGCTCCATCGTCTGCCGCAGCAGCTCCAGCGAGTCACGGGGCTTGAGCGCCTCGTCCGCGAGCCGGTCCAGCGCGATCCGGTACTCCTCGGTCTCATCACGGTCCTCGAGGAAGTTCGCGCTCTTGATGTGCTCCAGGTAGACCACGTCGGGCAGATCGAGGCCGCCGAAGCGCAGATACGTGACCGGGATGGCCGGTGCCGAGGCGTTGGTGACGCTCAGCGGCACGATCTGCAGCGTCACATTGGAGCGTTCGGCCATCTCGACGAGGTGCGCGAGCTGTTCCCGCATCACATCGATGCTGCCCAGGACGCGCAACAGCACGGACTCGTCGATGATCGCCCACAGCTGCGGGGCGTCGGCCCGCGACAGCAACCGGGCCCGGTGCCTGCGCAGTTCGACGCGCCGCTCCACCTCGCCGGCCGGCGCGTTCGGCAGGCCACGCTCCACCACGGCCCTGGTGTAGGCAGGCGTCTGCAACAGGCCGGGCACGTACTGGATCTCGAAGGTGCGGATGGTGGCGGCGGCCTCCTGCAGTCCGACCAGCCGGTCGAACCACTCGGGCATCAGGCGCTTGTCGTAGCGCTGCCACCAGCCGGGCTCGCCGGCGCGCTGCAACAGCTTGAGCAGCACCGAGGCCTCGTACGCGTCGGTGCCGTACAGCTCCAGCAGTGCGCGGACGTCGTTCTCCGTCGGCGGGCGGCGGCCCTTGCCGGACTCGATGCGGGACAACTTCGCGGCACTGAACCCGACAGCGCGCGCCGCCTGGTCCTGGGGGAGTCCGGCGTCCTCTCGGAAGCCGGCGAGCTGCACACCGACCAGCATCTTCAGCAGAGTCGGCGCCGGCTCGGGCCTGTCCAGGTAGGGTTCCAGACGGGAGATGCGATGCGACGCGGCGGACATCCTGACTCCCAGCAGACCGGCACAAGGACGACTTACACTATCGCACTTCACCGGGCCTCCACGCATCCGCCCACAGCACCCCTGCAGAAGTAGGGAGTTGGGCTCCGCTTCACCCTGAGGGCGTCGTGCATGCCGGACAGTGCCGCTTGCTCACAGCAGGTGGTCGAACTCGCCGTCCTTCGCTCCGGCCAGGAAGGCCGCCACCTCCGCCGACGTGTAGACGAGGGCGGGTCCGTCGGGGTCGCGGGAGTTGCGCATCGCGATCCCGCCGTCGACGAGGGGGGCGACTTCGACGCAGTTGCCCTCGGCGTTGCTGTGCCGGCTCTTGATCCAGCAGGCGCTCAACGAGCTTGCCTGCACTCCGTTCTGCACTGGTGGCACCGCAGTCTCCTTGCTGTTCTCGTTCCCCGCCGCGCACGGTGTGCCCGGCCGTCCGGACGAGTGCGGTCGCGTCCCTTCGACCGCACTCGTCCCGGCTTGCGTACCCACAACGGCTTGATTTTCACGCAATTTCTCGTGCAATTGCACGCGGGCGCCTTCAGCGTGGATAATAGCTGCGGCGTCAACCCCCGGGTCGGCGCCGTGTCCTGACGTCGCATCGGGGAGATGCCGTGTCATCACCTGCGCAGCAAGTGCTCCGGCCGCCGATCGGGGCTGCGGCACACGCAGGCGCACCCGCGGCGGCGCACCACGCCTTCCCGGCCGACCCGCTCACGGCCTCGCCGTACGGGGCCCCGCCCTCGGCGCCGAAGACACTGCCGCAGCTCTCGGGCGCCCTGTCCGCCTCGGTCGCGCTGCAAGTCGAGTGCAGTCGGGAGGGGTTCGCGCGAGCCCGGTCCTTCACCCGCGACACCCTGCACGGCTGGTCCCTCGACCACCGCTGCGATGACGCGACCCTCGTCATCACCGAGCTCACCGCCAACGCCGCGACGCACGCGGCTCCGAGAGCCCCGGATGTGCCGGGTGTACCGGAGATCCGGCTCGGATTCCTCCTGAATCCCGGCCACCTGCTGGTCACCGTCTCCGACCCCGACGACCACCCACCCGTGTACCGGCCGGCCGGCACCGGCCTGGAGGAGCACGGCCGGGGGCTGTGCATCGTCGACGCCCTGTCCGAGGAGTGGGGCTGGACCCCCAGCGGCCCGGCGGGCAAGACGGTCTGGGCCAGGTTGTCGACCCGGCCGGCCACGCTCTGTCCACCCATCTGACACAACTGCCGCGGAAAGGCCCCTCGCCATGCGCAGCGCTTCGACGGAACACCCGAGCAGCGAGCGCCCCCAGCGCCCCGACGCCCCGGCCGGGACGACCCGGAACACGCCACTCACGGCACTGGACCGCGTGCCCTGGGGCGACATCCAGGACTCCACCGGCTCGGCGGCGGCCATTCCCCTCCTGCTCAACGGCATCGCGGGGGGTGATGCCGACACCGCCCGCTCCGCCCTCGACGACCTGCGGAAACGGATCTGCCAGTTCGGTTTCGTGGTGGAGCAGGCGACCGCGGCCACGGTTCCGTTCCTGTGGGAGCTGGCGCAGCTGCCGCAGGTGACCTGCCGCCCCCAGATCATCCAGCTGCTCAAGAACATCGCCGACGCCCGGCAGTGGGAGAGCACCGCCGCCGTCTACCCGAAGCTGCTGAACCACCGGGAGAACCCGGTGGTGTGGGAGCGTGCGGCGCGCCAGGCGGTGCGATCCCGGCGTGGCGAGCTCGGCAGGCTGATGGCGGACGAGGACCGCGAGATCGCCCGGGCCACGACCGAACTGGCCCGCTCGCTGGGCGCCTGAGACCGCGGTAGGTTCTCCGGTGGGCAGGTCCTACGTTTCGATGGGCGGCGAGCCCCTCGCGCCCGCAGACGTGACGAAACGGTGAGGACCCCCTGTCACCTTGGGTGATGGCCCTCGCCTCCCGGGGCCGGGCAGTGTAGACATGGCACATGGTCCGACTCTTGGGTCGATCCGCGACTCGATCGCCCCTGCGGCCCGGCGCTGCGCCGTCGGCACGGCAGCGGCGGGAGGCGGGCTCGCCACGGTGGCAACCGGTGGCGGGGCTGCGGTCGGTGCTGGGCGGACGCAGCGTCGCCGGACAGGTGTTCCTGCTCGTCGTGGTGATCGTGCTGCTGCTGGTCGTGGCGGCCGTGGTGGCGCTGGTGCTGCAGGTGCGGCACGACACGACGCAGGAGGCCCGCAACCGTTCGCTCGCCGTCGCGGAGACCTTCGCCAACGCCCCGGGCACCGCCGAGGCGCTGCAGGGGCCTGATCCCACCGCCGTGCTCCAGCCGCGGGCCGAGGCCGCCCGTGAGCGGTCCAAGGTCGACTTCATCGTCGTCATGAACACCGACGGGATCCGTTACACCCACCCCAAGCCGGACCGCATCGGGAAGCAGTTCGTCGGGACGATCGCGCCGGCGCTGGCCGGGGAGTCGTTCACCGAGAAGATCGACGGCACCATCGGCCCGCTCGTCCAGGCCGTGGTGCCGGTGAAGAACTCGGACGGCCGGGTCGTGGGCCTGGTCTCGGCGGGGATCACGACCAAGAACGTCGGCGGGACCGCCGACCGCCAACTGCCCCTCGTTCTCTCGGCCGCCGCGGTGGCGCTCGCGCTGGCGACGGCGGGCGCCGCGCTGGTGAGCCGGCGGCTGCTGCGCCAGACCCACGGGCTCGGTCCGCACGAGATGACCCGGATGTACGAACATCACGACGCCGTGCTGCACGCCGTCCGGGAGGGCGTGCTCATCGTCGACGACGGGGGCACCCTGCTGCTCGCCAACGACGAGGCGCACCGCCTGCTCGGGCTGCCCGCCGACGCCGAGGGCCGGCACGTCCTCAGTCTGGGTCTCGACCCGGGCACCGCCGACCTGCTGGCCTCCGGACGCGTCGCCACGGACGAGGTGCACCTCGTCGGGGACCGGCTCCTCGCCGTCAACCAGCGGACCACGGACCGTGCGGGTGTCCCGCCCGGCAGCGTCGCCACTCTGCGCGACTCCACGGAGCTGCGGGCCCTGTCCGGGCGGGCCGAGACCGCGCGGGAACGGCTCAACATGCTGTACGACGCCGGAGTGGGCATCGGAACGAGCCTGGACGTGACCCGGACGGCCGAGGAGCTCACCGAGCTGGCCGTGCCCCGGTTCGCCGACTTCGTCACCGTCGACCTGTTCGACGCGGTACTCGGCGGCGGACAGCCGAACGCGGCGGCCGCACTCAGCCGGACGGCGGTGAGCGGGATCCGCAAGGACGCGCCGCTCTACCCCACCGGCGAGCGGATCAGGTTCGTCGAGTCCTCTCCGCAGGGCCGCAGCCTCGCCACGGGCGGCCCCGTCCTGGAGCCCCGGCTGAGCGAGGCGCCGGGCTGGCGGGCGCAGGACCTCGAGCGCTCCGCGCAGATCGTCGAGTACGGCATCCACTCCCTGATCACCGTGCCGCTGCGGGCCGGCGCCCTGGTGCTCGGCGTGGTCAGCTTCTGGCGCTGCGAGAAGCCGGAGCCTTTCGACGCGGACGAGCTGGCCCTGGCGGAGGAGCTGGTCGCGCGGGCCGCCGTCTCGATCGACAACGCGCGCCGCTACACCCGCGAGCACAGCATGGCGGTGACGCTCCAGCGCAGCCTGCTCCCCCGCAACCTGCCCGAGCAGAGCGCCTTGGAGGTCGCCTACCGCTATCTGCCCGCACAGGCCGGGGTGGGCGGTGACTGGTTCGACGTGCTGCCGTTGTCGGGGGCCAGGGTCGCGCTCGTGGTCGGGGACGTCGTCGGCCACGGACTGCACGCCGCGGCCACGATGGGGCGGCTGCGCACCGCCGTGCACAACTTCTCCGCCCTCGACCTGCCGCCCGAGGAACTCATCGCCCTGCTGGACGAGTTGGTCGGCCGCATCGACCAAGACGAGACGGAGGACGAGGGCAGCGCCCCGGTCACCGGCGCGACCTGCCTGTACGCCGTCTACGACCCGGTGTCCCGGCGCTGCACCGTCGCGCGGGCCGGGCACCCCCCGCCGGCGCTGATCCACCCGGACGGCACGGTGGAGTACGCCGACGTGCCCGCCGGCCCCCCGCTCGGGCTCGGCGGTCTGCCGTTCGAGACGGCGGAACTGGAGCTGGCGGAGGGCAGCCGGCTCGTCCTCTACACCGACGGGCTGGTCGAGGACCGGGAGCGGGACATCGACGAGGGCCTGGAGATGCTGCGCGAGGCGCTGGGCCGGGCGGGGCAGTCGCCGGAGGACACCTGCCGGGTCGTGCTCGACTCGCAGCTCACGGCCCGCTCCAGCGACGACATCGCGCTGATCGTCGCGCGCACCCGTGCGCTGGCCGCCGACCGGGTCGCCGAGTGGCCGGTGCCGGCCGATCCGGCGGCCGTGGGCGAGGTGCGGGCGGCGGTCAGCCGGCAGCTGGCCGAGTGGGGCCTGGACGAGCTGACGTTCAGCACGGAGCTGATCCTGAGCGAGCTGGTCACCAACGCGCTGCGGTACGGCGGCGGCCCCATACGCGTCAGGATGCTGCGCGACCGCAACCTGATCTGCGAGGTGTTCGACAGCAGCAGCACCTCACCGCACCTGCGGTACGCGACCATGACGGATGAGGGCGGGCGTGGCCTGTTCCTGGTCGCGCAGCTCGCGGAGCGCTGGGGGACGCGTTATCTGCCGGCGGGGAAGGTGATCTGGGCGGAGCAACCCCTGCCATAAGCGGGACCATGCACTCCCCATAAAGTAGCCTTATGAGCTCATAGACCGGACCCTCGTACCGACTTAGGCTTGCCTCAGTTTAGGCTTCCCGTCGAGATCGCTTGTCGCCGCTCGAAGGGAACCTGACCATGCCCCGCCCCCTGCGGGTAGCCATCGTCGGATCCGGCCCCGCCGGGATCTACGCCGCCGACGCCCTGCTCAAGTCCGAGGTGGCCGCCGAACCCGGCGTGTCCATCGACATCTTCGAGCGCATGCCGGCGCCGTTCGGACTGATCCGTTACGGCGTCGCCCCCGACCACCCGCGGATCAAGGGCATCATCACCGCCCTGCACCAGGTGCTCGACAAACCGCAGATCCGGCTCTTCGGCAACGTGGACTACGGGACCGACATCGGCCTGGACGACCTGCGCGCGTTCTACGACGGCGTGATCTTCGCCACCGGCGCGACGGCCGACCGGGCGCTCTCCCTGCCGGGCATCGACCTCGACGGCTCGTACGGCGCCGCCGACTTCGTGTCCTGGTACGACGGCCACCCGGACGTGCCGCGCACCTGGCCGCTGGAGGCGGAGAAGGTCGCCGTGCTCGGCGTCGGCAACGTCGCGCTCGACATCGCGCGCGTCCTGGCCAAGACGGCGGACGAGCTGCTGCCGACCGAGATCCCGGCGAACGTCTACGAGGGTCTGAAGGCCAACCGGGCCAAGGAGATCCACGTGTTCGGCCGCCGCGGCCCGGCGCAGGCGAAGTTCAGCCCGATGGAGCTGCGGGAGCTGGACCACTCCCCCAACATCGAGGTCATCGTCGACCCCGAGGACATCGACTACGACGAGGGTTCGATCACCACGCGGCGCGGCAACAAGCAGGCCGACATGGTGGCGAAGACCCTGGAGAACTGGGCGATCCGCGACGTCGGCGACCGGCCTCACAAGCTCTTCCTGCACTTCTTCGAGTCGCCGGTCGAGGTCCTCGGCGAGGACGGCAAGGTCGTGGGCCTGCGCACCGAGCGCACGGAACTCGACGGCACCGGCAACGTCAAGGGCACCGGCACCTTCAACACCTGGGACGTGAGCGCGGTGTACCGCGCGGTGGGCTACCTGTCCGACAAACTCCCCAAGCTGCCCTGGGACATCGACTCCGGCACCGTTCCGGACGAGGGTGGCCGGGTCATGCAGGAGTCGGGCGAGCACCTGCAGTCCACGTACGTCACCGGCTGGATCCGGCGCGGCCCCATCGGCCTCATCGGGCACACTAAGGGCGACGCCAACGAGACGGTGTCGAACCTGCTGGCCGACTACGCGGGCGGCCGCCTGCACACCCCCGCCGCCCCCACCCCCGAAGCCGTGGACGCGTTCCTCGCCGAGCGCGACATCCGCTTCACCACCTGGGATGGCTGGTACAAGCTGGACGCCGCGGAGAAGGCTCTGGGCGAGCCCGAGGGTCGCGCGCGCGTGAAGATCGTCGAGCGCGAGGACATGCTGCGGGCCAGCGGCGCCTGACGTCATACACCCCGCAGGGCGGGTCCGGTGGCCATGTCATCGGATCCGCCCTTCTGCGTACTTGAAGCGTGTACGATCCGGATGCTTCACCGAACCATCACATTGCCTTCACCTGAAGGCCATGCAGGGGGGACGAACGTCCATGCGTATACGCCTTGTCGCCACCACGGCCCTCGCCGCCGGAGCCCTGACCGCCCTTTCGGCGGTTCCGGCCCAGGCCGCCGAGTACGACTCCGCGCTCAAGATCCGGGGCATCCAGTACGACGCTCCCGGGAGCGACTCCAACCGCTGCTCGGGCGGGAACACCGCCCAGGAGTACCTGACCATCAAGAACTACTCGCGCTCCACGACGGTGAACCTCAAGGGGTACGTCGTGAAGGACGCCGCGGGGAACAAGTTCACCTTCACCGCGAGCCACACCCTTCAGCCGGGTGACTACGTGAAGCTGCGCGGCGGCAACGGGGCCGACTCCGACGCGAAGAACGTCGTCTACCGCGACAACTGCAACTTCATGTGGAACAACGACAAGGACACGATCTACGTGTACAAGCCGTCCGGCAGCCGTGCCGACGTGCACTCCTACACCAAGAGCGGCTCCGACAAGGACGGCAACGGGTACATCACGTACCACGGCTGAGCCTTTTGCCGGAACGGCAACAGGCTTCGCGTGCGGCGCGGCGGGCGCTGGATGATCGGTGGACCGAGCGCCCCTTGGGATCGCGGGAGGATCCATGCCGCAGACGTCCGCCGCCGACCGTACGCATCGCCTGGTGCCGTCACCAGCCGGCCGCACCCACCTCGTAGAGCAGGGTGACGGACCACTCGTGCTCCTGCTGCACGGATTCCCCGAGTCCTGGTACACCTGGCGCCACCAGCTTCCGGCTCTGGCCGCGGCCGGCTACCGCGCAGTCGCCGTCGACGTCCGCGGCTACGGACGCTCGTCTCGGCCCCCGGAGCCGGACGCGTACCGGATGCTCGAGCTGGTGGAGGACAACGTCGCCGTGGTGGAGGCCCTGGGCGAGCCGTCCGCGGTGCTGGTCGGGCACGACTGGGGCGCGACCATCGCGGCGACCTGCGCGCTGGTCCGGCCGGACGTCTTCCACGCGGTGGGGCTGCTGAGCGTGCCCTACACCCCGCCCGGCGGGCCGAGGCCGAGTGAGGTCTTCGCGCGGATGGGCGGCGACGAGGAGTTCTACGTCTCCTACTTCCAGGAGCCCGGCCGGGCCGAGTCGGAGATCGAGCCCGACGTGCGCGGCTGGCTAGCGGGCTTCTACGCGGCCCTGTCCGCGGACACCATGCCCGAGGCCGACCCCCATTTCCTGGTCCGCGGCGGCCAGTTGAGCGACCGGTTTCCCGTCGGCCGGCTGCCCGGCTGGCTGAGCGAGGCCGACCTCGACGTCTACGCCGGGGAGTTCGAGCGCACCGGGCTGACCGGGGCCCTGAACCGCTACCGGAACATGGACCGCGACTGGCAGGACCTGGCGGGCTTCGCCGGTGCCCCTGTCACCCAGCCGTCGCTGTTCATCGGCGGCAGCCTGGACGCGTCCACGACGTGGCTGGCGGACGCGATCGAGGCGTACCCGAGGACGCTGCCCGGTCTGAGGGCCTCGCACATCCTGGACGGCTGCGGTCACTTCGTTCAGCAGGAGCGTCCGTCCGATACCAACCGGCTCCTCATCGAGTGGCTCGCCGGTCTCCCGGTCCAGGGGGTCGGCAGCCAGCGGCCGAGGTAGGTGCGCAGGCCCGTGAGGTCGGTGCCGCGCGCCAGGTGACCCACGTCAGGAGGGGGTAGCCCGGTCCGGCGACGCGGCGCTGGAGTCCGGCCGGGGTGTCGGGCAGGCGGTCTCCCGCGCGGGGGCGTCCGCGGCGCGTCCTGGACGCCGTGTTCATGCAGGGGTGCCGTCATGGCACCACCGTGGACGCGCCTGCTGCGCGCATGTCGCCGCCGTGCGACGTGCCGGGGCCCTCCGCGACACCTGCGTGGCGGAGGGCTCCCGTTCGGTGGTGCCGGTTCAGACCTCCAGGTCGGCTTCGATGCGGCGCAGCTGGTGGCGGGCCATCGCGAGGTTGGCCCGGCTCCCGTCGAGCACCAGGTAGAGGAAGAGTCCGCTGCCTCCGCGCCCCTTCAGGAGGCGGATGAGGTGGTACTGGGTGTTCAGGGTGATCAGGATGTCCTCGATCTCTTCCTTCAGCCCCAGGTGCTCCATGGTGCGCAGCTTGGACCGGACGACGTCGGTGTTGCCCGCGGCGGCGACTTCCAGGTTGAAGTCCTTGCCGCCGCCGAGGGTGCCGAGGGCCATGCCGCTGGTGTAGTCGACGAGTGCGGCGGCCGTCGCTCCGTCGATGGAGCTCAGGCATTCCTTCAGCGCGGTCTCCGTGTTGGCCATGCGCTCGGTTCCTTTCCTTCGGTCTTCTACTTCGGTGGGTCGGGAGGTTCGGGTGGCTCAGATGCCGGTCTGCGGGCGCGGCTGGTGCGTGGGCCGCTGCGGGGTGCGTACCGGGAGGGTGCCGATGGGGCGGTCCGTGGCCGGGGGCACCGTGGCGAGGTGCTCTTCGGGCGCCGGCCGGTCGGCGTGGCGGCCGGTGCCCGGGCCCACGCGTGTGGCCACCAGGTCGGCGATCCGGGCGCCGCTGCGCCGGCCTTCGAGGTGGAGGCGGCCGACGTTGACGCGGTCCTCGGCGAGGAGGGTGAGTACGGCGGTCGTTCCGGCGGCGTAGGTCGCGACGTAGCCTCCGGAGCCCCGCACCAGCAGTTCGCGGAAGTCGCCGCGGGCGGCGGCGTCGGTCATGCGGTAGGCGACGCCCAGGGCGGCCGCGGTGAGCGCCGCGAGACCCTCCGGCTCGGTGTCCGGCACGTCGTGGGCGAGGACGAGTCCGTCGACGGTGGCCGCGAGGGAGCCCGTCAGCCGGGGTATGCGGGTGCGGAGCCGACGCAGTTCGTTCAGGACGTCGGTCTCGACGGCCATGAGCAGTCTCCTTTCGGCACGCTGTCTTCGCGCGCGGATCACAGTGCCTCCAAGGCGTGCAGGAGCCGTCGCAGCAGTGCGGTGTCGGGCTCGTCCGGTGGAGCGGGACGAGGGGTGGGGCCCGGCTCGGCGGACACGGTGGCGGGGGCGGACGCTGGGGCTGGGGCTGGGGCTGGGGAGGGGACGGAGGCCAGGGGGGCTACAGGAGCCACCAGCCCGGCAGCGGCGAGGCGGCGGAGTTCGACGAGGGTGTGGAAGGTGCGGCAGGCGAGGGCCGTGGCGATCTGGGCGGCGGTGCGGACTCCGTCGACCTGGGCGAGGGTCCGCCCGCGGCGGGCCGGCAGGTCGGCGGCGTCCGGTCCGGACACCCGGGCGAGAGGCGCGCGGTCGACGGCGGGCTCGGGCCATATGCGGTGCAGCAGTTCGCGGCGGCGTCTGGACTCGCGCAGGACGGTGTCCACCGGTACGGGACGGACCGCGCCGAGCCAGTGTGCGGCTCCCGAGCGGAACCGGAGCGCAGGTCCGTCGTGGGCGAGGACGAAGTACGCCGCGTCGAAGAGGGCGCCCAGATGGCACAGTTCCAGCGCGCCGGCGGCGAGGTGTCCGCTGTCCACCAGCTGCCGGCCGACACGGCAGCGGCGGCCGGCCTGGTCGATCGCCTCCCACCAGCCGTCCGGGGCGAGCGCACCGCTGTGGGTGAGCAGGTCGCCGAGGTCGGGCGTGACGGCGGATTCGACGTGGACGACATGTCCCGCCGCGAGGTAGACGATCCCCGACTCGGTGGACAGGGCGCCGGTCGCGCCCTGCTCGGCAAGGGTGCCGAGCAGGGCAGAGGCGGGTTCGTCCGTGAGAAGGGTCCGGGTCGATGTGGTCATCCGAGCACCAGCCGGTCCGCCATCTCGGCCAGCCGGATGCGGGCCAGGGCCAGGTTCCCTTCGCTGCGGTCGAGCCATAAGTGCACGAACACGGTGCTGTCGAAGGTCGTGGTGACGAACCTGAGCAGGTGGTACGAGTCGGCGTTCGTGATGATCAGGTCCTGTACGGGAGGTTCCTTTCCGGACGGCCCGCCGGGGCCGCCGCCGGGCGACCCACCCGTGTCGTCACCGGACGGTCCGCCCGGGTCGCCGCCGGTCAGCGCCAGGGCGCCGCTCTCGGTGGCGAGGCGGGCGAGTTCGGCGGTTTCCGCAGCCGTCGCCTCCACATCACCGCCGGGTGCGTCACCCACCGCACCCAGAGCAAGACCACTGATCCAATCGACCACCGACGCCCCTCGAGCACCTGGCAGCCGCATGGCCTCCAGCAGACTCTCGTCGATTCCGGGCACGCCGAACCCCCTCCCCTGCACGGCCGTTCCCGCGAACGTGAGCACGAGACTACGGAATGTGCTTGGCGCAGGTGAACGCTTTGGCATTTTCCAAAGGAATGTGCAGCGGACCGAGCAGGGGAGCGAAGGGATCGAGCCAAAGCGAACAAACCCGCACTACCTGATGGGGGGAACCGGCCCTCGCCCTGCTTGCCCGGCTCCCGGGCAGGACGACCAGCACCGCGACCACGGCGAGCCATAGGAGGGATCTTGTCCTCGTCTTCGTGAACTCCTCGTCTGAAGCCGCGGTTGCTCACGCGCGGGTCCACTTCTGGTTGCCCTGGCCGTTGCAGGTCCACAGGACCAGCGGGGTTCCGTTGGTGGTGCCGGTCCGGTCGACGTCGAGGCAGAGCCCGGCGTGGACGTTGCGGATCGACCCGTCGGAACCGACGGTCCACTTCTGGTTGGCCTGGCCGTGGCAGGGCCAGGTGATGACCCGGGTGCCGTTGGCGGTGCCCTGGTTGTAGGCGTCGAGGCACTTGTCGCCGAAGACGCGGACCTCGCCGCCGGCCCACGTGGTCCACAGCTGGTTGGCGGCCGTGTGGCAGTCCCAGATCAGTACGGTGGCCCCGGCCGCGGTGGAGGCGTTGTCCACGTCCAGGCAGCGGCCGGACGCGTTGCCGCGCAGACGCGAGGTGGTGGCGGCCAGCGGACTGCCACCGCTCACCTTGTACACGGCGACACCGTGCGCGGGGACGCTCGCCGAGATCTGCCCGGACGTGCTCGCCGTTCCGCCGGTCCACAGGTCCGTGAGAGTGAACGACCCGCCGGACAGGCCGACTTGCGCCGCCGTGGTGGTGACCGTCGCCGTGCCGCCTCCCCGGTTGAAGAGGCCCACCGCGACCGAGCCGTCGGACAGGGGCTTGGCGAACACCTCGGTGCTGCCGTCGTCGCGCACCCGGCGCCCGCCCGCGCCCAGCGGGTCCTGGTTCACCGCCAGCAGACGCGGGTTGCGCAGGATCGCGCTCACGTCGGCGGACATGGTGCGGATGTCGTTGCCGGCCATGAGCGGGGCACTCATCAGCGACCACAGGGCGAAGTGCGAGCGGGACTCGGTCAGTGACAGACCGGGACGGCCGACGACCAGCATGTCGGGGTCGTTCCAGTGGCCCGGACCCGACTGCGCCGCCAGCGGCGCGGTGACGTCCAGGACGTTGCCGACGCCCATCGGATAGCTGTTGGTGTTGCCGTTCTGCCAGATGTCGAGCAGGTCCTCGGTCGTCCGCCACAGGTCGGCGACCTCGCCCCAGTTGTACGTGGCACCCGTGATGGCGTGCAGGCTGTTGGGGTTGATGCTGTAGACGATGGGCCGCCCGGTGGCGCGCAGCGCGTCGCGCATGAGCGTGAACCGCGCGACCTGCTCGTCACGGGTGCCACTGGAGGAGCACCAGTCGTACTTGAGGTAGTCGACGCCCCACGAGGCGAACGTGGCGGCGTCCTGGGCCTCGTGCCCCCTGCTGCCCGTGGATCCCGGGTAGCCGCCGGTGGCCTGCGCGCAGGTGCGCTCGCCCGGCACCTGGTAGATGCCGAACTTCAGGCCCTTGCTGTGGATGTAGTCCCCGAGGGCCTTCATCCCGCTCGGGAACTTGGTCGGATGGGCCCGCAGGTTGCCCGCCGCGTCACGTTGCGGGTCGAACCAGCAGTCGTCGACCACCACGTACCGGTAGCCGGCGTCCCGCATGCCCGAGGACACCATCGCGTCGGCGGCCTGACGAACCTGAGCCTCGGTGATCCCGCACCCGAAGCTGTTCCAGCTGTTCCACCCCAAGGGTGGGGTGAGCGCCGGGCTGCCAGGCGCGGCCGAGGCGGTGGAGTGAGCGGAGGTCGTCACGAACGTGGTGACCGTCAACACGGCCGCCGCGAGGAGGTGGAGCAGTCGTCTTCCTGATCGCGTGGGCACCAGGGCTCCTTTCCCGGAAGGGCGCCATGAGCGGGGCACGGATGGCGCCGTGAATATCAGGTTCATGACATATTGGACGTTCGAAATTTCGAGCGCCATTCGGAAAGTCTGGGCCTCACGGATACTAGGGAGGCGACCGAGCATGTCAACACCATCCGCGCTCCGGACCCCGTCCCGCATCCCGGCGACGCGGGAACGGACCGGCCGATCCACGCAATCCGGACAACCGGCCGCGACGGCCGCCCGCCGAACACTTCCGAATGTTTCGTCATGTGAAGCGAATCATGCGGGCGAATGACGGCGCCCTCCTGGCAGTCCCAAGGAGTCCCTGACAGCCGTCAGTGAGCACGACGTGTGCACCGGTGGACTCGACCGGGGGCGAGACGCTCGCGCACAGCGCTAGCGTTGGGTCCCGTGATCGTATGGCTCAACGGAACACACGGCGCGGGCAAGACGACGACCAGTGCACTCGTGCAACGGCTGATCCCGGATTCACGGGTGTTCGACGCCGAGAAGGTCGGCGAGACGCTCATGGACATCAGGCCGGGGCTGCCCTGGACGGGCAACTTCCAGCACTGGCCGCCGTGGCGGCCGCTCGTGGTCGAGACCGCGCGCCGCGTACTCGACTACACCGGCGGCACCCTGGTGATGCCCATGACCGTCCTGGTCGAGGAGTACTGGCGCGAGATCAGCACGGGCCTGGCCGAACATACCGTTCCGGTGCGGCACTTCGTTCTCCATGCTGACCAGGACACGCTCCGCGAGCGTATCGAGGAGGACGCCGTTCTTGGCCCTTCCTCGTTCCGCCTCGAGTATCTTGAGCCCTACGCCGAGGCGGCTCGCACGTGGCTGCACCGCGAGGCCGAGGTCGTCGACACCACCCGCCTCACCCCAGCCCAGGTCGCTCAGCGGATCGCGGAGGCCGTGAGGAGTTGAGGGCCTCTGGACCCCGACGGCCTCCTGGTACAGGCCGGAGCGGTGAACCCGTCCGGCCCGCGGGCGACTTCATCGAGGCCACCCAGGACTGCGGCGCCTTCGTTCAGAGGGCCTGTTCCGCCCAGATGACCTTGCCGTTGGTCGTCTGCCGGGCGCCCCAGCCCTGGCACATCTGGGCCACGAGGAGCAGGCCGCGACCGCCCTCGTCGTAGGTGCGGGCCCGCCGCATGTGCGGGGCGGTGGTACTGCCGTCCGACACCTCGCAGATGAGGGATCGGTCGTAGATCAGTCTCAGCTCGATGGGTGGTTCGGCATGCCGGATGGCGTTGGTGATGAGCTCGCTGACCACCAGCTCGGTGACGAACACGCACTCGTCGAGGCCCCACTCGGCCAGTTGCCGACACGCGTTCTTGCGTGCCGCGGCGACCGCGGCCGTGTCGGGCGGTACCTCCCAGGAAGCCACGTGGAAGGTGTCCAGGGCGCGGGTGCGGGCCACGAGCAGGGCCACGTCGTCGGCCGGCCGTTCCGGAAGCATGGTGCGCAGCACCGCGTCGCAGGTGCTCTCGAGTGAGGCGTCGGACCGCCGCAGCAGCTGAAGCAGGGTGTCCATGCCTTCGTCGATGTCACGGGACGCGGCCTCGATGAGACCGTCGGTGTACAGGGCGAGAACGCTGCCTTCGGGCAGCTCCAGTTCGATGGCCTCGAAGGGCAGACCGCCCAGCCCCAGGGGAAGTCCCGCGGGGACGTCGAGGAAGCGCACCCCGCCGTCCGGGGTGAGCAGCGCCGGGACGGGATGCCCCGCGCGCGCCAGGGAGCAGCGGCGGGAGACCGGGTCGTAGACGGCGTACAGGCAGGTGGCCCCGATGTCGCCGGTGCTGTCGGCGCCCGCGGCCAGGTGGCTGACCAGGTCGTCCAGGTGGGTGAGCAGCTCATCGGGAGGGAGGTCGACGTCCGCCAGGGTCCGGACGGCGGTCCGCAGCCGTCCCATGGTGGCCGAGGCCTGGATGCCGTGGCCGACGACATCGCCGACCACCAGTGCGACGCGGGCGCCGGACAGCGGGATGACATCGAACCAGTCGCCGCCCACGCCGGCCTCTGCGCTGGCGGGCAGGTAGCGGGAGGCGACATCGAGGGCGGACTGCTCGGGCAGTCGTTGCGGCAGGAGACTGCTCTGCAGGGTGAGGGAGGTGGCGCGCTCCCGGGTGAACCGGCGGGCGTTGTCGATGCAGAGGGCGGCCCTGTCGGTGAGTTCCTGGCCGAGCAGCAGGTCGTCCTGTTCGAAGGGTTCCGGGTTCCGGTGGCGGGAGAAGGTGGCCACGCCCAGGGTGATGCCACGGGCCCGCATGGGCACGGCCAGCACCGAGTGGAATCCGAACCGCCGCATGCGTGCACCCCGCTCGGGGGTCTGGCGCAGCACGTCTTTCATCACCTCGGCGGTGACGTTCTGGATCAGCGGTCGGCCGGCCGTCAGGCATTCGGCCGCCGCCGACTTGTCCGGGTAGACGGCCACGGTCCCGTTAGGGACCACGGCCTCGGGACAGCCTTCGAGAACCGACTGGTGGGCGACGCGGCGCAGCCGTACGGGGCCGCGCGGGGAGCCCGTGGGCGGGTCGGCATCGCCGTCGATGGACGGCAGCAGGTCGACGGTGACGAAGTCGGCGAGCTGAGGGACGGCCACGTCGGCGAGTTCCTGCGCGGTGCGGACCAGATCGAGTGTGCTGCCGACGCGCAGGCTCGCCTCGTTCAGCAGGGCAAGCCGCTGCCGGGCCAGGTGCTGCTCGGTCATGTCGTGCGCGGAGAGCAGCACACCCTGCGTCCGGCCGTCGCCCGCCCATACCGGGGCGAGGGACACGGTCCACATGGTCGGGCGTTCATGGCCGGCGAGCTGCAGCGAGAGCTGGAGGTCCTGCCGCGCACCGGTTTCCAGCGCACGTCGCATGGCCTGCTCGGTGCGGTCGGCCTGCTCGTGGGGCACGATCTCCGAGACCCGCAGTCCGCGCATCGCCTCCTCGGGCAGCCCGATCACCCGTTCCATGTCCGCGTTGGCCCTGACCAGTCGCAAACCGGTGTCGTACAGCGCCGTCGTGCAGGTGGACTGGGTGAAGCTCCTCCTGAGGAACGCGTCGTCGTCGGGACTCACCCCGAGAGGGCTGACCGCCGTGAGCAGCAGCCACTCGCCGCGGCCGCCGTCGTCCCGGCGGAGGTGAGCCAGGAGGTTCACGGTCAGGGGGTGCCCCTCGCGGTGCAGCAGCGTCGCCGGTCCGCTCCACCTGGGGAGGGTGAGCAGAGAGCTCAGATATTCCGGCGGAGGCCCGTCGGCGAGCAGCGCGGCCCCGGACCGGCCGACCACCTCCGAGGCCCGGTAACCGAGCAGCCTGCGGGCTCCTTCGCTCCATCCCGTGACGATGCCGCGCTCGTCCACGACCGCCTTCGCGGTGGCGGCCTCGTCCACGAGGCCTTCCGGCGGTGCACCGCCGCCCTCGCCCGGGACGGACGCAGTTCTCGCCATGGAGCCTCAACCCGCCTCACCCGCTCGGCATACTTACTGCTTCGTTCAGATATGCCCCAAGAATGACAGATACCCCCTTCCCGGGTTGAATGGCCAGGAACGCTGATAGCCGCGTGGGAGGGATCCACCGGCCAGGGGCGGAGGTCGTGACCATGCCTGTTGACGGGGAGCGGACCTGGCCGGACGCGGCCGAGTGGACCGGGAAGATCTACAGCGAGGGCTGGCGGACGGCTGAGGGCGGCACCCGTCAGGTGATCGAGCCGGCCACCGGCGAGCCCCTGGCGGAGGTGGGCGTGGCCTCTCCGGCAGATGTCGCACGGGCGGGTGCCCGGGCCGCCCGGGCAGCGTCGGACTGGGCGGCGGCCACCGCGTCCGACCGGGTCGACGTCCTGATGGGTGCCGGCCGGGCCCTGCGCGAGCACATCGGGGCGGTCCGTGAATGGATCGTCCGGGAGTCGGGGGGCGTCCCGGCCAAGGGTGACTACGAGATCGCGGCCGGCCTCGCTCAACTGGAGCACGCGATCGGGCTCGCGTCGCGGCCCCCGGGCGAGGTTCTCGCACCGCAGGTGCCCGGCGGCACGAGCCTGGCGTGGCGGGTGCCGCTGGGGGTCGTAGGGGTCATCACCCCGTGGAACGCGCCGCTGCTGTTCGCGATGCGGGCACTGGCGCCTGCCCTGGGCCTCGGTAACGCCGCGCTGCTCAAGCCCGATCCCCTGACCCCGGTGTCCGGCGGAGTCCTCGTCGCGCAGCTGTTCCGGGAGGGCGGGCTGCCCGAGGGCGTGCTGCACGTCCTTCCCGGCGACGCGGCGACCGGGCGTGCGGTCGCCGCCGACCGGCATGTCGCGATGGTCTCGTTCACCGGCTCCACCGAGGTGGGGCGGGAGGTGGCCCGGATCGCCGGAGAAGGGCTCAAACGGGTGTCGCTGGAGCTCGGCGGCAAGAACTCGATCATCGTGCTGGAGGACGCGGACGTGGAGGCGGCCGCCGTGGCAGGGGCCATGAGTTCGTTCGGCTACCAGGGCCAGGCCTGTGTCGCGGCCGGCCGCCATGTGGTCCACGCGGACGTCGTGGAGGCGTACACCGAGGCGCTCGTCCGGCAGGCGAAGGCGCTGCCGATCGGTGATCCCCGCGACGAGGGCGTGGTACTCGGTCCTGTCATCAGCGAGCGGCAGGCGGCCCGGATCGAGCGGATCGTGGACGAGAGCGTGGCCTTCGGAGCACGCGTGCTGGCCGGAGGCAGCCGCGAGGGGCTCTTCTATCCGCCCACCGTGCTGGACCGCGTCGACCGGTCCATGCCGGTTTTCCACGAGGAGATCTTCGGTCCTGTCGCTCCGGTCATCCCGTTCCGTGGCGAGGACGAGGCCGTGGAGATCGCCAACGACACGGCGTACGGTCTGGCCGCCGCCGTCCACTCCGGGTCAGCGCCTCGCGCGATCGCCCTCGCGCAGCGGCTGCGTACGGGCATGATCCATATCAACGACGTGTCCGCCAAGGACGCCGCGAACGCGCCCTTCGGCGGCATGGGCGTCTCGGGCAACGCCTCCCGCATCGGCGGCACCGCCAGCCTGGAGCAGTTCACACAGTGGCGCTGGATGACGGCGCCGGGGCCGTTGTGACCCTCCCGGGCGGGGCAGCGGCTGCCTGGCGTTCCACAGCGGACGGGCTGCCCTCGGATGCGAGAGGGGTCGGCCGGCGTGAGTTCCCGGTGGGGTGGTTCTCCGGGAGGCTGCTACGCGAGCCAGAGGGCGCCCCGCCGATGGCGCGCCGGCGGTATGTCCACCGTGTCCGCGGCATCGAGTGCGAGTGCGCCGGCGGTGGTGTTCACGAGTCTCAGGAGAGTCCCTGTCCGGGTTCGCAGCCGCTGCCGCGCCCGGCGTTCCTCCGTTGCGGCCCACTGGGCGACGGAGGGGTCGCGCTGGTGCCGGGCGAACGAGTAGACGTCCACGGTGCGGCGGACCATGCGAGGCCGGGGCCTTCTGGACTCACGTGTCGCGTCGGTGACGCTGCGCGCGCTGTACCTGAGGTCGCGGAGGACCACGGAACACCAGGGCTTTCCCCATGAGCAGTCGGGTGCGCTCGGGCTGTGCGGACGGCGACGATGATGGGCGGTTCGTGTCATGCCGGCTTCTTTCGCAGCCTCGCGTCGTCGGGCTGGTGAGACCTTATCGATCTACCGCCCGAGGGCGGAAGAGAGGACTGTGACATGGCCCCGCCGGACTACTGCTGACCTCGGCCCACGGCGAGACACTGCGCAGCGCCGGAGCCCGTGTGATGTACGGGGCGTCGATGCTGTACGCCCTCACCACGGTGCCGGCGTGGAAGCCGGGCGGCGGCTCGCCCCGGCCTGTCCGGCACGCGTCGGGTTTTCCTCGTCCTCGCCTCGGCCCAGGTCGTACTCGGCATCGCACATGCCCCGTCGCTCCATCTCCCCCTGGGTGTCCTGACGTTCGGCCTGAGCCCGCTGGCGCCGGCCCGACGCCGAGGTCCGGCACGGGGCCCGCCGCGATGCCGCGCGAAGGCGGGGGACGACCTGATGGTCACCACTCCGAAATCCCATCCACCACAGGCGTTTCGAGCCTCCGCGATTCGGCCAACCCCGCGCTCCCGGGATCGGCCCCCAGCAGCGAGCCGCCCCGGTCGACCCCTTGCGCGGCAAGGGCCTCAGCGCGTCCGGAATCGAGCGCGTTCGATTCGGGTGCCACGTCGTTAGGCCGTGCACCGCCGAGCCGTCCAGGCGCGGCACGAACCCGAGGAGGGACCCAGGTGACGGTGACCGACACCTCGACCGCTGACGAGAACACTCCGCCCCCTCCCCCACCCGCAACCCTCACGTTCGGCGGGAAGTACGGCAAGAACCCGCTGGCAGACGCCAGTTTCGGTGCGATGTGCCGCCGCCTGCCGTCGGTCCTCGGGCACACCGCGCGGATGGCGTGGGCCGTCGACAGGGCCGGCGTCGTACTGCTCCTCGTGTGCCAGCTCCTCACCGGCATCGCGGCGGCCGTCGTCCTCGCGTTCACCGCGCAGACCATGACGCACCTCCTCGGCAGCGGCACGGTTTCCGAACGCCTGCACGCTGCGCTGCCCGCCCTGATCGTGGTGACGGCGGCCGCGGCCGTCGGCCGGATCAGCAGCGCCGTGTCCTCCTACGCCGACGGCCGGATCACCCCGCTGCTGACGACCGAAGCCGACATCGCCCTGGTCGCCGCGGTGTGCCGGGTGGAGACCGCCGCCTACGGGGAGGACGGCTTCGCCGACCGCCAGGAAGCCGCCGAAGTCGGTGTCACCCGCACCCGGATGATGGTCCAGGACGCCCAGCGGTTCACGTCCGCGCTGATCCGCATGATCGCCGCGAGCGGCGTCATCACGGCACTGCACCCGCTGATGCTGCCCCTGCTGCTCCTGGCCGTCCTCCCGGCGGGCGCCGGAGCCGTCCTGTCCGCGCGTGTCGACTACGAGACGCACTACCTCAACGTCGGCGACCGCAACGTGCGTTCCATGATGCGCTGGTGGGCCACCTACTCCCGGTTCGGCGACGAGGTCCGCGCCAACGGCATGACCGGCTATCTCGTCTACTGGTACCGGGCCCTGTCCGACCGCATCGACCAGCGCACCCTCACCGCCGCCCCGCGTCTGCTGCGCATCGTGCTCGCCACCAGCGCCCTGGGCGGGGTCTTCCTGCTGTGCACCTGGGCCACCCTCGCCTGGCTGGCCGCCGGCGGCCGGGTCGCCCTGCCCGTCGCCGCCACGGCCGTCGTCGCCGTGCAGACCACCCTCGCGGCGCTCGGCCAGTTCGTCATTCACGGCGCTGCGATGTTCCACACCTCGCTCTATCTGGCCGACATGCGGGCCTTCCTCGACATGGCCGCCGAACGCGCCCCGCGGCGCGGTGAGCTGACCATCCCGGAACGCGTCGACGAGATCCGCCTCGACGAGGTCGTGTACCAGTACCCGGGCAAGGACGAACCGGCCGTCGCGGGGGTGTCGCTCACCCTCCGCCGGGGCGAGATCCTGGCGATCGTCGGCGAGAACGGCTCGGGCAAGTCCACCCTCGCCAAGCTCATCACCGGCATCCTCCTCGCCGACAAGGGACGCGTGCTGTGGGACGGCGTCGACCTCGCTCACGCCGACCCCGACGCCGTGTGGAAACGGACCGCGCTCGTACCGCAGAACTTCGCCTGCTGGCCCCTGCGCACCCGCGAGAACATCACTCTCGGGCAGCCGAAGACCTTCGACGACGGTCCCGTGTGGGACGTGGTCGACGCCGTCGGCATGCGCGAAGCGATCGAGAAGCTGCCCCGGCAACTCGACACCCTCCTCGCCAAGGAGCTGTGGGGTGGCGCCGAACTCTCCGGCGGGCAGTGGCAGCGCCTGGTGTGCGGACGCGCCCTGTACCGCCGGACGCCGCTTCTGATCCTGGACGAGCCGACGTCCCAGATGGACGCCCGCGGCGAGCACGCCATCTTCCTCGAGATCAAGAGGATCGCCGTCGAACGCATGACGATCGTCGTCACCCACCAACTGGAGAACACCCGCCTCGCCGACCGCGTCCTCGTCATGGACAAGGGCCGGGTCGTCGAGCAGGGGACGTACGAGGATCTCGTCGGCGCCGGCGGCCTGTTCGCCGAACTCGTCGCCCTGGCCAAGGACCGCTGACCCGCACCGGGCAGGGCCCGTGGCCGCGCGCCGCGGGCCCGCCCCGGAAGCGGCGCCATGGTCGTCTCGCTGTGGCGCATCCCGGTGGGCGACCTGCCGTCCTGGCCCCTGCCGCCCGGGGTCCGCCCCTGGGCCGTGCGGCGCCGCGCCACCCTGGTCACCTTCTGGGTCGACTACCGGCCCGGCGGCGTCCTCGCCTACCGCGCGTTCCTCATCGCCCCGGCCGTACGCCACGGACACCGTGCCGCCGCGAGCACCGTGGCCTCCTGGGTCGACGACGGCCAGGCTCTGGCCGGGGGCCGCGCTCTGTGGGGCATCCCGAATAGAGCAGGGCACGATCACGTTCCGCGCGGACAGCCGGAGCACCCGGGCCGAGTCGACCGGCGCCGGCACTCCGCCTGTCCCCGTCGCCTGCCAGGACGTGCTGCGGCTGCCCTTCCGGCTGCCGGCCCGCGCCCCTCTGATCCAGCAGTTGTCCGACGGTACGGAGTGCCGCGTCCCCATGCGGATCAGCGGGCGACCGACCCTGGGCCGCGGCCGCCTGACGACGGAGCCTCGGCTCAGCCGTATAGCTTCGCCGAGGGCCGCCCGGAACCACAGGCCGGCGCGGGCGGACTTGTTCCGTCGCACGCGCGGCCTCGCGGGAGCCGCTCAGCAGCAGCGGCTGTGGGTACGGGATTCCTGGTGCCGGGTGCGCAGCACCTGGTATTCGCGGCGGGTCGGCACCGGGGCGAGCGGGTGGTGGCGTCGGTGCCGCTCACAGTGACGGTCGTACGCGGCCTCCCCGGTCAGCTCGCGCAGGTACCAGCGCACGGCCCGCGCCCAGCGCCGGATCCTCACGAGCGGGCTCCGGCCAGGGGCTCGACGGAGCTGCCGGGGACGTCGATGCGGGACTCGACGTACGGGGCCTCGGTGGTCGGCAGCGGCGTCGCGGACCGTATCGCGCGCACGCAGACCACCGCCGCGTTGCCGATCACCACGGCGACCAGGAGCAGGAAGAGGGCGATGAGGACGCCGTCGACGGTGGAGTTGGTGACCACGGTGCGCATGTCGGCGGTCGTCTTGGCGGGGGCGAGGATCCGGCCGGCATCCAGGGCGTCGGCGTAGTGGGCCCGTTGGGCGAAGAAGCCGATCTTCGGATCGGCGGAGAAGAGCTTCTGCCAGCCGGCGGTGAAGGTGATCGCGGTGACCCAGGCCAGCGGTACGCCGGTGACCCAGGCCCAGCGCAGCCGGCCGGACTTGACCAGGACGGTGGTGCAGACGGCGAGGGCGATGGCGGCGAGCAGCTGGTTGGCGATGCCGAAGAGCGGGAAGAGCTGGTTGATTCCGCCGAGCGGGTCGGTGGCGCCGGTGTGGAGGAAGTAGCCCCAGGCGGCGACGACCAGGCCGCTGCACAGCCAGATGCCGGGCTTCCAGTTGACCCGGCCGAGCGGCTTGATGACGTTGCCGAGCATGTCCTGGAGCATGAAGCGGCCGACCCTGGTGCCGGCGTCCACCGTGGTCAGGATGAACAGCGCCTCGAACATGATCGCGAAGTGGTACCAGAAGGCCTTCATGGCCGCCCCGCCGAAGACTGTGGAGAAGATCTCCGCCATGCCGACCGCGAGGGTGGGGGCGCCGCCGGAGCGGGCGATCAGGGTCTGTTCCTCGACCGCCTTCGCGGCCTGGGTGAGCTGGTCGGGGGTGATGGAGAAGCCGAGACCGGCCACCGCGTGGGAGGCGGACTCGGCCGTCGCGCCGAGCAGACCCGCCGGCGCGTTCATCGCGTAGTACAGGCCCGGCTCCAGCGTCGCCGCGGCGATCAGCGCCATGATCGCGACGAACGACTCCATCAGCATGGCGCCGTAGCCGATCAGCCGGACCTGGGACTCCTTCTGGATCAGCTTCGGGGTCGTTCCGGAGGAGACCAGGGCGTGGAAGCCGGACAGGGCGCCGCAGGCGATCGTGATGAAGAGGAAGGGGAACAGCGACCCCGCGAAGACCGGGCCCGCTCCCGAGGTCGCGAAATCGCTCACCGCGTCCGCCCTGAGCACCGGCGCGGCCACGATCACCCCGACCGCGAGGAGCGCGATCGTGCCGATCTTCATGAAGGTGGAGAGGTAGTCGCGCGGCGCCAGCAGCATCCACACCGGCAGCACCGAGGCGACGAAGCCGTAGCCGATCAGGCAGAAGACGAGGGTGGTGGGGCTGAGGGTGAACGTGCCGGCCAGGGAGGAGTTCTGCACCCAGCCGCCGCCGACGATCGCCAGGAGCAGCAGCGCCACGCCGATGAGGCTGGTCTCGACGACCCTGCCGGGGCGGACGCGGTGCATCCAGAAGCCCATGAAGAGGGCGATGGGGATGGTCATCGCGACGGAGAACGTGCCCCACGGGGAGTGGGCCAGAGCGTTCACGACCACCAGGGCGAGCACGCCGAGCAGGATGATCATGATGGCGAACACCGCGACCAGGGCGGCCGCCCCGCCCGCCCGGCCGATCTCGTCGCGGGCCATCTGGCCCAGCGACTTGCCGTCCCGGCGCATCGACAGGAACAGCACCACCATGTCCTGCACCGCCCCGGCGAAGATCACCCCCGCCACGATCCACAGCGTGCCCGGCAGATAGCCCATCTGCGCGGCGAGCACCGGTCCCACCAGGGGTCCGGCGCCGGCGATCGCGGCGAAGTGGTGGCCGAGCAGCACCCGGCGGTCGGTCGGCTGGAAGTCGACGCCGTCCTCCAGGCGCTCGGCGGGCGTGGCCCGGCGGTCGTCCGGCCGGAGCACCCGGCGGGCGATGAACCGGGCGTAGAAGCGGTAGGCGATGGCGTACGAGCCGAGTGCGGCGATCACCAGCCAGACCGCGGAGATCCGCTCGCCCCGGGCCAGGGCGAGCACGCCCCAGGCAACGGCACCGAGCAGGGAGACAGCGGTCCACAGCAGGGCGGATCGAGGTGACAAACGCGACTTTCTGGGCGTTGGCAGGCCGGTTTCGGACAGGGCGGACGTAGGCATGGCGGCTCCTCGGCAGGGCGGTGCGGGGCACCTCGTGACACGAGGTGCCTGGGGGCCAGCGAACGGCGGCTCTCCCCCTCGCTGTCGGTCTGTGCAAGAGTTGCCCACCCCCCGGATCCGGTTGACAGCGAATGTCCAGAGGATTTCCCGCCGGTTCCGTGTCCTCCGATCGGGGCCGCCGCGCAACTCCCCCGTGAGGGTTCAGGCACACCAAGGACGGTGACCCATGGCCGACGGCACCATGACCGTGACGTTCCTCGCCGTGATCGGCGGAGCGTCGCTGCTGGCGGTCACCGCACGGCGCCTGCACCCCAGTGACCGGCTGCCGTCCCTCGAAGGCTGGGCACTGGCCGACCGCAGTCTCGGCCCGGTGTGGACCTGGTTCCTGCTGGGCGGCACGATCTTCACCGCGTACACCTTCACCGCCGTGCCGGGTCTGGCGTACGGCAACGGCGCGGCGGCCTTCTTCGCCGTCCCCTACACGGTGATCGTCTGCCCCCTCGCCTTCCTGCTGCTCAGCCGTCTGTGGACCGTGGCCCGCGCCCACGGCTATGTCACCGTCGCCGACTTCGTCCGCGGGCGGTACGGGTCGCCGCCGCTCGCGCTGGTCGTCGCGCTGACCGGGATCCTCGCGACCATGCCCTACCTGGCGCTCCAGTTGCTCGGCATACGCGCCGTTCTGACGGCCGGCGGGGTGTATCCGCGCGGTGTGGCCGGGGACCTGGTGATGGTGGCGCTGTTCGCGGGTCTGGCCGTGGCCACGTACCGGCACGGGCTGCGGGCGCCCACGGTCATCTCGGCGCTCAAGGCGGTGGCCGTCTTCGTGTCGCTCACCGCGGTCACCTGGCTGGTCCTGGAGCGGCTCGGCGGGCCGGGCGCCGTCTTCGACGGAGCGGCCCGGCGGCTCGGCGGCTCGGCGCTGGCACTGACCCCGGCCCAGCAGCCCGCCTACGCCACCCTCGCGCTCGGCTCCGCGCTCGCCCTGCTGATGTACCCGCACGTCCTGACGGCGGGGTTCGCCGCCGACGGGCCGCGCACCCTGCGCAAGGTCTCGGTGGCGCTGCCCGCCTGGACGGGACTGCTCGCGCTCTTCGGCGTCCTCGGCTTCGCGGCGCTCGCGGCCGGGGTGCGGGCGCCCGAGGGCGGGGCCGAGGCGGCCGTGCCGATGCTGGTCGACCGGTTGATGCCGGCGCCGCTGGCCGGGCTGGTGTTCGGGGCGATCACCGTCGGGGCGCTGGTCCCGGCGGCGGTGATGTCGATCGCGGCCGCCACCAGCTTCGTCCGCAACGTGTACGTCGAGTACGTCCACCCGACGGCCACGCCCAAACGGCAGGTCCGCATCGCCAAGGCCGTCTCGCTCATCGCGAAGGCCGGGGCGGTCGCGTTCGTCTTCGGGCTGCGCGACCAGGACGCGATCAACCTCCAGTTGCTCGGCGGGGTCTGGATCCTGCAGATCTTCCCGGCCGTCGCCGTAGGCCTGTTCACCGGGCGGCTGCATCCGCGGGCGCTGCTCGCCGGGTGGGGCGTGGGCATGGTGGCCGGGACCCTCCTGGTCGTGCGCGAGGGGTTCTCGTCCATCGTGGGCCTGGGTTTCGGGCCGCTCCAGGTCTACGCCGGCCTGGCCGCGCTCGTGCTCAACCTGGTCGTCGCGGTGGCCGGCACCGCCGTACTCGAACGTCTCGGCGTCCCGCGCGGCGCCGACCTGACCCACCTGCCGTCCCGCCTGACCGTCAGGCGGCGTCCGGAGACGGGAGCGAATCAGCAGTGAGACACAGACACCCGATACCGGTGCCGGAGCCCGACGTCGAGGCGCCGGCGCCCGCTCCGGCCGACCCGGCGGAGCTGGAGCGCGAGGCCGGACTCGCGGGGCTCTTCGAGCTGCACTACGCCTCGATGCTGCGCCTGGCCGTGCTGCTGGGCGCGGACGACCCGGAGAACGTGGTGGCCGAGGCGTACTACCAGATCTACCGGAAGTGGCGGCGCCTCAGGGACACCGAGGCGGCGGAGGCGTATCTGCGTTCCACGGTGTGCAATCTGACCCGGATGCGGATCCGCCATCTGCAGGTCGCCCGCAAGCACGTGGAGAACCCGCCCGAGGAGACGGTCGTATCCGCCGAGAGCGCGGCGCTGCTCCGCGACGACCAGCGCGTCCTGATCGACGCGCTGCAGCAACTGCCGGCCCGGCAGCGCGAGGCGCTCGTGCTGCGGCACTGGCTCGGACTGAAGGAGGGTGAGATCGCCGCCGCGATGGGCATCTCCTCCGGTTCGGTGAAGACGCACACCGCACGCGGCCTCGCCGCACTGACCCAGGCGATGGAGGCCCGGCGATGAACCACACCGACCCGGACCGCACGGAGCGGGAGCTGACCGAGGCCCTGGCCGCCCTCGCCGACGGGGTGCGGGCCGCGCCGGACGCCTACCGCACGGCACGCGGCGAGTGGCTGCGCCGCGAGCGCCGTCGCCGGCTCGTCCTCGCCGTGCTCATCACCGTCGTGTTCGCCCTGGCCACGCTGATCGGTCTGTGGGTGCTGAACGAGGCGCCGTCGCATCCGGGGGTGATCTTCTCGGGCCTCCCGGGCCCTCAGGTCAGCACGCGGTACGTCACGTGGGTGACCTGACTCGCTGCCCGTGACGTCACCTGCTCCAGCTTGAGCGGCGGAACGCCCTCGAACAGCCGCGTGCCGGCGCCGAGCGTGAACGGCACGATGTGCAGCCGCACCTCGTCGATCAGGCCGGCCGTGAGGTACTGGTTGATGGTGGTCGCGCCGCCGAGGACGGTGACGTCGCCGTCGCCGGCCGCCGTGCGTGCCCGGGCCAGGGCCGGCGCGATGCCGTCGGTGACGAAGTAGTACGTGGTGCCGCCGTCCATCGGCTGCGGTTCGCGAGCGTGGTGGGTGAGCACGAACACCGGCGCGTGGAACGGCGGATCGCCACCCCACCAGCCATTCCACTGCCGGTCCCACGCGCCCCGCACCGGGCCGAACATGTTGCGCCCCATGATGAACGCCCCGGCTGTGTTCAGCCGGTCGATCTCGGCCCGGTTCTCGTCGGGTGTGTCGAACATCCAGGCGTGCAGTCCGGCGCCCGAGCCGTCGCCGCCGTCGTCTCCGAACGGGCGCTCCTCCGTCTGGTCGGCCCCGGCCGAGTACCCGTCGGCCGAGATCGTGATGTCGCAGACCACCCTGCCCGCCGGCTTGGTCATGGACCTCTCCTCCGTGTGGCGTTCGGAATCAGAAACTACGCGCACGAACTCCCGCCTGCGAGAGCTCCGCCGGGCGCCACGCGGATGCGAAAGTGTGATCGCCCGTACGACTCCTTGGAAGGGGACCTTCGGCATGGCCGTCATCCACCACACCACCCTCAAGCCGACCAAGCTGGAACTGCTCACTTCCTGGCTGCCCTCCCGCCCGTGGTACCGCGGCGGCACGGGCGGACCGCGGTTGGCGAAGGCGGGCGGCTTCCGGCTCGACGATCCGCAGGGCGAGGTGGGGATCGAGTTCATGGTGGTCACCGACGCCTCCGGCCCCCGGCCGGCCGCGTACCTGGTGCCTCTCACCTACCGCGGTGCCCCGCTCGAAGGGGCGGAGCAGGCCCTCGTCGGCACGATGGAGCACGGTGTGCTGGGGCGGCGCTGGGCGTACGACGGCTGCCACGACGCCGTGCTGGTAGCCCAGTTGGCGGCCTTGGTCGAAGGGCGGGCGCGGGCCCAGGACCAGAACATCAGCGATGTCCCTGATCAGGAGGTCATCGTCTCCCGCACCGGTGAAGGCGCCCTCGCCGCGGAGTTCACCGCCACCGACGACCGGGAGGGCACCGCGCTGACCACGCCGCGGGGCACCACCCTCCGCCTGCACCGGGCCCTGGAGCCCGTCCTGGACGGGCCGTTCCTCCCTCCGCGGGGAGCGATCGGCCACGTCGCCGGCTCCTGGGAGACACCGGACGGTACCCGCGTCCAGGGGGCTTTCGCCGTAGTGCACGGCGGCGGCCGGGCCTGACGTCCTCCGGGATCAGCGAGTCCGTGAGCGGAACGTCCTGCGGTACGTGTCCGGGGGCACGCCGACCGTGCGGTTGAAGTGGCGGCGCAGCGTCGTGGCGGTCCCCATGCCGGTGGCCGCCGCGATGGTGTCGACGCCGTCGTCGGTCTTCTCGAGCAGTTCCTGGGCGTGCCGGATGCGCTGGGTCAGCAACCACCGCAGAGGGGTCGTACCGGTCACGGCTCTGAAGTGCCGGCCCAGGTGACGAGAGCTCATTCCGGCCCGGCGGGCCAGGTCCTCCACGGTCAGCGGCTGGTCGAGCCGCTCGATGATCCAGGGGAACAGGGCGGCGAGCGGGTGGTCGTCCCGGTCGGGCACCGGGGCGGTGACGAACTGGGCCTGTCCGCCTGCCCGGTGCGGGGGTACGACCAGGCGGCGGGCGACGGCGTTGGCGACCGACGAGCCCAGGTCGAGGCGGACGAGGTGCAGGCACAGGTCCAGCGCGGCGGCCTTGCCGGCGGAGGTGAGCACGCTGCCGTTGTCCACGTAGAGCACGTCCGGGTCGACCTCCACCAGGGGGTGACGGGAGGCCAGTTCCGCCGTATGCGCCCAGTGCGTGGTGGCGCGCAGCCCGTCGAGAAGCCCCGCCGCGGCCAGTACGAACGCGCCCGTGCACAGGGAGACCACCCGCGCGCCCGCCTCGTGGGCCTCGCGCACCGCGTCGACCAGGCCTGCGGGCGGGTCCTCGTCGACGTCGGCCCAGCCGGGGACGATCACGGTGCCGGCGTGCCGGAGCCGGTCGAGCCCGGCGTCGGGTTCCAGCCGGAACCGGCCGATGCGCACGGCGGCCGGGCCGCAGACGGTGAGGTCGTACCAGGGTCCCGTCACCCCGGCCGGGGCGGCTGCGAACACTTCGTGTGCCAGGGACAGTTCGAAGTGCAGCATCCCGTCGGTGGCGGCCAGCGCGACAGTGGTCATGTCCGTAATTGTATGGGGCATGTCGTTCCGGACACTCACGGTCGGGTGCTCATCGCCGTCAGGATGGCCGCAGTTGATCGTTCGAGCACAGGGGAGAGCTCATGGGACCGGGTCAGACGGTGACGGTGTTCGGCGCGTACGGGCACACCGGGCGGTTCATGGTGGCGGAGCTGCTGGGGCGCGGGTTCGTCCCGGTCCTCTCGGGACGCGACGAGGTGAAGCTGAAGGCGCTGGCGGCGTCGTATCCCGGGCTGGAGGTCCGGCCGGCGTCGGTCGACGATCCGGACGCGCTCGACCGCGCACTGGCCGGGGCGGCGGCGGCGGTCAACTGCGCCGGGCCGTTCGCCACGACGGCCGCTCCGGTGATCGAGGCGGCTCTGCGCGCCGGTGTCCCGTATGTCGATGTGGCGGCCGAGATCGAGGCGAACGCGGACACGTTCGCCCACTTCGCGGACCGCGCCCGCGCCGCGGGAGCGGTGATCGTCCCGGCGATGGCCTTCTTCGGGGGCCTCGGTGACCTGCTGGCCACCGCGGCGATGGGCGACTGGACCGGGGCCGACGAGGCGCACGTCGCGTACGCGCTGAGCGGTTGGCAGCCCACGGACGGGACACGGGCCGCGGGCGCGGTCTCCCGGCAGCGGCGGGGCGGTGCGCGTGTCGTGTACCGGAACGGGCGGCTGGACTACCGCCGGGACGAGGCGACGACCCTCCAGTGGCCCTTCCCCGAGCCGCTGGGCTCCCGGGCGGTCATCGGGGAGTTCACGATGGCCGACGTCGTCACCATCCCCAGCCACCTGCCCGTCCCCGACGTCCGCACCTACATGACGGCCGAGGCCGCCCGGGACGTGTCGGCCCCCGGCACGCCGGCGCCGGCCGCCGTCGATGAGCACGGGCGGTCCGCCCAGACCTTCCTCGTCGACGTCGTCATGCGTTCCGGCGGCGCCGAACGGCGCGCCGTGGCGAGGGGGCAGGACATCTACGCCGTCACGGCGCCGCTCGCGGTGGAGGCGGTCCACCGCATCCTCACCGGGCAGACCAGGGCGGTCGGTGTCGTCTCCGCCGGCGAGATCTTCGACGCGGCCGACTTCCTCCGCGCGCTGTCCTCGCACGTCTCGGTGGAACTGCCTCAGTAGGGGCCGGGAGCGGTCATCAGCGTCCGCGTCCAGCCGGTGGTGCGCCGCATGACCGGCGTCGATGTACGCAGGCGCCGGAGGGATCCGTGCCGGCCGTCATGGTCAGCAGGTGACGCACGGACGTCTGCCGGGACTCCTCGGGGACCATCGCGCAAGGCAACTCGCCGATCGTTCGCACGCAAGCGCCTTACGGGACCGGCGCCACCGTCCGGGGCTCGCGGTGACTGCGGACCCGACGCGTCACGGGGTACGGAAACCGCGGAACGTCACGTGCTTGCGAGTCTCGAAGCCGAGCCGTTCGTAGAGCGCGAGCGCGCCGCTGTTCTCCTCGGCCACGTGCAGGAAGGGGCGTTCGCCGCGCGCCACGACGCGTGCGATGAGCGCGTGCAGCAAGCGGACGGCGTGGCCTCGGCCGCGTGCCTCGGGGGCGGTGCAGACGGCGCTGATCTCGGTCCATCCGGGAGGCCTCAGCCGCTCCCCCACCATCGCCACCAGCGTGCCGCTTTCGCGGATGCCGAGATACGCGCCGAGTTCGTGCGTGCGGGGCCAGAACGGCCCCGGGCGGGTCCGCTCGATGAGGTCGAGCATCTCGGGCACGCTCTCCGCGCCGAGGTCGACAACGCCGGAGTCGAATGCGGCACCGGACGGATCCGGGCCGCCGTGGCCGGCCCAGATCATCTGCCGGCCTTCCAGGACGAAGACCGGCTCCCAGTCCGGCGGCGGCACGGCCGGGCAGCTGAACATGTCGGCGAACTCGCCCGGCCCCAGCAGCTTGGCCAGGTCGGCCCATGCCTCCCCGCCCGGCTCGGCGGGCACCGCGGAGAAGGTCGCGACCCCGGGCACGTAGGTGACCGCGTCACCGAGCCGGCGGGCGAGATGCGCGTGGTGCCCACGGAGCGACTCGCCCACCGGGTCGTCGAGTACGTCGGCTTCGCGGAGCCCCGTCATCATGCTGCGCCTTCCTGCCCTGGGCCTTCTCCGGTACCGACAGCCATGCTAGTCAGACCCCCAGGGCGGGATGCCGGCGCTACCTGAGGTGGGCGGCGAGCGGGAGGTTCTGCTTGCGCACGTCCCCGGCGACGAGTCCGGCGATCCGCTGCGCGCCGTACGTCTCGAAGTGGGTGCGGTCGTTGCAGAAGAAGGCGCCCACGGGGCCCGAGCCGAAGTCGCCGTTGTGCGGGCAGAAGCGCAGGCCGTTGTAGAGCGACACGCTCAGCGACTGCAGGTCGACGACCGGCGCCCTGGTGGCGGTCCCGACGGCGAAGGTCTCGTTCACGAAGCCGCGGTTCTTCGTCGCCGTGCTTCCGGAACAGGTGATGGCGGCCACCGGAGTGAGGAGCACCGGGTGTGCTCCCCGGGCCAGGGCGGCCTGCACCATCGTGGCCATCAACTGCCGGTAGCGCGCGGGGCCGACGTGCCGGGGGCAGGTCGAGGAGGAGTCGTTGATGCCGAACTGGATGAACAGGTAGTCGCCCGCCTTCATCCCCGTACTCGCGTTCAGCATCGCCTGCCAGCGTGAGGAGTACGTGCTGGAGGTGAGGCGGCACTCGCCGTCCGAGCCCTTGGTTCCGCTGACGTTCCCTTCGTACAGCCAGGTCTGGATGCTGCGGCCTCCCACGGCCTGGTTCCTGACGGTCACATCGGCGTTGAACAGGGCGTCGAACTGGCTGCCCCAGCCGACCGGGCAGCGGGCGGAGCCCGGGTTGGCCATGGTGGAGTCGCCGGCCAGCCACACGGTGACCGGTGCGGCCGCCGCTCGCGCGGCCGGGGCCTTGGCGCCGGAGGCGCCGGCGCAGTTCGCCGCGGTGCCGGCAGCCGCTGGGGCGGCGCTGTCAGCCGCTGAGCCGGTGCCGACGCCGAGACTCGACAACGCGATCACCAGCGCGGTCGTCACGAGTGTCCGGAGGTTCTTCATCGTGTGTCCCCCTTGGGTCGGTCAGCGCAGGTGGGCGGCCAGGGGCAGGTTCTGCTCCCGGATGCTCTGGAGCAGCAGGCCGCCCATCTGGGTCGCGCCGTACTGCGAGAAGTGGGTGTTGTCCGTGACGCCGTCGACGGAGGAGCGGAGGAAGAGCTGTGCGGAGGCGGACGGTCCGAGGGACTCGACCAGTGCCTTGCTCCGGGCGGTCAGGTCGATCACCGGGACCCGCTGTGCCGCACCGACGGCGCGCATCTCCACGGGCAGGTTCACGCCGACGCCGTTGACGTGGAGTGCCGTGGAGTTGAGCCGGTTGCCGTTGAACTGCCGGCGGACCGGTGGCGTCACCAGGACCGGAACACCGCCCTTGGCGCGGATCCGCGAGATCATGGTGGTGAGGTTGTTCCGGTAGGCGGACGCGCTGGTCTGCTTGTCGTTGTGGCCGAACTGGATGAAGACGGGGTCGTTCGCCCTGAGCTTCGGCAGCAGCGCGGGCAGGAGCGCCGAGTTGTTGAGGAAGCTTCCGGAACTCTCCCCGGAATCGCCGTAGTTGGCGATGGCCGCGCCGGGACGTACCGCGGTCGTGATCATCTGCCCCCAGCCGGTGTACGGGGCGGTCGGCTGGTCGCACACGGTCGAGTCGCCGGCCAGGTAGGCGACCAGCGGCTGCGCCGCCGGCTTCACCGAGACGGCGGAGACCTGGGGGGCGGCGCCCGTGAAACCGAGGTCCAGACCGGGGTTCCCGGTGCCGCCCTGGCCGGTCGGCTGCCCCTCCGGTTGACGCACGTTGACGGTGAACGAGTACGTGGCGACGGCTCCGGCCGCCGTCCTCGTCGCCGGGAGCATCAAGCGCCGGGCCTCCGCCCACAGTTCGGTCTGTCCGGCGGAGGCACCGCCGATGGAGACCGTCACGTCGTAGTTGCCCGGCGCGACAGCGTAGCGACAGGTGATCGGCGAGGTGCCGGAGCAGCCGGCCGGCAGCGCCTGCGGTGCGGCGGCGGCGCTGTGGGTCATGCCCGGGCCGGCCAGAGCCGCCAGGGTCAGCAGGCCCGCCACTCCCAGCTGGGCGCCGCGCCTACCGCGGCACCTTGATGCCATGCTCATTACAATCATGGGTCCGTCCTTCATCACGGGGATGTACGGGGTGGAGGTGTACGCGTCGAGGGGGAGGCTCACGGCTCAGCCCTGCGTGAAGCCGTCCATGATGACGGTGGGGCGCTTGCTGGAGGAGTCCCAGGCGCCCGTGGTGTAGCCGGTGAACGGGGACATGCACTCCGGCTCCCAGTAGAAGATGCCCTGCCCGCCGTTGACCTTCAGCGCCTTGGTGTAGGCGACCAGGGAAGCCCGGGTGGAGGAGGCTCTGTCCACCCGGCCGCCGAACTCGCTCCGCAGGAACGGTTTTCCGTACTGCGTGGAGATCTTCTTCATGTTCCCCACGATCCCGGCCGCGAGGTCGGCGCTGCCATAGGAGGAGAACACCGACATGTCCCACTTGCCGCCGTTCGCGGCGAAGCGGCTGAAGAACGTCGTCATCACGTCGTACTTCTGCGGCTGGGCCACGTGGATGCACACCGTCGAGTTCGGCGAGACCGTCTTGACCTGGGTGTAGGCCGCGTTGAGCAGACCGGTCATCCGCCCCGGGTGGGAGACGCTGCCGACGGGGCGGCAGATCCCGCTGTTGATCTCGTTGCCGATCTGCACCCAGGTGGGGAGTACGTCATTGCTCTTCATGACGGTCATCGTCTGGTTCACGTAGCCGCTCATCGCGGTGAGCATCTGGCTGTAGCCCATGTTCCGCCAGGCGGCGGGCGGGTTCTGCACACCGACGGGGTTCCAGATGGCACCGGCGGTCGCGGTGGTGGCCTTGAGCAGTGTCCGGCGGGCGATCCGAGTCGAAGCGGGAGCAGGGGTCGGGGACATGGTCGCTCCTCCCTGCCCACCGGCCGCGCGTGAGCGGGCGCGGCCGGCGGACAGCGGCTTGTGGGGGGTGAGTTTCGGGGACCGGGGTGATCCGCCGGACTGATGGGAGCGTTCACAACCTGTCCGATGGACACGAGACGCTCCGTCCTCGAAGGGGGAGGGTTACAGGTTCGGGGATCCACGAACCACCGTGCTCAGCACCTGAGTTCACGGCCGGTCGACCAGTTCGACTGCCTTCGACCACAGTTGCCCCGTGAGGCGCATCACGCAGTGTTCAAGGCTCTCGACCTCACTGTCAATCCATAGGTACGGAGAAACCTACGGATCCGAACAGGGGCGAACAGCAGACTGGACAGAATCCTTGACGAGGCATCAGCTCGTTCTTACGCTCCCTCCTCATGGGAGCGTTCCCATACCCCCACGCCCCGGAGGTCACCGTGACCGACTCGCACCGGCGTCCCCGCACCGCGCCACGACCGTGGCGATCACCCCACCGTCCAGGCAGCCGGTTCGTCGGCTGTGTCTCCGCCGCCGCACTGGCCGTCTCCGCACTCGTCGCACTGCCACAGACCGCGCACGCGGCGACCGCCCGGCAGGTCGAGAAGCTCGACCGCGGACTGACCAGCGTGCACACCGGCAGCGGAAACCTGGTGTCATGGCGGTGGCTGGCGACCGATCCGAACGACGTGTCGTTCAACGTCTACCGCGGCGGCACCAGACTCAACTCCTCGCCCGTCACCGCCTCGACGAACTACCTCGACGCGGGCGGCGCGGCCTCGGCCGACTACACGGTGCACGCGGTGGTCAACGGCACCGAACAGGCGGCGTCGGCGCCCGCCGTCCAGTTCCGCACGGGCTACAAGGACGTGCCGATCTCCCCGCCCGCGGGCGGCACCGCCCCGGGCAACTCGGCCTACACCTACGACGCCAACGACGCCTCGGTCGGCGACCTCGACGGAGACGGCGCCCTGGACCTCGTCCTGAAGTGGCAGCCCACCAACGCCAAGGACAACTCCCAGTCCGGCTACACCGGCAACACCATCGTCGACGGCATCAAGCTCGACGGCACCCGGCTGTGGCGTATCGACCTGGGCCGCAACATCCGCTCCGGCGCCCACTACACGCAGTTCCAGGTCTACGACTACGACGGCGACGGCAAGGCCGAGGTCGCCATGAAGACCGCCGACGGCACCCGCGACGGCACCGGCGCGGTCATCGGCAGCTCCTCCGCCGACCACCGCAACTCCAGCGGCTACGTCCTGTCCGGTCCCGAGTACCTGACGATGTTCAACGGCCAGACCGGTAAGGCGATGCAGAGCGTCGACTACGTCCCGGGCCGCGGCAACGTCTCCTCCTGGGGCGACAACTACGGCAACCGCGTCGACCGCTTCCTCGCCGGCACCGCCTACCTCGACGGCGCCCGCCCCTCCCTGATCATGGCGCGTGGCTACTACACCCGCACGGTGATCGCCGCCTGGGACTGGCGGAACGGCACCTTCACCCGCCGCTGGACCTTCGACACCAACTCCTCCACCAACAGCGGCAAGGGCTACGACGGCCAGGGCAACCACAGCCTGTCCGTCGCCGACGTCGACGCCGACGGCAAGGACGAGATCGTCTACGGCGCGATGACCGTCGACGACAACGGCAACGGCCTGTGGACCACCAGGCTGGGCCACGGCGACGCCGGCCACGTCGGCGACCTCAACCCGTCCCGTCCGGGCCTGGAGTACTTCAAGGTCTCGGAGGACTCCAGCAAGCCCGGCTCCTGGATGGCCGACGCCCGCACGGGTGCGAGGCTGTGGCAGACGGCGTCGGGCTCCGACAACGGACGTGGCGTCGCCGCCGACGTCTATGCCGGCAGCGCGGGCGCGGAGGCGTGGTCCGCCGCCGACACCACCCTGCGCTCGGCCACCGGCGCCTCCCTGGGCCGGGAGCCCTCCAGCATCAACTTCCTGTCCTGGTGGGACGGCGACCCCGTCCGCGAGCTCCTCGACGGCACCCGCATCGACAAGTACGGCACCTCCGGCGACACCCGCCTGCTCACCGGCTCCGGCGTCGCCTCCAACAACGGCACCAAGTCCACGCCGGTCCTGTCCGGCGACATCCTCGGCGACTGGCGCGAGGAGGTCGTCTGGCGCACCGGCGACAACCGGGCGCTGAGGATCTACTCGACCCCGCACCAGACCAACACCAAGATCACCACGCTGCTCCACGACACCCAGTACCGCACGGCCCTGGCCTGGCAGAACACCGCCTACAACCAGCCCCCGCACCCGAGCTTCTTCATCGGCAACGCCATGCCGACGGCACCCCGGCCGACGGTCTACACACCCTGACCCGCCCTGAGCCGCGGACACTTGCCTCTACTGCGATCGCAGTAGAGGCAAGTGTCCGCGAACGGCCAACGACGAGAGACCTGCGGAGTGCGGGCGTGGCGGTACGCCGGGATTCCGGCCCGTGCTCCTCTGGAAAGGCTCGTCGATGTCCCCTCTCGCCCGCTGGTGCCACCGGCACCGGCTCGCTGTCGTCCTGGCCTGGGTGGGCCTGCTGATCGCCCTGGGCGGGGCGGTCGGCGCGGCCGGCAGCAGCTTCGGCAACAGCCCGCTGTCACAGGACACCGACTCGGCCAGGGCGACGGCGCTGCTGCAGAAGGGCGCGAACAGCGCGGCCGGCAAGAGCGGCCGGGTCGTCTGGCAGGTGGGCGACGGCAAGGTCACCGACGGTGCGGCCGAGCGGGCGATGACCGGAGCCCTGGAGCGCATCGCCGACGCGCCGGGCGTCACCTCGGTGACCGACCCCTACACGCCCGCCGGCCGGGCCCAGGTCAGCGAGGACGGCAGGACGGCCTACGCCACGGTCGCGTTCGACGACGGTGCCGACGACGCCCGGATCGACCACGTGAAGGACCTCGCGACGGCTCCGGAGTCGGGGAGTCTGCACATCGCGCTCAACGGGCAGGCGTTCACCGTCAATCCCGAGCCGAACGCGGTCGCCGACGCCATGGGCATCGTCCTGGCCTTCATCGTGCTGCTGTTCGTCTTCCGGGCGGTCTGGGTGGCGGCGCTGCCCATCATCACGGCCATCGCCGGCGTCGGCACCTCCGCGGTCGCGGTGATGCTGCTCAGCCATGCCGTCACGCTCTCCGACACGACACTGACCCTCGGTTCGCTGATCGGTCTGGGCGTGGGCATCGACTACGCGCTGTTCATCGTCAACCGGCACCGCGCCAACCTGATGGCGGGCATGAGCGTGGCCGAGTCGACGGCCAAGGCCCTCAACACCTCCGGCCGGACCGTGGTGTTCGCCGGGCTGACCGTCGTCGTCGCGCTGCTGGGCATGCTCACCTTGAACGTCGGCATCATCAACGGCATGGCGATCGGCGCGGCGATCACCGTCGTGCTGACGGTGCTGGCCGCCATCACCCTGCTGCCGGCACTGCTCGGCATGATCGGGACGAGGATCCTCGGCCGCGCCGGGCGTCGCGCCCCGGCCGGACACGGAGCGGCGACGGCGGACGGCACGGGGATGTGGGGCCGTTGGGCCGAGCGAGTCCAGGCGCGGCCCAAGGCGCTGGGTCTGATCGGTCTCGTGGTGCTCGCGGCGCTCGCCCTGCCGACGCTCTCCCTGCGTCTGGGCGCGTCCGACGACGGCAACCTGCCCACGTCCTCGACGAACCGTCAGGCCTACGACAGGATCGCGGACGGGTTCGGACCGGGCTTCAACGGCCCGCTACCAGCAGCCCGAGTTGGATATCGTCGGCTACTTTCCCGCGGTGGAGCCCGCCACCCTCACCGCCGTCGACGCGGCATCGGCGCGCATCCTGGCCGACGGGATGACGGGCCCCGATCCGGTGTTCCTGAGCACCCTCAAGGCCGGCCGCGACGCCTTCACGACACGCCACCCGAAGGTCACCGCCGACGCCGACGGCGCACGCATCCTGCGCAGCGTCCTGATGAAGCCGGAGTCCGAGGACCACGTGCACCGCCTCCACGACCAGGTCGTGCGTCTCGCCCGGTCGTGACCGCTGCCGCCGGGACGCACGTCCGGTCAGTCGTCGGCTCGGTGCGCATGCGCCTCCGCGAGGAGGAGGTAGCTGCTGGCGGTCCAGGTGTAGGCACGGTCGCGCAGGCCCGTTCCGGTGAGGGCGTCGAAGTTCTCGGCGAAGCCGTGGGTTTCGCACAGGGCGCGGAAGCGGGTGCTGATGTCGTCCGCCAGGCGGTGGTGGCCGGCGCGGCGCAGGCCGTCCTCGATGAGGACGGTGGCGGGGGCCCAGATGGGGCCGCGCCAGTAGCCGTCGTCGAGGTAGTGGGGCGAGGTGGGCAGTTCGGTGGCGAGACCGTACGGGGTCAGGTGGGCCTTGATGTGGTCGGCCAGGGCGCCGCCGACGTGGCCGGGCAGATGCTCGCCGAGCACGATGGGCATCAGGTCGAGGAGACTGGCGCTGCTCCAGGTGTCACCCGTGCCGACTCCCCGGGCGACGAACCGGTCGTCCCTCCAGAGCTGGTCCAGCAACGCCGCCTGGGTCTCCTCGGCGGCTCGGGTCCATCGGCCGGCCTCGTCCGGTCGGTCCAAGTCCGTCGCGAGATCGGCGAGTTCGCGGAGCTGGAGGATGAGGAAGGCGGACAGGTCGGCCGTCTCGACCACCCGCTCGGGGTCGAAGGTGGTGGCGTTGTCCCAGCCGCTGTCGTTGCCGTGCTGGTAGTGGGGGAAGGCGGCGCCGGGGGTGCGCCGGGCGGTGAGCCAGAAGTTCGTCCAGCGTTCCAGCCGTCGGTACGCCTCGGCCAGCTCGGCCCGGCCGGGAGGCGTCGGCAGGCGGCGGCGCAGATGGCCGAAGGCCCAGCCGTGGATGGGCGGTTTGACGAAGTTGTAGAGGACCTCGGAGTGGGTCACCGAGTCCGGCAGAGCGCCGCCGCCGTCCTGATGGTCGAAGGGCAGGGCGAACTGGTCCCGGGCCAGTTCCGGGCATCCGGGCGCCAGGGCAAGGGCGTTGAAGCAGTGGTCCCAGCTCCACACCTTGTCCATCCAGTGCTTGGACATCAGCACCGCGGGCCGGGTGACCAGACCGGTGGGGTTCACGGTGGCCGACCAGACGACGTAGGCGGCCAGTTCGGCGGCCGGGGTGGCGGACGAGCGCCAGGGCGCAACAGCGTCCACGAACTCCCCGAAGGAGCGTTGCGCGGATGCCACGATCGCGTCGAAGGCCGCCGCGGACGTGTACGGCGGGCGAGCGGCGTCGAGTTCCTCGATCGCGATCTCCCAGGTCCCACCCGCCTCCGCGACCGTGGTGAGAGCGCGCTCGGCACTGCCCAGCGACTGGGCACCGGCGGTGCCGGCGGTGCCGGACAGCACCGTGACGCGGTACCGGCGTCCCGTCTCGTAGGACGTGAACACGTGGGCGCCGGCGGCGGCGTCGTGGAAGAGGTACGTGCCGCTGAACGGCGTCAGGACCTGCGCGGCCGCCCGTACGGCGATCCCGAGGCCGCTCCCCCGCAGACGCACGGTGTCCGGCGACTCGTAGGCGAGGTCGACGCGCCCGGCCGCGCCGGTCCAGCTGAGCAGGCCCGGTCTCGCCTCCACGCGGGTCTCGGCCCGGTCGCCCGTCACCGGGTCCAGGGGCATCAGGCGCAGGACGGCGTGCATGCCGTTCTGGTGGGAGACGAGATGGAGATCCTCGGCGTGCGTCTTCTCCGCCACCACGGGCGAGATGCCGAACCAGGATCCGTGGGTGCTGAAGGGGATGTCCTGGACGGAGAAGGCCGGGCCGGAGCGGTCGGCGGTCATGAAGTGTCACTCGTTTCTCGAGCAGGGGGAGGGTTCAGTCCTTGACCGCGCCGGCCGTCACGCCGGCGGCGACGTAGCGCTGGGCCAGGACGAGGATGACCGCGGCGGGCAGCGAGGCCACGACGGCGGTGGCCATGATGGCGTTCCACTCCTGGTTGTTGTTGCCGATGTAGTGGTAGATGCCGAGGGTGATCGGCTCGTGGGCCCCGCCGTTGACGAGGGTGCTGGCGAAGACGAAGTCGGACCAGGACCACAGGAACGCGAAGAGCGAGACGGTGACGACGGCGTTGCGACTCATCGGCAGGACGATCGACCAGAAGGTGCGCAAGGGGCCGGCTCCGTCCGTCCTGGCGGCCTGGAGCAGTTCGCCGGGGATGCCGGACATGAAGGCGGTGAAGATGAGCACCGCGAACGGGACGGCCAGGGTGGAGTCGGCGACGATCAGGCCGGGGACGGACTGGAGCAGGCCGAGCTGGAGGTAGATGGCGTAGAAACCCATCGCCATGATGATGCCGGGGATCATCTGCGCGGCGAGGAGGAGGAAGCTCAGCACTCCCCCGCCGCGCGGGCGCAGTTTGGCCAGGGCGTAGCCGGCGGGGGCGGACAGGGCCACGGTGAGGACGACGGTGCCCAGGCCGATGAGCAGGCTGGTGCCGAGGTAGGGCAACTGCTCGTCGAGGACGGTGCGGTAGCCGGCCAGGGTGCCGTGGACGGGGAACAGGTCGGGCGGGGACTTGCGCATGTCCTGGTCGGGGGTGAGGGACACGTTCAGCATCCAGTAGACCGGGAAGAGCATGATCGCGGTCAGCAGGACGCCGACGGTCGTCTTTCCCCAGGTGCGTCGCCTCATGAGAACGCCTGCTTTCGCTGGACCCTCATGTAGACCAGACCGAACACCAGGGCGGCCACCACCAGCAGGTTGCCGACGGCCGCGCCCGGGCCGAAGGCGGGCAGCAGGTTGCCGAAGCCGAGCTGGTAGGACCAGGTGGCGAAGGTCGTGGACGAGTCCGCAGGGCCGCCCTTGGTCATGATCCAGATGATGTCGAAGACCTTGAGTGTGTAGACCAGCCCGAGGAGCAGGGTGATCGCGGAGACCGGGCGCAGCAGCGGGAAGGTGATGCTCCAGAAGCGGCGCCAGGCCCCCGCTCCGTCGAGGGCGGCCGCCTCGTACAGGCCGGAGGGAATGGACTGCAGGCCGCTGTAGAGCACGACCAGGTTGAACGGGACGCCGATCCAGATGTTCGCGATGATCACCGAGGTGAGCGACCAGGACGGTGACGTCAGCCAGTTGACGGGCTCGAGACCGACGGCGTGCAGCGCCGCGTTGACGATGCCGGAGTCGCTGTTGAGCATCCACGACCAGGTCGACGCCGACACGATCAGCGGCAGCAGCCAGGGGACGAGGAACAGGGCCCGCAGGGTCGCCGAGAGCCGGAAGTGCTGGTTGAAGAAGACCGCGAGGGCCAGGCCGATGGCGTACTGGAAGGCCAGGCACACGGCGGTGAACAGCACGGTGTGGAGCAGGGCCGGGGCGAAGACCGGATCGTCGAAGACCTTCTGGTAGTTCTGCAGGCCCGTGAACGGCGCGTCGCCCTGGACGAAGGAGCGCACGGTGTAGTTGCGCAGGCTCAGGTCGAGGTTGCGGTAGAGCGGATAGGCGTAGAAGAGGGCGAGGTAGAGGGCCACCGGGGTGAGGAAGGCCCAGGCGGCCCACTGCGGGGAGGCGGGCCGGCCGCGTTTCGTGGTGCGAGGCGGGGGCGGGGCGGCGTGGGCCGCCCCGTTCCGGACCCGCGCGGACCGGTGGTCCGGCGGATGGACCGTCTGCTTCATCGGTCCCACGTCACTTGACCGCGGCCTGCGCGGAGGTCAGCGCGTCCTCGGGCGACTTGGACCCGCTGAGCGCGGACTGCACGGCCTTCCACAACTGCTCGGAGATCTTGGGGTACTGGGTGCCCAGGTCGTCGCTGGTGCGGCCCTTGGCCGTCTTGACCGCGTCGACCCACGGCTGGAGTGCGGGGTCGGCAGCCACCTGCTTCTTCCGGACCTCGTCGGTGGGGGCGACGTAGGAGAGGGTGGTGTCGGTGTCGTACAGGTTCGTCGTGCTGGTCAGGCAGGTGGTGAGCTTGCGCGTGGTGGCGTAGCGGGCGGTGTCGCTCTGGACGGGGGCGGTGACGAACTCGCCGCCCGTCGGGGCCGCGGCGTTGCCACCGTCGGAGGACGGTATGGGCAGGACGCCGAAGTCGAAGCCGGCCTTCTTGGCGGCCGCGAGCTGCCAGGTGCCGTTCTCGGCGAAGGCGTAGTCGCCGCTCGCGAACTCCTGCCAGCTGGTGGTCTGGGTGTTGTTGAGCACGGAGTTGGGGGCGTAGCCCTTCTCCAGCCAGCCCTTCCACAGGGACAGCGCGGAGACGGCCGCGGGCGAGTCGAGATCGGTCAGTGCGGCGCCGGAGCCCCAGAACCACGGCAGGAACTGGAAGCTGCCCTCCTCGGTGCCGATCGCCGAGAAGGTGATGCCCTTCTTGTCCGCCTTCCGGACCTTGTCCAGTGCTGCGGTCAGCGACGTCCAGTCCTTGACCGAGGCGATGTCGACGCCGGCCTCCTTCAGGACCTTCTTGTTGTAGTAGAGCGCGAGGGTGTTGGCGCCGATCGGGGTGCCGTAGGTCTTGCCGCCCGACTGGCCGGCCGCGAGGAGGTTGGGGTCCACCGCGGAGGTGTCGAGCTTGTTGTCCTCGGTCGTGGTGAGCACGCCCGCCTCGGCGAGGGTCGACACCACGGGGTTGTCGACGATGAGGACGTCCGGGGAGTTGCCCTGCTGGGCGGCGAGCAGCGTCTTGTTGGCGAGGTCGCTGGTGTCGAAGCCGGTCCGCTTGACCTTCACGCCGGCCTTGCTGCCGCAGGCGTCCAGCAGCTTCACCCATGCCGAGCCCTTGGCGAACTGCGGGTAGGGGTCCCAGAGGGTGTAGGTGCCGCTGTCCGCGCCCTTGGTGTCGCTGCTGCCCGAGCCGGAGGAGCAGGCGGTGCCGGCGGCGGCGAGGACGGTCGACAGGGCCACTGCGGCGAGGCGCCGTCTGGAGGAGCTGTGCATCGCGGGTTCCTTCGTTCTTGGCACAGGGGTGCCGTGGCAGGGGCGATGTGGGGGAAGCGGGCACGCCGGAGGGAGGCGGTGCGGAGCAGGGCGTGCTCGAAGATGGAGGAAGAAGGAGGAAGAGAAGGGCGGGGGCGGGGGGTCAGGGCTGTGGGGGGCCGAAGGCGGGCCCGGTGCTGGCCCGTAGCGAGATGGGGGGTGTCAGCAGGTGGTGCCGAGCGGGGGCGCCGGGCTGGTCGAGCCGCTCCATCAGCAGTTCGACGGCGCGCCGGCCCATCTCCTCCGCCGGTACGTCCGCCGCGGTGAGCTGCGGGGTCACCGTTTCCGCCCACCGGCCGGCCACCACCCCGGTGACGGAGAAGTCGCGCGGCACATGGCGGCCGGCCTGGGCCAGCCCCCGGTACAGGCCGCCCAGCGCGGCCTCGTTCAGCGTGACCAGAGCGGTGGTCGCCGGGTCGTCGCGCAGGATCCGCTCCAGGCAGGCCTGGCCCGAGGCCGCGTCGTCCCCGCAGCAGTACGTCCGGACGGTCAGCCCGCGCTCGGCCGCGGCCTTGGTGAAGCCGTCCAGGCCGCGGTGCGCCGACTCGTACCCGGCGCGCAGCAGTTGCTCGGGCCGGTTGACGAAGGCGACCTTGCGGTGGCCCAGGTCCGCGAGGTGGTGGACACACGCCGCCGCCAGAGCCGTGTGGTCCAGGCCCACAAACCAGCCGCTCTCCGGATGGGCGGTGCGGCCGATGGCGACGGCCGGGAAGTCCAGTGCGGCCAGGTGATCGGCCCGGTCGTCCTCCAGCCTGATCTCCATCAGGATGGCGCCGTCGACCCGCCGCTCCCCCAGCAGCCGCTGGAACGAGCGGTCGCTGTCCACGCCGCTCGGCGACAGCAGCACGTCGTAGTCGTAGGCCGCGGCGGCCTCCACGACGCTGCCGATGAAGTCCAGCTGCATCCCGGTGTAGTGGTTCCCGGCCGGCGGGAAGACGAGGCCGATCGTGCTGGTCCGCCCGTTGGCCAGGGCGCGGGCGCTGGCACTGGGCTGGTAGCCCAGTTCGTCGACGACCTGCTGGATCTTCCGGCGGGTGTCCTCCGAGACCGGGCGCTTGCCGCTCAGCGCGTAGGACACGGTGCTCCGCGAGACACCGGCACGCTTGGCGATCTCACCGATGTTCACGGCAACTCCTAGCTCGTCGTCGAACCGGTTCGCATGGCAGGAACGTAGGAACTGCCCGGACTCCTGTCAACACCCTGACCGCACTTCCCTGGCAGGGCGGCCGTCTCGTGGAGATCCTCGTGTCACAGGGATTGCTGGCCGCAGGTCCCGGTGCTAGCTTCGCGAACCGGTTCGACACATCGGCCCCCTTCCGGCTGCGGTGAGGCAGACCCCCATGCCCCATGCGCGCAGCCGCCGTACCCGCCATCCGACACGTGTTCCGGCCCCTGCGCGCGCCACGGAGCGAACCGGTTCGACGGACGCGCAGACCCACACCCGCTGCTCGACGCAGCGACGACACGACGACTGAGGACGCCATCCATGCCATCCGCTGACAGATTCACGCGGCGCCGGGCCCCGGCCGCCGTGGCACTGACCCTCGGGGCGGGCCTGCTGGCCGCACCGGGCGCCCCCGCGCAGGCCGCCGAGGCGCCCCAGCCCGCCGCCCACTACTCCTTCGACCAGGACGACCTCGCCTCCGGGAAGATCACGGACAGCTCGGGCAACGGCCTGACGGCGACCCTGGTGAACGGCTCCACCGCCCGGTCGGTCGACGGCACGGCCGGAGGCAAGGCGCTGTCCCTGCCCGGTGGTGCCCCCGCCTCCGACGGCGCGTACGTCCGGCTGCCCCGCCAAGTACTCGCCGGCACGACCGACTTGACCGTCTCCGCCCGTGTGAAGTGGAGCGGTGACACATCCCCCTGGCAGCGGATCTTCGACCTGGGCACGGACACCACCAAGTACCTCTTCAGCACCCCCCACAACGGCAGCGGGCTGTTCCAGACCTCCGTGACCACCGGCGGCGGGGGCGCGGAGACCCAGGTCCGCGGCTACGCCGGCCTGCCCGCGAACGAGTGGCGGACGGTCACCGTCACCCTCGACACCGCCGCCGGCCGGCTCACCACCTACCTCGACGGCGTGGCGGTCTCCTCCGCCGCGACCGGCATCAAGGCGGGTGACCTGCTGGACGGTTCGGCCGGCGCCGCCGGGTACATAGGCAAGTCCCTGTACCCGGACCCGCTGCTCAAGGGCTCGATCGACGACTTCACCGTGTGGCACGCGGCGCTGAGCCCCGCGCAGGTGGCCGGTACGGTCGGTACCGTGCCGACCCTCCGGGAACTCTCACGGACGTCCTTCGACGTCCGTACCACCACCGGGACCGCCCCGTCCCTGCCCGCCGCCGTCCGCGCCTCCTTCTCCGACGGCTACGACCGGGACACACCCGTCACCTGGGACGACGTCCCCTCCGAGAAGTACGCCGCGCCGGGCACCTTCACCGTCGCCGGAACCGCGGCCGGGCGCGCGGTGAAGGCCACGGTCACCGTGGTCCGCGAGGGGCAGCTCACCGTCGACCTCGGCTCGGACACCGGCGCCTTCCACGGCGGCGCCTCCGGCACCCTCTACGGCGTGTACGGGCCGGACGTCCCGACCAACAACCTCATGGAGGGCATGGGCCTGCGCACGGTCTCCACCAAGGCCCAGGACGGTCCGCAGCACCCCGGTGCCGACGCCCTGGAGGTGGTGAAGCCGCTGGCGGACTCCACCGACGGCGACGTGTACATCTACATGACCGACATCCACCGCGGCTTCCCGTACCAGTGGCCGGGCGACACCCCCGAGGAGAAGCTGAAGCTCTACAAGGAGAAGATCGCCGAGCAGGTCGACCAGGTCCTCGAGTTGCCGAAGCAGTACCAGGACAACATCGTCTTCGTGCCGTTCAACGAGCCCGAGGGCAACATGTTCGGCACCGGCGAGTGGAGCTACAACAAGGTCAGCTGGCTCAACGACCCCGACGACTTCCTCGCCGCCTGGGACGACGCGTACAAGCTCATCAAGGGCAGGATGCCGAGCGCCCGTATCGCCGGGCCCAACACCAGCGTCCTCTACGACCAGGTGAAGGGCTTCCTCAGCCACACCCTGGCCGCCGGCACTCTCCCGGACGTCGTCACCTGGCACGAGCTCAGCCACCCGGAGGCGGTGCGCCAGAGCGTCGCCAAGTACCGGGCCTGGGAGAAGGACCTGTTCAAGGGCACCGACCGCGAAGGCACGCAACTGCCCATCAACATCAACGAGTACGCCTTCAACTACCACACCTCCGTGCCCGGCCAGATGATCCAGTGGGTGTCCGCGATCGAGGAGTCCAAGGTCGACGCCGACATCGCGTACTGGAACATCGACGGCAACCTGTCCGACTCGGCGGTGCAGTCGGGCCGCGGCAACGGCCAGTGGTGGCTGCTGAATTCGTACGCCTCGATGAGCGGGCACACGGTGAAGGTGACCCCGCCGTTCCCCGGCGAGAACTACACCATGCAGGGCGTCGCCACCCTCGACGAGAAGAAGAAGCAGTCCCGGCTGGTCTTCGGCGGCTCCACCGGCAAGGGCCACATCACCTTCGCGGACGTCCCGGAGAAGGTCTTCGGCAAGCGCGTGCACGCCTGGGTACGGGAGATCGAGTGGAGCGGGCAGGTCGGCGACTCGTCCGGCCCGAAGCTCCTCGCGGAGACGAACCTGAAGGTCGGTGACGACGGCACGGTCGCCCTCGACTTCGGCGACGGCGCCCTGCCGAAGCTGAAGGAGTCCTCGGCCTACGAGGTCGTCCTCAGCCCAGCCGGGGAAGCGAAGGGCACGCAGGCCCCGCCCGTGCGCTGGCAGTCCTCGTACGAGGCGGAGGACGCCGCGCACACCGGCTCCGGCTGGTCGAAGAACGGCCCGGAGGGCTCGCCGCGTGACGTGTCGAAGTTCTACACCTCGGGCGGCCACGACGTCGGCGGCCTGCGCACCGGCTCGGACGTCACGCTCGACTTCACCGTGGACGTGCCCGAGGACGGCACCTACGACCTGAGCGTCTTCGCCAACTCCCTCAACACCTTCGACAAGGTCAAGGAGCAGGGCCCCACCAACGTCTTCCTGCGCGTGGACGGCAAGGCCGCCGGCGAGCAGGAGCTGCACCTGCCGCTCGGCTACAAGTGGGTCGTCTGGGACCACACCGACACCAAGGTGCAGCTGACCAAGGGCAAGCACACCCTGACGCTCGCCGCGAAGAGCGCGGACGGCGAGCGCGTCACCAAGGGCGACGCCATCGTCGACCGCCTCACGCTCTCCCTCCCCCGCGCCTCGGCGGACACGCAGGTGTACGAAGGCGAACTGGCCTGGCAGGCCGGCGGGGCGCGCCCGGTCTACGACCTTTCGAAGCCGGCGGCGACCGGCTCGGGCGCGGTCCGCATCGCGAAGGACCAGAGCGCCACGTTCTGGGTCTACTCGCCGGCCGACCGCGAGGCCACCCTCACGGTCGACACCCTCGGCGGAACCGGCGCCCGGCTCTCCCTCAACGGCCACGACGTCCTGCGCCTGGGCAAGGGCCGCAGCGGTGCGGCGGTCTCGCTCTCCGGCGGCGTCAACAAGGTGACCGTGACCGGAGGCCCGGCCACGACCCTCGTCGACCGCCTCACGGTCGCACCGACCGAGGGCACGCTGCCGGCGCGCACGTACGAGGCGGGAGACGCCCGGCTCGCGGGCTCGGCCGCGCTCGCCCCGCTCTCCCTCGCCACCGACGGCACGGCGATCACGGGCATCGGCGGGGCCCCCGGCAACGGCAACACCGCGACGTTCACCGTCACGGCCGACCGGGCCGGCCTGTTCGCGCTGCGCGTCCGCTACTCCAACCCGGAGCAGTCCGAAGCCACCCACTACAACCCCGACCCGCTCGCCCGCCACGCCGACATCAGCGTCAACGGCGGCACCGCGCGGCGCGTCGGCTTCCCGCACAGCTTCCACCAGAACAACTTCTGGGAGCTGACCGTCCCGGTTCGGCTGAAGAAGGGGGAGAACACGATCGGCTTCCGCTCCGAGGAACTGCCGAACTTCGACGGCACCACGTACGCCTCGGACACCTTCCCCGGCGTGCTGCTCCGCTCCCGCTACGCGCCGCTGATCGACCGGATCACGGTCGCGCCCTACGCGCGCGAGGTGCGATGAACCGCTGACGCGCGGCGCCCGGGCCCGTCACTCTCGACGGGCCCGGGCGCCGCGCCGCCGTCGGAGCCGGTTCGTGACCTGTTCGACCAGGCGCTCCTCGGCTTGAGGGCGACACGCGCAATGCTCGACGCGCGCCGGCTGCCTCGGCCCGCTCGTGCCGCCAGAGGGTCTCCCTGCGGTTGCCGCGCCTCGTGCGCCGGGTTACCACGTGATTACCGCGCGTCAGAGCGGGACCGCAGCGACCCCAGGGAGAAATCACATGGCAGTGGAGATCAAGCCTCTGGTGAGACCCTCGAGGCTCAGACGTCGCGCAGGTCTGGCGGGAGAGTGCCTGGCGGAGTTCCTGGGGACGTTCGTCCTCATCGCCTTCGGATGCGGTGTGGTGGCGATGGCGGTGGCGGCGCTGCCCGGCTCGGGGCGCACCGAGGGGCCCACCGTCTTCTTCCTCGGCGCCGGGGACTGGCTCCTGATCACCTGGGGCTGGGCCATGGCCGTCATGTTCGCCATCTATGTGGCCGGTGGCGTCAGCGGAGCGCACATCAACCCGGCGGTGACCCTGGCCTTCGCCGTCCGCCGCAAGTTCCCCTGGGTCAAGGTCGTGCCCTACTGGGTGTCGCAGGTGCTCGGCGCCCTGGCCGGGGCCGCGCTGGTCTACGCCGTGTACCACGACGCCATCAACGCCTTCGACGACGCGATGGAGGGGCCCAAGACCAACGGGAAGACCCTCGCCTCGTTCTCGATCTTCGCCACGTTCCCGGCGCCGTACTTCAACGGCGGCGTCTGGGGCCCACTGGTCGACCAGATCGTCGGCACCGCCTTCCTGGTCATGCTGGTGGTAGCGATCATCGACCTGCGCAACACGGCCGTGAAGGCGAACCTCGGCCCGCTGGTGATCGGCTTCGTCGTGGCGGCCATCGGCATGTCCTACGGGGCGAACGCGGGCTACGCCATCAACCCGGCCCGCGACCTCGGCCCGCGCCTGTTCACCTGGATGGCGGGATGGGACGGACTGGCGTTTCCGGGCAGCCTGGCCGGGGCGTTCAGCGGCTACTGGTGGATCCCGATCGTGGGCCCGCTCGTCGGCGGTGTGATCGGCGTACTGGTGTACGACCTGTTCATCGGCGACGTGCTCCACGCCCGTGCGCTCCAGGGCCAGGAGCCGGAGCCCGGGCGGACGCGCCCCACCACGTCCGACGAGGAGTGACCGGGTATCAGCCACGGCCGGGACGACGGCCGATGCTAGTGCCGCGGCAGGCAACGTTCGCCCCGTCGCGACGCCCGGCACGCTCCCCCAAGCTCTTCGAGCAGGGGGGACCCCCACTCGCCGCACCGGCCGAAAGCCCAAGTACATCCAGTACGAGGGCTTCCGGCCGGCACGCCGAGAGCACGCACCGGACGCCGCCCCTTGACGGGCAAACGTCGCCTGCCGCGGCACTAGATTCCTCCGGGCGTCCGCCCGGAGCGGTGCGGATCGCCTGCCGAACAGGTGAACCGGCCCAGGGCAGGCCCGTACCGGATGGTGGCACGATCCATGACTGACCCGGAGGAGATCCCCGGCGCGGCCGACGCCCCCGTTCCCCGGGTCCTGGGCAACACCGAGTCGATCATCGCGGCCGGCCCGGCGTCGACCGGCGCCCTGTGGCGACTGACCGAGCCCGGCCGGCAACTGGACGCCAACCTCATCCGTAGTTAAGGACGGTGCGGCGGACGAAGTTGCCCGCGGACTGTTCGAGTACGGCGTAGGTGCGGGACAGACGTCTCTTGGTTCCCCGGCCACGACGCCCAAGGATAGATCGGCGCTGTTCGGCACCTACGCCACGCACCACGGACGTGTTGGTGCCCGTGGGCGCCGGGCGACACCTAACGCCAGCTGGGCCTTCGAGGTCTCGGGTGAGACAGGGGTGCTCCCGGCGCTCTCGGACGTCAATACCCCGATGCTGGTCACTCGTTGGTGTTGGTGGTGCGAGCCCGCTGCACGGTGACCTCTTGCGAAGCCCGAGCGTTCTGAGCTCCCGGATAGACCGAGGCCCGTGGGGTGAGCTGGTGCCACGAACGGCTACTGAGGTGGCGGACCGGCCCTTGCGCCGAGTCCTGGGATTAGGTCGCCGCGTGGTTCCGCATGAGCTCGTGACCTGCGCAAACTGCACTGTGGGGAGAGAAGTCTTGATCTACTGCGGCATCGACTGGGCCGAGCGGACACACGACGTCGCCCTGGTCGACGACAGCGGCCAGTTACTGGCCAAGCGGCACATCACCGACGACGCCGCAGGCTACAAGATCCTTCTGGATCTACTGGTCGAGTACGGCGACAGCGAGGAAGACCCGATCCCGGTCGCGATCGAGACCTCCCGCGGCCTGCTCGTGGCGGTGTTGCGGACCGGCAAGCGGCAAGTATTCGCGATCAATCCGATGGCCGCAGCACGCTACCGCGACCGGCACTCGGTCTCCCGCAAGAAGTCCGACCCCGGCGACGCCCTGGTCCTCGCGAACATCCTGCGCACTGACATGCATGCCCACCGGCCGCTGCCCAACGACAGCGACCTCGGCCGGGCCATCGCCGTCCTCGCCCGCGCTCAGCAAGACTCACTCTGGAACCGACAGCAGCTGTCCAACCAACTCCGGTCGCTGCTACGCGAGTACTACCCGTCTGCCCTCGCGGCCTTCGAGCCCTGGCGCAACGGCCTATGTCGCCCGGAGGCACGGGAGCTTCTCAAGGCTGCCCCTACGCCGACTCGGGCCGCGCGGCTGACCCGCACACAGCTGGAGGCCGCGCTCAAGCGGGCCGGCCGCAAGCGCGGCATCACTGCCGAGGCCGAGCGGCTCCGCGACGTCTTCCGCGCCGACTACGCGCACCAGCCGTCGCTGGTCGAGGACGCCATGGGCCAGCAAATGCTCGCCCTCCTGGTCCAGCTGGAGGCCGCCTGCACCGCGGCCGACAGTCTCGCCGAGGCGGTGGAAGAGGCTCTACCTCAGCACCCGGACGCTGAAATCATCCTCAGCTTCCCCGGCCTCGGCGTCCAACTCGGCGCCCGGGTGCTCGCCGAGATCGGAGACGACAAGACCCGCTTCGCGGACGCCCGCGGCCTGAAGGCATACGCCGGCGCCTCGCCCATCACCCGAGCCTCCGGCAAGAAGTCGAGCATCACCCGCAGATGGGTCAAGAACGACCGCCTTAACCACGCGGGTTACCTCTGGGCCTTCGCCTCCATCACCGCCTCGCCCGGCGCCAAAGCCCACTACCGGCGTCGCCGCGACGACCACGGAGACTGGCACGCAGCCGCTCAACGGAACCTCTTCAACCGCATGCTCGGCCAGCTCTACCACTGTCTTCAGCACGGACAACACTTCGATGAGGCCGTCGCCTTCCCTATGCCAAGCGAGGCCCTCGCCGCGTGACACCTCTCAGCCACCAATAGCGCGCGACCAACGCTCTTGGATGACTGCCTGCTTCCGCTCCAGTTCTGCATCCCACGCCCGGTTGGTGAAGGTCCCCGGAACTGTGAGCGGACGCCTATTCACTCTCACGACCCGCAGGTCCCACCAGATCCCGCTCCGCAACACTCGCGACCGCCTCTCAATGTCGGCGACTTCGCTCCACGGAATGGATCGCTTCCTGAGGAAGGTGTGGAACTCCAGCCCCGTCGCGGTGATGAGTACCCGGCCATAGATGGAGCTGATCGCGCTGAAGACCACAGCCACCCAGAGGACCCCGAAGACCCCGACCAGCCACCATCCGACAGATCCCTGCGCGCTCAGGCTCATCGCCACCATCACGCCAGCAAGAGCAAACGTCACGATGCCGTTCCGCCACCAGTACCGCCGGCGGTCCTCAGGGCTGAAGCCGATCCACACATCAGGCATGCGCACGATGTTAGCGAGATGCAATCGAACAACGACCAGCTCGTCTTGACGCGCTACATGCCTGAGGTGTCTCATCCGCGTCCCGCCCCAGGGGTCCGTCGACGCCCACGCCGAACCCGACCTCGACGTCCTCCTGCTCGTCGTCGCCGGCGACGGCACGCTCGGCTCCGCGGCCGGGCCGTGCCCGGTGGAGTCCGGCAGCCTCGTCTGGCTGCCGCACGGCAGCGTCCGCAGCGTGACCGCGGGCGAGAACGGCCTGTCGTACGTGACGGTTCACCGCCGCCGCCCCGGCATGCAGATCCGGAGCCGGCCCCGAACCTGACAGCCGTATCGGGGAGGAGACGCGCGGTCAGGTGACCAGCCGTGTCGCCTTCATCTCGCCGACCCGGACTGGGCGGGACCGAGACCGCTCAGCTCGCGGGTCCGGATGTGGGGTTCCTCGACACGTACGCGCAGGGCGAGCAGACGCCGGAACCGGGAGCTGCCCGCACGGCAGGAGAGTCCGCCTGGGATGCCGTTCGACCGTTACGTCATGTCCGAGCCGTGCAGGAGGAGTTGGGCCACGGCCATGCCCGCCACGATGACAGCCGCCCGGAACGGCCACCGGCTGCGGACATCGCGGGGCAGGGCCGTGCCCGCGACCGACACGGCGGCGGCCGCGCCCGCCAGGGCCCAGCCCGACCGCCCCACGCCTCCGGGCGGGCCGGTGACCAGCACGCACACGGCGGCCAGCATCAGGGACGGGGCCAGCCGGCGGCAGGCTCCGCGGCCCAGCCGCTGCGGCAGTCCGCGCACGCCGGTCGCGAGATCGTCCTGGATGTCCGGAAGCACGTTGACCAGGTGCGCCCCCACCCCCAGCAGGGCTCCGGCCGCCACCGCCCACCAGGCCGGCCAGGACGGCGACGGCAGGCCGAGGGTGACGAACGCCGGCAGCGCGCCGAAGGCGGCGGCGTAGGGCAGCGGGGACAGCAGCGTGTGCTTGAACAGCAGGTTGTAGCTCCACCCGGTGGCCACCATGCCGAGGTGCGCCGCTCCGGCGGCGAGGCCGCTCAGCAGTGACAGCGGCACGCACAGGGCCAGGGCCGCCCCGGCGGCGACGGCCACCGCCCGGGGCGGGAGTTCGCCGGTGGCCACCGGCTTGTCCCGACGCCCGCAGATCGTGTCGCGCCGGGCGTCGGCCGCGTCGTTGCACCAGCCCACCGAGAGCTGGCCCGCCAGCACCGCAGCCGCCACGGCCGCCGAACCCGCCGCGCCCCGTCCGGCCGCGACGGCCAGCACGGTCGCGAGCACCGTCACGGCGAGCGCCGGTTCCAGGTGACAGGAGCGCAACAGCGCCGGGACGCGGCGTGTCGCGCGAGGACGGACTTCCGGCGGGTGTAGAGACACACAGGCAAGATAAATGGACAAATGGGGCGAGAGAGGCACTATCGATATGCGTGTCCCTGTGACGGCCGAAGACGTCCACGCCCCACCCGGCACCCGGCGTGAGAAGGCTCCGCCTCTTGCGGGCACCACGATCACGGCCGTCCACACCGCGCTGCCCGCGCACCGCTACGCACAGGACGAACTCACCGAGCCGATCGGCGATCTGTGCCTGGCTCCGGGGGCCGACCGCGCCCTGCTGCGCCGCCTGCACGCGTCCGCCGGGGTCCGCGCCCGTCACCTCGCTCTGCCGATCGAACGGTACGCCGCCCTGCGCGACTTCGGGCAGGCCAACGACGCCTGGATGGCGGCCGGACTCGAGCTGAGCGAAGAGGCCCTGACCGGCGCGCTGAAGGAAGCGGGACTCGAACCGGCCGACGTCGATCTCCTGGTGTGCACCTCCGTCACCGGTATCGCCGCCCCCTCGCTCGATGCCCGGCTGGCCGGACGCCTGGGCCTGCGACCCGACGTCAAGAGGGTTCCGGTGTTCGGCCTGGGGTGTGTCGCGGGCGCGGCCGGTCTCGCCCGGCTGCACGACTATCTGCGCGGGCACCCCGGCGGGACGGCCGTACTGCTCACCGTCGAACTGTGCTCGCTGACCCTCCAGCGCCGGGACGACTCCCAGGCCAACCTCGTGGCCGGTGCCCTGTTCGGGGACGGCGCCGCGGCGATCGTCGCCCGCGCCGGCGCATCCGCCGGGCCGGACACCATCGGCCCCACGGTGGTCGCCACGCGCAGCCATCTGTATCCGGACACCGAACAGCTCCTCGGATGGAACATCGGCACCACGGGGTTCCGCGTCGTGATCGGTGCCGGCATCCCCGGCATCGTGCGGAGCCACTTCGGCCGGCACCTGCGCGGCTTCCTGGCCGACCACGGCCTCACCGTCGGGGACATCGGCACCTGGGTGTGCCATCCCGGAGGGCCCAAGGTGCTCTCCGCCGTCGCCGACACCCTCGACCTGCCGGACAACGCCCTGGCCACCGCGTGGAACTCGCTGGCGGCCGTGGGGAACATGTCCTCCGTCTCCGTCCTGCACATCCTGCAGACCATCCGGGAATCCGACCGGCCCGAGCCCGGCACCTGGGGCCTGCTCGTGGCGATGGGGCCCGGGTTCTGCTCCGAACTCGTCCTGCTGCGCTGGTGACCTCATGACGTGGTACGCACTGCTCCTCCTGGCCATCGCCGCCGAACGCCTCACCGAACTGGTCGTGGCCCGGCGCAACGCGTCCTGGACCCTGGCCCGCGCCGGTGTCGAGCACGGCCGCGGCCACTACCCGGCCATGGTCACCCTGCACACCGGCCTGCTCGTGTGCTGCTTCCTCGAACCCGCCCTGGCCGACCGGCCTTTCGTGCCCGCCCTCGGCTGGCCCATGGTCGTCCTGGTGGTGCTGGCCCAGGCGTTGCGCTGGTGGTGCGTCATGACGCTCGGGCCGTACTGGAACACCCGGGTCATCGTCGTCCCCGGGGCGCGTCTGGTCGGCAGCGGGCCCTACCGGTTCCTTCGCCATCCCAACTACGTGGCCGTGGTGGTGGAGATCGCCGCCCTGCCGCTGGTGCACGGTGCGTGGCTGAGCGCGCTGGTGTTCACCGCGGCCAACGCCTGGCTGCTCGCCGTCCGCATCCGCTGCGAGAACGCGGCCCTCACCCGGGCCGTGCCCGCATGAGCGGCACCCTCGACATGGTGATCGCCGGGGGCGGGCCCGCCGGTCTGGCGACCGCTCTGCACGCCGCCCGCGCCGGCTTCGACGTCGTCGTCGCGGAGCCCCGCCCCGCCCCCGTCGACAAGGCATGCGGCGAGGGCCTGATGCCCGGTGCCGTCCGCGCCCTCGCCGCCCTCGGGCTGGAGATCCCCGGGCATCCGATCACCGGCATCCGCTACGTCCAGGGATCCCGCCGGGTCCAGGCGGATTTCCGCCGGGGTCCGGGCCTCGGCACGCGCCGCACCGGCCTGCACGACGCCCTGCACCGGGCCGTCGCCGACGCCGGGGTGCCCGTGCTGCCCCTGCGTGTGGAAGCCGTACGGCAGGACGACACGGGCGTGAGCGTGCCGGGCACGGGGCTGCGCGCCCGGTGGCTCGTGGCCGCGGACGGGCTGCACTCACCGGTGCGCCGCTCGCTCGGCCTGGAGGTCAAGACCCGCGGCGAACCCAGGTACGGACTGCGCCGGCACTACGCGGTGCCTCCGTGGGCGTCCTACGTCGAGGTGCACTGGGGCGCCCACGGGGAGGTGTACGTCACCCCGCTGAGCCCCTCACTCGTCGGCGTCGCACTCCTGACGTCCCGGCGGGGCTCGTTCGACACCCAGCTGGCGTCCTTCCCCGAGTTGGCCGCCCGCCTGCCCCCGGCAGCGGCCGTGACCGCGGTGCGGGGCGCGGGACCGCTGCGCCAGCGGGTGCGCACCCGCTTCCAGGGGCGGGTGCTGCTCGTCGGTGACGCCGCCGGATACATCGACGCGCTCACCGGCGAGGGGATCTCCCTCGCCCTCACCGGCGCCCAGTCCCTCGTCACGAATGTGCGGCGCGGGACACCGGACCGCTACGAGGCCGACTGGAACCGTGCCACCCGCCGCCACCGGCTGCTGACGGATCTCCTGGTGAGAATCCGCCAGCGGCCTGCGCTCGCGCCCCTCATCATGCCCACCGCGGCTCGCCTGCCTCGGGTCTTCGCGGCCGCGGTGAACGCACTGGCGTAGGTCCGAGGCCGGTGGCGGCGGGGGCTTGAGGTCTCAGGGCGCGGGAGACCGAGTGAGGCGCTCCGCCAGCGTGGCCGCGAGCTTCTCCGCCCGCGACAACGACCCGCTGCTGCGCGGCCCGCTCGAAGCCGCGGAGCCGCTCCAGCAGTGCCGCGCGGTCCTCGGGAGACGACTCCTCGCCCGAGTCGAGACGGTCGGTGGCCTCCAGGAGGGCGCCCATCTCGTCGAGGGTGAAGCCGAGGGGCTTCATGCGGCGGATGACCATCAGCCGAGCGACATCGGCTTCCGTGCAGAGGCGAAAGCCGCCCTGGGAGCGGGCCGAGGGGGTGACGAGGCCGGTCTCCTGGGACGAGGTGCTGGTGTACTGCCAGATCCCGGGCCAGTCGGTCGGCGGCAACCCGTACTGGGTGATGGTCCAGCCGCGAGGCTGGGACAAGTACGGGATCATGTCCAGCTATTACATCGAGAACAACACCAACTGGATCGACGGGGTACCCGGGAAGAACGGCTGTGTGATCTAGTACGTGTCTCTTCGCGGGACGCGGATCCTGCGGAAGGAGGGCAGTCTCATGCGAGGAGCGGCGAGCCGGATCCTGGTGACCGGTTCCGCGGACGGGCTGGGGCGGGCCGCGGCGCAGACGTTGCTCGCCGCGGGGCACGACGTGGTGGTGCACGCCCGGAACCAGGAGCGGGCGGCGGTTCTCGGCGAGTTGGCCGACCGTGGGGCTGACATCGTGGTGGGCGACTTCGCCGAGCGTGACGCCGTGCGGCGGGTCGCCGACGAGCTGAACGCGTCACGGCCGCTCGACGCCGTCATCCACAATGCCGGGGTGTGGAGCGGACCGGCGGTCATGCCGGTCAACATCGTCGCGCCCTATCTGCTGACCGCCCTGCTGCGCGGGCCGCGCCGACTGGTGTACGTGAGCAGCAACTCGCATCTCGGCGGGCACCCGTCGTCGCTGGACGGGGTCGACTGGCAGGGCGGGAGCGCGGGGTCGTACGCCGACAGCAAGCTCTTCGTGACGGCGCTGGCGGCCGTGGTGGCCCGGCTGCGCCCCGGAGTGCTGAGCAACGCCGTGGATCCCGGCTGGGTGCCGACCAGGATGGGCGGGCCGAGCGCGCCGGACGACCTCGAACTCGGGCACCAGACGCAGGAGTGGCTGGCGGCGAGCGACGATCCGGAGGCCCTGACCACGGGCGGGTACTGGTACCACGGCCGGCGGTTGCAGCCTCATCGCGCCGTCCACGACGAGGCGTTCCAGGACCGTCTCGTGCGGGCCCTGGCCGAGGAGACGGGCACCGCGCTCTGAGCGGTGGGCATGCCCCCGGGAGCCTGACCGGGCCGGAGTCTTCGCACCTCACATGGGTGGGACCGGGCGGGGCACCCGTATCTCCGTTCACCTGCGAAACGGGGAGTCGAGTGATGAGCGCCGAAGACGCGGACAAGCTGCTGGACGGGCTGACCGTGGACACCAGTCGCCGAGAGCAGCCGATCGTGCTGGACGGAGACGGGCGTCCCATCCGGACATGGCGGGAGAACTATCCGTACGACCGCAAGGTGGGCCGCAAGGAGTACGAGCGGACCAAGCGCATCCTGCAGATCGAGCTGCTCAAGCTCCAGCGGTGGGTCAAGGACACCGGCGCCCGCCTGGTCGTGGTGTGCGAGGGGCGTGACGCGGCGGGCAAGGGCGGCACGATCCAGCGGCTCACCGAGCGGCTCAACCCGCGCGGCGCACGCGTGGTCGCCCTGGACAAGCCCACCGAGCGCGAGGTGGGCCAGTGGTACTTCCAGCGGTACATCGCGCATCTGCCGACGGCCGGGGAGATCGTCTTCCTCGACCGCTCCTGGTACAACCGGGCGGGTGTGGAGCGCGTGATGGGTTACTGCTCCAAGGACGAGTACGAGCTGTTCCTCGACCAGTGCCCGGACTTCGAGCGGATGCTGGTGGACGACGGGGTCCTGCTGGTGAAGTTCTGGTTCTCCGTGTCGCGCTCCGAGCAGCGCACGCGCTTCGCGATCCGGCAGGTCGACCCGGTTCGCCAGTGGAAACTCTCCCCCACCGACCTGGCCTCACTGGACCTCTGGGACGACTACACCGAGGCGAAGGTGGACATGTTCCGCGCCACCGACACCGCGCACGCCCCCTGGACGGTCGTCAAGAGCAACGACAAGCGGCGTGCCCGGCTGGAGACCATGCGCAGTCTGCTGTCGCGCATCGACTACGCCAGCAAGGACCGCGAGGCGGTCGGCACACCCGACCCCCACATCGTCGGCGCCGCCGACACCCTGCTGGAGCCGGGTGAGGAGGACACCACCCTGTCGCCCACTCCGCTGTCACCCGGCGCCGAGGGGCCCGGCAAGCACCCCGAGACCGACTGACGCGGACTCGGGCCTCCTCCCGCGGGCGGGAGGAGGCCCGAGTCCGCGTCATCGCTGGGCGGAAGCGCGCGTTTCCGTGCGGTGGTCGTAGTACGCCCAGACGGTCACGGCCACCACGGCGGTGAGCCCGACCGTCAGGACCCGCACGGCGCCGCCGGTCAGGTAGGCGACGAGACCGGTGAGCCCCGCTCCGCACAGCATGATCAGGCGGCTGACGAAGCGGTTCTCTGGCGGCTGGGGATCCTCCCGGTCCTTGAGGTCGTGCAGGGCGTCATGTGCCGGATGGACGGAACCGCGCCGGGCGCGGGTGCGGTACGCCAGGCCGTAGCTGATCAGTGCGTACAGCGCGAGAGCGCCCAGGACCCAGAGCCAGACGTACGGGTCGTCACTCGATCCTCGTGCCAGGTACACGACACTTCTCCTTCAGAAGCCGGCCTCATCAGTGAGCGGAACTCAACTGCCGCTGCCGCCCTGCCGGTCGATGCCGCCATCGGGGTCGGCATCCGCGTCGGCATCGGGGTCGGGGTCGGGGTCGGGGTCGGCGGGACGGAAGCATGCCGTCACCGTCTTGCCGTGCTGCTGGCACCTCATCCCCCACTCATCGGCGAGCTTGCGCACGATCGCCACTCCGCGGCCGGAGACCTCGCCCGGCTCCGGATCGCGCTGGCGCGGCAGCGTCGGGTCCTCGTCGTGGACGCTGACATGAAGGCAGTCGCCGTCCCACGTGAGGACCAGGTGCGCGTCGCTGTGGGCGTGGATGTGCGCATTGGTGATCAGCTCGGACACCGCCAGCACGATGGCGTCCACCGTGTCCGGCTCGGCGGCGGCCCAGGCCAGCGACTCAAGGCGCCTGCGTGTCCAGTCCCTCCCCGCGCGCACGCCTTCGGACATACGGAACGAGTGCGCCCAGCCCATCGCCTTTACCGCCACTGCCCCCGGTCCCCTCTCCTGCGTCCGCACACGAGCCCGTGCGGGAACCGGGTACCCGGTCCATGCCTCGACAGGCATGAGGGGACTGCCGGTACGGCACCGTGAGGCCCGGGCACCACGTCTCGCGAAGCGAGCAGGACCCGCCCCGATGCGGATGGTGGGCGGGCCCTGCTCGTGCGCACCATTGTCGGGACCACGTCGCAGGCGGGGCCACGCGTGAGATCCGTCGATGTGCGCGCGGCGCGCACACCCCGCGCGCATGGCTCACATCCCGCGCACCCCGCCCCACCCCAGGGCGCTGCCGGGTGCCACCTCACACTGCCGCGTGCCGCAGCGCGCTGCCCGGTCGTCATACGCCGCCGCCCTCGCGTCACATGGCACAGCCCGGCACGGGTAGTCGATGCGCATGACCCACGGCGAGACCGAACAAGAGAACGACCGGACCCGGCGGCCGGAGAACGCGCAGGCGCAGCGGGCCACCGCCCGTTCCCTCGACGGCGGACGGCCGGAGCGCGCCCCGTCCCGGCGGGTAGGGCACACCGAGGAGTCGGGTGTGACCGCCGTCGTCGCGGGGCGGGAGCCGCGGCCCGACCGGGGAGGTGAAGGCTCGTAGGTATGTACGTCACCGGCGCCGGGAGCCGGGTGCGGCCCCGGGTAGCACCCGCCGGCCTGCGGCGACGATACTGGCAGGCGCACGTACCCTCGCTCACAGATGGACCCATGCAGACCTCCCTCACCGTCCGCCCCATGACACCCGCCACGGTGTGGCTGGCGCGCGGCCGCCACGCCCCGGGTTCCGCGGAAGACGTTCTCCGGCGCTCGCTACAGCAGCGCAAGGACAGCCAGGCCATCGACGACTTTCTGGAGTTGCCCGACGACGAAACCGCACCGGCGGAGCGGGTCTTCGAGGCCCGCTGGCGGGCCGGCGACGACGTGACCGTCCGCGCCCGGCTGAGCGTGCGGCCCGACGGGGACGACGGGCCCGGGCAGGAGTGGCTGCTGGTCGCCGAGGCCGACCAGCCGTGGAACCCCGCATGGCCCTCCCCCGCCGGCCTGTTCTGGCCGCAGGAGCCGGACACCGCCTGGGACCAGGATGCCGCCACGCGTCTGACCCTGGGGGAGATCAACCCGCTGCCCCAGGGCGACAAGGAGACCCGCCGCCTGCTGAGGAACACCGTGCGCGGCGGATGGCACATCCACGTGGTCGTCCACGAGGCGATGTCCACCGACGACCGGGGACGTACGCCCGTGGCACGGTGGCTGCCGCCGGGCCTGCGCCACCGTGTGGTGGAACATCACGCCGCCCCGCAGCAGCTGCGCGGCCTGAACTGGGCCCTGCGCGACTCCGGTGTCCAGGTGCCGCGCGGTGGAGCGGTCGTGCTACCGGGCGTCCCCGCGCCGGAGGGCTACGACGCCCAGGACTTCTCGGTCCGCGCGGTCTTCCTCGACGGCTCGAAGCCGACCGACCTCGTCGACGCGGTGACGCGCTTCGCCGCCCTCCCGAGACCCCTGCCCGACGGTGCCGAGGACGCCCTCACCGCGCTGCGGGAGGACTGGCACCTGCTGACGCTCCACGAGGAGCTGGACCGCCAGCGCGGGCTCGTGGCCATGTACGCGGAGGCGCTGGAGGCCATGACGAAGTCCCGTGACCTGTACCGGGAGGCGGCCGAAAGCGCCCACGAGGCCCTGGCCGCATACCAGGAGTCCGCCGGGGCCGCTCCCGCCGGACCGCAGCCGTCCGGTCCACCGGCCGCGTCCCCGCTCCAGCAGCTCACACGGACGTTCGAACGCTTCAAGGTCAAGCGTCCCGCGACTTCGGCCGGTGACCAGAAGAGCGACCAGAAGAGCGACGGGAAGAGCGACGGGAAGAGCGGCGACAAGAGCACCGCCGCCCAGCGCGTCACATCGGAGCAGTGACACCCTCCTCGTGAGGCGCACGTGTCAGTCGTGCCCTCCTGGATACGCGGTCCGTACGGCATCACGGCCCGCCCGGGAAGGTCCTCCACGACATGGGCAACCATCTGCACCACTCGCGGACCACGCTCCGCGTCAACGGCAAACCCCACACGCTCACCGTCGACCACCGGCGGGTCCTGCTGGACCTCCTGCGGGAGGATCTCGAGTTCACGGGCGCCAAGAAGGGCTGCGACCACGGCCAGTGCGGCGCCTGCACGGTCCTGGTGGACGGGCGGCGCGTCAACAGCTGTCTGCTGTTCGCGGTCGCCCTGGAGGGCTGCGAGGTCACCACCGTCGAGGGCCTGTCCGGCGACGGGGAGGAACCGCATCCCCTGCAGCGGGCCTTCCTGGAACGCGACGCCTTCCAGTGCGGCTACTGCACCCCGGGCCAGATCTGTTCCGCGGCCGGTGTGCTCGCCGAGGCGGCGGCCGGTCACCCCTCGCACGTCACCGACCCGGCGGCGCCCTCGGGGGAACCGGTGCCGCTGGACCGCGAGGAGATCCGGGAACGGCTGAGCGGCAACCTCTGCCGGTGCGGTGCGTATCCGCGGATCGCCGAGGCCGTGGAGGACGTGATCCCGTGAAGGAATTCGCCTACGTCCGGGCCGGCAGCGTCGAGGAGGCGACCTCCGCGTACGCCTCCCACGCCGGCGCCCGCTACCTCGGTGGCGGCACCAACCTCGTCGACCTGATGAAGCTCGGCGTCGAGGCGCCCACCGCCCTCATCGACGTCACCCGGCTGCCCCTGGACACCGTCGAGGAGCTGCCCGACGGTGCGCTGCGCGTCGGGGCGATGGTCCGCAACAGCGACCTCGCCGCCCACCCCCTCGTCCGCGACCGGTACCCGGCGTTGTCGCAGGCGGTGCTCGCGGGTGCCTCCGGGCAGTTGCGCAACGCGGCGACGACCGGCGGGAACCTGCTCCAGCGCACCCGGTGCCCGTACTTCCAGGACCTGGCGAAGCCGTGCAACAAGCGCGAGCCGGGCAGCGGCTGCGGCGCACGCGACGGTGTCCACCGTGATCACGCGGTGCTCGGGCACTCCGCGCACTGCATCGCCACCCATCCGTCGGACATGGCGGTGGCACTCGCCGCTCTCGACGGGAGTGTCGAGCTGGACGGGCCCGAGGGAGCCCGGAGTGTCGCGGCGGCCGACTTCCACCGGCTGCCCGGGGACCGCCCCGAGCAGGACACCGAGATCCGCCCCGGCGAGCTGGTCACCGGCGTGGTGCTGCCGGCCGCCACGGCCGGGCTGCCGTCGGCGTACCGCAAGGCCCGCGACCGGGCCTCGTACGCCTTCGCACTCGCCTCCGTCGCGGTCGTGCTGCGCCTTCAGGACGGTGTGATCGGCCACGCGGGGCTCGCCTTCGGGGCACTGGCGCACCGGCCCTGGCGGGCCCGGCGGGCGGAGGAGGCGCTGCTGGGCGCGGCTCCGACCCGAGCGGCGTTCGAACACGCCGTCGAACTGGAGCTGTCCGCCGCGCAGCCCTTGCGGGACAACGCCTACAAGGTGCCGCTCGCCCGCAATCTCGCCGTGGACGTGCTGTCCCGGCTCACGGACACCGCGCTCACCGGGAGGGCCTCGTGAACGGCAGTGTGGGTGCCCCCGCCGAGCGCCGGGAGGGGCGGGAGAAGGTCAGCGGCACCGCCCGCTACGCCGCCGAGTTCCACTCCCCCGGCCGGGCCCAGGCCTGGCCCGTGCCGGCGAGTGTGGCCCGGGGCCGGGTGACCGGCGTCGACACGGCGGCCGCCCTGGCCGTGCCCGGTGTCCTCACCGTCCTCACCCACGAGAACGCGCCGCGTCTCGCGGAACCGGACGATCCCACGCTCGCCGTGCTGCAGAATCCCCGGGTTCCGCACCGCGGCTGGTTCGTGGCCCTGGTGGTGGCCGAGACCCTGGAAGCGGCACGCGCCGGTGCGGCCGCCGTCCGCGTCGCCTACGACGCCGAGGAGCACGACGTGGTCCTCACTGTTGCGCATCCGGGTGTGTACGTGCCCGAGGAGGCCAACAGCGGTCAGCCGGCCGTCCGTGAACAGGGCGATGCCGACGGGGCGTTCGGCTCCTCGGCCGCCCGGGTGGACGTCTCGTACCGGGTGCCGCCGCTGCACAACCACCCCATGGAGCCGCACTCCAGCACCGCCCGGTGGGAGGACGGCCGGCTCACCGTGCACACCTCCAGCCAGGGCACCGGTGTCGTGCGGGCCACGCTCGCCGCGCTGTTCGGCCTGCCGGAGGAGCGGATCGTCGTCACCGCCGAGCACGTCGGCGGCGGCTTCGGGTCCAAGGGCACGCCCCGGCCGGACGTGGTGCTCGCCGCCATGGCGGCACGTCAGACCGGGCGGCCGGTGACGGTGGCCCTGCCGCGCCGCCATCTGCCGGCCGTCGTCGGGCATCGCGCCCCGACCCTGCACCGGCTGCGGCTCGGCGCCGACGCGGACGGCCGTCTCGCGTCCGTCGCGCACGAGGTCACCACGCACACCTCCCGCATCAAGGAGTTCGTGGAGCAGGCGGCGGTGCCCACCCGGGTGATGTACGCCGCGCCCCACCGTCGTACGGTGCATCGGGTCGCCGCGCTCGACGTTCCGTCGCCGTCCTGGATGCGGGCCCCGGGCGAGGCTCCCGGCATGTACGCGCTGGAGTCCGCCATGGACGAGCTCGCCACCGAACTGGGCATGGACCCGATCGAGCTGCGCGTCCGCAACGAGCCCGATGTCGAGCCCGACAGCGGCAAGCCGTTCAGCAGCAGGCATCTGGTCGAGTGTCTGCGCGAAGGCGCCCGGCGCTTCGGGTGGGCCGGGCGCGATCCCCGCCCGGGTTCCCGCCGGGAAGGGCCCCTGCTGCTGGGGACGGGGGTGGCGGCGGCGACGTATCCCGTGCTGGTGGGGCCCTCCACGGCGACGGCTCGCGCACTGCCCGACGGGACGTTCCTGGTGCGGACCAACGCCACCGACATCGGGACGGGCGCCCGGACCGTACTCGCGCAGGTCGGCGCCGACGCCCTCGGGGTGCCGCTGGAGCGGGTGCGGATCGAGGTCGGCAGCACGGAACTCCCGTCGGCGCCCCTGGCCGGCGGCTCGTCCGGCACCGCGTCCTGGGGCTGGGCCGTGCACGACGCCTGTGCCCGGCTGGCCCGGCGGCTGGCCGAGCACGCCGGGCCACTGCCCGAGCAGGGCCTCGACGCCCGCGCCGACACGCAAGGCGCGGCGGACGCCGAGAGCGACTTCGCGCGACACGCCTTCGGGGCGCACTTCGCCGAGGTCGCCGTGGACACGGTCACCGGCGAGGTCCGGGTCGGCCGGCTCCTGGGGGTGTACGCGGCGGGCCGTATCCTCAACGCCCGTACGGCGCGCTCCCAGTTCGTGGGCGGCATGACGATGGGCCTGGGCATGGCGCTGACCGAGGGCAGCACCATGGACGCCGCGTTCGGTGACTTCACCGAGTCGGATCTGGCGTCGTACCACGTGCCCGTGCACGCCGACGTCAAAGAGATCGAGGCGCACTGGCTGGACGAGGAGGACTCCCGCCTCAACCCCATGGGCAGCAAGGGGATCGGTGAGATCGGCATCGTCGGGACGGCCGCGGCGATCGGCAACGCGGTCCATCACGCCACGGGCGTCCGCCTGCGTGAACTCCCGCTCACGCCGGACCGGGTACTGACCGGATTGCTCGACCGCCGGGCCTGAAACGCGGCAGCACACTCGCCGCGAGCCGAGCTGCCCAATTGCCGAGTGGACCGGATCGGCAGGCGACAGTCAGGCGACAGCGCCTCGATCCGGTCCGACCGAAGGAAGCCCTCCGGGCCTCACTCCGCCACGCCGCGCGCCTCGGACGCCGGGGTGGCCTCCCACTGTCTGGCGGCGATGGGTGCCAGCACCCGGAAGACCAGCGCGACGAGGGCCAGCAGGGCCGCGCACCCGGCGACTCCGGCAGCGAGCCACGGCGGGGCGAGCGCCAGGTCGACGGCCCGGGACAGGGACGCCGACGGGAAGGAACTCCCGTACGCCTGGGCCCCGGCCAGCACCGTGGGCACCAGCACCGCCCCGGCCAGCACCAGCGCGACGGGGCGCAGCGCGAGCAGCAGCGCCAGCACCGTGCACAGCACCGACAGGCCGAGGGCGAACGCGTGCAGACGCAGGGACGCGTCGCCGCGCTCCAGCGGGAAGTGGGCCACCGCGCACACGGCGAGAGCCAGGGCGGCCAGCCAGCCCGACCAGGGCACGGAACGGGCGAACGGGTCCGTCGCACGCTCGCGCTCCGGAGGTGCGTCGTCGAGTGTGCGGTGGGTCTCGCGGGCCGGGCCCGGGCGTGCCGCGCGGCGCTTGCCCTGGCGGCCGGGCGTCTCGGGCTCACCCGTTCCGCCCTCGGGGCGCGAAGTCGCGTTCGGGCGACGGCCGTTGCGGTCCAGCCGTTCCAGGCCGAGGCGGTCGATCAGCTCGACCAGCTCCCCGACGGACCGGCCGGTGGCGGCCGCGCGGAGTGCCTCCTCGCGGACGTGGGGCTCCTGCGGCTCCTTGTGCAGCAGGGTGACCAGCCGGGTCACCTCCTCCACCGGCCGGTGGGCGGCCGCGGCCCGGATCGCCTCGTCCGCGCACTCGGCGTCGCGCGGGGGCTTCGTCAGCAGCGCGATCAGCCGGGACACGTCCTCCACGGACCGGCTCACCCCGGCGGTGCGGAGCGCGTCCACCCTCGCCTGCGTGTGGTCGGGCGACTCCTCCAGCGAGACGATGAGGTCGACGGCCTCCTCCAGCGGCCGGTCCGCCACGGCGGCGTGCACCAGGTCGCTGACGGCGTCGCCGTACGGTGCGCCGGATGCCGGTCCGGTGCCGGGCCGGAGCTCCACCGGGTTGTCGTCGAGCGACCGGATCACGAACGGCCGCGCGCCCGGCTGGTCGGCGTCGCCCGGCCCGGGCCCGGCGGGCGGCTCGGCCTCGTCCTCACCGCGCGCAGGGGGCTCAGCGCCCTCGTCCGTGCCGTCGGTGTCCACGTGGGCGGTCCGGGTGGGCTCGTCCGCGGGGTCCGCCCGGTCGAGGACGGGAGGGGCGGGCCGCGCCTCGGCGGGATCCAGCCAGTCCTGAACGGGCGGGGCCGGCTGCGCGGCGGCCCGGTCCTGGGCGTGGGCGGCGGACGTGTCCGTCTCGTCCGCGCCGGGGGCCACGGGCCAGGCGGCGCTCCGGTCCGGCTCGGGGGTCGACGGCTGCGTTCCCGCCCCGGCCGCCGGGTGGGAGCCGAGGGCGACGGGCTCGGCGGCCGCCCGGTCGGCCTGGTGGGGACCGGCGACGGCGGGTTCGGAGTGTCCCGCCCGGTACGTCTCGTACGGGCCGGCGTCGGGCTGCGCGCTCGTCTGCTCCACCGGATGCGTGCCGGTGGCGACGGTGGTCTCGGCGGACGGCTGGGCGGACCCGTTCGGCTCGTTGGGTATGGCAGGTTCGTTCGGGCGGGGTGATGAAGAGCAGGTGGTCATACTCGCCTCCATGGGGAAGAGTGCGGCCGCTCCTGCGCCCCCGTCGTCTGACGAGCGACGTTACGCTGACCATTACTAGGCGCCCCCGTCACCCCGTGCCACTCGGGTGAGCCACCGGGATGACCACCCGCACGGGAAAATCCGCCGACTCGCCGACATGTCGGGCCCCAGCCGCAATACAGCCGCCGGAAACGGGAATCCAGCTAAGGACACCCCGTGTCGCGGCATGCCAGGAGGAGGGCAACCCGTGGATACGACCACAAAGGTGATCATCCTGGCCGCGTCTCTCGCGGCCGTCGTCCTCGTCTTCGCCGTCGTCGTCCTCGTGCGGCTGGTCCGCACCCGGCGCGATCTGCGGCGCGCGGGACTCCCCACGGGCCCGCGCTGGGTCTTCTGGGGCGCGGTGCTCTATTTCCTGCTGCCCGTCGACCTGCTGCCCGACCCGGTGTACCTGGACGACATCGGCGTTCTGCTGCTCGCTCTGCGCACTGTCCGCGGCTCCCTCGGCGAACGGGAGCGCAGTACGACACACCGGCCGGACCGGCAACCGGCCCGATGACTACGGAAAGTAAGGAAACCAACCACCCGTTCGATTCGTATAAGTCTCTGGAAGCCGAAAACGGTCGGCGGTCCGGGCGGCTGCGCCCCCGGGCCGCCGCCTGATCGGCGCAGTACCGACGAGGGAGAGACGATGCAACCGTTCGCGCTCAACTACGCGCGCCCGGCAGTGGAGTTGGAAGCTGCCATTCCGTACGTGTACGACGCCGGTCTGCAATTGAACGTGCTCCGCGACGGACGGGTCGCGGCCTCCGACTTCGCCCTGTTGAGAGAGTTCGGCACCACGACGTCCACCGCCGGCTCCAAGACGCACTTCGACGACTGACTACGGGCCGCCGAAGATGACCGTACTGATCCTCACCTGCGAGGAGGACGTCACCGCGGACATGGTGGTCGTGCACCTGAACGCGACGGGGGTTCCGGTGGTCCGGGTCGATCCCGCGGACCTGACCGGTGGTGTCGCGCTGTCGGGGGAGTACGTGCACGGCCGGTTCCGCGGCCATCTGTCCGCCGGGGGGCGGCTGGTGAGCATCGGGGGGCTCCGGTCCGTGTGGGTGCGTCGGCCCGGTATCCCGGCCGCGCGGGCGGCCCAGCCGTCCGCATGGCTGACCGAGGAGGCCGCGCAGGCGCTCTACGGCATGCTGCGGGGCTCGGACGCACGCTGGATGAACCAACCCGATGCGGCGCGCCGGGCCCGGCACAAGCCGTGGCAACTGCGTCTCGCCCAGAGATGCGGCCTGCCCGTGCCCGCGACGCTGATCACGACCTTTCCACGTGCCGCCCGGGAGTTCGCGGAGCGCTACCCGGAGTTGGTGGTCAAGCCGGTGTCGGGCGCGCATCCGCAGGACCCGCCGCGAGCCGTGCCGACCAGCCGGGTCGCCCCGGACACGGACTTCTCCGCCGTCGCGTTCGGGCCGACGCTGCTGCAGCGGCGGATCACCAAGCGGGCCGACATCCGGCTCACCGTCGTGGGCGAGCGGATGCTGGCCGCCCGCAAGGCGACCGCCGAGGACGCGGACTCGGACGAGGTGGACGTGCGGTTCGCCGCGCCCGGCTCGCCGTGGCTCCCCGTCGAGGTGCCGTCCCGCATCGCGCCGGGTGTCCTGTCCTATCTGCGCGAGGCCGAACTGGCGTACGGGGCTTTCGACTTCGTGGAGGACTCCGACGGGACCTGGTGGTTCCTGGAGTGCAACCAGTCGGGGCAGTTCGGGTTCGTCGAGGTGGAGACGGGTCAGCCGATCGCCCGGACCATCGCCGAGTGGCTGGTCCGGCCCATTCCGGTCCAGCCGTCACATGTCAATGGCTCGAACACGACGGTCCGCTGAGTACCGGGCCCGGCGCAGACCGGGCCCGATCCCGGGCCCGCCGCCCGGATTTCACTGCGGGCGCGGGCCGGGGAGCATGCCCGCGCGCTGCCAGCCCGCGCCGGGGGAGTGCGGACGGTCGTAGCCGAGGGACTGTGAGGGCCGCATGACCAGCTCCAGTTCCCTGCTCACACGTTCGGCCTCGCGGCGCACCTGTGTGGGGATGTCACCGCGCTCCGCGATGAGCCGGTCGTAGATGGGGGAATCCTGGAACACCCGTCAACGTGCCTTTCTGCTCGTCGGCCCCGTGCGGGGGCGAGACTGCGAGTGTAGGCGGCGCGGTGTCCCGGAGTGTGAATTCCTTGGGATGACTTGACGCAGACCGGACATGCGTGACAGGCGAACGCCTGGCTTTCCTCAGACTCCCGTGGAACCCGGCCGGACGATCATCAGCACGGTGTCCCGGTGGTCGAGGGCCTGCTCGTCCTTCAGTTGGCCGAGAAGTTCCTCCTGGCGGGGCAGGCGGTTCCGCAAGGTGGTGGGCACCACGCCGTACGCCTACCGCACGGTGCTCCACGGGCGGACGAACGCCTCGGCGGCCCCTTCCTAGAGCCGCCGAGGCGCGGCGCCCGGTCGTGCCGGGCCTCATGAAACTCTCAGCCGACCAGCGTCAGGCCGTTCTCCCCGTCCGCGTCGGCGGCATCGGGCCGTCCCTCGGTGAGCAACAGGACGTCCGCCTTGGCGATGGCGTCGCTGATGTCGGACGTCCCCATCATCACGCACAGCGTGTAGCTGACGTCCTCCAGCTTGCGTGCCGCCGTCGGCACGTGCCTCTCCGACTGAGCGATCCTCAGCGACGCGTACCGCGTCAGCAACTCCCTGACGATCTTCCGGTCCGGTACAAGCACGTAGCGCCCCTCTCTGTTTTCGCTGCGTATGCCCGAACCACGCGGAAACATTCACACGCTTTTCTCACCTGGGGCGTATTTGACGAGAACTGATCGGATGTGACCGGTCTTAGGTCAACTGACCGCTGTGCAGTGCCGTGTAGGCCCCGCCCCGGCCCAGGAGCTCCTCGTGCGTGCCGTGCTCCCCGACCAGGGTGTCGAGCCCCCCTCGGGAGGCAGTCGACGAACTCCAACGCGTTGGCGTCCCGCAGCGCCGCCCGTACCGTGCTCGTCGGCAGCAGGAGACCCGGGGCGGCGTGCGGCCGTCCCCGGGTCTCGTGGTCTTCTCAGGCGGCGTCCAGCTCCGCCAGTTCCCCGGCCGTCAGGGCGAGGTCGGTGGCGGCGAGCGAGTCGCGGATGGTCTCGGGCCGGCTCGCGCCCGGGATCGGGACGACCACCGGCGACTTGGCGAGCATCCAGGCCAGGCACACGCGCTGCGGGCTCACGCCGTGTGCCTCGGCGATGCGGGCGAAGGGGGCGTGCCCGGAACCGAGTTCACCGGCCTTCGAGATCCCTCCGAGGGGGCTCCAGGGCAGGAACGCGATACCGAGCTCGTCACACAGGCGCAGTTCCGGCTCGCTGGAGCGGAAGGCCGGGGAGAACTGGTTCTGCACGGAGACCAGACGCCCTCCGAGGATCTCGCCGGCCTGCCGGATCTGCTCCGGGTTCGCGTTCGAGATGCCGGCCATGCGGATCTTGCCCGCGTCCAGCAGGTCCCGGATCGCGCCGACGGACTCGGCGTAGGGGACGCGCGGGTCGGGGCGGTGGAACTGGTAGAGGCCGATGGCCTCGACGCCGAGCCGGCGCAGGGACTCCTCGCAGGCCGCCTTGAGGTGGCCGGGGCTGCCGTCGAGCGTCCAGCTGCCGTCGCCGGGGCGGAGGTGGCCGCCCTTGGTGGCGACCAGGACGTCACCGCCGCGGTCGTGGGAAGCCAGGGCCTTGGCTATCAGGGACTCGTTGTGACCGACCTCGTCGGCGTCGCGGTGGTAGGCGTCCGCGGTGTCGATCAGGGTCACACCGGCGTCGAGGGCGGCGTGGAGGGTGGCGAGGGAGCGTTCCTCGTCCGGTCGTCCCTCGATGGACATGGGCATCGCGCCCAGGCCGATCGCGCTGACCTCGACGTCACCGATGCGGCGGGTGTGCATGGGTCGTGACCTCTTCCGGCTGTCGGGCGATGGTGCACTCCAGCCTGGACGGCGCGCGGCCGGGGGTCCAATAGAAGAAGGAGAACGCATTCAGCACTCGGGCCACTGAATCGTGCCCGTGCACTCGAAGGCCCCTTGTCACACCTGGATGAAACCCCGCGCCGGAGGACTCAATTCCCCCACACAGACCGGCGATCTGTACGGCACTCCCCCACCTCGCTGCCATATTCGAGGACCACTTCGGAGGTGGTTGTGAGCACAGAGGTGACAGCATCCGGTCCGGGGGAGACCGCCACGCACCCGCCCGGGAGCACCACGGAGCGCGTCGCTGGCCTGGAGCACCGCCGGGAGCGGGCGGTGGCCCCGGGCGGGCCGCGCAGACGCGGGGAGTTCTCGGCCCGGGAGCGGATCGAACGGCTCGTGGACAAGGACTCCTTCACCGAGACCGGCCTGTTCGTCCGGGCCCGGCCCGCCGGGCACGACGCCCGCCGTCCCTACGGCGACGGCGTGGTCACCGGGTACGGCACGGTCGACGGCCGCCCGGTGTGCGTGTTCGCGCAGGACTCCACGGTCTTCGGCGGCAGCATGGGCGAGGCCTTCGGTGAGAAGACCGTCGCCCTGATGGAGCTGGCCCTGAAGACGGGCTGCCCGGTGATCGGCCTGAACGACTCCGGCGGGGCCCGGATCCAGGAGGGTGTCGCCGCCCTCGCCCTCTACGCCGAACTGGTCCGGCGCAACGTCAAGGCGTCCGGGGTGATCCCGCAGCTCTCCGTCGTCCTGGGCCCGTGCGCGGGCGGCGCCGCGTACTCGCCGGCGATCACCGACTTCACGGTGATGGTGGACGGCGCCTCGCACATGTTCGTCACCGGCCCCGACGTCATCGAGACGGTCACCGGCGAGCGCACCACCGCCGAGGAGCTGGGCGGCGCCCGCACCAGCAACACCGTCAACGGCAACGCCCACTTCCTGGCCGCCGACGAGGAGGACGCTCTCGACACCGTGCGCGACCTGCTGTCGTACCTGCCGGCCAACAACCTGGAACGGCCCCCGGAGTACGCCCCCGGCCACGCCCCGTCCGGGGCCGGGCTCGACGAGGTCGTCCCGGACCGGCTCGGCGAGGCCTACGACATGCGGGACATCCTGCACGCGGTCGTCGACGACGGTGAACTGCTGCCGGTGCAGGAGCTGTTCGCGCCGAACATCATCTGCGCCCTGGCCCGCGTCGAGGGCCGCTCGGTGGGCGTCGTCGCCAACCAGCCGCTGCACGCCGCCGGGGTCCTGGACATCGACGCGTCCGAGAAGGCAGCGCGGTTCGTGCGGTTCTGCGACGCGTTCGGCATCCCGCTGCTGACCTTCGCCGACGTGCCCGGATATCTGTCCGGGGTGCGGCAGGAGCAGGCCGGGATCATCCGGCGCGGCGCGAAACTGCTGTACGCCTACGCCGAGGCGACCGTCCCCAAGGTCACGGTCGTGGTGCGCAAGGCGTACGGCGGCGGATACGCGGTGATGGGCTCCAAGCACCTGGGCGCCGACGTCAACCTCGCCTGGCCCACCGCCCGGATCGCCGTCATGGGCGCCGAGGGGGCCGTGGGCGTCCTGCACCGGCGCGAACTCGCCGCGTCCGGCGACCCGGAGGCGCTGCGCGCCCGTCTCCTCTCCGCGTACGAACACACCCACGGCACCCCGTACCTCGCCGCCGAGCGCGGCTATGTCGACGCCGTCATCGCGCCGCGCGAGACCCGGGAGCAGATCTGCCGCGCCCTGCGGGCGCTGCGCGGCAAACGCGCCCCGATGCCGGAACGCCGGCACGGCAACATCCCCCTCTAGCCGCCCCCTCCCCCTTTTTACGAACCGTAGGCCGATCCGCGCCGTGAGGAGCCCCGCCTGATGGACAGCCGCCGCCCCCCGCTCGCGCCCGCGTGTCCCACCCTGCCGGAGTACGTACGGCACTGGGCCGAAACCACCCCCGACCGCCGGGCCTTCACCTTCGTCGAGCACCCGGCACAGCACTCGCGCGGCGTGCACCGCACCCTGACCTGGCGCCGCCTGGACGTGCGGGTGCGGGCACTCGCCGCACGCCTCGCGGACGGGACGGGCCCCGGGGACCGGGTCGCGCTGCTGTGCCCTCAGGGCACGGAGTACGTGACGGCCTTCCTCGCGGCGCTGACCGCCGGACTGGTCGCCGTCCCGCTGTACACGCCAGGCCTGCCCGGGCACGCCGACCGGCTCGCGGGCGTCCTGGCCGACGCGCGTCCCACGGTGGTGGTGACCACGAGCCGGGCCCGGGACGAGGTGCGGGACTTCCTGGGGCCAGGCGGGCCGCGGATCGTCGTCGCGGACGAGGTGCCCGACGACGAGGGCCGGGACTTGCAACCGGTCGCCCCGGACGCCGGGGCGACCGCCTACCTCCAGTACACGTCCGGTTCGACCCGTGCCCCGGCCGGCGTGGAGATCAGCCACGGCAACGTCGTCGCAAACGCCCGCCAGGCACTGGCCGCCTACGGCCTCGACACCCGCCCGCTGACCTGCGTGGGCTGGCTGCCGCTCTACCACGACATGGGGCTGGTGCTCAGCGTCGCGGCCCCGGTGGCGCGGGGGGCACTGTCGGTGCTGATGGACCCGGCGGCGTTCCTGCACGAGCCGGTGCGCTGGCTGCGGCTGCTCGCCGCGCATCCGAACGCCGTGAGCGCCGCCCCCAACTTCGCCTACGACTACTGCGTCGCGACCGTCACCGCCGACCAGAAGGAGGGGCTGCGGCTGGACAAGGTGACCGCGCTGATCAACGGCAGTGAGCCGGTCCGCCCGGGCACGGCCGACCGATTCCACGCCGCGTTCGCGGGCCAGGGCCTGGCGCCCGGGACACACTGCCCGTCGTACGGGCTGGCCGAGGCCACGGTGTTCGTGTGCGCGGCCCGGCCGGGTGAGCCGCTCAGCCGGTTCGCGCTCGATCGCGACGCCCTGGCGGCCGGAAAGGCCCTGCCCGCCCGGCCCGACGACCCGAGGGCGGTGCTGCTGGCGGGGTGCGGCACTCCGGCGGGTCAGCGGGTGCGGGTCGCCGACCCGGTGTCACGGGCCCTGCTGTCGGAGGGGGAGGTCGGGGAGATCTGGGTGCAGGGGCCGAACGTGGGCCGCGGCTACTGGAACCGCGACTCGGAGGAGGCGTTCGGCGCGGAGTTCGCGGACGCGGCGGCCGGTCCGGGACGCTGGCTGCGCACGGGTGATCTGGGGACAGTGCTGGAGGGGCAGCTGGTCGTCACGGGACGGCTGAAGGACCTGATCATCGTCGACGGGCGCAACCACTATCCGCAGGACGTCGAGGTGACGGCCCAGGAGGCGCACGAGTCGGTGCGCCGGGACCGGCTCGCCGCCTTCGCCGTGCCGGGTGGCGCCGGTGGCGAGTGTGCGGTCGTCGTGGCGGAGCACGCGCGGACCGCTCGGCTCACCGAGCTGGACGTACCGGCCGTGACGCGTGCCGTGCGCGGTGCCGTCTCCGCCCGGCACGGGCTGCGGCTGGCGGATGTCGTCGTGGTGCCACCGGGCACGGTGCCGCGTACCTCCAGCGGCAAGGTGTCGCGGGCGCTGACGCGCGCCCGGTATCTGGAGGGTGCCTACGGCGGGCCTGCCCGGGCGGGTGCCGCGGGATGAGGCCTGTCGACGAGGCCGCGCTGCGCCGGCTGATCACGGAGCGGGTGGCCGCCTGGAACGGCATGTCCCCGCAGGACGTCCCGATGGACCGGCCGCTCACGGACCTCGGCATGGCCTCGCGCGATGCCGTCGCCCTGGCCGGTGAGCTGTCCCGCGCCACGGGCCGGGAGCTGCCGACGACGCTGCTGTGGGAGGCGCCCACCGGCCAGGCTCTGCTGGCGCGGCTGTGCGGTGCAGGGGGCCCGGGAGCCGAGGTGGCACCGGTGCCACGTGCCGCGGTGCCGGGCGGGACGGCCGAGCCGGTCGCGGTCGTCGGGGTCGGCTGCCGCCTGCCCGGCGGGGTGCACGGCCCGGACGGCTACTGGCGACTGCTCGGCGAGGGCGTCGACGCGATCCGCCGCGTCCCGGAGGACCGCTGGCGCGACTTCACGGCGTTCCCGCCGGCCGACGCGCATCCGTACGGCGGCTATCTCGACGACATCGCCGGTTTCGACGCGGACTTCTTCCGCATCACTCCGCGCGAGGCGGCGGTGATGGACCCCCAGCAGCGGATCCTGCTGGAGGTCGTCCACGAGGCACTCGACCATGCCGCCGTGCCCGCCGGGTCCCTGGCGGGCACGGCCGCCGGTGTGTTCGTCGGCATCTCCGCACCGGAGTACGGGCAGTTGACGGGCGCCGACCCGGCGGCCGTCGACCCCTGGGCTCCGGCCGGGGGCGCCCTCAGCGTCGCCGCCGGACGGCTCGCCTACGTCCTGGACACCCGGGGGCCGAGCCTCGCCGTCGACACGGCCTGCTCCTCCTCGCTGGTCGCCGTGCACCACGCCTGCGTCAGCCTGCGCACGGGCGAGAGCGACACGGCGATCGCGGCCGGGGTCAACCTGCTGTTGTCGCCGGCCGTCACGGTCGCGTTCCGGCGGGCGGGCGCCCTCGCTCCGGACGGGCGGTGCAAGCCGTTCTCGGCGGCGGCGGACGGCATCGGGCGCGGCGAGGGCTGCGCGGCCGTGATCCTCAAGCGGCTGTCCGACGCGGAGCGGGACGGCGACCGTGTGCTGGCCGTCGTCCGCGCCACCGCCGTCAACTCCGACGGCCGCTCGAACGGACTCATGGCGCCCAACCCGGCCGCCCAGCAGGCGTTGCTGGAACGGGCGTACGCGCAGGCCGGGCTCGCCGCGGAGCACGTCGACTACGTGGAGGCGCACGGCACCGGCACCCCGCTGGGCGACCCGATCGAGGCGGGCGCGCTCGGCGCGGTGCTGGGCGCGGGCCGGGACCCCGACCAGCCGCTGCTGCTGGGGTCCGCCAAGGGCAACCTCGGCCATCTGGAGTCCGCTGCGGGCATCGCGGGCCTGGTGAAGACCGTGCTGGCCCTGCACCACGACGGCATTCCGCCGTCCCTGCACTGCGAGCGGGGCAGTTCTCTCACCGATCCCCGGCTGCGGGTGGTGACCGAGCCCGAGCCCTGGCCCCGCTACGGCGGCACCGCCCTCGCGGGGGTCTCCGGGTTCGGCTTCGGCGGCACCAACGCCCATGTGGTGCTGGAGGAAGCACCGCCCGGCCTGGTCCCGGTGCGACCGGCCGAGGAACCGGCCGTGCGCCTGCACCTGCTCTCCGACCTCGACACCGAGCGCCTCCGTGACACGGCGGGCAGGCTCGCCGGCCGGCTGCGCGACAGCCCCGCGCACCCCGCCGACGTGGCCCGGACCCTGGCCGGGCGCACGGGCCGAGGTCCCGTGCGTGCCGCTGTGGTCGCCCCCGACCGGGCCGAACTGGCCGACGCGCTGGACGGGTTGGCGTCCGGGCGCCCGGACGCACGGGTGACGACCGGTGACCGCGACCGCGTGGGGCGCGGCACGGTGTGGGTCTTCTCCGGCTACGGCAGCCAGTGGCCCGGTATGGGGCGCCGGCTGCTGGCCGAGGAACCCGCGTTCGCCGCCGCCGTCGAGAAGCTCGACCCGCAACTCGCCCCGGAGTGCGGCCTGTCCCTGTACGACCACCTGGCCTCCGGTGACGGTCTCGACCGGCTGGAGGTCGCCCAACCGGTGCTTTTCGGCCTTCAGTTGGCGCTCGCCGAGCTGTGGCGTTCCTACGGCGTCGAGCCCGCCGCAGTGATCGGCCACTCCATGGGCGAGGTGGCGGCGGCCGTGTGTGCGGGCGCGCTGGACGTGGCGGACGGGGCGCGTGTCCTCGCCGTACGGGCCCGGCTGCTGAGCGGGCTGCGGGGCGGCGCGATGGCCGTGGTGGACCTGGACGACGCCGAACTGGGCTGGCTGGAGAGGGACTTCCCGGAGGTGCATGTCGCCGTGCACTCCTCTCCCCGGCAGAAGGTCGTCACGGGTGAGGAGGCGGCGGTGACCGGGCTCGTGCGCCGGCTGGAGGGGCAGGGCCGGGCTGCGAGGGCCATGCGGGTCGTCGGCGCCGGGCACTCGCCGCAGGTGGACGGGCTGTTGCCGGAGCTGGTGAACGCCCTGTCCGGCATCCGGGGACGGCGGCCGCGGGTCCCGGTCTACTCCACGGTCCTCGACGATCCGCGCGGAGACTGCCTCTTCGACGCCGCGCACTGGGCGGCCAACCTGCGCAGGCCCGTACGGCTGGACCGGGCGCTCGCGTCGGCCGCGGCCGACGGCCGCACGGCCTTCGTCGAGATCTCCCCCCACCCGGTGCTGACGGGAGCCGTCGCCGACACCGTGCCCGGCGCCCTCGCCCTGGCCACGCTGCGCCGGGACGCCGACGGGTCGGAGGCGTTCTCCGGGCAGCTGGGCGCCCTGTACGCCGCGGGACAGCGACTGCCGGTGCCGCCGGGGCGGGTCATCGACCTGCCGCTGCCCCGGTGGCGGCACGTACGGCACTGGTGGACGGACGGACGGGCGCGCACCGAGCCCGAGCCGGAGCGACCCCGCACCGAGGTGCCGGAACCCTCTTCGGTCCTGGCCCGCCTGACCCACCACATAGCCGCCGTCACCGGCCACTCCCCCGCCCGTATCATCCCGGGCACCGCGTGGGCCGACCTGGGACTGGACTCGCTGATGGCCGTCCGCGTCCGCACGGCGGTGGAGCGCGAGTTCGGCATCGAACTGCCCCTGCGCGACCTGTTCACCGCCGTCACCGTCGAGGACGCCGCCCTCCGCATCCAGCGGGCCCTGCCCCGCGACGACTCCCCGGTGCGGCCACTGCGCGCCACCGGCTCGCGGCCCCCGCTGTTCCTCGTCCACGCCGCGGGCGGCCCGGTCGGCGTCTACCGGACGCTCACCGAACGCCTCGGCGACGACCAGCCGGTGTACGGACTGGAGCGGATCGAGGAGGCCCGGACCGTGCCCGAGAAGGCGCGGCGCTACGCCGAGGCGATCAACGCCGTCCACCCCGACGGGCCCTGTGTGCTGGGCGGTTGGTCCTTCGGCGGCTTCGTCGCCCAGGAGACCGCACGGCACCTGACCGCCGCCGGGCGGGAGGTACGGCTGGTCGTGCTCATCGACTCCGTACGGCCTCTCCCGCGCCCGGGACTGACGCGGGCGGACCGGATCCGGGCGCACTTCGAGGGCTTCGCCCGCCACGTCGCCGACGCCTACGGCGTGCGGCTGGAGCTGCCGTACGACGAGCTCGTGGCCATGGACGACGACACGGCCCGGATCGACACCGTGCTGCGGGCCCTGCGCGAGGCCGCCGACGTGCCGCCCGCGGCACTGGAGCACCAGCGCGCCTCCTACCTGGACATGGGCATCGGCGAGTCGCACCGGCCCGGCGGCTACGCCGGGCCGGTGGTCCTCTACCGGGCCACCGAACCCGCACCGCACACCGTGCGCGACCCGGCCTACGAGCGGGACGACCCGGCGCTGGGCTGGGACGAGGTGTGCCCACGTCTTCAGGTGGTGCCGGTGCCCGGTCACCATCTGTCGCTGCTCGATCCGCCGCACGTCGACGAGATCGCCACCCATCTGAGCCGCCTGCTCGCCGAGCCGGCCCCCTGACCTTGGAACCCGAGGAGCCGTCATGCCCCACCTGCCGAACAAGCCCGCTGCCGGAGTGTCCCGGCGCACCGTCGCCAGAGCGACGGCCGCCGCCGGTCTCGCCGCTCTGTTCGGCGCCGCGACCGGCACGGCCCCGGCCCGGGCGGCCACCCGGCTCGGCCCGCGCACGCTGGACGTGTCCGTGCCCTCCGCCGCGCTCGGCCGCAGCGCACCCGTCCGGCTGATCCTGCCGTCGGACTTCGGTGCGCGCCCGGAGCGGAAGTACCCCGTGCTGTACCTGCTGCACGGCGCCCACGACGACTACACGTCCTGGACCCGCGAGACGGACATCGAGGCGTTCACCGCCGGCCGCGATCTGATCGTGGCGATGCCGGACGCGGGCCCCACCGGCATCCCCAGCGTCTGGCGCGGCGGCCCGGACTACGAGACGTTCCAGGTGAAGGAGGTGCCGGCGCTGCTCGCCCGGGACTACCGGGCCTCCGGCGTACGGGCGGTAGCCGGGGTCTCCACCGGCGGCTACGGGGCCATGGCGCACGCGGCCCGTCATCCTGGGGCGTTCGCCGCGGCGGCCTCCTACAGCGGCATCCTCGACACCACGGCCCCCGGTGTTCCCGCCATCATGGACGCGATCGTGGCCCGCGAGAACCTGCCGGCCGCGTCCCTGTGGGGCAATCCGGTGTTCAACCTCCTGACCTGGCGGGACTTCAACCCCCGGGCCCGCGCCACCGGGCTGCGCGGCACCGCCCTGTACGTGTCGCAGGGCAGCGGAGTGGGCGGCGGCGGCGATCCGCTGCCGGGGATTCTGGAGAGCGCCCTGTGGCCCTCGGCCCAGGGCTTCGCCCGCACGCTGGCCCTCATGGGGGTCCCGGCCACCACGCACTTCTACGGGGGCGGCGGGCACGACTGGGCACACTGGAAACCGGAGTTCACAGCCTCGTGGCCTATCCTCGCCCGTGCACTGGGTGTGCCCGAGTGACGGGGGTGCCGTCGGGGCACGGAACGGAGCGGAGGGGTCGTCCGTCCAACACAGGACTTCCCACTCGTCCCACAGGCATCAGCCCGCGGGTGAGCCGCTTCCGGTCGAAAGGAGGGTCCGTGATGGCTGTGCCCACCCCGCACGGCGTGCCGGACCGCCCCACCGCGCCGCAGGTCCCGCCCGAGCTCGCGGAGCTGCTGCGCGCCAATCTGGCCGCCGTCGCCGACGAGGTGGAGGAGGAGGTCCGCCGCCAGGTCCCCGAGTACGCGCGGCCCGCCGACGGCACCTACCGCCAGAACCTGCGGTCCGGGGTGGTGCAGGCGCTGACCCTGTTCGTCGACCACATCGCCGACCCGCGCGACGACGGGGGCGCGATCGCGGCGACGTATTACGAACTCGGGCGGGGTGAGGCCCTGGAGGGACGCAGCCTGGACGCCCTGCAGTCCGCGCTGCGGGTCGGCGGTATGCGAGCCTGGCGGCAGATGGGCCGCACCGCGGAGGAACTCGGGCTGGACTCCACGGTCGTGGCCGCCCTGGGGGAGCTGGCGTTCCGGACGGTGCACGAGGTCGCCCAGGCGGCCGCGTCCGGCTACGCGGAGGCCCAGCTGCGCAGCTCCGACGAGCTGGAGCGGCGCCGCAAGCGGCTGCTCGACCTGCTGCTGGAGGACGGGCCGGTGGCGCTGGAGGCCGTACAGGACTTGGCGCACAGCGCGCGCTGGCCGGTGCCCCGGACGGTCGCCGTCGTGGCGCTCGCGGCGGCGCCGGACCGGCGGGAGGAGGACCGGCCGCTGGCGGCATCGGGTGCGCTGGTGGACATGGGGTCCCGCCCGCCGCGCATGCTGGTGCCCGACCCGGACGGCTCGGGCGGCATCGGCGGCCGGGCGTTCACGCTCGCGCTGCGCGGCCGGCCCGCCGCGATCGGCCCGACGGTCGCGGTCACCGAGGCCGCGCAGTCGCTGCGCCTGGCCACCCGGGCGCTCGGGCTGATGGGCCGTGGGGTGCTCCCCCGCCAGGGCGTGGTGCGCTGCTCGGAGCATCTGTCGACGCTGCTGCTGCACGGCGACGAGCCGCTGCTGGAGCGCCTCCGGGCGCGGGTCCTCGCGCCCCTCGAGACGGCCTCGGCCGGGCAGCGCGACCGGCTCGCCGAGACACTGCTGGCCTGGCTGCTCAGCGGCAGCAACGTGCCGGACGTGGCCGCACGGCTGCACATCCACCCGCAGACGGTCCGCTACCGCCTGCGTCAGCTGGAGAAGCTCTTCGGTGACGCCCTGCACGACCCGGAGACCCGCCTCGACCTCATTCTCGCGTTGCGCGCGGAATCACTGCACACGCGGCAGAACTGACTCCCTGCATTCAGGCGGCGTACTCAATCCGCGACAAAAACCGGCGGGCTTTCCATAATCCCGTCCATAACAGCAGCCGAGAGAAAGCCCATACGTTCGGGGCGTCCTTTTTCGCAGGCGCTTAACGCGCCTCCCACGCGGAGGATCCCCCATGCGTATCCGTATGTGTCTCGCGGCGCTCTCGCTGACCGGCGGGGCCGGACTTGCCACCCTCGCGGCTCCCCCGGCCATGGCCGCGGCCTGCTCGGACGTCGAGGTCGTCGCGGCCCGCGGTACCTTCGAGCCGGGCACGCTCGGCTTCATCGTCGGCGACCCGGTGTTTTCCGCGCTGCAGAAGAAAGCAGCGGGCAAGAACCTCTCCAGCTACAAGGTGAACTACCCCGCCGACCTCTCCCCCACGTCCGCGGCACAGGGCAATCTGGATCTGGTGAACCATGTGAAGAGCCAGGCAGCTGCCTGTCCGAGTCAGAAGTTCGTTCTCGTCGGCTATTCGCAGGGCGCGAACGTGGTCGACAACTCGATCGGCATCAGCAGCGCCGGTGCGGTGGTCGGCAGCCCCATCGTGGCCACGCTGCCCGCGGCGGTCGAGCCGAAGGTCGCCGCGGTGCTGCTGTTCGGCAACCCGATCCGGGCGCTCGGCAAGAGCGTCACCGGCACCTACCAGAGCCGCACGCTCGACCTCTGCGCCCAGGGCGACCCCGTCTGCGAGAACGGCGGGGGCGACGTCGGGGCGCACCTGAGCTACCGGGACGACGCCGAGGAGGCGGCCACGTTCGCCGCGGGCAGGCTCTGAGCCCACGTCACGCGAAGGGGCCCGGGAGGATTTCCTCCCGGGCCCCGGGCGTGCGTACCGGCACGACCTAGCGCGGTGACCGCGCGAAGCCGGCGAGGCTGGTGGAGACGGGCTCCGGCCGGCCGTTGTTCTGCACGGGCGCGGCGGTCAGGACATCGAGGTGCTGGTAGCCGTCGGCGACCACCGGATGCAGTTCGGCCGGGACACGGCCGGCCAGCAGTCCCTCACCGGCGAGCACGGTGAGCACCGGGTTGGCCTTCAGCCCGTCGGGGTGGACGACGAGCTTCTTCACCTGCGGCGAGGTGGCCAGCTCAATGTCCGTGACCAGCTTGGTCGGGAAGTACTGCTCGGTGAAGTCCAGCGGCTGCTCGGCGAGGCTGCGGGCCAGTTGCCGCACATCGGTGACCTCCTCGCCGGCGCCGGTGAACGGGGTGCCGTCGGCCGACCGGTAGCCGGGGTCGTCGGGATCGCCGACGCGGTCGTAGTTGCGCCAGGTGTAGAGCGGGCCCTGCGGCCGGTCCGGGATGGCCTTGTACGCGGTGCCGTACAGCCCGGGTTGACCGTCACCGCCGTTGGCGGCGGGGAAGCTCTTGTCGGCGATCGGTCCGCCGTCGAAGAAGCCCACGCTGGTCTGGAGGAACGCCAGCGGTACGGAGTTGTCGTCCAGCAGCGCCCCGAGCACGGCCCCGTTGGTGAGCCGGAAGTCCTTCACCGAGGGCTTACCCGTGAGGAAGGTGGCGGTGTCCTTGGAGAACAGGAAACGGTTGGTGGCCTCGATGTTGAGGTTGGCGGGCAGGTAGCGGGGCAGGTCGGCCTCGCCGTCCAGGTCGTCGAGGGCGCCGAGACCGGCGATGCCGAGCAGGGTCATGGTCTCGGGGTTGAGCAGCACCGGCGCGGACAGCGTGCGCGGCAGCACCCCGCTGTCCAGACCGGCCTGCACGACGCCGTACCCGAGGCCGATGTCGGGCAGGTTGGTGTCGTCCGGGAGGCTGCCGCTGAGGTCGGCCAGTGACGTGGAGACGGTCGTGTCGAGAGCGAAGTAGCCGGCGCACTGGTTGTACCCGGCGTCCGCCGTGGTGGCGCGGTTGCCGTCGAAGTCGGCTGCGGCGAAGTACCCGGTGATCACACCGCCCAGCGAGTGCCCGCCGCACAGCACCTTCCGCTTGCGTTGCGCCTGGGAGGGCAACTCGGCGGTGAGCAGGTCGTACTGGTCGCGTACGGTCTGCTCAATCCCGAGCTTCGCCATCCAGCCCAGCTGCGCGTTGCCGGCGTAGCCGCCGAAGGTCCGGCCGCCGACCTGCTTGCCGCGGTAGTAGTAGTCGACGGCGGTGTGCTGGTCGCCGGAGGCGATGCCGGTGCGGTCCTCCAGGCAGTTGGAGCGCCGGTCCAGCGCCCAGAACTCGATGTGCAGCCCTTGTTCGGCGGCCCGTGTGACGGTGTTGCGGGCGACGCTGTCGAACGCCCCCGCGCCTTCCAGGATGCCGGGCTGGGCGATGAGGATCCGGTCGGCGTCGGCCGACGCGGCCGGCCCGTCGGCGGAGCGGTAGCGCAGGTACGACAGCCAGTCGCACGCCGCCGGACGAGGCCCGGCGGACTCCGGCAGCGGCACCTTCACCCGCACCGTCGACTCCGACACTCCGGTCACCGGCGATGTCGACTTCACGGGCGTCTCGGTGCGCGCACCCTCGGCACGGGCGCCCGGGGCGGCGGCCGTGAGTGTTCCGGCGGTCAGCAGCACCGCCAGCACGGCACCGCGCCACTTCCCTCTGCTCGTACGATTCATGTCCATGCCACGGACGCTAGGGCCGGGGCACCACCCCTCTCAGGGAGTGCTGATGAGAACTCAGCTTCCGGATCCCGGCTTGTCACCGGCGCACAGCGCGCCCGCCCCCTGGACGGGTCGTACCGCTTCTGGACGCCACCGAGCTGCGAAGCGGCCGTTTCGGGAGCATGGTGGGGCTATGGACGGTCAACCCCCTGTGGTCGTGCAGCCGCCCGCGACGGACGGCGGACGGCTGGTGACCATCCGCGGCGAGCGCATGGGCGTCGCCTACAGCCTCTTCGACGTGCTGGACCTGCTGCACCGCGAGGGCCTGCCCACCGCGGACACGGCCGTCGACGACACCGAGCTGATCGAGTGGCAGGGCGGCGGCCCGTACGACTGGAACAACGGGGCGTCCGACGAGGCGTGAGGCTTCGTACGCCGGCCCCGCTCCTCAGCCCGACGCGGCCTGTGCACCCTCGGCAAGCCGGTCGAGGCGGTCGCGCTGGGCGGGGGTCAGTCTCAAACCGGCCGCGGCGAGGTTCTCCTCCAGATGCCCGACCCGGGCCGTTCCCGGGATCGGCAGGACGACCGGCGCACGGTCGAGAAGCCAGGCCAGCGCGACCTGCGTGGGCGTGGCCCCGAGCTCGGCCGCCACAGCCGCGATCTCGCCCTCGGCTCCCGTCCGCCCCCAGGCCACGGGCCGCCAGGGCAGGAAGGCGATGCCGGCCGCCGTACAGGCGTCGAGCACCGGCTCGTGCTCCCGGTCGAGCAGGTTGTAGCGGTTCTGCACGCTCACGATGTCGACGAGCTCCCGCGCCCGCTCCAGCTCGTCGACGGTGACCTCCGACAGCCCGATCCGGCCGACCAGGCCCTCGGTCTGGAGCTCCCGCAGCGTGCCGAGCTGGTCGGCGAGCGGCGTGTCGGGGTCGATGCGATGCAGCTGGAGCAGTTCGATCCGCTCGGTCCGCAGCCGCCGCAGGGCTTGCCGGACCTGGTCGCGCAGGACCTCCGGCCGTCCGTCGAGCTTCCAGTCGCCGCCGGGGCCGGTGCGCGCGACACCGACCTTGGTGGTGATCAGCAGGCCTTCCGGGTAGGGGTGCAGGGCCTCGGCGAGGAGTTCCTCGTTGGCTCCGCCGCCGTACAGGTACGCCGTGTCGATCAGCGTGACGCCCAGCTCCACGGCCCGCCGGGCCACCGCGAGGGCGTTCTCCCGGACGGGGCCGGGCTCGGTGGGCAGATGCATGGCTCCGAACCCGAGCCGGCGTACGTCCAGATCCCCGCCGATGCGGAACGTCGATGCCATGAGCCGCTGTCTCCCCCTCCGCTCAAGGGGCAACGCTAGCAGCGCAGTCGGCGAGGGCACCGGCTTCGACGGCACCTCGTCCCGCCCAGGGCGCGGCACGCCCGACGAGCCGTTGTCGGTGCCTGGCTATACGCTGCGCGGAAAAGACCCTTTGCCCCCTTCTGGGAGGTTTTCATGGCCTCGCGCCTCAACCCGTACCTCAGATTCAACGGCGACGCCCGGCAGGCGATGGAGTTCTACAAGGACGTCTTCGGCGGCACCCTCAACCTCAACAGCTACGGAGATTTCGGGCAGGCCGACGCCCCGAACGCAGACAAGATCATGCACGGCATGCTGGAGACCCCCAGCGGCTTCACCCTGATGGGCGCCGACGACCCTCCGGGCATGGAGTCCGAGCAGGGCAGCCCCTACTCCGTGAGCCTGAGCGGCGATGACGACGCCGAGCTGCGCGGCTACTGGGAGAAGCTCTCCGAGGACGGTTCGGTGTCGGTGCCGCTGGAGAGGCAGATGTGGGGCGACGTGTTCGGCATGTGCACGGACCGCTTCGGCGTTCCCTGGATGGTCAACATCAGCACGGAGAACTGAGCGGAGCAGGACGGCCCAGGAGCGTCCGCCCGAGGCCGCCCGTACCCACCTTCACCACCGGTGCGTACGGGCGGCCTTCTTTTGTTGGTACGTCCTGACAAAGCTGTTGACATCCCCCGGGGGCGCCCGCATAGTACCTGCCACTAGAGCGCGCTAGTGACGCGCTCCAGTCCCGAGTACGCAGCGGTCCGCACCCAGGACCGCCGCATCTCCCATGACCGCCGCCGCCCCGGGCACCCACCCACCGCCCGCCTCCCCGACCGGGCGCGGCCCCCCTCGTCCCAGCACAGTGAGGTGCACCCGAGATGCGCAGACATCACAGAGCCGCCGCCCTGACCACCGCCGCCGTCGTCACCCTGCTCGCCGCGGGCTGCTCCAGTGGCTCCGGCGGGAAGAAGTCCGAGGACGGAGGCACCGACGCCGCCGCGGGCAAGGCCACCACCCCGCGGATGACCGTCGCCCTGGTCACCCACGCGGCGCCGGGCGACACGTTCTGGGACCTGATCCGCAAGGGCGCCCAGGCCGCCGCCGCGAAGGGCAACATCAAGCTCGTCTACTCCAGCGACCCCGTCGCCGGGAACCAGGCCAACCTCGTGCAGAACGCCGTCGACCAGAAGGTCGACGGCATCGCCCTCACCGCCGCCAAGCCGGACGCGATGAAGGGCGTGGTAGCGAAGGCCGAGGCGGCCGGTATCCCCGTCGTCGGCTTCAACTCCGGCCTGGACAACTGGAAGGAGCTCGGCATGCTCGAGTACTTCGGCCAGGACGAGAACATCGCGGGGCAGGCGTTCGGCGAGCGCCTCAACCAGCTCGGCGCCAAGCACGCCGTCTGCGTCATACAGGAGCAGGGCCAGGTCGCGTTGGAGGCCCGCTGCTCCGGGCTGAAGAAGGGCTTCGAGGGCACGACCGAGAACCTGTACGTCAACGGCACCGACATGCCCTCGGTGAAGTCGACGCTGACCGCCAAACTCCAGAAGGATTCCTCCATCGACCAGGTGGTCACGCTCGGCGCTCCGATCGCCCTGACCGCCGTGCAGTCGGTGAAGGACGCGGGCAGCAAGGCGAAGGTCGCCACGTTCGACCTCAACAAGGACCTCGTCGGAGCCATCCAGGACGGCAGCATCGGGTTCGCCGTCGACCAGCAGCCCTACCTCCAGGGCTACCTGGCCGTGGACGCGCTGTGGCTGTACAAGACCAACGGCAACGTCAGCGGTGGCGGCACCGCTCCCGTGCTCACCGGACCGGCCTTCGTCACGAAGGACAACGTCGACAGTGTCGCGGAGTTCGCCGCGAAGGGCACGCGCTGACGGAACCGGGCGGCGGGGTCATCCGCGTCAGGCCGGCCCCGGCTCCTTCGGGGCCGGCCCGCTCGTGCCCCGCACCACCAGCTGGGGATCCAGCACCGCCTCCCTCGGCTCCAGTTCCCGCTTCTCCAGCCGCTCGACGGCGAAGCGGACGGCGTGCTCGGCCATCAGGAGGGCGTCCTGGCGGACGGTGGTCAGGCCGATCGGCATCAGGTGGGAGAGGTGACTGTCGTCGTAGCCGACGACGGACAGGTCGCGAGGAACCTCCACGCCCGCCCGGGTCAGGGTCATCAACAGACCCATCGCGCAGCGGTCGTTGCCGGCGAGGACGGCCGTCGGCAACGGCCGCCCGCCGTCCCGCTCGGCCAGGAGCAGACGGCCGGACTCGATGCCGGACTCCTCGGTGTGATGACCGGGAATCACCCGTGCCCCGGCCGCCAGCCCGTGGCGGCGCATCGCGGCTCGGTAGGCACGCCGGCGCTCCGCCGAGCCGGGACCGCGTCCGCCGTCGATGTGCACGATCCGGCGGTGCCCCAGCTCCACCAGGTGGTCCATGGCCTGCCGGACGCCCTTGCCCTCGGCCGAGTGCACGGAGTCGACCCGGGCCCGGGGCGCACGGCGGCTGACCGAGACGGCGACCGTACGCTGCCCGAGTTCGTCCAGGAAGGCGGACTCGGCATCCGGGCCGAGCAGGATGACCGCCTCGCAGCGGTGGCTGAGCAGCGCCTCGACCGCCTTGGCCTCGCTGCGGCCGTGCGTCGCCCCGCTGAGAAGCACGTCGTAGCCGAGCCGTTCGGCCTCGGGGTAGATGCCCGTGATGAGGTCCGTGTGGAAGGTCTGCTGCACGGTGAACATGACGCCGAGCGTGCGACTGCGGCCACGGGCCAGCAGCCGGGCCGCGCTGTCGGGCCGGTAGCCGAGCTCGTCGGCCACGCGCAGGACCCGTTCCCGGGTCTCCTGGCCGGCTCCGGCCTGGTTGCGGAAGATGATCGAGACGAGCGCGCGGGAGACGCCCGCCTTCTCCGCGACGTCCGCCATCGTGGGCCGCTGCCTGCCCGATGCATCCACCTGTGAACCCACCCTCCGACGCCGCACACCCTACGGGGTGCCTGGTGCGGAACCCCTGAGGGGAATCCCGCGATCTCCCGCCACCAGCTATTGACATGACATTTGGACTGGGGTCATCGTACTCGCACTAGAGCGCGCTAGTAGCGCGCGACAGCCTGGTGGGTCCCCGAGACCAGGGGCCGCACGGGCGCGGTTCTCCTGATCACCTTTCGAGGAGTTGCACCATGACCGTACGTGTAGGCGTCATCGGCGCCGGAATGATCGGCCAGGACCACATCCGGCGGCTCACCGAGGTCGTCACCGGCGCCGCCGTCACGGCCGTGGCCGATGTGGACACCGAGCGCGCCGCCGAGGTGGCCGCCCGGCTCGGTGCCACCGCGCTGCCCACCGGCGCGGACCTGGTCGCCGCCCCCGACGTGGACGCCGTCCTCGTCACCTCCTGGGGCCCCGCCCACGCCGAACACGTGCTGAACGCGATCGCCGCCGGCAAGCCGGTGTTCTGCGAGAAGCCGCTGGCCACGACCGCCGAGGACGGTCTGCGGATCGTCGAGGCCGAGCGGGCGCACGGCCGCCGGCTGGTGCAGGTCGGCTTCATGCGCCGCTTCGACGCCGGCTACCGCCAGATGAAGGAGGTCCTGGCGACCGGTTCGCTCGGGGCTCCGCTGATCGTGCACTGCGCGCACCGCAACCCGACCGTGCCGGAGTCGTACCACTCGGCCATGGCCGCCCAGGACACGGCCGTGCACGAGATCGACGTGCTGCGCTGGCTGCTCGACGACGAGATCGTCTCTGCCCAGGTGGTCACCCCGCGCGCCACGAGCAAGCGGTTCGCACATCTGAAGGACCCCCAGATCATGATCTTCGAGACGGCATCGGGCGTCCGTATCGACCTGGAGGTCTTCGTCAACTGCCAGTACGGCTACGACATCCAGTGCGAGGTCGTCGGCGAGGACGGCCTGGTCCGGCTGCCCGACCCGGCGGCGGTCGGGATCCGCACCGCGGCCCGGCACCGCACGGGCGTGCCGCAGGACTGGAAGGACCGGTTCGCGGAGGCCTTCGACACCGAGTTCCGCGAGTGGGTCGCGGCCGTGGCGGCCGGCACCGAGCCCACCGGCCCGTCCTCCTGGGACGGGTACGCCGCCACCGTCATCACCGACGCCGCCGTCCGGTCCCTGGAGGCCGGCGGCGCGACCGTCACCACCGACATGAAGCCCCGCCCGGCGTTCTACGGAGGCGCCGCGTGAAGATCGCCCTCGACCCGTACATGCTCCGCTCCCTGCCGATCGACGACATGGTGCGCACGGTCGCCGAACTCGGCTACGAGTACATCGAGTTGTCGCCGCGCGAGGACTTCATGCCGTTCTTCCTGCACCCACGTGCGGACGACGCGCGAGTGCACGAGCTCAAGCAGTCGCTGCGTACGCACGGCGTGCGGTTGTCCTCGGTGCTTCCCCTGTACAGGTGGTCCTCGCCGGACGAGACCGAGCGGCAGGCCGCCGTCCGCCACTGGAAGCGGATGATCGAGATCACCGCAGAGCTCGAATGCCCCTTGATGAACTCGGAGTTCAACGGCCGCCCCGAGCGCGCCGCCGAGAGCGAGGCCGCGTTCTGGCGCTCGCTGGAGGAGCTGCTGCCGGTCTTCGAGCGGGAGGGCATCGCCCTCAACCTGGAGGCGCACCCGGACGACTTCTGCGAGGAGAACACCCCGGCCGTCGATCTCGTCCGCGCGATCAACAAGCCGTGGGTGAACTACCTGTACTGCGCGCCGCACACCTTTCACCTGTCGGGGGCCGATCCGACGGCGGACATCGCGGCGATGATGCGCTACGCCGGGGACAGGCTCCAGCACGTGCACATCGCGGACTCCTTCAACCACAAGGGTTCCAGCGGCCTGCGCTACATCCTCAACCCGCCGGGCACCCCGGCCCGGATCCACCAGCACCTCGACATCGGCCAGGGCGAGGTCGACTGGGACGCCTTCTTCGGCACTCTGCGCGAACTGGGCTTCGACGGGGTGGCGACGGCCTGTGTGTTCGCCTGGGAGGAGCGGGCCCGGGAGTCGTCGGCGTTCATGCTGGACCGCATCCGCAAGGAGCTCGCGGCCCAGGATGCGCCCGTCAGGGACTCGTGAGGACGACGAGTTGCCGCGTCGCGCGGGTCATCGCGACATAGCGGTCGACCGCTCCTTCGATGCCCGTGCCGAAGTCCTCCGGGTCGTCGAGGACGACCAGGTCGAACTCCAGCCCCTTGGACGGCTCCGGGGTCAGCGACCGGACGCGGGGCGAGGCACCCGGCGATCAACGCCGGGGCGGCCTTGTGCGCGAGGCGGTCGGGAAGATCGAACGCGCTCGTGGTCGCAGGGGTCACGTCATGCTCCGTTTCCGCAGGTGCAGGCCCTGGTCCGGACATTTTCCCTGCCTTTCTCGATGCCCGGCGGCCGTTTCCGTGTGGCACGCTCGTCGTCCCGACAGCGTGGAGAGGCGGCGGCATGCGCATAGGACTGCTCGGCACCGGACCCTGGGCGCAGATGGCCCACGCACCCGCGTTGAGCGGGCATGAGGAGCTGGACTTCGCGGGTGTGTGGGGCCGTCGCCCCGAAGCCGCGAAGGAGCTGGCCGAGCGGCACGGCGTCCGCGCCTACGACGACGCCGACGAGCTGTTCGCCGACGTGGACGCCGTCGCCGTGGCCCTGCCGCCCGAGGTGCAGGCCTCACTCGCCGCCCGGGCGGCGCGGGCCGGGTGCCATCTGCTGCTCGACAAGCCGCTCGCGCCGACGGTGGAGCAGGGGCGCGCCGTGGTCGAGGCCGCCGAGGAGGCCGGTGTCGCCTCGGTCGTGTTCTTCACGACGCGCTTCCAGCCCGAGCCGGCGGCGTGGATCGCCGAGCGGGCGGCGGTGCCGGGCTGGTTCACGGGGCGGGCCGAGTGGCTCGGGGCGGTGTTCACCAGCGAGAGTCCCTTCGCGACGCCGTGGCGGCGGGAGAAGGGCGCCCTGTGGGACGTCGGCCCGCACGCCCTGTCCGTGCTGCTGCCGGTCCTCGGCGACGTGCGGCGCGTGACGGCGGCGGCGTACGGGTCCGGTGACACGGCCCATGTCGTCCTCGATCACGCCGGTGGGGCGTCGAGCACCCTCACGCTGAGCCTGACGGCACCGCCCGCCGCGGCCGGTGCCGCCGTGGAGCTGCGGGGGGAGGCCGGGGTCGCGACGCTGCCGGACAGCTCCGACGGAGCGGTGCACGCGCTGAAGCGGGCTGCGGACGCGCTGCTCGACGCCGCCCGGACCGGCCACCCGCATGCCTGCGACGCGGCGTTCGGCCTCCGGGTGACCGAGATTCTCACGGCGGCCCAGGACCTGCTGAACGACAACTCCCAGTCCTCGTCCTAGTCCTCGTCCTGGTCCTCGTCGAAGGGCTCGTCGCTCCAGCGGAACCAGGCCCGGTCCTCCTCGATGTGCAGGAGGAACTCGGGGACGGGGCCGTCCGGGGAGGAGAGGGAGACGTGGCGCCTGATCTCGCCGTAGGCCCGCTCCCACTCCTCCCAGTGGCCCTCGTCGTCCCGTTCGGCCAGGGCGAGTTCGCGGGCGAACAGGTCCCGGACGGCGGCGAATCCCGGTCCTGGGGTGAAGCGGCCCGAGAGCCACGGGAAGTCGCTGTCGTCGATCAGGATCTCCCCCACCGGCTCCGCGGCCCCGCGCACCTGCCAGACCTCGCCCTCGAACCCCACGGCCCCTCCGTCTCCCGCTGCCGGTCACTGTCCCGGACAGCCTGCCACCCCGGCCGGGGACGACCCGGTCGTCACGCCGGGTCGAAGTTGAGCCGCTCCTTCACCACCGGGTATCCGGCCTTGGTGAAGTTCGCCGCCATGGGGAAGTTGCCCTGGTCCGTGGCCGCGGCGACGAACTCCGCCCCCTCTGCGACCAGGAAGTGCGTGCACTCGGCCAGAAGGTCGTAGGCGTAGCCGTGCCCGCGCTGGTCCGGCAGGACGCCGATGAAGCCGATGCAGGGGCCCGACGGATTGTGGGCCGGGATGTGGATGCCGGCCATGTCGCCCTGCGGCGTGTGGGCCACCTGCCACCACTCCCGCGGCGACGGGCACCAGTGGAAGAAGTCGAGTTCCTCCTGGGCCGCCCGGTCGAGTCCGCCCTGCTCGATGGCCTTGAGCGCATGGGCGTCCAGGGTGACGGAGTGGATGCGGCGCAGCGCGTCGAAGAACACGGCGTCGTCCGGTTCGGCGCGGAACTCGAGGCGCCCGGGCCGCTCGGGCAGGCCGCGGTCGGGGGTCCAGCGGTACACGAGGCGGTCGACCAGGAGGTCGTAGCCGGCCTTGCGGGCGGCGGTGAGGCAGGGCTGGGCGGCGGCGCGCAGGGCCGGGTCGTCGCGCCAGCCGACGGGCAGGTTCAGCTCCAGTTCGACCTGCCAGGGGGCGGAGCGCAGGAGTGCGGCGCCTGCTTCCTCCTCGCCTTCGGCCACGTCGAACCAGTTGACGTTGACGGGCTCGGTGGCGTCGGGGCCGCCCCACCAGGCGCCGCGGGCGACGACACGGCCGTCGCGCAGGGCCACCCGTTTCCAGTCCGGGCGGTGCCGGGTCTGCCGGTGGCCCTCACCGGCGCCCAGCGAGTCGGGCAGGGTGTCGAAAAGCTCGGCGTCGCTCGTGTCGAGCGCGCGGATGACCACATCGGTCATGGGGGGGGTCCTCCGGGACGATGCTGCTCAGAGCGCTCCCGGTCGGTCAGTCGAGGCACGCCGGGACAAGGGGGAGGGAGCGCGGGAACGGTGTGAACTGCACGGCTCTGCCCTCCTTCCGCAGGTCTCGGGGCGTGGCGCGCCACACGCTACGCGATCTCCCGCGGGCCGTCCATCGGTTTCCCGGCACGGGTCAAGGGCCCCTGAAGAGGTGGTCAAGCGACGCATGGCGCACCAAGTGGGGGCGGTGCCACGGGATTTCCGCGTGACGGACGGGTTGGCGGGGGCGGGGGCGGGGCCCGTCCGTAGCATCCGTGACGCGGTCAGCCCTGAGAACGCTCTCAGACCGACGCTCTCAGACCGGGCCACCCGGACTACGTCGCGCCCGCCGTCGACGAGGTGTGGAGCACGTGCACCGGCCGGGACCTGAAGGTGACCACCTACGCCGGTGCCGCGCTCCCGGGCGCCGGCTTCAACCGCTCGACGCTGCTGAGCTCCGCCGCCCAGCCGGCGACAGAGCGGCGTCCTTCTACCGGACCGGCGTCACCAACCACTATGCCAAGGCCATGCACGCGGCGGCCCGGGACGGCAAGGCGTACGGCTTCGCCTTCGACGACGTGGCCGACTTCGCCTCGTACCTCCAGGACACGCCCCCCACGGGCATCCGGCTGACGCTGACGCCCTTCCAGCCGGGCGCGCGGCCGCCCGCGGCGATGGGCCCGGCGTGCGGCGGCCGGTCGCGCGTAGCAGCGTGGTGGTGTGAGCAGTGTGCGCGGCCGGCTGGCGCGCAGGGACCCGGACCGGCGGGGCTGGCTGCGCGGCGCACCGCCGCCCGGCTGGGCCCGCGTGCTGCCGTCGGCACTGCTGGTGGGCGTGTGCGCGGCCGAGCTGATCAGCCCGGAGCCGCTCGACATCGGCTTCCTGCTGGGCGCCATCCCGCCGCTGGCCGTGCTGGCCCACGGGCCGGTGGTGACGGCGGTGCTCGGCGGGCTGGTGGTGGTCGTGCTGACCGTGCCCGTCTTCGGCCTCAACCATCCCGGCAGTACCGACCTTCTGACCGTGTGCTTCGTCTCGGTGCTGAGCGTGCTGCTGGCGTACGTCCGCTCCAGGCGGGACGCCCAGCTGGTCACCGAGCGGACCGTCGCCGAGGTCGCGCAGCGGGCCGTCGTGCCGCCGCTGCCGGAGCGGGTCGGGCCGGTGCGGTGCGCGGGCCTGTACCGGGCCGCGCAGCACGGGACGCTGGTCGGCGGTGACTTCTTCGACGTACGGGCGGGTCCCTACGGCGTACGGGCCGTGATGGGCGATGTGCAGGGCCACGGGCTGTCAGCCGTGGCCACGGTCGCGTCGCTGCTGGGGGCGTTCCGGGAGGCGGTGCTGGACCAGCCGGACCCGGAGGCGGTGGCGGCGCGGCTCGACCGGAGGCTGGCGGTGGACTCGGCCGGTGACCCGCACGCCGAGCTGTTCGCGACGGCGGTGCTGCTCGACTTCTCCGCCGACGCCCGGGTCGTGCGGATCGTGGCGTGCGGGCAGGCCGGACCGCTGCTGCTGCGTGACGGCCGGGCCGTCGAGCTGGACGTCGAGCCGTGCACGCCGCTCGGTCTCGGCCTCGCCGACGCCGCCCCGCCCCGGGTCGTCTCGGTGCCGCTGAGGGCCGGTGACCGGCTCTTCCTCGCCTCCGACGGCGTGACCGAGGCCAGGGACTCCGGCGGGGCCTTCTACCCCCTGGCCGAGCGGCTGCCGGGCTTCGCCGCCGAGGACCCCGTCGCGCTGGCCGAGCAGGTGTGGACCGACCTCGTCCGGCACTGCCCGGACGTCCAGGACGACGTCACGATGCTGGTGCTCGCGCCGCGTCCGCGGGACGGGCCCTGACCACAGCGACCGGCGGCGGCCCGCGATGTTTCGCGGGCCGCCGCCGGCGGGGCCGTACGACCGGGTACGTCAGTCCTTGATCTCGCACTCGTTGCCGAACGCGGGGTTGAGCAGCCCGATCACGTTGATCGAGTTGCCGCAGACGTTGGCGTTGACGTCGATGGGGATCTGGATGACGTTGCCGGAGAGAAAGCCGGGGCTGTCGGTGGCGATACCGACGGGGCCGTCGTTCGCGCTCGCCGTACCGGCGAAGGCCAGTACGGCGGCACAGGCCAGGCCGGCCGCGGCAGTCACATGTGTGCGCATGGGTAAAGCTCCCGTCAGGCGCAGGGACACGTGTCTCCACCGTCACCCGGGGTGCGCCGACGCGACATCGGTGAGCGTCCGAACGGGGTGCGCGCGGTCCGGCGGGTCCGGGTTCGCGCTCTCCGGATGCACGCCGCGCTCCCGCGGGGAATGGTGATAGCGGACCCGTTTTTCAGCACCGGGGCCGCACCAGCGATCCGGACCCTAGGAGCAGAGAACATGTCGACGTCAGAGCCCGCCGCATCCCGGCCGCCCGAGGACCGCACCACCCCGGACCGCCTGCTCCACACCAGCACCGGCACCGACGTGTCGCCGGAGGACCTCGTCCTCGCCTCGGGCAAGGACCTCAATCCGCACACCATCGAGTGGGCCAAGCGGAAGCTGGCGGCGGAGGGGCCCGCCGCCCTCGAGAAGCTGCTGCCCTGACCGAACCCCTTCGGCACATACGGGAGGCCACCGGCCCGGCGCGGGTGCGCCGGGGTGCGGTGGCCTCGCGCGTGCCCGGCGTGACCTCATGCCGGCGGGCGGGTCACGCCCTGCCGCCGTCCTCGGGCAGGGCGCTGTCGTCCTCCACCACGTGCACGGCGGCCTCCTCCGCGCCCGCGGCTCCGCCGTCGATACCGACGTCGGACGCGACGGTCTCCTTCGTGGTGTCGGCGTGGGCGCCCTCGTCCGGGGCGACCAGGCGGCCGGCGCGGGCGGTGCCCGCCTCGGGGTCCACCGGTTCGCCGTCGCCGTCCGGGGTGTCCCCCACGCCGTCCCCGCCGGGCTCGGCGGACACCTCGGGCACCTCCTGGGCCAGCCGTTCGTCGAGGGTCTCCCCCTCGTGCTGCTCGGCTGCGGTGGTGCCGCGCTTGGTGACGCCGAGGGGCTTCTCAGGCGGGGAGTAGCCCTCGTCGAGGGTGTCGTCGTACGTCCGTTCGTCGAGGGCGTCCTGCAGGTCCAGCGGCGCGGCGTCCTCCTGCTCCTCGTTGGTCCCGGTGGGCTGGTACACGTCGTCCGCCATCGGTTCGGGGCGCATCGGTTCCGTGCCCATCACTCCTGCCTTCCTGTCGCGCTGCTCGACTCGTTCGTCTCTGCTGTCCGTTCCGCGTTTCCCGTTACGCGGGCTCTAACCTCGGCGGACGTCCCCCGGCCTGGAGGGTGCCGGAGCGTCGGGCGGACCAACAGGAGCCAAAACCCTGGGCGGCCCCGGACATTACCAACCGGTCAATCTTGAAAGATCAAGGAGCCGGACTATCATCACTCGCACACACGGTGTGACCGGCTGCCGACGCGGCGGCAGCACGCTATCCACGACCCCTGTTTCATCGCCCCCGGGCCCGAGGCCACCCACCTCCGTCCGGCGGCGCGCTCCACCCCCCCCAACGCCGCCGGAACGGCCTGCCCGCCTCCGGTCGTGCACAAGTGAAAGCAGCGCATCCATGAGCTACAGCAGGGGCAGAGGGCTGCAGGCCAATGTCCTCAGCACGTTCGACACCGTGGTGATGGCGGTCGCCGGCAGCGCCCCGGCGTATTCGCTGGCCGCGACCACCGCCGTCCTGGTCGGCGCGGTGGGGCTGGCCAGTCCGGCCGCCCTGCTGTACTGCGCGATACCCATGCTCGGCATCGCGCTGGCGTTCAGCTACCTGGGCCGGATCGACGTCAACGCGGGCGCCAGCTACTCGTGGGTCGGGCGCACGCTCCACCCGTTCCTGGGCTTCATCAGCGGCTGGGCGCTGGTGATCTCGGCGACGATCTTCATGGTGGCCGGTTCGCTCCCCGCCGGGTCGATGACGCTCGCGCTCTTCGACGACGAACTCGCCGACAACACCGCGCTGTCCACGGTGGTCGGCGCGGCCTGGTTCCTCATCATGCTGTGCGTGGTGCTCGGCGGCGCCCGGCTCACGGTCCGGGCCCAGCTGATCATGTCCGGTGTCGAGCTGGTCATCCTGGCGCTGTTCGCGGTGCTCGCCTTCTTCCACACGGGCAACGCCCGCGCCTTCGACTGGTCCTGGCTCGGCTTCTCCCAGTTCGACGGCATGGCCGGCTTCGCGTCGGGCGCGCTCATCGCCGCGTTCTACTACTGGGGCTGGGACGTCACCAGCAACCTCAGCGAGGAGACCCGCAACAGCCGCCGTACGACGGGCCTCGCGGGCCTGATCGGGGTGGGCATCGTCTTCCTGCTGTTCGAGGTGTTCACCATCGCGGTGAACGTGATCCTGTCCTCGAAGCAGATCGAGGAGAACGACGCGAACGTGCTGGCGGTGCTCGGCGAGGAGATCTGGCCGGGCTGGGGCGGCAAGCTGCTGATCGTGGCCGTGATGCTCTCCACCATCGCCACGCTGGAGACGACGCTGATCCAGGTCACGCGCTCGCTGTTCGCGATGGGCCGGGACCGTACGATGCCGTCGGCGCTGGGCCGGGTGCACCGCCGGTGGAACACGCCCTGGGTGGCGATCGTGGTGGTCGGCTCGGTGGCGCTGGTGATGTTCATCGCCTCCAACGCCCTGGGCTCGGTGGGCGACATCCTCTCCGACGCCATCTCGGCGATCGGCCTGCAGATCGCGGTCTACTACGGTCTCGCGGGACTCGCGGTGGTCGTCGCGTACCGGAAGATGCTGCTGAAGTCCCCGGCCAACTTCCTCTTCGGCGGCCTGTGGCCGCTGTGCGGCGCCCTGTTCATGTTCTGGGTGTTCGTGGAGTCGCTGGGCGAACTGAGCGGCACCGCGGTCGCGATCGGCATCGGCGGACTCGCGGTCGGGCTGATCCCGATGCTCTGGTACTGGAGGCAGGGCAGCGACTACTACCGGCCCGCGAAACTGGACGCCTCCCGCGCCGTCGAGACGGACTACGTCCCCGACGAACAGGACGCGCGCGCCCTGGTCCACCAGGGTCTCTCCACCGACTTCTGAGGAGAACCCCGATGGCACGAGGCAGTCTCAGACGTGGTTTCACTCCCGACTTCGACCCCGACTGCGGGGACACCGACCTCACCTCCGCTCGCCAGGACGTCGTGATCGGCCGCTGGCAGGGGCTGCGGGACCTGCTGGGCGCCACCGGCCGCGACTGGGCCGCCCGGGGGCACCGGATCCGGCAGCTCGCGCAGGTGTGCGCGGGCAGTTCGACGGTGGAGTCCTGGCTTTCGGCGGACGCCCACAGCGCCGACGCACTGGTGCTGCGGGCGGCGACGGAGACGGTCCGTACCTTCAACGTGGCGATCGCGGCGGGGCGGGGCGTGCCGATCGACCAACGCCGCGTGGACGCCGCGGTGCTGGCCTGCCTGACGGCGGCGGAGGCGTACCCGGAGGATCCGACGCCGTGGGTGTCGCTGATCTCGGTGGCGCGCCTGTACCCGTCGGGGGTGCGCCGGCAGGAACTGGGGCGCTGGTGGGACGAGTTGCACGGGCGCGACCCGTACAGCGTCGAGGGGCACCTGCAGGTGCTGCACTACTACTCGGCGCGCTGGCACGGCACGCACGGCCTGATGTACGACTTCGCCCGGGACGCGGCCGGGGTGGCACCGCCCGGCTGTCCGCTGCCGGTGCTGGCCCAGTACGCCCGGGTCGAGGAGTACCGCTTCGCCCTGGACGCGGCACGGGGCAGGCACTCCGCCGTGGGGCTCTCGCAGCACTGGAACCACGATGGTGCGGCGAGCGACCTGCGGCGGACCTGGCAGCGCTGGGTCATGGGCCGGACGGAGAGCTCGATCGCGCCCGCCGAACTCCGCGACTTCAACTACCTGGCCCACGCGGCCTGTTCCGCCGGCGCCAAGGACATCGCGGGCATCCTGCTGGGCATGCTGGGACCCCGCGCGACCCGGACGCCGTGGTCGTACACGGGCGACGCGGAGAAGCAGATCGTCAAGTGGCGCGAGGAGCTGCGGCCGGAGGCATGAGCAGCCGGCCGCAGCCTCCCTGCCGGGAGGGTGTCGCCGCATGAGGTGTCAGGGGCCCGGTGCGACGCGGACGTCCAGGTCCGAGATCCGGTGGACGGGCCAGGAGCGGGCGTAGCGGGGCGGGGTGCCGCCGGCCGGTGCGAGGTGGGCGACCGGGATACGGTCCGCGGTGCGCAGGATGCCGGCCACGGTGATGTTCTCGTTGTTTCCGGAGGTCGCGCCCGAGGAGCAACCGGTGTAGTAGCCGATGGGGATGGCCTCGTGACCGGTGAGCAGACAGGGCGGGCGGACACCGAACCGGTGCAGGGCGCCGGCGGTGCGGTCCCAGTCGCGTCGGCTCTCGGTGTTGCGGGACACGGCACCGTGCAGAACGGCGAACTGCGCCGCGAGATGCCCGGCCAGGGCGAGCGCGACGAGGGGGGCGGCCACCGGGCGCCATGCTCCGCGCGGGCCTCTGACCAAGTGCCACAGGGCGTCGGCGACCGGGATCGCGAGCAGCGCGTAGGCCGGCTGGAGGAAGCGCGGCGCCGCGTAGCCGATCATGAAGAGGTACGGCAGCGCGGCCGTGGTGGCGCAGGCCAGCGGGATCAAGGTCCGTCCCAGGCGCCCGGCCCCGGCCGCGACGACCAGCCCGAGACCGGCCAGGACGGGCAGGGCGAACCACCAGAGGGTGACCAGTGGGGTGGGCATCGGCCCGGTGCACGGCCGGCACAGTGCCCGTCCGCCCAGGCTGCGCAGCTGGTCGTCGACGGCGATCTGCCAGCCCAGTCCGCCCTGGATCCGGGACGCCTCCGCGAGCCGCGCCCCCAGGCCGCCGTGGCCCACGTACGCCTCGATCACCCACGGCACGGCGCCCGCCGCGAGGCCCGCGGCGAGCACGAGGAGGAGCCGCCAGTGGCGGCGCACCAGGGCGAGAACGAGCAACGGCACGGCCACGTAAACCGCGTCGGTCGGACGCATCCACGCCATGAGCGCGGCACCCGCCGCGAGACCCCACAGAACCGCCGAGGCGGAACGTTTCGCCCGGGCCCTCAGGAAGCAACCGACGCTGATCAGGGCGCCGATCGCGACCCAGTAGTTGGGCATGGCCTGCGGACCGTAGAAGAGGGTCATCCACAGGGATGCGAAGAGGGCCCCGCCGACGACCAGGACGCGGGTCGGGAAGAGGCCCCGCCAGGCGCGCAGGGCGAGGTAGAGGGCGAGGCCGGACAGCAGGGCGAGGTAGACGCGCAGCAGCGGGACGGACGACGACCAGGACGCGACGGGCGCGACCAGCAGTGAGACGCCGCGGGAGCGGGGAGCGCTGAAGAAGGCCGCGGGGTGGTGGGAGGTGACCTGGCTGACGTAGACGATCTCGTCCCAGCCGAGGCCCAGGACGGGCCGGACGAGGGCGAGCTGCGCGAGGGTGAAGACGGCTGCCAGGGCGGCGAGGGGCAGGTCGCCGCGCGGCCCGCGGATGGTACGCGGCCCGGCCGCCTGTTCGCGTTTTCGCCGTCGCGTGAGGATGGCGTTCGCGCCATTGGCCATGTTCCGCCCCTAACCCCGTTGGTCGAGAACACGATCAAGCTAACCCGCGGGGCGGGGGTGTGCAGGGCGGAACTCGGCCAAGTGCCTGACCCGGGAGTGTGGGTCAGCGGGCGTTCGGGGCGCGGTGCGGGGGCTGGCTCGGGGCCGGGCGGTGGGTCAGCTCGGGAATGGACCGGGAGACGGGCGCGTCCTCGCTCACCGTGAGCTCGGTGCCGTGGTGCCGGATGGTCAGGGGCAAGCCGGAGTTCAGGGTGTACGTAGCCCGGTCGGCGGTCAGTTCCACGCGCAGGCACCGGTCGAGGAAGCCCACCGTGAAGGCGAGCCGGCTGTAGCGCTCGGGCAGGCGGGGTGCGAACCGCAGGGTGCCGTCGCTGCACCGCATGCCGCCGAAGCCGGCGACCAGCGCCATCCAGGTACCGGCCAGCGAGGCGATGTGCAGTCCGTCGCGGGTGTTGTGCTCCAGGTCGCCGAGGTCCATCAGCGCGGCCTCGGCCGTGTAGTCGACGGCCAGGCCGAGATGGCCGGCCCGGGCGGCCATGACGGCCTGGACGCAGGCGGACAGGGAGGAGTCGCGGACGGTCAGCGGCTCGTAGTAGGCGAAGTTGCGGGCGATCTGCTCCTCGTCGAAGTACTCCTCGAAGAAGCTGCCGCCGGTGTACATCGCCAGCACCAGGTCGGCCTGCTTGATGACCTGCTTGCGGTACAGGTCGAAGTAGGGGAAGTGGAGCATCAAGGGGTACTGGTCCGGGCCGGTGCGGTCGAAGTCCCAGCGCTGGCAGCGGGTGAAGCCGGCGTGCTGCTCGTGCACGCCGAGTTCCTCGTTGTAGGGGATGTTCATGGCCTCGGCGGCGTCCCGCCAGGCGGCCCGCTCCTCCTCGTCGGCGCCGAGCCGCGCGGCCTCGTCGGGATGACGTTTGCAGGCGTCGGCGGCGGCCAGCAGGTTCGCCCGGGCCATGAGGTTGGTGTACGTGTTGTCGTCGGCGATGGCGCTGTACTCGTCCGGTCCGGTGACGCCGTCGATGTGGAAGGTGCCCCGGTCGTCGTGGTGGCCGAGGGAGCGCCACAGGCGGGCGGTCTCCACCAGCAGCTCCACGCCGACCTCGCGTTCGAAGGTCTCGTCGCCGGTGACGGCCACGTACCGCACGACGGCGTCGGCTATGTCGGCGCCCACGTGGAAGGCCGCGGTGCCGGCCGGCCAGTACGCGGAGCCCTCCGAGCCCTCGATGGTGCGCCAGGGGAACGCGGCGCCCCGCAGGCCGAGTTGGACGGCGCGTTCCCTGGCGGCCGGCAGGGTGGCCAGGCGCCAGCGCAGGGCCTCGGCGGCGGACTTCGGCGCGGTGTGGGTCAGCAGCGGCAGCACGAACGCCTCGGTGTCCCAGAAGGCGTGGCCGTCATAGCCGGAGCCGGTGAGTCCCTTGGCGGGGATGGCGCGCTGCTCGGCGCGGGCGCCGGCCTGCAAGACGTGGAACAGGGCGAAGCGGACGGCCTGCTGGATCTCCCCGTCGCCGTCGATCTCGACGTCCGCGCGCGCCCAGAAGTCGTCGAGGTAGGCCCGCTGGTCCTCCAGAAGCCCCTGCCAGCCGCTGTGCCCGGCCGCAGCGAGGGCCGCCTCGACCTGGTCGCTCATCGCGGGCCGGGAGCGGACGCCGGACCAGCCGTGCGCGACCAGCTTCTCCACGCGCAGCCGCTCCCCCGGTTCCAGGACGGAGGTGATGGTCAGCCGGGCCACGTCCACGTTGCTCTCGCTGCTCGTGGTGGTCCGTTCGGGGCCGGTGACCATGTGGTCGGCGGCCACGGCGACCCTGAGGCCGCTGCGGCGGGTGCGGTGGACCAGGCGCAGCCGGCTGCCCGAGGCGAGGTCCTCCTCCGGCTCCAGCGGTGACTTCAGCGCCCTGGCGGCACGCGGGTCGCCGTCCGGCTCGGGCAGGCTCTCGTTGGTGACGAGTTCCGACTGGACGACCACGCGGGTCCGGCTGTCGACGGGCTCCACCTCGTACGCCACGGCGGCTATCGCCCGCTGGGTGAGGGACACCAGCCGTGTGGAGCGCACCCGGACGGTCGAGCCGGCCGGGGAGGTCCATTCGCAGACCCGCTCCAGGACTCCCCGCCGCAGGTCGAGGGTCCGCTCGTGGGTGACGAGCCGCCCGTAGCGCAGGTCGAACGGCTCGTCGTCGACCAGGAGCCGCAGCACCTTGCCGTTGGTGACGTTGATGGAGGTCTGGCCGGACTCCGGGTAGCCGTAGCCGGCCTCGGCGTAGGGCAGCGGGTGCAGTTCGTGGACTCCGTTGAGGTAGGAGCCGGGCAGGCCGTGCGGTTCGCCCTCGTCGAGGTTGCCGCGCCAGCCGACGTGGCCGTTGGACAGGGCGAAGACGGACTCGCTCTGCGCCAGGACGTCGAGGTTGAGTTCCGACTCGCGTACGGTCCAGGGCTCGACGCTGTAGGCCCGCTGTGTGATCACTCCGTGTCCCCCAGTTCGGCGAGGTCCTGCACCACGATGTCGGCGCCGTGCCGGTAGAGCGCGTCGGTCTGTCCGACCCGGTCGACTCCGACGACGTACCCGAAGCGGCCGGCGCGGCCCGCGTCCACGCCGGCCAGGGCGTCCTCGAAGACGGCCGCTTCGGACGGCTCGACACCGAGGTCCTCGGCGGCGGCCAGGAACGTGTCGGGGTGCGGCTTGCCGGGGAGCTTGCGCTCGGCGGCGACGACGCCGTCGATGCGGACGTCGAAGAAGTGCTCGGCGCCGATCGAGCGGAGCACGTCACGGCAGTTGGCGCTGGAGGAGACGATCGCGGTGCTGAGTCCGTGGGCGCGGACGGCCTCCAGATAGCGCAGGGTGCCCTCGTAGGCCTCGACGCCGTCGGTGCGGATCTTCTCGAGGACCAGCTCGTTCTTGCGGTTGCCGAGTCCGTGCACGGTGTCGGCTCCCGGTGGGTCGTCCGGGTCGCCGTCGGGCAGGTCGATGCCGCGGGAGGCGAGGAAGGAGCGCACCCCGTCGGCGCGTGGCAGCCCGTCGACGTACTCGTCGTAGTCCGCCGCGTCGAACGGCCGGTAGTCCGCGCCGTCGCGCTCGCGCAGGAAGGCGTCGAACATCTCCTTCCAGGCGGCCGCGTGCACGACGGCCGTCTTGGTGACGACGCCGTCGAGGTCGAACAGACAGGCGTGGATGGCATCGGGAAGACCGAGCTGCGTCATACAGGACCGGTTCCCCACCCGGAGATGTTCCAGTGAGTGGCGCACGCCACATGGGCCCGGACGCGTGAGTTCACACCCGGGCGCGGGTGACACACTCTCCACTGTGCCGCTCACCTTCGACGACCTCGTCCTGCGCGCCCGCGCCCTCCCCCGGGGCGGACGGCGCGCGATCCTCGGCATCGCGGGCAGCCCCGGCGCGGGGAAGTCGACCCTCGCCGAGCACCTGGTGCGGGAGTTGAACGGCACCGGTGCCCCCTGGGTCGCGCACGTCCCCATGGACGGCTTCCACCTCGCGGACGCCGAACTGGAGCGCCTCGGCCGGCGGGACCGCAAGGGCGCGCCCGACACGTTCGACGCGGCCGGGTACGCGGCGCTGCTGGGGCGGCTGCGCGAGGAGACACACGACGACGTCGTGTACGCCCCCGGCTTCGAACGCGTCCTGGAGCAGCCGCTCGCGGGAGCGATCCCGGTGCCTCCCACGGCCCGTCTGGTCATCACCGAGGGCAACTACCTCCTCCTGACCACCGGCGCCTGGCCCCGCCTGCGCCCTCTCCTCGACGAGGTGTGGTTCTGCGAGGTGCCCGAGCGCGAGCGCGTCCGCCGACTGGTCGCCCGCCACGAGGAGTTCGGCAAGACGCACCAGCAGGCGGTGGCCTGGGTGTCACGCTCGGACGAGCGCAACGCGGAACTGGTCGCGACGACCCGGGGGCAGGCCGACCTGGTGGTGCCGGAGCCGGCCCTGCCGCGCGCCGAGGCGTGACATGGGGTTGGACATCACGGTGCTGGCGGTCGACTGGGAGCGGCTCGGAAGGACGCCGTTCGAGGAGCGGTACGCGCTGCTGCTGGATGCCGCGGCCCCTGAGGACGAGCTCGACGGGGACGCCGAGCGGCAGGAGGGCTGGTTGTGGCCGGCCGCGTCGCACGTCCCGTGGTGCGGCAGGTACGAGTTCCACAGCACCAGTGGCTCCTACAAGCCGCACTTCTGGGCAGGGCAGGCCTGGGAGGACGTACGGGGGCACGTCGGCCGGGAGACGCGCGACCACCTGGACTCGTTCCTGCGGGGACTGATCGGGGACGGAGGCACCGAGGGCGATACGGACTCCGGCCTGTTCGCCGGGGACCCCACCCCCTGGCGCCCCCGGCTGTTGCTCGCCTGCACACCTCCTGCCGTCTCGGCCCTGGCCGGCCGCTGGGCACGAGTCGAGCCCCTGCTGGAGAGCCTGCGTGAGCCCTTCGGCGCGCATCCCACGCGCCCCGGGCGGTGGATCGAGGACTTCGACGCGTTCTCCGTACTCCTGCGGGAGTGGGGTGTGGTGGTGACCGGGGCGGAACGACGCGGTTGGGGACTGGTCGGCCTGCCCCTGTGACGCCCGGGCCCCGGTCTCGGGCCGTGGCCGACCCACCCGCCGCAGACCCCTGGGTGACGGGTACGGAAGGCCATCTCACGCGGACAGCGTGAGCTCCGGTTCCCCCGCGGCGTCGCCCGCCGGATCCCCGATGACGGCCGTGAACGCCTCGGTGCGGACCCTCAGGGCCGTACCGTCGCGTTCGCATGCCGGCGTGAAGGCGCTGTCGTGCGGGCCGTAGCGGACCGCGAAGACGTGCAGGTCCTCGGGGGCGCCGGGGGCCGGTCCGGCCTCCAGGGCCGTCGAGGCGACCAGGTGGCGCCAGCCCTCGTCGGGGTTGCCGTAGCCGCGTGGGTCGGCGGCCAGGGCGAAGGCGGCCTGCTCCTGCGTGAGGTCCCCGCGGGCGTCGAAGTGGTGCGGGTCGTCCGGGGCCGGGTGGGTCAGGCGCAGGTCACCGGCCGACGTCACCCGGGGTTCGGCGGTCCTGCGGACCCGGTCCCCGTCGTCGGCGGCGTACGGCAGGCCGGCCAGCAGGTACGGCGTGCCCGGGAGGCGTTCCACCGCGACCGTCGTCCACAGGGTCGTGCCGTCGGTGACGTACAGGGACCGGACGTGGCGCAGCACGTGGTCGCGGCCGACGACCGGCTTGGTGACCAGCTTCGCCCGCAGACCCTCCGCTGCCACGTCCCGGACACGGACCTCACCCATCGGGCGGCACATCAGGAAGCCGTCGGTGACCGGGCCGAAGCCGTGCTGGCGGTTCACCGCGGCCGGCAGGTAGTACGTGCCCGCGGCCTCGACGAGGGACGGGGTCATGCGGCTGTCGAAGGCCACCGACACCGAGCCCGCGCGGAGTTGGTGACGGGCCGGAGCCGCTGACGGGGTGCGGTGCCAGCGCGTGGTGTCCTGGATCTGCCAGACCAGCATCCACGCGAAGTGGCCGTCGACCCCGCCGTCGGCCTTGCACGCGTGCCGGGCCCAGCGGCTGTCACCCCGGTAGCGGCCCAGGTCGGAGCCGATGCGGGCACCGAAGTAGCGCAGGCCCAGCACCGACTCGAAGGCGGAGTGCTGCTCGCTGTAGCGGGGGCCGCCGTTGTCGAAACCGCCGCCCGTGAGGCGGGCGTCGAGGTAGCGGGCGAGAGCGTCGCCGTCCTCGGCGAAGATCTCCTCGCCGCTGACCCGGTGGGCCTGGGCGAGGAAGGACAGGGAGATCGGGCCGTAGTTGTTGTCGTAGGCGCCGCCGTGCTCGGGCGGCAGGAGGGCGCCGCGGTCGGCGACCCGGTGGGCGCGGATCTCGTCCTCGTACAGCCGCAGGGCCTCCCGCCGCACCCGGTCGCCCTCGGCGGGCGGCAGGTGGCGGGCCAGCATCAGGCCGCCGACGACGCAGCCGATGGCCTGGTTGCCGGCCTCCTGCGGGTTGAAGAACGTCACCTCCGTCAGCCAGCGCCAGTAGCCGTGCGCCACCTCGACGAGCCGCGTGCGCTGTGCGTCGTCGACGAGGCCGTCCGCCGCGTCCAGGACGTTGACCGCCTGGAGCAGCGCCCACACCGTGCTCGGCCAGTCGCCGATGGGGTGCGCGCCGGCCGCCAGGGTGTAACGGGCGTACGGGAGGCGGGAGTTGCGCACCCGGAGGTTGGGGTAGCCGGGGTTGTCCTCGGTGTACACCCGCTCGTCCAGGTGGAAGGCGAGGCTGCGGCGCACCGCGTCGGGCAGCCGTGGGTCCTTGCCCCGCTGCCAGGCGAGGGCCAGCAGTGAGGTGACGCCGAGGGACGTGTCACCGATGTCGTCGACGCAGTCGGGGTGTTCGAGGTTGCCCTCCGGCGTCATGCGGGCCAGGGCCTGCTCGGTGACGTCGGCGAGGACGGCGTCGTACGCCTCCGGGGTGTCCGGGAGGTCGTGCAGCGGACCGCGCTGGTGAGGGAGGTGCACGGTCAGTCCTTCAGTCCGGCGTTGATGTCGGCGTTCATGACGTAACGCTGGAACACCAGGAAGACGACGATCAGAGGGATCATGGAGATGACCGATCCGCCGAGCACCACCGACCAGTTGATGTTCTGCGCCCCGACGAGGCTCTGGATGCCGATCTGCACGGTGAACTTTTCGGGGTCGTTGAGCATCAGCAGCGGCCAGATGTAGTCGTTCCACCGCCACTGGAACGACAGGATGGCGAGCGTCAGCATGATGGGCCGGGAGATCGGCACCATGATCCGCAGGAAGATCGACAGTTCGCGGGCGCCGTCGATGCGGGCGGCCTCGATGAGCTCGTCGGGGACCGTCAGGAAGAACTGGCGGAACATGAAGCACCCGGTCGCGGTGAGCACGGCCGGGAGGATGATGCCGGCGAGCGAGTTGTAGAGGCCTAGGTCGCGGACCACCAGGAACTGCGGGGCGAGCATGACCTCGGACGGCAGCATCGTGGTGGCCAGGATGCCGACGAAGAAGACCTTGAGCCACTTGTTGTCGTACTTGGCCAGCGCGTACCCCGTGCAGCAGCTGACTCCCACCGTGAGGAGCGTCGCGATCACACACACGATGGTCGTGTTGATGAAGTACTGGGAGAAGTTGGCGCTTTCCCACGCCGCCTTGTAACCCGAAACGGTGGGGTCTTCCGGAAACAGCGTCAGCGGAAGGGAGAACAGGTCTCCCGCCGGCTTGAAGGAGCTGAGGACGAACCACAGCACCGGCAGCCCGTAGAGGGCCGCCAGGACCCAGAGCAGTGTCGTCGCGGGCACCGCGCGCCGGAACCCACCACTGGCCGCGCCGCCGAGCCGCTTCTTGGGAACAGCCCGCCCGGACCCGGCGTCGACCTTGCGTGGCATGTCTGTGGTTGTCATCGGTTCTCCACCCGCCGGTTGACGATCAGCTGCATGAACGCGACGGCCATCAGGATGAGCATGAGCACGAACGACGCGGCGCTCGCGTAGCCGATCTGGCCCGACTTGAAGCCGGTCTGGTAGATGTACTGGACAAGCAGGTTGTTCGACGTTCCGGGTCCGCCGTTGTTGAGGGAGGCGAACAGCGGGTATTCCTTCATCCCGTGGATCGTGTTGAGCAGGATGACGATGAAGGACGTCGGCGCGATGCTCGGCAGGGTGATGCTGAAGAACTGGCGCCACGGACCGGCGCCGTCGAGCGCGGCCGCCTCGTAGTACGACGTGGGTACGTTCTTGATCGCCGCGATGAACAGCAGCATCGAGAAGCCCGTCCAGGCCCAGGATGCCGCCACCACGACCACGATCAGTGACAGGTCCGCGTTCGACTGCCACGGAACGGCGCTTCCGCCGACCTTCTCGATGAGGTAGTTGACCAGTCCGAAGTTCTCACCGAACAGCCACCGCCACAGGACACCCACGACGATGGGCGACAGCAGCCACGGGATGAAGAAGAAGACGCGGGCGACCGACACGCCCTTGGCGTGCTTGCTCACCAGCACGTTGGCGATGAGCAGCGAGAACACGAAGTTCAGTGGAACGAAGAGCACGGTGTACAGCAGCGTCCGGGTCAGCGCGTCGAAGAAGGTGGAGTCACCGAACAGGTTGCTGTAGTTGTCCAGTCCGACGAACTGGAACGCCCCTACGCCCGTGTAGTTCGTGAAGGAGTAGACGAGCCCGATCACCGCCGGCCAGAGGAAGAACAGCGCGAAGAGCACGACATTGGCCGCGATGAGGACGAGCGGCGCAAGGGTGTACTTACTGCGGCTCCTGGGCGGGCTCGCGGACACGTCCGGGGCGCGTTTGGTCATCTTCCTGACTCCGTGCTGGTGGAATGGGTTCCTACAGGGCTCAGGCCATGAGCCCGGCATCGCGTGGGTCTCGATGCGTCAGACAGGCCCTGGGCCGGGCGGCGGTGTCTCGACCCCGCCGCCCGGCCTGTCGGCCTGCGCTCAGCCGCCGACCTGCTGGTTGTAGCCGGCCACGATGTTGTCCAGCGCCTTGTCGGCCGACTGCTGGCCGTTGATCGCCTTGCCGAGCTCCGTCTTGGTCGGGTCCTCGGTGAGGCTCTTGCCCTTCAGCACCCAGTTCGTCTGCGCGGTGTTGAAGTAGCCGGAGATCGGGTCGTAGAGCGGGATCGACTCGTTGTACAGCTTGAACGCCGCCTGCGCCGCCTCGGACTTGAAGGGGTACTTCGGGGTCAGACCGCTCTCGACCGGCAGGAATCCGGACGCCTCGCACAGCGCCTGGTAGTGGGCCGGCTCGTACAGCCAGGACAGGAACTTCGTCGCGGCGGCGGCCGCGTCGCCGTTGTTGTTGAAGCCCACCGTCATGCCGCCGCTGTTGACGTCGCTGGCCTGCACCGGCTCGGCGGGAGTCGGGACGCTCGCCCAGTCGAACTTCTTGATGCTCTCCGCGAAGGCGGGCACCTGCCACACGCCGGACCAGTAGGCGACCACGTCACCGCTCTGGAACATGGCCGACGGGTCGGCACCGCTGGTCCACACCGACTTCGGCATGGTCTTGTCGTCGTTCATCTCGACGAAGCGCTTCACGGCCTTCTTGGTCGCGGCGTCCACCGAGAACTTGCCGGAGGAGTCGGCGTGGACGTACTTCCCGCCGAGCTCGTACACCATGGCGCGGAGCCGGGAGGGCGACTGGTCGAACGTGAGGGAGTACTTGGCGCCGGTCTTCTCCCGGACCTTGTCCGCCGCCTTGACGAATTCGGTCCAGGTCCAGGTCTTCTGGGGCGAGGCCGGGACGGAGACGCCGGCCTTCTTGAACAGCGTCTCGTTGATGAACAGGCCGGAGGCGGTGATGTCCGAGGGGATGGACAGCACCTTCCCGGACGAGTCCTTGGCGATGAAGTTCTTGTTGATCTTGTTGCTCTTCTTGTTGGCGATGGAGCCGAGGTCGATCAGCTTGTTCGCCCAGATCGGGTCCAGCTTCGGCACTGCCGCCACGTCGGGCAGGGAGTTCGCCTGCGCGGCGTTGCGCAGCTTCGCGTCGTAGCCGTCGTAGGGGATGTTGACGAGGTTGACCTTGACGCCGGTTTCCTTCTTGTACTGCGCCACCATCTTCTTCCAGCCCGCGTCCTGCCCCGGAACCGTGGAGATCCAGAACGTCAGCGACTTGGAGGTCCCGCCCGAGTCGCCACCCGACCCACAGGCGGAGAGGAGGAGGGCAGCTGCCGTGGCCACGGCCGCGAGAGGAACTACGCGGCGTATGCCGCTGCGGCGGGAGCGCCGCACACCCAGACTGGTCATCTTCAATCCCTTTTCGTCGTAGCGGAAGAAGCACGGCGCCAGCCGAGGCGGCACGGGTGCATTTTGCAGGAGATTTCGCTTTCCGGGGGCACGGCCTCGCCCGGCCGCGTCGCCCTGACGGGTGGCGTCCCCGGCCATGACGGCCGGCACCGCACAAGCACGCCCTCGTGCGGCTGCCGTACTTCACGTACGGGCGGGAGGCTCACCCGGAGTCGGCGTCCCGGCCGACTCAGAAAGCGCTTGTCCGGACATTGGCAGACCGATGGCGCAGCCGTCAATGCTTCGCCCGCACAGCTCCGGTCACGGTTTGAATTCCATGGGCGACCGCGAGCCTGCTGGCGCCCGCCACCGTGCCGGCGTCCCCCACCACGCTGCTGACCACCTCGGTGGGCCAGCTCAGCCGGTCCAGCTCGGCCCGCACCCCGGGCAGGAGCTGCGGATCCGCTCCGGTACCGCCCCCCAGGACGATCAGGCCGGGGTCCAGTACGGCGGCGACGGCGGCGGCGAGCCGGCCCACATCGGCGGCGTGCTCGTCGATCACGGACCGGGCCGTGACATGCCCCTGCCCGGAGAGGGCGAGGAGCCGCTCGGCGGTGCGCGGGCGGGGGCCGTCGGTGTCCCGCCAGGCCTCGGCCGCCCGGCGCAGCAGCGTGCGCGACCCCATGCGCTGCTCCAGGCCCTCGTGGCGCGGGGCGCGGCTCTCGTCCCAGGGGTAGGGCAGCCGGGCCACCTCACCGGCGGCGCCGTTCGCGCCGCGCAGCACCCGGCCGCCGATGACGACGGCGAGACCGATGCCGACGCCGATGCGCAGGTAGCCGAAGGTCTCGCGGCCGACGGCGGCGCCTTCGTGCAGTTCGGCGAGGGCGGCGCAGTTGACGTTGTTCTCCAGGTGAACGGGGACGCCCTCGGGCAGCGCGACGGCCATGGCGTCGAAGACGGGACCGGCCTTGGCGGTCGCGGGGCGTTCCCCGGCGCCCTCGCGGTCCCGGGTGGTGACGTCGCCGACGGCGACGACGACGGCCCGCAGCGGGGCCCCGGCGGGCAGCGCGTCGAGGACCTTGCGGACGGTGCCGGCGGCCTCCGGCCGGGACCCGGTGCCCTCGGCGAGCAGTGTGCCGTCCAGGGCGCAACCGCGCACCCGGGTCCTGGCGGGGCCCAGGTCGACGGCGAGCACCGCGCCGGAGGCCGGGCCGAGCCGGTAGACGGCGGCGCTGCGGCCGGTGCCGCCGGAGGCCCGCCCGGAGTGGGCGGCGAGCTCGACGGCCTCGAGTTCCGCCACGGCGGTGGAGACGGTCGGCTTGGAAAGGCCCGCACCGGCCGCCAGCTGGGGGCGGGTGGCCGTGCCCGACCCGGCCAGTACGTCGAACACCACACGGGCACTCTCACTCAGGTGCATGGTCTCCCCAGGTCGTGCTGCGGCCGAGCGGGACGGCCGCAAGGGTCGCGCGGCATCGGGAATTCCGTGCCTCTTGACGCACCCTACTTCGTTAGTTAACTTCCTAACGAACTTCACGGTACTCGCCTGCCGTGTTCCGCAGAAGCCCGTCCCGGGGCTTCCCTACCTCTTCAACTGCCGTGGTACGACGGGCGGTTCGCCTGCCGTCGCCGTGCCGCGCAACGACGAAAGAGGACCCGTGCAGGACTCCACGCCTTACGCGGTCGGTATCGACGTGGGCGGCACCAAGACGCAGCTGCGCGCTGTCGCGGGCGACGAGGACACCGTCGACCGTGTGCGCAGCAGTACGGGATGGCGACCGCACGACCCCGGGGCCGCCGCCGACTGGCTGGCCGCCCTGGTCGCCGACGCCCTGCCGTCTCACGCACGACCGTCCGCGCTCGCCGTGGGCGGTCACGCCTGCGAGACGCCACGCCAGTGCGCGGGCATCCGGGCCGCCCTTCAGGAGCGGCTCGGGGTGCCCGCGCTCGTCGTGGGCGATGCCGAACTGCTCGTACCGGCCGCGGGGCTGGACAAGGGTGTCGGTCTGGTCGCCGGTACCGGTTCGGTCGCGGTGGGGCGGCTGCCCGACGGTGCCGCGGTCCAGGTCGGCGGCTGGGGCGCGGTACTCGGCGACGAGGGCGGCGCGGCCGGCCTCGTCCGTGAGGCCGCGCGGGCCGTCTGGGCCGCGCACGACCGCGGTGAGGAGCCCGACGCGCTGGCGACCGGGCTGGTCGCCGCGTTCGGGGTGGCCGAGGTGCCCGCGCTCGGAGCCGCCCTGGAGTCCGCCACGGACGTCTCCGCCGAGTGGGGCCGCCGCTCCCCCGCCGTGTTCGCCGCCGCCGAGGCGGGCTCGCCGCCGGCCCGGGCCGTGATCGCGGACGGCGGCCGGGCGCTCGCCGGGCTCGTCGTACGGCTCGCCGCCCGCGGGGTCCCCGTGGACGACGTGGTGGTGGCGGGCGGCACGGTGCTCGCCCAGCCCGCGCTGTACGAGGCGTTCGCCTCCGCGCTGGCCGAATCCCTGCCCGGGGCCCGGCCGCAGCCGCTGCGGGTGCCGCCGGTCGCGGGCGCGCTGGCCCTGGCCCGTTCGCTCTTGTGAGGCGAGCTGCCGCCGTTCACCTTCCGGACACCGGCCGGTGGCCGACCTCTCTTCGAAAGGTCACACCACGGCCGTAGATCTTCGCTCGTACACAACAGGTGCCACAGAAGCCGTCAGAGGCACCAGAAGTCGCACACGCCGCATCTCCCCGGCCGCACGGCCGAAGCACCGTCGCGCAACGCCAACGACATCTTCTTCGCAGAACTCCAGAGAGGCGCACCCATGCCGTCATCAGCCGGGCACCGCTCCGCCGCCACCGTGAGCAGGCGGGGCTTCCTCCAGACCTCCCTCGGCGCCTCGGCGGGCCTGCTCGCCGCACCGACCCTCGTCTCGTGGCTCGGCGCCGCGGACGCGAAGGCCGCCACGGGCTTCGCCGCGTTCGTCGACGACTACAAGTCGAACGTCCTCACGAACCTGACCCCGGAGACCAACGCCGTCGTCCGGGTCCTGGGCTGCATGTCGAAGGTCTGGAAGACCGGCGACGCCTGGAACACCGGCCGGGTCCTGGACCGCGAGGTGCTGCGCGCCAACATGCGCTACTGCGCCCGTCTCACGCAGGCCCGCACCGAGGCCCAGGCCAAGGAGGCCTTCCTCTACGACCGCCAGCACCAGAGCTACGCCATGATCGCCGCTCTCGGTCCGCTGGCCGAGCTCTACAAGGAGGGCGCCAAGGCGGTCACGTCGATCACCACCGCCCCGGACGGCACACCTGACGGGAAGGTCCACGACACCCTGCCCGACGACGCCCCGGCCGGATCCGCCCTCGGGGCGGGCTCGTACGAGTCGGACCTCGGCCAGGTGGCCAAGCTGGTCGACACGGTGCGCGGGCCGTTCGCCTCGGGCAACCCGGGCAAGTTCGCCTTCCAGTACCCGCGCCCGTGGCGGATGAACGAGGACAGCGAGGTCGTCGACACCGGGAAGAAGGACGCGCTGGGCTACCCGGTGTACGACTCGGACGTCGTCGTCGCCCCGCAGCTGCTGCGCCAGCGCTCCGAGAACGCGCAGGAGGACGGCGGCTTCCCCAGCGGCCACACCAACGCCTTCCACCTGGCCGGTCTGGCCTTCGCGTACGCGGTGCCGGAGCGGTTCCAGGAGCTGGTGACGCGGACGTTCGAGCTGAGCCACACCCGGATCATGGCGGGCATGCACTCCCCCGTCGACGTCATCGGCGGCCGGATCATGGCCACCGCCCTGACGGCCGCGGCCCTGGCCGACCCGGCGAACGCGGAACTCAAGGCCGCGGCCCGCGCCCAGGCCCTCGCCTACTTCACGGAGCGGACCGGCACGACGGCGGACACGCTGTACGGCCACGCCCACCCGGGCGACGGGGACGCCTATGCCGACCGCGAGGCCAACGCCCGCGCGGTCGGGCCCAAGTTGACGTACATCCTGCCGCGCCGCGGCCGAAAGGACCCGCTCACCGTGCCGAAGGGCGCGGAGGTGCTGCTGGAGACGCGGCTGCCGTACCTGACCGCGGCCCAGCGGCGCGAGGTGCTGCGGACGACCGCGCTGCCCTCCGGGTATGTCCTGCTGGACGGCTTCGAGCAGTGGGGCCGGCTGAACCTGTTCGCCGCGGCGGACGGCTACGGCGCCTTCGACCGGGACGTCACCGTGACGCTGGACGCGGCGGCCGGCGGCTTCCACGCGGCCGACAGCTGGCGCAACGACATCGACGGCGACGGCGGTCTGACCAAGCGCGGCTCGGGCACGCTCACCCTGACGGGCCACAACCGCTACCACGGCGGGACCGTCCTGGAGGCCGGCACGCTGGTCGCCGCGTCGCCGGGCGCCCTGGGCGAGGGCGACGTCCGGGTCACGGGCGGCACCCTGCGCGCGGACAAGGTGCTGCGGGTGTGCGGCTCGTACGTCCAGGAGGGCGAGTCGACGCTGGAGCTGCTGCTGCGCCGGAACCACGGCCCGGCCCTCACGGTGGACCGGCGGGTGCTGCTGGGCCGGGGCAGCGTGCTGTCGCTGCGGCTCGACGCCGAGCGGCCGCCGGTCGCGGGGACCACCGTTCCGGTCCTGTCCGCCGCGCAGCTGCGCGGCCGGTTCGACCGTGTCGAGCTGGACTCGAAGACGCTGCGAGCCGTGCCCGTCCACACGGCTGACGGTCTGTCGGTGCGACTCGTGAGGCGGTAGCGCTTTCCACGGCGGGAGCTGATGCAGAGTGGGTCCATGAGGGACCTCCGGATCGCTCCCGCCGTTCCCCGGCCCGTGTCGCTCTCGCCCCCGGCACCGGCGGACGGCGCGCGCCGGCCCGGCAGACGGTGGCCGGTGCCGCTCCTCGTGGCCGTGCTGCTCGCCCAGATGGCCTTCGCGATGGTCACGACCGCCGTGCAGCAGACCCCGACCATCGACGAACCGGTGTACGTGGGCGCGGCCTCGGAGTACGTGCACGAGCACCGGCTGCGGCACAACCCCGAGCACCCGCCGCTCGGCAAGCTGGTCATCGGTGCGGGGGTCGCCCTCGCGGATCCGCAGGTCGACCCGGGCTTCGCCGGGGACCAGGGGCAGACGGGCCGGCATCTGCTGTACGAGTCGGGCAACGACCCCCGGCGGCTGATGCTTTGGGCCCGCCTTCCGGTGATCGCCCTGACCCTGTCGTTCGGGCTGGTGGTGTTCGCCTTCGCCCGTGAACTGGCCGGGCCCGTCGCGGCGTTGGCCGCGCTCGCGCTGTACTGCTTCTCCCCCGACGTCATCGCCCACGGTTCGCTCGCCACGCTCGATGTGCCGGCCGCCGGTTTCGTGCTGACCTCGGCGTGGCTGGTGTGGCGGGCGCGCCGGAGTCCGCGGCTGTATGTGCCGCTCGCGGGGGTGGCGCTCGGCGCCGCACTGGCCACGAAGATGAGTACGTTGCCCGCTGTGCCGGTGCTGACGGTGCTGGCCGGGGTATCCGTGTGGCGGGCGTCCGCGGGAGGCCGGCGCCTCCCGCGTGCGGTGGCCGGCGCCGGCGGGGTGGCCCTGGCCGCGATCGCGGTCGTGTGGGTCACGTATCTGATGGTCGATCCACGGCTGCGCTGGACTCCGGAACAGCATGTGCCCGTGGTGCACGGCCTGCGGGGGCTGCTGGTTCGGCTCCTGCCCTTCCCGGAGGCGTACCGGGACGGGATGCGGGTGCAGTTCGGGCTGGAGAACCGGCCCTGGCAGGGCTTTCTGTTCGGGCGGCTCTACGACGGCTCGCTCTGGTACTACCTGCCGGCCGCGCTGCTGGTGAAGACCCCGCTGGGGATGCTCGCGCTGTGGGCCGGGGGTGCCGTGGCCGTGGTCGCGGTCCGGCGGCTGCGGCCCGCCGCGCCGTATGTGCTGGCCGCTCCCCTGGTGCTGCTGGCGGCGGCCATGCAGGGGGCGCGGGACTTCGGGACCCGGTACGCCGTGTTCCTGCCGCTGTTCCTCGCGGTGGCGGCGGGGTGCGTGCTCGTGGCGCGGCGACGGTGGGTGTCCGTGGGAGCGGCCGTGCTGGTGGCGTTCACCGCCGTGAGTTCGGTGCGGGCCTGTCCCTACTATCTGCCGTACTCCAACGAGGCGTTCGGGGGGCCGGGCCGGACCCGGGAGTGGCTGCACGACTCGAACGTGGACTGGGGGCAGGATCTCGGGCGGCTCTCGGACCGGCTGCGTGAGCGGTACCGGGGTGAGCGGGTGTGGCTCGTGTACAAGGGGAGCGGGGTGCCTGCCTTCTACGGCATCGAGGCCTCGGATCCCCGGCGGGTGCCGGTCCGTGAGGTCCGGGGACTGCTGGCCGTGTCGGACTCGGCGGCCGCGAAGGCCACGGGGCGGCTGGCCGAGTTGATCGGCAGCAGCCGCCCCGTCGATGACGTCGGGCACTCGATCACGCTGTATCGCCGTTGAGTGCTGTGGCGCGCCTTCGTCAGTGCGTGGCGTAGAAGAAGCCGTCCGCACTCACGTTCCGCATGACCCGCCCGGCCACCCGATAGCGGCCGTTGGGCACGTCGGGGCACCTCGCCACGTGGACCGCCAGCGGGCCGGCGAATTCGTAGCCGCGGCGTTCCGCGTGGCGGGACAGGCTGTCGGTGAGGGCCTGTCCCACATCGGTGCCGGTGCGGGTCAGGTGGTCGTGTACGTCGTCGGGCAGTTCCACGTCGTAGGCGTTGGGGACCATGACGCGGCCCTCACGGCACACGACGGCGTTGTTGTCGCACTCGCGTCGCAGGGCGTCGAGGACCTCGACCGGTTCCTTGTCGAGGAGCCGCGCCCACAGCGCGTCCAAGCGGTTCTCCAGGGTCTGTTCCAGCGCACTCAGCGCGCCCATGCCGTCTCACCTGCCGCAAGCGTCGTCGGTTCGGTCGGGGTGCCGGGGAGGGGAGGCCCTACCGGTCGTCGTAGTCGTCGGGGCGCACCTCGGCCTCCTCCAAGGCCTCGCGCATCGTGCGGCCGGTCCCGCCCGGCGGGCGGGTGCGGTTCTCGTCCTGGTGATCCAGCAGGTCACCGGTGGTCTCCGTCTTGGGCCGGTTCTCCTCGGGGACGGTCATGACGCTCCTCTCTGCATCGTGTGAGGGGGCGGGTTCCCGCCGGGCGTACGGGTATCCCAGCTCCGGGCCGCTCATGCTGCCCGATGACGCCCTGGTCACTACGGTGCGTGAGCTATGTTGAACGTCCGTGGGAGACGAAGGAGGCGCACCGGTGCCATCGCCGCAGCAGGCACGCGCACAGGCATCCGCGATCACCTCGGGGAAGGCCGCCCCCGAAGCGGAGGTCTCCCCGTCCGCCCAGCTCAGGTCGCTCTTCGACCGGCCCCGGCTGTCCCCGGGGCAGCGGCGCATCGCGCAGTACCTGATCGAGCACATCACCGAGGCGGCGTTCCTGTCGATCACGGATCTCGCGGACCGGGTCGGCGTCAGCCAGCCCTCGGTGACGCGGTTCGCCTCGGCGGTCGGCTTCAGCGGTTACCCGGCGCTGCGGGAGAAGCTCCAGTCGATCGCGCTGGGCACCCTCGCCGTCGGCCCGGCCGAGGAGAACCGGGGCAACGAACTGCAGGCGGCGGTCGACACCGAGATCGAGAACCTGGAGAACCTGCGGCGGGACCTGGCCGACCCGAGCGTGGTCATCGACGTCGGCCGCAAGCTCTCCTCGTCCGCCCCGCTGACGGTCCTCGGGCTGCGCATCTCCGTCTCGCTCGCCGAGTACTTCGCCTATGCCGCCCGCCGGATCCATCCGGACGTACGGCTCGTGACGCGGGGCGGCAGCGTCGCCTACGACGCGCTGCTGCAGTCGCGTGAGGCGGGCGGTACGTGGGTGCTGGCGTTCTCCATGCCCCGGCACGCCCAGGAGACCCTGACCGCGGTGCGGGTCGCGCGCGGAGCCGGGCTCAAGGTCGCCCTGATCACCGACCTGGCGCTCGGGCCGCTGGCGGACGAGGCCGACGTCGTCTTCGCCATCGGGACCGGTTCGCGACTGGTCTTCGACTCCTACGCGGCGCCGGGTGTGATGTGCTCGGCGCTGCTGCAGGCCATGACGGACGCGGATCCGGAGCGGACGCAGGCGCGGCTGGAGGAGTACGAGCAGGTCGCCGACCAGCACCAGTTCTTCCTCAGGGACTGAGCGGCGCGCGGCGGACCCCACATGGGAGCCATCCGCAACAAAGCGCGCATGAATGTTTTCATGCTCCTTGCAAACCGGATGGCATATATAAATACTGCTCACGGATCGCGACCCGGTAGTTCCGGATCCGTTCCGCACCCGTGGAGCCGGGTCCTACCCACTCCGGGTCCCGGGTGTTCGTGGCGGCCCCGGCCATCCCCTAGGCCGGGGCCGCCCCGACCCGTCGTTCACCCTCACGACGCCGCACACCCGGAAGCGATGATCATGCACCTGACGACCACGCGCATCAGCCCGGACTGGCCCTGCCAGGTCAAGACCCCCGGGAGCTACGACTGGGAGCGCTCGGCGGCCAAGTGGCTGCGCGAGCTGGTCCCCACGCGCTACGCCGGATACCCCGTGTTCATCCGCCACCCCGTCCTCCTCGCCCGGCACGCCCAGATCCAGGTCCAGAACGAGATCCGGGTCGCCCGCACCGCCCTGCAGACCGCCCGCGCCGACCTGCCCGGACTCGGCCTGCACGAGGGGGTCATCGAGCACACGATCAAGCTGTACGCGGCCGAGGTCATGCAGCTCCAGCACATCGCCCGCAGCGTCAGGGCGGTCACCCAGGCCCTGGTCGAGGCGAACCGCCACCCGTGAGCCGGAGGGCATGACCCGCGCCGCGCGTGGCACACGTGGAGGAATGAGCACCACCGAAGCCCGGCGCGGCGAGCCGGTCACCACGGTCCTGACCTGGCAGGTGCGTCCCGGCCGGGAGCGGCGGTTCGAGGAGTGGACGCACGGCATCACCCGCTGCGCCAGACAGTTCCCCGGCAACGAGGGCGTCTCCTGGCTGACACCCGAGGACGGCCACCGCTACCACGCGGTGCTGCGCTGGTCCGATCAGCACCGGCTCGCCGCCTGGCTGGAGTCCGAGGAGCGCGCGCACTGGCACCGGCGGATCGAGGACATCGCCGCCGAGGTCAGCAGCGAACGCCAGTCGACGACCGGGATGGAGACCTGGTTCAGCCTGCCGGGCACCACCGTGCAGGCCCCGCCCCGGTGGAAGATGGTCCTCACGACCTTCCTCGGCGCCTACCCCTTCACCCTGCTCATCCAGTGGCTGGTGGCGCCCCGCACCACCGGCTGGCCGCTGCCGCTGCGGGCCGCCGTCTTCCCGCTGGTGCTGCTGCCGGTGCTGACCTATCTGGTGATGCCGCGGCTGAGCCGGCTGCTGCGGCTGTGGCTGTATCGGCACGACGGCGGCTGACCGGTCCCCCGCGGGGCTGATGTGACCGACGGGGCGCCTGGGGCGAGCGCACAGTCCGCGCGCACAAGGCGGTCTTCGAATCGGGCCTGGTGTGCAATGCTCAACGCGTGACGAGCGAGCCCGTGACGCCGGCGCAGCCCGGTGCCGCACCGGACCTGGTCGAACTGGCCAAGATCGTCGCCCGGCAGCGCGCCGAGCTGGACCGGCTGCGCGACCAGGCGGCCAGCTCCGCTGTCATGGAACGGGCCAAGGGCGCGGTGATGGCGCTGACCGGGTGTTCCGCCGACGCGGCGGGCGAGCAGCTGCTCCAGCGGGCCAAGGCCGCCCGTCGCACCCTGCTGGAGGAGTGCTGGATCACCCTGGGCCGTCTCGCGCCCACGGCGCCCGGCCCGGGCAGAGCGAGCAAGCCCGCCGGTGCCGGGGCCTTCGACTCCGAAGCGGACGCCCTGGAGCAGTCGGCCACGCCGGACGACGTCACCGCCGCCCTGGCCCGACTCGGCCAGGCCCTCGTTCGGGTGACGACACCCCACGACCTCGCCCGGTGTCTGCTGGAGCATCTCGGCCCCGACATGGCGGCGGACGCGGTCCTGATCTACGCCCGCAGGCCCGACGGCGGCCTCGAACTGATCGGGCACGCGGGCGTCGACGACAAACTGGCGGCTCAGTGGTGCCAGGTGCCGCCGCTGAGCGGAATGGCGGCGCTGGACGCACTGCGGGCGGGCGAGCCGCGCTGGCTGGAGGACTTCGCCGCGGACGAGCGGCGGTACCTGCTCATCGGCGACCCTCCCGATCGGTGGCGCTCGCGTGCCTGGCTGCCGGTGCTCGCCGCGGGCTCGGCCGAGGTCTGCATCGGCGTGCTGCGCGGCCGTACCGGGGTGTTCACCCCGCGCGACCGCGCCCACCTGCGGGGCGTCACCGGGCTGTGCGCCGGCCGGCTGCGCGCCTTCGACACCCCGCCCGAGCGGGACGGCGACGCCGCCACGGACGCGGTGCAGGCGCTGTTCGAGGCGCTGCCGGTCGCGGCGATGCTGCTCACGCCGCTGCGGGCCGCGACGGGCGAGACCGAGGACTTCCGGGTGGAGGCCGCGACCGCACAGGTGGGTGACCTGCTGGGCCGGCCCGGTGAGCAACCGGCCGGGCGGCGGCTGCTGGAGCTGCGGCCGGCCCTGACGGCCGAGCCGCTGTGGCGCGACTGTCTGCGGGTGCTGGCCACCGGAAAGGCATACGAGGGCGAGCCGTTCGCGCACGAGGAGGTCGTGGCGGGCGTCGCCGAGCTGTTCGTGTACACGGCACGGGTGGCGGGCCTGGGGGACGCCCTCGTCGTCTCGTGGATCCGGCACGGCTCCTCCGACCGGCAGGAGCAGCGGCTGGCGGACCTGCAGCGGCTGGGCAATCTCGGCTGGGCGAACTGGAACCTGGCCACGCAGGAGGCCTCCTGGTCGACCCAGGTGTTCTCCCTCGTCGGCCGGGACCCGGCGCACGGCCCGCTGCGCCTGTCCGAGGTACCGCAGCTGGCGCTGCCCGAGGACACGCCCGCGCTGACGCGCGCCGTCGATGAACTCGTCCACGACGGGCGGCCGTTCGACGTGCCGTTCCGGATCCGCGCGAGCGGCGGCATCCGGCATCTGCGGCTGGTGGCCGAGGCGGTGGCCGACCGGCACGGCACGCCCGTCGAGGTGCACGGCTTCGTGCAGGACATGACCGCCCGGCGGCAGGCGGAGCTGGCCCTGGTCGAGAGCGAGCGGGCCATTCTGACGCAGCACGACGTGCTCCGGGCGGAGCGGACCCTGGCCACCCGGCTCCAGCACGCGCTGCTGCCGATGGCCAACCGGCCGGTGCACCTGGCCGGGCTGCGCGTCGAGGTCGCCTATCTGCCGGCCCAGTCGGGTGTGCACGTCGGCGGTGACTGGTTCAGCGCCATCGAACTGCCCGACGGTGACGCACTGCTGGTGGTGGGCGATGTCGCCGGGCACGGGGTCGACGCCGTGGCCACCATGGCCCAGCTCCGGTTCACCGCGAAGGGCATGGTCATCACGGGCTCGTCCCTGACCGGCGCGCTCGCCCGGCTGAACACGTTGCTGCTGCACTCGCGCGACTCCCACGCGACCGCCACCATGGTGCTGGCCCGCTACGACCCCCGCCGCCGGCGCCTGGTCTGGGCCCAGGCGGGGCATCCCCCGCCGCTGCTGCTGCGTGACGGCGAGGCGCGGTATCTGCGCCGCCCCAGCGGCATGCTGCTCGGGGCGACCGCCACCCCGGCCTACCAGGAGGCGGAGTGCCGCCTCGACCCGGGCGACCGGCTCATCCTGTACACCGACGGCCTGGTCGAACACCCTCCGGACAGCATCGACCGGGGTCTGGAGCAGCTCGCCGAGGCGGTGGCGGCTCCGCACGGCGACGGGCCCGGGTCGCTGGGGCCGCTGCTCGCGCGGATGCTGCCGGACGAGCGGCGGGACGATGTGTGCGTGGTGGACGTCCGGGTTCCCGGGGTCAGGGAACGGTAGGGCCACGCCGGCTCACGAGTCCCCGCGGTGGCGCCAGTACCACCACAGGCCCACGAGCAGGGCCAGCAGGAACAGGGTGGGCAGCACCAGGCCGGGGATGCGGGAGCCGTTCATGGGCGTGGCCTTCGGTTCGCGGCGGTTCGGGCGCCTCGTGCGTCGCCCCGGTCCAGGGTGACGCCGGGTGATCCCGCCGTTCCGCTGCTTTCCCCAGCCCTTGCCCGGCGTTCGATTGAAGGGGAGCGGCGTCAGCCGACCGGGTGACCCGGGTCGATGGTGACGGCGTCGGAAAGGCGCAGCAACGGCCCGTCGTGCCCCTCGTGTCCGCCCCACTCGACCGGGTCGAGGACGAAGCCGATGTGGTCGCCGCCGCCCGCGCGCGTCACGATCCGGCCGACGAACCAGGCCGGCGCGTCCTCCAGTACAAGGGCCCCGCCGTACGCCTCCCGCAGGCGGACGTCCTGGAACTTGTCCGTCCGGTCGCCGGTGTGCCCGCCGAACAGCTCGGCGAGGCCGCGCTGTTCGCGTCCGAGCAGGTGCACGGCGAGGACCTCCGCGTTCCGGGCCACCCGGAAGGTGTGGTTGAGCTCGGACAGCCACACCACGAACCGCACGGGCCGAAGCGAGCACTGCGAGGCGAACCCGACCAGACAGCCCGCCCGTTCACCGCCCGCGGCGGCCGTGACCACGTACATGTCGGGGTTCAGTCGGTCGATGAACGCGTCCATGCCGGCCATGGTCACACATCAGCTCGAGCCCGCCGGGGTGCGGGACTCCAGTGCGGCCCGGGTGTCGTTGCCGTAGACGCCGGTCTCGTCGCCGCGGATGCCGTACCAGAGCTGGAAGCGGGCGACGGCCGCGGTGAGGGTGGGGTCGTAGCGGCCGCTGGTGGAACCGTCCCGGTAGACGTCCGGGATGTTCAGGAGGCGTTGCTGGAGTTCGGTCACCTCGGGGCCGGTGGCGCCCTCGCGCAGCGTGCCGGGGCCGTCGGGGTCCACGGGTGCGGTGGCGGGCGGGGTGGGTGTGGGGTCAGGGGTGGAGGGGGTGGAGGGGGTGGACCGGGGCGGTGCGGGCACGGGCGCCGCGCGGTCGGCGCTGTGCTCGCCGCGGAGCAGGAGCGCACCGCCGAAGCCGATCACCGCGGCCGCGAGGACGGCCACCGCGACGGCGGCGCGGCGCAGCCCGGCTCCCGGGGGTACGGCGTCCGTACGCCGTCGGGTCCCGCGGGCGACGGGCGGGATTTCCTGTGTCAGGGCCTCGGAGCCGGCCGGCCGCCCCGGCAGCGCGACGGACTCGTAGCCGCCGGGTTCGGGTTCGCGGCCGCTCTCCTGCTGGAACTCCCGCATCAGCTCCGCGAGCGCGTCGGTGCGGCGGGGCCGCAGGACGCGGATGGGTTCGAGGGCCGGGCCGTCGTGCGGCGGCCGGGGCTCGGACGGTGTCGACACGCTGCTCTCCTTCGTCCGGGCCCGGGGTGCCCGTCTTCGAGGATCGTCCTGCCGCTAGATACGCGGCTGCCGGGCCCGGGGTTCAGAGACCGCTCAGGTCCGGCGGGCAGTGCACTCAGTACCTCCCATCGAGTGCACTGAGTGCCACGAGTGGTGTGCCGGGTGCTACGTTCGCGCTCATGAGCTCCGAGAAAGCCGAGGCCGGCCCCGGGAAGCCGCCCATGCGGGACGCCCTGGTGGCGGCGGCCTTCCAGCTGTTCCTCGAGCGGGGGTACGAGCAGACCACAGTCGACGACATCGTGGCGCTCGCCGGTGTCGGACGGCGCTCGTTCTTCCGCTACTTCCCCTCCAAGGAGGATGTGGTCTTCCCCGACCACGAGCGCTGCCTGGCCGACATGACGGCCTTCCTGGCGGAGGGCTCCGACGACGACGAACCCGTGGGGCGGGTCTGCGACGCGGCCCGGCTCGTCCTGCGCATGTACGCCGAGAACCCGACGTTCTCCGTGCAGCGCTACCGCCTCACCAAGCAGGTGCCGGGGCTGCGCGCCTACGAGCTGTCGGTCGTGTGGCACTACGAGCGGGCTCTCGCCGAGTACCTGCGCCGGCGCTTCGCGACCCGCCGGGACGGCACCCTGCAGGCCGACGTGATCGCGGCGGCGGTGGTCGCGGCGCACAACAACGCGCTGCGCTCCTGGCTGCGTTCGGACGGGCAGGGCGAGGCGAGCACCGCGGTCGGCCACGCGCTGGCCTACGTGCAGTCGGCGTTCGGGGGGACTCCGGTGCCGCCGGCCGTGGCGCGGCAGGAGGAGGACGTGGTGGTCGTCGTCTCGCGGCGCGGGGCACCGCTGTGGCGGGTCGTGCAGGAGATCGAGGCGACGCTCGGGCGGGGCTGAGCCTTCGCACATTGAGGGTACGGAGTGCCTTTACGAGTGGCACTGAGTGCCATACTCTGTGCTGCGTGCACGGTGGCACGGCGAACCGCGCACACGTGTGCGCGGGTGATCGCGTGCGCGGATTCCGGCCGAGTGCAGGGAGTTGACCAGCGTGTACCACTCAGGAAGCGTCACTCAGCAGGCAGCCGGCTCCGCGACGGGTCTGCTCGACCCGAGGGGCCAGGACTCGGAGGCCATCCTCTTCCAGCGCTGCACCTGGTGCGGCACCGCCATGTACCACCGGCTGCTCTGTCCGGTCTGCCGGGGCAGCGAGCTGCGCACGGAGCGCGCCGAGGGCACGGGCACGGTGCGGCACTCCACCGTCGTGCACCGCAACACCCCCGCGGCGCGCAACGTCTCCCTGATCGAGATGTCCGAGGGCTTCGTGGTGCGCGGCCGGGTGATGGGCCCGCCGATCGGCATCCACAGCGGGGACCGGGTACGGCTGTCCACGGCCAAGGACCCGGTACGGGGCGAGCCGGTCTTCCAGCTGCTGGACGAGCCCTACCGGGCCTGGAGCTGACGTCCCCTCAGTCGGCGATCAGGTCGTCGGTGCGCACCGGCCGTCCCGTCTCGAAGCTCCGGTTGGCCGCCAGTCCGACCGCCAGGGCCAGTGCCCCGTCGCGTTCGGTGGCCGTCGGATGGGTGGCGGCGGCGATGTCCGCCGGGCGGTGGGGGCCGGCGGGGCCGAACAGCGCGTCGAGCATGCGCGGATCACCGCCGCCGTGGGCCTCGTGGGCGACCGCGAGCGGCACGTCCACCGGGGGCTGCCACAGCGGGCGCAGGGTCAGGCGGGCGCCGCCCGCGTGCTCGGCCGCCGCGTCCCCGTGCACCGCGCCGACCGCCGAGGCGACCCGGGTCGGCGGCGGCTGCCAGCGGCTCTCCTCCACCTCCAGCTCCAGCCGGCCCGCGCTGCCGTTGAACATCACCCGGTAGCCCTCCCACGGGGAGTAGGCGCTCAGGTGGTACGTCATGGTCGCGCCGCGCGCGTAGCGCACGAGGACGGACATGTCGTCCTCGATGGTGACCGGCCCGTCGAAGACATTGCGGTCGCGCAGATAGCCGTCGTCGCCTTCGGCGTCGAGGTAGAGGGCGCGCAGGGTGTCGTTGGCCGCGAGGTCCAGGGCGAAGGGGTCGTCGGCGGCCCGCTCGGCGCCGTGGGCGCGGTCGTAGTGCCGGCGCAGTCCATGCCGCTCCCCCGCCTCGCGGCCGTAGAAGCCGAGCCGCCCGTAGCCGAAGGCCTCCCGGGGCTCGTCGGCGAGCCACCAGTTCACCAGGTCGAAGTGGTGCGAGGACTTGTGCACCATCAGGCCGCCGCTGTGGCGCTTCTCGCGGTGCCAGCGGCGGAAGTAGTCGGCGCCGTGCCGTACGTCGAGCAGCCACTCGAAGTGGACCGACAGCACCTCGCCGATCGCGCCGTCGGCGAGCAGGGCGCGGACCTTCTCGTGCACGGGGTTGAAACGGTAGTTGAAGGCGACGGTCAGGGAGTTGCCGGTCTCGCGGACGGTGCCGAGGATGCGGGCGCAGCGCCCGGCGTCGACGGTCATCGGTTTCTCGGTGACGACCCGGCAGCCCGCCTCGAGGGCCGGGACGATGTAACGGTCGTGCTCGGCGTCGACGGTGGTGACGACGACCTCGTCGATGCCCTCCTCGGCGAGCAGGTCGGTGAAGCGGTCGGGCTCCCACGTGGTGGCGGCCGGTGCGCCGGTCTCGGCCAGCAGCCGGTTGTGGAAGGCCATCCGGGTCGGGCTGGGGTCGCACAGCGCGGCCACGACGTGGCCGGGGCGTTCGGCGAGGCCACGGGTGAACAGCTGGGCCCGGTGGCCGGTGCCGACGACGGCTGCGCGCAGGACGGGAGTTCGGCTCATGGCAGGTGCCCTTTCCCGCGGACCGGGCGTCCACTCTCCTGCGACCGAAAGCGCTTGCTGAACGTCACAGGGTGATGCGGATGCCCACGGTGCCGTCCAGGCCCCGGCGCAGCCGGCTGCCGAGCAGGGTCAGCCGGCCCGTCAGGCCGTACTTGCGGGCGATCAGCTTCCGGTAGCGGGCGGTGGTGGCCGGGTCGCAGATCTCCGCCGTCGCGGGCACCTGGTCGCCGGTGGGGTTGCCGCGCAGGTCGCAGGGGCCGACGAGGACATCGGCCCGGTTGCGGATCCGCTTCACCTTCCAGGAGCCGGCGGGCGTCCACGCGCCGAGCGCGTCCCCGTCGCGTACCACCCAGACCGGGGTGGCGACCGGCGTACCGTTCTTGCGGTAGCTGGTGATCAGCAGGTATTTGCCCGCGCCGAGTTCGTCCAGGGTCCTGTCGTCCATGGCGGGCAGTGTACGAGCGTGCCCCCGGGGTCAGTGCAGCGCCGCCGCCATTCTGCGCACCGCCTCCGTGAGCACCTCCTGCGAGGTCGCCAGGTTGAGGCGGACGTGGCCGGAGCCGCCGGTGCCGAAGGGGAGGCCGGAGTTGAGGGCGACGCGGCCGCGGTGCAGGAAGACGTCGGCCGGGTCGTCGCCGAGCCCGAGGGCGCGGCAGTCGAGCCAGGCCAGGTAGGTGGCGTCGCCCGGCCGGTAGCGGATCGCGGGCAGGTGCTCGGCCAGCAGGTCCGTGAGCAGCCGCCGGTTGCCGTCGAGGCCGGCCAGCAGGGCGTCCAGCCAGGCGACGCCGTCGCGCAGGGCGGCGGTGTGGGCGATGACGGCGACGTGGCTCGGACCGTGCCCCACCTCCTCGGGCATCCGCTCCAGGTCGGCGGCGGCCCCGGGCCCGGCGATCGCGAGGGCGGCCTTGAGCCCGGCCAGGTTCCAGCCCTTGGAGGCCGACATCAGCGACAGGCCGCGCTCGGCGCCCGGCACGCTCAGATACGGCACGAAGCCGGCGCCGCCGACCACGAGGGGGGCGTGGATCTCGTCGGCGACGACACGCACGCCGTACCGCTCGGCGAGCCCCGCGACGGCGGACAGCTCCTCGGCGGTGTGCACGGTGCCGGTCGGGTTATGGGGGTTGCACAGCAGGTAGGCGGCCCGGCGCCGGTCCGCCACGGCCTGCCGGAAGGTTTCCTCCAGGACACCGAGGTCGATGCGCTCGTCCGCCCCGAGCGGGGCCTCGGCCACCCGCCGGTCCATGTGCTCCACGAACGGGTAGAACGGCGGGTACACGGGCGGGTTCACGACCACGGTGTCGCCGGGGCCGGTGACCAGTTTGAGCATCTCGACGACACCCATCATGACGTCCGGCACGATCGCTGTGCGCTCCACGGCGAGCCCGTCCCAGCCCCACCGCTTCCCGGCGAAGGCGGCCAGGGCCTGCGCGTAGGCCGTGCCGGCCGGGTAGCCGGTGTCACCGAGGTGGAGCGCGTCGGTGACGGCGCGCACGACGGGCTCGGCGAGCGGCACGTCCATCTCGGCCACCCACAGCGGCAGCACGTCCTGCGGGTAGGCGCGCCACTTCATGCTGGTGCGCTGCCGGAGGCGGTCGAGGGTGAGGGCTTGCAGGGGATTCGGTTCACCGGACGTCTCGTGCGGGATCCTGGTCATGGGCACACGATAGGGGGCCGTGCGGTGACCGGGAATCTTGTGGACGGGGAGCGGGGCGGGGCGGCGGGCGCGTTGCTGGAGATCGCCTGCGACGAGTCGGGGTCGGACGGTGAGAACCTCACCGGCGGGAACACGGACGTGTTCGCCCACGCCGGCGTCTCCCTGTCCGTGGCGTCGGCCGCGGCGGCGGTGGGAGAGATCCGGGACCGGATCCGCTCTCCGGCCGAGGAGTACAAGGCGAACCATCTGCTGCGGGAGAAGCACCGCGCGGTGCTGGAGTGGCTGCTCGCGCCGCAGGGGCCGATCGACGGGCAGGCGCGGGTGCACCTCATGGAGAAGACGTTCTTCGTGGTGGACCGGACCCTCGGCCTGCTGCTGGGCGACGCGGCCGAGGCCGCCGCCCTGTTCCGCGCGGGGCGCCCGGCCTTCGGGGAGGACGGCTGGCGGGCGTTCCTGGAGGCGGCCAACCAGTTGCTGCGGGTCCGTCACGACGGGGACCCGGTGGACGCCTTCTACGGCACGGTCGACGCCCTGCGCCGCGCGCACCCGCGGACGGACGCGGCGAGGATCCTGGAGCGGCTCGCCGCGACCCGGCCCCGCGCGGTCTCCTACCGGGACGGTTGCCTGGCCGGGCCGCCCCTGATCCCGCTGCTCAACCCGCTGCTCCCGGCGATCGTGCGGACGGCCGCGCTGTGGAGCCGTGACGGGCGGCCGGTCCACCTGGTGCACGACCGGCAGAACATGCTGACGCCGGACCGCATCGCGTGGATCGAGGGCACGGCCCGACGGGCCGGGATCGGCCTGGCCGGGCTGCGGCTGGTCGTCGCGCGCGACGACGCGCGGGTGCAGGTGGCGGACTTCCTCGCCGGGATCGCCCGCAAGATCGCCTCCGACGAGCTGAACGGCCGCGGGGACCCCGCGCTCACCGCTCTGCTGCGGCCCTACGTCGATCCGGACTCGGTGTGGGGCGACGCGCGCAGCGGGGCCCTGCTCGCGGCCCCGCTCGCCGGATGACGCCGAAGAGATCCCCGGCGCGCTGAACGCGGCGCGACTGCGACCCGTATGGATGAAGGGCGCTCAACTCAAGGAGGGCCCCGCGGTGTTCGCACCGTGATGTTCGGGTTCGGGAGCCATGCATGAGGCACGCACGACGACGGGTCGTCCGGCGAGTGACACGGCTGGCGGCCGTCGGCGGACTCCTCCTCGGAGGAGCGATGGTCACCAACGCCGTGGCGAGCGAGCCCCCGACCCCGACCATCGGTGTCCCGTTCACTGCGCCGCCGGCGACCGGGGAGGGCACCGACCTCATGTCCCGGCTGGGGAACTCCCGCACGGCGGGCAGCTGGCTCGACTCGGCCGGGCGGCCGGTCGTCGCGGTCACCGATGAGAAGGCGGCCGCCGAGGTGAAGCGCGCCGGCGCGCAGGCGAAGATGGTCAGCCACAGCATGAGCGACCTCAAGTCCGCCGCGGCCGCGTTGCGTTCGGCACCCAGAGTCGCCGGAACCTCGTGGGCCCTGGACTACAAGAACAACCAGGTGGTGGTACGGGGCGACACCACCGTCTCCGCCTCCGACTGGTCGCGGATGACCGAGGTCGCCGAACGCATCGGCTCCTTCGTGCGCATGGAGCGCACCGAGGGCACGTTCACGACACGGGTCAACGGCGCGCAGCCCATCCTGTCCACCGCCGGGCGCTGTTCGGCGGGGTTCAACGTGACCGACGGGAAGAGCGACTACATCCTCACGGCCGGGCACTGCGGGCCCGACGGTTCCATCTGGTTCGCCGACGACCAAGGCCGGGAGCAGGTCGGCACATCGCTCAGGGGGAGCTTTCCCGGCGACGACTACTCCCTGGTGAAGTACGACGCCGGCCGTGCAGGCAAGGGCGCGGACGTCGTGGCGGTCGGTGACGGCAAGGGCGTGCGGATCACGGGCGTCGCCGATGCGGAGGTCGGGCAGAAGATCTTCCGCAGCGGCAGCACCAGCGGACTGCGCGAGGGAGAGGTGACCGCGCTCAACGCGACGGTCAACTACCCCGAGGGCACGGTCACCGGCCTCATCGAGACGAACGTGTGCGCCGAACCGGGCGACAGCGGCGGCCCGATGTTCGCCGACGGCGTCGCGCTCGGCTTGACGTCGGGCGGCAGCGGGGACTGCAGGGCGGGCGGTACGACGTTCTTCCAGCCGGTGACGAAGGCGCTGACCGAGCTGGGGGTCAAGCTGATCGTGGCCAAGTCGGCCGGCGGCACGGGTGCCGCCCCCGCGCCGTCGGCCTCGCAGGGCGCCGCCTCACCGGGTTCGTCGGCGCCGATCACGGGCACGGACGTGTCGACGCTGCTGAGCCGCCTCACCGACCCGCGCAATGTCGGCCCCGGCGTGCTCGTCATCGCGGGCAGCCTCGTCGCCCTGGTGGCGACCCGGTGGATCCGCGCGGAACAGGACCGCAAGGCGTATCGGCAGCACTACTCGGCCACTTGGGGATGATGCCGCCGATGGCCGGCCGTCGCGGGGCGGGCCCGTCAGGCCAGGGTGAGCAGCAACGGGGAGGGCCGGGCAGAGGGAGGCCAGGACCACGGCGAGGGCGGGCAACTGCCGCTGGGCGGCGAGCAGCGGCACAGCCACATGGCCGTGCCGCTGCCGACGCCGGACAGCGGGCGCCCCACAGCGGGTCGGAGGTATGAACGGCGTCGGCGGGCAGGAGGAGCACGGCGGCGCACCGGCCGGGGAAGGTGACGACCGTGTGCTGTGCGCGCCGGACGGGCGGACCGCCGGCGAAGTCGACGATGCCGTGGACGACGGCCGAGGAAGGTGCGAGAAGGGCACCCAACGGATCAGGGGTGCCCCTCGACGAGGGTCGCGATGTGTCAGCGGGCCGAGGTGATGGTCAGGCCGCGGGCACCGACTGCGGGGCCGCGGAGGCCCACTCCAGGACGAGCCGCTGGTATTCCTCGCGCTGCTCGACGCTCAGTGTCCCGCCCGACCGGCGCCACAGCGCGCGGATCTCCTCGTTGACCTCGTCAGCCGATCGCTCGGATGAGGTTTCAACAGTGGTGGACATGCTGTGAAGCATACGTCGCCGGACGTGAAGACGATGTGAGTAATCGCGAACTAAACGGTCATTTCGGACAGTGTTGCTGATCACGTCCATCTCCCGGTAAACGTGAGGCTGTTCACATCAGCCGCCTGCGAGTACCTTTCGCCACCCCTACGTTCGCCGTCGTTCACGCTTCGGCCGATCCCAGCACCAGCACCTTGATGGCCAACACGGCCGCGCCGCGCGCCCAGTCGTGGAAGTCGGACACCTTCGTCTCCAGGCCCACCGGGGCGGCCAGCGGGTGCCTGTGCTCGCGGACCGTCTCCTCGACCGTCTTCCGGGCCACATCCATCAGCCCGACCCCCTCCCCCGCGAGCAGGATCTTCTGCGGCATCACGAAGTTGGAGATCTGCGCGACGAGCGTACCCAGGGCACGCGCGGCCTCGTCGACGACCCGGGCGGGCATCGGGTCCCCCGCGGCGGCCAGGGCGAGGATCTCCTCATAGGTGAGGTCACTGCCGGTGGCGGCCCGGATCTGGTAGCGGATGCTGGGGATGGTCAGCAGCGAGACGGCACTGCCGCGCCTGCCGTCCGGGGTGAGCGGCCCGTTGGGGTCGACGATCCAGTGCCGCCCGAACCCGCGGTCCTCCTCCGCGAAGGGCACCCGCTTGCCGCCGAGGACGAGCCCGTAGCCGAGTCCGGCGCCGATGGTGAGGACGACGAAGCGGTCCAGGCCGCGTCCGGCGCCGAACCAGGTCTCGGCCTCGACCAGGGCGGCGACGTCGTTTTCGACGACCACCGGCAGTCCGGTGCGGCTCTCCACCAGGTCGGCCAGGGGGACGTCCCGCCACAGCAGGAAGGGGGACTCGCCCACCACGGCGCGGTCCTGGACGAAGCCGCCGACCCCGATGCCGATCCCGGCGAGGCGGGGGTGGCCCTCGGCCAATTCGGCGGTCATCTCGGCCAGCACGTCGGCGACTTCGGCGGGGTCGTGGGTGGTGAGCGGGCGGTCGTGGCGGGCGACGATACGGCTTCGAAGAGTGGTGACGACGCCGTAGACCGTGTCCTGCGTGATCTTGAAGCCGAGGAAGAAGCCCGAGTCGGCGACGACGTCCAGCGGCTGGGAGGGGCGGCCCTGGCGCGTCTCCGCGGCCGCTCCCGCCTCGGGCACCTCGACCAGCAGGCCCGACTCGATCAGCGGCTTGGTCAGCCGGGTGAGGCTGCCGGCCGACAGACCCAGCCTGCGGGCGAGTTCGGTGCGCGACAGCGGGCCGTGGACGAGCACTTCGATCGCCACGGAGCGCTCCCCCGGGCTCAGCGGCAGCCAGCCCGCGGTGCCTTCGGTCATGAAGGTCCGACTCCCCTCACCCATTTTTTTCGCACTGAAACCAACACGATCACTCTATGTCGATGAAGGCTTCTGAGAAAAGATGTTTGCAGGCCTCTTGACGCAGCAATTGTTTCGCACCAAAAGTAAATCCCGCCAGAGGACGAGCCGCCGCAGCGAGGGAGTCTCCCGATGACCATCGCCTCCAGCAGTCCTCCTTCGCGTCTGCCCACGGGCGACGCGCGGGAGGCCCGCAGCAGGACCGGAACGCGACAGGGGGTGTCCGGCGAGGACCGGGGGGACGGGCGGCTGGCCGCGCTCTTCATCGCGCCGGCCCTGCTCGGCTTCCTGGTCTTCCTGCTGTGGCCGACGCTCCGGGGTATCTATCTGAGCTTCACCCGCTTCAACCTGCTGACACCGGCGGAGTGGGTGGGGCTGGACAACTACGTCCGCATGGTCAACGACCCCATCTTCTGGGACTCCCTGTGGGTCACCGTCGAGTACGTCGTCATCAACATCGGCGTCCAGACGGTCGCGGCGCTCGCCATGGCCGTCCTGCTCCAGCGGCTGACCCAGTCGGCGATGCTGCGCGGCATCGTGCTGACGCCGTATCTGATGTCGAACGTCGTCGCCGGTCTCGTCTGGCTCTGGATCCTCGACACCCAGCTCGGTATCGGCAACGAGATCATCAGCGGCCTCGGCGTGGACCGCATCCCGTTCCTCGCCGACGAGACCTGGGCGATCCCGACGATCGCGCTCATCAATGTGTGGCGGCACGTGGGTTACACCGCCCTGCTGCTGTTCGCCGGTCTGCAGGCCATCCCGAACGACATGTACGAGGCGGCCCGGGTGGACGGCGCGAGCGAGTGGCGGATGTTCTGGCGGATCACCATGCCGCTGCTGCGGCCGGTGCTCGCGGTCGTGCTGATCATGACGGTGATCGGATCGTTCCAGGTGTTCGACACCGTCGCCGTGACCACCGCGGGCGGTCCGGCCAACGCGACCAACGTCCTGCAGTACTACATCTACGGCTCGGCCTTCGGGCGCTTCCAGTTCGGCTACGCCTCGGCCATGTCCGTCGCCCTGCTGGTCGTGCTGAGCGCGATCACCGTCCTCCAGTACCGGCTCACCCGGGCCGGCCGGACCGACCTCGGCTGACGGAAGGGAGACACCGCCATGACTGCCGTGACGACAACGACGCCGACGACCCTGCGGCCGGTCCGGCGCAGGTTCCCCTTCGGGCGGGCCGCCGCCTGGACCGTGATGGGACTGATCGTCCTCATCACCCTGCTGCCGTTCTACTGGATCCTGCGCACCGCGCTCTCCACCAACGCGGGCCTGAACGCCGACCCCACCAACCCCCTGCCGGTGGGCCTCACCACCAGCGGCTTCGAACGGGCCCTGGGGATGCAGTCGGCCGAGGAGGCCGTCAAACAGGGCGGAGCCGGCGGCGGGCTCGACTTCTGGCGCTATCTGCTCAACTCGGTGCTGGTGTCGACCCTGATCACCGGATGCCAGATCTTCTTCTCCGCGATGGCCGCGTACGCCTTCTCGCGACTGCGCTGGCGGGGCCGGGACAAGATGTTCGGGCTGTTCCTGGCCGGGATGATGGTGCCGGCCATCTTCACGCTCCTGCCGAACTTCGTGCTGATCAAGCAACTGCACCTGATCGACACGCTCCTGGGTATCGCACTGCCCACCATGTTCATGACGCCGTTCGCGGTGTTCTTCCTGCGGCAGTTCTTCATGAACATCCCGAAGGAGGTCGAGGAGGCCGCGCTGCTCGACGGCGCCGGGAAGATCAAGATCTTCTTCCGGGTGGTGCTGCCGATGGCGTCCACGCCGATCATCACGCTGGGCGTGCTGACGTACATCACCTCCTGGAACGACTACTTCTGGCCGCTGATGGTCTCCTACAGCGACAGCTCCCGCGTGCTGACCGTGGCGCTGGCGGTCTTCCGGGCGCAGACCCCGCAGACCGGCGTCGACTGGTCCGGGCTCATGGCCGCGACGCTGATCGCCGCGCTGCCGATGCTGGTGCTGTTCGCCTGCTTCGCCCGCCGCATCGTCAGCTTCATCGGCTTCACCGGGATCAAGTAAGGGGACTGTGATGCGAATTCGACGTCGTCCGCTCGTCGCGGTGACCGGAGTGCTGGCGCTGTCCCTGGTCAGCGGATGCGCTCAGGGAGGTGCCGCCGGATCGTCCGCGAACACCGTCACGTACTGGCTGTGGGACGCCAACCAACTGCCCGCCTACCAGGCCTGTGCGAAGGGCTTCGAGAAGGAGAACCCCGGGCTGAAGGTGAAGATCACGCAGCTGGGCTGGAGCGACTACTGGACCAAGCTCACCGCCGGGTTCATCGCGGGCACCCAGCCGGACGTGTTCACCGACCACATCCAGAACTTCGGCCAGTTCGCCGATCTGAAGGTCCTCGAACCGCTCGACGACCTCGGCATCGAGGACTCCGACTACCAGCCGGGTCTCGCCGCCAACTGGGTCGGCCAGGACGGCCACCGCTACGGCGCTCCGAAGGACTGGGACACGGTCGCGCTCTTCTACAACGAGAAGCTGACGAAGGACGCGGGCCTCACCGCCGGGCAGCTCAACACCCTCTCCTGGAACCCGAAGGACGGCGGCACCTTCGAGAAGGCCATCGCCCGTCTCACCGTCGACAGGAACGGCAAGCGGGGCGACGAGCCGGGCTTCGACAAGAACAACGTCAAGGTCTACGGCCTGGCCACGGGCGGCGGCGGGTTCGGCGACGGCCAGACCCAGTGGAGCACCTTCGCGGCCTCCGCCGGCTGGAGCTACCTCGACAAGCCGCGCTGGGGCACGAAGTACCAGTACGACAGCAAGACCTTCCAGTCCGTCGTCCAGTGGTACTTCGGCCTGGCGAAGAAGGGCTACATGCCGCCGCTGTCCGACTACAACGTCCAGTCCAACCAGGCGAACACCCAGGTCGCGGCGGGCAAGGCGGCCACCGCCTTCGACGGGGCCTGGATGATCTCCACGTACGCGGGCTTCAAGGGCAAGGACATCAAGACCGCCCTGACACCCGCCGGCCCGACCGGCAAGCGCGCCACGATGATGAACGGCCTCGCCGACTCCATCACCAAGGCCTCCAAGAACAAGGCGGGCGCCCGCAAGTGGGTGGCCTACATGGCCTCGGACCGGTGCCAGAGGGTCGTCGGCGGGTCCGGGGTCGTCTTCCCCGCCACCCCCGCCGGGACCGAGGCGGCCGTCGCCGCGTACCGGAAGAAGGGCATCGACGTCTCGGCGTTCACCGAACCCGTGGCCGACAAGAAGCGCTTCCGGACCTTCTCCTACCCGATCGCCAACTACTCGGCGGACATGACGGCCCTGATGGCACCCGCGATGGAGGACATCTACGGCAACGGAAAGCCCGTGAGCAGCCTCGACCAGACCAATGAACAGATCAACCTGATCCTCTCGCAGTGATCCCCCGACCAGTGAAGGGCACGCCCCCATGACGTTCTCCATCGGCATCGTCGGCGCCGGACAGTTCTCGGGCCAGTTCGCCACCCTGTTCCAGGCCCACCCCGGCGTCAGCGACGTCTACGTCACCGACCTGCTGCCCGAGCGCGCCGCACAGCTCGCCGCCGCCCAGGGACTGGCGGGCACCTTCCCGTCGTACCAGGCCATGCTGGAGTCGGAGGACGTCGACGCCGTCGCGATCTTCACCCAGCGCTGGACGCACGGGCCGCTGGTGCTCCAGGGACTCAACGCCGGCAAGCACGTGTACTCCGCCGTCCCGATGGCGATCAGCACGGAGGAGATCGCGGCGATCATCGACGCGGTCAAGGCCACCGGGCTGACCTACATGATGGGCGAGACCAGCGAGTACAACCCGGCCACGGTCCACGCCCGCAACCAGATCGCCGAGGGCGCCTTCGGGCGGCTCTTCTACGCCGAGGGCGACTACGTCCACGACATGGATCTGGGGTTCTACGAGGCCTACCAGTACAGCGGCGGCGAGAACTGGAAGGCGACCGCCAGTTATCCCCCGCTGCTGTACCCGACCCACGCGGTCGGCGGGGTGCTGGGCGCCTGGAAGACGCACGCGGTGAGCGTGTCGGCGATCGGTGTCGTCGACGACCGGGGCGACGGCGTCTTCGACAAGGACGTCAGCCAGTTCGGCAACGACGTCTCCAACGCCACCGCGCTCTTCGAGGTGGCGGGCGGCGGCTCGTTCCGTACGAACGAGTTCCGGCGGGTCGGCTACCCCTCACACATACGGGAGTCGCGCTTCCGCTTCTTCGGCACCGAGGCCAGCATGGAGCAGCTCGCCACGGTCGCCCTGTGGCAGGACAAGCAGGGGGTGAAGGACATCAGCGAACTGCTGGAGCCCAAGCCCACCATGGCGCCCGACGACCCCTCGCTCCAGCACATCGCGCCCGAGCTGCGGGCCGCCTTCACCTCCGGATCGGCGCCCGTGCACGACCGTGCGCGGCTGCCGAGGGAGTTCGACCACCTCCACAACGGCCACGAGGGCAGCCACCACTTCCTGGTGGACGACTTCGTGACCGCCGTCAACGACCGCACGCTGCCCTCGGTGAACGCCTGGGTGGCCGCCCGCTACACCCTGCCTGGCATCATCGCGCACGAGTCCGCGCGGCAGGGCGGAGTCAGGCTGGAGATCCCGGACTTCGGGGACGCGCCCCAGTAGGGGACGCCGGGTGCGAGCCGGGTGCCCGGGATCAGGTGCCCGGCTTGCGGCCGTAGACGAAGACGTCGTCGCCCTTCTTCAGCAGCGACCAGTACTTCTTGGCGTCGGTCTTGGTCATGTTGACGCAGCCGTGCGATCCCGGCGGGTTCCACATGCTGACGCCGACCGAGTGGAAGGCCTGGCCGCCGTCGAAGAACTGGGCGTAGGGCATCGGCACGTCGTAGATGGACGAGACGTGGTCGATGTTGCGCCAGTAGATCTTCTTCAGGCCGGTGCGGGTCTCGTACCCGTCGCGGCCGGTGCGGACCGGGACGGGGCCGTAGACGAGCTTCTTGCCGTCCTGGATCCAGCTCAGCTGGAGCGTCAGGTTCACGCAGGCGATCCGGCCCTTGTTCACCGGGCACTTGCCGTCCTTGTTGGGGTTCGTCCCGACGGCCTTCTGCTTCTGCATCAGGTCCATCACCCCCCAGGTGACGGGACCGGCGTAGCCGATGTTCGGGGAGATGCCGTGCTTGGTCTGGAAGGCGCGGATGGCCTTGCAGTCGGCGGCGGACTGCTTGCCGTCGACCGGACGGCCGAGGAACTTCTCCACCTTCTTCTGGTACGGGCCGGCCTGCGTGGTGCAGCTCGCGGCCTGGGCCGGTGTGGCGCCGAGTGCGAGCGTGAGCGGTGCCACCAGACCGGTGATCCCCAGTGCGACGGCGCTCCGTCTGCGTACGTCCCCCATGGCTGGTCATGCCCCTTCGCGAAAGTCGGGTCTGCGATGTCTGCCAGCTAGACGGACGGAGAACGGTTCCGGTTGTGCGGTCGGGCGCGCTGGGACGGAACAGTGACATTCCTCATGGAGCGGGCACGGGCCCGCGCACAGCGTCTGGCGGCCGCGTCACCGGTATCCGGTGACGTCCGCGGGCTTCCCCGTGTCCTGGACCTCCACCAGGTAACGCCAGGCGTCCGGACGGCTGCCGTCGAGGTCGGTGAAGCCGTACACCTGTGCGAGTCCGCCGCTGGAGAGGGAGGTGCCGTTGAAGCGGGACACATCCGGGTCGGCGGCGAGTGCGGCCACGGCCCGGCCCACGTAGTGCGGGGTCTCCGAGATGGCGAAGTGGGGGACGCGCTCCAGGGCGTCGCGCCAGTTGTCCTCCCGTACCCCGAAGGCGTCCAGCATGATCTCCGAGCGCATCCAGCCCGGGGTCAGGGCGACCGCGGTGGCGCCGCGCGGGCCGAGTTCGTGGCCGAGGGAGAAGGCCATGCGCAGGACGGACGTCTTGGCGAGGTCGTAGAAGAAGCTGGTGCGGTAGTTCGCGCCGTTGTAGTCGGCGGTGCCGTCGGTGACCTCGACGACCAGGCCGCCGGGGTTGCGCAGCAGCAGGGGCAGGGCGTGGTGGCTGGTGACGGCGTGTGTCTCGACGGCGAGCTTGAGCAGGCGCAGGCCGTTGTCGAGGTCGTGCTCCCAGAGTGGGGTCTCCCACTCGAAGAGCTTCTCGCCGCCCCAGATGTCGTTGACGAGGACGTCGAGGCGGCCCTGCTCGTCCGCGATCCTGTCCACGAGCGCCCGCACCTGCGCCCGGTCCAGGTGGTCGGTGGGGACGGCGACGCCCCGCCCGCCGGCCGCGGTGACCAGGTCGGCGGTGTCCTCGATGGTCTCGGGCCGGTCGTACTCCGAGCGGCGGGCGCGGGTGGTGCGGCCGGTGACGTAGACCGTGGCGCCGGACGCGCCGAGTTCCACGGCGATCCCCCGCCCGGCTCCCCGGGTCGCACCGGCGACCAGTGCGACCTTGCCCTGCAACGAAGCTGACATGTCCGACCTCCCGTGGTGTGACTGCCTGTCGCCTTCAGCGTGACGGGTAAGCCGGACACCTTCTGTCGCCTTTTACCGGCGACGCGCGATCAGTGGCCCCGGGCGATCCATTCCTCGAGCTGCGGGGCCTCCGCGCCGATGGTCGTGGAGTCGCCGTGGCCGGTGCGGACCGTCGTCCCGGGCGGCAGGGTCAGCAGCCGGTCGCGGATCGAGTCGATGATCGTCGGGAAGTGCGAGAAGGAACGGCCGGTGGCGCCGGGGCCGCCCTGGAAGAGGGTGTCGCCGGTGAAGACGGTGCCGAGCCCCGGGTCGTAGAGGCAGACCGCGCCGGGCGCGTGCCCCGGGGTGTGCAGGACCCGCAGGTCGGCGCCGCCGGCCTCGATCACCTGGCCGTCGACCAGCCAGGCGTCCGGCTCGCGGTCCGGGTGGGTCTGCTTCCACAGCGGCAGGTCGTCGTGGTGCAGCCAGATCGTGGCGCCGGTGCGCTCGGCGAGGGCGGGGGCGGCGTCGATGTGGTCGTTGTGGGCGTGCGTGCACACGATGGCCGTGAGCCGGCGGTCCCCGACGGCCTCGGCGATGGCGTCGGCGTCGTGGGCGGCGTCGATGACGATCGCCTCGTGGTCGTCGCCGACGATCCACACGTTGTTGTCGACGTCCCAGGTGCCGCCGTCGAGGCTGAACTGGCCGGAGGTGACGAGGTGTTCGATACGCGTCGTCATCACAGCACCACCACCGAGCGCAGCACGTCGCCGTGGTGCATCCGCTCGAACGCCTTCTCCACCTCGTCGAGCTGGATGGTCTCGGTGACGAACGCGCCGAGGTCCAGACGCCCCTGCAGATGCAGGTCGATCAGCATGGGGAAGTCCCGGGAGGGCAGGCAGTCGCCGTACCAGCTCGACTTCAGTGCTCCGCCGCGGCCGAAGACGTCGAGCAGCGGCAGTTCGAGCTTCATCTCGGGCGTGGGGACGCCGACGAGGACGACCGTGCCCGCGAGGTCACGAGCGTAGAAGGCCTGCTTGTACGTCTCCGGGCGGCCGACGGCCTCGATGACGACGTCGGCGCCGAAGCCGCCGGTGAGCTCGCGGATCGCCTCGACCGGGTCGCTCTCGCGCGAGTTGACGGTGTGCGTGGCGCCCATGGACCGGGCGGTCCGAAGCTTGCGGTCGTCGATGTCGACGGCGATGATCGTCGCCGCTCCGGCCAGGTGCGATCCGGCGATGGCCGCGTCGCCGACACCGCCGCAGCCGATCACGGCGACCGAGTCGCCCCGGCCGACGTTCCCGGTGTTGATCGCGGCGCCGATGCCGGCCATCACACCGCAGCCCAGCAGCCCGGCCACCTGCGGGGCCACGCCCGGGTCGACCTTGGTGCACTGCCCGGCCGCGACGAGCGTCTTCTCCGCGAAGGCGCCGATGCCGAGGGCCGGGGACAGCTCCTGCCCGGTCGAGGCGAGGGTCATCTTCTGCTGCGCGTTGTGGGTGTCGAAGCAGTACCAGGGCCGCCCGCGCAGACAGGCCCGGCACTTCCCGCACACCGCACGCCAGTTGAGGATCACGAAGTCACCGGGCTCGACATCGGTGACGCCGGCGCCGACCGCCTCGACCACGCCCGCGGCCTCGTGGCCCAGCAGGAACGGGAACTCGTCGTTGATGCCGCCCTGCTTGTAGTGCAGGTCGGTGTGACACACCCCGCAGGCCTGCACCTGCACCACGGCCTCGCCCGGGCCGGGGTCGGGCACCACGACCGTCTCGATCCGCACCGGCTCGTCCTTGCCGGAGGCGATCACGCCGCGTACTTCCTGGGCCATGGTGCTGACTCCTTCGTCGGCCGGGTCCGTTCCCTTCCGACCCTACGCGCGACTGATCGGTAAGGCGCACGGATCGGCCACCCACCTCTCCACGAAAGGGCAGGCCGCGCGGGTCGCCGCCGACGTAGCCTGAACGCTCCGCCGACGCCGAGGGAGCGCCGTGAGCATCGCAGAGACCGAGACCGCCACACCCGCGTGGCGGCAGCTCCTCGGATACGTCCGGCCGCACCGCTGGTCCCTCGTCGCGGGGGCGCTGCTCTCGCTGGTCACCGGGGCGACCGGGCTGCTGCTGCCGCTGGTGGCGCGGGGCCTGATCGACGATCTGTCGCACGAGCGGGCCATCACCGGCGCCCTGCTGGCGATGTCGGCCCTGGTCGTGGCCAACGCCGCGGTGGGCGCGCTGGGTTCGTACGTCCTGACGCGCACCGCCGAGTCGGTGGTGCTCGGCGCGCGGCGCGCCCTGTCGTCGTATCTGCTGCGGCTGCGGATCCCCGCCGTGGACCGCAGCGAACCCGGGGACCTGATGGCCCGCATCACCTCCGACACCACCCTGCTGCGCGCGGTCACCACCGACTCGCTGGTCGGCCTGGGCACGGGCGGGCTCACGCTCGTCGCCACGGTGGTGATGATGGGCCTGGTCGACGCCGTGCTGCTGGGAGTCACCCTGGCCGTGATCCTGGGCGCGGGCGTGGTCCTCGGGGTGATCGTGCCGCGCATCAACAAGGCGAGCCGGGAGGCGCAGACCGCGGTGGGGGTCATGGGTGCCTCGCTGGAGCGGATCCTCGGCGCCCTGCGCACGGTGAAGGCGTCCGGGGCCGAGCACCGGGAGGAGCGGACGCTCCACGAGGCGGCGCAGGAGTCGTGGCGGCAGAGCGTGCGGGCCGCCAAGTGGTCGGCGGCCGCGGGCAACACGGCGGGGCTCGCCATGCAGATCGCCTTCATCACGGTGCTCGCCGTGGGCGGCGCACGGGTCGCGACCGGGGCGGTCGACGTGGGCACGCTGGTGGCGTTCCTGCTCTACGTCTTCTACCTGATGTCGCCGATACAGCAGGTCGTCGGCGCCATCACGCAGTACCAGACGGGCGCCGCGGCCCTCACCCGCATCGAGGAGGCGCTGCGCCTGCCCGCCGAACCGGCCGCCGAGGCCGCGCCGCTGCCCTCCCCGGGCGCGCAGCCTGCCGCTCTTGCCTTCGACGACGTCCGCTTCCGCTACGCCGATGACCTGCCCTACGTCCACCACGGGGTGACGTTCACCGTGCCCGCCCAGGGCATGACGGCGTTCGTCGGCCCGTCCGGCGCCGGCAAGACCACCGTCTTCTCGCTGATCGAGCGGTTCTACGACCCCGAGTCCGGTGTCATCACGGTGGACGGCCGGGACCTGAACGACTGGGAGCTGCCCCGGCTGCGTGCCGCGATCGGCTATGTGGAGCAGGACGCGCCGGTTCTGTCGGGCTCCCTGCGGGACAACCTGCTGCTGGGCCATCCGGAGGCGGACGAGGACGCCCTCGCGCGGGTGCTCAAGACGACCCGTCTCGACGGTCTGGTCTCCCGGCTGCCCGCCGGCCTCGACACGCTCGTGGGGCACCGCGGCACCAAGCTGTCCGGCGGTGAGCGGCAGCGCGTCGCCATCGCCCGCGCGCTGCTGCGCCGCCCCCGGCTGCTGCTGCTCGACGAGGCGACCTCGCAGCTGGACGCGGTGAACGAGGCGGCGCTGCGCGACACCGTCGCGGACGTGGCCCGTACGACCACGGTCCTCGTCGTGGCGCACCGGCTGTCCACGGTGACGATGGCCGACCGGATCGTGGTGATGGACGCGGGCCGGGTCCGGGCCGTCGGCACGCACCGTGAGCTCGTGACGGCCGATCCGCTCTACGCGGAGCTGGCCGCGACGCAGTTCCTCGCCACCGCGGACTGAGCCCGGGTGTGCGTGGGGGCCGCCCGGGTGCGGGCGGCCCCCACGCACACGCTGCGGTCAGCGGACGTTCGGAAGGAAGCCGAAGACCGGGGAGACCAGACCGACGACCTGGTTCAGCTGGTCTAGGTCGTTGAGGCGGTTGAGCCCGGCCAGCTGCGAGGAGGGCCGCGGGATCTCGTCCTTGTGCTCGGCGGGGATGTCGCTCACGGTCAGCGAGTCGAGCGTGGCGATCGGGCTGAGCGGGCTCTTGCTTCCGCGTCGGCCGCGTTCGCCATCGGCGCGGCGAGGCCGGTGACCCCAGCGGCGAGACCAACGGCGACGACGATACGTCGTGTTGAGATCATGTCTGTGGCAACGCGGGCGGGTCCCCGGCGGACACGGGTGGGCGGTGCCGCTCACCCGGCAGGCCCAGTGTCCCGGTTGCGCTTGCCGAGTCCGCCGGGCGGGAGGACGCTCGACAGGAGAGGCCTTTCGCGGCCCGCTCCCGCCGGGCCGCGGCCCTTCGAAGGAGGTCATCATGGGAACCGCGGCAGACCCCGCCTTCGACCGAGAGACCCTGCGCCAGGGGTTGGAAGGTCAGAGCCCCGACATACTGCTCTCCCTCTACGCCGACGACGCGGAACTGCGCATCGTCGACCGCACGACCCAGCCCAGCCATCCCAAGGTCCTGCACGGCCGGGACGAGATCGGCCGGATGCTGGAGGACGTCTACAGCCGCGACATGTCGCACAAGCTGGAGCGGTGCGTCATCCAGGGCGACGAGGCCGCCTACAGCGAGAGCTGCCAGTACGCGGACGGGGTGCGTGTCCTGTCCGAGTCCATGGTCTCGCTGCGCGGCGGCAAGATCGCCGAGCAGACGCTGCTCCAGGCCTGGGACGAGTAGCAGGAGTCTCACGGCACGTGGCGCTGCCCGCCGCCACGAGATCAGCGCATCCAGGCGCTGTACGACATGACGTCGCCCTCCTCGACGCCGAAATGCGGGCTCCGGGGCCGTGAGAGTGCTCTCCAGCCCGAGGACGGCTCCGGTGGCCGGGTCCATGATCAGCATGCGGCGGAGGCCGCCGGTGTCGTTCACGTAGGCCTGGCCGCGTCGGCCCAGCCGGTCGGTCACCTGGCCGACCGGTCGCAGCCCCTCGGCACCGGCGAGGAGCCGGGCGAGCGCCGCGCTCTCCCGGGCGCCGAGGGTCCAGTGGTCCAGCAGCGTCGCCGTGGCGTCCAGCAGCTCCGGCGTGTTCGGCGCGGTGTCGGTGAACTGAGCCTCCATCAGGTAGGCGGTCAGGCCCTGGTCGAGGGGGCTCCTCGGTACCTGGCTCAGGCGACCGCCGCCGTCCGGTCCGTGGTCCGCGGTGCCGGTCTCCCCGGGGGCCTCGAGCCGCTCTGGGGTATGCCGACGCAGGGGCCGGGACCGGTCAAGGGTCCGGACGGCGTGCGGCGTGCGGCGTGCAGCGTGCAGCGTGCGGCAGGACGCTCCTCCGCACCCGGCGGCTGCCTTCACCCTTCCGGCTTCCACCCCGGCGGCCGCAGGATCCCCAGCAGCTGCCGGACCAGTTCGTCGACGACCTCGTCGAGCGTCGCGTCGACCCAGCCGGCGCTCCAGTCGTGCAGCAGGCCGTTGACGCTGCCGATGAAGCCCGTCGCGGCGAGGCGGTAGTCACGGGGAGCGGCCTCTCCGCGTGCCGCGGCCGCGTCGGCCTCGGCGCAGATGAGGTCGACCCAGCCGGCCCGGCGGGCGAGCCGCTGCTCCTCCAAGCGCGGGCTGACGCCGATGATCTCGACGAAGGTGATGCGGATCCGGCGCGGATCGGCGGCGACGTTCCCGGCGTAGGCACGGAAGATGGCGGTGGCCCGCTCGACGAGCGGCAGGTCCGCCGCGCCCGCGGCCGCCTCCAGCGCCGCCCCCTCGGCCCAGCCGTTGACCTGGAGGTGCAGCGCGGCGAGCACGTCCTCGAGGGTGCGGAACTCCTCGTAGAACTGGCGGGTGGACAGCCCGGCCGTCTCGCTGAGGGCCGCGACCGTGGTGGAGCGGAAACCGGGGTGGTCGCCGAACAGTTGGAGCGCGGCGTCGAGGAAGCGCCGGCGCCGCTCGGCCTGCCGCTCCTCGGCGGTCTTGCCGCCGTAGCGGCCGGTCGGCGCTCTGAGTCTGCCCGGCACCGGCTCTCCCTTCACTGTTCGAACACTGATTTTGTCGTGCACGCGGTCTTGTGGAGAAGGCCGCCTCTTCCTTACTTTGCAGTAAGTTCACTCTGAAAGCGCGTGTGTTCAGATTCCACGCACCAAATTTGGCATGTCCCACTCACAACGCTCACCCCACAGCAGAGAGGGGAGCAGTCATGCCCGTCTTCCGACGCCGGCACCTGTGCTCCGTAGCCGCAGCCCTCGCCCTGACCGTCACCGCTCCCGCGACCGCCGCCACCGCGGCCGACCCGGGCTCCTCCGCCGCGCTGCGCGAGGTGCTGTTCGTGGGCAACAACTGGGACGGCACCGCCGAAGTCATCCGCTCCACCGGCGACTTCGCGAAGATCGGCCGGATCAACGTCATCCCCGACAAGGCCGAGCGGATGGCGGAGATCAACGCCGATCCGATCAGGTGGATCTACTTCATGGCGATCCGCAACAGCGTCGGCGAGGGCCACGACCAGTTCGTCGACGACATGTACTCCACGCCGGACGGGACGTCGGTGGTCGTCTCCCGGCCGAGCTTCGCCGATGTCGTCTCGATCGACCTCGCCTCCGGGCGGCTCAACTGGCGCTTCCCCGTGTCCGGTTACCGCTCCGACCACATGGCGGTCTCCCCCGACGGCAAGCGGGTCGCGGTCTCGGCGTCGACCTCCAACACCGTCCATGTGCTGGACATCGTCTCCGGCAGGGAACTGGGCAAGTTCGGCACCGGCGACAAGCCGCACGAGAACATCTTCACCCAGGACGGCAAGTACATCTACAACATGGCGATCGGTGACGTGAACACGCAGACCGACGCCCCGTGGCTGGACTGGACGAAGGGCGACCGGCGCATCACCGTCGTCGATGCCACGACGTACAAGCAGGTCAGGGTCATCGACATGCGCCCGCAGCTGGACGCGCTCGGCCTCAAGGACTACTCCGACGCGGTCCGCCCGGCCGTCTTCTCCCCGGACGAGTCGAAGCTGTACTTCCAGGTCTCCTTCTTCAACGGCTTCTTCGAGTACGACATCGCCGCGAACAAGATCACCCGCACCAAGACCCTGCCGAAGAACTCGGCGACCAGCGACGACCGCACCAGCTTCGTCAACGACTCGCGCCACCACGGCATCTCGATGAGCCCGGACGGACGCAAGCTGTGCGTCGCGGGCACGATGGACGACTACGCCACCGTCGTGGATCGCGCCACCCTCCAGGAGGGCCCGCTCGTCACCGCCTCCAAGCCCTACTGGGCCACGGTCAGCGGTGACGGCAAGTCCTGCGTGGTCTCCGAGAGCGGCACCGACCAGGTCACGGCCATCGACTTCACCACCGGTAAGAAGGTCGTGTCCGTGCCGGTCGGTGACCACCCGCAGCGCGTCCGGCTCGGCCATGTCGCGGCCGACTGGACGAGTCCGTCCGCTGGTTGACCTCCCCGCTAGTCGACCTCCTTCGCCGCCCACGCCGCCAGTTCGGAGCGGGCCGCGGCGAGCAGATCCGCCGGGGGAGCCGTCGCCCCGTTGGTCACCAGCGCGTAGTGCAGGACGCCCGAGTCCGGCGCGGTGAGCAGCAGGCGGCGGCTTCCCGTGCCGCCGGGCTCCTGCGCCACGCCGACCGGGGTCGCCGAGGTGTACGCCGGCGGGGCGTGGGCCGTGCCCAGGTCGGAGACGACCGTGGTGGACGCGGTCGGGAAGCTCGCCGGCAGATGCAGTTCGGTGGGCGCCGAGCCGCCGTCCGAGCGCCACAGCAGCAGCCCGTATTGCCCGGACCCCACCAGCCGCCGGACGTTCGGCAGGGAGCTGGGCACCGGGTTCCAGGTCAGGGTCGTCGAGCCGTCCCGGGAGCGGTCCTCGTAGGTGAAGCCGACGGTGGTACCGGCGGTGGCGCTCGGGTAGATGCGGTCCAGGAGCCGGCCGTCCTGGCGCAGCTCCGGCCGGCCCGCATCGTCGAGGCGTACGGCGGAGAGGTCCTCGTCGTTCCAGGCGTCACCGGTGGTGAGCACCTTGTCGGGGTTGCCGTTCATCAGCTCGCGGTGGCGGCCGTGGTAGATGTCCCACTGCCACTGCGAGCCGGAGAGCACGCGCCCCGAAGCCGCCGGGTCGGACCACCAGTCGGCGCCCTTCAGACGGGAGTCGAGGGCCTGGTACATCGCCTTGAGGACGGTCGGCGCCTTGTCGGAGACGTTGCCCGCCAGTGGGTGCCCGAACTCGCTGACCACGGCGGCCGTCTGCGCGGCGGCGGCCCGGTCGCGGACGGTGCGGAAGTCTCCCGCGTACTGGCCGTCGGCCGCCTTGCCCCACATGAAGACGCCGGAGATGGCCTTCTGGTCGTAGAAGTGCGTGTTGAAGACGTAGCGCGGGCCGAGCTTGCCCGCGTCGAGCAGGCCGCCCTCCTGCTTCTGGAAGGCGAGGTTGGCGTTCCAGAACAGGTTCGGCTCGACGAAGGCGGGCTTGTCGCGCCAGCCGGCCGTGTCCATGCGGGCCCGGATCTTCTCGTAGAACGGCCAGAGCACGTCCTTCTCCCAGGCGCGGCTGGTCTGCCCGGAGTCGTAGACGCCCGCGTGCGGCTCGTTGTAGGGGTCGAAGCCGACGATGCCCTTGAACTGGTCGGCGCTCAGGTGCTGTCGGACGTACGCCATGGTCTTCTGGGCGGTGGTGAGGAAGGCGTCCTGCACGCCGTGCGCGTTGTGCCAGAAGTCGTACGTGGCACGCTTCACGGCCTCGTTCTGGGTGATGTTCTGCCCCCAGAAGAGGCAGATGCCGCAGGACTCGTCCGGGTAGTTCCCGGCGTCCACGGCCCACTTGGGCGCGCCGTCGCCGGTGTACCAGCTGTCGGCGTCGAAGAGGTGCCGGGAGTAGAGGTCCTGGTGGAAGTCGGGGTAGACGCGGATGCCGGCGTCGAGGAAGGCCTTCATCTGGGCGGTGGCGGCGGCCAGGTAGGCCGTGTCCACCTTTCCGCGCTCGGGCTCGGCGTACGCCCAGGAGAGCAGGAAGCGGACGGTGTTGCCGCCGCCGAGGGCGCGCAGCGCGGTCGCCGATGTGCGGGCGTCGGCGACCGAGGCGAAGGGCAGGCCCTTGTTCTCCGCGAGCTTGGTCTCGCCGGAGACGTTGAAGCCGCGCAGCACGATCTCGCGGCCGTGGGCGTCGGTGAAGCGGCCGTCCCGCACGGTGACGGTCGGGTCGTCGAACCAGAGGGAGCCGGGAGGAGGCGCGGCGGTGGCCGGCGGGACACCCGCCACCGACACGGAGCCGAAGAGGACGACCAGGACGACCAGCAGACGCGCTCGGATAGTCGGCATGTCCACTACAGTCCGGCGATATCAGGACACCGTCAACACCTCTGACTCCGGAGTAAGTTCGTTCCGGTCAGCCCTCACATCTCAGCCACACACCCTTCGTGTCACGTTCAACAAGTACTCCTTCCTGTCCAGCGGGTTGTGGTCGGTGCGCGGGCGCTCGGGAATCGTGCCGTGCGTGACGGGCGCGTAGTGAGCGAAGGAGCTCTCCAGCTCACCCTCGCCCCGGGTGAGCCCCGGCAGCCTCTGTTCGAGGGCGTGCACCCGGGCGGCCGGCACGGTGCCCTCGAGGACACAGACGTCGTCCCCGTTCATCGTCGTCTCGGGTACGGCCGCGAGCCCGGCCAGGACCGGCAGCAGGGCGCCGAGGGTGTCGGCGGGCGCCTCGACGCGGAAGCGGTGCATCGGCTCGTGGACCCGCGTACCGGCCCGCCGCAGCGCCTCGATCAGCACCAGCGGGGTCACACCACGAAAGTCGGCACCGGTGCTCGACATGCTCTTGTCGAAGCCCTGGTGGGCATGGCTCTGACGGGGCGAGTAGCCGCTGTGGGTCATCGTGACCACGCAGTCGGTGACCTGCCAGCCGTGCAGGCCCTGGTCGAGGGTCTCGCGCACGGTGTCCTCGACGGCCTTGAAGAAGGCGTACGGCATCGACCCGAGCTCCACCTCCAGCCGGAAGCCGACACCCGAGCCGACCGGCGCGGGGTCGACGCGCAGGCCGACCGTCGCGAGGAAGGGGTTGGAGTCCTTCTTGTTGAACTCCACGGCCTGCCCGGTGCCGACGGGCCGTTCGACGCACAGCGGCGTCGTCTCCCGGAACGTGACGTCGAGGCCGTACTCGTCGGCGAGGGTGGCCTGGACGACCTCCTTCTGCACCTCGCCGTACAGGGACACGGAGGTCTCCTGGCGGCGTTCGTCGCGGCGCAGGCCGATCAGCGGGTCCTGCTCGGCGAGTTGGGTGAGCGCCAGGTGGAGCGCGCCCCTGTGCACGTCCGGGCCGGGGACGACGACCGTCTCCAGGGTCGGCGGGGCGAAGACGTGCTCGTACGTCTTGCGGGGTTCGCCGATCGCGTCGCCGATCCGGATGTCGCCGAGCCCGGTGAGGCGGGCGATCCGGCCGGCGGTGACGGAGTCCTCGCGGGTGTCCGTGCCGTGGCCGAAGACGCTGATGCCGGTGATCCGGCCTTCGGCGCCGTCCGTTCCGAAGGGGACCCGGTCGCGGGTGCGCAGGGTCCCGGAGAACATCCGGGCATAGGCAACCTTCTCCCCCGCCGGGCCCCGGTCGACCTTGAACACGGTGGCGGAGACCGGCCCGTCCGCATCCCCGCCGGCCGCAGGCAGCAGCGTCTCGATGCCGGACAGGAGGGCCGCCACGCCCGCGCCCGTGGCGGCGGAACCGAAGTAGACCGGGTGGACGAGCGCCTCCCGGGTCTGCGCGACGAGGGACCCGTGCAGCAGGGCGTCCGTGACGCCGTTCTCCACGTACGCGGACAGCAGCGCGTCGTCGTGCCCGGTCAGGACGTCGAGGGCGCCGGCCGGTCCGGGGCCGGGGGTGAAGCGGGCCGCGCGGGTGCCGAGGCCGGTGGCGGTCCCCATCGGCACGATCGCGGGTGTCAGCCGGGCCGAGATCTCCCGCAGCACCGACTCCTGGCGCGCCCCGCTCCGGTCGATCTTGTTGACGAAGAGCAGGGTCGGGATGCGCAGCCGCTGGAGCGTCCGCATCAGCACCCGTGTCTGCGCCTGCACCCCTTCGACGGCGGAGATCACGAGGACGACGCCGTCCAGCACGCCGAGGACGCGCTCCACCTCGGCGATGAAGTCCGGGTGACCGGGAGTGTCGATGAGGTTGACGGTCACGCCGTCGAGGGGGAACGAGACGACGGCGGACTTGATGGTGATGCCGCGCCGGCGCTCCAGGGCGAGGGTGTCGGTGCGGGTGTTCCCGTCGTCGACGCTGCCGATCTCGTCGATCACCCCGGCCGAATGGAGCAGCCGCTCGGTCAGGCTGGTCTTACCCGCGTCGACATGGGCGAGAATTCCAAGGTTGAGCATGTGCACGAAGCGTCATGTCCTTCGGAGAGAGGTCCGTTCCTGGCTGGGGGGACATGCACGCAGTGCGCATTCGGAACTCCTCGGGACTCGGTGACGTCGCTGTCCCGTGCAGTGCAGCAGACCGGCACGGAGGTCCACAACGGAATTAGCCGCTGCCGGGGTACCCGGCGGGTGCGCGCAAGGAGAGGAGCGGCTCGTGCGTGACGTTCTCCCGGTACTCGGCCGCTGGTACGCGGCCGGGGTCCCGTTCGGTCTCGCCACGGTCGTCGAGGTCAGCCGCAGCGCGCCGCGCGACCCGGGCGCGGCGATGGCGGTGGGCCCGGACGACGAGGTCGTGGGCAGCGTCTCCGGGGGCTGTGTCGAGGGCGCGGTGTTCGAGCTGGCGCAGGACGTCGCCGCGGGAGGCGAGGCCCGGCTGGAGACCTTCGGCTACAGCGACGAGGACGCCTTCGCGGTCGGCCTGACCTGCGGCGGCGAGATCACGCTGCTCGTGCGCGCGGTCACGCCCGAGCGGGATCCCGGCTTCGGCGCGGTCGCGGACTCGGTCGCGGCGGGCGAGCCGGTCACGGTGGCGACCGTGACCGACGGCCCGGCACCGCGCGGGGCGGCGCTCGCCGTCTGGCCGGACCGGACCCTCGGCACGCTCGGAGCGAGCGGCCTGGACGCGGCCGTGACCGCCGACGCCCGCGGCGAACTCGCTCTCGGCGCCACCGGCCTGCGGCACTACGGGCCCGAGGGGCAGCGCCGCGAGGACTCCGTGAGCGTGTTCCTGCAGTCCTTCGCGCCGCCGCCGCGGATGCTGGTCTTCGGCGCGATCGACTACGCCGCGGCCGTGGCCCGCATCGGGGACTTCCTCGGTTACCGAGTCACCGTCTGCGACGCCCGCCCCGTCTTCGCCACCCCCCGGCGCTTCCCCGAGGGCGTCGAGGTGGTCGCGCAGTGGCCGCACCGCTATCTGCGCGAGACCGACACCGACGAGCGCACGGTGATCTGCGTCCTCACGCACGACCCGAAGTTCGATGTGCCCCTGCTCCAGGAGGCGCTGCGCCGCCCGGCCGCCTACATCGGGGCGATGGGCAGCCGCCGCACCCACGCCGACCGGGCGCAGCGGCTGGCCGAGGCCGGGCTCACGGAACGCGAACTGTCCCGGCTGCGCTCACCGGTCGGCCTGGACCTCGGGGCCCGTACGCCCGAGGAGGTGGCGGTGTCCGTCGCCGCCGAGGTCGTGGCGCTGCGCTGGGGCGGCACCGGAGCGCCGCTCACCGCGACGGAGGGGGCGGTGCACCCCCGCCGATCCTCCTGATCAGCGGCGCCGCTCCCGTCACGTCGCCGTCGAGCCGGGTTCGTACGATCGTGTCGCCAGCAGCGCTTCAGTGAAGGGAATCCCATGATCTTCATCACCGCAAAGTTCCGGGTCCGTCCCGAGCACGCCGACCGCTGGCCCGAGATCGCCGCTGATTTCACCCGGGCGACGCGCGCCGAGCCCGGCTGCCTGTGGTTCGACTGGTCGCGCAGCGTGGACGAGCCGTCGGAGTACGTCCTCGTCGAGGCCTTCCGCGACGACGAGGCCGGAGCCGCACACGTACAGTCCGCGCACTTCAAGGCCGCGCAGCAGACGCTGCCTCCGTATCTGGCCGAGACGCCGCGCATCGTGAACGCGAACGTCCCGCAGGACGACTGGTCGCTCCTCGGAGAGATGGCGGTGCCGGGACAGGAATAGCTCGCTGTCCAAGACCGGCCGCCCGCATGAGCCGTAAATCGTGGCGGACCGGCTCTTGCCCCGGACGGCGGGCACCCGTACGCTCACGGCCGTACCGACTGGACGGTATGCAGCTGAGGGAGAGTCGCCGCTGATGAGTACGGTCAACCGCCAGATACGCCTGGCCGCACGTCCCGTGGGAGAGCCGCGCCCCACCGACTGGGAGCACGTCGAGGAACCGGCGGGGCAGCCGGGCGAGGGGGAGTTCCTGGTACAGGTGCTCTGTCTGTCGATCGACCCGGCGATGCGCGGCTGGATGAACGCGGGCAGGTCCTACATCCGCCCGGTGGAGATCGGCGAGGTGATGCGCGCCGGCGCGGTGGGCCGGGTGGTCGCCTCCCGGCACTCCGGGTTCGCGGTCGGCGACCATGTGTCGGGCACGTTCGGCGTGCAGGAGTACTGCGTCTCGGACGGGCGCGGGGTGACCAAGGTCGACCCTGCGGCTGCTCCCCTGCCGACCTATCTCGGCACGCTCGGTATGTCGGGCCTGACGGCCTACTTCGGCCTGATCGAGGTCGGGCGTCCCGAGCCGGGGCAGACCGTCGTGGTCTCCGGAGCGGCCGGGGCCGTCGGCAGCGTCGTCGGGCAGATCGCCAAGATCCTCGGATGCCGGGTCATCGGCATCGCCGGCGGCGAGGCCAAGTGCCGCCTGGTGGTGGACGAGTTCGGATTCGACGCCGCGATCGACTACCAGAGCGAGGACGTCCGCAAAGCCCTGCGCGAGCACGCCCCCGACGGCGTCGACGTGTACTTCGACAACGTCGGCGGCGACGTTCTGGACGCCGTGCTGCTGCGCCTGGCGCGCGGCGCCCGCGTCGTGGTCTGCGGCGCGATCTCCCAGTACAACAGCACCAAGCCGCAAGGCCCCGCCAACTACCTGTCGCTGCTGGTGAACCGCGCATCCATGACGGGCATCGTGGTCTTCGACTACGCCGAACGGTACGCGGAGGGCATCGCACAGATGGCCACGTGGCGGGCGGAGGGCCGGCTGAAGTCCTTGGAGGACGTGGTGTCCGGCTCGGTCGCGTCGTTCCCCGAGACCCTGATGCGCCTGTTCCGTGGTGACAACCGCGGCAAGCTGGTGCTGAAGATCGCGGACTGACCGGGCCGAGGGGAGGGAGAGATCCGATGAAGGCACTGACCTACCACGGCCGTCACGACATCCGCTACGGGGACGTCCCCGACCCGGCCGTCACCAGCCCCGCCGACGCGGTGGTGCAGGTGACCGCGGCCGGCATCTGCGGCAGCGACCTGCACATCTACGGCGGCAACGCGTTCAGCCCGGAACTGGGCTACACACCGGGACACGAGTGCGTCGGCGTGGTCGTCGACACCGGCGGCCAGGTCACCCGCTTCAAGCCCGGCGACCGGGTCCTGGTGCCCGCCTCTGTCGGCTGTGCGCAGTGCCGGCAGTGTGCGGCCGGGTTCACCGCCCGATGCGAGCGCGCCACGTCGAGCACGGAGCTCTGCTACGGAGTGAGCCCGAAGCTCCCGGGCAGCCAGGCTCAACTCCTGGCCGTGCCCTGCGCCGACGTCAATCTGGTGCACCTGCCCGAGGACATCTCCGACGACGCCGCCGTCGTCCTCACGGACAACGCCCCCACCGCCTGGTACGGCTGCCGCCGTGCCCGCATCCAGCCCGGTGAGACCGTCCTGGTCGTCGGCCTCGGGCCGGTCGGCCTCATGGCCGCTCAGTCCGCCTTCGCGATGGGCGCGGCACGGGTGCTGGGCGTGGACCTGGTCGCGGAGCGCCGCGCCTTCGCCGCGGGCCTGGGCGTCGAGCCGGTCGAGGGTGACGACGTGCGGTCGGCCATCCGGGAGATGACATCCGGCCGCGGGCCGGACGCCGTGGTGGAGGCCGTGGGTTCCGACGCCACCATCGGGCTCGCCCTCAAGGCCGTCCGGCAGGCCGGCCGCGTCAGCGTCATCGGGGTCAGCCAGAACAAGGCGTTCCCGTTCCACATGTACCTGGCGCAGATCAAGGAACTGGAGTTCGCCATCGGGCTGTGCTCGGTGCACTACGAACTCCCTCCCCTGATCGCCCTCACCCGCGCCGGCCGGCTCCAGCCCGAGGCCGTGGTCTCCCACCACTTCGCCCTCTCCGAAGGACCGGCGGCGTACGAACTGTTCGCAGGCCGTTCCGACGGCGTCCGCAAGATCGTTCTCGACCCGGCCGGCTGACCACTCCGGGCCTTCCACTCGCTGAGTGCGGTCTCCTAGGGTGAGCCCCTCGGAGACCGGAGGCCGCCATGCCACAGCGCCACGAAGCCGCCCGACCGACCCGTCCGCGGCTGACGCCGCTGCCCGAAGCACAGAGGGACCCGCGGACCCGGGAACTGCTGGCCCTGGCTCCCCAGGATCCCGGGGGTCAGATCCCGAACATCTTCACCACGCTCGTACGCCATCCCGATCTCTACGAGCAGTTCATGCCGTTCGGCGGCCAGTTGCTCGTCAGCGGCCGACTGCCGGGAGAAGTGCGCGAGTTACTGATCCTGCGCACCGCGTGGAACACCGGCTCACGGTACGAGTGGGGGCGGCACCTCCCCCTGGCCAGGGCCGAGGGCGTCACGGACGCGGACATCGACCGCATCGGCGAAGGGCCGGAGGCACCCGGCTGGACGGACCTCCAGAGGCACTTGATCCGCGCGGCGGACGAGCTGAACCGCGATGCCGCGATGTCCGACGCCACCTGGGAGGGCCTGTCAGAGCACTTCGACGAGGCCGAACTGATCGAGATCGTCATGCTGGTGGGGCAGTACCACATGGTGGCCTTCTTCCTGAACGCCACCGGTGTGGAACTGGAACCCGGTTTCGACAGCACCGGCTTCGCGGAGAGGGAAAGGAACGACAGGTGAGGGGCGCCCCGGTCCTCGCTGCGGAAGCGCCGACTCCAGTGCCGCGTCAGGCACCGTTTGCCCTCTTGTATGTGGCGCGCCGCCAGACGGCCGGGTCAGCGACGTGATCCACAACTTCCAGGCCGACGACTTCGATTCCCTGTGTCCGAGGTACAAGGGTGCTCGGCCGAAGACCCTGATATTCGCTTGCGCGCCATCGTCACTCGGGCCAACGTCGCCTGACACCACACGAAGGCGGGCAAGATGACCAGGCAGACCCACGGCGTCGACCACGAACTCATCCAGGCCGCGGCCGATGTCGCGCGCACCCGCTGCCGGGGCGAAAACCACACCATGGCGGCCGCGGCCCGCGCCCGGGACGGCCGCATCGTCACCGCCGTGAACGCCTACCACTTCACCGGAGGCCCCTGCGCCGAACTGGTCCTCATCGGCGCGGCGGCGGCCCAGGGCGCCTACGACCTGGACACCATCGTCGCCGTGGGCGACCGCGACCGGGGAGTGGTTCCCCCGTGCGGCCGGTGCCGCCAGGTCCTTCTCGACTACTTCCCGGCCATCGACGTCATCGTCGGCACAAGCGACCGCCTCCGAGCCGTTTCCATCGCCGACCTGCTTCCCGAAAGCTACGTCTGGGCCGACCACCAACTCGACCCCGAGCAAGCTCACCACTCAGCACGAGCTGACACCACGGGCGGAAACAGCGCGAACGTTGCCCGATGCGGCGCTGGATGAGTCGCTGCGAGCCGTCGCCGGTCGGTCTGCGGCCCCACGCCGAGATCATCGGCGAGGTGGTGAGGTCCAGACGTCCCGCCTCGACGGCGGTGAGATGCCCGTCGATGCCTCGGACTGCCGGTTGTCCGGGTGGTACCCCTCGTCCTGAGCCGTGCGGCGATCATGTCACGGGCCCGGCCGGGCGGTTCAGAGCGGTGCGCGGGGCGGCAGACGGTGCAGTTCCACGTCGGTGAGCAGCCCGCCGGCGACCGTGGCGGTCATGTACGTGCAGTGCGGCTGGCGGCGGCGGTCCGTCGGGGAGCCCGGGTTCAGCAGGCGCAGGCCGGTGGGGGCCGTGGTGTCCCAGGGGATGTGGCTGTGGCCGAAGACCAGCACGTCCAGGCCGGGGAAGCGGGCGGCGCACCGCTGTTCCCGGCCCTGCCTGGCGCCCGTCTCGTGGATCACGCCGAACCGCACCCCTTCGAGTTCCGCGTACGCCACCTCCGGCAGCCGGGCGCGCAGATCCGGCCCGTCGTTGTTGCCGTACACCCCGACGAGCCGGCGACAGCGGGCCTCCAGCAGGTCGAGCGTCTCCGTGTCGACCCAGTCCCCGGCGTGGAACACGACGTCGGCGTGGGGGATCTCGGCGAGCAGGGGGTCGGGAAGGACCTTGGCACGCTTGGGCAGGTGGGTGTCGGACATCAGGAGCAGTCGCACATCATCACCCTAGAGGGTGTCGTTCAATGTCCACTTATACGGATGAATCGACATCCGGGTTGAAGGGCCGGTGAAGATCCCTCCATCCTTCCTCCATGTCTCTCCTCTCCCCTGCCTTCGATGCGTCCGGCCTGCGCGACTACGCCTACGACTGGGCGGTGGTCGACGTGGAGACGTCGGGGCTGGTCGCCCGCCGCGACCGGGTGCTGTCCCTGGCCGTCGTGACCCTGGGCCCGGACGGGGAGCAGACGGACGAGTTCTCGACGTTCCTCGACCCCGGCTGCGATCCGGGGCCGGTCCATGTCCACGGGCTGACGTCCGAGAGGCTGCGCGGTGCGCCGGTCTTCGACCGGGTCGCGCCGCGGATCGCTGCGATGCTGAGGGACCGCGTGCTCGTCGCGCACAACGCCCAGTTCGACTACGACTTCCTCGCCCACGAGTTCGCCCGTGCCGGCGCCGCGCTGCCGGTGGCCCGTCGCCTGTGCACCCTCGCGCTGAACCGCCGGGTCGATCCGCCGACCGAGGACCTCGGACTGGGCACGCTCGCCGCCCACTACGGCGTCCCCCAGGTCAGGGCCCACGACGCGCTCGACGACACCCGGGTGCTGGCGGGCGTACTGCGTGCCTCGCTGCGGGAGGCGGCGCGCCTCGAACTGCCGTTGCCGTTCGTGTCCTGCCCGCCCCGCCAGGACCCCCGGTTCGCTCCCCGGACGCCCAAGACGCCGTGCGCCTACCGCAATCCGGGGCGGCCGGAGCCGGGCGGGCCACTGGTGCAGGGCATGAAGGTCGCGATCACCGGTGAGACGCTGACGCCGCGCGCGGAGCTGGAGCGGCAGGCCGTCGAGGCCGGGCTGAACGTCATGGCATCCGTCAGCCGGCACACCAGCGCACTGGTCACCAACGACGCCTCGTCCGGCTCCGGCAAGGCACGTCGCGCGCTGGCCGAGGGGGTTCCGGTGCTCGACGAGTCCACGTTCGTCAGGCTGCTGGGGGACGTACGGCCGGGGACACCGCACGAGCGGACACGAAACTCGGAAGCGGCGATCGCCTCGCCCGCGACGCCCCCCGCCCCGGCCGGCACCCCCCAGCCGGTCCAGGAGCCCATGCCCTCCGCAGTCCTCATCCCCGGGCCGGCGCCGGCGGCAACGTCCACACCACCGCGTCCGGCACACCCTGCCGCCCAGGGCCGTCCCCTCTCCGGGCGGCGCGTCCTGGTGCTCGGTGGCACGCACCCCGATGCCGTCGCGGCCCGCGGCCGGATCGTCGAGCTCGGCGGGGCAGCGGCGATCAACCTCTCCTCCAGCGTCACCGACGTCGTACTCCTGGCGGGCGGCGAACGGGACCGCCGGATGAAGCGGATCACCGCCCTCGCCTTCCCCACACACGAGGCACCGTGGCTCGACGCCCCGGTCATCACCCCCCTCGCCCGGCAGGGCGGCGGGCCGGCGGCACCGCGCGTCCTCCCGCGCGGCGGTGTCATCGACCTGCCTCAGCCGAGCGGATCCGCCGCGGTCCCCTGGACCGTCACCGCGACCTGGGCGCAGCAGACGTCGTGCGAGATCGACGTGGTCGCCTTCGTCGTCGACGAGGACGAACAGGTCTGCTTCGACGAGGACTTCGTCTTCTACGGCGCGCCGGAGAACCCGGGCGGGACGGTGCGGCTGCACAGCGACGGGCCGACCGAGCAGACGATCGGTGTCGATCTCGCCGCACTGCCGCCCTCGGCCCGCAAGGTCGTGGTCGCCGCCGCCATCGACGGCTCGCCCACCTTCGGGGACGTCGGCGCGATCCACATCAGCTCCGGTCCGGGCCCCAGCGCCGCACCTCTGGTCCAGGCCACTCTGGACGCCGCGACCACCGAGCGCACCCTGCTGCTCACCGAGCTCTACCGCCGCGGCCCGCTGTGGCGCCTGCGAACCGTGGGGCAGGGGTACGACCAGGGTCTGGGCGCGCTGGCCCGGGGCTACGGTGTGGATGTCGCCGACTGAAGCGCACTTTGACCGCGAACAGACAGACAGCGCAGCTCAGTTGCCGTGCGGGGGGAGATGATCACGGCCAGGTCTCGAAAGGTGAGACCGCATCGCCGACCGGGTTAGCATCGGGCAACACGCAGTACAACAGGACGTCTACGGCAAGCGACCCGAAGGGGCCCGGAAACCCGATGCCGGTCAAGGTCAGCGTCATCGTCCCCGTGTACAACCCGGGGATCTACATCGAGGACTGCATCTCCTCGCTGCAGCGGCAGTCGCTGCCGCCCGACGAGTTCGAGGTGATCTTCGTCGACGACGGCTCGACCGACGAGACCCCGGCCCGGCTCGACGCGCTCGCCGCCGAGGACCCCCGGATGAAGGTCATCCACCAGGAGAACTCCGGCTGGTCGGGCAAGCCCCGCAACGTCGGCATCGAGGCCTCCCGGGGCGAGTTCGTGATGTTCGTCGACAACGACGACTACCTGGGCGACGAGGCCCTGGAGCGGATGTACGACTACGGCGTGGCCAACGGCGCCGACGTCGTCGTGGGCAAGATGGCCGGCAAGAACCGCGGGGTGCCGGTGGAGCTGTTCCGCCGCAACCACCCGCGTGCCACCGTCGAGAACGCCCCGCTCATCGACAGCCTCACCCCGCACAAGATGCTCCGCCGGGCCTTCCTGGACCGCATCGGCCTGCGCTTTCCCGAGGGCCGACGGCGCCTGGAGGACCACGTCTTCGTCGCCGAGGCCTATCTGCGCGCGGAGAACGTCGCCGTGCTCAGCGACTACGTCTGCTACTACCACATCCGGCGGGACGACGGCTCCAACGCGGGCTTCGAACGCTTCGACCCCGTCGGCTACTTCGCGAACCTGCGCGAGGCCCTCGACGTCGTCGAGGAGTACACGGAGCCCGGTCCGGTGCGCGACCGGCTGTTCCGGCGCTGGCTGCGCGTGGAGATGGTCGAGCGGCTGCGTGCCCGGCGCTTCCTGAACCTGCCGGACGACTACCGCAGGGAGCTGTTCGGGGAGATCCACGAGGTCGTCGTCGAGCGCTTCGGGCCCGGTGTCGCGGCCGGTCTGCAGCCGACGCAGCAGGTCGTCGCCGCGTTGACGGCGGCCGACCGGTACGACGACGTGGTGGCCTTCGCGGAGTGGGAGGCGGGCGTCGCCCCCAAGGCGACCCCCGGGGACATCGAGTGGCGCGACGGCTCGCTCCGCGTCGGCTTCACGGCCGAGTACCTGTCCGGCGGCGAGCCGATGCTGTTCCCCGCCGCATCCGAGGCGGCGCCGCTGACCGATGTGCCGAAGGACGTGCCCGAGGCGGTGCGGTGGGTGGCCTCGGAGACCGCCGCGCGGTTCGGGCAGGCCACGGCCGATCTGCTGCTGCGGGAGCGCTCCAGCGCCGCGCAGTACTTCCAGCCGGTGGAGTTCACACGCGAGACCGTGCCGGTCGGGGACGGTGAGGAGGTCCGGCTGGTGCTGCGGGCGACCGCCACGATCGATCCGGCCGAACTGCCGCGTGACGGCGCCTGGGACGCACTCGTCCGGGTGAAGACGGGCGGCTGGACCAAGGAGTGCCGGCTGGGTCCGGCACCGCGCGAGGACCGGCCCGGGCCGGAGGCGGGAGTCGTCGGCGACCGCCCGGTCCTGCCGTACTGGACCGAACCGCACGGCAACCTCTCCCTGGAGCTCGGCGCGCGCGGCAAGCGGCTCGGGCTGGGCCGCGTGCAACTGGGGGACGTCGCCGTCTCCGGGGTGCGGTTCCGTGTCCTGCTTCCGCTGCACTCCCCGGGCGACACGGACGTGCGGCTGAGGTTCGTCTCCTCCCGCCGGATCCTGGAGGTGCCGGGCACGCTCTCCCCCGACGCGGACCGGCCGGGCTCGGTGCTGGAGGCGGAACTGCCCCAGGATCTCTCGGACGAGGTCTGGCGCGTGGCCGTGTGCCTGAACCCGGGCGCCGACCAGGCTCGCTTCACCGGTCTGCCGTTCGCCCTGCGGGCCGGGGGCGGCAGCGTGCTGGTGACGCCGGTGCCGGGGCCCGGTGTCGCGCTGCGGCTGGCCCGGCGCGCCCGACGCGTACTCGGAGCCGCGCGCCGCACGGTGAATTCCCGTATCAGGACCGGAGAGCGGTGACGGCATGCGACCCCTGGGGATAGCAGGCGCCTGGGTTCTGGAGCCCAAGATCTTCCCGGACGACCGGGGCAGCTTCCACGAGTGGTACCGGGGTGCGGAGTTCCGCGAGGTGACGGGGCACGACCTGTCCCTGGCCCAGGCCAACTGCTCGGTCTCGCGGCGGGGCGTGCTGCGGGGTGTGCACTTCGCCGATGTGCCGCCCGGCCAGGCCAAGTACGTCACGTGTGTACGCGGCGCCGTCCTGGACGTGGTGATCGACATCCGCGTGGGCTCCCCCACCTACGGGCAGTGGGAGTCCGTGCGGCTCGACGACGACACACGGCACGCGATCTTCCTCGCGGAGGGCCTCGGCCACGCCTTCATGGCCCTCACGGACGACGCGACGGTGGTCTACCTCTGCTCGGAGGGCTACGCCCCGGGCCGCGAACACGGCATCCACCCCCTCGACCCGGCCCTGGGCATCGAGTGGCCCGAGGGCATCACTCCGCTCCTCTCCCCCAAGGACGAGCAGGCCCCGACCCTGGCAGAGGCGGAACGGCAGGGGCTGCTTCCGTCGTACGAGGCCTGCCTGGCGTACTACGCGGAACTGCGGGGGCGGGCCGCGGACGGCGACTGACGGCTGAGGCAGGCGGAGGGGCGTGGGCCCAGGTGTACCCGGGCCCACGGTGCTCTGCGGGCCGGGCGGGCGCGCCCTGCGCCGTCGGCAGGCCGGCCGGGGCGGACACGGCGGCCGAAGGCGGTGGAGACCTGGGGCGGCGGGGACCCCGGGCTGGGCCGTGTGGGCCGGCGCGCCGCGGGTGACCGCGGGCACGGGCTGCACGGCCAAGGGCTGCACGACCAACTCGTTCAGCAGCCGTCGGCCGGTTCGGCCAGGCGGCGCGGCTCGCCGCCGCCCGCGGTGCGGAAGCCGGTGGAGCCGTTCCGCGTCACCCGCGGTCGTCGAGGCCTTGCGCGCGGCTGAGTGGGCACCCCGACGGGCGCCGCGGCCCGGACGTTGCCCCGCGGCCGAGCCTCTGGACACACCGCAGGCCCAGACGCGTGCAGCGTCCGGGCCTGTGCCCCGGAAGGCCGGGAAGGTCGTCGGCGCCGGCCGCCCCCCGGGGGGGTGGCCGGCGCCGTCGTTCAGCGGCTCACGCCGACCTGCTGCAGGGCCTTGCGCAGGGGCTCCCAGCCGATGGAGCGGGGCAGGCCGCGATTGCGGGCCTGGGCGAGGGGGCGCCAGAAGCCCGCTTCCAGGAGCGTCTCGGGGCGGACCGCGCCGGCCCGCTCCAGGATCGCCTCGGGGACCTTCTGCGGGTCGGGGATCTTGTACTCGGCCATGATCTCGTCGTACTTGTCGTGCAGGACCCGGTTGTCCGGGTCGGCGCCGAAGACGACCAGCTGGCCGGTGGGGGCGGTGTCCACCTGCACCGTGACCAGGTCGGGGCGGTAGCGCGCCAGCACTTCGGTGATCTTGTAGACGTCACCGGTCCAGGCATTGGTGTGCCGGTCCCGGGCCGCCTCGTCCACGCTGCGCGGCAGCATGTCGTCGAGGACGATCACGCTGGACCAGTCCGAGTACTTCTCGACGTTCATGAAGTCGCGCAGCGCGAACTCGAACAGGTGCATTCCGTCGATGAACGACAGATCCAGGGTCGTTTTGCGCCAGTAGCCGATCGGGCTGCGGCCGCGGCGCAGGTTGCGCAGCGGGTGACGGCCGCCCTTGAGGTGCTGGAGCGGGTTGTCGCGCGCGAAGAAGTCGTCGCTGGTGGCCTTCACCAGGTGGACGTCGCACCTCAGCTCCGAGACCACCTTGAAGGCGGGGTCGATCGCAATGCTGGGGACGCGGGACAGCGTCAGGCTGCGCCCGTCGTTGACGCCGATCTCCAGGTAGTTGCGATTGGCGCTGACCTTGTGCAGTTCCCGGAGGAACTCATGGCGTTTCACGAAGAAGACCTTCCTTGCGGATGCGGGGCAGTGCTTCGTGCAGGGCGGAGCGCCAGTCGCGCGGCAGCGGCAGGCCGATCTCCTGCCACCGTGGGTGTGCGAGGGCGCTGTACGCCGGGCGGGGGGCGGGCCGGGGGAAGGCCGCGCTGCTGGTGGGGCGGACCCGGTCCGGGTCGGCGCCGATGAGGGAGAACACCTCGCGGGCGAGGTCGTACCAGGTGGCCTCGCCGGAGTTGGTCGCGTGGAAGACGCCGTGCGTCTCCGGGCCGAGCCGGGGGCCGAGGTCGGCGATCCGCTCGGCGACGTCAGCGCTCCAGGTGGGCTGCCCGCACTGGTCGTCCACGACGTCGAGGGTGTCGCGGCGGGCTTCCAGACCGATCATGGTCCGGACGAAATTCGAGCCGTGGACGCCGTAGAGCCACGCCGTGCGCACGATCGCGCTCGCCCCGGGGAGCTCTTCCCGTACGGCCCGCTCCCCGGCCAGCTTGGTGCGGCCGTAGGCGGTGCGCGGGCCCGTCGGATGGTCCTCCGGGTAGGGGGTGGTGCGGGCCTCGCCGGAGAAGACGTAGTCCGTGGAGACGTGGATCAGGCGGGCGTCGTGCGCGGCGCAGGCCCGGGCCAGCAGACGCGGGCCGTCGCCGTTGACCTCCAGGGCGCGGGCCTCCTCGGTCTCGGCGTCGTCGACGGCCGTGTAGGCGGCGCAGTTCACGACGAGTTCGGGGCGGTGCTCCCGGACGGCCGCGTCGACGGCCGAGGGGCTCGTGATGTCCAGGGCGGCGCGGTCGAGGCCGACGACGGTCTCGCCGCGCCGCGTGAGTTCCTCGACGACGTCACGGCCGAGCATCCCGCCCGCCCCGGCGATCAGCCACCTCATGCCTGCTCCTGGGCGACGCGCCGCTTCAGGGGCTCCCACCAGGCCCGGTTGTCGCGGTACCAGGCGACGGTCTCGGCGAGGCCGGTGGTGAAGTCGTGACGGGGGCAATAGCCGAGTTCGTCGCGGGCCTTGGACCAGTCGACGGAGTAGCGCAGGTCGTGGCCCTTGCGGTCCTCGACGTACTCCACCCGGTCCCAGTCCGCTCCGCAGGCGTCCAGGAGCAGGCCGGTGAGTTCCTTGTTGGTGAGTTCGGTGCCGCCGCCGATGTTGTAGACCTCGCCGGGCCGGCCCTGGGTGCGGACGAGGTCGACGCCCTGGCAGTGGTCGTCGACGTGCAGCCAGTCGCGGATGTTGCGGCCCTCGCCGTACAGGGGCACCTTGTGGCCGTCGAGGAGGTTGGTGACGAACAGCGGGATGACCTTCTCGGGGAACTGGTGCGGGCCGTAGTTGTTGGAGCAGCGCGTAACGCGCACGTCCAGGCCGTGGGTGCGGTGGTAGGCCAGCGCGAGCAGGTCGGAGGAGGCCTTGGAGGCCGAGTAGGGCGAGTTCGGTTGCAGCGGGTGGTCCTCCGGCCACGAGCCGGACTCGATGGAGCCGTAGACCTCGTCGGTGGAGACGTGCACGAAGGGGCCCGTGCCGTGGCGCAGGGCGGCGTCCAGCAGGGTCTGGGTGCCGAGGACGTTGGTGCGGACGAAGTCGGCGGCGCCGCTGATCGAGCGGTCCACATGGGACTCGGCGGCGAAGTGCACGACCTGGTCCGCGTCGGCCATCAGCTTGTCGACCAGCTCGGCGTCGCAGATGTCGCCCTGTACGAACTCCAGCCGCGGGTGGGTCAGTTCGAGGTTGTCGAGGGTGCCGGCGTAGGTGAGCTTGTCCAGCACGGTGATGCGCGGCGCGTCGGGCGCGTCCGAGGCGAGAGTTGCGCGGACGTAGCGGGAGCCGATGAACCCGGCGGCGCCGGTGACGAGGAGGTTCATGAAGTGATCTGCACCTTGCTGTGATCTCCGAGGACGAAGCGGTGGGCGCTGGGGACGCTGGGGGCCGGGGTCACCTCGACGTGCCTGCCGATCAGCGAGGACTCGATCCGGCCGACGCCCTGGATCGAGGAGTCCCGCAGCACGATCGAGAACTCCAGCTCGCTGTCCGTGATCCGGCAGTTCTCCGCGACGGAGGTGAAGGGACCGACGTAGGAGTTGCTCACGAGGGTGCCCGAGCCGATGACGGCGGGCCCGACGATACGGGAGTTGACGATCCGCGCACCCTCTTCGACCACCACCCGCCCGATGGTCTCCGACGTCTCGTCCACGTCGCCGTCGATACGGCGCTCCATCACTTCGAGGACCGTGCGGTTCACCTCGAGCATGTCGTCGACGTTGCCGGTGTCCTTCCAGTAGCCCTTGATGACCGTGGAGCGCACGTCGGCGCGGGTGTCGATCAGGTGCTGGATGGCGTGGGTGATCTCCAGTTCGCCGCGCCAGGACGGTTCGATGGCGCGGACCGCCTCGTGGATGCGGGGCGTGAACATGTAGACGCCGACCAGCGCGAGATCGCTCTTGGGCTGGTCGGGCTTCTCCTCCAGGCCGATCACCTGGCCGGACGGGTCGAGTTCGGCGACCCCGAAGGCGCGGGGGTCGGCCACCCGCGTGAGCAGGATCTGGGCGTCGGGCCGGTGGTCGCGGAACTCGTCGACGAGGCCGGTGATGCCGCCGACGATGAAGTTGTCTCCGAGGTACATCACGAAGTCGTCGTCACCGAGGAAGTCCCGGGCGATCAGTACCGCGTGGGCCAGCCCGAGGGGCCGCTCCTGGGGGATGTAGGTGACCTTGAGGCCGAACGTCGACCCGTCCCCCACCGCTTCCTCGATCTCCTCGGCGGTCTCCCCGACGATCATGCCCACGTCGGTGATGCCGGCCTCGGCGATCGACTCCAACCCGTAGAACAGCACGGCCTTGTTGGCCACGGGCACCAGTTGCTTGGCCGACGTGTGGGTGATCGGCCTCAGCCGTGTTCCTGCACCGCCGGACAGCACGAGAGCCTTCATTCGGTTCACCTTAGTCGTGATCCGGCGGATGTGAACATCGCTTCTTTTGGTTGTCGATGCGCGCAGTTACTCGGATCGTCACCGCGCGGTCGTCCGGGGAGGGATCAGTCCTCACCCCGGACGATGTTCCACTCCGCCCCGGAGTGCGCGGCCCCCTGGGCGCTCCGGTCCTCGACGGCGGGGAGGCAGGTCCGCAGCGCGGCCTTTCCGCGCAGGCGGCGTGCCTTCGACCAGCCGGTCTCGTGCTGACGGGCGACGGGCTTCTCACTGGTGTCCATGGACTCCACGACTCATCATCTTCCTTCTGCTTCCACTGCTGTTCGAGTCCCCCGCGAAAAACCGAACAAACCCGGACCGCAACGCTCGTGCTCCACTGTCGAACTCCCCTTCTCCTGTCCGGTGTTCAGCAGTCGTGCTCGCACGACGTACGACGGTCCCGCGCACGGCGGGGTGCGCGGGACCGTCGGGCGGGTCGCTGTTCGTCAGGCGTTGGGGCGCGCGGCGCTGATGTCGCCGAGCGCCGACTCCGGGTCGCGCTCCATGGCCATGTCGCCCAGGGAGACGATGCCCACGGGGTGCCCGTGGTCGACGACCGGGATGCGGCGCACGGAGTGCTCGCGCATCAGCTCCACCGCTTGGGCCAGGCCCTCGTCGGGGCCGACGGTGACCAGCTCGTCGCTGCACGCGCCGGCGACGGTGATCCGCTCGGGGTCGCCGCCCCGGCTGACCGACCGCACCACAAGGTCACGGTCGGTGACCAGACCTCGCAGATGGTCGCCGTCCGTCACCAGGACGGCTCCGAGGTCCTCGTCGCGCATGATGCGTGCCACCTCGGCGACGGAGGTCTGCGGCTCGACGGTGACCGGGTCGCCGGTCATGATGTCGCGGACATGCTGAGCCATGACGTTCCTCTTCCTTCGGCTCGTGGCGGTTTCTCCTTCCTGCGCCGCGGCGGGTACCCGGCACGTCCGCGGCGTCACCAGGTACGGCCGGCCTCCAGCAAACGGTCACGGACGAGAGCCACGTGCGGGTTGTCCGAGGTGCCCGGCCGCTGGACGAGGAAGCCGGTGTTGATCGGCGCGTCCTCGGGGGCGTCGAGGAGGACCAGGGCGCCGGACGCCAGTTCCCCGGCGCACAGGTAGCGCGGCAGCACGCTGAAGCCGGCACCGGCCGTGACCAGTGCCAGGACGGCCCGCAGGTCCGGGACCGAGACGGCGGCGCGGCAGTTCAGGCGCCGGCCGAAGACGTGCCGCCAGTAGCGGCGCACGATGGGCAGGTCCTCGGCGTACGTGATCAGCGGGATGTCGTGCAGCGCCGCGGGCCTGTCGGCGGTCGGGCGCTGCGCGACACGGCCGGCCCAGGCGGGGGCGGCGACCAGGACGAACTCCTCGTCGGTCAGAGGCACCGCGGACAGGGTGCGACCGCGGGGCCGGGTGGTGGCGATCACGAGGTCGTGGCGGCCGGCGCGCAGTTCGTCGAGCAGGGGTTCGGTCAGTCCCATGGCGACGCGCAGCCGTACGCCCTCGGTGACGAGCGGGGCGAGGGCGGGCAGAGCCCGGGTGGACAGCAGCTCGGCGGGACCGGCCAAGTGGACCGGCTCGGCGCGTGACTCCTCCCGGGGGCCGTGCCCCGTGGCCTCCGCGAGCGCGTCGAGGGGGGCCGCGACACGGGCCGCGAGTTCGTCGGCCACAGCGGTCGGGGCGACGCCGCGCGGCAGCCGTTCGAACAGCTCCCGGCGGGTCTGCCGCTCCAGCGAGCGGATCTGCGTGGTGACGGTCGGCTGGGACAGGCCCAGCAGGTGCGCGGCGGCCGTGAAGGAGCCGGACCGGTAGACGGCGAGGAAGGTGCGCAGCAGGTTGAGGTCGTACTGCGCGGGCGTGCCGGTCGCGCCGAGGGGGTCGATGGGGCTCACACAAGGCGACCCTACCGCGCTCCGCCATTGGAATCCCTATGGCTGCCATTGAGTGTGCCATTGGAGAAGCGGCGGTCCGGGCGTCTACGGTCGTCACCGTCCGAGTCATCGCCGCGCGCTCCGGCCGCGGCCCGTCCCACGGAGATGCACCCACCATGTCGAAGATCCTCTTCGTCGTCACCGGCGCCGACACCTGGACCCTCGCCGACGGCACCGCGCACCCCACCGGCTTCTGGGCCGAGGAGGCCGTCGCCCCGTACGAGGCGTTCCGGGCCGCCGGCCACGAGGTCGTCGTGGCCACGCCCGGCGGTGTCGAGCCCACCGTCGACCGCGCCTCCCTCGCCGCCGAGGTGAACGGGGGCCAGGAGAACGCCGACCGGATCGCGAAGGCGCTGGAATCCTTCACCGAGCTGCGGCACCCCGTCCGTCTCGAGGTCGTCCGGCCCGAGGACTACGCGGCCGTCTTCTACCCCGGCGGCCACGGCCCGATGGAGGACCTGGCCGTGAACGCCGACTCCGGCCGGCTGCTGGCCCGTGTCCTGGAGTCGGGCAGGCCGCTCGGTGTCGTCTGCCACGGTCCGGCCGCGCTGCTGGCCGCCGTCGGGGATGACGGCACCAACGTCTTCGCCGGCTACGAGGTCGCGGCGTTCACCAACGCCGAGGAGATCCAGGGCGGCCTCGCCGACCGCGCCGAGTGGCTGCTCCAGGACCGCCTGACCGAGGCCGGTGTGACCGTACGGGCCGGTGAGCCGTGGGCCCCGCACGTGGTCACCGACCGCAACCTGGTCACGGGCCAGAACCCCGCGTCGTCGGCCCCGCTGGCGCAGGAGATGCTGAAGCGGCTGGGCTGAGCCGCCGGGGCCGCCGGGCCCGGGCCGGACGGGTGCTCAGCGTCCCAGCACCAGTTCCGCCCACACCTGCTTGCCGCCGCTGACCGGCAGGGTGCCCCAGGTCGCGGAGAGGGCCTCGACGAGCAGGATGCCCCGGCCGCCGGTGGCCTCCCAGCCGATGCTGGTCGGTCTGACCGGTGAGCGGGGGGAGGCGTCGGCGATGGCGATACGCAGACGGTTGTTGACGAGGGTCAGGTCCATCCGGACCTTGCCGTCGGTGTGGACCAGGGCGTTGGTGACGAGTTCGGAGACGACGAGGAGCGCGGCGTCGTAGTCCACGGTGACGCCCCAGGAGCGCAGGGTGCGCCGGGCGAAGCGGCGGGCGTGCCCGACGGCCTGCGGCACCCGCCAGACCGTCCAGCTCTCCCGGAGCGGGCGCAGTTCCATGCCGTCGTAGCGCATGAGGAGCAGGGCGACGTCGTCGCTGCGCGGGGCGTCGCCCAGGAGGGCGTCGGCGGCGAGCCCCAGGTCGGTGGGGGCCGCGTCGGCCAGCCGCTCGGCGAGATGGGCCATGCCCTCGTCGATGTCGGCGTCGGGCGTCTCGACGAGACCGTCCGTGGCCAGGGCGATCACGGTGCCGGGCGGGAGCCGGAGCGGGCTCATGGGGAAGTCGGCCCGGGTGACCACCCCGAGGGGCGGGCCGCCCTCGGCCTCGGCGATCTCGGTCCGGCCGTCCGGGTAGCGCAGCACCGGCGGCAGATGCCCGGCGCGCACGCACCAGGCGGCCCCCTCCTCCAGGTCGACGTCGACGTAGCAGCAGGTGGCGAAGAGGTCGCTCTCCATGTCCATGAGGAGCCGGTTGGCGTGCGCGACCACCACGTCCGGCGGGTGCCCCTCGACGGCGTAGGCGCGCAGGGCGGTGCGCATCTGCCCCATGAGGGTGGCGGCGCCGGCGCTGTGGCCCTGGACGTCGCCGATGACGAGGGCGACGTGGTTGTCGGGCAGCGGGATGACGTCGTACCAGTCGCCGCCGAGCTCCAGCCCCGCCGTGCTGGGCAGGTAGCGGGCGACGGCCACCGCGCCCGGCAGCCGGGGCAGGCTGCGCGGCAGCAGCTGGCGCTGGAGCATGCCGACGAGTTCGTGCTCGGCGTCGAAGGCCCGGGCCCGCACCAGAGCCTGTCCGGCGAGGCCGGCGCAGGCGGTGAGCAGCGCGCGTTCGTCGGCGCCGAAGTCGTGCGGGGTGTCCCAGCCGATCAGGCAGGCACCGGCCATGCGGTTCCCGGCCGGCAGCGGCAGGACGGCGAGGCCGCCGGGGCCGACCTCGGCCAGGGCGCGTTCCAGGGGGCTGCCGGCGGGCCAGATGCGGGCCCGGCCCTCGCGCAGCGCGGCGGCGAGGGTGGGCATGGCGCGCACGGGTGCGTCGGGCCACTCGGTGCGCCACTCCGACCGCCACAGCTCGGGCCAGGCCTCGGGCTCGGGCGGGTCGAGCACGGTGACGACGAGCCGTTCGCTCTCCAGCTCGGCGAGCGCGATCCGGTCGGCCCTGAGCGGCCGGCGCAGCGCGGCGACCACGGCCTTGCCGACGTCGCGGACGGTGACGGCGGTGGCCAGCGCGGCGGCCAGGCGCTGGACGCGGGCGACGTCGGTGACGTCGGAGCGCAGGGTGGAGACGTCGACGACCGTGCCCACGAGCCGTGCCGGGCGGCCCTCGCCGCCGGGCAGGAGGCGCCCGCGCAGCCGGAGCCACTTCGGCGGGCCGGTGGGCTGGAGCACCCGGAACTCCAGCTCCCGGTCGCCGATGGACATGTGGTCGGCCTCCACCACGGACATCAGCGACGGCAGGTCCTCGGGCACGGTCAGGCTGAGCAACGTCTCGACGCGGCCGTCGAACTCCACGGGGTCCAGGCCGAACAGGTCCAGCAGGTCGTCTCCGGCCCGGACGCGGCCGGTGTCCATGGCGAGGCTGAAGACGCTCGGCGGCAGGTCACCGGCCTCCGCGGGCGTGGCCGGGGCGGTGAAGGCGACCGCGTCGGAGATGAGTCCCAGGCATGCGAGGTCGTCGGCGGTGAAGCCCTCGGGGCGCTCGCTCACGGCCAGCAGGCAGCCGCCGTCGCCCTGCACGGGAAGGGCCGTCAGGAAGAAGTCCCCGGACGGCACGCGCCGCGCCTGGGCGTGCTCGGCGAGTTCCGCCGGGCCCAGTGACACCGGTTGTCCGCCGCGGTGTGCCTCGGCGACCGGGGACCGCCCGGCGCGCGGGTAGCTGTCGCGCAGTCCGTAGAGCGTCCTCGGGACGCCGGCCGACTCCATCAGGCAGAGCAGTTCGCCGTCCTCGCTGGGCGCGTACACGGCGGCGAGCGCCGCACCGGAGAAGACGAGTGCCTGCTCGAGGACGCGGCGCAGTCGTTCGGGCGACTCCTGATCGGCTGCGATCGCCTTGAGGGCACCTTCGGCACGCGACGTTCGCGTTCCGCGCTCCCGGGCGCCCTGACTGACCACGTTGGCCATTACAGCGCTAATGAGACACCTGCGCAGCCCCTGTGGGCGTTCCGTGGTCGAGCGCCGAGGCGGGCGCTCGAAAGAAGCCGAACATGTCTTAACGCATGCGTTCCGCACGGTGTTCTCGTGACAGGCGTGACTGTGCGTGCCCGGGTGGTGGCTGGAAAGCTCGGTTTCCGTCACGGAGGGGGACGCATGGACAAGCGGTACGAGGTGTACGCGCTGGCCGACCGGCATTTCTACGAGACGCCGGACCGGCTGGCGCGGGGCGGGCAGGGGACAGCCGCCCACCTCTACGAGACGGCCCGCCGGCCGCTGCCGGAGGGCTGGGAGTCGGCCCGGATCGGCGACTGGCTGACGATGACGCCGCTCGGCCCGGACGGCGAACCGCTGCAGGGCCCGGCCCAGGGATGGAAGATCCACGCCTCGGCGACCCGGGCGAACGCGGAGGAGATCGCCCGGATCGTGTGGGACTACTGCGTCGAGCGGCGCGTCCCCTTCAAGTTCGTGCCGGGCCCGCACCTGCTCCACCTGCGCAACACCAAGTACGCGCCGCGCGACGGCAGTGGCAAGTTCGTCACCGTCTACCCGGCCGACGAGGAGCAGCTGCACCAGGTGCTGCGTGAGCTGGGCGCGCTGCTGGAGGGTTTCGAGGGGCCGTACATCCTCACCGACCTGCGCTGGGGTGAAGGCCCGCTGTACGTGCGCTACGGCGCCTTCGCTCGCGCCTTCGTCGTGGACGAGCGGGGCTCGCTGGTGCCGGCGGTGCGGGACGGCGAGGGGCGGCTGGTGCCGGACCGGCGGTCGCCGTCCTTCCAGGTGCCCGAATGGGTGACGCTCCCGGCGTTTCTCCAGCCGCATCTCGACGCGCGGAACAACACGACGACGGGCGAGCTGCCGTACCGCATCGAGAAGGCGCTGCACTTCTCCAACGGCGGCGGTGTGTACGCGGGCACCGACACCCGTGACGGGCGCAAGATCGTCCTCAAGGAGGGCCGGCCGCACGCGGGTCTCGCCTCGGACGGCGCCGACGCGATCGCCCGGCTGGAGCGGGAGAAGCAGGCGCTGGAGCAGGTCGCGGGCACGGGCGTGGTCCCGGAGGTGCGCGACTGGTTCGAGCTCGGCGGGCACCGCTTCCTGGTGATGGAGTTCCTGGAGGGCCGTCCGCTCAACTCCTTCTTCGCCGAGCGGCATCCGCTGCTCACGCAGGACCCCGACGCGGAGGCCGTGGCCGCCTACACGGCATGGGCCCTGCGCATCCACCGCAAGGTGGAGGAGGCCGTGGCGGCGGTGCACGCCCGGGGCATCGTCTTCAACGACCTGCACGTCTTCAACATCATGGTCGCCCCGGACGAGGAGACGGTGTTCCTCCTCGACTTCGAGGCCGCGGCCCCGGCCGGGGAGAACGGCCGCCAGGTCGTCGCCCACCCCGGGTTCTTCGCGCCGCCGGACCGCCGGGGCGCCGACATCGACCGCTATGCGCTGGCCTGTCTGCGGCTGGCCCTGTTCCTGCCGGTGACCACGCTGTTCGTGGTCGACCGCGGCAAGGCGGCACATCTGGCCGAGGTGATCGCGGAGCAGTTCCCGGACGTGCCGCGGGAGTTCCTCGACGAGGCGGTCACGGAGATCACCCGGGAGGTGTCCGGCCGTACGCCGGCCGCGTCCTCCTCCCCGGTGGACCCGGGCGACTGGCCGTACAGCCGCGACTCGATGGTCAAGGCCATCCTCGCCTCGGCCACCCCGGAGCGCGACGACCGGCTCTTCCCCGGCGACGTCGCCCAGTTCTCCGACGGCGGGGGGCTCGGGCTGGCGCACGGCGCCGCGGGGGTGCTGTTCGCGCTGGACGCGGCCGGCGCCGAGCGGTACGAGGAGGGCGAGCGCTGGCTGCTGGACCGGACGGCACCGGCCCCGGTCGGCACCCCGCTCGGCCTGTACGACGGGCTCGCGGGCGTCGCCCTGGTCCTCGACCGGCTCGGGCACCGGCAGCGGGCGCTGGACCTGGTCGAGGGCATCCTCGCCGAGCGGTGGCAGAACCTCTCCTCCGACCTGCACGGCGGACTGGCCGGGCTGGGCCTCGTCCTCGGGCAGCTGGCCCGTACGACCGGCGAGGCGGAGCTGGGCGAGCGGGCCCACGAGGCCGCGCGGATCCTCGTCCAGCGCCTCACCGAGCCGGTCCCGGCCACGCCCCGGCGGCGCGCCGGACTGCTGCGCGGCGCGAGCGGCACGGCGCTGCTCATGCTGCGCCAGTACGAGTGGACCGGCCAGGAAGCCTGGCTGGAGGCGGCGGCCGTGGCCCTGCGCCGGGACCTGGAGTCCTGCGTGACCCGCGAGAACGGGTCGCTGGAGGTCGACGAGGGCTGGCGGACCCTGCCCTACCTCGGCGCCGGCAGCGCGGGCCTCGGCATGGTCCTCGACGACCTCGTGGCCCACTCCCCCGGCCTCGCCGCGGAGTTCGAGCCGTCCCGTTCCGGTGTGCTCACCGCGGCCACCTCACGCTTCTACGCGCAGCCCGGGCTCTTCCAGGGCCGCGCGGGAATGATCCTGCACCTCAGCCGCACGACCACGCCGGGCGCGACCGAGGACCGGCTGGCCGGGCAGATCGCCGGGCTCGGCTGGTTCGCGATGGCGTACCAGGGCCAACTGGCCTTCCCCGGGCACCAGATGATGCGGCTCTCCATGGACCTCGCCACCGGAACGGCAGGGTGCCTGCTGGCACTCGGCGCGGCCCTCGACCCGGCGACCGACGCCCACCTGCCGTTCCTCCCGCCGCCGGGCAGGCGGCCCCACTGACGCGGTTCCGCGATCCCGCGGAGTCGTGACACCACCCCGTCCCCACGGATGACCACGGACGGACACCCTATGGAAGGACACACCATGGCACTTCTCGACCTGCAGACCATCGAGACCGAAGAGCGCACGGAAGGCGGCAACAGCACGGTGAGCCTGCTCTCCTGCATCAGCGCCGCGAGCGTTCTGCTCTGTCTCTGACCTGCGGTCTGCTCGCTCCGGGCGGTCCTCTCCCTTCGGGGAGGGGCCGCCCGGGGCCCTTCCCGCCCCAGGAAAGGCCCGTATGACCTCGCGCGCCGACGACGACCCGGCGGCCGGACACGCGCGCACGCTGCTGCGCGCGGCCACCCGGTACAGCGGGACCCGCTGTGTGGCGCTCTGCCTGGTGAGTATCGCCGCGACGGGTGCCGGACTGCTGCTGCCGGCCGCGCTGGGCCGGGCCCTCGATCTTCTGCTGGCGCAGGCCCCGGCGACCCGCTGGGTGCTCTACTGCGCCGGCCTCGTGACTCTGCTGGCTCTGCTCGACGCCGTCCAGACCGTCCTGATCGGCACCGTCGACGCCCGTTCCACCGCGTGGCTGCGCCGCCGGCTCACCGGGCACGTCCTCGGCGTCGGCCCGCGGGCCGCCGACCGCTTCGGCTCCGGTGACCTCGTCGCGCGCCTGGTGGGCAACGCCGCCGAGGCGGGAACCACTCCGGCGGCCCGTGCGGCCCTGCTGGCCGCCCTCGCCGGTCCCGTCGGCGGGGTGGTCGCACTGGGGCTGATCGACTGGTGGCTCGCTGCGGTGTTCCTCGCCGGAGCCCCTGTGCTGGCGCTTCTCCTGCGCGCCGTCTCCCGTGACACCTCCGAGAGCGCGTCGCGCTACCAGCGGGCCCAGGGCCGGATCGCGGCCGCGCTGGCGGAGGCCGTCGAGGGGGTCCGCACGGTCCGGGCGGCCGGCACGGAGGGCCGGGAGACCGCCCGGGTGCTGCGGCCGCTGCCCGATCTGTCCCGGGCCGGGCACCGCATGTGGCGGGTGCAGGGGCGGGCCGCCGCCCGGGCGGTCGCCGTGGCCCCGCTGCTGCAACTCGGAGTCGTCGCCGTGGCCGGGGTCCTGCTCACCCGGGGCCGGCTCTCGGTGGGCGAGGTGCTCGCGGCCTCCCGGTACGCGGTGCTCGCGACGGGCGTCGGCGTGCTGGTCGGCCGACTCGCGGGCCTGGCCCGGGCCCGGGCCGCGGCCCGTCGCCTCGGCGAGCTCGAGACCGAGCCCGCCACCACGTTCGGCGCCCGCCGGCTGCCCGACGGCCCCGGGCGGCTGGAGCTGCGCGGGGTGACGGCCCGGCGCGGCGGACGCACCGTGCTCGACGGGGTGGACCTCGACGTGCCGGGCGGCACGACCCTGGCCGTGGTCGGCCGGTCCGGAGCGGGCAAGTCGCTGCTGGCCGCACTCGCCGGACGGCTGACCGACCCGGACGCGGGCGAGGTGCTCCTCGACGGTGTGCCGCTGCGCGAGCTGCCGCACGACGACCTGCGCGGCGCCGTCGGGTACGCCTTCGCCCGCCCCGCCCTCCTCGGCGGCACGGTCGAGCAGGCGATCGGCCTCGGTCTGCCGTCCCCCTCCCCCGGCCTGATCCGCGAGGCGGCCCGCACGGCCCTCGCGGACGACTTCGTCCGCCGTCTCCCCGGCGGATACGGCACGGCCGTCGCCGACGCCCCGCGCTCCGGCGGCGAGTCCCAACGGCTGGGCCTCGCCCGGGCGTTCGCGCACGACGGGCGTCTGCTGATCCTCGACGACGCCCTCTCCAGCCTCGACACGGTGACGGAACGCCGCATCACCGACGCCCTCTTCGGCGACGGCCCGGGCACCACCCGGCTCCTGGTCGCCCACCGCGGCGCGACGGCCGCCTGCGCCGATGCCGTGGCGTGGCTGGACGGGGGGCGGGTGCGGGCGGTGGGACGGCACGAGGAGCTGTGGCGGCTCGCGGAGTACCGGGCGGTGTTCGGGGACGGGTCGGACGCCGCCGACGCGGATGCGGACGACAGCGGCTCGCGGCAGGTCCCGGACGCCCGGGACGGCGGAGGCGGGGAGAAGGACGTGACAGCATGAGCGGCCCCATGCGTGCGGGCGCGGCTGCCGGTGACGGGGCACGTCCATGACCGCCCGGCTCCGGACGCGCGGACGGCTCCGGCGGGACGCGCACACGAAGGCCGACGCCCCGGCACCCGGGGATCGGTCCGCCTCCGCCCACCTCCCCAGCCGGGGCCTGCGCTTCCTGCTGGCCCGCCGGCGGGTCCTGCTGCGGCTCACCGCCTGGTCCGTGCTGGAGACCGGGCAGACCTTCCTCATCGGGTACGGGCCCGCCCGTGCCCTGGACGAGGGGTTTCTGCGCGGGCGTGCGGACGTCGGACTGGTCTGGCTGGCGGTGACCGGGCTCGGTGTCCTGCTCGGCGCGTTCGGGACCGCCCGCGTCTACGCCGCCGTGGCCGCGCTGGTCGAACCGCTCCGGGACCGGCTCGTGGAACAGGTGGTCTCGCGCGGGGTGCGGACCGGTGACGCGGGTTCCCTGTCCGGGCTCACCCAGCAGGTGGAGATCGCCCGGGACACCTTCGCCGGACTGGTCATGGTCTCCCGGTCCTTCGTGTTCACCACCGCCGGTGCCCTGGCGGGCCTCTTCACGCTCGCCCCGCCGCTGCTGCTGGTCGTGGGACCGCCCCTGGCCGTCGGCATGGCGCTGTTCGCCGCGACACTGCGGCCGCTCGCCCGGCGGCAGGAGACGTTCCTCGTGGCCGACGAGGCCCTCGCCGGTGACCTCGGCGCCGTCGGCCCGGGCCTGCGGGACATCACGGCGACCGGCGCGGAGGCGCACATCGCCGCCGGCACCGGGGAACGGATCGACGCGGAACTGCGGGCGGCCCGCGCCCTGGCCCACTGGGGCGTGCTGCGCGTGGTGTCCCTGACGATCGGCGGCCAGCTGCCCATCGTGCTGCTACTCGCCGCCGCCCCCTGGCTCCTGGCCCACGACGTCACCACCGGCGCCCTGGTCGGCGCCCTCGCCTATGTGACCCAGTCCCTGCTCCCGGCCCTCCGCAACCTGATCCACGGCCTGGGCACGAGCGGCTCCCGCCTGACGGTGGTGCTCCGCAGACTGGCCAGGACGGATGCCGGCACCGCCCGTCCGGACAGCGGACCCGGCGCTGCGGGCGCCACCGCGAACGCCGACCCCGGCGCGGCACTCCCCCCACCCTCGGGGAGCCCGCCCGCCCTCTCCCTGACCTCCGTCACCTTCGCCTACGGTCCGGCCGGCACCCCGGTCGTCCAGGACCTCGACCTCGCCCTCCCGCCCGGCGCGCACCTGGCCGTCGTGGGCCCCAGCGGCACCGGCAAGTCCACGCTCACCGCGCTCGTGGCAGGGCTGCTCACACCCTCACGCGGCACCATCCAGGTCGCCGGACACCCCGTACCCGGCCCGGAGGCCGCGGCCGCACGGGTGCTCATCCCGCAGGAGGCGTACGTGTTCGGCGGCACCCTGGCCGAGAACCTCGCCTATCTGCGACCGGACCCGGTGCCCGAGGAGGAGCTGCTGGCCGCGGCCGAGGCGGTCGGCCTCACCCCGCTGGCCGACCGGCTCGGAGGGCTCGGCGCCCGGGTCGATCCGTCGGCGCTGTCGGCCGGCGAACGGCAGTTGGTCGCGCTGACCCGGGCCTATCTCTCGCACGCCCCGCTCGCCCTGCTGGACGAGGCGACCTGCCATCTGGACGCCGAGACGGAGGAGCGCGCGGAGCGGGCGTTCGCCGCGCGGCCGGGCGGGACCCTGGTGGTCGTGGCCCACCGCATCAGCTCGGCCCGCCGCGCCGGCCGCGTCCTGGTGATGGACGGCCGGACCACGGCGTACGGCAGCCACGAGGAGCTGATGCGGTCCTCCGCGCTGTACCGGGACCTCGTCGGGAGCTGGGCTCCCGCGCCGGTCCGGCGGGGGTCAGAGCCAGCCCTGGCCCTGCGAGATGCGTATGGCGTCGATGCGGTTGCGGGCCCCGGTCTTGCGGGTGATGGCCGCCATGTAGTTGCGCACCGTCCCGTGGGACAGGTGCAGGCTCCCGGCGATCTCCGCGATGGAGGCCCCCTCGGCCGCGAGCGATAACACGCTCAGTTCTCTTCGGGTCAGCGGCATCTCGGCCGCCTTGAGGAATCCGAAGCCCAGCGAGTCGTTGACGAAACGTTCCCCCTCGGCGACGCGACGGATTCCGCGCAGCAGGTTCTGCGGGGATCCCTCCTTGTCGACGTAGCCGAGCGCCCCCGCCTCGGCCGCCCGCTTCAGCAGGCCCGGCCGGTTCGCGGTGGCGAGCACGAGTAATCGGGGGCGCACGCGATCCGGCCCCGGCCGGCCCAGGTCGCCCAGCGGGGGGATGCCGTAGGAGTCCGCGCACTCCAGGTCCGCCGCGCACACGTCCGGCCGTACCGACCGCACCAGGCCCGGCGCACCGCGCCACGACGTGTCGTGCACCGCCAGGTCCGCCTCCTGCCGCAGCCATTCCGCCAGCACCGACCGCACCAGACACTCGTCGTGGACCAGAAGCACCCGGATCACTGCCACCCCCTCCGCTCGCCGTACGCCCCCTCGTCGTATTGAGCGCGTGCCCCATTGTTCGCGACCGTGACCCTGCGTGGGCGCGAAGAACCGGCCATCAGGAGGCGTGGGGGCGCACGCCCAGCGCCCGTACGCCCGGCCACGCCTCGACTACAGGGGCATGGGTCGGGGCGGTCGGGGTACGGGGCCGCACCCGGCGGGGCCAGAGCGCGTGTGACCGACGGTAACCGCGGCCGTCCCGGAACCGCTCGTCGTGCGGGACTGGCCGTCAGGGGGGAGATTTGTTCCTGGACCCGGTCGCGCGGCCGTGCGAGGAGGTGGTCGGCGTGTCCGACGGGCAGTCGTCCGCGCAGGCGCCGGCAGCAGCCAGGACGCCGGTCGGCCGTCCCCTGCTCTCCCTGGCACTGGCCTCGATGATGGACGAGGTGCACGCCCACTCCGGCGCGGTGTACCTGATGGCACCGGATCAGCCGGTGCTGGAGATGGCGGTGATGGCCGGTCTGCCCCGGGCGTTCGCGGCGCCCTGGGAGCGGGTGGGTCTGAGCTCGCCGATCCCGGTCTCCGACGCGGCGCGCGAGCGGCGGCTGGTGTGGGTCGGCGGCGAGGAGCAGATGGCCCGCCACTATCCGCGGATCGCCGTGGTGCTGCCCTACCCGTTCGCCCTGGCCGCGGTGCCGATCGCCACCGAGTCGACCGTCTATGGCGCGGTCTTCGTGACCTGGCCGGGCGCGCATCCGGCGGAGATGTCCGATCACGAGCGCGATCATCTGACCGCGGCCTGCGACCGGCTTGCGGTCCGGCTCGAGCGGGCCGCCGAGCACAGCATCCCGCCGCACCCCGAGACCGATCTGCTCGCCTCGCCCCTGGTGGGCGGCATGGCCGGCACGCTCGGCACGGTCGAGGCGGCCCGGATGGTGAGCCGGCTGCCGTACGGGCTGGTCTCGCTGGACCTGCACGGACGCATCGGCTTCGTCAACGCGGCGGCGGCCGAGCTGCTGAACGTCCCGGTCAGCCGGCTACTCGGCACCCAGCTGTGGGCCTCGGTGCCGTGGCTCAACGACCCGGTGTACGAGGACCGTTACCGGGCCGCACTGCTGAGCCAGCACGTCACCTCGTTCGTGGCGCTGCGCCCGCCCGGTGAATGGCAGTCGTTCCGGCTGTACCCGAGCACGACGGGCCTGAGCGTCCGCATCACCCGGTCCAGGGCCGTGTCCCGGATGAACCGGACCGCGCCGGCGCCCGCCGGGACGCCGTCCCGCCTGGTCACCATCTCGCAGGTGCTGGACCTGGCCGGCGCGCTCACCGAGGCGGTCGGGGTGCAGGACGTGGTGCAGCTGGTCGCGGACGAGATCGCCCCGGCCGTGGGCAGCCAGGCCCTGGTCGTGCTGGGCTCGCGGGCGAACCGGCTGCAGGTGCTCGGGCATCGCGGATACCCGGACCCGCACGTGGTGGAGCGGTTCGACGGGATGCCCCTGACCGAGTCGACACCCGGCACCCAGGTGCTGCGGACGGGCGTGCCCGCGTTCTTCGAGTCGCAGGAGGAGCTGGAGCGCCTGTACCCGGTGCGGCTCGCGACCCCCGACGGGTTCGCGGCCTGGGCCTATCTCCCCCTGATCGCCCAGGGCCGCCCGGTGGGGACGTGCGTGCTCTCCTACGCCGAGCCGCACCCGTTCCCGACGGAGGAGCGGGCGGTGATGACCAGCATGGCCGGGCTGATCGCCCAGGCGCTGGAGCGGGCACTGCTCTACGACGCCAAGCACCGGCTCGCGCACGGCCTGCAGGAGGCGCTGCTGCCGCACTCCCTGCCGTCGCTGCCCGGCATCGAGGCGGTCGGCCGCTATGTGCCGGCCACTCAGGGCATGGACATCGGCGGCGACTTCTACGACCTGGTCGGCTCCCAGGGGATGGCGGCGGCGGTGATCGGGGACGTGCAGGGCCACAACGTGACGGCGGCCGGGCTGATGGGGCAGGTCCGCACCGCGGTGCGCGCGTACACGACCGTGGGGCAGGCGCCCGAGGAGGTCATGCGCAGCACCAACCGGCTGCTGCTCGACCTGGGCTCCGACCTGTTCGCCAGCTGCCTCTACCTGCGGCTCGACCCCGAGCACGGGCGGGCCGTGATGTCCCGGGCGGGGCATCCCCCGCCGCTGCTGAGACGGCCGGACGGCAAGGTGCGCGTCCTCGACCTGGCGGGCGGCCCGCTGCTGGGCATCGACGCCTCGGCGGTGTACCCGACGACGGAGGTCGCCCTGCCCCCGGGTTCGCTGCTCGTCCTCTACACCGACGGGCTGGTCGAATCCCCCGGCACGGACTTCGAGGAGGCCCTCGCGGATCTGGGCCGGCGGCTGGGTCACGCCGGGGACCAGCCGCTGGACGAACTCGCCGACAGCCTCATCCGCCAGAAGCCCCCTCACATGGACGGGGAGGAACGGCTCGACGACATCGCCCTGTTGCTGATCAGGGCCCTCGGTTAGGGCCGGGGGCGCCGGCGGCCGGACAGGAACGCCGGAATGCCGGCCCGGTTCCGCCAGGAAGGGGGCGGAACCGGGCCGGCTGCGTCGGACCGGCTGCCGACGGCTTCGAAGGGGTCAGCGGGACTCGGTCAGACCGGAGTTGTCCTCGACGCCCTGACCCGCGTCCTGACCGGCACCGGCTCCGGCACCCGCTTCCTCGCCTCCGGCCTGCTCACCGGCACCGGCCTCCTCGCCGGCTCCGGCCTCTTCGCCGGCACCGGCTTCCTGGCCGGCACCCGCGCCGCCCTCTTCACCGGCACCGGCTTCCTCACCGGCGCCCGCACCGGCCTCGTCACCGGCACCGGCACCGCCGCCCGCGGCACCGCCCGCGCCGAGGGTCGCGCCGACCGCCTCCAGAGCGGTGGTCACCGGCTGGAAGAACGTCTCGCCGCCGACCGTGCAGTCGCCGCTGCCGCCGGAGGTCAGGCCGATGGCCAGACCGTCCTGGGTGAACAGCGAGCCGCCGCTGTCGCCGGGCTCGGCGCAGACGTTGGTCTGGATGAGGCCGGTGACGGTGCCCTCCGGGTAGTTCACCGTGGCGTCCAGGCCGAGGACCTGGCCGTCGGCGAGCCCGGTGGTGCTGCCCATCCGGAAGACCTCCTGGCCGACGGTCGCCTCCGCGGCCTCGGTGATCGGCACGGTCTGGTCGCCGGTGTTGACATCGCTGGGCGCCTCGGTCGCCGGGTCGTCGTACTTCACGAGTGCGAAGTCGCCGTTGCCCGGGAACGTGGACTGGTCGACGGTGGCGATCGGCTGGCCGCCCTGGGTGTCCGACCACTCGTTGCCGCCGAGGGTGCAGTGACCGGCCGTCAGGAAGGCCGGCGAGCCGTCGCCCGCGGTGACGTTGAAGCCGAGGGAGCAGCGCGAGCCGCCCGCGAAGATGGCGTCGCCGCCGGAGACGAACGGCTTGAAGGTCCCGGAGGACTTCTTGATGGTGGCCATGCCGGAGCCGAGCTCCTGCACGGTGGATTCCAGTCTGTCCCACTTGGCGCCGGTCACGGTGCTGTCCGCCGTCACCAGGAGCTTGTTGGTGCGCGGGTCGATCGACCAGGAGGTGCCCGCGATGGTCGCCTCGGACTTCAGCGTCGACGCCCCGTCCTGGAGCTCCGACCAGCTGTTCTCGACCTCGCGGACCTTCGCGCCGGCCGCCTTCGCCTGCACGATCACGTTGTTGTTGTCGCCCGGCACGACGTTGACGACGAGCTGCTGGCTGTCGCCGTCGTAGTAGGAGCCGCCGAACGCCTCACCGAGGAGCCCGGAGAGCTGCGAGGCGAGATCCGAGGCGTCGCCCGCCTTCAGGGTCTTCGGCGCGGCCGCCGCGTCGCCGGACGAACCGTCCTGCGAGGCGTTGGCGTTGGGGAGCAGGATCGCGGCCGCGCCGAGCGCCACCACGCCGCCCGCCGCTATCGCGGCCTTGCGCTTCGGAATTCGCTTGTGACTCAAACTTCTCTCCTCCTGGGGGGACGGAGCCTGTGCCGCCGTCCGGCAGCTTGGGGGGCGCCTGGATGGCTGTTGGTACGCACGGGCCGCCTGGGGCGTTCAATTCCGATTGCAAGTGATCCCTTCGCATCGCGGAATCAGCCAACTCCCGCCGCCCGCGCACCGACCGCGCGGTCCGCGACTCCCCTGTTCGCATGGGCCGGTCGAGAAGGGCGGGCCCGGTCGGCCCGCGGAGAGCCATGGCCGGATGACGGCCCTTCAGTTACGGGTGCCGCTCCGGCATGGCGGAACGGAACGCTCCGTATCCGGTCGGGAACGATCTGTCGCAATCACGGAGTGGAATCCCGGCTTCAGTGAATCTGCACATCGAATGCTCAACCCGGTCACCGAAATGAGGGTTATCCACACCCCGGCCGCGTCGGTCACGTCTTTAAGGCGGGAGTGCCGGATTCGCCGCGCCCGGAGCAAGGACCCGGATGCGCCGATGCGGTGCCGCATGTGAAGAACTCGCCGCCAAGCGGTGCGCAGACCTGCACGGATCGGTGCTGCTGGTGCGCAAGTTGCCTGGTGAGGAGGGTGGTTGATTGGAAGCGCGGAGCCGCAGCGTGCTTTGATCCATCGCACCGCGGGGGCCGCTCAGGGCACTCGGAAACGAATGCCCGGTGCCCGCGGTCGCGGCCGTCATCTGTCCCCAGAGGGGGCCGCTCCCCCCTTGTGAGATATCCATACGAAGGGAAGTTCCATCATGAACTCCACCCCCCAGGTTGAGACCGTCGAGATCGCTGACGCCCAGCTCGACGCCATCTCCGGCGGCCTGTCCGTGAACGCCGTGAACACCGTCACCGACACCGTTGACGGCATTGCCCCGGTCTCCGGCCTGGTCGACACCGCCGTCGGCACCGTCGAGGGCGTCACCGGCCTCAACACGGCCCCGGTCTCCGGCCTGGTCTCCGGCCTCTGATCGAGCCCCTGTGCCGTTGATTCCCGGAACCGCAGCCGGCGGTTCCGGGTTCTTCGGGTTCCGTACGCACCTCTTCCACGGGTGAGGGAAGTTCATTGCAGTTCCGCCAACAGGCCCTCGCCAAGCTCCAGTCACCGGAGGAACTCGATCTGCCGGTGCGCTTCGCCCGCCCGCAGGGCTGGCTCGTACTCTCGGTGACGGTGGTCGCGATGGCCGCAGCCTCGGTGTGGGCGGTGACCGGCTCGGTGACCTCCACCGTCAGCGCACCCGCCATCATCACGCACGGGCAGGGCAGTTACCTCCTCCAGAGCCCCGTCGCGGGCCAGGTCACGGCGGTGCTCGCCAAGCAGGGACAGCGCGTACCCGCGGGCTCCCCCGTACTCAAGGTCCGTACGGCCGAAGGCGAAACGGTCGTCCGCACCCTCGACGCGGGCCGTGTCTCCGCGCTCGCCGCGACCGTCGGGCAGATCATCCAGACCGGCGCGAACGTCGCCGCCGTCGAGAAGGTCACCCACACCAAGGACCCGCTCTACGCCACCGTGTACGTCCCCGCCGAGAACGCCGCCTCGATCCCCGACGACGCCGCCGTGGACCTGACGGTGCAGTCGGTGCCGACGCAGGAGTACGGCGTGCTGCGCGGCCATGTGAAGTCGGTGGACCGCTCGGCCCAGTCCTCGCAGCAGATCGCCGCGTTCCTCGGGGACAGCCAGCTGGGCGAGCAGTTCACGAAGAAGGGCAGGCCGGTGGCCGTGACGGTCCGGCTGGACAAGTCCTCCGCCACGAAGAGCGGCTACGAGTGGTCGTCCGCGGACGGGCCGCCGTACAAGCTGACCTCCATGACGCTGGCCTCCGGTTCGATCCGGCTGGCCGACCAGCGCCCCGTCGACTGGCTGCTGCCATGAGCGCGACCGCGCAGGAGCCCCGGAGCAGGCGACGCGCCGCCCCGCCGAAACGCAAGGTTCCCAAGGCCCGGGCGAAGACCGTGCGCACCCCCACCGTGCTCCAGATGGAGGCCGTCGAGTGCGGCGCCGCCTCCCTGGCGATGGTGCTCGGCCACTACGGCAAGCACGTCCCGCTCGAAGAGCTGCGCATCGCCTGCGGCGTCTCCCGGGACGGCTCGCGCGCCAGCAACCTCCTGAAGGCGGCCCGCTCTTACGGCCTGACGGCCAAGGGCATGCAGATGGACCTGGCCGCCCTCGCCGAGGTGAAGTCGCCGGCCGTCCTGTTCTGGGAGTTCAACCACTACGTCGTCTACGACGGCATGGGCCGGCGCTTCGGCCGGCGCGGCGTCTACATCAACGACCCCGGCAAGGGCCGCCGGTTCGTCCCCATGGAGGACTTCGACGGCAGCTTCACCGGTGTCGTACTGGTGATGGAGCCCGGCGAGGACTTCGCCCGGGGCGGCCGCAAGCCGGGCGTCCTGGGCGCGATGCCCGCCCGGCTGCGCGGCACGGCGGGCACCATGCCGGCCGCGGTGCTGGCGAGTCTGCTGCTGGTGGCGGTCGGGGCGGCGGTACCCGCGCTGAGCCGGACCTACATCGACGAGTTCCTGATCGGCAACCAGACCTCGCTGCTCGGCGTGCTGTTCACGTCGATGGCGGCGTGCGTGCTGCTCACGGTCGTGCTGACCTGGCTCCAGCAGGCCAACCTGCTGCACGGCCGCATCATCTCCTCGACCCTGTCCAGCGCCCGCTTCCTGCGGCATCTGCTGCGGCTGCCGGTGACGTTCTTCTCCCAGCGCAGCCCGGCCGACCTGGTGCAGCGTCTGCAGTCCAACGACGCGGTGTCCGAGACCCTGTCCCGCGACCTCGCGGCGGCGGGCGTGGACGCGATCGTGGTCGTCCTGTACGCGGTACTGCTGTACAGCTACGACCCGCAGCTGACGTTCGTCGGCATCGGCGTGGCCCTGCTGAACATCGTGGCCATGCGGGTCGTCATCCGGCTGCGGGCGACGCGCACGGCGAAGCTGCGCGCGGACACGGCCCGGCTCACCAACACGGCGTACTCGGGCCTTCAGCTGATCGAGACCATGAAGGCGACCGGCGGCGAGGACGGCTACTTCCGCAAGTGGGCCGGACAGCACGCCACCACCCTGGAGGAGCAGCAGCGGCTCGGCGTGCCGAGCGCCTGGCTCGGCGTGGTCGCGCCGACGCTCGCCACCCTCAACAGCGCGCTGATCCTGTGGATCGGCGGCATGCGGGCGGTCGAGGGGCACATCTCGGTCGGTCTGCTGGTCGCCTTCCAGGCCCTGGTCACCCGCTTCACGGCCCCGCTGACCCGGCTGAACGGCGTCGCGGGCCGCATCCAGGACTTCGCGGCGGACGTGGCCCGGCTGAAGGACGTGGAGAACTTCAAGGCCGACCCGCTCTACGGCCGTCCCGGCGCAGGCGAGTCCACGCGTCGCCTCCAGGGCCATGTCGAGCTGGAGAACATCACGTTCGGCTACAGCCCGCTCGACAAGCCCCTGCTCACCGGCTTCGATCTGACGGTCGGACCCGGACAGCAGGTCGCGCTGGTCGGCGGTTCGGGCAGCGGCAAGTCCACGGTGTCCCGGATGATCTCCGGCCTGTACGCGCCGTGGGAGGGCGTGATCCGCATCGACGGGCAGCGCATCGAGGACATCCCGCGAGGGGCACTGGCCGCCTCGGTCTCCTTCGTCGATCAGGACGTCTTCCTCTTCGAAGGGACGGTCCGCGACAACGTGGCGCTGTGGGACCCGTCGATCCCCGACGACGCGGTGGAGGACGCCTTGCGCGACGCCGCCCTGTACGACGTGATCACGCGCCGGCCGGGCGGCATCCACAGCAAGGTGGAGCAGGACGGCCGCAACTTCTCCGGCGGCCAGCGCCAGCGCCTGGAGATCGCGCGGGCGCTGGTGCGCCGGCCGAGCATCCTGGTGCTCGACGAGGTGACGAGCGCGCTGGACGCGGAGACCGAGCAGGTCGTGATGGACAACCTGCGCCGGCGCGGCTGCGCCTGCGTGGTGATCGCGCACCGGCTGAGCACGGTGCGCGACAGCGACGAGATCGTCGTCCTGCAGCACGGCACGATCGTGGAGCGGGGACGGCACGAGGACCTGGTGGCCCGCGGCGGCGCGTACGCGGCACTGGTCAGGGAGCGGTGAGATGACGGCCGTTCACGAAGGGCACGACGGCGACCTCGTGCTGGGCGCCTTCGGGCAGATGGGCTCGCGCATCGACTGCGCCGGGTTCAACCGTCTCGACCTCGAAGGCCCGCAGGTGCTGTGGCTGGTCGCGTCCGGCGCCGTGGATCTGTTCGCGGTCGACGCCGGGCAGCAGGGCCACTGGCACCATCTCGGCCGGCTGGAGGCGGGCTCGCTGGTGCTCGGCCCGGTGCCGGGGCCGCAGCACACCTTGGTGGCCCGCCCGCTGCGGGACTGCGTGGTGCACCGCATCGCCCTGCGCGAGCTGTACCAGCCCGCCAACACCGCGACCTGGTCGTACGACGAGTACGGCAACCCGCAGTACGTACCGCCCACGACGAGTCCGCTGGAGTACGCGCTCGCCCTCGGGGTCGGCCGCAGCCTGTCGATCCTGTTCCAGGCGCCGATGGCCACCGAGCGGGCCGCGGCGCCCACGGACGACGACGTGTTCTGGATGCAGGTACCGCCGGGCAGCGTGCAGTACGGCTCGTTGTACGGCGCGGAGGCCGCGGCCGACCTGCTGATGGACCCGGGGCTGTGGCAGTCCATGGTCGACCAGCAGTACCGGCTGCTGACCACCCTGGACCGCTGGATCGAGCAGCTGGAGCACACCCACGAGACCCGTACGGCCGAGGGCATCAAGGCCGGTGAGGCGGTGCGCGCCCAGGCCGACCAGACGCTGCTCGCCTCCATCGGCAAGCGCTCCTCGCAGCGCACGACCGCGGCCGACGCGGACGCGACGTACGCGGCCTGCAAGCTGGTCGGGCAGGCGGCCGGGATCCGGATCACCGAGCCGACCCAGAAGGGCATCGGCGGGGACCGTCTCGACCCGGTCGAGCAGGTCGCCCTGGCCTCGCGGGTCCGTACCCGGGCCGTACGGCTCGACGGCCGCTGGTGGCGGGACAACGCGGGGCCGCTGGTCGGCCGGCGGGCCCTGTCGGGCGCGCCGGTGGCGTTGCTGTGGCGGCGCGGCGGCTATGTCGCGGTGCATCCGTCGACCGGCCGCGAGACGCCGATCGAGAAGGCGAACGCCGACGAGTTCGAGCCGCGCGCGGTGATGTTCTACCGTCCGCTGCCGGAGCGGGGGCTCAGCCCGCTGAGGCTGTTGCGGTTCTGTATGCAGGGCATGCGCGGCGATCTGACGGGCCTGTTGCTCAGCGGTCTGGTCACGGTGGCGATCGGCGCCCTGGTGCCGGTCGCGACCGGCAAGGTGCTGGGCGAGTTCGTGCCGAAGGCGCAGACGGACCTGATCGTGCGGGTGTGTCTCGCGGTGATGCTGAGCAGTGTGGTGGCCGCGGCCTTCATGCTGCTGCAGAACCTGACCATCCTGCGGCTGGAGGGCCGGATCGAGGCCACGCTCCAGCCGGCGGTGTGGGACCGGCTGCTGAGACTGCCGACGAAGTTCTTCACCGAGCGCTCCACGGGCGAACTGGCCAGTGCGGCCATGGGCATCAGCTCGATCCGCAGGCTGCTGGCGGGAGTCGGCCCGACGGTGGCCCAGTCGGTGACGGTGGGCGCGATGAACCTGGGGCTGCTGCTGTGGTTCAGCGTGCCGATGGCGATGGCCGCGATCGGCATGCTCGTCGTCATCGCGGCGGTGTTCCTGGGGCTCGGGCTGTGGCAGGTGCGCTGGCAGCGGCGGCTGGTGGTGCTCTCCAACAAGCTGAACAACCAGGCGTTCCAGACGCTGCGCGGCCTGCCCAAGCTGCGGGTGGCCGCCGCCGAGAACTACGCGTACGCCGCGTGGGCGTCGGAGTTCGCGCGCAGCCGTGAGCTCCAGCAGAAGGTCGGCCGCATCAAGAACCTCACGACGGTGCTGGGCGCGGTGTATCTGCCGCTGTGCACCCTGCTGATGTTCATGCTGCTGGCCGGTCCGGCCCGGGGCTCGATGTCGGCGGCGGCGTTCCTCACCTTCAACACCTCGGTGACGATGCTGCTGACCGCCGTCACCCAGCTGACCGGCTCGTTCGTCTCGGCGGTGGCCGCGCTGCCGCTGTTCGAGGAGATCAAGCCGGTGCTGGACGCGACACCCGAGGTGCGCACGGCGAGCACCCGGCCGGGTCCGCTGACCGGGGCGATCGAGGCGCGGCGGGTGTCCTTCCGCTACTCGGACGACGGTCCGCTGGTCCTGGACGACGTGTCGTTCGAGGTGCGGCCGGGCGAGTTCGTCGCGGTCGTCGGCCCGAGCGGCTGCGGAAAGTCGACACTGCTGCGGCTGCTGATCGGCTTCGACCGGCCCGGGTCGGGCAGCGTGCTGTACGACGGGCAGGACCTGGCGGCCCTCGACCAGTCGGCGGTGCGCCGCCAGTGCGGGGTGGTGCTCCAGCACGCGCAGCCGTTCACCGGCTCGATCCTGGACGTCATCTGCGGCACCGAGCCGTACACGCCGGAAGAGGCGATGGCGGCGGCCGAGATGGCCGGTCTCGCCGAGGACATCAAGCGGATGCCGATGGGGCTGCACACCATCGTCGCGGGCAGCGGGGCCGTCTCCGGCGGCCAGCGCCAGCGGCTGATGATCGCCCAGGCGCTGATCCGCCGGCCGCGCATCCTCTTCTTCGACGAGGCGACCAGCGCGCTCGACAACGAGACGCAGCGCACGGTCATCGAGAGCACCAAGGCCCTCAACGCCACCCGGATCGTCATCGCGCACCGGCTGTCGACCGTGATGGACGCCGACCGGGTCGTGGTGATGGAGGACGGCAAGGTCATCCAGCAGGGCTCGCCGGCGCAGTTGCTCGCCGACACGAACGGGCGGCTGCACGAGCTGGTCCGCCGCCAGATGGCGTGACGTAGGGCACTTCCCCACCGCCCCAGCGAAACGTTGCCGTTTCGCTGGGACCGTTCAGCAGCGAGAGCGCGGTCGGCGCGAGCAGCGCGCCGAAGACGCCCTGAAGGGCCCGGGCGACGACCAGCATCTCGAAGCCGTTCGCCGCGCCGCCGAGCGCGGAGGCGGCGGCGAACCCAACGATGCCGACGACGAAGGCCGGCTTGCGGCCGAACAGGTCGGCTGTCCGGCCGCCGAGCAGCAGCAGGGAGGCGAACGCCAGCGCGTACGCGGTGACGATCCACTGCCGGTTGCCGTCGGAGAAGCGCCGCGGGTGCGCTGATCACCCTGGTCCTGCACCGGCACGGGGTGCCGGAGCTGGACGCGGAGGCGCCGCCGGTCGTGCACATGTGACCGCCGGGAGGTGCCGGGGCCGTCGTGCGCGGGGACACGGCGGCCCCGCCGGCCGGTGGCGCGTCCTCGCCGGTGCGGAGCGTGCGGCCTGTTGGCCCGCCCCGTAAGTGGGTACCCACCGGCCATGCGAATCAGCGTGGTGGATGTGGGATCGAACACGGTCAGACTTGTGGTCGCGGACGCGGCGGACGGGGTGCCGCTGCCCGTGCACACCGCCAAATGGCGACTCAGGCTGTCCGAGCAGGTCACACCGGGGGGACCCATCCCGGAGCAGGCCGTGGGACAACTCGTCGACGCGGTGGCCGGGGCGAGCCGGACCGCCACCCGGTGGGGTGCGGCCGGCCCGCTGGCGTTCGCGACCGCCGTGGTGCGCAACGCGCCGAACCGGCACGAGGTGCTGCGCACCGTCCGCGCCCGTACGGGCGTCGACCTGTGCACCCTGCCGGGCGAGGTCGAGGCCGAACTGACGTTTCTCGGGGCCCGGCGCTGGATGGGCTGGCGCTCGGGGCCGCTCGCCCTGCTCGACATCGGCGGCGGCACGCTCGAAGTCGCCTTCGGGCGCGGCCGGTTACCCGACTTCGTGGCGTCGCTGCCGCTGGGCGCGCGGCGGCTGACGCACGAGTTCTTCGAGGACGAGGACCCGCCGTCGCCCGAGCGGGTGCGGGCGCTGCGCCGCAAGGTCCGCCATCAGCTGCGGGACGTCGCGGCGCGGATCCGCTGGGAGGGCCCGCGCACCGCGGTCGCCACCTCCCGCACCTTCCAGCAGCTGGGGCGGCTGTGCGGCGCGGCGCCCGGACGCCACGGCCCCTTCGTGGACCGGCAGATGCACCGCTCCGAGCTGCGGGAGGCGATCACGCGGCTGGCCGCCCTGCCCGCCGCCGAACGCGCGCACCTGCCCGGCATCTCCGCACCGCGCGCCGCACAGAGCCTGGCGGGAGCGGTGGTCGGGCACACCGCGCTGAAGCTCACCGGCATCAAGGCGGTCACGGTATGCCCCTGGGCGATCCGCGAGGGCGTGCTGCTGCGCCATATCGAGGACGGCCCCTCCTGGTGGGCGGAGGTCACCCGCCGCAGCGAGGAGGCCGCCCCTCCCGACCCGGTGCCGCTGCGCATCGCCGCAGCCACCACCTGAACGCCCACGCCCGTGACCGGGCGTACCGAACACAGGAAGGAGACCTCCGTGTCCCAGCACAAGGACCACGACCGGGACGAGGACCAGCACGGCGAGCCGCCCCAGACGGCGCTCGAGGAGGTGCTGCGGGAAGTCGAGGACGCCGAGAACCGCACCCGGGACTCCGCCGGGGAGCGCCGCCACCGGGGCGAGGCCGGGGATGCCGTCACCCCCAACCCGCGCGCGCAGGAGGAGTCCGAGGGGGACTGACCCGGCCCCGCCACGGGTGACCTCGGTCGCCTGGCGGGTACCCGGCGCGCATGGAGCACGAAGGACCACGACTGCCCACCCCGCGCGGCCCGCTGAGCAGGGGCGTCGACGCGTATCTGCGGGGTGCGGGCCGCCTGCCCCGCCTCGAGGAGGCCGTCCGTGCCGAGGTGTACGGCGACGACCTCCAGCTCGCCCTGTACCTGTGCTACGAGCTGCACTACCGCGGCTTCGCGGACGTCTCCCCGGAGCGCGAGTGGGACCCGGACCTGCTGCGCGTCCGCGCGGCCATGGAGCACCGCTTCCTGTCCGCGCTGCGCACCGACGCACACGTCCACGACAGCGTGGACGAGGCACTGGCCGGCCTGCTGGTCGAGCCGGTCGAGGGCACCGGCGTCAGTCACTTCCTGCGTGCCGAGGGCGAGCTGTGGCAGGTGCGCGAGTACGCGGCCCAGCGCTCCCTGTACCACCTCAAGGAGGCGGACCCGCACGCCTGGGTGCTGCCGCGGCTGTGGGGCCGGGCGAAGGCCGCGATGGCGGCGGTGGAGTTCGACGAGTGGGGCGGCGGCCGCGCCGACCGCGTGCACGCCTCCCTGTTCGCCGGCCTGATGACGGACCTGGGCCTGGACACCACATACGGCCGCTACCTCGCCGCGGCGTCCGCCGAGGCCCTGGCCACGGTGAACATGATGTCCCTCTTCGGGCTGCACCGGGCCCTCCGGGGCGCCCTGGTCGGCCACTTCGCGACGGTCGAGATCACCTCGTCACCGAGCTCGCTGAGGCTCGCCGAGGCGATGCGCCGCACGGGCGCCGGGCCCGCCGCCGAGCACTTCTACGACGAGCACGTCGAGGCCGACGCGGTCCACGAGCAGGTGGTGCGTCACGACGTCATCGGCGGGCTGCTGGAGCAGGAGCCGCATCTCGCCCCGGACGTGGCCTTCGGCATCGACGCCACCGAGTTCGTCGAGGAACGCTTCGGCGCCCGGCTGCTCACCGACTGGCGTGCATCACGTTCGTCACTGTATGCACCCCTCGCCCGGGAAGAAGCTCATATCTCCTGATTGCCGGGGTACTCGGCGTCCGTGACTGCACTGGTACCCCCGGGCGTGTACGCCCCGCAGGAAGACACCGAGCTGCTGGCCGGCGCCCTGGCCGACGAGCCGCTGCCCCCGGGTGCGAGAGTCCTCGACGTGGGCACCGGCAGCGGCGCCCTGGCCCTGGAGGCCGCGCGCCGGGGCAGCCGCGTGACCGCGGTGGACGTGTCCTGGAGTGCCGTGTGGGCCGCACGGCTCAACGCCCGGCTGGCGGGGCTCCCGGTCCGCATCCGGCACGGGAATCTCTTCGAACCCGTGCGCGAAGTAACGTTCGATCTGATCCTGGCGAATCCGCCGTACGTGCCGGCGCCGGAGGGTCATCGCAGGCCGCCGCGAGGCGCGGCCCGGGCCTGGGACGCGGGCGGTGACGGGCGGCTGGTCGTCGACCGGATCTGCCGGGAGGCGCCCGGCCTGCTGCGGCCGGGCGGGGTGCTGCTGCTCGTGCAGTCGGCGCTCAGCGGCCCGGACCTCACCGTCGGCCACTTGCGCGCGTCCGGCCTGAAGGCCGCGGTGACCCGCCGGCGCCGGATCGCGCTCGGGCCGGTGCTGCGCGGCCGGGAACGCTGGCTGCGGGAGCGGGGGCTGCTGCCCGCCGCCGATGACGAGGAAGAGTTGGTGGTCGTCCGTGCCGAACTCCCCGTCTGACCGGTCCGCGACGCCGCGCCGCGTCACCGTCCAGCGCAAGGGCCCGCTGCTGCTGGAGGGCCCGGTGGAGGTGGAGCTGGAGGACGGCTCCGTCGTCACCTCGGACCGCTTCCGCGTGGCCCTGTGCACCTGCCGCCGCAGCCGCCGCTACCCGTGGTGCGACACGAGCCACCGCGACCGGGCGTGAGGCCCCGGGCGCAGAAAACGCCCAGGGGCCGACGGGCGGCCCCACTCCGCCCGCCGGCCCCCTTGCGCGAGATCGCGACTCCCCGTGACAACGGCCCGGCTCCCCAGCCACGGCCCGCTGCGCTTCACGGATTCAGCGCGATCCCGGTCTGTGGGCTCGGCCCTCTCAGAAGGAGAAGACGCCCGTTCCGTAGGCGTTCTTCATGCAGTCGTTGGAGAAGGTGCGCTCGTAGGAGACGCGCTTGCCCTGCCAGACACCGTCGACGGTGACGACCACGGGGTCGTACTGCTTCGTGCACATCACGCCCTCCCTCGCGGTCAGGGCGTCGAAGTCGCCGCCGACGCCGCGCAGTTCCGCGCAGGCGGAGCCCGCCGCCGGGTGCGTACCGGCGGGCGTCGGGGCACAGGTCAGGGTGACCGCGCGTTCGGGAGTCGCTGTGATCGCGCTCTCGCCATGGCCCACCGTGAGGACGAGGGCCGACGGGGCGTAGAGCGCGGTGGGGGCCTGACCCGGGGTGGCGAGCGCGGCCCCGGAGAGGGGTCCGCAGACGGCGGTGGCCGTCAGGCCGAGGGTCATGGCCCAGCGCGCGGTGGTCCGCATTGTGTGCATCCTTCCGCATCGATTACAGGGTGTGCCGGCCCGTGCTCGGTCGGTGCCCGGAGCGGCGAGCGCGAGTCTGCCGAGTCCGCCGCGGAAACACACATCGACCCCACGGATTTCAGTAACATTGCGTGTTGAATCAGTGGCGTGAAGTTACGGAATCTGCACGGGTGAAGCCCGTAACTGCGCGGTTTCCGGGGTCACGAAGCGGCCAGATGGCTGATTTCCGTGCGCTCGTTAATAGGCCTGAAACATTCCGATTCTGCTCTCGGCCGACTGCCCGGCGACCCCTTGTGTTCATGAATCGGCCGAGTAATCGTCATTACATGATTACTTCAGAGCAGAGAGAGAAGCTCCGCGGCTGGTTCGCCGGCCGCCTGCCCGACGACCTCTTCGAGGAGCTGACCGAGATCACGGTCGACCGCGAGGAGATCACCGTGATCGGCCGCATCCCCGCACCCCGGCTGGCCGAGGACTCCCCGGCCACCGAACGGGAGGCGGCCCTGGAGAGCCGGGTACAGGAGTTCCGGGAGCGCACCCGCGAGGACCGGATGGCGGTGGCCCGGGAGGCCGAGCACCGGTTCCGCCGGAAGGTGTCCTGGGGTGTGGAGTGCGGCGGGCAGCGGACGCTCTTCACCCACGTGGCCGCGCCGGTCATGACGCGGCTGCGCCAGCCGGAGCGCCAGGTCCTCGACACCCTGATCGCCGGCGGCGTCGCCCGCAGCCGCAGCGACGCGCTGGCCTGGTGCGTGCGCCTGGTCCAGCGTCATACGGACGACTGGCTCGCGGAGTTGCGCGATTCGCTCGAACACGTGCAGCGCGTCAGGGCCCAGGGTCCGGACGCCGAACCGGACGCCACACCGCGCGCGGACGACACGCACGACGACGACACGAAGGACCAGGAGTGACCACGGACGCCGCAGCGGCTGTACCCGAACCCCGGACGGCCTGCGGGCCCGGCACGGCAGGGACGTTGTCGGACCCTTCGGCTACGTTGCCCGCATGACCGACTTCGTACTGGTGGCAGGGACATGGCTCGGGGCGTGGGCATGGGACGAGGTGGCCGCTGAGCTGCGCGGCGCCGGGCATGACGCGCATGCGCTGACGCTGTCGGGCCTCGCCGAGCGGCGGAGCACCCAGCCCGCCGGTCAGCAGACGCACGTCGGGGACATCGTCGAGGAGGTGGAGCGCCTCGATCTGCGGGACGTCGTCCTGGTCGGGCACAGCTACGCGGGCATCCCGGTGGGGCAGGCCGCCGAGCGGATCGGCGACCGGCTGCGGCGCGTGGTGTTCGTCGACGCCAACGTGCCGGTGGACGGGGAGTCGTTCCTGTCGGGCTGGCCCAGCGACCACGTACGGCAGGCGATCGACGGCCATGCCGGGTACTGGCCGCCGCTCGGCCCCGAGGACTACGCGGGGCAGGGGCTGACGGACGAGCAGATCGCCCGGATCGTGGGCGGCTCGGCCCCGCACCCCGGTGTCACGCTCACCGAGCCGGCGGTCCTCGCCCGTCCCCTCGGCGAGCTCCCGGCGACGTATGTGAAGTGTCTTCTCGACGGGGACGAGCCGATGCCGGCGGTGGCCGCGGTCCTCGGGAGCGACAGCTGGGAGCTGGTGGAGCTGGACACCGGGCACTGGCCGATGTTCTCGCAGCCGCGCGCACTGGCCCGGGTGCTGCACGCGGCCGTGGCCCGCCCCTGATCCGGCGGCGCGCATACCGCTCGGTATCGTCGGCCGCACGGCACGGTCTCGACGAGGAGACGACGAGAGGCGGGCGTACGGTGGGCAAGCACTGGGCGGACTTCCAGTACGAGATCTATCTGAACGGGATGACGGGTGCCGTACCGCGGCTGCCCACGGATCTGACCCGGCTGGAGGAGCTCACCGAGCAGCGGCTCGGGCCCGGCCCGGTGGGCTATGTGGCGGGCAGCGCGGGCAACGGCAGTACGGCCCGCGCCAATCGGGCGGCTCTGGAGCGCCGCCGGATCGTGCCGCGCATGCTGCGGGACGTGCACGAGCGGGATCTGTCGGTCGAGGTGCTGGGCCGTGCCCTGCCGGCTCCCCTCGCCCTGGCTCCGGTCGGCGTGCTGTCGATCATGCACCCGGACGCCGAGTCCGCCGCGGCCCGGGCCGCCGCCGCGCAGGGCGTGCCGTACATCCTGTCGTCCGCGTCCAGCACGCCGATGGAGCAGGTCGCCGAGGCGATGGGCGACGCCGAGCGCTGGTTCCAGCTGTACTGGCCGAAGGACCCGGAGGTGGCCCGCAGTTTCCTGACCCGGGCGAAGGCGGCCGGGTTCACCGCGCTGGTCGTCACCCTGGACACTCCGCTGCTGGCGTGGCGGCCGCGCGATCTCGACCAGGCGTACCTGCCGTTCCTGCACGGTGTCGGCACGGCCAACTACTTCTCGGACCCGGCCTTCCAGGCAGGTCTGGCCAAGCCGGTGCACGAGGATCCGAACGCGGCCGTGACGCACTTCGTCGGCATGTTCTCCGATCCGGCCAAGAGCTGGCCGGACCTGGCGTTCCTGCGGGAGAACTGGGACGGCCCGATCGTCCTCAAGGGCGTCCTGCACCCGGACGACGCGCGCCTGGCCGCCGACGCCGGCGTGGACGGCGTGGTCGTCTCCAACCATGGCGGGCGCCAGGTGGCGGGCTCCGTGGCGGCGGCCGACGCTCTCCCGCGCGTGGCGGAGGCCGTGGGCGACCGGCTCACCGTCCTCTTCGACAGCGGCGTCCGCACCGGTGACGACATCTTCAAGGCGCTCGCCCTCGGCGCCCGCGCGGTCCTGGTCGGCCGCCCGTACGTCTACGGCCTCGGCCTCGACGGCTGGGCCGGCGTCGAACACGTCATCCGCTGCCTGCTCGCCGAACTCGACCTCACGCTCGCCCTCTCGGGGCATGCGACACCGCGCACGATCGGCCCGGCCGACCTCGTCGAGGATCCGGCCTGAGCGGGGGCTGCGCGGCGCGTCCGGCGCGCAGCCCCCGCTCAGGTCCCCGGGCCCGTCGTCACGCAGTGCGGCCGTCGGTCAGTGCCACCCGGCGGGCCGCCGGGTCGTCCTGCTCCTCGATCGACAGGGAGCCCGCCGCCGTCGGCAGGGGCTCCGGCTGCCAGCGCTGGGCGTCGGAGGAGCGGTCGCGGACCTTGACGACGATGTCGGCGTCCGGGGCGTCGTCGGCCGGGGCGAGGGCGAGCTGCTCGTCCCAGCGGGGCAGCAGCTCCCCCTGCACGGTGAGGTCGTAGCGCACGTCGTCGCTCCGCTCGGCATCCTCGTCGGCGCAGGTGCCGAGGACGACGACACCGGCGTCCTTGTGGGAGTCCAGACACAGCCCGGGATCGGCGACGCTGCGCAGGAGCCCGTCGTCCTCGTACGTCCACTGCTGGGTCCACACCGTCGCGCACTCCGCCAGCTTCGTGCCCGAGCCCTCCTTCGGCAGGTCCCGGATGTCGAGGCACAGGTCGGCACCCGCGTTGCGCAGCCGCGTCACGCCCTGGGCCGCGGGAAGCCCGGCGGTGCCGGGCGGCGTCACCGACGCGGAGCCGGTGCCGCCGGCGGCACCGGTGGAGCCGGCCGGGTCGGCCTCCCCGCCGTCGTAGGACGACACGTTGATGATGAGCACCGTCGCCAGCACCCCGGCCGACACCGCGCCGACGCCGGAGAGCAGCGTCCGCGAGGAGCGCGGCGCCCCCGGAACCCGGCGGGCGGGCACGGGAAGCCGGGACAGCAGCCCGTGCCGCCCCCGCCGCCCGCCGCCGCGCCGGCCCGCGCGGGTGCCGTGCGACGCCCGTCCCGGGCGCGAGTCGAGGTAGCGGCGAGCACCCCAGCCGAGCACCGCCTCGGCGATCAACGGACCCAGCGGGCCCTCGAAATGGCTCAGTTGTTCCGCCGCGTTCCGGCAGTAGCGGCACTCGTCCAGATGCTGCTGGACGTCCGGCAGCAGTGCGCCGCCCCGGCGGATCGGGACGTCGAGGAGACGGTTGTAGAACCGGCAATCCTGGGTCGGGGCGAGTTCGCGATGGGCATGAACACAGCCTTCACGGAATGTGTCCCGCGCCTGTTCGAGGGCCGCCGACGCGATGTCGGTGTCCATGCCGAGCAGACCGGCCGGGACGCTTAAAGGATCTGCCTCGACCTCGACATGCCAGAGCAAACACCGCAAGGCCGCGGGAAGTGCCTGGAATGCCCGCTCCGCGAGGGTGCGATTTTCGGGCGTCATGGACGTCGCCGCGCGCAGGCCGCGCCCTCCGGCCGGTTTCTGCAACGCGGGCAGAACGGCTGATATTCGATCGTCACCGGACCACTCGCGGATCGTGTCGCGCACGGTCACCAGTAGGGCCGGGCGCAGCGCGACGGCGGACTCGCCGAAGGCGAGGCGGTTGAGGGTCCGGTGGAAGGCGGTCCCGGTCACCATCGCGGCGACCTGCGCCGACGAGGCGAGACAGATGACCGCGTACTCGTGCACCGGCTGGTAGTGCCGCGCCATCAGCAGCGCGACGGAATGGGCGGCGACCTCGCCCTCCGGGCTGCCTCTCAGCGGGGCGGCGAGTGATTCATCGGATTCCCCGGGATCCCCGCCGGGCGGGGGATACGGGGGGCGAGGGGGGTGGGGGGTGGGCACTGAGATGGTTCCTTCCCACGCATGTGGCACACAGAAGTCCTGCCGCCGAAAAGGAGGCCCGGTGGGTGCGTACCTTTTGGCGGGGCGCGGGAGGTGCGAATTCACCGACGGCGAATCGGACGCGGTCCACAAATCACGTGCGACACCCGGCCATTCCCCCCGCACGCGCGTTTCACTCTTGCACAACCCCCACACGGCCAACAAGGCGCCCGGACAACATGCCCGCCATTGACAAGAAGTCAGAAACGGGGAACGGATGCGCGCAGGTCGCACTCGTTTTCGACATTTCCCTGCGGCCCGCGTGAATCGGGCACCGGATCCGGTTCCTCAGATCTGCCACGAGCGCAGCCGGTCCGCCGCGCCGTAGACGTCGGTGGTGCCGGACAGCAGGTCGCGGGCGAGGTCGACGAGGGCTCCGTAGGGCGGGTCGATGCCGACGCCGCTGACGAACATGTACGCCACGGCGGTCGCGCAGGCGAAGCGGGCGTTGGCCGAGGGCAGCGGCCGGAGCACGGTGATGGTGTGCAGCAGGGCGGCGGCCCGCCAGGCCGGGTCGGAGTTCACCCCGAGGCGCGGCGGGTCGACGCGATGCCGGGCGACGGCGGCGACCAGCGCGGAGAAGTCGTTGACGGTGGGCTGGTCCGGCAGGACCTCCTCGTGGCGCTGAAGCAGCCAGGGCACGTCGATATGGATCACGGGTGCCATGGGTCAGGCGGCCCGCCCTTCGCCCCTGGCGGGCGGTTCGTCGTCGGGGAACGCGGCGGCGAACTCGTCGGCGTGGGTGGCGAAGAACCGGCGGAAGGCCTCCGCGCCCTCCTGAAGGGCCCGGTGGCGGGCTATGTCGGCCGCGGCCGCTTCCCGCACGAGCGCCTTCATGGACGTACCGCGCTCCTTGGCGATCTGCCTGAGGTCCTCAAGTTCGCGGTCGCTGAACTCCACGTTGAGAGCTGGCATGCCTTCACGGTACCGCTCGGGTACTGACTCGTAAATATCCCCAGCTCAGAGAGGACGCGAGAAGGTACCGGACCGGTATTCCACCTGAGATGCGGGTCACATCGGGCCGGGGGATGTCACATTCCGGGGCCCTGCTCGGCTCGCAGTGGTGAGCGCGTCTCTGGGAGGCCCACGCATGACCGAGATCTCCGTACCCGGCACCGACGCCCCGCTCGACGCGGCGACCGGGGTGTTCGTCGACCAGCGCGAGCTGCTGTTCGGCGTCGTCTACAACATGCTCGGCAGTGTCGCCGACACCGAGGACGTCCTGCAGGAGACATGGCTGTCCTGGACGGCCCGCGGCGGGGGTGCTCCCCTGGCCGGGGTCGACAACCCGCGCGCCTATCTCGTCCGGGTGGCGGTCAACCACGCGCTGCGCCGCCGTGCCGTGATCAGCCGCCGGCGGGAGACGTATGTCGGCCCGTGGCTGCCCGAGCCCCTGGTCGGCGAGGAGACCGAGACCGCCGAGGACCCGGCCCTGCGTTCCGAGTCGGTGTCGCTGGCGATGCTGGTGGTTCTGGAGTCGCTGACGCCGCTGGAGCGGGCCGTGTTCGTGCTGGGCGAGGTGTTCGGCTACCCGCATGCCGAGATCGCGGAGATCATCGACCGCTCCCCCGCCGCCGTACGGCAGTTGGCGCACCGGGCCCGGGAGCATGTGCACGCGCGGCGGCCGCGGTACGAGGCGCATCCGCGGGTGCGGCGGGAGGCGACCGAGCGGTTCGTGCGGGCGGCGCTCGGCGGGGACATCGCCGAGCTGATGGAGGTGCTCGCGCCGGACGTCACAGCGTGGACGGACGCGGGGGGCAAGCGCCGCCGGGCGAGCCTGCGCCCGGTGCACGGCCGGGACAAGGTGGCCCGTCTGCTCACCGCCGGCCGGGGCGGTCCGGACCACCCGGTCTGGCACTACCGGCGCGTCAACGGCGACGACGCGGTGGTGCTGTTCGACGGCGACGCGCCGTACGCGGTCCTGGTCCTGGACCTCACCCCGGAGGGCGACCGGGTGTGCGGCATCTATGTCGTGGCCAACCCGGACAAGCTCGCCCATCTGCCCGGGGCGGCGGCATGAGCGCCGGGCGCGGAGAGCGGCTCGCCGACTGGTTCGACGGGCGGCTCGGCATCCATACGCTCGGCAGGAAGTACCTGCGCAAGGTGTTCCCCGACCACTGGTCGTTCCTGCTGGGCGAGATCTGCCTGTACAGCTTCGTGGTGCTGGTCCTCACCGGCGTGTATCCGTTCCTGGAGGCCAGGTTCACCGGCGACCGGGACGAGCACCATCTGCTGGACCGGCCGCGCGACCGGCCGGTCCGTACGGCGATCGGAGCGGCCTGGATCAGCCTCTACCTGGTGCTGCTGGCGGGCGGCGGCAACGACATCGTGGCGACCCGCTTCCATCTGTCGATCAACACGGTGACGTGGGCGGTGCGGATCGGGATGTTCGTCGTCCCGGCGGTCGTCTTCGTCGTCACCCGGCGGATCTGCCTGGGGCTGCAACTGCGCGACAGGGAAGTGGTGGCGCACGGCCGGGCGACCGGCGTGATCAAGCGCCTGCCGCACGGCGAGTACGTCGAGGTGCACGAGCCGCTCGACCGGGCTCGCCTGCACACGCTGACCGCCCACGAGCGCCCGGGGGAACTCGTCGGGCACGAGCCGCGGCGCCGGGCCGTGGGCGGGTCCGGTCAGGAGTGAGCGCGGCAGAACTCCCGGACGGTCCGGTTGAACGGCTCCGGCGCCTCGATGTTGCTGAGGTGCCCGATGCCGGGGAGAACGACCAGCATGGCCCGCGGGATCGCCGCGAGGAACTGGTGGGCGACGGGCTCCACGGGTGAGCGGGCGTCGAGCTCGCCCCACAGCAGGAGCACCGGTACCGCGATCTTCGGCAGCAGATCCCGCTGATCGGCCTCGGCCATGACGGTGAGCTCGGTCCGCACGCTCTGGGCGCGGGTGTCGGCCGACATCACGGACAGCACCCGCACGGCTTCGGCGGGTGGCTGCCCGGCGAAGAGGCCCGGCATGGTCGGTGCGAACGCCTCGGGCGGGACCGCGAGCATCCGCTCCGCGCCCTCGACCCGGGACCGCACCTCCGCCGCGGACAGCGAGCCCTTCCAGCCCGCGTAGGTGTCGACGAGAAGCAGCGTCCGCACGACCTCGGCGTGACGCCGGTAGAGCTCCAGCACGACGGTCCCGCCCCAGGACAGGCCGAGAACATGGGCCGGGCCGAGGTCCACGTCCTCGATGACGGCCGCCAGACAGCGGGCGTAGTCGGCCAGGGCGAAGGAGGGCGGTACGTCGGAGGACCGGCCGGCGCCCGGTTCGTCCCAGGCGACGACGGTGAACTCGTCGGCCAGGTCCTCGACCTGGGGACGGAACAGCCGGGCGTCCGTCGTGGCGCCGTGCGCGAGCACGAGGGGCGGGCCCTGGCCCACCCGGTCGTACGCGACCTCGATGCCGTCGACCCGCACCGCTGGCATGACTCCAGGCTACGTGCGCGTGCCGGAGGCGTCCTGTCGGCGGACTCCCCCGGCACGCGGCACCGCTGTCCGCTCCCTATCCCTGGTCCGCCACGAAGGAGGCCATGCGGGTCAGGGCGGCGTTCCAGTTGATCGTGTGCTCGTTGGTCGACCAGGACTGGATGTCGTCGATGTAGCAGAACTGGCCGACGCAGCCCTGGAGTTTGCTCTGTGCGTAGGGGTCCTGGATGCTCGAGTTCGGCCCGCCCGCGAGGGTGCCCTTCGGCGGGCCCGGCTGGTTCGGGTCGAGCTGGCGGGCGTACCAGCGGCTGTGCTGGTTCTGCGCACTGACCTCGCCGTAGCCGGTGACGTAGGAGATGTTCAGCGCGTTGCGGCCCAGGATGTAGTCCATGCTCTGCAGCGCGCCGTCCCGGTACTTCGAGGCGCCGGTGATGTCGTACGCGGTGGCGAGGACGACCGCGTTGTTGAGGACCTGGTGGCTGGATCCCCAGTCGTACGTGTCGCCGTCCGGGGCGTACGGCATGCCGTAGGGGTGTGCCTTCAGCGTGGCGAGGTAGCGGTCGGCGCCCTTGATCACGGACTGGCGCGCCTTGTCCCGGCCGGGCAGCCGGCTGGGCACCGTGGCGAGGTCGAGCCGGCCCGCCGCGCCGGTGCGGGCCCAGTCGAAGCCGATGGGCTTGAAGAGGTCGGCCGTGTGGACCGGGGACTTCAGGACGTACTCCTCGAACTGCTTCTCGCCCGTGGAGAGGTACAGCTCGGCCGCCGCCCAGTAGAAGTCGTCGCTGACGTCGGTGTCGGCATAGGCGCCGCCGCCGATCCCGTCGCTCTCGGAGGCGAGGCGGTCGGGGTGGGCGAGCGCCGCCGACCACGCCTTGCGGGCGGCGGACAGGGCCTTGCCGGCGAACGCCCTGTCGTAGGGCCGGTAGAGGCGGGCGGCCTGCGCGGCCGTGGCGGCCAGGTTCAGGGTCGCGGCCGTGGACGGCGGGTGCAGCTCGCGCTTCTGCGGGTCGTCATGGGGCATCAGCGGCAGGCCGGTCCACTGCTCGTCGTGCATCTTGTGGTGGGCCATGCCGGCCAGCGCCTCGCCGTCGGGCACCTGCATCTTCAGCAGGAACTCCAGCTCCCAGCGGGCCTCGTCGAGGAGGTCCGGCACCTTGTTGCCGCTCTCGGGGATGGCGAGCGTGCCGTCCCCGAGCTTGTCCGCCTGCCCGGTGCGGGCGTTGCGCGCGCGTTCGTAGGTGCTCAGCAGCTCCCAGGTGGAGATGCCGCCGTTGACGACGTACTTGCCGTGGTCGCCGGCGTCGTACCAGCCGCCGCTGACGTCGAGGCTGTAGTCGCACACGCCGGGCTGGCAGGGCACGGAGGTGTCGCCCCGGTTGGGGGCCACGCCCACGTGACCGGCCGGCCGGCCGTAGCCGGGCCGCAGGTCGTCGCGGATGGCGAGGCCGCTGCGCTGGGTGTAGTAGTACTTCGCCGAGTCCAGCCGGAGCCGCTCGTAGGCGCTCGCGTCGATGTCGAAGGGGCGGCTGGTCTCGCCGTCGGCGACGAGCGTGAAGCCCGTGCCCTTCGTGCGGTGGGCGCCGAAGTCGATCGAGTGGACGTTCTGCCCGGAGGAGGCGTCGACGCCGCGCGGCAGGGTCGTGCCCCGGGCGACCACCCTCCCGCGGGAGTTCTTCAGCTGCCACGGCAGTCTGGCCGTGGCGTCGGTGACGAGGGTGGCGTTCTTCGGCCCGGCCGGCAGGTAGGCGACCTGGTTCACGCGGACCCGGGGCCCGGTGTCGGGCTCGTACGGTTCCGGTGCCACGCCGGCGAGCAGCGAGACGTCGTCCATGCAGAAGCGCCAGGCGTCCGCGCTGCCGCCGAGCTGGAAGCCGACCTGGCCCTGCGCGGTGTCAACGGGCGAGGTGAAGGTGTACGAGTAGGTGTCGCCGGAGACGCTGAGCTGCGGTGTCACCTCGTAGTAGGTGTCGTACGGCGACACCGACAGGCCCACGATCGCCCGCACCGCATGCCCGGCGGGTGTCCCGGTCGCGCTGAACGAGAAGCGGTACGACTCCCCCTTCACGAGGGTGATGTCGTTCTGCCCGACGGCGGCGTCCCAGCGGTTGGCGGTGCCGCCGGGGACGTCGGCGCACAGCCGGCCGTCGGACACGCCCGCGGTGACGTTGCTGGTCGTCCACCAAGGGTCGGTGGCGGTGTCGAAGGTGCCGTTCCTGACCTGCTCGACCTCGTCGGCCCCGGCCGGCGAGGAGGGCAGCGCGGTGAGCGCGGTCGCCAGCAGGGCCGTCAGGGACAGCAGGGCGGTTCTGCGTCGTTTCACGTCTGGGCTCCTCTGGGAGGTGCGGGTGGCGCTCGACATGGGAGCGCTCCCAGATGCGGATGCCCGCCATGGTTGTGGTTGATGTGACACCCCGTCAACGGTCCGGACGGGACTGGCTGTTCGCCGCCCGTCCGGATCAGTGGCGCGAGGGGGGTTCAGGCGGTCGGCGTCTCCAGCCGGCTGATGCGGATCGCGCCCCGGGGCTCGCCGGGGTGACGGCTCGTGAGGGTGAGCCGGATCCGGGAACCGCGGAGGGACTTGAAGGTGATCACGGTCGGGGCGTCGGAGGCGGTGGCCCAGCCGATCTCGGTCTCCCGCGCGGCCTGCCACGCCTCACCGTCCCACACCGCCACCTCGATCGCCGCGGGCAGGCTGTGCGCGGCGTCCACGGTGAAGGAGACCTCCACCCGGTCGAAGCCGCGGGTGCGCCCGTGGTCGAGCGAGACCCAGTCCTCGGTCCGCGCGCCGTCGAAGGCGGGCAGCAGGGCCGTGGCCTGCTTGTGGAAGCCGTTGGACCAGCCGGTGGCGGGGTCTTTGTCGAGCATGGCGGCGGGCAGGGTGTCCGGACGGCCGGAGTAGCTCGCGTCCGCGTGCGGGAGGCCGACGGGGTCCGGGTGCTCCGGCCGGAAGGCGGCCGGAGCCGTCTCGGCCCGGTCCTTCGCCCGGGTGGCGCGTACGGTCGCCGTGCCCGCGCGCAGCCCCTCGGCGCGGGCGGTCACCCTCACCACGCCGGCCCTGGTGCCGGACCGGACGATGGCGAGGGCCTTGCCGTGGAAGGCGGTCCGGGTGCTCGCTGGTATCGCTCGGCGCTCTCCTGGCGGCCGTTGTCGAGCCCGGCGAGGGAGCCGCCCGCCACCTCGAAGGACAGCAGGTGCTCGGCGTCGGGCACCACCACACCGCGCCGGTCGACGACCTCGGCGGTCACGAAGACCAGGGAACGGCCGTCCGCGGCGAGGGACTCGCGGTCCGCGCTCAGGCGTACCGCGTGCGGGGCGCCGGCGGTGCGCAGCACGTCGGTGGCGACCACCTTGCCGCCCCGCCGTGCGACGGCCTTCAGCTCGCCCGGCGCGAAGGGCACCTTCCAGGCCAGGTGGAGCTTGCCGGCGCTGCCGTTCGGGCTGGTGTAGCTGCCGGGGTAGGGGCCGTCGGTGAAGGTCTTGTCGTCGCCGGTCGCCTCGGTCGTCTCCAGGTACGCGCGGCCGTCGACGGTCTTCTTGGTGTCGAACCGCCGTACGCCCAGGGACTTCCCGTTGAGGTACAGCTCGACGGTGTCGACGTTCGCGTACGCCCAGACCTCGACCGTGTCGCCCTTCTCGTGGTTCCAGGTCATCGGCAGCAGATGGACCATCGGCTCGCCGACCCACTGGCTGCGGAACAGGTAGTACATGTCCTTCGGGAAGCCCGCCGTGTCGACCGCACCGAAGAAGGACGCCTTGACCGGGAAGACGTCGTACGGCGTGGGTTCACCTATGTAGTCGATGCCCGACCAGAGGAACTGCCCGGTGAACCACTTGCGGTCCCGGTCCTTCTTGTGGCCGTACTCGCCGCTCATGGTCCAGGAGGCGAGGTTGTTGTCGTAGGAGGAGGTCGAGCGCCTGCCGGGCGTGTGGTTCTCGCCGGTGTTGAGGTGCTCGGGCTCCTGGTAGGCGCCGCGGGTGGAGGTCTCCGAGGAGGACTCGGACTCGAAGAGGAACAGGTGCGGGTAGGCCGCGTGCAGCTGGTCCACCGACTGGGCCGTGTTGTAGTTGAGGCCGAGGCCGTCCAGCTTGGCCAGCATCAGATCGGCCGCGGAGCCCTTGGCGGGCAGGCGGCGGTACTTGTCGGAACCGATGACCAGCGGCCGGGTGTCGTCGGCGGCCCTGATCGCCTCGATGATCCGGTCGGCCATGGCGAGGCCGGCGGTGGAGGTGGAGTCGGGGACCTCGTTGCCGATGGACCAGCTGAGCACGGCGGGCGAGTTGCGGGCCGCCAGCACCATCTCGGTGGCGTCCTTCTCGCCCCACTCGTCGAAGAAGCGGCCGTAGTCGTACCGGTTCTTGCCGGTGCGCCAGCAGTCGAACGCCTCCACCAGCATGATGACGCCGAGCTCCTCGCAGACCTGGATCACCTCGGGCGCGGGCGGGTTGTGGGAGGTGCGCAGGGCGTTGACGCCCATGGACCGCATGATCTCCATCTGCCGGCGGACGGCGTCGATGCTGACGGCGGCGCCGAGGGCGCCCAGATCGTGGTGGAGGTCGACGCCCTTGATCTTGTGGTGGGTGCCGTTGAGGAAGAAGCCCTCCTCCGGGTCGAAGCGGAAGGTGCGGAAGCCGAAGGGCGTGCGATAGGTGTCGGTGGTCCTGCCGCCGACGCGCAGTTCGGTGTGCAGGGTGTAGCGGTGTGGCGACTCGAAGTCCCACAACTTCGGCCGCCGGAGCGTGAGTTCATGGGTCTCGGTGTGCTCACCGGTGACGGCCGCGGTGGAGGATGTGCGGGCGACGGTCCGGCCCTTGCGGTCGACGATCCGGGAGACGACCTCGACGTCCGCGCCCGCGCCGGAGGCGTTGACGACGGAGGTGGCGACCCGTACGACGGCACGCTCGGCGGAGATCTCGGGCGTGGTGACGCGGGTGCCCCAGCGGGCCACGTGCACCGGCTCGGTGATCACCAGCCTGGCCTCGCGGTAGATGCCGCTGCCCGAGTACCAGCGGCTGCTGGGGAGCCGGTTCTGGACCTTCACGGCGATCACGTTCTCGGTGGTGCCGTCGGTGTGCACCAGGTCGGTGAGGTCGAGGGCGAAGCCGGTGTAGCCGTAGGGGTGGCGGCCGGCCTCCTTGCCGTTGCAGTAGACGGTGGAGTCCATGTAGACGCCGTCGAACTCCACCGAGACGCGCCGGCCGGCGAGGGCGGACGGCAGGGTGAAGGCCAGGCGGTACCAGCCGAGGCCGCCGGGCAGGAAGCCGGTGCCGCTGGTGGTGCCGTGCTCGGTGGTGGGGGTCTGCTCGATGCTCCAGTCGTGCGGGACGGCGGTCTCACGCCATCCGGAGTCGTCGTGGCGGGGAAGGTGGGCGTCGGCGTAGGCCCCGGTCGGGTCGGTGATTCCGCCCGGGTTCACCAGCGCGAAGCGCCAGCCGTCGCGCAGTGCGACGGTCCGGCGGCCGGACGCGCCGCGCGCCTCCCCGGCAGCCCACGCCTCCGGGGTGGCGAGCAGCGCTCCGGCCGCGGGCGCGGCCGCGGAGGCGAGCAGGACCGATCTGCGCGTGACCGACATGACGGCTCTCCCTCATTAGGGCCCAGAAGTACTCACAACTGATCGTGAACAAACAGATTCTGTCGATGCGTCACACCGGCCCGTCAAGGGTGCGGGGACGCCCTTCTGCCTCAGGGATCACTTCGGCCGGATGTGAGCCTGCCCCGGGCCGGGGCGGCGGCACCGGGGTTACCGGTCCACGCCGGGCGCCTACGGACTAGGCTGGAACTCAACTGGCCTCCCTGTTCACTGTGAGTGTCCGTATGGAGTCGCGACGATGAGCCCGGACGAGGCGTTCGACGATGGCGTGGCCGCCCGTGCCGTCATCGCCGTCGACGGCACGCTCACCGAGTGGAGCGAGGGCGCCCGCCGTCTGCTGGGCCACACGGCCGCCGAGGTCGTGGGCCGTCCCGCCGCCGCGCTGCTGGCCGACGGCGCGGACCCGCCGTCCGTGGCGGACGACTCCCGCTGGAGCGGCACACTCACACTGCGTCACCGCGACGGTCACCCCGTGTCCCTGTGGGTGCTCGCCCACCGCAGACCGCCGGACGAAGCGGAGGCGACCGACTGGCTCGCGGTGTCCCCGCCGGAGGCCAACGACCACGGGCTTCCGGACGACCCGCTGGTGCACATGGCCCTGACCCAGTCGCCCTGCGCCACCATGATCTTCGACGAGCGGCTGCGGCTGCGCGGCGTCAACGAGGCCATGGCGGACCTCGTGGGACTGCCCGCCGGGCGGATGCTGGGCCTGCGGCCCACCGACATCGGCAGCCGTCCGCAGAACTCCGAGCTCGAAGAGCTTCTGCGCCGGGTGCTGAGCACCGGCCGGCGGCAGGACATGCAGACGTACATGAAGGCAACCGGCGAGAACCGGGGCGCGCACGCCTGGCTGGCCCGGATGGCGCCGCTCACCGACGGTACGGGCCAGGTGCGGGGCGTGTGCGTGACCGCCCACGACTTCTCCGACCAGTACCGGTCACGGGAGCGGCTACAGCTGGTCAACGAGGCGAGCGTGCGCATCGGCACCACCCTCGACGTCACCCGTACGGCGCAGGAGCTGGCGGACGTGTGCGTCCCGGCGCTCGCCGACTTCGTCAGCGTCGACCTGCTCGACCCGCTGGAGCACGGCGGCGAGTCCGCCGGGGCACCGGCCACGCCGCTGAGTCTGCGCCGGTCCGCCCACCAGTCGGTCAACAAGGGCAGCCCCGAGGCCGTCGCCAAGCCGGGGCAGGTGGACGTCTACCCGGAGAACTCCCCGCAGGCCGCCTCGCTGGTCGCGGGGCACACGGTCGTGGCGTCGGGCTTGTCCGGCGACCTCGAGCAGTGGCTGGCCTGGGACCCGGTGCGCTTCCGGCGGATCCAGGAGTACGGCATCCACTCCACGATGTCCGTCCCGCTCCAGGCCCGGGGCACGACCCTCGGGGTGGCGGTCTTCACCCGCTTCAGGCGCCCCGAGGCGTTCACCGACGACGACGTGCTGCTGGCCGAGGAGGTCACGGCCCGGGCCGCCGTGTGCATCGACAACGCGCGCCGCTACTCCCGCGAGCGCGAGACGACCCTCACCCTGCAGCGCAGCCTGCTGCCCCGCACCCTGCCGCGCACGGCGGCGGTCGAGGCGGCCTCCCGCTATCTGCCGGCCATACGCTCCGGTGTGGGCGGCGACTGGTTCGACGTGATCCCGCTGTCGGGGATGCGGGTCGCCATGATCGTCGGCGACGTCGTCGGCCACGGCATCCAGGCCTCGGCCACCATGGGCCGGCTGCGCACGGCCGTCCGTACCCTCGCCGACATCGACCTCGCCCCCGACGAACTGCTCACCCACCTCGACGACCTGGTCGTCCGGCTGTCCCAGGAGTCCGGCGGCGACCACGGCACCGGAGAGGTGGGTGCGACCTGTCTGTACGCCGTGTACGACCCGGTGTCGCGGCGCTGCAACCTGGCCCGGGCCGGGCATCCGCTGCCCCTGCTGGTGCCGCCGGACGGCCCGGCCCGGCAGCTCGACCTGCCCTCGGGTCCGCCGCTGGGCGTCGGGGGGCTGCCGTTCGAGGCGGCCGAGGTCGAGCTGCGGGAGGGCAGCGTCCTGGCGTTCCACACGGACGGGCTGCTCGTGAGCCGCGAGCGGGGCCTCGACTCCGGCGGCCGGATGCTCCGCGAGGCCCTGTCGGTGCCCTCCGACTCCCTGGACGAGATCTGCGACCGCGTGCTGAACACCCTGCTCCCGCCCGGCGGATCCAGCGACGACGTGGCGCTGCTGCTGGCCCGCACCCGCGGCCTGCCGTCCGCCCAGGTCGCCACCTGGGACATCCCCGCCGACCCGGCACTGGTGGCCCCCATCCGCAAGCAGGTCGTCGACCAGCTCGAACGCTGGGGGCTGATCGACGCCACGTTCACCGCCGAGCTGGTGGTGAGCGAGCTGGTCACCAACGCCATCCGCTACGGCGCGCCACCCATCCGGCTGCGGCTGATCCATGACGCGGCCACCCTGATCTGCGAGGTGTCCGACACCAGCCACACGGCGCCGCACCTGCGCCGGGCCAAGACGTGGGACGAGGGCGGCCGCGGTCTGCTGCTGGTCGCGCAGCTCACCCAGCGGTGGGGCAGCAGGCACACCGCCGAGGGCAAGACGATCTGGGCGGAGCTGGCCCTGCTCCACGACGAGATCTGAGGGCACCGGGCCGGGCGGGCGGCCGGGCGGCCGGCGCCGGACAGGAGTTCCTGACGGCGCTCGCGGCGGGCGGCGCAGCGGTCTTCGAACAGCACCGCGGGGCCGTTGAGAGTCTCCTTACCTGGGCCTGCTTTCATGGGCGGCCGACCTGCTCGCGCGCCGGAGGACCCCGCCCTGAACACCCCGCTCGCCGAAGTCCTGTCCGTGACGCTGCTGGCCGCCGTACTCCTCTGGGCCGTCGCCCGCCCGAAGGGCCTGCCCGAGGCCGTGCTGGCGGTGCCTGCCGCCGGGCTCGCCATCGGCCTCGGAGTGATCCCGCCGGAGCACGCCTGGGAGGAGATCCAGCGGCTGGGGCCCGTGGTCGGCTTCCTCGCGGCCGTGCTGGTGCTCGCCCACTTCTGCGACGTCGAAGGGCTGTTCACGGCGTGCGGGGCGTGGATGGCCCGCTGGGCGGCGGGGCGCCCCGCGCGGCTGCTGACCGCGGTGTTCGCACTGGCGTCCGTCATCACGGCCGTGCTCAGTCTGGACGCCACGGTCGTCCTGCTGACTCCGGTGGTGCTCGCCACCGCCACCCGCATGGGCGTGCAGGCCCGGCCGCACCTGTACGCGTGCGCCCATCTGTCGAACACCGCCTCGCTGCTGCTGCCGGTCTCCAACCTGACCAATCTGCTGGCCTTCACGGCGAGCGGGCTGAGCTTCACCCGCTTCGCGGCACTGATGGCGCTGCCCTGGCTGGTCGCCATCGCCGCCGAGTACCTGGTGTTCCGGCGCTTCTTCGACGACGAACTCACGGCGCCTCTCCCCTCCCCCGACCCCGCGCCGCATCCGGAGCCGCTCCCGCTGTTCGCCCTCGTCACGGTCGGCTGCACGCTCGCCGGGTTCGTCGTGGCCTCCGCCGTGGGGATCGAGCCGGCGTGGGCCGCGCTGGCCGGTGCGCTGGTGCTGGCCGGGCGGGCGCTGGTGCGCCGGCGGGCCACGCCGCTGACGGTGGTGCGGTCCGCGGGCCCCGCCTTCCTGGCGTTCGTGCTCGCGCTCGGTGTCGTCGTGCGCGCGGTCGTCGACCACGGGCTCGCCGACGCGCTGCAGCGGGTCCTGCCCGGCGGATCGGGCCTGCTCACGCTGCTGGGCGTGGCCGCGGTGGCCGCCGTTCTGGCCAACCTCATCAACAACCTGCCCGCGGTGCTGGTGCTGCTGCCCCTCACCGCCGGGGCCGGTCCCGGCGCCGTGCTGGCGGTGCTGCTCGGTGTGAACATCGGCCCCAACCTGACCTACGCCGGATCGCTGGCGACCCTGCTGTGGCGGCGGATCGTGCAGCGGCACGGGCACCGGGTCGGGCTCGGGGAGTTCACGCGGCTCGGGCTGATTGCCGTGCCGGCCGCGCTGGTGCCGGCCGTGCTGGCCCTGTGGCTGTCGCTGACCGTCGTCGGGGCCTGAGCACACGCCCGGTCAGCGGCGGCCGCCTCCGCCGTGGCCGTAGCCGTAGCCGGGGTAGCCGTGTCCCGGGTTGCCGTACTGACCGTCCGCGTCGCAGTAGTAGCCGTAGCGGTAGCAGGACGAGTCGGTGGCGGCAGGGCTGCTCGGCGCCGGCTGCGGGGCCGAGGAGGTCGCGGACGGCGTCGGCGCGGGCTCGGGCGTCTTCGACGGTGTGGGAGTCGGGGTCGGCTCGGGCGTGGGGCGCGGGGCCGGAGCGGCGGCGCTCCAGTTGACGGCCTCCATCCGGAGGTCGGCCTTGGAGGTGTCGATCACCCAGCGCTGGACCTCGTCGTCCGCCCGGGCCTTGACGACCAGGGCTCCCGAGCCGTCGGTCGCGGCCGGGGCCAGGGCGACGTCCTGGTCCCAGCGGGGCACCAGGGCGCCCTGGAGGGTGAAGTCGTAGCGGATGTTCTTCGGGTCCGGCCGGGACGCGCCCGCGCAGGGGGCCAGCCGCACCGAGTAGCCGAGCCGCGAGTCCAGGCACAGGTCGGGGGCGGCGCCGTTGCGCAGCAGTCCGTCGGTCTCGTACGTCCACTGCTGGGCGGCGTCCGCGGAGCAGGTCGTGAGCTCGGCCTCCCCGCCCTCGACGGCCTTGTTGCCGTCGATGCCGACGCACAGGTCCGAGGCGACGTTGTGCAGCCGGCCGCGCAGGGTGCCCTTCTCGGCGTTGCCCGCCCCGGCCGAGGACGGGTCACCGTTCGCCTCGCCCGCCCCGGAGTCGGGTGCCTCCTCGGCGGACCGGTCGGCGCCGGACGGGGCGCCGTCGCCGGAGTCGCCGATGGACCACAGGACCAGCGGCAGGACGACGAGGCCGCTGACGGTCAGGATGCCCGCGGTGAGGTTGCGCCGCCGGGCGGCACGGCGGGCCGCCTTGTGGGCGGACCTTCGGGCGGCGGCCCGGTGGCCTTCGGGCCGAGGGCCCGGGGATGCGGTGACAGGCGAGGGGGAGTCGCCCGCGCGGGCCGGAGCCTGGGCCGTGTCCCTGACTGCGTCCGCGCCCTCGGCCAGGGGAGCGGGCGGAACGGCGGCCGGCCCGCCCGGATCGGTGAACGACTCCCCGACGGTGCCTGTCAGGGCAACCGGGTCCGGGTAGGCCTCACGCCCCTGAGCGGCCGGATGGGGAAACGCCTCACGCGCCGTACCCGCCGGGCCCCGGAAGCCTTCATGCGCCGTCCCGGCCGGGTCCGGAAGCACCTCACGCGCCGTACCCACCGGATCCGGGAACTCCTCACCCGCCTGACCGGCCGGATAGGGAAACGCCTCACGCGCCGTACCCGCCGGGCCCCGGAAGCCCTCACGTGCCGTCCCCGCCGGGTGCGGGAAGACTTCACGCGCCGTACCGACCGGGTCCGGGAACACCTCACGCGCCACGTCCACCGGGTCCGGGAACACCTCACGCGCCAGACCGACCGGATCCGGGAAGGCCTCGGGCGTCAGACCGGCGGTGGCGGCCGCAGCGGCCGCTCGCCGGGGCAGCCCGCGCCCGCGCTCCGCGGCACCGCTCCCGCGGCCGCCCCCGCCGGTCTCCCCCGCGTCCCTCACCCGGCTCTCCGCGTACTCCCGCCCGCCCCAGCCCAGAACCCCCTCCGACAGGGCGGTGCCCAGGCCATGGTTGAACTGGTCGAGCTGGTCGGCGGTGGCGCTGCAGTGCCCGCAGCCCTCGATATGCGCGCGTAGATCCGGGTCGATGTCGAAGCCCCCGCGTCGGTACGTCACGTCGAGCAGGCGCAGATAGCGGCGGCACTCCTCGTCGGGGGCGAGTTCGCGGTGCAGCTGGAGGCACTCCTCGCGCAGCCGGTCCCGGGCCCGGCCCAGTTCGACGCGCGCGCCCTCCTCGTCCAGGCCGAGCAACCCGGCCGGGGAGGTGAGCGGTTCGGCCTCGACCTCGACGTGCCACAGCAGGCAGCGGGCGGACTGGGGCAGCCGCTGGAAGGCCCCGGACAGCAGGCGCCGGCGCTGCGACGGCAGCAGTCGGGCGGCAGGCCGCTCCCCCTCGCCGGTCCCGGCGAGCAGCTCCGGGTGGAGCATGTCGCGTCTGTGGTCACCGGCCCACTCGGCCGCGATACGCCGCACGGTGACGAGCAGATGGGGCCGCCATGCGGCGGACGGGCCGTTCTGCCGGAGGGTTTCGCCGAAGAGCCGGGTGAAAGCCGCAGTGGTGAGCATTCCCGCGGAACGCGGGCCGTCGGTGCACAGCCGGGCGTAGGCGAAGGCCGCCTCCCAGTGCCGGTCCAGCAGTTCACCGACGGGATGAAGTGCGGGCGTCGCCCCGGTCCACTTCCTGAGCTCCGCGCTCAGCTGCTCGTCCGTCGCGCCGAACCTGCGGGCCGAGGCCGGATAATTCGACGGGCCTGCGTCTTTCACGGCTGCATTCCTCTCAAGGGCATGCGAAATAAGGTCCATACCAAGGGGTATGCCAGCACGGCGGCCTCGCGCATACGAAGAAAGGCGTGATGTGGGCACGCTGTCACGGCACACCTTTGCACAGGTCAGGGACGGGGAACAAGAGATCCAGCGGTTTCGTGCATTGTGTGCGCTGCCAGCGCCTTTTGACAAAGTGTCAATCAGCTGAGCGAAAGGCATTTCCGTGCTGTCTGCCCCCTTTAGCGACTCGCATTAGCCCGCTTCCGGTAGCCGCAGGAAACCATTGACCCATCGCCTGCACAGCAGCTCACCCCGTCGACCGCCCTCTCCGCGCCGGCCATTCGGGGCCGCCCGCGAGACCAATGGCGGTGCTCAGCCCGGCGAACCGCCGTGCATCGTGCGGTACGCCCCGGGTGGCGCCCCGTAGCGCTCGCGGAAGGCGCGGTTGAAGTGGAACGGGCTGACGAAACCCGAGGCCGCGGCGACACGTTCCACGGGCAGGTCGGTGCTCTCCAGCAGCCGGGCGGCATGGCGCAGCCGCGCCTCGCGCAGGGCACGCATGGGCGACTGGCCGAGCTGCCGGCTGAACAGATGGGCGAAGCGGGACGGCGACAGCGCGACGCCCCCGGCGAGCGAGCGGACGGTGTGCGGGGCGCCCGGGTCGGCGTCGATCAGCTCCCGGGCGCGGCGGATCCGTGCGTCGAGACCGGGGTGGGGCGTCGCGGGCCGGGCGGCGGCGGTGGTGAGCAGGACGATCTCCTCCAGTGCGCACAGGGCCAGTTCGCGCGCCGCGCTGCCGTGCGCCACGGCGACCTGCCCGTCCGGAGGTGACGCGTCGGGCGTTGCCTCGGTGCCGGTCCAGCGCGCGTCGGCGTGCATCCGCCGGAACGCCGTCCCGACCCGGCCGTGCACTCCGGCCGGGGCGGAGGTGACGACGTACATCCCGGCGCCGGCGTCGTACGGGCGCAGCCACGCGGCCCAGGACGGGCGGGCCTGACAGTGCGCCCACCAGAACCTCCAGTGCCGGGCGCCGGGCTCGACGGCGTAGCCGTGCGGGACGCCCGGGGCGAGGACGACCAGGTCGCCCGCGCCGGCCGAGGTCTGCGCACCGCCCTGCCACAGCCGTCCCCGGCCTGCGGTGGTCCAGGTGAAGAGCCAGCTCGCGGATCCGTGCGGCCGGTTGACGCCGTAGCCGGGCGGCTGGTCGAAGTGGCCGAGCACGACCAGCCCGGGCGGCGGGGCGGGATCCCCGGCGTTCCCGGCGTTCCCGGTGCTTCCGGTGTCCTCGCGCTCAGCAGTGCCGGGCAATCCGTCAGCACCCACGGGCATCCTCCTCGACGGCTGGGCGGCCTAGCGTTTCGGACCGAGGACACCTGACCGAGGAGTGCGTTCATGACAGTCACGGGCAATGGCGCCACCGGCGCTTCCATCCTGGACCCCGCCGGGCTCCGGCGGTACCGGGAGGGGTTCGAGGAGGACGGCTTCACGGTAGTGCGCGGGCTCTTCGGGGCCGACGAGACCGACCGGCTGTGCGACGAGTTCGCGGCGCTGCGGGCGGCCGGTCCGGTGCCCGGGCACTTCGAGCCGCGCGCGGCGGACGCGCCGGGCGTCGATCCGCTGCACGTCTGGCCCCGGGTGATGCACCCGCACGAGATCAACGGCGTCGCGCGTGAGGTCCTGCTGGACGCCCGGCTGCGGACGGTTCTGGAGGTGCTTCTCGGGGAGGAGGTGCTGGCCGCGCAGAGCATGTTCTACTTCAAGCCGCCGGGGGCCCGGGGGCAGGCGCTGCACCAGGACAACTTCTATCTGCGGGTGGAGCCGGGCACCTGTGTGGCGGCGTGGGTGGCCTGCGATGTGATCGACCGGGAGAACGGCGGGCTGGAGGTCGTGCCGGGCACGCATCGCATGGACCTCTTCTGCCCGGAGCAGGCCGACTCGGATGTGTCCTTCGCCCGGGAGTTCGTTCCGCCGCCGACGGGGCTGACGCCGGTCCCGGTGGACATGGCGCCGGGGGACGTCCTGTTCTTCAACGGGAGCCTGGTGCACGGATCGCAGCCGAACCGGTCGGCCGAGCGGTTCCGGCGGTCGTTCATCGGGCACTACGTGGGACGGTCTGCGGAGCGGATCGGGCGGTACTACCGGACGCTGACGATGAGCGGGGCGAGGGTGGAACTGGCGGAGAGCGAGGGGTCGGGCCCCTGCGGAACGGAGTTCGCGCCGCAGGGGCCCCACTGAGCTTCGCGTGCCGCGTTCAGTGCCCGGCGACGGGATGGGGGCCGTACGGGTGCTGAAGTTCCTCCAGCTCCTTGTCGCTCAGCCGGATCTCCACGGCAGCCACCGCGTCCTCCAGGTGCCCGGGCTTGGACGCGCCGACGATCGGGGCGGTCACCGTGGGCTGGTGGAGGAGCCAGGCGAGGGCGACCTGCGCGCGCGGGACGCCCCGCTCGCCGGCGATACGGGTGACCGCCTCGACGATGGTGCGGTCGCCCTCCTGGTACAGGGTGCTGCCGAAGGTGTCGGTGGCGCTGCGCTCGGTCGTGGTGTCCCAGTCCCGGGTGAGGCGGCCTCGGGCGAGCGGGCTCCAGGGCAGGACGCCGACGCCCTGGTCCGCGCACAGGGGGAGCATCTCGCGCTCCTCCTCGCGGTAGATCAGGTTGTAGTGGTTCTGCATGGAGACGAAACGGGTCCAGCCGTTCAGCCGCGCGGTGTACTGGGCCTTGGAGAACTGCCAGGCGTACATCGAACTCGCCCCGATGTAGCGGACCTTGCCCGCCTTGACGACGTCGTGCAGGGCCTCCATCGTCTCCTCGACCGGGGTGTGCGGGTCGAAGCGGTGGATCTGGTAGAGGTCGACGTAGTCGGTGCCGAGGCGGGTGAGGCTCTGGTCGAGCTCGGTCATGATCGCCTTGCGGGACAGTCCGCCGCCGTTCGGTCCGGGCCGCATCCTGCCGTGCACCTTCGTCGCGAGGACGATCTCGTCGCGGCGGGCGAAGTCGCGCAGGGCCCGGCCGACGATCTCCTCACTGGTGCCGTCGGAGTAGACGTTCGCCGTGTCGAAGAAGTTGATCCCCGCCTCGACCGCCTGCCGTATCAGCGGGCGCGAGGCCTCCTCGTCGAGGGTCCACTCGTGCGGACCGCGGTCGGGCAGACCGTAGGTCATGCACCCCAGACAGATCCGCGAGACGTCCAGGCCCGTCGAACCGAGCTTCACGTACTGCATCGTTGCTGCTCCTGTCTTCGGGAGGGCTTCCACGGGGAGCGTACGTGTTCGTGTGTGCTCGAAGACGCGGCCGGGCAGGATGCCTGACGGACCGTCACCATCGCTGTCCCCAGATGGGGCCGCGGTCGGCAGCGCGCCTGACCGTCGGCCGCGTCCGATCAGGTCCAGGGCCCGTTCCCACCCGAACTCCGGCCGCCCGCCGCCCTCCCCCGGCTCTCCCGTGTACGGCTCGCCGAACCGCACGCCCATCCCGCGCAGCCGTTCGAGGCTCTCCCGGTAGGCGGGGTGGGCGGCCAGCGCGCCGGCCACGCACGGCAGGACGGCGACCGGCACACCGGTGCCCGCGACCTCGCACAGGGTGCCCAGGGCGAGGGTGTCGGCGATGCCGGCCGCCCACTTGTTGACCGTGTTGAAGGTGGCGGGCGCGACGACCACGGCGTCGGGTGCCGGGAACGGGCGCGGCTCGCCGGGGGTACGCCAGGCGGAGCGGATCGGGCGGCCCGTCCGCGCCTCGACGGCGGAGGTGTCGAAGAAGCCGTTCATGGCGACGGGCGTCGCGATGACGCCCACCTCCCAGTCCCGTTCCTGCGCGGCGGTGATCAGTTTGCTGACGTCGGCGGCGATGCCGGCGGCACAGACGACGACGTAGAGGAAGGGTTTCCGGGCGGCGGCCTGTTCGGTCATCCCGGAAACCCTAGCGACTCCCCCGGGCTCACCGGAGGGGGAACGTCTCTCCCCGTTCGGCCTCCGGCCGTGGACCGTGGATACGGCGCTCCTTCTCCTCGATCGGCACGTCGTTGATGCTCGCCTCGCGCCGGGTCATCAGGCCGTGCTCGTCGAACTCCCACAGTTCGTTGCCGTAGGCGCGCCACCACTGCCCGTCGGTGTCGCGGCACTCGTACTGGAAGCGGACGGCGATGCGGTTGCCGTCGAAGGCCCACAGGTCCTTGCGCAGCGCGTACTCCTGCTCGCGCTCCCACTTGCGGGTCAGGAGTTCGGCGATCTCGGCGCGGCCGGTGACGAAGGTGTCGCGGTTGCGCCAGACGGAGTCCGGCGCGTAGGCGAGGGCGACCTTGTGCGGGTCGCGGGTGTTCCAGGCGTCCTCGGCGGCCTGGACCTTCTGTGCGGCGCTCTCGCGGGTGAAGGGCGGCAGCGGCGGGCGGTCGGACATGGATCCTCCCTGTCAGCAAGGGAGAACGAGCGTTCTCCGCAGGGCTGCTACCGTAGGAGAACGCTCGTTCTCGCGTCAAGGAGGGTCGTCCATGGACAGCGCAGAGGCCCGGGAGCGGGCGCTGGACGCCGCCGAGGAGTTGTTCTACGGGCGGGGTGTGCAGTCCGTCGGCATGGACGACGTCCGCGGCGCCTCCGGGGTCTCGCTCAAGCGGCTCTACCAGCTGTTCCCGGCGAAGGAGCACCTGGTGGAGGCGTATCTGGAGCGGCGCGACACGCGCTGGCGCGGGCAGCTGGCCGAGTACGTCGAGGGGCACGCGGAGCCGGAGCAGCGGCTCCTGGCCGTGTTCGACTGGCTCGGGATGTGGTTCGGCGAGCCGGGCTTTCGCGGCTGCGCGTGGCTCAACGCGTACGGCGAGCTGGGCGCCACCTCGGCGCGCGTGGCGGCCCAGGTGCGCGCGCACAAGCGGGCGTTCCGCGCCTACCTCGACGCGCTCGTGGCGGCGGCGGGGCTGCCCGGCGCGCTGGCCGGGCAGCTGTTCCTGCTGGCCGAGGGTGCCATGGCCACGGCGGGCGTCACCAGGAGCGCCGAGCCCGCCGCCGAGGCGCGCGAGGCGGCCCGGCGGCTCCTGGACGCCGCGTGAGATCCGGTGTCAGCTCACCGTCTCGGACACGGAGATGGCGCTGACCGGGCAGGCGCGGGCCGCCTCCCGCAGCAGCGGGCTGCCGCTGTCCTCCCCGCCGGGCAGCAGGGTGCTGTAGCCGTCGTCGTCCTGGGTGAACACCTCCGGGGCGGTCAGGGCGCACTGGCCCGCACCGATGCAGATGTCCTTGTCGATGTCGATGTGCATGTGCGGAAGCCTCTTACCAGGTCACGGGGAGTTCCAGCATCCCCTGGATGGTGTCGCCCGGCTTGAACGGGATCTCCTCGGCCGGAGCGGCCAGGCGCAGGGTGGGCAGCCGGTCGAAGAGGCTGTGCAGGGCGATCTCCAGTTCGGCGCGGGCGAGGTTCTGGCCGAGGCACTGGTGGATCCCGAAGCCGAACGCGACGTGGTGACGGGCCGGGCGGCTCCAGTCGAGGGTGTCCGGCTCGGGGTAGACGCTCTCGTCGCGGTTGATGACGGAGGTCGCGAAGACCACCCCCTCACCCTTGCGGATCGTCGTCCCGGCCACCTCGATGTCCTCGACGGCGAGACGCAGCATGCCGTCCGCGATCGACAGCATCCGCATCAGCTCCTCGACCGCGGCCGGCAGCAGTCGCGGGTCCGCGCGCAGCTCGGCGAGCCGCTCGGGGTGCTGGAGCAGGGTGAAGGTGCCGAGCGAGATCATGTTGGCGGTCGTCTCGTGGCCCGCGACCAGCAGGATGAGGGCCATGGCGATCAGGCCCTCGCGGTCGAGGTCGCCCTCGCGCAGCTGCCGGTGGACCAGGTCGTCCAGCAGGCCGGTGCCGGGGTCCCGCTGCTTGCGGTCGATCAGGTCGCCGAAGTACGACTCCAGCCGGTCCCGGGCGTCGAGGACGTCGGCGGTCTCCGGGCCGCGCAGCAGCCGTCGCGACTGGGTCTCGAAGAAGTCGTGGTCGGCGTAGGGGACGCCGAGCAGGGCGCAGATCACCATGGACGGCACGGGCAGCGCGAAGGCACTCACCAGGTCCGCGGCCGGGCCCCGGGCGATCATCGCGTCGAGCCGTTCGTCCACGATCTGCTGGATCCGTGGCCGGAGTTCGACGGCCCGCTTGAGGGTGAAGTCCCCGACGACCATCCGCCGCTGGGCGCGGTGCTCGGGGTCGTCGACGCCGAGCAGGGCCGTTCTGCGGTCGCGGATCCCGGCGAAGCGCTTGGTGGGGGCGGGGAAGCCGGGCCGGTCGCGGTTGGACGACAGCCGCGGGTCGGCCAGCAGTGCGCGGGCGGTGGCGTGCCCGCTGACCAGCCAGGCCTCGCGGCCGTCGAAGAGGGTGACGCGGCTCAGGGGGCGTTCGGTGCGCAGCGCGTCGTAGGCGGCGGGCGGGTGGTAGGGGCAGGTCCGGCTCTGGGGGAAGGCGACGGGTGCGGTCGTTTCCGTCATGAAGACCTCGCAGACGAGTAGTGCGTCGTGCCGATCTTCATTAGATGCCCCAGGCACCTATAGGGCGACGCGAAGTTCGGCCAGATCGCCGGTGGCGGCAACATGGCCGGGGGCTGCCGTCTTCCCGTTCGAACACCGGGGACGGTGGCCCGTGTTGCGGGCTCCGCGTCCTCGCCCGGGCGCGGGTGCGGCCACGCCGATTCGAAAACCGGTTGTCGGTACGGCGGGGCAGGCCGCAGGATCCGGCCATGCCTACGTTCACCGTTCTCCTGCCGCCGTCCGTCGCCGCCTCTGCCCCGCGCCGACAGCGGCAGTCCGGCCGCCGGGGAGGTCCGACTCCGCCGCGGTCATGACGGCCGCGCTCGTCGCGGGGCTGCTCGCCGGGTACGGCATCGCCGTCCCCGTGGGGGCCGTCGGGACCTACCTCGTCTCCCTCACCGCCCGCACCTCCCTGCGCACCGGTGTCAGCGCCGCGCTCGGTGTCGCCACCGCCGACGGGCTCTACGCCCTCGCGGCCACCCTCGGGGGCACGGCCCTCGCGGCCGCGCTGCGGCCGGTGCTCGGGCCGCTGCGGTGGGTCTGCGTGCTGGTGCTGCTCGCGCTGGCGGCCTGGGGCACGGTCACCGCCGTGCGCGAGTACCGCGGCCACCGGCTCGCGACCCGGAGCGCCCCCGCTCCCCCGAGCCCCGCCCGGGCCTGTCTGGGTCTGCTGGGCATCACCCTGCTGAACCCCACCACCGTCATCTATTTCGCGGCCCTCGTGCTCGGTTCCCAGGCCACGGGCCCGGCCGGTCCGCTGGAGCAGGGCGTGTTCGTGGCAGCCGCCTTCGCCGCCTCCGCGAGCTGGCAGGTGCTGCTGGCCGGGAGCGGAGCGCTGCTGGGCCGGGTGCTGACCGGCCATCGAGGGCGGCTGGCGACGGCACTGGTGGCGAGCGGGGTGATGACGGCTCTGGCCGTGCGGATGGCACTCGCGCCGGGGTGAGTCCACGTCCGGCCGGATCCGGCCGGTGCGGATGATTCCCGGGGGCACGGACGTTGAAGCCAGGTGGCGATGAGCCTCGGACGCGACGATGGGACGGATGCCATGCCTCTCGAAGGCGAGTACGAACCCAGCCCGACGCAGTGGGTGCGCAAGCAGGTGGAGCTGTACGAGAGCTCCGGCGGTACGGAGGGGACTACGTTGCAGGGCTCGAAGATGCCGGTCGTCCTCCTGACCTCACGCGGTGCCAGGAGCGGAAAGCTGCGCAAGACACCGGTGATGCGGGTGGAGCACGAGGGGCGTTACGCCGCGGTGGCCTCCCTCGGCGGGTCGCCCAAGCACCCCGTCTGGTACTTCAACCTCCGGGCCGACCCGCATGTGGAGCTCCAGGACGGGCCGGTGAAGCAGGACATGACCGCCCGTGAGGTGACGGGCGAGGAGAAGGCGGCATGGTGGGAGCGGGCCGTCGCGGCGTACCCGGCGTATGCCGACTACCAGAAAAAGACGGACCGGGAGATTCCGGTGTTCGTACTGGAGCCGCCCCAGGAGGGCTGAGACAGGGGCCGGCTGCCCGGTGCGGGCAGCCGGCCGGGAAGAACTTCCTCCTCGTGTGTGTGAACCGGCCGCGAGGGGGCACGCGAGGTTCAGGCCCCGCCGCGTTCCCCCGTCGCGGCGGGGCTTTCCGCTGCCTCGCGGGCGAGGCGGTCGGTCACGTCGAGGAAGATCTGGTCGGCCTCGGGCACCGTCCGGGCGATGGATCGCTTGATGCGGACGGCGACCTCCTCGACCCGCTCGCTGTCCAGGCCGGGCACCAGGTCGACGCGGGCGGCCACCAGGGCCGTGTCCAGCCCGGTCTTCATCGTGAACAGCGCTTCCACACTGTCGATCTCGGGCTGGGCACACAGCAGCGCCTGGATCCGCCCGCTCGACTCCGGGTCGGCCGCCTCGCCGATCAGCTGGTCGCGGGCGTCGCGGCCCAGCCGGAACGCCACGTAGACCAGCAGCGCGCCGATCGCGAGCGAGGCGGACGCCTCCCACACCACCTGGCCGGTGACCATGTGCAGCGCCATGCCCACGATGGCCAGGGTGACGCCGAGCACCGCGGTGCCGTCCTCGGCGACGACCGTCCGCAGAGCCGGATCACGCAGCCCGGCGCTCGTGCCACCCTGCCGGCGCACCTGGTACAGCGCGCGCAACAGCGAACCGCCCTCCGCGAGGAGGGCGATACCGAGCACGATCAGGCCTGCCACATAGCCGCTGAGATTCTCCTCCGAACCGCTCGCCAGGGCCTCGAAGCCCTGGAAGAAGGAGAAACAGCCGCCCATCACGAAGATCCCGACAGCCGCGAGGAGCGACCAGAAGAACCGCTCCTTGCCGTAGCCGAAAGGATGACGCCGGTCGGCGGGGCGACGGCTGCGGCGCAGCGCCGCGAGCAGGAACACCTCGTTCAGACTGTCGGCCACCGAATGGGCCGCCTCGGACAGCAGGGCGGGTGACCCCGCTGCCAGGCCGCCGATGGCCTTGGCCACCGCTATCACCAGATTGGCCGCGAGCGCCACCAGCACGGTGACGCGTGTCCTGCGATCACTTCCTTCATCACTCACCCACGCCGATTGCCCCGGTCGGCGGTGCTCACACCGTGCCGTCCGCGGAAAACGGGGAACGCGTTCACCAGGGCACACGTACGGCAAGGAGGTCACCCCCATGAGCCGCGACGACGGCGACGACGGCAACACCGGCTACGGAAGGAGGGCGTTCACACGGTCCAAGGCACATTTCGCGGACCGGATCACCGCGGACGGCCGGGACGGCTGGCCGGTGGAGGCCGGGCGCTACCGTCTGGTCGTCAGCCGTGCCTGCCCGTGGGCGAGCCGGTCACTGGTCTCCCGGCGGCTGCTCGGCCTGGAGGACGCCCTGTCCCTGGCCGTCGCCGACCCGATCCAGGACGACCGCAGCTGGCGCTTCACCCTGGACGAGGACGGCCGCGACCCGGTCCTCGGCATCCGCTTTCTGAGCGAGGCCTACGACCGCCGCGAGAACGACTACCCCGGCGGTGTCAGCGTGCCGGCGGTCGTGGACGTGCCCAGCGGGCAGCTGGTGACCAACGACTACCAGCAGCTCACCCTCGATCTCGCCACCGAGTGGACGGCCCTGCACCGGGACGGCGCGCCCGACCTGTACCCGGACGCGCGGCGCGACGAGATCGACGAGGTCATGGCGGACGTCTACGAGGACGTCAACAACGGCGTCTACCGGGCGGGTTTCGCCACCGGGCAGGAGGAGTACGAGGCCGCCTGCGCGGGTGTGTTCCGGCGGCTGGAGCTGCTCTCGGGGCGGCTGGAGCGGCAGCGGTACCTGGTCGGCGACACGATCACCGAGGCGGACATCCGGCTGTTCACCACGCTGGTGCGCTTCGACGCGGTCTACCACGGCCACTTCAAGTGCAACCGCTGGAAGCTGACGGAGAACCAGGTGCTGTGGGCGTACGTCCGCGACCTGTTCCAGACGCCCGGGTTCGGCGACACCGTCGACTTCGACCACATCAAGCGCCACTACTACCAGGTGCACACGGGCATCAACCCGACCCGCGTCGTCCCCCTGGGGCCGGACCTGTCCGGCTGGCCGGCCCCGCACCACCGCGAGGAGCTGGGCGGCCGGCCGTTCGGTGACGGCACACCGCCCGGGCCGGTCCGCGTCGAGGAGCGGATACCGGCGGCGCACACCCCCTGACCACGTTCCCCCCCACAGCGATCAAGGAGTTCCCCGTGGCAAAGAAGAAGAAGATGTCCCTCGCGTACCAGCCCCTCGGCTTCGTGCTCGGCTGGTCGGGCGGCTGGCTGGCCGGGCTCGCCTTCCGCAAGACGTGGATGGCGATCCGGCACGAGGAGGACGCGCCCGACGCGCTGGACAAGGACCGCGGCTGGGGCGAGGTCCTGCTGGCCGCCGCGATCCAGGGCGCCATCTTCGCGGTGGTGCGCAGCGCCGTGGACCGCGCGGGTGCCAAGGCCATCGAGCGTTCGACCGGCACCTGGCCGGCCGGCGAGAAGGGCGGCCGGGACTGACAGCGACGCGGCCCCGCCCGGCACCGTACCGGGCGGGGCCGTCCTGTGCGCTCAGCCGCCCCGCTGGGCCCGGCGGCGCCGGGCGGACGCCGCGCTCAGCCCTGCTTGGGTGCCGTCGGCGCCGTGCGGCGCAGCGTGAAGGAGTGGCCTGCCGGGTCGGCGTAGCCGCGCTCCTCCAGGGGACCCGAGGCCTCCTTGGCCTCCAGGGGGCGGCCGCCGAGGCTGATGACGCGGCGTTCCACCGCGTCGAGGTCGTCCACCACGAACTCCAGATGGGCCTGCAGGGAGTTCTCGGGGCGCGGCCAGCTGGGCGGGGTCGCGTTGACGTCCCGGCGCAGTGCGATCCGGAAGCCGTCGGCGCTCTTGATCTCCACCAGGTTGGCGGTGGCGTCCGACTCCTCTCCCTCCAGCAGTTCCTTGTAGAACACGGCGAGCTTCTCGGGCTCGGCGCAGTCGAGCACGAGGACCCCCGCTTTCACCAGTGCCATGTCTCCTCCGCAGGATTCGGTCGCGGGGCGGTCGTGCCCCGCGGACCCGTACCTTGCGGATATCCCGGTACGGCGGATTCAGTCGGTCTTCAACCACCGTCCGTCGCGCATGAGTTCGCGGCCGTCGAGTTCGTCGGCCTCCCGCCAGGCCTGCACCCGCCGCGGCACGACGCGGAAGTAGAGGTACGGCGTGGCCAGCCGGCGGGGGTCGAACCCGGTCTTGGCGGCGAAGAGTTCGGCGTCCTGCTCGGTCAGCTCGCCGGGCTGGACCGTCTCGACGGTGCCCTCGACGAGGACGACGTCACGGGTCGGCCCGATGCCCACCCGGGCCCGGCCGGAGGCGGCCAGGTTCCGTCCGGTGGGGCTGGACGCGGGCGTGGCGAACAGCAGGTACGAGCCGTTCCAGAGGAAGGACAGCGGGACGAGGTACGGCGTCCCCGACACGCCGTCGGCCGTGGCGACCCAGGCGTCCACGTCGTGGTCCAGGCGGTGCAGGGTGTCCTTCTTGCGCTGCTCAGCGCTGCGTACGGGTGCGGACGTCATCGCGGTGCGCCTCCTGACGAGTCGTCGGACGGACTCGTACCAGTGTGACGTCCCGGGGCGGCGGAGGCTCGGCGGACAAGCCGGGCGGGGCCCGGCCGGAGGTCCGGCCGGGCATCACGCGAGGGCGCTACACGGCGAACTCGACCGGCAGGCTGTCCAGCCGGGACTCCCACGTGGAAGCGGTCGAGGTGAGATCCTCCGGGGGCACGGCCAGGGTCAGGCCCGGCAGGCGGTGCAGCAGGACGTCCACCGCGATCTCGATGATGGACTGGCCGATGCTCTGCCCCGGGCACTCGTGCGGACCCGAACTGAACGCCAGGTGTGCCTGGTTGCCCTGGACGGAGACACCCGTGTCCGGCCGGACGTCGGGGTCGGTGTTGCCCGCAGCGAGGCCCAGCACCAGCAGGTCGCCCTCCTGGATCTGGTGGCCGCCGAGTTCGAGGTCGCCGGCGGCGAACCGGCCCGGCAGCACGGCCAGCGGCGGGCTGTTCCACATGACCTCCTCCACCACGGCGGAGATGTTCAGCTGGCCGCTGATCAGTCCGGAGAGCCGGACGGTGTCGGTGAGGATCATCTGGAGCACCCGGGCCAGCAGGTTGCTGGTCGTGGTGTGCGCGGCGATCAGCACCAGACGCAGATGGCTGACCACCTCGTCCTCGTCGAGACCGGCCGCGTGCCCCAGCAGGGCGGTGGCGAAGTCGCCGCCGGGCTCGGTGCGCTTGCGCTCGGCCAGTTCGGCGAGGATCCCCATGATGCGCTCGTTGTGCGCGAGAGCGTCCTCGCCGCCCTTGAAGACCTGGGCACAGGACTCGACCAGGTCGCGCCCCTCCGACTCGGGAAGACCGAGGATGCGGGAGAGCACGAGCATCGGCAGGTACTCGGCGTAGTCCGCCACGAGGTCGGCGCGTCCGGTGTCGGCGAAGGCGTTGATCTGCTTGTTCGCGAAGTGGGTCGCGTGACGCCGGATGCCGCGGGCAGCCGCCGCCTGGAGCCCGTCGGTCACGGCCGCGCGCAGCCTGCGGTGCGGTTCGCCGTCCTGGGAGACGCAGTCCGGCCGCCAGCCGATCATCGGGATCAGCGGCGAGGTCTCGTCGACGCGCCCGTCGGCCCAGTCCCGCCAGATCCTCGCGTCCCGGCTGAACTGGCGGGGGTTGTCGAGCACCCGCCGGTTGTCGCGGTAGCCGAGGACCAGCCAGGCGGGCACGTCTCCTTCGAGCAGGACCGGCGCGACCGAGCCGTGCTCCTTGCGGAGCCGCTCGTAGATGCCCATCGGGTCGGTCGCGGCGTCCGGGCCGTACAGCCGCGTCAGGTCGGCCCCGTGGTGGGCGACGGGGCAGCCCCGCATGGCCGGGAGGCTGGATTCGGTCGAGTCGTTCATCGGGGCTCCAGGGCCACGGCCGAGCGTTCCTTCAGATGGTGGATCAGGGCGACCAGGACGTCCCGGCTGGCGGCCCGGTCGCGGGCGTCGAAGGCCACGACCGGGGTGTGCTCGGGGATGTCCAGGGCGTCCCGGATCTCCTCGACCGGGTAGTTCCGCGAGTCGGGGAAGACGTTCAGCGCGACGACGAAGGGGACCTCCTGCCGCTCCATCTCCTCGATCGCCCGGAAACTGGATTCCAGACGGCGCGTGTCCACCAGGACGATCGCGCCGAGGGCCCCCTTGAACAGCCCGTTCCACAGGAACCAGAACCGCTCCTGACCCGGCGTGCCGAACAGGTACAGCACCAGGCTCTCGTTGATGCCGATCTTGCCGAAGTCCAGGCTGACGGTGGTCTGCGTCTTGTCGGCGACGCCGATGAGACGGTCGACGTCGGCACTGGCCTGGGTGAGGGTCTCCTCGGTGGTGAGCGGCTTGATGTCGCTGACCGACCGGACCATGGTGGTCTTCCCGGTGCCGAACCCGCCGGCGATCATCACCTTCACCGAGCGGGTGTCCCCGGCCGAGCCTCCGGGTTGGTCAAAGCCTTTCAAGTCCACTGAGTACCTCCTCAAGGAGCGCGAGGTCGGGCCCGCGGCCGGCGTCGTGTGCCGGGATGGGGTTACGGGCTTCGACGCGACCTGCGTCCAGCAGGTCCGACAGCAGCACCGCGAGAATGTTGAAGGGGAGCCCGAGGTGGGCGCCGAGCTCGGCGACCGACAGCGGGTCGCGGCAGCGGCGGAGGATGTCCTCGTGCTCGTGCTGCATGCCCGGTAACGGGGCGGCGCGGGCGACGACCAGCGTCGCCACGTCGAGGCTCGACGCCGAACCGCCCGGTCCGCTGCGCCCTCCGGTGAGGACGTAGTAGCGCTCGAGACCGGACGGGTCCGACGGCCTGCGGGGAGCACTCATCCAGAGTGCTCCTCCAGGCGCGGAGTGGTGCCGAGGAGCTCACCCATCCTGCGGGCCAGGTCTCTCATCTGGTGCCCGAGCAGGCCCTGGTCGAGGCCTTCCCTGGCGAGGACGCCGAGGTACGTCTCCACCCCCGCGCGGACGACGAAGAGGTGCCCGCCGTCCACCTCGATCATCGCGAGGCGCAGCTGCCCGGCGTAGTTGGGGAACTGCTCGGCGACCGGCTGGGCCAGGGCCTGCAGTCCGGCCACCACGGCCGCGAAGCGGTCGACGTCGTCGGGGTCTTCGGCGCCGTAGGAGGTGATGGCCTTGCCGTCGCTGGAGGCCACGAGGGCGAAACGGATCTCCTGGATACTCTCGACGAGATCGCGGAGCGCCCAGCTCACATCTGTTCCTTGCTGCGTCATGGGACTAGTCGCTCTCTTCGGTGCGGTGCTCGGTGTACTCGCGTCCGGCGAGGGTGCCGCGGTCGTCGGCCGCCTCGGAGGCCTCCGCCGCGTCGCGTCCGGCGGTGGCGAAGGCGGCGAGACCCGAGAAGGACGCGTCCGGCGGGACGGCGGCGACGGTGTTCCGGTCGGTCCGCTCGGCCGGCCTGGGCGCCTCCGTCTCGTTGCGCTTGCTGCGGCGCCGGGGCAGTCCGCCGGGGGTGGTCTGCCCGGTCTCGGCCTGCACGGCCTGTGGGCCGGGCGCGGTGTCCGACTCGGCGGCCGGGGCGGCCGTGGCGGTGCGGACCTCCGGGGCCGGCGCGGCCGTCGCGGTCGCGGCCATGGGCAGCGGGCTGAAGTACTTGTGCGGGACCACGACCACCACGGAGGTGCCGAGCCACGGCGAGTCCGCGAAGGTGACGCGGATGCCGTAGCGGCGGGCGAGGGCGCCGACGACGCGCAGGCCGATGTTGGCATCCTCGGTGATGCCGCCGAGGCCCGCGCCGGGCGCGGTGCCCGCGAGGGCGTGCTCGGCCTCGCGCTTCTTCTCCTCGCTCAGGCCCTTGCCGGAGTCCTGGATCTCGATGCCGACGCCGTTGGGGACCTCCTTGCCGGAGATGAGCACCGGCTCGGTGGGCGGCGAGTAGCGGGCCGCGTTGTCCAGGAGGTGGGCCAGGATCAGCGTGAGGTGGTCGACGAGGCCGCCGTCGACGCCGAGTTCGGGCAGGTGGCGGACCTGGATCCGGTGGAAGTCCTTGATCCGGCCGATGCCGCCGCGCACCACGCTCAGCAGCCGCTGCGGTTCCTGCCACTGACGCCCGGGCCGGTCCGAGCCGCCGAGCACGCCGATGCTGGCGGCGAGCGAGTCGGCGGGGCCGAGCTCCTGGTCGAGTTCCATCAGGCCCCGGGCGACGGACGGCAGCCGGCCGTGCTCGCCCTGCATCTCGTGCAGACGGCCGCGGAGCTTGCTGGTCAGGACGTGGATGCGGTTGCCGATGCTGATCACGGCCTGTTCGGCGGAGGTGGAGCGGTCGAACTCCGCCTCCAGGCCGATCAGGGAGGTGCGCAGCAGCTTGCGCAGTTCGGCCTGGAGGTCCGAACTGACCTTGGCGCACTGGTTGACGGTGGGCAGCAGGTCGTCGATGGCGTCGCCGGCGCGCAGCTTCTCCATCGCGTCGGGCAGCTGCTCGTCGGCGAGCCGGGCGACCGCGGCGAGCTGGTGGGAGAGCTGCTCCTGCCAGACCTCGGCCTGGTCGGCGAGCTGGGCCTCGTACGAGGTGGCCTGCTCGGTCAGCCGTTCCTCATAGGCCCGGGACTGGTCGGCGAGCTGCGTCTCGTACGTGGCGCTCTGGTCGGCCAGGCGTCGCTCGTACGCGGCGTTCTGCTCGTTGAGCTGGGATTCCAGCGTGGCGCGGTCGGCGGTGAACTTGCGTTCCAGACCGGCCACATGCTGCTGCCACTGCTGGTTGTGCTCGGCCTGCGTGGTGCGGAAGGAACCCTCCGCGCGGTGCAGTTGTGCCCGGGTGCGCAGCAGCAGCCGTACGCACACGGCACCGGCCGCCGTCGCCGCTACTCCGGCGACGGCCACGGTTATTCGCTCCGAGCTCATGAACGTGGCGGCAACGGTCCCGCCTCCCAAGCCCAGCGGCATCAACCACCAGCTGTACCAGGCGACAGGGGCCCGCGCCGCCGGTGGCGGAGTGGCGAGTTCCATCTGCATCCTTCGAGGCAACACGATCGAACAGGGGGGTGTGGATCGCACTCATGAGTACGCACTGCGAATCGACTGGACGCGATCGCGTCAACTCGCAGCGCCGATCGGAACCTTATCGGGTTTGGACCCGAAAGGATCAACCTCCCCCCTGTCGGACGTGAGGGTTCCGTCACGCTCCGACAGAAGGCAACAGGTCGACAAATGTCTTTGCTGTCAATGGAATTGGCTGTGCGTCAGGACGCGCGGCAGGTCATGCCGCAGGCCGTACGCGGATGCCGCCGATGTCAGCGGGCGGTCTGGAACGTGCGGCGGTAGGCCTGCGGGGAGACCCCGATCGCCGCGTGCAGATGCTGGCGCAGGGACGCGCCGGTCGCGAAGCCGACCCGGCCGGCGATCTGATCAACCGTCAGGTCGCTGGACTCCAGCAGATGCCGGGCCCGCGCCACGCGCTGCTGGATCAGCCAGCGGCCGGGGCTGAGACCCACCTCGTCGTGGAAACGGCGGGCGAAGGTGCGCAGGCTCATCCGCGCATGGCCGGCGAGGTCGGCGAGCGTGAGCGGTTCGCCGAGACGCGCCAGGGCCCAGGCGCGGGTGGCCGCGGTGCTCGCGGCGCCCTGCTCGGGCACGGGCTGCTCGATGTACTGGGCCTGGCCGCCGTCCCGGAAGGGCGGGACGACGCAGCGGCGGGCGACGCTGTTGGCCACGTGGCTGCCGTGGTCCTTGCGGACGAGGTGCAGGCAGATGTCCACGCCGGAGGCGGCACCGGCGGAGGTCAGGAACGGGTGGTCGTCGACGAACAGCACGTCCGGGTCGAGGTCGACCCGCGGGAACATGCGCCTGAAGTGGTCGGCGACCTGCCAGTGGGTGGTCGCCCGCCGCCCGTCGAGGAGACCGGCGGCGGCGAGGACGAAGGCGCCGGTGCAGATGGAGACGATGCGGGTGCCGGGGCGGATGAGCGCGAGCGCGGCCAGGACGTCGTCGGACACCTCGTCGGTCAGGTGGGAGGGGGCGACGGGCGCGATCACCACCGTGCCGGCCGTGGCCAGGGCCTCGGGGCCGTGCTCCACGGTGACGCCGAAGTCCGCGTTGGTGCGCACCGGACCGCCGTCGACCGAGCAGGTGAGGACCTCGTAGCGGCCGTCGGCCGCACCGAGGATCCGGCTGGGGATGCCCAGCTCGAAGGGATACACCCCGTCCAGGGCCAGGACCACCACTCGCTCGCGTCGCATGGCACGATCCTATCGAAGGTTGGCAATCGTGCCATTGGCGGGCGGTGCGCGGACCGGCACGCTGGGTCCATGAGCACACAGAACACGATGCGAGCCATCGGCCAGGAGGACCTCGGCGGCCCCGAGGTCCTGAAGGAAGTGGAGATCGAGCGCCCGGTACCGAAGCCCAACGAGGTACTGGTCCGGGTGCGGGCCGCAGGGGTCAACCCGACCGACTGGAAGCACCGCGCGACCGGCGGGTTCCTGGGTGAGCCGCCCTTCGTCCTCGGCTGGGACGTCTCCGGGGTGGTGGAGGCGGTCGGCATCGGCGTCGTGGCCTTCGCACCCGGTGACGAGGTCTTCGGCATGCTGCCGTATCCCTACGGGCACGGCTCGCACGCCGAGTACGTGATCGCCCCGGTCCGCGCCCTCGCCCGCAAGCCGGCCGGGGTCGACCACACCCAGGCGGGCGCGCTTCCGCTGGTCTCGCTCACCGCCTGGCAGGCGCTGACCGAGCACGCGAACCTCCGGCCCGGGCAGCGGGTGCTGATCCACGCCGCGGCGGGCGGGGTCGGGCATGTGGCGGTCCAGATCGCCAAGGCGCGCGGCGCGTACGTGATCGGCACCGCGAGCGCGGGCAAGCACGACTTCCTGCGCGAGATCGGTGTGGACGAGGCGGTGGACTACCGGGAGACGGACTTCACCGAGGCCGTGAAGGACGTCGACGTCGTCCTGGACACGATCGGCGGCGACAACTCCCTGCGCTCGCTGCGCGTGCTGCGCCCCGGCGGGGTCCTGGTCTCGATCCTCCCGGGTGGCTCGGACGACCTCTACGAGGAGGCCGAGCGGCTCGGTGTGCGGGCGCTGCGGATGCTGGTGGACGCCGACCGCAGCGGCATGGAGGCGATCGCGGAACTGGTCGAGACGGGGAGGCTGCGCGCCACGATCGCCGGAACCTTCCCGCTGGCCGAGGCCGCCGAGGCGCACGCCCTCGGCGACACCGGGCGTACGACGGGCAAGCTGGTGCTGCTGAACGACTGAGCACGCCTCTGACCGTCGGCCGAGCCGGGGCGTACCGGGCCGGCTGCGGACGGGGGCGCCCCGGCGAGGCCGACGACCACCCGGCCGAGCCGGACGGTCCGGCTCCACCCGGCGAACGCGAAATGAGCCGGGAGGGGGCCGGCAGCCGGCTCGTGAGGTCCGGCCGGGCCGTCCCGCCACGCGGCACCGCTCCGGCTCCACCGGGCGAACGCGATAGAGCCAGACAGAAGGGAACCGGCAGCCGGCTCGACAGGCCCGGCCGGTCCCGACCCACCGGGCAGCACCGGCCGCCCGGCCCGGCCGGTCCCGACCGGACCGGCCGCACGCGAGCCGCCCCGGCGGCCTCGCCGCCGTCGGCGAGCCGTCACGGCGCTCGGGCCTCGCCCGGTCGCCAAGGAAGGCCGCGCGGCTCCGGCCTCCCTGCCGGCCGCACGGCCCGGACAGTCGCGACCCGCCAAGCAGCACCGGCCGCCCGGCCCGGCCGGTCCCGACCGGACCGGCCGCACGCGAGCCGCCCCGGCGGCCTCGCCGCCGTCGGCGAGCCGTCACGGCGCTCGGGCCTCGCCCGGTCGCCGAGGCAGGCCGTGGCCCAACTCCCCTGTCGGCCCGGGCGGTCAGACTGTCCGGGCCGGCGGTGTCAGAACGTCAGGACCGGCTTGATCGTCTTGCCGGACCTCATGTCCTGGACCGCCCGGTCGATGTCCCCGAAGGAGTAGGTGCTGATCAGGCGGTGCAGCGGGAGCCGTCCGTCCTTCACCAGGCGGACGAGGGCCGGGATCATGGTCTGGGTCTCGCTGTCGCCGAGGGTGAGGCCGACGATGCGCTTGCCGCCGAGGAGGCCGTTGACGTCCAGGGCGACCTCGGTGCCGAAGGGCGGGGCGCCGACGACGACCAGGGTGCCGCGGGCGGCGAGTGCGTCGACGCCCTGGCGCAGGACACCGACATGGCCCGTGGTCTCCACGACACCGTCCGCGCCCTGACCGCCGGTGATCCCGGCGAGGGCCTCGGCCAGATCCGCCCGGCTCGTGTCGACGGTGTGCGTGGCGCCCAGCTCCGTCGCCAGGGCCAGGCGTTCGGCGACCCGGTCGACGGCGACGATCCTGGTGGCCGGGGTGAGGGCGGCCGCCATCACGGCCGACAGGCCGACCGCTCCGGCGCCCAGGACGACGACCGTGCCGCCGGTCTCCGGCTTCAGGACGTTCCACACCGCCCCCACACCGGTCTGTACGCCGCAGCCCAGCGGGGCGATCGACTCCAGCGGCACGTCCGGGTCGACCTTGACGAGGCTGCGCTCGTCGGCCAGGGCCAGCTCGGCGAAGGAGGACTGGCCGAAGAAGTGGCCGCCCAGGGTCTCGCCGCCCCGGCTGATGGTGCTGGTCCCGTCGGCCCGGCGCCCGCCGATCAGGTTCAGCGGCAGCCAGGTCGCACAGTACGCGGGGTGCCCGCCGCGGCAGTTGCGGCAGTCGCCGCAGGAGGTGAAGGAGAGCAGGACGTGATCGCCCGGCGCGACGCCGGTGACGGCGGAGCCGACGGCCTCGACGACGCCCGCGCCCTCGTGGCCCAGGACGCCGGGCAGCGGGAAGGGCAGTCCGCCGCTCGCCACCCCGAGGTCGGTGTGGCACAGGCCGGTGGCGGTCATGCGGACCAGCGCCTCGTGCGGGCCGGGTGCGTCGAGCACGACGTCGGAGAGGGTGAAGGGCGCGCCGCCGGACTCGACGACCGCGGCAAGGGTGGTGGTGGGCATCGCGATGACTCCTTGACGGTGTCTCAGTCGAGCGAGACGACGACGGACTTGACCTTGGTGTAACCGGCGAGGGCCTCGGGCCCGTACTCGCGGCCGTAGCCGGAGTCCTTCACCCCGCCGAAGGGCACCGCGGGGTCGAGCATCGCCCAGTCGTTGATCCAGACGATGCCGGCCTGGAGCCGGTCGGCGACCCGGTGGGCGCGGGCGAGGTGGCTGGTCTGGATGCCCGAGGCCAGGCCGTAGGGCGTGGAGTTGGCGAGGGCGACGGCCTCGTCCTCGTCGTCGAAGGGCTGCACGGTGAGGACCGGGCCGAAGATCTCCTCCTGGATCACCCGGGAGTCGTTCGCCAGGTCAGCGATGACGGTGGGCTTGTAGTAGTAGCCACCGTCCAGGTCGAGCCGCTCGCCGCCGCAGACGATACGGGCGCCCTCCATGCGGGCCAGGGCGACGTACTCCTCGACCTTCTTCAGGTGCTTCTCCGCCGCCATGGGGCCGATGACGGTGGCCGGGTCGCGCGGATCGCCGATCGGCACTCCGGGCACGGCCTCGGCGAGGATGCCGAGCAGCGTCGGATACACCGAGCGGGCCACCAGCAGGCGCGGGCCGCCCATGCAGAACTGGCCGGTGTTGAAGACGAAGCCCTTGATGACCGCACCGACCGCCTTCTCCAGGTCGGCGTCCTCGAAGACGATGTGGGCGGCGTTCCCGCCGAGTTCCATGGTGACGGGCTTGAGCGCCTCGCCGGCGACGCTCGCCACGTGCCGGCCGATGGCGGTGGAGCCGGTGAAGGCGACCTTGTCGACCCCGCGGTGCCGCAGCAGCGCCTCGCCCGCCACCGGGCCGCTGCCGGTCACGACGTTGACCACGCCGTCGGGGACGCCGGCCTCCTGGAGCAGCCGGGCCATGTACAGGGCGCTCAGCGGGGTCTCGTCGGCGGGCTTGTGGACGACCGTGTTGCCGGCCGCCAGCGCCGGGGCGAGCTTCGAACCGGCCAGGATCAGCGGGAAGTTGAACGGGGTGATCGCGGCGACCACGCCGAGGGGCTCGCGCTTGGTGTAGGCGAGGGCGTTCATGGGGATGTCGCGCAGCGCGCCGTCCTGGCTCTGGGCGAGCTGGGCGTAGTACTCGTAGTCGTTGGCCGCGTTGGTGACGTCGACCGCGCCGCACAGCGAGATCGGCTTGCCGACGTCGAGGCTCTCCAGCGCGGCGAGCTCGTCGGCGTTCTCCCGGATCAGCTGGGCGACGCGGTGCAGCACCCGGCCGCGCTCGCGGCCGCTCAGGCCGGACCAGGCACCGTCGTCGAAGGTCTCGCGGGCGGCGTTCACGGCCGCGTCGACGTCGGCGGGGCCCGCCTCGGCGACGGTGGTGACGACCCTGCCCCGGGACGGGTCGATCACCTCGGTGCGCGACCCGTCGGCGGCCTCGCGCCATCGGCCCCCGATGAACAGTTGCCCGGGTGTGCCCTCGAAGGTGGTCATCGCCGCTCCTCAGCATCGTCGCCAAGATTTCAACAAACAGGATTCCTGTCTTTGCGCAGTCTCTTTACGGACAGGTTTCCTGTCAATGGTCTAGCCTGCCCCCATGCTCGACACACAGGTGACCAAGGCGCCCCCTTCCCTGCTCTACATGGTCAAGCAGGTGGAGCTCGTCGTGCGCTCCCATCTGGACGAGCTGGTCAGACCTTCCGGGATCACCGCTCTTCAGTACACGGCGCTGACCGTGCTGGAACGGCACGACCACCTGTCCGCCGCCCAGCTGGCGCGCGACTCCTTCGTCACCGCCCAGTCCGTCGCGGACCTGGTCCGCTCCCTGGAGGGCCGCGGGCTGGTGCGCCGGGAGCGCAACCCCCGCAACCGCCGGGAGCTGCTGATCCTGCTCACCGACGCCGGCCGCGAACTGCTCGCCCGGCACGCCGGGCCCGTCCGGGAGCTGGAGGAACGGATGGTGCGCGACCTCACCGCGCATCAGACCGAGCAGTTCCGCCAGGCGCTCACCAAGGCCTGGCACGCCCTGTCGTAGCCCCGCCGGGCCGTCGCGACGCGCCCCCGGAGTGACACCCGCGCACGCCCCGGCGTAAACCTCGGCCAACTCGGCCGGAATTCAAAGACATATGTCAATCGAACATGCTCAAATTCACTCGTTGGGGGGTAACTTGCAGAGCGGGGACCGGCGTTGGGGCCGCGGCCCCTCCCCAGGCACGGAGCAGGCTGGAGGCGATCTCGTCGTGCGGCAGGAACCTGCACCGCTCACCCGGTATCTGCGCGTCCGCCAGGAACGGGGGCACACGGTGCTGGAGTTCCGCGGCGAGATCGACCTCGCCGCGGCCGCGGAGATCGCCCCGCACCTGGACCGGGAGACGAACCGCCCCGCCGCCCGGGTCGTGATCGACCTCAGTGGGATCGACTTCTTCGACTGCTCCGGCCTGCGGCTGCTGTACCGGGCCCGCAGCCGCGTGCTCGACCGGCGGGGGTATGTGCTCCTCGTCTGCGCGCACCCGCTCACGCTGCGCGTCCTGCGGATCACCGGCCTGTCCCGGCTGCTGCCTCCGCAGCCGACGCTGGACGCCGCGCTGGAGCAGCCGGAGGCGACCTCCCGCCCGTGACGGGTATGCGCCCTGCGTGCTTCCGCCGATGTCGTCCAATCCTCAACTCGGCGGTCTGTCAGGGGATGTGGCGGGCATCCGGACAGTAGGAAGGAGGGCCGTCGCATGACGACTCCCGTCAAGCGCCTCCCCAGGCGCATGCCCGGCTGGGCGAAGGTGGTGGCCGCGCTCGTGCTGGTGCTCGTCGTGTTCTTCGCCGGGCTCCGGCTGAGCGTGGTCCCGGGCCTGAAGGACCTGTTCGGCACCGACACCCACGACCGGTCCGGCCCCGCGCTGCTGAAGTCCATCCAGGACATCAGCCGCTACGACGCCGCCTCCGGCAACTTCCAGGTGGTCGTGGACCTGGAGAAGGACGCCAAGCTGCTGCCCGACGCGATCCGCGGCACCCGCACCCTGTATGTCGGCGCGGGCACCGTCGACGCCTATGTCGACCTGGGCAAGATCGGCGAGAACGACGTGAAGGTCAACGGCGACCGCACGTCCGCCACGCTCCGGCTGCCCCACGCGCAGCTGGGCAAGCCCGCCCTCGACCCCGACCGCTCCTACGCGGTCTCCAAGCAGCGCGGTCTCTTCGACCGCCTCGGCGACCTCTTCTCGGACAACCCCAACGGCGAACAGGCCGTGCAGAAGCTCGCGGTACGGCACATCGGCGACGCGGCGAAGGAGAGCGAGCTGACCGCGCGCGCCGAGTCGAACACCACCGGCATGCTCGAAGGCCTGCTGCGCTCCCTGGGCTTCAAGGAGGTGCGCGTCTCGTACGGGAGCTGACCGGCTTCCGAGGACCCCGGCCCGGTCGGTGCGCCCAGCAGCGTGGGCGCACCGACGGGGCCGAGCAGGGCCAGGGCGAGATCGGCGCGGCGATGCCCCACGGGGCCGCGGCCGGGCCGGCACCGAGGGTGAGCGTGGCGGCGAGGGCCCAGTCGTTCACCGGTGGCCATGAGCAGGGGTCGATGTGATCGGTCATCCACACACCGCCCCGGCCGCGGGACGCGGCGGCGGGCGGCCGCTCCCGGCCGGGAGTGCCCCGGCCGATCGCGGGCAAACCGAGGGAGGGAACGGTCCCGCGATGGCGCCGGGGACCGTGGCCGGGAACGCGCCCCCCACGGCATCGTCGCCTCGCCCGGGGGTAACCGCCCTGTCACACAGGGAAGTTGAAGACTGGAGGACCCCCATGGCCAGTACAGCCTCACGTCCCCGGACCGCCGGGTCCGGGAGCGAGCGACGCCCGCTCCCGTGGCCTGTCCGGCTGCTGGCGATGCTGTGCGCGTTCACGTTCATGGTCGCCTTCGCCGTGGTGCTGGCTCGGCTGACCCTGTACCCCTCGCCGGCCTCGGAGGCGCTGACCCACAGCAATCTGCAGCCGGGCAGCTCCCTGAAGGCCTACCTCGACCAGCCCGAACTGCGAGACGCCTTCAAGCAGATCGGCGGCAACATCCTGCTGGGCATCCCCTTCGGCGTCCTCGTGCCCGTGGTCGCCCCCCGCACCCGTGGCATCCTGCGCGTGCTGCTCCTCACCGCGATCGTGATGCTGCTGGTGGAGTTCGCCCAGGGCGCCCTGGTCACCGGCCGCGCCTTCGACATCGACGACGTCATCCTCAACACCACGGGCGCGCTCATCGGTTACCTGCTCCTGGGGCGCCGCCTCAGCAGGGCCGTCCACGCGCGCAAGCCCCGCCCGGGCCGGGCCGAGGAGAAGCCGGCGGCCGGCAAGGCCTAGGCCGCGACCGGCCTTAATGCACGGTCCAGGTGAACTTGTCTCCCCCCACCCAGCGGACCACGTCCGGATCGTCCATGTCGTGCACGGTGATGCCGAACGCGGCCGCGGCGGCCAGCACGTCGGTGACGGCCCGGGCTTCCCCGACCACCTGGCCGTCGATCTGCACGATCCGGAACGGCGGTGTGCCCGGCTGTACCCCGAGCACCATGATCCGCGGGTGGGACATGTAAGGGCTCGCGCTTTCGGTCATGCATCGAGCGTAGAACGCAACCGTCGGTGGCGCGGGTTCAGAGCACCCGCCGGATCGGCCGGTCGCTCAGGGCCGGCGCCAGTCGTGGCCGGTCAGGTGTGAACCGGCCTGCGGGCCCATCCGGAGCATGCCGCCGTCGACGCTCCAGGAGGCGCCGGTGACGTAGGAGGCGTCCGGGCCGGCGAGGAAGGCGATGACGGCAGCGACCTCGCGGGCGTCGCCGGGCCGCCCGAGCGGGATGCCCGGGCGGCTCTCGGTGTGCGGGTCGGTGTCCTCCTGCCCGGTCATGGGCGTGGAGATCTCGCCCGGGGCGACGGCGTTGACGGTGATGCGGTGCTCGGCCAGTTCGAGTGCCATGACCTGGGTGAGCAGGCCGAGACCGCCCTTGGCGGCGCAGTAGGGGGCGGCGCCCACCCGCGGCTGGTGCTCGTGGACGGACGTGACGTTGATGATCCGGCCGCCCTCGCCGTGTCCGATGATGTGCCGGGCCGCCTTCTGCCCGCACAGGAACGGCCCGACGAGATCGACGTCGAGGACCTCGCGCACGTCGGACAGCTCCAGGTCGAGGAAGGGTGTCATGGTGCCGGTGCCGGCGTTGTTGACCAGCACGTCGATGCGCCCGAGCCGTTCGCACAGCTCGTCGATGACGTCGGCGGCGTCGGGCAGCCGGGTGAGGTCCATCCGGGCGACCTCGGCCCGCTGCCCGTGCGAGCGCACCTCGTCGGCCGTCTCCTCCGCGCCTTTGCGGTCGCTGTGATAGGTGATGCCGACGTCCATGCCCGCCTGCGCCAGGCGTACGGCGGTGGCGCGACCGATGCCGGAGTCGGCGCCGGTGATCACGGCGACCTTGCCGGGGGAAGCGGTGGGGGCGGACATGACAGGCCTCCTCGTCGAGGGGTCGGGACGAGGCATCGCAGTACCCGGGGGGATACCGGGCAAACCGCGCGCGCCCGTCGTGCGGCCCGCAGGGCGCTGGGGAACCCTGGAGGTGGAGGTGGCGATGGACCCCGTCGAGGCACTGGAGCGGATCGCCTTCCTGCTGGAGCGGTCCCTGGCACCGACCTACCGCGTGCGCGCCTTCCGTACGGCGGCCCGGGTGCTGAAGGAGCTGGGCGGGGACGAGGTGCGCCGGCGGGCGGCGGACGGTTCGCTGGAGAAGCTCAAGGGCGTCGGCCCGAAGACCGCGCAGGTGGTCCGGGAGGCGCTGGCCGGCGAGGTCCCCGGCTATCTGGACAAGCTGGAGGGCGAGGCGGAGAAGGCGCAGCCGACCGTGCGGGGCGGGGAGAAGCTGCGGGCGCTGCTGCGCGGGGACTGCCATCTGCACTCGGACTGGTCGGACGGCGGCAGCCCGATCGAGGAGATGGGCAGGGCGGCCGCGGAGATGGGCCACGAGTGGGCCGCGCTGACCGACCACTCGCCGCGGCTGACGGTGGCCCGCGGGCTGTCCCCCGAGCGGCTGCGCGAGCAACTGGACGTGGTGGCGGAGCTGAACGGGACCTGGGCGCCGTTCCGGCTGCTGACCGGCATCGAGTGCGACATCCTCGAGGACGGCACCCTCGACCAGGAGCCGGAGCTGCTGGACCGGCTGGACGTCGTCGTGGTGTCGGTGCACTCCAAGCTGCGCATGGACGCCCGGTCGATGACCCGGCGGATGGTGGCCGCCGTACGCGATCCGCACGCGGACGTGCTGGGGCACTGCACGGGGCGGCTGGTGACCGGGCGGGGGCGGCCGGAGTCGGAGTTCGACGTGGACGCGGTGTTCGCGGCGCTCGCCGAGACGGGCACGGCCCTGGAGATCAACAGCAGGCCGGAGCGGCTGGACCCGCCGCGGCGGCTGCTGTGCCGGGCCGTGGCCGCGGGGGTGCTGTTCTCCATCGACACCGACGCGCACGCGCCGGGGCAGCTGGACTGGCAGATCAACGGGTGCGCACGGGCGGAGGAGTGCGGGGTACCGCCCGAGCGGGTGGTGACCACGTGGTCCCTGGACGAGCTGCTGGCGTGGACCCGGGAGCGGCGAGTGCCGTCCCGCTGACGTGGTACTCGCGCTGCCGGAGAGGAAGGAACCGTACCTATGGAACGCGCGGCCGTGTTCGATGTCGACGGCACGCTGGTCGACACCAATCATCTGCATGTCGTGACCTGGTGGGAGGCTTTCCGGCAGGCGGGCCACCGGGTGCCGATGCACGCCGTCCACCGGGCCGTGGGCCTGCCGTCGACCGACCTGATCGCCCATCTGCTGGGCGACGACCGGGACACGGACCAGGACGCCGACATCAGCGCCGGTCACAAGGCGCTGTACGGGCAGTACTTCGACCGGCTGCCCGCACTGCCGGAGGCAGGGGCGCTGCTGCGGCGGCTGCACCGGGACGGCTGGACGGTGGTGCTGGCCACCTCGGCGGGCGGCGCGGAGCTGAGCGCGCTGCGCCGGGCCATCGACGCGGACGAGGCCATCGCCGCCACGGCCAGCGCCGACGACGTCGACGAGGGCAAGCCCGCACCCGAGCCGGTCGAGCACGCCCTGGAGCTGGCCGGGGTGCCGGCCGAGCGGGCGGTGTTCGTCGGCGACACCGTGTGGGACATGCAGGCGGGCAGCCGGGCCGGGGTGCGCTGTGTGGGCGTCCTGTGCGGCGGCATCCCGCGCGCCGATCTGGAGGAGTCCGGAGCGGACGCGGTCTACGCCGACCCCGCCCACCTCCTGTCCGCCCTCGGCGACGGTGCGCTGGCATGAGACGACGTGCATCCACGGTCACGGCGATACCCGCAGCGCAGGAGGCGTGGGCCGCGTGCGGTACGGAGGGCGGCGGGAGCCTTCCGCGGGCGAAGGGACAGGGGCTCGGACATGGGGACGGCCCCGGGTGGGCGGGGTCGAGGAGCTCCGACGGCTCGGGTGCAGATGCGCGAGCCTGAGCGGGGAACGCGCTCCGTACGGCCGGTGGATGCCGTACGGCGCGAAGGGCGGGCCGCCTGGGACGCCGTGCGGGCGGCGTGGCGAGGGCCGGGGCGGGAGCGGGACCTGGTCGTCCAGTCGCTGAAGGCGGCCGGGGCGGCGGTGCTCGCCTGGCTGGTGGGCGGCGTCTGGATGGGCGACCCGCTGGCACTGATGGCGCCCTGGGTGGCGCTGGTGCTGGTGCAGGCCACGGTTTTCAGCTCGCTGGTGCAGGGCGCGCGGCAGTTCGGGGCGATCTGCGTCGGCACGTTGCTGGCTTCGGCGGCGCAGGCGATCACCGACGACACCACCGGCGCGCTCGCCCTGTCCATACCGGTGCTGATGCTGCTCGCGAACTGGCCCCGCTTCGGCGACCAGGGCATCTACGCGGCGACCACGGCCCTGTTCACCATCTCCTCCGGCATGGTCAGCCTGTCCGCCGTCGGTCACCGGGTGGGGCAGGCCGCGATCGGCGCGGTCATCGGCGTCGCCGTCAACGCGCTCGTCCTGCCTCCGATCCACCTGCGGGACGTACGGGAGAACCTGGCGGCGCTCGCCCGGGAGGCGGGGGACGTGCTGTACACCGTGGCAGGCGATCTGCGCGAGGGCGAGTGGGACGCACAGACCGCCTCCGGCTGGGTCGGTGCCTCGGCACGGCTGGACCACCGCCTGAAAGGGCTGCGTTCGGCACGCCGGTGGAGCCAGGAGAGCCTGCGTCTGGCCTACGGCCCGCTGCGCGCCCTGCACCGCGTACCGCACGGGGCCGCCCTGCCGCCGGTGGAGGAGGACGAGCGGCTCGGCCGGGTCACCGGGCACGTCACCACGCTGACGCGGGCCCTGGCGGTGTCCGTGGACGACAACAGGACGCCCGCCCCGCCCGGGGGCCCGGTCCTGCACTCGTACGCGCGTCTGCTGGAGCTGATCGGGGACGCCCTGTGCGCCGAGGCCGACAGTCTGCTCGACGGCGGTGTGACCGCCCGGCCGGACGACGAGACCGAGAAGGCGATGCGGGACCTGCACGAGGAGTTGCAGGACCGGCTGCGCCGGCACGCCGGGGAGAGGGCCGCCCCTACCGCGGTCCTGGGCACGCTGCTGCTCCAGGCGGAGAACCTCTGGGCCGAGACCGTCGCGGGCGACCGGGAGCAGTGACGCACCTCACCGGGCAGGGGTTCCGGGCGCGGAACACCCAGAGGTGGTTGCCCGTTGAACAAGATGTGGGTCCGGACAGGATCCGCCCCTGAGCCGCCCCGGCCGTGATTCCCCCGTCCGGCCGGGGCTTCTCTCTGCCCACGTGCAATCCGCGCCACCCGGGTACTCGGTCACCTCTGGCGAAACCAGGCGGCCGAGAGGAGCGCGAGGTGAGCAGCGGAACAGGCATGAGGGTCGTCGTCACGGGTGCCACCGGCAATGTCGGCACCAGCGTGGTGCGCCTGCTGTCGGAGGATCCGGAGGTCGCCTCCGTGCTGGGCCTGGCCCGGCGGATCCCCGACTGGTCGCCGCCGAAGACGGACTGGGCCGCGGTCGATCTGACCTCCGAGCGGCCCGGCCTGGTGGAGCGGTTCACGGACGCCGACGCGGTGGTCCATCTGGCCTGGGCGTTCCAGCCGACGCACGACCCGGCGGCCACCTGGCGCACCAACGTGCTCGGCAGCATGCGGGTCTTCGAGGCGGTGGCCGCGGCGGGCGTGCCCGTACTGGTGCACGCCTCGTCGGTCGGCGCGTACTCGCCCGGCCCGAAGGACGGGGCGGTGGACGAGTCGTGGCCGACGCACGGCTGGCCGGATGCCGCGTACTGCCGGGAGAAGGCCTATCTGGAGCGGGCGCTGGACACGTTCGAACGCGACCACCCCGGGACGCGGGTGGTGCGGATGCGGCCCGCGTTCCTGTTCCGGAGGGAGTCCGCGAGCGAGCAGCGCCGCATCTTCGGCGGCCGCTTCCTGCCCGGCCCGCCGGCCCGCCCGGAGCTGCTGCCGTTCCTGCCCGACATCCCGGGACTGCGGGTGCAGGCGCTGCACACGGACGACGCGGCGAACGCGTACCGGCTGGCCCTGCGCTCCGATGTCCGGGGCCCCTTCAACCTCGCGGCCGAGCCGCCGATCGACGCGCGGCTGCTGGGCGAGATGTTCGACGCACGCCCGGTGCGGCTGCCGCGTACCGCGGTCCGGTCGGCGATCGCCGCCGCCTGGGGCCTGCATCTGCTGCCCGCCTCCCCGCACCTGTTCGACGCGGTGCTGCGGCTGCCGCTGATGGACTGCACGCGGGCACGTGTCGAGCTCGGCTGGCGGCCGGAGCACACGGCTCCCGAGGTGCTGGAGGAGTTCCTGCTGGGCATCCGGCAGGGCGCGGGGGCGCGCACGGAGCCGATGCGGGGACGCAAGGTGGGATGACTCGGGCCGAACCTCAAGCGATCCGGACATGCCCGAGGGCCGCAGCCGGCCCCCACAGCCGGCTGCGGCCCTCGGTGGTATGCCCTCCTCAGGCGGAGGGCTCGTCCGGCACCGGGTGCTCGGGGTGAACCGTTCCCGAGCGCGGTGCTCCCTGTCGGCCCGTCCCCGCTTCGTCCGTGTCGGGGACGTCACCGGCGGGCTCGTCGGTCTCGTCGTCGCTCTCGTTCTCGGCGTTCTCGCCGGTGCCCGTGAAGCGCGGGGCGACCTCCCACGGGTCCTCGCCGTCGTCGGCCTGCTGGTCCGGCATGTCCCGCGGGACGGGCTCACCGTTCTCGCCGGGTCCTTCGAGGCGGTGGTCGGTCACGGCGTGCTCCCTTCTGTGGTCCGGGCGCCACGCGAGTACCTCCGCGGTGATCCGCGAAACCTCAGCGCGGTGCCCGCTCCTGAAGTGCCGTGTGCCAGGCGGGGAGCGGGTACTCCGGGGCCGGGTCGGGGCGTCGTCCGCCGCGTGCGAAGAAGTCGGCGAGCGGCAGGATCGCGGCGCCGACCGTGACAGCGTCGGGCCCGAGCCGGCCGAGGTCGACGGTGACCTTCCCGGCCGGGTGGCGCAGCGCGTACGACATGGCGTGGCGGCGTACGGCGGGCAGGAAGCGCGAGCCGAGCGCCAGGCCCGCCCAGCCGCCGATGAGGATGCGCTCGGGCTGGAAGAGGTTGATCAGGTCGGACAGGCCCGCCCCGAGGTGCTCGGCGGTCTCCTCCAGGACGGCCGGCGCGACGGGGTCGGCCGTGCCGCCCTCGGGCGGGTGGGCGGCGGCGAGCATCGTGGTGAGGGCGGTCTCCTCGTCGGTGCCGTCCGGGACCCGGCCGCCCTGCTCCCGCCAGACCTTCCTCCACCCCTTATTTCACGATGTGAGCTAACCGGGCCCCGCTCAGGAGGGCCGGGAAGCCTCCTCGATCTCGTCCATGGCCGCGACGAGTTCCGGGGCGACCGTCTTCTGCACCCAGCGCCGCTGCTCCTCGCCGGCCTCGCGGGGAACCGTCTCGGTGAGCATGATCAGGTACAGGTAGGAGCGGTACAGCGCGAGCCGCAGCCGGGCCGGGGCGTCGAAGCAGGCCCGGCCGCCGGCCTCCCGGTAGCCCGCCAGGAAGTCCTCGTCCGTCCTGATGTCGCCGAGCAGCGCCAGCGAGACGAAGTCGGCCAGGGGGTCGCCCCAGAACATGCGCTCCCCGTCGACGAGGCCGCCGATACGGGCCTCGCCGCCTGAGCGGTCGACGAGGATGTTGCCCCGCCACAGGTCGAAGTGGACGAGGCACGGGGCGGTGACCTCGTCGAGCGCGCCGTACGCGGACGCGGCGGTACGGGCCACCGCGTCGACGGGGCGGGGCAGCCGGGCCCGGTAGCGCCGGGCGTCGTCGAGGACGGCGTCGACCATCGCCGTGAACGCGGTCCGCCAGTCGGGGGCGAGCGGCCCGAGTGCGCCGGAGGGGTAGCCGTAGCCGGGCCCGGTCACGGCGTGCAGGCGGGCCACCTGGCGCCCCAGTTCCGTGCGCAGGGCGGTCTGTTCCGTGTCGGTGAGCGTGCCGTCCCAGGGGTCGCCCGGGACGGCCGTCATCAGCAGGAAGTCGTCCCCCGCGGACACCTGCCGCGGCGCGGTCACCCCGACGCGGGCGGCCGAGCGGTAGAACTCGGCCTCGGAGACGAGCAGCCGCCTCTCGTGCCGCAGTCCGGGGACGGCCGCGGCGGGCGGGATCTTCAGCACGTAGCGGCTGCCGTCGGTGAGGCGGAGTTCCTCGACGGTGTTGTACGTGCCGCCGGTCAGCGGGGTGAGGTGGGCGAGGCGGCCGGGGTCCAGGCCCGCCGCCTCCAGGATGTGCCGGGCCCGTTCCCAGGAGTCCACCACCGTGTGCCCACCCCTCCCCCTGCCGCTTCGGTCAGCCGGCCGCGTACACGTCCTCGACGTACCGCCCGTCGGCGATCAGCCCGTCGAGCCACTGCTCCGCGGCGGTCTCGTCCGCGGCGTCGACGGGCCGCGCGTGCTTGCGGAACAGCGTACGGAACGCCTCCCGCACTCCGGGCGCCATTCGGGAACCGTCTCCGCAGACGTACACCCGCGCTCCGGCCTCGAGCAGGGCCCAGACCTCCGCGGCCTCGGCGGCGATCCGGTGCTGCACGAACCGCACCTCGCCCTCGGGGGTCTCGCTGAAGGCGGGGCGCAGGGAGACGGCGCCGGCCCTTTCGGCGGCGCGCAGTTCCTCGGCGTGCAGGAAGTCCGCGTCGGGGGCGTCGCAGCCGAAGTAGCAGAGGGCCGGGGCGAGTGGCTTGCCGGCCGCGAGGGCCGCGGTGCGGTCGGCGATGGTGCCCCGGAAGGGGGCGAGGCCGGTGCCCGCCGCGACCATGACCACCGGTGCGGCGTCGCCGGTGACGTCGATGCGGAAGGCCTCCCGGCACGGCTGCACGCGCGCGTAGACCGTGTCGCCGGGCTCGACGGTGGTGAGGTGGCCGGAGCCGGTGCCGCGATAGACGCCCCTGCCGGAGCGGGCGGGTGCCTCCAGCAGCGAGACCATCAGCTCCACGTGGCCGGGATCGACGGCGGGCGAGGAGGAGACGGAGTAGTGGCGCGGGCGCAGCGGGGTGAGGAGGTCGAGGAGCCGCGGCCAGTCCAGGACGCCGCGCAGGGCCGGGTGGTCTTCCAGGATCTCCACGAGGGTGCGCGGGTCGTCGGTGAGAGCGGCCAGGGCCATGCGCTCCGGCGGGCACGGGTTGGCGGCGGCGAGCGCGGCCAGCTGCCCGGCGCTCGGGCGCTCCTGCAGCTCCACGTGGTGAGTGAGGAGCTGCCGTACCGTCACGGGCCGGTCCACGGCGATGCCGTCGCGGCGGGGGCGGGTGGCGCGGATGTCCAGGACGGTGTCGAGGTCGGCGCCGAGCGCGGTGGCGGCTCGGGCGACGAGGCCGGGGGCGCCCGCGGGCAGCACGGTGAGGTGGTCGGCCGTGCGGTAGGTGACGCCGTCCGGGAGGGCCACGCGGAGGAACCGCTTGCGGCGCGGGTGGCCGGGCGCGGTGAGGTCGCGGGCCTCGGTGACACGCATGGGGACGAGTTCGTGCCGTTCGGCGAGGGCGTCCAGCGGGCCGCCGGTCAGGGTGCGGACCTCGTAGGCGCCGGCCGGCTCGGGGTCCGGCGTCGTGGCGTCCGGGTCGCCGTAGCGCTCCAGCAGGGCGGTGCGCAGGGCCGCGGTGAAGGTGCGGACGGTGCCGGTGAGATCGCCGGAGGCGTCGGCGGCGGCACGCTCCAGCAGCCGGCCGGCGCCGGACGCGGCGAGCCGCTCGTCGATGCGGGTGGGGACGTGCTGGTAGGTGGCGGCCCAGTTGCGGTCACCGACGCCGAGGACGGCGTACGTCACGCCGGACAGGTCGTGGGTCTCCTCCAGCCGGGCGGCGAAGGCGGTGGCGTCGTCGGTGGGGCGGCCGTTGTAGGAGGCGGCGGTGATGACGACGGGCCGGTCGGTGGGCAGGCCGCCCGCGTGGGCGTCGAGCGGTGCCACCTCGGTGTCGCAGCCGATCGCGGCGGCCTCGTCGGCGAGCCGGGCCGCGAAGTCACGGCAGGTGCCGTAGTTGCTGCCGTGCAGGAAGAGGGCGGTGGTGCCGGGGCGGACGCGGGCGGGCAGGCCCTGCGGCTCGGCCGACTCGGTGTCCCGGGCCGGGGCGGCTCCGGACAGCGGCGTGTGGACCCGGTCGGCGGAGGTGCGCGGCGCCAGCGCGAGGGTGAAGCCCTCCGGCTTGAGGGTGAGGGTCTCCTTGACCGTCAGCCGGTAGTCGGCGTGGTCGCGCAGCCGGTAGCGGTGGACGAGCATGGCCAGCAGCATGGTCGCCTCGTGCAGCGCGAACTGGCGCCCGATGCAGGCGCGCTCGCCGGTGCCGAACGGCTTGAAAGCGTGCACCGGGCGCTCCGCCTCCGCCTCGGGCGTGAAGCGGGAGGGGTCGAAAAGCTCGGGGTTGTCGCCCCACACGGGCTGCCGGTGCAGCATCGGTGTGAGGACCAGGGCGGACTGCCCGGCGCGCAGCGGGATGCGGCCGCCGAGCAGGGTGTCCTCGCGGGCCTGCCGGGAGAAGACGGCGGCCGTGGGCCAGAGCCGGAGGGCCTCGTTGAGGACCTGTCGGGTGTAGGTCAGCTTGCCGACCTCGTCGTACGTCGGCTCGGGGTCGGCCTGGCCGCCCCACAGCTCGTCGACCTCGCGCTGCACCAGCTTCAGCGCGGTGGGGTGCTTGGCGAGGTAGTACAGCGCGAACGACATGGCGCCGGAGGTGGTCTCGTGGCCGGCGATCAGGAACGTGATGACCTGGTTGCGGATGTTGGCGGTGTCGAGTGTGGTGCCGTCGGCCGGGTGCTGGGCGGTGAGCATCAGGCCCAGGAGGTCGTCGGAGTCGCTCTGGTCGGTGCCGGTGCGCGCGGCGATGACGTCGTCGACGACCCCGGCCAGGTAGGCGGAGTCGTCCCGGAAGGCCGCGTCCTGCGCCGAGCAGTCCCTCCCCGGAACGCGCGCCAGGCGGGTCATGCTCCACTCCAGGCAGCGGACCATCGACTCGACGAAGGGGTGCGGCTCGGCCCGCTCGAAGGAGCCGAAGTCGTAGCCGAAACCGGCGAGTCCGATGGTGTCGAGCGTCATGCGGGTCATGTCGTCGGGCACCTTCACCGGCTGTCCGGCGCGGGCGTCGCGGTCCCAGGACTCGATGAGCCGGCGGGCCACCTGCAGCATCACGGGGTGGTAGGTGCGCATCGAGCCCAGCGCGAAGGCGGGCATGAGGATGTCGTGCGCCTTCGCCCAGTTGGGCTCGTCGTTGTACGCCGTGAAGAGGCCGTCGGCGGCGAACTCCCGGACGTTCTCCAGGCCGGGCCCGATGTGCTTGGCGAACCGCTGCTCGTCCGCGAGGTCGGCCACGAGGTCCAGGTCGCCCACGAACAGGGTGTCCCGCCCGTACAGTCGCCGCACGAACGCGGGCCCGTGCTCGCGCATCAGGTCCATGGCCTGCTGGATGGGCGCACCGCCGGGGCCGGTGGCGGAGATGTCGGCGACGGGGACGCCGGGGAGGGCGTCGGCGGTCAGGGGAGTCTGTCCGGTGGGGGGCATGACGCGGCAACTGCCTTTCGCGGTACGGAAGTACTGCGCTCCAGCGTGATCCACCGGGCCCGGGAGGCCGTGCCGTGGCCCTACATGATTGTGTAGTGCAAGCAGATGCGCCGCTCTTGCGCGAGAGCGGCCCGGCGTGGCAGGAGAGGCTCGTGGACCTGGCCCGGCAGGAGGCCGTGACGTGGCGCAACCGCGCCCTGCTCCTGTTCGACCGGGTCGCGATGCCGGTCGCGGTGTGCGACGTGTACGGGGCGGTGCTGCTGGCCAATCCGGCGATGGCCGCGGAGTGCGGTTCGACGCCGGGGCAGCTCCGCGGCCGCGATGTGCTGGACCTGTTCAGCCCGCGGGAGGCCACGCAGGTGGAGCGCATCGCCGAGGCCCTGCGCCTGCGCCACCGCTCGCGCTACCAGGTGTCGGTGCGCTGGCAGGCTCCCGGCGGCGTGGAGCGCTGCGGCGAGCTGACGGCGGATCCGGTCAGCGACTCGGCGGAGGACACCCCGGCCCTGCTGGTGATGCTCCGGGTGGACGCCGAACGCGCCCCCTCCCCCGCCGCACCCGCCGAACCGGCGCGGGTCACACCGATGGAGGCCCGCGTCCTGGCGCTTCTGGCCGCCGGCGCCACCACGGCCCGGGTGGCCCGCGAAACGGCCCTCACCACGGACGGTGTGACCTACCACCTGCGCCGCCTGTCGTCCCGCTGGGGCGCGTCCAACCGCACGGCACTGGTGGCCCGGGCCTATGCGCTGGGGGTGCTGACCCCCGGGGTGTGGCCGCCGGAGGCCTCGGACCCCGAGTAGGCCGTGCCCGCCCCCTCCGGGGCGCCGAAGCGGGCGAGGGTGTGCCAGACCATCTTGAGGTCCTGCGGTTCGTAGCGGCGGGTGCGGACGGCATCGCCGATGGCCCGGGGGTCGACCAGGCCGTCCCGTGCGATCCGGGCGCCCAGCTCGGCGTACTCGGGGCCACGGTAGGACGCGTGGTGCCGCAGCCCGGCCACGGAGAGCCGGTAGCCGGGGTGCCACTCGACGGCGCAGGGCAGCGACCGGGCCGCCGCCTCGACGGGCGTGCCGCGGTAGCAGGCGTCCAGCACGAGCGCCTCCACGTCCCGGGCGAGGTCGACGCCGCCGTGCACATGGGCCTCGACGTAGTCGTTCAGGGCGTCCTGCTCGTCCGCCTCGGCCGACGCGATCAGCGGCATCCTCGCCGCGACGCCGAAGTCGGCCGGCTCGGCGGCGCTGTCGGGGTAGCAGAAGGTGGCGCGGGCCAGTACCGCGGGCCGCAGCCGGAAGTGCGAGGAGCCGAAACGGGGTGCCGCGCCGACCACTTGCCGCCGGAAGTTCAGGGCGCCGTACACGGGCCTCTCGTGCCCGGCCGCCGCGTCGTAGGCTCCGCCGAAGATCCGGCTCTCCCATCGCCACCGGTCGCCTCCGGGGTGGGCGGTGAGGCCGCCGTTCCCGGTGCCGGTGACGAACTGCGAGTGGTAGGCGCCGTCGCGGGCCAGCGCCGTGAGGATCGGCCGATCGCGCGCCATGCGATCCGGATGGAAGTTCAGCGTGATGTGCAGGCGCGGGTCGATGGCGGGTCCCGCCGAGCGCGCCGCCACATGGCGCAGCGCCGTCCGGGCACGCGAAGAGACGGCCTCTCGGAAATCCACTGGCTCTCCCTCGTCGTCGATGTCTAACCTGAACCGGAAACCTAGGACCCCTAGGTTTCGAGACGACAACCAGGAGCCCTCCCATGAGATCACTCACCGAGCACGACATCCGCAACTCCTTTGTCAACTGCTCGAAGGGCGAGGCCAAGCGTCTGGCCGTGCCCCGGGACCTCGGCGAGCGGCCCTGGGACGATCTCGACTTTCTCGGGTGGCGAGATCCCGGGGCGCCGGACCGGAGCTATCTGGTGACCGAGCGGGCGGGGCGGCTCGTCGGCTTGGCGATGCGGTTCCAGGCCGCGCAGCGCGGGTTCCTGCACCGCAGCATGTGTTCGCTGTGCCTGACGACGCACCCGCGGGGCGGGGTCTCGCTGATGACCGCGCGGAAGGCGGGGGCGGCCGGGCGCGAGGGCAACTCCGTCGGGGCCTACATGTGCACCGACCTCGCCTGTTCCCTGTACCTGCGCGGGAAGAAGACGCCGGAGGCCGGGTCCCGGTTCGAGGAGAGCCTCACCCTGGAGGAGCAGATCGAGCGGACCACGGTGCGCCTGGCCGCCTTCCTCGACAAGGTCTACGCCTGACCGCCCTCGGTCGCCCGCTGTTTCCCCCGGCACTAACGTCCTTCATGGACGCGTTCGACACGCCCGGGGAAGGGGAACAGCCCGAGGATGCGAGAGGTACGTGAGTGGACGGCGCACGCCGAGCGGATCGTGAGGAAACGTCGTGATCCCGTGGTCGTCCAGACGCTGCGGTCCGCGACCGCGGCGACGATCGCGTACGTCATCGCGCTGCGCCTGAGCCCCGAGCCGGCGCCCCTCACCGCTCCCCTGACGGCGCTGCTGGTCGTCCAGGTGACGCTGTACGCCACGCTCACCAACGGCTTCCGCCGGGTTAACGCCGTGGTGACCGGCGTCCTGGTCGCCATCGCGTTCAGCCTGCTGGTGGGCCTGACCTGGTGGAGCCTGGCGCTGCTGCTGGTGGCCTCACTGGCGGTGGGACGGCTGGTCCGGGTGGAGGAGTACGTCCCCGAGGTCGCGATCAGCGCGATGCTCGTCCTCGGCGTCACCACCGTCGGGGACACCGCCTGGGCCCGGGTGGTGGAGACCCTGATCGGCGCGTCCGTCGGGCTCGCCTGCAATCTGCTGCTGTCTCCGCCGGTGTGGGTGGAGGAGGCGGGCCAGTCGATCGACGGTCTGGCGCGCCGGCTGCGGCAGCTGATGCTGCGCATGGGCGAGGCGGCCGCGGGCGGCACGCCCGTGGACCGCGCGGAGAAGCAGCTGCACGAGGCGCGTCGGCTGGACCACGACATCGTCGAGGTGGACGCGGCCCTGCGGCAGGCCGAGGACAGTCTGCGGCTCAACCCGCGCGTGCAGGACAGCGTGCTGCACCGGGTCGTGATGCGCACGGGCCTGGACACGCTGGAGATCTGCACGGTCGTCCTGCGCGTGCTCGCCCGCTCCCTCACCGACCTCGCGAAGAAACGCGAACCCGAGCCGCTGTTCGAGGCCGAGACGGGCGCCGCCCTGGAGCAGCTGCTGTCCGAGATCGCCGACGCCGTGGTGAGCTTCGCCGTACTGGTCACCACCCACCTCAGCGCCAGCGCCGAGTCGGCGGAGGAACGCCTCGCCGCGGAACTGCGCACCGCGGCGGGCACCCGCGACAAGCTGGCGCTGCTGCTGCGCGAGGAGGCCGAGCGCGACCCGGGGCACTGGCAGCTTCCGGGAGCGGTCCTCACGGAGGTCGACCGCATCCTCGACGAACTCGACACCGAGCACCGCACCCGGCGCCTGTTCGAGGAACTGGACCGCGTGTCACGCGAGCAGCGCGCCCGGATGCCGCGGCTGACGCGGCTGCGGGAGCGGCTGGGCGTCACGGAGCAGATGTGGCGGAACCGCGCCGGGTTCGACGGGCGTTCTCCCTGAGGGAGCGCCGGCAGGGGGCCGGCACCTGACGCGAGGAGCGGGCCGATGGCCGACACGACCGTGCGGATCGACGGGAACACACTGCGGCTGCCGGGCGGGGTGGCCGTGCGCTTCATCCGCACCCTGCGCCTGCCGGAGACCGGCACCCATCCGCTGCCGCCGGGCCTCGGTGAGTTCCCGGTGCGGCGGGTCGCCGACTACGGGGACAGGGTTCCCGAGGAGTGGCGGGCGCGCGGCGGTGTGATGCTGCCGGTCTATCTGCGCGAGGCGATGTGGCTGAGCTTCGCGGGCACCTCGGAGCCGGCCGCGCTCCAGGTCGGCGTCGGCAAGGTGTGCGCGGTCTCGGGCCGGCCCTGGAGCGGCCGCCTGGCACGCGGCCCGCAGAACTACGTGGTGCTCCCCCGCCAGCCCTGGCTGGACGGCATCAACTCCGGCACGGGCACGGTCCGGCAGTTCGTGGCCGTCCCGCTCGGCTTGGGCGCCACCGTCGAGGGGCAGGTCACGGGCGAGGAGGTGTGGGGCGGCGTACAGCTGCAGTCCTTCGCGCTGAACGACCGGGAGCTGGCGCGCTGGCGTGAGGAGGAGCGGCAGCGGGCGGAGCAGGCGCGGTCGATGGCCCCGCCGAGTGGTTACGGCGCCGCGATGCCGGGCGGTCTTCCCGCCGCCGCGGGAGGCGGTTTCGGCGCCGCGATGCCCTTGTCGGCCCCGCCCGCGTCCGGTGGCTTCGGCGCCCCGATGCCCTTCGCGGCACCGCCCGCGCCCGGCTCTCCCCCGCCCGCCCCCGGGTCGGCTCCGGCACCGGCCGCTGCGGGCGCTCCTGCGAGCCCGCCCCGCGCGGCCGCCGCGATGGGCCTGGGCGTCGGCGGCTCCATGCGGCAGGAGGTCTACCAGGACGACCGGCCGCTGACGGACTGGTCGGGGCAGGCGGCGGGCCGGGTCTTCGTGCACCTGGTGACGCCGCCGGAGTGGCGCCGCATCACCGGCGAGGCCGCACCGCCGTCGCCGGTGGACCGGGCGGCGTACACCCGCGCGGGCCTGCCCTGGTTCGACTACTACGACGAGGAGGCGCAGGACCTGGCCCCCACGGACACGCTCGCGTCCGTGAAGCCGGTCGGCGACTGGCTCGGTGACGACCACGAGCCCTGGCAGCCGCCGGTGCCCGGGCAGACACAGCAGCTCAAGGACGCACCGGGCAAGCCGGTCGGGGACGGCGACTGGTAGCCGGCCCGGGGCGCGTCGCGTCGCGCGCGACACCCGCTGCCGTTGTTGCACCCAGAGGCCGGGAAACGCCAAGGTGGCTGTCACGACGGGGACGAGTGACGACCTGAGGGGCGACATGGACAGTGGTGGCTGGAGCAGGCGCCGGTTCGTCGGCGCACTGGCGGGCGGGGCCGCCGCGGCGGCGCTGCCGTCCTGCGACGACGCGCCCGCGCCCGCGACGACTCCGACCACGGCGCCCGAGGCGAGTGCGGGTCCGTCGCGCGAGGCCCGGCGCCCCTCCGGGCCCCGCCCGCTCTACCTCGGCACCTACACGTCCGTCGAGGGCGGCGGCAAGGGCATCGGTCTGGCCACGTACGACACGGCGACGGGCCGGATCACCGGCACCGGCACGGTCACCGGCGTCGGCGACCCGTCGTATCTCGCGATCCACCCGGACCGCCGCACCCTGTACGCGGTGGACGAGCGCGAGGACGGCGCGGTGACCGCCGTGCGCCTGGCCGACCGGAAGGAGCTGGGCAGCCGGAGCACCGGCGGCGCGGGCCCCTGCCATCTGTCGGTGCACCCGAGCGGGCGTTGGCTGCTCAGCGCGAACTACGGCTCGGGCAGCGTGGCCGTGCATCCGATCGACGCCTCGGGCGCCCTCGGCGAGCGCACCGACCTCGTCCGGCACTCCGGTCCCCCGCCCGGCCCCGGCCAGGAGGGCCCGCATGCCCACCAGTTCGTCACGAGCCCGGACGGGGGCCATGTGCTCGCCGTCGATCTGGGCACGGACACCGTCTACACGTACCGGCTGGACGAGAAGGCGGGCACGCTCTCCGAGGTCGCGCAGGCGCAGACCCGGCCGGGCGCGGGCCCGCGCCATCTCACCTTCCACCCGGGCGGCCGGTACGCCTACCTCGCCAACGAGGTCGACAACACGGTGGCGGTCTGCTCGTACGACCCGGCCTCCGGCCGTGTGACCGTCGGCGAGGCGCAGTCCACCGGCACGGGTCCGGGCACGAGCTACCCGGCGCAGATCCTGGTGACCGCCGACGGCCGCTTCGCCTATCTCGCCAACCGCGGCCACAACAGCCTCACCCGCTACGCCGTCGAGGCGGACGGCGCCCGGCTCAGGCTGCTCGACACGGTGCCGGTGGGCGGGGACTTCCCCCGGCAGATCGCCTTCTCACCGGAGGGCACGCTGCTCTTCGCGGCGAACCAGAAGTCCTCCACCGTCACCGTCTTCCACGTGGACGAGGCCGACGGCGGACTGCGGCGCGCAGGCGAATCGTTCCCCTCACCCGTCGCCGTCTGTGCGCTGCCGCTGTAGGGCCCGCGGGCACGCCGCGGCGGTGGCCTGGCTGAGCAGGATGTGCATGCGCTCGGTGAGCTGCGCGACGTCGTCGGCGGGCGCGTGGAACGCGAGGCGGACGTCGCCGTGGGTGCGGGCGCGTTCGATGCGCAGCGTCAGTCCGTGCCGGTCGACGGCGAGCGGCTGGACGCGGACCGCGCCGTGCAGGCTGTCGGAGTCGACGAGCCGGGTGAGCCGTTCGACGGCGTCGGCGTGGCAGTCGGCCAGGTGGGTCAGCAGCCGGGCCTCGGCCGTGGTGAGCGGGTCGGGCGCGGCGGTGGCGAACTCGTCGAGGTCCACGACCACGGAGCCGGACGGCTGCCGCAGCACGACGCGCGTGGGGGTGAAGGCGAGCCGCTCCCCCTCGACGGCGAACCAGCCGGCGAGCCACAGCCGGGCGCGGATCCGGTTGCGGACCGGGACGGGCGCGACGTCGGCGAACTCCAGCACCGCGGACGGCTCGCCGCGGGGCGCGCAGATCGCGGCCGCGAGCAGGGCGCTGTCCTCGGGCACGTCGACGAGCACCCGGCCGTCCTCGCCCACGGTGTGCGCGCCGACCAGTTCCTCCCGTGTGCCCTCCGCGGTCACGGAGCAGGACCACGCGGCGGCGAGCACCGAGCGCGCCCGCTCCGCCGCGGCGGGAGCCGCCGTCCAGCTGTGGCTGTCGTCACCCATCCCAGACCTCCTTAGGTAAGCCTCACCTAACCTACCGAAGATCGGGGTGCACGCCAACCACGTCACGTGATCTTTGCGGGACCTTTCAGGGCGTGAGGACGCCCAGCAGGGCGCGCGCACACAGCTCGCGCACCTGTTCCCGGCCCAACTCCGTGCCGCGCAGCCACTCCAGGCAGACGGCCGTGGTGAACGCCAGCCAGCCGCGCACGGCCAGCCGGACCTCCGGCCGCTCCTCGAAGGCCGGGCCGAATTCGGGGTCCGCGGCGAGCGCGGCGAGGATCTGCCGCTCCTGCGCGGCCAGGGCCCGCTGATAGACCCGCCGCACCGCCTGGTCCCCGGCCGCGTCGGCGCGATGGAAGGCGCGGTAGCCGTGCGCGTGCGCCTGGACGTACTCCAGGAACGTCTCGAGCCCCGCGGCGAGTTGCTCGCGGACCGGGAGGCCGGGCACCGCCGCCGTCATGCGCAGCATGCGCTCGCTCTCGCGCTCGACGACCGCCGCGAAGAAGTCCCGTTTGGTCGGGAAGTAGTGGTACAGCAGCCCGCGCGACACCCCGGCGATCTCGGCGACCTGCTCGATCCACACGTCGTCGTAGGGACTCTCCGAGAACAGCCGCGCCCCGACCGACAGGAGCTGCTCCCGGCGCTCCTCGGTGCTGAGCCGGCGGCGCGTACGCCCGCCCTGGTTCGCGGCCATGCCCGCACTTTACTTGACGTCGGTTCAACAGCCGGACCAGACTGAACCGCGCTATTGAACCCACGTACAACACGTGCGAACCCGCCGCCGGATCAAGGGAGATCGCGTCATGACCCAGGCGCCGACACGGACCGGGGAGCCCAAGGGGTTCCGGAGTGCCGAGCTGGGCTGGCCGGAGCTGGACCGCATTCCGCATCCGCCGCGCCGGATCCCGTTGCTCGGTGACGTGCTGGGCGTGAACCGGCGCACTCCGCTGCAGGACTCGCTGCGCTACGCCCGCCAACTGGGGCCGGTCTTCCGGCGGAAGGCGTTCGGCAAGGAGTTCGTGTTCGTGTGGGGTGCCCGGCAGGCGGCCGACCTCGCGGACGAGTCGCGGTTCGCCAAGCATGTGGGGCTCGGCGTGGCCAATCTGCGGCCGGTCGCCGGGGACGGCCTGTTCACGGCGTACAACCACGAGCCGAACTGGCAGCTGGCTCACGATGTGCTCGCGCCGGGGTTCAGCCGCGACGCCATGGCCGCCTACCACCCGATGATGCTGTCCGTCGCCCAGCGGCTGACGGAGCACTGGGACCGGGCGGCGGCGACGGGCCGGGCGGTGAACGTGCCCGGCGACATGACCAAGCTGACGCTGGAGACGATCGCGCGCACCGGCTTCGGGCACGACTTCGGCTCCTTCGAGCGCTCCAGGCCGCATCCCTTCGTGACCGCGATGGTGGGCACCCTGACCTACGCGCAGCGGCTCAACACCGTGCCCTTCCCGCTGGCTCCCCTGCTGCTGCGCAGCGCGAGCCGCCGCAACGCGGCCGACATCGACTGCCTCAACCACACGGTCGACGAACTGGTCCGGGCCCGGCGCGCCACCGGCGGCGGCGACGGGGACCTGCTCGACCGCATGCTGGAGACGGCCCACCCCGACACCGGCGAACGGCTGGCGCCGCAGAACGTCCGCCGCCAGGTCATCACGTTCCTCGTCGCCGGACACGAGACGACCTCCGGCTCGCTCTCCTTCGCCCTGCACTACCTCGCCCGCCACCCCGAGGTCGCGGCCCGCGCCCGCGCCGAGGTGGACCGGGTGTGGGGAGACACGCAGGAACCCGCCTACGAGCAGGTGGCCAGGCTGCGCTACCTCCGCCGGGTGCTGGACGAGTCGCTGCGGCTGTGGCCCACCGCGCCCGCGTTCTCCCGGGAGGCCCGGCGGGACACGGTGCTGGCCGGGGAGCACCCCATGCGGCGTGGGGCGTGGGCGCTGGTGCTGACGCCGATGCTGCACCGGGACCCCGAGGTGTGGGGCGCGGACGCCGAACGGTTCGACCCCGACCGTTTCGACGCGCAGGCCGTACGGCCCCGGCCGCCGCACACCTTCAAGCCGTTCGGGACGGGCGCGCGGGCGTGCATCGGCCGCCAGTTCGCGTTGCACGAGGCCACGCTGGTGCTCGGGCTGCTGCTGCGGCGCTACGAGCTGCGGGCCGACCCGGCCTACCGGCTGCGCGTGACGGAACGGCTGACGCTGATGCCGGAGGGCCTGCGGCTGCATCCGGAGCGCCGCACGGCGGTGCGGGAGCCGGCCTCAGACCTGCGCTGTCCAGTGCCCGGGACGGGTGACTGACCCCGGCAGCCGGGTCCCGGCACTCCCCCGGGCCGCGTTCAGCTGCGGCTGGGTGAGGAAGAACGCCCCGGTCAGGTCGGCGTCCGTGAGGTCGGCGTCGCGCAGGTCGGCACCGATCAGGTCGGCTCCCCTCAGATCGGCGCCGGTCAGGTCGGCGGCGATGAGGTAGGCGCCGCGGAGGCCGGCACCGCGCAGGTCGGCGCCCTTGAGACGGGCGCCCATGAGGTCCGCACCCCGGCGGTCCTTCTTGCGGCCCTTGGTGCCGGCCCTGGCCAGCTCGCTCGTTCGCAGCAGCAGGACGTTGACCTCCTGGCGGTGCGCCGCCACGTCCAGCCCGGCGAGCTCCTCGGGGGTCCCGCCGGTCAGCTCCTCGGTCTTCTCCAGGGCCTTGCGCAGCTCGGTGTGGACGGGGCGGGCCGCCGGCAGGGCGAGCGCCTCGGTCAGGTACCACAGCAGCTCGTGCAGCTGCCGGACCACCGGGAACACGTCGAACATGAGCCGGGCGCGCTCCGGCGGCCCGGTCCGCCAGTCCTGCCCGCCGAAGGTGATCTGCGAGACCTGCTGCCCGGCGCCGAAGCAGTCGTAGACCGTGCAGCCGGTGAATCCTTTCTGCCGGAGCCTGGCGTGGATGCCGCAGCGGTGGTCCTCCTGGAGGTTGCGGCAGGGCGTGCCGGCGGCCTTGTCGACCGCGAAGTCGGCCGAGGCGGCGAAGGGCAGGGCGACGCAGCACAGCCCGAAGCACCGCTCGCAGTCGCCGCGCAGCTCCGCCTGCTCAGCCTGGTGATCTCGCATGCCGTTCAGCATACGAAACGAAGACTCCCGGGTCGGATCCCGTCACCTCGTCACCCCGGGCGCCTCCACGCGCTCCAGCCGCTCGGGGTCGGCCAGGATGTACATGCCGGTGATCCGGCCGTCGGCGATCGTGACGCCCATGACCGACCGGACACGGCCCCCCAACGCGTCGACCACCCCGACCGAGCCGTTGACCAGCACCAGCTCCGCGGACCGCGTGTACGGGGCGAACAGGAGCGCCTGCTCCGCCACTGCCTTCGCGCCCTGGACGACCTTGGACGCGGCCGCGCCCCGCACGAGCGCCCCGGAATCGGCCCGCAGCACCACGTCCGGGTGCAGCAGCCCGAGGAGCGCCTCGAAATCACCGCCGCGCGAGGCGGCCAGGAACGCGTCGAGCACCTGCCTCTGCCGGCCGAGGTCCGGCTCGGCCGACGGGGTGGCGCCGCGCACCCGGCGCCGGGCGCGGCTCGCCAGCTGCCGGGTCGCGGCCGGGCTGCGCTCCACGATCGGCGCGATGTCGTCGAACGGCACGGCGAACATGTCGTGCAGCACGAACGCGAGCCGCTCGTCCGGCGCCAGGTTCTCCAGCACGACGAGCAGGGCCAGGCCCACGGAGTCGGACTGGAGCGCCTCCTCAGCCGGGTCGAGGTGCGGCAGGGGCCGGAGCACGGGGTCCGGGACGAAGGTCCGTACGGTGTCCTGGGTGTCGCCCATCGGCTCCTCGCGGCGCGCGGCGCGCGAGCGCAACAGGTCCAGGCAGACCCGGCCGGTCACCGTGGTGAGCCAGCCGCCGAGGTTCTGGATGTCGTCGGCGGCGGTGCGGCTGAGCTTCAGCCAGGCCTCCTGGACCGCGTCCTCCGCCTCGGAGAGGGATCCGAGCATGCGGTAGGCCACCGCCCTCAGGTGACCGCGGTGTTCCTCGAACCGGTCGGCCAGTTCCTCGCTGCCTGTCATGATCTCCCCCGTCGTCTGCCGGTCAACCGCTGATCATCTGCTGAACAGTTCGAACGCCACCGCCGGCCGGCCCCCGAACCGCTCGCCCGTCCTCTCGGCGTGCTGCGTCAAGAAACCGCGCACGTACGTCTCCGGGTCCTCACTGGTCAACACCTCGATGTACGTGCGGTGTTCCAGCAGGGAGCGCACCGCCCGCTCCAGGCCGGGCGTCGCGTCGACGGCGTGCGTGGGTGTGCTGGAACCCGCGACGGCGACCCAGCGCACGCCGTCCCAGGGGTCGAGGCCCTGTTCGACGAGCTCGGGGAAGATCCACCGGTTGCCGGCGTCGCCGGCCGCGTCGAGCGTGGCCCGGCCGACGGCCACGTGGTCCGGGGTGTTCCAGGCGACGCCGCCCCAGGTGTCGCGGTGGTTGAGCGTGATGACCAGCTCGGGCTTGTGCCGGCGGATCGCGGCGGCGATGTCGCGGCGCAGGGCGGTTCCGTACTCGATGACACCGTCCCTGTGGTCGAGGAACTCCACCTCCGAGACGCCGACCACCGCCGCGCCGGCCCGCTGCTCCCGCTCGCGCAGCGGTCCGCACCGCGCGGGCTCCAGCGTGTCGATGCCCGCCTCGCCCCGGGTCGCGAGCACGTAGGCGACCTCGCGGCCCTCGTCGGTCCAGGCCGCGATCGCCGCCGAGCAGCCGTACTCGAGGTCGTCCGGGTGTGCCACGACCGCGAGGGCACGCCGCCAGTCGCCGGGCATGGGCTGCAGTTGAGTGGTCGTCATGTCCGCAGACTAATCCGCGCCACCGACATCAACGGGCGTACGGCACGGCATCACGCCTCGCCCCGCACGAGCGCCAGCAGCCGGTCGAGGACGCGAGGGCCGCCGGTACGGATGCCGTCGTGCTCGAACTCGTCCGTGACCCAGGTGCGCAGGCCCCGGATCGTGCGGGCGGTGCGCAGAGACTGGGCCGTGTCGACGTACATGTCGTCGTGGTAGACGGCCGCCACGACCGGCACCGTGTTGGCGGCGAGGCGGGCCGGGTCGTACAGGGGCGTCCAGTCGGTGCGGGCGGCGAGCAGGTCGGCGGTCTCGCGCAGCGGGCGCAGGGCCGGGTCGCAGTCGAACATCCAGGGGTGAATCGATTCTCCGGTGAACAGCAGAGGCTCGTCACCCGCGAGGGCCTTGGCGGCGTCGAACTGCGGGAACTCGGCGCGGACCCGCTCGGCCGACCAGGCCGTGGGACGGGTGTCCTGGCCGTAGATCGACTCGTGGACGAGCGCGTACAGCGGGTGGCGGGCGTAGGACAGCATGGCCTGCACCTGCTCCTGGAACGCGTCGGAGAGCGTGAAGCCCTGCGGCGTGCGGACGAAGGCGTTCTCGAGGAGGTAGTGCAGGCGGTGGGTGCCGTCGCCGGTACCGAGGGCGATGCCGAGGGACTGGAAGGCCTCGACGGTGAGCCGGTAGCCGTTCGGCAGGACCACGTCGTGCGTCAGGAGGTGGTCGGCGATGCGGCGGGCGCGTTCGGCGTCCTGCGGGTAGCGGGCGTAGTGGGCGGTGACCTTGCGTTCGATGCGCGGGAAGGCGGCCCGGTAGACGTCGTCGGCGTGCGCGTCGAGGGTGGGCAGCCCGCCGGTGATGACGGCGGCGGCCAGGCCCTCGGGGGCGAGGGAGAGGTAGCTGGTCGCGCAGAAGCCGCCGAAGCTCTGGCCGAGGACGGTCCAGGGGGCGCCGCCGGTGACCTCGGCGCGGATGGCCTCGCAGTCGCGGACGATCGAGTCGGCGCGGAAGTGCGTGAGGTAGCCGGCCTGCTCGGCGGGGCCGCCGCGCAGGGGGAGGGTCTGGCGGTTGGCGGGTGTGCTGTGGCCGGTGCCGCGCTGGTCGAGGAGCAGGACGCGGTACTCCTTCAGGGCCCTGCCGAGCCAGCCCGGCCGGCCGACGGACCGGTCCGCGCCGAAGCCGGGACCGCCCTGGAGGTAGAGCAGCCACGGGAGGTCCTGGTGCGTCTTGTCGCTCGCGACGACCTCGCGGGCGTACAGCTCGATCGTCTCGCCCTCGGGGCGGCCGTGGTCGAGGGGGACGGTGAAACGGCGGTCGGTGAGGAGGACTCCGGGCTGGCGGTAGCTGATGGTCAACAGGGCTCCCGGGACGGGCGGATTTTCGGACCGCGTCCCAGTTCATCACAGCAATCGCCCGCGGGTGAGCCCTTCGATCATGAAACCTTGCTGAACGGCCGTTCAGGCTCAGCGCGCGGACAGACTGGAGCGGCGGACCACCAGCTCGGGCTGGAGGACGACCCTGCGGTGCTCGTGCGGCCGGGCCGCGCCCTCCTCCTCCGTCTCCTCCAGGAGCAGGTCGGCGGCCATGGCGCCCATGGTGACGGCGGGCTGCCGCACCGAGGTGAGCGGGACGGCCGCCGCGGCGGCGAACTCGATGTCGTCGTAGCCGACGATGGCGAGGTCGTCGGGGACGCCGACACCGGCCGCGTACATGGCCTGCAGGACGCCGAGGGCGAGCAGGTCGTTGGCGCAGAACACGGCGGTGGGCCGGTCGGCGAGGCCGAGCAGCCGGGCCCCGGCGTCACGGCCGGCGGCGACGTCCAGCCGCTCGGTGGGCAGCTCGCGCAGCGCGTCGGGGCCGAGCCCGGCCTCGGCGAGCGCTTCGAGGGCGCCGATACGGCGGTCGCGTACCTGGATCAGGCCGGGCGGGCCGCTGACGTAGGCGAGGGAGCGGTGCCCGGCGTCGACGAGGTGGCGTACCGCGAGGGCGCCGCCCGCCACGTCGTCGACGGAGACCGAGCACTCGGTGGTGCCCTCGGCGACCCGGTCGACCAGGACGAACGGGATGCCGTGCCGGCGGAACGCCTCGATGTTGCGGCCGGTCGCGTCGGCGGGGGTGAGCAGCACGCCGCGTACCCGCTGCTCGGCGAAGAGCGACAAATACTCGGCCTCCTCGCCCGGGGTCTGGGCGCTGTTGCAGACCATCACGCCGAGTCCGGCCCGGCGGGCGGCGCGCTCGGCGCCGCGCGCCACGTCGACGAAGAAGGGGTTGCCCATGTCGAGGACGAGCAGCCCCATGATGCGGCTGCGGCCCGCGCGCAGCTGGCGTGCGGACTCGCTGCGGACGTAGCCGAGCCGGTCTATCGCGGACAGCACGCGGGCCCGGGTCTCGGTCGCGACCGTGTCCGGGCGGTTGATCACGTTCGAGACCGTGCCGACGGAGACTCCGGCGACGCGGGCGACGTCCTTGATACCCACCGACTGGGCCATCGGGCAGGGACCTCCAGAGGGAGATGAGGGGGCGGCGGCCGGGGCGGCTTCACATTACCGGCATGCCGCCCCGGGGACCTGATGCGGTCAGGCGGGCAGGCGGAAGTTCAGCGAGCGGAGCGCCGAGGGCGTGGTACCGCTGGACTTCTCCTGGTACATGACCGACAGGAAGTTGTCCTGCGCGATCCGCATCTCGTCGATCACGACCTCGCCGAAGGCGTTCAGCCCGGCGGCGACGCCGTCGTACAGGACCGTCCAGTCGGTGTACCCGGACGCCTTGGAGGCTCCGGCGATCCGGCAGAAGGGGAAAATCGCGTACGCGTTGTCGTACTTGTCGAGGATGAGCTTGGTGCGCTGGCTGGAGTTGAGCGGGACCGGTATCTCGGTCTTCTGCCAGGCGCCGGAGGAGTTCTTGCGGACGTGGAAGGCACGGCCGTTGGCGGTGCGGTTGGCGACGTAGTTCGTCGTGCACTGGCCGAAGCGGCCGGGGACGTAGCTGATGATCGCGTGCGGCAGACCGGCCGAGTCGGTGAACTGGGCTTCCTGGTTCATCAGCGAGTGGTCCGGGTTGAGCGGGTCCACGACCAGCCCGGCGTCGGTCACGGACACCTTGTCGGAGCCTCCGGTGACGCCGACGACGGTGCCGGCGTTGTTGCGCCAGGTGCGGCCGCGGTCGTCGGAGTAGACGTAGCCGGTGTCGTGGTTGGTGATGCCGCCGCCGTTGCACATCACGGCGCCGTTCTGCTCGCGCCAGGTGAAGAAGGAGTGCAGCCGGCCGTTCCGGTCGTAGTCGATGCCGTGCAGGTACATGTTGCGGGCCGTCGAGGAGCCGTGCTCGCTGGTGTAGGTGCCGGTGGAACTGCTCCACTCGCCGAGGTTCCTCCAGGACGTGCCGTCGTACTCGGCCAGCGCGTTGCGGCCGTTGCCGGAGACGGCTACGCGGTAGCTCAGCTGGAGCTCGCCCTCGGGGGTCGAGATGAACTGCGGGTAGGTGAACTGCGAGGTGAGCGCGAGCCCGTCGAGGGTGGACTGGGGAGCGCCGAAGCGGCTCGTGGTCCAGCTCATCCCGTCCGGGTTGTCCATGAGGCCGGCCACCGACTTGACGTAGGTGAAGCCGTCGCTGTGGGAGTCCATGTTGAGGTGCAGCCGGCCGTCGACCTTGGATATGCCCATGGAGATGACGTTGTGGGAGTCGTTGTACCGCAGAGTGTGGCCGACCTTGACGGTCTGCCAGGTGTTCGAGGGGAACTTGCGGCGGCCGACGACGGCGTTGCGGTCAGCGGTGTACCAGACGGCGTACTGGTAGCCCTTGTAGGTCAGCAGGCCGTTCTTCTGGAACGCGTTGTTGTTGACCAGGCCGTCGTAGGAGACGAAGAAGATGGCCTGGGAGTCGAGCAGGGTGCCGCCGGTCAGGGTGACCGAGGGGCCCGGGTCTGCGGCTCGGGCGATGCCGGAGCCGAGGGCGGGGGACACCACGGCACCGGCGAGGGCGGCGCCCAGCAGTGTGCGTCTCTTCATCTCAGGGGACTCCATTGTCGTGTGAGGTGGGAAAGGGGTGGTGTGGGGCTCGAGCGGGCGTTCCTCAAATCGGGGGTGACGCGAAAACTGGGGGTGCGAACCGGGGTGTCCCGAGCCTGAGGGATCAGGCTGGGTGGGGGGTTCGGGCGAGATGGGGCTCAGGCGAGGTGCGGATCAGGCGAGGTGGAACACTTCCGTGAGCGGTCTCATGGCCTCGTCGGGCCGGGCGCCGTCCAGCGACTCGAAGAACGGCGCCATCTCCGCCTGCCAGCGGGCGTTGACGTCGGTGGCCTCCATTCCGGCCTGGGCGGCTGCGAAGTCCTCGGTCTCGAGGTAACCGACCAGCAGTCCGTCCTCGCGCAGGAAGAGCGAGTAGTTGTGCCAGCCGGTCTCCGAGAGTGCCCTGAGCATCTCGGGCCACACCGCGGCGTGCCGCTCGCGGTACTCGTCGAGGCGCTCCGCCCGGACCTTCAGCAGGAAGCACACGCGCTGCATCAACAGCCCTTTCGGTCGATCAGAAGCCGATCAGAAGTTGAACTGGTCGATGTTCTCGGCGTCGAACACGGTCGGCTTGCCGAGGCTGATCACGCCGTCCTTGCCGATGGTGTACTCGCCCATGGAGCCGGCCTTGAAGGTCTCGCCCTCCTTGCCGGTGATCTGCCCGGAGGACAGGGCGACGGCGGTCCGGGCGGCCAGCTCGCCGAGCTTGGCCGGGTCCCACAGCTCGAACGCCTCGACGGTGCCGTTCTTGACGTACTTGCGCATGTCGTTCGGGGTGCCGAGGCCGGTCAGCTTGACCTTGCCCTTGTACTTGGAGCCCGACAGGTACTGGGCGGCGGCCTTGATGCCGACGGTGGTCGGGGAGATGATCCCCTTCAGGTTCGGGTACTCCTGGAGCAGGCCCTGGGTCTGCTGGAAGGACTGCTGGGCGTCGTCGTTGCCGTACGCGGTCTTCACCAGCTTCATGTTCTTGTACTCGGGCTTCTTCAGCTCGTCCTTCATGAAGTCGATCCAGGTGTTCTGGTTCGTCGCCGTCTGCGCGGCGGACAGGATCGCGATCTCGCCCTTGTAGTCGAGCTGCTTGGCGAGCAGCTGCACCTCGGTACGGCCCAGGTCCTCGGCGGAGGCCTGCGAGACGAAGGCGTTGCGGCAGTCGGGCGTGGTGTCGGAGTCGTAGGTGACGACCTTGATGTCGTTCTTCATGGCCTGCTTGAGCGCCGTGCACAGGGCGCCCGGGTCCTGCGCGGACACGGCCATCGCGTCGACCTGCTGCTGGGTGAGCGTGTTGACGTAGGAGACCTGCCCGGCGGTGTCGGTCGCGCTGGACGGGCCGACCTCCTTGTAGCTGGAGCCGAGCTCCTTGAGCGCCTTCTCGCCGCCCTTGTCGGCGCTGGTGAAGTACGGGTTGTTGACCTGCTTGGGCAGGAACCCGACGGTGAGGCCCTTCTTCAGCTCGGCGTTGGGGTCGGCCTTGCCGGCGGTGGCGGCGGAGGCGCCCTCGTTCGCGACGTCCTTCTTGGTGGTCCCGCCGCAGGCGGTCAGCGCGAGTGCGAGAGAGGTGGCGGTGGCGAGGGCCGCGCAGCTGCGGCGCAGGGTTGACTTACGCATGGCGTTGGTCCTTTACGAGGAAGGGCTGGGTTACGAGGTGGGAGTCGAGGCGGCTCTACGGCCCGCCCTCGCTGTGGAGATCTGCCGCACGACCCGGGGGCCGAGCACGGACAGAACGAGCAGGACGCCGGTGACGACGATCTGGGACTGGGCGGACACGTCCTGGAGGCTCATCACGTTCTGCAGCGCGCCGAGGAGGAACACCCCGGCGATCGCACCGCCCAACGTGCCCTTGCCGCCGTCGAAGTCGATGCCGCCGAGCAACACGGCCGCCACGACGGACAGTTCGAGGCCGGTGGCGTTGTCGTAGCGGGCGCTGGCGTAGTGCAGCGCCCAGAAGATGCCGGTCAGGGAGGCCATCAGGCCGGTCAGCGTGAACAGGATCAGCTTCTGCCGCCTGACCCGGATGCCGGCGAACCGCGCTGCCTCCTCGCTCGCGCCGATCGCGAACAGCGACCGGCCGAACGGCGTGGCGTGCAGCGCGACCACGGCGATGGCGAGCAGGACGAGGAACGGCAGGAAGGCGTACGGGATGAACGTGTCACCGATGCGCCCGGCCGCGAAGTCCAGGTACTGCGTCGGGAAGTCGGTCACCGCGTCGGACCCGAGCACGATCTGTGCGATACCCCGGTAGGCGGCGAGGGTGCCGATGGTCACGGCGAGGGACGGCAGCCCCAGCCTGGTCACCAGCAGCCCGTTGACCAGCCCGCACACCACGCCGAGCAGCAGGCAGATCGGAATGATCGTCTCGATGGTCATGCCCTGGTTCCACAGGGCGCCCATCACCGCACCGGACAGACCGGCCGTGGAGGCGACCGACAGGTCGATCTCACCGGAGACGACGAGCAGGGTCATCGGCAGGGCGATCAGCGCGATCGGCAGCGTGTTGCCGATCAGGAACGACAGGTTGAGCGCGTTGCCGAACCCGTCGACGAAACCGAAGGAGAACAGCAGGACCACGACGAGGAGCGCACCGACGACCGTGTCCCAGCGGACCGCTCGGCTCAGGGAGATGTCAGCCATGGCGGGCGTTCCTCTTCTTCAGGGCGGAGGCCACGCGCAGCGCGACGACCCGGTCGACCGCGATGGCGAGGATGAGCAGGATGCCGTTGATGGCGAGCACCCAGACGGAGCTGACGCCGAGGGCCGGCAGCACACTGTTGATGGAGGTCAGCAGCAGCGCGCCGAGGGCCGCGCCGTAGACGCTGCCGGAGCCGCCGGTGAAGACGACACCGCCGACCACGACCGCGCTGACGACGGTCAGTTCGTAGCCGGTGCCGGTGCCGGAGTCGACGTTGCCGAACCGGGCGAGGTACATCGCGCCGGCGAGTCCGGCGAGGGCGCCGCAGAAGGTGTACGCGACGAGGATCCGCTGGCGGACGGGGATGCCCGCGAGGCGGGCGGCCTCGGGGTTGGAGCCGAGCGCGTACAGCTCGCGGCCGCTGGCGAAGTGCTTGAGGTAGTAGGCGGTGGCGATGAGCACCGCCAGCGCGATCAGCGCCAGGTACGGCACCGCCGCGATGCCGCCGGAGCCGAAGTCGACGAAGCCGCCGGGCAGATCGGCCGCGGTGATCTGGCGGGAGCCGACCCAGATGGAGTCGATGCCGCGGATGATGTACAGGGTGCCGAGGGTGACGACGAGCGCGGGCACCTGGCCGAGGCTGACGAGCAGTCCGTTGAGCAGTCCGAAGCCGATGCCGAGCAGCACGGCCAGCGCGATCGCCACGACGGAGTTGCCGCCGCCCTGGAGATAGGTGCCGGCGGCGAACGCGCTGATGCCGAGGGTGGAGCCGACCGACAGGTCGACGTTGCGGGTGATGACGACGAGGGACTGACCGGTGGCGACCAGGACCAGGATGGTCGCGTTCAGCAGCAGGTCCTTGATGCCCTGCTCGGACAGGAACTCGCTGTTGCCGGCCTGGGTGACGGCGATCATCACCAGGAAGACGAGCAGGATGGCGAGTTCGCGCATCTTGAAGACCCGGTCGACCAGCCGGGTGCCGCTCGACTTGGGCACATCGGCCACGGGGGCCTCTTGCGGAGTGACGACCGTCATGCGGCGGCCCTCCCGGTGGCTGCGGCCATCACGGTTTCCTCGGTGGCGTCGGAGCGTGGGATCTCGGCGGTGAGGCGGCCCTCGTGCATCACCAGCACGCGGTCGGCCATGCCGAGGATCTCGGGCAGGTCGGAGGAGATCATCAGGACGGCCACGCCGTCGGCGGCCAGTTGCGACAGCAGCCGGTGCACCTCGGCCTTGGTGCCGACGTCGATGCCCCGGGTCGGCTCGTCGACGATCAGCACCTTCGGGCCGGTGGCCAGCCACTTGGCGAGCACGACCTTCTGCTGGTTGCCGCCGGAGAGCGTGTTGACGGTGTCGGCGATCCGCGCGTACTTGACCTGGAGCTTGACGGCCCAGTCGAGGGAGCGGCTGCGCTCGGCGCCGCGGTCCACGAGCCCGGCCTTGACGGTCGTACGCAGACCGGTCAGCCCGATGTTCCGCTCGATGGACATGTCCATCACCAGGCCCTGGGCGCGCCGGTCCTCGGGGACCAGGGCGAGTCCGGCGGCCATGGCGGCGGACGGTGCGCCGTTGACCAGGGCTTTGCCGTGGACGGAGACCTCGCCGGCGTCCCGGCGGTCGATGCCGAACACGGCCCGGGCGACCTCCGTGCGCCCGGCGCCGACGAGTCCGGCCAGGCCGACGATCTCGCCGTGCCGGACCTCGAAGGAGATGTCGGTGAAGACGCCCTCGCGGGTCAGCCGGCGCACGCTCAGGGCGACCTCGCCCGGCTTCACGTCCTGCTTGGGGTAGAGCTCGTCGAGGTCGCGGCCGACCATGCGGCGCACGAGGTCGTCCTCGGTCATGCCGTCCAGGGGCTCGCTGGCTATCCAGGCGCCGTCGCGCAGGGTGGTGACCCGCCGGCAGATCTCGAAGATCTCCTCCAGCCGGTGGGAGATGAACAGCACGGCGGCGCCCTGGTCGCGCAGGGTGCGGACGACGCCGAAGAGCCGGGCCACCTCGCTGCCGGTGAGGGCGGCCGTCGGCTCGTCCATGATCAGGACGCGGGCGTCGAAGGAGAGCGCCTTGGCGATCTCGACGATCTGCTGGTCGGCGATGGACAGACCGCGGGCGGGCCGGTCGGGGTCGAGTTCGACACCGAGGCGCTTCATCAGGGCGGCGGTCGCGTTGTGCGTGGCCTTGTGGTCGATCCGGCCGAGGGCGCGGCGCGGCTGGCGGCCCATGTAGATGTTCTCGGCGATCGACAGGTCGGGGAAGAGCGTGGGCTCCTGGTAGATCACGGCGATGCCGGCGTCGCGGGCGTCGCCGGGGCCGTGGAAGGCGACGGGCGCACCGTCGAGCAGCACCTGGCCGGCGTCCGGGCGGTGCACCCCGGCGAGGGTCTTGATGAGGGTGGACTTGCCGGCACCGTTCTCACCGGCGAGTGCGTGCACCTCCCCGGGGAACAGCTCCAGGGAGACGTCCCGCAGTGCCCGGACCGCGCCGAAGGACTTGGAGACGTCCCTGAGCGCGAGAACCGGGGCCGGACCCGTGGTGGACGGGTGGGTCATGAGGGCTCCTCGACGACGCCGGCGGGTCGGCCCTCTCGGCGTCGTGAAAGGTTTCAACTGGGTTGCCGGGACGTTAGGCGGGCCGCGCATGTCACGTCAATGGGTTCCGGTCGAAAAAGTTTCGAGGACAGAAGGTCACGCACGGGTCACGGGAAACCGTCTCGGCCGGAGGGGTTGACACCCCTCCGGGGGGCCCATAACTTCGCGTCCTGAATCGTTTCATTCGGTGGTCGTTACGACCCGATGTCACAGGAGCCTGACGTGACCGAGCTCGCCGCGGCGAAGGCCGCTCTCAAGACACAGGCCGTCGAGACGCCGTCGTGGGCGTACGGGAACTCGGGCACACGGTTCAAGGTGTTCGCGCAGGAGGGTGTGCCGCGCACCCCGTTCGAGAAGCTGGACGACGCGGCGAAGGTGCACGAGTTCACCGGGGTCGCCCCGACCGTGGCCCTGCACATTCCGTGGGACAAGGTCGACGACTACGCGGCGCTCGCCAAGCATGCCGAGCAGCGCGGGGTGAAGCTCGGGGCGATCAACTCCAACACGTTCCAGGACGACGACTACAAGCTGGGGAGCATCTGCCATCCGGAGGCTTCCGTGCGGCGCAAGGCCGTCGACCATCTGCTGGAATGCGTCGACATCATGGATGCGACCGGCTCCGCGGATCTGAAGCTGTGGTTCGCCGACGGGACGAACTATCCCGGGCAGGACGACATCCGCGGGCGGCAGGACCGGCTGGCCGAGGGACTGGCCGAGGTCTACGAGCGGCTCGGGGACGGGCAGCGGATGCTGCTGGAGTACAAGTTCTTCGAGCCGGCGTTCTACACGACGGACGTGCCGGACTGGGGTACCGCCTACGCCCACTGCCTGAAGCTCGGGCCCAAGGCGCAGGTCGTCGTCGACACGGGGCATCACGCACCGGGGACCAATATCGAGTTCATCGTGGCGACGCTGCTGCGTGAGGGGAAGCTCGGGGGGTTCGACTTCAACTCGCGGTTCTACGCGGATGACGACCTGATGGTCGGGGCCGCCGATCCGTTCCAGTTGTTCCGGATCATGTACGAGGTCGTGCGTGGGGGCGGGTTCTCGCCCGAGGTCGCGTTCATGCTCGATCAGTGTCACAACATCGAGGCGAAGATCCCGGCGATCATCCGGTCGGTGATGAACGTCCAGGAGGCCACGGCGAAGGCGCTGATGGTCGATGGTGACGCGCTGGACGCGGCGCAGCGGGCGGGGGATGTGCTGGAGGCGAATGCCGTGGTGATGGATGCCTACAACACGGATGTGCGGCCTCTGCTTCGTGAGGTGCGCGAGGAGATGGGGCTGGACCCCGAGCCGCTTGCCGCGTACCGGCGGTCCGGGTGGGGTGAGCGGATCGTTGCCGAGCGGGTTGGTGGACAGCAGGCCGGTTGGGGGGCGTGAGCGTCTGCCGGCCTCTGTTTGCTGTCGGGCTGCGGGCCGGTTGTGGCTGGTCGCGCAGTTCCCCGCGCCCCTGAATCCCACTCTCTTCTGAAAAGGAACTGTCATGGCTGTCCATCCCGAAGCTGCCGCCCTGCTTGCTCGTTCGCATCGGCTCGGTGCCGATCCCCGCAACACCAACTACGCCGGCGGCAACGCCTCCGCCAAGGGCACCGAGACCGACCCCGTGACCGGCGGCGACGTCGAGCTGATGTGGGTCAAGGGGTCCGGTGGGGATCTGGGGACGCTGACCGAGGCGGGGCTGGCCGTACTGCGGCTGGACCGGATGCGGGCGCTCGTCGACGTGTATCCGGGGGTCGAGCGTGAGGACGAGATGGTCGCCGCGTTCGACTACTGCCTGCACGGCAAGGGTGGGGCCGCTCCGTCCATCGACACCGCCATGCACGGGCTGGTCGAGGCCGCGCACGTCGATCATCTGCACCCGGACTCGGGGATCGCGCTCGCCTGTGCCGCCGACGGGGAGAAGCTGACCGCCGAGTGCTTCGGGGACAGCGTGGTGTGGGTGCCGTGGCGGCGGCCGGGGTTCCAGCTGGGGCTGGACATCGCCGCCGTGAAGGAGGCCAATCCGCAGGCCGTCGGGTGCGTTCTCGGCGGGCACGGGATCACCGCATGGGGTGACACCTCCGAGGAGTGCGAGCGGAACTCGCTGCACATCATCCGGACCGCCGAGCAGTTCCTCGCCGAGCGGGGGAAGGCCGAGCCCTTCGGGCCGGTGCTGGAGGGGTACGCCGCGCTGAGCGCCGGTGAGCGGCGGGAGCGGGCCGCCGCCCTCGCTCCACACGTGCGGGCCATCGCCTCCCAGGACCGGCCGCAGGTCGGCCACTTCAACGACTGTGACGTCGTTCTCGACTTCCTCGCGAGCGCGGAGCACCCGCGGCTCGCCGCACTCGGGACCTCCTGCCCGGACCACTTCCTGCGGACCAAGGTGCGGCCGCTGGTGCTGGACCTGCCCGCGAGCGCTCCCCTCGACGAGGCCGTCGCCCGGCTGAAGGAGCTGCACGCCGCGTACCGGGAGGAGTACGCCGCCTACTACCGGCGGCACGCCCTGCCCGACTCCCCCGCCATGCGCGGCGCCGACCCGGCGATCGTGCTGGTGCCGGGGGTGGGCATGTTCTCGTTCGGCAAGGACAAGCAGACCGCACGCGTCGCCGGCGAGTTCTACGTCAACGCCGTCAACGTGATGCGCGGGGCCGAGGCCGTGTCCACCTACGCACCGATCGAGGAGTCCGAGAAGTTCCGGATCGAGTACTGGGCGCTGGAGGAGGCCAAACTTCAGCGGATGCCGAAGCCCAAGGCGCTGGCGACCCGGGTGGCACTGGTGACGGGTGCCGGGAGCGGGATCGGCAAGGCCATCGCGCACCGGCTCGTGGCCGAGGGCGCGTGTGTGGTCGTCGCCGATCTCGACGCGGAGAACGCCGAGGCCGTCGCCGAGGAGCTGGGCGGGCCGGACAAGGCCGTCGCGGTGACGGTGGACGTCACGTCCGAGGAGCAGATCGCCGAGGCGTTCCGGGCGGCCGTGCTGGCCTTCGGCGGCGTGGATCTCGTCGTCAACAACGCGGGCATCTCGATCTCCAAGCCGCTGCTGGAGACGTCCGCCAAGGACTGGGACCTCCAGCACGACATCTTGGCCCGCGGGTCCTTCCTCGTCTCGCGGGAAGCGGCACGCGTGATGATCGCCCAGGAGCTGGGCGGTGACATCGTCTACATCGCCTCGAAGAACGCCGTGTTCGCCGGACCCAACAACATCGCCTACTCCGCCACCAAGGCCGACCAGGCGCACCAGGTGCGGCTGCTCGCCGCCGAGCTGGGCGAGCACGGCATCCGGGTCAACGGGATCAACCCGGACGGTGTCGTGCGCGGGTCGGGGATCTTCGCCGGCGGGTGGGGCGCCAAGCGGGCCGCCGTGTACGGGGTGGAGGAGGAGAAGCTGGGCGAGTTCTACGCCCAGCGGACCATCCTCAAGCGCGAGGTGCTGCCCGAGCATGTCGCGAACGCCGTCTTCGCGCTGACCGGCGGGGATCTCACCCACACGACCGGCCTGCACATCCCGGTCGACGCCGGCGTCGCGGCCGCCTTCCTGCGATGAGCGCGGCTGTGAAGGCGTACGCCGCGGTCGATCTCGGCGCGTCCAGCGGGCGCGTCATGGTCGGCCGCGTCGGCCCGGACAGCCTGGAGCTCGCCGAGGCGCACCGCTTCCCCAACCGGCCCGTCCGAGTGCCCGAGGGACTGCGCTGGAACGTGCTCGGGCTGTACGCCGGGGTGCTGGAAGGGCTGCGGGCGGCGGGTGCCCACTGCGGTGGACGGCTCGACTCCGTCGGCATCGACAGCTGGGCCGTCGACTACGGGCTGCTGGACGCCGACGGGGCGCTGCTCGGCAATCCCGTGCACTACCGGGACGCGCGGACGGAGGGTGCCGCGGAGAAGGTGTGGGCGAGCGTGCCCGCGGCGGAGCTGTACGCCGCGACCGGGTTGCAGTACGCGCCCTTCAACACCCTGTACCAGCTCACCGCCGCCCGGTCCACGGCTCAACTCGCGCAGGCGAAGCGGCTGTTGTTGATGCCGGACCTGCTGACGTACTGGCTGACCGGCGAGCAGGGCACCGAGCTGACCAACGCGTCCACGACCCAGCTGATCGATCCGCGCACCCGCGACTGGGCGCACGGCGTCGCGGAGCGCCTCGGGATCGACCTGGGGCTGTTCGCGCCGCTGCGGCAGCCCGGCGATCCGGCGGGCGTGCTGCGGCCGGAGGTGCTGGAGGAGGCCGGCCTCGCCGGTCCCGTGCCGGTGACGGCCGTCGGGTCGCACGACACCGCCTCCGCGGTCGCCGCCGTCCCCACGTCGGGCGAGCGGTTCGCCTACATCTGCACGGGCACCTGGTCGCTGGCCGGACTGGAGCTGGACGCGCCGGTGCTGACCGAGGAGAGCCGGGCGGCCAACTTCACCAACGAGCTGGGGCTGGACGGCACGGTCCGCTATCTGCGCAACATCATGGGGCTCTGGCTGCTCCAGGAGTGCGTACGGGCCTGGGGCGACCCGGACCTCGGCGCGCTGCTGCTGGAGGCGTCCAAGGTGGAGGCACTGCGGTCGGTCGTGGACGCGGGCGACGCGGCGTTCCTCGCGCCGGGGCGGATGCCGGAGCGGATCGCCGAGGCGTGCCGGGTCTCGGGGCAGCCCGTGCCGAAGTCGCCGGCCGAGGTGACGCGCTGCATCCTGGACTCCCTCGCCCTCGCGCACCGCAAGGCCGTCCAGGACGCCCAGCTGCTCGCCGGGCACGCGGTCGACGTCGTGCACGTGGTCGGGGGCGGTACGCGCAATGCCCTGCTGTGCCAGCTGACCGCCGACGCCTGCGGGCTGCCGGTGGTGGCCGGGCCGACCGAGGCCGCCGCGCTCGGGAACGTGCTCGTACAGGCGCGGGCGCACGGGCTGGTCGGGGACCTGGCCGGGATGCGGCGGCTGCTCGTGAACACCCAGCCGCTCACCCGCTACGAGCCGCGCGGCGGGACCGAGCGGTGGCACGCCGCACAGGCCCGGCTCGCCGGGGCCTGACGGGGTCTCCCCTGCGTCTTGTCCCCGGGCTAGGCTGCACTCATCCGATGATCGACCACTAGGAGCCGCGATGCGTGTCGCCCTGTTCCTGACCTGTGTCAACGACACGCTCTATCCGGACACCGGGCGCGCCGTGGTGAAACTGCTGACCAGGCTGGGTGTCGACGTCGACTTCCCGATGGCGCAGACGTGCTGCGGGCAGGCGCACTACAACACCGGGTACCGCCATGAGGCCGAGCCGCTCGCCCGGCATTTCTCCGATGTCTTCGGCGAGTACGAGGCGATCGTGACGCCGTCCGGGTCGTGCGGGGCGATGGTGCGGGAGCTGTATCCGCGGATGGGTGAGCGGGCCCGGGCCGAGGGGCGCGGGGAGGCCCTGGCCACCACGCTGGCGCCGGTGGTGCCCAAGACGTACGAGCTCACGGAGTTCCTGGTCGACGTGCTGGGCGTGACGGACGTCGGGGCGTACTACCCGCACAAGGTGACCTACCACCCGACCTGCCACGGGCTGCGCGGACTCGGGCTCGGCGAGCGGCCGCGGCGGCTGCTCCAGTCCGTGCGGGGGCTGGAACTCGTCGAGCTGCCGGGGGCCGACGAGTGCTGCGGCTTCGGCGGCACCTTCGCGCTGAAGAACGCCGACGTCTCGGCGGCCATGGGCACCGACAAGGTGCGCAACGCCGAGTCGACGGGCGCGGAGGTGCTGTGCGCGGCCGACAACTCCTGCCTGATGCACATCGGCGGGACGATGGCCCGGCTGCGGACCGGCATGCGGCCGGTGCACATCGCGGAGATCCTGGCGAGCACGGAGGAGGAACCGGCCGTATGAGCGGGACGTATCTCGGCATGCCGGCGTTTCCGGAGGCCGCGCGGGAGGCCGTGGGGAACGCGACCCTGCGTGGCAATCTGCGGCACGCCACCCACACCATCCGCGCCAAGCGGGCCAACGCCGTCGCGGAGGTGTCCGACTGGGCCGAGCTGCGCGAGGCGGGCAAGCGGATCAAGGACCACACCCTGCGCCATCTCGACCGCTACCTCGTGCAGTTGGAGGAGTCGGTCACGGCCGCGGGCGGCGTCGTGCACTGGGCCGCCGACGCGGACGAGGCCAACGAGATCGTCACCCAGCTCGTGAAGATGACCGGCGAGTCCGAGGTCGTCAAGGTCAAGTCGATGGCCACGCAGGAGATCGGGCTCAACGAGGCGCTGGAGGCCGAGGGCATCCACGCCTTCGAGACCGATCTCGCCGAGCTGATCGTGCAGTTGGGCAAGGACCGCCCCTCGCACATCCTCGTCCCGGCCATCCACCGCAACCGGGGCGAGATCCGGGACATCTTCGCCCGGGAGATGAGCGAGTGGGGCCGCCCCGCTCCCGAAGGCCTGACGGACACACCGGCCGAACTCGCCGAGGCCGCCCGCCTGCACCTGCGGGAGAAGTTCCTGCGGGCCAAGGTCGGCATCTCCGGCGCCAACTTCATGGTCGCTGAGACGGGCACTTTGGTGGTCGTCGAGTCCGAGGGCAACGGCCGGATGTGCCTGACCCTGCCGGAGACGCTGATCTCGGTCGTCGGCATCGAGAAGATCGTGCCGACGTGGCGGGACCTGGAGGTGTTCCTGCAGACCCTCCCCCGTTCCTCGACGGCCGAGCGCATGAACCCGTACACGTCCACCTGGACCGGCACGACCGACCAGGACGGGCCGGGCACCTTCCATCTGGTGCTGCTGGACAACGGCCGCACCGACACCCTCGCCGACGAGGTCGGCCGGCAGGCGCTGCGCTGCATCCGCTGCTCGGCGTGTCTCAACGTGTGCCCGGTGTACGAGCGGGCCGGCGGCCACGCGTACGGCTCGGTGTACCCGGGGCCGATCGGCGCGATCCTCAGTCCCCAACTGCGGGGCACGGGCAGCGAGATCGACGCGTCGCTGCCGTACGCGTCCTCGCTGTGCGGGGCGTGCTACGAGGTGTGCCCGGTCGCCATCGACATCCCCGAGGTGCTGGTGCACCTGCGGGAGCGGGTCGTACAGGGCGGCGAGGTCACGCGGGAGGGCAACAAGGTGGTGCTGCGGCCCGCCAAGGGGCATGCCGCCGAGCGGGCGGCGATGCGCGCGGCACGCTGGGCGTTCACGCACCCGGGCGCGCTGCGCACCGGCCAGCGCGCCGCCTCCCGGACGCGTCGCTTCCATCCTCGTACGCTGCCCGGGCCCGGCCGGGCCTGGAGCGGGACCCGGGATCTGCCGCCGGTGCCCGCCGAGCCGTTCCGGGACTGGTGGCAGCGCACGCGCAGCGGGAAGGACGGGGCCCAGTGAACAGCAGGGAACGCATCCTGGGGCGGGTGCGGCGCGCTCTGGCGGACGTACCGCGGGACGACGCGCCGTACGAGCAGGCGGTGTCGCGTGACTATGTGCGCGAGCACGGGGAGCGGAGTGCCGCGGAGACGGTGGATCTGCTCGCCGAGAACCTGGCGGACTACCGGGCGATCGTGCACCGCACGGACACCGGCGGGCTGGCCGGTCTGATCGCGGGGCTGCTGGAGAAGCGCGGGGCGGCTTCGGTGCTGGTGCCGCCCGGGCTGGACGAGGGGTGGCTGGCGGCGACCGGTGTCCCGCGGGTGACGGACCGGGCGGAGAGCACTCCGGGCGAACTCGACCTGGTGGACAGCGTGGTGACGGCCTGTGCGGTCGCGATCGCCGAGACCGGCACCATCGTGCTGGACGGTGCACCCGACCAGGGCCGTCGCCGCATCACCCTCGTCCCCGACCACCACATCTGCGTCGTACGGGTGCCGGACCAGGTGGTCTCCTCCGTGCCACAGGGATTCGAACGCCTCGACCCGGCGCGCCCGTTGACGTGGATCTCCGGGCCGTCGGCGACCAGTGACATCGAACTGGACCGGGTCGAGGGGGTGCACGGTCCGCGCACCCTGGAGGTGGTCCTGGTGGGCGGCGCCTGACTCGGGGCAGGATCCGAGCCGACGTAGCCGCCGTCGACCCGCAGGGCGCCGCCCGTGGTCGCCGAGGCCTGGTCGGAGGCGAGGTAGACGACCATGTGGGCGATCTCCTGCGGCTCGATCAGCCGCTGGAGCAGCGACTGCGGCCGGTGCTGCCGCATGAAGGCGCGCCGGGCCTCGTCCCAGGGCAGGTCGCGGTCGACGAGCCGGCGGACGAAGTCCTCGACGCCGGCGGTGTGGGTCGGTCCGGCGATGACCGAGTTCACCGTGACGCCGGTGCCGGCCGCCTGCTTGGCGAAGCCCCGGCTCACCTCGAGCAGGGCGGTCTTGGACATGCCGTAGTGGATCATCTCGGCGGGGACGACGACCGCCGAGTCGCCGGCGATGTTCTGCACGCGCCCCCAGCCGCGTTCGGTTCCGCTCCGGGGCGTCGCAGGGCGGCCGTTTCGGCGGCCGGCCTCATCGCGTGCCGGAGGCGTCCAGCAGCGCGGTCACGGTCGTCGTGGTCAGGCCGTCCAGCGTCTCGATCCCGGCGCCGGCCCGGGCGCTGGCCCCGTCGAAGACCAGCATCAGCTGACGGGCGAGCAGCTCCGCATCCCGCGCCCCGCCCTCCTCGGCCCGCGTACGGAAGAAGCCCAGCAGCCACTCCTTCGCCCCGCGGGCGACGGCACTCGCCGGGTGCTCGGGATCCTTCAGCTCGACCAGCGCGGCGAGATAGGGGCAGCCCCGGTAGGCGGGCTCGGCCGAGACCTTCTCCAGCCGCTCGAAGACGTGCAGGATCCGCTCGCGTGGGGTGCCGGCCTCCTGCGGACCGGGCGCCAGCCGCTCCTCGTACACCGGAAGCCGCCGGGCCAGGCTCGCCGCGAGGACCTCGTCCTTGCTCGCGAAGAGCTGGTACATGGACCGCTTCGAGACCCCGGCGCTCCGGCACAGCGTCTCGACACCGAGGGAGACGCCCTCGCGGTAGAACAGCTCGGCCGCCGCGTCGAGGAGCCGGTCCCTGGTGGACGCCTTGTCGGTTGTGCCCATACGGGCGAGAGTACCCCGTCACGAGCCCCGGGGAAACCGATCGGTTTTGCCGCCCGCCCGCACAGGAACCCCGTGACAGCGTGAGTGAACAAGCGCTTAGATAGTGCCCTGTCCGTCCGTCTGTCGCCGCCGACCCGGAGGCCCCGTTGTTCACATCCGTCGACGACGTCTCCGCACGCCTCGCCGAGACCGGCTACCTCGCCTCGCCCGCCGTCGCCACGACCGTCTTCCTCGCCGACCGCCTCGGCAAGCCGCTCCTGGTGGAGGGCCCGGCCGGCGTCGGCAAGACGGAGCTCGCCAAGGCCGTCGCCGAGGTCGCCGGCGCACGGCTCGTCCGCCTCCAGTGCTACGAGGGGGTCGACGAGTCCCGCGCCCTGTACGAGTGGAACCACGCCAAGCAGCTCCTGCGCATCAGCGCGGGCCGCGACGAGACGTGGGACGAGGCCCGTACGGACATCTTCAGCGAGGAGTTCCTGCTCACCCGGCCGCTGCTGACGGCCATCCGGGGCGACGACCCGAAGGTGCTGCTGATCGACGAGACCGACAAGGCGGACGTCGAGGTGGAGGGCCTGCTGCTGGAGGTGCTCAGCGACTTCCAGGTGACCGTCCCGGAGCTCGGCACCATCACGGCGACGCGCCGCCCCTTCGTCGTCCTCACTTCCAACGCGAGCCGCGAACTGTCCGAGGCACTGCGCCGCCGCTGTCTCTTCCTGCACATCGGCTTCCCGGACGAGGAGTTGGAGCGCCGGATCGTACGGCTGAAGGTGCCGGGCCTCGACGAGGCGCTGGCGCGCTCGGTCGTCCGGGTCGTGGGCGCGCTGCGGGCGATGGACCTGCGCAAGGTGCCGTCGGTCGCCGAGACGGTCGACTGGGCGCACACCCTGCTCACGCTCGGCGCCGGCTCGCTGGACGAGACGGTCGTGCGGGCCACGCTCGGGGTGCTCCTCAAGCACCAGGACGACGTCCTCAAGGCGTCCGCCAAGCTCGACCTGGACGCCCTGTGACGACGCCGGCGGGCGTCGCCGAGCGGCTGACGTCGCTCGTCGGGGCGTTGCGCGCGCACGGCGTGCGGATCGGTACCGGCGAGACGGTCGACGCGGGGCGGGCGGTCGGGGAACTCGGCCTCGCGGACCGGGAACTGCTGCGCGAGGGTCTCGCGGCGACGCTGCTGCACGGGCCCGGCCAACGCCAGGTGTTCGACCCGGTCTTCGACCTCTACTTCCCGCGCGGTGTCGGCGGACCGGAGCAGCGGGCGGCGGGGCGGGAGGACCTGCGGAACCGCCTGGCCGACGCCCTGGCGGCCGACGACCAGGGGATGCTGGGCCGGCTGGCGGTCGAGGCGGTCGACGGTTTCGGTGGCTACGGTTCCTCGCCGGAGTCGGACGGCTGGTCGTCGTACCAGGCGCTCGAACGGCTGCGGCCGCAGACGTTGCTGGCCCGGGTGCGGGACAACGTCCGGGGGCAGGGCGGAAGTTCAGGGTTCGCGGACCGGCTGCTGGAGGACGAGATCCGGCGGCGCATCGACACCTTCCGCGCTCTGGTGGCCGCGGAGGCGCGGCGGCGGGTCGCCGAGCGGCGCGGCCGGGACGAGATCGCCCGGCGGGCGGTGGCCCCGACGGCCGACCGGGTCGACTTCCTGTTCGCGGGGCAGGACCGGCTGGCCGAGCTGCGCAGGACGGTTCAGCCACTGGCCCGCAAGCTCGCGACCCGGCTGGCGGCCCGGCGGCGGCGCGCCTCCCGGGGGACGATCGATCTGCGGCGGACCCTGCGCGGTTCGCTGTCGACGGGCGGGGTGCCGATGAAGCCGGTGCTGCGCAGACGGCGTCCCGCCCGCCCCGAACTGGTGCTGCTGTGCGATGTGTCGGGGTCGGTCTCCGGCTTCTCCGACTTCACGATGCTGCTGGTGCAGGCGCTGCACGACCAGTTCAGCAAGGTGCGCGTGTTCGCCTTCGTCAACCGGATCGACGAGGTGACCGGGCTGCTGGAGCACGGCAGGGCGGACCCGGAGGCGCTGGGCGCCCGTATCCAGGCGGAGGCGGCGGTCACGGGCTATCACGGCAGCAGTGACTACGGCATGGCGCTGGGCGAGTTCGCCGAGCGGTACGCGGACGCGGCCGGTTCGCGCACGACCGTGTTCGTCCTCGGTGACGCCCGCACGAACCGGAGCGATCCGAACCTGCCCGCCGTGCGGCAGATCGCCGAACGCGCCCGCCGCGTCCACTGGCTGAACCCCGAGCAGCGCTCCCGCTGGGGCACGGGCGACTCCGTCGCGCCCGCCTACGCCGAGCTGGTCGAGATGCACGAGTGCCGCAACGCCCGGCAGTTGAGCGCGCTGGTGGCCCGGCTGCTGCCCGTGTGATCAGGCGGCGGTGAGCTGCGGGTAGAGGGCGGCCGGGTCGGCCGCCAGCCCGGCCTTGACCTGCCGGGAGATGTCGTCGGCCAGGACCTCGTAGGCACCGGAGGCGATGCCGTCGAGGGCCTGCGCCGCGACCGAGTCGGCCGTGGACTTGGGGGCGTCGACCCCGACGGTCATGTCCGTGTCGACGTAACCGACATGGAGGCCGGTGACGTCGATCCCGCGCGGCTTCAGGTCCAGGCGCAGGGAGTTGGTCTGCGACCAGAAGGCGGCCTTGGAGGCGCTGTAGGAGCCGGCGAGGCCGATCCAGGACAGCACGGAGTGGACGTTGAGGATGTGGCCGCCGCCGTTGCGCTCGATGACGGGGACGAAGGCCCGGGTCACCAGGAGCGGCCCGTAGAAGTTGGTCTCGAACTCGCGCCGCACGTCCTCGACGGGCGAGTCGAGGAAGTTCGCGTTCACCGACGCACCGGCGTTGTTGATCAGCAGGGTGACGTCCTGCGCCTGCTCGGCCGCCGCGGCGACGGACGCCGGGTCGGTCACCTCCAGAGCCAGCGGTACGGCGTCGGGGTGCGTGACGGTGCGCGGGTCGCGGGCGGTGGCGTACACCTTCCGCGCGCCCCGCTCGTACAGCGCCGCGACCAGCGCCCGGCCGATACCGCGGCTGCCGCCGGTGACCACGGCAACGGAACCTTCGATGGCGGTCATGGGGTCTCCCTCATTCCTTCTCAGCATGGAAACCGATCGGTTTCCGATGCCGGGAAGCGTAAACCGATCGGTTTCCGAGAGCAAGCGGAGGGGATGGGAGGAGGGTCGTTGTCCGGGGAAACGACATCCGGCCTCCGGAGAAAATCAGGGTTCGTCCCCGATGGTCCGCACGCGGGGGTCTGCCTACGCTCGCCGGGAGCGGAGGAGGTCTCATGAAGGCAGTGGTCCAGGACCGGTACGGCTCGGCGGACACGCTGGAGTTCCGGGAGGTCGACAGGCCGGCCCCGGCGGCCGGTGAGGTGCTGGTACGGGTACACGCGGCCTCGGTCAACGCCTACGACTGGCACTTCATGCGCGGTGATCCGCTGCTCGGCCGCGGTGTGATGGGGCTGCGCAGGCCCAGGATGCCGGTGCGGGGCCGGGACTTCGCGGGCCGTGTCGAGGCGCTGGGCCCCGGGGTCACGGGACTCGAGCCCGGTGACGAGGTGTACGGGGAGGCGGACGGCGCGTTCGCGGAGTACGTGTGCGCGCGGGCCGGCGAGGTGGGCCCGAAGCCCGCCAACCTCACGTTCGAGCAGGCCGCCGCGGTACCGCTGGCGGGGAACACCGCGCTCATGGCCCTGCGCGACGTCGCCCGCGTGCAGCCGGGGCAGACGGTCCTGGTGAACGGGGCGTCGGGCGGCGTGGGCACGTTCGCCGTCCAGCTCGGCAAGGTCTACGGCACGGACGTGACGGCCGTGTGCAGCACGCGGAATGCGGACCTGGTCCGCTCACTGGGCGCGGACCGGGTCATCGACTACACGCGGGAGGACTTCGCCCGGGGCGGGGAGCGGTACGACGTCGTGCTGGACCTGGTGGGCAATCGCTCCCTCGGGGAGTTCCGGCGCGTGCTGGCCCCCACCGGGACGCTCGTCCTGTCCGGCGGCGGGGTGTACGAGGGCGGCAGCGTGGTGGGGCCGATGGGGCTTTTCCTCAAGCGGCGGGTCCTGGCGCCCTTCGCGCGCGGCCAGCGGCTGCTGGAGGTCTCGGCGCGGCAGAGCAGCGCGCATCTCGCGACGCTGCGGGAACTGGCCGAGTCCGGAAAGATCGCCCCGGTCGTCGAGCGGACGTATCCGCTCAGCGAGGCCGCCGAGGCGATCCGGTACCTGGAGGTGGAACACGCCCGGGCGAAGGTGGTGGTCACCGTGTGACGCGCGGCCCCCTAGTCCTTCTTGGCGTAGTCCTTGGCCATGCTGCCCGCGAAGTCGTACACCACGCACTGCTCGTCGCCGGCGACCCACGCGTCGTGGCCGGGTGTGCAGACGAACACGTCGCCGGGTCCCACTTCGCTCTCCGCGCCGTCGTCCATGCGGATGTGCATACGGCCCGAGACGACATAGCCGTTGTGGTGGAACTGACAGCTGTCCGTCCCGGCGATCGGGGCCACGGACTCGGACCAGCGCCAGCCCGGTTCGAAGGTGGCCACGGCGAAGTCCAGTCCGCTCATGTGGACGGCTTCCAGGTGGCCTCGGGGGTAGTCGCGCCGCTCGTCCGGCTTGTCGAGCGTCTTCACTTCAAGCATGACGCTCCTCCTCGGTGAGGGTGTGCTTCCATCGTCCGCCTGTCCGGTGGGCGGCGCCATTCATGGGGTGCCGCTGCCGCAGAGCTCGGCGAAGCGCCCGGCGTCGATGTTGCCGCCGGAGATGACGACGCCGACCCGGCGCGGCAGGGTGCCCGTCCGGCCGGTGAGCAGGGCGGCCAGCGGGGTGGCGCCGCTCGGCTCGACGACGATCTTCAGGCGTTCGAAGGCGAATCGCATCGCGTCCCGGATCTCGTCGTCGGTGACCAGGACGACGTCGTCGAGGAGCCGCCGGTTGACCGAGAAGGTCAGCTCTCCGGGAGTGTGCAGGGCCTGGCCGTCGGCGATGGTGTGCGGGACCGGGACGCTGATGCGCCGGCCGGCCTCCAGCGAGCGCTTCGTGTCGTCCCCGGCCTCCGGCTCGACGCCGATGGTCCGGATGCCGGGGTACAGGCCCTTGGCGGCGGTCGCGCTGCCGGCCATCAGCCCGCCGCCGCCGACCGGTGTCAGCAGCGCGCCCAGCTCCCCGGTCTCTTCGAGCAGTTCGAGAGCGGCCGTGCCCTGTCCGGCCATGACGTGCGGGTGCTCGTACGGCGGGATGAGGGCGAGACCGCGCTCGGCGGCGAGGGCCTCGGCGACGGCGACGCGGTCGCCGGTGTAGCGGTCGTACGTGACGATCTCGGCGCCGTAGCCGGCGGTGGCGGCCCGCTTCGACGGCGGGGCGTCCTCCGGCATGACGATGACGGCCGTGGTGCCCAGCTCGCGGGCGGCCAGAGCGACGGCCTGGGCGTGGTTGCCGGAGGAGTAGGCGGCGATGCCCCGGGAGAGCTGCTCGGGGGTGAGGCGGGAGGCGGCGTTGTAGGCGCCGCGGAACTTGAAGGCGCCCACGCGCTGGAAGTTCTCGCACTTGAGGAAGATCTCGGCGCCGGCGAGCGCGTCCAGGGTGCGGGAGCGCAGCACCGGCGTGCGGTGGGCGACGCCCTTGAGCCGGGCTGCGGCGTCGCGCACGTCGTCGAGGGTGACCGGTGGGGTGGTGGTCGTCACGCGGGTCCTCCGGTGGAAGTGTCGTGGGCGGCCCGGGCCTGGGACAGGTAGTTGTAGGCGGAGGCGCGGGAGATGCCGAGCCGGGCGGCGACCTGCTCGACGGCGCCGCGCACCGCGAAGACCCCGCGGGTGTCCAGCCCGCCGAACAGCTCCAGGCGTTCCGCGCGGTCGAGCTCCGCCCAGCTGCCCCGCTGCTTCGACTGGTGGGCGTCGACGAGGGCGTCGACCACGGAGTCGATGTCGTTGGCGAACGTGGTGGTCGGCAGCTCGGCCGGGGCGGCACCGAGTCCGGCGAGCGCGCCGAGCAGGCCGTGGGCCTGGGTGACGGCGCTGATGTCCACGTTGACGCAGAGGGCTCCGAACACGGCTCCCGTGGAATCGCGGAGCACCATCGTGGAGGACTTCACCTGCGTCCCGTTGCGGGTGCGGGTGACGTAGTTCAGTTCGTCGGCCGCCTCGTCGCCGCGGGCGAGGACGCGCATACCGATCTCGCTCATCGCACCGCCGACCGTTCGCCCGGTCACCGATCCGGCCACGGCGACCACCGACTTCTCCGGGCTCCGGTAGTCGTGCAGCACGACGTCGCACACCGGCCCGAAGGTCGCGGCGATCCCCTCCACGACCGGCGTCAGCGCGGCGAGGATCGCGTCCCGCTCGGCGTTCGGCTCGCTGCCCATCCGACCTCCTCTCACCTCCATCACCTTAGACCATGAGTCCAAGTCTTGGATAGACAGTCCAATCGATCTCCAACAGTTGGCAATGGTTTTCGCATGACTTGGACCTGAACCCGCTTTTGACATTCATTCCCATCTAGCGTGATGCCTGTCGACCAACCCCCTGTGCACGTCCGTCCTGGAGGAGCCATGCCCCTGTCCACGTCCCGCCGCCTCGCGCTGCTGACCAGCGCGTCACTGGCCCTGCTCGCGGGCTGCGGCAGCTCTTCGGACTCCGCCGGTGACAAGAGCGCACCGACCCGCGTGACCGTCGTCGCCTCCACGAACGTCTACGGCGACATCGCCCGGCGCATAGGCGGCGACCGGGTCGACGTCACATCGGTCATCAGCGACCCCGACCAGGACCCGCACTCCTACGAGGCCGACCCCCAGAACCAACTGGCCCTGTCCAAGGCGAAGGTCGTCGTCGAGAACGGCGGCGGCTACGACGACTTCGTCGACCGCATGCTCAAGAGCGGACACAACGACTCCGCCGAGGTGATCAACGCGGTCGAGGTGTCCGGCAAGGCCGCGCCCGAGGGCGGGGAGCTGAACGAGCACGTCTGGTACGACTTCCCCACCGTCGCCGAGGTCGCCGGCCGGATCTCCACCGCCCTCGCCGAGGCCGACCCGGCCGACGCGGCCGCCTTCGAGAAGAACGCCGCCGCCTTCAAGGCGGGACTCGCGCCGCTGGAGGCCAAGGAGGCGCAGATCAAGAAGGCGCACGGCGGTGAGGGAATCGCCATCACCGAGCCGGTGCCGCTGTACATGACCGAGGCGAGCGGCCTGGTGAACAGAACGCCCGCGCAGTTCAGCGAGGCGATCGAGGAGGGCGACGACGTCTCCCCGCGCATCCTCCAGGAGAGCCTCGCGCTGTTCAGCGGGGCGAAGGTGAAGGCACTCGTCTGCAACGAGCAGACCTCCGGCCCGCAGACCGAGAAGGCCGAGGCGGCGGCCAAGGCGGCCGGCATCCCCGTCGTGCCCGTGACGGAGACCCTGCCGAAGGGCAAGGACTACCTGGGCTGGATGACCGCCAACCTCGCCGCGCTCGCGGGCGCGCTGGCCAAGTGACCCCGATACCCCGGCAGGACGGCACGCCTGTCATCGCCCTGCGCGCGGCCGCCCTGTCCTACGGCGAGCGCGAGGTGTGGAGCGGTCTCGATCTCGACGTACGGCCCGGGGAGTTCCTGGCCGTACTGGGCCCGAACGGTGCGGGCAAGACCAGCTTCGTCCGGGCGCTGCTCGGCCGCCGGCCGCTGTCCGCCGGCACCTTGACGGTCCTCGGCCGGCCCGCGCGCGAGGCCGCACGGCACATCGGCTACGTCCCGCAGCAGGCGGCGCTGTCCGCGCAGACCCTGCTGCGCGCCCGCGACCTCGTCCGGTTCGGCATCGACGGCCACCGCTTCGGGCCGCGGCCGCGCACGGGCGGGATCCGCCGCCGGGTGGACGAGATCCTCGCGTCGGTCGGCGCCTCGGCCTACGCCGACGTCCCGCTCGGGATGCTCTCCGGCGGCGAACGGCAGCGCGTGCGCATCGGGCAGGCCCTGGCGACCGACCCGCGTCTGCTGCTGTGCGACGAGCCGCTGCTGTCGCTCGACCTGCACCACCAGCGGGCCGTCACCGAACTGATCGACGCCCGGCGCCGCTCCCACGGCACGGCGGTGGTGTTCGTGACGCACGAGATCAACCCGGTACTCGGCCTGGCCGACCGGGTGCTGTACCTGGCCCGCGGCGGCCACCGGGCCGGCACCCCGGACGAGGTGCTGACCTCCGAATCGCTGTCCCGCCTCTACGGCACACAGGTCGACGTGATGCGTGTCCGGGGCCGGGTGGTGGTCGCGGGGGCACCCGACGAGACGGCCACCCCGCCGCACCACCCCGAGCGGTTTCACGAGACGGACGGAGTGCGCGCATGACACTCGCCGACGGGATCTGGCACCAGGTCTTCGACTTCACCGACTACGGCCAGCTCCTCGCCCTGGTCCGCAACTCCCTCGTCGCCGGTGTGGCGCTGGGCCTGGTGGGCGGGCTGGCCGGGCTGTTCGTGCTGATGCGGGACCTGCCGTTCGCGGTGCACGGCATCAGCGAGCTGTCCTTCGCCGGGGCGTCGGCGGCACTGCTGCTGGACGCGAACATCGTGGCGGGCTCGATCGCCGGTTCGCTCCTCGCGGCCGGCGCCATCGGCGTCCTCGGAACGCGGGCCCGGGACCGCAACTCGGTGATCGGCGTCATCATGCCGTTCGGACTGGGACTCGGCGTGCTCTTCCTCGCCCTCTACAAGGGCCGGGCGGCCAACAAGTTCGGTCTCCTCACCGGGCAGATCGTCGCCGTCGACACCCCGCAGATGTCCTGGCTGCTCGGCACGTCCGTCCTGGTGCTCGTGGCCCTGGCGGTCATGTGGCGTCCGCTCGCCTTCGCCAGCGCCGATCCGGACGTGGCTCAGGCCCGCGGGGTTCCGGTGCGTGGACTGTCCTTCGCGTTCATGCTGGTGCTCGGGCTCGCGGTCGCCCTGTCGGTGCAGATCGTCGGGGCGCTGCTGGTGCTCTCCCTGGTCGTCACCCCGGCCGCGGCGGCCGCCCGCGTCACCGCGTCGCCGGTGCTGCTGCCCGTGCTGAGCGTGCTGTTCGCCGTCACCTCGATCGAGGGCGGCATCCTGCTCGCCCTGGGCAGCAGCATCCCCATCAGCCCCTACGTCACGACGATCTCGTTCACCGTCTACGCGGTGTGCCGGGTGACCGGCCGGTACCGGAACCGGCGGTGGGGAGCGCGGCGGACGGCGGTGCGAGTGGCCTGAGCAGGCCTCACCGTTCGAAGACGACCTGCCCGTCGAAGACCGTGAGATCCACCTGCACCTCAGTGATCTCGTGCGGGTCGAGGGCCGGCAGTGACCGGTCCAGGACACACAGGTCGGCGGCCCGGCCCGGTTCGACGGTGCCCTTCCAGTCGTCCGCGAAGTCCTGCCAGGCGGCGGTGGACGTGTAGGCGCGCAGGGCCTCGGCCAGGGGTACGCACTGCTCGGGGCCGCTCGGACGGCCGCTGGCCTTGGACTCGCGCAGCATCATCGAGGCCACGCCCTGCCGCCAGTCGGGCTCGGTGATGGGGGCGTCGGAGCTGGCGCAGACCCGTACGCCGGCGTCGAGCGCGGAGCGCACCGGCCACTGGTAGGCGGAACGTTCGGGGCCGACGACCTCGTCCATCAGGTCGGAGATGGTCCACTTGATGGCGGGGTTCATGTTGACGCCGTAGCCGTGCGCGGCGAGCTTGCTCAGGCTGCCGGGGCTGATGAAGTCGCCGTGGATGACGTAGTGGCGGGCGTCGGGCCGGGGCGCGGCCGTGTTCGCGGCGAGGAAGGCGTCCACCACGAGGTCGATGGCCCGGTCGCCGGTGACGTGCACGCCGAGCTGGAAGCCGGCCTCGTGGCCGAGCCTGATCATCTCGCACAGTTCGTGCACCTGGAGTGCGGGCGTGTCGCCGTGCACGCACAGGGCGCCGTGGCCGCCGCCCGGATACGGTTCGCTCATCCACGCCGTGCGGTTGGGCGGCACGCCGTCGGCGAAGATCTTGACGCCGATGGCCCGCAGCAGCCGGGGGTCGGCCGACTCGGGGCGGCTCAGTTCGGCCAGTCCCTTGCGGACATCGTCGGCGGAGCCGCCCATGGGGGCGGGCAGGAGCAGGACGCTGACGCGGGCCTGGAGTTCGCCGCTCGCGGCGAGGTCGGCGTAGGCGGTCCAGTTGTCGGTGCTCAGGCCGCCGAAGAGGGAGCCGGCACCGCCGGGGCCGAGGCCGGGCTCGGTGTAACTGGTGATTCCGCGGGAGTGCAGCTCACGGATCACGCCCTGGATGGCCCGGCGGCGCTGGGCCTGGGTCGGGGCGGGCAGTTCGGCCTGGACGAGCCGCCCGGCGGCCTCGCGCAGGATGCCGGTGGGCCGGCCGTCGGGGTCGTGGTCGATGACACCGCCGGGCGGGGCCGGGGTCGCGGCGTCGACGCCGCAGCGGCGCAGCGCTTCGGAGTTGACCCACACCATGTGTGAGGAGAAGTCGGTCAGGCAGACCGGGTGTTCGGGCGCCACCGCGTCCAGGTCCCGCCGGTGCGGGAAGCGGCCCGGGTCGGCCAGGCACTCGGCGAGGTAGCCGGCGTCCCAGCCCAGGCCGATGATCCACTCCCCTTCCGGTGCCTCGTGTGCCGCCCGGCCGACCGCCGCGGCGATGTCGGCGATGGAACGCACCGCCGGGTGGCCGACGTCGAGGGCGAACGGCGGTTTCGTCATGCCGTAGGCGGCCCCGTGCAGATGCGAGTCGTTGATGCCGGGCAGTACGGTCCGGCCGCCCAGCTCGACGATCCGGGTGCCGGGCCCGGCCAGGGCGCGCATCTCCGCGTCGCTACCGACGGCCAGGATGTTCCGGCCGCGCACGGCCACGCCCTCGGCGACGGTGAACCCGGCGTCGACGGTGAGGACCTGACCGCCGGTCAGGACGAGGGTGGGAGTGGTGTCGCTCACGGATGCGGTGTCGCTCACGGATGACCTCATTTCGGGGGGAGGGTGGGTCAGCGCCCGGTGCGAGGGGCGAAGTACGCCAGGGCCGCGCCGGCCACCAGCGCGGTGCCCTGGGCCATCTGCTGCCAGAACGTCGGCACGTTCAGCAGGGTGAGGCCGTTCTGCAGGCCGCCGAGGAAGAGCACGCCGAGCAGGACGCCGAGGATGGAGCCTGTACCGCCGGTGAGGGCGACGCCGCCGAGCAGCACCGCGGTGAGCACGGTCAGTTCGAACCCGGAGCCGGAGGTGCCGGCCACCGCACTGTCCAGCACCGATGCCTTGATGGCCCCGGCCAGGGCGGCGGCGACGCCGGTGGCGACGAACAGCGCGAACGGGGTGCGGCGGATGGGGATGCCGGAGAGGTGGGCGGCCTCGCGGTTGACGCCGATGGCGAAGACGTGCCGTCCGGCCGGGGTGAGGGCGAGGAACAGGGCGCCCGCGGCCAGCACGAGCGCCGCGATGACGACCGGCGCGGCGATCCCGGCGATGCGGGCCCCGCCGATCCAGGCGAACCCGGGGCCGAAGCCGCTCAGCGGCAGCGGGAACAGTTGCTGCGCCAGACCGCGCACGGCGGTCAGCATGCCGAGGGTGACGATGAACGCGGACAGGCCGAAGTAGCAGCACAGGACGCCGTTGACCGCCCCGACCAGCGCCCCGGCCGCGAGCGCCCCGAGCAGTGCGACGGCGGGCGACTGGTGGTGCTGCCCCGCCAGCCAGCCCGCGACCAGCCCGCCGAGGGCGAGCGTGGAACCGACCGACAGGTCGAGGTAGCCGCTGATGACGAGCAGGGCCAGCGGGACGGCGACGACGGCGAGCGTGGCGGCGTCGGTGGCGATGCCGCGCAGGTTGGCCGGGTCGAGGAAGCTGCCCGTGGTCAGCTGGAAGACCAGCACCATCGCGACGAGCACGACGAGGAGCGGGTTGCGGCGTACGGTGGCGAGCCCGCCCAGGGCGATCGGGCGGGGCCGCGGGAGGGTCGGGTCGGCGGTGGTCATGCTGCTCCTTCGGCGGTCAGGGGGTCGTGAACGGCCGACAGCAGGGCCTGTTCGGTGAGTTCGGCACCGGAGAGTTCGCCGACGATCCGTCCCCGGGCGACGATCAGACAGCGGTCGGCGAGCGCCACGATCTCCTCGGGGTCGCTGGAGGCGAACAGCACGGCGGTGCCGCGTTCTTCGGCGAGTGCGGACACCACCCGGTAGATCTCCTGCCGGGCCCCGACGTCGACGCCCTGGGTCGGCTCGTCCAGCAGCAGCACGTCCACGTGCCGGGCCTCGTTGATCCACCGGCCGAGGACGAGCTTTTGCTGGTTGCCGCCGGAGAACGCGCCCGCCGGCAACCGGGGTTGGGCGGGACGCAGCCCGACCGCGCTCGCCAGCGCGCCGAACACCCGCCGCTCGGAGCGCAACACCCGTACCCCGAAGCGGGACAGCGGCTGGACCGAGGGGAGCAGCGCGTTGTCCTGCGCGGACAGCGACGGGAACAGGCCCTGCGCCCGCCGGTCCGCCGGTACGAGCGCGATCCCGGCGGCGAGCGCGTCGGCCGGCCGGGCGGGGGTGACGGTTCGGTCGCCGACCCGGACCGTGCCGGCGGTGGCGCGGCGCCGGCCGTAGAGGGTCTCCAGGATGCGGGTGCGGCCGGAGCCGGTGAGCCCGAACAGTCCGACGCGTTCGCCTCCGGCGACGGTGACCCTGACGGGGCCGAAGCCGGGACCTTGCAGGGCTTCGGCGACGAGGCGGGGTGTGACCGGCGTGCGCCGAGCCTCGGGCGGGTCGTGGGTGGGCGTGTGGGCGGGGTCTTGGGCGTCCGGGCGCGTCGGGTGTGCGGGGCCGTGGACGTCCGGCGGCGGTGGGTGTGCGGGGCCGTGGACCTCCGGCCCCGGCGGGTGTGCGGGGCCGTGGACCTCCGGCCCCGGCGGGTGTGCGACGCCCTCGGTGTCCGGCCCCGGCCTCTGGCCAAGGCCCTGGGCTTGCGAGCCCGGCGTCTGACCAAGACCCTGCACCTCCGACCCCGGCGTGGGACCGAGGCCCTGGACCTCCCGCCCCGGCGCGTGGCCGAGACCCTGGACCTCCCGCCCCGGCGCGTGGCCGAGACCCTGGACCTCCCGCCCCGGCGCGTGGCCGAGACCCTGGACCTCCCGCCCCGGCGTCTGGCCAAGACCCTGCACCTCCGACCCCGGCGTGGGACCGAGGCCCTGGACGTCCGGCCCCGACGTCTGGCCGAGGCCGTGGGCCTGTGGGCCCGGCGCCGGCCGGGGGCCGCTCGCGTGCCGCACCGGTGAGCCCGCGATCGCTTCCACCAGGTCCCGCCGCGTCTGCCCCGCCACCGTCGTACGGTGGGCCACCCGGCCGTCCCGCAGCACGGTCACCGCGTCCGCGAGCCGTTCCACCTCTCCCAGGAGATGGGTGACGTAGACGAGGGCGAGCCCCTGGGTGCGCAGGTCCTCGACGCGTTCCGCCAGGGCATCGGTCTCCGCGCCGGACAGGGCGGCCGTCGGTTCGTCGAGGACCAGGACGGAGGCGCTGCGGCTGAGGGCCTTGGCGATCTCCACCAACTGGCGCTGGCCCATGGGCAGATCACCCACCCGGTCGCGCGGGGAGCACTTCGCGGCCACCCGCTTCAGCAGCCCGGCGGCGACCTCCTCCTGGGCACGCCGGTCGATGCGGCCGTGCCGGGTCCACTCCTGGCCGAGGAAGATGTTCTCCGCCACGGTCAGAGCGTCGACCACGCTGAGCGTCTGGAAGATGATCGCCACGCCGGACGCGATGGACTCGCGAGGGGTGAGCCGGGTGTACGACGTCCCGCCGACCTCGATGGTGCCGGCGTCGGGCGGGTAGGCGCCGCCCAGGCACTTGATGAGGGTGGACTTGCCGGCGCCGTTGTGGCCGAGCAGGGCGTGCACCTGGCCGGCGGGGACGGTGAGGTCCACACCGTCGAGGGCCTTCACGCCGCCGAAGGATTTGGTCAGGCCGCGGATGCGGAGGTTCGTGGTCGTCATGGCGTCGGCCCTAGGCGTTCTGGGCGAGCAGGGCGTCGATCCGGGCGGTGTCGGCGCGCTGGACGAGTGTGATCGGCACCTGGGCGCTGGGGTTCGCCTTTCCGGCGGCGACCGCGCGCGGCACGTCGACGATGGCGGCCGCGATGTCCTTGGGCGCGAGGGCGGCGGAGGCCCGGTAGAACGTGCCCTGCTTGACGGCGAGGAGGGAGGGCGCGGAGCCGTCCTGCCCGCCGACGAAGGTCTTGGCGTCGTCCTTCGCCCGGCCCGCCTGCTGGAGAGCTTTGAAACCGCCGTACGCGGCGGCGTCCGTGACGCCGAGGACGAGGTTGAGGTCCGGGTGCTTGGCGAGGATCGCCTTCGTCTTCGACAGCCCCGTGTCCGGGTCGATGGACTGCTCCCGCGCCACCACGTCGACGCCGGGCGCCGCCTTGGTGAAGGCGTCGATCATGCCCTTGGTGCGTTCGCGGCCCAGCTCGATCGTGCTGTCGGTGAGGAAGGCGATCTTGCCCTTGCCGCCGAGGTGTTCCTGGGCCCACTTCGCCGCTGCCGCGCCGAGCAGGGTGCCGCCCTCGCGGAAGCTGAACTGGATGTCGGCGCTCTGGTGTTGCAGGGAGCCGCCGTAGGTCACCCAGATCAGCCCCGCGTCCAGGGCCGCTTCGGCGAGCGGCTCGGCGGCCTCGAACACCATGGGGAAGGAGACGATCGCCGGGACCTTGCGGGCGACCCAGGTGTTCAGGTTGCTCGCTTGTGTGTCGGCACTGGCGTTGTCGCTCGTCGTCAGCAGGGAGATGCCGTGCTGCCCGGCCCGGGCGGTGGAGAGCTTCACCAGCGTGGAGTAGAGCGGCAGCTGCGTGAAGGGGTAGTCGAGGCCGATCTTCGTCAGGCGGGAGCCGCCGGGGGGTGAGGGCTTGGCCGAGGCGGCCGTGTTCTCCGGCGCCGAGCATCCGGCGGCCGCCAGCGCGGTGGCGGCGGACAGGGCGAGGAAGTGTCTGCGCGAGGCGGTGTACGGCGGTGGGGTCATGGCGAGGGCTCTCCGAGGGGCGGGCCCGACTGGAGCGGGCGTCCGGCTGTGCCGATCAGGAAAGACCCGCCGGGCCCGCCGCACCATCCGTAGAAATACCGACCGCGGATACGGCCGGACCCCGGTGGACACCTTGCCGGACACGGCCAGGACCCCTATCGTTAGGCCCCAAACGACATTGCTGTCCGAGCCGCCCGGAGGCTCGCCATGCCCAGCCACCACCAGATCGCGGCAGCCGCCCGCATCGGCATGCTCACCCGCGAGCGCGACACCACCTCGGCCTCCGCGCAGGCCCTCCGCGAGCTCGCCCGCGCGCTGCCGCTGGACGCGGCGACCCTGCTCACGATCGACCCGCTGACCGGCTCCCACGTCCAGGTCGCGAGCATCGGCTACGCCGCCGAGGCCGCGCAGGCCCTCGCCGGGGAGTTCGTCGCGACCCCGTGGTACCGCAATGTCGTACGGCGGGAGCTGCCGCCGTCCATCTCGGAGGACGCCGAGGACGCCGGACCCCGATTCCGGCACGGCTGGTTCTACGCCGAGCGGGTCCGCCCGGCCGGATTCCGCGACGGCGTCACGGGGGCGCTGCGGCACCGGGGCCGGCTGGTGGGCCTGGTCCACCTCTCCACCGAGAGCGCGGACGCCTACGACACCGACGCCCGCCGGCTGCTCGCCTCCGTCATCCCCGCCCTGGCCGCCCTCGCCGACCCGCTGGCCCACGCCGGTGATCTGCACGGTCTGGCGGAGACGGACGCGGCGAGTCTCGTCACCGGCGACGGCGCGGTGCTCGACCTGCCCGGCCGCGACCGGCCCCGGGCACTGCGGGAGGACGGCGGGTTCGGCGCGCTGCTGCACGCCTTCACCGGCACGGGCGGGCAGCGGCTGCGGCTGCTGTGGCCGGCCGGCGGAGGCTGGCACCGGATCGTTCTGCACCGGCACCCGGCAGGGCCCGGCCTGGCGGCGGACGCGGTGCTGGTGCGCGAGACGCCCACGGAACTGCCGTACGGGCTCAGCCCCCGGGAGCTGGAAGTGCTCACCCGGGCCGCCACGGGGCAGACCAACCAGGCCATCGCGCAGACGCTGTTCCTGTCCCCGCGGACCGTGCACAGCCATGTCGAGCATCTGCTGCGCAAGACCGGCTGTGCCTCCAGAGCCGAGGCCACCGCGCTCGCGGTGCGGGACGGGCTGCTGCGGCCGGACCCGGATCACCTGGCGCGGTTCGTCGAGCGGTGATCCGGGCCGGGACGGTCAGGACGTCAGGGCGTCGACACGCCGCATGACCTCACGGCAGAACTCCCCCACCCCGTCGGGGTCGTCGATGAACTGGTTCGGCTTGACGCAGAACGTCGTGAAGCCCTGCTCCAGTTGCTCCGGAAGCACGGAGAGCGCCGCGCCGAGGTCCGCCGGTGAGCGGTCGTCGGGAAAGACGGCCCGGGTGCCGCCGATCATCTCCAGGTCCGCGCTGTCCCGCCCCGCCTCGGCCATCGCCTCCTTGAGCGCCTGGAGGTCATCGGGCGTGGGCCGGCCCAGCGGGTGGAAGCCGTGGCCGTACCGGACGAGGCGGCGCAGGACGGGGCCGTGCAGGCGCTGGCCGCCGAACCAGAGCCGGGGGCCGTCGGGGCGGTGGGCCCTGGGCTCGAAGTAGACGTCCCGGAAGGGGTAGTGCGGCCCGTCATGGGAGATCGGGGACGGGCCCCAGGCCTTCGCCCACACCTCCAGGTGCTCGTCGAGCAGCCGCCCGCGCCGGGCGAACGGCACGCCGAGGGCGTCGTACTCGTCCTTGCTCCAGCTGACCGTGGGCTGCACGACGAGACGCCCCTGGCTGATCAGGTCGAGGGTGCCGAGTTCGCGGGCGAGCAGCAGGGGGTGACGCAGCGGGGCGAGGACGGCCGCGGCGGCCAGGCGCAGCCGGGAGGTGACGGAGGCGATGGCGGCGAGCAGCAGCAGCGAGTTCGGCCAGGGCGTGTACGGGTCCTGGTTGCCCGGGAGGGCGTAGTCGCGGGGGTTGCCCATGATGCCGGCGGCCGCCGCGTCGGGGCCGAGGACGATGTGCTCACTGACCATGACGGCGTCGAAGCCGGCGTCCTCGGCCTCGCGGGCCCAGCGGACGGCGGCGGGCAGATCGGCCCGGCCGCCGGTGAGGGTCCAGTTCTCGCTGAGGACGAGGAGCATGCGGGGAGGACGGGGCATGACGGGTATTCCTTTCAGCTTCGTACAATTTGAGTCCGAACGACTGGACGCAGGGTTGAGCCGCCCGTGCGTGACGCGTCGCGACCAGACGAAGGAGCCACCCGTGCCGGGGCACCGATCCATCACCGAAGCCGAGAAGCTCGCCGCGGCGAAGCTCGGCGGCATTCCGATCCGCCGGGAGCAGATGGCGGCGGTGGCGAACATCTACCGGGCCGCGTCCGCGGTGCGGCAGCACCTGGAGAACTCGGTGCTGCGCGGCTCCGACCTGACCTGGACGGCCTTCGTGGTGCTGTGGGTGGTCTGGGTGTGGGGCGAGTCGGAGACCCGGCACGTGGCGGAGGAGGCGGGCATCTCCAAGGGCACGCTGACGGGTGTGGTGCGCACGCTGGAGTCCAGGGGCCTGCTGCGGCGGGACGGTCATCCGAGCGACGGGCGCCTGGTGCTGCTGAGCCTCACCGACGAGGGCGAGGAGTTCATGGCGCGGGTGTTCCCGGCGTTCAACGAGGAGGAGGCCTTCGTCACCGGCGGGCTCAGCGACGCAGAGTGTCGCAGCCTCGCCGAAGGGCTGCGCAGTGTGGTGCTCCAGGTGGAGGAGCACGGTGAGGAGCGGCGGCAGTCCCTGCTGGGCGGTGCCGAGCCCGCCCCGCGGCGCAGCGGGCGGCGGCCCCGGTCCTGAGCCTGGCCGCGGCCTCACCGGGTCGCGGCCCGCACGAGTGCGTCGAACAGGCCCTGCTGGGCGGGGTCCTCGTGGGCGGTGTCCTCCGGGTGCCACTGGACGGCCGTGAACCAGCCGTCGCCGCCGGGGAGTTCGAGGGCCTCGATCGTGCCGTCGGCCGCCCGGGCCGTGACGAGGAGGTCCGGGGCCGGGCGGTCGACGCGCTGGTGGTGGTAGCAGGACGCGTCGGCCTTCTCGGCGCCGGTGGCCCGGGCGAGAAGCGAGCCGGGGTCGAGGGTGACGGGGTGCACGAGGTGCCGGTGTTCCCGTTCCGGGCCGCCCATGTCCTGCTCCAGGGTGCCGCCGAGGGCGACGTTGACGACCTGGAGGCCGCGGCAGACGGCGAGCAGGGGCAGGCCCGTCGCCAGGGCGTGCCGGGCGACGTCGAGGTCGAAGGTGTCCTGGAGGGTGTCGACGTCGTAGACGGCCTCGTGCGTGTCGGTGGCGCCGTAGCGGGAGGGAGCGAGGTCGCCGCCGCCGGGGAGCAGGACGCCGTCGAAGCGGGCGAGCCGGGCGGCCGTGCCGGTGTCCGCCGGGTGGATGCTGACCGGTTCGCCGCCGGCCCGCCAGACGGCCTCGATGAGGGCGCGGGCGTTGACCTCGGCGGCGTACCGGAGGGCGGAGGTCCGCTCGGCGAAGCGGGCGGGGATCGCGATCAGGGGCCTCACAGCTGGATCCAGGTGGTCTTGAGTTCGGTGTACTTCTCCAGCGCGTGGACGGACTTGTCGCGGCCGTTGCCCGACTGCTTCATACCGCCGAAGGGCACGGTCAGGTCGCCCTCCTCGTAGCAGTTGACCCAGACCGTTCCGGCCTTCAGCCGACGGGAGACCCGGTGTGCGGTGGACAGGTCGGAGGTCCACAGGCCGGCGGCGAGGCCGTACTCGGTGGCGTTGGCCAGCCGGACCGCCTCGTCGAGGTCGTCGAAGGCGAGCACCGACAGGACGGGGCCGAAGATCTCCTCCCGCGCCAGTCGCGATCCCGGGTCCACGCGGTCGAAGACGGTCGGCTCCAGGTACGTCCCGCCCGTCTCGGCGAGGACGCGGTCGCCGCCTGCACGCAACCGGGCGCCCTCGTCGACGCCGTTGCGGATGTGGTCGCGTACGCGGTCCAGGTGCCCGCTGCCGACGAGTGCGCCCATCTCCGTCTCCGGGTCGAGCGGGTCGCCCACCCTCAGTTCACGGGCCCGCCGGACCACGGCCTCGGTGACCCGCTCGGCGATCGAGGAGTGCACGAGGAGCCGGGAGGGGGCCGTGCACATCTCGCCCTGGTTGAAGAAGATGCCCCAGGCGGCGGTGGCGGCGGCCCGGTCGAGGTCGGGGGCGTCCGGCAGGACGATGTTGGGCGACTTGCCGCCGAGCTCCAGCCAGACGCGCTTGAGGTTGGAGTCGGCGGCGTAGCGCAGGAAGTGGCGGCCGACGGCGGTGGAGCCGGTGAACGCCAGGACGTCGACGTCCGGGTGGAGGCCGAGGGCACGGCCCGCTGCCGGGCCGTCGCCGGTGACCACGTTGAACACGCCGGGCGGGATGCCGGCCTCGGTGGCGAGGCGCCCGAGGAGCAGGGCGGAGAGCGGGGAGTTCTCCGAGGGCTTGAGGACGACCGTGCAGCCGGCCGCCAGGGCCGGGGCGACCTTCCAGCAGGCCAGGGTCAGCGGGAAGTTCCAGGGGACCACCGCCCCGACCACCCCGGAGGGCTCCCTGGTGACCAGGGCGAGGGCGTCCGGGGCGGTGTGGGGGGCGGTGTCGGTCAGCTTGTCCGCGAGCTGGCCGTACCAGCGGAAGGTGCCGATGACGGCGCGCAGTTCGATGCCGTACGCGTCCGAGATCGGTTTGCCCATCTCCAGGCTGACCGTGAGGGCGAGTTCCTCGCGTCGCTCTTCGAGCAGGTCGGCGAGGCGGAGCAGGGCCCGGCCGCGCTCGGCGGGTGCCAGGCGCGGCCACGGGCCGGTGTCGAAGGCCCGCCGGGCGGCGGCGACGGCCGCGCCCACCTCGGCGGCGCCGCCGTCCGCGACGTCGGCGAGGACCCGGCCGTCTCGCGGGGACACGACCGGGAACGTCGCCCCTCCCCCGGCCTCCTCGGCGCCGTCGACGTGATGGGCGCCGGAGAGCTGGAACGCCTTGGCGCGACGCAGCCACTCGTCGTGGGGGACGGCGGACATGACGGACCTCCTTTGATCTCAAACGATATGACTGTGGCCGTGCGCGGCCGTTGCCGCGTAGCGTCAGCCGTCGGCGGCCGCGGCGGTCCTCCCGCGCACCCGTGCGGCGGCCAGGCCCAGCGCCATGACGACCGGGACGGACAGCGTGAGCCACAGGGCGGTGGTGCGTTCGCCGCCGATGAGGGTGGCGAAGTTGGCCAGGATGAGCCAGATCGCCCCCGCGATGCCGAGCGCGCCCAGGGCGGGTGCGATCAGCGTGTTCCAGAGGCGGGCGTCGAGACGGGCCCTGCGGAAGAAGACGAGAACGGACACCGAGGTCAGCAGGTACAGCAGCATCATCGCCAGGACGGCCACGCCGCTGAACCAGGAGAACAGCGTCAGCACCGGGTCCTTGCCGGCCAGCGCGAAGGGCACCACCAGGAGGACGGCCAGGACCGTCTGGACGCACCCGGCGGTCCAGGGTGCGTGGCGGCGGTTGAGCCGGCACAGCCGGAGCGGCAGCAGCCGGTCGCGGCCGAGGGAGAACAGGTAGCGGTTGGCCGAGTTGTGGAAGGTGAGGATGCCGGCGAAGAGGGAGGTGGCGAGCAGGATCGGCAGCACGTCGTTCACCCAGCCGCCGAAGTCCGCCGCTATGGGGGCGAAGACGAACCCGGCCCCGTCGCCGCCCTCCAGGGCCTTGCCCGCTGCCGCGGTGGCCCGGGAGGCGCCGTAGGAGGAGACGAGCATCCAGGAGACCAGGGCGAAGAAGCCGGTGACCACGGCGACCGCGAGGTACGTGGCGCGCGGCACGGTCTTCTTGGGCTCACGGGCCTCCTCGCCGTAGATGGCGGTGGCCTCGAAGCCGAACATGGAGGCCACGGCGAACATCACGGCCACGCCCGGGGCTCCGTCCAGGGCGGCGGACGGGGAGAAGCTGTCCGCGAGGCCGAGCCCTTCGGGTCCGCCGCCCTTGAAGAGGGTGACCAGGGCGAAGACCGACAGGATGCTGAACTCCGCGAGGACGAACACGGCGAGGACCTTGGCGCCCATCTCGACGCCGGCCGCTCCGAGCGCCTGGACGACGGCCATGGTGACCAGCGTCCAGACCCACCACGGCAGGTCGAGGCCGGTGTGGCTCGCGACCAGGCCGCTCACGATGGCCCCGTAGAGGCCGTACATGGCGGCCTGGATGGTGCAGTAGGCGAAGAGCGCGAGGCCGGCGCTGCCGGTGCCGGTGGTGCGGCCGAGGCCCTTGCCGATGTACGTGTAGAAGGCGCCCGCGTCCACCACATGGCGGCCCATGGCGACGAAGCCCACCGAGAACAGCAGGATCACCAGGCCCGCCACGAGGTAGGCGGCGGGCACGCCGGGGCCGTTGCCGAGGGCCACGGCGATGGGGGCCGCGCCGGCGATGCCGGTCAGCGGGGCCTGGGCGGACAGGACGAAGAAGAGGATGCCCAGGACGCCGAGGGCGTTGGGCTTGAGCGTGCCTGCGGTGGGCGCGTCCGGTTTCGCCGCGTGTCGGGCGACCGTCTGACTGTCCACTCGGATCACCTGCCAGAGGGGAGGAAGGATCGTTTCAGGCCAAACGAGTTGCCTCATCGTGGGGCGAAACTATCCGTTTGGCAAGGGGTGGGGGACGGGGAAATTCGCGCGCCGCGGGAAGGGGAAGGCCGGAGAGGGTCAGGCCTCGTCGTCGCGCCGCTCGGCGAGCAGCCGCAGCACCGAGCGCAGCTCGTCCAGTGCCTCGTCGATGACCTCGCGCTCACCGAAGACCAGCTGGTGCAGGACGAGCCCCTCCAGCGTGGCGAACACCATCCGGGACAGGCCCTCGCCGACCGGGCCGGGCAGCATCTGGGTGAGTTCGCGCCGCGTCGCGTCGAAGTACTCGTCGTACAGCGCCCGCAGGTGGGCCAGGAGCTCGGGGCGGCGCCGGGACTCCAGCAGCAGTTCGTACTGGAACGCCTGGAGGTCGGGCCCCGACTCGACCATGTCCGTCAGACCGACCGAGAAGTCGGCGGCCCTGCCCGTGCCCGGTTCGAGGGCGCTGCTGCTCAGGGAGGAGCGGATGGCGTGCGCCACGGCCTCCTCGATCAGGGCGTCGCGAGAGCCGAAGTGGTGCACGACCAGGCCATGGGTGACGCCGGCCTCCTCCGCGACGGCCCGGTAGGTGAGCCTGCGCAGCCCGCCCCGGGCCACGACCCGCACGGCGGCCTCCAGCAGGGCCTCACGGCCCGTGCCGTAGTTCACGCGCTTACGGGGTCGACGCCCGACCGGCTCGGTCATGCCCGCGACCCTACCCGGGCGGTCCCGCGCGGCGACGGGGTGGCCGGACGCCGTGCCGGCGGCGGAACGGGCAGAACCCGCGTCAGCACCACTGCGGCCCGCCCCCGCGCCGGCGACGCGGCCACCGGCCCCCGGATCGGCGGCGCGGCGGCCGGACGACGGTCCGGCGGCGGCCGGACGACGGTCCGGCGGCGTCCCCGCCGGATGCCGCGTCGGCGACGGGACGGCCAGAGCCCGCGTCGGCGCCACCGTGCCCGATCCCCGCGACAGCGGCGCAGCGGCCGGTCCCCGGGTCAGCACGGCGACCTCCGCGTCAGCGGCGCGGTGGGCGGATGCCACGGAATTCCCAGTCGCCGCCGAGCGCGGTCGAGAGGACCTCCTCCGACTCGGTGGGCTGGGCGCCCACGTCGGTGCGGATGGCGGTCGGGCCGGTGACGATGTGGTTGGTGAGGCGGCCGAGGCCCTCGACCTCGACCTCGACGACGTCACCGGGCTGGACGGGCCGGGAGTTGGCGGGGGTGCCGGACAGCAGGACGTCCCCGGGGCAGAGGGTGATGGTGCGGGCGATGTCGGCGACGAGGTAGTGCATGTCCCAGGTCATCTCGTCGGTCGAGCCGTCCTGCACCACCTCTCCGTTGACGTACGTCCGCAGCCGCTTGCCGTGGAAGTCCCAGTCGGTGACCAGGCCGGGGCCGAGCGGGCAGAGGGTGTCGGAGCCCTTCACCCGGAGCATCGACCCGGCGTCGGTGTCCCGGAAGTCGTGCAGGCCGTAGTCGTTGGCGACGGTGTACCCGGCGATGTACTCCCCCGCCTCGGCCGGCGCGATGTTCCGCGCCGTCTTCCCGATGACGATGGCGACCTCACCCTCGTAGTTGAGCCACGTGCAGCCCTCGGGCCGCACGATCGCGCCCTTGTGGGCGTTGAGAGCGGACGTCGGCTTGTGGAAGTAGGTCGGCGTGCCGGGAAGCCCGATCCCGAACTCGTCCACCCGGCTGCGGTGGTTGAGGTGAACGGCGATGACCTTGGACGGCACGACCGGCGGCAGGTGCAGCGCGTCCTCGGTCTTGACGCGGCGGCCGTCCCCGGCGACGAGTTCGTCACCGTCGACGGTGACCTGGACGGCGGCGCCGTCCAGGAGGATGCGGCGGTACTCAGGCATGGGCGGACTCCTGCGCGGGTGTGTGGTCTGCGGGCCAGCCGCCCGTGGGGCGGTCGAACCAGAGGTGGGCCTGGCCGGTGCCGATGGAGTTCTCGTACTCGCCGTACTGACGGGCCCGGGCGGCACAGCGCTGCTCGCCGAGCGCGCCGGCCATCATCAGGTAGTGGAAGAACTTCGCCTCGGGCTTGTACGTCCAGAACTCGTCCATCGTGTCGAGGACCTTGTCGTGGCGGCCCTCCTTGAACCAGGCGATGCGTTCGTAGTCGGCCGCACGGGCCTCGGGGGTACGGATGTGCACCGGGTCGCCTGCCTCGTGGTCGCGCAGTTCGCGCAGCGGCCAGAAGGTGTGGGACAGGGCGCCGGAGGCGATCAGGAGGACCCGGCGGCCGGGGGTCGCGGCGATCCCGTCGGCGAGGGCACGTCCGAGCCGCAGATGGTCCTCCATGTCGCCGGTCTGGCAGACGCCGATGGTGACCCACCGCTTGTCGGGCAGTCCCTCGCCGAGGAACTTCCAGAGGTTGACGGTGGCGTAGTAGATCGGCAGGTACTCGTCGTCGATCGGGGTGATCCAGGTGCCGTGTTTGCCGGCGAACGCGGCCACGTTGTGGGCGAGTTCGGGATCGCCGGGGAAGTCGTAGGGCATCCTGCACATGCCGCGGGGCAGTTCCTCGGAGGTGAAGAGCCCGGCCCTGCGCGCTTGCGCGGTCACGACGAACTCGACGGTGGTCGCCCAGTGCGAGTCCAGGACGACGACGGTGTCGTAGTCGTCCCGCTCGAATACGTCCCTGCGCAGCTGTCGCAGCCCGGTGACGAGGGTGATCTCCTTGCCCTCGTTGAGCTCCAGCCGGTCGGCCTCGGGCAGCACGATGGTGGGCACGTGGGCGAGCAGGCCCGCGCCGACGATCTCACCCATGGTCCTTCCATCCCTTCGGGGCGGTGACGGTGTTCTTCAGGTCGCAGTAGAAGTCGAAGCTCCAGGTCCCGCCCTCGCGTCCGACCCCGGACCGCCGGGAGCCGCCGAAGGGTGCCTGGAGGTCGCGTACGAAGAAGCAGTTGACCCAGACGGTGCCGGCGACGAGCCGCGCGGTGACCCGCTCCGCCCGGTCCCGGTCGCCGGTCGCGACGGTGGCGGCCAGCCCGAAGCGGGTGTCGTCGGCGAGCCGGACGGCCTCGTCCTCGTCGGCGAAGGTCTGGAGGGTCAGGACCGGCCCGAAGACCTCCTCCTGCACGATCTCCGAGTCCTGGGCGACGTCGGTGAGCAGGGTCGGCGCGTAGTACTGCCCGTCCTTGCGATGCCCGCCGATGACCGCCCGTGCCCCGGCCGCGACGGCCCGCCGCACGAAGCCGTCGATCTTCTCCAGCTGGCGGGGGTGGATGTTGGGCCCGATGTCGGTGCCCTCGTCACGCGGGTCGCCCTGCCGCAGGGCCGTGGCCTTCTCGACGAACCGGCGGGTGAACTCACCGGCGACCGACTCCTCGACGAGCAGCCGGGTCGCCGCCAGGCAGACCTGCCCGGCATTGTCGTACTGCTCCACGGCGAGGTCGACGGCCAGGTCGAGGTCGGCGTCGGCGAAGACCAACAGCGGTGACTTGCCGCCGAGTTCGAGACTCAAGGGTGTGAGATTCGCGGCGGCGGAGCCGGCGATGCGCTGTGCCGTCGGGACCGACCCGGTGAAGCTGATGCGGCGCACGTCGGGGTGGGAGGTGAGCGCGTCGCCGATCTCGGAGCCGTAGCCCTGGACGACGTTGAGGACACCGGCGGGCAGTCCGGCTTCCGCGGCGATGTCGGCCAGCAGGGAGGCGGTCAGCGGCGACCACTCGGCGGGCTTGAGGACGACGGTGTCGCCTGCGGCGAGGGCGGGGGCGACCTTCCAGGTGGCGAGCATGAGGGGCGCGTTCCACGGCGTGATCAGCACGCAGGGCCCGGCCGGGTCCCAGCTGACGTGGTTGGTGTGACCGCGCGTCTCGAAGTCCTCGTGGTCGAGCCGGAGCAACCAGTCGGCGAAGAAGCGGAAGTTGTGGGCGACGCGGGGCATGACGCCCCGCCGGTGGGAGCGGAGCAGGGCGCCGTTGTCCGTGGTCTCGACGATCGCCAGCTCGTCGATCCGCTTCTCGACGCCGTCGGCGATGGCGTGCAGGATGCGGGCGCGCTCGGCGCGTGGCGTGGCGGCCCAGGCGGGGAACGCGTCACGGGCGGCGGCGACGGCGGCCTCGGCCTCGGCGGGCCCACCGCGGGCGATCTCGCCGAGTGCGCCGCCGTCGATGGGAGAGTGATCGGTGAAGGTCCCGGCGGAAGCGACGCGCTCGCCGCCGATCCAGTGCCGGGTGTCGACGGAAACACCGGCGACGGTGATGTTGTCAGGCATGGGAAGAGTTCCATTCCATGAGGGGCTACTGCATGTCCTCAGGGGCGCAGGGCTGTCATCATGTGCGGCTCCGCCGCGTGGGCGCGGACAACCACGACGCACCCGCACTCGACCACCGGTACTACTCGGCAACCGCTCCGGAGGTACCGGCCTCCAGCAGCCGCCCCCCGTCCCAGACGACCCCGACCTGCCGGTAGTACGCGGCGATCGGCTCCCGGATCTCCAGCCGGGCCAGTTCCTCGGTCGGCGCCTCGAACAGCTCCAACTCCGCGTCCCCGGCCCACGGTTGCCCGCCCTCGAAGGACGCGGCCCCCGACTCGATCAGCTCGTCGAGCGCCAGGCCCTTGCCCTCGACCGACGGCAGCCACCGGTGATGCGCCATGGGATGCGCGTTGACGAACCCGCCGCTCTCGGACGGCTCCCGCAGCGTCACCACCGCCTGCGCGAGACGCCGGTCCGCGGCCGCCAGCGTCGCCCCGAACCGGGCTCCCGCCTCGATCCGCGGAGCGGGCCCGCAGGGATGCGGCCGCGTCTGGTGGATGGAGCCGAGCTTCTTCGGATACCCCTGATGCAGCCCCCGAGCGATGGCGAAGTCCTTGTCCACCCAGATGTAGACGCACCGCGAGTACGTCTGCCCCCGGTACTGGCACCGCACCACCGCGAACGCCTCCTTGTACTGGGCCCGTACGGGGTCCAGCAGCTCCTCCCCCGACGTCGAGCACGACTGCCAGTCGGCCCAGATCAGGGCGACGGCACCGGGGTCCTCATCCGCCGGCTCCAGCGGTTCAGGGAGCAGTTCACGCACGCGTGAGGGGTCCGTCCGGTACTCGACGGTGAGCAGGTCGCCGGAGTAGCGCCAGGGCGGAGAGGGGATCAGCGACGAGGCGCCCGTCGCCGTCTTGGGATGGAAGTAACCACGAAGACCGGTCACGAGAGGGCTCCTTGCGGGGTGAGAGAGGGCTGCTTCAGCAGATCGGCGCGGTACCGGGCGGCGGCCCGGGCGGCGGAGGGCCCGCCGAGCGCCACGACTCCGACCAGCCGTCCATCGCGGTGGTAACCGACCACCACATCCCCCGAGGGGTCACCGTCGAGGACCCGGACGTCGCCGAGCCCCAGGACGGGCGCACCGAAGGACTGCAGCCGGAAGTCGTGCTGGTCGCTCCAGAAGGTGGGCAGGGGCGCGAAGGGCGGCAGTCCGGCGTCGCCGCCGACGAGCACCTTCGCCGCGTGCTTGGCCGAGTCGGTCGGCACGGACCAGTGCTCGACCCGCCGCGGCACACCGTCGTAGCGGGCGTTCGGGAAGCGGGCGACATCGCCCACCGCGACGACGTCGGGCCGGCCGCCGACGCGCAGCTGCCCGTCGGTGAGCACGCCGTCGCTCAGGTCGAGTCCGTTGCCGTCGAGCCACTCGGTGTTGGCGACCGATCCGACGGATTCCACCACCACATCGGCGGGCAGCACGGACCCGTCGCTCAGCACGACGCCGGTGACCCGGTCGTCGCCCTCGAACCCGGCCACACCCGCACCGAGCACGAAGCGGACCCCGCGCTCCTCGTGGCGCGTGCGCAGCTCCCGCGCGAGCAGGTCCCCGAGCGGCCCGGCCATCGGCAGGGGCAGTGGATCTACCACGGTCACCTCGGCGGCGCCGAGCCCGATCGCCGTCGCGGCCACCTCGCAGCCGATGAACCCGGCGCCGACCACGACGACCCGCACGCCGGGCCGGGTCAGCTCGTCCCGCAGCACCTGGGCGTCGTCGATGGTCCGCACCGTGTGGCGGCCGGCGACCGGCCCGGGGCAGCGCAGCCGCCGGGCCCGCATCCCGGTGGCGGCGACCAGGCCGTCGTAGGGGAGCACCGAGCCGTCATCGAGCTCGACGGTGCGCCCGGCGAACCGTGCCGAGACGATCCTCGTGCCCAGCCGCCACTCCACATCCGTCGCGGACGCCTTCGGCGTGAAGGCCAGCGACGCGAAGGCCGCCCTGCCCGCGAGGACCTCCTTGGACAGCGGGGGCCGGTTGTACGGCGGGTGCGGCTCGTCGCCGATCACCGTGATGCCGCCGGTCCAGCCCGCGGCGCGCAGCTGCTCGGCGGCGCGCAGTCCGCCGAGGGAGGCGCCGGCGACGACGATGCGCCCGCTCATGTCAGTCCTCGATCCGGATGGCCTGCAGCGGGCAGACGTCCGCGGCCTCCTCGACCTCGTCGCGCAGGGCGTCGTCGGGGTCGGGGACGTAGGCGAGGCGGCCGTCGTCGTCCATCCGGAAGACGTCGGGGGCCGAGAAGACGCACTGACCGTGGTCCTGGCACTTGTTCATGTCGACGACGACCTTCATGGCCGGTCCTCCTGAATGTGAGGGGCGTCGAAACGGAAGGAAAAGGGGCCCGGCCGGAAGGGGCCGGGCCCCGGCCAACGGGGTGCGTGGAAAGCACCCCGAACTCGTTTGGCTTCAAACAAGGTAGGCAGGGGCAGGGGGCTGGTCAAGAGCTATCCGGATGGATAAATTCTTTCCCCGGCCCTCTTGCGGGGCCCCACACCCAGCTCTACCGTTTGGCATCAAACAAGTTCCGGGCTGCCCTGGCTCCGCCGCGCCCGGCCGCTCGCTCTCACGCCACCCGCCTCCCCGGCCCCGTGTCCCGGAGGTGTCCCGACGTCCGCCCGAGGAGACAACGGTGAGCGCTCACGATTCCGAAGAAGTCCGCCGCCACATGGACCGGCTCGCCGCCGACGGCATCGACGTGGTCCGGGTGACCTATCCCGACCTGATCGGCACCGACCGCGCGCGTGACGTGCTACTCGAGGAACTGCCCCGGGCCTGTGCGCACGGCCTGGCGTTCTGCCGGGCCGTCTACCACACCACCCCCCAGGGGGACGTCGTCCCGGTCAGCGGCGGGCTGGACGCGGGACTGCCGGACATCTGCGTCCGCCCCGACCTCGACACGCTGGTGCCGCTGCCCTGGGAGCCGGGGGTGGCCGCCTGTCTGGGCGAGGTCGTCGACCCGGCGACCGGCGCGCCCGCCCCCGAGTCACCCCGCGATCTGCTGCGGTCCGTCCTCGCCCGGTGCGCCGGGCACGGGCTGCGGCCGGTCGTCGGGCCCGAGCTCGAGTACTTCCTGTGCGAGCCGGACCCGTCGGGCGGCTGGCGCCGCTACGCACCCGACCCCGGGGTCGTCTACACCGCCGGGCTGCGCGCCGACCCGGACAACCACCTGTTGCGCACCCTGCGCCAGGTGCGCGATCTGCGGGTCGGGGCGATCAGCGGCAACCACGAGTTCGACGGCGGCCAGATCGAGATCAACCTGGCCCACTCGGACGCCGTGTCGGCCGCCGACCGCTCCTTCCGCTTCAAGGCCGCGATCAAGGAACTGGCCCGCAAGGAAGGCCGGCTGGCCACCTTCATGGCCAAGCCCTTCAACGACGCGGGCGGCTCCGGCTTCCACCTGCACCTGTCCTGCGAGGACGAGGAGGGCCGCAACACCTTCGACGACCCGTCGGGCCCGTACGGCCTGTCCGCCGGCGCCCGGCACGCCGTCGCCGGCGTCCTCGCCCACGCGCCCGCCCTGGCGGCGCTGCTCAACCCCACGATCAACTCGTACAAACGCTTCGGCCCGGACACCCTCGCGCCCTGGCTGATCGACTGGGGACTGGACAACCGCAGCGCCATGGTGCGCATCCCGCCCGAGCGCGGCACCGGCGCCCGGCTCGAACTGCGGCTGGGCGACGCGAGCGCCAACCCCTATCTGGCGATCGCCGCGATGACCGCCGCCGCGCTGCTGGGCGTGCTGGCCGGCGAGGAACCGCCCGCCCCGCTGGAGGGCTACGGCTACGACACCGCCCGCTCCGCCGTCCTGCCGCAGACCCTGTCCGCCGCGCTGGACGCGCTGGAGGCGGACACCGCCCTGACCGACCTGCTCGGCAAGGGATTCACCACGTCCTTCCTCTCCTACAAGCGCGACGAGGTCGAACGCTTCCACCGGCACGTCACCGACTGGGAGTTCACCGAGTACGCCTACCACCTGTGACGCCGAGGAGCATGCCCATGACGACCGAGACCCTGACCGACGCCGTGCGCGAGCCGCTGCCCCTGGCCGAGGTGAACCTCGCCGACCTGGACCGCTTCACCGACGGCGTGACGCCGTGGCGGATGTTCCACACCCTGCGTCACGAGGACCCGGTGCACTGGCAGCCCGAGGAGGCGCCCAACTCCGGTTTCTGGTCGCTGACCCGGCACCGGGACATCGTGCGGGTCGACCGCGACGCGGAGACGTTCACGTCGACGAAGTTCGTCAACCTGGAAGAGGTCGACGACGACCAGATCAAGAAGCGCGCCTCGATCCTCGAACTGGACGGGGTGCGGCACCGGGCGCTGCGCAGCCTGATCCAGCGGCAGTTCGGCGCGAACGTGATCAGCGGCTACACCGACTTCCTGCGCGGGCTGACCGCGAGGACCCTCGACGCCGCCCTGGCCAAGGGCCGCTTCGACTTCGTCGAGGACGTCTCGGCGGACTTCCCCATCAACGTGCTCGCCCGGCTGCTGGACGTCCCCCCGGAGGACAACCAGCGGCTCATCGACTGGGGCAACCGCATCATCGGCCACACCGACCCCGACTACGCGGACGTCCTGCTGCACAGCGAGGAGAGCGAGCGGTACCGCGATCTGCCCTTCCGCTCCCCCGCCTCGCTGGAGGTCTTCGAGTACGGCCGTGAGCTGGCCCGGCAGCGCCGGGGCGGCGACGGCACGGACCTGGTCTCCCGCCTGGTCAACACCACGCCCCGCGACGGAGTCCCGCTCTCCCCGCAGGACTTCGACAACTACTTCCTCCTCCTGGTCGTCGCCGGCAACGAGACCACCCGGCACACCATCTCCCACTCGATGCTGGCCCTCATCCAGCACCCCGAGCAGCTGGCCCGCCTCCAGGAGGACCCCTCGCTGATCCCGGTCGCGGTCGAGGAGTTCCTGCGCTGGGCCTCCCCCGTCTACCACTTCCGCCGCACCGCCACCCGCGATGTCGAGCTGGGCGGCAAGCGGGTGAAGGAGGGCGACAAGGTGGTGATGTGGTTCGCCTCCGGCAACCGCGACGAGGAGGTCTTCGGCAACCCCTACGACTTCGACGTCACACGCCGCGACAACGACCACGTCACCTTCGGCAAGGGCAGCCCCCACCTGTGCCTGGGCAACCTGCTCGCCCGCACCGAGATCCGCATCATGTTCGAGGAACTGATCCCGCGCCTGGCGGACATCCGCCTGGTCGGCGAGGTACCGCGGGTGCGCTCCAACTTCGTCAACGGCATCAAGAAGCTGCCGGTGGAGGTCACCACGGCCTGACGTGATCCGACCCGTCACGCGGCAGCCGGACCGTCCGTCCGACGTGTTCCTCTCCCTCCCGGTGCCGTACGGCGAGCAGGCTGACGGCCGGCCCGCCCAGGAAGTGGCCCACGGCCGCCACCGGCCCGTCGAACAGCGCGTCCGGGCCGTCCGCCGTCTCCGCCGGGGTGTTGCCCTCGTCCGGCACCGCCGAGCGGCCGTGTCCGCGCAGGTCGGGCACGATCACCCGGAAGCGAGCGGCCAGGGCCCCGGCATGGGGGGGGACCACTCCCGGGGCGCCGGCGGCGCCGAGCCTCGTGGGGAAGAGGCGGATGCGGGCCGAGCCCAGTCCTGCGGACATGCATCGCGGCGCGGTCGGCGGGAGGCTGGTGGTGTCAGCACGGTCACGCGCCCCGAGGAGATCGTCATGGACACCGCCACCCTGGAAGAGATGCGGTCCACGCTGCGGGGGCCGGTGATCGGCCCCCAGGACGCCGGTTACGACCAGGCCCGCAAGATCTACAACGCGATGATCGACAAACGGCCCGCCGCCCTCGTGCCCTGCACCGACGCCGCCGACGTGATGGCCGCGGTCGGCTACGTCCGCGACCACGGCCTGGAACTCGCGGTGCGGGGCGGCGGGCACAGCGGCCCCGGCCTGTGCCTGGTGGACGACGGCGTGACGGTCGACCTCTCGCCGATGCGCTGGGTGCGGGTCGACCCGGAGACGCGGACCGCCGAGGTCGGCGGCGGCAGCCGCCTCGGCGACCTCGACCACGCCACCCAGGCCTTCGGTCTCGCCACCCCGACCGGCATCATCTCCATGACCGGCGTCAGCGGCCTGACCCTCGGCGGCGGCCACGGCTACCTCACCCGCAAGTACGGGCTGACCGTGGACAACCTCATCGCCGCGGACGTGGTGCTGGCCGACGGCAGTTTCGTCACCGCGAGCGAGACCGAGCACCCGGACCTGTTCTGGGCACTGCGGGGCGGCGGCGGCAACTTCGGCATCGCGACGTCCCTCACCTTCCGGCTGCACCCGGTGGGCACGGTCGGGGCCGGGGTGACGGTCTGGCCGGTCGAGAGCACGCGCGAAGTGCTGGCGTGGTACCGCGAGTTCCTCCCGCAGGCGCCCGACGACGTCTACGGCTTCTTCGCCGTCCTCGTCGTCCCGCCCGGCCCGCCCTTCCCGGAGGAGCTCCACGGCAAGAAGGTGTGCGGCATCGTGTGGTGCTGCACTGACCCGGACGGGGTCGGCGAGACTCTCGCGGTGGTGAACGACGCGGGCCGGCCGGCCTTCCACTTCACGACGCCGATGCCGTACGACGCGTTGCAGAGCATGTTCGACGAGCTGATCCCGACCGGCTACCAGTGGTACTGGCGGGGCGACTTCTTCGACCACATCCCCGACGCCGCCCTGGACGTGCACCTCAAGTACGGCCGGAGCAACCCCACGCAGCTCTCGCTGATGCACCTCTACCCGATCGACGGGGCCGCCCACCGGGTCGGCCCGGACGACACCGCGTTCAGCTACCGGGACGCGCTCTGGTCCGGTGTCTTCGCCGGCGTCGATCCCGACCCGGCCAACGCCGAGACGATCAGGCGGTGGTGCGTGGACTACCAGGAGGAGCTGCACCCGTACTCGATGGGCGGCTCGTACGTGAACTTCATGGGCTCGGGCGAGGGCCAGGAGCGGGTCCGGGCGACGTACCGCGGCCACTACGACAGGCTCGCCCGGGTCAAGCGGACCTACGACCCGGACAACCTCTTCCACGCCAACCAGAACATCGAGCCGGCACGAGGATGACAGACACCGTCCGCGGCCCGGGGAGGCACACCATGGGACAGACGGTCAACGCCGACGGCGTGGAACTCTGGGCGGAACGGCGGGGTGAGGGACCCGACGTTCTGCTCATCGCGGGACTCGGTGATCCCGCCGAGGCATGGCAGTCGCAGCTCGACGGGTTCGCGGACCGCTATCGGATCACCGCGTTCGACAACCGCGGCGCCGGCCGCAGCCCGCTGCCCGAAGGCCCGCTCTCCGTAGCGCGGATGGCGGACGACGCCGCGGCGCTGCTGCGCGAGCTCCAGGTCCCGGCGGCTCACATCACGGGCTTCTCGGGGGGCAGTTTCATCGCCCAGGAACTGGCCCTCCGCCATCCCGGCCGGGTCCGCAGCCTGGTCCTCATGAGCACGATGGCCCGCTCGGATCCCTACTTCCGCGCCATGACGCGCTTCTGGCACTGGATGGTCGAACGCGCCCCGGACGAACGGGCCATGCTCGAGGCGTTCTTCCTGTGGATCTACACGCCACGGGCTCACGCCGACGGCATGGTCGACCGCCTCATCGACGAGACCCTGGCCTTCGAGCACCCGCAGTCCGCCGAGGCCTTCCGGCGCCAGCTCGCGGCGTTCGCCGGCCACGACACCCTCGACCGCCTCGGCGGCATCACCGCCCCGACCCTCGTGCTCGCCGGCGAACTCGACCTCGCCACACCACCGCGCCTCGGCCGTGAGGTCGCGGAAGGCATCCCGGGGGCCGTGTTCGAGGTGCTGCCCGGGGAGGCGCATCAGCCCTTCCAGGAGGTTCCGGAGGTGTTCAACGCGCGGGTCGCAGCCTTCTGGAGGGAGGCGGAGGCGCGGGCCGGCGAGTGAGTGACACGCTCCCTCGACGTCCTGCGCGAGCGTCGCCGTACGGTGCCCGCCGGACAGGGGCGGCGGGCACCGTCGGCCCGAGGGGTCAGGCCGCGACGAGGGCGGGGTCCGGTTCCTCCGCCGCGGCGAGCAGGGCGAGGAGCGTCGCCCGGGCGCGGGCCACGCGGGAACGGACCGTGCCGATGGGGCAGTTGCTCAGCGCGGCGGCCTCCGCGTAGGGCAGGCCGAGCAGTTGCGTGAGGACGAACGCCTCACGGCGTTCGTGCGGCAGTCCGGCCAGCAGCTCCCGCAGCGCCACACCGTCGTCGAAGCCGGGCAGGCCGCGCGGCTGGGCGAGTTCGGCCACCGGCTCCCAGTCCGGCAGGTCGGCCGGGCGGGGGCGTACGGCGGTGTACCGGATGCTGTCGGCCACCGCGCGCCGGGCGATCGCCAGCAGCCAGGTCCGCGCCGAGGAACGGCCCTCGAACCGGTGCAGGCTGCCGAGCGCCCGCAGGAACGTGTCCTGCGCCAGATCGTCCACCGCCTGCGGGTCGGCACACAGATGGGCGACGTACCGGATGACGTCACGGTGCAGGGCGCGCACGAAGTGGTCGACGGCCGCGGAGTCGCCGCCGCGGGCGGCCAGCGCCCAGGCGGTTATCGACTCGTCGGCCGACGCCGAACTCTCGGGCGAAAGGGGCAGGGCAGGAGTGATCACCTGATGTCCTTCTCGGGACTCCGGGACCACGAGGACGCGGGCAGGCAGGCCCTGAGGTCAGACGTGCGCGCGTGCTGCGCGGTCCGTTGAGCGGGGGGGGCGCGGGCGTGCCCGTACGGCGCATCGGGCGGCGTGACCGCCCGCGGGTGCGCGCACATAGGGCCGTACGACCGCGACCGGGGCACGCAGGGGCTGCCCCGGGTTGCACCGGCTGCCGTCAGGCGGCAGCGGCCCCCGCGGGTGGTCCCCGGGTGGTGATCGCGTGGACGAGAAGGAGGCGCCGCGGGTTGCGGTGCGACGACCGTCGCCGTTCGCGCACGGGCGGGGGCGGCGGTGCCGGCAGGGCGAACAGGAGCCGCAGTGGTGCGGCGAGCCGGCTGCCCACGGCGCGCAGGAGCCGGAAGACGGCCCGTTCCCCGTGGCCCAGCCAGAGGCCGCACAGCAGCGCGGCCAGGAGGTGGGCGGTGAGCATGCCGAGGGACGAGTCGCCGACGGGCACGTGGCCCGTGTGCGGGGACATGGACTCCATGGCGCCCGAGCTCATGTCGTGACTCATGGATCCCATGCCGTGATGCATCGGCGGCATGGGATCCATGGAGTCGGCCCGGGATGCGGCCGGCGCGGCCGGCCCGAGCGAGAACGCCGAGTGCAGCGCCGTCTGGACGGCCACGGCCACGGCGACGACCGGGTGGAGCCCGCGTTCGCGGCCCGCCAGGCACCAGCCCGCCACTCCCGTCACGGCCCATCCGGCCAGCAGCGTCGACCAGGGCACATGGTCGCCGGACATCATGACGTGCCCCAGGGCGGCGAGCACGACACAGACGGCCGCGAACACCGCGGCCCGTATCGTGCGAGCACACCACCCGACTGTCATGGCGCCTCATCCTCGCATCCGGCCCCGCTCCTCCACCCATGGGTACGGGCATCTCCCCCGCCGGACACTCAATCCGGGCCATGTGATCCAGGCCACTTCCGTGGAGTCCGGCGCCTCCGGTGGGGCCACGGCAGAATCCCCGGCGTGGACATCACCGCGCAGGAGCTCAATCGGGCCACCCTCGGGCGCCAGTTGCTGCTGGGGCGGGAGGTGATGGAGGCCGGGGAGGCGGTGCGGCGCGTGGTGGCGCTGCAGGCGCAGCATGCCGCTTCGCCGTACGTGGCGCTGTGGAACCGGCTCGCCGGGTTCGCGCCGGCCGAGCTGGACGCCGCCTTCGCGGGGCGTGCGGTGGTCAAGGCGACCCTGATGCGGATCACGTTGCACGCGGTCCACGCGGACGACTACCAGGTGTTCCGCGAGGCGATGCAGCAGACGCTGTACGCCTCACGGCTCGGGTACCGCTTCGCCGCGGCGGGACTCCTGCCGACCGACGGCGAGGCGCTCGTCCCCGAGTTGCTGGGCTTCGCGGACCGGCCGCGGACGGCCGCCGAGCTGCAGGACTGGCTGGAGGAACGGGTCGGCGCGGAGAAGAAGGCCGGGGCGTGGTGGGGGCTCAAGGCGTACGCGCCGCTGCTCCATGTCCCGACGGGCGGGCCGTGGTCGTTCGGCGCCCGGTCGTCGTTCGTCGCCGCGCGGACCGGTCCCGTGCCCGAAGGGCGGGAGACGGTGCCGGAGTCGCTGCGCCGGCTCGTCCTGCGCTATCTGGCCGGCTTCGGGCCCGCGTCGGTGGCGGATGTCGCGCAGTTCGCCATGGTGCCGCGGGCACCGGTACGCCGGGCGCTGCTCGCCCTCGACGACACGGTGGAGCAGCTCCGGGGACCCGACGGGACCCTTCTGTACGACGTGCCGGGCGCCTCGCGCCCACCGGCGGACACGCCCGCACCGCCCCGGCTCATGGCCATGTGGGACAGCGTTCTGCTGGCCCACGCCGACCGCAGCCGCGTGATTCCCCCGGCGTATCGCCGTCTGGTGATCCGCGTGAACGGCGACGTGCTGCCCACGCTGCTGGTCGACGGCCGGGTCGCCGGCGTGTGGCGCGCGGTCGACGGCGGTGTCGAGGCCACGGCGTTCCACGACCTGCCGGCCGCCGTGTGGGACGGACTCGCCGCGGAGGCCGCGTCGTTGACGGCGCTGCTGGCCGGCCGCGACACCGAGGTCTACCGCCGCTACCACCACTGGTGGCCGAAACTCCCCGCCGGCCAGGTGCGCCTGCTCACGGGCTGACCCCGTGCGGCACGGCAGCGACACCGGCGAGTTCGGCGGGAGGCGGGCCGGACACCGCCTCGTCACCGACCGCGAGGGGTGACATCGCGTCAGTGGTGGGCGTGGACCACGGCGTGCCCCTTGCCGCGGCCGATCATCCACTTGTTGACCGGGGTCGTGATCAGGAAGGCGACCGCGAATCCGCCCAGGAGCGCGGACCAGAAGAGGCCGTCGGACAGATGGGCGTCCATCGCACCCGGGGTGAGCGCGATGATCGCGTTGTCCACGAGTTCCATCACCGTGATCGACACCGTGTCCGCGGCGAGGGCGATCCGGATCGCGGCCTTGAGGCTGAGACCGGCCCGCAGGACCGCGAACAGGGTGAACGAGTAGCCGAAGAGGAACGCGAGCCCGATCGCCAGCACCATGGTGGGCACATTGGCCCACCCCAGCGACGTGCCGATCACCATGCCGAGGATCTCGCCGATCGCACACCCGGTCAGACAGTGCAGCGTCGCCTTCACGGCGGTCCCCCAGGAGGCGGCCCCGTGCGGGTGCTTCTCAGGTTCATGAGCGGTGTGGTCCATGAGGCCGACTATATACCCCCTAGGGGTATGCGCGCGAGAGGTCGGCCGGCGGCTCGCCGGGCCATCCCGCACGGCAGCCGGCACAGCTCGGCGACCGACCGGATGATCGACTTAAGGTGGGTCGCCATGACGACACAGCCGACCCCACCGCAGCCGACCCCACCGACAGAACCCACCCCGCCGACCCGGCCGACGGGGGTGACTCCGCCGTCCCAGGCGGCACAGGCCTATCTCTCCGAGTTGTTCTCGCTGGAGGGCCGGGTCGCGGTGGTCACCGGCGGCAGTTCCGGGATCGGCCGCGCCATCACCGACGCCCTCGCGCGCGCCGGGGCGAGCGTGGTGGTCGTGGCCCGCGGCGAGGCCGGGCTGGCCGCGACGGTCGAGGAGCTGACGGCCCTGGGCTGCCGCGCCGCCCGGGTCAGCGCGGATCTGAGCACCCGCGAGGGCGTGCGGACGGCCGCCGAGCGGGCGGTCGAGGCGTTCGGGGAGCCCGACATTCTCGTCAACAGCGCCGGGATCAACCTGCGTCCGCCGATGGACGAACTCGGCGAGGACGTCTGGGACGCCACCATGGCCGTCAACCTGGAGGCGCCGTTCCTGCTGGGGCAGCGCTTCGGTCCGGGCATGGCGGAGCGCGGGTACGGGCGGATCATCCACATCAGCTCACAGCAGGCGCATCGCGCGTTCGTCCAGAGCGGCGCCTACGGGGCCTCCAAGGGCGGGCTGGAGGCACTGGCACGCTCCCAGGCCGAGGCGTGGTCGCCGCGCGGCGTCACCTGCAACCTCCTCGTGCCGGGCTTCGTCATGACGCCGCTCAACGCGCGGCTGTCGTCGGACCCGGACAAGGTGGCCGCCCTCGCCGCCCGCACGATGATCGGGCGGAACGGTCTCGCCGAGGACTTCGCGGGCGCGGCGGTCTTCCTGGCAAGCGCGGCGTCCGCCTACGTCACCGGGCAGTCGGTCTTCGTCGACGGCGGACTGTCCGTCCACTGACGCGGTCCCCGGCATCCGGAGTCCCCCGAACGGAGAGCCGCCGAGGGCGATGGGCGGCGCTCGGTGTCACGCTGGGCACACAGGACCCGCCGAAGGGAAGCATCGCCATGATCACGACGGACTACGTCCCCGGTTCCCCGTGCTGGCTCGACCTGGGTGCTCCGGACGTCCGGGCCGCCGCCGACTTCTACGGCGCCGTCCTCGGGTGGGACTTCGAGTCCATGGGCGAGAGCGAGGACTTCGAGGGCGGGATGTTCAAGAAGGACGGCAAGATCGTCGCCGGGCTGGGCAAGCTCACCGAGGAGGGCGCGCGCCCGGCCTGGATGCTCTACTACAGCGTCACCGACGCGGACGCCACGACACAGGCCGTCCAGCAGGCGGGCGGCACCGTGCGGGTCGCGCCGATGGACCTCGACGACTGGGGCCGGATGGCGCAGTACAGCGACCCGCTGGGCGGCCAGTTCGCCGTCTGGCAGCCGGGGACGAACAAGGGCGTGGAGCTGGTGGACCGGCCGGGCTCGCTGTCGTGGACCGAGCTGTACACGACCGACGCCGCGGGCGCGCGGGAGTTCTACGGCTCCCTCTTCGGCTGGCAGTTCAGCGACATGCCGCTGCCGGGCGGCGCGGGCGCGTACACCCTGATCACCCCCTCAGGGCTCTCCGAGGACCGGATGCACGGCGGCCTCATGCAGCTCCGCAAGGAGGACCTGACGCTGACGGGCGGGCGGCCGTACTGGCACCCGGTCTTCGCCGTCGACGACTGCGACGCCGCGGTGGCCAAGGTCACCGAGGGCGGCGGCAGCGTGCAGATGGGCCCGGAGGACATGGAGGGCGTCGGCCGGCTCGCCGTCTGCCTCGACCCGGCGAACGCGGACTTCGTGCTGCTCACCCCGTCCGAGAGCTGAGCCGGGCCGTTCCGGCCGGGGGGCCGGGTCCCGGGTTCCGGGTTCCGGGTTCCGGACCCGGTCTTCCCCGTCGGCTGCCCTCCCCGCGTCTCCGCCTTGACACGACTACCGTCGCCGCATGAGCGAAAAGCCCGATTCGGCAGATGAACGTCAACTCACCCGACTGGCGAAGGGCTGGGCCGAGGCGATCGTCTCCAACGATCCCGCGCGGATCGCGGGCTTCATGGCGGACGAGTGGGTCATCGTCTCCGATTCGGGGATCGCCCCGAAGGAGAAGTTCCTCTCCCTCGTCGAGTCCGGCGCGCTCACCCACTCGGCGATGGACTTCGGGACCGACCCCCGGGTCCGCGTCTACGGCGACACCGCGCTGGTGACCGGCCGGGTGACGAACACCGCCCACTACCAGGGGGAGCGCCACGACGCCGACGAGTGGACGACGGACGTGTTCGTGCGGCGGCAGGGCGGCTGGCTGTGCGTGCTGAGCCACATCACACCGGCGGCCCCCGACTGACCCCGAGCGCCTCTTGCATATGATGTGCAAATGCGTGAGTACAGCATCAGGGAAGCCACGGCGGCCGACGTCGACGGAGCCCGGGCGGTGATGCTCGACGCCGTGTACCGCGACTTCGGCACGGGTTACGTGCCGCGATGGCACGCCGACATCATCGATCCGGTGCCGTTCTACGTCACGCCGCCCCGGCACACCCTCCTGGTCGCCGTGGACGAGCAGGAGGGGACGGTGGCGGCCACGGCGGCGCTGGACGCGCGCGGACCCGCACACCCGCCGAACCCGCGCCGGCTGGCCGAGCGGTTCCCCTCGGGCGAGACGGCGCAACTGCGGCGGGTGTACGTGCGCCCCGAGCACCGGCGGTGCGGACTGGCCCGGCAACTGGTGGACGGCCTACTGGAGTTCGCCCGGGCCGACGGCGGATACCGGTCCGTGTATCTGCACACGTACCCGCACTCCCCCGGCGCGATGGGCCTGTGGCGGACGCTGGGCAAGGCGGTGTGCGACGAGCGGGAGGAGGAGCCCGGCGGGGGCAGCGGCGTCGTGCACTTCGAGATACCGCTCACTTAACGAAAATGGTATTCATATACACTATGAGAACCCCCCGCCGCCGGTTCACCGCCGGCCTGCTCGCGCTGCCCTTGCTCTCCGGCTGTTTCGCGTCGTCCGGTGACGACTCCGCGGCCTCCTCCGGCTCCGCCGGCGGCGCACGTCTGCGTGTCGCCCTCCCCTTCGCCCCGACCGAGAACTACTCGCCGTACGGCCAGGATGCGATGCTCCTGTCCCGGCTCGGCGTCATCGAGGGGCTGACCAGGCTGGACGCCAACGGCACGGCGGTGCCCGCGCTGGCCGAGTCGTGGAGCAGTGAGAACGGCGGCAAGAGCTGGGTGTTCACCCTGCGGGACGCGAGGTTCCAGAACGGCGAGACCGTCACCGCCAAGGCAGTCGCCGCCGCCCTCACGGCCGCCGGGAAGGCCGATCCGGCACCGTCCGCGATCTCCGGTGTGCAGCTGACCGCCACGGCCGAGAACGACCAGCGGGTCCGGGTCAGCACGGTCGAGGCCGACCCCGTCCTGCCGCTGCGGCTGTCGAACCCGTCCCTCGCGGTGTTCGCGCCGAAGGCGTACGACACGAAGGGCACGGTGAACGTCGTCGGCACCGCCACCGGCCCCTTCGCACTCACCAGGATCGACGGTGACACCGCGGCCACGCTGAACCGTTTCGACGACTACTGGGGCGGGCGGGCCCAGGCGTCCGGAGTCACCGCCAGGTTCGTCTCCGACGGCACCGCCCGCGCCAACGCCCTGCGCACCGGCGACGTCGACATCGCCGAGTCCCTTCCCGTCGGCCAGGTCGCCTCCCTGGACAAGGACGAGGTCCACGAGGTCAACACCGCCCGCAACACCAGCCTTCACCTCAACACCGAGTCCGGCGCCTTCACCGACGCGGGGCTGCGGGCAGCCGCACGTGAGGCGATCGACAGCTCGGTCATCGCCCAGGGCGCGTACGAGGGGTACGCCGTGCCCGCGCAGGGCCTGTTCGGTCCGGCCCTGACCTGGGCGGCCGGCAAGCGCGTCGAACCGGCCGGGCGGGCGCGGGCGACCGGCCCCGACGGCGAGAGCATCACCCTCGCCACCTACAGCGACCGGCCCGAACTGCCGGAGGCCGCCCAGGTGCTCCAGCAGCAGCTGCAGAAAGCAGGGTTCGAGGTGAAGCTGGAGGTGCGTACGTACGCGCGTCTCGAAGGCGACCTGCTGGACGGCAAGTTCGACGCGGCGGTCTTCTCCCGCAACATGATGCTGGACACCGGCGACCCGGTCACCGTCCTCGCGAGCGACTACACCTGCGACGGTTCCAACAACCTGTCGTTCCTGTGCGACAAGAACGTGGACAAGCTGGTCGCCGCCGCCCAGGCCGAGTCCGACACCGCCGAGCGGCAGAACGCCGCCATGAAGGCGGAGGCGGCCGTCCTCGGCACCGACTCGGTGATCCCGCTGGTGCATCTGAAGCTCGTCGCGGGCATCGCGACGTCCGTACAGGGCGCGCTGCCCGATCCGTACGAGCGCACCCTCATAGGCACGGGGACCCGACGCTGAACCGCTCGATCACACCCCCGATGAAAGGTGCCGCCGCCGCGCTGCACGCACTTGCGCGCAGCAGCGTCCCGGCGCTGCTGTGGCGGACCGTGCTCGTGGCCGCCCTGGTGTGCGGAATCGGCCTGCTGCCGTGGCTGTCCCGTACCGACCCCGCGCTGACCGTGCTCAGGGCGCGGTCGGCGGACCGCGACGCCACTCCCGAGGTCCTGCGCGCCATCCGGGACCAACTGGGCCTCGACGACGGCCCGCTGGTGCTGCTCGGCCGCTGGCTCGGCGGGCTGCTGCACGGCGACGCGGGCACCTCCTGGGTGTCCGGCACCCAGGTGCTGCCGGGCGTCGTGCAGGCGCTCGGCGTGTCGCTGCTGCTGATGTCCGGGGCCCTGGTGGTCGCCGCGGGCACGGCGGCGGCCGTCTGCGCCCGCACGCTCCGGCTGGGCACGCGGGGCCGGCTCGGGGCGCGTCGCCCAGGCGGGACGGTGACGGCCGTGCTGGCCGCGCTGCCCGAGTTCCTTTTCGCCTACGTACTGGCCTCCGTGATCGGCGTGCAGCTGGGTTGGCTGCCCGCCCTGGGCTGGTACGGGCCGCAGTGGATGGTGCTGCCCTCGCTCGCCCTCGGCCTGCCCGCCGGTGCGGTCCTGGGACGGATGCTCGACGACCTGCTGCCCGGGGCGTTCACGGAACCCTGGGCCATGGCGGCCGCGGCACGCGGTGTTCCGCCGAAGTCCGTGGCGCGGCAGGCGGTGCACCGCTGCGTGCCCGGACTGCTGCCGAACCTGGCGCTGTTCGTGGTCGGGCTGACCGGCGGATCGGTCGCCGTCGAGCAGATCTTCGACATCCCGGGCCTGGGACGGCTCACCCTGCACGCCGCACTCGCCCAGGACCTTCCCGCCCTGCAGACGGGCACGCTCGCCCTCGTCCTGCTCGCGGCCACCGCGGGGATCCTCGCCCGGTTCGCCGCCCGGCTGCTGATCGGGCCGGCGCTGCGCGACGGCGCCCTGCAGTCCCTGCACCGGCCCCGGCCGCCCGCGCCCCGGACGCTCCCGCTGCTCTACGGGGGACTGCTGGCCGCCGTCATCGGGTTCGGGCTGCCCCGCGATCCGCTCGCCCTGGACACGCTCGCCCGGCTGCAAGCCCCCTCCAGGGAGCACCCCTTCGGCACGGACGCGCTCGGTCGCGACGTCCTCGCCCGGATCTCCCACGGCGCGCTGACCACGCTCGGCACCGCCCTCGCGGTGAGCGCCGCCGCCCTCGTCACGGGGCTGCTGCTGGGGCTGCTGCCGAGGCTGTCCGGGCCGCTGGTCGACACCCTCAGTGCCGTACCGCCCGTACTGGCCGGGCTCCTCGTCACCGGCATCATGGGCAGCGGGCCCTGGACGCCCGCGTTCGCCGTGGCCGTCGTGGCCTGGTCCCCGCTGGCCGCGCACACCTCCTCCCTGCTGCGGCAGGAGCGTGCGACCACTCATCTGACGGCCACCCGGGCGCTGGGCGCCGGCCGCTGGTACCTGCTCCGGCACGAACTGCTGCCCGCCGTGCTGCCCCCGGTCGCCCGGCACGCCCTGCTCCGGCTCCCGGGCATCGCGCTGAGCCTCGCCGCGCTCGGCTTCCTCGGCCTGGGCGCCCAGCCGCCGTCCCCCGACTGGGGCCTGCTGCTCGCCGAGAACCAGCCGTACGCCGAGCGTGCCCCGTGGGCCGTCCTCTTCCCCGCAGCCGTACTCGCGCTGCTCGGGGCGCTCGCGGTGACGGCCGCGGGCGGCGTACGGCTCCCCCGGCAGCGCACACGGATCGCCGGCCCGGCCGAACCGCCCGGGGATCCGGTCGTACCGGCCCCGCGGCGGCAACCGGACCGCCCCGACGCCCTCCTGACTCCCGTGTCCGCCTCACAGACAGAAGAACGATGACCGACCTCGTCTCCCGGCTGCTGACCCGCAAGGCCGCCCGTGCGTCCACCGGCAGCGGGACGCCCGGCGCGCCGCGTGAGAGCACCTGGCGCCTGTGCAGGGAGCTGTCGCCGCTGCTGCGGCTGCTGATCCTCACCCAGCTCGCCTTCAACATCGGCTTCTTCGCCGTCCTGCCGTTCCTCGCCGAGCATCTCGGCACCGCGATCGGCATGGCGGGCTGGCTGGTCGGGTTCGTGCTGGGGCTGCGCACCTTCAGCCAGCAGGGGCTGTTCGTGGTCGGCGGATGGCTCGTCGACCGGTTCGGGGTGCGGCCGGTCGTGCTGGCCGGCTGCGTGCTGCGGATCGCCGGGTTCGTGTGGCTCGGGTACGCGGAGGCGAGCCGGTCCGTGATCGGGGCGGTGCTGGTGATCGGTTTCGCCGCCGCGCTGTTCTCCCCCGCCGTGGAGTCCGAGGTGGCCCGCCAGGCGGTCGTGTGGGAGGAGGACGGGCGCGGCTCGCGCACCCGTGTCCTCGCCCTGTTCAGCGTGGCGGGCCAGGTCGGGGCGTTCGTCGGGCCGCTGCTCGGCGCGCTGCTGCTCGCCGTCGACTTCCGCACCGCGTGCTTCGCCGGTGCCGGGGTCTTCGCGCTCGTCCTGGCCGGGCACCTGTGGCTGATGCCGCAGCACATCCCCGGCCGGGTCCGCGTCCGGGAGCGGGGCGGGGCCCGCGCCCTGCTGCGCAACCGCCGCTTCCTCGCCCTGTGCTGTGCCTACGGCGCCTATCTGCTCGCCTACAACCAGCTGTATCTGGCCCTGCCGGACGAGGTGCAGCGCGCGGCCGGCTCCCAGGCGCCGTTGTCCTGGCTCTTCGCGCTGTCCTCGGTGCTGGTGGTGTTCACCCAGCTGCCGGTGACCCGCTGGGCGAGCGACCGGCTCGATCTGCGCCGCTCCATGACCGCGGGACTGCTGCTGATCGCGTCCGGTTTCGCGGTGGTGGCCGCGGCGCGGCCGGCCGGCTGGACGGGCGCCGCCGGGCTGCTGCCGGCCGCGGGCTTCGTGATCTTGCTCACCGTGGGGCAGATGCTGGTGGTGCCCGCCGCCCGCGCCTGGGTGCCCGATCTCGCCGAGGAGGGGCGGCTCGGCCTCTACATGGGTGCGCTGTCGTCGGTGTCCGGTCTGATCGTCCTCGCCGGCAGCGCGGCCACCGGCTCCCTGCTCGACCTGGGCCTGCCGGTTGCCGTCCCGTGGCTGGTCCTCGCGGCCGTAACGGCCCTGGCGGTGGCCGTGCTGCCGCGCCGTGAGAAGGGGGCGGGCGCGGCGGCCTGAAACGGCGCCGACGCCCCGCGGCAACCGGACGCACGAGAGTGTCACCCCCGCGGGCGACCTCTTCCCGGCGGGATTTCCGAGTCGGCACCCTGTGAGGACACCGCTGCGGAGATCGGTGGTCACGCCGCGCCAGTATCCTGGGTCGGCTGCGGCACCCCCACCAATCCCCGTGCATGAACGGGGAGTTCGGCCTGCGGCGACGACCTTCCCACACGCATGAGACGAGGACGAGTGCTGCTAGCGGGCCGCTACCGGCTGGATGTTGAGATCGGGCGCGGTGGAATGGGAGAGGTCTGGCGTGCGTACGACGAGACGCTCGCCAGAGCGGTGGCCGTCAAGCTGCTGCTCCCCCAGGACACCGATGCCACGGCAACCTCCCGGTTCCGTCTGGAGGCGCAGACCGCCGGGCGTCTCAACCACCCCAACGTGGTCGGTGTCCTGGACTTCGGCGAGTACGACAACCGGCTCTACCTGGTGATGGAGCTGGTCGAGGGCGACAGTCTCGCCGGAGTGCTGACCGGCTCCGGCGCGCTGCCCGCCGAGCGGGTGGCCCGGCTCGCCGCGCAGGCGTCCGCGGGGCTCGCCGCCGCACACGGGCAGGGCATCGTGCACCGGGACGTCAAACCCGCCAACCTGCTGCTGGACGCCCACGGCACGCTCAAAATCGGCGACTTCGGCATCGCGCGGTTCCTCGACGACCCCGGCGCCGCGCTCACCGCCACCGGCCAGATCGTCGGCACCGGCCTCTACCTCGCGCCCGAGCGGGCCCTGGGCAAGCCCGCCGGGCCCGCCTCCGACATGTACTCCCTGGGCTGCGTGCTCTACCAGCTCCTCAGCGGCCGCCCGCCGTTCGAGGCCGACACCGCCGTCGCCCTCCTCCACCAGCATCTCGACTCGGCCCCGGTGCCGCCTCGTGAGCTCGGTGTCGCCGGACTGCCGCCGGCGTTCGAGAACTACCTGCTCGGTCTGCTCGCCAAGCAGCCCGAGGACCGCCCCACCGCCCAGCAGGCCGCCGAGTGGTTCGCCGGGGGCGCCTGGCGGGGCCTGCCCGAGCCGCTGCCGGAGGCCTCGGCGCCGCTGCGGCCGACGACCACGTCCGCGGCGATGCCGGCCGGGCCGGGCCCGTACGCGGCCGCCCAGACCGGCAACCCGACCACGTACGCGCTGCCCGCCACCCCGGGGCACCGCAGCGCGGCCCGGGCAGCACAGGCGGGGCGTTCGGGCCGCTCCCGCGGGCGCGGCGGCGTCCGCGCCCGGTCGAGGCTGGCCGCGACGGCCGCCGCCGCGGCACTCTTCCTCGCGGCGATGCTCATCGGCATGCGCTGGTTCTCGCCCGACACGACCGCGGAGGGCACGGAACCCGACGCGTCCCCCTCCGCGAGCAGCCCCGCCGCCACGCCGTCCGCCGACTCCCCCTCGCCCCTGTCCTCCCAACCGGCGGCCGGCCCCGCGGCCGCCACCACTCCGACCACCGGCACCGTGGCCGATGTCACTCCGTCCACGCCCGCCTCCCCGACTCCTCCCTCGCCCGCGCCGAGCACCGCGGCTCCGACACCGGAAGCGGCGGACGGCGGGCCGGAGCAGCCGAAGCCCGAAAGGCCGCACGAGGCCGGAAACGACAGGGAGAGCGACGACGGAGACGACGGGGGCGACGACTGACGCGACCCGGACGTCGCGCGACGGCGCCCTGCCTCGGAGCACGTGGATCAGCCGGGGGATGCGCCGGTGTGCGAGTGGGCGCCCCCTCGCGCGCCCCTTGGGTGGCTTGTCATCGCCCTTACCCCGGCCTTATTGTCACCAGGCCTTGGTGAACGGGAAATCCGGTGTGATGCCGGTGCGGCCCTCGCCACTGTGAATCGGGAAGTCCGGCTCCGGCCCTCACGGGCAGCCACTGGGTCCTTGCGACCCGGGAAGGCGGAGTCCGGGCGGTGGTACCCGTCAGCCAGGAGACCGGCCAAGGCGCGTCAACCATCCACGAGGTGCTGGAGAGGGTCTGCTGAGCCATGCACATTGCCGAGGGTTTCCTTCCTCCGGCGCACGCGGTCGCCTGGGGCGTCGCGTCGGCGCCGTTCGTCGTCCACGGGGTCCGGTCGCTCACCCGTGAAGTGCGCGAGCACCCCGAGAGCACCCTGCTCCTCGGGGCGTCCGGCGCCTTCACGTTCGTCCTGTCCGCCCTGAAACTGCCGTCCGTCACCGGCAGTTGCTCGCACCCCACCGGGACGGGCCTCGGAGCCATCCTGTTCCGGCCGCCCGTCATGGCGGTGCTGGGCACCATCACCCTGCTCTTCCAGGCGCTGCTGCTCGCGCACGGCGGCCTGACCACGCTCGGCGCCAACGTCTTCTCGATGGCGATCGTCGGCCCCTGGGCCGGATACGCCGTCTACAAACTGCTGCGGCGCTACGACGCGCCGCTGATGGTCGCGGTGTTCTGCGGCGCGTTCGTCGCCGACCTGTCCACCTACTGCGTCACCAGCGTGCAGTTGGCACTCGCGTTCCCCGACCCGGGCAGCGGATTCCTGGGCGCGCTCGGCAAGTTCGGTTCCATCTTCGCCATCACCCAGATCCCGCTCGCGGTGAGCGAGGGCCTGCTGACCGTGCTGGTGATGCGGCTGCTGGTGCAGTCCAGCAAGGGCGAACTGACCCGGCTGGGCGTGCTCCTCGCCAAGAAGCAGTCCCGGACCGAGACCGAGGCGGTGGCCCGATGAGCAGGAACACGAAGATCAACCTGGTGCTGCTGCTCGTCGTGGCCGCGCTTGCGGTGCTGCCGCTCGCGCTGGGTCTCGGCGACCACAAGAAGGAGCCGTTCACGGGCGCCGACGGTGAGGCGGAGTCCGCGATCACCGAGATCGAGCCGGACTACGAGCCGTGGTTCTCCCCGCTGTACGAACCGCCGTCCGGGGAGATCGAGTCGGCCCTGTTCTCCCTCCAGGCGGCTCTCGGCGCCGGCGTCCTCGCCTACTACTTCGGCCTGCACCGAGGCCGCCGGCAGGGAGAGCAGCGGGCGCTGGAGCGGGAGGCCGAGAGCGCGCTCACCGGAGGCGCCGGGAAGTCCCCCGCCGAACGGGACTGATCGCGCGTGCTGCCGATCGACGCGGCGGCGCACAGCAGTCGCTGGCGCCGCCGCCATCCCGTGGACAAGGCCGTGCTCGGGCTCGGCCTCACCGTGCTCGCGATCTCTCTGCCGCCCTGGCCGGGCGCGGCCCTGGTGCTCCTGACGGCCCTGGTGGTGCTGCTGGGGCCGGCCGGTGTGCCCGGGCGGCGGCTGTGGCGGGCCTACCGGGTGCCACTGGGCTTCTGCGTGACCGGCGCGGTCACGCTGCTCGTCCAGGTGGGCGGGCCCGGGGGGTTCGTCTCCCTCGCCGGTGACGGGCCGGTCCGGGCCGGGGAGTTGCTGCTGCGCACCTCGGCGGCGTCCCTGGGCGTGCTGCTGTTCGCCTTCACCACGCCCATGTCCGACCTGCTGCCCCGCCTGGTCCGGGCCGGGATCCCGGCGCCGGTCGTCGACGTCGCGCTCGTGACGTACCGGATGAGCTTCCTGCTGCTGGACTCCGTGCGCCGCATCCGGGAAGCCCAGGCGGCCCGGCTCGGCCACACCAGCCGGGCCGCGGAGTGGCGTTCCCTGGCCGGGCTCGGAGCGACCGCGTTCGTCCGGGCCTTCGACCGGGCGACCCGTCTCCAGGCCGGACTCGCGGGGCGCGGCTACGACGGCACCCTGCGCGTCCTGGTGCCCGAGGCCCGGGTCTCCGTCCGCTTCACGGCCGCCAGTTGCCTGCTGCTCGTGGTGCTGGCCGCCCTCACCTTCGTACTGGAAAGGCCGCTGACATGAGCGAGCCCGCCCTCGTCGCCCTGCGGGGCGCGTCCTTCGCCTACGAGGACGGCCCGGCCGTGCTCAGCGGCCTCGACTTCGAGATCCGCGAGGGGCGCGCACTCGCGCTGCTCGGCCGCAACGGCAGCGGCAAGACCACACTGATGCGGCTGCTCAGCGGCGGACTGAAGCCGCACGCGGGCCGGTTGACGGTCGCCGGGCAGCCGGTGTCGTACGACCGCAAGGGGCTGACCCGGCTGCGGACGACCGTGCAGCTGGTGGTGCAGGACCCGGACGACCAGCTGTTCGCGGCGTCCGTCGAGCAGGACGTGTCGTTCGGACCGCTGAACCTCGGCCTGGACGACACGGAGGTGCGGGCGCGGGTGGCGGAGGCGCTCGCCGCCCTCGACATCACCGCCCTGGCCGACCGGCCCACCCATCTGCTCTCCTACGGGCAGCGCAAACGTACCGCCATCGCGGGCGCGGTGGCCATGCGGCCGCGCGTCCTCGTCCTCGACGAGCCGACGGCCGGACTCGACCCCGACGGCCAGGAGCGGTTCCTCACCACCCTCGACGGCCTCCGTGCCGCCGGCACCACGGTGGTGATGGCCACCCACGACGTCGACCTCGCCCTGCGCTGGGCCGACGACGCGGCGCTCCTCACCCCGTCCGGCGTCCGCACCGGGCCCGCGGCCACGGCACTGGCCCGCACCGACCTCCTCCACGAGGCCGGACTGCGGCTGCCGTGGGGCGCCGCGGCGGCGGAACTGCTGCGCGCGCAGGGGTGGTTGACCGACGCGGAGCCGGGGCCGCGTACGCCGGACGAGCTCGCCGCCCTCGTGGGAGGACGGCTGGGGGCGCCCGGAGGGTGAGGGGCACCCCCGTGGCCGCATCGCCCCCGGCCCCGCCCGCCTCCGGCCGTCGGAGCAGCTCGGTCAGTCGAAGTAGGACTGGAGTGAGCCGCGGCGCCGGACGTCGAGGGTCGCGCAATGGAACGAACCGCCGAAGGGGGCGTAGTGCAGCAGTTCGCACGGGATCGGCTCGAAGCCCCACTTCTCCAGCGCGCGCAGCATCCCGGTGTGGTGACGCTCCGCGATCACCCGCTTCTCGTCGAGCATAAGCACGTTCATGCTGAGCCACTTGCCGCACATCGACGTGAGTTTGAGCAGCCGCTCGTCGATCGGGTCGGGCTCGGGAGCGACGAGGACGTCCCAGGAGCCGAGGACGTCCGGCAGGCGGTCCGGGTCGACGTACTCGGGGTTGATCAGCACCTTCCCGGGCGCGAGCAGGACGAACGTCGTGTCGATGTGCATGGGTGTGCGGCAGCGGCTCTCGATCTCGTGGATGCGGTACTCCGGGCCGAGGTGGCGGAGCAGCCAGTCGATACCCATAGCGTTCGTGACGTTGCTGCGGGTGACGAACAGGTCCCGTCCCGCGCGGACGAAGTCCGCGGCGTCGAAGACGGGCTCGAACTCGGTGAGGATGTACCGCATGGGCTCGCCCGGCCCGGGGACGCGGAAGTCCGGGTCGAAGAGCTCGTCGGTGAGCTGCGGCTTGGGTGCCGCCGTCCAGCGCGCGCCACGCCGGAAGTAGTCCTTGAGGAGCGGGCGATAGGAGTGCGTCTCGAAGTACCGGCACGGCCATGCCATCGGCGTCTCGATGATCTCGTCGCCGATCACGAGCATGCTGTCACGCGGGCAGGTGTTGCAGAAGCCGCGCGAGGTCCAGTCGGGGGTGCCGAAGCGGCGCCGGTGGTCGACCGCCTCCGGCCGCCTGACCGTGACGCCGAGGGACCCCAGCAGAGCGACGAAGGCGTCTAGCTCCTGCTGCGCCTGCTCGACGAGCAGCCGCGGATACCGGAAACCGGCCGCGAGCCCCTGCAACCGCCCCGCCCACGGCGGCACGTTGCAGGTCACCACCGCGTGGTCGGAGGGGATCGTCGCGCCCTCCAGGCGTCCGACGATGATCTCCTCCAGCGGATCCCACTCGGTGTGCGAACCGACCGGCGACACGAGCCGCTCCGCGTCCTCACCGGCCGCGGGAGGTACCCCGGGGTTCTGCAGGAGGGTCATGCTCACCACCTCTTGGATCGCAAGCCATGTCATACGCCGCAAGGGCCGGATCACCCAGCGTGACCCACCAGGGTCTCACGCCACCGAGCGCAAACGCTTCCGGTAACGGTCCAGGTGCCCGCGATACGCTCGTCCACGCTCGCCGCACCGCGCTACGGTGCCGAGGTGGATCTCTTCTCGCGTTCATGGACGGCACCGCGCGCGGCGGTTGAAGATCTGTCCGACGAGGACTTCGGGCGGCCCTCCGGCTGCACGGGGTGGCTGGTGCGGGACCTGGTGTGCCATCTGATCGTCGACGCCCAGGACGTCCTGATCACCCTGGCCACCCCGTCCGACCGGGAGCCGACCCGTGACGCGCTGACGTACTGGGACATCTCCGACACACCGCCGACCGGTGACGACCCGCTCGACGCCCTGACCGTCCGGCTGGCCGCCGCGTACGCGGAGCCGCACCTGCTCAAGCTCCACCTGGACGACGTCGGTTCCGCCGCCGGCCGCGCCGCCCTGCTCGCCGACCCGGCCGCCCGGGTCGGCACCCGTGACGAGATCCTCACGTGGGCGACTTCCTCGCCACGTACGTCATGGAGTGGACGCTGCACCACCTCGATCTGATCGCCTACCTCCCGGACGCGGAGCAGCCGCCCGCGGAGGGGCTCGTCCGGTCCCGGGAGATGCTGGAGCGGATCGCCGGGAGCCCCTTCTCGTCCTCCTTCCACGACGTGGACGCACTGCTGATCGGCACCGGGAGGCGGGCGCCGACCGGGGCGGAGCAGGCCGAGCTCGGCGTGCTGGCCTTCAGGGTGCCGCTGTACCTGGGCTGACTTCCCGGTCGCGGACGTCTTCGCTCGCGCTCCCGCCGTCGAACCGCTCCGCCGGAGGTGGGAGCATGTGCGGCATGGACATCCGCTGGCCCCCGGCGACACGATCGTGCTGTACACCGACGGTCTCACCGAGGCCCGAACCGGCCCCGGCCGCGACGACCCGTACGGCGAGGACGCCCTGTACGCCTTCGCCACCGACCGCGCTCCGGCCGCACCGGACGAGGTGATCGCCGCCCTCACCGGGCTGCTCGAGAGCTTCGGCGAGGGCCTCGACGACGACACCGCCCTGCTCGCCCTCGGCGTTCCCGTCGCCCCGCCCCTCATAGGCCCTGCGACGAGTCACCCCTCATGAACCCGCTCACCATCGGACACCGCGACGCCGCGACCGGCCCCGTTCTGCACGTGGCCGGCGACCTGGACTTCGACCAGGCCCCCGCATTCCGCGGCCGGCTCGACCAACTCCCCCTGTCAGCGGGGCAGTGCCTGGTCCTCGACCTGTCCGGCCTCGAGTTCTGCGACTCCTCGGGCATCACCGCCCTGCTCGCCGCCCGCCAGCACGCCCTGGCCGCCGACGCCGACATCGTGCTGGCCGCCGTACCGGCGAACCTGCTGCGCGTCCTCGCCCTCGTCGGCCTCGACCAGGTCTTCACCCTGCGCCCGGACTCCAGCGCCGCGTCATGACCCGCCCGGCGCTCATCCTCGACGCGATCAGGTACTGACCTCCCGCTCAGACTCCCCGTCCCCGCCCCCAGTCCGCCCGCCGCGCCCCTTGGCGCTCCCCGCACACCACCACCGGGCCGGAAAACGCTTGGACGCCGCGGGCGGCATCGCGGGACACTTCCGGACTCGACCCGAATCCTCATGAATCCGTTGCGGCGATGGCCCCTGCCCGCACGCGCGGCGTGGCGGGCGGCCACAGGACGACACAGGGGTGGGATGGAAACGCCGGAAACACACAGGGTATTACCGGGCAGGCGCTCGGTGCTTCTCGCACTGCGCCACTACGGACGGGAGTTGTCCCGGCTCCGCCGGTGGACGGCACCCGCGATGCTGCTCTCGGCGCTGGGCAACATCGGAATCAACTACGTCGCGCCACTGATCGTCGCCAAGCTCGTCGGCGACATCGCGGAGGACAAGGACGTCACGGTCGGCTCGATGCTGCCGTACGTGCTCGCCTTCGCCGGCGTCCTGCTGGTCGCGGAGGCACTGTGGCGCGTAGCCCTGCACTGCCTCAACCGTCTCGACGCCCTGGGCATCGAGCATCTGTACGTGATCGGCATGGACGAACTGTTCGCCAAGGACGCCGCGTTCTTCCATGACAACTTCGCCGGTTCGCTGACCAAGCGGGTCCTCAGCTTCGCCTCCCGCTTCGAGCAGTTCGTCGACACGCTGACGTTCCAGATCGTGGGGAGCTTCGTACCGCTGGCGTTCGGCGCGGTGGTGCTGTGGCGTTACGAACCGCTGCTCGTCGTCGGTCTGCTGGTGATGATCGCGCTGACGGCGGTGCTGGTCGTGCCGCTCATCCGGCGCCGCCAGGCGCTCGTCGACCAGCGTGAGGAGGCGATCGCCCGGGTGTCGGGCCACGTCGCCGACAGCCTGATGAACATGGACACGGTGCGGGCGTTCGCCGCGGAGGAGCGCGAGGCCGCCGAACACCGGTCCCGGGTCGCGATGTCACGCCGGCTCACCATGCGGTCGTGGGACTACGGCAACCTGCGCATCGACACGCTGGTCGCGCCGATGTCCGTGCTGACCAACGCGATGGGTCTGCTGCTCGCGGTGACGCTGGGCGGCGGAGCACACGGGGTGGAGGCGATCGTGGTCGCCTTCGCCTACTACAACAACGCGACCCGGATCATGTTCGAGTTCAATCAGATCTACCGCCGGCTGGAGAGCTCGATGACGGAGGCCGCGCAGTTCACCGAACTGCTCCTGACGCCGCCGACCGTGCTCGACCCGCCGGCACCGGAGCCGCTGCGGCCCCGGACCGCCGACGTCCGCTTCGAGAAGGTGACCTTCGCCCACCGGGGCGGCCGGCCACTCTTCGAGGGCCTCGACCTGGCCGTGCCGAGCGGGGCGAAGGTCGGTCTCGTGGGCCGGTCCGGCGGCGGCAAGACGTCCCTCACCCGGCTGCTGCTGCGGATGACCGACATCGACGGCGGCCGCATCCTGGTCGGTGGCCAGGACATCAGCCGGGTGCGCCAGAGCGACCTGCGCGGCCGGATCGCGTACGTGCCGCAGGACCCGGCGATGTTCCACCGCACCCTGCGGGACAACATCGCCTTCGCCCGGCCGGACGCCACCGACGCCGAGATCCGCCGGGCGGCCGAGGCGGCCCATGTCACCGAGTTCGCCGACGCGTTGCCGGACGGCTTCGACACCATGGTGGGCGAGCGGGGCGTCAAGCTGTCCGGCGGCCAGCGCCAGCGGGTCGCTCTCGCCCGGGCGATCCTGCGGGACGCGCCGATCCTGCTGCTCGACGAGGCGACCAGCGCCCTCGACTCCGAGAGCGAAGTGCTGGTTCAGGAGGCGCTGTGGCGGCTCATGGACGGGCGGACCGCGCTGGTGGTGGCGCACCGGCTGAGCACGGTCGCCGGCATGGACCAGCTCGTCGTCCTCGACCGCGGCCGGATCGTCGAGCAGGGCACCCACCAGGAGTTGCTCGCGTTGGAGGGTGCCTACGCGAAGCTGTGGCAGCACCAGTCGGGCGGCTTCCTGGACGACACCGCCGGGCGGGCCGAGGTGCGGTAGCACCGGCGCGCTCACCTTCGAGGCGGCCTTCATCGCTTCGGCGGCCGCCGCGTGAGGGCGCGCGCCCGGGCCGCCAGGGCCTCCGGCAGAAGGCCCACCGCCTGTGCGAAGGAGTTGTCCGCCATCGCCCCGCAGGAGCCCCGGCCGCAAGTCCGGTGAACGGGTGACGCTCAGGTCTGCCGGGCGTGCACGGGATGGTGGGCGACATCGTCCGGGCACGCGCGGTGCGGCCCGCGCGTGCGCCGGTCGCGTCGCCAGTCGAACGCCGCGAGAGCCAGGGACGCGGCCATGCCGACGAGTCCGGCGACCATCGCGAGGAAGAGCGCACCGCGGTAGTCGTCGCTCCGGCTGCCCAGCACCAGGTAGTAGAGACCGGGCAGGGCCGCGGTGCCCACCGCGGCGCCAAGCCGCTGCCCGGTCTGCAGGGCGCCGCCCGCCGCTCCCGCCATGTGTACGGGAACGTCGCGCAGCGTCATGGTGATGTTGGGCGAGATCACGCACCCGCCGCCGACGCCGCCGAGGAAGAGGACCGGGGCGGCGATCCACGGCGCGATGTCCAGGGGCGCGAAGCGCAGCAGCAGCGCGGTGCCGCCCAGCCCGAGGATCACGCCCGCCAGCCCGCCCACGGTGAGCGCGCGGCCGAGCCGGTCCACCAGCCGCCCCGAGAGCGCGGCCGCCAGGGCCGAGCCGAGGGCGAAGGGAGTCACGGCGAGGCCCGACTCGAGCGGGGAGAAGCCCAGGCCGTGCTGGTAGAAGAGGGCGAAGACCAGCCAGACGCCGCTGAAGCCGATGAAGTAGAGGGTGCCGACGCCGGCGCCGACGGCGTAGCCGCGCACGGTGGTGAACAGGCGCGGATCGAGCAGCGGCTGGGTGCCGCGGTCCAGCAGGCGGCGCTGCCAGCGGGTGAAGACGAAGAGGAGCGCGGCACCGGCCGGGAACATCCACCACAGGCGGGTGAGGCCGCCGCTCTCCGCCTGGACCAGCGGATACATGAGCGCGAGGACGCCCAGGCCGAGGAGCAGGACTCCGGGCAGGTCGACGTGTTCCCGGCCGGAGCGCCGGGTGCGGGGCAGCAGGCGTCGTCCGAGGAGGACCGCGAGAATGCCGATGGGGACGTTGACGTAGAAGATCCACCGCCAGCCCTGGGCGCCGTCGGCCAGGGCGAGGATCAGGCCGCCGGTGAGGGGGCCGACGGCGGAGGAGATGCCGACGGTGGCGCCGAAGAAGCCGAAGGCGCGGCCGCGTTCGCCGCCGCGGAACATCTGCTGGATCAGCGCGGAGTTCTGCGGGGCCATGAAGCCGGCCGCCAGGCCCTGGGCGAGCCGGGCCACCACCAGCAGCGTGATGTTCGGGGCCGCCCCGCAGGCCGCGCTGAAGAGCACGAAGCCGCTGAGGGCGAGCAGGAAGATGCGGCGCCGGTCCAGGGCGTCGCCGAGGCGGCCGGCGGTGACGAGGGCGAGGCCGAAGGAGAGGGCGTAGCCGGACACCACCCACTGCACCTCGGCCGCGGAGGCGTGCAGCTGCTGCTGGATCGTGGGCAGGGCGACCGCCACGATCGACACGTCCAGCAGGCTCATGAAGCCGGCCACCAGCGTGACCCACAGGGCCCGCCACCGGTTCGGGTCCGGCTGGTACCCGTCCTCCGGGGCGCCCTGGTCGTGGCCGCCCGCCGCTGACGCTGTCACTTGGGCTCCTCTCACCAGGCACGCACCCGGCGAATCAAGTTCCCCCGCCGGGGCACGGGCACACACCCGTCCCGGAGATCCGCCGGGACGGCCCAGCGGCCGCGTCTCACCCTGAGCACCCGCGCATCACGTTCCGTGGTCAACCGGACGCCGCGCGAGAGGGTCGTTTGAGCGCGCAAGATCTGTACAGGCGTTGTGCTTGGGAAGACGACCGGCGAAAGGAACCACGTGATGGCGGCGACCGACAACGACGAGTCGGTGGATCCCGCGGCTGTGCGACGACACCGGGTGCTGTTCCGGGCGATCGAGAAACGACGCAATCCGAAGCTGCGTCGCAGCGACATCACGGTGACCGACGACGCGGCGGTCAAGCGCGCCACCAAGGCCGCCGCCCTCGGCAACGCGATGGAGTGGTACGACTTCGGTATCTACAGCTATCTGGCGTCGACCATCGGCAGGGTCTTCTTCCCCTCGGGCAACGACACCGCCCAGCTGCTCGGCTCCTTCGCGACGTTCGCGGTGGCCTTCCTGGTGCGTCCCCTCGGGGGCATGGTCTTCGGGCCGCTCGGGGACAAGGTGGGGCGCAAGCGCATCCTCTCTCTCACCATGATCATGATGGCGGTGGGGACCTTCGCCATCGGCCTGGTCCCCTCGCACGCCGTGATCGGTCTGTGGGCCCCGGCCCTGCTGATCTTCTTCCGGCTGGTGCAGGGCTTCTCGACCGGCGGGGAGTACGGGGGCGCCTCGACGTTCATCGCCGAGTACGCGCCGGACAAGCGGCGCGGCTTCTTCGGCAGCTTCCTGGAACTCGGCACGCTCGCCGGCTACGTCGGGGCATCCGGCCTCGTCGTCGTCCTCCAAACCGTCCTCAGCGACGGCCAGATGCTGGCGTGGGGCTGGCGCGTCCCCTTCCTGGTCGCGGCCCCGCTCGGCCTCATCGGTCTCTATCTGCGGCTCAAGCTGGACGAGACGCCCGCCTTCCAGAAGCTGGAGGGCGGCCAGGCCAAGGCGAGCGAGGCCGCCGACGCCGTGGAGACGTCGGCCGCCGCCGACCTCGGCAAGATCTTCACCCGGTACTGGCGGCCGCTGCTGCTGTGCCTCGCGCTGGTCGCGGCGTACAACATCACCGACTACATGCTGCTGTCGTACATGCCGACGTACCTGTCCGACGAGCTGGGTTACGAGACCAACCACGGGCTGCTGATCCTGCTCGTCGTGATGGTGCTGCAGATGTGCGTCATCAACCAGGTCGGGCGGCTCTCGGACCGCTTCGGGCGCAAGCCGCTGCTGATGACGGGGATGCTCGGCTTCCTGTTCCTCTCCCTGCCGTCGTTCCTGCTCATCCGGCAGGGCAGCGTCCTCCTCATCGCCCTGGGCCTGCTGCTGATGGGGCTCTCCCTGGTGGCGATGCTCGGCACGATGTCGGCGGCGCTCCCGGCGATATTCCCCACGCAGGTGCGCTACGGATCGCTCTCGGTGGCCTACAACCTGGCCACCTCGATCTTCGGCGGTACGACCCCGCTGGTGATCACCGCTCTGATCAGCGCCTTCGACTCGACCCTCATGCCGGCGTACTACGCCACGGGCGCCGCGGTCATCGGTGTCATCGCCGTGCTGTGCATGCGCGAGACCGCCAACAAGCCCCTGGCCGGCTCCCCGCCGTCCGTGGAGACGGCGGCGGAGGCGGAGGAACTCGTCCAGGCGCAGTCCCCCCGGCCCAAGTTCTGACCGAGGCCGGCACGGCGGACGAGGAGGGGCGGCGCCGACTGCCTTCCGGCGAGGTGCACTCCCGAGCGACGGGCCGCAACGAGACGGTCTGCGGCCCGTCGCTCAGCCGTTCCCGGCTGGTCCGCCTCCCGCACATCTCCGCCACCGCCCGCCGGTCGAAGGTCGTGGCCATGCGGCGCCCCAAGGCGCGGGCTCTCGCGACGTGCACCGTGCCTACGCTGGTGCTCCTGGCCGAACAGAGCCGTGCCCACCACCCGCGGCGTGCGGCGGCCGCCGCACGGCGGCTCCTGCCCGGGGCAGGCGTCGTCACCCTGCGCGGCGCCTCCCACCACTCCCTCCCCACCGAGCAACCCGCGGAGCTCAACCGGCTGCTGACGGAGTTCCTGGCCTGAACCCCACAGGCCCGTCCGCGTACCTAGGGCGCGGAGCCGCCGGCGCCGGATGTCGGCGCCGACCCGCGGTCGTGGCCGTCGCACGACGAGGCGGCACCACACATGCCGGCCCGGGGGCGGAGGGGGACGCCGTTGGTGCGCAGCACCTCGCGGACGTCCAGGATCAGGGAGAACACCTCGCGATTGCGGTCCTCACCCTGCTCGTCCCAGGCCCGCTGCTCGGCCTCGACGGCCATCCGGTCCTCGGCGAACACCCGCTCGGTGAAGCGCCTGATGAGCGGCCAGGCCATCTGCAGCGCGCCGGGAATCCGGGGCTTCTCGATCATGAGAAGGCCGAACGTGTGGCACCTGCGCTGCCCGGCATCCTCGGGCACATAGGCGACCCAGAGGCGGAAGGCGGGCCGCTCGGCATTCTCCGGGACCAGGTCGAGGGTCTGGTACGGGTACTCGGTGCGGATCGTCATGACGTCGCGGGAGTCGCTGCCGCCGATGCCCTCGGCGGCCAGCAGGCCGGCCCCGCGGTTGCGCTTGCCCCCGGCGTGGCTGAACAGGTACCTGGCCTCCACCGACCGCTCATCGGTCCGGGAGTCGAGCAGTTCGGGGTGGAGCCTGCCGACCACGCCCCGGTGGAGGAACTGGTGGTTCATGTCGAGCAGGTTCTCGTGCATGAACGAGTAGTGGCAGCGCACGGTCCGGGAGTAGGTCATCGTCTTGTACCGCGGCGAGCCGAACGCCGGCAGGTCGGGCAGCGGGGTGGGGGCCGCCTTGTCCGGGTCGCCCGGGAACACGAACACCAGGCCGTACGCCTCGCGGACCGGGTAGCCGCGCACACCGCGCGGCGGCCGGCCGTCGCCCCTGGAGAGGTACGGGATCTGCGAGATGCGGCCGTCGCCGCGATAGGCCCACGCGTGATAGCAGCAGCGGAGTGCCTCGCCCTCCACAACGCCCATGCTCAGCGGTACCTGGCGGTGGGCGCACCGGTCCTCCAGCGCGTACACGGTGCCGCTCTCCCCGCGGTAGAGCGCGATGCGCTCACCGGCGAACGTCGTCGCGAACGCCCGCTTGCTCCGCACGTCCTTCGACAGTGCGACCGGATACCAGAAGTCCGGGTTCGCCCCGACGCGCCGGAGGTCGACCACGCCCGTACCCGGGTCACGGTGCGCCGAGGGCCATACGGCCCCGGCAGAGAAGGTCCCTGCCTCGTCGGTCTCGGTCATACCTCTCCCTCGCGCGTACGGGCAGCGACGGCCGCGCGTCGCGTCGGGCAGCACCGAGCTGCCGAAGCGGACGCCCGGCACGGTCCATACTGATGGCGGCCCACCACTCACGCCCCGCCCAGTGCGTACGGACGGGTGAGGTCACAGGCGCTATAAGTCGATCGCGGGCAGAGCGGCCAGACCGGTGTCGAGCATGATGCGCCGCACGGTCTCCGGCAGGGTGCTGTCGGCACCGATGACGGTCTCGACGCCGCCGGGCAGCAGGTCCAGTTCCCGGTACCACTCACGTAGCCGCGGCTCGCCGACCTCGTTCGCGATCGGCTTGGTGGCATGGCGGACGAGGGTCTCCTCGAAGGGCACGTGCAGGTAGTACGCGTGGGTCGGCCCGCGGTGGTCGGCCCGCAGCCGGGTGAGCATGTCGCCGTAGCGGTCGGCGTACAGGATCCCTTCGACCACGACGTGGTACCCGGCATCGAGTGCGTAGCGTGCCGTCAGGTCGATCAGTCCGATGTTCGCCGCGCCGGGCCGGTCCCTCTCCCGCAGCACGACACGGCGCAGATTGTCCTGCGCGACCAGCGCCAGCCCCCGCCCGAACCTCTCTCGGACCCCGGCCGCGACGGACGACTTCCCGGCCCCGCTGTTGCCCCGCAGCACGACCAGCCGGGTCTGTTCGGTCCCCACCATCACGGAAGCCACCCTACGAGCGACGGTGACGGTTGCGGGTGCGGCCCGCGATGCCCTGGCTCTTCGCACGCTCCTCGTCAGGGCCTCACCAGTCCGCCGACCCACCAGTCGTGGGGCTTGCCGTCGTTGGCGATGCCGCGGTCGCGCAGCGTCCCCTCGACGGTGAAGCCCAGCCTCTCGGCGACGGCGCGCGAGCCGGTGTTCCCGGTCATGGCCCACCACTCGATGCGGTGGACGTCGAGCGTGGCCCATCCCCACTCGCACAGCGCCCGCGCGGCCTCGACCGAATAGCCCCGGCCGCGCTGCTCCTTCACCGCCCAGTAGCCGAGTTCGTAGACGCCCTGGCTCACCTTGGTGAGGCAGTAGGAGCCGACGAGTGCCGCAGTGTCCTTGCGGAACGCTCCCAGGATGTAGTCCTTGCCGGCGGCCCAGGCCTGAGGCCACTCCTCGCAGACCCTCTTCTCGGCGTCCTGCCGCCCGAAGGGCACGGGAACCGGCGTGTAGAACTGGATGTCCTCGTCCTGGCAGGCGTCGTGCACCGCGTCCACATCGCCCGGCTCGAAGGCCCTCAGCACCAGACGCCCGGTCTCTAGTGTCACTGGATCCACCGCGTCAGTATGAGCGCGGCCCCTCGCCTACGACCAGCGAATATCGCACCGGGCCGGGAAGTACGGAGCCGGGGCGGCAGGCCGCCCCGGCTCCGTGCCCCGCGCGTCACTCCTCGTCGCGCAGCCGGGCCGCCAAGGAGATCAGCGACTCCGTCTCATCGGTGTGCCCCAGGGCGGTCAGACGAGTGATCGCCGCGTCCAGGCGGGTGAGAGCGGGGGCGGGGCGCTCCAGGTAGAGGCCCTCCACCGCGCCCGCGAGGCGGACGCACTCGGCCCATTCGCCGGCCCGGTCGTCCTCCCGTCCCGGTTCGCCGAGCAGGGCGAGGGCCTTCTCCAGAGCCGCCAGGGCGCAAGAGGGTGAGCAGGCGCGCGAAGACGACGGGCGACTTCCGGGGTTCGGAGCCGTAGGTGTACGCCTCCTGGAGTTCGAGAAGCGCGTGGATGAGCGGGACGGGCTCCGCGAGCTGCTCGGCGGCGTCGACGAGTTCCTCGGCCGTGACGGTGCGGGTGCGGCCGTAGGGGCGGCGGTCGTTCTCCTGGAGCGCCTGGTACAGCTCGTCCGTGCTCTGGGGATGGGGTGCGGTGGGCATCGTCAGCTGTCCTTGCGGAGGGCGTGGGCGAGAAGGTCGAGGAAGGAGCGGTTGATGAGGCTCGACTCGGCGGGCCTGAGCGGGCGCCGGGACAGCATCGCGGCCTGCCCGTAGAGGGCTTCGGCGCTGGGGCCGAACGGCTCAGGACGTGGATCTCGTCCGCGACCAGGAAGCAGGAGAGCAGACCGATGCCGAACTGGCCGATGAAGTCTCCGCGTTGCTCGGCGATCCGTTCGGCGCGCTTGCTGCTGCGGCCGATGGTGGCGAGGAAGCTGTGCACATCGGCCTCGGTGAGACCGACGCCGTCGTCCTCGACGCGCACCACCGAGCCATCTCTCCGCACTCCTGCCGAACAGCTTGCCCTGGTCCCGCGTGATCGTCCGGTGCAGCATAAGCGGACCCACCGACATGTCCTCCACCGGGTTTTCACCGGCACTTCACGAGGTCAGAACCCCCCGCCCCGCCCCCGCCGGGCCTTTGGCCACGGGTGACGGAGAGCCCGACGCGCCCACCGCCGATGCGGGACGTCAGGCCTCGGGGACGCGCAGGGCCAGGACGGCGACGTCGTCGTCGTTGCCCGCGGGGCGGACGCGGCGCAGGAGCTGGTCCGTGAACGAGGCGAGAGGGCGGTGGGCGAGGGCGGCGGCGTGCTGGCGCAGTCGGTCCAGTCCCTCGTCGAGGGTGCTGCGGGGCGCTTCGATGAGGCCGTCCGTGTACAGCACCAGCGTGGAACCGGGCGGGAGCTGTGCGGTGGCATCCGGGCGCCGGGTGCCAGTCTGGGTGCCCAGCAGGATGCCGTGGCCGTCGGTGAGGTAGCGGGCCAGGCCGTCCCGGCTGATCAGCAGCGGCGGCGGGTGGCCGGCGTTGGTCCAGGACAGCTGCCAGTGGCCCTCTTCGGCCGGTTCGATCCGGGCGAAGATCGTCGTGGCCATGGTGACGTCGGTGATGTGCTGGATCGCCTCGTCGAGCCGTTCGACGATCCGGCTGGGGGGTTCGTGCTGGGACCAGGCGTAGGCACGGAGCATGTTGCGGACCTGCGCCATGCCGGCCGCCGCCTCCAGGTCGTGGCCGACGACGTCCCCGATGGCCAGGGCGGTGGACGCGTCGGCCAGAGGAAAGGCGTCGTACCAGTCGCCGCCGACCTGTGAGGCGTCGGGTGCGGGCAGGTAGCGGACGGTCATCTGCAGGCCCGGCACACCCGGCATCTGCGGCAGCAGATGGTTCTGCATGGTCTCGGCGACCTTGCGCTGGCGCTGGTAGAGGAGGGCGTTGTCCAGGGCGAGGCCGGCGCGGCGTGCGATGTCCTCGATCAGGGGGAGGTCCACGGGCGTGAAGGCCGCCGGATTCTCGTCGCGGCCCAGGGTCAGCGCTCCCAGGACCGAGCGGGTGCTGCGGATGGGTGCGATGGCCGCGGAGTGCATCCCCGTGGCGTCGAACAGGCGGCGCTGCTCGACCGCGATGCCGGAGTCCGGTGGCCCCTGGTAGGTCTGCGGTCCGGCCAGGTTGGAGGTGACGCCGCGCAGGGCCCTGGACAAGGGCATCGGGGATTCCTCGGGGACCGGCGGCATCGGCCCCTGCAGGTCCTCGCGGTGCGTGAGCGTGTCGCCGTCGGCGTGGACCACGACGGTACGCCACACCTCGTCGCGCTCGGTGATCAGGTCGACGACCAACCAGTCCGCGAGGCGGGGCAGGACCAGGGCCACCAGCCGGCGCAGCGCCTCGTCGACGTCGAGCGTGGAGGTCAGTTGCGCGGTGGTCTCGGCCAGCAGCGCCAGCCGGTGCAGCTCCGACAGCGGCTGGGCCCCCGGCTCCGGTTGCGGGTCGGTGACCTGCGGGTGGTCCGGGGTGTGGAAGACGACGAGCGTGCCGGCGTGCCGGCCACCGACGTCGTACGGCGTGATCAGCCAGGAGATGCGCAGCAGGGTGCCGTCGGAGCGGGCGAAGTAGTCCTCGTCGGCCTGGGCCGTGCGCCCGGCGTGGAAGGCCTGCCGCATGGCGCACTGGGTTCTCGGCAGGGGCTGCCCCTGCGGGCCGCGGTGCAGCAGGTCGTGCGCGTCCTGCCCGATCAGGTCGTCGGCGGACCGGCCCAGCAGGCGTTCGGCGCGGGCGTTCGCGGCGATGATGCAGCCCTGCTCGTCCACGACGTAGGCGCCTGCGCCGATGGCTTCCACGGACCCGGCCAGCACGATGGAGGCTGTCGGCACGGACGCCCCGGTAACGGTCTCCGTGTGTTCCGGCCCCGTCATCGCGGCCTCCCCGCTGATCCGGCCGGCTCCCTGTCGCCGGCATGCCCTGCTTGCTTGCCTTCCCCGTATGCCCATACGAAGGAAAATTCCACGTCGCCCGGCGACGCCGCGACCTGTACGCAGACCGTGATCACCGCATGCGGGCCGCTGACCTGCGATCCCGGGACACCGGACCGGACCGCCGCGCGTATCGGCAGAGCCGGCCGGGATGCCCGCTCAGGTCGGTTCCACGTCCGTGTGCAGGATGTGGTGGTCCGAGTACGCCGTCGGATGCACGCGGTGCCTGAGCGGGACGAAACCGCGCAGGAACACGTAGTCGAACTTGCTCTGCCAGTCGGTGGTCGGCTGACAGGTGCCGGTGGGCGACGGGTGGCACTGCGGGTCCGCGTCCGTGGCCAGCGCCCATATCCCGGTGAGTTCCGGCGCGTCCGGCACCGCGTTGAAGTCGCCGAGAAGGATCGCGCGGTCGTGCCGGGCGACCTCTGCGGCGAGTACGCGCGTCTGGTCCGCCCGGACCACCTCCTGACGGCGTTGCGCGAGATGCGTGTTGAAGACCCGGACCGGCAGGCCGGCCACGGTGGTCGTGACGGCCATGTAACCGCGGTCTTCGGATCCGCCGTCGGGATACTCCACCTTCACGGGGTCCGTCATCGGTGCGGCCGAGAGGATCGCCTGGCCGAAGGCTCCCGGATTCCACGGCGTACCCCCGCAGCGGCCCCATTTCCGCAGAACCGACCCGTACTCGACGTGGTAGGCCAGCCCGTGCAGGTTCTCCAGATACTCCCGGATCCTCTCGACGTCACGCACGCACGCTTCTTGCAGGCCGATGACCTGGGGCGCGTACGCGGCGATCTCCGCGGCCCGGTCGACGTCGCTCACCTCGCAGGGGTTGCAGATGTTCCACGTCATGACCCGGTTCGCCACGACGTCCCTGGCGGCTCCGGCGGGCTGTGCCCCGCCGAAGAGGGCACCGCTCGGTGCGCTGGGGCCGACGAGCACCATGCAGACCGCCACCAAGGCGCCCGCGAACAGCCGCGCGCCCGTGCCCCTACCGAGCACCCTCGCCTCCTCACCGTGGATACACCTGACGTCTGACGTCTCTCCATGCACGAGGTTATGGGACGGGTCGTCGGCACCACACGGGCTCTGCCAATTCGTTCCGTCGACCGTGGGTACTCGCCACGTTGCTCGGTCCTGGCGCCTTTGACGGTGAGGGTCCAGGCTGCGCGTAGGGTGGCTGGACTGATGATCGACGTGGGCGGTGACGCATGGACTGGCAAGAGTTCGCCGAGGAAATGGCCCTGCTCGCGCGGACCCTGCTGAAGCAGGACTCGGTGCAGCAGACGCTGGACGAGATCGCGGCGTCGGCCGTGAAGCTGGTGGACGGCTGTGACGCGGCCGGGATCCTCGCGGTGCGCAAGGGCCGCGCCGTCACGCTGTCCTCGTACGGGGACATGGTCGAGGAATCCGACCGCCGGCAGGGCGAGCTGGGCGAGGGACCATGCTTCGATCTCGCCCGTCGCACGGACGAGGAACGCGTGTTCCGGATCGTGGACATGACCCAGCCCCAGCCGGACTGGCCCCGTTACGCCGAGGCCGCGCGCGAGCTGGGCATCGGCAGCATGACCGGGGTCCTGCTCTACACCCACGAGGAGGACTTCGGCGCGCTCAACCTGTACTCCCGCCGCCCGGGAGCCTTCACCGAGGACATCGCGACCGCCGGCTGGCTGCTCGCCTCGCACGCCGCCGTCGCCCTCGCGGACGCCCGCACCATCGACCAGCTCGAACACGCCCTGGAGACCCGGCACGCCATCGGCGAGGCCATGGGCATCCTCAGGGAACGCCACGGGATGAGCGACGAGGACGCCTTCAACGTGCTCCGCAACATCTCCCAGCATCACAACATCAAACTGCGCGACGTCGCCCAGCGGATCCGGGACGAGCGCGCCGACGATCCGGCCTGACGGCCCGGGGCCCACCGTCTGCCTGCGCGAGGGGCAGGCGGACCCGGGAAAGGTATGACCTCTTCCACAGTCTGCGGTGACCTGCGCGGGGTACCCCTTGGCCCCGGCAGTCGTGGCGGGGCGAGTACGGGGAGAGAAGATGGCCGAAGCCGCTGCAGGAGCGCAGCGCACGGAGGCGGCGACCCAGGGCCGGTCGGCCCGGGTGAGGCAGTGGTTCGAACGGGCGGGTTCGGACGGGCACGAGCGGCACACCCTGGCCCTCATCGGCAAGAGCACTCTCGCGGCCGCCGTCTCCTGGGTCATCGCGCACGATGTCATGGCCGCGCAGTCGCCTGCGTTCGCGCCGTTCTCCGCGGTGCTGATCATGCAGGTCACCGTCTACCAGTCGCTGGTGCAGGCCCTGCGCTACGTCGGTGCGGTCGCCGTGGGCGTGGGACTGCAGGGTGTGCTGGGCCTGCTGGCCGGCCCTCACCTGCTCACGTTCGTGCTGGTGACGCTGGCGGCCCTGGCCATCGGACGGTGGCGGCCGCTGGGATCCCAGGGCTCCCAGGTTGCCACCGCGGCGTTCTTCGCCTTCTCCACCTACGTCGCCGCCGGCAGCGAATCACAGGGCTGGTCCCAGCTCGGGCAGATCATCGTGCTCGTGCTCATCGGCTGCGGCATCGGCGTCGTGGTGAACACGCTGGTGCTGCCTCCCCTGCGCTACCGCAGCGCCGAGTACGGCATCCACACCCTCGCCCACTCGCTGTGCGACCTGGTCGGCGACATGTACCCGGCGCTGCGCGAAGGGAAGCCGGACAGGGAGCGCACCCGGCACTGGCGCCAGCGCGCCTCCCACCTGGCACCGATCGTGCAGCAGGCCCAGTCCTCGGTCCACACCGCATGGGAGAGCACCCTCTACAACCCCCGGCGCCTACGGCGCCGTCATCGCCACCGCACGTCCTTCGACGGCTACCAGGCCGTCGTCGACGCCCTGGAACGCGTCTCCTACCAGGTGGCCTCCCTGACCCGCAGCCTCGACCAATGGCACGATGCCGACGCCGGCTCGGACCATGCGGACTTCGCCCGCGCCTACGGCGACTTCCTGGCCTCCCTCGCCCACATCGCCGAGCTGCTCAGCCAGGTCGACGAAGACCGTCTGCACGACCAGGCCCAGCAGCTGTGTGAAGCCGCCACGGAGGCTCAGCGGTGTCGCGGCCGGCTGGAGGACGAGGCCCGCGACAGCTCCCTGCCGCTCAGCGACCCCGCCCAGCCGTACGGCATCCTCATGGCCGAGGCCACCCGGCTGACGGACGAGTTCCAGCACACCTGCGATGTGCTCCAGCACGGCGTCGACGCAGCCCGGGCCGCACCCGACACCCCGGCGGCAGGAAGCGGGCACGGCTAGGGCGACACCGGCCGGAGGCGCCTTCGCATCGGCGTCGCGTCCGCAGATTGGGCCGCAATTGCCTCGAAGCGGCAGCCGAACTTGGGTTGGGTGCTCGATCAAGGCCGTCTCGGAAAGTCGGAAGGTACCGCCCGCTGGGACGACGCGAAAAACCGGTGGACCCCGACGCAGGACCCGTTCAGCGGCTCGCGCACGACCTGCGCCTGCTGCGCGAGAAGGCGGGAAAGCCGCCGTACCGGGAGATGGCCGAGCGGGCGGGCTACTCGACGACCGCGCTGTCCCAGACGGCGGCCGGCGACCAGTTGCCCTCGCTCGCGTTGCTGCGGGCGTACGTCCAGGTACTGGACGCCGACCCCGACGAGTGGGAGCGGCGCTGGCGGGAGGCGGACGCGGAGGTCCGGGCGTCCTCGGCCGGGGAGCGGGCACCGTACCGGGGGCTGGCCCGCTTCGAACCGGGTGACAGTGATCTCTTCTTCGGCCGGGACAAGCAGGTCGGCGAGCTGCTGGGCCTGGTGCGCGCGCACCGGTTCGCGGTCGTGTCCGGTCCCTCCGGCAGCGGCAAGTCGTCCCTACTGCGGGCCGGACTGATCCCCGCTCTGCGGCAGACGCAGGGCGCCGGCCGCCCGGCGGTGATCCGGGTGCTCACCCCTGGTGAGCAGCCCGCGCGCACGCACGAACGGGCGCTCGTTCCGAGGAACGGAGGCGACGGTGGGGACGGCGCGGAGGCGCTGGCCGCGAGCATGCTGGCGTGGCAGCGGGTTCCTCGGCGTCCGGCTCAGCGCCCAGGACAGCACCGCCGCCGGGAGCGGACTGATCAGTCACACCTATTGGTACGACGGGAAGGCCGGCGCGTACCGCACCGCGTTCGCACTCGTCGCGGACGGTTCCCGGGACGCCTTCGTCACCGCCCTGAAAGACCGGCTCAAGGGACGCCCGGGCACGGACGCGGACACGGTGGACGAGGCGTTCGCCGATCAGTCGGAGCTCACGGCCCTCCTCGACAACATGGCTTTCACCTCGGACGGCGGGCTTCGGGTGGTCTTCGGCCGGGGCCAGGTGGGCGCCGCCGCGGCCGGCTCCTACGTGGTGACCCTCTCCAAGACGACGGTCACCCCCTGGCTGTCCGCCTTCGGCAGCCGGGCCCAGCGGCAGACCGTACGGCCTTCCCGCTCACTCGGCCTCGGGGCGACGAGCACGCCGACGGCCGTCGCGCCGACGCACACGGCGCCCGGCGACGACGACACCGACTGCAAGCGGGTCCGCTGCATCGCCCTGACCTTCGACGACGGACCCGCCGCCCCGGAGACCGCGAGCCTGGTGACCTACCTCGCGCAGCACCACGCCCGGGCCACCTTCTTCACGGTCGGCCAGAACGTCGCCGCCCACCCGGACCTGGTCCGCGCCGAGGCCCCCGCTGCCGGGTACCGCCACCCGCCTGATGTACAAGTCCACCGACTCCAGCGGCCAGGCCGTCGCGGTGACCGGCGCCTACATCGAACCGTCGGCGAAGTGGGAGGGCGGCGGGCCCCGCCCCTTGGTGGCGGTGGCCTCGGGGACCATGGGCCAGGGCGACCAGTGCGCGCCCTCGCTCGCCCTGCAGCACCCGCTCACCGTCAGCGGGGAGACCCTGTCCATCGGCTACGACAACCTGGCGATCCACCGTCTCCTCGCCACCGGAGCGGCCGTCGTCGTCACCGACTACGTCGGCCTGGGCGCCACCGACCGTCTGCACACCTACGTCAACCGCGTGGACGAGGGGCACGCGGTGCTGGACGCCGTCCGTGCCGCGCGCGCCCTCCCCGGCACGTCCCTCACCTCCGCATCCCGCGTCGGCCTGTACGGCTACAGCGAGGGCGGCGGCGCGAGCGCGTCGGCGGCCGAACTCCAGCCCGGCTACGCGCCCGACGTCCAACTGACCGGCACCTACGCCGGTGCGCCGCCCGCCGACCTGACCTCGGTCATGAAGGGGATCGACGGGAGCGCTCTGGTCAGTGCCCTGGGCTGGGCGATCAACGGCTTCTCCCAGACCTACCCCGAGCTGCGCAGCGTCGCCGAGGCGAACCTCAACGACGCCGGGCGCAAGGCACTCGCCGACACGTCGACCATGTGCGTCGGCGACGCCGTCATCCGCTACGGCTTCACCCGGAGCACGGCGTGGACGACCAGCGGCACATCCGTCGCCGACGTCATCGCCGCCGAACCCCGCGCCCAGGCCGTCCTCGACGAGCAGCGCATCGGGACGCTCAAGCCGACCGGTCCCGTCCGTCTGGCCACCGGCATCCACGACGACATCGTTCCGCACGGCCAGGCCCGCCAACTGGCCGTGGACTGGTGCCGCAAGGGCGGCAACGTCACCTACCAGGCCGTCGACCTGCCCAACCTCGGCGACAGGATCCTCACCAACCACCTCGCCCCTCTCATCGCCGACCAGGGCGCGGCGATCTCCTGGCTCACCGACCGTCTGGAGGGCAAACCGACCACGTCCAACTGCTGGACGATGCCCTTCCAGCGCTGATCGAGTCGTCCGGCAGTGCAGGGCGGGCCACCCGCGCCTTGGGGTGTCCGGCATCGCGCGCCCTGCGTCACAGCAGGTGAAGGGACCCTTGGTGAGATCCGGCACCGGCGGTTAGGGTGTTCGGAACGCGTCAGCAACCGCCCCCGGGCGGGCGCCGCACGCGGGGTGTGCCGGGAAGTCTGGTCGGCGTCGAAGGGGCGTATGCCCTCATGCCGATGCCCCGGAGGTTTCCTTATGGCTGCTGCCCCGCGCGAGCGTTCCACCTTCCTCGGCCTGCTGCCGTGGCCGGAACGGACCGCCGTGGCCCAGGCGCTGCGGACGGAGACCGTCGGCGGACTGGTCCTGCTGGCGGCGGCGGTGGTGGCGCTGGTCTGGGCGAACACCCCGTGGAGCGGCGTCTACGAGGAGATACGCGACTTCCACTTCGGCATCGGCGCCCTCGGTCTCGACCTGTCGGTGGAACACTGGACCGCTGACGGACTGCTCAGCGTCTTCTTCCTGGTCGCGGGGATCGAACTCAAACGAGAGCTGGTCGTGGGTTCGCTGCGTACGCCCGCCACGGCCGCGCTGCCGGTTGTCGCCGCGCTGTGCGGCATGGTGGTGCCGGCCGCCCTGTACGCCGCCGTCGCCACCGCCGGCGGGGGGAGCCTTGAGGGCTGGGCTGTCCCCATGGCCACCGACATCGCCTTCGCCCTGGCGGTCCTCGCCGTCCTCAGCACCCACCTGCCCTCCGCCCTCCGCGCCTTCCTGCTCACCCTCGCCGTCGTCGACGACCTCGGCGCGATTCTCATCATCGCGGTCTTCTTCACCAGCGATCTGAACTTCGCCGCGCTCGGCGGAGCCGTCGCCGGGCTGGTCGTCTTCTACATACTCCAGCGCTACCGGGTGCGCGGCTGGTGGTGGTACGTACCGCTCGGTCTCACCATCTGGGCACTGATGTACAACGCCGGCGTCCACGCCACCGTCGCCGGGGTGGCGATGGGCCTGATCCTGCGCACCACCCGTGACAAGGGCGAAGACGCCTCACCCGCCGAGCGGACCTCGCATCTGCTGCACCCTTTCTCGGCGGGGGTGGCCGTACCGCTCTTCGCTCTCTTCGCCGCAGGCGTCGCGGTCTCCACGGCGTCACTGGCCGATGTGGTCACCCAGCCGGAGCCGCTCGGCGTGGTGCTGGGTCTGGTGGCCGGTAAGACCCTGGGCATCTTCGCGGGCACCTACCTCGCCGCCCGCTTCACCCGGGCCCGCCTCAACCCCGACCTGGCCTGGGCCGATGTGTTCGCCCTGGCGGTGCTCGCCGGGATCGGATTCACCGTGGCCCTGCTGATCGGAGAACTGGCCTTCCCCGACCCGGCCGAATCCGAGCACATCAAGGCGGCCGTACTGCTCGGCTCGCTGATCGCCGCGGTCCTGGCGTCGCTGCTCATCAAGCGCCGCAACGGGATCTACCGCCGCCTGTGGGAGGAGGAGACGCGGGATGACGATGCTGACGGCATCCCCGACATCTACCAGCAGACCAGCCCTGGGCGCGGCGGCGCCACGGGCGGCGGCTGAGCCGGCCCTCGACACCGACGGGCAGCAGGTGCACGATGCCGAGATGAGGGAAGCTCTGAACGGGCTCACCGTCGCCGAGTGGGCGCCACCCCGTCTGTTTCCGCCGCCCGGTACGGTCATCGCCCCGCGTCTCATGCAGCACTCCAGCGGCGCCCGGTGAACGGCGCCGGGTCTGTGCTGCCCGTTGTCATCGTGGTCGCCGCGCTGGTGATCAGGGCCGCGATCGTCGAGGTACGCCGGCCGGGCAACACCCGGCGACAGTGGGCGTTCGCCACCAGCCGCCCCGCCGTAACGGCCGGGGTGGTGGCAGCCGCGGCCGTTGCCGTGACGGGGTGGCAGCAGGCGGGGGCCACGGCATTGGCATGGGCGGTGCTCGCCGGTTGCCTCATCGCCTTCCTCGTGGGCCGGCCGTCGGACAGGTTCTGACGGGGCCACGAGCACGCTCTCCTCGCCCTCACCGGCAACGACACCACCCCGTCGGGACGGGCCGGCCGTGCCGGGCTTCAACGGGATGGCCCGGAGCCATACTTGACCCTACGGGGGGAGTCTGGGTGATGGTCCGATGTGGAGAGGTAGCGATCCGGTGAGCAGCGGCGGTCAGAGGGTGTCGAAGGTCGAGGTTCGGCTCAAGTGGGACCCGAGCCACTGGAATCAGCCACCTCATCATCTCGACATCATCGCCGCCACCTACTCGGCGGACGCCCCCTACGGACGGCCGGTCTACGTCGTCCACTTCGACAGCCGCTCGCCGGACGGCACCATCAACATGAGCCGGCACAGCCAGACCGGTCAGGGTCTGGGCTATGTCGAAGTGATGACTCTGGAGCTCGATCGCCTCGCCTCCTCCTTCGCACGTGTGGTCGTGGGTGTGGCGATCCACCAGAACAGCGGTCCCAAGACCTTCGGCGACCTCGCCAACGCCGGGGTGCTGGTGGTCGACGGCTACAAGGAGCTGCTGAAGGACGACTTCGCGCAGGTCGCCCCGTTCACCGCCCTCACCGTCGCGGAGTTCACCCGCGATGCCTCCGCGGCATGGGAGTTTCACGAGCTGCTCCGAGGCTTCGACAGCGACCCCGCGGTGTTCACGACGGAGATGGGCGGCGCCCCGTAGTCCTGGAGCTGCGGGATTCCGAGATCCGACCGATCGCGTTCCTGTCGGCACCCCAGCCGAGGAGGGCGAAACCCAAGGCGAAGCCCAGCATCGTGTACACGCCGCGCGGCCAGAAGATGTGGCTGTCGACGAAGGACCAGCCCGAGGCGAGGAGCACAGCCGTGCCGGGGATGACGCGGAGGCCGTGCCGGGGGAACAGTGCGACCGCCGTGGCCAGGACCGCGACGATGAGGGCGTAGGCACCGATCTGCCCGAGCGCTTCGCCCGTGTCGTAGAGCGGGCGTTTCACGGGCCCCAGGCCGGCTTCCTCGTCGGCGTGTGCGACCGCGGTGCCGGCGGCGATGCCGGCGACGGCGTCGAGCCCGGTGTAGAAAGCGGCGTAGCCGAAGGCGGCCACCCAGGCGACCAGCGTCGCGACGCCGGTGGTGTCGCGGCGGGGGCGCTGCCACAGAGGCACCAGGAGCCCGATCGTGAGCAGCGGGAAGACCGGCAGGAGCAGGATGTGCGTCTGTTCCCATTCGGCGGCCGTCGCCCGGGTGAGGCCGTGCGGGTGGGCTAGGCCGGCCACGGCCAGCACCAGGGGCGCGGCCGTGACGAGACAGGTCTTACGGAAGGTCGCCATGCGGCGATGGTAGGGAGGCGCGGAAACCCGGCCCGGCACGTTCCGGCCCACGTAAGGGGTTCGTAAGGCGTCCGGCCGTCGGCCCGGTGGTCACCTGTGCGGTGCCGTACGTGACCGGCGAGTTGGACGGGTGTGCCCGGTCATGGCCGACCCTCGTCAGCGAGAGGTGTCGGGCGGGAGGGCGCCGGAGGTGACGCCATCGGCCCTGGCTGCGTCGGCGAGGGCCGCGGCGGCGGCTTCCGCGGCCTGGGCCGTGTCGCTGGCGGCCTGGGCAGCCATGTCGTCGGAGGGCTTCTCGCGGGTGGCCGGCGACTGGGGCAGCACCTCGGTGAAGGCGCGGGACACGCCCTGGAGTGCGGAGGTGATCTCGCTGGGGATCACCCAGAAGTTGTTCCCCGAGCCTTGCGCGAGTTGGGGCAGCGTCTGGAGGTACTGGTAGGCGAGCAGCTTGGGGTCGGGATCGTTGCGGTGCACGGCCTGGAACACCTCGTCGATGGCCCGGGACTGCCCCTCGGCCTGGAGGATCGCGGCGGTGCGATTGCCCTCCGCGCGCAGGACCGCGGCCTGCTTGTCGCCTTCAGCGGTGAGAATCTGCGATTGGCGTTGCCCTTCGGCCCCGAGAATCGCGGCTCGCTTGTCCCGCTCGGCCCGCATCTGCTTCTGCATCGCGTCCTTGATGGACTGCGGAGGGTCGATGGCCTTGATCTCCACCCTGTTGACTCTCAGCCCCCATTTGCCGGTGGCCTCGTCCAGCACGCCGCGAAGCTGGCTGTTGATGGTGTCCCGGGACGTGAGGGTCTTTTCCAGATCCATGGATCCCACGACATTGCGCAAGGTGGTGACGGTGAGCTGCTCGACCGCCTGAAGGAAACTGGCGATCTCGTAGAAGGCCGCTCGCGGGTCGGTGACCTGGAAGTACAGGACGGTGTCGATCTCGACGACCAGGTTGTCCTCGGTGATGACGGGCTGCGGTTTGAAGGAGACGACCTGTTCTCGCAGGTCGATCACCGGGTGAACGCGGTCGATGTAGGGGATGACAAGATTGAGGCCGGGGTTCAGGGTCCGGTGGTAGCGGCCGAGTCGCTCGACATTGCGAGCGCGCGCCTGGGGAACGATGCGGACCGCGCGCACCACGGTGAAGACCGCGAAAAGCGCGACGAGCAATCCTGCAATCAAGAACGCCGAAGTGTCCATGGTTTCAGTCCCTGGGGTAGACGATCGCGGTGGCGCCACTGATCTCTATGACATCGACAGTCGTTCCCGAAGGGATCACCAGCGTTTCGTCGTAGGGGCGAGCGGTCCACTCCTCGCCGTCGATGCGGACTCTGCCGCCCTGGCCCGTCACTTCCGTAACGACGTAGGCGCCTTTGCCGACCAGCGCGTCCACTCCGAATCGCGCCACTTGAGGCCGGAGCACGTGACGCAACGCGATGGGGCGCACGAACATCACCGTGACGGTTGCGACGACGGTGAATACGAGGAACTGGAAGGGCAGCGGCAGCCCGACCGCAGCGGACCCCGCCGTGACCAACGCGGCCGCGCTCAGCATTCCGAGCGCTGCGGTAAGGGTGAAGATCTCCGCCACGGCCAGGACGGCGGCGATGATCAACCAGATCAGCCATGGATCCATTGCGTGCCCCTTTGACCGGTAGGGGTTGGGAGGGCGTGACTTCCACCATTGGACTCCGACAGAAGACGGCCGGATACCCCTGGGGAGAGAAACCCTGCCGCACGAGCCGAAGTGAGAGGGCCGCCACTCAATCGACTTTTCTGCCTTTGCACATATTTTACCTGACTGGCGAACATTGCTACGGGAAAACGAGCCCACCTCCCTCATGGCCGGGTGGCACGGTTGATCGCGGTCTCGACGGCCGCGACGCGGTCGGCGAGCAGGCCCAGCGTGGCGACCGCGCGGGTCAGAGGGTCGCTCTCCGGGCCGCCGAGGGACTGCACGCGGACGTGGGCTGCCTTCAACTCGTCCCAGCGCAGAGCCTGTTCGTCCGTCAGGGTGCCGCGCAGTTCTGCCAGTTTGAGGAGGTTGGCCTCGGCTCCGGTGGTGAGGGTCTGGGCCTCGGCCGTGTAGTGGTCGTCGATCAGCGCGGCCAGTTCGGCATCGTTCATGGCCGGCTGGATGCGCTGGGCGATCTTGTTCATGTTCCGGTAGGAGCCCTGGAGCTGGAAGGGCGGTTCCGTCCGAGTGGCATCGGACCGGGCCGCCGAGGCGATGTACGCGGCGTTCACCGCCAGGACCGTCTCGCGGGCCCTCAGGAGGTGGCCCAGTACGGCCAGGATCCGCTCCAGTTCGGCGGGGGCGTAGGGGTGGCCGAGCCGGTCGGCGCGGGCCGTCGTGTCGTTCTCGGCGAGGCGGATCAGCAACTCCAGGTCGGCTCGGTCGCGGCCGGCGAGGGGGGCCAGGACCGGGTTCGACGTGAGCGCGTTCTCGATGAAGCTGAGTGCGAAGGCGTCCTCCTTCCCCGTCAGGACGTCGCCGAGGTTCCACACGTCGGCGCGGTTGGCGAGCATGTCGGGGAGGCGGAACCGGCCGCCGGACTCGGTGTAGGGGTTGCCCGCCATGCATACGGCGAATCGCTTGCCCCGCAGGTCGTAGGTACGTGGCTCGCCGTTCCGTACGCCTTCGATGCGGCGGGTCGCGTCGCACAGCGGGATGAACTTCTGCAGCAGTTCGGGCGAGGTGTGCTGGATGTCGTCGAGGTGGAGGAGGGTGTTGTTGCCCGCCTCCAGCGCGAAGTTGATCTTCTCGACCTCCTGGCGGGCGGTGGCGTTCGGCGCCTCGGCGGGGTCGAGCGAGGTGACGGCGTGGCCCAGTGCGGGGCCGTTGACCTTGACCAGGATCAGGCCGAGGCGGTCGGCGACGTACTCCATGAGCGTGGTCTTGCCGTAGCCCGGCGGGGAGATGAGCAGCAGCAGGCCGCCGGTGTCGGTGCGCTTCGCATCACCGGTCGTACCGATCTGCTTGGCGAGACTGTCGCCGAGCAGCGGGAGGTACACCTCGTCGATGAGCCGGCTGCGGACGAACGCCGACATCACGCGCGGCCGGTACTCGTCCAGCCGGATCCGGGAACGCTCGGCGGCCACCAGCGCCGCGCGGCGGCGCTGGTACGCCTGATGGGCGGGTACCTCGCGGGCACGGAACTGCCGTGTACGGGCGAGAAGTTCGTCGACACGGACGGTGAGCCTGCGGCCGTCCATGCGTGGGTGGGCACCGAGCAGACCCTCCACCGTCTCGGTCAGCGGCGCGTCGGACTCGTAGCGGGGCAGGTCCGAGCAGAGCTCGGCGGCGACCGCCTCGGCCAGGTCGCCGGCGGTGAGGTCCGTGCCGGTCGCGGTGGTGTACGAGGTCAGCCACGCCTCGACGAGCTGTCGGCGGGCGGCCGGGTCCGCGAGGGCGGTGAGGTCGTCGTCGTAGGCCGACGTGCCCATCGTGCGGCGGAACTTGTCGAGCAGCGTGCGGGTGCTGCCGCTGATGACGAAGCCGTCGGGGCCGCTGGTCAGCTCCTCGAAGAGGTAGGCGGCCGCCGCTTCCGTTCCGATCGCCTCCGCGAGTTCGGCCCGCAGGTCGGCGATCGCGGGGGCGAGCCCGAACGTGTCACGGGCCCGCGCCATGGACACCGCACGCCGGGTCCAGCTGTCGCGCTCCCCGGCGGTCGTGCCGTGCGACCAGAACAGCTGGGCGGCGGCGCGGGCGGCGGGCTCGTGGCGGAGCAGGCCCGCGCCCTGGTGCAGGCGCAGGAGTGCCGTGAGGATCAGGGTCGCGTCGTGGTCGTGGACGCCGCGCGCGTATCCCTCGTCGTAGGCCGCCTCGGCTGCCTGCCGGACCAGGACGGGCAGGTCGTGCGTCTCCGCGAGTGCTGCCGGGCCGTGCTCGTCGAGCAGGCGGGCCGCGAGGTGTTCGGCGCGGTAGACGTCCGGCGATTCCGACGGCAGCGGGCGGTCCCAGTACGGACGGGTCGCGGCGAAGTCCGGGTCCGTCACCGGGGAGCGGTAGTCCGTGCCGGTGAGCGCGAAGGCGAGGGTGTCGCCGTACGGAACCAGGGCGAGGTCGAGGGGCTGGGCGTTGACCGCGAAGCGGTGGGTGCCCAGACGCAGGGTGCGGCCGTCGTCGGCGTAGAGGTCGGTGCGGTCCCGCAGGGCCCGCAGGGCCTCCTGGCGGGCGGCTTTGAGGCGGCCGTCCAGCTCCTCCGCCCTGACCTGGTCGTCGAGCTCCCGCAGTTGCTCGGCGATGCGGTAGACCTTGGCGGGCATCGGGTCGGAGGTGAAGTACGTGGCGACGGCGTCCGCGTCGGTGAGCGCGGCGGCGCGGCGGGTGACCGTCCGGAGCACGCGGGTCGCCGAGTCGGCGAGGCGTTCGGCACGGCGGGCGCGGGCGTCCGCGAGGGTCTGCTTGCGGGCGGAGAACGCCTCGTGGATCTCGTCGCGCTTGTCCGCGAGTTCGGTGAGGAAGTCGTCGGACTCGGCGAACCTCGACTCCAGGTTCTCCAGTTGCATCAGCATGCGCGCGAGTTGCTCGTCGCAGGCGTCCGGGCTGCCGGTGGCCGCGAGCGCGCCGGTGACGGCCTGACCGAGCAGGGCGAACTCGGCGGCGAACTCGGCGCGTCCCTCGCGGCCGAGGAGCTCACGGCGACGGCCGTCCAGGGTGGCGCGGGCACGGTTCACGCCACCGAGGACCTCGGCGATCCGCTCCAGGATGGAGGTGCGGACGGTGGCGTCGCCGATGTCGAGTCCGGTGACGACCTCGGTGACCGTGCGCAGCCCGTCGGCGAGTTCGTCGAGGCGGGTGGCGAGTGGCGCGGCCTCGGCGACCGTCGCGATCGCCTCGGCGTCGACGACGAGCCGCTCGACGTCGGCCCGGTGGTCGGCGAAGGCGTCCTCCCGGGCCAGATGGGCGACGGCCCGCTGCCCGAAGGCGGAGAGGTCGGCCTCGACGCCCGCTGCCACCTCATCGATGCGGGCGGTGTCCGCGTACCGCATGTCCTTGAGGGTGAGCAAGTGGCCCTTGGCGTGCCGGAGTTCGGTCAGGCCGGTGACCCACGCGGCGGCACTGCGCGGGACCTCGCCGCGCAGGCGACGTACCACCGCGGCGACCCCTGCGGTGGACTCGGCGAGGGCGTCGGCGGCCCGGCGGGTGAGGGCCTGGACGGTCTCGAACTCGACCAGCACCTGCTCGGCGGTCGCCCGGACGTGCGCCAACGGCTCGCGCAGATCGCCCAGTTCGCTCTCGCCCAGCCAGTGGTAGGAGTCGGCGACCCGGACACAGGAGGCCGCCAGCGCCTCGTACACCTCGCTCGTCGGGGTCGTCTCGGAGACCGCGCGCGTGATCGACAGGCAGTCGGAGATGCCGCGCACGAGGTCGGCGTTGCCGATGCGGGCCAGAGGGCCGGTGCCGACGGGCTGGGCGGCGGCATGGGTGTCGGAGACGTACGGCGAGCTCCACGACTGGAGTGGGTGCACGCGCTGGGGTTCGTCGCTGTCGGCGCGCAGGACCATGAGCGTGCCGTCGTCGAAGAGGGCCCAGCCGTGACAGGACAGCGGGGTGGCGATCTCCTTGCGGATCATGTTGTACGGCAGCAGCAGGCTGCGGCCTTCCACGCGCGCGTGGAAGGCGTACAGGACGTCCTCGCCGTTCGGGGAGCGGACCATGCGCTCGAACTCCAGGTCCGCCGTGTCGATGCCGTCGAAGGTCTTGTAGGCCCCCGTCGCCAGGCAGTAGCCGCCGGGGAAGACGACGCCCTGGTCCTCGGGCAGGGTGCGGCAGGCCCGGCCGATGCCGTCGAGGCGCACGACAGCCCTGGTGAGGGTGTTGAAGACCAGGTAGCGGTTCGCGTCCTCCTTGTAGGGGCGGATGCGCAGCAGGATCAGGGCGCCCACGCGCGCGTGGGCGATGTCCGCGTCGGCGAGGGACTGCAGTGGCTCGTCGACCGGCTCGGAGTGGATGCCCTCGCCCGTCTCGGTGTTGTCCTCGATCTTGACCGTCAGCGTCCCGCCGACCGTCTCGACGAAGACCTCACCCTCGATGGAGACATGTGGGTGGCGGCCGAGAACGTGGTCCTCGCGGGTCGCCTCGGTCCACTCGAAGTCGTGGGAAGGCGGGAAGACGTGGTCGCGGTCGCCGCGCGCGTCCAGGAAGGTCACCCGTGCGTCGTCGGCGAGCGCCCAGCGCAGGACGCGGATGTCGCCGGCCTTCTCGCCGGTCTGGAAGACGGCCAGCAGCTTGCCGTCGACACGGCGGAGCTGGAGGAGGTGAGCCTGGCGGTAGTAGCGGTAGAGGGCGGTGAACTCGCGGACGAAGGCGGGGTCGTCGAGCAGGCCGGGCACGGCGTCGTCGGGCAGCCGGTTCAGGTCGCGGTCGTACAGCGCGAAGACGTCCGCGACGGTCGTCTCGGGCTTGAGCCCGAGAAAGACGTTGTGCCCGAAGAGCAGCACGTCGCCGACGGAGACGATGTCGCGGGGCACGCAGTTGTGCTCGGTGCGGAGCCGCTCGGTGCCGGCGAGTCCGAGCCGGATGGAACCGAACTCCTCGGTGCGGCGGGCGTTGAGCGCCTCAGCGCGGCGGCCGAGCTCGGCGGCCTGCGCGGTGAGGCGGCTGCGCAGCACCTCGTACGTGCCCGTGTCCAGGCCGGTGGTCATGGGGTTCCCTTTCAGGAAGTCGCGGAGGACGCGGAAGACGCGGTCCGGAACTGCCGTCCCCTGTGCGGCAGTTCCGGACCGCGAGCCTGTCAGGACCTGGCGCTTCCGTTGAGCGCGGTCAGCGACGTGTCGGAGAGTCCCAGCTCGCCCGCCTTGTCGAGCAGCTGCTGCAGTTGCCCGGCGTCGGCGCCGCCTGTCTTCATGAGCTTCATCAGCAGGGCGGAGACCGTCAGGTTCTGTACGTCGGCGGTGGAGACCGAGCCGAGGAGACGGCCGAGGTCGTCGGTGAAGCTGCCGCTGCCGTCCAGCCACGGCCCCGCGAGCGCCTGGGCGGTCTCGGAGTGCTGCACGAAGCTGTCGACGCCCTTGCCGAGGGCGATCGAGGACACCAGCCGGTCGAGGAAGACCGACTCGCCGCCGACGATGTTGATGTCGGCGTTCTCCAGGCCGGTGGCGAGGACGGTGGCCTGAGCCTCGGCGACCTGCCGCTGCACGTCCAGCCCCGCGAGCCGGATGTCCTTCTCGGCCTCCAGCCGCAGCCGGTACTCCTCGTGGCCGCGGGACGCCTCGTCGAGCGCGGCCATCGCGGCGGCCTTCTCGGTGAGACCCGCGGCCTCCGCCTTGAGCTTCTCCCCGACGGCATGCGCCTCGGCGAACGCCTTGGCCTTGGTGCCCTCGGCCTCCGCCAGCATGCGCGCCTGGGTCGCCTCGGCCTCCGCGCGGCCGGCCTTCTCGATGACCTCGGCCTCCTTGTCACGGACCTGGACGGCGGCCAGGCCCTCGGCCGCGGACTCCGCCTGGACGCCCTCGGCGAGCCGCCGCTTGGCCTGCGCGTCGAGGTCGGCACTCTTCAACCGGGCCTCGGCCAGGGTGACTTCCTCGGCCGCGCGATGCACGGCGGCCTGCTCGGCGGCTTCCGCGGCCTTGATGTCCTTGACCAGCTTCTCCTGCGCCTCGGCCTCGGCGGCGATGACGACCGTCTGACGCTGCCGCTCGGCCTCCTCCACGGCGCGCAGCTTCTTGATGGACTCCTCCTGCTCGGCGACCGTACGGTCCACGGCGACCCGCTCGCGGACGACCTCGGCGATCTCCCGCTTCTCCGCCTCGACCTCCTTCTCGGCGGCGATCTGCGTCAGCTGCGTCTCCCGGTCGCGGGCGATGACTTCGAGCTGCCGGTCCTTCTCGATGCGCTCGTTCTCGACCGCGATGACCCGCTCCCGGTTCTTCGCGGCGACGGCCACCTCACGTGCCTGGTTCTCGCGCTGGACGCCGAGTTGCTCCTCGGTCTTCAGGAACGCGGACTGTGCCCGAAGCCGCTCCTCCTCCACCACCCGCGCGGTCTCGGCTTCCTCCCTCGCCCGTACGGTGTCGATCTCCCGGCGCTGCTTGATCTCGGCGTCGGCCTGGCGGCGCTCCAGCTCCAGGATCGCCTCGCGGGCGTCGACGTTCTGCCGGGTGATCTCCTTCTCCTCGGTGCGCTGCGCCTCGTTGGTGCGCACATGCTCCACGGCGGTCAGCTCGGTGATCTTCCGAATGCCCTGGGCGTCGAGGACGTTCGCCGGGTCCAGCTGGGTCAGCGGCGTCTGCTCCAGGTAGTCGATCGCCGCGTCCTCCAGGTGATAGCCGTTCAGGTCGACGCCGATGACCTCGATGATCCGGTACCGCAGTTCCTCACGCTTGGTGTAGAGGTCGGTGAAGTCCAGCTGCTTGCCCACGGTCTTCAGCGCCTCGGAGAACTTCGCGTGGAACAGCTCCTGCAACGTGTCCCGGTCGCTGGCCCGCGCCGTGCCGACGGCCTGGGCGACCTTGATGACGTCCTCCACGGTCTTGTTGACCTTCACGAAGAACGAGATCCGGATATCCGCGCGGATGTTGTCCCGGCAGATCAGCCCCTCCTTGCCGGCCCGGGTGATCTCGATGGTCTTCACCGAGATGTCCATCACCTCGGCCTTGTGCAGCACCGGCAGCACCACTTGCCCGGTGAAGGTCACGTCGACCTTGCGCATCTTGGAGACGATCAGCGCCTTGCCCTGCTCCACCTTGCGGAACAACCGGGCGACGAGGAGTACGACGAGCAGGCAGACGGCGGCGAGCACGCCGATGCCCACGATCATGGCAATCATGGATACGTCCTTCAAGGCGTAGGAAAGTTGAGGCGTGAGGAGGGGGGCCGACGGTGAGGGCCGGCGGCGCCGCGACTCAGGCGGCGCGGTCCCTCGACGGGAGCTCGGCGTGGCCCGACGTCCTCCGGCCGGGATCCTGGCGTTCTGCGTCCCGCAGTTCGGGGCCCTCGCCCGTGCGGGACTTCTCCAGCACGGGCGGCTCGGGTTCGTCCGGGAAGAGGGGGCGCAACAGCCGTACGATCAGGCAGGTCGCGGGCCAGGACACGAACAGCGCCCCGACCGGCAGGGCCAGGCGCAGCAGCCAGGTGGCGGGACCGGGTGGCGTGACCACGGGCAGCGCGAGCGTCGCACCGACGCTCAGACCCCAGGCGAGGAGCGTCAGCAGCGAGAGGGCGACCGCCGCGGGCACCCCGCCCATGCGCCACACCCGGAGATCCACGTCCGTGTCGAAGCTGTCCGGTGCGGCGGCGCCCACGGTGACCAACAGCCAGAAGCACACCACCACGACGAGTGCCGCGGTCAGCAGGATCGTGGGCAGCCCCGTCGCGGCGGTCAGAAAAGTCCGCATGTCCCGATCCCCCTTTCCGCCCACGGCGCACACGACGTGTGCTCGGGGATGCACGGTTTCTCGGATTCCGGCACCGGACACATGCCGGTGTCCGGCACCGAAACCATCCGTGTGCTCCCCGCGAGCCATGGTGCACGGCCGGCCCACGTTCACGCATTGCCGGACTCCGGCAGAGTTCACTAGGGTCTGCATGCCGGTGCGCCACTGAGGAACCGTCATCGGCGCGTCAAGAATGCGGGGGCGACGTGACGGACCGGGACATACCCGAGCGCTATCTGGATGGCTGTGCCCAGATCCTGGCCGAGGTCGCGGCCACCGGGCGACGCCTGACCCGGGAGGAAGTCGCCTCCCGGCGTGCTTTCGGAGAGCAGGCCGCGGACGCGGGCTACGGGCTGCGCGCCCTCGTCAGCGCACACCTGTCGGCGGCTCGCACGGCCTGGCCCCAGACCTCGGGTTCGGCCGCCGACGCGCTCGCCGCGGTGCAGCAGATCATCGACGCCTTCGCCGAGGGCTACGAACGCGCCCAACGGCAGGCGGTACGTCAGGAGGAGGCAGCCCGCCGGGAGTTCATCGACGACCTGCTCTACGGTCGAAGCGACCTGGGCCGTCTCGCCGAGCGCGCCGAACGCTTCGGCCTGCGCCTGTCCCAGGCCCACGCAGTCGCCGTCGCCCAGGGCCCGGCCGCCTACGAGGAGGGCGCTCCGGTACCCCGGCGGGTGGAGCAGGCGCTCATCACCCGCTTCGGCAACCGCGACGTCCTGCTCACCACCAAGGACGGCAGGCTGCTGTGCGTCGCACCCGGCCACGAGGACGAGATCCTGCCCTACTTCGCCAAGCAGGCCCACGCCGCCACCGACGGCGGCCGGGTCGCCATCGGGCGTCCTCAGCCCGGCCCCGGCGGGGTCGTCCAGTCGTACGAGGAAGCCCTCAACGCGCTCGAACTCGCCGAGCGTCTGGAACTGGACGACCCGGTGCTGCGCGCCGCCGACCTGCTCGTCTACCCGGTCCTCACCCGCGACCGGCAGGCCATGTCCGAGCTCGTCCACGACGCCCTCGGCCCGCTCGCCACCGCCCGCGGCGGCGCCCAGCCCCTCCTGGAGACCCTCACCGCCTACTTCGACTCCGGCTGCGTCGCGGCCGAGGCCGCCCGCCGCCTCTCACTGAGCGTGCGCGCCCTGACCTACCGCCTGGAACGCATCCACAAGCTCACCGGCGCCAACCCGGCCGACCCCGCTCACCGTTACATGCTCCAGACCGCGGTGATCGGTGCCCGGCTGCTGGACTGGCCCGCTACGGGGTTCTGAGCCCGGGCGGGCGAGCGGCAGTGCGCGGAAGCATCGGGCCGGGCCCGGGGCCGCGGTCACGCGCGAGCGAGCCGGGCGGCTCCGAAGGACACGTCGAATCGGTCGCACCAGATGCTGACGCTGGTGTAGCGGGCCGGGTCGACGTCGTCGGGCACGGTGTAGTTCTGGCTGCCCTTGTTGCCCTTGAGCTTGCCGAGGCTGACGTACTCGCCGTCGTCGAAGACGCGCCAGCCCGCCGTTCCCTCCTTCACCGGCGCGTCGGTCAGCCACACGCGCAGGTCCGGGCCGTTACTGGTGTCCAGGTTCTCCAGCCGTACGACGTGAGAGCCGTCGGAGAGCCGCACGAGCTTCACCACGCCCGAGGTGTCGTGCTCGTGGCTGATCAACTCGCCGCTCGCCAGCGTCTGCGGCCCGGGCGCCGGGGAGGGCGGCTGCGAGGGGGACGAGGAGGGCGCCGGCGCCTGGGGTGCCGATGTGGTCACGGCACCGGGCAGGGCCTCCTCCACGGTCTCGTTCTGCCACAGCTTCCACGGCTGGAACCAGTACAACCCGAGTCCGATGCCGGCGACCGCCACCACCAGTATCCCGATGACCAGCGGCCTGCCCAGCGCCGTCCGCATGCGTGCCATGCCCTGCCTCACTTCCCTGAGAGCTTTCGTAGCTCCCCATTCAACGGGTCAGGAAGGCGTCACGAACCCCGAGAGAGATGACGGAACGCTTACGTCGCGTGTCCTGGCCAATCTGTGTGCACGTTCATTAGCTGTCCGGTGAACGGATCTCGGCCTCCGCATAACGGTCCGATATCGCTCGCTGGCATTTTCGAAGGTAACTGCTGGTCATGTGATCTACATCACTAAAGGATGCGTAAGGGCCGTGGTAGAACTGCGCAACTCCGCAGGTGGCACCGCTCGACGCCACCAACCGGAGCGGTCGGCATGCACCGGCAGCACGGCCAGGGTGATCACGATCCGCATCCGCGGACAGCCCACCCAGCGTCGCCGATCGAACAACGGCGTTCGTTCAGAGACCGCACATCAGCCGGCGGCACTACCCCTGTGCCCCGGCCTTGCACCATCGAGGTAGCTACTGTGTCACTCGACTCCGTCACCCAAAACGTCGACGAAGCCGTCAGCGATTTCTTCGAACCGATAGCCAAGTGGCTCGGGGAGGTCGTTTTCTACGCCGTTCCCGTGGGCGGAACGGATCTGCCCCTCATCGTCGCCTGGCTCGTCGTCGCCGGCCTGGTCTTCACCGGCTGGTTCGGGTTCGTGCAGGTCCGCAAGTTCAAGCTCGCCTTCGACGTGGTGCGCGGGAAGTACGACGAGAAGGGGTCGGCCGGTGAGGTCAACCACTTCCAGGCGCTGACCGCCGCCGTCTCCGGCACGGTCGGTCTCGGGAACATCGCCGGTGTGGCCGTCGCCGTCTCCATCGGCGGCCCGGGCGCGACGTTCTGGATGATCCTGTGCGGTCTGCTCGGCATGGCGTCCAAGTTCGTCGAGGTCACCCTCGGCGTGAAGTACCGCGAGGTGCACGCCGACGGGACGGTCTCCGGCGGCCCGATGCACTACCTGCCCAAGGGCCTCAAGGAGCGCTTCGGCAGCGGCGGCGCCAAGCTCGGCAAGGTGCTCGCCGTCCTCGCCTCGATCATGATCCTCTTCTTCGGTCTGTTCGGTGGCAACCTGTTCCAGACCAACCAGAGCTACGCGCAGATCTCCTCGACCTTCGGAGGCGAGGACGGCTTCCTGGCCTCCTCCGCCGGTGCCGTCCTCTTCGGCCTGGTCGTCTCCGCGCTGGTCGGTCTCGTGCTGCTCGGCGGCATCCGCTCCATCGCCTCGGTCACCAGCCGGCTGGTGCCCGCGATGGCCGGCATCTACATCGTGGCCTGCCTGGTCGTCATCCTGGGCAACGTCACCCACGTCCCGGACGCCTTCCAGACCATCCTGCAGGGCGCCTTCGAGGCCGACGGCGTCGCCGGCGGTGTGATCGGCGCCCTGATCATCGGTTTCCAGCGCGCCGCGTTCTCCAACGAGGCCGGTCTCGGCTCCGCCCCGATCGCCCACTCCGCGGTCAAGACCAAGCACCCCGCGAGCGAGGGTCTGGTCGCCCTGCTGGAGCCGTTCATCGACACGGTCGTCATCTGCACCATGACCGCGCTGACCATCGTCATCGCCAACCCGGCCAGCTGGAGCGAGGCCCGCGCCGGCGAGAGCATCGGCGGCGTCACCATCACCTCCGACGCCTTCGAGACCGTACTGCCCTGGTTCCCGGCCGTGCTCACCATCGCGGTGCTGCTCTTCGCCTTCTCCACGATCCTGACCTGGGGCTACTACGGTCTCAAGGCCTGGTCGTACCTGTTCGGCAAGAGCAAGGTCAGCGAGATCGTCTTCAAGGTCATCTGGAGCCTGTTCGTGATCGTGGGCGCCCTGATGTCCCTCGACTCGCTGATCAGCCTCGCCGACTCCGCGCTCTTCCTGCTGTCGGTCTTCAACATCATCGGCCTCTACCTCCTCGCCCCCATCGTCAAGCGCGAGCTCAACTCCTTCCTGGAGTTCGTCCGCGCCCGTAAGGCCGGCGAGATCACCGGGGACGACGACCAGGAGTCGGCGAAGACCACCGTCTGACCGCCCCCTCGCGGCCCGGCTCCTGAACGGGCCTGTGCTCACCTCGCGCCTTGGTGAGCACAGGCCCGTTCGCACGTTCCCAGGTCAGCGCACTCTTCCACGCGGTTTCAGCGGCACCGGCGGCAGCTCAGGAGCGGGCAGCGGGGCCCCGTCGTACCCCTTCACCTCCCCGAAGCGAGTGCCTTCCGTCCAGTCCCGACGGGCCCGCACGATCTCCTCCTGCGTCCGCCCGATCCCAGGCCCCGTTCGAGGTCGTGATCACCGCCGAGGAGATCGGCGTCTACAAGCCCCGGCTCCGCGCCTTCGCATACACGCTGGACAAGCTCGGCGTGGCACCCGACGAGATCGTGCACGTCTCGGCGAGCCCGAGCCGCAGAGGGCCTGCCGTGCCCCGTGCCCGACCAGCCTCCCCATGAGAGGGGAGGCCCGTCGCACTCCTCGAAACGCCAGTCGCCCATCCGCAGCCAGTGGAAGCAGTCGCACACGATGACGGACAGCGGCAATCCGCGCTCCTTGCACTGCCGTGCCACCCGGAGGTGTTCGTCCTGCACCTGCACCCCATGGTCTCGGTCGGCGGCCCGGCCGCTGCTGTCGAACGGGGACGCGCAGGCCCTGGCCCCGGTCGCTCCGGGACCTGGCACCCCGAAAGCGCACCAGCCGGAGCGCCGTGGAGCGGGGGCCGATCTAGGCTGGAAGCAGCCGCTGGAAACCAGCCCCGACGGGCACGGCAATCCGGACGGAGGCGTGGTACGTGGAGATGGCCGACAAGCAGGATGCCCCCACTGCCGCTGTCGTGGTGGGCCCGGACGGCATGGTGAGCGGCTGGAGTGAGGGGGGCCGGCTGCTGCTGGGCTGGACGGCGGAGGACACCGTCGGGCGCCCCGTGACCGACCTGCTGGTCGATCCCCCGCCACCCGGCTTCCCCGAGGGCTACGGCGCCGGTCCCGACCCGACGGGGTTCATCCTCCTACGCCACCGGGACGGTTCCACTGTGGACGCCGTGGTGACGGCCCACCCGCTGCTCGGCCCCGACGAGCGGACGCTGGGTCACGTGGTGACCATCCAGCGTTGGGGACGCCGTCCGGTGATCGCCGACCGGGCATTCGAGCAGTCTCCCTTCGCTCTGGGCGCCTACGACCCTGAGCTGCGGTTCCTGTGGATCAACGCCTCCTCGGGCCGGGTGATCGCGCACTCCGAGGAGCAGGTGCTCGGCAAGAAGTACCGCGAGGTGCTTCCCGAATTCGACCGCACGTTGTTTCCCGAAAGGGACGACAAGCCCTACGCCGACGCGCTCGCCGAAGTGGCGAGGACGGGCGAGCCCACGCGTCTCATCACCGTCTTCCGCCCGCGCGGCAGCGACTACGCCAACGCCTGGGCCACCAGCATCTGGCCCGTCCGGGATGCCAAGGGCAGGGTCCGCGCGATCGCCAACTGGGGATTCGACATGAGCGCCGAGTACTGGGCTCGGCAACGCCTGCTCATCCTCAACAAGGCCAGCGGCGGCATCGGCCGGACACTCGACGTGATCGGCACCGCCCAGGAACTGGCCATGACCCCGGTGCCGGGATTCGTCGACCTCGTCAGCGTGGACCTCTTCGACGAGGTGCTGCGCGGTGAGGAACCGCCCTCAGGATCCCCGTTCGGCCCCGGCGAGACCATCAGGCTCAGCCGTGCCGCCGAGCACAGCACGAAGGTGGACGCCGACCAGGCTCCAGGGGTCACGACACCGGTCACGCACGCGCCCGGTTCCGTCGCCGCCCGCTGCATGGCCGCCGGCAGGTCCACGGTCGAGCTCGCCGCCGAGCCCGGCCAGGGCGGCGAGTGGGCCTTCGGGCCCGGACTCGCCGCCGACCCGGCCCACTGGCCACCGGGCAACCCGGTGATCGACGAGTCCATCGCCGCGGACGGGCTGACCGGCCGGATCACCGTGCCGCTCCGGGCGCGCGGCGCGCTGCTCGGCGTCGTCGCCTTCTCCCGCGTCGACCGGCCCGAGGCGTTCACCGCCGATGACTTGATCCTCGCCGAGGAGTTGACCGCCAAGGCAGCCGTCGCCATCGACAACGCCCGCCGGTACTCACGCGAGCGCACCACCGCGCTGACGCTGCAACGCACCCTGCTGCCGCAAGGGCTGCCGAACCAGGAGGCGGTCGAGGTGGCCTCCCGCTACCTGCCCGGCGGGACCGGTACGGAAGTGGGCGGTGACTGGTTCGACGTCATTCCGCTATCCGGCGCCCGGGTCGCCCTGGTCGTCGGCGATGTCGTCGGTCACGGCCTGCACGCCTCGGCCAGCATGGGCAGGCTGCGCACGGCGGTACGCACCCTCGCCGATGTCGATCTGCCACCGGACGAACTGCTGACCCACCTGGACGACCTGGTCCTCCACCTCGCCAGCGACCTCCAGCCCACCGGCCACTTCCAGCCGACCGGCGAGTCCGGGGCCACCTGCCTTTACACCGTCTACGACCCGGTCTCCCGGCATCTCACGCTGGCGAGCGCCGGCCACCCCCTGCCGCTGGTCATCTCCCAGGACGGCACCCGGACCCCGGTACCCGTCCATCCGGGACCGCCGCTCGGCATCGGTGGGCTGCCTTTCGAGGCCACCGAGCTCGAACTGCCGGAGGGCAGCCTGCTCGCCCTCTACACCGACGGACTGGTGGAAAGCCGCGAGCGCGACGTCGACCAGCGGACCGCCGAACTGCAGCGAGCCTTGAACCACTCAACCGCCTCGCTGGAGACCCTGTGCGACACGGTGATGGACGCCATGCTTCCCCCACGCCGCACCGACGACGCCGCCCTGCTGCTCGTTCGCACCCTCGCGCTGGATCCCCACCACGTCGCCGACTGGGACGTCGAGCCCGACACCGCGCAGGTGCCACGCGCCAGGAAGCTCGCCGTCGACCAGGTGGACGCCTGGGGCCTGGAGGAGGCGGCGTTCGTCACCGAGCTGGTGGTCAGCGAGCTGGTGACCAACGCCATCAGATACGGCGAGCCGCCCATCAGGCTGCGGCTGATTCGCGACACCTCCCTGATCTGCGAGGTCTCCGACGCCAGCAACACCACCCCGCACCTGCGCCGGGCCCGCGCCTTCGACGAGGGCGGCCGGGGCCTGTTGCTCGTCGCCCAGCTCACCCACGGGTGGGGCACCCGGCACACCACCAATGGCAAGACGATCTGGTGCACGCAGCCCCTCCCTCAGTCTGAGCGGCACTGAGTCAAAGCCCGCGGACGATCTCCTCCTGCGACCGTCCGATCCCGATGAAGTCACACTCCGTAGTCAGTTCCCGATCGCTGCACGTGGCCCGCCCGCGCCAGGCCGTCCACATCGACGAGTGCGTCACCGTCACGGACGCCGCGCGTCGTACAGCCCCGTCGGCGAGCTCTCTGCGCCGCCCAACGACGCTCAGGTGCCTTCGAGGTTGATCCGCGTCACCGGGCTACTCGACCCCGGCGTCTTCCACCGAGCAAGTGCTCCGTCTGCAAGTGCGGCACCCGCGTACCACCAACAGACGAAGAAGCTGCTGGCGGGCCTCCGAGACAGCACTCGTCAGCAAGAGTCCTGCCACAACTGCCCACGGACAGCCATACCGTGGAATCGCCAGCCCCGCCGACCCGAGCAAGCGACCCGCTCGGCCGCCGCCCGGCGAACGGTCGAAAAGCGGCCGCCAATGCCCAGCCGCCACCCACTCAACAGCCACCAACCCGCGAGCATTTCAGCAGGTCAGCGCACTCTTCCGCGCGGTTTCAGCGGCACAGGCGGCAGCTCAGGAGCGGGCAGCGGGGCCCCGTCGTACCCCTTCACCTCCCCGAAGCGAGTGCCTTCCATCCAGTCCCGCCGCGCCTGCTCGATCTCCTCCTGGGACCGCCCGATCCAGTTCCAGAACATGATCAGTTCCTCCTCGAACGGTTCGCCGCCCAGGAGCATCAGGCCCGCGTCCGACTCCGCCCGCAGGGGCAGTTCGCCGCGTCCGCAGCCGAGGTAGAGCATGGAGCCGGGGAGGACGGGGACGCCGTCGACGTGGGCCTCTCCGGACATCGACAGGACGGCGTACTCGAAGTCCGGTTCCAGGGGGAGGCGCACGTCCGCGCCTCGGGTCAGGGCCAGGTCGGCGCCGACGATCGGGGTGTACGCCGTAGCGGGTGAGGTAGCGCCGTCGAGGTCGCCGAGGATCAGCGTGGCCGTGACGCCGGGTGCCGTGACGACCGGCAGATCGGCGTGGTGCTCGAAGCGCGGGTCGGTGTGGCGGTGGCCGTCGGGGAGGGCGACCCACAGCTGAGCGCCGTGCAGGAAGCGGGCGTGCGAGCGCGGACTCTCCTCCGAATGGCTGATGGCCCGGCCGGAGGTCATCAGGCCGAGTTCGCGCGGGCGGATCGTCTGGAGGCTGCCGGTGGAGTCGCGGTGCAGCACCTCCCCCTCGTGCAGCCAGCTCACAGTCTGCAGACCCATGTGGGGATGCGGCGGCACCTGCATTCCGGGCTCGTCGGCGATGTCGTCGGGACCGTAGTGGTCGACGAAGCACCAGGCCCCGACCATACGGCGGCCGAGGTTGGGCAGCAGCCGGCGGACCTCGCTGGACTCGCCCAGCTTCACCTTGCGAGGGCTGAGGAGTTCACGCACCGGCTCCGCCACCACGAAGCCACGGCCACCGCACAGGGAGGGGGCCGCCTCGCGCTCAAGATTGCTCATGGCGCACAACCTAGTCCGGCACAAGGGCTTGCGTCAGCGTCAGGTTCGGGCCGCGCCGCGGACGCTCCACAAAACAGTAGCCATGTACATAGTAGCTATGTACTGTATTCGCCATGAGCAACGGTTCCGAAGGCGCGACGCCCGGGTTCCTGGTGTGGCGGCTGTCGATGAAGTGGCGGGTCGCGGTCGACCGTGCGGTGGCCCCACTGGGACTCACCCATGCGCAGTACTCGCTGGTGGCGTCGCTCCATGGCATGCAGCGCTCCGGCGAACGGCCCAGCCAGCGCCGCCTCGCCGACCACACCGGACTCGAGCCGCTCTACGTGTCGAAGCTGGCCCGCGCCCTGGAGACCGCCGGTCTCCTGGAGCGCACCAGGGACCCGCGCGACCCGCGCGCGGTGCAGCTCGCCCTCACCGAGCAGGGCCGCGAGGTCACCCGGCGGGCGATCGAGGTCGTCCAGGGACTCCTACAGCAGCTCCTCGACCCGCTCGGCGGCCTCGACAGCGCGCGCACCCGGGAGTTCAAGCGCGACCTGACGGCCCTGCTCGACGCACCTCTTGATCCCTTCAGCGAGAACGAGACGGAGCAGTCATGACCACCACCACACCCCTCGTCGACCCCCGTGTCATCGCCCTGGCCCACTACGCGGGCCGCGCTCTCCTCGAGAACGTGCTGGCCCGGCACGGCATCACCTTCCAGCAGTCCGTCACCCTCCGGCTCGCCGCCCTCGCCGACGGACCGGTCGGGCGCGAACAGCTCGTCGACGGTGTCACCGGCGCACTGAAGACCGACGCGACGGAGGCGCACGGCGTCCTCGACGAGCTGATCACCGCGCGGCTGCTGACCCCGGACGGGGCGTCGGACGTACGGATCACGGACGCCGGGCGCGAGCTGTACGCCACGACCTCCGGCGAGACGGCACCCATCACCGCCCGCATCTACGACGGCATCCCGGCTGAGGACCTGGCCGTCACGGGCCGCGTCCTGAGCCTGATCACCGAACGGGCCGGTGCCGAACTGGCCACCCTGGCCCGATAGTCCCGGCGCCGCGTTCCTGCCCGACCAGGGGAATAGTGAACCGGCAGGCTCGGTTGCCGCCCTCGAAGGAGGCCCCGAGTGAACACGACCCACGACACGGCGTACTACGCCCACGGAACCCCGGCCGAACGCTGGGAGCGCGCGCAGCTGTTCTTCGACGCCAAGGACTACGCCGCCGCCGCGCGCGTCCTGACCGGGCTGGTCGAGGAGGTGCCCGAGCAGACCGGGCCCCGGCTGCTTCTGGCGCGCTCCTACTACCACTCGGCCCAACTGCGCCGCGCCGAAGGCGAGTTGCGGACGATCGTCGAGCGGGACCCTGTGGAGCACTACGCCCGGCTGATGCTCGGCCGCACACTTCAGCGGCAGAACCGGCACGAGGAGGCGGATTCGCATCTGCGGATCGCCTCGGCGCTCGCGGGTGACTTCGAGCAGCGCTGACCCCCGCCGTACCGGAAGATGCCCGGCTCCGTGGGGAGCCGGGCATCGGTGCGTCCGCTACGCGGCCGGTGTCCCGTACGACCGCCGCCCCCGCCGGTGGGCGATCTCCCCCAGCAGAACGTCGACGGCGAGGAAGGCCGCCAGGGGAATGCCGAACAGGGGCAGGAAGTACCCGAGTACGGCGATGCCCGCCAGCAGCGGTACCAGGATCTGGGGCGGGACCTGCTGCCATGCGCCGCGCGGGATCGGACGGCCGAAGGCGGTGCCGCGGCCGCGCTGCCACCACATGCGGTAGCCCCACACGATCAGCAGGATCAGGGAGAGTGCGAGCAGCATCAGGGCGATCTGGTTGGCCAGGCCGAAGAGGATGCCGGTGTGCAGGTCGATGCCCCACCGGGTGAGCTTCGCGAGGACCGGGTAGTCCGCGAAGCGCAGCACGTCCATGACCTCGCCGTCGGCCGGGTCGATCGCGACGGCGTCCTGCTTCGAGGGCCAGCCGCGCTGCACCTGCTTGACGACGTACGCCGAGTTCGCGTCGGCGGGCGGCACGATCTCCACCGGGTCACCCAGGCCCTCGGAGCGGGCCGCCGCCAGGACCTTGTCCAGGCCCACGCCGTGCGCGGCGTCGCCCGCCTGCCCGGCGGCGGAGCCGTGGCCGGCGTGTTCACCGCCGGCCGCCGCCGACACCGAGGGGGTGGCCTGGCCCAGCGAGGTCCGCAGCTCGTCGATGGTGGCCCCGGCGTAGGCCGACCAGGTCAGACCGGTCGCCGAGAGGAAGAAGAAGCCGGCCGCCGCCCATACGCCGACACTGCCGTGCAGTCCGAGGGTGCGGCGCCGCCCCTTCGTCCCCCGTACCTTGCGCAGAGCCCGGCGCCGGGAGAACCACAGCACCAGGCCGCCCGCCGAGATCACCCACAGCCAGCTGGCCGCCAGCTCGCTGTACAGCCGCCCCTGCTCTCCCAGGTGCAGGTCCCGGTGGAACTCGTCGATCCAGGTGCGCAGCGGCAGGGCGCCGGTCGAGCCGTACTGTTCGAGGGAGCCGCGCACCTTCGCGGTGTACGGGTCGACGAACACGGCGAGCGCGTGGCCCTCGTCGACGCCCGGGACGCCGGACAGCATCACCCTGGTCGTCGCGTCGGCCTCCGGTGAGGGGCGTACGGCCGAGATCGTGCCCTCGGGGTGGGCCGTGCGCGCGGCGGCCACCTGCTCGCTGATCGGCAGCTTCTTCTCGCCTACGGGGACGGTCAGTTCGTGGTCGTACACGAGCTTCTCGGCCTGGAAGGATCCGGCGTACAGCAGGCCGGTGACGGCGGCGACGAGGAGGAACGGCGCCACCAGCACCCCGGCGTAGAAGTGCAGGCGGAGGATCAGCGGGCGCAGGGGGGCCCAGCTGCTCTTCGACGGTGCCGGGGCGGCTGGCTGCGGGGCCTCGTCCGTGGTGGTCGAGGGAGCGGTGGTCATCGGCGGGCTTCTCCGGGGACGTCTTCTGGGCCGTTGCGGTGTTGGCGGTGGCCGTTGCGGTGCAGTAGTCGGGGCGGCGGGGCGTTCAGTTCCCGGAGAACACATGTGACCTGCGTCACGCGGGGGTGGGGGGTGTCGTGCCATCCTGACGCGATGGGAACACCGAGCGATCGCGCACTCCTGGCCGAGCGGGTCGAGCAACTCCTCGACCAGGGCCTGCCGTTGACCATCGTCGCGGCCGGCGACCCGGTGCTGCGGCACGGCATTGAGCCCTACGACGGTCAACTGGGGCCCGACCTGCTGGCCCGGTTCGTCGAGGCCCTGCGGGTCACCATGCGCGCGGCGCCCGGGGTCGGTCTGGCGGCGCCGCAGGTCGGTGTGCCGCTCAGGATCGCGGTGATCGAGGATCCGGCTCCGGTGCCGGAGGAGGTGCGTCTCGCGCGCGGGCGGGTGCCGCAGCCGTTCCGCGTGCTGGTCAATCCCGCCTACGAGCCGGCCGGAGACGCGCGGGCCGCGTTCTTCGAGGGCTGCCTCAGCGTTCCGGGCTGGCAGGCGGTGGTGGCGCGGCACGCCGAGGTGCGGGTGACCGGGCAGGACGAGCACGGGCGGGCCCTGGACGAGGTGTTCACGGGCTGGCCGGCCCGGATCGTGCAGCACGAGACGGACCACCTCGACGGCGTCCTGTACCTGGACCGCGCCGAGTCGCGTTCGCTGTCGTCCAACCAGGCCATGGCGGAGCGCTGGGCTCAGCCGACGCCGCAGGAGGCGGCACGGGCGCTCGGCTTCGAGCTGCCGTAGCGCGCGCCGAGCCTCCCGGCCGAAATGCGCAGGCGTCCTCGGCGGCGCCGCCGTTGCCGTGACCGACGCGCTGCGGCCGGACCGGGTGCTGCTGCCGGAGGCGCAGGAGGACCTGTGGGACGACGACTACCGGGAGCTCGTGGTGCCCGCGCACGCGTGACGGCACCGCCGGCCCTGCGGCGACGCCGACTGAACGGAGGTCACGCGTCGCGGTGCGCCTCCAGCAGCCGCAGCCACACCTCGCTGATCGTCGGGTACGACGGGACGGCGTGCCACAGGCGGCTGACGGGAACCTGGCCGGCGACCGCGACGGTCGCGGAGTGGATGAGTTCGCCGACGCCGGGGCCGACGAGGGTGACGCCGCGCAGGATCTCGTTCTCGAGGTCGACGACCATGCGGGCGCGGCCCTGGTAGCCGTCGGCGTACAGGCCGGCCCCGGAGACGGTGGACAGGTCCACGTCGACGGCCTTCACCCGGTGCCCTGCCTGTTCCGCCTCGGCCAGGGACAGGCCGACGGCCGCGGCCTCCGGGTCGGTGAAGACGACCTGGGGGACGGCGGCGTGGTCGGCGGTCGCGGCGTGGGCGCCCCAGGGCTGTGCGAGGAGGGTCTCCCCGGTGGCCCGCGCGGCGATGGCGGCGCCCGCGATGCGGGCCTGGTACTTGCCCTGGTGGGTGAGGAGGGCCCGGTGGTTCACGTCGCCGACCGCGTACAGCCAGTCGTGGCCGGTCACGCGGAGGCTGTCGTCGACCGGCAGCCAGGAGCCGGGGTCGAGGCCGATCGTCTCCAGGCCGATGTCGTCGGTGCGCGGGGCGCGGCCGGTGGCGAAGAGGATCTCGTCGGCCTCGATGCGGTCGCCCCTGTCGGTGACGGCCACGACCGCCCCGTTCTCCCGGGTCACCGACTCCACCGAGGTGCCCGTACGGACGTCCGCGCCGGCCTCCGTGAGCGCCTCGGCGATCAGCTCCCCGGCGAAGGGCTCCATCCGGGGAAGCAGGCCCTTGCCGCGGACCAGCAGGGTCACCTGCGAGCCGAGGGCCTGCCAGACCGTGGCCATCTCGGTGGCGACCACGCCGCCGCCGATCACGATCAGCCGGCCGGGCACGGTCGGGGAGCTGGTGGCCTCCCGGCTCGTCCACGGCTTGACGGCGTCCAGCCCGGGCAGGCCGGGCAGGGCGGCACGGCTGCCGGTGCAGACGGCGACGGCGTGCCGGGCGGTCAGGACGCGCTCGCCGCCGTCCGGGCCGGTGACCGTCACCGTGCGGGGGCCGGTGAGGCGCCCGTGGCCGCGGTGCAGGTCGGCGCCGATGGAGTCGAGCCACCCGACCTGACCGTCGTCCTTCCAGTGGGAGGTGTAGTAGTCCCGGTGAGCGAGGACCGCGGACGCGTCGAGGGGGCCCTGCACCGACTGGCGCAGGCCCGGCACACGGCGGGCGTCCGCGCGTGCGATCACCGGCCGCAGCAGGGCCTTGCTGGGCATGCACGCCCAGTAGGAGCACTCGCCGCCGACCAGCTCGCTCTCCACGACCGCGGTGGTCAGTCCGGCCGCGCGGGTGCGGTCGGCGACGTTCTCCCCCACGGGCCCGGCCCCGAGCACCACGACGTCGTACGCGTTGGTTTCCGTTTCCGTCATGGGGTCAGTCTGGTGGGTGGTGTGCGCCCTGGCCACATGGGTAGGGGCGCGGAATACGTGTCCGGTCGGCCGTGTTGTGCCGACGGCTTGACCCCACACCAGGAAGAGGGATTTACGCCATGAGCAGCACCGTGGAGCTCACCAAGGAGAACTTCGACCAGACGGTCACGGACAACGAGTTCGTCCTGATCGACTTCTGGGCGTCCTGGTGCGGGCCGTGCAAGCAGTTCGCCCCGGTCTACGAGAAGGCGGCGGAGGAGAACCCGGACCTGGTGTTCGGCAAGGTGGACACCGAGGCGCAGCCCGAGCTGGCCGCGGCCTTCGGTATCCAGTCCATCCCCACGCTGATGATCGTCCGTGACCAGGTCGCCGTTTTCGCCCAGCCGGGCGCCCTGCCCGAGGCCGCCCTGACGGACGTCATCGGGCAGGCCCGCAACCTCGACATGGACGAGGTCCGCAAGGCGGTCGCCGAGCAGCAGGCCCAGCAGCCGGCCGAGTGACCCGCCCCGAGGGCCCGGGAGCCCGGGCCCTCGGGTACGGGGGCTCTAGAAGGGGTACGGAGCGACGTCTCCGCGTACCGTCGTCCAGCGCAGTTCGGTGAACGCCTCCAGATTGGCCTCACCACCGAAGCGGGCGCCGGTGCCGGAGGCGGCGACTCCGCCGAAGGGTGCCACGGCCTCGTCGTTCACGGTCTGGTCGTTGATGTGGACGATGCCGGTCGGGATGCGCTCGGCGAGGTCCAGGCCGCGGGCCGGGTCCCTGGTGACGATGCCCAGGGAGAGGCCGTACGGGCTCTGCCCGGCCAGGGCCGCCGCCTCGTCGGCAGTGGTGAAGGAACGGACGGGTGCCACCGGGCCGAAGACCTCCTCCGCGTACGCGGGGGTGCGGTCGTCGACATGGGCGAGGACCGTCGGCCGGTAGAAGAGCCGGTCGTGGGTACCGCCGGCGGCGAGCTTGGCGCCCGCGGCCGTGCTGGCCTCGACCAGGCCGCTGATCTTGGTGAGCTGGCCCGAGTCGATGATGGGGCCCAGGTGGACCTGGTCCCGGTGCGGGTCGCCGACGGCGAGTGAGTCGGCCTTGGCGGCCAGCCGCTCGACGTACTCGTCGTAGAGGGACGCGTGCACCAGATGGCGTCCGGTGGTCATGCAGATCTGGCCCTGGTGGAAGAACGAGCCCCAGGCGGCCGTGGAGATCACCGCGTCGAGGTCGGCGTCCTCCAGCACGATCATGGCGGAGTTGCCGCCCAGTTCCAGGTGGGCCCGCTTGAGGTGACGTCCGGCGGCCTCGCCGACGGCCCGTCCGGCGGCGGTGGAGCCGGTGAAGGAGATGACGGGCACGCGCGGGTCGGCGACCAGGGCCTGTCCGGCGTCCGGGCCGCCGGGAAGCACGTGCAGCAGGTCCTCCGGCAGGCCCGCGGCGGCGAAGACCGCGGCCAGGGACAGCCCTCCGCAGACGGCCGTGCGCGGGTCCGGCTTCAGCAGGACCGCGTTGCCCAGCGCCAGGGCCGGTGCCACGGAGCGGATGGACAGGATCAGCGGGGCGTTGAACGGCGAGATCACGCCCACCACGCCGGCCGGGACGCGGCGCGTGTACGACAGGCGCGGCGCTTCGCTGGGCAGCACCTGGCCGGCCGGGCGGGAGGCGAGCGCGGCGGCCTCGTAGCACTCCTGGGCGGCGACGTGCAGTTCGAAGTCGGCCTTGCCGGGGACGGAGCCCGATTCGCGGACGATCCATTCGCGCAGTTCGGCGGCGTGCTCGGTGAACAGGTCGCCGGCCTTGCGGAGCACGGCGGCCCGCGCGAAGTGCGGGGTGCGTGCCCACGCGCGCTGGGCTGCCGCGGCCCGCTCGGCGGCGGCCCCGACGTCCTCGGGGGTGGCGAGGGCGAGGGTACCGAGGGCTTGGCCGGTGGCGGGCTCGGTGACGGTGTACTCGGGCCCCGCGAGGCGGCGGGGCTGCCAGCTCCTGGTGTCGAGCAACGGCATGACGGCTCTCCGATCGATCGGTCACCGGCTGACGGGGTGGGCGAACTCCCGTGCGTGCGCGGCCGGTTCGGCGGTCACATGGCGGGGCGCGCCGAGCGGGCGCAGCGGTGTGCGCCGCGGCCCGCGCAGGAACGCGCCCCCGTTTTGTTGAGCATGCAACATCCTAGCCGTGCCGCGGCACGAAAGCCGGGCGGCGACCCCCCTGTCGGGGAGTCGCGCCCCGCCGGATCAACTCGATTCGCGGTGCAGCACCGTCGCCCCGAGCACCTTGTGCGTCTCGGGCTCGGTGGCGGGTCTGCGCACCGCGCGGTCGACCAGTTCGGCGAGTTCACGGCCGCAGGGCAACTTCAGCTGGACCGTGCTCAGCCGGGGCCGCAGCAGCCGCCCGAGCATCAGGTCGTCGGCGCCGATCACGGCCGTCTCCTCGGGGATGCGGATGCCCTCGTCCAGCAGCGCCCGCATCAGCAGCATCGCGTACTCGTCGTTGTAGGTGAACACGGCGTCCAGGCCGAGGGTCCGCCAGCGGGCGGCGAGGCGCGCCGCGGCCTGTTCGTCGTAGGCGAGGGGCAGTTCGGTCACGGTGGCGTCCGTGCCGCGCACCGACTGGCGCACGCCGTCGAGACGAGGTGCGGAGAACGCCTCGAGTCCGGGCTCCTGCGGGACGACGACGCCGATCCGGCGCCGGCCGCGGTCGTAGAGGTGGGCGCCCGCGCTGTGGCCGACGACGTCGTGGTCCATGAGCAGCGCGTGCGCGCCCTCGATGGTCTCGGGGCCGAGGGTGACCACGGCCCGCGCCCCCGAGCGCTTGAGCACCGCCACCCCGCGCGGGCCGAGCCCGGAGCCGGGCACGAGCACGGCCACGGGCCGTAACTCGGCCCAGGCGCAGGCGGCTTCGTCGCCGTGCGGGCCGCCGGTGCCGTACTGCACGACCGTGTAGTCCAGGCTGCCGAGCGATCCCTGGAGGTCGGTGAGGAACCGGTTGTAGAGCGGGCCTACGGGGAAGGTCGGCGCGGGGATCAGGACCATCCGGCTGTGCCCGGCACGCAGGCTGCGGGCCGCCGCGTGCGGTACGTACCCGAGTTCCCTCGCGGCCTCGTGCACACGGCGGCGGGTGGGTTCGCTGATCCGTACGGCGCTGGTGTTGTTGAGGACGTAGGAGACGGTCGCGCGCGAGACGCCGGCCAGGCGGGCCACATCGGCGCTCGTGGGCACGGAGCGCGACGGTGCGGGGGACGGGGGCGCGGGCGTTCTGGGTATCTGCACCATGACGTACGGCATCTTGGCAGAAGCCCCAATGCGCGCTTCCGGCGGGGGAGTTGTGAGGAACCCGTGAGCGCTCACGGGGTGGAGCGGAGTACTCTCAGCGGGCGGCGCCCGCGCCCGTCACCCGGTCGACCAGGTCGATCCACGCGACCTCCAGGCGGGACAGCGGTATGCCACGCTGCCTGGTCAGGTGGTGCACGAGGGCCGGGTCGAGCTGGCCCATCAGCGCGTGGGAGAGGAGTTCACAGTCCGCTTCGGGGACGGCCTGCCGCAGCAGCATCTCCATGTGGTGCCGCAGCACACGACGGGCGGGGGCGACATAGCGGCGGCTCGCGCCGGGCTCGGCCGCCAGCTGCAGCTCCAGCTCGTCGGCCGAGCGGCGCAACATCGCGCAGCCGAACGCCCGCAGCCGCTCCACGGGCGGCGCTCCGGGTCCGAGCGGCGGCGGGCCGCCGAGGAACGCGGCCTGGAACTTCTTCTCGGAGTGATCGAGCAGCGCCGTCAGCAGGCCGGTGCGGTCGCCGAACCTGCGGAAGACCGTGCCCTTGCCGACACAGGCCTCGGCGGCCACGGCCTCCATCGTGACGGCCTCCGCGCCGCGCTCCGCCACCAGCCGCCCGGCGGCCTCCAGCAGCCGGGCGCGGTTGCGCGCGGCGTCAGCCCGCAGGCACGGCTCGTCGTCCTCCACGGCGGTGCCGAGCTGAAGCAGCTCGGGGTGGCCGACGGGCTCCTGGGGCGTCGGGAAGGGGGGCGGGGCGGCGGACATGAAGCCAGCGTAAAGCATCGGGAACAAAACTGGACCGCGGTCCGGTTAGGATGCTACAACGTTAAACGGACTCCGGTCCGGATCGTCAGCAGTCCTTTCAGAGCAGTGCTCAGATGTGGGAGTCAGCATGTCCGTTCGTATCCTCGCCCTCGTCGGCAGCCTTCGCGCCGGTTCGCACAACCGCCAGCTCGCCGAGGCGTCCGTCAAGCTCGCCCCCGAAGGTGCCGAGGTGGACCTGTTCGAGGGTCTGGCCGAGATTCCCTTCTACAACGAGGACATCGACGTGGAGGGCAGCGTCCCGGCCGCCGCCGCGCGGCTGCGCGAGGCCGCGAACGCCGCCGACGGCCTGATCCTCTTCACCCCCGAGTACAACGGCACCATCCCGGCCGTCCTGAAGAACGCCATCGACTGGCTGTCCCGTCCGTACGGTGCCGGTGCCCTCGGCGGCAAGCCGGTCGCCGTGGTCGGCACCGCGTTCGGCCAGTACGGCGGTGTCTGGGCGCACGACGAGACCCGCAAGTCCGTGGGCGTGGCCGGCGGCAAGGTCCTGGAGGACGTCAAGCTGTCCATCCCCGGCTCGATGACCCGCTTCGCCGAGACCCACCCGGCCGACGACGCCGAGGTCGCCGAGCAGCTGACCGAGGTCATCGCCCGTCTGCACGGTCACGCCTCGGAGCCCGCCGCGGCCTGACCGTCCTCACCTCGCGCCCATGGAGGGGCCGCGGCCGGCAACGGCCCCGGCCCCTCCGTCATGCCGGCAGGGTGTCCACCGACTGGTCGACACACCAGGCAACCCCGACCCGCCCCGGGACAGGCGCACGACACCCCGGGCAAGCGCCCGACCCGGACCGTCGGCCCGGGATGATCCTCAGGCCGGTTGGGGATACGTCTCGCGGCCGGCCCTGTGGATCGGTGTGGCCGAGTCGGTGAGTGGTGTTCCCGTCCCGCCGTGCCGTGCCGCGATGATCTCCGCCGCGATGGACACGGCGGTCTCCTCGGGCGTACGGGCCCCCAGGTCGAGGCCGATCGGCGACCTGAGCCGGGTCAGCTCGTGCTCGCTCACGCCCGCTTCACGCAGCCGGCGGTTGCGGTCCTCGTGGGTGCGGCGCGAGCCCATGGCGCCGACGTAGGCGACCGGCAGCCGCAGCGCCTCGGCCAGCAGGGGGATGTCGAACTTCGCGTCGTGGGTGAGCACGCACAGCACGGTGCGTTCGTCGGTCTCGGTGCGCCGGAGGTAGCGGTCGGGCCAGTCGACGACGATCTCGTCGGCCTCCGGGAAGCGGGCCCGGGTCGCGAAGACGGGGCGGGCGTCGCACACGGTGACGTGGTAGCCGAGGAAACTTCCCGCCCGGACCAGGGCCGCCGCGAAGTCGATCGCGCCGAAGACGATCATGCGGGGCGGGGGCACGGCCGCCTCGACGAGCAGGGTGAGACCGCCGGGGCAGTGCGACCCGTTCTCGGAGAGCTCCACCGTGCCGGTGCGGCCGGTCTCGAGCAGGGCGCGGGCCCGGTCGAGCGCCGTGCGGTCCAGGCCCGGGTCGCCACCGAGAGCACCGTCGTATGAGCCGTCGGGGCGGACGACGAGGGCCTGGCCGAGGAGGCCGGCCGGGCCTCGCACCACCCGGGCCAGGGCCACGGGTTCGTCCCGGGCCGCAGCCGCCAGCGCGGCCTCCTCGACCGCACGGCCGCCCGCGAACGGGGTGATCATGACGTCGATCGTCCCGCCGCAGGTCAGCCCCACCGCGAAGGCGTCCTCGTCGCTGTAGCCGAACCGTTCGACCAGTGTCCCGCCGTCCTGGAGGGACTGAAGGCACAGGTCGTACACCGCTCCTTCCACACAGCCCCCGGAGACCGAGCCGATGGCCGTGCCGTCGGCGGAGACGGCCAGCGCGGCGCCGAGAGGGCGCGGGGCGCTGCCGCCGACGGCGACGACCGTGGCGACGGCGAAGTCCCGGCCCTCCTCGATCCACTCGTGCAGGGGCCCTGCGAGATCAAGCATCGCCGCCCGCCAGCAGCACGCGGTCGGGCCGGATCGGCAGGTTCCGGTGGCGTACGCCGGTCGCGTGCCACACGGCGTTGGCGACCGCCGCGGCCGCGCCCACGATGCCGACCTCGCCGATGCCCTTGATGCCGACCGGGTCGTCCGGGTCGGGGTCGTCGACCCAGTCGGCCTCGATGTGCGGGACGTCGGCGTGCGCGGCGACGTGGTAGCCGGCGAGGTCGGCGCCGTAGAGGCCACCGCTCGCCCGGTCCCGGACGGCTTCCTCGTGCAGGGCCATGGAGATGCCCCAGATCATGCCGCCGACGAACTGGTTGCGGGCGGTGAGCGGGTTGACGATCCGGCCGGCCGCGAAGATGCCCAGCATGCGGCGCACGCGGACCTCGCCGGTGGCGGGGTCGACGGCGACCTCCGCGAACTGCGCCCCGAACGAATGCCGCTCCTTCTGGGCCAGCGCCCCGATGGCCTCGGCCGTGTTCGACCGTACGGTGATGCCCTCCGGCGGGATGTCGGCGCCCGGCACGAGGCTCTGGCGCAGTTCCTCGGCGGCGGCCGTGACGGCCCAGCCCCAGGAGCGGGTGCCCGCCGAACCGCCGGCGATCATCGCGGGGCCGAGGTCGCTGTCCCCGATCCGCACCCGGACACGGTCCGTGGGCACCTCGAGGGCGTCGGCGGCCACCAGGGTGAGCGCGGTCCTCGCGCCGGTGCCGATGTCCGCGGCGTTGACGCCCACCGTGAAGGTGCCGTCCGCCTCCGCGGTCACGGCCGCCGTGGACGGCACGGCCATCGCGGGGAAGGAGGCCGCCGCGGTGCCCGTGCCGAGCAGCCAGCGGCCCTCCCGGCGTACTCCGGGCCGTGGGTCCCGCTCGGCCCAGCCGAACCTGCGGGCGCCTTCCCGGAAGCAGGCGATCAGGTTGCGGCCGCTGAACGGCAGCCCGGAGACCGGGCCCACCGCGGGCTCGTTGCGGACCCGCAGCTCGATGGGGTCGATGCCGCACCGCTCGGCGAGCTCGTCGAGCGCCGACTCCAGCGCGAACGAGCCCGGCGCCTCACCCGGGGCGCGCATCCAGGTGGGGGTGGGGACGTCGAGCTTCACGAGCCTGCTGGCCGTGTGGTGGGCGTCGGCGGCGTACATCGACCGGCTCGCCGCCGCGCTCGGCTCGACGAAGTCGTGGACGGTCGAGGTCTGGTTCAGCGACCGGTGCTCCAGGGCGCGCAGCCGCCCGTCCGCGTCGGCGCCGAGCCGGACCCGCTGGGCGGTGGGGCTGCGGTGGCCGGCCAGGGAGAACATCTGCCGCCGGGTCATGACGACCCGGACCGGGCGCTGCAGCACGGTCGCGGCCATCACGGCGGCCACCTGGTGCGCGCGGGCGCCCTTGCTGCCGAAACCGCCGCCGACGTGCTCGGAGCGGACCCGCACGGAGGCCGGGTCGAGGGAGAACAGGTTCGCGAGCTCACCGGCGACCCAGTTGGTGCCCTGGTTGGAGTCGACGACCTCCAGCCGGCCGCCCTCCCAGCGGGCCGTCGCCGCGTGCGGCTCCATCGGGTTGTGGTGCTCCTCCGGGGTGGTGTACTCCGCGTCCACCACGACGGCGGACGCCGCGAGTCCGGCCTCCAGATCGCCCTTCTCCACCACGGCCGGCAGGTGCCCGTCGAGCGCGTACGCCTCGTCCTCGCGCTCCGACGAGAACGCGACGTCGTGGGGCTCCTGGTCGTAGTGCACCACGAGCGCCTCGGCGGCCTCCCTGGCCTGCTCGGAGGTCTCGGCGACGACCAGGGCCACGGGCCAGCCCGCGTGGGACACCCGGTCGTGCTGGAAGAGGCCGACGCTCGGGTCCGGCGGGGTGCCCATCATGCCGGTGTAGCCGGTGTCGACGCGCGGGGCGTTGTGGTGGTGGAGCACGGTGAGGACGCCGGGCATCCCGAGCACGGCCTCGGTGTCCATGGCGCGAACGCGGCCGCGGGCGACGGTGGACAGCACCAGCCAGCCGTGGGCGAGTTCGGCGAAGGGGATCTCGCCGGCGTAGCGGGCCGCTCCGGTGACCTTGTCGCGGCCCTCCACGCGCGTGTGCGCGGTGCCGACGGCTCCCCTGGTGGCGGCGGTGGTCATCGGGCGGTCTCCTCGGCGAGTTCGCTCAGCACGGCCACGACGAGGTTGCGCATCAGGGTCACCTTGTATCCGTTGTGGGGCAGGGGCCTGGCGGCCGCCAGTTCGGCGTCCGCCGCGGCCGCGAAGTTCCCGGCGTCGGCGGGGGCGCCGGTCAGGACGCGTTCGGCCGCTCGGGCGCGCCAGGGGCGGGAGGCGACCGCGCCGAAGGCCAGGCGTACGTCGTGGACGAGGCCGTCCCGTACGTCGAGCGCGGCGGCGATGGAGCCGATGGCGAAGGCGTAGGAGGCCCGCTCGCGCACCTTGCGGTAGCGGGAGTTGGCCGCCGTGGCGGTGGGCGGCAGGGTGACGCCGGTGATCAGGGCGCCCGGCGGCAGGGCCGTCTCCCGGTGCGGGGTCTCCCCCACCGGCAGGTAGAGATCGGCGAGCGGCAACTCCCCCGGCCCGGCGGCCGTTTCGTACGCCACGCGCGCGTCGAAGGCGGCCAGGGCCACGCCCATGTCGGACGGGTGGGTGGCGACGCAGTGGCCGGAGGCGCCCAGGATGGCGTGGTTGTGGTGCTCGCCGGCGATCGCGGGGCAGCCGCTGCCGGGATCGCGCTTGTTGCAGGGGGAGGTGACGTCGGTGAAGTAGCCGCAGCGGGTGCGCTGGAGCAGGTTGCCGCCGACGGTGGCCATGTTGCGCAGCTGCCCGGAGGCACCGGCCAGCACCGCCTGCGCGAGTGCCGGGTAGCGGCGCCGGACCTCGGGGTGGGCGGCCAGGTCGCTGTTGGTGACGGTCGCCCCGATGCGCAGCCCGCCGTCCTCGGCCGGCTCGACGCGGTTCAGGGGCAGTTCGCGTACGTCGACGAGCCGGGCGGGCCGCTCGACGCCGGTCTTCATCAGGTCGACGAGGTTGGTGCCGCCGCCCAGGAAGCGGGCTTCCCCGTCGCCGTCGAGCAGCGCCACGGCGCCGGAGACGTCGTACGCCCGCTGGTAGCCGAACTCCCTCACGCGGCCGCTCCCTTCGTCTCTTCGGCGGCCCGGGCCACGGCCTGGACGATCGACACGTACGCGCCGCAGCGGCACAGGTTTCCGCTCATGCGCTCGCGGATCTCCTCCGGGGTCAGCGGTGGTGGTCCCGCCTCGGGCCGGACATCGCCGGTGACCGCGCTCGGCCAGCCGGCCGCGTGCTCCTCGATCACGGCGATGGCCGAACAGATCTGGCCGGGTGTGCAGTAGCCGCACTGGAAGCCGTCCAGGTCGAGGAACGCCTGCTGCACCGGGTGCAGTCGCTCGCCCTCGGCCACGCCTTCGATGGTGGTGATCTCGCGTCCTTCGGCCGCGACCGCCAGGTGCAGACAGGCCACGCTCCGGCGCCCGTCGACCAGGACCGTGCAGGCGCCGCACTGCCCCTGGTCGCAGCCCTTCTTGGTGCCGGTCATGTCCAGGCGCTCACGCAAGGCGTCGAGCAGGGTGGTGCGGTGGTCGACGGTCAGCGTGTACTTCTCGCCGTTGACGGACAGGGTGAGGTCGCTGGACGTCGATGGGGGCATGGAAGCCTTCTCTCTCACATCGCGAAGTCGGGGGGGCAGGAGCGCAGGGGGTGGCGATGCCGGTTCGCGACCACGCGGAATGCGGGGCGGGCCGGCCCGGGGTGCGGCCGCCGCGGGCTGTCCGCACGGGTGGCACGCCGATACGATGGGGCAAGCGGACAGGTGTCCGTTACTCGGAAAACGTAACGGACAACTGTCCGCTTAACAAGGGCCGGGTTTCGGCCACGGCCCGCGAGGAGGGCGAGTGCGGCAGAACAGGGATGCTCCCCTGCGCTCGGACGCGCAGCGCAACCGCGAGCGCATCCTGGAAGTGGCGCTGGACGAACTGACGCGTTCGGCGGACGCCCCGCTGAGCACCATCGCCAAGAAGGCGGGCGTCGGGCAGGGCACCTTCTACCGCCACTTCCCCACCCGTGAGGCGCTCGTCCTGGAGATCTACCGGCACGAGATGCAGCAGGTCGCCGACACCGCGACGCCACTGCTCGAGAGCCGGGAACCCGACCGGGCGCTGCGCGAGTGGATGGACCGGCTGGCGCGGTTCGCCATGGCCAAGGCGGGCCTGGCCGACGCCATCCGGCAGGCCACCAGCGCACCCGGGCAGCCGGCGAAGCCCGGCCACACCCCGGTGACCGAGGCGGCCGAACGCCTGCTCCGGTCCGCCGAGGAGGCCGGCACCATCCGCCCGGGGATCACCGCGGACGACCTCTTCCTCGCCATCGGCGGCCTCTGGACGATCGACCCCCACACCGACTGGCAACCGCGCGCCACCCGCCTGCTGGACTTCGTCATGGACGCGCTGCGCGTGGGGGCGCCTGGGCGGTGACGCGCGGGGGCTTCGGCCCGGCAAGGGCCCTGCGTACGGGTCGGTCCCGGGTGGCCGGCCTTCAAGCGACCGCCGTGGGTGCCAGGCCCCGAAGTTCCTCGAGTGCCGCCGCCACCGCCGGTCGGGCGTGGACGCCGCCCCGCGTGCAGGTCAGGAGCTTGCGATGGGGGTTGCCGGTGCAGCGGACCCGGGTGATCGGCAGATGCGGGGTCAGGTGGGCCAGGCGCGGGATGAGGGCGACGCCGAGCCGGTGGGCCACGAGGTGGGCGCAGACGTTCCAGTCGAGGGCGTGATGGACGACCTCGGGGGTGAACCCGGCCGCGCCGCAGGCGGAGAGGACGTGCGGACGGCAGGGGCTGTCCTCCACCGGCGCGATCCACGCCTCCCGTGCCGCCTCGGCGAGATCGACCCGGGCCCGCCCCGCCAGCCGGTGCCCTTCGGGTACGACGAGGTCGAACGGGTCGTCGAGCAGCGGCTGCTGGTCGAACCGCGTGTCGCTCAGCGGCGGGTTGTGCGGGGTGGCCTCGACGACCGCCAGGTCGGTGTCGCCCTCGAAGAGCAGGTCGAAACTCTCCGGGACCACCGCCTCGGTGATCCGGACGGACAACCGCGGATGCCGCTCCCCCAGCCGGGCCGCCATCGGCGCCAGCAGCACCGAGACGGCCACCGGGAACCCGGTCACCCGCAGCACCCCGGAAGGCGCCCCGTGGTCGGCCCGTAGATCCAGTTCGGCCTGGTCCCAGCGGGCCTGGATGGCGTCGGCGTGCGCGAGCAGGCTCTCGGCGGCCGGCGTGAGACGCACCCCGCGCCCCTGCGGCTCCAGCAGGTCGACACCCAGGTCCCGGGCGAGCTGCCGGACCTGCTGGGAGGCGGCGGACGGCGTGAAGTGCAGGGCCCGGGCGGCCGCGGTGACCGTGCCGTAGTGGGCGACCGCCCTCAGGACGTGCAGTCGGCGCAGGTCAATCATGAAGGCCAGGCTTCACAGTGACGTCCACAAAGTCAACCTGGACATGTACGGATCTTTCGACGCACCCTGGCTGTGTCGCGACGGTCAGCCAGCCACGACGTACGAGGAGTCAGTCATGACCAGCACGGATGCCAGCGCCTGCCCGCACTGCGGCTGGCCGGACCGGGGCGAGCCGTTCCAGGTGCTGTCGCGGCACACCACCGCGACGGGCCGCACGGAGTGGACGCGCTGCGGATGCGGCTCGCTGCAGGTGCGGGTCACCGACGGGTGCGGAACGCGCGTCGTCTCCCGCAGCCGGCCCGCGATCCGGTCCGGTGCCACGAGCCGCTGAGCGCGCCACCGGGACTTCCCGGTGGCGCGTTCCGGGCGGCACGCCCTAGACGACCGCGTCGGCGGGGATGACCTGCTCCGTCCAGATGACCTTGCCGGTCGTCGTGTAGCGGGTGCCCCACCGCTGGGCGAGCTGGGCCACGATCAGCAGCCCCCGCCCTCCCTCGTCGGTGGTCCGGGCGTGGCGCAGGCGCGGTGAGGTGCTGCCGCCGTCGGAGACCTCGCAGATCAGGACGCGGTCCCGGATCAGGCGCAGACCGACCGGTCCGGTCGCATGGCGGATGGCGTTGGTGACCAGTTCGCTGACGATGAGCTCCGTGGTGAAGGTCAGGTCGGGCAGGGCCCACTCCTCCATCTGCTCGCCGACCAGACCGCGGGCATGCGCGACGGCGGCCGGATCGCGGGGCAGGCTCCAGGAGACGACCTGGTCCGGGGCCAGGCCGTGGGTCCGGGCCAGGAGCAGGGCCACGTCGTCGGACGGCGGACCCGTCAGGAGGGCGTCGACCGCTCCCATGCCGATCTCCCGCAGGCCCGCCCCGCGCACCGCCAGGGCGTCGCCCAGCCGGGAGAGCCCGGCGTCGATATCCCGGTCGTAGGTCTCGATGAGGCCGTCCGTGTAGAGGGCGAGGAGAGTGCCCTCGGCCAGCTCCACCTCGATGGACTCGAAGGGCAGGTAGCCGAGCCCGAGGGGCGGTCCGGCGGGCAGGTCGAGGATGTCGGCGGTGCCGTCGGGACGGACGATCACGGGCGGGAGGTGGCCGGCGCGGGCCAGCGTGCACCGTCTGCCGACCGGGTCGTACACGGCGTACAGGCAGGTGGCCCCGAGGAACGCGGCGCCCGCGCTCTCGTCGCCAGCCGCCGCCGGCTCCTTGCTGTCGTACGCCCCGAGATGGCCGATGACGAGGTCGTCGAGATGCGCCAGCAGTTCGTCCGGGGGGAGGTCCAGGTCGGCGAGCGTGCGTACCGCGGTGCGCAGGCGCCCCATGGTCGCCGCCGCGTTCATGCCGTGTCCGACGACGTCCCCGACGACCAGTGCGACCCGGGCTCCGGAGAGCTGGATCACGTCGAACCAGTCGCCGCCCACACCGCTGGGCGCGTCCGCGGGCAGGTACCAGGAGGCGACCTCCAGGGCGGATCCGCCGGCCAGCTCATGCGGCAGCAGGTAGCGCTGCATGGAGCGGGCCGCGGTGCGCTCGCGTGTGTAGCGGCGCGCGTTGTCGACGCACAGAGCCGCGCGCGAGACGAGTTCCTCGGCAAGACGCACGTCGTCGTCCTCGAAGGGGCCCATACGCGCCGTGCGGGCGAACGTCGCCACTCCCAGCGTGACGCCGCGCGCCCGCACCGGAACCACGATCAGCGACCGGAAGTCGAAGTCGCGGAGGGAGGCTCCCAGGGACTCGTCCTCGGTCACCCAGGCACTGTGGGAGAGGTCCAGGACCCGCTCCACCCGCGTTTTGCTCTCCAGCAGGCTCCGGGTCACGGGCGACAAGGGAGCGCGCCGAACCGTTTCCCCCACGGACAGGCTCGCCTCCGGACAGCCCTCACGCACCGACCGCTGGCCGGCGCGGCGGATGACGGGCGTCATGCCGACCGGTCCGGGGGCGGGCTCCTCGCCCCGCATGACCGAGTCCAGCAGATCGACGGCGACGAACTCGGCGACGGACGGCACCGCCTCGTCCGCCAGCTCCTGCGCGGTCCGCGTCACCTCCAGCGTGCTGCCGATACGAGCGCCCGCGTCGTTCAGCAGCGCCAGGCGTTCCTGAGCCCGCCAGCGCTCGGTGACGTCGACGACGAGGTAGGAGATGCCCACGAACCGGCCTTTGCGGTCCCGCATGCCGAAGAAGGAGGCGGAGCACGCGCGAATCCGGTCGGGATCGGCGTGGCTCGGCCCCCGGTACTCGTAGTCCAGCACCGGGTCCCCGGTCTCGAGTACCTTGCGCATCTGTTCCTCGAAGGCCTCCGCCTCCGCCCCCGGCAGCACGTCCCGCACTTGCCGCCCCAGTCGCTCTTCGAGGGGGATGAGGCGGTCCAGCGAGTCGTTCACCCAGACGTAGCGCAGGTCCGTGTCCAGGACGGCCATACCGACCGGTGCGTGGCTGAGAAAGGGGGTGACCGTCAACTGGCTCACCGCGCCTCCCGGCATGCGCCAGAAGGCCCGTTTCGGCGGTCGGCCGACGAACCGGCCGAAGACCAGTGCGGCGGCCGTGGCGACCAGTACGCCCGGGACCATTTCGTAGATGCCGGACTCCAGGGGCCCGAGCAGTGGATTGATGTGGCCCCAGAACAGCACCGTGGCGGCGCCCGACACGATCCCGGCCATGGCTCCCGCCCACGTCATGCGCGGCCAGTACAGCGAGAGGAGGACCACCGGCCCGAAGGCCGCACCGAAGCCCGCCCAGGCATGGGAGACGATGTCGAGCAGGCCGCCGCCCCTGAGCGCGATCACGAAGGCCACCGCGATCACCAGGACGACGGCGCCGCGGCCGACCCGCACCAGCACCTGGTCCCCGGCCCGCCGGTGGAGGAACGCGTGGTAAAAGTCCTCGGTGAGGGCGGTGGACGACACGAGGAGCTGGCTGTCCGCGGTCGAGATGATGGCGGCCAGTACGGCGATCAGCATCAGGCCGGCGACCCACGGCGTGAGCAGGGCCTCGGCCAGGACGATGTACACCGTGTCCGGGTCGCCCAGGGGCGTGCCGAGCCGCCCGATCCCCACCAGGCCGACGAGTGTGGCGCCGGCGAGCACGACACCGGCCCAGGCCGTTCCGATGCGGCGGGCCGCGGGGACGGCGCGGGTGCTGCGGATGCCCATGAAGCGGGCCAGGATGTGGGGCTGGCCGAAGTAGCCGAGGCCCCAGGCGAGCAGCGAGATCGTCGCCACGGCACCGAGGGACCCGCCGTCCGACCACCGTCCGTCCGCGTAGCCGACCCTGGCCCCCATGTCGAGCAGACCAGGCGTCTTTCCCTTGAGGGCGTCGCCCAGTGCGCCGAAGCCCCCGAGCACCGCGACACCGGTCAGCGGGACCACGAGCAGGGCGAGGAACATCAGAGTGCCCTGCATCACGTGCGTCAGGCTCACGGCGAGGAAGCCGCCCAGGCACGCGTAGACACCGATCACCAGGGCGGTCAGGGTCACCCCGAGATCGAACCGGACATCGAAGACCTGCTCGAACAACAGCCCGCCGGCCACGAAGCCGCTGGCCACGTAGAGGGTGAAGAATGCCAGGGTCACGGCGGCCGACACCAGCCTGAGCATCCGGGTGCGGTCCTCGAACCGTTCCTCCAGGTAGGCCGACAGGCTCACGGCGTTCTCGGCCCGTTCGGTGTAAGTGCGCAGCCGGGGCGCGACGAACAGCCAGTTGAGGTAGGTGCCCACGACCAGGCCGACGGCGATCCAGCTGGCGCCGACACCGGCGGCGTAGACTGCTCCGGGCAGGGCGAGGAACAGCCAGCCGGACATGTCACTGGCTCCTGCGGACAGGGCGGCGACGAGCGCGTTGAGCCTGCGTCCGCCCAGAGCGAAGTCGGTGAAGGTGCGCGTGCGGGTGTAGGCCCAGACACCGGTTCCGATCATGGCTGCCACGTACACGAGGAACGTGGTCACGGTCGGCGCACTCAGATCAAACATATGGTCCTCGCCTGCGAGGCTCATGCAACGGGCGCGGCCATCGGCACGCCTGGTGTCGGTAGGTCCTGCCGTACAAATGTACAGATCCAGGCCATGAGGGAGCGACCGGCGCAGAGGGGGATCCGCGCTTCGGCGCGATGACCGGTCAGGGGCAGTCGTACGCGAAGCGGGCGGTGCCCGTGCGCGGAGTGCCGGAGAGGATGCGCAGTTCGGCCTGTGCCGTGCGCTGCCCCGTGCCCTGGAAGGTCCAGCGCAGGTGGAGGCGTGCCTGCCGCTGGCCCCGGACCAGCACTTCCCTCAGTACGCCCGAGGCGGTGCCGTCGCTTCGGATCCAGCGGTAGGACAGCGTGCCCGGGCGGCCGTTCGTGGTGACGAGGCCGACGAGGTCCGCGGTGCCGTCACATCCCAGAGCCGTCGGCCGGGCCGTGACCGTCACCTCCCGCACCGCCAGGGGCGGTCCGAGGCGCTGCCAGGCGAGGAACGCGAGGACGCAGACCACGACCAGCGCGGGCAGGGCGTGCCTGCGCAGCCGCCGGCCCGGGGGCGCGGGAGGCGACGGTACGGCGGGGAGCGTCCGGTGGGTGCGATGGGCGAGCGCGGCGGTCACGCCCGGGCCGAACCGCAACACGGCGCCCTCGACGCGATCGGGCCGCGTCGGGCGGGTCTTCGTCCAGGACTGCTCGACGAGGGCCTCGTCCGGTTCGGGCCGCTGGACCCAGTGGCCGGCCAGCACGGTGGCGCTGTACTCGGCGTCGTGGCCGGCGGAGCGGGGCTCCTCAACGGGTGGCGGCACCTCGGTGCGCTCGCCGGCGGGCGTTGTCGTGGGGACGCGGTCGTCGTCGCGGGCGCTCATCGCAGGAAGCACCGTCTGGTCAGGAGCTGCTGCGAGGCGCCTCCGTCGGCGGCGGCCGGGGTGGTCGTGGCCTGCACCGTCCAGTAGCAGCCGAGGTTCTGGAAGGTGTGGTCGACGGTGAGCGTGTACTGGGTGGCTCCGCTGCGCTGGAAGGTCTGGGACGCGCCGTCCGGGCTGCCCGGCTCTCCGGCCGTGTCGCCCGTGAACCAGGAGACGGTGAGGGAGAGCGGGCCGGTGCCGTCCGTGGTGATGTCGACGGTCGCGGTGGCGGTCGAGGGGCCCGTCTGCCGGAAGGCCGACACGGCGACGTCCTTGACGGTGGCACCGGCAGGTGAGGTGGGGGCGGCGGTCGTGGGTGTCGCCGCGGTGCTCGCCGCGCCGGGCGCCGACGTCGCCTGGCCGGACGCCGAGGTGGCGGCGGCCGGCGACTGGCCGGTGCCGGTGGGCGCCGGGCCCGTGGCGGACACGGTGGGTGACGGCGACAGGCCGGCCGACGCGGCCGGTGTGGCGGACGGGGAGGAGGACGAGACCGTCGGGGCGGGGGGCGCCGCCGGCTCAGCGCCGGGCCGGGCACCGGTGGTGGCCAGGGCCTGCGCCACTCGCTGCGCCGCGGTCCCCGGAGCGTACGGGAGGCCATAGGTCAGGAGGGCAGCGAGGAGGACGGCGGCACCGGAGACGAGCAGTCCGGGCCGGCCCGGCAGCCACGACCGCGCCCCGCCCGGTCCCGGGTTCCGGCTCAGCACCGTGCGTGCGGTGTCCGTGTCGCTCCGGGGCGCGTTGCGGGCCGAGGGCAGGAGCAGCGGCAGCAGTGCCACCAGTGCGGCGAGCCGGCCCCGGCCGCGTTCCTCCCAGTCGGGGCCGTAGGCGGCGCCGGCAGCGGCTTCCAGTTCCCCGACGAACGCATCGGCCTGTGCGGGCCGTTCCCACGGGTCCTTGGCCAGACCACGGCGGATCAGCTCCCGCACCGCCTCGGGGGCCTCCTCGGCGGGGACGGGCGCGTCGACGTGCTGCAGCGCGAGCTCCGCGATGTTGTCGCCCGCGTACGGCTTGTGACCCGTCAGGCACTCGAAGAAGGTGGCCGTGGCCGCGTACACGTCCGCGGCGGGCGAGGCGGGTGCCCCGGTCCACTGCTCGGGGGCCATGTAGGAGGGGGTTCCCGCCACACCCGCGCTGGTGCCCGTGTCCACGGCGATGCCGAAGTCGACGAGCTTGGAGGACCCGTCCGGCATGACCAGGACGTTCTCCGGCTTGTAGTCGCGGTGGACGACGCCGACGCGGTGCGCGTCGGCCAGACCGAGCAACGAGCCCTTGAGGACCACGAGCGCGGCCTCGGGGCCGAGCGGGCCCTCCCGCTTCAGCAGCGCACGCAGCGGGACGCCCTCGACCAGCTCCATCACGATGGCGGCGCCGTCCGGGCTCTCCACGTACTCGTACAGCCCGGCCACGTACGGGCTCTCGAGGCCGCCGAGCAGCCGCGCCTCCGCCCGGAAGTCGTGCACGAAGCCCGGCCGGACGCGCAGGGTCTCGCTGAGGTACTTCACGGCCACGGGCACGCCGGTCTCCTCGTGCACGGCGAGTACGACCCGCCCGCTCGCCCCCGACCCGAGTTCGAGCGACTCGGTGTATCCAGGCACTTCCCATGTGTTCATTCCAGCCCCCCAGGCCGCCTCGCCACCGCGGCCCCGCCATCGGCGAAGCGCCCCGGTCGCGCGTTGAGAGACACATTTTCGGCCACTGCGGTTGCGGTGGACCAGCCCTCGGTGGGCGGCAGTCCCGTGGGGCGGGTCACGGCGGGGGCCGGCGATCAGCCGTCGGCGTCGTCCGCGTCCGGCCCGGGGACACCGATCACCAGCAACGTCACGTCGTCGTCATAGGCGGCCGTGTCCGCGATGAGGGTCCTGATCAGCCGGTCCGCCGCCCGGTCGAGGGTGCCCGGGTCGTCGACGGGAGCACCCTTCAGCGCGACGTCGACGGTGTGGATCAGGACATCGATCTGGGCCTCGATGTCGGTGCCGGGCCTTTCGACCAGCCCGTCGGTGTAGAGCACGAGGGCGCTGCCCGGCGGCAGCGGTCTGGTGGCCTCCTCGAACGGCATCCGGTGTCCGGCGTCGTTGACGCCCAACGGCACACCGACCGGCACCCCCAGCCGGCCGGCGGGCCCGTCGGGCGGCAGGACGATGACGGGCAGGTGCCCCGCCGAGCACAGGGTGACCTCGTGCCTGCCCTGGTCCAGGATCAGGTAGAGGCAGGTGACCATCTGATCCGGCAGGTCGCCGACGAACGTGTCGAGGGCGGTCATGAGCCCGCTGGGCGTGGCACCCGTGCGGGCCAGGGCGTGGGAGGCGGCGCGCAACTGCCCCATGACGGCCGCGGCCTCCAGGCCCCGGCCCATCACGTCGCCGACGAGGACTCCGGTGCGGCGCTCGTCGAGCGGAATGACGTCGAACCAGTCGCCTCCGACTCCGGGGTCCTGGACGGACGCCAGGTACCGGTAGGCGCTGGGCAGGTACGCCAGGTGGGGCGGCTCCCCCATGAGGCTGTGCTGCAAGGTGAGGGCGATCCGCCGCTGCTGCTCGTAGCGCTCGGCGCGTTCGGCCTCCAGCCGTCTGCGCTCGGTGATGTCCCGGACGGTCAGGACCACCAGGGTCTCCTGTTCGGACCGCAGACTGCTGACGCTCACCTCGACGGGGAACTCGGAACCGTCGCCGCGCAGCCCGTACAGGCCCCTGTCCACCACCGTCGGCTTCGGATCACGCCGGCGGAGATAGGCATCGAGGAGTGCGCCGTGCCGCCGGCGCCGAGCGGCGGGCACCAGGCAGACCACCTCGGTGCCGACGAGGTCGCCCGGCGCACGGCCGAAGAGGTGTTTCACCTGAGGGTTGGCCATGACGACGGTGCCGTCGCCGTCCGTGATCAGGGTGGCGTCGGGAGCGGACTCCAGCAGCGCGAGGAACCGCCGGTGGGACCGTTGGACCTCGCGCTGGGCCGCGACGCGCTCGGTGATGTCGGTGACCACGCCGCACACGGCGTAGGGCCTACCGGAGGCGTCGTTGAGGGGGAAGAGGCTGGAGAGGAACTCCCGCGGGCCTCCCGGCAGGGCGAGCCGTTCCTCTCGCTGCACGGGCTTGCCCTCCGCCAGCATCGCGAGGTCGGCGGCCCGCGCCTGACGCGCGAGGTCGGACGGCATGGCCTCCAGGTCCCGGCGCCCCAGGACCTGGTCCCGGGTGAGGTTCAAGCTCCGCTCGAACGTCGTGTTGACCGCCAGGAAGCGGCCGTGCAGGTCCTTGATGAACACCACCGCGGGCGTGTGGTCCATGAAGTCCTGCAGCAGTTCGTTCTGGCGCACCCGCCACTCGAGACGGGCGTGCGCCACCTCGACACGACGGCCCACGGCCAGGGTCGCGAAGATCGCCGTCGTGAACACGGCCACGAGACCGCAGACGAGCAGCGCGATGCCCAGCCGCGCCCCGAACACCCCCGCGCCCTCACCCGCCAGGACCGCCCATCCCAGCAGCGGCGGCACGATCACGACGGTGACGAACAGCCATCGCCCCAGCGCCCCGGTCGTTCCCGCGTTCGACAGCAGCCCCGCGGGACCCTCGCGCGGACGGGCCAGGAAGAGGGCCGTGCCCAGCAGCACCAGAGCCAGCGCGGTGGGCACGGACATGCCGGTGTAGGCGCCGAAGCGCTCCAGCTCGGGCACCGCGTAGGCGGCCCCGTACAGCCGCAGCATGCCGAGCGCTCCGACGGCCAGGCCCGGGATCTGACTCACCCAGGCCGGGATCCGGGACACACCGGCGCACAGGGAGGCCGCCCCCGCGAGCAGCAGCGCCACGGCCGTGTTCGGCGCCATCCGGCCCGGCGTCCCCGCATCGCCGGTGTCGTCCTGGAAGAGCAGCTCGTCGATCCCCAGACTTGCCCCGGTCAGGTCCTCCGCGAGGGTGAGCACGCCGACCAGGGCGGCCAGGGCCGCCGCCGCGCGGGCCGCTGCGAGCGTCCGCGGGCGGACCTGACCACGGGTGGTCACGAACAAGGAGAGGCCGAGCGCTACGAGGGCCACGGCGGTGTTGGCCTTCATGGACACCACGGCACCGGGCCCGCTCGTCAGCGCATCGGACTCGAAGATCCATCCGGCCAGGCCCACCAGGCCCAGCAGAGCCGCTGCCAGGGCCGCGATCCCGGCCACCGCGCGCGCGGCACCGAGAACGGGTGCGTGGAACGGCAGACCGTCGGCCTGCTCCGGGCGGTGTGCGCCAGGCAGCCCCGGCGTCTGCTGCTCCCTCGTCACCGCATTCTCATCCCTGCCGGGCGACTGCCAACTAGCATCAATCATCCTAAGTAGTAGGAAAGGGTATAGCGGTGGCGGGCAGTGGGCCCTGCGGGACGACGACGCCTCGGGCCGACGGGAGCCGGTGGCTCCCGCCGGGCGGGTGCGTCAGGCCGCTACCCTGACCGCCGAGCCCGCGCAGCAGATGTGCGCACGCGGCGCCGCGCTCACCGCGGTGCCCTCACCCGGGCCCCGGAGCACCACCCGCCGAATGGCGGGCAGCTTCCGCCGCCCGGCGGCGTCCGCGGACAGTGTCCCGGGACCGACCATGGCTGCACGAGCCGCCGCGACCTCGCGTGAGGAGACGCCATGACGCACGTTCCGCCCCCGTTCGACCCCGAACTCGCCGCCGCCCTGGAGCTGATCAAGGACATGATCAGTCCGGGGCTCACGCCGGACGAGATCGCCGAGGTGCGCCAGGGCCCGGGCATCCAACTGCTGGCCGAGCTGGACCTGACGATGGGCGGGGCGTTCGAGGTGGAGGACCGGCAGGTGCCCGGGCCGCAGGGCGAGCCGGACATCTCCCTGCTGATCTGCCGCCCGGCCGGGCCGGAGACCGCCGGGCCGCGCCCCGTGATCTACCACGTGCACGGCGGCGGCATGATCATCGGGAACAACCGGGTCGGGGTGGACGTCCCGCTGGCGTGGGCGCAGGCGCTGGACGCGGTCGTGGTGTCCGTGGAGTACCGGCTGGCACCGGAGCATCCGCATCCCGCGCCGGTCGAGGACGTCTACGCCGGGCTGTTGTGGACGGCGGATCACGCCGCCGGACTCGGTGCCGACCCCGAGCGGATCGTCATCGCGGGCGCGAGCGCCGGGGGTGGGCTGTGCGCGGCTCTGGCCCTGCTCACCCGCGACCGCAAGGGGCCGCAGCCGATCGGGCAGGTGCTGATGTGCCCGATGCTCGACGACCGCAACGACACGCCCTCGAGCTACCAGATGGCGGGTCTCGGGGTGTGGGACCGCACCTCCAACGAGACCGGCTGGACCGCGCTGCTGGGCTCGCGCCGCGGCGGCCCCGACGTACCGGCGTACGCGGCGCCGGCCCGGGCCGAGGATCTGACGGGGTTGCCTCCGGCCTTCCTCGACGTCGGCTCGGCGGAGACCTTCCGCGATGAGGTCGTCGCCTATGCGTCGCGAATCTGGCAGGCCGGCGGGGTGGCCGAGCTGCATGTGTGGCCGGGCGGCTTCCATGGTTTCGACGGGTTCGCACCGCAGGCGGCGCTGTCGCAGGCGGCTCGGGGCGCGCAGGTGGCTTGGCTGCGGAGACTGCTGGGGGTGTGAGGCGCTGAGGGCGGCGGGCCCCGGTGAAACCGTCGGACGCCGACGGCCCGCAGAACCGGCCGCATACCGCACCATGGGCCTATGAAAGAGCTGGCCGGGCGGCTGACCGCCCTCGATCCGGATGCCGGTGCGGCGGTCCGGGTCATCGCCTACTTCGACCGCCTGGCCGAGTCCAGGGCCGGGGTGGAGGCGCTCGTGCGCGGCGCCGCGGTCCTGGCCGGCTGCCCGGCCGGGCTGATGGATCCTGGGCGGCGCGTGCACGTCCGGGTGGAGGCCGACGGCACCCGGCGTGACACCGAAGCCGCACCGGACCCGGCCTGGCCCTGCGCGCGATTGAGCCCGGACAGTGCGGCGGTGCTGTGGCTGGAGCGGGGAGGGGGCGCCGCCGAGCCCAGCGGCCCCGCGGCGCAAGGGCTCGACGCGCGGTACGCCCAGGCCGCCGCGCCCCACAAGGACGACGCGCGGCACGCGGCGGTCGCCCCCAGCGTCGTCGACGCCGTGATCCTGGAACGGGCGGCCGGTGCCGTACGGCTCGTTCTCGACCGCACCCGTGGCCGGGCCCCGGCCGACGATCCGGCCCTGGTCGAGACCCTCCTCGATGCCACCGCCCCCGAACCGGCCCGCCTGCACGCCGCCCGCCGCCTCGGCCTGGACCCGGCTGCCCCGGCCCGGGCTCTCGCCCCGCTGAACGGCCGGCCACGGGTGATATCCGCCGGCACGGAGGCCGTCCCCGACGCAGGCCGAGCGGCCGCGGAAGCCACCGCCCGGCCGTGGGCCGGCCTCACGAGCCCGGCAGCCGCTCCACGCTCCGCCGCCGTGCGCGGCACGGCGAACACCGCCAAGACCGCTGCCACAGCTGAGCAGCCCCGCCCCGAGGCAGCACCTGCCCGGCCCAACCGCGCGGGCGGCGCGACGCCCTCACGCACCGACGACCCCGCACACCCGGCGCCTGCCCGGGTCGCGCGTCCCCGCGACGGCGCAGAGGCGCTCGCTCCCGAAGCCCAACCCGCACACCCCACCACCGCCCACACCACGCCCAGCCCCCGCGACGACGCAGGCACACTCCTTCCCGAAGCTCAACCCGCACACCCGGCCACACCACACCCCCGCGCCAACGCAGGAACGCCCACCCCCGATACTCAACCCGCCACCGCTGTGCAGGCCACGCCCCGTCCCCGGACCGGCTCCGCGGCCGCCGGCCCGGCCGCAACCGTCACCGGCCTCCAGCCCCCTCCCCCGGACCCCCGTCTCCCCGCCGGGCGCCTCGGTGTCGGACCCGCCGTCCCCGTGCTCGAGCTGCCCCGCTCCTGGGCCGAGGCCTGTACCGCGCTGCGGTTCACCGCCGAGGGGACCCCGCAGGACCCCGGGCCCCGGGTCGTGTACGCCGACGAGCTGGGCGGTATCGCCCTGCTCGCCGATCTCGTCGCGCCGGGCTCCGAGCCGCCACCCGACGTCCGTGCTCTGGAGACGGCTGCGGCGACCACCCCCTGGTTGCCGGCCACCCTGCACGCGGTCGCGTCCACGACGAGCCTGCGGGCGGCCGCCGCCGGGATCAACGTCCACCACTCCACGCTCCAGGACCGCCTGGCCCACGCCGAGCACCTCCTCGGCTGGCCGATACGCACCCCGCAGGGCCGGCTCCGGCTGCAACTGGCCCTCACGATGCGCCAACTGGCCCGGCCCTGAACGTCAGCCGGCGAAAACCGCGCCCCACCGGCGCCGCCGCCCGCGAAACCATCCGCCGGCGTGATCCGGATCGCGTCGGTGGCACGCCCCTGTGCTCTCCCCCTGCGGCAGACTGTCCGAGCGCCCTCCGTACACGATTCAGGAGCTTGAGGCATGAGCGTGCAGCGGTATCCCCTGGCCGGGGTCACGGTGGTCAGTCTGGAGCAGGCCGTGGCCGCGCCCTACGCCACCCGGCAGCTCGCCGACCTCGGTGCCCGGGTGATCAAGGTGGAGCGGCCGGGCGGCGGCGACTTCGCCCGCCGGTACGACACGACCGTGCACGGTCATTCCAGCTACTTCGTCTGGCTCAACCGCTCCAAGGAATCCCTCACGCTGGACCTGAAGGACCCCCGCGGCCACGAGATCCTGCACGACCTCCTCGACGGCGCCGACGTCTTCGTGCAGAACCTCGCCCCGGGCGCCGCCGCCCGGCTCGGTCTGGACGCCGCCACCGTCACCGGCCGCCGCCCGAACCTGATCCCCTGCACGATATCCGGCTGGGGCACCACCGGCCCCTGGGCCGACCGCAAGGCCTACGACCTGCTCGTGCAGTGCCAGACCGGGCTGGTGTCACTGACCGGAACCCCCGAGGGGACCGCCCGGACCGGGATCTCCGTCGCCGACATCGCCGCCGGGATGTACGCCTACAGCGGCATCCTCACCGCCCTGTACACCCGCGCCACCACCGGCGAGGCCCACCCCGTGGAGGTGTCGCTGTTCGAGGCGCTCGCGGAGTGGATGGGCCAGCCCGCCTACTACACCCGGCACGGCGGCGCCCAGCCCCCGCGTCTGGGCACCCAGCACGCGACCATCGCGCCGTACGGGACGTACACCGCCGCCGACGGCAAGGAGGTGCTGTTCTCCATCCAGAACGAGCGGGAATGGGTGGCCCTGTGCGCCGAGTTCCTCGGCCGTCCGGAGCTGGTCGACGATCCGCGCTTCGCCACCGGCTCCGACCGTGTCGCCCACCGCGAGGAGCTCAACACCGTCGTCGCCGAGCGTTTCGCCCGCTCCGGCTCCGACGAGATCCTCAAGGACCTGGAGCGCGTCGGCATCGCCTGCGCCGGGGTCAACGACGTCGCCGCCTTCCTCGACCACCCCGTGCTCGCCGCCCGTGGCCGCTGGAGCGAGGTCGAGGTGCCGGGCGCGACCGTGGAGGCCCTGCTGCCGCCCGCCGACCTCGCGGGCCTGCCCGCGCGCATGGACCCCGTGCCGGCGGTGGGTGAGCACACCGAGTCGATCCTCACCGAACTGGGCCGCACCGCCGAGGAGGTGGCGGCCCTGCGCGCGGACGGCGTCGTCTGAGGCGGTTCCTCCCCCGGTTGCCTAGCGGGACTCCGCGCCCGGCCGTGCCGCCGCCTCGGTCTCCTGCTTCTTCGACGCCCGCAGGCTCGTGCACGTCGTCACCGCCAGGACCAGCACGATGAAGCCCAGCGAGAACGGGATGCCGATCTCGGGGACCTGGACGCCCGACTCGTGCAGGGCGTGCAGCACCAGCTTCACGCCGATGAAGCCGAGGATGATCGACAGGCCGTAGGAGAGGTGGACCAGCTTCTTCAGCAGGCCGCCGATGAGGAAGTACAGCTGGCGCAGGCCCATCAGGGCGAAGGCGTTCGCGGTGAACACGATGTACGGGTCCTGCGTCAGGCCGTAGATGGCCGGGATGGAGTCGAGGGCGAACAGCACATCGGTGGAGCCGATCGCGAGCATCACGACCAGCATCGGGGTCATGATCCGCTTGCCGTTCTCGGTGATGAACAGCTTCGTGCCGTGATAGCGGTCGGCCACGCCGAAGCGCTGCTCCGCGATCTTCAGCAGCTTGTTCTCCTGGTACTCCTCGTCGTGGTCCTGGGTGCGGGCGTCCTGGACCAGCTTCCAGGCGGTCCAGATCAGGAACGCGCCGAAGAGGTAGAAGACCCAGGAGAAGGCGGAGATGATCGCCGCGCCGGCCGCGATGAACACGGCCCGCAGCACCAGGGCCATCAGGACGCCGACCATCAGCACCCGCTGCTGGTACTGCGACGGCACCGCGAACTTCCCCATGATCAGGACGAAGACGAAGAGGTTGTCGACGCTGAGCGACTTCTCGGTGATGTACCCGGCGAAGAACTCGCCCGTGGGGCCGCTCCCACCGAAGTACCACAGCCCCAGCCCGAACAGCACGGCCAGGGCGATCCACACCACCGTCCACGTCCCGGCTTCTCCGACGGACACGTCGTGCGGCTTGCGGCCGACGAAGAAGTCGACGGCGACGAGCACGCACAGGGCTGCCACGGTCAGCAGCCACACGGACAGCGAGACGTTCACTTGTTACTCCTGGTGCAGGTGTGGGGAGGGACATCGTTGTCCGATGGGGCTGATTTCCGCCATACCCGCCAGGTGAACAATGGGTCAAAGCTGCACGTGCAGCGCCTCCAGGACGTCCTGGTCCGTCAGTTGATCGAAGTTCTCGTACCAGAGGCCCACGGCCATGAACGCGGCGGGGCAGTGCAGACAGATCACCTCGTCCGCCTCGGCGCGCATCAGCTCGGCCCCCTCCGGGGAGCACACGGGCGCGGCCAGCAGGACCTTCTCGGGCGCCTGACGGCGTACGAAACGCAGCGCGGCGCGGGCCGTGGAACCGGTCGCCAGGCCGTCGTCGACGACGATCACGGTCCGTCCGCGCAGGTCCGGGGCGGGGCGGCCCTGCCGGTACAGCCGCTCGCGGCGCCGCAGTTCGGCGCGTTCCCGCTCGATGACGGGGGCGAGGGCGGCCTCGCCGACACCGAGGTGGCGCAGGGCGTCCTCGTCGAGGAGCGGCACCTCGTCCCCGGCCATCGCGCCGACGCCGAGCTCCTCCTGGTAGGGCGCCCCGATCTTCCGTACGACGAGCACGTCGAGCGGCGCGTCCAGGGCAGCGGCGACCTCGCGCGCCACGGCGACACCGCCGCGGGGCAGGGCGAGGACAAGCGGATCGGGCAGGGCCCCCTCGCGCTGCCGCGCGCGCAGTGTTCCGGCCAGTTCCTCACCGGCCTGCCGACGATCGCGGAACCGCATGACGGTCACCTCTGCTTCCCGCACGGAGAGGACCCCCGGCCTGTCCGGCTCCCGCGTACCCCGGCGCCCGCCGGACGATGCACGCCTCCCGGATCCGGCCATCAGCGGCCGGTGCCGTTCTTGTGGTTCCCGCGCCGTGATGGACATCCCATGGCGCGATCTGTGGGAGGCGTGTCGTTGACGCCATGGCGCGGGACGGTGGAGCGTGAGGGGCGTGACCGATCGCCGTATCGTCTTCGTCGTCTTCGAGGGTTTCCAGCCGCTCGATCTGACCGGACCGCACGAGGTGTTCCACAGCGCGGGCGCGTACGCCTGTGAGGTCGTGGCGACCCGGGCGGGGCCGGTCCGGTCGGTGAGCGGGCTGGTCATGCATGCCGCCCACGGAGTGACCGACCTCGACCCGGCCGGGACGGACACCCTCGTGGTGGTCGGCGGCCAGGGCGTCGACCGGGCCCGGGAGGACGAGGCACTCGTCGCCTGGATCGCCGCCGCCGGGGCCGGTGCCCGGCGTGTGGCCTCGGTGTGCAGCGGGGTGTTCCTACTGGCGGCCGCGGGGCTGCTGGACGGGCGGCGGGTCACCACGCACTGGGCCCGTGAGGAGCAGCTGGCCCGGGAGCATCCCGAGGTGCGGGTGGACTGCGACCCGATCTTCGTCCGGGACGGGCGGGTGTGGACGTCGGCCGGAGTGACGGCCGGGATGGATCTGGCGCTCGCCCTGGTGGAGGACGACCTGGGCCGGGACGTCGCGCACGAGGTGGCCCGCCGGCTGGTGCTGTTCCTGCGCCGCCCGGGCGGTCAGTCGCAGTTCAGCGTGGCGCTGTGGTCGCGGCAGCCGTCGACGGACCCGGTGCGGGCCGCCGTCACCGCGATCCACTCCGACCCGGGCGCCCGGCACGACATCGCCGGCCTCGCCGCACACGCCGGGCTGAGCCCGCGTCACCTGCAGCGCCGCTTCACCGCCGAACTCGGCGCGCCGCCGGCGGCGTATGTCGAGCGGGTGCGCGTCGAGGCGGCCCAGCGCGCGCTCACGGACGGGGACGAACCGGTCGAGGCCATCGCGCGCCGCTACGGCTTCGCCACCGCCGAGACCCTGCGCCGCACGTTCCACCGCCGGCTCGGTGTCGCGCCGTCGGACTACCGCGCCAGGTTCCGCTCCGCCACGGGGCCCCTGGCCGATCCCGCAGAGGAAGGAAGAAGCGCATGACGACCTACGGTCTGCTGGTCTTCGAGGACGCCGAGGAGCTCGACTTCGTGGGGCCCTGGGAGGTCTTCACCGTCTCCGCCCGGCTCCGGGACAGCGCCGACACGGCCGTGCTCGTCGCCGAGCACCCCGGGCCCGTGCGCTGCAACAAGGGCCTGCGCGTCCTGCCCGACCACACCCTCGACGACCATCCGCCGCTGGACGTGCTGCACGTACCGGGCGGGCTGGGCGCGCGTGAGGCCCAGGTGCACAACCCGGTGGTGACCGACTGGATCGGCAGGACCGCGGAGCGGGCCGCGTGGGTGCACGGCGTGTGCACCGGCACGTTCCTGCTGCACGCCGCCGGACCCGCCCGGGGGCGCCGGGTGGCCACGCACTGGAGCCAGGAGGACACCTTGGAGGCGCGGGGGGACGTGACCGTGGTCCGGGACGCCCGCTATGTGGTCGACGGCCACCTGGTCACCAGCCAGGGCGTGTCGGCCGGGATCGACAGTGCGTTGTGGCTGGTCGGGCGCTTGCACGGCCGGGAGCACGCGCGGGCGGTACGCCGATACATCCAGTACGACCCGGCGCCGCCGTACCTCGCGGACGAGCCCGTCTGATCCACGCGCCGGTGCCGGGCCGCATGAGCGGGCGAGCCTCGGGCAGGCGAGGTAGATGGGCGGTGACACGGGCGACGGCGGGCAAGGGCGGCAGCCGGGCGAGTGCGGGCACCGGGCGGTGCCGCATCCCGGCGACATCCGGATCGAGGCGTGGGCGGCGTGCAGAGAGCATTGTCTGGCGGAGGCCGTCCTGGCGATGGTGGAGTGTTTCGCGGACGTCTCCGGGGTGCGGCCCACCGCCGTGGACCGGGTGCGGCTGCCCGAGGCCAGCGACGACGACCTGCTCGCCTCGCTGCTGGACGAGATCATCTTCCGGCTGGAGGAGTACGGGCAGGTGCCCGTGGACGTCGAGGCGGACGAGGCCGACGGCGGCCTGGACGTGCGGCTGGCGGTCACCGGCATCACGGACGTGGAGATCACGGGCTCGGTTCCGACGGCGGTGGCGTGGAACGAGCTGCGGATCGGGCCGGACCCGTACGGGTGGTCGTGTGCGGTGACGGTCGACGCCTGACCCCGGCGGTGCGAGTGCGCCTACCGTGGAGGGGTGGGCGGCGACGTCGTGACGCTGTTCCTGTGCGGTGACGTGATGCTCGGGCGCGGTGTCGACCAGATCCTCGCGCATCCCGGCGATCCGGCACTGCGCGAGGCGTACGTCGAGGACGCCCGGTCCTACGTCCGGATGGCGGAGTCGGTGCACGGACCGGTGCCCGTGCCCGTGGACGCGTCATGGCCCTGGGGTGAGGCGCTGCGGGTGCTGGACGAGGCCGCCCCGGATGCCCGGATCGTGAATCTGGAGACGTCGGTGACGCGCGACGGCACGTTCGCGCCCGGCAAGGAGGTCCACTACCGGATGCACCCGGCGAACCTGCCGGCCCTGACCGTGGCCCGGCCCGACGTGAGCGTCCTCGCCAACAACCACGTCCTGGACTTCGGCCGCCCGGGCCTGCTGGAGACCCTGGACGCGCTGGCCCGGGCGGGCCTGCCGACGGCGGGTGCGGGGCGCGACGCCGACGAGGCGTACGCACCCGCGGCGATCCCGCTCCCCGGCGGCCGCCGGCTGCGGGTGTTCGCCCTCGGGGCGCGCTCCAGCGGTGTCCCGTCCGGCTGGGCGGCGACGGCGGACCGGCCGGGTGTGGCGTACGTGCCCGACTACTCGCCGGGCGCGGCCGAGGCCGTGCTGCGGCGGCTGGGACGGGACGGTGGCCTCACCGTCGTGTCCGTGCACTGGGGCTCGAACTGGGGGTATCGCGTCCCCCGGGAGCAGGTCCGCTTCGCGCACGCCCTGATCGACGGTGGCGCCGATGTCGTCCACGGACACTCCTCGCACCATCCCCGCCCGCTGGAGGTGTACCGGGACCGGCTGATCCTGTACGGCTGCGGCGACTTCGTCGACGACTACGAGGGCATCTCCGGATACGAGGAGTACCGCGCCGACCTGCGGCTCGCCTTCCTCGTCTCGGTCGACGCGGAGAGCGGACGGCTGGCGGGCCTGCGCATGGTGCCGTTCCAGGCTCGGCGGATGCGGCTGGAGCCCGCGTCCGGCCAGGACCGTGCCTGGCTGCGCGCCGTGCTGGACCGGATCAGCGGTGGGGTGGGGGTGCGGCAGGCGGCCGACGGTTCGCTGGTCGTTCCGGCGCCGGCCGCGTGACGTGTCGGGACGGGGGAGGTCAGCCCACCCAGGCCACCAGCCGTTCGCGGTTCCCCGGCTCCCGCAGCCGGGCGAGCGACTCCTTCTCGAGCCGTCGGACCCGCTCCCAGCTCAGTCCGACCCGCCGCGCGACTTCGTCAGGGTGCGGGTGTGACCGTCGTGCGGCCCGTAGCGCAGGCTGAGGATCATGGCCTCGCGGCGCGAGTGTCGTCCACCGGCGTGTCCAGGCTGACGGCGTCCCGCCCGACGTGGCGGGGGAACCGGTCCCGAACCGTGTGCCGCTGGACCCTCGGGGGTACCCCGGGGCACATGACCGGCATCGAACTCAGCAGCAACGCGTTCAACGACCACTCCTTCATCGCGCGCCGGTACTCGTACGAGGGACCGAACGTCTCTCCGCCGCTGACCTGGAGCGGTGTACCGGACGACGCGGCCGAACTGGTCCTGCTGTGCGAGGATCCCGACGCCCCGTCGGGCACCTTCGCGCACTGGGTCGTGGTCGGCATCGACCCGCACAGCGACGGCGTCGAGGCGGGGCAGAGCCCACCGGGCGGCACGGAGCTCATCAACGGCTACGGCCAGCACGGCTGGGGCGGCCCGCATCCCCCGCCGGGGGACGACGCCCACCACTACTTCTTCCGGCTCTACGCCCTGTCCGAACCGTGTGTCCTGCCCGACGCGCCGCGCGCGGACCAGGTGCACGAGGAGGTCGAGAAACGCCGCCTCGCGGACGGGACGCTGGTGGGGCTGTACCAGCGCTGAGACTCCAGCGCTGAGACTCCACCCCGGGTCGCCTCACCACAACAGTTGGTTGTGGCGCGGCTGCCCGCTGGTTGTTTGATCGGCCCGCCGGCTTCTCGCTTGGATGACTCCCTGACAACACCGGGTTGTCCACGAGTGCGGGGAGTGCGCCGGGATGGCGGGCAGACGGTCGCTGGGGCGGCGGTTCGGGTGGCTGTGGGGCGCGTACGCGGTCAGCACGGCCGGCACCTGGCTCGCGTTCGACGCGTTCGCCCTGATCGCGGTCCTGGCGCTGGACGCCGGGCCGGCGCAGGTGTCGCTGCTGGCCGCGGTGGGACCGGCGGTCGGCGCGGCGGTGTCGGTGCCCCTCGGGCCGTGGGTGGAGATCCGCCGCAAACGGCCGGTGATGACGGCGACGGACCTGGTCCGGTGCGCGGTGCTGCTGAGCATCCCCGTGGCGTACGCCCTCGGCGGGCTGAGCTTCGGCCAGTTGCTGCTGGTGTCGGTGGCGGTCGCGGCGGCCGACATCACCTTCAACGCGGCGGCCGGGGCGTTCCTGAAGGACCTGGTGCCGCGGCAGGACCTGCTCGTGGCGAGCGGGCGGTTCGAGGCGACGACGTGGACCGCCAGCATGGTCGGTCCGCCGCTGGGCGGGGCCGCGATCGGCCTGTTCGGTCCGGTGACGACGGTGGCGGCCGACGCGGTGAGCTATCTGCTCTCGGCGATCGGCATCCGGGCGATCGGCGACGCCGAGAAGCCCCCGCCACGACCGGAACCCGCGGCGACCCGGGCCGGGGATCTGCTGGAGGGCTGGCGCCGCATCCTGGCCGATCCGGCACTGCGCCCGCTGTTCTTCAACACGCTCCTGGTGAACTCCCTGATCATGGCCGCGTCCCCGCCGCTCCTGATCCTGATGGTCGACGACCTGCACTTCGCGCCCTGGCAGTACGCCCTCGCCTTCGCGGTGCCCTGCACCGGCGGCCTGCTCGGCTCCCGTCTGGCCCCACGCCTCGTCGCACGCCACGGCCGGCACCGGGTCCTGCTCACCGCGGGGGTGCTCCGGGCCTGCTGGCCGATCGGCCTGGTCTTCACCGGCCCCGGCGCGTCCGGCCTGGCCCTGGTCATGGTGGTCGAGTTCGGCCTGATCACCTGCTGCGGCGTGTTCAACCCGGTCCTCGCCACACTCCGTCTCGACCGCACCCCCACGGGCCGGGTCACCCGCACCCTGTCCGCCTGGTCGGCCACCGGCAAGGCCACCACCGCGGCGACCACCGCCCTCTGGGGCGTCCTGGCCGCCCGGACGGACCCTCGCACGGCCATCGCACTGGCCGGTGCGCTGCTCCTCGTCTCGCCGCTGCTGCTTCCCCGCCGGGATCACACGGCTGGCGCAGGCCCTGAACGGGCTTCCGTGGCAGCGGAGCCGGACGGCGGCTGACGCCCTCGCCCGCCCACTCGCCCGGTCCGGGACGGAAGCGGAGCCGCTCCCGCCCCGGACCGGCCTGGAGCGGCTCAGACCGCCCCGGGCACGTCCTCCGTGACCCCGTTCAACTCCGAGGCCGGGTCCGTGCCGTAGGGGCGGGTGAGGATCTCCAGGCCGTGGCCCGCCGGGTCGAGGAAGTAGACGCCCCGGCCGCCGTCGTTGCGGTTGATGCGGCGGGGGTGGTTGCCGTGCGGGTCGGCCTGGATCGGGATGCGGGCCTCGACGAGACGGGCCAGGGCCGCGTCGAACTCGTCCTCGGAGACGAGGAACGCGTAGTGCTGCATGGGGATGTCGGCGTCGATGGTGAGGAAGTCCAGCGTGACGCCGTTGGCGGTCGTCACCGGAAGGAACACCCCGGTCGGTGCCCCGACCTCCAGTCCCAGGATCTCCGCGAGGAAGTGCGCGGACTTCTCCCGGTCTCGGGACAGGACGATGGTGTGATTGAACTCGACTGACACGGTTGAATGCCTCCACGGGCATCTCCGCGGCGCCTCCATGCCTCACCCGACCGGTGACCGGCACGCGATGCCGCGCAGTGGATCGTAGACAGGGGGCATGGGGGGCGTCGAGCGGTTTTCGGCCGTGTTCGAGGGCCGCCGGACGGGCTCTCCCACCTCCGCGGGCCCATACGGTCCTGACAATTGTCAGGACCGTGTGGCCGAGGCCGTCCCTACAGTTCTGATGTCGGCAAGGTGCCCGTCCCGGTGCACTGCCGAGGCCGGAACAGGACCACTTCCGACCACACCATGCTCGCCTTCGTCCTTCGGGGGACAGACACATGAAGCGACTGATCAGCCGTACCGCCATGGGCCTCGCGGTGACCGCGCTCGCCGTCGGCGGCCTCGCCACCACCGCCCAGGCGGCCCCGGCCGCCGCGGCCAACAGCGGCGACCCGACCCTCACCGACGTCTACATCTGGGCCACCGACGTCAACCTGCGCCAGCAGCCGACCACCGAGTCCCCGCGGCTCGCGGTCCGTTCGCAGTGGTGGGGGGACGCCCTGTGCCAGAAGCAGGGCCAGACCGTGCACGACCCGGCCGTCGGCACCAACAACTGGTGGACCGCCGTCATGGAGTTCTCGGGCAGCGACATCGCCTGGGTGAACAACCTGTACATCCGGGGCGGCGAGAAGATCGCCGGGGTTCCGGACTGCTGACGCACCGTTCCCTCCACACGCCTGCGGCGGGCCACCGATCTCCCGGTGGCCCGGAGCCCTGACATTCGTCAGGACCGCCCGCCCCGCCCGGGCTCCTATCGTGACGACGCGGGCCAAGGCCCCGCCGGACAACCGGGCGATCCAGGAAAGGCAACCATGCGCATGCTCCTGCGCGGCGCGGCCGCACTCGCGGCCGTCGTCACGGTCGCGTCACTCACGAGCGGCGCGGCGGCACACCCCCGGGCGGGCAAGCCCGCCGGGACCGTCCAGACCTCCGAAGCCGCCCAGATCCCGCCCGGCGTCATCGCCGGCGTGGCAGTCTTCGACCGCCAGGCAGGCACGTTCACCGAACAGGTCGACGAGAGCGCGCAGTTCCGGTCCGCCTCGGTCGTCAAGCTCCTGCTGGCGCTGGACTTCCTGTGGGACCGCGGGCCCGACTACACCATCCCCCCGGCCGACCGCGCCCGGCTGGAGCCGATGCTGCGCGGCAGCGACGACGACGCCGCGAACCACTACTGGTCGACGTACGGCGGCTCGGCGATCATCAAGCGGATGATCGCCCGGCCCTCGCTCGGTCTGCGCGACACTGCGCCGCCGCCCGCCGAGTACGCGGGCTTCTGGGGCTACACAGCGCTCTCGGCCCGGGACACGGTGGCGATCTACCGGTACATCCTGGAGAAGGCGCCCGCGCCCGTCCGTGACTTCATCATGGGCAACCTGCGCCGCTCCACTCGCTGCTCCGCCACCGACCGCTTCGACCAGCACTTCGGCATCGCCGGGTCGTTCGACCGGCCCTGGGCGGTGAAGCAGGGCTGGGCCGGGAAGTACGCGAAGGGCACGTGCGGCACTCAGAGCGCGTCCTCGGGAGCGCCGGCGGAGTCGGCCGCCCCGGCTCCCCATGCCGCCGCGGCCGTGGATCTCACCCGCCCCGCCCTGCACACCACCGGCACGGTCGGCGCGGACGACCGGGCGATCGTGGCCGTGCTGACGCTGCACCCGGTCGGCACGTCGTACGGAAAGGCGTACACCGATGTCGGCCGGCTGACCCGTTCACTGAACGTGCCGGGCGCGAAGCGGCCCGCCGGGACCTGGTTCGGCACCTGGGGCGAGTTCGTGAACGTCCGCACGGGCCCGGCCACGGGCGACGACCGGGTGACGCGACTCCCCGCCGGGGTCGAGGTCCTGGTGGGCTGCCAGACCCGCGGCGAGGAGGTCACCGTGCCGCCCTACACCAACGAGTGGTGGGCCTTTCTGCCCCAGTACGGGGGCTACATCTCCAACATCTACATCAGCTCGCCGGACAACCGGCTGCCGAACGTCCGGGAGTGCGGCCTGCCGCGGCCGTGACGGGAACGGGGGACGAGCGGTGGGCGGGGCCTCGGCCCCGCCCACCGCTCGCGTGCGTGCCGCTCAGCGTTCGTACTCGGCGAGGTAGCGCATCACCTTGTCCACGTGCGGCCGGACCCGCTCGGGTACGCCGCGCTCCTCGATGACCGTGCGGTCACTGGTGCGGTAGCCGGCCGCGACGAGCGCGGGCAGGTCCTTCTTCGGCAGCCCGGCCTGCTTGAAGCGCTGGTCGAGCCAGCACACGTACAGGCTCATGGTGGAGATCGCGTCCGGCGGCGACATGTGGTCCTTGTCGCCGTCACCGTCCCCGTCCACCGCCCAGGCCCGGAACACCGACGGCGTCCACATGGCGATGCCGTACTCCTCGCTCTCCGGGCGGGAGGCCTTCGCGTCGAAGTTGCTCTCCGCTTTGATCAGCGCGGCGAGCAGGGCGGGGGTGATCTCCTCGTCGGTGCAGCGGTGGGCCGCGCGGGCGATGACGGGGCGCAGCGCCTCGGGTACGTCGGAGTTCTCGGGGATCTCACCGGCCGGCGGGCTGGGCGTACCGGTGACGGCGGGGGTGGGGGCGTCGCCGTCGCGGTCGTCGTCCCGGGTGCCGACGCCTCCGCCGAGCAGGGCCGCCCCGGCGACGGCGGCGGCGGTCAGGACGACGATCCCGGCCGCGGCAGCGGGCACCAGGCGTCTTCGGCGGCGGGGCGGGCCGCCGGTGATGGCCTCGACCCGGGCGGCGATGCCGTGGGCCGTGTGCGGGAGGCGGGCGGCGTGGTCCGGGGCGAGGCAGTCGGCGATCAGCCGGCGCATGTCCTCGTCGAGGCCGGCGTCGAGCCGCAAGGGCGCGGTGCCGCGTGCGTAGGTCTGGGCGGCGAGCGAGCGGGCCCGGGCCGTCGCGCCCGGGAAGGGGTGGAGTCCGCCGGTGTGCACCTGGTGGGCGAGGACGCCGAAGGCCCAGATGTCGGCGGTGGGCCGGACGACGGCGCCCTGGGTGCCGGTGCGCTGGGACCACCACTCGGGCGGCAGGTGGTCGAGGGTGCCGAGGGGCGGCAAGTGGGCGTGGGTGCCGTCGAGTTCGGCGGCCAGGCCGAAGTCCGCCAGCCACACCTGACCGCCCGGGCCCAGCAGGACGTTGGCGGGTTTGAGGTCGCCGTGCACCCACCCGGCGTCGTGCATGTGGGCGAGTCCGGCGGCGACTCCGCGCAGGACACGGTCGGCGTCCGCGATCGGCCCGCCCCTCGCGGCGGCGTCCAGTACGTCCTTCAGGCTGGCCTCGGCCCGGTCCATGACCAGCGCGAACGCGCCGTCCAGGGAGGGCAGTTCCGGTGCCTCGACGGTGCACACCGCGTGGGTGCGGACGAGGTGGGGGTGGTCGGCCTCCGCGCTGAACCGGATCTCGCGCGCCACGAGTTCACCGAGCGCCGCGCGCTGCCCGGGCCCGAGGGCACCGGTCGGGAGCACCTTCACCGCGACGAGCGTGCCGTCGGCGACCGCACGGGCTTCGTACACGGTCCCCCAGCCGCCGGAGCCGATGACCGCGCCCACCTCCCAGCCCTCGATGCGGAAGCCCTCCGGGAGGCCGGGCGGGCGGGGCGCCTCCAGCTCGTCGTCCCGTTCCCCGGGCGTCGTCATGCGCCGGCCTCCTGCGGGTCGGTGAGGCGGCCGGCACCGCGGGGCGGCAGCAGGCCGAGGTGTTCCTCGCGGACCAGGCCGAAGCGCAGGGCGACGGAGGCGAGCCGGGTGCGCTTGGCGCCGGTGCGGCCGCCGTCGGCCGCGGTCGTGGCCTCCTCGCCGACGTCCAGGCGCAGTTTGGCGAAGGCGAGGTAGTCGATGTGGTAGTTGACCGCGGAGCGCGTCAGATCCCGGCAGGACTCCAGCGGCCGCAGCCGCTCCACGATCTGCCCGACGCCGGGCAGTGCCGAGTCGGAGGGGTCGCGCAGCCGGGGTTCGCACAGAGCCACCAGGACGAGGAAGTACTTCGACGTCTGGTCCAGGGCGAAGGGGTGGACGGTCTGTTCGCCGCCGCCCGGCACGGACTGCTCGCCGAGATAGGCGTGCTGCGGTGCGAACACCTTGAACGTGGCGGTGCCGGACAGGGCGGGCAGCACCACGCGGGAGAACTCGAAGGGCACGGGCGCCCCGAGCCGCCCGGGCGCGACGGTGAGGTACTCCCCGGCCCCCTCCAGGTTCTCCACCACATAGGACACGCTGCGGCTGAAGTTGGACAGCCGCCAGTAGTCCCCCGCGGCTTCCAGTTGCCCGGCTCGGCGGGAGATCCCGGGGTCGGTCAGGACGATGCGGACCCCCGCCCCGCCGCGTCCGAAGTCTGCGATGTCCCCCGGCCCCAGGTGGATCAGTTCGGGACTGCCCGTCTCGACCGTCCCCCACTGGACGGTACCGGGCAACTGCACGATGATCGTTTCCACGCGGACTCCCCCGCTGATGTCGCCCCCGATTTGGTCGCGAGGATTGTACGGTCGGCTCCCGCATGCCGCGGAGTCGGCGGGGCCGCCTCAGGAGGCGGTTTCCGGGCGTCGTGCGACGAACACGAACTTCCGGCCCGGCCGGTCGGGTGCGTCGCGCACGTCCTCCACCGCGTAACCCTGCGCGGCGAGTTCCACCTCGATCCCCTGCCGCTCGCGAAAGCACAGCGTCGAGTCCGACCCCAGCGTCTGCCCGTCCGCCGCGAACACACAGGTCCACCGGAACGTCACCAGCGGTCCGCTCACGTCGAGCAGCTCGGCCCAGCACCCGACGGCACCGACGCCGGGCACGTCCGTCACGCCGTACGTGGGCTCGCGGTTCCACTCCTCCGGGTCGACGATCTCCTGGGCGGCGTTGCCGGTCACCGTCGCGAGGTCGGCGGCGAGCGGCGGCAGGCGCGTCGCGTCGCCGTGGATCCACCGCACCCGCTCGCCGCCCGGCTTGCCACGCGCCACGTCCAGGGCCGCCGCGGCGGGATCGACGCCGACGACCTCGATGCCGCGTTCGGCCAGCGCCAGCGCGAACACCCCTGTCCCGCAGCCGATGTCGCGGATGCCGGAAGCACTCGTCAGCCATGCGCCCGAAGGTACTGCGGCCTGATCCAAACGACAGGCCCTAGCCCAGGCAGATGACGAGCAGGCAGAGTTCCTTCGACTTCGAGTCGGAGGGAGGCGTCTCGGGGGAAGTGGTGTCCGCGGGCGGGGATGTCGAGGGGGACGTCGGCTGCTCCGCGTCCGAGCCGGACCCGGCGGCCGGCGGGGTCGTCGGCTCAGTGGCCTTCGACGCGGCCGAACCGGCGTTGCCGGCTGTCGTGCCGGCGGTGTCCGTGACGGTCTTCCGCTGGGGTGCGGTCGTCAGCGGCAGCTCGCGGGGCGTGGCGGCCGAGTCCGTCCGCGTGTCCGCCGGCCCGGTGCGGGGGTCGGCGGCCCGGGACTGCTGGTGGCGCGAGGCGCGGTCGGCCTGCGACGGAGTCGTCGGGGTGGGCGCGGAGCGCGGGGTGTCGTCCTGGCCCGGCGTCGGTTCGGTGTACGTCGGCGCCTCCCCCGCGGCACCGCCCATGGTCGTGTCCTTTGGCGTCGTGGACGCCTGCACGCCGGGCTTCGCGTTCCCGTTCATCGCGGCGACGGTCAGACCGCCTCCGACGAGCGCGACCGCCGTCGCCACCACGGCCCGGCGCTGGTTCTTCTTCCAGCGGGCCATCTGGCGGCGCCGGGCGGCCCGCCCCGGCGGCCGGGCTTCGTAGCCCTCGGCCGTGTCGGTGCCGGTGCCCGAGTCCGTGTCCGCGTCCGCGTCCGCGTCCGGGGCGTCGTAGTCGTCGGTCGAGCCGGCACCGGGGCGCTCCTGCCTGCGCGCCGGAGTCTCGTCCCACACGGTCCCGTCGTGCCAGGCGCCGAGGGCGGCCGGGTACTCCCAGGCTGCCGGCTTGCCCGGGGCCATGGCGGGCGCGGGGGCCGGGTCGCTGCGGCCGGCGACGGCGCAGGGGTCGATGTCCGGGGCGTAGGCGCCGCACCCCGGGCAGACCAAGGCGCCGTTGAGGTGCCGACGGCACGAGGAGCAGTAGTCCATGTGTGGTTTCCCGATCTGGCTGTTCCGGCGGCTCGCCGGCCGCGCCCTGGTCACGTTCGCACGTGGGATCGAGCCGTAACGCTAACGAGACTTTGAAAGGGCGGCGTGCAGCCCGTGTGACACCCCTGCACAGATCCTCTGGATCTCGCGTGTGCCATAAGTGACTCGTGAGTAAAGCGGTCGAAGCCTGGGGACACTCGGCCATCCGCGGCCACGGAACCCGGCCGCCGATCACACTCGCCCTCAACTCCCCCGTTTTTCCAGCGAACTGACGCACAACCCTTTGAGTACCCCGCGGGTCACACCATGCAGGAGCAACCACCTCGAAGAGTTGCAAGGGGGAAATATGCGATTCACCCGTTCCGTCCTGGCCGTATCCGCCGTGGCGGCACTGTCCGTGGGGACCATGACCGCCCTGGCGTCGCCGGCCTCGGCCGCGCCCAACACCACCCCGCAGAAGGTCTGCGGAAGTGCGTACAAGACGGTCAACTCGGCGACCGTCGGCTCGCTGGGGACCGTCTACCTGACCTACAACGCCTCCAACGGCCAGAACTGCGTCGCGACCATCCGCAACAATCCGGGCAAGGCCGTGAACATGTCCGCCTGGATCTACGTCCCGGACACCGAGGAGAGCCACTACGACGAGGGCCTCTTCACGTCGTACGCCGGTCCGACCTACGTCTACGGCAAGGGCCACTGCGTGGACTGGGGCGGCAGCATCGCCAACACGTACGTGCAGGTGTACGGCTCCAACTGCGGCTCCCTGAAGGAGCACCGGGTCACCTTCACCCGCTGACCCCCTCCAGCCGGGCCACCACTTCCCCCCGCCCCGCGGTCGGGGGGAAGTGGTGGCCCGGCCTCCGTAGCGCCGTCCCACCGGAGCCTGCGACGTGACCGCCACCGAGTGATGCGGCATCAAGCCAAAGTCCCGTCGGCCGTCTTCCGGGATTGTCACCTCGCCCATATCCTCGTGCGCCGATGTTACCGACGGTAAGGGGTGGCAAATGAGCGGCACCACGCGCAGAACATTCCTGGGCACCGCCGCGGCCGCCGCCGGCGGCGGGGTCGCCCTCGGAACCCCCCAGCGGGCTTCGGCCGAGAACGGCGCGACACCGCGGACCGTGGCCGTACTGGGCGGGGGCGTCGCCGGGCTCACGGCCGCGCACGAACTCGCCGAGCGCGGCTTCCGGGTCACGGTCTACGAACGCAAGGCGCTGGGCGGCAAGGCCCGCAGCATGGACGTACCGGGCAGCGGCACGGGCGGCCGCCGCCCCCTGCCGGGGGAGCACGGTTTCCGCTTCATCCCCGGCATCTACCACAACCTGCCCGACACCATGCGGCGCATCCCGGTCCCCGGCAACCCGGGCGGTGTCCACGACAACCTCGTCGCCCCCAAGGAAATGCTGTTCGCCCGGTCGGGCGGCCGCGAGGACATCCGGATCCCGCTGCCCTGGCCCGGCAACACCCCGGCCGAACTCACCCCCGACGAGATCCGCCGCGCCTTCACTTCGGTCCTGGACACCGCCTTCAACCTCCCCCTCCACGAGGCCCTCTACTTCGCCAACCGCTTCCTGGTCTTCCTCACCAGCTGCGACGAGCGCCGCGACGACGTATGGGAGCGGACCCCGTGGTGGGAGTTCGTACGGGCCGGACGGATGTCCTACGACTACCAGCGGATCCTCGCCGTCGGCATCACCCGCAACATCGTGGCCACCAAGGCGGAGGAGGCCAGCACCCGTACGGTCGCCACCCTGCTGGAGGCCTTCGCCTTCAACCTTCTCGGGCGCGGCGCGGACGGACCGCTGGACCGGATCCTCAACGCGCCCACCAACGAGGCCTGGATCGACCCCTGGGTGACGCACCTGAGATCACTCGGGGTCGAGTTCCGCGTCGGCTGGACCGTACGGGACCTGAGCCTGGGCGGGGGTGTGATCGCCGGGGCCGTCGTGGAGGACCCGGCAGGCGCGCGCCGGACCGTCACCGCCGACCACTACATCTCGGCGATGCCGGTCGAGCACGCCCGCCGCACATGGAACTCCGCCGTACGCGCCGCCGACCCCCAACTGGCCGAGTGCGACCGGCTGGAGACGGACTGGATGACCGGCATTCAGTTCTATCTGACCGAACGTACGCCGATCCTGCACGGCCACCTCGACCTCATCGACTCCCCGTGGTCGCTGACCGCGATCGCCCAGGCCCAGCACTGGCCGGGCCACGACTTCCCCGCCGACTTCGGCGACGGGACGGTCGCGGACTGCCTGTCCGTGGACGTCTCCGAGTGGGACCGCCCGGGCATCCTGTACGGCAAGACGGCCAAGCAGTGCACCCGTACCGAAGTCGCCCGCGAGGTGTGGGCGCAGTTGAAGGCGGCGCTCAACGACAGCGGGCGTACGGTCCTGAAGGACTCCGTGCTGCACTCCTGGTTCCTCGATCCTGCCGTGGACGGACTCGGCACACCACACCCTGTGAACGAGGAACAGCTGCTCATCCATCCGGTGGGGACCTTCCACCACCGCCCGCGGTCGGCCACGAAGATCCCCAACTTCTTCCTGGCCGGCGACTACGTGGCCGTGCCCATCGATCTCGCCACCATGGAGGGCGCCAACTCCTCGGCGAGGCAGGCCGTCAACGCCCTGCTGGACCGGATCGGCTCGCCCGCCGAGCGGTGCACCGTGACCCCCTTGTACCGGGCCCCCGAGTTCGAGGCACTCAAGCGGCACGACCGCACCCGTTACCTCCTCCGGCTGCCGAATGTCTTCGACGTCGGCTGAAGGCGGTCACGACGGGTGCAGATCAGGCCCACGCTGTCACTGGCGTGAACGAACTGTCCTGGCGGAACTGATCGGTTCCGTTGGAGCGCTCCACGCGCAGTTGGTAGGCGTAGTGGCGCAGGTAGTGGCCCGGGTAGTTGTACGACTCGAAGCGGACGGAGCCCGAGGCCGTGCCCGTCCGGAGGATGAACGTGGCGTCCTTGGCGAAGGTGCTCGTGCCGTCGTTCGGGTCGAAGCGGGCGCGGAAGTCCCAGTGGCGCAGGTAGTTGCCGGCCGCGTCGCGGAAGGAGCAGCCGCTGCCGTCGGCCAGGCCGGCGACGACCGTGAAGGTGGCGGCCTGCTTCCCGGCGGTGGTGCTGGAGCCGCTGACCACGGGCAGGTTGAGGAGCGAGGACTGCTGCTGCCAGTAGCGGGTCGGGTAGTTGGCCGACCGGAAGGAGCGCGTGACGTTCCGGGACAGGCTCGGGCCGCCCGTGACCGTCTCCTTGACCACCGTGAAGTGCCGTGCCGTGCCGGAGATCCCGGGCAGCGCGGCCGGTGCCGACCAGGTGGCGAAGGTGTCGTGGCTGTCGCTGTAGTAGTAGTTCCCGTCGCCGTAACCGTCGAAGAACATGCGCCAGCCGCCGTTGTCGAGCTGCACCAGCGCCGGGCCCTCGCGGTAGCTTCCCCAGCCCGCCCAGTCGCCCGTCCGGCGGATCGTGTACGGGCCGGTGAGGTTCGAGGCGGTGGCGTACTCGATGTACTTCGTCGTCTCGTTCTTGGGGAAGGCGTGGTACGTCGAGCCGATCTTCACGATGAACGTGTCGATGTGGTTGGCGCCGATGCCGGACATGGCGACCGGTGAACTCCACGCAGTGAGAGCCGAGTTGCTGGCCCTCAGCCGGTACGGCGTGAAGATCCACTCGTCGTTCGTGGTGGAGCAGGACACGATGATGTTCACGCTGCCGTCGCTGTCGACGAACCACTCGGGCGCCCAGGCGCGGGAGAGGCCCGCGATCGGGACGGTGTAGTCGTACAGGAACGTCCAGTTGACGCGGTCGGAGCTGCGGGCGAAGCCGATGGTCGTGCTGGGGTCCTGCCAGGTGTGCGTGGTGTAGGTGACGTAGTAGTAGCCGTCGGTGTGTCTGATGACGGCGGCGTCGCGGATCCGGTTCGCGGGCGGTGTGTAGGCGGAGGAGCGCAGCAGCCGGAAGTCGGTGGCGTCGTCCGACTGGTAGACGTTGACCGTTCCGTCGTTGCTGTTGAGGAACGGCACGATGGTGTAGCGGGTGGCCGAGCCGTTCGGGGGTGCGGCGGCCAGGGCGCTGCCCAGCAGTCCGGGGGTCTCCCCGAGCAGGACCGCCGAGGCGGGCAGGGCGGCCAGGGCGCGGAGCAGGGTGCGGCGGGACGGGGCGGCGGGGTGTGGGGTCACGGGCGGCTCTCCCTAGGACACCAAGGTTCGGCATACCGAACGAGGTTCGGCAAATCGACCAGAAGTGGGGGCTCAGAACGTAAGGGCGAGGCGGAGAGCCGTCAATGGTTTGAACAGGGGCCGATGTGCCCAGTGAGGAAGATGCGGCCGATGGGTGAACGTCCACTGCTGTCGTCGGCATTCCGCCACCGGCCACCGGACGTTACCGTTCGGTAGACAAGCCGCTTCCGGAGGTGTCCGTATGACGCTCGACCGTTCCGAAGGCCTGGCGGAGACCGCCCGCGCGCTGGCCGCCGGGGAGGTGACGTCGCGGGCGCTGGTCGAGCGGACCCTGGCACGGATCGAGGCGACGCAGGCCGGCCTCAACGCCTTCCGGATCGTCCGTGCCGAGGCCGCGCTCGCCGAGGCCGACGCCGCGGACCGGGAACGGGCCGCGTCCGCCGGCCGGGACCGGGCATCGAAGCGCGCGCACAAGCCGCTGCTCGGCGTCCCCGTCGCGGTGAAGGACGACATGGACGTGGCCGGTGAACCGACCGCGTTCGGCTGCTGCGGGGAGTTCCCGCCGGTCGCCGAGGACGGCGAGGCGGTGCGGCGGCTGCGCGCGGCCGGGGCCGTGATCATCGGCAAGACCAACACCTGCGAGTTCGGGCAGTGGCCCTTCACCGAGGGGCCCGCCTTCGGCGCGACCCGCAACCCGTGGAGCACGGACCACACGCCCGGCGGTTCCTCGGGCGGGTCGGCCGCCGCGGTCGCCGCCGGTCTGGTGCCCGCCGCGCTCGGCTCGGACGGTGCCGGTTCGGTGCGGATCCCGGCCGCGTGGACGCATCTGGTCGGCATCAAGCCACAGCGCGGGCGGGTCTCGACCTGGCCGCGCGGCGAGTCCTTCCAGGGCATCACCGTCAACGGCACCCTGGCCCGCACGATCGCCGACGCGGCCCTGCTGCTGGACGCGGCGAGCGGCAACCACGCGCAGGACCCGCACCAGCCCCCGGCCCTCGACGTGTCCCGGGCCGTCGGCCGCGACCCCGGGCGGCTGCGCATCGCGCTCTCCCTCAAGCCGCCCTTCACGGCGGTGCCCGCCCGGCTGCTGCCCGAGGTGCGGACCCGGGTCGTCGAACTGGCCGAGCGGCTCGCCGCATTGGGCCACTTCGTGGAGGAGGCGGACCCGCCGTACGGGCAGATCGGCCTGACCTTCGTGCCACGCGCCACGGCCGGGATCGCCGAGCGCGTGGGCGAGGCGCCCTTCCCCGCGCTGCTGGACCGGCGTACCCGGGACGCGGCCCGGCTGGGCCGGCTGCTCGCCGGTGCCCCGCTGCGGGCGGCCCGGCGTGCGGAGACCGTGCTGCACCGGCGTATCGGCCAGTTCTTCACCTCCTACGACGTCGTTCTCGCGCCGACGACCGCCGCTCCCCCGCCCCGGATCGGCGCCCTGCTCGAACTCAGCGGCTTCGCCACCGACCGGGCGATGATCGCCGCCTGCCCGTACGCCTGGCCGTGGAACGTGCTGGGCTGGCCCGGCGTCAACGTACCCGCCGGTTTCACGCCGGACGGACTGCCGGTCGGCGCGCAGCTGCTGGGCCCGGCGAACAGCGAACCCCTGCTCGTGCAGGTGGCCGCCCAGTTGGAGGCGGAGCTGCGCTGGTCCGAGAAGTGGCCGTCGCCGCCGGTCACGGCACGTTCCGCTGCCGCCTGAGCGACGGCGATCGAGCAGGTGCCCGGACTCCACGCAGGAGCACACTCCCCTTCGTCGGGCGCCGAGAGGGCACCATGCGACCGGAAAGGGCAGGCACCGCAGGGTGCTCAGGGTGCTTCCTCCCTCAACGGGCAGAACCGTGAGGTGCCGACGGACGAGCAGTGACCCGGGCGGCGTGCTCGATGGGGGCAGCCTCTAAGGTGCCCCCGTGAGCACGTTTGCCGACGAGAACGTCCCCGGCCGTCCCGGCCCTTCCGCCACTGTCCAGGCCGACCCGCGCGAGGTGGGACGGGTCCGCACGGAGTACTCCCCCGCGCACGACGGCGACCCGGATCCCGGGGAGATCGTCTGGACGTGGGTGCCCTATGAGGAGAACGACGGCCGTGGCAAGGACCGCCCGGTGCTGGTGGTCGCCCGCGAGCCGGGCGGCACGTTCCTCGCGGTGCAGCTGTCCAGCAAGCGGCACGACGGCCACCGGGAGTGGGTGCCGATCGGCAGCGGGCCGTGGGACCGGACGGGCCGGGACTCGTGGGTCGACGTGGACCGGGTGCTGCGCCTGCACGAGGACGGCATGCGCCGGGAGGCCTGCGCCCTGGACCGTATGCGGTTCAACCTGGTCAGGCGCCGGCTGCAGGAGTGCTACGGCTGGAGCTGAAAGGTCTCCTGGAAGGCGCCCCGTACCGCACGGTCCCGGGTCCGGTCCAGGATCCCGAACACCACGTGCTCGAAGGCCTCCGCGAACCGGCCGCCGGGCCCCAGCAGCGCCCGGAACGCCTCCGCCACCTGCGCGGGGTCGTTGCGGAACACCCCGCAGCCCCAGGCAGCCCAGGACGAGCCCGCGGTAGCCGTGGGCGACCGCCGTCTCCAGGACGCGTTCGGCCCGGACCGCGAGGGCCCGCGGCAGTTCGGGGGCCCGTTCGGGCGCCGTGCGGAGCACCACGCCCGCGTTGGGCGCGGGCGAGGTCAGGAAGCCCGCGGTGTACGGCTCGGCCAGCAGGGCGCCCCGGTCGTCACGGAAGACGGGCACGGCCGGTGAGTGAATGACACGGTCCGTGTAGAACGGGTCGCGGTGGGCCCGGTGATGGTCGTAGAACGCCCGGGCCTCGAGGAGGCAGGTGTAGAGCGCGGAGGCCCGGCACAGGGCCTCCTCCTGGGCCTGGGCGCCGTTCAGATAGCCGCCGCCGGGATTCCGGGCGGAGGCGAAGTTCAGCACGGCCACGTGCCCGCCGAGCCGGCGGGCGGCCTCCAGGCTGCTCTCGCCCGTGACCTCGACCAGCGTCTCCCGCGTCCCTGTCACCCGATCGGCGGGCACCGGCACCGGTTCCGGTCCGTACAGGCGTGTGCCCTCGCGCGCCGTCCGCAGCTCCGCCGCGATCGAGACCTCGCGCCCGTCCGGCGCGCGGTAGGCCCCGGCCGCGACGATCTGCTCGGTCTGCTGCGCGATACCGCGCAGGCGCGCGCTCACGGCGTGACCCCCGTACGCGCCGTGACCGCGTGCCGCGCGGCCGTTCTTGTCGTGCTCACGCAGGCATCGTGGGTGATGACGGATCCTCGGTGCAACAGGGTTTTCGCCGTGGGAGAACGACCGGGAGAAGCGCCTGGAAACTCCGGGCCCGGCCGTATGACCGCGCGGGAACGCCCCGCTTCGCCCCCTTGTGCCGAGCGGCGTGAGCGTCTTGGGTGGGACGAGTGATCCCGGCCCGGGCCGCCGAAGAGCCCGGACCGGTGGCATGGTGGAATCTCAGGAGGATCCCGACATGTCCGATTCGGTAAGTGGCTGTACCCGGCCACGCACCTCAATGTCCGAAGCCGAGGTCGAGGCTCTGGTCCGCGGCATCTGCTTCAAGACCGGCCCGCCACGCCGCCTCGGGGTCGAGGTGGAATGGCTCGTCCACGAGCTGCGCGCTCCGCAGCTCCCCGTCACACCCGAACGACTCGAAGCGGCCTACGCCGCACTGCGAACCGTGCCTCTGAGGTCGGCGCTCACCGTGGAACCCGGCGGCCAGCTGGAGCTGAGCTCGCCCCCCGCCGCCTCGCTGACGGAGTGCATCGGTACCGTCTCCGCCGACCTCGACGCCGTCCGCGCGGTTCTGCGCCGGGAGGACCTCGTCCTCGTCGGCCTCGGCCACGATCCCTGGCACGAACCCCGCCGGTTCCTGCGCGAACCGCGCTACGACGCCATGGAGGCGTGCCTGGACCGCACGGGCCCCGCCGGCCGCGCCATGATGTGCGCCTCCGCCTCCGTGCAGGTGTGCCTGGACGCCGGCCACGAGGAGCCCGGGCCGCTCGGCCTGGTGCGCCGCTGGTGGCTGGCCCACCATCTGGGCGCGGTCCTGGTGGCCGCGTTCGCCAACTCCCCGCTCGCCGCTCACCGGCCGACCGGCTGGCTGTCCACCCGGCAGCTCACCTGGACCCGGATCGGCGCCGGCCGGGCGGGCGGACCGCGGCTGGACACCGACCCGCGCGGCGCCTGGGCCCGGCACGTGCTGGACTCCCCCGTGATGTGCGTACGGCGGGACGGCGGGCCCTGGGACGTCCCCGAGGGGCTCACCTTCCGGGACTGGATCCGCACGGGCGCGCCCCGGCCGCCCACCCGGGAGGATCTCGACTACCACGTCACGACGCTGTTCCCGCCGGTCAGGCCGCGCGGCCATCTCGAACTGCGCATGATCGACGCGCAGCCCGGAGACGACGGCTGGGTCGTGCCGCTCGCCGTGACGGCGGCGCTGTTCGACGACCCGGAGGCCACCGAGACCGCCTACCGGGCCGTGAAGCCGCTGGCGGAGCGGACGCTGGGACTGCCCGCGCCGCACAACCCGCTGTGGCTCGACGCGGCCCGCAACGGCCTGGCCGACGCGGAACTGCGCGAGGTGGCCGTCACGTGCTTCACGACCGCGCTGGACGCCCTGCCCCGGCTCGGCGCCTCCCCCGAGGTCATCGAGGCCGTCACGGCCTATCTGGACCGCTACGTCGTCCTGGGCCGCTGCCCCGCAGACGACCTGCTCGACCGACAGCGCGGCACGGACGGTCGCGCCCACGGGAAGGACTTCCGCCCATGACCCACACCGAACCCGCTGTCGACGCCCAGACCGTCGACCCCGAGGTGCTCCGTGAGCGGGCGGTCGCCTCACTCGTCGTCGCCCGCGACCGCACCACGCTGCTGACGAGTTGCGTGGAGGAGCCCGACCTGACCGCGCAGCACTCGCCGCTGATGTCGCCGCTGGTGTGGGACCTCGCGCACATCGGCAACCAGGAGGAGCAGTGGCTGCTGCGGGCCGTCGCCGGGCACGAGGCGATACGCCCCGAGATCGACGGCCTCTACGACGCCTTCGAGCACCCGCGCGCCGAGCGGCCGAAGCTGCCCCTGCTGTCGCCGGCCGAGGCCCGCACCTACGCGGCCGATGTGCGGGGCCGGGCCCTGGACGTGCTGGAGCGGGCCGCGTTCTACGGGACGCGGCTGACGGAGGCCGGGTTCGCTTTCGGGATGATCGCGCAGCACGAACAGCAGCACGACGAGACCATGCTGATCACCCATCAGCTCCGTACCGGCCCGCCGGCCCTGACGGCGCCCGCCCCGGATCCGGCGCCGCTGGTCACCGGACCGTCCGAAGTCCTCGTCCCCGGCGGCCCGTTCATGATGGGCACCTCCGGCGAACCGTGGGCCCTGGACAACGAACGCCCCGCGCACCGGCGCGAGGTGGCGGCCTTCCACATCGACACCACCCCGGTGACCAACGGCGCCTACCAGGCGTTCATCGACGACGGCGGCTACGACAACCCCCGGTGGTGGACGGCCGACGGCTGGGCCCACATCCAGAAGCACGGCATCGACGCCCCGTTGTTCTGGCGGCGCGACGGAAAGCAGTTCCTCAGGCGCCGGTTCGGCGTCACCGAGGTCGTCCCGCCGGACGAGCCGGTGCTGCACGTGTCCTGGTACGAGGCCGACGCCTACGCCCGCTGGGCGGGACGCCGGCTGCCCACGGAGGCCGAGTGGGAGAAGGCGGCCCGGCACGACCCGGCCGGCGACCGCTCGATGCGCTACCCGTGGGGCGACGCCGACCCGGGGCCCGAGCACGCCAACCTCGGCCAGCGGCACCTGCGTCCGGCGCCCGCCGGGAGCTACCCGGCCGGTGAGTCGCCGCTCGGCGTACGGCAGTTGATCGGCGACGTGTGGGAGTGGACGGCGAGCGACTTCCAGCCGTACCCGGGGTTCAAGGCGTTCCCGTACAAGGAGTACTCGGAGGTCTTCTTCGGGCCCGAGTACAAGGTGCTGCGCGGCGGTTCGTTCGCGGTGGACGCGGTGGCCTGCCGGGGCACCTTCCGCAACTGGGACTATCCGATCCGGCGGCAGATCTTCTCCGGATTCCGCACGGCCCGGTCGGAGGAGGTCTGATGTGCCGTCATGTGGCCTACGTGGGCCCGCGGGAAGCGCTGGGCCGGCTCCTCGTGGAGCCGCCGCACGGCCTGTACCGGCAGTCGTGGGCGCCCCGGCACCAGCGGTACGGGACGGTCAACGCCGACGGTTTCGGCGTGGGCTGGTACGCCGAGGGCGACCCGGTGCCGGCCCGCTACCGCCGGGCCGGGCCGATCTGGGCGGACCTGTCGTTCGCCGATCTCGCCCGGGTCGTACGGTCCACCGCGCTGCTCGCCGCGGTGCGCGACGCGACGCTGTCGGGCGCGGACGCGGAGGCCGCGGCGGCCCCGTTCGCCGCGGGAACCTGGCTGTTCAGCCACAACGGGGCGGTCCGGGGCTGGCCCGGCTCGCTGGCCTCGGTGTCCCGGACGCTGCCGCACGAGGACCTGCTGTCCCTGGAGGCCCGCAACGACTCGGCGCTCGTGTGGGCGCTGGTGCTGGCGCGGCTGCGGAGCGGCGACGAGGAGGGCCAGGCGATGGCCGACACGGTCCTGGAGGTCGCCGCCGCGGCCCCCGATTCGCGGCTCAACCTCCTGCTCACCAACGGCGACACCATCACCGCGACCGCCTGGGGCGACGCCCTGTGGTACCTCACCCGGCCCGGCGGCGGCACCGTCGTGGCCTCCGAGCCCTACGACGACGATCCGCACTGGCAGGAGGTCCCCGACCGCACCCTGCTCACGGCGAGCCGCACCGAGGTGCTGCTCACGCCGCTCAAGGAGCCGACCGACGTCTCCGTGCCCTCCCCATCGCTGAAGGAGCCCCGTACGTGAGCCCGTTCCGCGTCACCCGCACCCTGCCCGAGGACGCCACGGACGCCGCGCTGCGCGCCGACGTCCACCGGGGCCTGACCGGCCGCCCCAAGACGCTGCCGCCGAAGTGGTTCTACGACGCGCACGGCAGCGAGCTGTTCGAGAAGATCACGGAACTGCCGGAGTACTACCCCACGCGCGCCGAACGGGAGATCCTCGTGGCGCGCTCCGGGGACATCGCCGCGGCGACCCGGGCGCGCACCCTGGTCGAGCTCGGCTCCGGCTCCTCGGAGAAGACCCGGCATCTGCTCGACGCCCTCACGGACCTGCACACCTACGTCCCGGTCGACGTCAGCGAGAGCGCCCTCACCCAGGCCGGCCAGGCGCTCGCCACCGAACGGCCGGGGCTGGACGTGCACGCGCTGATCGCCGACTTCACCGCGGAACTGACCCTGCCGCACACACCGGGGCCCCGGCTGGTGGCGTTCCTCGGCGGCACGATCGGCAACCTGCTGCCCGCCGAACGCGCCGCGTTCCTGGCGTCCGTACGCGCCCTGCTCACCCCGGGCGACGCCCTGCTGCTGGGCACGGACCTGGTCAAGGACGAGGAGGTGCTGGTCCGGGCGTACGACGACGGGGCCGGGGTGACGGCCGCGTTCAACAAGAACGTCCTGACCGTGATCAACCGGGAGCTCGGCGCCGACTTCGAGCCGGACGAGTTCGACCACGTGGCGCGGTGGGACGCCGAGCACGAGTGGATCGAGATGCGACTGCGTTCCCGTACGGCGCGGACGGTGAAGGTGCCGGCCCTCGATCTCGCCGTCGACTTCGCGGCGGGTGAGGAGATGCGGACCGAGGTGTCGGCGAAATTCCGGCAGGAGGGCGTGCGCGCCGAACTGTTCGCGGCGGGGCTGGAGCTGACCCACTGGTGGACCGACGTCCCGGGCCGGTTCGCGCTGTCCCTGAGCGTGGCGCGCTGACACCGTGAGCCCCCGGGCGGCGGCGACGGCGGGAGACGACGTCTCGCGCTTCGCCGCCGCTTGGGGCACGGTGGAATGACGCGTGACACTCCCGTCACTGGAAGAGGAGCAGCGGCATGTCAGACCACACATACCGGGTCACGGAGATCGTCGGCACCTCCCCCGACGGCGTCGACCAGGCCATCCGCAACGGCATCGACCGGGCCTCGCAGACGCTGCGCAACCTGGACTGGTTCGAGGTGACGCAGGTGCGCGGCCAGCTCGAGGAGGGGCACATCGCGCACTGGCAGGTGGGCCTGAAGGTCGGCTTCCGCCTGGACGAGTCCGAGTAGGCGGACGCGGTTCCGTCGGCCGTGCGGTCCGGTCTCAGGTCCGCCCTTCGCGCTCCTGCGCCGCCTTCATCTCGGCGGACCGGGTCACCCAGTCGGCCCTTACGACGGTGAAGCCCGCACGCCGGGCGTCCTCGCAGACCAGTTCGTCGTCGTCCACGAGGACGCGGATCTCGCGCGTGCGGGCGAGCCGCCGCAGGATCTCCAGCTTGGTGAACCGGGCCGGCCGGCGGTCACCTCTGCCCCCGCCCGGCCCCCCTGCGTCTCGCCGCATGTACACGCGCCCTTCGGGCAGCCCCTGGGCGGCGAGCCAGTCCAGCGTGTCGCGCCGGCAGCGCTCGGGCCGCCCGGTGAGGTAGACGATCTCGCACTCCCGCGCGCTCTCCCGGACCAGCGCGATGCCCTCCGGGGCCGGCGGGTCCTGCGGCGCCGCCGAGAAGAACCCCTCCCAGTCCTTCGGCCTGCGCTCCAGGAACTTCTGCCGGTGCGTGGTGTCGGCGAGGGTGTTGTCCAGGTCGAACACGGCCAGCGGGGCCTTGCTGCGGTCGTCACTCACGCTGCCCAGCCTAAGCGCCTTTGAGACAGCCTGAGCCGGAAAATGGTCCGTACTATTCTCCGGCCGGCCCTTTCGCGCAGGCCATCGCAGTACGGGCACCCCTTCGACGGGGCGTGAACGCGCCATGGGCACAGGTCAATTCACCCTCGCAGTTGATGGCTCAAGGACAGCACTGACATACTCCGCTCTCAGCCTCGCCACCACCCGTGGCCGGGGCTTGTCGGGGATCTCCACACAGAACCCCGAGGCCGTCCGCGTGAATCCGAGCAGCGAGTTCTCCGGATTCACGACCCCCCACAGAGCCCGCACCCCCACCGCGCGTCCGGCATCCCTTCGCCCTGCCCGAAAACCGGACGCGTCCACTGACCCGACGGGGTCGAGTGCGGGGCACGATGCAGCGAAGAAGGTGCGCCTGTGCCCGAATATTCACCACAGCGGGACGACACTCCCACATTCCCGCTTCCGCACATCGAACGTACTCCGCCGTCTCGTATATCCGACCTTCCCGAATTTCACTCTCTGCGCCGCGCACAGCGCCGGTTCGGCATCAGGGCGACCATCCTGTCCGTCGGCGGATTCCTGCTGTACGTGCTGCTGTCGAGTTTTGTGCCCGCGGTGATGAACCAGCCGCTGTTCGGCCACCTCACGCTCGGACTCACCCTCGGTCTCGCGCAGTTCGTCGTCATGGGCGTGACCGCGTGGTGCTATGCACGGCACATGCGCACCCGGGTCGATCCGCTCGCCCGCGGCCTGAAGTCCCGGCTGCATGAGACCGGGAGCCGCCGCGCCCGTTCGGCGGCGTCCCCGCAGGGGGCCGGGCAGCCGCTCCGGCACGGAACGAGGGGGTTCCGCACGTGGTGACCGCCGCCGCCATCGACGACGACAGCCTGCAGCTGACGTTCGTCCTGTTTCTGACCGTGGTCGTGATCACCCTGTTCATGGCGCTGCTGACGGCTCCTCAGCGCGACGAGATCAGCGAGTTCTACCTCGGCAACCGCGCCATGTCGCCCCTGCGCAACGGCCTCGCCATGTGCGGCGACTACCTGTCCGCCGCCACCCTGCTGGGCAGTACCGGGCTGGTCGCGCTGACCGGGTACGACGGGCTGATGTACCTCGGTGGCACCACCGTCGCCTGGATGATGGTGCTGCTGCTGATCGCCGAACCCCTGCACCGCACGGGCACGTTCACGCTCGGCGACACGGTGGCGCTGCGCCTGCCCCGTCAGCAGCGGCCGGTACGGGTCGCGCTGGCGGTCTGCATCCTGGCCATCGCCACTCTCTACCTGGTGGCCCAGCTCGTCGGCAGCGTGGCCCTGCTGACCCAGTTCACCGGTGTGCCGAGCGGCACCACCCGCACCCTGTGTGTGGTCGTGATCGGCACCTTCGTGATCCTGTACGCCTCCCTCGGCGGCATGCCGGGTGCGACGGTCATCCAGATCATCAAGGCCGTGATGCTGGTGGTGGGCGTGCTGTTCACCGCGGGCTGGGTGCTGTACCACTTCGACTGGAACCCCAACACGCTGCTGGAGAGGGCGTCCGAGCGCAGCGGTTCGGGCCTGAGCTTCCTCCAGCCCGGGCTGCGCTACGGCGGCACCGTCAGCAACAAGCTGGACTTCCTCAGCCTCGAACTGGCCATCGTGCTCGGCCTCGCCGCCCTTCCGCACGTGCTCATGCGGCTGCTCACCCCGCGCAACAGCGGCGTACTGCGCTCCTCCGTGCTGTGGGCCGTCGGTCTGGTCGGAGCGGTCTGCTTCGGGGCCGGCATCATGGGCCTCGGCGCCACCGCGCTGCTCGGCCGGGACACCATCGAGAGCACGGACCGCACCGGCAACGCCTCCGTCCTGCTGCTCGCCCACGAGCTGGGCGGCAGTGTCCTCACCGCGCTGCTGACCTGTCTGGCGTATCTGACGCTGCTCGCCGTGGCGGTCGGTCTCACCCTGGCCGCGGCCTCCTCCCTCGCACACGACCTGTACAGCGAGGTGATCCGCAAGGGCCGGGCGAGCGAGACGGAGGAGCTGACCGTCGCCCGGCTGTCCGGGGCGGTCATCGGTGTCCTCGGCATCCTGCTGGCCCTCGTCGCCTGGGGGGCGAACACCGCGACGCTCGCCTTCCTGGCCTTCGCCATCGCGGCGTCCGCGATCCTGCCGACGATCATCTACACCCTCTTCTGGCGGCGCTTCAGCGCCAAGGGCGCCCTGCTCAGCCTCTACGGCGGGCTGCTCTGCTCCGTCCTGCTGGCCGCGTTCTCCCCCGTCGTCTCCTCGACCCCGGGCTCGTTCTACCCCGAGGCCGACTTCGCCTGGTTCCCGCTCCAGAACCCCGGCATCGTCTCCATCCCCGTGGGCTTCCTCCTGGGCTGGCTCGGCACGGTGCTCGACCATGGCCCGGCCGAAGAGGCCGCCTCGCACGAGGAGTTCGAGGTGCGGATGCTCGTGGGCGCCGACGACTGACACGCCCCTTCGGGACAGCGACGGCCGGGCACCGGGACGCACATTGTTAATGGGATCCATTTTCATGTAGCGTCCTCGGTGCCCGACCACGAGGAGGAGTCCCATGGCTGTCCCGAAGCGGAAGATGTCCCGCAGCAACACCCGCCACCGCCGCGCCCAGTGGAAGGCCGCCACACCGGCGCTGGTCCCGGTCACCGTCGACGGCGTCCGTCACCTCGTCCCGCAGAACCTGGTCAGGGCCTACGAGCGCGGGCTGCTACGCCCCGACGGCTGAGCTCGCGGCCGCCGTGCCGCAGTGCGCCCGGACCCGGCGCAGCCAGGCCTCGACCGGCTCCTCGTCGGGCTCGTCCGGCAGCGCCGTGGGGCCTTCGTCGAAGGCGGCCTCATAGTGCCTGAGCAGGGGCAGGGCCGCGGACGGGTCGGCGGCCACGCGCTCGCCGAAGGCGTGGTACTCGTCCGGGTCCTCGACGCGGATCGTCAACCGCCCGGTGGTGTACAGCTCCAGGCCCTGCCCGCACAGCCGCTTGAGATGCCGGGCGTGCTTCGCGGTGCGCCGCCGGGTGTCGGCGGAGAACGAACCGTCGCCGCGCGCCTCCAGCCGCCGGAACTGCTGGGTGGCGTACCCGAGATAGGCGTCCCTGACGCGCCGGGCGCACAGGAACGCCGTACGGATGCCGATGAGCTCGTCGCCGAGCGGGGTGCGCACCTCGTACAGGTCGTCGGGGAGCCACACCAGCTCCATCGCGGTCGGGTTGCCGCCGAGGGCCAGCCGGCACCACTTGGCGGCCTCGTGCAGGGTGCGGTCCGGCGCCGTGCTGACGTGTGACTCCTTCGGCCGGCGCAGCCCGTGCAGCTCTTCGGTGGGCACGGCGAACAGGCCGAGCCGGTCGATGTCCGAGCCCGGGCGGGCGAGGCCGTAGGCGGTGGATCCGACGATGCCGGAGAGCAGGACGTTGGGGACGGTCATGGTCGGCCGCCTTTCACTACGGGGGTCGGGAACATTGTCCTGACGTGCCAGGACGCGGTCACCCGGTTTTCCCGGCGGTGGTCCCCGCGCGGGCGGCGGAATACCGGCGGCCCCGCACGGCGTAGAACCTGGTATGGATCCCGTGCGCCTGTCCGTCCTCGACCGCTCCCGCACCCGCGAGGGGCACACCCACCCCGAGGCGCTGCGCGACACCGTGCGGCTGGCGCAGGAGCTCGAGCGGCTCGGCTACCACCGGCTGTGGGTCTCGGAACACCACGGCGTGCCCGGGGTCGCCGGTTCCGCGCCGACCGTGCTGGCCGCCGCCGTCGCGGGCGCGACCCGGACGATCCGGGTCGGCACCGGCGGGGTGATGCTGCCCAACCACCGGCCGCTGGTCGTGGCCGAGCAGTTCGGGGTGCTGGAGTCGCTGTTCCCCGGGCGGATCGACATGGGCCTGGGGCGGTCCGTCGGCTTCACGGACGGGGTGCGCAGGGCCCTGGGCCGCGGCAAGGGCGACGCCGAGGACTTCGAGGCCCAGCTCGGGGAGCTGCTCGGCTGGTTCCGGGGCACCTCCCCCACCGGCGTGCACGCCCGCCCCGTCGAGGGCCTGACCGTGCCGCCGTTCGTCCTGGCCATGGGCGAAGGCGCCGGCATCGCCGCCCGCGCGGGCCTGCCCATGGTCATCGGCGACCTCAGGAACCGGGACGGGATGCGGCGCGGCATCGACCACTACCGCGAGCACTTCCGCCCCTCCGCCTGGGCCGCGGAGCCCTACGTCGTCATCTCGGGCACGATCGCCGTGGCCGGCACCCCCGAGGAGGCCCGGCGGCTGCTGATCCCCGAGGCCTGGTCCATGGCGCACTCCCGCACCCACGGCACCTTCCCGCCACTGCCGCCCGCCGAGCGCGTGGAGACAGGCACGATGACCGCCAAGGAGCGCGGCTTCTACGAGTCCGGCCTGACGGGCCACATCGCCGGGACCGAGGAGCAGGTCGCGCACGAGCTGGAGACGGTGCTGAAGGAGACGGGCGCCCAGGAGGTCCTCGTCACGACCAGCACCTACGACCGTGAGGCCCTGCTGGACTCCTACCGGCGGCTGGCCGCGATCACCTCCGGTTAGAGTCGTTTCCCATGCACGACCCCCATGACCCGTTCGTCCGTGTCCGCGGCGCCCGCGAGCACAACCTCCAGGGCATCGACGTCGACATCCCCCGGGACGTGCTGGCCGTGTTCACCGGTGTGTCCGGCTCGGGGAAGTCGTCGCTGGCGTTCGGCACGATCTACGCCGAGGCGCAGCGGCGGTACTTCGAGTCGGTCGCACCGTACGCGCGCCGGCTGATCCACCAGGTCGGCGCGCCGAAGGTCGGGGAGATCACCGGTCTGCCCCCGGCCGTCTCGCTCCAGCAGCGCCGGGCGGCGCCCACCTCGCGCTCCTCGGTCGGCACCGTCACCAACCTCTCCAACTCCCTGCGGATGCTGTTCTCCCGGGCCGGTACCTACCCGCCCGGCGCCGAGCGGCTCGACTCGGACGCCTTCTCTCCGAACACGGCGGTGGGGGCGTGCCCGGAGTGCCACGGGCTGGGGCAGGTGCACCGGACGAGCGAGGAACTGCTGGTCCCCGACCCGTCGCTGTCGATCCGCGACGGGGCGATCGCCGCGTGGCCGGGTGCCTGGCAGGGCAAGAACCTGCGCGACATCCTCGACGCGCTCGGCCACGACGTGGACCGGCCGTGGCGGGAGCTGCCCGCCGGCGAGCGGGAGTGGATCCTGTTCACCGACGAGCAGCCGGTGGTCACCGTGCACCCGGTCAGGGACGCGGACCGCATCCAACGGCCGTACCAGGGCACCTACATGAGCGCCCACCGGTACGTGATGAAGACGTTCTCGGACTCCAGGAGCCCGGCCCTGCGGGCGAAGGCCGAGCGGTTCCTCACCAGTGCGCCCTGCCCGGCGTGCGGCGGCAGCCGGCTGCGCCCCGAGGCCATGGCGGTGACGTTCGGCGGCCGGACCATCGCCGAGCTGGCGGCACTGCCGCTGGTGGAGCTGGCCTCCGGTCTCGACGCGACGTCGGAGGCGGCCCGGGTCCTCACCGACGATCTGAGGTCCCGAATCGCGCCGGTCGTCGAGCTGGGTCTCGGGTACCTCAGTCTCAACCGGACCGCTCCCACCCTCTCCGCGGGCGAACTGCAGCGCCTGCGCCTCGCCACCCAGCTGCGCTCCGGCCTGTTCGGGGTCGTCTACGTCCTCGACGAGCCGTCCGCCGGACTGCACCCGGCGGACACCGAGGCGCTGCTCACGGTGCTGGAGCGGCTGAAGGCGTCCGGGAACTCGGTGTTCGTGGTGGAGCACCACCTCGACGTCATGCGGGGCGCCGACTGGCTGGTGGACGTGGGCCCGGACGCGGGCGAGCACGGCGGGCGGGTGCTGCACAGCGGCCCGGTGGCCGAGCTGGCCGGTGTCGAGGGGTCGGCGACGGCCCGCTACCTGTTCGACCACTCCGGCGTCCCGGCCCGGGACGTGCGCGAGGCGACGGGGTGGCTGAGGACCGGCCCGATCACCCGGCACAACCTGCGCGGCGTGACCGCCGAGTTCCCGCTCGGCGTGTTCACCGCGGTGACCGGGGTGTCCGGCTCCGGCAAGTCCACGCTCATCGGCGAGATCACCGAGGACTCGGCGGGCGTGGGCCGGCTGGTCTCGGTCGACCAGAAGCCGATCGGCCGCACCCCGCGCTCGAACCTCGCCACCTACACGGGCCTCTTCGACGTCGTGCGCAAGGTGTTCGCGGCCACCGACGGCGCCCGCGAACGCGGTTTCGGCGTCGGGCGGTTCTCCTTCAACGTGGCGGGCGGACGCTGCGAGACCTGCCAGGGCGAGGGGTTCGTGAGCGTGGAGCTGCTGTTCCTGCCGAGCACGTACGCGCCCTGCCCGGACTGCGGCGGAGCCCGCTACAACCCGCGGACGCTGGAGGTGGCGTACCGGGGGCGGAACATCGCGCAGGTGCTTGATCTGACGGTGGAGAGCGCGGCGGAGTTCTTCGCGGACACCCCGGCCGTGGCCCGCAGCCTCGGCACGCTGCTCGACGTCGGCCTGGGCTACCTCCGTCTCGGCCAGCCCGCGACCGAGCTCTCCGGTGGCGAGGCCCAGCGCATCAAGCTGGCGAGCGAACTGCAGCGCGGCCGGCGCGTCCACACCCTCTACCTCCTCGACGAGCCCACGACCGGCCTCCACCCGGCCGACGTGGACATGCTGATGCGCCAGTTGCACGGCCTCGTCGACGCCGGGCACACCGTGGTCGTCGTCGAGCACGACATGTCCGTCGTCGCGCGCGCGGACTGGGTGATCGACCTCGGCCCGGGCGGCGGCGACGCGGGCGGCCGCATCGTGGCGGCGGGCCCGCCCGGGGACATCGCCCGCTCGGCGGACAGCCGGACGGCACCGTATCTGGCGGCCACGCTCGCCGGGTCCCGCTGAGGTACGGGAGCCCCTACGCCACCAGCACCGTGTGCGTCCAAGCCGGCGCGGCCGTCTCCTGCGGCTGTGCCGAGCGGGCGAGCGCGCGGCGGTCGGGGCTGCTGCCCGATGGGACGGGGGCCCGTACCTCGACCTCCGCGATCAGGCCGCGGGCCGTCGCCACCCGCCACAGGGAGGCGAGCAGCGTGTCCTCGCCGACGTACGCGGGGACCGTGGTGGCCGTGCCGCCACTGAGCCGGTAGCCGATCCGCACCGGCTGGACGGGAACCCCGGCGTCCAGGGCGGCCTGGAAGACGGCCCGGCGGAAGGTCCCCTGGGCCCGGCCGCACCACGTGCTGCCCTCGGGGAAGGCCGCGACCGCGGCGCCCTCGCGCAGCGCCCCGGCGATCCGGGCGACCGTGTCGGGGAGGGTGCGCAGCCGGTCCCGGTCGATGAACAGGGTTCCGCCGCGCGCGGCCAGCGCACCGGCGACGGGCCAGCGCCGTACCTCGGTCTTGGCCAGCATCCGAGCGGGACGTACGGCGGCGAGCAGTGGGATGTCCAGCCAGGAGATGTGGTTGGCGACCAGCAGCAGTCCGCCGGTGGGGGCGGCGGCACCGGTGATACGGACCCGGACCCCCGCGGCCCGCACGATCCACCGGCACCAGCGCCGCACCAGGGGTGCCGGTATCCGGGCGCCGAAGGGCGTCAGCGCGATCCCCGCGAGAAGCAGCAGGAGGACCGCGGTGAGCCGCAGCACGGCCCGCGGCACGGCCCGCGCCCGCACGGCCGCCGGCGCCTCGACACAGGCCTGCGGCGTGCAGGGCGCGGTGGGCAGCCAGGCGCTCATCAGGCCGGGACGAGGGAGAGGAAGTGGCGCAGGTAGCGCGCGTTGACGCGGCTCATGGGCAGCAGGACGTACAGGTCGGCGACGCCGAAGTCCGGGTCGTGGGCCGGTTCGCCGCACACCCAGGCACCGAGGCGCAGGTAGCCGCGCAGCAGGGCGGGCAGTTCGCCGCGGGCGGCGGGCGCGGGACCCGGCGTCCACGGCAGCAGCGGCTTCACCCGGAACTCCTCCGGCGAGAGGTGCTTGTCGCTCACCCGGTCCCAGGTGGCGGACGCGAGGGTGCCGCCGTCGGCGAGCGGGACGGAGCAGCAGCCGGCGAGCCACTCGTGGCCGCGGTCGACCATGTAGCGGGCGATGCCCGCCCAGATGAGGCCGATGACCGCGCCGTCGCGGTGGTCGGGGTGCACACAGGAGCGGCCGACCTCGACGAGCTGCGGCCGGATCCCGTCCAGCGCGGTCAGATCGAACTCGCCCTCGGAGTACAGCCGCCCGGCGACCGCCGCGCGCTCCGGCGGCAGCAGCCGGTAGGTGCCGACGACCTGGCCGGTCGTCTCCTCCCGTACGAGCAGGTGGTCGCAGTACGCGTCGAACGAGTCGACGTCGAGGCCCGGCTGCGGGCCGGCCAGCAGGGCGCCCATCTCCCCGGCGAAGACATCGTGCCGCAGCCGCTGGGCGGCACGCACGTCCTCCTCGTTCCGGGCGAGGGCGACGGTGTAGCGGGTGGGGGGCGCGGGCTGCGCGGGGCGGTCGACGGTCAGTACGCCGGTCATGGCTCTCTCCTGGTCACGGGCCGGTCGGTGAGGCGGGGCGCTGAGCGGTGTCGTGCGGTCCTTCGCCTCTGTTCTTCCGATGCCGGCTGACCTTCGCGTGTCATGTGCAGAGAGAACGGGTGTGGGGTTGCTGAACGGCTCGCGCCCACCGGAGCGGCCCGGATGGCCTAGCCGGACACGCGCGCACCGGCTCCGGCGGCAAGAGTGAACCGCATGACAGAACCCGGAGCCGGCGAGCGACGACGTAGTGACTCGGCCACGTCCACCAAGCGCCGACGCGCCGTGCGCGGTGCCGGGGAGGCCGCCCGAAGCGCCGCCGAGGCGCTGACGGAGCTGATCAGCCACCGCCTCGAAGGGGTTTCCGCGGTGTGCCGGGGCGAGGACGACGGCTGGATCGTCGACGTGGACGTACTCGAACTGGCGCGCATCCCCGACACCACCAGCCTGCTCGCGACGTACCGGGTGGAACTGGACTCGGCGGGCGAGCTCGTGCAGTACCGCCGGATCGCGCGCTTCCGGCGCGGCGCCCAGGACCAGTGACCGGACCGTCGCAACCGCTGACCGGAAGGACCGCCGCATGACCGTCTACAGCGACGAGATCGTCTGTTCCCCCCGCGCCGGAACCCTCTACGACGTGCTGGAGCTGATTCTCGACCGCGGCATGGTGATCGACGTCTTCGTGCGCGTCTCGCTGGTCGGGATCGAGATCATCAAGATCGACGCGCGCATCGTGGTCGCCAGCGTCGACACGTACCTACGCTTCGCGGAGGCGTGCAACCGCCTGGATCTCGAGAACGACCCCCGCTCCAAGACCGTGCCCGAGCTGTTCGGCGGGCCGGTCTCCAAGGCCGTCGGCAAGGCGGGCGCCAAGCGTGCCGCCGGTTCCCTGACCGACAAGGTGCGCGACTTCCTCACCCCGGAGGACGACACCGAGGACGACGTGGACGCCGACGAGGCCGACGCCCGCACCGAGCGCGCCGCGCGGCCGGCCCGCAAGCGCCGCAGTGACGACGACCGCCCGCGGCCCCGGCGCCGCAAGGCCGAGGAGGAATGACCGTGACGGCCACCACCGACCTCACCACCGCCGGCACGCTCGGCGCCCTGTACGTCTATGGCATCGCCCCGGCGGGCGTCCGGCCCCCGAAGGCGCCCGGGGTGGACGGCGCGGCGGTGCGGCTGCTGACCGAGGACGGGCTCTGCGCGGCCGTCTCGGACGCACCGGAGTCCGTCCGGGCGCGGCGACGCGATCTGATGGCCCATCAGGCGGTGCTCGGCGAACTCGCCGCGCAGGGCCCCGTCCTGCCCATGCGGTTCGCCGTCCTGACTCCCGAGGCGGAGTCGCTGCGCGGGCAACTGCGCACCGACCGAGCCCGCTTGGCGGCACAGCTCGACGTGGTACGGGGCTGCGTCGAGATGAACGTGAAGGGCGCCGTCGTGCACGGGTACTTCGCCGACCTCGTACGCCGGGACGACGCCCTGCGCACGCTCGCCCGCCAGACCCGGCACCGCCCCGGCTACGAGGCGAACGTGCGGCTGGGCGAGGCGCTGGCCCGGGGCGTCGCGCGCGAGGCCCGGGGCGCGGCACGGGAGGTGCTGGCCCGCCTGGCCCCGCTCGCCGTGCGCACGGCGCAGGGACCCGTCGACGACGAGCAGGTGCTGAGCACGTCGTTCCTGGTGCGTTCCGCCGACGAACAGCGCTTCCGACAGGCCGTGGCCGCGCAGGCACGCGACGTCGGGGACAGGCTGGCCCTGAGTGTGACCGGTCCGCTGCCGTGCTACAGCTTCGTCGACGCGCAGTCCGCCACGGCGGGCCGGTGACACGGTGGGACTCGTGAGCGGGCTCCTGCTGCTGCCACTGGCCCCGTTGCGCGGCACGCTCTGGGTCGCCGACCACCTGCTCCAGGAGGCCGAACGCCAGACCGGCGACCCCCGTGCGGTGCAGGCACGCCTGGCGGCACTCAACCGGGCCTTGGAGGAGGGCGCCATCGACGAGGAGGCCTTCGAGGAAGAGGAGGAGCGGTTGCTCGCCCGGCTCGACAGTCCCGTGCGGTACGCCGGCCGTCCGCACCGCGGGGGTGTTTCGTGACCGACGTCGGCACCTGGCCCGCGGGCCCGGGAGCGGAGCCGGTCGGGCCGCCCACCGGCAGCCTCGCGGACCTCCTCGAACGCGTTCTGGACAAAGGCATCGTCATCGCGGGCGACATCAAGATCGACCTGCTCGACATCGAACTGCTCACCATCCGTCTGCGCCTGTTCATCGCCTCGGTCGAGACCGCCAAGAAGGCGGGCATCGACTGGTGGGAGACGGACCCGGCGCTGTCCTCGCGCGCCGCACGGGACGCCCTCGCCGAGGAGAACGCGCGGCTGCGGGCCCGTCTGGAGGCCCTGGCGGAAGCCGACCCCGACACCGCGGAGGTGGTCCGATGAGCACGGCCGGGGCCGGCCGGGCGCCCGCGACGGAACCGGGCGTGCCGCGCCCCACCGTCACCTGTGTGTTCGCCGTGACGGACACGCCTGTGCCGGACGAGGTGCTCTCGGTGACGCCGGGCCATGACGGCGGCGGACCGCTGCGGGTCCTGGCCGCGGGCCCGCTTCACCTGATCGTGCAGGACGTTCCCGCGGCGGCCTTCGGCGAGGAGGCGCTCGCCGAGCGGCTCAACCGGCCCGAGGAGCTGGAGCGTTGCGTCCGCGCCCACCACCGGGGCGTGGAGGCGGCCGCGAGCGCGGGCCCCGTCGTGCCCCTGCCGATGCCGACGCTGTATCTGGACGACCGCAACGCGGTACGGGCCGTGACCGCCCGGGAGAAGTCCCTGTGCGCCCTGCTGGACCGGCTGCGCAACCGCACCGAGTGGGCGGTGAAGGTGCACGGCCCCACCACCGAGCGCGGGCCCGGTGGCGCCGGGGACGGACCGGCCGACGGGCGCTCGTACCTGCGCCGGGCGAGCGCCCGGCGGCGCGCCGAGCGCGAGACGCGCGAGCACGCCCTGGCGCAGGCCCACGCCGTCGACGGGGAGTTGCGGCGGTACGCCGTCGCCGCGACGCGGCACCGGCCGCAGAGCGAGCAGCTGACCGGCAGGAGCGTCCCGCAACTGCTCAACGTGGCCTATCTGGTCGACGACGGACAGCGCGCCGAGTTCGTCCGGGCCGTCGGCGAACTGTCCCGCGACGCCCACCGTACGGCCGTGGAGGTCACCATGTCAGGGCCATGGATCCCGTACTCCTTCGCCCGGTCGGACGGGGCGGAGTGCGCAGCGCACCAGGAGGTCCGGGCATGACCGTACCGGTCGCCGGAGGTGTCGGCCGCACGGCGGTGCCGTGGGACGGCCCGGAGCCGTACGCGCCCATCGGCGTGCCGCTCGTCGACCTGCTCGACCGCGTGCTGGCGACCGGCGTCGTGGTCAGCGGTGACCTCGTACTGGCCATCGCCGACGTGCCGTTGGTACGGATCTCCCTGCACGCCCTGCTGGCGTCGGTCAGCGACCGGGTGCCCGCGCCCTGGTCGGACAGCGGGCCGCTGTGACCGCGCCGCGCACCCACTCGCTGGACCTCGATCCCGAGCGCGTCACGAACGACCTGGCGGCCCTGGTCCTGACGGTGGTGGAACTCCTGCGGCAGCTCATGGAACGCCAGGCGGTGCGCCGTTTCGACGAGGGGACGCTCAGCGCCGAGCAGGAGGACCGGCTCGGTACCGCGCTGATGCTGCTGGACGAGCGCATGGACGAGCTGTGCGCACAGCACGGGCTGCGGCGCAGCGACCTCAACCTTGACCTCGGCCCGCTGGGTCCGCTGCTGGCCGATCCCGGCCCATGACGGACAGACGCGAGACGGGGCCGGGAGAGCACCACTCCCGGCCCCGCCCGTCCGCACCTGCCGGCGAACGTTCACTGCACCCCCTGGGGGCGCGGGGAACTGCGGAGCCGGCCACGGACCACCGGCAGCCGCCGAACAACCGTCCCCGCGACGGCGCTACCGCTTCACCTTCCGCGCAGCCCGCAACCACTCCTTGTTCATGCTGGTGATGGACATCAACGGGATCCCCTTCGGGCAGGCCGTGGCGCACTCGCCCGCGAGCGTGCACCCCCCGAACCCCTCCTCGTCCATCTGCTCCACCATGTCCAGCACCCGCGTCTCCCGCTCGGGCGCCCCCTGCGGCAGCACGTTCAGATGGTTGATCTTGGCGGAGGTGAACAGCATCGCCGCCCCGTTCGGGCAGGCCGCCACGCACGCCCCGCACCCGATGCACTCGGCGTGCTCGAAGGCGAAGTCGGCATCCGGCTTCGGCACCGGCGTGGCGTGTGCCTCGGGGGCCGCGCCGGTCGGCGCGGTGATGTATCCGCCGGCCTGGATGATCCGGTCGAACGCCGACCGGTCCACGACCAGATCCTTGATCACCGGGAACGCCGACGCCCGCCACGGCTCCACATCGATCGTGTCGCCGTCCTCGAACGACCGCATGTGCAACTGACAGGTGGTGGTCCGCTCGGGACCATGCGCGTCGCCGTTGATGACCAGCGAGCACGCGCCGCAGATGCCCTCGCGGCAGTCGTGGTCGAAGGCCACCGGGTCCTCACCCCGCAGGATGAGCTCCTCGTTGAGGGTGTCGAGCATCTCCAGGAAGGACATGTCGGGTGAGATCCCGTCCACCTCGTACGTGGACATCGTGCCGTCGGCGTCGGCGTTGCGCTGCCGCCAGACGCGCAGGGTGAGCTTCATGCGTAGCTCCGCTGGGTGGGGTGGACGTACTCGAAGACCAGGTCTTCCTTGTGCAGGACGGGAGCCTCGCCGGTGCCGGTGAACTCCCAGGCGGCCGCGTACCCGAACTCCTCGTCCCTGCGGGCGGCCTCGCCGTCGGGCGTCTGGGACTCCTCGCGGAAGTGGCCGCCGCAGGACTCCTCGCGGTGCAGCGCGTCGAGGCACATCAGCTCGGCGAGCTCCAGGTAGTCGACGACGCGGTTGGCCTTCTCCAGCGACTGGTTGAACTCCTCGCCGGTGCCGGGCACCTTGATGCGCCGCCAGAACTCCTCGCGGATCTGCGGGATGCGCTCCAGCGCCTTGCGCAGCCCGGAGTCGGTGCGGGCCATGCCGCAGAACTCCCACATGAGTTCGCCGACCTCGCGGTGGAAGGAGTCGGGGGTGCGGTCTCCGTCCACGGACAGCAGCAGGTTGAGCCGGTCCCGGGTGTCGGCCAGCACCTCCTGGACGACGGGGTGTTCGTCGGTCACCGCGTCGTGGTGCGGGTTGCGGGCCAGGTAGTCGTTGATGGTCGAGGGGAGGACGAAGTAGCCGTCCGCGAGTCCCTGCATCAGCGCGGAGGCGCCGAGCCGGTTGGCGCCGTGGTCGGAGAAGTTGGCCTCGCCGATCGCGAACAGCCCGGGGACGGTGGTCTGGAGGTCGTAGTCGACCCACAGGCCGCCCATCGTGTAGTGCACGGCGGGGTAGATCCGCATCGGCACCTGGTACGGATCCTCGTCGGTGATCCGCTGGTACATGTCGAAGAGGTTGCCGTACTTGGCCTCGACGGCTCTCCGGCCCATGCGCTCGATGGCGTCGGCGAAGTCGAGATAGACGCCCTGCCCGCCCGGCCCCACTCCGCGGCCCTCGTCGCAGACGTTCTTCGCGGCGCGGGAGGCGATGTCCCGCGGGACGAGGTTGCCGAAGGACGGGTAGATGCGCTCCAGGTAGTAGTCGCGCTCGTCCTCGGGGATCTCGTTCGGGGGCCGCTGGTCGCCCTTGGCCTTCGGCACCCAGATCCGCCCGTCGTTGCGCAGCGACTCGCTCATCAGCGTCAGCTTGGACTGGTGGTCGCCGGTGCGCGGGATACAGGTGGGGTGGATCTGGGTGAAGCAGGGGTTGGCGAAGTACGCGCCGCGCCGGTGGGCCCGCCAGACGGCGGTGGCGTTGGAGTTCATGGCGTTCGTCGACAGGTAGAAGACGTTGCCGTAGCCGCCGGAGGCGAGCACGACGGCGTCCGCGAAGTAAGTGTCGATCTTCCCCGTGACCAGGTCCCGGGCCACGATCCCGCGTGCCCGCCCGTCCACGACGATCAGGTCGAGCATCTCGGTCCGCGGGTGCATCTCGATGTTCCCGGCGGCGATCTGCCGGCTGAGGGCCTGGTAGGCGCCGAGGAGAAGCTGCTGGCCCGTCTGGCCGCGGGCGTAGAAGGTGCGCGAGACCTGCACACCGCCGAAGGACCGGGTGTCGAGCAGCCCGCCGTACTCACGGGCGAAGGGCACGCCCTGGGCCACGCACTGGTCGATGATCTCGACGGAGATCTGCGCGAGCCGGTGGACGTTGGACTCGCGGGCGCGGAAGTCGCCGCCCTTGACGGTGTCGTAGAACAGGCGGTGGATGGAGTCGCCGTCGTTGCGGTAGTCCTTCGCCGCGTTGATGCCGCCTTGCGCGGCGATGGAGTGGGCGCGGCGGGGCGAGTCCTGGTAGCAGAACTGGACGACGTGGTAGCCCTGTTCGGCGAGCGTGGCCCCGGCGGAGCCGCCGGCGAGGCCGGTGCCGACGACGATCACGGTGTGCTTGCGCCGGTTGGCGGGGTTGACCAGCTTGGCCTCGAAGCGGCGCTTGTCCCAGCGCTCGTTGATCGGCCCGGACGGGGCCTTGGTGTCGACGACCGGCTCACCGGTCGCGTAGGCCGTGTACTCGCGGTAGGAAGTCATCTTCAGCTCACCACTCCGGTCATGACGCCCACGGGTACGGCGATGAAACCGGCCGTGAGCAGCAGCGCGAGGACGTCTGCGACGGTCTTCAGGGCGCGGTCGCGGGTGCGGCTGCCGACGCCGAGGGTCTGGGCCGCGCTCCAGAAGCCGTGCCGGATGTGCAGGCCGAGCGCGAGCATCGCGACGATGTAGACGGCGTTGCCGTACCAGGTGGAGAAGGTGTCCACGACGTTCTGGTAGGGGTGGCCCTCCTGGAAGCCGCCGGAGTGCACGGTGCCGGTCGTCAGGTCGAGGATGTGCCAGACGATGAACAGACCGAGGATGATGCCGCCCCAGCGCATGGTGCGCGTCGCATAGCTCGCCCGTGCCCTTTTGTGCACGTACTTGCTGGGCCGTGCCCTGATGTCGCGGCGGCTGAGCTGGTACGCCGAGGTGGCGTGCGCGACGACGGCGACGACCAGTACGACCCGGACGAGCCAGAGCGTCCACTCGTAGTGCATGAACGGCTCGCCGACGGTGCGCAGCCAGTGCGCGTAGTGGTTGAACTCGCCTGCCCCGAAGAAGATCTTCAGGTTTCCGATCATGTGGACGACCAGGTACAGCAGCATGATCAGACCGCTGACCGCCATCACGGTCTTCTTGCCGACGGTGGAGTCCCACACGGTGCGTGCGAGGGACGGCCGCCGGTCCGTCCGCGTTGCCAGAGCCATGGAACAGCACGCTACGGACGTGCGGCCGATCGGTCCAAGACATGGTCCGGCTTGAATCCATAGGCTGGAGCTATCGTGGGTGCATGCAGTTCCAGCAGCTCCAGTACTTCGTGGCCGTCGCCGAGACCCGGCACTTCACCCGGGCCGCCGATCTGGTCCATGTCGCGCAGCCCTCGCTGTCGCAGCAGATCAAGGCGCTGGAGCGGGAGCTGGGCGCGGATCTGTTCCTGCGCGCCCGGGGCAACATCACGCTCACGGACGCCGGGGAGGCGCTCCTCCCGCTGGCCCGGCGCATCCTGGCCGACGCGGATACGGCCCGGCACGAGGTGCAGGAACTGGCGCAGCTGCGCAGCGGCCGGGTGCGGCTGGGGGCGACGCCGAGTCTGTGCACGGGTCTGCTGCCGGATGTGCTGCGCGCCTTCCACGACCGCTACCCCGGGATCCGGCTGCTGATCGAGGAGGGCGGCTCCCACGACCTGGTGCGGGAGCTGGCGCGCGGGGCGCTGGATCTGGCGCTGGTGGTGCTGCCGCTGCCGACGCCGTCTCCCGCGCTGACCACGGTGGAGCTGCTGCGGGAGGATCTCGTCGTGGTCTCCTCACCGGATGCCCCACGCCCCGGCCGGGGGCGGCGTACCGTGCGGGTCTCCGACCTGGAGGGTGAGCGGCTGGTGATGTTCCGGCACGGGTACGACCTGCGGGAGCTGACCGTGGCGGCGTGCCGGGCCGAGGGGTTCGAACCCGACTTCGCGGTGGAGGGCGGGGAGATGGACGCGGTGCTGGGTTTTGTGCGGGCCGGGCTGGGGGTTGCCGTCGTACCGCGGATGGTGGCGGCGAGGTCGGGTCCTGGTCTGCGGGTGACTCCGCTGGCCAGACCCGGCCTCCACCGCACGATTGCGCTGGCGCATCGTAGTGATGTGGCTCCGCCTCGGGCCGCTCGGGAGTTGCAGCGGATGTTGCTGGAGCGCTGACTGTTCCGGAGCGCCGCTGGATGGGAGCGCCGTTGGAGGGGAGCGCCGCTCGGGGGTGCGGGTGCGTTGTGGTGGTGCGCGCCCACGCGGCGGAGCCGCATATCGAGTACAGCCCCGCGCCCCCGAGAAGGCCCCTTCAGCCCGTCGCGTCCACCAACGCCAGTTCGTGCAGCCGCTCAGGGGGGCCCGGCCTCGCGTAGTACCAGCCCTGGGCCGTGTCGCAGCCGAGTATGCGGAGTTGTTCGGCCTGCGCCCCCGTCTCCACGCCCTCCACCGTCACCGCGAGGTCCAGGCTGTGCGCCAGCGAGACGATCCCCTCGACGATCTTCAGGTCGACGGGGTCCGCGGGGAACTGCTGCATGCTCTGGGTGAAGGACCGGTCCAGCTTCAGGATGCTGACCGGCAGCCGGCGCAGGTTGGCGAGGTTGGAGTACCCCGTCCCGAAGTCGTCCAGCGCGATGTCGACGCCCATCTCCGCCAGCCGCCGCAGCGGCTTCAGCAGATCGTCGTCCGCCCCGATCAGCGCCGACTCCGTGACCTCCAGGCACAGCGCGTCCGGCGCGACGCCCGTGCGCTCCAGGATGTCGACCGTGTCCTGCACCAGCCCGGGATGCGTCAGCTGGCACGGCGACAGGTTCACGTTGATCCGCAGCGGCCCCGCGTCAGCACCCCCGTGCAGTTCCCGCCACTCCCGTGCCTGCCGCACCGACTGCTCCAGCACCCAGCGCCCCAGCGGCACGATGAGCCCCGTGTGCTCCGCGAGCGGGATGAACCGGTCCGGCCCGAGCACGCCGTGCTGCGGATGCAGCCAGCGCACCAGGGCCTCGGCGCCCCGGACGCTGCCGTCGCCGAGATGCACCAGCGGCTGGTACTCGATGAAGAACTCGCCCCGCTCCAGCGCCGTCGGCAGCGCCGTCGTCAGGCCGTGCCGCGTGATGGCCCGGGCGTCCGCCTCCGGGTCGGCGAGCTCGAAGCGGTTGCCGCCCGCCGACTTGGCCCGGTACATGGTGATGTCCGCGCTGCGCAGCACCTCCGCCGGGCTGCGTTCCCCGGCCGGGCCCTCGACGATGCCGATGCTGCCGCGCACGGTCAGCTCCCGGCCGTCGACACTGATCGGCGCGAGCAGCGCGTTCATGATGCGGCCGGCCAGTTCGTCGACCTGGCGTTGGGTGTCGGGTCCGGTGGTCAGCGCCACGAACTCGTCGCCGCCGAGCCGGGCGACCATCTCGCCGGGCGCCGTGGTGCAGGACTGCAGCCGGTCGGCGACCTCCACCAGCAGCCGGTCGCCGGCCGCGTGGCCGAGGCTGTCGTTGATGGTCTTGAAGCCGTCGAGGTCCAGGTAGCACAGCCCGAACCGCTGGCCTTCCCCGGCGCCCAGTGCCTTCTCCAGGCGCTCGAAGAAGAACGTGCGGTTCGGCAGCCCGGTCAGCGCGTCGTGCGTGGCCTCGTAGCGAAGCCGCAGGTTGAGCAGCCGCCGCTCGGTGGTGTCCTCCATGAGGGCGAGCTGGTACTGCGGATCGCCGTCGGCGTCCCGCAGCAGCGAGACCGTCAGGTTGGTCCACAGGACGGTGCCGTCAGGGCGGTAGAACGCCTTCTCCAGGTGGTAGTGCTCCCGCTCGCCCCGCACGAGTTCGTCGTAGAGCCGCCAGGTCTGCGGAGCGTCGTCGGGGTGGGTCCAGTCCCGGACGTTGCGGCTGCGCAGCGTCTGCTCGGAGACCCCGAACATGCGCAGCAGCGCGCCGTTGACCTGCAGTATGTTGCCCTCGAGGTCGGCCATGCCGATTCCTATGGCCGCACCCTCGAAGACGGCGCGGAAGCGCGCCTCGCTCGCGTGCAGGGCCTGCGCCACCACACCCTGCGCCTGGAGGGCGGCCTGTGCGATGGACTCCTGCTCGGCCAGGGTCCGTTCGCGCAGCTCCCGCGCGAATCCGGCGGCCATCGCGTGCTGCAGCCGCGAACACCGCGCCCGCAGGTCCTCCTGGTCGCCGTCGCCGCCGCAGTACAGGACCAGGTAGGCGTCGACGCAGTCCAGGGTGCGGCTGAGCGCCTCCGGGTCGGTGCAGTGCGCGTCCACGAGGGCGGCGCCGACCGCCCTGCCCGCGTCGGAGTCGAAGGCCCGGGCCAGCAGTGCCTCGCTCAGCCGCCGGGCCAGCGGCAGCAGTTGGGCCTCGAACTCGGGGCGGGTCGACGACGTCGAGGTCACCGGGAAGACGGCCCGGCTCCAGATCGTCGCGAACCGGCGCAGTCTGCCCTCCGGCCCGTCCGGTTCCGCGATCACGCCGTACGCCCCACGCCCGCGAACCCGGAGAACGCATACGGATCCTCGTCCTCCGGTGCGGTGTCGGGCCGCCAGCACGGCATCGCCACCAGTCCGGGTTCCACCATGTCGTACCCCTCGAAGAACCGCGCGATCTCCTCGCGCGAGCGCATGATCAGCGGGGTGCGGATGTCCTCGTACACGTCCACCGCACCCCCGGCCCGCTCCGGCGGCAGCGGGATCCCCTCGTAGGAGGCGTGGGTGAGCACGAGCAGGCTGCCGGGCGCGAGCGCCTCGCCCAGCTCGGCCACGGCCCCGTACGGGTCGTCCTCGTCTTCCACGAAGTGCAGTATGGCAACGAGGAGCAGAGCCACTGGCTGATTCAGGTCGATCAGCCGCTCCACCTCGGGGCTGCGCAGGATCTCCTGGGGCTTGCGCAGGTCCGCGGCGACGACGCCCGCGTCGTCGTTGCCCGCCAGAACCGCCTGGCTGTGCGCGACCGCCACCGGATCGTGGTCGACGTACACCACGCGCGCCCCGGGGCGGGCGGTCTGCGCCACCTCGTGCACGTTGCCGAAGGTGGGGATGCCGGAGCCGATGTCCAGGAACTGGGAGATGCCCTGGCCGGCCGCGTAGCGCACGGCGCGGCGCATGAAAGCGCGGTTGGCCTGCATGATCTTGGGGAGTCCCGGCATGAACTCCATGGCCCTGCGGGCCGCTTCCCGGTCGACCTCGAAGTTGTGCGACCCGCCCAGATAGTAGTCGTACATCCGGGAAACGCTGGGCACCGAGATGTCGATGCTCCGTGGGGCCCAGGCGGGACGCTCCATCTATCTCTCCAAGGCGTAGGCGATCCGGTGTTCGAGCAGAGGCTACTGATCGCCCGCCAATGGAGCGACCCGAAACGGAAATTGACCATCCGTTCCCGGTCACTGCCTGCGGCACGTGCCGAATTGATACCCCTCCGCATACCCTTCGAACATATGACGAACAGTGCCCGAGGCGTTCCGGAGAGTTCCGTCTCGGAAGGGGAAGAGTGTTGAGAATTTGATGAGTTCAGGTGAAGCACGGCAAAACGGTCCGCCCCTCCGTGGAGCACGGAGGGGCGGACCGGGTCTGCGCTTCGGGTGGACGAGACGATCAACCCTGGGGAGGTTTCTCTACTTCTCCGAGGCGCCGACCGGCTTCCCGTCGGGGCGGATGGCGTACCAGGTGCCGCCGACACCCTGGCCGTTGGTGTCACCGGCCTTCTTGTCGCCCGCGAAGGTGTAGATCGGGATGCAGTCGATGGTCTGCTGCTTGATGCCGTCAGGGCGGTCGAAGACGACGTAGCCCCGGTTGGGCGTGGACCCCTGAAGGTCGATCCCCTTGGTGTCCTTCTCGTCGACCGGTGCGATGACCGGCCACTTCTCCAGGCAGTCCCCCGTGCACGCGGTCTTCATCGGCCACTGCGAGTCCTTCATGAACCGGTAGACCGTCATGCCGTTCTTGTCGATGACGATCTCGCCCAGCTTGGGGTCGTTGCGGGTGGACAGCCCGGGCAGCGCCTCGGCACCGCCACCGGCCGCGCCCCCCTGCGCCTTCTTGCCGTCGGGGGCGAGCGCGTACCACTTGCCGCCCACTCCCTGGCCCTTGACGTCACCGGCGTTGACGTCCTTGGCGTAACGGTAGGCGGGCCAGCCGCCGACCGTGAGCTGCTTGGTGCCGTCGGCCCGGGTGACCGAGCCGAGCAGCGCCTTGTCGATGCCCTCACCGGCCTCGGCGTCGTCGGCCGGGACCGGCGGCCAGGTCTTGGCGCAGTCGCCGTCGCAGTTCGACTTGGGCGGCTGTTCGGTGTCCTGGTCGAACCGGTACAGGGTGAGGCCGAGACTGTCGGTGACCACCTTGCCGACCTTCTCGGCGGTGGAGACGGACAGCTTGCCGGCGGGGTTGGACGGGCTGGAGGCGCTCGGCGCGGCCGGCTGGGTGGCCGCGGTGCCGCCCGCCGCGCTCCCGGCGCCCGCACCGATGCTTCCGTAGTCCCCGGGCGCGGCCGTGGCGCCCACGTTCTGGCTGGCCGCCGGTGGGCTGTCCTGACCGCACGCCGTCGTCAGCGCCAGGACCGCCGCGGCGCTCGCCACGAGTGAGGCGCTCCGCCAGGAGGTCTTCATCGTCAACTCCCCATAATCGCAAGGGTGTTGCAGCGCCCTACTGCGCCGCCGCACGGCCATGAGTACGCACGGGAGCAGCTCTTGTGTTCAACCGTCGGCCAAATTTCTTTCCGGAACCTGCGACGAGCCCCGCGCGCCGTCGTACACACGTGCACGCCGAGCACCCTGCGGGCGACCGCCGATCAAACCGGCGGCACCCGGATATCCTTCGTTCGGGGCAATCCCCTTGCGCCCCGGCACGTCCGGGCGACACAGGGCTCATGATCTTCGTCGTGCATGGACCCCTCTCGACTCAACCCGCCCTTGCGGCACGGGCCTTGGCGGCGGCGACGCTGACCTGGGCGCTCGTCGGCGCACCGGCCGGGGTCGCGGTGGCCGACGCCTGCGCGTATGCCTCGACGGGGCCGGACGGCACCGAGGCGGTGGCGTACGCGGGAAGCAAGAAGACCTGGCCGACCAAGCCGCCGTGCCCGGCACCACCCACACCGAGCCTCTCCCCCACGCCGACCCCGACCCCGAGTCCGCCGCCGCCCAAGCCGACGCCCCCGCCGACGCCGACGCCGGACCCGCCGCCACCGAAGCCCCCGCCCCCGAAGCCGGCCCCCACCGCCAGGCCGGAGCCGCCGGCTCCTGCGCCGCCGCCCGTGCCACGCCCGGCGCCACCCCCGCCCCGGACGGCTCCGCGGCCCGCGCCGCCGTCGCCCGCTCCCCCGGCACCGGCGCCGACACCGGCACCGGCACCGCCGGCCACCCCCGCGCCGCCGCCGTCCGCGGCACCCGTGCACTACCCGCGCTACCGCGCCGCGCCGCCGCGGCCACGCCGGGCGAACGGCACGCTGTCGCCGCTCACCTTCGTCCTGCTCGTCACGGTGCCCGCAGTGGTGGCCGTCGCCGCGCTGCGCGCGCGCTGATCCGTGAAGCCCTGGAGGTACCTCTTGCCGGAATGGCTTGTTCTCACCCTCGCGATGCTGGCCGCCTGTGCCGTGGTGGTCATCATCACCTTCGTACGCCACCGCGCGGCGCCCGAGGACGAGGACCCCAGTGAGACCCCGGACGTCATCGAGTACATGACGATGTGGATCGGCGTGGTCTACGCCATCGTCCTGGGGCTGGCGATCGCCGGCGTCTGGGAGGGGCGCAGCGCCGCGCAGGACCACGTCCAGGCCGAGGCGACCGCGCTGCACGAGATCTCGGAGCGGGTACGGGTCTATCCGGCCGGGGAACGCGACCGCATCCGGGACGACATCCGGACGTATGTGAGCCATGTCGTGACCACCGAGTGGGACACCATGGCCGACAAGGGCGAGGTCACCGAGCGCGGCGCCGAGCTCTTCGAGCGGATCCGCCAGGACGTCACCGACTACGAGCCGGCGACGGACTTCGAGGCCCAGGCCTACCAGCCGCTGCTGGACCAGGTGACCGCGGCGAACCAGGCCCGGATCGCCCGGGCGGAGTCGACCGGGGAGACGATGCCGGGCGTGGTGTGGTTCGGGCTGATCGCCGGGGCCGTCATCACCATCGGGATGATCTTCGCGCTGCAGATCCGCAGAACGACACGCGAACTGGTCCTCGCGGGGTTGTTCTCGGCGCTGATCGCCTTCCTGCTGTTCCTGATCTGGGATTTCGACTCGCCTTACAGCAGGGGCGTGACCGCCTCGGCGGAACCGTTCCTGAACCTCTTCCCGGGCGTCCAGGACTGACGGCGCCCCGCATCACGGATCCCGGCCGGGGGCGCGCGACACACCGTCGCCGTCCCCCGGCCGCGTCAACGGCGTTCCCCCGGGCGGCCCACACCCGTGCCCCATTCGCGCTACTGCGATCGCGCCACCGAGCGCGCCTTCTTAGCGTTTCGGGCATCGAGGAGCATTTGTGACGTGAGCGGAACAGGTCCGCGGCTGCTCCTCGGGGACCCGGAGGTTTCACCATGCGCGCGATATGCGTCGCTTCGGCCGTACTGCTGGGCGCCGGCGCCCTCACCTCCTGCGTGCCCGCCGCCGACGCGGCGATCCAGACCGACTTCGGCTTCAGCGTCGAGCCCTCCACCGTGGCGGCCGGGGGTGAGGTCACTCTGCGGGTGGTGCGCAACAAGGCGTGCCGGGGGGAGGCGGCGGTCAACTCACCGGTCTTCGACGTGGTCACCATCCCGCCTAAGGAGTCCTGGGCGACGGCCGTCGTCGACTGGGACGCCAAGCCCGGTGCCGTGTACGACGTGGAGTTCGAATGTGACGAGTCGAGCGGCACCGCGCGCCTGACGATCGCGGGCGGCCGTCCGACACACCACCCCACGCACCACCCCACTCATCACCCGGCGCACCACCCCCACAAGGGTGTGCACGCCGGTGAGGGCGGCACTCTCGCCGGCTTCGACCTCAAGGAGATCGGCCTCGGCGCCGCACTGATCGCCGGATCGCTCGGCGTCGCCTACCACTTCTCACGCCGCCGCCCCGACGAGGACGCCGGCTGACGCACCCCGAGCCGCAGGTCTTCGCCCCGGCTCCCCTGGTGAGGGGAGCCGGGGCGAAGACCGTTCACGTGCGAGGCGATGACTAGTCGAAGAAGCGCGGAGCGAGGCGTCAGATGCGCCGCTCGGCCCGGCGGCGCATCCAGAACACGCCGCCGCCGACGGCCGCCGCGGCCACGAGACCGCCGCCGATGGCCATGTCGGTCGGGGTCGCACCGGTGGTGCTGCTCCCGCCGATACCGCCGCGGACACCGCCGATGACGGTGAAGGCCTGCGGCTTGGTCAGGGTCCTGCCGTTGCAGGTGACCGTGATGTCGTACGAGCCAGGACGGGCGTTGCTGTTGATGGTGGCGGTGCCCCGCGCGGTCTCGTTGCCGGCGGTGCCCCTGCCGGCCTCGTTGTCGCCGGCGCCGCCCCTGTCGCCCTCGTTGCCCTTGCCGCCGGGGTGGGCGGGCGACAGCCGGGTCGGCGCGAACGCGTTGGACGTGGCCGTACCTCCGTTGCGGCAGCCGTCGACCGTGATGGTCAGCTGGCCACCGCGGGCGATCACGCCGGGCAGGGCGACGATGTTGCTGGGCGTGTCCCACGCGACGGCCGCGGGGGCGGAGAGGCCGAGGGCGGCGACCGCTGCGCCGACGACCGCCAGGGCACGAGTGTTACGCATGTGAACCTCCGCGGAAGGCGCCCCGGGACCCGTCCCCGGTCGATCGGCGAGAAAGCGCCTCCCAGAAAGACAGTCAGTTGCCGTGCCGCGAGCCGCACTTCGGGAATGGTCCGTCCTGGTGAGAGAAGGCCGTGCGGGATAACCGCAATATCTGATATCGCCGCAGGTCACGGACCGTCAGAAATTTCCTCGCCGCGGCAACTCGGATGGCGCACCTTCTCTCCCCGGGCCGCCCCTTTCGGCCCCGGGCCACCCGTTCGCCCCCGCCCCGTCGCCGGTTTCGCGCGTGCCACTTAGCGTGTCGATATGCGCGATTGGCACGGCGACGGCCGCGTCGAGAGGGGATGGCGAATGTCTGCGTCCGAGCTGGCCGAGGCGGAAGAGGAGGCGCGGCGCAAGAAGCCCGCCCCGTGGGGCGTGATAGCGCTGGTTCTGCTGACCGGCCTCGCGCTCATCCGGAATGGTTCGGGGGAGTTCGACGAAGGCCCGCCGCAGCCGGCGACGGCGGCCGCGGCGGACAGCCGGGTACCCGGCGGCACCTTCGCCGGGGCCGCACGGCCCTTGCCCTACGCCCTCCCGGACCGGGTCAGGATCCCGGCGATCCAGGTCGACGCGCCGATCATCCCCGTGGGCCTGGACGCGGACGGCTGGGTCGGCGCGCCGCCGCCGGAGGACCCCAACCTGGCCGGCTGGTTCACCGGTGCCGTCACCCCCGGCGAGAAGGGCACCGCGGTCGTGGTCGGGCACGTCGACAACCAGCAGGGCCCCGCCGTGTTCTACGGACTCGGGGCCCTGAAGAAGGGAAATCGCGTCGAGGTCGCCCGGCAGGACGGAAAGACCGCCGAGTTCGAGATTTACGGCATCGAGGTGTTCGAGAAGAACAATTTCCCCGGCGACCGTGTCTACGCGTCCAAGGGCGCGGCCGAACTGCGGGTCATCACCTGCGGTGGCGGTTTCTCCGAGCAGGAAGGCTATGCGGGGAATGTCGTCGCCTTCGCCCGCCTGGTCGAGGTGCGCTGAGCGTTCCCGGCCGGGCGGGCGAAAGCCCGAAGGCGTTCCTTACGCGTAGTGCCGCCTGGGCACGGTGACGTGGTAGCCGGAGTCCAGCAGTTCGGGCAGATACCGCCGCAACGCCCGCACACTCTGCGAGCGGTCGCCCCCGGCGTCGTGCGAGAGCACCACGACGCCGGGGGCGGCGCCGTGTTCGACCCGCTTCGCGATGGACCGGGTCCCGGGGGCTGTCCAGTCGAGCGTGTCGACCGTCCAGGCGAGCGGTTCCATGCCGAGTTCCGCGCCGATCTGGAGGGCAGCGCGGTTCCAGGCGCCGTAGGGCGCGCGGAACCACTCGGGGCGCTCTCCGTAGGCATCCTCGATGACGTCGCTGGTCCGTTCCATCTGGGAGCGGATCTGCCGGCGGGTGAGGCGGGTGAGCAACGGGTGGGACCAGGTGTGGTTCCCCACGACGTGGCCCTCGTCGGCCATCCGGGCCAGCAGCTTCCTGCCGCCGGCGACCATCTCGCCGCACACGAAGAACATCGCGCGCACGTCGTACTCGGCCAGGGTGTCCAGGATGTCCGGGGTGTAGCGGGGATCGGGGCCGTCGTCGAAGGTCAGCACCATGGTGCGGCCGCGGCCGGACACGCGCAGCAGCGGTTCGCGGCGCACCAGAGTCCGGCGGGGTGCGGCGCGCGGCGGGCCGTAGCCGGTCAGGGGCTGCAGCCGGTACTCGGAGGACTTGAGGGGGCGGCGGACCTGGGGACCCGCGGCCGTGGCGGAGGTGACGGGTCCGTCCCCGGTGAGAGCCGTGACCACTCCGGCCGTCGCGGCCGCTCCCACGGCGCCGGCACCCGCGATCAACGCCCGGCGCCGGGTGAGCAGCCGGGTGAGCAACTGATCCTTCTTCATGACTCATCAGTCGCCCGGCGGAAGGCCGACGCACATGAGCAACACCGAGGTGGAGGCACACTTTCACCCGCTCGGCCCACGCAGGTGGGTCAGCGGCGGCGCACCAGGGGGAAGGGCAGGGTCTCGCGGATCGTCAGTCCGGTGAGGAACATGACCAGCCGGTCGACGCCGACACCGAGGCCGCCGGTGGGCGGCATGGCGTACTCGAGGGCGTCGAGGAAGTCCTCGTCGAGTTCCATCGCCTCGGGGTCGCCCCCGGCGGCGAGCAGGGACTGGGCGGTGAGGCGGCGGCGCTGCTCGACGGGGTCGGTGAGCTCCGAGTAGGCGGTGCCGAGTTCGGTGCCGAAGGCGACGAGGTCCCAGCGCTCGGCCAGGCGCGGGTCGGTGCGGTGCTGCCGGGTCAGCGGGGAGACCTCGGTCGGGAAGTCCTTGTAGAAGGTGGGCAGCTGGGTCTTCTCCTCCACGAGCCGCTCGTACATCTCCAGGATGACGTCGCCGTGGCCGTCGTCGGCGGTGTACGGCACGCCGGCGCGGTCGCAGAGCCGGAGCAGCCCGGGCAGTTCCGTGCCGGGGTGGATCTCCTCGCCGAGGGCCTCGCTGATGGCGCCGTAGACGGTCTTCACGGGCCACTGCCCGGAGATGTCGTACTCCGTGCCGTCCTTGTGGGCGACGGGCCTGCCGAAGGCGGCGGTGGCGGCGCCCTGGACGAGTTCGCGGACGAGGTCGAGCATCACGTCGTAGTCGGCGAAGGCCTGGTAGGCCTCCAGCATCGTGAACTCGGGGTTGTGCTTGTAGGAGACGCCCTCGTTGCGGAAGGTGCGGCCCAGTTCGAAGACCTTCTCCAGGCCGCCGACGCACAGCCGTTTCAGGTACAGCTCGGGGGCGATGCGCAGGTAGAGGTCGAGGTCGTAGGCGTTGATGTGGGTGGTGAAGGGGCGGGCGTTGGCGCCGCCGTGGATCTGCTGGAGCATCGGCGTCTCGACCTCGAGGTAGCCGCGTTCCAGCAGGCCCTGGCGCAGGGCCTGGACGGCGGTGGAGCGGGCGCGGATCACCTCGCGGGCGTCGGGGCTCGCGACCAGGTCGAGGTAGCGGCGGCGGACCTTGGCCTCCGGGTCGGCGAGGCCCCGGCGTTTGTCGGGCAGAGGGCGCAGGCACTTGCCGGTGAGCTGCCAGGAGGTGACGAAGACGGTCGGCTCGCCCTTGTCGCTGACGCCCGCCTGGCCGGTGACGGTGATGTGGTCGCCGATGTCGGTGTCGGCGGTGAAGCGGTCCAGGGCGGGGCCGGAGCGGTCGCGGGTGAGAGCCAGTTGGTGGTCGCCGGACCAGTCGCGCAGGACGACGAACACGATGCCGCCGAAGTCGCGGACCAGCATGATCCGGCCGGCGACGGTGACCTGCTCGCCCTGCCGGACCTCGGCGAGGGTGTGGGTGCGGGTCGGGATGCCCACCGGGTAGGGGTCGGTGCCGTCGGCGCGCAGCCGGTGGAGCTTGTGGTGCCGGACGCGGACCTGGTCGGACAGGCCGGAGAGGGGGTCGGCGGGCTCGGTCCCGTCCCCTCCGGCGAGGCCGAGCACCGCCAACGACGGCAGTCCCGCCGTGGTGGCGGGGCGCTGCCCGGCCTTCGGGTGCCCTTTTCCCCAGAGTTTGCGCATGGACGGTACGGAGACGAAGCCCTCGGCGATGCCGGAGGCGAGGCCGACCCGGGCGAGGGAGGCCGCCTCCGCGTAGCAGAGGAAGCGGGGGTACCACTCGGGGTGGTACTTGGCGTTGGAGCGGTACAGGGCCTCCAGTTGCCACCACTTGGAGAAGAACAGCAGCAGGCGGCGCCAGAGGCGGATCACCGGTCCCGCACCGATGCGGGCGCCCTCCTCGAACACGGAGCGGAACACGGCGAAGTTCAGCGAGACCTTGCGCACGCCCAGTTTCGGTGCGGCGGCGCACAGTTCGGCGACCATGAACTCCATGACACCGTTGGGGGCGGTGCGGTCACGGCGCATCAGGTCCAGGGAGACGCCGTCCTTGCCCCAGGGCACGAAGGACTGGATGGCGAGGAGCCGGCCGTCCTGGTCGAGGGCCTCGGCGAGGAGGCAGTCGCCGTCGGCCGGGTCGCCGAGGCGGTCCAGGGCCATGGAGAAGCCGCGTTCGGTCTCGGTGTCGCGCCAGGCGTCGGCGCGTTCGACGAGCTGCCGCATCTCGTCCTCGCCGAGGGTGGAGTGGCGGCGGACGCGGCAGGTGACGCCCATCCGGCGGACCCGGTTGACGGCCTGGCGGGTGACGCGCATGTCGCGGCCGTCGAGGTCGAATTCGAGGACGTGCAGGATCGCCTCATCGCCGAGCTGGAGCGCGCCGAGGCCGGCGCGGACGAAGGCCCGGGCGCCTTCCTCGGAGGCGCCCATCACGGCCGGGACCCAGGCGTAGCGGCGGGCCACGTCCTGCCAGGCGGCGATCGCGTGCGGCCAGGCCTCCCGGTCGCCCACCGGGTCGCCGCTGGCCAGGCACACTCCGGCCTCGACGCGGTAGGTGACGGCGGCCTTGCCGCTGGGTGAGAAGACGGCGGCCTTGTCGCGGCGGGTGGCGAAGTAGCCGAGGGAGTCCTGGCCGCCGTAGCGGCCGAGGAGGGCGCGGATGCGGGCCTCCTCGTCGTCGTGCAGGGCGGCTTCCAGGCGCTGGGAGCGGAACAGGGTGGCGGCGGCGTTCAGCAGAGCGAGCGCGCCGAACAGGCCGAGCAGGAAGAACAGGGCGTGCGGCGGGCGGCCGTCGAAGGAGCCGGCGGGCACCAGGCCGCCGCACACCCGGTTGGCGGCCCAGGCCAGGCGCTCGTTGCCGGGCAGGCTGCCGGGGAACGCCTCGACCAGGGCCCAGCCGACCAGGATCGCCACGACCAGGCCCGCCACCAGGACGGCGAGGGCCCGGCGTACGGCGGCGCGGCGGGAGGCGGCGTAGAACTCCTTGCGGGCGATGACCAGCAGGACCAGGGCGAGGCCGCACACCACGAGGGAGGGGACGGACTCGGCGAACTCGCCGACGGCCATGCCGAGGATGTCGGTGAGGACCAGCAGGCCCACGTAGACGACGACCAGCCACCAGGCGATCTTCTTGCGGGCGCCGGTCGCTGCGGCGAGCAGGAACAGGAAGACGGCGTAGGCGAGGTTGGCGCTGACCGGGACGAGCAGCAGGTCCAGGAAGCGGACGAGCGGGCGCAGCCCGGTGCGCAGCGGGGGGATCAGAGCCAGCAGGGCGCAGAGCAGACCGAGCGCCCCGAAGAAGACAGCGAAGCCCTCGGGTACCCGGCTCAGAAAGCCGTGCGCCCGGCGGGGCGGCGGTATCGCGCCTGAGGTGTCCTCGGCCGTCCCGGTGTCCGCGATGACGCTCATGCTTTCGACTCTAGGAACACCCGCGCCTCCTCGCCCGTCGAGCGCTCCCGCCCGGCGGGCGGACCAGGGGGTTCCGATAGCCTCGCGGCGTGGCGGAACAGCACTCCCCTCAGTTCGAGCGGGGCACGGACGGGCCGAAGGTGATCGTGGCCGGAGTGGACGGCTCCGACTCCTCCCTGCGCGCCGCGGCCTACGCCGCCGGTCTGGCCCGGCGCCAGCACGCGCTGCTCGCCGTGGTGTACGTGCAGCCGGTGCTGACGGCGGGCGCGGCGCTGGGGGCGCCGGTGGCCGAGACGACGGACGAGATCGCCGAGGACCTGGTGGCGCAGATCCGGGACGCGGCCGAGCGGCTCAAGGGGATATTCGAGGTCCGCTGGGAGTTCCACACCTTCCGCGGCGACCCGTACGGCGGCCTGGTGACGGCGGCCGACGAACTCAAGGCGGACGCGGTGGTCGTGGGCGCCTCGGAACAGGCGGGCCACCGCATCGTCGGCTCGGTGGCGGTACGTCTGGTGAAGGCGGGGCGCTGGCCGGTGACGGTGGTGCCGTAGGGGGACCCGGGTGAGCCGGCCGATCCGTGCGTGGTCCCTTCCGTCCGGGGGGGCAGAAGGGACGGCTCGCCGTCCGGTTCGCGCTGGGGCCGGTGTTCTGCTTCGCCTACTCCCCCATCACCAGTCCGTCCCCGGCCGCGCCCCGGCTCAGTACGACGTCGCGGATGCGGTCGCGGACGGCCCGGACGTCGGCGCCCTGGGCGATCGCCCGGTTGAGGTTCACGGCCCGGCCGGCGTCGACGTCGAACAGCTGCGGGACGAACTCCGCCTTGGTCACCTTCCAGCGGTCGCCCGGCCGTGCGGGCGGGGCGAAGGTGAAGCGGCCGAGGGTGGACTGGTTGCCGCGCGGGTCCTTGGCGCCCTGGTGGTTGGTCATCTCGCCGGCGATCTGGTCGCCCATGCCGTAGATGACCCAGGTGCCGTTGACCTTCTCGTAGGCCTGCGGGACGTGCGCGTGGGTGCCGAGGATCAGGTCGATGTCGGGGCGGCCCTCGGTGCGCGCGGCGGTGAGGTTCCGGGCCAGGGTCACCTGCTGGTCGTCGGGGGCGTCCTGCCACTCGGTGCCCCAGTGCAGGGAGACCACGACCACGTCGGCGTCCGCCCGGCGCGCGGCCCGGGCGTCCGCGAGGATCCTGGCCTCGTCGATGAGGTTGACGGCCCAGGGCTGCCCGTCCGGGAGCGGGAGGCCGTTGGTGTCGTAGGTGTAGGCGAGGTGGGCGACCTTCGCCGCGCCCGCCCTCAGGACCGTGGCCGTGCGTGCCTCCTCCTCGGTGCGTGCCGAGCCGGCGTGCCGGACGCCCGCGCGGTCGAGGGCGTCGAGGGTGCGGCCGATGCCGCCGGCGCCGTCGTCCAGGGTGTGGTTGGAGGCGGTGGAGCAGCCGTCGTAGCCGGTGACGGCGAGGGCCCGGGCCACTTCGGGCGGGGATTTGAAGGTGGGGTAGCCGGTGTAGACGCCGTCCGCGCCGTAGACGGTCTCCATGTGGCACAGGGACACGTCGGCGCGGGAGACGACGGAGCGGATCCCGGCGAGCATCGGCCGGAAGTCGTAGCCGGTGCCGCCGGCGTCGAAGCGGGCTCGGTCGATGATCGAGCTGTGCGGGAGGACGTCACCGGAGGCGACCAGTGTGAAGCCACGGGGCCCGGCGGCCGGTGCCGGGCGTCCGCGGTCGGGCCTCTCGTGTCCGCGGGCCTGGCAGGCGGCGCCTGCGGCCAGGACGACGGTCAGGGCCAGGGCGATCTGTCGACTGCGTGCGAGCATGCATTCACCCCACTGTGGGCGCTGTGGTCGTATTTACGCACAATCAGGAAAGAGGGCCTGTGACGCCCCACGCGGCTCCGACACGCTCATCAGCCCGTCCGGCACCCACATGGCCGGGCGCCTGACCGTTCGTCGAACCGTTCGTCGACGCGATCGACCGTCCGCCGCACAGCCGGGTACGTGCCCTGTGCCCGCGCCACCCCCTGCGGTGGCATACGGCCATGACGGCCGGATCCACTCTCATGAACGGAACGACCGCCGAGCACGAGCTCGCCGCACTGCAGCGGGAGCACGGCCGGCCCCTTTTCGCGCTCCTGCTCCGGCTCTGCGACGGCGACCGGCAGCGCGCGGAGGACCTGGTCCAGGAGACGCTGGTGCGCGCCTGGCAGCATCCCGAGGCCCTGCGCGCCGACGACTTCGACTCCGTACGCCCGTGGCTGATGACCGTCGCGCGGCGGCTCGCGATCGACGCCCGGCGGGCCCGGCAGGCCCGTCCGACCGAGGTCGGCGACGCGGTGCTGGAGAACGCCCGGGTCAGCTCCGACCACGCCGAGCGGGCCGCGGCGATGCTCGACGTCCGCCGGGCTGTGAAGACACTCACTCCGGAGCACCGTGAAGTCCTGGTGCTCGTGTACTTCCACGGGGCGAGTGTGGCGGAAGCCGCGGCGACCCTCGGGATCCCGCCCGGTACGGTGAAGTCCCGCGCGTACTACGCGCTGCGCGCCCTGCGCAGGGTGCTTCCGGGATACGCCGCCGACCTGCGATGAAACCGACGGCTGGGTCAAGCCTCCGTAAAGCGCCTTGCCGATGACCCCGGTTGAGTAATCGGCTGTTCTCATCCGTGTTCCGGAGGGGGCCGTCAGCGTCCCCGGGGCCCGGTGTCGGGCAACGCGCACGTACCGGAGGAAGGCAGGAAGGGATGCTGGACAGAGAGCAGGAGAGCACGGACGGTGCCGACGGTGAACTGACCGTCCCCATGGCGTGGTTGTACGCCGAGTACATCGCCGACGAGCTGCTGCGGACCGGCGATCTGATGCCGCCGACGTCCTTCGAGTTCCGCGCCGGGCGCGATGCCCTGGCGCTGACCATCTTCCTCTCCGACACCGACGGGGAGCTGTCCGGCATCCGGGTCGTCACCCAGCTGGAGACGTGGCTGTCGCTGACCGCGTACGACCAGCCGTGGCAGGACTGGGTGCGCGAGCGGCTGGCCGAGCTCGCCGCCGGCGCCGCGGCGTCGGGCCGGCCCGCGCCGGACCTGGCTCTCGCGGAGGAGGCCTGGCGCTGGCTTCAGGAGACGGAGCTGCTCGCACCCGATCTGAACGCGGTGCCGGGGGGCGCTCCGGTGGCCGGGGAGGACGAGGGGCCGAAGGTCTGGACGCCCGCCTGGCAGCTCGGACTGCCCTTGGGACACCTCGCGATCCACCTTTTTTAGATTTCTGCGGCCCCGGACCAATCCGGGGACCGGAGCGCTCCGAATCCTTTGGTTGCGATTGTGTCACCGGCTTGAGTGATTCCGCTGCCTGGTCCGTACCGGTGGGAGCAAGGAGTAACCCCACCCACACCCAACGGCACGAGGATTCGGCATGAGGTCCCTGGAGAGGCATCGCGACGTCGCGGCCTACGCGCTCGGCGTGCTGGACGAGGCGGAGGCCTTCCGCTTCGAGGACCACCTCATGGAGTGCCCTCGGTGCGCTGCAGAGGTGACGGAATTCGGCCCGGCCACACGGCAGTTGATGCTGTACCGGCGGGCGACGCCACGGTTCGTGCACCCGATGGCGCAGCCCGGGCCGCGCATGCTGGACGGGCTGCTGGCCGAGGTGGCGACCCGGCGCCGGGCCGGGCGCAGACGCCTGCTGTTCGCCCTGGCCGCCTCGGTGGTCTTCGCGGCGTCGGTGCCCGGCATCGCGATGATGGCCGAGGGCAGCGCCGAGGAATCCCTGACCGTCGCGGCGACCGACGCGCGGACGGGGATGTGGGCGCAGGTCACGACAGCGGACGAGGCCTCGGGCAGCCAGGTCGAGCTGAAGGTGAAGGACGGCGCGGATTCGCGCGCCTGCCACCTGGTCATCGTCGGACACGACGGCACCGAGGAGACCGCGACCAGCTGGCACGGCCCCGGCCACGACGACCACCCCAACACGATGATGGCCAGCTCCTCGATGCATCCGGGGCAGATCGCCCGCTACGAGATCCGCTCGGCGACCGGCGAGGTCCTCTGGAAACTCCAGCCGAGCTGACCATCCGTACGCCCCTGTCGCCGGGCGCTCCCCGCGCCCCGCTGTGAGACTGCTGGACGACGCATCCGTTCGAGTGGTCGCCGCCGTCCCGGTGACGGGGTGCACGGCTCACTTCAGCAGCCGGGACATCCTTCGGTCCGCCAGTGGCTTGCCGCCCGTCTGGCAGGTCGGGCAGTACTGGAGCGAGGAGTCGGCGAAGGACACTTCGCGAATGGTGTCGCCGCACACCGGGCAGGGCTCGCCGGTGCGGCCGTGGACGCGCAGTCCGCTCTTCTTCTCGGCCTTCAGCCGCCCGGCCGCCACGCCCCTGGAGCGTTCGACCGCCTCGGTGAGCGTGTCGCGCAGGGCCGCGTAGAGCCGCCCGGTCTCCTCAGCGCTCAGGGACGCCGCCAGTTTGAAGGGCGACATCTTCGCCGCGTGCAGGATCTCGTCGCTGTAGGCGTTGCCCACGCCCGCGATCAGGCTCTGGTCGCGCAACGCGCCCTTGAGCCGGCGCCGTTCACCGGCCAGGAGCTCGGCGAAGCGCTGCTCGTCGAAGTCGTCGGCGAGCGGGTCCGGGCCGAGCCGGGCCACGCCCGGGACCTCCTGCGGGTCGCCCACGACGTACACGGCGAGGCGCTTCTGGGTGCCGGCCTCGGTCAGGTCGAAGCCGGCGCCGGTCTCCAGGGCCACGCGCAGCGCGAGGGGGCCCTTGCCGGGGCGGGGCGGGCCGTCGGGGAGGCGGTCCTTCCAGTGCAGCCAGCCCGCGCGGGCCAGGTGCGTCACGAAGTGCGGGCCGTCCGCGGTCTCCAGGTCGAGGAACTTGCCGTAGCGGCGTACGGCGGCGACCTCCTGGCCCTCCAGCGCGGACAGGGGCGGTGCGTACGTCTTCAGGACGCTGATCGCGACGGGCAGCACCCGTACGATCTCGTGGCCGACGAGATGCTCGGTCAGGAAGTCCTTGAGCGCCTCGACCTCGGGGAGTTCCGGCATAGGTCCAGAGTGCCACGCGGGATCAGTCGTGGTCGGGCACCACGAACTCGCACCACACGGCCTTGCCGCCGCCCCGGGCCTCCACGCCCCACACGTCGGTGAGCAGCTCGACCAGGAGCAGGCCCCGGCCGGAGACGCCCGACTCGCCCGCCTCGCGGCGGCGCGGCAGGGCGCTGGAGGAGTCCTCGACCTCGACGCGCAGCCGGCGCTCGGAGCCGGAGAAGGCCCGCAAGGTGACGACGGCCGAACCCTCGGTGTGCATCAGGGCGTTGGTGATCAGCTCGTCGGCGACCAGTTCGATCTCGTCGGCGCGGTCGCCCGCTCCCCAGGCGGCGACCGCGGTGCGGATCATGTGCCGGGCGTCGGACAGGGCCGCCGGATCGCCGGGGGTCACATGCCGCTGGAGCCGGCGGCCGGACTGCGGCCCCTCCGGGCCGCGCCGGCGCAGCAGGAGCAGCGCCACGTCGTCGTCGCCGCCGCGCTCGGCGGCCACGTCGATCAGCCGCTCGGCGAGGTCCCGTACGTCGTCGGGGCCGGTGGCGACCAGTGCGCTCAGGGCGCGCATGCCGTCGTCGAGGTCGGCGCCGGGCTGCTCCACCAGCCCGTCGGTGCACAGCAGCAGCGTGTCGCCGGGGTCGAGCTCTATGGTGCCCACGGGGTAGTCGAGGCGGCCGAACTCGGCGGACAGGCCGAGCGGCAGCCCACCGGGGACGGTGACGCGGCGGCAGGAGCCGTCGGTGTGGCGCACCAGCGGATCGATGTGGCCGGCCCGGACCATCTGGAGCACGCCCGTGGTCAGGTCGGCCTCCGCGTAGAGGCAGGTCGCGGAGCGGTCGGTGTCGAGTTCGTGCAGGAAGACGGAGGCCCGGGCCATGACGGTGGCCGGGGGATGCCCCTCGGCGGCGTAGGCGCGCAGCACGATGCGCAACTGACCCATGACGGCGGCCGCGTGCGTGTCGTGGCCCTGGACGTCGCCGATGACGGCGCCGACGCGGCCGCCGGGCAGCGGGATCAGGTCGTACCAGTCGCCGCCGATGTCCCGGCCGACGGAGCCGCCGATGGTGGCGGCGCGGTAGCGGACGGCGACGTCGGCGCCGGGCACGCTCGGGATGGTCCGGGGCAGCATGGCCTGCTGGAGGCCCTGCGCGAGGTCCATCTCCTGCTCGTAGAACATGGCCCGCTGGAGGCTCTGCGCGATGCTGCTGCCGAGAGCGACGAGGATGTCGCGCTCCTCGGGCGTGAAGCCGTACCGGTCGCTGTAGAGCAGGCCCATGGCGCCGATCGGCCGGGCCTGGACGATGAGCGGCAGATAGGCGGCCGAGGTGATGTTCAGGTCGGTGATGTGCGGCCACAGGGTCGGGTAGCGCTCGGCGAACTCCTGCGGTGACTCGATGAAGCACGGGCCGAGGGTCCGTACGGCCTCGCTCATCGGGTAGGGCTCGTCGATCCGGGTGACGCGGGTGCCGGGCACGAAGCTGTCCGAGGGGCCCTCGGCGACCAGGCGGATGCGGCCGGCCTCGACCAGGCCCATGACGAGGCTGGTGGCGCCCAGGTGGACGAGGCCATGGGTGTCCTTGAGGACGTCGATGACGTCCTGGAGGGTGCGGGCGTGGGCGAGGGCGGCCGTGGTGAGTTCGACGACACTGGTCTGCTGCCGGCGGGCCTCGTCCTGGGCGGCCTGGTCGCGGTGGGCGTCGATCTCGCCGAGTTCCTGGGTGGCGTCCCGGACGATGCCGATGATGCGGCGGGGCCGTCCGGTCTCGTCGCGGCGGATGTAGCCCTGGGTGTGGGTCCAGCGCAGGGTGCCGTCGCGGCGGCGGATGCGGAAGTAGGCGCCGTAGTTCTCGCTGCCGTCCTTCAGGGCCTGCGAGACCGCGGTGTCAAGGCGCCGTGCCTCGCCGGGCGGGACGCGCTTGGAAAGGGTCTCGGGGTGGTCGTCGTACTCGTCGGGGCGCATGTCGAGGACTTCGTGGGCCTGGGCGTCCATCTGCATCAGGCCGGTGTCCAGATCCCAGTCGAAGCTGCCCATCCGGTTGAGCGCGAGGATCGGATCCGGGTGGGCGGGCCAGTCGTCCGGGAGTGACAGGGCGCTCCCTCCCCGATCAACCATGGGCCCACCTTGCCAGGATTCGTCCGATTCTTCGACTGGATGTGCCGAGTCTACGAGTTGCTCCGCCGGATCCGCCTTCAGTCGTTGAAGACGTCTGCGGTGCCGCCGGGGAGGTGATCGGCGGCCCGGTCATCGGGAATCAGCCCGGCTGCGTCGGGCGGATCGGGGTTGTCCGGGACGGCGTCGGGTCCGACCTCGTCGGGGCCGCCGGGGTCGCCCGGGGCGGCCGGCTGGTCGGGGAGCGGGGCGGTCTCGTCGGCCGGGGGGACGGCCGCGTGCGTGTCCGGGAGGCTCACGTCGGCCGGGGTGTCCCAGGGGGATGCGCTGCCCAGGCCGGGGTCCGGCTCCAGGTACGGGTCCGGTTCCGGTTCCGGCGGGACGTCGGTCTGTCGCGGGGCCGGGGGCCGGGACGGCTGGGGTGATGCCGCCGCCCAGGCCGGAGGAGGCAGGGCCCGGTCGTGGCGTACGTCGTGACCGGTGCGGCGTTCGATCCAGGTCCGGGCCGTGACATCGATGATCGTGAAGTCGGTGATGACCCGCGGGGCGGGCGTCACGACGATCACCTCGCCGGGCCGGTATCCGGGCCAGGGCGTGCCCCTGGTGACCGGCGTGCCGCGCAGCGCCGCCGGCGGCCGGAGCGGGTTGCCGCAGGCGCAGCGGACGCGCGGCACACCCCGGTCGTCGACCAGGACGGCGGTGCCGGCCTGGAGGACGGACTGGTAGCGGGTGACCCGGCCGGCCCGCAGGCCGTGACTGGTGACGCGGGTGTCGGCGCGCAGCACGACCGGGGTCAGCGCGCGCACATGGTCGGGGACGGACGCCGGGGCGATGCCCGCGACCTCGGCGAAGGCGCGGCCCCGGGCGGGGTCGCGGGTGAGGTGGCCGACCTGCCGGCCGATGTCACAGCTGCCGGTCCGCTCGGTTCCGCCGTACAGGCCGGGCGTGCCGCCGGAGAGGGAGCGCGGTCCGCTCGAGGCGGCGAAGGCCCGATCGGCGCCATCCGGCGTTCGCGGGGCGGGGGACGGGGTAGCCGCCGTGAGGGCCGTGGAGTCCGTGAAGGGGTCGGGCCCCTGGGCCGCGGCCGGCTGGAGGAAGAGCTCTCCACCGGTGCCCGCGTCGTCGCCTCGGCCGGTGGTGTCGCCGCGGCAGCCCGAGAGGAGGAGCAGCATCGAGAGCACGCAGGCCAGGGCGAAGGTCCCGGTGGGTGTCCGCACCTCGTCCTCCCGCTCACCTCGGCCCGTTTCAGGCCATTCATCACTATTGTTTGCTTCGCTCACTCGGGTTACGCAACCGGAGCGGCGGTGTACGGAGCGTGACACCCGGGTCCGGCACCGCACTGGGAGGAGGGCCGCACGACCGTGGACTGGTTCAGCGCGTCCGACTACTGGCTGACCCGGCTGGTCTTCCAGCGGGCGCTGGCCGCCCTGTACCTGGTGGCGTTCCTGACGGCGGCGCTCCAGTTCCGTGCCCTGCTCGGGCGGCGCGGCATGCTGCCGGTGCCGCGGTTCGTCGAACGGGTGCCGTTCAGGCGGGCTCCGAGCCTGTTCCAGTGGCACTACTCGGACCGCTTCTTCGCCCTCTGCGCCTGGGCGGGCTGCGCGGTGTCGGCGGCGCTGCTGGCCGGGCTGGACTCGCTGCTTCCGCTGTGGGGCGGCATGCTGCTGTGGCTGGTGCCGTGGGTGCTGTACCTGTCGATCGTCAACGTCGGGCAGACCTGGTACTCGTTCGGCTGGGAGTCGCTGCTGCTGGAGGTCGGGTTCCTCGCCGTGTTCCTCGGCAACGACGAGGTGGCCCCGCCGGTCGTCGTGCTGTTCCTGCTGCGGTGGATCCTGTTCCGGGTGGAGTTCGGCGCGGGGCTGATCAAAATGCGCGGCGACGCGTGCTGGCGCAAGCTCACCTGCCTGGACCACCATCACGAGACCCAGCCGATGCCGGGCCCGCTGAGCTGGTTCTTCCACCATCTGCCCAGGCCTCTGCACCGCGTCGAGGTGGCCGCGAACCATGTCACCCAGCTCGTGGTGCCGTTCCTGCTGTTCACCCCGCAGCCCGTCGCGACGGCCGCCGCGTCGCTGATGATCGTCACCCAGCTGTGGCTGGTGCTGTCGGGCAACTTCTCCTGGCTGAACTGGATCACGATCGTGCTGGCGCTGTCGGCGGTGCGCTTCCCGGCCGATCCGCCGGACCTGCCCGACGCCCCGCTGTGGTACGTCGTGGTGGTGCTCGCGGTGTCCGCGCTGTTGGCGGGCCTCGGCTACCAGCCGGTCCGCAACATGCTCTCGCGCCGCCAGGTCATGAACCGCTCCTTCGACCCGCTCCATCTGGTCAACACCTACGGGGCCTTCGGCAGCGTGAGCCGAGTGCGGTACGAGGTGGTGGTGGAGGGCACCGCGGACGACGTGCCGCGTGCGGATTCGGGCTGGCTGGAGTACGAGTTCAAGGGCAAGCCGGGCGATCCGCGGCGCTGGCCGCGCCAGTTCGCGCCCTACCATCTGCGGCTCGACTGGCTGATGTGGTTCGCGGCCCTCTCCCCCGCCTACGCCGACCCCTGGTTCGGGACGCTGGTGGAGCGGCTGCTGGAGAACGACCGGGACACCCTGAAGCTGCTGCGCCGCTCCCCGTTCCCGCCGGACGAGCCCCCTCGGTACGTGCGCGCCCGCCTGTTCCGCTACCGCTACACGCCGTGGCGCGAGCTGCGGGACACGGGCGCCTGCTGGGAGCGGACGTACGTACGGGACTTCCTGCCGCCGACGCGGCTGGCGGAGCCGGTTCCCAGGCCGTAGACGCGGTGTCGAGTCGGCGGCCCGGAACGCGCCGTCCGTGGCCGCGCGCGGTCCGGGCCCTGGGGCCGTCCCAGGGCCCGGTGCTCCACGCCTACTTGAACTGGCCGGGCCGGTAGTCGCCCGCCGGCTGCTCGAGCATGACGTTCAGCCGGTTCGCGGTGTTCATGAAGGCGATCAGCGTGACCAGCGCGGCGAGCTGCTCCTCGTCGTAGTGCTTGGCGGCCCGCTCCCAGACCTCGTCCGGGACCCCGCCGGCGCCGTCCGCGATCCGGGTCCCCTGCTCCGCCAGTTCCAGCGCGGCGCGCTCGGCCTCGGTGAACACCGTGGCCTCCCGCCATGCCGCGACCAGGTGGAGACGTACGGAGCTCTCGCCCGCGGCGGTGGCTTCCTTGGTGTGCATGTCGATGCAGACCGCGCATCCGTTGATCTGGCTCGTGCGGAGCGAGACCAGTTCCCGGGTGGCGGCCGGCAGCGGTGACTCCACGACCAGCCGCCCCAGGGAGGAGAACTGCTTGATGACCTTGCTCGCGCTCGGGATGGCGAAGACGTCCAGTCGTGCGCTCATGGTGAGCTCCTCTGCCGTTGTCGGTGCGTACACCCCTATGAGGCAGCGGCTCGTCACGATGTGACATGGACGAAAGTGACCTGCGTCTCCCGCTGCCCGCTAGGCGCGCCGCAGCCGGAGCGTCACCAGCTCGAACGGGCGCAGTCGCAGCGCGATCCGCCCGTCCTGGAGCGGCGGTGCCGCCACGCCGGCGAGTGGGCGTTCCAGCAGGTCCGTCACCTCGACGCCCGCGACGTCGAACCCGGCGGTGAGCGTGGCGCGCGCCCGGCCGCCGAGCCCAGACCTACCCTCCCGTACTCCACGGGGCCACACTGGACCGTATGCGGCTTCGGGGCACCGCCTGCGCGGCCGCCGGACTGCTGCTGGCCGTCGCGACGGGCTGCACCGGCGGTACGGAGGACAGCGCTCCCGAGACCTCCGCGTCGGCGCCCCGGGCCCCCGGTGAGGGTCCCCGCACCACGCCCTCCCCCACCCCGGCCGACCCCGTTTCCCTGAAGGCTCTGATGCAGCGCGAGCACACCGGCTCCGGCCTGCGCCTCGGCGCGGTGCTCGACCGCACCTCCGCCTACACCCGCTACGCCGTCACCTACGAGGCGGGCGGCCTGACGATCTCGGGGATCATGAACATCCCGGAGGGCGAGGGTCCCTTCCCGGCGCTGGTGCTGGCGCACGGCTACATCGACCCGGACGTCTACTTCAGCGGCCAGGGCATGCCGCGCGAACAGGACCGCCTGGCCCGCGGCGGCTATGTCGTCCTGCACACCGACTACCGCAACCACGCCCGCTCCGACAAGGATCCGGACAACGACGTGAACCTGCGCCTCGGCTACACCGAGGACGTCATCGGCGCCGCCCTGGCCCTGCGCGACTCCGGGCGCCCCGAGATCGACGGCGACCGCATCGGGCTGTTCGGCCGGTCCATGGGCGGCGGGGTCGTGTACAACACGCTGGTCGTGGCGCCGGGCCTGTTCGACGCGGCGGTGGCGTACGCCCCGGTCAGTGCGCGCCCGGAGGAGAACATCGACCACTTCCAGCGGCCCGACGGCGACCCGGTGGTGACCGAGATCGAGGAGAAGCACGGCACGCCCGAGGAGAATCCGGACTTCTGGCGCGGGGTCACACCCCTCACCCACGCCGCCCGCATGACCGAACCCCTGCTGATCCAGCACGGCACCGCGGACGGCACCTGCCCCCTCCCCTGGTCACGCGAGGCCGCCGCCGCCTTCGAGGAGGCGGGCAAGGACGTCGAACTCCGCACCGTCGCCGGCGAGGGGCACACGTTCGGGCCGAAGTGGGCGGCCTCGATGGACGTCACCGAGGCCTTCTTCGCACGCCACCTGCACTGAGCCGGCCGGACCCAGGAGGTCCAGGGAGGTCCAGGGGTGCGCTGAGCGCGCCGAGGCGCGTCGACCGGCCCGCAGCCCCTCGACGTGCGCCCCCGAACCGGTGCACAGTTCTCCCTACGTACTCGTCAGTAAGTCCGCCCTCTCCCCTCCGAGGAGCCGCTGTGACCACCTGGGCCGGCCGCACCGCCGCCGAGATATCCGCCGCCGTACGCGAGAAGCGGGTGACGCCCCGCGAGGTGGTCGCCGAGCACCTCGCCCGGATCGAGCGGCTCGACGGCCGGGTCGGGGCCTTCCGCGCGGTGCGCGCCGAGGCGGCCCTGGCCGAGGCCGACGAGGTGGCGGCGCGCGGCGACTTCACCGAACTGCCGCTGGCCGGGGTGCCCGTGGCCGTCAAGGACAACCTCGCCGTGCGCGGTGAGTCCCGGCGCATCGGCTCGGCCGCGACGCCCGACACGCCGGCCGCGCAGGACCATGTGACGGTGGCCCGACTGCGGGCGGCGGGCGCGGTGGTCGTGGGGCTGACGAACGTCCCCGAACTGTGCGTCTTCGGCACGACGGACGGAGTGCTGGGCATCGCCCGCAACCCCTGGGACCCCACGCGTTCGGCGGGCGGCTCGTCGGGCGGCAGCGCGGCCGCCGTCGCCGCCGGGATGGTGCCGATCGCCCTCGGCAACGACGGCATGGGGTCCCTGCGCATACCGGCCGCCAACTGCGGCCTCGTCACCATCAAGCCGGGGCAGGGGGTGGTCCCGACCGGCGAAGGGGACGGCACCTGGTTCGGCCTGTCGGAGAACGGGCCGCTCGCCACGACCGTCGAGGACGCCCGCCTGATGCTCTCAGTCCTGGCGGGCACCGAACCCGGCACCGCGGCCGCACCCGGCGTCCTCAGGGTCGCCGTGTCACTGCGCAGCCCGCTGGCCGGCGTCACCATCAGCCGTCCGTACGCGGCGGCCGCCCGGGACGCGGCCGGGCTGCTGATGAGGGCGGGCCATCAGGTCCGGCGCGCCGACCCGCCCTACCCGCTGTCACTCGCCACGACGTCCCTGGCCCACTGGACGGCGGGCACCGCCGCCGAGGCCCGGCCCCTCGACCCCCGGCTGCTGACGCGACGCACCCGCGTCCACGCCCGGCTCGGGCGGCCGTTCCTGCGCACCGTGAGCTCGGGGGCGGGCCGGGAGCAGCTGCGCCGGCGGCTGGAGCCGTTCTTCGCGGAGCACGACGTGCTGCTCACGCCCGCGCTCGCCCGCCGCTCCCCGAAGGCCGGACCCTGGCACGAGCGGGGCTGGCTGAGCAACGTGCTGGCGAACACGAACTACTCGCCCCTGACACCCGCGTGGAACCTGACCGGCTGGCCCGCCCTGTCCGTCCCCTGCGGAACTCTCCCCTCCGGTGTCCCGGGTGCCGTGCAGCTGGTGGGCCGTCCCGGCACGGAGTCCCAACTCCTGGATCTGGCGGGGCAGCTGGAGGAGCGAAACCCGTGGCAGCGTACGGCGCCGATGGACTAAGGTCGGCCGGGTGACTGCCGGGTCGGCCGTAGGCCATGCACGAGTGAGGCGCCCGGCCTCGGCGTGAGCGCGGCGGGGGTGACCCCGCCCGGGCCCGTCCGAGAGCCGGAGAGGGCACGCGCCCCGCCTCTCGTCCTTCGTGTCTTCATCCCCGCGCCCTCAGCGGCGCTTCCTCACGGACCCCGAGACCCGGAGACGAACCCACGCATGTCCCACACCCCGCACGCCACCGAACTCCCGACCACGGTCGCCCACTTGAACCACACCGCCGTCTACGCCTCCCACCGCCGGCTGTCGGCGGAGTTCCTGGCGGCCGTCCTGGGGCTGGAGGTCGGCGCCCCCTTCGGCCCCTTCCTGCCCGTCGACCTGGGCAACGGCGTGACCCTCGACTACTACGAGAAGACCGACGAGCCGATCCAGCCGCAGCACTACGCGTTCCTCGTGCCCGATGAGCAGTTCGACGGCATGATCGACCGTCTGGAGGCGATCGGCGTCACCTACTACGCCGACCCGAGCCACACCGAACCGGGCCGGGTCAACGACCTCTTCGGCGGTCGCGGCGCCTACTTCGACGACCCGGACGGCCACAACATGGAGATCATGACCCGGCCGTACGCCAGGCCTTGACCGTCACAGACCCGTTGCCCTACAGCGCCCGATGCATGATGTGCAGCCCCACCCGGCCGTGCCGGGGGTGGTCGAACGCGTCGGGCACGGTACCGAGGATCGTGAAGCCGAGGGAGGTCCACAGCGCCACGGCCGGGTTGGTCTGGACGACGGCGTTGAACACCATGCCCCGGTAGCCGGCGGCCCGGGCCTCTGTCAGGAGATGTTCGGCGAGGGCCCGGCCGTAGCCCCGGCCGCCCTGGCCGGGGTCTACCATGAAGCCGGCGTTGGCGATACGGGCGGCGGGACCGCCGTAGTTGGGAGTGAGGTAGGCGGAGGCGACGACTACGCCGCTGTCGTCCTCGACCACGTAGACGCGCTTCGCCGGGTTCATCCACAGGACCCGGGCCTCCTCCTCGGAGGTACCCGGGTCCCATGCGTAGGTCTCGCCCGCGGCGACGATGCGGTGCCAGAACGGCCAGATGCGAGGCCAGTCGTCAGCCGTGGCTTCCCTGATCAGCATGGCCGTGAGTCTGGCACGCCCATGCGCCGCGGTCGCGGTGGGGTCTGCCGCCGTCAGTCGACGCTGGGCAGGATGTGGGGCTCCGCGAGGTCCTCCTCGTAGCCCGCGAGGCGGATCGGGGCCGAACGGGCCCACACGTCGAGGCTGCCGAGCTCGTCGACCCGTCGGCCGGCGTGCTCGCCGCGTTCCTTGGGGCGTTGATCGCGATTCGTCTTCTCCGGTGTCACCGCGCACTCCTTATGTGTCGGTCACCCTCGGGACGTACGCGCCGGTCCTGCTGCGCCTGACGCCCGCTCGGGCTCATATGTCAAAAGCAGTTCGGACGCGGTGGCGCCGGTCGACTCACGGGAGAGCAGGCCGTGGTGAACCGGCTGGTCCCACGACGGACCGTGGGTGTGGGTAGGACCCCGTACTGCTGTCCGTCCGCATCAGACTAACCAAATGAGCAGGGCCCCGCTCGATGGGGCTGAAAACAACCGGTAACGATCGCGCGTCATCCCGCGTTCAACTCCGGTTTACGTACCGATTTGTACGCTCACGGGCCTTTTCCGAATCACTCGAACGGCGTATGTCGACGACGGCGCTTTCCAGACGGTTGCGCAGTTCAAGTGCCGTTGGCCGAGTCGCAAGCGTCGGCGCTGTCGCGTGCCGTGGCCACGCCCACGCCGGCGGACACCGGAACCGGCGGACCGCTGCACTGCTGCGCCGCGGCCGCCCGGCCGACAAGGAGCTCCACGCCGCGGGCCTGCTGCAGCCCGTCGGCGGGCTGCTGTGGCCCGGCGACCCCGCCGGGCGTGCGGACCACGCGGCCGACGCGGTGCGCACCCTGCTCGGCGACCGGGTCTCGCACCTCGTACGCCGCTGCCCCTGGCGGGACACCCCGGCCGGCGGCCGCTCGGCCGGCTTCGAGGCCGGGGCCCTGGAGGACAGGCGCACGGTCCTGGAACTGCTGGCGGCCCGCAGTTCCCGCCTCGGGGCCGCCGACTGACGACCCGTCACAGCGATCGGGCGACTACCACTTCCCGGGCGCGTAGTCCTTCATGAAGACCCCGTACAGGTCTTCTCCCGCCTCGCCCCGCACGATCGGGTCGTAGACCCGGGCCGCACCGTCGACCAGGTCGAGCGGCGCGTGGAACCCGGCCTCGGCAAGCCTCAGCTTGTCGTAATGCGGTCGCTCGTCCGTGATCCAGCCCGTGTCGACCGAGGTCATCAGAATCCCGTCGGTCTGGAACATCTCCTGCGCGCTGGTCCGCGTCACCATGTTCATCGCGGCCTTGGCGGCATTGGTGTTCGGGTGCCCCGCACCCTTGTACCCGCGCCCGAAGACACCCTCCATCGCGGACACGTTCACCACGTACGCGCGCCCGCTCTCCGCCTTCTTCGCGGCCTCGGCCATTGCGGGCCGCAGCTTGCTGATCAGGATGAACGGCGCCGTGTAGTTGCACAGCTGCGTCTCCAGCAGCTCCACGGGCGAGATCTGCTCGATCGTCTGCACCCAGGTGTTGGAGTCGACCACGTCGGGCACGAGCCCGCCCGCGTCGATCGCCGTGCCGTCCAGGTGCCGTTCGACGCTGGCGTTGCCCGCGACCAGGGCGAGGTCGGCGACCTGCTGCGCGTCGAGCCCGCTGGTGCCGAGGGGCAGCGCGGCGATGCCGTCGACGGCGCCGGAGTTGAAGGCGCCGATGACGTGGTGGGCGGGCAGCTCACCGGCGGGCAGCGGGGCGCTCTCGCCGTCGACCAGGGCGGCGTAGGCGGAGGGCAGGCGGCGCACGGTCTGCGTCGCGTTGTTGACGAGGATGTCGAGCGGGCCCGCCTCGGCGACCTGGTCGGCGAGGGCCACGGCCTGGGCCGGGTCGCGCAGGTCGATGCCGACGACCTCCAGGCGGTGCATCCAGTCCGCGGAGTCGTCCATGGCCTTGAAGCGGCGGATGGCGTCCTTCGGGAAGCGCGTGGTGATCGTGGTGTGCGCGCCGTCGCGCAGCAGCCTCAGCGCGATGTACATGCCGATCTTGGCGCGGCCGCCGGTGAGCAGCGCGCGCTTGCCGGCGAGGTCGGCGCGGACATCGCGCTTCTCGCGGTTCACGCGGGCGCAGTCGGGACAGAGCTGGTGGTAGAAGTAGTCGACTTCCACGTACCGGGACTTGCAGGTGTAGCAGGAGCGCGGGCGCTGGAGTATCCCCGCGACCCTGCCCTCCTCGGTGGTCGACGACGGCAGCAGGCCCTCGGTCTCGTCGTCGATGCGCTGGGCGGAGCCGGTGGCCGTGGCCTCCGTGACCGCCTTGTCGTGGGCGGTCTTGGCGGCCCGGCGCTCCTGGCGGCGGCGCTGCTTGACCGTGCGGTAGACGCCCGCCGTGGCCCGGCGCACCGCGATGGCGTCCGGGTGGTCGACCTCCAGCTTGTCGAGTTCCTCGAGCACGCTGAGGCAGACGGCCAGGCGTTCCGGGTCGATGCCGGGTCCGTACGAGAGCCCGCTCGCCTCGTCCATGGCCTGCGGGCCGTCCTCTGTCACCGTCATCGCCGCTGTCGTTTCCCTGCTCTGCCGTCGCGGCGCGCCGGTCGCGCCCGCTTTCGAAGGGCGAATTTTACTTCAGCGCCGGGCCGCACCGCCAAACGCGCCTTGATCACGACCGGCAGGCCTTGATCAGCGTCGCCACCTCCTTCGAGACGGCCGTGGCGAACAGGTCGAGGTCCGGGACCGCCTCGCCGTCGGCGACGAGGCCGTAGTGGACGCTTCCCCGGTACGTGGAGACCGCGACCGCCAAGGAGTGGCCGGGGGCCAGCGGTGCGAAGGGGAAGACGGCGGTGAGCGGGTGGCCGCCGAGCTTCAGGCCCAGGCTGGGCAGGGGCACGCTGGTCACCAGGAGGTCGAACCAGAGCCGGGCCGCCTGGCCGACCAGGGGGCCGCCGAGCCGGTGGGCGAGGGCGGGGACGTGGTCGGCGAGCAGGGCGACGGCGCCCGCGCCCCGGTTGGGGCCGGCGTCCTTGTTGCGGTCCATGGCGTCCCGGACCGAGGCGAGGCGGGCCAGCGGGTCCGGGTCGTCCACCGGAAGCCGTATCAGGTACCCGGAGAGCCGGTTGCCCTGCGGGTAGGCGGTGCGGGGGCGGCGCTTGGAGACGGGGATCAGGGCGCGGGGCGCGACGCCCTCGCTGCCGTCGCCGCGCTCGTCGAGCCAGCGGCGCAGGGCGCCCGCGACGACCGCGATGAGGACGTCGTTGACGGTGCCGCCGACGGTCTTGCGGACGCGGTGCACGTCGTCGAGGTCGAGCACCACTCCGGCGGTGCGGCGGGTGCCGCTCGGCTCGCAGGTGAGCGCGGGGGTGGAGCGCACGTCGAGGGAGGAGCGGGCGACGGAGGCGCCGATGTCCAGGGCGCGGCTCATGTCGGACAGGGCGCCGCGCATCATCCCGGGCAGATCGCGTACGTCCGGCACGAGGCCGCGCGGGGGCTCGGCGGGGCGGGGCCGGGGTGCGGGCATGTCCATCGGGTCCATGACGCCCGCGGCGAGGGTCAGCGCCCGCAGTCCGTCGGCCAGGGCGTGGTGGAACTTGAACAGCACGGCGAAGCCGACGCCGTCCTCACCCGGCAGCACGTGGGCCTCCCAGGGCGGGCGGTCGCGCTCCAGGGGGCGCCCCATGAGCCGGCCCGCGACCGCCTGGAAGTCGGCGGTCGGGGCGTGCAGCCGCACGTGGTTCAGGGGGTCGAAGTCCGGATCCGCCTCGCGGGCCGCGCCGCCGAAGGCGAACGGCCTGCGCAGGGCGGCGGGCAGCGGCTGCCACACGTCGCGGATGCGCATCCGCAGTCCGGGGACCCCGGCGGCCCGGGCCGCGAGCAGGTCCGCCGCGTGGGCGCCCGCGGTGGGCGAGTGGGCCGAGAAGATCCCGAGCGCGCCGAGGTGCATCGGATGTTCCGCGGACTCGAGGTTCCAGAACGCCAGGTCGAGAGGAGCGAGCAGGTCAGCAGTCAAGGGCTTGCCTCGCGTCGACGACGGGTGGGCCAGCAGTCAACCGCCCCCAGCCGATTACGGTCAAGTACGATCGGGCTACGTACAGTTAACAGCAGATTAAGTCCCACCCCATGGAAAGGGGCGGGACTTATGGTGCATCTGCGGCCAGTTCAGCACAGGTTACGACGCCGGGCACCCCGTGGGAGTCACCCGGGAGGCGTCACGGATCAGCGCCTCGTGCGCGGCCTTCAGCTTGGCCGTGTCGGGCTTCAGTACCGCGCGGTCGTAGGTGAGGAAGCCGTTCAGCTCACCCTCCACGTCCGCGATCTGGGTGTAGACGGCACCGTTGCTGCCCTTGCAGACCAGCGCCCGGACCTCGTCCAGCTTCGTCAGGTAGTCCTCGGTGTAGGTCGCCGGGTCGACGTCGACGTAGGACTGCTGCACCGACCAGGCGTGGCCGGGCACCGCGAGGCCCAGACCGCCGTACTCGCCGCTGACCAGGGCGCGCTCGCCGTCCGGCCGGGGCGGCAGGGCGGGGCTGGGGTAGCCGTGCTCGTCCATGAGGTCGCCGGTGCCGCCGTCGGCTCCGAGGTTCAGCCCGGACTGGCCGTTGACCAGCCGGGTCGGGTCCCAGGCCTTGGCCTGCTCGGCGACCCGGCCCACGTCGTACTGGCCCCAGCCCTCGTTGAAGGTCACCCACATGACGACCGACGGGCTGCTGATGTGCTCGTCGATCATCTCCTTCATCTCCCGCTCGTAGCGGGCACGGGAGGCGGCGGACGGGTTCACCCCGGCCGTCATCGCGGGCATGTCCTGCCACACCAGCAGCCCGAGCTTGTCGGCCCAGTAGAACCAGCGGTCCGGCTCGACCTTGATGTGCTTGCGGACCGAGTTGAAGCCGAGCCGCTTGTGCGCCTTCAGGTCGTGGACGAGGGCCTCGTCGGTGGGCGCGGCGTGCAGGCCGTCGGGCCAGAAGCCCTGGTCGAGGGTGGCCATCATGAAGACGGGCTCGCCGTTGAGGACCGTGCGCGGCACGCCGTCGATCTTCTTGACGGCGATGGAGCGCATCCCGAAGTAGCTGCCCACCCGGTCGTCGCCGATCCTCACCTTGAGCCGGTAGAGGAACGGGTCGTCCGGGGACCACAGGTGCGGGTCGTCGATGGCCAGTGCCAGCGGGCTGCCGGTGCGGCCGCTCGCCGTGGCCACCCTGCGCTTCCCGTCGTACGCCGTCGCCGTGATCGGTACGCCGTCCCGTACGCCCCGGGCCTCCACGGTCAGCTTCTCGCCGACCACGTCGGGGGTGAGCTTCAGCGAGTCCGCGTGGTCGCGCGCCACCGGCTCCATCCAGACCGTCTGCCAGATCCCGGAGGACGGGGTGTACCAGATGCCGCTGGGGTCCAGGCGCTGCTTGCCGAGCGGCGGGTTCTCGCCGGAGGCCGCGTCGGTCGGGTCGTAGACGCCGACGATCAGCTCCTGGGTGCGGCCGGGCTTCAGCGCGTCGGTGATGTCGGCGCTGAACTTGTCGTAGCCGCCTTCGTGCTCGGCGACCTTCGCGCCGTTGACGTACACCTCGGAGCGCCAGTCGACGGCGCCGAAGTTGAGCTTCAGCCGCTTATCTGAGCCGATGTCCCAGTCCCGCGGGACCGTGAAGGTGCGGCGGTACCACATGCGGTCCTCGTGCCGCTCGATTCCGGAGAGCTGCGACTCCACCGGGTACGGGACGAGGATGCGCTCCTTCAGCGCCTTGCCGACGGGCGGCTGCTCGCCCGGCTCGGCCGGGGCGAACTGCCAGCGGCCGTTGAGGCTCTGCCAGGCGTCCCGGGTCAGCTGCGGGCGCGGATACTCGGGGTGGGCGTTGCCGGGGCCCACCTCGTCGGCCCAGCGGGTGCGCAGCTGGTACGTCGAGTGGTTGGGGCCACTGGTCCAGAACTCCTTGACAACGTTGCCGTCGGTGCCGGAGAGGCCGCCTTCGCCGTCGTAGCGGAGGTCGGCGGTGCCGCGGGCGGTGCCGGTCTTGTTGCCGACGACCGGTTCACCGAGGGCGACCAGGAGGGCGGCGGGGTCGGACGGGTCGAGCCGGGCCGCGCCCAGGGGCCAGGCGGCGCCGCCGATCACCGCATCGAGGTGGTCGGTGAAGCTCGCCGGAGGCGTGGTGAGGGGCTGGGCGAAGTCGAGCTTCAGGGTGCGGCCGGTGGGCTGGACGGTGGCCGCGAGGGCTCCGTCGTAGTCGAAGCCGTCGGGGAGGCGGAACGCCGACTGCGGGACGGGCTCCTTGCCGCCGCCGGGCGGGGTCCAGCGGAGGTGGAGGTTGGAGCCGCCGTAGTGCTCGAAGTACTCGACCTTGATGTCGTAGGCCCGGCCGGCGGTCAGGTCGACGGGCTGGGCCGTCTGCTCGCGGTCCCAGTCGTCGACCCAGTGGTCGATGGCGAGCTGTCCGTCGATCCAGAGGCGGAAGCCGTTGTCGGCGGTGATCGAGAAGGTGTGGGAGCCGGTCTCCTCCGGGACGAGCCGGCCGGTCCAGCGGACGCTGACGTCGTCGGACCGGCCGGTGGTGAAGTTCAGGCGCGGCTCCAGGTTGTCGAAGTCGAGGTCCTGGTCGAACGTGGTCGCCTTGAGGGTGTGGAAGTCGAAGGCGCCGGGGGCGGAGTGGGTGTAGTACTCGCCCTTGAGGCCGTGGATCTCGGCGGGGTCGTCCGCGAGGGCGGGGGCCGCGGTCAGGCCGGCGAGGGCGAGGAGCGCGGCGAGCAGTAACGCGAGCCGGCTTCTGGGGCGTCCGGTACGCACGGAACCTCCATCACAACGTTGTCATGGACAGGATGTGGCATGACAACATGGATTCCGCTCTTCGTCCAGAGACAGGACAAAGTCCCCGGGGCCGCCCCGCGTCAGGTGACCAACTGCCCCTTCCCGAGGGCGATGACCCCGCCCTTGGACACTGTGTACAGCTCCGCGTCCCGCTCCGGGTTGACACCGATGGTCATGCCCGGCGGCACCTCGACGTTCTTGTCGAGGACGGCGCCGCGCACCACCGCGCCCCGGCCGATGTGCACGTTGTCGTGCAGCACCGAACCCTGCACCACGGCTCCCGGGTCGACCACCACGCCCGGCGACAGCACGGACCGCGTGACCTGCCCGCGCACCAGGCACCCGGCGCTGATGATGGACTCGCTGGCGATGCCGCCCGCGTTGAAGCGGGCCGGCGAGAGCTGGTACGAGTGCGTGTAGATCGGCCAGCTGCGGTTGTACAGGTTGAAGGCGGGCCGCTCGGCGATCAGGTCCATGTGGGCCTCGTAGTAGGCGTCCAGCGTCCCGACGTCCCGCCAGTAGCCCTGGTCGCGGGTGGTCTCGCCGGGCACGTGGTTGGCGCTGAAGTCGTACAGCGCGGCCTCGCCCCGGTCGGTGAGCTGAGGCAGGATCGAGCCCCCCATGTCGTGCACGGAGGACTCGTCCTCCGCGTCCCGCTTGAGCGCCTCGATGAGGGCCTTGGTGGTGAAGATGTAGTTGCCCATCGAGGCGAAGACGCAGCTGGGGTCGTCCGCGAGACCCGGCGGATCGGCGGGCTTCTCCAGGAAGCGCTCCACCGTCTGGCCGTCCGAGCCCGGCGTGATCACCCCGAAGGACGACGACTCCGTGCGCGGCACCCGGATCCCGGCCACTGTCACGCCCGCACCGCTCTCGATGTGCTGGGCGAGCATCTGACGCGGGTCCATGCGGTAGACGTGGTCGGCGCCGAAGACGGCCACGTACTCGGGGCGCTCGTCGTAGATCAGGTTCAGCGACTGCAGGATCGCGTCCGCGCTGCCCAGGTACCAGCGCGGGCCGAGGCGCTGCTGGGCGGGCACGGGTGTGACGTAGTTGCCCAGCAGGTTGGACATCCGCCACGTGGTCGTGATGTGCCGGTCCAGCGAGTGCGACTTGTACTGCGTCAGGACACAGATGCGCAGGACGTCGGCGTTCACGAGGTTGGACAGGACGAAGTCGACCAGGCGGTACGTGCCGCCGAAGGTCACCGCCGGTTTGGCACGGTCCGCGGTCAGGGGCATCAGCCGTTTGCCCTCGCCGCCCGCCAGTACGATCCCAAGGACCGAAGGACCACCACCACGCATGGCCGCTCCCCTCACGCCGATTTCCCGATGCCTGCCCCTGAGCAGCACGCACTAAGCCTGTTTGAGGATCTCCTCGTAGAGCCGGACCGTGCGGCGGGCCACCGCGTCCCAGCCGAACTCGCCGACCGCGCGCTCCCGCCCGGCCTCGCCCATCCGCCGGGCGGCCTCCGGATCGCCCAGGACGGTGTCCATGGCCCGGGCGAGACCCGCCTCGAAATCGTCGCCGGGCGGGACGAGCAGGCCGGTCGTGCCGTCGTCCACGACCTCGGGGATGCCCCCGACCGCCGAGGCCACCACGGGGGTGCCGCAGGCCATCGCCTCCAGGTTCACGATGCCGAGCGGCTCGTACACCGAGGGGCAGACGAACAGCGCGGCATGTGTGAGGAGCTGGATCACCTCCGGGCGCGGCAGCATCTTCGGGATCCAGAACACACCGTCGCGGACCTCGCTCAGCTCCCCGAACAGCTCGCGGAACTCCTGGTCGATCTCCGGTGTGTCCGGTGCGCCCGCGCACAGCACGACCTGCGCGGCCGGGTCGATGTCCCGCACCGCGCGCAGCAGGTGGGGCACGCCCTTCTGGCGGGTGATCCGGCCGACGAACAGCACGTACGGGCGGGAGCGGTCCAGGCCGACGCGGTCCAGGGCGTCCGTGCCGTGGTCGGGCCGGTACAGGCCGGTGTCGATGCCGTTGTGCACGACATGGACCCGCCCCGGGTCCAGCGCCGGGTAGCAGCCGAGGATGTCCTCGCGCATGGCGGCGGAGACGGCGACCACCGCGTCGGCGGCCTCGATCGCGGTGCGTTCCGCCCAGCTGGACAGCTCGTAGCCGCCGCCGAGCTGCTCGGCCTTCCAGGGGCGCAGGGGCTCCAGGGAGTGCGCGGTCATCACGTGCGGGATGCCGTACAGCAGCTTGGCCAGGTGGCCGCCGAGGTTGGCGTACCAGGTGTGGGAGTGGACCAGCTCGCGGCCTTCGAGGGCGGCGGTCATGGCGAGGTCGACGGAGAAGGTGCGCAGTGCGTCGTTGGCGCCGTCGAGCGCGGACCAGGGCCGGTGCCGCTGCACACCGTCGGCGCGGCCCTCGCCCCAGCAGTGCACGTCCAGATCGACGAGCGTTCTGAGCTCGCGGGCGAGGAACTCCACGTGGACACCTGCACCGCCGTACACATCCGGCGGGTACTCCCGGGTCAGCAGTCCCACTCGCACCCGCAACTCCCTGCTCTCAGCGGCCGTTCCCTTTCATGGTCACCCAGATGGGGCGCGTGGGGAAGAGCGGGGAGGTCGTGGGAAGCAACAGTCGCCGCAGACGCCCCCGCCGGGCACCCGGTAGTACAGACAGCAGCTGCGGCGTCGGAAGGCGGTGCCCGCGAGGGTTCCGGCGCCGGTGAGCAGGGGGTGCGCGAGGAGTTCCGCGGCCAGGGAACGGGCCCGGGCGGCGACGTCCGGGCGGCCGTGCAGCCGGGCCCAGCGGTCCAGTTCCCGGGCGGCGCCGGCCAGCGCGGAGGCGGCGTTGCCCCGCAGCAGGCCAGGGGCGAGGCGGTGGTGGGCGCGCAGGGCCGCCGCCAGCGGGACGAGGTGGCCGTGCAGCACGACGTCCGCGAGCGCCGGCGCGTTTCCGGGGAGGGGCCGTACGCCGGTGAGCCACAGGTCGTCGGGGGCGCTGCCGTCGGCGTCCCAGCGCAGCAGCCGGGCGTCGAGGTCGGGGAGGGAGCCGTACAGCGCGGCGCAGCCGAGGGCGATCGACCAGAGCCGGGCCGCGAGCCCCTGGTGGGTCACGGACGCGGCGACGCGCGGCTCCGGGGCGCGCAGGGCGGCCGCGACTTTCTGCACACGAAAAATGAGGGGATTTCCTGAAACATCCGGCGACGCGGCACCGTACGCCTGTGCGAGAGTGGGAAGAGACCCGGCCGATGCTCCTGCCGTGCGCAGCACGAAGAAGCCGGCGAGCGGGCGGAGCGCGGCAAGGTCGGGGTCGAGGTCCACGAAGAGCAGTAGTACCAAGGCCCCTAAGGGATGCGCCCCCGGGGCCCCACGGGCGTCGCCCACCCTGGGGATGACGGGGCTCCCCTCGTACTCCATCGGCAGTAGGACCCAATGAGTGCTCAGGGACGACGACGGGAAGACCTGGACACGGCAGGGTGTTGGTCATGAAAGCCCACCCTTCGCCGCGCCGGGCCGAGCGCCCCCGCTCGACGCAGAGGAGTAGCCGATGAGCGCCCTCGCGTTGTCCGTCCTGCTGTCCCTCGTCTCCGCGTTCGCCTACGCGGGCGGGGCCATCGTGCAGGAGCGGGTGGCGGAGTCCTCGCCGGTCAAGCAGTACGCGCCGCTGCGGCGGCCGGGCTGGTGGGCGGCGGTGGCGCTGAACGGCCTCGGTGGAGTGCTGCACGTGGTGGCGCTGGCGTACGGTCCGCTGAGCCTGGTGCAGCCGCTCGGCGCGCTGACCATCGTGGTGGCCCTGCCCATGGCGGCGCTGTTCGTCGGCCGCAAGGCGGGTGCCACGGCGTGGCGGGGCGCGATCATGGCGACGGTGGGGCTCGCCGGTCTGCTGTCCCTGGTCGCCGCGGCGGACGCGCAGTCGCTCAACACGGCGGAGCGGGTGGCCATCGCCGTCGCGACCGCGGGTGCGCTCGTGGCGCTGATGATCGCCGCCCGGGCGGCGCACCGGCACCCGGCGGTCCGCAGCATGCTGCTGGCGACCGCCTCCGGTATCGCGTTCGGCATGTCCTCGGTGTTCACCAAGACCGTCGCGGTCGACTGGACCGGCGGTGTGTCGGCGGCGGACGTGCCGTCGCTCGCTGTGATCGGTGCCCTGGCCACGGCCGGCATGCTGCTGTCGCAGGCCGCCTACCGGGGCGCCGGCCTCGCGGCCCCGCTGGCGACGCTGACGGTCGTGAACCCCGTGGTGGCGGCCGCGGTCGGCATCACGATGTTCGGCGAATCCTTCCGCTACGGCACGACGGGCACCGCACTCGCGCTGAGCTGCGGTGTGGTGGCGGCGGGCGGCCTGATCCTCCTGACCACGGAGCGGCTCACGCACGGGCATCCGGACACCGTGCCCGGGCCCGCGAAGGAGCCGAGCGGGGCGGGTGTGCGGGACCTGCCGGCCGAGGAGCCGCGTCGAGTGCCGGAGCGTGTGGGTGGGGGCGGTGTGCCCGAGCCGATGAGTGCGACGGAGAGCGTGGCCGGTGTGCCTGAACCGGTGGGTGGAGCGGAGAGCCGGGGCGGCGTGCCCGAGCCGGTCCCCGCCGGGGCGGAGGCCGGGTCCGCCGGTGGGCGGCGGCTCGTGGAAGACGTGCTCGTGCCGGGGCCGGAGATACCGGCGGCGGTGCTGGTGCCCGGGCCGGAGACACCGGCCGCGGTGCTGCTACCCGGGCCGGGGGCAGCGGCGGCTCCCGGGCAGGATGCCTCGTACGAGAGCGGGGAGCCGTCGGTGGCGGCCTCCGACGACGAGCGCCCGCTCTCCTACGTGCCCTTCTACGGCGTCCCGTACGTCCCGCTGCCCACGGTCGGCCGGCACCGCATACGCGTCAGATCGTGACGCCGCCGCCCCGGAGGTACGCCACCGGGTCGATGTCCGAGCCGAAACCGGGCCCCGTCCGCACCTCGAAGTGCAGATGCGGGCCCGAGCTGTTGCCGGTGGAGCCCGAGCGGCCGATGCGCTGGCCGGCGCTCACCGACTGCCCGTCCCGCACGGAGATCGCCGACAGGTGGGCGTACTGGCTGTAGCGGCCGTCGGCGTGCCGGACCACGACCTGGTAGCCGAACGAGCCGCCCCAGCCCGCGCTGACGACGCTGCCCGCCGCGACCGATTTCACCGACGTTCCGGTGGGCACGGGGAAGTCGATGCCGGTGTGGTAGCCCTTCGACCAGGAGGAGCCCGCCTTGCGGTAGGGCGTCCCGAGGGAGGCGCTGACGGGGGCGACAAGGCCCTGCCGGGTGGCCGTGGACCGGCCGGCGCGCTCCTTGACCTCGTCCTTGGACCGCTCCTTCGGCCGCTCCTTGGCGCGGTCCTGGGACGGCTTCTTCGTCGAGGGCTCGGCCGACGGCGCCGGCCTGGGCGCGGGGCGCGTCTTCGTGGCGCCCTCGCCGCGCAGCGCGAGGCGCTGGCCGGGCACGATCAGATCGGGGTCGGACCCTATGGCCGAGCGGTTGGCGGCGTACAGGCCCCGCCAGCCGCCCCGGACATCCTGGTCGTCCGCGATCCCGGAGAGGGTGTCGCCCCGGACCACGGTGTACATCTCGGCGTTGCCCGCCCGGGACTGCGGCGTGGACTGCGGCCGTACGGCCTCGATGGAGGTCTTGGCCCGCTTCTTGCCGTCCTTCTTCGTGCTCTGGGCGGCCGGCCGGATGTCGGGCTCGCCGCCGCCCCGGGTCAGTCCGGCCCGTTCCGAGCAGACCGGCCAGGCACCCGGGCCCTGCCCGTCGAGCACCTTCTCCGCGACGGCGATCTGCTGGTCCTTGCTCGCCAGGTCCGCGCGGGCCGCGTAGGCCCTGCCGCCGTAGGCCTCCCAGGTGGACTGGGTGAACTGCAGTCCGCCGTAGAAGCCGTTGCCGCTGTTGATGCTCCAGTTGTTGGTGGACTCGCAGGCGGCGACCTTGTTCCAGGTGTCCACGTCCGCCGCCTGGGCGGCGCCGGCGCCCATGAACGGCAGGGCCATGCCCGCGCCGCCCGCCGTGACGGTGAGTGAGGCGCGGTTGATCCTGTTCGGCTGATACCGGCGGTGCCGGCCGCGTGCGGCCATCGATTGCCCCCCTAGACATGCGTCAGGAGGGGCAAAAGTAAGCGCTGCGAACCGGCCAGAACAAGACGGCTATCAGCCGCCCGGGAGTCCAATTGGCCGGTATAAGGCCTCTGTTGCGCGACGTGCGCCACGGTGGTGCACCGTGTACGGCACACGGTGCGCGGGTGCGCCGTGCGCGGGGACGCGTACGTCGGCTGAGTGCGACGGGGCTCTCGTCCGTATCAGCCTGCGCGACGTCGTGCGACCCGCGCGTGCGGACGAAGTAGCGGCACGTCAGGATGGTCGACGGAGGGTGCCCGTGGGCACCGCCCACCGGCAGCACCGATACCGAGGTCTTTAGGAGCGAACCGAATGAGCAGTACAGCGCAGATCGGCGTCACGGGTCTCGCGGTCATGGGCCGCAACCTCGCCCGCAACTTCGCCCGCAACGGCTACACGGTCGCGGTGCACAACCGGACGCCCGCGCGCATGCACGCGCTGGTGGAGGAGTTCGGCGGCGAGGGGGAGTTCGTCGCGTGCGAGAGCGCGAAGGACTTCGTGGCGGCGCTGGAGCGGCCGCGGCGTCTGGTCGTGATGGTGAAGGCCGGCGAGCCGACGGACGCGGTGATCCAGGAGTTCGCGCCGCTGCTGGAGCCCGGCGACATGATCATCGACGGTGGCAACGCCCACTTCGCGGACACCCGGCGCCGGGAGCGCGACCTGCGCGAGCAGGGCATCCACTTCGTCGGCATGGGTGTCTCCGGCGGCGAGGAGGGCGCGCTGAACGGGCCGAGCATCATGCCGGGCGGCCCGAAGGAGTCCTACGACTCGCTGGGCCCGATGCTGGAGAAGATCTCGGCGAAGGCGGCGGACGGCTCGCCGTGCGTCTCCCATGTCGGTCCGGACGGTGCCGGGCACTTCGTGAAGATGGTGCACAACGGCATCGAGTACGCCGACATGCAGCTCATCGGCGAGGCGTACCAGCTGCTGCGCGACGTCGCCGGGTACTCCCCCGCCGAGATCGCGGAGATCTTCCGGACCTGGAACCAGGGCCGTCTCGACTCCTACTTGATCGAGATCACGGCCGAGGTGCTGTCGCACGTGGACGCGGAGACGGGCAAGCCGTTCGTGGACGTGGTGGTGGACCAGGCGGAGCAGAAGGGCACGGGCCGCTGGACCGTACAGATCGCGCTGGACCTGGGTGTGCCGGTATCGGGTATCGCCGAGGCGGTGTTCGCGCGCTCGCTGTCGGGCCACGCCGAGCTGCGGGAGGCCTCACGCGGGCTGGCCGGCCCGAAGGCGCAGCCGCTGAGCGAGGCGGAGGCCCGGGCGTTCGCGGACCGGGTGGAGCAGGCGCTGTACGCGTCGAAGATCGTGTCGTACACGCAGGGCTTCCACGAGATCGACGCGGCGCGCGACGAGTACGGCTGGGACATCGACCTCGGTGCGGTGTCGGCACTGTGGCGGGGCGGCTGCATCATCCGTGCGGCGTTCCTGGACCGGATCCGCGCCGCGTACGACACCCGCCCCGACCTGCCGAGCCTGCTGTCGGACGCGACGTTCGCGCAGGAGATCGCGGACGCCCAGGACGACTGGCGTGAGGTGCTGGTCGCCGCGACCCGCCAGGGTGTGCCGACGCCCGGTTTCGCCGCGGCCCTCGCCTACTACGACGCCCTGCGCGCGGAGCGGCTGCCGGCGGCGCTGACGCAGGGGCAGCGGGACTACTTCGGTGCGCACACGTACCGCAGGGTGGACCGTGACGGGTCGTTCCACACGCTGTGGGGCGGGGACCGGTCGGAGACCCCCGCGTAGGCACCGCCGCTGAGGGAAATGTGCGGGGCGGTGGACGGCACGAGGTGCCGTCCACCGCCCCGTTCGCGTATCGGGGTCAGGACAGTGGCGGTCCGGGCTCCGGGTTCGGTACGGGTTCCGGTCCCGGGGGGATCGGGGACGGGTCGGGGCCCGGCACGGGGCCTGGGCCGGGGGGCGCCGGCGGGGTGGGTGCCGGTGGCGTGGGTGCCGGTGGTGGTGGGGTCGGCTCCGGGCCCGGCGGGGGCTGCGGGTTGGGCACCGGATCGGGGCCGGGCGGCTCCGGGCGCTGGGGATCCGGGCCCGGTGTCGGGGCCGGCGGCACCGGGTCGGGAATCGGGTTCGTCATCAGGTCCTCCAGCCAGTAGGACGACTCCGGCTCTGGACTACTCCCCCGCCTACCCGGCACCCGCCTCGGCAGTCACTCCCCCGCAGGACGGGGAGGGGACCAGGTGGGGGTAGCGGGGACAGGGGTGACGGGAACGGACTTCAGAAGCGGCCGGGATGGGCCCTCAGCCAGTCCTTCGCCGCCGCCAGCAGGTCCTGACCGGCCGGAGAGGCTTCGTCCGGGTGGCGTTCGGCCCACTTGGTCACGTACGGGCAGAGCGAGGCGACCGCACGGTGCTCGCGTCCGGCGAGGGCGTAGAGCTCTCGGGCGAGCGAACCCGCGATGCCCTTGCCCTCGTGGGCCGGCTCGACGATCGTGTGGACGGGCACGAGCGCGCGCTCGGGGCTGTCGAGCACGAAGTACTCGATGCGGCCGAGGACTTCATCACCGGACACGGCCTCCAGTCGGCCCGCCGCCCGGTCGTCGCGGATCTCCGGGTCGCTCATCGCCACGCTCCTCCTCTGCTTCGGTCAGGCCCCGGCGGCCTGCGGACTGCGCTGCTGGTCCGAGCCCGGCACCGGCTCGGACGGGTCGGCGCCCAGGGCCACGATCCGGTTGTCGCGGTCCACGTGCACGACCCGCGGGGCGAGTGCCCGCGCCTCGGCGTCCGTCACCTGGGCGTAGCTGATGATGATCACCAGATCGCCGGGCTGGACGAGATGGGCGGCGGCCCCGTTGATCCCGATCACGCCGGATCCGCGCTCGCCCTCGATGACGTACGTCTCCAGCCGGGCGCCGTTGGTGATGTCCACGATGTGCACGAGCTCGCCGGGCAGCAGATCGGCGGCGTCAAGCAGGTCGGCGTCGATGGTCACGGATCCCACGTAGTGCAGGTCGGCCTGGGTGACGGTGGCTCGGTGGATCTTGGACTTGAACAGAGTACGCAGCATTTTGGACTCCTGGAAGGCGGCTCCCTGCCTGCTTTGTGCAGGTCAAGGGCGGTCTCGACCTTACACCGACACCCCCGTTCGATGTTTGTGAGGAACATCGCTCCGGTCAGGCGAGACGACTTCCTGCCTGGGCTTTCGCGCCGTCACCGACGCCTGTACAGGGAGTCCCTCGGGAAGGCCCGGCGACTCATGCTGACCGGATGCTGACTTGCCTGATGAACCATCAAACATGCGGAGACTGCTCTGTACGTACGGACGACGTGCGTCCACGCACCACTGACCTGTCGGGCACCGACAGCACTCTGGTTCATGGAACACGGCCCCTTTGGCCACCAGCCGGTCGACCGCCCCGGAAGCCGGCTCGCTGCCTGCCGCCCGCCCGAGGCTCCTCGGCAGCGTGGAACTCGCGAGCGAGGCGGGGCCAAGGCGCCGACACCGGCCCGCCCGGGCCGAAGCCCAGGTCACGCGCCCCTGCGCACTTGCGTGCGCCGCTCCTCCCTTCCGTACGGTCCAGCCAATGGTGAATCGCCCGTGCACGTCGTGAGGAGAGCTGTTGAAGCCGACCGAGGAAGTGCTCCAGGACCTGACCCAGCCGTCGAACGTCTCCGCCCACTCCGACGTGGCGCTCGTCGGGAAGGTGGAAGCTCCGCCATCGCGGCGGACGACAAGAAGCGGAAGGAGAACGAGGACGAGACGCTCCGCCGGAAGCCCGACCTCGTCCCGATCCCGCAGACGGAGCTGCCCCGGCAGCTCGAAGTGACCCTCTGGGACGTCCTCCACACCCTCGCCCGGGCCACCGCCCGTCGTGGCGTGGTGCGGTCCGGGGACTGGCGGAGCACTGGGGCGCGCTCAAGTCCACCCAGGCCCTGGCCGGCGGTCGCAACTCCTTCCTCGGCCTCACCGACGAAGGCCACCGCATCGCGGACCACTACAAGTCGCTGCAGTCCGGCGAGCTCGGCATCGGCTTCGCGCTCACGCTCACCGAGCACATGCTGCACAGCCGCTTCCCCGACCACTCAGTGACGATCGGCCCCGCTGACACGGCGTTACGCGCGGGCTGAGCCCTCACCAGCAGGGACAAGGGCGAGAAGGTGAAGTACCGCTATCGTCCCCAGTACTTCGCGGAGGTCTGCCGCCGGGCGAGCCGTCCCTCGTCATCCCTCTCGCCTGCAAGGGCAACCACAGCGACTCCGCCACCTCCGCCGAGCAGCTGGCCTCCACCTCGGCCCACGCCGAAGCGGTGGCCACACCGCATCCTCTCGTCGCAACGGCGGTAGAGAGGACGGACGTGTGACCGCCTCTCAGGCATTCTCGTCATGAATCCGCACACCCAGATCCTCCGCCCACTCCAGCGCCCACGCCTTGAGTTCTTCGATCTGCCGGGAGGTGAGCCCGTACGCGGTGTAGTCCTCATCCTCGTACCAGTCCGCGCCGACGAGCCGGTCTCGGAGGTCCTCGAGGCTGAACTCGTCATGGGCGCGACGGCGGCCCAGGGATTCGAGGTCGGCGGTGGAGCGGTGGCGGGATGCGGCCTGGACGTCGATGAGGTCGCGGACGGTGCCGCGGTCGGCGAGGGCACGGACCTTGGTGCCGATCACGTCGTCGAGGGAAAGAACGGGGCCGTAGGGGGTCTGGGCGGGCGGAGCCCAAAATGCCTCCTTGAGGACGTCGACCTCGCACTCCTCGCCGGTTTCCGGATCGGTGACGAGGAACCGGCCGCTGAGCGGATCGGTCTGGACGTGCGTGGTCCGCCATCCGCGCGCGCTGAGACCTGCTGTGAGTGAGGCGACGATCTCCTGCATCGGAGCGGGGTTCTCGGTAGCGACGTCGAGGTCGCGGCTGAAGCGTTCGACCAGGCCGTGGGCCTGCACGGCGTATCCGCCGGTGAGGACCAGAGGGTAGGGGGAGCCGAGGTCGAGGATGTCGGCGAGGAGACGCTCGTGGAGTGGAGTGAGCTTCATTCGGCGGTCGTGCCGGCCCGAGCGGTGCGGAGCAGCTCGGGGAAGGCGTCCTCCCAGACCTCGCGGATGTAGGGACTGATCAAGCGCCGCAGCACGGGCCACTGCTCGATGAGCAGCCGGTGGTGCAGGAGGGCCACCAGGTCCTCACTCAGTCCTTCGGCGAGGACGGTCCGGTAGAGCGTCATGCGGGACTTCGGACGGTCCAGGCTGTAGCTCGTCCGCCCGGACCAGACGATGTGGAGCGGCAGGTCCACGTTGCCCTCGACGGGGCCGGCCAGCTCCTGCAAGCGCTCGGGCAGTCGGCTGCGGTAACGGTCCCGCAGCACCTCGGCGCGGGGGGCGGTGATCGTCGTGTCCATGCATCCAGTATCGCTGCTGGGAGGCGGCGGCATGGCGGATACAGGGCTCCCCTGTCGTACGTACGGGTCGGGCACCGCCCGCCCCTCCCTCGCGGACGAATGACGCCGACCAGGCAGTGATCGCCGGCAATGATCGGCCGGAGAACGCTGGGCACGGCGGAGTCGTCGTGCCCACCTCCTACCTTGCCGGTCCGCGCGGACAGCAGCAACCTACACCGTCCGCGTTCCCCCCTTCACCACGCTCGCGACCCATGCCGGCCGTTGCCCGCAGCGCATCAGGGAAGCGGAAGTGGGAGCACTGAGGTTGAGGCGGAAGCGACCGGCCCCACCGCGATCCAGCAGAATACGGCGGCGCGTGTCGGTCGCTGCCTTGTACGTTCTCGGGCTTTCGGCTCTTGCGCTCGCCGCCGTGTGGCTGGCGGTGCGCATCACTCCACTGCCACCGGTGTCAGCGGCCGGTCAGACGGTGCGGGTCGGCGCCGCGCCGCTGGGGTGGAGTCGGTCCGGCCCCGGGCAGCTCGATCTGGGTGCCGCCGGATTCGGTCGAAACGGTGGCAGGTTGAGACCGCGCCCCGACGCAGCAGCGCTGCACCGGGCGCAGGTGCTCGCCCTTTCGTCGGCAACTCACAAGGCCGTGACGGCGGCGTGAGCGAGGGCAGCGGTCTGCTGTGGTGTCCCGTCGATTGGGATGGCCGCGCCCGCTTCGTCGTCGGTCAGCGGTTCGAGGTCGGCAAATTGCGTTCGGAGCAGGTCGGGCGGCATGAAGTGGCCCCGTCGTTCAGTGATCCGTGCGGCGATCAGCTCAGGTGAGCCGTCGAGGTGGAGGAAGAAGACGTGTGCCCCGGCGGAGGCCAGCCGGTCACGGTAGCTGCGCTTGAGGGCCGAGCATGTCACCACTCCGCCGCTGTCCGCATGGTCGGTCAGCCATTGTGCGATCTTGTCGAGCCAGGGGCGGCGGTCTTCGTCATCGAGGGAGTGGCCGGCTCGCATCTTCGCCACGTTGGGTGCGGGGTGGAAGTCGTCCCCCTCGGCGTAAGCAACACCGAGGCCCTGTGCCAGCAGTTGGCCCACCGTGGTCTTTCCCGACCCCGACACGCCCATGACAACGACCAATGGAGCAGAGTTGTGAGACATCCAGGAGCTTCCTTCAGATCTTGTCGCCTACAGTTGGATGACCACCTTGACGTCGTCCGGTTGTGGGAGAAACGCCTCCGTCGCGCGTTCCAGCGGCACCCGCCGGGTGATCATGCGCTCAAGCCATGGGCGGTCGGCCTTCGCCAGCGCGTCGGCGGCCTGGCGGTAGTGACGCAGGTTGGCGTTGACCGAGCCCACCACCGCGTCGTTCTGCAGCACGATCTCCCTGTTGATGGCGCCCGCGTCCACGGTCATCCTGCGGCCGGCGGGCGACACACCGGTCAGGCAGACCACCCCGTAGGGCGCGGTGCCGGTCAGCGAGGCCAGGACCGGCTCGTTCGCGCCCGTGGCCTCGATAACGACATCGGGACACACGGCGGAGACGACCTGCTCGACGTCCTCCGCGTGGTAAGTGGCCCCCAAGTCCCGTACCAGTGCGGGCTTGGGCCCTTCGGTCACCCGGTCCAGCACATGCACCTCCAGTCCGCGCTGTGTACCCAGGAGGGCGGCCAGCAGACCGATGGGTCCCGCACCCATCACCAGGGCGCGGCGCGGTTCGAACCACGAACGGGCACCGACACGCTCGACCTGTTCCCATGCCTTGGCCACCACGGTGGTCGGCTCCATGAGCACACCGACGTGCTCCAGATGCGGCGACAGCTTCACCGCGTAGTCGGCTTCCACGCACCACGCCTGCGCGCCGTAGCCGTCGATCTCTTTGATACCGCGTTCGGTGTAGCGGCCGTTGCGGCACATGTCGAACTCTCCATGGGCGCAGGCCCCGCACGGCTCGGGGTCCGGACGGCGCACCACCCCCGCGACCAGGTCACCGGCCGAGAAGCCACTGCCGGGCGGCGCCTGCCGCACCCGCCCGAGGGACTCATGGCCCAGTACCAGCCACTCACGGCCCGCAGGGACCCAGCCGTACTCGCCTCGGACAATCTCCTTGTCCGTTCCGCACACCCCCACAGCCAATCCCTGCACCAGCAGCTCACCGGAGGCCGGGACGGGGTCGAGCACCTCGCGCACCTCTACGGAATCCTTCTCGCCGGGCCTTACGGTCAATGCGCGCATCGCCAATCTCGTCCCTCTCGTGAGGCGGGGCGTGTCAGGAGAACCATGCTTGGGTTGACAGTTCCGGCCGGATCCCACGCTGAACCCTGCCGAGCACGACGGCGCTGGATATGAGCCCGACGTGGCTGAGACCCTGGGGAAAGTTGCCCAGGAACGCTCCTGTCCCGGGATCCATCTGCTCGGGGAGGAGCCCCAGAGGGCTGGTGTATGAGCAGAGCCGTTCGAAGAGGTCTGCGGCTTCGTCGAGGCGGCCCTGTCCTGCCAGGTTGTCCACGAGCCAGAAGCTGCACAGGACGAAAGCGCCCTCGGGCTGATCCAGCCCGTCCGGTGACTGCTGGGGAAGGTAACGGTAAAGAAGGCCCCCGCCGGCGTCGAGCCGACTTGCTATCGCGTCCGTGGTGGCGACCATGCGGGGGTGATCCGCGGGTACGACGCGTCGTAGCGGCAGAGCCAGCAGTGAGGCGTCCAGACCGCCGCCGGTGCCCAGGTGCTCGGTGAGTGCGCCGGTGTCCTCGTCCCAGGCTTCTCGCAGGATGTGGTCGGTCAGCCGCTGTGCTTCCTTGGCCCAGGTAACTGGGTCACCGGGCAGGTTCAGCCGGTGGGCGAGCCGGGCGGCCCGGTCCAGGGCGACCTGGCACATCGCGGCCGAATAGGTGAACGGGCGGCCTGGGGTGCGTACCTCCCAGATGCCGCGATCGGGGGTGCTCCAGGCTCGACGGGCTTGTTCCACCAGCACCGTAAGGCGCTTCCACAGGTTGTCGTCGAGCCGACCGCCTGTTGCCGCCCACTGGAAGGCACAGTCAAGTATCTCCCCGTACACGTCATGCTGGATCTGGTCGGCGGCGGCATTTCCCCAGCGCACTGGTGCCGACTTGCGGTAGCCCTCCAATTCCCTGTCGACGGTCTCCGGCTGAGGCGGGCGGCCGTCGACGTCGTAAAGAACCCGTGGCCGGTCGCTCCATTGGGCGGTGGCGAGTGCCCAGTGCACGAAGCCGCCGGCCTCCATGGGCAGTCCGATACGCCGCAGGGCGAAGACGGCGTAGGCGGCGTCTCGTATCCAGGTGTAGCGGTAGTCCCAGTTCCTTGAGCCCCCGACGAGCTCAGGCAGGGACGAGGTGGGCGCCGCGACCATGGCGCCGTTTTCGATGTGGTCCAGCAATTTCAGCGTGATCGCTGAGCGTCGCACGAGGTCGGCCTGGGGGACGTCGCGTACCACCTGGGCCGACCAGCGCCGCCAGGCACGGGCGGTGTCCTCCAGCGCTCCGCTGACAGCCTCGTCCGAGGACCGAAGAGGTTCACCCCAGCTCAGGGTCAGTGCCAGCGCCTCCCCCGCGTGCATGGGCACCGTGCAGTCGAGGGCGTGCAGAGGGCGCGATGATGCAAGGTGGAGAGAGAGCCCCTGCCGGGGGCACATGAGGTGCCAGCCGTCGGTACGCTGCTCGGTGCGGGCATCGCCGCGCGGTCGAAGGAGTACGCGCAGGTCGACGCTGCCTGCAACCACACGCACGTGTCGCGCCAAGGCTCCGATTCCGGCCGGTGTGTCTTCTTCCAGAAGCGAATCCGGCCGAAGCAGGAACGCGTCGGTGACCTCAACCGTCCCTGTGGTGCTCGCCATCTGCGTGACGAGCAGCGCAGTGTCGTGGACGTACCGCTGGCGGCTGGCGCGCAGGTCCTGCGGGGCAATCAGGAATCGCCCGCCGCGGTCGGTGTCCAGCAGTCCACAAAAAAGGGGCGGGGAGTCGAAGCGAGGCACGCACATGAACCCGACAGCCCCGTCCCGCCCCACCAGGGCTGACCCACGACCGTCCCCGAGCAACCCATGATCCTCTATCGGAGGGTAGCCAGCGCGTTCTTGCAAATGCCTCACCCCACTGTTGCCCTTACCCATGCAGCTTCGCCTTCCGGCCGAACGTGATGAGTGGCTTACGGAGTGTTCAGTCGCCATCTCGCCCGGGGACGACGGCCACAGGGCACTCGGCTGTGTGCAGTACCTCGGCGCTCACCGACCCGAGAAGCAGCCTCTTCAACCCAGATCGGCCACGGGATCCCACCACCAGCAGGGCAGCGTTGCGGGCGGCTTCCGCGAGAATCGTCGCCGGCCTCACGCGTTCTATACGCAGATCCGCCCGCACCGACGGGTATTGTGCACGCCGCTCGGCCATCTCCTTTTCGAGGAAGTCCCGCGGCCCTTGCTCCAGCACCTCGAAATCCGAAGGCACCATGCCCATCGGGCCGGTAGGCCCCATCGCCATAGGCTCGGCGCTGTAGACCACCTCCAGGTGCGCGCCCAGCAGGTCAGCTTCCCGATACGCGAAATCCAGGGGCTTCAGCAAAGCATCGGCCGGGTCCACTCCGACCACTACACGGTTGCCCGGGGAGCCACTGGTGTCTCCTGGGCGGATCACGATCACTGGGCAGTCCGCATGCGTGGCGACCTGCCAGCTGACCGAGCCGAGCGGCAGCCGCGGGAACCCGCCGCTGCCCCGGTGGCCGATCACGAGCATGTCGGCATCCGCGGAACGCTCGATCAGTACGGCTGCGGCGTGCCCCACGGGAAGCTCGCCCGCCACGGTCAGGCCGGGGAACGCAGAACGCGCGAGGTCTTCACATCGCTCCACGAGGCGTGCCCCCACCTGGACCGCCGCGTCCTTCTCCCGGCTGTCCGTCGCAGAGCCGCCCGGCAGCGGGAAGCGGATGGCATGGGCGACGTGGAGTCGACCTGTCCGGAGGGCCGCTTGCCGTGCCGCGAAGCGTACGAGCTCCTCTTGGTCCGGGCCGTCGTCGATGCCGACGATGACGGGCCGGTCCTGTACCGGGACGGCATCAGACATGCAGCCTCCTGCTTTCCTTATCGCTCCCACGAAGCACTGCAGCAGCGGGATTCAGCGAGTACCCGGGGCCGGGCGCGCTAAAGACGGCGGCATCCGCTGCTGCTGGCCGTACCGTGTCGGACCGGCGAGTCAACCGTGAACGGGCCCGCGACCTGCCTGTTCGACGGCTGATCAAGGCCCGTTCGACCCGGACGATCAGGAGACGTCACACCGAAGCCGCCTGGACAAATGGGCCCGGGGCGACGCCTGCAGGCTGCCGGTTGCCGACCTCGCGGAGCGTGATCCACGATGGGGGGATGCGAGGGCCGTTGCGCGGCGCGCGGTGGCTGCACCGTGCTCAATGCCGGCTTCTACGGCAAGGTCCTCGAGGAGGAACGGGCCTACGAACGTCTGTACGACGAATTGCTGGTCGCTCCGCAGAGCTCGGCCCTCACCCGTGATCTGCTGGCCCGCTTGCCCGTGCCGGAGTCGGCGGTGACATCCAACCTGAAGACGGTGTTCCCCCCGGAGACGCTGCGGGCCCTGGCGAACCAGCAGATAACCGAGGTGATCGCCTACCTCGAAGGCGATCGGGACACCTTGCGTCTGACAGTAGACGTCCAGCCGCTCGCGGAGAACGTCGGCAGGCTCGCCCAGACCTATCTCGGTGACGCCGTCGCCTCGATACAGCAGCGGTCCGAGCCCGACTTCCAGGCATTCACCGACCGCCTGGCGGAGACGGCGGCTCAGTTGTTAGAAGGCGAGCGACCGGACGGGCTGCCCACTTTGGCGCTCTCGCCCGACCAGGCAGAGCGTGCCACCTCGGTGCTCCTGGGCCTGGTGCCCAAGGCCGACAGGCGGGCGCTCGAACCCGAGGTCCAGTCCTCTTTGGCAAGCGGAGATGTGGCCTCGGCGCTGGCCGCCGTCGCCCAGCCGCCGTCTCCGGGCGCACGCGCGCCGCAGCCGCGGCCGTGCTGCGGAACGCCGACGGGAACACGTGGATCATCACCACCGATCTCGGGATGCCGGAAGACGCCCTGGCACCGCTTGACCGCATACAACTCGCTACCCGGCTCATGCAGGGAGCGGTGGAGCCACTCGCCGCAGTCGGCCTCGCCGCTCTGGCGATCGTGTGGTCTTCCGGCCCTCCAGGCACCGCCGGCCGATTGATGCCACTGGGCTGGGCACTCGCCACGACCGGCCGGCTTGGCAGTCCAGGGCCGAGCTGACCTGCGTCCCTGGCCCTGTTCAGAATGGGCCGGCTTCCTGGCTGGACTCCTTCGCCTTGGGGGGATGCGCACGCAGTGAGCCCGGGTGGGCCTTGGTGGTCGGGTCGCGCCTGGTCTTGATCAGGCTGGCCACGGTGACGACTGCGAGCACGAAGGCGATCACAGCGAGGCTGATCGGGGTGGAGATCTCGGGGACCCCCTCGTTCAGGTCGACGTGTGCCCAGTGCAGGATGAGCTTGACGCCGATGAACGCGAGGATCAGCGCGAGCCCAACGGACAGATACACCAGCCGGTCCAGCAGCCCCTTGACGAGGAAGAACAGGGCGCGCAGGCCGAGCAGGGCGAACGCGTTGGCGGTGAAGACGATGTAGGCCTCCTCGGTGATGCCGAACACCGCGGGGATGGAGTCGAGCGCAAAGAGCAGGTCGATGCTTCCGATGGAGAGCAGGACGATGAACAGCGGGGTGACCATCCAGCGCCCGTCGATGCGGGTGGTGAGTTTGCCGCCGACGTAGTCGGCGGTGATCGGCAGGATGCGGCGGGCCGCTTTGACGATGACGTTGTCCTCGATGTCGGGGTCCTCGTCGCGGTGCCGGAACAGCTGTACGGCCGTGTAGATCAGCAGCAGCCCGAACAGCAGGAACATGAACGAGAACAGCGCCAGCAGGGTGGCTCCGAGCGCGATGAAGATCGCGCGCATGATCAGGGCGAGCATGATGCCGAAGGTGAGCACCTTGTGCTGGTGTTCCGCCGGCACGGCGAAGGTGGTCATGATGATGACGAAGACGAACAGGTTGTCGACCGACAGGCTCTTCTCGACGATGTAGCCGGCGAAGTACTCGGTGCCGAACTCGCCGCCGTATCGCGCGGCGAACCAGACACCGAAGGCGACGGCTACAAGGATGTAGAACACCGACCACGCGGTGGCCTCACCGAAGCCGACCCGGTGCGGGCGCACGGCGGCCAAAATCAGGTCGCCGGCGAGCAGGATCAGGATCAGTCCGATAGTGACGGTCCAGACGAGTGCGCTGATCTGGAGCACCGGTCCTCCTTTCAGTTTTCGGATCGGTCCTCGTTCGACGCGGATGGCGTGGTGGTGACGCCGGTTCCCGCCGGGGCGGTGAGGAGCAGCACCGCTCCAGCCAGGGCGGCGACTGCGGAGGCGGTCAGGATGCCGACCTTGGCCTGGCCGATCAGGGCGGCGTCGGTGAAGGCCAGGTCGGTGATGAACAACGAGACGGTGAACCCGATACCCCCCAGCGCGGCAGCGCCGAGGACCTCGCGGTGATGCATGCCCGCGGGCAGAGCACCCCAGTTCAGCCGGCGCACCAAGTAGGTCACCCCGCCGATGCCGATGATCTTGCCGACGACGAGACCGATGATGATCGCCCAGGTCACCGGCTGGCCGAATGCGTCTGCGAGCACGCCGCCGCGCAGGTCAACCCCGGCGTTGGCCAGGGCAAAGATCGGGATCACGAGGAAGGCGCTGACCGGGTGCAAAGAGCGCTCCAGGTCATCCAGAACGTTACGCTCGGCCACGGGCCGGGCCGGGGTGAGCAGACCGAGCGCGACCCCGGCGAGGGTGGCGTGCACGCCGGATTCCAGGGTGGCGAACCAGACGAGCACCCCGACGGGCACGTACGCCCAGGGCGAGTTCACTCCGAGCCTGCGCATGCCGACGGCGACCAGCAGTCCGGCCACCGCGCCCGCCAGCCACCCGAGGCTGAGGCGGTCGGTGTAGAAGACCGCGATGACGCCGATGGCGAGGACGTCGTCGACGATGGCGACGCTGAGCAGGAACAGCTTCGCCCCGCTGGAGGCGCGGCGGCCCAGCAGAGCCAGGACACCTACGGCGAAGGCGATGTCGGTGGCCATCGGAATGCCCCACCCGCGCCCCGCCTCCCCTTCGCTGACGACGGCCAGGTACAGCAGCGCCGGGAGTACGACGCCGCCGACGGCTGCCAGCGCGGGCAGCGTCGCTGCGCGGCGGTCATGCAGCTCACCGACGACCAGTTCACGTTTGATCTCCAGGCCGATGACGAAGAAGAACAGGACCATCAGCCCGTCGTTGACCCAGTGCCGCAGGTCGTGGGTGACCCTGGCTTGCCCACCGCCGAGGGTGACCTTCTGCTGCCAGAACTGGGCGTAGCCGTCTGCCGCCGGGCTGTTCGCCCACACCAGCGCGCTCGCCGCCGCGATGACGAGGACGATCCCGCCCGCGCTCTCCGCGTGCAGGAACGCCCGCAGCGGGGAGGTGACCGCAGCCGCCATGCGTCTGATCGGACCAGCCACGACTTCTGTCACCCTCCCTCGTCCACGAACAGCCATGCATGCGCGGTGGCTATCACTCCTCCGCGTCGACTCTCACAGAGTTCGCCCTGCGGCGCAGCCGCACCCCACTGGACGGCGCGACCTCGCGCCGGTGCCACCAGGCACACACAGACCAGGTGCCATGGCAGCGATGCGCGCGGACATCATGATGCAGCGCTGGCCGACGCCACCAACAAACCGTCCGGCATTTCGATCTCCACCAGTACGCTGCGGAACCGTCCGCCTGGTGCCGGACCTCGGCAGCGGACCATGCCGCCTGTTCGTTGTGGCTGGCATGGTCGGTGCCGTCCAGGTCGGGAGTGCGCAAGGCGTGCGTCGCTCACTCGGTGAGACCGGCCAGCCAGTGCAAATGCTGGTAGTCGAAGGTTTCTCCGGTGGTGGCCCACTGGAAGGCGCAGTCCTGGACTTCCCCGTAACGGCTCGCATCTCCCCTGGCAGCAAGCAAACGCAAAGCGCGTCAGCCGGTGCGCTGTTGGCAGGTGACGCAGTATCGCGTCAAAGGCCGGATCTCCAGCTGTGCTGCGTGGAAGGGCTGGGCGCAGTTCCGGCACGTGCCGAAGACGCCGTCGTTCAGCCGGGCCATGGCTTTGTCGATGCCGATAAGCGCGCGTCGAACAGTGTTCTTCTGGCTGGCCAACACACCATCGGCCGTGGGCTCGGCCTCGTTGAGCGCATCCAACTGGGCTAGGCGAACCTCGCGCTCAAGCTCCAGGCGCCGCCGTGCCTGGTGCACGCCGGTGTGTTCCTCAAGCGACCCCACACCGGCGGTGTTCAGTGCCATCGGCGTGATCCTTTCCTCACGCACGTTCGGAAGCGGGCCGGGCAGCCGACGCTTCCCGCTGGCTTTCACCCTGACCGATCAGGGGTGGGGGTGGACATCGGTGACAGACCCCATTTGTGCCCTGGTGTGGCATGTAGGTGTACGCGAAGCGTGGCGCCCTGCCCCGCTGGGGACCGTCCCGGCAGCAGCCCTGATGCGCAGGGCGCGAACTCGTGAGTGCCGCCGCCGAAGTCGGTTCGGCGTCCGCCCCCAGTGGGGCTTGGGCCGTTGGGCCAGTTGCCAGTAGGAGGGCGTCGATATGGTCAGGAGTGTCGATGCCCGCGTTCACGGGCGCAGCAGACCGGCCACCCGCTCGCCAGGTCCGGTTATACCCGTGGTCGACGAACCCCATCAGCAGATGGTGGCCGATGCTCTTCTTCCAGGTCGCTGCCACGTCGTCCTGCTTTCTCGGTATGTGCGATCACCCACACGCGTCCAGATCCACGGTTACCAAACTGCGGCGTCCAACGCCGCTGCGCCGGTCAACTTCCCGACGTGTTCACGCACGCTGGCGCGGGCGGTGAGGATCACCGCCAAGGCCTTGGCCCGCCCGCGGCGAGAGCTGCGCCGGCCCAACGCCGACCGGCTCGCCGACCCGGACGGCCCGCATCTGGATGAGCAGCGGGAGCGGCACGGCTCCTACCGCTGGGTCGCCGTGATCGCTGCGGAACGCCGCGTCCGCGGCCGGTGAAAGCCGTGTGGGATGGTCACTGGTTCTCCCCGCGGAGTGTGCGGCGCTGGACGAGCCGGGAGATGCCGCGTTCGGTGATGATGCCCACCAGTTGTTGCCCGTCGGTGACGACAATGGGCATCCCGCTGGCCGGTGAAAGCTTTTCGAGCACGTTTTCCAGCAGGTCGTCCGGTGCGCAGGCGGTGCACCGCGCCCAGGGGATCGCTACATCCCGTACACGCAGGGTCTCCCGCTGTGGGGCGGGGACTTTCGCGAGCCGCGGGAGGTGGAGCAGGCCGCTGGGATGTCCTTGGAAGTCGATCAGGATCACCTTGGAGTGAGGGGTTCGCACTGCCACGTCGTCGATGCACCGCTGCACAGTCAGCCAGTCGTGGCACGTCTCGACGGGACTCGACATGGCGTCGGCCGCCCGGACTCCGCGCAGGGCGGGAGCGAGTGTCGCGTGCTGGCGCTCCGCGGTCGCGACGATCATGACGAAGAAGCCGATGAGCGCCAGCCATAGCCCACTGAGAGTGCCGCGCAGGACGGCGATCCATCCGGCGCCGATCAGAACGATGCCCAGAATCTGCCCGCTGCGTCCGGCCGCGCGCTCGGCGCGGTCCCGGTCTCCGGTACGCCACCACATCAGCGCCTGCACCACCCGTCCTCCGTCGAGCGGTGCGGCCGGCACGGGAAGGGGATCCTCTTGGACATTGCCGGGCAGCAGTGCCCTGCCCACCTCGCAGGCGGGCAGCGCCGCGTATGGCTGCCCGCCGGAGTCGACCACGAGCAGCCCGGGCAGACCGTGTTCGACGAGGGCTCTCAGCGCCTCGACGGCCGAGGTGTCCTGGCTGACGGTGACATAGGACTGCGCGAGATCACGGGCGCGCATCGGGGCCGCCCCCTGGAAGCTCGGTGCTTGGTCGCGGGAGATGAGTCGGCCTCGTTGTGCGGCTCCCCCCGTAACCGGCAGCCCGGCGCTGCGAATGAGCGGAGGTTGCTGGGAGCCGGCTGTTCGGCGGTCCCTGCTTGTCATCCGCGGACGGCGGCGTCGCAGTGAGGATGGCCGTGAGGAGGAGACCCAGCACCGCGATGACCGCACAGGCGATACCCGTCTTCCAGCGCCAGTCGAACCGCCTGCCACTGTCATCGACCCATCCCTCGGAATCCTCGTCCTCGTCCTCGTGGAGGAACTGCTGGTTCAACGCATCGATCAGTGCGGCCAGTTCGGGATCCTCCTGCGAGAGACGCCGCTCCATCTCCGCGAGGATGTGCCGGTCGTCCATCGAGGGGTTCATATCGATCACCTGCGGTGCGTCTGTGGGACGGGGACTCGTCCGCGAACGTCACGATCGCTCGCGGGGCTGCTCTCTGCGGTGCGGGCGCCGTTTGGTGTCGCCTCGGTCGTGTGGTCAGGGTTCGATCAGTCCGACGCGGATGGCGTAGCGGGTGAGTTCCAAGCGGTCCTTCAGGCCGAGCTTCTGCAGCAGGTTGGCACGGTGGCGTTCGACGGTCTTGGGGCTGATGACGAGGATGTGGGCGATCTCCTGTGTGGTGTGGCCTTCCGCGACGAGTTTGAGGATCTCCTCCTCGCGGTCGGTGATGGCTCTGGCAGGCAGGGACTGGCCTTCGCGGACGCGGTCGAGGTAGTTGCGGATGAGGGCGTTGACCGCGCCGGGGTAGAGGAAGGGTTCGTCACGCATAGTGGCGCGACAGGCTTCGACGAGGTCGCGGTCGGCGACGGACTTGAGGACGTAGCCGGAGGCGCCGGCGGCCAGGGCTTCGAAGAAGTACTGCTCGTTGTCGTACATCGTCAGGATGAGGATGCGCAGCTCCGGCTGGATGCGTGAGAGTTCCCGGGCGGCCTGCAGGCCGGTCAGGCGGGGCATGGCGATGTCGAGGACGGCCAGGTCGGGATGGTGGGTACGGGCGACCTCGATGGCCTCGGCTCCGTCGCCGGCTTCGGCCACCACGGTGAGGTCGGGTTCGCTGTCGAGGATGAGGCGCACTCCGCGGCGGACCAGGTGGTGGTCGTCGGCCAGCAGGATGCGGGTGGGCGTCGCCTCGGTCATGGTCACTGACTCCGGTGGGGGGTGGGGACGGTCAGGCGTACCTCGGTGCCTCCGTCGGGGGCGGGGCCGAGGGTGAGGCCGGCGCCGATGAGCAGGGCGCGTTCACGCATGCCGCGGATGCCCGCCCCTTCGGTGGCCCCCTCGATGCCTCGGCCGTTGTCGCGCACGCGTAGTTCTACGCCATTTGGGGTCCGCTCCAAGGTGAGGCCGACGCGCGTGGCGTCGGCGTGGCGGGCCGTGTTGGTCAGGCTTTCCTGGGCGACGCGGTAGAGGACGAGTTCGGCGTTCTCGCCCAGCGGCGGCAGGTCGGGCGCTATGTGGTGCCGTACGGACAGGGCGGGGCTGGTGAACTCGGCCGCGAGGGATTTCAGCGAGCTGGTCAGGCCGAGTTCCTCAAGGACGCCGGGGCGCAGGCGGCGGGCGATGCGGCGAATCTCGTCCAGGCTGGCGCGGGTGGTCTCCTGGACCTGGTGCAGTTGCTCACGTACCGGGTCGGGTGCTTGGTCGGCAACGCGTTTGAGATCGAGCAGGACGGCCGTGAGCGTCTGGCCGATCTCGTCGTGGAGTTCCTGGGCGATGCGGTGGCGTTCGGATTCCTGCGCGGTCAGAGCGCGGGCGGCGCTGGTGGCGCGTTCGGCTTCCAGCCGGTCGAGCATCGTGTTGAACGTGATGATCAGTTCGGCAACCTCGCCGTGACCGTCGACAGCCGGGCGGGCGCCGGGGCGCAGCAGGTCGGTGGTGGTCATGGCGCGGGCGAGGCGTTGCAGCGGAGCCAGGCCAATGCGCAGCAGGAGCGCGTTGGCGATCAGCATCGCGGCCAGCCCGCCGCTGAGGACAGCGGCCTCAGTGAGCAGGACGGGGGCCGACACGGTGGCCGGGCCCAGCAGCAGCAGCGCAGTGGCTGCGACCAGTACCACGGCGTTGAGCAGGAAGATCCTCCAGAACAACGGCACCGGATACCGTCTCCTCAAGCTGGTCCTGGCTTCCACTATCGCCTCCCCGGCAGTGGACGGCGGGCCGGCCGGTCACTGAAGGCTGCCTGCGCCCAAGGCGCTCTGCTCCAGAGTCTTCGCCGGGCAGGGCGAACGTCCATCGGGTCTGGCACCCATTTCCGCGTCCCCTCTACAGGTCTGGCCCGCGTGTCTACAGGTCTGGCCCGCGTGCAATTGGGTGTCGGACCCGATGGCGGCCGCCGCCTGTGGCGAGTGAGGGTGGAGCCAATCCCCGCTTTCGGCCCACTGACCGTCGTGCGGAGGCGACCGCTTGCGGCGTCGGCAGACGCGAGCCCAGCTTTCGACAGCCCTCCTCTTGGCTGGGCGGGAAAAGCCGCAGGTCTTTCGGATCACGAGAGGAGCCCGGCACCGATGTACGCAGCACCACAGCCAACAGGTCACACCGAGTCGGTTTCCGGTCCGGCCCTGCTGGTGCTGCGGTTGCGTCGGAAGGCGGCTGGATGGGTGCGCCGTATGGCGGGCGTCAGCACGGCCGGAACAGGCAGGCCGGGCGTGGGGGAGGAATGGCCGTGAGCGTTACGGCATGGTTGGCGAAGCAATCGATGTAGCCCCGACTAGGTTTGCCGTTCGGGCGGTAGTCGGTACCGAGGTAGTACTTGGCCTTGCCTCCCATCACGTCCTCGGACAGCCCGTCTGGACCGGCAGCAGCAACCCTTGCCAGACTGCCCCACAGCCACTCCGACAACAGGTGCTTGGGCCGGCGCGGCGCAGGGGCAATGCCTAGTCCAGCGCGGGCACATGCCCGGCCCGCGCGGGTCAGTTCCACCACGACGCGGGTAACGAGACCCACCTCCGGAACGTCGATCCGATCTTCAGTGATCTTCAGAAGTCCTCTGCGGGCGAGAGCGTGCAGGGTGGCTCCGGCGTCGAGGTGGCCGTCGTCGCGGAGACGCCTGTGAATCGTGGTGCACTCCGCGAACGGAAGCTCGGCTTTGATCGAGAACGGCAGCTTGCGCCATGCGGAGGCTGGCCCTGGGTCCTGATAAGTGGACCGAGCCGTCCTGGCTCGGCGCTCCGCTTCCTGGTCCTCGCGGAAGCAGGCAAGCAAGTAGCTACGCTGACGGCTATTCAGACCATCCCACATCACGTCGGCCTTCTTCCGCAGGGTGCATCGCACGCAGAGCCATCGTGCGGCGACCACCCTGCCGACTGGCACCACCCAGACGATGCTCCTACGCCCCAGAGCCATGCCGAAAGCAGCCGCCCCTACGCCGCCTATCGGGCCGCACGGGAGCGGCGTAGCAGCATCTCGGTCAGCCTACGACAGCCCAGTGACAGCGCTCGGGGCATCGCAACCCGTGAGGCGCTGCTCAAGCGAGAGAACGAACCGTTCCGGGATCTCCGGAGCCTTCACCCAACCCGAAGTGGTTCGCCAACAGGCCTGTTTCCCCTGGCCACGCTGGCCTTCGGCATCATCGCCTTCGCGGCGGCGGGTGCGGCCAACGCCAGCGGCATCATCGCCGCGTATCTGTCCGGGCTGGTGCTGGGCAATTCCAAGCTGCCGCACCGCGCCGCCACCCGCTCCTTCGCCGAGGGCGCCGGCTGGCTCGCCCAGATCGGCCTCTTCGTCATGCTGGGACTGCTGGTCACACCCAGGGAGCTGCCCGGGGCGGTTGCGCCGGCTCTCGTTGTCGGACTGGTACTGCTGCTGGTCGCCCGCCCCTCCTCGGTCGTCGCCTGCCTGCTGCTTTTCCGGGGCATCTCATGGTGTGAGCAGGTGTTCGTCTCCTGGGCGGGACTACGCGGCGCCGTCCCGATCGTGCTGGCCACCTTCCCCATCGTCGCCGGTGTATCGGACGCCGACGACCTTCTGAACATCGTCTTTGTGCTGGTGGTCCTGTTCACCCTGATCCAAGGCCCCACCTTGCCCGCCGCGGCCAGAGCTCTGGGCCTGCCCGTCCGGATGCGCTGCGGGACGTGCAGGTGGAGACCGCGCCGCTGGACGTCCTGGACGCGGACCTGCTGACACTGACCGTGCCCTCGGGCTCGCGCCTGAACGGCGTGGCCGTCTTCGAACTGCGGCCGCCTCCCCCGACAGTGCTCACCCTGATCGTCCGCGACGGCGCCACCCTCGTCCCCCAGCACGACACGCCGCTGCTCAGCGGCGACGAGCTTCTTCTGATCACCACCCCGGACACCTGTGAGGCGGCTGAACGACGACTGCGGGCGGTGGGTCGGCGCGGCAAACTCGCCCGCTGGTTCGGCGAGAAGGGTGATGTCGAGCCCGTTCAGACAGGTCGCCATGGATGGCCGACCTGGGTCGGACGGTGAGCACGAGCGCGACCGAAGTGGCTGGCGTCCCTCGCACACAGTAGGCGTCATTCGGCAAGGTCAGCGTCCTTCTTCACAAGGACGCTGCCGCGGTTGCAGCACCGATCGCGGCTGCTACATGGATCGGATGTCTCGATGCCGGTCCAGGCGGGCGATGACCGGGCCTGCGGTAGTCCCGTGCAGTACTACTGAGGCCAGCACGGTGAAGGTCACCACTGCCCACAGCTCCCGCTCCGGGAGAGCAAAACCATGGTGGCCCAAGGCGTAGGCAAGGTAGTACAACGAGCCGATCCCCCGGACGCCGTACGCCGCGACGACCCAGCGTTCCCGGCTTCCCAGGGAGCTCCGCAGCAGGCCGGCCCACCCCGACAGCGGCCGGATCACCAGCACCACCGCGCATGTGGTGATCGCGCCCCGCCACGTCAGGGCAGACAGGCCGCCCAGCGCGATGAAGGCGCCCAGCAGGAACAGCACGGCTGCGGTCATCAGGCGCTCCACCTGCTCCATGAAGTCGTGCAGGACGTTGTGGTAGCCGTGAGCTCGCTCAGCGGACCGGATGGCGCACGCGGTGACGAACACCGCCAGGAAGCCGTAACCCCCGGCAAGCTCCGTCACTCCGTAGGCCAGGAAGGTGGCGCCCAGCGCGACGAAGCCCTCCCGGTGCTGAGACAGCCGCAGCGCTCTTGATCGTGTCCGGAAGAACAGCCAGCCGAGCAACCGCCCCATCAGTAGCCCGCCCAGCACACCGACAGCGCACTTGTACGCGACGTCCTGCGCGGCCCACGGACCGATCCACTCGGTCGTCCAGCCGCTGCCTGCGGCGGCGGCCAGCCCCACGGCCGCGTAGGTCAGCGGAAACGCCAGTCCGTCGTTCAGGCCCGCCTCACTGGTGAGAGCGAACCGCACGTCGTCCTCGTCGTGCTCGTCATCCGTGGGCTCGCCCACCCGCACTTCCGCAGCGAGCACCGGATCGGTCGGCGCCAGGGCAGCCCCCAACAGCAACGCGGCGGCCGGCGGCCAGTCCAGCAACCACCAGGCCACCAGCGCGGTGATCAGAAACGTCAACGGCATGGTGACACCCAGCAATCGCCAGGTCGCGCCCCACCGATGCCACCCGACAGGCCGGTTGAGCGCCAGCCCCGCGCCCATCAACGAGATGATCACCACGACTTCGGTGACATGCTCGGCCACCGCCCGGTCATCCACCGGGTCGATCACGGGCAGTGGCAGAGGCAACAGATACACGCCGATGCCGCACAGCAGGAAGACCAGCGGCAGTGACAGCGGTCGTCCGGACAGGACCCGAGGCAGCACGGCCGCGAGCAACGCTCCGACCCCCAGCCACGCGAAAACCGCGTCCGCGCTCGTCACCAGTACGACCCACCCTTCCCGCCGACATACATCATTGCGTGCGCCCCGCTGGGCGCCCCGGCCGAATACCCCACATCCCGCAGGTCATGGACGACAACGAGCAGCCAGGCCCAAGCCATCGTCGGCTGGGCATGGGCGGCCTTCTCCTCGCACCCTGCAATGTCGGCACACCGTTGGCGAGAGCCCGCAAGCGTCAGCCGTACCGGAGGATCAATAGAGCCGCATCGTCGTACCGCGGGCCACTGACGTGCTGAAGCAGGTCCTGGCGCAGCATCTCCAGCGCCGCCTCCGGGGCGCCTTCCTTGGAGCTCCGCTCGCGCGGGCAGGCACGCGCGCAGCTCGGCAAGACGCCCATCGAGCGGGTCCACGCGTCCACCCTCGCCAAGTCAGCCCACCGCGACCTCTGGCACACCCTCCCTTCCCGCACCTCGAGCGGCCTCGACAACCAACCGTCGTAATGACATCCATTTTCATGTACTGTCTACCTCGCTCACTCACACCGGAGGTCCTCATGGCCGTACCCAAACGCAAGATGTCGCGCAGCAACACCCGACACCGTCGCGCGCAGTGGAAGGCTGTGACGCCTCAGCTGGTGACGGTCACGGTGGACGGGGTTCCGTATCGCGTACCCCAGCGGCTGGCCAAGGCGTACGAGCGTGGCGTGCTCCACCCCGAGGGCTGACACCGCATGACCCACGTTCCCTCGCGCCTACCCGTCACTGTCCTGTCGGGGTTCCTCGGTGCCGGCAAGACCACCCTGCTCAATCATGTCCTCGGAAACCGTGAGGGCTTGCGCGTCGCCGTCATCGTCAATGACATGAGCGAAATCAACATCGACGCCGCCCTGGTGCGCGGCGGCGAGGCAGCCCTGTCGCGCACCGAGGAACGCCTGGTCGAGATGACCAACGGGTGCATCTGCTGCACCCTGCGCGACGACCTCCTGGAGGAGGTGGACCGGCTGGCGCGCGAGGGGCGTTTCGACTACCTCCTCATCGAGTCCTCCGGCATCTCCGAGCCCATGCCGGTGGCCGCGACCTTCGCTTTCGCCCGCGACGACGGCGCCACCCTCGGCGACCTGGCTCGGCTGGACACGATGGTCACGATCGTGGACGCCGCAAACTTCCTGCCCGAGCTGGCCGGCGGTGATGAACTGGTCGAACGGGGCCTGGATCAGTACGAGGACGACGAACGCACGGTCAGCGACCTGCTGATGGACCAGATCGAGTTCGCCGATGTCATCGTCCTCAACAAGCTCGACCTCGTCGACGCCCCGTCCGCCGACCGGCTGCGGGCCACCTTGGCGCGGCTCAACCCTGCCGCCCGCGTAGTGCCGGCCGTGCGGGGCCGCGTACCGGTCGGCGAGGTCCTGGGCACCGGCCGCTTCGATCTGGAGCGAGCACAGCAGGCCCCGGGCTGGGTCAGGGAACTCAACGGCGACCATGTTCCCGAGACGGAGGAGTACGGCATCTCCTCGACCGTCTTCCGGTCGGGAACGCCCTTCCACCCCGGGCGCCTGTGGACGTTCGTGAACGAGTCACTCGACAGCGGCGCCTACGGACAGGTGCTCAGGTCAAAGGGCTTCTTCACACTGGCCAGCCGCCCTCGTGTGACGGGGCTGTGGTCCCAGGCCGGCTCGGTGGCACGCTTCGAGCCCTCCTCCGCGCATGACGCCGAGAGTCCTTACGCACAGGAACTCGTGTTCATCGGCACCCACCTGAACGCCGCGTCCCTGCAAGCGGCCCTGACCGACTGCCTCATGAGGGAGGACGAGCGGCTCCCCCGTTCCGACCCCTTTCCCGCCTGGGACACCTACGGCTTCGACGAGGTTTGCGCGCACGAGCACGAGCCCCTCACCGCCACGACGGGGCCCTGAAACTCCGGGCCGGGCGGTGGTCGCAGCCACGGCACCGTCCGGCCCGGTACACCATCTGCACCAGGGAGGCCATTCATGGACAGGAAGCAGCCCCGACTGGGGACCGTCCAGGAGACCCTCCTCATCCCGCTGTACGCACGGGCGATGGAGAACCGCAAGGAGTTTCCCCTGCTGCGTGACGCCCGGGCCGAGGAGATCGTCGCCGGAATCGACTACGACTTCGCACGCTTCGACGGCCTGCCCAGCCTCACCGGTACGAATCCGGCATGGGCCTGCTCACGCATGCGGACACGCGAGAGGCCGAACTTCCGCAGGTGGCCCCGTGGCCGCCCGTCCACGCTGTCCCGGTTGCGCACCCGGGTCGCACTGGCGTTGCGGGGCTGGCGCCGCAGTTCCACCACTGCGGCCCGGCGCTCGTCGTCGGTGGAGGACGGTCGGCGAATGATCTCCTTCAGCTCCGCCCGTCGGGCCGCGTACCGCTCGACGGTCGCCTTGCGCTTCTCGTTCTGCGCGACCTTGCTCTTCTTGGCCATCAGACCTTCACTCCCCGGGCACGGATGCGGGCCACGGCGGCCTCGATGCCGATGCTGTCGACGGTCTTGATCGCCTTCGCGCTGAGCGTCAGCCGGACGTACCGGCCCTCGCTCGGCAGCCAGTAGCGCTTGCGCTGGATGTTGGGGTCGAAACGGCGCGACGTGCGCCGGTGCGAGTGGGAGATGGTGTTGCCGAAGCCAGGCTGAGCACCGGTCAGTTGGCAGTGGGCGGACAAAGTCTTACCTGCCTCTCGTCGTGCGGCCAGTTATTGGTAATGGAAACCATTCTCACATGGTACCCACATGACTCGCACCGATGTACGCCCGATCATCAAGCACACGCGGACACTAAGGTGACGGGGGAATCGGGCGCCGCGCGGAGCGCTCGGAGACACCGGTGGTGGCAGTGACCGCGGGGAAGAGCTCTCGCGTCGCTCGCCATGAACTCTTCAACCATGACGGGGCCTGGGCCGCACACGGCCTCCATCTCGCCCCAGGCCCAGGGGTACGGACACGGCGTGTTCGGGCACCTCCGCGGGGCCACTGGCAAGTTCGGCACGGTCTCGTCGGGACCGCGTCGGCCCTCCTCGGCGACCTCGCACAGGGCCGACGCGCTCCGCCCTGCCAGAAGGAGGCAGGCGCGGCGGAGAGCGCGCAGTTCACGGACGGCCGCCCGGCCGACCGCCCCGGAGGCGCCCAGACCCCCGATCAGGGGCTTGACCCTCATCGTTGCGTTCCGTGCCATCGGGCGATCGCCCCCTGGGTCAGCTCACCCAGATCAGATCCCCCACAGTCACCCATCCTTGACTCGCTTATGGAAATGATTACCATGTGCGATACCTCGGTGCGTCAAGGGAACCATCTGGTCCACGCGAGGACGTTCCGTCGTTGAGACGAAGCCCGCGGCCGATCCGGCACACAGCCGACTGATCCCCGCTTCATGGGAGGTGGGCGTCCTGCGCGACGCAAAGGCAAGGAAGTTACCGGCGCCATGGCGTCCGACACGGCAGCGGATGGCTGTACTGGGCGCCCTTTACGAGCGCGCCGGCTTCACCTCCGCACAGGAACTGCACGAGGCTCTCGAAGCCGACGGCATCACCGTCGGCCTGACCACGGTCTACCGGGCTCTACACGCCCTGGACCGCTCCGGGCAGGTCGATGTCGTGCGGGACAGGACCGGGGAACGGCTCTATCGCCCCCGGCCCAGCGACGGGCACCGCCACTACCTCGTCTGCCGCGACTGCGGCTTCAGCACGGCGGTGGAAGCGGGCCCGGTGGAACGCTGGGCGGAGAACGTTTCCGAGACCATGGGATTCACCGAGGTGGAACACACCGTGGAACTGACCGGCGTCTGCGACCGCTGCCGCGTCGGCCCGACCGCGCAGAACCCGGCCGGACAGCACGCCTGAGGGGCGTCTCGCGCCCGGCCGGTGAGGCGCGCTCCCGTCCAGCACCCTCATGCCGGCGATCCGCACGGTGTCGCGCTGAATTCGACCCCACCTGTCAGGGGCCGCACGGTCCGACCGACCGGGTTCGTCACATCCGAGACGGCGGCGCCTGGTACATGACCCGGCTGCGGTGCACGTGCTTCGCGCCCGACGCCACGACGGCCAAGCTGGAAGTCCGCAGCGCGGACGCACCGGAGACCGACACGTGGGTGCGTGTGACGGGCACCAGGCGTACCGAAGGAGAGCTGGGATCACTCGCGGCCTGGCCGCCGGCGCTGGACTCCACGACGGTCGAACGGCCGCGGAACTGTCGGACCCGTGCGAGGAGCGGTGCCGAGGGCGGCGGACGGCGCGCCAGGAACCTCGCACGGCTGGCAAGCTACCGGGTGTGACAGCGCATGAGACGGCACCCGCTCCGGTGATCGCACAACTCAGCCGGCCCGAGGACGTCACCGCGGCCGTCCGTCGAGAGCTCACCGCATGCTGGACGGCGGTCGTCAACGCCGGAGGGGCCGTCGTGCCCATGAACTGCCCACTCCCGCCGGTGACCGAGGCGGCGCTCCGGCCTGCGGTCGAGAGGATCGCACGTGGACTGTCCCCGGAGCGCAGCAGACTCCTCCTGGCGACCGTGGACGGCGCGCTCGCGGGCTGGCTGCTGCTGCGCCGCGACCAGCACCCTCTCGTGGCGCACTGCGGCGTGGTGAACCATGTCCAGACACATGTGCGCTTCCGTGGCATGGGTGTGGGCGCCGCGCTGATGCGGCGCGCCCAAGGCGTCGCGCGCGACGACATGAGTCTGGAGCGGCTGCAGCTCGCCGTGCGGTCCGGGCTGGGGTTGGAGGAGTTCTACCGCAAGGCGGGGTGGACCGAGGTCGGCCGGTGGCCGGGCGCGCTACGGGTGGCGCCCGGTGACGACCGGGACGAGATCCTCATGAGTCTGGCTCTCTGAAGCGGCGGTCGCCTCCCGCTGCCGAGCCCCGACGGGAGGCCGGGCTCCGCGCCGGTGGTCCATGACCGCGACCAGTACGGCGCTGTCACCGAACTGCCAGACAGGCATGACATGAGCGAAGCCGGCCTGGCGCAGCAGTGCGGCGTGGCGGCCTACCGTGACCTGCTCGTCGCCTCCGCTCCCCGCGTGGTCGGTGTGACGCCGTCGGCGTTCCGCAAGCAGGTCGGCCAGTTCGGGTTCCCGGGCCGCGGCGTCCCACCAGGACCGCCAGTCCTCCCGTGAGCTGCCGCCCGCACGCTCCGTTCTGCGACGGCCCACATGGGCGGTGAGCTCCGAGCACGTCACCACGTCCGGCGGGAAGTGGTCTCCGTTGACGAGGACACCGCCGGGGCGAAGCAGGGACGCGAGAGCGCGGTATGTGCGCAGCAGCGCCGGCTCCGGCAGGTAGTGCAGCGCGGTCGTGGAGACGGCGGCGTCCAGGGGGCGTTCCAGTCCGAGGGCCTCGACCCAGCCTTCCTCGCCGATGACGGTGTCGACGTAGCGGGCGGCGTCGGCGTGGTGGGTCCGGCCCAGTTCGAGCAGCACGGGGTCCATGTCGGTGGCGACGATCTCCGCGTCCGGGAAACGGCCGGCAAGCCTGGCAGCCAGGGAGCCGGGCCCGCACCCGAGATCGAGCAGGAGGGGGCGGTCGTGGTCGGCTGTGGTGTGCTCGAGAACATCCCCGATCACCGTGAACCGCTCCTCGCGGTCCACCGCGTACCGCTCCTGTTGCCGTTCCCAGCGCTCCACCCACACCCTGGCGGTCGCCATACTCACGCCCATCCCCTGCGTCACCCCATCCGTCTCTCGTCCGTCCACGGGTGGGAACCAATCTACATCTGGAAACGATTGTCAGTTGCGTTTCATGCCAACGACGTGAGGACGGTCAGCAGGCGGTCGATCTCCTCCACCGTGTTGTACACGTGCAGGCTCACACGCACCGAAGCGTCCCGGGCGTCGGCGCCGGCCTGGCAGAGGCTGTCGGCTCGCACCATGAAACCGTGGCTGAAAAGGATGAACCCGAGGTCGTCGGACGGGATGTCGCCGTGCCGGAAGGTGACGATGCCGTGGCGGCGCTGGGCGACGGGGAGGGCGGAGTCAGCAGCCAGGCTCGCCGGACAACCCAGGACCTCGTACGGGCCGAGGCACCCGAGCCGGTCCGTCAGCCGGGTGGTGAGCGTGGTAGTCCAGCGCGCGATCCGCTCGACTCCGGCCGCGTCGAGCCAGTCGAGCGCGGCCCGCAGGGAGGCGATGCCCGCCGTGTTGGGCGTACCCTGCCAGCCGCCCGGCCGGAACACCGGCCCTCGCGCGTTGCGCGCCCAGACCGCCCCCGAGCCGGGCAGAGCCATCGCCTTGTGCCCCGAGAAGACCACGAAGTCCACGTCCAGAGACGGATCGTCGAGGTGGACGGGCACGTGGCCGACGCTCTGCGCCGCGTCCAGGCAGATCGGGACATCCGGCCCGACCGCCGCGCGGATGCGGTGCACGTTCATGTCGCCGCCGTACACGTGGTGGACGTGGGTGGCGGCAACGAAGCGGGTACGCGGGCCCACGGCCTCGGCCAGGGCCCGGTGGTCGTAGTCACCGGAGACCGCCTGGTACGGCAGGGCCCGTACGCGGACCTCGACACCGCGCTCGGCCAGCAGCCGGCCGGCCTCGAGCCAGGGGTCGAGATTGGCCTGGTGGTCGGCGTACGGCACGAGGATCTCGTCCCCGTCCACGAGGTACGACACGAGCCAGTCGCGGGCGACGGTACGCAGCCCCTCGGTGGTGCCGCTGGTGAAGTGGACGCCGGAGCGGCCCGGTTCGGGGTCGTGGAGGAACTCCTTGACCCGCTCCCGGGTCGATTCCACCAGTTCCGTGGTCCGGTTGGCCCAGGGGTAGGTGCCGCGGCCGGCGTTGGCGTTCGACGTCGTGAGATAGGTCTGGACGGCCTCCAGTACGGCACGTGGCTTCTGTGACGTAGCCGCACTGTCGAGGTATGCCAGCTCCGGATGCGCGGTGACGATGGGGAACTGTTCCCTCATCTCCCGTTGCCAGAGCGGGTTCTCGGGCTCCAGGGCGGGAAGCGGGCGCGCCGGGCTCATTCGCGCACCAGCGGTGCGCCCGCGTCCCGCCAGGCGACGATCCCGCCGGCCAGACTGCGGACGTCCGGGTGGCCCATCCGGGTCAGTGCGGCGGCGTAGCGCAGTGACTTCTCCCCGACGGGACAGGCGAGCAGCACGGGAGTGCGCTTGCTGAAGGGGAGCCCGCCGCGGAGCAGGTCCTCGAACACCTCGTCGACGATGTTGACCGAGCCCTCGATGTGCAGGGCGGCATAGGCGTGCGGGCTGCGCAGGTCGACGACGAGTGGCCGGGGGTCACCCCCGGCGGACCAGCGCCGCGCGTCGTCCACGTCGATGACGCGGGCCTCCGCACGGGCTTCGGCGTCGGTGACGGCCGCCGCGGAGTGCCCCCGGTCCGTCCGGCCCAGGAGTTCCGGGCGTCGCTGACGCACATAGCTGAGGTAGCTCTCGGCCCGGTCGCACACGATGAACACCGCCGTCCGGCGCTGCCCCGTTCCGTCCAGTTCGGCGTCGGCGTACCGCAGTTGCCGCACCGCTCCTTGGTAGGCGGCGCCGCCGGTCGGTCCGCTCAGCAGTCCGCAGCGGCGGATCAGGGTGAGCATCCCGTCGATGGCCTCGTCCGAGGTGACCGACTCGATGGTGTCGTACGTCGCCGGGTCGAACAGGCCGACCTGGTGGACCTCGTCGATGGTGCGGATGCCCGGTATGAAGTCCGACTTGTGGGCGACCAGGCCGAGGACCCGCACGCGCGGGTCGTGCTCGCGCAGGACCCGGGCGACACCGGTCGACGAACCAGCTGTGCCGACGCAGGCGACGAACCAGTCCGGCACCCGGCCGTCCAGGTCCTTCACTATCTCGGGTCCGGTGCCTGCCGCGTGGGCCTCGACGTTGCGGGGGTTGAAGTACTGGTCGGTGTGCAGGTACGTGCTCCCCGGGTCGGAGAGCGCCCGGTGGAAGTGCGTGAGCGGGTCGTCCGTGTCGGTCGGATCGAGGCACTCGCTGCGCCCGGGAAGTTCCTCGATCTCGGCACCGATGAGCAGGAGGAGTTCCTTGATCTCGGGTACGCGCATGCGGTTGGTGACGCTCTTGAACCTCACTCCGTGCATACCGGCCAGCAGGGCCAGTGCCTTGGCCGTGTTGCCGCTGGAGAGCTCCACGACCGTGCCGTCACCGTCGGTGGCAGCCTCCAGATGGGGCCGGGCCATGTGCCACGCGGGCCGGTCCTTGACGGACCCGAACGGGTTGAGCATCTCCAGCTTGGCGTAGAGGTCGATGTTGCGCAGCCCGTGCACGGCGGGATCGATACGCACCAGAGGCGTGTTGCCTATGGCCTCGGTGATGCTGTCGTACCTCATCCGGTTGTTCCCCCCAAGGGTGTGATCGGCCAGTAGTCCTCGTCAGGACACCAGCGCCAGGAGTCGCCCCGCCGCTCCACCGCGACCGTCCGCCCGACGGGTTGCCGCTGCGCGTGATGGGCGTGGAAGTCCATGGCGTAGCCGGCGGTGTTGGCGAAGGCCAGCAGGTCCCCCGCTTGCGGCAGCCGGGGCAGGAAGACCAGGCGGCGGGTGATGAGATCGCCTTCCAGGCAGAGGTTGCCGGTGAGGTAGACGCCGACCGGTTCCTCGTCACCGGCCGCGGCTTCGCCGTGCGGCAGCAGGACGGGGTCCACGAGGACTCCGTGCTCCTCGAGGCTCATGTCTCCCGCGTTCATGCCGAGGTGCACCAGGTACTGCCCGGAGTCCGTGTCCGCGGGACGTACGTCCAGCACCCGGGCCAGCGACAGTCCGCACTGGTCGACCAGGGCGCGACCGGGTTCGATGTACAGGTCGTGGAGGTGTTCCAGCAGAAGGTTGGCGGACGACCGGCCCAGCACCGGAGCGGGCAGTGAGAGCAGTTCGTCGAGGTAGCCGGGGCCGGCGGTGGGGCGGTGGGCGGGGTACAGCGCGGCGTTCCCGCGCACCGTGCCGCCCTCGTTGCGCAGCCCGTATCCATGACCGCGCCAGGTCAACGGCGGGCGGACGCCGAGCACCGCCTCGGTCAGCGCGGTGGTCCAGCGCTCCCACTCCTGCGCCTCGGCGACGTATCCGACGCCGAATCCGCCGCCGATGTCGAGGGCGCGCGGCGCCAGTCCCCGTGCCCGGCACTCATCCAGGAACAGCACGCACTGCTCCAGCGCCCGTGCCTTCTCCTCCACGCCGGTGGTGTCGAGGTGGTAGGCGGCGCCGACGAACTCCGCGGTGTCAGCGTTGCGTTCGAGCGCCGACAGGAGCGCCTCCGTGTCCCGTACCGGGGTGCCGAAGCGGCTGCGCCGGGAGAGCAGCCGGGTGCCCGCTCCCCCGTGGCCGGCGGCGGACTCGAACCCCGACAGGCGCGCCAGCACGGCCACCCGGCCGAGCCCGTGCGCGCGCACCAGCCCGGAGAGCCGTTCCAGTTCCCCGGGCGAGTCCAGATTGACCGTCGCTCCCACGCGCGCCGCCAGCCACAGGAACGCGGCGTCCTTGGGACCGGTGGCCATGATGCGGTCGCCGGTGAACCCACAGCCCAGTGCGTGCCTCAGCTCTTCCAGAGAGGCGACATCGACGCCGACGGCGACCGGGTCCTCCGCCGCCAGTCGCCGCAGCAGGGCGCTGGACCGGTTCGCCTTGTGCGCGAAGTACACCCGCCCGGTCAGATGGTGGCGGCGGTAGACGGCACGGAAGCGGGCGGCGTTCTCGGCCACGGCCTCGGGGAGCAGCACGTTGAGCGGGGACCCCAGCGCGTCGACGAGCGAGTGCAGGAAGGGCCGGTCCGTCAGCAGTGCGCCGAGCGGCGGCTCCACCCTGGGCCTCAGATACAAGGGCGCATCCACGTGAGACCCCTCCCGGTGCCGGTCGACCGTCGGCGCGACGATCGTTCGGGAGTAGTCGTTTCCAGGTATACCCGGCCCTAAGCCTCACCGGCCCGGGTCTCGGGGCAAACTCCCGTGCTCAGGAGGGGGTGGTGGTGAGGATGCGGTTGAGCGCGCTGCCGGGGCGGCTTGTGAGTTCCTCCCAGGTCCCCACTTCCGCGATGCGGCCCTCCTCGAGGACGGCGATGCGGTCGGCACGGCGGATGGTGGCCGGGCGGTGGGCGATGACGATCGTGGTGCGTCCCTCCTCCTGCAGCGCGGTGGCGAGTTGGGCGTCGCCGGCGTTGTCCAGGTGGGCGGTGGACTCGTCGAGGACGAGGACCCTCGGCCGGACCAGCAGCGCGCGGGCCATGGCGATGCGGGCCCGCTGACCGCCGGAGAGCGTGGCGCCGCGCTCGCCGACGAGGGTGTCCATCGGGGCTATCCGGTCGACGCCGCACAACCGGGCCGCTTCGGCCAGCGCCTGGTCGTCCGCCTCGGGTGCGGCGAGCCGCAGGTTCTCGGCGAGGGAGCCGTGGAAGAGGGGCGTGTCCTGTCCCACCAGCACCACCGCACGCCGCAGCTCCGCATCGCTCACCTCACGCACGTCCACGGGGTCGCCGTAGGCGGGCAGCAACTGGACCGCACCGGCGGAGGGGTCCCAGAAGCGGGCCAGCAGGTGGGCGCAGGTCGACTTGCCGGCGCCGGAGGCGCCGACCAGGGCGAGTGTCCGGCCCGGAGGGACGGTCAGATCGACGCCGTCCAGCACGGGCCGTCCTCCGTAGTCGAACCTCAGCCGGTGCAGCCGTACGCCCAGCGGTCCGGGCGGCAGGGCGCGGGGGGCGGCGGGCGGCGGGGCGAGAGCGGGGGCCTTGACGGCAGCGTTGACGCGGGAGGCAGCGGCGCGCAGGGCCACGGCCTGGCTGAGAGCGCGGGCCGACTCCGCGACCGGGCCAAGGACGGAAAGAGCCAGGGCCATCGCAGCCGGGGCCCAGGCGCCGTGCAGCCGTCCGGAGGTCACCGACTGCGCCGCCGCGGCGACCACGCCGAGGACCGCGGCCACGATGAGGAGGTCGCGGACCGCGGCGGCGACGGCCTCCCAGGTGGCCTCGGCACGTTGGGCGTCACCCACCTGCCATCCCCGCTCCGCGAGCTTGCGACGGCGTTCGGTCAGAGCGCCGAAGGCGAGCAGTTCGCGCAGCCCGTCGACGGCCTCCACCGTGTCGGCCGACAGCCCGGCCACGGCCGTCCGGGTGCGGCCGCCGCGTGCCGTGCGCGCGCGGGCGTCCGCGAAGGGCGCAGCGGCGAGCAGGGCCGCGACCGGCAGCACGGCCGCCAGCAGCCACGGCTCCACCGTGGCAAGGACCATGGAACCACCGGTGAAGACCGTTCCTGCCGCCAGCAGTTGGGCGGTGGTGTGGGCGTAGAAGAACTCCAGGGCCTCCACGTCGGCCATGGCCGTGGCGGCGAGGTCGCCGCTGCGCCGTCCCGCGACGCGGGCGGGCGCGCTGCGGGCGAGTCCGTCGAAGACGCGCACCCGCAGTACGGCCAGCACCCGGTAGGCCAGGTCGTGCGAGAGGTCCATCTCCCGCCAGGTCATCAGGGCGCGTACCAGGACCAGTGCGACGAGCGCGGTGACGGTGCCGGCCGAGGGGGCGCGCCCTTCGATGACGGCGGTGCCCACGGTGTGCGCGGCCAGGGTGAGCAGCGCGACGAGGGAGCCCTGCTCGAGGAGCGCGGCGGCACAGGTGCGAGCTGTCATGGCGCGGTGTGCGGCGAGGGCGGGGAGGAGGGCGCGCAGTGCGCCTCGCGCGGGTTCGTCCGCAGCGGTGGTGGCGGTGCCAGTGGTGGCAGCGGTGCTCATGCGGCGCGTTCTCCTCGGTTGGCGCGGCCGGCCTCGACGAGCCGCGCGTAGACGCCGTCGGCCTCGACCAGGTCGGGGTGCTCACCCACGGCGTCCACCCGTCCTTGGTCGAGGACGACGATGCGGTCGGCGTGTCGGACGGCGGCCAGCCGGTGGGCCACCACCAGGACGGTCCGGCCGCTCGCGGCGTTCAGCAGTTCCCGGACGATGTCCGCCTCCCGGCGTTCGTCGACGGCGCTCGTGGCCTCGTCGAGGACGAGGACCGGGGCGTCGGCCAGCAGGGCTCGCGCGAGGGCGAGCCTCTGACGCTGGCCGCCGGAAAGGGTGGCGCCGCGCTCGCCGAGGACGGTGGCGTAACCGTCGGGGAGGGCGGCGATCTCGTCATGGACACCGGCGACGCGCGCCGCCCGGGTCAGGTCGTCGTCCGTCGCGTCCGGCCGGGCCAGGCGCAGGTTGTCGGCGATGGTGGCGTGGAAGAGGTACGTCTCCTGCGAGACGACGGCGATGCCCTGCCGCAGCGAGTCGAGCGCGTACTCGATCGTGGGGCGCCCGTCGAGGGTGATCCGGCCCTCCTGCGGGTCGTGGTGGCGCAGGAGCAGGGCCAGCAGTGTGGATTTGCCCGCGCCGGACGGGCCGACGATCGCGGTCGTCCGTCCCGCCTGCGCGGTGAACGAGACGCCGTCCAGGGCCGAGGACGGCGCGCCGTCGTAGGCGAACCGCACGTGCTGGAAGCGCAGTTCGGGCGGCGCTTGCCGGGGCGCGGGGGCCGTTCCGGTGTCGGGGACCGCCGGCTCGGTCGTGCGCAGGGCCGCGAGCCCGTCGGCGGCCGAGACTCCGAGGTATCCGGCGTGCCACTCGCGGGCGAGGTCGCGGACGGGGCGGAAGCACTCCGAGGCCAGCAGTAGCACCAGATACGTGCCGGTCGCCGTGGTGGATCCGCTGACGGCCGACCAGCACGCCAGGAGGGCTGCGGCGGCGGTGCCGCCCTGGATGGCGAGGTCGGTGATGCCGGTGTCGACCAGGGACACCCGCAGTTTGGCGACGGTCGCCCGGTGCAGCGCCGCGGACCGCTCCTCCAGGCGCGAACGGGTACGGCCGACCGCACCGGCGGCACGCAGCGCCGGCATGCCCTGGAGCGCCTCCAGGTAGTCGGCGCCCAGTCCTTCGTAGGTGTCCCAGTGCTCCTTGCCGCGGGCGGCGAGGAGCCGGTCCCAGGCGCGCGGCCCGGCCAGGGCGAGGAGCAGGGCGGGGACGAGGCCGAGCAGGGCCCACGGTTCGACCACGGCCAGGGCGGCCAGGACGAGGGGCGGCACGGTGAGGGTGATCAGGAGCTGGGGCAGGTAGCGGGAGACGTAGGCGTCGACGCCCTCCACCCCGTCGACGAGAGTGGTGCGGACGGCTCCGGCGCGTGCGGTGGTCAGGTGAGCGGGCCCCAGCCGGCCCAGGTGGGCCAGGAGTTCGTCCCGCACGGCGACCCTGACCCGGGCTCCGGCACGGGTGGCGGTGCGTCGCTGCCACAGGGTGAGACCGGCGCGGGCGGTGACGACGGCGAGCACGGCGGCCAGCAGCCACGGGAGCCGGCCGGTGTCTCCGCGGGCCAGGCCGGCGAGGGCGAGGGCCAGCAGTGCGGCCTGTGCCAGGTGGGTGAGGGTGACGGCGCCCTGCAGGAGGGTGGCCGTGAGCAGGGGGCGCCGTGCCCGCCGGGCGGCGCGGCGCAGCTCGGGGTGGACGATCACGTGGTGTTCTCCTCGTCGGCGTGACGGATACCGAGGGCCAGGGCGTGGACGACCCAGTCCCGGTCCGGCGCGGCTCCGAGGGCGGCCCCGAGGTCCGCCTGCTGCCAGGAGCCGACGGGCCGGGCCGCCAGCCCGTGGCGTCGGGCGGTGACCTGGGCCAGGTGGACGGCGAAGCCCGCCCGCAGGTGGGCGCGGCGGATGTGTGCGGCGTCGGCGTCCGTGGGGCAGCCGTGGCCGAGCAGAACGGCGCCCGCGTCCGCGATCCACGCCTGGCCCGCGGCCCAGGCGGCGAGCGTCTGGCGGGCCTCCCCTGCCGCGTACCGCCGCAGGGTCGTGCCGTCGGGTGCCAGTTCCATGAGGCCGGGTCGGGGCGGGCCGACCGCGGCGCACCAGCGCAACAGGTCGCCGTTGCCGGCCCGTTCGGCGGTGGCCAGGACTGCCCGCAGTGCGCCGTGGGAGGGGGCGCCCGGCAACGGCGGTGGGGTACTGCGGCGGGCCAGTAGTTCGGCCGGGGTGGGCGTACCCCCGGACGGTTCCGGGACGTGGGGACTGTCTGCCGGGTGCATCGGGCTCCGCCCGTCGGGCGGCGGGATGCGCACGACGGCCAAGGGATTCTCGGTGAGTCCGTCCAGCCGTGCCTCGGGCTCGCCCGCGCCCAGTGCGCGGGCCGCCAGGAACAGCGCCGCGGCGGCGTGCCCGGTGTCCAGCAACAGAAGGGGCCAGGCTCGGTGGCCGTAGTGGGAGGCCGTGCGCCGTGCGGTGACGGAGAGTTCGGCCGTCACGCCTGGCGGCGTGTCGTCGGAAGGCAGACCAACGCGGTGGACGCGGTGGCGCAGCGGGTCGTAGCCGTAGCGGCCGGGCGGCAGGGAGCAGCCGGCGCCCACGACCAGTTCGGCGTCCACCGGGTGCAGCGCACCCGCGGAGGGCGCGGGCCTGAGGCGTCCGGAGGCGTCCGAGGCCGCCAGGGACAGACGCAGCAGGGCCTGCAGATCGAGGTCCGCCGGGCCTGCCTCCGGAATCGGAAGCGGCGGCCCCGGCCAGGGCCGGACGGCTGTCCCGGCGGGCGTGTCGGGGCCGGGACGCTCCGGGGAGCGGGCGCGGGCGAGGGCGGCGGCGAGTTCCACAGGGCGGTCCTCGCGGAGGTCTTCCACGGCGGCCCTCACATGTGCGGCGGAGGCGCCAGCGTGAAGTCCTCCGGCGCGCTCGGCGCGGTCGTGCGCCATCCGCGCGCGACGGCGGCCTCGGCGAGGCGCGGACAGCCGAAGTAGCCGAAGGCGGCGGGGGCGTTGGGCAGGAGCCCGGAGACGAGGATCCGGGCGACGCGCAGCGATGTCTCGGTCACGTCCTCGGTGGTGAGGTCGAAGGTCATGACGCGGTGACCGCCTGCGCGCAGCGTGCTCTCCAGCCGCTCCCGGCTGCCGGGCTCGACCGCGTCGACGGACACGGTCCCGAGCGCGGGCGCGGTGAAGCGCCGGGCCTCGGCCGCCATCCGTTCGTCCAGCCACACCTGCACGTGCGCACCCAGGTCCCGCACGTGCTCGAACTGCTCGCCGCACACATCGAGATAGCGGCCGTCGGCCCGGTGCTCCAGGTACAGCCCGCGCGCCAGCAGCCCGGCCTCGACGGCCTGGAACACCCAGCCGTCGGAGGCGGTCAGGCCCTGGGTGAAGACCCAGGTGTGGACGGCTTCCAGGACGGCCTTGCGGGCGGCCTCGGCCGGGTCGTACTTGCAGGCGAACCCGGCGGCGTACAGGCCGAGGCGCGGGTCGTGCACGAGCGCGGCCATGCAGGGGGCGAACTCCGAGCGCATCTCCACTATGTGGACGTCGAGCGCGGAGCCGGCGAGGTCGTCGGCGAGGCCGGGCACGCTCGCCGGGTCGATGCCCCGGGTCGGGCCGTCCAGATGCCACCACAGTTCCAGGGCGTCGCGTTCGACGATCTCCAGCAGGCCGCGTTCGACGGCGTCGTCGAGGCCCTGTCCGGTGGCGATGCCCGCGTAGTTGAGGTGATGGGTGCGGGGCAGCTCGCGCAATGCGCCCTGGCGCCAGTTGAGGTGGGTGAGCGCGATGGGCGCCCAGACCTCCGCCGTCCGTCCGCCGGGCAGCTGCTCGGTTCCGCGCGTCCACAGGGCCGGGGTCTGGGGGGTGAGGGGTCGGTAGGGGAACTTCTCGCGGGCGTACTGCCAGTCGGCGTACGTGGGCAGGTCGCCGGGGCCGTAGAGCCGCAGGCCCTTCTCGGTCAGTTCGGCGGCGGTGGCGCGCACGGGGGCGTCGGGGTGGCCGGGGGGCGGCACGCGGTTGCCGCAGTACCGCTCTATCCCCTCGGCTATCGCGGCGACGCGGGCTTGCTCGGGGTCGCCGAAGGTGGTGCCGAGGGAGACGCGGTCGGCGGGCCACAGGCCGTGTCTGCGGGCGTCGGATATCTCGGCCGTGAGCGCGGTGTAGCGGGGTGGGGCGCCCGCGGGGTGTTCGACGGGCTTGACCTTGCGGACGATGCCGCAGACGGGGTCGACGAGTGCTTCCAGCGGCAGCGTCGTCATCTCAGGATCTCCTCGGCGGGATCGACGGGGGTGGGGCGGGACGGGAGCACGGGCAGTCTCAGCACCACGCTGTCCGCATCGACCTCCCGTCGGGAGGCGTGCAGCCGGCCGGCCGTCACGGGGTCTTCCCCGGTGTGGGGGTTGCGGGCGTGGGCCGGGAAATGGTGCCCGGCGATCTCCAGGCGCAGCCGAGTGCCGGCCCGCAGCCGACGCGCGACCCGGCCGAGGCCGATGGTGAACTCGGCCTCACTACCGGCCGGTTCGGCATGTCGGACGACGCCGACGGCGAGCCGCTCGGCGCTCCCTTCCGGCGTGAGCGCGACGAGCCGGGCGGCCCAGTCGGCGGACGGGCTGTGAGCCGTGGCCCGCAGGTGCACGCTCACGGGGCCGACCACGTCGAGCGGACGCGGCAGCGGCGGCGTGACCAGCAGGCAGCGGTCGGGCGGGCCGTCGGTGGGGACGGTCAGGTCGTCGGAACGGACGGGCCTGCCGGGGTCGGCGGTGAAGACGGAGCCGCGCAACAGTCGCGTGCGTGGTGTGCGCGGTTCGCCCTCGGTGCGGGCGGACAGCCACAGGTCGGCGCCGCCCAGCCCCTGGGCGCCATGGTGGCCGGGGGCGAGTTCGCCGGTCAGGGCGCGGCGGGCCCAGCGCACGTACAGCTCGCCGAGGTTCAGCCGGTGGGCCGGGCCGGAGTCGGGACCGGGCGCGGTGACGAGACCGTGCCTCCAGGGGCCCAGCAGCATCCGGGCCGAGGGTCCGCCCCAGGAATGCCACAGCGCGACGGTCTCCTCGGTGAAGTGGTCATGGTGGCCGCCCACCGCGAGCAGGGGCACGGCGGCGTGCGCCGCCCGCGATACGAGACGGCCGCGGTCGCGGTGCCGCCACAGGCCCGCCCAGGAGGGCAGGCCGCGGCCCAGCCGCTCGGGGAGGGCGCTCAGTGGCAGGTGGGTGAGCAGTCCCGGGTCAGCGGAGAGGGCCTTGTCCAGCGCGCTCTCGTCGGAGTCTCGCCGGTCACCGTGGGCGGCCCACCATCCGGCGCGGGACAGCAGCCGCTCCACTCCGGACGCCTCGCGCGCGGTCTCCGCGGACCCGAGGGCGGGCACGGCCGCGATGACGGCATCGGGCCGGACGTCCTCGGGCACGTCGAGGGCGAGGACGAGGGCACAGTGGGCCGCGTATGAGGCTCCGACGGCCACCAGCCTTCCGTCGCTCCAAGGCTGCCGCCGGATCCAGCGCACGGTCGCCGCTCCGTCGGCGGCCTCGTCCGCGTACGGGTGCCACTCCCCCGGCGACGCGAACCGGCCCCGTACGTCCTGGACAACGGCGGCGAACCCGCGACGGGCCCAGCCGCGCGCCTCGGCACTGTGCCGGGTCCGGTCGTAAGGGGTGCGCACCAGGACGGCCGGAAAGGGGCCTTCGCCGGCCGGGAGTCGGACGTCCGTGGCGAGTTCCCCCACAGCCGTACTGAACGCCGTCATCCGTCCTTCTTCGGCATCGGTGCGACGTCGGGCACCGGGAGGACGGGGTGCTCGGTGACGGTCAGCGTGCGCAGGTCCACCCGTCGGAGGCGGCGCCGCGCCGGGAGGCCGGCCGCAGCGGGGGCGTCGGTGGCCCACCGGCTGAGATCGTCCGAGAGCAGTGCCGTGAGCAGCGTTGCGGCGGGCACGGCGAGCCGGACCGGTGCACCGGAGGTACGCGGTCCGCTCCAGTACGCGGCCAGTTCGCGGTGAGCGGGCGTGGCGGCGAGCCGACGGGACCGGACGTGCGCCGAGGTGACGTCTCCAGGAGCGGCGGCCACCGGCTCGACATACGCCTGCCAGCCCTCGCGGTGGCAGCGCAGCCACGCGACGCCGTGCTCGGGCAAACGGTCGGCGGCGTCCCACAACCCGTCCGGCACGGGCCCGTCCAGGCACCACACGACCGCGGAGGGGTTTCCGTCGAGCAGGTCCTCGATACCCACCGGTGATCTGTCGGAGGCGGTCACGGCCGAAGTCGTGCGCGGCCGCGCGCCCAGGGCGGCCAGTTGCACGGCGAGCGGTTCGGTCAGCACCGGGTCGCCGAGGATCCGGATGTCCCGGCGAGCGGCGGGCCACGGCGAGTGCCGCGGCCCTTCCGCCAGATAGCCGGCCGCCTCGAACGCCCGCACCACGCGCTCCAGTCCCCCGTCCACCGGGGCTGTGGTCCCGCCCGTGAGAAGGGAGAGCAGGGCGTCCTCGTCCGCGTCTGCTGTCCTGACGCTGAAGAACTCCCCTTCCGGGGTGCGGACGGCGAGCCCTCGCCCGGGCACAGCGACGACCTCGGCACCGGGGACTAGTCGGCTGCGGGACACGGCGTTCCTCCTGTCGGCGGGACCTGGGACGGGCGTGGGCCCGCCCGGAAGGCATCGGGCGGGCCCACGGTCGAGGGCGGTGAGGCCCTTGCTTACTCCTCGGTGTCCTCGAAGGGGTTCTCGACGAGCGCGTTGGAGTGGGAGGCCGAGTCGTGAGCCAGCTGTCCCGGGTCGGCGATCGGCGCGAAGACCTGCTCGTTGTCCATGAACTCTCCTTCATCAGCAGGGAGATACGGCGTTCGGATGAGCGCCGTGACCACAATCTAATGAATCTGATTTTCATATTCTAGAGCGGAGAGAGGGTGATCTGGATAACACACCGGCCAGCCCCCCTCGGGGTCCCGGCCGACCCGGCCGGCCACCTTCAGCACGTCCGCCAGCAACCCCGGTGTCACGACCTCCTTCGGCGTTCCGTCGGCCACCACACGGCCATCGCGCAGGGCGACGACGCGTTCGGCGAACCGGGCCGCGTGGGCCAGGTCGTGCAGCACCATCACCACGGTGAGCCCGCGTTCCTCGCGCAGGCGCACCACGGTCTGCAGCACGTCGAGCTGGTGGTGCAAATCCAGGTAGGTGGTCGGCTCGTCGAGCAGCAGCACGCGCGTGTCCTGGGCGAGCGCCATCGCGAGCCGCACCCGCTGCCGCTCGCCCCCGGACAGCGCGTCGACGTCGCGGTCGGCCCAGTCCTCCACCCCGACGTCCTTCAGCGCCCGGTGCACGACGGGGTCGTCGCCCTCGCGCAGCATGCCCAGAGGGCCGCGTGCCGCGTAGCGCCCCTGCCGGACGAGGTGACTCACCGTCATGCCCGGGACGGCCGGAGCGGACTGGTGCAGCAGCGCCACTCTCCGGGCCGTGGCGCGCCTCGAGAGCCGGGCGAGGTCGTCCCCGCCGAGCCGAACGCTCCCCTCATCCGGTTGCAGCAGCCCGGCGGCCAGCCGCAGCAGGGTCGACTTGCCGCAGCCGTTCAGGCCGATGAGGGCGGTCAGTTCGCCCGGCCGGACGGTCAGGTCGACGCCCCGCAGCACGGGTCGTCCGGGGTAGCCGAAGTGGACCCCCTCGACGTGGATCCCCACGGACTCGGTCATGCTCTGTCCTCAATTCGACGTCAGAACGTACGGCTCGGCGTGCGGCGCACGACGACCAGCAGCAACGCGGCGCCGAGGCACGCGGTGAGCGCCCCGACCGGCAGCGTGAGCCGTCCCGAGTCGAGCGCCGCCGCCACCAGCCGTGAGGACAACTGCGCGGCCGCGTCCGCCCCGCACACCACGACCGCGCCCGTCAGGGCGGCGCCGGGAAGGCTCCGGCGCAGGTCCGCGCCGAAGACGGCCACAGCCAGATGCGGGACGAGCAACCCGATGAAGCCCAGCGCCCCGACGGCTGCCACCGCGCCCGCCGTCAGCGCCACCGCGCACAGCAGGGCCAGGGTCCGGGTCCGGCGGGCGGCCAGGCCGGCGGCCAGGGCGATGTCGTCCCCGCAGCGCAGCAGGGTCAACGGCCCGGCCAGCAGCCAGGCCGCGACCCCCCAGACGAGCGCCCAGGGCCACAGCAGGTGCCAGTGCTGCCACACCCGGCCCTCCGTGGTGCCCACCAGCCACTGCACCACGCTGCCGAGTTCACCCGGCTCCACCAGCAGCACCATGGCGGTGAGCCCGCCGAGCACCGCCGACACCAGCACCCCGTGCACGGCGGTCTGCGCGGGATCACCGCGCCCGCGGCCGGCGAGCAGCCACAGGAGCGCCGCTCCGGCACACCCACCCGTGCACGCGGCGAGGACCACGGCCAGGGGCGAATCCCACCCGGCGAGTCCCAGGGCGGTCGCGGTGACGGCACCGAGCACCGCCCCCGGGGTCACGCCCGTCACCTCCGGCCCGGCCAGGGGATTACGCAGGGCAGACTGCAGGACCAGCCCAGCCACGGCCAGGCAGGCGCCCGCGCCGAGGGCCACCAGCAGCCTCGGCAGGCGCAGTTCGAACAGGATGTGGCGTTCCGTCGCGTCACCGCCCCCGTTGAGGACGTCCCAGACCACACCGGGGGACATGCCGCGCCCGGCCACCACTTCCACTCCGGCGCAGACGACGGCCAGTGCCGCGAGCGCCGCGAAACGCCGGGTCACCGTACGTCCTCCGCACTGGTTGTCCTGAGAGGTGGCGAGGAGGTATCGCCGGGCCCGCCGCACCCGGGGTCGTCCCGGCGAAGGTGATGCGATGCCCTGGCGTGAGGGACTTCGTCCGCCGGACCGGAAGCCGTCTTCCGCGGTCCGGGCAGCGGTTCGCGCGGCGCGGCCGGAGCGGCCGGTCCCCGCCGGACCGCACGGCGACGGCCACCCGACCGCATCAGCGCGACGCCGGCCGGCACCCCCAGCAGAGCCGTCCAAGCACCGGCAGGCGTCTCCACGGGTGCCAGTGCCAGTCTGGCCGGGACATCGGCGACCACCACGACGACAGCGCCCCACGCCGCGGACCATGGGAGCCAGCGCACCGCTCCGGCCGCGGGATCGAACCAGCGGCTCAGGTGTGGGGCGAGGAACCCCACCCATGCGACGGGCCCGCACACGGCCGTCACCGGGGCGATCAGCACCACGGCGATGGCCAGCGCGGCCAGCCGGGCGCGCTGAGCTCGCACACCCAGCGCCTCGGCGTCCTCATCTCCCAGCCGCAGCACCGACAGCACCGGCGCGCACAGCACGAGGGCGGGCACGGCGACGAGCAGCCACGGCCACAGGCCCGTCACGTCGTCCCACGTCCGGGCGGAGAGGGAACCGAGCAGATAGCGGTAGATCAGCTGGAGGTCGAGCTGGTCGGCCATGACCATCAGGACGAGCAGCGCGGCCTGCAGCGCGGCCGCCACCGCTGCGCCGGTCAGCAGCACCGCGGACGGACTGCGGCCGAGCCCGGCGACGAGCAGCGTGAGCCCGCCGCCGAGCGCGGCCCCGCCGATGGCCAGCAGCGGCTGGACGGCGGCGGGCAGCGAGAGGGTCAGCACCAGCGGCGCGGCCACCCCGAGCGCGGCCCCGGACGACACGCCCAGCATCTCCGGCACCGCCAGGGGATTGCGCAGCGCCTCCTGGAGCACCAGTCCGGCCGCCCCCAGACAGGCTCCGGCGACCAACGCCAGCAGCAGGCGGGGCACGCGGAGTTCGCTCACGACGATCCCGGCGAGGGTGGTGTCCCCGCCCATCACCGCGGCGAACAGCCGGTGCGGGGGGACGTTGGGCGTGCCGAGACTGAGCGCGCAGACCGAGGAGACGGCCAGCAACACGACCACCAGAAGCGGTTGCCACCTCCGCGCACCGCGCGACGGCCGCTCTCCGCCCGCCGCGGCGCGATCGGCCGCGGCGGGCACCGGGAGGGGCTTCCTCACCGCAGCGCGGCCGTGGCCTCGTCGAGGACGATGCCCAGCGAGCGGGTGCCGCGCCCCTTGGCCCACACCTCTGAGTTCACCTCGTGGACGTCACCGTTCTTCACGGCCGGGATCTTGCCCCAGAGCGGGTTCTCGGCCAGCTTCTCCGACAGCTTTCCGTCCGCGTCGCCGAAGCTCAGCGTCTCGACGAACAGCACGTCGACGTCCTGGGCGAGGATCTCTTCGAGGCTGTAACTGCCCTCCACACCGCGGGACTTCCACGGGTAGTCGGCGATCTTGGGGAACAGGCTGGCGGCCACGTCACCTTCCGGCGTCGCCACGCCGAAGTTCTCATCACTGCCGTAGATGATGAGCGCGGTCTTCTCGCTCGGGGCCTTCTCGGCCTCGGCGAGCTTCGTCCGGAAGGACTTTTCCGCCTTCTCCCCCTGGGCGGTGCGGCCGGTGAGCGCGGCGGTGTCGCGCAGGTAGCCCACGCTGTCCTGCCACGTCTCGGGCTGCATGGCCCAGAACGTGGTCGCTCCCTTGAGCGCCGGAGCGAGCTTGCCGTGGGTGTCCCCGAGGCCGATCACGAGATCGGGCTTGTGGGAAAGGATCGCTTCCACCTCGGGGGCGATGAATCCGCCCGGGATGACGTCCACCTCCTTGGCCTTCTGCTCCCCCAGGAAGTCCGGGTGGGCGAGCAACGCGCTGTTGCTGGCCGTCGGCACGATGCCCAGTTCCGTCAGGATGTCGTCGCACAGGGCGAAGAGGCAGACGATCCGCTCGGGCTCCTTCTTCAAGGAGACCTTGACGCCGTTGGTGTCGGTCAACTCCGTCGACGCCTTGATGGGTTCGACGGTCACCTCCGTCTTCGCCGCGGGCTTGGCCTTGTCGCCCGCGGGTTCTTCGGAGGACGAACCGCAGCCGACCAGGACGGAACCCACCGCCGCTGCGGCGATCCAACTGCGAACAAATCTCGACGATGAGCGCAGCATCGATGCCCTCGCTTCTTTTCAGGTACCGGGAACGCACCGAAGATACATGATAATCGTTTTCACCAGACCGGTTTCTGGAGGACTCATGCCTGCTGCCACACCCGTCCTGCTCGTCTCCGACCATGTGGCCGGAGCCGTACACCTGCTGACCGTGCCGGACGGCGCCGCAGTAGGACGCCTCACCGGCCGTCATCTCTCCGAGCACGCCGGGTTCCTGGCACTCCCGGGAGGGCGGGTGGCCTGCGTCGACGACCGTCGCGGGGAACTGCTGGTGCTCGATCCCTTCGCCGAGAAGCTCGTGGAGCGTGCGATCTCGGTCGCAGTGCCGGCCGAGCACCTCGCCTGCGACCCGTCCGGCCACCGACTGGCCGTCACCACCGGCCTCGGCAAGAACAGCGAACCGTGGACGGACCTGCTGACGGTCCTCGACCTGGCCACCGGGGAAGCCGCGCGGGTACGCACGCGCGTCGGCGAACCGGGCGTGACGGTCCTGGGCGAAGGCGACCCGCTGGTCGTACTGCGGCACCGGGAGCCCGGTGCGCTGGCGGTTCACCGGTTCATGGATCTCCTCGCGGCTCCGCCCGGCTGCCCTCCGGTCACACCTCACGCGCTCCTGCCGCTGCCGGACGACGGACACGGGGACGCACAAGCACCCGGCTCGGAGCGCGTGTTCGCAGCCACGAGCGAAGGAGTGCACCGGGCCCGGAGGAAGGGCGGCGCGCTCGCCGCCGAGGCGATCATCCCCTGGGGATCGCCGGCCCGGGGCTGGTACCTCCGGCTCGACACCCGCCGACAGGCGCTGTGGACCACACTGCGCGGCGGCGACCCGGACCCGCTGCGATGGCCGGATTGGACCAACCAGGCATGGCACCACGACCTGACAACCGGCCGCACCGTACTCACGGACCTCGGTCCCGGGCTCGTCTTCCGGCTGGCCCTCGCCCGGCGCCACACCGCCTTCACCCGTGTCCACCCCGACGGCGACGAACTGATCCTTGTCGGCGCCGACGGCGTCGTGCGCCGCTGTCCCCTGCCGGCCATGGACGGCGCTCCGCGTCGCGGTGGCACCCCTTGGGAAGGCGTCCAACGCCGAGCGGTGGCCGCCTCACCGGGCTCCGACTGGATCGCCGTCACCCGGGGCGGCCACGGCGAGGTGCACATCATCGACGCGGAGACAGGCCACGAGGCGACCCGTCCGCGGCTGACCACACCTCTGCATCACGGCGGCCACATGACACTGCGCGTCCGGAACGACGGTGCCGACGGCGATCCCGTGGGGCGGTGACGGCCTGTGCGGGCCGGCACACTCCGGGCGGCGGGAACGGCCGCCGCCCGCAGGGGCGTTGCCCGTTGCCCGATACCGCGCCACACGTACGTCCGTACGCCGCTTCTCCTGTCGTGGCCGGCTGCCGAGTCCGGTCCCGCGGGGCGGGTGTTAGCGGTGTGCCCTCGCCGCCGCGGCGCGAAGGCCACGGCTGCGAGGGGACGTGGCGGAGTCAGTGTCCGGCGACGACGCCCGACAGCTCGTTGGTGCTCTCCGGCAGGGTGACAGAGGTGATCTTCTTCCCCTTCTCCAGGTCGATCGCGTGCAGCACCTTCTTGCTGGGCTCGGAGACGTACGCGACGTGCCCGCGGACGAACAAGGTGGGCCGGGGCTGCTGCCAGTCCAGCGGCTCCTGCCACTTGCCCACGGCGGGGATCTTCTTCTCGATCTTGCCGGTGTTCTGGTCGATGACGTGGAGGGCGCCGTCGGTGCCGAGGACCAGGGCCTCGCCGTGCGGGCCGCGAGCCAGCGAACGGAAGGAGTAGCTGACGCCCAGGTCGACCAGACGCAGCTTCTTCTTGTCGGTGTCGATGAGCGAGATGCGGGTGGGCCGCTCCAGCTCGGCCTCGGGGTCGGTCTTGTAGTCACCCAGCAGGATCGGTGAGGCGTCGCTGCCGGCCTGGTTGCCGATGCGGCCGTAGTCGTCGGGGGCGTCGATCTTGGTGAACTTGCCGTCCTTGTAGATCAGGATGCCGTCCTCGCAGCCGATGCCGATGGCCTCGTTCTTGGCGGCGGCCTCGCCGTGGACACCGGGGCAGTCCTCGTTGCGCCCGATCTCCTTGTTGTTCTTGTCCAGCACCAGCGCGCCGGTGCGCTTCTCCTCGGTACCCAGGGTGCTCACGAGTGTGCCGTCGGCCAGTTCGATGGCTACACCGTGATGCGGCTCGGCAGAGGTGTAGGTGCGCCCTTCCGGCTTCTTGCCCGTGCTCAGGGCGGTGGGATCGAAGACGTTGACCTCTCCGGTGCCGTCGGTGAAGAGCACGGTCTGTCCGGCGTGACGGACTACGTGGCCAGGCTTGGCGCCCTTGTACTCGATGTCGGTGAGGGTCTGGTCGGTGGCGTCCAGGACACGGAATCCACTGTCGGTGGAGACGACGACGTGGTCCTCGTCGCCTGCGGGGTTGACCCGGTTGAAGCCGGGCAGGTCGATCGTCTTGGCGAGCTTCAGGCTCTCGCCGTCGAGGATGTACAGGCCGCCGTCGAAGGTGGCGACCAGCGGATCCTTGACCGCCACGGCGGGCGTGGCGCTCGTGGTTCCGTCGGACTTGGTATCGGTGGAGGAAGAGCCCTCTCCGCCGCAGGCGGTCAGAACCGAGGAGACCGCCAAGGCCAGTGCCGCGCCGGTAAGGGCTCTGCCGCGTATCGACTTGTTCATCAGTGTGTTCCTTTCTGCACCGCGCGGTGGCGGTATGAGGGGTATGGCGTGTGGCGCCCGATGACCGGTGTGCCGGGAGGCTCGAAGGGTCAGTCGCCGGTCAGGCCGGTGACCATGGCGGTGGTGTTGGCGTGCATCATCCGCAGGTAGGTGTCGGCGCCCTCGCCCTTCGCCGTCAGGGACTCCGAGTAGAGCTCGACGACGCGAACACCGCCGCCCATCTCCGTCCGCAGTACCTCGGCGAGCCGCTGGGGCTGGGAGGAGTCGGCGAAGACGGTGCGTACGCCTGCTCTCTTCATCGCCTCGGTGAGGGAGCGCAGATCCGAGGAGCTGGGAGAGGCCAGCGTGGTGCCGCTGGGAATGACCGCTCCGATCACCTGGAAGCCGAAGCGGTCGGCGAGGTAGCCGAAGACGTGGTGGTTGGTGACCAGGGCCCGCTTGTCTGAGGGAACGCGGCCGAAGGACTTCTCCATCCAGGTGGTGAGGCCGGTGAGTTGCTTCGCGTAGCGGTCGGCGTTGGCGCGTATCGTTCCGGACTCCACGCCGTCGACGTGCTCGATGACCTGGTCGGCTATCAGGCCGGTGACCTTGCGCATCCGGTCGGGGTCTGTCCAGAAGTGCGGGTCGGGTTGCCCTTTCTCGCCCTCGGGGCCGCCGTCGTCGGCCGCGTGGAAGGTGAGCGGGTCGGCCGCCTCGCCGGCCGCGAAGGTGGCGACACCGGACTCGCGGGCGGCGTCCACGTGCCGCAGTACGTTCTCCTCCAGCCCCAGGCCGTTGTAGACGACCAGGTCGGCCTGCTCCAGCTCGGCGGCCTGCACCGCCGACAGACCGAAGGAGTGCGGGTCGGCGTTGGGCTTCATCAGGACGGTGACGTCGGCCTCGTCGCCGACGATCTCGCGGGTGACGTCGCCGAGGATGTTGGTCGTGACGACGATGCTGGTCCGGTCATCGCCGGTGGTGCATGCGGTGGCGGTCGCGGCTGTCACGAGGGCGAGCAGGCCCGCGATCAGGTGCCGCAGGCGTGCGATGCCCACCGTCGCGCGCTGCTTCACCTGGGTTCGGCTCATCGTCCGGTCTCCGCCATGAGGACGGGCTTGACGTCCAGGTCGAAGGAGCGCGCGATGCGCAGTCCGTCGTTGTAGTCGATCTCGAACACCTTCTTGCCCTCAGGGTCGTTGACGTAGGCGCGGCTGCGGTCGACCTCGATGAGGGGGGACCTGCCGCCTGCGCCGGCCCGTTTCCCTTCCGTCAGCAGCGACTTGGTCCGTGCAGTCTGCTTTCCGGTTGCGATGTCATAGCCGTGCACCGAGCCGTCGTTCTCCAGAACGAGCAGCGGGGAGCCCTCTCCGGCTGTGTTGGCCGCGACGACCGGTCCGGTGTCCACCCGCTTCCAGGTCCGCTCGGCGACGTCGAGGACCCAGACCGCGTCGTCTCCGGCCGGGGCGGTGAGGGTGTCGCTGCCGGGTCGATGGCGGAAGGCGGTGGCTCGTTCCTGCGCCGGGACGTCCCGCCCGTAGGGGATCTCCTCGGCGGTGAAGGCGCCGTCCTGCGCCCGGACGAGCAGGGCGCCGCCGACGCAGCCGAGGATCACGCCGCGTCGGGTGACGGCGTCTCCTCGCGGCTCTTCGCACGTCACGTCCGGGGAGGCGACGCGCTCGCCCTTGCGGTCGAGGACGACGAGTTCGGTGGTGCCACCCTTGTTCTCGAAGGCGAGCAGGTGTTCCTCGTACGGCACGACGGCACCGGTGTAAGTGCCCGGCAGCGTCTGGGGAGATGTGATCTCCCCCTTCTCCAGCCTGCTGCGGTCGTACAGGACGGTGCGGCCGTTCTCGTCGGTCACCGCGGTCACGGCGACGTCACTGCGTACCTGGGCTCGGCTGCTCGCAGGGAGTTCACCCACGTCCCGTGTCGCCGCGCTGTAGTAGTGGACGTGATCTCCGTGGTCCACCATCCAGGCGCCGCTGTCGAGCACATGCGTGCCGCCGGGCGCCTGGAGGTAGCCGAACCTGCCGTCCGTACCCAGCCGAACGGCGCCCTTCACCTGGGCCGTCCTGTGGACCTTGCCGGTGACGAGGTCGAGAATCCTGGTGCTTCCGCTGTCGGGGTCGTTGAGGAGGAGCCGGGCTTGCTGCTCGGCGGCCTCCTGGGCGCCCTCGACGTACCCGTGCGGAACGGCGGACGGGGAACTCGCGGCGGGTCGTGCGGCGTTGCTCTTCTCCCCCGCGCAACTCGTGGTGAGCAGCGCGGTGAGCACCAGTGCGGCCGATGCCCACGGAGAGACGTTTCTGCGGACGGTCATGACGATCGCCTCTGGCTTCTTTCAGTTGACTTCGAGTACAGGGGCTGGGGCGTGGGCGTGGCGCGTACGGCGGTCACGCAGCCCGGACAGCACGTGGGAGAGGAAGAAGAGGCTCACCGCGAGGGCCGAGACGGTCGCTCCGGCTGCGGTGCTCAGATGCCAGGACACCAGCAAGCCGCCGAATGTGGCCAAGGCGCCGAGCAGGGCGGCGAGCACCATGACCCCGCGCACGGAGCGGGCCCAGGGCAGGGCGGCCGCCGGCGGTGCGATGAGCAGTCCGAGGACGAGCAGCGTTCCGACGATGTGGAACGAGGCGACGATCGCCAGACCGAGCAGGCCGAGGAGCACGGCGTGGGCCACGCGCGGGCGCAGCCCCAGGGTGTGGGCCTTGCGCGAGTCGAACGCCAGGGCCAGGAAGGCACGGTGACCGAGCACCGACACCACCAGCGCGGCGAGCAACGCCGCCGCGAGCACCAGGAGGTCCTGCTGCCTGACAGCGAGGACGTCACCGAAGAGAAAGCCGGTCAGGTCGACCGCGAAGGACTGCGAGCGCGACACGATGATCACGCCGAGCGAGAGCATGCCGACGAACAGCAGCCCGATGCCGGTGTCCTGCGACAGCCTCGGCGTACGGCCGAGCGCGGTGACACCGGCCGTCAGGACGGCGGCACTGACCACCGCGCCCACCATCAGGTTCCCCCCGAGGAGCGCGGCCACCGCGACGCCCGGAAGCAGCCCGTGGGACATGGCGTCACCGAGGAAGGCCATCCCCCTCAGCACCACCCAGGTGCCCGCCAGCGCACAGATCGCGGACACGAGCATCCCGCCCCAGAGAGCCCGCTGCACGAAGGTCACCTCGAACGGGACCGTCAACCACTCCATGAGGCAGGACACTACAATGAAAACCATGTTCAAAAAACCGTGCCCCTCTCCCGCCCCTCCCCTCGAGCGGACTGCTCACCTCCGCTTCTCGGGGCTGTGCGCCGGCTATCCAGGGCGCCCAGTACTCCATCAAGTCAGTGCGGAAATAACCGAGTTGACCACGACGGCGCTAGTCGGCCCGAACGGCAGCGGCAAGTCGACCCTGCTCGGTGTGCTCGCCGGTGTGATCAAGCCGACATCCGGCGATCTCCTCCGCACCGGCGATCGACCGCCCGCCTTCGTACCGCAGCGCGGAGCAGTCGGCGACACCCTCCCGCTCACCGTTCGGCAAACCGTGGAGATGGGGCGCTGGGGCGAGCGCGGGCCGTGGCGCCGGCTGACCGCACGGGACCACGCGACCGTGGACGCGGCGCTCGACCGGCTCGGCATCGGCGACCTCGCCTCACGTCAACTGGGCGAACTGTCGGGCGGGCAGCGTCAACGTGCGCTCATCGCCCAGGGTCTGGCACAGGAGTCGGACCTGCTGCTCCTCGACGAGCCGACCACCGGCCTGGACCCGGAGGCGAGGGAGCGGATCGGGGCGCTGCTGACGGCGCTCGTCGCCGACGGCGTGACGGTCGTCCAGGCAACGCACGACCTGGAGGTCGCGCGCGCGGCGCACACCTGCCTCCTGCTCCAGGACGGCCGCCTCGTCGGGCAGGGACGTCCGGACCAGGTCCTGACCACGTCGGCGCTGGCCCAGGTCTGGCAAGCGCTCTGAGGAGCACAGCACAGCAACCGCGAAGGCCCTGCCACGATGGCCAACCGGCGCCTGGGAGGCCGAGGTGTTCGCCTGGCGCAGCATGCCCGGCCCTGAGCGACCGCCTGCCCGGCAGGCGCCACGCAGCGCGAACCGATCTGCCTTCACAGGCAGTCGGATGGGCCGTCGAGGAGTTCCCCCAGAGCGCGAAGCAGGAGCGCGGCCTGCGACTGCCAGGTCCGCCGCGATCCGGGCGGCACCGCCACATGCCCTCGGTCGTGGCCGTCCACGCCCGCCTGACCGTGAACAGCCCGCGCACGGGAACCTGGTGCAGCCCTCTCCGCCTTCCGGACCGGAACCAGGCATTGCTTCAGACCCCCACCAAGGAGGTCGCCAGGCCATCAACCCGGGACGCCCCGCGTCCGATGCTGACCGTTTGCTGACCCGCTGCGCCCGATCAAACCTCCGTCCTGCACAAACGCCCAGGTACTAGATCTTGGACTTGAACATGGTGCGCAGCATGGTGGACTCCTGGAAGACGGCTCCCTGCCTGCTTTTTGCAGGTCAAGGGCGGTCTTGACTCTACAACTGGCACGCGCCGGACTCGAAGATTGTGAGGAACATCGCTTCACTCTGACGCGAAGGCTCCCTGCCTGGGCTTCCGCGCCACCCGCGTCACTGTGATGCCACCACCCCCGGCGCCTGTTCGGACGACCGCCTCGGAATGCTCGGGGACTCATGCTGATCATATGCTGATTTAACTGACGGATCGTGAGGCTCATGCAGGTACGGCGCCCCATGCGGTTCCACCCGCTCGCCAGCACGGCCTCCAGGGCGAGCGCCGACCGACCCTGTCGGGCCAGGCGCTTCGAGAGAGCGTCCAGGAAACCCGGACGCCCGCGGGTTTCACGTTGCCAAAGGCGCTGGGTGGTCGAGCGGAGTATCGGTTGGATCGTGATGCACCGTCGTCTCGCCCGCGACTACGAGACCCTCACCGCCCGCTCCGAAGCCATGATCCACATTGCCATGACTGACCTGATGGCCCGCCGCCTCGCCGGCGAGACCACCCTCTCCTGGCGCGACCCGACGTCACGTGATGAGCAACGGGAGAACACGACTCTAAGGCGTCCAAGTTGGATTTAGGGTGGTTTGGCCTGCTGGGGCCATGCGGCCGCTCGACGTCTTCGGGGGTGCGGGGTTCGTAGAAGGTACCGTCGCGGAGCATGGCGAACAGGACGCTGATGCGTTAGCGAGCGAGGCGGAGGAGGGCTTGGGGGGGGGCTTTGCCGCGGGCGCGTAGCTCGTCGTAGTAGGCGCAGGAGGCCGGGTCGGCGTTCATGCAGGCGAAGGCGGACAGGAATATGGCCCGTTTAAGCTGCCGGTTGCCGCCTCGGGTGCGTGTTCACCATGGATCGAGGTTCCCGACGACCTCATGGTGGGGGCGAGTCCGGCGTAGGAGGCGAGGTGGACGGCAGTAGTGAAGCTGGTGCCGTCGCAGACGGTGACCAGCAGGACTGCGGCGGTCCTGACGCCGACGCCGGGCATCGATGTCAGGACCGAGGGAAGAGGGTGGGCACGACCCGGGCGAGCGCGGCTTCGCCAGCGACAACTACGCGGGGGCGCACCCCGAGATCCTTGCGGCGATCGCCCTGGCCAACGGCGGCCACCAGGTCAGCTACGGCGCCGACGTCTACACCGAGCGCCTCCAGGAAGTGGTGCGCGGCCACTTCGGCCCCACCGCGCACACGTACCCGGTCTTCAACGGCACCGGCGCGAACGTGGTCGCGCTGCAGACCATGCTCGACCGCTGGGACGCCGTGGTCTGCGCCGAGTCGGCCCACATCAACGTCGACGAGGGTGGGGCGCCCGAGAAGGTCGCCGGGATCAAACTCCTTACGGTGCCCGCATGGGACGGCAAGCTCACCCCTGAGCTGATCGACCGCCAGGCATGGGGCTTCGAGGACGAGCACCGGGCCCGGCCCAAGGTCGTCTCGATCGCCCAGTCCACCGAGCTCGGTACCTGCTACAGGCCGGACGAGATCCGTGCGATCTGCGACCACGCGCACGACCTCGGCATGCTCGTCTACCTGGATGGCGCCCGGCTCGCCAACGCCGCCGCCACCCTCGGCGTGTCCCTGCGTGAGATGACCACCGACGCCGGCGTGGACGTCCTCTCGCTGGACGGCACCAAGAACGGGCTGCTCTTCGGCGAGGCGGTGATCGTGCTCAACGAGGACGCGGTGCGCGGCATGGCCCACTTGCGCAAGACGAGCATGCAGCTGGGGTCCAAGATGCGTTTCATGTCGGTGCAGTTCGAGGCACTGCTGGGCGGCGACCTCTGGCTGCGCTCGGCGGCCCGCTCCAACGCGATGACCCAGCGGCTGTACGAGGCGGTGCGCGAGCTGCCGGGCCTGGAGATCTCTCGCCCGGTGCAGGCCAACCAGATCTTCGCCGTCCTGCCGCCGGCCGTCACCGAGCGTCTCCAGAAGCGTTTCCGCTTCTACACCTGGGACGAGCAGGCCGGCGAGGTCCGCTGGATGACCTCCTTCGACACCACCGAGGGCGACGTGGACGCGTTCGCGGCGGCGATCGCGGAGGAGCTGGCGGCGGAGCGAGGCCAAGGGACGGCGGGCGCGCTGACCATGGCCGAGCGCGAGGAACTGGTGCAACTGCGCCGTAAGGTCCGCGAGATGGAAGAGACGATCGAAGTGCTGGGGAAAGAGCCTGCCTTCTCCGCGAACCGCAAGACGAAGTAGCCGGCGGCGGAGCCTGGGAGGTCAGGCGAGCGCCCTGACCTCCGGGCAGGAGAGCACGAAGAGGTCGTCCAGTACGAGGTCCCACTGCTCGGCAGCATGCACGTACTCGCCCCTCGGCACAGACGGTGATCGGCTCGACGTGTTCAACGTCGTTGTTGCCCTTGCCCTTTGACCAAGAGGGCCGGGCGGGCGCCGAGCACCCACCCGGCAGGGACCGCCCCGGGGTAGGCCATCGGCGCGCTCATGGGTGCCCGCGTCGAAGATGGGCCCCTCCGGACCGGCGAGGACGAGGGTCGAGAAGTCCGGCGGGTCGTCGGCGCTGCCGGCGCCCTGCCACCAGACCGCTGGCCATTCGCCGTCCGCGTTCGTCGGTGCATCGAAGAGACGGTGCCAAGGGGGTCTCCTCCTGATTCCTGTCGGCGCCCGCTCCGTGGGCCACCTGCACTGCATCGTCCCCTTGTACGTGACCCCCGCCTCCCGGCCCGTTCGGGGCGGGAGGCGGGACGGCGGCCGACGGCGCGGCGGCGTGCCGTTGCCCGTCCCCGTCGCGCCGGCATGGCGACCTCGGCGCGGATTCCGTGGCCCAGAGGATCGCCCGAGGCGCCTACGCGCCCACGGCCCTCATGACACGTCGTCCTTCTGTCCGTGACGGGCGGGTCAGCCGTGCGCGACGACGGCGACGGGGGCGACGGCGTGATGCATGACCGCGTGAGCGACGGACCCGATGTGCACGCCCAGCGGATTGCGGCGACGACGCCTGCCGACAACGACGAGGGAGGCGTCGCGGGAGGCGTCGACGAGGAGGTTCGCGGCGCTGCCGGGGCGGGAGACCTCGGTGACCTCGACGTCCGGGTACTTCTGGCGCCAGGGCCGCAGCGCCTCGGTGAGCGCGGTGGCCTCGGCTCGGGCGAACTCCTCGTGCGTCTCGAAGCCCGCTCCCATGGTGTAGACGGCGTAGGGCGACAGGTCCCAGCCGTGTACCGCGGTCAGCGGGGCCTGGCGGCACCTGGCCTCCTCGAAGGCGAAGTCGAGCACGGTCTCGTCGGGACTGTCGGCGTCCAGGCCCAGGACCACGGGCCGGAACGCGGTGGCGGCGGACGGGATGCCGGCGGAATCCCTGACGTGTTCGTCCACGGCCTGCTCCCCGGCGCGCACGAGCACCACGGCCGTCTCGGTGCGGGCGACCACGCTCTGCCCTATGGACCCCACCAGGAAGCCTCCGAGGCCGCTCAGGGCACGGGAGCCGAGGACCAGCAGTTCCGCGTCGCCCGCCGCCTCCACGAGGGCGTCGGTCCGCGAGCCGGTCAGCTGCTCGATGCCCACTTCGACATCCGGGTGGCGCAGCCGCAGGCCCTCGGCGGCCTCTCGCGGAATCCGCTCGGTCCAGTGCTGGTGAGTCTCCGCGCCGAGGAGCGGAGCCTGCGCCATGCGTGCGGGTACCGGTTGCCACACGTGAACCAGCTTCACCGCCAGCCCTCGCAGGGCGGCCTCGCGGGCGGCCCAATCGGCTGCGGCCCGGCTCTCCAGCGAGCCATCCAGTCCCACGATGATCGTACCGGGCATGTAGCCCACCTCCTGTGTCGGGTATCTGCTATGACCTTGTCGTTCAGCGGCTTCCGGGGGCAGGGGCCGATGGGCTCGAACGGGGGCCGAACGGCCCCATCGGCAGGTCGGCTCCAGGGCGGGGAGGACAACTCCCGTGAGTACGGCGCCCCTCGGCGTCCGCGTCCCGAGGTGGCTGGCCTCGGTGGCGGTAACCGTGCCCTTACGGCACAGTCCCGACATCTCCTCGAACAGGCGAGTCGCCGCTTTCGGGTGACGGGGCCGCCGTGGCCCGCGGGCTTCGGCCCATCGGCCCGACGGGGCTCGAGAGCGGGGCCGTCCGGTCGACCGCGCGTGTCCGAGACCGTCACGTTCTCACCGACGGGCAGGGCACATCCCACTCGAGGGAGGGTGAGGACGGCGGCCAGACAGATCCACAGGGTGCGGTTGTGCAACTGGTGGCGTCCGAGGACGGGGCCGTCCTCGCTGCGCGCGGCCAGGGCGTTGCAGAGTTGGAAGAGGACGAACGTGGTGAAGGCCATGGTGGCGGCGGTCGCGGTGTCGGTGAGGTGGTGGGCGCCGGCGAAGACGGCAAGGGTGCCGGCGGCCATGACCGCGCCGGAGCGGGTGATGGCGGCCAGGCGGCGGGTGGAGCTCAGACGGACTTGCCGCTCCATCCCCCAGCCGGTTCGTGCGGTGCTCCGGGGCTGGTGCAGGTCGTGGCCGTCGGCCGCCCGGATGCCGGTGCCTCTGGAGAGGGCGTCGGTGGGGATGCCGTTCCCGGCGAGGATCACGCGGGCGTTCTCGGAGCGGAGCCGGAGGCCCACACCATCAGGACGTCGCCGCGGTCGGCGGGTGCCCGGATGTCAGGCAGGGCCCGCCGGATCAGGTCGGGGGATGTTGAACGCCCCGGGCAGGTGGTCCCCGGCGCATTCTCCCCGTGCGTCGGCGGTCGCGAGTGTCGTGGGCGTGGTCATGGCGGGTGTCATCCTTGTCGCGGTCGGCGGGCTCTCTCACGGGATCGACCCTCCGGTCCTGCTCGGCTGTTCCGCCTCCAAGTCGAGTTCGAGTGCCGGACGGTGACGGGGCCCGGTGAGCTCGCAGCGAACGTCGACCACGCCCTCGACCGAGCGCACCAGCCGCTCGGCCAGCGGGACGACCGACGTGTCGCGGACCCGACCGACGAGTCTGTCCGGATGCTCGACGTACGCGCCACCGGTGTCGCACCGGACCGCCCAGCGCCGCGTCCGGAGCCTGAGCCAGGGTGTTCGTCACCGTGCAGAACGGCCAGCCGTTCCGTGGGCAGGGTGGAGAAGCAGTGGCGTCTGCGTACCGCGTGACCGGGATCCACGAGAAGTGGTTCTCCTTCCCTCCCTTCCGCCTCTTCACCACCTGACCCTCGCGGTGCATGAGCGCTGTGCGGTGCCGTCTCCGTAGTCCGGGTCCGCGCGATGGGGCCGAACGACCCGGCGACGGGACCCGGGCGACCCGTGTCACAGCACCCAGCTTCCGTTCAGGCTGAGAGCAACTACGAGCCACAGGACGCGAAAAGGATCGGACGATGACCACCACCATGACCGCGGGCCGACCGGTTCCGGGTCATCCGCAGCGGCACCGTCACGCTCGACTCGCGGGTTCCCGGCCGCCGGGCCGCCGCCATCGAGTCGGTGAGTCACGCGGAACTCCTCAGCTGATCCTGGCGCTTTCCGCCGTACCAGTGGCAGCGGGGCGCTGAGCCCGGTGAGGGCCTGGGAGTTGGACGCGGAGGCCGTACGGGCCATGTGCGCTCGCGAGATCCGAAGTTCGGGCGTGCCGTCGCCGTTTGGGTCGGCTCCGTGTCGCCCACCGCTTGCATGCGGCTCGCATTCGCCTGCTCGATCTTTACGCGCCCTACGGCAGCGGGCACCGGGTGTACCCGGAGCCCGAAGGCGTCACCGAAACCGTCGTCGGCACACCCGGCGCATCGAGGAGGAACCTCATGTCACATGGTCCGCATCTCGTGAGCGATGTCATGACGCACACCGTCGTGGCCGTGGGCCGCGGCGCCTCGTTCAAAGAGATCGTCGAGCTCATGCAGCAGTGGAAGATCAGTGCCCTGCCCGTCCTGGAGGGCGAGGGACGTGTCGTCGGTGTGGTGTCGGAGGCAGATCTGTTGCCCAAGGAAGAGTTTCGTGACAGCGACCCCGACCGCTTCACGCAGTTGAGGCGGCTGCCCGACCTGGCCAAAGCGGGCGCACTGACTGCGGGCGAGCTGATGAGTACACCGGCCGTCACCGTCCGCGCCGACGCCACGCTGGCGGAAGCCGCCCGGGTCATGGCACAGCGGCGGGTCAAGCGGCTGCCCGTCACCACCGCCGAGGGACTCCTCGAAGGCGTGATCAGTCGCGCCGATCTCCTGAAGGTCTTCCTTCGGTCCGACGAGGAGCTCGCCGACGAGATTCGCCGGGAGATCGTCTCCCCCCTCTTCGCCGCCTCCTCGCAACCAATCCAGGTCCGCGTTTCCGGCGGCAGGGTGACGCTCAGCGGCCGTCTGCGGGACACCTCGTTGGTGCCCATGGCCGCCCGGCTGGTCCGCGCGGTCGAGGGGGTGGTCGATGTCGAGTTCGATCCGCCGAACGGCGACGTGGTGCGTCGGGCGGACTGACACGCCGGGCAGGGGACGGGTCGTGCGCGCCTTCGGATCAAGCAGATCCGAAGGCGCGTCGCGAGTGCTGCCGTCAGCCGGAAGCCGCCTGCTGCCTTCTGTCAGCGTTCCTTCGTCGACGGTGGTGTCGACCACCTTGTCGAAGCCGACGGCGGCATATCAGCTCCGTGAAGAGTGCCCCCGCCGACCGGCACCCGGCCGGTGACCAGCTCCGGCTCAATGCGCACGAAGGCCTCCACGGGCCAGGGCACCCAGGACCGGGGCCCGATGACCGGGTAGGCAGCACCTCGGCCGTGATCCCCGCCGTCCGCAGCACATCCGCCACGGTCTGGGCGATCCTTTCCGTCGAGCCGTTGGTCGCCCCGTGGGCGACCGACACCCTCTGCTCCACGGTGGTCCGCCTCCTTTCACAGACGCCGCAGCCAGTCGTCCGCGACGCCGCCGGGAACGCGCGTGTCGTCCCGGAACTCGGAGTCGTCGAAGCGGTGGGTGAGCCTGTCCACGACGTCGACGACTCCGTCGGTCCTGCGGGTCATGGTCACGGCGATCTCGGTCTCGCTCTTTCGCTCCATCTGGCCTTCCAGCGTGACGACTCCCTCCGTCACGGCGACATCGATGCTGCCGTTGACCAGCCACAGTCCGCGCTCCAGCACCTCGCGGATCACTTCCTCTCGGATCTCCGCGTCGGGGCGCAGGAAGGTCTGCAGCAGGTCGTGCCGGGTGACGATGCCCACCAGGCGGTCGTCCTCGTCGAGTACCGGGAGCCGGTTCACGCGGTGCTCGACCATAGTGCGGGCAGCCTCGACGACGGTGTCCTCGGCGTGCACGCTGACGGCGGGAGCGGTCATCAGGCGGCCGGCGGTGCGCGCCCGGGCCTTGGCCGCCCGCCGGCGGGCGCGGGGTGTCAGCGGTGCGACGCGGAACCGCGGGGGCGACTCGTAGGCGAGCGGCGTCGCGGCCTGGTGGAGCATCAGATCCGTCTCGGAGACGACGCCGATGACGTGCTGGTCGTCGTCCACCACGGGCAGTCCGCTGACGCGGTGTTCCGAGAGCAGCCTGGCGACGGCCTTGAAGGGGGTGCCGTACTCGGCGCGGATCACCTCGGTGGTCATCACGGAGCCGACCTTCTGGTTCCTCATGTCTGTTCCTCCTCAGCGCAGTCGGCGCAGATAGGGGTCCTGCGGCCGGCGGGGCAGCAGGCGTATCCGCGCGTCGAGAACGGTGACCCCGCCGGGTGTGGCGAGGACCGGGTTGAAGTCGGCCTCGGCGAGCTGCGGCTGGTCCATGGCCATCCGGGACAGCCGGTGGAGTACCTGTTCCAGTCCCTCCAGGTCGACGGGGCCGCCGCCTTGCGTGCCGAAGAGCAGGGGGGCGCAGCGCGGGGCGGTGATCAGGTCGTGCACGTCCTGACCGGTGAGCGGGGCGAGACGGGCGGCGTGGTCGGCGAGCACCTCCGTCGCCGTGCCTCCCAGGCCGAAGACGACGAGCGGGCCGAAGACGCCGTCCTGGACGACGCCGGCGAACAACTCGGTGCCGCGGGGGGCGAGCGGCTGGACGACGACTCCGGTCATGAGTCCTTCGAAGCGGGTTCGCAGGTCCTGGAAGGCCATGCGTACCTGGGCCTCGTCGCGCAGGTCGAGGTGGACGGCGTGCTGGAGGCTCTTGTGCACGAGTCCGGGCCAGTGTGCCTTGAGGACCACTCGGCCGTCGGTGCCGCGCAGGCGTTCGGCGGCGCGTACGGCGTCGTCCTCGGTCTCGGCCCAGGCCCAGGGCTGCTGGGGGATGCCGTAGCAGGAGAGGAGTTCGGCGCAGGAGCGCGGGTCCAGCCAGCCTCCGTCCGGCTGCTGGGCGAGGAAGTCGTCCGCCACGGCGTGCGCACGGGAGGTGTCGATGTCGACCAGGTCCGGCACGGCGCCGACGGGCCGGGCGAGCCAGGCCGCCCGTCGGGCGGCGTGGGCCAGCGCCCGTGCCGCCGCCTGCGGTTCGGCGTACGAGGGGATCGCCTCACCGTCGGTGACGGGCAGGAGGGTGACCGGCAAGGCCTGTTCCAGGCGTACGACGATGACGGGCTTGGCCCGGCGGCCGGGCCCCCGGGTGACGGCTCGGGCCAGGTCGTCACCCGTCGCCGCCGCGACCGCGGTGGGGACGAGGGCCACCAGGACCGCGTCGACGGTCGGGTGACCCACGAGCCGCTCGACGCAGGTGCTCAACGCGTCCTCGGTCACGGCGGCGGTGGCGTCCACGGGGTTGCCGGCGCTCGCTCCGGCGGGCAGCGCGGCGAGCAGGTCGTCGGCCAGTTCGGGGCTGGGTGGGTTGAGGGTCAGGCCGGCTTCGGCGCAGGCGTCGGCGGCCAGGACTCCCGCGCCGCCGGCGTTGGTGATCACGGCGACGCGGGTGCCGGCCGGCAGTGGCTGTGCGTGCAACAGGGCCACCGCTTCCAGCAGCTCGCCGACGGAGCGGGTCGCGGTGATGCCGGCCTGGGTGAACAGTGCCTGGCGGGTCATCGTGCCGGATGCCGCGGCGGCGGTGTGCGAGGCGGCGGCGCGGCGGCCGGCGTCGGTGCGTCCGGCGTCGACGGTCAGCACCGGCATGCGCCGCGTGACACGCCGGGCGGTGCGGGAGAAGGCCCGCGGGTTGCCGAAGGACTCCAGGTGGAGCAGGGCGAGGTCGGTGCGGCCGTCGCTCTCCCACCACTGGAGCAGGTCGTTGCCGCTGACGTCGTACTTGTCGCCGAGCGAGGCGAACGTGGAGACGCCGATGCCCAGCCGGGACACTCCCTCCAGCAGGGCGATGCCGACACCGCCGGACTGTACGGCGACCCCTGCGGTCCCGGCACGCGGGTGTGCGGCGGCGAAGGTGGCGTCGAACCGGTACCCGGGGGCGGTGTTGGCCACGCCGAGACAGTTGGGGCCGACCAGGCGCATCCCATGGGCCCGGCAGGCGGTGAGCAGGGCCCCGGACTGCTCCGTGTCCAGTCCGGCGGAGACCACGACGAGGGCGCGTACGCCCGCTTTTCCGCACTCCTCGGCGACGGCCGGCACGGTCTCGGCCGGGCTCGCCACGACGACCAGGTCAGGGGCGACGGGAAGGGCGCCGACGGAGGGGTAGGACGGTACCCCGAGGATCGCCATGGCGGCCGGGTTCACCGCGAACAGGCGGCCCGTGAAGCCGTCCCCGTGGAGGTGGTGCAGCAGGGCGCGTCCCACCGAACCGGGCCGGCGGCCGGCCCCGACGACGGCGATGGACCGCGGCCTCAGCAACGGCTCCAGGCTGGCCACATCGGCGGCCCGTCCCCGGGCCTCCGAGGCCGTCAGGTAGGTCTCGTCGAGGTGCAGGTCGATGACGCAGTGCACCTCGGGGCCGTCGAACCGCCGGGTCGCGGCGAGGCCGAGGTCGGCGAAGAGCCGCAGCACCTCGTGGTTTTCGCCGAGGGCGTCGGCGGTGAAGGCGATGATCCCGTCGGCCCGGGCGGCCGAGACGAGGTGCTCTACGAGCAGGGTTCCCACGCCGCGGTGGTGCAGGCCGTCGGCGACCGCGACGGCGAGTTCGGCGGTGTCCGGCGCGTCGTCGTCGGCGTGGTACTCGACGAGGCCGAGGACCTGTCCCGCGCGTTCGGCGAGCAGGGCCCGATGCCCGCGCCGGGCGGGCGCGCACACGGTGTCCGCGGCCAGGCCGGCCGAGCGGGCGCCGGCGGAGAAGAAGCGCAGGCGGCGGTTGTCCGGGGACATCTCCGTGTAGAGCCCTTCCAGTTGGTCGTGGTCCCCGGGCTCGACGGCGCGGATACGAACGGTGGTGCCGTCCTTGAGCAGCGCGTGAACCGCGGGGCGGTGGGACGTGTCGTCCTTCATGGCGGTTCTCCTCCGAGCCGCTCGGGTCTTCTGATGTGTCGAGCATCTGTCGCGCCGGTGGTCACGCCCAGGGACCGACCGGCGGTACTCGGTGGGCCGGTCGGCCCCCGGTCCCACACCGGTCGTCCCGCGCGCGGCAACCCGGGACCGTCACGCCGTGTCGGGTGCGACCGCGACCGGGCAGGCGGAGTGGTGCAGGAGCGTGTGGGCGCCCCGGCCGAGGTGGTGCCCGAACTGCCCGGGACGCCGTCGGCCGACGACCAGCAGGTCCGCCTCGTGCGAGGCGGTCAGCAGCACGCGGCGGGCGGCTCCCTCGACCGTGTGCCGACGCAGGCGCACGTCCGCTGGGGCGTCGGCGAGCGCGGCCTTCAGTTCCTTGGCCGCCTGTTCCTCGTGCACACGCTCGGGCGTGCCGGCGAGCAGCGGGTGGTCGGCCATGTCGTGGGTGGGGCATCGCCATGCCCGTACCGCGTCCAGGGCGGCCCCGCGCCGCCGGGCCTCCTCGTCGGCGAAGCGCACCGACGCCGTGGGCGCGTCGGCCACGCCGACGACGATGCGACCGTGTCGGCCGTCGGCGGCCCGGTTGGCGTGGTTTCCGCGGATCACGATGACCGGGCAGTCCGCCGCGGTGGCCACGGTCAGGCTGACGCAGCCGAGCAGGAGGTCGGCGAGTTCGCCGTGCCCGCGGGTGCCCACGATCACGGCGGAGGCGCTGCGGGCCTCGCGCAGGAGGACGTACTCCGGTTCTTCGGCCGGCGCTTCGGTGGTGAAGGCGAGGTCCGGGTGGTGACGACGGGCCCGGTGGGTGGCGACGACGAGGATGTCGTCGGAGGTCACGCGACCGGACGGCTTGCCGAGCTCTCGGGCGAGCGCGGCGCCCTTGCAGCGGTAGGCGTGGACGATCCGCAGGGGTACTCCGTGCAGGGCGGCCCGTCGGCCGCCCGGTCGACGGCCCTGAGGCTCGACTCGGAGCCGTCGACCGGGCGGCCGACGGGCAGGTACATCGTTCTCAGCCTCCCGCGTTGAGATCGAACACGATCCGGGCCTTGACCTGGCCGCCGAGGACCTCGTCGATGCAGTCGTTGACGGCGGCGAGCGGGCGGGTCTCCCGGATGACCTTCGTGCGACCCTCGGCGTGCAGCTGGAAGACCTCGGCGAGGTCCTGCCGGGTGCCGACGATGGAACCGATGACCGAGGTGCCGTTGAGGACGGTGTCGAAGATCGGGACCTGGAGGGTGCCGTGGGCCGGCAGGGCCACCATGACGAGCCTCCCGCCGCGCCGCAGACCGGAGTTGACGGCCTGGAAAGCAGCCGGGTTCACCGCAAGGGCGAGGGCCGCATGGGCTCCACCGTGCCGCTTCAGCTCGGCGCCGACGTCCTGGGTGCGGGCGTCGATGACGATGTCGGCACCGAGTTCCCGGGCGAGTTGCAGCTTGTCGTCGGTGACGTCGATCGCGGCGACCCGCGCTCCGGCGATCTTCGCGTACTGCACCGCGAGGTGCCCCAGTCCGCCCACGCCCGAGATCGCGACGAGCTGGGCGGGCCTGACGTCCGCGACCTTCAGCGCCTTGTAGGTGGTGACGCCCGCGCAGGTGAGCGGGGCGGCGTCGAGGGCGCTGACGCCCTCGGGCACCGGCTGGGCGAAGTCGGCCCAGGCCAGCATCTTCTCGGCGTACCCGCCGTCGCAGCCGTACCCGGTGTTGATCTGGCTCTCGCACAGGGTCTCCCAGCCGGACCGGCAATGCTCGCACCGTCCGCACGCCTTGCCGAGCCAGGGCACGGCGACGCGGTCCCCGACGGCGAGGTGGGTCACGTCGGCGCCGAGCTTCTCGACGATGCCGACGCCCTCGTGGCCGGGGACGAACGGCGGGGTGGGCTTGACCGGCCAGTCGCCACGCGCGGCGTGGATGTCGGTGTGGCACAGGCCCGACGCCTCGATACGCACGCGGACCTGGCCGGTGCCGGGCTCGGGGTCGGGGCGCTCCTCGATGACCAAAGGTGCCCCGAACTCCTTGACGACCGCTGCTTTCATGGTGCTTTCTCCTTCGGTGCCAGCCGGGTCACTCGTGCGCGACGACGGCGACGGGGTGGGTGGTGTGGTGCACGACCGCGTGTGCGACGGCGCCGATGTGCACACCGAACGGACTGCGGCGGACACGGCGGCCGACGACGAGGGAGGCGTCGCGGGCCGCGTCGACGAGGTGGTTCGCGGGGCTGCCGAGCCGGGACGCCGAGGTCACCTCGACGTCCGGTTACTTCTCCCGCCGGGGCGGCAGCGCCTCGGTGAGCGCTTCGGCCTGGGCTTGGGCGAGGTCCTCACGCTGGTCGTAACCGGCGGCCAGGGCGTAGGCGTAGGAGGCCGGCAGGTTCCAGACCGGGAGGGCGGGTCAGCGGGGCCCACCGGCGCCGCGCCTCCTCGAAGCCGACGGTGAGGACGGTCTCGTGCGCGCGAACCCAGCACCAGCATTTCTGCGTCACGGGCGGCGTCGAGCAGAATCTCGGCCGGAGCCCCGGTCCGCCGCTCGGGCGCGGTTACGGCGGAACGACGGCAGGTGGAAACCCGAACTACGGTGCGTGGGCCGGTGCACGGCCATGACAGTGCCTCCTTCAGGGAAGATCCGGTCGGTTCCTGACACCCCTCACTCTCCCGCTCCCCGCCACCCCGCACCCGACGCCGAAGGTCCACACCCCAGGGACTCAACGGCCCCAATCCACAGGGACCTTCGGCCACCACCGGACGAACGAACAGCCCACCTGTACGCGGCGGTGTCTCACCAACCGCCTACAGGTGGGCTGAGGGTCGGACAGGGAGAAGCCCTCCTGAGGGCGTTCGCTGTCCTGAGCAGTCCTTCCTCGGTCAATCGTGCGAGATCACCGCCACGGGAGCGGCGGCATGATGCAGCAGCGCCTGGGTCACCGGACCGATATGAGCGCCGACCGTCGCCCGACGAATCTGCCTGCCCACCACCACGAGAGCGGCGTCGGAGGAGGCGTCGACCAGGTGGCGCCCGGCACCACCGATCGTGGCCTGCGCGTGGACCTCCACGGCGGGGTACCTCTCCTGCCACGGTCGCAGGACGTCGGACAGTTCGCTCCGTACCTGCTTGACCATGCCGTCGTTCAGGTCGGGCATGAGCGCGCCGCCGTAGTAGTAGGGCGGCAGCGTCCAGCCGTGAATGATCCGTAGGGGTGCGGCGCGCCGGGAAGCCGCGTCGAACGCGAAGTCGATCACTGCGTCGTTGGGCTTGTGCAGGTCCAGTCCCAGGACGACGTCACGGTGGCCGGTGACGGCGGAGACTTCGCGTGCCGAGGTCTCCGGAGGCGCCTCCTCCTCGCCGTGCTCGGCAGCGCGGACGAGGACGACGGGCCGCTCGCACGAGGCCAGGACGGCATGGGAGACGGAACCCAGCAGGAACCCCGCCGCCTTGCTCAGTCCGCGGGAGCCCAGTACCAGCAGCTCGGCGTCCTCGCCGGCCTTCAGCAGAGCCGGGACGGGCAGACCGGGGATCTCGTCCGTGTCGATCCGCAGCCCGGGACGGGCTTCGCCGACGCGGGACCGCGCCTGGGCCAGCAGGCGCTGTGCCGATGCCCGCTGGAGGTCGCTCGGCGGCACCGGCACACCGAGCCCGGTCGCCGGTGCGAAGGCGGGGGCTTGCCACTCCCACGCGGTCACGATCCTCAGGGGCAGGCCCCTGAGCTGTGCCTCGCGCGCGGCCCAGTCTGCGGCAGCCAGGCTCGCCGGCGAGCCGTCCAGTCCGACGGTGATGGTGCGGGTCATGGAAGTCCTCCTTCAGGCTGCTCAAGTCTTGGTCCCGTCAGGCGGTGACAGCAGGGGCCACTGGTCCTTGGTCGGAAGCCGACCGTCCCGGCCCCCGGCTCTCCGGTTCGCCGTCCGCTGCCCTTTATCCGAGGGCGAGTTCGGGTCGTACGAGCGTCCCCGACGAGCCGTGGGCGATGGCGTACGCGGCATCGAGGGCTCCGATCGCGGCCAGGCCACCGGTCCGTTCCACGAACCGGGCAGCGGCCTCGGTCTTGGGCTTCATCGAACCCTCGGGGAAGGTCCTGTCCCGAAGTTGCGCGGGAGTCACGTCGAGCACGGGCTGCTGGCGAGGCGTGCCGAAGTCGACGTACACGTTCGGGACGTCGGTGAGGATGAGCAGAAGATCCGCCTTGAGTTCCTCGGCCAGGAGGGCGGCCGTGAGGTCCTTGTCGACGACGGCTTCGACCCCGGTCAGCTCGCCGGTGTCGCGATCGGCCGTGACGGGGACGCCTCCGCCGCCGGCGCAGACGACCAGCGTTCCGCTGCTCAGCAGGGCGCGGACGGTGTCCGTCTCCACGATGGCCTCGGGCGCCGGGGACGGGACGACGCGGCGCCATCCCGTGGTGTCCTTGGCGATGTGCCAGCCGCGCTTGCGGGCGAGTACGTGCGCCACCTCCCGCGAGTAGACCTGGCCGACGAACTTGGTGGGCCGCTCGAAGGCCGGGTCGCCCGCACGGACCACGGTGTGGGTGACGAGGGCGGCGACCTGCCGTCCGGGAAGGGCACCTCGCAGGGCCCGGGCGAGCAAAGACCCGATCATGCCTTGCGTCTGAGCACCCAGGACGTCCAGCGGGTAGGGAGTGGACAGGGCGGGATCGGCGGCGCTTTCGACGGCCAGCAGGCCGATCTGGGGGCCGTTGCCGTGCGTGATGACGAGTTCGTTGTCACGGGCGAGTGCGGCGAGGGCGGTGACGGCCCTGTCGATGTTGGCCTGCTGCACCGCGGCGTCGGGGCGTTCGCCCCGGTGCAGAAGTGCGTTGCCGCCGAGGGCGACGACGATACGCATGGCTCAGTCCTCCAGGGTGGCGACGAGTACGGCCTTGATGGTGTGCAGCCGGTTCTCGGCCTGGTCGAAGACAAGGGAGGCGGGCGAGGAGAACACGTCGTCGGTGACTTCGAGTCCGTCCAGCCCGTAGGCGTCGAACAGTTGCCTGCCCAGACGGGTGCTGCGGTCGTGCAGGGACGGCAGGCAGTGCATGAACTTGGTGTCCGGGTTGCCGGTCGCCGCCATCGTCTTGTCGTCGACGCGGTAGGGCAGCAGCAGTTCGACGCGCTCCCGCCAGGTTTCTGTGGGTTCGCCCATGGACACCCACACGTCGGTGTGGAGGAAGTCGGCGCGGTGGACGGCTTCCTCCACATCCTCGGTCAGGGTGATGCGTGCCCCGCTGACGGCGGCGAGGGAGCGGCACGCGGTGACGAGGCCGGATTCGGGCCACAGCGCGCTGGGGGCGGCGATTCTCACGTCCATGCCGAGCAGGGCGCCCATGGACAGCAGGGAGTTGCCCATGTTGTTGCGGGCGTCCCCGAGGTAGCAGTAGCTGATCTCCGCCAAGGGCTTCGAACTCCTTTCGCGCATGGTGAAGACGTCGCAGAGGCTTTGGGTGGGGTGGGTGGTGTCGGTCAGCCCGTTGAAGACCGGCACGCCGGAGTATTCGGCGAGGTCGGTGACGACCGACTGGCCAGAGCCTCGGTACTCGATGCCGTGGAACATGCGGCCGAGGACGCGGGCGGTGTCCGCGACGGACTCCTTCGCGCCGAGATGGGTGTCCCCGGGGCCGAGGTAGGTGGTGGCGGCCCCCTGGTCGGCTGCGGCGGCCTCGAAGGCGCAGCGAGTACGGGTGGAGGTCTTCTCGAAGATCAGGGCCAGGTGCCGGCCGGTCAGGCGCGGCCGTTCCGTGCCCAGGCGCCGGGCCGCCTTGAGGTCGGCGGCGAGGTCCAGGAGATGACTGATCTCCGGTGCGGTGAAGTCGAGCTCGCTCAGGTAGGAGCGGCCTCGTAGGTCGATGCTCATGGCGGTTCCTCGTGGATGGCGGTCAGACGACCGGGTCGCGTTCGATGGGGCAGCTCATGCAGCGGGGGCCGCCCCGGCCGCGGCCGAGCTCGGCGCCGGCGATGGTGATCACTTCGATGCCCTGCTTGCGCAGGTAGGTGTTGGTGGTCACGTTGCGCTCGTAGCCGACGACGACACCGGGGGCCACGGCGAGGAAGTTGCTGCCGTCGTCCCACTGTTCGCGCTCGGCCGCGCGCACGTCCTGCGGTGCGGACAACATGCGGACCTTGTCCAGGTCGAGGGCCTCGGCCAGGGCAGTGGCGAGGTCGGACTCGGGAATGACGTCGAAGCCGCAGGCACGATCGGTGCTGGGCAGCAAGGACCAGGAGCGCAGGGAGTCGGCCAGGCCCGGATAGATGGCGAAGGCGTCCCGGTCGACCATGGTCAGGACGGTGTCCAGGTGCATGTACGCCCGTGCTGCGGGGAGCTGGACGGCCAGCAAGCGCCTGGCTGTGCCCTCGGCGAAGAGGCGGGTGGCGAGGGCCTCGACGGCTTGGGGGGTGGTGCGTTCACCCATGCCGACCATGACCGTGCCGTTGCCCAGGACGTGGACGTCACCGCCTTCCAGGGTGCCCGGGCCGCCGGGGGCCGAGGACTCCTCCAGGATCGGGCTGGTGGCGGACTCGGCGAACAGCGGGTGGAAGCGGTAGACGGCCGCAGCGTGCAGGCTTTCCCGGCGCCGAGCGCGTTTCGCCATGGGGTTGACGGAGAGCCGGTCGTAGATCCAGCAGGAGTTGTCACGTGGGAACAGATGGTTGGGCAGCGGGGTGAGGGCGAAGTCCTCCTCACCGAGTGCGCTCCAGAACAGGCTGTTCGGAGTGGTCAGCGGCAGGTCGTCCTTGAGCAGGCCGCCGATCAGGTAGCCGGCGAGTGTCTCACCGTCGAGATCGGCACACAGGTGCCGTATCGGCTCCGCGAGGGCGGGGCCGACGGCGCCCGGCGTGATGATCCGGTCCAGGAGCCAGGTGCGGGCCGCGGCCGTGTCGAGGACCTCGGCGAGCAGGTCGGCGAAGTAGTGGACGCGTACGCCCTGGTCCCGCAGGGCCTGGGCGAAGGCGTCGTGCTCTTCGCGGGCGCGCTTGGCCCACAGGATGTCGTCGAACAGCAGGGCGTCGACGTTGCGAGGGGTCAAGCGGGAGAGTTCGAGTCCAGGCCGGTGCAGGATGACCTGGCGAAGTCGGCCGACCTCGGAATCGACGTGGAAGACGGTCATGGTCGCAAGCTCCAGGGAGGGAGGGGTGACGAGTGGTCAGTGCTTGTCGCGCCGGGCGCTTCCACGGAAGCGAACGACCGTCGTCCGGCGGCCGGGAAGGCGAGCGGCCGCTGTCTCCGGTGCACGTGGGTCAGGAAGGACGGTCACGGCCGAGCCGGACGAGCTGTCGGACGCCGTCGGCGTGGGTTCGTCGGACGCTTCACCTTGGCGGGTCCGCTTGAGCCAGACGTACACCGGCAGGCCGAGCAACAGCACGAACAGGCCGTAATAGACCGTCTGGTAGCCGCTGCCCTGAATCGACCAGTAGGAGAAGGCCATGGCGAGTGCGGCCACGGTGACATCCCGGACCAGTCGGCCGAGAGTGAGGCCGTCCCGGCCACGGATCAGGACCCAGTACAACTGTGCGGCGGCGGAGAACAGGTACGGGATCACCGCGGTGAACACACTCAGCAGGACGATCTTGGTGAAGACGTCGTCGAAGCGTGTGTAGCTGAACACCGTGATCAGGGAGGCGAGCACGGTCGAGACGACGATGCCGAAGACCGGTACTCCGCCGGTGCCTCGCGTCCTGGCGAAGGCACCGGGGAAGAGTCCGTCACGGGCGGCCGCGTACGGCATCTCCGCGCAGAGCATCGTCCAGCCGTTGAGTGCGCCGATGCCGGAGACGATGGCAGCCACGGCCACGGTGTTACCCGCCCAGGTGCCGCCGAAGATGCTGTTGGCGGCGTCGGTGAACGGTGCGGTGGACGAGCCCAGCGCGCCGTGCGAGACAGTACCGAAGACGGCGAGCGTGCCCAGGATGTAGATGACCGCGCAGGCCAGCGTTCCGTAGACGGTTGCACGGGGCACGTTGCGCCCGGGCTCCCGTACCCGCCCGGCGACCACAGAGGCTGCCTCCAGCCCGAGGTAGCTGAAGAGGGCGATGGCCGCGGCCGCTGAGATCGCCCCCAGCGTGGACTGCCCGCTGGCATTGAAGGGACCGAAGTTGTCCGGGTCGACGAACAACAGCCCGATGGTGGCCATGAAGATCAGCGGTACGAACTTCACCACCGTCGTGATCACCTGGAAGGCGCCCGTGTTCCGCACGCCGGTGAGGTTGACGGCTGCGGGGATCCACAGTCCCACCAAGGCGATCAGCACCGAACCGCTCACCCGGTGACCGGTGTTGACGAACACTTCGACGTACCCGACCCACGCCACCACGATCGCCGCGTTTCCGGCCCACGCGGTGATCCAATACGACCAGGCGTTGAGGAACCCGGCGAATTCCCCGAACGCTTCCCGGGCGTAGACGTAAGGTCCGCCACTGGACGAGGTGCGCCTGGACAGCGCTCCGAACGTCAGCGCCAGCGCCAAGGCGCCGAGCGTCACCGCCACGAAGGCCACGAGGGAGATCGGCCCGTACGGCGCGAGTGCGGACGGAAGCGCGAAAACCCCGGTTCCGATGATGCTGCCGATCACCAGGGCGGTGGCTGCGGGCAAACCGAGCGAGGACTTGGCACTGGGCAGGCGATCTGTACCTGTCCCACCCGGGGATTCGGGTTCTCTTGAAGTCGAGGGCATGGCAGCACTCCTGGTTCCGGCCGTTTCAGCAGGCGAGTCGGTCTGTGAGTGATCCTGCTGCGGCGGGAGCGTGCCGATCAGTGGCTACCGGTCCATCGAGGAAGGCCGATGGTCCCTGTGATCGCTTCCGACCGGCCCACGACACCGCGGTACCACCCGGGAACGCCCGCTCCTCTCGCGAGGCGTTGAGGGCTCGCCTGACACCCGCATCGACTGAACGCCTGAGGCGTTCAATCGCGTCGTCCTGCGTGTCGAAACCGCCCTCCTCGACCTGCTTCGCCCAGCGGCAAGGTCGTCGTCACGCCCGGCACCTGACGCCCACCCGACTCACCCGACTCACCCGTGTAGGAGACGACCTCGGTGATCCCCGACGACGATCCGTCCCGCTCGCTGACCGTGGCGAACCCCGACGACCCTGGCACGACGTACATCTCACTGGTGGGCAACACCTACGGCATGCTGGTCACCGGCGAGCAGACCAACGGCCGATACTGCCTGATCGACATGCATGTCCCCGACGGCGGAGGCCCGCCGCCGCACCGGCACGACTTCGAGGAGATGTTCACCATCCTCGAAGGCGAGATCGAGTTCACCTTCCGCGGCGAAAAGCACACCGTACAGGCCGGGTCCACGATCAACATCCCGGCCGACGCACCGCACAGCTTCCGCAACGCTTCGGGCGCGCCGGCCCGCATGCTGTGCATGTGCACCCCCGCCGGACAGGACGAGTACTCCATGCGCATCGGCGATATCGTCGCGGGCAAGGATGCGCCGCCGCCGCAGCTGTCGGAGAGCGAACTCGCGCAGCGCCGCCGCCGCGCGGCAGAGTTGGCCTCGACCTACCGGAGCGAGTTCCTGTAGCTCGTCGGACCGGCAGGCCCCGCACCGGTCTGCCGTGGGCAAACTCGCCCTGACCTTGGAGATCGTCAAGCCGGCACGGAACATCCCCGATGCCTGGACTTCCGTGCGAGCGGGCTGTGATGACGTACCTGCCGACGCGCCAGGTACGTTCAGGGCACAGGATGACGGACTGCGCGCACCCGCACGGCAGGCGACAGCAGCGAGGACACACCCCTCCGCTGACCGAGACCGAACAGAAGAGACCCTGTTCGTCGGCGAGTTCGGTGAAGGCGACGAACTCGGTGGTGCACACCGGCGTGAAGTCCGCCGGGTGGTTGAAGAGCACCAGGCACCGTCCGGCGCAGCCGGCGAGCCGGACGGGGTCCCTCCCTGTCGATCGCGGATTCGGATACCCCGAGCCGCGAGCACGGGAACAACGCGGCCTTGCGCGACGCTTCCACTTATACCTCGTCGGGTATTACAGGCCCCGGGAAGACACCCGCCGGGAACCGTCACCTTCCCGGCACAGGAGCGTGAGAACGATGGCGACGACAGGACCAGACGGACCTGACGGCCTCCCCACGAGCGAGGGCGGCTCTCTCGTGACCACCTGCGGGCGCAGGATCGCCGTGCGATGCCTACGGCTCGCACCCGCGGACCGGCCCATCACCCGGGTCACCCTGGCCGTGGGCCGGGACCAGGGGGGCGAACCGGGAGTGTGGGCGGCACTCACCCCTGGCGAGGCGCGTGACCTGGCCCGCCTGCTCCTCCTGCACGCGAGCCTGGGCGAGCACGGTTCCGAGCCCGCCGGCCCCTCGCGCAGGAACTCTGCCTCCCTCTGACTTCGACACCGGTCACTCCATTGGTTCGACGGGGCACTTGAGCAGCAAGTCCGCGACGTCGATCACGATGCGGCCGCCGTCGAAGCGCTCCAGCGCATGGTGCAGGCCGACGGCTCCGGGAAGGCCGTAGCTGACAAAAGATACCCAGCAGGGTATGTCGGCACGGCCGTCTGCACGAGGGCCGAACGGCCCCTGCCGCACCCCGTCGGCCCCTCGACCCGCCGTGCCGTCCGCTGTCGACTGGAATCCGGCAGCAGTCGGCACAAGCGAGAAGGGCCCGGCCATGACCGCCAGCACGCAGCAGAACCTCGACACCAACCGGCCGCAGGAGGCGGACGTGCAGCGTTTCGAGGTCTCCCACGTCGATCAGGACGCCTACACCGTGGACATCCGCGGCCACCGTCTCCAGGTCGACCAGCCCACCGAGACGGGCGGCACGGACACCGGACCCACCCCCACCGAGCTGTTCGCCGCCTCCCTGGCCACCTGCGTCGCTTTCTACGCGGGCCGCTACCTCCACCGGCACGGCCTGCACCGCACCGGCCTGCGGGTCCGTACGGAGTTCACCATGGCCACCGACCGGCCTGCCCGGGTCGCCTCCCTGCGCGTCGTGGTCGTGCCGCCGCCGGGTCTTACCGAGCAGCGCCGGGCTGCCCTGCTGGCCGTGGCCTCGCACTGCACGGTGCACAACACCCTCCACGAGCCGCCCGAGGTCGCCATCGAGCTGGAGCCATGAGCGCCTGCCTTCGTCGAGGACTTCATCCGCGAGCAGGCTCTGCCGGCCTACGGCAACGCGCACACGGTGGCTCCAGCACCGGTCTGCGGGCGACCCGCCTGCGCGAGGACGCCCGCCGGATCATCCGCGACGCGAGGGGCGGCGCCGAGGACGACCTCGTGGAGGCACTGCCCCGCCCGCTACCGCGGCCTGCGAAAGACCCACCTCGAGCACGTCTTCGCTGCTGTCGCGCCACACCTGATCCGCCTCGACGCCTGGTGGAGCGGGCATCCTTTGGACCGCACCCGCGTCAGCCACCTCGCCCGGCTCGACCCTTCCCTCGCCGCGTGGCCGCCCCCTGGCTCTGCTCACGAAGTCCGAACCGTCACACGGCATCATGCAGGCATGATCACCATTCACCTGAAGTACGAGATCGACGCTGACAAGCTTGAGGACTTCGAGGAGTACGGTCGCCGCTGGGTCCGGCTCGTCAACCGTTTCGGCGGGACGCACCACGGCTACTTCCTGCCGAGTGAGGGCGACAGCGACATCGCCTACGCGCTCTTCTCCTTTCCCAGCCTGGCCGCGTACGAGCAGTACCGCACGGACAGCATGTCCGACGCGGAGTGCCAGGAAGCGTTCGCGCTGGCTCGTGACACCCGCTGCATCAAGCGGTACGAGCGCCGCTTCCTCCGGCCGCTCGACGGCCTGTCCTAGACCGCCGGGACGTGCCTGGCGCGACCCTGCCGCGCGGCGGTGCGCAGCGCTGCGACGGCTGTGGTGGTCGGGTTCGCGGTCTCGGTGTGACGGGTCGCGGCGAACAGGAGGCGCAGGATCGGGCGGTCCTCGATGGGCGCCGTGCGGATTCCGGGTGTGGCCGGGTCGATGGCAGTCCGGGGGACGAGCGCGGTGGCGAGGCCGGACCGTGCGAGGGCGAGCTGCGCGGCGATGTCGGCGGTGCAGCAGGGTGGGGCGCCGCGCAGGAGCATCACCGACTACGCGGCGGCAGTGGCGGCAGTATGCTGCCGCGAATCCGAGGCTCGCCCGCCGGGCCCGCCGCCACCGCGCAGCCGGCCGCACCCCGTGCCACGCGCGTGCTGGACGAAACCGCTCACTGTGGCGTCTACGCGGGGCTGGCCCTGCTCATCGGCATCGCCGTGTTCGTCCTGGCCTGCCTGCGGTCGTAAGTCGGTGGTGTGGATGGCGGCCCAGGCGCTGCGCATGCAGGAATCGCCGGGAGGCCGCGACGAAGGAGCAGTACAAAGCCGGGAAGGGAGTTGACGTCCGGCAGGAGCCGCGTCGCCCGGGCCGTGCGCATCTCGGGGGTGACGACTCGAGCGCAGGGGGACTGGCCGGCCGCCGTAGCCCGCACTCTGCGGGCAGCCAGACGGCCGCCGCCGGGGGCGGCCGTCTGCGGGCCTGAAGACGGCGATCACGCCGGCAGGGCGAAGGTCTGCGCAGGGTGGTTGAAGCGCATCTTTACCCTGTGCAAAGATGCGGGAATGGAAGCGCTGCTGGCGCTGCCTGGTGCGCCGGGAAGTCTGGTCGGCAACTGTCGCCGAGCCGATCCGGAAAGCCGATGCCACCATCTCAGCCCAACCCGCAGGACGACGAGACAGTGGATGCCGCACTGGCGGACGGCGATGAGCCGCCCCTGCCACAAGAGCCCCAGGCGGCGGCTTCGTCCTCGAGACTGTCCGTCCGCCGGAAGAGCGGAGGACGCCTTCCGCCGCGACTGGAGCTGCACCTCGCGGGAGAGCTCGACGCCGACACCGCGCATGCCCTCCGAGAGCATCTTGCCGTACTCGCCGCCCACTCCACCGGCGGCTTGCTGGTGCTGAACCTGTCGGGCATCACCTTCTGCGACTACCCGGGTCTGTACACCCTGCTGAGTATTCGCCGGACTCTGCCCCTGGCCGATATCGACGTGCAGTTCACCCGAGCCAGCGGGGTGCTCCGGGCCACTGCGGAGCGGGCGGGTCTGACCACTCAGCTTGCCTTGGGGAGCGCGTCCTGAGGGCGGGCCCGTAACCGCCTCCGGAGTGGGCGGAAGCCCACGCACTCGATGTTCTCGTCACCAACACCCGGTTCGGCCCGCTGACGGAGGCGAACTTCTCCTGACATGCGGCTCATCCGCGCTCACGTGACGCCGGAGATGGTCTTGCATGGGGTGGGACCTGCCGGTGCGCGGCGGGGGTGCCGTCGCCGTTCCCTCGACAACGGCAGCGCCTCGTCGTGTTCGCGGAGAAGGCGGATGGGCCGGCACCCTCCGGCCACCCGCTCGGCCGCCGGCAGCGTCCGGCGCGTGGTGCCGGATGTGGTGTCAGCGCTCCAGGGGGTGGCTGGACTCCGGTTCCTTCAGGTACTCGGGGCAGTCAGGGGTGTGGCAGGGGCCCGGACCCCACACGGGCACGAAGACTCCCAAGGTCTTGTGCCGTCTCTTGACGATCATCCGCAGAGGCCGCTTGCAGACCGGGCACACAATCGCCCCCTGAGGGCCGGTCTCATGCTCCCGTTTACTCATTCTTTAACTATAGTTTGTCCGGTTATGGAAGGGGATACGTCACCTCCTCAGTCATCATCCCGGCGTTCAGAGTGCTCCTCAGGGCTGTCGCGCCGTTCCCGCTCCGCCCGCGGAGAGCTGACGGTCCCGGGGGTCTTGGTGGCCATGTCTGACTGTGGGGCGGCGGCCGACTGGGGCGGGAGGGGTCTCCGCATGCTGAGGACGACGGATGCGGCCAGCACGACGACGATGACAGCGAGACTGATCAGTGAGGGGATTTCCGGGACGCTGGGGCTGATCGTCTTGTGGGCGGCTTGGAGGACCAGCTTGACGCCGATGAAGCCGAGGATGACCGCCAGGCCCATGTTCAGGTAGTGGAAGCGGTCCAGCAGGCCCGAGAGCAGAAAGTACAGGGCCCGCAGACCCAGAATGGCGAATGCGTTGCTGGTATAGACGATGAAGAGGTCGTCGCTGACGGCTAGCACAGCAGGGACGCTGTCGACAGCGAAGACCAGGTCGGCAGCCTCGATCGCGGCGACCACCGCAAGGAGCGGGGTGGCCACGCGCTTGCCGGCCTCCTTGACGAAGAACTTCATGCCCGCGTACTCGTCCCGAACCGGGACGACCTTGCGGAGGATCCGCAGGGCGAAGCTCTTGCCGGGGTCGAAGCCCTCCTCCTCGCCCTTCAGGAGCTTGTAGGTGCTGTAGAAGAGCACCGCCGCGAAGGCGAAGAGCACCGCGGTGAAGCGGCTGACCACGGCGACACCCAGAGTGAGGAAGACTCCGCGGAAGACGAGAGCGCCCATGACGCCGAAGAAGAGGACACGGTGCTGGTAGGCACGGGGCACCCTGAAGTAGGCGAAGATCACGGCGAAGACGAAGAGATTGTCCACCGACAGGCTCTTCTCCAGCAGCCACGCGGTGGTGTACTCGGTACCGGCCGTCGTACCCAGGACAAGGAAGACGACCGCACCGAAGACCAGTGCAAGTCCCACCCACACGCCGCTCCAGGCGGCGGCCTCCTTGAAGCCGATGACATGTTCCGTGCGGTGGGCAAGCAGGTCCACCGCCAGCGACACCACCACCGTCGCGGCGAACGCCACCCACAGCCAGAGCGGGACCTCCAACACACCGGTCACCCTCTCCACGGCCCGCACCGCCGCAGGCCCTCATACAGGAGTCTCCGGCATCTCACCGCGCCGGGCGACCTCAGCAATCGACAAAAGCCCAGCCCCACCGCGTGAGGCTGGGCGAAAAGAACAGCCTGACCTGACCTGGCCTGCTATTCGGTGCGCAGGCCCGTGGCGGCTGGGCCCTGGCGGCCCAGCCGGCGGGCAGGAGCGCGCCCAGGGTGGCGATGAGCAGGCCGGGAGGGCGGCCATGACCGAGCTGCGTCACGTCATGGGACTGCTCACCATGGCGGACGACGACAAGGGGACGGACAACGCCGCGGACCCGGCCGATGCGGCGGCGGAGCTGGCCCCGCAACCCGGCCTGGACCAGCTGGAAACACTGGTCGGACGGGTCCGGGACACCGGAGCGCCCGTCGGCCTGACCGTGACCGGCCCGCCCCGTCCCCTCCCGCCGGGCCTCGAACTCGCCGCCTACCGCGTGGTACAGGAAGCCCTGACCAATACCGTGAAGCACGCGTCCGGCGCCACCGCCGCCGTGACCGTCGAGTACCGCCCGGAACGGCTCCGGGTGGAAGTCACCGACACCGGTGGACACCCGGGCGCGGGCGTGACCGCCGGAGCCGGCCGGGGCCTGATCGGATTGCGCGAGCGCCTCGCCGTCTACGACGGAACCCTGAACACCGGCCGACGCCTGACCGGCGGCTACCGTGTGGAGGCCCTGATCCCCTTGGAGACACCGTGACCGAGCCGCTGCGTGTGCTCCTCGCCGACGACCAGACCCTGGTCCGCACCGGGTTCCGGTTGATCCTCGGCGCCGACGGCATCGACGTCGTCGCCGAGGCGACCGACGGGACCGAAGCGGTCGAAGCGGTCCGCCGCACACGTCCCGACGTGGTGCTGATGGACGTCCGGATGCCCGAGATGGACGGCCTGGAGGCCACTCGCCGTATCCTCACCGGCGCCCCCGGCGAACCCCGCGTCATCATCCTGACCACCTTCGACCTGGACCGGTACGTCTACGCGGCGCTGTCCGCCGGGGCCAGCGGCTTCCTCCTCAAGGACGTCACCCCCGAGCATCTGACCGCGGCCGTCCGCACGGTCCGTACCGGCGACGCTCTCCTCGCGCCCGCCATCACCCGCCGCCTCGTGCAACGGTTCACCCGACCCGGCAGCGACACCGCCGCCCTCCACCGCGACCTCGCCTCGCTCACCCCACGCGAACTGGAGGTCCTCGGCCTGCTGGCCCGAGGGCTGAGCAACGCCGAACTCGCCACCCGCCTCCACCTGGCCGAGACGACCGTCAAGACGCACGTCGCCCGCATCCTCGCCAAACTCGGGCTCCGCGACCGTGTCCAGGCCGTCATCGTCGCCTACGAGACAGGGCTGGTCAGCGCCGGCGCACGCGAGACCGCCGAGCAGTCCACCGAGCAGACGTAGACCGAAGCCATGCTGTGAGCCTGGCCGAGCCGGTGGGTGCCTGCGCGGTGTGATCGGCCATGGCAGCTGAGGCGGTCAGCGAGCGCCTACGCGCGGGCGGCCCTGGCACCGGGGAGGACGTTCGCCGGATACCAGGGCCGACCAGTGGCCGGAGCCGATCGCTGCGTGCCCGGCCCGCCGTTGGACGGTCGCCACCGGGCGCGGTCGAGCTCCTGGTCAGGTGAACGGGATGGTGAGGACCGAGCCCGTGCCCACCTGGAGGGTGGACGGGCCGTTGCCCAGGGCGCTCCAGACCTCCACGCGGACGGTGCCGCCGGTCAGGTCGCCCAGGGTGCCCGAGGCGGAGTGCAGACCCTGCCGGGCCGACGAGTAGTCCTCCCAGCCGGGAATCGGGTCGGTGGCGAAGTAGCGGAACGTTTCGACGCGGTCGAACGTGCCGTCACCGGTCAGGTCGTACGACACCCGGGCCTGCTGGGCGTGTCCGACGGAGCCACCCGCGTCCACCTTGAACGTGAAGGCCGTGCCGGAGCCCGGCTTCAGGGCGCCCTTGACGTTCTTCACCTCGTAGACGAGCGGGTCCTTCGGGGTGCCGTCGTTGTTCGTGCCGCCGGCGGACGGGACGGTGTCGGAGGAGCCCGTCGCGGCCGCCTCGCTGGTGAGAGTGCCGCCCGGCCGGGGGTAGAAGGTGTCGCCCGTGACGTACGGCGGAGGGGCGTCCCCGGTGGTGGTGACGGTCGCGGTGCCACTGGCCGGACCGACCTGGCCTGCCGTGTCGCGGGCCTTGACGCTGTAGCTGTACTCGGTGCCGGGGGTCAGTCCGGTGTCGGTGTACGCGGTCTCGGTGACCGTGGCGACCTTCGTGGTGCCGCGCAGGACGTCGTAGTTCTTGACGCCCTTGTCGTCGGTCGCGGCGGCCCAGGTCAGTTTGACGGAGGTGTCGGTGACGTCGGTCGCGGCCGGGGTGCCGGGTGCGGTGGGCTTCTCGTCGGCCGGGGGCGGTTCCTCAGCGCCGCCCGCGGCGCCGCAGAGCGTCCCGAGGCGGGTGTCGTCGCCCGCTCCGGACGCCGTCGACTTCGCCGGGACGTTCAGCACGGCGCCGTCGGAGAAGAGCACCGAGCACTCCTCTGCTCCGTAGTTGTGCGCCGCGTACGTCCTGGTGCCGTTCTTGTCGAAGGCGACGGCCGTCGGCATGTTGGCCGTGACGGTCATGTCCGGCGCACCGAGGGAGTTCAGCGTGCCGACCCAGTGATAGGTGTGGGCCTTGGTCTCGCCGTCCTCGGGAACGTAGCCACCGTTCCCCTGGTTCCAGGCCGCCATGGCCCTGTCCGGGTCGTACAGCGCCTGGACCTGCCAGAAGATGTCCCGCCACTCGACGGCCGGGCCGCCGTTCTCCCTCTCCATCTCGGCCACACTGCGGCGGAGCATGTCCTTCTCCCTGGCCAGGTGCAGCGAACCGCCGCTCACGGGAAGGAAGTTGATGCCGTGGATCTCCTCGGGGTTGGCGGTCCACCAGGTCGCGTAGGCGCCGCCGCTGCTCCAGACCATGCCGACGACGTCGTGGGTGAACTCCTCGGGGTAGACCTCCTGGTCGGCGTCGAACCAGTACTGCGCGATCGACTCGGACTCGGTCGTCAGCATGTAGACGCCCTGGTCGCGCAGCGCCTTGTCGCCCAGGGCGGAGCCCCACATGATCAGGCCCGCGCTGAGGTTGATCGACTCCGAGGACGACTCCTGGTTGTTGCCCGCGGCGAAGGCCTCGTGGCCGGCGGCCCAGCTGTGGCCCGCGTAGACGTCGAAACCGCGCAGGAACGGGTACGTGGTGTCGTCCCGGGCCGGGTTGGCCGCGTCCTTGACGAGTTCCTCGACCATGCCGCCCCACTCGGAGTCGGCGGCCCACTGCGGGTCGTACTGCGCCACGATCGCCGCGGCCAGCACGTAGTACGAGTAGTGGAAGTGGTGGTCGTTCAGCTCCTGGTCGCTGCCGTACGAGGCGGGGTAGCCGATGAGGGTGCGCCAGTCCTTGTCGTAGGAGAACTCGGATGGGCCGCCGACGGTGAACCACTCCTCCATACGGGCCTTGATGAGCTGGAGGAGCTTGTCGCGGTCGGCCGTCTCGCCGATCTGGTCGGCGATCGGCACGAGCTGGGCGAGCTTGCCGAGGGCTTTGCCCGTCCAGTAGGTGTCGACGGCACCGCTGAACGGATCGCCCTGCGTCAGCACGTCGTTGATGTACGTCTTGAGCTTCGCCTTGTCGACGCCGGGGGCGCTCGGCAGCCCCGGCAGGACGCCGTTCACCTTCTGCGTGGTGGTGAACGAGGTGCCCTCGCGGACCTTCATCTCGCCGCGCGACGAGACGTAGCGGTAGTCGGTCAACGGGTCGGAGGTGTGCAGCCACTGGTGGCGGTAGAGCGCCTGGAGGGTGCCGGTCTCCTCGCCCTCCTGCGCCTCGGTGGTCAGCGTGTAGGTCGCCTTGACCTCGCCGTCGCCTTCTCGGTAGTCCCAGTCGACCTCGGAGCCGGTCACGAAGCTGAAGGCGTACTTCTCGTAATCGGCGAGCGCCTCCTTGGCGGGGAGGACCGCCAGGGAGAAGTAGTCCTTGGCGCCGAGGTCGGCGCGGATGTCGTTGCCGGAGACGGTCCAGTCGCTGCCGCTCGGGGCGAACAGCGCGTAGTGGTGGCCGGAGATGGTGACGCCGAGAACGTTGCCCTGGTCGGCGAAGACGGTCGGCGGGGCCGTGGCGTTGATCCGTGCCGCGCCGCCGGTGCCTTCCGCGTAGACGTACGGCAGGCCGTGGCCGATGGTCGCCCGCAGGGTGCGCGCACCGTCGTTCCAGTACGGGGTGACGGTCCAGTCGCTCCACCCGTCCGCCTTGGCGTCGGGCGAGTTGAGACCGGCGAGACCGAGGGTGAGGTCTGCCTTGTGGGCGAACTCGTACTGGCGGCCGCCGCCGACGATCTGGGGGGTGGTCGGGTAGCCGACCTCCAGTCCGCCGGAGACCGCCTTGTAGGTGAGGGGGTGTCCGTACATGTTCTCCGACCAGGGATTGCCGGCGAACCGCTGGAAGATCAGCGAGGACCACCAGTCGTTGGTCGGCACGGGCTTGTCCGCCACGGCGGGCGTGACCTTGGGCTTGACGGCCTGGCCGCCGCTGTCGGACGGGCCCTGTCTCCCGGCCGGCCGAACGTCGCTGTAGCTCCCCTTGCCGACCTCGATGGTGGCGGCGGAGGCGACACCGCTGCCGACGGTGGCCGCCAGCCCCGTGGCAGCAAGGGCGGCCGCCGACAGCAGCGCCAGATGTCTGTGGAATCTCATGCGCAACCCCTTTGAGAGCGCTCTCAAGACGCCGTCAACGTAGGCTCGTGACCGCGAACGGTCAACACTTCAAGCCAACATCGGTTCCTGGCGCGCACTCCGCGACAGCCGCGTCCCGCGCTCGGGGCAGGGATCCTCGTAGGAGTCCGAGACGGCTACGACCGTGTCGCACCGGTGCCGCACGCGGTCGGTGCCGGGGGTGTCGTAGGGGTCGACCGACGTGCGGTGCCAGGCGGCCTGGGACGGGGTAGTGCCCGCCTCGATGCCTGAGCACACGGACAACTGACGGCCAGTCAGCTTCCGGACCAGGGCACGGATCTCCACCCAAGGTGACCGCCGTTCCTCGCGGTGCGGTCAGGCGCCCTCACCCGTGTCGCACAGGTCCACGCCCAAGACCTCATTGCCCATGGTGCCGTACCCAGGGAAGGTGATCAGGGCTCCCGGAGGCGCCAGGCGGCAGGGGACGTCGGTGCCGTCGCGGTACACGACCTTCACGGTGTGGGTGTCGAAGCAGTCGCTGGTGACGAGCGTGTAGCGCCAGCTCGCGCTGAACCGCACACAGTCGGGTGCGGCGAGCGGGTTTCCGGCATCCGTCCGGGATTCGGCGTGAGCCGCCGCGCCGGATGTCGTCACGGCCAGAACCATCGCACAGAACACGAAAGTCGAACGCACAAACCGCTGCATCGCACTGCTTCCCTTCAATGGGTGAACGGTCGTCCTCAGCGTATGCGCGGATCGGAGCGCCCTGAAAAGTTTTGCGGCAATTTTCAGATCTTTGCAGTACAGCTTTCAATGACCCGAGGCTCGACCCCCGTGCACATAAACAGCCAGCTCAGCAGCGTGGGCCGACGGATGTTCCTGCGAGTGAAGCGACAGGACTTACTCCTGTCATGGGACTTCGCCGCCGTCAGGGCGCGGCGTCGAGCAGACCGAAAGAGAACCCCTCCTTCGAGTCTGCAAGATGTTGCTGAAAGTTTTCAACTCACGGCGTCATCCTCGTCCAGCCGATCACCCATCGAGCAGTACGGGCCGTCAGCCATTGAGTCGCCAGATGGCGAAGTTGAGGGACGCCGCGTACAGCACCCACAGCGCGCAAGGGACGAGGAGGAGCGAGGCAGCCCGGCTGCTGCGCCGGAAGAGCAGGAGTTGCGCACTCCAGAAGACGACCTCCGCCCTGGTCTCCGCCAGTGACCGGCGGCGCAGCACGAGCCAGGCGGAGACGGCGCTGGTGGCGTACAGCACCGTCCAGACCGGGCCGAACAGCCAGGAGGGCGGGGCCCACACGGGACGGTCGAGTGAGCGGTACGTGCTTCCGGCGTCCGACGCCGCGTCCACCTCAAAGACCCAGGATGCGTATGACGAAGAACGCGGCGACGAGCAGGCAACCGATCACGATCAGGGACAGCCAGACGCGCGGGTGCTCCCAGACGACACCGTCCGGCCGTTCCGGGTGGGCCTCGGCCGTCGATCCCTCCACGGGAGGCGTCTCTCCGGGCGGGGGCAGTGGCTCGGTCATGGTCACACCTCCGGATGTCGGTCGGCCCGTCTCACGGAGCCCTCCGGCTGCTCCTGGCGTATCGCGGGAGAACGGGTGGGCGCCGGGGGGACGAACTGCTCTGTACGGTTGCTTCGGTCCCGCCGCCGCGATCGGATGCACCGGGCGGCGCCCGGCCGGTTCGCGTGCGCCGGCGCGTTCAGTCGGTCTCCCGTGCGTACAGGACCGAACCGAACCGGCGCGACACGTCCTGCCGCGCCTCCCCCGGCGGTGTGGGGGCCGCTGCCAGGAGTTCCCGGGCCAGATCCCGGACCTTGCGGTTGGTGTCCTGGGACCGGCGGCGCAGCAGACGCAAGGCGACGTCGGCGTCCACGCCGTACTGGGCCATCAGGATGCCTCGCGCCAGATCGATGTCCTGCTGGCTGACCCTGGCCCTGGTGACGTCGCTCTCCGCGAGATCCCGGGCGTGGGAGACCAGGGACTCGGTCACGTCGATGACGAAACCTCGCAGCGTCACCACGCTGCCGCGGTCGTCCGTCCGGCCGTCGGCCACCAGCACGACGGCGTGCTCCGCACCTGAGGTGTCCATGACGCGGTGGTAGCAGCCGAACGGTCTGCCGTCCGCGCGCACGGCCGCCAGCGCGTTCTCCACCCGCTCGAGGTCGTCGGGATGCCAGTGCTCGCGGAACAGCGCGCTCGTCGGTACCACCGAGTCCGGGGCGTGGCCGAGCAGACGGTACAGCTCGTCGGACCACCACCAGGTGTCCTCCGGCACGCGGTAGACGAACACTCCGGTCAGGGTGTCGGCCTCGTCGCCACTGACACCGGCTACCTGTTGCACGGCCGTCCTCCCGTCCGGACGCCCCTGCCTTCACGACGGGGTACCTGCGCTTTTCATTCTAGTGACAGAGCGGTTCTCCCCTCCCCGTGGCGGGCGGGAGCAGCGGGCCCTCCGACGGCCTCCGGTGCCACCGGTGCCGGCGCTCGCCGGACTCCCTCGGGCGCTCAGCCGCGGCGTGGTGCCGGTTCGCCCGCGGTGATGACGTGCGCCGCCTGGTCGTCCTCCACGTCCCGGCCGCCCGCGAAGCCGCGGACGTCCACGGCCACGATCCGGACGATCCCGGCCGCGGTGGACCGCGGCGGTGCCGCGGCGAGCGCCTTGGCCAGACGGGTCTCGCCGTACTGCTCGGCACCGGCGGCACGGCACTCGGTGATGCCGTCGGTGTACAGGAGGAGACTCGCGCCGGGGCGGAGTGTGAGACGGCGGGCCTTGAGCCCGGGCGGGATGCCGACGCCGAGCAGCCCGCCGGCCGCCTCCACCGTGCCGACCGCGTGCTGGTCGTCCAGCAGCAGGGGCGGTGTGTGGCCGGCGCGGACGAGGTGGACGGCGAGGCCGTCGGCGACCGGTTCCAGGTGGCCGTAGCCGAGGGTCATACCGTTGTCCCGGTGGTGGTCGCGGTCGTGCAGCGCCTTGTCGACGGCCCGGACGACGTCGACGGGGTCGTCGAGCAGTGCCGCGACGGCGCGGGCGGTGTGGCGGACCAGGGCGGTCGTGGTGGCGGCCTTGGCCCCGCGTCCGCAGACATCGCCCAGGATGAACGCCCACGTGGGCCGGATCTCCTGGAGGCGTGAGCCGGGCCCGTCGGCCGGTCACGCGTGCCGTGTGACGGCGCGCGAGGATGTGAGGGTCAGGAGGTGCATGCGTCGGGCTTCCGGGCACCAGCAGGGGATGGGGAGGGCGGATCGCCGCGCGCGGGCCGCACGATTCGGCGGACACCGGGAGCGAGGAAGCGCATGGCCGGACAGGACGACGCGGGGCACAGACCCCCGCCCCGCACCGACGTCTTCTCCGCCGACGACGCGGTCGGCGCGGATCTCGCCGCGGTGGACTGGTCCGCCACTCCCCTGGGCCCGCCCGGCACCTGGCCGCAGAGCCTGAGGACGGCCGTGAGCACCCTGCTGTCGTCCCGTTTCTCGATGTGGATGGCGTGGGGGCCGGACCTGACGTTCTTCTGCAACGACGCCTACCGCCGCGACACGCTCGGGCGCAAGTACCCCTGGGCGCTCGGCCGTCCCGCCCGTGAGGTGTGGGCCGAGGTCTGGGACGACGCCAGGCCCCGCATCGACACCGTGCTGACCACGGGACGGGCCACCTGGGACGAGGGTCTGCTGCTGTTCCTGGAGCGGTCGGGATACCCGGAGGAGACGTATCACACCTTCTCCTACAGCCCGCTGCGGGACGATCGCGGCGCGGTCGTGGGGATGCTGTGCGTGGTCAGCGAGGAGACCACGCGGGTCGTCGGTGACCGGCGGATGGCCACGCTGCGCGATCTGGGCTCCGACCCCAGCGTGGCGCGTACCGAGCAGGAGATGCTGGACTTCGCCGCCCGGCAGCTCGAGCGCAATCCCCGGGACCTGCCGTTCACCTGTACCTACCTGTTCCAGGACGACGGCTCGGCGCGCCTGTCCGTCGCCACGGGTATCGCCGCCGGCCACCCGGCCGCGCCCGCGGTCGTACGGTGCGACGATCCCGGCGCCGCGTGGCCGGCCGGACGGCTGGCCCGGGGCGAGCACGTGCTCGTGGACCTGGCCGGCCCCGCGTTCGACGACCTGCCCGCCGGTGCCTGGCCACGGCCCCCTGCCCAGGCGCTGGTGGTGCCGCTGCTGCGCCAGGGCGACTCGCCGTACGGGTTCCTCGTGGCAGGGCTCAATCGGTACCGTCCGCCGGACGACACCCACCGCGGCTTCGTCGAACTGGTCGCCGGTCATGTGGCGGCCGGCATCGGCAGCGCACGCAGTTACGCGGCGCAGCAGCGCCGGGCCGAGGAGCTGGCCGAGCTGGACCGGGCGAAGACGGCGTTCTTCTCCAACATCAGCCACGAGTTCCGCACTCCTCTCACCCTGATCATGGGGCCGGTGCAGGAGCTGCTCACCCGGTGGGGCGACGACCCGGGGCTGCGGGAGGAGCTGCAGGCCATCCGCCGCAACGGGCTGCGGATGGGCAAGCTCGTCAACGCGCTGCTGGACTTCTCCCGCATCGAGGCGGGCCGCATGCGGGCGGCGTACGAGCCGGTCGACCTGGCCGCCGTCACCGCGGAGCTGGCGAGCGTCTTCCGCTCCGCCATCGACAAGGCGGGGCTGGCCTTCGAGGTGGACTGCCCGCCGCTGGACCGGCCCGTGCATCTGGACCGCGGCATGTGGGAGAAGGTGATGCTGAATCTGCTCAGCAACGCGCTGAAGTTCACCTTCGAGGGCACGATCCGCGTCGCGGTACGCGCGGTGGACGGCCAGGCCCGGGTCACCGTGTCCGACACCGGCATCGGGGTGCCCGCCGAGGAGATGCCGAGGCTGTTCGAGCGGTTCCACCGGATCGAGAGCACCCGCTCCAGGTCCAACGAGGGCAGCGGCATCGGCCTCGCCCTCGTCAAGGAGCTGGTCGGCCTGCACGGCGGGACGGTCACCGCGGACAGCGCCGAGGGGCGGGGCACCACGTTCACCGTCCGGTTGCCCTTCGGTACCGCGCATCCGCCCGCCGACGGCGTGGCCGCCACCACCGCAGCGGCCCCCGTCTCGGCCGCGGACCCGTATGTGCAGGAGGCGCTCCGCTGGCTGCCGGACGCCTCCTCCGCGGTGACGGCCGTGACGCAGGCGCCCGAGGGCGCTCCCGCGGCCGTGGGCGCCGCGCGGGTGGTGGTCGCCGACGACAACGCCGACATGCGCGAGTACCTGCAGCGCCTGCTGACGGGTGCCGGGTACCGGGTCGCCGCCGTCACCGACGGGATGAGCGCCCTGGACGCCGTGCGGGCCGACCCGCCCGACCTCGTGGTCAGTGACGTGATGATGCCGGGTCTGGACGGACTGGCGCTGGTCGCGGCGCTCCGCTCCGACCCGCGCACGGCGTCGATTCCCGTGGTGCTGCTGTCGGCCCGCGCCGGTCAGGAGGCTTCCATCGAGGGGTTGCAGGCGGGCGCCGACGACTATCTCGTGAAGCCGTTCGCCGCCGCCGAGCTGCTGGCCCGGGTCCGCGCGAACGTGGAACTGGCGCGGCTGCGCACGCATCATCTGCGGTGGCGCAACGCCCTGATCGACTCGCTCCAGGAGGCGTTCTTCGTCTGCGACGAGGAAGGGGCGGTCATCGAGATCAACTCGGCGTTCACCGAGATGCTCGGTTACCCGCCCGAGGGGCTGCCGTACCGGCCCGTGCATCCCTGGTGGCCCGAAGCGGACACCGATCCGGAGGCGTACCGGCAGGCAGGGGTGGCCTTCGACCGGCTGACGAGCGGTTCGCGTGAGACCCGCACCATCCCCGTGCGGCACCGTGACGGTCATCGGCTGTGGGTGAGCGCCACGTTCAACACGGCCGAGGACCCCGACACCGGGCGCCGGATGACCGTGGGCACCTTCCGGGACGTGACCGCGGAGCACTACGCCGTCCAGCGGGAGACCGCCCTGGCGGCCCTGAGTACGCGCCTGTCGGAGGCGGCCGGACTGTCCGCAGCACTCGCCGGCGCGCTGCGCGGGCTCAAGGAGCTGTGGCGGGCACGGAGCGTGCTGGCCGGCGTGTTCGGCCAGGGCGGCGAACCGGTCGTGACCGCCACCGAGCCGTCCCTGACGTGGCCGGACCTGCCCGCGGAGCGCCGGCGCTTCCTCGAGGAACTGCGGCGGCAGCCCACACTGACCCCGGTCGTCACCGAGGGCGGGGCCGGCATCCTCCTCGGACATCCCGACGGTCCGCTGGCGCTCTGGGTGGACCTGGGCGAGCGGCGGCCCTTCACCGGCGAGGACCAGCTGCTGCTGACCCTGCTGGCCGGGCACCTCTCCCAAGGGCTGGTCCGCGTCCACCGGATCGACCAGCAGCGCGAGACGGCCATCGCCCTGCAGCGCGCCATCCTGGGCCCGGCCGATCTCCCCGCGGGCTTCGCCGTGCGCTACGAGCCCGCCACCCGGCCCCTCGAGGTGGGCGGCGACTGGTACGACACGGTGAGCCTGCCCGACGGCCGTATCGGCATCGTCGTCGGCGACTGCGTCGGCCACGGCCTGGAGGCGGCCAGCGTCATGGGACAGCTGCGCAGCGCGTGCCGGGCGCTGCTGCTGCGCGAGCCGGACCCGGCTCGCGCCCTGATGGCGCTGGACCAGTTCGCCGCGGGCATTTCCGGCGCCGTGTGCACGACCGTGTTCTGCGGTGTCCTGGAGCCGGACACCGGGCGGCTGGTCTATTCGAGTGCGGGCCACCCGCCGGGGATCCTCTCCCTTCCCGACGGCACCGTCCGGCTGCTGGAGGAGGGCCGCGCCCTGCCGCTGGCGGTCCGTCCCGGGCGGGCGCGGCCGGAGGGGGCGTGCACGGTGCCGGGTCGGGCCACCTTGCTGCTGTACACGGACGGCCTCGTCGAGCGCCGTCGCCGCTCCCTGGCCGTCGGCATGGAAGAGGCCGGCCGGGCGGTGCGGGAGGGGCGGGACGCCGGGGTGGAGGAGCTGGCCACGCGGATCATGAGGAGCCTCGAGCCCGAGGGTGGGTACTCCGATGACGTGGCTCTTCTGCTGTACCGCCGCCCCGCGCCGCTGGAGGTGACGTTCCCCGCCGAGTCCGCGCAGCTCGCCGTGGTGCGCAGGGCCCTGCGGGACTGGCTGGACCAGTGCGGGGTCCCCCGGCACACGGTCCAGAACGTCCTGGTCGCGGTGGGTGAGGCGTGCGCCAACGCCATTGAGCACGGGCACCGCGACCGGCCCGGCGGGACCATCCGCATGAGCGCCCGGGCCCACACCCACGATCTGTGTGTCACCGTCACCGACACCGGCCGCTGGAAGGAGCCGCGGCCCGAGCTGAACCGGCACCGCGGCCGCGGCGTGCAGCTGATGCGGGCACTGATGCAGCAGGTCACCATCACTCCGGGCCCGGACGGCACCGTCGTCGACATGCACACGAGGACCACCTGATGACCAGTCCGCTCACCCTGACCCCCACGCGGCGCGCCGACGGCACCTGCGTCCTGACGGTCGTCGGTGAGATCGATCAGAGCAATGCCGATGATCTGGCAGCCGCCCTGGACGATGCCGGCGGGAGTGTCGTCGTGGACCTGACGGGAGTCGGGTATCTCGACAGCGCGGGCCTGAATGTGCTGTTCGCCCGCAGCGCCGGTGGTCTGGAACTGATCGTGCCGCCTCTGCTGACGCCGGTGCTGACCGTCTCGGGCCTCGCCGAGCTGGTCCCGGTGCACGGTCCGGAGGGCGCGGCGCCCGACGCACCTTCGGGGTGACGGCGGTGAGGTGTACGGACGCGGTGAGGTCAGGCTGTCGTGGCCGGGCCGGGCTTGAGCGACATGACGGTGTCGAGTCCGAGGATGGTGAACATGCGGAGCAGGCCGTCGTGGAGTCCGGTGACACCGAGGGAGCCGCCGGCCCCGTCCAGCCGCTGGTACCAGCCCACCAGAGCGCTCACACCGGTGGAGTCCATGTGCAGGGTGTGCGTCGCGTCCAGAACCAGGTGGCGGCACCCTGAGTCGATGAGTGCGTCCACTGCTGTCACGACCGAGGGCGTGGTGTACAGGTCGACATCCTCGGGCAGTTGCGCCACGACGCGGTCGCCCTCGCGCTCGATGATGTGCAGCACCTCCATGCCTCCCCATCTGTGCGATGCCCGGCACTCCTGTGCCCAGGCTACCCGGTGCTCCCTGCGGCCGGAGAAGGACGGGCCGGGACGGCTGCCCACAGCTCTCATTTAGGTTAGGCTTACTTAAGTTACTTCCCCGGCCCGTGCCTGTCCGGCCTCGTGATGAATCGGAGCGACCGCGTGACCGTGACAGCCGCCCGAGCAGGGGATCCGTCCGTCCAGGCGCTTCGCCGGCCCGGGGAACCGCGGGGCGGTGTGGTCGTCGTCAAGTTCGGCGGCAACGCCATGGTGGACGCGAGGCTTCAGCTGACCTTCGCCCAGGACGTCGTCGAGTTGTGGCATGCGGGCCTGCGCCCCGTCGTCGTGCACGGTGGCGGGCCGCAGATCAGCGCGATGCTGGACCGGCTCGGCCTGGAGACCCGCTTCGCGGCGGGGCTGCGGGTGACCACACCCGAGACGATGGACGTGGTGCGCATGGTGCTGGCGGGGCGCGTCCAGCGGGAGCTGGTCGGGCACATCAACGCCCACGGCCCCTTCGCGGTGGGCCTGACCGGGGAGGACGCGCACACCATGACGGCCGTGCGGCGGCCGGCCCGGGTGGACGGCCGGGCGGTGGACATCGGCCTCGTCGGCGACGTCGTGGACGTCAACCCGTCCATGGTGCGTGCACTGTTGGAGCAGGACCACATCCCCGTCGTCTCCCCCGTGGCGCGCGGCACGGACGGGCAGGTCTACAACGTCAACGCCGATCTCGCGGCGGCGGCCCTCGCCGTCGCTCTCGACGCCGAGCGGCTGGTGATGCTCACCGACGTCGAGGGGCTGTACGCGGACTGGCCGCACAGCACCGAGGTGATCGGGCGTCTGACGGCCCGTGCGCTGGACGGGCTGCTGTCCGGGCTGGCGAGCGGGATGCTGCCGAAGATGGAGGGCTGCCTGCGGGCCGTCCGCGGCGGGGTGCGCACGGCGCATGTGGTGGACGGCCGCGAGCCGCACGCGGTGCTGCGCAGTGTGCTCGGCGAGACCAGCCCGGGCACCACCGTGGTTCCCGACGCGGTCACCACGTCCTGACCAGGACGCGCGCGTTGCGCCGCGGGTCCAGGGACGTTGCCCAGGGCCGCGGCGCACGGTGCGCGGCCGTGGGCGTGAAGCCGTAGCGGAGGAACAGCCCGGCGCCCCCGGTGGTCGCCGTGAACACGGCGTCGAGCGACTGCGCGCGGGCCGTGGCGAGCACCGCGCGTAACAGCCCGGCGCCCGCTCCGCTCCCCTGCCGGTGCGCGGCCACGCAGAAGTTGTAGACGACGCCCGCGCAGCCCTCATCCGCGTGCGCAGGGTAGGCGCGCAGGCCCACGCAGCCGTCGAGAGTGCCGTCAGGGGCCCCCAGCACCAGGAAGTCGGCCGCGTGGGCGGCGTAGAGGGAGGCGGGGCGTTCGCGCAGCGCGCCCGAGCGCACGAAGGGCCGGGACAGGGCGGCGAGGGCGCCGGCCTCGCCCGGGCGGGCGGTGCGCACGACGGGCGTCGGTGCGCCAAGGGCGCGCGGCGGCGCGGCAGGGCGCTGCGTGGCCGTGGTCAAGGGGTTCCTTCCTCGGTTCCGGACCGGGGATCAAGCGCGCGGACGGCTCGGGCGGCCGGCCACGTACGTCTCCACGACCTCGATGTCGCCGATGCGCGAGGTGCCGACGCTCCGGGGGTCGTCGCCGAGGACGACCAGGTCGGCGTGTTTGCCCGGGGTGAGGCTGCCCAGGCGGTCCTCCCAGTGGCAGGCGCGGGCGCCGGCGACGGTGTAGGCGTGCAGGGCCTGGTCGACGGTGAGGGCCTCGTCCGGGCCGATGAGCTGTCCGGAGGCGGCGGCGCGCTCGACCATGAACTGGACGGCGCGCAGGGGCGATCCGTCGGCGACCGGCCGGTCGGAGCTGCCCACCAGGGGAATGCCGTGGTCCAGGAAGGCCCGGCCCCGGTACATCCAGGGCGCCCGCTCCTTGCCCATGATCGAGGCGTAGTCGTCGCCGAAGCAGCGCAGGAAGCCGGGCTGGACGACCGCGCTGACGCCGAGTCGCGCGAAGCGCGGGAGCTGGTCGGGCCGGATCAGCCCGGCGTGTTCGATGCGGTGGCGTGCCTCGGGGCGGGGCCGGATCCGGTGGGCGCGCTCGATCGCGTCCAGGGCGAGGTCGGCCGCGCGGTCGCCGATCGCGTGCACGGCCAGCTGCCAGCCGGCGAGGTGGCCGTCCACGATGAGGCCGGTGAGCACGTCCGGGTCGTCCTGCAACTGCCCGCCGTGGTCAAGCCCTTCGTACGGGCTGGTCAGGGCGGCCGTTCGGGCCATCATGCCGCCGTCGGTGTAGACCTTCAGCGCGCCCACGGACAGCCGGTCGTCGCCGAACCCGGTGCGCAGGCCGAGGTCGAGGGCCCTCGGGATGCCGTCGGCCTCGTGGGCGGCGACCGGGCGCAGCCGGTCCGCGGAGACCATGAGCTGTACGCGCAGCGCCAACAGCCCTTTTTCCAGGGCGAGTTGATAGGCACCGAGTTCGACGGGGCTGTGGCCGAAGAGGGTGCCGCCGATGCCCGCTTCGGCGCAGGCGGTGACGCCCTCGGCCAGGCAGGTGCGGGCCGCGCGGCCGATCGCCTCGGCCAGGTCCTCCTGGGAGTGCGGCAGGCGCAGGGCGCGGGCGGCGCCCATGGCCTGCTCGGCGAGGAAGCCGTTGTCGTGCGGGATGTCCGCGGGGAGCAGGTCCAGGACGGCGGTGTTGACGACGCAGCCGTGCCCGGAGTCGTGCAGCAGGTAGAGCTTGCGTCCGTCGCTGACCCGGTCGAGGTCGGCGGCGGTGAGGTGGCGGCCCAGGGCCCGCTGGTCGTAGCCGGCGATGCTCACCCAGTCGCCGGGGGCGCGGGTGCGGGCGACGGCCTCGGCCACCACCGCGAGCACGTCGTCGACGCGGGTGCGGCCCGCGATGCTCAAAGTGGTCTGCTTGAACCCGGTCCAGGCGAGGTGGACATGGGCGTCGATGAATCCCGGCAGCACGGTGGCGCCCTGCAGGTCGACGACCTCCCGGGCGGGCAGGGAGGTCACGGCCTCGTCGAGGCCGGCGATCCGTCCCTGCCAGATGCCCAGGTCATGAGCGACCGGGTGGTCCGGATCCATGGTGAGGAAACGGGCGTTGGTCAGCCTGGTGCACAGCATCGGTGGGGTCAGACGTCCTGGGATGCGGCGAGGGACCGGGGGCGCAGGTCCGTCCAGTGGGTCTCGACGTACTCCAGGCAGGCCTCGCGGGTGGTCTCGGCGAGGGCGATCGTCCATCCCCCGGGCACCTCGGCGAAGGACGGCCACAGGGAGTGCTGGCCCTCGTCGTTCACCAGGACCAGGAAACGGCCTTCGTTGTCGTCGAAGGGATTGGTGCTCATGCGCGGTGCCTCCTCGGAGGGCCAAGATTAGGTTAGGCTCGCCTAATTGACGGGAGCTTAGCCTTTGCCCCTTCCCTCTCACAAGGAGACGTTCATGCGCGTGGCCGCGGTCGGCGGGGAGGACGCGTTCGCCGGGTTCGGGCTGCCGGGGGCGCCCGGCAGCGCCGCCTTCTGGACCGCCGTGGGGGCGCCCTCGTCGGTGCCCGCCGAGGGCGGCGGTTGGGTGACCCTGTTCCTGTGGCGCGGGTCGTCGCCGGTGACCATCGAGTTCGAGAGCTGGTCGGAGCCGGTTGCCCTGCGCCGCTGGAAGGACACGGACTGCTGGTACGCCGAGGTGCGCATGCCCGCGCGGCTGCGGGTGACGTATCGGTTCGTGGCGGGGGACGCGTTCCATGCCGACCCGTTCAACCCGGCCGGCGCGGGCGGTGACCGGTCCGTCGTCGCGACGCCGGACGCCCCGGAGCAGCCGTACTGGCCCGTCGTCGGGCCCGACGCGGTGCTGCCGGTGCCGCGTGCGCGGATTCGCTGGGCGAGTGAGCGGCTGGGTGGGCGGCGTACGGTGCGGATTCATCCGGCGGGGGGTGGTGGGCCGGTGGTGCTGCTGCTCGACGGGGACGACTGGCTGTATCTGCATCCGGCCGTGACCGCGTTCGACGCGGCCGTGGCGGCAGGCGAGGTGCCGCCGGTCACGCTGGTCTTTCTGCCCGCCAAGGACCGGGAGGCCGAGTTCGCGTGCCGGCCCGAGCTCTGGGAGGCGGTGCGGGACGAACTGCTGCCGCTGGTGGCGGAGTCGGGCGTGCCCGCCGACCTGGAGCGGCTGGTGGTCGCCGGGCAGAGCCTCGGCGGTCTGAGTGCGGTGTACGCGGCGCTGGAGTTTCCCGAGTTGGTGTCGCGGGTCGCCTGTCAGTCGGGGTCGTTCTGGTGGACTCCGGATGCCCTGGGGTGGGCCGATCCGTTGGGGGGCCCGGTCGGGGGTGTCATCGCCGAGCGGCTGCGGAAAGGTGCGGTTCTGTCGGGGCTGCGGGTCGCGTTCGACGTCGGGGAGCACGAGGACCGGATGCTGCCCCATGGTGAGGTGACCGAGGGGTTGGTGGAGCGGGCCGGGGCGACCGTGCGGGTGTCCCGGTCCGCGTCGGGGCATGACCGGGCCGGGTGGCGGCATGCGCTGCTCAGGGATGTGGCGTGGGCGCTGCGCGACTAGGGGCTTCTGATGGATCTCCGTGGAAGAAGGAGCGGCGTTCGGTGCGTGCTCTCGGCGTGCCGGGCGGAAGGCTTCGTAGCGGAGCTACTAGGCCTTTTGTCCGGTGCGGCGAGAGTGCGTGCCGGGCGTCGCGACGCCGCGGAGATCCATCAGAAGCCCCCTAGCGCCGTCGCCGTCCGCGGGTGCTCGGGAGCTTGTCGCGCCCACGCGGCGGAGCCGCACATCGACTCAGCCCCGCGCCCCCACGACAGGTCAGCGTGCCACCGCCGAGCAGTAGTCCTGGTCCCTTGCCAGGAGGGTGCGGTGCGTGCCCTCCGCCGTGATCGTGCCGTCGTCCAGGACCAGGACCCGGTCCGCCGCGTCCAGGAACGCCGGGCTGCTGGTGATCACGATCGTCGTGCGGCCCCGGCGCAGCTTCGCCACGTTGCGGGCGATCAGTTGTTCCGTGACCGCGTCCACCGCTGTCGTCGGATCGTGCAGGACGAGGACGTCGGTGTCGGCGGCCAAAGCGCGGGCCAGGGAGAGGCGTTGGCGCTGGCCGCCGGAGAGGTTGGCGCCGCGGTCGCGGACGCCGTAGTCGAGGCCCTCGCGGTGCAGGGCGACGACGTCGGTCAGCATGGAGGCCTCGACCGCGCCGGGGACCGTCCGGCTGGTGCCCGACGGGTCGATGTTCGTGCGGAGGGTGCCCGCGAAGATCTCCCCGTCGTACGGGTTGACCAGCAGGTGTTCGCGGACCGCCTCGACGGAGAGGTCCGCCAGGTCCTTGTCGCCGATCCGTACCGTTCCCTCGTACGCGGTGGGCGGGACACGCACGGCCAGGACGGCGGCGAGGTCGGCCGCCGCGCGGGGCTGGTAGGGGGCGATGGCGACGAACTCGCCCGCCTTCACCTGGAACTTCAGATCGGTCAGGGTGCCGTGGCGGACGCAGTCGATCTCCAGGTCGCCGCCCGCTGAGGGGCGTTCGGAGCCCGGGGTCGTCACGGGCGGGGCCGACAGCACCAGCGCCATGCGCTCGGCCGAGGCACGCGCGATCATCACGTACTTGGGCATCTCCGAGAACAGCTTGAGCGGTTCCATGATGAACTGCGCCAGGCCCACGGCCATGACGAGTTCCCCGATGGTGATCCGGCCCTCGAACGCCAGCCAGCCCGCCGTCAGGGTCACCGCGCCGGCGAGCACCGCGTTGAGGGCCAGCGCGGTGCCCGCGTAGGCACCGTTCACCTTGGCGACGGTGATCGACTGGTGCTTCGCCTCCGTGCTGACCTCCCGGTAGGACCGGAACGCCGCGTGGTTGCCGCCGAAGCCGTGCAGCGGACGCAGGCCGGTGATCAGGTCGGCGACCTTCGCACCCGCCCGCGCCACCCGGGCCTGCTGCTCCTGGGTGCTGCTGCCGATCCGCTTGGACATCACGCTGAGGATCGACAGGATCGCGACGGTGCCCACGATCACCAGCAGACCGAGCCGGATGTCGGCCAGTCCCAGCGCGACCGCCGCGACCAGCACCGCGACCAGGGAGCTGATCAGCAGCGGCACCACCTCGATGATGTCGGCGGTCTGGTCGGCGTCCTCGGTGGCGATGGTGAGCACCTCGCCGGACTTGAGGTCGACGTCCCTGGCCACGGGCTGCAGGCCGCAGGCGGCGACCTTCACCCGCCAGCGGTGCGCCTCGGTCGTGTTGGCCTTCTGCAGGATCCGCATGCCGAACCGCCACGACAGCGACACCGTCGTGATGATCACGGCCAGCGCGCCGATCGACAGGGCGAGCGCCTGGAGGCTGCGGCCGTCCCGCATCGTGTGCTCGACGATCAGGCCGAGCGCGATGGGGAAGGCCGTCTCACCGGCCTGGTAGAGGCCCATGAGGAGGGTGCCCCAGGCCATGGCGCCGATGTTGCGGCGCAGGGCCGTCCGGAGGATGGCGGCCCCGTGGCGGGGCCGCTGCGTGTCAGTTGTCATCGAGGTGGCGGGCAATCGCTTCCGGGGTTCGCAGGGTGAACAGATCGCGGATCGTGATCACGGGACCGTACTCGCGGCGGAGCAGCCCGACGAGCCGTACCGCCAGCATGGAGTGTCCTCCCAGGGACACGAAGTCGCTCACCGCGCTCACCTCGTCGTCGTCGAGATCCAGTGCCTCGGCGAAGTACTCGCACACCACGGTCTCGGTCTCGGTCTGCGGGCCCCGCTCCCCCGCCGTGGTCAGCGCGCCCAGCGGCTTGGCCTCGGGCAGTGCCTTGGTGTCAGCCTTCCCGTTCACCGTCAGCGGGATGCCGTCGACCTGCGCGTAGTGCGTGGGCCGCAGGAAGTCCGGCAGCCCGGCGCCCACGTCGGCGGCGACGGCCGCGAGTTCCGCCCCCTCCAGGACCAGATAGGCGGCCAGCCGGTAGGCGCCGTCGACCTGCGGGTCGGGCTGGGCGACCGCGGCGGCGAACCGCACCGCCGGGTGCGCCGCGAACACCGCCTCGACCTCGCCGAGTTCGACCCGGTGGCCGCGGATCTTGACCTGCTGGTCGGTGCGGCCCAGGTACATCAGGTTGCCGTCCGGCCGGCGCACCACCAGGTCGCCGGTGCGGTACATGCGCTCGCCGGGCGCGCCGAACGGACAGGCGACGAAGCGGTGCGCGGTCTGGGCGGGCTGCCCGAGGTAGCCGCGCGCGATGCCGATGCCCGACACGTACAGCTCGCCGGGCACCCCGTCCGGCAGCGGCCGCAGCCACGGATCCAGGACGTACACGTCCGTGTTGTCGATGGCCACGCCCACCACCGGGTCCTCGCACTCGAAGGTGCCGACGCCCAGGGTGTTGATGGTGTACTCGGTGGGCCCGTACAGGTTGTAGCCGACCGTGCCCTCGGTCTCGGCGAGCCGCTGCCACAGCGTCGGTGTGACGGCCTCGCCGCCCAGCAGCACCAGCGCCGGCCGCCGTGCCGGGTTGTCGAGCAGGCCCTCGGCCACCAGTTGCTGCGCGTAGGTCGGGGTCACGTTGACGACGTCGATCCCGTGCTCCAGGCAGTACGCGACCAGCCGGGGCGCGTCCCGGCGCAACTCCTCGTCGCAGATGTGCACTTCATGGCCGTCGGCGAGCCACAGCAGCTCCTCCCACGACATGTCGAACGCGAACGACACGGTGTGCGCGATCCGGAAAACGCGGTGGCCGTGCTCCGCCAGCACGGGCTCGAAGACGCGGCGCTGATGGTTGATCAGCATGTTGGTGAGCCCGGCGTACTCGGTCACCACGCCCTTGGGCTTCCCGGTCGAGCCGGAGGTGTAGATCGTGTACGCGGGGTGGCGCAGCCGGTCCGGGTCGTCCGGCGCGAACGTCCGGTACGGCTCGGCATCCGGGAGCGGCCGGTCGAGTTCGATCAGCTCGCCGGTCAGCCGAGGCGACACGGCGCTCACGGTGAGGATCACGTCCGGCCCGGCGTCCTCGACGATGGCGGCGATCCGCTCGTCCGGGTGGTCCAGCTCCAGCGGCACATACGCGGCGCCGACCCGCAGAACGGCGAACAGCGCCACGATCCAGTCGAGGGAGCGCGGGATGGCGAGGCCCACGGTGGTCTCCGGCCCGATGCCGCGCGCGGCGAGCACGCCCGCCACGACCCGGCTGCGGTCGCGGAGTTCGGCGAACGTCATCGTCGAGCCGTGGGCGACCAGCGCCACCCGCTGCGGGTCGCGGTCGGCCGCCCGGTCGAACCGGTCGACGACGGTGTCCGTGCCGACGTCGGTGCGTTCGCCCGGCTCGGGTACCGGCCCCAGCCCTCGCAGTGCGCCGACCGGCCCGGTCGCCCGGGCCAGGTCCCCGAGCACGCTCAGGTAGTCGTCGAGGAGACGGCGGGCGTTCCCGGTGTCGCCGTCGCGGTACTCCAGTTTGACGGTGAGCCGCTCCCCGGGCGTGACGACCCAGGTGAACGGATAGTGGGTGGAGTCGTCGGCCTTGACCGAGGTGATGCCGTGCCGGGCGTTCATCTCGGCGAACGCGTCCATGTCCAGGAAGTTCTGGAGCACGAACAGGTTGTCGAACAGGGTGTCGTGGCCGCTGGCCCGCTGGATCTCGCCGAGCCCGAGACGCTCGTGCTCCATCGCCTCGACCCGGGCCGCCTGGACGGTCGACAGGTAGGCGCGGACCGTGTCGTCCGGGCGGGCCCGGGTCCACATCGGCACGGTGTTGAGCAGCACGCCGACGATGCCGGACAGCCCCTCGCCCTCGCGGCCGGAGACGGTCACGCCGAACACGGCGTCGCCGCGGCCGGTGTGCGCGCCGAGCAGCAGGCCGAACGCGCCGGTCAGCACCGAGTTCAGGGTGACGCCGTGCACCCGGGCCGCCTCCCGCACCAGGTCGGACTGTTCGGCGGTCAGCGTGTGCACGAGCGCGCTCGGCAGGTCGTCCGTGAAGGACGGCGCCGGTCCGGCGAGCAGGGTGGGGCCGGGGAGGCCGGCCAGGTGGTCCGCCCAGAAGCGCTCCGACACCGCCGCGTCCCTGGCGTCGAGCGCCCGGGCGTACTCCTCGAAACTCGGCGTGGCGGGCGTCGCTTCGAGTGGCCGGCCCGCGAGGACGGCACGGTAGGCGTCGAAGAGGTCCCGCAGGACGATCTCCCGGGACCAGCCGTCCCACAGCAGCAGGTGGTAGCTGAGCAGCAGCCCGTCCCGCTCGTCGGGCAGGTGCACGACGGTCAGCCGGATCAGCGGCGGCTCGCCCGGGTCGAAGCCGGTGTCCCGGTCCCGGGTGCGCAGGGCGTCGACCTCCGCGTCCGTCGCCAGGGCGACCGTACGGACGTCGACGCGCCGGCCGGCCTTGAGGACCTGCACCGGGTTCCCGTCGTCGTCGGTGCTGAAGCCGGCGCCGACCACCGGGTGCCGCGCGATCACATGCGCCATCGCCTCGGCCAGCGCGTCGGTGTCCAGGCGCCGGTCGAAGGTGAACCAGTTCTGCGCCACGTAGTGTCCGGCCGAACCCGCCATCTGGGCCTGGAAGAACAGGCCGCGCTGGAGCGGGGTGACCGGTGCGGTGCGCTCGGCCGTCGTCGCGGCGTCCGCGAGGTGCTGGAGTGCGCTGCGCCAGTGCTCGGTGATCGCGTCGGGGATGCTCTCGGCGAGGACGAACTCGGCGAGCAGGCTTCCGGTGACCTCGTCGGTCCACGCGTTGACCTCGACGGCGTACGGGCTGCCCTGGTCGCCGCCGGTGAGGTGCAGCGCCTGGGACTCGCTGCCCCGGCCGAGGTAGTTGAACAGCACCTGCGGGCGGGCGGTCAGCAGCGGGGCCGTCTGCGGGTTGAGGTACCGGAGCCGGCCGTAGGCGACGTGTCCGTCCTCGTCCGGCTGGCGCTCGGCGACCTCGCGTGCGGCCGCGACGGGGTCGGTGTGCGGGGTGAGCCGTACGGGCGCGACGGAGGTGAACCAGCCGACCGTACGGGTGTAGTCGTGCTGTTCGAGGACCGGGACCCGGCCGTGCCGCTCCAGGTCGATCGCGAGGTCGGTGGGCGCCGGCTGGATCCGGGTCAGCGCGGTGCGCAGGGCGCCGCACAGCAGCTCGGTGAGACCGACGCCGAGTGCGGCGGGGGCGGTGCGGGTGACGCTGTCGCTCACGTCCGGGGCGACTACCACCGTCGTCTTGCGCAACGCCCCCGTACGCGGGAGCAGTTCGGGAGCCTGGAGGGTGGTGACCCAGCGGCCGAGGTCGGCGGGGTCCTGGGTCGCACGGAGCGTCAGGGCTTCGGCGTACTCGGCGTACGAGGTGGTCGGCGGGGCGAGGGGCTCGCCGCGCAGGGCCGTGGCCAGGTCGTCGAGCAGGATCAGCCAGGAGACCGCGTCGACGGCCAAGTGGTGCACGGTGGCGACCAGGGTGCGGCTCGACTCCAGCCACGCGAAGGCGACCACGTCCCCGGACGCGGGGTCGAGGCGTCCGGCGGCCTCGTTCGCGACGGCTGTCGCGTCGGTGGTGTCCGGGCGTGCGACGGTGACTTCGCGGGCGGGGTCGGTGCGGAGGGTCCACACGCCGTGTTCGGTCCCCAACCGCAGTCGGAGGGAGGGGTGTGCCGCGACCACGGCGTTCGCGGCGCGCACGGCGTCAGTGAAGCCCGTGCCTTCGGGGGCCACCAGTGTCCTGGCCTGGGCGAAGCGGGTGAGGGAGCCGCCGAGTTCGCGTTGGCGGAGGATGATCGGGGTGGGCGGCAGGGGGCCGTCCCCGCGGCGGGTTGCCGCCGGTGCGGACCGGTGCGTACTTGTTGCGAGGTGTTCGGCCAGGGCGCGGGGCGTCTTGAGCAGGAAGACGTCCCGCGGGGTGATGGGCAGGCCCAGTGTCCTGGCCCTGTTCACGACCGTGATGGCGATGATGCTGTCGCCTCCGGCGCGGAAGAAGTCGGTGTCGGCGGTCATGTCCGCGCCGGGCAGTGTCTGAGTGAAGATCTCGACCAGCGTGGCGAGCGCTGAGTGTTCGCCTGCGGGTGCATCGTGGCTGGTCGCGCCCCGCGGCGGAGCCGCAGATCGATACAGCCCCGCGCCCCTGAAGGGGCGCTCCGCCAAGGCCTTTCGATCCAGCTTGCCGTTGATCGTCAGCGGGAGGGCGTCGATCGGGAGCACCCGACCCGGGACCATGTGGACGGGGAGTTTCTTGCACAACTGGCCCTCGACATCACCCGGCACGCTGCCCACCACGTGCGCCACCAAGTGGTCGCCGCTCTCCGCCACCGTCACGGCCACGTCGGTCACGCCGTCGAGGGCCCTGATCGCGGCCTCCACCTCGCCCAACTCAATGCGGAATCCCTTGAGTTGCACCTGATCGTCCGCACGGCCGGTGAAGACCAGCTCGCCGTCGAGGGTGCGGATGGCGAGGTCGCCCGTGTGGTACATGCGGGAGCCGTCGGCCGTGAACGGGTTCGCCACGAAGCGGCCCGCGGTGAGCCCGGGCCTGCCCAGGTAGCCGAGCGACACCTGGTCGCCGGCGACGTAGATGGCGCCCTCCCGGCCCGGCGGCACCGGGCGGAGCCGGTCGTCGAGCAGGTAGGTGACCAGGCCGGGGATCGGGCCGCCGATGGGGCTGACGGCGTCGCCGGGGCCGAAGTCCTCGTCGTTCAGCACCCGGTGGGTGACGTGGACGGTGGTCTCGGTGATGCCGTACATGTTGACCAGCTCGGGGGCAGCCGTGCCGTGCCGCTCGACCCAGCCGCGCAGCCGCCCGAGGTCCAGTGCCTCGCCGCCGAAGATGATCCGGCGCAGTGCGGGCAGCGGTTCGCCGGCGAGCCGGTCGGCCTCGATGAACTGGTAGAAGGCCGACGGGGTCTGGTTGAGCACGGTCACTCCGCGCTCACGGACCAGCCGGTGGAAGTCGACCGGGGAGCGTGTCAGCCCGTAGTCGGGCACCAGCAGTTCACCGCCGTGGGCCAGTGCGCCCCACAGCTCCCAGACGGCGAAGTCGAAGGAGAAGGAGTGGAACTGGACCCAGACGTCGTCCGGGCCGAAGTCCATGTCGGGCCGGGTGTGGGTGAGCAGCGACACCACGCTGGAGTGCGGGACGACGACGCCCTTGGGGCGGCCCGTGGATCCGGAGGTGTAGATCACGTAGGCGGGGGTGTGCCGGTCGGGCTCGGGACCGGGCTCCGTGCGGGCGGCCGGGGGCTCTTCGCCCTGCACCAGCACACGGGCCGGCACACCCGCCCGCGCCAGGAGGTGCGTGAAGCGGTCGCGCTGGTCACGGTCCACGAGGACGACCTGCGGGGCGGCGTCGGCGAGGACGTACTCCAGCCGTTCGTCCGGGTACGCCAGGTCCAGCGGGACGTACGCCCCGCCCGCGCTGACGATCGCGACCAGGGCGACGACCTGCTCCAGGGAGCGCGGGACGGCCACGGCGACCCGCCGGCCCGGGCCGACCCCGGCCGCGCGCAGGGCGGAGGCCAGGTCGTTCTTCGCGGCGGACAGTTCGCCGTAGGTCAGGGACCGGGTGGCGCCGTCGAGGCCGCACTGGGTGACGGCTGTGGCCGCCGGGTCGCGGCGGGCGGCGGTGTCGAACAGTCCGCCGAGGGTGGCCGGGGTGATCGGGGCGGGGCGCCGCTCCCTCTCGGGCGTCAGGTCGTCGACCAGTGTGTCCGGGTGGGTGAGCAGGCCGTTCAGGGTCCGGGTGAACGTGCGCAGGATCGCCCGGGCGGTCGTCTCGCGCAGCAGGTCACCGTCGTAGATGAGGTTGAAGCGCGGCCGGCCGTCGGGGGTGCGCTCGGCGACCAGCGTCAGCGGGTAGTGCGGGGCGCCCTCGTTGACGAGGCCGGTGACGGTCAGCGTGTCGCCGGGGCGCCGGAGCGAGGCCACGTCGGTGGCCACGTCGAACACCACGAGGGTGTCGAAGAGGGAACCGGCGCCGGCCTGGCGGCCGATACGCGCCAGGGAGACATGCTGGTGCGGCAGGACCGCGCTCTGGTGGTCGCGCACCGAGCCGAGCAGGTCGCCGGCCGTGGTCCCGGAGGTCCAACGGGCGCGTACGGGGATGGTGTTGATGAACAGGCCGACCATGTCCCCGATACCGGGCACATCGGCGTCGCGGCCGGAGACCGTGGAGCCGAACACCACGTCCCTGCCGTGCAGGAGACCGCCCAGGGTGACGGCCCAGGCGCTGTGCACGGCGACGCTCAGCGGCACGCCGGCCGCTCGGACGGCGGCGTCGATGTCGCCCTCGGGTTCCACGGCGGTGTCGGCGAACCGGTCGGAGGGGGTGTGCCCCCCGGCGACCAGCGACGGGCCGGGCAGCTCGGCGAGTTCCTCGCGCCACACCCGGTCGCTCTCGGCGGCGTCGCGTCCGGCGAGCCAGTGCACGTAGTCGGCGAAGCCTCCCAGCGGGTGGACGGTGCCCGGCGCGTGGTACTCGGCCAGCAGCGCACGGAGCATCGGCGGCACCGACCAGCCGTCGGCGATGATGTGGTGCACCGTCTGCACCAGGACGTTCCGCTCGGGGCCGGAGCGGATGAGCGTGTACCGCATCAGCGGGCCGGTGGCCAGGTCGAAGCCGGTACGGCGGTCCCGTTCGGCGAGGACGCGTATCTCCTCGTCGGTGATGCCGGGTCGGTCCAGCGTGGTGAAGGGTGCCTCGACGCCGTTCTCCAGGACGGAGACCACCCGGCCGTCGGAGAGGGACGTGAAGCGCGCGGCCAGGTTCGGGAACAGGGTGAGCAGCCGGGTGGCCGCCGCCGCGAGCCGGTCGGCGTCCACCTCGCCGCCCAGCGTGAGCAGTTGCTGTTCGACGTAGGCGCCCACGGAGTCGTCGTCGAAGACCGAGTGGAAGTAGAGGCCTTCCTGGAGCGGCGTCAGCGGCAGGATGTCCCGCAGCGCCGGGCCGTCCAGGGTGTCGACGTCGGCCTGGGTGAGCGCTACCAGGGGGAAGTCGCTGGGCGAGTGGCCGCCCTGGTCGAGGGCGGCGAGTCCGGCCAGGGCCGTGCGGAAGTAGTCGCCGAGGGTGGTGATGTCGGCGTCGGTGAACATGCCGTCGGGCCAGGAGATGGTGGTGACCAGCTCGTAGGCGCCGGTGGCGGAGGGTTCGGCGATCGCGTTGAACTCCAGGGCCCGCGGCAGGCGCATCCGCGGGTCGCGCTTCTCGCCCAGCTGGCCGGTGGTGCCCGCGAGTTGCCAGTCGCCGGGGGCGCCGGCGGCGAAGCGGCCCAGGTAGTTGAAGAGCACCTGGGGTGCGGGAGCGTCGAACTCACTGTGGGTGAGGTAGCGCAGGGCGCCGTAGGAGACGCCGTTGTCCGGTACCCGGGCGAGGTCCTCCTTGACCGCCTTGAGGGCGGCGGTCAGGTACGCCGGGGTGGTGAAGTCGGACGCCGTGCCGGGGTCCACGGTCACCGGGAAGAGGGTGGTGAACCAGCCCACGGTGCGCGACAGTTCCGGCTCGAAGCCGGCGGAACCGGCGACGAACCGGCTTTCGCGGCCGTGGCCTTCGAGTTCGATGTGGGCGAAGGTCTGGTCCTGGCCGAGGTCGCGGCGCCGGCGGGCGAGCGCGACGGCGAGCGCGGTGAGCAGGACGTCGTTGACGCCGGCGTGGAACTTCGCGGGGATCTCGCCGAGCAGCGCGGCCGTGATCTCCGGACCGACCGTGACGGTCCGCAGGCGTTCGTTCGCGACGGTGTGGGCCTCGGACAGGGGGCGGCGGGCCAGCGGCTGGTCCTCGCCGGGCAGGGGGCGCCGGTAGCAGGAGCTGTCGGCGTCGAACGCGGCGCGTTCCAGCAGCTGGGTCCAGCGGCGGAACGACGTGCCCACCGCGGGGAGTTCGATGGGCTCGCCCGAAGCGAACTGCCGCCAGGCGGTGGCCAGGTCCTCCATCAGGACGCGCCAGGAGACGCCGTCGATGACCACGTGGTGGGCGACGAGGACGAGTTGGCGTGCCCCGGGGCGCCAGACGGCCCGGAGCATCACGCCGCCCGAGGGATCCAGTCCGTCGGTGGCGAGGGCGACGCACTCGTCGAGCGGCCGGTCGCTCTGCTGCCAGCCGGGCACGGCCCGGTCCGCCTCGGGGATGTCGAAGCTCCAGCGGCTGCCGCGCACCAGCTTGGCGCGGAGCATGTCGTGCCGGGTCACGAGGGCGGTGAGGACGGCGTCGAGGGCGTCGGCGGTCAGCTCCGCGGGGGTGTTCAGGACGACCGACTGGACGAAGCCGTCGATGGCGTCCGTGGTCTCGCCGAGCCACTGCACGACGGGCGGGCCCACGACGGTGCCGGTGGCGACATCGGCGTGGTCCACGGTGGAGACGTCCTCGCGGCTCGCGACCGCGGCCAGCGCTCCCACGGTGCTGTGGGTGAAGATCTGCCGCGCCGTGACGTGCAGGCCCCGCTCGCGCAGCGCGCTCAGCAGGGAGATCGCCAGGATGCTGTCGCCGCCGAGCTGGAAGAAGTCCTGGTCGACGCCGACCTCTTCGAGGCGCAGCACCTCCGCGACGGCGGCGCACACCGCGCGTTCGTCGTCGGTGGCGGGGCGGACGAGGGCGCCGGTCTCGATGGTGGGCTCGGGCAGCGCGTTCCGGTCGAGCTTGCCGTTGGCGGTGAGCGGGAACTCCTCCAGCACGACGATGTGGGCGGGCACCATGTACTCGACCATGTGCGCGCCGGCCCATGCCTTGACCTCGTCCGCCCGCAGCTCCTCGCTGCCGGCGGCGGGTATGACGTAGCCGATGAGGTAGGTGCCGCCGGCCGCGTTCTTCCTCGCGACGACGCAGGTGTGCCGTACGCGGGGGTGTTCGGCGAGTCCGGCCTCGACGTCCTCGATCTCCAGCCGCATGCCGCGGATCTTGATCTGGTTGTCGGCGCGGCCGAGGAAGTCCAGCGATCCGTCGGGGGCGAAGCGGGCGAGGTCGCCGGTGCGGTAGAGGCGTGAGCCGTCGTTCGCGAAGGGGTTGGCGACGAAGCGGGAAGCGGTCAGGCCGGGGGCGCCCACGTAGCCGCGGCCCAGGAGGAAGCCGCCGACGTAGAGTTCACCGCCGACACCGACGGGGACCGGGCGCAGTTCCTCGTCCAGGACGTAGAGCTGGGTGTTGGGGTTGGCCTTGCCGATGGACGTCGACAGGCGTTCGGCGGCGCCCCGGTAGATGACGTGCGAGACGCCGATGGTCGTCTCGGCGGGGCCGTAGCCGTGGTACATGGGGATGTTGTCGAGCTTGGTGCGGAACCGCTCGTACAGCTCCGGGGTGAGCACCTCCCCGCCGCACCACACGTGCCGCAGGCTGTCCAGGCGGCCGGAGTCGCCGGCCATCTCCAGCAGCACGTCCAGCATGGACGACACCAGGTACGTGAAGGTGACGCGCTGTTCAGCGATGACGCTCAGCAGGTGGTGCGGGTCGCGTTCGCCGCCGGGCCGCAGGACGACGAGCCGGCCGCCGGAGACCAGCGGCAGGAAGATCTCGTTGATGGAGATGTCGAAGGACAGCGGCGCCTTGAACAGTGAGGCGTCGTCGTGGCCGAAGCCGAGGATCTCGTTCACCTGCCACAGCAGGCGCTCGCTGATCGCCTCGTGCCGGATCATCGCGCCCTTGGGGCGCCCGGTGGAACCGGACGTGAAGATCACGTAGGCCAGCGCGTCGCCGAGGACGGTGGCGTCGGGCCCCTGTTCCGGGTACGAGCCGTACTGCCAGTGGCCCAAGTCGACGGCCACGGCGTCCGGTTCGGCCGGGTCGTGCTCGCCCGAGGCGTTGAGCTGGACGACGACCCGGGCGTCCTCGATGACGACGGCCCGGCGCGCGGCGGGCCACTGCGGATCGAGGGGTACGAAGGCGCACCCCGCCTGGAGCACGGCGAGCAGCCCGATGACCATGTCGGCGGAGCGGGTCAGGGAGATCCCGACGACCTGTTCGGAGCCGAGTCCGCGTGCGAGCAGGTGGTGGGCCAACTGGCCGGACAGTTCGGCTGCTTGACGGTAGGTCAGTGACCGGTGCTCGTCGACGACGGCTGTGGCGTCCGGTCTGGCGCTCGCCTGCTCGCGGAACATCTCGACGATGGTGGGGCGGACCCGGTCGGCCCGGTTGTCGTTCCACCCGGCCAGGGTCGCGAGTCTGGCCGCGACGCTGGACGGTCCGATGGTGCCGAGCGGCCGGTCCGGGAAGTCGGCCAGGTCGTCCAGGGCGAGCTGGGCGTCCTCGGGTGTGACGCCGTCGGGGACGGTGATGCCGCGGCCGTCCGGGGTGACGTCCCAACCGCCGGGCGCGGCACCGCCGTTGTCGACCCAGCCGAGGACGTCGGCGAAGAGCGTGCCGGGGGCGAGGTCGATGCCCTCGGGGCTTCGACCCGTCGCCCAGTACGACAGGCCGATGGCGCAGGCCTCGGTGATGGTCCTGTCCGGGTAGTCGCCGATCCGCCGGCGCACATCGGCCAGGCGCGTGGGAGAGAGCAGTGCGAGACGAGCGCGCGGTTCCATCATCGAAGACTCAGCGTCCCTTCCAGAATGTGGAGTTAGGCTAACCTAAATAAGGGTTACCTAACTACCCTCTCGCCAGGCCCGCCACAGTCGCGCGTACCGTCCGCCCAGGGCCACCAGTTCCTCGTGTGTCCCCTGCTCCACGACGCGTCCCGCGTCGAGCACGGCGATCCGGTCCGCGGCCATCGCCTGGGTCAGCCGGTGCGCCACGAACAGCGTGGTACGGCCCGCGCACGCGGCCAGTACGGCCCGTTCCAGCTCGGCGGCGCCCTCGCTGCCGGCCTCCGCGGTCGACTCGTCGAGCACCACCACCGGCGCCCGGCCCAGCACCAGCCGCGCCAGGGCGATCTGGGCGACCTTGGTGACGTCCAAGCGCTCACCGCCCTCGCCGACCGGGGTGTTCAGCCCGTCGGGCAGCGCGGCGACCCAGCCCTCGGCGCCGACGGTGCGCAGCGCGTCCATCAGCTCGGTGTCGGTCGCCCCCGGCGCGGACAGCCGCAGGTCGTCGGCGAGCGGGCCGGAGAACACGTGCGTCTCCTGCGTCAGGATGCTCACCAGGGCCCGCGCCCCGGCCTCGTCCAGGCCGGCGAGATCGGTCGTCCCGATGCGCACCGACCCGGCCTGCGGGGTGCCGATGCCGGCGATCAGCGCGGCGAGCGTCGTCTTGCCCGCGCCCGTGGCGCCCACCAGGGCGAGCGATCCACCGGCCGGGATCGTCAGGTCGACGTCCCGCAGCACCGGCTCCTCGGAGCCGGGGTAACGGAACGTCAGCCCCTCGACCGTCACCGGGTGCGCCCCGGCCCGGGCCACCGTGACGGACTCGTCGCCGACCAGCCGCTCCTCGGCGGACTCCCCCAGCACCCCGACCAGGCGGGTCAGGCTCGCGCCCGACTTCTGCGCCTCGTCGAAGGTGAACATGATGGCGCCCAGCGGGGTGAACAGCCGGTGGAACAGCAGCGGGGCCGCCGACACCTCGCCCAGGCTGGCCGCGTCGGCCTCCAGCAGGGCGTACCCCACCACGAGGATCAGGACCAGGCCGATGAACTCGGCGCGGTTCTCCCGGCCGACGAACCGGCCGAAGAACCGGAACACCTCGATACCGAGCTCGCGCACCCGCCACGACTCGGTGGTGACCTTCTCGCGGAAGGCGCCCTCCAGGCGGTAGGCGCGGACCGTGTCGATGCCGTTCAGGCCGCTGATGAACGCCTGGGCCCGGTCGGCCTGGGCCACCCGCTGCTTCCGGTAGAGGGGGGCGGACCGGGGCAGGTACCAGCGCAGTGCCAGCGCGTACGCGGGCAGCGCGGCGGCGCCGGCCAGGCCGAGCCGCCAGTCCAGTCCGAACATGCCGAGGGTGGCGATGACGACCAGCACGCCCGCCGAGAACACCGTGGGGACGGCCGTGCGGATGCCCTTGGAGATGACGGCCACGTCGTCACCGACCCGGGAGAGCACGTCTCCCCGGCCGACCTGCTCGATCCGTGCGCTCGGCATGCCGAGCACCGCCCGGACGGCGCCTTCGCGCAGCCGCGCGAGCAGATCCGCACCCAGCCGTCCGATCAGGTACGTCGACACCGCGGTGGCCGCCGCGCCGAGCAGCGCGGCGGCACCGATCAGCACCCCGATCGTGACCAGGACCGAACGGTCCTCGCCCCCGACGACCCCGTCGACCACCCGGCCGAGCAGGAGCACCGGGAGCACCTGGAGCGCCGCCCCCGCGACCGTGGTGAGCACGGTCGCGGTCGTCAGCCCGGGCATTGTGCGGCAGTGTGCCGCGACCCAGCGGGCGGCCTCGCGTCCGGTCGTCGTGCGCAGGGTCGCCGGGGCGACGCGCGTGTCGGTGGTGCTCACTCCCTACTCGACCGACTTGACGAGCTCGTCGATCGCGTACGGCATGGACAGCAGGGTGCCCTGGGAGATGGCCGCGCCGACCGCGGGTCCCTCACTGTCGAGCAGGTAGGACACGTTGCCCTTCTTCACCGCGTCGAGGTTGGCGAACAGCTTGAACTTCTTGAGCGCCTCGGTGTCGGCCTTGTCGTTGATGACGAAGATGTGGTCGACGTCGACGAGGTCGATGCGCTCCGGCGAGAGCGTGGTGTAGAAGTTGCCGCCCGCGACCTTGTCGATCTCGGTCTGGTACTTGTAGCCGATGCCCGTGACGAGCCGGCCGCGCACGTCGGTGGAGGTGAAGGGTGCCACCGAGTCCTTGTACCAGGACAGCGCGACGGCGGTCTCCTTGCCGAGCTCGGGGTGCGCCTTCTTGGCCGCGTCGAGCTGCCCCTGGATGTCGTCGACCATCTTCTGGCCCTCATCGGCCTTGCCGAGGGCCTTGGCGATGTGCAGGGCGTTGTCCTGCCAGGGCGCGCTGAAGGGCTCCTTCTCGCCCTTGGTGCGGGCCACCGTCGGGGCGATCTTGGAGAGCTTGTCGTAGGCGGCCTGGTCGATCTCGGAGTAGACCGCGACGATCAGGTCGGGGCGAAGGGCCGCGATCTTCTCGTAGTTGGGGCCGGAGTCGCCGTTCTTCATGACGACCTCGGGCTTGGTGTCGCCCCACTTGTCCTTCACCCAGGGCCACTGGGTGTTGATGTCGGGGCTCTTGCCGGGCGGGTTGGGGTACTGGTCGACCATGCCGACGGGCTTGATCCCGAAGGCCAGGACGGTCTGGTCGTCGGTGTAGCCGACGGAGACGACCCGCTGGGGCGCCTTCTCGACCTCGGTGGATCCGAACGCATGCTCCACGGTGACCGGGAACGCGCCGGCGGCCGCGGCCTGAGTGCCCTCGCTCTTGTCGTCCGCCGTGCCGGAACCGCATCCCGCGAGGAGCCCGACGCCGAGGGTGGCCGCGGACAGAATCGCCGCCAGCCGCCGCCATGGCCTACCGGGCGTCGTTCGATGGAGGAGCATCCAAGACCCCTTGCTTTCGCGCTAGTTCGCTGCACCCTCGCCTAAGGGCAGCCAAACCTTACCGCGAGAGAATGAGGTAAGCCTAGCCTTACTAAGACTCCCGTGTCGGGAGGTGTCCCGGCTGCACATGGGTCCGCCCGATCGGCACGATGAGCGGCCGGTCACCGACCGGGTCGTCGATCACCCGGGCGCGCAACCCGAAGGCCTCGTCCAGCAGTTCGGCGGTGATGACATCGCGCGGATGCCCCTGCGCCAGGATCGAACCCTCCCGCATCACCACGAGGTTGTCGCTGTACCGCGTGGCCAGGTTGAGGTCGTGCAGCACCATGACGACGGTGCAGCCGGACTCGTGCAGGTCGTCCACCAGATCGAGGACGTCGACGGCGTGTGCCAGGTCCAGATAGGTCGTCGGCTCGTCCAGCAGCAGCAGATCGGTACCCTGAGCCAGCGTCATGGAGATCCAGACGCGCTGCCGTTGACCACCGGACAGCGCGTCGACCGGGCGGTCGGCGAGGTCGGACACCCCGGTCATGGCGAGCGCGCGCTCCACCACCTCGGCGTCGTCCGAGGACCATTGCCGCAGCCAGCTCTGGTGCGGGTGACGGCCCCTGGCGACCAGGTCGGCGACCGTCAGCCCCTCCGGCGCGACCGGCGCCTGCGGCAGCAGACCGAGCTTCTTCGCGACATCCCGGGTCCGGAGCCTGCCGATGTCCTCGCCGTCCAGGACGACCGACCCCCGGGACGGCTTGAGCAGCCGCGACAGCGTCCGCAACAGGGTCGACTTCCCGCAGCCGTTGGGGCCGATGATCGTGGTGATCACGCCGGGCGGTATCGCCACGTCGAGCTCGTCGATGACGACCCGGCCCCCGTAGCCCACCGTGACGCCTCGGGCTGCCAGCCGCGAGGTCTCGCCGACCGCGGCCTCGGTGACGGACTGTGCGACCACGGGTCCCCCCTTGCTTAGGTTCACCTGACTCTTGTACATCTACCGGAGGTTCGCCCGCACCAGCAGATAGACGAGGAAGGGCCCGCCGATCGCGGCGGTGACCACGCCGACCGGGAGCGAGACCGGCAGCGCCGTGCGCGCGATGAGGTCCGAGCCGATCAGCAGCAGCGCGCCCACCAGGCCCGAAGCCGCCATCGGCGGTGTGGGGCAGCGCGCCAGACGCATCGCCACCTGCGGAGCCACCAGCGCGACGAACGGCACCGGGCCCGCCGCGCTCACCGCCACACCGGCCAGCAGCACCGCGCACAGCAGCAGAACCGCCCGCACCCTCGCGTACCGGACGCCCAGGCCAGCGGCGACCTCGTCACCGAAGTGCATCGGCCTGAACTGGAAGGCGACGCAGGAGACGACGGCCAGGAGGACCAGCCCGCACCACAGGGCCGTCCAGACCTCGCCCCACGAGCTGTCCTCCAGCGAGCCGACCAGCCACACCTGGGCCCGGGCGACGTCCCTGATGTCGGCCGTGACAAGCAGCCAGGTCGTGATGGCCTCCATCACGGCGCTCACCGAGATGCCGATGAGGATGAGCCGGAAGCCGTCGACCCCGCGCCGCCACGCCAGGAAGTACACCAGCAGACCCGTGCCGAGCCCGCCCGCGAGCGCCGCGGCCGAGAGGCCGACGGAGTTGACGATCGCCGCGGCGGTCCCGCCCGAGACCGTCACCAGGAACACCGCGACCGCACTGGCGCCCTGGGTGATCCCCAGTACGTCCGGGCTGGCCAGGGGATTGCGCGCGATGGACTGCGTGATCGCCCCGGCCACCCCGAGCGCGATGCCCACGACCAGCCCGGCCAGGGCGCGCGGCATCCGCAGGTCCATGATGACGAACTGGTCGACCTGCTCGCCCCGTCCGAAGATCGTGGCGATCACCTGCGGGAGGCCTACGGGGAAGTCCCCGACGCCGATGGACACGCAGAACACCAGGAAGGTCGCCGCCGCGAGCAGCAGCGTGACGCACACGAGCCAGGGCCGCCAGACGAACGACACCCGGCCGAGCCGCACACCCGGCGGCAGGGCCGGCTTCACATCGGTCACGTTCATGCTTTTCTGAACTTTCCGCGCCACACGAGAACCGCGAAGAAGGGGGCGCCGAGGAGCGCCACGAGGACTCCGGCGTCCAACTCGCCCGGCCGCACCACCAGTCGGCCGACGATGTCGCAGAGCAGCAGCACCACGGCCCCGAGCAGACCGGCGTACGGCGCCAGCCAGCGGTAGTCCGGCCCGGTCAGGTACCGGGCCACGTGGGCCACCATGAGCCCGAGGAAGGCGATGGGTCCGCACGCGGCCGTCGCCGCGCCCGCCAGCAGCGTGATGGCGGTGATGCCGACGGTCCGGCTCAGCGCGATGTTCACGCCCAGCCCCCGGGCCACGTCGTCGCCCAGGTTGAGCAGGTTGAGGGAGGGCAGCGTGGTCAGGGCCGGCACCAGCCCGGCGCCGATGAACGCGGTCACCGGCCAGATGACGTCGAATCCGGCACCGGCGAGGGAGCCCGCGTTCCAGAACCGCAGGGCGTTCAGCGCCGCCTGGTCCGACAGTGCGACGGCGGTGGTCATCGCCGCGAGGAACACCGTGACGCCCTGGCCGGCCAGGGCGAGGGTCAGCGGATTGCCCGCCCCGCGCCCGATGCTCGCCAGCGCGAACACCACGACACCCGCGACGGCCGCCCCGGCGAAGGCGAACCAGACGTACTGGAAGGGGTTGCCGAGCCCGAACACGGAGATCGCCACCACGACCGCGAACGAGGCGCCGGAGTTCACGCCGAGCAGGCCCGTGTCGGCGATCGGGTTGCGCGTGAACCCCTGGATCAGCGCACCGCCGACGCCGAGGGCGATGCCCGCGACGATCCCGAGGACCGTACGGGGCACCCGTACGGTCTCGACGATGAGCCTGATCTCCGTGAGCCGCTGGTCGCGGTCCGGGGCGCCGAACAGCCCGTGCCACACCTCGGTGGGGCTGAGCGCGCGTGCGCCGACGGCCAGCGACAGGACCGCGGCGATCACGAGGACCGCCAGGAGGGTGCCCAGGCCCACGACCCGTCGCCGGCGGGTCTGTGTCGAGCCCCTGGTCGCGGGGCGCTCCACTGCCGCAGTCGTGCCCATGTCGACGTACGTTATCCCGTGCGCTGTCGGCGACTTGGCGTTCGGGCCGAACTGCCCGCTCGTCAACGGGTGGTGCTGCCGGAGCCGTCGGCGAGGGTCCGGGCGTCGGCGGCGGGCCCGGAGGTGCCACGGCCGAGCAGCGAGTCGAGTATCTCGCCCACCCTGATGGCGGTGTTGGAGAGCAGCGACGAGGTGATGCCGTGTGTGTGCTCCGTGCCGCCCTGCAGGTAGATGCCGCACCGCAGGGCGGGGTCGGTGGCGATGCGCCAGTCGCGCTCGACCCGGACGCGGCCCTCGTCGTCGCGGAGGCAGCTGTCGGCGACCTCGCCGAGCAGGCTGGTGGGGTCGGCGGGGCTGTAGCCGGTGGCGAGGACCACGACGTCCGCGTCCAGGTCGGTCTCCTCGCCGGTGACCAGGGACGTCACGGTGGCGCGGACGCTGGACGGGGTCTCCTTGACGCCGGTGAGGCGGGAGACGTTGAGGAAGCGCAGGCGTTCGGTGCCGAGGACCTTCTCCTGGTACGACTGCCGGTAGAGGTCGTCGATGAGTTCGATGTCCACCACGGAGTAGTTGGTGTTGCCGTGGTAGTCCATCAGCCGGCGCTTGACGTCCTCGGGCGCGGCGAAGTACTCGTCGACGGCCTGGGGGTCGAAGATCCGGTTGGCGAAGCTGCTGTCGTCGGCGGGGCTGTAGCCGTAGCGGGAGAAGACGGCGCAGACCTCGGCCCCGGGGAAGCGACGGTGCAGGTAGGCGACGTTCTCGGCGGCGCTCTGACCGGCGCCCACGACGACGAACCGGGAGGGCGAGGTGCCCTCCAACTCATCCACTTTGGCGAGCAGTTCGGAGTTGTGCCAGACGCGTTCGCCGCGCTCCACACCCTCGGGCATGAGGGGGCGCAGGCCGGTGCCGAGGACGAGGTTGCGGGCCCGGTGGACCTCGAGGCCGCCGCCGGAACGGACGGTCACCTCCAGGTGCTCCACGACGCCGTCCCGGGTCACGGGCGCGACGCCGACGACCTCGTGGCCGTAGGAGACCATGTCGTCGACCTGGGCCGCGGCCCACTCGAAGTAGTCGTGGAACTCCACGCGCAGCGGGAACAGGTTCTTGTGGTTGATGAAGTCGATCAGCCGGCCCTTGCTCTGCAGGTAGCAGAGGAAGCTGTACTCGCTGGCCGGGTTCCGCAGCGTCACCAGGTCCTTGAGAAAGGAGACCTGCATGGTGGCGTCGTCGATGAGCATGCCGCGGTGCCAGCCGAAGCGGGGCTGCTGCTCGAAGAAGTGAGCGGTGACCGCCTCCTGCCTGCCGACGCGGGTGTTGTGCTCGCGGAGCGCGATCGCCATGGCCACATTGGACGGCCCGAAGCCGATGCCGATCAGGTCGTGGACCAGTGGGGCGTCACCAGGAAGAACCTGCGACATGTCACTCCCATCGTGCGGGGCAGCCGCGTGTCAGGTGTGGAGGGAAGGAAAGGCGGGCATGCCAACGAAGCGGCACCCCAATGAACTTAGGTGAGCCTAAGCTAAACCCGTCGAGGTGTCGACAGGTCAAAACGGACACCGCGCGGATCGGATTCCGCCAACTGACCGACTCTGCACCCCCGTTGCGAGCTAAGGTAAGCCTTGCTTTACTTGCGTCGGCCAACACCTTGCTCTGAGGAGGAACCCCATGCGGGTCGTCATGTTCGGTTACCAGACCTGGGGCCATCGCACCCTGCAAGCCCTCCTGGAGTCCGAGCACGACGTGGTGCTGGTCGTGACCCACCCCAAGAGCGAGCACGCCTACGAGAAGATCTGGAGCGACTCCGTCGCCGACCTCGCCGAGGAGCACGGCGTCCCGGTGCTGATCCGCAACCGCCCTGACGACGACGAGCTGTTCGAGCGCCTCAAGGAGGCCGACCCGGACATCATCGTGGCCAACAACTGGCGTACCTGGATCCCCCCGCGCATCTTCGGCCTGCCGCGCCACGGCACGCTCAACGTGCACGACTCGCTGCTGCCGAAGTACGCCGGGTTCTCCCCGCTGATCTGGGCGCTCATCAACGGCGAGCCCGAAGTGGGCGTCACGGCGCACATGATGAACGACGAGCTCGACGCCGGCGACATCGTCCGGCAGGAGGCGGTGCCGGTCGGCCCGGCGGACACCGCGACCGACCTCTTCCACAAGACCGTCGACCTCATCGCCCCGGTCACCATCGGCGCGCTCGGCCTGATCGCCTCCGGGCAGACCGAGTTCACCCGGCAGGACCGCTCCCAGGCGTCCTTCTTCCACAAGCGGGCCGACGAGGACAGCCGCATCGACTGGAGCTGGCCGGCGGAGGACCTGGAGCGCCTGGTGCGCGCCCAGTCCGAGCCGTACCCCAGCGCCTACACCTTCCACAAGGGCAAGCGCCTCGACGTCCTGGCCTCGTTCGTCTCCGAGGGCCGCTACGGCGGCACGCCCGGCCGCATCTTCTACCGCGAGGGCGACGGCGTGGTGATCGTCGCCGGCGCCGACGCCCGCACCGGACGCAACCGCGGCCTGGCCATCACACGCGTACGGACCGAGGACGGCCGGGAGTTGCCCGCTGCCGAGTACTTCACCTCTATGGGCGGCTACCTCACCGTCCGCCCCTGACGTGCCGGCCCCGGTACGGTCCCGGGGCCGGCCGACATCGTGGCCGCGCGGACCCGGTCAGCGCGGCGACGATCGCGTGGCATCCGACCGTCCGGACGCCGGTCGCCCCCCCTCGGTCCGCAGCCCGAGGGCGTGTCGCCGGCTCAGGCCCGCCACCCGTAGCGGCGTTCGGGCCGGCCGGCGACGCCGTAGCGCAGGGACACCTCCGCGCTGCCCGTGCCGTGGAAGTACTCCAGGTAGCGGCGGGCGCTCACCCGGGACACGCCGGTGACGGCGGCGCACTCGGTGGCGGACAGGGTGCCGTCCGCCTCCCGCAGGGCCCGCTCGACGAGTTCGGCGGTCTCCACACTCATGCCCTTGGGCAGGGTGTGGGCCGGTGCGGGGACGAACGCGCCGGCCAGGACCCGGTCCACGTCCGCCTGGCCCCGGACCACCGTCGTGAGCATCCGGCCCCGCTGGGCGGCGTAGCGCTCCAGCCGGGGGCGCAAGTCCTCGAACCCGAAGGGCTTGAGGAGGTAGTCGACCACGCCGCGGCGGACCGCGCCGCGCACGGTGTCGGTCTCCGTCGCCGCACTGATGACCATGACGTCGCAGTCGTGGCCGGCGGTGCGCAGCCGGGGAATGACGTCGAGCCCGAAGAGGTCGGGCAGGTACAGGTCGAGCAGGATGAGGTCGGGGCGCAGTTCGTCGACCGCCTCGATGGCCTGTCCGCCCGTGTGGGCCGTGCCGACGACGCGGAACGGCTCGACGCGTTCGACGAACGCACGGTGGACTCTGGCCACCATGAAGTCGTCGTCGACCACGAGGACGTCGATCGCGCCCGCCTTGTCGCTTGCCTCGGTCATGGGGCCGCTCCTTCCGCCACCGCGGGGGTGAGGTGGCCGACGGTCATGCGTGCGGTGAACACAGCCCCTTCGGGGGTGTTGGCCACCGAGATCTCTCTCCCGTGCCGTTCGCAGACCAGCTTGGTCAGGGCCAGTCCGATGCCGCGCTCGCCCTCCCGCGCGGCCTTGGTGGTGAAGCCGTGGGAGAAGACCTCGCGGGCCAGTTCCGGAGCCACACCCGGCCCGGAGTCGCGGACCACGATCTCCACGCTGGAGGCGTCCTGCCGCAGCGCCACCTCCACCCAGGCGTCGTCCCGGGCGGCTGCGGCGTCGACGGCGTTGTCCACCAGGTTGCCCACCACGGTCGCCACGTCGGCCGCGTCCTCCGGGGCCAGCCGCTCCAGCGCGGTGTCGTCCGAGATCCGCAGGCTGACCTTGCGTTCCGCCGCGAGGGACGCCTTCGCCATCAGCAGCGCGGCGACCGCGGTGTCCCGGACGCGGCGGCTGAGGGTGACGTCCAGGGACTGGCGGTGCCGGCTCAGCGCGCGGATGTAGCTGACGACTTCGTCCTGCTCGCCGATCTGGATCAGCCCGGAGATGGTGTGCAGCTGGTTGGCGAATTCGTGCGCCTGCGCGCGCAGCAGTTCGGAGGAGCTGCGGAAGGAGCCGATCTCCCGTTCCAGCCGGGCGAGTTCGGTGCGGTCGCGCAGGGTGGTGACCGAGCCGAGGGGGCGGCCGTCCTTGGTGACGGTCATCCGGTTCATCACCAGAACCCGGCCGTGGCGGACGACGACCTCGTCGCGCTCGCCGGCGGCGGTGCCGGACAGCACGTCGCGCAGCCGCCCGTCGATGCCGAGGCCCTCCAGGCTCTGGCCGACGCAGTCCTCGGGCAGGTCGAGCAGACGGCGGCCCATGTCGTTGACGAGGGTGAGCCGGTGCTGCGGGTCCAGGGCGATCACGCCCTCGGCGATCCCGTACAGCATCGCCTCCCGGTGCTCGGCGAGCCCGGCGATCTCGCCCGGCTCCAGCCCGAGGGTCTGCCGTTTCACCCGCCGCGCGAGCAGCCAGGAGCCGGCCACGCCGAGTCCGCTGGCGATGCCCAGATAGGCGAGCAGGTAGGAGGACGCGCCGCTGAGCCGCTGCCACACCGTCGGGTCGGCCTCGCCGATCATCACCGTGCCGAGGATCCGGCCCAGGTTCTCCTCGGTGGCTCCGAGGACGGGCACCTGGGCGGCCAGCTCGCGGTTGCCGTCGCGGGTGAGCCGGCCGGACCAGCCGCGCCCACGGGCGGTGCCCGGCCCCAGCCGCATCCGCTCGCCGACGACCGTGGGATCCGTGGAGCTGACGATCCACCCGGCTCCGTCGGCCACTGTCACCGACGTCACCCCGGACTGCTCCTGCGTGGCGAGCACCAGCGGGGCGAGCGCCTCCCCGGGCGCGGGGCGCACCAGCTGGCTGCGCACCAGCGGGTTGGCGGCCAGTTGCTCGGCGAGCGCGCTCACCCGGCGTCCCTCGACGCGGTTGAAGGTGGCCTGCGACTGGGCGAGGGAGACCGCGGCGACAGCCAGCAGCACCACCACGACGATGGCGAGCTGGAGCACCAGCATCTCGCCCGCGAGCGAATGGCGACGAAAGGTGGCGACCACGACGAGCTCAATCTCCGGTGCCGCCACCAGGGGGCGGCTCATGTGCCGAGTCGCACCATCATGACGTCCGCCGGCATCAGCGACAAGGAGTCGTCCGGGCCGGGCCCGCTCCCGTCACTGCCGGCCGGGCCGGGGGCCGATGCCCCGCAGCTCCCTGATCGTGCCGCCGAGCTTCGCGCGGAAGGACTCCAGCAGCGCCGGCTTCACGCTGACCACCCAGCGCGTGCCGACGAGGTACTTGCCTCCGTAGACACGCGCCTCCTCCAGCCAGGTCTCCTTGAACCTCTCCTCGGGGAAGGTGGTGATGAGGTAGTCGGCCTTCTTGGTGCGGCACAGGCCCTGGCGCAGTTCGTCGGCGTCGATGCGGATCTTCGCCTTGCAGCCGGTCAGCCCGGCGATCACCTCCACCTTGGCCGGTGCGACGACCCCGGCGGCGGGAGCGGCGGTCACACTCGGCGCCGCCTTGCCGCCGCCGGCGCTCTCGGTGTCGTCACCGCCGCCGCAGGCCGTGACGAGGGGAAGCACGGCCAGGGCTCCGGCCGCCGCGACGGCGCGCGGCCAGTGGGCGCGGGACGGGCTCCGGCGGGTGGATCGTTCGAGCGGTTGCTGCTGGGACACGACGCCTCTCCGGGTGCGGGCCTTCGGCCTGTCGGCAGGAGTACCGGACAGGAGTACGCACAGGTCCGGGCAGGCGTTCACGCCTCTACGCGGCCTCCTCCACCGCGGCATCCCGCGTCCTGTCGGCCGGCCCGCCGAACTGGGTGCGGTACAGCTCGGCGTACCGCTGCCCCGCCTCCAGGAGTTCCTCGTGCGTGCCCCGTTCCACGATCCGGCCGGCCTCGACGACCAGGATCTGGTCCGCCGCGCGGACGGTGGAGAGGCGGTGGGCGATCACGACGGCGGTGCGGCCTTCGAGGGCTTCGGCGAGGGCTTCCTGGACGGCGGCCTCGGAGGTGTTGTCGAGGTGGGCGGTGGCCTCGTCGAGGATGACGACGCGCTGGCGGGCCAGCAGCAGCCGGGCGATGGTCATGCGCTGGCGTTCGCCGCCGGAGAGGCGGTAGCCGCGCTCGCCGACCACGGTGTCGAGGCCGTCGGGCAGGGACCGTACGAGGTCGTCGAGGCGGGCCCGGCGCAGCGCGTCCCACAGGTCGTCCTCACCGGCCTCGGGGCGGGCGAGCAGGAGGTTGGCGCGGACGGTGTCGTGGAAGAGGTGGCCGTCCTGGGTGACCATGCCCAGGGTCTGCCGCAGGGACCGCGCCGTGAGGTCGCGGACGTCGACGCCGCCGATGCGCACGCTTCCCTCGTCGGTGTCGTACAGGCGCGGCATCAGCTGCGCGATGGTCGACTTGCCCGCGCCGGAGGAGCCGACGAGGGCCACGGTCTGCCCGGGTTCGGCGCGGAAGGACAGGCCGTGCAGGACCTCGTCGCCGCCCCGCTTGTCCAGGGACGCGACCTCCTCCAGGGAGGCCAGGGAGACCTTGTCGGCAGCGGGGTAACCGAAGCGGACGTGGTCGAACTCGACCGCCACGGGCCCGTCGGGCACCGGGCGCGCGTCCGGCTTCTCCTCAATGAGGGGCCTGAGGTCGAGCACCTCGAAGACCCGCTCGAAGCTGACCAGGGCGCTCATCACCTCGACGCGCGCCCCCGCGAGCGCCGTCAGCGGCGCGTAGAGCCGGGTCAGGAGCAGCGCGAGCGACACCACCGCGCCCGGTTCCAGGGCGCCGCGCAGGGCGAACCAGCCGCCGAGGCCGTAGACCAGGGCCAGGGCGAGGGCGGACACCAGGGTGAGGGCGGTGATGAAGGCGGCCTGGGCGGTCGCCGTGCGGATCCCGATGTCCGCGACCCGGCGGGCCCGTTCGGCGAACTCCCGCGACTCCTCCTCGGGACGCCCGAAGAGCTTGACCAGGGTGGCGCCGGGTGCGGAGAACCGCTCGGTCATGCGGGTGCCCATCGCCGCGTTCAGCGTGGCCGCCTCCCGCTGCATCCGGGCCATCCGGCTGCCCATACGCCGGGCCGGGATCACGAACACCGGCAGCAGCACCAGCGCCAGCAGGGTGATCTGCCAGGACAGCGTGAGCATCACCGCGAGGGTGAGCAGCAGCGTGACGAGGTTGCTGACCACTCCGGAGAGGGTGTTGCTGAACGCGCGCTGGGCGCCGATGACGTCGTTGTTGAGCCGGGAGACGAGGGCGCCCGTACGAGTGCGTGTGAAGAACGCGACCGGCATGCGCTGCACATGGTCGAAGACGGCGGTCCGCAGATCGAGGATGAGATGCTCCCCGAGCGTCGCCGACAGCCTCCGGCCGAGGATGCCCAGCGCCGCCTCCGCCACCGCGATCAGCGCGATGAGCAGGGCCAGGCGTACGACCCTGCCCTCGTCGCCGTCCGACACGATCGTGTCCACGACCCACCCGGCGAGGACGGGCGTCGCCACGGCCAGCAGGGCGGTGCCCACGCCGAGCAGGACGAAGAGGGCGATGCGGCGCCGGTGCGGGCGGGCGAACGCGCCGATGCGGCGCAGGGTCGTCAAGGCGAAGGGGCGGCGCTCCTGTTCGGCGTTCATGACGCTGTGCAGCTGTGTCCACGCTGTGGTCTCCATGCTCATGGAAGCGACCGTAGAACCTCAAGCATTCTTGAGGTCAAGAAGCTCGCACATTGCCCCGACATCCCGCACAATCAGCCCGATCCCCCGCTTCTCCGTCCCTCCGCGCAAAGGCCCCGATGACGCTCCCCACACAGCCGCTTCCCGCGCGCAATCCCCAGTCTCCGCTCCCGCAACCCGCAGTTGGCACGGCCTGGACAGCCTCGGGAGACGTGACAGCGGTACAACTCCCCGAACTCCGCCCGGGACGACTCCCCCGTCGCGTCCCGGTCCGCCGCCTGCGACAGATCCTGTGTCTGCTCCCGCTCCTGCTCGTCACCGTGGTCGCGGTGCGGCACCGGTCGGTGCTGGCCGCCGGTTTCGCGCATCTGGGCACCGCCGAGTGGCCCTGGCTGCTGGCCGCGGCCGGCGCGACCTGTCTGACCTGGGTCGCCGCCGCCTGCACCCGGCAGGGCGCGGTCGTCGAGCGGCTGCCCCGGCGACGGCTGCTGGCCACGCAGTTCGCGGCGGGCGCGGCCAACCACCTGCTGCCGACCGGGCTGGGCGCGAGCGCGGTCAACCTGCGGTTCATGACGGTGTGCGGGCTGCCGCTCGCCCGCTCCTCGGCCGCTCTCGGCCTGTACCTGCTCGCCGAGAGTGTCGGCCGGGTGGTGCTGCTGGGCGTCCTGTTCGTCGCGTTCCCCGACGCGCTGAGCCTCGGCACACTGGTGCCGGAGACGGCCTTCGGCCCGCTGCTGGCCGGCGCCGCGGTGGTGCTCGTGATCGCCGCGACCGTGCTCGTCCTCGTGCGCCGGCTGCGCTCGGCCCTGGTGTCCTTCCTGCGTACGGCGCTCGGTGAGGCGCGCTCGGTGCACACCCGCCCGGCGCGGGCCCTGGCGCTGTGGGGCGGGTCCTTCGCCTTCCCGGCGCTGCAGGCGTCCGTACTGGTGCTGGTGGGGCGGGCGCTGGGGCTGGACGTCCCGGCCGCGCACATGGCGGTGGCCTACCTGGCGGCGACGGTCGCCGTCGCGCTGGTGCCCACACCGGGCGGGATCGGCTCGGTGGAGGCGGCGCTGGTCGTGGCGCTGGTGGCGGCGGGCGGCCCGGCCGCGGTGGCCACCGCCGTGGTCCTGGCCTTCCGGGTCATCACCGTCTGGCTGCCGCTGGTGCCGGGTGCGCTGACGCTGGCGGCACTGGTGCGGCTGAAGGTGATCTGACCCGGGCGTGACAGTGCGTCATGTGCAGTAACTCACCCTCCGCTCACCCGCGTCCGCGGTACGGAACCCCGCGCGGGATACGGCAGGATGAACGATCGTGCCGACCGCAGGTCAGGGTGGTCGGGCACCTTCGAACATCCCGGAAGACGAGCAGGTGACGACGTGACGAGACTTCACATCCGGCCGTTGGCGGCGGCGTTCGCCGCGGTTCCCCGCCTGGGAGGTGACCGGTGAACCGGGCGCTCACCGTGGACGATCTGCTGTTCGCCGGCATCGCCCTCGCCTCGGGCCTGGTGGCGGCGTTCGCGCTGCGCATCGTGCTGCGCTGGCTGGGCGGGCACGCCGACCGCACCCGCTGGAGCGGGGACGACGTCATCGTGCACGCGCTGCGGGCCGTGGTGCCCTGGGCCGCGGTCGTGGGCGGCGTGGCGGGCGCGGCGGCGGTGCTGCCGCTGACCCGCGCGGTGCAGCACACCACCAACCAGGTGCTCACCGTGCTGCTCATCTTCGTCGCGACGGTGTCGGCGGCCCGGGTGGTGACCGGGCTGGTGCGCACGTTCACCCAGTCCCGTTCCGGGGTCGCCGGTTCGGCCACGATCTTCGTCAACATCACCCGGATCCTGGTCCTGGCGATCGGCTTCCTGGTGGTGCTCCAGACCCTGGGCATCTCCATAGCGCCGCTGCTCACCGCCCTGGGTGTCGGCGGTCTGGCGGTAGCGCTGGCGCTGCAGGACACCCTCGCCAACCTCTTCGCGGGCATCCACATCCTCGCGTCCAAGACCGTCCAGCCCGGTGACTACATCCGGCTCAGCAGCGGCGAGGAGGGCTACGTCGAGGACATCAACTGGCGGCAGACGACGATCCGCAACCTGTCCAACAACCTCATCGTGCTCCCCAACGGTCAGCTCGCGCAGGCGAACATGACCAACTTCATGCGCCCCGAGGAGCAGCTGACCATCCTGGTCCAGGTCGGGGTGGCCTACGACAGCGACCTGGAGCACGTGGAGCGCGTGACCAACGAGGTCATCGCCGAGACCATGACCGAGGTCGAGGGCGCCGTGCCGGACCACGAGCCGATCATCCGGTTCCACACCTTCGGCGACTCCCGCATCGGCTTCACCGTCATCCTGGGCGTCGGCGAGTTCAGCGATCAGTACCGGATCAAGCACGAGTTCATCAAGCGCCTGCACAAGCGCTACCGCGCGGAGGGCATCCGCATCCCCGCCCCGGCCCGCACGGTGGCGCTCCAGCAGGGCGCGGTCGCCATCCCGCAGCAGCGGACCGGCGAGATCGAGCCGAGCGGACTGAGTCACGCCCGGCTCGACTAGGTCGTTACAGCGTCGCGGAGTTCTCGTGGCGGTGGCTGTCCCTCCGGTCGCGCGGCGCCGAGAGGGACGCCTTCGCCGGCGTCACGGTCCAGTCCGGGTGACCCGGCATCCGAGGCGTCTTCGTGCCGTACAGCCACTCCCGCAGGAAGCCGCTGAGGTCCTGGCCGGAGACCTCCGAGGCGACGGCGATGTAGTCCTGCGTGGAGGCCGAGGAGTCGCGGTACCGCTCCAGGAACGCGCGCTCCAGGGCGGTGAAGGCCGCCTCGCCGACCTGCTGCCGCAGCGCGTACAGCACGAGCACGCCGCCCAGGTAGCGCTGGCCGTCGAACAGGTTGGCCGCGTTGGGCGCCGCGACCGGCCCGGAGTCGCGACGCCACTGGTCGCCCTGGGCGTAGGTGTGCTTCATGCGGGCTTCCAGCGTGGTCATGCCCAGGGAGTCGGCCCAGCCGCGCTCGTAGCGGTACAGCAGCCCGTAGAAGTCGGCGTGGCCCTCGTTCAGCCACAGGTCGGCCCAGGTGGCGGGGCTGACGCTGTTGCCGAAGTAGGAGTGGACCAGCTCGTGCATCATGTGCGAGCCGATCTTGCTCTCCTCCTGGAGGAGGTAGTTCGGCTTGTAGAGCGTGAGGGTCTGGGTCTCCAGGCCGGTGAAGTCGAAGGCGTCCGAGGCGTCGTTGTTGCAGGGCAGCAGGCCGTACGTCTCGAAGGGGTACGCGCCGAGCCGCTGCTCGACCCACGCCACCAGGGCCGGGGTGAGCGCCAGGGCCGGTTCCAGGGCGGCGGCCCGGGCGACGGGGACGACGTCCCGCAGCGGCAGGCCGTGCGGGCCCCGCCGGTCCTTGATCACGTAGTCGCCGACGGTGATCTGCACCACCTCGGTGGCGATCGGCGAGCGGGAGCGGTACGTGTACGCGGTCCGGCCGCCGGACAGCTGCTCGGTGCGCTCGAGCCGGCCGCTGGCGACGCCCCGCAGTCCGGCGGGCACGGTGAGGCGGAAGGTGAAATCGGCCTTGTCGGAGGGGTGGTCGTTGCAGGGGAAGACGGTGTGCGCCAAGTCCGGCTGGCAGCACACCGCGAACCCGTCGGGGGTGGCCACCCAGCCGCCGGCGGGCGGCGGGGTCCGGCGCGGGTCGGCGCCGTAGGCCACGGACACCGTGGCCCGGGCCTTCGCCGCGAGCGGACGGGCGGGGGTGATCCGCAGCTTCTCGGCCACCTGCTCGAAGGCGGCCGTGCGGCCGTCGACCCGGACGGAGCGTATGTCCAGGCCGCGCGCGTCCAGGGAGAGGCGGCTCAGGGCCTGGGTGGTGCGGATGGTCAGGGTCGCGGTGGCCTCGACGAGCCTGGTCGTGGCGTCGTACGCGAAGTCGAGGTGGTAGGCCGAGACGCGGTATCCGTCGTTGCCGAGGGCGGGGTAGACGGGGTCACCGAGGGTCTCGGGGCCCGGGGTGGCACCGGTCCTGCCGGCCGCCTGGGCCGGGATCCCCGTGGTCAGTACCGCCGCCGTGCCGATCAGGGCGGCCGCGGGGGCCGTCACTCTGGTGCGATATCTCATGGTCCGCTTTCGCTCGGACGGCCGGGTGGTCAGGTCCGGCCGTGGCTTGGAGTGAGTGATCTCTCTCCAGGACTCGGGAAGGGGGCGATCGGTTGCACGAAACTGGTCGCGGACCCCTGTCGAGACGAGGTCGATCACGAGATATCTTGATGTCGAGCAATGTTGCAGACGTGGAGCGGAGCACCCGGTGACTGACTCGACCATCATCTATACGCACACTGACGAGGCCCCCGCCCTGGCGACGTATTCCTTCCTGCCGGTGGTCCGGGCGTACGCGTCGCAGGCGGGTGTCGCCGTGGAGACCCGCGACATCTCGCTGGCCGGACGCATCATCGCCCTGTTCCCGGAGTACCTGACCGAGGACCAGCGCATCCCGGACGCCCTCGCGGAGCTCGGCGAGCTGGCCAAGACGCCCGCCGCCAACATCATCAAGCTGCCGAACATCTCGGCGTCCATCCCGCAGCTCAAGGCCGCCGTCGCCGAGCTGCAGGGCCAGGGCTACGCGCTGCCGGACTACCCGGACGACCCGAAGACCGACGAGGAGCGCGAGATCCGCGCCCGCTACGACAAGGTCAAGGGTTCCGCCGTGAACCCGGTCCTGCGTGAGGGCAACTCCGACCGGCGCGCCCCCGCCTCGGTCAAGAACTACGCCAAGTCCCACCCGCACCGCATGGGCGCCTGGACCTCCGAGTCCAAGACCAACGTGGCGACCATGGGGCAGAACGACTTCCGCTCCACCGAGAAGTCCGTCGTGATCGCCGAGGACGGCGCGCTGCGCATCGAGCTCGTCGGCGACGACGGCACCACCACGGTGCTGCGCGAGTCCGTACCCGTCCTCGCCGGCGAGGTCGTCGACGCCTCCGTGATGCGGGTCGCCGCGCTGCGCGAGTTCCTGACCGCGCAGGTCGCCAAGGCCAAGGCCGAGGGCGTGCTGTTCTCGGTGCACCTGAAGGCGACGATGATGAAGGTCTCCGACCCGATCGTCTTCGGCCACGTGGTGCGCGCCTTCTTCCCGAAGACGTTCGCGCAGTACGGCGACAAGCTCGCGGCGGCCGGCCTGACCCCGAACGACGGTCTGGGCGGCATCTGGAAGGGCCTGGACGCCCTGCCGGAGGGCGCCGAGATCAAGGCCTCCTTCGACGCCGAGCTCGCCGAGGGCCCGGAGCTGGCCATGGTCGACTCCGACAAGGGCATCACGAACCTGCACGTCCCCTCGGACGTCATCGTGGACGCCTCCATGCCGGCCATGATCCGCACCTCCGGCCACATGTGGGGCCCGGACGGCAATGAGCACGACACCCTCGCGGTCCTGCCGGACTCCTCCTACGCGGGCGTCTACCAGGCCGTGATCGAGGACTGCCGGGCCAACGGCGCCTTCGACCCGTCGACCATGGGCACGGTGCCGAACGTCGGCCTGATGGCGCAGAAGGCCGAGGAGTACGGCAGCCACGACAAGACCTTCGAGGTCCCCACGACGGGCACCGTCCGCCTGGTCGACGGCAACGGCACCGCGCTCATCGAGCAGGCCGTCTCGGCCGGCGACATCTTCCGCGCCTGCCAGACCAAGGACGCCCCGATCCGGGACTGGGTGAAGCTGGCCGTCACCCGCGCCCGCGCCACCGGCGACCCGGCGGTGTTCTGGCTGGACGAGACCCGCGCGCACGACGCCAACCTGATCGCCAAGGTCAACACCTACCTCGCCGAGCACGACACCGAGGGCCTGGACATCCGGATCCTCAACCCGGTAGAGGCGACGAAGCTGTCGGTGGAGCGCATCCGCCGCGGCGAGAACACGATCTCGGTCACCGGCAACGTCCTGCGTGACTACCTGACCGACCTGTTCCCGATCCTGGAGCTGGGCACCAGCGCCAAGATGCTGTCGGTCGTCCCGCTGATGGCGGGCGGCGGCCTGTTCGAGACGGGTGCGGGCGGCTCGGCGCCGAAGCACGTGCAGCAGCTGGTGAAGGAGAACTACCTGCGCTGGGACTCCCTGGGTGAGTTCTTCGCCCTGGTGCCGTCCTTCGAGCAGCTCGCGAAGGTGGCGGGCAACGCCCGCGCCCAGGTCCTGGCCGACACCCTCGACCGCGCCACGGCGACCTTCCTCAACGAGGACAAGTCCCCGACCCGTCGCGTCGGCGGCATCGACAACCGCGGCAGCCACTTCTACCTGTCCCTGTACTGGGCGCAGGAGCTGGCCGGGCAGACCGACGACGCGGACCTGGCGAAGGCCTTCGCCCCGCTCGCCGAGACGCTCGCCGCGAACGAGCAGAAGATCGTCGACGAGCTGATCGGCGCCCAGGGCAAGCCGGTCGACATCGGCGGCTACTACCAGCCCGACCCGGCGAAGGCCGCGGCGGCCATGCGCCCGTCCACCACGTGGAACGAGGCCCTGGCCTCCCTGAGCTGACGCCCCGGCCTTCATCGGCCCCCGACTCCGCCCCGGCCGGCACAGCGCCCGGCCGGGGCGGAGCCGTGTGTGCGCCCCTCCCCCGGCCCTCACCACTCCCGCGTGGCGATCAGCTCCTCCACGTCCGCGTCCGGGAAGCCGTACGCACGCGCGAGGAAGGCGAAGTCCTCGGCTATCTCCTCCCGGGCCACCGTCTCGATCTCGCTGTCCGCGGCCTCGAACGCGGCCTCCAGGTCGTTGAACTCCTCGGTGGCCGCGTGGGTCAGGACGTACAGCCCGTCGAGGCCGGCGGGCCGCTCCCGCTCGATGCGCTCGCACAGGGCGAGCAGGATCGCGCGGCCGCGGTCCACCACGTGGTCCGGGTAGTAGTCGTCCTCGTACAGCGCCCGGAGGAACGGATGGGTGCTCACCTGCTCGTTGCTGATCGGCATGACGTCCTCGGCCTCTATGGTCCGGCGATGTGGCACCTTGATCCTGCCGGACGCCACTGACAACGCCCCTGGAGCCGCCTCGTGACCGCTGCCCCGCCGCCCTTCGAGCTGCTGCCCGGGGCCGGACGGTCCCCGGTGCTCCTTCATGTGCCGCACTCCGCGCGGGAGATACCGGACGCCGTGCGGGCGGGGATCGTGCCGGCCGGTGAGGAGCTGGCGCGGGAGCTGGACCACATCACGGACGCGTACACGGACCGGATCGCCGAGGCGGCGGCCGGGCTGGCGGGTGTCACGCCGTGGCGGTTCGTCAATCGGCTGTCCCGGCTGGTCGTCGATCCGGAGCGGTTTCCGGACGGGCGGGAGGAGATGCTGGCCGTCGGGATGGGGGCGGTGTACACGCGGACCACGCACGGCGATGTGCTGCGCCCCGACGACGTCGATGCCGGGCCGCTGGTCGAGCGGTACTTCGAGCCGTACGCGCGGGCGATGACGCGGGCCGTGGCGGACCGGCTGGACGCCGCCGGCCGGGCCGTGATCATCGACGTGCACTCCTACCCGAGCCGGAGGCTGCCGTACGAGCTGCACGGGGAGGGGCCCCGCCCGGCGGTCTGCCTCGGTACCGACTCCTTTCACACGCCCCCCGCGCTGCTGGACGCCGCCCGGGAGGCGTTCGGGGAGACGGAGCTCGACACCCCGTTCGGCGGGACCTACGTCCCCCTGGAGTTCTACGGGAAGCGGCCCGAGGTGAGCGCGCTGATGGTGGAGATCCGCCGCGACACCTATATGACCGAGCCGGGCGGCCCCGCCGGCCCCGGGCTGGAGCGACTCGCGGCCGCGCTGGCCGGCCTCGTCGACGCGGTGTCCCACTGAAGAACCGTCTGACCAGGTTCACGACCTGGTGACTAGGCCCGCAGCCACTCCGTCACCACCACGTCCCCACCGGTCCGCAACCGCAGGGCGAACGGGCCGGACAGCGGCACGTCACCGGTGAAGCGGCCCAGGTCGTCGGCCGTGAGCGGGGAACCGGGCCGCGGCCCGCCGAGGACCTCGATGCGGGCCGGCTGCGGCGGCAGCACCTGCCCCATCAGCCCCTGCGCCGTCACCTCGACGTCGACGGTCACCTCGCCCGCCCGGAAGGTCAGCATCCGGGGCGTGTCGGTGACGCCCCTGACCGGGAGGGCGTCGACCAGCGAGTCGAAGGTCAGCTCGGCCACACGCGCGTCGAGGTCGTGCAGCGCGTAGGCGTCGACCGCGATCTGCTGGAGCTCCGGCGGCACCGGGTCGAGGACGGCGGCGGCCTGCCGCAGCTCCTCCTCCAGCAACCCGGCGCCGAACTCCTCGTCGCCCCAGTCCACTTCGCCGAACAGGTCGTCGTCGTGCAGGTCGCCGTTCATGTCGCTCACATCGCCCCCCGTGCCTCGAGCCGGGCCCGCAGCCGCCGCAGACAGCGCTGGCGCAGCGGCCCGATGCTGCCCACCGCGATCCCCAGCGCGGCGGACACGTCCTGGTAGCTGGGCGGCGGCGTGGCCATCAGCACGCGCAGCAACTGCCTGCACCGCTCGCCCAGTTCCTCGAACTCCTGCCACAGCCGCCGTACGCGTTCGCTCTGCGCGGCGGCCTCCTCGGAGTCCAGCAGCGACTGTTCCGGCGTGCCGTCCTCGCTGACCCGGTCCAGCAGCTGCGGATCGTCCGTCAGGGTCAACCGCTGGGAACTCTTGATGACCTTCAGGCACTCGTGGCGTGCGGTGCTGGCCAGCCACGCACCCGCCTTGCCGGGCTCGCGGATCCGCCCGAGGTGCTGCGCGAAGCGGAACCAGGCCGTCTGGTACACCTCGTGGGCGTCGGCGTCGGAGAGCCGGTGGGCTCGGACGACGGACCAGACCAGCGGGCTCAGCCCTTCCACGAGCGCCTTCCAGGCCGCCGCGTCACCGTCGGCGGCTGCCTGGACGAGCGCGCCGGCATCAGTACGGTCCACGGCAGCCCCACCCCTCGAGTACGGCACGTCATCGTACGCCGTGGAGGGGGCGGCTTCGGCCCTCACAGCCCGGCGCCGAGGCGCACGACCGGGACCGGGCGCCAGGTAGGCGGACGCAGCGCCGGGACGTGTGCGCCGCGCACTTCCGCGAACTCCGCGTTGGCGGCGAGGAGTTGCTTCCGGGCCGCGCGCGGGTCGGTCTCCTTGTGCGCCGTCATGTGGGCGGCGACCAGGCCGGCGGTGACAGGGGTGGCGAAGGATGTGCCGCTCCACTGCGCGTACCCCTCGAACATCACCTGGTCCGGCTTGGCGGCGTTGCCCTCGTCGCTCAGCACGCCGCTGTGGCGCGGGTGCTGGCAGGTGCAGCCGTAGGAGAAGCCGTAGCGGCAGGCGTCGTACGTGGAGTGCTGGTACACGTACGGAACGGGCGAGTCGAAGCCGGTGAGGACGCTGGTGAGGCGCTCGCCGGGGGCGTAGACCTTCACCCAGGGGCCGTGGTTGGTGAAGCAGGCGCCGAACTCGCCGTCGCTGCGCAGGGCTCCGACCGACAGCACGGAGTCCTCCCAGCCGGGCAGATCGGCGTAGGCGGCGGGCCAGAACGGCGCGGCGCTGCCGTTGTTGCCGGCGGCGGCGATCAGCAGGGTGCGCTGCTCGCGCAGTTCCCTCATGAAGTTCTCGACGCCGAGCAGTCCGTCGCTGCGGCCGTTGGAGGTGCCGGCGGAGAGGCTGAGGACATCGGGCCAGCCGCCTGCGTCGACGGCCTCGAAGAGCTTCTCGCCGAACTCGGACTCCAGGATGGCGCCGGCGTCGTTGAGGGTGCCGCGGACGGTGATGTCGGTGTTGGGCGCGACAGCGGCGACGAGCCCGGCGATGAACGTGCCGTGGCCGACGTACTGCTGGAGGATCCCCTGGTCGTCGCACTCCTGGAGCTGGGCGTCGCCGCCGGTGTGGGCCAGCAGGCCGCAGGAGCGGTAGTCGTGCATGAGGCCGGTGTCGACGACGAGGACGCCGACGGCGGTGTCCGGGTCGTGGGGCGTGTCGGCGGCGGCCGGGTTGGGCGGCTCGCTGAGCGGGGCCGGGACGGGTTCGTCGCCCGGGCAGGCGTTGACCGCGATGTGCACCACGTGGTTGCGGGCGACCATCCGGTGCCCGGCCCGGGACTCGTGCTCCCGCACGGAGCGCAGGGCGTGGGCGACGGTGCGGTCGGCGTCCCGGCCGCCCTCGCCGGGGTCGCCGACGCGGATCCGGGTGATGCCGCTGCGGTTGGTCTGCGGTCCCGCCCGGCGGACCTGCTCCTGGTCGAGGTCGGGTGCCGCCGTGAAATGCGCCCGTACCGTGTCCTCGACGATCCGCGCCTGCTCACCGTCCCGGACGAGGACCACGCCCTTCTCGTACATGAACTCCGCCGAGTCGTCCGGGCCCATCGCCAGGGGGACGTCCGGCATCGAGCGCTGGATCTGGTCGAACTGCTCGTGGAAGCGCTGCGGTGACATGGCGGGTCCTCCCGTTGGTGCGACGGCGTCGGCCGGTGCCGTTGAGCGGTCGTCAACAAGAGCCGCCGGGCCGTCCCTTGATACAGCTCCACACCTGTGAGGTGCGCTCCTGGGCCACTACCATCCGAGGAGTGACAGCGGGAAGCGACTCGGTTACGGAACTGCTGCCGATGGTGTTCGCCGACCCGGGCGAGGCTCTCACGAGGGCCCGGGCGCTGCTCGACGCCGGTCCCTCCCCGCTGGACGCCTCCGTCGCCCACCAGGTGATCGGCATCTGGCAGCGGGACTTCGGCGATCTGCGGCTCGCGCTGCACCATCTGCGGCGTGCCCGGGCGTGCGCGGCGCGCGCCGACTCGGCCGACCGGGAGGCGGACGTGCTGGCCACGCTGGGCGTGGCGCTGGTGCACGCGGGCCGCACCCGGGAGGGCCTGGCGGCGTTCGAGCGGGGTGTGGCGCGCGGCGGCGGGCACACCAGGGCGCGGGTGCTGTACCGGCGGGCGTATGTGTGGTGGGTGCTCGGTCACCATCGCGAGGCGCTGGAGGACGTGCGCCGGGCGGTGCCCGTGCTGCGGCAGGCGGACGACGTGATCTGGACGGCGCGGGCGCTGACCCTGAGGGCCACCGTGCATCTGGCGCTGGGGTCGGTGGAGCGGGCCGAGGCGGACTTCACCGCGGCCGAGGCACTGTGGGACACCACCGGCCAGGAGCACGACAAGGCCGACGCGGTGGAGAGCCGGGGCCTGGCCGCGTTCCGGTCCGGGGACGTGCCGGCGGCGCTGCGGCTGCTGGACGAGGCGGAGGAGCGCTACGCCCGGCTCGGCACGCCGACGTTCATGCTGAACATCCGGCGCTGCGAGGTGCTGATGGCCGCCGGGCTGGCACCGGAGGCGCTGGCCGAGGCCGACGCGGCGATCGGGAAGCTGGACGGGATCGGCGGGCAGTCCACCCGTAAGGCGGAACTGCTGCTGGCGGCCGCACGGGCCGCACGGCTGGCGGGCGATCCGCACACGGCGATCGCCCGCGCGGCCCTCGCGGTACGGCTGTTCGCCGGGCAGCGGCGCACCTGGTGGGAGACGCACGCCCGGCTGGTGCTGATCGAGGCGCGGCACGCGGCCGGGCGCGGCTCGGGACGGCTGGTCGCCGATGCCGCCGCGGTGGCCGGGACGCTGGCGTCCTTCGGCGCCCCGGCCGCGCCGGAGGCCTCGCTGCTCGCGGGCCGGATCGCGCTGGACCTGGGCTGGACTGCGGACGCGGAGCGGCACTTGGCCGTGGCCGCGCGCAGCCGGCGCAGTGGTCCGCCGCTGGCGCGGATGACGGGGTGGGCGGCGCAGGCGCTGCGGGCACAGGCCGCCGGGTCGGCGCGGGGGGTGCTGGAGGCCTGCCGGCGGGGCCTGGACGTCCTCGACGACCACCGGATGACGCTGGGCGCCTCGGAGTTGCGGGCCCGTGCCACCGAACAGGGCGCGGAACTCGCCGCGTTGGCGCAGCAGGCCAGTCTGGTCTCCGGCGGGCCGCGGCGGCTGCTGGTGTGGAGCGAGCGCTGGCGGGCCACCGTGCTGTCCACAGCGCCGACCCGGCCGCCCGCCGACCCGGAACTGCTCAGCGGCATGACCGCCTTCCGCGAGATCGCCTCGCGTGCGGAGGCCGCCCGGATGGAGGGCCGGCCGGTTCCGGCGCTGGAGCGCGAACAGCGGCGCCTGGAGCGGGAGATCCGCTCCAGGACCCTGCACATGCGGGGCGAGGCGCCCGGGGCCGGGGACCGGTTCGACGTGGGCCGGCTGCTGGAGCACCTGGGCGACGAGGTCCTGCTGGTGGAACTCGCCGTCCTCGACGGCCGGGTGCAGGTCCTGCTGTGCGGGCGGGGGCGGGTGCGCCGGTTCGAGGCCGGGCTGCTCGCCGAGGCGGAGACCGAGGCCGAGCACGTCCAGGCCGGGCTGCGGCGGCTGGCCCACCCCGGGGCGGAGGCCCGGCTTCCGGTGGTGGAGGCGGCGGGGCGCCGACTGGAGGAACTGCTGCTCGGACCGGCCGCGGCGCACCTGGGCGGCGGCCCGGTCGTGATCGTGCCGCCGGGGCGGCTGCACCGGGTGCCGTGGTCGCTGCTGCCGTCGCTGCGGGAACGGGTGCTCAGCGTGTCGCCGTCGGCCGGCAGCTGGCTGCGGGCCTGGGAGACCGCGCCGCCGCCGGAGGGCTGCCATGTGCTGGTGCGCGGCCCGGGCCTGGCGACGGGCGGCGCCGAGGTGCCCGAACTGGCGGCCCGGTACGGCTGTGCGACGGTCCTGGAGGAGGACGAGGCACGGGTGCCGCGGGTGCTGGAGGAGCTGGACGGGACGGCGCTGGCACACATCGCCGCGCACGGCACGTTCCGCGCGGACAGCCCGCTGTTCTCCTCCCTGCGGATGGCCGACGGGCCGATCGTCGTGCACGACTTCGAGCGGCTGGACCGCAGCCCCTATCGGATCATCCTGTCCTGCTGCGACACCGCGCGCCTCGCCTCGGTCGGTGCGGACGAACTGCTCGGCCTGGTGACGGCGTTGCTGCCGCTCGGCACGGCCGGGGTGGTGGCGTGCAGCGCGCCCGTGAACGACGCCGCGGTGGTGCCGCTGATGCTCGCGCTGCACAAGGGCCTCGATGCCGGCCTGTCCCTGGCGGAGGCGCTGCGTGACGCCCGGGCCGCCCTGCCGGGCGACGCGCTGCACCAGGCCACGGGGTGGGCGTTCTCGGCGTTCGGGGCGGCCTGACCCGTCCCCTGTTCGGGTCAGGCCGCCGGTCCTGGTGCCGGCTCAGGCCGGCTGGGCTTCCGGCGCCTGAGCGAGCCACGGCAGGGCGCCGCGGTCGCTCGCGCCGAGCCGGGCGTAGGCGCTGTACAGGTGGTTGCCGACGGTGCGGACGGACAGGGTGAGGCGTTCGGCGATCTGCCGGTTGGTCAGGCCGGCCGCGGCGAGGGCGACGATCTGCCGCTGCCGGGCGGTGAGTTCACCGAGGACCAGCCCGGACAGCGCGGGGGTACGGGCGCCCTGGCAGCGCCGGGCCAGGGCGACGGCCCGGGTGCGGGAGTGCCGGGCGGCGCGCGGGTCGCGGTGGGCGGGTACGGCCTGGGCATGCGCCTCCGCGGCGAACAGCAGGAAGCCCCGCCGCTCCAGTTCCCCGGCCACCTCGTCCAGGTCCGGGCCGTCGGCGCGGGTGAGCGCGTCGGCGTGCCGGGCGAAGACGCCGCTGAGCCGGTCGATGACCTTCTCGGGGGCGCCGAAGCGGACGGCGTCGTAGGGGTCGGTGAGGGCCTCCAGGTCCGGATCCAGGTCACCCCGGCTGTCCACCGCCGCCGCGGCGCGGTCGAGTTCGGCCCGGCAGGGCGCGTTCCCGGGGTCGCCTCGCAGGCCTTCCCGCGCCCAGGCCGCCGCTTCCCTCACCTCCCCGCGCAGCCGCGCGAACCGGGCGCGCAGCGCGGCGTACCCGGCCGGCAGCGGGCCGCCCTCGGCGACCAGCCACTCCCCGACCGGTGTGGCCGTCGCCCGTACGTCGGCCTGGTCGATCCGGTGGGCCAGGGCGGCCGACTCGGCGTCGAGGGCGGCGGCGTACACGTCCGGCGTCCGGGCCAGCCGGCGTGCCCGCAGCCGGCCCGTCGCGGCCCGGAGCACCCACCCGTACAGAGGGTGGGCGAGACGGACGGCACCGCGGTCGTCGACCTCGATCAGGCCGTCGGACTCCAGCGCTTCGAGGGCGCCGAGGTCCAGGTCGTCCAGGTTCGGGGGCAGGGGTTCGGCGAAGGCGAGGCGGTCGAGGGCCTCGCGTTCGCGAGGGCAGGTCCGGCCTAGGACGGGGGCGGTGCGCTCGCGCACGGCCGCGGTCAGCGGGACCTGGCCCCGCCAGGCCCGTTCGCCGGTGTCCGGGACGGGGGTCAGCAGCCCGCGGACCGCCCCCAGCAGGTCGCGCAGCAGCCGCAGGTCGCCCTGGCTCAGGTGGCGCAGCCGGTTCACGGTGAGCGCGTCGAGAGGGCCGGCGCCGGCCGTGAGCAGCCGGCCGGTCTCCTCCTCGGGCAGCGGCTCCAGCGCGAGGCGCGGCAGGAGCTCACCGGTCCACAGCCGGGAGATGGCGCCGGGCACGGGGGTGCCGTCCGTGGCGACGACCAGCAGCCGGGTGCGCCCGTGCACGGCGAGCTGATGGACCAGGGCGGCGGAGGCGTCGTCGAGAAGGTGCGCGTCGTCCACCAGCAGGGTGCGGACCCCGGACAGCATCCGGACGGCGCGGTGCAACGTGACCGACTCGGGCAGCAGATGGGCGAACGCGGCGAAGGCGATGGTCCGGCTCTCGGGCGTACCGGCCGCCCGTGCGCAGTCGGTGCCGCGGATCGCCTCGGTGACGAGGCGGGTCTTGCCGCAGCCCGCAGGGCCCGTCACCACGATGCCGCGCCGCACGCCGGTCAGGGACCGGCGGACCAGCTCCAGTTCGTCCTCCCGCCCGGCCAGCGGCCAGGGCAGCTCCAGCGTCGTCGCGTCCCTCTCGTAAGTCATCACACAGACATGAGCGCGGCTACTCAACCTTGATACAGGGCGACTTGAGTAGCCCCCGACTCAGGCGCCCGGGGCGGTCGGCAGGGCAGGCTGTGGCCCATGACCGCACGCTACTGCTCGCTGGCACGGACGCCGGCGCCCGCCTTCGCACCGGGGCTGGCGGCCGAGCGGCTGAACGCGCTCGCGAGCGGACGGCGGATGTGGGTCAACGGCACCGTTGTGCACTACTGGTTCTTCGACGGTGACACCGACGCGTCCGTCATCCCCGTGCCGGGGAGGGGGATGACGCGACGGGTGTCGTGGGCCGGCGCCGAGGAGCAGCGGGACGTGGTGCGGGCGGGCTTCCGGGAGTGGCAGGACCTCGGCATCGGGATCGCCTTCGCCGAGGTCGACGACCGCTCGGAGGCCGAACTGCGCATCGGGTTCCAGGCCGGTGACGGCTCCTGGTCGGCGGTGGGCCGGGACGCGCTGCTCGCCGGCCGGCAGGAACGCACCATGAACTTCGGCTGGGACCTGACCGCGCCCGGGGAGCGCTGGACGGCCCTGCACCAGATCGGGCACGCGCTCGGCATGCTGCACGAGCACCAGAGCCCGTTCGCGGGCATCCACTGGGACGACGAGGCCGTCTACGCCGAACTGGCGGGCCCGCCCCACCACTGGAGCCGGGAGCGGACGCACTACAACATCCTGCGCAAGCTCGGCCCGGACGAGGTCAACGGCTCCGTCTGGGACCCGCAGTCGATCATGGAGTTCCCGTTCCCGCCGGGGCTGATCCTGGAACCGGAGCAGTACCGCGGGGGCCTGAACCCGCCCGGCACCCTGTCCGCCGCCGACAAGGAGTCCGTGCTGCGCTGGTATCCGCCGGCGCATCCGCAGGGTTCGCCCGCGCTGGTGCCGTTCCGCTCGGCCCCGCTCGGTCTCGGCCCGGGCGAGCAGGCGGACTTCGTGATCGACCCGCCGGAGACCCGCACGTACACGCTGGGCACGTTCGGCGACTGCGACGCCGTCGTCGTGCTCTTCGAGGAGCGGGACGGGGAATTCCGCTACCTCGCCGGCCGGGACGACGGGGGAACTCCGCACAACGCCACGATCGACGCCCGGCTCGTCAAGGGCCGGCGCTACACCGTCCGCGTACGCCTGTACTCCGCCTGGGGTTGCGGCGGAACGGCGGTGATGTGCTGGTGACGGCACACATCCGCCGCGCGGACATCTGAGCCACAGTCCGGCACCGGGGGAGCGGTCGAGGACGTCGCCCATGGGGGTGGGTGACGTCCTCGACCACGCCATGTGCCGGGGACCGGGGGGGCCGCCGGCTCCAGCGAGCCGGCCTACGCCGAACTCGTCGCCGGGCCGCGCACGTTGGTCCCCGTCGACCGCCCGGGCAGTTTCAGCGGCAGCAGCGCGGAGGCGTTCGGGGCCATGGCGCTGTCCCGGCCGCGCTCCGCGCGCGGTCTCGCCCTGTCCATGGCCCACGAGATGCAGCACAGCAAGTTCGCCGCCGTACTGCACCTGTTCGACCTGTTCGAGCCGGGCGGCGAGGAGCGCTAGTACGCGCCGTGGCGTCCCGATCCCCGTCCCCTGCTCGGTCTCTTCCACGGGGCTTACGCACACCTGGGCGTGGCGGACTTCTGGAACCGGCGCCGTGCCGTGGAGCAGGATCCCGCCGAACTCCTCTTGGCTCAGGCCCAGTTGGCGCTGGCGGGCGGGCGCCCGGGAGGCCACGGAGGTCCTGCTGGCGTCCGGCCGCCTCACCGCCCTGGGGCAGCACTTCGCGCAGACGATGCTGAGCACGCTCGACGGCCTGTGCCGGCTTCCACTCCCGGCCGAGTCCCGCCGCCGGGGCCTGGCCCTGGCCGCCGAGCACCGCGCGGAGTGGGTCCGCAGGAACGGCGTGCCGCAGGCCCTGCTGATCTGAACGCGCCCGGGCCCGGCCGCCGGCCGTTGAGTCGCTGTTCGTCTCCCGGCGGTGGACCATGGAGGCAGAGCAGCAGGGGGCCTCTCGCAGGAGACGCCGGTGGAGGACACAGACGTACTGATCGTCGGCGCGGGACCGGTCGGGCTGACCGCGGCGGCGGAGCTGCGGCGGCAGGGGGCCACCTGCCGGATCATCGACAGGCTGCCGGCCCGCCTGCCGTACGCCAAGGCGGTGGGCGTCCAGCCGCGGACGCTGGAGGTCTGGGACCGGATGGGCATGGTGCGCGCCGCGCTGGAGGCCGCCGTGCCGATGCGCGGGCAGCTGATGTACGCCGACGGCGTCGAGCAGGCGCGCTTCGAACTGCGGCTGCCGCCGGAGGTCCCGTACGCCTTCGCGGCCCTGCCTCAGTACGAGACGGAGCGGATCATCGAGGAGCACCTCGCCCGCTTCGGCACCGGGATCGAACGGGGCACCGAGCTGCTGGGGTTCACGCAGGACGAGGACAGGGTCGTGAGCCGCATCGTCACGGCGTCCGGTGCGCAGGAGGAGCTGCGGTCGCGCTTCCTGGTCGGCTGCGACGGGGCGCACAGCACCGTCCGCAAGGGACTCGGGCTCACCTTCGAGGGGGGCGCGTTCCCGGAGGAGTACATGCTCGCCGACGTGGAGGTGGACTGGAGCCTGCCGGAGGGCTACGGAGTGCGGGCCCTGCACCACGACGCCGACGGCCGCGTGGACGATGTCCTGGTCTGCATCCCGCTGCCAGGAGACCGCCGGTACCGCATGTCGATGCTGGTGCCGCCCGAGCTCTCGACGAAGGGCGGATCCGCCGCCCGGGGCGAGAGGGCCCATGGCCTGGAGGGCGGGCGTGCGCCCCGCCTCGAGCACATCCAGGCGGTCGTCGACCGGTTGTCGCCGGAGCCCGCCACCGCCTCCACCATGCGGTGGTCGTCGGTGTTCCGCATCAGTCACCGTCTCGTCGACCGGTACGCGGTGGGCCGGGTCTTCGTCGCCGGGGACGCCGCGCACATCCACCCGCCGACCGGCGCGCAGGGCATGAACACGGGTATCCAGGACGCGTTCAACCTGGCGTGGAAGCTGGCCCTCGCCCTGGACGGGAGCGCCCATCCCCGGCTGCTCGACAGCTATGACGCCGAACGCCGCCCGGTCGGCGAGGAGGTGGTCGGACGCACGGTCCGGCACGCCACCGAGGGCGGCGTCCCGGCCCCGAAGGACGACATGACGACGGTGATACTGCGCGAGGCACAGTTGCTCGTCGCCTACCCGGACAGCCCCCTGACCGCGACGAACGGCGCGGGCCCCGGCGACCGGGCCGCACCCGGCCCGGGTCCGGGCGAACGGGCTCCCGACTGCCGCGGACTCACCACCGGCCTGGCCGTGACGCCCCTGCGCCTCTACGACCTGCTGCGCGACCGCGGGCACGTCCTGGTCCTCTACGCCGACTCGGCCGACGCGCTCACCGCGTGCCACGAGGCCGCCGCCACCGCCGGCCGGCTGACGGGCGGCAGGGTGCCCGCGTTCGTCGTCGCCGGGGACGACGACCAGGTGCCGGCCGTCCACGCCCCCGGCGGCGCGAACGGCCGGCACCTGCCCGTGTTCCGGGACGAGGCAGGAGAGTTCGAGCGACTGTACGGCGCCAAGGGTGCGACGGCCTTCCTCATCCGCCCGGACGGCTACCTCACCGCCCGTCTGGCACGGCTCACGCCCGCGGAGACGGAGCCCGCACTGGCCGACGCACTCGGGCGGGTCTTCCGCCTGTGACACCACCGAGCGATCGAGAGGCCGCACCGTGCCTGCGAACGCAAACGGGTGGGTGGCAGCTGCCACCCACCCGATACGTCGGCGCGCCCGCGAAGCTTCTCAGGACTGCGGACGGCTGCCGTGGTTCGCGCCGTTCTTGCGGCGGGCCTTCTTCTTGCGACGTCGCTTCGAGGACATCGAACCTCCACTTTTCGGCTTTCGGTCACTGTCCACCGGATTGTCGCGTCCGGTGACTACAGAGCCACTTTCCAGCCGACGCGACGGCAAACACACACGATGCGGATGCACACGGGTGGCCTACATCACGGTGGTGTCCCGGCTCGGCCGCGTGGCACCTCGTCAGTCCGCCCGCGCCGGATGCGTGAGGTTCGCCCCGTTCGCCGGGTCGAACACGTGGGCCTTGGCCATGTCGACCCGCAGCTCCAGCGGTGCTCCCTCGCGGGCACGCGTGGCGGCGTCCAGGCGGGCCACGAGTTGACTGGTGTCGGCGCCGGTGTCGCGCAGGCCCGAGTCCTTGGCGAGTTCCTCCAGTTCGGTGGTCGTCGCGGGCCCGCCCTCCGCGGCGAAGTAGACATACGCGTCGGAGCCCAGCGACTCCAGTACCTCCACGGTGGCGGTGAAGACCGGGCCCGTCCGGTCCCGGTCATGTGACAGGGCCACGTCCTCGAACGCCTCCGGTCGCAGCCCGATGATGACCTCGCGGGGCGCGTTCTGGCGTTCCAGCGCCTGCCGCGTACGGTCGTCGAGGGGCAGGTCGCCCAGGGGCGAGCGCAGGGCACCGCCCTCCAGAGTGGCGTTCAGGAAGTTCATCGCCGGGGAGCCGATGAAGCCCGCGACGAAGATGTTGCGCGGCAGGTCGTACAGCTCGGCCGGTGTGCCGATCTGCTGGACCAGGCCCTGTCTCATGACCACGACGCGGTCGCCCAGCGTCATGGCCTCGGTCTGGTCGTGGGTGACGTACACGGTGGTCGTGCCGAGGCTCCGCTGCAGCCGGGAGATCTGGGTGCGCATCTGGACCCGGAGTTTGGCGTCCAGGTTGGACAGTGGCTCGTCCATCAGGAACGCCTTGGGGTCACGGACGATCGCCCGTCCCATGGCCACCCGCTGGCGCTGACCGCCCGAGAGGTTGGCGGGCTTGCGGTCCAGGTGCTCGGTGAGGTCGAGGATCCCGGCGGCGTGCGTCACCTTGGCGTCGATGGTGTCCTTGTCCACCTTGGCCAGGCGCAGCGGGAAGCCCATGTTCTCCCGGACGCTCATGTGCGGATACAGGGCGTAGCTCTGGAACACCATGGCGACGTCGCGTTCCTTGGGAGCCAGGTCGTTGACGACGCGGTCTCCGATGCGCAGGGTGCCCTCCGTGATGTCCTCGAGTCCGGCGATCATGTTCAGGGTGGTGGACTTGCCGCATCCCGACGGACCGACCAGGATCACGAACTCGCCGTCGGCGATCTCGAGGTCCACGTCCTTCACGGCGAGGGAACCGTCGGGAAAGCGCTTGGTGACTCCCTCAAGGATGATCTCGGCCATGGATGGTGCCTCCTTGCCTTCCCCGTTCAGCCCTTGACTGCCCCGGAGGTCAGTCCGGCGACGATCCGCCGCTGGAAGAGCAGGACGAAAACGATGATCGGGATGGTGATGACCACAGCGGCGGCGGCGATCGACCCTGTGGGCTGCTGGAACTGGGAGCTCCCGGTGAAGAACGCGATCGCGGCGGGCACGGTGCGCGCGGACTCGGTGGACGTCAGCGAGATCGCGAACAGGAAGTCGTTCCAGCAGAAGATGAACACGAGAATGGCCGTGGTGAACACGCCCGGCGCGGCCAGCGGCGCGATGACCAGCCGAAAGGCCTGCGCGGGCGTCGCCCCGTCGACCTTGGCGGCCTTCTCCAGATCCCAGGGGATCTCCCGGAAGAACGCCGACAGGGTGTAGATCGCGAGCGGCAGGGAGAAGGTCATGTACGGGATGATCAGCCCGATCCAGGTGTCGAAGATCCCGATGATCCGCTCGATGTTGAACAGCGGTGACACCAGGGAGATCGGCGGGAACATGGCGATCAGCAGTGACATGCCGATGAGTACCCGCTTGCCGGGGAACCGCAGCCGGGCCACCGCGTAGGCGGCCATGGTGCCCAGGGCCACCGCGATCACCGTGGCGATCAGGGCGATGCCGATCGAGTTGATCAGCGCACGGGTGAACTCGGCGGTCTCGAAGATGCCCCGGTAGTTCTCCCAGGTCCAGTCCCGGGGGATGTAGTCACCGTCCGTCAGGGTGCCGGGGTCCTTGAACGACAGCGCGGCGATCCACCACACCGGGAACAGGGCGTACAGCACCACCACCACGTTCAGGACGCCCCATCGGGCGGCATGTGTCTTTCCCACAGCGGCCATCAGCGCTTCACCTCCGCGCCGGGTGCGGCGGCGCCGAACAGTTTGACGAAGGTGAAGGCGATGATCCCGACGCAGATGAAGATCAGGACCGAGATCGCCGACCCGATGCCCAGGTTCAGCGCGGTGAACAGGTTGTCGTACCCGAGGATCGACAGCGAGCCGGTCCCGTGGGCGCCCGCGGTCAGGATGTAGATGTTGTCGAAGATCCGGAACGCGTCCAGTGTGCGGAAGAGCAGGGCCACCAGGACGGCCGGCTTCATCAGCGGCAGGATGACCTTGGTGAAGCGCTGCCAGGCGGTGGCACCGTCCACCATGGCCGCCTTCAGGGTCTCCTCGGGGACCAGCGCGAGGCCCGCGAGCAGCAGCAGGGCCATGAACGGCGTCGTCTTCCACACCTCGGCGAGGATGATCAGCCAGAGGGCGGGCCACTGCTCGGTCAGCGGAGCCTCTCCACTGGGCAGCAACTCGGCGAGGTATCCGAGGTCCGGGGTCCAGGCGTACTGCCAGGAGAAGGCGGCGACCACGGTGACGATGCCGTACGGGACGAGGACCGACGTGCGGACGGCGCCGCGCCAGAAGATCGTGCGGTGCATGACCAGGGCGAGCCCCATTCCGAGGACCAGTTCGATCGCCACGGACACCGCGGTGATGAACAGCGTGACCCAGAAGGCGTCCCACCAGAACGGAGAGGACAGCACCGCCCCGTAGTTGCTCAGGCCCACGAACTCCGCCTGTCCGGGGAAGCGCAGGTCGTACCGCTGGAGGGACAGGTAGACGGCGTACCCGATGGGGTAGGCGGTCACGGCGATCATGACGACGACGGCGGGCGCGCAGAGCAGCCAGCCGAGCCGCCGCTCCTGCCGGGCTCCCGCCGACAGCGCCGCCTGGTCCGGCCCCTTCTGCTCCGTCTCCGCTTCGGGGGGCGGTGGGGGTCCGGCGGGTTGCGCCCGCGTGCTCATCTCGGGCCGCCCGGGGACGAGGCCCGCGCGCTGCGGCGCCGGGCGGCGAAGTGGTGCGGGAGGTGGTGGTTCACGGGATCACACCCTCGGATCGCAGGGCATCGTCGATCTGCTCCCTGATGGTGTTGACGGAGCTCTCCGGTTTGATCCCGGACGGCGGGGACAGCGTGTGGGAGACCGCGATCGACACGTTCTGGTAGACCGGAGTGATCGGGCGCACGCTCGCCGACTCCAGGGCGGCCAGCACCTCCGCGGAGAAGGGGTACTCCTTCATGAACGCCGGCTCGTCGTAGAGGGCGCGCAGGGTGGGCGGCAGACCGCCCTCGAGCGCGGCGGTGAGCTGGTTCTCCCGGTTGCGCAGGCACAGCGCCGCCTCGAAGGCCAAGTCGGGGTGGCGCGAGTAGGCGCTCACCGCCAGGTCGATGCCGCCGATGGTGGGCCGTGCCCGGCGGTTCGCGTCGACCCGGGGGTACGGCGCCCAGCGGAAGTTCTTGAACAGCTCGGGGTTGTTCGCCTTCATCGACGGATAGACGAACGGGTAGTTGAGCTCGAACGCCGCCACCCCCGACTCCATGGCGAGCCGGTTCTGGTCCTCCATCTGGTTGGACAGGGAGGGGTCCGCGGCCGGGGAGTTCGCCAGCTCACGCATGATCCCCGCGGCCCGCACAGCGGGAGGACCGAGGGAGGGCTCGGTCGCGCTCGCGTTGAGGATGGAGCCGCCGGCACTGTTGATGAGCGTGTTGAACCAGACGGTCAGGCCCTCGTACTGGGCGCCCTGGATCTCGACGAAGTGCGGTTTGCCCTGCCGGGCGAGGGCGCCGGCCATGTCCAGCATCTCGGCCCAGGTCCGGGGCGGTGTGGGCACCAGGTCCTTGCGGTACCACAGGAGCTGGGTGTTGGTGTTGTACGGGACGGCGTACAACTTGCCCTTCCAGGTCGAGGTCTGCAGCGGTACGCGCAGAGTGCCCTCGACGGCCTGCCGCTTCGCCGCTCCCGTCCATTCCCGGATCCAGCGCGCCTCGGCGAACTCCGCCGCCCAGGTGACGTCCAGGCCCAGGATGTCGAGCGAGTCGTCCTCGGCGGCGAGTCTGCGGACAAGCTGCTGACGCTGGCCGTCGGCGGCGCGCGGGAGCTTGTTGTAGCTGATCCTGTAGCGGCCGCCCGACGCCTGGCTGCACCGGTCGGCCGCCTTCTGCAGCGCACCGGAGTCGTCGGGGAAGTTGTACCAGTTGAGGGTGGGCGTACCGGAGCCTTCGTCACTGCCACAGGCGGCGAGCACCGATGCCAGCAACGGCAGTACGGCGAACGCCCGCAGCCATCGCGTCCCTCTGGGATGTCCCCTCGCGTGCACGCGCTCCACACCTCGCTTCCGGACGGTGGCACGGGCTCGGGCCTTGCAGTGTTTACCTCCCGGCGAACACTAGAGACCACTCAAGGCGACATCAAGGACATATGGCATCGAATAACCCATTAGGCGGCTCTGGGACAGATGCGGCGGGAACGACAAAGAGGCCACTTCCGTCAACCGGAAATGACCTCCGACCTGCTACTACGCTGGTCGGGACGACAGGATTTGAACCTGCGACCCCTTGACCCCCAGTCAAGTGCGCTACCAAGCTGCGCCACGTCCCGATGCGTCTCGCGCGGGTGAACCGCGTGATCACGCAGGTCAACCCTACCGCATGCGGACTCGGCCGCCGGCCCGTGCCGGCGGCCGATCCGGGCCCCGGTCCAGCCCGCGAGGCCCACCGTCGAGACGGCGACGGCGAGGACGGCCCACCAGGGGAGGTTCGCCTTGGTCGCGTGGCAGGCGCAGGCCGCCACGGCCAGGAGTGCCGTGACGGCACCTCCGGCCGGTCCGGTCCGCCGGGCGGCTCGTCGCCGCGTCTCGTCCACGTCCTGCTCCCCCTTCGCCCGCACGTGCGCGCCCGGGCATCTCGACTCCCGGGCATATGCCGCAAACAATACGCGAATCGGCGGGAACTCCCGACCAGGGCATAGGGGTTGAGACGGACACCAGAAGCCCGGGCGCGGATGTAGGCCGAACCCGCTGGACCGGGACGACGCAGTGTCCGCCCGGCCCGGCCGGCACCCCACACTCTGTCGAGGCCGCTTCCCCGTTCAGCGCGGCTAGGGTCGCCGCATGACGCACAGCTTCGTACTGCACATCCCCGACACTGAGCTCGAACCCGAGCCCCTCGCGCCCGAGCAGATCGTCTCCGGGACGCCCGAGGTGACCGGGAAGGTGGTCTGGGAGTCGGAGGACGGCCGTCAGGTGCGGGGCGTCTGGCAGATCACGCCCGGCGTGGTCACGGACACCGAGGCCGACGAACTGTTCGTCGTGATCAGCGGGTCGGCGACGATCGAGGTCGAGGGCGGGCCGACGCTGACGGTCGGCCCCGGCGACATGGCCGTCCTGCGCGAGGGCGACCGCACGACGTGGACGGTGCACGAGACCCTGCGCAAGGCGTACGCGATCAACCTCTGAGCGGGACGGACGCGGTCAGCGGGTGGGTGCGGGCGCCGTCGACCCGCGGATCTCCAGGGTGGGCACGGCGAGTTGGACGCGGCCCGGTCCGCCGGCGCCCTCGAAGCGCTCCAGGAGGCAGCGGGCCGCGCGGCGGCCGACCTCGTGGCTCGTGTTGTCGACCGTCGTGAGCCACACGTGCCGCAGCCGGGCGATGCTCGTGTTGTCGTAGCCGACGACGGACACGTCGCGCGGCACGCGCAGCCCCAGTTCCTCGGCCGCCGAGAGCACGCCGATGGCGGCGATGTCGTTGACGGCGAAGACGGCCGTGGGCCGCTCGGGGCGGCTGAGCAGCCGGACGGTCGTGCGGTAGCCGCCCTCCTCCGTCATGTCGCTCGGCTCGACCACCACCTGCTCCGCGAGGCCGTGCCGGCGCATCGTCGCCTCGAAGCTCCGGCGCCGCAGCTCGCCCACCGCGCCGTAGCCCGCGATGTGCGCGATACGGCGGTGCCCGAGGCCGATCAGATGCTCGGTGACCAGCCGGGCGCCCTGCTCGTCGTCGCCCGCCACGACGTCGACGCCCGGCGGCGCCGGTTCTCGGGAGCCGGCCAGCACCACCGGGATCCGCTCGGCCACCGCGCCGAGGGCCGCCGGGTCCGGCAGCGTGCCGACCACGACCAGGCCGTCGACGCGCAGTTCCAGCAGCGGGTCGGCCGGGTCCTGGCCGGTGCGGCGGTTGAGGCGGGCGTCGGCGAGCAGCATGTGCAGGCCGTTGGCGTGCAGCAGGGAGTTCAGGCCGTCGAGCAGGTCGACGAACCAGGGGTTGCGCAGGTCGTTCAGGAGGACGCCGACCGTGCGGGTGCGCTGCTCGCTGAGACTGCGGGCTGCGGCGTTGGGCCGGTAGCCGAGCTCCTGGGCGGCCCGGAGCACGGCGTCCCGCTTCTCGGGGCGCACCTGGTCGGAGCCGCGCAGCACGAGGGAGACCAGCGACTTGGAGACACCGGCCCGCTCGGCCACGTCCCGGATCGTCGGCGGTCTCATGGGTTGGACCGTTCCATGGGGCGCCACGACTTGTCAAAGGGTTGACAGCGTCGGCGGACCCCGCTCAGGGTGGCCTGGACAGGTTCTGGAACGGTCCAAAGAGGGGCTCTCATGGTGGACACGCTCGGCGTCGCCGTCATCGGATTCGGCTGGATGGGGCGGGTGCACGCCCAGGCCTACGCGCGCGTGCGGCACCACTATCCGCAACTGCCCCTCGTTCCGGAGCTGGTGACGGTCGCGGAGGAGGTGCCCGGCCGGGCGGAGGAGGCAGCCGCGCAGTTCGGGTTCGCCTCGACGACCCGGGACTGGCGTGAGGTGGCCGCCGACCCCCGGGTCAAGGCGGTCAGCATCACCGCGCCGAACTTCCTGCACCGCGAGATCGGCGTCGCCATGGCCGAGGCGGGCAAGCACATCTGGATCGAGAAGCCGGTGGGTCTGACCGCCGAGGACGCCGGCGCGGTGGCGGACGCGGTGGCCGAGGCGGGCGTGCAGGGCGCCGTCGGCTTCAACTACCGCAACGCGCCCGCCGTCGAGGCGGCCCGCGAGCTGATCGCCTCCGGGGAGATCGGCACGGTCACCCATGCCCGCATCCGGCTGTTCAGCGACTACGCGGCCCATCCCGAGTCCGCGCTGACCTGGCGCTACGAGCGGGAGCGGGGCGGCAGCGGGGTGCTGGGCGACCTGGCGTCGCACGGCGTGGACCTGGCCCGTCATCTGCTCGGCGACATCACGTCCCTGACGGCCGACACGGCGATCTTCCTCCCGGAGCGGGCCCGCCCGACGGGCGCCACGGCGGGCCACAGCCGCGCCGCCGGAGGTGAACTCGGCCCGGTCGAGAACGAGGACTACGTCAACTGCCTGCTGCGCTTCGCCTCCGGGGCGCGCGGCGTCCTGGAGGCCTGCCGGGTCTCGGTCGGCGAGCAGAACAACTACGGCTTCGAGGTGCACGGCACCAAGGGCGCCGTGTTCTGGGACTTCCGCCGCATGAACGAACTGGGCGTCAGCCGCGGCACGACCTACCAGGACCAGTCCGTCACCACGGTCTACGTCGGCCCGGGCCACGGCGAGTTCGCCGCGTTCCAGCCGGGCGCCGCGAACGCCATGGGCTACGACGACCTGAAGGTCATCGAGGCGTACCGCTTCCTGACGTCGGTCGCCGAAGGCACGGCGCACGGAGCCACGCTCACGGATGCCGTGCACAGCGCGGACGCACTGGACGCGATGGCGCGCTCGGCGCGCAGCGGTACGTGGGCGGACCTGCGCGGGCCGGCATGAGGCCGCGCCCCGTCCGGCTGAGGGGTGTGTGACGCCGGCCCTCGGGCGGACCTGCGCGGGCCCGGCATGAGGCCGCGCCCCGTCCGGCCGAGGGGTGTGTGACGCCGGCCCTCAGCCGCGGCTCTGGAGCCGCCGGCCCAGGTAGACCTTCGCCGGGACGAGCACGAGCCACAGCCACATGATCCCGGTACCGGTCACGAACACCAGCGGGACGGTGGCGAGGAAGACCACCACGATCGTGGCGCTGTCGAGGAGGTAGAGCGTGCTCGCCGCCTCGGAGGGCCTGTCGTGCCGCAGCCAGGGGCGCCTGGCCAGCACGGCGGCCACCGCCAGGTGGGAGGCGCCGAGCGCGGCCACCGCCCCCGCGTAGACGGCGACCGACACGGGCTGGTCCCCGTAATCGGCGAGCAGCCGGGTCGGGAACGGGACGAGCGCCGCGACGCCGAGGCCGACCATCGAGATGCTGATCACCTGACCGTCGATCTCCCGGACCTCCTGGAAGATCCGGCGGTGGTCGCGCCAGTAGCTCCCCAGCACCCAGACGCTCAGCGCGTAGGCCCCGAGGTCCGGGAGCAGCTCACGCAGGGCCGCGCGGTAGGCGGCGGGATCGAGCTCCCGGGGCACGGAGAGGTCCAGGACGAGCAGCGTGATGGCGATGGCGAACACGCCGTCGACCAGGGTCACCAGCCGCTCAGGTCCGCCGTCCGGGCGCGAGGTCCACATGGGCCCGACAGTAGGGGCCGGGGCGGGGTTCCTCCCGGACCCACGCCCGGCCATGACTCCGGCTCACACCCCTGCCACCTGCGGCGGCATGTTGTACGGCGTCACCACCTGGATCGCCGACGGCAGGGTGGGGCCCGCCGGCGGCAGGGCGCCGTGCGCCCGCATGACGGTGTGGCAGGCCTCGCGCACGTCCTGACGGAGGTCGTGGTGGAGCACGGCGGACAGGCGGTGCTCGCGCAGCAGGCGGGTGTTGTCGTGGTCGAGGTCGTGCGCGACGAACACCGCGCAGTCGCGGCCGAGGTCGTCGAAGGCCTTCAGCGTGGCGATGTTGCCGCCGCCGATCGAGTAGACCGCGCGGATGTCCGGGTCGCGTTCCAGGGCGGCCCGGACGAGGTCGTACTGGGTGGCGTCCAGGCCCTGCCCCTCCGCGATCTCGACGAGCGTGCGCTCGGGGTGCCGGGCGCGCATGGCGCTGCGGAAGCCCATCTCGCGCTCCTCCTCGTTGCGGAAGAAGCCGCTGCTGAGGCTGGTGAGGATGTTGCCCGGGCGCTCCCCCAGCCACTGGCCCATCAGGTACGCGGCCGTCGCGCCGGCCGCCCGGTCGTCTATGCCGACGTAGGCGAGGCGGGCGCTGCCGGGCAGGTCGGTCACCAGGGTGACGACCGGGATGCCGGCGGCTTCGAGCCTGCCGACCGCGGCGGTGATCTCGGGGACGTCCGGGGCCTTGAGGATCACGCCCTGCGAGCCGCGCCGGGCTATCCGGTCCAGGATCCGCACCAGCTCGGCGACCGGGCCGGTCTCGCGGAAGTGGAAGCGGGAGCGCAGCACCGCCGGGTGCAGGGCCGGCAGCTCGGCCTCCAGGGCGGCGCGGATCGCGGTGGTGAAGCGCTCGGGCGCCTGCATCACGATGTCGACCATGAACGCCCGCCCGACGAGCCGCACCTGGGTGCGCTGCCGGTCCAGGTCGGCGATGGCCTGGCGCACCTCCCGGGCCGTGCTCTCGCGCACCCCTCCCCTGCCGTTCAGCACCCGGTCGACGGTCGCCTCGCTCAGGCCCGCCTGACGTGCGATCTCCCGGATCGGGAACGGGTGTCCCATGCGCCGGCTCCTTGAGGGGTTTTTGATGGCTCGCTGCTGGTTGTTCGAGGGGTTTGTACTGACAAGAATGACAGGGCTGCGTCGCTCCGTGACCCCGAAGGGACGACGATGTCCTTCACCTCCCTACACCGCCGCGCCTGGCTGTCCGAGCAGGACTGCGATCTCGACGCGTTCCGCGCGCTGGTCGAGCAGGCGACCGACCCCGTCGACTATCCGCACGCCTCCGCCGTCGAGCGGAACGTGCCCGTTTACGACTGCGGCCTGCTCGAAGGCGACCGGGTGGTGCAGGCCGAGCTGGTGCGGGCGCTCGCCGACGGGCCTGGGATCGTCGTCTTCCGCGGTGCCTTTCCCGACCCGGTGGTCGTGGACCGGGCCACCGAGGTGTTCGAGGCGCTGATCGCCGAGCAGCGCGCCTCCGGCGCGACGGCAGGTGACCACTTCGCCAAGCCGGGTGCCAACGACCGGGTGTGGAACGCGCTGGAGAAGGCGGCCCTCCACGACCCGGAGGCCTTCGCCGACTACTACGCGAACGACATCCTGGCCCTCGTGGCCACGGCCTGGCTGGGCCCCGGCTACCAGGTCACCTCGCAGCTCAACGTGGTCAACCCGGGCGGCGCCGCCCAGACCGCGCACCGCGACTACCACCTGGGCTTCCTGTCGAACGAGGCCGCCGCCGCCTATCCGGCGCAGGTGCACCGCCTCTCCCCCGTGCTGACGCTCCAGGGCGCGGTCGCGCACTGCGACATGCCGGTGGAGTCCGGGCCGACGATGTACCTGCCGCATTCGCAGAAGTACGAGCCGGGCTACCTCGCCTGGCGGCTCCCGGAGTTCCGGGCGTACTTCGAGGCGCACCAGGTGCAACTGGCGCTCGCCAAGGGCGACGCCGTGTTCTTCAACCCGGCCCTCTTCCACGCGGCCGGCACCAACCGCTCGGCGGACATCCGGCGCATGGCCAACCTGCTCCAGGTGTCGTCCGCGTTCGGGCGTGCGATGGAGACGGTGGACCGGGAGGCGGTGTCCAACGCGGTGTACCCGGTTCTCCTCCAGCGCAAGGCCGAGGGGGCCGACCAGGCCTGGCTGGACCAGGTGGTCGCGGCGAGCGCCGAGGGCTACCCCTTCCCCACCAACCTCGACAGCGACCCGCCGGTCGACGGTCTGGCCCCGCCCTCGCAGGCGGATCTGGTACGGCGGGCGCTGCGCGAGGACTGGACGCCGGAGGCGCTCCGGGCGGAGCTGCGGACCGGTACCGAACGGCGAGAGAGCTGAGGAATTCGATGGGACTTCTCGACGACAAGGTCGTCCTGGTCAACGGCGGCAGCCAGGGGGTCGGCGCGGCCATCGCCCGGGCCGCGGTCCGCGAGGGGGCGGTCGTGGCCGTCACCGGGCGGCGGGCCGGCCCCGGCGAGGCGCTGGTGGACGAACTGACCGCCGCGGGCGGCAAGGCCCTGTACGTCCAGGCCGACCTCTCGGACGCCGAGCAGGCGAAGGCCTCCGTGGCCCGGGCCGTGGAGACGTACGGCCGGGTCGACTGCCTCGTGAACTCCGCCGGTCTGACGTCCCGGGGGACGTTGCTGGACACCACGCCCGAGTTGTTCGACCAGCACATCGGGATCAACCTCAAGGGCCCGTTCTTCGCGATGCAGGCGGCGGTCGCGGACATGGTGGGGCGCGAGGCGCCCGGCACGATCGTCAACATCATCACGTCGTCGGCGCACGGCGGACAGCCGTTCCTGGCGCCCTACGTCGCCGCCAAGGCCGGGTTGATCGGGCTGACCCGCAACGCCGCGCACGCGCACCGGTGGGACCGGGTCCGGATCAACGGCCTCAACATCGGCTGGACGGCGACCGAGGGCGAGGACGCCACGCAGAAGACCTTCCACGGGGCCGGGGACGACTGGCGCGAGGAAGCCGCCGCGAAGCTGCCCATGGGCAAGCTCGGCCAACCGGACGAGATCGCCGACTTCGTCGTCTTCCTGCTGTCGGACCGGTCCGGGGTGGTCACCGGGTCGGTGATCGACTGGGACCAGAACGTCCTCGGTGGACTCGACTGAGCACTCTCCGCAAGAAACCCTCCCCCCTTCTCTAGGAGCAGCACCCCCATGCGTATCGGAATCCTCGGCCTCGGCCGCATCGGCGCCTTCCACGCCGAGACCCTCTCCGGACTCGACGCCGTCGACTCCCTCGTCGTCACCGACCCGTTCGCGGACGCCGCCAAGGCCGCCGCCGAGCGCTTCGGGGCCGAGGTCGTGGATTCGCCGGAGGCGCTGCTGGCCGCCGGCGTGGACGGCATCGTCGTCGCGGCGGCGACGGACGCCCACCCGGCGCTGATCCTGGCCGGGGTCGAGGCCGGCGTCCCCGTCTTCTGCGAGAAGCCCGTCGCCAGGACCATGAGCGAGGGCGTCGAGGTACTCAAGGCCGTGCGCGGCCGGGACGTGCCGATCCAGATCGGCTACAACCGCCGTTTCGACGCCGGGTTCGTGGGCGCCCGCGCCGCCGTGCAGAGCGGTGAGCTGGGCACACTGCACACCGTCCGCTCGACCACGCTCGACCCGGCGCCGCCTCCGGCCGCGTACATCGCCGCCTCCGGCGGCATCTTCCGCGACTGCTCGGTGCACGACTTCGACATCATCCGCTGGGTGACCGGCCGCGAGGTCAGGGAGGTCTACGCCGTCGGCGGCAACCGGGGCGCCGACTTCATCAAGGAGGCCGGCGACGCCGACACCACCGGCGCGATCCTCACCCTCGACGACGGCACCATCGCGGTCGTGTCCAACTCCCGCCACAACGCGCGCGGTTACGACGTCCGCATGGAGATCCACGGCTTCCAGGACTCCATCGCCGTCGGCCTGGAGGACAAGCTGCCGCTGCGCTCGGTCGAGCCGGGCGTGACCTTCCCCGCGGGCACCCCGCACGACTTCTTCATGGACCGCTTCACCGAGGCCTACCGTGCCGAACTGACCGCGTTCACCGAGGTCGTGGCCGGCACCCGCCCCTCCCCCTGCACGATCGAGGACGCCCTGGAGGCGGGCTGGATCGCGGACGCGTGCACACTGTCCCTGCACGAGCACCGTCCCGTGACGATCGAGGAGGTACGGCAGGCATGAGCGAGAAGGGCCGGGAACCCCTGCGCATAGGTGTGCTGGGAGCCGCGCGGATCACCGAACGCTCCCTGATCGACCCGGCCCGGGCGACCGGCCACCGCCTCGTCGCGGTGGCCGCCCGCGACCGTGCCCGCGCCGAGGCGTTCGCCGCCGGGCACGGAGTGGAGCGGGTGGCGGGCTCGTACGCCGAGCTGATCGCCGATCCCGAAGTCGACGTCGTCTACAACCCGCTCGCCAACGGCCTGCACGGCCCGTGGAACCTGGCCGCCCTCGCGGCCGGCAAGCACGTGCTGTCGGAGAAGCCGTCGGCGAGCAACGCAGCGGAGGCTGCGGAGGTGCGTCAGGCCGCCGGGAACGCCGGGACGGTCTTCATGGAGGCCTTCCACTACCTCTTCCACCCCGTCACCCGGCGCCTCCACGAGCTGCTGGCCTCGGGCGAACTCGGCGACCTGCGGCACGTCGAGGCCATGGTCGCCATCGCCGCCCCGCCGGACACCGACCCGCGCTGGGCGCTGCCGCTGGCCGGCGGCGCCTTGATGGACCTCGGCTGCTACAGCCTGCACGCGCTGCGGATGCTCGCCCCCTGGGCGGGCGGCGCCCCGCGCCTGGCCGCGGCCCGGGCCGGGGAGCGCGCGGGCGCGGCCGGGGTCGACGAGTGGCTGGACGCCGACCTGGAGTACCCCGGCGGCGCGACGGGCTCGGCCCGCTGTCACATGGCGTACGACGGCCTGGACATGAGCATCCGGCTCGTCGGCTCCCGGGGCGAGGCGACGGCCCCGAACTTCGTCCTCCCTCATCTGGACGACAGGATCGTGATCCGCACCCCTCAGGGCGAACGCACGGAACACCTCGGCACCCGCTCGTCGTACACGTACCAACTGGAGGCGTTCGCGGCCCGGGTGCGGCAGGGGACGCCGCTGCCGCTGGACGCGGGCGACGCGGTGACGACGATGGAACTCATCGACGCGTGTTACCGGGAGGCCGGGTTCGAGGTCCGGCCCCGCACGAGGATCTGAGGCACGGCGAGAGGGGCCCGGGGTACGGCTCCGGGCCCCTTTCTCACGCGTACAGCGCCGGCTTCTCCACCAGTTCGATCTCCACCCGTCCCCCGTCCTCCAGCGCCCGCACCCCCGCCTCGCACACCGCCGCCGCGGCGTAGCCGTCCCAGGTGCTCGGGCCGGTGACCTCGCCGCGGCGGGTGGCGTCGATCCAGGTCTGGATCTCGTGGTCGTAGGCCGCCTCGAAGCGGTCGGTGAAGTCCTGGGCGATGGTGCCGCCCCAGCGACCGGCCATGTTGGTGACCAGGGCGTGGCCGTCGCCGATGCGGGCGGTGCCGCGTTCGCAGACCACCTCGGCCTGGACCTGGTAGCCGAAGCCGCAGTTGACGAAGATCTCGACGTCGCTGAGGGCGCCGCCGTCGGTCTCGAAGACGACGAACTGGGGGTCCTGCAGGGCGTTCGGGGCGCTGGCCGACGGGGTGGGGCGCAGCACCGTGACCGCCGTGATCTCGTGGCCCAGCAGCCAGCGGGTCGCGTCGGCCTCGTGGGCGACGGAGTCGCTGATGAGCATGGAGCTGGTGAAGAAGGGCGGGCTGGCCGCGTTGCGGTGCCGGTTGTGCACCATGAGCGGGCGGCCCAGCTGGCCCGTTGCCAGCAGGGCCTTCAGCTTCGCGTACTCGGGGTCGTAGCGGCGCATGAAGCCGACCTGGACCCGGCGGTGGCCGAGTCGCTGTTCGGCTTCGAGGACGCGCAGGGCGGAGGCCGCGTCGGGGGTGAGCGGCTTCTCGCACAGGACGGGCAGATCGTGCTCGAAGGCGGCGAGGAGTGTGGCCTCGTGGGCCGGGCCCGGGGAGGCGATCAGGACGGCGTCGACGTCGGCCGCCGCCATCGCGGCCGACGGGTCGGTGTAGGCGGTGCAGCCGTCGACACGGGCGGCGACGGCCTTCGCGCGCTCCGCGTCGACGTCCACGACGGCTGCCACCCGCGCTCCGCTGGTGACGGCGTCGATGCGGCGCACATGGTCGGCGCCCATCCTTCCGGTACCGATGACCGCGACTCCCAGAGTGGCACGTTCCGTCATGGCCGTCCTTTCGGTTCGTCAGGCGCCGCAGGACCTCAGGAACTTGCGGGTGCGCACCGCGATCGGCAGCGGCTTGTCCGGCTCGCAGGGGTACATGTCCTGCTCGACGATGGCGAAGAGGTCCACGCCGAGCTTCTGCGCGGCCGTCAGGACGGGGCCCAGCTCCGGGACGCCTGCGGGCGGTTCGCACATCACACCGCGCGCGACGGCCGGGCCGAACGGGACCTCGTTCTTGACGACGTCGGCGAGGATCTCCGGGTCGACCTGCTTGAGGTGCAGATAGCCGATGCGCTCGCCGTACGTCTCGATCAGCTTGACGCTGTCGCCGCCACAGTAGGCGTAGTGCCCGGTGTCCAGGCAGAGGTTGACCGCGTCGGAGTCGGTCGAGTCGAGGAACTGCTCGACGTGCGCCTCGGTGTCGATGTGGGTGTCGGCGTGCGGGTGGACGACGATGTCCAGGCCGTACCGGTCCTTCACCTCGCGGCCGAGGCGCTCCATGCCCGTGGTGAGGTTGCGCCACTGCTCGGTGGTGAGCTCCGGGGGCTCCAGGATCTCGGCGGTCTTGTCGTCGCGCCAGAAGGACGGGATGACGACCAGGTGCTTCGCGTCCATGGCTTGAGTGAGGGCGGCGACCCGGCTGACCTGCTCCCAGGTGGAGTCCCACTCGGAGGGACCGCGGTGCAGTCCGCAGAAGATCGTGCCCGCGGAGACCTTCAGGTTCCGCTTGGTCACCTCGTCGGTGAGCCGGGCCGGGTCGGTCGGCAGGTAGCCGTACGGGCCGAGTTCGATCCACGAGTAGCCGGCTTCGGTGACCTCGTCGAGGAAGCGTTCCCAGGGCACCTGCTGGGGGTCGTCGGGGAACCAGACGCCCCAGGAGTCGGGGGCGGAGCCGACCCGGATGCGGTCGAGCGCGAAGGCCATGTCAGGACTTTCCTTCCGAAGACGTGGCTACGGGAGCGGTGAGGTCCGCCTCCTCGGGGAGCTCCTCGACGTCGACGCCGCGAACCTGCGCCAACTCGTGCTTGAGGGAGGCGAGTTCGGTACCGCCGGCCATGTGGTTGGTCAGCTCTTCGAGGCTGACCTCGCTGCGGGATGCGGACAGTTCCATGGTGCCGAGGCGCAGCACGCTGAAGTGGTCGCCGACCATGTAGGCGTGGTGCGGGTTGTGGGTGATGAAGATGACGCCCAGGCCCTTCTCGCGGGCGGCGGCGATGTACTTCAGCACCACACCGGACTGCTTGACGCCGAGGGCGGCGGTCGGCTCGTCCAGGATGAGGACGCGGGCGCCGAAGTAGACGGCGCGGGCGATGGCGACGCACTGGCGCTGGCCGCCGGAGAGCGTGCCGATGGGCTGCTCCATGTCGTCCAGGACGATGCCCATGTTGCGCAGCTCTTCGTCCGCGGTCTTCTTCATCTTCTCGATGTCGAGACGGCGTACGGGCCAGGGGCCCTTGGTCATCTCGGAGCCGAGGAAGAAGTTGCGCCACACCGGCATCAGCGGGACGACCGCGAGGTCCTGGTAGACCGTCGCGATGCCCTTGTCGAGGGCCTCGCGCGGGGTGGAGAAGCGCACCGGTTCGCCGTCGACGAGGAACTCGCCCTCGGTGTGCTGGTGCAGCCCCGAGATGATCTTGATGAGAGTGGACTTGCCGGCGCCGTTGTCGCCGAGGACGCAGGTCACCTTGCCGGGGTGGACTTCGAGGCTCACGCCGTGCAGGGCGCGGATGTTGCCGTAGGACTTGCCGGCGTCGCGGAGTTCGACGAGGGGACGCTCGCCGGCGGGCGGGGTGTCCTTGCGGACGGCACCGTGGGTGCCCGTTTCTTTGCTGGTCATCGCGGTCACCTCCGGGTCGCCGTGCGCTGGACCCACAGATTGATGAGAACGGCGCCGAGGAGCATCACGCCGAGGAAGGCCTTGAACCAGTCGGGGTTCCAGCCGGCGTAGACGATGCCCTGCTGCACCATGCCGAACATGAAGGCGCCGAAGACCGGGCCGATCGCGGAGCCGTAGCCACCGGTGAGCAGACAGCCGCCGATGACGGCCGCGGCGATGTAGATGAGCTCCTGGCCCACGCCCTCGCCGGACTGGACGGTGTTGAAGGAGAACAGCTGGTGCATGCCGACGAACCAGGCGCCGAAGCCGACCAGCATGAACAGCGAGATCTTGGTGAAGGTCACGGGCACACCGACGGCCCGCGCGGAGTACTTGTTGCCGCCGACGGCGAAGATCCAGTTGCCGTACTTGGTGCGCAGCAGCACCCAGGTCGCCAGGGCCGCGAAGACCAGCCACCACACCACGGTGATCTTGACGTTGACGCCGCCGACCTCGAAGGTCGAGGCGAAGAGCTTCTGCGCCTGCGTGAAGCCGTCCATGTCGCTGATGTCGTCGGTGGCGACGTTGCCGGTGACCAGCTTGGTCACGGCGAGGTTCACGCCCTGGAGGATCAGGAAGGTGCCGAGGGTGACCAGGAAGCTGGGCAACCCGGTCTTGACCAGCATCCAGCCGTTGAACGCGCCGATCGCGAGCGACACCAGGAGGGCGACGATCACGCCGACCCACACGTTCATGGTCAGCTGGTAGCTGAGCATCGACGCGGTGAGCGCCGAGGTGACCACGGCGACACCGGCCGACAGGTCGAACTCGCCGCCGATCATCAGCAGGGCCACGGGCAGCGCCATGATCCCGATGGTCGACGACTGGTACAGGATGTTGGCCATCGAGCTGCCGTCGCGCACCGGCGGCGCCGCGAACAGGAAGAACACGAGCACGGCGACGGCGCCGAGGAACACACCGACCTCGGGCCGGGCGAGCAGCCGCAGCGCCAGCGGGCGCTGCCTCGTCCGGCCGTCGGACTGCTTCCGGCCGGGGGCCGGCGGTGTGTCCACCGCCGGCTCAGCCTGCTGGGTCATGCTCATCACCGGGTGCCCTTCGCGGCGAACTCCCCGATCTTGTCGACGTTGGACTTGTCGACGAAGGCCGGACCGGTCAGCACGGGCTGCTCACCGCCGCCGCTGTAGTTGCCGTTGTTCTTGTAGAGCCACAGGCCGTCGACGGCCAGGTAGCCCTGGAGGTAGGGCTGCTGGTCGACGGCGAACTGGATGTCGTCGCCCTTGATGGCCTTGATGAGGTCCTTGTTGAGGTCGAAGGTGGCGACCTTCGCCTTGCTGCCGGCGTCGCCGATCGACTGCACGGCGGTCAGCGCGAAGGGCGCGCCGAGCGTGACGACGTAGTCGATGGAGGGGTCCTGCTTCAGCTTGGCGGTGATCGTCGACTTCACGGACGGCATGTCGGTGCCGTTGACGTTCTGGGTGTCGAGCTTGCCGTCGAAGGTCTTCTCCACGCCGTCGCAGCGCTGGGTGAGGCCCACGTTGCCCTGCTCCTGGACGACGCAGAGCGCGTGCTTGGCGCCGACCTCGTTGAGCTTCTTGCCGAAGGCCTCGCCCGCGACGGACTCGTCCTGGCCGAAGAACTCCAGCATGTTGAGGTTCTTCCAGTCGCTCAGGCCGGAGTTGAGGCCGACGACGGGTATGCCGGACTTCTCGGCCTTGCCTATGACGCTCTTGAGGGCGTCCGGCTTGGCGAGGGTGACGGCGATGCCGTCGACCTTCTGGTCGATGGCGTTCTGGACCAGGTTGGCCTGATTGCCCGCGTTCGGGTCGGCGGAGTAGATGAGCTTGATGTTGTCCTTGGCGGCCGCGGCCTCGGCGCCCTTGCGGACGGTGTCCCAGAAGGTGTCGCCGGGTGCCTGGTGGGTCACCAGGGCGACGGTCATGCGGGGCGTGGTCGCCTTGCCCGCGGAGGCGTTCGCGGCGCCTTCCTCGGACTTCTTGCCTCCGGAACTGCTGGAGCAGCCGGCGAGGGTCAGGGCCGCTGCCGCGGCCACGGCGACGACGGGCGCGAACCTGCGAGAGCGGGGGTGAGAAGAGCGGTCCATCTTTCCTGGCACCTCACTGTGCTACTGCGGGGGAAAGGAAGGGATCACGAAGGGATCCGTGGTCCCGGAGCCTTACGGAGTCCGGATCATGATGCCGCAAACCGACTGTTGCGATGGCACGGGATACAAGTCCCTGCCGCGCCCGCTGTCAATACTTTGTCAAGACATCATTTCACGAGCAGGTCCGAATGTAAGTACAAACTATTGACAGCGCCGCCCTCCGCGACCTACACCTGGGGGGCGGCAGGTCCCGTGGATCCACGCCCCCACCGTGTCAGGGCGCCTCAGGACCCGCATCCCCAGCTTCCCGAGGAGGTCGCGCATGGCCGAGCCAGCCCAGTATTTCGATGTGATCACGATGGGCCGCATCGGGGTCGACCTCTATCCCCTGCAGACCGGGGTCCCCTTGGCCGAAGTGGAGACCTTCGGGAAATTCCTGGGAGGTTCGGCGGCCAACGTGGCGGTCGCCGCGGCCCGCCTCGGACGCCGGACGGCGGTGATCACACGCACCGGCGACGACCCCTTCGGCACCTACCTGCACGAGGAGCTGAAGGGCTTCGGCGTCGACGACCGCTGGGTCACCCCGGTCGGCGCGTACCCGACGCCGATCACGTTCTGCGAGATCTTCCCGCCGGACGACTTCCCGCTGTACTTCTACCGCCGCCCCAAGGCCCCCGACCTGGAGATCCACACCGACGAGCTGGACTTCTTCGCGATCCGCGGCGCCCGGATCTTCTGGATCACCGGCACCGGCCTGAGCGAGGAGCCGAGCCGCTCCGCCACGCTCGCGGCCCTCAAGGCCCGCGACAATTCGGGGATCACCGTCTTCGACCTCGACTGGCGGCCGATGTTCTGGCGCGACCCCGCAGAAGCCCGCCCGTACTACCGCGAGGCGCTGCGCCACGCCACGGTCGCCGTCGGCAACCTGGACGAGTGCGAGATCGCCACCGGTGTGCGCGAGCCGCAGGCCTGCGCGGACGCGCTGCTGGAGGCGGGCGTGGAGCTGGCCGTCGTCAAGCAGGGCCCCAAGGGCGTGCTCGCCGTGCACCGCGACGGCAGCCGGGCCGAGGTACCGCCGGTGCCCGTCGAGGTGGTCAACGGCCTGGGCGCGGGCGACGCCTTCGGCGGCTCGCTCTGCCACGGCCTGCTCGCCGGCTGGGACCTGGAGAAGACCATGCGCCACGCCAACGCCGCCGGCGCCCTCGTCGCCTCGCGCCTCGCCTGCTCCTCCGCGATGCCCACCGAGTCCGAGGTCGAGGACCTCCTCGCCGGGGTGCCGTCGCCGAGCACGAGCCACTGAAACGGAGTCTTCCTTGAACATCGGCATCCCCGACCTCACCACGGTCAGAGCCCGCAACCCCGAGGCCGTCGCCGAGGCGGCGGCCCGGCGGGTGCGGCGGCCGTTGATCGGCGGCAGCGGCCGGCTGATGATCGTGGCCGCCGACCACCCGGCGCGCGGCGCCCTCGGGGTCGGCGACCGGCGCCTGGCCATGGCCAACCGCGCGGACCTGCTGCGGCGGCTGTGCATCGCGCTGTCGCGGCCCGGCGTCGACGGGGTGCTCGCCACCGCCGACATCCTGGAGGACCTGCTCCTGCTCGGGGTGTTGGAGAACAAGGTCGTCATGGGCTCGATGAACCGCGGCGGACTCGCCGGCGCCTCCTTCGAGATGGACGACCGCTTCACCGGCCACCGCGCCGAGGACATAGCCCGGCTCCGCTTCGACGCGGGCAAGCTCCTGGTCCGCATCGACTACGACGACCCGGGCTCGCTGACCACCCTGGAGTCCACCGCGCGGGCGATCGACGCCATGGCGGACCGGCGACTGCCCCTGTTCGTCGAGCCGTTCATCTCCCGGCGGGTCGACGGCAGGGTCCGCAACGACCTGTCCGCCGAGGCCGTCACCCGGTCCGTCGCCATCGCCTCCGGGCTGGGCGGCACCTCCGCCTACACCTGGCTGAAGCTGCCCGTCACCGACGACCCGGACGACATGGCCGAGGTCCTGGAGACCTCCACGCTGCCCGTCGTCCTGCTCGGCGGCGAGATCGGCGATGACCAGGAGGGCGCCTACGAACGCTGGCGCAAGTCCCTGCGGCTGCCCACCGTCCAGGGCCTGGTCGTCGGGCGGTCGCTGCTCTACCCGGCCGAGGGCAGCGTGGAAGAAGCGGTGGACACGGCCGTCGGGCTGCTCTGATGCAAGAGGGACCTGTTGTGATCCGAAAGGCACACGATGACGTATCACCTTCCCGCGGGTAAGGCCCTCGGCGGCCCCTACACCGTCGACATCACTCCCGAGAAGGCCGGCTGGGGCCACTCCGGTCTGCGGATCCTGGAGCTGCCGCCGGGCGGCGCGCACTCCTTCGACACCGGTGACAGCGAGTGGATCGTCGTCCCGCTGAGCGGCGGCTGCACGGTCGCCGCGGCGGACGACTTCGGTCAGGACACCTTCGAACTCCAGGGCCGCGCCGATGTGTTCAGCGGCGTCAGCGACTTCGCATACGTCCCGCGCGACGCCCGCGCGTCGGTGACGTCCGCCGGCGGCGGCCGGTTCGCGCTGACCGGCGCACGCTGCACCCGCCGGCTGCCCGCCCGCTACGGCCCGGCCTCCGAGGTGCCCGTGGAGCTGCGGGGCACCGGGAACTGCTCCCGGCAGGTCAACAACTTCGGCGCGGCCGGGGTCTTCGAATGCGACAAGCTCATCGCGGTCGAGGTGATCACCCCGGGCGGCAACTGGTCGTCGTTCCCGCCGCACAAGCACGACGAGCACCGGCCGGGCGAGGAGTCCGTGCTGGAGGAGATCTACTACTTCGAGTTCGCCGGCCACGACGGCACGCCCGGACTCGGCTACCAGCGGGTCTCCCCCTCCGGGCAGGGCCGCGGGACGGACGTCCTGGCCGAGGTCCGCGACGGCGACGTCGTCCTCATCCCGGACGGCTGGCACGGGCCGTCGATGGCCACGCCCGGCCACCACATGTACTACCTCAACGTCATGGCGGGCCCGGAGGCCGAGCGCGCCTGGCTGATCTGCGACCACCCCGACCACGCCTGGGTCCGCGACACCTGGCCGGACCAGCCGGTCGACCCCCGGCTCCCCCTCTACACCGCCCCGGAGACCTCCGTATGAGCGCCCCCACCCGCAGACTGACGACCGCCCAGGCGCTGGTCCGGTTCCTGTCCGTGCAGTACACCGAGCGCGACGGCGTGCGCCGCCGGCTGATCGCCGGGACCTGGGGCATCTTCGGCCATGGCAATGTTGCCGGGGTCGGTCAGGCGCTCCTGGAGGCGGGCGAGCACGTCATGCCGTTCCACCAGGGCCGCAACGAGCAGTCCATGGTGCACGCGGCCGTCGGCTACGCCCGGCAGCTCGACCGCCTGTCCGCGCAGGCGGTGACGACCTCGATCGGCCCGGGCGCCACCAACCTGGTCACCGGCGCGGCCCTGGCGACGATCAACCGGCTGCCGGTGCTGCTCCTGCCCGGCGACTACTTCGCCTCGCACGCCCCCGACCCGCTGCTCCAGCAGCTGGAGCACCCGGTCGAGGCCGACGTGTCGGTCAACGACACGCTGCGCCCGGTGTCGCGGTACTTCGACCGGATCACCCGCCCCGAGGCGCTGATCCCGTCGGCGCTCCAGGCCATGCGGGTGCTGGCCGACCCGGCCGAGACCGGCGCTGTCACCCTCGCCCTGCCGCAGGACGTGCAGGCGGAGGCGTACGACTGGCCGGAGGAGTTCTTCGCCGAGCGCGTCTGGTACGTACGGCGTCCCGCGCCGGACCCGGTCGAGCTGACCGCCGCCGTCGAGGCGATCCGGTCGGCCGAGCGGCCGCTGATCGTGGCGGGCGGCGGCGTCCACCACAGCGAGGCCGAGACGGCGCTCAAGGCGTTCGCGGACGCCACCGGCATCCCGGTCGCCTCCACCCAGGCCGGCAAGGGCTCGCTGCGTCACGACCACCCCGCCGACGTCGGCGGCATCGGCCACACCGGCACGGCGGTCGGCGACGCACTCGCCCGCACCGCCGACCTGGTGATCGGTGTCGGCACCCGCTACACCGACTTCACCACCGCCTCCGGCACGCTCTTCCAGAATCCGGACGTGCGGTTCCTCAACCTCAACATCACCGGCTTCGACGCGCACAAGCTGGCCGCGCGGACGCTGGTGTGCGACGCGCGGTCCGGTCTGGAGAAGCTGGCCGAGGGGCTGGCCGGGCACCGCGTGTCCGAGGCCTACGAGGCCGAGTACCGCGCCGGCAAGGAGCGCTGGGACGAGGTCGTCGAGGCCGCCTACCGGGCCGCCGACGAGAACGCGGTCCCGACCCAGACGCAGGTGCTGGGCGCGCTGGACGCGGCCGTCGGCGACGACGACGACGTGGTCATCAACGCGGCCGGTTCGCTCCCCGGCGACCTGCACAAGCTGTGGCGCTCCCGCAGCCCGCGCCAGTACCACCTGGAGTACGGCTACTCCTGCATGGGCTACGAGATCCCGGCCGGCATCGGCGTCCAGCAGGCCGCCCCGGGCACCCCGGTGTGGGCGCTGGTGGGCGACGGCACCTACCTGATGATGCCCACGGAGATCGTCACCGCCGTCCAGGAGGGCCTGCCGCTCAACATCGTCCTGATCCAGAACCACGGCTACGCCTCCATCGGGGGCCTGTCGGAGGAGACCGGCGGCGAACGCTTCGGCACCGCCTACCGCTTCCGGGCCGCCGACGGCACCTTCACCGGCGCCCCGCTGCCCGTCGACCTCGCCGCCAACGCCGCCAGCCTCGGCATGGACGTGCTGCGCGCCAAGACCGTGCGCGAGCTGCGCGAGGCGCTCGCCGCGGCCCGCGCCTCCGACCGGCCGACGTGCGTGTACGTCGAGACCGACCCGGCCCCGACCGCTCCCCCGGCCGAGGCCTGGTGGGACGTGCCGGTGGCCGAGACCGCCTCCCGCGAGGCGGCCGTCGAGGCCCGCGGGCGCTACGACCGCCAGGTGGCCGGACGCCGCCGCCACCTCTGAACGCCCGCCGATCTCCCCGCTGACGTCAGGCTCCACGAAAGGCCCTTGCGCACCATGAAGACCATCACCCACTGGATCGACGGCAAGCCCGTCGAAGGCACCTCCGGCCGGTTCGGCCCCGTCTACAACCCGGCGTCCGGCGCCCAGGAGAAGCAGGTCGCGTTCGCGTCCGTCGACGAGGTGGATGCCGCGGTCGCCTCGGCCAAGGCCGCGTTCGAGAGCTGGGGTGAGTCCTCCCTGGCCAAGCGCACGGCGATCCTGTTCAAGTACCGCGAGCTGCTGGACGCCCACCGCGACGAGATCGCCGGGCTGATCACCGCCGAGCACGGCAAGGTGCACTCCGACGCGCTCGGCGAGGTCGCGCGCGGCATGGAGATCGTGGAACTCGCGTGCGGCATCTCCGTCCAGCTCAAGGGCGAGCTGTCCACCCAGGTCTCCACCCGGGTCGACGTCGCCTCGATCCGCCAGCCGCTGGGCGTCGTCGCGGGCATCACACCGTTCAACTTCCCGGCGATGGTGCCGATGTGGATGTTCCCGCTGGCGATCGCCTGCGGCAACACGTTCGTGCTGAAGCCGTCGGAGAAGGACCCGTCGGCCTCCTACCGCCTGGCCGAGCTGGCCACCGAGGCGGGACTGCCGGAGGGCGTCCTGAACATCGTGCAGGGCGACAAGACGGCCGTGGACCGCATCCTGGAGCACCCGGACATCGAGGCGGTGTCCTTCGTCGGCTCGACGCCGATCGCCAAGTACATCCAGCTGAAGGCCGTGGAGCACGGCAAGCGGGTGCAGGCCCTGGGCGGCGCCAAGAACCACATGCTGGTCCTGCCCGACGCCGACCTGGAGCTCGCCGCCGACCAGGCGATCAACGCGGCGTACGGCTCGGCGGGCGAACGCTGCATGGCCGTGTCGGTGGTCGTGGCCGTGGGTGACATCGGTGACGAACTGGTCGGCAAGATCGCCGAGCGTGCGAAGAACCTGCGGATCGGCCCGGGCGACGACCCGGCGTCCGAGATGGGCCCGCTGATCACCCGCGAGCACCGCGACAAGGTGGCCTCGTACGTGGCGTCGGCCGCCGGGCAGGGCGCCGAGGTCGTCGTCGACGGCACGGGCTTCTCGGTCGAGGGACACCCCGAGTGTGCGGACGGCTTCTTCCTCGGCGTCTCGCTGCTGGACCGGGTGCCGCTGACGGCGGACGCGTACCGGGATGAGATCTTCGGGCCGGTGCTGTGCGTGGTCCGGGCCGAGACCTACGACGACGCCATCAAGCTGATCAACGACTCCCGCTGGGGCAACGGCACCGCGATCTTCACCCGGGACGGCGGCGCGGCGCGCCGCTTCCAGATGGAGGTCAAGGCCGGCATGGTCGGCGTCAACGTGCCGATCCCGGTCCCCGTCGGCTACCACTCCTTCGGCGGCTGGAAGGACTCCCTCTTCGGCGACCTGCACATCTACGGCAACGACGGCATCGCCTTCTACACGCAGGGCAAGGTCATCACCACGCGCTGGCCGGACCCGTCCGACGGCGGCATCAACCTCGGCTTCCCGAGCAACTCCTGACACCCGAGGGGGTTCATCCATGGCGAAGACCGGTGGCCGGGCCCGTACCACGGCCGCCCACGCGCTCGGTTCGCTGGACTTCGCCCTGGACCGGGGCAGTCCCGTGCCGCTCTACCACCAGCTCGCGCAGCAGCTGGAGGCGGCGATCGAGCACGGGGTCCTCGCCCCGGGGAACCTCCTGGGCAACGAGGTCGACCTGTCGGTGCGCCTCGGCCTGTCCCGCCCCACCGTCCGCCAGGCCATCCAGTCCCTCGTCGACAAGGGGCTGCTGGTCCGGCGGCGCGGGGTGGGCACGCAGGTGGTGCACAGCCAGGTCAGACGGCCGCTGGAACTGAGCAGCCTCTACGACGACCTGGAGGCGGCCGGACAGGCGCCGACCACCGAGGTCGTGCGCCACGAGGTCGTCCCGGCCTCCTGCGACGTGGCCGCCGCCCTCGGTGTGCCCGAGGGCGGCGAGGTGGCCGTCCTGGAGCGGGTGCGCCGCACGCACGGCCGTCCGGTGGCGCTGCTGTGCAACTACCTGCCGGTGTCCCTGCTGGATCTCGACGGCGCCCGCCTGGAGTCGACCGGTCTGTACCGCATGATGCGCTCGGCGGGCATCACCCTGCACAGCGCCCGCCAGACCATCGGGGCCCGCGCGGCGACCGCCGAGGAGGCGTCCCGCCTGGACGAGCAGGAGGGCGCGGCGCTGCTCACCATGCAGCGCACGGCGTACGACGACACGGGCCGCCCGGTCGAGTACGGGACGCACCTCTACCGGGCCGCGCGCTACACGTTCGACTTCCAGTTGCTGGTGAGGCCTTGACCGGACACCGCATCCGGGTGCAAAGTCGTACATATACACCGTAAACATACGGTGCCACCCGACGCGAGAGTGCTGGCATGGCCCGCAGGAGGAAGTCGACGAACGCGCGAGGAGCCGGCTCCTCGTGGGCGCCCTCGACCGTCCTCGTCACCGGCGGGGCCGGTTTCATCGGCAGCCACACCTGCGTGGAACTGCTGGACCACGGCTACGAAGTGATCGTGGTCGACGACTACTCCAACAGCACACCGCAGGTCTTCGCCCGGGTGGAACGGATCGCCGGCCGCTTCGTCGGCGCCGTCTACGAGCTGGACATCCGTGATCGGCACGCCCTCTCGGCCGTTTTCGACCGACACTCCGTGGACGCCGTCGTGCACTTTGCCTCGCACAAGGCGGGGGGCCTGTCGACACGGATGCCCGTTACGTACTACGACACCAACGTCGGCGGCACCACCGCCCTGCTGCGGACCATGCACGAGCACGGGGTGCACCGGCTGGTCTACGCGTCCTCCTGCTGGCTCTACGGCGACGCCGGAGGCGGCCCGCTCGACGAGGCCACCCCGATCCGGCCCGGGACGCCGTACGCGTCCTCGAAGTGGATCTGCGAACAGATCCTCGCGGACGTGTGCCAGCGCCATCCCGAGTACACCGTGCGGTGCCTGCGCTACCCCGTCCCGGCGGGGGCCCACCCCAGCGGACTCATCGGCGAGAACCCGCGCCACACCGAGAACCTGCTGCCGTACCTCGCCCAGGTTGCCGTCGGCCGGCGCGAGAAGCTCTCCGTCTACGGTGACGACTACCCGACCCGCGACGGCACCGGGATCCGGGACTATCTGCACGTCATGGACACCGTCGAGGCGCACCGCGTCGCGCTGGACCACCTGGCCGGCCCGCCGGGCATGCAGGTGTACAACCTGGGTGCGGGAACGGGGAGTTCGGTCCTCGACGTCATCACGGCCTTCACCCGGGCCAGCGGCAGGTCGATTCCGTACGACATCGCGCCCCGCCGCCCCGGAGACGTCGCCGAGCTGGTCGCCGACGCGACGGCCGTGGGGCACGCCTGGGGCTGGCATCCCACCCGGGATCTCGCCGACGTGTGCCTGGACGCCTGGCGCTTCCAGCGGCTCAACCCGCACGGTTACGAGGACACCGCGCGGCGGCCGGAGACGAAGGAGTAGGCCGCCATGCGGCCCCCGCCGACCGGCAGAGGCGGCCCGGCCCGACGCCTGTCGGCCGGCTACGTCGTCCTGATCGTGATTCTCACCGTTCCGTACGTGTCCGTTCCCGCCCTGCGTACGCCGCTGTGGGCCCTCATCGGGCTGGCCGGGGTCGCGGCCGTCCTGACCGGGGTGCGGGTCCGCCACCCCCCTCGGCCCCGGCCGTGGCTGCTGCTCGCCGCCGGGCTGCTGGCCTTCACCGCGGGCGGCACCTTCTCCCCCGCGCAGGAGGCGTACCTCTCCACGTCGAACCCGGTCCCGTCCTGGGCGGACGCCTGCCGGCTCGCCGTGTTCCCACTGATCGCCATGGGCCTGTCCGGTCTGCTGCGCTACCGCTGGACGGGCCGTGACCTGCCCGGCCTGCTCGACGCCCTGGTCATCACCGGCGGGCTCGCGCTGCCGGTGTGGGTCTACCTGGTGCAGCCGCTGGCCCGGCAGGAGGGTCTGACCTGGCAGCAGCGTGCGATCAGCGTCGCCCTTCCGCTCGGGGACATCCTGGTGCTGGCCCTGCTGGTCCGGCTGCTCTCGCGCTGCCCCGCCCCCGGCGCCGGCCGGGCCGGCCGGCTGCTCGTCCTGGGCGCGCTCACCCTGTTCGGCTTCGACATCGCGCACGGCATCCTGCGGCTCAACGGCTCCTGGCAGGCGGGCACGCTGCTGGACGTCGGAGGCATCGCGTTCTGCACCGCCTGGGGCCTGGCCGCACTGCACCCCTCGATGGCCCGGCTGACCGCCCCGAACTCGCCGCCACAGTCGCCGCTGCCGCCCCGACGCCGGCTGCTGCTGCTCGCCGCGGCGACCCTGATCCCGCCCGCGATCCTCGTCCACGAGGAGAGCCTGGGCCTGGCCTACGACGCGACCGTGCTGGCCGCGTTCTCCGGGGCGCTGTTCCTACTGGTGATCCTCCGGCTCGCTCTGATGGTCGTCGCGCACCGCCGGGCCATGACGCGCGAGCTGGCCCTGCGCACCGCGGCCGCGTCCCTGGTCGGCACGTTCTGGCCGACGGAGATCGAGCAGGTCTGCGACGAGGCGGTCACCGACCTGTTCGGGCCGCAGGGCACGCACGTGACCCTGCTGCTGTCGGCCGCGGAGGCCCAGGACCTGTACACGCGTCTGGCGCACCGCCCCGCCTGGGTCGGCGGCCCCGTCGCCACGCGCGACCAGGCCGCCGAGGTGGCCCGGGGCCGCACCGTCATGGTTCCGGTCGACGATCTCGGGCCCGAGATCGCCGCCCGGCTCGGCGCGCTGCAGACCGCCCTGCTCTGCCCCATGGTCCAGCCCGAGCGGCCGGCCGGAAGCGAGCTCCCGGGCGCACTGCTGGCGGCCGGCTCCGAACGCCAGCTCAGCGAGATGCGCGGCTCCCTGGAACTGCTCGCCTCGCAGGCGGGGCTCGCGACGGAACGCATCGCTCTGCGGCGGGAAGTCATCCGCAAGGAGAACGAGGCCTACTTCCGCACGCTCGTGCACAACGCCTCGGACGTCATCCTCATCGTCGACGACGACACCACCGTCCGCTACGCCAGCCCGTCCGCGCCGAGCGTGTTCGGCAGCGCCGAACTCACCGGCATCCGGCTGCCGGACCTGGTAGACCCCCGGGAACGGGACCGGGCCGTCCGGACCCTGGCGGCCACGAGCGACAACGGCCCGCAGGAAGCGCACGACAGCTGGCGGGTGCTCCGGGACACGGACCGCATCGAGGTGGAGGTGCGCTGCCGCGACCTGCGCCGGGACCCGACCGTGGGGGGCCTGGTCGTCACCCTGCGGGACGTCACCGAGCAACGGCAGCTGGAGCAGGAACTCACCCGGAGGGCCTTCCACGACTCCCTGACCGGCCTGCCCAACCGCGCCCTGCTGCTGGAGCGGACCGAACGCGCGCTGCGCCGGGGCCACCGGGAGTCGACGAGCACCTGTCTGCTCTTCGTCGACCTGGACGACTTCAAGATCGTCAACGACACGCTCGGCCACTCGGTCGGCGACCGGCTGCTGTGTGCCGTGGCCGAGCGCCTGTCGGGGACGCTGCGCCGTACCGACACCGCGGCGCGGCTCGGCGGCGACGAGTTCGCCGTGCTGATGGAGGACGCGGAGCAGCCCCTCGACGCCGAAGTGCTGGCCGCCCACGTGGTCCGGACGCTGAGCCGGCCGTTCCATCTGGACGTGGAGACGGTGAGCGTCTCGGCCAGCGTCGGCGTGGCCACGGCTCAGGACAGCACGAACGCCGGGGACCTGCTGGCACTGGCCGACCTGGCCCTCTACGCGGCCAAGACGTCCGGCAAGCGCACCTGGCGCCGGTTCCGGCCCCAGCAGCGGATTCGTGTGGTGGAGCGGCACGACCTGCAGGCACGGCTCGACCAGGCCGTCGCCAAGGAGCAGTTCGGCGTGCGCTATCAGCCGGTGGTGGACATCGCGCGCGGCGACGTCGTGGGATTCGAGGCCCTGCTCCGCTGGCCGGAGTTCGGGCCCGACCCGGTACCCCCGGGCCAGTTCATCCCGCTCGCCGAGGAGACCGGGCACATCTCGGCGCTGGGCGCCTGGGTGCTGCGCAGGGCCACGGCCGACCTCGCCCGGCTCCAGCACCGCACGCCGGGGTTCGGCCCGCCGTACCTCAGCGTCAACGTGTCGGCCCGGCAGTGGCGGGACACCAGCTTCCTGGACGAGGTGTGCACCGCCCTGGACACCACCGGCCTCGCCGCGGGCACGCTGCAACTGGAGCTCACCGAGTCGGTGCTCATGCGGTGGACCGAGCAGATCGGTGCGCAGATCCAGGCGCTGAAGGACCGCGGGGTGCGTATCGCGGTCGACGACTTCGGCACCGGGTTCTCCTCGCTGCGCTATCTCCGTGACTTCCCCATCGACGTACTGAAGATCGACAAGTCGTTCATCGACGGCATCCCGCAGGACCCCCAGCAGGTCGCCCTGGTCGAGGGCATCGTCCATCTCGCCGACACCCTGGGCCTCCAGGTGATCGCCGAGGGCATCGAGGAGGAGCCGCAGCAGGAACTGCTGGCGGACATCGGATGCCGGTACGGACAGGGCTTCCTGTTCGCCCGGCCCTTGACCCTGGAGCAGAGCGAGGCCGTGCTGCGGCAGCGGAACGACGGGCGGCGGGAGGCGAGTTGAGGGCGAGGACCGCCGGCTTCACCAGCGGGCCGTCGGACTTCGCCGGCTCCACGGGGACGCCGGTGACAGTCCGAACGCCGTCTCCACCAGCGCGATGTGGCTGAACGCCTTGGGCGCGTTGCCCAGTTGACGGCCCGCGACCGGGTCCCACTGCTCGGCCAGCAGACCGACGTCGTTGCGGGTGGCGAGGACCCGCTCGAAGGCCTCCTGGGCCTGCCGGCGGTGCCCTGTGGCGGCGAGGGCGTCGGCGTACCAGAGGGAGCAGGAGACGAAAGTGCCCTCGGCGTCGTCCGCTTCACCCGACCCGGCGCCCTGTGTGTACCGCCGGACGAACCCCCCGTGATCGAGCCGGCTCAGTGCGCGCACGGTGCCGGACACCCGCTCGTCGCGGGCGGGCAGGAACCCGACCCGGGGGATGAGCAGCGCCGAGGCGTCCAGGCCGGGTGCTCCGTAGGACCGCACGAAGGACCGCTGGGCGGTGTCCCAGCCCTCCCGGCAGACCTCCCGGTGCACCTCGTCGCGCATGGCCCGCCACTGCCCGGAGGAGCCGTTGCGCCCGAGCAGCTCGCCCATGCGCACGGCGCGGTCGGCGGCCACCCACGTCATGACCTTGGAGTGCACGAACTGGCGTCGCCGGCCGCCCACCTGCCACAGGCCCTGGTCCGGTTCGCGCCAGTGCCGCAGCAGGAATCCCATGAGCGACTCGACCAGCTCCCACACATGGGCCGGCATCGGGATCCCGGCACGCAGCGACAGCCACAGCGTGTCCATGACTTCGCCGTACAGGTCCAGCTGGAAGCAGCTGACCGCCGAGGTCCCGAACCTCACGGGCTGGGAGCCCTCGTAGCCGGGCAGCCAGGGTGCCTCGGTCTCGGGCAGCAGCCGCTGCCCCTTGACGCCGTAGACCGTCTGCAGGTCGGCGGGGTCACCCGCGATGGCCCGCACCAGCCAGTCCAGCCAGGCCGTGGCCTCGTCCCGGTATCCACTGCGCAGCAGGCAGGACAGGGTCCGGCTGGAGTCGCGCAGCCAGCAGAACCGGTAGTCCCAGTTGCTCTCACCGCCGATGCGTCCGGGCAGCGAGGTGGTGGGGGCGGCGACGATGCCGCCCGTGGGGGCGTAGGTGAGGGCCTTGAGGGTGATGAGGGAGCGCACCACGGCGTCCCGCCACGGTCCCTGGTAGCGGCACTGGGCGGCCCAGCGGCGCCAGAAGTCGACGGTCTCCTTCACGGCGGTCTCCGCCGGGACGGACATGGGCGAGGGCGGGGCGGGGCGGTGCGAGGGGGTCCACCCCAGGGTGAGGGCGAACCGGCGCCCGGCCGTGACGGTGAATTCCCAGACGGTGGCGTCCTGGTCGCCCCGGTCCCGCACATGGCCGTCGGCGCCGAGCCAGACGGCGTCCGGGCCGGCGACCGCGACGGTGCAGTGGCCGACGTCCCGGACCCAGGGCACGATCCGGCCCTGGTGGAAGCGGAGCCGCAGGTCGCTGCGCAGGTCCACGGTGCCGGACAGGCCCTCGACGAGCCGGACGATGCACGGCACGTCGGCCCGCGGAGGCATGACGTCGGTGACGCGCACCGTCCCCGTGGGGGTCTCCCAGACGGAGTCGAGGACCAGCGTGTCGGCGCGATAGGAGCGGCGCGTGCAGCAGCCGCCGGAGACGGGGGCCAGGCGCCAGCGTCCGTTGTCCTCGGTGCCCAGCAGGGCCGCCAGGCAGGCCGGGGAGTCGAAGCGCGGCAAGCAGAGCCAGTCGATCGACCCGTCCCGGCCGACCATGGCGGCCGTCTCCAGATCGCTGACGAGGGCGTATTCCTCGATGGGTGCATTCATGATCGGGGGCTACGCCGACGTGCACTTTGCCTCCTTCCAGCCTACGCCGGACAAAGCACCCGGCACAGGCTTCCCCGGCCGCGGGAGAAGCACAGCTCTTGACCTCAGGGACAAAAGGGGCAAGATGTACGTATACGCCGTAAATATATGGCGTCTCCTCCACGGGGGACGCTCCACCGGAAGACACGGCATCATGACAAATACGCAGAATCTGACCGAGCACCCCTCCTTCGTCGCCCAGGCCGGCAGCAACGGCTCCGCGCACGCCGACCGGGCCGCACACCCCCTGCGCCGGTCCGGGGACCGTCCGCCGCCCCGCGCCACCGTGAGCCTGGTCGTCCCCGCCCGCAACGAGGCGCGCAACATCCCCTGGGTCTTCGAGCAGATCCCGGACTGCGTCGACGAGGTCATCCTGGTCGACGGGGACTCCGTCGACTGCACGGTGCACATGGCGACCCGGTGCCTGCCGACCGTCCGCCACGTCGAGCAGAGCGGCCCGGGCAAGGGCAACGCCCTGCGCACCGGCTTCCTCTCCGCGACCGGCGACCACATCGTGATGATGGACGCGGACGGCAGCATGCTCCCCGGGGAGATCCCGCACTACCTGCACTTCCTCGACAACGGCTTCGACTTCGTCAAGGGCTCCCGGTTCATCGCCGGCGGCGGCTCCCTCGACATCACGCGCATCCGGCGGCTCGGCAACCAGATGCTGCTGGCCGCCGTGAACCACCTCTACGACGCCAAGCTGACGGACCTGTGCTACGGGTTCTGCGCCTTCCGCCGGGACTTCCTCGACGACCTCGACCTGCACTCCTCGGGGTTCGAGATCGAGACCGAGATGATCGCGCACGCCCTGCGTTCGGGACTGCGCATCGCCGAGGTCCCGAGCCTCGAACTGCCCCGGCGCAGCGGACGTTCCAACCTGCACGCGATCTCGGACGGCCGCCGGGTGCTGCGCACGCTGCTGTCCGAGCGGCCCGGGGCCCGGACCGCCACACGCTCCGGCGGGAGCCCGGCATGAGCGCCACCCGGCGCCCGGCGGCCGCTTCCCGCCCCCCGGCGACGCATCCAGGTCCGGCCGGGCCGGCGTACGCGCCGGTCGGGGTCGTCGACATGGATCTGACGCGACCCCACGAGTTCCGCCGGCCCGGGGGCCCGGGACCGGTCCGCCCGACGGGACCGGTGCTGGCCCTGGTGCGGCTGCGCGGCCGCCCCCTGGGGCTGGTCACGGCGGCCGGCGAAGAGGGCGGCACGCCCGAGGACCTGTGGCGGTCGGCGGCGGACACGGCGCGGGAGCGGTTCCTGCTCCCGCGCACGGGAGGGTTCGCCCGGGCACCCGTGCTCGCGCCGCCGTCCATGAGCGTGATCGTCGCGACGCACAACCGGCCACGGATGCTCGGGGAGTGCCTGAACTCCCTGCTGCGGGTGGACTATCCGCACTTCGAGGTGATCGTCGTGGACAACGCCCCGGCCGACGACGCGGCCGAGCGGCTGGTCCGCGACGTGTACGGGAGCCGGGTCCGCTACGTCCGGGAGCCGGTGGCGGGCCTGGCCCACGCGCACAACCGGGGCCTGGCCGCCGCCCGCTGCGAGATCGCCGCCTTCACCGACGACGACACCCTGGTCGACCCGGGCTGGCTCACCGCGATCGCGGAGGGCTTCGCCCGGGAGCCCGGTGTCGGCTGCGTCACCGGACTCATCCTCCCGGCCGAGCTGGAGACCGCGGCCCAGGCGGCGCTGGAGCGCCATGGCGGTTTCGCCAAGGGGTACGCACCGCGCACCTGGTCCCTGCGCAACCCGCCGAAGGACCCCCTGTTCCCGTTCACGGCGGGGCGCTTCGGCTCCGGCACCAACATGGCCTTCCGCAGGTCCGCGCTGCGGGCGCTGGGCGGCTTCGACCCGGCCACGGGCACCGGAACGCCGGCCCACGGCGGCGACGACCTGCTCGCCTTCTTCCGGATCCTGACGGCCGGTCACACCCTGGCCTATCAGCCGGACGCGATCGTCTGGCACCGCCACCGCCGCACACAAGACGCCCTGGACGCCCAGGCGTTCGGCTACGGGGCCGGGCTCGGCGCGTACCTCACCGGCGCCCTGGTGAACGAGCCCCGCATGATCCCGGCCCTGCTGCGCAGGCTGCCCCGGGGCGTCCGGTACGCCCTGGCCCGGACGCACCGTGCAGCGGAGGCGGACACCACCCGGACGCGACGGCTCGCCCGCCTGGAACTGCGCGGCCTGCTGTACGGGCCGATCGGCTATCTGCGCAGCCGCCGGCGGAACCACACCGCCAGCGCCGGGGCCTGAGGAGAGACCGTGTACACGACCCAGGACACCATGCCCGAGGAGACAGCCGACAGACCCGCGGCCGCGGACACACCCGGCCGGGGGCGGTCGCTGACCTCGGCGGTGCGCGCCGGGATCGGCCGTGTCCTGCCCAGCGAGCCGCTGGTGCGCAACGGCCATCTGCTGGCGATCGGTTCCCTGGTCAACGCGGGAGTCGGCGCGATCTTCTGGTTGTTCGCCACCCACTGGTACGACGACGAGGTCGTGGGCGTGAGTTACTCCGCCCTGTCCGCGTCCCTGCTCCTGGCCAACATCGGCCAGCTCAATCTCAACGACTTCCTGATCCGGTTCCTGCCCTGCTCCGGACGCCATACCCGCAGACTGCTGCTCACCTGCTACGCGGTGACCGCCTCGTGGAGCGCCGTGGTCTGCCTCGTCTTCGTCCTGCTCGTGCCCGCCATCTCGCCCGAACTGGCCTTCCTGCGGGACCCCCTGGTCGCCGTCTGGTTCGTGGCGGCGACGGCCGCGTACACCATCTTCGTCCTGCAGGACGGGGCCCTGACGGCGATGCGCCGCCCCGGCTGGGTCGTGGCGGAGAACCTGGTCTTCGCCTTCGTCAAGATCGCGCTGCTCGCCGGTGGTGCCCTCCTGGTCCTGAAGACCGGGATCCTGCTGTCCTGGGCGGGAGGCCTGCTCATCTCCCTCCTCGTGGCCAACTACCTCCTGCTGCGGCGGGCGGTGCCGCGCCACGAGCGGGAGAACCCGGACGCCGTGCGCCCGCCGCGGCTGCTCAGCTACGCGGCGGCCGACTACACGGGCTCCCTGTTCCGGATGGCCGCCTACACGCTCGTGCCCCTGATGGTGCTGAACGCCCTCGGGGCGAAACAGAGCGCCTACTTCTCACTCGCCTGGATCATCGGCTACGTGCTGTTCCTGGTGGTGCGCAACATGGGCAGCTCGCTGGTCGTCGAGGCGGTGCGCCGACCCGAACGGCTCGCGGAGCACGGGCTGCGGGTGCTGCGCCACTCCGGGATGATGCTGGCCGCCGGTGTCGCCGTGATCGTCGCCGGGGCCCCGTGGATCCTGAAGCTGTTCGGGCCGGGCTACGCCGAGAACGGCACCACCCTGCTGCGTCTGCTGGCCCTCTCCGCACTGCCCAACCTGGTGTTCAGCGTGACCGTGGACGTGCTGCGGGCCCGACGCCGCATGCGCCTGGTGGTGGGGCTCCAGATCGCGCTGTGCGTGCTGGTGCTGGGCATGGTCCAGCTCCTGCTGCCGGTGTTCGGCGTGACGGGTGCCGGTATCGCCTGGCTGGCGGCCGAGTGTCTGATCGCCGCGCCCCTGCTGATCTGGCGGTCCCGCTGGCTGGACCCCGCAGCCGGGATGCACGTCACGACCTCCGGGAGTACCTCATGAACACCGCACCGAGCCTCTCGGTCGTCGTGTGCGCCTACACGCTCGACCGCTGGGAGGATCTGCAGGCCGCCATCACCTCCGTCCAGTCCCAGCGCCGTCCGCCGGACGACGTCGTGCTGGTCGTCGACCACTGCCCGGAACTCCACCGGCTCGCAGGCCGTCTGCTGCACGGCGTCCGGGTGCTGCCCAACCAGCAGCGCAAGGGCCTGTCCGGCGCCCGGAACACCGGCGTCGAGGCGGCCGTCGGGGACGTGGTGGCCTTCCTCGACGACGACGCGACCGCCCACCCCTCCTGGGCGGACCGCCTGCTGGCCGACTACCGCGACCCGCGGGTCCTCGGGGTCGGCGGGCTCGTCGTCCCCTGGTGGGAGACGGACCGGCCCGCCTGGTTCCCCCCGGAGTTCGACTGGGTGGTCGGCTGCGCGTACCGCGGTCTGCCCGAAGAACGCGCGCCGATCCGCAACTTCATCGGGGCCAACATGTCCTTCCGCAAGGACACGCTCCGCACGGCCGGCGGCTTCCGCACCGACCTGGGGCGGGTGGGCACGCGGCCCCTGGGCTGCGAGGAGACGGAACTGTGCCTGCGCATCAGCTCCCGCCGCCCGGACGCGGTACTGCTCTACGACCCCTCGGCCGCCGTCCGGCACCGGGTCCCCGCCGCACGCGCCACGTGGTCGTACTTCCGGTCGCGCTGCTACGCCGAGGGACTCTCCAAGGCCCTGGTGGCCCGGTACAGCGACGGCCCCGCCTCCCTGTCCAGCGAGCGCGCCTTCCTCACGTCGACCATCCCGCGCGCCTTCCGTGAGGCCCTGCGCCCGGGCCGGTCCGCTCCGGTGCGTACCGCCCTCGCTCTCGCTCTCGGTGTCGGCGCCACCGCCCTCGGATACGTCGTGGGCTCGGTACGCGCCCGGCGCGCCTCCGTCCCCGCCGGACCGGCCTACCACGCACCCGTGAAGGGGAGCCCGGCATGACGTACCAGCCCGTTCCCGTCTTCGTGTATCACTCGGTATCCGCCGACCCGCCCTCGTGGATCGCCCCGTTCACCGTGTGCCCGCGTGTCTTCGCCGAGCAGCTCGACCTGCTCGCGGAGCACGGCCGGGAGGTCGTCCCGCTGCGGCGCCTGACCGCCGCGCTGCGCGGCGGTCCGCCGCTGCCGGCCCGGTCGGCCGTGCTGACCTTCGACGACGGGTTCGCCGACTTCCACTCCACCGTGGCGCCGCTGCTCGCCGCCCGGGGGCTGCCGGCGACCCTCTACGTCACGACGGGCGCGCTGGGCGGACTGTCCTGGCCGCCGGAGAAGGGCAGTCTCCTCCCGCCCGCGCCGATGCTGACCTGGCGTCAGGTACGGGAGCTGGACCCGCTCGTCGAGATCGGCGGGCACACCTTGAGCCACCCGCAGCTGGACACCGTCCCCCGGCAGGCCGCCCGGGAGGAGGTCGAGGGTTGCAAGGCCCGTCTGGAGGACGCCCTCGGGCATCGCGTCGACGCCTTCGCCTACCCCCACGGCTACTCCGACCGCACGGTCCGCCGGCTGGTGGACGAGGCGGGCTGGACCTCGGCGACGGCCGTCCGGTACGGCTTCAGCTCCGGCGCGGACGAAGTGCTGCGCATCGCCCGGCTGATGGTGCGTGCCGACACCGCACGGGACCGGTTCCTGGCCTGGGTCCAGGGCACCGGGGCGCCCGTCGCGCCGTTCCCCGAGCGGGTCCGGACACGGGCCTGGCGAGGCTACCGGCGGCTGCGGGCCGGCATCGACCGCCCCTACCCGTCGCTGCCCACGCCCGCTCGGTGAGGCTCCTTCACTCCTGCCAGACGCGCACCCAGTCCACCGTCATCCGGGCCGACTCCACCGAGGGGGGCGGCGACTTCGGCACTCCGACGGCGAGATTGACCAGAACCTCCATGGGCACGTGCGGGATCCGCTCGGGCTCGGTCACCCGGAAGCGCCGGACCCCGTCGACGTACCAGCTCACCTCGTCGGGGGTCCAGAGCATGCCGAACACGTGGTGCTCGTCCGGGAACGGGACGGGGCCGTAGGTGCCGCGGGCCCGCTCCTCGCCGTCGGGGCTGCGCCAGTGCGCGTACATGAAGACCCGGTCGGTGCCGCCGAGGAACTCCATGATGTCGAGCTCGGGGGGCGTGAACTTGGACGCGGGCATCATCCAGAACGCCGGGAACATGCCCGCCTGTCCGGGGATGCGGATGGACGCCTCGAAGTATCCGTAGGTGAAGACGTGCCGGGGGTCGCCGTACCAGTCGTCCCGGCCGGTCGAGATCATGCCGGACCGCCAGGGGTACGTCTTGTCGTCGCTGCCCCGTGTCTCGCGCCGCTCGGCGTCCAGGCTGAGCAGGCCGTCGCGGACGGACACCTGGCCGGGCAGGTACCACTGCTTCTCGTCGTTGCCGCTGTTGGTGCAGCCGTCCTGGTTCCAGTCGTAGCAGGTCGCCCAGCGGTCGGTGTCGAGTTCCGAGCCGTCGAACTCGTCGTGGAACGTCAGTTTCCAGTCCTGCGGCACGGGCTTCGGCCTGGACACCTCCGCGTCCGGATCGGTGGCGCCGCAGCCCAGGGCCAGCACCAGTGCCAGCGCGGCCAGGGCGGGGCGCAGTCGTCGCGCGCGCACGGGGCTACCGCCGTTTCCCGGCCGTCACGGCGGCGGTGAGCCGGCGGGCGGCGAAGCCGGTGCCGGCGACGAACCGCAGCAACGGCCCGAAACTCGGGGCCGCCGCAAGCCCGGTGAAGTACAGGCCGGGCGTCGAGGACTCGAACCCGGAGGTCAGCACCGGCGCTCCGGCGAAGACCCGCAGCGACTGTCTCAGGCCCGGATCGAGAAGGTCCAGGCGGCGGATGTCGACCCGGTAGCCCGTGGCGGCCAGGACGTGGTCGACCACGATGTCCTCCGGCCGGCCGTACTCGTCGAGCAGCCGCAGCCGGACCACCCCGTACCCCGGCTCGGCGCGGACCAGCGTGCGGCCGCACAGGACCGGGAACCGGCCGGCCGCCCGCTCCTTCAGCCACCAGGCCCCGGACGGTCGCGGTACGGTGCGCAGCAACTCCATGCGCAGCGGCGCGGGGAGGCGGCGGTAGGCCGCCCCGCCCCGGCTGACGGCACCCAGCAGCGGGCGTCCGCGGCCGAGCGGGGAGCCGGGCCCCCGCAGCCGGGACCGGTCGCCCGTTCCGTTCGGCGGCGGGGGGTCGAAGACCACGGCCGACGTGCGGGCCACGACGGTGGGCCGGGCCCGGGCCTCGTACAGCAGGGTCGCGAACTCGAGGGCGGACTGCCCGGCCCCGAGGACGGCCACGCGCTCCCCGGTGAAGCGGCGCAGATCCCGGTGCTGACTGGTGTGCGAGGCGAGCCCTTCCTCGGCGCACGCCCGCAGCGCCCGGGGGACGTAGGCGTAGGGCACCGCGCCGGTGGCGAGTACCACGGAGGCGGCGAGCGGTTCCTCACCGGAGTCGAGGAGCAGCCGGAAGCCGCCCTCGGCGGCGCGGATCCGGCGTACCCGGCACGGCTCCAGTTCGGGCACCAGATGCTCCTGGAACCAGCGTCCGTAGTCGACGTACTCGGCGAGCGGCACCGGACGGTTGTCGTCGGCCCCGGCCAGGCCACGGGCCGCGCGGAAGTCCGCGAGGGCGTAGCCGTGCCGCGGTGTCGCGATCGCCGAGGCGGCCGGGCCGGTCTGCAGGAGCATGCCGTCGGGCATGTGGGCCCGCCACGACTCCATGGTCTGCCCGAAGACGCGCAGCCGTACCGGGGCGGCCTGCAAGTGGCAGGCGGTGGCCAGGCCGTACGGACCGGCTCCGACGACGGCGACGGTGCCCCGGTCGCCCGGCGGGCCGGGGCTCCGCGGCCGCGGGGGCGGGGTTCCGGGTGCCGTCCGTGCCGTGGTGCCCGGCTCGTGCTGGCTGTCCGTCGCCGGGGCGGGCCGGGTGCCGGGGGGTGACGGTGCGTCGTCCGGGGCGGTGGGCCGCGCGCCGGGCCGGCGACTGCCCGGTGTGGGCAGCAGCGCCAGCAGCGAGGTCATGGCCGCGAGGGTGCTGATCACCCGCGTGGTGGTGAAGGTTTCGCTGAGGTAGAACGGCTCCACCGCGAGGACCGCCAGGCACAGGCTGAGCAGCACGGCGAGGAACGCGGTCTCCACGACGAACGGCCAGCCCCTCTCGTGCCAGGGCGTGGGCCTCGCCCACCGCGTGGCCGCGAACCCCGGGCACAGCAGCAGGAACACGCAGACGACCAGCGTGCGCCAGACGCCCGCGCCGGGCAGGGCCAGGGTCGCGGCGAGCGCGAGCCAGCCGGACAGCGCGAGTGCGATGCGCAGCGGCCATCTCCAGCGCGGCGGAAGGCTCAGGGGGAGGGTGGTCATGGCGCCTCTCCCGCGTCTGGGTTCTGGTAGCGGAAGACCACGGCGTCCTCGTTGCGGAACACGCGCACGAAGCCCCAGGTGTTCGACATCGCCTCGTCCATACGCCGCATGGTGTCGGCGGGCAGCGTCCCGTTGAGGTAGCACTCGGCGGCCTGGGCGCGGCTCAGCACGATGTAGGCCGGTTCGCGCACGGTGGCACCGTCGATGAACGGCTCCATCCCCTCGATCGGGTTGTCCACCAGCCGCTGGCGCACCTTCAAGTCCTGTTCGTTGAGCTGGATGCGCGGATGCTTGTCGTAGTTCATCTCCAGGCCGGGCACGTCCGACGTGAGGGAGACGATGAGGGACCCGGGAGGCGTGGTGGCCGTGACGAAGTGAGTGGCCGCCACCTCCTGCTTCGTGAAGTAGTTGGCCGACTCCTTGCCGTAGTAGCCGAAGAGCAGCCCGCCGAGCATCGCCAGCAGCAGCGGGGCGACCAGGAACACGCGCAGCCGTGGGTGTCTTCGGGACTCGAACAGCAGGGCCGAGATGAGCAGGGCGGCGGCAGGCAGCGCGAACAGGTAGGCGCGGAAGATCATCTCGCCGCCGTAGGAGTTCGCGATCAGGACCGGCATGGGGGCCAGGACGAGCAGCGGCATGCCGGTACGGCGGATCCAGCGGCGCCTGACGAAGGCGAGGGCCGCCAGCAGGAACACCGCGGCGGACAGGCCGCGGTCGATCCAGGAGACCTGTACCTGCCCGGGCGCGGCGGCACCCAGGGTCGCCAGTCCGGAGACCACGTTGGAGTCGGGTTCCAGCAGCGCGCCGACGAACTCGCTCAGATTGGCCGAGACGAACGGGCGCGCGACGGTGGCGTCCCAGACGACGGTCAGCAGCACCCCGGCGCCCAGCACCGGCAGCAGCACCCGCCGGTTGCGGCGCGGGAGGGACAGGGCGACCAGGGCGCTGACCATCATCAGCGGGGTCAGCGGGTGCGAGCAGACGATCACGCCCATGATCAGCACGACGAGCAGGAATCTGCCGACGGGCCATGCCCTGGCCCGGTCGCCCGGTGGCCGCTCGGCGAAGGCCCGCAGCTGACCCATCAGGAGGGCGATCAGGGTGACGAAGAGCAGGAACGCGAACGCCTGGGGCGCGAAGTAGTCCTGCCCGACCCACGAGCAGGAGTAGAAGATCCAGACTGCTCCCCAGATCAGCCTCCGGTTCGTGGTCACGGCCCGGTAGATCAGCAGCAGCGGGGCGAGCAGCAGGACGTTGTTGACGGGCGGGGCCCACACCGCGTAGCCGAGCGCCGACTCCAGGCCGGTGGCCTGCACCACCAGTGCGTTCAGGTGGAAGAAGCCCGGCCATTGGTCGTAGACGTCGAGTTTCTCCGCGCCGGGCACGCTGCCGCCGTTGCGGATCATGGCGTCCACGACGGCGACGTGCTTCCACGCCCAGCCGTAGCGCAGGGTGGGGTACAGCAGCGCGGGGGTGGCGTGCAGGATCGCGATCAGACCGAGGACGTAGGCGGCGAACCAGCCGCCCCGGGTCCGCCGGTCGGACAGGGCCACGCAGAAGCCGACGGCGAGCAGCCCGAGGGCGACCCAGAAGAGCACCGGAAGCACCTGGAGCAGGCCCAGGTCGGTCATGGCGTTCAGATTCACGTGGCGCAGGGAGAGCAGCCACAGGACGAGCGCGAGGGGCAGGGCGGCCCGGACCGCCCACTGCGGTGCCGTCGTCCGCCGCCGGCCCGACGACCCGACCGGCGTCCCATCGGGTCGCCTCGTCTCCAGGGGAGCACGCGGCGCCCACTGACCGATCGTCAGCGGCGAACGCTTGCCCATGGATATGCCTCCCGCACAGCGGGTGCGACGACCGGGCCAAGGGCGCCATCCGCGGCGCTTCCTCCATCGGCACACACCAGCGATCCATGCCGCCAATATGCGGCATAAGTGCTAAAAGTTACGTTACTGCCGTTTGCTGCGACCGGCAGCGCGGATGGACCGACCGTCAGAGGAGAGCAGTGACACCACGAGTGATGACGCCGTCCCGGCCGGTGCACCGCATGCGGACGTCGCTCGTCGCCGCCTCCACCGCCCTCGCGGTGCTCCTCCCGGTCGCGGGCTGCGGTACCTCGGACGAGGGCGGCGGCGTCCCCCGGCCGGACCACATCGTGGTGGTCGTCGAGGAGAACCGGGGCTACGAGGACATCATCGGCTCGCCCGAGGCCCCGTTCCTCAACGAACTGGCCCGCAAGGGCGCCAATCTGACCCAGTTCTTCGCCATCACCTATCCGAGCCAGCCGAACTATCTGGCCCTGTTCTCCGGTTCCACGCAGGGCGTCGACAACGACTGCCCGAACGATTTCTCCTCCCGCAACCTCGCCTCCCAGCTGCTGCAGGCCGACCTGACGTTCACCGGCTACGCGGAGAGCCTGCCGAGCGTCGGTTTCGAGGGCTGCACCAGCGGCCCCTACGTGCGCCGGCACACGCCGTGGGTGAACTTCACCAACCTGCCCGACTCCGTCAACCGCCCGTGGACGGACTTCCCGGAGGACTTCTCGGACCTGCCGGAGGTCTCCTTCGTCATCCCGAACCTCGACAACGACATGCACGACGGCGGCATCGAACGGGGCGACGCCTGGCTGCGGAAGAACCTCGGGGACTACGCGGACTGGGCGATGACCAACAACAGCCTGCTGGTGGTCACCTGGGACGAGGACGAGGGCGGCGAGGACGAGGACAACCACATCCCGACCGTCGTCGTCGGCGAGCAGGTGAAGCCGGGCGACCACGACCAGCCCAACAACCTGTACGGGCTGTTGCGCACCATCCTGGACGCCTACGACCTCGACCCGCTCGGCCACAGCGCCGAGGCCGAGCCCCTGGACATCTTCAAGGGCGACGGCTGACCGGCGCGGTCAGGCGTCCTGGAACCGGATCACGCGTTTGACGGCCGTGCGCAGTCCGCGCTCGACGGAGGAGACGGGCAGCCGTTCCCGCCAGTAGCGGGGGGACGGGCGGCCGACCGCTCCGAAGCCGGCCTTGAAGTGCTCCAGCGAGGATCCCGGGGCCGACTCCCCCAGGTCGAAGATCCGGCAGCCCTGCTCGCAGGCCTCCTCGATGGCGAGCCGGTACAGCAGCGGGGTCGCCCGGACCGGATGGGCGACATCGCGGTTCATGGCGGCCCGCCAGAACTTGGCGTGCGGGCCGTGCCGCAGGACGACGATGGACGCGGCGGGCTCCCCGGCGTTCCAGGCCACCCAGAGCGCGCAGGACGCGCCGAACCGGTCGGCCACCGCGGCCAGCCGCCCGGTGGGGAACTCCCGCCTCCTGCGCCACCGGGCCAGCACCGGCGGCTCGTGCTGCTGAGCGGCCCAGCGCTCGATGGACTGGTCGTACAGCTCCTGGAAGACGGGGACGAGCCGGCCGGTGCGGTCCACCTCCACGTCGAGGTGCGCCTTCTCGGCGCGTTTGACGTCTCGCCGGACCCGGGTGTGGAAGCGGTCCCGCCACACGGCGCCGAAGCCGCCGTCGAGGTCCACCGCCTGCGTCATGTGGGGTTCCAGCCGGAAGGCTCCCGGGGCGGCCCGCTGCCACACCTCCGCGCCCTGCGGCCGGAAGCGCACCCCGACGCGCAGGGCGGGCAGGCGCGCCAGGTCGTCGAAGACCGCCCGCGCCTGCTCGTACTCCGTCCCCTCGGGCGTCACCGGCCCGCCGATCCCCCATCCGGCCGGCCAGGACTCCTGCGCGTCCAGCCGGCGGGGACGCCGCTCCCTGCCGACGAGCGGCAGCACGATCCGGCTGCCGTCGGGGAACGCGTAGAGCCGGCTGGCGTCCCGGTACGGCCCGGTCGCACACAGGCAGTCGAGCCAGGTGGGCGTCTGGGTGACACAGATGTCCGGGTCCCGCGCGGCCAGTTCCCACCACGTCGCCCGCGGGGCCGGGGTGGTGACGTGCGCGGGGCCGGAGGCGGTGTCGATCAGGAGTTCGGCTGATGCGTTCACGGCGTTCTCCTGCGGTGACGTGGGCTCTGCGCCGCTGCTCGGGCGGGCGCCTCGCCCTCGTGCGCCAGTACCTCCCCGAGCACGGACACGACGTTGTCGGCGACCCATCGGTGGCTGCGCGCGTACCGGGCCGACTTCTCCAGGTTCCCCGCGACGTGCCACAGCCAGGTCAGCAGCGTCACGGCCGTCTCCGCCCGCGGGCCGGAGGGCAGGGCCCGCACGCCGGCGAGCAGCCGCCGGTCCTCGGGCAGCAGAGAGGCCCGCCGCACCACATCGGCCACGACCTCGCCGAACTCCCGCCCCGAGAGCTGGTGCCGCATGGTCAGCACGAAGGTGTGGCAGTCGAGCAGGGAAGGGCCGTCCGGGACCGCGCCCGCCCAGTCGATCACCCCGGACAGGGTCCCCCGGTGCTCCGACAGCAGCACGTTGCCGGGATGGAAGTCGCCGTGCGTCCACCCCACCAGCAGGTGGCGTCCGGCCAGATCGCGTTCCACCCGTTCACGTACGGCCGCCAGGGCCTGCGCGCCCTCGCCGTGGCGGCACCAGCGGACCTCCTCGGCGAGGACGGCCAGCCGGGGCTTCACCCAGTCCGTCAACCGGGCCGTCACCTCCTGCGTCCGCCCGGTGGCGCGATGCAGCTCGCGGATCGCCGTGAGGGCGGACACGGTGACCCGGCGGGCCAGCTCCGGCGAGCGCCGCAGCAGCACGTCGGCCTCCACACCGGGCAGGCAGGTCTCCACCAGCAGCGGCAGCGGCCCGTCCAGGCGCCGTTCCTCCACCACGGGAAGCAGCCGCCGCCACGCGCCGAGCCGCTCGTCCCGGGTCAGCTGCCGCACGGCCTCGCACTCGTGCGCCAGCGAGGCGGTCGCGCGGGCGCTGCGGGGATGCTTGACCAAGGCCGACTGCGCGTCGCCGGCGTCGAGCCGGAAGACGAGGAGATCGGAGAAGGTCCGCCGGGGCCGGTGCGGGTCACCCTCCGCGCCGAGCGAGGCCGTGAGCCTGCGGGCCGCCAGCGCGTCGACGGGACGCGTCAGAAGAGGGACGGGACGCAGGGGGAGAAGGCCCCTCAGCTCCTCGGTGAACGTCACCCGGCACTCCCTTCAGCCAGATGCACGCGAATAGCCTCATATCACCTCTTTTCATCTTCGGTGCAGCTCGACTGAGGTGCGACTCGGCCCGCATCGTGTATGTGTACGTCGTAGAAGAGCCGGCCCCGCCGGCCCCGTCCTTCGGCACACGAGGAGGCAGCATGGCGAACGGCCGTGGGCCACGCGAGGCCCGCCGCGCCAGCGACCGCGGCCACTACGGCCGGCTGAACCGGGAGCGGGTGCTGGCCAGCGCCCTGGCGCTGGTGGACCGTGAAGGGCTCTCGGCGCTCAGCATGCGCCGCCTCGGCACCGAGCTCGGCGTGGAGGCCATGGCGCTCTACCGGTACGCGGCGAGCAAGGACGCCCTGCTGGACGGGCTGGTCGAGGCGCTCTACCTGGAGCTGGAGGAGCGGCTGGCCGCCGACGCGGACGAGGATCCGGACTGGCGGGCCGGACTGCACCGGATCGCCCGCTCGACCTATGCCGTGTGTCTCACGCACCCGCGGGCGGTGCCGCTGCTGGCCACGCGTCTGCTGGCGGTCCCGCTGGCCCGGCGGCCCGCCGCGGTCCTGCGCGATCACGAACGGGTGCTGACCCTGCTGCGGGGCGCCGGTTTCGACACGTCGGCCGCGGCCGACGTGTTCCGCGCCTTCACGGCCTGGCTGCTGGGCTATGTGTCCGTGGAGCTGCGACCGACGGTGGACAACCCGGACGAGACCGACCCGGCCTTCCGCCTCGGACTGCACCGGCTGTCCGCGAAGGAACTGCCGATGCTGCGGGAGACGGCGGCCGCGCTCGCCGAGCAGGGCGGTCCTCAGGCCCTCGCGGCCGGGCTGGACGCCCTGCTCGACAGCTTCACGAACGGCTCCTCGCCCGCAGCATCCGGCTGAACGGCGTGTCCGGCCGCTCCAGGCGCTCCCCGTCCAGCGTGATGTCGACGATCTCGTTGAAGAAGGCGACGCGCCCCTGGATCACCGCCACCGCGGGCAGCGGCTCGGGATAGGTCCACACGAGGTTGGGCGGCACGTCGGCCTCGCCGCGCCAGGACCAGTAGGCGGCGGTGCCCTTGTAGGGGCATCCGGTGTGGTGGTCGGTGGCGTCGAACAGGTCGAGGCGGACGTCCTCGCGGGGGAAGTAGTACCGGGTGGGCAGGGAGGTCTCGAAGAGCAGGACGGGGGCGTGGCTGTCCGCGACGACCTGCCCGTCGATCTCGACCTGCACGTGCCGGCTGCTCGGCAGCGCATCGACGCGTTTGTGCGGGTCACGGGGGTGGATGAAGATCTCCTCGTCCTCCTCGTACCAGTGGTCGAGGCCCGAGTCGGTGCGCAGGAACCATTCGAAGGCGATGTGCCCGGCCAGGTCGTCGGTGGGGAACGTCCAGGCCGCGTTCTCGCGTGTCTCGCCGCCGGCGTCGAGGTCGTAGAAGATCCGGGAGCCGGTGTGGCTGCCGGTCCGCGGGCTCTTGGCCGGGCGGAGGAGGTCGGTGCGGACGTCCGCGCGCGGGAAGGCGTACTGCGGCACGGGCAGGTGGGGCTCCCAGACGAGCACCGGGTGCCGGCTGTCGACGACGGTGACGTCGCCCTTGCGGCCGCGCACCCAGCGCTCGCTGGGCTCCCACATGAGGCCTTCAGGGGTGGTTCTGATCGAACGGGCGGCGGGGTGGGCCGGGCGGGTGGTCATGGCCGGTGCTCCTTCCGGAGGTCCGGAGGCCGTTCCCCTCCACGGTCCCACGGTCTCAGTGCGCCGCGTCCAGCCGGGCGCGCTGCTCCGGGGTCAGCTCCAGGTCCACCGCCGCCAGGTTCTCCTCCAGCTGGGCCACCGAGGAGACCCCGGCCAGCGGAAGGACGGGCAGTTCGCCGCCGATCTGCCAGGCCAGCACGACCTGGTTGACGGTCGCGCCGGCCTCCCGGGCCACCTCGCGCAGGGCCGCCAGCCGGGCCGGGGTGCCGGGGTGGTCGAAGTCGGCGGGCAGCCGCTCCGGGCGGGCGTAGGCACCCTTGAGCAGCGGTGAGTACGCGACCAGGGTCAGGCCGGGCTCGGCCCTGAGGTAGCCGAGCAGGTCGGGGCCGGCGTGGCCGAGGCTGCCGTCCGGGAAGATGCCGCCGGGGACGTCGGTGCGGGGGCGCAGGTGGGTGTGCGCGTACTGGAGGACCTCGTAGCCGGGCAGTCCGGCCGCGGCGGCGAGGGCCCGGGCCCGTTCCACGCGCCAGACGGCGTGGTTGCTCACGCCGAGCAGTCCGACGGTGCCCTCGGCGACCAGGGCGGCGAAGGCCTCGACGGTCTCCTGGAGCGGGACGGTGTGGTCCTCGATGTGCGCGTACAGCAGGTCCAGTTTCGCGAGGCCGAGCCGCTCGCGGCTGCGGTCGGCGGACTCGCGGATCACCTTCGCGGACAGGCCCTCGGGGTGGTCGACGTAGCTGGTGCCGGGGGCCAGGGGGCGGGCGCCGAGCTTGGTCGCGACGACGATCTCGTCGCCGATGCCGCGGCTGCGCCGCCAGCGGCCGAGGAGTTCCTCGCTCTGGCCGCCCTGGCCGCCGTCGGTCCAGAACGCGTAGTTGTCGGAGGTGTCGATGAAGTTCCCGCCGGCCTCGACGTAGCGGTCGAGCACGGCGAAGGACGTCGCCTCGTCCGTCACCGAACCGAACAGCATGGTGCCGAGCGCGAGGACACTCACCTCGCGGCAGGTGGTGGGGTCCGTACCGATCGTGCGGTACTTCATGGCTGTCGCTCCCTCCCTCGTACCCCGGGCTTCGGGGCACGAAGGGGAGTCTTCAGCTTGGAGTGCTCTCGAGGTCAAGGGCGTACGCACAACGAAAAGAGCCCCGCAGGCATCGGCCTGCGGGACCCTTCACACCGTCGGGACGACAGGATTTGAACCTGCGACCCCTTGACCCCCAGTCAAGTGCGCTACCAAGCTGCGCCACGTCCCGGTGCGCGCCACCCGCGGTGAGCCGCGTGATCGCGCGAACAGCACCTTACCCCACACCCCTGGCCGCGCCGAAAACGGGCCGGGCGGGACAATCGGCGTATGGGCAGCACTGGAGAGACCTACCCGGGCCGGCCGGGCGACGCACGGGACCGCGACAGCGAGGGGCGGGCGCGCAACGCCCGGCCCCGGGACGGTCTCGGGCGGCCCCTGCCGTACGACGCCGACGGAGTGGCCCGGCAGCCCGAGGGCGTCGTCCGCACCCCGGAGGAGACCGTCGCGCAGGCGCAGCGGCTGCTGGACGAGGGCAAGCCGTTCCACGCGCACGAGGTCTTCGAGGACGCGTGGAAGTCGGGGCCCGACGAGGAGCGCGAGCTGTGGCGCGGCCTCGCCCAGCTCGCCGTGGGGCTCACGCACGCCGCCCGCGGCAACCTGACGGGCGGGGCCCGCCTGCTCCGGCGCGGGGCGGGCGCGGCCGAGGCCTGGGTGTCCGGCTCCGGGCGGACACTGCCGCACGGGATCGACGTGGCGAGCGTCGCCGCATGGGCACGGGAGCTGGCCGAGGACGTGGAGCGGCACGGCCGGCCGGTGGACGCGGGGGCGCGGGCCCCTCGGCTGCGGGGTGGGGCAGCCGGGCGCTGAGCCGGGACGCGCGCCGCGGAAGCCGGGGGGTGGCCACGCCACGGGGCGCTGCCCCGGCCCCCGGGGACCGCGAAACGACCGCGGTGCATGCGCCCCCACCCCCGTGCGGCAGACTCGGGGCGTGCGAAAGATTCATGTCATCGGTATCGGCGCGGGCGACCCCGACCAGCTCACCCTCCAGGCCGTCAGGGCGCTGCGGAGCACGGACGTGTTCTTCATCCTGGAGAAGGGCGAGGTGAAGGCGGATCTCACCGGGCTCCGCCGGGACATGCTCGACGCGCACGTACCGCAGGGGACGTACCGCGTCGTCGAGGCGCGCGACCCGGAGCGGGACCGGAGCGCCGGCGGCGCGGCCTACTCCCCCGCCGTCGGGGACTGGCGCAGCGCCCGTGCCGACATCTACGAGCGGCTGATCACCGAGGAGCTCGCCGAGGAGCAGACCGGCGCGTTCCTGGTGTGGGGGGACCCGTCGCTGTACGACAGCACGCTGGGAATCCTGGAGGAGGTGCTGGAGCGGGGCGCCGTGGCGTTCGAGTACGACGTCGTGCCCGGCATCAGCAGCGTCTCGGCGCTCGTCGCCCGGCACCGCACGGGCCTCAACCGCGTCGCCCGGCCCGTGCAGATCACCACCGGCAGGCGGCTCGCGGAAGGCTTCCCGGAGGGCGTGGACGACGTGGTGGTGATGCTCGACGCCCACCAGACCTTCCGGCAGTACGCGGACCAGGACGTGGACATCTACTGGGGCGCCTACATCGGCACCCCGGACGAGATCCTCGTCTCCGGCCCGATCGCCGAGGCCGCCCCCCGCATCGAGCGGTTGCGGGCCGAGGCCCGCGAGCGCAAGGGCTGGATCATGGACACGTATCTGCTGCGCCGTCACCCCCGCGACTGACGGGACCGGCAGGCATATCACCGGGCATCCGTGCGGACGTTCCGGCACGCGCAGGCAGCCCGCAGGTGCCCAGCCCCAGCCGCTCCAGTACGCCCTCCACATCGGGTACGGCCGTCACACCGTCCGGCGGCGGCGGCCGCCGTACGACCACGACCGGCAGCCCGAGGTCCCGGGCCGCTGTGAGCTTGGCCGCCGTCGCCGCTCCCCCGCTGTCCTTGGTCACCAGGACGTCGACGCGGTGCTCGCGCAGCAGGGCCGTCTCGCCCGGGACGGTGAACGGGCCGCGTGCGAGCAGCACATGGGTGTCGGGCGGCATCGGCGGCTCGGGGGGATCCACCGACCGCACGACGAAGTGGAGTCGCGTCAGGTGGGCGAAGGAGGCCAGTCCGAGACGCCCGGTGGTGAGCAGCACCCGGCGGCCGAGACGCGGAAGCAGGTCCGCGGCAGCGTCCAGTGAGGGGACCGGGTGCCATTGGTCCCCGGGACCGGGCCGCCACCCGGGGCGGCGGAGCACCACCGCGGGTACGCCGGTCTCGGACGCGGCGCGCGCCGCGTTGGCCGTGATCGACTCGGCGAACGGGTGCGTGGCGTCGACGAGCGCGTCCACGCCCTGCTCCCGCAGCCACCCGGCCAGGCCCCCGGCCCCGCCGAAGCCCCCGACGCGCACCTCCCCGTCGAGCGCCCCCGGCTCGGCGACGCGCCCCGCGAGGGAGGTCGTGACGCGAACACCGGGGCGCGCGGCCAGCGCGGCGGCCAGAACACGGGCCTCGGCCGTGCCGCCGAGGATCAGGACATGAGGGGACACGGCGTCGAGCGTACGAGGTCCGGCACGGCGGGCGGCGGGTCGGGGGCCGGGGCCGGTCGGTGAACGCGGCACCTGTCGCAGGTGGCGCGGGCCTGCCGGCCCGGCGAACACGGCGCCTGGCACCGGCGGACGGGACGGCTGCCGGCCGGCGAAACGGACGCCCACCAGCGAGCCCCGTCAGCGGCAGCGGCAGCGGCAGCGGCAGCGGCACGGCACGGCGCTGACCGGCGAGCACGGCGCCACGCCGTACCGAAAGCGAAACGGGTCCCCACCAGCGAACGCCACCCCCTCCCCCGGCGGCGAGGCCGGGTGCCGACCGGCGGGCGGCGCTTCCCATGGCTATCGTCCTGCCATGGACTCCGTGCGTGCCGTGCTCGTGGACATCGACGGTGTGCTCACCGTCTCGTGGCGGCCGTTGCCCGGGGCCGTCGAGGCGTTGCGGGAGGTCCGGGCGGCCGGGTTCGGCGTTCTGCTGGTCACCAACACCACGTCCCGTACCCGGGCGTCGATCGCCGGGACGCTGGCGGAGGCGGGGTTCCCGGTGTCCGCCGAGGACATCCTGACCGCGCCCGCCGCCACCGCCGCGTATCTCGCCGAGCACTGTCCCGGTGCCCGGTGCGCGCTGCTGAACAGCGGTGACATCGCGGAGGACCTCGACGGTGTCACCGTCGTCGGGGCGAGTGACACCGGGGCCGTGCCGGATGTCGTCCTGGTCGGCGGGGCCGGTCCCGAGTTCGGCTACGCGGCGCTCGACCGGGCCTTCGGGCATCTGCAGCGCGGGGCCCGGCTGGTGGCGATGCACCGCAACCTGTACTGGCGTACGGCCGAGGGGCTGCGGCTGGACTCGGGGGCGTTCCTGGCCGGGCTGGAGCGGGCCGCGCGAGTGGAGGCCGAGATCACGGGCAAGCCGTCGCGGGCGTTCTTCGAGTCGGCGCTCGCCCGGCTCGGCGTCGGCGCGGACGAGGCGGTGATGGTCGGGGACGACATCGACTCCGACGTGCTGGCGGCGCAGCGGGCCGGGGTCACCGGGGTGCTCGTGCGGACCGGGAAGTTCCAGCCGGAGACGCTGCGGGACGCAGGCGGCACGCCCGACCACGTGATCGACTCCTTCGCGGACCTTCCGGCGCTGCTGCGGGAGTCAGCGCAGGAGTAGTTGCAGACCGCCCAGGATCGTCGCCGCGATGACGAGCTGCTCGAACAGCCGCTGGTTGATCCGGTGCACGGCCCACTTGCCGAACAGCGCCCCGGGCACGACGAACGCCACGAGGGCCAGGTCGAGGAGCAGCGAGCGGCCGTCGATCAGGCCGAGGCCGGCGCTGAAGGGCAGCTTGGAGACGTTGACGATCAGGAAGAAGAAGGCCGAGGTGCCGAGGAAGCCGAGCTTGCGGAAGCCCGCGGAGAGCAGATACATCGACATCACGGGGCCGCCCGCGTTGGCGACCATGGTGGTGAAGCCGCCGAGGACGCCGTAGGAGCGGGCCTTGAGGCGGCCCGACCGGGTGGTGACCGACTCCGGATCCTCCTCCTTGTCGGCCGTGCGCCTGCGCCACACGGTCACGGCGGCCATCAGCAGCAGGATCGCGCCGATCGAGGTCCGTACGATCGCGTCGTCCGCCCAGATCAGGAACACCGTGCCGACGACGACGCCCGCGGCGACCGCCGGGAACAGCCGCCACAGCGTGGGCCAGTGGGCGTGCCGCCGGTAGGTGGCGACGGCCAGGAGGTCTCCGGCGATCAGGACGGGCAGCAGCACGCCGGTGGAGGCACGGGCCGGCAGCACCGCCGCGAAGATGGCGAGACTGACCGTGTTGGCCCCGCTCACGGCGGTCTTCGAGAAGCCGACGAGCAGGGCCGCGAAGGCGAGGGCGGCGAACTCCCAGCCAGTGATGTGCCAGAGCGTCATGGTGTTCATGCGAACACTGATGCTATGTGCAACGAACAGGTGCTCGTAAGCGCTGTCTCGCCTGGTGGGCCCCGCTGGCGCGGCGGGGGACGTCTAGGGCCGTTCGACGAGCAGCGCGCTCCCCTGGCCCACCCCGACGCACATCGTGGCGAGCCCCCGCCCCGCCCCCGTACGTCGCATCCGGTGGAGCAGCGTCGTCAGGATGCGGGCGCCGGAGCAGCCCAGGGGGTGGCCCAGCGCGATGGCGCCGCCGCTGGGGTTCACCAGTTCGGGATCGATGCCGAGCCGGTCCATGCAGGCCAGGGCCTGGGCCGCGAAGGCCTCGTTGAACTCGGCCTCCTCCAGGTCGCCGACGCTCCAGCCGACGCGGGTCAGCACCTTGCGGGTGGCGGGGACGGGGCCGATGCCCATGACGTCGGGGTGGACACCGGCGGAGGCGCCTGCGACGTAGCGGCCCAGGGACTCCAGGCCCAGGTCGTTCAGGGCCTCCTCGCTGACGAGGAGGAGGCCGGCGGCGCCGTCGTTCATCGGCGAGGCGTTGCCCGCGGTGACCGTGCCGCCGTCGCGGAAGACCGGCTTCAGCCGGGACAGCTTCTCGTAGGAGGTGTCCTCGCGGACGCACTCGTCGGTGTCGACGACCACGCCGTCGGGGCGCTCCACGGGGAGGAGTTCGTCGTCGAAGTGGCCGTTCTTGCGGGCCAGGGCGGCGCGTTGGTGGCTGCGCAGGGCGAAGTCGTCCTGGCGTTCGCGGGGGATGCCGTACCGCGCGGCGACCTCCTCGGCCGTCTCGCCCATGGCCAGCAGGCCGTGCAGATCGCGCATCGCCGGGTTGACCAGGCGCCAGCCGAGGCGGGTGTCGGCGGTCTCCATGCGGTGCGGCAGGGCCTCGTCGGGGCGGGGCAGGACGAAGGGGGCGCGGCTCATCGACTCGGAGCCGCCCGCGATCACGATGTCGGCCTCGCCGGCGGCGATGGTGCGCGCGGCGGTGGTCACGGCCTCCAGGCCCGAGGCGCAGAGGCGGTTGACGGTGGCGCCGGGCACGGCGTCGGGGAGGCCCGCGAGCAGCGCGGCCATGCGGGCGACGTTGCGGTTGTCCTCGCCGGCCTGGTTGGCGGCGCCCCAGTAGACGTCGTCGACGCGGGCCGGGTCCAGCGCGGGCACGCCGGTGACCAGGGCGCGGACGACGGTCGCGGCGAGGTCGTCGGGCCGGATCGAGGAGAGGGATCCCCGCAGTCTGCCGATGGGGGTGCGGCGGGCGGCCGCGAAGTGGACGGGACGCACGAGAGGCTCCTCACACCGCGCATTAATTAGCACTGCTAGTTTCGGACTATAGACCCTCGGGCCACCGCCTGTGAAGATTCTGCGCCTCCCGGTGGTCCCCACAGGTCATATCGCAGGTCGGACGAACCGCTGCGTCGGGTTTGCACCAGTGCGCCCGGGGCACCCGCGCGTTCATGGAGTGGTTGCGGAGCGCCGCCTGCGTGGACGAGGACCCCGAGCTGTTCTTTCCCGTGGGCACCGCCGGCCCCGCCCTGCGTGACGTGAGCGCCGCCAAGCGGGTCTGCGCGCGCTGCCCGGTGACCCACCAGTGCCTGAGCTTCGCGCTGAGCAGCGGGCAGGCCTCGGGCGTGTGGGGCGGCACCGGCGAGGAGGAGCGCGACGCACTGCTCCGCGCGACCAGGAACGACGCGAGAAGGAGAAGCGCCCTATGACGGCTGTGAGGAGCACCCTGCCCGACGACGCCCGAAAGGTCGCCTGCGAGGCACTCCAGGACACCCTGGTGGAGTTGCTCGGGCTCTCGCTGGTCGGGAAGCAGGCGCACTGGAACGTCGTCGGCCCCCGGTTCCGGTCCATCCACCTCCAGCTCGACGAGGTGGTCACCGCGGCGCGGGACTTCGCCGACACGGTCGCGGAGCGGTCCGCCGCGCTCGGTGTCCCGCCGGACGGCCGGCCGGAGACCATCGCCAAGGCCTTCACGCTGCCCGCCCCGAAGGAGGGCTGGGTGCGTGACTCGGACGCCGTGCAGGTGATGGTGGAGGCACTGGAGGACGCCGTCGGCCGGCTGCGCGAGCGCATCGAGACGACCGAGCAGGCGGACCCGGTCACCCAGGACCTGCTGATCAGCATCACCGCGGAGCTGGAGAAGCAGCGGTGGATGTTCGACGCCGAGAACTTCCCCCGCTGACCCGCGGGGCGACGGCGCAGAGCATCCGACCCACGTACGGAAAGGGGCAGGCGATGACCGACGCCCTCGAACTCGACGCGCTGTGGGAGGACTTCCACCGCGTGGTGAACATGACCTCGCAGGAACTCGCGGCCTGGCTGCGGGTCCGCGACGCCGGAGAGGCCACCGAGCCACTGCCGGACCGGGCGGGCTCGGCCACCGGGCAGCACGTCCTGGCCATCCTCCAGAAGCGGCGCACCGACCTGACCGAGGACGACCTGCGCGTGATGCGCAAGGTCGTCGACACGGTCACCGACCAGGTGGACCTCGAGAACGAACCCGAGCCCGAGGTGACGGCCGAGGACACCCGCCGCCGGCACCAGCTGATGACGGTCGGGCACGATCCGCTGAAGGGGTAGACCGCGGGTCCGGCAGCCGCCGTGGCGGCTGCCGGGCCGTCCCATGTGCCCGGTGCCCGCTGCGCCGAACTCGCCGGTGCCGCCGGCCTCGCAGCCTCGGCCGAACAGCCGGCCGCCCTCGGCCGGCCGCCCCCTCACCCGAGCAACCAGCCCCCGTCCACCGTCAGTTCGACGGCGTTCACCGACCGGTTGCGCAGCAGGAAGTCCACCGCGTCCACCACGTCCGCCATCGCGGCGAGCCGCCCCGTGGGCGTCTCGGTGCGCAGCGTGGCGAGCACCTTCTCCGGCTTGGCCTGCCAGTACGGGCTGTCGCCGACGACACCGGGATGCACGGCATTGACCCGGACGGGAGCCAGCTCGACGGCCAGGGAGTTCATCAGGCCCCGCACCCCCGCGTTGACCGTCGCCACCGTCGTCGCGCCCGGGTAGGGGCGCTCCTTGGCCTGACCGCCGAACAGCACGATGGCGCTGTCGTCGTGCAGCCGGCTCCGCAGCGTGTGCACGACCTCCGTGTAGCCGACGAGCTTGAGGGTGACCAGGCGCAGGGCCGCGTCGATGTCGTACTCGGTCACCTTGTTGTCGTCCCGGGAGACGCCCGCGATCACCAGATGGTCGACGCGCCCCATGCCGGCCAGGGCCGCCGCGATCTCCAGCGGCCGTGACAGGTCGAGGGCGAGTCCGCGGGCGCCGACCTCCTTCGCGACCGTTTCGGCCCGCTGGGTGTCGCGGCTGGTGAGAACGACGTCGTCCCCGCGCCCGGCCCGCGTGCGGGCGAACTCGAGTCCGATTCCGGACGTGCCGCCGACGACGAGCACACTGTTCATGACTTCTCCTCCAGTGCCGCGCGCAGGTAGTCCCAGTCCCGCGTGAACCGGTACGAGTGCCGCGACGGCGGTTGCGGCGCTTGTGTCTCCAGCCAGCGCAGCGGCCCGGACCCCGCGTTGACGAACCCGTGCACACACCCGGCACCCGCCCAGGCCAGATCGCCGGGCCCCAGCCGGTACCGCGCGCCGTCGAGGGTGGCCTCGGCCACGCCCTCCAGGATCAGGTACGTCTCCTCGAAGGGGTGGTCGTGGGTGCCGATGACCCCGTCGGACGCGTACCGCACCATGAACATCGTCGAGGCGACCGCGCCCAGATCGCCGTCGATCATCATCTTCACCGTGATCCCGCTGTAGACCAGCAGTGCGGTACGCATGCTCGCCGTGGCGGCCAGCAGGTCCTGCGACTGGCTGCCGGGATCCATCTGGCCGGGCTCGAAGCGGCCGAAGGAACGGGTGCGCGGGTCGCGGACGTCCACCCGGGCCGGCTCGCGCGCGGGCAGGTCCGGCACGGCCTGGGTGTCGTGTCCGTAGCGGGCCCGTGGCACCGGGGCCAGCATGTCCGCCCAGCGGCCGCCTGTACCCCCGGCCCCGCGCCAGGCGTGCGGGACACCGGTCGGCAGCAGGCCGTAGTCGCCCGCCTCCAGCCGGTACGAGCCCTCGGGCACATCGAGGATCACGGCCCCGTCGAGGACGTGGAAGCTCTCCTCGTACGAGTGCACATGGGCGGCCACCCGGCCGTCCGGGAGCAGTTCGCACAGGCCGAAGCCGGTGTGGACGCTGCCGTCGTCCTCGCCGACCAGCGCCCGGCGCCGGTGGCCGTGGCCGTCGTAGGGCGGCTCGGGCAGGTCGGCGGCGTGGCGCACCAGGTGATGGCTCATGCCGGTGCCTTCGCCGCCTTGGCCTCCTTCGCCGCGAGGAGCCGGTCGCGGGACTCTCCGACGAGCCGCAGGGCGCGTGCGGTGTCGCCGAGGAGCCTGCCGTCGCGCTTGTGGAGCACACCGTCGACCAGGACGGTGTCCACGTTGGAGACGTCGGCGCACAGCGTCACCGCGGCCACCGCGTCGTGCACCGGGGCGACGTTCGGCGCGGTGGCGTCGATCGCGACGATGTCGGCGCGCTTGCCGGGGGTCAGGGAGCCGGTACGGTCCTCCAGCCCGGCGACGTGGGCACCGTTCACGGTGGCGATCTCCAGCATCTGACGTGCTGTCAGCATGGTGCTGGGGACCGGCATGTTGGCCTGCCAGCAGTCGGCGTTCACGCGGGCGCGCTCGGCGGCGAAGGCCGCGCGGATCTGGGTGAACATGTCGCCGGGCACCGTGGTGACGACGTCGATGCTGAGCGAGGGCCGCAGGCCGTGCTCGATGGCCTGCATCACGGGCGGCCAGCCGTGCCCCATCTGGAGCTCCACCTGCGGCGCGACCGACACCGTGCCGCCGCTGTCGGCGACCATCCGCCACTCCTCCCCGCTGAGGTGACAGCTGTGGACGTAGGTGGTGTCCGGGCCGAGCAGCCCCAGGTCGTGGAGGTGCTTCACCATGCCGAAGCGGCCGGCCAGCCGCCCCATGGCCACGTGCACGGTGATCGGGAGGCCCAGCTCGCGCGCCATGGCCCACTCGGCGACGACGACCTCGTTGACGCAGAAGCCGGGGCCGCGGGTGGCGAGGCCCATGGTCAGCAGGCCGTCGTCGGACGCGAAGTGCGTCGACCGGATCCGCCGTACGTCGTCCGCCGGGATCGCGACCTTGCTCTCGAACCAGTACTCCGCGAGGGAGGTGTTGGCGCTGCCGTACGCGTACTGCGCCCGGATGCCGGACTCCGCCAGGCCCTGGATCGCCGCGTCCGGGTGCTCGGGGGTGTTGTTGATGTGCGACCAGTCGACGAGCGTGGTGATCCCGGCGTTGAGGCACTCCAGGGCGCCCGCGAGATTGCCCGCGTACACGTCCTCCGGGGTGTACAGGGGTGCGAAGGTGTCGAGGATGTCGACGAAGTAGTCGTCCAGGGTGGCGTCGGGCGCGACGCCCCGGATGGGGGCCTCCCAGGTGTGGCGGTGGGTGTCGACGAAGCCGGGGATCACGATGTGGCCGGTCATGTCGAGGACCTCGGCGTCGGCGCTGATCTCGGGCTCGACGGCCGCGATCCTGCCGTCCTCGACGAGGACGTCCCCCTGGGGCAGGTCCCCGATGTCCGGGTCCATCGAGATCACGTGACCGGAGCGCAGCAGTGTCCTTGTGGTCATCGCGCTTCCTCCCATGGGGTGTTCGGTGGCGGGTGTGCGGCTCAGTACACGGTGAGCCTGCGGACCTCCGTGACGACCTTGTCGACGGTGGGGATGACCTGCGCCTCCAGCGCGTCGGCGAACGGCAGCGGGACGCACTCCCCCGCGACCCGCCGCACGGGCGCGTCCAGCAGGCCGAATCCCTCGTCGGCGACGACCGAGACGACGGTGGCGCCCCAGCCGCCCTGGTACGGGTTCTCCTCGACGGTGACGAGCCGCGAGGTCCTGCGCAGTGAGGCGAGGACCGTCGCGGCGTCCAGCGGGACCAGGCAGCGCAGGTCGATCACTTCGGCCTCGATGCCCTCCCCGGCCAGTACGTCGGCGGCCGTCAGGGCCAGGGGGACCATGGAGGCGAGCGCGACCAGCGTGACGTCGGCGCCCTCGCGGACGACGGCGGCCCGGCCTAGTTCGACGACGTGGCCGGCCGGGGGCGGCGGGCCCTTGGTCGCGAACAGACCCTTGTGCTCGAAGAAGACCACCGGGTCGTCGCTGCGGATCGCCGCCGCCAGCAGGCCGATGACGTCGGCGGGTGTCGCCGGTGCCGCGATCTTCAGCCCGGGGACGGTCAGGGCCCAGTTCTCGGTGGCCTGGGAGTGCTGGGCGCCGAAGCCGAGCCCGCCGCCGTTGGCGGTGCGCACGACGAGGGGCACGGTCACCTGGCCGCCGGTCATGTAGCGGACCTTGGGGATCTCGTTGGCGAGGTAGTCCCAGCAGCAGGCCAGGAAGTCGGAGAACATGATCTCCGCGACGGGCCGCATCCCGGTCATGGCGGCGCCCATCGCCGCGCCCACGATGGCCTGTTCGGATATGGGCGTGTCCCACACCCGCTCGGGCCCGAACTCCTTCAGCAGACCCGTGGTCGTCTTGAACACTCCGCCGGCCGCGCCGATGTCCTCCCCGAGGCACACCACCGACGCGTCCCGCCGCATCTCCCGGGCGATGCCCTCGGCGACCGCGTCCCGGTAGGTGATCACGTCCGCCATGCGGCACCCCCGTCCGCCCACACGTCGGTCAGCGCCTCGCGCGGATCGGGCGGCGGCGCGGCCTTCGCCGCCTCCACGGCCCGCTCCACGACGGCCCGGGCCCGCTCGTCGGCCTCGGCGACCGTCTCCTCCCCCACGCCCAGCTCGGCGAGGCGCCCGCGCGCGAGGTCCAACGGGTCGTGCTTCAGCCAGCGTTCGACCTCCTCGGCCGGGCGGTAGGCCGCCGGGTCGGTGCGGCTGTGCCCGAAGTGACGGTAGGTCTCGGCCTCCAGCACGGCGGGCCCGTCTCCGGCCCGGGCCCGCCGTGCGAGCCGCTCCACCGTCTCCTCGACCGCCACGACGTCGTTGCCGTCGACGACCTCGCCCGGGATGCCGTAGGCGGGGGCCCGGTCGGCGGCGGGGCGGGGCACGGCCGTGACGTCGGCGATCGGCGTGTACTCCATGTACAGGTTGTTCTCGCACACGAACAGCACCGGCAGCTTCCACACGGCGGCCAGGTTGAGGGACTCGTGGAAGGCGCCGATGTTGGTCGCGCCGTCGCCGAAGAAGGCGACCGCGAGCTGGTCGGTGCCGCGCAGCCGGGCCGACCAGGCCGCGCCCACCGCCATCGGCAGATGGGACCCGACGATGGCGTACGAGCCGAGCATGCCGGTGGCCGCCTTGGTCAGGTGCATGGAGCCGCCCTTGGCCCCGCACAGCCCGGTCGCCCGGCTCATCAGCTCGGCGAGGCACTCCTCGGGGGTAGCGCCCCGGGCGAGGGCATGGTGGTGGCCCCTATAGGTGGCGAACACATAGTCGTCCGGGCGCAGGGCGGCGCTCGCCCCCACTGCGATCGCCTCCTGCCCGGCGGCCAGGTGGGTGGTGCCCTTCACGAGGCCCTGCAGGAACAGGTCGTGGGCGGCCTTCTCCGTCCGGCGGATGACGTTCATCCGCTCGTAGCGGTCGAGGAGCGCGGTGGCGTCCATCAGCGGTCCCCGGTGTTGAGGTGGGACTGCGCCTCGCGGCGGGTGTTCAGCTCGCCGCCGACCGTCCAGTACTTGCGCCCGGCCACCAGCAGTTCCTCGGCGGGGAACTTGGTGATGACCTCGCAGCCGTCGGCGGTGACGACCAGTTCCTCCTCGATCCGGGCGGCCGACCAGCCGTCGGCGGCCGGCCAGTACGTCTCCAGGGCGAACACCATGCCCTCTTCGAGGACTTCGGGGTGGTCGAGGGAAACCAGCCGGCTGAAGATCGGTTTCTCCCAGATCGACAGGCCGACGCCGTGGCCGTACTGGAGGGCGAAGGCGGCGGTCTCGTCGGCGAAGCCGAACTCCTCGGCGCGCGGCCAGACCCGCACGATGTCGGCCGTGGTCGCGCCCGGCCGGACCAGGGCGATCGCCTGGTCCATGTACTCCCGGCAGCGCACGTACGCGTCCCGCTGCGCACCGGAGGCGCTGCCCACGGCGAACGTGCGGTAGTAGCAGGTGCGGTAGCCGAGATGACTGTGCAGGATGTCGAAGAACGCCGGGTCGCCGGGGCGGATCAGCCGGTCGCTGTAGACGTGCGGATGCGGCGAACAGCGCTCGCCCGAGATGGCGTTGACGCCCTCGACGTACTCGCTTCCGAGGTCGTAGAGCACCTTGCTGACCACGCCGACGCACTCGTTCTCGCGCACCCCCGGGCGCAGGTACCCGTACAGCTCCTCGTAGGCCGCGTCGACCATGGCGCAGGCCTGGGTGAGCAGGGCGATCTCGTCGCCGGTCTTGATGCGGCGGGCCTCCAGGAAGACCTGCTGTCCGTCGACGACGTCGATGCCCTCGGCGCGCAGCGCGGCGAGGACCGGCATCTCGGCGACGTCGACGCCGAGAGGTTCGCCGGCGAGCCCGTGGTCGCGCAGTTCGGCGGCGACCTTGGCGGCCACGTCCTCGGCGATCCCGGCGTCCGGGTGGAAGGCACCGCGCAGGGTGGAGATGCCGGCCCGGGCGCCGGTGGGCGGGCCGCCCTTGCCGTCGCTGTAGTCGAGCCACGGGTTGTACAGCTGGTGGTGGCGGGCGGCGGAGCCGAAGTCCCAGACGACCGGTTCGCCGTCGCGCACCAGCAGGGCGAAGCGGATCAGCTTGTCCATCGCCCAGGTGCCGATGTGTGTGGCCGTCATATAGCGGATGTTGGCGAAGTCGAAGCTGAGCACCGCGCCCAGCTCGGAGCGGTTCAGCGACTCGTGCAGCCGGGCCAGCCGCTGCCCGCGCAGCCGGTCCAGGTCGATGCGCTCTTCCCAGTCGACGGCGTTGGGTCCGTATGTGTGGATCGCCATGGCGACCACCCCCACTTCGGAGTGAACGCCCGAGTGCGGTGGGTGTCAAGTGTCACTGAACATCGCCGGACACGAACCAGACACCCACAGCCGGTACCTCTCCATCGTTGCGGTAGCGGTGGGGGGTCGTCGACTCGAAGCAGACGGAGTCGCCCGGCCGCAGGGTGTGCTCCTCGAAACCGAGGGTGAGGATCAGCTCGCCGGAGGTGAGATAGCCGTACTCGGTGCCGGCGTGCCGCATCAGCGCGCCGGAGCCGGAGGACGAGCCGCCGGGGCGGTACGTCACCAGCAGGAAGTCGGCCTCCGCGCCCGGCACCCGCCCGAGACGCTCCCACACGACCCCCGAGTCCAGCTCCAGCGTCTCGCGCCCGCCCGCGTCGACCAGCGGTCCGATCCGCCGCTCCGGATCGGCGGCGAAGGCGGCCAGGGCGTGCGTCACGGTGATGGGGGACGCTGGGAGCGGGCCTGCTCCGGCGCCCGCCCGGACAGTCCGCCGGACACCCTCCGGAACACGCTCCCGGGCATCGAAGAGGGACTCCACGGAGATCCCCAGCGCCGTGGTGATCGCGTACAGCGTGCTCACGGACGGCTGGCTCTTCCCGGTCTCGATCTGCGACACGAGACTCGCCGACACACCGATCTCCCGGGCCAGCGCTCGCAGGCTCGTGCCGCGCTCCAGACGAGCCTGCCGGATCCGCGCACCGACCGGCGGCACGACGACGGGGGACACGGGCGGCTCCTCTCCAGGGCGGGCGTGTGCAGTTTCATTGAACAGCCCGCGCGGCGTACGACGCCAGGGAGAGGCCCCGGTGGCGCTCACCCGATCGGTCCGACGCCGGTGGTGGGCCGTCGGCGGCGGTGGTGCGCTGAGGGCACGCGTCACGTTCTCAGGAGGCACTCCCGATGACCCGTCGTCCGTCCCGGCTCGTCCGCGTCCTCTCCTCCGCCCTGGCGGCGGGCACACTGCTCTCGACCGCCGCCTGCTCGGACGACGGCGGCACGGAGAGTTCGCGCGTCTCCGGCATCACGGCGTCGCAGGTCGCCGATGAGCGGCAGACCCCCTCTCCCACCGCCACGCTCTCCACGAACGGCGCACGGACCGCGCTGATCACCGAGGCGGACATCGAGGACGACTGGACGCAGGTCAAGGACACGGAGGCCGAGAACTGGCACGACAGCCTGCTCATCGGCACGGTCGACGTCTCCGACTTCCTCACCGCCAAGGCACAGGCGTCCGACTGCCAGCGGCTCCTCGACTCCCTGTTCGACGACGATCTGCTGGGCAAGCCGTCGGGCGCGTCCGAGCTGCGCGGCTTCGAGGAGGGCGACTCCCGCCTGCTGTACCAGGTCGCCTCCTACGACCGGACCGACCCGCAGGACTCCCTGAACTGGATGGCGACCCTCCCGGAGAAGTGCGACCAGTTCACCGTGACCGACGGCAAGGAGCAGCGCACCGTCCAGGTCATCGAGATCCCGCTGCCCAAGGTGGGCGACGCCCGTCAGGGCCTGCGCGTGACGGTGCAGGGCTCGGCCGGCGGCGACGACGCCACGCTGACCCTGGACGTCGCCGCCGTCCGCGTCGGCGACGACGCCCTCACCGTCACGGCGGGCGGGCTCGACGGGGACGAGAACGATTCCGTGAAGCAGGCGGTGCAGCAGGGAACCCAGCGCCTCAAGGACGTCCTGGCCGGGAAGTCGCCCGCCGCGAGCCCCAACTAACCTGGCCGGCACAGTCGGCAGCTCCCTCGCACCCGCCGGACACCACCCCGACCGCCGTGCCCGCTCCGCCGATTCCCGGGACAGCGTGATCACCGGAGCGGCACAATGGCGGCGGTGACCGGCGTCGGTCGTGCGTGCGAGGAGAGGACGAGTCGTGAGTGATGGCCACACCCCTTCGGGAGGGTCGGCGAGGCTGAACACCGGTGTGGCGCACAACGCCCGCGTGTGGAACTACTGGATCGGCGGCAAGGACAACTACGAGGTCGACCAGCAGGTCGGCGAGCACGTCGCCGGCATGTTCCCGATCATCCGGGACATCGCCCGGGCGGACCGGGACTTCCTCGGCCGGGCCGTGTCGTTCCTCGCCGGTGAGCGCGGCGTGCGGCAGTTCCTCGACATCGGCACGGGACTGCCGACGGCGGACAACACCCACGAGATCGCCCAGCGGATCGCACCCGACTCGCGCATCGTCTACGTCGACAACGACCCGATCGTGCTGGTGCACGCCCGCACCCTGCTCACCGGCACCCACGACGGCGTCACCGCCTACATCGACGCCGATGTGCACGACCCGGACGCCATCCTCGAACGGGCAGGGCACACGCTCGACTTCACCCGGCCCATCGCCGTGATGATGCTGGGCATCCTCAACTTCGTCCTGGACGTCGACAAGGCCCGGAACATCGTGCGCCGCGTGATGGCCGCGGTGCCCTCCGGCAGCTACCTGGTCCTCACCCACCCGACCTTCGACGACGAGCTCGGCGGCGCGGGCCAGATCCCGGCCATGAAGTTCTGGAACGAGAACGCCACTCCCCCGATCACGGCCCGCAGCGGCGCGGACATCGCCGCGTTCTTCGAGGGGCTGGAGATGCTCGAACCGGGCATGGTGTCGTGCGGGCAGTGGCATGCCGAGCCCGGATCGGCCGTGCTGGTACCGCAGTACGGCGCGGTGGCCGTGAAGCCCTGACGCGCGGCGCCGACAGGCCGCTCAGGACCGTGGAGGACCGAGGAGGACGCATGACCACCCTGGCCGATCCCGTCCCCGGCGGCCGCCCCGGCGACGTCGAGCGGGCCACCGCCCTGAGCGGTGAACTCGCCGGCCGGGGTGTGCACGGTGTCGTGCTGTCCTACGTCGACACCGCGGGCATCGGCCGGGTGAAGGCCGTCCCGACGGCCCGGCTCGCCTCCGCGGCCGCCTGGGGCGTCGGCATGTCGCCGGTGTTCGACGCGTTCCTGGCGAACGACTCCATCGTCACCACCGACGTCCTCGGCTCCCCCGACGGCGATCTGCGCCTCTACCCGGACCTGGACCGGCTCGTCGTGCTGGCAGGGCAGCCCGGCTGGGCCTGGGCCCCGGTGGACCGTGTCACGCAGGACGGGGAGCGGCATCCCGGCTGCGGGCGTACGTTCCTGCGCCGGATCGTCCACGAGGCGGCCGAGCGGCACGGCCTCACCTTCAGGGCGGCGATCGAGGTCGAGTGGACCGTGGCCCGGGGCGACGCCCCCGGCGACGCGTTCGTGCCCGCGACGACCGGTCCGGCGTACGGTGCGGCCCGGCAGGTCGAGCTCGGTGACTTCTCCGCCGACCTGCTGGCGGCGTGTGCGGCCCAGGGCATCGACGTCGAGCAGGTCCATCCCGAGTACGCGGCCGGACAGTTCGAGATCTCGGTGGGTGCCGTCGATCCGGTGGCGGCGGCCGACCGCAGCGTGCTGGTCCGGCAGACCGTCCGGGCAGTGGCCGGGCGGCACGGCCTGAAGGTGTCCTTCGCCCCGGCCGTCGTGGGCCAGGGCGTCGGAAACGGCGGGCACGTCCACCTCTCCGCCTGGCGCGAGGGCGTCAACCTGCACTCCGGGGGCGAGGGCCGGTACGGCATGACGGCCGAGGCGGAGTCGTTCACGGCCCGGCCTCCTCGCCCACCTGCCCGGCCTCACGGCCGTGACCGCCCCGAGCCCCGCCAGCTATCTGCGGCTCAGGCCCTCCCAGTGGGCCGGGGTGTACACCGCCTGGGGCCGCGAGACGCGGGAGACCGCGCTGCGCGTCATCACCGGCACCGCGGGGCTGCGCGACCAGGCGGCCAACCTGGAGATCAAGCCCGTCGACCTGGCCGCCAACCCCTACCTCGCGATCGGCTCCCTGATCGCCGCCGGGCTGGACGGTCTGACGTCGTCCGCCGCCCTGCCCGGCGAGACCACCGGCGACCCGGCCCGTCTGGGCGAGGCGGAGGCGGCGGCCCGGGGCGTGCGGCGGCTGCCGGTCTCGCTGGAGCGGGCCGTCGAGGAGTTCCGCGCGGACGAAGCCCTGCGGACGGCCCTCGGCCCGGTCCTGGCCGACGCGGTGATCGCCGTACGGCGGGGAGAAGTGGCGTCCGTCGCCGGGCTGGACGACGACCAGGTGGCGGCGGCGTACCGCTGGAAGTACTGACGTGAGCGCGATCCGCGAGGCGCTCGACTCCCTACGGCTGGTCGACCACCACTGCCACGGCACCGTCACGGCCGACCTCGGCCGGGAAGCCTTCGAATCCCTCCTCACGGAGGGCGAGGCCTGGCCGGGCATCTCGCCCTTCGACAGCCCCGTGGGCGTGGCCGTGCGCCGCCACTGCGCTCCTCTGCTCGACCTGCCCCGGCACGCCCCCGCCCGGGAGTACCTGGCCCGCCGGTCGGAACTCGGATGGCGCGAGGTGCAGCGCCGCTTCCTGCGCGCCACGGGCACGGACGTCTTCTGCGTCGACACCGGCTACGCCCCCGACCGCATCACCACACCGCGGGACATCGCCGAGGCCGCGGGCGGCACCGCGTACGAGGTCGTGCGGCTGGAGGGGGTCGCGGAGTCGGTGCAGGCCGCGGGGGTCGCGCCGGACGCGTACGCGGACGCCTTCCGCGCGGCCGCGCTGGACGCCGTGCGGCGGCCCGGGGTGGTGGCCGTGAAGTCGGTGGCGGCCTACCGCACCGGCTTCGACCTGGACCCGGGCCGCCCCTCGGACGCGGAGGTCACCGAGGCGGCCCGGCGCTGGCTCGTCAGGGGCGGCCGCCTCGACGACCCGGTCCTCGTACGGCACCTGCTGTGGACCGCCGTCGAGCTCGGTCTGCCGCTCCAGCTGCACACCGGGTTCGGCGACAACGACATCCGGCTGCACCGCGTCGACCCCACCCACCTCACGGACTGGCTGCACCTCACCGCCGGGACGATCCCCGTCCTGCTCCTGCACTGCTGGCCCTACCAGCGGCAGGCCGCCTACCTGGCGGCGGTCTTCGAGCAGGTGTACCTCGACGTCGGCCTCACCCTCCACTACGTCGGCCCCGCCCGGGCCGGTGCGGTCCTCGCGGAGGCCCTGGAGATCACCCCGTTCCGCAAACTGCTGTACAGCTCCGACGCCTACGGTGTGCCCGAGTTCCACCACCTCGGGGCGCTCGCCTTCCGGCAAGGCCTTGCGGGACTGCTCCAGGAGCGGGTGGACGCCGACGAGCTGTCCCTGCCGGACGCCCTGCGGATCGCCCGGTGGGCCGGGCGGGACAACGCTCTCAAGGTGTACCGGTTGCAGGCCGACGGGCCGGAGGACGATTGAACAGGCGTGTGGCCGGTCACAGTTCTCCTGGAGCGGCTACCCAGGAAGTCCGAACGGCTGAAAGTATGATCAAGCAATGTCTGACATGACCGAAACCACGCCCGGCTGGCTGTCCTCCGACGACCTGGAGATGACACGTGCCCGCATGCCGATCCTGTACGTCGAGGCCGTCCCGGTACGCGTCGACGACAGCGGCGAAGTGACCAGTGTCGGCCTGCTGCTGCGCATCGGGCCCGACGGTACGGTCAGCCGGACGCTGGTATCCGGCCGCGTACTGCACCACGAACGCGTCCGCGACGCCCTCCTGCGCCACCTGGAGAAGGACCTCGGGCCGGTCGCGCTGCCCCGCGTCCCGGCGTCGCTCCAGCCGTTCACGGTCGCGGAGTACTTCCCGACGCAGGGCATCACGCCGTACCACGACCCCCGCCAGCACGCGGTGTCCCTCGCCTACATCGTGCCGGTGACGGGCGACTGCCGGCCCCGGCAGGACGCGCTCGACCTGGTGTGGTTCAGCCCGCAGGAGGCCGTCTCGGAGGCGTTGCAGAGCGAGATGCCGGGCGGGCACGGGGTGCTGCTGAAGCAGGCGCTGGCGCATGCGGGCTGCGCGATCTGAGGCCTAAGCTCTACTCACGTGACCGACCTCCGGCCGGGAGGCGCTCGTGATGGCGGCGGAGCGGCAGGACCCATTCGCGGGGCAGCACCTGCCCGGGCTGCACGTGCGTCTGCGCACGGAGCTGGGCCGGATCGACGAGCAGTTGCGCGCCCTGCTGGACGCGATGGACCGGATGCAGGGTCTGCTGGACGCCGTCGTGTCCATCAGCCGCGAGGTGGAGCTGCCCGCGGTGCTGCACCGCATCGTGACCACCGCCATGGACCTGGTCGGCGCCCGTTACGGTGCCCTCGGCGTCCTCAACGAGACCGGTGAGCACCTGGAGGAGTTCATCACCGCCGGCCTCTCCGAGCGGGAACGCGCCGACCTGGCGGATACCGGCCTGCCGACCGGCCGGGGCGTTCTCGGCCATCTGATCAGCCACCCCGAGCCCCTGCGGCTCGGCGACATCCCGGCCCACGCCTCCTCCGTCGGCTTCCCGCCCGGCCATCCGCACATGCGGACCCTGCTCGGTGTCGCCATCAGCGTCCGCGGCGAGATCTACGGCGACCTGTACCTCTCCGAGCGGCGCGACGGGCAGCCCTTCGACGTCCATGACGAGAACGTCCTGACGGCCCTGGCCAGCGCCGCCGGCATCGCGATCGAGAACGTCCGCCTCTTCGAGCAGGTACGCCTCGGAGCCGAGCAGTTCCAGCGGCTCCTGCTGCCCGCGCTGCCCGACCTGCGACCGTTCACCGCCGCGGCCGTCTACCGGCCGGCCGCGGAGCCCAGCAAGCTCGGCGGGGACTGGTACGACGCGATCCCGCTGCCCGGCGACGTCGTGGCGGTCGTCATCGGCGACGTGGTCGGCCACGATCTGCACGCCGCGGCCGCCATGGCCTCCACCCGCAACATGCTGCGCGCCCTGCTCTTCGACGGGGGCAGTTCGCCGGGCGCGGTCCTGACCCGGCTCGACCGCACGCTCCAGGCGATCACTCCCAACCCCGTCACGACCACCGCTCTGGCCCGGATCGAGCCGGAGGGACCCGGCTGGCGACTGAGCTGGAGCACCGCGGGGCATGTCCCGCCCGTGCTGATCACCCCGGAGCGCCGGGTCGAGATCCTGACCGCCGAGCCCGGGCTGCCGCTCGGGGTCGACCCCGAGGAACCGCGCCCCGACCACTCCCGCTTCCTTCCCCCCGGCACCACCCTGCTCTTCTTCACCGACGGCCTGATAGAGCATCCCGCCCACCCCATCGACGAGAGCCTCGGCGAGCTGGCCGATCTCGCCGCGGTCCACGCCGCCCTGCCCCTGCGCGACTTCGTGCGCGCCCTGGCCGATCACCATCCCAGCGACGGCCACGACGACATGGCCATCCTCGCCCTGCGCACCCCGCCCGCCTGACGCCCGGGCGCCCTGCGAGGACCGAACATCCAGTTCAGCGGTGTTGTGGAGGATCCGGCAGATCCGGCGGATGATGGTCGAGAGGATGTCGATGCGGAGGGTCCCCGATGGCTGTCGCGCGGCAGGCATGGCCCCGGCGCGGCGGCTGGGCCGCCCTGGAGATCTGTGTCGTCGCCGCGCTGTACTACGGCTCGGCCGAGCTGGGACTGCTCCAGCAACTGGTGCGCGGCCAGGTCACCCCCCTGTGGCCGCCGAGCGGTATCGCACTGGCGGCCCTGCTCCTGCGCGGACCGCGGGTCTGGCCCGGGATCGCTCTCGGCGCGTTTCTGGCCAACATCACGCTGGGACCCTCGCCGCCCGCCGTCCTCGCGATCACGGCGGGCAACACGCTCGCACCGGTCTGTTCGTACGTTCTGCTCCGCCGTGCCGGGTTCCGCAACGACCTGAACCGGCTACGGGACGCGCTGTCGCTGATCTTTCTCGGCGCCTTCACCGGCATGCTGGTCAGCGCCACGATCGGCAGCGGGACGCTGGTTCTCACCGGGGTGCTGGACGCCGGCGACTTCGCGCCGGCCTGGTCGGTCTGGTGGACCGGCGACGCGATGGGCGTCCTGACGGTCACGCCCTTCCTGCTCGTGCTCCGCTCGGCCCGATGGCCCCGGGGCGTTCCGCTGTCCCGGTGGGTGGAGGTGATCTTGCTGGTGGCGGCCACGGTCTGCGTCGGCTTCGTCGAGACCAGCAGCACACCGCTGCTGTTCCTCGGCTTCCCGCTGCTGATCTGGGCCGGCTTCCGCTTCCAGCTGGCCGGGGCCGCGCCCTGCGCCCTCGCTGTGTCGATCTTCGCGGTCGTCGCGGCCGGGCAGAAATCGGGCCCGTTCACCGGCCATGACCTGTTCACCAACATGATCACCCTGCAGGCGTTCAACGGTTCCGCCTCGTTGACCGCGCTTCTGCTCGGGGTGGCCGTCAGCGAGCGCGCCCAGACCGAGAGGGAGATCGCGCAGGCGTGCAACCAGCTCGCCGCGATGGCGACCAGAATCGCCACCAGCGACCGCCGCCCGGCACTCCCCGCCACGAGAAATGATCAAGAGGCCGTATCCATGGAATCCGATACGGCCTCTGACTCACTGCCTCACAGTCGGGACGACAGGATTTGAACCTGCGACCCCTTGACCCCCAGTCAAGTGCGCTACCAAGCTGCGCCACGTCCCGTTGCCCGTCTGACCTGGGGATTCCCCCGGCCGAACGCGCAGGGAAACAATACCGCACTCGCACCGGTGATCGCGCATCCGTTTCCGGTCGACGGCGCTTGACTTCAACGTTGGTTGAGGTTGCACGCTCGTCCTCATGACCGACGCGACGCAGACGTACACGCATGCCGGTCTGCCGGGACTGATGGGTCTGATGACCGGCGACGAGAAGCACGGACCGGCCGCGACGTCCACGCTGGACGTGCTCTGGGTGCTCTACGACCGGGTGCTGCGGGTGAGCCCGGAGGGCAGGACCGACCCGGGGCGGGACCGGTTCCTGCTGTCGAAGGGGCACGGGCCGATGGCGTACTACGCCGTGCTGGCCGCCAGGGGCTTCGTGCCGGTGGAGTGGCTGCCGGGCTTCGGCTCGCTGCTGCGGCACGCGGTCGCCGCGGGCGATGACAAGGTGTACGTACGGCTGTCCCTGCAGTCCAACGGGCGGGCACTGCCGGTGGACGGGTGGCGCTTCCGCACGGTCCGCGAGGGGCGCTCGGGTGTGGTGGTCGCCGTCGGGCCGATGCTCGACGCCGTACTCGCCGCCACCGAGGGGCTGGACGTCACCGTCCTGTACGCGACCACGGTCCGCCCCTTCGACGGAGCCGCCCTGCGCCGGGCCACCGAAGCGTCCGGGACGGACGTCGTCCTCGTCGAGCCCTACCTGGCGGGCACATCGACGGCCGCCGCGAACGACGCGCTGCCGGATGCGCCGCACCGGGTCCTGGGGCTGGGCGTGGGCCGTCGTGAACTGCGGCGGTACGGGCGGCTGGAGGAGCATGTCGCCGCCCACGGCCTGGACGCCCGGTCGCTGCGGGAGCGCATCGGGGGCTTCGTCGGGGCGGCGGCGCGCGGGTGAGATCAGGAGGGCGTCACTGCGCGGGCAGGCCGAGCCGGGGATGGGCTTCCAGGAGCCGGGTCGGGGCTGCCTGGCGCCAGGAGTCGGCGAGGATGTCCCGCAGCTCGGCCTCGTCCTCGATGGCGTCGAGCCGGGCCCGGACCCAGGCGAACTGCGACTCGTGGTCGGCGATCCAGAACTTCCCCGGCTCGGCGAGCACCAGCTCGTCGCGCTCCTCCTTGGGGCAGCGCACGGCGATGGAGGTCTCGTCCTCGGGCAGCGTGGCGAACATCTTTCCCGCGACCCGGAACGTGGGCATGCTCCAGGCGATCTTCTCCGTCGTGTCCGGCAGGGACAGGGCGATCCGTCGTACGTCTTCGGCATCCGGCATGGCAGGCACCGTATCGGCTCCCACTGACAATCACCTGGTGAGAGCGGTTGCCGGTACGTGCTTGTAGTAGATCGTGGTCGGCCGCAGCACTCCGCCGGGGTCGGCCGCGTAGTCGGGGATCGCGCCGACGGGGGTCCAGCCGGTGGATCGGTAGAGATGCTCGGCGGGGCTGCCGGTCTCGGTGTCCAGGTGCAGGAGGGTGACACCGGCCGCCGCGGCCGCGGCCTCCGCCGTGGCCAGGAGCCTGCGGCCGAGACCGTGGCCACGGGCGTCCGGGTGCACCATCAGCTTCACCAGCTCCGCGCGGTGACGGCTGTTGGCCTTGTCGGGCAAGGCCAGGCTCACGGAGCCGAGCACCCGCGCCCCGTCGTACGCCGCCCACACGACGAGCCGGCCCGCGGCGACGTCGGCGGCCCGCCCCTCCCACCAGGCCAGGGCCTCCGCCCGGCTGAGCGGGGCGAGGAAGCCGACCGAGGCGCCGCCGTTCACGGTGTCGGCCAGCAGCGCGGACAACTCCCCTGCGTTGTCCAGCAGTCGGGCCTCGTCCAGTCGGATCACGGCCGCACCACCGCCAGCAGGTACCCGACGCCCTCGGGAGCGGCGCACCGGAACCGGGTCGGGCCCCACACCCGCATCCGCAGGCAGTCGCCGGTGCCGAGGTGGTGCTCGGTGTCCTGCGCGGTCACGTCGAGCGCCCCTTCCAGGACCCAGATGTGCTGCTCCAGTCCCGCGACGGGCGGACGGTCGTAGGCGATGTCGGCGCCGGGTGCGAGGCGGGCCTCGACGAGTTCGCCGCGCAGGGCGGAATGCGGCGGCGACACGGACCGCCGCACGAAGCCGGAGGCGCGGTCCTGCCACACCTGCTGGCCGGCGAAGCGGACGACGGCCTCGGGTTCGGCCTCGACCTCGCTGAGCAGCTGGGACATGGTGCGCCCGTAGACGGCGCACAGGCGGTTCAGGAGGGAGGCCGTGGGGCTGATCTCCGCCCGTTCGGCCCGGGACAGGGTGGACCGGCTCACCCCGCTGCGGTCGGCCAACTCACCCAGGGACCAGCCGTGTTCGGCCCGCAGCCCGGCCAGGCGTGCCCCGAGCCGGGCGTCGACGGGATCCACCTCGTCGTTTCTCATATCCGGGACGCTATCCCGGATATGCGACAGCTCTGTTAAGAGGTGCTCACACCTGGGCCGCCGCGCCGAGCGCGTCCAGCACCGGGCGGATCAGGGGGTGCTCCTCGGCTCCCCTGCGTACGGCGGCGAAGACCCGGCGGGTGGGGGCCGTGCCGTCGACGGGGCGTACGACCACCCCCGTGAGGTCCATGCCGCGCAGCGCCGAGCGCGGCACCAGGGCGACTCCCGCGTCGGCCGAGGCGAGGGCGACGACCGCGCGGAAGTCGTCCGAGGAGTGCTCCATGCGCGGCTGGAAACCGGCGTTCTCGCAGGCCAGGATCACCACGTCATGGCAGGGGTTGCCGGGGTACGGGCCGATCCACGCGTCCTTGGCCAGTTCCGCGAGCGGCACCTCCGCCGCGCCGGCCATGCGGTGGGTGACCGGGACCACCGCGTCGAAGGGCTCGGCGTACAGCGGTACGTGGGTCAGTCGCGGGTCGTCGGCGGGCGGGGCCCCGCGGTACTCGACGGCGACCGCGACATCGACCTGCCGGTCCAGCACCATCGGCAGGCTGGCGTCGCCCTCGGCGTCCTGGACGCGGATGCGGATCCCGGGCGCCGACCGGGCGAGAGAGGCCACCGCGGGTGCGACGACCAGGGCGATGCCGGTCGCGAAGGAGGCCACGGTGACGGTGCCGGCGGCACCCGAGCTGTACGCGGCGAGCTCGGCCTCGGCCCGCTCCAGCTGGGCGAGGACCGCGTTGGTGTGGTTGAGCAGGATCTCGCCGGCGGGAGTGAGCCGTACGCCCTTGGCGCCGCGCTCCACGAGCCGGTGGCCGGTCTCCTGCTCCAGGGCTGCGAGCTGCTGGGAGACGGCCGACGGGGTGAGATACAGCGCGGCGGCAGCCGCCGTCACCGTACGGTGGTCGGCCACCGCCCGGAGGATGTGGAGCCGCCGCGCTTCGATCATGCGATCGATTGTCTCAAATGCACCCCGTGCTGCCGGTCAGCCCTCCAGCTCGGCCCGTGCCGCCACGAAGGCGTCGACCGCGCGGTTGACGTCGTCCGTGGAGTGCGCGGCCGACAGCTGGACGCGGATCCGGGCCTGGCCCTGCGGCACCACCGGGTACGAGAAGCCGATCACGTAGACGCCGCGCTCCAGCAGCAGCTCCGCCATGCGCCCGGCGACCGCCGCGTCACCGATCATCACCGGGGCGATGGCGTGGTCGCCGGGGAGGACGTCGAAGCCCTCCTCGGTCATGCGGCCGCGGAACAGGGCCGTGTTCTCGGCCAGCCGGACGCGCAGGTCGTCCGCCGACTCCAGCAGGTCGAGGACCTTCAGGGAGGCCGCCGCGATGACCGGGGCGAGGGTGTTGGAGAACAGGTACGGCCGGGAGCGCTGGCGCAGCAGGGCGACGATCTCGGCGCGGGCGGCGACGTAGCCGCCGGAGGCGCCGCCGAGTGCCTTGCCGAGGGTGCCGGTGATGATGTCGACGCGGTCCATGACGCCGTGCAGCTCGGGCGTACCGCGGCCGCCGGGGCCGACGAAGCCGACCGCGTGGGAGTCGTCGACCATGACCATCGCGTCGTAGCGGTCGGCGAGGTCGCAGATCTCGCGCAGCGGGGCGACGTAGCCGTCCATGGAGAAGACGCCGTCGGTGACGATCAGGCGGCGGCGTGCGTCGGAGGCCTCCTTGAGCCGGGCCTCCAGCTCGGCGAGGTCGCGGTTGGCGTAGCGCAGGCGGCGGGCCTTGGACAGGCGGATGCCGTCGATGATGGAGGCGTGGTTGAGCGCGTCGGAGATGACCGCGTCCTCCGGGCCGAGCAGCGTCTCGAACACGCCGCCGTTGGCGTCGAAGCAGGAGGAGTAGAGGATCGTGTCCTCCTGGCCGAGGAACGCCGACAGCCGCGCCTCGAGTTCCTTGTGCACCTCCTGGGTGCCGCAGATGAAGCGGACGGAGGCCATGCCGTAGCCCCAGCGGTCCAGGGCCTCGTGGGCGGCGGCGACGACCTCGGGGTGGTCGGCGAGGCCGAGGTAGTTGTTGGCGCAGAAGTTGAGGACCTCGCCGGGGCGGCCGCCCGCGGTGACACCGACGGTGGCGGACTGCGGGGTGCCGATCACGCGCTCGGGCTTGTGCAGGCCGGCGGCGCGGATCTCGTCGAGGGTGGCGCGCAGGTCGTCGCGCACGGAGTCGAACATGGGGGAAGCTCCTAAGGTGCTCGCGGTGAGAGGGAGTTACGCAGTCCAGTCGAGGATGACCTTGCCGCCGCGGCCGCTCGCCGCGTCCTCGAACGCCGCCTCGAAGTCGCGGTGGCCGTAGCGGCCGGTGATGACGGGCGCGAGGTCCAGGCCGGCCTCCAGCAGGACCGACATGGCGTACCAGGTCTCGAACATCTCGCGGCCGTAGATGCCCTTGATGGTGATCATCGAGGTGACGATGCGGGACCAGTCGACGGGGAACTCCTGCGCGGGCAGGCCGAGCATCGCGATCCGCCCGCCGTGCGTCATGTTGGCGATCATGTCGCGCATGGCCTCGGGGCGGCCGGACATCTCCAGGCCGATGTCGAAGCCCTCGCGCAGTCCGAGCGTGCGCTGCCCGTCGGCGATGGTGGAGCCTGAGACGTCGAGCGCGAGGCTGACACCGATCTTGCGGGCCAGCTCCAGCCGCTCCTCGCTGACGTCGGTGATCACGACGTTGCGGGCGCCGGCGTGCCTGGCCACGGCGGCGGCCATCAGGCCGATGGGCCCCGCGCCGGTGATCAGGACGTCCTCGCCGACGAGCGGGAAGGACAGCGCGGTGTGCACGGCGTTGCCGAACGGGTCGAAGATCGCGGCCACGTCGAGGTCGACGGGCACCCGATGCACCCAGACGTTGGCGGCGGGCAGCGCGACGTACTCGGCGAACGCCCCGTCCCTGCCCACGCCCAGGCCCACGGTGGCGCGGCACAGGTGCCGGCGCCCGGCCAGGCAGTTGCGGCACTTGCCGCACACGAGGTGGCCCTCGCCGCTGACCCGGTCGCCGATGCCGATGTCGGTGACGTCCCGCCCGGTCTCGACGACCTCGCCGACGAACTCGTGCCCGACCACGAGCGGGGTGCTGATCGCCTGCCGGGCCCAGCCGTCCCAGGCCCGGATGTGCAGGTCGGTGCCGCAGATTCCGGTGCGCAGCACCTTGATGAGTACGTCGCCGGGCCCGACGGTGGGCTCGGGGACGTCCGCGAGCCACAGCCCGGGTTCCGCCTTCTGCTTGACCAGCGCCTTCACCGCTACGGCTCCAGTGGGTGAGTCCCGGCTCCGGGCATGCCGAAGGAACCCCTGGACCGGGAGAGGAGTGGGATCGCACAGCAATCTGCCGTACGCCGGCCCGGCGGTCCATCGAGGATTTCTTAAGCGCCGCCTCAGCTTTCCTTCACGCACTCAGGGGCCCCGTGGGAACCCCGGGCTTCAGTAGGGCGGCAGGCCGTCCCGGCTCTCCAGCTCCACGGCGAGCTGCGCGGCGTGTTCCTTGATCGCCGTCAGGCCCGGTTTCCCCCACGGCCGCGGCTCGACGTCCGCGACGCTGACCGTGCCCAGCACCAGGCCCGTGCCGTCGATGAGCGGTGCCCCCAGATAGGAGCGGATGCCGAACTCGTCGACCACGGGATTGCCCGCGAACCGCGGATAGTCGCCGACGTCCTCCAGGGCGAGGGCCTTGCGTCGTGCCACCACATGGGGGCAGAAGCCGTGGTCGCGGGGCAGGGCACGGCTGAGGCGCGGGCTGGTGCCGTCGCTCCGCACCACCGGCGCGACAGCGGGCACATGCAGGCCCGCGTAGAACTGCCCTTGCTCGTCGGGGAGGTTGACCATGGCGTACGGCGCCCCGGTGAGCTCGGCGAGGCGGTGCGCGAAGGAGTCGAGTGCGGGTTCGGGGTGCTCCCCCAGGCCCAGTCGGCGCAGTCGGCGGGTGCGGGCGGGGGCCTCCTTGTCCTCGGGTGTGAGCAGCAGACGACCGGCCGGGCGCGGCGGGTCGTAGGTCATGGGCATGCTCCTGGGCTGTGGGCTTGAGTCATATATGGCCTCCGTGGCGGGTGTGAGGGGGTCACATGTGGGCGCCATACCCCGTGGCGGGGGCCGGCGTATGGGCGATGAGATGGCGCACCAGGGTCAGCAGGGTCTGGACCCCGGAGCTGGAGATCCGCGCGTCGCAGCACACGACGGGGACGTCCTCGGACAGATCCAGGGCACCGCGCACCTCCTGGGGCTCGTAGCGGTAGGCGCCGTCGAACTCGTTGACGGCGACGATGAAACCGAGGCCGCGTTGTTCGAAGAAGTCGACGGCGGCGAAACACTCCTGCAGTCGGCGGGTGTCGGCGAGGATGACCGCGCCGAGCGCGCCCTCGCACAACTCGTCCCACATGAACCAGAACCGCTCCTGTCCGGGCGTGCCGAACAGGTACAGCACATGTCGGGGGTCGAGGGTGATGCGGCCGAAGTCCATGGCCACGGTCGTCTCGACCTTGTTCTCGATGCCGTCGAGGTTGTCGGTGGCGGCACTGACGGTGGTGAGCAGTTCCTCCGTGCTGAGCGGGGCGATCTCGCTGACCGCGCCGACGAAGGTCGTCTTGCCCACGCCGAACCCGCCCGCCACCAGGATCTTCAGTGCGGTGGGGAACGGGTCGGCGCCGTGGCCCGGTCCGTCGGTGTAGTCAGAGCTGTCGTCGTAGTCCATCGAGCACTGCCTCCAGAAGGGCCCGGTCCGTCGGGTTGTGGTGGAACGCGGGGGGCTTGGTGGTCAGCGCCCCGCAGTCGACGAGGTCCGCCAGCAGCACCTTGGTGACGGCCACCGGCAGTTTGAGATGGGCGGCGACCTCGGCGACGGCGACGGGCACCCGGCACCGCTCGAGCGCCTGCGCGTGCTCGGGGCCGAGATAGCCGAGGGGGGTCGCCCCGGTGGCCATCACCTGCGACACGAGGTCGAGCGCTACGGTCGGACGGGTGCGGCCGTTGCTGACCGTGAACGGCCGCACCAGCCGCCCGGCCGCGTCGTCGAGCCAGGGCCCGTCGCCGGCCGCCGTCACGCTCAAGGCCTCATCGCCGGGGATTCGACGGACTGCCGGGGAGCGGTCACCAGGTAGGGGCGGACGCTCTTGACCAGCATGGCCATCTCGTATCCCAGCACGGCCGCGTCGGCCTCGCGGCCGGCGAGCACGGCCAGACAGGTGCCGGAGCCGGCGGTGGTGACGAACAGCAGGGTCGAGGCGAGTTCGACGACGACCTGCCGCACGTCGCCGCCGTCACCGAAGCGGACACCGGCGCTGCGGCCGAGGGAGTACAGGCCGGAGGCCAGGGCTGCCATGTGGTCGGCGCTGTCCGGGTCGAGGCCGTGCACGGACTTCACGAGCCCGTCGCAGGACAGGAGCACCGCGGCGGTCGTGTGCGGTACGCGCTGCACGAGGCCGCTCATCAGCCAGTCGAGATCGGATACATGGGCGGTCGGCGCATCGCTCGCCATGGTGGATCGACTCCTTGGGGTACGAAGGTCTGTGGGAGCGCTGGGGGTGGGGGCGGGAAAGGGGGTGGGGGCGGGAAGGGGGGTGGTCATCCGGCGGGTGCGCTCCCGTCCTGCCGGGTGGTGGTCGTGCGGTGGTCGGAACGGGCCCCGGGGGCCGGCCTGCTCGAGGGGGACAGCTCCGAGGGAAGCGCCTCGAGGTGAACCGGCCGGACGGGCATCGGCTCCCTGTGGGCGGACCCGCTGGGTGCTGGGTCCGTATGGGCGGAGTCCGTGTAGGCGGAGCCCATGGACGTGGAGTCCATGGGGGTGGAGTCCATGGGGGTGGAGTCCATGGGGGTGGAGTCCATGGGGGTGGAGTCCATGAAGGTGGAGTCCATGTGGGCGGACCCCATGTCGGCGGACTCCATGTGGGCCCCGTCAATGTCGCCCCACTCCGTGGTGCCGGCCTCCATGGTCTGCTGGGCCTCGGCGAGGCTGATGCCGCGCTGGAAGGCCGCCATCAGACCGGGGTCGTGGCCCGCGAGGGACTCGGGGTCCTGGCGTGGTGTCGGGCCGTCGCGCAGCTGGGGTGCGATGTGCTCCTGGGCGCGGCGACGGGGCAGTTGGGGCTTGCCCATGGTGCCGCGCACGGTGCCGTTGTGGGGGGTGGGCGGCTCGGTGACGTTCTCGGCGAGGACACGCCGGTCGTCGGGACTGATACCGGGCCGGGCCTCGGCCGGGGTGGGACGCTCCCGCCGGGCCCCGCGCATGGGCAGGGGCGCGGGCCGACCGCCCTGCGGGCTCCCCCCCGGGGCCGCTTCGGCGTCCGGCTCGTGCCCCTGGGGGGCGGCGGGCGCGGCGAGTTGGACCGACGGCCCTGATCCGGACGCGGGCGGCGGCACGGACGAGACTCCGAAGTCCGCTTCCCCTACCGGGGAATGCCCCCTGGAGGTGCCGCCGACAAGGGCCCCGGCAGCAGCACCGGCCTGCCCGTTCTGCTCATGCCGTCCGGCCTCCCTGCCCTGCCCGGCCCGACCGTTCTGCCCGGTCGGCCGCCCCGGTACAGCCGGAGGATCCGCGCCGGCGGCACCGCTTTCCGGCTGCCCCGCTCCCCCAGGCGTCCCCGCCCCCGCCTCCGCTCCCAGCAGCGCCTGCGGTACGACGAGCACCGCTTGCACTCCGCCGTAGATGTTGGTCTGGAGGCGGACGGTGATGCCGTGCCGCCGGGCGAGCTGGGAGACGACGAACAGCCCGATGCGGCCGTCCGCGAGGAGCCGGGCGACGTTCACCTGGTCGGGGTCGGCGAGCAGCGCGTTCATTCGCGTCTGCTCCTCCAGGGGCATGCCGAGTCCGCGGTCCTCCACCTCGACGGCGAGCCCGGAGGTGACGAGGTTGGCGCGCAGCAGGACCTGAGTGTGCGGGGCGGAGAACACCGTGGCGTTCTCGACGAGTTCGGCCAGGAGATGGATGACGTCGGCGACGGCGTGGCCGCGCAGCTGTCCGTCGATCGGCGGCACGAGCTTGACCCGCGAGTACTGCTCGACCTCGGCAATGGCCGAGCGCAGCACTTCGGTCATGGAGACCGGGTTGCTCCACTGGCGGCGGGAGACGGCCCCGCCGAGCACGGCGAGGTTCTCGGCGTGGCGGCGGATGCGGGTGGCGAGGTGGTCGACGTGGAAGAGCCCCTTGAGAAGGTCGGGGTCCTCCATCTCGTTCTCCAGCTCGTCGAGGATGGAGATCTCGCGGTGCACGAGTGACTGCAGGCGCCGGGCGAGGTTGACGAACACCTCGAGCTTCTGTTCGCTGCCGGCCTGGCTGGAGAGCTGGGAGGCCTGCACGACGGCGGTGACGGCGCCGTCGTGCGCGCGGGACAGGTCGGCGGCGAGGAGGTCGAAGTCGTCGGCGTCCTCGGCGGGACCGCCGTGCCGGCTCTGCGGGGCGAGCTGCGGCGGGCCGTCGCCGCGGCGCAGCGTCTCGACGAGGGTGCGCAGGTCGGCCTCGCGCCGAGCGGTGCTGCGGCGCAGGATGCCGAGGCGGTCGTGCACGGACCGGGCGGCCCGGTTGGCGGCGATCGCGGCGACGACGATGCCGACGAGGGCCACGAAGACCGCGCCGCCGAGCACGGCCCACAGGGTGAGACCCGGCCGCGCTCCGGTGGAACGGACGGTGAAGAGGACGGCGGCGCAGCCGCTGAGGGCGACGGCGACGGGGGGCAGCACCGCGATACGCAGCAGCTGGGGCCGTATATGGGTCTCGGGCAGCGCGGGTGCGGTGCGGGCGGCAGGCCGCCCGTGCCGCCCGCCCTCACGGCGGTCTGCGCGTGTGGCCGGGGCGCGGAGGTGAGACATCGGTGTCCTCGTACTGGTCCGTCGGGCCTGCGAGCCAGGGGAGCTTGCGGGGGTGCGATCGGGTTCGCGTGGGCGCTTGCGCGCGCCCCGGGCAGCGCGCCCTGTCTCACCCCGTTTCCGTACGGCACCGACGCCACCGCGGCCCGCGTGCCGGCCTGGTCCGAAGACCTCGGCGACATCCGCGCCGTCCCCGGCAGTACCCGTGCCGGCGTCGGTGGCTCGCGGGCAGCGGGGATCCCCGTCGCGTCGACTCCCTCGTCCGCCCTGCGCCTGCACGTGCCGGCCCCCGCTCCCTGATCCGCCCTGTTTCCCGACGGCCACTGACAGTAGTCGCCAGCGCATCATGTGCGGTGGGCAGTTGACAAACTCATACGGTGAGCGTCCCGCTCTGGTATGAGCTCTCGCACGACAGACCGATTACACCTCTCGCCATCCGACCGCGAACGAAAGGAATTCGATCCGACCTGGTCAGAAGCGGTCACACCGAGACGGCGAGGGCCGGGGAGACTCTCGCTCCCCGGCCCTCGCCGTTGGTCTGCCGTACGCCCCGGGTCAGCCCGCCGGGAGCGTCTCGGGGTCCACGGTCCCCCTGCCGGCCCCACGATCACCGTCACTCACCGTATCGGTCTGGGCCACGGCTGCCGCGTCCGACGCGGTCTTGATGCCGGCTCCGGCGAGGGCCTCCGCGGCCTGGCGGCCACCCGCCGGGCGAGCGCCACCCCACGCCACCACGGCTCGGACGGGACGTTCTCGGCCGCGGGCTCGAAGGGCTGGCCGGGCCGGGGCAGGGCGACACCGGCGCGCACCGCGCAGGCGTTCATCGAGGCGTTCCTGGCCGAGGCACTGCCCACCGACGAAGCCAGCCGCGCCTTCCACCTGGTGTGGACCTCCTACGCGGTGCTGGCGATGACCGACGCGGATCCGGCCGCCGAGCCGTTCGTCGCCGGGCCTGATCGCCTGGAGCGACACCTGACCGACGTGCTCAGCCAAGCTCAGTGCGACGGCCCGCCGGCCGGCGGGCGGGATCCGGCGGAGGAGGCGGCGCGACTGCCGGCCTTCAGCCGCGGGCTGGGCACCGGTGCCCCCGTCGGCCAACGGCCCGCCGAAGCAGCCATGGCCATCCCGCGCGCCCACCTCGACCAGCTCTTCGACGACCGTCTCGTACGGTCGCCCCCCTGTCGCATGGGCGCAGCCCGCTCGCGTGTGGGTGCCGTGGTCGGTGAGGTGGTGTCTGTCCGTCCCGAACAAGGCGGGGAGCCGGAGCGCGGCCCCCGGTCAGGCGTCGATGATCACGGGGATGATCAGTGGCCTGCGGCGGTGGGTGCGGAAGGCCCAGTTGGCCACGGCGCGGGCGATGAGCTGTTCGAGCTGGTGGGCGTCGCCGACGCCTTCCTCGGCGGCGGTGGCCAGCGTCTTCTCGATGACGGGGATGACCGGCTCGAAGGTGGTGTCGTCGTGGACGAAGCCGCGGGCGAGGAAGTCGGGGGCCTCGGCGAGGGCGCCGGTGTCGGCGTCGACGATGGCCACGACCGTGATGACGCCCTCCTGGGCGAGGGTGACCCGGTCCTTGAGGGACGCCTCGGTGGCGCCGCCGACTTCCATGCCGTCCACGTAGACGTTGCCCGCGGGCACCTTGCCGGTGATGGCGGCGCGGCCGTCGACGAGGTCGACGACGACACCGTCCTCGGCGACGACGACCCGGTCGGGGTCGACGCCGGTGCGGATGGCGAGGTCGGCGTTGGCGCGCAGGTGGCGGAACTCGCCGTGCACGGGCATGACGTTGCGGGGCCGGACGATGTTGTAGCAGTAGACGAGTTCGCCGGCGCTGGCGTGGCCGGAGACGTGCACCTTCGCGTTGCCCTTGTGGACGACGTGGGCGCCCCACCGGGTCAGGCCGTTGATCACCCGGTAGATGGCGTTCTCGTTGCCGGGGATGAGGGAACTGGCGAGCAGGACGGTGTCGCCCTTGCCGATGCGGATCTGGTGGTCGCGGTTGGCCATCCGGGACAGGGCGGCCATCGGTTCGCCCTGGGATCCGGTGCACACCAGGGTGATCTTGTGGTCGGGGAGCTTCTCCAGCTCCTTGGTGCTCACGACCAGGCCGGAGGGGACCTTCAGATACCCCAGGTCGCGGGCGATGCCCATGTTGCGGACCATGGAGCGGCCCACGAAGGCCACCTTGCGACCGTGCTGGTGGGCGGCGTCCAGGACCTGCTGGATGCGGTGTACGTGGCTGGCGAAGCTGGAGACGATCACCCGCCGCGGCGCCGTGCGCATCACCTGCTCGATCGCCGGGTTCAGCTCACGCTCCGAGGTGGTGAAGCCGGGGACCTCGGCGTTGGTGGAGTCGGTGAGGAACAGGTCCACGCCCTCCTCACCGAGGCGGGCGAAGGCACGCAGATCGGTGATCCGGTCGTCCAGCGGGAACTGGTCCATCTTGAAGTCACCGGTGTGCAGCACCATCCCGGCGCCGGTGCGCAGGGCCACCGCGAGGCTGTCCGGGATGGAGTGGTTGACGGCCACGAACTCGCAGTCGAAGGGACCGAAGCCGCGCCGGTCACCCTCGCGCACGCGCACCGTGCGGGGCCTGATGCCGTGCTCCTTGAGCTTGGCCTCGATGAAGGCGAGGGTGAGCTTGGAGCCGACGAGGGGGATGTCCCTCCGCTCCCGCAGCAGATAGGGCACGCCGCCGATGTGGTCTTCGTGGCCGTGGGTGAGGACGACGGCGACGATGTCGTCGAGGCGGTCCCGGATGGAGGTGAAGTCGGGCAGGATCACGTCCACGCCGGGCTGGGTCTCTTCGGGGAACAGCACGCCGCAGTCGACGATCAGCAGCTTGCCGGCATGCTCGAACACGGTCATGTTCCGGCCGATCTCGCCCAGGCCGCCCAGGGCGGTGACCCTCAGCCCTCCCTCGGGCAGTGGCGGGGCGGCTTTGAGTTCTGGGTGCGGATGGCTCATACCCTCACGCTACCGAAGCGTCTTCCGGGACGATCCGCCGCCTACCTGCTGGGGCGAGTCGCGGCGCGGCGCCGGGCCCTCGGTCACTGTCCTCGACCTCGTCCCCCGACACCGGAGCCGCCACGGACGGGCCGGAGACTGAGCGCCTCCTGGCCGCCGTACGCCTCGCCAGCACCCTCCCCGCCGCGCGCCCCGCCTTGGCCATCCTCCGAAACCTGACCGGGCATTCGCGAACGGTGCGATGAGCAAGCACGATCCGCTCATCGCCACCTCCGACGCCCGCCCGGAGGTCCGGACGGCCCTCGCCGCACCGCCCGACGACCGCCGCTACACCGAGTGCGCCAGGTCCGGGAGGACTTGGCGATGGTTCAGGTCGGCGCATGAGGTGGAGGGAGGAGCCGAGCCGTGGCGCTGTTCATGCGACGCCTGGGGCCATCACTCGCCCCTACGGCAGTGATCCGGACTCACCGCTGCACGGCGTCACCGAAGAGGTGACGGGCGCCGCAGACGGCTGATCGACACGCGGCCGGATGGCATCGAGGGGCGCGGACCGCCATGACCGTGCCCCTCGTCTGGTACTGCGACCGCCGGCGCGGTTCAGGCGCCCGAGCGGGCGTCGGCCTGCAGGCGGCGACGGAGTGTGGTGGCGAAGTCTTCGGCCATCTCCAGGCGGGCACGCAGGGTCTCGCAGCGGGCGTCGGCCACCTTGCGGTAGGAGTCCAGCCGCTCCCGCAGGCGCTCACGCTCCTCGCCGGCGGGCGGGTCGTCGGTGGCGGCGAGGCGGTCGGTGATGTCCAGCAGGTCGCGCATCTCCTCCAGGGAGAAGTCCAGCGGCTTCATCCGGCGGATCACCATGAGGCGCTCGACGTCGGACTCCGTATACAGCCGGAAGCCACCCTTGCTGCGGGCCGAGGGGATCACCAGGCCCACTTCCTCGTAGTGCCGGATGGTGCGCAGAGACAAACCGGTCCGCTCGGCCACCTCACCGATCTGCATCTGCCGCTGATCCGTCATCGCTCCATGATCCCCTTCATTGTTTCCTTCGATTTTCGAATCCTTAAAGCAACCCACTTTACGTGACATGAATCACTGGATCTTGGCGGGCATTTACCTATGCTTCACAAGCCGCAAGTCACACTCTGCCCTCACGTCAGGGTAGAGTCTCTACGTGTTCACGGCCGCCGCCGAGAGTGACGGCAGGAGTGAACCCATAGCGTGGGCCTGACCGGGCCCCGATGGCATCCGAAGACTTCCGGGCCATGATGCCCGACCGGCAGCCGGACGGCTGCCTTGCAGATCGGCCGGGCCCCGTTGAAGTGGCCGGGCCGCCGAGGATTCCGCCTCATGCGTGCGCGGAGTCGTGTGTGCCTTACGGCATTACTTCGTAGACGACGTGGAAGCGTCCGCCAGCCGCTGACGCATCCGCCTGGACAGAAACGGTTGCATGTCCTCACTGCTGCCCGCAGCCCCGAAGTTCCGCCCGTCCAAGCCCGACTGGCTCGACTCCCCGAAGGTCCTGCGCACCGAGGTGCTGGCCGGCCTGGTCGTCGCCCTGGCCCTCATCCCCGAGGCGATCTCCTTCTCCATCATCGCCGGGGTCGACCCGGCGGTCGGCCTGTTCGCCTCCTTCACCATGGCCGTCGTCATCTCGGTCGTGGGCGGCCGCAAGGCCATGATCTCCGCCGCGACCGGCGCGATCGCCCTGGTCATCGCCCCGCTCAACCGCGAGCACGGCCTTGGCTATCTGATCGCGGCAGTCATCCTCGCCGGCGTCTTCCAGGTGATCCTGGGCGCGCTGGGTGTGGCCAAGCTCATGAGGTTCGTGCCGCGCAGCGTCATGGTCGGTTTCGTCAACGCCCTCGCCATCCTGATCTTCATGGCGCAGGTGCCGGAGCTGCACGACGTGCCGTGGATGGTCTACCCGCTCGTCATCGGCGGTCTCGCCCTGATGGTGCTCTTCCCGAAGGTCACCAAGGTGATCCCGGCCCCGCTGGTCTCCATCATCGTCCTGACCGTGATCACCGTGGCGGCCGCGATCGCGGTGCCGACTGTCGGCGACAAGGGCGAACTGCCCTCCTCACTGCCCGTGCCGGGCCTGCCCGACGTGCCGTTCACGATGGACACGCTGACCACCATCACCCCGTACGCCTTCGCGATGGCGCTGGTCGGTCTGATGGAGTCGCTGATGACGGCCAAGCTGGTCGACGACATCACCGACACCCGCTCGGGCAAGACCCGCGAGTCCATCGGTCAGGGCGTCGCCAACGTCGTCACCGGCCTCTTCGGCGGCATGGGCGGCTGCGCCATGATCGGCCAGACGATGATCAACGTGAAGGTGTCCGGCGCCCGCACCCGCCTGTCGACCTTCCTGGCGGGCTCCTTCCTGATGGTGCTGTGCATCGTCTTCGGCCCGGTCGTCTCCGACATTCCCATGGCTGCCCTGGTCGCCGTCATGATCATGGTGTCGTTCGCGACCTTCGACTGGCACTCCATCGCCCCGAAGACCGTCAAGCGGATGCCGCTCGGCGAGATGACCGTCATGGTCGTCACCGTCGCGTGCGTGGTCGCCACCCACAACCTGGCCATCGGCGTCGTGGTCGGCTGCATCACCGCGATGGTCGTATTCGCCAAGCGCGTCGCGCACCTGGTCAACGTCTCCGGTGTGGTCGACCCCGACGGCAACCAGGTCGTCTACGCCGTCACCGGCGAACTGTTCTTCGCCTCCTCCAACGACCTCGTCTACCAGTTCAACTACACGGACGACCCGGACGACGTGGTCATCGACCTCTCCGCCGCCCACATCTGGGACGCCTCCTCCGTCGCCGCCCTGGACGCCGTCGAGACGAAGTACGCCCAGCGGGGCAAGAAGGTGACCATCATCGGCCTGAACAAGCCCAGCGCCGACATGCACGAGCGCCTCGCCGGCCAGCTGACCGGCAGCCACTGACCGGCCCGGCCGTCCTTCCCCGACCACGGAAGTATCGGGGGGGGGCGGCCTTTCCACGCGTGGGCCGGGCCCGGAAAACGCTACGTCTCCGGGAACCCGGTGCACAGGCGCGGCTCAGCAATCCATGATGCGTGTTCGAACGACAACGGGGAGCGGCCCCTTGTGCGTCGGCAAGGGCCTGGACTGCTGGGTACCCGCCGCACGCTCCCGGCGGGGCACGCCGTCCAGCGAACGCACCAGGCGGTCTCGCTCCATGCCGGGAAGACGTGCCAGCAGGCGCACGATCTGACGGAGGTCATCCTCGCTCGCTGTCATCGATCACCCGCAAGGTCGAGATCGTGCCTGGGGGCCTCGGCAGCAGCCTGCGTCGGCCGGGGCCGACGCCACGGGTGAGCGATCGGATGGGACACCCCACGCCACCAAGGGTCACAGGGCAGCTTCCCCGCCGGCTCGAACGGCTCACCCGGCCGCGGGAGCGCCACCGCCTGGCCGGCCTCCTCGGCCGCGTCCTTCGTCCACTCCCCCGGCTCCGCCCACACGTGCAACGCCAGGTTGAACGTCCCCCAGTGGATCGGCAGCAGCACCCCGCCCGGACTGCCTCCCTGCAGGTCAAGATGGGCCTGCACCCCCTGGGCAGGCGACATGTGAATGTCTGGCCAGGCACCGGGCAGCGGCGTATGGTCCGTGTGGTTCTTGGGCCAGAAGTCGGAGTACGCACCGATCTGGATCATCGTGGCGTCGAACGGCCCGTGCTCGGCGCCGATCTCCTCGAAGCCGTCGAAGTAGCCGGTGTCGCCGCTGTGGTAGATCCGGTGCTCCTCCCCGGCGACGACCCAGGAGGCCCACAGGGTGTGCTGGGTGTTGCGCAGCCCGCGGCCGCAGAAGTGCCGGGCCGGGGTGGCCGTCAGGGTGAGGCCGCCGATCTTGGTGGTCTCGTGCCAGTCCAGCTCGCGCAGCCGGTCGGCGGACACGCCCCAGTGCTCCAGGTGCGCGCCGACGCCGAGAGGAACGGCGAACAGCGTGTCCGTGCCGGCGAGCGCCTTGATGGTGGGCATGTCCAGGTGGTCGTAGTGGTCGTGCGAGATGACCACGACGTCGACCGGGCCGAGCGCGGCCAGCGGCAGGGGCACGGGGTGCAGCCGCTTGGGCCCGGCGAAGGAGAAGGGGGAGCAGCGCTCGCCCCACACCGGGTCGAACAGGACGCGCCGGCCGTCGATCTCCGCGAGCACGCTGGAGTGCCCCATCCACGTCAGCCGCAGCCCGGTGGCCGGGGGCCGGGCGATGTCGGCGAGGGTGGTGGAGTGCACCGGAACGGTGCCCTTCGGGGTGCGGCGGGGCCGGGTGTCCTTGTCGAAGAAGACCTTCGCGAAGTCCAGGGTCGAGCCCGAGGGGCGGATCCGCGCGGGGCCGCCGGGGTTCTGGAAGACCCCGTCCCTGAAGTGGGGCGATCTGCGGATGCGCGCCATGCGCTCACCGCTCGGGTCCGCGCCGAACCCCCCGGGCTGCAGCGCGCGGAGCCCGGAGCTCAGGGTACGGAAACCGGCCACGGTACCTCCAGATGGAGTCGGTCAGGCTTTCCATTATGGTCGGCCCCTCCGACAACACCGGATCACAGGGGCCCCACCGGAGGCGATACTGACCCGTGATTCAGTATCCCGGCGGCGAAGGAGCCCGTATGGCCACCCCCCTGCTGTCCCTGACCTGGACCGATCACCTCACGGGACGGCAGGGCTTCCTGGTCGTCGACCGGCTGGTGCGCGGGGTCGCCAGCGGCGGTCTGCGGATGCGCGCGGGCTGCACCCTGGAGGAGGTCACCGGCCTGGCCCGCGGCATGAGCCTGAAGGAAGCCCTGCACTACGACCCCGCGAGCCGCTACGTCCCGCTCGGCGGCGCCAAGGGCGGCATCGACTGCGATCCCCGGGATCCTGAGGCGTACCCGCTGCTGGTGCGCTACCTGCGCGCGATGCGGCCGTACATAGAGAGCTGCTGGACGACGGGCGAGGACCTGGGGCTCACCCAGGACCTGGTGGACCGGGCCGCCGCCGAGGCGGGGCTGGTCTCCTCGATCCAGGCCGTGTATCCGCTGCTGGACGACGAGGCCGAGGCCCGGCGGCGGCTCCGGGACGCGTTCGCGGTCGAGGTCGACGGCATCGGTCTGGACGAGCTGGCCGGCGGCTGCGGTGTGGCCGAGGCGGCCCTGGCCGCCCTGGACCGGGCCGGTGTGCCGTACACCGGGACGCGGGTCGCCCTCCAGGGGCTGGGCACCATGGGCGGGGCCACCGCGCGCTTCCTCACGCGCGCGGGGCTCACGGTCGTGGCCGTCGCCGACCTCAAGGGCACGATCGTCAATCAGGCGGGCCTCGACGTCGAGGCGCTGCTCGCCGCGCGGGACGCCCACGGCACGGTGGACCGCTCCGCGCTGCGTCCCGGCGACCGCGAACTGCCGGGCGAGGCCTGGCTGTCGGCCGACGCGGACGTGCTGGTGCCGGCCGCCGTGTCGTACGCGATCGACGCCGGGAACCAGGAGCGGATCACCGCCCGTTGGGTGGTGGAGGCGGCCAACATGCCCGTACGGCCGGAGGCGGAGCCGCTGCTGGCCGCGCGCGGAGTGACCGTGCTGCCGGACGTCGTGGTCAACTCGGGGACGAACGCGTGGTGGTGGTGGACGCTGTTCGGGGACATCGGAGCCGACGCCGAGGAGGCGTTCGCGTACACCCGCCACTCGATGCGGGCCCTGGTGGAGCGGATGCTGGCCCGCGCGCAGGCCGACGGGACGACACCGCGGGCCGCCGCCCACGCGATCGCGGCCGACCGGCTGCCGGTGATCGCGGAGCGGTTCGGCTGGTTCCGGTGAGGTCCCGCCGCCTCCTCGACGACGGCCGTGGCGGGCCGGGCCGGACAGGCCGAAACGCCCCGTCGAGGGGCGGTACGTGCGTGGGTAGGGTGACGGCGTGACGAGAGTCCGGTTGAGTGTGGCTCAGCGGCGCGGGGATCTGCTGCGGGCCGCCATCGAGCAGATCGAGGCGAGGGGTGTGGCGGCGGTCAGGATCGCCGACGTGGCCTCGGCGCTCGGCGTGAGCAACGCGCTGGTCCTCTACCACTTCTCGACGAAGGAGCAGCTGGTCGCCGCCGCGTTCCGGCACGCGGCGGAGGGCGACCTGGCACATCTGCGCAAGGTGCTGGGCCGCCGTTCGCCGGCGCTGCGCCGGCTGCGGTCGGCCGTACGGTGGTACGCCCCGACCGGGCAGGCCAAGGGCTGGCGGCTGTGGATCGAGGGCTGGGCGGTGGCGCTGCGCGACCCCGCGCTGCGGGAGGTCGCCCAGGATCTCGACCGGCAGTGGAAGGCGGCCCTCGCCGAGGTCATCGCGGAGGGCGTGGCCGCGGGCGAGTTCCGCTGCCCGGACCCGGCCGGTACGGCCCTGCGTCTCACCGCCCTCCTCGACGGTCTCGCCGTCCAGCTGACGTCCTACGCCGGGGCGGTGCCTCGCGCACGGGCCCAGGAGTGGGTGGAGGAGGCGCTGACCCGCGAGTTGGGCCTGGAGCAGGAGCGGCTGACGTCCTAGACAGGCACGCTCCTGCGGGTGCGGGCGGCGCCGGTGTCCCACCCGGCGCGGCCCGCACCCGCAGGAGCCGCTCTCACGCCACCGGTGCGATCCGCATCCTGATGTCGTCCGGCGACAGCGCCCCCTTGGCCGTCACGTGGTCGCCCGACGACTCCCCGCGCAGCCGGCGCCCGATCCACGGCACGAGGAACTCGCGCGCCCAGGCGACGTTGTCCCGCCGCATGTCGAGCGCCCCGCGCGGGGGCAGCGGAGGCCACGCCTGCTCGGGGTCGGCCGGCACGTCGAGGCCGAGGACCTGGCCCGCGCGGAGCGCCACGCGCGTGTGCCCCTCGGGCGACAGGTGCAGCCGGTCGGCGTCCCAGGCCCTGCGGTCCTGCACACTGCGCAGGGACCACAGGTCGAGCACCGGGCAGCCGTACCGGTCGGCGATGGCCCGGACATGGCCGTTGTAGGTGGCGATCTTGCCGCGCAGGTGCTTGAGCACGGGCACGCCACGGGTGTCGAAACCGGTCGTCACCATGACGGTGCCAGACACGGCGGTGAGCTGGACCAGGGCCCGCTCGAAGCGCTCGGCCACCTCGTCCGGGTCGGTGCCGGGCCGGATGATGTCGTTGCCCCCGGCGCAGAACGAGACGAGGTCCGGGGCCATTTCGACGGCCCGCGGAACCTGGTCCGCCACGATCTGGTCGAGGAGCTTTCCGCGTACGGCGAGATTGGTGTACCGGAAGTCGCCCTCTGGCCTGCGGTCGGCGAGCAGGACGGCGAACCGGTCGGCCCAGCCGACGAACGCGCCGTCGGGGCCGGGATCACCGACGCCCTCGGTGAAGCTGTCCCCCAGCGCCACGTACGACCCGATCACTGCTTTGCTGTCACTCTTCGAATCGTCTGCCACAGCAGGTCATGATTCACCTTCGAATGTGACCTACGCGACCGTAGGAAAGGGTTGACGGACGGTGAGATAAGCCACTCCCAAAGGGTTGGCCAACTCCGGAATACACCACTCGTCAGGAATGTTTCGGGGTCAGTCGCCAGACTCGGAACGCACTGATCCGGAAATGGCTCCACACGGTCCGGAAGGCGAAGTGCCCGCTCGTGTACGGCTGCGGGTCGGTGTAGCCGAAGACGAGCCGCCCGTTGTTCCACCACTGGACCGTGGAGCCGTCGGAGACGATCCGGACCCGGTTCGGCTCACCCGGGACCAGCAGCGGCTCGGTGTAGTCGAAGACCAGGGGGCGGACGCCGGGCCGGCCGACGTAGCGGCGCAGCCGGGTCGTGGTGTTGTAGTTGGCGCCGTAGCCCGCGTAGTACGCCGTGAGGTGGTCGTACTCGTCGAGGGCGCCGCCTCGCGCAGTCGCGAAGAGGTCGTCCGGGGAGCGGACGTCGGTCGCGTTCCAGAAGTTGTTGAGGTCGGAGACGCGGTCGTTGACCCCTCCCTCGGACACCGGCGTGGCGGTGTACTCGAGGACGTACGGGCCGTCGAGACGCCGCGTGAACCAGACGGTCGCGCCGCTCGGTACGTCGATCTCCAGGACGCCGCGCGAGGCGCTGACCGTGCCGCCGTCCTGGAGTTCGGTCACCCACTGGGTGAGGCCGTGACAGAAGTCGTCGCGGGCGATGAGGCGTCGGCGCCCGGGGGCGGCACTCGCGCTCCCCGGCGGGGCGACGGCCGCCAGAGCGGCTCCGGCTGCCAGGGCTGCGAACGTTCTGCGGGTGGTCGGCACGGGACACAGCTCCTTCAGAAAGCGCTTGCACTCACGACGTGATCACTGTGTCTCAACTGCCGCCCCCTGTCGATCCCTTGAGGCGATCGACGCGGACACACCGAAGGCCGGACCCGGGGATCGGGGTCCGGCCTTCGGCCGCGTGTCAGGCAGGTGGTCGTGCGGTCGGTCAGCCGACGGAGACGCCGTGCGAGCGCAGGAAGGCGACCGGGTCCACGTCCGAGCCGTAGTCCGGCGTGGTGCGGATCTCGAAGTGCAGGTGCGGTCCGGTCACGTTGCCGGTCGCGCCCGACAGGCCGACCTGCTGCCCGGCGGTCACGGTCTGGCCGGCCGAGACGGAGAGCTGGGACAGGTGGGCGTACTGGGCGTAGTGGCCGTCGTTCAGCTTGATGACGACCTGGTTGCCGTACGCGCCGCCCCAGCCGGCGGAGACGACGGTGCCCGCGCCGACGGCCTTGAGGGAGGTGCCGGTCGGGACGACGAAGTCGACACCGGTGTGGTAGCCGCTGGACCACATGCTGCCGGACATGCGGTACGGCGTGCCGACGGTGGCACCGTCCACCGGGAGGGCGTAGCCGCCGGCGTTGCTCTCGGCGGCGGGCTTGGCGGCGGCCGGCTTCGCGGCGGCCTCCGCCTTCGGGGCCGACTCGGCGGCGGACGACTTGGAGGCCGAGGACTTGGAGGCCGAGGACTTGGAGGCCGAGGACTTCGGCGCGGACGGGGCCGCGGGCTTCGGCGCGCTCGCCGCCTTCTTGCCGATCGACAGCTTCAGGCCCGGGTGGATCAGCGACGGGTCGGAGCCGACGGCGTCGCGGTTGTCCGCGTAGAGCTTCTTCCAGCCGCCGCTGACGTTCTGGTCGTCGGCGATCTTCGCGAGATAGTCGCCGGCCCGCACGGTGTACGCGCGGGCGCCGTTGGCCTTTTCGGCGGTCTTCTTCTCGGCGGCCGGAGCGGACTGGACGGCCTTTTCGGGAGCCGACTGCGGGGTGGCGGCGTGGGCGCCGGCGGCCCCCATGAGCGGCAGGGCGAGGGCGGCCCCGCCGGTTCCGGCGACGGCGATGGAGCGGGTGAAACGCTGAGTCTTGGGGCGGCGGTGCTTACCCTTCGCGGGCATGGCGAATTCCTCTCCGTCGCCTGCGAGGTGAGCTGTCGGGTGCGGGCTGGAGATGCCCGGCCGCGCCGTGGCGCGGCTAAACCCCAAGCCGTTCCGGGAACCGGAACAGGCGTCTTACCTGTGGGTCCCCCGCTCCTGCCGTACGTCGGGTCAGTGTGTGGGGCTCCGGGCGGCGGCAGGATTAGGCGTCCGTCCGGATTGGTGTGGAACGTAAGCGACCACGACGCAATAGGACAAGCTTGCGGTTGCCCGTGACGGTGTTTTTCTTGACGCGTCGGCACATGTGACGTCACCGAGCGTGGATTACGGATCTCCCACTTTCCTCAATAGCCCTGAATAACGTCAGAATTACGTGAACATGGCAACAACACATCGTCACGAATATGACGATGGTCACGCACCCCGACCTCATCTCCTTTACGATCGGGGCACGTTACCCCTTAACGACTGAAGCGCCTCATTCGGGCAGAACGCCTACTTCCGCTTAAGGCGGACGATCGCGGCGTCCAGATCCCCGCGCAGACCGACCCGCAGTCCGTGATGGAGCAGTACGACCCCTCGGTGAACTTCGCCCGTTTCGAGGCATTCGTACGACGCTGTCGGGTCGAGGCCGCGCAGCCGGAGCGCCGGCACGGGCTCGCCGTAGCGCTGCGCCTGGAGCCAGGCGAGGACGACGGTCTCGCCCCCGAGGACGTACTGCACGGCGCTCAGTCCGCCCTCCGGGGGACGCAGCCGGTACAGGTCGCCGCGCTGCACCACGGGCCGGATCTCCTTGTAGAGCCCCACCCACTCCCGCGCCTCGTCGAGCTCCCCCTCCGTCCACTTCGTGAGGTCGCCGCCGACGCCCAGCACACCGGCCATGGCGCTGACGAAGCGGAACCGCAGGGAGCTGGCCCGCCGATTGAGCATGGCGTTCGGACTGTCGGTGACCCAGGCGGCCATGACCCGGGCCGGATGGATCTGGCTGAAGCCGTGCTGGATGGCGAGCCGGTCGAGCGGGTCGGTGTTGTCGGAGGTCCACACCTGGTCCGTACGGCTCAGCACGCCGAGGTCGATCCGGCCGCCGCCACCCGAGCAGGACTCGAAGGCGACGCCCGGGTGGGCGGCCCGCAGCCGGTCCAGCAGGGCGTACAGGCCGTGCACGTGGTCGATCCACAGCCGCTGCGGGTAGGGGTCGTCCGGCCAGCCGGCGTCGGTGAAGCAGCGGTTGAAGTCCCACTTGATCGATCGGAGCGCTGGAAAGGAGCGCGTCGAGCTGCTCCCACAGGTACTCCCGGACGTCCTCGCGGGCCAGGTTCAGCACGAGCTGGTTGCGGAACTCCGTCCGCTTTCGTCCCGTTTGATACTGAACCCAGTCCGGGTGCGCGCGGTACAGGTCGCTGTCCGGGTTGACCATCTCGGGCTCGACCCAGATCCCGAACTGCATGCCGAGGCCGTGCACGTGGTCGGCGAGCGGCTTCAGTCCGCCCGGGAAGCGATCGGGATTCGGAGTCCAGTCGCCCAGTCCGGCCCGGTCGCCGGTGCGTGCCCCGAACCAGCCGTCGTCGACCACGAACAGCTCCACGCCCATGGCGGCGGCCCGCTCGGCGAGGGCCCGCTGCTGCTCCTCGGAGATGTCGAACTCGGTGGCCTCCCAGGAGTTGAACAGCACCGGCCGGTCCCGGCCGGCGTCCGGGATCACGTACGCCCGCTGGTACGCGTGCCAGGCGCGGCTCGCCCCGCCGAAGCCGCCGCCGCTCCAGAGCCCGGCGAAGACGGGGGTCGTGTACGACTCCCCCGTGCCCAGCGTCAGCAGGCCCGAGTCGTCATAGCCGGCGCCGCCGGTGATCTGCACGCGCGCGTCCGGGAGCTGGGCCACGGCGACGCGCCAGGACCCGGACCAGCCCAGCGCGCAGCAGTAGACCTCGCCGCCCTCCTCGGTGGCGTCGGTGTCGAGGGCGACCCACGGCAGGTGCTGGTGGGAGGTGTGGCCGCGGCGGCTGCCGATGACCTTCTCGCCGTGGGTGAGGGCGGAGCGCGTCAGCCGGGACTCGGCGCCCCAGCGGCCGTGCAGCTGGGACAGCCGCCAGGTGTCGCGGTCGGGCAGGGTCCAGGCGGCGGAGTCGGCGCGCAGCAGCTCGACGGCCGGCCCCCGGTTGTCCAGGGTCACCCAGCGCTCGACGACATCCGTCGAGGAGCGCATCCGGTAGTGCAGCGTGACGGCGAGGTCGCCGTCGCGGAACCGGAGCCGCAGCTCGCCGTCCTCGGTGTCGTGCCCCTCGAAAACCCACTCGGTGCCGCGCCGCTCCGCCGTGCGCACGGACAGGGCGGGACGGACGAAACGGGGGCCGCCCTCGACGGGGTAGTCCTCACGCCCGTCGAGCGGGGACTCGAAGGGCCAGTAGTCCGGCAGCGGGCGGACGGCGAGGGCCTCGGCGTCGGCGAGGCCGATCCGCGGGCCCCAGTGCAGGTGCAGCAGCTCGTCCCGGTCGGTGACATGGACGGCGTAGCTGCTGGCCGGCCCGGAGAGCACCCACGTACGACCGTCTTCGGAGATGTCCAGCATCATGCCCTCACAGATTCGAACAAGCCCGACCAGGTGCGACCAGGCGGCAACATCATCAAGGGCAGCGGGGGCTCCGGGCAACGCCTGTGGACAACTCATTGCCCCAGGCAGGCATGTCGTATCGTCGAGTGGTGCCCGCCGACGAGCCGCGGCGGCGGCGCCGAAGGGGAGGAGCCCTCGTGACACAGCAGGTCCCGTCGACCGAGCCCGAGCTGGCCGGAGTGCGCAACTTCCGTGATGTGGGCGGACTTCCGACCGTGGACGGACGGCGGGTGCGCCAGGGAGTGCTGTTCCGCAGCGGCCACCTCGCCCACGCGACCGGGGAGGACGCCGCCTTCCTGAGCACTCTGAGCCTGCACACGATCTTCGACTTCCGCAACGCGGCCGACCAGAAGCTCGAGGGCCCGGACGTCGAGCTGCCCGGCGTGCGCAATGTGAACCTGCCGCTGAGCGACCCCGCCGACGGCGCCGAGTTCTGGAAGATGGTCCGCGACGGCGATCTGGACCAGCTGCGCGAGATCCTCTCGGACGGCAAGGGCGCGGGCCGCATGATCGCCTCCTACCGCACGATCATCAAGCACCGCACCGACGAACACTCCCGGGTGCTGCACGCGCTCGCGCAGGACAGCGTCCCCGCGCTGATGCACTGCGCGGCGGGCAAGGACCGCGCGGGTCTGTCCGTCGCGGTGACGCTGCTCGCGGTCGGCGTCGAGCAGGAGGCGATCGTCGAGGACTACCTGAAGTCGAACGCCAAGCACCGCCGTTACAAGGTGCACCGCAGCAGCTCCGCCGCCTCGGCCTACTCCCCCGAGGTCATGGAGCTGCTCAGCCCCCTCTTCGACGCGCGCGCCGAGTACCTGACGGCGGCCTTCGACACCATCGAGGAGACCTGGGGCGGCGTCGACCCCTACCTGGAGAAGGGGCTGAAGCTCACCCCGGAGACCCGAGAGCGGCTGCGCGAGCGGCTCCTCGACTGAGGCGCCCGGGCGGGGGCTACTTCGCGCCGACCTCGAACAGCAGGTACACGAACGCGGCGAAGACGTGCCCGAGGATGAGATAGATGAACAGCCTCACCCACAGGGTGCGGGGAAACTTCTCCTCCATGTCGCTCATGACGCCTCTCCAGGGGTGGGGCCCAGGCACAGCGCGGCCGTGGGGCTCTGCAGCAGGGTGTGGACGAAGAGCAGCTCGACGCCGTCGTGGTCCTCGGCGGCGATCCGGTGCGGGGTGAGCGAGTCGAAGTGGGCACTGTCGCCGGCCGCCAGCCGGTGCGTGGAGTCCCCGAGGCGCAGCCGCAGCCGGCCGCGCAGCACATGGAGCCACTCCTCGCCGGGGTGGACGCGCACGACGTCGCCCTGGGAGCCGTAGGGGACGTGGACGCGCAGGGCCTGCATCCCGCGGCCGGTGGCGCCGGCCTGCCAGTAGGTCCAGCCGCCCGCCGCGGTCGGTTCCATGTCGGCCGCGCGGATGACGGCGTCCCGGCCGGCGACCGTCTCGCCGAGCAGCTCGGCGACGGTCGTACCGTAGACACGGGCGAGCGCGAGCAGCATCGGCAGCGAGGGCTGGCGCTGCCCGGTCTCCAGACGGGAGAGGTGGGCGGGCGACAGCCCTGCGGCGCGGGCCGCGGCCTCGAGCGTCAGGGAGGCCTGGCGCCGCAGGGCCCGCAGCTGAGGTGCGACGGCGGGCAGCGCACCGGCCGCCGGTTCGGCCGGCGAGTCGGCGCCGGAGGGCCGCTCGTTCTCGGAGGAGCTCATGGCTCCATTCAGTCGGAGCTTTGCCTCACCGGCAAATTTCTTGCCTCACAGGCAAGACCCGAAGACCCGCCGCCTACCGGTTGGCCACCGCCTGCTTGACCAGTGTCTTCCCGAAGTCCCACACCAGCCCGCCGTTGTGCGCGTCGTCCATCACGGCCGTGAAGGCGTCGACGAACCGGTCCACCTCCCGCTCGCCGATGATCAGCGGCGGAATCAGCTTGATCACCTCCATGTGGTCGCCGGAGACCTGGGTGAGGATCCGGTGCTTCTGGAGCAGCGGAACGACGACCATCTGCGCGAACAGTCCCTTGCGAGCGGCCTGGAGCATGGTCCAGCGACTGCGCAGCTTCAGCGACTTCGGCCGGCCGAACTCGATGCCGATCATCAGGCCCCGGCCGCGGACCTCGGCGAGCATCTCGTACTGGTCCGTCAGCGCCGCCAGCCGGGACCGGAGCTGCTCCCCGGTGGCGCGGACGCCCGCGACGATCTGCTCGTTCTCCATCACCGACAGCACCGCGAGACCCGCCGCCATGGCCTGCGCATTGGACCCGAAGCTCGCCGAGTGGACCAGCACCCGGTCCATGGACGAGTAGACCTTCTTGAAGATCCAGTCCTTGCCGATCGTGGCGCCGACCGGCACATAGCCGCCGGAGAGCGCCTTGGCCACACACACCAGGTCCGGTTCCACGCCGTCCTCGTGCTGGTAGGCGTAGAAGTCGCCGGTCCGGCCGAGGCCCGTCTGCACCTCGTCGGCGATGAGCAGCGCCTTGTGCCGGTGCAGCAGCTCCTGGGCGGCCCGCAGCCAGCCGGGCGGGCCCGTGAGGACGCCCTTGCCCTGGATCGGCTCGACGATCAGCGCGGCGACGTCACCCTGCTTCAGCTCCTTCTCCAGCGCGTCGAGATCGCCGAGCGGAACGGCCGTGTCGGGCAGCAGCGGGGCGAAGCCGTCGCGGAAGCCGGACTCGCCGTTCACGGAGAGGGCGCCGGTGGTCAGGCCGTGGAAGGCGTGCGCGCAGTACAGGACCCTGGGCCTGCCGGTGACGAACCGGGCGAACTTCAGGGCGCCCTCGACGGCCTCGGTGCCGCTGTTGCCGAAGAACACCCGGTCCAGGTGCGGGCTGTGCGCGAGCAGCTTCTCGGCCAGCAGGCCCGGCAGCGGCTGGCAGTCGAAGCGGGTGAGATCGGCGAGCTGCGCGTCCAGGACGTCGTGCAGCGCCTTGCGGACGACGGGGTGGTGGCGGCCGAGGCCCATCACCCCGAACCCGGCGAGCATGTCCAGGTAGTCGTTGCCGTCCGCGTCGTAGAAGTATGCGCCTTCGGCGCGCTCGTAGACCTTGTCGAAGCCGATGGTGTGCAGCATGCGCGGGAGCTGGTGGTTGAGGTGCCGGGTGTGCAGCTCGTAGCGCTCGGCCCCGCGCTCGGCCAGCAGCTTGCCGAGGTCGAACTCCCCGGCCTGCGACGACTCCGACGCGGACTCGGCGGTTGTCATTCCTGTGGCTCCTTGGACAGCTCGTCCTTGACGGTCAGGCTCGCGCTGATCCGTCCGGCGACCTCGACGGGTGTCAGGCCGATGTCGGCGAGCACCTCAGCGCGCTTGGCGTGCGCGAGGAACTGCTCGGGGATGCCGAACCGCCGTACCGGCACGTCCACCTCGGCGTCGCCCAGGGCCAGCGCCACCGCCGAACCGACCCCGGCCGCACGGCTGTTGTCCTCGACGACGGCCACCAGGCGGTGCTCGGCAGCGAGGCCCGGGAGCGCCGGGTCGACGGGCTTGACCCAGCGCGGGTCGACGACGGTGCAGCCGATGCCCCGGGCTTCGAGCAGCTCGGCGGCCTGGAGGCAGACCGGCGCCATCACCCCGACGGCCACCAGGAGAGCCTGCGGCCGGTCGGAACGGTGCAGCACGTCCAGTCCGCCCACCCGGTCCACGGCCGGGATCGACGGGCCGACGGACTCCTTCGGGAACCGCAGCAGCGTCGGCGCGTCGTCGACGGCGACCGCCTCGCGCAGCTGCGCGCGCAGCTGGTCGGCGTCCCGCGGGGCGGCGATCCTGAGCCCGGGCACGACCTGGAGGACGGACATGTCCCACATGCCGTTGTGAGAGGCCCCGTCGACGCCGGTGACCCCCGCCCGGTCCAGGACGAAGGTCACCCCGCAGCGGTGCAGGGCGACGTCCATGAGCAGCTGGTCGAAGGCGCGGTTGAGGAAAGTGGCGTAGACGGCGACGACCGGGTGCAGGCCGCCCGTCGCCAGGCCCGCCGCGGACACGGCCGCGTGCTGCTCGGCGATGCCGACGTCCCACACCCGGTCCGGGAACCGCTCGGCGAACCCTCCCAGGCCCACGGGATGCAGCATGGCGGCGGTGATCGCCACCACGTCCAGGCGCTCCTCGCCGATCCTGACGATCTCCTCGCCGAACACGGAGGTCCAGGAGGGGCCGCCCGACGGGGAGAGCGGTGCGCAGGTCAGCGGGTCCATCACGCCGACGGTGTGGAAGTGGTCCTCCTCGTGGGCGAGGGCGGGCTCGTAGCCGCGGCCCTTCTCCGTGAGGCAGTGCACGAGGACCGGCCCGTGGAAGCGCTTCGCGCGCCGCAGCGCGGACTCCACGGCTCCGGTGTCGTGCCCGTCGATCGGCCCCACGTACTTCAGGCCCAGGTCCTCGAAGAGGCCTTGCGGGGCGAACGCGTCCTTGAAGCCCTTCTTCGCGCCGTGCAGGGCTTCGTAGAGGGTGTTGCCGACCAGGGGCGTGCCCTGGAGCACGTCCTTGCCCCAGGCGAGGACCCGTTCGTAGCCGTCCGTCGTGCGCAGCGTGGCGAGGTGGCCCGCGAGGCCGCCGATGGTGGGGGCGTAGGAGCGTTCGTTGTCGTTGACGACGATGATCAGCGGGCGGTTCTTGGCGGCGGCGATGTTGTTCAGGGCCTCCCAGGCCATGCCGCCGGTGAGCGCCCCGTCGCCGATGACCGCGACGACATGGCCCTTCTCGCCCTGCACCTGGCGGGCCTTGGCGAGCCCGTCGGCCCAGCCGAGTGCCGTGGAGGCGTGGCTGTTCTCGATGACGTCGTGCTCGGACTCCTCGCGTGAGGGGTAGCCGGACAGGCCGCCCTTGCCGCGCAGCTTGGAGAAGTCCTGGCGGCCGGTCAGCAGTTTGTGGACGTAGCTCTGGTGGCCGGTGTCCCACAGGATGCGGTCGACCGGCGACTCGAAGACCCGGTGCAGGGCGATGGTCAGCTCCACCACGCCCAGGTTGGGTCCCAGATGGCCGCCGGTCCTGGCGACCGCGTGCACCAGGAACTCCCGGATCTCTTCGGCCAGTTCGACTAGTTCCGCCTCGGACAGCGCCTTCAGGTCACGTGGTCCCCGGATGCTCTCCAGAATCGTCACGCTCGGGCCCCCTTCGGATTCCGTGCTGCTCAGCTCACGGTGACGGCCGGCTCCCCCGACCCCACGCCGTCCTGCTCCATCTGCTCGGCGATCTTCATCGCCTCTTCGATCAGCGTCTCGACGATCTTGGACTCGGGGACGGTCTTGATGACCTCGCCCTTGACGAAGATCTGCCCCTTGCCGTTGCCGGAGGCGACCCCCAGATCGGCCTCCCGCGCCTCGCCGGGCCCGTTGACCACACACCCCATGACGGCGACCCGCAGCGGCACCTCCATGCCGTCGAGCCCGGCCGTGACCTCCTCGGCCAGCTTGTAGACGTCGACCTGGGCGCGCCCGCAGGACGGGCACGACACGATCTCCAGCCGGCGCTCCTTGAGTCCGAGGGACTGGAGGATCTGGATGCCGACCTTGACCTCCTCGGCCGGCGGCGCGGACAGCGACACCCGGATCGTGTCGCCGATGCCCCGCGACAGCAGCGCCCCGAACGCCACCGCCGACTTGATCGTGCCCTGGAAGGCCGGCCCCGCCTCCGTCACGCCCAGGTGCAGCGGGTAGTCGCACTGTTCGGCCAACTGGCTGTACGCCTCGATCATCACGACCGGGTCGTTGTGCTTGACGGAGATCTTGATGTCCCGGAAGCCGTGCTCCTCGAACAGGGACGCCTCCCACAGCGCGCTCTCCACGAGCGCCTCCGGGGTCGCCTTGCCGTACTTCTGGAGGAGACGCCGGTCCAGCGACCCGGCGTTCACACCGATCCGGATCGGCGTGCCGTGGTCCTTCGCCGCCTGGGCGATCTCCTTGACCCGGTCGTCGAACTGCTTGATGTTGCCCGGATTGACGCGGACCGCCGCACAGCCCGCCTCGATGGCCGCGAACACGTACTTGGGCTGGAAGTGGATGTCCGCGATCACGGGGATCTGCGACTTGCGCGCGATGGTCGCCAGGGCGTCCGCGTCGTCCTGCGTGGGGCAGGCGACCCGGACGATCTGGCAGCCTGACGCGGTCAGCTCCGCGATCTGCTGCAACGTGGCACCGATGTCCGACGTACGGGTCGTCGTCATCGACTGCACCGACACCGGGGACCCGCCCCCGACCGCCACCGGACCGACCTGGATCCGGCGCGAGACGCGCCGCTGCGCGATCGGCCGGACCGGCACCTCGGGGACACCCAGCGGGACAGCGGTCATGACGTCACTCCCGGTTCCCGGAGACCGTCTCGCGCATGGCGCGCAGGGACTCCTTCAGCGATCCCATGGTGGCCAGGACGGCGGTGGGCTCGTAGCCGCAGTGCGCCATGCAGTTGGCGCAGCGCGGGTCCTTGCCGCGGCCGTACTTGTCCCAGTCGGTGTCCTCGACCAGCTCCCGGTACGTGGGCACGTACCCGTCGCTCATCAGGTAGCAGGGGCGCTGCCAGCCGAAGAGCGAGTAGTTCGGGATCGCCCACGCCGTGCACGGGAAGTCGACCTTGCCCTCCAGGAAGTCCAGGAAGAGCGGGGAGTGGTTGAGCCGCCAGCGCCGCCGGTTGCCGCCCGAGAAGGCCTTCTTGAACAGCTCGCGGGTCTGCTCCACGCCGAGGAAGTGCTCCTGGTCGGGGGCCTTCTCGTAGGCATAGGCGGGCGAGATCATCATCTCGTCGACCTGGAGGTCGTCGTTGAGGAAGTTCAGCACCTCGATGATGGTCTGCGGGGTGTCGGTGTTGAAGAAGGTCGAGTTGGTGGTGACCCGGAAGCCGCGCTGCTTGGCCTCCTTGATCGCCGCCACGGCCTCGTCGAACACACCCTCCTTGGCGACCGACTCGTCGTGCCGCTCGCGCAGCCCGTCGATGTGCACCGCGAAGGCGAAGTAGCGCGACGGCGTGAACTGGTCCATCTTCTTGCGCAGCAGCATGGCGTTGGTGCAGAGGAAAACGTACTTCCGCTTGGCCACCAGCTGACGCACGATCTCGTCGATCTGCGGGTGCATCAGCGGCTCGCCACCGGCGATGGACACCATCGGGGCACCGGACTCCATGACCGCCCCCACGGCCTGGGCGACCGGCATCCGCTGCTTGAGCACCCCGGCCGGATGCTGGATCTTGCCGCACCCCTCGCATTTGAGATTGCAGGCGAACAGCGGCTCCAGCTCGACGATCAGCGGAAACTTGTCCCGTCGGCGGATCTTCTGTTCAGCCAAGTACGTAGCGACCTTGATGGACTGTCGGAGCGGCATGGCCATCTGGCTCACCTCCTGGGGAGCAGCAAGGAACGGTGCCATTCGAAGAAAGCGGGAAGGACGGAACGAAGGACGCGGAAAGCTGATATTCCACCGCGCACCGTGCCGATCCGGACGAGTTCATGTTCAGGAGCGTCCACGACCACCCGGACGGCCGCAACCGGGCGCTCGCCCGCGCGCACGGCGCTCAGGAGCGTGACGGCGGACTCCATGTCGACCGCGATGGCACCGGTCGTGCGCAGGGCGGACCGTTCGGGGCCGCGCACGACGTGGTCGGAGCCGGTGAGCGGCCCGGTGTGCACGGTCCGCCCGGGCAGCGCGCGGGCCAGCTCCTTGACCAGCAGCTCGGTCCCGACGCAGGGGGTCGTGCCGCGCGGGTCGCGGGTCTCCTCGGCGACGACCAGGTCACCGGGGTGCATGCCCGGCGCGAGCCCCGCGCAGAAGCCGGTGGCCAGGACGGCGGCGTCGCGCAGGGCCGGGTCGGCCAGCATGCGGGTGACGGCCCGCTCGGCGGCCACCGGCCCCATGCCCGTCCGCAGCACCGTGACCGGCCCGTCGGCCCCGCCCCGGCCGCCCGCGCGCAGGGCGAACTGCTCGATGCCGAGCGCGCAGGCGATCAGCAGCGGGACCGGGGCGGTCTGTGCGCTCATCAGCTCCCCTTGGCCTCGGCGAGCGGCGTGCCGGTCCCGCTCCCCCGGAGCTTCTCGGCGAAGGGCTCCCCGTGCAGATAGCGGCCGAGCGCGGTGAGCGGGAACACCTGCCGGTAGAGGTGGTAGTTGATCGAGAAGTCCCACGGGAAGCCCGTCCCCGTGAAGTACGGCTCGTCCCAGGAGCCGTCCGCCTGCTGGGTCGCGGCGAGCCACTCGACTCCGCGTTCGACGGTTTTGGAGTCCCGCTCCCCCGCCGCGAGCAGGGCCATCAGCGCCCATGCCGTCTGCGAGGCGGTCGAGGCGCCCTTGCCGCTCCACTCCTCGGGGTACTGGTAGGAGCGCAGGTCCTCGCCCCAGCCGCCGTCGTCGTTCTGGACCGACTCCAGCCAGGCCACGGCCCGCCGGATCGCCGGGTGCGCGGCGGGGATGCCGGCGGCGGTCAGGGCGGGCACGACGGATCCGGTGCCGTAGACGTAGTTGACGCCCCAGCGTCCGAACCACGAGCCGTCCGGTTCCTGCTCGGCCAGCAGCCACTCGATGCCGCGCCGGGTGCGCGGGTCGTGGGCGAGGCCCTCCACCGCGAGCATCTCGACGACGTGCGCGGTGACGTCGGCGGAGGGAGGGTCGATGACCTCGCCGAAGTCGCAGAACGGCAGCCGGTTCGGGAAGGGGCTGGTGTTGTCGACGTCGAAGGCGGCCCAGGCGCCGTTCCTCGACTGCATGCCGAGCGTCCAGCGCATGCCGCGCGCGACGGCCCGGTCCAGCCGCTCCGGGTCGTGGTGGGTGATCCGGCGCAGCGCGAGGATCACCTCGGCGGTGTCGTCGATGTCGGGGTAGTTGTCGTTGTGGAACTCGAACGCCCAGCCCCCGGGCGGCAGTCCGGGCCGCTTCACGGACCAGTCACCGGGCCGGACGATCTCCTCGCCCAGCATCCAGTCGGCCGCCTTCACCAACTGCGGGTGATCGGCGGGCAGTCCGGCGTCCACGAGGGCGATGGCGGCCAGGCAGGTGTCCCACACGGGTGACTGGCAGGCCTCGATCATCCGGGCCCCGTCCTCGCGCCACACGGCGAACCGGTCCAGGGACGCCAGCCCCTCGCGCATCACGGGGTGCTCGAGGTCGTAGCCCAGCAGGTGCAGGGCGATGATCGAGTACACGGCGGGGGGCTGGATGCCGCCCCAGCAGCCGTCGTTCTCCTGCCGCTCGATGATCCAGCGGGCGGCGCTGTTCATGGCGGCTCTGCGCAGTCTGCGCGGCGCGACCTTCCGCAGGGCGTGCAGGCCCTTGTCCATCCGCTGGAACGCCCCGTCCCAACTGAACGGCGGGGCCAGCGGCTTGGGCGGGTTGGGCCGGTCCGGGTCGGTGTGCAGCTCGTCGAGCGGGAAGGGCGCGGGGCGTACCGGCCGCTTGGCGGAGACGATCGTCAGCGGGACGATGGTCTGCCGCGCCCAGCAGCCGAAGTCGTAGATGTTGAGCGGCATCCACTTCGGGAAGAAGACGAGTTCCGGCGGGAGTTCGGGCAGGTCCTCCCACTTCCACCAGCCGAACAGGGCCAGCCAGATCCGGGTGAAGACCCGGGCGGCGGCGATGCCGCCCTGCGCGCGGATCCAGGCCGAGGCCTTCGCCATGTGCGGGGCGTCGGGCGCGTCACCGGCCAGACGGAGGGCGACGTACGCCTCGATGGTGGCGGACAGTTCGCTCGGCCCGCCGTAGAAGGTGGCCCAGGTGCCGTCCTCGCCCTGCTCGCCCCGGATGAAGAGGGCGGCGGCCTGCGTGGTCTTGTCATCGCGGATGCCCAGGAACTGACGGAGCAGCAGGTCCTCGGCGTCCATCGTGACGTTGGTCTCGAGGTCGCCCTTCCACCATCCCTGGGCGTCCTGGCGGGAGAGCAGGAAGTCGGTGGCACGCCGGGCGGCGCGTGCGGCGGCTTCCGGTACCCCTGCCGCCCCGGGGGTGTCCGTGTCCGTGTCGGTTTCGCTGGCCGCGGCGGCGCGGGGTGGCAGGGCCCCGGTGCTTCCGTCGGTCGTCGCTGTCATGGCTTCCCCTTCGTGCAGTGGTGCAAGGTGTGCAGCTGCTGTGGGTCCGCCGTCGGCCGGTGCTCCGTGATGACTCGCGGCACCGGCCGGCGACTACGCGAGGGCTATTCGGCCGATGGTGATCATCTCTTTCGTACGACGACGAAGTCCGCGAGGGCCGTGAACTGTGCCCGCACCCGGTCGGGCATGTCGACGGCGTCGAGGGCTTCGATGGCGATGGTGTGCTGACGGCGTGCCTCGTCGGCGGTCCACTCGCGGCCGCCGGCCTCCTCGATGAGGGCGGCGCGGGCCGCGAACTCCTCCTCGGAGAAGTTCGCGAAGTCGCTGCTCTTGGCGTCGGCGGCGAGGATCTCGCCGAGCCGCTCGGAGGCCGGGCCGCCCGCCGCGAGGGCGGCCACGACCGGCAGGGACTTCTTGCGCTGACGCAGGTCGCTCCAGGTCTGCTTGCCGGTGGAGACCGGGTCGCCCCAGATGCCGAGGAGGTCGTCGACGGCCTGGAAGGCGAGGCCCAGGTGGTAGCCGTACTTCTCGAGGGTGTCGGCGGTGCGGTCGTCGGCTCCGCCGAGGACCGCGCCGATGGAGCTGGCGCAGGCGAGCAGGGCGCCGGTCTTGTTGCCCTCCATCTCCAGGCACTCCTCGACGCTGACGCGGTCGCGGTGCTCGTAGGAGATGTCCTGGGCCTGGCCGTCGATCAGGGCGCGGGTGGCGGTGGTGAGTCGGCGGGTGGCGCGGCCGGCCTCGACGGTGCCGAGTTCGAGGAGCACCTCGTTGGCGAGGGCGAACAGGGCGTCGCCGACCAGGATGGCCTGGGCGGGGCCGTGCACCTTCCAGACCGTGTCGCGGTGGCGGCGCTGCTCGTCGCCGTCCATGAGGTCGTCGTGGAGGAGGGAGAAGTTGTGGACCAGTTCCACGGCGACGGCGCCGGGGATGCCGGTCTCGGGGGCTGCCGACATGACCTCGGCGGACAGCACCGCGAGGGCGGGGCGCACGGCCTTGCCGCCGTCCCCCTCCGCGGGCCTGCCCTGGGCGTCGATCCAGCCGAAGTGGTAGGCGGCAACAGTGTCCATGGGAGGTGCCAGGCGGTCGACGGCCGCCCGCAGTACCGGTGTGGCCAGGGTCCGGCCGCGCTCCAGCAGCGCGGTCACGTCCACCGCCTCGGCAGTCTTCGAGGCCGGGGGCACAGTGGGCACAGTCTCTCCTCTTGTCGCGGTACCGGGGGTGCGGGGGTCGCCTGCCGCGCCGGCCTGAGCCGGCATCATGCCGCCTCCTCGAACTCGAAGAGGGCTTGCGGACGGGGCCGGCCCAGGGCGCCCAGCACGGCGTCCGCCGCGCTCACACCACTGCGGACCGCACTCTCCATGGTCGCGGGCCACCCGGTGGCGGTCCACGCTCCGGCCAGGTAGAGGCCGGATGCCTTGGTGCGGGCGCCGGGCCTGAGGCGCCCGACGCCGGGGGTGGGAGCGAACGTCGCGGTGCGCTCCCGGGTGACGAAGAAGTCCCTCACTTCGGCGCCACGGGCCAGCGGCAGCAGCCGCTCCAGCTCGGGCAGATACCGCTCGCGCAGCACGGCGACGGGCTCGTCGATCTCGTCCTGGGCGACCGACTGCGACAGGGCGAGGTACTGCCCCTCGCGCAGCCCGGACGCGTCGGTCCGGTCGAAGACCCACTGCACGGGGCTGCCGAGGGCGGTGAAGAACGGCCGGCCGAGGACCTTCCGGTCGTAGACCACATGGACGTTGAGGATGGGCGCGGTGCCGATCTCCAGGAGCCGTTCGGGCGCGTCGAGGGCGCCCACGGGCAGCAGGTCGTGCGCCTCACGCTGCGGTACGGCGAGGACCACCGCGTCGGCCTCCAGCGTCTCCCCGGGGACGTCGACGGCCCACTGCCCGTTCGCGTTCGCGGAGACGGAGGTGACGCGGGCACGGACCTCGGTGCGGACGCCCGCGGAGTCGAGCGCCTTGCGGGCCAGCCGGTCGTGCAGCTCGCCCAGCGGGACGCGCGCCCAGCCGATGTCGGCCGCGCCCGGGTCGGACAGCAGACCGGTCTTGAACACCATCGCGGCCAGCGCCAGGGAGGCGTCGGAGGCGACCGCGTTGAGGGTGGCGACCCCGACCAGGTCCCACAGGGCCTCGACGGCACGCGCCGACTGGCCGTGCGCGGCCAGCCAGCTGCCGAAGTCCTGGGCGTCCAGCGCCGGGTCGGTGAGGTCGAGTCCCTTGAGCGCGAGTGCGGCCCGGCCCACCCCTGCACGGTCGGCGAGCGACAGGTGCGGATAGGTGGCGAGGCTGCGCCCCAGGTGCAGGGGCACGGGCAGCGCGTCGCGACGCAGCCTGCCGAGCCGCCGCCCCGCGGGCCGCGCGGCGTCCAGGACGGGTACGTCGAGCCGGTCCTGCATTGGGGCCAGTGCCGCGCCCTCGATGCGGTCGAGGAACCAGCGGTAGGCGGTGCAGCAGCGCAGGTAGACGTGCTGGCCGTTGTCGACGGTGAGATCACCGCGCTGGAAGGAGAAGGCCAGACCACCGAGCCGCGGCCTGCCCTCCAGCAGGGTGACGCGCACGCCGGCGTCGGCGAGCGCGAGCGCGGTGGTGACACCCGCGAGCCCGCCGCCCACCACGACGGCGTGCCGCCCTGCTGCGGCCGGTCCCCGAGACCGTGTTCCGTGGGTCATCGCGCACCCTCCCCCGCGGCCCGGGCGTGCTGCTCGAACGCTGCACGACCGGCCGTCTCCGTCAGGGACGCGGCCCCGCGCCGGAGGGTTGCCCGCCGCTTTTCGCCGACGGCGGCACCTGTGTCCCTCACGCACGCCTCCTGACGGTCCGCCGGGTCACATGCCGGGCGTCCAGGCCGGACAGGCCGCGCACGGCGACGTACGCCTTCTCCCGGCCGGGCAGGGAGACCCGGCCGCGCAGCACGGCCTCCGGGTCGCGCTCGATGCGGTCGAGGAGGCGGCGGTAGATGCCGGCCATGGCGGCGACGCAGGCACCGCTGCGCCGGTCGAGCATGGGGAGCAGCCGGTAGCCCTCGGCGAACAGAGCGCGGGCCCGTCGCACTTCGAAGTGCACGAGACCCGCGAAGTCGGAGCCCTCCGGCGGCCGCGGCCCGCTGAAGCCGGCCGAGCAGCCGAACTTGGCGAGATCGTCGGCGGGCAGGTAGGTCCGCCCGCCCACGGCGTCCTCGCGGACGTCTCTGAGGATGTTGGTGAGCTGGAGCGCGAGCCCGAGCGTGTCGGCATACTCCGGCGCGCGGTCCACGCCGCGTGCCCCCGGTTCCGTACCGAAGACGCCCAGCGAGAGACGCCCGATCGCGCCCGCGACGCAGCGGCAGTAGACCTTCAGGTCGTCCCAGGTCTCGTAGGTCTCGCCGCGGACGTCCATCAGGACGCCGTCGATGAGCTCGTCCAGGCCGCCGAGCGGGATCGGGAAGTGCCCGGCCGCGTGCGAGAGGGCGACGGCGACCGGGTCGGTGTCGTCCTCGTCGACCTCGTCCTCGCGGATCCGGGTGAGCAGCGCCCGGGTCTCCTCCAGCCTGCCCACCTTGACGTCGTCGGCGAGCGCACCGTCACCGATGTCGTCGACCCGCCGCGAGAACGCGTACAGCGCCGACATCGCACGGCGCTGGGGCGTCGGCAGCAGCCGGATGCCGTAGGCGAAGTTGCGGGCCTGCCGCCCGGTGACGGCTTCGCAGTAGCTGTAGGCGGCGAGTACCGGTGGGGACGCGTGTGGTTCCGACTCCACGGTCCGGATCACCCCTCTCCTCGCAGAGTCACGCCGACCTCACGCAGCAACCGGACCTTGCCGGGCTTGGGCGGGCCGGGAAGTACGTCGAATCCGGCGGCGGCGATCGCGTGGACGGCCGCCCTTCCCCCCGCCACGAACCCTGCGAGCAGCAGCTTCAGCCTGCCGTGGACGCTACCCACCAGGGGGGCGCCTTCATTCAGGAGATCCCGAGCCCTTTGCGCTTCGTACGCAATCAGCGCACGGACCGACGCTCCGGCGGTTTTCGTGGCGAGATCCGGTTCCTGGACATGGAAGCGTTTCATATCGGCTGCGGGCAGGTAGACGCGGTCGCGGCCGAGGTCCTCGGCCACGTCCTGGAGGTGCTCGACGATCTGGAGCGCCGTGCAGATCATGTCGGAGCGGCGGATCCGCTCGGGTGTCGAGGTGCCGGTGACGGCGAGAACGAGACGGCCGACGGGGTTGGCGGACAGCTCGCAGTAGGCGAGCAGGTCGTCGTAGGTCTCGTAGCGGCTGACCAGCTGGTCCTGGCGGTTGGCGGCGATCAGGCCGAGGAACGGCTCGGGGGTCAGCGAGCGGCGGCGAACGGTCGGCTGGAGGCGGCGCAGCAGCGGATGGCGCGGGGTCGCGTCGAAGACCCGGCGCAGGTCGGCCTCGAAGGCGTCGAGCAGAACCAGCCGGTCCTCGGCCTCCCGCGGGGACACACCGAGCAGGCGGGCGTCGGCGCCGCCGGGGGCCAGGTCGCCGTCGCCGATGTCGTCGACCAGGCGGGCGAAGCCGTAGACGGCCATGAGGTCGGCGCGCCAGGCCCGGGGCAGGAAGAAGGGGGCCACCGGGAAATTCTCGCCGGCGGCCTTGTCGAGCGTGCCGCGCTCCGGATCGAGGGGGCGCGCCGTGCCGGTTCCCGTCACCGCCGGCTGCCCGGCGCGGGGACGGCACGTGCTGCGTGGAGCTGGGGAGTTTCCGTAGCCATCGCCGTCACATCTCCCGTTCTACACTGCCGACCCAATACGCACTATTTCGGACACGCCGCCCGGCCGTCCGCACGGTGTTCCGACGGGCGGTGTCGCGCATTATTGCCCTGATTGCCGCGTTTCGGGACCGGTACAGCTTACGTTGTACAACGCGCCACGGTTCGTCAGGGTGTCCCGCACATCACGAGAACACACCGATTGGCCCCAAGATTCCTGCGATGGGCCGGAGTTGACGTTTCCTTTGCAGACGCCGGGCCCCGCCGGAGCAGTTCCGCCGGGGCCCTGTCCGAATCGGGCTACTTGCCCGTGAACTTCTCGTACTCCTTGAGCACCTCGTCGGTGGGGCCGTCCATGCGCAGCTCTCCGCGTTCCAGCCACAGGACGCGGTTGCAGGTGTCGCGGATGGACTTGTTGTTGTGGCTGACCAGAAACACCGTGCCGGCTTCCTTGCGCAGCTCCCGGATGCGCTCCTCGGAGCGCTTCTGGAACTTCCGGTCGCCCGTCGCCAGGGCCTCGTCGATCATCAGGACGTCGTGGTCCTTGGCCGCGGCGATGGAGAAGCGAAGCCGGGCCGCCATGCCGGAGGAGTAGGTGCGCATGGGCAGGGTGATGAAGTCGCCCTTCTCGTTGATGCCGGAGAAGTCGACGATGTCCTGGTAGCGCTCCTTGATCTCCTCACGGGACATGCCCATGGCGAGCCCGCCCAATATGACGTTGCGCTCGCCCGTGAGGTCGTTCATCAGGGCCGCGTTGACACCCAGCAGCGAGGGCTGACCGTTGGTGTAGACCTTGCCCTGCTCGGGGGGCAGCAGCCCGGCGATGGCGCGCAGCAGGGTCGACTTGCCGGAGCCGTTGGAACCGATCAGGCCGATGGCCTCGCCGCGGTAGGCGACGAAGGAGACGCCGCGCACGGCGTGCACCTTGCGCACACCCCGCTCCTCGCCGCGCTTGACGATGCGGCTGAGGGCGGCGGTGGCGCTGCCCTTGCCGCTCTTGGCTCCGTTGACGCGGTAGACGATGTGCAGGTCGTCGGCGATGACGGTGGGCACGCGCGGGTCGTCCTTCTTGAGCTCAGCCACGGCCGTACCTCTCTTCCGCCTTCCAGAAGTAGACGAAGCCGACTCCGCCGGCCAGAAGCGCCCAGCCGAGGGCGAAGGCCCACACATGATCGGGGAGGTACGAGGAGCCGTACCCGTCGATCAGCGCGAAACGGATCAGGTCCATGTAGATCGCGGCAGGGTTCCACTGCAGGACGTCCGTAATCCAGGCCGGGAGGTCCTTCTCCGCGAGCATCGCCGGGATGCTGAACATCACGCCGGACGCGTACATCCAGGTACGCAGGATGAAGGGCATCAGCTGAGCCAGGTCGGGCGTCTTGCTGCCCATGCGGGCGAAGATCAGCGCGAGGCCCGAGTTGAAGACGAACTGCAGGGTCAGCGCGGGCACGAGGAGCAGCCAGGACAGGTCGGGAAAGCTGCCGAACGCCAGCATGACCACGACGAGCACGACCATGGAGTAGAGCAGCTGCTGAAGCTGCTGGAGCGCGAAGGAGATCGGCAGCGAGGCCCGCGGGAAGTGCAGGGCGCGCACCAGGCCCAGATTGCCGGAGATGGCACGCACGCCCGCGAGCACCGAGCTCTGGGTGAAGGTGAAGACGAACACGCCGGTCACCAGGAACGGCACGTAGATGTCGTGCGGGATGCCGCGCCGGGCGTTCAGCAGGAGGCCGAAGATGAAGAAGTACACGGCCGCGTTCAGCAGTGGCGTGGCCACCTGCCACAGCTGACCGAGCTTGGCCTGGCTGTACTGGGCGGTCAGCTTCGCCCGGGAGAAGGCGAGGATGAAGTGACGCCGGTCCCAGAGCTGACGGACGTACTCGATGAGGGACGGCCGGGCGCCGCTCACGGTCAGCCCGTGCTTGGCGGCGAGTTCTCTCGCCGTGAGGCCCTCGTCGGGCGCTGCGGGCGCGCTCACCGCGACCGTGGCGTCGTGCGTTGTCTCACTCACTAGTGGAAACTTTCGTCTTCGAGATGCTCGGCCTGTGCCGGGTCCGGCATGAGCCGGGGCCAGGGTACGGCCCGGGGCTCCCGGGTTTTCCCGGATACGAGCTTGTCAGATGACGGGGGGCCGGCCCAGCCGGGTCAGCCGCCACACCGTACGCCACTTCATGGGCCGCCGGGGCCCGCACGAGGTGGTCCAGCCTTCGCGGAATCCGCCGAACCAGGCCCGCAGCGCACTGCGGGAGGGGCGGCGCAGCAGAGTGAGCAGCAACCACACGCCGAGGTAGACCGGGACGAGCGCCGCCGGGAGGTTGCGGCGGGCCAGCCAGACGCGGTTGCGGGCGACCATGCGGTGGTAGACAGCGTGCCGCGAGGGAGCGGTCGTCGGGTGGTACAGCACCATGTCGGACCGGTAGTCGATCATCCAGCCCGCGTCGAGGGCCCGCCATGCCAGGTCGGTTTCCTCGTGGGCGTAGAAGAACGCGTCCGGAAGCCCGCCGACGTCGGCGAAGACGCGGGTGCGGACGGCGTTGGCGCCGCCGAGGAAGGTCGTCACGCGCGAGGAACGCATCGGGTCGGAGGCGCGCAGCCGGGGCACGTGGCGGCGCTGGGTGACGCCGGTCTCCGGGTCGGCTATGCGGAAACTCACGATGCCGAGCTTCGGGTCGGCCTCGAACGCCGTGCGGCACAGCTCGGCGGTGTCGTGGCCCGCGAGCAGTCCGTCGTCGTCCAGGAAGAGCAGGAGGTCGACGTCCCGGCCGGCGGGGCCGAAGGCCTCGATGCCGACGTTGCGGCCGCCGGGGATGCCGAGGTTCTCGGGCAGCTCGATCGTGCGGACGCCCTCGGGGACGTCCGGGACGGGCGAGCCGTTGCCGACGACGACCACCTCGACGCGGTCGCCGTCCTGCTTGGCGACGGAGTCGAGCAGGGCGCGCAGCTCCTCGGGCCGGTTACCCATGGTGATGATGACGGCGCCGACCTTCATGCCGCTCACTTCAGCCTGCTCGAAGCGAGGATGGACACGAGGTGCAGCAGGGTCTGCAGCAGCGCGATGCCGGCCAGCACCGCGACGCCGAGCCGGGAGAAGAACAGGTCGCCGCGGACCTGGTCGACGATCGCCAGCACGAGGATGAGCAGGGACGCCTCGATGCCGAGGATCAGCCGGTGGAACTTGAAGGCGGCGGCGGCCTTGCGGGCCAGTGCCATGCCGGAGGTGCGCATCTCGGCGGCGGCCTCCTTGACCGGCGGCTTTCCGGCCTGGTGCCGGGCGACGCCGACGAGGTCGGTCTCCGCCTTGATCAGGATCGCCCCGAGGGCGGCCAGGGTGCCGAGGAAGGCCCACAGCCAGTCGATACGGCCGCTGCCCCAGAGGTCTGCGGCGCGCAGGCCGAAGCCGACGAGCACCGCGGCGTCCGTGAGGTAGGCGCCGACCCGGTCCAGGTAGACGCCGTTGAGCGAGTACTGCTTCTTCCAGCGCGCGATCTCGCCGTCGACGCAGTCCAGCAGCAGGTACAGCTGGACCATGACCACGCCGAGGACGGCGCCCGCGATCCCCGGCACGAGCAGTGCCGGGGCCGCGAGCACACCGCAGACGGTCATCAGGTACGTGAGCTGGTTGGGCGTGACCCTGGTGTTGACCAGGTAGCGGTCGACCCGCAGGGACACCTCGCGCATGTAGAGGCGTCCCATCCAGTGCTCACCGCTGCGCCGGTCCTTCACCCCTGGGGGGTGAACGACGGGGCGGAGTTCAGCTACCGATGGCCTTGACATAGTCGGCGTAGGTGTCCTTGATCTGTTCGGTGTTCAGGTCGAGGTGTTCGAGGATGGTGTAGCGGCCGGGCCGGGTCTCCGGGGCGAACTCGACGGCCTTGACGAACTCGTCCGTCGTGAAGCCGATCTCGTCCGGCAGCACGGGCAGCCCGTGCCGGCGCAGCACCTCGGCCATGTATGCCGACTCCTCGTGCGCCCCGCGCAGCCACATCGCGAAGGCCGCGCCGAGACCGCACTGCTCACCGTGGGCGGCGGCCCGCTTCGGGTAGAGCAGGTCGAAGGCGTGGTTGATCTCGTGGCACGCCCCGGAGGAGGGCCGCGAGTCGCCGGAGACCGACATGGCGATGCCGCTGAGGACCAGCGCCTCGGCGAGCACCTGGAGGAAGTTGTTGTCCCCGATGCCGCCCGGGTGCCGCAGTACGGCCTCACCGGCCTGGCGGGCCATGGCCGCGGCGAGGCCGTCGATCCGCTCGCCCTTGACGCGGTTGGCGAGCTCCCAGTCGGCGATCGCCGAGATGTTGGAGACGGCGTCACCGATGCCGGCGCGTACGTAACGGACCGGCGCCTCATGGATGACGTCCAGGTCGATGACGACCGCGATCGGGTTCGGCACGCCGTACGAGCCGCGGCCCGCGTCGTTGTCGAGAGTGGCGACCGGCGAGCACAGGCCGTCGTGCGCGAGGTTCGTCGGCACGGCGACCAGGGGCAGGCCGACGCGTGCCGCGGCGAACTTGGCGCAGTCGATGATCTTGCCGCCGCCGAGGCCGACGACCGCGTCGAAGTGGCCGGCCTTTATGTCACCGGCCAGCCGGACCGCGTCGTCGAGGGTGCCGCCGCCGACCTCGTACCAGGTGGCGCCGGGCATGCTCGGCGAGATGCGCTCGCGCAGCCTGGCGCCGGAGCCGCCGCTGACGGCGACGGCGAGGCGCCCGGAGTGCGAGATGCGCTCGTCGGCGAGCACGCACGCCAGGTCGTCGAGGGCACCCGGGCGGATGTCCACGACCAGCGGCGAGGGAATGAGCCGGGTCAGTACTGGCATGCGATCTCCCGTCCGCGGGCGAGGTCGTCGTGGTTGTCGATCTCCACCCACTTGACGTCGCCGATCGGCGCCACGTCGATACGGAAGCCGCGGTTCACCAGCTCCTGGTAGCCGTGCTCGTAGAACTGCTGCGGGTCGGTCTCCCACACGGCCTTGAGCGCGTCGGCCAGCTCGGGGGCGGCGTCGCCCTCGATCAGCGTGACGCCGATGTACTCACCGGTGGCCTCGGCGGGATCCATCAGCTTGGTGATCTTCGTCATGCCCTTGGCGGGGTCGGCGACGACCTTCATCTCCTCGTCGGCCAGGTCCTTGACCGTGTCCAGCGCGAGGATGATCTTCTTGCCGTCACCGCGGGCGGCGAGCAGCGTCTTCTCGACGGAGACCGGGTGGACGGTGTCGCCGTTGGCGAGGATCACCCCGTCCTTGAGGGCGTCACGCCCGCACCACAGGGAGTAGGCGTTGTTCCACTCCTCGGCCTTGTCGTTGTCGATGAGGGTGAGCTTGAGGCCGTACTTCTGCTCGAGGGCTTCCTTGCGCGCGTACACGGCCTCCTTGCGGTAGCCGACGATGATCGCGACCTCGGTGAGACCGATCTCGGCGAAGTTGCCGAGGGTCAGGTCGAGAACCGTGGGTTCGCCTTCTATGCCCGCGGGCCCGACCGGCACCAGCGCCTTGGGGAGGCTGTCGGTGTAGGGGCGCAGACGCCGGCCGGCGCCGGCCGCGAGCACGAGGCCGATCATGCGGTTTCTCCTTCATCGTGTACGGCGGGTGCGCCACCCTGGTGGGCGGCGACCCAGAAGCGGATGCTCTCGACGAGCACCACCAGGGCCAGGGCCACGGCCAGTGCCGTGAGCGCGACCGTGAACTGCGAGGCGGTGAGCAGCGCGGCGAGGACGGTGACGAGCAGCGTCCGCCCTTCGTGCCCCCCGATGGAGCGCACCAGCCAGGCCGGGGGCGCTCCGGCGTCGCCGCGGATGCGGTAGACCGTGTCGTAGTGATGGTAGGCGACCGCCGCCACCAGCCCGAAAGCCGCGGGAAGGGCTCCGTTCACGTCCGATCGGGCCGCCAGGACCAGGACGGTGCCGTACTCGGCGGCGCGCAGGAACGGGGGGACCAGCCAGTCGAGGGCGCCCTTCAGCGGGCGGGCGACGGCGAGGCCGGAGGTGAGGGCGTAGACGAGGGCCGCGACGATCGGCCAGGGGCCGCCGAAGTCCGTCAGCGCCGCGGTGAGGACGACGGCGAGGCCGCCGAGCAGGGCGACGACCGGCGCGGTGAAGCCCGGCAGCTTGCGGGCTGCTTTCTTGAACGCCTCCGCGAATCCCTGCGCGAGCGGGCCGCTGTCGGCGAGGTCGGCCAGGGCGCCGGCCGCCCGGTCGGTCCGCCTGGCCTTGCGGGTCAGGGAGCGCAGCACCCGTCCGGCCGTGGTGTAGGCGGCCGCGAAGGCGCAGCCGATGAGCAGCGCGTAGAAGGTGATGCGGGGAGTCGTGACCGCCGTCAGGACCGCGATCATCGCCCAGCGCTCGCCGATGGGCAGGACGATCATCCGCCGTACCCAGACCGTCCAGCCGACGCTGTCGAGCTTGTCGGAGAGGGCAGCGGTGGGGCTGGCCAGCGACATTTCACCGAGCGCGGTGGCGTCGTGGTTGGCCTCGTTGAAGGAGAAGTCCACGACGTGCCGGCAGGTCTGCAGGACCATGGCACCGAGGGCCAGGGCCCAGACGTCGTCGCCGCCTCGGGCGGCTCCGAGCGCGAGGCCGGCGTAGTAGGCGTACTCCTTGGCCCGGTCGAAGGTGGCGTCCAGCCAGGCGCCGAGCGTGGAGTACTGCAGGGAGTAGCGGGCGAGCTGCCCGTCGGTGCAGTCCAGCACGAAGGACGCGATCAGCAGGACGCCGGCCGCGACGAAACCGCCGCGGGTGCCGGTGGCCGCGCAGCCCGCCGCTATGAGGGCGGTGAGCAGGGAGGCCGTGGTGACCTGGTTCGGCGTCAGGCCCCGGCGGGCGCACCAGCGGGCGATGTAGCGGGAGTACGGGCTGATGCAGTAGGTGGTGAAGAAGCCGTCGCGGGACTTCACGGCGGACTTCAGGCGTACGGCCTCGTCGTCGACGTCCGTCACGGCCTGCCGTGCCTCGTTGCGGGCCTGCGGGTCGGTGGGGACGGCGGCGACGAGGCTGCCCAGCTCGGGGCGGTGCACATCGGTGCCGTCGGCGTCGAGGGCGGTGAGGATGCGGTCGGCGAGGCTGTCGACCAGGGTGGTGCCGCCGCCGGCGGAGTTCTCGCGGGCCATCGCCCGGGTCAGGGCCTGGCGGCCGGCGGGCTGGGCCGTGACGGCGCCGGGGATCGCGGCGAGCGGGAAGCGGGGATCGGTGAGGCCGAGGCGCAGCGCGTGCACGTGCCCCACGAAGCGGGCGTCGACCAGGGCGACCCGCTCGTCGCCCGGCACCTCGGCGAGGAGGGTCTCGGCCTCGGCGGCGTCGGTCGCGGTCCTGAGGTCGAACCCGAGGGACCGCAGGTCGGCCTCGATCGACGATCCGGGGACCGGCTGGCCGGTGAGGATGGCGGTCGACAACCGAATTCACTCCCTGGGTACCGACGCGTCCGCGCCAGTGACGTACATGATGGGGGTGCCTTCTCCGGTGGCTCCCGGGCGGCATGTCGGCAGAGGCTATCGGATGCGCGGAAGGCCACGTTCACCGCCTGTTCGGCAGCTGGATCGACGGGGTTCGCACAAGCCCTTGCCGCGATCATCATCGTGGATCCGGGGCCCGCCCCACAAACCGCGCCCCGCAGAGCGGACATCGGGGACATTGCGCGGGCAGCCGTCGTGGCCGCATAGGGTGGGCGACCATGACTTGGCTGATCACCGGCGGTGCCGGCTATATCGGAGCCCATGTGGCCAGGGCCATGACCGAGGCCGGGGAGCGCGTCGTCGCCCTGGACGACCTCTCGGCCGGGGTGCCCGCGCGGCTCCCGTCCGATGTCCCGCTCGTGCGGGGTTCCGCTCTGGACGAGGAGCTCCTGAAGCGGGTCTTCGCCGAGCACGGTGTGACGGGTGTGGTGCATCTCGCGGCGCGCAAGCAGGTCGCCGAGTCCGTCGCGCAGCCCACGCGCTACTACCGGGAGAACGTCGGCGGACTGGTGACCCTGCTGGACGCGGTGGCCGGGGCCGGGATCGAGCGCTTCGTGTTCTCCTCGTCGGCGGCCGTGTACGGCGACCCGGGTGTGGACCTCATCACGGAGGACACGCCCTGTGCCCCGGTGAACCCCTACGGCGAGACCAAGCTCGCCGGCGAGTGGCTGGTGCGGGCGGCGGGACGGGCGCACGGGATCTCCACCGTATGTCTGCGGTATTTCAACGTGGCGGGCGCGGCCGCGCCGGAGCTGGCCGACACGGGCGTCTTCAACATCGTCCCGATGGTCTTCGACCGGCTGACGCGTGACGAGCCGCCCAGGATCTTCGGTGACGACTACCCGACCCCGGACGGCACCTGCGTCCGTGACTACATCCACGTCGCCGACCTGGCCGAGGCCCACCTGGCGGCGGCCCGGCGACTGGCCGGGGGTGGCAGCACGGGCGATCTGACGGTCAACATCGGCCGCGGCGAGGGCGTCTCGGTGCGCGAACTCATCACGGTCATCGGCGAGGTCACCGGCGACCGCCGGCCGCCGCTCGTCGAGGAGCGCCGGCCCGGCGACGCCCCGCGGGCGGTGGCCTCCGCCGCCCGGGCAGCCGCGGAGCTCGGCTGGACGGCCCGGCGCGGGGTGCGCGAGATGACGGAGTCGGCCTGGCGGGGCTGGCTGCTGCACCCCGGCTCCTGACCTCCTGGAGGTACCCTGACCTGCATATCGTTTCCGCAGGTCAGGGCACATGACAACGGTGTTCAGTGCCGCGTTGCACATACCCCCTCCCCGTAGTTCACTGGGGTGCCCGAGCACGATCGGGCGGACACAGGGAGGCTGACTTCTCATGGGGGCTGGGCACGATCACGGTCACGCGCACGGCGCGGCCGGCGGTACGGCGACCTCGGCGTACCGCGGCAGGCTGCGGGCCGCGCTGGCGATCACGCTCGGCATCGTGGTCGTGCAGATCGTCGGTGGGGTCCTCGCCGACTCGCTCGCGCTCGTCGCGGACTCGGCGCACATGGCGACGGACGCGCTGGGCCTCGGCATGGCGCTGCTCGCGATCCACTTCGCGAACCGACCGCCCAGCGATCAGGCCACCTTCGGCTACGCCCGGGCCGAGATCCTCGCCGCCCTGGCCAACTGCCTGCTGCTGCTCGGGGCCGGCGGGTACGTCGTGTACGAGTCGGTGCAGCGCTTCATCACGCCGGCGCAGACCGAGGGCCGGCTGGCCCTGCTGTTCGGTGTGATCGGCCTGGTCGCGAACCTGGTGTCGCTGTCGCTGCTGATGCGCGGCCAGAAGGAGAGCCTGAACGTGCGGGGCGCGTTCCTGGAGGTCGCGGCGGACGCCCTCGGTTCGGTCACGGTGATCGTCTCGTCCGTGGTGATCATGCTCACGGGGTGGCAGCCCGCCGACCCGATCGCCTCGCTCGTCATCGCGCTGATGATCGCGCCCCGGACGTGGAAGCTGCTGCGCGAGACGCTGTCCGTGCTGCTGGAGACCGCTCCCCAGGGCGTCGACATGGCGGAGGTGCGGTCGCACATCCTCGCGACGGACGGTGTGGAGGATGTCCACGACCTGCACGCCTGGACGATCACCTCCGGCATGCCCGTGCTGTCGGCGCACGTGGTCGTCAGCTCGGAGGCCCTGAACGCGATAGGCCACGGGAAGATGCTCCACGAGCTCCAGGGCTGCCTCGGCGACCACTTCGACGTGGAGCACTGCACCTTCCAGCTGGAACCCAGCGGGCACGCGGAGCACGAGGCGCGGCTCTGTCACTGACGTGCCGGCTTCCGAGGCGTGTGAGGCAGGTGGGGCGCACGTCGCCGTGGGTGCGCCGGAGAACGCAACCCTGCGCCACGCGCCCGCGCCCTGAGCCCCACAGCTCCGGTAGGGACGATTTTCCGCCTGCCCGGCCGGGCACGATCACCTACCGGGCCCCTTTCCCGGCGTCCGACCGGTGCCGGCCGCGATCCGCGCCGCCGCGCGGGACATGCGGGCGTGCCGCGAAGTGCCGGGAGTGCCGGATTCGTACGGCAGACTTGGGGCGCGAAGACCGATGTGAAGGATGGGTATGCCGATCACACCTGCCACCGCGACGCACAACCCGTCGAACGGCACCGCAGACGCGATTTTGCTGGAACTGGTCGACGAGGACGGCGTGACGATCGGCACCGCGGAGAAGCTCGCCGCCCACCAGCCGCCCGGACAGCTGCACCGCGCGTTCTCCGTGTTCCTCTTCGACGAGTACGGCCGGCTGCTGCTCCAGCAGCGCGCGCTGGGCAAGTACCACTCCCCCGGCGTGTGGTCCAACACCTGCTGCGGGCATCCCTACCCCGGCGAGGCGCCCTTCGCGGCGGCGGCGCGGCGCACCTTCGAGGAGCTCGGGGCCTCCCCGTCCCTGCTGGCCGAGGCGGGCACGGTCCGCTACAACCACCCGGACCCGGAGTCCGGTCTGGTGGAGCAGGAGTACAACCACCTCTTCGTCGGCATGGTCCAGGCCGTGGTGCGGCCGGATGCGCAGGAGGTGGCGTCGACGGTGTTCGTGACCCCGCCGGAGCTGGCGGAGCGGCACGCCAAGGACACCTTCTCGGCCTGGTTCATGACCGTCCTGGACGCGGCCCGGCCGGCGATCAGGGAGCTGACGGGCCCGTCGGCCGGCTGGTGACCCGGGCCCTGACGACGGGGCTCAGGAAAAGCGCGCGGGTTTGAGCGGCAGGGCGGCCCAGATCACCTTGCCGCCGCTCGTGGTGTGTTCGACCTCGCACCTGCCGCCCGCCTCCCGGGTGACCTCGCGCACCAGGAGCAGTCCGCGCCCCCCGGTCCGGCCGTGGTCGGTCTCCAGGGCGGTGGGCCGGTACGGATGGTTGTCCTCCACGGACACCCGGAGCCACTCGGCGCCGACGGCCAGCTCGACGGCGACCGTGGGCGACAGCACCGCCGCGTGCTTCACGGCGTTCGTCACCAGCTCCGAGACGATCAGCAGCAGCCCCTGGGCCAGATCGTCCGAGACCGGCACTCCCTGACGCAGCAGCAGGTCCCGTACGGCGTGCCGGGCCTGGGGGACCGAGGCGTCGACCGCCGGAGCGGTGAACCTCCATACGCCTTCGTACGGCAGCGGTTCCGCGGGCCCGGGGTCGAAGGGCGCCGCGCCGCCCTCTGGGCGCGGACCGAACCCACGCCCGTCGTCGTCCATCGTCCGGTCGCCACCCTCGCGCTCGATTGTCGCCACACCTCGAGTGTTGGTAACGATGCGCCTCGCACCCCGGGACTGAACAGAAGTCAGCAAGTATCGAGCACTTCTGACCGTTGGCGTATGACACGGTCAGTTGTGGGACTGGTCCTGTCCCTGTTGTGCCGTCTCGGCGAACTATTCGGGTTGTACGGGTTTGGCATCCGGATAGCATCCGGCCCATGGAGCCCCAGCTGCAGCACCGCGTGACCGACTCGGTCGCGACGGTCGTCATACGTCATCCCGAGAAGCGCAACGCCATGACGGCCGCGATGTGGCGCTCCCTTCCCGCCCTGCTGGAGGAGCTCGCGGGGGATCCCGCCGTGCGGGCGCTGGTGCTGACCGGCGAGGGCGGCACGTTCTGCGCCGGGGCCGACATCTCGACGCTGCGGGGCTCGCCCGCGCAGGCCCAGGGGCTGGCCGTGCGGGCCGAGGAGGCGCTGGCCGCGTTCCCGAAGCCGACGCTGGCCGCGATCCGGGGGCACTGCGTGGGCGGCGGAGCGCAACTGGCGGCGGCCTGTGATCTGCGGTTCGCCGAGGAGGGGGCCTTGTTCGGTGTGACGCCCGCGAAGCTCGGCATCGTGTACCCGGCCTCCTCGACCCGGCGGCTGATGTCCCTGGTGGGGCCGGCCACCGCCAAGTACCTGCTGTTCTCCGGTGAGCTGATCGACGCGCGGCGGGCGCTGCGCACCGGGCTGGCCGACGAGGTGCTGCCCGAGGGCGGACTCGGCAAGCGGGTCGCCGAGTTCACCCACATCCTGGTGTCCCGTTCGCAGCTGACGCAGGCGGCGGCCAAGGAGTTCGCTGACGGGCGTACGGACCGGGACGCGCACTGGGCCGGGCAGGCGCGCGCGAGCGGCGACACCGCGGAGGGCGTCGCCGCGTTCCTGGAGCGCAGGCAGCCGCGGTTCGGCTGGAGCGTGCCTACGTCAGGATGACGCCGGAGTGCGTGCGGACCAGCTCGACGAGGTGCGCGGGGGCCTTCTCGGGCGATCCGGCGTCGTAGGGCGGCTGCGGATCGTACTCGGTGGCGAGCTGGACGAGCTGCGCGTGGTCGTCGCCCGCGATCCTGCCGAGCAGGGTGAGTCCCATGTCGATGCCGGAGGAGACGCCGGCCGCGGTGACGTACTTGCCGTCGGTGACGACCCGCTCCCCCGTCGGCTCGGCGCCGTGACGCTTCAGCTCCTCCAGGGCCAGCCAGTGGGAGGTCGCACGGCGGCCGCGGAGCAGTCCGGCGGCGGCGAGAAGCAGGGAGCCGGTGCACACGGACGTCGTCCAGGTGCTGGTGGCGTCGGCGGTGCGCAGCCACGTGAGCAGGGGTCCGTCCGCCGCCAGCGGGAGCGGGCCCGGGCCGCCGGGGACCACGATGATGTCGGGGCGCGGTACGTCGGCCAGAGCGCGGTCGGCGACGAGCGCGAGGTTGCCCGAGTCGTTCCGTACGGGGCCGGCCTCCTCGGCGACGAAGACGGTCTCGGCGTCCGGGAGCCGGCCGAGGGTCTCGTAGGGGCCGACGGCGTCGAGGGCGGTGAAGCGGTCGTAGAGGACGATGGCGATCTGCATGGGGGCCTTCCGTCGGCTGTTGTCGGGGGGATTCACGGTGCGGTCGCGGGGCGGAAGCGGCGGCGGTACTCGGCCGGGGGCGTTCCCAGGGCCCTGACGAAGGCGCGGCGCATGGCCTCGGGCGTGCCGTAGCCGCTGGTGCGGGAGATCTCCTCGATGCCGCCGGCGGTGTCCTCCAGAAGGCGGCGGGCGTGCTCGAGGCGGACGCGGTCCACGTAGCGGCCCGGTGTCATGCCGGTCTCGGCGCGGAACGCGCGGGCGAAGTGGCGGGGTGAGAGGCGGGCGCGGGCGGCGAGGGTGTCGACGCAGAGGTCCGCGTCCGGGTGGTCGGTGATCCACCGCTGGACGTCCCGCAGGGGCTCGCGGTGTGCGGTCTGGGCCGCGAGCTGGGCGCTGAACTGGGCCTGGTTGCCGGGGCGGCGCAGGAACACCACCAGATGGCGGGCGACGGTGAGGGCGGCGTCCCGTCCCAGATCCTCCTCGACCAGGGCGAGGGCGAGGTCGATGCCGGCGGTGACACCGGCCGAGGTGGCGATGTGCCCGTCGCGTACGTAGACGGGGTCGGGGTCGATCTCGACGGCCGGGTAGGCGCGGGCGAGCCGGTCGCAGTACGCCCAGTGGGTCGTGGCGCGGCGGCCGTCCAGCAGCCCCGCCTCGGCGAGCACGGCCGCGCCGGTGCACACGGAGACCAGACGGGCGGCGCGCGGCCCGCGCTCGCGCACCCACGCCACCAGACGCGGGTCGGGCCGCAGGCTGCCCGGTCCGCCGGGGACGAGGAGGATGTCCGGGTCGGGCGCGGTGGTCAGGGACTCGTCGGGTACGAGGGTCAGGCCGCTGGTGGTCCGCACGGGTGCGCCGTCCAGGGACGCCGTGCGGATCCGGTACGCCCCCGGGCGGAGCAGCTCCGCGCCCGCGAAGACCTCCACGGGCCCGGTGACGTCGAGACTCTGCAGGCCGTCGAAGAGGACGGCGAGAACCGTGTGCTGGGCCATGCCGTCGATTCTCCGCAGGGCCAGAGCGTGGCCGCAAGGACGGGTCCCCCACCTTTCCTGCCATGAGATGCGTGACCATGGAGGACATACCAAGCGGTTGGTAACCTGCCGGGCATGACGACTGCCGCCCTGGAGCCGCGCGCCGGCCGACGCTGCCACAACATGCTCAACTCCCTGCACTCGACGCACTACTTCTCACCCGACCTCGGGCGCGAACTGGGCGCCGTCGGGATCACCGACCCGCGTGCCGTGAACTTCGCCGTGCGGGCCGCCGCCCTCGGACCGGTCGGGGCCGGTGTCGTGACGGCGGCCTTCTACAACTACAAGTACGAGCTCGTGGCCCGGCACGTGCCGGCGGTGTGGGAGACCGCCGCACCCGGGCAGGTCCTGGCGGCACGCGCGCGTGCGGTCGACGCGACACTGCGCCGCCTGCTCGGTGCGGACGTCCTGGCCTCGGCGGAGATGGCCGAGGCCGCCCGGCTCGCGCTGCGCGCCGCCGAGGCCTGCTCGCGCGAGGCACGGCCGCTGTACGCCGCCCACGCCGATCTGCCCGTCCCCGAGGAACCGCACCTCGCCTACTGGCACGCGGCGACCCTGCTGCGCGAACACCGCGGCGACGGGCACCTGGCCGTCCTGATGTCCGCGGGTCTCGACGGCCTGGAGGCGATGGCGACCCACACGGCGACGGGCAAGGGGATGACCCCGAAGTGGGTCCTCAGGACCCGGGGCTGGAGCCAGGGCGACTGGGACGCGGCGACGGACCGGCTGCGGGGGCGCGGGCTGCTGGACGCGTCCGGCGACCTCACCGAGCAGGGTGTCGCCCTGCGCCGGGAGATCGAGCACGAGACGGACCGTCTGGACCGTGCCCCGTACGAGCACCTGGGCCCGGAGGGAGTGGCCCGGCTGACCGAGCTGGGCGGAGCGTTCGCGCACGCGGCGCTCGTGGCCGGGGCGTACCCGGCGGATCTGATCGGCAAGGGTGACGCATAGTGACGTGGCTCTGAGGTACCCGCTCTCCACCGGCCGCCGCGGCCGGGAGTGGAGAAAGGGGAATTCCGTGTTCCGTGCTATCGCAGATGTGCTGCGCCAGATCGGCGGCGCCATCGCCACCGTCGTCACGCTGCCCTTCCGGGCCCTGGCCCGGCTGTTCGGCGGGGCGTCGTCCTCCACCCGCAGCCGCAGGGCCTGACCCGGACCGCGACCTGCCGGGTGCCGCCCTGAGCCCCGAGTGTCCGTGCCACCTGCCACAATTGCCGCGCAACCTCAGCGGAGAAGGCGGTACGGGATCGTGACGACACCCGGGTCCATCGGGTCCATCAACGCAGTGTCCATCGAAGGCAGGATCGCCGGGGAGCTCGGCGTACGGGAGCGGCAGGTCAGGGCCGCCGTGGAACTGCTCGACGGCGGTTCTACGGTGCCCTTCATCGCCCGCTACCGCAAGGAAGCGACCGAGATGCTCGACGACGCGCAGCTGCGCACCGTCGAGGAGCGGCTGCGCTATCTGCGGGAGCTGGAGGAGCGGCGGGCGGCGATCCTGGAGTCGGTGCGCGAGCAGGGCAAGCTCACCGAGGAACTCGAGGCGAGCATCCGGGGCGCCGAGACGAAGGCGCGCCTGGAGGACATCTACCTGCCGTACAAGCCCAAGCGGCGCACCAAGGCGCAGATCGCCCGCGAGGCCGGACTCGAGCCGCTGGCGGAGGGGCTGCTCGGCGATCCGTCCGTCGACCCCCTCGCCGCGGCCGCCGCGTTCGTCGACGCCGACAAGGGCGTGGCGGATCCGCAGGCCGCCCTGGACGGCGCCCGGGCGATCCTCACCGAGCGGTTCTCGGAAGACGCCGACCTGATCGGCGAGCTGCGCGAGCGCATGTGGGTGCGCGGTCGGCTGTCCGCCAAGGTGCGGGACGGCAAGGAGGAGGCGGGGGCGAAGTTCGCCGACTACTTCGACTTCGCCGAGCCGTTCACGGAGCTGCCCTCGCACCGCATCCTCGCGATGCTGCGCGGCGAGAAGGAGGAGGTCCTCGACCTCGTCCTGGAGCCCGAGGAGCAGACGGACGGCCCCTCCTCATACGAGGGGATCGTCGCCCACAAGTTCGGAATCGCCGACCGCGGCCGCCCGGGCGACAAGTGGCTGAAGGACACGGTCCGCTGGGCGTGGCGCACCCGCATCCTCGTCCACCTCGGCATCGACCTGAGGCTGCGGCTGCGCACGGCCGCCGAGGACGAGGCGGTGCGGGTCTTCGCGGCGAACCTGCGGGACCTGCTGCTCGCCGCCCCGGCCGGCACGCGCGCGACGCTCGGCCTCGACCCCGGTTTCCGTACCGGTGTGAAGGTCGCCGTCGTCGACGCGACCGGCAAGGTCGTCGCCACGGACGTCATCCACCCGCACGTCCCGGCCAACCGGTGGGACGAGGCCATCGCCAAGCTGGCCCGGCTCGCGAAGGAGCACGCGGTCGAGCTGGTCGCCATCGGCAACGGCACGGCGTCCCGCGAGACCGACAAGCTCGCCGGTGAACTGATCACCAAGCACCCGGAGTTGAAGCTCACGAAGGTGATGGTGTCCGAGGCCGGCGCGTCCGTGTACTCGGCGTCCGCCTTCGCCTCGCAGGAGCTGCCCGACATGGACGTGTCGCTGCGCGGCGCCGTGTCGATCGCCCGCCGGCTCCAGGACCCGCTGGCCGAGCTGGTGAAGATCGACCCGAAGTCGATCGGCGTCGGCCAGTACCAGCACGACCTGTCCGAGGTGAAGCTGTCGCGTTCGCTGGACGCGGTGGTGGAGGACTGTGTGAACGGCGTGGGTGTGGACGTCAACACGGCGTCGGCCCCGCTGCTCGCCCGGGTCTCCGGCATCACCTCCGGGCTCGCCGAGAACATCGTGGCGCACCGGGACCAGAACGGGCCGTTCACGTCCCGCGGTGCGCTGAAGAAGGTGGCGCGGCTCGGCCCGAAGGCGTACGAGCAGTGCGCGGGCTTCCTGCGGATCCGCGGCGGTGACGACCCGCTGGACGCGTCGAGCGTGCACCCCGAGGCGTACCCGGTGGTCCGGCGCATGGTGAAGACCGCCGGGCAGGAGGTCGCCTCGCTCATCGGCAATACCGGGGTGCTGCGCTCGCTGAGGCCGCAGGACTTCGTGGACGAGACGTTCGGCCTGCCGACGGTCACCGACATCCTGAAGGAGCTGGAGAAGCCCGGCCGCGACCCGCGCCCGGCCTTCAAGACGGCCGTCTTCAAGGAGGGCGTGGAGAAGATCTCCGACCTGTCGTCCGGGATGATCCTGGAGGGCGTCGTGACGAACGTCGCCGCGTTCGGGGCGTTCGTGGACATCGGCGTCCACCAGGACGGTCTGGTGCATGTCTCCGCGATGTCGAAGACGTTCGTGAAGGACCCGCGGGACGTGGCGAAGCCCGGCGACATCGTCAAGGTGAAGGTGCTCGACGTCGACATCCCGCGCAAGCGGATCTCGCTGACGCTGCGGCTGGAGGACGAGGCGGCTGCTTCGCAGGGCCAGGGCGGGGGCTCCGGTGAGCGCCGGCAGCGGGGTGGGCGTCCGCCGCAGCAGCGGCAGGGTGGACGTGGCGGTGGCCGTGGCGGTGGTGGCGGTTCGCGTCAGGCGCCGCCGCCCGCCAACAGCGCGATGGCCGATGCGCTGCGCCGCGCGGGGCTGGCGGATCCCAAGGGCGGCAAGCGCTGACTGTTCCGTCGGGGAGGCCGTGGGGAGCTGCGGGCCCGTTGTGGCTGGTCGCGCAGCTCCCCGCACCCCTGGGAAAGAGGCGCTTCGCGCCCTTTCCGTTCTAGGGTTGCCGAATGCGTGCCATCACCTGGGAAGTGTCCGGGAGCCACGGGTTCGAGACCGCCTGGGTCCAGCTCGGAGAAGGCGTGCTGCGGGCGCGCGGGCGGGCCGTCGGTACCGTTCCGGAGCCGTACTGGATCTCGTACGAGCTGGAGACCGCAGAAGGATTCGTGACCAAGCGGTTGACTGTCACGGCGGAGGCCGAGGCCGGGACCCGGGCGCTCGATCTGCTCCACGACGGTGAGGGCGGCTGGACCGCGAACGGCGAGCCGCTCCCCGACGTCGACGGAGCCCTCGACTGCGATCTCGGGCTGTGTCCGCTCACCAACACCATGCCGGTGCTGCGGCACGGGCTCCATCAGACGCCGGGCGAAAGGGAGTTCCTGATGGCCTGGGTGGCGGTGCCGAGCCTGACAGTGCGGCCGTCACGGCAGACGTACACGCATCTCGGACCCGGGCGGGTCCGGTACTCCTCCGGCGACTTCCGCAGTGACCTGGAGTTCGACGACGAGGGGTATGTCGTCGACTACCCCCGGCTCGCCACGCGCCTGACGGCCCGTTAGCGCTCGGTCACCTTGCCGTCCGCCACCTCCAGGCGGCGGGTGACGTGCACGGCGTCCAGCATGCGCCGGTCGTGGGTGACCAGCAGGAGGGTGCCCTCGTAGGCGTCGAGGGCGGACTCCAGTTGCTCGATGGCGGGCAGGTCGAGGTGATTGGTCGGCTCGTCGAGGACCAGGAGGTTGACGCCCCGGCCCTGGAGCAGCGCCAGGGCGGCCCGGGTGCGCTCGCCCGGGGAGAGGCTCGCCGCGGGGCGCAGGACGTGGTCCGTCTTGAGGCCGAACTTGGCCAGGAGGGTGCGGATCTCGACCGGTTCGGTGTCCGGGACGGCTGTGCGGAAGGCGTCGAGCAGGGACTCCTCGCCGTGGAACAGCTTGCGGGCCTGGTCGACCTCGCCGAGCAGGACGCCCGAGCCGAGCGCGGCGTGCCCGGCGTCCAGCGGGACACGGCCGAGGAGGGCGGCGAGCAGCGTGGACTTGCCGGCGCCGTTCGCGCCCGTCACCGCCACCCGGTCCGCCCAGTCGATCTGCAGGGAGACGGGGCCGAGGACGAAGCCGCCGCGGCGCACCTCGGCGTCCCGCAGGGTCGCGACGACGGCGCCCGAGCGCGGGGCCGACGCGATCTCCATGCGCAGGTCCCACTCCTTGCGGGGCTCCTCGACGACGTCCAGGCGCTCGATCATGCGCTGGGTCTGGCGGGCCTTCGCGGCCTGCTTCTCGCTGGCCTCGCTGCGGAACTTGCGGCCGATCTTGTCGTTGTCGTTACCCGCTTTGCGGCGCGCGTTCTTCACGCCCTTGTCCATCCAAGAGCGCTGTGTCTGGGCGCGGTCCTGGAGGGCCGTCTTCTTGTCGGCGTACTCCTCGAACTCGTCGCGGGCGTGCCGGCGGGCGACCTCCCGCTCCTCCAGGTAGGCCTCGTAACCGCCGCCGAAGAGGTTGATCTGCCGCTGGGCGAGGTCGAGTTCGAGGACCTTGGTGACGGTGCGGGTGAGGAACTCGCGGTCGTGGCTGACCACCACCGTCCCGGCGCGCAGGCCGGTCACGAAGCGCTCGAGGCGCTCCAGGCCGTCCAGGTCGAGGTCGTTGGTCGGCTCGTCGAGGAGGAAGACGTCGTAGCGGGACAGGAGCAGGGAGGCGAGGCCGGCGCGGGCCGCCTGACCGCCGGACAAGGACGTCATCGGCTGGTCCAGGTCGACCGCGAGACCGAGGCCGTCGGCAACCTCCTCGGCGCGTTCGTCGAGGTCGGCGCCGCCGAGGCCGAGCCAGCGCTCCAGGCTCGTGGCGTAGGCGTCGTCGGCGCCGGGTGCCCCGTCGACCAGGGCCTGGGTCGCCTCGTCCATGGTGCGCTGCGCCTCGTCGACGCCGGTGCGGCGGGCCAGGAACGCCCGTACGGTCTCGCCGGGCCGGCGGTCCGGCTCCTGCGGGAGGTGGCCGACGGTGGCGGTCGGCGGGGACAGGCGCAGGTCGCCCTGCTCGGGTGCGATGAGTCCGGCGAGCATCCTGAGCAGGGTGGACTTGCCCGCGCCGTTGGCTCCGACCAGGCCGATCACGTCGCCGGGCGCGACGACGAGGTCGAGGCCGGTGAACAGGGAGCGGTCGCCGTGGCCGGCGGCGAGGTTCTTGGCGACGAGGGTGGCAGTCATCAGAGCGCCGATCCTAACGGCCGGGCCGCTCAGTGGTTCACGGCCACCGCCAGGACGCTTCGGGAGGTGCGTGCCACGACGAAGGACCGGCCCCTGACCGCCTTCGCGTCGAGGGCGATGCGGTGGCGGCCCGCTTCGAGGACGCCGTCGAAGATCTCGTGGGTGTGGGTGCGGGAGAGCCGGTCGAGCCGGTAGGCGGTGACGGTGATCCGGCAGGCGGAGGAGACGTCGACGTCCGCGCTGCCGCCGGCGGCGGTGAGGCCGGTGAGGCGGCGCCGGTCGGCCGGGCTGCGGTCCAGGGCGTGTTCGATCTGGGCGACGAGGAGCGGGACGATCGGGGCGAGGCCGTCGACGTGGGCGACCGGGACCCGGGCGCGCTCGAAGGCGCGGCGGACGGCGGCACGTTCCTGCTCCCCGGCCGTGTGGCCGAAGACGACGGCGCCGTAGCCGCGGAGTTCGTCGGCGGGTACGCCGTCGGCGTCATGGGCGATGTCGGCGCCGACGCCGATGGTGCGTAAGGCCGCGGCCAGCTTGGCGAGGACGGCGACGCGGGCGCCGATCAGCAGCACGCGGCGCCGGGGATCGGGCGCGGAGCCGTTCAGCAGGGCGCTCAGCGCCGTCCGGTACTCGGCGCCGCGGAAGCGGAACGGGCCGATGCCGTGGTAGCCGTTGAGCTCCAGGTCGGCGTGTTCGTCGGTCTGCCAGGCGAAGTCCCGCCAGATGAAGTCCTCGCCGTCGCTCTGGATGACCGCGGTGACGGCACCGCAGGCCAGGTCCTCGCACTCGGGGCAGCCGTAGACGACGTAGCGGCCGCCGGGCAGCGGGGCCGCGCTCTCCAGGAGCAGGCTGCGGACCTGCGCGGTGAAGATCGCGGGTGGGACGTCGGAGGCGAGCGGGGAGACCGCGTCGAGGTCGGAGAGCTGGAACAGCAGCGGGCGTCCGTCGACGATGAAGTCCACGAAGTCCCGGTGGACCTGGTAACCACCGTCATTGAGGACTCCCCCGGCCCGCATCGCGGGCGCCAGGCCGAAGGTCGCGTACTCGGCACACATGCTGTGAGTATCCCCACACTGCGCGTGATGTGAGCACGGCATGACACATTCCGCTACGGTCCGGGCATGGCGAGTGAGTCGAGTGGCGAGATCGTGGTGGTCGGCGGCGGGGTGGTCGGGCTGACGACCGCCCTGGTTCTCGCGGAGCAGGGGCGGCGAGTGCGGGTGTGGTCGCGCGACGCCGTCGAGCCGACCACCTCAGCCGTTGCGGGCGCGCTGTGGTGGCCGTACCGGATCGAGCCGGTCGCGATGGCACGCGCGTGGGCGCTGCGGTCACTGGAGGTGTACGAGGAGCTGGCGGCACGGGCCGAACCGGCCGGCGTACGCATGGTCGAAGGGGTACAGGGTGAGACCCGCCTCGACGAGGCCGACGAGTGGCTGGCGGGGCGGGTGCCGGGGCTGCGGGCGTCCACGGCCCGGGAGTACGCGGGCACGGGCGTCCGGGCACGGCTGCCGCTCATCGACATGCCGGCCCATCTGCCGTGGCTGCGGGAGCGGTTCGTGGCTGCGGGTGGCGTGGTCGAGACGCGTACGGTGTCCGGGTTCGCGGAGGTGGACGCGCCGGTGGTGGTCAACTGCACGGGACTCGCCGCGCGGGAGCTCGTGCCGGATCCCTCCGTGCGGCCCGTGCGCGGGCAGCTCGTCGTCGTGGAGAACCCCGGGATCGACACCTGGCTGGTCTCCTCCGACGCGGCCGGGGAGCACACGTACCTGTTCCCGCAGCCGGGCGGGCTCGTCCTCGGCGGCACTTCGGAGGAGGACGCGTGGTCGCTGGAGCCGGACCCCGCGACGGCCGAGGCGATCATCCGGCGCTGTGCGGCACTGCGGCCGGAGATCGCCGGGGCCCGCGTGCTGGGGCACCGGGTCGGGCTACGGCCCACCCGGCCGGCGGTCCGGCTGGAGCGCGACGCCCTGCCGGACGGGCGGCTCCTGGTGCACAACTACGGCCACGGCGGCGCGGGCGTCACCGTGGCCTGGGGGTGCGCGGAGGAGGCGGCCCGGCTGGTCTCCGGCTGAGGACGAGCGGCGGCGTCCGAACCGCGAGGGCGGCCCGGTTCACGGAACCCGGGCCGCCCGCCGCCGTTCGGATCAGTGCTTGCCGATCGGGTCCCCCTCCACGTCCGGGCCGCGGCCCGGGCCGACGCGGAACTCGAAATCGCCGTCGTACTTCTTGTGGCCTGCCATGACGGCCATTTCGACGGCCTCGGAGCCCATCTGCTCCCGCACGATCACCGGGTCGCGGCGAAGGTCACGCATGAGGGCGACACACATGAAGATCATCACGATCACGAACGGCGCCGCCGCGAGGATCGTGAGGTTCTGCAGACCTGTCAGCGCGTCGCCCTGGCCGCTGCCGACCATGAGCATGATCGCGGCCACCGCACCGGTGACCACACCCCAGAACACCACCACGAAGCGACCGGGTTCGAGGGCGCCCTTCTGCGACAGGGTGCCCATGACGATCGAGGCCGCGTCGGCGCCCGAGACGAAGAAGATGCCGACGAGGATCATCACGAGCAGGCTCGTGGCGGTGGCGATGGGGAACTGCTGGAGCACGCCGAAGAGCTGGCCCTCCGGGGTCGCCTCCTTGGCGAGCTGCCCCTCCTCCTGCATCTTCATCGCCGAGCCGCCGAAGATCGCGAACCAGATCAGGCTGACCGTGCTGGGCACGAGGATGACACCGCCGACGAACTGGCGGATCGTGCGGCCCCGGCTGATGCGGGCGATGAACATGCCGACGAACGGCGTCCAGGAGATCCACCACGCCCAGTAGAAGACCGTCCAGCTGCCCAGCCAGTCGGCGACGCCCTCGCCGCCGCTCGCCTCGGTGCGGCCGGCCAGCTGGGGCAGGTCGCCGAGGTAGGCGAAGACGGAGGTGGGCAGCAGGTCGAGGACGATGATGGTCGGGCCGACCACGAACACGAACAGGGCGAGCACCAGCGCCAGCACCATGTTGGTGTTGGACAGCCACTGGATGCCCTTCTCCACACCGGAGATCGCCGACGCGACGAAGGCCAGGGTCAGCACCGCGATGATCGTGACGAGCAGCCCGGTGCTCACCTTGTCCATCCACTTCAGCTCCTGCACACCGGAGCCGATCTGGAGCGCGCCGAGGCCGAGGGAGGCGGCGGAGCCGAAGACGGTCGCGATGATCGCGAGGATGTCGATGGCCCGGCCGATGCCGCCGTTGGCGTTCTTCTTGCCGATCAGCGGGGTGAAGACGGCGCTTATGGTCTGCCGGCGCCGCCTGCGGAAGGTGCTGTAGGCGATGGCGAGACCCACCACCGCGTAGATCGCCCACGGGTGGAGCGTCCAGTGGAACAGGGTGGTGGCCATGGCCGTCTCCATGCGTTCGCCGGAGTCAGCCGGGTTCGAGCCGGGCGGGGGCGTGCCGTAGTGCGACAGCGGCTCGCTCACGCCGTAGAACATCAGGCCGATGCCCATGCCCGCGCTGAACATCATCGCGACCCAGGACACCGTGCGGAACTCGGGTTCCTCACCCTCCGCACCGAGGTGGATACGGCCGTAGCGGCTGATCGCGAGCCAGAGGGCGAAGACGACGAAGCCGGAGGCGGCGAGCATGAACGCCCAGCCGCCGTTGTGCATCAGCCCACCGAGCATGCTGCTGGAGACGCTTTCGAGGGAGTCGGTCGCCGTCGCGCCCCAGACCACGAAGGCGAGGGTGAGCGCCGCCGTGACACCGAAGACGATGCGGTCGGTCTGCGGCCGGTCCTGACCGGGCAGGCCCGCTTCCGACCCCGGCAGCGCGGCTCCCTCCTGGGAGCCCTTGTCGCTTGGTCGTTCTTGTGTCACAGGCGGCACCTTTCATCGTAAAAGCAGGGGAGGACGTAGGTCCTCCGTAAACGCTGCTACCACGTGTGGCGGAATTTCACCCCTCTCAACATGCAGTTTCGGATGAACCTCCTGTCAGGTGGTACTCGGCCCGGTCGTCGAGCAGCAGCGGCACGAGCGCCCGCAGGGGCTGGCGCAGGGGCACGAGCACGCCCTCGGCGTCCCGGCGTACGCGCACACCGTGCAGCGCGAGTTCGTCGCCCACTTCGGCGTACTGGGCGGGGGTGAGCCGGTAGCCACAGGGCGGATTCTGGATGATTTCGGCCGGTTCGGGTGGGTCGTTGTCGGCGCCGCCGACGTACACGGGGCCGGTGGTGGCGTAGCCCGCGAGCCGGGCTTCGGCCGTCGCCGTCTCAATCCGGGCGCGGCGCTGGTCGGTGTAGCCGAACAGGCCCTTGAGAGCATCGAGTTGGGAGGTGACCCGGCGCCGGTTGTTCAGGGCCTCGTCCGCCTTCTCCGCCTCGGTGAGCGGGTCCACGCGGCTCTCGATGAGCAGCCCGACGGAGTGCTTCACACCGGACATATTGCGAAGAATGCGCTCTTGTCCGTCGCCGGCGACTTGCTTGATCGGCTCACCGGTCTCCGGGTCCGTCCAGATGCCGTAGGTGCCGGTCGAGTGGCCGGCCCGTCGGGCGGCGGGGCGGACGTACGCCTCGGACAGGGTCTGCGCCTCGTCGTGGACCGCCTCGTGGGTGTTGAGGTTGCGCGGCCACAGATCGAAGAGGTCCTTGTCGTAGTACGGGGGTGTGGCGCCGTACTCGTGCAGGTCGTAGACGACGTCGGGGCGCTGGTCGCGGATGAGGGCGGCCAGGGCGCGGCCCTCGGCGGTCTTCAGGGCGAGATGGTCGCGGTTGATGTCGACGCCGTCGCCGTTGCCGCGCGTGTTCGCGGCCCGGCCGTCCGGGTTGGCGGTGGGCACGACCAGGACCGTGGTGCGGTCCAGGAAGCGCCGGGTGCGACTGTCACGGGCGTAGGCGAGGTCGCGGACGGTGGTCAGGCAGGCCTCGCGGCCGGAGGGTTCGTCGCCGTGCTGGCTGCAGACGAGCAGCACCTTGTTGGGGCTCGGGCGGTTGCCGATCCGCACCAGCCGGAGCGGGCGGTCCTGCTGCGTCGTGCCGAAGCGGGTCACGGAGACGCGGCTGCCGGACCGGTCGACGGCTTCGAGGAAGTCCTGCTCCTCGGGCTGGGTGGTCCAGCGGGCGCCGTTCGACTGCTCGAAGCCGGTGCGCGGCGGGGAGCCGGTGGTCGTCGCCTGGGCGGGGGCGGCGACCAGGGAGGCCACGAGGGCCGCGGTGGTCAGGATCAGGGCGCGGACGCGGGTGGTGTCGCGGGTCACCGGGTTCCCTCCGGGACGCGGTGCGTGGTGCGCGGCTCCCGTACGCCGTCCAGGACCGTGGCGTCGGGGGTGGCGAACGCGGTGCCCGTGGTGGCCCGGGCGAAGGCGGTGGCTCCGCCGGCGAACGGGACGCGCGCCGAGGTGCGGGAGAGGTCGAGCGTGAGCTTCGGCCGGTCGGCGGGAGGGTCGATGAGGCCCTGGTCGGTGCCCGCGACGATCAGCGCGAGGCGGTGTCCCTCGGGCACGACGTGGTCGGTCGCCGCGAGGTCGAGGGTGATCGTGTACCGCTTGCCCGGGGTGAGCGGGGAGCCCTTGTGACCGGAGGCGTGGTTGCCGAGGTCGGCCCAACCGCGGCTGACGACCGTGTAGTCGACGTCGGCGGTCTTCGCCTTCGTCTCCTTGAAGCAGGAGCTGTCCGCGGGGGTGCTCGGGCCCCAGCAGGTGCGGTGCGTGAGAGTGGTGATGCCTTCTCCGGCGTCGGCGTAGTCGCGGACGGTGGCGGGGCCGATGTCCACGAGGACGGCGGAGAGGTGGGCCGTCGGGGTGGAGGGCGTCGCGGTGACGGTGACCTCGGAGGAGCCGGACAGGCGCAGGTCGCGGGTGAGCGGCCCGGTGACGAAGCCGGCCTTCTCCGGTGTCGGCTTGTCGATCCGGGCGGCCCAGTCGGTCTCGCTCAGCTTCGGGTCGTCGGTGAACGTCTCGGTGCCGTGCCCGCGGTGCAGACCGAGGGTGCCGACGCCGGCCTGGGTGCCCCGGTCGGGGCGCAGAGTGGCGGCCCGGGTGCCGCTCGGCGGCCAGACGCGGGAGGTGTCCCACTGGTCGGGTGCGCGTTCGATGTCGGCCATGGGCTCGCGGTCGATGCCGTTGTCGATGCCCATGAGTTCGTGGTCGAACCAGCGGTGCAGCGTCCTGACCCAAGCGCCGCGGCGGAAGTCGAAGGGGTCGACGTGGCCGGTCTGCGACAGCCAGATCTTGCGGTCGACGCCGTTCTTCGCGAGGGCGTCCCACCACTGGCCGACGTGCTTCATGCGGACGTTGAGGTCCTGCATGCCGTGGATCAGGAAGACGCTCGCCCTGACCTTCCGCGCGGCCTTCACGTAGTCGCGCTCGGTCCACAGCGGGGTCCAGTCGCCGGTGCGCGGGGCGCCGTCGACGAGCTTCTGCTGGACGGCGTCGCACTTGGCCCGGGCGTCGGGGCTGTTGACGTAGTCGGACAGCCACTCGGGGCCGGAGTCGTAGAGCGGGGCGCCCTGCTGGAAGTAGTAGTCGTACCAGGAGGAGATGGCGCTGATCGGGACGATGGTCTTCAGGCCCTTGACGCCGGTGGCGGCGACGCCGTTGGCGATGGTGCCGTCCCAGCTCTTGCCGATGATGCCGGTGCGGCCGTTGGTCCAGCCGGCCCCGGCGCGGGTGCCGCCCGTGCGGCTCGTGTAGGCCTCGGCCCGGCCGTTCAGCCAGTCGACGACGGCCTTCGCGGACTGGATGTCGGAGCGGCCGCCGACGTCGACGCAGCCGTCAGAGCGGTTGGTTCCGGCCAGGTCGACGCCGACGAAGGCGTAGCCGCGCGGGACGAAGTAGTTGTCGTAGTACAGCGGCATCTGCGCGACGTCGCCGTCTGCGTCGTACGTCTTCTTCTGGCTCTCGTTGCCGCGCCCGCAGCAGGAGTAGTACGGGCTGGCGTCCATGATGACGGGGACTTTGCGGCCCTGCCGGGCGGTTTCGCGGGGGCGGACGATGTCGACGGCGACCCGGTCGGTCTTTCCGTCGCGGTCGCCGTCGAGCCCGGTGTCCACCCAGACGGCCTCGCGGATGGCGTTGTCGTACGAGTAGACGGGTTCGCTCCCGCGCGGGGCGCCCTGTGCGGCCGCCGGGGTGAGCAGTGTGGCCAAGAGGGCGGCCGTGGCCGCCGTCGCGAGCGGTCTCCAGGTCGTGAAGCGCGTGCGTTTCGGCATGCGCCGGACGGTACATCGGTGAACTCCCGTTCAGAAGAGGGCAGCTGACGGACCGGCGTGTCCGGGACGAGCCTTCGGGGCGGGTGTCTCATGTCGGCCGAATGGCGATCGTGTGACAGCGGGGGCCATGGACATGATCAGGAGCACAGGGAGTCAATACGCTCCGGACAGACTCCGGAAGACCTCAAAACCCTACGACTTGGAGCCTTGCGTGCACCGCAGAATCATCGCGCCGGGAGCCCTGGCAGCGGCCGTTCTCCTGCTGGCGATCCCGGCGTCGGCCGCCCCCCACTCCCCCGGCGCGCCGGGTATCGGCGACCCCTACTACCCGGCCTTCGGCAACGGCGGATACGACGTCTCCCACTACGACCTCCGGCTGAAGTACCAGCCGGCCACGGACGAGCTGGAGGGCACGGCGACCCTCGTCGCCCGCACCACGCAGGACCTGTCGAGCTTCAACCTGGACTTCCTGCTGGACGTCGGAGAGGTGCGCGTCAACGGAACGAAGGCCTCGTTCCGGACCTCGGGCGAGCACGAGCTGGAGATCACGCCGAAGAGCCCGCTGGCCAAGGACACGTCCGTCACGGTCGTCGTGCGCTACCGCGGGGTGCCGTCGTCGAAGCAGGCCTACGGTTTCACCAGCTGGCACCGCACCCCGGACGGGGGCGTCGCGGCGAACGAGCCCGAGGCGGCGGCGTGGTGGTTCCCTGGCAACGACCATCCGCTCGACAAGGCGACCTACGACGTGTCCGTGCTGGTTCCGGACGGCACGCAGGCCATCTCCAACGGCACGCTCCAGTCCACGAGTTCGCGGCTCGGCTGGACCCGCTGGAACTGGCGGTCCGACAAACCGCAGACCACGTACCTCGCCACGCTCGCGGTCGGGAGGTTCGACATCACGACCGGCACGACCGAGGGCGGCATTCCGGTCCTCAACGCCTACAGCAAGGATCTCGGCGCCCATGCCGGGGCGGCGCGGGCGAGCATCGAACGGACCGGGGAGATCGCGGACTGGCTGGCCGGGTACTTCGGGCCGTACCCCTACAACGCGCTCGGCGGGTACGTGCCGAACACGAACACCGGGTACGCGCTGGAGACCCAGACCCGGCCGTTCTACAGCCCGCGGCAGTTCGCGAACGGGTCGAACGTGTCCCTCGTCGTCCATGAACTGGCCCACCAGTGGTACGGCGACGAGGTGTCGCTCAAGGGCTGGAAGGACATCTGGATCAACGAGGGCTTCGCGCGCTACGCGCAGTGGCTGTGGTCCGAGCACGAGGGCGAGGGCACGGCGCAGGAACTCGCCGACCACGTGTACGCCTCGCATCCGGCCGACGACCCGTTCTGGACGGTGAAGCCCGGGGATCCCGGACCTGACAACCAGTTCCACACGGCGGTCTACGACCGGGGGGCGCTGGCCGTGCAGGCCCTGCGCAACAAGATCGGCGACGAGGCGTTCCTCGCGATCCTCAAGGGCTGGCCGTCGAAGTACGCCCACGGCAACGCGTCGGTGGCGGACTTCCGGCGGTACGCGGAGGAGGTCTCGGGCAAGCCGCTGGCCGCACTGTTCGACACGTGGCTGTTCCAGCCGTCGAAGCCGGGGGTACCGGCGGCCCGGGCCGCGGCGGTGGCCAAGGCGTCGGGGGCCGTTCCGCAACCCAGGTCGTGGAAACGGATCGAGGCGACGAACGGGGTGCACGGGCACGGGGAGCACGGGCCGGGACGCCACTGACAGGGCTGGCCCGGGCTGGGCTTCGGATGCCGGGGGGCTGCGGGCGGCCCAGACCCCCTGTCTCCGGTCGACCCGGCCCGCTCAGCTGCGGGCGGTCGTGCCGCTGGGGCGGAACGGGTGGGCGGCGCGGCGCCCCGCTGCGCCGGGTTGCGCAACGCCCCGCCGTCGGCTCCGAGGCAACGCGCTTCCTTCCGGCCCTCGGTCTACGGTGAGCCCATGCACCGGGCGCGTCCGTCCGGCGGGTTTGTCGGGCCGACCGAGGAGCCGGACGTGCGGAACGTGACGATCGTCGAGGCACCGTCCGTGCTCGGGCTGCGCCCCACCGGTGTCGAGGACCTGCCGGCGGCGCTCCTCGGGGCCGGGTTGGCCGAGGGGCTCGGGGCGGGGCACGCGGGCCGGGTCGAGCCGCCCCCGTACGACCCGGAGCGGGACCCGGCGACGGGGATCCTGAACCCGGACGGCATCGCCGCGTACTCCGTCGCCCTGGCCGACGCCGTGGGCGAGGTCCTCGACGAGGGCCGGTTCCCCGTCGTGCTCGGCGGCGACTGCAGCGTGCTGCTCGGCAACCTGCTCGCCCTGCGCCGCCGCGACCGGCACGGTCTGCTCTTCCTGGACGGGCACACCGACTTCTACCAGCCGTCGGCGGAGCCGGCCGGCGAGGTGGCCTCCATGGAACTCGCCCTGGCAACCGGGCGCGGCCCGCGCGTGCTGGCCGACCTGGAGGGCCGGGGCCCGCTCGTGCGGGACGAGGACGTCGTCGCCCTGGGGTTCCGGGACGCGGAGGAGTCCGCGGCGTACGGGATGCAGTCGCTGCCGACCGCGCTGCACGCGCTGGAACTGGACACCGTGCGCGCCCTGGGGGCGGCCGAGTCGGCCCGGCGCGCGGTCAGGCTGCTGACCGGTGACGGCGTCGGCGCCGGTTACTGGATCCATCTCGACGTCGATGTCCTGGACGACGCGATCATGCCCGCCGTCGACTACCGCCAGCCGGACGGCCTGACCTGGCAGGAACTGGAAACCGTCCTGCGCACGGCGCTGTCGGGCGGCGGGGCGGTCGGCCTCACCGTCGCGATCTTCAACCCCCGCCTGGACCCCGACGGGAGCATCGCGCAGAGCCTCGGCGACTGCCTGGTGCGGGCCTTCGACAGCCAGGGCTGAGCCGATCGATCCGCACCGGGGTCTCGGTCCCCGTGGTCGTCCATGACGCCACCGTAGCCGCGGCCACTGACAACGGGCCGCCGCCGACTACTTCGTCAGCTGTGACAGCTCCTGGTCCGCCGTCCGCGAGACCCGGCGGCGGATGGCGAACCAGCCCGCGACCAGCATGGCCGCGATCAGCGGGATGAGCAGGAGGGTCTTGCGGCCGACCTCGTGGTCGTTCCACATCATGCCGAGGCAGGCCAGCAGGAAGGCGATCGTGGTGATCTCGGTGACCGGGCTGCCGAAGAGGCGGAAGGACGGGCGGCGGATCAGGCCCGCCTTGGCGCGGCGGACGAAGACCAGGTGGCAGACCATGATGATCACCCAGGTGCTGATGATGCCGAGCGAGGCGACGTTCAGCACGATCTCGAAGGCCTGGGCCGGCACGAGGAAGTTCAGGCCGACGCCGAGCACGCACACCGCGCAGGTCAGCAGGATGCCGCCGTAGGGGACCTGGCTGCGGTTCATGCGCGCGGTGAACTTCGGGGCGGAGCCCGCCATCGCCATGGAGCGCAGGATGCGGCCCGTGGAGTACAGGCCGGAGTTGAGGGAGGACATGGCGGCCGTCAGGACCACCAGGTTCATCACGTCGCCCGCGGCCGGGACGCCGATCTTCGACAGCACCGTGACGAAGGGGCTCTGGTCGGCCGAGTAGACCGAACCCGGCAGCAGCAGGGCCAGCAGGACGACCGAGCCGACGTAGAAGAGGCCCACGCGCCACATGATCGAGTTCACCGCGCGCGGGACGACCTTCTCCGGCTCGGCGGTCTCGCCCGCGGCGACACCGACCAGCTCCAGCGCGGCGTACGCGAAGATCACGCCCTGCATGACGAGGACGACCGGCATCATGCCGTGCGGGAAGACGCCGCCGTTGTCGGTGATGACGCTCAGGCCCGGGGTCCGGCCGCCCACCTCGTGCTGCGTGGCGAGCAGGAAGATGCCGATGAGCATGAACCCGACGAGCGTGGCGACCTTGATGATCGCGAACCAGAATTCCATCTCGCCGAAGATCTTCACCGAGATCAGGTTCACCGCCAGCACCACCGCGAGGGCGACCAGCGCGAGCACCCACTGGGGGATGTCGGTGAACAGGCTCCAGTAGTGCGTGTAGAGCGCGATCGCGGTGATGTCGGCGATGCCGGTGGTCGACCAGTTCAGGAAGTACATCCAGCCGGCGACGTACGCGCCCTTCTCGCCGAGGAACTCGCGCGCGTACGACACGAAGGAGCCCGAGGAAGGGCGGTAGAGCACGAGCTCGCCGAGGGCCCGGACCACGAAGAAGGCGAAGATGCCGCAGACCAGGTACGCGATCGCCAGCGCCGGGCCCGCGGTGTGGAGGCGGCCGCCCGCGCCGAGGAAGAGTCCGGTGCCGATCGCGCCCCCGATGGCGATCATGTTGACGTGGCGGGCCTTGAGGTCCTTGCTGTAGCCGGCGTCGCCCGCGTCCGCGGGCACTGCGGCCGCCTCGGTACGCGGCGTGGCCGCAGCCGTGTTCACGGCGTCCTTGCTCACGGGTGGTTCCACTCTCTGGATCGCCCCGGACGTCGTGGGCCCGGGGTCCGTACAGTGCAATGGCCCGCACCACCCTTGTGACGCGGCGCAGACCAAGGCAGCACCTTCCCACACCGATCCGTGCCCATTCGGTGGCCCGCGTCACAGAGCGTCACCTCTCACAAGGTCCACTACGGACACGCACAGGGGCCACCGGCCGTTCACCGCATGGTCATCAAGGGCTGCGGGTGAGGTTTCACAGCACTGGTGAGACAGCGATACTGCTGCACATGACGACCGACACCGAGGAGCCGACCCTCACGATCGACGAGCTGGCCGCCCGGGCCGGCGTCACGGTGCGCACGGTCCGCTTCTACGGCACCAGAGGGCTGCTGCCCCCGCCGGTGCTCGGTCCGCGGCGCGTGGGGCATTACGGGCGCGAGCATCTGGCCCGGCTGGCGCTGATCGAGGAGTTGCAGCAGCAGGGCATGACGCTGGCCGGCATCGAGCGCTACCTGCGGCAGCTGCCACCGGACCTGACCGCGCACGACCTCGCCATCCACCGGGCCGTGGTGGCCTCCTGGGCGCCGGAGACCGTCGAGACGGTCGGCCGTGCGGAGCTGGAGCGGCGAGCCGGACGGCCGTTGGGCGACGAGGACGTCGAGCGGCTCGTCGCGATGGGCGTGGTCCGGCCCGCGGACGGCGGGTACGAGGCCGACCTCGGTCTGCTCCGGCTCGGCGCCGGACTGCTGGACGTGCCGCTCTCCCAGGAGGCGATCGTCGCGGCGCGCAAGGTGCTCATCGAACACGCGCGCGCCGCGGCCCGGGAGCTGTCGCAGCTCTTCCGCGGCGAGGTGGCGGAGCGTGACGCACGGGACGTGCGGTCCCTGTCGGCGCACATGCACCCGCTGGTGGTGCAGGCGCTCCTCACCGCCTTTCAGCGGTCGCTGAAGGAAGAGCTGGGCGAGTGGCTCACCGGGCCTTCGGGCTCCGGCGGGTCAGGCGCGGGCTGAGTCGCTGAACCGCTCCCCCTTCTCCGCCTTCTCCACCAGCAGCGCGGGCGGGGCGAAGCGCTGCCCGTACTGCTCGGCGAGTTCACGCGCGCGTGCCACGAATCCGGGCAGGCCGCCCTCGTAGCCGTTGATGTACTGGAGCACGCCGCCGGTCCAGCCCGGGAAACCGATGCCGAAGATGGAGCCGATGTTGGCGTCGGCGACGGAGGTCAGCACGCCCTCCTCCAGCAGCCGGACGGTGTCCAGCGCCTCGGAGAACAGCATGCGCTCCTGCATGTCCCGGAACGGGATCCGATACCCCGGCTTGGTGTAGTGCTCGCGCAGTCCGGGCCAGAGTCCGGTGCGCTTGCCGTCGTCGCCGTAGTCGTAGAAACCGGCGCCGCCGCTGCGGCCGGTGCGGCCGAACTCGTCGACCATGCGGTCGATGACGGCCTCGGCGGGGTGGGCCGTCCAGGTGCCGCCCGCCTCCTCGACCGCGCGCTTCGTCTCGGCCCGGATCTTGCGGGGCAGGGTCAGCGTCAGTTCGTCCATCAGGGACAGCACCTTGGCCGGGTAGCCGGCCTGGGCGGCGGCCTGCTCGACCGAGGCGGGTTCGATGCCCTCGCCGACCATGGCGACGCCCTCGTTGATGAAGTGGCCGATGACACGGGAGGTGAAGAAGCCGCGCGAGTCATTGACGACGATCGGCGTCTTGTTGATCTGCCGGACCAGGTCGAAGGCCCGGGCCAGGGCCTCCTCGCCGGTGCGCTCGCCCTTGATGATCTCGACGAGCGGCATCTTGTCGACGGGCGAGAAGAAGTGCAGGCCGATGAAGTCGCCCTGGCGCTCCACGCCTTCGGCGAGGGCGGTGATGGGCAGGGTGGAGGTGTTGGAGCACAGCAGCGCGTCGGGCTCCACGACGTGCTGGATCTCCTGGAACACCTTGTGCTTGAGGGAGGTGTCCTCGAAGACGGCCTCGATGACGGCGTCGCAGCCGGCCAGGTCCTGGACCTCGGCGCTGGGGGTGATGCGGGCGAGCAGCGCGTCGGCCTTGTCCTGGGTCGTGCGGCCCTTGGCGACGGCCTTGGTGCACAGCTTCTCGGAGTAGTCCTTGCCCTTGAGGGCCGCCTCCAGGGACACGTCCTTCAGGACGACGTCGATGCCGGCGCGGGCGCAGGAGTAGGCGATGCCCGCGCCCATCATCCCGGCGCCGAGGACGGCTACCTTGCGGACCTTGCGGGGCTCGATGCCCTGGGGGCGGTTGGCGCCGGAGTTGACGGCCTGGAGATCGAAGAAGAAGGCCTGGATCATGTTCTTCGAGGTCTGGCCGGCCGCGAGGTCCACGAAGTAGCGGGCCTCGATGACCTGCGCGGTCTCGAAGTCGACCTGGGAGCCCTCGACGGCGGCGGCGAGGATGTTGCGCGGCGCCGGGTAGGGGGCGCCGTTGGTCTGCTTGCGCAGGCTGGCCGGGAAGGCGGGCAGGTTCGCGGCGAACTTGGGGTTGGCCGGCGTGCCGCCCGGGATCCGGTAGCCGGGCTTGTCCCAGGGCTGCTGGGACTCGGGGTTGGCGTCGATGAAGGCGCGGGCCTTGGCGAGGAGTTCCTCCTGGGTGGCGGCCACGTCGTCGACGAGGCCGTTCTCCTGGGCGCGGCGCGGGCTGTACTGGGTGCCCTGGAGGAGGACCTTCAGCAGGGCGTCGGCGATGCCCAGCAGGCGGACGGTGCGGACGACGCCGCCGCCCCCGGGGAGCAGGCCGAGGGTGACCTCGGGGCAGCCGATCTTGGAGCCGGGCGCGTCGAGGGCGACGCGGTGGTGGCAGGCGAGAGCGATCTCGTAACCGCCGCCGAGGGCCGCGCCGTTGAGCGCGGCGACGACCGGCTTGCCGAGGGTCTCGATGCGGCGCAGGTTCCGCTTGATCGCCATGCCGCCGTCGAACAGCTCCTGGGCCGTCTCGGGCGTGACGCGGATGAGGTCGCGCAGGTCGCCGCCGGCGAAGAAGGTCTTCTTGGCGGAGGTGATGATGACGCCCCGGATGGAGTCCTTCTCGGCCTCCAGGCGGTCGGTGACGGCGGCGAGCGAGTCGCGGAACGCCTGGTTCATGGTGTTCGCGGACTGGTTCGGGTCGTCGATGACGAGGGTGACGAGGCCGGTGCGGTCCTGTTCCCAGCGGATGGTGGTGGGCTCAGTGCTCATGTGGAGGTGCTCCGTGTGATCCGTCGGGAGGGGGTCAGATGCGCTCGACGATCGTGGCGACGCCCATGCCGCCGCCGACGCACAGCGTGGCGAGGCCGTAGCGCTTGTCCTGGCGCTCCAGTTCGTCGACGAGGGTGCCGAGGATCATCGCGCCGGTGGCGCCGAGGGGGTGGCCGAGCGCGATCGCGCCGCCGTTGACGTTGACCTTGTCCAGGGACAGGCCCATGTCCTTGACGAAGCGCAGCACGACCGCCGCGAACGCCTCGTTGATCTCGACGAGGTCGATGTCGTCGATGGTGAGTCCGGCCTTGGCGAGGGCCTTGCGGGTGGCGGGGGCGGGACCGGTGAGCATGATGGTGGGCTCGGAGCCGGACACGGCCGCGGAGACGATCCGCGCGCGGGGCGTGAGGCCGTAGCGCTCGCCGACCTCCTTGGAGCCGATCGCGACGAGGGATGCGCCGTCGACGATGCCGCTGGAGTTGCCCGCGTGGTGGACGTGGTCGATCTTCTCCACCCAGTGGTACTGCTGGAGCGCCACCGCGTCGAAGCCGCCGAGTTCGCCGATGTCCGCGAAGGACGGCTTGAGCTTCGCGAGGGAGTCGGCGGTGGTGCCGGGACGCGGGTGCTCGTCGTGGTCGAGGACGACGAGTCCGCCGCGGTCCTTCACGGGGACGACGGACTTCTCGAAGCGGCCCTCCTTCGTGGCGGTGGCGGCCCGCTCCTGGGAGAGGGCCGCGTACTCGTCGACGTCGCGCCGGGAGAAGCCCTCGATGGTGGCGATGAGGTCGGCGCCGATGCCCTGCGGGACGAAGTTGACGTCGAGGTTGGTCATCGGGTCGTTGAACCAGGCGCCGCCGTCGGAGGCCATCGGCACCCGGGACATGGACTCGACACCGCCCGCGAGGACGAGGTCCTCCCAGCCGGAACGCACCTTGGCGGCGGCCAGGTTGACGGCCTCCAGGCCCGAGGCACAGAAGCGGTTCTCCTGCACACCGGCCACCGTGTCGGGCAGTCCGGCGGCGATGGCGGCGGTCCGGGCGATGTCGGAGCCCTGGTCGCCGACCGGGCTGACGACGCCCAGCACGATGTCGTCGACGGCGGCCGGGTCGAGGCCGGGGAACCGGGCGCGGATCTCGTGGATGAGTCCGACGACCAGGTCGATGGGCTTGGTGCCGTGCAGGGCGCCGCCCGCCTTGCCGCGGCCGCGCGGGGTGCGGATCGCGTCGTACACGTACGCTTCGGTGCTCACGAGGAGGCCTTTCACTGAGGGTTTCGGGACGCTGGGAGGAGCCCGGGGACGTCCCAGTCCCGGGCGACGTCCGCCGTGTCGGCGCCCGGCCGGGCCGGGCCGGTGCGGACGGAGGTCGGGGTCGCGGAGAAGCGGGGGGCCGGGGCGGGCTGGGTGATGCCACCGTGGTCGGTGAAGGTGCCGCGGGCGGCCAGGTGCGGGTGGTGCGGGGCCTCGCGCAGCGACAGCACGGGCGCCACGCACGCGTCGGAGCCGTCGAAGGCGTCCGTCCACTCGTCCCTGGTACGGGTCTTGAAGCGGGCGGCGACCTGCTCGCGCAGTTCACCCCAGCGGGTGACGTCCTTGCGGGCCGCGGCCTGGTCCTCGATGCCGAGGAGGGCGAGGAACTCCGCGTAGAACTGCGGTTCCAGGGCGCCGACGGCCATGTACCGGCCGTCGGCCGTCTCGTACGTGCCGTAGTACGGGCAGCCACCGTCCAGGAGGTTGGCGCCGCGGCGGTCCTGCCAGCCGCCGGCGGCGAGCATGCCGTGGATCATCGTGGCGAGATGGGCGGTGCCGTCGACGATGGCGGCGTCGACGACCTGGCCGGTGCCGGTCGCGCGGGCGTGGTGGAGGGCGGCGAGGACACCGACGACGAGGTAGAGGGAACCGCCCGCGTAGTCGCCGAGCAGGTTGGCCGGGACCGCCGGCGGCTCGTCCGGCCGGCCGATCATGCCGAGGGTGCCGGTGGGGGCGATGTAGGCGATGTCGTGCCCGGCGCGCTGGGCGAGCGGTCCGTCCTGGCCCCAGCCGGTCATACGGCCGTAGACCAGACGCGGGTTGCGGGCGTGGCAGGCCCCGGGGCCGACACCGAGGCGCTCGGCGACACCGGGTCGGTTGCCCTCGACCAGGATGTCGGCGCGGGCCACGAGGTCGAGCACCTGGTCCGGGCCGTCCGGGGCCTTCAGGTCCACGACGACCGAGCGCTTGTTGCGGTTGGTGACGTCGCAGGCCGGGTCGATCGCGAGTCCGGGGCCGCCCGGGCGGTCCACGCGCACGACGTCGGCCCCGAGGTCGGCCAGGAGCATGGCGGCGAACGGGCCGGGCCCGATGCCGGCCAGCTCGACGACGCGCACGCCGGTGAGCGGGCCGTGTGCTGGCGTCGTTGCCGTGGTCATCCAGCCCCCATGCTGTGACACAACTGATGTAACACCAGTGATGCTAAGAACGTGTCCCACTCGACACAAGACCTGAACGAGCAAGCGCTTAGCAATCTGCCGGACGGGGTCAGCTTCCGTCCAGCTCGACTATCAGCCGCTTCGGGGCGATCACCCGGTAGCTCTCCTCCACCCAGTCGCAGAGCACCTCCGCGGCCGGGGCGCCCTGCTGCTCCAGGGGGATGCTCACCCAGCCCGCCTTGCCCAGGCCGTAGCCGGCGGGCTCTGCGCCGGGGCAGGCCAGCGCGTGCGCGTGCGCCGTCTCGTCCTTGAGCTTCACCGTCACCCCCAGGGGGTAACTGCCGTCCTGGACGCCGAGGAAGACGAACACCTTCTTGTTGACCTTCGCGACGGACTCGCCCCAGGGGAACTCCTCGGCGGCATCCGGCAGCCCCAGTGCGAACGCGCGCACTTTCTCCCACTTCTTCAGGGCATTCCTGGGCACGGCCATCGTGGTCCTCCGGGCTCGTCGTCGGGCACCGCACTCCTCACGCTAGCCTCGGCCACCGACAGCGGCACGGGCTGCACGACCGAGGGGTGTCATGAGCAGGCAAAGCAGGACGGACCGTCCGTACGACATCGTGCTCTTCGGAGCGACCAGTTTCGCCGGGGCGCTCACCGCGGAGTATCTGGCCGCCCACGCGCCCGAGGGGCTGCGCTGGGCGATCGCGGGCCGCAACGCCGAGAAGCTGGAGCGGCTGCGGGAACGGCTGCCCGCCGAGGTGGGCGTGGAGCGGGCGGACGTCTCCGACCCGGCCTCGCTGCGCGACCTCGCCGGGCACGCACGCGTGGTCGCCACGACGGTCGGCCCGTACGTGACGTACGGCGAGGAACTCGTCGCCGCCTGCGCGGACGCCGGGACCGACTACCTCGACCTGTGCGGCGAGCCGGAGTTCGTGGACCTGATGTACGTCCGGCACGACGCTCGCGCACGGGAGACCGGTGCGCGGCTGGTGCACGCCGCCGGGTTCGACTCGATCCCGCACGACCTGGGCGTGTACTTCACCGTGCGGCAGCTGCCCGAGGACGTGCCGCTGACCGTGGAGGGCTTCGTCACCGCGGACGCGGCCTTCTCGGGCGGGACCTTCGCCTCCGCGCTCAACCAGTTCGCGCGGCAGCGGGAGATGGCGGCGGCCGCGCGGGACCGGCGGCGGCACGAGCCGCGGCTGGTGGGCCGGCGGACGTCGGCGCCGGTGGGCGGTCCGCGGTTCGCCAAGGAGGTCGGCGCTTGGGCCCTGCCGATGCCGACGATCGACCCGCAGATCGTGCGGCGCTCGGCGTCGGCTCTCGACCGGTACGGGCCCGACTTCCGCTACCGGCAGTACGCGGCCGTCCGGCATCTGCCGGTGGCTGTGGGCGGGGTCGCGGCGGTCGGCGCGCTGGTCGCGGCGGCCCAGGTGCCGTCCGCGCGGCGCTGGTTGTCGGACCGGCTCAAGCCCGGGGACGGGCCGAGCCCTCAGAAGCGGGCGAAGAGCTGGTTCTCCGTGCGCTTCGTGGGCGAAGGCGGCGGCAAGCGGGTGTACACGGAGGTCTCGGGCGGCGATCCCGGCTACGACGAGACGGCCAAGATGTTCGCCGAGTCGGCGCTGTCCCTGGCCTTCGACGACCTTCCGAAGACGGCGGGACAGGTCACCACGGCGGTGGCGATGGGCGACGCGCTGATCGGCCGGCTGCGCGCGGCGGGCATCCGCTTCCGCGTCGCGTCGACCCGCTGACGGTCCTACAGCGGCCACTCGGCGATGGTGTAGATCATCCCTGCGATCCAGCCGAGCCCGGCCAGCACGGCGAGGATCAGCCCTATGGTGACGGCCCGCTCGACGGTCTGGGTCGGGCCGGCGACAGGCTTGGGGGCGCGGTGCGTTGTCATGCGCCCCAGCCTGCCGACGGGGGCGCCGGCGGGGCATCCGTACTGCTACTCAGAGGCGGTACTCAGATCCGTCCGCCCGCCCCGCCCGCCCTCTTCCCCCCGGCTTGAGACTTTCGGCGTTCCGCCCCCGGTGACCGCTCGCAAAGTGCCAACAAGGAGTTCGATGAAACCCTTGAAGGCATGAGATTCCTCCTGGAAGTTTCCCTGGACGACGCGGCGTTGGCGGAAGACCCGGCGGGCGAACTGGGCCGGATCCTGAGGTACTGGGCCGGCAATCTGCGTCACTACGCGCTCGCCCCCGGGGACGAATCGGCGATCTACGACTCGGAGTACCGCGAGGTGGGCCGCTGGCGGGTGGACGGTCAGGCCGAGTAGGTCTCCCGAAGTGCCTCGCGGCACAGCGCGTCCGCCCTGCGCGTGGTCTCCGGGAGGCGGTAGGCGGGGGTCAGCGCGAGGGTGTGCGCGCAGGCGTTGTCCAGCGTCACCCGGTGCCCGACGGAGACGAAGACCGGCTTGACGGCGTCCCGGGTGCGCAGGGCCCGGCCGACCTCCTCGGAGCCGGCGAGCAGCGGGGAGGTGCTCCCCCGCGGCGTGTCCGGGGCGTCGTGGGTGAAGGTGAACGGGTTCTTCGCGACGCCGATCGTGGGCAGGCCGGTCAGGACGCCGAGGTGGCTGGCGAGGCCGAAGCGGCGGGGGTGGGCGAGGCCGTAGCCGTCGCAGACCACCAGGCCGGGCGGGCAGGGCAGGGCGTCGAGGGCGGCGAGGACCGTGGGGATCTCGCGGAACGCCAGCAGCCCGGGCACGTAGGGGAAGGAGACCCGGCCCACGGCCGTGGCCTCGGCGACGACCGCGAGACTCGACGCGTCCAGCACGACCGCTGCCGCCGCGACCACGTCCCGTTCGTCGTCGTACGCGACGTCGACGCCCGTCACCCGGCCTGTTCGGGGCGGCGGTCCCGGTTCGCCGAGGACCACGTGGGCGCGCAGTTCGTCCTGGACGGCGCGGGCCTGTTCCTCGGTGGCGGGCCAGTCCTCGGGGATGCGTACGGTCGTCATGGTGGCCCTGAGCCTACGGCCTTCCCGGCGGCCGCTCGGGTGCCCGGGGGTAGGCTCGTGATCATGTTCGTGCTGGAGCTGACCTACACCGCCCCGCTGGAAGCCGTCGACGCCGTGCTGGAGGCGCATGTGGTGTGGCTCGACGGGCAGTACGAGCGGGGTGTCTTCCTCGCGTCCGGACGCAAGAACCCCCGCGACGGCGGGGTGATCATCGCCGTCGCGGGGGACCGTGCGCGGATCGAGGAGATCACCGCCGGGGACCCGTTCGTCACCGCGGGCGTGTGCGCGTACCGCGTCACCGAGTTCGTGGCGACGAAGACGGCACCCGCGCTGGAGGCCTACCGGGAGACCCTGTGAGGCGGGTGTCTCACTTGTCCAGCGCGCGCTGCAGCTGGCTCTTGTTCATGCTGGAACGGCCCTCCACGCCCTTGCGCTTGGCCTCCTGGTACAGCTGGTCGTAGGTGGGCCCCTGGGAGCCCTGCCCCGACCGCTGACCGCCCCGCTTGCCGGAGGACATGTCCTGGGTGGAGGTGCGGCTGGCGGTCTTCGACTCGCCGGAGCGGGCGCGTTCCTTGTTCACCGTCCGCGCGGCGATCTCCTTGGCGCGGCCGGTGCTCTCGCCCCGGTCCTTCGCGCTCTCCTTGATGTGCTCGTACTGGCGCTCCCGCTTGGAGCTCGAACCGCGTGGCATTCTCGCTCACTTCCTTTCACGATCAGTGAACGGGTACCCACACTGCCGACGATCAGGGCATGCCGCATGTTCAGTGCTCCAGGCGGGCAACCCGGCCCTTCTCGCCGGCGGCCCAGCACCCGTGGTCCGGGGTGCAGTCGACGGTGTCGTAGGAGCCCGTGCCGACGGTCCGCCAGGTCCGGCCGGCGTCCGTGGTGAGGTCGGTGCCGGTGGGTCCGACGGCCAGGGCGGCGGTGCGGCTGTGCGGGAGCCAGGCGACGCCGGAGCGGTAGGCGGGCGGGGGCGCGGCGGCCGGGCGCCAGGTGCGGCCGCCGTCGGAGGTGCGTGCGGCGGCGCGCGGTGAGGGCTGGTCGGGGCGGAAATCGCCGCCGACGGCGAGGCCTCGGGTCCGGTCGCGGAAGGCGAGCGCGAAGACGCCGCGGGCCGGGTCGCCCGCCGGGAGGGCCGTGTCGGTGGCCGCCCAGGTGAGTCCCCGGTCGGCGGAGTGCAGCACACGCGCGCGCGGCGCCCCGCCGGTGGCGAGCCAGACGTCCTTCGTCCCGGACGTCACCAGGCACTGGCCGCTCGCCGCGAATCCGGCCTCACCCTCCTGTGCGGCCGGCATGCCCCGGTCCGGCAGCACCTTCCAGGTGCGGCCGCCGTCGCCGGTCGACAGGATGCGGAACCTGCCGTCCACCGGGTCGCTCATCGCGAGGCCGTGGCGGTGGTCGAAGAAGGCGAGGCAGTCGTAGAACGCCTTGGGGTCGGTGTTGCGGAAGGACTCGGTCCAGGTCGCTCCGCCGTCGTCGGTGCGGTAGACGCGGGACGCCTCGCCCTCGCCGATGGCCAGGACCACGGCCCGGCGCGCGTCGAACGCCTCGACGTCCCGGAACTGCAACTCCCCCGCGCCCGGCGGTGAGACGTTCCGCCAGGTCGCCCCGCCGTCGGTGGTGCGCAGGACGGTGCCGCCGGTGCCGGCGACCCAGGCGGTGTTCCGGCTGACGGCGGCCAGGCCCCGGAAGCGTGCCTCCGGGGCGCCGGTGTCCTTGAGTTCCCAGTGCGGCACCCGGTGCTCCGGTTCGTGCGCCTGTGCCGGTACGGCGGTCAGGGCTGCCAGTGCCGCCGCGCAGGCCACCAGCGCGGTCGCCCTGCCCCGTGTTCGTCCCGTCCGTCGCGTGCTCCCCATGCGCCTCATGGCGGGGGAAGCTAGCCCACCGCCCGGGTGCCGTCCAGATGGCCTCGCGGGTGCTCCGGGTGGTGCGGCGGGCGCCACACGTGCCCTCGGGGGCACACGAGGAGAGTCACGTCACTCTGGTGCATGAACGCGGTGACAGAGGTCACTCGCATTTCGTGTGCACGGATTGGCTGATTCCGTCGTCTCTTCCAATGCCCGGCCTCATCCGCCCGGAAGTGTCCGTCCAGCCGTCACAAGGGAGCAAGGCGTTGTCCATCGTCATCGAGCAGCCCGTGGAGGCCCGCCTCGTCGCCGCCGCGCCGCGTATGCCGAGCATTCCCGCGACGCTGCACTACGACCGGCGTGATCCTTTCGCCGTCCGCATGACCTTCCCCGCCCCGGCCACGCTGGAGGGTGTCGAGGTCTGCTGGACCTTCTCCCGCGAGCTGCTCGCCGCCGGCCAGAAGGGCGCCGAGGGGCACGGCGACGTGCGCGTGCGGCCCTACGGCTACGACCGCACGGTCCTGGAGTTCCACGCCCCCGAGGGCACCGCCGTGGTCCACGTCCGCTCGAGCGAGATCCGCCGGTTCCTCGAGGCCACGAGCGAACTCGTGCCCGTCGGTCTGGAGCACCTCCAGCTGGATCTGGACAACGGTCTCGCCGAGCTGATGCGGGACGCGTGCTGAGCTGACGGGCCCGCTCCAGCAGCTCCCGGGCGGCCCGGCGGACCAGGGCGCGGCTTGGGCGACGCGCCCAGGGCGGCCACTTCGGCGACCGGGGGCGCGCCGGGCCCGGGCAAGGCGACACCCTCACCGCGGCGGCCGACGGGGGGGACGCCGGTCAAGCAGCGTATCGCCACCGGCGCAGTCGGCTGTGACGTGCGTCAGGGCGAGGTCGCCACCGCAGGCCCCGTGGCCAGCGCCGTGCTCACCTCGCGCAGGATTCTCCCCAGACCGGGCGTCGACGCTCCGGCCCGTTCGGTCAGCTCCTCGGCCCGCTGGTCGGGAGTGCCGGCGCCGAGGAGGCCCGCCGCGGCGACGAGGGCGGCGACCGCGGCGTCCCGCTCGGAGATCTCGGCGGCCGGCAGCGGCCCGCGGAGGATCTGCCGCGTCTCCTCCCGCAGCACGTCGACGACAGCCACACGCTCCAGCGCGTACTCCACGGACGGGAACACACCGAGGACCCGTCTCTTCTCCGCCCGGAGGTAGCCCTCGGCCACCAGCTGCTCCCGCACGGCGTCGAAGGTCACCCGCGTCCGCAGCGTCACCCACGTGCGCCACGGGTGCGGGCACGACTCGCGGACGAGTTCGAGCAGCCCGTCGAGGACGGCGTCACCCGAGCTCGCATCCAGGTCGACCGGTGTGGCGATGCCGTCCTCGTCGGTGAGCAGCCCGCGCCGGGCCAGCTCGACGAGGGCGCCGGCCCGCACCAGGCCGGGCCGGTGTGCGCTGCCGTCGGCCGCCGGGTGCGCGGCGTCCCAGGCCAGCAGGCAGAGCCGGGCCGGCAGCGAGAGCGAGCCGTGCGGCACGGCGGCCTCCTCGGGGCAGGAAGATCGAGTTCCACGTTAATTCGTTGACAGGCTCAGAGCGTCCTCGTACGGTCTGAAGCGTCCTGTTGCCGCCGATTGGAGAAGGACGTTGCTCGTCTGAGGTCCTGAGACACCGCGTCACACCCCTGGGGTGTGTGCGCTGCGTGCGACCTCGGCGTTCGAGCCGTCCTCCGGTGCAGGGCATTTTTCATGTCCGTGACGTACCCATGGAGCCTCCTCCCCTGGTCGCAGGTGTCTCGACACGCGTTTGCCCCTGACCGCTTCGAGCAACCGCGAGTGAGGCCCCTATGCCTACTTCCATCACCGTCACGTCCCTCTCGTTCACCTGGCCCGACGGCACCCCCGTCTTCGAGGGCCTGGACGTCGCGTTCGGCCCCGGCCGGACCGGCCTGGTCGGCGTCAACGGGTCGGGAAAGTCAACCCTGTTGAAGCTGGTCGCCGGTGAACTCGCACCGGCCGACGGCACCGTCCGCGTGGCCGGCGAGGTCGGCTATCTCCCGCAGAACGTCACGCTCGACACCACCCTGCGCGTCGACGAGACCCTCGGCATCGCCGAACAGCGCGCCGCCCTGCACGCCATCGAGGCCGGTGACGTCTCCGAAGCGCATTTCGAGACCGTCGGCGATGACTGGGACGTCGAGGAGCGCGCCCTCGCCACCCTCGGCGAACTCAGCCTCGGACACGTCGAGTTGGACCGCACCATCGGCGAGGTGTCGGGCGGCGAGTCGGTCCTGCTGCGGCTGGCCGCACTACTGCTGCGGCGGCCCGACGTGCTGCTGCTGGACGAGCCGACCAACAACCTCGATCTGTACGCCCGCAGGCGGCTGTACTCGGCCGTCCAGTCCTGGCCGGGCGTGATGGTCGTCGTCAGCCACGACCGTGAACTGCTGGACCTCGTCGACCAGATCGCCGATCTGCGCCGAGTGAATCCTGCGGCGCGTAGCGCCTCGGTTGAGGGTGGTGGCGGGAGACGGGTGGGCGAGATCACCTGGTACGGCGGCAACTACTCCGACTACGAGGACGCACTGGAGATCGAGCAGGAGGCGGCCGAGCGCATGGTGCGCGTCGCCGAGTCCGACTTCCGCAAGCAGAAGCGCGAACTGACCGACGCCCAGGTCAAGCTGGCCCGCCGCAAGCGGTACGGGCAGAAGATGTGGGACCAGAAGCGCGAGCCGAAGATCGTCATGGGGGCGCGCAAGCGCGCGGCGCAGGAGTCCGCGGGCAAGCACCGCATCATGCACGAGGAGAAGCTCGCCGAGGCCAGGGAGCGGCTCGACGAGGCGGTGGTGGCCGTACGGGACGACGACGAGATCCGCGTCGACCTGCCGTACACGGCCGTGCCGCCGGGGCGTACCGTCCTCACCCTCCAGGATCTGGGGCTGCGGTACGGCGGCCGCGTACTGGGCGGTCTCGAGCTGCGCGGACCCGAGCGGGTCGCGCTGATCGGGCGCAACGGCGCGGGCAAGACCACGCTGCTGCGCACCGTCACCGGCGAACTCGAACCGGAGTCGGGCGACGTCCGGGCGCACGTCCCGCTGCGCTTCCTGCCGCAGCGGCTCGACGTCCTCGACGGGGAGCTGTCCGTCGCCGAGAACGTGGCCCGGTTCGCGCCCGGCGCCACCAACAACCGGGTCCGGGCGCGGCTGGCGCGCTTCCTGTTCCGGGGTGCCCGCGCCGACCAGAAGGCGGCGACGTTGTCCGGCGGCGAACGCTTCCGGGCCGCGCTGGCCGCGCTGATGCTGGCCGAGCCCGCGCCGCAGCTGCTCATGCTGGACGAGCCGACGAACAACCTCGACATGGCGAGCGTCCGGCAGCTCACCACGGCCCTGGAGTCGTACGAGGGAGCGCTGGTCGTGGCCAGCCACGACCTGCCGTTCCTGGAGTCGATCGGCATCACGCGCTGGCTGCTGCTGGAGGAGGGGAAACTGAAGGAAATCACGCCAGAGGCTGTCGGGTTTTCCTCCTAGCGTCGGTGGCATGACCGACTTCGCGCACGATGCCATCACCCTGACCGGAGCACGCGAGAACAACCTCAAGGACGTATCCCTCCGCATCCCGAAAGGCCGGCTGACCGTGTTCACCGGCGTTTCGGGATCGGGGAAGTCGTCCGTCGTCTTCGACACGATCGCGGTGGAGTCGCAGCGCCAGCTGAACGAGACGTATCCCTGGTTCGTCCGCAACCGGCTGCCCAAGTTCGAGCGGCCGCACGCGGACGGCCTGGAGGACCTCACCCCCGCGATCGTCGTCGACCAGCGGCAGGTCGGCGGCCACTCCCGGTCGACCGTCGGCACCATGACGGACGTCTATTCGGTGATCCGGGTACTGTTCTCCCGGCACGGCACCCCGAGCGCCGGAGCGGCGACGGCGTACTCGTTCAACGACCCGTCGGGCATGTGCCCCGCGTGCGACGGCCTCGGCCGGACGGTACGGCCCGACTGGGACCGCATCCTGGACCCGGGCCGCTCCCTCGCGGACGGGGCGGTCCGCTTCCCGCCCTTCGCCGCCGGGACCTGGCAGGGGCAGGCGTACACGAACAGCTCCGATCTCGACCCGCACAAGCCGGTGGGGCGGTTCACGGCCGCCGAGCGGGAGTTCCTGATGCGCGGGCGGCCCGGCAGCAAGGTCACCGTCAGCGGCACCGGCGGCACCTGGACCACCGAGTACGAGGGGCTGGCCGTCCGCTTCGAGCGGCTGTACCTGAAGCGGGACCTGTCGGCCATGAGCCAGAAGACCCGGGACCTGGTCCGCGCGTTCCTGGTGGAGGGCCCCTGCCCGGACTGCCGTGGAGCACGTCTGAACGCGGCGGCGCTCGCGACCCGGATCAACGGCCGGTCGATCGCCGACTGCACCCGTATGCAGGTCACGGACCTGATCACCGTACTGAAGGAGATCGACGACCCGGTGGCCGGACCGATCGCGCGGGCCGCCGTGGCCGCGCTGGAGCGCATCGAGGCGATCGGCCTCGGCTACCTCAGCCTCGACCGGGAGACGGCCACGCTCAGCGGCGGGGAGGGGCAGCGGCTGAAGACGGTGCGGCACCTCGGCTCCAGCCTGACCGGCATGACGTACATCTTCGACGAGCCGAGCGTCGGCCTGCACCCGCGGGACGTGGGCCGCCTCGGCGACCTGCTGCTGCGGCTGCGCGACAAGGGCAACACCGTGCTGGTCGTCGAGCACGACCCGGATGTCATCGCGCTCGCCGACCACGTCGTCGACATGGGGCCGGGCGCCGGTGCCGGCGGCGGCACGGTGGTCTTCGAGGGGACCCCGCGGGAACTGGCCGTGTCCGGCACGCTCACCGGGCGCTGCCTGCGCACCCGCACGGCGGTCAAGGACGAGGTGCGGGAGCCCACCGGCGAGCTGTGGGTCAAGGGCGCCGACCGGCACAACCTGCGGGACGTGACCGTACGGTTCCCGGCCGGTGTGCTCACGGCGGTGACCGGGGTCGCGGGGTCCGGAAAGAGCACCCTGGCCGGGGAATTCACCGCGGCGCACGACGAGGCCGTGGTCGTCGACCAGTCGTCGATCGGCATCTCGGGCCGCTCCACCCCGGCGACGTACCTGGGGATCATGGACACGGTCCGGAAGATCTTCGCCCGTGAGACGGGGGCCGGGGCGGGCTTCTTCAGCTTCAACTCCTCGGGGGCCTGCGGCACCTGCGAGGGCCGGGGCATCATCTACACCGACCTCGCCTTCATGGACCCGGTGACGACGACCTGCCACGACTGCGAGGGGCGGCGCTTCAAGGAGGAGGTGCTGCGGCTCACGGTGAAGGGCAGTTCCATCGCGGACGTCCTGGAGATGACGGCCGAGCAGGCGCTGGGCTTCTTCGACGACACGGGCGTACGGCGCCGGCTGCACGCCCTGCGGGACGTCGGACTCACCTATCTGACGCTGGGACAGCCCCTCTCCACGCTCTCCGGCGGCGAGCGGCAGCGCATCAAACTGGCCACGCGACTGCACCGGACGGGCGCGGTCTACGTGCTCGACGAACCGACGACCGGCCTGCACATGGCGGACGTGGAGGGGCTCGTCGCCCTGCTGGACCGGCTGGTCGACTCGGGCAACACCGTGGTCGTCGTCGAGCACAACCTCGACGTGATCGCCCGGGCCGACTGGGTGATCGACCTCGGCCCGGACGGCGGCCGGGCCGGCGGCGAGGTCGTCTTCGAGGGGACGCCTCGACAACTGCTGAAGGCGCAGGGGTCGTTCACGGGCGAGCATCTGCGGCGGGCGGTGCGGCATCGCACGTGAGCGTCTGACGGACGCGCCGGGCCGGGTCGCCGCTGCGATGGTCACGGTGACGCCGCCCGGCATCCCGGTCCTGATGCCGGGCGAGAGCGTCGGAGAGCCGGACGGCCCCCTCCTGCGCCACCTCGGCGCCCTGGAGTCCTTCGACCGCCGCTTCCCCGGCTTCGGCAGCGAGACACACGGGGTGACCCGCGACCCCGACACCGGCGACTACCTGATCGAGTGCCTGCGTCCGGACGAGCGGGAAGGTGCCGCCGGTGCGGTGACGCCTGCGCAGCGACAGGGTCTGGAGGGTGCTGGGTCGGTGGGGTGATCCGGAGGGGGCCCTCGCTGAACCGCCGGCTCGGGCTGCTCGACGCCGGCGGCCGCCTGAGTTCCCCTCTCCCCCCCTCAGCCCCTCCGTCCCTCCCCAGGGCTGTCCTCTCCCCCGTTCGCCCTGCATGATGGCGGCCGACGCCCCGATGGGTTCCGGACGATCCCGGAGGCTCTGTGGGTGCGGTCCCGACACGTCCCATCCGATACGGAGTCACGCTCGTGCCCAGCAAGAAGGCCCTCGTCCGCCGCCCCAGCCCGCGCCTCGGCGAAGGGCTGGTGACGCACATCGAGCGGGAGAAGGTCGACGCCGACCTCGCCGTCGAGCAGTGGGAGGCGTATGTGGAGGCCCTGCGCACGCACGGCTGGGAGACCATCGAGGTGGACTCGGCCGACGACTGCCCGGACTCGGTGTTCGTCGAGGACACCGTCGTGATGTACAAGAACGTGGCCCTGATCGCCCGCCCGGGCGCCGAGTCCCGGCGTGACGAGACCGCCGGCATCGAGGAGGCCGTGGCCGGTCTGGGCTGCTCGGTGAACTGGATCTGGGAGCCGGGCACGCTGGAGGGCGGCGACGTCCTGAAGATCGGCGACACCGTCTACGTGGGACGGGGCGGGCGCACCAACGCCGCCGGCGTCCAGCAGTTGCGCGCCGCGTTCGAGCCGCTCGGCGCGCGGGTCGTCGCCGTACCGGTGAGCAAGGTGCTGCACCTGAAGTCGGCGGTCACGGCGCTGCCGGACGGCACGGTCATCGGGCACATCCCCAAGATGGACACGCCCTCGCTGTTCGCGCGCTTCCTGCCGGTCCCGGAGGAGGCCGGGTCACACGTCGTCCTGCTCGGCGGCGCCAAGCTGCTGATGGCGGCGAGCGCGCCGAAGACCGCCGAGCTGTTCGCCGACCTCGGGTACGAACCGGTCGTCGTGGACATCAGCGAGTTCGAGAAGCTCGAGGGATGTGTGACGTGCCTCTCGGTGCGGCTGCGGGATCTCTACGCCTGACCGGACCCCGCACGCCCCCGTCCCACCCTCGACCTGCGGGTCCGGGGAGCTGACACGCAGGAGAGCGACCCCGCTGATCAGCGGTCTTTACAGCACCCTTAACCTACGGCATCGTAACCTACGGCAACGTAGCCTACGATGCCGTAGGTTTACCGCACACCGCTCATACGCTTGTCCCCCTGGAGAGTCCATGACGATCACCACTCCCCACCTCGGCAGCCCGGCCGGCGCCTGGACCGACGCTCAGCTGCTGTACGCCCTGGAGGAAGTGGTCGAGAAGGAACTCAACCGGCATCTGAAGGTCGCCAAGGACTGGATGCCGCACGAGTACGTGCCGTGGAGCGACGGCCGCAACTTCCCCGGCGTCTTCGAGGACGGCGAGGCCTGGGAGAAGGAGCAGTCCAAGGTCACCGAGATCGGCCGTATCGCGCTCGTCGTCAACCTTCTGACCGAGGACAATCTGCCCAGCTACCACCACGAGATCGCCTCGCTGTTCGGCCGCGACGGCGCCTGGGGTACCTGGGTGCACCGCTGGACCGCGGAGGAGGGCCGGCACGGCATCGTGATGCGCGACTACCTGCTCACCTCGCGCGCGGTGGACCCGGACAAGCTGGAGGAGTTCCGGATGTCCCACATGAGCGAGGGCTTCGAGTCGGACAACCGGCACTCGATGCTGCACTCGGTCGCCTACGTGGCCTTCCAGGAGCTCGCGACCCGCGTCTCGCACCGCAACACCGGCCACCAGTCCGGTGACCCCGTCTGCGACCGCATGCTGGCGCGCATCGCCACCGACGAGAACCTGCACATGGTCTTCTACCGGAACCTGCTGAAGGCGGCCTTCGAGCTGGCGCCCGACCTGACGATGCAGGCGGTGCGCGACGTCATCGTGAACTTCCGCATGCCCGGCCACGGCATGCCCGGCTTCGAGCGGGCCGCCGCGCAGATGGCGATCGGCGAGATCTACAACATGCGCATCCACCACGACGACGTGCTCCAGCCCGTGCTGCGCTTCCTGAAGATCATGGAGATCGACGGCCTGGGCCCCGAGGGCCGCAAGGCGCAGGAGGAGCTGGGCCTGTACATGGGCGGTCTGGACTCCGAGGCGTCGAAGTTCGACGCGAAGCTGGCCGCCCGCAAGGCCCGCATGGCGGCCCGGGCCGGCGCCTGACGCCGACCCGCACACACGGCCACAGGGCCCCGGCCGCCACGAGCGGCCGGGGCCTTGTGCGATGTCCGGCAGCGGACGTGGCGGGCCCGGGAGACCCCACCCCGGGTGGCGGCTACCGCGACACCCGCCGCAGCTCCAGCCGCTCCTTCTCCGAAAGACCGCCCCAGACGCCGAAGCGCTCGTCGTGGTCCAGCGCGTACGCGAGACAGGCCGCACGGATCGGGCACATACCGCAGATCCGCTTCGCCTCCCGCACCGAACTGCCCGGCTCGGGGAAGAAGAAGTCCGCCCCCGTCTGCGCGCACAACGCCTCTTGCTGCCATTCCAGTTCGGGCGAGGTGATCGTGTCGATGTGCATGACCGAAAGCGTTGCGGGCAGCGAAAAACGTTCGATCAACGCGGGATCAACGCCGCGTTCACTGGCCCCCGGCCGCTTCGATGGTCGCCCGCCGGACGGGCCGACGCACGGCGGCGCGCGGAAACACCGGAAACCACGTTCCGGCGGCGCTCCGGCGGCGGTCGCCACCGGGCGGTGCAAGACTCGGCAGAACGGACGACGGGCCCCTGCGCGAGGAGGGCGACGATGCTCACCACCCGTTATGTCACCGGTGCTCCGAACTGGATCGATCTCGGCACCCCCGACATCGACGGCGCCGCCGCCTTCTACGGCGGGTTGTTCGGCTGGCGGTTCCAGCCGGGCGGCCCGGAGGTCGGAGGGTACGGCCTCTTCCAGCTCGGCGGCAGGACGGCCGCCGGTGGCATGCAGACCACGCCGGAGCAGGGCCCGCCCTCCTGGACGGTGTACTTCCAGGCGCCGGACGCGGACGCCACGGCCCGGGCGGCCGAGCAGGCGCGCGGCTCGGTGGCGGTACAGCCGATGGACGTTCAGGACCTGGGCCGGATGGCGATCCTCACCGACCGGGCCGGGGTGCCCTTCGGCCTGTGGCAGCCGGGCCGCAACCAGGGCCTGGAGGTGGTCCAGGAGCCCGGCTCGCTGTGCTGGGTCGAGCTGTACACGGCGGACGTCCCGGCCGCGGCCGCCTTCTACCACTCCGTGCTCGGTCTGGAGACCTTCGGTGCGGACTTCGCGGGCGGCACCTACACCACGTTCGCCCCCGCCGGGGAGAGCGAGGACGCCATGTTCGGCGGGGTCGTCCCCCTGACCGACGACCCGGGCGAGGAGGAGGCGTACTGGCTGCCGTACTTCGAGGTGGCCGACACGGACGCCGTCGTCGCCAGGGCCGAGGAGCTGGGCGGCACGGTCCGCCTCCCCGCCACGGACCTCCCGTCCGTCGGCCGTCTCGCCAAACTCGCCGATCCGCACGGCGCCCGCTTCGCGGTGATCCGCAGCGAGCCGCGGCAGGGCTGAGGCCGGCCACGGGCTGTCACGAAAGCGGCGCCTGCCGCACGATGCCCGGCACGCCTGCGCGCCGCACCGCCCGCAGGCCCGCCCGGAGCGAGGGCTCGTCGGGCGGCGGGCCGAGAGCCGCACCGGACGCCGCGCGGCCGCCGTCCTCCGGGCGACGACGCCCCTTTCGCAGCAGGCCTACGCGGACCCGCGCCGCACCAGTGTCGTCGGCAGCACCACGCTCGACGGCGTCGCCCCGACGCCCTCCCGCGGGACGTCCCGGTCGAGGTCGCGCAGCAGCAGGCGGGCCATCAGGCGGCCCATCTCCTCGATGTCCTGACGAACCGTGGTGAGCGGCGGGTCGGTCTGTTCCGCGACGGGCCGCATGTCGTCGAAGCCGATCACGGCCACGTCGTCGGGGATGCGGCGGCCCGACTCGCGCAGGACGCGCAGCGCCCCGGAGGCCATGAGGTCGTTGGCGGCGAACACCGCGTCCACGTCCGGGCAGCGGTCGAGGAGTTCGCGCATCGCCCGCTCGCCGCCGGCCGGGGTGAAGTCGGCCTCGGCGATCAGCCGCGGGTCGGCGTCCACCATGACGTCCCGGTAGCCGTCGAGGCGGTCCGCGGCGGAGGTCTGGTCGAGGGCGCCGGTGATGTGCGCGATTCGGGTGCGTCCGAGGCCGGCCAGGTGGCGGACGGCGTCACGGGCGCCGCCGCGGTTGTCGCTGTCGACGTAGACCACCGCGCGCCGGTCGCCGCTCCAGCCGGGCCGGCCGCCGAAGACGGTGGGGACACCGGCTCGCTGGATGAGCTCCGGCAGCGGGTCGTCGAGGTGCAGGGAGAAGACGAGGGCGCCGTCGACATGTCCGCCGGCGAGGTACCGGCCGACCCGGGCATGGTCGTCCCGGCCCTCCGTGAGCAGCAGCACGAGCTGGTTGTCGTGGGCGGTGAGCTCTTTGCTGATGCCGCGCAGCTGGAGCGCGAAGAACGGGTCGGCGAAGACCCGGGTCTCCGGTTCGGCGACGACGACCGCGACCGCGTCGTGCCGCCGGGTCACCAGGGAGCGGGCGGCCTGGTTGGGCACGTACCCGAGCTCGTCCACGGCTTTGCGGACCCGCTCCACCAGGATCTCCCGCACCCCGTCCCCACCGTTGACCACGCGGGACACGGTGGCCCGCGAGACACCGGCCCGGGCGGCCACGGCCTCCAGGGTGGGACGCGGCGCTGTGTCGGTCACTTCGGGGCTCCTCACCTGCGGCTGCGGATCAGGATAGCCCCGGGACGCAGCGTGGTGAGAGCGCTCTCGCGTGCTCCGGAGCGCAGCCGCCCGGTCAGTGCTCGTGGCCGCCGCCCGGCGGCTCCTCCCCGTGCTCGTGCGGGTCGTACCCCGGAATGGTCCCGTCCGGCTTCTTCACCAGGAACAGTCCGACCATCCCCATGTCGGAGTGACTCTGGACATGGCAGTGGTACATCCAGGCGCCGGCGCCGACCCCCTCCCCCGCGATCACCTGGAAGCCGAAGGAGTCGGCCGGGCCCGTGATCTTGTTGTCGATGACCTGGCTGGGGTCCTCGGGGCCGGTCAGCATGCCGGTGCGGTTGTCCGCCCAGCGATGACCGTGCATGTGGAACGTGTGGTAGAACTCGCCGTGCGTGATCACGATGAACTCGACGCGATCCCCGACCGTGGCCTCGAAGTCCGGCCCGGAGTGCGGCGGCTTGTTGTTGATGCGCATGTCGTTGAAGACGACCGTGTGCGTCCGGTCCGGCAGGACGTCGCCCTTGCGGCGGACGACGACCGGGCCGTAGAGGCCCTTCTGGAGCCCCTGCGTCCCGTGCTCCGTGCCGACGACGTGGTCGTGGTAGTGCCAGTAGCCCGCGCTGCCCGAGCGCCAGGTGCCGTCCCTCCGGCGGCCGGGGGCGTGGGTGCGCCAGGTGTAGGTGCGGGTGCCGCCCGGCTCGACATGACTGCGGTTCAGTTTCGTTCCGTCGCTGGTGATCTCGTAGTCCAGGCCGTGGACGTGCAGGCTCACCGCCACGTCCATGGTGTTCTCGAACTCGACGTGCAGCGTGTCGCCCTCGTTGAGTTCGATCAGCGGGCCCGGGATGCTCGCCTTGCCCTTCTCCAGGCCGTAGCCCATCTGCCCGTCGGGGAGCTTCTCGGCGTAGAGCCTGATGCGCTTCACCTCGCCCCCGGCGGGCGCCGTCTTCGCCGGTCCGGCGGCGCTCACGGCCTCCGGCGCCACGGACAACGATGTCGCGACGGCCGCGCCGCCCAGCAGGACCCGCCGGTTGAAGCTGCGTCTGTCCATGCGGAACTCCCCACCCTGGTAAGGCACTTACGGAGGCGTACCTGTGATGAACCTGTGCGACGGTACCGGCCGAGCTCCCGTTTATCCACACTCAAGACAAAGTTGAGGCCATCCCGGTCATAGGTATTGGCGAGACATGCAAAGGGGTTTAGCTTCCTTGGCGGTGTTGCTGTGGCCGAGGAGGTGCCCATGCACTTACGAGGGTTGAGCAAGAGAAGACGCGTCTGGGCGGCGTCCGTCGCCGCCGGGGTCGTGACGGCGGGACTGCTGTCCGGCCCCACCGCGAACGCGCGCCCCTATCCCGAACCCCCGCTGACAACGATGTCGATCAAGTCGCCGCCGGGCGGCGCGAACGTACGGGTGCTGATCTTCCACGGTTCGGCGGCGGCCGGGGAGGAGTCCCCGGTCGTGAACGCCGGGATCGAGGCCATCGAGGAGATCGGTCTTTCGGGCCCGGCGAACCGCCGCTTCAAGGTCCAGGCCACCGACGACGCCTCGGTGTTCACCGACGAGACGAGGCTCGGCCGCTTCAACGCGATCGTGTTCCTGACCGGCGGGGGCGATGTCCTCGACGCGGAGCAGGAGGCGGGCCTGGAGGCCTATATGGAGGCCGGCGGCGGGTTCGTCGGCATTCATGACGCGGCGCGCGCGGAGCCGTACTCGGACTGGTTCACCGGGCTGGTCGGTGCCCGCCCGGCCGCGTCGAGCCCGACGGCCGTCCAGCGGGCGACCGTCGAGGTCGGCGACCGCGGGCATCCGGCCACCAAGAATCTGCCGGTGCGGTGGAAGCGCCCGGACCAGTGGCTGAACTGGGTGAAGAACCCGTCGGGTGACGTGCATACGGTGGCCCGGGTCCGCGAGTCGACATACCGGCCCGGCACGGGTGCCAACGGCTGGGACCATCCCGTCAGTTGGTGCCGGGACTACGACGGCGGCCGCTCCTTCTACACGGGCATGGGCGGGACGGTGTCGTCGTACGACGAGACCGACTTCCGCGATCATCTGCGCGGTGCGCTGCTGTGGACGACCCGTCTGGAGCAGGCCGACTGCAAGGCGACCATCAACGCCAACTACGCGGCGGAGCGGCTGACCAAGCCCAACCAGCCGGGGCAGAACGACCAGATCGGCGAGCCGCACGGGCTGGTCACCGCACCGGACGGCCGGGTGTTCTACATCGGCCGGGGCGGTGCCGACTCCTCGCAGCCCGTGGTCACGGACTGGAACAACCCCGACATCGGCAAGGGCAAGGGCGAGATCCACGTCTACGACCCGAAGACCAAACAGGTCACCCTGGCCGGTGCGCTCACCGTCTTCGGCAACAAGGGCGGCGGCGACGAACTGGTCAAGGTCGAGGAGGGACTGCTCGGCATCGAGCTGGACCCGGGGTTCGCGCAGAACGGCTGGGTGTATCTGCACTACACGCCGCACGCGCGGATCAACCGCGAGACGCGGATGGCCGAGCGGCGGGTCTCCCGGTTCACACTCGACCGGGCCACGAACAGGCTGGACCTCGGCAGTGAGAAGGTGCTGCTGAAGTGGCCGGTGCAGATCCACAGTTGCTGCCACGCGGGCGGCGGGATGGCCTGGGACTCCAAGGGCAACCTGTACATCGCCACGGGTGACAACAACTCCAGCGGGTTCAGCGGCGGTTACTCGGGCAACAACCCGGAGCCGGACTACAAGGGCGTCTCCTTCGCGGACGCACGCCGCACCGCCGGCAACACCAACAACCTCAACGGCAAGATCCTGCGCATCCACCCGGAGCCGGACGGGACGTACACGCTCCCCGAGGGCAACCTCTTCACCGGGAAGGAGCCCGACGAGGGCGGCGGAAAGACGCGCGGCGAGATCTATGTGATGGGCGTCCGCAACCCGGCACGCATCTCCGTCGACACGTCGACCGATGTGCTCTACGCGGGCTGGGTCGGCCCGGACGCGAGCGCGCCCTCGACGACCTGGGGCCCGGCCAAGTACGACACGTTCGCCGCCATCACCGAGGCGGGCAACCGCGGCTGGCCGTACTGCATGGGCAACAAGCAGCCCTACCGGGACCGCAATCTGCCGGACCCGTCCAAGCCGCTGGGCTGGTACGACTGCGACCACCCGAAGAACGAGTCGCCGAACAACGACGGCCTGGTGAACCTGCCGCCGGTGACCGGCAACAACATCTGGTACTCGCCCTCGGGCGGCGGTCCTGACTACCCACGCGACGCGAACGGCGTCCCGTCGTACAAGCCGGAGGAGGCCACGTACCGGCTGCCCTGGCTGAAGGGCGGCGGGCAGGCCGCGATGAACGGGCCGGTCTACCGGTACGACACGGTCGCGGCCGACAGCGCGGTCAAGTGGCCGTCGTACTGGGACGGCAAGTGGTTCGTCGGTGACTTCTACGACGCCGACCAGCCGCGCAACGCGGTGCTCATGGACCCGAAGACGCAAGGGGACGGCGGTCTGCCGGTGCACTCGGAGTCACTGAAGAAGATCGTGCCGGTCGGCAACGACGGCATCAGGAACCTCATGGACTGGAAGTTCGGTCCGGACGGCGCGCTGTACGTCCTCGACTACGGGCGCGGCTTCTTCACCTCGGACTCCAAGTCGGCCCTGTGGCGGGTCACCTACAAGGGCGGCGGGCCGACCCCGGCCGCCGCTCGGCTGGCGAGGGGGACCGAGTGATCCGGCAACGAAGAATCTGGGCCGCCCTGCTGGCCGCCCTGCTGATGCTGCTCGGGCTGCAGGCGCTGCCCGCGGCCTCCGAGCCGAAGGCACAGGCCGCCGAGCAGGTGCTGACCTGGACGGCCGGCAACGACATCGACAAGTACCTCTCGGCGCCGAAGACGGCGGTCGCGGGCACGGCCACGATCGTCTTCGAGAACAGCGCGGCCACCGGCAACACCACGGGCATGCCGCACACGCTGACGTTCGTGACCAGCGACCCCGAGTTCAACGACGATGTGCAGCTCAACATCCTGGCCAACCCCAACGACGCCCAGGGCGGCAAGCACACCGCCCAGGTCACGCTCACGCCGGGCCGGTACTTCTACCACTGCACGATCCCCGGCCACGGCCAGATGCAGGGCATCCTCACGGTGACCGAGGGCACCGGCGAGGACACCACGGCGCCCGAGGCGTCCGCGCACGTGAGCGGCACGCAGAACGCGCAGGGCGAGTACGTCGGCTCGGCGAGCGTGGCGCTGCACGCCACCGACGAGGGCGGCTCCGGCGTCGACCGGATCGAGTACGCGCTCGGCGACGCGGGTGCCTGGCAGCCGTACACCACGCCGGTCGTCGTCGACCAGGTCGGCAGCCACAAGGTCCGCTACCGGGCGTTCGACAAGGCGGGGAACGTGTCCGCCGAGCGGAGCGCCGAGTTCACGGTCGTGGCGCCGCAGTCGGACGACACCACCGCGCCGGAGACCTCGGCGACGGTGAGCGGTGAACGCGACGCCGACGGGGCGTACATCGACATGGCGACGGTCACCGTCTCCGCGTCCGACACGGGAACCGGCGTCAACACGATCGAGTACGCCGTAGGTTCCGGCGCCTGGCAGCCGTACACCGCGCCCGTGATGGTGCACGAGGCGGGCGCGCACACCGTCCGCTACCGCGCCACCGACAAGGCGGGCAATGTGGCGGCGGAGAAGAGCGTGCGGTTCACGGTGGTCGCGGCGCCGCCGCAGGACACCACACCGCCGGTGACGGGCGTGGCCGTGGAGGGCACGAAGAACTCCGACGGGGCGTACGTCAACAGTGCCCGGGTGACGGTCACGGCGACGGACGAACACGGGTCGGGCGTCGAGAGGATCGAGTACTCGCTGGACGGCGGCCCGTACCTGGCATACTCGGCGCCGGTGGTGGTCGACCGGGCCGGTGCGCATACCGTGGCGTACCGGGCGACGGACAAGGCGGGCAACACCGCGGCGGCCCGCACGGTGACCTTCACGGTCGTCTCCGGGCAGGTCCCGGCCCCGAACTGCCCCGAGTACGACGAGCGCTTGACGGTGATCGTCGGCACGGTCGACTCGGGCGTGCGCAACCGGGTCACCGACAACCGGTGCCGGATCGGCGAGCTGATCGAGGACGAGAAGGAGTGGACGTCCCAGGCGCTGTTCCTCAAGCATGTGACGGCCGTGCTCGACGACCTGCTGAAGGAAGGGGTCGTCGACCAGCGGGAGTCCAGGGCGATCCGGAAGGCGGCCCGCGAGTCGGGTATCGGCAAGCCGGGGCAGACCGAGGGCTACCGTGCGCTCTTCGACGGCACGGCGGAGTCCCTCGGCAAGTGGCAGCAGGTGGGCGGCGGTTCGTTCGGGCTGAACCCCGACGGGACGATCACCTCCGGCACCACGACGCCCGGGCTGGGCATGCTGTGGTTCCCGCAGCGCAAGTACGGCGACTTCTCGCTGAAGCTCCAGTGGCGTGACGACGCCCCGGGCACGGGCAACGCCAACTCCGGTGTGTTCGTGCGCTTCCCGTGGGTCCACGACCACCCGGAGGAGTCCCGGCCGGAGTGGGTCGCCATCAAGTACGGGCACGAGGTGCAGGTGTTCGACCGGCCCGACGGCGACATGTACAAGACGGGTTCGGTCTACGGGTTCGACCGGGTGGGCCTGGCCGGCGCGGGCGTGACGCAGAAGGGCACCTGGAACGACTACGAGATCCGGGTGGAGGGCCAGCACTACTCGGTGTTCCGCAACGGTGTGCTGATCAACGAGTTCGACAACACCGGCGGCCAGGAGTTCAGCCCGCCCCGCTCGGACGACCCGGGCACGGACGGGCGGCGGTTCGCCTCCGGCTACATCGGGCTCCAGGTGCACGGCACGACGGATGTGGTCTCGTACCGGGACATCCGGATCAAGGAGCTGTAGGAGGCTCCTTCTCCTTGCGGGCCCTGCTCGGCTGTACCCGTCTGGGTTCTCCCGGCATCTTCGGATACTCGGGCGGGTACGGCAGGTCCCCGAGCCCGTGGTCGTGTTCGTCGCGGCGGGCGAGGTCCAGCAGGGCTTCCAGGGAGTAGCGCGTGTCGTCCATGTCCGCGTGCACGTCGCCGAGTTCGGCGAAGCGCGCGGGCATGGTCGCGAGGTCGAAGTCCTGGGGGTGCGCGACCCCGACCTCGTCCCAGCGCAGGGGCGCGGAGACGGGGGCGTGCGGGCGGGGGCGTACGGAGTAGGCGGAGGCGATCGTGCGGTCGCGTGCGGTCTGGTTGTAGTCCAGGAAGATGCGCTCGCCCCGCTCCTCCTTCCACCACTTGATGGTCACGTGCTCGGGCATCCGCCGTTCCATCTCCCGGCCGACGGCGATGGCGGCGCGCCGGACCTGGGTGAAGGTCCAGCGCGGTTCGATGGGCACGAAGACGTGCAGGCCCCGGCCGCCCGACGTCTTGGGGAAGCCGCGCAGTCCGCCGAACTCGTCGAGCACCGACCGGAGTTCGTGGGCGGCGCGGACGGCGTCGTCGTAGTCGGTGCCGGGCTGCGGGTCGAGGTCGATGCGGAGTTCGTCCGGGTGGTCGACGTCGTCGCGGCGCACCGGCCAGGGGTGGAAGGTGAGGGTGCCGAACTGGGCGGCCCACACCACCGCTCCCGCCTCGGTGGGGCACATCTCGTCGGCGCTGCGGCCGCTGGGGAAGGTGATGTGCGCGGTCGGGATCCAGTCGGGCATGTTCTTGGGCGCCCGCTTCTGGAAGAAGTTCTCGCCGTTCATGCCCTCCGGGTAGCGCTCCAGGGTGGTCGGCCGGTCGCGCAGGGCGCGCAGGATGCCGGGGCCGACGGCGATGTAGTAGCGGGCGAGGTCCAGCTTGGTGAAGCCGCGCTCGGGGAAGAACATCTTGTCCGGGCTGGACAGCCGCACGGTCCGCCCGCCGACCTCCAGTTCCACCGCGTCACCCATGCTCGCCACGGTAGGCGTCGCCCGCACACCTCGCATATCGGGCACAACGGGGTGTATCAGAGCAGAATCGAGCCATGGACCTGCCGGTGATGCCCCCCGTCCTGCCGATGCTCGCCAAGTCGGTCGCGGCGATCCCCGCGGGCATGCAGTATGAGGCCAAGTGGGACGGGTTCCGGGCGATCGTGTTCCGCGACGGGGACGAGGTCGAGCTGGGCAGCCGTACCGGGAAGCCACTGACCAGGTACTTCCCCGAGCTGGTGGCGGCCGTGCGGGAGCGGTTGCCCGAGCGGTGCGTGGTGGACGGGGAGATCGTGATCGCGCGGGAGGGGCATCTGGACTTCGACGCACTGACGGAGCGAATCCATCCGGCGGACTCGCGGGTGCGGATGCTGGCCGAGCGGACGCCGGCCTCGCTCGTCGCGTTCGATCTGCTGGCGCTGGACGACGCGTCGCTGATGGACGCCCCGCTGACCGAGCGTCGGGAGCGGCTGTCCGGGGAGCTGTCCGGAGTGAGGGCGCCGGTGCACCTGGCGCCCGCGACCACCGACATCGAGGTGGCGCGGCGGTGGTTCGAGGAGTACGAGGGGGCCGGGCTCGACGGTGTCATCGCCAAGCCGCTGACCGTGCGCTACCGGCCTGACCAGCGCGCCATGTTCAAGATCAAGCACGAGCGGACGGCGGATGTCGTGGTCGCCGGGTACCGGCTGCACAAGAGCGGCCCGGTCGTCGGTTCGCTGCTGCTCGGCCTGTACGACGACCACGGGGCCCTCCAGCACGTGGGGGTGTCCGCCGCCTTCACGATGAAGCGGCGCGCCGAGCTGGTGGAGGAGCTGGAGCCGCTGCGCCTGGACGACGTGGCGGGGCATCCGTGGGCGGCCTGGTCCGAGGAGGCCGCCCACGAGAAGGCCCGGCTGCCGGGGGCGCCTAGCCGCTGGTCGGGCCGCAAGGACCTGTCGTGGGTGCCGCTCCGGCCGGACCGGGTGGCCGAGGTGGCGTACGACCACATGGAGAACGGGCAGCGCTTCCGGCACACTGCCCGTTTCCGCCGCTGGCGCCCGGACCGCACACCCTCCAGCTGCACCTACGCGCAGCTGGAGGAGCCGGTCCGCTACGACCTGGCGGAGATCCTCGGCGTCTAGTGCCGCGGCAGGCGACGTTTGCCCGTCAAGGAGCGGCGTCCGGTGCGTGCTCTCGGCGTGCCGGCCGGAAGCCCTCGTACTGGACGTACTTGGGCTTTCGGCCGGTGCGGCGAGTGGGGGTCCCCCCTGCTCGAAGAGCTTGGGGGAGCGTGCCGGGCGTCGCGACGGGGCGAACGTTGCCTGTCGCGGCACTAGGGAGCGTCAGGGCTGCATCAGGATCTTGACCGCGCCGTCCTGCTTGCGCTGGAACATCTCGTACGCGTGCGGAGCCTCCGACAACGGCACCCGGTGGGTGGCGAAGTCGTCCACGCCTAGGGGGTCCTCGTCGGTCAGGTACGGGATGATGTCGTCGCTCCAGCGGCGGACGTTGGCCTGGCCCATCCGCATCTGGATCTGCTTGTCGAACAGGGTGAGCAGCGGCAGCGGGTCCGCCATGCCGCCGTAGACGCCGGACAGTGAGATGGTGCCGCCGCGGCGCACCAGTTCGATGGCGGTGTGGAGCGCGGCGAGGCGGTCGATGCTGAAACGCTCGGCGATCGGGCCGCCCAGCTTGCGGGGCAGGATCGCCGCGGCGTTCTGCACCATGCGCGCGGCCGCGCTGCCGTGGGCCTCGGTGCCGACGGCGTCGATCACGGCGTCGGGGCCACGGCCGTCGGTCTGGTCGCGGATCGCTTCGACGAGTTCCTTCTCGTCGTCGAAGGACCGCAGGTCGAAGGTCTCCACGCCCCGTGCCTTCGCCCGGCGCAGCCGCTCCGGGACCAGGTCCACGCCGAAGACCCGGCCGGCGCCCTGTACCTGGGCGACGCGGCAGGCCATGTCGCCGATGGGGCCGAGGCCGAGCACGGCGACGCTGCCGCCCTTCGGGACGTCGGCGTAGGCGACCGCCTGCCAGGCGGTGGGCAGGACATCCGAGAGGTAGACGAAACGGTCGTCGGGCGGCCCCTCGGGGACCTTGATCGGGCCGAACTGTGCCTGCGGGACCCGCAGGTACTCGGCCTGGGCGCCCGGCACCGCGCCGTACAGGCGGGTGTAGCCGAACAGGGCGGCGCCCATGCCCTCGCCCTGCACCTGGGTGGTCTCGCACTGGGTGGGCAGGCCGGTGAGGCACATCCAGCAGTTGCCGCAGGCGATCTGGAACGGCACCACGACCCGGTCCCCCACCTGCAGGTCCGGTACGCCGGCGCCGACCTCCTCCACGATGCCCATGGGTTCATGGCCGAGGATGTCGCCCGGGGTCATGAACGGGGTGAGCACTTCGTACAGGTGCAGGTCGGAGCCGCACAGCCCGGTGGAGGTGATGCGGATGACCGCGTCCGTCGGCTCCTGGATCGTCGGATCGGGCACGTTCTCCACCCGCACGTCCCGCTTGCCCTGCCAGGTCACTGCCCTCATCGCCTCGCGCTCCCTCCGTCAGCGTGCGCGTCGGTCGTACGGCCACGTCCGGGTACCCGGACGCCCCGCGCTGAACCTTGAGCCGATCGACGGACGCGGCGGAGACACTTCCCCGTCAAGAACGATCGACTATGGCCATCAATGTTCAGATAAGCGCACAATCAAGGCAGATCGATGACATGAGGCGCGGTGGCGACGGTGGGCATGGGACGAGGGGCGCGCAGACGGCGCGCCGCGACGACGGCGGCGCTGCTGGCCGCCACGGTGACGGCCGCGCTGGCGGCGGGCTGCACGAGCGGGGGCGGACCGGGCGACGACGGACGGGGAGCACCGAAGATGTCCGAGCAGGGGGCGTCACCCTCGGCGACCGGCACCTCCGCCCTCGCGGTCAAGATCGACAATGCCGCCCCGGCCCGTCCGCACACGGGTGTCGACGCCGCGGACGTGGTCTACGCGGAGCAGGTCGAGGGCGGGCTGAGCCGGCTGATGGCGGTGTACGCGACCCGGCTGCCGAAGACGGTCGGGCCGGTGCGCAGCGCACGCGAGTCGGATCTTGAGCTGCTGCGCCAGTACGGCCGGCCCACGCTCGCCTTCTCCGGCGCGCAGAAGAAGCTCCTGCCGCTGATCGACGAGGCGCCGCTGCGGGCGGAGACGCCGGGCAACGCCGCCGACGCCTACTTCCGCGGCTCCGGCAAACCCGCCCCGCACAACCTCTACCTGCGGCCCGAGCGGATCGTGCCAAAGGCCCCGGGCCAGGCCGCCCTGACCACCGGATTCCGCTACGGACCGGCACCCGAGGGCGGCACGGCGACGGACTCGCGGACGGTGCGCTACCCGGCGGCCCGGTTCACCTTCACCTGGTCGGACTCCCGCGACCGCTGGCTGATCGGCATGGACGGCACGCCCGCGACGACGGCCGACGGCGAGCGGATGGCGGCCGCGACGGTCGTCGTGCAGTACGTGAAGGTGCGCGAGTCCGCCTTCCGGGACTTCCTCGGCAACAACACGCCGTACACCGAGACGGTCGGCTCGGGGAAGGCGAAGGTGCTGCGCGACGGGCGGGCCTGGGACGTGAACTGGACGCGGGAGAACGCCGCGGACGGCACGACGTTCACCACCGGCGACGGCACACCGGTGAACTTCGCGAAGGGCCAGGTGTGGGTGGTGTTCGCCAAGAACCCCTGACCGGGCCGTTCGAGCCGCGTCCGTCAGTGGGGCGCCACCAGGGGCTCCCCGGGATCGCGCAGCCCCTCGGCCGCGTCCGCGACCCGCCGGATGAGGTCGAAGAACACCGTCCGCTCGTCGGCGGTCAGCGGGGCGAGGAACACCTGGTTCATCCGGGCGGTGCGCACGGTCAGCTTGCGATGCGTGCGCGCCCCCTCGTCCGTGAGATGCAGCAGGGAACGGCGGCCGTCCTGGGGGTCTCGGACCTTGTCGAGCAGTCCGCGCCGGCTGAGCCGGCTGATCACCTCGGCGATGGTGGACCGGTCGAGCCCCACCCGCTCCCCCACCGTGCGCTGGTCCAGGCCCGGCTCGGCGACGAGCGCGTTGAGGACCGCGAACTGGGGCGAGGTGATCTCCTCGGAGACCATCGCGTTCCACAGCAGGTAGTGCGCCTGCTGGAGCCGCCGGGCCAGGTGCCCGGGGTGGGTGGTGAGGTCCGCGGCCGCCATGTGCACCCCTCGGTCGTTTTCGTCGGTGCACTGAACAATACTCAACGCGTCGGCCGCTGTCTGCTGTCCGCACAAAGGATCGCAGGCGGATATGCCGAGGTCTTGACGCCCCACCGTCCCGATGGCAGCGTGAGGAACAGCTCGCAGAAATACTCAGTGCCCTGATTAATTTGGTCGGTCGCTCGGAAGAGATGGGGCTTCTCGGATGGACAAGGTGGTCGCCACAGCCCTGGAGGCGGTGGCCGACGTGCCGGACGGCGCGTCGCTCGCGGTGGGCGGATTCGGGCTGAGCGGTGTGCCGAACGTGCTGATCGAGGCACTGTACGAGCGCGGCGTGGCCGGGCTGTCGGTGGTCTCCAACAACTGCGGGGCGATGGAGTCGGGCCTAGCGGTGCTGCTGGCCGCCGGCCGGATCGCCCGGGTCACGGGTTCCTACATCGGCGCCAACAAGGAGTTCGCCCGCCAGTACCTGGCCGGGGAGCTGGAGGTCGAGCTGATCCCGCAGGGCACGCTGGCCGAGCGGCTGCGGGCCGGGGGTGCCGGGATCCCCGCCTTCTACACCCCGGCCGGCGTCGGCACGCAGGTCGCCGACGGCGGGCTGCCCTGGCGCTACGACGGTGAGGGCGGGGTCGCGCTCGCCTCGCCGCCGAAGGAGGTCCGGGAGTTCGAGGGCACCGAGTACGTGCTGGAGCGGGGCATCCGCACCGACTTCGCCCTGGTCCGGGCCTGGAAGGGCGACCGGCACGGCAACCTGCTCTTCAACAAGTCCTCCCGGAACTTCAACCCGCTGGCCGCGATGGCCGGGCAGGTCACGATCGCCGAGGTGGAGGAGCTGGTGGAGCCCGGCGAGATCGACCCGGACGCGGTGCACCTGCCGGGCATCTTCGTGCAGCGGGTGCTCGCGCTCACCCCTCAGCAGGCGGCGGACAAGAAGATCGAGCAGCGGACGGTGAGGTCCTGATGGCCTGGACGCGCGAGGAGATGGCCGCACGGGCGGCGCGGGAGCTGCGGGACGGCCAGTACGTCAACCTCGGCATCGGCCTGCCCACCCTCATCCCGAACCACCTCCCCGAGGGCGTCGAGGTCGTCCTCGAATCGGAGAACGGCATCCTGGGCACCGGCCCCTACCCCACCGAGGACGCCGTCGACCCGGACCTGATCAACGCCGGGAAGGAGACGGTGACGGTCCTGCCGGGCGCGTCCTTCTTCGACTCGGCACTGTCGTTCTCGATGATCCGGGGCGGGCACATCGACGTCGCCGTGCTCGGTGCCATGCAGGTGTCCGAGCGGGGCGACCTGGCCAACTGGGCCGTCCCCGGCAAGCTGATCACCGGCATCGGCGGGGCGATGGACCTGGTGCACGGCGCCCGTACGGTCGTCGTCGTCATGACGCACACCGCCAAGGACGGCTCGCCCAAGATCCTCACCGAGTGCGCCCTGCCGCTGACCGGCAAGGGGTGCGTGAACCGGATCATCACCGACCTCGGCGTCCTCGACGTCACCGACGACGGGCTCGTCCTGGTCGAGACCGCGCCGGGTGTGACCGCCGACGAGATCGTCGCCAGGACCGATGCCGAACTGACCGTGCCGGAGGGCCTGAAGTGAAGGACGTCTACATCGTCGACGCGGTCCGCACGCCGATCGGCCGCTACAGCGGGGGCCTCGCGAGCGTGCGCCCGGACGACCTGGCCGCGCATGCCGTACGCGAACTCCTCGGCCGTACGCCGGAGCTGGACCCGGCCCGGGTCGAGGACGTGTACTTCGGCAACGCCAACGGGGCCGGGGAGGAGAACCGCAACGTCGGCCGGATGGCCGCGCTGCTCGCGGGTCTGCCCACGTCCGTGCCGGGCGTGACGGTCAACCGGCTGTGCGCGTCCGGTCTGGAGGCCGTGATCCAGGCGGCCCGGGCCATCGCGCTCGGCGACGCGTCCATCGCGCTGGCCGGGGGCGTCGAGTCCATGACCCGGGCTCCGTACGTGCTTCCGAAGAGCGACAAGCCCTTCCCGGCCGGGCACACCGAGCTGTACTCGACGACGCTCGGCTGGCGGATGGTCAACCCGCGTATGGAGCCGCAGTGGACGATCCCGCTGGGCGAGTCGGCCGAACTCATCGCCGACAAGCACAAGATCGGCCGGGAGCAGCAGGACGAGTTCGCGCTGCGCAGCCATGAGAAGGCCGCGCGGGCGCAGGCCGAGGGCCTGTTCGAGCGTGAGCTGGCGTCCGTGGAGATTCCGCAGCGCAAGGGCGAGCCGGTGGTCTTCGCCGCCGACGAGTGCGTCCGGCCGGGAGCCTCCCTGGCGGCGATGGCCAGGCTGAAGCCGTCGTTCCGCAAGGAGGGCGGCACCGTGACGGCGGGGAACGCGTCGCCGTTGAACGACGGTGCGGCGGCGCTGCTGCTCGTCGACGACGAGGGGTTGAAGGCGACGGGCCGCGAGCCGCTCGCCCGCGTCCGCGCGACGGGTGTCTCCGCGACCGACCCGCACTACTTCGGGCTGGCGCCCGTGGCGGCGGTCGACCGGGCGTTGGCCAAGGCGGGCAGGGGATTCGACGACCTGTCCGTGCTGGAACTGAACGAGGCGTTCGCCGCGCAGGTGCTCGGATGTGTGGCCGAGTGGCCCGAGTTCGATCCCGCGATCCTCAATCCGCAGGGCGGTGCGATCGCCCTCGGTCATCCCCTGGGGGCGTCCGGGGCACGGCTGGCCGGGACGGTGGCCCATCAGCTGGCCCGGCGGGGCAGCGGCGTCGGGGTCGCCACGCTGTGCATCGGGGTGGGGCAAGGTCTCGCCCTCGTTCTGGAACGCTGAGCGATCCGCGCGGCTGCGGGCCGTTCGTGGCTGGTCGCGCCCGCGCGGCGGAGCCGCATATCGATCCAGCCCCGCGCCCCTTAAGGGCGCGCTCCTCGCCCCGTTGACGACAACCGTAGGAACCTTCAGGGACGCTCATGACTCTCACCCAGAACGACATCGACCAGGAGATCGCGGCCCGGCGCGCCGCGTACGAGAAGCGGCTCGCCGACGGGGGGCCCGTCGAGCACCAGCCGCGCCGCGACTACGCGCCGTACCGGTCCTCGGTGCTCCGGCATCCCAAGCAGCCGCCGGTCACCATCGACGTCGGCCAGGACCCGGAGCTGGTGGAGCTGTCCTCCCCCGCCTTCGGGGAGCGGGACATCACCGAGATCGACAACGACCTCACCCGGCAGCACGACGGCGAGCCGATCGGTGAGCGCATCACCGTCTCCGGACGGCTGCTGGACCGCGACGGCCGCCCGGTGCGCGGCCAGCTCGTGGAGATCTGGCAGGCCAACTCGGCGGGCCGCTACGCCCACCAGCGCGAGCAGCACGACGCCCCGCTGGACCCCAACTTCACCGGGGTGGGCCGCACGCTCACCGACGACGACGGCCACTACCGCTTCACCACCGTCCAGCCGGGCCCGTACCCGTGGCGCCAGCACGTCAACGCCTGGCGGCCGGCGCACATCCACTTCTCGCTCTTCGGTACGGCGTTCACCCAGCGGCTCGTGACGCAGATGTACTTCCCGAGCGACCCGCTGTTCCCCTACGACCCGATCATCCAGTCCGTGACGGACGACGCGGCCCGGCAGCGGCTGGTCGCCACGTACGACCACAGCCTGTCGGTGCCGGAGTTCTCGATGGGCTACCACTGGGACATCGTGCTGGACGGCCCGCAGGCCACCTGGATCGAGGAAGGGCGCTGACCAGCCATGACGAAGATCGACACCAGCCGGCCGGACAGCGTGCTGCCCACCCCCTCGCACACCGTCGGCCCGTTCTACGGTCACGCCCTGCCGTTCCGCGGGGGCGAGGACATCGCGCCCCTCGGGCATCCGGACACGGTCACCGTGCACGGCCGCGTCACCGACGGCGAGGGCAACCCCCTGCCGGACGCCCTGATCGAGCTGTGGGGCCCGGGCCCCGACGGCACCCTGCCGACGGCCGACGGTTCCATGCGGCGCGACGCGGCCTCGGGCGGCTTCCTCGGGCGCAACGGCGTGGAGTTCACGGGCTGGGGACGCATCCAGACCGACGCGAACGGCCACTGGTACGCGCGGACGCTGCGGCCCGGCGCACGGGGGCGGAGCGCCCCGTACCTCAGCGTGTGCGTCTTCGCGCGCGGGCTGCTGGTGCACCTGTACACCCGGATCTATCTGCCGGGCGACGCGGCGGTGCTCGCCGCCGATCCGCTGCTGTCCGGGCTGGAGGACGCTCGCCGCGACACGCTGATCGCCGTGGCGGAGGGGGACGCCACGTACCGTTTCGACATCCGCCTTCAGGGCGAAGGCGAAACGGTCTTCCTGGAGTTCCAGTGACAGCTCACCCCGGCGACACCGGCCTGCTCGCCCCCGGGTGGGCCGGTTCGGCGGCCGCGGCCGCCACCGGCGACCACGCGTATCTGCGGGCGCTGCTCGACGCGGAGGCCGCGCTGACCCGCGCCCAGGCCGCCCTGGGGCTCGCCCCGGCCGAGGCGGCGACGGCGGTGACCGAGGCGGCCGCCACCGGTTCCTTCGACGTCCGGTCCCTCGCCGAACGCGCCCGTACGGGCGGCAACCCCGTCATCCCCCTGGTCGCGGATCTGACGAGCGCCGTGGGCGAGACGTACGCTCCCTACGTCCACCGGGGCGCGACCAGCCAGGACATCATGGACTCGGCGACGATGCTGGTCGCCGCGCGGGCCATGGACCTGGTCCTCGCCGACCTCGGCCGTACCGCGCGGGCACTGTCGCTGCTGGCCGCCGAGCACCGCGACACCGCGATGCCGGGGCGGACGCTCACCCAGCACGCCGTGCCGACCACGTTCGGGCTGAAGGCGGCCGGCTGGCGGGCGCTGGTGCTGGACGCACGGGACCGGGTGCGGGCCGTCCGGGAGTCGCTGCCCGCCCAACTCGGCGGTGCGGCGGGAACGCTGGCGGCCTTCGGGGCGTACGGCGCGAGCGATCCGGCAGGGCTGCCGGAGGCGTACGCCCGGGAACTCGGCCTGCGGGCACCCGATCTGCCCTGGCACACCCTGCGGACGCCGGTCGGCGATCTCGCCGGGTGCCTGGCCTTCACGGCGGGCGCGCTCGGCAAGCTCGCCGTGGACGTCCTCACCCTGTCGCGCACCGAGATCGCCGAGGTCGTGGAGGGCAGCGGCGGAGGCTCGTCCGCCATGCCGCACAAGTCCAATCCCGTACGGTCCACCCTGATCGCCTCCGCCGCACGGCGGGCACCGCAGCTCGCGGCCACGCTGTACGGGGCGCTGGCCGCGGAGGACGAACGTCCGGCCGGGGCCTGGCACGCCGAGTGGGAGCCGCTGCGGGACCTCCTGCGGCTGGTCGGCGGGGCCGCCCGGGACGCCGCCGAACTGGCACGGGGACTGCGGGTCAGGCCCGAGGCCATGCGCGCACACCTGGATCTCACCCACGGGTTGATCGTCTCCGAGCGGCTGTCGGCCGAGCTGGCCCCGGTACTGGGCCGCGCCCGTGCCAAGGAGCTCCTCACCCGGCTGGCCTCCGAGGGGCACCCCCTCGCCGAGGCACCGGAACTGGCGGACGTCGACCTCGATCCGACCCACTACACGGGCTCCGCCGGGGCCCTCACCGACCGTGCTCTGGAGCGACGTTGAAACTCCTGAACCACCATGCCGAAGGGCCCGTCTCCGCTCCCCCGCTGCTGCTCGGTCCCTCGCTCGGCACGTCGTACGCCCTGTGGGACCAGGTGGCGCCCGAGCTGTCGATCACCCATCGGGTGGTGCGCTGGGATCTTCCGGGCCACGGCGGTTCGGCGGCCGGTCTCATCGGGGCGGGCGCGACGGTCGGTGACCTCGCCGGGCAGGTGCTGGCGCTCGCCGACTCGCTCGGCATCGAGCGGTTCGCGTACGCGGGTGTGTCGCTGGGCGGGGCCGTGGGGCTGCATCTCGCGGTGCACCGTCCGGAGCGGCTGTCGTCGCTCGCCGTCATCTGCTCGTCGGCCCACTTCAACGGCTCCAAGCCGTGGGAGGAGCGGGCCGCGCTGGTGCGACGGGAGGGCCTGGCCGGGCTGGCGGAGAACGCAGGCGCGCGCTGGTTCGCCGGCGACTTCACCGTGCCGCGCCTCGTGCGGGACCACCGGGACGCCGACCCGGACGCGTACGCCGCCTGTTGTGACGCGCTCGCCGCGTTCGATCTGCGGGACCGGCTGACGGAGATCGCCGTGCCGACGCTGCTGATCGCCGGCCGCGAGGATCCCGCGACACCGCCCGCGCATCTGCGGGAGATCGCCGACGCGGTGCCGGGTGCGGCACTCGTGGAGCTGCCGGGCGCCTCGCACCTGGCGCCCGCGCAGTGCCCGGAGGCGGTGCTGACCGCCCTGCGTGCCCACATCGGCCAGGGGGCCCTGCGCGGCATGGCCGTACGGCGCGAGGTGCTCGGCGATACGCACGTCGACCGGGCGCAGGCCCGGCAGACACCGTTCACGGCCCGCTTCCAGGACTTCATCTCGCGCTATGCCTGGGGCGAGATCTGGACGGACCCGACCCTGTCGCGCCGCGAACGCAGCATGATCACGCTCACCGCGCTGGTCGCGCACGGCCACTACGACGAGCTGGCCATGCACGTCCGCGCGGCCCGCCGGGGCGGACTCACCCCGGAGGAGATCGGCGCGGTGCTGCTCCAGACGGCCGTGTACTGCGGGGTGCCGGCGGCGAACTCGGCGTTCGCGACGGCCCAGCGGGTGCTGGCGGAAGAGGACGGCACCTCATGAGAGCCGGAAGGTGACACTGCTGGGCGTAGCCCCGGCAGTATCGCGCACATGCCTCGACCGCGTGCCTACGGTGGAGGCATGTCCACGATGCTGCTCACCGGCGCCACGTCGGGGCTCGGCCGCCACCTCGCCTTCGAGCTGGTCCGTGCCGGGCACACCGTCCTCGCCCACGGCCGGGACGAGGACCGGACGGGGCGGCTCGCCGAGGAGCTGCGGGCCGAGGGCGACGCCGAGGGGTTCGTCGCCGATCTCGCCTCGCTGACGCAGGTGCGGGAGCTGGCGGCGCACGTCGGCGACGCGCATCCCGAACTGGACGTGCTGATCAACAACGCGGGCGTGGGCGCGGGGCCGCCCGGCTCCGGGCGTGAGCTGAGCGCCGACAGGCACGAGCTGCGCCTTGCGGTCAACTACCTGGCGCCGGTCGCACTGACCGGCGCCCTGCTGCCGGTGCTGCGTGCGAACGCGCCGGCCCGGATCGTCAATGTCGGCTCGGCCGGACAGGAACCGCTCGACTTCGCCGATCCGGAGCTCACCCGCCGCTACAGCGGCCTGTCGGCGTACTGCCGCAGCAAGTTCGCGCTCGCCGCCCACACCTTCACCCTCGCCGAGGAGCTCGACGGCAGCGGCGTCGCCGTGAACGTGCTGCACCCCGCGACCCACATGGACACCGCGATGGTCCGCGAGGCCGGCATCACGCCCCGGCACACGGTCGCCGACGGCGCACCGGGCGTGATCGCCCTGGCCACCCGGGACCTGGGCTCGGGCCGCTGCTTCGACGGCACCCGTGCCGCGCGGGCGGACGAGGCGGCCTACGACCCCGAGGTGCGCAGACGCCTCGCGGCGGTGACCGACCAGCTGCTGCGCGCCTGAACTACGCCGGTCCGACACCGGCCTTGAGCGCGGTCCGCGCCCGTTCCGCCAGCCCGTCGGCCCCGCACGAGACGGCCAGGTCCAGGCCGCGCCGGAGGTCGGTCGCCGAGCGGGCGGCGATACCGAACTCGATGCGGGCCGCCGCGTGCTCGTACTGGCAGGGCGAGGCCTCCAGGTAGGTGACGGCCTGGCCGTAGAGCCGGACCGCGCGCTGGCCCGTCTCCAGGTCGGCGGCGCAGCGCAGGGCCTCCCCTATCGCCGTGTCCGTGCCGAAGCGCTCTGCCTGGCGGCGGACGTCGACGGCGAGCCGGGCCGCCCGGGCCGGGTCCTCGGTGCGGAGGGCGCGGGCGAGGTCGGCCGCCCAGGGGACGAGCACGGGGTTGTGGTGGCCGCGGGCTGCCGCCGCCTTCTCCGCGGACTCGAGTTCGTTGATGCCGTCCTTGGTGCGGCCGACGGCCAGCAGCAGCCTGCCGCGCACCGAGCGGGGATCGGGCAGGACGATGGTGGACGGGTAGGGCGGGGCGAAGCCGTGCCGTTCCGCGGTGTCCCAGGCCTCCTCGACATGGCCCCGGGCGAGCAGGGTGTCGACCAGACTGCAGGTCGCGGACCAGTACAGGGGCAGGCCGCGGCCGACGCGCTCGGCGAGGCGCAGCGACTCGCGCAGGGATGCCTCCGCCTCCTTCAGCCGGCCCCGCCTGCGGTGGCCGATCCCGACGTAGGCGTGGGCCAGGGCGAGGTGGCCGCCGCTCCAGCCGGCCGTCTCGTAGGCGCGCAGCGCTTCGTTGTAGAGGGTCTCGGCGCGGTCGAGGCGGTCGGTGAAGCCGTACGCGTTGGCCAGCATCAGCAGCAGTTCGATGCCCCACTCGGTGTCGGTCCAGCCGAGTCCGGGAGCCAGGCGGCCGTTGACGAGGGCGCCGTCGCACAGCCCGGCGACCTCCTCGGCGTTCTCACCGTGCATCAGGGCGTCGAAGCCGCGCAGGATGAGCAGGGCGCGTTCGGAGTTGTCCCGGCCGGTGCAGGTGCTCGCGAGGTCGGCGAGCCGCTGGGAACGGCCGGGTGAGGTGGCCTCGCCGGCGTGCAGCCCCTCCCACATGAACTGCGCGGCCTGCAGCCGCATCCGGGCGGGACCCGGCTGGAGCCGGGCGGCCTCCGCCTCGACCGTGCGGACGGCCTCCTCCAGCTGGTCGTTGTGCAGCAGCGCCTGGGAGAGCCGGAAGACGGCGTCCACCCGCTGGTAGCCGCCGAGGCCGGGCATGCCGAGCGCGGTCCGCAGATGGCCGATGGTGCGGGCGGGCGCGGTGAGGAAGGTGGCCTCGGCCAGTTCGTAGAGCACGTGCGGCTGGGACTCGGGCCGGGGCGGTTCCTTCAGGGCGCGCTCCAGGCAGCGGCGGGCCGCGTCGGGGGCGCCGACGGCGAGATGTTCGCGGGCGGCTTCGCGCAGCTGCCCGACGAGTTCCTCGTCGTCGTCCGGGTGGACCTCCAGGAGGTGGCGGGCGGCGGCCGCGGCGCCGTGTCCCTCGTCGGAGACGATCCGGGCGGCGATGCCGTGCATGGCGGTGCACAGGGCGTCGGGGATGGAGTTGTAGACGGCGGTCGCGATCAGCGGGTGGACGAACTCCAGGTCGCCGTCGGCGCTGCGGCCGGTCGCGGGGTCGGGCGCGGTGAGGATGCGTGCGGTGCGCAGCAGTTCGGCGCAGCGGCGGGCGTCGTCCGGCCGCAGGGTGGCGAGTTTGGCGACCAGGTCGATGGAGATGCCGGTGCCGAGGATGGCGGCGGCCCAGGCGAACCTGGTGGCGTCGATGCCGAGTTCCTCCAGGCGGGCGACGAGGCCGCCGCCGCGGGCCGAGCGGTTCAGTTCGCGTAGTTCGCCGGCCCGGGCCTCGACCGGTTCGAGCTCGCTGTCCTGCACCTTGGCGAGGAGTTCGACGGCCTCGTAGGGGTTGCCCGCGGTGACGGCCCAGACCTCGCGGCAGAACGCGGCGTCGGCGTGCTTGCCCAGGGTGGCGCGGGTGAGTCCGGCCGTGGCGTCCGGGGTGAGGGCGCTCAGGGTCGTGACGGGGCCGTCCGCGGCGGCGGCGACGGTGTCGAGGTGGCGGGCGCTCGCGCCGGAGACCTCCTCGGGGCGGCGGGTGACGACGACCAGGACGGACATCTCGTCGAGGCGCTCGGCGAGCCCCGCGAGCCAGTGCAGGGTCTCCTGGTCCGCCCAGTGGGCGTCGTCGATCAGCAGCACCAGCGGCCAGTCCCGGCGGGCGAGCCGGCGCACGGCTGCGACCAGGCCGTCGCACACGCCCTGCGGGTCGGCCTGCCGGCCGCCGGGGTCCGCTATGCCGAGGGCGGGGCCGGCGATGTCGTACCAGTCGCCGAGGTACTCGCGGGCCTCCTCCGGCAGCATCGACACCAGGGCCGGCTGCAGCAACTGCCGTACCACGTTGAAGGGGACCTACCTGAGGGTCTCGCCGCCGCGCGCCGACCAGACCGTGCAGCCGCGGGCCTCGGCGAGGCGGCGGGTTTCGGCCAGCAGCGCGGTCTTGCCGAGTCCGGCCTCGCCGCGGAAGACCAGCAGTCCGCCGGACGAGGAACGGTCCGCGCACAGGCTGTCGACCGCCCGCGTGACGGCGGCGACCTCCTCGTCGCGCTCCCACAGGGAAGCCGAGGCGGCGGCCGTGGGCCGTACCTCCGTCATCCCGCTACCTCCCCAAGTCGCCCGAACGACGTACAGACGTCGAGCGTAGCCGTCCGATTGCCTGAGTGGAGGGTGGTCGGGGCACCTCTTGCCGTGACGGGTGACACCGAGTACGGCCGGTCGACGCACCTGGCCCGTCACCAGCCACCTTCGAGTCAACGACGGCCAAAATCAAGGGAGGTGACGCCCATTCAGCAACAAAGGGACACACGACGCGGCCGACGGGCGCTGGTGGCGGGGTCAATGGGCAATCTCATCGAGTGGTACGAGTTCGGCGTCTACGGCTACTTCGCGACGATCATCGCGGCGCGGTTCTTCACACCGGAGGGCGGCGGCGAGGCCGAGGCTCTGGTGAAGACCTACGCGTCCTTCGCGCTCGCCTTCTTCTTCCGTCCCGTCGGAGCGGCGCTTTTCGGCCGACTCGGCGACCGGGTCGGGCGCCGTCCGGTGCTGGTCCTGGTGATCGTGCTGATGACGGTGGCGACGACGCTGATCGGCGCGCTGCCCACGTACGCGCAGGCGGGTGCTCTGGCGCCCTGGCTGCTGACGTTCCTGCGGGTGCTCCAAGGACTGTCGGCGGGTGGGGAGTTCGGCGGGGCGGTGTCGTTGATGACGGAGTTCGCCCCGCCGGGCCGGCGCGGACTGTACGGGTCGTGGCAGTCGTTCACGGTGGCGCTGGGGCTGCTGGCCGGAGCGGGTGCGGCGGCGCTGCTCGCCACCGTGCGGGCCGGGCTGCGCGCTGATCGACGCGGCGGCGCGGGGGTTCAGCGGCGGGGCGCCGGCCTACGACACGGACGGGGCGCTGGCCGCGCGCGGCCGGGTGCACGGGCCGTTGCTGGACCGGCTGCTGGAGGAGCCCTACTACGCGCTGCCCGCGCCGAAGACGACGGGCAAGGAGCTGTTCCACCTCGGTCATCTGCGGGACGCGCTGGCCGGGTTCGGGACGCTGCCGGCCGAGGACGTCGTCGCCACGCTCACGATGCTCACGGCCCGGACCGTGGCGGACGCCGTGCGCTCGGTGGGCGGGACGGAGGTGATCGCCTCGGGCGGCGGAACACGCAACCCGGTGCTGATGTCGATGCTCGCGGACCAGCTCCGGGGAGTGGCTCTGCGCACCTCGGACGGCTTGGGTCTGCCGTCGGACGCGAAGGAGGCGTACGCCTTCGCGGTGCTGGGGTTTCTGACCGTGCACGGCCTGCCGGGCACGGAACCGGCGAGCACGGGTGCCCGCCATCCCAGCGTGCTGGGGTCGGTGACCCCGGGCCGGGACGGGCTGCGGCTTCCACGACGGGCGGCTCGGCAGCCGACGCGACTGCTCCTGGAATAGCCGATTCCGACTCCTCTCATGCCTCTTTCACCGACGCCTCATACGGTGGGGGCATGACGCAGGAGACTCCTCCCGGGTGGTACGCCGATCCCGGACAGACAAGTGACGGGCCCGCCACCGAGCGTTGGTGGGACGGCAAGACCTGGACGGATCGCATCCGCCCGGCGCAGCCGCCCGCGACCTGGGGTCCCCCGACCGGGCAACCGGCTGCCGCCGAGGCGCCGACGGGGTCCGGAGGCCCGGAGGCCGGACGGCCGGCCGGGAGCGGGACTCCGGGAACCGGACAGCCGACCGGAAGCGAGCCCCCGGGAACCGGACAGCCCGCCGGCGCCGGGGCGCCGGCTGCCGCCGAGGTTCCGGGAACGGTGCAGCCGACCGGCACCGGGGCCTCCGCAGGTGCCGAGCAGCCTCGCGATGGGCAGGTGACCGGTGCCGGGGACCCGGGAGCCGACGGGCACCCGGGAGCCGACGGGCACCCGGGCGGTACCGGGCAGACCGGAGCTGCGCGGCCTGCGGGCGCGTGGGGCTCACCGGCTGCCGGATATCCGGGAGCCGACGGGCAGCTCGGCAGCGGCACTTCCCCTGCGGCCACCGGGTATCCCGCCTATCCCGCCTATCCCGCACCGCCTGTGGACGGCAAGGGGCGGCGGCTGCGGATAGGCGCCGCCGTCGCCGCGGCCGTGGTCGTGCTCACCAGCATCGGTGTGGGCGTGTACGCGCTGACGGACAACGGCGGCGGGGGCGGGTCGCCCACCTCGCAGGGGCCCGGCGGGCCGGGCGCACCCGGGGGCCAGGGCGGGCCGTTCGGCGGGCCGGGCGGGTCCGGAGGCTCGGGTGGATCCGGGGGCTCCGGCGGGTCAGGAGGCGACGGCGGGTCCGGTGGGCGGAGTCCGCGGCCCGAGCAGTCCGAGCCGCCGAAGATCAGGAGCGGGTCGGTGACCGACGCGGTCAGCGGGATCAGTCTGCCGATCCCGAAGGGCTGGTACGGCCAGGAGGTCCAGGTCGGCGCGCAGGTGACGTCCGAGGACTCCTACAAGTGCCCCGGCGACACCTCCTCGACCTGTACCAAGGGCGGCGCCTACTCCGCACCGGCACTGGTCCTCGGCACGAAGGGCACCACCGCCGAGGAGATCGCCAAGGCGGACATCGCGAGGAACGCCGAGGAGTCCTACGGCGGCAAGTCCTACGGCGGCATCACCTCCCACGACGTGCTGGACTCCAAGGCCGTGACCGTGGCCGGGCAGAAGGGCTACCTGGTCCGCTGGAAGGCCGTCACCAGCAAGGGCGCCGACGGCATCGTGGAGTCCCTCGCGTTCCCCTCCCCCGCGAACGCGAAGCAGATGGTCGTCGTGCGGTTCGGCGTCGACGCGGACCAGAAGGAGACCGTGCTCGACGACATCGCCAAGGGCATCAAGGTGTCGACGGGCAGCGGCAACGGCCAGGACGTGTGACCGGAAGCGGGCGCCCCCGTACACACCGGCCGGCCGGGTGGGGCGCCCCCGCCGCTCACAGGGGAACCCCACCCGGCCGGGGGTGGGCGCCGCCCCCGTCCCCACGGGTCGGCGCGGTCGGGTCACCGTCCGGTCATCCGGCGGACGGCGGCCCGGGTCTCAGGTCAGGCCCAGTGCCGGCAGCACGGCGGCCTCCACGAAGCGGACCAGGTAGTCCGGGTCGGCCCACTCGCCCTCCAGGATGGGCCGCACCCGCAGGACGCCGAGCAGCTGTGCCGGGATGTACTCCAGCGCCGGATGATCGGCGGGCACCTCTCCGCGTTCGACCCCGCGCCGGATGATCTCCTTCAGCGCGGCGATCTCCGGCTCGACCAGGGCCTCGCGCAACGCGCGGTGCAGCTCCGGATCCTGGCCGGCGGCATGGGCGAGCGCCTGGAGCAGCTTGGTGTCCCGGCCCGACAACTCGCCCGCCGCCCGGGCCGCTTCCCGCAGGTCCTCGGCGAGGGAGCCGGTGTCGATGCAGCGCGTACGCCGGTGGGAGCGCAGCGCCGCCGCCACCAACTGGGGCTTGGTCTTCCACTGGCGGTAGAGCGTGGACTTGCTGCACCGGGTGCTGGCGGCGATCCCCTCCATGGTGACGGAGTCGTAGCCGCACTCGCCCAGTTGCTCCAGCACGGCGTCGTAGAACTCCTGCTCACGCTCGGGCGTGATCTTGGAACGGCGCGTGACACCGACCGGCTCGGGCCGGTCCGCAGCCTGCGACGTCATGGGCGGTAGCTCCTGGCTTTCCTCGGGCGGCCGGAACATTCCCGGCCGGCGCTGTGTCGTACGTCTATCGATACGCCAGTGTACCGGTACGCAGTCGTATCGGTACACTGACGTATCGGTACGCTCTCGTACCGATAACAGCACCACCGTCACCGAAGGGGCCGGGGGATGAATGCCCGCACCGAGCCCGCGCCGGCGGGGTCCGACGCGATAGCGCGACCGCCGCTCGTCGGGGAGCTCCTGCTCGTCGCAGGGCTCTTCCTCGTCTACACGTCCGGCCGGCAGCCGGCCACGGGCCACACCGGCGAGGCCGTCCAGCACGCGCACCGCGTGTGGGACTTCGAGCGAGCGGTCCAGCTGCCCGGCGAGGGGGCGGTGCAGTCCCTGCTGCCGCACGGCGACGGCCTGGCGCACGTAGCGAACACCTACTACGCGGCCGTCCACTTCCCGGCCACCGCCGCCTTCCTGATCTGGCTGTACCTGCGCCGCCCGGCCCACTACGTGTGGGCCCGCCGGGTGCTGGCCGCGGTCACCGCCGCCGCCCTCGTGCCGCAGCTGCTGTTCCCGCTCGCTCCGCCGCGCATGCCGGCGGCGACCGGTCTGGTCGACACGGCGCGGGTGTACGGGCCGTCGGTGTACGGCGATCCCGCGACGTACTCCCCGTCGAACCCGTTCGCGGCGATGCCGTCGCTGCACTTCGGCTGGGCGCTGATGCCGGCCGTCGGCCTGATCGTCGCGACCCGCTCGCGGTGGCGGTTGCTCTGGCCGGCGCATCCGCTGCTGACCCTGCTGGTGATCGTCGGCACGGCGAACCACTACTGGCTGGACGCGATCGTGGCGGCGGCCCTGCTCGGCCTCGCGCTCGCGCTGATCCTCCCCCGGACGTCGTCCCGGAGGACCCCCGTCTCGCTTCGTTCGCCGCACCGCACGGCGATCACGTCCACGGCCGGCCGGACGCGGGGCGGTCTCGTACCGGCTCAGCGGGACGGGCGGACACTCGTGGGAGCCGCCCGGTGAACGCCGTTCTGACCGCCGTCGCCCTGTCCCTCGTCTCCGCCGTCGCCTACGCGGCCGCGGCGGTCGCCCAGGAGCGGCTCGCGTCCCGTTCCCCCGGTGCGGGCACGCTGCGGCTGCTGGGCAGCGGCGCCTGGTGGTGGTCGGTCGGGCTGAACGCGTCGGCCGCGCTGCTGCACGTCGTCGCCCTCCGGTACGGCCCGCTGACCGTGGTCCAGCCGCTCGGCGCGCTCACGCTGGTCGCGGCGGTGCCCATGGGGGCGCGGATGGCGGGACGGCGGGTGAGCCCGGTCGAGTGGCAGGGCACCGCGCTGACGCTGCTGGGCCTGGGCGCGATCCTGGTCACGGCGTCCGGTCCGGCTCCGGACGATGTGCTGAGCGTGCCCGAGGCGGTGGCGGTGGCGGGCGCCACCGCGGCGCTCATCGGGGTGCTGTCCCGGCCGGGCGCCCGCCCCGGGCTGCGGCACGCTACCGCGTCCGGCCTCGCCTCCGGGGTCGCCTCGGCCCTCACCCAGACCGTGACGGTGGCCGCGACGGACCGATCCGGTCCGGTACTGAGCGTCCAGGTGGTCGGCGTGGCACTGCTCGTGGCGGCCTTCGCGGCCGGCGGGCTGCTGCTGTCGCAGACGGCGTACCGGGGCGGCCTGGGCGGCCCGCTCGCGATGGTGACGCTGGCCAACCCGCTGGCCGCCGCGGTGATCGGCCTGTCGCTGCTGGGCGAACGCCTCCAGGGCGGCGCGGCGGGTGTGCTGCTCGCGCTCGCCGGGGCGGGCCTGGCGTCCCGGGGTGTGGTGCTGCTCAGCCGGGCGGCACCCGCGGACGCGCCGGTGGACGACGACCATCCGGTGGCCGCCGTCCTGGCTCTGGAGCCCGGCTCGGCGGCGGCCGAACCGGCGCTGGTGCCCCGGCCGCACGATCCGGGGCACCTCGCTCCCGCTACCCGGTGATGATCGCCGGGTCGCTCACACCCGGCCGCCCGTTCTCGACGTGCCCGGCGAACCGCCGCAGGAACGCCTTGTCGCCCTCGGCGGTGACGGTCAGGTCGTACCAGCGGTGGCCGGCGGTGAGTCCGACGGTCCGGCACACCTTCGCGCCCGGGCGGACGGTGACGGTCGAGGGCCGGCCGCCGTAGCCGTCGGAGAGCTTCAGGCGGGCCGTGCCGGAGCCCTTGTTGGTGAAGGTCAGCTCGAGGTCGCCGCCGGTGTGGCGGGCGGTGACCTCGCAGCCGGCCGCCGTGTTCGAGCCCTTGAAGACGCGCACGAAGCCGTTCGGGCCGTGCACGGTCAGATCGTAGGAACCTCCGGAGTACGCCGAGTTCCAGGTGTCGGAGAGCGTCTTGCCGGCCTCGGTGGTGTACATCCAGGGACCGTCGGTGCGGTTGCCCGAGGTGATGTGGAAGGCGGCGCCGGCCTTCGCCCCGGAGGCGAAGGTCAGGGTGAGCTTCCCGGCCCTCGCGTCGACCGAGGCGTCCACGTGCGGGGCGTACTTCAGCGGCCGGGAGCGGCGCGGTCCGCGCTCCTGCCGGGGCATGCGCGGGTCGGCGGGCGGGGTCGGCCGGTAGTCCGGGTGGCGCTCGCGGTCCTGCGGCTCGTACGCGGCGGTGCCGGGCAGCGGGGCCGGGCGCGCGTCCTGGCGGGAGAAGTCGAACGCGGCCGTCAGGTCACCGCAGACGGCCCTGCGCCACGGCGAGATGTTGGTCTCGCGCACGCCGAAGCGGCGCTCCATGAACCGCAGGATCGAGGTGTGGTCGAGGGTCTCCGAGCAGACGTAGCCCCCCTTGCTCCACGGCGAGACGACCAGCATCGGCACCCGGGGGCCGAGGCCGTAGGGGCCGGCCGTGTTCTTGCTGTCGCCCGGGAAGAGGTCGAGGGAGACGTCGACGGTGGACAGGCCGCGGGAGGCGTCTTTCGGCGGTAGCGGCGGCACCACGTGGTCGAAGAAGCCGTCGTTCTCGTCGTACGTGATGAACAGGGCCGTCTTCGACCAGACCTCCGGGTTGGAGGTGAGGGCGTCCAGGACCTGCGCGATGTACCAGGCGCCGTAGTTGGACGGCCAGTTGGAGTGCTCGGAGAAGGCCTCGGGGGCGGTGATCCAGGAGATCTGCGGCAGCTTGCCGGCCTTGACGTCCGCCTTCAGCCGGTCGAAGTAGCCCTCGCCGGCCTTGGCGTTCGTACCGGTGCGGGCCTTGTCGTACCAGGGGTCGCCGGGCTTGGCATTGCGGTACTTGTTGAAGTACAGCAGGGAGTTGTCGCCGTAGTTGCCGCGGTAGGCGTCCTCGATCCAGCCCCAGGAGCCCTGGGCGTCGAGGCCGTCGCCGATGTCCTGGTAGATCTTCCAGGAGATGCCGGCCTGCTCCAGGCGCTCGGGGTAGGTCGTCCAGCCGTAGCCGAGTTCGTCGTTGCCGAGGACCGGGCCGCCGCCGGTGCCGTCGTTGCCCGTGCAACCCGACCACATGTAGTAGCGGTTCGGGTCGGTGGAGCCGATGAACGAGCAGTGGTAGGCGTCGCAGACGGTGAAGGAGTCGGCGAGGGCGTAGTGGAACGGGATGTCCTCACGGGTCAGGTACGCCATGGTCGTGGTGCCCTTGGCGGGCACCCACCGGTCGTACTTGCCGCCGTTGTAGGCCTGCTGGCCGTCGGGCCAGGAGTGCGGCAGGCCCTCCAGGAACTGCATGCCGAGGTCGTCGGCGTCCGGGTGGAAGGGCAGGAGCTCCTTGCCGTCCTTCTCCTGGTGCCAGACCGGTTGGCCGTTGTCGATGGTGACCGGGCGCGGGTCGCCGAAGCCGCGGACGCCTCTCAGGGTGCCGAAGTAGTGGTCGAAGGAACGGTTCTCCTGCATGAGGACGACGATGTGCTCGACATCCTCGATCGACCCGGTGCGGTGGTTCGCCGGAAGGGCGGCGGCGCGCTGGATGCTGGCCGACAGCGCGCTGAAGGCCGTGGTGGCACCCGCGAGTTGGAGAAAGCGGCGCCGGTTGACTTCGGACATGTAGGACAGACCTCTCATCCTGAGCTACGGGATGGCCGGAACGTGACGGAATCTGCGCGGAAGGAGTGTTTCAGGAACACCAAACGTCAAGGAAGGGGCGCGTGACACTCGTGTGAAAGTCGCCGGTACGCCGGGTGCGCCGGGGAGTTGCCAGGGGCGGGTGAGGGGCGTGACAGAGACGCAGACGGTTTCCCCGCCGACGAAACGGCCCCTTCGCCGGCTCCTCGCCGCCTCCGTGGGCAACGCGGTGGAGTAGTACGCCTACACGTTTCTGGCCACCTACATCGCCGCCCAGGTCTTCCCGAAGAGCGCGGACAACTCGCTGATGCCGCTGCCGTCCACGTTCGCGGTGTTCGCGGTCGGCTTCTTCATTCGGCCGGTCGGCGGCCTGCTGATGGGCGCGGTCGCGGACCGGCACGGGCGGCGGGCCGCGCTGACGGTCACCATCCTGCTGATGGGCGGCAGCAGCCTGCTGGTCGGGCTGACCCCGACGTATGCGGCGGTGGGTGTGCTCGCGCCGGTCGTCCTGGTGCTCGCGCGGCTGCTGCAGGGTCTGTCCGTGGGCGGCGAGTTCGCGGCCTCGACGACGTCCCTGGTGGAGTCGGCGGGCCCCGGCCGGCGCGGGCTGTCTCCAGCTTCCAGTACGTGTCGACGACGGTGGGGCAGCTCGTCGCCTCCGGCATCGCCGCGCTGCTGGTGGACACGCTGCGCGACTCGTTCGCCGTGCTGCTGCTCGTGCAGTGCGCGGGCATGGTGCTGCTGACCGGGTTCACCTCGATTAGCGCCGCCGTGAACGCGGAGATCTTCCCGCCCCGGGTCCGCGCGGCCGGTATCGGCTTCCCCTACTCGCTGACGGTCGCCCTCTTCGGCGGCACGGCCCCCTACGCGGGCACCCTGTTCAAGGAGCTGGGGCACTCGGGGTTGTTCCCCTGGTACGTCGCGGTGCTCTGCCTGGTGTCGTCGGTGGTGTATCTGCGGTTGCCGGAGACGGCTCACGCACCGCTGCGGCGGTGAGCGGACGCGCCGTCGGGGACCGGTTCTCCGTTTCCGTCGTGCCCGTGCGGCTCGTCGTGCGGTCCCGCACCGTTGGGCGACCCGGTGGCGGACGCCGGCAGTCCTTCCCTGACAGCGACTCTCTCGGGATTGATCACGGCGTCGGTGGTCCGGCCGACCTCCGACAGCGTCATCTGGGCACGGTCGTCGACGAGACGCGTCACCAGGTGCTGTGCGGCGCCGAAGACCGCGGCCCAGGCCAGGACCTGCGCCCTGTTGTCAAGGTCGCTGAGTCCGGGGACAAAGGCGCCGCGGATCAGCAGCAGCCCGAGGAAGGCCGACAGGGCGCCGGTGGGCAGCTTCAGCACCGCCGACGCCAGGGGCAGCATGTAGGGGGAGTCGGTGCCCCGGATGCGGCGCAGCGACGCGATGACGGTGAGGGCGGCACCGGCGAGTCCGGCGATCTCGACGGTGAGGATGTCCGTCGCGCCGGCCAGTGTGCTCGCGTCGGTGTCGGCCGGCCGGTTGTAGTACTCGGAGGTGGGGCACACGACGGTGACTCTGTCTCCGGAGCCGCCCTGGGGTGAGAAGCACAAGCTCAGCGAACCGGGTGAGAACCACCCGTACAGGGCCAGGTTCACCACCCCGATCATCACGAGGACCGTCGCGGCCCAGAGAATGTTGCGCAGACTGCGCACCCGGGCCAGTTCGTCGTCCAGGCTGCAGTACGCGGCGTCGAGCGCTCGGGCCATGAGGTCCCGGTCGCTCGCGGTGACGTCGCCGGAGATGATGGGACGCAGGCGCAGGGCGAGCCGGACCCGCCGTGGGTCGTCCGCGTCCAAGTGGTCCTTGACCAGTGCCATGACCTCACTGACGCGGCCCACGGCTTCGTCGTCGGACACCAGTTGAATCAGCAACACCTCGGCATTGCGGATATTCGAGCACACGCCCTCACGGGCAGCCGCTCCCGACCACGGCTTCCGCCATCCGAAATCCTCGTCCGCGGCCGCACGGGCCCTTTCCAGATGGCTTCGCATTCCCTCGATGAGCGCTGCCCGGTCGCCCGACGGAAGTCTGCCGCTCTCGTGGTCCAGCTCCGCTTCGAGATACGCGATGCGGGCCCTGGCCCGTGCGCGCCATGCGGACCGCGGCGGCCCGTTGCGCAGGCCTGTCATTTGGCTGCGCTTACGGGCCGGCCGGCTTTCGGTTCTGGTCATTCGTAAACTGCGGGCACGTGGAGCTTGTTCCAGGACGTTCGACCGGGAATGCCATCGGCGTCAGTGCCGCTGAAACCGAGCTTGCGCTGCCAGTTTGCGTACGACTTCTGGTCCGCCGAACTCCACGTCGAGTCGGGACCGCCGGAATACACCGAGCACTCCTCCTCGATGAGGCGGTACCCCATGGCCTCGATGATGGGACTGGTCACTGCCGGTTGGAAGAAGTCTGCCCCTGGAAAGGGCTCGTACTCGCCATCACCATCCGTTTCCCGGGGAGGGGCCACGCGAATTCGCTGGTCAGGGAAGATCTTGTTGCGGTCCTTGATCTGCGGGTTCCATGCCATGATCTGATCCACCGTCACATGGAACCTCTGCGCGATCTTGGTGAGATTGTCGCCGGTTTTCACTACGTAGAACTGCGTTGTCTTTTCCATACATCCACGGTAGATGAATCCCCCGAAATACAGAAGTGGTGAATTCCATTTCGATTTCACTTTTTGATTCGGAAACTGCTGACACTGTAAACGGGCTCTTCCGCCTGGCGGAAGGGCCGTTGCGGTCTCCGTAGGGCCGCCCCGACGATGACGGCACGACCAGAGACGGGAGCCAGCGCCCATGCCTCACATGACCGCCTTCGCCAGGAACCAGTGGTACGTCGCCGCCTACAGTCACGAGGTCGGGCGGGAGTTGCTCGGCCGGACGATCCTCGGTGAGACGCTCGTGCTGTACCGGACCGAGGAGGACGGCACGCCGGTCGTCCTGCACGACCGGTGTGTGCACCGCCGTTATCCGCTGTCGGAGGCGCCGACACGGCTGGACGGGGACCGGATCGTGTGCGGGTACCACGGGTTCACGTACGACACGTCCGGTACGTGCGTGTACGTGCCGGGGCAGAAACGCGTCCCGCGGACCGCGCGGGTGGCCTCCTACCCCGTCGTCGAGCAGGACTCCCTGATCTGGGTGTGGATCGGCGACCCCGCGCTCGCCGACCCGCAGTCCATCCCCCGGGCCCGGCACCTCGACGCCCCCGGCTGGATCACGGTACGCGGCATGGAGCCCATCGACTGCGACTACGGCCTGCTCGTCGACAACCTCCTCGACCTGTCCCACGAGACGTATCTGCACGGCGGTTACATCGGCACCCCCGAGGTCGCCGAGACGCCGATCAACACCGAGGTCGACGAGGGCGCCGGAATCGTCCGGGTGAGCCGGCACATGGACGACGCCGAGTGCCCGCCGTTCTACGCCAGGTCGACCGGCATCGAGGGCCGGATCACCCGCTGGCAGGACATCGAGTACCACGCTCCCTGTCTGTATCTGCTGCACAGCCGCATCGCCCCGGCCGGGGTACTGCCCGAGGCGGACGGCAGCGACCCGAACGGCTTCCACACCGAGATCACGTACGCGATCACGCCGTCCGGCGACGGCAAGGTGTACGACTTCTGGGCGGTTTCCCGGGACTGGGCGACGGACGACGCCGAGGTGACCGAGTTCCTGCGGGGCAACAACCACACGGTCGTGATGCAGGACGTCACCGCGCTGAACCTGCTGCAGAAGACGCTCGGCACCGAACGCACCGGCTACCAGGAGCTGAGCATCAACATCGACACCGGTGGTCTGGCCGCCCGCCGTATCCTCGCCCGGCTGGTGGAGCAGGGCGAGAAGCCCGTGGAGAAGGTCCAGTGACCGCTCCGACCGGCGAGATCTACCGCATCGCCTGGCTGCCCGGCACCGACACCCTGCACGGCACGTGCCACTGCGGCCGTGAGCACACCGCGCAGGACCCGGTCGAGATGTGGGAGTGGATGCTCGCCCATCCGCAGGGGCACTGCGTCGACGAGCCGCGGGGGAACAGCTCATGAGCGTGTACGAAGCCGAACTCGTCGTCGGACGGCGGGAGTTCGCCGCCGACGGCGTGCTCGCCCTCACCTTGCGCCATCCGCTGGGTGAGCCGCTCCCGGCCTGGGAGCCGGGCGCCCATGTCGACGTCCTGCTGGAGCCCGGCCTGGAGCGGCAGTACTCGCTGTGCGGCGATCCGGCGGACCCGTCGGCGTGGCGGATCGCGGTGCTGCGCGAGAGCGCCGGGCGCGGCGGCTCGGCCCATGTGCACGAGCAGCTGGGCGAGGGCGCCGAGGTGCGGGTGCGCGGGCCCCGGAACAACTTCGTTCTGGAGCCCGCTGCCCGGTACCGCTTCGTCGCGGGCGGCATCGGCATCACCCCGATCCTGCCGATGCTCGCGGCGGCCGACGCTGCGGGCGCCGAGTGGACGCTGCTGTACGGCGGACGCACCCGCCGGTCCATGGCGTTCGGAGAGGAACTCGGCCGCTACGGGGACCGGGTGACGATCGCACCCGAGGACGAGACGGGCCTGCTGGACCTGCCCTCCGTGCTGGACGACGTGCCCGAGGGCACGCTGGTCTACTGCTGCGGCCCCGGGCCGCTGCTGGACGCGGTCGAGGCCCGGTGCCCGTCCGGGGTGCTGCGTGTCGAGCGGTTCCAGCCGAAGGAACAACAGGCCGGCGGCAACACCGGGTTCGAGGTGGAGCTGGCGCGGAGCGGCAGGACGCTCACCGTCGAGGCGGACGTGTCCGTGCTCGACGCCGTGCGCGCCGCCGGGGTCGAGGTGCTGTACTCCTGCACCGAGGGCACCTGCGGCACGTGTGAGACCGACGTCCTCGACGGCGAGCCGGACCACCGGGACTCGGTGCTGACGGAGGACGAACGCGCGGCCGGCGAGACCATGCTCATCTGCGTGTCCCGCTGCCGCGGGAAGCGGCTCGTGCTGGACCTGTGAACCGGCCGCCCGATCGCCGCCCCGATCCGCCGCCCCGGCCCGTCGGCACCGGGGCGGCGATCGGTCGTGTGCGGCCGGAACGGGCGGACAGGCCCGTCAGGGCGCGGCCCACAGCCCCCTGACGTGCCCGAGGTGCCGGGCCATCACGGCCCGTACGGCCGCCTCGTCCCGGGCGAGCAGCGCGTCCAGGATCTCCAGGTGCTCCTCGGCCGACGCCTCCAGCCGCCCCTGCTCGACCAGCGCCGTCAGCCCGTAGAGCCGGGAGCGGCGCCTCAAATCGCGTACCACGTCGACGAGATGGCCGTTGCCGGCGAGGGCCAGCAGGCCGAGGTGGAAGCGCAGGTCGGCCTCGACGTAGCCGATGAGGTCGCCGGCCGCGGCGGCGGTGACGATCTCCTCGGCGACCGGGCGGAGCGCCTCCAGAGCCACCGGGTCGGCCGTGCGGGCCAGCTCTGCCGTGGTGGGGATCTCGATCAGCGCCCTGATGTGGGTGTACTCGTCGAGCTGCTGCTCGGACACGGCGGTGACCCGGAAGCCCTTGTTGGGCACGGTGTCGACCAGGCCCTCCTTGGCCAGGTCGAGCATGGCCTCGCGCACGGGCGTGGCGGAGACGCCGAAGCGGGCGGCGAGACCCGGGGCCGAGTAGACCTCGCCGGGCCGCAGTTCACCGGCGATCAGGGCGGCCCGCAGCGCGTCCGCGACCCGCTCCCGGTGGCTGGGCTTCCTGCTGCCCAGCACGGGCAGGGCGGGAGTGTGCTGCGGGGCCATGACGGTCGGGGTTCCTCTCATGCGCACGAACGGGTTCGGATCACAGGACGAACCCCGCCGGGAACGGATCCTCGGGGTCCAGCAGGTACTGGGCGGTGCCGGTGATCCAGGCGCGGCCGGTGAAGCTGGGCAGCACGGCCGGGCGGCCGGCGACCTCGGTCGTGCCGAGCAGTCTGCCCGTGAAGCGGGTGCCGATGAAGGACTCGTTCACGAACTCGGTGTGCAGCGGGAGTTCGCCGCGCGCGTGCAACTGTGCCATCCGGGCGCTGGTCCCGGTGCCGCAGGGTGAGCGGTCGAACCAGCCGGGGTGGATGGCCATGGCGTGCCGGGAGTGGCGGGCGGTCGAGCCGGGGGCGGCCAGGTACACGTGGTGGAGGCCGTGGATGGACGGGTCCTCCGGATGGACGGGCGGGTCCTCGGCGTTGACGGCGGCCATCAGGGACAGGCCGGCGGCGAGGATCTCGTCCTTGCGTTCCCGGTCGAAGGGCAGGCCGAACTGCTCCAGCGGCAGGATGGCGTAGAAGTTGCCGCCGAAGGCGAGGTCGTACGTCACCGTCCGGCCGTCGGCGAGGGTGGCCTTGCGGTCGAGGCCGAGGGCGAAGGAGGGCACGTTCCGGAGGGTGACCGTCCTGGCGGCCCCGTCCTCGACGGCCACCTCGGCGACGACCGGGCCGGCCGGGGTGTCGAGCCGGATGGTGGTGACCGGCTCGACGACCTCGACCATGCCGGTCTCGACCAGCACGGTCGCCACGCCGATGGTGCCGTGCCCGCACATCGGCAGATAGCCGGACACCTCGATGTAGACGACGCCCCAGTCGCAGTCGGGCCGGGTCGGCGGCTGGAGGATCGCGCCGCTCATGGCGGAGTGCCCGCGCGGCTCGTTCATCAGCAACTGCTTGATGTCGTCGCGGTGTTCGCGGAACCACAGCCGCCGTTCGTTCATGGTGGCGCCGGGGACGGTGCCGATGCCGCCGGTGATCACGCGGGTCGGCATGCCCTCGGTGTGCGAGTCGACGGCGTGCAGGACGAGTTTGCTACGCATGGTCCTTATGCCAATCCGGCCGCGACGGCCTTCTCCGTGGCGGCACGGACCGCCGCCTCCTGCCCGGGCAGCAGCGCCGCGCGGGGCGGGCGGCAGGGCCCGCCGTGACGGCCGACGAGGTCCATGGACAGCTTGATGGCCTGGACGAACTCCACCCGCGAGTCCCAGCGCAGCAGCGGATGCAGCTGCCGGTACAGGGGCAGCGCGGTGTCCAGGTCGCCGCCGACGGCGGCGCGGTACAGCTCGACCGAGGCGCGGGGCAGCGCGTTCGGGTAGCCCGCCACCCAGCCCTTGGCGCCCGCCACGGCCAGCTCCAGCAGGACGTCGTCCGCGCCGATCAGCAAGTCCAGTTCGGGGGCGAGTTCGGCGATCCGGTAGGCCCGGCGGACATCGCCCGAGAACTCCTTCACCCCGCGGATGTGCCCTTCGCCGTGCAGCCGGGCGAGCAGCTCCGGCACGAGGTCGACCTTGGTGTCGATCGGGTTGTTGTACGCGACGACCGGCAGGCCCGACCTGGCGACCTCGGCGTAGTGGGCGAGGACGGAGCGCTCGTCTGCGCGGTAGGCGTTCGGCGGCAGCAGCATCACCGCGCGGCAGCCGGCCTCGCCGGCCTGCTCGGCCCAGCGCCGGGACTCGGCGGACCCGTACGCGGCGACGCCGGGCATCACGCGCTCCCCGCCGATCGCGGCGACGGCCGTCTCGACGACCCGGGCCCGCTCCTCGGGCGTGAGCACCTGGTACTCGCCGAGGGAACCGTTCGGCACGACACCGTCGCAGCCGTTGCGGACCAGCCAGGCGCAGTGCTCGGCGTACTGGTCGTAGTCCACCGAGAGATCGTCGTTCAGCGGGAGCGCGGTGGCGACGAGGACGCCGCGCCAGGGGCGGTGTTCGGTCATGACAGTCCCTCCTGGGGGTGTTGCCGGGCGAGGACGCCGAGCGGCACGGGACGGGCGAAGGGGCGCTTGGCGGGGGTGGGCTCGCAGCCGGCGAGACCGGCGATCGCGGTGCCGCACATCCGGCCCTGGCACCAGCCCATCCCGGCCCGGGTGAGCAGCTTCACGGTGCGTTCGTCGCCCGCTCCGAGGTCCAGGGACTCGCGCACGGCCCCCGCGGTGACCTCCTCGCAGCGGCAGACCACGGTGTCGTCGGTGATCTGCTCGGGCCAGTGCGCGGGCGGCGCGTAGGCGGAGTCGAGGGCGGCGGCGGACCGCCTGAGCTTCGTACGGGCCTTGAGGGCGGCGGGCGCCGGGCCGGGGGCGGTGCCGTGCAGGTGGGCGGCGGCGGAGCAGCCGGCGATGTGCCCCTCGGCGAGGGCGAGGGCGGCTCCGCCGATACCGGTGGCCTCCCCGGCGGCCCACACGCCGGGCACGTCCGTGCGCTGCTCGGGGTCGACGGCAACGGTCAGCCCGTCGAGGCGGCAGCCGAGGCTCTCGGCCAGGTCGGTGTGCGGGAGCATGCCGTGGCCGACGGCGAGGGTGTCGCAGGGCAGCTGTCGTTCGGTGCCGGGCCGGACGCGCCCGTCGGTGTCGAGCGCGGCGACGGTGACGCCGGTCAGCCGGTCGTCGCCGTGGGCGCGGACGACGGTGTGACGCGTGAGGACCGGGACGCGGTGGCGCAGCAGTCGGGCCGCGTATCCGGCGCCCTCGGGGAGCTTGCCGGCCAGGGCCGGGCCGTGGCGGGCGAGTCGCCCCGGGCCGGCCGACTCGACGAGCGCGGCGACCTCGACGCCTGCTGCCGCGAGCCCGGTCGCCACGGGCAGCAGCAGCGGCCCGGTCCCGGCCACGACCGCTCGGCGCCCCGGCACCACCAGCGCGCCCTTGAGCACGGCCTGGGCTCCCCCGGCCGTGACGACACCGGGAAGGGTCCAGCCGGGGAAGGGCAGCACCTGCTCGTAGCCGCCGGTGGCCAGGACAACGGCGCGGGCGCGCACCTCGGCGGGCTGCTCCTGCGCGGGCCCGAGCAGCGCGTGCACGGTGAAGCCCTCCGGCGTCCGCTCCACGCACCACACATGGTGTTCCGTCAGGACGTCTGCGTCGCAGGCGGCGAGCCCGTCCCGCAGCCGCTCCCAGGTCCGCCACCGGTGGTGCAGCGCCTCGGGCCGCGCGGCGCCGAGTCCGGCGGCGGGCTGACGGTAGAACTGCCCGCCCGGTGCCGGCGCTGCGTCGACGAGCGTGACCCGCACGCCGCGCGCGGAGGCCGCCAGGGCCGCGGCGAGCCCGGCCGGACCGGCGCCGATCACGGCGAGGTCAGTCCGCATGCCGCACCTCCCCGTGGCCCGTGCCGTCCTGGGTGCCGATCGCATCCCCCGGCCGCACCGGCACCAGGCAGGCCCGTTGGTTGGGGCGGCCGTTGACGGTCACCAGGCAGTCGAAGCAGACACCGATCCCGCAGAACACCCCGCGCGGACGGCCTTCGCCGCGGGTGGAACGCCACGACGTCACCCCTGCCGACCACAGCACGGCGGCGACCGTCTGCCCGGGCAGCGCCTCGACCGGCCGCCCGTCGAACGTGACCGTGAAGGCGGGGCCGGGCCTGGCCCCCGCCGGCTCCAGCGGGTTCACTCGGCCTCCTCGGTGAAGCGGTCGGGCCGGAACGGGCCGAGGTCCAGGTCGGGTGTCCGCCCGGTCAGCGCCTGGGCGATCAGATGCCCGGTGCCGGTAGCGAGACCGATGCCGGCGCCCTCGTGCCCGCAGGCGTGGAAGAGCCCGGGCGCCCGCGGGTCGGGGCCGATCGCGGGCAGGTGGTCCGGCAGATACGGCCGGAAGCCGGCGTACGTGCGCATGGCCCGGACTCCGGCGAGGAACGGGAAGAGCCCGGTCGCCCCGGCCGCCAGCGCGCGCAGCGCCGGGAGCGACAGCGACCGGTCGAAGCCGACCCGTTCGCGGCTGGCGCCGATGAGGACCGGCCCGGCCGGGGTGCCCTCCACCACCGGGGAGGTCTGCAGCGGCGCCGAGTCGCTCGCGACGTCGGCCACGTAGTCGGCGGCGTACACCTTGTGCCGGACGCGGGGCGGCAGCGGTTCGGTGACCAGGACGAAGCCCCGCCGGGGCAGCACCGGCAGGGACACTCCGGCGCGGGCCGCCACCTCGCCGCCCCAGGTGCCGGCCGCGTTGACGACCGCGGGGGCGTGGAGGTCGCCCCGGTCGGTGCGCACGCCGCGCACCGCGCCGCCCGGCCCGCGCAGGACCCCGGTCATCTCCCGGCCGGTGAGCACCCGGGCCTTCGACGCGCGCAGCAGGTGCGCCGCCGCGAGGGCGGGCATCACCTGGGCGTCCTGCGGGTAGTGCATGCCGCCCGCGAGGTGGGGGGTCAGATACGGCTCCAGGTCGGTGAGCCGGTCGGGCGGCACCGAGACGGCCTCGACGCCGGCGGCGCGCTGCCCGGCGGCGAGTTCCTCCAGCCCGGCCAGGGCCCGCTCCGTGCCGGCGACGACGACACCGCCCTTGGGCTCGTACTCGACGGCCCGGCCCAGCCCCTCCCGGGCCAGCCCGGCCCACAGCCGGGCGGACAGCAGGGCCAGTTCGAGCTCCGGTCCGGGTTCCTTGTCGGAGACGAGGAGGTTCCCCTCCCCCGCTCCGGTCGTACCGCCGGCCACCGCTCCCCGGTCCACCACGACGGTGTCCAGGCCCGCGCGGGCCGCGTAGAGGGCGGCGGCGGCGCCGATCACTCCGGCTCCGACCACCACGACATCGCAGGTCAGCGACTCGCTCACGTAAGTACTATGTCACACACCATATGCTCTGGGAAGGGTGCGGACAGGGGTGGGCGAAGGGGCGGGAGCGGTCAGTCGGCCGCGGGGACGACCCTCAGGTGGGAGGCGGTACGGCGTGTGCGACGCTCCCGGGACGCTGTGCGGCGGGCCTCGCGCAGGACGAACGTGACCCGGGCGCAGCCCAGTTCCTCCAGCGTCCTGGACGTCTCGACGACGACCCGGCACTCGGTGGCGCCCCGGCGGGGATCCGGGTGCAGCAGCGGTCGTACGGCACCGTCCTGCTCGACGGCGTCCTCACCGACCGCGCGGATCCAGTGCGGCAGGCCGTGCCGGTAGGCGGCCTCCATGATCGGGTCCTGGGCGATGTCGCGGCGGATGGCCTGGAGTCCGTGGTCCGGGCCGTGACTCTCCACGGTCCGGGCGAAGTGCGCGAGCATCGGCAGGCACCAGCTCGCCTCGTGCTCGCCGAGGACCGTGGGGGCGTCGGGGTGGAACAGCACGAACCTGAGGAAGTTGTCGCCCGGCATGGCCGTCGGATGCGGGCCGACCTCTCGGAAAAGTGACCGGAAGGCACCGTTGGTCAGCACCACGTCCCAGCAGTGGTCGACGACGAGGGAGGGGAAGGAGACACCCTCCAGAAGCCCGGCGTAGTCCTCCAGGTAGGCCTGGGCCTCGGGAGTCTCGGGGACGGGCCGCGGTGCCGGCCGCTGCCCTCCTGCCTGATATGCCATCGGGAGGTCACCCCTCTTGCCTGTGCGGCCTTGACGCGGCGCCCCGATCCTGCTGCCCCGAGCTGAGGCGTGTCAACTATCGTGGCATTCCGTGCCTGTTGACGGCTGAAATTGGCCACAGTTGTGGCGAGACCTGGATGTGAGTTCGAAGCACCGGCTACGCTCCGGGAAGTTCACGCCGGGGTAGGTCACGGCATCCACTTGTGAGAAGCCTGTGAGATACGTAGGAGATCTGTCGGTGACGGGTGGCTTCGTCGAGGGTCCGGGCGCCACGCCGACGGCCGTGCTACCGGCCGTCGTCTCCCGTGTCGGCGCGCTCGCCGACCGGCTCGGCGTGCCGCATGCCGAGGTCTTCGACATCGGCCGGCTGTCCGTGGCCTCCGGGGTCCCGGACCCCGTGGTCAAGGCACTGCTCAGTGGCCGGCCGGCGGGCGAGCCCGATGTCCAGGCCCGGTTCCTGCAGCGACTGGACCTGTTGCGCCGGACCCGGCTCAAGCCCAACGGCCGCAAGTACACCCAGCAGGAGATCGCCGACGGCGCGGGCATGTCCCGCCAGCAGGCCGGCGCCCTCATCAACGGCGACCGTCGGCCGACCATGGAGCACTGCGACGCCCTCCAGCGGTTCTTCCGGGTGCACGCCGGGTTCCTGACGGCCGAGGACCCCGAGGCGCTCGTGAGCGCCCTCCAGCACACCGAGCAGGAGCTGCTGCAGAAGCTCGCCGACCGCGAGCGGCAGGCGGCTGCGGCGGCGGACGACCCGCTGGAGCGGCTGTTGCAGGACCACGGCGTGCGCGGCATCGCCTGGCGGGCCGCGCAACTGCCCACCGACCAGCACCGCGACAAGGTCGCGGAGTGGCTGGACATGCTCCTGGAGAGCGTCAAGCGGCCCGAGTCGTGACCGTGGGGAGAACTGTGGGCATCGGTAGGGAAATGCGCCGCCTGTGCGGCGAGCTGGTCGCGGAGCTGACCCTCCCCGCGCCGGCACGGCCCGACGAGCTGTACGCCGCCCTGTGCGACGGCATGAGCAGACGCCGCGGCCGCCCCGTCCACTTCCGTACGGCCGCGTTCCCGCCCGGGACCGCCAGCGGGCTGTGGCTCGACATGGCCGAACAGGACCTCGTCGTGATCGAGGAACGCACCGCTCCCGATCACCAGTTGGTGATCCTGGGCCACGAGCTGTGGCACATGAAGGCCGGGCACTGCTCCCACCACGTCGAGGGCGCCGCCGTCGCGGCCCGGCTGCTCGACGACGGCGCCGACCTCCAGGAGACCGTGCGGAAGGTCGCCGCGCGCACCCGCTTCGACCTCGACGACGAGAAGGAGGCCGAGAGCTTCGGTCTGCTGCTCGCCAGCAAGTGCCGGGCGTGGCTCGCCGGTTCGTCGTCGCGCGGGCCGGCGCGGCGGGACCATCTGGCGGGGCGGATCGAAGCGTCGCTCGGGTATCGCGGACCGCAGGGCTGACGGGCCGTCCTCAGGGGCAACGTGGTGTGGTCCGCCTCCGCCGAGCGGGCGAACCGGAGGGCGACGGGGCCGGATTGTCAGTGGTGGGCGGCAAGCTGGAGGGGCGCCACCGCCGTGCGGGGCGTGCGCGCCGCGAGGGCGCGGGAGAGACGACGCCGACACGGGGAGAGCCGACCGATGCCCACCGCCGTTCTGACCGATCGTGAACGCACCGCCGTCCAGGCCTATCTGCGGCTGCTGCACACCGTCCGGGCCGCCTTCGACCTGGAGGGCGCCCCGCCGCTCGTGCCTCCCGCGGTGCTCGCCGAGGCGGAGCGGGCCCTGGAGCGGGCCGGGCTGACCGGCAACGAGGAGGCGTTCTTCCGGCTCCTGGAGAACTGGTGCCCCGAGACGGGGCCCTGACCCGGAGTGCCGGAGAGGGATTCCTTGCGGGGTCAGGCGTGCGGTACCGCGACCGCCGTGGCGACCAGGCCCCGCCCCGCCGTCCAGCGACCGTCGAAGTGGCCGACGCGGCGGGCGCCCACCCGCGGCCCGGGGACGAGCAGCGCCGCGCGGAAGGTGCCCTCGGCGGTGAGCTCGATGTCGGCCTCCATGAAGTCCAGCCACTTCCCGGTGAGGGGGAACCACGCCTTGTAGACGGACTCCTTCGCGCTGAACAGCAGCCGGTCCCAGTGGATGTCGGGGCGTTCGGCGGCGAGCCTTCGCAGCCGGTCCGCCTCGGCCGGCAGGGACACGGACGGCAGGACGCCCTCGGGCAGCGGGCCGTGGACCTCGGCGTCGATACCCAGGGAGGCCAGGTCGGTGGCGCGGACCAGGGCGGCGGCGCCGTAGCCGTCGCAGTGGGTCATGCTGCCGGCCAGCCCGGCCGGCCAGCCGGGGGCGCCGCGTTCCCCCGGCAGGATCGGCTGCGGCGCCACGCCGAGCTTCTCCATGGCGCGGCGGGCGCAGGAGCGCACGACGGCGAACTCCCTGCGCCGCTTGGCGACCGCCCGTGCCACGAGCGCCGCCTCCTCGGGGTACAGCGGGGTGTCCGCGTCCCCGTGGCCGTACGCCTCCACGGTGACCACGGCTTCCGGCAGCAGTTCCTCGATCACCGCTCCTCGCCCTCCCCCGGCAGGATGCGCCGCAGCCGCCCGGGCGGCCGGGACCGCTTGCTCCACTCGCGTGGATAGCCCACCGACACCTCCTCGAAGCGCACGCCCTCGTGCCGGGTGGTGCGGGGGATGTGCAGATGGCCGTAGACCATGGTGTGCACGCGGAACCTGCGGTGCCAGTCGGCGGTCAGGTCCGTGCCGCACCACATGGCGAACTCGGGGTGCCACAGCACGTCCATCGGATGCCGGTGCAGCGGATAGTGGTTGACGGGGATCACCGGCAGGTCGCCGGGCAGTTCGGCGAGTCTGCGTTCGGTCTCGGCGACCCGGGCCCGGCACCATGCCTCCCGGCTCGGGTACGGGTCGGGGTGCAGCAGGTACTCGTCGGTGCACACGATCCCGGTGCCCTGCGCGTACTCCAAGCCCTGCTCCTTGGTGGTGCAGCCGGCCGGCAGGAACGAGTAGTCGTACAGCAGGAACAGCGGGGCGACGGCCACCGGGCCGCCGGGGCCGTCCCAGACGGGGTAGGGGTCCTCGGGAGTCGTCACCCCGAGTTCCCGGCACAGCTCGACCAGGTACTCGTACCGTGCGACACCGCGCAGGGTGACGGAGTCGCTCGGATGGGTCCACAGCTCATGGTTGCCGGGCGCCCAGACGACCTTGCGGAAGCGGCCCGCGAGCGTCTTCAGGGCCCAGCGGATGTCCGCCACGGTCTCGGCGACGTCCCCGGCCACGAGCAGCCAGTCGTCGTCCGTCCCGGGCCGCATGCCCTCGACCAGGGCGCGGTTCTCCGGGTACCCGATGTGCAGATCGCTGATGGCCAGCAGTTGTGCGGCGCCACCGGCCGTCGACGTCACCTCTCGCCCCCTCCGCGCACCCGGACGCCACCAAGAGATCACATCCGTGCGAGAGGGACAAGGCGGCCCGGGGGCCGTCGCCGGAGAAATCCTTCACATGCGCGTTGCACGACAGGGCTCGCCGAAGCCGTATGATCTGGCCCAACACCACCACTGAGAACTCCCCTTCACAGGGGCGGTTTGGTGTCCCTCCATTTTCCTGCCCGGGCACGGGCTGCTCAGCCCTGCCCGCGAACCGTGAAAGGCGGCCTGCATGGTCTCTCGCGTACGCGTCTGGCTCAACCGCACGTACGCGGAGAACGTGTTCTTCATGGATCAGCTGCGGAGAAATCCCAGCGACCGGGCCGTCGAGATCCATGCCACCCACGGAGACCCCGACTCGCCGGTGCTGGCCGCCGCCGACACGGCCGAGCTGGAGCCCGAGAACCTCTCCCCCGCCGGGTACGTGGAGTACGCGCTGGACCAGTGCGCGCGACGCGGCATCGATGTGTTCGTGCCACGGCTGCACCAGTCGGCGATCGTGGCGCACCGCGCCGAGTTCGAGGCGGCCGGCACGGCGGTGCTGGCGCCGCCGCCCGAGGCCGTGGCCGTCTTCCACGACAAGGTGATCGCCTACGAGGCGGTCCAGGCGATCGGCGTGCCCGTGCCGCCGTGGTGGCGGGTCCGCTCGGAGGACGAACTCGTCGCCGCTGTCGAGGAGTTGGAGGCAGGCGGGCACAAGGCGTGCTTCAAGCCCGCGTCCGGGGCCGGCGGGGTGGGCTTCCGCGTGATCACGCGTACGCCCTTCTCGCTGATGCATCTGAGCGGGTTCCCGAGCCCGTACGTGCCGCTCGACCTGGTGCTGGAGGCGCTGCGGGGGGCCGAGGAGCCGGTCGACTGGCTGGTGATGCCGCGCCTGGAGCAGCCCGAGGTGTCGGTGGACTGCCTGACCGGTCCGGACAACCGGCTCCGGATGGCCGTGGGCCGCACCAAGAACGGCCGCCGCCGGGGCTTCACCCTGCACGAGCAGTGGCTGGACCCGGCCCGGCGGATCGCCGAGGGCTTCGGTCTGCACTACCTGTCCAACATCCAGTTCCGGATGTTCGGCGACCGTCCGGTCCTCATGGACGTCAACACCCGCCCGGCCGGCGGACTGCACCAGCTGTCCCTGTGCGGGGTCAACGCCCCCTGGGCCGCCGTGCAGCTGGCCCTCGGCGAGGACCCGGGGGAGGTGGTTCCGCCGTTCCTGGGCCAGGACTACACGGTGGTGTCGGGGCTGCGCCCGCTGCGGCCGGTGTCGCTGCCGCAGCAGCGGCCGGAGGCGACGGATCCGCTGCCGGCGGTACCCGCGCCCCCGTCGGCCGAACCGGTCGGCCCGGTCGGGGCGGCGGCTCGGGCGCTGCCTCTCTAGGGGGGTCCGCACAGTCGGTCCTGGTCCCTGGTCCCTGGGACCTGGCCGCGAGCGCGTCGCACACACTGCTGGGGTCGCGCCTCGTCTCGGCCGCGGCGGGACGAGCGGGGCGACCCACGACAGGGAGCATTCCGGTGCCGGAATCGTGGGTCGATCCGGCGGTCAGAAGCGGCCCTCACCTCGGTACAGCTCCAGTTCCCCTTCCAGTTCGACGGCCAGTACGGTGGCGTGCGGGTCGAGGTCCGCCGCCGAGGGGGGCTCGATCCAGAGGATGCCGGGCGTCTCGTGGAGGCCGCCGGTGACGTGGTGGGGCAGCTCGGTGCCGCTGCCCAGGACCGAGACCCGGCGGACCTTGCTGAGCAGGCCGCGCACGTTGATCTCGGCGCGCGGGGCGTCGAAGAGGGTCAGGTAGAGGGTGCGGCGGTCCTTGGCGAGGGTGCTCGGGCCGTAGTGGTGCCCCGGCGGGAGTCCTCGTACGGTGCCGTACACGGCCTCGGCGTGCCCGGCGATCCAGTCGCCGAGCCCTTCCAGCCGCTCTGCCTGCTCGTCCGTGATCGTGCCGTCCTCCCGCGGACCGACACTGAGGAGCAGGTTGCCTCCGCCGCCGATGGTCTCGGTGAAGTAGCGGACCAGCTGGTCGACGGACTTGTGGTGGTGGTCGTGGTGCTGGTGGCCCCAGGAGTCGTTGATCGTGAGGCACAGCTCCCAGGGGCCCTTCGGGGGGATGACGGGGGCGCCCTGCTCGGGGGTGGCGTAGTCGCCCTCGCTCAGCATCCGGGCGTTGAAGACGACGTCCGGTACCCGGGAGCGGATGAGGGCGGCGAGTTCGAGGATGCGCCACTGCTCCTCGCTGCGGTCCCACTCGCCGTCGAACCACATCAGGTCGGGCCGGTAACGGCTGGTGAGTTCGCGGATCTGCCCGTCGCGGTAGGCGAGGAACCTCTCCCACGCGTCCAGGTCCTCGAACTCGGCGGCGACCTCGGAGTACCGGTTGTCCTCCAGCTCCGGCGGGCGGCCGGGCTTGCGGGTGGAGGCGTAGTCGGGGTGGTTCCAGTCGGAGTGGGAGTAGTAGAGGCCGACCTTGAGGCCCTGCTCGCGCAGGGCCTCGGCGTAGCCGGCGATCAGGTCGCGGCCCACGTTCAGGTCGCCGTGGGCGGTGTCCCACAGGGCGACCCCGTCGTGGTGGCGGCTGGTCAGCACGGCGTACCTGGCACCGGCCCGCGCGAAGAGCCTCGCCCAGTCGCGCGGGTCGTAGCGGGCGGCCGTGAACCGGTCGAGCTGGGACATGTACTGCCCGTGCGGGACGATGTCGTCGTAGAACGACCAGGACTCCTGGACGCCGTCGACGGCGTAGATGCCCCAGTGGACGAAGATGCCGAGCTTGGCGTCCTCGAACCAAGGCTGCATGGCCATGAGCTCAGCCCCTGCGCAGGCGGAGGGTGAGGATCTGGAAGGGCCGCAGCGCGACGGCGACGGCCCCGTCGATGATCTCCGCGTCCTGGAGCGGGCGCTCCAGCAGGTCGGTGATCTGGGCCCCCGCGAGCGGGAACCCGGGGCGCAGGGTGCCGGTGGCGCGGCCGCCGCGGGACTCGTAGAGCCGTACGACGACATCGCCGGAGGCGTCGTCGGCGAGCTTGACCGCCTCCACGGTCACGCCCTCGCCCTCGGCGGTGACGACCGGTTCGGGGGCGCCGGCCGCCTCCGCCACCCGAAGCGGCAGGTTGAGGGCGTAGCCCTCGGCGACGGCGTCCTCGACGGTCGCGCCGGGCAGCAGCGCGTAGGTGAGGCGGTGGCGGCCCTGGTCGGCCTCGGGGTCGGGGATGCGCGGGGCGCGGACCAGGCTGAGGCGGACGGTGGTCGTGGTGCCGCCGTCCTCGCGGACGGTGCGGGAGACGTCGTGGCCGTACGTCGAGTCGTTGATGACGGCGACGCCGTAGCCCGGCTCGCCGAGGTGCACCCAGCGGTGGCCGGAGACCTCGAAGCGGGCCGCCTCCCAGGTGGTGTTGGTGTGGGTGGGGCGCTGGATGTGGCCGAACTGGATCTCGGCGGAGGAGTGCGGGGCGCGGATGTCGACCGGGAAGGCCGCCTTGAGGATCTTCTCGGTCTCGTGCCAGTCGATGTCCGTCTCGATGTCGATCCGGGAGCTGCCGGCGCGGACGGTGATCGTCTGGGTGATCGTGGAGCCCTTGCCGAAGGACCGCTCGACGCGGATGGCGCCGACCAGCGGGTCCTGCTCGACGACCGTGACGGACGACGCGTCCAGGAGGTCCGTGTAGCGGTTCTTGTAGTGCTTGTCGATGTCCCAGGCGTCCCAGTAGTTGGGCAGGTCCGTGTGCAGACGGAGCAGGTTGCCCGGCTCGGCGAGGACTTCGCGGCCAGCACGCAGGTCGCGGACGGAGGACAGGGTGCCGTCCTCGGCCACCTCCACGCGGACCAGTCCGTTGGCGAGGACCCGGCCGTGCACCGTCACCGGCTGCGGGGCCGCGGTGTCGGTGAGGGGTGCGGAACCGCTCGCGGGTACCTCCACGTACACCGGCGCGCCGTCGGCGGTGCGGACCACTTCGGCGCGGTCGTAGGGGCCGGCGTTGAAGACGCGGGTGCCGCCGGCGCCCAGCGCGGCCACCGCCTCGGCGGTCAGCGCGTGCAGTTCGCGGGCGACGCGAGCGTACTCCGCCTCGGCCTCGCGGTGCACCCAGGCGATGGAGGAACCGGGCAGGATGTCGTGGAACTGGTGCAGCAGCACCGTCTTCCAGAGCCGGTCCAGCTTCTCGTGCGGGTAGATGTAGCCCGGCGCGTGCAGGGCGGCCGTGGTCGCCCAGAGTTCGGCCTCGCGCAGGAGGTGCTCGGAGCGGCGGTTGCCCTGCTTGGTGCGGGCCTGGGAGGTGTAGGTGGCGCGGTGCAGCTCCAGGTAGAGCTCGCCGACCCACACGGGCGCGTCGGGGTACTCCTCACGGGCCTTGGCGAAGAACTCGTCGGGGTGTTCGACGACGACCTTCGCGGAGCCCTCCAGGTCGGCCAGCCGACGGGCGCGCTCCATGATCTCGCGGGTGGGGCCGCCGCCGCCGTCGCCCCAGCCGAAGGGGGCCAGGGAACGGGAGGCGCCGCCCTTCTCGGAGTAGTTGCGGACCGCGCGGGACATCTCCTCGCCGCTGAAGCGGGCGTTGTAGGTGTCGACCGGCGGGAAGTGGGTGAAGATGCGGGTGCCGTCGATGCCCTCCCACCAGAAGGTGTGGTGGGGGAACCGGTTGGTCTGGTTCCAGGAGATCTTCTGGGTGAGGAACCACTCGTTCCCTGCGAGCTTGGCGAGCTGCGGGTAGGCCGCGTTGTAGCCGAAGGAGTCCGGCAGCCACACGCCCTTGGTCTCGATGCCGAAGTGCTCGATGAAGAACCGTTTGCCGTGGATGAACTGGCGGGCGACGGCCTCGCCGCCGGGCAGGTTGCCGTCGGCCTCGACCCACATACCGCCGACCGGCGCCCACTGGCCGTTCTTGACGGACTCCTGGATGCGGGCCCAGACCTTGGGGTAGTGGTCGCGGACCCACTCGTACTGCTGGGCCTGGGAGCAGGCGAAGATGAAGTCCTCGTACTCGTCGGCGAGCGAGGTGACGTTGGAGAAGGTGCGGGACGTCTTGCGCTTGGTCTCGCGGATCGGCCAGAGCCAGGCGGAGTCGATGTGGGCGTGGCCGACGCCGGAGATGGTGTGCGCGCTGGCGTGCGCGGGCTTGGACAGCACCGGCTTCAGCGCCTCGCGGACCGCGGCGGCCGAGCCGGACACGTCGTCCAGGTCGAGCAGGTCCATCGCCCGGTCGAGGGCGTGCGCGATCTCGTGCCGGCGCGGGTCGTGCTCGCCGAGCTCCAGCATCAGCTCGCGCAGCACCTGTACGTCGAGGTCGAGGTGGAAGACCTCCTCGTCGAGGACGGCGAGGTCGGCGCTGCGGAAGGTGTAGAGCGGCTCGTCGCCCGCGGTCAGCTTGTCGCCGAGGGGCGTGACCTTGGCGAAGTTGTCCGCCAGGATGTCCGGGTTGGAGGCGGCCTCGACCAGGTAGTCGACCGTCTCTCCGCCGCGGGCGGGGTTGGCGATCGCCACGTACTGGTTGAGCGGGTTGACGGCCTTCAGCGGGGTGCCGTCCGTGCGGTGGACGAGGGCCTCGGCCTGGTTGCCGGGCCAGTCGCCGACGAAGCCCAGGTCGATGACGGCCTCGACGCGGCGACCCGCCCACTCCTTCGGCACCTGTCCGCGCATGCGGAACCAGGTGGTGCCCCAGGGCGGGCCCCACGGGGTGCCCATCGCGAAGGGCTCGTAGGAAGCGGCGGCGGCCTCCTCGAACGGGACCGGCTCCCCCGGGGCCTGCCAGGCCTCCACCTCGAAGGGGACGGTGGCCGCGTAGACCGCGGTCTTGATGCGCTGGTCGTGAAGGCGCTGCACGCGCTCCTCGATGCGGCGGCTTTCGTCGTGCATGGGATGTCTCCAGGAAGCGGGAAGAGCGAGCAGGCGGGAAGCGGTGGGGGAAAGCGCTTACCGGACGGCGTTCACCTAAGGTACGCCAACCCGGGGTGGACCTCGGTGTAGCCCTCGACCAGCCTGTGGGCCACGTGGACGGAGTCGACGAGCGGGTGCAGGGCGAAGGCCTTCACGGCCGTCGCGCGGGAGCCGGAGCCGGCGGCGGCCAGCACCTCGCGCTCGACCGCCTTGACCGCGCAGACCAGGCCGGTGGCGTGGTCGGGCAGCGGGTCGACGGTGACGGGGTGGGCGCCGTTGGCGTCGACGAGGCAGGGGACCTCGATCACGGCCTCCGCGTCCAGGACCGACAGCGTGCGCCGGTTGCGCACGTTGAGGATCAGGGTGGTGCGCTCGTCCCGGGCGATCGCCCGCATCAGCGCGAGGGCCACCTTCTCGTAGCCGCCGGACAGGTCGTCCTCGTCGCGTTCACCGGCGCCCGCGGTCTCGCGGTTCTCGGCCATGTACGTGGCCTCGCGCTCGGCGCGGGTGCGGTCCCAGACCGTGAGGGCGGGGGCGTGGGGGTTCTTCATCTCGGCGTAGAAGCGGGCCTGCTGGTCGTGCAGGAACGCGCCGCGGGTCTTCTCGGCCTGCTGGTAGGCGCGGACGGCCTCGCGGTTGAAGTAGTAGTAGTGCAGGTACTCGTTGGGGATCGCGCCCAGGGACCGGAGCCAGTCGACGCCGAAGAGCTTGCCCTCCTCGAAGGAGCCGAGCAGGTCGGGGTCGGCGAGCAGGCGCGGTAGTTCGTCACGGCCGGCGACGCGCAGGCCGCGGACCCAGCCGAGGTGGTTGAGGCCGACGTAGTCGATCCACGCCTCGCCCGGGTTCTTCACGCCGAGCACGCGGGCGATACGGCGGCCGAGACCGACCGGGGAGTCGCAGATGCCGATGACGCGGTCGCCGAGGTGGCGGGACATGGCCTCGGTGACCAGTCCGGCCGGGTTGGTGAAGTTGATGACCCAGGCGTCGGGCGCGAGCCGTGCCACCCGCTGCGCGATGTCGACGGCGACCGGGACCGTGCGCAGGCCGTAGGCGATGCCGCCCGCGCCCACCGTCTCCTGGCCCAGCACGCCCTCGGCGAGGGCCACGCGCTCGTCGTTCGCGCGTCCCTCCAGGCCGCCGACGCGGATCGCGGAGAACACGAAGTCGGCGCCGCGCAGGGCCTCGTCGAGGTCGGTGGTGGCGCTCACCTCGGGCGCGTCGGCGACGCCGGCCGCCTGCTCGGCGAGGACGCGTGTCACCGCCGACAGCCGTCCGGCGTCCAGATCGTGCAGCACGACACGGGTCACCCGGCCCTCGGCGTGGTCCTGGAGGAGGGCTCCGTAGACCAGCGGCACGCGGAATCCTCCGCCGCCCAGAATCGTCAGCTTCACGGGGTTCCTCCGATTCGGCAGGCTGCGCGCGGCGCGTTGCGAGAACCAAGCACGAGCCACCTCCTTGAACTTGCCTCAAGACCCCGGGCTGGTTCCCACCCGGCTGGCGTCGAGGGCGTAAGACCTTGCTGTTCGCTGAACGGCGGGGCGGCCTGGGCCAGGAATCTCCCCGCCTCGGCCGGGGGAGGGTTCACGCTTGCACCCTTCCCACCACGACGACTTCGACGCCCGCCTCCTGGAAGGAGGCCCGCGTCGCCGCGTCGACCGGCTCGTTCGTCACCACCGCGTCCAGGTCCTCGGGACCGCAGACCTTCGCCATCCCGTGCCCCGGGAACTTCGCCGCGTCGGCCAGCAGCACCACCTTCCCGCCGGCCTTGATCATGGCGCGCTTGACCGGAACCTCCACGACCGTCGTGTCCATGACCTGCCCGCCGGGCCGCACGCCGCTGGTGCCGAGGAAGAGCCAGTCGGCGTGCAGCTGGCGCAGGTTGTCCTCGGTGAGGAAGCCGACCAGGGAGCGGTACTCGCGGCGGACCATGCCGCCGAGCAGGACCAGCTCGATGCCCTCGTCGTCGGCGAGTTCCTCGTAGACCACCAGGTTGCTGGTGATCACGGTGAGGCGGCGGCCGTGCAGCTGCCGGGCCAGGCGGTAGGCCGTCGTCCCGATGTCCAGCAGCACCGACTGGCCGTCCTCGATCATGGCGGCGGCGCGTTCGGCTATGGCGTCCTTCTCGGACACGCGCACCTCGGCGACCTCGGCGAAGGGCTGGTCGCCCTCCTCCACGACGGCGCCGCCGTGCACGCGCGTGAGCAGTCCGTCTTCTTCCAGTTTGACCAGGTCACGCCTGATGGTGGCGGGGCTCACCCCCAGCTGCTCGGAGAGGTCGGTCACGGCCGCGGGCCCGCCGGCGCGCAGGGCCCGCAGGATGAGTTGGTGTCGTCGTTCTGCCAGCACAGCCGGAACACTACTCGTCATCTTCAATCATTTCTATGCTCAGTTCTGCTCGGGTATTGACCAATCTCTCTGAGCGGCGCACGATTCCGGCCAGAGAAATGAAGAGTTTTGACGATCTCCGTCGAAGCCGTGAGCGAGAGGACACATCCGTGGACGATGACCGGCCCGATGTGCTGCTGACCGGGCTGCTCTTCTACGACCTCGTGCTCACGGGGCTCGGCAAGCCGCCGACACCGGGCGAGGAGATCTGGACCGGGGGCATGGGCTGCGGCCCGGGCGGCATCGCGAACCTCGCCGTGGCCGCCGCCCGCTTCGGCCTCGGCACCTGTCTGGCCACGGTGTTCGGCGACGACTTCTACGGCGAGCACTGCCGGGACGTCCTGCGCGACCAGGAAGGCGTCGACCTCTCGCTCTCCCGGACGGCGGACGGCTGGCCCACCCCGGTCACCGTCTCCGTCGCCTACGGCCACGACCGGGCCCTGCTCACCCACGGCCAGGAGCCGCCGTACTCGCAGGACGTGCTGATGGGCGACCCGCCCGACGCGCGGACCGCCCTGGTGCACCTCGAGGCCCGGCCCCGCGAGTGGCTCGCCAAGGCCGCCGCGAACGGCACGCAGATCTACGCCGACGTCGGCTGGGACCCCACCCAGGAGTGGTCGACGGCCCTCCTGGACCAGCTGGCCCTGTGCCACGCCTTCCTCCCGAACGAGACCGAGGCGATGGCCTACACCCGCACCGACAGCGCGGTGGACGCGCTCGGCATCCTCTCCGAGCTGGTGCCGGTCGCCGTGGTGACACGGGGCGGGGACGGCGCCCTCGCCGTCGACCAGATCACCGGCGAGTACGCCGAGGTCCCGGCCCTGGACACCGACGTCCTGGACGCGACGGGCGCCGGGGACGTCTTCGGCGCGAGTTTCGTCGCGGCCTCCCTCGGCGGCTGGCCGCTGGCGGAGCGGCTGCGGTTCGCGGTGCTCGCGGCCGGGCTGTCCGTCCGGCACCACGGCGGTGCCCTCGCGGCCCCCGGCTGGTACGGCGTCGAGCGCTGGTGGCGCTCGCTGACCGACCCCGGACTGCGACGCGCCTACGGCTTCCTGGCCGACCGCGTCCCGGCCGACGCCGGCCCACCCGTGCACCACGCCCCCGTCACCCCACCGGCCCCTCACACCTCCGTCGGTCCGCGCGCCTGCGAAGGGCCGCACTGACCCTCCCACCCCTCTGGCACGTCGAACAGGAACAACAGGAGTGACCCGTGGACCTTTCCCGTAGAGGCTTCCTCCAGGCCGCCGCACTGACCGCGGCCGCCTCCGGCCTGACCGTCGCGTGCGGCGGGGGCTCAGGATCGGCCGGCAGCAAGAACGGCAAGAACCTCACCTTGTGGTACTGGGGAGGCGCGCTCAGCGACAAGGTGGTCGCCGAGGCCAAGACGCACTTCAGCGGCCAGGTGAAGCTGACCGCAGCGTCCATAGGCGGCGACTTCAAGCAGAAGCTGACCACCACCCTCGCGGCGGGCGCCTCCGTGCCCGACATCACCGGCATCAAGGGCGAGGACATGGCGTCCTTCCTGCCCAACGCGAACCGCTTCCTCGACCTGAACGACCTGGGCTTCAAGAAGATCGCCTCCCAGTACCTGGACTGGAAGACCAGGCTCGCCCGGAGCGAGGACGGCCGGCAGATCGGCTTCCCGATCGACATCGGTCCCACCGCGCTCTTCTACCGCGCGGACCTGTTCGACAAGGCCGGGCTGCCCACCGACCCCGACAAGGTCGCCGCCCGGGCCGGGAGCTGGGAGGAGTACTTCGCACTCGGCACCGAGCTGCGCGAGAAGGTGCCCGGCACCTACCTGGTCAACAACATCGGCTCGGTGTTCAACATCGCGGTCGGCCAGGGCACCGCGCGGTTCATCGACAAGGACAACCACTTCATCGGCGACCAGGACCACATCCGTACCGCCTGGGACACGGCGATCCGCCCCTACACCCTCGGCCTCGACGCCAAGATCAACGACAACACCTGGAACGCCGCCATCGGCAAGAGCCTGACCACCGAACTCGGCGCTGCCTGGCACGCGCTGGACATCGAGCAGGCGGCCCCGAAGACCAAGGGCAAGTGGCGGGTCTGCGCGACCCCCGGCGGACCGGCCAACCAGGGCGGCTCCTACCTGGCCCTGCCCAAGCAGTGCCGGAACCCCGAAGAGGCGTTCAAGATCATCAGCTGGATCCTCAGCCCGGAGAACGACGCCCGCGGCTTCACCGACGCCGCCATCTTCCCCGCCGCACCGGCGGCGTACGCCATGCCGGCCATGACGGGCGGCGACCCCTTCTTCGGCGGGCAGAAGGTCATCGAGGTGTTCGGCCCGGCCGCCAAGGCCATCCCGGCGAGCTACGAGGCACCCGCCGACGCCGCCGTCATGGCTCCCTACTTCACGGAGCTGAGCAACGTCGAGGCCAAGGGCAAGAAGCCCGAGGACGCCTGGAAGGACGCGGTCGCCCAGGCCCGGCAGATCGCCCGGCGACAGGGGGTGAGCTGAGGTGTCGTCACCTCCGGTCACCGGGCCCGCCGCGGTGCCCCGGCACCTCGGCGGGCCCGGCCCGGCCCGCTTCCGACCGCGGCGCACGCCGCCCGCGGGCACCGTGCGGCCAGGGCGCCGCGGCGTGCTGTCCCACTGGCGGCAGTACCTCGCGATCTCGCCCTTCTTCCTGATCTTCGGCGTCTTCTCGTTCTTCCCGGTCTTCTACTCGCTGTACCTCGCCTTCCAGCGCTGGGACGGCATGGGCACCGTGCAGTTCGTGGGACTTCAGCAGTTCCGGTTCCTCCTGGACGACCCGGTCTTCTGGCTGTCGATCCGCAACACCCTGGTGATCTGGGTGCTGTCCACCGTCCCCACGCTGTTCGGCGCCCTGGTGCTGGCGACGCTGCTGCATTCGGTGCGCCGCTTCAAGGGCTTCTACCGCATCGCCCTCTACGTACCGAGCGTCACCTCGATCGTCGCCGTGTCGATCTTCTTCGGCGCGGTGTTCAGCAACAACTTCGGCCTGGTCAACGCGATCCTGGGCACGGTCGGCATCGCACCCGTCCCGTGGCTGAGCAATCCGTGGCTGATCAAGCTGGTCATCGCGCTGCTGATGACCTGGATGTGGACCGGCTACAACATGATCATCTACCTGGCCGGCCTCCAGGCCATCCCCGGCCAGATCTACGAGGCGGCCAGGCTGGACGGCGCCGGGCCGATCCGTACGTTCTTCCAGATCACCATGCCGATCATGCGGCCCATCATCCTGTTCACCGTCATCATCTCGACCATCAACGGCCTGCAGAGCTTCAGCGAACCCCAGGTCCTGTTCGGCAGCAACGCCGCCAACCCGAACCTCGGCGGGCCCGGCCAGGCGGGCCTGACCACGCTGCTGTACTTCTACCAGTCGGCCTTCGTCAACAACGACTACGGCTACGGCGCGGCCATCGTGTGGGCCTTCTTCGTACTGATCATGGTGCTGGTCGTCGTCAACTGGCGTCTGGTCCAGCGCGGGAGGACGTCATGACCGCAGTGGTCCCCAGGCGGTCCCGGCGCCCCAAGGGCCTGACCGCGCACATCGTCCTCGTCCTGGCGGTCCTGATCTCGGTCTTCCCGTTCGTGTGGACGATCGTCATGGCGACGAACACCACCGAGGACATCTACAAGAGCCCGCCGAAGCTGACGTTCGGTTCCCATCTGCTGGAGAACATCGGGCACGTGCTCGACACCATCGACTTCTTCGGGTCGATGCTGAACACGCTGATCGTGGCGACCGTGACCACCGTCCTGGTCCTGTTCGTCGACTCCCTGGCGGCGTTCGCCTTCGCCAAGTTCGACTTCCCCGGCCGCAAGGTGCTGTTCGCCATGCTGGTGGGCTTCATGATGTTGCCGCTCCAGCTGGCCGTCCTCCCGCAGTTCATCCTCATGTCCGACATCGGCTGGGTCGGCACCCTCAAGGCGCTGATCCTGCCCGCCCTCGCCAACGCCTTCGGCATCTTCTGGCTGCGCCAGTACATAGAGAACGGCGTGCCGGACGAACTCCTCGACGCCGCGCGCATCGACGGCGCGGGGTTCTTCCGGCAGTACTGGAACATCGTGCTGCCGATGATCAAGCCCGCGTTGTCCTTCCTCGCCATCTACGCCTTCGTCGGCGCCTGGAACGACTACATCTGGCCGCTGGTGGTGCTCAACGACCCCGGCCACCTGACCCTCCAGGTGGCGCTCGCCCAGCTCCATGTCGGCCACACCACCGACTACAGCATGGTCATGGCCGGTGTGCTCATGGCGTCCGTGCCGCTGGTCGTGGTCTTCACGATCTTCGCCCGCGGGTTCATCGCGGGGGCCACGGAGGGGGCGGTGCAGGGCAGCTGACGCCCTGAAGGGCCGCGCCCCTTCAGGGCGCGGGGAACTGCGCGACCAGCCGCAAAGGGCGCGCAGCCAAGAGCCGGAAGTCGGTCCCGAGCTCGTAGGAGCCACACCAGAGAGGCACCCGGTGACGGACGTGAGCGTCAGAGGTCAACGCCCCAAGGTCCTCGTCGTCGGCATGGACGGCCTGCGCTACGACCGGCTGACCCGGTCCCCCTCCACCGCACCCGTGCTGCACGGCCTGATGGCCACGGGGGCCCACGGCACGAGCCTGCTGCCCTACGGCCGAGCCGACGACGGGCCCTCGGCCGGCGTGGCCCACACCGACTCCGGGCCCGGCTGGTCGAGCATCCTCACCGGGGTGTGGCCCGACCGCCACGGGGTCACCGGCAACGACTTCAAAGGCGCCGACTACGCCCGCTACCCCGACTTCCTGACCCGCGCCGCCACCGCCCGGCCCGGTCTGCGCACGGCGGCGGCGGTGTCCTGGCCGGCTCTGGTCCGCCGCGGCACCCTCGGCCGGGCCATCGGCCGACGTGTGCGCCACAACGGCGAATCCAAGGGCTACGAGACCGCGGACCGCCGCGTCGCACGCACCGCCATACGCTGGCTCACCACGTCCGACCCGGACGTCCTGTTCGTGTACTTCGGCGCCACCGACGAGGCCGGCCACGCCACGGGCCCCCTCTCCCCCGCCTACGACCGGGCCCTGCTCGCCCAGGACGCCCACCTCGGGCGGCTGCTGGAGGCGATCGAGGCCCGGGTGTCGGACCCCGGACGCGCCGGGGAACGCTGGACCGTGCTGGTCACGACGGACCACGGGCACCTCGACTCCGGTGGCCACGGCGGCGACTCGCGCGCCGAACGGGAGGTCTTCGTGATCCTCGCCGAGCCCGGCGAACCCGGAGGCACCCGGCTCGGTACGCCCCGCCTCATCGACATCGCCCCCACCGTTCTGGACCGTCTCGGCATCCCCGTCGACCCCGCCTGGGGCCTGCAGGGCCGCGTCCTGCCCAGGCCCACCGCACCCACTTCGGAATGGTCATGACCGACGCTCCCCTCGATCCCCTGATCGCCCTGCGCCCCTGGCAGGCACCCGAGCTGACCTCGTGGGGCCGGCTGCCGATGAACGCCGTCGACCGGCGCTCCGGAGCCGTGCCGCTCGACGGCGACTGGCGCTTTCAGCTGCTGCCCGCGCCGGAAGCCCCGCTCGGGGAGGTCTGGTCGTCCTCGTACGTCCCCGGCGTGTGGACCATGCAGGGCACGGACGACCTCCCCCAGTACCTCAACGTCCGCATGCCGTTCGCCGCGTTCCCGCCGGACGTGCCCGCCGCCAACCCGACCGGGGTGTACGAGCGTTCCGTGGAGGTGCCGGCCGAGTGGGCCGGGCGGCGGATCGTGCTCCAGGTCGGAGCCGCCGAGAGCGTGCTGCTGCTGCATGTGGACGGGCGGCCCGTCGGGATCTCCAAGGACTCGCATCTGGCCGCCGAGTTCGACCTCACCCCGGTGGTGCGCCCCGGGGAGCGGGCCACCGTGCGCCTGACCGTGGTGAAGTGGTCGGACGCCTCCCACGTCGAGGACCAGGACCAGTGGTGGCACGGCGGGATCACCCGCTCGGTGCTGCTGTACGCCGTCGACCCGCTGCATCTCGCGGACGTGACCGTGCGGGCCCGGCGGGACGGCGACCTGCTGGTGGAGTGCCGGGTGCGGGACACGGGCGGGAAGCTGCCCGAGGGCTGGTACGTCAGCGGGGAGCTGGACGGGCACCCGCTCACGCAGGACGCGGAGTTCGACCGGGCCAACGCCGAGGACGAGCGCGTCTCCGAGTTCCTCGGCGAGGCCCGGCTGCGCGCCGCCGTGCCGGAGGTGCGCACCTGGAACGCCGAGACGCCCGAGCTGTACGGCCTGACCGTCCGCCTCCACCGCGCCGACGGCACGGTCGCCGACACCTCCCGGCACCGCGTCGGCTTCCGCGACATCGAGATCGTCGGCCGGGACCTGCTGGTCAACGGCGAGCGCGTGTTCATCCGGGGCGTCAACCGGCACGACTTCCACCCGCTGACCGGGCGGACGGTGACGTACGACGACATGCGGGCGGACCTCGTCCTGCTGAAGCGGTTCGGCTTCAACGCGATCCGCACCGCGCACTACCCGAACGACCCGGCCCTGTACGACCTGGCCGACGAACTCGGCTTCTACGTCGTCGACGAGGCCGACCTCGAGTCCCACGACCACGCCCACGAGATCGCCGACGACCCCCGCTACCTGAACGCCTTCGTGGACCGGGTCGCGCGGATGGTGCTGCGGGACAAGAACCACCCGTCCGTCATCGTCTGGTCGCTGGGCAACGAGTCCGACTACGGCGCGAACCACGACGCGGCGGCGGGCTGGGTGCGCCGGCACGACCCGACCCGGCCGGTGCAGTACGAGGGCGCCGCCAAGCGCGGCTGGGCGGATCCGGACCTGGCCTCCGACATCGCCTGCCCGATGTACGCCCCGCTGGAGGAGTGCCTGGCGCACGCCCTGTCCGGCGCGCAGACCAAGCCGATCGTCCAGTGCGAATACTCGCACGCCATGGGCAACAGCAACGGCACGCTGGCGGACCATTGGGCGGCCATCGAGGCCACCCCGGGTCTTCAGGGCGGGTTCATCTGGGAGTTCCGGGACCACGGCATCCTGCAGCGTGTGAACGACGGCAGACCGGCCGGGCGTGGGGGCGCCGGGCTCTATGACAACGGTGTCGCCGCGCCCGGGTACCGCTGGGCGTACGGCGGTGACTTCGGCGAGACGGACCACGACGGCGCCTTCATCGCCGACGGGGTCGTCTTTCCCGACCGCACCCCCAAGCCGGTGATGTTCGAGCACCGGGAGATCGCCGCGCCGGTGCGGATCGAGACCTTCCGGCACGAGGGCGTCGTCCTGGGCAACCACCAGCACTTCCGGGGTCTGGACTGGCTGTCCGGCGTATGGGAGCTGTCCCTGGCCGACGGCTCCACCCTGACGGCTCCCGCCGAACTGCCCGGTCTGCGGCCCGGTGAGACGGCCGCGGTGCCGCTGCCGTTCACGGTGCCGGAGGACGGCGGCGAGGCGTGGCTGACCCTGCGGGTCACGACGGCCGGGGACGAGCCGTGGGCGCCGCGCGGCACGGTCGTGTGCCTGCCGCAGGTGCGGCTGCGGGCGGCGCCCCCGGTGGTGCACACCCCGGTGTCGAACCGGCCGGTCGAGGTCGACGAGGACGGGCTGCTGGTCCATCCGCTGCTGACGGCCGCGCCCATGCTGTCGCTGTGGCGGGCGCCGACCGACAACGACGAACTGGGCGGTATGGCGGCCCGCTGGCGGGACTGGGGGCTTCACGCGCCCCTCCGCCACATCGTTTCCGTGCGGCGTGACCCGGGCCGGGTGGCCGTGGTGTCCGACTACCTCTGCGCGGGCGGCACCGTCCGGCACGAGCAGGTGCTGACGGCGGTGGAGGGCGGGCTGCTCGTGGAGGAGAGCGCCGAGCTGCCCGAGGCGCTGTACGACGTGGCCCGGGTGGGGACCGTGTTCGAGACGGTCGCCGGGCTGAACCAGCTGGAGTGGTTCGGCCAGGGTCCCTGGGAGTCGTATCCGGACCGGGCCGCGGGCGCACCCGTCGGCCATCACTGCCTGCCGGTGGACGAGCTGTTCACGCCGTATCTGCGACCGCAGGAGAGCGGCGGGCGGCACGGCGTACGGCGGTTCACCCTGTCCGCGCCCGACGCCACCGGCCTCGCGGTGCGGCTGGACCGGGCCCGCCAGGTCTCCGTGACCCGGTATCGCGCGGCCGGCCTCGCCGCCGTCGCGCATCACGACGAACTGGTGCCGCGGGCCGGGTGCGTGGTGCACATCGACGCAGCGCACCGCGGGCTGGGCACGGCGTCGTGCGGGCCCGACACCTTCGCTGCCTACCTCGTCGCGGCGGGCGTCCATCGCTGGAGCTGGACGCTGCGCGTTCTCTGAGTTCCTCCCTCTCCCCGTCACCCCTCTCTGTCACCTCATGGAGCACCCGTGTGTACTTCGCATGACCACGACCTGGGCGAGGCGCCCCGGGCCGGTGCCGGAAGGCGCGGTTTCCTTCGCGCGACAGCGCTGCTCGGCGCGGGTGCGGCGGCGGTGACCGCGATGCCGGCCGTCATCGCCGAGGCGGCGACCCCGACCTGGCGCCCCGACCCGCACAGCCGGCGGTTCACGCTCGCCGTGATGCCGGACACGCAGTACCTCTTCGACGGGCCGAGCATCGACAAGGCGCCGGTCGAGGCCTCGCTGCGCTATCTGCTGGAGCACGGCGGTCAGGAGAACATCGTCTTCCTGTCGCACCTCGGGGACCTCACGCAGAACGGCGCGAAGGAGGAGTTCGCCGCGATCGGCGAGGCGTTCCGGCTGCTGGACCGGCGGGGCGTCGGCTACAGCGTCCTGGCCGGCAACCACGACGTGAAGCCGTCGACGACCGACCAGCGCGGCACCACCCCGTACCTGGACGCCTTCGGGCCGCGGCGGTTCAAGGAGCAGCGGACGTTCGGCGGGGCCTCCCCGGACGGCTACAACTCCTTCCACCTGTTCACCGCGGCCGGCCGGGAGTGGCTGGTGCTGGCGCTGGACTGGCGGCTGTCGCCGCAGGGCTACGCGTGGGCGATGGACGTCCTGGCGAAGCACCCGAGGACGCCGGTGATCCTCACGACGCACGAACTGGTCGTCGAGGACGACACGCTGTCGGACTACGGGCAGCAGCTGTGGGACCAACTCGTCGAGGACCACGACCAGATCTTCCTCGCCCTGGGCGGCCACTACTGGCCGGCCGCCCGCGCGACGCGCCGGAACGCGGCCGGGCACGACGTCCATCTGCATCTGACGAACTACCAGAACCGCTACTTCGGCGGCGCGGCGATGATCCGCCTCTACCGCTTCGACCTGGACCGCGACGTCATCGACGTGGAGACGCTCTCCCCCTGGATCCTGGGCCGGGCCGCGAAGGGGATCAACGAGCTGGAGCGGCAGGAGATGGAACTGAGCGGCGACGCCGACCGGTTCTCCGTCGAGATCGACTTCGAGAAGCGCTTCTCGGGTTTCGCACCCGTGCCCGCCCGTCCGGCCCGGCCCGCCTCGAAGCTGCTGGTCCCGGGCACCACGGCGTACTGGCGCTTCGACCGGCCCGTGGACGGCACGGTCCGCGACCTGTCCGGGCGGGGCAACGACCTCTCCCCCGTCACCGTCGGCGGCGGCGCGCTGGGCTGGTCCGCGGACCACCACCCCGACCAGCCGGGCCACGGCAGCCTGGAGTTCCAGGGCTTCAAGCCCCCGCTGAAAGGCGCCTACCTGCGGACCGTCGACGGTGCTCCGCTGAACGAGGCCACCTTCGAGGACGGCTACACCATCGAGGCGTTCTACCGTCTGCCCGCCGACTGGGACCCGGACCACCACGCCTGGTCGGGCCTGGTCTCCCGCACGGGCACGGGCGGCGCCGCCGGGAAGACCGCCGACGACCCGGACGAGCCGCTGGCCACGCTGTCGCTGTCCAACGACCGCGAACCGCAGTGGGCGATGCGCCCGCTCGACCAGCAGGGCATCGCCACCAACTGGGGCCAGGAGACGCCGCTGGAGACCTGGTGGCACCTCGCGGTCGTCAACGACGGCAGGCACACGACGCTGTACGTCGAGGGCTGCCCGGTGCTCCGCAACCCCAGGGCGTCCTCGGTCGGCATCACCTCCGTCGGCCTGCCGTGGCTGCTCGGCGGCTACGAGTACGGCGGCACGATCGACCAGATCTTCCACGGCCGGCTCGGTGACGTCCGGATCGTCGCCCGGGCGCTGCCCGTCACCTCCTTCATGAACCACTGACCTCACAGAACGCACGAGGATCCGTCATGACCGAGCAGCAACTGCCCTCCTGGGCCGATCCGTCCGTCTCCCCCGCAGCCCTCGATCCGCAGGGCGTGTCCCGCCGCGGGCTCCTGCGCCGCGCGGGCCTGTTCGGCGCCGCGTTCGCCCTCGGCTCGGCGGCGACCCCGGCCCTCGCCGCCGGCGGCAGGCGGCTGGGCGGCGAGGATCCCCGCCTCGCCTACCTCGCCGGCGACCACCACATCCACTCCGTCTACAGCCACGACGCCAAGTACACCTTCTCCCAACTGGCCGCCGCGGGTGCGGAGTACGGCCTGGACTGGATGGTGTTCACCGAGCACTCCAACGTCGGGCACGCCGACTTCGGTGCCGCCCTGGAACACCAGGAGATCCTCCGGGCGCGTGCCGAGAACCCGCGTCAGCTGATCTTCCAGGGCCTGGAGTGGTACATCCCGGCGGCCGAGCACTGCACGGTGTTCACCGCGCCCGGCCCGCACGAGGTCGACGTGCTGACCCGCTTCGAGAGCGCCTACGACGGCAAGCTTCTCGGCTACGACAAGGGCGGCCCCGCCGACGCGGACACCGCCCGCAACGAGGCGCATGCCCTCAAGGCCCTCGAGTGGCTGGCCGAGCAGCGCCGTTCGGGCTACGTCGACGACGTCCTGGTCCTCGCCAACCACCCCATGCGCCTGGGCATCGACTCCCCGCACGAGCTGCGCAACTGGCGGGACGCGGCGCCCGAGATCATGATCGGCATGGAGGGCGCTCCCGGCGCCCAGGGCGCGGCCATCCCCGGCTGGAGGGGTGCCACGTCGATCCGGGGTGAGTACGAGAACAAGCCGTCCGCCCAGTCCTGGCCCGGCTACCCGGCGGACGCCTACCTGACGTACGGCGGCTTCGACTGGGCGACGGCGACCGTCGGCGGTCTGTGGGACTCGATGCTGGCCGAGGGCCGGCTGTTCTCGGTCACCACCAACTCCGACGCCCACCGGATCGTCTTCGACACCTGGAAGAACGGCGACTGGCAGCCCGGACAGACCTTCGACACCACCGGCAAGCTGCCCGACCCGGTGAACACGGACACCCCGCAGCCGGGCAGCGACTTCTGGCCCGGCCAGTTCAGCCGCACCCACGTGGGCGTGACCGGCTACGGTTACCGCGCGGTCATGGCGGGGATGCGCGCGGGCCGGGTCTGGCTGGACCACGGGCATCTGCTCGACGGGCTCGACGTCCGGCTGACCAGGGACTGCGACCGGGGCCGGGGCGTGACGCTCGGCGGCCGGCTCCGGGTGCGCAAGGGCGAGAAGCTCACGCTGAACGTCACGGTGACGACCGCCTCCCGGCCCAACCCGCACGGCGTGGTGCCCGAGTTGGCGCAAGTGGACGTCATCCGCGGTGCGGTGCGCGGGCCGGTCGCCGACCGTGACACCTGGAAGGCCCCGGACACCCGGGTCGTCCGGACGGCGGAGGTCTTCGGCCGCAAGGGCACCTACACCCTGCGCATCCCGCTGACCGCGGGCGAGGAGTCCTTCTACGTCCGGCTGCGCGGCAGCGACGGCAACCGGCACGGCACCGGCCCGCTCGGCGCCTCGGTCGACCCGCACGGGCCGGTCCCGCACCCGCCCGGGGACGGTGACCCGTGGGCGGACACCTGGTTCTACTCGAACCCCGTGTTCGTCGACGTCGAGGGGTCCTGACCCCGGGTACCAGCAGGTCACGGACTGATCTGCGGAGGTACGGTGGGCCGCGTGACCGGTGAAGAGTCGCTGCGGCCCCAGTCCCTCATGCTGACGTTCCTGGGTGACCAGGTGCTCGGACGTGACGTGTGCGTGTACTCGGGCAGCGTCATCGACGTGTTCGCCCGCGCCGGGATCGGCGAGCAGGCCACCCGCTCCACGCTGACCCGCATGGCTGGCCGCGACCTGCTGCGCCGCCAGCGCGAGGGCCGCCGTATGTACGTCGGGCTGACCGAACGCTCGGAGGCGGTGCTGCGCGACGGCGAGCAGCGGATCTGGCAGACGGGTGCCGTCAACCGGCGCTGGGACGGCACCTGGACGCTGCTCGGCTTCTCCCTGCCCGAGTCGTGGCAGCGCCAGCGCCACGATCTGCGCTCCCAGCTGACCTGGAGCGGCTTCGGCCCGCTCTTCAACGGCCTGTGGATCGCCCCCGGCGAGGTCGACGTGTCGGCCCTGGTGGCCGAGCTCGGCCTGTCCGCCCACGTGAAGGTCTTCCGGGCGCACGCGGACACCGGCATGGACATCGGCCAGATGATCGAGGAGACCTGGGAGCTGTCCGACCTGGCCGGGCGCTACGAGGGCTTCGTGCGGCGCTGGCAGCCCTGGGAGGACGACCTGCCGGACGCCGACGACGCCCTCGTGCTGCGCCTGCGCCTCCAGACGGAGTGGCTGCAGATCGTCCGGTGCGATCCACGGCTGCCCGTCAAGCACCTGCCGGACGACTGGCCGGCCGAACAGGCCGAGAAGACGTTCCGGGCCGTGCACGAACGGCTCTCACCACTCGCCCGCGACGCCTCGGAACGCCTTCTGGACCTGGTGCCCGCGCGGCCTCAGGCGTAGAACCGCGACAGGCTCTGCAGCACCGCGGCCGGCTTGGTGCCGTCCTCGATCTCGATGGCGCCCTCGACGGTGATCTGCACGCCGCCCGGCACCTCCTCGACCTCGGCGAGCTTCGCCACCAGCCGGATGCGGGAGCCGACCTTCACGGGGGAAGGGAAACGCACCTTGTTGAGGCCGTAGTTGACCTTCGTCGTCACGCCCTGGACGTCGAGCAGCTCGGTGAACAGGGGGATGAAGAGAGAGAGCGTGAGGTAGCCGTGTGCGATGGGCGCGCCGAAGGGGCCCTCCTTGGCGCGCTCGGGGTCCACGTGGATCCACTGGTGGTCGCCCGTGGCATCGGCGAAGGTGTCGATGCGGTCCTGTGTCACCTCGATCCACTCGCTGGTGCCGAGGTCGCTGCCGGCGAGCTTCTTGAGTTCGTCGAGGCCGTTGACGGTGATGCTCATGCGGATCCTTACTGGTTGCCGTAGCGGGTACGGACACGGGACTTGAGGAGTTTTCCGGAGGCGGTGCGCGGGAGTTCGTCCGCGACGACCACCGACTTCGGGATCTTGTACTTGGCGAGGCGGCCCGCGAGCGACGCGAGCACCTCGTCGGGGTCGAGGGCCGCGCCCTCGCGGGGCACGACGACCGCGCGCGGCACCTCGCCCCACTTGTCGTCCGGCACCCCGATCACCGCGCACTCGGCGATGTCGGGGTGGGCCAGGATCTGATCCTCGATCTCGGCGGGGTAGATGTTCTCGCCACCCGAGATGATCATGTCCTTGATGCGGTCGACGATGTGGACGTAGCCGTCCTCGTCGACCTGGGCGGCGTCCCCGCTGCGGAACCAGCCGTCCACGAAGGAGGCGGCCGTCTCCTCGGGCAGCCCCCAGTAGCCGGGCATGACGTGCGGGCCGCGCACCACGATCTCGCCCACCTCGCCGGTGCCGACCGGCGACAGATCGGGCCGGACGACGCGTACGTCGCTGAAGAAGTGGGGCACGCCCGCCGAACCCGCCTTGGCGACGGCGTGTTCGGCGTCGAGGAAGAGCGTGCCGGGAGCTGCCTCGGTCATGCCGTAGCCCTGGAGGAAGGTCAGACCGCGCTCCTGGTACGCGGCGATCAGCGGGGTGGGGACCGGGGAGCCGCCGCAGGTGAGGATGCGGAGCGACGACAGGTCCGCGTCCGGCCAGCGCGGGTGGCGGGCCACCTGGTCGAACATGGTGGGCACGCCGAACATGAAGGTGATCCGGTGCCGTTCGACGAGGTCGAAGGTGGCGTCGGGGTCGAAGGCCTCGACCAGGACGCAGGTGCCGCCCTTCAGCAGGACGGGGAGCGTCAGCATGTTGAGGCCGGCGGTGTGGAACAGCGGGGCGGAGACCAGGGCTCGTTCGTCGGCGACCAGGTCGTGGTCGATGAGGACGTTGATCGCGTTCCAGGTGAGGTTGCCGTGGGTGAGCATGGCGCCCTTGGGGCGGCCGGTCGTGCCCGAGGTGTACATGATGATGCAGGTGTCGTCGGCGCCGACCGGTTCGTCGACCGGCTCCCCGGACGCCTCGGCGACGGCCGCCTCGTACTCGCCGCCGGCCTCCAGATAGACGCGGACATCCGTGCTGCCGGGCAGGCCCGCGACCAGACCCGCGTAGGACGGGCCGTAGACGAGGGCCCGCGCGCCGGAGTCGGCGAGCTGGTAGGCGATCTCGGGGCCGGCGAGGCGGATGTTGAGCGGGACGAAGACCGCACCGAGGGTGCCGGCCGCGAACAGGGTCTCCAGGTAGGAGGGGTGGTTCGGGCCGAGGTAGGCGATCCGGTCGCCGCGGCGCACACCCCGGGCGCGCAGGGCGTGCGCCAGGCGGGTGGTGCGGTCGTACAGGCCGGCGTAGGTGTGGGTGGTGTCGCCGTGGATCAGGGCGGTGCGGTGCGGGGTCTTGCGGGCCCGGCGTGCGGGCCATGACCCCAGTCCCTCGTTGCGCATGTCACGCCCCTTACGGTTTCGTCAGCCCGAGCAGGCGGGCCGCGTTCTCCTTGAGGATCTTCGGCCGGACCTCTTCCTTGATCGTCAGCTTGTCGAAGTCGGCGAGCCAGCGGTCGGGGGTGAGGACGGGGAAGTCGGAGCCGAAGAGGACCTTGTCCTTCAGCAGCGTGTTCGCGTACTGCACGAGCTGCGGCGGGAAGTACTTCGGCGACCAGCCGGACAGGTCGATGTGCACGCCCGGCTTGTGCGTGGCGACGGCCAGGGCCTCGTCCTGCCAGGGGAAGGACGGGTGCGCCAGGATGATCTTCAGGTGCGGGAAGTCGGCCGCCACGTCGTCCACGTGGAGCGGGTTGGAGTACTTCAGCCTGATCCCGCCCCCGCCGGGGACGCCGGCGCCGATGCCCGTCTGGCCGGTGTGGAAGAGGGCGATCGCGCCCGTCTCCTCGATCACCTCGTACAGGTCGTACGCCACCGAGCGGTCGTTGGGGAAGAAGCCCTGGATGCTGGGGTGGAACTTGAAGCCCTTCACCCCGTACTCCTCGACCAGGCGGCGGGCCTGCTTGACACCCGCCTTCCCCCGGAAGGGGTCGATGGAGGCGAAGGGGATGAGGACGTCGGCGTTGGCGGCGGCGGCCTCGGCGACCTCCTCGTTCGGGACGGGCGCCGTGCCGGTGGCGGACTCGGCGTCGACCGTGAAGATCACGGCTGCCATGTTCCGCTCGCGGTAGTAGGCGGCGGTCTCCTCCAGGGTCGGCTTCCGCTTGCCCTCGACCTTGAAGTAGGCGGAGGAGGCGTCGTGCAGGTCGTCGTCCAGGGAGGAGTGGCCTTTGGACGACACCTCCGCGTGGGTGTGGACGTCGATCGCGACCAGGTGCTCCACGTTCATGGAGGGGTCCATCACGCCTCCGGGGACTTCGGCGCCGGGATGCCGACCGACTGGAGTTCGGCACCGACCGAGGTGGGCCAGGCGTCGGCCAGCGCGTCGGGGGTCCAGCCGCCGTCGGCGTAGGCCGACCTGATCTCCTGCGGATGCGACCAGAGTGCCACCTTGTCGCCGCCGATGCCGATGGCCTGGCCGGTGATGCCCCGGGCGGCCTCGGAGGCGAGGAAGGGAACCACGGCGGCGCAGTCCTCGGGGGTGCCGAAGCCCTCGCCCTTGCGCAGGAAGTCCGGCAGGGGCTCGCCGTCCTTCATGGCCTTGATGTACGGGGCGAAGGCCGGAATGGTCTCGGTCATCGCGGTGGCGGCGACCGGCACGATCGCGTTGACGGTGATGTGCGCCCGCCCCAGTTCCATGGACCAGGTGCGGGCCATGGCGGCGATGCCGGCCTTGGCGGCGGCGTAGTTCGTCTGCCCGAAGTTGCCGCGCTGGCCGGCCGGGGAACCGACCAGGATCAGCGAGCCGCCCTCGCCCTGCTCGCGCATCCGGACGGCGGCGGCGCGGGCGCAGGTGAAGGTGCCCTTGAGATGGGTGGTGATCACCGCGTCGAAGTCCTCGTCGGTCATCTTCCACAGCACCTTGTCGCGCAGGATGCCCGCGTTGGTGACGAGGACGTCCAGTCGGCCGAACTCCTCGACCGCGCGGTTCACCAGCCGCTCGGCGGCCTCGGAGGTGCCGACCGGGACGACCTCGGCGACGGCCCTGCCGCCCGCTTCCTCGATGGACTTCACGGCCGCCTCGGCCACGGCCTCGTCGACGTCGTTGACCACCACGGACGCGCCGTGGGCGGCCAGGGCATGCGCGTAGGCGAGGCCGAGGCCTCGGCCGCTGCCGGTGACGACGGCGGCCTTGCCGGAGAGATCGATGCTGGGCACGGGTGGGTCCCTTCACACGGGTTCGACTTCGAGATCGAAGCTAAGAGCAATAATTGTTGACGTCAATAGTTGTTGGCGACCTACGGGTGCGGGATGCTGGAATCTCCAGGAAGCGCCGAGCACAGGGAGCCCGCCATCACACGCCAGAACGTCACCCCGAAAGCCATCGACGCCCACGAGCCGTGGATGCGCGGGCTGCACGCCGACACGGGCTACCTGCTGTACCGCCTGGGCCTGCGCTCGGGGCAGCTCTTCAACGCCTGCCTCCAGGAGTCGGGCCTGCGCCTGCGTCACTACGCGGTGCTGCGCTTCCTCGCCACCGCCGAGGGCGCCCTCCAGCGCGAGCTGAGCACCCGGCTCGGCTACGACCCGAGCGCGATCGTCGGCCTGGTCGACGACCTGGAGAAGCAGGGCTTCGCCGAGCGCCGCCCCTCCCCCGACGACCGCCGCAGCCGGATCGTCGTCCTGACCGAGAGCGGCCGCGCGTTCCTGCGCGACACCGACGAGGCCGGGCTGCGAGTGACCAACGAGCTGCTGGGCCCGCTGGAGGAGGCCGAGCGGGAGGCGCTGCACGCGCTGCTGCTGCGGATCGCGGAGGACGGCCTGAACTGATGTTGTGCAAATGATTGACGGCTGCACGATAGATGCATAACTTCACGGACCAACCGCGACCCGTCCCCAGGGAGCTCCCCGTGCAGCCATCCCCGTCAGCCGCTCAGCCATCCCCGGATTCCCGGCAGTTGCGCCGTGTCGCCGTCTCCGGCCTGCTCGGCACGACCGTCGAGTTCTACGACTTCCTCGTCTACGGCACGGTCGCCGCGCTCGTCTTCGGCGAGCTGTTCTTCCCCCGGGCCGACCCGGCGGTCGGCACCATCGCGGCGTTCGGCACCTTCGCCGCCGGCTATCTCGCCCGCCCTCTCGGCGGCATACTCTTCGGCCACTTCGGTGACCGGATCGGCCGCAAGTCGATGTTGCTGCTGACCATGGTCCTGATGGGCTGCGGCAGCTTCCTCATCGGCCTGCTGCCGACGTACGACGCGATCGGCGTCTGGGCCCCGATCCTGCTGGTCGCCCTGCGCGTGGTGCAGGGCATCGCGATCGGCGGCGAGTGGGGCGGCGCGATGCTGATGGTCGTCGAGCACGCCGAGCGCACACAGGGCTCCCGGCGCGGCCTGTGGTCCAGCTTCACCCAGCTCGGCGCCCCGCTCGGTTCCGTGCTGTCGGCCGGTGTGGTCACCCTCGTCGCCGGCCTGCCCGACGACGACTTCCGCTCCTGGGGCTGGCGGGTGCCGTTCCTGCTCAGCATCGTGCTGCTGGCCGTCGGGCTGTTCGTGCGTCTGAAGGTCGCCGAGAGCCCGCTGTTCGCGCAGGTCAAGCGGGAGCCGGTGGACAAGCCGCCGATCGTGGAGCTGCTGCGCCGCCCGAAGCCGGTGCTGCTCGCCGCCTGCGTCGGCATCGGCGCGTTCACCACGCAGTCGCTGCTGACGAGCTTCATGATCTCCTACGCCGTCGGCGAGGGGTACACCCGCCCGCAGGTGCTGACCGCGGTCACCATCGCCTCCTGCGTGGCGCTCGCCGTCCTGCCCGCCGCGTCCGCGCTGTCGGACCGGGTCGGCCGCCGGCCCGTCGTCCTCGCCGGTGCCGTCGCCTCGGCGGCGCTCGCCTTCCCCGTGCTGGCCCTGGTCGACTCCGGCTCGCCCGGCCTGCTCATCCTCGCCCTCGCCCTCGGCCACGGTGTCGCCCAGTCGACGATGTACGGGCCGCTCGGCGCCCTGCTCACCGAGATGTTCGGCACCCGCGTCCGCTACACCGGCGCGTCCCTCGGCTACCAGGCGGCCACCCTGGTCGGCGCCGGTTTCTCCCCGCTGATCGCCGGCAGCCTCATCGCCTCGTACGGCGGCGGGAGCACGCCCGTCTCGCTGCTGCTGTGCGCGGGCGCGGCGATCACCGCCGTCACCGTGTGGCGGCTGCGCGAGACGCACACGGACGCCCTGGACTCCCCCGCCGCCACCCCCACTCTGGAAGGAACCCCGCGTTGAGGATCCGCCTCGCCCTCCTGACCACCTGCCTGGCCGTGGCGACCGCGCTGCCCGCGCAGGCCGCCGACGCCACCGGCGCCCGCCTGGAGGGCGAGCTCCCTTCCGGCGCCGTGTACGTGATGGACGTACCCGCGTCCTGGAACGGCACGGTGCTGCTGTACAGCCACGGCTACGCCCCGGCCGGATCCCCCAAGCTGGCCCAGAACACGCCGAGTACGGCCGCCCGGGACAAGCTGCTGACCGAGGGCTACGCCCTGATCGGCTCCTCGTACGCGACGAACGGCTGGGCGGTCACCGAGGCGGTGCCCGACCAGCTCGCCACGCTGGACCTGTTCACCGAGAAGTTCGGACCGGCCCGGCGGACGCTCGCCTGGGGCACCTCGTACGGCGGCTTCGTCACCACCATGCTCGCCGAGCGGCACGCCGACCGCTTCGACGGCTCGCTGTCGATGTGCGGGCTGGTGCAGGGCGGTGTCGCCAACTGGAACAACACCCTGGACCCGGTGTTCGCGCTGCGCACGCTGCTCGCCCCGGACTCCGGTATCCGCCTCGCGGGGTTCGCGGACCAGGCCGAGGCCGTCGCCGCAGCGAAGAGCCTCACCACGAAGGTCGACGCCGCCCAGCAGACGCCTCAGGGCCGGGCCCGCATCGGCCTCGCCGCGGCCCTGCACAACATCCCCGGCTACAACGACGCCTCGCAGACCAAGCCGGGCCCCACCGACTGGGGGACCCAGCAGTCCAACCAGTTCACCGCCGTCCGAGGCCTCCTCCAGATGCCCGCCTTCAGCTGGCGGCAGGAGGCCGAGAGCCGGGCGGGCGGCAACCCGTCGTGGAACACGGGCGTCGACTACGGGGCCATGCTCGCCCGGTCCCCGTTGTACAAAGAGGTGACGGAGCTCTACAAGGAGGCGGGCCTGTCCCTGCGCACCGACCTCTCGGCCCTGGGCCGGGCCCCCCGGATCTCGGCGGACCCGTCGGCCGTGGGGTGGATGCGCGACACCAGCGTGCCGTCGGGCCGGCTCACCGACCCCCAGCTGAACATCCACACCACGGGTGACGCGCTGATCCCGGTGCAGGCCGAGAGCGCCTACCGGCGGGCGGCCACGGCCGGGGGCTCCGCGGGGCTCCTCCGCCAGGCTTACGTCGACGGCCCCGGCCACTGCACCTTCACCACCGGCGAGACGCTGGGCGCCCTGGACGCCCTGGAAGACCGCCTGGACACGGGCCACTGGGACGTGTCGCCCGGCTCGCTCAACTCCCGTGCGCAGCAGGAGGACCCGACGGCCGGCGCCCGCTACATTGCCCATGCTCCGGCCGCCTACCCCCGCCCCTACGACCTCGCCCACCCGGGAGACGCCCGGCCATGACCGCCCCGACCGCGCCCGACCGGCTGCTGTCGGTGCTCGCGGCCTTCGACCACGAGCATCCGGCGCTGTGCCTGACGGACATCAGCCGGCGGGCCGGGCTGAGCCTGACCACCGCGCACCGGCTGGTGGGCGCGCTCACCGAGTGGGGCGCCCTGGAGCGGGACGAGTCCGGCGTCTACCACGTCGGGCTGCGGCTGTGGGAGCTCGCCGCGCTGGCGCCGCGCGGCCTCGCCCTGCGGCAGATCGCGCTGCCGTATCTGGAGGACCTGTACGAGGCGACACACGAGAACGTGCAGCTGGCCGTGCGGGACGGCTCGGACGTCGTCTACATCGAGTGGCTGTCGGGGCGGTCGGCGGTCGGCGTGCACATCCGCGTCGGCGCCCGCTGGCCGCTGCACGCCACCGGGGTCGGACTCGCCCTGCTGGCCCACGGCGACCCGGTGTTCCAGAAGGAGTACTGCGCAAGCGAACTCGCGTCCTTCACCCCGTACACGATCACCGAACCGGAGCGGCTGCGCCGGGTGCTGGCCGAAGTGCGCAGGTCGGGGGTCGCGGTGAGCGACCGTCAGGTCACGGAGGACGCCCTGTCGGTGGCCGCGCCGGTACGCGGCGCGGACGGCGCGGTGACCGCCGCCGTGTCGATCGTGGTGCCCCACGCCGACGCCCAGGTGCCGGTCCTGGGCCCGGCGGTGCGGGTGGCGGCGCGGGGGATCTCGCGGGCGCTGGGGTGGCAGCCCTGAGCGGTGCCGGGGTCCGTCGGGCCGCTTGCCCCGAGGGTCAGGTCTCCCGGGCCGGGGTCATGGCCCAGCGGATGGTCCGGGTCAGGGCCCGGCCGGCGGGACGTACGGCGAGGTCCTCGACGACCGGCACCCGGGGCAGCCAGAGCATGCCGCGCGCCCAGGGCGGGAGCAGGGTGACGGCGTTCGCGGCCAGCCCGCCGTAGAAGGGCCGGACGGGAAGGGGCAGGGGAGGCTGGAACAGCAGGAAGCGGGCGGCGGCCCGGGCCTCCGGCGTGGCCCGCAGTTCGGGCCGGTAGGCGGTCAGGCGCTCGGCCAGTTCGCGGCGGTCCCGCGGTGGGTCGACGGCCCCCAGCGCCTCGGCGACGCGCGCGGTGTCGGCGACGTAGGCGTCGTAGCCGGCGGCGTCCAGGGGACGGGCCCCGTAGCGCTCGTGGGCGCGCAGGAAGCTGTCGGTCTCGGCGGCGTGCACCCAGCCGAGCAGATGGGGGTCGGCCGCGTGGTACGGCACGCCCCCGGCGCTCGTGCCGCGGATCCGTTCGTGGATGCCGCGCACGTGGTCGACCGCCTGCTGGGCGTCCGCGGCGGTGCCGTACGTCGTCACGGCCAGGAAGGTGCTGGTGCGCTGCAACCGGCCCCACGGGTCGCCGCGGAAGCCGGAGTGCCCGGCGACCGCCGCCATCGCGAGCGGATGCAGCGACTGCAGGAGCAGGGCGGTCAGCCCGCCGATGAACATCGAGGCGTCGCCGTGGACCGTGCGGATCGGCCGGTCAGGCCCGAACCAGCGCGGGCCGGGGGTGTGGTGGATACGGGCACGGGTCGCGGGTCCGCCGGGGCCCGCCACACGGCGGAACAGGGCCTGGCCCAGCTGTTCACGGACTCCGGTCAGCACGGTCGGCCTCCCTTCTCCTGCTGACCAGTGTCCGGCATGACCGTGCCCGGCCGGGCATGGCCGGACGGCCGTCGTCAGAGGCCCGGTCCGCCGTCGTCAGGGGCCCGGCCCGCCCGCCGCACGGTCCGCCCGGCCGCCGGCGCCGAGCGGGCCGGTGTAGCGCACCGGGCCCGTGGCCTCCAGACGGGGCAGTTCGCGGCGCGCCACGCGCAGCACCACGGGGGGCATGAACGGGCGTATCGGCTGGGCCAGCCGCAGCCAGGCCGGTGCGTAGACGGCCGTGCGCCGCCGCTCCATGCCTCTGACCAGGCGGGCGGCGACCACGTCCACGGGGTACACGCGGCGGGCCGGCGGAGGCATGTGCCTGCGCAGTTCCCGCAGCACGTCGTACCGGTCGGCGTCGCGGATCATGTCGGTGTCCGTCCAGTTGAGGTAGGCGATGCCCACCCCTACCCCGCGGTGCGCCACCTCCGCGCGCAGGGCGTGCGCGAAGGCCTCGACCCCCGCCTTGGACGCGCAGTAGGCGCTCATCAGCGGGGCGGCGCCGATCGAGGCCAGGGAGGCGACCTGGAGGAAGTAGCCCGCCGTGTCGAGCAGGTCCGGCAGGAACGCCCGGGCCGTCTGGGCGCTGCCGGTGAGGTTGACGTCGATCACGCGGTGCCAGGCGGCCGGGTCCGAGGCGAGGAACGCGCCGCCCTCGGCGATGCCGGCGTTCGCCACCACGGCCGAGGGAGGGCCGAGGCGGTCCCGCACGGCGGTTGCCGCGGCCTCCAGGGCGGAGAGGTCGGTGACATCGGCCTCCAGGGCGAGGGCCGGACCCGGCAGAGAGGCGGCCACCGCGTCCAGGGCGGTCTTCTCATGGCCGACGAGCGCCACCCGGGCGCCGCGCCGGGCGACTTCACGGGCCAGTGCGGCACCCACGCCGCGGGCGGCTCCGGTGACGACGATCGTGCGCTCGGCGAGCGGGCTGCTGCGCATGGGCTGCCCTTCCTTCCGGCGCCGGGCCCGGCCCTGGAGGGCCGGGATCAGCGCCTGGCTCCGGTGCGGTCGCGGTGCGCGAGGAGCCGCTGGGCGCCGGCGAGGCCGGGGGGCCGGTTGCGGCGCAGGGCGGCCCGGGCGGCATTGGCTCCCGGCGCGCCGTGCACGCCGCCGCCCGGGTGGGCTCCGGAGGAGGCGAGGTACAGGCCCGGTACCGGGGTCTCCGGGCGGCCGGTGCCGGGCAGGGGGCGGAGGACGAGCTGCTGGTGCATCGCGGTGGTGCCCCCGTTGATGGCTCCGCCCACGAGGTTGCCGTCGAGCGCCTCCAGGGTCGGGGGCGCCAGGATGCGGCGGCCGCGGATCAGGGAGCGGAAACCGGGCGCGAAGCGTTCCACCTGGCGTTCGACGCGGTCGGCCATGCGTTCCTGGTCCTTGGTGTCCCAGCGGCCGGTGATGCCCTCGTCGCCGGCGTCGGCCCGGATCTCGTGCGGGATGTGGGTGTAGGCCCAGGCCGATTCGGTGCCCTGCGGGGAGCGGGAGGCGTCGGAGGTGGTCATCTGGCCGAAGATCAGGAACGGCCGGTCCGGGACCTGCCGCATGGCGATCTGCGCGGCGAAGCGCGTCAGCTCGTCCATGCCGTCGGCGAGGTGCACGGTACCGGCCCGGGACGCCTCCTCCGCCTGCCAGGGCACCGGGCCGTCGAGCGCCCAGTCGACCTTGAACGTGGCGAAGTCCCACTGGAAGCGCCGCAGGTCGTCCAGGAGCTGCGCGGGCAGGTGCTCGGGTTCGACCAGCTCGCCGTACAGGGCGGGCACCGACACGTCCGCCAGCACCGCCCGGCGGGCCGGCACCGCGTCGCCGGCCGCCGTCCGCACGCCGACGGCACGCCCGCCGCGGACGACGACGTGCTCGACGCGCTGCCCGCAGCGCACCCGGCCGCCCCGGGTCCGCAGGCGGTGCACCAGGGCCGCGGTCAGGGCGCCGGAGCCGCCGGCCGGGACCGGGAAGCCGTAGGTCTGGCCCAGCATCGCCATCAGCCAGCCGAAGCCGCCGCTGCCCGCCGACTCGGGGGCGAGGTCGGCGTGCAGGGCGTTGCCGGCCAGCAGCAGGCGGCCGCCCTGGCCGCGGAACTCCTCCTCCCCCAGGCGGCGCACCGGCAGGACCAGGGAGCGCGCCACGCGCAGTCCGCCCGCCGCCCGCAGGCGCAGCGCCAGCCGCGCCGTGGCGCGGACGGGCGGGAACGGGGTGAACAGGGCCGCCAGCAGACCGGGGCGCATGCTCTGCCACACCTCGTGCAGCCGCTGCCAGGCGGCTCCGTCGCCCGGCTCGAAGGTGTCGAGGGACGCCGCGGTGGTCTCGATGTTCCGGTCCAGGACGGCGCAGCTGCCGTCGGTGAGGGGGTGGGCCAGCACGCTGGGCGCGTGGCTCCAGCGCAGTCCGTGCTCCTCGGGGTGCAGCGCGGCCAGGACGGGCGAGGCGGCCGCGAGGGGGTAGAAGGAGCTGAACAGGTCGTTGACGAAGGCGGGGTCGACGCCCCGGTCGTGGCGTACGGCGCCGCCCGGTTCGGGCTGCTCCTCCAGCACCTCGACGCTCCACCCGGCGTCCACGAGGACATTGGCGGCCACCAGGCCGTTGGGCCCTGCGCCGATCACCACGGCGTCAGGCATGGCCGGGCCCGTCCGCGTCGGACCCCGCGGTCACTTGTCCCAGGCCGCGGCGGGTGCCTCCCGGGACCCGCGCCGCGGCCTCGCACAGTTTGGCCAGACGGGCCAGCATGGCGCGGTGGCGCAGCTGGATCAGCGCCTCGAAGCCGACGTTGTGCATGCGCCCGCCCGCGCCCCGCAGGGGATGCTCGTCCACGATCACCAGGCAGTGCTCGCCCCAGGGCCGCAGCTCGATCGCGATGCGTGCCGAGCCGAGCGCACCGGCATGGGCCTCCAGCTCCAGCAGTTTGCCTTCCTCGCAGTTGCGGACGATCGTCTCGTTGTCGAGCCGCACGGGGCCGAGGCGGACCTCGTAGCCGATCGCCGCGCCGGTGCGTGGCCAGTTTCCGCGCACCGGGTGGGACTCGGAGGTGCCCACGACCCATTCCGCGTAGAGGTGGCCGTCGGCGAGGACGTCCCACACGGTGCCCGGGCCGACTCGGATCAGGTGATGGCGTACGGCCACGGATGCCTCCAGCTGCCTCGACCGGTAGTCCGTCGTCCACCCCGAGTGCCCAGGAACCTCTTGTTCAACAGCGCGTCCCATCGGCTCGCCACCGCCCGCCTCGCGCCGGGCCCGGCGCCGGCCGCCCCGCTTCACCTCTTGACGCCCTGGACGGCGTGGAGCACATTGACGGCACTTTGAGAGCGCTCTCACCTCCCGTACACGATCCGAGAGGCACCCCCACATGAGCGACACCACCGGCACCTCCCCCAGACGGCGCCCCTTCCGGAAGGCGTTCGTCGCCGTCGTCAGCACGCTCGGCCTCGCGGCGGCCGCCTCCGCGGTCGCCACTCCCTCCGCGAACGCCTCCGCGCCGACACCCCCGTCGGGCTGGACGCAGGTGTTCCTGGACGACTTCAACGGCGCCGCCGGCGCCGGCGTCAACACCGCCGACTGGCGGTACGCGACCGGCAAGGGCTACCCGGGCGGCCCGGCCAACTGGGGCACCGGCGAGATCGAGACGATGACGGACAGCACGGACAACGTCTCGCTCGACGGCAACGGCAACCTCCGCATCACGCCCCGGCGGGACGCCGCCGGCAACTGGACCTCCGGCCGGATCGAGACCAACCGCACCGACTTCCGGCCCCCGGCCGGCGGCAAGCTCCGCGTCGAGTCGCGCATCCAGGTGCCGAACGTCACCGGCGCCGCCGCCAAGGGCTACTGGCCGGCGTTCTGGATGCTGGGCGCCCCGTACCGCGGCGACTACTGGAACTGGCCGGCGGTCGGCGAGCTGGACATCATGGAGAACACCCAGGGCATGAACACGGTGTTCGCGACGATGCACTGCGGCACCTCCCCGGGCGGCCCCTGCAACGAGACCAGTGGCATCGGCAGTTCGACCACCTGCCAGGGCACCACCTGCCAGGCCGGCTTCCACACGTACCGGATGGAGTGGGACCGCTCGACGAGCGTCGAGGAGATCCGCTTCTACCTCGACGGCGTCAACTTCCACACCGTGCGCGCCAACCAGGTCGACGCGACGACCTGGAAGAACGCCACCGACCACGGCTTCTTCGTCATCCTGAACGTCGCGATGGGCGGCGGCTTCCCCGACGCGTTCGGGGGCGGCCCGGACGCCGGGACGCAGCCGGGCCATGCGATGGTCGTCGACTACGTGCAGGTACTGTCGTCCGGCGGCGGCACCGCGCCTCCCCCGACCGGCAACCGCGACGCCTACTCCGCCATCCAGGCCGAGTCCTACGACGGCCAGTCCGGCGTGGTCACCGAGACGACGGCCGACTCCGGCGGCGGCCGGAACGTCGGCGCGCTGGCAGGCGGCGACTGGCTGCACTTCAAGGGCGTGAACTTCGGCTCCTCGGCGGCCCGGCAGTTCAGCGCCCGGGTCGCGAGCGGAGCGGCGGGCGGCGTCAGCGGGCTGGTCGAGGTGCGGCTGGACAGCCGCGGCAACGCGCCTGTCGGGAGCTTCGCGGTGGGCAGCACCGGGGGCTGGCAGTCGTGGCGGACCGTCCCGGCGAACATCAGTGCCGTGACGGGCACGCACGACGTGTATCTGACCTTCACCAGCGGTCAGCCGGCGGACTTCGTGAACGTCAACTGGTTCACCTTCGGGCACTGAGACCCCTCGGCCGGGGGCTCCACGCGCGCGTGGAGCCCCTTTTCGCTGCCCTCAGCGCAGTTCCGCCCGGAAGGCCGCCGGGGTCTGGTCGGTGTGCTGGTGGAAGAACTTGGAGAAGTTCGCGGCGTCGGGGAAGCCGACCGCCACGCCGACCCGGCCGATGGGCAGTTCGGTGTGGGCGAGGAGCCGTTTGGCCTCGAGGACCACGCGCTTGTCGATGAAGGCCTTGGGGGTCTCACCGGTGGCGGCGCGCACCGCGCGGACCAGGGTGCGGCGGGAGTAGCCGAGCGCGTCGGCGTAGGCGCTGACACTGTGGTTGGTGGCGAAGTCCCGTTCCACGGCGTCCCGGAAGAGGGTGAAGGTGGAGTCGGACCGCTGTCGCAGGGCCTGGGCGGAACTCGCCGCGAGGTGGGCGAGCCGCAGCAGGAACGCCGTCAGCGCATGGCGCAGGACGGCGGTGTGCAGGCTCAGCGGGAGCGTGGCCGTGTCCTCGTACTCGCGCCGCAGTTGTGCGAGCGCGGCTTGAAGACCGGCGAGTTGGGGCGCGTCGGGGCGCAGCAGGGGCGGCAGGTCGTAGCGGTACAGGCTGGTGGCCTCCACGGTCGCGCGGGGCAGAAAGCCGGGCTGCATGGTCAGCACGGTTCCGCGGTACTCGCTGGTGCGCGAGAAGCGGTGGACCTGCCCCGGGCGGATCCACAGCAGGTCCCCGGCCATGGCCTCGTACTCGGTGAAGTCGACCATGTGCCGGACCGGGCCCGCGCCGAACAGCATCACGACGTGGAAGTCGATGCGGTGCACGCGCTCCAGTGGTGCGTCGGCATGCCAGGTGCGGCCGGTCCCCATCGGGCCGACCTGCATGCCGACGCCGCCGACGCTGAGCTCGACCGGGAAGGGGAACGTATCGATCCCGTCGCCGCCTTGGATGCTTCTGTCCGCCATGCCTGCCATGTCCGCCTCGTACCGCCCCGCTCGTGCGCCCTGCTGCCGGTGGGTGTCCCACTTTCACCACAGGCTGGCACACGGCGACCTTCCGTCGTAAAAGTCAGACTTTTAGTTTTGAACACATCAGACCAGCAACTTCGCTTCCATCAAGGATTTCTTGAAGATGAGCACGCAGACAGCGGACCGCTTCGCATGGACCGAACTCGACCGGCGTGCCGTCGACACCGCCCGTCTCCTGGCGGCGGATGCCGTCCAGCGGGTCGGCAACGGCCACCCCGGTACCGCGATGAGCCTGGCACCGGCGGCCTACACGCTCTTTCAGAAGGTGATGCGGCACGATCCCGCCGATCCCGAGTGGACCGGCCGTGACCGCTTCGTCCTGTCCCCCGGCCACACCTCGCTGACCCTCTACACGCAGCTCTACCTCGCGGGCTACGAGCTGGAGCTGGACGACCTGAAGGCGTTCCGCACGCACGGCTCCAAGACGCCCGGCCACCCCGAGTACGGGCACACCGCGGGTGTGGAGACCACCACGGGCCCGCTCGGCCAGGGCGTCGCGAACGCCGTCGGCATGGCGATGGCCGCCCGGTACGAGCGCGGCCTGTTCGACCCGGACGCCCCCGAGGGCGACTCCCCCTTCGACCACACGATCTGGGCGATCGTCTCCGACGGCGACCTCCAGGAGGGCGTCTCCGCCGAGGCCTCCTCGCTCGCCGGCCACCAGAAGCTCGGCAACCTGGTCTTCCTCTACGACGACAACCACATCTCCATCGAGGGCGACACCGCGACCGCGTTCTCCGAGGACGTGCTGAAGCGCTACGAGGCCTACGGCTGGCACGTGCAGCGGATCACGCCCGCAGAGGACGGCGACATCGACGTGCACGCGCTGTACGCGGCGCTGAGGGCGGCTCAGGCCGAGACCGAGCGCCCCTCGATCATCGCGATGCGCACCGTCATCGCCTGGCCCGCCCCGAACGCACGGAACACCGAGGCCTCCCACGGCTCGGCGCTCGGCGAGGACGAGGTCGCGGCCACCAAGCGCCTCCTCGGCTTCGACCCGGAGCAGTCCTTCGAGGTCGCCGACGAGGTGCTGGCCCACACCCGCCTGGCCCTGGACCGGGGCGCCGAGGCGCACACCGCCTGGGACAAGCGGATCGCCGCCTGGCGCGGCGAGAGCCCTGAGCGCACCGCCACGTTCGACCGTGTCAGCAAGGGCGAGCTGCCCGAGGGCTGGGAGGGCGCCCTGCCGGTGTTCGAGCCGGGCAAGGCGGTCGCCACGCGTGCGGCTTCCGGCAAGGTCCTGCAGGCGCTCGGCCCGGTCGTCCCCGAGCTGTGGGGCGGCTCCGCCGACCTGGCCGGCTCCAACAACACCACCATCGACAAGACCAGCTCGTTCCTCCCGGAGGGCAACCCGCTGCCGGAGGCCGACCCGTACGGCCGCACCGTCCACTTCGGCATCCGCGAGTTCTCCATGGCCGCGGAGATGAACGGCATCGCGCTGCACGGCAACACCCGGATCTACGGCGGCACCTTCCTGGTGTTCTCCGACTACATGCGCAACGCCGTGCGGCTGTCGGCCCTGATGCAGCTGCCGGTGACGTACGTGTGGACGCACGACTCCATCGGCCTCGGCGAGGACGGCCCGACCCACCAGCCCGTCGAGCACCTGGCGTCGCTGCGGGCCGTCCCGGGCCTGAACGTCGTTCGCCCGGCCGACGCCAACGAGACCGCGGTCGTCTGGGCCGAGATCCTGAAGCGGCACAGCACCGCCCCGGCCCCGCACGGTCTCGCGCTCACCCGCCAGGGCGTGCCCACGTACGACCCGGACCCGGACGCGGCGCGCGGCGGTTACGTGAGGTTCGAGGCGGAGGGCGGCGAGCCCCAGGTGATCCTGATCGCCACCGGTTCCGAGGTGCACGTCGCCGCCGGGGCGCGCGAGCTCCTCCAGGCCGTCGGCGTGCCCACCCGGGTCGTGTCGATGCCGTCCGTGGAGTGGTTCGAGGAGCAGCCGCGGTCCTACCGCGACAGCGTGCTTCCGCCGTCCGTGACGGCCCGGGTCGCCGTCGAGGCCGGGATCGGCCTGACCTGGTACCGGTTCGTGGGGGACGCCGGACGCATCGTCTCGCTGGAGCACTTCGGTGCCTCCGCCGACGCCAAGACCCTGTTCGCCGAGTACGGCTTCACCCCCGAGAACGTCGTCGCCGCCGCGCGGGAATCCCTGACCGCCGCCCGTGGCTGATCCGACCGCCCGAAAGAAGATGATCACTGTGACCGAAGCGACCGCGAGCGCGGGAGCACTCGAGCGCCTGTCCGACGAGGGCGTGTCGATCTGGCTCGACGACCTGTCGCGCCGGCGGATCGAGTCCGGCGACCTGGCCGGGCTCGTCGCCACGAGGAACGTCGTCGGCGTCACCACCAACCCGTCCATCTTCCAGGCCGCCATCGGCTCCGGCGCGGGCTACGAGGAGCAGCTCGCCGACCTGGCGGTACGCGGTGTGACCGTCGACGAGGCCGTCCGGATGATGACGACCGCCGACGTCCGGGCCGCCGCCGACGTCCTGCGGCCGGTGTACGAGGCCACCGGCGGCCGGGACGGCCGGGTCTCCATCGAGGTCGACCCCCGGCTGGCCCACGACACGAGGGCGACCGTCGCCGAGGCCCGGCAGCTGGCCTGGCTGGTGGACCGCCCCAACGTGATGATCAAGATTCCGGCGACGAAGGCGGGCCTGCCGGCCATCACCGAGGTGATCGGCGCGGGTATCAGTGTGAACGTGACACTGATCTTCTCGCTGGAGCGCTACCGCGAGGTCATGGACGCCTACCTCGCCGGCCTGGAGCGGGCGCGGGCGGCCGGCTTCGACCTGTCGGGCCTTCACTCGGTCGCGTCCTTCTTCGTCTCCCGTGTGGACTCCGAGATCGACAAGCGGCTGACGCTGCTGGGCACGGATGAGGCCCTCGCCCTGAAGGGCCGGGCGGCCCTGGCCAACGCGCGGCTCGCCTACGAGGCGTACGAACAGGTCTTCGCGGGCCCGCGCTGGCAGGCCCTGGAGGACGCCCGCGCGAACCGGCAGCGCCCCCTTTGGGCCTCCACCGGTGTGAAGGACCCCGCGTACAAGGACACCCTGTACGTGGACGAGCTGGTCGCCCCCGGGACGGTCAACACCATGCCGGAGGCCACGCTGAACGCCGTCGCCGACCACGGCGACGTCCAGGGCGACACCGTCACCGGCGGTTACGACGGGGCCCGCGCGGACCTGGCGGCCGTCGAACGGCTCGGCATTGCATACGACGAGGTGGTGCGGCAACTGGAGGACGAGGGCGTTGCCAAGTTCGAGGTGGCCTGGCAGGACCTGCTGGACGCGGTCACCAAGTCCTTGAACAGCAAGGGAGTTGACGCGTAATGAGCGAGGGCATCCCCCAGACGGCCGAACAGGAGACCAAGGGAACCAAGGAGGAGAAGGAGGCCCTGGCGGCTCAGGAGGCGGCCGGGGTCGAGCAGACCGGGGTGAGCGGCACGGCCGGGGCCGGCCCGCGCCCGGAGTACACCGAGGCCGACTTCGTCAATCCCCTGCGTGATGCGCGCGACCGCCGGCTGCCCAGGATCGCGGGCCCGTCCGGGCTCGTCATCTTCGGCGTGACCGGCGACCTGTCCCGCAAGAAGCTGATGCCGGCCGTGTACGACCTGGCCAACCGGGGTCTGCTGCCGCCGGGCTTCTCCCTGGTGGGCTTCGCCCGCCGGGACTGGGAGGACCAGGACTTCGCGCAGGTGGTGCACGACGCGGTCCGCGAGCACGCGCGGACCCCGTTCCGCGAGGAGGTGTGGCAGCAGCTCGCCGAGGGCATGCGGTTCATCCCCGGAGACTTCGACGACGACACGGCGTTCAAGCAGCTGCGCTCCGCCGTCGAGGAGCTGGACGCCTCCCGGGGCACCAGCGGCAACTACGCCTTCTACCTCTCGGTGCCGCCGAAGTTCTTCCCGAAGGTCGTCCAGCAGCTGAAGAAGCACAAGCTGGCCAGTGCTCCCGAGGGCTCCTGGCGCCGCGCGGTCATCGAGAAGCCGTTCGGGCACGACCTGCGGTCGGCCGAGGAGCTCAACGCGATCGTGCACGACGTGTTCGACCCGGAGCAGGTCTTCCGCATCGACCACTACCTGGGCAAGGAGACCGTCCAGAACCTCCTGGCGCTGCGCTTCGCCAACCAGATGTTCGAGCCGATCTGGAACCGGTCGTACGTCGACCACGTGCAGATCACCATGGCCGAGGACATCGGCATCGGCGGCCGGGCCGGCTACTACGACGGCATCGGCGCCGCCCGTGACGTCATCCAGAACCACCTGCTCCAGCTCATGGCGCTCACCGCGATGGAGGAACCGGCCGCCTTCGACGCCTCCTCGCTGCTCACCGAGAAGCTGAAGGTCCTCAAGGCCGTGCGGCTGCCGCAGGACCTGGGGCAGGGCACCGTGCGCGGGCAGTACGCGGCGGCCTGGCAGGGCGGCACCAAGGTGCGCGGCTACCTGGAGGAGGACGGCATCGACCAGGCCTCCACGACCGACACGTACGCCGCGGTGCGGCTCCAGGTGGAGAACCGCCGCTGGGCCGGCGTCCCGTTCTATCTGCGCACCGGCAAGCGGCTGGGCCGCCGGGTGACGGAGATCGCGGTGGTGTTCCAGCGGGCCCCGCACTCCCCCTTCGACTCCACCGCGACCGAGGAGCTGGGCTCCAACGCGATCGTCATCCGCGTCCAGCCCGACGAGGGCATGACGGTCCGCTTCGGCTCGAAGGTGCCGGGCACGTCGATGGAGATCCGGGACGTGACGATGGACTTCGCCTACGGCGAGTCGTTCACCGAATCGAGCCCCGAGGCGTACGAACGGCTGATCCTTGACGTCCTCCTGGGCGACGCCAACCTGTTCCCCCGTCACCAGGAAGTGGAAGAGTCCTGGAAGATCCTCGACCCGATCGAGCAGTACTGGGCCACGCACGGCCGGCCCGCGCAGTACGCCTCGGGCGGCTGGGGACCCGAGGAAGCCGACGAGATGCTCGCACGAGACGGACGGAGCTGGCGCAGGCCATGAAGATCGACCTGACCGACACCACGGCAAGCAAGATCAACAAGGCGCTGGTGCAGGGGCGCCGCGCCATCGGCACGCCCGCGGTGGGCATGGTCCTGACGATGGTGATCGTCACGGACGAGGAGAACGCCTACGACGCGATCAAGGCGGCCGAGGAGGCCTCGCACGAGCACCCCTCGCGCACCCTGGTGGTCATCAAGCGGCACGCCCGCACCCCGCGCGACCGCCAGTCCTCCCGCCTGGACGCCGAGGTCCGGGTGGGCGCCGACGCGGGCACCGGGGAGACGGTGATCCTGCGGACCTACGGCGAGGTGTCCGACCACGCCGACTCGGTGGTGCTGCCGCTGCTGCTGCCGGACGCGCCGGTGGTGGTGTGGTGGCCGATGGACGCCCCCGAGGTGCCCTCGAAGGACCCGCTCGGGGCGCTGGCCCAGCGGCGGATCACCGACCTGTACGCGGTCGCGAACCCCCTGGAGGTACTGGAGAGCCGGGTCCGCGCCTACGCGCCCGGCGACACCGACCTCGCCTGGACCCGGCTGACGCCCTGGCGTTCGATGCTGGCGGCGGCGCTGGACCAGGCCCGGGTGCGGATCATCTCGGCGGCGGTGGAGGCCGAGGCCGAGAACCCGGCCGCCGAGCTGCTGGCCCGCTGGCTGGAGGCGCGGCTGCACGTCCGCGTCGACCGCGTGGTCACCGCCGGGCCGGTCGTGACCGCCGTACGCCTTGGCACGGAGGACGGCGAGATCGTCATCGACCGCCCCGAGGGGCCCCTGGCCACGCTGACCCTGCCGGGCCAGCCGTCGCGCACCCTCGCGCTGAAGGTCCGTGCCACCTCCGAACTCATCGCCGAGGAGCTCCGGCGCCTCGACGCGGACGAGATGTACGCCATCGCCCTGAACGGCGAGGCAACCGAGGAGACCCCTGCTCATGTCTGACTCCCCCTCCGCAACCCCCCGGCTCACCCGGCGGCCCGAGTGGACCGCCCTGGAGGACCACCGCGAGGACGCCCTGCCGCAGCCGGACCTGCGCGAGCTGTTCGCGGCGGACCCGGGGCGCGCCGAGCGCTACGTCGTGCACGTCGGCGACCTGCGGATCGACTACTCCAAGCACCTGGTCACCGACGAGACGCTGGCCCTGCTCCAGGAGCTGGCCGCCGCCACCGGCGTGTTCGGGCTGCGGGACGCCATGTTCCGCGGCGAGAAGATCAACGTCACCGAGAACCGGGCCGTGCTGCACACCGCGCTGCGCGCCCCGCGGGACGCCGTGATCGAGGTCGACGGCGAGAACGTCGTCCCGGGCGTGCACGCCGTGCTCGACAAGATGGCCGCCTTCGCGGAGCGGGTGCGCTCGGGTGAGTGGACCGGTCACACCGGCAAGCGCATCCGCAACGTCGTCAACATCGGCATCGGCGGCTCGGACCTGGGCCCGGCGATGGCGTACGAGGCGCTGCGGCCGTTCACCGCGCGGGAGCTGACGTTCCGCTTCGTGTCGAACGTGGACGGCTCGGACCTGCACGAGGCGGTGCGCGATCTGGACCCGGCGGAGACGCTGTTCATCGTCGCGTCCAAGACCTTCACCACGATCGAGACGATCACCAACGCGACCTCGGCGCGCTCCTGGCTGCTGGAGGGCCTGGGGGGCGACGAGAAGGCGGTCGCCCAGCACTTCGTGGCGCTGTCGACCAACGCGGAGAAGGTCTCCGGCTTCGGCATCGACGTCGACAACATGTTCGAGTTCTGGGACTGGGTCGGCGGCCGCTACTCGTACGACTCGGCGATCGGCCTGTCCCTGATGATCGCGATCGGGCCGGACCGCTTCCGGGAGATGCTCGACGGCTTCCGCATCGTCGACGAGCACTTCCGCAGCGCCCCCGCGGAGGCCAACGCCCCGCTGCTCATGGGCCTGCTGGGCATCTGGTACGGCAACTTCCACGACGCCCAGTCGCACGCCGTCCTGCCCTACAGCCACTACCTGTCGAAGTTCACCGCTTACCTCCAGCAGCTCGACATGGAGTCCAACGGCAAGTCGGTGGACCGCGACGGGAACCCGGTGGACTGGCAGACCGGGCCGGTGGTGTGGGGCACGCCCGGCACCAACGGACAGCACGCCTACTACCAGTTGATCCACCAGGGCACCAAGCTCATCCCGGCCGACCTGATCGGCTTCGCGAGGCCCGTCGCCGAGCTGAGCGACGAACTGAAGGCGCAGCACGACCTGCTGATGGCCAACCTGTTCGCGCAGGGCCAGGCGCTCGCCTTCGGCAAGACCGCCGAGGAGGTGCGCGCGGAGGGCGTGCCCGAGGAGCAGGTGCCGCACCGCACCTTCCGCGGCAACCACCCGACCACGACGATCCTGGCCACCGAGCTGACCCCGTCGGTCCTCGGCCAGCTGGTCGCCCTCTACGAGCACAAGGTGTTCGTGCAGGGCGCCGTCTGGAACATCGACTCCTTCGACCAGTGGGGCGTCGAGCTCGGCAAGGTGCTCGCCAAACGTGTCGAGCCCGCCCTGACCGCGGGCGCTGACGTCCCCGGTCTCGACCCGTCCACGGCCGCGCTGGTGGCCGCCTACCGCAATCTTCGGGAAGTGAACTGACATGCAGATCGGTCTTGTGGGTCTCGGCAAGATGGGCGGCAACATGCGCGAGCGCCTGCGCAACGCCGGCCACACCGTCATCGGCTACGACACCAATCCCGAGAAGTCCGACGTCGCCACCCTGGCCGACCTCGTCAACCGGTTGGAGGCGCCGCGCACGGTCTGGGTCATGGTCCCGGCCGGCGACCCCACCCAGCACGTCATCGACCGTCTGGCGGACCTCCTCAAGCCGTACGACACGGTGGTCGACGGCGGCAACTCCCGCTGGACGGACGACGAGAAGCACGCCGAGGAGCTGAGCAAGCGCGGCATCGGCTTCGTCGACGCGGGTGTCTCGGGCGGCGTGTGGGGCCTGAAGAACGGCTACGCCCTGATGGTCGGCGGCGAGAAGGAGTACGTCGACCGGCTGCGGCCGATCTTCGAGGCGCTCAAGCCGGAGGGCCCCTACGGCTTCGTCCACGCGGGCAAGGTGGGCGCCGGGCACTTCGCGAAGATGGTCCACAACGGCATCGAGTACGCGATGATGCAGGCCTACGCCGAGGGCTGGGAGCTGCTGGAGGCCGTGGACTCGGTGGACAACGTCCGCGAGGTGTTCCGCTCCTGGCAGGACGGCACCGTCATCCGCTCCTGGCTGCTGGACCTGGCGGTGGACGCGCTGGACGAGGACGAGCATCTGGAGGAGCTCCGGGGCTATGCCCAGGACTCCGGTGAGGGACGCTGGACCGTGGAGGCCGCGATCGACAACTCCGTCCCGCTGCCGGCGATCACCGCCTCGCTCTACTCCCGGTTCGCCTCCCGGCAGGACGACTCGCCGCAGATGAAGATGATCGCGGCGCTGCGCAACCAGTTCGGCGGCCACGCCGTCGAGTCCGCGAAGAAGGCGTAGGCGTGGGTGATCTGCTGCTGGTCCGCCACGGCGAGACGGAGTGGAGCCGGAGCGGCCAGCACACCAGCTTCACCGACCTGCCCCTCACCCGGCACGGTGAGGAGCAGGCCGAGGCGCTCGCCCCGCTCCTCGCGGGCCGCTCGTTCGCACTGGTCCTCACCAGCCCGCTCGGCCGCGCGGTGCGCACCGCCGAACTCGCGGGTCTGACGGGGGCCGTGCGGGACGCGGACCTGCACGAGTGGTACTACGGCGCCTACGAGGGCGTCACCACCGAGGAGGTACACCGCACCCGGCCCGACTGGGACCTGTGGACCGACGGCGGGCCGCCTGGCTCCGACGGCCGGCCCCGCGAGTCCCCCGAGGAGGTCGGCGAGCGGGCCGACCGGGTGCTGGCGCGGGCGGCACAGGCGCTGCCCGAGGGCGATGTGATGCTGGTGGCCCACGGCCACTTCCTCCGCGTCCTGACAGCCCGCCGGCTGGGTCTGCCCCCGGCGCGGGGGCAGTTGTTCCGGCTGGAGACCGGGACGGTCAGCCGGCTGTCGACCGAGCACGGCCGGCCCGTGCTCGCGGAGTGGAACAGCAGGGCGTAACCGGCCCCGGCCGGAGGTGAGTTGACAGCCTCCGGCCGGGCACGTCAGAGTCCCCGCTGATGCAGATCGACGACTTGACGCCCGCCGAGGAGCGGGTGTGGCGTGCCTTTCCGCGCGGGCAGGACGTGGACTTCCGGGGCCCGGCCGACGAGGACCCGGCGCGGGGGGCGGACTGGGGACCCGAACGGACCGTGCGGGCGGCCGTGGTGCGGGCCCTGCTGCTGAGCGCGCCGCAGGAGGACGGGGAGACCGCCGCCCTCAGGCTGGCGGGCGCGCGGATCACCGGGGTGCTGAACCTCCAGTACGGCGAGATCGACCACGCCGTGCGCCTCAGTGCCTGCTCCTTCGAGAACGTGCCCGTGCTGTACGCGGCGCGGCTGCGCCAGCTGAACCTGCGCGGCTCGGTCCTGCCCGGCCTGGACGCCGCCACCGTGCGCGTGGACGGCGTCCTGCGCCTGTCGGACTGTGTGTTCGCCGGGCCCGTACGGCTGGGCGGGGCGCAGCTCTCCGGCGCGCTGTTCATGGACGGGGCCGCCATCGACGAGCCGCCGTCCGGCGAGCCGGCGCTCCAGCTCAACCATGTGACCGTCGGGGACGGCCTGTCGGCGCCGGGCATGCGGACGCGCGGCGAAGTGCGGCTGACGGGCGCGTCGGTCGCGGGCTCGATCGACCTCAACAAAGCGCGGCTCGAGGCCGGTGCCGGTGAGGTCGCCCTCGACGCGGAGACGCTCACGGTGGAGGGCGACGCCCTGCTGCGCGAAGCGGACGTGCTGGGCTGGATCGGCTTGCGCGGCGCCCGGATCGCGGGCCGTCTCGACCTGTCGCACGCACGGCTGGCGAACCCGGGTGACGCGGCGCTGCGGGCCAGCAGCTGCACCATCGGGGAACTCTGGCTGCGCAAGGGGCCTCCCATGGAGGGCACCCTCAATCTGCGCCGCGCCCAGGTGGACGTGCTGTTCCTGGAGCCGGAGGTGGTCCCCGGAGAGGTCCTGCTCAACAGTCTCGTCTACACCTCCCTCACCCCGCACGAGCCCGCCGAGCGGCGCCTGGCGATGCTGGAGCGGGACGGCGAGGGCTATGTCCCGCACGCCTACGAGCAGTTGACCGCCGCCTACCGCAGGATCGGCGACGACCCCGCGGCCCGCTTCGTCCAGCTCGCCAAGCAGCGCCGCCGCCGCGGCACCCTGCCCTGGTACGGCCGGCTGTGGGGCCATGTGCAGGACGCCACCGTCGGTTACGGCTTCCGCCCCCTGCGGGCCGCGGGCTGGCTGGTGTCGCTGCTCGTGGTCGGCTCCCTCGCCTACGCGCTGCACCACCCCGCGCCGCTGAAGGCGGACGAGGTGCCGCAGTTCAACCCAGTGTTCTACACCCTCGACCTGCTGCTGCCGGTCATCTCCTTCGGGCAGGAGTCCGCGTTCGCCCCCACCGGCGGCTATCAGTGGCTCTCCTACGCCCTCGTGCTCACGGGCTGGATCCTCGCCACCACCGTGGTCACCGGCATCACCCGGACCGTCAGCCGCCAGTGAGCGAACGCACCGTGTGCTGCGCGGCCAGCCGCACCGGGGCGTTGGCGGCGCCGTAGCCCCGGTAGCCGCCGTCGCGCTGGACCAGTTCGAAGAAGACCCGGCCGACGGTGCGGGTGTAGCAGTGGCGGAAGACGCCGTGCGCGTCACGGTCGTAGAGGATGCCGAGGTCGCGGTAGGTCTCCAGCTCGCCGTCGGTGAACTCGAAGCGGGCGGCGAGGTCGTCGTAGTAGTTCGCCGGGACCGGCAGCAGACTGCCGCCCGCGTCCCGGAAGCGGCGGGCCGAGGCGACCACGTCGTCCGTGGCCAGGGCGATGTGCTGGGCGTGGACCGTGTCGTCCGTGGGCGCGGCGCCGACGGTGAGGGCGACCCGGACGCTCCCGTCGGGGGTGGTGACGGCGCGGCTGCGCATCAGGCCGTAGGGGTCGGCGACGTCGACGCTCTCCTGTGCGTGCAGGCCGAGGACGCCGCGGTGGAAGAGGGCCGCCTCGTCGAAGTGGTGCCAGGGCTGAGTGAGGGCGAGGTGGTCGATGCCCCGGATGCCCGCTTCCGCCGAGGGCAGCCCCGTGTCCTCGAAGTCGGCCCGCCAGTCGGGCAGTTCCGGGCGGCCCGTGGCGCAGAAGAACAGCTCCGTGCCGTCGGGTGCGGCGACGGCGTCGAGCACCGCGTCCTGCGGTGCTCGACGGCGCGGCAGGACGGGCGCGAGCAGTGCCTCGGCGCGCCGGGCCGCTCCGGCCGGATCCGGTGACTCCAGCCCGATCGCGGCGAGCTGGGCGCCGTCGCGGCGGACGGCCGGCCCGGTGTTGACCAGGATCCGGGCGTCGCCCTGCTCCCACAGGCCGACGGGCTTGCCGCGGTGCCGTGCGGTACGGGTGAAGCCCAGGGCCCCGAGCAGGGCTGCGAGGGGTTCGGCGTCGGGCGTGACCAGCTCGGCGAAGGCGACGCCGGTGGGGACGACGGGGTCGGGCAGGGGTGCCCTGCCCACCGTCTCCTGGAGGACCAGCAGCGAGCGCCGGGCGTCGACGGCGGTCGGGCCGGCATCGGCCTGCCGGAACACGTCGTTGAAGACCTCCAGGGAGAGCGGGCCGTCGTAGCCGGTGGCCAGCACGTGGCGCACCAGCCCCGCGACATCGAAGCCGCCCTGCCCCGGGAAGCAGCGGTAGTGACGGCTCCACTGCAGGACGTCCATGGCGAGCAGCGGGGCGTCGGCGAGCTGGAGGAAGAAGATCTTCTCGCCGGGGATGGCCGCGATGCCTTCGAGGTCCTTGGGGTCCGATCCGCGCGAGAGGATGTGGAAGCTGTCCAGGCAGGTGCCGAGCGCGGGATGGCCGGCCGTCTCGACGATGCGCCAGGCGTGGTCGTACGTACTGACGTGCCGCCCCCACGCGAGCGCCTCGTAGGCCACCCGGATGCCGGACTCCCCTGCCAGGTCGGCGAGTCGGCTGAGCTGCTCGGCGGCGAGGGCGTCGTCGTCCACCGCCTGCGGGGAGACGCTGGAGCAGACGAGGACCGTGTCGGCGCCGAGCCGGCGCATCAGCTCGAACTTGTGCCGGGCCCGCCGCAGGTTCCGGGCGAACTCCGCCTCGGGGACGGCCTCGATGTCCCGCATCGGCTGGTAGAGGTCGATGCGGAGCCCGAGGTCGGCGCAGCGGGCGCGGATGTTCTCGGGAGCGAGGGGGCTGGCCAGCAGGTCGTTCTCGAAGATCTCCACCCCGTCGAAGCCGGCCCGGGCGGCGGCGTCGAGCTTCTCGGTGAGGGAGCCGCTGAGGGAGACGGTGGCGATGGACGTGCGCACGGCGGTACCTCTCTCTAGTTCGAAGCCCCGACGGCCCCGGCCAGTTCGGTCAGGTCCGCCAGCATCCGCGCGGCGTCGGGTTCCCTGCCGGTGAACAGGCGGAACGCGTCGGCGGCCTGGAAGGCGGCCATGCCGCCGCCGTCGAGGGTGGCGCAACCCAGGGCGCGGGCGGTGCGCAGCAGCCGGGTCTCCAGCGGGCGGTAGACCACCTCGGCCACCCACAGTCCGGGGTGGAGCAGCTCGGCGGGCAGCGGCAGGCCGGGGTGGGCGGCCATGCCGGTGGGGGTGGCGTGGACGATGCCGTCGGCGTGCGCGAGCAGCTCGGCCTGCCGGTCCGGGCGGGCGGCGGCCGCGCGGCCCTCGCCGAAGGTCCGGTTCAGGGAGCCGGCCAGGGCTGCGGCCCGCTCGGGCAGGGCGTCGACGAGGGTGACCCGCTCGGCGCCGAGGGTGAGCGTGGCGTGGGCGACGGCCGCGCCCGCACCGCCGGCGCCCAGCTGCACGACCCGCTCCAGCGGCGCGTCGGGCAGCCCGCGTGCGAACGACGCGGCGAAGCCGGTGACGTCCGTGTTGTGGCCGACCGCGCGGCCGTCCTCGAACACGACCGTGTTGACCGCGCCCAGCGCCTCGGCCTGCGGGGCGAGGGCGTCCAGGTGCTCGATGACGAGCTGCTTGCAGGGGTGCGTGATGTTGAGCCCGTCGAAGCCCAGGTCGCGGGCGGCCCGCAGCAGATCGCCCACCGCCTCGGGCGGTACCCCGAGGGTGTCGATGTCGATCAGCCGGTACAGCAGGCGCAGGCCCTGCCGGTCGGCCTCCCGCTCGTGCAGGGCCGGGCTGAGTGACGGGCCGATGCCGGAACCGATCAGTCCGACGAGATACGACTCCTTGGGCACGCGCGCCTCCCGAGCGGCTCACTAATGTACGAACTAGTACGTTAGCTATATCAGCCGAGCACGAACCCGGGAAGACCCCGCGGGCGGACGTGCCCCTGCTTCTAGAATCACCGGCACCCGACCCTTTGCCCCCGAAGGAACCTGATGACCAGCGTCGAAGAACCGGCACGATCCGGCGAGCGCATCCGGGACGCCGCCCGCACCCGGGCCGAGATCCTCGACGTCGCCACCCAGGAGTTCGCCCGGGCCGGCTACGACGGGGCCCGGGTGGACGAGATCGCCGCCCGCACCCGCACCACGAAGCGGATGATCTACTACTACTTCGGCGGCAAGGAGCAGCTGTTCACGGCCGTGCTGGAGCGCGCTTACGGCGTGATCCGGGAGGCCGAGCAGCAGCTCGACGTCGACGATCTGGACCCGGTGGCGGCCATCCGGCGCCTGGCCGAGCTGACCTTCGACCACCACGAGCAGCACCCCGACTTCATCCGCCTGGTCAGCATCGAGAACATCCACGAGGCGCAGCACATCGCCGGCTCCGAGAAGCTCGGGAAGATGGGCTCCCCCGCCCTGGACGTGATCCGCCGGATCCTGGCGTCGGGCCAGGAGTCGGGCCTGTTCACGGCCGACGTCGACGCCGTCGACCTGCACGCCATGATCTCCTCCTTCTGCTTCTTCCGGGTCTCCAACCGGCACACCTTCGGCGCGCTGTTCGGCCGCGACCTGCTCGACGGGGCACAGCGCGCGCACTACCGCGCGATGCTGGGCGACATGGTGATCGCGTACCTGACGGCGGAGCGCGCGGCGCACTGAACGCCCCGTGCACGACCCCTTGACACCGGCGGCACACGGGCGCAGCATCACTGGCCATCCCCTACTAACTACCCAGTGGGTTAATTAGCCGCGATCCGGCCCGTCCCCTCTGCTTGCCGTTCTTCTCACTCCGCCTAGGGTGGAGCCCGCCAAGGAGCCGCCGTGTCCGTCCCCGCCACGCCCCGAGGGGCCGCCGCCCCACCCGGTCAGCCGAAGAAAGCCGCGACCGCCGCCTGGATCGGCAGCGCGCTGGAGTACTACGACTTCTTCATCTACGGCAGCGCCGCCGCGCTGATCTTCCCCGAGGTGTTCTTCGACGAGTCCGACCCGGCCACCGCGACCCTGCTGTCGCTGGCCACGTTCGGCGTCGCGTACGCCGCCCGCCCGGTCGGCGCGCTGGTCCTCGGCCACTTCGGCGACAAGCTCGGCCGCAAGAAGATCATGGTCTTCACGCTGATGCTGATGGGCCTGTCGACGTTCCTGATCGGCTGTCTGCCGACCCGGGACCAGGTCGGCAACCTCGCCCCGGTCCTGCTGGTGCTGTGCCGGGTGCTGCAGGGCATCTCGGCGGCGGGCGAGCAGGCCAGCGCCAACTCCATGACGCTGGAACACGCGCCACCGGACCGGCGCGGCTTCTTCACCAGCTTCACCCTCAGCGGCACCCAGGGCGGCCAGCTGCTGGCCACGCTGGTGTTCATCCCGGTGGCCGCGCTGCCCGAGGAGCAGTTGCTGTCGTGGGGCTGGCGGCTGCCGTTCTGGCTGAGCGTCGCGGTCGCCGTCGTCGGCTTCGTCATCCGCCGCAAGCTGGACGAGACGCCGGCCTTCGCCCAGCAGGCCGCGCAGGAGGGCGTCGTGAAGCTGCCCCTCGCGGTGCTGGCGCGCGAGCACTGGGCGGATGTGCTGCGGGTGGTCGGGGGTGCGCTGATCGCCTCGGTCAGCACGATCTTCACGGTGTGGGCGCTGGCGTACGCCACGAGCGACGCGGTCGGCATGTCGCGTACGGCCATGCTGTGGGTGGGCGCCCTGGCCAATGTCGTCGCGCTCGCCGCGATCCCGCTGTGGGCGACGCTGTCCGACCGGATCGGGCGCCGCCCGGTGTTCCTGATCGGCGCGGTGGGCAGCGCGGTGACGATGTTCCTGTACCTGTGGGCGGTCTCCACGGGCTCCTACCCGCTGACGTTCCTGACGGGCATCGTCTGCTTCGGCGTGGTCTACAGCGCCGCGAACGGCGTGTGGCCCGCCTTCTACGGCGAGATGTTCGCGACCCGGGTCCGGCTGTCCGGGGTGGCCATCGGCACGCAGATCGGTTTCGCGGCGGCCGGGTTCGCGGTGACGTTCGCGGCGCGGATCGCGGGGCCGGGGGGCGACGACTGGTCGGCGGTGGCGCTGTTCACGGCGGCGCTGTGCGTGCCGCCCGTGATCGCGGCGCTGTCGGCGCGGGAGACGCACCGGGTCCCGACCGAGGCGCTGGGTGAACGTGCGGTCCGGGAAGCCGTTCAGCCGGAGAAAGTGACGGCCTGAGGCCATCAGGTGCTGCTGCCGGGCCCTTTGCGGGCCCGGCAGCTCGTGCTTCAGCTGTTGGACCAGCCTCGCCGACACAGGACCAGGCGGTAGCCGTCCGGGTCCTCGACGGTGACTCCCCACTCGTTCCAGTAGGGGTTGGGGGACTCCACCCTCGTGCCGCCGTGCTCCTCCAGCCGGGCGACCAGGTCGTCCGGGACGGGACCGTCCACGTAGACGACGAGCAGATCCTCCTCCGTGGGGCGGGGCTCGACCGGCCGGGCGGGCTCGTGCACGAGCTCCAGGTGCCAGTCGGCGTCGGGCCAGCCGAGCATCAGCAGGTCGTGCTCCCCGGGTTCGTCCCCGCCCTCGGCCCGCCACACCACGCCGAGCCCGAGCCCTCCGCCCCAGAACCGCTCGGCCGCGGCGAGGTCCCTGGAGGGACGGGCGATACGAATGTGGCTGCGACCGTTCACGGGCATCGTGACCTCTTCTCTTCGGCGTCCCGGCCTGGGCGCGACGCCCCGAGCCTAGGAAACCGTCCGCCACCGGACCATCGGCCATCGGTCCTGCACCCCGGGCCCCAGGCATACCGCCCCCCCGGGTTGTTCACACGGGTCGACACACCCAGCCCCCTCGCTCATGCGTTCCCGCGCGATCATGAACCGTTCCTGCACCACGATGGGGTCTGAGGCGGTCCGGGCGGGGTAGGCCGGATCTCACCTCGACTAGCGCGACGGGAGAAGAGCCATGGCACAGCTGCGACAAGAGGTCGATCCGGGTGAGGCCGGGCTGGATCCGCAGGTGCTGGGCCGCCTGGACCGGACCTTCGCCCATCTGGTCGACGACGGGCGTCTGCCGGGCTTCCTGGTGTCCGTCGCCCGGGCCGGGCGCGTCGCGCACCTCGCGACGCACGGTCTGCGCGACATCGCGGCCGGGCTCCCGGTCGAGCCCGACACGCTGTGGCGGGTGTACTCCATGACGAAGCCGGTCACCGCGGTCGCCGCACTGCTGCTGGTGGAGGAGGGCCGGCTGTCGCTGGACGACCCGGTCGCCGACCACCTGCCCGCCTTCGCCGACCCGCGGGTCTACGTCGGCGGCTCCGGGGCGGACGTCGAGACCCGCCCCGCCGACGGCCAGATACTCGTCCGGCATCTGATGACCCACACCTCGGGTCTGACTTTCGGCTTCTACCACACCCACCCCGTCGACGCCCTGTACCGCGAGGCCAACCTGGAGTCGTCGGTGCCGCCGGGTGCGAACCTGGCCGAGACCATCGAGGTGTACGCGAGCCTGCCGCTGCAGTTCGAGCCGGGCACCGAGTGGAACTACTCGGTGGCCAGCAACGTCCTCGGCCGGATCATCGAGGTCGTGTCCGGACAGCCGCTCGACGTGTTCTGCGCCGAGCGGATCTTCGGGCCGCTCGGCATGACGGACGCGGGCTTCCACGTCACGGACGCGCAGGCGCCCCGGCTCTCCGAGATGTACGGGGAGAAGGAGGGCGGCGGCATCGAGCCGATCCCGGGGCTCCCGCTGCGCGGTCGGCCGCGGTTCCTGTCGGGCAGCGGCGGCATGGTGTGCTCGGCCCGCGACTACCACCGCTTCATGGAGCTGCTGCGCCGCCGGGGCGAGCTCGACGGCATGCGGCTGCTCGCCCCGCGGACGGTGGACCTGATGACCCGCAACCACCTGCCCGGCGGCGTTGACCTGCGGGCCTTCGGCAGCCGCCCCGCCCACGACGAACCCGGCAACGAAGGGCTCGGCTTCGGCCTCAACTGCTCCGTGGTGATCGATCCGTCCCGCACTCTGGTGCCGTCCGGGCTCGGCGCCTTCGGCTGGAGCGGGGTGGCCACGACGACGTTCTGGGTCGATCCGGGCCGCGACCTGACGGTGCAGTTCATGACGCAGATGCGGCCCAGGACCACCCACACGGTCTTCAAGGACCTCAAGCGGCTGATCCACGAGGCCCTCTCGGGCTGATGCCCGCTACTGGTCGACGCGGAGCGTGAACCCGACTCCGTCCCGGGCGAGTTCACGCAGCCACTGCTCGGACCGGTCGGCCGTCCCGGCGGCGCGGTTCAGGCCCGGCGGCAGGGAGCCGTCCAGGACGTGGCGGACGCCGAGGGCGAGGGTCCGGGAGACGCAGCGGGCCATGGCGCTCTCCTCGGCATCGCCCACCAGGTCCAGCAGGTAGCCGCCCGCCCAGGTCCGCCCGGACCCGGCCCGCACGTCCAGCGACACGGCGAGGACGACCCGGTCGTGGTCGTCGTCGGTGGTGGGGTGGGCGGCGGCCAGTTCCCGCGCCAGGGCGGCGATGCGATCGTCGTCGCCGGTCCTCAGCTCCTCGAAGACGCCGTCCCAGGCGCGCAGCCAGCCCTCCAGACGCAGGGTGCCGCGGACGAACGTGCGCGGTGTCCAGGCCTCCGGCAGCCCGTACTGCGCGACGAAGGGGACGCTGTCGCGGTTGGGGTAGACCTCGAACGTCTCCCCGTCGACGACATGCCGCCGGGTCGCCTCCCAGGGCCGCTCGGCGACCGTCTGCGCACCGCCCTCGATGTAACGGGCCGGGGAGCGCAGGGCGCCCAGGACACCCGCGGGTGCCCAGCTGAAGCGGTACGTGAAGTCGTTCGGGACGGCGGGGACACCGCCGCAGTACGACGTGAGGGCGTACGAGGCGGGCGTCTCGTCGCCGATCGCCTCCCGGGCCCGGGCGACCAGGGCGTGGGCGAAGAGGTGGTCGATGCCCGGGTCGAGCCCGGCCTCGGTGAGGACGACGAGCCCGGCCTTCCCGGCGGCGGGCACCTGCTCCAGCACCGCGTCCGACACATAGCTGGAGCACGCGAAGTGCGCCCCCTGCCGTACGCACTGCGCGAGGAGCGGCGCGTGCTCCGGCGCGGGCAGCATCGACACGACGACATCGCCCGGGGCGAGTTCGGCGGCGAGCGCGGACAGCGTGTAGGCACGGGGCTCGGCCCGGCCGGTGAGGCCCAGTCGGCCGAGGGCGTCGGCGGCGCGGGCCTCGGTGCGGTGCCAGAGCCGTACGCGCTCGGCGGTGTCGCACAGCGTGGCCAGGCCGCTGCCCGTGGACAGGCCGGCGCCGATCCAGTGGACGGTGCCGCTCGCCGCCGCCGGTTCAGTGGCCAAGGGACTCCCCCTTGTCGAGGCCGTGGGCGCGGGAGGCGTCACGGAAGCGGTCCAGACAGCGTCCCCAGGGCCCAAAGACGCCGAAGTCGAGCAGGTGGGGCAGCAGGGCGGCCGAGAAGTCTGCGCTGGATTCCAGCGGCAGCAGGGAGGGCAGGTTGTCGATCGCGATCAGGTCGAGCGGGGGTTCGTCGCGCAGGCGCCGGACGGGCTCGTCCCAGGAGGTGGTGTCGTCGTACACCGGAAGGACGTTGAGCGGCGAACCGACGTCGCAGGTCACGTCGCACAGGGTGCGCAGGCGGCGGTCGGGGGTGTCGAGGTCCTGCTCGCGGAGGAAGGGCGGGACGGGGGTGGTGGCGAGCACCGCGTTCACCATCACGTCGTGCCGCAGCAGGGCGGGGCGGTCCAGGTCCCGGGTCTCGGCGAGGTCCCAGCAGGTCGGGTCGACCCCGGCGGTGGCGAAGGCCGTGCGGGCGCCGCGGCCGCTGCGGCCCAGGGCGCCGATGACGAGGCCGGTGAACTCGGCGTCGTCGGCGGCGGGCTTGAGCGTCTCGTCCAGGTCTTCCTTGGTGGTCGGCGCCAGCGGTGCCCGCAGCCGGCCCCGGTGCCGGAGCACGGCCAGGGCGGCGCCCAGGTAGCCGGCCCAGAAACCGAAGGCGGCGAGGCGCCGCCCGGTGTCGTCCACCAGGTACTCCAGGTCGAGCAGCGCCCCGCCTCCGGCCGCGAACCGGCCCAGCAGCTCCGCCGCTCCTGGCTGGTTCTTGTAGGCGTGGCCGAAGAAGATGTGCCGGTGCGTCAGTTCGGCCGGGTCCTCGGGCAGTTCCTTCAGGCCGAGCACGACGGCGTCCCGCGGCGCCGTCACCCACGAGCCCGCGGGGGCGACGCGGCAGCCGGCCGCCTCGTACTCCTCGATCGGGAAGACCCGCTGCGGGGACTCCTCCACGGTCAGTTCCACTCCGTGCCCGACGAGCCGCCGGGCATCGTCGGGCACGATCGGAGTGCGTCGCTCGGTCGTTCGGGCCTCGTGGCGCAGCCACAGATGGAGCTCGGTCATACCAGTGGGCCTCCGGCGTGAGGCGTCGGCCGCTGAGGGCCGACGCTTCTGGGGCGGACGTCCACGAAGCGTACGCGGCCCGCCTGCGGGTCGCGCACGGATTCGCCCAGGTCACGTCGGGGAGCCGGAACCGGCCGAGGTGGTCAGGAGGAGCTGACCACCGCGTCCAGGTGGGGCAGATGGTGGTCGAGGCGCTCCCGCTTGGTGCGCAGGTACGTGATGTTGTTCTCGCACGGCGGGATCAGCAGCGGCACCTGCTCGGCGACCGTGATGCCGTGGTCCACCAGTGCCTCGCGCTTGCGCGGGTTGTTGGACATCAGCCGCACGGACCGGACGCCCAGGTCGTCCAGGATCCGCGCGGCGACACCGTAGTCCCGGGCGTCGACCGGCAGGCCGAGGGCGAGGTTGGCCTCGACGGTGTCCAGGCCCTCCGCCTGCAGGGCCATCGCGCGCAGCTTGGCGAGCAGGCCGATGCCGCGGCCTTCATGCCCTCTGAGGTAGACCACGATGCCGGCGCCCTCGGCGACGACCGCGCGCAGGGCGGCGTCGAGCTGGTCGCCGCACTCGCAGTGCTGGGAGCCGAAGGCGTCGCCGGTCAGGCACTCCGAGTGCAGCCGGATGAGGACGTCGTCCGTGCCGATCTCTCCGTAGACCAGCGCCACCTGTTCGTCACCGCGGTCATGGTCCAGGTAGCCGACCGCCTGGAATTTCCCGTACACGGTGGGCAAGGGCGCATTCACGACGCGTTCCACGCCGGTCCGCTGCGTCGACTTCTTGCCGAGTACGCCAATTTTTTCTGTCATGATTCTCGAGTTCCTAAGCAGAGACGAAAGGCCGTGACGTTATGAGTGATCTGGTGCCGGCGGACACCACGGAAGACGTACGGACGCGGGGCTCCGGTGTCTCACGGCAGGTCGCGGTGCTTCCCGTGGGGAGCTTCGAGCAGCACGGTCCGTACCTCCCGCTGGCGACCGACACGCTCGTCGCCTGTGCCGTCGCGCGGGAGATAGCCGGCGCGTACCCGGTGCACCTCCTTCCTCCGGTGACGATCTCGTGCTCGCACGAGCACGCGGCCTGGCCGGGGACCGTCAGCATCTCCTCGGTGACCCTTCATGCGGTGGTACGGGACATTGCGGCTTCGCTGCGCCGGTCCGGGGTCGACGCCCTGGTGGTGGTCAACGGGCACGGCGGCAACTACGTGCTGGGCAACGTGGTTCAGGAATCCTCCGCCCGCGGCGAGCGGATGGCGCTCTTCCCGGCCGCGGAGGACTGGGAGGCGGCGCGCGAGCGGGCGGGTGTGGTCACCTCGCTGCTCACCGACATGCATGCGGGGGAAATAGAGACCTCCATCCTTCTGCACGCTCATCCCGAAATGCTCCGACCCGGTTACGAGACTTCCGATTTCGTCGCTGACGACCGGCGTCATCTGCTCACCCTCGGCATGTCCGGCTATACCGATTCCGGTGTCATCGGCCGTCCTTCGCTGGGTTCGGCGGAAAAGGGGAAGGAACTCCTGGCGAGCCTCGCGGATTCCTTCGGGGCGTATTTCTCGATGCTGGCCTCCGACGCGTAGTCAGCCGCGGTCGCGGGGACGGGCTGCGGGTCCGGTACGACGGACCGGGGCCCGGCCCGCAGGCCCGCGTACCAGCGGGCGACGAGCACGATCAGGCCGGGCAGGCTGGCCACGAGGCTGAGCACCCCGTAGACGACCGCGACGGCGAGTCCCCGGCCGGCGCCGAGGCCCGCGGCGCCGAACGCCCAGGCGGTGACGCCTTCCCTGGGCCCCCAGCCGCCGACGTTCAGCGGCAGGCCCATCGCCAGCAGGGCGAGAACCGCGAGGGGCAGCAGGACGGCCACGGGTGCGGCGGTCCCGGCGACGCGGGCGGCGAGTACGAACATCGCGACGTAACCTGCCAGCACCACCACGGAGGAGACAACCACTCCGGGCCCGTTCTGTCGCGACAGCAGACCTTCGCGGGCCTCGGCGAGGACCGCGCGCAGCCTGCGGCCGCGCTGCGAGGGTGCCGCGCGGTTCATGCGCAGGGCGAGGACGACGGCGAGTGCGCCCAGCGCGGTCAGGGCCGCGAGCGGGGCGATGTGCCGGGTCTCGGCCAGCACCGGGGACGGCATGGTCAGCAGGACGACGGCCCCGACGGCGAACAACGCGATCTGCCCGGCGGCCCGTTCGAGGACGACGGCCTTCACGCCCCGCCGCAGATCCCCCTCGCTCTGCCCGTGCCGCACGGCCCGGTGCACATCGCCGAGGACGCCGCCGGGCAGGGCCGCGTTCAGGAACAGCGCGCGGTAGTAGTCGGCGACGGCCGGCCCGAACGGCAGCCGGATCCGGAGCCCCCGGGCCACGATCGCCCACCGCCACGCGCTGAACACCGTGGTGACCAGCCCGATGCCGAGCGCGAGCAGCAGCGACACCGCGTCGATCCGCCGCAGCCCGTCCAGGAAGACGCCGGTACCGAGCCGCCAGAACAGCACGCCCAGGATGGCGATTCCGGCGACGGTGCCGAGGTGCGTACGGACCCTGGGGGAGCCAAGCCGGGCCAGGGCCGTGCGGATCGGGCCGGGCGACGAGGCGCCGTCGCCGTCCGGGCCGGTGCCGTCCGAACCGGCGCCTGGCGACGGGTCTTCGGCCGTCCGGCCCGACCCTGCGCCCGGCGACGGGGCTTCGCCCGTCCGGCCTGGACCGGCCGGGTCCGAGGCGACGGGCTCACTCCTGTCACCCACGGCCGGGCGCGGCACGGCCGCCTTGGCCCGGGCCGTACCCGCCGCACGGGATACCGCGGGCGCCCGGGTGCCGCTGCCGGTCGCGCGCGACCGGGGGGTCCCGGAGAGCGTGGTGCGCGGGCGCGTTCCCGTCGCCTGGGGGCTCATGACGCTCCGCCCGCCGGGCGGGACAGGGCCAGGAGGTCGACGTGGTGGACGGTGACGTGCAACTCGCCCGCCGCGCAGGCCGCCAGCCGGTTGGTCAGGTAGACGTCGGCTTCGGCCCGCAGCTCGGGGCGCTCCTCGACGGCGGCGCCGACCCAGCCGCGCAGCCACTGCTCGGTGAGCGCCGCCTGCTCGGGGCCGAGCCGCCAGGCACTCGGGTGCAGCCGTACGGTCGCGCCGTGCTCGGAGAACGCCTCGGCCGCCGCCGTGACCGCGTCGGGGCCGAGCAGGCCGTCGCGGCGCTGGTGGTCGTTGAACGCCTGGGCGAGCTCCGCGTCCAGCGGGTGGGACGGGGTCAGTTCCACCCGCCCGGCGACGGACAGGGTCAGCAGGGCGGGGCAGCCGGCTCCGGCGCACGCGGCGGCGAGGGTGTCGACCTCCTCGCGGGTGAGGACGTCCAGCAGGGCCGACGCCGTCACCAGGGACGCGCCCTGCAGGGCGTCCGGGGTGAGGCGGGCGACGTCACCGCGCCGCGTCTCCACGGAGACCCGGCTGCCGTCGGCGGCCGAGCGCGGGGAGGAGACGGCGGCGAAGTGCAGCAGGTAGGGGTCGCGGTCGTGCAGGATCCAGTGCTGGGTGCCGTCCAGGCGGGGCGCGAGCCAGCGGCCCATGGAGCCGGTGCCGCAGCCCAGGTCGTGGATGACGACGCCCGACTTGCCGGGCAGGTTGGCGAGCCGGATCCGCAGCGGGTCGAGCAGGTCGTGCGCCCGCGCGGCGGCATCGGCCGGCTCCCGCAACTCCAGCCACTCGGGCGCGTACCGGGGCGGATCCTCCGGGTTGGCCTCACGCAGTTTGACGGTCGGCCGCGAGCCGGGCTTGCCGCTGGGGCCCGCGCCGGGGATGACGGCCCCGGGGACCTGGCCCGGAGCGAACTCCACGCTGGAGCCCAGCCCCGGGATCACGGCGTTCCGGGCCTGCCTCGCCGCGGACTCGCCGTCGGGGCCCACGCCCGGGAGCAGGGCCTCGGCGGCCTGCCCCGGACCGGGCTTCCCGCCCGGCATCGCGCTGTCCGTCACACCCGTGACCTCCCTCGGCCCGGGCTGTACCGGGATCGCCCCGCTCTGCTGGGTCGTCGTCGCCGGGTTCGTCATGCGGCACTCCGGGGTTCGGTCGGGAGCCGGCGCAGTACCGCCGCCAGGCTCTGTGCGGTCGTCGCCCAGCCGCCGAGGGCGGCGCGGCGGCTGCGGGCGGCGGCCTTCAGGCGGCGTCGTACGTCCGCCTCGCCGAACCAGCCGCGCAGTTCGGCGGCGATGGCGGCGGAGTTCTCCGGCGGGACGAGGATGCCGGGCACCCCTCCGTCGGGCGCGCGGCCGACCGCCTCGGGCAGCCCGCCGACGTCCGTGGCCAGCACCGGGATGCCCCGGGCCAGTGCCTCGGTCACCGCCATGCCGTACGTCTCGGCGTAGGAGGTGAGGACCATCAGGTCGGCGGTGGCGTAGCCGGCGTCGAGCGCGGGGCCGGACTTCGGCCCGGCCAGCTCCAGCCGGTCCTCCAGGCCGTGCTTCCTGATGAGGGACCGCAGATGGGTGACGTACTCCGGGTCCTGGGTCAGAGAGCCGACGCACACGCAGCTCCACGGCAGCTCGCGCACCGCGGCCAGCGCCTCCACCAGCCGGTGCTGGCCCTTGCGCGGGGTCACGGCGGCCACGCACAGCAGGCGCGACACACCGTCGGTACCGGGCGCGAGCGGCGCGATGTCGGCGCCGGGGGCCGCGACGTGGACCCGCTCGGGGGGAAGGCCGTGGTGGGAGACCAGGCGGCGGACCGCCCAGTCGCTGGTGCCGATCACCGCCGGCACCGCCCGCAGCACCGTCCGCTCCTTGGCGTCCAGTTCGGCGGCGACCGTCGCGTCCAGCCCGGTCTCGTCGCCGAGCGGGAGGTGGACGAGGACAGCCATGCTCAGCCGTTCCGCCTCGGGCACCACGATCTCCGGTACGCCGCAGGCCACCAGCCCGTCGAGGAGCACGACGGCCCCGTCGGGCAACGCGGCCAGGGACCGTGCCAGTTCGGTACGGGCGTCGGCTCCCGGCCGGGGCCAGTCACCGGCCACGACGTGCTTGGTCACCTGCCAGCCGAAGCCGGGCAGGTCCAGGCACACGCGCCGGTCGTAGGCGTTGCCGCCGCTCGGCGCCGTCGGGTCGTCGACGCCGCCCGGCAGCACGAAGTGCACGGTGCGCAGGGACATGGGAATGATCTCGGCGTTCTTCAGGGAAGCGTGCTGCACGGGAACATAATTCAGCCGCGCCGGCGCCGGACCCATGTGCTCGGGCCGCTCGATGGTCGTGTCGGTCACAGCGCACGCTCGTAACTCGCCCAGGCGATGTGCGACTCGTGCAGCGTGACGGTGAGGCCGGCGATGCCCTTGGCGCCCTCGCCCAGCGCCCCCTTGTGGATGCGCTCGGCGAGCCGGTCGGCGATGACCTTGGCGAGGAACTCCGTGGAGGTGTTGACTCCGGCGAAGTCGGGCTCGTTGTCGAGATTGCGATAGTTCAGTTCGCTGACGACCGCCCCGAGTTCCTGGGTGGCCAGCCCGATGTCGACGACGATGTTGTCCTCGTCCAGCTGCTCGCGCCGGAACGTGGCGTCCACGAGGAACGTGGCCCCGTGCAGGCGCTGCGCCGGTCCGAAGACGTCGCCACGGAAGCTGTGGGCGATCATGATGTGATCGCGGACGGTGATGCTGAACAACGGACGACCCTCCAGGTGCGGCGCGTCTGTTCCCCGCTCTCGGTGCCGGGGATGCCGAGTAGTACGGCTCGTTGCCTTCCCCTGTTCAGCCGTCCGTACGTCTTTTCTCAGGTCAGGCGCTCTTGTCGTGGCGAAGTCGTACCGGATGGAACGAATCGTCGGTCGATGCGTCAATCACTCTCGTCGTAACGGACGCGGTGGCACAGCGCGGGGACCTCGCCGGAGACGAGCCCGGGCAGCACGTCCGGCAGGTCCTCGAAGCGGGATTCGCCGGTGATGAGGGCGTCGAGCGCGGGGTCGGCGAGCAGGTCCAGGGCGACGGCGAGCCGGTCGGCGAAGGTGCGGTTCGGGCGGGCCGGGGAGACGGTGCCGACCTGGCTGCTGCGGATCACGAGCCGCCGGGAGTGGAAGGCCTCGCCGAGAGGGAGGCTGACCTGCCGGTCGCCGTACCAGCTGAGTTCGAGGACGGTGCCCTCGGCGGTGAGGAGTTCCAGGGACCTGGCGAGGCCCTGTTCCGTGGCGCTGGCGTGCACGACCAGGTCGCGGTCCCCTTCGGCGTCCTGCGGGGTGGCGAAGCCGACGCCGAGCGCCTCTGCGATCTTCGCCCGGGACGGGTCGGCGTCGACCAGTTGGACGCGGACCCCGGGGAACCGGGCGAGGAGGGCGGCCACCGAGCAGCCGACCATGCCGCCGCCGACCACGGCGATCCGGTCGCCGACCAGGGGCGCGGCGTCCCACAGGGCGTTGACGGCGGTCTCCACGGTCCCGGCGAGCACGGCCCGTTCGGCGGGCACGGTGTCCGGGACGGGGGTGACCGCGGTGGCCGGGACGACGTAGCGCGTCTGGTGCGGGTAGAGGCAGAAGACCGTGCGGCCGGTGAGCTCCCCGGGCCCCTCCTCCACCACGCCGACGTTGAGGTAGCCGTACTTCACCGGGCCCGGGAAGTCGCCCTCCTGGAACGGCGCGCGCATGGCCGTGTGCTGGCTGACGGGCACGCCGCCGCGGAAGACGAGCGTCTCGGTGCCGCGGCTCACGCCGGAGAACAGCGTGCGGACCAGCACCTCGCCCTCGCGGGGCGCCGGCAGGGTGACGTCCCGGATTTCGCCTCGCCCAGGCGAGTCGATCCAGAACGCCCGTCCGGTGTGCTTCATCGAAGTCCTCCTGAACGATCGGGAAGCTGCTTGCGTACCGAGGGGTGCACAGGCCGCGCACAACGTAGCGGCGTTGATCGACTCTGTCACACGGCCGGAGGGTGTTCGGTGGCCCTGAACAACACTTACGACGCGAGGCTCCAGCAGGAGACCGCCCTGGGGGCGGGCGTGCAGGTCCTGCTGCTGGCCCTGATCGGCACGGCGATCGGGATGGGGCCGGCGGGCTGGCTGACGGGCCTCGCGTTCGCGATCGCCACCTGGGCGGTGCTCTCCCGGGCCCTGCACCGCTCCCGGTTGCGCTCGTTCGGCGCGGCCAACCGGGTCACTCTCGGCCGGGCGACCCTCGTCGGCGGGGTCACCGCCCTGGTCGCCGACTCCTTCCAGAGCTCACCGCCCGTGTCGCTGTTCGTCGGCCTGACGGCGGTGGCGCTGATCCTCGACGGCGTGGACGGCAAGGTCGCCCGCCGCACCGGTACCTCGACCCCGCTGGGCGCGCGTTTCGACATGGAGGTCGACGCGTTCCTGATCCTGGTGCTGAGCGTGTACGTGTCGATGCAACTGGGCCCGTGGGTGCTGCTGATCGGCGGCATGCGCTACGTCTTCGTCGCCGCGGCCAAGGTGTGGCCCTGGCTGAACGCCGCGCTCCCGCCGAGCACCGCCCGCAAGACCGTCGCCGCGCTCCAGGGTGTGCTCCTGCTGCTGGCGGGCGCCGATCTGCTGCCCTACGCGGCCAACTTCGGCGTCGCGGCCCTGGCCCTGGGCCTGCTGGTCTGGTCGTTCGGGCGTGACGTGCTGTGGCTGTACCGGACCTCCCGCGTCGAGGAGCCGGCGGCCCCCCGTCAGGTGCGGGAACTGGTCGCGAGCTGACGCCCGGCCGCCGGTGCCGGTCAGGTGCCGAAGCGCCCCCGCGCCGTCTCGATGTGCCCGAGGTACTGGTGGGTCCAGCCGCAGATCGCGTCGACCGTGGCGCGCAGCGCCCGGCCCGGCTCGGTGAGCGTGTACTCGACCTTGGGCGGCACGGTGGGGTGCACCTTCCGGTCGACCAGGCCGTTGCGCTCCAGCATCCGCAGGTTCTGGGTGAGCATCTTGTGGCTGACGCCCTCGACCTCGTCGCGCAACTCGCTGAAGCGCAGAGTGCGTTCCCCGAGCGCCTCGATGATCAGAAGCGCCCACTTGTTGGCCACGTCGGAGAAGATCTCCCGCGCCAGGGAGTCCGCCCTCCGCAGGTCCGCGTTCCCGGGCAGGTCCCTCAACTGCTTGGTCACCATCTGGTTCCCCAGTCACTGAAAAGTGCGTTCTTCCAGGTAGGCGGTCACTCTCCTACGGTTTCCGAGTAACCGCAAGAGAGTACGAGTCCGTGCTCGACGGAAGGAACCGCATCATGACCACGCTCGACGTCTACGACCACGGCATACCGGCCGAGAGCCACTTCGGCTACACGCAGGCGATCAGGTCCGGCGACCTGATCCACGTCTCCGGGCAGCTCTCGTTCGACGAGGCGGGCGTCTTCCACCCGGAGGACGACGTCGCCGCCCAGCTCGAGCAGACCTACGTCAACCTCGACAAGGTCCTGGCCCACTACGGCGCCACCCGCAACCAGATCGTCTCCCAGACGCTGTACCTGGTGGACCTGGTACACAACGCCGAGGCGGTGGCGAAGGGCAACCGGGCCTACTTCGGCGCCCATCGCCCGGTCAGCACGGCCCTGGGCGTCACCGAACTGACCTTTCCCGGGCAGCTCGTCGAGATCGGCTGCGTGATCGACATGAGGCTGCCCGCCTGAGACTCCGGTCAGTGTCGCGTTCGCGTCCCTGTGCCCACCAGGGTCCGCTCGTACGGGTCGAGCAGCACGCCCCGGACCTCGGTGGAGACACCGGCGATGATCCGCTGGTGGGCCAGCGGCACGACCGCGTCCGTGCCGAGGATCGCGGCCTCGGCGGCCATGGCGGCGTCCTGGCGCTCACCGGTGCCGTCGGTCCTGACGGCCTCGGCGACGGCCCGGTCGGCTATCTTGTCGCACAACCGGGCCAGGTTGTAGGCGCCGTCGCAGGTGTAGTCACTGCCGAGGACGCCGACCGGATCGCCGGTGTCCAGGAGGCTGTTGCGGGCGCCGATGAACGCGTCGAACTTCCCGGCGAGCGCGTCACTCTCCAGCCGCGAGTACTCGCGCACCTCCAGCTTCACCGTGAAGCCGGCCTTCCGGAGCTGCTGTTGCACGACCTGGGCGACCTCGGGGAGCTCCGGCCGGTTGTCGTAGGTGGCGAGGGTGATCGACGCACCGTCGGGCCGGGCGGCCTTCGCGCGCCCGGCCGGCTTCACACGCTTGCTCCCGGCCCAGGTGACGGCGGGTCCGAAGATGCCGGCGCCCGGGTCGGCGTACCCCTCGAAGACGCCTTTGACGAGGGCGGAGGAGTCGATCGCCGAGCGGGCGGCGGCGCGCAGCTCCGGGTCCTTGAAGGGCCCGGTCTGCGTGTTGAGCTGCAGGCTGGTGGTCCGGGTGGTGCCGGCTTCCTCCAGGGTGGCCTTGTCGAGCGTGGCGGCCTGGGCTACGGGGATCGCCTCGGCGATGTCGACGTCGCCGGTGCGGACGGCGTTGGCGCGTGCGGTGCCGTCCTTGACGAAGCGCGCGTCGATGCCGGAGGCGTGGGCGAGGCCGCCCCAGTAGTCGCCGAAGCGGTCGAGGGTGGCGGAGCCGCCGCTGTTGACCTCGGTGATCTCGAAGGGCCCGGTGGCCGTGCCGACGGGGGTGGGGTCGCCCTTCTTCGCGTACGCCTTCGGGGAGAGGATCGCCATGCTCGGACCGGCCAGCCGCACGGGCAGGACGGGGTCGGGCGCGGCGGTGGTGATGCGGATGCCGCTGTCGCCGTCGGTCTTCGCGCTGAGGGTGACGCCTGCGAGGGCGGCGGGTGCGGGCTCGGCCTTCGCGGCATGGGTGAGCGCGGTGGCCACGGCGGCGGGGGTGACGTCCGTGCCGTCCTGGAAGGCGGCTTCGCGCAGGGTGAACCGCCAGGTGCGGCCGCTCTCCCGGCGCCAGGACCGGGCGAGCGCGGGGACTGCGGCCCCGTTGTCGTCCAGAGCGGTCAGCCCTTCGGTGACGCCGAGCCGGCTGAGCAGCGTGGCGTCGGCTCCGTACGGCGAGAAGTTCTCGGCGGGCGGAAAGGCGAGGGCGACGTGCAGCCGCGCCCCCGACGGCCCGCCCTCCGACGACGACTCCCCGCCGGGGGAGACGAAGCAGCCGGCCAGACACGGCACGAGGGCAAGGGCGGTGAGGAACCGGAGGCGGCTCTTGATGCTCTACTGACGCACTTGCACAGCATAGGCATCAAACGGAACACGCCGTTCAACCGGGTGACACGGGCCGACGGCGCTTTCAAATCCCATACGGAGTAGGCGATTTGACACCGACGAGGATCACTCCCTAAACCTGACCACATGACATCCATTTTCAAAACGGTGGGGCGGTCGTGAGGGTCGCGTTCGTCGGTAAGGGCGGCAGCGGCAAGACCACGCTGTCCGCGCTCTTCTCCCGCCACCTGGCGCGCTCCGGCGCCCCGGTCCTCGCCATCGACGGCGACATCAACCAGCACTTGGCCGAGGCGCTCGGCGGCCAGGAGGAATCCGCCCCTCCCCTGGGCACACACGTGCCGGAGATCAAGAACTTCCTCCGGGGCGACAACCCGCGCATCCCCTCCCCCGAGGCGATGATCAAGACGACCCCACCGGGCCGCGGCTCCCGCCTCGTCCGCCCGCTCGGAGAGGACGAACTCCACGCACGGCACGTCGGCCGGGCGGGCGGCGTCCCCCTCATGGTGACGGGCGAGTTCGACGAGTCCGACCTGGGCGTGGCCTGCTACCACTCCAAGCTCAGCGCGGTCGAGCTGTACCTCGGACATCTGGTGGACGGTCCCGGTGAGTACGTCGTGGTCGACATGACGGCGGGCGCGGACGCCTTCGCCTCCGGCCTGTTCACACGCTTCGACATCACGTTCCTGGTGGCGGAACCCACCCGCAAGGGCGTCTCGGTCTACCGCCAGTACCGCGACCACGCGGAACAGTTCGGCATCCGCATCGCGGTCGTCGGCAACAAGGTGACCTGCGAGGACGACCTGCTCTTCCTCAAGGAACAGGTGGGCGACGACCTCCTGACCCACCTGGTCCACTCCCCCTGGATCCGCGCGGCCGAGCAGGGCCGCACGGAGGCCGGACTGGGTGCACTGGCGTCGTTGGAGCCGCACAACCGCCATGCCCTGACGGTCCTGCGCGAGTCGGTCGACTCCCAGGTCCGCGACTGGGACCGCCTCCACCGCCACGCGGTCGAATTCCACCTGCGCAACGTCCGGGCCTGGGCGGATGCCCGCACGGGGGAGGATCTGGCGGGGCAGGTGGACCCGGCCTATGTGCCGGGCGGGCCGGCCAACGCCTGATCCCGGAAGGCCGCCGGCGCCGTCACGAACGCCTCCGGCCCGTCCCGCCACGGGAAGTGCCCCGCTTCGCTCTGCACGACGAGTTCGGCGTGCGGAAACAGGCCGGCGTACTCCTTCATCACGCGCACCGGCGCGGCCACGTCGTACTCCCCGGCGAGAACGAGGACCGGCGCAGTGAACGCGGCGAGGGCGGCACGCGTGCCCTCGGGCTCGAAGGCGCCCTCCGAGGCATACAGGGCCGCGGCCTCGTCGTTGCGCTGCCGCTGCTCCGCCACACGGAACTCCCGCGCCTCGTCGTCCCACCGGCCGAACCAGAACGGGGCGACGGCGTCCCAGTCGGCGGGCGCCGCGCGGCCGGAGGTGACGGCCTCCAAGGACGCGTACGCCGGGGCGAACCACGGTTCGCCCCGGCGCAGACGGGCCGTCTCCAGCCGGTCCTCGCCGGTGATGGCGAGGCCGACGGCGAAGACGCTGGGCGTGACGAGCACGAGCTGCCCTACCCGCTGCGGATGCCGGGCCGCGTACAGCACGGCCAGGTTCGCCCCGGCGGAGTGCCCGAGCAGATCGACCCGCTTCAGGCCCAACTCCGCACGCAGCGCCTCGACATCGCCGACCTGCCGGTCACAGCGGTACGACGCCGGGTCCCGCGGCACCGTGGAGTGGCCCGTGCCCCGGAGGTCCAGCCGGATCAGGGTGCGGTGGGCCGTGAGACCGCCCAGGTCCCCCAGGTAGACGGAGTCCTGCATGGGGCCGCCCGGGAGACAGAGCAAGGGCGGGCCTTCTCCGGTCACGTGGTAGGCGAGGACCGTGCCGTCGGGAGCGGAGAAGGTGGGCATGGGCGCGACCTTGTCAGGAGGCGGCGTCCTGGACAACGGGATTTCCGCCGGAGGTCAGTCCCCGCCCACCAGGGCGTTCCACTACTCGATGCCCGTGGCGTCGAGAAGGCGGACCACGTCCTTGCGCCCGTACCCGAGCAGTCGGGCGCGATCAGCGGCCATCAGCACCAGGTGCGCGACGGTCTTCGCCGCGTATCCGTCCTTGTTGTCCGCGTCGAACCACTCCTGGGGCTTCTCGACACCCAGGCTGTTCATCACCAGCCCGTGCTCTCGACGGACCTCCGCGACGGTACCGGCGACCGCGTCCATGAGCGTCTTCCCCGGCCGCTCGCAATCCAGGGCGAAGTCACCCCGGTCGACCGGCACACACCCCTCCGGCGGACGCGCCCGCAGCCCCGCATACCTCTCGTCCCCGAACCCGGAGGCCCGGAACTCGTCGTGCACCAGGGAGAACCGATGGAACCCGGGCGGGACCGGAGGCGGTGGAGGCGTGTACTCCCACCCGGCGTCCTCGTACAACTGCCGCTTCACCTCTTCTGCTTCGGCATGCGTCACGGTGAAGCCGTTGGCCTCGTTGCGCCCGGTCGTCGTGCCGTCGGGATTGCGGTGGAAGTGCAGGCCCATGGTGTGCTCCCGCTGCCGTGATGTCGATGGACGAGAAGCCCCCGTCACCAGCTCGAACGGCCCGCGAAGCCGACCCGTGCCCATTCTCCGAAGCCCCACCCGATCGCGTGAAAACAGACGGCGTGGGAACTGGCCGACTTCAGCGGGATCGGGCGTTGTTACGCTCCTGCGGTGAGGATTCCGGACCCCGCAGAGATCCAGGCGCTGCACGAGAAGTACGCGCCCACCGCCGAGGCGTTCACGCTCGTCCACACGCACTGCGAGATCGTCTGGGGCATCGCCGAGCAACTCCTCTCCGCGCCCCACTTGGCTCACCTCGATGCCGAACTGGTCCGCGCCGGCTGCCTCCTACACGACATCGGCGTCTACCGCCTCTACGGGGACAACGGACGGCTGGACCACGAGAACTACATCCGGCACGGACTGCTCGGCCACGAGATCCTCGAAGCGGAGGGCTTCCCCGACACCCTCCGCCGCTTCTGCTCCCACCACACCGGAGTGGGACTCACGCGGCACGACATCGTGAGCCAAGGTCTGCCCCTCCCTCCCGCCGACTACGTGGCGGTGACGGAGGAGGAGAGGCTGGTGATGTACGCGGACAAGTTCCACACCAAGTCCAGGCCGTCGGCGTTCCTCTCCCCCGACGAGTACGCCACCCACGTACGCCGCTTCGGCGAGGACAAGGTGACCGCTTTCCAGAGCCTGCGCGCGGAGTTCGGCGACCCGGACCTCACCGGGCCCGGGCCGGTCCGCGAGGCGGGGGGAGGCGCCACGACGGCCGCCGTTCAGGCGTAGAAGTCCGGAATCACCTGGTCCGCCGCCTCGACGACCTCCTCGCCACGCAGGATCTCTCTGCGTACCGTTCCGGCCTCCGCGATCAGCACGTCGGGGAGATGCGCTTCGTAGAAGCGGAAGTACCCCACCGTGCCCACGGTCGTCGTACGAGCGCCGAGCCACACTACGATCCTGCGCAGATCGTCGAACTCGTCGGGATGAGCCTCCTGCCGCACGGTCAGCGCCCATTCCGCACCATGGAGGTGCAACTCCCCGACCAGTGCGCCCCCGATCCGCGACGCCGCCCCTCGGGTCTGCCACAGCGGGTACTCGTAACCGTCGCCCTGCCGGCCACCTTCCAGCGCCAAGTGCCAGCGGAGCAGGGCGAGGTCATCGGGCGGGACGGCGCCCGGAAGGTTGAGCGCGAGTTGGAGTTCGTAGATGTCGGCCATGGCCAGAAGGCTACGAGCCCCCGCGCCGGGTCCTTCACGGCGGCTCGGTGAGAGCGCCGAGCCCCCTGCTCGGCTGATCTTGTCGCTTGGTCTTGCTGTCTCATCGAGAGGGGTGGCTGGGCCCGGCGGCATCCCACGCAGCCCTGCTCATTTCGGTGCACATCTACCAGGCGGCGCCGAACCGACCCGGGGTGCGCTTCCACGACCTGCTCGTGGTCTGGCTCGGCGGCAACGGGCAGTACGAGCGCGTCATCAACGACACGGGGTCGCCGACGTCGGGGACGTCCACGGTGCCGTCGACGGTGGTGTCGTACCCGTGAACGACCGGCACCGGCCCCTCCCTTCCGGTTGAGAAGGGAGGGGCCGTGCCTCGGCCTACCGCATCGGCGTCGCGACCGGCGCCGGCGCGTAGCCGGTGGGCCGGGCCGTGAAGGTGCCGCGGCCCTGGGTACGGCTGCGCAACCGGGTCGCGTAGCCGAACAGTTCGGCCAGCGGCACGGTGGCGGTGACGACCGCCGCGCCCGCGCGGGTGACCGAGCCGGTCACCCGTCCGCGCCGGGCGGCGAGATCGCCGAGCACACCGCCGACCGCGTCCTCGGGCACGGTGACCGTGACCTCGACGACCGGCTCCAGCAGGACCATCGCGCAGGCGCGCAGGGCAGCGCGGAGACCGAGCCGGCCGGCCGTGCGGAACGCCGTGTCCGAGGAGTCCTTCACATGGGTCGCCCCGTCGGTCAGGGTGACCCGCAGCCCGGTCACCGGATGACCGCCGAGCGGCCCCTCGGCGAGGGCGTCACGGCAGCCCGCCTCGACCGCCCGGATGTACTCCTGCGGCACCCGCCCGCCGACGACGGCCGAGCGGAAGTCGAACCCTCCCTCCTCGTACGGCTCCACGTCGAGGACGACATGGGCGAACTGCCCTGCCCCGCCGTCCTGTTTGACGTGCCGGAACACCAGGCCGGACACACCCCGACCCACAGTCTCGCGGTAACTGACCCGGGGGCGGCCGACGTTGACCTCCAGCCCCAGCTCGCGCCGGAGCTTCTCCACCGCCACCTCCAGATGCAGTTCCCCCATGCCCGACAGCACCGTCTGCCCGGTCTCCGGGTCGGTTCGCGCGACCAGCGAGGGATCCTCCTCGGTCAGCCGCGCCAGCCCGGACGCCATGCGGTCGGTGTCACCGGCCCGGCGGGACTCGACCGCGACCGACACCACCGGCTCGGGCACACCGGGCGGTTCCAGGACGAGCGGCGCGTCCGGTGCGCACAGAGTCGAGCCGGCGCGGGCGTTCTTCAGCCCGACCACGGCCACGATGTCCCCGGCGACGGCCCGGTCCAGCGGGGCGTGCCGGTCGGCCCGGACGCGCAGGATCCGCCCGATCCGCTCGGTGCGCCGCGCGCTCGCGTCCCACAGGGTGTCTCCCTTCTCGATCGTGCCCGAGTAGATCCGCAGATAGGTCAGCCGTCCCGTCGAGGTGGCGTGCACCTTGAAGGCGAGGGCGGCCGCCGGCGCAGCGGGGTCGGCGGGCCGCGCCTGCTCCTCACCCTCGTGCGTGCCGCGGACCGGCGGCACGTCCAGTGGCGACGGCAGATAGGTCACGGCCGCGTCGAGCAGCGGCTCGACACCCCGGTTGCGGTACGCGGAGCCGCACAGCACGACCACGCCGTCGCCGTCCCGGGTCACCTCGCGCAGCGCCGAGGAGAGGGTCTCCTCGCAGAGCGTGCCCGTGTCGCAGAACTCCTCCAGCGCTCCCGGGTGCAGTTCCGCCACTGCCTCCTCCAGTGACCGGCGGCGCTCATGTGCTTCGCCGCGCAGTTCGTCGGCCACCGGCACGTCCTCGACGGCACCGTCATCGGTCCACAGCAGCGCGCGCATGCGCACCAGGTCGACGACGCCGGTGAAGGTGTCCTCCGCGCCGATGGGCAGCTGGACGACCAGCGGCGCCGGGTGCAGACGCTCCCGGATCGACGCCACGGCCGCGTCGAGGTCGGCCCCGGCGCGGTCCATCTTGTTGACGAACGCGATCCTCGGCACGCCGTGCCGGTCCGCCTGCCGCCACACCGACTCGCTCTGCGGCTCCACCCCGGCCACCGCGTCGAACACGGCCACCGCACCGTCGAGCACCCGCAGCGCACGCTCCACCTCGTCGGCGAAGTCGACATGCCCGGGTGTGTCGATGAGGTTGATCCGGTGCCCGTCCCAGGCGCAGCTGACCGCAGCGGCGAAGATGGTGATGCCCCGGTCGCGCTCCTGCGGGTCGAAGTCGGTGACGGTGGTGCCGTCGTGGACCTCGCCGCGTTTGTGCGTGGTGCCGGTGGCGAACAGGATCCGTTCGGTGACGGTGGTCTTGCCGGCGTCGACGTGGGCGAGGATGCCGAGGTTGCGGACGACGGCGAGCGGGTTGAGGTGGGTGCGCACGGCCCAGGGCCTTTCGATGCGATCGGGAAGGGGGCAGCGCGATTTCCGGGCGGGAAGGGCAGGGCGGCACACAGCCCTGACGTCACGTCAGAGTGCTCCTGCGTCCGGCGTTCTTCGTCCGGTCAGCCGATGCCGCCGCGCAGCGGGCACCGGGACGACGAAGACACGAGGATCACCTCGTAGCGCGGCAGGGAGACGGCGACAGCGGTGTGGTCACGCATGGCCGTCTCCCTTCGTCCGTCACATCGGTGCACCGCGCGGGTCGTGGGCGGCGCGGGTATGTGGGTGAGTGTAGGGAGGGCAGCGGGACGGGGGCCAGGGATTATTGCGGAGTCCCGCGGGTGCGGGACGGCCGGGGTCCCGTCGCGTATCGGCCGCCGGGATCCGGCGGTGGTTGCTGGTTGAACCTGCCGAGCCGCGCTTCGCCCCTCTGGTGTCGGAGCAACTCAGGTGCCCCGTCCGGTTCGCCCTCTCTCGGCGTGCCGGTGACTGCGGACTCTGGCCGTATGGGGGCTGTTGATGACGGGCTGCGCCGATTGCGGGGCGGCCGGTACGCGTGTCCGCGCTGTCGGTTGCCGCAGGATCGCGTGGCGACGCTGGAGCACGACTGGGTTCTGCTGGAACCGGGGGTGGAGGTGCCCGCGCATCTCGTGCCCGCGGGGCACCGGTGGATCACTCTGTCGGACGGCCGGGTCGCGATGTACGGCGTGTGCCCGCCGGACGGATCGCAGCCCTGCCGGATCGAGCACCGACTGACGTGCGCGCAGCAGCCGTTGCCCGACCTGTGGCCGTGGCTGACGGCCCTGCGGGAGGAGAACGCCAGGGCGGCGGAACGGCGGACCGACCCGGAACCGCCCCGGCCGCCGGAGGTGTGGCCGGACGCCGGGTAGGCGCAGCTCCTCCGTCCGACCGGCCCTCTCGGAAGGCCCCGGCCGGACCACTATTCCGGCGGAGTCGGCGTGTCGTGGGTGCGGTACATCGCCTGGACGTCCAGCTCCAGTTGGACGGTCGGACCGACCACGGCGATGCCCCGGGCCAGCATGGAACGCCAGTTGAGGGTGTAGTCCTCGCGGTGCAGTTCCGCCGTCGCCAGGGCCGCGCAGCGCAGCTCCTGCCCGTAGCCGCCGTTGACGGTGCCGAGGTACGTCGTGTCCAGGGAGACCGAGCGGCTGACGCCGTGCATCGTGAGGGAGCCCTGCAGCGTCCACTTGCTGCCGCCCCGGTAGGCGAAACGCGCGCTCGTGAAGTCGATGTACGGGAAGCGCTCGACATCGAGGAAGTCGGCGGACCGCAGGTGGTTGTCGCGGGTGGTGTTGCCGGTGGTGATGCTGGAGGCGTCGATCCGGACGTGCACGCGGGAGTCGGTCATCTCCGGGGCTATCCGGATGCCGCCCTCGAAGCGTTCGAAACGGCCGTGGACATGGGCCATGCCGACGTGCTTGGCGATGAACCGGATCGCCGTGTGCGGCGGGTCGAAGAGCCAGGTTCCGGGCGTCGGCAGCTGGAGCGCCTCGGCGGGCTGCAGCCAGACGCGCTCCGTGGCCGTCGGGGCGCCCGGGCCCGTCTCGATCGTCTCACGGTGCGGCCGCAGGCCCTCCGCCGAGATGAGCAGGCTGTACCGGCCGGGCGGCAGCGCCGCGAGGAAGTAGCCGTACGGGTCGGTCGTGCCGCGCACGGCGACGCGGTGGGTGTCCAGGGCGGTGACGGTGACGTCCGCGGCCGCCAGGGGCGAGCCCATCGGGTCGACGACCTCGCGGGCGACGGCGCCCGCGCCGGTGGGAAGGGGGAGGGCGAGGCCCGCCGCTGCGGCGGAGGAGCTCTTGAGCCACCGGCGCCGGAGCAGTGCGAGGGCCATGGTGGTCACCTTTCTTCGGGTGTGCGGCCGTACGCGCAGCGATTCAGCGCACGCCGACGGCCGCACCTTGCTGCGGTCACACCCCCTTGTCGATCTTGACGGGCCGGGCTCCGGTACGGGTGTCTCAATACGAGACAGTCAGGACTGCCCCTTGAAGGCGTCCGCGTGTTCGGCGGCCCACTGGGCGAAGGTGCGCGCAGGACGTCCGGTGACCTTCTCGACGGTGCCGGAGACCGTACGGCCCACCTCCGGGGTGTCCCCGTACGCCATGAGCAGGAAGCCGATGACGTCCTCCGGGAGGCCCGCCGCACGCCACTGCGCGAGGGCCTGCTCCTCGGTCAGCTCGACCAGGGTGATCTCCCGGCCGGTGGCGGCGGCGATCGTCTTCGCCTTGTCGCCGACGGTGAGCACGTCGGGGCCGGTGATCACGTACTGCCGGCCGCGGTGTCCCTCCTCGGTGAGCGCGACCGCGGCGACGGCGCCGATGTCGCCCTCGTGGACCATGGCGCTCAGCCGGTCGACGAACGGCTCCCGCACCTCGCCCGAGGCCACGATGCCGTCCGCCCACTCCAGGGCGTTGGCCATGAACTCGACCGGCATGAGCACGGTCCAGTCCACGCCGTCTTCGGCGCGCACCGCGTCCTCCAGCGGAGTGGGACCGCCGCCGTGCAGCACGGTGACGCGGCGGACTCCGGCGGAGCGGGCGAGCTCCAGGATCCGGGGGCCGGTCTCCAGCGGGCTGAAGGCAACGCCGCCGAAGGTGATCAGATGGAGGCCGGTGACCCCCTCCAGGGCCGGGGCCAGGCCGTCCGGCTCGGTCAGGTCGCCCTCGACGACCTCGACACCCGCCGGGAAGGCGGCCTTCGCCGCGTCACGCGTCAGGGCACGCACCTCGTGGCCCCGGTCGAGCAGTTCGGCGACGACCTGACGGCCGACGGTTCCGGTGGCGCCGGTGACAAGAATCCTCTGCGTCTGGGTCATGCCACGACCCTAGGAAGGCTTGCGGTCACCTTCTGTCCGCAAACTGGAGTCCGGCGGCCCTCCCTCGTACGCCGCCAGCAGTACCCCCCGAACCCCCTCCGCCGTCACCTCGCGCGGGTTGGCGTACGGCTCGCCCGCGGCCCGGGTCACCGCCGGTGGCACGTCGGCCTCCGTGAGACCGAGCTCGGCGAGGGAGCGCGGTGCTCCGAGGCGGCCGGCCAGGTCCCACAGGGCGCGGGGCACGTCGTCGGCGCCGAGGGCGCGGCGCAGGACGGTCAACGCCCGCGGGGCGGCGGGGGCGTTGTGGGCGAGGGCGTAGGGCAGGACGACGGTGTGGGTCTCGGCGTGGGGCAGGCCGTACGTGCCGCCGAGGACGTGGCACAGCTTGTGGTGCAGGCCCATCGTGGTCGCGCCGAGGCACGCGCCGCACAGCCACGCCGCGTACAGCGCCCGGCTGCGCGCGTCGAGGTCCTCCGGGTCGGCGGCCAGCCGCGGCAGCGCCTCGGCCATCGCCCGCACGCCCTCCTCGGCCATGACCGAGACCAGCGGGGAGACGTCCGGGGCGTACAGCGCCTCGACGGCGTGCGCGAGTGCGTTGATTCCGCTGGTGACGGTCAGCGCCACGGGCAGGGAGAGGGTGAGCCGGGGGTCGTAGACGACGCTGCGGGGCTGGACGGCCGGGTCGCGGCCGGTGCGTTTGGCGCCGTGCTCGGTCAGGCCCCAGACCGGGGTCATCTCGGAACCCGAGTAGGTCGACGGCACGGCGATCAGCGGCAGTCCGGTGCGCAGGGCGATCGCCTTGCCGAGCCCGATCGCGGAGCCGCCGCCGACCGCGACGCAGCCGTCCGCCCCGGCCGCCCGGACTACCTCGACGGCCCGGTCGGCGTCCTCGACGGGCACGTGCATCCGCGCCTCGGCGTGCAGCCCGGCGCAGCGGTCGCCGAGCGCGTCCGCGACCGCCCGGGCGGCGGGTTCGCCCCTGCTGCCGCACACCACGAGCAGCCGCCCGAGGCCCAGGCGGGCGGCCTCGTCCGGGGTGGCGGTGACGGCCGCTCCGGGCCGGAAGACGACCCGCACGGGCCGGGTCTCGTACGTGAACTCCTCCTGGAACGTCATGCGGTCCGCTCCAGGACGAGGTCGAAGCGAGCGTGCCGGAAGGGGTTCTGCACGCCGAACTCCCGGGCCAGCGAAGGATCGTCCGTGTCCGCGAAGTCCTGGACCAGGCTCTGCTTCACGGCGAACACCGCGTCGGAGTCGAGGTAGTCGCCGCCGGCCACGAAGATGTGCGTGGTGACGGGCGTGTGGCCCTCGGCCGCGGCGATGAAGTGGATGTGCGCGGGGCGGTAGGGGTGCCGCCCGGTCGCCCGCAGCAGCCCGCCCACGGGGCCGTCGGTGGGGATCGGATACGCCGCCGGGACGCAGGTGCGGAACCAGAAGCGGCCCTCGGCGTCGGTGGTGAACAGCCCGCGTCCGTTGCCCGGGGGCTGGACTCCGGGCTGCTGGACGTCGTAGTAGCCCTTGTCGTCGGCCTGCCAGACGTCGACGACGGCGTCGGGCAGCGGGGTGCCGTCCGCGGACCGCACCCGGCCGCTGACCACGCACCGCTCGCCGTCGCCCACCAGGTCGATGTCGTCGCCGAGTGCGCGGACCGGCGACTCGGTCATGTGGAAGGGGCCGAGCACGGTCGACTCGGTGGCCTCGGGCCCGCGATCGCCGCTCAGCGTCTCCACCAGCATGGACAGGCCCAGCACGTCCGACAGCAGGATGAACTCCTGCCGGGTGTCGGTGCAGGACTGGCCGGTCGCCGTGAGGAAGGCGATCGCCCGCTCCCACTCGTCCTGAGTGAGACGGGTCTCGCGCGCGAAGTCGTGCAGATGGCGGACGAGGCCGGTGAGCAGTTCGCGCAGCCGCGGGTCGGCGGTCCCGCGCAGACTGGCGAGGGCCTGCTCGGTGACGCTGGTCCCGGTCGCGTCGGTGGTCATCCCGGCTCCTCGTCGTCGGCGTCCGCTTCTTCCATCATGGCGCGCGCTCCGGCGGGCCATGGACGCGCCGCGGCGCGTCCTCGGGGGTTCTCAGGCGTGCCCCAGGACCCGCCGCAGCGCGTCCGCCAGCAGTTCCCCGGCCTCCGGAGCGGCGGACGCGTGCCGGAAGGCGACGAAGCCGTCCGGACGGACGAGGAGGGCGCCCGCGTCGGAGATCTCGCGCAGGCGCGCCCAGTCGCCGTAGGGGTCCTCGTACTGCCGGCCGGGGCCGATCACCACGGTGGCGACCGGGATGTCCTGAGCGGAGGCGGCCCGCACCCAGTCCTCTCCCCCGATGCCGGTCAGCAGGGTGAAGCGGCCCCGGCCGATCGTGTCGAGGGTGGAGAGGGTGCGGGTGCCGGAGGTGATCCAGGCGTGCGGGAGCCGGGCGCCGGGGCGGGAGGACGGCTGGTGGTGCAGCTCGGGGTCGCGAGTGAAGCCGGGGTCGGGCGTGCCGTCCGGGATGATCGCGCCGGACGTGTAGCGCTGGTTGAGGTCGACGCCGTGGGCGTTGAACTCGTAGACCTTGAAGGCGATCGCCTCGCGCAGCTTCGCCCGCTGCTTCTCGGCGGCCTCGGTGGCGTCCTTGCGGGCGGCGATGTTGGCCCACAGTTGCTCGGGGGTCTGCGGGGAGAGCCCGTCGAGGGCCTCGAAGACCGGGGCGGTCTCGCGGATGGACCGGTTGGCGCGGGTGACGATCTGCCGCCCCACCGGGGCGCGTTCGGCGGTGTAGCTGTCGAGCAGCCTGGGGTGGGCGGTGCCGTCGAGGACCAGCTTGAGCTTCCAGGCGAGGTTGTAGGCGTCCTGGATGGAGGTGTTGGAGCCGAGGCCGTTGGACGGCGGGTGCCGGTGCACGGCGTCGCCGGCGCAGAAGACCCGGCCGTTCGCGTACGTCTCCGCGTACATCTCGTTGACGGTCCAGGCCGAGGACGACTTGACGGTCACGGCGATGTCGTCGTCGCCGACGAGCCCCCGGACGATCGACTCGGCGTACTCGGTGGTCAGGTCGGGCGCGCCGGCGCTCACGTCGTAGCCCCAGACGATCAGCCACTCGTTCCAGGGGCGCACGCAGCGCACCAGGCCCGCGCCGATACCGCCGACCGTCGCGCCCGGGGCGAGGACCCAGTAGAGGGTGGACGGGCGATGGGCGGTGTATTTGCTGAGGTCCGCCTCGAAGACGATGTTGATGCTGCCCGCCACGCCCATCTGGCCGCCCATCGGCAGCCCGGCATCCGTGGCGACCTTCGACCGTCCGCCGTCGGCGCCGATCAGGTACTTGGCGCGGATCTCGTACGTGTCCCCGCGCAGCCGGTCGCGGACGGTCGCGGTGACGCCGTCGGCGTCCTGGGTGTGGGAGAGGTACTCGCTCTGGAAGCGGAGCCGGGTGCCGCGGGCGACGGCGGCGTTCACAAGGACCGGTTCCATGAGGTGCTGCGGCATGTCGCACATGCGGGTGGGGCTGGCGAGTTCGTGCTCGGCCTGCACCAACGGGTCGTTGCCCCAGGAGCGCACCCGGCCCAGTTCCTCGCCCGCCAGGCTGGTACAGAAGGTCGTGTTGCCCATCAGGTGCTGCGGGGTGGCCTGCGCGACGACCTCGTCCTCCACGCCGAGGTCGCGCAGCACCTCCATGGTGCGCTGGTTGGTGATGTGCGCGCGGGGTGTGTCGGCGAGGCTCGCGTAGCGGGTCACCACGATGTTGGGCACGCCGTAGGTGCTCAGGGCGAGCGCGGCCGAGGCACCGGCCGGGCCGCTGCCCACGATCAGGACGTCGGTCTCGACGACGGTGGACACGGGGGCGCTCCTACGGAAGGGGGTCGGGCGGCGGGATGCGGGACGTGCCTGATCATGGAGCGCTTCGGCCGGGCGCGGGTGTCTCATTACGAGACACCGGAGTGCCGGCGAAGGGCGGCGCAGGCACCCGCAGTTGTTTTCCGTTCAACTGAACCCGCTACGGTGGGCGGTGCCGTGACCACCACAGACCCCTCCCCCGCAGCCACCGCCCGGCCCTCGCTGCGCGTCGCCCGCGAGCGGTTCCTGTCGGGGTACCCGCTGCCGCAGGGCGTGCCGGAGGAGATCGTCGCGGCATGGCGGCGGGCGCGGTTCTTCGGCGTGCCGCACGACTTGGAGGAGCCGCCGGCATGTCCCCCGGCCTCCGAGGAGTCGACGCTGCTCGGCGCCGCCCGCCCGGTCCTCGACCGGATCGTCCCCGCGCTGGGCACGGGCCGGTCGCTGCTCCTCCTGACCGACGAGCGGCTGCGCGTGGTGTGGACGGCGGGGAACGTACCCGGGTTCGGCGTGTGCACCGTCCTGTCGGAGCAGGAGGTCGGCAACAACAGCGCGGCCCTCGCCCTGCGCACCCGGAGCCGGGCCGAGGTGCACGGGCCCGAGCACTTCCTCGACCGGTGGCAGGACGTGTCCGCGGTCAGCGTCCCGGTGCTGGGGCCGGAGAGCGGGCAGGTGCTGGGCACCCTGACGGTCGTGTCCCGGCTGTGTGCCGGCGGACCGCCGCATCCGCAGGCGGCCTTCGCCGAGGCGACCGTCACGGCGGTCGAGACCGAGCTGCGGGCGCGGGCCGGGCGGGGTGAGCGGGTGTTGCTGGAAGCCTACGTACGGGCGGCTCGGGGGCCGGACCGGGCCGTGGCGGCACTCGACGGCCGCAACCGGCTGGTCAGCGACGCGGCGCAGCGGTTGCTGACGCCCGAGGTGCTCGGGGCGCTGGAGCGCACGGCGGCCGGCGCGCGGGATACGGACGTCACGGGCTGCGCGGAGTTGCCGGAGGGAGCCGGGTGCACCGCGCGTCTCACTCCGGTGCGTCTGGACGGCAGGACCATCGGCATCGTGGCCGCCCTGGAACCGCTCGCCCCTCCCGCGTTCCCGGTGCGGGACTCGGCCCCGCCGGTCGCTCTGACCGGCTCCTCGGTCCCCTGGCGGCACGCCGTCGGACGGGGCGTCGAACTGGCCCGCTCCCGGGAGCCCCTGCTGCTCACCGGTGAGCGCGGCACGGGCAAGTCCGCACTGGCACGGGAGTTGTCCGGCGCGGGCCCCGTCCAGGTCGCCGACGCGGCGCAGGACGCCGGGCTCGACCAGGCCCTGCCCGCGTGGCAGCCCGACCGCCCGCTCCTGCTCCGTCACGCCGAGCGCCTCGCGCAGCCCGGCGTGGCCGCGCTCAACTCCCTGCTCGACCAGCACCCGGACACCCGGTTGCTGGTCACCTACACGCCCGGCGCGCCGGCCGGCCCCTGCCTCCAGCGCCTGCTGGACAAGCTGTCCGCCCGCTCGGTGACCCTGCCGCCGCTACGGGAACGCACCGAGGACATACGGGACCTCCTGCCGGCCCTCACCCCCCGCCCCGCGCCCGGGCAGCCGCCGCTGACCTGGACCCTGGACGCCCTGCGCGCGCTCGAGCTGTACCCGTGGCCCGGGAACGTCACCGAGCTGGCCCATGTCGTCCGGGCCCTCGCGGAGCACCGGCGGGTGTCCGGGCCGGTCCGCCGGGCGGAGCTGCCGGACGCCGTCCGGGAAGGACCGGCCGCGCGCCCGCTCAGCCCGATGGAGCACGCCGAACGCGCCGCGATCCTGGAGGCGCTGCACCGGCACGGCGGCAACAAGGCACGCGCGGCGGCCGCGCTGGGGATCGGCCGGGCGACGCTGTACCGCAAGCTGCGGGGCTACCGGCGCTGAGCCAGGGTGATGAGCTCTGGTGATGAGCCCTGATGCACAACAGCTCGGGCGGGTCGAGAAGATCTCGACCCGCCCGAGCTGGTCTGTGTCCGAGGGGGGACTTGAACCCCCACGCCCGATAAAGGGCACTAGCACCTCAAGCTAGCGCGTCTGCCATTCCGCCACCCGGACCAGGTGTCTGCCGCCTTGCCAGGGGTGTTCCCCGCGGCGGCACGGACAACAATACCAAGCTTTCGGAGTGCCTTTCACCTGCGTTTCCGTCCGCCTGGCGGGGGTCCGGGACCTCGCGCTCCGATACCTCTAGGGTCGCACCATGAGTGACTGGATGGTTACGCAGAACTCCTCGGCGGGGCGTCGGCCGCGTGCGCTGTCGCCGCTCCGGGAGCATCTGCGGGACACGTTCTGGTTCGCCCCCATGGCGGCGATGGTGGGCGTCTTCGTGGTCTGGGTGGGAGCGCAGGCGCTCGACACGGCCATCGTCGACGCGCTCCAGGAGGACCGGGACTACGAGACGCTCGACGAGCTGCTGCGGTTCGCGGAGGACGCCAAGGCCGTGGTGAGCGCGGTCGGCTCGGCGATGATGACCTTCATCGGTGTGGTCTTCAGCATCTCGCTGGTGGCCGTGCAGATGGCGAGCGGGCAGTTCACCCCCCGCGTGGTGCGGCTCTTCGTCCGGAGCCGGATCACCAAGGCGACCTTCGCGGTCTTCCTGGCGACCTTCGTGCTGAGCCTGCTGGTCCTGACGAGCTTCGACAGTGTCGAGGACCCCCGGGCCGTCACCTCGGTTCCTCTCGTGCAGTCGGTCCTCACCCTCTGCATGGTCGCGCTGAGCCTGCTGCTCTTCGTGCTGTACGTGAATGCCACCCTGCGGCTGATGCGGATCAGCCATGTGATCGCGCGGATCGCCTCGGAGTCGTTCCGGGTCGCCGCCTCGATGCCCGTTCCGGTGGGCGGGCAGGAGGCTCCCGTCCTCGGTACCGAGACCGCGTGGGTACCGCACGAGGGCCGGGCGGGGGTGCTGCGGGACGTGCACATCGCGCGGCTGGTGCGGGTGGCGCGCGCACACGGGGTCGTGCTCCGGCTGATCCCGCGGATCGGGGACTTCGTGGTGCCCGGGATGCCCGTGCTGGCGGTCTACGGCGGTCCGGTCCCGCCCCGCAGGGTGCTGCGCTACGCGATCTCGGTGGGGGTGGAGCGGACCTACCACCAGGATCTCGGTTTCGGGCTCCGGCAGTTGTCCGACATCGCGTTGCGCGCCCTGTCGTCCGCGATCAACGATCCGACGACCGCCGTCCAGGCGCTGGACCGTGTCGTCCAGTTCCTGGCCGCGCTGAGCCGGCGGCCGCTGGACGCCGCCCTGCACCGGGACCGGGCCGGTGCGGTGCGGCTGGTGCAGCCCGTGCCCGGCTGGACCGAGCTGGTGGACCTCGGGTTCACCGAGACGCGGGGGTGCGCCGGCGGGAGCCCGCAGGTCTCCCGGCGCATGCTGGCCGGCCTGGACGACCTCCTCCTGCTCGCGCCGCCGGAACGCCGCGAGCCGCTGCTGCGCCATCGCGAACTGCTCCGGCAGGCCGTCGACCTGGCCGCGCCGACCTCGGCCGACCGGGAGTTCGCCCTGCGCCCGGACCGGCAGGGCATCGGCTGAGCGATGTCTCACCGCACCCGGGGCAGGTCCGGGGAGCGGCCCGCCCTCCGTGGCATGGCCGGACCGGGGGCGGGCCGCCCAGGCGTCCGACGCCGGCACCGACGCGACGGACCGCGTGGCGAACCGGCGTCGGACGCGCCCCCCTTCATCAGGGCAGCAGCTGGTACTCCGGGAAGTTGCCCGGCAGCCGCTCCCCCTGCGGTCCCCGCGTCACGGCGCGCACCAGCAGATCGCCGCCGACGAACGCGCCGCGCCAGGACGCGCCGAGCCCGCCGAACAGCTCGTCGCGGTCGCCCCGGGAACGGGGCGCGCCGTGGCCGACCTTGAACGCCCGGATGTGCGGGGCGAGCCGGTCGTACGTCGCCCGGGCGTCGGTGGACAGCGTGGCGACCAGCGCGCCGTTGGAGGCGTTCATCGCGGCCAGCAGCTCCGCCTCCGTGTCGACCAGGACGATCGTGTCGACCGGGCCGAACGGCTCCGCGTGATGCAGCGGAGAGGACGACGGCGGATTGAGGAGCGTGACCGGCTGGACGTAGGCGGAGGTGTCCTGGCCGGGCAGGAAGCGGGCCTCGTCGGGCCTGCCGCGGTGCAGGGGTACGGCGCCGCGCTCGATCGCCTCGGCGACCTGGTCCTGGAGCTCCTTCGCCTTGGCCGCGTTGATCACCGGCCCGAAGTCCAGCTCCGGGTACGGGTCGTCCCGCTGCTCCACGGCGAGCGGATGCCCGACCCTGAGCGTGCGTACCGCCGGGAGGTACGCCGCCAGGAACGCGTCGAACAGGTGCCGCTGGACGACGAAGCGTGGGTACGCCGTGCAGCGCTGCTTGCCGTAGTCGAAGAGCCCCGGGATCACCGCGGTGAGCGTGTCCCAGTCCGAGTAGTTCCAGATGCCCCAGGTGTTGAGTCCTTCCTGTTCGAGTACGTGTCGTTTGCCTAGGTCGGCGACGGCCGTGGCCACGGCGACGCCGGTGTCGCGGCCGCCGACGAAGGAGACGCAGCCGATCTCGGGCGCCCGCACCAGCGCCTCGGACAGCTCGCCTCCGCTGCCGCTGACGAGGGTCACGGGAACTCCCTCGCGGGCGGCGAGGGCACAGGCCAGGGTCAGGCAGGCGACACCGCCGTCGGTCGGGGTCTTGGCGATGACCGCGTTGCCTGCCAGTGCCTGTACCAGCAATGCGTGAACGAGCACGCTCATCGGGTAGTTCCAGCTGGCGATGTTGGACACGGGGCCGTCCAGCGGGGTCCGGCCGGCGAGCATCGGTTCGATGCCGTCGACGTACCAGCGGACCCCGTCGATGGCCCGGTCGACGTCCGCCTGGGCGAGCCGCCAGGGCTTGCCGATCTCCCAGACGAGCAGGAGTGCGAGCAGGCCGCGGTGTTCGGTGAGGGCGTCGAGGGTGGCCGCGATCCGGGCCCGGCGCTCCTCCAGGGGGAGGTGCCGCCAGGCGCGGTGCCGGTCGAGTGCGGCGCACACGGCCCGGTGGGCGGTGGTTCCGTCCAGGCGTGGCGGGCCGATGATCGGGGTGCCGTCGACCGGGCTGACGGCGGGCAGGACCCGGCCGTCCTCCTGCCAGGCGCCGTTCCAGAGGTTGAGGACCCGGTCGTCGCGGAAGGCCTCGGGGGCGACGGCGAGACAGCGCCGCCACGCATCGGGCCAGGACGTGCCGGTCTTGAGGGTGAGGGTGGGTGCCATGGGGGTGCTCCGCTCTCGGTGCACAGTCGGGGGCGGGGAATTCGGCGTGGGATGGCCCGGCTGTCGGCCGGGAATCGGCGTGGGCGGCCCGGCAATCGCCCGGAATCGGCGTGGGAGGGCCGGCTACCGGCCATCGAGCCGCGCGAGCACCAGCTTCGCCGTCTCGGTCGGTGTGCTGCCCACGCTCACCCCGACCGCCTCCAGGGCCTCCTTCTTCGCTGCGGCCGTGCCGGAGGAGCCGGACACGATCGCCCCGGCGTGCCCCATGGTCTTGCCCTCGGGTGCGGTGAATCCGGCGATGTAGCCGACGACCGGCTTGGTGACGTGCTCGCGGACGTACGCCGCCGCGCGTTCCTCCGCGTCGCCGCCGATCTCGCCGATGAGGACGATCAGTTCGGTGTCGGGGTCGTCCTGGAAGGCGGCGAGGCAGTCGATGTGCGTGGTGCCGACGACGGGGTCGCCGCCGATGCCGACGCAGGTGGAGAAGCCGATGTCGCGCAGCTCGTACATGAGCTGGTACGTCAGCGTGCCGGACTTGGAGACCAGGCCGATGCGGCCCGGCTTGGTGATGTCGGCCGGGATGATGCCCGCGTTGGACTGGCCGGGGGTGATGAGGCCCGGGCAGTTGGGGCCGACGACGCGAGTGCCCTTGCCCTTGGCGTACGCGGTGAAGGCGACGGAGTCGTGGACGGGTATGCCCTCGGTGATGACGACGGCGAGGCCGATGCCGGCGTCGGCGGCTTCGACGACGGCCGCCTTGGCGAAGGCGGGCGGCACGAACAGGACGGTGACGTCCGCTCCGGTGGCGCGCATCCCGTCGGCGACCGAGCCGAAGACGGGCACGGCCATGGGGACATCTCCCAGGCCCCTAAGGCACTGGGGGACGTCGAAGTCGACGGTGCGGCCGGCCTTGCGCGGGTTGACGCCGCCGACGACGTTGGTGCCGGCCGCGAGCATCCGCCGGGTGTGCTTCATGCCCTCGCCGCCGGTCATGCCCTGGACGAGGACCTTGCTCTCCTTGGTGAGGTAGATGGCCATGGCGTTCCCTCTCCTCAGGCCGTGGTGGCGAGTTCGGCGGCACGGGCGGCGGCGCCGTCCATGGTGGTGACCTGCTGGACCAGCGGATGGGCGTGCTCGTCGAGCACGGCCCGGCCCCGGGCCGCGTTGTTGCCGTCGAGACGTACGACGAGCGGCTTGGTCAGCCGCACGGTCTCCAGGGCCTGCACGATGCCGTCGGCGACCGCGTCGCACGCGGTGATCCCGCCGAAGACGTTGACGAAGACGGATCTCACGGCCGGGTCGGAGAGGATGACCGACAGTCCGTCCGCCATGACCTGGGCGCTCGCCCCGCCGCCGATGTCGAGGAAGTTGGCGGGTCGCGCGCCGCATCCCGCGACCACGTCGAGCGTCGACATGACAAGGCCGGCGCCGTTGCCGATGATGCCGACCTCGCCGTCCAGCTTGACGTAGTTGAGGCCCTTCGCGGCGGCGGCCGCCTCCAGCGGGTCGTCGCGCCCGGTGTCGTCCGCGCCCCAGCGTGCCTGCCGGAAGCGGGCGTTGTCGTCGAGGGTGACCTTGCCGTCGAGGGCCAGGATCCGGCCCTCCTTGGTGCGGACGAGCGGGTTGACCTCGACGAGGAGGGCGTCCTCGCGGACCAGGACCTCCCACAGGCGTACGAGGACGTCGACGGCCTGGGGCTGCAATCCGGCCGCGTCGGCGATCTCGGTGGCCTTGGCCGAGGTCACACCCTCGGCCGGGTCGACGGGGACGCGGGCGACCGCCTCCGGCCTCGTGGCGGCGACCTCCTCGATCTCCATGCCGCCCTCGGCCGAGGCGATCGCGAGGAAGCGGCCCGCCGCGCGGTCGAGTACGTAGGACACGTAGAACTCGGTCTCGATGTCCACGGGTTGGGCCAGCATGACCTTGCCGACCGTGTGGCCCTTGATGTCCATGCCGAGGATCTGGCGTGCGGTCAGCTCCGCCGCGGCCGGGTCGGCGACCAGTCTCACACCGCCTGCCTTGCCGCGCCCACCGGTCTTCACCTGGGCCTTCACCACGACTCGGCCACCGAGCCGGCGGGCGATCTCGCGCGCCTCCTTGGGCGAGTCGGTCACCTCGGCCCGCGGGACCAAGATGCCGTGTTCTTCGAAGAGTTCCCTTGCCTGGTGTTCGTACAGGTCCATTTCGGCTCCTGACTGCCGTGTCTTCTGGGGAGCGACCCCCAGTCCCCCGAAAATGCCGCACGCCCCTGGACACCACCCACCGGATGCGGGATAACAAGCTTCATACAGTATCCGTCGACTGTATGCAATGTACTGCGAGCCGCTCCAACCCCCTACGAAGGGACAGGACTTCGCCATGCCCGACGACACCCAGGACGTGATTTCCGGTGGTCATCTCGTAGCCAAGGCGCTGAAGGCCGAGGGGGTCGACCGCATCTACACGCTGTGCGGCGGCCACATCATCGACATCTACGACGGCTGCGTCGACGAGGGCATCGAGGTCGTCGACGTACGCCACGAGCAGGTCGCCGCCCACGCCGCCGACGGTTACGCGCGCATCACCGGCAAGCCCGGCTGCGCGGTGGTCACCGCGGGACCGGGAACGACCGACGCCGTCACCGGTGTCGCCAACGCCTTCCGCGCGGAGTCCCCGATGCTGCTGATCGGCGGCCAGGGGGCCCTCACCCAGCACAAGATGGGGTCCCTCCAGGACCTGCCGCACGTCGACGTGATGAACCCCATCACCAAGTTCGCGGCGACCGTGCCCGACACCGCCCGCGCCGCGGACATGGTGTCCATGGCGTTCCGCGAGTGCTTCCACGGCGCGCCCGGCCCCTCCTTCCTGGAGATCCCGCGCGACGTCCTGGACGCCAAGGTTCCGGCCGCCAAGGCGCGCGTGCCGCAGGAAGGCGCCTACCGCGCCTCGACCCGCTCGGCCGGCGACCCCGAGGCGATCGAGAAGCTCGCCGACCTGCTGGTGCACGCCGAGAAGCCGGCCATCCTGCTCGGCAGCCAGGTCTGGACGACCCGCGGAACCGAGTCGGCCATCGAGCTCGTCAGGACCCTCAACATCCCCGCCTACATGAACGGCGCGGGACGCGGCACCCTCCCGCCCGGCGACCCGCACCACTTCCAGCTCTCGCGCCGGTACGCCTTCTCCAACGCCGACGTCATCGTCATCGTCGGCACGCCCTTCGACTTCCGCATGGGCTACGGCAAGCGGCTGTCCCCGGACGCGACCGTCGTGCAGATCGACCTCGACTACCGCACGGTCGGCAAGAACCGCGACATCGACCTCGGCATCGTGGGCGACGCCGGCCTGGTGCTGAAGTCGGTGACCGAGGCGGCCTCCGGGCACGCTTCTCATGGATACGGCAACGGAGGTGCGTCCAAGCGCAAGGAGTGGCTGGACGAGCTGCGGGCGGCCGAGCAGAGCGCTCTGGAGAAGCGGCTGCCCAACCTGAAGTCCGACGCCTCACCCATCCACCCCTACCGCCTGGTCAGCGAGATCAACGACTTCCTCACCGAGGACTCCATCTACATCGGCGACGGCGGCGACATCGTCACCTTCTCCGGGCAGGTCGTGCAGCCCAAGTCGCCCGGGCACTGGATGGACCCGGGCCCGCTCGGCACGCTCGGCGTCGGCGTCCCCTTCGTGCTCGCGGCCAAGCAGGCGCGGCCCGACAAGGAGGTCGTCGCGCTCTTCGGCGACGGCGCGTTCTCCCTGACCGGCTGGGACTTCGAGACGCTCGTCCGCTACAACCTCCCCTTCGTCGGCATCGTCGGCAACAACTCCTCCATGAACCAGATCCGCTACGGCCAGGCCGCCAAGTACGGCAAGGAACGCGAGCGGATCGGCAACACCCTCGGCGACGTCCGCTACGACGAGTTCGCCCGGATGCTGGGCGGTCACGGCGAGGAGGTCCGCGACCCCGCCGACATCGGCCCGGCCCTGCTGCGCGCCCGCGAGTCCGGCAAGCCGTCGCTGATCAACGTCTGGGTCGACCCCGACGCGTACGCCCCCGGAACCATGAACCAGACCATGTACAAGTGAGGTGCCCCGATGACTGCTCCGTCCACCAAGGCCCTCGAAGGCATCCGCGTCCTGGACATGACTCACGTCCAGTCCGGGCCCTCCGCGACCCAGCTGCTCGCCTGGCTCGGCGCGGACGTCGTCAAGCTGGAGGCGCCGACCGGTGACATCACGCGCAAGCAGCTGCGTGACCTCCCGGACGTAGACTCCCTCTACTTCACGATGCTCAACTGCAACAAGCGGAGCATCACCCTCAACACCAAGACCGAGCGCGGCAAGGACATCCTCACCGAGCTGATCCGGCGCTCCGACGTCATGGTCGAGAACTTCGGCCCGGGCGCGGTGGACCGGATGGGCTTCACCTGGGACCGCATCCAGGAGATCAATCCACGGATCGTCTATGCCTCCATCAAGGGGTTCGGCGAGGGCCCGTACACCAACTTCAAGGCGTACGAGGTTGTCGCGCAGGCCATGGGCGGGTCGATGTCGACCACCGGCTTCGAGGACGGGCCGCCGCTGGCGACGGGGGCCCAGATCGGGGACTCGGGGACGGGTGTGCACGCCGTGGCGGGCATCCTCGCCGCGCTCTTCCAACGGGAGCGCACCGGGCGCGGGCAGCGGGTCAACGTGGCCATGCAGCACGCCGTACTCAACCTGTGCCGGGTGAAGCTGCGGGATCAGCAGCGTCTGGCACACGGGCCGCTCGCTGAATATCCCAACGAGGACTTCGGCGACGAGGTTCCCAGGTCCGGGAACGCGTCCGGCGGCGGCCAGCCCGGCTGGGCGGTCAAGTGCGCGCCGGGCGGCCCGAACGACTACGTGTACGTCATCGTGCAGCCCGTCGGCTGGCAGCCGATCAGCGAACTCATCGGCCGGCCCGAGCTGGCCGGCGACCCCGAGTGGGCGACGCCCGAGGCGCGGCTGCCCAAGCTCGGCAAGATGTTCCAGCTGATCGAGGAGTGGTCCTCGACGCTGCCCAAGTGGGAGGTGCTGGAGCGGCTCAACGCGCACAACATCCCGTGCGGGCCGATCCTGTCCACCCGGGAGATCATCCAGGACCGTTCGCTCGTCGCCAACGAGATGGTCGTCACCGTCCCCCACCCCGAGCGCGGCGACTTCGTGACCGTCGGCAGCCCGCTCAAGCTGTCCGACTCCCCCGTCGAGGTGACCGGTTCACCCCTGCTCGGCGAGCACAACGAAGAGGTCTACGTCGGCGAACTCGGCCTCGGCGACGAGGAAGTGCGCCTGCTCAAGTCGAACGGAGTGATCTGACGTGATGGCGGAAGACCGGGTCCTGCGGGTGCGGTCCCTCCTGGAGGCCGTGCGCGCCGAGGGGCGGACCGCGCTGACCGCGCCCGAGGGCAAGGTGATCGCCGACGCGTACGGGATCGCCGTACCGGGCGAGGAACTGGCGACGGACGTCGACGAGGCCGTGGCGTTCGCGGCGCGCTTCGGCGGGCCCGTCGTGATGAAGATCGTCTCGCCGGACATCCTGCACAAGACCGACGCCGGCGGGGTGATCGTCGGGGTCGAGGGCGCGGCCGGCGTACGGGCCGCGTTCCACACCATCATCGACAACGCGCGTGCCTACAACGCCGATGCCCGCATCTCCGGCGTGCAGGTGCAGGAGCTGCTGCCGAAGGGGCAGGAGGTCATCGTCGGGGCGGTCACGGACCCGACGTTCGGGAAGGTGGTCGCCTTCGGGCTCGGCGGGGTGCTCGTCGAGGTCCTGAAGGACGTCACCTTCCGGCTCGCGCCGGTGGACGCCGACGAGGCGCTGTCGATGCTGGACTCGATCCGGTCGGCGGAGATCCTGCGCGGGGTGCGCGGCCAGGCGGGCGTGGACCGGTGGGCCGTCGCCGAGCAGATCCGCCGGGTGTCGCAACTCGTCGCGGACTTCCCCGAGATCGCCGAGGTGGACCTCAACCCGGTGATCGCGACGGCGGAGGGGGCCGTCGCGGCCGACATCCGGGTGATCCTCGCCGAGTCGCAGCCCGCGCCGCGCCGGAAGTACTCGAGGGCCGAGATCCTCGCGTCGATGCGCCGGCTGATGCAGCCGGCTTCGGTCGCCGTGATCGGTGCCTCCAACGAGCAGGGCAAGATCGGCAATTCGGTGATGCGCAACCTCATCGACGGAGGGTTCGCCGGGGACATCCATCCGGTGAATCCCAAGGCCGATGACATTCTGGGCCGCAAGGCGTACAAGAGTGTCACAGACGTTCCCGGTGGGGTGGATGTGGCGGTCTTCGCGATCCCCGCCAAGTTCGTGGCCTCGGCCCTGGAGGAGGTGGGACGCAAGAAGATCCCGAACGCCGTGCTGATCCCCTCCGGGTTCGCGGAGACCGGCGAGCACGCACTCCAGGCGGAGATCGTGGCGATCGCCGAGCGGTACGGCGTCCGGCTGCTCGGGCCGAACATCTACGGCTACTACTCGACCTGGCAGGACCTGTGCGCCACGTTCTGCACGCCGTACGACGTCAAGGGTGGGGTGGCGCTGACCTCGCAGTCGGGCGGCATCGGGATGGCCATCCTGGGCTTCGCGCGTACCACCAAGACGGGTGTGTCGGCGATCGTCGGGCTCGGCAACAAGTCGGACTTGGACGAGGACGACCTGCTGACCTGGTTCGGCGAGGACCCGCGCACCGACTGCATTGCGATGCACCTGGAGGACCTCAAGGACGGCCGCGCCTTCGTGGAGGCCGCCCGGGCGACCGTGCCGAAGAAGCCGGTGGTCGTGCTGAAGGCCGGGCGGACGGCGGCGGGTGCCAGGGCGGCCGGTTCGCACACCGGTGCCCTGGCCGGTGACGACGCCGTGTACGACGACATCCTGCGGCAGGCCGGGGTGATCCGGGCGCCGGGGCTGAACGACATGCTGGAGTACGCGCGCGCGTTGCCGGTGCTGCCCGCTCCCCAGGGCGACAACGTCGTGATCATCACCGGCGCCGGCGGCAGTGGTGTGCTGCTCTCCGACGCGGTGACGGACAACGGCCTGTCCCTGATGGAGATCCCACCGGACCTGGACGAGGCGTTCCGGAAGTTCATCCCGCCCTTCGGGGCCGCGGGCAACCCGGTGGACATCACCGGGGGCGAGCCGCCGTCGACGTACGAGGCGACGATCCGGCTGGGTCTGGAGGACCCGCGCATCCACGCGCTGGTCCTCGGCTACTGGCACACCATCGTCACTCCTCCCATGGTCTTCGCGGAGCTCACCGCGCGCGTGGTGGCCGAGTTCCGGGAGCGCGGGATCGAGAAGCCCGTGGTGGCGTCGCTCGCGGGGGACGTGGAGGTCGAGGAGGCCTGCCAGTACCTCTTCGAGCGCGGGGTCGTGGCGTACCCGTACACGACCGAGAAGCCGGTGGCCGTGCTCGGCGCGAAGTACCGCTGGGCGCGGGAGGCGGGGCGGCTGGGGGGCGGTACATGAGGTGAGTGAGCGGGGGGCCGGCCGACGGTGCGCGTCGGCCGGCCCCGGGACCCGCACGCGCACGAAAGGCATGGGACAGGGGGCGCTGGCCAGATCTTTCGACGCAAGGGGTGCGACACGACATGACAACGACCGATCTGCCCACCACGGTTCCCTACCGGGAGGTCACCGACGCGAACGGGCGCGTCTACCGCCTCGGTGAGACCGACATCGACATCATGGGGCGCAAGCGCAAGTGGATGGTGATCCTGCCCTGGATCGGCATGATGGGCATCTCCTCCGCCGAGTACGCGTTCGCGTCCGCCGAGGAGACCCTGCACACGGCGCACAGCTGGAACAGCATGCACATCTTCTGGATGATGACCGTCTGGGTCTTCTTCCAGGCCGCGGTGGCCTTCCCCGCGGGCAAGCTGCGGGAGAGCGGAAGGCTGCCTGCCCGCTGGGCCATGATGCTCGGCGCGACGGGCACGTTGCTGGGCTATCTGTCCCTCGCCTTCGCGCCGCACGTCGTCTTCGCCTACATCGGCTTCAGCATGTTCAGCGGCATGGGCGCGGGCATGGTGTACGCCACCTGCGTCAACATGGTCGGCAAGTGGTATCCGGAACGCAAGGGCGGCAAGACCGGCTTCGTCAACGGCGGTTTCGCCTACGGCTCGGTGCCCTTCGTCTTCCTCTTCAACGGCTACATGGACCTGACCAACTTCCGCTGGGTGCTGGTCGCGGTGGGTGTGCTGCTGGCCGGGATGGTCGCGTGCGCCGGCTACTTCTTCAAGGACCCGCCGAAGAACTGGTGGCCCGGCACGATCGACCCGCTGAACCCGCCGGACGACCCGCGCACGGCCCGCTCACTGCGGATGAACCCGCCCGCGGTGCGTCAGTACTCCCCCAAGGAGGCGTGGAAGACCGGCCGGGTGGCCCTGATGTGGTTCTGCCTGGCGTGCACGTCCGGCGTGAACATCTTCGGTATCGCCTTCCAGGTGGAGATCGGCGAGGAGGCCGGATTCGCGGGCGGGATCGTCGCCACGGCCATGTCGCTGAAGGCCATCGTCAACGGCACCGGCCGCGGTGTCATCGGCTGGCTCTCCGACCTGTACGGCCGCAAGCGGTGCCTGCTCGTCGTGTGCGTGGTCCTGGGCCTGTCCCAATACGGCATCCTCTGGTCGGCGAACGCCGAGAACCTTCCGCTGTTCCTGGTCTTCTCGTCGATCTCCGGCTTCGGCGGCGGCGCCATCTTCCCGATGTTCGCGGCCCTCACCGCCGACTACTTCGGTGAGAACAACAACGCCTCCAACTACGGCATGGTCTACAGCGCCAAGCTCGTCTCCGGCCTGGGCGCCGGCATGGGTGCCGTGGTCGTCGGCGCCTGGGGACACTCCGGTGCCTTCATCCTGGCCGGCTCCATCTCGCTCTTCGCCGGCTGCGTGGCACTGTTCCTGACCCCGCCGGGACGCGACAAGGAAACGCGCCGCATCTCCCCCAACCCGCAACCGCTCGGCGAGGACACCGCCTGACAGGACGGCAGATCCGTACGGAACAAGCACCTCCCCCTACCCTCCGACGCCGCACACCGTCCCTACCGCGAGGTGACCGATCCCCACGGCCGCGTCCACCGCCTCGGCGAGACCGGGAGCGTGTCGACGCTCGCCGCGGTGGTCGCCTTGCTGCTGCGCCGGCCGGGACACGCACCGGCACGGCAACAGGCCGTGGGCTGACGGCCGTTCCGCCCATGAGGAGGCCCCTCCCTGTTCAGGGAGGGGCCTCCTCATGGGCGTACGCCGGTCAGCACTTCTCCCTCAGGGAGTGCAGGTGCGCGCTGGAGCGGCGCGCGAACGTGAAGGACTCGGCCGGGTTGTCGTGCTCGGCCTGCCAGTGGTGGGCCATGCGGTGGCCGCGCAGCCGGGTCACGGCGGAGATGAACCGCTGGTAGTCGATGTCGCCGTCGCCGACGTCGGTCATGCGGTAGCCGTACGGGTTCGACGGGTCGCTCTCGCCGTCCTTCACATGGAAGAGCGGGTACCGGTCCGGCTGCCGCAGGACGTAATGGAGCGGTTCGAACGGCGCGGGCGTGCCGTCGGGCCTCTTGGAGAAGCGGAACTGGCCGACGTACGCCCAGTAGATGTCCATCTCCAGATAGACGAGGTCCGGGTCGGTCTCCTTGAGCAGGATGTCGTAGAGGCGGACCTTGGGGTTGTCGGTGGCGAAGGAGAACTCCTCGGAGTGGTTGTGCTGGTAGAACTTCATGCCCCGGGCCTTCGCCGCCGCACCGTAGGTGTTGAAGTCCTCGGCGGCGCGCTTCCAGGCGTCGACGGTCGAGCCGTAGCGGAACGGGCCGGCGGCCGTGCCGATGTGCTTGAGGCCGAGGACCTGGGCGTCGTCGAGAACCTTGGTGAGGTTCTGGGCGAAGGTGTAGGCGTTCGGGTCGTCGGAGTAGTAGCCGACGTGGCTCCCGATGGGGTTCAGGCCGTGGTTGCGGGCCAGCCGCTTGAGCTGGGCGAGGGTGATGGGGCCGGCCGAGCCCTGGGTGTATCCGGCGAACTCGACCTCGTCGTAGCCGTACCTCTCCAGCTCGGCGAAGACGGGGCCGAAGCCGAGGGTGGAGACCTTGTCGCGCAGGCTGTAGAGCTGGATGCCGAGGCGGCCGGGCGGCAGGACGGGGCGGCCGCGGCGCTTGGCACCGGTCGCGGTGCCGGTTGCCGCCGTCGCCGGGGCGGCGGTCGCGGGGGCGGCGGCGCCGAGCAGGGCGGCTGCGGTGGCACCGGCGGCCACGCCGAGCATGCCTCGTCTGCTGAGGCGGTGGCTGAGTTCGGGGTCGGGCTGGGAGAAGCGGCTCATGCGCGGAACTCCTCGTGATCGCGGGGCGTTGTCAGTGGTGAGTGCTTCACTTGTGACCAGTCGGGACCGAGGGGTGTGACCTCAGCCGAGACCGGCGAGTCGGAGCAGCAGTGACTTCACATCGGTGGCCGCGACGCGGTCGCCGACAGCACGGGGGGTGGAGCAGATGAGGAGCGGACCGTCGTCGTCGCTCGCCGGAAGGCGGCCGTGGCTGCCGCGAATAGGTGACGGGTCCAGGGGCACGACCGCCATGCGGTAGCGCATGCCGAGCTTCTTGCGCGCCAGTGCGGTGGCCGCCTTGACCTTGACGTACGGGTCGAGGGGATCCATGAAGAGTTCGACCGGGTCGTAGCCGGGTTTGCGGTGGATCTCGACGAGTTGCGCGAAGTCGGGCGCGTGTTCGTCGTCGAGCCAGTAGTAGTACGTGAACCAGGCGTCGGGTTCCGCCACGGCGACGAGTTCTCCCGCGCGCGGATGGTCGAGATGGTGGGTCTTCTTGCCCTCGTCGTCCAGGAGTTGGGCGAGGCCGGGCAGGCCGTCGATCGCGGCCCGGGTGGCATCGAGGTCCTCGGGGCGGCGCACATAGACGTGGGCGATCTGGTGGTCGGCGACCGCGAAGGCACGGGACGCCATCGGGTCGAGGTACTCCATGCCGTCCTGCGTGTGCACCTCCAGCAGGCCGGCTCGGCGCAGGGCGCGGTTGATGTCGACGTGCCGGTCCACGCGGGTGATGCCGTACTCGGACAGTGCGACGACGGTCCGGCCCTCGGCGCGGGCGTCGTCCAGCAGCGGGGCCAGGGCGGCGTCCAGGTCGGCGGCCGCCTTCAGGGAGCGCGGGTCGTCGGGGCCGAAGCGCTGCAGGTCGTAGTCGAGATGAGGGAGGTAGCAGAGCGTCAGGTCGGGGTGCCGGGTGCGGATGATGTGGCGGGTCGCGTCGATGATCCACCGGCTGGAGACGAGATCGGCTCCGGGGCCCCAGAAGTGGAACAGGGGGAACGTGCCCAGCTTCTCGGTGAGTTCGTCGTGCAGTGCGGCCGGCCGGGTGTAGCAGTCGGGTTCCTTGCGGCCGTCGGCGTAGTAGACCGGACGGGGGGTGACGGTGATGTCGGTGTCGGCGCCCATGGCGTACCACCAGCAGATGTTCGCAACGGTGTAGCCGGGGTGGGCGCGGCGGGCGGCGTCCCAGAGCTTGTCGCCAGCCACGAGCCCGTTGTGCTGGCGCCACAGGAGGACGTCGCCGAGTTCGCGGAAGTACCAGCCGTTGCCGACGATGCCGTGCTCCGAGGGCATGGTGCCGGTGAGGAACGTGGACTGGGCGGCGCAGGTGACGGCGGGCAGGACGGTGCCGAGCGGGGCGCGGGAGCCGGACTGGCCGAGCGCCTTGAGGTGGGGCATGTGATCGAGGAGACGGGGGGTGAGGCCCACGACGTCGAGGACGAGCAGCGGGATGGGGCGGTCGGTGGCGGCCGGGTCGGGAAGGTCAGGGGTGCCGGGGCTCATGGCAGCTCCTTCAGTCCGAGGTCCGTCAGCAGGTCGCGGGCGAGGGCGAGTTCGGCGGCGATGCCCTCGGCGAGCTGGGTGCGGCCCTTGGGGCGCAGCTCGGGCGGGAGGGCCTGCCAGGTGTAGGTCTCGACCTCCAGGTGGCGGGTGAGCGGGGCCGGGCCGCCGACGAGCCGGGTCAGGGCGGATCGCAGGACCGGCAGGGTGGAGGTGAGGGGCGCGGCGGGGGCCGCGTGCAGGGGGACGTGGAAGTGGGCGCGCCAGGGTGACGCGTCCGGCAGGGCGTGTCCGGCGAGGGCCTCGTCGAGGTCGTCGGTGGCGCGCAGACCGGCCGCGGTGGCTGTGCGTGTCTGGTGCAGGAAGCGGGGTTCGGCGAAGGCGGCGAGGGCCTCGCGCACCTCGGGCAGATGGGGGTGCTCGGCATGCAGGGCGGCGGAGAGCTGGGATTTGACGACGGGGACGCGGGCCGCGGTGAGCGCGTCCAGGGCGGTGTGCGGATCTTCGAAGGAGGTGGCGAGATGGCAGGTGTCGACGCAGATGCCGATGCGGTCGTGGCCGATCGCGGTGAGCGGGGCGATGGCGTCGTGGGTCGTCTCGACGACGCAGCCGGGTTCCGGTTCCAGGCCGACGCGGATGGAGCGGCCGGTCAGTTCCTCGAGGGCGTCGAGGCGTTCGGCGAGGGTGCGCAGCGCGGTGCGGGCGGTTTCCGCTCGTTCGTCGTCGTACGCGGTGCGCCAGGCGAGGGGCAGGGTGGAGATGGTCCCGTCGGTGACGTCGTCGGGGAGGAGCCCGGCGAGGACGCGAGCCAGGGCAGCGGTGTGGTCGAGGCGTTCCGGGTCGGCCCAGTCCGGCTTGTAGACGCGGTACTTCACCTCCTCGGCGCCGAAGCCCTCATAGGGGAAGCCGTTGAGGGTGACGACCTCGAGGCCACGCCGGTCGAGCTCGGTGCGCAGCCTGCGCAGTGCGGAGGGGTCGGTGACGAGGGCGTGCGCGGCGTCCTTGGCCAGCCACAGCCCGATACCGAGTCGGTCGCGGCCCAGGCGGCGGCGGACGGGCTCGCAGTGGTCGCGAAGCTGGGCGAGGACGCCGTCAAGGGTTTCGGCGGGGTGGACGTTGGTGCAGTAGGCGAGGTGGACGGTGGAGCCGTCGGGGTGGCGGAAGCGCATGGTTCACGCCTCCGCGGCGGGGACGGGGGCCGGCGTGCCGGAGCCGGTGTCCGGCTCGTGCGGATCCTTCGGGGCGCCGCGGAGGATGGAGTTGCCCTCGTGGGTGGTCTCCGTGCCGGTGACGTCCAGGTTCAGGCGGCCGCTGAGCCCGTAGAAGGCGACGGGGTTGCGCCACAGCACCTGGTCGACGTCGTCCTCGTCGAAGCCCTCGGCCAGCATCAGGTCGCCGACCTTGCGGGTCTTGAGGGGGTCGCTCTTTCCCCAGTCGGCGGCGGAGTTCACCAGGATCTGCTCGGTCCCGTAGGCGCGCAGGATCGCGACCATGCGCTCCTCGTCCATCTTGGTGTCCGGATAGACGGAGAAGCCCAGCCAGCAGCCGCTGTCCCTGGCCTCCTTGACGGTGGTCTCGTTGAGGTGGTCGACCACGACCCGGTCCGGGGCCAGCGCGGACTCCCGGACGACGTCGAGGGTGCGGTGCAGCCCGGCGAGCTTGTCGCGGTGCGGGGTGTGCACGAGGGCGGGCAGGCCGTGGTCGGCGGCGAGCTGGAGCTGCGCGGCGAGGGCGGTGTCCTCGGCGGGGGTCATGGAGTCGTAGCCGATCTCCCCGACGGCGACGACGTTGTCCTTGACGAGATACCGCGGCAGCTCGTCGAGGACGGGCAGGCAGCGCGGGTCGTTCGCCTCCTTGGGATTGAGGGCGATCGTGCAGTGGTGGGCGATGCCGTACTGGGCGGCGCGGAAGGGCTCCCAGCCGAGGAGGGAGTCGAAGTAGTCACGGAAGGAGGCGGGCGAGGTGCGCGGCTGGCCGAGCCAGAAGGACGGCTCGACGACGGCGCGGACGCCGGCGGCGTACATGGCCTCGTAGTCGTCGGTGGTCCGGGACGTCATGTGTATGTGGGGGTCGAAGATGCGCATCAGGACTCCTTGCCGTGGGGGTGGTCCGTGCCGGGGGCCGGGGTGACGGACTCGGTCAGGTCCAGGACGCGGTACAGGTCCTCGGGGGCGGCGCGGCCGGCGGCGGTGCGTTCGGCTGCGTAGTCGCCGAGCATCCGGGCGAGTTCGCCGTCGCCGGCGGCGCGCCGGGGCAGGTCCGCCACATGGTCGACGGGGACGCCGGTGAACAGGCACTTCAGCACGGCGTGGCGCCAGTGGTGGGCGGTCAGGTGCCGGGCGGCGTAGGGGCCGACGGCGGCGCTGAGGAGCCGGGTGTCGTTGGTGCGCAGGGCGTCCTCGATCAGCGGGAGGGCGCCCGGGCCGGACACGAGGTGGGGCAGGGCGTGCAGAACGGCCCGGCGCTCGTCGGCGGTGCCCTGGAAGTACACCCGGGTGAGGGCGTCGATGCCGGCGCGGGCCGCGTCGAGGATGAGGACGCGTGCGGCGTCGGCGTGCGCGGGACCGCAGCGTCGGCCGGCTTCGGCGAGACGCAGCTCCCATACGGAGATGGGCCCGTGGATGCCGGGGTGGGCGGCGGCCTCGTCGAGGGCGTGGTCGAGCCAGGTGCGGGCGGCTGGGGCGAGGTGGGCGGTGAGGTGGTGGCGGAGGTCTGTGAGGGAGGGCTGGGTGGTGAGGGAGGTGCCGGGGGTGGCGTGGCCGGTGTGGTTTCTGGCGCTTGGGGTGTCCTGGGCGCTCTCGGTTCTCGCCGCGGGCGTGGCGCGGGGGTGGGTCATCTGCTGCTCCCCTCAGGGGTGGCGGAGGGAGCGCCGTGGGGTGGCGCGGCCTGCTGGAGGGCCGGAGCGGGGCCGGGCGGCACGGTGGCCGCGGTCCGCTCGGCGTGGCGGAGGAACGGGAGGGAGTGTGCGGCGAAGTGAGGGCCGGCGTGGGAGTGGCGGGGCAGTTCGACGACGGTCAGGCCCTGGTAGCCGGTGGCGGCGAGGGCCGCCAGGACCGGCGGGAAGTCGATCTCCCCGTCCCCGAAGGGGAGGTGCTCGTGGACGCCGCGCCGCATGTCCTCGATCTGGACGTGCCGCAGCCAGGGGGCGGCGGCCCGTACGCAGTCGGCCGGGGAAAGGGGTTCGAGGCACTGGCAGTGGCCGATGTCCAGGGTGAGGCCCAGGGGTTCGGGGTCGCCGAGGGCGCTGCGGAGGTGGTGGAAGTCGGCCAGCGTGGCGAGGAGGTGCCCCGGCTCGGGTTCGACGGCCAGTGGGATGCCCGCGGAGGCGGCGGTGTCCAGGACGGGGGTCAGGGTCTCGGCGAGGCGTTTCCACGCGGTGTCCGTGTCGGTGCCCTCCGGGACGACACCGCTGAAGCAGTGGACCGCGTGGGCGCCGAGGTCGGCGGCCACCCGGACGGCCCGGACGAGGAGATCGGCGCGGCGGGCACGGTCGTCGGGGTCGGGGTCCAGCAGGGACGGGCCGTGCTTGCGGCGCGGGTCGAGCACATAGCGGGCGCCCGTCTCGATGGTGACGCCCAGCCCGAGCGCGTCCAGCCGGTGTGCGACCCGGCGGGTGCGGGCGGCGAGATCGGGGGCGAGCGGGTCGAGGTGCATGTGGTCGAGAGTCAGTCCGACACCGTCGTACCCGAGGTCGGCGAGGAGGGAGAGGGCATCGTCGAGCCGGAGGTCGGCGAGACCGTTGGTGCCGTAGCCGAAGCGGAGGGAAGGGAGGGCGCCGGGCTGGACACCGGGCTGGGCGCCGGTGGTTCGGGGCGAGGCGGCCACCCGGGTGCCAGGTGCTCGCGAGACCACGCTCATGTGACGCTCACCTTCTTCGCGAACCGGGCTCCGAGCGGCGCGAGGGCGGCGATGAGGAGTGCGGTGGCCGTGCCCCGGGAGCGGGCGGTGAGGGTGGCCTGGAGGGGGATGGTGGCGCGAATGCCGGCGCCGACGGCACGTTGGGTGAGAGGAGGTGAGGGGTTCAGGGCGGCGTGGACGTAGGGGCGGGCGGTCGTCGCGGCGTAGGCGGCTGCCAGGGCGGTGGCGAGCGGCGCACCCGGCTCCTGCCCTGGGCGCCGGGCAGCTCGCGCGGTCGTCTGCCCGAGGGCGGTCGTCTGCCCGAGGGCGGTCGTCTGCCGGCGGCCTCTCATCAGCCCCGCGGAGCGACGCATCACCAGCCGGGTCAGCAGAGCCGTCGTCGCGAGGGCCGCCAGGGGTGGCAGGGGTGAGCCGCCCTGGGCCTCCTGGCGGGAGACCGTCGTGACGGCCAGGGTGTGCGTGCCGAGGAGGGCGGCGGAGGGCAGGGCTTCTCGGGTGCGGCCCGTGGTGGCCGCGGCTCCCAGGAGCAGGTCGAGGCCGCGGGCCGCGCCCATGGCCACGGGCCCGGCGGGCGTGTGCTTCACGCCGAGGTCGTAGGCCCAGACGGTTGCCGCCAGGGGCACGGCGACGGCCAGGGCCGGGCGGCCCGCGCGCGCGGCCAGGGCCAGTCCGGCGCCGGTGAGGGCGCAGGCCGCCGTGAGTGCGGCGGCCGGCCGGATGCGGCCGGAGGGCAGGGGACGGTGCGGGCGTTCGACGGCGTCCACGTCGCGGTCCGCCCAGTCGTTGAGGGCCATGCCGGCCTCGTACAGACAGAGGGAGGAGCCGATGGCGAGCAGGGTGCGCGGGGTGGGGGACGCGCCGGTCGCGGCCGTGCCTGCCAGGGCGTCTCCGGGGACGCTGAACAGGGCGGGCAGACGCAGGAGTTCGGCCCAGGCGCGGATGCGGTGGGAGCGGCCGGTGCGTGCGCGGCGGGCCGTGTCACCGGAAGTGCCGTCGGGAGCGGCCGTGGACGCCCCGCCGACGCATCCGCAAGGGCTCTCGCGCAGCGTCACAGTGCTTCCCCCGACGCGTCGGTCTGCTCCACCGGCCAGGTCTGCTCCCCCGCCCTCACGCCAGGGCCCTCGCCAGCCGCCTGCCCCAGGCTGCGGCCGAACCTGACCAGCTCCTCGTACTGCTCGGACAACCCCGGGGGTCCGTCCCCCACCGGATCCTTGAAGTAGAAGCCGAGGGCGCCGAGCGGACCGGACAGCCCTGCCTCGTGGGCGCGGGCGGTCAGGCGGGCCAGGTCCAGCACCAGGGGTGCCGCGAGCGCCGAGTCGCAGCCCTGCCAGATGGTCTGGAGGATCATGCGGGTGCCGAGAAAGCCGTCGAAGGCGATGTGGTCCCAGGCGGTCTTCCAGTCGCCGAGGGCCGGGACGTCGTCGATGTGCACCTCGCCCTCGGGGACGGTGCCGAGGGTGTCGGCGAGGACGCGTTCCTTGCCGGCGTTCTTCGCCGCCGCGGCGGCCGGGTCGGCGAGGGCCGCGCCGTCGCCGCCGCCCAACAGGTTCGTGCCGGACCAGGCCCGGACCCGCAGCGCCCGCTGCGCGAACATCGGACCGAGCACGGCCCGCAACAGGGTCTGTCCGGTCTTGCCGTCCCGGCCGGCGTGGGGCAGGCCGCTCCGGTCGGCCTCGCGGGCGGCGACGGGGTGGTGCATGCCCTCGGACGGGGTGAAGTTGACGTAGGGGCAGCCCGCGCGCAGGGCCGCCAGTGCGTACAGGGTGCTGGCCGGCAGCGGGGCGTCGGGGCCCTGGGAGGCGGGTTCGGTGGAGGCGACGTTCACCACCACGGCTCGCTCCAGGTCGTGGCGGTGTACGAAGTCGCGTATGTCGTCGGCGAAGGCCGTGATCAGCTCGGCCTCGCTTCTGGTGTCCCCGGGAGTGGGGCCGCCGGGCCTGATCTCGCGGTCGGCGGCGACGAGTTCGGAGGCGACGGCGGGAGCGATGCCGGGCGGGAGGACACCGCCGGCGGTCAGGGTCTCGGCGCGTTTGGGCAGGGGGCAGTCGAGGGTGTCGTGGCCGCCGAAGACGAGGTCGGACAGGGCGGGCAGGCCGCTGTCGGTGAACGCCGGCGTTTCGGACACCATGCCGGTGGGCGGGTGCAGCCCCGCGGTGACGGCGGCGCAGCCCGTGACGACGGTGGTGGCGACGGAGCCTCGCGCTCCGATCAGCCACACCCCCACACGCGGTCGGGAGAGGGACGCGGACATGGGCAGCCTCCTGATCGTGCGCGAGCCCCGGGGGGAGGTACGGAGACGGCGGGCGGGGGTCCGGCGTCCCCCGCCCGCCGCCGTTCAGTCGCCCGTGACGGGCAGTTCCTTCAACTGGATGTTGCGGAAGGAGACCTGGTCGTCGGCGCCATGGTTCTGGAGGCCGATGTAGCCGTCGGTCAGGCTCCGCTGGGGGTCCTTGTTGGTGAAGTCGTTGATCTTGACTCCGTTGAGGAACACCTGGAGGCGTTCGCCCCGGACCTTGATCTCGTAGGAGTTCCACTGGCCGGGCGGCCGCAGAACCTGGTCACGGGCCTTGATGTTGGCCGACTTGAACGAGTAGACGGAGCCCGTGGTGCGATCGGGTGCGTCCGTGGCGTCGATCTGGATCTCGTAGCCCTTGTTCACCGCGGACCAGGGGTCGTCGGAGGCGGGGAAGCCCACGAAGATCCCGGAGTTGTCGTCTCCCTGCATCTTCCAGTCGAGCTTGAGCGAGTACGACTTCAGCTCCTTGGCCTGGTACCAGAGCAGGCCCATGCCGCCCTCGGTCTGCAGGGTGCCGTCCTTGACGTTGAACGTGCCGGGGCCGGCCTGCTTCCAGCCGTCCAGGGTCTGGCCGTTGAAGATCTTCCGGTAGCCCTTGTCCGGCTTGCAGTCCGCCTTCACCTGGCCGGTGGCGTACTGGAGGCCGCCGAGCAGGTGGGCGCGGAACGCCTCGTCGGCGTAGGACTCCTTGGTGTGGCCGCCGCCGGTGTAGAAGGAGCGGCCGCCGCCGTAGCTCTGGCACCAGGCGATCGGGTGGTCGCCCTTCATGCTGCCGCCCTGGTAGGTGGTCTCGTCCAGGGTGGCGAGGATCTTGGCCTGCTCACGGGGGTTGGTGCGGTAGTTGTACCACTCGTCGGTGCGCTCCCAGGCGTCGTCCAGGTGCGCCGTCGACGGGTGGTCGTGGTCCTCGACGCGGACGGTGGCCTTCTGGATGGCCGGGTGCGAGTCGAAGTAGGCGCCGACGAGGCCGCCGTAGAACGCCCAGTCGTACTCTGTGTCGGCTGCGGCGTGGATACCCATGTAACCGCCGCCGCCCGCCACGTAGTTCTCGAACGCCTTCTGCTGCTCGGCGTTGAGCACGTCGCCGGTGGTGGACAGGAAGGCCACCGCGTCGTACTTGGCGAGGTTGGCCGTGGTGAACTGCTTGGCCTCCTCGGTCGCGTCGACCTTGATGCCGGCCGGGCCGCCGAGCTCCTTCATCGCGGTGATGCCCGCCGGGATGGAGTCGTGGCGGAAGCCGGCGGTCTTGGAGAAGACCAGGACCTTCTTGCCGCCCTTGAACGGCTCCTTGGAGAACTCGAAGTCGTCCACGTCGTACAGCGCGCCCTCGCCGCCCTTGAAGACCAGGTAGATGTCCGTGGTCTTCTTCGGCAGTGACCGCAGGGGCACGTCGACGTTCTGGAACGTCTCCCAGCCGCCGGTCGGCGGGATGTAGGCGGAGCCGTGCAGCGGTCCGTCGGGCGAGCCGGTGCGCAGCTCGACGAAGCCGCCGGCGCCGCCGGAGGAGGCCCGCACGGTCATCTTCTTCTGCCCGTCGAACCGGTAGGGGGTGAAGGAGATCCAGTCGCCGTCGTTGATGTCACCGACGGTCTTGCCGCCGTTGGCGCCGGTCTTGTCGATAACCGCCACGCCCGACTGGGTGGTGAAGTGCTCGCCCTGGCGGTGCAGCGGCTGGAGCACGGTGCGGGCGGTGCCGGTCAGGGCCTCCTGGCCGCCCGCGCCACCGTCGGTGTAGCCGGCGCCGACGACGCCGTAGATGTTGGCGTTGGGGTCGTGGCCGCCGTCACCGGGAGGCGGTGTCAGGGTGCCCTCGCAGCCCATCTCACTGGTTAGCTCGTGGGCGTGGGAGTCGTGGCCGAGGCTGTAGACGACCTTGACCTTGGAGCAGTCGACCGTTTCCTCGGGGTCGGTGACGGTCACCTTGAACGGGACGGGCTTGCCGAATTCGGCCAGTGCGCCGTTGCCCGGGATGTCGATCCTCACCTTGGGCTCGGTGTTGCCGACCACGATCCGGACGCTGGCGTTGCCGGTGTTGCCCTCGGGGTCCTTGGCGGTGAGGGTGGCGCTGTAGGTGCCGACCTTCTTGTACCGGTGGGTGGGGTTGAGGCCCTCGCCCTTGGTGCCGTCGCCGAAGTCCCAGCTGTAGGTGAGGTTCGGGGAGTCGGCGTCCTTGGCGGAGCCGGTGAACGTGACCTTCAGGCCGGCCGCGCCGGACGTCTTGTCGGCGCTCACCTCGACGATCGGCGAGAAGCCGTCCTCGGCGTTCTCGATCCGGTACAGCGCGGAGTTCTCGTCGCCCTGGAACCAGGACACGCCGTAGTCGAGGACGTAGAGCGCGCCGTCGGGGCCGAACTCCATGTCCATGATCTGGGTGCCGGTCCACGGGAAGTCGTTGATCTTCGCGACGGAGCCGTCCGTGTTCTGCTCGATCCGCTTGATCCAGCGGCGGCCGAACTCGCCGGCGAAGAAGTCACCGTCGTACGCCTCGGGGAACTTCACGCTGGAGTCGAGCTCAGGGTCGTAGCGGTAGACCGGGCCGCCCATCGGGGACTCGGAGCCGTTGCCGAACTCGGGCACGGAGCCGCCGTCGTACGGGATCCAGGCGGCCTGCGCGGGCGGCAGGTCGACCAGGCCCGTGTTGTACGGCGAGGTGTTCTTCGGGGCGTTGCAGTCGAACGTCGCGCCGGACTGCTTGGTGGCGAAGTCGTAGTCGACGTAGGCGTCGTTGTCGCCGGTGCAGAACGGCCAGCCGAAGTTGGCCGCCTTGGTCACCTTGGCGAACTCGACCTGTCCGCCCGGGCCGCGCTTGGGGTCGGCTGCGCCGGCGTCGGGGCCGTAGTCGCCGACGTAGACGGTTCCGGTCTCGTCGTCGACGCTCATCCGGAACGGGTTGCGGAAGCCCATCGCGTAGATCTCGGGGCGGGTCTTGTCGGTGCCCGGGGCGAAGAGGTTGCCCTCCGGGACGGTGTACGAGCCGTCCTCGGCGACCTTGATCCGGAGGATCTTGCCGCGCAGGTCGTTGGTGTTGGCGGAGCTGCGGCGGGCGTCGAAGGCCGGGTTGCGGCCCTCGCGTTCGTCGATCGGGGTGTAGCCGTCGGAGGCGAAGGGGTTGGTGTCGTCGCCGGTCGACAGGTAGAGGTTGCCGTCCGCGTCGAAGTCGATGTCGCCGCCGACGTGGCAGCAGGTGCCCCGGGAGGCCGCGACGTCGATGACCTTCTTCTCGCTGGACGTGTTCAGCGTGCCGTTGGGGTTCAGCACGAAGCGGGAGAGGCGGTTGACGCCGTCGAACTTCTTGAAGTCCTCGGCGGTGCCGGTCTCCGGGGCGTCGCCCGCCGGGGTGTCGAGCGGCGGGGCGTAGTAGAGGTAGATCGCCCGGTTGTTCTTGAAGTCCGGGTCGATACCGACGCCCTGGAGGCCCTCCTCGTCGTGGCTGTAGACGGGGATCTTGCCGGCGACCTTGGTGACGCCGCCCTGGTCGGTGAGGCGCAGCGTGCCGTCGCGCGAGGTGTGCAGGACGCTGCGGTCCGGGAGCACGGCGAGCGACATCGGCTCGCCCGTCTCGGGCTCGCCCTTGGCGAGCGGCACCTGCTGGAACTGGCCCTCGGCGGCCGCCGGTTCGTCGTGCTCCGGGTGGCCGGGGTGGGCGCCGGCGACGGTGGCCGGGGTGCCGACGGCGAGGAGCAGGCCGGTGAACAGGGCGACGGTGGTGCGAAGCCTGGGCCGCCTGGGGATGCGGGTGCTTCTGGGTCTGGTTCTGTGCACGAAGTCCCTCCGGGAACGGGGTGGGCCGTACGGGGTGGGTGCGAAGCGTGCGGTGCGGGCGCCGGGGTGCGCCGTCACCCCGGAGGTGCATGTGTCCTGAACGCATCAAGGACGGTAACCGCGTCCGTCCGGGGCGAACACCCCTTGCGTCAGACTCGGTTGGGCTTTCTCCCAGCACAGGACAAAGCAGGATCCGAGCAGGTCGGAGAGGGGACCGGCGGCGGTGCCGGTCCCCGTCCCCGACCTGCGCCGGGTGCGTGATTCAGCTGTTGAACGCGGCGTCGAAGGACGCGCTGGGCGGCTCGAAATCGAAGGCCTTCAGCCGGGTCAGGGCCTCGGGCGCCCCCTGGAGCCGGTCCATGCCGGCGTCCTCCCACTCGACCGAGATCGGCCCCTGGTAGTCGATGGAGCGCAGCATCCGGAAGACGTCCTCCCAGGGGACGTCGCCGTGCCCGGCGGAGACGAAGTCCCAGCCGCGCCGCGGGTCGCCCCAGGGCAGGTGGGAGCCGAGCCGGCCGTTGCGTCCGTCGAGGCGCTTGCGGGCCTCCTTGCAGTCGACGTGGTAGATCCGGTCGCGGAAGTCCCAGAGGAAGCCGACCGGGTCGAGGTCCTGCCACACGAAGTGGCTGGGGTCGAAGTTGAGGCCGAAGGCGGGGCGCCTGCCGACGGCGTCGAGGGCCTTCTGGGTGGTCCAGTAGTCGTAGGCGATCTCGCTGGGGTGGACCTCGTGCGCGAACCGCACGCCCTCGGCGTCGAAGACGTCCAGGATCGGGTTCCAGCGGTCGGCGAAGTCCTGGTAGCCGCGTTCGATCATCGCGTCGGGGGCGGGCGGGAACATGGCGACCAGGTGCCAGATGGCGGAGCCGGTGAACCCGATGACGGTGTCGACGCCGAAGGCGGCGGCGGCCCGCGCGGTGTCCTTGATCTCGGCGGCGGCCCGCTGCCGTACGCCTTCCGCGTTGCCGTCGCCCCAGATCCGGTCGGGCAGGATCGCCTGGTGGCGTTCGTCGATGATGGCGTCGCAGACGGCCTGGCCGACGAGATGGTTGGAGATGGCCCGGCATTTCAGGCCGTACTTGTCGAGAAGGGCCCGGCGGCCGTCGAGGTACCCGGGATCGGAGAGCGCCTTGTCGACTTCGAAGTGGTCGCCCCAGCAGGCGAGTTCGAGGCCGTCGTAGCCGAAGTCGCGGGCCAGGCGGCAGACCTCCTCCAGGGGCAGGTCCGCCCACTGGCCGGTGAACAGGGTGAAGGTGCGCGGCATCCTCGTGGCCTCCTCAGACCGCGATCGGCGTGTAGACGGCGTTCTTCTCGGCGCTCTCCTCGACCGCCGCGAGCACGCGCTGTACCTGCAGCCCGTCGGCGAAGGAGGGTTCGGGGCGGCGGCCCTCGGCGATGGCGTGGACGAGGTCGCGGACCTGGTGGACGAAGGTGTGCTCGTAGCCGAGGCCGTGGCCCGGCGGCCACCAGGCGTCCAGGTAGGGGTGGTCGGGTTCGGTGACGAGGATGCGGCGGAAGCCCGCTTCCGCGCCGGGCTCCGTGCCGTCGTGGAAGGACAGCTCGTTGAGCCGTTCCAGGTCGAAGGCGAGGGAGCCGCGCTCGCCGTTGAGTTCGATGCGCAGGGCGTTCTTACGGCCGGTGGCGTAGCGGGTCGCCTCGAAGGAGGCGAGGGCGCCGGAGGGGAAGCGGGCCGTGAACAGCGCGGCGTCGTCGACGGTGACCTGGCCGGTGCCTGCGGACGTGACGGCGGACAGTCCGCTCGTCGCGCCGGTGGGCAGGGGCCGTTCCCGTACGAAGGTCTCCGTGAGCGCGGAGACGCCCGCCAGCGTCTCCCCCACCAGGTACTGCGCGAGGTCGACGATGTGCGCGCCCAGGTCGCCGAGCGAGCCCGAGCCGGCCTGCTCCCTGCGCAGCCGCCAGGTCAGCGGGAACTGGGGGTCGACCAACCAGTCCTGAAGGTACGTCACGCGCACGTGCCGCAGCCTGCCCAGGCGGCCCTCTGCGACCATGCGGCGGGCCAGGGCGGTGGCGGGCACCCGGCGGTAGTTGAAGCCGACCATCGCCAGCTGGCCGCGTGCGTGGGCCTCTTCGGCCGCCAGCGCCATCGAGGTGGCTTCCTCGACGGTGTTGGCGAGGGGCTTCTCGCACAGCACGTGCTTGCCGGCGGCCAGGGCGGCCAGGGCGATCTCGGCGTGGCTGTCGCCTGGGGTGCAGATGTCGACGAGGTCGACGTCGTCCCGTTCGACGAGGGCCCGCCAGTCGGTCTCGGTGTCGGCCCAGCCGTGCCGGTCGGCCGCCGCGCGGGCGGCGGCGGCGTTCCGGCCGCAGATCACGGCCTGCACGGGGTTCAGCGGCAGGTCGAAGACGCGGCCCGCGGTGCGCCAGCCCTGGGAGTGGGCGGCGCCCATGAAGGCGTAGCCCACCATCCCCACGCGCAGGGGTGGCTTGCCTTTCTCGGTCCCTTCCGACTGCTGCTGCGGCTGTCCCATTCGGGTGTCCTCCTCGTCCTGGTCGGTGGCGCACGTGGGGGGTGCGGGGTGGATCACTTGAAGCCGGTGGACATGTACTGGTCGACGTTGGTCTTGTCGACGACGGCCGAGTAGAGCGTGAGCGACGACGGGATCTCGAACTCGGCCAGGCCGCCGATGCCCTTGCTCTGGCCGAGGGCGCGGGCGAGGTCGATCGCGGAGGCGGCCATGGTCGGCGGGTACAGCACGGTCGCCTTGAGCACGCCGTCGTCCTGCTTGATGGCCTGGAACGCGGCGAGCGCGCCGGCACCGCCGACCATCAGGAAGTCGTCGCGCCCGGCCTGCTCGATGGCGCGCAGCGCGCCCACGCCCTGGTCGTCGTCGTGGTTCCACAGGGCGTCGAACTTCGACTGGGCCTGGAGCAGTTGGGCCATCTTGGCCTGCCCTGACTCGACGGTGAACTCGGCGGCCTGCCGGGCGACCTTCTTGATGTTGGGGTAGTTCTTGAGGGCGTCGTCGAATCCCTGGGTGCGCTGCTTGGTGAGCTCGAGGTTGTCCAGGCCCGCCAGTTCGATGACGCGGGCGCCGGACTTCCCCTTGAGCTTCTCGCCGATGTAGTGCCCGGCGTTGAGGCCCATGCCGTAGTTGTCGCCGCCGATCCAGCAGCGGTAGGCCTGCGGGGTGTTGAAGATCCGGTCCAGGTTGACGACCGGGATGCCGGCGCGCATCGCCTTCAGGCCGACCTGGGTGAGGGCCTTGCCGTCGGCGGGCAGCACGACCAGGACGTCGACCTTCTTGTTGATGAGGGTCTCGATCTGGCCGATCTGCTGGGCGGTGTCGTTGGAGCCCTCGGTGATCTCCAGGGTGACGTCGGAGTACTTCTCGGCGCGGCTCTTGGCGTTGTCGTTGATGGCGTTGAGCCAGCCGTGGTCGGCCTGCGGTCCGGCGAAGCCGATGGTGACCTGCTTGCCGGGCTTGTCGTCGGCGGCCGGCTGGTCGTTGCCGGCCGGTTCGTCCTTGGAGTCGGACGGCTCGTTGCTCGTGCACCCCGTGAGGAGGGCTCCGGCGGAGACGGCGGCGGCCCCGAAGAGCAGTCCTCTGCGGCTCGTGATCTCGGTCATGGCGGGTGAACCCTTTCCTCAGGTCGTGCTCGCGGTACGGCGCTGGACCAGCACGGCGGCGACGATGATCGCGCCCTTGGCGATCTGCTGGACGTCGCTCTGCAGGTTGTTCAGGGCGAAGATGTTGGTGATCGTGGTGAAGATCAGGACGCCGAGGACGGAGCCGGTGATGGTGCCGCGGCCGCCGGTGAGGAGGGTGCCGCCGATGATCGCGGCGGCGATGGCGTCGAGTTCGTAGAGGTTGCCGTTGGTGTTCTGGCCGGAGCCGGCCAGGACGATCAGCAGGAAGGCGGCGATGCCGCAGCACAGCCCGGACAGCAGGTAGAGGTAGAGCCGCTGGCGGCGGACGTCGATGCCGGCGAGCCGGGCGGCCTCCGGGTTGCCGCCGACGGCGACCGTACGGCGTCCGAACGTGGTGCGGTTGAGCACCAGCCAGCCGATGACCGTGACGACGGCGAACACCATGACCAGGGGCGGGATACCGAGGACGTAGGCGTCGCGCTCCCCCAGGTCGAGGACGGACGGCACGCTGACGATCTGCGTCCTGCCGTCGGTGATCTGCAGGGCGAGGCCGCGGGCGGAGGCCAGCATGGCGAGGGTGGCGATGAACGGCACCATCGCGCCGTAGGCGATGAGCACCCCGTTGACCAGGCCGCAGCCGACTCCGACGAGGACCGCCGTGAAGAGGATGCCGGCGAAGCCGTACTCCTGGGTGGCGACGGTGGTGGCCCACACGGAGGCGAGGGCGACGATCGCGCCGACCGACAGGTCGATGCCGCCGGAGACGATGACGAAGGTCATGCCGACGGTGACGACGCCGATCACGGACGCCTGGGTGAGGACGAGTTGCAGGTTGCGGGTGTCGAGGAACTCGTCGGGCTTGGTGATGCCGCCGATGAGGATCAGCACGGCGAGCACGCCGAGCAGGGACAGCGTGCGGACGTCGGCGCGGAACAGCAGGCCGCGCCAGGCGGGGGGCTGGGCCTGGGGCACCTTGTCGGTGCTGCTGTCCCGCGGCGGGGAGACGGGCTGCGTCATGACGCCGGGCTTCCTTCCATGACCAGGTCGAGTACGCGGTGTTCGTCGAGCTCGCGGGCGGGTGCCGTGTGGACGACACGGCCCTCGCGCAGCACCAGCACGCGGTCGGCGAGGCCGAGCACCTCGGGCACCTCGCTGGAGACCAGCAGGACGGCGAGGCCCTCGTCCGCCAGCCGGCGGATGACCGCGTAGAGCTCGGCGCGGGCGCCGACGTCGACGCCGCGGGTGGGTTCGTCGAGCAGCAGCACCTTGCAGCCGCGCAGCAGCCAGCGGGCGAGGACGGCCTTCTGCTGGTTGCCGCCGGACAGGGTGCGCACCGGCACGGACGGGTTGTCGGGCCTCAGCGACAGCTCCCGGGTTGCGGCCCGGGCGGCTCCGAGTTCGGCGCCCCGGTCGATCCAGCCGCCGCGCGAGAAGCGGGACATGGAGGAGACCGACACGTTGCGGGTGACGGACTCCAGCATCAGCAGGGCCTGCGCCTTGCGTTCCTCGGGGGCGAGCCCGAGTCCGGCCCGGACGGCGGCCCGGACACTTCCCGGCTTCAAGGGCCTTCCCTCGACCAGCACCTGACCGGACGTCGGTTTGCGTGCCCCGTAGACGGTCTCCAGGATCTCGGAGCGGCCCGAGCCGACGAGTCCCGCGAGGCCGACGATCTCGCCCGGTCTGACCTCCAGGTCGAACGGCTCGAACTCCCCTTGCCTGGACAGGCCTTGGACCTTCAGGACGGGTTCGCCGGGCGGCGGGGAGAGGGGCCGGTCGGGGAAGACGTACTCGACGTTGCGGCCCGTCATGAGCGCGACGACCTCGCGGGTCGGGGTCGACTTCGCCGGGAGCCCGTTCGCGACGGCCCGTCCGTCCTTCAGCACCGTCACCCGGTCGCCGATGCGGCGGATCTCCTCCAGGCGGTGCGAGATGTAGACGACGGCGACTCCGGCGGCGGTGAGGTCGCCGACGATGCGGAAGAGGTTGTCGACCTCGTCCGGGTCGAGGGCGGCGGACGGCTCGTCCATCACGATGAGCCGCACGTCGTGGGAGAGCGCGCGCGCCATGGACACGATCTGCTGCTGCGCCGCCGACAGCTCCCCCACGAGCCGGGCCGGGTCGATCTCGGCATGGCCAAGTCGCTTGAGAAGAGCGGCTGTTGAAGCCTTGGCCGCCTTTCCGCGTACGACGAAGCCCGCTGCGGTCGGTTCATGCCCCAGGTGGACGTTCTCGGCGACCGACAGGTGCTCCACCAGGTCGAGTTCCTGGTAGATGGTGGCGATGCCGAGGCGCATGGCGGCGATCGGCGAGCGGAGCGTCACTTCCTCGCCGCGCCAGTGGAGGCGGCCGGTATCGGGCTGGTGGGCGCCGGCCAGCACCTTGATGAGGGTGGACTTGCCGGCCCCGTTCTGGCCGAGCAGGCAGTGCACCTCACCGGCCTGGACGTCGAGGTCCACGCCGTCGAGGGCCCGGACTCCGGGGAACGACTTGGTGATGCCGGACATGCTGAGCAGCGGTGGTTCTGGTGCCATGCGAATCCCCTTGGCGGGCGGGCCGGTGTCAGGGCGCTTGTCGGGCAGGCGTGTTCAGGGCAGGGCAGAGCAGGGCTCGGTACACGGAGCGTGGTGCTGACGTGCTGGAGTGGCGACGTACTGAAGTGCGCTTACGCGGGTGAGAACAGGTGGTCGCTGATGAGCCGGGCCGCGCCGATGACTCCGGCGGTGGGTCCCAACTCCCCCAGGACGATGGGCAGGTTGCCGGTCGCGAGCGGCAGCGACTGGCGGTAGACCTGGGTGCGGATCGCGGCGAGCAGGGTGTGGCCGAGGCCGGTCACCCCGCCGCCGATCACCACCAGGCCGGGGTTGAAGAAGCTGACCAGGCCGGCGATGACCTGGCCGGTGCGGTTGCCGCCCTCGCGGATCAGATCGAGAGCGGCGGCGTCACCGGCGGAGGCCGCCGCGGCGACGTCGACGGCGGTGAGCCCGCCGTTCGTCTCCAGCCGCGATGCCAGTTCGGCCGAGAGTCCCTGCTGGGCGGCCTCCGTGGCGTCCCGGGCGAGGGCCGCCCCGCTGAAGTGGGCCTCCAGGCAACCCCGGTTGCCGCAGGCGCAGGGGCGGCCGTCGGGAACGGCCTGGATGTGCCCGATGTCGCCGGCGCTGCCCGTCGTACCGCGGTAGACCTCACCGCCGACGACGATGCCGCAGCCGATGCCGGTGCCGATCTTGACGCAGAGGAAGTCGGCGACGGTGCGGGCGACGCCCGCGTGCTGCTCCCCCATCGCCATGAGGTTCACGTCGTTGTCGACCATGACCGGGCAGCCGAGTTCCTGGCTGAGCGCCTCCCGCACGGGGAAGCCGTCCCAACCGGGCATGATCGGCGGTGCCACCGGGATGCCCTCGGGGAAGCGGACCGGGCCCGGGACGCCGATGCCGGCGCCGTCGAACCCTTCCGCGAGCCCGGAGGCCCGCAGTTTCGCGGCCATGGCGAGGACCTGCTCGAAGACCGCGACGGGGCCTTCGCGCACGTCCATGGGCTGGTTGAGGTGCCCGAGGGTCTCCAGCTCGGCGTTGGTGACGGCGACGTCGACCGAGGTCGCGCCGATGTCGACGCCGAGGAAGCGCAGCTCGGGGTTGAGCCGGATGTTGTGGGAGCGGCGGCCACCGCGCGAGGCGGCGAGTCCGTCGGCCACGACCAGCCCCGTCTCCAGCAGCCGGTCCACCTCCACGGCCAGCTTGGACCGCGACAGGTCGACCTGGTCGCCCAGCTGGGCACGGGAGTTGGGTCCGCCGTCGCGCAACAGCTTGAGCAGTCGGGCCTGGTGGGCGTTTCCGGGTCGTGCGGTCATACGTCTCACGAGCCCCTCCCCGCCTCGATCGGCCTGTACGCGCCGGTATTCCGCCACCTCGGTGGCTTGCTTTCGGAGGGAACGTAGCAGCGGCTGCCGGGAGTGGGAAGAAGTCGCGCAGGAATTGCCCTCCCCTTTTTCCACTCACAGGACAAAGGGGAGGGTCGGGTCCCTTACCTGACAGGTAATCGACCGTGGGAAGGCGCCGGGCCAGGCTGGCATCGGTCCACGCCGACCCGATGGAGGCTCCCATGACCGACGCCCCTGCCCCGGAAGCGCTGTTGACGGCGGTGCCCTTCGCCGGTGAGCTGGGCATCTTCCTGGAGGAGTCCGGCCCGGCCCGGGTCAGGGCCGCGCTCGTCTGGGCCCCGGAGTCGTGCACGGTGGGCGGCGCGCTGCACGGCGGCGCGCTGATGACGCTCGCCGACACGGCCGGCGCGGTCTGCGCGTTCCTCAACCTGCCACCGGGCGAGCACGTCGACGGTCGAGTCGAAGACGAACTTCTTCCGCGCCGTGCGCTCGGGCACCGTGCACGCCGAGGCGCACCCCGTGCACGTGGGCCGCTCCCTCATCGCCGTGCGCACGGATCTGCGCGACGAGGCCGGCACCCTGGTGGGCCGGACGACGCAGACCCAGGCGGTACTGACGGCCGGCTGAGGCCCTGGGTCATGTCCGCCTGGGCGTCCGCCTAGGAGCGCGCCCGCGCGTGGTAGGACCGGCGCGTGTGCTCCGTGTGCGCGCGCATCAGCTGGGTGGCGCGCTGTTCGTCCCGGTCGGCGACCGCCGCGATCAGTTCGCGGTGCTCGATCCAGGACTGGTGGCCGCGCCGGCGGGCCACGGGCGTGTAGTACCAGCGCACGCGCCGGTCGACCTGGGCGGCGAGTTCGGCGAGGACCGCGTTGCCGGCGAGCTCCATGATCTTGGCGTGGAAACGGGCGTTCATGGCGACGGCCCCGTCCACGTCGTCGGCCTCGACGGCCTTCTCGCCCTCCGCGCACAGCGCTTCCAGGTCGGCGATGCCCGCGCTGTTCGCGTTGGCCGCCGCGAGCCGGGCGGCCTCGGCCTCCAGGAGCGTGCGGACCGTGAGGAGCTGGTCGGCCTCCTCCTCCGTCGGCTCGTGCACGAACGCGCCCTGGGCGGGCCGCAGATCGACCCACCCCTCGGTGTTGAGCCGCTGCAGCGCCTCGCGCACGGGCTGCCGGGAGACCCCGAGATGCCCGGCGAGTTCGCTCTCGACGAGATGCTGGCCGGGCTGCAGCGCACGGGTGGTGATGAGTTCGAGCAGCGCCTCGTAGACACGGTCGCGCAGCGGACCCGGGCGTTCCAGCTTGGGTACCGCCCCTTGGGGCAGGCCTGTCGACAGCATCGCGGTCCCCCTCCTCGGCAGGGCCGTGCACAGCGCGGCGCGAGCCGGTATCGCCGCAGAGTCAGTATTGATTGTCTTTCGTCTACAGTCTACGGCGCACAAGAGCCAGGCTTCAGGGGAGTTGACCGCGTCACACCGCGCTGCCGCTCACGGGCAGCGCACGACCTGCCCCGCGTACGACAGGTTCCCGCCGAAACCGAACAGCAGCACCGGGTCGCCGGTGACGACCACGCCCTGCTCGACCAGCTTCGAGAAGGCCAGCGGGATGCTCGCGGCCGAGGTGTTGCCGGACTCGGTGACATCGCGCGCGACGACCGCGTTGACGGCGCCGATCTTCTCCGCGAGGGGTTCGATGATGCGCAGGTTCGCCTGGTGCAGCACGACTCCGGCGAGGTCGGCCGGCTCCAGCCCGGCCCGCTCGCAGGCCCGGCGCGCTATGGGCGGCAGTTGCGTGGTGGCCCAGCGGTAGACGCTCTGCCCCTCCTGGGCGAAGCGCGGCGGGGATCCCTCGATGCGCACCGCGTTGCCCATCTCGGGCACCGAGCCCCACAGCACCGGCCCGATGGCCGGCTCGCCCGCGGCCTCCACCACCGCGGCGCCCGCCCCGTCGCCGACGAGCACGCAGGTGCTGCGGTCGCTCCAGTCGGCCACCTCGGACATCTTGTCGGCCCCGATGACCAGCACCCGGCTCGCGCCCCCCGCGCGGACGGCGTGGTCGGCGGTGGCCAGGGCGTGGGTGAAACCGGCGCACACGACGTTGAGGTCCATGGTGGCGGCCTGCGGGATGCCCAGTCGGGCCGCCACCCGGGCGGCCATGTTGGGCGAGCGGTCGACGGCGGTGGAGGTGGCGACCAGCACCAGGTCGATGTCGGCCGGGGCCAGCCCGGCCGCGGCCAGGGCCTTGGCGGCGGCGTGGGCGGCCAGTTCGTCGACCGGCTCGTCGGGGCCCGCGATGTGGCGCGTGCGGATGCCCACCCGGCTCCTGATCCACTCGTCACTGGTGTCCACCAGGCCCGCCAGGTCCTCGTTGGTGAGTACCTTGGCGGGCTGGTAGTGGCCGACGGCGGCGATGCGTGAGCCGTTCATTGGGTGGGTCCCCCTCGTTGCCTTGGGTAGCGGATCCACCAGTCTGATCAGTGACTCACGGGTACGAGGACAGCCAAGACGACAGGAAACGAGCGCCGGGGTTGTCAGCTTCGGTCAGCACCCTGGGCCCCCGGACACCTGTCGAACGGCTACCCGGTGAAGAGCTGCGTCGCCTTCCGCACCAGTTCGTACAGTCCGTAGGCGAGCGGTACACCGACCCACACCCAGGCGACGGCGATCAGCCACCGCCGGTCCGGGCTAGGCGGACTCTGACTGCTGTCGCCGGCCATGGGCGGCCTCCTTCGGGGCGGGGACGTGGTGGCGGGGGTCGACGGGCCGGACCAGTTCGTTGGCGACGAAACCGACGACGAGCAGCCCGATCATGATGACGAACGACAACCCGTACAGGGACGCGCCGTGCCGGCCGGCCTCCTCCTGCCGGTCGGCGATCCAGTTCACGATCAGCGGGCCGAGCACCCCGGCCGTGGACCAGGCGGTGAGCAGCCGCCCGTGGATGGCACCGACCTGGTACGTACCGAACAAATCCTTCATATAGGCCGAAATCGTGGCGAAACCACCGCCATAGAAGGAGAGGATGACCAGCGCGCACAGGATGAACAGCGGCTTGGAGGAGTCTCCGAACAGGGCGATGAGCGCGTACATCAGCGCGCCGGCGCCCAGGTAGGCGGGGGGAGGAGATACGCGTGATAGCCGCCATTTCATAGCAGAGCGTGACGCTCGAGTACGGTGAGTGTGCGCACGCTCCGTGATCTGGCCCTGGCCCCGCTACCGGGATCGTCGCTGTTTATGGTGGCCGCTGTCAGTCGGTCGGGCGTGGGGCGGTTGGTGTGGCGTCGCTGGAGCGGACGGCGTATCCGACGTTCAAGAGGCTGATCTCGGAACGGGAGTTGCGGGAGTTCTTCACGCCGTCGGCGGAGGATGTGGCGTGGGCACGTGAACGTACGCATGACCGCCCGGGCCGGGTCCTGGCGCTGCTGGTGATGCTGAAGTCCGCGGCACGGCTGGGCCGTGTCCCCAAGCTCGGGGACATACCCGGGGCGGTCGTGGCTCATGTGCGCGATCAGGCGGCGCTCGCTGCGGGGACGGCGCCAGAGACGGACTCCGAGCGGAGCGAGGAGCGCTACCGTTCCGCCGTACGTGAGCGCTTGGAGCTGAAGCACAAGCCGGGCGAGGCCCGCGCGGCCGCGGAGGCGGCGATGCGGGCGGCGGCGCCGGTGAAGGCGCATACCGCGGACCTGGTGAACGTGGCGCTGGAGGAGCTGGTCCGGCAGAAGGAGCGGCTGGAGCTGCCGGCGTTTTCCACCCTGGACCGGATGGCTGCCCGTAATCCGCTCCGAGATAGAAGCCTCGCAGTGCGAGGCGATCGTCGCGCGCATGAGTGACGCGGCGCGGGAGCGGGTCGCAGGCATGCTGGAGGTCGCCGAGGGCGAGTACCAGAGCCTGTTCGCGTGGATCAAGCAGCCCGCCCGGCGGGCGACCTGGTCACGGTTCAGGGCCCATGCGGAGCGGATGGAGAGGGTGGACGGGCTGGGGGATGCCGTCTTTGGGTGGGGAAGACACCGCCTGCGAAGGTGGGCGCGCTGACCGAGCAGGCGAGGGTGCTGTCGGTGGGCGAGATGAAGGACATCGCCGACCCGCGCCGCACCGCGATGACCGTGTGCCTGCTCGCGCAGGTGCAGGCGGCGGTGCGGGACGAGACCGTGGTGATGCTCTCCAAGCGCATGTCCCGGCACCTCAAACGGGCCCAGGAAGAGCTGCTGGAGATCGAGAAGCGGCAGAAGGAGACCACCGAGCAGCTCCTGGCCACCTTCCGGGACGTGCTGACCGCCCTGCGCGGCAGCGGCGAGGCCGCTCCCGGCGCGTGGGAGGGGGAGGCGTCGCTGGATGACCTGCTTGCGCTGAAGAACGCCCGGGCCGCCATCAAGGCGGCGGGCGGGTTCGAGGCCCAGATGGCGGAGCTGGAGGCCCTGGACGCCTACCGGGGCAGCAACTACACGGCGCTGGTAGAGCGCTTCTTCAAGCCGGACCGGCCGACCATGTTCAAGATCGCCCGCCGTCTGTCGTTCACCGCGACCTCGACCGACCGCAGCGTGCTGGACGCGCTGGACCACGTCCTCGCTCACCAGCACCTCACCCGGCCCCTCGTGGCGGACACACATCCCACCAGCACCGACGAGAACGGGGAGTTGGTACGGCTGGACCTGTCGTTCGCGCCGAAGATGTGGCTGAAGACTGTCTACTCCCGTGAACAGCCGGGGATGCTGGTCCGCCGCCATTTCGCGGCAATGGTGTTCGCCTGCCTCGTGGAGGAGCTGCGCTGCGGTGATGTCGCCGTGAACGGCGCCGAGGAGTACGGTGACTGGACCCGCATGCTCCTGCCCTGGGAGCAGTGCGAGCCCAAGCTCGCGGGCTTCTGCGACCAGGCAGGCTTCCCGGCCACCGCGAGCGAGTTCACCGTCCGGCTGCGCGAGGCGCTCACCATGATCGCCGAAACCCCTGACTTCATGGCCTTGCGCGAAAGGACCCGGACCAGTGATGGTCCGGGACCCTTCTGCCTACGCGTCGGTCGCCCAGCGCCAGGTTCCGCCCCGGCAGGACACGACGACGCCGCCGTCCCGTACATGCAGGACGTCGTCGTCCTCGTCCCACGTCATGCGCAGGACCTCGTCGTGCGGGTCCCCGCGAAGCACCCTCTTCCACAGTGGGTCGGAGGGCGCTCCCGGGGTGTGCAGCGCGATGGACCGTACGTCGTCGAGCGTCAGCGTCACCGGCCCCAGAGGCCGGTACGGCTCTGTCTCCGACTCGGCGTACGCGGCGGCGAAGGCCAGCTCCACCCGCAGGGTCTCGCCCGTGGGCAGCACGGACAGCCGAAAGCCCTCGGACTCGACGTCGATCTCACCGACGCCGGGAACGCGCCACCCCGAGATCTCCCGCCCGGCCGGGCCGGGTTCGTCGTCGAGGACCGGTGTGCAGTCATGCCACATGGGGACAGCCTTTCACTTCACAGCGCTCGGGGAGCGTGGGGGGGGGGAGGGTCCTGCCCGCCCTGCCCCACGCTCCCCGAGTCTCATGTCAGCTCATGTCAGGTTGTGACAGAGCGTCACAGGGAACGCCCGGCGCGGTAGATGTGCCGGAGGCCGGGCCGGTAGGCCCACTTTCCGTACCTCTTGCCGCCCCGGTAGTACTGCACGTGCGGGAACCCCATGTGCTTGTTCTTGTAGCGGATCCGGCGCCACCGCGCGCCCAGTCCCTTGCCCTTGGGACGAGCACCCCACTTGTTGTAGTGAGGCTTCTTTCCCCGGACGTCGACGCGGTAGCCGCGCTTGGTCTGGATGCTGTTCTTGACCGACCTCTTCGCGATGTAGCGCGTGCCGGCCTTGATCGCCATGCTGCGGAGGAACCCGCCGCCCGACACCGCGCTCACCACGCCGGCGACCTGGCGTGTCCGCTTGCCCGGGCACCACTTGGAGCAGGCCCAGGCCGCCGCGCTGACCGCGAGCCAACCCCACCGACCGTCGAGGTCGTAGCAGTTCAGGGGGTTGGCTGAACAGTAGTCGTAGGCGTTGGCGTTGCCGCCGTAGATCGGGTCCGTGGACAGGAACCGGCCCGTGGCGGGGTTGTAGAGGCGGACGCCCATCAGCGTGAGACCGGTCAGGGTCTCGGTGGACCGCTGCTTGCCGCCGAGCCAGGCGTAGCGCGTCGCCGGCTGCCCGGCCCGGGGGTTGCCGTACTCGTCCGAGTCCAGGGCGACGGGCGCCTTGCCCGCGTCCAGCGGCAGTCGGAGGGCCACGTCACCGTGCAGGTTGGTGAGCTGGAGGACCACGTCACCGGTCTTGCCGGTGGTGGCGGCCAGGTCACCGCTCGCGGAGTCGACGTTACGGGTCAGGGCTCCGGTGGCCACGTCCTCGACGATCCAGCGGGGGTTGTCCTCCTCGCCGTCGTAGTGGTTGACCTTGGACTGCTCCAGGGTCCACGTGCTGCCGCCGCCGCGCTCCACCGTCCAGGAACGGAACCGCTGCGCGGAGTCCAGGTTCCAGGTCTGACGCTTGCCGTCGGCGGTCTGGCGGTGAACCAGGTCGTTGACGTGGTAGCCGATCGTGCCGTTGCCCGGAGCCGCGGTGGTCCGGCCGAAGGCGTCGTAGGTGTAGCCGGAGTCGACGATGCGGTCGGCGCTGTCGTAGGTGGAGTTGGTGGTGGTGCCTCCGCTGGTCGGGCAGTCCGCGCCGGGCGCGCCGGTCGCCTTGGTCAGTGACGTGCGGTTGGTCCGGACGTCGAAGGCGTAGACACGGCGGGTGCAGACGGTGTCGGCGGTGTCCTCGACGGTGGTGAGGCGTCCGGTCGCGTCGTACCGGAACGTCTGCTCGGACCAGCCGCTGTGGCTGGTGTTCTGGGCGTGGATGGACTGCGTGATGGTGTCCGAGTAGACCAGGGTGCCGTCGCTGTCGCGCGTGTACGTGCGCTCCAGCGAGGCCCCGGCGGTGTCCTCGCGCTGCCGCAGTGTGTAGCCGCCGGGCAGCTTCTCACTGCTGACGGAGCCGTCCGCGTCGTACCGGGCCTCGAAGGCGCCGGCGACGGAGTCGGTGGTCCTCGTGGCCAGGCCGCGCGGCTCGACCGTGTGGTCGTAGGTGTAGGTCACCGTGGACGGGGCCGTGTCGGTGACCTTGACCGGGCGGTCCAGCAGGTCGTACTCGGTCGTCGTGGTGCCGCCGTCGGCGTCGGCGTAGGAGATGAGCCGTCCGAGCCTGTCGAACTTCTTGGTGATCGTGCCGCCCGACGCCGACGTGGTCTTCGCCACCTCGCCGTTGGCCGGGTCGTACTCCGTGGTCACCTCCGGTACGGCCTGTCCGATGCCGCCGCTGAACGTGACCTTGGTCTGCCGCCCCGCGGAGTCGTACGTCGTGGTCGTGGTCCGGGTCGTGCTGCCGGACGTCTCGATGACCTTGGCCTGGTGGCCCCACCAGTCGTACTCGCTGGTCGTGGTGGGCAGGGTGGCCGGGTTGCTGCCACCCCCGGTGATCGCGCCGGCCGGGCCGGTGCTGCACACCGCGTCGGCCCACTCCGGGCGGCCGGCGCAGGCGCCGGTGCCGGTGGCGGACCAGTACGTCGTCACCCTCGTGGCGGCGTCCGAGCCGGTGGAGCCGGGTGGTATCTGCTTGGTGACCCGTCCCTGGGCGTCGTACTCGGTGGTCGTGGTCAGCGCCAGACCGCCCGGGTCCTGGACGGACTTGACGGACAGGCCCTTGGCCCAGTCGTAGACCGTCTGCGTGGCGCGCTTCTCGCCCTTCGCCGAGGGGTGCTCACGCACCTGGGCGCCCACGGTCGCCTTGGTGATCTGGTCCTTGACCTTGGCGGTGCCGTCGGTGGGACGCCCCGCGTCGTACTCGTTCACCGTCCATGTGCGGGCGAGCACCGGGGTGCCAGCCGGCACCAGGACGGTCGTGCCGGACTTCAGGTCGGCGGTGAGGTCGATACGCCGCAGCGAACCGAACTCCTCCAGTTCCCGGGTGCCGGCCTCGTTGTAGACGGAGCGCGTGGACAGCAGCTCGGCGCGCTCGGCGGAGGAGACCTGGGCGATGCCCAGTTCCGCCTGGGCCGCCCGGTCGTCGGCGCCGAGGCCGAGCGCGACGGCTCGGTTGGCCGCCGACAATTCGCGCACGGTGTTGCCGAACCGGTCGTACTCGGTGGTGGTGATGTGACCGCCGGGGGAGGCCGAGTTGACCTCGCGGCCGGAGACCCCGAGGTAGTGCACCTCGGCGCGCTTGTAGGCGGTCGCGGTCAGCGAACCGCCCGTGTGGGAGGCCGGAACGGCGTCCGCGGGGAAGACCGCGGTGGCGTCCGTCGGAGCATCGGTCTGCCCCCATGCCTTCACGTCGGCGGCACCCATGGCATACGGTGCCGCGGCGCCGGTGAGGGGCACCCCGTACACCAAGCTCGTGGCGGCCGTGCCCTGCTCCGTGGCGGCCGTCCCCGACTGGAGGCCGGACCGGCTCGCCTTGAGCAGCATGCCGTCACCGGCGGCGGAACCGGAACCGGCCGTGCCGTAGGTGAAGGTCCACGGGAGTTCACCGGGTTTCGTGAAGCCGGTGACCCGGCCCGCGGCGTCGTAGCCGTACTCGGTCTTCAGCGCCGGGGTGACCAGCGGGTTCCAGGCCTGGCGCAGGCGGCCTTCGCCGTCGTACCGGTACGTCTGCACGGTCTTCGACGTCGCCGCGGCCGCGCCGGGCTCCGTGGACCACATACGGATCTCCTTCACCTGGCCGCTGACGTCACCGAAGGCGGTGGCGGTGGCGGTGGTGGAGGAGGCGTAGACGAACTCCAGGGCGCGGCAGCCCTTGGTCGTCGGGGACGCGGTGCAGGTGGCGGCGGACGCGGCGGAGGTCGGCGCGATGACCCGCTTGGGCCGGGCCAGCTTCTTGCCGTCGACCGTCACCGCTTCGGACACCACGGTGGTGGACGACTGCGCCAGACCGTCCAGGAGGGTGCTGGACACCTGCCAGGTGGTGGCGGCCGGGTCGGGCTTCGTGAACTCGGTGACGGTGCCCTCGGTGTCCGAGAGCGTGAACGAACCGGTGACGCCGCCGGTGAGCGTCAGGTCCTCGGATCCGGGTTCGGCGATCCAGCCGGTCTTGTTCGCGTTGGCGGTGAAGTGGATGGCATCGCCCTCCAGCAGGACCACGTCGACGGCGGTGTCGGAGGTCTTGCGGATGTGGCTGAACTCGGACTCGGTGAGCTCCGAGGCGGTGCCGACCACCCACTCCTTGCCGAAGACCGGGGCCTGCCCCTCCTGCTTGGCGCCCTGCTCGGGCCGGCGTGAAGAGGCGGTACGGGAGATCTCCAGGTCGAACGCGGATGCGTCGGTGTCCGAGAGAACGTAATCGCCGGTCAGCAGGTTCACGCTGCCCGGGCCGACCTCGCTCGTCGCGGCGCCGTCGGCGTTGCGGTCGACGACGACGGTGAGCGGCTCGGTGCTGCCGGAGGCGCTGTTCGGCCCGGTGAAGTCGGCCTTGATCTGCACGGAGCCGTCAGGGTCGACGGTCCCGGCCGCGTTCCACACCAGTTGTGCGTTCTTTCCACCGGTCAGCGCCACCGGCCAGGTGGTGAGCGGGTTTCCGCCGGAGGTGACGTCCCCGGCCGGGATTCTCACCCAGGCGTCGGCCTCGGAGCGGCGCCAGGAGAAGGACACCGCGTTGTACTTGGACGCGTCGGCCTCGGCGACCAGCGGCAGACGGCGGGCGGTGCGCTCCCCGTCCGACGGCTGGATGAAGCCGCCGGGGCCGGCGTGGAAGGTGTACTCGCGGGCCTCGGACTTGTTGTCCGCCTTGTCCACCGCGCGGACCTGGAGCGTGTGGGTGCCGTTCTTCGGCGGGGTGATGGAGATGGCCTTGGCGGCACTGGAGCCGCCGGTGGCGACCTTGGTCCAGGTCACGCCGTCCAGCGACCATTCGAGCCAGTTGTGGTCGGCGGCGGGCGGAGTGACGGTGAAGGTGCCGGCCTGGCCGACGCCCTTGACCCAGGCGCCCGACGGGTAGTCCGTGGAGGTGATGTTCGTCGGGGCGGACGGGGCGCTGGTGTCGACGGTGAAGGTCTTCCAGGCCGACCAGCCGGTGTTGTAGTGCGCGCCGTCGTACGGCGAGGTGCGGAACTTGTACGTCTTGCCGTTGGTCAGCACGCCGGACGGGACGGTCACCGAGGCGACCTGCCCGGAGGGCACGTACTTCGACACGATGACGTCGCCGACCTGCGTGTTGGTGGCGTTGTCGAAGATCTGGAAGGTGCCGTTGACCTTGTCACCGTCGGCGTCGACGAAGGTGTCCCGCAGCGTCGGCGTGGTGGTGTTCACCGTGTAGGCGCCGCTGTAGGAGAAGTACGGCGGGCCGGCCTCCTGCTTGGTGCCGGTGCGCGGCCGGTAGTTGTAGTTCACCACCAGCTTCGGCGGGTTGGACGCGGCGTTGGCGGAGTTGACCCGCTTCCACTGCGCGATGACCGACTCGTCCGTGGCACGGATGCCCATGTGACCGCGGGTGGTCTTGGCGGAGGCCCACTCCTGCACAAGGGTCGTCACGTCGGCGTTGATCCAGCCGTCCGGCTGTGTGGAGCATCCGGCGTTGCCGCGCGTTTCCGTCGAGGTGGCCTTCTTCGCCGTCATCGTCGGACGGTTCGTCCACCGGCTGGAGGTGGATGCCGCACCGGAGGCCCACACCTCCCACGGGTAGAGCTTGCAGTCCGTGTTGCCGGAGTGGAAGTTCCACAGCGACAGCTTCGCGTCCAAGACCAGCGCGTCCTGGACGGGCGTGGTGTTCCACGAGATGAACGACTGCGCCGTGCGCGGCGTGCCGTCCGCATTCTTCGTGCCCGGGTTGCCGAAGTCCAGTTCGGTGTCGGCGGACCAGTCCACCGTCTCGCCCTGCTGGACGTAGGTGTCGAAAACGTTGGACAGCGACGAGGTGGACGGGTCCACAGTGACCGGGTACTGCGTGTCCGGGTCGGCGAGGAACTCGGCGTCCGGCGTGATCACCAGGTCGACGGAGGAGCCCTTGCGTACGACCTTCAGGCCGACCTCGGCCTTGCGGGTGTGCTCACCGGACCGTTTGTCGACGGTGGAGTCCCACATCACCGGAGCGGGCATCACGGCCCGCTTCTTGTTCTTCTTGTCGGTGAACTGCACGCTGCCGTCGGCGAGTTGCTTCACCTTCAGGCCCTTGGCCTGCAGCGGCAGCGTGTACGAGTAGCCACCCGTACCGGGGCGCTGCTTGATCTCGACGAACTGCTCGAAACCGGTACGCGTGGCCTCGACCACCACGTCCGCGCCGGGAACGGCGTTGACGTACTCCGCCCGCGTCCCGTCCAGCTTCGGCTTGGGCAGGCCGCCCTTCCACTGCAGGGTGATCTGCTCATCGCCCTCGCCCAGGGTCACGAGGTCGGTGGCCTTGGCCTCACGCGCCGCCGTCAGCGACTTCGCCGGGGTCCCGGTCCTGCCGGCCAGCCGCAGCCCGTCGGGATGGGCCTTGGGCTCCACCCCGCCGCTCACCTCGTACAGGTCGACATCGACGTCGGTCCAGTGGCCGGTGTCCGGGTCACGGAAACGGATCGGGCCGGCGGCCATTTCCGTCGTCAGGCTGCCGTCCTTGTTGGCCCAGGTGGTCGACGTCTCGGTGCGCTCGCTCAGCGCCTCCACCCGGTGGCCGTGCAGCCGGGCGGCGACACGAGCCGAGGGGAGGTCGGCAGCCTCCTTGACGCTCGGCTTCTTCGCAGCGGCGGTCGCCGGCTCCTGAGTCGACCCCAGGCTGAGCGCCACGGCATCACCGGAGTTCGCGACCAGCAGCGCCGTCTCCGCGGCCAGCAGGATGGCTGCACCGAGCGCGATGCTCGGCAGCACCCGTCTGCGGTGCTGGAAGGCCAGCACAGAGCCCTCCCACTCCTGTGGAGCGGGCACGGTAGGTCTCATCGAGCAGTTGCTCCTTGAAAATCAGAACATACGGACGGTTGATCCAAGCACCTCGCCGGCCATGACGGGAGCGAGATTCTCTTCACTGACCGCGCGTACAACCATCCGATGAATCAAGGGGTCTTGAAGGCGATGAGGTGTATCAAGGGGGTGCCTCGGCTGCGGATGACACGTTTCGAGGCACACGTGCGATCGGATTCCGCATGCGCGCCGACCGTGATCAAGCCGACGGCCCACTGGCCGCATAACGGAATCAGATCTTGAACGGCGCTCGCGAGGGAGCCGCTCGTCAGCTGAGTCGACACCGTGGCGGCCGACTGGAGCTCGGCACGACCATGGGCGCGCACCCCGTGACTGCGGTGCCTCTGGCACTTGCTGAATCACCTCACCTACGGATTCCGACGGTTACACAAAGTGACCCTTCGTGGGGTTCCGGGTCCAAAGTCCCGTGGAAAACGGTTCCTCGGGCGGTTGGAGGAGATGTGCGCGAAGCGCGCCGGGATCATGATCCCGGCGCGCTTCGCGCACATCTCCTCCAACCGCCAGGTAGAGGCGGTAGATGTTCTTGCGGCCGATGAGGTCGGACGTCGACGTCCAGCCGGTGCGGCCGGCCATGTTCGCCGCCGAGAGCAGCGCGACGAAGCCCGCGGCGGCCGTCACCGACACCGGGGTGGAGGTGTCCGCGAAGAAGTCCGTGATCATCGGCGCGGCCTTCTCCAGGATGCCGATGCCGGCGGTGACGTTCATGCAGAGCACGAGCCACAGCAACCAGAACTGCGGGGTGCGCAGCGCCTGGTTCGCGGAGACCTGCGGGCCGCTGGGGGCTTGTCGCGCAGTTCCCCGCGCCCCGGGGGCATGACGCGGAACCCGGACCAAGACCACGCCCAGCAACATGAAGACGGCGTACGACAGCCCGTGCACCAGGAAGGCCAGCGCGATGCCGGAGCTGTCGCCGCCGAACGACTCCAGCATCTGGGCCGACCACGGCGAGGCGATGAGCGCACCGCCGCCGAAGCCCATGATGGCGATACCGGTGGCCATGTCGGGCCGGTCGGGGAACCACTTGATCAGCGTGGAGACGGGCGAGATGTAGCCGATGCCGAGACCGATGCCGCCGACGAATCCGTAGCCGAACACGATCAGCCAGTACTGCTCCAGGGACGCGCCCAGCGCGGAGAGCAGGAAGCCGGAGGAGAAGCAGACCAGGGGGCGACGGTCATCGCCCAGCGCGGGCCGTTGCGCTCCACGAGTGTGCCGCCGAACGCGGCGGACAGGCCCAGCATGACGATGCCCAGCTGGAAGGGCAGCGCGCTCTGGGTGCCGCTGAGGCCGAGCGCGGACTCCAGGGGCGGCTTGAACACGCTCCAGGCGTAGGCCTGGCCGATGGAGAGGTGTACGGAGAGAGCGGCGGGCGGAACGAGCCAGCGGCTCCAGCCCGGGGGCGCGACTGGGGGACTCATGAACCCCGGACGGTAGGGATCCGCAACGGAGTTGAGAAGGCGGCGCGTCGACCGTATGCGGTGAGCGGTATCCAGCATGCGCCGAACGGTCGGCGCACGGACCCTTGCCGCTCCAACCTCCATACTGTAGACAATATTTCGTCGACACAAGCCGTCCGCGAGCCATACGCGACCCGTGGGCGGCCGGACGGCAGCCACCTCCGCGGTATCCCTCAAACCGAACGGAGTGTTCCCGTGAAAGTCGCAGTTCTCGGCGCCGGTGCCATCGGCGCCTACGTCGGCGCCGCGCTCCACCGCGCGGGCGCCGAGGTACATCTCATCGCCCGTGGACCGCATCTGGCGGCCATGAGGCAGCACGGAGTCCGGGTGCGCAGCCCACGCGGCGACTTCACCGCGCGCCCGCACGCCACCGACGACCCGGCCGAGGTCGGCCCGGTCGACCATGTCTTCCTGGGCCTGAAGGCCAACGCGTACGCGGCGTGCGGGCCGCTGATCGCGCCCTTGCTGCACGGGACGACGTCGGTCGTCGCGGCCCAGAACGGCATCCCCTGGTGGTACTTCCACCGGCACGGCGGCCCGTACGACGGCCACCGTGTCGAGAGTGTCGACCCGGACGGCGCGGTCAGTGCGGTGCTCGCGCCCGAGCGGGCTGTCGGCTGCGTCGTCTACGCGGCGACCGAACTCGAAGGGCCGGGCATCGTGCGGCACTTGGAGGGCACGCGGTTCTCCGTCGGCGAGCCCGACCGGAGCCGCTCCGCCCGCTGTCTCGCCTTCAGCGAGGCCATGCGGGCGGGCGGACTGAAGTGCCCGGTCGAACCGGACCTGCGCAGCGACATCTGGGTCAAGCTGCTCGGCAACATCTCCTTCAACCCGATCAGCGCCCTGGCCCGCGCGACCATGCGGCAGATGTGCCTGCACGGCGGCACCCGCAAGGTCATCGAGATCATGATGACCGAGACGCTGGCGGTCGCCCGGGCCCTCGGCTGCGAGGTCGGTGTCTCCATCGAGCGCCGGCTCGCCGGTGCCGAGCGGGTCGGCGACCACCGCACCTCCACGCTCCAGGACCTGGAGCGCGGCAAGCCGCTCGAACTCGACGTGCTGCTGGCGGCGGTCGTCGAGCTGGCGGAGATCACCGGCGTGGAGGTGCCCACCCTGCGCACCGTGCACGCCCTCTCGGACCTGCTCGCGCTGAGGAGCGCCGCATGAGGAAACGCGACCGGACCCCCAAGACCTACACCCGGCTCACCCACCCGCTCGTCCGGGACTCCCGCGACAAGCCGTTCCGGCAGGCCACCTGGGAGGAGGCCCTGGACCGGGCTGCCCTGGGCCTCGGGCGCAACCGCGACGCCTTCGGCATGTTCAGCTGCGCCCGCGCCACCAACGAGATGAACTACGTGGCGCAGAAGTTCGCCCGGGTCGTCATGGGCACCAACAACGTCGACTCCTGCACCCGCACCTGCCACGCCCCGAGCGTGGCGGGCCTGTCGGCGGCGTTCGGCTCGGGCGGCGGGACATCGTCGTACGAGGAGATCGAGCACACCGACGTCATCGTGATGTGGGGCTCCAACGCCCGGTTCGCGCACCCGATCTTCTTCCAGCACGTGCTGAAGGGGATCAGGAACGGCGCCCGGATGTACGCGGTCGATCCGCGCCGGACCTCGACCGCCGAATGGGCGGAGAGCTGGATGGGGCTCAACGTCGGCACGGACATCCCGATGGCGCACGCGATCGGCCGCGAAATCATCCATTCAGGGCTTTTGAACGAAGCGTTCATCGAGCGGGCGACCACCGGCTTCGAGGAGTACCGGGCCCTGGTCGAGCCGTGGACGCTGTCGCTCGCAGAGAAGGTGACGGGCGTACCGGCGGCGGCGATCCGCGAGCTGGCGCACGCCTACGCCCGGGCCGAACGGGCCCAGTTGTGCTGGACCCTCGGCATCACCGAGCACCACAACGGCACCGACAACGTCCGCGCCCTGATCAACCTGTCCCTGCTCACCGGGCACGTCGGCCGCTACGGCTCGGGCCTTCAGCCCCTGCGCGGGCAGAACAACGTGCAGGGCGGCGGTGACATGGGTGCGATCCCCAACCGGCTGCCCGGGTTCCAGGACATCCTGGACGCGAGCGTCCGGCTGAAGTTCGAGTCGGCCTGGGACACCGTGATCCGGCCCCACTACGGCCTGAACCTCACGGAGATGTTCGAGGCGATGGAGGACGGCACACTCAAGGCCGTCTACTGCATCGGAGAGAACCCGGCCCAGTCCGAGGCGGACAGCGAGCAGGCCGTGCGGCGGCTGAAGGCCCTGGACTTCCTGGTCGTGCAGGACATCTTCCTGACGAAGACGGCCGAACTCGCGGACGTCGTCCTGCCCGCCACGGCCGGCTGGGCGGAGACCGACGGCACCACCACCAACAGCGAGCGGCGGGTCCAGCGCGTCCGCAAGGCCGTCACCCCGCCCGGCGAGGCCCGCGAGGACATCGACATCATCTGCGACCTCGCGGCCCGCCTCGGCCACGACTGGAAGTACGCCGACGCCGAGACCGTCTGGAACGAGCTCCGTTCCGTCTCGCCCGACCACTACGGCATGACGTACGAGCGCCTGGAGGAGCACCAGGGCATTCAGTGGCCCTGCCCGAGCACGGACGGGATCGAACCCACCTATCTGCACGGCCGGTTGTGGGAGACCGACCCCGAAAGGCGCGGCCCGCTCGCTCCGTTCGGGATCGTGCGGCACGACCCGCCCGTGGACCTCACCGACGAGCGCTACCCGATCCGGCTCACCACGGGGCGGCGGCTCGACTCGTACAACACCGGTGTGCAGAGCGGCGGTTACGCCTCGCCGCTGCGGCGCGGGGAGTTCATCGAGCTGAGCCCGGAGGACGCCGAGCGCTACGGGGTCGTGGTCGGCGAGCACGTCCAGGTGACCTCGCGGCGCGGGTCGGTGACCGCGCCCGTGTGGGTGGACACCGCGCTGCGGCCGGGCCTCGCCTTCATGACCATGCACTTCCCGGACGAGGTGGACACCAACCAGTTGACGATCGAGGCGAACTGCCCGATCGCGGGGACGGCGGAGTTCAAGGCGTCGGCGATCCGGATCGAGAAGCTGCCCATCGCGACCATCGTGGGGTGAACGCACGTGGACCTGCACTTCGGTGACAGCAAGCCGACGGACGAGGAGCGGGCGGCCGTGGACGCCCTGCTCGGGCCTCCGGAGTCCTCGTGGGAGGGCGCCGACCGTTCCGATGCCGATCTCAGGTGGGCCCGCGGCGGACGCGAGGCCCGGGACCGCCGCGACCTGCTGCTGCCGGGGCTGCACGCGATCAACGACCGGGTCGGCTGGATCAGCGACGGCGCCCTCGGCTACCTGTGCCGGCGGCTGACGGTGCCGTCGGCGGAGGCGTACGGGGTCGCCTCCTTCTACGCCATGTTCTCGGTCGAGCCGCGTCCGGCGACCGTGCTCCACGTGTGCACGGACCTGGCGTGCGCGGCGGCCGGGGCGCCTCAGCTGTGCGCCGGGATCGAGGAGCGGCTGGGCCCCGGCAGCGGCGTGCGTGTCGAGCGCGGCCCGTGCCTGGGCCTGTGCGAACGCGCCCCGGCCGCGCTCGCGATCAAGGCCGGGGATCCGGTCCGTACGGCGGTCTCGGCGCCGGCGACCGTCCAGGACGCCGTGCTCGCCGCGAGCTCGCCCGGCTCCGCGCCCGAGGAGCCGCCGGCCGCACTGGCGGTGCCCCAGGCGGGGCGGGACGGTCTGATGCTGCTGCACCGCGTCGGCGTGGTCGACCCGTCGTCCCTCGACGACTACCGGGCCCACGGCGGTTACGCCGCTTTGCGCCGGGCGTTCGAGCTGGGTCCGGCCGGGGTCATCCGCGAGGTCACCGACTCGGGCCTGGCCGGGCGCGGCGGCGCCGCCTTCCCCACCGGCCGCAAGTGGCAGGCCACGGCGTCCCAGCCCGACCGTCCGCACTACCTCGTCTGCAACGCCGACGAGTCCGAGCCGGGCACCTTCAAGGACCGGGTCCTCATGGAGGGCGACCCGTACGCGCTCGTCGAGGCGATGACGATCGCCGGGTACGCGACCGGCGCCCACCGGGGCTACCTGTATCTGCGCGGCGAGTACCCGCGCGCCCTGCACCTGCTGGAGCACGCGATCGCGCAGGCACGCGCGCGGGGCCTGCTCGGCGACGACGTCCTCGGCCAGGGCTACTCCTTCGACATCGAGATCCGGCGCGGCGCGGGCGCCTACATCTGCGGTGAGGAGACGGCCCTGTTCAACTCCATCGAGGGCTACCGGGGCGAGCCGCGCTCGAAGCCGCCGTTCCCCGTGGAGAAGGGCCTGTTCGGCAAGCCGACGGTCGAGAACAACGTGGAGACGCTGGTCAACGTCCTGCCGGTCCTGACCATGGGCGCCCCGGCGTACGCGGCGATCGGCACCGGCCGCTCCACCGGGCCGAAGCTGTTCTGCGTGTCCGGGAGCGTGGAGCGGCCCGGTGTCTACGAGGTGCCGTTCGGCGCGACGCTGGGAGACGTGCTCACCCTGGCCGGAGTGCGGGCAGGACTGCGGGCGGTGCTGCTCGGCGGGGCCGCCGGCGGTTTCGTACGGGCCGACGAGCTGGACGTCCCGCTCACCTTCGAAGGGACGCGGGAGGCGGGCACGACGCTCGGCTCGGGGGTCGTCATGGCCTTCGACGACAGCGTGCCCCTGCCCCGGCTGCTGCTGCGCATCGCGGAGTTCTTCCGGGACGAGTCGTGCGGCCGGTGTGTGCCCTGCCGGGTCGGGACGGTGCGGCAGGAGGAGGCGCTGCACCGGATCGCGGAGCGCACCGGTGCCGACGCCGCCGGGGACATCGCGCTGCTGCGGGAGGTCGGCCGCGCCATGCGGGACGCCTCGATCTGCGGTCTCGGGCAGACCGCGTGGAACGCCGTGGAATCCGCCATCGACCGTCTGGGGGCGTACGAATGACCGTCACACCGCTGGGGATCCCGCGCCGCATGCTGGAGTTCACCATCGACGGCAAACAGGCCCGGGTCCCCGAGGGCTCGACCGTCCTGGATGCCTGCCGGGCGGCCGGGAAGGACATCCCGACCCTGTGCGAGGGCGACACCCTGCGTCCCAAGAACGCCTGCCGGGTCTGTGTCGTGGAGGTCGAGGGGGCCAGGACGCTCGTCCCGGCCTGCTCCCGCAAGGCCGAGCCGGGCATGGAGGTCCGCACGGACACCGAGCGCGCCCGGCACAGCCGCAAGGTCGTCCTGGAGCTCCTCGCGTCCTCGGTCGACCTGTCGACGACACCGAAGGTCGCCGGATGGCTGAAGGAGTACGAGGCGAAGCCGGACCGCTTCGGCCCGGACGCGGCACGGCTGGACGAGGAGCCGAAGGTCGACAACGACCTGTACGTCCGCGACTACGACAAGTGCATCCTGTGCTACAAGTGCGTCGACGCCTGCGGTGACCAGTGGCAGAACACCTTCGCGATCTCGGTCGCCGGGCGCGGCTTCGACGCCCGGATCGCCGTGGAGCACGACGCGCCGCTGACCGACTCGGCGTGCGTGTACTGCGGGAACTGCATCGAGGTGTGCCCGACGGGCGCGCTGTCCTTCAAGTCCGAGTTCGACATGCGCGCGGCCGGTACGTGGGACGAGGAGCGGCAGACGGAGACGACCACGGTGTGCGCGTACTGCGGAGTGGGCTGCAACCTGACGCTGAACGTGCAGGACAATGAGATCGTGAAGGTCACCTCGCCGCACGACAACCCGGTGACCCACGGCAACCTCTGCATCAAGGGCCGCTTCGGCTACCAGCACGTACAGAACCGGGACTGATCAGGACATGGGACGAGTCACGGAACGACGCAAGGTGATCCGCATCCGGGACGGGGTGGTCTCCAGCCGCCCGGACACGCTCGTCGCCGAGGAACCCCTGGAGATCCGGCTCAACGGCAAGCCGCTGGCGATCACCATGCGCACCCCGGGCGACGACTTCGCGCTGGCGGCGGGCTTCCTGGTGAGCGAGGGGGTGCTGGCCGGGCAGCAGGACCTGCAGAACATCGTCTACTGCGCCGGGGCTACGGTCGACGGCTCGAACACGTACAACGTGGTCGACGTGAAGACGGCCCCGGGCGTGGTGATCCCCGACATCACGCTGGAGCGCAACGTCTACACCACGTCCTCCTGCGGGCTGTGCGGGAAGGCGTCGCTGGACGCGGTGCGCACCACGGCCCGGTGGACCGTCGCCGACACTCCCCCGCTCCGGGTCTCCCCCGAGCTGCTCGCGAGCCTCCCCGACCGGCTGCGCGCGGCCCAGCGGGTCTTCGACCGGACCGGGGGCCTGCACGCGGCGGCCCTGTTCTCGGAAGACGGCGAGCTGCTGGACGTCCGGGAGGACGTGGGCCGGCACAACGCGGTCGACAAGCTGGTCGGCCGCGCCCTGCAGAACGGGGAGCTGCCGCTGTCCCGGGCGATCCTGCTCGTCTCGGGCCGGGCCTCCTTCGAGCTGGCGCAGAAGGCCGTGATGGCCGGCATCCCCGTCCTGGCGGCCGTGTCGGCGCCGTCGTCGCTGGCGGTGGACCTGGCCGTCGAGACGGGCCTGACGCTGGTGGGCTTCCTGCGGGGCAGCTCCATGAACGTGTACGCGGGTGAGGACCGCATCGTCCTGCGGGCCGCGGCCGCCCAGGGCTGAGCAGGTTCCTCCGCGACACGGCGGCGGGGCCCCGACCGGCGGGGAGCGCCCCCTGCGCCGCAGGGGCCCCGTCTCAGCCCTGTCCCGCGGCTTCAGCCGGCCGTGCCGGATATCCGTCGCAGCATCCCGGTGAACTGCTCCCGCTCGGCCGCCGACAGCGGCGCGAGCAGTTCGTCGTTGGCCGCGCGGGCCGCCTTCTCGCAGCGCTTCAGCAGCCGTGCTCCCCGCGCGGTGAGGGACACCGCGTTCTTGCGGCGGTCCCTCGGATCCGGCTCGCGTACCACCAGGCCGGCCGACTGGAGGTCGTTGAGGACGCCGACCAGGTCCTTCGGGTCCAGGCCGACCCCGCGGCCGAGGTCGGCCTGGGCGACGGGGCCGAGGTCGCGGACGGCGGACAGCACCACGTGATGCCACATCCGCATGTCCTCCTCGGCCAGCGCCTCGGCCACCAGGGCCCGGCCCCGGGCGGCGGCGCGGCCGAGCAGCCAGCTGGGCAGGGAACGGATCGCGGGGAGGGGGGCTTCCGACATGACCGCAGCCTAACCAAGAAATCATTGGTCCTTCCTATGATCGTACTATACCGTTGGTGATCCCAACGAATTCGTTGGGATCACCAACGACCCCGGAGGTCCGATGCGCCGCGTCCGCTACGAATCCCGAGGCGGCCCCCTGTTCGTGGAGGAGGCACTGCTCCCCGAGCCCGGCCCGGGAGAGCTGCTCGTGCGCACGGAGGCGATCGGCGTCACGCTCCCGGCCGTACGCAAGGTCACCGAGGCGGCCGAGCCCGGCCCGCTCGGCGGTGAGATCGCCGGCGAGGTCGTGGCCGCCGGCGAGGGCATCACCCGCTTCGGCACCGGCGACCGGGTGACCGGGCTCTGCTTCGGCCACGGCTACGCAGACTTCGCGCTGCTGCACGAGGCCATGGCCTCCCCGGTCCCGCCCGGCGCGAGCGCCGTCGACGCGGTCGCCCTGGTCCGCAGCGGCCTGGTCGCCCTCGGCGCCCTGGAGGCGGCTCGCCCCGAGCCGGGCGAGTCGGCCCTGGTCACCGCCGCCGCGAGCGGGGTCGGCCATCTGGCCGTGCAGCTGGCCAGGACGCGCGGCGCCGGACGGGTCGTGGGAGCCGTCTCCGACCCGGCCAAGGCCGACTTCGTCCGGGGCCTCGGCGCCGACCACCACGTCATCACGTACGACGACGACAGCTGGGGCACCCCGGTCGACTACGCCCTGGACGCGGTCGGCGGCGAGCTGCTCACCCCGGCCCTCGCCGCCCTCGCCCCGGAGGGACGCCTGGTGGCGTACAGCTCGGGCGGCGGCACCATCCAGGCGTACGACCTGCTCGTGGGGGCCAAGTCGGTGATCGGGTTCCAGATGGCCCGTATCGCCCGCGGGAAGCCGGAGTTGTACGAGCAGTGGCGCGAGGAACTGTGGCGGCTGTTCGCGGCGGGAGAGCTCAGGCCCGCCGTCCACGGGGAGTTCGCCCTGGAGGACGCGGCCAAGGCGCACGGGGAGATCGAGGGGCGGTCCAACCTGGGCAAGGTCGTGCTGATCCCCTGACGCACGCTTCTTGTGGGGGGTCCGAGAACCCAAGTACCGTCTGTGGCCCACACATTGGACGTGGGATGTCCGAATGTCTGTGCCCATGCCCCGGTGGTCCAGCCGACAGACGCATGAAGGGCAGGTCGACCATGCCGTCAGGTCTTCGCGCACGCCTGAGATCCACCCTGACAGCCGCTGTCGCCGCCGGGGCACTGCTCGCGCCCACCGCCGCGGCGCACAGCCAACCCGGCACTCCCTTGGCGGAGTTGGAACAACAGGTGCTCTTCAAGGCGTCCCAGGACCCGGGCTACGCCTGCTTCCGGATTCCGGCGATCGTGCGCACCACCAGCGGCACGCTGCTCGCCTTCGCCGAGGGCCGCGTCCTCAACTGCGGTGACGCCGCCGACATCGACATCGTCGTCAAGCGCTCCACCGACGGCGGCCGCACCTGGGGGCCGCTCCGGGTCGTCACCGAGGGCTCGGGCGACACACACGGCAACCCCGCGCCCCTCGTGGACCGCACGACCGGCCGGATCCTGCTGGCCGAGACGTACAACACCGGACGCACGGACGCCGGGAACTGCTCCATCCCCTGCGACCGCACCCCGCACCTGCAGTACAGCGACGACGACGGCCGGACCTGGTCCGAGCCGCGCGACCTGAGCGACGAGATCCTGCCCGAGCACTGGAACTCCTGGTACGCCACCGGTCCCGTGCACGGCATCCAGCTGACCCGCGGCAAGCACCCCGGGCGGCTCGTGTTCGGCGTCAACACCGAGACGTGGAACGGCAGCCGGGTCTCCGCCAACCACGCGGCCCTCATCGTCAGCGACGACGGCGGCGACTCCTGGCGGGTCGGCGCCACGGACACCTGGCCCATAGCGCAGGACGGCACCTTCCGGCAGAAACCGTCCGAGGTGACGCTCACCGAACGCGTCGACGGCTCCCTCCTCGTCAGCGGCCGGGAGCAGGACGGCACCGACCTGGGCCACCGCTCCCAGACCCTCAGCCCGGACGGCGGCGACAGCTTCGCCACGCCCTTCCGCGACCTCCCGGACCTGTACACCCCGCAGGTCCAGGGCGCGACCCTGCGCCTCGGCGGCCGGATGCTGCTGTCCGCCCCGGCCGACCCCGACCGCCGCCGGACGATGATGGTCCGCTCCTCCTACGACGGCGGGCACACCTGGGAGAGCGTGGACCGGGGCACGGTCGTCACCACGGACTGGTCCGGCTACTCCGACATGGCGGCCGTCGACGGCACGACGGTGGGCCTGCTGTACGAGGGCGGCGCGGTCGACGCACGCGACGAGATCCGCTTCGCCCGCTTCACCGAGGACTGGCTGAAGCCGCGCCGGGGCGCCGACCCGACCACGCGCGACGCGGCGCCGGGCGCCAGGCCCGCGGCCGTGCTCGGCGGTGCCGGGCGGACGGCCGGTGTCCGCGGCGGCGCGCTGTCCTTCGACGGCACCGACGACGCCGTACGCCTGCCCTACCGATCCCGGCTACCGCTCGGCGAGGGGGACTTCACGGCCTCGCTGCACTTCCGCTACACGGCCACGAGCGGCGAGCAGCCCTTCCTGTGGATGGGCGGCATCGGCAGCACCCAGCCGCAGATCTGGCTGCGCGGGGAACCGGCGAGCGACCGGGTCCGGGGACTGATCACCACCAGGTCGGGCGCGACGACCGTCAGGTCGGCCTCGGTCTGGACCGACGGCGCCCGCAACGACGGCCGTTGGCATCACCTGGCGCTGCGCCGCGGCGGAGGGCGGCTGACGCTCTTCCTCGACGGCGAGGCGATCGGCACCGCTGACGTGCCGGGCTCGGTCAGCCGCAACTCCCCGTTCGGCGTGCACATCGGCCAGCGCATGGACAGCCGGGCGTTCCTGACCGGGGCGATCGACGACGTCCGCGTGTGGAACCGGGCCCTGAGCGACCGGGAGTTGGCCTCCGGCGCCTCGGGCGCGGCCTCCCGGGGCACGGTGCTGTGGCTGCCCATGGACCAGGTGAGCGGCAGCAACTAACGTCACGGAACGTGCCCGACGACTCAGGAGAAGCACGAGCACGACAGCGCACGGGAACCGGGATCGGCCTGCTGCTGGTCCTGGTTCTCGGCGCCGCGCTGCTCATCGCCCTGCCGGACGACGGTTCGGACGACGACCGCGGCTGTGAGGCGCTCACGGTCGGCTCCTGGAAGGCGGACGAGGGCCTCACCGCCGAGTTCGCCCGCTACGGCGACGACGCGAGCCGCACGGACGACTGGACCGGCGGCGACGGAACCCACTCGGTGCGGCTGCCGGACGGCCGGGTGCTGTGGCTGTTCTCGGACACCTACCTGGGCCGGGTGTACGGCCCGCCCAACCCGCACGGCGAGTCCTACGCCTGGCGGGACGCCACCACACCGCTGGTGCGCAACTCGGCCGTGCTGATGCGCGACGGCCGGCTCGACAGCACCCTGCCCGCCCCGCTGTTCGCCGACCCGGCTCCGAACCAGTGGCGCTGGCCGGTCGCCGCCCGCGTCGAACCCCGCTCCCCCGGCTCCTCGGAGCAGGTCGTCCGGGTGCTGCTGTGGGTGCGCACGGCGGGGCAGGCCCCCTGGATCTACGGCGTGCCCACCGCCACCGAGGTCGCCACCCTGTCGCTGCCCGGCCTGCGCCTGGAGTCGATCGTCAAGGTGCTCGACCAGCAGCTGGTCCCCGACCCGTCCCGGCGCGTGCTGTTCGGCACGACGCTGGTCGAGGAGGACGGCTGGACCTATGTGTTCGGCGGCGACGACGGCCGGGCCGCCTCCCGCCCCGCCTCGCACGCGTACGCGGCCCGCGTACCGGAGGGCGGGCTCGCGGATCCGGCGGCCTGGCAGTACTGGAGCGGCTCGGCATGGGTGCCCGGCGCCCGCCCCCGGCCGGTGCTCGGGGACGGTCGGCGCAAGGGCGTGGGCAGCGCGTTCTCGGTCGTCCGGAACGGCGGCACGTACGTGCTGTTCACGATGGCAGCCGGCCCGAAGGGGCTGACCACCGTGGCGTCCTACTGGGCCTGCTCGCCCGCCGGGCCGTGGCACGGGCCGGCGAAGGAGTTCAGCCCGCCGTTGCCGCAGGGGCAGGTGGCCGCCTACAACCCGCAGGCGCATCCGGTGCTGAGCGGCGACGGGCGGCTCGTCCTGAGCTACGACGTCAACTGGCTGGAGACGACGGGTGCCGCCGCCCAGCTCAGCCGGAACGTGTCCCTGTACCGGCCGCGGTTCGTGACGCTGCGGCTCGCTCCGGCTCGCTGACCTCCGGCACCGGGTCCTGCGCGCGCCGCTTGGCGATCACCGCGCACACGATCAGCTGCATCTGGTGGAAGAGCATCAGCGGCAGCACGGCGAGCGCCGCCTGCGCCCCGAACAGGACGCTGGCCATGGGCAGCCCGGCGGCCAGGGACTTCTTCGAGCCCGCGAACTGGATCGCGATCCGGTCCGCGCGGCCGAAGCGCAGCGCCTTTCCGCCGTACCAGGTCAGCAGGAGCATCACGGCGAGGATCACCGCCTCGACGGCGAACAGCCCGCCCAGCCGGGCGGGGCTGACCTGGTGCCAGATGCCCTGCACCATGCCCGCGCTGAACGCGGTGTAGACGACGAGCAGGATCGAGCCGCGGTCCACGAGCCCGAGGACCTTCCTGTGGCGCGCGACGAAGCTGCCGATCCAGCGGCGCAGCAGCTGCCCGGCGAGGAACGGCACGAGCAGTTGCAGCACGATCTTCAGCAGCGAGCCGGCGGAGAAGCCGCCGCCGCTGCCGAGCAGCGAGGCCGCGAGCAGGGGGGTGGCGATGATGCCGACGAGGGAGGAGAAGGAGCCCGCGCAGATCGCGGCGGGCACGTTGCCGCGGGCCATCGAGGTGAAGGCGATCGACGACTGGACGGTCGAGGGGACGAGCGTCAGGAAGAGCAGGCCCTGGTAGAGCGGGTGCGTCAGGATCACCGGCACCAGCCCGCGGGCCGCGAGCCCGAGCAGCGGGAAGACGAGGAAGGTGCAGGCCAGGACCGTGACGTGGAGCCTCCAGTGCCGCAGGCCGTCGAGCGCCTCACGGGTGGACAGCCGGGCGCCGTACAGGAAGAAGAGAAGGGCGACCGCCGCCGTGGAGGCACCGGAGGCGACATCGGCGGCCGACCCGCGCGCCGGGAACAGTGCGGCGAGGCCCACCGTCCCGAGAAGCAGCAGGATGTAGGGGTCGATCGGCATCCAACTCGGCCAGTGCAGGCGTTTCACGGTGCTCCACTTGCTTGGTACTTCGGTCGGTCCGGGGCCGCAGCGGCCCCCTTCCATCCTGCTCTCCGACCCGGCGATCGGGAATCCGGTATACGACTCTCACTGTCATCGCGATTCGCGATAACGTGGGGGTCATGTACGACCCGTCGCATCTGCGCACGTTCCTGTCGGTGGCGCAGACACTGAGCTTCACGCAGGCCGCGCGGCGGCTCGGGCTGCGGCAGTCGACGGTCAGCCAGCACGTGCGGCGGCTGGAGGACGCCGCCGGGCGGACGCTGTTCACCCGGGACACGCACTCGGTGGAGATGACGGAGGACGGCGAGGCCATGCTCGGCTTCGCGCGCCGAATCCTGGAGGTGCACGAGCAGGCGGCGGCCTTCTTCGCGGGCACGCGGCTGCGCGGCCGGCTGCGCTTCGGCGCCTCGGAGGACTTCGTGCTGACCCGGCTGCCCGAGATCCTGGAGGGCTTCCGACACGAGCACCCGGAGGTCGACCTGGAGCTGACGGTCGAGCTGTCGGGCACGCTGCACGAGCAGCTGGCCGCCGGGAAGCTGGACCTCGTCCTGGCCAAGCGGCGGCCCGAGGACCCGCGGGGCGAGCTGGTCCGGCACGACCGGCTGGTGTGGATCGGCATGGAACGCCTGCGGCTCGACCCGGACCGCCCGGTGCCGCTCATCGTCTACCCGCCGCCGGGCATCACCCGCGCGCTCGCCCTGGAGGCCCTGGAACGGCAGGGCCGCGAGTGGCGCGTGGTGTGCACCAGCGGCAGCCTCAACGGCCTCGTCGCGGCGGCCCGGGCCGGTCTCGGCGTGATGGCCCACTCCCGCGGCCTCATCCCGCCGGGACTGGTCCGGGTCCCGGACCGGGCGGGGCTGCCGGAACTGGGGCAGGTCGACTTCGTCCTGGTGCACGGCCGGCGCCGGCCCTCCGCCCAGGGCGCGGCGGACGCCCTGGCGGCGGCGATCCTGGCGGGCGGGGACCGACTGCACCGCAGCGCGCGCAAGGGGCTGTGAGCTGCCCGATCAGTCGCGCCCGACGGAAGCGGAGTGACAGAATCCGCCGCCGCCCCGCTGACAGAAGGGGCCCCGCTCGAAGGCGCATGGCACCGCAGCTGGACTCGTACAGATTCGGTGGAGATTACGGCACCGAAACTTACTCAACCGTCAGGATTGTGTCCGACCCTTCCCCATGTGAGCGCTTTTTCCCTCGCTGACCAGCGCATACAAGAGCGGTGCTCGCCTTCGTACCCCCTCCCGCCCCCTGGCCGGGTGGGGTAGCTTTCACGGCGCTGTGCGGGGCGTCACTCGACAAGAGCGCTGAGGAACGGGGAGCGGGGTTTGCGCGAGTTCACCAACCCTCCGTTGGCGTTGGCACCTCCGGTGGGCGGTCTGGCCGACGTGGTCTTCGAGCATGCCCAGGAGGACCCGCTGCACATCGCGCTGGGCCGCAAGGACGAGTCCGGCCAGTGGCGGGACGTCACCAGCGCCGAGTTCCGTGACGAGGTGCTCGCCCTGGCCAAAGGGCTGCTGGCGAGCGGCATCCGGTTCGGCGACCGGGTCGCGATCATGTCCCGTACGCGCTACGAGTGGACCCTGTTCGACTACGCGCTGTGGACGATCGGCGCCCAGGTCGTGCCGGTCTATCCGACGTCCTCGGCCGAGCAGTGCTTCTGGATGCTGTACGACGCCGAGGTGACGGCCGCGGTCGTGGAGCACGAGGACCACGCGATGACGATCGCCACCGTCATCGACCGGCTGCCCCGGCTGCGCCGGCTGTGGCAGCTCGACTCCGGCGCCGTGCACGAGCTGTACGACGCGGGCGCGCACCTCGACGACGAGGTGGTACACCGCCACCGGCAGGCCGTCACGCCGGACTCGGTCGCCACGATCATCTACACCTCGGGCACCACCGGCCGCCCCAAGGGCTGTGTCCTCACGCACGGCAACTTCATGTACGAGGCCGACACCGTCATCGAGCGCTGGGAGCCGGTGTTCCACTCCAAGCGCGGCGACGAGGCGGCGACCCTGCTGTTCCTGCCGCTCGCGCACGTCTTCGGGCGGATGGTCCAGGTCGCGGGGATCCGCGGCAAGGTGAAGTTCGGCCATCAGCCGCAGTTGAACGCGGCGGCCCTGCTGCCGGATCTGGCCGCGTTCAAACCGACGTTCTTCCTGGCCGTGCCGTACATCTTCGAGAAGGTGTTCAACGCGGCCCGCCGCAAGGCCGAGAAGGAGGGCCGCTCCGGGCCCTTCGAGAAGGCCGTCGACATCGCGATCAAGTACGCGGACGCGATGGAGGCCAAGGCCTGGGGCATCGGCCCCGGCCCGTCGGCGGGTCTGCGCATGCAGCACCAGTTGTTCGACAAGCTCGTCTACGCCAAGATCCGCGCCGCGATGGGCGGCCGCATCAAGCACGCCATGTCCGGCGGCTCGGCGATGGACCGCCGGCTCGGGCTGTTCTTCGCCGGGGCGGGCGTGCACATCTACGAGGGCTACGGCCTGACGGAGTCCACGGCCGCCGCGACCGCGAACCCGCCCGGGCGCACCCGCTTCGGCACGGTCGGGCAGCCCATCCCCGGAATGACCGTGCACATCGCGGACGACGGCGAGATCTGGCTGCACGGCGAGAACGTCTTCCACGGCTACCTCAACAACCCCAAGGCCACCGACGAGAGCCTGCACGACGGCTGGCTCGCCACCGGCGACCTCGGCTCGCTGGACGAGGACGGCTTCCTCACCATCACCGGCCGCAAGAAGGAGATCCTGGTCACTTCCGGCGGGAAGAGCGTTTCACCCGGTGTGCTGGAGGAACGCGTCCGGGACCACCCGCTCGTCAACCAGTGCATCCTCGTCGGCAACGACCGGCCGTACATCGCCGCCCTGGTCACCCTCGACCAGGAGGCCGTGGAGCACTGGCTGGCCATGCGGGCCAAGCCGCAGATGTCCCCGGCGGAGCTGGTGCGCGACGCGGATCTGGAGACGGAGGTACGCCGCGCGGTGGTCGCCGCCAACACCCTCGTATCGCAGGCCGAGTCGATCCGCACCTTCCGCATACTGGCCCAGCCGTTCACGGAGGAGCACGGGTTGCTGACCCCGTCCCTGAAGCTGAAGCGGAAGGCCATCGAGAAGGCGTACGAGAACGAGGTCGAGGCGCTCTACCGGGCGTGACGTCCACCCCGCGGGGCATGTGTGGCTTCGGAATTCTCCCGTCAGGAATGCATCACCGCCCGTGATCGTTGACGATGGGAAGTACACCTGACCACTTACCGAAGGATCGAGAGCTCGTGAGCAAGGTCCCCCCGATCATCCTGAACAACGGCGTCGAGATGCCCCAGCTGGGATTCGGCGTCTGGCAGGTGCCGGACGACGAGGCCGAGACGGCCGTCGCGGCGGCGCTGGAGGCCGGGTACCGCAGCATCGACACAGCGGCGATCTACGGCAACGAGGAGGGCACCGGCAAGGCCATCGCCGCCGCCGGGCTCCCCCGCGAGGAGCTCTTCGTCACCACGAAGCTCTGGAACGCCGACCAGGGGTACGACTCCACGCTGCGCGCCTTCGACACGTCGCTGGAGAAGCTCGGCCTGGACTACGTCGACCTGTACCTGATCCACTGGCCGACGCCGGAGCGGGGTCTGTACGTCGACACCTACAAGGCGTTCGAGAAGCTGCACGCCGACGGCCGGATCCGGGCCATCGGTGTCTCCAACTTCCTTCCCGAGCACCTGGAGAAGCTGATCGGCGAGACGTCGGTCGTCCCGGCGGTGAACCAGATCGAGCTGCACCCGCACCTGCAGCAGGAAGCCCCCCGCGAGTACCACGCGAAGCAGGGCATCGCCACGGAGGCCTGGTCGCCGCTCGGCCAGGGCAAGGGCCTGCTGGAGGTCCCGGCGATCGTGGCCATCGCCCGCAAGCACGACCGCACCCCGGCCCAGGTCGTGCTGCGCTGGCACCTCCAGCTGGGCAATGTGGTGATCCCGAAGTCCGTGACGCCGTCGCGGATCAAGGAGAACATCGAGGTGTTCGACTTCAGCCTCGACGACGAGGACCTCGCGGCGATCAGCGCCCTGAACGAGGACCGGCGTCTCGGCCCGGACCCGGCGGAGTTCAACGGAGCCTGAGCCGCACCGGCAGCGCCCCGGTCCGGAGCCCCCTCGCGGGGCCCGGGCCGGGGCGCTGTCGTCCCCTCCCCCGCAGACCGAGATACGGCCGGATATGTGGTGCCGGGGAGTCCATCAGTTGAAGCGGTCTCGAAGTCAAGGGGCTTGGAGCTGGGGTCTGTCGTTTGGATCAGGTCGCAGGGAGGCGACGGTGCTGTCCAACGCCGGTGAGCGGGGTCTGGTGCGTGTCTCTGCAAGGCGGAGGAGGGCGTCGACGCGATGGGGGTGCCCCCTGCTCGAGCGAAGTCGAGAGCTTGGGGGAGTCGGCAACCGACGACAACGCGGCAGAGGCGCGTGCCAGGCCCCGCGTCTGCGGCCTGATCCAAACGACAGGCCCTAGGCGGGCCGGACCGCCGTGTGCACGGTGTGGGCCGCCAGCACGAACACGTCCTGGCGGTGGTGCACGCTCGCCCGGTCGCCGGGGTCGAGGAGGCGGTCGAGGGTGGTGCGGTCGTCGTGGTCGAGGCCCTCCGCGAGGGTGTCGCGGAAGCGGGTCAGGGAGTCGACGACGTGGGCGCGGGCGCGGTCCGGGGCCGGGGCGGGGAGATCCAGGAGGAAGCTGTGCGTCCTGGTGTGCTTCAGGCCCGCGGCGGACAGCAGGGCGGGCCAGTTCTCCGGCTCGGCGACATGGCCCTGGAGGTCCTGCCGCATCTTCGTGAACCACTCCTCCTGCAGCGCGTCCATGCGTGCCTGGAGCCCGGGGCGGCCGATGCCGATGTCGCGGGGGAGGAACCGTGCGGGCAGCCCGCCCTCCATGACGGCCAGGGTGCCGCCGGGCGCCAGCCGGTCCGCGAACGCGGCGAGCCCGGCCCGCTGGTCGCCGAGGTGGTGCAGGGTGCGGCTCGCCCACAACAGATCGGCCGGGTAGTCCAACTCGCTCAGAACGTCAGGAAGTTCACCGGCGACCGTGCCGAAGCGGTCGGCCACCCCCTGACGCTCCGCCCGTGCTCGGGCTCGCTCCAGCAGCGGCTCGGAGCCGTCCACGGCCACGATCCGGGCGCCCGGGAAGGTCTCGGCGAACAGGCACGACACGACGCCGGGTCCGCTGCCCGCGTCGACGATCAGGCCCGGTTCGGTCACCTCCTTCGCCAGCCAGGCCAGGGCCCGCTCGTACAGCGACGCGAACAGCTCCGCCTCGGACTCCAGCATCGGGGCCATCGCCGCCCAGTCGATGTCGGTGTGGTCGTGGCCGTGGCCCTGCCGGTGAACGTGGTCGTGATCGTGCGCCATGGTGGTCAGCCTCTCGCTCGGATGCGGTCAGCGTGCGCCGACGCACCGAGCGGAGGCCACCGCTGTTGCCGGTCCCGCAAAATCCGCCGGGGCACCCGAGCCCCCGGCGGATCAGCGGTTCAGCGGTTCAGCGGTTCAGCAATAGCGGGTCACGACAGCGGCGGGTACGCGTTCTGCATCAGCTGCCGGAACTGGGCGGAGAACCAGTGCCCGGACAACGGCGCGTCCGCCAGGGCACCGGACATGTTGTTGTTGTTGCGCGGGTTGCCCGTGTAGGTCGGGTCGCACATGCGGTCGAAGCCCTTGCCCTCGTCGTTCGGGATCGCCTTGCTCGCCCCGTCGGACTCGCCCGGCGGCTTCATCCACACGTACGCGTCGATCCCCGCCGCCGGGGCGGCCTGCGGGCGCTCGCCGAGACCGGCTCCGGACTGGTTGCACCAGTTGCCGCCGTTGAGGCGGCGGTCGTAGCGCCCGCCGTCGACGTACGTGTCGACGCTGGTCGTCGCGCCCGGCCCGGTGGGCCGTGCGGTGCCGCCCCAACCGTTGCGGGAGGTGTCGATCAGCATGCCGATGTTCGAGTTGAAGCCCGTCGAGACCAGCTGGTTGCGGAAGGCCTGGGCATAGGACAGCTCGTCGACGTAGCGGTTCCAGTCGACCCACTTCGACTCGCGGACGGACTTCCCGGCCACGGTGTCGTTGATGGTGAAGTTGTTCTCCTTCAGGGCGCTGTAGTTCGCCGTGTTGGTGATGAAGCCGTGGACGTCGTTCACCGTGGCGCCCTCGGCGGTCGCCGCCTCCTTCATGATGGTGGCGGTGGGGCCGAAGTTGTCGTCCCAGCCGATCCAGCCGTGGTGCCCGGCATCGACGTAGTTGTAGACGTTGGGCACGTCGCCGAGCTTGTTGAGCGCGTAGCCGACACCCTTGACGTAGTTGCCGTTGGCCTTCATCACGTCACACTGCGGGACGGCCGTCGGGCGGCTGCCGGTGTTGGTGACGAGATTCGGCAGCGAGTCGATCTCGACCGTGGTGACGATCCGCAGCGAGGAGTACTTCGCATCGGCGAGGATCGCCTTGATCGGGTCGATGTACTCCGTCTTGTACCGGTCGATCTCCGTCGGGCCGATCTCGCCGTTGGATGCGAGGGCGGAGCAGTCCCGGCCGGGCAGGTTGTAGATGACGAGCTGGACGACGAGTTCGCCGGAGCCCTTCTGGCTCAGTGCCTCGTCGAGGTGGGCGCGCAGGCCCATCTTGCCGCCCGCGCCGTTGATGGCCGCGGTCCGGTCCAGCCAGACACCCGTCGGCTGATTGGCGACGCGGCTGCCGCCCGGCTCGGCGGCGGCCTTCGCGGACCACTCCGGGTTCACGTACACCTTGGCGCCCTCGTAGGGGTTGTTCACCCGGTTGGCGGGGCCGCCCGGGTCCGGCGGATCCGTGGGGCCGCCGGGGCCGCCGTCGTCGACGTTGCAGGTCACGCCGTCGAGGGTGAAGGTGGCCGGGATCGCGTTGCTGCCGCTGTAGCTGCCCTGGAAGCCGAAGCTGACCGAACCGCCGGTCGCCAGCTGGGCGTTGTAGCTCTCGTTGGCGGCGGTGACGGCGGCGCCGCTCTGGCTGAGCTTGGCGTTCCAGCCGCTGGTGACCTTCTGGTTCCCGGCGTACGACCACTTCAGCGACCACGACGACTTGGCGGCGCTGTTGTTGGTGACGGTCACGGCGGCGGTGAAGCCGGTGCTCCACTCGTTCTGGATCTTGTAGTCGACGGTGCAGGGGACGGCGGCGATGCCGGCGCCGCCCGGGTCGACGGCGAACGCGGTGCCGGTCGCGCCGGCGACCAGGGCCATGGCGGCCAGTAACGCGGTTCTCGTACGGCTCATGAGCTTGGCGTTTATCCTCGCTGAGCTCGGTGCTCCTTGATCGATTCAGCGCGTTTGGCTGTCTTGCCAACGTCGTGGTGCCTGGCCCTGTGCTTGTTCTTCGAGCCGGCAGGCCGTCCCGGTCCTGG
>NZ_JAAHBP010000029.1 GCF_023184515.1 Streptomyces sp. D2-8 | reverse complement strand
GCCTCGCCGGCGTCGGAGCCGTCCACGGCCAGTACCACTGGGCCGGCCGGATCGGGGCGGCCCCGCACCACCATCAGAGGGCAGCGACCGTGGGCGGCAAGATGCACCGCCGTCGAGCCCAGCAGCAATCCCGAGAAGCTGCCCAGGCCCCGGCTGCCGACCACCGCCAGCGCCGCCGACCGCGACTCGATCTCCAGCACCTCAAGCGCATCCCCGGCCACCACCGACCGGGTGATCTCGATGTCCGGCGCGATCGCGTGTGCCCGTTCCTCGGCGCGGGCCAGTGCGCCCCGCACCATTGGCTCCAGGCCGTGGTCGGCGGGGTTCCACGGTGGCGTGCCGGCCGGCAGGTGCCCGGGCACCTGCCCGAAGGCGTGCACGATCCGCAGCCCCACTCCACGCAGGTGTGCCTCACGGGCCGCAGCCTCGACAGCGCCGATGCTGGAGTGCGAACCGTCCACTCCTACGATCACCGGATCACGGTCACTCATTGGCTCACTCACTGGATACTCCCGTCCCGGACCATCACCGACGCGCGGCCCCTCGGCTTCCAGCCTCGGGCAGCCGGCCCGGTACGCCCAGGGGCCGTCAGTCCGTGCCAAGGGGCCGCTCGGCCCTGTCGGGCACCCCGGGGTGCTCACGACACCGATCACCTGCCGCGCTGCTCCGGCGGCTGCCGTACGACCTGTACGACGGCTCCAGCACCCCGCGACGGCTGCCGAAAACCTGTGCACGGCGGGCCGCCTCGATGCCAACGGAAGAACGCGCGCGGTGGGCTGAGGCCACGGCCCGGCGCGAAGCATCCGAATGCGTGACAACGGGGAGATCCACATGGACGTCAACGAGGTGCTGCTGCCCGGCGTCGGGCTGCGCCACGAGTTCGTCAATGACGAGGGCGACCGGATCGGGGTCGTCGCCCAGTGCTCGGGCGACTTCGAACTGATGGTGTACCCCGGCGACGATCCGGACGAGGCCCTTGCGGTCCTCCGGCTCACCAGCCAGGAGGCGGACGCCCTCGCCGAGATCCTCGGCGCCCCCGCGGATCGCCGAGCGGATCGCCGAGCGGTTCGCCGATCTGACCCGCGAGGTGCCCGGCCTGAGCGCGGGTCAGGTCGAGGTGCGTCCCGGCAGCCCGTTCGCCGACCGGGCCCTGGGGGACACGCGGGCCCGGACCCGCACCGGTGCTTCGATTGTGGCCGTCGTCCGTGGCGAGGACGTGATCGCCTCCCCGGACCGGGCCAGACCCTGCGGGCCGGGGACATCCTGGTGGTGAAATGTCAGTGCCGCGGGTCCGTTCCCCGCACCACCGCGACCGGGCAGTAGGCGTGATGCAGCAGGGCCTGACTGACCGAGCCGAGCAGCAGCCCGGCGAAACCACCCCGGCCCCGGGCTCCGGTCACCACCAGCTGGGCCGACCGGCTCGCCTCGATCAGCGCCTCCCGTGTCCCGCCGTGCACCACTCGGTGCTCCACCACCACACCCGGATGCCGTTCCTGGCGTCCGGCGAGCGCCTCGGACAGCAGGCGCTCCTCCTCCCCTGCCAGGGCGCCCGGCGGGTTCGCGTACGGCATCGACGAGTCCTGCGGCGCGGGCATCGGCGCGTTCCAGGTCGTCCAGGCGTGCAACGCCACCAGCGGCGCCTTCCGCAGCTCGGCCTCGGCGAAGGCGTAGTCCACCGCCGGCCCGCCCGCAGCCGAACCGTCGACGCCCAGCACGATCGGGCCCTCCGGACTCGGCTGCTCCCGCACGACCAGCACCGGACACCGGCCGTGTGCCGCCAGATGGACGGCCGTCGACCCGACCAGCAGCCCCACGAACCCACCCATGCCACGGGATCCGACCACCACCAGCTCAGCCGCACGCGACTGCGCCTGAAGGACCGTCAGCGGCTCTCCGGTCACCACGGCATGACTGACCTCGACCTCCGATTCCGCGGCGCGCGCCCGCGCGACCGCCTCGGCCACCAGACGGTCGGCCAGGTTCCGGAGCCCGCCCACGGGCGGGCCCGACGGCGACGGGCCAAGGGGCACGTGCAGCGCGGGCCAGATGAACGCGTGCACCACCCGCAGCCCCGCCCCGCGCAACCGCGCCTCCCGTGCCGCGACCTCGACCGCGGCGAGACTCGACGCCGACCCGTCCACGCCGACTACCACCACACCGCTCATCGTGCCTCCCACATCCAGTACGCCGTTGCTCTCACCCGTCACACTCCCCCGGCCGCGCCCCGTGTGCATGGGCCTGATGGCGCCACGGCCAGGGCCGACCGGCACTCCGTCGCGGCGGCGACGTACCCCTACCGGCGCCCGGCGGCCGATCGTTGCGCCCACGTTGTGGCGGCGTCGTCACCGACCGGGTCCAGGCGGCAGGAGGGAAGTTCGCCCCGGAGTTCAGGGCCGGTCGGCCCTGCCCTGTCAAAGCCGGTGCTCGGGAGGCTGTAGAGGGGTCTGCCATCCCGGACAGTCCAACCGGACAGCAGCGGCCGGACCGGCCGCCCTCACCCGAGAGTTCCGGCCCCCGATGCCCGCCACCGGCACCTCGCCCGGCGGGGACACGGGTCGGCCCGCAGCGGCCGTACGCGGGAAGGCGGTCGCCCTCCGCAGCCACCCGCGCAGACCGGTGCCCCTCCACGGGCACCAGCGGAGAAGGGAACCGCCGTGAAGACATCCAAAGTCGGCGAGGTGATGGCCCCCGGTCATCCAGGCGTGCCAGGAGACGCCGTTCAAATGGGGCCCTGACGCCGGGCCCCGGTTCACCCGGCAGCTCGTGGCAGGAATGGCTGTGGCGGAGCCGCGGCCCTCACAGGAGCCGGCGGTTGCGGCTGACGAAGGGCAGCCGTGCCCATGCCTTGCCCAGGCCCCAGGTGGCGCCGGCGCCCGCGGCCGCGAGGGCGATGAGGACGACGGCGTAGATGAGGTGGTAGTCGGCGAACGGGTTGGTCGACATGCTCGCCGAGCCGTCGGACAGGTGCTGGGCCGGCGGCCACTCCGCGATCCACATCAGCGCCATCATCAGCGTTCCGGCGACCGCCGCGAGCCACAGGCCGATGCCGGCGATCAGGGCGATACCGATGCCGAGCAGGCCGAGCGTGAACAGCCAGTCGGCCCAAGTGGCCCCGGCCCAGTCGTGGAAGGTGGATTCCATCGGCCCGACGGCCACACCGCCGAGGAAGCCCTTGGTGGGCGAGCCGCCGTCGATCCAGCCGTTGCCGGACTGCGTGGCGTAGCCGAAGCCGAAGGTCTTGTCCAGGAACGCCCGCAGGAAGACGAACCCGGTCAGCAGGCGCAGACCGGCGAATGCGTACGCCTGGGTGGCCGCCGCCGCGGTCGTCACCTCACCGGACGCGGGCGCCGTCCCCCTCCGGCGCAGGGACGGGAAGCGGAATCGCAGATGCCGGTGGGGGTGATCGTGCACTGCCACGATGCTCATCCCTTTCGAGGGGTGTGACACGCAGGATGGGGGCCGACTTCTCGTTGCGCCTTCAATGTCCCGCGTCGCTCACGCCCGCCGGAGGGGCTGCAAGGCCCGGGCAGCGAGCCGAACGTCCCGCCGGCCGGGGCCTGTTGGCATCGGATTCAGCCGTCCCAGGACCAGTCGGCGACCTCCGGCAGGTCGACGCCGTGGACGCGGATCCACTCGCGGTGGCGCAGCCGGGCGTCCTCCATCCGCTGGCGTACGGTCGCTGCGCGCACCGCGAGGCCGGGGACGCGGTCGATGACGTCCATGACCAGCCGGTAGCGGTCGAGGTCGTTGCCGACGACCATGTCGAACGGGGTGGTTGTCGTCCCGATCTCCTTGTAGCCGCGCACATGGAGGTTCTTGTGGCCGGTGCGGCGGTAGGCGAGGCGGTGAATGAGCCACGGGTAGCCGTGGTAGGCGAAGATCACCGGCTTGTCGGTGGTGAACAGGCCGTCGTACTCGAAGTCGCTCATGCCGTGCGGGTGTTCCTCGCTGGGCAGCAGCCGGGCGATGTCGACGACGTTCACGACGCGGACGGCGAGGTCGGGCAGGTGCCTGCGCAGCAGCTGGGCGGCGGCCAAAATCTCCTGGGTGGGCACGTCGCCCGCGCAGGCCAGTACGACGTCCGGCTCTCGGCCGTTCTCCGTCCCCGCCCACTCCCAGATCCCCGCGCCACGGGCGCAGTGCGCCTTCGCCTGTTCCATCGACAGCCAGTCGAAGCAGGGCTGCTTGCCGGCCACGATCACGTTCACGTAGTCCTTGCTGCGCAGCGCGTGATCTGCCACCGACAGCAGTGTGTTGGCGTCCGGCGGCAGGTAGACCCGTACCGCTTCCGGGCTCTTGTTGAGGATGTGGTCGACGAAGCCCGGGTCCTGATGGGAGAAGCCGTTGTGGTCCTGGCGCCACACGTGCGAGGTGAGCAGGTAGTTGAGGGAGGCGATGGGAGCGCGCCAGGGCAGGCGGCGGGTGACGCGCAGCCACTTGATGTGCTGGTTGACCATGGAGTCGACGATGTGGACGAACGCCTCGTAGCAGGAGAACAGCCCGTGCCGGCCGGTGAGCAGATATCCCTCCAGCCAGCCCTGGCAGGTGTGTTCGGACAGGATCTCCATCACCCGGCCGTGCCGGTCCAGGTGCTCGTCGCCGGGAAGGGTCTGTGCCTGCCACGCCTTGCCGCTGGCGTCGAAGACGGCCTGGAGCCGGTTGGAGGCGGTCTCGTCCGGTCCCACGAGCCGGAAGTCACGCCGCTCGCGGGTGGCGTGCATGACGTGCTCCAGCAGATCGCCGAGGACGCGGGTGGGTTCGTGCAGGGTCACGCCGGGCTTGTCGACGGGCACGGCGTAGCGTTCCAGTGAGGGCAGCGGCAGTTCGCGCAGCAGCAGGCCGCCGTTGGCGTGCGGGGTGGCGCCCAGGCGCCGGGAGCCGTCCGGGACGCAGGACAGCACATGCTCGCGGGGGCTGCCCTGCGCGTCGAAGAGTTCTTCCGGCTTGTAGGAGCGCAGCCATGTCTCCAGCTGCCGCAGATGCTGCGGGTTGTCCCGTACGGCGGCCAGCGGCACCTGGTGGGAGCGCCAGGTGCCCTCCACCGGCAGTCCGTCGACCTCGGCCGGGCCGGTCCAGCCCTTCGGTGTGCGTAGCACGATCACCGGCCAGTGCGACCGCTCGGACACGCCGTCTTCGCGCGCGCTGCGCTGGAGGAGCGCGATGCGGTCCAGCGCGTCGTCCATCGCGGCGGCCATCGCCCGGTGCACCGTCATCGGGTCGTCGCCGCTGACGTGGATCGGGATGTGGCCGTATCCCCGTAGCAGGGCGTCGAGTTCGGATTCGGGCAGGCGGGACAGCACGGTCGGGTTGGCGATCTTGTAGCCGTTGAGGTGGAGGATCGGCAGGACGGCGCCGTCGTGGACGGGGTCGAGGAACTTGTTGGAGTGCCAGGAGGCGGCGAGCGGGCCGGTCTCCGCCTCGCCGTCGCCGATCACGCAGGCGACGAGCAGGTCCGGGTTGTCGAGGGCGGCGCCGTAGGCGTGGGAGAGGGCGTAGCCGAGCTCGCCTCCCTCGTGGATCGAGCCGGGTGTCTCGGGGGCGACGTGGCTGGGCACGCCGCCGGGGAAGGAGAACTGCCGGAACAGCCTCTCCATGCCGATCGCGTCCCGGGGGATGTCGGGGTAGGTCTCGCTGTAGGTGCCCTCCAGCCAGGAGTTGGCGAGGACCGCGGGGCCGCCGTGTCCCGGCCCCCAGATGCACAGTGCGTCCTGGCCGCGTGCCTTGATCAGGCGGTTGAGGTGAGTGTGGACCAGGTTCAGCCCGGGCGAGGTGCCCCAGTGGCCGAGCAGCCGCGGCTTGACGTGCTCGGGACGCAGCGGCTCGGTCAGCAGGGGGTTCGCCATGAGGTAGATCTGACCGACGGACAGGTAGTTCGCGGCGCGCCAGTGGGCATCCAGCGTCCTCAGCTCGTCCTCGGTGAGCGGGGCGGACGCCGGCCGTGTGTCGACGGACATCAGGGGTTCCCTTCCGGGTCGGGGTAGTCGGAGGTGCAAGAGGGTCCGGACTGTCCTCACCTTCCCTCACCCCGCCGGGCACCCGACAGGGCCGACCGGGCCATCCACGGACGCGGCGGTGGGCGTCAGGAGGTTCTCACGTCAGGCGTCGAGCGGGCCGCTGCTGAACAGCCACAACGGGCGTCGGGCCAGAGCGCGGCGGTGCCGGAGGAGGAACCGGCGGGCGGGCTTCTGCCAGCGTCCGGCGTACAGTCCGCCGCCGGCGACCACCGCGTCGTACGACGCCACGCTCGTGACGGACCGGGCCTGAAGCGCCTCGACCGTCCGACCGTTCTGGCGCAGGACCTCGGCGATGGTTTCGGCGATCTGCGCGGTCGATCCGTTCGTGCTTCCGCAGGTGACCAACACGGTGCCGGTCATGGCGGTACGCCTCCTCTCACAGGCGGCGCAGCCAGTCGTCGCGGTGGCGTCGATCGGGTTGCCCACCGCGGCGCCGTACGGGAGTACGGCGAGCAGGTCGTCGATCAACTCAGGAGTGGGCGCCGGGAGCTGCAGCACCGCTGTGAGGTAGGGGTCGCTCCGGTCGAGGGCGATGGTGCAGCGCACCTCCGGGCCCTCGAAGCGGCGAGCCATGCGCAGACCGAGGTCGGTGAAGAGGTTCAGCACCTCGTGGTTCTCACTGAGCGCGTCGGCCGTGAAGGTCGTGATGCCGTCCACGCGGGTCGCGGAGGCGAGGTGCTCGACGAGCAGGGTTCCCACCCCACGGTGGTGCAGTCCGTCGGCAACGGCGACAGAGACCTCTGCCTCGTCCTTCTCGTCGCCGGCGTCGTACTCGGCGAGCCGATCACCCTGCGCTGCGTCTCGGTCGGCAACGCCCGGTATCCCGGGCGCACCAGGGCACAGGCCCGGTCGGCCGCAAGACGGGCCGACCGCCGGCTCGCGGCGAAGAACCGCAGGCGGAGGTTCTCCGAGGACATCTCCTCGTACAGCCCCTCCACCTGGTCGTGGTCGTTCGCCACCACGACGGATACACACGATGCTGCCGTCGGCGAGCAGTGCGTGTACGGGGGGGGTCGGTCACGTCGTGCGTCATCGCAGGACTCCTCAATGCCTCTGGTCGTTTCGAGCATCCGGCGGTTCTCACGCGGCGAGCCTCTGAGTTCTCTGAGACGCCGGTCAGGCGTCGTGCCTCCGGTGCGGCACGATCGCGACCGGGCAGGCGGAGTGGTGGAGCACCGCGTGGGCGGTACGGCCGAGCTGGAGCCCGAAGTGCCCCTCGCGCCGGCTGGCGCCGACGACCAGGAGGTCGGCGCTGTGCGAGGCGTCCAGCAGCGCCCGGCGGGCGTGGCCCTCGACGGTGCGCCGGCGCACGTCGACATCCGCCGGGAGGTCCCGCAGCGCCGCTTCGAGTTCCTCGACGGCCTGCTCCTCGTGCTGGCGGGTGGGTTCGCCGACCATCAGGGGATATCCGCCGGGCTCGTGCGCGGGGCAGCGCCATGCTCGTACGGCCTCCAGAGGCACCCCGCGCCGCTGCGCCTCCTCGACGGCGAAGCGAACCGCCTCCGGCTCCTTCGTGTCCTCGCCGACGCCCACGACGACCCGTCCGCGCACCGGCGGCGTCGCCTGGTTGTCGTGGCTGCCGCGCAACACGATCACCGGGCAGTCGGCGTGTGCGGCGACGGTCAGGCTGACGGAGCCGAGCAGCCTCTCGGCAAGACCGCTGCGGCCGCGGGTGCCCACGACCAGCGCGGAGGCGTTCCGGGCCGCGCGGACCAGGGCGTTCTCCGGCTCCTCGAACACCACGTCGACGGTGACCCGCAGGCCGGGGTGCCGGGCGCGTGCCCGCTCGGCGGCGGCACCCACCACGTCCTGAGGCAGGGGAAGTTCGGTCGCTTCGCCGATGTCCCGGGCGAGCGCGGCACCCTCGTACCGGTCCCAGAGGCAGGCGTACACCACGCGTAGTGGCACACCGCGCAGGGCGGCCTCGTCAGCCGCCCAGTCAGCGGCCCGCAGGCTCGGCTCGGAACCGTCGACACCAACGACCAGGGGCCCGCCGAGGGCTCGCTCGACCGCCGCGTTCTCGTCTGCCGTGTTCATGGTCTCCACTCCCTTCCTGCGGCCCGGTCAGTCGTGCGCGACGACGGCGACGGGGGCGGTGGCGTGGTGCAGCACCGCGTGTGTGACGGGGCCGATGTGGACGCCGAACGGGCTTCGGCGGACCCGGCGTCCGACGACGACCAGGGACGCCTCGCGGGAGGCGTCGAGGACGTGGTTGGCCGGGCTGCCCGACGGGGACTCCTCGACGACCTCGACGTCCGGGTACTTCTGCCGCCAGGGCCGCAGCACCGCGGCGAGGGCGGCGGCTTCCTGCCGGCCGAGTGCGGCGTTGAGTTCGGCGTCGGCGGGCAGGCCGTAGGCGAAGTAGGGCGGGAGGTTCCAGCCGTGCACGACTCGCAGTGCGGTGCCGCGGAGGGCGGCCTCCTCGAAGGCGAAGGCGATCACCGTGTCGTCGGGGCGGGCGGTGTCCAGGCCGAGCACGACGGGCCGGTACGCGGTGGCGGCGGACGGAATGCCGGCGGGGTCCATCTCGTGCTCGTCGGCGGCCTGTTCCCCGGCCCGCACCATGACGACGGGGGTGTCGGTGTGCGCGATCACGGCCGCGCCCACGGACCCGACGAGGAATCCTCCGATCCCGCTCAGCCCACGCGAGCCGAGGACCAGCAGCTCGGTGTCCTTCGCCGCCTCGGGCAACGCGTCCATCGGCCTGCCGGGAATCGGTTCGGTCTCCACCCGGAGGCCGGGGTGGCGCCGGCGCAGGCCGTCGGCCGCCTCGCGCGGAATCCGTTCGCTCCAGTGCCGCAGCTTCCCCGCGCCGAGCAGCGGAGCCTGCGCCTGCGCCATGGGCTCCGGAACGGGCTCCCAGACGTGCACCAGCCGCAGCGGCAGGCCGCGCAACTTCGCCTCCCTGGCCGCCCACTCGGCAGCCGCGCGACTCTCTGCTGAGCCGTCGAGGCCCACGGTGATGTTGCGGGACATGCTGTCCACCTCCTGTATCGGGGTTGCGATGTCAGAGTGGTGGCGAGGGAGGACACGGGTGCAGGTACCGCAGGTCCCCCGTCCGGGGCCGATCGGCCCCATCGGCGTCCCCGTACCACGCTGCGGCGCCGTTCGGCCCTGGTCTTCCGGCACCCCGTGGGGCCGGTGCGCCCGAGTCTGTGGGGCCGATGGGCCCCTCTTCGCCCCAGGACGCGAAACGGCCCCGGGACGCGGTCTGGTGACTGATACACAGGAGATGGCCGTCCGGCACCGAGTGCGGCTCTCTCCCCCTCAGGGGTCCTTGCACCCCGTCCTTGCACGTTTGCACCCCTCATCAGCCCTGTCAGGGAGGCTTCATGCTGTCCGCAGAGTCCGCCGCCATTGTCCGTTCCACGCTGCCTGCCGTGGCCGCAGCGCTGGACGAGATCACGACCCGCTTCTACGGCGCGATGTTCCGCGACCGGCCGGAACTACTCGACGGGATGTTCAACCGCGGCAACCAGGCCAGCGGAGCCCAGCGCCGCGCACTGGCCGGCTCGATCGCCGCGTTCGCGACCACTCTGCTCGACCACCCGGACACGCGCCCGGATGTCCTGCTGGACCGGATCGCACACAAGCACGCCGCGGTCGGAGTCACCGACGACCAGTACACGATCGTGCACAAGTACCTGTTCGGCGCGATAGCCGAGGTCCTCGGCGACGCGGTCACCCCTCAGGTGGCGGCCGCCTGGGACGAGGTGTACTGGCTGATGGCCGGCGCCCTCATCGGCCGGGAGGCCCGTCTCTACCAGGACGCGGGCGTCGAGCCCGGCCGGATCTGGCGGCAATGGACGGTCGTCGAGCGCCGCACCGAGACCGACGACGTGGTGTCCTTCCTCCTCAGGCCCACCGACGGCGCACCCGCGCCCCGGGCCCGGGCGGGCCAGTACGTCAGCGTCCGCCTGCGCATGCCCGACGGAGTACACCAGCTGCGCCAGTACAGCCTCTCCTCCGACCCGGGCGGAGAACTGCGCCGCATCACCGTCAAGCGGATCGCCGCCACGGCCGACGCCCCGGACGGCGAGGTCTCCACCCTGCTGCACCGCCACGTCCGCGCCGGAGACGAACTGACGCTCTCCGCCCCGTTCGGCGACGTCGCGCTCGACGACCCGGCCGACGCCACCACCCCGGTCGTACTGGTCTCGGCCGGAATCGGCAACACCCCCATGACCGGCATCCTGGCCCACCTCACCGCCCTCGCCTCGACCCGGCCGGTACTGGTTCTGCACGCCGACCGCTCCCCCGCCGACCACGCCCTGCGCACGGAGACCACCGACCTGGTCGAGCAACTGCCGGACGCCCGCGCAGTCTTCTGGTACGAGCACCCCGGCCCGCAGGAACCCACCGCCCGCGAGGGCCTGATGAACCTCCACGGCGTCGAACTGCCCGAGAACGCCACGGTGTTTCTGTGCGGCCCGCTCCCCTTCATGCGCGACGTCCGCGCCCAACTGCTGGCCGCCGGAGTCCCCGCCCGACACATCCGCTACGAGGTCTTCGGCCCTGACCTGTGGCTGCCCGGCCAAGCGGACTGAACACCCCACGATGCCACCGCACTCCAGAAGAGGCCCTGACATGACCAGCAACGACACTCAGACCACCGCTCCCGGCGTGCTGCTGCGCTCGGACGGCGAGGTGGACGAGGAGACCCTGGCGTACGCCCGCACGAAGATCGACGTCATCGTGGCCCGGCCGGGGCTGCCCGCCGTCACTGGCGAGGTGCGCATCACGAAGGCGGCCGCTCACCACGCGGACCGCCCCTGGTCGGCCACAGCCACCCTGCACGTCGGACGGCGTGACGTCGTCGTGCACGCCGAGGAAGCCACCGGCCACGAACTCGTCGACCAGCTCCAGTACCGGCTGCGTCGCCAGACCGACAAGGCGGCCCACTCCGGACACAACGGCCACCGGGCGGCGATCCCGCCGTGGCGCGGCGGCCCCGGTACCCCGCATCCCTCGGAAAGCGACGACAGAACGGCGGACGACCACCCGGCGTAAGACCCCGGTACGTGCCGGGCTACGTCGGAGAGGGTCCATCGACCGGGCCTGCGTGGTAGCCCGCACTCGTCCATGGCGCCCACCTCTCGGGCCCTTCGGCCCACACAGGTACCCGACGGCCCACAGACGGCACTCATCGGCCCAGGAAACGCTGAAGCCGCGCGGTTCCCGATCAACGGGCGAGAACAAGGAGTTGTGTGATGGCGAAGGCTTATCTGGTGGGCAGCGGAATCGCGGCGCTCGCCGCGGCCACGTTCCTGATCCGCGACGGCGGGTTCGACGGAACGGACATCCACCTCTTCGAGGAGCAGCGGGACATCGGGGGCAGTCTGGACGCGGGCGGCACGGCCCATACCGGCTACACCATGCGCGGCGGGCGGATGTTCGAGGCCGAGTACCGCTGCACCTACGACCTGCTGTCCGGCATTCCGACTCTCGACGACCCCTCTGTATCGGTGACCGACGAGATCCTGGCCGGACACGAGGACTTCGCCTGGGACGACACCGCACGCCTCGTCGACGGCGACGGGAAGATCGTCGACACGCACTCGATGGGCTTCTCCGAACGTGACCGCCTGGAGCTGGTCCGCTGCCTGGCAACTCCCGAGGGGCACCTGGACGGCAAGCGGATCACGGACTGTTTCGGCGAGCACTTCTTCACCACGAACTTCTGGTACCTGTGGTGCACCACGTTCGCCTTCCAGCCCTGGCACAGCGCCATCGAGTTCCGCCGCTACCTCAGGCGCTTCATCCACCTCCTCCCCGAGTTCTCCTCCATGTCCGGCATCCACCACACCCGCTACAACCAGTACGACTCCCTCGTGCGACCCCTGACCGCCTGGCTGCGCAAACGCGGCGTCACCCTCCACACCGGCTGCCACGTCACCGACCTCGGCCTCGCACCGGGCCGCCGCAGTACGCGAGTCGAGACCGTCTACCTCTCCCGCGGCGGCCACGACGAACAGGTCGAGGTGGCCCCCGAGGACCTGGTCCTGGTCACCAACGGCTCCATGACCGACGCCTCCAGCCTCGGCTCGCACACCTCCGCACCGTCCCCGCGCCCCCACCGCTCCGACGCCTGGCTGCTGTGGCACCGACTGTCCCGAGGACGCGACGACTTCGGCGACCCTGCCGTCTTCGACAAGCGCGTCAAGGAGTCCCGCTGGGAGTCGTTCACGGTCACCGCGAGCGATCCAGCCTTCCTCGACGCCCTGAAGGAGTTCAGCGGCCGGGCGACCGGCCGCGGCGGCCTGACGACCTTCACCGACTCCGCCTGGCTGCTCACCCTCGTCGCCCCGCGCCAGCCCGTCTACCGCGACCAGCCCGAAGGCGTCTTCGTCTGGTGGGGCTACGCCCTGCACCCCGGCCGCGCCGGCAACCACACACCGAAACCCATGACGATGTGCTCCGGCCGGGAGATCCTCGACGAGATCCTGCACCACCTGCCGTTCGACGAGGCTGTGGCGGCCCGGGTCCGGGAGACCTCCACCGTCGTGCCCTGCCTGATGCCTTACATCACCAGCCAGTTCCTCGCCCGCCGCCGCGAAGACCGCCCCAAGGTCGTGCCCGACGGGTCGGTCAACCTCGCCTTCATCGGGCAGTTCACCGAGGTACCGGACGACGTCGTGTTCACCGTCGAGTACTCGGTACGCACCGCCTGGACGGCCGTTGCCCGACTCCTGAAGCTCGACAAGCACCCACCCGCCGTCTACAAGGGCCACCACGACCCCCACGTCCTGGCCGCCGCCCTGGAAACCGTGCACCGCCGGTAACCGGGAACGTGATCAGCGGTCGCGCTCCCGACCCAGCCGGAACCGGGCTTCGAATCGGGTGCCGGGTACCGTTCCGATCAGTTTGAAGACCTACAGGGCGGCGAACAGACCGCGGCACCCACATCTCTTGACGCCCTCGAGATCGTCAGCGCCGACACCGATGGGCTGCACGAGTTGGCCAGCCCGCACCCGACCGGTCGTGGCAGCGGCTGGTGGCCGACGAGGGCCGCGCCCCGCCGTAGTAAGTGACGCCGTTGGCGAATTCAGGGCGCAACGTGACGTCGGCCTTCACGACCAGTTGGGGTCGTGAAGGCCGATGTGCCTTGGGGGTGGGTGCTGTGGCCATGCCGCCGATGGGGCCGGGGAAGATTCCAGCGGAGACGGTTCGGGTGGCGCGAGCGGCGATTCCGAAGGGAAGCCTCGCCATCACAGTCCGGGATGAGCCGGGACCGCTGTTCGGCGACGAGGAGTTCGCAGAGCGCTTCCAACGCGTGGCGGGCCGGCGTGGTCACCGGGCAGGCATCGTTCAAACGCCCCGCGCCCGCGCCCGCGTCTCACACCTCGCGGCGCTCCTGCCGATCAAGTAGCGAAGCAAGCTCCTGCGCAGTGACCGGCCCGCTGTCGCGAACGGGCCGGCCGATGTCGGTTGACCAACCGGGTCTGACACGGGCAGTGAAGTCCGCGAAGTCCTTCCGCAAATACTCCGGATCGGACGGCTTCAGCCGGACCTGCTGACGGCTGTCCGCCCACCAAACCTCAAAATCAGTGATGGTTCCTTCAGCGGGCCATTGTTCTGCCTGTTCCGGCAACAGCAGAACGTCGACGAAGCCCCCGACGCCCAAGCCGATCTCTACGAAAATCCCGATCGCTCCAGGGCTGGGCACCTTCACGACTGTGCCCATCAAGACCTGCCCGAAGCGCAGGTTCCCTCGAATCCGCTCCCACTCCGCATTCGTAACCACACAGCGCATCCTCGCAACCCCGCGGCACTGAGTCAGCAGCGTCCAGTAAGTCGGCGGGGCGTCGTCATACCAGGTCCCCGTCTACGCAGGACCCCGCCGGAGCAAGCCGACAAAGTCCGCACGTGTCACGGACGCCCCCTATAGCGCGAGGTACCGCGGCCCCATCGTTAGCACCACGTACCAGTCATCAAGATCCGGACCAGGTGCGGACCGAATCAGCCCGGCACTTGACGTTTCCACTCTTTGTCGCAGGTCAGAAGCGAGGGCAAGCGTGTACCACCAGCAGACGAAGAACCTGCTGGTGTCGTATGCGCCGAAGAAGCTGGGCTTCTTCTAGAGCCCGGGGCAGACGTCGACGGAGTGGAGCCAGGTTCGTCCTGGCTCCACTCCGTGGTGCGGGCGTGTCACTGGAACTGTGCGAAGAACCTCCAGATCTCTGCCTTGGTCCAGGTGGTGACGCCGCTTTCGTTGGGGGAGCCGTCGACCGGGCCGGGTATGTGGCCTCCGTCGAACGCCGCCCATTGGACCGGGTATCCGGCACGGCAGCCCGAATAGGTGGTGGTGATGTGCGTTCGGCTGCCCGGGGCGGGCTCGCGCGGGCTTTGGGCAGTGCAGCCGTTGTTGGCCACGAACTTGTCGCGCAGGGACCGTCCTTGCGCGATGCCGAGGACGTTGTCGCTGATGCCGTGGATTCCGAAGTAGGCGATGGGCTGGGTGCCGCCGCTGCACCCGCTGATCTGGGCGCCGGAGATGACCGCGACGGCCCTGAAGACGTTCGCCCGGCTGCACGCGAGGGCGTAGCTCATACCGCCGCCCCAGCTGAATCCCGTGGCGAAGCGCTGTGCCGGGTTGACACAGAGGCCGCTCTCGATGCGCCGGATCATGTCGTCGACGAAGGTGACGTCCTCACCGCCCGAATTGGCCCAGCCGTTGCCGAGGCCCTGGGGCGCGACGAGGATGGCGCTGTTGTTGGACTGTTCCTGTTGGCCGTAGTAGGACCAGGCGTTCCCGCTCGTGCCGCCCGAGGCGACGTCGCCGGCGGTTCCGCCCCGCCAGTGGAACGCGAAGATCAGCCGGTAGCGGTGGCCGCTGTCGTAGTTGGCGGGAACCCTGAGGATGAAGCTGCGGCTCTTGCCGCCGCTCTGGATCGTGTGCGTACCGCTCGTCAGAGCCGGGGCGCTGCCGCAGCCGCCGCCACCACCGGACGACAGCTTGATCATCTGCCATTGCTGGTTGGCGCCGCCCCAGTCGGAGTACTGGACGACGTTTCCGCCGTCGGCGGTGGAGGCGCCCTGCACCTCCACGGCCTTGCCGCTGGTGCGGTTGACCAGCCGGACGTGGCCCGCGTCGGAGTCGGCCAGCCGGAACTGCTGGTTGGCCCCGTTGTGGTCGGCCCACTGCTGGATCGCGGCACCGTCCGCGGTCGAGGCGCCGGCCACGTCGAGAACCTTGCCCGAATGCCGGGCCTTGAGGCGGTAGAAGCCACCGCCTGAGTCCATGAACTGCCACTGCTGGTTGGCTCCGTCGCTGCGCGTCCACTGGCCGACCCGCGCGCCGTCGGCGGTGGACGCGCCGGAGACGTCCAGCGCCTTGCCGCTGTTGCGGTTGACCAGGACGTACCAGGCATTGGGGTCCACCGTCGCCGCCTCGGCGGGCGCCGGCTTCACCACGGCCAGCATGCCGATCGCGAGGGTCGCGGCCACCACAGCGGCGACCCGGGACCACCAGCGCTGTCTGGGTGGAGGGGCGGGGGAAGCCGCACCGTAGGTCTTCATCGACTCAGCCTTTCGTCGGTGGCAGGCCCCATCAGGTGCGGGTCCAGCGCTGGTTGCCGCCGTTCGAGCACGAGTAGAGCTGGATCAGGGTGCCGTTGGCCGTGCCGTTTCCGACGGCGTCGAGGCACAGGCCGGACTGGACGCCGACGATGGATCCGTCGGAGTTGAGGCGCCATTTCTGGTTGTCGCCGCCCCAGCAGCTGTAGATCTGGACCTTGGTGCCGTTGCCGGTGCCGGCGGCGTCCAGGCACTTGTTGCCGTAGACCCTGAGCTCGCCGGCGGCGGTGTGCGTCCACTGCTGGTTGGTGCCGTTGTTGCAGTCCCACAGCTGGAGCTGGGTGCCGTCGGTGGTGCTGGTGCCGGGCACGTCCAGGCAGCGGCCAGAACCGACGCCCTTGATCGGTCCGCCGTCCGGAGGGGGCGTGGTGGAGCCGCCGTTGAGTGCGTTGAGGACGGCGGTGTAGGCGGGCTTCTTGCTGCCGTTGTCGTTGAACAGCAGCGGCGTGTGCTCCCGTCGCCAGGAGTCGCTGTCGCGCACACCCCAGACGGTGATGCCGAGGCAGCGCGGGACGGCCAGGCAGTCGTTGGTCACGTTGGCGTAGGTCGTGGGCGAGGCGCCCTGGATGTCGAGCTCGGTGATGGCCACATCGACACCGAGGGCGGCGAAGCTCTGCAGGGTGGTGCGGAAGTTGCTGTTGTACGGGCTGCCGTTGTTGAAGTGCGACTGGAAGCCGACGCAGTCGATCGGCACGCCGCGCTGCTTGAAGTCCCGGACCATGCGGTACATGGCCTGGGTCTTGGCCCAGGTCCAGTTCTCGACGTTGTAGTCGTTGTAGCAGAGCTTGGCGGCCGGGTCGGCGGCGCGGGCGGTGCGGAAGGCGACCTCGATCCAGTCGTTGCCGGTGCGTTGCAGGTTGGAGTCGCGCCGGGCTCCCGAATTGCCGTCTTCGAAGGCCTCGTTCACGACGTCCCACTGGGTGATCTTGCCCTTGTAGTGGGCCATCACGCCGTTGATGTGGTGGATCATCGCCTGGCGCAGCGTGCTGCCGCTGAGGCTCTGCATCCAGCCGGGCTGTTGGGAGTGCCAGGCCAGGGTGTGGCCGCGCACCTGCTTGCCGTTCTGCACCGCCCAGTTGTAGACGCGGTCAGCGGCGGTGAAGTTGAACTGGCCCCGCTGCGGTTCGGTGGCGTCGATCTTCATCTCGTTCTCGGCGGTCACCGAGTTGAACTCACGGCCCGCGATCGTCGTGTAGGCCGAGTCGCCCAGCCTGCCCGAGGCGATGGCGGTGCCGAAGTAGCGGCCGCTCTGCGCCGCCGCGGCGCCGAGCGTGGTCTCGGCGGCGTGTGCGGCCGGCGGTGCGACCAGTGCGCCGGCCGCGCCGAGGACGCCCACGACCAGCGCCGGCAGCAGGCCGCGGATCCTCCGGCGGACAACGGGTCTGGGAAGGGCATACGAGCCCATGGCTGTGCCTCCAAGGTAGACATCACGGAAGGGCTGAAGCGCAGGGGACCGCCAGCGGCGTCGCGTACCTCTCCAACTGTGCGAAGAGCCAGGATGCGCTGGTGCGAACCCCACCGGGACGAACGGGGTGGCGCAGGTGCTCTGGTGCGCGGAGCTGTCGTGCGGCACGGACTGCTCAGAGCCGACGCAGTTCGACATCTCGAACTATGCCCGGCTTCTCAGACAGGGATGATTGAGGCGTTGACGGTGGATCGTCAATACTCTCCACAGAAGAACTTTCGGTTTGTCGCCCGAAACATTCGCCCTCCCGGCTAGCCAAACTGTGAACTTCGACGCCGTCGTCGCCGGATTCGCCCAGCCAAAAGGGAGGCGCTGTTTGTGGACAGATCGGCGACAGGCCTTGACCAGTGGGCAGCACATTCCTAGCTTGTGCCGTCGAAGCATCGGAGAATTCTTCGAAATGTTTCGAGATTGTCCGCCCCCCCCAAGGAGGCCCTCTGATGTCTCTTCGCCCACCGTCCCTGGTCCGCCTGAGGCGCTTACTCGCCGTCCTCGCACCCTTGCTGCTCGTGGCCACCTTCCTCGGTGCCCAGCCCGCCGGCGCGGCGACCGTAGACCCCAACGCCTCGTATGTGCTGGTCAACCGCAACAGCGGCAAGGCCCTGGACGTCTACAACATGGCGACCGGCGACGGCGCCCGCATCACCCAGTGGACCAGGAACGATCAGACCCAGCAGCAGTGGCAGTTCGTCGATTCCGGGGGCGGCTACTACCGCATCAAGTCCCGCCACTCGGGCAAGGTGCTGGACGTCCACAACTGGTCCACCGCGAACGGCGGCTCGATCGTCCAGTGGGCCGACCTGAACGGCACCAACCAGCAGTGGCGGCTGGCCGACAGCTCGGACGGCCACGTGAGGTTCATCTCTCGCCACAGCAACAAGGCCCTCGAAGTACAGGGCGCCTCCAGCGCCGACAGCGCGAACATCGTCCAGTACGACGACTGGGGCGGCACCAACCAGCAGTGGCAGCTCGTCAAGGTCGGGGCGGACAGCCCCGGCGGCCCGTGCGATCTTCCGTCGACCTACCGCTGGACATCGACGGGCGCGCTGGCGCAGCCCAAGCCGGGGTGGGTCTCGCTCAAGGACTTCACCGTCGTCCCCTACAACGGCAGGCAACTCGTCTATGCGACGACGCACGACACGGGGACGAGTTGGGGTTCGATGAACTTCGGCCTGTTCACCAACTGGTCGGGGATGGCCTCGGCCAGCCAGAACACGATGTCGGCCTCCACCGTCGCGCCCACGCTCTTCTACTTCGCGCCGAAGAACATCTGGGTGCTCGCCTACCAGTGGGGCGGGACCGCCTTCTCCTACCGGACGTCGAGCGACCCCACCAACCCCAATGGCTGGTCATCCCCGCAGGTGCTCTTCTCCGGAAGCATCACCGGCTCCGGAACCGGACCCATCGACCAGACGCTCATCGCGGACGGGACGAACATGTACCTGTTCTTCGCCGGTGACAACGGCAAGATCTACCGGGCCAGCATGCCGATCGGGAACTTCCCGGGCAGCTTCGGCTCGTCGTACACGACGATCATGAGCGATACGACGAACAACCTGTTCGAAGCCCCGCAGGTCTACAAACTGCAGGGCCAGAACCGCTACCTCATGATCGTCGAGGCGATCGGCTCGCAGGGCCGCTACTTCCGCTCGTTCACGGCCACCAGTCTGAACGGCTCATGGACGCCCCAGGCCGCGACCGAGAGCAATCCCTTCGCCGGCAAGGCCAACAGTGGCGCCACGTGGACCAACGACATCAGCCATGGCGAACTGATCCGCACCAGCGCCGATCAGACCATGACCGTCGATCCCTGCAATCTGCAGTTGCTCTACCAGGGGCGCAGCCCCAACTCCGGCGGCGACTACGGCCTCCTGCCCTACCGTCCGGGGCTGCTGACACTGCGGCGCTGACGGCGTGACACGAGTCCGGCTCCGGTAGGGAGCCGGCGTGGCGGGCTCGGCGAAAGGCCGAGCCCGCCACGGTCACGCGACAACGCAAGCGCTCACACGGCAGAAGCTCCCTGATCGCGGCACATGCCAAGGGAGGTGTCTGCGGCGGAGTCTTGCCATCCCGCAGACACCTCCCTTGGCATGTGCCGCGGGGACCGCGCCCGTGAACGCCGGTCCGGCCGGCCCGAGGGCGACCGGATACAGTGCGCGAGACGGCAGCCCGGTCAGGGAGGGGACGCGTGACCGACACCAGCAACACCCGACCCGCCGACAGCGAGGCGCAAGCTCCGCGGCAGAGCCGACTGCACCGCCTGATGCGCTACCTCCCCCTGATCGCCCCCGTCCTGCTGTGGACCGTGCCCTGCTGGGTGCTCCTGCACACCGGCCAGCACTGGCCGCTGCCCGTCACGCTGGCCGGCACCGCCCTGTTCGCCCTCGGCCTCGTCGGTATGCCGCTCGCGATGGCGCGCGGCCACGGCCGGCGTCAGCAGGACCGGGCGGCGATCGTCGGTGACACCCTGCTGGGCACCAGCTGGGTCCTGTTCACCTGGTCCATTCTGCTCGGCTTCCCCTTGCGGCTCGCCCTGACCGTGGCCGGCGTCGACGAGAGTCAGGACCGGGCCCGAATCGTCACGTGGGCCGTCCTCGGTGTCACCGCCGTACTACTCGCCTGGGGATACGCCGAAGCCCGCCGCGTGCCGCGCGTGCGCCGACTCGACGTGCAACTCCCACGGCTGGGTGCCGGGTTGGACGGCACCCGCGTCGTCCTCATCACCGACACCCACTACGGCCCGCTCGATCGCACTCGCTGGTCGGCGCGGGTATGCGAGACGGTGAACACCCTGGAAGCCGACCTGGTCTGCCACACCGGCGACATCGCGGACGGCACGGCCGAACGCCGCCGCGCCCAGGCCGCCCCACTCGGTACCGTGCGGGCCACCCGGGCCCGGGTCTACGTCACCGGCAACCACGAGTATTACAGCGAGGCCCAGGGCTGGGTCGACCTGATGGACGAGCTGGGCTGGGAGCCGCTGCGCAACCGCCATCTACTGCTCGAACGCGGAGGCGACACCCTCGTGGTCGCCGGCGTGGACGATGTCACCGCCGAGTCCTCCGGCCTGGCAGGCCACCGCGCCCACCTCGCCGGAGCCTTGAACGGCGCCGACCCCGACCTGCCCGTCCTGCTCTTGGCACACCAGCCCAAGTTCGTCGACCGGGCGGCAGCCGACGGCATCGACCTCCAGCTCTCCGGCCACACCCACGGCGGTCAGATCTGGCCCTTCCACCACCTGGTCCGCATCGACCAGCCCGCCCTCGCCGGCCTCAGCCACCACGGCGCCCGCACCCTCCTCTACACCAGCCGCGGCACCGGCTTCTGGGGCCCGCCGTTCCGCGTCTTCGCCCCCAGCGAGATCACCCTGCTCGTGCTCCGATCCCCGCACCTGCCCACCTCGCCGTAGCACCGGGCGGGCCCACACATCCGCTTGGAGCGCCTTGACCAGGGCAGAGGTACGTCAGTGCGAGGCGGGCGGGTAGGGCGGACGGGCCGAGGATCCGCCGCCGCGGGCTCCCTCCTGTCAGACGCCGGAGAGGGGCGCCTGACCGGGGCGGATGCCCGTCAGGTGCCCCTCTCCGCCGATGTCCTCCCCGGCACGCGGTCGTTGAGGACCGACCTAGCGCCGGTGGTTTCCGATGGCGATGACGCCCTTCGTCGTGGCGCCGGTCCTGTTGTCGTAGAGGACATCGCCCGTGGACTTCTTCCAGACCTTGATGCGGAAGGTGTCCGGGCCGTCCGTGGCGGTGACTCTGAAGGCGTAGCCGCTCTTGCCGCCCACTGTTCCGGTGCCCTGGTAGACGGCCCGGGAGCCGTTCACCACGAGCCAGTCGGAGCCGGTCGAGCGGAAGGTGAGCCGGGCGGCGCCGAAGACGAACGTGGCCTTGCCGGTGGGGACGTCCGCGCCCTTCCGGTACTGGGCGCCCAGGATGAACGCCGCCTTGCCGGTCAGTCCCGGACCTGCCGGGTAGGCACCGGCCGGCGAGGTGATCGAGCCGGCGCCGGCCAGAGGGCCGGCGGCACGGTCGTAGACGATCAGTTCCGCGAGCGTGGTGGTGTCCGTGGCCCCGTCGTCATCGGTGACCGTGACGACGGGGCGGTGGATGCCCGCGTCGTCGTAGACGTGTGCGGCGCGGCAGCCGGAGTCGGTGACCGTACCGGTCGTCAGCCGGCTGCCGTCCTTGAAGTCGATCTTGCACGTGTGACGGTCGGCCGTGCCCGGGTCGTCGAAGGACACGGTGACGACGGCGACCCTGCCCACCGGCACGGGCGAGCCGGGGCCCTTGGCGGACGTGATGGACGGGGCGGCGTTGGAGACCTTGACGGTCGCGGTGTCGGTGCCACGCCCACCGGCCAGGGTGACCTGGAAGGTGCCGTCGTCGGTGCAGGTGAGGGTCGTCCGGGCCGCCGCGGGGTCCTTGACTGCGCACGGGGCGCCGTCCTGGACGGTCCACTTGGGAGTGCCCGCCCCGGAGACGGTGCCGGCGAGCGTGATCGCCTCGCCCTCGGTGCCGCCGGCGTCCGGACCGGCGTGGACGACGGTGACCGGGTCGATGCCGCCGAGGGTCGGGACGACCTTCTCGATCAGGCCGCCGGAGTCGAACTCCAGCTTGTCGATGGTCGTTTCGCGGTGGGTGCCGTCACCGCCGGGGACGGCGAAGCGGTGGTAGGCGATGTACCAGTCGTCGGTGTTCGGGACGTGGACGACGGAGTGGTGGCCCGGGCCCTTGATGCCCAGGGACAGGTCCTTCTCCAGGATCACGCCCTGCTTGGTCCACGGGCCGGTGGGCGAGGGGCCGGTCGCATAGGCGACGCGGTAGTTCTCGTCCCGGGTGTCGTTCTCCGACCACATGAAGTAGTAGGTGCCCTTGCGCTTGATGACGAAGGTGCCCTCGTTGTAGCCGCTCGGGGTGATGTCCGTGACCTTGGAGGTGTCGATGGAGGTCATGTCGTCGCCGAGCGGGACGACGTAGGCGCGGCCGTTGCCCCAGTAGAGGTACTGCTTGCCGTCGTCGTCGGTGAAGACCGCCGGGTCGATCATCTGGCCGCGGAAGTCCCCGGCCTTCAGCAGCGGCTTGCCCAGGGCGTCCTTGAACGGTCCGGTGGGCGAGTCGGACACCGCGACGCCGATGTTCGCGTCGGCGCAGAAGTAGAAGTAGTACTTCCCGTCCTTCTCCGTCATCGCCGGCGCCCAGGCCCTGCTGTCCGCCCAGCTGACGTCCGGCCCCAGGTCGAGGATGACGCCGTGGTCCTTCCAGTGGACGAGGTCCGTGGAGGAGTAGGCCTTGAACTGCGTGCCGCTCCAGCCCTCGAAGCCGTCGGTCGTCGGGTAGAGGTAGAAGGTGTCGCCGAAGCGCACGATGTTCGGGTCGGCGTTCAGACCCGGCAGGACCGGTGTCTTCATGATCAGTGCCGACACGGTCCAGGTGCGCTTCGCGCCGTCGGAGCCGGTCACCTCGTACGTCACGGGCTTGGTGAAGTCCTGCACGCTGCCGGAGGCGGGGCTGATCGACGCACCGTGGGCGAGGCTGAACTCCGGTGCCAGCGCGGTGATGTCCGTGCCCGCCTTCAGCGGCAGCGTGACCCCGCTGTCGGCGTCGTCGATCAGTGCGTCGACCTTCAGTGCCGGGTGCGTCACCTTGGCGATGCCCGTCGTGTTGCCGCTGAGCTCCTGGACCTCAGCGGCCGACAACGCCCGGTCGTAGACGCGGAAGTCGTCGACCTCGCCGCCGAAGTACGGGTCCGCCCCGTACAGCGACCTGCCGATGTAGCCGCTGTGGTCCTTGTTCGCGTCGTACAGGTCGGCCGGCTTGATGCCGACACCGGTCGCGCGGGCCGCCTCGATGCCCTCGACGTACAGGACCATCGTGCCGGTCGCGCCGTCGAGGGTCACGGTGACGTGCCGCCACTGCCCCGGCGTGAGCTGCGAGCCGGCCGTCACCTTGGACTCCGCCTGCCAACTCGCCTTCGTGATCGCCGAGTACAGCTTGGAGTTGCCGTTGGACGGAGTGGCGAACAGGTACTTGTCGCTGTCGGGGCCCAGCCCGAACAGCCACTGGAAGCCGTCGCCGCCCTTCCACTTGGCGTACGTCGACACGGTCACGCTGTCGGCGTTCTTCAGCACGCCGTTCGGGATCTTCACGTACGGAGAGGTGGTGGAGCCGCTGGAACCGCCGGACATCTTGAACGAGCCGCCGTGCACGCCGCTGCCGAAGTCGGGCGTGCGGACGTAGGTGCCGTGGTGGCCGTGGCCGCTGGAGTCGCGGGCGATGCTGCCGCTCGTCTCGTCGAAGTCGTACCGCAGGAGCAGGTCGGCCGGAACATCGGAGCCCTCCTGCGACACGGTGACCTCGGCCCGGACGGCAACCGCGGCGCCGTTCGGCAGGCTGCCGGTCACGGTGAAGGTGCCCGGCTGTGCGTACGACGACGCCGGTACGTCCGCCCAGTCGACGGAGACGGGCCGCTCGACGCCGTCGGCGTACTCGGCCACCACCGTGGCGGGCAGGACCGGGGCCTCACCGACCCGCGTCTTCACCGACACGTCCTCGACTCTCTTCACGAGCTGGTCGGGCTGGTAGGCGCGCAGCAGCCGGTCGTACTCGGCCTGGGTGACCGGCAGCACGGTGCCGTGGCGGGGTTTGGCGGGCAGGTCGTAGCCGGTGGAGGGGGTCCAGGTGCCGGAGTCGAGGTCGGTCGTCTCGAACGGGATGTAGCCGCGGCCGCCGAACTCGTCGAGGAACGCGTACCACTTCTCCTCGGTGTTGGACTTGAACACCAGCGGTCCCTCGGCGGCGTTCATCGCGCCCTTGCCGATGCCCTCGGCGACGGCGGTCCAGGACGGGTTCAGGATCGAGTCGCTCTTCTCCTGGAAGATGAACTTGCTATTGGGGGTGGAGGAGCTGTTGTTCCGTTCGTCCTTGGAGAGGCGGTAGTACGTGCCGTCGTGCCGGATCATCGTGGAGTCGATGACCGAGTAGCCGCGGTCGATCCAGACCTTGGGCTCGCTGAAGGTGTGGAAGTCACGGGTGGTGGCGTACATCATGCGGTTGTACGTGTCGCCGGAGTGGTCGGCGTTGTCGTACAGCTTCGACGCCCAGAAGACGACGTACTCGCCGCGTTCGGCGTCGTAGAACGCCTCCGGCGCCCAGGTGTTGCCGGCGCTGTCGGGTGACACCCTGACCAGGCGCTGGTTCGTCCAGTGCACCAGGTCGGTGGACTCCCAGACCATGATGGACTTGCTGCCGGTGCGCTGGGAGGCGTCCCAGTCGCCGTTGCCGTAGATCCTGAGGTCGGTGGCGATCTGGTAGAACTTGTCGCCCTCCGGGGAGCGGATGATGAACGGGTCGCGCAGGCCCTTCTCGCCGAGCGTGGAGGTGAGGACCGGTTTGCCGTCGTTCAGCTCACGCCAGTGCAGCGGGTCGTTGCCCTTGCTGAGTGCGGCGTAGAGCTGTTCGCCGTCCGAGGTGCCCTCGCCGGTGAAGTAGCTGAACATGTACCCCTTGAGGGCCGCCTCGGCGGGCAGTTCGGGCACCTTGGCCGTCATGACGCGCGTGACCTCGGCCTCGCCCTTGGTGACGGTGGCGGTCAGCTCGACGGTGGTGGCGCCGTCGCCGTGCGCGGGGCGGTGGACCTCGCCGGTGGCGGAGACGACGTCCGGCTTCGCGGAGGACCAGGTCACGTTCGTGCCGAAGGCACCGCTCCTGGGCAGGGTGAGGTTGCCGCGTGCGTCGTCGAGGTTGTGGACCGTGAGCGCCTCGGCGGCCTGCCGGGCGGAGGCGGCGTCGTCGAGCGCGGGCCGGACCGTGACGTCGAAGGTCTTGGTGCCGGTCACGGTGCCCTTCTTCAGGGTCGCCGTGAGCGTGGCCCGGCCGTCCGGCGAGCCGGCCTCGGGGCGGGTCACCTTGCCGGTGTCCGACACCACGGACGGGTTGTCGCTGTCCCAGCTGATGGCGGAGCCGCCGGCCGGGCCGGTCCTGGGCAGGTCCAGGTCGGAGGTGACGCCGCTGGTGTCACCGAGGCTCAGAGCCTCCTTGTCGTCGGCGACGCCCTGCGTGGCGACGGGGAGGGAGAGCTGCTCGACCTCCGGGCCGTCCAGCGCCCGGTCGTACACACGGAATTCGCGGATCCGGCCCTTGAAGAGCTTGTCGCCGTCGTAGACCGACTTGCCGATGTAGTTGGCCTTGGTGCTGCCGGAGCCGATGGCACCGGGCGTGGTGGTGACCGAGGTGTTGCGGCCGACCTCGACGCCGTCCTCGTAGAGCACGCCTGTGGAGCCGGTCTGGGCGTAGGTGATGTGCTTCCACACCCCGCGGGTCAGGTTGTGGGAGTCGGACGGCTTGGTGGTCTGCTCGGTCGACCAGTTGCCCGTCGCGACGGAGGTACGGAAGGAGTTCCCCGTGGTGAACAGGTAACCGTTGCCGGTCCCCGCGCTGGTGTTGCCGAAGCCGTAGAGGAAGTAGGGCGTGCTCTGGGCGGAGTCGATCAGTACGTCCATGGAGACGGTGATCGCGTCCATGCCCTTCATGAGGTCGTCCGGCACCTTGATGTAGGTGTCCGACCCGTTGAAGGCGAGCCCCTGGCCGGATGCCGACCAGTCGGCGGTGCCGCTGACCGTGCCGTTCCGGCCGTTGCCGGAGGCGTCGGTGACGGTGCCGCCGGAGGGTGCGTCGAGCTTGTACCAGAGGGCCAGGCCGTCGGTGAGGTCCGCGGCTTCGGCCGCCGGTGCCGTCGGGGCCGCGTGTGCGGAAGCGGTGGGTCCGGCGAGGGTGAGCAGCATCGACGCGGCGGTCAGTCCGGCGAGTTGGCCCGCCCGACGTCTCGCGCGGCTGCGAAGTCGTGCGACGTGCGTCATGTCGAGGTTCCCTGCTGAGGCATGGCTGATGCGGACAAGGCGGAACGGAAACGACGAGGAGCCGACCAGGCGACGGCAAGTCCTTGCCGTGGGCCTGTCGTTACACGCGGGTGACGCGTGTGTTGCGAGAGTCTCAGTCGGCGCCCGGGGCAGCGTCAAGAGGTTCCGAACAATGTCCGACAGGTCGAACACATCCGTCCGACTCGCGGTGGCGTTGTCAGTGGGGGGTGGCAGCATCGGGCACATGACGGACACCACGGCATGCGACTGGCGTTCCTTCCTGCTCAGGTGGAGCGGCGAGTGGGCGGATTCACTGCCGGACGACGAGACGCGGAGCGAGGACGACGAGGCGGCGCGGCGAGCACGATGGCTCGGTTTCCCGCCCGCGTCCGAGGAGCGGATCGCAGCCATGGAGGAGCGCCTGGGCCGGCGGATGCCCCCGTCGTACCGGCGGTTCCTCGAGGTCAGCGACGGATGGCGGCACGCGGGTGGGTTCGTCTGGCTGTTGGCGGGGACCGAGGACGCGCACTGGCACGACAACGAGTCCGGACTCGCGGACCTGTTCGAGGAGTACCTGGACGAGGACGCCGGGCCCGGGGAGCGGCGGGAGGCGGACCTGTGGCGGCGCGGGCTGCAGCTCGACGTCGAGTCCGACGCCACCCACGTCCTCCTGGATCCCGAGGACGTGGACGGGGACGGTGAGTGGGCCGTCTACACCTGGGCGAGCTGGCGGGCCGCGCCGCCCGAGCGGCACGCGAACTTCCACGCGTTCATGCGGGACATGCACCGGGAGTTCCACAGCCTGCGGGCGCGCCCGGGCGACGGGGAGCCGGAGTTCGTCAACGACACCACACGGACGCTGGACGCGCAGATGGAGGAGGCCCGGCTGGAGGCGCTGCGCGGCGGCTGGGAGCGGGCCGTGAACGCGCTGGACGAGGCCAAGGAGTACGGCAGACCCCGGGCCGCCGCGCTGGGTGACCAGATACGCCGCCTGCTCGGACAGACCTCCATGGTGTACTTCGAGGGACTGGCGACGGACCCACGGTATGCGCCCGAGCTGCTGCCGCCGCTGGTCGCCGAGCAGGCGGCGCACTCGTACCGGGACGACTCCGCGCTGACGTTCCACCTGCGGGGCGCCGACGCCGACGTGGTGTCACTGGCTCACGCGACGCTGGATCAGGTGCGCAACGGCACGTACCGGTACACGGCCGCCGGACCGTTCGGGGAAGCGGTCGAGCGGGCGCGGGAGCGGGCGCGGTGGGGAGACACCGACGGGGCATGGCGGACGCTGATCGATGCTCTGTCCCTGTGGGAGCCGCTGGGACCGGACCACCTGGCGCCGCTGGGCTGGGTGGCCGACCCCGTGCTCGGGCCGCTGCTGACCCCGGAGCGGGGCCGGGAGTTGCTGTCCACGCCGAGGGGCGGGCAGGCGGGTGGGGCACCGGGTCCGACGGCCGGGCTCGACCCGGGCGGCCTGGCGTGGCTCGCGGAGCCGGACCCGGGCAACAACCGCACGTCCTACCGGTTCGTCCTGGTGGAGGGGGTGGAGCCGGACGAGTTGCCCGGACGTCTCGCGGACGGGGACGGCACCGTGCTGAACGCACCCATGACCCTCTGGGAGGCGCGCCGCGGATCGCTGCGCGACCGAAGGGAGTTCTCGTCCTACGACGACAGGGCTCTCATGGTGGTCGGCCGGGCCGGCGCCGGTTGGAGCTTCGCGTTCGAGGGCGATCCGCCCTCCTTCGACCGGCGGCGGTTCGTCTCCCCGGCCGCGGCGGCCGCCGGCGCGGGCACCCGCGCGGTGGTCGTGTGGAGCGGCCTGAGGACAGTGCACGGGGAACGGTTCTTCCACCTTTCGGTGGCTCGGGACGACGCCGAGCAGTACGCGTTCACCTACGTGGACGGAGAGGTCCGGTCAAGCGGTGCGCTACCACGGGCGCTGGACCCGAGCCGGTTCTTCGGTGACCCGGCGGACGGCGAGGGGACGGAACGGTCGCTGCTGGAAGCGGTGGCCGGCGAGTTCGGTGTCCGTCTGCCCCGTCACGCCATCGTGAACGGACGGCTGCACACGTTCACCACCCGTTCCTGGACACGACCGCCCAGGGACGGCGAGGCGTACATGGTGATCCGGGTGGGCTGAGGTGACGCGCCCCTGGCCGACGGGGAGCTGGCGGGGGAAGACGCACCGGGGAGCAGGCCCGGAAGATCAGGGCGTCGACGGCAGCCAGCCGCGCTGGACGGCGCGGACGCCGCCTTCGAAGCGGCTGCGGGCGTCGAGGCGTTCCGTGAGCTCGCCGGCGATACGGCGGGCCGTGCGCGGTGAGACGCCGAGGCGCTTGGCGATGCTCTCGTCGGTGTGGCCGTTGGAGAGCAGCAGGATGACGTTGGCCTCCTGCGGAGTGAGGCCCTGGCTGTCGCGGCGGTGGGTCTCGCCGAGCGGGGCGGCGGTCTGCCAGATGCTCTCGAACAGGGCGCACAGGGCGGTGAGGGTCCCGCTGCCGGTGAGGACGACGGCGCCCGCCGAGGTGTCGTCGCTGCTGACCGGGAGGACCGCCCGGGCACGCCACGGCGCCCCGGCTCACCGCCGCTGCGCGCCGGGCGCACGCACAGCAGGCCGATCACATCGGTACGGTCCACGTGGAACGGCAGCTCGGCGGAGCTCTCGTACCCCCGCTGCACCGGGCTGGACACGTCGGCGCCGCGGTCCTCGACCCGGCCCAGCAGATCGCCCTTTGGGCTCTGTGAAACCGGCCGGCCGAGGAGCTGCCCGAGGATCCAGTAGGCCATCTCGACCTCACGCGGATCGGTGCGGTCCACCGGGAACCCGGTCACGACGACGAATCCCGGGCCCCCGCCAGCCGCCGGTGCAGACCGGTGGCGAATGCCTCGGCCCGGGACAGCCCGGCCGGAATGGCCGCACCGATGTCGAACCATGCGCCACCCGAAATCGCCGAACGGGCGGCATGTATGAGTTCGGCGGCCACTTCGGACGGGAAGGGAATGCGCCACAGTTCTTCTCTGCCGACGAGGTGATCCCCCGACCAGACCGCCCCCGCCGGACCCTCGGCGAGCAGACCCGCCGAACTTGTTTCCTCGGTCTCCGCCATGGTCACCGTCACGACCGCCTGTCTCTCCGTGAATTCGCAGAGAAGGATTTCGCCGGCCGGGTATGCGAGTCAACGGGCTACGGCGTCCCCATTAAAGGGGACAGACGGAGGCGTTCGGATTCCCTGTCATGGCGATGCCGCCGCCCGCCTCACCTACCGGCGAGCGGGCGAAGGGGCCAACGCGGTGTTCGCCGGCTGTGTCGAACGGCCGTCGTGCAGGGGTTCAGCCATGCTGGGGCAGATGGCACCCCCTCCCTACGACAAGGAGCCCCGTATGCCCGCGGACCCGCTCGGACGATTCCTGACAGCTCTGGACCCGGAGCACCGCGCAGCGGTCGGCGCCAGGCCGCGCGAGGAACAGGAACGCCTCGCGGCGGCCTGGGAACGGGAACTGGAGTCGGACGACGAGCTCGACACCCTCGACGAACTGTCGCCGCGCGCGGCGGAGGCCGAGGCGGCCCGCCGCGTCCTGGAGCGCGAGACCGACTAGAGCGCCGAGGCTGCCCCACCGCCGCCCCACCACTGCTTCGACGCCGCCTCGACGCCGCCCCCGGCCGTCCTGATACCGCCGGGCAGCGGGATTGTCCGTGATCGGTAACAGACGGATCCGCCGGCCCCCTTCCGCCCTCTTGCCGTACGCACGGGCTCCACGGCGACGGCGAAGGAACAGAAGACATGGTGCGAAGCGGCGGACGGGGATGGTACGCCAAAGTGCTGGCGGCAGCGCTCGGGGTGACCGCGGTGGCCGGCCTGACCTCGTTCTGGAACGCGCAACTCGGCGCCACCGAAGGACGACCCGCCCAGGGCGTCTCGGCGCCCCCTGCCCAGGCGCCGGGCCGGAAGGCGGCACCGGTGTCGGCGGACATCGCGCACGCCTCGGACGCCGGCGCCCACAGCGTCAACATCACCATCGACGACGGACCGGACCCCGTCTGGACACCCGAGGTGCTGCAGGTGCTGCGGGACCACGGTGTGAAGGCCACGTTCTGCATGGTGGGCACGCAGGCTCGCGCCCACCCGGACCTGGTCAAGGCGGTGGTGGCGGCCGGGCATCGGCTCTGCGACCACACGGTCTCGCACGACGTCACCATGGACCGCAAGTCCAAGGCCTACCAGTCACAGCAGATCCTGGACGCCGAACGCATGATCACCAAGGCGTCCGGGGGCGTCCGCCCGCTGTACTACCGGGCGCCCGGAGGTGCTTTCACCCCCTACAGCCGTCACCTCGCCGCTTCCCGTGGAATGCGCCCGCTCGGCTGGAACATCGACTCCAAGGACTTCGAGCGTCCCGGCACGAGCGCCATGGTCGCCACCGTCAAGGACGAGATCTCCAACGGCCCGACCCTCCTCTTCCACGACGCGGGAGGAGACCGCTCGCAGACCGTGGCCGCGCTGCGCGAGGTTCTGCCGTGGCTGAAGGAGCAGGGGTACTCCTTCGGCTTCCCCGTGCGCTAGGCGCGGCCGGAGGAGCCGACCGGGAGGCTGCTGTGTGCCGCTGAGCCGCGCCGCGCTGTCCGGCGGCCCGGCCCGGTACCGGCCTTCGGGGGAATTCCGGGCCCGCACCGCGGTTCGGCGGCCGGTGGGTGGTACGGGCATGAGATGTCGACGCCCCCGGATCCACCCGCCTCGGCGCTGCCGCGCGTGAACGACGTCGAGTCGCGCGTGCCGGGCGTGCTGAGGACCGCGGCCGCGTACGCGTGGCGGCTCATCGCGGTCGGTATCGTCGTCCGGTTCGCCTTCTCCGTGCTCGGACAGTTCCACCGGGTCGCCGTCGCCGTCTTCCTCGGTCTCGTCATCACCGCGGTGCTCCGTCCCGTGGCGGGTCTGCTGGCCCGGTACATGCCCCGGCCGCTCGCGGTCGCCGCCGCGCTCATCGGCGGCATCGTCCTCGTCCTCGGGGCGCTGGCCCTGGTGGGTGAGACCGTGGCGGACCAGCGGACCGGGCTGGAGAAGGAGTTCGTGGCGGGGATCGACCGGATCGAGCGCCGGCTGGAGGAACCGCCCTTCCGGCTGCCCGCGGACGCGTTCGACGATCTCCAGTCCCGGATCGGCAAGCTCCTGTCGGACCACCGCTCCACCCTCATCAGTACGGCGCTCAGCGGCGCGAGCCGGCTGGTCGAGGTGCTGACCGTGCTCGCGCTGGCGCTGTTCTGCGCGGTCTTCTTCACGTACTCCGGCGAGAAGCAGTGGCAGTGGCTGTGCGACCAGCTCCCCGACCGGGCCCGCCAGCGGTTCGCGGTCGGGGCCGGGGCCGCCTGGCGGACCTTCACCGGTTACACGCACGGCATCCTGCTGGTGGCGGCGACCAACGCGGTCCTCGTGGGCATCGCGCTGTTCGCCCTCGGGGTGCCGCTCGCCGTGCCGCTGGCCCTGCTGGAGTTCCTGGCGGCGTTCATCCCCCTGATCGGTTCGCCCATCGCCCTGGCCATCGCGGCGGTCGTCGCCCTGGCGTCGAAGGGTCCGCTCATCGCCCTGGTGGTCGTGGCCCTGATCGTGGTCATCGGCCAGATCGAGGGCCACCTCCTGCACCCCATCGTGATGAGCTGGGCCGTTCGGCTGCACCCGGTGGTGGTCGCTCTGGCGGTGGTCGGCGGGGCGGTCGCCGCGGGGGTGATCGGTGCGGTGGTGGCCGTACCGCTGGTGGCCGTGGTGTGGTCGGTGTACCAGGCGCTGCGGGACCGCACGGGCGAGCCGGCCTGAGTGCGCCGGGCCCCGGCGGCCGGACTCCCGGAATGCTGAGGACTGTGGTCCGGCCGCCGGACGTATCATCGCGCGGTGGGCACTGGGGTGGGGATCACGGCGCCGTTCGGCCGGCTGCTGCGCGCGTTACGGCAGAGCCGCCGGCTGACGATCGAGGAGCTGGCCGAGGCATCGGGGGTCTCGGGGCGCGCCATCGGTGACATGGAGCGGGGCCGGAGCCGGCGTCCGCACCGGGGCACCATCACCGCGCTGGCCCAGGGCCTGGGCCTGGACGAGGCGGCGCACGCGGACCTCCTCGCGGCCGCCCGCGCGGCCCGTTCCGGGGCACGGTCCGCCGGGTTCGTCAGGGCATCGCCCCACACGCTGCCGAGGGGGGTGCGGGACTGCGTCGGCCGGCAGGCGGAACTGGCCGTGCTGCGTGCTCTCGCGCGGGAGGCCGCCGAGGGCCGCGGGGCCGCGCCGCCGGCGGCCGTGGTGTCCGGCCCGCCCGGAAGTGGCAAGACGTCGCTGGCGGTTCGGCTGGCCGAGGAGCCGGAAGCGCCCTGTCCCGACGGAGCGTTCCTGGTGGACATGCGGGGTCTGGACGAGCGGCCGCTGCCGGCGGAGCAGGCCATGGCAGGGCTGCTCGGCTCGTGGGGCGTCGGGGACGCCGAGCTGGCCCGGTTGACCGCGCCGGAGCGCCTCGCCCGCTACCACGAGTTCGCCGCCGGGCTGCGCGGCCGCCGACGCGCTGCGGTCCATCCGCGGGCAGTTCGACGACCGCGGATGGCACAAGCAGGCGGGCAAGGTCCACCTTCATCTGGCCCATGCGCTGGCCCGTCTCGGCGAGCGGGCCGAGGCCGCCGCCGAGTACCGGGCCGTGCTCGCGCGGCGAGCCGGGTTCCCGCGGACGTGCGGGACGAGGCGCACGCGGGTCTCGCCGCACTGACCGCGGGCCGCCCGGCACCGCTCACCCGTTTCGTGCAGTGACGGACCTCAGCCCCTGCGCCCCGTCGCGGAGGCGAAGCCCAGCCAGGTGTGCCGGTTGTTCCACCAGCACCAGCCGACCTTGGGGGCGTTGCGGCGCTCGCGGCCGTCCCGGCCGGTGCCGTTGCTGATCCAGATGGCCGGGGTGCGGGCGTCCAGGGCGCCGTCGGGCTTGCGCAGCCGGGAGCCGATGGTCATGAAGCAGAGGTTGCGCTCCAGGGCAGCGGGCTGCTGGAGCACCCAGTGGATGCCCTCGGTGAGCACCAGCGGGGTGCGGTCCTCCTTGGTGAGGGCGGGCAGTGCCTCGTCCGGGGACCAGTTGGCCATGTGGTCGCCGCGGTCGATGCCGGTGACGAGGTAGAGCGGGGCGTCGGGCAGGTCGAGGGCGCAGGGGGTGAACGCGTCGACGTCGGGCATGTCGACGACGACGAAGCCCGGCTTGCCGTCACGGCGGAGCAGCGGCGCGAGGGCGGAGGCAGGGGCTCGGTCCGGGTGCACGGCCAGCAGGGCGCCGCCGCCCTCGGATCCGGCTCCGGCCTCCGCGGCGAACGTGCGGATCTCGTCCGCGGACAGCCCGGCGATCTCGTGCACCCCCAGCTCGATCAGCCGCTCGGCCTGCCCGCTCAGGGCCGGGAGCGCGGGGAGGACGGTGGACGGGTCGGGCGTGGTGTCGGGCACGGTGCTCCCTGGGTCGGCGAGGTGGGTGAACTCATGGGCAACGAGCCGGTCCGCCGGGACGTTCCCGCTCTGCCGCGTCCGATGTCCCGAGGAAGGCGACCCTGGCGACCCGGGCCGAGCCGTACCCGGACACGTACCGGGCGACCTCGCCGGTGCCCATCGAGAACCCGACGAGGACGGCGTCCCGCAGGTCGAGGGTCTCCATCACGGTGTTCAGGTCGGCCGCGAAGGTGTCGTAGTCGTAGCCGGTCGTCGGCTGGGCGGACTGCCCGAAACCGCGCCGGTCGTAGGTGATCACGCGGTAGCCGGCGTCGAGCAGGACGGCGCTCTGCCGCTCCCAGGAGTGGCCGTCGAGCGGGAAGCCGTGGATGAGGACGACCGGCTGCCCGGATCCGTGGTCCTCGTGGTACAAGTCGATGGCGGTGGAGTTCTCCTGGCCCACGGTGATGTACAGCATGTGCTGCTTCGTCGTTTCCGAGCGGCTGGTGCAAGGGACCCGGCCACGCTAGGGCGGACGCGGACCGGCCGATTGCCGTTCAGCGCACCGGTTGTTGACCCGGGGCGCACAGGGCGGCCGGCGGTCCTTAACCCGGTGCGGCTCCATGCCCCACGTGACACCATCGGCAGCATGAAGGGGTTCATGACACCTGATCAGATGTCCGCCCGCACCGCCCGCGCCCTCGCCGCAGCCGTGGACGCGGGGCGTGATCTCGGCCTCGACGTGGCCGACACGAGGGTCATCTACGACGTGTTCTCCGTCGTGGTGCATCTGGCTCCGTCACCCGTGGTGGTCAGGGTGCCGACCGTCCTGCCGTCGTACGCCGACGCCGAGTCCCAAGCCGCCCGGCAGCGGCAGGAGTTGGACGTGGTGGGGTGGCTCGCGGACCAGGGGCACCCGGTGATCCCGCCGAGTCCGCTCGTGCCGCGGGAGCCCGTGCGGCGGGACGGGTTCTCGATGACGTTCTGGCAGTTCACCGAGCTGGACCAGAGCGCCGAACCCGATGTCGTGCACCACGCCGGTCTGGTCGCCGACCTGCACAGCGCGCTGCGCGCCTACCCCGGTGAGCTGCCGTTCCTCTCGGCGGCCGAACCGCGGTTCGTCACCGAGGGGCTTGCCGCGCTCGAAGGGCGCCCCGATCTCCTGGAGCCGGCCGATCTCGACCGGGCGCGGCGCGAGTGGGAGGTGCTGGAGCCGGTCGTCGGTTCGCGCGCGGGGTTCGAGGCGGTGTTCCCCGGCATCGGGTTCCAGCCGATCCACGGGGACGCCCCGGCGGCCAACATCGTCTCCGGCCCGGACGGGGTGCTGTACTCCGACTTCGAACTGACCACGCTCGGGCCGGTCGAGTGGGACCTGGCGGCGTTCGGACCCGAGTGCGAGGCCGCCTACGACGCGGCCGCCGGGCGCCTGGGTCTGCGACAGCTGGACAAGGACGTGCTGCGGGTCGTCAACGCGGTGGGCATGTCCCGCGCGGTGGCCTGCCTCGCGCTCGCGCCGCAGTTGCCCCTGCTGGTGGACGCGCTGAAGCCGGCCGTCGAGCACTGGCGGTCGATGCCGTTCGCCGGCGGGCTGGGCGGCTGAGGCCGGCTGCCCGCGCGGGGCCGCTCACTCGGGCAGCGGGCGGTCGTCGACGATGTGCTTCATGACGAGGGTGGAGTTGAGACGCTGGACTCCGGGGAGCCGGGCGAGCTGCTGGTCGTAGAGCTGCTGGAAGGCGGCCAGGTCGGTGGTGGCGACGCGCAGGAGGTAGTCGGGGTCGCCGAACAGGCGCTGGGCCTGGAGCACGTGCGGGACGGCGGCCACCGCCTCCTCGAACGCGGAGACCGTGTCGGCGTCCTCCCAGCGCAGTGTGACGAAGACGAGGGCCTCGAAGTTCAGACCCACGGCGGCCGGATCCACCACCGCGCGATACCCGCGGATCGCACCCTCGCGTTCGAGATCGCGCAGCCTGCGGTGGCAGGGCGAGACGCTCAGCTTCACGCGCGCGGCCAGCTCGGTGACCGTGAGACGGCCGTCCACTTGCAGCTCGGTGAGAATTTTCCGGTCCAGGGCATCCATGGAGAAGATTCTGCCCCAGATCCCGCGATCAAGGGGTAAAGAAGGGAACACCTTCGGGACGATCCGGCCTAGCCTTCCTCTCGCAGCACAGCACGTGAGAGGGAACGATCGATCGATGGACACGACCACGCTGGCGGCCTTCCTGGCAGTGGATCTGCTGCTGATATTCACCCCCGGCGCGGACTGGGCCTACGCGATCACGGCGGGCCTGCGGGACCGGTCGGTCGTGCCGGCGGTCGCCGGGCTGATCGCCGGATACGCGGGGTACACCCTGCTGGCGGTGGCGGGACTGGTGGTGATCGTGGCGAGCTCGGGGACGCTGCTCACCGCCCTGACCGTGGCCGGGTCCGGCTACCTGGTGTGGCTCGGCTGGGGGGTGCTGCGGCAGCCGGCCGCCCTGACGACCTCCGAGGCGGAAGTGGGCACCGAGGGCGCCTCCCGCATGCGGGTCATGCTCAGGGGCATCGGGATCAGCGGACTGAACCCCAAGGCGTTGCTGCTCTACTTCTCCCTGTTCCCGCAGTTCATCGACCCCGCGGGCGCCTGGCCGGTCGCCGGCCAGACCGGCCTGCTCGGCTCGCTGCACATGACCGCCTGCGCCGTCGTCTACCTCACCGTCGGAGTCCTGGCCCGCACGGTCCTGAGGACCAGGCCCTCCGCGGCCCGGGCGGTGACCCGTGTCTCCGGTGCGATGATGATCGCCATCGGCGGGTTCCTGCTGGTGGAACGCCTGACCGGCCGATGAGGCCCCACCGAGGCGCGCCAGGAGCTGGAGCCGCTGATCGAGGCGGGCGTCGCGGGTGAGCCGGAGCGGGCGGCGCGGCTCGCCCGGGGGCGTGTCGAGGAGTTCGAGCAGGCGATCCGCGCGGCCGTCCGGGCGTTCACGCTGGTCACCTCGGTGCCTCCCGCCAGACGCGCCGCAGCGGGTCGGTAGCGGGACAATCGGTGCAGGGAACCGTGAGCAGACAGGGGCGGCACATCCGGAGGCACCGTGGAGGGACGCGTACCGGAGGACTTGGCGGTCGTCGTCGACGCCGACGGGGCGATCATGGTGTGGAGCGACGGTGCTCGCCGCCTGCTCGGATACGGACCCGCCGAGCTCGTGGGCAGGCCCGTCACCGACCTGCTCGCCGCCCGGCTCCCGGAGTCCACGCGGCGGCACGCGGCCGAGGGCCGGCGGTGGGCCGGTGAGGTGGCGCTGCGGCACCGGGACGGCAACCGGCTCGTGGTCCGGCTGCAGGGGACGCCGCTGCTGGACGCGGAGGGCGGACTGCTCTGGCTCGTGACCGGCACCGCACCGGCGTACCCGGCCGCGCCGGCCCCGCACCGGGCCCTGTCCCTGTGGGACCTCACCCTGGCCCAGCTCCCCGTGCCGGTGGCGGTCTACGGCCGGGATGCCCGGCTGGTGGCCGCCAACGAGATCATGACCGAGGTGATGGGCAGGTCCGAGGAGGAGATGAAGGGCCTGACCCTGTGGGAGATCGAGCCGAACCCGCCCTTCGACGCCATCGACCGCCTCCAGCGGGAGGTCCTGCGCACCGGCGAGTTGATCTACCACGAGGAGCACAGCCAGGCCCCGGGGGAGATCCGGCCGCACGCCTGGTCCATGTTCATGTCGCCGCTGAAGGACGAGACCGGCGCGGTGCGGGGCATGTCGGCGACCGTGTTCGACACGACGGAGCAGTACTGGGCCCGCCGCCGGCTGGCGGTGCTCAACGAGGCCAGTCTGCGGATCGGGAGCACCCTGGACGTGACCCGGACGGCCGAGGAGATGGCGGAGGTGGCCGTGGCCGGGGGCTTCGCGGACTTCGTGACCGTGGACCTCCTGGACTCCGTCGCCCTGGGCGACGAGCCGGGGCCGCTGCCGCCGGACACGCCCGTCACGGTGCGGCGCGCCGCGCAGCGGTCGGTGCTGGAGGGCTGCCCGGAGTCGGTGGCCGCCGTGGGCGAGCCGATCAGTTACCCGGTGGGGACGCTTCCGCTGCGGACCCTGGCCGCCCAGCGGGGCGCCCGGCACCGGCCGGGGGATCCGGAGCTGCTGGAGTGGCTCAGGTCCTCCCCCGCCCGGGCCGAGTCCGTGACCACGCACATGATCCACTCGGTGATGATGGTGCCGCTGCGCGCCCGGGGCGTGATCCTGGGCCTGGTGCACTTCCTGCGCCACCGCACCCCGGACTCGTTCAGCGAGGACGACCTGCTGCTCGCGGAGGACATGGTCGCCCGGGCGGCGGTCAGCGTGGACAACGCCCGCCGCTTCACCCGGGAACGCCGCACGGCACTGGCGCTCCAGCGCAGCCTGCTGCCCGAGAGGCTTCCGGAGCTGGCGGCGATGGACATCGCCTACCGCTATCTGCCGACCGGGGCCGGCGCGGACATCGGGGGCGACTGGTTCGACGTGATCCCGCTGTCCGGCGCCCGCGTGGCCCTGGTCGTGGGCGACGTGGTGGGCCACGGCATCCACGCGTCGGCCACGATGGGCCGCCTGCGGACCGCCGTACGCACGCTCGCGGATGTCGATCTCGCCCCCGACGAGCTGCTCACCCAGCTGGACGACCTCGTCATCCGGCTCGACCGGGAGGAGGGCCCGGAGGCGCGCGGCGCGGAGGAGGCGTCGGGGCAGGTCGGCGCCACCTGCCTGTACGCCGTGTACGACCCGGTGTCCCGCCGCTGCACCATGGCCCGCGCCGGGCATCCGCCGCCCGCGCTGGTCACGCCCGACGGCGGCGTACGGTTCCTGGAGCTGCCCGCCGGGCCGCCGCTCGGCCTGGGGGGCCTGCCGTTCGAGGCCACCGAGGTGCAGCTGGAGGAGAACAGCCTGCTCGCCCTCTACACCGACGGCCTGATCGAGGCGCCCGGCCACGACATCGAGGCCGGGATCGCCCTGCTGCGCGAGGCACTGAGCAGCCCCGCACAGGCCCTGGAGGAGACCTGCGAGCAGGTGCTGCGCACGCTGCTGACCGGCCGGCCCGCCGACGACATCGTGCTGATGCTGGCGCGGACGGCGGTGCTCGGCGCCGGGAAGGTCCGCACCTGGCAGCTGCCACCGGAGCCCGCGGCCGTGGCCCGGGCCCGCAAGATGGCGGGCGAGCAGCTGGCCGAATGGGGGCTGACGGAGGCGGAGTTCGCCACCGAACTGATCGTCAGCGAGCTGGTCACCAACGCGTTGCGGTACGGCGGTGCCCCCATCGAGCTGCGGCTGATCCGCGACGCGTCCCTCATCTGCGAGGTGTCCGACGGCAGCAGCACCGCGCCGCATCTGCGGCGGGCCCGGGTCTTCGACGAGGGCGGGCGGGGGCTGCTGCTCGTCGCCCAGCTCGCCGAACGGTGGGGCAGCCGTCAGACGGCCACGGGCAAGACCATCTGGGCGGAGCAGCCCCTGCCCGCCGGGGTGTGAGCCGGGGGCACCACGAGGTGGGCGTACCGGGGCCTCGCCGCCGATGTGGATGAGCCCGTCGGGCGGCAGGAGCGGATCCGCCTCGTCGGGGGATTGCCTCTTGTCCGGAACGGGGCGCGATGTCCGGACCTGAATGCCGGCAGGCACGAGGGGTACTCCGACGATCTTGCAAGCCGGCCATTCGGGCCGTACGTCGTCGGAAGGAGAGCCGTGTCTGACGAGACGGTGAAGAACGTCTTCGTGATCGGGCTCGACGAGGCCAATCTGCCCACGCTCCAGCAGGTCCCGGGAGCCGACCGGCTGCGTTTCCACCAGCTGCTGACGATCGAGGAACTCCAGCACGGCGAAGTGCACCTGCCCACCCTGTTCGACAAGGCCCAGGGCGTGCTCGACGCGTTCGACGGCAGCATCGACGCGATCGTCGGCTACTGGGACTTCCCGGTCAGCACCCTCGTCCCGATGCTGAGCGAACGCTACGGCACCCGCAGCACCAGCCTGGAGTCGGTGGTCAAGTGCGAGCACAAGTACTGGAGCCGGCTGGAGCAGCAGAAGGCCACCGACCGGCACCCGCGCTTTGACCAGGTCGATCTGTCGGCCGACCCGCCGCGCCCGCCGGAGAACGTGACCTTCCCGATGTGGCTCAAGCCCGCCCTCTCGTACTCCTCCGAACTCGCCTTCGGAGTCGGTGACGAAGAGGAGTTCCACAAGGCCGTCGCCGAGATCCGCGACGGCATATCCCGCATCGGCCGCCCCTTCGAGCACATCCTCGAACGCATCGACCTGCCGCCCGAGATGAACGGCGTGGGCGGCCGGGTCTGTCTCGCGGAGGAGGCGATGTCCGGCGTCCAGGTCGCCGTGGAGGGCTACGTCCACCAGGGCGAGGTGACCGTGTACGGAGTCCTCGACTCCATCCAGTACCCGGACTCCCCCTGTTTCCTGCGCCACCAGTACCCCTCGATGCTGCCGCCGCCGGTCATCGCACAGCTGCACGACGTCAGCGAGCGCGTGATGCGGCAGATCGGGATGGACTCGGCCACGTTCAGCATCGAGTACTTCTACGACCCGCGGACCCAGGAGATCAACCTGCTGGAGATCAACCCCCGGCACTCCCAGTCGCACGCGGAGCTGTTCCAGTACGTCGACGGCGTGCCCAACCACCACTGCATGGTCAGTCTCGCCCTGGGTGAGGACCCGCACATGCCGCACCGCGAGGGCCCGTACGCGATGGCGGCGAAGTGGTACCACCGCTGGTTCACCGACGGTGTGGTGCGCCGGGCGCCGAGCCCCGCGGAGATCGCCCGCATCGAGCGGGAGACCCCGGGCGTGCGCATCGAGGTGATCCCTCAGGAGGGCGACCGGCTCTCGGAGCTCCCCGGGCAGGACAGCTACAGCTACGAGCTGGCGCACATCTACACCGGCGGGGCCGACGAGACCGAGCTGCGGGAGAAGTTCGACCACTGCGTGGCCGCCCTGGGCCTGGCCTTCGAGGACGCCCCGGCCGAGGCCGAAGCCGCGCGAGAGTGAGGAGCACGTGGGTTCCATGCGTTACGTGACCAACCTGCCGTACGAGACGAAGGAGGAGGAGCACGTCACGATCCCGATGTCCGACGGGATCCGGCTCTCCGCGCACATCTGGCGCCCCACCTCCTCCGATCAGGAGCCGGTGCCGGCGGTGCTGGAGTACATCCCGTACCGCAAGCGCGACCTGACGGCCGTACGGGACTCGATCCACCACCCCTACCTCGCCGGGCACGGCTACGCCTGCGTCCGCGTCGACCTGCGCGGCACCGGTGACTCGGAGGGCGTGCTGCGCGACGAGTACCTGGAACGGGAGCAGGCGGACGCCGAGGAGGTCCTGGCCTGGCTGGCGGAGCAGCCCTGGTGCGACGGCGGCACGGGCATGATGGGCATCTCCTGGGGCGCGTTCGCCGCGCTGCAGGTGGCGGCCCGCCGGCCGCCGGGCCTGAAGGCCATCGCCATCGCCTCGTTCACCGACGACCGGCACTCCGACGACATGCACTACATGGGCGGCGCCCTGCTGTCGGACAACCTGGCCGAGGCGGGCACCATGTTCGCCTACGGCACCTGCCCGCCGGACCCGGCCGTGGTCGGCGACCGCTGGCGCGGGATGTGGCACGAGCGGCTGGAGAACACCGAGCCCTGGGTGCTGGAGTGGCTGCGCCATCAGCGGCGCGACGACTACTGGCGGCACGCCTCGGTGTGCGAGGACTACAGCAGCGTGCGCTGCCCGGTCCTGGCCTCCAGCGGCTGGGCGGACGGCTATTCCAACGCCGTGACCCGGCTGCTCGGGAACCTGGACGTGCCGCGCAAGGGACTGATCGGCCCCTGGTCGCACAAGTTCCCCCATCTCGGGGAGCCCGGCCCCGCGATCGGCTACCTCCAGGAGCTCGTGCGGTGGTGGGACCACTGGCTGAAGGGCGTCGACAACGGCGTCATGGACGGCCCCATGCTGCGGGCGTGGATGCAGGACAGCGTGCCGCCCTCCACGTCATACGAGGAGCGGCCGGGCCGCTGGGTCGGCGAACCGGACTGGCCGTCCCCGCACATCCGGCCCGTCACGCACCCGCTCACCCGGCACACGATCGGGCCCGTCCGGGACGCGACGGCGGCGGCAGCCGAGGGCGGTGCGGCGATGACCGTGCGCTCGCCGCTGTCCGTCGGCCAGTTCGCCGGCAAGTGGGCCTCGTACAACGCGCCCCCGGACCTGCCCTACGACCAGCGGGAGGAGGACGGCGGTTCGCTCGTCTTCGACAGCGAGCCGCTGACCGAGCCGGTGGAGATCCTCGGCTCGCCGAGCGTGGAGCTCGACCTGTCGGTCAGCGAGCCGGTCGCCATGGTGGCCGCGCGGCTGTCCGACGTGAGCCCCGATGGCGCCGCGACCCGCGTCTCCTACGGCATTCTGAACCTGACCCGTCGTGACAGCACCGAGTCGCCCGAGCCGTTGGAGCCGGGGCGGCGCTACCGGGCCACCATCCCGCTGAACGGTGTGGCGCAGGCGTTCCCGCCGGGCCACCGCATCCGGCTGTCCCTGTCGACGTCCTACTGGCCGCTGGCCTGGCCGGCGCCGAAGCCGGCCCTGCTCAGCGTCCACGAGCACTCCAGCACGCTCACACTGCCGGTACGGCCGGTGGACGAGCCCGACGAGGTGCCGTCGTCGCCCTTCGGCGAACCCGAGGGCACTCCTCCGCTCGCCACGACCCAGGTGACGCCCCCGGAGGAGCGCTGGGAGGTCAAGCGGGACCTGGTCGGCTACCACTCCGAGCTGGACATCGTGAAGGACCGGGGCACGGTCCGCTTCGAGGACATCGGTGTGGAGGCCGGCCGCCGCGCCCAGGAGCGCTACACGGCGGTCGCCGACGACTTCACCTCGGTCGGCGGCGAGACCACGTGGACCATGCGGTTCCAGCGGGACGACTGGGACGTGCGGGTGGTCACCCACACCCGGCTCACGTGCGACGAGACGGACTTCTTCGTCGACGCGACCCTCGACGCGTACGAGGCCGACCGCCGGGTCTTCTCCCGCACCTGGAACGAGAAGGTCCCCCGCGACCTGCTGTAGTCGGCGTCACCTCAGCAGCGCGGCGCACCAGCGGAAGTGCCCGTCGTGCGGGCCCATGCCGAAGAGGTCGTACGTGATGAGGGCGTAGGCCCTTCGATAGAGGGCCAGGACCTCTTCGGCATGGCCCAGTTCCCGGGCGAAGAGGCGGCTCAGCTCGGCTGTGTGGTGGGCGGCGTCGGGTCCGTACATGTCCCAGACGGCGGCCGTGACCGCGGCCTCGAAGGCAGGGTCGCCGGCGGTGGTGCAGAACCCGAAATCGAGGACGGCGACCGGCTGCCCGGTCTCGTCCACGTGGATGTTGGGCGGCACCAGGTCGCCGTGGATGACGGTGTCGGCCCGGTCGGGCAGCGCCCGCAGCGAGGCGGCCGTGCGGGACACGACGTCCGCAAGCCCGGGCACCTGCGCGGCGAGGGCCTCCCGGTGCCGGCCGGCGGCGCGCTCCACGAGGGCGGCGAGCGCGTCGGAGAAGCGGGCGTGGCCCTGCCACAGCGGCCGGTCGTCCCCCTGGATCACCAGGCGCCGCATGGCCTCGCTGCCCGGGACGGAGGCCAGCCCGCGCAGGACGGTGAGCAGGGCGTCGGTCTCCCGGCGGGGCAGGTCACGGGCGGGCGGCTCGCCGTCTCCGTCGGTGCGCAACGGGCGTCCGCCGAGCTCGCGTTCATAGCTGACGAGCACCCCGTCGCACTCCTCGGCGTCGAGGATCCGCGGAGTGCCGAACGGCAGCGGATGCGCGGCGATGTCGGCGTAGAGCCGCCGGGTGAGGCCGAAGTCCTCGAGTGTCCGCCCGGCCCACACCTTCGCGACGGTCCCGTCCCGGAGCCGGTAGACGGTCCCCTCCATGCCGGAGGCGAGCCGCCGTGCACCGGGGTATCCGCGTCGGGCGAAGTACCGGATCCAGCGGTCGGACTCCTGGCGGTCGGACTCCTGCGCGTCGGTTTCGATCATGCCCGGCATTCAACCAGCGCCCGCGGTCGGCTTGGGCGGGAGCGGACAGGTACCGCTCCCGCCTTGTGGCCCCCGCCGGCACGGCGGCGGATACTGGAGGACTCGCGATACGGACCGGTTCCCGACCCCACCGTCACCGCCAGGAGGAACACATGACCGTGCGCACAGGACGTGTCGAACTGACCCCCGCCGCCGAGGAACTGCTGCGGAGGCTGACCGGGACGCACGGGCCGGTGATGTTCCACCAGTCCGGCGGCTGCTGCGACGGCAGCGCCCCGATGTGCTATCCGCGCGGGGAGTTCCGGGTCGGCGCCTCGGACGTCCTGCTGGGGCACGTGGCCGGGGACACCCCGTTCTGGATGAGCGCGGACCAGTTCACGTACTGGTCGCACACCCACCTCACCGTGGACGTGGTCCCGGGCCGCGGCAGCGGCTTCTCGCTGGAGGCCCCGGAGGGCGTCCGTTTCCTGCTCCGCTCCCGCCTCCTCACCGACGAGGAGCTGCGCCGCCTCGAGTCGGAACCGCCACTGCCGAACGGGGCGGACGGCACCGCCTAGGCTGGGCCCATGTACACGTCCCGGGTCGTGGGCCATGTCGACGCTCCCCGTGCGGCCGTCTACCGGGCGCTGGTGAGCGCCGAGGCGATCGCGCGCTGGCGGGTGCCGGCCGGGATGAGCGGCGAGGTGCACGAGTTCGACGTCCGCGAGGGCGGCAGGTTCCGGGTCTCGCTCACCTACGAAGCACCGGACGCCTCCGGGAAGTCGGCCGCGCACACCGACACCTACCACGGCCACTTCGCGCGGCTGGTGCCGGACGAGCAGGTGGTCGAGGTGCTGGAGTTCGAGGCGGCCGACCCCGCGCTGGGCGGCGTCATGACGCTGACGACCACGCTCACGGACGCCGAGGGCGGCGGCACCGACGTCCTCATGGTCCACGAGGGCATCCCCGACGCCGTGCCCGCCGCAGACAACGAGACGGGCACGCGCATGGCCCTGGCGAACCTGGCCCGGCTCGTCGAGACCGACGGCTCCTTCTGAACGGCGGGGCTACCGGGAGCCGGCGCACACCGACGGCAGCGCCCGCCCGAGTCCCCTCAGGTGCAGGACGTCGAGCCGGTGGGTGTACGCGGACCAGCCGGCCGCCCCGGCCAGATGCGGACCGCACGACGGCACGGCCCGGGCGCGCGCCGTGTCCCGCAGCGCGGCCAGCAGCCCGGTGGTGATGCGGTCCAGGGCCGGACGGACCTCCTTGGCCAGGTCAGGGCGCTCTGTGGGGCGCTCGTCCGGGTTCGCGTCCCAGCGGCCGTACAGACCGCGCTGCACCAGCTTGTTCGCCTCGATCTGGTCCCGGAACACGGCGGCCACGGCGTCCGGGTCGAGCCCGAGACCGACTGCCCGGGCCCGGACGTCGTCCAGGATCTGCGCCTCGCGCACCGGGTCGTCGATCGGCGTGTCCGTGCCGTACTTGGCGGCGGCGACCTTGTCGGCCAGCAGCAGCCGCTGGGCGAGCAGGTCGGTCACCGAGGTGAGGTCGTGGGCGGCGGCCGTCCGGCGTGCGGGAGCGGGCCTGTGGGTGTCGGCGGTGGCCGGGCCGGCCGGGCCGAGTGCCAGAGCGGCCGCCGTCGCCACGGCGCTGAGGACGGTGAGGGGGGAACCAAGACGTCGAGGGCGCACCGGGTGACCTTCCGTGAGGGGTGAGGCAAGCGCCAACCTATCGATCACCCTCCGGGCGCACGACGGCAGCCACCCCGGCACGTACACGTCGTGCCGGCCCATGTCCCGCCGATCACCGCGCTGTTGGCGGGAGTACTCATGACGGAAGCGGCGTTCACAGCGGACCCATGTCGCTCATCTGGACGCCCTCGCGTGGCCTCGCCTAGGGTGCAACGGCAAGCGCTTTCTAGCCTGCCCATGCCAATCCCCAGTGCGCGCAGCCCCGCCGACGGCCCGAACGCGGAACCGCCGCGGAGCCGGCGCGGAAAGGCAGTGCCCAGTGCCGCAGAGACCGTCGTTCCCGTCCGTGACCCGCAAGTCCTTCTTACGGGGGATGGCAGCCGCAGGCGCCGCTCCCCTGCTTCCCGTCACCACCGCCGAGGCGGCCACCGCGGTCCACCGCCCGGACTTTCCCCTGGTCCAGGACGGCACCGCCGTGGACGTGTTCGTGGACGCGGCGGACGACCCCGCCGTCATCCGCGCGGCCGGTGACCTCCAGGCGGACATCGAGCGGGTCGGCGGCGTGCGCCCACGGCTCCTGCACACCGTGCCGCCGCGCGCCGAACTCCTGGTCCTGGTGGGGACGATCGGCGCCAGCCCGGTGATCGACCGGCTCATCGGGCAAGGGCGTCTGGACGTCTCCCGGGTGAAGGGCCGCTGGGAGGCGTCCGTCACCCAGGTCGTGGACCGCCCGCTGCCCGGCGTAGGACGTGCCCTGGTCATCGCCGGAAGCGACCGCCGCGGCACGGTCTACGGCATCTACGACACCTCGGAACGCATCGGCGTCTCGCCCTGGTACTGGTGGGCCGACGTCCCCGTCGCCCGCCGCGACACGGTGACGGTCCCGGCCGGCCCCTTCACCCGCCGGGAACCCGCGGTCCGCTACCGGGGCATCTTCATCAACGACGAGCAGAACCTCACCACCTGGTCCCACCGCACCCAGGAGCCGGACAAGAACATCGGCCCCAGAACCTACGAGCGGGTCTTCGAGCTGCTGCTCCGCCTCAAGGCCAACTACCTCTGGCCCGCGATGCACCCCTACTCCGACTTCTTCAACAAGCACCGCGAGAACCCCGAACTGGCCCAGCGCTACGGCATCGTGGTCGGCTCCAGCCACCCCGAGGCCATGCTGCGCAACGGCGTGCACGAGTGGGAGCCGTGGGCGGAGGAGCACCGGGGCCCCGACGGCACCCTGCCGCTCTACGACTACACCGTGAACCCGGCCGTCATCTCCGGCTACTGGCGGGCCCGGGCCCGCGAGAACGCCGCCTTCGAGAGCAGCTGGACGATCGGCATGCGCGGTCTGCACGACTCCGCGCTGGAGACGAAGCACGCCACCACGATCCCGGAGAAGGTCGTGGTGATGAACGACATCATCGCCGACCAGCGCCGCATCCTGGCCGAGGAGGTGGGCCCGGCAGCCGAGCCGCAGATCTTCATCCCGTACAAGGAGGTCCTGGAGCTGTACAACGCGGGCGTCCAGGTCCCCGACGACGTCACGCTGATCTGGCCGGACGACAACCACGGCAACATGCGCCAGCTCCCGGACGAGGCCGAGCGCCGCCGCCCCGGCGGCAACGGCATCTACTACCACCTCTCCTACTGGGGGCGCCCCCGGAGCTATCTGTGGCTGGACACCACGCAGTTGAGCAAGGTGTGGCAGGAGCTGCGCCGGGTCCACGAGCACCAGGTGGACCGCATGTGGATCTTCAACGTCGGTGACATCAAGTCGATCGAGACCGGGCTGTCCTTCTGCCTGGACATGGCCTGGGACGTGGACCGCTGGGGCCCCGAGAACGTCGAGGACTTCCTCGTGGAGTGGGCGGGGCGCCAGTTCGGCCGGCGGTACGGCTCGGAGATCGCCGCGATCCGCACCGAGTACTACCGCCTGGCGGCACAGCGCCGCCCGGAGTTCATCGACCGGGCGGTCTTCTCGACGGTGCACCACGGCGACGAGGCAGGTCATCGCATGACGGCCTACGAGCAGTTGCTGGAGCGGGCGCGGCGGCTGGGCTCGAAACTGCCCGAGGCCTACCGGGACGCCTACTACGAGCTGGTCGAATACCCCGTCCACGGCGCTTACTTGATGAACCTCAAGTACTACTGGGCGGACCGCAACGCGCTCGCCGTACGGCAGGGCCGCGGGGCGGGCACGAACCGCTTCGCGGAGCTGGCCGAGGCGGCACACGCCGAGGAGCAGGCGATCACCCGCCGCTACACCACCGAGATCGCGGGCGGGAAGTGGGACGGCATCGTCAACCCCTACCCTTCCGAGATCCCGAAGGCACCGGGCCGCCCGGCCGTGACCAGGCTCCCGCGGCAGGAGACGTCGGGCCTGGGCCTGGCCTCCGAGGGCAACGAGACGGGAGCCGACCGCCCGTTGTCCTTCTCCTCCTACACCCGGGACCGCCGCTTCGTGGATGTCTTCAACACCGGCTTCCTGCCGCTGGAGTGGCAGGCCGAGCCGAGCGCCCCCTGGATCCGGCTGAGCGCGACGGGCGGCGAACTCACCGACCAGATCCGGGTGTGGGCCGAGATCGACTGGCCGCGGGTGCCGGAGGGCACGCACCGTCCGACGCTGGCCTTCACCGGTGCCGGCCGGAGCGTTCAGGTGCCGCTGCTGGTGGCCAACGACGGGGAACGGGCGCGCCGGCGCGCCCGCGGCTTCGTCGAGGCCCACGGCTTTGTGTCGATCGACGCCGCGCACTTCGACCGCGCGGTGCCGCGCGGCGGGGCGCGGTGGCGGATCGTCCGCGGGCTGGGCCGCCGTACGGCCGCCGTGGAAGCGGTCCCGACGACGGCACCGCCGATCACCGAGGACCTCACCACGCGGTCACCGGAGCTGCGTTACCGGGTCCGTTTCACCACGGCCGGCACGTTCCCGGTGACGGTCTTCCGGCTGCCCTCCCTCGACGAACGCGGCAAGCGACGCCTCGCGGTCACCCTCGACGACCAGCCCCCGACGGTCCTGTCGGGCCAGGCGATCGCCACCGGCAACCGGGGCGACGCCTGGGCCCGCAACGTGGAGGAGGGCGTCGAGAAGCTGACGGCCCGGGTGACCGTGTCCGCACCGGGTGAGCATGTGCTGAGGGTGTTCATGGTGGATCCGGGGATGGCGGTGGACCAGATCGTGATCGACACGGGTGGGGTGGCGGGCGGGTACCTGGCGCCGCCCGAGAGCTACCGCCGCGCCTGACCTGGGGAACCGGGCGGACCGGCCCGTCGGCCATGGATACTGCCCGGTCCTTCACAACGGCATTCTTCTCCGGATCCGTGTACACGGAAAAGACGTAAGGACTCCCCGAGAAGCCGGAGCGACGGGAAGAAGATCGCCTGTCGCATGACGTGCATCCGAAGTGATTCACCCAGCGCTTCCCTGTGCATCCGTGCGCCCCCCTGGAGAAAGGGTTCGCCAAGTCGGTGACCGGCTTGGACTGGGCAGGACATGGGGCAAGCGCCACGTCGGTGAAACCTCACCTTTTTCCATGTCGACTGAAGCAGGTGGTATTTCGATGAACGGCTGCGTTCCCGAATCGGAACACGCATGGACAGTTGGTACTGCTCCAGGCATATTCCCATCCATCGGCCACGGTATCGCCTTGTTCCGTCGGCCGCTGGAGTTTCTGAAAACTCTTCCCGCGCAGGGCGATCTGGTCGAGATACGCCTGGGCCCCCGGCGGGCGTGGATGGTGTGTCACCCGGAACTCGTCCACCGGATGCTCCGGGACACCCGCACGTTCGACAAGGGCGGACCGCAGTACGAGAGGCTGCGGGCGCTGATGGGCGACGGCATCGTCACCTGCCCGCACGCGGAGCACCGGCGCCAGCGCCGATTGCTGCAACCCACCTTCCGCCCCGCCGGCGTCGCCGCGCACACGGATGTGATGGCCCAGGAGGCCGAGTCGCTGTGCCGTGACTGGCGCGGTGGGCAACAGGTCGATGTCAGTGCTGCCACGCTGAGTCTGACGACCCGGATGATCAGCCGGCTCCTGCTGTCCGACTCGCTGGGTCCCGCCGCGACCGACGAGGTGCGGCACTGCCTCGCCGCCATAGTCCGCGGCCTGTTCGTGCGCACGGTCGTTCCGGTCGACGCCCTGTTCCGTCTTCCCACGCCCGCGAACCGCCGCTACCGGCGAGCGGTGGAGCGGGTGCCGGAGCTCATCGACGCGGCCGTCACCGAGCGCCGCCGGAGCGCTCCCCGCGACGACCTGCTCGGGCTCCTGCTGGCGTCCGCCGAGGACGGCGGGGCCCCGGTCACCGACCGGGAGGTCCGCGACCAGTTGGTATCCCTCCTGCTCACCGGTTCCGAGAGCCCTTCGATGTGCCTGGCCTCCGCCTTCAGCCTCCTGGCCCAGCACCCGGAGGTGGAGCGGCGGTTGCACGCCGAGGTCGACAGCGTCCTCGCCGGCCGGTTACCGGACGCCGACGACCTGCCGCGTCTGGTCTACACCCGGTCCGTGCTCACCGAGACGCTGCGCCACTCCCCGCCCGGCTGGCTCTTCACGCGCGTCACGACCATGGAGACGGAGTTGGCCGGACGCCGGCTGCCGCGGGGAACCACGGTCCTCTACAGCCCGTATCTCCTGCACCACGACCCCGCGTCGTTCCCCGAACCCGACCGGTTCCTGCCCGAGCGCTGGCTGGACGGCGAGGCCGCCGCCGGTCCGCACGGGGCGCTGATCCCGTTCGCCGCGGGCAACCGCAAGTGCATCGGCGACCTGTTCTCCATGGCCGAGATGACGGTGGCCCTGGCGACCGTCGCCGGTCGCTGGCGGCTGCACCATCCGGCCGGGCGCGTCGCACCACCGCGCCCCGGGGCGACACTGGGACCGAGGTCCCTGACGATGATCTGCACCTCACGGGCGGACGCCCCGGGCGGCGCGGCGCCGCAGGCCGTCGCCCTCGCGCCCGGAGCCGCGACGGCGGCATCCGGGGTGGAGAAGAGCCGGAGGGACGGTGACAACGGTGTCCACCACGCATGAGGAATGGGCGGCCGTCGCGCAGGACGTGATCCCTGCTTCCACCTTGGTGGAGCTGATCGACGCTCACCTCTACATGCCCTTCCCGTTACGGCGCAATCCTCACGAGCCGGCGGCCTCGGCGGGTGTCGACCACTGGCTGCGTGCGACCGGGCTGAGCGACGAACCCGGGGTCTCGACCATGATCGCCCACACCCGCCCGGCCGAGCTGGCGTCCTACAACAGCCCTGACGCGGACTCCGGCGTCCTGCAACTCGTCGCCCACCAGATCGCCTACCAGTTCGTCTTCGACGACCGGGCCGAGGAGGTCGGCCGGCACCGGCCCGGAAACCTGCTGCCCATGCTGTGCGAGAGCATCGCGATCCTGCGGGACGGCGCTCCGCCCAGCACCCCTCTGGGAGCCGCGCTGTCCGACCTCTACCGGCAGATCCGCGAACGGTGCACACCCGGACAGGCCGCGCGCTGGGCGTGGCAGAGCCGTGAGTACGTCCACGGACTGCTGTACGAGGCCGTGGCCCAGACCCACCCCTCCCCCATACAGTCCGGGCTGTGCACCTCGATACGGTCCCTCACCGCGGGCGTCGAGCCCTTCTACCCACTGTGCGAGGCCGCGCAGCCGTGCGAGCTGACCTCCGCGGAACTCCATCACCCGCTCATGCGGCGCCTGAGCCGGCTGTCGGCCGATGCGGCGGTGTGGATCCCCGACCTCTTCTCCGCGGTCAAGGAGCAACGGTCCGGCGAAATGATCAACCTGGCCCTCGCCTACCAACGGGCCCACCGGTGTCCCCTGCCGGCGGCCGTCACCCTGGCCATCCAGCAGATCAACGGCACGATCCGCGAGTTCGAGAGGCTCTACGACGAGATCGAACCGGAGTTGAGCCCTTCGGGCGTCGGCTATGTGGAAGGCATGGCCGGCTGGATCAGCGGCTGCTACTACTGGTCCCGCACGGTGCCGCGCTACGCGGACGCCGCGGCCCCGGTTCTGTCGTGAGGGGGCGCTTCGTCAGGCCGTGGGGCGGGTGCCCATTCGAGCGACGGTACCCGCGGAAGCCGCACTTCACGCGGCTTTAGCAGGTCATTCACCCGTCTTCGTCGTGCTCTTTCCAGAATCCGGAAGGGCGCCCATCGGGAGGCGTACGCTCTGCGCTGCCTCCCGATGGCCTACGACAGGAAGCGGTACGGCACATGGCGCATGAGCTGCGGCAACCCACGCCCGAGACCCGGCCGTTGCTCGAACGCCGCCAGGAGCTCCGGGCGCTCGACGCAGCGCTGACGGGCCTGCGGGACACCGTCGACGGAGTACCTCAGGCGCCACGCGGTGGGCTCCTCGCCTTCACCGGTCCGGCAGGGATGGGCAAGACGGCCCTGCTGACCGAGGCCCGGGCCCGCGCCGGGGCGCAGGGGTTCACCGTGCTGTCGGGCAGGGGCGGTGAGAAGGTGCAGGAGCTGGCGTTCCACCTGGTGCGCCAGGTCGTCCAGCCCGCGCTGGCGTCGATGGACGAGAAGGGGCTCCGCACCTTCCTGGGCGGCTGGTACGACATCGTCGCCGCCGCACTCGGCCTGGTCGCGACGCCGAGCGGCCACGTGCCGGACCCGACCGGGGTCCGCGACGGTCTCGACTGGGTGATGACGCGCCTCGCCGTGATGAAGACGCCCCTCGTCCTGTTGCTGGACGACCTGCACTGGGCCGACGCCGAGTCACTGAGCTGGCTCGCCTCGTTCACGCCCCGGGCCGTGGACCTGTCGCTGCTGATCGTCGTCGCCTTCCGGCCCGACGAACTGCCGCTCGAAGCCGCTGCCTTCAACGCCCCGGGCGCCGACCTGGGGAACCGTCCCTTCACCCTGGCGCCGCTCAGTGCCACGGCCGTCGCACACATCATCAGGGACGAGGTCGGCGAGGAGGCCGAGGACGAGTTCTGCGAGGAGTGCTGGGAGGTCACCGGAGGGAGCCCGTTCGAGGCGGTGGAACTCTCCATCAGGCTCGGCGAGCGCAACCTGAGGGGCACCAGCGAGGACCTGCCCGCGATGCGCGACCTGGCCGCCGCGGTGAAGGGGCCCGGGCTGATCGAGCGGCTCCAGGGGTTCGGCACCACCACCGTCCGCTTCGCCTACGCGGCGGCCGTCCTCGGGCAGGCCATCTCGCCTGAACTGGCCGCCCGGATCGCGGCGATCGGCAGCACGGCGGCGGCCGAGGCCACGGAGAAGCTGCGCGCCGCCCGCATTCTGGCCGACGGCGAGGGGCCCGGCGAAAGCCTGGAGTTCGTCCACCCGCTGATCGCCACCACGATCTACCGGTCCATCGGGCCTAGCCTGCGGGAGGGCATGCACAACTCGGCCGCGGAAGCCGTGCGGGCGGCCGGGCTCGGGAACGCCGCCGCGGCCCGGCATCTGCTGGAGGTGCCCTGCGAGGGCAACACCGAGGCCGTCGCCTGTCTGCGGGAGGCCGCCCGTGAAGCCCTGCACTCCGGTGCCCCGGAGGCGGCCCGGCGGCTGCTGAACCGGGCCCTGCAGGAGCCGCCGCCGCCGGAGGAGCGCGCCGTGCTGCTGCACGAACTCGCCTGCGCGACCTTCCTCATCAAACCCACGGCCACCGTGGCGCACCTGCGGGAGGCACTCGCGGAACCGGACATCGACCCCGAGCTGCGTGCCTCGATGGTGTACCGGCTGACCCAGGCGCTGGCCCACACCGACCGGATGGCGGAGAGGCCGCGACGGTGGCCGCCGACGAGGCACAGCGGGCCGCCGCCCATCCTCGGATCCGGCTGCGGATGCAGGCCGACCACTTCGTGTGGAGCGCGTTCCGCACCGACGAGGCGGACTCGTCCGGCCGCTCGCGGGCGCTTGCCCGGCTCGCCGACCGGCTGCCCGGCCGCAGTCTGGAGGAGCGCTACATCCTCGGGTCGCGCGCCTGGGACGCCATGATGTGCGGCGAGCCCCGGCAGAAAGCCCTCGCGTACGCCGAGGAGGCCCTGCGGGGCGGGCTGAGCTGGACCCATGAGAACCGGGGCTTCGAGGTGCCCGTCTCGGTCGCGCTGGTGTTCATGTACTGCGACCGGCCGCGACGGGCCGAGGACCTGTTCGCGAAGGGCATGGCCGAGTGCGCGTCGAAGGGCTGGCGCGGCTCCCATCTGGCCCTGGGCCAGACGCTCTCCGGGTACATCCGCTACCGCCGGGGCTGCCTGGCCGAGGCCGAGAACCTGGTGCGGGAGGGCCTGCGCATCGCCGACCGGGTGGAAGGGGCGGTGCCCGCCCAGTGGTTCGCCATCGGCATCCTGATCCAGACCCTCCTGGCCCGCGGCCGCGTCGTGGCGGCACGCCGGCTCGCCGACAGGTACCACTACGGCGACATCATCCCGAACGCCGTCATCTACCCCGACCCGCGCACCGTCTACGCCGAGCTGCTCCTGGCGGAGGGTCGGCCTGAGGACGCCGCTCCCCTGCTGTCCGGTGTCGGCGAGTGGCTGGACGGCCGGGACTGGCGCAACCCCGCGTGGTGCCCCTGGCAGCTGGGTCTGGCCTCGGCCCTGTCCCGCAGTGCTCCCGACCGTGCGGTGCGCCACGCGCAGGACGCCGTGAAGCGGGCCCGGGACTTCGGCGCGGCATCCGCGATCGGCCACGCGCTGCACGCCCAGGCGGAGGTGACGGGCGGTGAGGCGGGGCTCGATCTGCACGCCCGGGCCGTGGACCATCTGCAGCAGTCGCCCGCCGCGTACGAACTGGCTCGTGCCCTGGTCGGCCACGGCGCCGCACTGGCCCGCGCCGGCCGCCTGCACGACGCCGCCGACCGGCTCTACCAGGGCCTGGAGGGTGCGGTGCACTGCGGTGCCGAGGGCCTCGCCGCCCGGGCCAGGCGGGAACTGTCCGGAGCCGGGCTGCGGCCGCTGCCCCTGCGCTACGCACAGACGGACACGCTCACCGCGCAGGAGCGCAGGACCGCCGAGATGACGGTGCGGGGCCACGCCGCGGCCGTGGTCGCCAAGGAACTGCACCTCACCGAGCAGGGCGTGCGGCAGCTGCTCTCCTCCGTGTACCGCAAGGTCGGCACGGACGCGGCGGGCCTGGCCGAGGCCCTGGAGACGTTCCCCCGGCCGCGACCGTGAGGGGTGGCCGCGAATGGTGCTGCGCCCGATGCCCCGTCGACTCCCAGAACCTCCGCGACTCCGCGAGGGCCCGTGCGGGAGTGGGACGGGAGGGTGGACTGGGCTGCGCTCGCCCGCGCCGCACGCGAAGCGCCCGGCCAAGCTGGTCGAGTTCGTCGGCGACTCGATCACCGTGGGCACGACGAGCTCGCAGAACGCCCGTACCGCGTACGGCTGGCTGATCGGGGAGCGGCTGGGCGTGGAGCACACGCAGATCGCCCAGGGCGGGGCGTGTCTGGTGGCCGCGGCGGACCAATGCGTGGGATTGGAGCGGCAGTTCACGAAGCTCAACCCGAACGCGGCGACGCCCGACTGGAACTTCTCCCGCTCCCGGGCCGACGCGGTCGTCATCAACCTCGGCACCAACGACGTCGGTCACGGAGTGAGTTCGGCGCAGTTCCAGTCGGCGTACAGCAGCCTGCTGCGCAAGGTGCGGGCGGCGTATCCGCAGGCGTGGATCTTCGCGTTGGAGACGTTCCGCGGGCGGTTCGTCCCGCAGACCGAGGCCGCGGTGAAGGCCGCCGTCGCCGGTGGTGACGCGCGGGTGTCCTTCGTCGACACGACCGGCTGGCTGGGGTCGGGCGATCTGACGGACTCGGTGCATCCCAACGACCGGGGGCACCGGGTCATCGCCGACCGGCTGGCCCCGGTGATCGCGGCGCGGATCGGCTCGTAGCGGGCCCGAAGGGTTCGGGGCGGGCCTCACATCCCTCCGGGGCCCGCTCCTCCCTTGAGGCGTTCCAGGTCGGAGGGGCGGACCTGGATGACGAACAGGGCGATCAGCGCGGCTACGGCGGTGAAGATCGCCGCCATGATGAAGGCGGCCGAGACGCCGGCGGTGAGGATCTCGTCGGACCAGGGCTTGGGCAGTTGCCCGGTGCGTTCGAACCGGATGCGCTCGGCCGGGGTCGCCTGCTCGAGGAAGTCCGGGACCTGCTTGTCCGCCTCGCTGGTGCTGGCCGTGCCGTACATCGTGACCAGGATGGACAGCCCGAGGGAGCCGCCGACCTGCTGGGTGGCGTTGAGGAGTCCGGAGGCCGCCCCGGTCTCCGGTGTGGGGACGTCGGACAGCGCCATGAGGGTCAGTGACACGAACTCCATGCCCATGCCCAGGCTGAAGACGAGCATCGGGCCGAGGACACTGCCCGCGTAGGTGGAGTGGACATCGGTCAGGGTGAGCCAGGCCAGACCCGCCGCTGCCAGGATCGCGCCCACCACCATGAACGGCTTGGGCCCGTAGACGGGCAGGAACCGCGAGGCCAGCCCGGCGCCGACGGCGATGACCGCGCTGACCGGCAGGAAGGCCAGTCCAGCCGCGAGCGGGCTGAACCCGAGCACGTTCTGCACGAAGAGCGTGAGGAAGAAGAACATGCCGAAGATGGCGGCGGCCAGGCACAGCATGATGCCGTATGCCTGTCCGCGGCGACGGTCCGCAACCATCTGTCGGCGATCACCCGGAAGACGGGCGGCCGCAATCGGATCGACGCGATCCGGATCGCCGCGGAGTCGGGCTGGGTGTGAGCCTCGCCCCCGTTCCCGCCCTGCTTTCGCCCCGTTACGCGCCCTGACAGAGGAACGGCCGGGCAGGTCATCGAGGTGTACCTGCCCGGCCCCCACGGGCCCTCGCGCCCTGTCCCGGGATCTGATAAGAGCATCCCAGAACGGGCATGCCTGCGACCAGCACCGTGTGTCACGCGTGCGGCATGAAAGCGTCATCCCGGGACCGTGAGGAACGCCGGTGCGGGATGGGCGTTCGGCTCGGTGCTCTGAGGTCAGCGGCCGCCGCGGATAAGGCCCGTCAGATAGCGCCACAGCGAGGAGCGCTGCCGCGCGGACGGGTCCGGCAGGACCTCCTCGGCCACCCCCGGCGCGGGGTCGTCCGCCCACGGCCGCGGGGGCGGCGCGGAGGCGAGTTCGTAGTGCACGGGCAGGGAGCGCAGGCCGCGCATGAACGGCGAGGAGCGCCACGGCAGTTGGTCGGCGGGCAGGGCCAGGTCGAGGTAGTCGAACCGCTCGAACAGGCGCCCCACACCGACCGCCGCGACCGTCGAGGCGAGCTCCCGCGCCGGGCACTGGCGCGGTCCGGCCCCCCAGGACAGATGGGCCCGGGTGCTGATGGTGGTGCCCGCGGCGACGTGGTCGGCGAAGAGCGGGTCGGCGTGGGCCGCTCCCGGGGAGACCCACACCGGGTCGCCGGCCCGGATCGTGTAGTTGCCGAGCGGGGTGTCCCGGGCCGCGAAGCGGGGGACGAAGTTGACCAGGGGCGGCTTGCGCATGACCACCCGGTTCATGGTCTCCCTGACCATCCCGGCCGACAGGCTGGCGCGCACGCTGCCCTCGCCCGAGATGACCTCCACGACGGTGTTGGAGATCAGGATGCCGACGTGGTCGGAGGTCATGCCGAGCAGCATGAACAGCTCGCGGGCGAGATGGTCGAGCGAGAGGTCCGGGTGGGCGGCCAGCAGGTACGAGGGGAAGTCGTCGCCCGGCTTCTCCAGCTTGAGCGCGGCCAGTTCGGCCAGCGTCGCCAGCAGGCGTTCCAGCGCGGCCTCGGCGTCCGGGCCCGCGTCGAGCACACGCCACATGTCCATCAGTGCGTCGTCGCCCTGCGAGCCGGGGAAGCCCAGCAGATGGCTGGCCACCATGAGCGGCAGCGGCCGGGAGAACTGCGCGGACAGATCCGCCACGCCGGTCCTGCCGCCCTGCCCGACGAGGGTGATCAGTTCGTCGGCGTAGGCGGTGACTGCGGCCTTCAGTCGCTTGGCCTGGGGGTGGCGGGGGTCCTGGAAGGGCTTGAGGGCGACGTCCCACGCGGAGCGCAGCGGCCGGTAGCCGGGGCCGCCCTGGATCAGGATGTGGTTGACCTCAAGGGAGGGCCCGAGCGGCCAGTCGGCCGGCACCCTGCCCTCGGAGCGGGCCCGCCAGTTCTCCAGGCCCTTGGGCCAGCCGTCGTCGTCCTGGAGCACCTGGAGCGACTCCCGGTAGCCGAGGACCAGCCAGGCCGGCACCCCCAGCAGATCGACCGGCGCGACCGGGCCGTGCCGCTGCCGCAGCCGCTCGTACACGAGCGCGGGACGCGTCTCGTAGTCCCTGGTCAGCAGCGGTTCGGGAGCGAGTGTCTCCAGCCTCGTGCCGTCCAGGCCCACGGATCCGCCGTCACCCCGCTGGGATTCCATCGCTTGCCACCCTCCGACACGCCCTGTACCGGCCCACCATCAGTCGGTAGCCGGAAACGTGGGGGACCCTACCCCAGGCTGAACCCGTGGGTAACGAGGGGGTGGGGTGATGGGGCGGCCGGGCCGCGGATCAGGCGGCCGTGTAGCCGAGTTGACGGCGCATGTAGGGCGTCATGAGGCTCTTCGCCTTGGCCATGGTGGTGGTGCGGCTGCCGAGGACGGCGGACTCGCCGCCCGGCACGGGCAGCACGGTCAGTCCGTCGGCGGGGCCGAACGGCACGATGAGCGGGGTGCGCTGGATCGGGCGGTAGTGGCGCGGCTCCTTGCGGTGCTTGCCGGAACTCTGCAGATAGGCGCGGATGTTGTGGGCGGCGAGGTCCGCCTGGGCGAGGGCGGCGGGGGTGATCTTGAGTTCGCTGACGTCGTTCACGTCGCCGACGGCGAACACGTCCAGCCTGCCCTCGACCCGGAGCGTCCGGTCGACCTTCACGCGACCGGCTCCGTTGAGCCAGTCGCCGTGTCCGGCCAGGCGCAGCCAGAGCGTGTTGGGGGTGGTGCCCGTCGCCCAGAAGGACAGGTCGGCCTCGATGATCGCGCCGCGGGCGTCGCGGTAGGTGCCGAAGTCGGTGCCGGGCGACATGAACGAGTCGAGCCGTACGTCGATGTCGTGGGACTCCAGCCAGGCCAGGGCCTTGCGTCCCGGACGGGCGCTGCCCGTGGAGTCGAGCAGGGCGGGCCCGGAGTGGGCGAGGGTGACCCGGACGTCCGGGCGGGCGAGGCGGAGCTCGGCGCTGAGTTCGACGCCGCCGGGGCCGCCGCCGACGACCAGGACGTGCTCGGCCGTGGCGACGTTGCGCTGGTGCTCGGCGAACGACTTGGCCGCTTCCTCGGTGGTGGTGCCGGTGAAGCGGGCCGGCTCGGGGTAGTCCGCGCCGGTGGCGATCACGACCACGTCGTACGGCAGCCGCTCGCCCGTGGCGAGGACGACCTGCCGCTCGGCGGTGTCGATGCGGAGGGCCTTGCCGGTGACCACCCGGCCGTGGCGCAGCAGCCGGTCGTAGGGGATGAAGGGCGTGTGCGTCCACTCGGGGCGCACTCCGGCGCGCAGGGAGGCGACGCGGTGGAAGAAGACCTCTTTGCGGTCCACCAGCGTGACCCGGGCCGTGTCGTCGAGCCGCTTGGCCAGCCGGACCCCGGCGTAGCCGCCGCCGATCACCACTACGTCGCCGTCGTACACACCGAGTCTCCTGTGCCTGGTGGGGGGGAGGAACGAGGGCCGCCGCGGACGGGCGCCGCTCGGATCGACCCCCGGCGGCCACTCGACTGACGCGACAGTAGCCCTTGAAAGTTAAAAGGAGTCCCGAGGTTCCGTGCATGTTCCGTGAAGGGATCGGCACCTGACCGGCCGTCATCTCCCCCAGATCTTCTGGTAGGCCTCGCGGTAGCCCGACGGGTCCCAGCTGGTGGCGCCTTCGCTGTTGCCGGCCGTGGCGATGTGCACGGGGGCCACGTATCCGCTGTCGGGACGGCCGGAGAAGGCGCGGTTGAACTCGTCGACGATCTGCCAGCCCTGGAGGGAGAGCGGCTCCGGCACGGTCGCGGCCTGGTACTGCCTGCTGTTGACGCGCTGGAAGGCCGACGGGTCGCCGTCGCCGGCACCGATGTTGAAGGGCGGGCCGGAGCCCTTCTCGCCGGCGGCGCGGAAGGCGGGGGCGGCGTCGGCGAAGTACAGGTCGTTGATGGCCACGGAGTGGGTCCACCGGTCCTGGAAGCGGGAGAGCAGGGAGGAGATCTCCCGGGGGGTACGGCTGCTGGCGTCGGGGATCGGGATGTTCTCCACCGAGAGCAGCCGCACGCCCTGACAGCTCGCCAGCTCCTCGCGGATCAGGTCGGACTTGTTCCGCGCGAAGGGGATCGACGCGTCGGTGATGAGCACCACCCCGGCGCGGCCGTTCGAGTCGGAGATGATCCACTGCGCGCTGATGCGCGCCACGTCCTGGACCCGGGTGGTGACATTGGTGAAGAGGTCGGGCTGCCTGCTGGGGCCGGGCTCGGGGACCGCGTGCCAGCCGATGAGCGGGATGCCCTGCGCGTTGGCCCGGGCGGCCTGCTGGGCCGTCGAGTCGGGGTCGAACCCGCCGATGACGATGCCCGAGGGCCGCAGGGCGACGGCTTCGCTCATGGCCGCCTGGATGCCGGCCGGGGTGCCGCCGCCGTCGATCACCCGGACGTTCCAGCCGATGGCGCGCGCGGCGTCCCGCACCCCGCTCGCCGCGCCCGCGACACCGGGATTGGTCATGGTCTGGGCGACGTAGACGAGGCTCTTGCCGGACACCGCCTCGGGGCCGCTGGTGGGTCCTCCCCAGGGGATGTCGGCCCGCTCGGCCCGGGTGACGGCTTCCCGGGCCCGGGCCTGGACGGCGGGGCAGCCGCTCGGGCCCGTCGCGGTCTCGTCCGCGCCGTCGGAGGAACCGCGTTCGCAGCCGGTGAGGACGGCGGCCGTGGCCAGCAGGGCACAGGAGGCGAGCCGCGCGGTGCGGACTGCGGGGGCGGCCTTGCGGGTGCGGTGCACGGGAACTCCAGTGAGGGATCGACGCGGCGGGGCGTGCCGAGAGGGTCACGGCGGGGCCGTGCCGGCCTCCGGCGCCGGGGAGGACGGGGGCGGCGCGGCGGGCGCGTCGCGGACCGCGCCGCCGCGCAGCCGGCGGCGGGCGGCGTATCCGGCCAGGCCCACGGCGATGAGCAGGGTGCCGCCGTTGAACAGCGGGACCGTCCAGAACTCGGCGCCCAGCTGGGCGATGCCGGTGAGGCCGACGGCGAGGACGGCGACGGCGACGACGGTGCCGAGGGCGTTGGGCCGGCCGGGCTTGATCGCCGTGGAGCCGAGGAGGGCGCCGACGAAGGCGGGCAGCAGGTAGTCGAGGCCCACGCTCGGATTGCCGATCTGCTGCTGGGTGGCGAGCAGCACACCGGCGAAGCCGACGATCAGGCCCGATGCGGCGAACGCGTAGACGGTGTACTTGCGGGTCGGGATGCCCACGAGTTCGGCCGCGCGGGGGTTCGACCCGACGACGTACAGGTACCGGCCGAGCGGCAGCCGCTCCAGCACCAGCCAGAGGACGGCCGCGAGGGCGAGTACGTAGAAGGCGGGGACGGGGAGGCCGAGGAACGAGGAGTCGTAGAGGTCGGTGAACGCGGGCGGCAGGCCCTGCGGGCCGGGCACGATCCGGCCACCGTCGGTGATCCAGCCGGTCACGGCGTACATCATGCTGCCGGTGCCGAGGGTGGCGATGAAGGAGTCGATCCGGCCGAACTCGACGATGACGCCGTTGAGGACGCCCACGACCAGCCCTCCGGCGAGCACGGTGAGGCAGGCGAGCGGCCAGGGCCACCCCTCGTTGACGACCAGCTGCAGCACCAGCACATGGGCCAGGCCGAGGCCGTAGCCGATGGAGAGGTCGAACGCGCCGGTGACGATGGGCACCATGGCGGCGAGCGCGAGGACGGCCGGGATCGACTGGTTGGACAGGATCGAGTCGACGGTGTCCAGGGTGGGGAAGGTGTCCGGCAGGGCGAGGGAGAATACCAGGTAGAGCAGGGCGGTGAGGGCGAGCAGGCCGTAGGCGCCGATGTGGTGGCCGCCGGGGCGGCGCCGCGGCCGGGGCGGCGGCGTCACGGGTGCCCCGCCGTGGACGGGGGCATGGCCGAGGCCGCCCGGGTGAGTCCGGCGACGGTGAGGGCGGGGCCGCTCAGCTCGGTCGTCACGGTTCCGCGCACGAAGACCAGCGTGCGCCGGCACACGCTCGCCACCTCCTCGAAGTCGGTGGACAGCAGCAGCACCGCGAGGCCCGCCTCCAGTGCCTCGTGGAGCAGGCGGTGGATCGCGGTCTTGGCGCCGACGTCGACGCTCGCGGTCGGCTCCTCCAGGATCAGCAGCCGCAGGTCCGCGCGCAGCCAGCGGCCGATCATGACCTTCTGCTGGTTGCCGCCGGAGAGCGTGGCGATGGGCGTCTCGGTGTCGCGGGGGCGCACCGAGAACCGTTCGATCAGGGCGGCCGCCCGGGCCCGTTCGCCGCGGGGGCCGATCCAGCGCGGTGCCCGCAGGCCGCCCGCGCGGGGGTTGGCCAGGAGGTTCTCCCGTACGGTCAGCTCGGTGAGGCAGCCCTCCCGCAGCCGGTCGCCCGGCACGAGACCGACCCCGAGGGCGACGGCCTCCGCGACCGTGCGGGGCCGGTACGGCCGCCCGTGCAGTACGGCCCGCCCGCCCAGGAGGGGCCGGGCGCCGGCGAGGGCGCGCCCCAGGTCCATGTGCCCGGCGTCGGACAGGCCGACCAGGCCGAGGACCTCCCCGGCCGCGAGTTCGAGGTTGACGGGTCCGGCCCGGGCGGTGCGCACGCCGTCGAGGGTCAGGACGGGGGGTGCGTCGGCCGGTGGCCTGGCGCGGCGGTGGGCTGCCGGGGTCCCGGCGGGGCGGGGGACGGCCGGTTCGGCCGGCTCGCCGACGATGTCGTGGACCAGACGCGCGGGACTGTGGTCGGCGAGCCGGCCGTGGCTGACGAGGCGGCCGTCCCGCAGGACGGCGAAGGTGCCGGCGACCCGGTACACCTCGTCCAGGCGGTGGCTGACGTAGAGGAGGGCGTGCCCCCGGTCGCGCAGGTCGTGCAGGACGCGGAAGAGTCGGGCGCAGTCCGCGGCGGGCAGGCGGGCGGTCGGCTCGTCGAGCACGATGAGCCGCGCGCGTGCCGCCAGGGCCCGGGCGATCGCGACCAGCGAGCGGTCGGCCGGCGCGAGAGCGGAGACCGGCGTGTCCGGAGCGAGGTGGGCGGCGACGATCCCCAGCGCCTCGACACAGCGGGCGCGGGTGCGCCGCCAGGAGATGAGCCCGGTCCGGCGCCCGTACCCGGTGGTCAGGGCGATGTTCTCGGCGACCGTCATCCACTCCACGAGACCGAGGTCCTGGTGGATGAACGACATGCTCCGGCCGGCGGTGGGGCTGCCGAGGGGTTCCCCGGCGACGGTGACCTGCCCCGCGTCGGCGTGGTGGACCCCGGCGAGGATCTTGATGAGCGTGGACTTCCCGGCGCCGTTGGGCCCGAGGAGGGCGAGGACGCTGCCGGGGTGGACGTCGAGGTCGACCCCGGCCAGCGCGACGGTGCCGCCGAACCGCTTGCTGAGTCCGCGGATCCGGACCAGGGGTTCCGGCCCGAAGGATGAAGGCGCCTTCGGGGGTGTGTCGGGAGCGTCGCGCACCCGATCAAATTACAGCATTTCGGGCATTCTTCGGCTCGCGACGACTCCACCCTCACGCCGCGTCGAGCCCGCACTCGGCCCAGATGAGCTTGCCCTCGGGCAGATAGCGCGTGCCCCAGCTCTGCGAGAGCTGCGCGACCAGGAACAGACCGCGTCCGCCCTCGTCTTCACTGGCGGCCCGGCGCAGATGCGGTGCGGTGTTGCTGGCGTCGGAGACCTCGCAGATCAGGGTCCGGCCGTAGAGCAACCGCACCCGGATGGGCCCGGCGCCGTGCCGGATGGCGTTGGTGATCAGCTCGCTGAGGATCAGCTCCGCGGCGAACGCGGTCTCGTCGAGCCCCCGGTCGGACAGCCACCGCGTGGCGGACGCCCGGACCTCTCCGACGCGGGCCGGGTCGGCGGACAGCTCCCAGCTGGCGATCCGGCCGGGGTCCAGGGCGTGGACGCGGGCGACGAGGAGGGCGATGTCGTCGTGCGGGTGCGCGGGTGCCACGGTGTCCAGGATCGCCTGGCAGGTCTCCTCGGGGGCTCGCTCGGGACGGGCCAGGGCCCCGCGCAACTGCTCCAGGACCACGTCGACGTCACGGTGCCGGTCCTCGATGAGCCCGTCGGTGTACAGGACCAGCTGACTGCCCGCGGGAAGGTCGACCTCGACGGCGTCGAAGGGCAGGCCCCCGAGGCCGAGTGGGGGCCCGGCGGGGAGGTCGGGGTAGGTCACGGTGCCGTCGGGGTGGACGAGCGCGGGCGGCGGGTGACCGGCGCGGGCCATCAGGCAACGCTGCGTGGTCGGGTCGTAGACGGCGTAGAGGCAGGTCGCCCCGATGACGCCGGCGCCGTGGCCGTCGGGGTCCTCCCGGTCCAGGCGGCCCACGAGGTTGTCCAGGTGGGTGAGGACCTCGTCCGGCGGGAAGTCCAGCTCGGCGAAACTGCGGGTGGCGGTGCGCAGCCGGCCCATGGTGGCCGCGGAGAGCATGCCGTGGCCGACGACGTCGCCGACGAGGAGACCGACGCGGGCGCCGGACAGGGGGATGACGTCGTACCAGTCACCGCCCACGTCGGATTCGGCGGGCAGGTAGCGATGGGCGACCTCGATGGAGTCCTGGTCGGGCAGGCCGTGCGGGAGGAGCCGGCGCTGGAGCGCCAGGACCATCGTGCGCTCATGGGTGTAGCGCCGGGCGTTGTCGATGGACAGGGCGGCGCGGGAGGCGAGTTCCTGGGCCAGGGAGCGGTCGTCGTCCCCGAAGGCACTGCCCGCGCGGTAGAAGCAGGCGACGCCCAGGACGACACCGCGGGCGAGCAGGGGCACCGCGATCAGGGAGTGGACGTGGGCCAGCAGGCGCGCGGTGTGCTCGGGGTCCTGGGCGAGCCAGCCCGCGGCGGCCTTCAGGTCCGGTTCCAGCACGGCCTCGCCACTGCCGAGGCAGCGCAGCTGGGGCGCGGTCGGGCCGAGGTCGATGCGTTTGCCGGGCGGTGCGAAGGGCAGGCCCTCACCCATGCCGTGGACGACCGTGCGGCGCAGGTCGGCGAGGGGGTCGGCGGACTCCTCGCCGCACAGCACGGCATCGGGCAGGTCGATGGTGACGAAGTCGGCCAGTCCGGGGACCGCGGTCTCGGCCAGTTCCTCGGCGGTGCGGCGCACGTCCAGGGTGGTGCCGATACGGGTGCTGGCCTCGGACAGCAACTCCAGACGCCGGCGCGCGGCCAGGGCGTAGGCCCCGACGTGCGGCTCCCCCAGCATCACCAGCCCCCGGGCCGGGAACGCCGCTTCGGAGTGCTCATCCACGATGCCCCTGCCTCCACCGGCCGCGAGCGCCCCACCGGGTTCGGCGCGGCTCCCAGCCTCACCTGTCGCGACGGGCGCGACGGGCCCGGCAGCGCTCCGGTGGCTGTCCGACGTGGGGGGCTCGGCGATGCTGTGGCGGCTGTCCGCGGTGACGGACTTCGCGGCGGACCGGTCGCCGTCCGCCGCGTCAGGCTCGGCGGAGGTCCGGTCGCCCTCCGCCGCAGCGGACTCGGCGATGCTGTGGCGGCTGTCCGC
>NZ_JAAHBP010000028.1 GCF_023184515.1 Streptomyces sp. D2-8 | reverse complement strand
CTCGGCGATGCTGTGGCGGCTGTCCGCGGTGACGGACTTCGCGGCGGACCGGTCGCCGTCCGCCGCGTCAGGCTCGGCGGAGGTCCGGTCGCCCTCCGCCGCAGCGGACTCGGCGATGCTGTGGCGGCTGTCCGCCGCGCCGCTCCCGCCGCTGTCCGACGTCACGGGCTCGGCTGGGGTCGGGCCGCCGTCCGCCCCGGTGGGGGCCGCGGGAGTCGGTTCGCCGTCCGCCGTCACGGTCGTGCCGGGCCCTGCGGTGGCACGGGGACCGCCGGGTCCCACTGGCCCGGCGTCCCCGGTGGCCGTGACGGCCGGGCCGGAGGCCGTGGTGAGGTGCCCGGACGGCAGGGTGATCGCCTGGCGCGCGGCGGAGGCCGGGGCGGTGAGGCCGGACAGTTCGTCCGTCTGGTGCGGTATGCCGAGCGGCTCCCCCACCGGGGAACCGGGCAGCACGGCCTCGATGACCATGCCCCGCACGCCGGAGCCGCTCGTCACCGGACGGCTCACGAGCGTCACCCGCTGGCCGTCGGGCAGGGTCACGTCGGCAGCACCCCGCTGCGCACCGGAGATCAGCTCCGCGGCCTTCTCCCTCAGGACCGCCTGGTCACGGGGGTGGAACTGGTTCGCCAGCGCGTCCAACGCCACACCGCGGCGCAGACCGGCGGTCTCGGCCGCCCCGGTCGCCAGGTACGTCCGCAGCAGGGCCCGCTCGCGCGCGGAGCTCTGCCCGAGCAGCCGCCGTTCGATGCCCTCGGCCGCCCTGCGGATCGCGACACCCAGTGCGGGCCGCTCGAAGCCACGCGGATAGCCGAGGCACAGAACGCCCTCGATGCGCCCGCTGAGCGGATCACGGACGGGCAGCGCGACGCAGGCGCTCTGCTGGGAGCGCTCCGCGAAGTGCTCGGCGCCGTACACGCGGATGAGCTGCCGTTCCGCCAGGGCCAGCCCGATGCCGTTGGTGCCGGCGACCTGCTCGGCGAACACGAACCCCGGGACGACCTGGATGGCCGGGAGGCTCCTGGCCATCGACGGGTCCCCGAAGCGGCGCAGCAGGACCGTACCGTTCGCGTCGGCGACCGAGATGTTGACCTGGCAGCCGGCGAACGTGGCCTGCAGCCGGTCGAGCACCGGCACGGCCGCCCGGACGATACGGGCGCCCGCGTCGAAGTCCTCCCGGTAGGGCAGGTCGGACGTGTCCGGGGAGAGGCCCAGGGACCGGCAGCGCTGCCACGAGTTCAGGATGGACGTCCGCACGCCCGTCCCGACCGGCTCGCCCTGGAGGAACAGCTCGCGAAGACTGGCGGGCCCCGTGCCGTCCGTCGCACGCCCCGCCGGCCTGGGTCCCTCGCCGGACCGAACCACGCTTCGCCTCACTTGCGCCCGCGGTGAATCCGCTGCTCGGAAGAGAATCTGGCATTGATGAGGATACGGGCATTACGGGCGGGCGTCACGGCATGCCGGGGCCACGCGGGGCAGCCGACCGGCGGGCCGGGGCACCGGGGCCGCACTCACCCCAGGAAACTCAGGCGCACCTTCCGTTCCGGATTGTCCTTGTTGGTGTCCACCAGGCACACCGACTGCCAGGTGCCGAGCTCCAGCCGGCCGCCCAGCACCGGCAGGGTCGCGTGGGGCGGGACGAGGGCGGGCAGGACGTGGTCGCGGCCGTGGCCGGGACTGCCGTGCCGGTGCTGCCAGCGGTCGTCGGCGGGCAGCAGGGTGTGCAGCGCGGCCAGGAGGTCGTCGTCACTGCCGGCGCCGGTCTCCAGGACGGCGATGCCGGCCGTGGCGTGCGGGACGAAGACGTTGAGGAGCCCGTCGCGGCCGGCCGCCGCCTCCCGCAGGAAGGACTCGCAGTCGCCGGTGATGTCGAGGACCCTCTCGGCGGCACCGGTGCTGACGTTCAGAACTCGGGTGGTGAAGACATCTGACATGCCCTCCATCCTGACGCACGCGCCGGGGCTTGCCCGGGCCACGCCGGGGGATCCGTGCGTCACGGCCTGGTGACGACCGAGCCGTCGTAGACGTTGCCGGGGGTCGCGACCGCGGTGATCGCCCGGGCGAGCAGCGTGGACGGCTCCTGACCCCCGACCTGGACATCCGTGTTGATCATGACGACCAGCGTGGCCTGCTGCGCGGGCAGATAGACGGTCACGGTCTCGTAGCCCGGGATCGAGCCGTTGTGGCCGATCCAGCCGTTGGTCTCGAAGATGCCGAGGCCGTAGTCGGTCCCGGGGTAGCCGGTGGGCAGCATCCGGAGGCGCTGGGCCTGGGTCTCCGGACTGAGCAGCTCGCCGGTGGCCACGACCTTCGCCCAACGGCGCAGGTCGTGCAGGTCCGAGATCATCGCCCCGGCCGCCCAGGCCCAGCTGGGGTTCCAGTTCGTGACGTCCTCGACCTCGCCGCTGAGCGTCTGGTCGGTGTAGCCGCGCGGGTGTGGCTCGGGGAACTCGTCGTCCTGCGGGAACAGGGTGTGGCGCAGGCCGGCCGGGCGGAGCACCCGCTCGTGGATGACGTCGGCGAGCTTGCGACCGGTGACCTTCTCGATCACCAGGCCCAGCAGGACGAGGTTGGAGTTGGAGTACTGGAAGTCCTCGCCCGGCCCGAAGGTGTTCGGGTGCCGGAAGCCGTAGGTGAGCACCTCGCGGGGGTTGAAGTAGCGCTCCGGGTCGCTCAGCAGGTCGTGGATGAAGTCGGCGTCGGCGGTGTACGGGAACAGGCCGCTGCGCATCCCGGCGAGCTGGCGCAGCGTGATCCGGTGGCCGTTGGGCACGCCCCGGACGTACGTCGCGATCGGGTCGTCCAGCGCGATCCGGCCCTCATCGACGAGTTCGAGCAGCGCGGTGACCGTGAAGGTCTTGGTCTCGCTGCCGATCCGGACGTAGGAGTCGGCGGTCATCGGCATGCGGGTGACGGTGTCGGCCACGCCGGTCGCGCGGACGTAGCTTCCTCTGCCCGGCATCCACAGTCCGACGACGACACCGGGGATGCCGGCCTGCTCGCGGACCTCCGCGACGGCCCGGTCGAGCCGTTCGGTGAGCTCGGGTCCGAGACCGTGCCGCGGGGCGTCGTCGTGGGCGTGCCGGGCGGTGCCGGTGGCCGGGGCGGCCGTGGCGGGCATCGTCGCCATCGGGGCCAGCACGGACGCCACGAGCAGTGCCGCGGCGAACAGACGGCGGGAGGGAGTACGTCGCATGGAGGGCGCCTCTTCCGGAGGGGGCGGGACGCAAGGAACATCACACCCGCACCCGTGGCGGAGACCGCCTTGCGGTCCGCGGGCAGCGGAGTCCACTCGTTCGGAGCCACGCGGGCCCGCCGGGAGGATCCATGGAGGGAAGATCCACGGCCCCGCCCCGGTTAGTAGAAACGTGAACAACACGCGCGAGGTCGAGGTAGTCGTCATAGGCGCTGGTCAGGCCGGTCTGGCCGGCGCCTATCACCTGCGGCGATCCGGTTTCGAGCCGGACCGCGACGTCGTCGTGCTGGACCACTCCCCCGGCCCCGGTGGCGCCTGGCAGTTCCGGTGGCCGTCGCTGACGTACGGCAAGGTGCACGGGATGCACGCCCTGCCGGGCATGGAGCTCACGGACGCGGACCCTTCGCGGCCGTCCGCCGAGGTGATCAGCGAGTACTTCGACCGTTACGAGCGGACCTTCGACCTGCGGGTCAGGCGCCCGGTGGACGTACGGGCCGTGCGCGAGGGCTCCGGTGGGCGACTGCTCGTGGAGACCTCGGTCGGCGTGTGGTCGGCGCGGGCGCTGATCAACGCGACCGGCACCTGGGACCGGCCCTTCTGGCCGCGCTATCCGGGCCAGGAGACCTTCCGGGGACGGCAGTTGCACACCGCCCAGTACCCCGGGCCCGAGGAGTTCGCCGGGCGGCGGGTCGTGGTGGTGGGCGGCGGCGCGTCGGGCACCCAGCATCTGCTGGAGATCGCCTCGTACGCGGCGGCCACCACCTGGGTCACGCGGCGCCCGCCCGTCTTCCGCGAGGGTCCCTTCGACGAGGACGCGGGCCGCGCGGCGGTCGCGCTCGTCGAGGAACGGGTACGGCAGGGACTGCCGCCCCGCAGTGTCGTCTCGGTCACCGGGCTGCCGCTCAACGACGCGATCTCACAGGGCATCGAGGACGGGGGGCTCGACCGGCAGCCGATGTTCGACCGCATCACGCCCACGGGGGTGGACTGGGAGGACGGCCGGCACATCGACGCCGACGTCATCCTCTGGGCCACCGGCTTCCGCGCCGCCCTCGACCATCTCGCCCCGCTGCGGCTGCGCGCCCCGGGCGGCGGTATCCGCATGGACGGCACACACGCGGCTGCGGACCCCCGCGTCCATCTGATCGGCTACGGGCCGTCGGCCAGCACGATCGGAGCCAACCGGGCCGGCCGCGCGGCCGTACGGGACATCAGGCGGCTGCTGGCACGGGAGCCGGCCGCGGCGTGACACGGGCCGGATCCCGCGCGGCTCTCACCCGGCCGCCTTCGCCCCGCTCTTCTTCGCCTCCGCATTGAACTCCGCGACATTGCGCTGGTGTTCCTGGTAGTCCGCGGTGAAGCGGGTGTCGCCCGGGCGGACCGTGACGAAGTACAGCCAGTCGCCCGGGGGCGGGTTGACGGCCGCGCGCATCGCCTCATCGCCGGGATTGTCGATGGGCGTGGGCGGCAGGCCCATGCGCTGGTACGAGTTGTAGGGGCTGTCGATCCGGGTGTCCTTCTCCGCCGTACGGAGGGTGGAACGGCCCAGGGCGTAGTTGATGGTGGAGTCCATCTGCAGCGGCATGCCGCGTTCGAGGCGGTTGAAGATGACCCGGGCCACCTTGCCCATGTCGGCCCGGGTGGCCGCCTCCGCCTGGACGATGCTGGCGATGGTGACGGCCTGATACACGTTCATGGCGTTGCGCTGCGCCCCGGCGGCGATGGGCGCGACGTTGAACTTCTCGTTCGCGGTGTCGACCATGAGCGCGAGCAGCTTGTCCGGCGTGGTCTGCTCCTGGAGCGGATAGGTGGCCGGGAAGAGGTAGCCCTCCGGATTGCCCTCGGCGTCGTTGGGCAGCTTCAGCGCGGCCTTCGCGAGGGACTTCCGGGTGCTGCCGGCGGGCAGGGCGAGGGCCTTGTCGACGGCCGCGTAGACCTGGCTCGCGCGCCAGCCCTCCGGGACGGCCAGGGTCGTGGGCCGGCCTTCCTCCTCGGTCCCCAGGGTCAGCAGCGGCACCGCCACGGCGGTACCGACCACGACGGCTCCGGTCGCGACGAGGGCGATGCGGCCCCGGCGCGTCAGTCGAATCGTGCTCCGTGGCGGAGTGTTCTTCTGCATGCGGGCACGGTAACCCGCATATCGCCATAAACCTGGCATATTTTCATCTTGTCGGTTCCAGTTGGGCGTCCCGGCGTACCAGCGCCGCGTACCGGCCGCCCTCCTCCAGGAGCTCCTCGTGTGTGCCGCGTTCGACCGCGCGGCCCGAGTCGAGGACCACGATCTGGTCGGCGCCGCGCACGGTGGACAGCCGGTGGGCGATGGTGACGGTGGTGCGGTTGGCCGACAGAGCGTCGATGGCGTCCTGGACGGCGGCCTCGGTCCGGGTGTCCAGCGCGCTGGTGGCCTCGTCGAGGATGAGCACCGGCGGGTCGCGCAGGATGGTGCGGGCGATGGCCAGGCGCTGTTTCTCACCGCCGGAGAAGCGGTGGCCGCGCTCGCCGACGACGGTGTCGTAACCGTCGGGCAGGGCCGCGATGTGGTCGTGGATCTGCGCCGCCTTCGCCGCCTGGTGGAGTTCCTCGTCGGTGGCGTCGGGCTTGGCGAAGCGCAGGTTGTCGGCGACCGAGGCGTGGAAGAGGTACGTCTCCTGCGAGACGACGCCGACCGCGCGCGCCAGGGTGTCGAAGTCGAGGTCGCGGACGTCGACCCCGTCGAGGGTGACGCGGCCGCCGGTCACGTCGTAGAGCCGGGGCACGAGATAGCCGAGGGTGGACTTGCCGGCTCCGGTGGGGCCGACGATCGCGAGGCTGCCGCCGGCCGGAACGGTGAGGTCGATGCCGTCGAGGACCGGGCCGCCCTTGCCGTCGTAGCCGAAGGAGACGTTCTCGAAGCGGACCTCGCCCTTGACGCGGTCGAGGCGGACCGGGTCGGGGCGCTCGGTGATGTCGATCGGCAGGTCGAGGTACTCGAAGATGCGCTGGAACAGGGCGAGTGAGGTCTGGATCTGCACACCGGTCGACAGCAGGCTCACGGCCGGGCGGAACAGGCCCTGCTGGAGCGAGACGAAGGCGACGATCGTGCCGATGGAGACCGCGGGGCCGCCCAGCTGGAAGGCCATGCCGGCGGTCCAGTAGATGACGGCGGGCAGGGCGGCCATGACGATCGTGATGACGGCCATGCGCCACCGGCCGGCCATGTTCGACCGCACCTCCAGGTCGACGAGTTCCTCGGACTCGTCGGAGAAGGACTTCGTCAGCGAGTCGGAGCGGCCCATCGTGCGGCCGAGCAGGATGCCGCTGACGGAGAGCGACTCGGTGACGGTGGCGGCCATGGCGGCCATCTGCTTCTGGCGCTGGGTGGTGATCTTCCGGCGTTCGTTGCCGACGCGGCGGCTGATCCACACGAACACCGGCAGCAACAGCAGCGAGACGACCGTCAGGCGCCAGTCGAGGACGATCATCGCGACGATCGTGGCGATCACGCTTGTGAGGTTGGAGACCAGGGAGGTCGCGGTGGAGGTGACGGTGGCCTGCATGCCGCCGATGTCGTTGGCGATGCGGGACTGCACCTCGCCGGTGCGCGTGCGGGTGAAGAAGGCCAGGGACATGCGCTGGAGCCGGCCGTAGACGGCAGTGCGCAGGTCGTGCATGACGCGCTGGCCGACCGTCGTGGAGATCAGGGTCTGGAGGACTCCGAAGACGCTGGTGAGGACGGCGCTGAGGATCATGCCGAGGGCGAGCAGGCTGAGCAGGCCCGTGCGCCCTTCGGGGATCGCGACGTCGAGGATCTCCTTCAGCAGGAAGGGCGTGGCGACCGAGACCAGTGACGCGGCACCGACCAGCAGGCCGACGATTCCGAGGCGGCCCCGGTAGGGGCGGAAGAGGCCGAGGATGCGGCGGACCTGCCGGGGCTCCTGCTTCGAGTCGGCCGGCGGGGTCCAGGGGGCTTCACGGTCGGGATGCATGGGCTCCTACGAGGGATGCGGCGGATCGGATCGTAGCTCATTGTTACCTAGACTCACAATGAACTGCATCCTGATATTGTTCCCGCATGACCACGCCCGACCCCGACGGCCTGCTCGCCGAGCAGTTGCTGCGGCTCACCCGCCGGGTGCACCGCATCCAGAAGCGCCATCTGGAGCATCGCGACCTTGGTATCACCCCGGCCCAGTCCCGGCTGCTGCGCACGCTGGCGCACTGGGGTTCACCACCTCGCATGGCCGACCTGGCCGAGCGTCTTGAGGTGGTGCCGCGAGCCGTGACGACGCTGGTCGACGGCCTGGAGGCGAGCGGCAAGGTGCGGCGGGTCCCGGACCCGGCGAACCGGCGGGTGATCCGCATCGAGCTCACGGACGACGGCCGGGGCGCGCTGCGCGAGCTGCGGGCGGCGCGCAGGTCGGCCGCCGAGGAGATCCTCGCTCCGCTGACGGGGGATCAGCGGGAGGCGCTCGGGGGGCTGCTCGACACACTGATCGACGGGACACCGGTGCAGCCCTGCTGAACCGCAGCGCGAAAGCGGGCCGTGGGCGCCGCTCGTTCTGCACGAGCGGCGACCACGGCCCGCTGCCTTTCGGTCAACCGGCCTCGGGGGCGGGCTCCTTGAGCTCCTTGAGTTCCTTGGCCTTCTGGGCCGGGATGTCCGGCACCGGCGCCTCGGCCCCGGTCTCGCCGCCGAGGCCCTTCGCGCCGTCCTCCGGCGGGGAGGTGTCCTCCCCGCCGAGCACCCTCTTCGCCCGGGCGGTGTCCAGGGCCCCCTCCCAGCGGGACACCGCGAAGACGGCGACGCAGTTGCCGAGCAGGTTCGTGACGACGCGCATCGAGTCCATGATGCGGTCCACGCCGAGCAGCAGCGCGACGGCCCCGGCAGGGATCACCCCCAGGGACGAGGCGGTCGCGGACAGGGCGAGGAACGCCGAACCGGGGATCCCCGCCATGCCCTTGCTGGTCAGCATCAGCACCAGGACGACGGTGACCTGCTGACCGAGGCTCAGGTCCACGCCCACCGCCTGGGCGATGAACAGGGTGCCGATGGACAGGTAGAGCGAGGCGCCGTCGAGGTTGAAGGAGTAGCCGGTGGGGAGCACCAGCCCCACGGCGTCGTCGCGGGCGCCGGCCCGGCGCAGCTTCTGCATCACCCGCGGCATGACCGACTCGGTGGACGCGGTGCCGAGCGCGAGCAGCATCTCCTCGCGGATGTAGCGCAGGAACTTCCACAGACTGAGGCCGGTCACGAGCTTCAGGGCGACGGCCAGCAGCGCGACGAACAGCGCCGCCGCCACATAGCAGAGCACGATGAGCTTGGCGTACGTCCTCATCACGCCCAGGCCGTAGTTGCCGACCAGGTGGGCCATCGCGCCGAACACCGCGATCGGGGCCAGCCGCATGATGAATCCGACGACCGCGAAGATGACCTCCTGGGCCTGCTCGATCGCGGGGAGGACCTTCGGCACCTTGGTGTGCCCGAGGTGCAGCAGGGCGGCGCCCACCAGGCAGGCGAGGATGAGGACTTGGAGCAGTTCGTTCTCGGCGAAGGCGCCTAGGAAGCTCTGCGGCAGCGCGTTCAGGACGAACTCGGTGGTCGTGGGCAGATGGCCGCCGCCCGTCGTCTCGTCCACCGCCGCGGCATCGAGCGAGGAGGGGTCGACGTTCATGCCCCTGCCGGGGCCGACGACGTTGGCGGCGACGAGACCGATGACCAGGGCGGCCGTGGAGGCGACCTCGAACCAGATGAGGGCCTTGACCCCGATCCGGCCGAAGGCCTTCAGATCACCCGCCTTGGCGATGCCGACGACGACCACGCAGAACACGAGCGGCGAGATCACCGTCTTGATGAGGCGGGTGAAACCGTCGCCGAGCGGCTGGAGAGCCGTGGCCGTGTCCGGCCACAGCTTTCCGACGACGATGCCGAGGACGAGCGCGCAGGAAACCTGCGCGAACAGCGAGGTGCGTAGAGTGCGTGCGACGCGTCGCGGGAGGGACGGTACGGACGGCGGCACGAAGCCTCCTAGGGGAACGGGACGCACAGAAGCCGGAGGGGACTTCTGTTATGCGGAAAATCACTTCCGATTCCGACCACTCTGGAGGCTGTCTTGATCGCGCACAAGACCGCAACGTTTCAGCCAGGTAAAAGCCCCATGCGTGGCACGCGTCACACGCACCCCACCGGTCACCTCAGCACCTGCTGCGGTCCCCCGTGAGCACCCCCTGCACGGTGGTCAGGGTGCGGTCGTAGCAGCCGCGCGAGCCGTGCAGCCGGTAGCGCTCGCTCGTGGTGCCGACCGCGTGACGCTGGTCGCGCGGCACGTGCGCCGTGTAGGTCGCGTCGCCCGTGTAGGAGTTGTCCAGCCGTGACCACACGGTGCGTCGTCCGCCGCGCGTCCCGGTGACCGTGGCGCGGTCGCCGAGAGTCAGCACGGTGCGCAGGCGGTCGCCCGCGCCGAGGGTGGTCGTGCCGTCCATGGTGTAGCTGCGGCGGGTCCGCGTGGTCCGGCCGCCGACGGTCACCGACTCGTCGTCGGTCCAGGTGGCTTCGAGAGCGTCACGCGTCTCGCCGTCGGTCCACCGGTGGGTGGAGGCGTTGGCGAGGGAGCGGCTGACGGTGGTCCCGACGCGGCCGTGCGAGGTGTCGATGTAGCCCCCGACGATCAGCCGGTGGGCCCCCTCGGTATCGACGCCGTGCTCCGAACCGGGCGTGTACACCGATGAGTTGATGAGGTCGCCTTCCCTGTGCACGGTGAGCTTCCCGGTGACCTGCTCGCGCCGCTCGTCCTGCCAGACGAGGACGTTCACGGGCGTGCTCCAGCCGCTCTGCCCCTCGGGGACGCCGACGACCGAGACCTCGACGCGGTGCGGGCGGCCGTCGTTGAGGATCCCGGCGAAGGGCGTGAGGTCGTAGGTGATCGGCTTGATGTCGAAGGCGCGCGGCCCTGGGATCACGTACCAGAGGAACGGGTTGGACCAGCCTCCGGTCCACACCGTCGGGAACGGGGCGGCGATGCCGGCGAGCCGGCCGTCCACGCTGATCTGAACCTCCCGGTAAGGACCTTGAGCCGCCTTGCAGGAGTACGGCGCCGGCTCGGACACCGTCAGGTACCAGTACTCCTCGCAGCCGCCGCCGGATCCGGTCGCGTACACCTCGGCGACGATGCGCTCGCTGTTGCGCGGGGTGGTGAGGGCCGAGTCACCGTCGAGGGTGAGGACCCGGTCGGGGCTCTTCCCGTCGGGGCGGCCCCGGTGGAACGTCAGCGTGACCTCGACGTCGAGGACGCCCGTGTAGGTGTCGTCGACGACGTTCCCGATGAGCATCTCGACGTCGCGGCTCGTGCGGAAGGTGTCGCTGTAGCGCGTGACGTCCTTCTCCACGGACCACTCGATGCCGTCCGGCGAGGGCTGCGGCGTCGACGTCCGGAAGATCTCGACCCCGCCGACGTGGAGGTAGCCGAGCCGGTCGTACTGGCGCCCCTTGACCCTGCCGTCGAGCCGCAGCACCACCTTGCTCCAGCGGTCGCCGCAGCCGTCGGGCGGGGTGTACGTGCCGCGGTAGGGGGTGAAGTCACGGAACTGCGCCCGGGCGACGGTGACTTCGCAGGACTGTCCAGCCGGCCTGTCGACGGGCGGGGCGGCCGTGACCGGGTCGTGCCAGTCGGTGCCGAACTCGGCGGGGACGCCGGCCGCCGGGGCCGGGACGTCCGCCGCCCGGGCGGGGCCGGTGCCGAGGAGGGTGCTCGCCAGGAGGGTCGCTCCGGCAAGCATGGACATGACGATCCGTCTCTTCATGGGCGGTGTTCTACGGGGCCCGGGCCGCCTGCGCAATGCGCACCGGCCCGCCGGGACAGCCCTCTTCCCCCCTGTCGGCCGGTTCCGTTCGGTGGGCGGAAAACCTGTTGCCTCCGACCACGCGGCGAGGCGAACCTGTCACGGTTTGCTGCCTTCGGCCGGCCCCATCCCCACGCCATCCCCCCGCCATCCCCCTGACACGAGCCACTGGGACGTCATGCAGATTCAAGACCTTCCGTACCCCGACCCGGGCGTGCCGGACGCGCGTTCGGGTCCCCGATTCCTGTGGTGGCTCTTCCGGAATCAGCTGGGCGGTCAGCTCAAGTCGCTGGCCTGGGGGCTGCTGCACTTCGCCTCCGTCGCCGCGCTGCCGTTCTGTGTCGGTGTCGCCGTGCAGGCCGTCGTCGACCGCTCGGGCACGGGGCTCGCCCTGGCGGGCGGCCTGCTGGCGCTGGCCTGCGCCGGCAACGCGGTCGGCGACACCTTCCTGCACCGCACCGCGATCACCAACTGGATCACGGCGGCCGCCCGCGTCCAGCAGCTGCTCGCCCGCAAGGCCGCCCATCTGGGTTCGGCACTGACCCGGCGTGTCGCGGCCGGTGAAGTGGTGGCGGTTTCGACGGGTGACGTCGAGAAGATCGGCTGGTTCGTCGAGGCACTGTCCCGCTTCACCGCGGCCGTGGTCACCATCGTGCTGGTCTGCGCCGGCCTGCTCGTCTACCAGCCGGCGCTCGGCGTGGTCGTCGCCGTGGGGCTGCCCGCGTTGGCACTCGCGGTACTGCCTCTGCTGCCCCGCGCCACCCGGCGTGCCGACACCCAGCGCGAGAAGGCCGGACGCGCCACCGAACTCGCCTCGGACACCGTCGCCGGCCTGCGCGTGCTGCGCGGCATCGGCGGCGAGGAACTGTTCCTCGACCGCTACCGCAGCGCCTCCCAGGAAGTACGCCACGCGGCCGTGCGCAGCGCCCGGATGTGGTCGCTGATCTCCGCGATCCAGGTCCTGCTGCCGGGGCTGCTGCTCATCGCCGTCGTCTGGTACGGCGTGCGGCTGGCGCGCGAGGGCCGGATCACCGTCGGCGAACTGGTCACCGTCTACAGCTCGGTCATGGTCCTCACCTACCCGCTGCGGCACTTCGAGGAGATCGCCATGGCGTACTCCTTCTCCCGGCCCTCCGCGAAGCGGGCCGCGGGAGTGCTGTCGCTCCAGCGGCCCACGGACACCGCCGGGTCGCGCGCGGCCGACGTCCCCTCCGGCGACCTGTACGACCCGGAGACCGGACTGCTCGCGCCCGCCGGCCGGCTCACGGCCGTGGTGTGCGGCGACCCGGACGCGGCGGGCCTGCTGGCGGAACGGATGGGCGGACACCCGTCCCAGGAGGGCACCTCGGTGCTGCTGGGCGGGGTGCCGCTCGACGAACTCCCGCTGGACAGCGCCCGTACGGCCGTCCTCGTCCAGGACAAGGACCCGGTCCTGCTGTCCGGCACGCTGCGCGACCTGCTCGACGTACCCGCGTCGGGCACCGTCCAGCCGAGGCAGGCGCTCGCGGCCGCGCAGTGCGACGACGTGCTGGCGGCGCTGGTGCAGGGCTCATTGGACGCCGCCGACCCCATGGACGCGCGGATCACCGAACGCGGCCGGTCCCTGTCCGGCGGTCAGCGCCAGCGGCTCGCCCTCGCCCGGTCGCTGATCACGGACCCGGAGGCGCTCGTCCTGGACGAGCCGACCTCGGCCGTCGACTCGCACACCGAGGCACGGATCGCGCAGGGCGTGCGGGAGTTGCGCGACGGGCGCACGACCGTGGTGTTCACCTCCTCGCCACTGCTGCTGGACCGCGCCGACCGGGTCGTGTTCCTGCACGACGGCGAGGCCGTGGCGGTCGGCGCGCACCGGGAGCTGGTGCGCACCGAGCCCCGCTACCGGGCGGTGGTCACCCGCGAGACGGACGACGAGGCCGCGCCGAACGGCTCGGTCGCCCTGAAGGACGTGCTGAAGGACGACGTACTGAAGGACGACGACGTACTGCAGGAACTGGAAGAGATCGAGGAGAAGGCATGATCGGCGTCGCGCCACCGGCGTACGACCCGGCGGCCCCGACGACGGCGAACACCCTGCCGGTCGGCGCCCCCGAGACCGTCCGCGCCTACGTGGCCGAACTGCTGCGCCGGCACCGGCGGGCGTTCCTGCTGCTGGTGGCCGTCAACACGGCCGCCGTGATCGCCTCGATGGCCGGTCCCTGGCTGCTGGGCGGACTGGTGGAGCGGGTGTCCGACGGGGCACGGGACCTGCGGCTGGAACTCACGGCGGGGCTCTTCGTGGCCGCGCTGGCCGTCCAGGCCGTGTTCGTCCGTCAGGTGCGGTTGCGCGGCGCCATGCTGGGTGAGCGGATGCTGGCCGACCTGCGCGAGGACTTCCTCGTCCGGTCGGTCGGGCTGCCGCCCGGGGTGCTGGAGCGCGCCGGGACCGGCGATCTGCTGTCGCGCATCACGACGGACATCGACCGCCTGGGCAACGCCATGCGCGAGGCGGTGCCGCAGCTGTCGATCGGCGTGGTGTGGGTGATCCTGCTGATGGGCGGGCTGGTGATCACGGCGCCGCCGCTGGCGCTCGCCGTGCTGCTCGCCCTGCCGCTGCTGATCGTCGGCTGCCGCTGGTACTTCCGGCGGGCGCCCTCGGCCTACCGTTCCGAGGCCGCCGGGTACGCCGCCGTGGCCGCCGCGCTCGCCGAGACCGTGGACGCCGGGCGCACCGTCGAGGCCCACCGCCTCGGCGACCGCCGCGTCGCGCTGTCGGAGCGCCGGATCCGGGAGTGGACGGCCTGGGAGCGGTACACCCTCTGGCTGCGGTCCGTGCTCTTCCCGGTCATCAACGTCACCCACGTGACCGTGCTCGCCTCCGTCCTGATGATCGGCGGTGTGTTCGCCCTGCACGGGTGGATCGACGTCGGCCAGCTGACGACCGGCGCGCTGATCGCCCAGATGCTGGTCGACCCGGTGGGCATGATCCTGCGCTGGTACGACGAGCTGCAGGTGGCCCAGGTGTCGCTGGCCCGGCTCGTCGGGGTCCGGGACATCGAGCAGGACGCCGGGGATCCGTCGGTGGCTCCCGAGGGACGTCATGTGCACGCCGACCGGGTGCACTTCGGCTACCTGGAGGGCGTGGACGTCCTGCGCAAGGTGTCCCTGGAGGTCTCCCCCGGCACCCGGCTGGCCCTGGTCGGCCCCTCGGGTGCGGGCAAGTCCACGCTGGGCCGGCTGCTCGCCGGGATCTACGCGCCCCGGGACGGCCGGATCACCCTGGGCAGCGCCGAGCTGTCCCGGATGCCCGCCGAACGCGTCCGCTCCCACGTGGCCCTGGTCAACCAGGAGCACCACGTCTTCGTGGGCTCCCTGCGCGACAACCTCCGGCTCGCGCGGACCGGCGCCGTCGACGCCGAGCTGTGGGCGGCGCTCGGCGCGGTCGACGCCGACGGCTGGGCCCGTGCGCTCGACGACGGCCTGGACTCCGAGGTCGGCTCGGGCGGTCTGGCGCTCACCCCGGCCCAGGCCCAGCAGATCGCGCTGGCCCGCCTGGTGCTGGCCGACCCGCACACGCTGGTCCTGGACGAGGCGACGTCCCTGCTCGACCCGCGCGCCGCCCGCAACCTGGAACGGTCCCTGGCCCGGGTCCTCGACGGCCGCACCGTGGTCGCCATCGCCCACCGGCTGCACACCGCCCACGACGCCGACGTCATCGCCGTCGTCGAGAACGGCCGGATCAGCGAGCTGGGCAGCCACGAGGAGCTGGTCGCGGCGGACGGGGCGTATGCGGCGCTGTGGAGGTCGTGGCACGGGTGAGCCGAGGCCGAGCCGCGGGAGGTGCGGGGAGCCGCGCTCGTCCGCAGGGGCCATCGCGTCCTTGGCGTTGCGCGGTCCCGAGCCGGGGTGGAAGGCTGGAATCAGGCACCGGCTCGGGGAACGCCCGGGAACCAGCGGATCGGGCGGCGTCAGTGCTCCGTGCGGCGGCGGCCCGGCTAGGGCCGCGTGGATACGGGCCCGTCCCCACCCCCTGGAGGTACCCGTGAACAGCTCCGACGGCTGGGGAGACGACGTCTACCAGCCGGACCAAGACGAGCAGAGGGAGGACACGGGGCTGCTCGACGCCGAGGACACCCTGGAGAACGACGGCGTCGACGATCCCCTGGACCGGGGCTGGTCCCCTCCCGAGCGACCCTGGGCCGTGGAGCACCTCGGCGTGACGGCGGCCGAGCGGCAGCGCGGCGAGACGCTGGACCAGCGGCTCTCCGAAGAGCTGCCGGATGCCGCCGCCCCGGACGGTGACGGCCTCGGGGACTGCGCGGGCACCGACGGGGAACTCCTGGACAACGAGGTCGGCGCCGCGCGCTCCGGCCGGCTCGTGGCACCCGACGAGGGCGCCCACGAGGACGACGAGGAGGCACTGGTCGCCATGGACGTGGGCATCGACGGCGGCGCCGCGTCGGCCGAGGAGGCCGCCGTGCACATCGTCGACGAGGACACCCTGTCCGGCTGATCGCAGAACCGGCCCGAGCCGTTCGAGGAGCATCCATGCAGCAGGACAAACACCCCGACTACCACCCCGTCGTCTTCCGCGACCGCGCCGCCGGTTACGCGTTCCTCACCCGGTCCACCGCGTCCAGCGACCGGACCATCGAGTGGGACGACGGCGAGACCTACCCGGTCGTGGACGTGGAGATCTCCGCGGAGAGCCACCCCTTCTACACGGGCAAGGCCCGCACGGTGGACTCGGAGGGCCGGGTCGCCGCGTTCGAGCGGCGCTACGGCGGCGGCTGAGGCGCGTCGTGGGGCCGAGCTCAGATGACGTTGAGCGCCGCCGCGCAGCCCACCCCGCCGAGCAGCATGAACACCGGCATCAGCACCTTGAGCTCGACCCAGCTGCCCGCCCGGAACCGCATGGCCTTCGGCGGCCCGATCGGGTACCAGCGCTTGCGCCCGACCGGGATGGGCCACAGGATCGGGCAGCCGGACACGGTGAGCGCGTCCCCGATGTCGTGCACGATCGCGCCCAGCACGACCGGCAGCCCCAGCCACAGGTACTCCTGGCCCGGCGCCGAGAACAGCCAGTCGGCGCCGTTGCCCGGCTTGTCCAGGACGCCCGCGAGGATCCACGCGGTGGTCGCGGCCAGCAGCCACACCAGGACCTCGCTGCTGGAGCCGCGCGTCGCCCGCCAGAGCAGTCCCTCGATGGCCAGGACCATGTGCACGAAGAGGATCGCGAGCACGCCCCAGCGGTCGCTGGTGATCGCCACGGCCGAGGTGCCCGCTCCGATCAGGACCGCCCACAGCCAGGTGTGCGTGAGGGTGCGGTGCCCGCCGGAGCGGCGCGGGTCGCCCTGCTTCTTCGTCGCCTTGTAGACGGCGTACGACAGCTTGTCGACGATCTCGCACAGCCAGCGTGACAGCGGCCCGAAGGACCGGGAGATGGTGGCGGCCTTGTGGTCGAGGTCCGGGGCGAGGGCGGCTCCGGCGCAGATCAGGGCGCCGACGAGGAGGACCGGCCAGGGCATCGGGTGCCCGGCCGCCGCGGCGGCCGCACCGACGCCCAGCCAGGCGGCGGCTCCCGACAGTGAGTGTGCTGGTCCCATCATGGCCGCTGCCCGCCCCATTCCTCGTGTGCCGCTGTCCAGTTGACCGGGCGTGCTGACGTCCCGTCGGCGCCCCAGCGTAGCGTTCGTGATCTTCGGGCCCGCAGCCGATTCCCGCATCGGGCATCGGGCCAGGCAAGATGGGGGGCGTGACCCTCATCGATCAGCTGCCGCGGACCGCCGACCCCGACGCCTTGTACGAAGCCTTCGAGTCGTGGGCCGGCGAGCGGGGTCTCACGCTCTACCCCCACCAGGAGGAGGCGCTGATCGAGGTGGTCTCCGGGGCGAACGTGATCGTGTCGACGCCCACCGGCTCCGGCAAGAGCATGATCGCGGCGGCGGCGCACTTCGCGGCGCTGGCCCGGGACGAGGTCACCTTCTACACGGCTCCGATCAAGGCGCTGGTGTCGGAGAAGTTCTTCGAGCTGTGCAAGATCTTCGGCACGGAGAACGTGGGCATGCTGACCGGCGACGCGTCGGTCAACGCCGACGCCCCCGTCATCTGCTGCACCGCCGAGGTCCTCGCGTCGATCGCGCTGCGCGACGGCAAGCACGCGGACGTCGGCCAGGTCGTGATGGACGAGTTCCACTTCTACGCGGAGGGCGACCGCGGCTGGGCGTGGCAGATCCCGATCCTGGAGCTGCCGCAGGCGCAGTTCGTGCTGATGTCGGCGACGCTCGGCGACGTCTCCTTCTTCGAGAAGGACCTCGCGCGCCGCACCGGCCGCCCGACCGCGGTGGTCCGCTCGGCGACCCGCCCGGTGCCGCTGTCCTACGAGTACCGGTTCACCCCGCTCACCGAGACGCTCACCGACCTGCTGGCAGCCCGGCAGGCGCCCGTCTACATCGTGCACTTCACGCAGGCGCAGGCCGTGGAGCGGGCGCAGGCGCTGATGAGCATCAACATGTGCTCGCGTGAGGAGAAGGAGCGGATCGCCGAGCTGATCGGCAACTTCCGCTTCACCACCAAGTTCGGCCGCAACCTCTCCCGTTACGTCCGGCACGGCATCGGCGTGCACCACGCGGGCATGCTGCCCAAGTACCGGCGCCTGGTGGAGAAGCTCGCGCAGGCCGGTCTGCTGAAGGTCATCTGCGGCACGGACACGCTCGGCGTCGGCGTCAACGTCCCCATCCGCACGGTGCTGTTCACGGCCCTCACCAAGTACGACGGCACCCGCGTGCGCACCCTGCGGGCCCGGGAGTTCCACCAGATCGCGGGCCGGGCCGGGCGGGCCGGGTACGACACGGAGGGCTTCGTCGTCGCGCAGGCGCCCGAGCACGTCGTCGAGAACGAGAAGGCGCTGGCCAAGGCGGGCGACGACCCGAAGAAGCGCCGCAAGGTCGTCCGCAAGAAGGCCCCCGAGGGCTTCGTCGCGTGGTCGGAGCAGACCTTCGAGAAGCTCATCGCCTCCGAACCGGAGCCGCTGACCTCCCGGTTCCGGGTGACGCACACCATGCTGCTGTCGGTGATCGCCCGCCCCGGCAACGCCTTCGAGGCCATGCGCCGGCTGCTGGAGGACAACCACGAGCCGCGCAAGCAGCAGTTGCGGCACATCCGCCGGGCCATCGCGATCTACCGTTCGCTGCTGGACGGCGGCATCGTCGAGAAGCTCGACCAGCCGGACGCCGAAGGCCGCATCGTCCGCCTCACGGTCGACCTCCAGCAGGACTTCGCGCTCAACCAGCCGCTGTCCACCTTCGCGCTCGCCGCGTTCGAACTGCTCGACCCCGAGTCCCCGTCGTACGCGCTCGACATGGTGTCCGTCGTGGAGTCGACGCTCGACGACCCGCGGCAGATCCTGGCCGCCCAGCAGAACAAGGCACGCGGCGAGGCGGTCGCCGCGATGAAGGCCGACGGTGTCGAGTACGAGGAGCGCATGGAGCGCCTCCAGGACATCACGTACCCGAAGCCCCTGGAGGAGCTGCTCTTCCACGCGTACGACACCTACCGCAAGAGCCACCCCTGGGTCGGCGACCATCCGCTGTCGCCGAAGTCGGTCATCCGCGACATGTACGAACGGGCGATGTCCTTCACCGAGTTGGTGTCCCACTACGAGCTGGCCCGCACCGAGGGCATCGTGCTGCGCTACCTGGCCAGCGCCTTCAAGGCCCTCGACCACACCGTCCCGGACGACCTCAAGTCCGAGGACCTCCAGGATCTGATCGCCTGGCTGGGCGAGATGGTGCGCCAGGTCGACTCCAGCCTGCTGGACGAGTGGGAGCAGCTCGCCAACCCGGCGGAGATGACGGCCGAGGAGGCCCAGGAGAAGGCCGACGAGGTCAAGCCGGTCACCGCGAACGCGCGTGCCTTCCGGGTCCTGGTCCGCAACGCCATGTTCCGCCGGGTCGAACTCGCCGCTCTCGACCAGGTCGGGGAGCTGGGCGAGCTGGACGGGGAGTCCGGCTGGGACGCCGACGCGTGGGGCGAGGCGATGGACAAGTACTGGGACGAGTACGAGGATCTCGGCACCGGCCCCGACGCCCGCGGCCCCAAGCTGCTGCTCATCGAGGAGGAGCCGGAGAACGCCCTGTGGCGGGTCCGGCAGATCTTCCACGACCCGAACGGCGACCACGACTGGGGCATCAGCGCGGAGGTCGACCTCACGGCCTCGGACGCGGAGGGCCGCGCGATCGTCCGCGTCACCGACGTCGGCCAGCTCTGACGGGCCGGGCAGCAGCGAACACAGGAGAATCCCACCCATGACGACGAACCCGGCCGAGAGGCTCGTCGACCTGCTCGACCTGGAGCAGATCGAGGTCAACATCTTCCGCGGCCGTAGCCCGCAGGAGTCCCTGCAGCGGGTCTTCGGCGGGCAGGTGGCGGGGCAGGCGCTGGTCGCCGCCGGCCGCACCACCGAGGGCGACCGTCCCGTGCACTCGCTGCACGCGTACTTCCTGCGCCCGGGCATCCCGGGTGTGCCGATCGTCTACCAGGTCGAGCGCGTGCGCGACGGCCGGTCCTTCACCACCCGCCGGGTCACGGCCGTGCAGCAGGGCCGCACGATCTTCAATCTCACCGCCTCCTTCCACAAGCCGGAGGAGGGCAGCTTCGAGCACCAGCTGCCGCCGGCCCGCACGGTCCCGGACCCGGAGTCCCTGCCCACGGTCACGGACGAGATCCGGGAGCACCTGGGCACGCTGCCCGAGCAGCTGGAGCGGATGGCCCGGCGTCAGCCGTTCGACATCCGCTACGTGGACCGGCTGCGCTGGACCGTCGAGGAGGCCCGGGACGCCGAGCCGCGCAGCGCCGTGTGGATGCGCGCGGTCGGGCCGCTCGGCGACGACCCGCTCGTGCACACCTGCGCCCTCACCTACGCCAGCGACATGACCCTCCTGGACGCCGTCCGCATCCCGGTCGAGCCGCTGTGGGGCCCGCGCGGCTTCGACATGGCGTCGCTGGACCACGCGATGTGGTTCCACCGCCCGTTCCGCGCGGACGACTGGCTCCTCTACGACCAGGAGTCGCCGATCGCGGTCGGCGGCCGTGGCCTGGCCCGGGGGCGGATCTACGACCGTGAGGGCCGTCTGGTCGTGTCCGTCGTGCAGGAGGGGCTCTTCCGGAAGCTGGGGTGACCTGCGCTTCGCCGATCGGAACCCCGCGCGCGGGGTTCCGATCGCGCCCCTGACCGGATCCGGCGACCATGGCAGAAGCAGGCACCGCCGACGTCACACGCCCGCCGATCCGGGAGGTGGCCACGCTGCACACCGTGTTCCCCGTCGTGTTCGCGATCTGCGCCGCCTTCAGCAACGCGGTCGCGACCGTGCTGCAACGCAAGGCGGCGCTCACCGTGCCCGCCTCCCAAGGGTTGCGGGCCGGGCTGATCGTCGATCTGCTGCGCCGGCCCGTGTGGCTGGCCGGCATCCTCGCGGTGATCGGCGCCGCCGTCTGCCAGGCGCTGGCGCTGGCCACCGGGCCGCTGACGATCGTGCAGCCGCTGTTCGTGCTGGAGCTGCCGCTCACCCTCATCGTCGCTTCGCTGCTGATGCACCGGCATCTGCCGGGCAGGGGCTGGCTGGCCGTGATGGTGGTGGTGGCCGGTCTGGCGATCGCGCTCGCCGCCGCCTCCCCGGCCGGCAACCGCACCCATGTGGCGCTGGACCGCTGGATTCCCGCGCTCGCCGTGTGCGCGGGCGCGGTCGTCGCCCTCGTTCTCGCCGCCCTCCGCCGCCCGGAGGGCCGGGCCCGCGCGGCCTGTCTGGGAGCCGCGACGGCGATCAGCTACGCGGTGACCGCGGCGCTGATGAAGGCCGCCATGCACATCCTCGACGACCAGGGCCTCGTGGGCTTCCTCACCGCCTGGCAGACGTACGCCTTCGCCGCCACCGGCGTGTGCGCGCTGTTCCTGCTGGAGAACGCCATGCAGGCTGGTCCGCTGGTCGCCTCGCAGCCCGCGCTCACCCTCGGCGACGCCCTGGTGAGCTTCGCCCTCGGCGTCACCCTGTACGAGGAGACCGTCCGCTCCGGGTGGTGGCTGCTGCCCCAGCTGTTCGGCGTCGCGCTGATCGCCGCGGGGGTGCTCGCGCTGGCGCGGATCCCGTTCACGCAGTCGCTGGTGGCTCCGGACGGGGAGCGCGAGACCGCGGCACCCTGACCTCGCTGGTGACGTCCGGGCGCAGCAACGGGCCCGGCCGCCGCACGCGGCTTCGATGGCGGCTCGCTGCTGCCCGGGCCGGCCGGCCCGGCCCGAAGGTCACGCGTCCGGCTGGCACCGCGGGCACCACACCGTGCCCCGCCCGGCCATACGGGACCTGCGCAGGCCGGTGCCGCACCGCGGGCACCTCGGGTCCCGGTCGTCCCGGTGGCCGGTGAGCCAGGAGTCACGCGGCGGTACGCAGCCGGCGGTGACGGACGAGCGCAGGGTGCGGCGCATCTCGCTGTAGAGGCGACGGCGGTCCTCCCGGGTCAGGTCACGCGACCCGCGGTCGGGGCGCAGCCGGGCCCGCCACAGGATCTCGTCGGCGAGCAGATTACCGAGGCCGGCGAGAACGGACTGGTCGGTGAGGGCCGTCTTGACATGCCCCCGGCGCGATGAGAGCACCTCCTCGAACTCGGCACGGTCCACCGCCAGCGCATCGGGCCCCTGCCGCCGCAGCAGCCGCTCGACGTCGGACTCGTCGTGGGCCAGCCAGAGCCCTTGCAGTTTGCGCTGGTCACGGAAGCGGAGCTGACGGCCGCCGCCCAGGGTGAACAGGACGCGGTCATGCGCCTCGACGGAATCATCGGCATGCCCGCAGACCAGTCGGCCGGTCATACCGAAGTGCAGTACGAGGGTGGGGCCGCCGGTGCGGGCGAGCAGCCACTTGCCGTGCCGCTCCGGCGTGCCGAACCGCCGCCCCTCCAGCGCGTCCCGCAGCCGGCGGGCGTCGACCCCGTGCAGGACGCCCGCGTCCCGCACGTCGACGCGCCGGATGACGCGTCCCTTCGCGCAGTCCTCGAGCACCTGCCGGAAGCCCTCGACGTCGGGGAGCTCGGGCACGACCGGCGCGTCAGGTTTCCTGGAGGACGGACAGCACGTTGCCCGCCGGGTCGGTGAACCAGGCGATCAGCGGGCCGCCGCCGCGGAAGATGCCCTTGTCGTCCGTCTTGAGGTGGTCGTAGCGCTCGAATCGCACTCCTCTCCTGCTCAGCTCGTCGACCGCGGCCTCGATGTCGTCGACCGGGAAATTGAGGATGGTGAACGACGCCGGGGTGTGGTCCGGCTTGGGGTAGACCAGGGTGTCCCGGTCTCCCGCGATGTGCAGGAACAGCATCCCGTTCTCCTCCGACACCCGGAGCCCGAGCGTGTCGGCGTAGAACGCCCTGGCCGCGTCGATGTCGTTCACCGAGAACCCGCTGAACGCCTTCGTCGTACCGAACATGATCGCCTCCCGGATTCAGTCTCCTCAGGGTCCGACCGGGGCGCATCCGGAAACTCATCGGTCAGCGGGCCGACCGGCCGTGACGCGGGTCCGCCGGGGTCACCCGGCCGGGCGCCGGCCTCTGCGGCGGAACCAGCCCAGCAGGCCCTCGGGAGGGGTGGGGTCCAGGGGCGCGGGTCGCTCCGCCGCCGGAGCGGGGGGTGGCGCGAGTGGATCCGGCCCGGTCGGCGGCGCCGGGGACAGCGCGGCCGCCACGGGGTGATGCCGTCGGGCGGTCTCCACCGTGTGGGCCAGGTCCGCGCGGAACCAGGCCACTTCGTCCGGCTCGCTCGCCGTCATCAGCGTCTCGGCCAGCTCGGCGGTGGGTGAACCGGGGGCGCCGTGCACCGGAAGCCCGGGGCGGCAGCGGGCCAGGCGGGCACGCTCTTGGGGATCCCGGACGACGTCCGCCACGTCGGCCGGGTCGAGGAGGCAGGCGACCGCTGCCGCGCGCGCCCAGGGGTCGGCCCCCGCCTGCCGCGTCAGGAATCCGACGTGACGCCCCCGCCAGTTGCGGGGCCGCCGGTCCATCCCGGCCTTCAGTCCTTCCCGGATCTCGGCGGGCGTGCGGCGGTCGGCCAGCAGCCGGGCATTACTCCCCTCGGCCGCGAACTGCCGTAGCTCCTCGGCCAGATACAGCCAGACGACGGTCCGATAGCGGTTCACGTAGAACTTCACCGGGAGCAGCAGGCCGTAGCGCGCCAGGCTCGTGAACCTGGTGGGCGCCACCTCCATGAGCTTGGCGCCCTCTGTGGTGCCGACCGTCGCGACGCGCTCGCGCAGGGCGTCCGGGAAGCCGTGCCCGGAGCGCAGCCGGTCGATCTCGGCCCGGGACACGCGCCCGCCTCCGCCTCCTTCGTCGGGAACGGTCCGGATGAGCCCCAGGTTCACGGCGAGGTGGAACTCGCCCCGCTCGAGCTCCAGTTCGCGGGCGGCCCGGCTCGGGGCGCAGGTGAGGCGGTCGGATGTCGTGCCGGTGCGTGACATGGTCGGTCTCCCCCGTGGAGTCAGCGGCTCACGCCGTGTGCGGTCGCCGTGAAAAAACCGTAGCCGCTGCGGCGGATCTCGTGGCGAGCCTGTGGATAACTCCGCGGGGGTGACGAACGTGCAGGTCAGAGGTCTGTGATCGGTTTGGGTTCGGGCTGGCGCGCATCCACGTCGAGGTGCTCGCCGACCCGGTTGACCAGCAGTGTCATCTCGTAGGCGATCTGGCCGATGTCGGCCTCCGCGCCACTGAGGACACACAGACAGCTGCCCGTTCCGGCCGCGGTGACGAACAGCACCGCGTCGTCGAACTCGATCATCGTCTGGCGTACGCTGCCCGCGCCGAAGTGCCGTCCGGAGCCCTTGGCCAGACTGTGCAGCCCGGACGACACGGCCGCGAGGTGCTCCGCGTCCTCGCGGCGCAGTCCGGTGCTCGCGCCGGTCACCAGGCCGTCGTTGGACAGGACCAGTGCGTGCCGCACTTCGTGGACGCGCTCGGTCAGGTCGTCCAGCAGCCAGTCGAGTCCCTGGTTCTGCGCCATCTTCCGTTCTCCCCGTTTTCTCCCCGTGCGATTCCCCTCCTGGCCGGAGGATCTCCATGTCAGCCTTCCCCACGACCGCGGTCGGGGCAAGGAGGATGGGAGCCATGGCAGAGAAGATGACCGACGCGCAATGGCGGGAGTTCGTCTCGCACGGCACCCGCACCGCAAAGCTCTCCACCGTCCGGGCCGACGGCAGCCCGCACGTGGCTCCGATCTGGTTCCTGCTGGACGGGGACGAGGTGGTGTTCAACACCGGCCAGGACAGCGTGAAGGGGCGCAACATCCTCCGGGACGGCCGGATCGCCCTGTGCGTGGACGACGACCGGCCGCCGTACTCCTTCGTGGTGCTGCGGGGCCGCGCCCGTGTCTCGGAGGACCTCGACGAGGTACGGCACTGGGCCACCCGGATCGGGGCCCGGTACATGGGCGAGGAGCGCGCCGAGGAGTTCGGTGCGCGCAACGGCGTCCCCGGCGAACTCCTCGTCCGCGTCACCGTCGACAGGGTGCTGGCGGAGCGGGACGTCGCGAACTGACCGGGCGGGAGCGGCCGGTCTCCGGTCAGCCGACCGAGTCGAGCAGCCGGGCGGTGTGCATCCGTCCGGCGTACTCGACGAGCCTGATCAGCACCTCCTTGCCCGAGTCGCGGTCACGGGCGTCGCACAGCACCACGGGCGTGCCCCTGTCGAGGTCGAGGGCGCGCGAGACGTCCGGGGCGCCGTGCCGCCGGGCGTCCGCGAAGCAGTTGACGGCCACGACGAACGGGATGCGCCGGTGCTCGAAGTAGTCGACCGCGGGGAAGCAGTCCTCCAGGCGACGGGTGTCGGCGAGGACGACCGCGCCGAGCGCCCCCTGCGACAACTCGTCCCACAGGAACCAGAACCGGTCCTGGCCCGGCGTGCCGAACAGGTACAGGGACAGGCCGGACCGGATGGTGATGCGTCCGAAGTCCATGGCGACGGTCGTGGTGGTCTTGTGGTCCACGCCGCCGGTGTCGTCCACCGACTGGCCTGCTTCGCTCAGGAGTTCCTCGGTGCGCAGCGGCCGGATCTCGCTGACGGCGCCCACCAGGGTGGTCTTGCCCACGCCGAATCCGCCGGCGACCAGAATCTTCAGCGCCAGTGCGGCGGTGTCGCCGTCCGGGGCGTCGGAGTGCTCGGAGACCATTGATCACTTCTCTCAGGAGTGCGGGGTGTCGTGGGTGCGTGGGGGTTCAGTCGGTGCGTGGGGGGCTACAGCGCTCTCAGGCCTTCGATCACCTCGCGCAGGATGCGTTCGTCGGGCAGCTGGGCCGGTGGTACGGGGCGGCTGACGGTGACGCAGCCGAGTTCCAGGAGGTCGCCGAGGAGGACCCTGACCACGCCGACGGGCAGGTCCGCGCCGGCGGCGAGTTCGGCGACCGACTGGGTCTCCGGGCGGCACAGATCGAGGAGGTTGCGGTGTTCCGGGCCCAGCGGGGCGTCGTCCACGCCGGGTGCGCCCGGGTCCAGCGTGACCAGGGCGATCAGGTCGAACCGGACGCCGGTGGGGCCGGGCCGGGTGCGTCCGCCCGTCATGGCGTAGGGGCGGACGAGCGGGCCGGCCTCGGTGTCGTACCAGTGGCTGCCCAGCTCGTGCGGGGTGCCCGTGATGTCCTCGGTCATCTGCGCGGACCGTTCTCGCGGTTCATCCGGCGGCGGGTGGCCGCGCGGCCATCCGGGGCGCCGTGCCGAGGTGCTCGCCGACGCGTTTGACCAGGCGTGCCATCTCGTAGGCCACGAGGCCGATGTCGGCGGTGGCGGCGGTGAGGAGGGCGAGGCAGGAGCCGTCGCCCGCGGCCGTCACGAACAGGAAGCCCTCGTCCATCTCCACCATGGTCTGGCGGACCCCGCCGGCGCCGAAGTGCCGTCCCGCGCCCTTGGCGAGGCTGTTGAAGCCCGAGGCGACCGCGGCGAGGTGCTCGGCGTCCTCGCGGCGCAGGCCGGTGGAGGCGCCCACGGCGAGGCCGTCGTTGGACAGCACCACGGCGTGCCGGATGTCGCCCGCGCGGAGCACGAGATCGTCCAGCAGCCAGTCGAGTTCGCCGGAGCGCCGGGCGGACTGTGTGCTCGGGTCCTGGATCATGCGGGGTCTCCTTCACTGCTGTCGCTGCCCGTCGCGGGGCCGTGGGTGGTGCCGCGGCCGGGTTGCCTGCCGCCGCCGCGCGCCCAGCCGTCGCGGTAGGCGGCCATGCGGTCCCGCACGAGTTCGGGGGTGCGCTCGTCGTCCCGGGGGTCGGGCGCCGCCGGCTGCTCCTCGGGCCGCTTGTCGCGCAGTTGGGGAGCCAGGCTGGCCTGCCGTACGCGGCGCGGGAGGTCGTCGGAGTCTTCGGGCTGCTGCGGTGGGCGGTGCAGTCGCAAGGTGGCGACTCCTGGGGGTGGGGTCTGGCTCGGGGTCTCCTGGTGACGCGGGCTGTCCGCGTGACGCGAGATCTTGGCGTGAGGCAGGGTCTCGGTCTCCGCGGCGGCCGGTACGGGAGCCACGAGGGCGCGCCGGTCGGTCCGGGCGGGGACGGCGTCCTGGAGAAGGGTGTCGTCGGGCACGCGCGCGTAGGCGCGTTCCTCGGGCCGGCGCGCGGGTTCCGCCACTTCGGGGGATCGTTCCGCCGCCCCTGTGTGGAGCAGGGCGGTGGGGATCAGGACGACCGCGGTGGTGCCGCCGTACGGTGAGGTCCTCAGGTGGACCTTGACATCGTGCCGGGCGGCGAGCCTGCTGACCACGAACAGGCCGAGCCGGTCGCTGTCGAAGAGGTCGAGCGCCTCGGACTGGTCGATGCGGCGGTTGGCTTCGGAGAGGGTCTCCTTGCCCATGCCGAGGCCGCGGTCCTCGACCTCGACGGCGTAGCCGTTGCCGACGGGTTCGCCGGTGACCCGCACGCGCGTGTGGGGCGGGGAGAACTGGGCGGCGTTCTCGATGATCTCGGCCAGCAGGTGCGTGAGGTCGGCGACGGCCGCGCCGACGACGGCGGCCTCGGGGAGTTGCCGTACCTCCACGCGCGCGTAGTCCTCCACTTCGGAGACGGCCGCACGGACCACGTTCGTCAGGGAGACCGGCATGCGCCAGGCCCGGCCGGGAGCGGCTCCGGAGAGGATGATCAGGCTCTCCGCGTGGCGCCGCATGCGGGTGGTGAGGTGGTCGAGGCGGAAGAGGTCGCTCAGCTCGTTCGGGTCGTCGGAGCGGCGTTCCATGCTGTCGAGGAGGGCCAGCTGCCGGTGGACGAGGATCTGGCTGCGGCGGGCGAGGTTGACGAAGACACCGGAGATGCCGCTGGCGAGTTCGGCGCGTTCCACGGCGGCCCGCAGCGCGGCGCGGTGCACGGTGGTGAGGGCCTCGGCGACCTGCCCGGTCTCGTCCTCCGCGGACGCTCCCGGCGGGGCCTCGGCACTGATGTCGATCTCCTCGCCCGCGCGCAGTTTCCGCATGGCGTCGGGGAGTTTGCGCCGGGCGATCTCCAGGGCGCTGTTGCGCAGGCTGACCAGTTCCACCACGAGTCCGCGTCCGATGCGCACGGAGATGACGAGTGAGGCGGCGACGGCGGCGAGGCCGAGCAGGACGGCGGCGCCGGCCGGGGTGAGCAGTCCTCGGGTGAACGGGTCGGCCCGCTCCGCGACCCCGCGTGCCGCGTCGTCCTCGATGGTGCGCATGCCGTTCTGCACGCGCGTGTGTGCCGTGGTCCAGGTCCTGTCGGGCGCCGCTTCGACCGCCTTCGCGCCCGGCCCGCCGGCGAGAACGCGGTCCTCGACGTCACCCAGGGCGGTGTAGGCGCTGTCGGCGGCGAGGGTGTCCCATGCGGAGCGCTCGGTGCCGCTCAGGTCCGCGACGGCCGACTCGGTGAGCGTCCGGCGCCGGTCGACGGCGCCGGTGAAGAGCCGGAACCGCTCCCCGGTCAGGGTGCCGTCCAGACGGGCACTCGCGAGCACCGCGTTCTCCTGGGCCAGTGCCTCGCCCGCGCGGGCGAATTCGAGCAGCACGCGCGCGTCGGAGCCGAGGTCGGCGTCCCGGATGCCGGTGAGGGCACCTCCGACGCCGAAGGCGGCCGAGATGGTCCCGGTGTAGCGGTCGTACGTCTCGGCCCAGCCCACGCGGCGGTCCCGCACCGCCGTGCGCAGTGGCCGCAGTTGCTCGGCACCGGAGACGAACGCCTTCAGCCGCTGGGCGACTCCGGCGGGCAGTTCCCCGCTGTCGGCGACGGTGGTGTCCTTGCCGAGCCGCAGTCGGGCGACGGCCCGGTCGGTGCGCCGGGCGAGCTCGTCCAGTTCGTCGGTGCGGACGGCGGACGGGTCGGTGGCGTGGCGTACCGCGGCCTCGCGTTCGGCCTGGAGGGCGGCGACGGCGGTGGAGACGGGGGCTCGGACCGTGGCGTCCACGCGCTGGACCTGCCGCAGCCGGGAGATGTCCTGGGCGGTGGTGACGGTGGCGTAGGCCCACAGGGCCAGGAGGGAGACGACCGGCACCATCAGCAGGCAGACGATCTTGGCGCGTACGGTGCGGGGGCGTATGTGCCAGCGCTCCGCGCGCGTGGGCGCCCCGTCGGGCGCGGTGTCCGAGGGCGTGTCGGGGCCCTCGTCGGCCGGTGGTCCGGCGTGCGCACGGCGACCGCGCACGGGTGGCGGCGTCTCGGCGCCGGCTGTGGGTGGCCTACGGGGTGTTCGCATGGACTCCTCGCTCGGGAGTGGGTCGGGGGCGTGCGGGCCGGCGTCCTGGCTGGGGCGGCGCACCGTCGTCCGAGAGCGCCGTGAGGCTCAGAGCGCCGTGTCGGGCCCGGAGCACACGGTGTGGCTCAGAGCGCGGTCGGACTGGGAGCGCACCGGCCGGGAGAGGGCGGGCCGTTCAGGGCTTCGGGTGCGCCGCCCGGGCCGCCGGGCCAAGGCCCCTCCTGACCGCGGGCTCTCCCGACCGCCGGGCGCGCTGTCCCCGAGGCCCGCGCCCTGCACCGCCCGGGCCGCTCGGCCGAGGCCGGCGGGGCGCCTGCGCGGCTAGGGGGCGACGCTGTGCACCGGCGCCTGGGCCGAGGCGGACGCCGCACGCTCCCCCGCCGTCGGCGACAGCGCGACGAAGGCCGAGGTCAGGAAGAGATAGGAGCCGAGGCCGACGGCGAGGGGGAAGATGAACTGCATCGCCGCGGCCCCGGGCAGGGCCTCCCCGGAGGGCGTCACGCGCACGGCCACCGCGAACATCCCGGTGTAGTGCATGCTGCTGACGGCCGCACCCATGATCAGGGACGCGATGGTGACCGCCACGGGCGACTTGATGTTGAGGGCCGCCCACAGGGCCGCCGTCGCGGCGACGACGGCGATCAGGACGGACAGAGCGACGAGCAGCGGGTCGTAGGTCACGTCGCCGTGCAGCCGGACGGCCGCCATGCCCAGGTAGTGCATGCTCGCGACGCCGAGGCCGGTGGTGAGGCCGCCGACGAGCAGGGCCCGGCCGCGGTCCCTGCTGTAGCCGACGGCGAAGACGCCGGCGCAGACGACGACCATGGCGACGAGCAGGCTCAGCAGGGTGAGCGGCACGTCGTAGCGGATGTCGGTACCGGCGACGGCGAACCCGAGCATGGCCACGAAGTGCATGGTCCAGATGCCGGTGCCGATCGCCGAAGCGGCGGTGACGAGCCAGTTGCGGCGCGAGCGCCCGGTGGTGGCGAGCGCGCGGACGGTGCAGCGCAGACCGAGCGCGGCGCCTATGCAGGCCATCACGTACGACAGTGCGGGGGTCAGCCACCCCAGGGCTGCGTGGTCCAGGTGTCCCATGGCCCCGGGACGCTAGACCCGGCAGAGGCGCGCAACGGGGGCGCATTTCGAAAGGTGATGGAATATGACCCAAGGATGTACCGGAACGATCGGGTCACGCTCGAACGTGTGCACAGAGGCATCCATCCGTGCCGGTGAGGAATCATGCGGTACATGAGCGACGAGCAGACGCGTGTCCAGGAGTTCTTCACCGCCCGCGCCGCCGACTGGGACAGCCGGTTCCCCGACGACGGTCCGGCCTACGCGGCCGCGATCGCCGAGCTCGGCCTGCGGGCGGGCGACCGGGTGCTCGACGCGGGGTGCGGCACCGGACGCGCCCTGCCGCCGCTGCGAGCCGCCGTGGGGGCCTCGGGGGTGGTCCTCGGGGCCGACCTGACGCCGGCCATGCTGCGGGAGGCCGTACGGGCCGGGCGGGACCGTGACGGGCAGTTGCTGCTCACGGACGTCGCCGCGCTGCCCCTGCGCTCGCGGTCGCTGGACGCCGTGTTCGGGGCGGGCCTCATCTCACACCTCGGGAGCCCGGCCGAGGACCTGCGGGAGCTGGCGCGCGTGGTGCGTCCCGGTGGGGTGCTGGCCCTGTTCCACCCGATCGGCAGGGCTGCTCTCGCGGCACGCCACGGGCGCCCGCTCACCCCGGACGACCTGCGCGCCGAGCCCAACCTCCGTCCGCTGCTGGCCGGTTCGGGATGGCGCCTTGTGTCGTACGTCGACGAGGACTCCCGTTTCCTCGCGCTCGCCGTGCGCGAGGACTGAGCCGCCTCGTCACCCGGCCTCGGCGTCCGGCGCCGCGTGCCGGACGGGGCAGCCCCGCAGGCCCGGGACCGGGCGGGTGCCCAGGTCGGCGACCCGGTAGCCGTACGGGTAGCCCTTGATCTCCCGGTTCTGGCGGGCGAAGTGCGGGGCGCGCCGGGGCGGCAGCAGGCGGACGGCACGGCCCCGGAGCCGGACGGCACGACGCACCCAGGCGCGCGTGGCGGCACTCGGAGGGGTGTAGCGGAAGGCGCGCAGCAGCGAGTCGTCGAGCAGCGCGAGGGTCGTGGTGCGCAGCACGGGTGCGAGCGGGCCGGGGTACCAGGAGGCCATCAGGTCGAGGGTGGCGTCCGAGACGCGCCGGGCATCCTCGTCCCAGGCGAAGTGGGCGGCCTCGTAGGTGTCGAGGCAGGTCTCGAACTCCTCGTAGGTCTCGGGGATGTCCTTGATGCCCATGTGCCGGCCCAGTGTGCGGTAGTGGACGACGCTGGCGACGGTCTCATGGCGCGACATCCTGCGCCAGCCGTAGGCGTCGATCCACCGTTTGGGCATCACGACGAACGTGCAGAGCACGTAGCGCATGTCGTCGTCGCTGATGTCGTAGCTGCGGTGCATCTGGTTGATGCGGCGGATCGCGGTCCTGCCCTGGTCACTGCCGAAGCCGTGCTCGACGATGGTGTCCAGGAGCAGCGAGGTGTCGTCGTAGCGCTTCTGCGTCCGGTCCGTGAGCTCCGCCGTGCGCGCGAGCAGCCGACCGATGCCGGGAACGGCGTAGGTGCGGTACAGAGCCAGCTCCAGGGCGCGTGTGAAGTCCCAGGGGTACTCGTACGCCACGCTGAGCCGGTAGATCTCCGTAGCCTCCTCGTACGGGTCCATCCGCCGGATCTGTTCGAGCCGCGAGAAGCGCTTCACCATGTCGTCCCCCTTCTGCCACAGACTCTGCAACTTTACGTTGGTGACCGGGAGATGAACGATGAGGCACGACAGGCACGCAGGGGGAAGGTGGTCAGCATGTGGGGCAGGTTCCGCAAAGCCGGGGGAAGGGTCGCCGATGTCTTGCGCACGGAGCCGAGGGCCGAGGGGGACAAGCGTCCGCACAATCTTTTCGAGGCCGCGGCGAGCTATGTCACGGCCTGCGCGGAGGACGACCAGGAACGGGCCGACGAGGCGGCCGGCTGGGTGTCCCCTGAGGCGCTGTCGTTCGGCGTGAACGAGCTGGCCTGCCGGGCAGTGATCGCGCTCGCCCGGGAACGCGGCGAGTCGCCGGAGACCGTGGCCCGCGACCTGCTGGGGCTGCCGGCGGCATGATGCGCACGGGCCGGACGGCCGATTCGCCCCGTCCGCCGGAAAACTGCAGCTCCGCGTGCGCCTGCGAGGCCGTGACAAGGGGCTTCCCGGCGCACTAGGGTGCGCGCCGGTGGACGAAGCGATGGGGAGGCTGGGATGGCCGGGACGGACGAGGAAGCCGTCGCCGCCGAGGACGATGCGCTCTATGTGCTCACGGCGGTGCTGCTGACGCCGGCGAAGTTCCCGAGTGTGCTGGGCGACGACTACCCCGAGGCATGCGCGGCGCTCGGTCTCGCGCCGCTCGCCGACGGGTACGGGCTGGTGCTCGGCCAGGACGGTGAGGGCGCCCGGTGGACGGTGGCCATCGACGACGTCTCCCTGGTGGCCGTCGCGATCGCGTCCTGGGACTGCGGCATGGAGTACGAGCTGTCGCCCGACGAGCGCACGGTCGTCGCGGCCATGCCCGGCTGGCCCCTCGCGGTCGCCGTGGCGGCCCCCGGGGTGCCCGCGCCGCACGATCCCGGCCCGGAGGCCGACGACCGGCCCCCTCTGACTCCGCCGGACACCACCGTCTGGGGCCCGGCCCAGCGGCGCCTGGGCGCGGACGAGATCGCGCAGCAGTGGGCGACGTGGCGGGAGCAGATCGACGACGCGGAGTTCCCGGCGGCGGGGTCCTCGGGGACACCGGATGAGGGGGGCGGGGCGGACGTCGGTCCGGACGGCCGCGGGGAGAACGGGCAGAAGGGTGGCCACAGCGGCATCCGGCGCGTCCTCGCGGAGGCCCGCACCTACATCGACTCGCCGCCGCCGCTGGGCCGGGTCCGGTCGTCCTTCGCACCGGGTGACGCCAGGACCCTGCGCGCCGACGGTCCGGGCTGGTCGCTCGTCGCCAGGACCGACGACATCGCCTTCGTGCTGCTCGACGAGGAACCCGGCGAGGTCTTGCCGGTGGGGCGGGGGCCGGAACTGCCGGGTCTCCTCGAGGCGCTGGACAAGATCGCCGTACGGCCGAACTGAGCCGGTCCGGCCGAACTGAGCCGGTGCGACCGAGCCGAGCCGGTGCGCCCGGGCCGCACCGGGTCAGCGCCTCAGCGGCCGAGCTCCTTGCGGCCGGCGCGGCGCAGCCTGCGACGCTGCGATGGGTCCAATGTGAGGTACGCGGCGGCCGGGACTCCCAGGATGATCAGGAGCGCTGCCCACCAGGGCAGCCAGATCAGCAGGATGAGCCCGACCGCCACACCGCCTGCGGCGATCTTGGCGTTCTTCGACATGACTGTCGCCTCCTTCGCGGCCACTGCCGCTCTCTGTCTCGAAAACGGACCCGCGTTCACGGCGGTTCCGGACCGCGACCCTGAGACATCCCTGAGGTGTGACCCCGACGCACCCCTGAGACCTCCATGGTGACCCAACTCACAGCCCAGTCATACCCATGCGTTCGGGAAGTGCTGTACTCTCGGCGGCTCCGCTCCCACTAGTCAAATTTGAGGAATCCGCCATAGCCGAGCATCCGACTCCCCCGGCACCCTCCTCCGACATCTCCGAACTGGCTCTTTGCCCCTCCGTGTTCCTGCCCGGCGACCCCGCACGCACCGGCAGCGTCGCCTTCTGGCGAACGGACGGCACTGCCCCCGCGGTCGTGGCGTCCGCGTCCGTCGCGGACCTGACCGTCGCCGTGCCCCATGACGGTGGGGTCGAGGAAGCGAGTGTGCCCGCCGTCCTGGTGCCGGTACGCACCGCCCTGCCGCTCCTCACGCGTGCGCGCGCCGGTGGGCACGGGCACCGGTCCACCGCCTTCTGGGGCGCTGCGGCCCTGCACGCCCTGCACCTCGTGGCACGCGGGCTGCTGCTGCCCGGGCTGTCCCCGGGCGACCACGACGCCTGGCGCACGGGCCCGCTGAGAGCCCAGGACATCGAAGCCCTGCGCCGCCTCGCCGCCTCGATGCCGCCCGAGGCGCACGCCGTGCCCCTGGAAGGCACCGCGCCGCTGCGGCTGCCCGACCCGGAGCAGCTCCTGCGCGCCTTCCTCGACGCGGTCGCCGACACCCTGCCCCGCTCCCCCGCCGCGCCGCTGTTGACGAACGGCCCCGCCTACGCCGCGCCGCAGCCGGTGCGGCTGCCCGAGCAGCGCGCCTGGGCCGCCGACGTCGCCGCGGGCCATGACGCGGGTGTGCGGCTGTCGCTGCGGATCGAGGCGGACGGTGTGACGGACGCGGCGGACGACGGCACGGACGTGACGTTCCGGGCCGTGCTCCAGGTGCACAGCGTCAGCGATCCGGCGCTCGTCGCCGACGCCGCGGACGTCTGGGCCGGCACCGGGAGCGAGGCCTTCGGTCCGCGCGCGCGGATGGACGCACTGCTCGCCCTGCGCCGGGCGGCCCGGGCCTGGGCTCCGCTCACTCCCCTGCTGTCGGCGTCCGTGCCGGACGCGGCCGAGCTCGCCGACGAGGAGGTCGCCGAGCTTCTCGGTGCGGGTGCCCTCGCACTGAGCGCGGCCGGGGTCGACGTGCACTGGCCGAAGGGGCTGTCCCGTGAGCTGAGCACGCGCGCGGAGGTGGGGCCGTCCGACGGCGAGCCGGAGTCCGGTGAGGGCTTCACGGCCATGCCGTCGTTCCTGTCCGCCGACGCGCTGCTCGCCTTCACATGGTCGTTCGCCCTGGGTGACAGGCGACTGGACCGTGAGGAGCTGGACCGTCTCGCCGAGGCCAAGCGCCCGGTGGTCCGGCTGCGCGACCAGTGGGTCCTGATCGACCCTCAGGATGCGCGCCTGGCCCGTTCCCGGCAGGACCGCAAGGTGACGCCGGTGGACGCCCTGGGCGCGGCTCTGACGGGCTGGGCGGAGGTGGAGGGCGGCCGGGTCGAGGTGCGGCCCACCGGGTGGCTGGCGGTCCTGCGGGAGCGGCTCGCGGACCCCGAGGCGCAGCAGCCCGTGGAGCAGCCGGCCGCCCTCGCCGCCACCCTGCGGGACTACCAGCGGCGGGGCCTGAACTGGCTCGCGAGTATGACGTCGCTCGGTCTGGGCTGCTGCCTCGCCGACGACATGGGCCTCGGCAAGACGATCACGCTGATCGCCCTCCACCTGCACCGGCAGTCCGACGCCGGGTCCGCCGGGCCGACCCTGGTGGTCTGCCCCACGTCCCTGATGGGCAACTGGCAGCGGGAGATCGAGCGGTTCGCGCCCGGCACACCGGTGCGGCGCTTCCACGGCGCGCGGCGCGGCCTGGACGGCCTGGCCGGCGGGGAGTTCGTGCTCACCACGTACGGCACGATGCGCCTGGACGCGCCCCGGCTCGCCGGGGTGCCGTGGGGCATGCTCGTGGCGGACGAGGCCCAGCACGTGAAGAACCCGTACTCCTCCACCGCTCGGGAGCTGCGTTCCATCGGTGCACGCGCGCGTGTGGCGCTCACCGGCACCCCGGTGGAGAACAACCTGTCGGAGCTGTGGGCGATCCTCGACTGGACGACTCCAGGGCTGCTGGGCCGGCTCGGCACCTTCCGCCGGCGGTACGCGGAGGCCGTCGAGGGCGGTCAGGACCCGGCCGCGGCCGACCGGCTGGCCCGGCTCGTCCGGCCGTTCCTGCTGCGCCGCCGCAAGTCGGACCCGGGGATCGCACCCGAACTGCCGCCGAAGACGGAGACCGATCACGCCGTGTCGCTCACCCAGGAGCAGGCGGCGCTGTACGAAGCCGTGGTGCGCGAGGCGCTCGAGGAGATCTCCGGCGCCGGCAGCATGGCCCGGCGGGGCCTGATCGTGAAGCTGCTGACCGGCCTCAAGCAGCTCTTCAACCACCCGGCGCAGTACCTCAAGGAGGAGCGCCCGGTGATCACCGGGCGCTCCGGGAAGCTGGAGCTGCTGGACGAGCTGCTCGACACGATCCTCGCCGAGAAGGCGGGCGTGCTGGTCTTCACGCAGTACGTGCAGATGGCCCGCCTCCTCGAACGGCACCTGGCCGCCCGCGGCACGCCCTCGCAGTTCCTGCACGGAGGGACGCCCGTCGCCGGGCGCGAGGCCATGGTGCGGCGCTTCCAGGACGGTGAGGTGCCGGTGTTCCTGCTGTCGTTGAAGGCGGCGGGCACCGGGCTGAACCTCACCCGGGCCGAGCACGTCGTGCACTACGACCGCTGGTGGAACCCGGCCGTCGAGGCGCAGGCCACCGACCGCGCGTACCGCATCGGCCAGACGCGGCCCGTGCAGGTGCACCGGATCATCGCGGAAGGAACGATCGAGGACCGCATCGCCGAACTGCTGCTGCGCAAGCGGGAGCTGGCGGACGCGGTCCTGGGTGCCGGTGAGGCGGCTCTCACGGAACTGACGGACGCGGAACTGGCGGATCTGGTCGAACTGCGAGGGGGCCTGCGATGACTCGGCACGACGGCGACACGGAACGCACCTTCGCCGCGCTTCCGCCCGCCCACGGGCGGGGCTTCGCGCAGACCTGGTGGGGCCAGGCCTGGCTGAAGGCCCTGGAGGGCACGGCGCTGGACTCGACGCAGCTCAAGACGGGCCGCCGGCTCGCCCGCGCGGGTGCGGTCGGCGCGGTGTCGGTGCGCCCGGGGCGGCTCACGGCCGTCGTCCAGGGCCGCGACCGTACGGCGCACCGGGCCGACGTCCTGCTGGAGGAGCTCTCGCCCGAACAGTGGGACCGCTTCCTGGACATGACGGTGGAGCGAGCCGGTCATGTGGCGGCCCTGCTGGACCGGGAGATGCCGCCGCACCTGGTCGAGGACGCGGCGGACGCGGGCGTCGAACTGCTGCCGGGCCTGGGCGACCTGGAGCCGGAGTGCGACTGCGAGGCCTGGGACCACTGCGGGCACACGGCGGCGCTCTGCTACCAGGTGGCACGGCTGCTGGACCAGGACCCGTTCGTGCTGCTGCTGATGCGGGGGCGCGACGAAGCCACCCTGCTGGCGGACCTCCAGGCACGCAGCGGCGCTTCCGCCGCGGGCTCCTCCGGGCCGGAGGGCGTGGACGCGGCCGAGGCGTACGCCGCCGGTGACATCCTGCCGCCGCTGCCGGATCCGCCCGAACTCCCCGACGAGCCCGGTCTTCCGCCGTCCCTGGACACCGAGACACCGCCCGCGCCCGGAATCGACCCGGCCGCGGTGGCGTTCCTGGCCACCCAGACCGCCGTACGGGCCCACCGCCTGCTCAAGGAGACGCTCCGGGGCACCTTCCACGCGGAGTTGACGCCTGCGCAGGACGCGGTGCGACTGGCCGCAGGTGATCCCGGCCCGGAGATGACCGACCGGCTCGCCGACGGGTCGGGACGCGGCCGGGAGGGACTGGCGACAGCCGTACGCGCCTGGCGTCACGACGGTACGGACGCGCTGTCCGTCCTCGACGAGGAGTGGCGTGTGGAGGGCGAGACGCTCGCACGCGCGCGTGCCGCCCTGGAGTCGGCCTGGGACGCCGGCGAACGGCCGGAGCTGCGGGCGCGGGGCAACCGCTGGACGGTCGTCGGGGCACCGGTGCAGCTGCGCCTCGGCCGGGACGGCCGCTGGTGGCCCTACCGCAAGGAACGCGGCCGCTGGCTGCCCGCGGGAGACGCCGCCCAGGACCCCGCGACGGCCCTGGCCCTGGTGACAGCCCCGGCTTCGGCGGAACTCCCGCCCGGAGAGGGGAGCTCCCTGTGAGGATCCAGCGGTACGGCCCGGACGTCCTCACCGTCGCCGACGAGCTCACCGAGGCGTACGCCGAGGTCTTCACGGCACCGCCCTGGGAGCCCCGGGACCCCGAGAAGACCCGGGTGGAGTTCCGCGAGCGGCTGGAGACGGACGTACGCCGACCGGGATTCCGGGCGGTGCCGGCACTGTCGGAGGACGGCGGGGTGGACGGTTTCGCCACGGGCTGGACCACCCAGGCGCCCTTCCGCACCGACCGCGCCTACGGGAAGGTGACCCGGCGGCTCGGTGCCGACCGGGTGAACGAGCTCCTCGTGGGTTCCTTCGAGATCGACGAACTGGGCGTACGCTCCCGGGCTCGCGGTACGGGCCTGGGGCAGCGGTCGCTGTCCGCTCTCGGCTCCCGCGCACCCGGCGGCCGGGCCTGGCTGATGACCTGGAGCGGTGCGCCGGACGCGGTCGCCATCTACCGCCGCGTCGGATGGTGGGAGGTCGAACCTGTGCCGGGTCAGGAGACGGACATGGTGGTGTTCGTCACCCCGGCCGGCCGGCGAGGCCTCCGGCTCGGGTGCGCGGGCGTCAGGGCACTAGCTCGCCGGGGTACAGGGACGGGAGGAGCGATTCGAGGCCGCTCGGAAGATCGCTCGGCAGATCGCTCGGCAGCTGCGTCGGGAAGCCCGACGGCAGCCGGGTCGGCAGCTCACTCGGCAGCCTGGTGGGGATACCGATGGACGGCGCGGGTGTGGGGCTCGTGCTCCCGCCGGACGGCTCCTTGTCCGACGAGCCGCCCCGGTCCGACGCCATCAGCACCACGAGAGACACGGCTGCGACGGCCACGAACACGGCGAGCAGGATGAACAGCGGATTCCGGCGCCGGGGAGGTCCGGGCGGGTGCGGCGGTACGGGCGGCAGGGCCATACCGACCAGAGTCGCCGCGCACCGCCCGGACCGGGAGGGGCGCACGGAAGCTGATACGGACTCAGGGCGTGGATCGCATGATTCCGCGGCATGACGCGCCCGTCGGCCGGCCGGAGTGACCGGCCGACGGGCCCGCACGCGCGCGTGGACTCAGCCACGTGCCCCCAGCAGGTGGTCCATCGCCAGCTGGTCCAGGTGCTCGAAGGCCATGCCGCGCGCGGCGGCCGCCTCCACATCGAACGCCTCGAACGCCGACCGGTCGGCGAGCAGTGCCTGGAGGCCGTCCGCGGCGGTGGGCTGGGCCAGCTCGTCCAGGCGGGCCGCGCGCAGGGCCTCCTGGACCTCCGGGTCGGCGCGGAAGGCGGCGGCGCGCTCCTTGAGGATGAGGTAGTTGCGCATGCAGCCGGCCGCCGAGGCCCACACGCCGTCGAGGTCCTCGGTCCGCGGCGGCTTGAAGTCGAAGTGCAGCGGGCCGGTGTAGCCGGCCGACTCCAGCAGGTCGACCAGCCAGAACGCGGCACGCAGGTCGCCGGCGCCGAAGCGCAGGTCCTGGTCGTACTTGATGCCGGACTGACCGTTGAGGTCGATGTGGAACAGCTTGCCCGCCCACAGCGCCTGCGCGATGCCGTGCGGGAAGTTCAGCCCGGCCATCTGCTCGTGCCCGACCTCGGGGTTGACGCCGTACAGCTCCGGCCGCTCCAGACGCTCGATGAACGCCAGGGCGTGGCCCACGGTCGGCAGCAGGATGTCGCCGCGCGGCTCGTTCGGCTTGGGCTCGATCGCGAAGCGCAGGTCGTAGCCCTGGGAGGTGACGTACTCGCCGAGCAGGTCGAAGGCCTCCTTCATCCGGTCCAGGGCCGCGCGGACGTCCTTGGCGGCGCCCGACTCGGCACCCTCACGGCCGCCCCAGGCCACGTACACCTGGGCGCCGAGCTCGGCGGCGAGGTCGATGTTGCGGATCGTCTTGCGCAGGGCGTAGCGGCGCACGTCGCGGTCGTTGGCGGTGAACGCGCCGTCCTTGAAGACGGGGTGCGTGAAGAGGTTGGTGGTGGCCATCGGGACCTTCATGCCCGTGGCGTCCAGCGCCTGACGGAAGCGCTTGATGTGCGCCTCGCGCTCGGTGTCGCCCGAGCCGAACGGGATCAGGTCGTCGTCGTGGAAGGTCACGCCGTGAGCGCCCAGCTCGGCCAGGCGCTGCACCGTCTCGACGGGGTCCAGGGCACGCCGCGTGGCGTCGCCGAAGGGGTCCCGTCCCTGCCAGCCGACGGTCCACAGGCCGAAGGTGAACCTGTCGTCGGGGGTGGGCTGGTAGCTCATGCCGCGGCTCCTTGCTCGCTGAGGCTATTTCGTCATGCCGATTTACAAATTAGTATGCGGGCACCTCTCTGGGAAGAGACAAGGTGCCTCCGAACGGAGACACGTGCCGCGCGCAGTAGGGAGAAGCCCGATGTCAGCAGCCGAGGGTCCGCTCGTCGTCGGTGTGGACTCGTCCACCCAGTCCACCAAGGCGCTGGTCGTCGACGCGTCCACCGGCCGGGTGGTCGCGAGCGGCCAGGCGCCGCACCCGGTCTCCTCGGGGGCCGGGCGGGAGACCGACCCGCGCCAGTGGTGGGACGCGCTGTGCGAGGCCCTGCACCAGTGCGGTGACGCCGCGCACGAGGCCGCCGCCGTGTCGGTCGGCGGGCAGCAACACGGCCTCGTCACCCTGGACGGCCGGGGTGAGCCGGTGCGGCCGGCCCTGCTGTGGAACGACGTGCGCTCGGCGCCACAGGCCCGCCGGCTGACGGAGGAGCTGGGCGGAGCGAAGTTCTGGGCGGACCGCACCGGAAGCGTGCCCGCCGCCTCGTTCACGGTCACCAAGTGGGCCTGGCTGGCCGAGCACGAGCCGGAGGCGGTGCGTGCCACGAAGGCCGTGCGCCTCCCCCACGACTACCTCACCGAACGGCTCACCGGGCAGGGCACGACCGACCGCGGCGACGTCTCCGGGACGGGCTGGTGGGCGTCCGGGACGGAAGGCTACGACGAGGAGATCCTGGCGCACGTGGGGCTCGACCCGGCCCTGCTGCCCCGCGTGGTCCGGCCCGGCGAGGTGGCGGGCACGGTGCGCGACGGCCATGACCTGCCGTTCTCCCGGGGCACCCTGGTCGCGCCCGGCACGGGCGACAACGCCGCCGCCGCGCTGGGCCTCGGGGTGCGGCCGGGTGTGCCGGTGATGAGCCTCGGCACCTCGGGCACGGTGTACGCCGTGTCGCGGCACAGGCCCGCCGACCCTAGCGGCACGGTGGCGGGTTTCGCCGACGCCCGCGGCGACTGGCTGCCGCTGGCCTGCACCCTGAACTGCACGCTCGCCGTCGACCGCGTCGCGGCCCTGCTGGGGCTGGACCGCGAGGCCGTGGAGCCCGGCACGGCCGTGACGCTACTGCCCTACCTGGACGGCGAACGCACCCCGAACCTGCCGAACGCCTCCGGCCTGCTGCACGGCCTGCGCCACGACACGACCGGCGGCCAGCTCCTCCAGGCCGCCTACGACGGTGCCGTGCACTCGCTGCTCGGCGCGCTCGACCTCGTCCTCGACGAGGACGCGGACCGTTCGGAACCCCTGCTGCTGATCGGCGGCGGGGCCCGGGGTACGGCCTGGCAGCAGACCGTGCGGAGGCTCTCGGGACGTCCCGTGCAGGTGCCCGAGGCCAAGGAACTGGTCGCGCTCGGCGCCGCGGCGCAGGCGGCCGGGCTGCTGACCGGGGAGGATCCGGCGGCTGTCGCGCGGCGCTGGGACACGGCGGCCGGGCCGGTGCTCGACGCCGTCGAGCGGGACGAGGAGACGCTGGCCAGGATCGCCGGGGTACTCTCCGACGCGGCTCCGCTGCTGGAGCGACCCACGAACACCCACTGAGGACTGGCGTCAGGCATGACCGCACCGCTGCACGAGGCACGTCCCGCAGGGCCGGGACGCGCCCTGCCCGACACCCAGCAGGGCATGCGCCGCCGCAACCTCGCCCGTGTCCTGCACACCGTCCGCGACGAGGGTCCGCTGTCCCGGGCCGCCGTCGCCTCGCGGATCGGTCTGACCCGGGCGGCGGTCTCGACGCTCGTCGACGAGCTCATCCGCTCGGGGCTCCTCGAGGAACTGGGGCCCGAGCGGCCCGGCCGGGTGGGACGGCCCGGTTCCGCGCTCGCCGTCAGCGGTCGCGGCCCGGCCGGGATCGGCGCGGAGGTCGGCGTCGACCACCTCGCGGTCTGCGCCGTCGACCTGCGCGGGACGACCCGGTCGCGGGCGGTACGGCAGGGAGCGAACCGCGGCCGCTCCCCGGAACCCGTGCTCGCGGAGCTCACCGAGCTGATCCGCCGGGTCGTCGCCGAGGCGGAGGGCGAGGGTCTGTGGCCCGCCGGACTCGCCGTGGCCGTGCCGGGTCTGGTGGCGCGTGACGCCCGGACCGTCGTGCGCGCCCCGAACCTCGGCTGGCACGACACGGACCTCGGCACGCTGCTGCCGTCGGACCTCCCGCTGACCGTGGACAACGAGGCCAACTTCGGCGCCCTCGCCGAACTCTGGCTGGGGGACGACACGCCCCGCGACTTCCTGCACGTCTCGGCGGAGATCGGTATCGGTGCGGCGGTCGTGGTGGACGGCGGGCTGCTGCGCGGAACCCGCGGTTTCGCGGGCGAGTTGGGGCACGTGCCGGTCCAGCCGGACGGGCCGGAGTGCGCCTGCGGCGGGCGTGGCTGTCTGGAGCAGTACGCCGGCGAGGAGGCCGTGCTGCGTGCGGCCGGTCTGGAACCCGACGAGGACCGGGTCGGGCTGCTCGCGGGGCGCGCCTCGGAGGGCGACGAGGACGTACGCCGTGCCCTGCGCGACGCCGGTACGGCGCTCGGTGTGGCGCTGACCGGGGCGGTCAACCTGCTCGACCCGGAGAGCGTGGTCCTCGGCGGGGAACTGTCCGGTCTTGCGCCCTGGCTGCTGCCCTCGCTGCGGGACGAACTGGCGCGGCGCACGGCGGGTCCGGCCTGCCCCGTGTCCGTGTCCCGGCTGGGCCCTCAGGGGCCGCTGCTGGGAGCCGCGCACTCGGTGGTGCGGGCGGTGCTGGACGATCCGGCGGCCGTCGCCGGGCAGGCCTGAAACGGGGCCGTCGCCAACGGTCGCCGGGGGGTGCGCCGACCCGAATCACCCGACGGGGTGAGGGAGTTGTCCACATCAACGGGCCCGTCCACGGAATCGCGCCGCCTCCTCCTGACGGACCGGCAGGGGCCGTAACTTGATCGACGCGGGCCGCGATCGCAACGGCCGCCGCTCCGCGCAGTCGAGCAAGTGACACCCTCCCGTCGAGCCCGGAAGGAACAACACTCATGGAACGGACCACCCCCGTCCCCAGCAGGCGAGGCATCCTCGCGGGCGCCGCCCTCACCGCCGTCCCGTCCGTCCTGCTCTGCGGCCCCCGGGCCGGCGATCTGCGGGAGGCACGGCATCCCGAGGAACCGCGCGCATCATCGGCCATCACGAGGTACGGGGCAGCGACCACACCGATCCGGGCCGGCACTGGGCCCGAAAGCGCTACCTCAGACTCGCCAAGTCCGCCTGACCCCCTGGTCGCTGCCCCCGCGGTCCACCTCACGTCCCGGTTACAAATCGCTCAACCTCTGGTTGCGGGCCGGTGAGCAGGCGACGATGGGGCCATGACTCTGGCCCAGCGCGCCATGGAGCGCCTGCAGGCATGGCCCGACCTGTTGGTGGGCCCGGCGAGTTGCGGTACCGGAAGGGCGCTCCGTTCCGTCCGTGACGAGATCGTCCACTTCCACACCGCACGGGACGTGGACCTCCACCTCACACGCCGGGCCATCCAGCGCTTCCACTACGACCTCGCCGGTTCGAGTGCGATCCACCTGCTGCCCGGATCGTGCTGGGTGACGGTCCACCTCGACTGCGAGGCGGACGTCGACCTGCTGCTGAGTCTGGTGAGCATCGCCCTCAAGGCCCACCAGACCCCGCCCGCCGATGACGGCGAGCCAGGGCTCGCGGGGTGCAACTTCCACCGGGTCACGGTGCTTCCGCGTGACGCCGTGGCGGGCGGCTGAGCCTTGACGGACGAACCGGAGGCGGTCAACGCCGAGGCCTGGGGCGCGTACGGGGCGCATCATCTGCGACGGGGCACGGTGCTGTCCGAAGCGGCACGGATCGACTGGGGGTTCGGGGGCGGCGGTCCGGGGAGCGAGGTGCTCGGGGAGCTGACGGGCCGGCGGGTGCTGGACCTCGGGTGCGGTCCGGCCCGGCACGCCGCCCATCTGGTGCGGGCCCACGGGGCCCTGGTGGACGCGGTCGACGCCTCGGCCGGGCAGTACGAGCGGGCCCGCGCCCGCTACGGCTCGCTGCCCGGGCTGCGGCTGGTCCTGGGCGACGCGGTGCAGCACCTGCGCTCGGCCGAGCCGTACGACGTCGTCTACTCCGTCAACGGCGTCCCGTACATCGATCCGCACCGGCTGCTGCCCGCCCTCGCCGGGGCGCTCAGACCGGGCGGCAGGCTCTGCTTCACGGTGCTGGACACCAACTCGCGTGGTGACGGACCGTCGGACCGGGTCGCCGCCCGGCCGGAGATCCTGCGGCTGGCGGGCGGCGGTGAGATCACGGTCCACATGTGGGTGCTCACCCCGGAGGTCTGGACGGCGCTGCTCACCGAGTACGGGCTGCGCGTGGAGGGGATCGACGTCCTCGACACGCCGGAGGCCGGGAACAGGGCCTCCTACCGGCTCTTCCGGGTGACCCGGCCCGTGCGGGTGTCCTCCCGGCCGCGCGTCGACAAGCCGCCGGCGGCGCACGCCGCGCTCGGGGTGGGTGCTGTCCTGTACGGGCCGCGCGGGCTGCTTCTGGGCCGGCACCGGCGCGGGACGTGGGAGCTGCCCGGCGGGACGGTGGAGCCCGGGGAGTCGTTGCAGGAGGCGGTCGTGCGCGAGCTCGGCGAGGAGACGGGGCTCGCGGCACGGCCCGAGGACGTCCGGCTGCTCGGGACGCTGCTGGACGATGCGGGCGGCGTCGTCCGCATCACCGTGGCCGCCCGGGTCACCTCCTGGCGGGGCGAGCCGTCGGACCAGCCCGGGGAGACTGTGGGCCGCTGGCGCTGGTTCGCCCTGGACCGGCTGCCGGAGCAGTTGTTCGTGTGCAGCGCGCAGGCCCTCACCGTCTGGCGGCCAGGCCTGCCGATCGACCACACGCCCGCGCATTTCACGCCCTACGACACCGGAGCGGGCGACAGCTGAAGCACCCAGGGGGTGCGATTTTTCAGCCGTTCCCGCGTAGTCCGCGCTCAGCCGCCCTGCCTGCCCCCGCGGTCTGGTGCACTGCCCCTGAGGGTTCCGGAAGTTGACGAGGCATCAGGGGGCACGGTGGCAGGTCGTCACAGGCGACGAGCAGGCAGAGCGGTATTGGCGTCTCTCACGGCGTTGTGCGCACTGACCGGTGCGGCCCTGGCGGGGGCGGCTCCGGCCGGTGCCGTCCAGAAGGGCGGACGGGTCGCGCCGGGCGTGACGTACGAGGAGTTCGACATCAAGGCGGCGAAGGGGGTGACGCACGCCCATGTGCTGAGGGTCGACCTGGGCAACCCGCAGGTACGGGTCGATCTGCTGTACCCGGGGGTCGTGGCCGCTCGCGCGCGGGTCTCGGCCATGGCGAACACCCAGGGCGCGGTCGCCGGTGTCAACGGCGACTTCTTCAACATCACCGAGACGCAGCACCCGGGCGTCGAGGCGACCGGCGCCAGTGTGGGTCCGGCGATCGCTGCCGGGCGGACACTGAAGGCGGCCGTGCCGAACGGCCAGCGTTTCGGGCCGGCGCTGCCGCCCGGCACCACCACCGAGGACGTCTTCGCCGTCGGCACCGACGGGCGGGCGCGGCTGGACCGGCTGACGCTCGCCGGTTCGGTCCGTACGGCCGAGACGGAGCTGCCTCTCGGCGGGCTCAACCAGTACGCGCTGCCGGTGGGTTCCGTCGGTGCGTTCACCTCCGAGTGGGGCAGCGTGTCCCGGGTGCGCGCCACGTGCGGCACGGACACGGACCGCGCCGCTCCGTGCAGCACGGACACCTACGAGGTGACGGTCCGCGACGGCCAGGTCGTCTCGGCCGCCGACACCCCGGGCAGCGGCCCCATCACCGCGGGGACCACCGTGCTGGTCGGCCGGGAGGCGGGCGCCCAGCAGCTGCGCAAGTTCTCCACCGGTGAGGCGGTCGAGGTCGAGCACGGCCTCGTGGCGGCCACGGACGGCGTCGCCTACCGGCTCGCCCTCGGCGGTTACCCGGTGCTCACGGGCGGGCAGCCGCTGCCGGGGCTCGACAACACGACGTCGGCAGTCCGTACGGCCGTGGGGATCGCCGACGGCGGACGGCGCCTGTTGCTGCTCGCGCTGGACGGCGCCGCCGCCTACCGCAGCGGTCTGACGATCGCCGAAGTCGCCGGCACCATGAAGAATCTGGGCTCGGAGGACGCCTTCAGCCTGGACGGCGGCGGGTCGTCGACCCTGGTCGCACGGAAAGCGGGCGCGAGCGCGGTATCCGTGCGCAACCACCCCAGCGGCGGTGCCGAACGCCTCGCCCCGAACGGCATCGGCGTGTTCTCCGGGTGACCTCAGGGCCTCAGACCGCTGACGATGTCCGCCGTCGCCGTGAGTCCGCTGTGGATGGTGGGGGCGATGCTGGTGCTGGCCAGGTAGAAGCCGAGCAGCAGGCAGACCAGCGCATGGGAGACCTTCAGCCCGCCGTTGCGCAGGAAGATCACCGCAAGGATCACGAGCAGCAGCACCACAGAGATGGAAATGGCCATCGTCAACTCCTCCGCCACGCCGCCATGTCCGGTTCACGACGTTCGGCCGCAAGTGTGGCGTAGCGGAGGGTTCGTCCGGGCGGCTGACCTGTCCGCCGAACGTGTGGTGTCCCTCTTGGCGCCCTAGGCTCGCCGGGCGTCCAGGAACGCCTCCAGCCCGGCGAGGTCGTCGGTGTTGAGGTAGTCGACGCCGGCGGCGAGCAGTTCGCCCCAGAGCGCGTCGCGGGCGGGTCCGGCCAGGTCCGGGGTCGCCCAGAACCGCACCTTCTGCCCGCGCCGGTGGGCGGCCCTGGTGAGGCCCCGCAGCTTCTGCCGCTCGGCTTCCGGGAACGCGCCCACGCCCTGCCAAGTGAAGTGGAGCGTCCAGTTGTCGCTGATCAGCGGGATGAAGGAGGCCGGAGCCGGGCTGCCGAGGTCGGCGAGGCGGCCGTCGTAGAAGGCGCGCCGGACGGTCTGCGCCTCCATGGGCGTGCGGGCCGCGCGGTCGCCGGAGATCACGGCGGTGACGGGACCGCGGAAGACGCGGCCGTGGGCGTAGGTGGTGAACAGGTGCCGGTGGCGCCGGAGGTGGCGGTCGAGTTCGAGGTACGTCGACGAGCCCTCGGTCTTGATGTCGATCAGCAGCTGCAGTGAGCCGCGGTATCCCCGGTACACGCAGCCGTGGCTGGCGCGGACGCGGGCGGCGAGCGGGTCGAGGTAGAGGGACTCAAGGGTGCGTGACGGGTCGAGGTCCTCCGGGTCGTGGGCGACGAGGAGCTGGTCACCGACGAGGTGGATGTCGGCCTCGACGCTGCCGAAGCGGTGGTCGAGGGCGTCGAACAGCGGGCGCGGGTGCTCGTAGTCGTTGTGCGCGTGGGCGCGCCACAACGGCCGGAACCTGTGCGTGCGTTCGCCCGCCGCTGCGGGGGCGGCGGGGACGGCGATCGAGCCCGCGAGGGCTGCGCCGAGGGTGGTGAGGGCACTGCGACGGGTGGTGAGGGCCATGCTCTGCCTCCCTGGAGATGCCGTACGGGAACCCTGCGAGTATGGGTCCCGGCAGCCTCAAGGAGCAGGACCGCGCACGGAGTTGGCAGGACCGCCATCACGCGTTCACCGCACCGGACCGGGGCGCACGGAAAGGCCCGCCCCTGGTGGGACGGGCCTTTCCGGTTTTCCCCGGGAGGTTTCCCGGTGTTGGCCGGTTGGACGTCAGGGAGCCTGGAGGTCGGCCAGAGCGGCCAGTGCCTCCCGGTGGGCGCCCGGCGTGCCGTAGGCGATCGAGTCGGCCTTGGCGCGCTTGAGGTACAGATGCACGGGGTGCTCCCACGTCATGCCGATGCCGCCGTGCAGTTGCAGGGCCTCCTCGGCGGCGTGCACGGCCACGGGTGCCGCGTACGCCTGGGCGACGGTGACGGCCATGTCCACGTCCTCGCCGTTCGCCAGGGCGTCGGCGGCGTTGCGGGCGGCCGCGCGGGTGTTGACGACCTCCAGCCACAGCTGGGCCAGCCGGTGCTTGATCGCCTGGAAGCCGCCGACCGGCCGGTTGAACTGCTTGCGTTCCTTCAGGTAGCGGACCGTCTCCGTGAGCGTCCACTCGGCCAGCCCGAACTGCTCGGAGGCGAGCAGTCCGGCGCCGGCGCGCAGGGCCCGGCGTACGGCGGGTTCGGCGTCACCCAGCAGCCGGCCCCGCACTCCGTCGAGGGTGACGGTCGCGAGCGGCCGGGTCAGGTCCAGGGAGGTCTGGGGCGTGACGGTCGCGGCGGTGGCGTCGACCGCGTACAGACCGCCGTCGTCGGCGGGCACGAGCAGGACATCCGCGACGGCCGCGTCCGCGATGGCGGTCAGTTCGCCGCGCAGCAGCCCGTCCTCGTGCCGGACGGTCTTGTAGGCGGCGCCCGGTGCGACGTTGAGGGCGACCGCGAGGGCGCCGATCGTCGTCCCGGTCGCGAGGTCGCGGAGCAGGTCGTCGGTGCCGCAGGCCAGCAGGGCCTCGGTGGCGACGACCGCGCTCGTCAGATACGGCACGGGCGCGACCGCGCGTCCCAGCTCCTCCAGCACGACGGCGGCTTCGCGGTGCGTGGCGCCCTGGCCGTCGAGTTCCTCGGGCACCAGCAGGCCGGCGAGACCCATGCCGTCGGTCAGGGCCTTCCACAGGGCCAGGTGGTGCGGGGCGTCCGACTCCGACCGGGCGATGACGCCGGGGGCGTCACAGTGGTCGGTGAGCAGGTCGCGGACGGCGGCACGCAGCGCCTCTTCCTCCTCCGAGTACAGCAGATCGGGCTGTGCGCTCATCGGGCCAGGTCCTTCCAGGCGACGTCCTTGTCGGTGCGCGGCTCGCCGGGCAGGCCCAGGACGCGCTCGGCGACGATGTTCAGCAGGACTTCGGTGGTCCCGCCCTCGATGCTGTTGCCCTTGGAGCGCAGGTAGCGGTAGCCGGCGTCGCGGCCGGTGAAGTCGACCAGCTCCGGGCGTCGCATGGTCCAGTCGTCGTACAACAGGCCCTCCTCGCCGAGGAGTTCCACCTCCAGGCCGCTGATCTCCTGGTTGAGGCGGGCGAAGGCCAGTTTCATGCCGGCGCCCTCGGGGCCGGGCTGGCCCGCGACGAGCTGCTGGCGCAGCCGCTCCGCGGTGAGGCGGGAGACCTCGGACTCCACCCAGAGCTTCAGCAGCCGCTGGTGCAGGTCGTGGGTGCGCAGCCCGGGCCGCTCGCGCCAGGTCTTCGAGACCGGGCCGATCATGCCGCCCTCGCGGGGCAGCCGCATGCCGCCGATGGCCACGCGCTCGTTGTTCAGCGTGGTCTGCGCGACCTTCCAGCCGTCGCCGACCTCGCCGAGGCGCCGCGAGTCGGGGATGCGGACGTCGGTGAGGAACACCTCGTTGAACTCGGCCTCGCCGGTGACCTGCCGCAGCGGCCGCACCTCGACGCCCGGGTCGGTCATGTCGCAGACGAAGTACGTGATGCCCCGGTGTTTGGGCACCTCCGGGTCGGTGCGGGCGATGAGGATGGCCCAGCGCGCGACATGGGCGCTGGACGTCCAGACCTTCTGCCCGTTGACGACCCAGTCGTCGCCTTCCCGCACGGCACGGGTGCCCAGCGCGGCCAGGTCGGATCCCGCCCCCGGCTCGCTGAACAGCTGGCACCAGACCTCCTCCCCCGTCCACAGGGGCCTCAGGTAGCGCCGCTTCTGTTCGTCCGTGCCGTAGCCCAGGATGGTCGGTGCGGCCATGCCCAGGCCGATGCCGATGCGCCGCGGGTCGTTGTCGGGCGCCCCGGCGGCCTCCAGCTCGGCGTCCACGACGGCCTGGAGGGAGCGGGGGGCGCCGAGTCCGCCGAGGCCCTCCGGGTAGTGCACCCAGGCGAGTCCGGCGTCGAAGCGGGCCCGGAGGAAGTCCAGGCGGTCGGTGGAGGCCGGCGGGTGGGCGGCCAGCAACTCGCGGGTGCGGCTGCGCAGTTCCTCGACGTCGGTCATGCCGCCTCCTCCACGACGACCGCGATCCGGCCGGTGGTCAGACCGTCCGCCACCTTCTGTACGGCGGCGGCCGCCCCGCCGAGCGGCACGCGCTCGCTCACCAGCGGCTTGATCGCGCCCCGGGCGGCCAGTTCGGTGAGCCGCTCGTGGCAGTGCCGGACCAGCTTGGGGTTCTTGGTGTTGTACAGGCCCCAGTGCAGGCCGAGGATCGAGTAGTTCTTCACCAGGGCGTGGTTCAGGCCCGGGCTGGGAATCGTGCCGCTGGCGAAGCCGACGACCACGATGCGCCCTTCGAAGGCGACGGCCTTGGCGGACTGGGTGTAGGCCTCGCCGCCGACCGGGTCGTAGATCACGTCGGCGCCCCGGCCGCCGGTGGCCTCCTTGACGGCGGCGACGACATCCTCGGAGCGCCGGTCGATCACGACGTCGCAGCCCAGCTCGCGGGCGACGGCCGCCTTCGCGGAGCCGCCGACGACACCGATGACGGTGGCGCCGGCGGCCTTCCCGAGCTGCACGGCCGCGCTGCCGACCCCTCCTGCGGCAGCGTGGACGAGCAGGGTCTCGCCGGCCTCCAGACCGGCCCGGCGGTGCAGACCGAACCAGCCGGTCTGGTAGCCGATGTGCAGGGCGGCGGCCTCCGCGTCGTCGAGGGCGTCCGGTGCGGGCAGGAGGGCCGCGGCGTCGGCGACGGCGTACTCGGCGAAGCCGCCGTGGGGCAGCGCCGGGTTGGCGATCACCCGGCGGCCGTCCTCGGCCTCGCCGCAGATCTCCACGCCCGGGGTGAACGGCAGCGGCGGCCTGACCTGGTACTGGCCGCGGCACAGCAGGGCGTCGGGGAAGTTGATGTTGGCCGCCCGTACCTTCAGCAGGACCTGGCCGTCGCCGGGCGTGGGCGGCTCCACGTCCTCGAGCCGCATCACCTCGCCCGGCTCGCCGTTCTCGTGCACTTGCCATGCCTGCATGCGGGGCCTCCACGGGGGACTGCTTCGTCTGACCGGGGTCAGTTCGCATACTAAGCGGTCGCTTGCCCATCAGGGAACAGTCTCCGGGCAAAGTCCCGCCCGGAGGGCTTCCCGTGCGTCAGGCGCCCTTCGGCCGGGCCCGCACGTGCATCCGCTCCCCCTGCGGCCCGAACAGGCTGAGGAACTCCACGGCCCCCTCCCCCGTCGACCCGAACCAGTGCGGCACCCGGGTGTCGAACTCGGCGGCCTCCCCCGCCGTGAGCACCACGTCGTGCTCGCCCAGCACCAGGCGCAGCCTCCCGGACAGCACGTACAGCCACTCGTAGCCCTCGTGCGTGCGCGGTTCCGGCTCCTGTCTGCGCTTCGGTTCCAGGACCTTGTAGGCCTGCAGGCCGCCGGGCTGGCGGGTGAGGGGCCAGTGGGTGCGGCCGCCCATGACGATCGGCTTCGACCGCACGCGCGGATCACCGGCCGGCGGGGTGCCGACCAGTTCGTCCAGCGCCACCTGGTGGGCGCGCGCGATCGGCAGCAGCAGTTCCAGACTGGGTTTACGCAGGCCGGACTCCAGCCGCGAGAGGGTGCTGACGGAGATGCCGGTGGTCTCGGAGAGCGCCGCCAGGGTCACCTCCCGGTCCTTCCGCATCTGCCGCAGCCGGGGGCCCACGCCCGCGAGTACCTCGTCCGTCGTCATGGGTCGTATTGCAGGTTCGGCAAAGGTGTTTGTCAATCCCGCAGGGCCGGGGCGACGCTCGGCAGCGGAGGTGGTCACATGACCGAGAAGTACGCGGTGGTCGTCATCGGCGGGGGTGCGGCGGGCCTGTCCGCCGCACTGGTGCTGGGGCGGGCCCGGCACCGCACGCTGGTGGTCGACGCGGGCGAGCCGCGCAACGCGCCCGCGGCGCACATGCAGGGCTATCTGTCCCGGGACGGCATGCCGCCCGCCGAGTTCCTGGCCATCGGGCGGGAGGAGATCGCGCGCTACGGCGTGGAGCTCGTGCGGGACCGGGTGGTGGAGGTGGAGAGGGGCGAGGACTTCACCGTGGTGCTGGCCGGCGGACGGACCCTGCGGGCCCGGCGGCTGGTCGTCGCGACGGGACTCGAGGACGAGCTGCCCGGGATCGCCGGGGTCGCCCAGCGGTTCGGCCGGGACGTGCTGCACTGCCCGTTCTGCCACGGCTGGGAGGTGCGCGACCAGCCGTTCGGGGTGCTGGCGTCGAGCCCGGCGGGTGTGCACCAGGCGCTGATGGTGTCCCAGTGGTCGAAGGACGTGCGGTTCTTCCTGCACACGGTCGCCGAGGAGGAACTGTCCGACGAGGATCTGCGCCGGCTCGCCGCGGCCGGGGTGGACGTGGTGCCCGGGGAGGTGGCGGAGCTGGTGATCGAGGGCGACCGGCTCACCGGCGTCCGGCTCACGGACGGCACGGCGCACGCCCGCTCGGTGCTGTTCGTCGCCCCGCGGGCCGTCCCGCGGACCGGCCTGCTGGAGCAGTTGGGTGCCGAACTGCACGAGACGCCGTTCGGCGCGTATCCGGTGGTCGACGCGAACGGCCTGACGACCGTGCCCGGGGTGTGGGCCGCGGGCAACGCGATCGGCTTCTCCGAGCAGGTCGTGCACGCGGCGAGCGGCGGATACCGGGCGGCGGCGGCGATCGTCGGGGACCTGCTGATGACCGACCTCGACGCGGCCGCCCAGGTGTAGAGGCATCGCCTCCGGTGCACCATGGCTGCATGCTGCTGCACCGGCTGGCCCGCGTGTCCCAGGAGGTCGCCGCCACCTCGGCGCGGTCCCGGAAGACGGCCCTGCTCGCGGAGCTCTTCCGGGACGCCGAGGCGGAGGACGTGCCGATCGTCATCCCGTACCTGGCCGGACGGCTGCCGCAGGGGCGGATCGGCGTCGGCTGGAAGGTGCTGAGCCGCCCGGTCGACCCGGCCGCCGAACCGGGCCTGACCGTGCGGGAGGTGGACGCCCGGCTGGCGGAGCTCGCCAAGGTGTCCGGCCCGGGCTCCCAGGCGGAACGGACCCGGCTGGTCGGGGAGTTGATGGGCGCGGCCACCGAGGACGAGCAGCGGTTCCTGCTCGGGCTGCTCACCGGCGAGGTCCGGCAGGGCGCCCTGGACGCGGTGGCGGTGGAAGGGCTGGCCCAGGCGACCGGGGCGCCGTCCGCGGACGTACGGCGGGCCGTGATGCTCGCGGGGTCCCTCCAGGCGGTGGCCGGGGCGCTGCTCGCGGACGGCCCCGCCTCCCTCGACCGCTTCCGTCTCACCGTGGGCCGCCCGGTGCTGCCGATGCTGGCGCACAGCGCCTCCTCGGTGGCCGAGGCGGTGGCCAAGCTTGGCGCCTGCGCGGTCGAGGAGAAGCTGGACGGCATCCGCGTCCAGGTGCACCGGGACGGCGACACCGTGCGGCTCTACACCCGCACCCTCGACGACATCACCGACCGTCTGCCCGAAGTGACGGCAGCCGCGCTGGAGTTGCGCGGCGAGCGGTTCATCCTCGACGGCGAGGTGATCTCCTTCGACGAGGGCGGGCGCCCCCGCTCGTTCCAGGAGACCGCCGGCCGCGTCGGCTCCCGCACGGACGTGAGGACGGCCGCTCGCGCGGTGCCGGTCTCCCCCGTCTTCTTCGACGCGCTGTCCGTCGACGGCCATGACCTGCTCGACCTGCCCTTCGCCGAGCGGCACGCCGAGCTGGCCCGTCTGGTGCCCGAGCCGATGCGGGTGCGGCGCACCCTGGTGTCCGGCCCGGACGACACACCCGTCGCGGAGGAGTTCCTCGCCGGGACGCTGAAGCGCGGCCACGAGGGCGTCGTCGCCAAGGCGCTCGACGCCTCCTACAGCGCGGGGCGGCGCGGGGCCTCCTGGCTCAAGGTCAAGCCGGTCCACACCCTCGACCTGGTCGTCCTGGCCGCCGAATGGGGCCACGGCCGCCGCACCGGCAAGCTCTCCAACCTCCACCTGGGTGCCCGCACCGCCGACGGTGGCCTCGCCATGCTCGGCAAGACCTTCAAGGGCATGACCGACGCGATGCTCACCTGGCAGACCGAACGCCTCCAGCAGCTCGCCGTCGACGACAACGGCTACGTCGTGACCGTCCGCCCGGAACTCGTGGTCGAGATCGCCTACGACGGACTGCAGCGCTCCACCCGCTACCCGGTCGGCGTCACCCTGCGCTTCGCCCGGGTGGTCCGCTACCGGGAGGACAAGCGCCCTGGGGACGCCGACACGGTCGAGACGCTGCTCGCCGCGCACCCGGAGGTGACGCCGTGAGGCGCAGTGCCGGCCTGCTGCTCTTCCGTCCCACCGACCACGGCCCCGAGGTGCTGCTCGGCCATATGGGCGGCCCGTTCTTCTCCCGGCGCGACGCCGGAGCCTGGACCGTCGTCAAGGGCGAGTACGAGCCGGACGAGCCCGCCTGGGAGGCCGCCCGCCGCGAGTTCCGGGAGGAACTGGGGCTGCCACCGCCCGACGGCGAGCCCATCGACCTCGGTGAGGTCCGGCAGACAGGCGGCAAGATCGTCACGGCCTGGGCGATCCGGGCGGACCTCGACCCGGCGACGATCACGCCCGGCACCTTCCGGATGGAGTGGCCGCCGAGGTCGGGGCAGTTCCAGGAGTTCCCCGAAGTGGACCGGGTGGCCTGGTTCGGCCTGGACCGGGCCCGCGTGGTGATCGTCAAGGCGCAGGCGGCGTTTCTCGACCGGCTGGCGGAGCACTCGGCCTGAGGAGACGCTCCCGCGTTGCGGTCCCCTCCGCCGCGCGGGAAGGTCGAGACACAGCCCGCTCCGAGGGAGGTCAGCCATGCCCATCGCAACGGTGAACCCGGCGAACGGCGAGACGCTCAAGACGTACGAGGCCATGGGCGAGCAGGAGGTCGAGCGCCGGCTCCAGCTCGCGGAGGCCACGTTCCGCACGTACCGGACGACGACCTTCGGCGAGCGGGCCCGGCTGCTGCACCGGGCCGCCGACCTCCTCGAAGAGGACCAGCAGGACATCGCCCGCGTGATGACCACCGAGATGGGCAAGCCGATCCAGCAGGCCCGGGCCGAGGCGGCGAAGTGCGCCAAGGCGATGCGCTGGTACGCCGACCATGCCGAGGAACTGCTCGCCGACGAGGAACCCGCCGACGCCGACGTCAAGGACTCCGGCGCCTCGCGCGTGCGGGTGCGCTACCGGCCGCTCGGGCCGGTGCTGGCCGTCATGCCGTGGAACTTCCCGCTGTGGCAGGTGGTCCGTTTCGCCGCACCCGCGCTGATGGCGGGCAACGTGGGGCTGCTCAAGCACGCCTCGAACGTCCCGCAGACCGCCCTCTACCTGGAGGATCTCTTCCACCGGGCGGGTTTCACCGAGGGCACCTTCCAGACCCTGCTGATCGGCTCCGCCGCGGTCGACGAGATCCTGCGCGACGAGCGGGTCAGGGCGGCCACGCTCACCGGCAGCGAGCCCGCGGGCCGCGCGGTCGCCTCCACCGCCGGGGAGATGGTCAAGAAGACGGTGCTGGAGCTGGGCGGCAGCGACCCGTTCGTCGTCATGCCCTCCGCCGACCTCGACCGGGCCGCCAAGGTCGCGGTGACGGCGCGCGTGCAGAACACCGGGCAGTCGTGCATCGCCGCGAAGCGGTTCATCGTGCACACGGACGTCTACGACGCCTTCGCCGAGCGGTTCGCCGAGGGCATGAAGGCGCTGAAGGTCGGCGACCCCCTGGCCGACGACACCGAGGTCGGGCCGCTCTCCAGCGAGCAGGGACTGCGTGATCTGGAGGAACTGGTCGACGACGCGGTGCGCAGCGGAGCGCAGGTGCTGTGCGGAGGCGAACGGCCGGACGGGCCCGGCTGGTACTACACGCCGACGATCCTCGCCGGTATCACCCGCGAGATGCGGATCCACCGGGAGGAGGCGTTCGGGCCGGTCGCCACGCTGTACCGGGCGACCGACCTCGATGAGGCCGTGCTGATCGCGAACGACTCGCCGTTCGGGCTGAGTTCCAACGTGTGGACGCGGGACGAGGCAGAGGTCGACCGGTTCGTACGGGATCTGGAGGCCGGCGGGGTGTTCTTCAACGGCATGACGGCGTCCCATCCGGCGTTCCCGTTCGGCGGTGTGAAGCGGTCCGGGTACGGGCGTGAGCTGTCCGGGCACGGAATCCGGGAGTTCTGCAACATCACCACCGTTTGGCATGGTGCGTGAGTGTTGCGGGGCTACGATCCCGTCTGTGAACCGCGAAGTGACTCTGCCTCTGATCGTCGACGACCGCGGGACCCTGCAGGTGGCTGCGGCGGATGTCAGCAAGCTCTTGCGGACGGTGGGGGGTCGGTGGGTGCGCCTCGTGGAGGGCGGGGAGTCGGGGCTGGACGAGGACACGGTTGCCGAGTTGGCCATTGAGCTGGCAAAGCTGGCCGACCGCATTGATGTGGCCTGTATCGCCCACAGCAGTGGGACTGCGACGTAGCGCCGGCGGGTGCGGGTGCGTAGTGAGCTTGTCGCGCAGTTCCCCGCGCCCCTAGGAAGTCGGCTCCCCCAGCGTCGACCAGAAGCACGCCTCGTATGTCTGCAGCAGGCGGCCGTACGCGTGTGCTCGTTTCTCGTCCAGGCGGCCGGCGTCCAGACCCGCCCGCACCGCCGCCGTCGCCAGCCGGTCCAGCTCGGGTGACGGCTCCGCGAAGAAGTCGAAGAAGGCGCAGGCCTCATCGGTGAAGCCGTAGCGGTCGCGCAGCGCCTCGGCGATCGTGGCGCAATAGCCTCCCCACGCCGAGAAGTTGGCCGTCAGGGCCAGAACCACGTCCGCCGGTGAGGCGTTGAGGGCCAGCCAGGCCACGTAGGCGGGGTACGCCTGGCAGCCGGGGAGCGGCTCGTAGGAGGCCTCCCCCGCCTCGTCCACACCGCACGCCCGCACCAGGGCCCCGAGTCGCTCACCCGCGAGTGTCTCGCCCTGTGCGAGGGCCGCGAAGAACGGCGCGGAATCCGGGTCGGTCGCGCGAGAGCGTTCTGCCAGGTGTTCGAAGGCCCGGCGGTCCGCGGGGATCACCCGGGTCTGTTCCAGAGCGAGCGCGGCGAGCGTGGTCAAGGGCGCCGTGCCGGCGGCGATCCGGGGGATCAGCGGGTTGGCGTGCGGGTCCGGGGCGAGGCCCGCGGTGGTCGTCTTCAGCAGGTCCCGGGCCGGGTGCGTCATCGCAGTCCTCCGTCGTCGAGGTGTCGGGACGAGCCTGGCACGGAGTCCGCGCTACGGAGTGTCACGCGGCTCGAAGGCGAGCCGGACGTCCTCGCCTTCGAGCCGCGTGTCCGCATGCGCTAGCTGTATTGATCACGAGCGTTGTTAACGCGGGGTCGGACTTGATCATGGCGAAGGCCCCCGTGTGTGGTGGAGGTGTCGAATCTTCACCGTACGGAGGCCTTCGTGTCCCACCGTAATGCCCGC
>NZ_JAAHBP010000027.1 GCF_023184515.1 Streptomyces sp. D2-8 | reverse complement strand
CGCCCGCCACCGCATCAGCGTCCTGTTCGCCATGCTCCGCGACGGCACCTTCTACGAACCACGCCTCCCCGAAGCAACCGCCGCATGACCAGCTCAGGCTTGACGAAAGACATAGAGGCACCCCCCCCGCGGTTTCCTCCCGCCGGCCCGGGGGTCGCAGCGCAACCCGGCACGGTCCGTCGCCGCGACTTCCCCTGCTGAACAACCGAGGGCGCATAGGTGCGTGTGCGCGGATTCCGTCTTGTGGTGGTCTATCTCATCTGTCCCAAGGCTTAACAGACCCCGCTCTGGTGTCACCAAGCGGTCACGGATAGCGTTGATTCGCTTCACCTCCCCCCCACCTCAACGGAGTTCACAGTGAATTGCCCTGCCCGGCTGGTGACGGCCGCGCTCACCGCATCCGTGGCCCTGCTGCTGACGGCCTGTAATTCGGGAGGGGGTGACGACTCGGACTCCGACAAGATCGAGGGCGCGGATCAAGGGGGCGGGAAGGCTTCGGCTGCGGCCAGTGCGTCCGCTTCGGCTTCGCCGGGTGGTACCGGGCGGCCGGAGATCAAACTGCCGGACTCGTTCCAGATGAACTTCGAGGGCTGGACGAACAGCGACCCGAAGTTGCAGGCGATCATGGACGACGGCAAGGAAGCGCTGCGGGCTGACCACGCGGCGATCATCGAAGCCGACCCTGATGCCAGTTACGTGGCCTTCTACAACTCGGGCGTTGCCCTGGAGTCCTCCCAGAAGTGGATCAAGGGCTATGTGAAAACTGACGATAGCCTGATCGGCAAAGTAAGAGTCTTCGACTCCCAGGTTCGCCTGAACAGCCAGGGGTTGGGTGTGCTCTTCTACTGCGTGGATGAAGGCGAGGCGTCCACCAAGAACCGTAAGACGAACAAGGTCGTGGGTACCCCCACCGACGTGAGTCCGTACCTTCAGTACCGCACGACGCTGGAGAAGACCTCCGAGGGCGTGTGGAAGACGCGTTCAGTGGAGACCGAGCGGGGAGCGTGCGGGCAGTGAAGGGGACAAGTAAGGGCGGCCCTTTCCTGGTCGCGGTGGCGTTAGTTGCCCTGATGACCTCCGCCACGGGCGCGTACGGCTATGGCGAGGGCGACGACGCTGCTCCCACCCAGCCACCGCAGGGCCCCTCAGGCGGGTCCTCCGGCAACATGCTCACTGCGAAAGCCGACGCCACCAACATCAAGGTCACACAGGTCAGCGGCGGCAAGGCGGGCAGCTCCCCCAAGGGACTCGCCCCGGTGGACCCCAGCTGGACGCCCCCACCTTGCTGGTACGAGCCGGTGGCGACGCCTCAGCAGCTGGAGAACGGCGTGGAGCAGCTCAAGAAGGGCGGGGAGCTCGTGCGCGTCACTCCCTCGCTCAGCTGGGGCGAGGATCTGATGGTGAACCACTACGAGAAAGGCGACCAGCAGAGCGACGGCGAAGAGGGCTACGAGAACTTCAACCTCGGCAAGGACGGCATGTTCTGGCGCGGGGTCATCAACAAGAACATGGCGAACGACATCGAAGCGTACGACTGCGAGCGCACGTTGTTCTGGCAGAACGCCGGCACCATCCCCGATGGCGAGCGCGCTCCCACCCCGGACGTCCTCGCCGCCTATGCCTACGACAAGATCCACGTCCCCGACACCGAGATCGAGCTGAAGCCTGAAGGCAAGTCCACGGTGAACCTGCCCACGTGGGTGTGGCTGGACTGGGCGACCTTCAAGGACGTCAAGGTGCGCGCCGAACTGCCCAACACCGGTGTGTGGGCGGAGACCACCGCGAAGCCGGTCACCCTGCACCTGGAGCCCGGAACCGACGACGCCCAGACCTACCCGGCCTCCGGCGACTGCGAGATCAACGACGACGGCTCGATCGGCACGGCGTACACCAAGGGCGACGCCGGCAAGACGCCACCGTGTGGCCTCACCTACCTGCGCGCGAGCAGCGGAGAGCCGTTCCAGCTGACGGCGTCTGTCACCTGGGCAATCTCCTGGGAAGGCTCCGGCGGCGCGGCGGGCGATCTGCCGAACGGCACCTTCGAGACCACCCAGGACATGAACGTCCAGGAGATCCAGTCCATCAACCGCTGATCGCCAGCCTTCCAGCGGCGGTCGGCGAGGACACCAACGGAACAGGAGCGGGGGACCGTGAGCGACCTGTCGATCGACTACGAAGTACTGAACCGGGTGAGGCACAACCTCGACCACATAGCCCACTTGATGAAGAAGCCCGGCCAGGAGATGGAGCGCGTCAGCGGCGATTCCATGGGCGTGCCCGAACTCGCCAGGCGCATGGATGACTTCGGCGACGAGTGGTCGTACGGCATCAAGCAGCTGACCAAGTTTTCCGGGAACGCGTCGAAGGCGCTGCTCAAGATCAAGGAATCCTTCGAGAAGCTGGACGACGACCTTGCCCAGGCGCACAAGAACCAGGGCAAAGGGGGTGGGAAGTAGCCATGGCTGAAGCGAAGTTGGAAGACTTCCCGGCCCTGGGTTTCGTGCCCTGCCCCGGTGACCACACGGTGGCGGACGATGTGGCCAAGACGGTCCGCAGGACGGCGAAGGCACTAGTCGAAATCTGCCAGGTACTGCACGGCACCGGTGCCGGCGACTGGAAGGGAAAGGCGGCAAAAGCCTTCCGGGAGAAGTTCGACGACGAGTTCCGCCCACGCATGGACGACGCCCGAGACTCGTTCCGGGACGCCGCCACCGCCCTGGAGGACTGGGCGGAGTACATGGCGCGCAAGCAGACAGCCGCCGTGAAGCTGGAGACCCAAGCGGCCGAGGTCAACGAGCGGCTGGCCAAGTCGTACGAGAAGGTCGGCAAGCTCAACGATGCCGACGATGACAAGAAGGAAGACCAGGAACACAAGGACAAGGTCCAGGCGGCCAACCGGGCGGTGAACTCCCAGGAAATCGAACTGGAGGAACTCCGCCGCAAGGGCCGCACAATGAAGAAGAACTACCAGGAATACGGCAAGGAGATAGCCGATCGTCTGAACAAAGCCATGGACATCGCCCCGAACGAGCCCGGCATGTGGGACAAGCTCGGGGACGCCATCACGGACCTCGGCGAGGCCCTGGGCGATCTGCCGGGTCAGGTGGGTGAGTTGCTCTCCGACATCGGAGACTGGATCAAGAAGCACTCGGACTGGATCACCGTCGCAGCCTCTGTGCTTGGCGTCATTGCCATCTTCTGCCCAGTACTGGCTCCGCTAGCCATCGGGCTGAGTGCGGTGGCGTTCTTGGCACACGCGGCGAAATATGGCGTGAGCGGGCTCTTCCCGCCCTCTGGTGAGAACGCTGGCAACTGGCTCACGCTGGGCGGCGACCTGCTCGGCATGGTGCCCGGCGTCGGTGCGGCGAAGACAGGCATCGTGGCCGGTGTCAAAGCGGGACGGGGAGCCGGTGGCCTGGCCAATGGCGCCAAGGTCGGTATCAAAACGGCCGGAAAGGTGGCGAAGAACGAGATGAAGGGGGCCGACCTGGTCGCAAACGTGATCGACAAGCCAGTGATGGCTGCCGCCACCAAGCTGGGTGTCTCCCGCGGTACCGCTCTGACTGCCACAGAGGTCACCCAGGCTGTCGTCCAGACCGCCTGGACGGCGCCGACCGCGGTCAATGCCTATCAGACGAGCGCCGGTCGGGCCGACGCCGCCAACTGGGGCACCGGCGTCGGTAACATCGCCACGGGCACCCCGGGCGGCGGAGGAGGCAAAGTTGCCGCCGTCACCGGCGGTGTCGTCGCCGTTGGCAGTGCCATCGGTCTGGGTGCGTGGGAGCTGACGGACTGATGGCCTCTACCGACGCACCGACCACGATCGAGCCTTCAAGTGCCGCCGTCTCTCCCACCGACGCACCAGACTTGTGGTTCGAACTACCGCCGGGCTTCATGGAGTTCGACCTCGGCGAGGATCCCGAGACGAGCATCCTGCGGATGGCGGACGCGGCGGACGCGCTCTTCGCCACCGCGACGCAGGAGCAGAAGTTCAGACTTGTGGTGTCGAGCCAGTACATCCTCCAGATGATGATTGCTGCGGGCGCTGAGCACGTCTCCAGCTGCCTGCTGCGTATGCCGGGGGACGAGCTGTCCCAGGGCACCCTCTGCGTGATCATCGAGAGGCCGGAGACCGGCCCGCAGAGCCAGGACAGGCAGGGGGCAGCGAAACGCACAGCCTCCCAGTGGCGGAGCATGTTCCCGGATGCCGATATCGGGTTGGTCATGCTGCCGTACGGCATCTCTGCCCTGTGCATACGGGATCAGGAACTGCAGATCCCCGGCGAACTCTTCGGCCTGGCCGACCCCATCCCCACCAGGGTCCGACAGGCCCAGTTTTGTGTGCCGCTCAAGACCGGCCCAGGATCGGCTCTCTTCGTCTTCACGACGGAGGACAACAAGCACTGGTCCGAATACCTCGATGTGCTCAGCGGCATCATGAAGTCGGTCTCAACTAAGGAACCGCACAGGGGACACGGCCCAGTGGTCGACGGCTCGGCTGCCGCGGAAACGGAGAAGCCAGCATGATCAGCGTTGCACAAGCAGAGGATGACGCGCGAAAGAGGCGTACGCGGTTCCCCATCCTGCTGGCGGTCGGCATCGGCTGCTACGTGCTCGCCGTGATCGCGGGAATGTCCCTGCTGGTGGACGATGTCGGGTTTGTCGTCCTGGTTCTCCTATGGATCGCGCACGGTGTGTTGCTCAGCGTGCTGATTCATAGGCTTGGAGCCAAAGAGCCGAGTGTGTATGCGGCGCTGTTCATCGTGCTCCTGTCGGCGATCTGCGCGCCTGTCACCGACATGGCGCGCGACAACCTCTCCCTTCAGCAGCGCGGCGAGAGGGTCACAGCCACGGTGGCGAAGGAACGGACCACTCCCGCTAAGGGACGCGAGGGCCCCCACACCCGCTACACCCTGGAGAGACAGGACGGCACTCGGGTCCGAGGACCGGAGATGGACATGACGTCGGACCCCTACGACGTCGGCCAAGTGCTGACGGTGATCGAGGATCCCGAGGGCGAGTTCGCCCCCGAAGCTCTGGGCGACGTGGACGCCACCGGTGAGCTGATCGGCGCAGGAGCGCTCGCCCTTGCCGCACTCATCACCATCGGTTTGACGACATGGTGGGGATCGGAGGCTGCATGGAGACGGGAGGCACGCAAGGGTCCGGGCGTCACACGGAAGGTGTACAAGACTGTCACCCGCAACCACACCACGCAGGCCGAGCAGGAGGAGAAGCTGCGTGACGCCCTGCGCACGTACCCTGCTGACCGTCGCGGCTACATCAAGGTGCGCCCCGAGGACTACCCCGACGTGTCGCAGCGCCGGGCCGCCCGTATCGCCTGGGAGGCGGGCCTGCGCGCGGAGGCTGTGGGCAACCGGGGCTCGTGGCGCTTCGGGGAGACGGTGAACGAGGAAGTTCCGCACGACTGACCGCTCGGTCTCCCGATCCCCGGTCTGCGGGTCCGTTTCACGCTCGTCGCACTGGCCACGTGATCGCCACGATCATTGGACTCGCCTGGAAAACCGGCGGCGAGGCAGAACGCAGCCTGGCAGGAAGGGGGGACCGCGCGTTGAGGGATGCAGAGATCCTGGCCCAATTTGATGGCCGGGGCCGTGCCGAGTTCCTGCTCGGTGGTTTCGAGGCCATGATCTCCGACAAGATCGCGGCGTTCGCGTTCGAACTCGGCTATGAACTCCACGAGATGGACTTCGTCACCAGAGGCCAGTACCGATTGATCTATTTTCGCGACGACTCACCCGATGTCCGCCAGAGGGCCCAGGGCACGCTGGACAGACTACGCGCGGGCGGCGCCCTCTTCCTGCCTCAGGCATGGACCCCCAGTAACGGCACGGCGCATCCCGCGGGCAGGCCCGTCGCCCCGATGGAGGGGCTGGGCGGAGTACGTGGCCGGTGAGCCATGTCGGGGTTGCGGACTGCCCATGCAGGACGGGCTGGGGAGCTGGCCGCCCCTCATGAAGTTGTCCGAGTCGGAGAAGCGCGAGTACGAGTAAGCCGACCGGAGATTCCGCGAGCGGCACGCCGACTGCCGGGATGCTCGGTGGACCATCAGCGGTTCTCGGGTGACGCATTGCTGCTTCTGTTGCCCGCCACCGCCGATGGGGCCGAAGCAGATCGAGGACCTCGCCAGACTGTTCGCTTCCTGGCACTCACAGGAGGAACGCAAGAAAGACCTCGATACCTGGACCTCACCCTCCGTTGCGACCACGTGGTGCCACACATTCAGCATCGCGAGCACACCTACGTTTCCGCTCGCGTCGTCGACTGCCCAGAATGCGGGGAGCGTCGCGGAGCAGGGCTTCGGCGTAGTCAGATGCCGTCTGGTTCGGGTCGATTTACCACGCCACGCGGTGTTCCGGGAGCGGAGCATGCGGCCGGGCTCTGGCCAGGGACAATGCCCGCATGGACACCATCGTTGAGATCCATGTGCCCCTTCGGGAGGCCCCGGGCACTCCGGAGGGTTCTTCTGCCTTCCCCTGGATTGACCAGGTCGAGGACTTCCTTGCTGAACAGGAGGTAGCGGAAGTGCATGACGAAGGAGAGGAGTACGGCGAGGCGTACGTCTTCTTCATCACCGGGGCCGCCGAGGAGGATCTCCTGGCCGTCGCGTCTCGCGTGACCACCGTTCCGGGCATCCCGAGCGGAGTGTTCGCGGTGGTCACGAACGATGAGGCCGAGGAGATCGGTCGGGGGCGACGCGTGGAACTGCCGCTCGGATAGTCCTCGACGGCACCGGCGGGTGACGTTCCGCCGGCTCGACGGCTCCCGACAAGCCGGACAGACACGGACTCCCAAGATCATGGAGTTCTTGACGCCCCGTGACCTGCCTGGAAGACCGTGCCTGCCGACGCATCATCGCCGATCCCGCCTGCCCTTGACCAGCTCAGTGAACATCCAGAGGTGGTGCCGGGGAAGTCCCCGGCCTTCTGCAACGTCTTGCCGAGGTGCCCGACCCGCGCGATCCACGCGGGGTGCGGCATGCCTTACCGTCGTGCTCGCGCTGACCGCGTGCGCCGTGCTGGCCGGGGCAACCTCCCTGCTGGCGGTCGGCGAGTGGATCGTCGAAACCCGCCCCAGCTGCTCGAACCCTTCGGCGTGCGACCGGACCCACTGTGCCCGAAGCGGCACCTGCCCGCGGAAACGACCGTACGCAGACTGCTCGACGGCGACGCACTTGACCGGGCCGTGGGCTGCTGGCTCGCCGACCGTCGCGCCCCTGCCGCATTCCCACTGCGGGGACTTGCCGTCGACGGAAAAGGCCTGCGCGGCGCTGCGAGGGCCAAGGGCCGCAAGATCCACCTGCTGGCCGCGCTGGACCACACCAGCGGCCTCGTGCTGGCTCAGCTGGACGTCGGCGACTGTGTCGGCTGCTGCGCCGGACTGATGGTCGTCCTCATTCCGCTCGGCGTGATGAACGTGGCGGCGATGGCCGGACTGGCCTTGGTGATCTTCATGGAGAAGCTGTGGTCCCGGGGCCCGCTTCTCACCAGCGTCGTGGGCGTCGCCTTCCTCGTCCTGGCCCTGCTCGCCCCGTTCCAGGACTGGCTGCTGCCGGGGCTGCAGGGCTCGATGCCGTCAATGGACGGCATGTGATCACCCCTGTACGTGCCAGGTCACTTCCCTGGCGCTCCCGCCGGCTCGTCGGATGTGGGTCCGCTCGATGAGCGGCTCGGCGCCGCTGCCCACCACGGGGGCGATTGCCGGCGTGGACCGGTTTCCCGACCGGGACGTGAGGTGCAAGCTGGAGGGGAGGCCACCCTCCCGATCCCGGGAGCGGGCTCGGGATACGCGGTCTCGCCACTCCGAGTGAGCTCTTCGGGCTCGGCAGGAGGGAAGCGAGATGACAGAACAGGCCACCACCGTGACGCGCTGGCACCTGGCCGGCGACTGGTTCGACGTGTGCAAGTGCGCCATACCCTGCCCCTGCACGTTCGCGCAGCCCCCGACCTACGGTGACTGCGAAGGCGTACTGGTCTGGCACATCCGGAAAGGCGACTTCGGCGACGTACAGCTCGACGATCTCAACGTCCTGATGCTCGGCTCCTTCGAGGGCAACCCGTGGGCCGGCACGCATACCGATCCGTACGCCGCGGTCTTCCTCGACGAACGCGCCGACGACCAGCAGCGGGCTGCACTCGCGGCCGTCTTCGGCGGTGAGGCGGGCGGATGGCCGGCACAGTTCGGGGAGATGTTCCACCCCGAGATGCGTGGCATGGACATCGCCCCCATCCAGGTGGAGATCGATGAGGACCTTGCCACCTGGCGAGCCGAGATCCCCGGCCGTGTCACGGCGACCGCCGAGGCTCTCACCGGCCCGACCACCCCGAACGGCGCACGCGTCCAGGTCCACAACGCCCCAGGCGCCGAAGTGGGGCCCGGCCAGATCGCCACGTGGGGCCGGGCCACCGTCGACCGCGCCGACGCGTTCGGCTTCTCCTGGGACCGCTCCGGCAAGTCGAGCAAGCACTTCCCGTTCGACTGGAGCGGCCCTGACTGATGATCCGGCTGCCCGGCCCGGTCGCGTACGACGCACGGCCTCGGCGTCTCGCGGTGGCCGGTCGTCAGCCGAGGATCACGCGCTTCTGTTCCTCGAACTCGGCCTCCGTCAGCACGCCTTGGTTCTTGAGTTCGCCGAGTTGTCTCAGCTGTTCGATCTTCCGGGGAACTCGACAACCGGGTAGTCGATCGCCCACCTCGCCCAGTTCTTCGAATTCGTCGCTCACGGCGTCACCTCTGGTGCTCGCGGCCGTCCCCCTGTGACACCCCCACGTCACCTACTCCACTACCTCAAGAGTCCAGTAGTCCCATTGCAGCATCGGGCCGCGGCCCGATGCTGCTCGGTACGCCGGTCACCCGACCGGTTGGTCCAGGTCGCGCGCGGTGTGTCGCAGGGGTCTGCTGAGGCCATGAGCGACGGCGGTGACGACCGGCTCGCGGCTCACGAGCGCGGCGAGCTGGGCGAGTTGCGGAAGCGAGTGAACGCCCTGGAGAGCGCCGCGTCACGCCGGGCCGCGCGGCACCACCCGTGGCGCTCGCTCGGCTCGGTCCTGCTGATCCTGCTGGCCGCGCTGCTGTCGCTGCTGTCCGTCGTCGCGGTCTGGGCGAACAGCATCGTGCAGGACACGGACCGCTACGTCGACACCGTCGGTCCGCTGGCGAGCGACCCCGATGTGCAGAAGGCGGTCACCAACCGGGTCACCTCCGCCGTGCTGGCGCAGGTCGACGTGGACGCGCTGGTCGAACAGCTGACGGACGCGGCCGCCCAGGAGGGCGTCCCACCCCGGCTGACCCAGCTGCTGGGCGATCTGGACGGCCCGATCGAGAACGGGCTCACCCAGCTGGTCAGCAGCACGGTGGAGCGGGTGGTCACCAGCAGTGCCTTCCAGACGGTCTGGGTGAACGCCAACCGCAGGGCCCACTCGGCCCTGGACAAGGCCCTGACGGGCCAGTCCGACAGCACGGTCGAGCTGGAGGACAACAAGGTCGTCATCGACCTGGGGCCGATCGTCGCCGACGTCAAGAACCAGCTGGTCGACGCCGGATTCTCGCCCGCCGCGAAGATCCCGGCCCTCCGCACGGACTTCGTGGTGTTCGCGTCGACGGACGTCGGCAAGGTCAAGACGTATGTGCGCGTGCTGGAGATCCTCGGCGGCTGGCTGCCCGTGATCGCGTTGCTGGTCGCGGCCTGCGGCGTGTATGTCGCGTTCAACCGGCGGCACGCGTTGATCGGGACCGCGCTGGCCGTGTTCGTCGCCATGCTGGTGCTGGGGATCGGCCTCACCGTCGCCCGTGACGTCTACCTCGACCGTCTGCCTCCCGGGGCGTCCCGGGCCGCGGCGGGATCCGTGTACGACGCGCTGGTCAAGTTCCTGCGCGCGGGAGTTCGGGCGCTCGGCGCCGTCGCCCTCTTCACCGCCGCCGGCGCCTTCCTCTCCGGGCCGTCCCGACCGGCCGTACTCACCCGCACCGGCTGCCGGAGGGGCATCGGCGGTCTGCGCGACGTGGCGACGTCGGCGGGGCTCCGGCTCGGTCCGGTCGGGCGGTTAGTCCACCGCTTCAAGCGCGGGATCGGGGCGGCCATCCTGGTGGTGGCGGCGGTCGTCCTGTTCACGTGGAACTATCCGACCACCGCCGTCGTGGTGTGGACCGCGGTGATCACGCTGGCGGCCTTCGCGATCCGGGAGTTCCTCGACGCTCCCTCCACGCCGCCCGGCACCGGTCCACCGGCCGGAGCCGCCGCCTGAGGCCCTGTCTTCCAGGGCTCAGTGGAGGATCTTCTCCTTGGCCCGCTGGAACTCGGCGTCGGTGATGTCGCCCTTGGAGCGGATCTCGGAGAGCTTGGCGAGTTGTTCCGCCTCGTTCCGGGGCTTCGCGCCGGTGCCGGCCGTCTCCCGGACGTAGTCGTCGAACGCCTGCTGCCGGGCCTGGACGTGCCGGACCTCGCGGTTCCCCATGCCTTTGCCTCGGGCCAGGACGTAGACGAACACGCCGAGGAAGGGGAGCAGGATCACGAAGAGGAGCCATCCCGTCTTGGCCCCTCCGCCGAGCGTGTCGTCCCGGAAGACGTCTCCGATGATCCTGAAGAGCAGGACGATCCACAGCACCCACAGGAAGATCCACATGACGGTCCAGAACGCTCCGAGGACCGGGTAGTCGTACGCCAGATTCATGTCACCGCTCCTTCTTCCTCGCCCCCGCCGGACCGGACTCCGCCGAGCGGCGCTCCGGTTCTCCTCGTCGTCCCGAGTCCTGACCGGCTGCCCTTCCACCATGGCGACGGCCGGCTTCCGCTGCCTCACCCCTGACGGGTGACGCCCCGGGCTCCCGCCACACCGGCCCCGCGAACCTCACCCGTCACGGGTGATCACCCCGCGCGGACCGCGCCCCACGATCGGAAGGGCAGCACCGGTCGCTGCCGTGACGAGGAAATGAGGAAGACACATGACAACGACCACCCACCACCGCTCAGGATCCTCCGGAGTGGCCGCCGGCGGGCTGGTGACGTTCGCCGCCGTCCTGCTGTTCGTCGCCGGCATCCTGGATCTGTTCCGGGGCATCATGGCGATCGCCAACGACGCCGTGTACGTCTCCACCCCCGACTACATCTTCAAGTTCGACCTCACCAGCTGGGGCTGGATCCAGCTGATCCTCGGCGTGATGGCCATGGGTGTGAGCGCCGGCCTCTTCTCGCGCGCCCTGTGGGCCAGGGCCGTCGGGGTCGGCATCGCCGGTCTGCTGATCATCGCCAACTTCCTGTCGATCCCGTACTACCCGGTGTGGTCGCTCACCCTGATCGCGCTGTACGCCTTCGTCATCTGGGCGCTGTGCACCGTACGGGAGGACTGACCCGGACGCCGCAGCGCGTGCTCCGCGCTGCACGGCTCACAGGCGGATGATGACCAGCACCGTGTCGTCGGTGTTGCCGGTGGACGGCAGAAGGTCGGCCAGGACGGCGTCGGCCAGGGCCTCGGGCCGGGCTCGGCCATGGCGGACGAGCGAGTCGGTGAGGCGGGCCAGGCCGGTGTCGATGTCCTCGTCGCGGCGCTCGATCAGGCCGTCGGAGTACAGGACCAGGGTGGCGCCCTCGGCGAACGGCGTACTGGCCTCCGGCCGCCGGACGTGTTCGGGGCGGGCGCCCAGAGGCGGGTCGGTCGCCTGGTCGAGGAAGGTCACCGTGCCGTCGGGGTGGAGCAGGGCGGGCGGCGGATGGCCCGCGCTGCTGTACGTGAGGGTGTGGGTGTCCCAGTCGATGTAGGTCTTCACCACCGTGCTCGACTCCGCACCGTCGACATGGCGGGCGTACAGGCCGAGGGCCTCCAGCGCCCGGGCCGGGCCGTCGGCGACCCGGGCGGCCGCGCTCAGCGCGCTGCGCAGCTGCCCCATGACACCGGCCGCCTCCAGGCCGTGCCCGACGACGTCACCGACGGCGACCGCGATGCGGTCACCGGGCAGGTCGACCAGGTCGTACCAGTCGCCGCACACGTTCAGCGTGCCGACGGCGGGCCGGTAGCGGACCGCTGCGCGGTGGTGCCCGACCGGGGTGGGGGCAGGCAGCATCGCCGCCTGCAGGGCCAGGGCGACCTCGCGCTCGCGCGCGTGGGCCCGGCGCAGACGTTCGTTGACTTCCTGCAGCTCCCGGGAGCGGGTGTAGAGCTCCGCCTCCAGTACGCGGGCCCGGCTGCTGTCGCTGCCCGTGCCGCCGCGGGCACGGATGAGTTCGGTGACCTCCTCCACCCGGTGCACGATCAGAACCACCCGCCCGTCCGGGTCCAGCACGGGTGCGTTGACCGGGCTCCAGAAGTGCTCCACCCACTGGCCGGGCAGCTGGGAGTCCTCGATGTCGTAGCGCAGCAGCGCCATGGTGTCGCGTTCGCCGGTGGACACCACGCGCTGCATCGATGCCTGGGTCTCCCGCATGCCGGCCGCGGCCGGGTCGTTGGGGTTCTCGGGGAAGACGTCGAAGATGTAGCGGCCCAGAAGCTGCTCACGGCTGCGCCCGGCCAGCCGGAGGAAGTCCTCGTTGGCGTCGGCGTACACCAGGTCGGGGGTGAGCAGCGCGACCATGCCGGGCAGGGCGTGGAAGACCGCCGCGTAGTCGATCTGCGGTTTCCTCATGTGCTGCCCGCCTCGGCGCCGATCGTCACTGTGCTGCTCCACCATAGGAGCGAACACCTCGCGCGGCCGGGCCATTGCCCCGGCGGGGGCCGGGGGTCACCTGGGCGGCCCCCGCTCTGAGGGGGACGCCCGGGGGCGGGCCGCTAGGAGAGGATCCCCGCCAGGGTTCCCGCGAGGGTCAGGGCGAGGAAGGCCGCGCCCCACGTCATGGCATGACGTGTGCGGCGGTACTTGATCGACACCGTGCGGTTCAGGAGCTCCCGTTGGGCCGCGGCGCCAAAAGCGTGGGGCCGGGGGCGGGACGGCGGCTCAGGCAGCCCCAGCAGGACCAGGGCCGGGGCGCAGGCCGCGCAGCCGGTCCAGAGGAGGAGCTGGGGGATCGCGGCGTACTGGGCCGGTGTGATGACGCCGGCGGTGATCGCGGTGAGGAGGGCGGTCAGGGCTGCGCCGAGGGTGGCCAGGGTCAGGCCGGCTCGGTGGTCGGCCCTCGCCAGTTCCGCGCGGACCGCCTCGGGCAGGAGCGGACGGTCGAGTTCCGCCGTGTGCTCGCCTCGGAGTGTGGTCATGCGTACCCCTCGCTGGTCAGCGGTTTCTTCCGAGTACCCCAACGAGGGTGTCCCACACCGCGGTTCAGGTGTTCCACGTCTCGTCGTACGGGTCGTGCGGTGTCGGGACCGGGCGGGAGCCGGTCACCTCGAGGTAGGGGATCGGGCCGTTGTTGACCGGGTCCTTCATGCGGCGGGGTGTGTAGGTGCCGGTGATCTCCAGCCAAGTGTCCGGGCGCAGGACGGGAGGGATGTTTCCCGTCAGGGCGATCTTGACCGGCTGGGCGTCGGCCGCACAGCAGTTGAGGCCCATGCGGACCAGGTAGGGGGCGCCTGCCCGGTCGAGCGTGACGAAGCCGGTGATCTTCAGTGTGCGGTCGTGGAGGGAGCGGCCGTCGTCGTAGATCGCGCGGCCGGCGTAGTCGGCCACGGCGAGGCGCAGGGGTGCTTCGCCGGTGGGGAGGGCCGGGAAGCCGAAGGGTTTCGTCAGGGCCGTGCCGGTGTGCGCCGCGCTGTAGGAGCCCAGGGCCGGCGGGGCGACCAGGATCAGGGCGAGGACCGGGAGCGTGAGGAGCCAGGAGATGCGGGGTTCACGGTGGTGGTGGTCGTGGGCGGGGGTGCTGCGGCGGTCGTACCAGAGGGTGGCCGCCGCCGTGGTGATGAGGGCCGCGCCTGCCAGCAGGACCAGGGGGCGCAGGCCTTCCTTGACGTAGCGCAGGTAGAGGTCGGTCGTGCCGGCGTGCAGGAGGGTCGCGCCGAGCAGGAAGAGGAGGGCCGTCTGGGCCAGGCGGTTCACAGCAGGACCGATCCGGTCAGGGCCGATACGACGACGGCCAGGGCGAAGGTCGCGGGGGCGAAGCGCAGGGCGAAGGCGCGGCCGAAGGTGCCCGCCTGCATCGCGAAGAGCTTCAGGTCGATCATCGGGCCGACGACCAGGAACGTCAGACGGGCCGTCAGGGAGAACTGGGTCAGGGACGCCGCCACGAACGCGTCCGCCTCCGAGCAGATGGAGAGCAGGACGGCCAGGGTGGCGAGGACCAGGACCGACAGCACGGGGTTGCCGGCCGCGAGGCCCAGCCACTGCGCCGGGACCACCGCCTTCAGGGTCGCCGCGGCCATCGCGCCGACCACCAGGAAGCCGCCCGCGTGCGTCACGTCGTGGCGGACCGAGTCCCAGAAGGCCGGCCCCTTGCCCTGCCCCTCGTACGACGCGCGGGCCGGGGGACGCAGCCAGTCCGTGCGGCCGAGGCGGTGCCAGAGCCAGCCCATCGAGCAGGCCACCAGCAGACTCGCGACGAAACGGGCCAGGACCATCTCCGGGTTGCCGGGGAACGCCACGGCCGTCGCCGTCAGCACGATCGGGTTGATGGCGGGTGCCGAGAGGAGGAAGGCCAGGGCCGCCGCCGGTGTGACTCCTCGGCGGACCAGGGCACCGGCCACCGGCACGGACGCGCACTCGCAGCCCGGCAGGACCGCGCCCGCCGCGCCCGCCACCGGGACCGCCAGGGCCGGGCGCTTCGGCAGGGCCCGGGCGAAGAACGACGGCGGCACGAACACCGCGATCGCCGCCGACAGCAGCACCCCGAGCACCAGGAACGGCAGCGCCTGGACGATGACCGCGACGAACACCGTCATCCAGCTCTGCATCACCGGTGCGGCCAGGGCCCCGCGGATCGGGTCCTGGAACATCACCGCCGTGAGCAGCAGAAGGGTCAGCAGGAGGGGGGAGTTGAGGTGCCGGCCGTCGTCTGCGCCGCCGTCCGCCTCGGTGTCCTCGCGCTCAGCGCTGTCCTGCGGGGCGGTCTTCGTGATGGCCACGGGCCCGGTACCTCCGGTGGTGCGCGAGGGCATTCCCCATTCCCTCCTCCTGCGTACGGACGGCGACGGCCCGGCGTTCACGCAACGCCGTCCCCTTCTGGAACCGGTGGTCCCGGTGAGGCAGTCTTCTCCTCGTGGGGAGCGTTCCGAACCAAGGTCAGCCGAGTGATCCGGCCACGCACATGATCGTGTGCGGTGACGACGGGCTCGCGCACCGGCTGGCCGCCGAACTCCGTGGTGTCTACGCCGAGCAGGTCACGCTCGTCGTACCGCCCTCCGGGAGGCGGGTGCGTCAGCCCGTGGTCGGACGGGCCCGGGCCGCCTCCGCGGCGCTGCTCGACCGGGTCGTGAACGCGGCCGTCAACCGGGCGGGGGCGAGCGGCGGCGAACCGGCCCCGAACGAACAGGTCGTGGAGGCGCCGGAGATCACCGAGGCCGTGCTCACCGAGGTGGGTGCCGACCGGGCGGCGGCGCTCGCGCTCGTCTACGACGACGACGAGACCAACATCCGCGCCGCGCTCACCGCCCGCCGGCTCAACCCCCGCCTCCGTCTCGTACTGCGGCTCTACAACCGGCGGTTGGGGCAGCACATCGAGGAACTGCTGGACCAGACCGCCGCCGTCGCCGCCGGGGACGGGCGGGGAGCGGGCCTCGACGCGTCGACGACGGTGCTGTCCGACGCCGACACCGCCGCGCCCGCGCTGGCCGCCACCGCCCTGGTCGGCACGAGCAAGGTCGTCCAGACGGAAGGACTCGTGCTGCGTGCCGTGGAGCGGCAGCCGCCGCGGCCGGGCGAGGTGGCCGACCCGGGTCTGTGCACCCTGGCCCTGCTGTCCGCGACGAGCAACGACCCGGCCGGGGCGGACGGTTCCGAGGGCAGCGGGGAGCAGGGGCCGCACCTGCTGCCGGACGAGGCGGCGGTGGCGTCGGCGACCGGGCGCGGGACCGTCGTCCTGGAGCAGGTGTCGTACTCCGGGCCGTCCCTGCCCCCCGGGCGGGGTGGTGTGCCGCCGTTCGCCTCGCTGTTCTCGCGCCGGCTGCGGTGGTCGCTGGCGGGGCTGGTGGGGTGTGTGCTGGCCCTCGCCGTCGCGCTGATGATCGTGACCGGGGAGCATCCGCTGTACGCGACGTACGTGACGCTGCTCGATCTCTTCGGCATCAACGACCCCGCGTTCCACGAGTCGACCGGACAGCAGGTGCTGCAACTGCTGTCCGGGCTGGTCGGGTTGCTGCTGCTGCCGGTGCTGCTGGCGGCGGTGCTGGAAGCACTCGGCACGTTCCGCACCGCGTCCGCGCTGCGCAAGCCGCCGCGGGGGCTCGGCGGGCATGTGGTGCTGCTCGGGCTCGGCAAGATCGGGACGCGGGTGCTGACGCGGCTGCGGGAGCTGCACATTCCCGTGGTGTGCGTGGAGTCCGATCCGGACGCGCGGGGGATGGCCACGGCGCGGCGGCTGCGGGTGCCGGTGGTGCTCGGGGACGTCACGCAGGAGGGGGTGCTGGAGGCCGCGAAGATCCACCGCGCGCATGCGCTGCTGGCGCTGACCAGCGTGGACACGACGAATCTGGAGGCCTCGCTGTACGCGCGGTCCGTGCGGCCCGATCTGCGGGTCGTGCTGCGGCTGTACGACGACGACTTCGCGACGGCCGTGTACCGCACCCTGCGGGCCGCGCATCCGTTCGCCCTCACGCGCAGCCGGAGTGTGTCGCATCTGGCCGCGCCCGCGTTCGCCGGGGCGATGATGGGGCGGCAGATTCTGGGGGCGATTCCGGTGGAGCGGCGGGTGCTGCTGTTCGCGGAGGTGGCCGTGGCCGGGCATCCGCAGCTGGAGGGGCGCACGGTCGGGGAGGCGTTCCGGGCCGGGGCCTGGCGGGTGCTGGCGCTCAATACGTCACCTCCTGGCGGGCGGCGGGGAGAGGGCGAGACGCCGGGTGAGGAGCGAGTGCCGGCTTCGGGGCTGGTGTCGGACCTGCCGTCCACCTATGTGCTGGGGGCCGAGGACCGGGTGGTGCTGGCGGCGACGCGGCGGGGGCTGGCGGAGCTGCTGGGGCGCAGGCGGCGGGAGCGGACCGGGGCGTGACGCCGAGCGGTGTTCCGCACAGCCCGGCGTCAGAAGCGTGCCCGGTGCCGAGGCCCCAGGGGCGCGGGGAACCGCGCGACCGGGCACGGGACACCCGCGGCCGCCGCCCCGCGCGCGCCCCCGAGCTACTCGGCGCTCGGCTTTTCCTTCAAGTGCCGCTCGGCGAACTCCAGTTCCAGCCGTACCTGCTTGATCCGCTCGTCCACCACCAGCGAGCCGTGCCCGGCGTCGTAGCGGTAGACCTCGTGCACCGCGCCTCTCGTCTCCAGGCGCTTGACGTAGTTCTCGATCTGGCGGATCGGGCAGCGGGGGTCGTTGACGCCGGCCGAGATGTAGACCGGGGCCTTGACCTCGTCGACGTAGGTGAGGGGGGACGAGGCCTCGAAGCGGTCGGGGACCTCCTCGGGGGTGCCGCCCAGGAGCGTGCGGTCCATCGCCTTCAGCGCTTCCATCTCGTCGTGGTACGCCGTGACGTAGTCGGCGACGGGGACCGCCGCGATGCCGAGGGTCCACGCGTCGGGCTGGACGCCGAGACCGAGGAGGGTGAGGTAGCCGCCCCAGGAGCCGCCGGTGAGGACGAGGCGATCGGGGTCGGCGAGGCCGGAGGTGACGGCCCATTCGCGGACCGCGGCGATGTCCTCCAGCTCGATGAGGCCGACGCGGTGCTTCAGGGCGTCCGTCCAGGCACGGCCGTAGCCCGTGGAGCCGCGGTAGTTGACACGGATCACCGCGTAGCCGTGATCGACCCAGGCCGCCGGGCCCGCCGCGAAGGAGTCGCTGTCGTGCCAGGTGGGGCCGCCATGGATCTCGAAGACCGTGGGGAGCGGGCCGGTGGTGCCCTGCGGCTTCTGGACGAGGGCGTGGATGCGGCCTCCCGGCCCCTCCACCCACACGTCCTCCACCGGCACCGAGCCGGGCGACTTCATGCCGGGCGGGTCGAGCACGACACCGCCCGTCGTGGAGCGGACCGCCGACGGCTCGGCCGCCGAGGACCAGAGGTACTCCACGCTGCCGTCGGGCCGGGCCGTCGCACCGGAGACCGTGCCCGGCGGGGTGGGGATCTCCGACAGGGCGCGGCCGGCCAGGTCGTAGCGGAACAGCTCGCTGCGGGCCTCGAAGCTGTGGGCGATGAGCAGGCCGCTGCCGTCCGGGTACCACTCGGCGCTGACGTCGCCCGGCAGCTCCAGCGCCAGGTCCGCCTCCTCGCCGGTGGCCACGTCCCACACCAGGGGCTCCCAGCGGCCGCGGCGCTGGTGCCCGATGAGCAGACGCGTGTCACCGTCGACGGGCGCGAAGCCGAGGACCTCCAGGCCCAGCTCGCGGGTGCCGCCCTCGGTGTCGTCGAGGTCGGCGACCGCCGTGCCGTCGGGGCGCAGGACGCGCAGCGCCGAGTGCATCGCGTCGCCGTGCTCGGTGTGCTCGATGGCGATGAGCGAGCCGTCGTGGGAGAGGTCGCCGACGCCGGCCGACTCGCGGTGGCGGTAGATCTCCACCGGGTCCTCGCCGGTGCGGACGAGGTGGATGGTCGTGCCGTCCTCGTCCGTGGAGCGGCCCACGACCGCCGTACGCCCGTCACGGCCGAGGGCGAGGCCGGCCGGGTATGAGGCCTCCAGGCCCGCGGCGGCCGGTTCGTCCGCGCCGCCCGCGAAGGGCTGACGGCGCCACACGCCGAACTCGTCGCCGTCCTTGTCGTCGAACCACCAGATCCACGCGCCGTCCGGGGACAGCACGCCGTCCGTCGTGCCGTTCGGCCGGTCCGTCACCTGGCGCTGCCCGCCCGTCGACCGGTCCCAGGCGTACAGCTCGTACGTCCCGGTCGCGTTCGAGACGAACAGGGAGCGGTCCGGCGCGTCCTCCGCCCAGTCGGGCAGGGACACCCGGGGCGCCCGAAAGCGCTTCTCCCAGTCCGGCATCCGCTCCTGCTGTCCCGCCTGTACCGCTTGCTCGTGCTGGTCCCGCGCGTCGGACCCGTTGCTCTCAGTCATGGCCCCATACTGCCCGCCCCGGCCGACAATTCGCTGGCGAGGTCCCCAGCCTGTGGATAACCTCCACCGGTCCCCCCTCCGAGCAGGCCAGGAGTCGCACTCTTGTACTCCCCCACCCCGGCGGACTGGAACGAGGCCAACCGCGCCCACTGGGACATGGGGGTCCCCCCCACGCCTTTAAGGCAGTGGGGGAGGGTGCCGCTGCACGTCGCCGGTGATTTCTACGATCTCGACGCCTTCCGGGCCGGTCAGGACCCCTTGCGCGACTTCGAGCTCGCCGAGGTCGGCGATGTCGGCAACCGCTCTCTGCTGCATCTGCAGTGCCACATCGGCCTCGACACGCTGTCCTGGGCCCGGCACGGCGCCGCCCGCGTCGTCGGTCTCGACTTCTCCGAAGCCGCGATCGACCTGGCCGGCGGGCTCGCGCAGGACCTGGGTCTCGGTCCGGACCGTGCGGCGTTCGTCACGGCGGACGTGTACGACGCGGCGGCCGCGGTTCCGGACCCGTCGTACGACATCGTGTACACCGGAGTCGGCGCGCTGTGCCGGCTGCCCGACATCGGGCGCTGGGCGGAGACCGCCGCGTCGCTGGTGGCGCCCGGGGGTTCCTCTATCTCGCCGAGTTCCACCCGCTCACCGATGTCCTCGACGACGAGACCGGCTCGCGGATCATGTACGACTACTTCGCCCGTGACGCCTGGGTCGAGGAGAGAGCGGGGTCGTACGCGGCCGAGGGCGCCGAGTTCACGCACAGCCGGCGGGTCGAGTGGCAGCATCCGGTCGGCGAGGTCGTCTCGGCGCTCGCGGCGGCCGGGCTGCGGATCGAGTTCCTGCACGAGCACGACGTGTCGCTGTTCCGGCGGTCCGAGAGCTTCGAGCGGCGGGACGGCTACTTCCGCTATCCGCAGGGCCGACCGCGGATCCCGCTGATGTACTCGATCCGGGCCCGTAAGAACTGACCGCGGGCAGCGGCCTCGCCGTCCGGAACCAGCCGGAGGGCCCGGCCCGTTGCCGACCCCCGCGGGCCGGGCCTGCCCGACAGCCCCGTACCGTGGGGGTGTGTACCGGTTTCTGCTGACGCCCCGATGGTGGGGGATCAACGTCTTCGTGCTGTTGTCCATCCCCTTCTGCATCTTCATGGGGTCCTGGCAGCTGGGCCGGTTCGAGGACCGTGTGCAGGACCATCGCACCGCGACCGAGCAGGTCTCCGAGGCCCGGCACGAGGCGCCCCGGCCGCTGGCGGAGATGCTGCCGGTGACCAAGGCCACGTCCGGGAAGCTGGTCACCGCGCGCGGGACGTACGGCGAACAGCTGCTGGTGCCCGGGCGGCAGCTCGACGGCAAGCAGGGCTTCTACGTACTGACGCTGCTGCGGACCGACTCGGGTGAGGCGCTGCCGGTGGTGCGGGGGTGGCTGCCCGGGGCCGCCGACGCGGCGAAGGTTCCCGCCCCGCCGGCCGGTGAGGTCACCGTCACCGGGGCGTTGCAGGCGTCGGAGACGCCGGGGGACAACGGGGTCAGTGCGCAGGGCGGGCTGCCGACCGGGCAGACCTCGGCGATCAGTGCGGCGTCGTTGGTGAATCTGGTGGCGTACGACGTGTACGACGCGTGGGTCACCCTGTCGAGGGGTGACGCGGGGATGAAGGCGGTGCCGGCTGCCGCTCCGCCGGATTCCGGGCTGGATCTGAAGGCCTTCCAGAACCTGGGTTACACCGCCGAGTGGTTTGCCTTCGTGGGGTTTGTGATCTTCATGTGGTTCCGGTTGCTGCGGCGTGAGGTGGAGTTCGCGCGCGATACGGAGCTGGGACTGGTGCCGGACGAGGAGCCCGTCGCCGTGGACGCCGCCGTGAAGTGAGCGGCGTCTTCACCCCGGGCCGCCCATCGCCGCAGCGGCCCGCGACCAGGCGGTTACGACCCCGCCAGCACGCCGGTCCAGTACACCGTCCCCGCGCACGCGTTGGACACCGTCACCGAACTCGCGCCCGAGCCCGTGACCGGGGTGTACGTCACTGCCACGCTGCCGTCGACCGTGCCGTCCTCCGTGGCCAGCTGGGGGGCCGTGCCCGCCGTGTCGCCGCCGGTGGAGGTGCCGCCCGTGGCCGCCGGGTCGTCCGTCGGGGTGGGTTCGGGGCTGGGGTCGGGGCCGCCGACACTGCCGCCGGGGGTGGGGCAGGTCTCGGAGGGGACCCAGGCGAACTTCACGTCGTAGCCGATGCCCGGCTGGAGCACCAGCTGGGCGGCCTCCAGGGACGGGTCGGGCAGGAGCCCGGCCGCCGCGTCGCCGGCCGTGTGCCGGGCCGAACCGACCTTGCTGATGTCGGCCGCGCCCTGCGGCAGCGCGCTGACCGAGCCGGGGCCGGTGACCGTACAGGCCGCGCCGGAGACGTTGGTGACGCGGAAGGAGCCGGAGACCGCGCCCGTGGAGTCGGGGGCGTTACTGCTTCCGGAGGCGGGGCCGAGCTGGGCCGGGGTGCACGCCGCGATGCCGGCGGCGGTGGAGGAGGAGGGGTCGGCGCCCTGGGACGCGCCGGTGGAGGCGCCGGGTCCCTCGCCCTTGTCCTTCTCCTTCTTGTCGGCCTTGTCCTTGTCCTCGGTCTTGCCGGAGGAGCCGCCCGCGGTGCTCTCGCCGCCGGCCGGGCCCTTGCCCTCGCTCGCGCCGCCCTGGGTCTCGGAGGCGTGCCCGGCGACCGACGGGTTGGCGTCGGAACCGGTGGCGTTGGAGACGTGCACGAGGGCGGGGATGGCCGTGCCGATGAAGAGCGCGGCGGCGGCCATGCCGACGACGGCCTGGCGCTTGCGGGTCCGGCGCTGCGGCACCGCCTTGCGGAGATAGTCCAGGGTGCCGTCGCGCGGTTCCACCTCCTGCACCACGTGGTGCAGCATCCTGCGCAGGTCCAGCTCGTCCGAGTCGAGCCCGTCGGGGCTCTGGTCGTCGGGGCCGTGGTTCACAGTTCCGTTCCCAGCGTGCGATTGCTTCGGTTCTTGCCCGTGCAGCCCTGTCGGCGCCTGCCGCCCGTCGAGGCGCTCGGGGGGCTCGGGGCGGTCGCGCCCCTTGCCGCCCGCGCCGTTGCCGTCACTCATACCGGCGCCTCCATGGCGACCCTGAGCGCCGCGATACCGCGCGAGCCGTACGCCTTGACCGAGCCCAGCGATATGCCGAGCGTCTCGGCGACCTGCGCTTCGGTCATGTCCGCGAAGTAGCGCAGCACGAGCACCTCGCGCTGGCGGCGCTGCAGCCCCTTCATCGCCTTGATGAGGGAGTCGCGCTCCAGTTGGTCGTAGGCCCCTTCCTCGGCGCTGGCCATGTCGGGCATGGGCTTCGACAGCAGCTTCAGGCCGAGTATGCGGCGGCGCAACGCCGAGCGCGAGAGGTTCACGACGGTCTGGCGCAGGTACGCCAGGGTCTTTTCGGGGTCGCGGACCCGCTTGCGGGCGGAGTGGACCCGGATGAAGGCCTCCTGGACGACGTCCTCGCAGGAGGCGGTGTCGTCGAGGAGGAGGGCGGCGAGACCCAGCAGCGAGCGGTAGTGCGCCCGGTAGGTCTCGGTGAGGTGGTCGACGGAGGTGCCGGCCGCTACGCCGTCCTCCGCGCCGTCACGCTGGTTGGGGATGCGGGCCGGCCGCGCTGCGGGCACGGGCGCGATCACCGGCATGCCACCGGGCGTACCGGCCATGCGGGGTCGGAGGGCCGCCACACGGGGCGGTCGAAGGACCGTGCCGCGCGCCGCGCTGAAGTCGAGTACCTCTGCCACGCTTGTTTGACACGCTGACCCCCGTGAGGGTTGTACGTGCCGGGCGTCACTTTCACGCCGACCGTCGCCGTCGACGATCTACCCGCGTCAGGCAGCACAACCGATGGTGCATCAAATGCCCGCATGCGTCCCGCTCTTCCCCTATGTCCAGATGTGAACGGACGTCCCCACGTCCGTTTCCAGGCGTCCCCACGCCTGATGAAGCGCTCCCACGGTCGAAGGGTGACCGCAAAGACGCTCCCCGCCCTCCGCACGGTTGCGGAGGACGGGGAGGTAAATCCTCTGATGCCGAAGCGCCATGGACAAGTGGTCCGGACCATCGACCGGCTCACATGTCGTGCACAGATCCTACAAACTGCCTATGACATCGGCCCGGGGTTTACGGCGCGGCGAAACTTCACGAAAACCCGGGCGGTCACCGGGTCAGGACAGCTCGGCGGCGACCAGCTCGGCGATCTGCGCGGTGTTGAGGGCGGAACCCTTGCGCAGGTTGTCCCCACACACGAACAGTTCGAGCGCCGTGGGGTCGTCCAGCGCCCGCCGGACCCGCCCGACCCAGGTCGGGTCGGTGCCGACCACGTCGGCGGGGGTCGGGAACTCCCCCGCGGCCGGGTTGTCGAACAGCACGACACCGGGCGCTGTGGCCAGGATCTCCCGGGCCTTGTCGACGGTGACCTCGCCCTCGAAGCGGGCGTGCACGGTCAGGGAGTGCGTGGTGATCACCGGCACCCGGACACAGGTGACGGCCACGGGAAGGCCCGGCAGGCAGAGGATCTTGCGGGACTCGTCCCGCACCTTCAGCTCCTCCGACGACCAGCCGTCCTCACGCGCCGTACCGGCCCACGGCACGACGTTCAGCGCGACCGGCTCCGGGAACGGCCCGGTGTTGTCCCCCACGGCCCGGCGTACGTCACCGGGGTGGGTGCCCAGCTCCGTGCCGGCGACCAGGGACAGCTGCCGGCGCAGCGTCGCCACGCCCTCGCGCCCGGCGCCGCTGACGGCCTGGTACGAGGAGGCGACCAGCTCGCGCAGCCCGAACTCGGCGTGCAGCGCGCCCAGGGCCACGATCATGGAGAGCGTCGTGCAGCTGGGATTGGCGATGATGCCGCGCGGGCGCATCCGCACGGCGTGCGGGTTGACCTCGGGCACGACGAGCGGCACGTCGGGGTCCATCCGGAACACGCCGGAGTTGTCGACCACCACCGCGCCCTTGGCGGCGGCGAGGGGCACCCACCGCTCGGCGACCTCGTCGGGGACGTCGAACATGGCGACGTCGACCCCGTCGAAGGCCTCCTCGGTGAGCGCCACGACCTCGGTCTCCTCGCCGCGCACGGCCAGCTTGCGGCCGGCCGAGCGCGGGGAGCCGATGAGTCGGATCTCGCCCCAGACGTCGGCCCGCTGGGACAGGATCCGGAGCATGACCGTGCCGACGGCTCCGGTCGCTCCCACCACGGCGAGCGTCGGGCGTCCGGACCGGCCGGTTCGGTCGGGTCCGGCCATCAGCGGCCGGTGCCTCCGTAGACGACGGCCTCGTCGCTGTCGGAGTCGAGCCCGAACGCGGAGTGCACGGCGCGGACGGCCTCGGGCACGTCGTCGGCGCGCGTGACGACCGAGATGCGGATCTCGGACGTCGAGATCAGCTCGATGTTCACGCCCGCGTCGGACAGGGCCGTGAAGAAGTCGGCCGTGACACCCGGGTTGGTCTTCATGCCGGCGCCGACGAGGGAGATCTTGCCGATCTGGTCGTCGTAGCGCAGCGAGTCGAAGCCGATGCCGGGCTTGTTCTTCTCGAGCGCGTCGATGGCCTTGCGGCCCTCGGTCTTCGGCAGCGTGAAGGAGATGTCCGTCAGGCCCGTGGAGGCGGCGGACACGTTCTGCACGACCATGTCGATGTTGATCTCGGCGTCGGCGATCGCGCGGAAGATCGAGGCCGCCTCGCCCGGCTTGTCCGGCACGCCGACGACCGTGACCTTGGCCTCGGAGGTGTCGTGCGCGACACCGGAGATGAGAGCCTGCTCCACCTGCTTTGCTCCTTGCTTCGGCTCGCTGCTGACCCATGTGCCCTGAAGTCCGCTGAAGCTGGACCGGACGTGGATCGGGATGTTGTACCGGCGGGCGTACTCCACACAGCGGTGGAGCAGCACCTTCGACCCGGATGCCGCCAGTTCGAGCATGTCCTCGAAGGAGATCCAGTCGATCTTCCGGGCCTTCTTCACCACGCGCGGGTCGGCGGTGAACACGCCGTCGACGTCGGTGTAGATCTCGCAGACGTCGGCGTCGAGGGCGGCGGCGAGAGCCACCGCCGTGGTGTCGGAGCCGCCGCGGCCGAGCGTGGTGATGTCCTTGGTGTCCTGGCTGACGCCCTGGAAACCGGCCACGATCGCGATGTTGCCCTCGTCCACCGAGGTCTTGATCCGGCCCGGCGTGACGTCGATGATCCGGGCCTTGTTGTGGACCGAGTCGGTGATGACACCCGCCTGGCTGCCGGTGAACGACTGGGCCTCGTGGCCCAGCTTCTTGATCGCCATGGCCAGCAGGGCCATGGAGATCCGCTCTCCGGCGGTCAGCAGCATGTCGAGTTCGCGCCCGGCAGGCATCGGGGAAACCTGCTCGGCGAGATCGATCAGCTCGTCCGTCGTGTCGCCCATCGCGGAAACCACGGCAACCACCTGGTTGCCGTTCTGCTTCGCTTCCACGATTCGCTTGGCGACGCGCTTGATGCCCTCGGCATCGGCTACGGAGGAGCCTCCGTACTTCTGCACGACAAGGCCCACGTGCGCTCCTCGCTCAATCCGTCTCTGTCCGCTCATACGCATTCGTACCGCGGTCGGCTCAGTCTAACGAGCGTCCGAAAAACCCCTCCGCGATATCGCATGGTGAGATCTCGGCCGCCCGCCCAGAGTCGCTCATGCCCATCTGGGCCCAGGCCACTCGAGAAAGTGCCCGGCGTCACAATCCACACGCGGGCGATCCGGGTGACTCAACTTTCAAGCACTAGGGTTCGGCTGTGCGCGTACTCCTGGTGGAAGACGATGAGCCGGTCGCCGAGTCCCTGCGCCGTGGCCTCAAGCGCTACGGCTTCGAGGTCGAGTGGGTCACCACGGGCGAGGCGGCCCTGCGGCACGAGGGTCCCTACGAGGTCGTCCTGCTGGATCTCGGCCTGCCCGACACCGACGGGCTGGACGTCTGCAAGGCCCTGCGCGGGCGGGGCGACGTCCCGATCATCGTGATCAGCGCCCGCAGCGACGAGACGGACCGGGTGGTCGGCCTGGAGCTGGGCGCGGACGACTACGTCTCCAAGCCGTTCGGCGTCCGGGAGGTCATCGCGCGGATAAGGGCGGTCATGCGCCGCACGCGGCCCCGCACCCCCGCGGGGACGCCCGAGGCCGGCCCCGACCGCTACGGCACCCGCCTGACGGTCGACCGCAAGGCGGCCCGGGTGCGTCTGGACGGCGAGGAGGTCGCCCTCGCGCCCAAGGAGTACGACCTGCTGGCCTTCCTCACCGAGGAGCCCGGGGCGCTGATGTCGCGCGAGCAGATCATGGAAGCGGTCTGGGACGCCAACTGGTTCGGGCCGACGAAGACACTGGACGTGCACGTGGCGGCGCTGCGCCGCAAGCTCGCGGGGGCGATCACCATCGAGGCGGTGCGCGGGGTCGGCTTCCGGCTGGAGATCACCGACAGCATCGACACGGGCGGGAGCGGCGCCGTCTCATGATCCGCCAGCTCGTCCGCAGCTACGTCCTGCTCGTCGCGGTCGCCATCGCGCTGTTCACCGTGCCGGTGGCGTTCACGCTCACGGACCAGCTGCGGAATGACACCAGGTCGGCCGTCCTGCGCGAGGCCGACGCCATGGCCCTGCTGCTGGGCGACGGCCGGGCCGCCTCCTGCCGGGCCCTGGAGGAGATGGCCAAGGCCTACGACGACGAGATCCAGGTGACCCGCACCGCGAGCTGCCCGGCGGACCTGCCGCGGCCGACGGCGGACGCGGCACTGACCAAGGCCCTGGAGGAGGGCAGACCCACGACCGACTGGGGCTCCTCCGTCATCTGGGGCCCCGAGCTGGTGATCACGGTGCCCGCCCGCGCGGCCGGCACGGACCGGGTCGTCGGCGCCGTGCGCATCGTGTACGCGACCGACGAGATGACCAGCCGGCTGTGGAAGATCTGGGGCTTCCGGGCGGTCCTCGCCGTGCTCGTGCTCGGGGTGGCCGCCCTGCTCGGCGTCGGGGTGGCCCGGCGTCTGACCCGGCCGCTGCGCCAGCTCAACGACATGGCCAGCAAGTTCAGCGACGGCGATCTGACCGCCCGCTCCCCCGTGACGGGCCCGCCCGAGACCCAGACCCTGGCCCGCACCCTCAACCAGGGCGCCGAACGCCTGGACACCCTGATCGCGGCCCAGCGCATCTTCGTCGCGGACGCCTCCCACCAGCTGCGCACGCCCCTCACCGCCCTGCGGCTGTCCCTGGACAACATCGCCGACGGGGTGGACGACGAGTTCGTACGCGAGGACGTGGAGCAGGCGACGGCGGAGGTCGTACGGATGAGCCGGCTGGTCAGCGGACTGCTGGTGCTGGCCCGGGCCGAGGCGAAGGTCACGGCGGCCGAGCCGCTCCCGCTGATGGACATCGTGCGGGAACGGCTCGCCGTGTGGAGGCCGGCCGCCGACGAGCGCGGAGTCACCATCGCGCTCGGGGGGAGTGCCGACGGCCGGCCGTCTGTGCTGTCCAGCCCGGGTCATCTGGACCAGATGCTGGACAACGTGCTCTCCAACGCCCTGGAGGTCTCGCCCGACGGCGGGACGATCACCGTGCGGGTGGAGCCCCGGGGCGATGTGGTGGGGGTGTCGGTCCTGGACGAAGGGCCCGGCATGTCGGACGCCGAGAAGTCCCGCGCGTTCGACCGCTTCTGGCGCGGCCAGGGCCTGACCGGGAAGTCCGGCTCCGGCCTCGGTCTCGCCGTCGTCAAGCAGCTGGCGACGGACGACGGCGGGACCGTGGCGCTGACGGACGCTCCCCAGGGGAGCGGCCTGTGCGTGACGATCACGCTACGGGCGTCCCACCGGGCCGGCGGCTGACCCGGTTCACCCCTGCGGCATCTTCGAGGAGTGGTGGTTCACGATCAGCCATGTGCCGTCCGGCTGCTTCTCGTAGGCGTAGGTGTAGCGGGCCTCGACGGTGCTCTTCTCGCCCGTGGCGTGGTCGGTGAGGGCGAACTCGTAGACGCCGGTGTCGATGACGGTGTCGCGGTCGAGGACGTTGACGACGGACTCGATCTTGGTCCCGACCGGCTTGTTCTGCAGGAAGTGCTCGAAGTAGTCGACGATTTCGGCTCTGTCCGTGCGGACCTGGTTGGAGACGGTCGGCAGCAGGACCGCGTCCTTCGCGTACAGGTCGGCGACCTTCTCCGGGTCACCGGTCCGCAGCGCGGCGTTCCAGTTGTCGAACAGCCCGAGCACCTGCGCCTTGGTCATCGGCCTGGCGTGCTTCGTGCCCTTGCTCCCGGAGTCGGCTCCGGCGACCCCGGCACCGAGGGCGAAGGCGCCGGCGGCCAGGACCGCGCCGGCGACGGCGACGGCTATGCGCCGGCGGGCGGGGTGACGGTTCATGGCATCTCCAGTGAGATCGAAGGGAGTCGTCCTGCCTCCGCGTTCTCCGCGGGGGAAGTGACTCCAGACTCGCGTTTCACCGGTTAGGGGCCGTGCAGCCCGCATACAGGGGACGTACAAGGAGCCTCCAAATCACGCAGCGTGGCCGGAGGCCCGGCGCTACCGTCGGGGCATGGAGGTATTGCGCTACGTGGCGTTCAGCACGGACCCCGAGGGCGGTAACCCCGCGGGGGTGGTGCTCGACGCGAGCGGGGCCGACGACGCGGTGATGCTGGCGACGGCGGCCGAAGTCGGCTACTCGGAGACGGCGTTCGTGGTGGGGTCCGGCGACGGCCCCCTGGACGTCCGGTACTTCAGCCCGCTCGCGGAGGTGCCGTTCTGCGGTCACGCGACGATCGCCACGGCCGTGGCGCACGCGGAGCGGCACGGCACCGGGCGGCTGCTGCTGCGCACCGCGGCGGGCCCGGTCACGGTCACCACGGAGCGGGCGGCGGACGGCACCCTCGTGGCGACCCTGGTGAGCGTCGCGCCGCGTTCGGTACCGGTCGAGGAGGCCGACCTCGCCGAACTGCTGGCGATCCTGGGCTGGTCCGCGGAGGACCTGGACCCGGCGCTGCCGCCCCGGGTGGCCTTCGGCGGGGCCTGGCACCCGGTCCTCGCCGCCGCGAGCCGGGCCCGGCTGGCGGACCTGGACTACGACATGGCCGCGCTCACCGCCCTCATGGCCCGCAGGGACTGGACCACGATCGACCTGGTCTGGCGGGAGTCACCCGCCGTCTTCCACGCCCGTAACCCGTTCCCGCCCGGCGGTGTGACCGAGGACCCGGCGACGGGAGCGGCCGCGGCCGCGTTCGGCGGCTACCTGCGCGAGTTCGGCCTCGTCCGCACTCCGGCCACACTCACCGTCCACCAGGGCGTGGACATGGGACGCCCGAGCACGATCACCGTGACGGTACCGGCGGAGCCGGACACGGGAATCGGAGTGACGGGGGCGGCCGTACGGCTCTGACCTACGGCAGCTCTCCTCGCGATCGGAGAGACGACGGGGCTTCCGGGAGCGGCCGAGGCCCGAGTGCCGCTGCACCGGGCCTTCGTGCGGCTCCCGGGCGTCAACCCGTGGAGCCGGACGGCTACTTCGCCGGGCGCAGTCCCAGGGGGCCGGCGATCTCCTCGGCCATGACGCGGCCCGCCTCGATCTCCAGTGTGTCGTCGCCCATGCCCTGGTCCGTGTCCAGGCCGTCGAGTTCGGCGAGGGGCTGGTCGAGGCGGACGTGGGCCAGGACCGACTGGAGGGCGCGGAGGGTCGCCGAGGCGGTGGAGCCCCAGTTGGAGAAGTAGGAGAACTGCCACCACCACAGGGCCTCGCTGGTGCGGCCCGCGCGGTAGTGGGACATGCCGTGGCGCAGGTCGGCCATGACGTCGGCCAGGTCGTCGGAGATCCGGGCCGGCACGGGCGCCTTGCGGGGCTCGTACGGGTCGAAGACCTCGGAGTAGATGTCGATCGGGTCCAGCAGGCGGGCCAGGTTCTCGCGGAGCTCGTCGACGTCCGGCTCGGGGCCCGAGTCCGGTTCGTAGCGCTCGTCGGGCACGATGTCCTCGTGCGCGCCGAGCCGGCCGCCGGCCAGGAGGAGCTGGGAGACCTCCAGCAGGAGGAAGGGCACGGCCGATTCCGGCTCGTCGCCCTTGGCGACCTCTGTGACGGCGACCAGGAAGCTCTCGATCTGGTCCGCGATCTGGACCGCGAAATCGTCCGGGTTCTGCTCGGTCGCGTGCAGCGTGGCGTCAGACATCTAGGAGTCGTCTCCCCTCGAAGGCGCGTCCGAGGGTGACCTCGTCCGCGTATTCCAGGTCCCCACCCACCGGGAGGCCGCTGGCCAGGCGGGTGACCTTCAGGCCCATGGGCTTGATCATGCGGGCGAGGTACGTCGCGGTCGCCTCGCCTTCCAGGTTCGGGTCCGTGGCGAGGATCAGCTCGGTGACCGTGCCGTCGGCGAGCCGGGCCAGGAGCTCCCTGATCCGCAGATCGTCGGGGCCCACCCCGTCGATCGGGCTGATCGCGCCGCCCAGGACGTGGTAGCGGCCCCGGAACTCACGCGTGCGCTCGATCGCCACGACGTCCTTCGGCTCCTCGACCACGCAGATGACGGCCCGGTCGCGGCGGGTGTCGCGGCAGATGTTGCACAGCTCTTCCTGCGCGACGTTGCCGCAGGTCGCGCAGAAGCGGACCTTCGCCTTGACCTCCATCAGCGCCTGCGCGAGGCGCCGTACGTCCGTCGGTTCCGCCTGGAGGATGTGGAAGGCGATCCGCTGGGCGCTCTTGGGACCGACGCCGGGCAACCGCCCCAGCTCGTCGATCAGGTCCTGGACCACGCCTTCGTACAACGGACTGCCCTTCCTGGGTCTTCGGGGTCGGTACACACCGTCCCGTACGTACCGTAGTTGTCTGCCGCCTGTCCGAGGAAGGCGGTGCGCGGGGTCAGAACGGCAGGCCGGGAATGCCTCCGCCGCCCAGACCCTGCGCGAGCGGGCCCAGCTTCTGCTGCTGGAGCGCCTGCGCGTTCTCGTTGGCCGCCTGGACGGCCGCCACGACCAGGTCGGCGAGGGTCTCGGTGTCCTCGGGATCCACCGCCTTGGGGTCGATCTTCAGAGCGCGCAGCTCGCCGGCGCCGGTGACGGTGGCGGTCACCAGGCCGCCGCCCGCCTGGCCGTCGACCTCCGTCTGCGCCAGTTCCTCCTGCGCCTGTGCCAGGTCCTGTTGCATCTTCTGGGCCTGCTGGAGCAGCTGCTGCATATTGGGCTGGCCACCACCGGGGATCACGATCAGCTCCTTGCTCGGTACGGGTTTTCCCGTTCGGCACGAGCCTACGTGGTCAGGGCTGCCGTCGCCCCAGCACTCTTTCGAGTGAGTCCCCCTCGCGCCCTATACCTGATCAAGGAATACTTCCGGGCGGAAAAGAGGCGAAAGCTACGTCTTCGCCACCCATTGGGAGGTAGGAAGGGTCGGGCGCGTTCAGGCATGCGGGCGTTCGTCCATCGCGCAGCGTGATCGGTGAGTGAACCGTACGTGGTCATTCGTGGTCAGTGAGGAGTGCCGGGTGGGTCAGCCGGAGATGCAGCCCGAGGGGCCGCCTCAGGACGGGCGGGGCGAGCAGGCGGCGGCCGGGCTGCGGCCGGGCGATCTGACCGGGCGGGTCTTTCCGCTCGGGGACTGGGGCGAGCCGGCCCTCCGGCTGGACGAGCTGTACCGGTGGGTGGAGCGCGGGGCGCTGCGGACGGCGGCCTGGTATCTCGCGGACCGGGTGTGGAAGCGGCGGTGCGCGCGGGTGCTGCGCTGCGGGGCCGCGGCAGGGGCGGTCACCGGGGTCGCACTGCCCCTGCTGGATCTGACCGGGGTCGCGGGCGGGATCGCGCCCTGGGGGTGCCTGGCGCTGCTGCTGGGGGCGGCGTGCGTGGCCGTCGACAAGTACTTCGGGGTGACGTCCGGGTGGATGCGCGACGTGGCCACCGCGCAGGCCGTGCAGCGGCGACTTCAGGCGTTGCAGTTCGACTGGGCGGCGGAGAGCGTGCGCGAGGTGCTGGGACCGGCGGAGGGGACGGCCGGCGAGGCCGCCGAGCGGTGCCTCGGGGTGCTGCGGAGGTTCTCCGAGGACGTGACGGAGCTGGTCCGGGTGGAGACGGCGGACTGGATGGGGGAGTTCCGGGCGGGCGGTGCCGCGCCGGTGGGACTGCAGGCGGTGGTGTTCCCGGGGCCGGGGCGCGGAGCCGAGGTGGGGGTCAACGGACGGTTCGCGGTGCCTCCGGCGGGGGGCGCGCGGCCGAACATGCCTCGGCAGCGGCCGCCCGAGCCGCGGTGAGCGGCCTCGGTCTCCGCCGTCCCGCGCGCACGGCGTCAGGCCCTTTGGTGTCCAGCACGGCACGTGCCCGCGGGTGCGGATGACGTCCTGGCCGTTGCCGCGGGCGAGGTGGGTGATCGCCGCCGCAGTCCCGCTCGTACGTCTCGGCCACCTCGCGCAGGACGGGCGCGAGCGCGGTCGAGCCGGTGAGGGTGAGGGGCCCGCTCGCGCAGCCGATCGGGGGCGGGTGGCGTCCCGGGCGACGACGATCGCCGCCAGGGTGACCACGCTCGCCGCTCGCCGCCCGGACGAGTCGATCGTCCGGTCACCGTACGGCCGTGACCGCGCCCAGCCGGTTTTCGTCGGCCGGTGTTCGCCCGACGTTCAACGACCTCACCGCCGACGGGAGTTGGTCACTGCCTCGTGTACGTCAGCCGTTCCCCGCTGCCCGTGTTCACGCGCTGGAGCGTGCCGTCCGGGAGGAGGGTCACCTCGGTGGCCGCGCCCGGGGTGCAGGCGGTGCGGGGCCGGCCGACCTTCACGGTGGACGGGCCGATCCTCAGCGCGCCGTCGGTGCCGGGTTGCGCGGTCAGCTTCCCCTCGAACACGCAGTGGTAGCTGCCGCCGCCCTTGGTCGGGCCGTCGGCCACCAGGGACAGGACCGTGTCGCCCGGTTCGCCCTGCCGGAGGGTGAGCGAACGGCTGTGCTCGCCGTCGGCGTTGTCGATGGTCGTGGTCCAGGTGCCGAGGTACCCGGCCGGGATCGTGCCGTCCGCCGGGGAGGCGGAGACGTCCGGCTGCGAGGTCGTCGGCGACGGGCCCGGTGTGGTCGGCGCGCCCGTGCTCCGCGTGGGGCCGGGGCCGCCGTCGGCCCGGTCGTCGCCGCCGCCCTGCATCAGCGCGTACACCGACCCGCCCGCGGCCAGCGCGACGACCAGGGCGATCACGACGAGCAGCGCGGTGGAGCGGCCGTTCCCTCGCGGCGGCGGCTGCGGGGGCCCGTACGGCGGGGTCGTGCCGTAGGGGGGCGGGCCGTAGGGCGGGGTGGAGCCGAGGCCGCCGTAGGCCGGGTGGGGCGGGGCGAGGCCCGGGGCGCCGGGCTGGGGGTGCTGCTGGGGGTAGCCGTACGCCGGGTACGGAGGCGGAGGCGTCTGCACCTGCGGGTGGGACGGGGCGCCCGCGCCCGGGAGTTGCCGGGGTACCGGGGGCGCGCTCTGCCCCGCGACCATGGTGGGCAGATGGTTCACCCGCGGACCCTCGCCCGGCAGACCCGGCGAGGGCGGGCCGGGGGCCGCCGCGGGCGCCGTCGCGGGGGCCGGGGGCAGCGCGGGGCGCGGCGACGACTCGTCGGCGGCGGGGGCGTGTTCGGGGGTGGGGCCCGGGCCGGGGTTCTCGTCAGGGCCGGACCCCTGCCGGTCGGCAGGCGGCTCGGGAGCACCCGCCCCCTCGGCCGGGCCGGCCCCCTCCGGATCCTCCGCGTCCAGCAACCGCACCGCGTGCCGCCCCAGCTGGGCCACCAGTGCGCTCGGCAGCCACGGGTCGAGGGCGCGGCCGTCGGAGACGGTGTCGTCCGCGCCCGTGCGTTCCAGGACGCGGGCGAGGGAGGGCCGGGCGGCCGGGTCCTTGCGCAGGCAGTCCCGGACGAGGTCGGCGATGCCCTCGGGGACGCCCTCCAGGTCCGGTTCCTCCTGGGCGATGCGGAACATCAGGGCGTGCACGCCGCTGTTGGCGGTGCCGAAGGGCAGGGCGCCGGTCGCGGCGTAGGCGAGGACCGAGCCGAGGCAGAAGACGTCGCACGCCGGGGTGATGCGGTCGCCGCGCACCTGCTCGGGCGCCATGAAACCGGGCGATCCGACGAGCGCGCCGGTGCGCGTGAGCCCGCCGTCGGTCACGGTCTCCAGGGCGCGTGCGATACCGAAGTCGATGACGCGGGGGCCGTCGATGGTGACCAGCACGTTGGACGGCTTGAGGTCACGGTGGACGATGCCGGCGGCGTGGATGTCCTTGAGCGCGTGCGCGAGCCCGGCCGCGAGGATGCGGACCGTCCGCTCGGGCAGGGCACCGTGGTCGTGCCCGACGACCTGCTGGAGGCTCGGCCCGGCGACATAGCCCGTGGCGACCCACGGCACCGCCGCCTCGGTGTCCGCGTCCAGCACCGGAGCCGTCCAGTACCCGCCGACCCGCCGCGCCGCCTGCACCTCCTGCCGGAACCGCTCCCGGAACTCGTCCTGCGCTGCCAGTTCCTCACGGACCAGCTTCACGGCGACCGTACGGCCACGCTCGGAGCGGGCCAGATACACGTGCCCCATGCCCCCCGCACCGAGCCGCGCCAGCAGCCGATACGCGCCGATCCGCTGTGGATCCCCAGGTCCCAGCTTCTCCATCGCTCAGCCGCCTTCCCCCCACACGTGAGCAACAGATCGAGAATAGTGCGGGGCCGGGGCCGGGTGACCTGGGCAACGTCTACGGTTCCGTAACAGGCGGAGGCGGCGTGCCGGGGAGCCCCACCTGGTCGAGCACCTTCGACAGCCGTTCCAGCATCCGCACCGCCTCCGTCAGCTCCGCCTCCCCGAACGCCTCGGCCAGCCGGTCGGCGAACGCCGTGTGGCCGGGGTCGATCCGGGTGATCGCCGCACGCCCCTGCGCGGTCGGCGCGAGGAGCTTGGCGCGGCGGTGCGCCGGGTTCGGCCGGTACTCCGCGAGACCCCGCTCGACCAGCAGATCGGCGATGCGCTGGACGCTCTGCCGGGTGATACCCATGGCGCGGGCGATGCCGGAGACGGGCAGCGGCTCCCCGAGGACCGCGCCGAGCACCTGCCACCAGGCGGCGGTGAGCCCGGCGGGCCGGGCCAGTTCCTCCGCCACGGCGAGGAACTGGCCGTTGAGCCTGAACACCCCGAGGGCGCTGCGGCTGAGCAGATCCTGACGCTCGCCGCTCACAGGGCGCCGGCCTTCTCCAGCACCCCGTACGCCGCCGCGTCGGAATCGTGGAACAGCCGGTACCAGGCGTCCAGCACCTCACCGTCGTAGACCCCGAGCAGCCGGAGGATCTCCCGGGCGAAGGCGACGGGCTCGGTCGGGCCCGCGGTGATCAGGTCGCCGTCGGTGACCGCGTCGGCCTCGACGTAGCGTCCGCCGCCCGCGTAGCCGGTCGCGGCCAGGTAGAAGGAGACCGCGCTGGTGTGGTCCCGGTCGTCGAGCAGGCCTTCCCGGGCGAGTCCGGCGGTGGCGCCGCAGATCGCGGCGACCGGGACGCCCGCGTCCAGGAAGGCCCGGGCCTTGCGGGCGAAGGGGGCGAGGTCGTCCGAGGTGTCCCAGAGGTCGGCGCCCGGGAGGATCAGCAGCGCGCTGTCCTCGGGGCGCAGGTCGTCCAGGGCCAGGTCGGGCTGGATACGCAGGCCCCCGACGCTCCGCACCGGGGCAGTGGACGCGCCGACGGTCCGGATCTCGTGGCCGGTGCGGGCGAGCTGGGCCGTGGCGTGGCCGGTCTCCCAGTCGGCGAGGGTGTCGTAGACGGCGAGATGGACGGGCTTGCCGACGGTGGTGTTCATGGTTCCTCCTCGATCCCGTGCGCTTATGACAGCATTCTGTCGAGAAGGCAGCATGCTGTCAATATTCCCGCCCCGCCTGGACAACCTGTCGGGGGGCCGCCGCCGACGCCAGACAGGCCGCCGATTTCACCGCCCTCTCCCCCGCACCTACGCTCGCCCGCATGACCCCTCAGCCGAACCCCGAAGCCGGTGCCGCCGTCAAGGCCGCCGACCGTGACCATGTGTTCCACTCCTGGTCCGCTCAGGAGCTCATCGACCCGCTCGCCGTCGCCGGTGCCGAGGGGTCGTACTTCTGGGACTACGACGGCCGGCGCTACCTCGACTTCTCCAGCGGGCTCGTCTACACGAACGTCGGCTACCAGCACCCGAAGATCGTCGCCGCGATCCAGGAGCAGGCTGCGCGGATGACGACCTTCGCGCCCGCCTTCGCGGTCGAGGCGCGGTCGGAGGCGGCCCGGCTGATCGCCGAGCGGACCCCGGGCGACCTGGACAAGATCTTCTTCACCAACGGCGGTGCCGACGCCGTCGAGCACGCGATCCGGATGGCCCGTCTGCACACGGGCCGCCCGAAGGTGCTCTCGGCGTACCGCTCGTACCACGGCGGTACGCAGCAGGCCGTGAACATCACCGGCGACCCGCGCCGCTGGGCCTCCGACAGCGGCACGGCCGGGGTCGTGCACTTCTGGGCGCCCTACCTCTACCGCTCCCGCTTCTACGCCGAGACCGAGGAGCAGGAGTGCGCGCGGGCGCTGGAGCACCTGGAGACGACGATCGCCTTCGAGGGGCCCTCGACCGTCGCGGCGATCATCCTGGAGACGATCCCGGGCACGGCCGGGATCATGGTCCCGCCGCCCGGCTATCTCGCCGGCGTGCGGGAGATCTGCGACAAGCACGGGATCGTCTTCGTCCTGGACGAGGTCATGGCCGGGTTCGGGCGGACCGGTGAGTGGTTCGCGGCGGACCTGTTCGACGTCACGCCCGACCTGCTGACCTTCGCGAAGGGCGTGAACAGCGGATACGTGCCGCTGGGCGGGGTCGCCATCTCCGGCGCGATCGCGGAGACCTTCGGCAAGCGGCCCTACCCCGGCGGTCTGACGTACTCCGGGCACCCGCTGGCGTGCGCCGCCGCCGTCGCGACGATCAACGTCATGGCTCAGGAGGGCGTCGTCGAGAACGCGGCCCGGCTGGGCGAGTCGGTCGTCGGGCCGGAGCTGCGGGCGCTCGCCGAGCGGCACAGAAGCGTCGGCGAGGTGCGCGGCGTCGGCATGTTCTGGGCGCTGGAGCTGGTCCGCGACCGCGAGACGCGGGAGCCGCTGGTGCCGTACAACGCGGTCGGCCAGGCGAACGGGCCCATGGCCGCCTTCGCCGCCGCCGCGAAGAAGAGCGGACTGTGGCCCTTCGTGAACATGAACCGGACGCACGTCGTGCCGCCCTGCAACATCAGCGAGGCGGAGCTCAAGGAAGGCCTCGCGGCGCTGGACTCGGCGCTCTCGGTCGCGGACGAGTACACAGGGTAAATACCTGTAAACCCGTCAGTAGCCGACATCCTCGGGCCTCATTCGAACGCGTAAGGTGGCGTGCTCGTAGACCTGCGTATACGCGCACGCCACCCGAACGCGACGAGGGAGACGCCCTGACCATGCCCGCCAGCTCCGGCAACGGCGCCGTGACGCGCAGCACCCTGCGACAGCAGATCGCCGACGCCCTTCGTGACGAGGTGCTGGCCGGGCGTCTCCAGCCGGGGCAGGAGTTCACGGTCAAGGAGATCGCCGAGCAGTACGGGGTCTCCGCGACGCCGGTGCGCGAGGCGCTCGTCGACCTGTCCGCGCAGGGTCTCCTCGAAGCCGACCAGCACCGCGGCTTCCGGGTCCACGAGTACTCGGTCGAGGATTTCCGCGGCATGATCGAGGCCCGCGGACTGGTCATCGAGGGGATGTTCCTCGCGCTGAACGAGGGGCGCCCCAACGCGGTGCGGCCCGACGATCCCCGGGCCGCCGCCGTCGTCGCCGGGGTCCGCAGGCGCGGGGAGGAGGCGCAGCGGGCCGCCGCGGCCGGTGACCTCACCGTCCTCATCGGTTACGACCTGCGCTTCTGGCGCGAGCTCGGCGCCTGCTTCGGCAACCCCTACCTCGCGGACTTCCTGCACCGGCTGCGCGTGCAGACCTGGGTCTGCGCGGTGCAGCACCTGCGCCGGCTCACCGATCTGCGCGGCGAACTGTGGGCCGATCACACCCAGCTGGTCGACGCCCTGATCGACCGGGACAACGACGCCGCCCGGGCGATCATCGCCGCGTACAACACGCACTCGCTCGCCCTGATCGAGCGGCTCGCTCCCGGATGACCTGCGTCGGCGCTGTCCGTATGGGTATGGGACATGCACGGCGGGAGCCGTGACCGTGCCGCACCGCTACCCTTCTTGACCACCGTGCTACCCGACCACCGCGCTGAGCGAGGAGCCTTCTTTGGCCTGTGACCTGTGGCTGGTACCGCTAGTCGACGTGTTGTGCCACACGCCGGACAACCCGTTCGCCGAGGAACTCGCGCAATACAACAAGGTGCTCGCCGAGGCCGGTCTGCCACCGGTGCCGGTGTACCAGTACATGCCGGGCCTGTCCGGCGAGGTCGCCCCGGTCGCGGGCTTCGACTACGACGCGTTGCACTTCCTGCGCCGCGCCTACCTGCTCCAGGTGTGCGGCCTGGCGGTGACGCCCGTGGACGAACTCGGCGGCGACTACGAGCAGTTGCTGGAGATGTTCGAGTCGACGGCCCAGCAGTCGCACCTGGTCTGGCACTACGACCACGCGGGCGCCTACGTCCCCGTCGACTTCCCCAGCCCGCTCGCCGACGAACATCTCCTCGCCGGCGGTGGCCCGCTGGGTTCCTCGCACGCCCTGCTGCGGGAACTGGAGCTGGTCGCCCCGGTCATCGGCATCGACCCGGCCAACCCGCCGGCGGCCCCCCAGCCGCCGCTCGCCCCGACGGAGCTGGAGGAACCCGCCGTCGCCGCCCCGTACGATCCCAGTCCGTTCGCCCGCGAACGGCACGTCTGGCTGGGCCTGCACGCGGCCGTGACCCGCAGTCTCGCCCAGGGATCGATGATCGTCTTCAGCTGAGCCGACGGCTCAGCGTCCCAGCTGGGAGAGGCCCTTCTGCACGTCCTCCATGTTCATCACCGGCGTGTAGGAGATCTCCGCGCCCAGCTGGAGGAAGAAGGGCTCGCTGAGTACCGGCATCTGCCAGCTGTCCTGCATGTCGAAGACCACGTAGGCGGTGCGCTTGCCATGGTCGGTGGTGAAATAGGCCGCTTCGGGCTTGATCTGTTCCATCGACTCCTGGATCAGCTTGCCCAGAGTGCCGTTCCGGATGGCCTCGTTGGCCTTCTCCGTGTCCATGGAGGCCTTGAGCAGTACCCGCATCGCACTCACCTTCTCCTGGTCGACGTACGCGTGGGTATGGCTTCAGCGTATGCCCGTTCCCGGCAACTCTCCCTGCGAGCAAACGCAGGCCGCCCCCCGTGTGCACGAGGGGCGGCCGGTGGAGGGTGGTGCGGGTCAGATGAACGAGTTGATCTCGATCGTCTCGTCCCGGCCCGGGCCCACGCCGATCGCGGAGATCGGGGCGCCGGACATCTCCTCCAGCGCCTTCACGTACGCCTGGGCGTTCTTCGGCAGGTCACCGAAGGACTTGGCCTTGGAGATGTCCTCGTTCCAGCCCGGGAGCATCTCGTAGACCGGCTTGGCGTGGTGGAAATCGGTCTGGGAGTACGGGAGCTCCTCGACGCGCTTTCCGTCGATCTCGTACGCCACGCAGACCGGGATCTGCTCCCAGCCGGTGAGGACGTCGAGCTTGGTGAGGAAGAAGTCGGTCAGGCCGTTCACGCGGGTCGCGTAGCGGGCGATGACCGCGTCGAACCAGCCGCAGCGGCGGTCACGGCCGGTGGTGACACCGCGCTCACCGCCGATGCGGCGCAGCGCCTCGCCGTCCTCGTCGAAGAGCTCCGTCGGGAACGGTCCCGCGCCGACACGGGTCGTGTAGGCCTTGAGGATGCCGATGACCCGGCTGATCTTCGTCGGGCCCACGCCGGCACCGGTGCAGGCGCCGCCCGCGGTCGGGTTCGACGAGGTGACGAAGGGATACGTGCCGTGGTCGATGTCGAGCAGCGTGCCCTGGCCGCCCTCGAACAGGACGACCTTGTCCTCCTCCAGCGCCTGGTTGAGGACCAGGACGGTGTCGGCGACGTACGGCGCGAGCTTGTCGGCGTAGGCCAGCAGCTCCTCGACCACCTGGTCCACGGCGATCGCGCGCCGGTTGTAGAGCTTGGTGAGGACCTGGTTCTTTATGTCGAGGGCCGCCTCGACCTTCTGCGTGAGGATCGACTCGTCGTACAGGTCCTGCACGCGGATGCCGACGCGGTTGATCTTGTCGGCGTAGGTCGGGCCGATGCCGCGCCCGGTCGTACCGATCTTCCGCTTGCCGAGGAAGCGCTCGGTCACCTTGTCCACCGTCACGTTGTACGGCGTGATGATGTGCGCGTTTCCGCTGATGAGGAGCTTGGACGTGTCGACGCCACGCTCGTTCAGACCGCTCAGCTCGGAGAGCAGGACCGACGGGTCGACGACGACGCCGTTTCCGATGACCGGCGTACAGCCGGGAGACAGGATTCCGGAAGGGAGGAGGTGCAGTGCATACTTCTGGTCACCCACGACCACCGTGTGGCCGGCGTTGTTGCCGCCCTGGTAGCGCACTACATAGTCCACGGATCCACCGAGAAGGTCGGTGGCCTTTCCCTTGCCTTCGTCACCCCACTGAGCACCGAGCAGCACAAGTGCGGGCACGCGCGTACACCCCTTCCGGGCGGGGCATGTCCATGGTCGAGGGCGAACGCGGCGGTGTACCACCGCGTGCACCGCGACCACCGTTGGCCGCCAACCGTCGGACCGGATGCCCCGGAATAGACGAAGCCCCTGGCGCAATAGCGCAAGGGGCTCTTGCACAAAGATGCTACCCGAGGAAGCGAGGCATGGCCGAGGTGGCGACTTCCGCGACGTCCGAGCAGCTGTTGGTGGTGGTCGATCCGGTCGCCCGCCGGTCGGACGGCGAGTCCGTTCGGATCGCGAAAGACGTGCTCGGCGCGGGTGCCGGCATGAAGCTGTGCCTGCCCGAGGGGCCGGAGGAATTCGCCCGGGCGCTGGCCCGGCGGGGCTCACGGCGACCGGTGGTGGTGGGCGACGACCGGGCCCTGATCCGCGCGGTGGCGCTGCTGCACCGGCACCGGGAGCTGGCCGGGTGCGCGCTGTCGGTGGTGCCGGTCGGGGGCGCCCTGTCCCTGGCCCGGTCGCTGGGGGTGCCGACGGGGACGGTGGCGGCGGCGCGGGCGGTGCTCGACGGGGTCGAGCGGCGGATGGACCTGATGGTCGACGACAGCGACGGGGTGGTGCTCGGCGCGTTGCGGATACCGCCGCTGCGGCCCGCCCCCGCCGGGACGGGCCCGCAGACCGAGCCGGATCCGGACGCCGTGCCGGGCCACCCGTGGCTGCGGACCTGCCAGTCCCTGGTCCGGACGCTGGTTCCGGCGGGCCGCCCGTCCCGGCTCGCCGCCGCGCCGGAGCCGGGGCCGTCCCGGCTGCGGGTCGAGGTGGACGGGGAGACCCTCGTCGACCTGAACCAGCCGGTGGAGGCGGTGTCGGTGTCACCGGCCGCCGCGGGCGTCGCGTCGGTGGAGGTCAGACCGGTGTCGGTGGGCGCGGAGGCCTCGGCACTGCTGGCGCGGGGCCGGACGGTGACGGTGTCCGGGGCGCACTTCCGCTACCGCGCGGACACGGTGGTGTCGGGACCGGTGCGGACCCGGACGTGGGTGGTGCGGGAGGGCGCGTGGGGGCTGACGGTGCCGGCGGGGCCGTGAACCGCACCGCTGGTCATTCCTGCCCGAACGTCTTCTCCCGGTGCACACGCCAGCGTTCCATCAGCTCCGCGAGTTCGCTCTGCATGAACTCGAAGAAGGCGAGCGTCTCGGAGATGCGGCGGCCGGCCGGAGTGTCGGCGCCAAGGCTGGTGACCCCGTCACGCAGGGCCACCTCCCACCGCTTGAGGACGGCATCACGATTGGCCAGGGCCTCGTACCACTGATCTCCGTGCACCCGGTAACGCTCCCGGCGTGAGCCCGGCTCCCGCTCGCGCGAGACCATGTGCGTCTGGGCCAGGTAGCGCACCGCCCCGGACACCGCCGCCGGACTGATCCGCAGCTGCTCCCCCAGCTCGGCGGAGGTCATCGAGCCCTCGTCGGAGGAGAGGAGCGCGACGAAGACCCGCGCGGGCATCCGCTGCATCCCGGCCTCGACGAGCTGCGCCGCGAAGGACTCCACGAACCTCGACACGGCCTCCGCGTTCCGGTCCCTCCCGGCTGATTCCGTCATCCGCCCATCCTATCGATGATTTATACGCTTCCTTAACTTCACAAATTTCTGAAGCAAGCGTACGTTCTGGAGCATGACGAAGGCCATCACCGTCTCCGGACTGCACAAGTCCTTCGGACGGACCCACGCGCTCGACGGGCTCGACCTGGAGGTCGCCTCCGGCGAGGTCCACGGCTTCCTCGGCCCCAACGGCTCGGGCAAGTCCACCACCATCCGGGTGCTGCTCGGTCTGCTGCGCGCCGACTCGGGCGCCGCGCAGGTGCTCGGCCGCGACCCGTGGTCGGACGCGGTGGAGGTGCACCGCCGGATCGCCTACGTCCCCGGGGACGTGACGCTGTGGCGCAACCTCTCCGGCGGCGAGGTCATCGACCTCTACGGCCGGCTGCATGATGGGGGCCGCGCAAAGCGCGTCAGGCAGGGTGGCGGTGGGCGACGGGCGGGCGGGCTGGATGCGGGGCGACGCGCGGAACTGATCGAGCGTTTCGAACTCGACCCCACCAAGAAGGGCCGCACGTACTCCAAGGGAAACCGGCAGAAGGTCGCCCTGGTCGCCGCGTTCGCCTCGGACGTCGACCTGCTGATCCTGGACGAGCCGACCTCGGGCCTGGACCCGCTGATGGAGGGGGTCTTCCAGGCTTGCGTCGAGGAGGAGCGCGACCGGGGCCGTACGGTCCTGCTCTCCTCCCACATCCTCAGCGAGGTCGAGGAGCTGTGCGACCGGGTGAGCATCATCCGGGGCGGCCGTACGGTCGAGAGCGGTTCGCTCGCCGACCTGCGCCACCTGACCCGCACCAGCGTCGTCGCCGAACTCGCGGGCCCGCCCGACGGCCTGGCGGAACTGCCCGGTGTGCACGACCTCGACGTGCAGGGGCACCGCGTCCGGCTCCAGGTCGACACCGACCGGCTGAACGGCGTCCTGCGGTCGCTGAGCGAGTCGGGCGTACGGTCGCTGACGTCGACGCCGCCGACGCTGGAGGAACTGTTCCTGCGGCACTACCAGGAGGAGGGGGCCGAAGGGGCCGAGGCCGGCGAGTCGAAGGCGGCGGCCCGATGACGGCCCTCGCGGTGCGGCCCGGCAGTTCACGTCAACTGGCCGGGACGAGCATCCTGTTGCGATTCGCGCTGCGCCGCGACCGGCTGATGATCCCGGTGTGGGTCGCGGTCGACGCGCTGATGGTCCTGTCCATGCCGGGCACGCTGGAGGGCCTGTACGGCACCCCGGCCGAACGCGCCGACCTGATCCGGCAGATGGAGACCAACTCCTCGCTGCGCGCGATGGTCGGCCCGGTCTTCGGCGACTCGCTGGGCGCCCTGACGGCCTGGCGCGTCGGGATCTACGCCGGTGCCCTGGCGGCCGTGATGAGTCTGCTGGTCGTCGTACGACACACCCGGGACGAGGAGGAGAGCGGCCGTCAGGAGCTGGTGGCGTCCGGGATGGTGGGCCGCCGGGCCTCCCTCACGGCGGCCCTGCTGGCGGCGGCGGTCGCGAACGCCGTACTGGCGCTGCTGCTGACGGTGGGCCTGGCCGCCCGGGGCACGGCCGGCGCCCTGGCCCTGGGGCTCGGGATCGCCGGGGTCGGGATGGTCTTCGCCACCATGGCGGCGATCGTCGCCCAGCTGACGGAGAGCGCACGGCTCGCCCGCGGCCTGACGGCGGCGGTGCTCGGGACCGCGTTCGTCCTGCGCGCGGCGGGCGACTCGGCGACGGACGACGGCTCGTCGGTCCTGACCTGGCTGTCGCCGCTGGGCTGGCTGGAGAACCTGCGGCCGTACGCGTCCGAGCGCTGGTGGGTGCTGGCCCTGCTCGCCGGGGCGGTGGCCCTCCAGGGCGCGCTGGCCTACGCCCTGGCCGGCCGCCGGGACCTCGGCATGAGCTTCCTGCCGACCCGGCCGGGCCCGGCGTCCGGCCGCCTGGGCAGCGCGGGCGCCCTGGCCTGGCGGTTGCAGCGGGGCGGCGTCCTGGGGTGGAGCATCGGCTTCTTCCTGGCCGGGGTCGTCTACGGCGGCATGACCGAAGGTGCGGCCGACCTGGTGGGCGACAACGACAACGCCCGGCGGATCTTCGAGCGGATGGGCGGCCAGTCGGGCCTGACGGACGCGTTCCTGGCGGCGATGGTCGGGATGCTGGGCCTGATCGCGGCGCTGTACATCGTGGCGTCGGTGCTGCGCCTGCACGGTGAGGAGACCTCGGGCCGGGCGGAACCGGTGCTGGCGAACGCGGTGGGGCGGCTCCGCCTGGCCGCCGGGCATCTGGTGATCGCCTTCGGCGGCGCCGCCCTGATCATGCTGCTGGCCGGGCTCGGCTTCGCCGTCGGCTACGGCAAGGAGGCCGGCCCGATCCTGGGGGCGTGCCTGGTGCAGCTTCCGGCGGTGTGGGTGATCGGCGGGGTGGCGGTGCTGCTGTACGGGGTCCTGCCCCGGGCGGCCATGGCGGCGTGGGGCGTCGCCGGGGCGGTGCTTCTGATCGGCTGGATCGGGCCCGCGCTGGATGTACCGCAGGCGGTGCTGGACGTCTCACCGTTCGGTCATCTGCCGAAGCTGCCGGGCGGATCCATGGCGTGGGGGCCGGTGCTGGTGCTGACCGGGGTGGCGGCGCTGCTGGTGGCCTGCGGGCTGGCGGGGTTGCGGCGGCGGGACATGACGACGTGATCAGTTGGAGGAAGGCACCGGTGTGACGGGGTGACCGCACCGGTCGTGCTCACCCCACCTCGACGGCCAGCCCCTCCAACCCCCTGATCACGAAGTTCGGCTTCCTCTCGGGCTCGGCAGCGAGCCGGAGCGTCGGGGCTCTCTCCAGCAACGCACCCATCGAAGCCGCCAGTTCGATGCGGGCCAGGGGTGCGCCGATGCAGTAGTGGATGCCGGCGCTGAAGGAGATGTGGGGGTTGTCCGTGCGGGTGAGGTCGAGTCGGCCCGGGTCGGCGAAGACCTCCGGGTCGTGGTTGGCGGAGCCGAAGAGCATGGCGATCTCCGCGCCGCGGGGGATCGTCGTGCCGTCGATCTCGATCTCGTCCAGGACCCAGCGTTCGAAGAGCTGGAGCGGGGTGTCGTACCGCATCAGCTCCTCGATCGCGGAGGGGACCAGGGAGTGGTCCGCGCGCAGGGCCGACAGCTGTGCCTCGTTGCGGAACAGCGCGTACCAGCCGTTGACCGTGGCGTTCACCGTGGCCTCGTGGCCGGCGTTGAGCAGCAGGACGCAGGTGGAGATCATCTCCTGCTCGGTGAGCCGGTCGCCCTCGTCGTGGGCCTCGATGAGCCCCGAGATGAGGTCCTCGCCCGGCTCCTTGCGGCGGGCCGCGATCAGGTCGCGCAGGTAGTCGGAGAACTCGACCGACGCCCGGACCGCCTTCGCCGCCGTGTCCTCGGACGGGCTCAGCTCGTACATCCCGCAGATGTCCGCCGACCAGGGGCGCAGCGGGGCCCGGTCGGACTCCGGGATGCCGAGCATCTCGGCGATCACCGCCACGGGGAGGGGTTCGGCGACGTCCTTCAGCAGGTCGCCGCCGCCCGCCGCGACCAGCGCGGACGCCAGTTCGTCGGCCAGGCCCCGCACGTAGGGCTTCAGCCGCTCCACCGTGCGCGGGGTGAACGCCTTCGACACCAGGCGGCGGATCCGGGTGTGGTCCGGCGGCTCCAGGTCGAGCATCCCGTGGTCGTTGAGCGTGTGGAACGGCTCGTGCTCCGGCGGGGGCGCGGTGCGGCCGAACTCCTCGTGCGTGAACCGGTGCTGGTACGTCCGGCCGAGGCGCCGGTCGCGCAGCAGTGCCGAGACGTCCGCGTGGTGCGGGACGAGCCACTGGTTCGTGGGCTCGAACCAGTGCACGCGGCCCTGTGCACGCAGTTCGGCGTAGGCGGGGTACGGGTCGGCGAGGAACGCCGGGTCCCACGGGTCGAACCCGAGGTCGAGAACAGCTGCCATGAACGGACGCTAGCCCGGCGACCCCCACTCTGACCAGGGGCGGCGCCCACCTGTCACCCCGGCGTCACCAGCCGCGCCTCGTAGGCGAACACCGCCGCCTGCGTCCGGTCCCTGAGGCCCAGCTTCACCAGGATCCGGCTGACATGCGTCTTGATCGTCGACTCGGCGACCACCAGCCGCTCCGCGATCTCCGAGTTCGACAGGCCCTGCGCGATGAGGACCAGCACCTCGGTCTCCCGCTCGGTGAGGTCCCCGTAGGCCCCCTGCGCGGAGGGCATCAGGCGCGGGGTGTCGGAGAGCTTGGCGAACTCGGTGATCAGCCGCCTGGTCACCGACGGCGCCAGCAGTGCCTCCCCCGACGCCACCACGCGCACCCCGTCGGCGAGCTGGCGGGCCGAGGCGTCCTTGAGGAGGAAGCCGGAGGCACCCGCGCGCAGCGCCTGGTAGACGTACTCGTCGAGGTCGAAGGTGGTGAGCACCAGCACCTTCGCCGCGCCGTCGGCGGCGACGATCTCGCGGGTCGCCTCGATGCCGTTCAGCTCGGGCATGCGGATGTCCATCAGCACCACGTCCGGGGCGAGCTCGCGGACCTTGGCGACGGCTTCCCGGCCGTTCACCGCCTCGCCGACGACCTCGATGTCCGGCATCGCGTTCAGCAGGACCGAGAAGCCCTCGCGCACCATCATCTGGTCGTCCGCGATCAGGACGCGAATGGTCATGCGTCATCCTCGTCCGGCAGGGCGACCGGCAGGAACACCGCCACCTCGTAACCTCCGTCGTCCGTGCCGCCCGCCGTCATCTCGCCGTTCAGCATCGACACCCGCTCCCGCATGCCCGTGATGCCGTGCCCGGCACCGGGCGAGGGCTTGACCAGGCTCGGATTGGGCGGCGGGCCGTTGACTATGCGCAGCCCCAGGCCGCCGAGAACGTACCCGATCTCCACCCGGGCGGTCGCCCCCGGCGCGTGCCGCAGGGTGTTGCTCAGGGCCTCCTGCACGATGCGGTACGCCGACAGCTCCACGCCCTGCGGCAGCTCCCGCACCGCCCCCGTCACCGCCTTCTCCACGGTCAGCCCGGCCTCCCGCACATTGGCCAGCAGCCCGTCCAGGTCGGCGAGCGTCGGCTGCGGGGCGTCCGGGACCTCGTAGTCCTCGGCGCGGACGACGCCCAGGACGCGGCGCAGTTCGGTCAGTGCCGCCACCGCGTTCTCCCGGATCGTGGCGAACGCCTTCTCCAGCTCCGGCGGCGGGTTCTCCACCCGGTAGGGCGCGGCCTCCGCCTGGATGGCGACCACCGACATGTGGTGGGCGACGACGTCGTGCAGCTCGCGGGCGATCGTGGTGCGCTCCTCCAGCAGGGTGCGGCGGGAGCGCTCGTGCGCGGTGACCGTCTGCTGGGCGGTGACCTCCTGCTCGGCGTGGCGGCGGATGTGCCAGACCGTGACGCAGAGCAGGATCATCGCCGAGAAGACCAGCATGGGTCCGGAGTTGGTGCCGTACATGTTGTTCGGGCCGATGCCGGTGTCCGCGACGAGGGCGTACAGCGCGGTCAGCGCCCACATCCACCCCGCCGTGCGCGGCCGGGTGCGTATCGCCACGACGGTCAGCACCGTCAGATGGCAGGCGAAGCTGCCGGCCTGCCACGGCCATTCGCCCCAGCTGCTGCCGACCATGCCGGTGATCGGGGTGGCGGCCATGGACAGCCAGAAGGCCCCCACCGGGCGGACCATGGTCATCAGGACCGGGAGCACGGCCAGCGGCACCACCAGCAGCGACGGGCCGCCGGTGTCGACGCCGGCGAGCAGCAGGGTGATCAGGGCGGCCAGGATGATCAGGGCGTGCGGCGTCCAGGTCGCGTACTCCCGCAGCCGCACGGGCAGCCGCCGGACGAACCGCCCGGCCGTGCTCCTGCGGGGCAGCGGCCGGTAGGCGAAGGCGTCGTGGAAGAGGTCCTGCCGCAGCCCGCGCAGGGAGTCCACGGCCACCCGGTACTCCGGGCTGCGCGGCTTGGCCCCGTCCCCCGGCGGCGGGGTCTGGATGTGAGTCGTCTCGGTCACGTACAGAACGGTAGGCGCACCCCCGGCTCCCGGTCGTCCCCAGTGAGAGGGGTCACCAGGGGTCCCTCTCAGGTACTACGGGGATGACCAGGGGCGATCAGCTCCGCCCTCAGTACCCCGACGGCCGCACCAGACCCGACTCGTACGCGAACACCGCCGCCTGCGTCCGGTCCCTCAGGCCCAGCTTCACCAGGATCCGCCCCACGTGGGTCTTCACCGTCTGTTCGGCCACGAACAGGTGCCGGGCGATCTCCGCGTTCGACAGGCCCTGCGCGATCAGCGCGAGCACCTCCGTCTCCCGCTCCGTCAGATCGCCGACGCGTTCCTTGAGCGGGGCGCGGGGCTTGCCGTCGAGCCGGGAGAACTCGGCGATCAGCTTGCGGGTGATGACCGGGGCGAGCAGCGCTTCCCCGGCCGCGACCACCCGGACCGCCTCGGCGAGCTGCTCCGACGACGCGTCCTTCAGCAGGAACCCGGAGGCTCCGGAGCGCAACGCGTCGTACACGTACTCGTCGAGGTCGAAGGTGGTGAGCACCAGCACCCTGATGTCCGGGTGCGCGGCGGTGATGCGCTCGGTCGCCTCGATGCCGCCGATCCCGGGCATGCGGATGTCCATGAGGACGACGTCCGGGGCGGTCTCGGCGGCCTTCGCGATACCGCCCTCTCCGTCCTTCGCATCGCCGACGACCTCTATGTCGGGCTGGGTGCCGAGCAGCACGGTGAAGCCCTGCCGGACCATCGCCTGGTCGTCGACGATGAGAACCCGGATGGGTTTGCCGGTGCCGCTCGTCATGAGGTCCCTTTCCTGAGGGCCGTGGGGTGGTCGGTGCCCGGGGTGTCGGCGGGCGGGGTCTCCGGGAGGAAGGCGGTGACCTTGAAGCCGTCCCAGTGCCACGGGTGCGCCGTCATGGTGCCGCCGAGCATCGCGACCCGCTCCCGCATGCCGAGCAGCCCGTGCCCCGCCCCCGTCGACGGCGGCGGCGGCCCGGTCGGGCGGCCGTTGACGATCTCCACCTCCAGGCCGTCCGGCTCGTAGGTGAGACGGACCGTGATCCTCGCGCCGGGCGCGTGCCGCAGGGCGTTGCTCAGCGCCTCCTGCACGATCCGGTACGCCGACAGCTCCACGCCGGGCGGCAGTGGACGCCGCTCGCCGGTGATGTCGGTGACGACCTCGCGGCCGGCGGCCCGGGTGTTCTCCACCAGCGCGTCGAGCCGGTCGAGCGTGGGCTGCGGCGCGTGCGGTGAGGTCGCGTCACCCGCGTCGGCGAACGGCTCCCCCGGCCCGGGGTGCTCCGAGCGCAGCACACCCAGCACGCGGCGCAGTTCGATCAGTGCCTCCAGCGCGTTCTGCCGGATGCCCGCGAGGTTCTCCCTGAGCTCGTCGGGCGGGTTCTCGACGAGGTGCGGGGCGACCTGGGCCTGGATGGAGATGACCGACATGTGGTGGGCCACCACGTCGTGCAGTTCCCGCGCGATGCGGCTGCGCTCCTCCAGCAGGGTGCGCCGGGTGCGTTCCTCGGCGGTGAGCGTGGTCTGCTCGACGAGTTCCGCGCGGGCCTCGCGCCGGCCGCGCAGGGCGGTGCCGAGTATCACGACGACGGTGAACAGGGTGACCGCGAGCACCCCGGTGGGCGAATAGCCGGCCGCGCCCAGCAGCCCTTGGACGACGTAGGTGAGGAGCACGGTCAGCGCGAGCGCCTCGACGGACACCCGGGTGCGCACCCGCAGGGCGAGCAGCAGCAGCACCACCATGTGTCCGATGATCCCCGCCGACGTCCAGGGCCAGGTGAAGTCGGGGGCGCCACCGGCCAGCAACTGGCGGCGCACCTCGAGGGCACCCAGCACCATGGCCGCCGTCGAGAGCCACCACGCCGGGATGGGCCGCCACAGCGCGAGCACCATGGCACCGCCCTGCGCCAGCCCGAGCAGGAAGGCGATCTGCGGACCCACCCCGCCGTTGTCGACGAGCTGCCCCACCGCGCCGAGGGTGACACCGAACGCGGCCAGGCACACCAGCCCGTGCGGCAGCCAGCGCAGCCAGGTGGAGGGCGGCATCGGGTCCGCCCGGGCCGTCCACAGGTCCTGGCGCAGTATCCGCAGCCAGCCCTTGACGCGCGCTCGCAGCGCGCGGCCCACCCCCGTGTCCGTCACCCGGCCCAGCCTAGACATGTCGTGCCTTCGCCGCTGTTCCCCGGTCGGCGGGACGGTGTGCCCGCACCACCCGCGACCTGCGGCCCCGCCCGCCGCCGCCTCCCTCGAAGGAGCGGAAGGCGGCCCAGCAGACCGCGAGGGCCAACGCGAACACGGGCAGCCACAGCAGCCGGGCCCCGACCCAGCCGAGCCCGCCGGGCGGCGTGTGCAGGCCGGGGAGCCGGCCGGCGAGGAGGCCGGTGGCGGTCGTGGCCATCAGGGCCGTCTGGTGCCACAGGAAGATGGTCATCGCGGAGAGGTTGACGCACGCCACCGCCGCCCACGCCACGGGCCCGCGCATCGCGTGCCGCAGCCGCTCGCGCAGCAGCAGGGCGAGACCGCACTGGGCCAGGCCGAACATGACGACGGCCAGCGTCGGCGGATCCAGGTTGGACACGCCGTCGCCCGGAACGCCGACCATCGACGCCGGATAGCCCGCCCACGCGACGAGCGCTGCGGTCGCCACCGCCCCCACACCCAGCAGGACCCATCCCGCGCGACGGCGCTCCAGCTCGCCGCGGGTCCAGGCCGCGCCCAGCGTGTAGGGCACCATCCAGCCGGCCGCCACGTTCACCCAGCCCAGCCAGGAGGGGCCGCCGAGGCCGAAGCGCAGCAGATCCACGTGCAGGACGACGGCCAGCGGCCAGAGCGGGTTGAGCCGGGTGAGCAGCGGGGTCGCCGCCGTCAGTCCGGCGAACACCACGAGGAACCACAGCGGGGACAGGGCCAGTTTCACCAGCGTGCGGACCGTGCCGAACTCGGCGCCCGACAGCAGCAGCGCCAGGGCGGCGACCGTCCACAGGCCGAGGACGGCGGCGACCGGTTTGAACAGCCGGGACAGCCGGGCCGTCAGCCACTGGTGGTACGGCAGGCCACGGGCCCGGGCCGAGGCATGGCTGCGGGTGGCGACATGGCCCCCGACCAGGAAGAACACGGCGAGTGTCTGGAACATCCAGGAGACGGGCGTCAGCCAGGGCATGTGCTGCAGCGGGCTCGCCGTGCGCAGGGCGCGGCCGTCGGAGACCAGGGCTGTGACCAGCCAGTGCCCGAGGACGACGCCGAGGACGGCGGCGGCCCGCAGGGCGTCCACGGCCCGGTCGCGACCGGGCGGGGTGGCGGCGCCGATGCGGTCGGCACCACGGCGCACTCCCTGCCGGACGGCGCGTACGCCGATGTCAGTCATGGGTCACCGCCTTGGTCTCGCCCAGGACGATCCGGGCCAGGTTGGTCAGGGAGGTCGAGCCGGGGCTGAAGTACTCGCTGTGGCCGACGTCGCCGGCCGCGAAGGCCCGGGCACCGAAGGCCGGGGAGACGGGGTCGGTGCCGAAGCCGACGCTGGTGCCGAACAGGTCCGCGCTGAGGTGTGGTACGTGCTCCACCCAGTCGTCGGCGCCCCGGGCCGCCCAGACGCGGGCGCGGGTGTGCAGGGCGGCGGCGGTGTCCGCGCCGGTGCCGGGGCTGCCGACGAGCGCGATGTCGTCGACGGCGAGCCCGGCGGCGGCACGGCCGCAGACGACCGAGCCGTAGGAGTGGCAGAGCAGCGAGATGCGCGTCCCGCCGCCGGTGGTCGCGCGCAGGTCGGCGACCAGCGCGCGCAGGTGCGGTGCCGCCTGCTCGGCCCTGCCGGTCGTCGTGACCGTCGTGCTGACCGTGCCCGGCGTCTCGTAGCCCAGCCAGGCCACGACCGCGGTGCGCGGGCCCGCCGGGGCCTGCCGGGCGAGTTGCCGGTGCAGGGCCGCGGCCGCCGCGTGGAACCGGCCGTAGGTGTCGAGGCCGGTGTCGGAGCCGGGGACCAGGACGGCGACGCGGTCGGCCCGGGCGAGGTCGCCCAGGACCTCTGTCACCCGGCCGGAGCCGCGGCCGTCGAAGCGAAGCAAGTGTCTTGTCGGGGCAGCCAGTTGACGGTCCGTCGCGGCGCGGTCCCGGTCGTGGTGGGCGGCGGCCATGCGGGCCGCCTCGGCGGCGTTGGCCCGGTTGGCCGCGTACGCCTCGTCGAGCGTCGACGCGCTGAGAGGTGCGAGGGAGGCGGGGGCCGGTGCGGGGGTCTCCGGCCGTACGGCCCCGGAGAGAGGGAGCACCAGCGCGCCCGTGATGAGCGCGGCGAGCGCCGCGCGGCGCCATCGGCCGGCGCGGCGTCTGCCGCCGTCATCACGGCGGTACTGCGGTGCGGACCCCATGGTCGTCCCCCTCCAGCGCACCCGGCCATCGGGTCTGCATGGAAGGGAAGTTACGGAGCGGGGGACCTCGTCCGCGTCACACCCGGGAACTCACCTGCGGCGTAGCTCTCAGGTACTACGGGTATGACCGGGGCCCCCTCTTACGGGTACGACCGGGCCGACGCGTGCGGCAACCGTCTGCGGCCATGCGGATCACAGCCTCGAAGAGCGAAGAGCGAGGCTCACCAGGCCAGTTGCGTGATCTCCTCCACCACCACCGCGCACGCGTCCGCCGCCGGGTCGATGAGCGGGAAGTGCCCCACGTCCTCCAGCAGCGTCACCCCCACCATCTCCCCGGCCTTCGCCGCCGCCTCCGCGTACGACTCGGCGACCGCCTGCGGCACGTCGAGGTCCGTGCGGCCCTGGACGACGGTCGTGGCAATGCCGGTGGGCAGCAGCAGCGCCGGGTCCGCATACGGCTGTCGCTCCGCGAAGTGGTCTTCCCCGCCCAGGAGTTGGCGCGCGGCACCGCCGCACACGTCCAGCTTGTCGGCGATCGCGAGATCCGCGATCGGGGCGAGGGCGACGACGCCGCGCAGTGTCACCGGGCTGCCGCCGCGCCAGGGCGAGTCGGCCGGCAGGACGTGCCGGGCGGCACCCCACAGCGCGAGATGCCCGCCCGCCGAGTGCCCGGTGAGGACCGTACGGCGCGGGTCGGCCTGCGGCAGCAACTCCCGTACCAGCGACGGAAGGGCGTCCAGCGCCGCGGCGATGTCGTCGAAGGTGTCGGGCCAGCGGCCCGCGACGGAGTCGTCACCGCCGCCGCGCCGGTACTCGGCACTGGCCACGGCGAACCCGCGGCGGGCGAGGAAGTCCGCGAAGGGGCTGATGTGACGCCGGTCGTAGGGCGCCCGCCAGGCACCACCGTGCAGCACGACGACGACCGGGGCCGGCCCGGGGCCGCCCGCCCGGCGCGGCGCGAAGAAGTCGATCACCTGGTCCGGGTGGTCGCCGTAGGCCGCGGTGGCGTCGGGGTCGACGGGCGCGTGGGAGAAGGCCGACTTCTCCTCGGCAGCGGCCCGTGCTGCTGCGACGTCGTCCGTCATGCTCCAACCTTCCAGCGATGAACCGTACGCGGCGGACCAGTTGAGGGTTCCAGCCGTTGGCCGGGACGGTACCAGGCGCGTGACGTGCGGGGACACGGGGATGTCACGCTCGGTGAAGATCAGACGGGGGCCGCCGTTCGGGCGGCGGCGGGGCCGGGACACCGCGGGGGGCGTCCCGGCCCCGCCGCTCAGGCCAGCGTCTGCGCCAGCACCCGAGCCGCCCGCTCCACGTCGGCGAACCCGACGTACAGCGGTGTGAAGCCGAAGCGCAGCACGTCCGGCGCCCGGAAGTCACCGACCACTCCCCGCGCGATCAGCCGTTTCATCACGTCGGCGGCGTCGTCGCAGCGCAGGGCGATCTGGCTGCCCCGCTCCCCGTGCGCCACCGGCGTCACACACGCGACCCGCCCCTCGGGCACATACGCCGCCACGCACTCCAGGAAGAAGTCCGTCAGCGCGAGGGACTTGGCCCGCACCGCCTCGACCGACACCCCGTCCCAGACCTCAAGGGCCGCCTCCAGGGCGAGCATCGAGAGGATGTCGGGGGTGCCGACCCGGCCGCGCAGAGCGCCGGAGGCCGGTTCGTAGCCGGTGCGCATACCGAACGGCTCGGCGTGCGAGTTCCAGCCGGGCAGCGGCGAGTCGAAGCGGTCCTGCACTTCCCGCCGCACATACAGGTACGCCGGTGAACCGGGCCCGCCGTTCAGGTACTTGTAGGTGCAGCCGACCGCGAGGTCCACGCCGTGCTCGTCCAGCCCGACCGGCAGCGCACCCGCGCTGTGGCACAGGTCCCAGACGGCGACCGCGCCCGCCTCGTGCACGGCGGCCGTCAGTCCGGGCAGGTCGTGCAGCCGGCCGGTGCGGTAGTCGACGTGGTTGAGCAGGACGGCGGCGGTGCGGTCGCCCAGCGCGCCCGGCACGTCCGCCGGTGCCACGGGCCGCAGGGTGCAGCCGGTCATGCGTGCGGCGGACTCGGCGATGTACCCGTCGGTGGGGAAGGTCGTCGCGTCGACGAGGAGCTCGTCACGGCCCTCCCCGGCCATCCGTACGGCACCCACGAGTGCCTTGAACACGTTGACGCTCGTGGAGTCGCCCACGACGATCTGCCCGGGTGCGGCCCCGACCAGCGGGGCGATCCGGTCACCGATCCGCTCGGGCGCCGTCCACCAGCCGCTCTCCTCCCAGGACCGGATGCGCAGCTCGCCCCACTGGCGGCGCACGACGTCCTCGATCCGCCCGGGGACCGCGGCCGGCAGGGCGCCGAGCGAGTTGCCGTCGAGGTAGACCGCCTCTTCGAGGTCGTCAAGAACGAACTCGGCACGCTTGCCGCCCAGTTCGTCGACGGCGTCCAGCTTCCGCGCGCGCTCCGCCGGCTCAGACATAGGACCGCGCCGTCCACAGCTCGGGGAACACGTTCTTCTGCGCGCGCTTCTCCAGCCAGGCCACCCCGGCGGAGCCGCCCGTGCCGGTCTTGGCGCCCATCGCGCGGCGGGTGGCGACCAGGTGGTCGTTGCGCCAGCGCCACACCAGCTCGGCGACATCGCTCAGTGCCTCGCCCAGCCGGGCGACCTCGTCGCTCTCGTCGCCCGAGTAGACGGCCGTCCAGGCCGCCTCCACCTGAGGCGACGGCTCGTAGCGCCGCGCGACGTCGCGCCGCAGCACGGCCTGAGGGATGTCGTGGCCGCGCCGCGCGAGCAGCCGCACGACCTCGTCGTACAGGCTCGGCTCGTGCAGCGCCTTCTCCAGCTCGGCGTGCACGCGCGGCGCGCCCCGGTGCGGGACGAGCATCGACGCGGACTTGTCGCCGAGCAGGAACTCCATGCGCCGGTACATCGCCGACTGGAAGCCGGAGCCCTCGCCGAGGGCGCTGCGGTACGAGTTGAACTGGGCCGGCGTGAGCTGGGCGAGCGGCTTCCAGGAGTGGTTGAGCGCCTCCAGCTCGCGGACGGACCTCTTGAGCGCGGCGATGGCGGTGGGGATGTCGTCACCCCTGAGCGCGCCTGCCGCCGTCTCCCACTCGTGGACGATGACGGTGAACCACAGCTCCATCACCTGGGTCGTCACCAGGAAGACCATCTCTCCGGGGTCGTCGGAGAGGGTGTGCTGGAGGTGGGTGAGCACGTCCGCTTTGACGTAGTCCTCGTACGGCGTCGTGCCGTGGAAGTCGAGATGCGGGGTCTCGGGCTCGTGAGCCTCGTGGGACATCGCTGTCTCCTGCGTATAACTCCGGGTAGCGGTCCGCCCCTGCCGAATCCGACACGGGGGCCCCGGTCCCCAGGGGCATCTTCCGCAATCGTCCCCCGAAACCGCAAGGCCCGCCTTTCGCGGACGGGCCTCGCGTGCACGGACCGTGCTCAGCCCAGGACCTGCGCCGCCGTCGGCGAGGAGTCCTTCAGGAACTGGGAGCAGCGCTCGTACTCCTCCTGCTCGCCGATCGCCTGCGCGGCGCGGGCGAGGGCGTGCAGGGCTCGCAGGAAGCCGCGGTTCGGCTCGTGCTCCCACGGCACGGGGCCGTGGCCCTTCCAGCCGCTGCGGCGCAGCGCGTCCAGACCGCGGTGGTAGCCCGTGCGGGCGTACGCGTAGGACTCCACGGCCGCGCCCCGCTCGAACGCCTCGTCGGCGAGCTGCGCCCAGGCGAGCGAGGAGGTGGGGTGAGCACCGGCGACGTCGACGGGCGCGGCGCCCGACGCGAGCATGTCCCGCGGTCCGGGGTCGTCGGGGAGGTGGGTCGGGGGCGGGCCCCCGAGAAGGTTTTCGTGAATGGACATGTACCAAGTCTGCGCCATCCCGCTCGGCTGCGGGCACCGGTCCCACTCAGCTGCGGGCACCGGTCCCACTCGGCTGCGGACACCGGTCCCGCTCGGCTGCGGGCGACCGTGCCTCTCCCCGTGTTCAAGGGCCCGGGACGTGCCCCCAGCACCAGCACACCGCCCTACCCCACCCGCTTCCGCACCGGCTCCCCCTCCAGCGGCGGCGCCATCACACCGCCGTGCCGCAGGCACTCCGGCCGCTTGCAGTCCGGCGGCGGCCTGCGCACCACCGCGGCCGCGATCACCGCCCCCACCACCAGCGCCCCCGCACACCACCCCATCGCCTTCCCGAACGCCGCGTCGAAGGCGGCCGGCTCCCGGTACGCCTCCTCCCCCATCCCCGTCAGCAGCGGCAGCGCCGCCACCGCCATCAGCCCCGCCGCCCGGGCCGCCGCGTTGTTGATGCCGCTGGCCAGCCCGGCCCGCGCCACGCTCACCGAGCCGAGCACCGTCGCGGTCAGCGGCGCCACCAGCGTGACCAGGCCCAGCCCGAGCACCACCAGCGCCGGCAGCACATCGGCCGGGTAGGACGCCCCCGGCCCGACCCGCAGCATCAGCAGCATCCCGGCCGCGCACAGCAGCGGCCCCACCGTCAGCGGGATCCGCGGCCCGATCCGGGCGGCCAGCTCCCCGGACCGCGCCGACAGCAGCAGCATCAGCACGGTCGTGGGCAGCAGCGCCGTACCGGCGGCGAGGGCCGAGTAGCCCACGACCACCTGGAGCTGGAGCGCGGCGAGGAAGAAGAACCCGCCGAGGGCCGCGTACACGCACAGCGTGATGATGTTGACGGCCGTGAACTGCCGGGACGCGAAGATGTCCGTCGGCATCATCGGATCGGGCCGGCGCCGCTCGACGATCACGAACGCGACGGCCGCGGCCAGCCCGGCCACCGCCGAGACCACCACCGCACCGCCCCCACCGGCCTCGATGAGCGCGTACGTCACCAGCGCGAGGGCCAGCGCCCCCAGCACGGCCCCGAGCACGTCGAACCGCCCGTGCGCCCGCGGTCCCCCGCTCCCGGCTTCGCTCGCGCGGGCGGTGTCCCCGCCCGACTCGGGCACGTGCCGCAGGGCGACCGGCACGCACACCAGCGCCAGCGGCACGTTCAGCAGGAACACCCACCGCCAGCCCGGCCCGTCCACCAGCCAGCCGCCGACGAACGGCCCGATCGCCGCCCCGACCCCGCCGAAGCCGGACCACAGGCCCACCGCCCGCCCCCGGTCGTCGGGATGGAAGGAGGCCTGGATCAGCGCCAGCGACCCGGGGGTCAGCAGCGCACCGCCCACCCCCTGCAGGGCCCGCGCGGCGATCAGCACGCCCGAGTTCGGCGCGATCCCGCACAACAGCGACGCCACCGCGAACCACACCACGCCGATGACGAACACCCTCCGGCGTCCGAACCGGTCCCCCAGCGCCCCGCCCAGCAGGATCAGCCCGGCGAGCGTGACCATGTACGCGTTGACCGTCCACTGCAGGGCGGACAGGTTCGCGTCGAGGTCGCGGCCGATGCGCGGCAGGGCGACATTGACGACGGTCGAGTCCAGCATGGCCATGCTGGAGCCGAGGACGGTGGTGAGCAGGACCCATTTGCCCTGCGGGGAGGCCAACCGGACATCGGGCATGCAGGGAGCATACGGAAGAGCCCGGCACCTCAGGAGGTGCCGGGCTCCACGCGAGCGGACCGGATGCGAACCGGCGCGAACCGGACTTACTTGATCTTCGTGCCGGTGGAGCGCAGGTTGCCGCAGGCCTCGACGACGCGCTGGGACATGGAGGCCTCGGCCAGCTTGCCCCAGGTGCGCGGGTCGTAGGTCTTCTTGTTGCCGACCTCGCCGTCGACCTTCAGGACACCGTCGTAGTTGCGGAACATGTGGTCCGCGACCGGGCGCGTGAACGCGTACTGGGTGTCCGTGTCGATGTTCATCTTCACGACGCCGTTCTCCAGCGCGGTGCGGATCTCCTCCTCCGTGGAGCCGGAGCCGCCGTGGAAGACGAAGTCGAACGGGGAGCCCTTGCCGTACTTGGCGGCGACGCCCTCGTTCAGCTCCTTCAGCAGCTCGGGGCGCAGGACGACGTTGCCCGGCTTGTACACGCCGTGCACGTTGCCGAAGGACGCGGCGAGCAGGTAGCGGCCCTTCTCACCGAGGCCGAGGGCCTCGGCGGTGCGGAGCGCGTCGTCGACCGTGGTGTAGAGGGAGTCGTTGATCTCGTGGGTGACGCCGTCCTCCTCGCCACCGGTCGGGGTGATCTCCACCTCGAGGATGATCTTCGCGGCGCGGGCCTGCTCCAGCAGCTCCTGCGCGATGGAGAGGTTGTCGGCGAGGGTCTCGGCCGAGCCGTCCCACATGTGCGACTGGAAGAGCGGGTTCAGACCGGCCTCGACGCGCTTCTGGGAGAGCGCCAGCAGCGGACGGACGTACCCGTCGAGCTTGTCCTTGGGGCAGTGGTCGGTGTGCAGCGCGATGTTCACCGGGTACTTCTCGGCGACGATGTGCGCGAACTCAGCCAGGGCGACCGCGCCGGTCACCATGTCCTTGCTGTACTGACCGCCCAGGAACTCGGCGCCACCCGTGGAGATCTGGACGATGCCGTCGCTCTCCGCCTCAGCGAAACCGCGCAGGGCCGCGTGCAGGGTCTGGGTGGAGGTCACGTTGATGGCCGGGTAGGCGAACTTTCCTGCCTTCGCCCGGTCCAGCATCTCGTTGTAGACCTCGGGAGTTGCGATGGGCATGCGTCCGCTCCTTGTATCTGCGGGTTGACGTACTGCTGTGTCTAACGGCCCTGACCTAGACCTTGGGGTGCGACGTCATCGTCGGCCCCATCTTTCCAGACTTGGCCGGAAGGTCCAGGCCACCGTCCACGCCCTGGTCAGTCGAGGCCCAGCTCGTCCTTCGAGAAGGCGAAGAGATACGGCACCCCGGCGCCCTCCTGGATCTTCTCGGCGGCGCCGGTCGCCCGGTCGACGATGGTCGCGACGGCGACGACCTCGGCCCCGGCCTCGCGCACGGCCTCGACGGCGGTGAGCGGGGAGCCGCCGGTGGTGGAGGTGTCCTCGACGACCAGCACCCGGCGGCCCGCGATGTCCGGGCCCTCGACGCGGCGCTGCAGGCCGTGCGCCTTGGCGGCCTTGCGCACGACGAAGGCGTCCAGGCGCTTCCCGCGCGCGGCGGCCGCGTGCAGCATGGCGGCGGCGACCGGGTCGGCGCCCATGGTGAGCCCGCCGACCGCGTCGAACTCCAGCTCGGCGGTCAGGTCCAGCAGCACCTGGCCGACCAGCGGGGCGGCCTCGCCGTCGAGCGTGATGCGCCGCAGGTCGACGTAGTAGTCGGCTTCCAGACCCGACGACAGGGTCACCTTGCCGTGCACCACGGCCTTGTCCTTGATCTGCTGCAGCAGCGCGCCACGAGTGTCCGTCATGGCGCCCAGCTTAGAGGCGGCGCCAGCTCCAGGTCGTCCCGGCCTCCAGCGGCTCCAGGGGCGTGACCAGGCGCGGCATGGTGTTGAGCCCGTCGGGCGGGCCGGTCTGCGGCTCCACGCACACCGCCGCCTCCTGCTCGTCGTAGACGACGACCCACTCCTGGCGGCTGGTCACCTTCAGCTCCAGCTGACCGGGCCAGGTCAGGGTCGCCTCGACGCCGCCGGGCATGCCGAAGCAGTCGTCCCAGGGGCCGGGCTTCGGGTCGAGGCGGTTGCCGGTGGGCAGGTGGTCCTCGCCGCGCTCCTCCTGCCAGGCGGGGTCGAAGTCGAGGGTCACGTCCTCGCCGCCGAGGTTCCGGTTGAACCAGGGGTGCCAGCCGATCTGCGCCGGGAAGGACGACTCGTACGTCTCGACGGACATGGTCAGGGTCAGCGCGTCCTCGGTGAGGGCGACGATCTGGGTGACGAGGCCCGGGTGGGGCCAGGGGTCGACGAGCTCGTACGTGAGGACGGCCTCGTCCGTGCTCCTGCGGGCGACGCGCCAGGCGCCTTCGCGGACGGTGCCGTGGATGGCGTGGGGCGGGGCGTTGAGGGGCATCTGCCGCACCGCGGCGCCGTCCAGGAACCGTCCGTCCCGGATCCGGCCGCACCACGGCACCATCGGGAAGCACCCGAACCGCTCGCCCTGGCGGAGCAGTTCGACCCCGCCGATCCGCAGTCCTCCGACCCGGCCGCCGTTGCCCGGCTGCACGGTCACCTCCGCGTCACCCGCGGTCAGCGTGATGTCTTCGTCACTCACGGGACGACCCTACTGCCGTGATCAAGAGGGCCTCACCGGTTGCGGGGCGCTTCGGCCATGTCCCCTCGGGCCGCGGGCGCGTCCGGCCGCCGACCGGCTCAGCGGCGTCTGCGCAGAGCCCGGGCCGCCACGACCGCCGACGCCAGCGCCAACGCCGCCGCGGGGGCCGCCCAGCGCAACGGGCCCGGGGGCGTCACGGTCTGCGGTGCGGGTACGGGACGCGCCCGGCACGCGGGTGTGCTCAGCGGCGTCTGCGCAGAGCCCGGACCGCCACGATCGCCGACGCCAGCGCCAGCGCGGCCGCCCAGCGCAGCGGGCCCCGGGGGGGGACAACACGGTCTGCGGCGCGGGGCCGCGACGCGCCCGGCACGCGAGTGGGGCTCAGCGGCGCCTGCGCAAGGCCCGGACCGCCACGACCGCCGACGCCAGCGCCAACGCCGCCGCGGGGGCCGCCCAGCGCAACGGGCCCGGGGGCGTCACGGTCTGCGGTGCGGGTACGGGGGCGTACCGGCCGCGCGGCGGCGCGTGGTCGACCTCCTCGGCGCTGCGCCCGATCATGGTCCGCCGCGCGTGCGCCGCCTCGGCGATGTCCTCCTCGTCCTCCTCGTCCGCCGGTCCGGGATCCGCGGGTCCGAGAGAGGAGGGCGGGACGTCGGCGCCGAAGGCGGAGGGACGCTCGGGGGCCGGGGGTTCCTCGGTGAGACCGGGGTCGGCAGGGGTCTTCTCCCCGGCCGCGCCCCCCGCGCCCTCGCCGGGCCCGGCCGGGGGCGGCGGCGCCTCGCCGGCCGCGGCCGGTGCCGCCGCCAGGTGCTCCGCGAAACGGTTCAGCAGCCGGGTGACGGCACCCTCCACCGCGTCCGCCGGGAGGTCCTTGATCCGTCCGTCCGCGGACGCCGTGCCGTCGTACACGACCGTGCAGCCGCCCTCCGCCTCGCGCAGGGCGATCCGCAGGGCGAGCTTGACCGAGCCACTGCCGCGCGACTCCTCCGCCTCGCCCTCGACGGTGTACGCGTCGTCCCGCCGGGACACCCGTACGGCACCCCGGTAGGTGACGGAGTGGCTGCCGACCCGGATCTTCAGCCGCCCGGCGACCGGCTCGGCGCCGGCGTCCTGCTGGAGCCCGGGAACGGCCCGGGCGACCCGCGCGGGGTCGTCCAGTACCTCCCTGAGCCGCTCGGCCGGAACCGGAACGAACACCTCGTGCTCCATGTCGACGGACTCTACCCAGCACAGCCCGAAACGCACCCCCGCCTGAGGGATTCGCCCCCGATCCACCCCCACCAGGCGTATCCTGCGGGCCCACCCGGCACCGGCCCTTCAGTACCGCGGGTGCACCAGCGTCGACGCCGGCAGCCCTGCGATCCGCGTCCTGCGCGCCGCCCGTTCCCCCGCGGCCAGGGACGCCTGTGTGAGGACGCTCGGCCGCGGACCGTCCGGGTCGAGCCGCAGCCGCGGGTCGGTGCGGGCGGCCAGGACGAAACCCCAGTCCCGGGGCGCCCGGGAGCGGTCGGCGGGGGTGCGGTCGGGCCCGGCGGCGACACCGGTGCGGCGGCTGCCCGTGCCGTACGGGGCGGTGCGGAGACCGGCCGCGCGCAGCGTCGCCTCGACCGTCCAGTACACCCGGGGACCGTCCGCGACCGGTCCGGCGTGCACCACGAGCCGGCCGCCGGGGGCCAGCACGCGCCGCGTGAGGCCGTAGAACTCCTGCGAATACAGCTTCGTGCTCGCCGTGAGGCCCGGGTCCGGCAGGTCCGAGACGACCACGTCGTACGTCGCCGGGGTCGCTGCGCGCAGCCAGCCGAAGGCGTCCTCGGTCGTCACCCGCACGCGCGGGTCGCCGAACGCGTGCTGGTTCAGCGCGGACAGGGCCGGGTCGGTGCGGGCCAGCCGGACCACCTCCGCGTCGAGTTCGACGACGTCGACCCGGTCCACTCCGGGGTGGCGCAGCACCTCGCGGGCGGCGAGGCCGTCCCCGCCGCCGAGGATCAGCACACGCGCGTGCGGCCCACTCATCGCGGGGTGGACGAGGGCCTCGTGGTAGCGCGGCTCGTCGCGTCCGCTGACCCGCAGCCGACCGTCGAGGAACAGGTCGAGGGGCCGCCCGTGCGTACCGCCGGTGAGCACGACTTCCTGCATCCCGGTCTGGAGCGCCACGCGGACGTCCCCGCCGTACACCGCCTGCCGTGCGGCCCGTTCGAAGTCGTCGACGTGGAGGGCGGCCGTGGCGAGGATCGCGAGGACGAGGGCGTTGCCGGCCAGCAGCAGCCACCGGGCACGCCGGGTCAGGTCGCGGCGGAAGAGGCCGAGTACCAGCGCACCGCCGACGACCGCGTTGACGGCGCCGGTGAGCAGCGCGCCGGTCAACTGCCCGAGGAACGGCAGCAGGAGGAAGGGGAAGGCGAGGCCGCCGACGAGCGCGCCGACGTAGTCGGCGGCGGACAGGTCGGCCACCGCGCCGCCGGCGTCCTGGCGCCGGATGCGCTGGATCAGTTCCATGAGCAGCGGGACCTCGGCTCCGATGAGCAGTCCGGTGGCGAGGGAGAAGGCGACCAGCAGGCAGCGCGGCCCGTCGGCCCACCACCCGCCCCAGTCGCCGGTCCAGGCGAACACGGCGTACAGGGCCATCGCGCTGCACCCGCCGACAAGCGCGAGGGTGGCCTCGACGGCACCGAAGCCGGCCGCGGCCAGCGGGCGCAGCCGCTTCGCGGCGAGGGAGCCGATACCCATCGCGAAGACCATGACGGACAGCACGACGGACGCCTGTGTGACGGAGTCGCCCATCAAGTACGAGGCGAACGCGACGAGTTCCAGTTCGTACACGAGTCCGCAGGCCGCGCAGACGAACACGCCCGCGAGGACCAGGAACCGTCCGGTGGCGGGCCGGACGGGCAGTCGCGCCGGGGCGCCGGGGCCGCCCGGGGCGCTCCAGGGCGGCGGGCAACCGGGCGGGGCGGGCGCGTGCGGCTCGATCACGCTGCGACGTTACGTCACGCCTCGACCGCGCTTCGTCACCCACACGGGTGGTGCTGGTTTGCAAGGGCCGCAGAGCGGTACGAGATTCGGTTCGCCGCATGTGGTTCGACGGGCCGGTCAGCAGTAGGCCGGGTTCAGTTGACGCAGACCGCCGCCGGCACCCGCACACCCACCTTCGTGCGGGTCGCCACCAACTGCCCGTCCTGCGGGTAGGCGTGCCAGGTCCGCCAGTGCACCTGCCCCTCGTGGTGCTGGGCGAGCAGGGCCGTGAAGGCGTACGGGCTGCCGGGGAAGACGCCGACGAGGCCGTGCGGATGGTCGGCGACAAGGGCCAGCAACTCCTCGGCGCGGCCCGCGAAGGAGCCGGGCGAGAGGACCTCGACCCGGGCCGCGAACTCGTACTCCCAGTCGTCCACCCGCTTGGCGACGCCGAGCGGAAGCGGAGTGCTGCTGCCCGCGATGCAGGCCACCGTCTCCGAGCAGATGCCCCGCTCGTCCTCCAGCAGGACCTGATGGGACGCGCCGAGGAGCCGCAACTGCAGTTTGGTGTCCGCCAGTTCGAGGTCGAGCGCGGCCAGTGCGGGAAGCGGCTCGCGCCCCAGGGCCCACGCGAGATCGGCCGCGCGCGTGTCGGTGTAGGAGGTGTTCAGGGTCGTGAGCATGGATCGGCTCCGCAAGCGCACATGGAGGGGGAGAAGGGTCCGCTGCGCCCCGGTCGCACCGGGGGATGTCGGCCCGAAGCAACCCGGTCGGCCGGTTTCAGGAAGGTGTCCGCAGGACGTCCGGGGGAGGGCTGCGTCGGTGGCTTAGAGGGAATCATGAACGGTGGCGCCGCCACAGCGTTTTTACCCAAGTTCGGAGGGTTTCCATCCCTCAGAGGGCTCCACAGCTCAACTGTTCAACTACGGCGTGCGCTGGTGCCGGGGAGGCGTGCGCCGGTGCGCCGTGGCTCACGCCCGGAGTCGGGAGGGCCGGGAGCCCGGGATGTGGGCCGGCTGTCGAAATTGCCCTTTGACAAGCGCAGTTGCCGGGGGCACGCCCGAACCCGGGGCGGCACGGCGCGATGTGCCCTACAGACAGGAAACGTTGCCAGGATCCACCTGAAGTCGCCCGACGGACATTCGACGGGTCGTCCGTCCGAGAACTCCGCACACGACGATGCGGGGCCCGCCCCAGGTGCGGACCCCGCGTTCGGTGGATGCGGCTTCCCCGTCGTGAGGACGGCCGACGTCAGTCAGCTGCCTCCGCCGCCGCAGCCACCGCCACCGCCTCCGCCTCCGCCTCCGCAGGACGAGCCGCCGCCGCAGGAGTGCCCCCCGTGGTCTCCGCCGCCGGAGGAGCCGGAGTCTCCCCCGCCGGCCCACCAGCTGCCACTGCTGCCGCTCGAACCGCTGGACGCCCACGCCCCGCGACGCGCCGTCCGGCTGGAACCGCCCCCGCGGGCCTTGGAGACCAGCGCCCCGACCAGGACGACTCCGACCACCACCAGGATGATGCCGACGACCATGGCGTCACCCTCCTTTCGTTTCCCCCGAAGCGGCCCCCCGTGGGCGCCTCGCTCTTGCGTGAGGCGGTGATGCCCGCCCCCCGAGCGACCCAAAGCAGAGTTGAGGAACTCCAGAGCTTCGGCGCAGGATGACCGGCATGACCTCCAGTGCGCGCCCCCTCCTGAACCGCCGGCTCGCCGAGTTCGGGACGACGATCTTCGCCGAGATGTCCGCCCTGGCCCTGAGCACCGGCGCCATCAACCTCGGGCAGGGCTTCCCCGACACCGACGGCCCCGAGGAGATCAGGGAGGCCGCCGTGCGGGCCCTGCGGGACGGCCGCGGCAACCAGTACCCGCCGGGCCCCGGCGTCCCCGAGCTGCGCACCGCGATCACCGCCCACCAGCGGCGTTGCTACGGCCTGGCCTACGACCCCGACACGGAGGTCCTGGTGACCGCCGGCGCCACGGAGGCCATCGCCGCCGCCCTGCTGGCCCTGGTGGAGCCCGGCGACGAGGTGATCGCCTTCGAGCCGTACTACGACTCCTACGCGGCGTGCATCGCGATGGCCGGCGGGCGCCGGGTGCCGGTCACCCTGCGGGCGCACGAGGACGAGGGCCGCTTCCGTCTCGACCTCGACGAGCTGCGCGACGCCGTCACCGAGCGCACCCGGCTGCTGCTGATCAACACCCCGCACAACCCGACCGGCACGGTCCTCACCCGCGAGGAGCTGGCCGCGATCGCCGAGCTGGCGGTGGAGCGGGACCTGCTGGTGGTGACGGACGAGGTGTACGAACACCTGGTCTTCGACGACGCCGAGCACGTGCCGCTGGCGACGTTCCCGGGGATGCGCGAGCGCACCGTCACTATTTCAAGTAGCGGAAAAACATTTTCGTTCACCGGTTGGAAGGTCGGCTGGGTGACGGGAGCCCCGGAGCTGGTCACGGCGGTGCGCTCGGCCAAGCAGTACCTGACGTACGTCTCGGCGGGCCCGTTCCAGTACGCGATCGCCGAAGCTCTGCGGCTGCCGGACTCTTACTTCGACAACTTCCGCAGCGACTTCCGCCGCAAGCGCGACCTGCTCGGCGACGGCCTGCGGGCAGCCGGGTTCGAGGTCTACCAGCCCCAGGGCACGTACTTCATCACCACCGACATCACCCCCCTCGGCGAGAAGGACGCCTACGCCTTCTGCCGCGCACTGCCCGAACGCTGCGGCGTCGTCGCCATCCCCAACTCCGTCTTCTACGACGACCCCGAGGCCGGCCGCAGCCAGGTCCGCTTCACCTTCTGCAAGAAGGACGACATTCTCCACGAGGCCGCCGAACGCCTGCAACGCCTGTCGTCCTGAGCTCACACCCCTTCGCCCCGAATGAGACCGAGGCAGACCGTCACCGGCGTGAGCGGGTCGACTCCCAGCGCAGCGGCACCGGATACCGCGTGCTGCGGCCCGACGAGCAACCGCCCGTCGAGTTCGAACGGATCACCCAGGAAGCGCGAGGCCGAACCGATCAGGAAGGCCCGGCCGCATAACCAACGTCTCTACGCAACCCGGAGATTGACACCGATCACGTGGCGGCCCTGCGAGCAGTGCTGCGCGCTCGACCCGAGCAGTTCGTCAGCCGATCAACCTGGGCGCGGTGAACGAGACTCGACCAGCACGTCACCAGGCTGCATGTCGTCCGGCGGATTCTCCCGACCGGACGGATGGGATCGATGCAACAGCGGTCCTGTCATCACGGTGGTGATCAGCGCCATCATGACCATCGCGGTGAACAGTCTGCCGTCCAGCACACCGAGTTCCAACCCGACGTCGAGGATGACCAGTTCAGTGAGACCGCGGGCGTTGAGCAGTACACCGAGTGTGGCGGCTTCACGCCTGGTGGCGCCTGTCAGACGTGCCGCGCCCGCCGCACCGATGAACTTGCCCACGCAGGCAGTCGCCAGTACCGCCAAGAGAACGACGACCCCCTGTCCGCCGAGCCCGCCGAGATCAACCGAGAGCCCGGTCACCACGAAGAACACCGGAAGCAGGAACAGACTCGTCTGCTCGATACGCTCGGGGATCTCCGGGGCTCGCGCGTCGACCACACGGCGGGGAACGACCGCGCCGAAGGCGAACGCTCCGAACACCGCGTGCAACCCGATCGCCTCGGTGGCCCAGGCACTCAGCAGCAGTCCGACGATCAGGACAGCGTGGATCGGCGCGCTGCCCGAATACCACCGCCCCTCGTGTGCGAAGAGACGGGTCAGCGCGGGGCGGACCAGCCACACCAGGCCGGCCAGCAGCAGCACGGACCACACAGCCATCCGGATCAGCGGTCCCGCCCCACTCCCGTTCGCCAAGGCCACCACCAAGGCGAGGACGCTCCAGGCGAGAAAGTCCTGGACGGCTGCGCAGGCGACGGCCATGTGCCCGATTCGTTCCTTCTGCAGCCCTCGCTCCGTGATGATTCGGGCCAGTACGGGGAACGCGGTGATGGACATCGCGGCGCCCAGGAAGAGCGCGGGTATCAGCACTCCGTCGGTCTTCATCTGCGAACGGTCGAACCACGGTGCCACGGCCCAGGCCAGTCCCGCGCCCAGAACGAACGGCAGCGCCATCGAAGCGAGGGACACCGCCGTCACCTGGCGTCCGTGCCCACGCAGATGCGAGCCGTCGAACCGGTACCCCACGCCGAACATGAAGAGCACCAGGCCGAGTTGGGAGAGAACCTGCAGATAGGGATGGATCGCTTCAGGCACCAGCTTTCCCGGCAGGTCGCCGGGGAACAAGCCGAGGAGGCTGGGGCCGAGGGCGATGCCGGCCACGATCTCGCCGACGACCACGGGTTGCCGCGCCCGTTGGGCGAGTCGACCGCAGACGTAGCCGACCGCGACGATGAGGGCCAACGCGCCGAGCACAGGGCCCGTCATCTATATGCACCCTACGCAGGTGATCCGTACCTCTCGGTCGGCGTCCATGACCTGCAGCGTGCGAGGATCACCGCATTTCGGGCAGTCGGTGGACGAGCGGATGACGCGCGCCCTCGGTAGGTCTGGTTCAAGCTCCCGGGCGGATGTCTTCGGACTCGCCTCGGTCGGGCTTGGGGCAGGCAGGAGTTCCATCGGTTTTCCCTTTCTCCCGCTGTGCGCGCTCCGCCGTCGCCGGTCGGTCCCTGTCGGGAGCGCGGGAAGGCCACAGAGCCGCGTACGGATCGAAGTTCAGCAGTACATGCCACATGAAATGCCGCAGTCCTCGCCGCTCAGGCACCTGCGCTGTCCGCCATGCAACCCGTGAGAGTCGTCCCGTCCATCGGGTCGATGAGCAGGAAGGAGCCCGTACGCCGCGAGTCCGCGTATGCGTCGATGGCGAGCGGCTCCGCGGTGCGCACGCGGATCCGGCCGATGTCGTTGGCCACAAGCCGCTCGGGACGCGGCTGCTGGGACAGGTCGGCCAGAGCGAGCCGCGACGGGATGTCCTCGATGATCCCTCTGACGGTTCGGGTGGTGTGCCGGACGAGTACCCGCTGCCCCATGGTGAGCGGGGTGTCCGCGAGGTGGCAGACGGTGGCTGTCACCTCGTGTGTGCACGCGGGAGAGCGCGGACCGCTGGTGATCATGTCTCCGCGAGATATGCCGAGTTCGTCGGTGAGGCGGACGGTGCAGGAGGCGCCCGCGTACACCGCGGTGACGTCCCTGCCGAGGACGTCGATCGCCTCGATCGTGCTCGTACGTCCTGAAGGGCGCACGGTGATGCGGTCTCCCACGGAGAGTCTGCCGGCGGCCAACTGGCCCGCGTAGTGCCAGGTTCCGTCGTGCCGGATGACGTACTGGACCGGGAATCTGGGCGACGCGTGTGCCGGGAGGACGTCGGCAGGGACGGTTTCCAGGTGCTCGAGGACGGTGGGGCCGACGTACCAGTCCATATGGGCAGAGGGCGTGACTACGTTGTCCCCCGCAAGGGCGGAGATCGGAATCGTGGTCACCTCTGGGATGCCCAACTTCTCGGCGTAGTCGGTGAACTCAGCGCGGATGCCCGTGAACTCCTGCTCCCGGTAGCCGACCAGATCCATCTTGTTCACGGCAAGCACTACGTGTGGAACCCGCAGCAGGGCTGCTATGGCGGCATGACGGCGAGTCTGTTCGACCACGCCGTTGCGGGCGTCGACGAGGATGATCGTCAGCTCGGCGGTGGAGGCACCGGTGACCATGTTGCGTGTGTACTGCTCATGGCCGGGGGTGTCGGCGAGGACGAAGCGACGCCGAGGTGTGGCGAAGTAGCGGTAGGCGACATCGATGGTGATGCCCTGCTCTCGCTCGGCACGCAGACCGTCGGTCAGGAGTGCGAGGTCAGGGGCGCCCTGCCCACGGACGGCGGAGGCTCGTTCAACGGCTTCGAGCTGGTCGGCGAGGACTGACTTGGAGTCGTGCAGGAGGCGCCCGACCATGGTGGACTTGCCGTCGTCGACGGAGCCTGCCGTGGCAAAGCGCAGTGTGTCGATCACAGGCATGGTCAGAAGTACCCTTCGCGCTTGCGGTCTTCCATCGCGGCCTCGGAGAGCTTGTCATCGGCACGGGTGGCACCGCGTTCGGTCAGCCGGGAGGCGGTGATCTCGGCGATGACCTGGCTGAGGGTCGTCGCATCGGAGTCGACCGCGCCCGTACAGGACATGTCACCGACCGTGCGGTAGCGGACCAGGCGGGTCTCGACCGGTTCGGTGGCCTTGGGACCGCCCCATTCACCCGCGGTCAGCCACATCCCGTTCCGTTGGAAGACCTCCCGCGGGTGGGCGTAGTAGATCTCCGGCAGGTCGATCCGCTCGCGGGCGATGTACTGCCAGACATCCAGTTCGGTCCAGTTCGACAGAGGGAAGATCCGCACGTGTTCGCCGGGCGAATGCCGGCCGTTGTACAGCTGCCACAGCTCCGGGCGCTGTCGGCGCGGGTCCCACTGCGAGAACTCGTCCCGGAGGCTGAACACCCTCTCCTTGGCCCGGGCCTTCTCCTCGTCGCGGCGTCCGCCGCCGAAGACCGCGTCGAATCGCTGCTGCCGGATGGACTCGGTGAGCGGCACGGTCTGTAGCGGGTTACGCGTACCGTCCGGACGCTCCTTCAGCAGACCCTGGTCGATGTAGTTCTGCACGGAAGCCACCTGCAGTCGCAGCCCGTACCTCGCCACCAGCCGGTCCCGATGGGCCAGCACTTCGGGGAAGTTGTGGCCGGTATCCACGTGCAGCAGGGGGAAGGGCACCGGCGCCGGGGCGAACGCCTTCAGCGCCAGATGCACCATGACGATCGAGTCTTTGCCGCCGGAGAAGAGGATCACCGGGTTCTCGAACTCACCTGCCACCTCACGGAAGATGTGCACGGCTTCGGACTCCAGCGCATCCGCGTGGGTCAACGCGTACGACCGGTCGAAGGACGCGTCGACAGCACGCTCCGCATCGATCAGCCCGGTGAGGGGGGCGTCTGCCACTAGCCGACCCTTTCCAGTCGAGCCTCCTGCGGATCCGTCGGAGCCGGGGTGGTCGCCGGCGGCCCCGCGGCTTCGGGTCCCGCGTCGGCATTTGCTTCCGTGTCGGTGTCGCACAGGTGCCCCAGGAGGTCGTGTCGCGTGACGATGCCGACGGGCTTGCCTGCGTCGAGCACCATCACACCGTCCGCCGTGCCCAGCGCAGTGATCGCGTCGGCCAAGGACGAACCCGCGCCCACATACGAGAGCGGTGGTGCCATGTGCGCGCCCACCGGTTCCTTCGGATCCGTCGTGCCGGTGAACATCGCTTCCAGCAGGGCACGTTCGGTGATGGAGCCGATGACCTCACCGGCAGTGACGGGCGGTTCGGCGTTGACGACGGGCATCTGCGAGACGCCGTAGCGGCGTAGGACGCTCGCCGCCTCGGCGAGGGACTGCTCGGGATGGATGTGCACCATCTCCGGCAGGGAAGCCCCCTTGCCGCGCAGCACGTCCCGCATCGTGATCACGCGCAACGGCTCGGTTGCGTCGATCCCGCTCTCCGGTGCGGTGATGAACCCGTGCGAGGCCATCCACGTGTCGTTGAAGATCTTCGAAAGGTAGCCGCGCCCACCGTCCGGCAGCAGGACGACGATCACGTCGTCGGGGCCGCATGTCCGGGCCACCCGCAGCGCAGCGGCGACCGCAAGGCCACAGGAGCCCCCTACCAGGAGCCCTTCCTCACGGGCCATCCTGCGGGTGAGATGGAACGCCTCGTCGTCGCTGACCTTGACGATCTCGTCACAGATACCCGGGTCGTACGCGTCGGGCCATATGTCCTCGCCCACGCCCTCGACAAGGTAGGGGCGGCCGGTACCGCCCGAGTACACCGAGCCGTCGGGGTCGGCGCCGATCACACGCACCCGCCCGCCGGACACCTCCTTGAGGTAGCGCCCGGTGCCGGTGATGGTGCCGCCGGTACCGACTCCGGCGACGAAGTGCGTGACCCTGCCCTCGGTCTGGCGCCAGATCTCCGGGCCGGTGGTCGCGTAGTGGCTGGCGGGATTCTCCGGGTTGGCGTACTGGTCCGGCTTCCAAGCCCCGGGAATCTGCCGGGCGAGGCGGTCCGAGACGCTGTAGTAGGAGTCGGGGTGATCAGCCGGGACCGCGGTGGGGCAGACCACCACATCTGCGCCGTAGGCCCGCAAGGTGTCGCGTTTGCTCTCGCTGACCTTGTCGGGACAGACGAAGATACAGCGGTACCCGCGGCGTTGAGCGACGATGGCGAGGCCGACTCCCGTGTTGCCGGAGGTCGGTTCCACGATCGTCCCGCCCGGCAGCAACTGCCCGGACCGCTCCGCCGCATCGATCATGCGCTGGGCGATGCGGTCCTTGGAGCTGCCTCCGGGGTTGAAGTACTCGACCTTGGCCAGGACGAGCGGGCTCAGCCCGTCTGCCACCGGTCCCAGGCGCACCAAGGGCGTGTTCCCGATCAGTTCGCAGACGTCGTTGACGTACTCCACACGTATCTCCTCGAATCAGCGGGACGGCAGAAGGCCCGGAGGGGAGGTCAGGCGAGGCCGAGGCCACCACTGACGGTGATGACCTGTCCGGTGAGAGAGGTGCCACCGGACGCGATGAGTTGGTAGGTCGTGTCGGCGATCTCGTCGGGGGTGACGAGGCGGCCCAGCGGCACCCTCGCGAGATAGGCGGCAAGCGCCTGGTCGGAGTCCGACCCGATGGTGGCGAGTACGTCGTCACGCAGCCCGCCGTCGACAAGGGCGGGGGCCACCGCGTTGCACCGGATCGGCAGCCCGGCTCGGGCGCAGTACAGGGCGACGGAGGTGGTGAGGTGCTCCACGGCGGCCTTCATCGCGCCGTATGCGACCATGCCGGGGGTCGCCAACTGCCCCGCTGTGGAGCTGACGTTGACGAGGGAGACGAGGCGATCGGGGCGGCGCCTGATGATCTCCGCGCAGCCGAGCCAGGCACCCACTACGTGGGTATCCAGGAGATCGTGCCATTGCTCGGGAGTGGCGGACAGAACGTCCTGCGGCACCCCGCCGAGTTGCCCGGCCGCGTTGACCAAGGCGTCGATCCGCCCGTGGCGTCGCAGTACCTCGTCCACGACAGCGGTCCAGGACTTGGGATCACGTACGTCGTGGGTGAGGCCGTCGTCCTGAGCATGGCGGCCGGTGCGTACGACGGTCAGTCCGGTCCGCTCGGCGCGTTTGGCAATGGCGGCGCCCAATGCCCCATAGCCGCCGGTGACCAGAACCACCCGGCTGGTGGCTGTGCCCATCACATCTCCTTCAGGTGATTCGGTTGAGGTGGCGTTCGAGCCGGCGGGCTGCTTCCTTCAAGGTGGAGTCGCGCTTGCACAGGGCGAACCGGACCTGGGTTCGGACCGCGTCGTCCGGTTCGGCGTAGAAGGCGGTGAGCGGCAGCGCCGCCACACCTCCTTCGGTGATCGCCCGTTCGCACCAGGTCTCGGCGTCCTCACGCACGTCACAGACGACGTAGAAGCCGCTCTCGGGCACGGGGGCGTCAAGACCGGCCGCGGTCAGCCGTTCGCAGAACTCACCGACTGCCCCGGCCAGTTCCCCCGCCCGATCGGCGACGAGCTGCGGGAAGGCCGAGGATCCCAGCACCTTGGCCGTGGCCAGCTGAAGCGGGGTGGCCGGGCAGAAGGTGAGGAACTGGTGTACTGCCCTGATCCGACGCGTCAGTTCAGGCCCAGTCACCGCCCATCCGACGCGCCAGCCGGTGGCCGCGAGCGTCTTGGAGACCGACGAGACCTTGACGCGACGCTCGGGGTCGGTGACGAGGCCGAGAATGCCCGGGTGCGGCGTCCCGTCAAGGTTGAGATGCTCGTACGTCTCGTCGGACACGACGGTGAGGTCGTACCGCCCGGCCACGTCCGCGACGGCCCGCCACTCGTCCGGGGTGAACGCTCTGCCCAGGGGATTCCACGGCGAGTTGACGACGATCACGCGGGTTGCCGAGGTGATGGCCGCCTCCAACAACCCGGCCTCGACCCGGGCGTCGGGGCCCTTCGGGCGGACCCGGCGGACGTCGGCTCCGGTGGCCGCGATGACCGGCGCGTAGCTTTCGTACGCGGGCTCGATGACGATCGCCTCGTCGCCGGCGCCCAGCAGGGCGAACAGCGCGCAGTACAGGGCCTCCGTGGCCCCGGCGGTCACGGTGATCTCCGTGTCCGGATCGCTCGACACTCCCGCGTACCGCTCGGTGTGGGCGGCGAGCGCCGCCCGGAGTGCCGGGTGTCCGGCGCTGGGTGCGTACTGGTGCTCGACCCCGGCACCGAGGGAGCCCAGTGCGTCGAGCAGTGAAGGAGCGGGACCGTGGTCGAAGACGCCTTGGGCCAGGTTGATCGCTCCGTGGCGGGCGGCAGCGGCTGGGATGCGGACGAACACGGACTCGGAGTCAGCCTGGCGAGGTGCGCCGGCCGTCGGCGTCTTGGGAGTCATGCCCGGCTCTCCTTCTCGGCGGACGACGGGGGCCGCTCCCGCCCGGCGACCGGTTCCTCCGCCTGGGGGCCGCCGCGGCCCAGGCGGCGTTGGACCAGTTGGACACCGAGTGCGGCCAGTAGCACGACGATGCCGTACAGGGACTGCCAGCGGGCCTGGACCAGGCTGACCACCATCACCACGAGGAGCACCAGGTTGAGCCCGGAACGGACGGTGAGGCCGCGCACACGGACGTACGAGACGATGGCCAGCACATAAAGAATCATGAAGATGGCGCTGGCGGTGGCGGTGGCGTCGACCACCAGGTCCGGGAAGCACACCAGCACGGTGAAGGTGACGGCGAAGAGGGCGACGAGCAGAGTCACGGTCTTGCGGGACACCCCGCCGCCGTCGCCGGCGGCGAAGCGACGCGGCAGCATTCCGTTGTGTGCCGCGTCCGAGACCAGGCCCGACACGCCCCATACCCAGGCGACGGCGTTGAGCAGCATGGCGCTGAAAGCGATGACGGTGACGGCCCACACCACGAGGGCTTCCGGCTCCATGGTCTCGGCCAATTGCAGCAGCCCGGTGACCTCGTCGACGTCGCCGCGCGGAATGCGTACGGCGATGGCGACGGTGAGCAGGATGGTGAAGACGCCGTACACGCTCAGGGCGATGGCGCTCACGGGGAGGAAGTCGCGGGCGGGTCGCCGGAACTCTCGGCTGAGGAAGGTCAGGTTCTCGAATCCGGCGAACGCCCAGAACGTCAGCAGCATGCTGGGCAGCACCACACCGAGGTGCCCTCTGTCGGGTGTGACGGTGTCCAGATGCCCAGCGGTGGCGGGCAGTGCGGAGCACAGCAGGATGGTGGCCATCGCGACAAGGCCCCAGGTGACCACGGTCTGCAGGCGGCTGCTCGTACGGATACCCGCCAGATTGGTGGCGAGCGCGGCCAGCAGCACGGCGGCTGCGATCACGCTGGTGAGCGCGAGGCCGCCGCCGAAGGTGCGCGCTACGTAGCGACCGGCGACGAAGGCGCCTGAGGGCAGTCCGACGATGACGAGAGCGATGAACAGAACGGGCACGCTGCGGCCGAAGAGCGAGCCGAGCCCCATCCTGATGAACGACTCGATGCCTCGGCCGTCCGGGTTGGCGCGCACCATGTCGTCGAACATCAGCAGCATGGGCAGGCAGAGCAGGATGGAAAGGCCCCAGACCAGCAGGCTGTTCTCGCCCGCTTCGGCATAGGTGGCCGACGGCAGGAAGAGAATGCCGGACCCGGCGATCGAGCCGATGGCCAGCGGCACGGCCTGCCATCGGGTCAGTCCTCGGCGCGGGGCGGATTCGTCACTCTCGGGTCCGGCGGGTGTCTCACTCATCGGTATCATCTCCAGGCCATGGCAGTACGCGTCCGCGGTTGAGGACGCCACGCGGGTCGAAGGTCTTCTTCAGTGCCCGCATGATGTCGATCTCCTGGGGTGAGCGCGTGTAACCGAGGAAATCCCGCTTCTCGAAACCGATCCCGTGCTCCGCGGAGATCGAGCCGCCATAGGACGAGACCGCCTGGTAGACGATGTGCTCCACCTCGGACTTCCGCTCCCGTGTGGCCTCACCGGTGACGACGGCGATGTGGACGTTGTCGTCACCGAGATGACCGAAGACCAGGAGCTTCACCTGCGGCCACTTGGGGAGCAGTTCGGCCCGCATCGCGTCGAGGCAGGCGCTGAGGGCGCGAGCGTGAAGGCTCACGTCGAATCCGAACAGTGGCTGCATGCGAAGGATCTCGGCCGGCACCCGCCCACGTGCCTGCCAGAACGCACGCAGATCGGACGTGTCCGCAGCCACCGCCGAGTCCAACAGCACATCGGACAACTCGTCCAGGCAGCCGAGCAGCGCGGTCAAGTCGGCGTCGGGCCGGGTGGATTCACACTCGATGAGGATGTAGAGCGGGTGCCCTTGCGGTAGCGGTAATTGCACCCCGGTGCCTTCGAGGACGGCGTACGCGTCCGCCCACATCACCTCGAACGCCGTGAGCGCTCCGGGCAGCGCGGTCCGGACCGCCCCCAGCAGTCGAAGGGCGGCCGGGATGTCGGCGACCGCGCAGAAGGCCCCCAGTCGGTCGGGAGCGGCCGGGCGCAGCGCCAACGTGGCGGAGGTGACCACGCCGAGGGTTCCCTCGCTGCCGATGAACAGCTGCTTGAGGTCGTAGCCGGCGTTGTCCTTGACGAGCGGCGTCGACAGGTCCATCAACGTGCCGTCTGCACAAGCGACTTGAAGCGACCGGACATGCTGTCGGGTCATGCCGTATCCGACGACCTTGACCCCGCCGGCGTTGGTGGCCACACAGCCGCCGATGGTCGCGGACTCCTTGGGGATGAGGTCGATCGGTACGACCAGACCGTGCCGGTCCACCTCGGCCTGGAGTCCGGCGAGGGTCACGCCCGCCTGGGCGGTGACCGTGCCGGCGGCGGTGTCCACTTCGCCGATCGAGTCGAGCCGCTCGGTGGACAGGACCACTTCGTCCGCGCCGGGCACTGCGCCGGAGACGAGTCCGGTCATGCCTCCCTGAACCACCAGCGGCTGCCGGTGCTCATGGCAGTACCGCAGTACGAGGGCGACCTCCTGCGGGCTCCCCGGACGCACGACGAGATTCGCCACACCCTCCCGGTCACTGCCCCACAGGTCCTGCGTGTAACGGGCGGGTAGGCCGGGGCCGATCAGAACATGCTCCTCGCCGACGATCTCGGCCAGCACGTGCGCGTGATCGATGACGGAGGGCGACTCGGCGGCAGGGGTGGTTCCACGTGTGTGCTGCGGTTCGGTGGTGGATACGGAGGGGGGCACCGGGGTCCTAACGTCGGCTGGGCAGATCGAAGTTGGCGTGCACGGCCTGCAGACTCGTACGGACATGCAGGAGATAGCCGCCCCTGGAGGCCAGGGCCCGGCGAACCGCGGGATCCACCTGATGCGGCGCCTCCACGCGCTCGGCGGGCAGGCCGAAGGACTCGGCCCAGCGCACCAGGTCCGGGTTGGCCAGATCAGTCCCGCAGTCCCGGCCCGGGAAGGCTCGGGCCTGGTGGGCCCGGATCGTGCCGTACGAGCCGTTGTCGGCGACGATCACAGCTGGCATCCGGCCCTCGGCGCGGGCGGTGGCCAGCTCGTTCCCGGTCATCAGGAGTCCTCCGTCCCCGACCACGGCGACGACGGTGCGATCGGGGTGGCGCAGGGCGGCGGCGACCGCCGCCGGCACACCGAAGCCCATCGAGCCGCCGGACAGGGCGAGCAGACGCTGTCCCGCGCCCAGGGCGATGTACCGATGGACCCAGCTGCTGAAGTTTCCGGCGTCGAGCGTGAGCACGGCGTTCTCGGGCAGTCGACGGCCTAGCGCCGTGGCCACCTCCGCGAAGTCCACACCGTCGTCGCGCGGTTGCGGTACGACCTCGCGCAGACCGGTCTCCAGGGCCCGCCAGCCCCCGACCCACTCCTGCCGCCCCGCAGGGGCGGTCGGCCACGGCGCCCTGGCCAACTCCCTTAGCACCGGAACCGCGTCGGCCGTGAGCATCTCCCCCGGTCCGGCAGGTGCTGGATGCACGGTGAGAATCCTCTGATTGTCAATGCGTGGACCGTGCAGGTGGATGTCGTCGGCTCTGTCGCCCAGGACGATGACGAGGTCGGCCTGCGCCAGACGGTCCCGGGTTGCCTTGGGGGACCCCAGGTGCAGATGGCCCGCGTAGTGAGAAGCGTGGTTGTTCAGCAGGTCCTGCTGCTTGTTGCCGAGCAGGACGGGAAGGCAGGCGGCCTCTGCGAACCGCGCGAGGAGCGCGCCCGGTTCGGCATCCGCGCCCGCGCCACACCTCAGAAGGCGCCCGGCCAGCAGAACGGGCCGCTGGGCCGTGAGCAGTTCCTCGCGCACACGGGCGGCAGCCCTGCGCTGCAGCCTCTGGCCTCGATCGGACAGCGCATCGGAGCCAGGCCGTTCCGAACCCGTATGAGCCTCCGGTACCCCCTGCACCAGGCCCGCCCCGGTCGCTTGCGCGGCGGGCTCCTCCCACAGATCCTCGGGCACCACCAGTACCACGGGCCCTGGCACCGGCGCCCGCAGCTCCTCGGCACACCGCTGCAGTGCGTCGGCCAGCTCCCCTGCATCAGTGACGGTCACCACGGGGACGATGCCGCCGAGAAACGCTTCGATGTCGGTGGCCTGGAATCCGGTGCGTGGGTCACAACCGCGCTCGGCGCCGCCGACGATGAGCAACAGCGGGGTGGGGTCGGCCACAGCCGCGTCGAGCGCGATGGCCGCGTTCGCCGCTCCGGGCGAGCGGTTGACCGCGAGCACTCCGGCGCGTCCGGTCAGCCGCGCGTCAGCCAGGGCCGCGAAGCCGGCACCCGCCTCGTGCCGCACGGTCACCAGGCGTAGTCCGGCCTCCCAGGCCCTGCCGAGGAGTGGCAGGAACGCCTCGCCGGGAACTGTGAACAATCGGTCGCAGTCGAGCTCCGACCGCAAGAAGCGCAGCACTTCGTGAGTGACTGTGCCGGTCGGTGGTGCTGCGGTGCCGGCTTCGAGTGCATGAGGCGCAGTGACCGTCATGGCTCACTCACCCGTGGGGTGGTAGGGACCGCTGATCGACTCCTGCGGCCAGACGACGACCGCGTCATCCACCGTGTCACCGAACCTCCGGTAGTGCATCAGCACGATCTCGGGCGGCTGGTGGTGCGGCGCGTCGTCCTCGGACCAGGGGAAGGAGACCGGGCCGCGCCAGGTGACGAACGTCTCGGATTCGAGGGCCCGGTGGATGTCCGTACGTCCCGTGCCGTCGGCGGCCGCGGCCGCCTGGGCGAGGATCGTGACGTCGGTGAAGGCGTTCAGCGAGTTGTCCGGCGGGAAGCTGCCGAACTCCTGCTGATAGTGGTCCACGAACCACTGCCCGATGGGCGTGAGACCGGGCCAGGTGCCGCTGAACCGGGTCGCCGGCCACACGACGCCGGCTCCGGCCTTGCCGGCCAGTCGCCAGTAGTCGTCGGAGCGCATCGGGAACGGGAAGCAGACCATCATCGGAGTACCCGGCAGCACCCCGGCCCTGACCGCGGACTCGATCAGCATGTAATTGGTGCGTACGACCCCGATGTTGAGCAGCAGGTCCGGCCCGAAGGCCGCCACCGACCGCAACTGGTCGTCGAGGTTGCTGACGCCGTCCTGTGCGAAGTCAATCCTGTGCAGTTCGGCGCCGGGGACCGTGCTGCGCAGTTCCTCGGCCAGGGTGTCAGCGAGCATCTGCCCGAAGACGGTGTCCGCGGCCACCAGAGCGATGCGTTTGAAGCCTTGTTCCCGTACGAAGGTGGCCATGAGCGGTGCGCGGTCCGCGATGGAGAAGTACGTACGAAACACGTAACGCCGGTTGCTGGTGGCCGTGTTGTGCCCGTTTTCGATGAACAGCGGCAGACCTATCTCCTCGGCCGCGGCAGCCACGGTCGGGGTGGTACGCAGATGCCACTGGCCCACCACGGCTGCGACCCGGTCCACGAAGGCCAGCTTCGCCAGGCCGCCGACGGCCGACCGGGACATGTGCTCCTCGTTCGCTCCCCGCTGGTCGTTCTCCAGAACGAACCGGATACCGGGACCCACACCGTGTTCGGCGGCGTAACGTGCGCCGAGCACAGCTCCGCGTACGGCCAGCTCCCCCGCCGTCGGGTCGCCGGGGAGAGTGAGCGGAGTGAGGATGCCGACAGGAAGGGCGTCCGCACCCACGGTGCGGTTGTGGGCTTCGACGAGCTCGGCCGCTCGCGCGGCGTGATCCTGCGGCTGTTGCGTTGCTGACACGGGGATCCGCTCCTTGTTGCGATCCGGGTACTGCTCCGGGGAGGGGTTGGGGGTGCGGGCGCTCACACTGCGAACCGGCTGCGGTAGGACTCGGTAGCACGCAAGATCGAGGACTCTGAAAGTCCGAACTCGGCGGGCCCGTAACGGTGGGATCCGTGAGCCTTCTGCGCATGGCGGCTCAAATGGTCGTCGATTCCGGCCTGGAAGCTGGGAGTGAACGGAATCTCCAGGAACGCGCAGATCTCCCGCATGACTTCGACCGGGTCGGCCACCAGGCGTCCGTAGGGCAGGTCCATGACCGGCTGCCCGGCGACCATGTCGTCCCTGCTCTCGGCGAGTTCAGCCGAGAGACCGGTGATGCGGTCGAACCACTGGGCGCCGATCTCCTTGAGGTCCTGCTGGTCGCTGCGGGCCCCGCGCACGGTGCGGCACAGGCTCGCCGTGGACGCCACCACCCGTACCGGATCACGGTGCAGATGGATGAAGCGGGCCTCGGGGTAGACACGAGCCAGATCGCGCAGGAACCAGGTGTGGAAGGGGCACTTCAGCACCGGGGTCGGCGCCGTCCCGTCCGGCCGCCGGTGCGCCCACATCAGCGCCTGAAGCTGCTTGCGGTGCCACCGATAAGGCTCGACCAGGCTCTGCTGGTGCAGCCAGTCCCCGTACGAAGGCACGCGGTAGCGCATCTCCAGGACCATGCTGTGGAAGGTGTTGGCGAGCAGCCGGTGGCATTCATCCGGCAGGCCCGCGTCGATGAAGTGGATGCCGGGCAATGCCGGGGCTTTGGCGTAGTAGTCGTTCACGTAAGCCTGCGCGGCGGTACGCAACTCGGCATGGTTATGCGGCTGTTGTCCGGTCTCCACGGGATTGGCGAGTTCCCACAGCAGTGGGCTGTGCAGATCCTCGTGACGGCCGAGCAGGTTGTGCAGCAAGGTGCTGCCGGTACGCAGGAAGCCGATGACAAACACCGGCCGTCCCAGGTCGATCCCGGCGATCTTCGGCTGCTCCTGAAGGGTCACGGCAGTGTCCCTGAGCACCTGCCGACCGCGTTCCACGGAACGCAGGACCGGATCGACGTCCTCCGGTCGCAGTCGGGCCTCGCTGTCGAGTGCGGCGGTGAACCGACCCAGGCCCTCGTCGAAGGCCGCCGGCGTCACCGCGGGGGACACCGAATGTGCGTCGAGGGGCTGGATGGCCGTCACTTCGCGGTCCTTTCGCCGGTCCAGAGAGCTATGTCGCGTGGCGCCCGCATGCTGCGCAGGTCGTAGAGGTTGGCCAGGAACGCCTGGGCCACCTGGGCTGGTTCGTCGGGGAAGGCAAACGCCCGGTGCGGTGAGACAACGAGCCCGGGCACCCGCCATGCGGGGTCGTCCGCAGGCAGTGGCTCGGTGTCGTGGACGTCGAGGAAGGCTCCGCGCAGCCGCCCTTCCCGCAGCGCCGCATAGAGGGCGTCGGTGTCGAGAGTCTCCGCGCGGCCCACGTTGACGACCGTGGCGTGCTCCGGCAGCGCGTCCAGCACCTGTCGGCTGATCAGTCGCCGGGTGTCGGGGCCGCCAGGCAAGCAGAGGATCATGTGGTCGAACGTGCTCGCCTCAGAGGCAAGTTGGCTGGAGGGGACGTGCCGGTCAGCGCCCGGTATCCGAGAGTTCCGCCCGGGACGGGTCACGGCCGCGGTGTGGGCACCCAGCGCGCTCAGACGCTGCAGCACCGCACGGCCGATCCGCCCCGTCCCCACCACCGCGACCCTGCTCCCGCTCAGCATCAGCGCGTCGGACGTGTACCAGTCGTTCTGGTGCCCGGCCGCAAGATCAGGCAGCCCTTTGAGGACGTGCAGCAACCCCGTCACCGCGTACTCGGCGACCGCGTCCACGGGCACGCGCGCCGACGTGGTGACCAGTACGTCGGGAGACAGGCCGGCGGCCGCCAGGTGGTCGGTACCGGTACCGGTCAGGTGCAGCCAGCGAAGATTCGGAAGATCGCTGAGGCTCCCGGGCGGAAACTGGTACCCGACGACGACATCCACTTCACGAGAGTCCGGCCCGGGCTCCTCCCCCAGGTGCAGCCGCACGCCGGGCGTGCCGGTCAGCTCGTCGTGAAGCACCGGAGACATCCGCGTGTGTGTGATGAGTACGTCGACTTCGCCCCAGCCGCGTCGGACTGTCGCCTCCTGAGCGCCGAGCTGGGTCATGTCACCAGCCCATTCGCCTGCGGTCGGCCAGCAGGCCCGGCACCGGGTCGCCCGTGCCGCCCCGGGCTATCTCCAGCACGTCACGGCTGTTGCGCCGCACTCGCTGCTCCACCCAGTCGAAGAGCCAGTTGACGGTCTCCTTCAGAGGAAGTTCCGGGACGGCCCCGGTGAGCACACAGCCGGTGACGGCAGCGCCGCCGACGTTCGCCACGACATCCGGCAGGACGACGGTGCCGGCGGAGCGCATACGTTCCTTGGCCTGCGGACTGCAGCAGAGGTTGCCGCCTTCAACCACCAGGTCGGCGCTTACTCGGCGCACGTTGTCGCTGCGGATCGCGTCCCCGCCGGCGGCGAGGATGAGGACATCCGCGTCCACATCGAGCCACGCCTCCGGTTCGGCCGACACGGTCACCACGTCAGGGAGCTTCGAGCGGTCGATGGTGCCGGCGGTGTCGGTGATGGCGAGCAGGTCGCGAACCGGCAAACCCGAGGGGTCGGAAACGGTGCCGGCCACGTCGGCGACAGCCACGATGCGGTGGCCACGGGCCTCAAGAGTCTTGGCCACTCCGCGGCCCACAGTGCCGAACCCCTGAATGGCGACGCGGCGAGAGGTGGTCCAGCCACCGGCTTCGAGCGCGGTGAGGGTACCCACGCTGACCCCGAATCCGGTGATGTCGACCAGGTGGGTCCAGAAGCTCGCCCAGTCGGTGGGCAGCCGGGAAGCCCGCGTGTTCCGCTTCAAGTCGTAGCCGGCCTCGGCGAAGAAGAGGTCACGGTCCGCGTGCGTCGTGCCCTGGTCACAGCCCAGGTAGACGCCGCCGTGGAGCAGTGGGGCGACCGCGCGGCCGAACGAGCGCAGCGCCTGCTCCCGTCGCCCGGGGACCGCGACGATACCGGCCTTGGCGCCGCCGATCGGCAGCCCGACGAGGCCGAGCTTGACGGTCATCGCCCGAGCGAGCGCGCGGACTTCCGCCTCGCTCACCGACCCGGTCATGCGCGTCCCGCCCATAGCCATGCCGTCGACCAGAGAGTCGACCACGACCCACCCGTCCAGCGATTCGGACGGAGTGACCACGGATGTGCTGAGCAACGGCGGGGGTGCGTCGCCCTCGGCCGACTTACTCTCAAGCAGAATTTCAGTCACGGTTCTCCTTATTCCTGACACCGATACGGCGCCACGAAATTCACCGACCGAACAGAATGCGCCACTGGCACGAAATCATCCAGGCGACCGATCGACTGTTTCCGGAGCAGCTCAATCATTCGCCGGCAAGGCAGAATGAAAGGCGGGCGCGACCTCAACACCCGCAGTCAGCCCTCTCCCTGCCCCTCGCTCCTTCCGATGCGCGGACTCGCCACCTCGTCGCGAATCCATCCGCGCATCGCGGAGTTGACCAACACCTCGTCGATCACGCTCGCCACCTCGGCGGAAGACGGACTATTGGGTGGCGCGAGCGCTAATGTCACCGTGCCCTCAGTGCAGCAGAGCAGGGCTGCGGCCCACTGATCAGGAAGGAGAGCTATCAGCCGCACCGCAGCCGTCTCGGGCGGAGCGCTATTGACGGTGCGGATTCGCACCCGATACGTGGCTGACATGACGGCTCCCCTCACAAGGCGGCAGGTAACGATGTGCGGCTAGCCCGTGGGCTCAGCCCCAGTCGTTGACGTCCTTTGCCATGACGACCGCCGACTGCCCGGATTCCTCCGCCGTGGTCGCAGCTGTCGCGGTCCCCGCGCCGACGAATGCAAGGGACGCCGCCCCAACGATCGAACCAAGGGCAACACGGATGGCCTTGTTCGAGCGGGCGGACTTCATGCAGGAACGAGTTACGCGGCGCACATTTACTCCGTCTCATCGGAAGTCGTTTATTGCGATCTCGTTGCAAGGCAACTCTGCCGCGCCTCAAGCTGCGATTGGGTACAAACCCGGCTCAGCTTCCTGCAAGCTCTCCGGCCACATGCTGCACGCCGGCAGGAAGAGCCACACACACCCGCCACTCACTGAGCCTCTGTCCGAATTGCCCCGACAAGTCCATCACTCGGTTTCTTGATCTTGTACTCTGTCTCAGAATTAGCTGGTGCTGTGGGGACACTCGCAGCAGAGCAAGGAGAACAGGTGACCCACGCAGACCTGAGATTTCTGGGTGTGGACCCCGACGACGAGGCTCTGTACCGACTACTGCTGCGCCGGGGCGGTTTCGACCAAGCCGAAGTCCCTCGCTATCTGGCCGACGAGACGCTCATCAGTCAGGACCCGCGATCCGTCTACCGACGACTCACGTCACTGGGACTCGCCACCGAGACACCCGGCGGCCTGCTGGCCCCCGTGTCACCGGCCAAAGCAGTCGAAGGGCTGATCGAGCACGGTGTAGGTCACCTGCGGACTCAGTTGGAGGAGCAGGCGATCACCAGCGGCATCGTCGACTCGCTTCTCGCAGAGCACGAGAAGTCCCTGGACAACGGCAGTCGACTGACCGCCCCCCAGAGTTCCGTCCAGCACATCGAGGGGATGGCGGCGGTACGGGCCGTCATCGACGAGCTCACCTTCTTCACCCGGACCGAGAACCTGACCACCAGTCCGACCGGAGTGCTCAGCCCGGACACCATCGACCACGCCCGCATCCTCGACACCCGTGTCCTGCGCCGCGGCGTGCACATGCGCACCCTGCTGGCTTCTCCCGCCCTGGACGACCCGACCACCATGGGTTACTTACGTGAATTGATCTCCAAGGGCGCCCACGTACGCATCTCCTACCAGCCCTTGGAGCGGTTGATCATCTGTGACCGCGCCGCGGCCCTGACGCCCATCGATCCCACCCACACCTCCAAGGGCGCGATCCTCACTCGCGATCCGGGCTTGGTAGCCGCCTTGGTGTCGCTCTTCGACCGGATGTGGGGCACAGCGCATGACCTCCCAGCAACCGACGACGGGGAGTTAACGTCTGCCGACTTCGCCAGCCCCATGGAGCGCCAGGTGCTTCAGTCCCTGTCCACAGCGGAAAAAGATGAGGCAGGCGCCCGCGAGCTGGGCATCGCCGTCCGCACCTACCGCAAACACGTGGCCTCGCTCATGCAGCGCCTCGGCGCTGCCAACCGGTTCCAGGCGGCACTGCTGGCCCGGGAGCGGGGCTGGATATGAGCAGAATCGATATGGCACTGAGCGAACCGAAGTCCACGCCGCCGTCCACCCCATGACGCTCTCGCCTAACGTCGAAAAGCATCGACTCGACGTGCCAGCCACTGCGTGGCCCGATCAGGGCCTGCCGCAGTTCGAAGCACGAGTCGAAGGCGCGCAGCCACAGCCGAAGCAGGTCGGCCAGCACCGGCCGGGCCTTGGCCACCGCACACAGACGCCCCTTGACCACCCGGGCCGGGCGCGCCTTCTTCGCCCACTCCACCAGCAGTCCCAGCCGCGGCAGGTCGGCCGAAGAGCGCACCCCGTCGGTCTTGTCGCCGGTGCCGAGCAGGTCCACCGACTCGCGGGCATCCGCCATCCGCAGCCGTCCCGTGGCCGTCACGGGGCGGCCGCCCTGGCCCGTCCACTCGGTGAGTCCGCGCAACTGCGCCACGGTCGTCGACTCCCCGCCGGTCGGCGCAGTTCGTCGTCCGGGGGCGGAGCATGACGGGCAGTTGTGGCTCGACCCGGGCCGAGCCGGACAGCGCGCGGCCGGTCAGCCGCCGTTTCATGATCGCTTCGAGAGCCTGCTGATCGTAGGCGATGTCCCCACGCTGCGCCCGCTCCGCGAAGCGCTGCCGTTCGGCCGCCACCTTAGGGGGCGCCCGCCGCGAACTTGTGGGCGGGCGGCGCTTCGGCAGCTAGAGTGACAGTGCGGGTACGGGTACGTACCCATACACGATCTGCGATGGTGAGTGAAGAGGGAGCCCGCAAGATGTCGGACGCCAACATCCGTATTCCCGCCGAGGCCCGCGATCGGCTTGCCGAGATAGCGGCTGAGGAAGGGCTGTCCCTACGCGCCTACCTTGCCCGACTCGCCGAGAGCCTGCTCACCCCAGCCGAGCGGGCCGAGCGGGCCGAGAAGGCACGGGCCGTTCTGCGGGAGTGGAACGGATACGACCCGGACGCGGGCGAGCAGGCCGAGCTGGACACCGAACTCGACCGCCGTATGGCGGAAGCGGGTGCCACGTGACCCGTGATGTGCATGTGTTCCTCGATGACAGCGCGATGGTGGCCGCAGGGAGGGGTAGCGTCCTGACCTCCCGGCTCATCCACCGCGCTCACACTGAGCCGGGCTGGTTCCTGTATGTCAGCGTGTGCGCCCTGGTCGAGGCCGACCGGGCCCGGCCGGGCACTGCGGAGCACATCGCCGCCCTGCCCGGCATCACGATCGTCGATCTGGATCTGCCGGCTGCCCTGTCGGTGGCCCGTGCGACCACATGGGCCGATGCCCACACCCTCTATGCCGCCCATCCCAGTCCCGACCGGCCGGACGGTGCGGTGATCGCGACCACCAGGCCGCACACGTGGAAGGAGCAGCCGGTACGCACCTTGGACCTCAGCCCCTGAACTCAAGCGGCAAGGCGAACCGCTGCCCGGCATACCTCGTCGACCTGCTCGGGTTCACTGACACACCGGCCGTTCAGCCAGCCAGTTCTTCGCTGCCTCCAGGACGCGGTCCCGGCTGGTTCCCACGGTGCGCCGTTCAGTGAAGACCTCCTCGTCCGGAGGAATGGGCGCGTCATACATGCGGCCCGTACGGTCCAGGAACTTGGCTTCGGTGAGGTTCAGTATGGCTCCGTCGGAGAGTCGGTGAGGCACGTTTCCGGTGGGGACACCATGGGTGCTCTCACCGAAGAAGCGTGTGTCCGGCCGACCACGGAAGGCCACCACGACCGCCTCCCCGGAACTGGCGGTCGCCCTGCCCGTCAGCACCGCCACCGGCGGGTGACCGTTGCTCACCGGGTCGCCGGCCGGCCGGTCGACGGACTCGCCGTCGTAGCGCGGGCTACCGTCCTCGACTGTCCATACCGATCTCTCACCGTCGGAGTCCACGAACCCACCGACCTTGCCGTCGCCCAGCATCGGAGCGCCGACGGCAAGCATCGGCCACATGTTTCCGCCCCTGTTACGGCGCAGGTCAACCACCCAGCCACACGCCTGTGACCGATCCGCCTCCGCGACGGCCTTTCGACCTCGCCGCACATACTGCTCGTACGACTGCTCGGCCCCTTGCACTCCTGGCAGGGACACGTACCCCAAGCGCCCCTCCAGGGAGCGGCCCCGCAGGCCGTCGAAGCTCTCGACCGGATCCTCGAGCTCCTCGGCCTGCTCCGGCGCGAAGAAACCACTGTGCCCGTCGTGGAGCAGACTCACTGCCGACCGGATCGCCCCGTACGTGTCTTCCGGGTTCCGCGCACCATCGGCGTGCGAGAACACCTCGCTGCGGACCTGCGCCCAGTCGACCTCGTGACGCATCAGCGAGCGCTTCTCTATCGTGTCCAGCGCTGTGGACAGGTAGGACCGAGCCTCGGCCGACACGGTGGGTCCCGGCGTCCGTCCCTCACGATCTGTGCACCCCGCCCCTGCCATGAGCACCGTGGCCGCTCCTGCGCAGGCCCAACGAAGCGGACGTCCCCTAGGTATGCATCCCCATGATTCTGCGGCTTGTGAGTCGCAGTCACCCTAACGACGGAGGTCGCTGCCCTCTACAGATTCGAGGAGCGGACAGCACACCTGTCCACCGGCTCAGCCGGCCGCACGCAGGTGTTCCTCGCCGAGGCGGTCCCGGCAACTCCGGCAGTGTCCGGGCCCCGGGGCGCGGAAGGCACGTTCGCAGCCGTCGCAGGTCTGGAAGGGCAGTACGGCCGGTCGCTCGACGCTCGGCAGGAGCAGCGCGCGGGAGGGCAACGGCAGCGGGGTTTCACGGAGGCGGAAGGCCAGGACGCTCGCCGGGCGGGCCCGGAAGCGGTCGGGGAGCCGTGCGGTCAGCAGCTCCGTGATCTCCCGCGGCCCGACACCGGCCGCCAGCCACTCGGCGACGGCCGGTGCCAGTCGGGCGGCCTCCTGCGCGGACAGGACCAGGCGGGGGTCGACCCGGCGCAGGGCGGTCAGTACGGCGACCGCCTCGGGGTCGGCGTCGGCGAGGGCGGGTGCCGGGCCGCCGGGCTCCTCAGGAGCGGGAGCGGGCGCCGTCTCCCGTCGGGTTTCCGGGACGGTGGGCCGCCTCCGTGGCCGGGGCTTCGGCGGCTCGGGCGGGTCGTCGGGGCCTTCGCCGCGCGGTACGTCGTAGGAGTACGTCCGGGTGCGTACCTGCCCGGTGGGCGTTCGTTCGCGGCGGCGTTCCAGGTATCCGGCCGATTCGAGTTCTCTGAGCGCCCGCGAGATGAGGATCTCGCCCTCGCTGAAGTGCTCGCACAGGGCGGCGATGGTCACGGGGGAGCCGTCGGGCAGGGAGGCGATGTACGCCGCGACGCCGACCGTGACGGCGCTGCCGCGCCGCTGGGCGAGGGCGTTGGAGATCACCGTGAAGTCGGCCGTGAGGCGGGTGCGTACGTGGATCACGCCGGTAGTCGGAGCTCCGGCGTCGGCGCGCAGACGCGCGTTAGACTGCGGGTCAGCCATCGGGAAGGCGTTCACTTCCTGATCGGTCAGGCCCTCGTTCGGGATTGCCGTCCCGGCCGGGGGCCGTATCTGTTTGCGGTTGTCGCGGCGAACGTAACGGCCCGTTACCCGCCCCTGCAAGCCGGTCACTCGGACGGGTGACGCCCGCCTTCCGGCGCGGGGAGGGTGGGTGGGCGGGTAGTTCTTTCCCCGGTTCTTTCAGGAGGTCAGTGGCCTACCGGACCCTCGCGGACAAGGGCCCGGTGCGTCCGGGAGCCGCCTCAGGGGCGGTGGTGCCCGGCCTTCAACTCGCCTATGAAGGCGACCCAAGCAGCGGCTTCGAAGCACAGCGCGGGGCCCTGCGGGGCCTTGCTGTCACGGACCGGGACGACGGCCCGGAACCCGTCGGCCACCTCCACGCAGTCGCCCCCCTCCTGATTGCTGTAGCTGCTCTTGCGCCAGGCGACGCCGTTCAGATCGGGACGGGAGTTTCGCTCCACGGTGGTTGTCCTCCCTCACGGATCGGATCATGTCCAGGGACATGAGCGGGGGCAGAGCTGCCGCCCGCAGCCGATCGTAAGTCAGCGCGAAACTCCTGACCTCGTCCGGATCCTCGATGAGTTGGCCGTAATGCGCGCCTTCCGTGTAGGCGACCTCCGAGCCGTCCGGCATGGTGAGCACCGTGAGCGAACCGCCCATGACCTCGTGCTCGCCCTGGTCGAACGGCAGTACCTGCACGGTGATGTGAGGTTCCGCCCTGGTCCTGAGCAGTCGCTCCAACTGCTCATGCATCACCCCCTGGCCACCAACGGGACGCCGGAGCACCGCCTCGTCGAGAACCACCCACAGCTCGGGCCGATCGGGCATGCCGAGCCGCTCCTGTCGTCCCAGACGAACGGTGACTCGTTCTTCCAACTGCTCTTCGCTGCCGAGCGTCCGACCGACTCTCAGCACCGCACGCGCGTAGTCCTCCGTCTGCAACAAGCCGGGCACCACATGAGCCGCATACTGCCGGACCGCCACCGCCCGCTCCGCGTACTCCATGAACTTCCGCGACCAGTCCGGAAACGCCTCCCGGTACACATACGGCCACAGCTCCACCAGCAGATCCTCCGCACCGAGCGCCGCGTCCAGCGCACGCGCCAGCTCCAGCGTCGGCTTCGCTCCGGACGCGCGCTCGATCTGCGTGATCCGCGTGCTCACCACATGCGTCCGGTCGCCCAGCTCGGCCTGGGTCAGCCCCGCCGCCGTCCGGAGCCTGCGCACCCGCGCACCGAACAGCGCGGCCATCGACGCACTGGGGTCAATTCCGTTGGCCAAGGCATCACTTCCGTTCCTTACGGCTGCACAAGTAAGGCTGCGCCCCCTGTCGAGCGTAGGACGATCGGCCGACTCTTGAGTACGGAACGTGATGACTCGTGTGCGCAACGGAGCGCTTCGAGCCGACGGAAAGGGACGGACAGGCCGTGCTGACAGAAACCGCCACCCCGGGAGACATGCCGCAGCGTGAACTCCAGTCGCTCACGCTGCGGTTCCCCTCCTCCCCGCGCGGTGCGCGGCTCGCCCGGCGTCACGCCGTCCGGTGGATGGGGGAACGGGGCCACCCGCCGACGTCGGACGTCTCCTGCGCGGTCGCCCTCGTCGTCGGCGAACTCGCGGCGAACGCCGTACAGCACGGTCGGGTTCCCGGCCGGGAGTTCGGTCTCCGGCTCGCCCTGGACCGGGCCGCGGGCGTGCTGCGTGTGGAGGTCGCGGACGCCGCCTCCGCGAAGCGGCTACCCACGGCCGCGCCCTCTTCCTGCCCCGATGGCGAGTCGGGGCGGGGGCTGCTCCTGGTGGACGCCCTGGCCGTGCGCTGGGGGTCGACGCCCCGCAGCCCGGTGGGCAAGACAGTATGGGCGGAGCTGCGTCTTGAGATCTGATCAGCCGCCCCCTCGGCGAGGGAGGGGAGGCAGCGGCGCCCGAGGGGAGGCAGCGGCGCCCGAGGGGAGGCAGCGGCGCCCGAAAAGGCGTACGGCGCGTACAGCGCGTACCTTCTCGTACGCGCCGACGCGCCGCTGCGGGGCCGGCTGAGGTTTACTCCTCGTCCTCGGGCTTCTCCGCTTCGTTGATCTCCTCCTCGAGACCGAGCTGCTCGATGAGCCACTTGTCGAACTCGATCGCGGCGCGCACCCAGCTGACCGTCGAGGAGACGAAGTGCTCCAGGCTGACACCCATGCCGATCAGCATCTGGGCCTCGCCGATCAGGCGGACCGTGCCGTCGTCGTGCGTGTGGCTGTAGACCTTGGGCCACAGGGTCCGGCGGTTCCAGTCGTCGATCGACTCGAGGATCTGCGGCTTGGCCTCGATCTCGTGGGGCCGGTCGTAGAACGTCCGCACGGAGAAGACCTGCTGGTCTCCCTCACCCCGGAACATGAAGTAGGTGCGGAACTGCTCCCACGGCGCCGCGAGGTCACCCTCGTCGTCGACGACGTACTTGAGCTCCATCTGGTCGAGGAGCTGCTTCACGAGGTCCTGATCCGGGACGACGGGGCCGGCCGGGCCGCCGGGCTGCGGCTCGGGCTGGCCCCCGAAGTTCGGAATCGAGGACGGGTCGATGGTCACCGTGAATTTCCCTTCGTACGGATTCCGCCATCCTCCCCCATGCGGGGAGGGGGGTGGCAAGCCCCGACAGACCCTGTCAGCCCTGGGCTGACACGATCCGGTCAACCGCAACCCCCGGGTGCCGGAACCCGTCTCTCCCAGTGACGGACGGCAGAGGTGGTGGACATGGCGGCAGCGGGCAGAGGGCACACCCGGTGGAGGCTGATCCTGCCGTTTCTGGCAGTGCCGGTTCTCCTTCTCGGGTTCCTCGTCATCGGCGTGTTCATGTGGGCCCTGACCGACAAAGACGACCCGGGTGCCAGAGGCGCGTCGAAGGCCCGCTGCACCGACGCCCTGGCCTTCGGCGGCGCCGTCCGCCCCGGGGGCGCGGACGTGCACGACTGCACGGTGCAGCGGGGCATCGACACCGCGTACTCGGCGGTGCTGCGGATGCCTCGCGAGGACGTACGGCCCTGGCTGCGCACGACCTACCCGGACGCCCCGGGGCCCCGCACGGGCGACGGCTCCTGCGGAGCGCTCTGCCTCGACGTGACCCACGAGAACGGCCTCCCCGGCTCGGCGGAGGCGCATGTGGTGCAGGTGAGGGTGGAGTACGAGAACGCCGAGACGGCGCTGGTGCGCTTCTCGGCGTTCACGATGTAGCACGGGGCCTTCGCCCTACAGCGTCTTGCCCGTCGCGGGCCCGACCAGCAGTCCGTCCTCGACGCGGTCCACCCGGACCGTGTCGCCGTCCTTGATCTCCCCGGACAGGATCTCCTTGGCGAGCCGGTCGCCGATGGCGGACTGGACCAGCCGCCGCAGCGGCCGGGCGCCGTACGCCGGGTCCATGCCCTCCTCGGCGAGCCAGGCCAGGGCCTCGGGCGTGATGTCCAGGGTGAGGCGCCGCTCGGCGAGCCGCTTGGCCAGGCGCTCCAGCTGGAGCTTCGCGATGCGCTCCAGCTCGGGCTTGGTCAGAGCGGCGAAGACGACCAGGTCGTCCAGGCGGTTGAGGAACTCCGGCTTGAAGGATGTCCGCACCACCTCCAGGACCTGCTCCTTCTTCTCCTGCTCGCTGGTGATCGGGTCGACGAGGAACTGGCTGCCGAGGTTCGACGTCAGCACCAGGATGGTGTTGCGGAAGTCGACCGTCCGGCCCTGCCCGTCGGTCAGCCGCCCGTCGTCCAGGACCTGGAGCAGGATGTCGAAGACCTCGGGGTGGGCCTTCTCCACCTCGTCCAGCAGGACGACGGAGTACGGCCGCCTGCGCACGGCCTCGGTGAGCTGGCCGCCCTCCTCGTAGCCGACGTATCCGGGCGGGGCGCCGACCAGCCGGGCCACGCTGTGCTTCTCGCTGTACTCCGACATGTCGATGCGGACCATCGCCCGCTCGTCGTCGAAGAGGAAGTCGGCGAGGGCCTTGGCCAGTTCGGTCTTGCCGACACCGGTCGGGCCGAGGAAGAGGAACGACCCGGTCGGCCGGTCGGGGTCGGCGATCCCGGCACGGCTGCGGCGCACGGCGTCCGACACCGCGCGCACGGCCTCGGTCTGGCCGATGAGCCGCCTGCCGATCTCGTCCTCCATGCGCAGCAGCTTCTGGGTCTCACCCTCCAGCAGCCGCCCGGCGGGGATGCCGGTCCAGGAGGCGACGACGTCGGCGATGTCGTCGGAGCCGACCTCCTCCTTGACCATGGTGTCCTTGGCGACCTCCTCCTCGGCCTCGGAGGCGGCCTCCAGCTCCTTCTCCAGGGCGGGGATCTCGCCGTAGAGCAGCTTGGAGGCGGTGTCGAAGTCGCCGTCGCGCTGGGCGCGTTCGGCCTGGCCGCGGATCTCGTCGAGGCGTTCCTTCAGCTCACCGACGCGGTTGAGGGACTGCTTCTCCTTCTCCCAGCGGGCGGTGAGGCCGCGCAGCTCCTCCTCCTTGTCGGCGAGGTCGCGGCGCAGCTTCTCCAGGCGCTCGCGGGAGGCCGCGTCGGTCTCCTTGCCGATCGCCAGCTCCTCCATCTTCAGCCGGTCGACGACGCGCTGGAGTTCGTCGATCTCGACGGGCGAGGAGTCGATCTCCATGCGCAGCCGCGAGGCCGCCTCGTCGACGAGGTCGATGGCCTTGTCGGGCAGGAAGCGGGAGGTGATGTACCGGTCGGACAGGCTCGCGGCGGCGACCAGCGCACTGTCGGCGATCTGCACCTTGTGGTGGGCCTCGTAGCGGCCCTTGAGCCCGCGCAGGATCGCGATGGAGTCCTCGACGCTCGGCTCGGCGACCAGCACCTGCTGGAAGCGCCGCTCCAGGGCGGGGTCCTTCTCGATCCGCTCGCGGTACTCGTCGAGCGTGGTGGCACCGACCATGCGCAGCTCGCCGCGGGCCAGCATGGGCTTCAGCATGTTCCCGGCGTCCATGGCGGAGTCACCGCCGGCACCGGCTCCGACGACGGTGTGCAGCTCGTCGATGAAGGTGATGATCTGCCCGTCGGAGTCCTTGATCTCGGCGAGGACGGTCTTCAGCCGCTCCTCGAACTCGCCCCGGTACTTCGCGCCCGCGACCATGGCCCCCAGGTCGAGCGCGACGAGCCGCTTGTCCTTCAGCGACTCGGGCACGTCACCCTTGACGATCCGCTGGGCGAGCCCTTCGACGACGGCGGTCTTGCCGACACCCGGCTCACCGATGAGCACGGGGTTGTTCTTGGTACGGCGGCTGAGCACCTGCACCACGCGCCGGATCTCCTGGTCCCGCCCGATGACGGGATCGAGCTTGCCTTCCCGCGCGGCGGCGGTGAAGTCGGTGCCGAACTTCTCCAGGGCCTTGTACTGGCCCTCGGGGTCGGACGTGGTCACCCGGCGCGCTCCTCGTGTCTTCTGGAAGGCGGCCTGGAGCTTCTTGGCGTCGGCCCCCTGCTGGGACAGCACCTCGCCGGCCGCGCCGCCCTTCGCGGCGAGGGCGATGAGGAGGTGCTCCGTGGAGAGGTACTCGTCACCCAGGTCCTTGGCGCGGGCCTGCGCGTCGGCGACGACGGCGAGCATCTCGCGGTTGGGCTGGGGCGGCGCGACGGTCGACCCGGTCACGCTCGGCAGCCCGGCGAGCACGCGCTCGGCTCCGGCGCGTACGGCGGCCTGGTCGGCGTCGACCGCGGCGAGCAGGTCGGTGATGTTCTCGTTGTCCTGGCCCTGGAGCAGCGCGAGCAGCAGATGGGCGGGCGTGAGGTCGGGGTGTCCCTCGGTCACGGCCCGGTTGCTGGCAGCGTTGATCGCATCCCGGCTCCGGTTGGTCAGCTCGGCGTCCACGTTCGCGTTCTCCTCCTTGCACTGACCCGAACGGCTTGCACAAAGTTGAGTCTAGTGCACTCAAGGACGGTTCCGGGAGGCTCGGGGGGCTAAGTTCCGGGGCATGGCGACCAAGTACTCCGTCGACCCCGGCGCTCCGGACCCGTCGTATCTCAGCTTCTGGCGGGAGCGGCACCTGTGCACCCTGACGACTCCCCGCCCGGACGGCACTCCGCATCTGGTACCCGTCGGGGTCACATACGATCCCGAGGCGCGTCTTGCTCGGGTGATCACCAACAGGGCGAGCGCGAAGGTGCGGTATGTGCGGGCCGCCGGGGAGCAGGGGGCGGCCGTCGCCGTCTGCCAGCTGGAGGGCCGCCGCTGGGCGACGCTGGAGGGCCGGGCCTTCGTCCGCGACGAACCGGACCGGGTCGCCGAGGCGGAGCGGCGCTATGCGGAGCGCTACGGCAGGACACCGTCGCCGAATCCGGCGCGCGTGGTGATCGAGATCCACCTGACGCGGGCGATGGGGCGAGGTTGACTGAAGTGAAAATCCACACCGGTGATCGACTGGATCCGGCCATCGGTGGATTGGTTCGATACCCGGAAATGTCCCCGGAAACTGCAGCGGCGTCACCGTGTTCAGGTCACGGTGACGCCGCTGCGGGGGGAAGCACCTGAGCGATCTGTTACGACGGGGGAATCGCGTCAGGCACTGCGGGGGGTGGCAGAGATGGTCCTAGGGGCAGGGGAGTCGGACTCCACCTGCTGGTGGTCCCGTTGGTCCAGGTTCACAAAGATCATTCCGTACCGTACGGCACATCGAACTGGCTGCGGCGCCCCCCGAGGCCGCCGCAGACACCGGTACGCCCGTACGTCCTCGTCGTCGTCCCGCGTGACGACCACGGGCTCGCCGAAAACGGTCACCATCAACGAGTCACCGCTGTGGGGGATGGCGGTGACCAGGTCGATGAAGTGCCAGCCGGAGCGGTAGGCGGTGGCCATTTCACGACGGAAGGAGCGGTCGTCGGGTGGAGTGGTCACGGTCAGCTCCCGGATCCGGCTGCCCCGGAGCTCGGCCAGCTGCTGTTCTCCGCTCCGTGAGCGCTGTTCACGGCGACGGACGGCCAGCTGCTGTTCGCCCGAGCATCGTCCTTCACATCGGAGAAGCCACTCAGCACACCGAGGGCTACAACGGCGGAGAAGGCGGCGACAAGCACCGAGCGAAGCATTCTGTTACGCATAGTCGGCTTCGTCCTCACTTGAAGGTCCCCTTTTCCCCCGTCGAGTACGACGATGGCTCATTCGGGCACGTCATGGCCACACAATCGATGCATCATGTTCCTGCATGTTCAGGACCCTGGGGGGTGGAAATTTGGCATCGAACCGGACTAAGGAGACACATCCCCATGCGATGACCGAGTGGTGCGATGAGGGCGGCCGCCTGTATGCCGCCGCACTGCGCGCCGGACGCATCGCACGCGAGGACGTGGAGCCCGCTCCGTGCCTGATGGAGTTCGCCCTGCTCCACCCCGACCCGGACGACCCGAACTGGCTGCGGCCGGTGCCCCCCGCGGTTGCCCTCTCCCGGCAGCTCAACCCGCTGGAGCAGGAGATAGCCGACCGTCGGCGCGTGGCGACCGGACTCGCCGAGACCTTTCAGCCGTTCATGGCCCTGGGCACCCAGCTGGCCGCAGCCAGTGACGCCATCACTGTGCTGGAAGGCGGCGAACGAATCAACGCCGCGCTCAACATGGCCACTTTGCAGTGCCAGGCGGAGATGCTCACCGTCCAGCCAACCGACCGGATGTCCGAGCGCAGCCTCCTGCGCGGCCTGGAGCGTGACCGGCCGCTGATCGAACGCGGTGTGCGCATCCGCACCCTGTACCAGCACACCGCCCGCTACAACCCCGAACAGCTGGCCTACGCCGCCCAGCTCTCCAACGGCAAGGCGGAGTACCGCACCATCGACGAACTCGTCGAGCGGCTGATCATCTGCGACGAGTCCGTCGCCTTCATCCCCGCCCGCGACGATCAGCAAGTCGCCCTGGAACTGCGCCACCCCGGCCTGGTCCGCTACCTCATCAAGCTCTTCGAGTACCTGTGGGACCGGTCGGTTCCGCTCAGCACCGGCACACCGTACGAGACCGCCCGCGACGGCATCACGGAGATCCAGTACTCCATAGCCAAGCTCCTGGTCGAGGGACACGTCGACGAAGCCATTGCCCGGCGCCTCGGCATGAACGTGCGCACCTGCCGGGCCCATATAGCCAAGCTCGCGTCCGCTCTGGGCAGCGGCAGCCGTGCCCAACTGGGTTACCTCATCGCCCAGTCCGGCATCCTGAAGCAGGACCAGGAAGGAGCCGCCGGTTGACCTCGCGGCCGCACCGGGAGCACGACGTCGACGACCTGTGCCCCGAAGGAACGGAGTTGTACGCACGGGCCCTGCGTGAGGCCAGGTGCCCGCAGAGGAGGCGCGCGCCGCACCCTGCCTGATCGACTTCGGTCTGCTGCACCCGGCCGCCCACGATCTGAGCAGCCTGGAGCCCGCCGCACCGGCTGTCGCGCTCCATCGTTTTCTGCGGCTCTCCGAGAACCGGATCGCCCGGGAACGCCGGCGCGAGGAACGGCTCGCCGCGCTGTTCCAACCGTTGATGCGGATCGACACCGGCCCCGTACCGACGCGGAGGACTCCCCGTCGCTCACCGTCCTCAGCGGCTCGGAACGCATCAACCGGGCCATCACCGAGGCCATGGCCGACGCGACGAAGGAACTGCTCTGCATCCAACCCAACATCCACTACAGCGATCAGCGCGGGCAGGCAGCCCACCCCATCGCTCTGGCCCGGGACCAGGCACTGCTGGATCGAGGCGGCCGCATCCGCACGCTCTACCCGCACACGATCCGCCACGTGCCCATCGCCCTGGCGCGCTATGAGCAACTGCGCGGCGACGCCGAGGCACGCACGCTCGACGAGGTCACCGACCGCCTCATCCTCGTCGACGGCTCGGTCGCCTTCATCCCCGCCGACAAGGACGCCCCTTGCCCTCGAGGTCCGCCACCCCGCCCTCATCTCCCACTTCACGACCACCTTCGACCGCCTCTGGCGCCTAGCCACCCCCATGCACCCGAAGGCCGCCGCCCCCCAGCCCTCCCACGAAGGCATCACCCCCCGCCAACACGCCATAGCCGCCCTCCTCGTCGAAGGCCACACCGACGCCGTCATCGCCGACCGGCTCGGCATGAACGTCCGCACCGCCCGTGTCCACATCGCCAAGCTCGCCGCGACGCTGGGGAGTCAGAGCAGGGCGCAGCTCGGGTATCTCATCGGGCAGTCCGGGATTCTTGACCGGGAACGCTGAGGGGCGTGGTGGAGTGCTGCGGGCCGTCCAGGCCCGCCTGGGCGATCCGCACGCCCAGCTGCGTACGGCTCGCCGCCCCCAGCGTCTCGGAGAGGCGCGCGATGTGCGCCCGGCAGGTCCGGACGCTTATGCCCAGCCGCTCGGCGATCACCGCGTCCTGGTGCCCCTCCGCCAGCAGGGCGGCGATCGACTGCTCCCGGTGGGAGATGCCCTCGATGCCGGTGTCTGGGAGCGGGGCCGTGAGGGGGATGCCGAGGCGCCAGAGCCGTTCGAAGACCGTGACGAGGTAGGCGACGATCGCCGGGTGCCGTAGCTCCAGGGCCATCGTGCGGTCGGTGTTGGCGGGGATGAACGCCACCGTCCGGTCGAAGAGGATCAGCCGGTCGATCACCTCGTCCAGCGTGCGCGCCTCCACCGCGTCGCCCATCAGCTCCAGATAGGTCAGCAACCCCTGCCCGTGCCGGGCGACATGCGTGTACAGGTCCCTCATCCGCACACCCCGGCCGCGCAGCGCCAGCGCCCGGTGCAGCCCCTCGGACAGCTCCGCCTCGCGGCGGATGCCGCCGGGCTGGACCGTGAGCACCTCGGCCGTGCACGCCTGGGTCGCCTCGTCCATCGCGGCCTGGATCCGGGCGAGTCCGTCCAGGACCCGGATCGCCGGGCCCTCCGCCGCCGACGCGGCCGGCCGCACCTGGCGGCCCAGCCCGGCGTACCGTTCGACTGCCTCGACGGCCGAGCCCATCCGCCGCTGGCTCGCACTGACCTCGTCGTACATCCCGCGCAGCAGCCGGGTCATGACCTCCTGCGGGGAGGTCGGCACCAGCCAGTCCATGTCGTCGGGGTCCGGGTGCAGCAGGGCGAGTTCCAGCAGGCAGGGCACCGGTTCCGCGTCCCGGCGCGGCACCCGGCCGCGCCGTACGGCCCGGGAATACACGCGATCCCCGGCCTCGCACAGTCGGTCGGCACCATGGGGATGCTCATCCGCCCCGTGCCCGGCCATCGCCCATCCCACCCCCGGTTTCGCCGTCTTTCCGCAGCGCAACTATGCGCGGACCAGACGTGCTCCGCAACACGGCTCCCCGCGCGACGCGCACCGGAAACCACCGGTTGGCACCGGTATCTCCGAGCCTCGGACCGGCACGTCGCAGCAGCTGGCCAGGGGTGGGTGAACCCGGCTCGGGACGCGGCTACTTCAGGCCGATGGTCCGGCAGGCCGCCTTGTACTCGGCCGTGCAGATGTCCGACAGCTTGTAGATGTCGTCGGCGACCACCGTGTCCTTGATGTTCTCCTTGGTGAGCGCGACCACGGGCACGAGGTGCGCCGGGATGCCCTTGTCCGTGGGGCTGTCGACCTTGTCGCGGGCCAGGGCGGCGAACTGGATGTCGCGGCCCTGGACCTTGGCGACGGCCATCTCCGCGGCGTTCTCCGCCTCCTGCGGGTACGACTTGTACACGCTCATGTACTGCTCGCCGCTGATGATCCGCTGCACGGCCGGCAGTTCCGCGTCCTGCCCGGTGATCGGCGGCAGCTCGGTCACGCCCGCGGCCTCCAGGGCCTTGACGATGCCGCCCGCCATGCCGTCGTTGGCGGAGTACACCGCCGCGATGTTGCCCTTGCCGATCTTCTCGATCGCGCCGGCCATGTTGGCCTCGGCGTTCTCCGGCTTCCAGTCCTTGGTGTCGAACGACTGGGCGATCGTCACCTTGCCGTTCAGCTCGGACATCGCCCCCGCCTTGAACTGCTTGGCGTTGGGGTCGGTGGGCGAGCCGTTCATCATGACGATCTTGTCGGAGAGGCTCGCGTCCTCCCCGATGGCCTCCAGCAGGGTGCGGCCCTGGACCTCGCCGACCAGCTCGTTGTCGAAGGAGATGTACGCGTCGATCGGGCCCTCGGCCAGCCGGTCGTAGGCGATGACCGGAATGCCGGCCTCCTTCGCCTTCTTCACGCCGCTCGCGATGGCCTGCGAGTCGACCGCGTCCAGCAGGATCACGTCGACCCGGTCGTCGATCATCTGCTGCATCTGGGTCGCCTGCTTGTCCGCGTTCGCCTCGGCGTTGGCGTACTCGACGCGGCCCTTGTCGTTGGTGAGCGACTCGACCTTGCGCTTGATGATGGGGTAGTCGAAGTTCTCGTACCGCGTGTTCGCCTTCTCGGGCAGCAGCAGTCCCACGGTGATGTCGTTGCCCTTCGCCGGGCTCGCGTCGTCACTGCTCCCCGCCGCGTTGAGCGCGCCGCAACCGGCGAGCGTGACGGACATCGTGGCGGCTGCCACGGATATGGCGATACGACGCATGCGGAGCTCACTTCGCGTGTGATTCGGACGTGGGCACAGCTTTGGTGCCCATGTGACTGAAAAGCCAACGCTTCCGCGCCCCCCAGCGTCAAGCGGAAGCACTTAACGAGATGACAACACCACGCTCCGCAGCACTTGTGAAGACTCTGCGGAATGGCCTTCAAGCAACATGCACTGCGCAGTCATCCACAGGAGACCCGGCAAAATCGGGTCAAGGTATACGAAAAGGGCCGGGAGTTGCCTCCCGGCCCTTTTCCGGCCCTTTCACGGGCGCATGCGCGTCAGTCGGACTGCTGCTGCCGCTTCGGCCGCCACACCACCAGCGCGCTGGTCTGCTGCACCTCCTGGTACGGCACCAGGTCACGGCGGTACGACGCGTGCACCGCGGCCTCGCGCTGGCGCATCGCCGCCGCCGCGCCGTCGAGCGCGTCCTCCAGCTCGGCCACCCGGGCCTGGAGCGCGGCGACCTGGTTCTCCAGTTCGATGATGCGCTTGATTCCGGCCAGGTTGATGCCCTCGTCCTGTGACAACTGCTGGACGGTGCGCAGCAGTTCGATGTCGCGGGCCGAGTAGCGCCGGCCCCGGCCGGCGGTGCGGTCGGGGGACACCAGGCCCAGCCGGTCGTACTGGCGCAGGGTCTGGGGGTGCAGGCCGGACAGCTGGGCCGCCACCGAGATGACGTAGACCGGGGTTTCCTCGGTCAGTTCATACGGATTGCGCCGACGACCGTCCATCTGACTCATGCTCCCTTCGCGGCCTGGAACAGATCCGCCCGCGGATCCTCACCCGCGGTCGCCTCGCGATACGCCTCGAGTGCGTCACGAGCCTTCCCCGTCAGGTCCTTCGGAACACTCACCTCGACGGTGACCAGGAGGTCGCCGCGGGTGCCGTCCTTGCGGACCGCGCCCTTGCCCCGGGCGCGCATGGTGCGCCCGTTGGGCGTGCCCGGCGGCAGCTTCAGCGTGACGGGCGGGCCGCCCAGGGTGGGCACCCGCACCTCGCCGCCGAGGGCCGCCTCGGTGAAGGTCACCGGGACGGTGACCGTGAGGTTGTCCTCCTTGCGGCCGAACACCGGGTGGGAGTCGACGTGCACGACCACGTAGAGGTCGCCCGCCGGCCCGCCGCGCTCGCCCGGCGCTCCCTTGCCGCGCAACCGGATCCGCTGGCCGTCGCTGACGCCCGCGGGGATGCGCACCTGCATGGTCCGCGAGGACTTGGCCCGGCCGCTGCCCTTGCAGACCTCGCAGGCGTTCTCCGCGATCAGACCGCGGCCCTTGCAGTCCGGGCAGGGGTCGGTGAGGGAGAAGCCGCCGCCGCTGCCCCGGGCGACCTGCCCGGTGCCGACGCAGGTCGGGCACACGCGCGGTGTGCCGTTCTTGTCGCCGGTGCCCGAGCATGCCTTGCAGGGTGACTGCGACGACATCCGCAGCGGGACGGTCGCGCCCTCGATCGCCTCCGTGAAGCTGAGCGTGACCTCGGACTCGATGTCCTGGCCGCGCCTGGGGTGCGTACGCGTCCCCGGCCCGCCCGCGCCGCCGCGGTTGAACAGGCCCCCGAAAACGTCACCGAGTCCGCCGCCGAAGCCGCCGGCTCCCTGGCCGCCGCCACCCTGGGCGCCGCCTCCGAAGAGGTCGCCCAGGTCGAAGTTGAAGGAGCCGCCCGCGCCGCCCGGCCCCGGGCGGAAACTGCCGTTGCCGAAGAGGGCGCGCGCGTCGTCGTACTCCTTGCGCTTCTTGGGATCGCCGAGGATGTCGTTGGCCTCGGAGATCTCCTTGAAGCGCTCCTCCGCCTTGACGTTTCCCTTGTTGGCGTCCGGGTGGAACTCGCGGGCGAGCTTCCGGTACGCCTTCTTGATCTCGGCCTCGGTGGCGTCCTTGGGGACGCCGAGGACCTTGTAGTAGTCCTTCTCGATGAAGTCCTTGGTGCTCATCCTCGACGCCCCTCCTTCCCTTCGTTGATGACGTCAGCCCTCGTCCGGGCCACCGCTCTCCTTGTCGTCGGCGTCGGCGGACTCGTCCGCCTTGACCGTCTGCGCCCCCGGCTGGGGTTCGGCCACCGCCACCCGCGCGGGGCGGATGGTGCGCTCGCCGATCCGGTAGCCGGGCTGCAGGATCGCGACGCATGTCGTCTCGGTGACGTCCGGCGCGTAGCTGTGCATCAGGGCTTCGTGGATCGTCGGGTCGAAGGGCTCGCCCTCCTTGCCGAACTGCTGCAGGCCCATCTTCGCCGCGGTGCCCTCCAGCGACTCGGCGACGGACTTGAAGCCGCCGACCAGTTCGCCGTGTTCACGCGCCCGGCCGATGTCGTCGAGCACGGGCAGGAGCTCGGTCAGGAGGTTCGCGATGGCGATCTCCTTGACCGCGATCCGGTCGCGCTCGACCCGGCGGCGGTAGTTCTGGAACTCGGCCTGGAGGCGCTGGAGGTCCGCCGTGCGCTCGCTGAGCGCCGTGCGGGCCTGGTCCAGCTGGGCCACCAGGGCCGCGTCCTGGCCCGTGTCCCCGGCCGGGGCCGCCCCCTCCTCCGCGGAGGGGGAGGCGGCCTTCGGCTCGGCGTCGTCGGAGGTGGCGCCGGAAGGGACGTCGGGCTGCTGCTCGTCGAAGCCCGGGGTCTCCTCCGTCACGCGGCACCGTCCTTCCGGTCACGCGGCTCGTCGACGATCTCGGCGTCGACGACGTCGTCGTCGGCCTTGGCGTCACCGGCACCCGCCGCTCCGGCCCCGGCCGAGTCGCCTCCGGCTGCCTGCGCGGCGTTCGCGTCGGCGTACATGGCCTGGCCGAGCTTCTGGGAGACGGCCGCGACCTTCTCGGTGGCGGTGCGGATCTCGGCGGAGTCCTCGCCCTTGAGCTTCTCCTTCAGCTCGGCGACGGCTTCCTCGACCTCGGTCTTGATGTCGCCCGGGACCTTGTCCTCGTTGTCCTTGAGGAACTTCTCGGTCTGGTAGACGAGCTGCTCGCCCTGGTTGCGGGACTCGGCGGCCTCGCGGCGCTTGTGGTCCTCCTCCGCGTACTGCTCGGCCTCCTGGCGCATGCGGTCGACCTCGTCCTTCGGCAGCGAGGAGCCGCCGGTGACGGTCATCTTCTGCTCCTTGCCCGTGCCCAGGTCCTTGGCGGTCACGTGCATGATGCCGTTGGCGTCGATGTCGAAGGACACCTCGATCTGCGGGACACCGCGGGGCGCCGGCGGCAGACCGGTCAGCTCGAACATCCCGAGCTTCTTGTTGTACGCCGCGATCTCGCGCTCGCCCTGGTAGACCTGGATCTGCACGGACGGCTGGTTGTCCTCGGCGGTGGTGAAGATCTCGGACCGCTTGGTCGGGATCGTCGTGTTCCGCTCGATCAGCTTGGTCATGATGCCGCCCTTGGTCTCGATACCGAGGGACAGCGGGGTGACGTCGAGGAGCAGGACGTCCTTGACCTCGCCCTTGAGGACACCGGCCTGCAGGGCGGCGCCGATGGCGACGACCTCGTCCGGGTTCACGCCCTTGTTGGCGTCCTTGCCGCCGGTCAGCTCCTTGACGAGCTCGGCGACGGCGGGCATACGGGTCGAGCCGCCGACCAGGACGACGTGGTCGATCTCGCTGATGGAGATGCCGGCGTCCTTGATGACGTTGTGGAACGGCGTCTTGCAGCGCTCCAGGAGGTCCGCGGTCAGCTGCTGGAACTGGGCGCGGGTGAGCTTCTCGTCGAGGTGCAGGGGGCCCTCGGCGGAGGCGGTGATGTAGGGCAGGTTGATCGAGGTCTCGGTGGACGAGGACAGCTCGATCTTCGCCTTCTCGGCGGCCTCGCGCAGACGCTGCAGGGCCATCTTGTCCTTGCCCAGGTCCACGCCGTGGCCGGACTGGAACTGCTGGACGAGGTAGTCGACGACGCGCTGGTCCCAGTCGTCACCGCCGAGGTGGTTGTCACCGTTGGTGGCCTTCACCTCGACGACACCGTCGCCGATCTCCAGCAGCGAGACGTCGAACGTACCGCCACCGAGGTCGAAGACCAGGATGGTCTGGTCGTCCTTGTCGAGGCCGTAGGCCAGGGCGGCGGCCGTCGGCTCGTTGACGATGCGCAGCACGTTCAGACCGGCGATCTCGCCGGCCTCCTTCGTGGCCTGGCGCTCGGAGTCGTTGAAGTACGCCGGGACGGTGATGACCGCGTCGGTCACCTTCTCGCCCAGGTAGGACTCGGCGTCCCGCTTGAGCTTCTGGAGCACGAAGGCGCTGATCTGCTGCGGGTTGAAGGGCTTCCCGTCGAGCTCGATCTTCCAGTCCGTGCCCATGTGACGCTTGACGGAGCGAATGGTCCGGTCCACGTTCGTGACCGCCTGGCGCTTGGCCACCTCTCCGACGAGCACCTCACCGTTCTTGGCGAAGGCGACGACGGACGGCGTGGTCCTGGCGCCCTCGGCGTTGGTGATGACGGTGGGCTCGCCGCCCTCCAGAACGCTGACGACGGAGTTAGTCGTGCCCAGGTCGATGCCGACCGCACGTGCCATGGTTGATTCCTCCAGCTGACTTGAGTGGAACGGACTCAAGTGTGCACGACGGCCCCCAACCGGTCAACAGAGCTGAGTCGGGCAGGCTCAACTCTTATCCGTTCCTTACACGCAATGGTGCTCCGACCTGCGGCGATACGCTGCGTCCAGGCCCGTACACAGGAACACGCGAAAGAGCGAACACCACCACGAGGGCCCCTCCCGCCACCCACCACAGGGCGTCGGCCCCGATCCGGCCGGCATGCGCGAGTACCCCGACGAGCACCCCGGACAACGCCCCGATTCCCAGCAGCAGACTCACCCCCGGCGCGGTCAGCCCGAGCCGCCGCAGCCGATGCGCGAGATGGTCGGGCCCGCCGCGCAGCACGCCCCGCCGGGCCGACCGCCGGGACACCAGGACGAGCACGGCATCGGCACCCACCACGGCGGTCAGCGCGAACAGGACCCCCGCGCTCTCCCCGATCCCGAACCCGGCCCGGGCGTGCACGGCCCCCACGGCGATCACGAACCCCGCGGCCATGGACCCGCAGCTTCCCAGCGCCACGCGCGCGGGGTGCCAGTTGTGAAGCAGCAACCCGGTCAACGCGGCGGCCAGCACACTCATCAGCCCCGCGATCCCGTCCATCACCTCGACGGCCGCACAGGCCGCCACCCCGAAGGCGGTGACGACCCCGACCGTACCCGCCAGGCCGTCGGCGTGATCGAGCCCCCGGAACCCGAGCACCACCGCCACGACCCACACGACGGCCAGCATCCCGGTCCCCACCCCCGTCTCCCCGTACGGCACGACACACGCGGCCGCCACGCCCGTGCCGGCGGCCAGCACCCGCCGCCGCAGCCGCCACGCGTCACCGACGAGCCCGAGCAGCGCGACGGCGCCCGCCGCGACGAGCACCCCCCGCGTCCCGTCGGCGGGCGGCGCGACCCCCAGCCACCCCCCGGCACCGACGACCAGCCCCGTGACGAGCACGACGGCCGCACCCCCGGACAGCGGTACGTCCCGCGTCCGCCGTCGCTCGACCAGCCGCAGCCGCAGCGCGGGGGCCCGCAGGACGGCCGCGAGCAGGGCGGTGAGGACGAGGGCGGTGGCGGCGGCGGTGATCCCGTAGAGCACGGATATAAGTTAGGCGGGACTATGACATTTCGGTATGAATAACACGGCGGGATCGCGATGAGATCCCGACCGGATCCGGTCTGTTTCTGAGGCAACCCTCAGCGATTCAGATCACTGCCCACCCGGCTACAGTGCGGCGGAGGATGAGGGTAGTCTCAGACGGACTGCATAAGTTACCGCTTAGTAATTTCGGGGAACCCTGGAAAACACCAGGTCCCCCCGACGAAACCCCTCGCAGGCCCGAGGAGCCCCCATGCAACTCGCCGCGATCATCGTGTCGCTGGTACTGACCGTGATCGGCGTCGCGCTTCTCGCGCGCGCGATCGGCCAGTTCGTCCGGTACTTCAAGCTGGGCCAGCCGGTCCCGGCCGGAACCCGGACCGACAACCCCTACCAGCGCAGCGTGACCCTGGTGAAGGAGTTCCTCGGCCACACGCGCATGAACCGGTGGGGCATCGTCGGTGTCGCGCACTGGTTCGTCGCCGTCGGCTTCCTGACGCTGCCGCCGACCCTCGCCCAGGCGTTCGGCCAGCTGTTCCAGGCCGACTGGGTGCTGCCGGTCATCGGCGGCTTCCTGCCGTTCGAGCTGTACATCGAGTTCATCGGTGTGATGACGGTCCTGGGCATCGCGGTGCTCATGGTGATCCGGCTGCTGAGCCTGCCCTCGCGGGCCGGCCGCAAGTCCCGCTTCGCCGGTTCCAAGGCGGGCCAGGCGTACTTCGTCGAGTACGTCATCCTCACCATCGGCCTGGCGATCTACGTGCTGCGGGGCCTGGAGGGCGCGCTCCACCACGTCGACCACTACGAGGCGTCGTACTTCGCGTCGTACCCGCTGGTGCTCGCGTTCAAGGGGCTGAGCGTCTCCGCGCTGCAGAACCTCGTCTACCTGGTCGCGACGATCAAGATCGGCACCTCGTTCATCTGGATGATCGTGGTGTCGCTCAACACCAACATGGGTGTCGCCTGGCACCGCTTCCTCGCCTTCCCGAACATCTGGTTCAAGCGCGAGGCGAGCGGCGGCACGGCCCTCGGCGCGCTCCAGCCCATGACGTCCGGCGGCAAGCCGATCGACTTCACCGACCCGGGCGACGACGACGTCTTCGGCGTGTCCCAGGTGGAGCAGTACTCCTGGAAGGGCCTGCTGGACTTCTCCACCTGCACCGAGTGCGGCCGCTGCCAGTCGCAGTGCCCCGCCTGGAACACGGGCAAGCCCCTCTCCCCCAAGCTGCTCATCATGTCCCTGCGGGACCACGCGCACGCCAAGGCGCCGTACCTGCTGGCCGGCGGCGGCAAGACGATGGAGGGCGAGGAGAAGGCGTCCGAGGAGCAGCTCAAGGACGTCCCCGCGTCCGCCCTCGCGGAGGCCGAGCGTCCGCTGGTCGGCACGCTGGAGGAGAACGGCGTCATCGACCCGGACGTCCTGTGGTCCTGCACCACCTGCGGCGCCTGTGTCGAGCAGTGCCCGGTGGACATCGAGCACGTCGACCACATCGTCGACATGCGCCGCTACCAGGTGATGATCGAGTCGTCGTTCCCGTCCGAGGCGGGCACGATGCTCAAGAACCTGGAGAAGAAGGGCAACCCCTGGGGCCTGGCGAAGAAGCAGCGCCTGGAGTGGCTCAAGGAGGTCGACTTCGAGGTCCCGGTCGTCGGCAAGGACATCGAGGACCTGTCCGAGGTCGAGTACCTGTACTGGGTCGGCTGCGCCGGCGCCCTGGAGGACCGCGCCAAGAAGACCACGAAGGCCTTCGCGGAACTCCTCCACATCGCGGGCGTCAAGTTCGCGATCATGGGCGGCGACGAGAAGTGCACCGGTGACTCCGCACGACGTCTCGGCAACGAGCCCCTGTTCCAGGAGCTCGGCATGGAAAACGTCATGGCGCTGAACATGGCGTTCGGCGAGGAGATGGACGACGAGGGCAAGGTCGTCGCCGAGTCGGCGAAGCCCAAGTCGGCCAAGAAGATCGTCGCTACCTGCCCGCACTGCCTCAACACGCTCGGCAACGAGTACCCGCAGCTCGGCGGCGACTACGAGGTCATCCACCACACGCAGCTGCTCCAGCACCTCGTCGACGAGGGCAAGCTGATCCCGGTCACGCCGGTCGAGGGCATCATCACGTACCACGACCCGTGCTACCTGGGCCGCCACAACAAGATCTACACCCCTCCGCGCGAGATCATCGCCGCCGTCCCGGGCGTCCGCAACGAGGAGATGCACCGCCACAAGGAGCGCGGCTTCTGCTGCGGCGCCGGTGGTGCGCGGATGTGGATGGAGGAGCGGATCGGCAAGCGCATCAACAACGAGCGTGTCGATGAGGCGCTGTCGCTGAACCCCGACATCGTGTCGACGGCCTGCCCGTTCTGCCTCGTGATGCTCACGGACTCCGTCAACGGCAAGAAGAACGACGGCAAGGCGAAGGAGTCCATCCAGGTGGTGGACGTCGCTCAGCTGCTGCTGGACTCGGTGAAGACGCCGGTCGTGCCGGAGGGCGAGGACGACGGCGACGACGGTGAGCCGCCGGCGGGCACGTCGGACTCTACGAGCGCGCCGGAGCCGGAGCCGGTGAAGTAGGCGGTTCTCGCGGGTTGTTCTCGACGCCCCCTGCCCTGAGTCATCGGGCAGGGGGCGTCGGCGTTTTCCCTACGGCGTACGGCCCCGGCTCTCGGCAACGCGGAGGATGTCCCGCAGCGCCTCGGTCAGCCGCTCGGCCAGGAAGCGCAGTTGCGTCTCGGTGGCGTTCGGAAGCATGTCGTCGGCATGGGCGAGGAGCCGGGCACCCATGCCGAGCTGGGTCGCTTCGGCGAGGTCGGCCAGACGGGACAGGCGTCCCCCACGGTCGTCGGTGATCAGGTAGCTCGACTTGCCCTCAAGGCTGGACCAGGGCAGGAGACGCGCTTCGCGCAACCGCTGTCCCGCCTCCGGCTCTCTCGACTCGAAGCCCGCGCTCATCAAGCGACCTCCGTCCGCTCGATCCGGTAGGGCCCCGGCAGGTCCGGTCCCCAAGGCGCCATGGCCAGCTCGCGACGCCTCTGGCGCTGCCGTGAGCGGCGAGGTAGGGGCGCACGGTGACGGTGGAAGCACCGTCGATAAGGGCTCCCAGCCCGTACGGGCTGCGGTGCGCGGGAAGTGGCGCCCGCTGCGGAAAAGGTGCAGCGGGCATGGTCCGCAGCGTATGAGCGGTGGCGCAGTGTCTACGGGGTGGAGGGGCCAAGAGGCCCACCCACACCAGGAGACGGCGGATAAGGTCGAGCACGTCATCAGCTCCGTTCGGCTTCGCTGGTGGCCACGCCCCCGGACGGCTCCACCCGTCGCGGGGGTTTCTGCGTTCCACATCCATCGCGGTCTACCGCAGTCTACTGCGGTCGCGCGGTCTACCGCAGAGTTTTAGCGTCCACTGCATGAGTCCCGAGCTTGATCGCACCCGCCCCGTCTGGCGGCAGGTAGCAGCAGTCATCGCCGATCGCATCGCCGACGGGTCGTATCCCGTGGGCAGTCGGGTGCCGTCCGTCGTCGAACTGTCCACCGAGTTCGGCATCGCCGCCTCGACAGCGCAGAAGGCCTTGACTCACCTCAAGGCGGAAGGACTCGTCCGGGCAGAGGTCGGTCTGGGGTCGTTCGTCGCGGAGCGCCCCGAGACGCCATCGGACTCGGACGAGGGAGCGTAGGCGAAGGCATTGTTGCGCGCTCGGGTCTGGGGGCCACGACGATGCCGACTACCGTGCCGTAGCTCGGCACGCATCCGACCTGACCGAGCACAACGTCCACGACATCGCCTGAGAGATTCCGCCGAGCCTGCGTCAGGCGAGAAGGACGGCCCGCGTCGTCACTGGGCCCTCACCCAGGCCCGTACCACCCATTGGGGCACGCGCAAGGCGAACCTCCCGGTGCCGGTCACCGAAAGGCCTTGAGCAAGCAGCACCGGCGGCATACAGCAGCCGAAGGGGGGTGCCGGCGCAGTGAGCGCGGCACCCCAGGGGCCTCAGCGGCTTACCCTCACGACCTCCGACGTCGCCGCGCGGAACGACTCCGTCTTGTCGAAGTGCGCACGGAAGTAACCCGCCCGCGCATCGGCGATGTCCGCCGAGAAGGCGTGCCCGTCACCGGCCCCGGCCTGGGTCGTCAGCAGGTCCGTCCACCGCTTGCCGTCTCGCGAGTACTGGATGTGTACCGGGATGTCCGCGGGCGTCCAGTTGTCGGGGAAGTCCATCGAGCCCTCGACGTGCACGCCGCGGTCCTGCGTGCGGGTGGCCGAGAACGAGGTGAACAACGAGGCGCGCAGGACGGTGATCTCGGCGCTGTTCGCGGAGGCCGAGGCGATGAACGGGTCGTCGCTGTGCGAGGCCATGCGGAAGGTGCCGGTCTCCCCCGGGGTGTGGGTGAAGGCCGCGGCCTTGCCGTCCGCACCGGTGGTGAAGTAGCCGACGCTGGTCCAGTTGCCGCCGGAGGAGGCCTCGTAGAGGACGCCACCGCTCTGGCCCTCGAAGGGGACCCAGCCCTGCGGAGTCTCGCGCTCCAGCGTGGCCGTGACGGCGACCTCGTCTCCGAAGTCGATCGTCCGGGCTTCCGCCGGGGCCTGGAAGGTCCAGCGCGTGACCACCTGACGGATGTCGATCTGCGTCGACTCGGACTCGCCGTACAGCACGTACGGGTTGGCGTTGTCGTGCCGGTAGACGGCCTGGACCGACACCGCGTCGTTCACGGTGACCGTGCCGGAGAAGTGACCCTCCACGTCGGTGCGGACGGTGTTCTCCGTCCAGTAGTCCACGTCCAGGTCCACCCGGTGATCCGCCAGGGGCTTCAGCTCGCGGGTCGCCGGCCAGCGCCCCTTCAGGGTGCCGTCGACGCGAACCTGGCGGTGGTCGGTGTCGATCTCCGTGCGGTCGGGACGTACGCCCTCGAACACCGCCGCGACGTAATAGGCGAGGGTGCCCGCGGAGTTGTCGACGGTGCGGTCGCCGTCGGCGTCCGTGGCCTCGACGCGGACGTCGTAGCGACCCAGGTGGGCAAGGTCGAGAGGCTGCTTCGTACGCCACACACCGTTGTCCGCCGTGCCGGAGGCGAGGCCGAACGCCTCGTACTCCACGACGGCGACCTCCTGCTGCGTGGCGGCGGAGACGATATGGGCCCGGATTCCCGTGATGGCGCTGTCGGAGCTGATGCCGACTTCCAGGGTGCCGAGATCGCCGGAGGCGCTGTGCGCCCACCGGACGTCAGGGGCCTGCGCCTCCGCGGCGTTCGCGGCCGGAGTACCGGTCACCAGTAGTGCCACGACACCGATGGCGGCCGAAGCCGCCCGGGTTCTGAACAAGGTCCCCCCACAGGGATGCGTCAAGGCCGTGCCCTACGACCGAACGCCCTTTCTATCGCACGGTTTTGACGAGGGTCGCGTGAGTTTCTGCCGAGGACCGTGACATCGGCGTGGCCGCGGGCGACGTCGGCGGGCGGGCGCTCGCGCTCGGCCTGGTCGACGAGGTCGCGATGGACGTGGTGCCGGTCGTCTTCGGCTCGGGCAAGTGGTACTTCGGGTCTGTCGACGCCCGGCGCCTGCTCGAGGACCCGCACGTCGTGATCCGGGGCGACCGGGTGCTGCACCTGCGCTACCGGGTCCGGCGGCAGCCATGACGGCTTCTCCCCGACCATCGGCCGGCAGCTCCGGGCGCGCGGGCTGACCGACGAGACCGGGCTGCTCTGCGTGCCGAGTGCCGCACACTCCCCGCAGCCCCGCAGACCAACCGAACTCACGTACAACCCTTACGTCCCTCCGCGGGTCTCTTGATCGCCGACCACCCGTGAACGCCCGGACAACTCCCAGCGAACACGGACAGTCCGGCCCTCCATCGACTGTGGATGTCCGCCAGGCATCCCCCGCATGCAGCAGGAGACCCCGCATGCAGCAGCACGAGCGCCCCTCGGGGCGCCGTCACGCACCCGCTCACCCGTCCCGCCGCCCCCGCCTGCGGCTCGCCCTGGCGGGGGCGGCCGCGGCCGCCCTGACCGGCACGCTGCTCTCGGCCACGGCCGGCACGGCGACGGCCGCGGACGGCACGCACGCCCCGCGGGCCGACTTCAACGGCGACGGCATCGGCGACTGAGCCACCCCGCACAGGCCGATCCGCCCGCGCCCGGCGCAGCCACCCCACACAGGCCGAGCCACCCGCGCCCGGCGCAGCCACCCCGCACCGCCCCAGCCACCCGCGCCGGCGGAGCCACCCCGCATCCCCCTTCGGGACCGGGCCTTCCAGGTCCGGCCCCTTCCCCACCCGGAGCCCCACCTTGCGCAAGCGCACCCTCCTGCTGGCCGCCACGCTCACCACCGGCCTGCTCACCACCACCCCCGCCACCGCCGCCCCTTCCGGTCTCGCCGGGGACTTCAACGGCGACGGATACCGGGACATCGCGGCCGGCGCCGCCTGCACCACCGTCGGCTCGGCCTCCTGCGCCGGTGCCGTCGTCGTGCTGTACGGCTCGGCGTCCGGTGTCTCCGCCACCCGCAGGGCCGTCATCACCCAGAACTCCCCGGGCGTGCCCGGCACCGCCGAGCCGGGCGACCTGTTCGGCTCCTCCCTGGCCACCGGCGACCTGGACCGGGACGGCTACTCCGACCTCGTCGTCGGCGCGAGCAACGAGAGCATCGGTGACCGGGACGGCGTCGGCTCCGGCACCGTCCTGTGGGGCAGCAAGTCGGGACTGACCAGCGGCAAGGGCCTGCCGCAGCCGACCACGCTCTCCGAGTACGGCGGCTTCTCCCGGGGCATCGCCACCGGCGACTTCGACGGCGACGGCGACACCGACGTCACGCTCACCGGCCAGAGCCACACCCGCCTCTACCAGGGCCCCTTCACCCGCACCGGCGGCCCGCTGACCCACACCCGCGTCGGCGAGCTCGGCACCACGTTCGAGGTGATCGCCGGCGACCTCACCGGCGACGGCGCAGCCGAGCGCGTCTACCCGTTCAACGTGGACGGAGACACCGGCGGCCAGATCGACTACTTCCGCTGGACCGGCACGACGTACAAGATGGCCGATCTGCCGAACGCCGACGGCTACCCCGGTTCCATCGGCGACATCAACCGCGACGGCTACGGCGACCTCGTCCTCGGCGACCACGGGGACCCGTACGACCTCAAGCCCGGCGGCCACAAGGGCGGCCAGATCACCGTCTGGTACGGCGGCCCGAACGGCCCCGACCCGGCGCAGCAGCCGACCGTCGTCCACCAGGACACCACGGGCGTGCCCGGCGCGGGCGAGGCCGGGGACGGTTTCGGCTCGGCGGTGAGCACCGGCGACATCAACGGCGACGGGTACGCCGACGTCGTCGTCTCCGCCCCGGGCGAGGACATCGGCTCGGCGCGGGACGCGGGCTCGGTGACCGTGCTGTTCGGCTCCGCCTCCGGCCTGAAGACCACCGGCGTGAAGTCGTACACCCAGAACACCGCCGGGGTGCCCGGCTCCGCCGAGGCCCGGGACCGCTTCGGGTCGGCGGTCGATCTGACCGACGTGACCAAGGACGGCAAGGCGGACCTCGTCGTCGGTGTCGACGGCGAGAACTCCACGGGCGGCCTGTGGACCCTGCGCGGCTCCGCCTCCGGCCTGACCACGAGCGGCGCGCAGGGCATCACCACCACCGCCGTCTCCCTCAAGGGCGGCGCCTACCTCGGCTCGGTCCTCGCCCAGTGACGCCCCGTCGAACCTCCAGTGAGGCACCCACCGCCATGCGCACCCGTATCACCGCCGCCGTCCTCGCGGCGACCCTGACCCCGCTCGCCCTCACCCTCTCCGCCCCCGCCGCGCACGCCGCGACGGCCGCCGCCCCCTACGACTTCAACGGCGACGGCCGCACCGACCTCGCGATCGGCGCGCCGGGCGCCACGGTCGCCGGGCAGGCGAAGGCGGGCGCCGTGACCGTCGTCTACGGCAGCACGAGCGGACCGAAGAGCGCCACGCGCACACTCCTCACCCAGAACACCGCCGGCATGCCGGGCGCCGCCGAGGCCGACGACGCGTTCGGCGCCGCGCTCGCCTCCGCCGACCTGAACACCGACGGCTACGCCGACCTGCTGATCGGCACACCCGGCGAGGACGGCAGCGACAACAACGACGGCACCGTCACCATCGTCTGGGGCGGCGCCTCCGGCCTGTCCGGCGCCCGTTCGCTGTTCAGCTTCTTCAGCACCGACTACGACCGCTACGGCCAGACCCTCGCCGCCGGCGACTTCGACGGCGACGGCGACACCGACGTCGCCGTCGGCTCCACAGGGCCGGTCACCCTCTCCCTGGTGAGCGGCCCGATCACCAGGACGAGCGCCTCCAACGGCGGCTCGGGCTCGCGCAACGACTGGTGGGCCTCCTCCTACGGCGTCACCCACCTGTCCGCCGGCGACATCACCGGCGACGGCCACCCCCGGGTGGTCCTGCACGGCCGCGCCGCGCACACCGACGACGCGACGACCGCCCTGGCCGACATGAAGATCGGCAACTACAGCGACTGGCTGCGGAAGCTGCCCGCCGGCTACGTCTCCGCCGTCGGGGACATCGACGGCGACGGCCACGACGACATCGCCGTGGGCAACGACCGGGAGACGTCGGCCGACCCGGCGGGCGCGCTCGGCGGCAAGGTCAGCGTCGTCTACGGCGGCCCGGAGGGCCCGGACCCGGACCGCGCCCCGCTCGTCCTCACCCAGGACACCGCCGGTGTGCCCGGCGCCTCCGAGAAGGGCGACCGCTTCGGCAGCGGCGTCTCGCTCGGCGACATCAACGGCGACGGCCACGCCGACCTGGCGATCGGCACCGCGGGCGAGAACAGCTCCGCCGGTGCCGTCACCGTGCTGTACGGCTCGGCGTCCGGCCTCACCACCAAGGGCGCCATGTCGTACAGCCAGAACACCGCCGGTGTGCCCGGCGCCTCGGAGCAGGGCGACCGCTTCGGCCAGCGCGTCACGCTCACCGACCACACCGGCGACCGCCGCGCCGACCTGTCCGTCTCCGCGCCGGGCGAGAACGCCGGCGACGGCGCCGTCTGGTCCCTGCGCGCCACGGCGACCGGCCTCACGACCTCCGGCTCGACGAGCTTCGGACCGGGCACGACGGGCATCTCGACGGCCGGCGCCCCGGGCTACGGGACCGCACTCAACTCCTGACCACCACCGCTTCCGGCCGAAGAAGGGCACCTCCTCCGGCCTCTCCTCGGGCGCGTCCAAGACCCTCAGCGACCGGCAGCAGGGCCTCTACCCGAGCCCGGTCATCGGCGACTTCGACAAGAACGGCCACGGCGACATCGCCCTCGGCGTGCCCGACAAGGACAACGGCAAGGGCGCGGTCACCATCTGGCGCGGCACGGCGTCGGGCCCGGGCACGTCGGTCACCCTCACCCAGGCCACCTCCGGCGTCTCCGGCACCCCCGAGGCCGACGACAACTTCGGCTACGCGATCTCGGCCGCCGACACCAACGGCGACGGCTACGCGGACCTCGCGGTCGGCGTCCCGCACGAGGACGTCGCAGGCGACCAGGACCAAGGCGGCGTCCACGTCTTCCGCGGCGGCTCCGGCGGCCTCAGTGGCGCGCGTTCCTCGTGGATCGCGCAGACGGTGCTGGGCGCGGCCGACTCCCACACCGCCTTCGGCTACACCGTCCGGCTGCGCGACCTGACCGCCGACGGCAAGGCGGACCTGGCCGTCGGCGCGGCGAGCGGCGCGCTGCTCATGCGCGGCACGAGCACGGTCCCGACGAAGACCGGCGCGATCATCCTGCCGGAGCTCGGCGGGTCGCTTCCCGACTGACGTGCACGGGGCCGGCCCGGTGCACGCCGCCCCGGGTCGGCCCAACCCGGACGGGGAGGGCGTTGACCGTCGGCACAGCCGAGATCGCCGGCAGCGTCAACCGTGCTGCGCGGCTCGGCGGCCGGCCGCACTGACCCGGTTCGCTCGACATGTCCACGACCGGCTACCCGAGGGGCCGGGCCAGGACGTGCTCCGACCCACGCCACGGAACAGGGACCGGGGCGAGGCCCGTACGGCCCAACCCTGACGTCCCACGGACGCCCAAAGCCCCTGCCCCTTAAGGGATGTCACAGCTCGGCCGCAAAGCCGGGCCCGGAAGCCCGGGCCCGGCACGCCACCGCCGGGGACCAGGTACGTTCGAAGACGTGGCTGGATTCAGGATCGGACGCGGCCGGAACAACGGCGCTCCTCAGACGCGACCGCACAACCCTCCGAACGGGCAGCAGACGCCGCAGGGGCCGTCGTACGGCTACCCGCAGGCGCCGCAGCCGTACCCGCAGGCGCCGCAGCCGTACGGCAACGGCGGCGGCCCCACGTGGCCGCAGCCGAACGCCGCGCACGGCGGGGGCTACGGCGGCCAGGGCGAGCCGGAGTACTTCGGCGACGGCGCGTACCCGCCCGGCCCGCAGGGTCCGCCCGACCCGTACGCGGCGAACAACCCGGGCCACACCCAGGCCTTCTCGGTCGGCGAGGACCCTTACACCCAGGGCGACACCTACCGCGCCGGCTCGGCGGCCGCGCCGTCCGGCCCGGTCGGCCCGCGCCTGCACTGGAAGGCCCTGCTCCGGGGGATCGTCCTCGCCCCCAACCAGACGTTCCTTCAGATGCGGGACTACTCGATGTGGGGCCCGGCTCTCATCGTCACGTTCCTCTACGGCCTGCTCGCCGTCTTCGGCTTCGACGGCGCCCGCAAGGATGCGATAAACGCCACACTGTCGAACGCGGTCCCGATCGTCCTGACGACGGCCGTCGCGATGGTGCTGAGCGCGTTCGTCCTGGGCGTGGTCACCCACACCCTGGCCCGCCAGCTCGGCGGTGACGGTGCCTGGCAGCCCACGGTCGGCCTGTCCATGCTGATCATGTCCCTCACGGACGCGCCCCGCCTGGTCTTCGCGATGTTCGCGGGCGGCGACGCGATGTTCGTCCAGCTGCTGGGCTGGGCCACCTGGGTCGCGGGCGGCGCCCTGCTGACCCTCATGGTCGGCCGTTCCCACGACCTGCCCTGGCCGAAGGCCCTCGGCGCGTCGGCGATCCAGCTGATCGCACTGCTGTCGATCGTGAAGCTCGGCACGGTCTGAGAGACCGGACGGCACGGACAAGGGGCTCCCCACGGGGAGCCCCTTCTCTGTGATTCCTGCGGGTCAGGCGTCGTGGTCCTGCGGGTCAGGCGTCGAGCACCTGGCCGGCCCGCCGCACCACGGGAGCTTCGACACTCCATGGGAAGTTGATCCAGTCCTCGGTCCGCTTCCACACGTACTCGCACTTGACCAGCGACTGCGACTTCTCGTAGACGACGGCGCTGCGCACCTCGGCGACGGTGTCGAGGCAGAAGTCGCGCACCAGCTTGAGCGTCTTGCCGGTGTCGGCGACGTCGTCGGTGATCAGCACCTTCTTCTGCGAGAAGTCGATCACGTTGGGGACGGGGGCGAGCATGACGGGCATCTCGAGGGTCGTCCCCACACCGGTGTAGAACTCCACGTTCACCAGGTGGATGTTCTTGCAGTCGAGGGCGTAGGCGAGCCCGCCGGCCACGAAGACGCCGCCGCGGGCGATGCTGAGGACTATGTCGGGCTCGTAGCCGTCGTCGGCGATGGCCTGCGCGAGCTCACGCACGGCGACGCCGAACTTCTCGTAGGTCAGGTTCTCCCGTACGTCACTCATGCTCGTGTCGCTCATCTTCGGGTCGCTCACACCTGGGTCCGATGGAAGTTGAGGAAGGACCGGGAGGCCGTCGGCCCGCGCTGCCCCTGGTACCGGGACCCGTACCTCTCGCTCCCGTACGGGAAGTCGGCGGGCGAGCTGAGCTTGAACATGCACAGCTGCCCGATCTTCATCCCCGGCCAGAGCTTGATGGGCAGGGTGGCGAGGTTGGACAGCTCGAGGGTCACGTGCCCGCTGAACCCGGGGTCGATGAACCCGGCGGTGGAGTGCGTCACCAGCCCCAGACGTCCCAGCGAGCTCTTGCCCTCCAGCCGGGAGGCGAGATCGTCGGGCAGGGAGATGACCTCGTACGTGCTGGCGAGGACGAACTCCCCGGGGTGCAGGATGAACGGCTCGTCGCCCTCCGGCTCCACGAGCCGGGTCAGGTCGGACTGCTCGATGGCGGGATCGATGTGGGGGTACCGGTGATTCTCGAACACCCGGAAGTATCGGTCGAGGCGCACATCGATGCTCGACGGCTGCACCATCGATTCGTCGTACGGGTCGATCCGCACCCGCCCTGCATCGATCTCGGCCCGGATGTCTTTGTCTGAGAGAAGCACGCCCCGAGGATACGCAAGGCGCGCGGAGCGACCACAACCGGACGTCTCCGCGCGCCTTGTACCTGATACCTATTGCTTTGTCCGTTACCGCTGCTACCGCTTCTGATAGCTGACGGGCACCACGCTCCGGAGCCGCGCGCATCGCGGGCACCGAAGCAGCCGCCCGGGACCGAGCCGCTCGGCCTGCTGCATCGGGAACGAAGCGGTGGTGAACACGTGCCCATCGGCACAACGGACGACGGTGCGCTCCATCAAGTCCAAGAGTCCCTTCCCCAAGAGCCGCGTCTGGCTGCTGCTTGCCTGACGACAAAAGCCACAGTACGGGATCAAAGGGACGACCCTCCAGGCGGCACTCCGGTCCCGCCCGGACCCTCGCCGACGCCCCCACCGTACGCCCCAACTCCGGCGCCCCGCAGCCGCATCACTCCCCTGCAACACCCTCAGGCCCCGCGGCGCGAACACCTGGGGCCTGGCATGAGGTAAAGTGGCGACCGTTCGGACACCGACTCCGTCGGCGTCTTACGCGGGTGTAGTTTAATGGTAGAACATCAGCTTCCCAAGCTGAGAGCGCGAGTTCGATTCTCGTCACCCGCTCCATGTGAAACCCCCAGGTCAGATGCCCGGGGGTTCTTTGTTGTCTAGACCGGTAAGCCGGTCCCGCACCACAACCGCACCATTAGCCCCCGGCAGCCTCCTCGCTGTGGCGCGCGTGGTCGTCCTTGTGGCACTTCGCACGCTCGGCGCGCACCAGGTCGTCGAGCCCGGCGGCCACCTCCCGCTGCCGCTCCTCGTCGGAGTGCTGGTAGATCAGCGCGGCCTTCTCGGAGGATTGCCCGGCACGGACCATCGTGTCCTTGAGGGTGGCGCCGGAGCGGGTCGAAAGGGTATGCCCGGTGTGCCGGAGGTCGTAGAAGCGGAAGCCGTCCGGGAGACCGGCGACCGTGCGAGCGCGGCGCCACTTCCGGCCGAAGGAGGTACGCCGGAAGGGCGCGCCCTTCTCCCCCACGAATAACAGGCCTTCGGGTCCCTTCTCCGCGTACCAAGACAGGTGCCGCTTCACCTCCTTGTGCAGGAAGGCCGGGAGGACGACCGTGCGAATGCCCGCATCGGATTTGGTCTCGCCGGGAGCGCGTCTGCCGTTCGTCCGCTCGGGCTCGGCCACGCGGACGCGGATGACGAGGTTGTCCAGGTCGACGTCTCGGCGGCGAAGGCCGGCCAGCTCCTCCGGTCGCATCGGACCGTACGCGCCCAGGTAGACCATGAGGCGCCAGCGGATGCCGATCGCATCGGCGAGAGCGTCGACCTGGGCGACGGTGGCGATACGACGTTCGGCGGCCGACTCCTTGCCCGCGCCCTTGATGCGGCACGGATTGCGACTGATCAGGTCGTCGTCCACGGCCGTCTCCAGGATGGCCTTGAGGAGGCGATACGCCTTGGCTACGGCTGTCTTGGCTCCGGTGGTGCGGAGTCGCTCGGCTCGCCACTCGCGGACTCGGGGAGCGGTGACCTCGTCCAGGTCGAGCGGGCCGAAGGTCGGGAGGATGTACAGGCGAAGGAGATGCTTGTACAGGTCGTCGGTACGGACGGACAGCTCCCGCTCCTCGACCCACTTCTCGGCATACACGCGGAAGTTGACGGCTCCGGCGTCCGGGGCGCGCCAGTCCCCGCGGCTGAGGTCCGCCTCTACCTGGGAGAGCCAGATCTCGGCGTCCTTCTTGGTGTCGAAGGTATCCTCCGCGCGAATGCGCTCACCGTTGGGCCCGAGATATGACGCGGTCCAGCGGCCGGACCTGTACTGCCGCACCGCACCGAAGCGGCGACGCCTCCCCTTCTTGTTCGCCATTAGGCAGCCCTCCGAAGTGCGGCGCGACGAGGCTTGACCGGCTCGACGGTCCTGGACCGAACGAACTCCTCGATGGCGCTCTCCGGGATGCGCACATGCCGGCCGACCTTCACGTACCGGATGCGCCGTTCCTCGATGAGCCGCCGGGGGAAGCGGGGAGTCGTACCGAGCAGCTCGGCGACCTGGTCGACGGACAGGTACCGGTCGTTCATGTAGTGGGCTCTCCTTCCGTTCCGGGGGCGGGTTCGAGGGATGCGGCCAGCCATTGCTCACCGGTGCTGAGGCCGGTTCCGGCGAAGACCCAGTGGGCGAGGACGAGCGTGGTTTCGCCGTCCTGGGGAGCGGCCGTGGCGGCTTGGGCGCGGCGCCATGCGGCGCGGGCGTTACGGAGAGCGCCGAGGGTGGTGGAGTAGCGGCGGGACTTGGTGGAGAAGTGGCCGCGGAAGCCGAGCATGTGGGCCCAGGCGCGCAGGCGGAGGTGTTCGAGGTCCTTGCGTGCGCCGAGGGTCCAGGCGGTTCGGATCATGCGGCGGGCGTGGTCGGTGATCCGGGCCTGTGCCAGTTCGGCGAGGAAGCGGATCGGCCGGTCCAGGGTGCCGGTCGCTGTCTCGGCGCCCTTGGTGGCGTACTTGGCGATGTACGCGGCTACGGTCCGTTCGGTCAGCTCCTGGCCGCCGTCGAAGTCGGCGGAGCGGATGGTGCGCACGTCGAGCTGGCTGCCGAAGGCGAAGGTGTGGGCACGGCCGTCGACGTGCGGTCCATTGACGCGTGTGGCGGTGGCTGCGGCACGGATCGCGTCGGTCAGCAGCTCGGCGGACGCCCAGGCCGGAGGAGCCGTGTCGCCACCCTCCGGGCCGTCGAGGCGGATGACCGCGTGGAAGTGGACAGCGCCCCGCTTCTGGTACTCGGCGACCTTGGCGAAGGAGACGCGCGCGTGATGCCGAAACGCGCGTTGGGTGAGTCCGGCGCGCTTGGCGATCTCACGGCGCAGGTAGATCGAGAATCGCCGCCAGAGGGAGCCTGCGTGGGCGTTCCAGAGCACGGCCGCTTCGTAGTCGTACGTGTCCGGATCGAGGGGCGTGCCGAGGGCCGGGTCTGTGTCGTCGTGCCGGGTACCGCAGCGGCAGGGCCGCCCGCTGGAGGGGCGGTTGTGGACCGGGCCGAAGCTCGGCGCGGTGAAGGTGGCGAACACGCGAGGGTGCGTGCCGACCTGTTCGGCGGTGCCCTTGCCGCCGCGGAGTCCGGCGGTGATCAGGTGGAAGGTGTCGCGGCGGTAGACCTCCGCGCAGGCCGCGCAGCGGGTGGCACGGCGGTTGTTGCAGCGGACGAGGAGACTTCCGGCGGGCAGGGAGGACGAGTCGAGGTGGTGGAGGACGCGCCCGATCTCTCCGGTCGTCCGGTCGACCGCGTACTCGGTGCGGTGGCCGTCGAGGCGCACGGGGTTGGTGCAGCCGCCCAGGCCGGAGAGTTGGCGGGCCAGCTCGGGCATGGTGCCGAGGGAGGCCAGCATGGAGAGTTCCGCCAGCGGGGGCGGAGTCTGCCGGGTGATGATGGGTCTTCCTTTCGGCTGTTTCGGCGGTTGGGAGGGACGGCCCCGGGGCGGCGGGATGCTTGGCGGCGTTTGCCGCCCCGGCGGCCGGTCAGTGCTTGTTCGCGCCGGTGACGAGGGAGCGCAGGACCACGGCGGCGATGGCCACGGACACGGCCGAGACGGCGACCGCCGCCAGGAGCGCGGTGAGGACGACGCCGACGACCACTACGGCGGCCACCGCACCGGCGCCGACCCCCACGAACGGGGCGACGGAGCGGCCGGCGGAGGGAGCCGGGGCGTGGTCCTGCGGGATGTGGGTGGTGATGCTCGGGACGTGCGGGGTGTCGGGCAGCTTGGGGCGGAACATCGCGGGACTCCTTGTCGGTCGTGGTGTCATTCGTGGGTGCCGTTGACGACGTCGACCCCGGAGCGGGTGCCGGACTCGATGGCCGGGGCGAGGATGGTGTGTGAGAGCCAGAAGCCGAACAGCGCGATCACGACGGCGACCCAGAGGCGGATGCCGAGGAACTTGATCGCGGCCCAGGCGATGACGCCCAGGACGAAGACGAGCGGCAGCGAGACGGTCACGGGAGCTCCTCAGCGGACGCGGCAGCGGTGGGTGCGCGCGGCCAGCTCGGCGGCGGCGCGACTGTCGTAGTCGGTGGAGAAGCCGCACCGCGGAGCGGTGCAGGCGGCGGTGTGCTTCTCGCGGCCCCGGCCGTCGTAGTAGGTGGCGACCTGGACGGGGCCGATGCGGACGACGCGGCGGAAACGGCGGTTGGCGGACATCAGGGGATCTCCTTGTCGGTCTCGCCGGTGAAGTCGGTGACGTGGTCGGCCAGCCAGCGCAAGATCTCGTCGCCCTCGTAGCTGTCGGCGGCGAGGATGACCGGCTCTGCGATCAGCACGGCTTCGGTCAGGCGGTTCTGTCGGGTCAGCTCGGCGGCGCGCTTCAGCGCGCGGAGCGTGGACGGGCGCAAGGGGGAGACTCCTCCGGGTCAGGTGAGTTGGGTGGTGATGGCTTCGGCGAGCGGCATGGGCACACCGAGCCGGGCGCGAAGGGTCGAGGTGTCGATGTCGGTCCCGGTCCGGGCGCGGTGTTCGTCGGCGACCTTGCGGGCGAGGGTGACGAGCGCGGGCGGTACCGGGGATGGAGGCGGCGAAGCCGACTCCGGCGCGGTGGCTGGCAGTTCGGGCGCAGCCGTGGGCGGCTCGATGTCTGCGGCGGTCGGTCCTGGCGCCTGTGCCGTCGAAGGTGGTTCCGGTGCCGTCGCCGGGTCCGCGCTGGGATGCGCTGCTCCGTGAGCGAGCAGCGTGCCGCCGAGGAAGGCGACCGCGGGCCAACCGGCGACGAGGATGCGGAGCCAGGCCGGTACGTTCTCCAGGTCGAGCAGACCGGCGGTGGCGACGTTGGCGCCGAGGGACGCCGTCAGTGCGACGAGGAACCAGCACCACCCGGCCGTCTTCGACTCACCGGAGCGCAGGCGCCGCCAGGCCGCCACCAACAGCAGGTCGACGGAGACCGGATAGGCCCACGCCTTCCAGCCGTCCTGTCCGGCAGCGAGCGCCAGGTCATGCAGGTGAGCGAAGGACAGCGCGGCGGCGATCACCGCTTGAACGAGCACGGCGTCCACGCGGACGGGCAGGGCGCGCACGGCCACTCCTTCCAGTTCCGGGCATGGGTGGGGTAGGGACTTGGCGCGGGACGGCCGCGCCGACCGTGGGAGCGGGTTGGTTACTCGGTGATCGGCTGAGGAGTGGCCAGGGGGCCGGACTCCTTCACCGGCACGGGAGGGGCGTAGGGGCGGAACGGTGCGAGCGCCGGAACGTCCGGGGCGAGGTGTGCCGTCTCGCGGCAGGTGGCCGCAGCGTCGGCGAGGGACAGGTGAGGGGTGCGGATGCGGGACCAGCCGCCGGACGTGTCGCCGACGATGGCGAGGCCGGGCAACTCGGCGGCGATGGCGCAGGAGGCCACGACAGCCTCAGGGGCGATGTCACCGAGCGCCATCTTCGCGGACGCTTCGTCGTTCACCCGATGGCAGACACGGCCGGTGAGCTGAGCCCGGAGCATGGTCGCTCCCTTGCCCAGCTCGGCCCCGAAGCGCTGCCCGCAGACCTCCAGGTAGATGCCGGCCGCACGGCCGAGCTGGGCGAGCCGGATGAGCTGGGTGACCATCTCGTCCCGTCGCTCCTCCTCCTTCCTTGTGGCGACGAGGAAGAGTTCCGCCACTTCGTCGACGAACAGCACGATGGGAGCCGGGCGTTCGTCCTCCGGCAGGCCCCAGACGTCCGAGGTGATCAGCTCATCCGGGGTACCAGGGGCGACGCCCTGCCGCGCCTTGATCAGGTCATATCGGTCCTCCATTTCCTTGACGAGCACGGGCAGCAGCTCGGCCGCCTGCTCCGGGTCGGTCGCCAGCGCCGAAAGCCGGGGAGCGAACGGCGCAAGCTCCACACCGCGCTTGCAGTCGATCCCGACTAGGACCACCGGCTGAGCGGCCAGCCCGGCGAGCAGGTTCCGCAGGAACATGGACTTGCCGGACAGCGTGGCGCCGAGCACGAGTTCGTGGGGTACGGCCCGGTAGTCCCGTACGAAGGCGGTTGCGTCCTCCCGCAGAGCCACCGACACGCGGAGCGGACCAGCTTCGGTTCGGCGAGGCATCCGCACGTTCCGCAGGACGTCGAAGCCGACGAGCCGCAGTTCCACGACGCCGGGCTTGACGTCCCGCACATAGACGGCGTGAACGCCCCAGGCGTGCCGGAGCCGTTCGGCCGAGGCCGCCACGTCCGCCGGTTCCTGGCCCGGAGCCAGCCGCAGCCGAATCCGCAGACCGGTCGAGGTGGGCCGGATCATGCCCCGGCGAGGAGGCACCGGCCGGACCTCACGGCGAGTCGTGGCCTTGACGGCCAGGGCACGCCACCGGGGCGGCTCGACCGTCAGGCCGCACGCGTCCATGGTGGAGGTGTAGGAGGCCAGCAGCCGGGCCACAGAGACGGGCAGCCCGACCGTGGACCAGTACGCCGCCGGATGGGCATGCCGGGCGTAGGCCGCGCCGCCTATCGCAGCGAGCGACCCGCCCAGCTCGGCCCACGTCACCAGGTCGGTCACGACGATCAGCCCGCCTGCTCCATCAGGAAGGCGCCGGGAGCAACGGCGGTCGCCCGGTAGGCGATGCCGTGCCGCTGCTGCCCGTTGAAGACGCTCTCCCACGGCCGGGCGATGAGCCCCGGCAGCGAGACCGGGGCCCCGACGGTCAGTCCGTCCGTCACACCGCTCTCGGGGACGGTGACCTGGAGCAGCGACGACTCGCCCTCGTCGATGTACACGACGCCGACCGTCATCAGCGCCTCACCGCTCACGGCGTCCTTGGCGATCTCACCGGTCTGCCGGTCACGCACCTTCGGCGCCGGCGCTTCGGTGAGCAGGATCGTGGCGGCCGAGGCGTCAATACGGATCACACGCACAGATTTCTCCTCTGAGTCGATCAACCTGCCAACCTGACAAGTTGACTTAGCAAGCTCCTACGGATGCCAGGTTGACTTGTCAAGTGACTTCGCGGTGGTCGGCGAGCGGCCCTGGAGCCCCGAGCGCACCATGGAGTTCAGCAGCAAGGGAGGGCGCAAAATGAGTAAGAAGAACCGCGCTCCAGAACCACAGTCATGGGGCCCTCGTACTCCACAAGGAGCAGCACCGCCGCCGGGCACCTGGCCGGGAGCGCCTCAAGGATCACCCTCAAGTCAGCCTCCGTACCAGGGCAGTACGGCACCGCCGCCGAGGAGGCGGCGGCGGGTCTTCCTGTGGGTCTTCCTCGCCGTACAGATCTTGTTTTTGATCTGGGTCATTTTGGGCGCCTCGACGGCCAGCGGTACGCCCGAAGGTTGCCGGGGCCTGACGGGAGAGGACCTGAAGCTCTGCGAGGACGCGAGCGACGTCGGAACCACGATCGGGGTGGGCCTGATCGTCGCGTTCTGGGTAGCCGCCGACTTCATCCTGGCGCTTACGTACGTGATCTACCGACTTGCCAGCCGACGACCTCGAGCCTGAGGCGCAGTTACCGGTTCACCCGTCAGCTGAGCCGATAGGTATCTTCGAGTTCCTGTCGGTCAGCAGGAAGCAGCACGTCAGAAACCTGCAACGCCTGCCCTGACGCGTCGCACGCGATGACCAGGACGCTCAGCACGGGCACACCGTCCGGCAGGCCCAAGAGCCCGGCTTCACCTGTCCCAGGGAGCCGAGCTGAGACCCGCTCCGTGACATGGTCGAACCGGATCTTCTTCCTCGCTTCCAGGTGCTCGCGCACACTGCCAGCGAGCACTTCAGCGCTCGCCAGCTCAGTGTCCTCTGCCAGGCCGGCGGGGAAGTACGACGAGACCAGCTCAACTGCTTCGCCTTCCTCCTCAACGAGGAGGCGACGCATGAGGACTTTGGCCTTCTTCGGCAAGCCGAGCGCTGAGGCGACTCGCGCCGGGACAACGACTTCAGCGACTTCCACGAGGCGACCCGGAGTCTGGGACTCATCGCGCTCCAGAGCCTCTCGCCCCCGCCTGTCCTTCTGCTCGACCACTTCCGGCCGGTCCCGAACGATCGTGCCGTACCCCTGCCGGGACTCCAGCCAGCCATCACGCTTCAGCAGTTCCAGCGCCCGCACGACGGTCGGTCGGGACATCCCGAAGGACTGCACCAACTGATTCTCGCTGGGCACCCGAGTGCCAGGCGGGTACGTACCGTCCTCGATGCGACGCTGGATCGTCTGTGCGAGGCGCACGTACTTCGGTGGCTCCACTTCATACGCCATGAACGCCGCCTGTCGGGATTAGCCAAGTCAACTGGTCAACCAGACTAGCGAATCTTCGATTGTGGGAGTAGAAGCGGAGCGAACTCTTACCTTCCGGGCCAGGCATCGGCCACCACGAAGGAGACGACGGTTCCGCCGAAGCAGCTCGGTGCAGCGTGCCACGACTCGGCCAGGGAATCGACCAGGAGCAGCCCACGCCCGTGGGAGTCGTTGGCGTCGGGATGCCTCAGCCGCACGTTCGCCGGAAAGCCGGGGTTGTGCACGTCGACCCGGAGCGAGGTCCCCTCACGGAACCACTCGACCCGTACGAGCCAGGGTTCGTCCGACCGGCCGTAAGCGATGGCGTTGGTCACCAGCTCCGAGATCATGAGCGCACAGTCGTCGACGGAGCAGGCCGGGTTGTACGGGGCGATGAACTTGCGGAACCAACGCCGAGCCCGCGGTACGGACTCAGCGACAGGGTGCAAGGTCATCGCACCGAGGCGCGGTGATTCCTCAGACGGGTAGCGGTCGATCATGTAGGCCATCAAGTGCTCACTTCCTGCCGCTACCGTCGCAGTCGAGGCAGCGCCGCTTCGATGTGGCGCGGGTGCGGTCGGCGACGGTGGCAAGCGCCAGGGTCGTTCGCGAGCCGACGCGCTTCCAACCGCGCCCCCGGCAACCCCGGCAAGGTAACTGCGTGCCCTGATCCGGCCGCTGACTCGTCACACCGCGCCTCCTCCCAGTGAAGTGGCCTTAGCCACTTCCTGGATAGTGGCATTAGCCACTTGACGGACGCAAGCGATTCGCCGCAACTGGCCCCCTCAGGTGAGGGGGTAGCCCTGCTCGAACGCCCAACGATGCGGCGGGTAGGTGGCCTCAGCGAACTCCAACGGCCGGTCCTGGAGGTCGAAGACGACGTGGTGCACGATCAGCACGGCGGAGCCAGCCTCAAGTTGAAGGTCCTCGGCCTCTTCCTCCGTGGCCCCACGCGCGCACATGCGATCTTCCGCGTAACTCCCCTGCCGTCCGGTCATGTTCTCGACGTACAGCAGCGTCCCCTCTTGGATCCGCTCCGGCTCCAGAAGCTTCGGCGCACGTTGACCGACATCCGGAGCGAACCACGAGGTGGAGAGCGTGATCGGCCCGTCCTGGTTGTTGGTCACACGCCGCCGGTGCACCGCCCGACGGTCCTTCACCAGACCCAGCGCCTCAGCCACGTGGTCCGGCGCATCCAGCCAACCAGCAGAGGTGATCACGGCGTACTCGCCCGGTGTGTAGATCTTCCCGGTCTGCCGAGCACGCCCGTACAGCTCACGAGCCCGCCGATTGACTTCGAGGCTGCGCACGTACGTGCCCGACCCCTGACGCTTCTCGACGAGCCCTTGATGACTCAGCGCTTCCAACGACCGTGCGGCCGTGGGCCGGGACACCTTCCAGTCCGCCGCCAACTGCCGTTCGGACGGCACCTCGTCACCCGGTCGCAGGTCACCCCGAAGAATCTGATCACGGATGTAGTGCGCGATCTGGAGATACTTCGGCTGAGCCTCCTCGATCTGCGGCATCAGTCCTCCTCACCCAAGGCGAGCCCCAGGCGAGTAGTCGGGCACCCCGCTACCGAGCTGAGGCCTGCTTCTCAATACAAGTGGCTATGGCCTCTAGCCACTATAGGGTGAGTGGTCAACCCTCCACCCCGTACGCTGAGACGCATGACGCGGTTGATCGTCGCAGCAGGAGGAGGGGGCGACGCAGTCGCCGCCGCAATGATTCACGCCGCCCTCTACGGCGACGAGGACCAGGCGGTGATCCTCACGTACGCGTGGGACCGCCTCCTGATCGACCCGGTTCCGGGTCCCCGAGGACCGGACAACTTCACCGGCCTCCAACCCCTCACACCAGCAGTCTGGGCAGTGCCGGCCGAGGCCCGCCCGATCGCTCCGGCGGGCTCGACTCTCCCCCGACTCGCAGCAGAGCTCCGGCACACGTTCGCGCTGATCGATCCGCGCTCTGGGGTCGAGGGCGTCACCCGCCAACTCGAAGAGCTGGTCGACCACTTGTCACCAGAGTCGATCGACCTCCTGGACGTGGGCGGCGACATCCTCGCCCGCGGCGACGAGCCGACGTTGAAAAGCCCGCTTGCCGACGCCGTCACACTCGCCGCGTGCTGCCAGGTGAACGCTCCCGTCCGCCTCTTGGTGACGGGCCCCGCCCTCGATGGCGAACTCCCTCTCGACGAACTGCGCGGAGCGCTCGGCCCGCTCATCCACACCCTCACAGCGAAGGACACCGAGCCGATCAGCTCGGTCCTGGAATGGCACCCCTCCGAGGCAACCGGGATGCTCGCAGCGACAGCCCGAGGCGTACGCGGCACCTGCGAGATGCGAGACGCCGGCCTCCCGGTGCCCCTCACTGACGAGGGACCGACGGTCCATGAGGTCGACTTGGACGAGGCGATCACCCGCAACCAGTTGGCCCGCGCCATCCTGACGACCGCCACCCTGGACGAGGTCGAGGCACACAGCCGCGAAATCTGCGGCTACTCGGAAATCGACTACGAACGCAACAAGGCCGCGTGGCTCAAGGACCAGCCACCCGTGCAGCTCGACCCTGAGGCCGTACTGTCCCAGCTCGACCAGTTCGAAGCCGAGGCCGGGAGCCACGGGGTTACCCACACGACGTTCCGCCGCATCACAGAGGCCTTGAACCTCAACGGCTCCTTGCGCGAGGACCTACGCCAGCTGCTCATCAGCAGCCGTCCGAAGCAGTACGACGCTCCCTTGTGGCGCATCGCAGCCACTACTGAGTAACAACCTTCTTTGCGGGTTCAAGGCGGCTCGCTCCGCTCCCCGCGCGCGGCCCGGCCCCCGGCCGGGCCTGCGCTCCTGTCTCCGCCCCGCTCCAGCCCGGCCGGCGCCCGTGCCGCGCGCACAACGATCAGCCGCCTGATGCCAGAGAAGGGGTACATCGTGGCTGGGGCGGTCGGCTCCACGGCTTTACGGAGCCACTTTGGCGCGAGCCTCGAAGATCATGGCCCCAACGTCGTGCTTTACCGGGCAGGTCCACAGACTGCCCGACGCGCCGGAAGCTTACGGGGCCATGATCACTCGCGCCAAAGCAGCGCCACCCCAAAGCCGCTCCACCGACCTCAGCTAGTTCCCCTCGGGCTGATTGATCAGAAATCTCCACGCCGGAGTCCCTGCGGTGATCAAATCAGCTCTCACAGCAGGGTGGTCATTGCCGATAAATATATTCTCGAATCGCGCAGAGACATGAATTCTCCACTCGCGACCCGAATCGATAAAGGGGCGGAGGTCGAACTCCGGGAGGTTAATATCGCGATTCCCATCATTGGGGGAAAATCTAACGTCCCGGAGTGATCTGATCTCTACCAGAGCATCCAAATTCACCGGCGAGTTGACGCGAATCGTTAGCGACCGCAGGCGGTGAAGTCCAGACAATGCTGCTAGGTCAGTTTGCTCGCCCACACTGATATTAAGTCGCTCAAGGTTGCGCAGATTGCCAATACCCGCCAGATGTTCCACGAACCCGTTGGGCGATAGCCACAACGTCTCAAGTTGGGGAGCCCCTTCGGCCAGGCTGGCGAAGTCAAGATCTCCTACCTGGTTATGCAGCATCAGTCGCTTCAGACTTGGCAGACGCGGGAAAGGTGACAAATCGAAATCCACACCCCTGCCGCGAAAGATGTTCAGATATTCCAGATGTTGCAAACCTGAAAGGTGACTGAAGGAGCCTACCGATTCTCGCGTCATCATGGACAAACCGCGCAGCTGGGGAAGCGCCGCAGCTATGTCCTCGAAAGCCAATCCTGTAGCCCCTCTGTGGAAATGCAGTACTTCAAGCTTTGCCAGCCCTCGCATCCATTCGGCCCCTTGAAAAGGACAAACAACTGTGAGTTCACGCAACTCTGTTAGATGACGCAGAGCTGGAAGCATATGCGGGAGGTAGACTTCCAAGGAATCCCAGTATTCAGGGTTCTTCGAAAGCACCATACTCGCATACTCTTCGGCATCAAAATACTCCCATGCTTGCCGAATCTCCCGCTGCACAGTCACTCTTTTGTCGCGCGCATGGCGACTGATCAGAGAGAGCGCACCATCGCCGCCGACAATTGCCGCCATTCTGATGGTGGCCACCGCCTCGTTCGCTGATAGCCTTCTTTTCGGAATAAGCGGGATTACCATGTCACCTGCGGCGGCCAGTTCCTTCGCATCTGTGATACGCCGCGGCGGGATCAATTCCGCAGTGATCTCACGAACTTGCGTATACACGTTCGGAGGGTCACATTCTGTTGCCGTCTCAAGGCATGCCGCAGCAAGCAAGTGGAGCCGTTTTTTATGCTCAGTGTCACACTCGCCTCGTTTTATAAGGCCTGACAAAAGTATCGAGCGCTCTTTAGGCCTTGCGTGACCTACTGCCATTACGAAGACTTCGTGCCATTGATCTAGATGCGCATTGGCAAGAAGATTGTCAAAATCATCGATCTCGACTATGCGTGCGGCAGCCAGATACTCCTGGAAAGTACGGTGGATGAAATCGACACGTTCCGGGACTGGCTCCCTGAGGCAGCCGCTCCTAACGAGTAGGTAATCAAATACTGCAGCAGCATCCGACTCCACCGCCGGCATTGACTGAAGCGATATGCCCACTTGCTTCACTGCTTGATCGCGAGAAGCGTCAGTGAGGCCATTTCTGATCAGCCAGTGCGCGAAGCCTCCCAGCACTGACTTTTTCTGCGAGTCCCCCAGGTGTGCAGGTGCAGGATAATTGATCTTCCTTTCTCGATCGCGCCTCAAAAGAAGTAGATCGAGAGCTGCCCGATACAGCTCCATGCGATCGCGAGGCAGCTGAGAATGCCGGTCTCGATTGAGAGTGCACAGGAGTGCACATAGCAACGGATTGGACGCAAGCCTCCTCAGCTGTCGCTCCTCTCGGATGGATTTGATTAGATCAGTCTCACCCTGATTCAGTAATTCGAACTCCGCTGCATCATCCTCGCCATTCCTGGCTGCATTGTGCCAATGCTCGACGAACCTTTCCACGTCTTTTTGATTCATGGGGAGCAGATCAAGCACCGCGAACCCGTCTTCGCCCAGCCAGTCGACCTCTGCCGCTGCTGGCCGGGAAGTGACGATATAAATAGCGTTCGGGTAAGTGGCAATCAAAGATCGGAGCCAGTCGCGAGCCACATCGCGCTGTTCATCCGGGAGTTCGTCCACTCCGTCAATCAAAATTAGGGCTCGCCCTGCTCTTAGTATGCGATGCACCCACTTGTCGGGCATCTCCTCACAGAGCATAGTCCCAACGACGGGAAAGAACTGAGAAGGATTAGGAAGAGAAGCATTGGCGTATCGGCGCAATGGCAGCATGAGCGGTACCAGCGAGTTCCACTCTGCCAGGTCTGCAGGGAAACTCCTATTCGCTGCGTTAACCGCCAGCCATTGGAGCAGAGTGGTCTTACCTGAACCAGCATCCCCGCGGAGCAGTATTCTCTGATAGGGGGAGACCGCAATCTCCGCACGCATTCCGACCCCTTTGTCAGCCTCCGAGGTCATGTGCATAGGAAGTGTCGGGTCGTCATCATCCGAGTCATGTATATTTTTCGTCGAATTGCGGGACGCCGAGAGGGTGGGCGCGCGCCGTTGACTAACTGGAGCAACGCTAAGCGTAATGTAGGCTGCCGACAAATCGTAGGACCGATTCCTTCGGTCAGCCAAGTCGAGGCCGAAAATCTGCAAGCGGTTTAGGGCGTCGACGACTAGAGAGGAATAACGACTCTCGAAATCCAAATCCTCCAAACGCAGATCAGGCCCCATTTTGGCGTTGACGCTTTCTACAGCATCGGCCAGAACGCGTAGCCTGTTGAGCTGTTCCAGTTCAACCGTCGCCGCAAAGGTGGGCCAGGAGGTAACAAATTGCACCAACTGAACTGCGATATCCCTGATAAGGAGTTCGCAAAATGACTGCGCCGATTCCGACAGTCCGGCTGATTCGCGGGACGCTATCGACCCTCTCAGGACCTTTTGACTATAAAGCTCCGGGTTTAGATCGCATTCCCATATATCTACACCAGAAGCAAGAATAGTGTCGGTAGCCAGATGCGCCGCGGCCTGCTTCTCATTCTCTGCAAGCTCTCTGAATTCTTTGGCAACTAGTTCAGTCAGCCGTTTGGCTACGTGCTTAGCAAGCTTGTCAATGTCTTCAGACTCAATTGAGGTGGGTTGCCTTAGTCGCAAGCGTGGAAACGTGGGACCGGGTGCCAGGCCAGCGCCGGGTCCTGGCACTACGCGCCTAACGACAGCACCAGCGCCCGCGCCCAGCGCCGCCCCCGCGATCTTTCCTGCCAGCACCTCAAGCATTGCCAGTCCCCCTGAGAGCATGAATCACTGACTCTCCAGACTAGCGTCGCCCGAATGAAGTGCGCAGGCAAAAGGCAGGTACGGATGTGATCCGGCTATCTTCAGTCGCAGTCCTCGATGCGGGCGCCGCAGTGCAATCACAGGATGTGCTGTACAGCAGCGCTCCACGCACCTGACCATGGCCGTGGGCAACACCAGGACCCGGGGGGTGCCTCTATGTCTTTCGTCAAGCCTGAGCTGGTCATGCGGCGGTTGCTTCGGGGAGGCGTGGTTCGTAGAAGGTGCCGTCGCGGAGCATGGCGAACAGGACGCTGATGCGGTGGCGGGCGA
>NZ_JAAHBP010000026.1 GCF_023184515.1 Streptomyces sp. D2-8 | reverse complement strand
GTCTCCGACGGCACCTCCCGGGCCCGGTGACACCACCCCCCAGGTCATCCGTTCGACAGGGGGCAACAGTCATGGCGGGCCCGGAGGCCAGCGGTCCCGTTGCGGAACCGCGGAAAACATAACGGGGCCGGGCCGCGCGTGGTCACAGAGACCCGCTCCTTCGCGTCTCCCCGCTCTGCCCGGCCGACAGCACCCGGCCCCCGTCCGCCTTCTCCGCCTTCTCGTTCTCCCCCTCCTCCGACACCCGTCGCATCAACACGGCGTACCCCACCCCGGCCACCGTCCCCACCACCGCGCACAACCCCCACAGCCACTGCGCCCCGAACCGGTCGATGACGAACCCGGACAGCAGCGGAGCGACGAGGGCGGCCACGGACCAGGACATCGTGTACATGCCCTGGTAGCGCCCGCGCCCGTGCACCGGGGACAGCCGTACGACAAGGCTCGTCTGGGTCGGCGCGTTGACGATCTCCGCCAGCGTCCACACGCACACCGTGAGCGCGATGACCCCCCAAGACCCCGCGAAGGCGGTGAGCGCGAAGCCGTACCCCGCGAGGACGGACGAGACGATCAGCAGCCGGCGGGGATCGCGGTGTTCGATGAAGCGGGTGACCGGGATCTGGAGGACGACGATCAGTACGCCGTTGACGGCGATCGCCATGCCGTACTCGGCCGGAGTGAAACCGGCCTCGCCCATCGCCACCGGCAGCCCCACCGCCCCCTGCTGGAAGATCAGCGCGACGAGGAACGACAGCCCGACGACGCTCATGAACCGCCCGTCGCGCAGCACGGTGCGCAGGCTCACGGAGTCGTCCCGCGAGGCCGCCTTCACCGCCGTCTCGGCCGGCCTGGACTCCGGCAGCCGCAGGAAGACGAGGATCGCGCAGACCATCGTCATGGCCGCCTCGATCAGGAACCCGGCGCGGTAGCTGACCTCGGCGATGAACCCGGCGGCCGTGGAGGAGACGGCGAAGCCGAGGTTGATGGCCCAGTAGTTGAGGGAGAAGGCGCGGATACGGTCCTCGGGCCGGACGATGTCGGCCATCATCGCCTGCACGGCGGGCCGCGAGGCGTTGCTCGCCATGCCGACGAGGAAGGCGACGCCGCCGATCGCCACCGGGTCGCGCACGAAGCCCAGCAGCGCCACGGACACGGCGGTCGAGGACTGCGCGATCAGCAGGGTCGGCCGTCGGCCCAGCCGGTCGGTCATCACCCCGCCGCCCAGCGAGGAGACGACCCCGCCGAGCCCGTGCAGGGCGACGACCAGACCGGCGTACGTGGCGGAGTAGCCGCGGTCGAGGGTCAGGTACAGCGCCATGAACGTGGCGACGAAGGCGCCGAGCCGGTTGACCAGCGTGCTGGTCCACAGCCACCAGAACTCGCGGGGGAGACCGGAGACCGTCTCCCGGACGGCACGTCGGGCACGCAGGGCGTACGGCATGGATCCCCCGGAGGCAAAAAGTGACAGCGGCGCTCGTAGCCAGCGCATGTAAGCAGCGCCGGAAGTAAGCGCAAATTACAAGCCGCCGGTTGCCAGGGGCCACTCGATTAACAGATCCGGTCAAACGTCCGCCTGCCGGGCAGCCACGCGAACGGGCGAAAGCGTGGATTACGCTCTGAGGCATGGCCGACGCACCGTACAAGCTGATCCTCCTCCGCCACGGCGAGAGCGAGTGGAACGCGAAGAACCTGTTCACCGGCTGGGTGGACGTCAACCTCAACGAGAAGGGCGAGAAGGAGGCAGTCCGCGGTGGCGAGCTCCTGAAGGACGCCGATCTTCTCCCCGACGTGGTCCACACGTCCCTCCAGAAGCGCGCGATCCGCACGGCCCAGCTGGCGCTGGAGGCCGCGGACCGCCACTGGATCCCGGTCCACCGCTCGTGGCGCCTGAACGAGCGCCACTACGGCGCCCTGCAGGGCAAGGACAAGGCGCAGACGCTCGCCGAGTTCGGCGAGGAGCAGTTCATGCTGTGGCGCCGGTCCTACGACACCCCACCGCCGCCGCTGGACGACGACGCCGAGTACTCCCAGTTCTCCGACCCGCGCTACGCGACCCTCCCGCCGGAGCTGCGCCCGCGCACGGAGTGCCTGAAGGACGTCGTCGTCCGCATGCTCCCGTACTGGTTCGACGCGATCGTCCCCGACCTGCTGACCGGTCGCACGGTCCTGGTCGCGGCGCACGGCAATTCGCTCCGCGCCCTGGTCAAGCACCTCGACGGCATCTCCGACGCGGACATCGCGGGCCTCAACATCCCCACGGGCATCCCGCTCTCCTACGAGCTCGACGCCGACTTCAAGCCCCTGAACCCGGGCGGCACGTACTTGGACCCCGAGGCGGCTAAGGCGGCCATCGAGGCCGTCAAGAACCAGGGCAAGAAGAAGTAACACGCCTCCAGCAAGCCCCCGACCTGCGAGTTCCTCGCGGGGCGGGGGCTTCTTGGTGGGGCTGGGCCGTCTGTGGGCCGCCAGAGGCCGCGTGCAGCCGGCGTAGGCAGCGGCCAACGCGCGGTCCTGCCGTACGAGAGCGGGGCGTCGTCGCCGTGCTCCGCCGGCCGGCGGTCGACCCGGGCGAAGAAGTCGTCCTCAAAAAGGTGCCGCCGGCGAACTGCTGGGGGTCAGCGCAGCCGGTCCTTGGCCTTGCAGTACGCCCCGGCGAAGGGCAGGAACCAGGCGGTGCCGCCGTAGAACGGGACCGGAACCTTGGAATCCGAAGCCACGCATGGGTCGATCCTCACCCCGGCCATCTGCGGGCTGACGCGCCACTCGCCTCTTCCTCGCCTCGTCCTTCCCCCCTTGCTCTCCCCTGGTCTGTTTCCGGACCGTTCCCGAACCCCGTTGACAACGGCCACCACTCCCTTCCATCATCATTCCACTAATCACATAGTGGAATGATGATGGAAGGGAGTGGTGGCCGTGGAGTACCGCATCGACAGGCGGAGCGGGGTCCCCGCCTTCCAGCAGATCGTGCAGCAGACCAAGCAGGCCCTGCGGCTGGGCGTACTGGTGCCGGGCGACCGGCTGCCCACCGCCAAGGAGGTCTCCGAGACGAGCGCGGTCAACCCGAACACCACCCTCAAGGCGTACCGCGAGCTGGAGCGCGAGGGCCTGGTGGAACCGCGGCCGGGCCAGGGCACCTTCGTACGCCGCACGCTGGGCCGCCCCGAGACGGGCACCGACTCGCCGCTGTACGGGGAGTTGGTGGCGTGGATGGCGAAGGCGGCCGGGGCCGGTCTGGAGCAGGAGGACGTGGCCGCGCTGGTCGCGTCGGCGCTGGAGAAGCAGTACGCCACCGGGACCACGGCGGTCGCGGGGGTCAGGACAACGAGGAGCACAGGTGAGTGACGTCATGTACGCGGGGGATCCGGCGCTCGAGGCGCACGGACTGGGGATGCGCTACCGGCGGGGCTGGGCGCTGCGGGACTGCACCTTCCGGCTTCCGGCGGGCAGGATCTGCGGGTTGGTCGGCCCCAATGGGGCGGGCAAGACCACGTTGCTGAACATCGCGGCCCATGTCCTGAAGCCGACGCAGGGCTCGCTCAGTCTGTTCGGCGAGGCGCCGGGCTCGGTGGAGTCCGGTCGGCGTACGGCCTTCCTCGCGCAGGAGAAGCCGTTGTTCCGTCGCTTCACCGTGGCGGAGACCCTGCGGCTGGGGCGGGAGCTGAACCCCGGCTGGGACCAGCGCGCCGCCGAGGACATCGTCCGTGCGGGCAACGTGCCCTTCGACGCGAAGATCGGCACCCTCTCCGGCGGCCAGCGCACCCGCGTCGCCGTCGCCCTGGCCTTCGGCAAGCGCCCCGACCTGCTGCTGCTCGACGAGCCGATGGCGGACCTCGATCCGGTCGTGCGCCACGAACTCATGGGCACCCTCCTGGCCGAGGCCGGCGAGCGCGGCACCACCGTGGTGATGTCGACCCACGTTCTCGCCGAGTTGGAGAACGTGAGCGACTTCCTCGTCGTCGTCTCCGGCGGCGGAGTGCGCGTCGCCGGTGACGTGGACGAGCTGCTGGCCATGCACACCGTGGTCACCGGGGCCAGGGAGGGTGAGGGCCTGCCCGACTTCCTCGGGTACCACACCCTCGTCGAGGCCCGGACCAGCGGACGGCAGTTCACCGCGCTCATCCGCCCGGAGGGCCCGGTCACCGGCCCCTGGGAGGCGGCCGCCCCGAGCATGGAGGAACTCCTGCTCGCCTATCTCCGCTCACCCGACGCGCCACCGCTGATCACTCCCACTGCCCAGGTCCAGGGCCAGGCGTTCGGCACCGGGACGGTGGCGGCATGAGCACCTTCACCAACCCCTCGACCGACGGCAGGAACGGGACGGCGAATCGGACGATGAACGGGACGATGAACGCAACGAAGAACGGACCCAGGCACGGGGCCGGGAACGCGAGCACCACGGAGGCCACCCGGCGCCCCCGCCTGAGCGGTATGACCTGGCTGGTCTGGCGCCAGCACCGGGCCGCGTTCTGGACCATGATCGCCGCCACCGTGCTCTGCGCGGCCTGGATGATCTACCAGCGCGCCCAGATGATGGACTTCCTCAACGCCTACGGCTTTCCCGCCAAGAACCTCGACGGCGCGGAGAAGGAGTTCGAGCCCTACATCGGCGCGTTCACTTCCGTCACCACGGGTCTCACGGCGATACCCATCATGCTCGGTGTCCTCCTCGGCGCCCCGCTGCTCGCAGGCGACCTGGAGAACGGCACGGCCAAGCTGATCGCCGCCCAGTCCGTGAGCCGCAACCGCTGGCTCGCCACGAAGCTGGCGCTGACCGGGCTGGCGGTGACGGTGACCACGGTCACGCTGTCGGCGGTGTTCGCCTGGTGGTGGAACCCCATCAAGCTCCATTACACGGACATCGACTGGACCACCAGGGAGTTCTTCAACACAACGGGCCCGGCGCCCGTCGCCCTCTCCCTCCTCTCCGTGTTCGGCGGGGTGCTGATCGGTGTGATCCTGCGCCGCACGCTGGCGGCCATGGTCGTGACCCTCGGATTCACCGTCGCCCTCCAGGCCGTCTGGGGCTACTTCAAGCTGTCGCTCGGCGACATCGTCACAGCCACCAGCAAGCCGGTCAGTCCCGGCACTACGATCACCTTCCCCCCGATGCCCCGCACCGCGCACTGGCTCGACACCTCGTATGTCAGCGGCAGCGGCAAACTGTTCGACCCCCTGACCACGTGTACGCCAACGCTGAGGGAGTATTCGACTACGTCGTGCATGAAGAAAGCGGACATCGTCGGCGCGTCGATCGACTACATCCCCATATCGCAGATGAGCAGTATGCAGTGGTTCGGGGCGTCGATTCTGTTCGCCCTGACGGCCGGCGTCGTGGCGTTCCTCTTCTTTTGGGGTCGTAAGCGGCTCGTCTGAGGAGCCGTTCGCGCCACCGCGATCACCGAAGGCGGTGAGCAGGTGAGGCTTCGGCCCTCCCCCTGCTCACCGCCGCCGACGCGACTACCTTCTCAGCCACGCCAAGGACGACTGGAGCAACGTCGCACCGGCCGTGGCCGTACCCCTGGACGACGTCATAGCGCGACTCCGGGAAGGCTGACGGTCTTCGCCTCACCGAGGGCGTTCCGGTACGTGCTCCGCGCGCCAGTTCGTGATCAGCGCGCGCAGCGTGAGCCGCGCCGGCGCGGCAATCGGCAGCAGAGGAAGTTCCCAGTCCCGGATGGGGCGTGCCCGTTCGTAGCCGGTGACGAAGGCGCAGGCATCCCGCATCTCCTGGGGTCCTGCGCGCAGAGCGTTACCGTTCTCGAGAACCCGCTGCTGCAATCCAGGACCGCGGCGTCGGCGGCCACAGGGATCGAGCTGCCGGCAAAGGTGCTGAAGTACTCCAGCCGTAGTTCGTGACTCGACGAGCACCAGGTCCGCCGCTATGCCTCCTGGTCCCGCTGGGTCACCCTCGCCATGCTCGCGCACGCCTTCCTCGCCGTCGTACGGTTCGGCATGGTTGCCTTGGACCGTCCCGCCCACCGCTGATCTCGCCAAGGTGCAGAAGCTGCTCAGCCATGGCATGGCCAGGGAGTGGTGGGACATGGAAGAGGGGTGCATCACCGCGCAGTGGCGGGTTATCTCCGCCGGCTGAGGCCGTTCATGTGATCCACGGCTGGACCGTGAAGATCAGCAGGGCCCCGCACCCTGTGCCGGGTTCACGCGCTCAAGCTTGGTCCGGCCGGATCAATGACGTAGTGGAGCAGTTCGACAAGCGCCGCGCCGCCCGAGGAAACCGGCTGACGGGTCGTAATTCGGTGGCGGGTCCGCTCCGCCCGGTCCACCATGCCCGCATGGTCTCAGGCGAGCACACCGGCGAGCACACCGGTGAACAAGCGGCGAACGAGCCGTCAGCGATATCAGCGGCATCAGAGAGTCCAGCGGCATCAGAGAGCTCAGCGACAGAAGAGAGCTCAGCGACGTCGGGCACGGCCCGGTGGACGCAGTCGACCATCTACCCCGACATGTGGGTCGACCCCGACGACGACCCCCGCGAGACCGACGCCCAACCGGCCGACGAACGCGGCATTCTCCTCGACTACCTGCGCAACTACCGCCTCACCCTGGAGATGAAGTGCGCGGGCCTGGACGCCGAGCAGATGGCCCGGCGGTCCGTCCCGCCGTCCACGATGTCCCTGCTCGGGCTGGTGCGGCACCTGACCGAGGACGAACGGCACCTCCGCCGGGTGATGGCCGGTGAGGACGCGCCGAAGCTGTACCGCACGGAGGAGGACCGGGACGGCGACTTCAATGGTGCCGTCGCCGACCAGGCGGTCGTGGACGCGGCCTGGCGGCAGTGGCGTGCCGAGACCGAGCGCACCGACCGCTACCTGGCCGGCGTCACCGACCTCGCCACCCGTAACGCCGGCTACTCCGACTACGGCCCCGAACCCGGCGGACAACTCCAGCTCCGCGACCTCCTGGTCGCGCAGATCGCGGAGTACGCACGGCACTGCGGCCACGCCGACCTCCTGCGCGAACGGATCGACGGCCGCGTCGGGCAGTGAGCACCGGCCCATGGAAGATTCGGTGGCAAAAAAAGTCGGCGGCGATGTCGAGAATCCGCGCCCTGCTCCGTCCCCGGGGTGAAGGCGGCCAAGATGGGCCGCACCAGCACCGAGGAGAGTCACCATGGCCAAGTACCTGCTGCTGAAGCACTACCGCGGCGCCCCGACGCCCGTCAACGACGTGCCCATGGACCAGTGGACGCCCGAGGAGATCTCGGCGCACGTGCAGTACATGAACGACTTCGCGGCCCGGCTGGAGAAGACCGGCGAGTTCGTCGACGGTCAGGCGCTGGCCCCCGAAGGGGCATGGGTCCGGTACGACGGTGAGGGGCGGCCGCCGGTCACCGACGGGCCGTTCGCCGAGACCAAGGACCTCATCGCCGGCTGGATGATCATCGACGTCGACGGCTACGAGCGTGCCGTCGAGCTGGCCGGGGAGCTGTCGGCCGCCCCCGGGGCGGGCGGGAAGCCGATCCACGAGTGGCTGGAGGTGCGCCCCTTCCTGGCCGCCCATCCCACCGTCACGGAGTGACCTCACCGATGGACGAGGCCCTGATCAGAAGCCTCACGCCCAGCGTGCTCACGATCCTCGTCCGCCGCGGAGCCGACTTCGCGGCGGCCGAGGACGCCGTGCAGGACGCGCTCGTCGAGGCGTTCCGCGTCTGGCCGGCCGATCCGCCCGGAGACGCGAAGGGCTGGCTGGTCACCGTGGCCTGGCGCAAGTTCCTCGACCAGGCACGGGCGGACACCGCCCGCCGCCGGCGTGAGGACCGCGTCGACGAGGAGCCGGCGCCCGGGCCCGCGCCCGACGTGGACGACACGCTCCAGCTCTACTTCCTGTGCGCCCACCCCTCGCTGACACCGTCGTCGGCGGTCGCGCTCACGCTGCGCGCCGTCGGCGGGCTCACCACCCGGCAGATCGCCCAGGCCTACCTCGTGCCCGAGGCGACCATGGCGCAGCGCATCAGCCGGGCCAAGCGCACCGTCTCCGACGTGCGATTCGACCAGCCCGGCGACGTCGCCACCGTGCTGCGCGTGCTCTACCTGGTCTTCAACGAGGGCTACTCCGGCGACGTCGACCTCGCCGCCGAGGCCATCCGGCTCACCCGGCAGCTCGCGGCCGCGATCGACCACCCCGAGGTGGCGGGGCTGCTCGCGCTCATGCTGCTCCACCACGCCCGGCGCGCCGGCCGGACCGCGCCCGACGGCAGCCTGGTGGCGCTCGCCGAGCAGGACCGCGGCCGCTGGGACACCGGGTTGATCGCCGAGGGGGTCGGGATCCTGCAGGCGGCCCTCGCCCGTGACCGGCTGGGCGAGTTCCAGGCCCAGGCCGCCGTCGCGGCGCTCCACGCCGACGCGCCCACCGCCGAGGAGACCGACTGGGTGCAGATCGTCGAGTGGTACGACGAACTGATCCGCCTGACCGACAGCCCGGTCGTCCGGCTCAACCGCGCGGTGGCCGTGGGGGAGGCCGACGGACCGCGCGCCGGACTCGCGGCGCTCGCGGCACTGGACGACTCACTGCCCCGCCACGCCGCGGTGGCGGCCTACCTCCACGAACGCGACGGCGACCCGGAGACGGCGGCCCGCCTGTACACCGAGGCGGCCCGCAAGGCTCCCAACCTCGCCGAACGCGACTACCTGACCCGGCAGGCGGCCCGTCTCAACGCCGGCCGGCGCCGCTGACGGGCCGCGTGCGGCAGGTCACTGCACCGTCAACGGCACAGGGTGCACCTCGTCCGCCTTGTGCCCGGCGCGCTCGTGAATGCGCTGGACCGCTTCGGCCGAGGGGGCCTCGGAGAGGCAGTAGACGTGGCCGGACTCCGGGTCCGCCCAGGCCATCTCGAAGTGGACCTGCTCGTCCCCCTCTATTGCGAGGTCCGCGTTGTGGGCCTCGCGCAGCTGTTCTTCCGTGATGCCCTTCATGCCGCGGTGGACATCCATGAACTTGGCCATGACCGCGCCTCCTTCCCGGCACGGAGCCTGCCCGCGCCGCCTTGCCTCCCTCTCATGCTCCGCCTGTACGGCCACCCGGGCGACCCCAGGCCCCGAGAACCCGCACACCCCAAGAACTCCCAGGCCCCAAGAAGCTCAGACCTCAGACCCTCAGGCCCCCAGCCCTCAGACCTACGCCGACCCCAACGGCGTAGGGCCCCGGCGACACCGCCGAGGCCCCACAGGTCGTACGAACGACGATGCGCCGGCGTCAGCCGCACTGGCAGGGGCTGCCCGACTGGCACCCGCAGCCGCACCCCGAGCCGCAGCCGCACGCGGCGATCAGGGGCAGGCTCCTGATCTCGGCGGGCTGCTCGGTCTCACGCTGCCGGGCGGGGTCGGGCGTCGTGCTGGGGGATTCGGCCATGGGTCCCTCCTCGAGGCTGGTGCCTGTGCCCATTGGATGCCCCTTCCGCTGGGCGCATCAACGGCGCATTGAGGCGCTCGCGCGCCCCGGCCGATCCCCGGCCGCCCCCGGTCCGTTCCCGGCGCCCGCCCCCCCCAAGCGGCCCGTCAGGCGCTCTCGGTCCCCGAAACCGCCTGGATCTCCGGCTGCGTGTCCGCCTGGAGCTCGTCCGCGTGCTCACCCGTCACCAGGTACACCACGCGCTTGGCCACCGACACCGCGTGGTCGGCGAACCGCTCGTAGTAGCGGCCGAGCAGCGTGACGTCCACGGCCGTCTCGATGCCGTGCTTCCAGCGGTCGTCCATCAGGTGCTGGAAGAGGGTGCGGTGCAGCAGGTCCATCTCGTCGTCGTCCTGCTCCAGCTGGAGCGCCAGGTCGACGTCCTTGGTGATGATCACCTCAGCGGCCTTCGCCATCAGGCGCTGCGCGAGCTGGCCCATCTCCAGGATGGTGGCGTGCAGGTCGCTCGGGACCGCGCGGTCCGGGTAGCGCAGGCGCGCGAGCTTCGCCACGTGCTGGGCGAGGTCGCCCGAGCGCTCCAGGTCGGCAGACATCCGCAGCGACGTGACGACGATGCGCAGGTCCGTCGCCACCGGCTGCTGCCGCGCCAGCAGGGCTATGGCCCTCGCCTCCAGTTCGTGCTGGAGCTCGTCGACCCGCTGGTCGGCCTCGATCACGTTCTCGGCCAGCTTCAGGTCGGAGTCGAGCATGGCGGTCGTGGCGCGCCCGATCGCCGACCCGACCAGCCGGGCCATCTCCACCAGACCGTCGCCGATCGAGTCCAGTTCCTCGTGGTACGCGTCCCGCATCAGGCTTCCCTCTCGTGCGTCTCAGTCGGGGGTCCAAGGGCCGGGGCCCACCGGACAACCGGCGGTACGACCGTCGCACAACCAACGGTCCGAACCCCACGCTCCCACGTTCCGACCTGTACGCGTCCGTTTCCGTCATCCCAAATGAACCAATACTGGCTCCAAGGTGAACTCTGGGCGACGAGTGTTCGAGCTCGCAGCCCGACAGCTGTGGAGGGTGCCCGAGCCATGCCTAACCTGGGTGCATGGACGTGAACGCGGCGGTCGCCGCAGCGGCTGCGATCACCGGGGTGCTCACCGGTGTCATCGCCATGCTCGCGTTCCGCTGGAGTGAGCGCGAGCAGAAGCGCCCCACCCGTAGCTCCCTGCACACGGACGCGGTGCTTCCGCCGGGCGTGGACACGGTCCTGTCGGTCCTCAGGTCGTCAGCCGTCGTCCTCGACGAGGCGGACGCCGTGGTCAAGGCCAGCTCGGCGGCGTACGCCCTCGGCCTGGTCCGCGGCGGCAAGCTCGCCGTCGAGCCGATGCTGCAGATGGCCCGGGACACCCGGCGGGACGGAGAGATACGCCAGGTCGAGCTGGACCTGCCACGCCGTGGCACCGGACGCGGAGAGGCCCTGGCCGTCTCCGCGCGGGTCGCGCCGCTCGGCTCCCGCCTGGTGCTGCTGCTCGTGGAGGACCTGACCGAGGCCCGCCGCATCGAGGCGGTCCGGCGCGACTTCGTCGCCAACGTGAGCCATGAGCTGAAGACGCCCGTGGGTGCCCTCTCGCTGCTCTCCGAGGCCGTGATGGACGCCTCCGACGACCCCGAGGCCGTCGAGCGGTTCGCCGGGCGCATGCAGATCGAGGCCACCCGGCTCACCAGCCTGGTGCAGGAGCTCATCGACCTCTCGCGGGTGCAGAACGACGACCCGCTGGAGGACGCCGAGCCGGTCCGCGTCGACGAGCTCGTCGCCGAGGCCATCGACCGCTGCCGGCACCAGGCCGGGGCCAAACAGATCACCATGGCCTCGAATGTCTGGGCGCCCGAAGGGCCCGATCAGGGTGGTGGCGGGCGACGGGAGGGCGGCACCACCGACCTGCGCGTATGGGGAAACCGCGGCCAGCTCGCCGCCGCACTCGGCAACCTCGTCGAGAACGCGGTCAACTACTCGCCCGCCCGCACCCGCGTCGGCATAGCGGCCCGCAGCGTCAACGCGCCCGGCGGGGACCACATCGAGATCGCCGTCACCGACCAGGGCATCGGCATCTCCGACAAGGACAAGGAGCGCATCTTCGAGCGCTTCTACCGCGTCGACCCGGCCCGCTCCCGTGCCACCGGTGGTACGGGACTGGGTCTGGCGATCGTGAAGCACGTGGCCGCCTCGCACGGCGGGGAGGTCTCGGTGTGGAGCGCCGAGAACCAGGGCTCCACCTTCACCCTGCGGCTGCCGGAGGCCGGTGCGGCCCGAGAACGCGCACATCAGCAGCCCGCCCGAGAGATACGCGCAGGAGGCGCGGGCCTCGACGAGGAGGCCGGGCGGTCCACCCCCACATCCCCCGAATCAACCGCGTACGAAACGCTTCCCGCCCCGGAGGTCCTTCCGTGACCCGAGTGCTCGTCGTCGAGGACGAGGAGTCCTTCTCCGACGCCCTGTCGTACATGCTCCGCAAGGAGGGCTTCGAGGTCGCCGTCGCGACCACCGGGCCCGACGGACTCGACGAGTTCGAGCGCAACGGCGCCGACCTCGTCCTCCTCGACCTGATGCTGCCCGGCCTGCCGGGCACCGAGGTGTGCCGCCAGCTGCGCGGCCGCTCCAACGTCCCCGTCATCATGGTGACCGCCAAGGACAGTGAGATCGACAAGGTGGTCGGGCTGGAGATAGGAGCCGACGACTATGTCACCAAGCCGTTCTCCTCGCGCGAGCTGGTCGCGCGTATCCGTGCCGTACTGCGCCGCCGCGGCGAGCCCGAGGAGGTCACCCCGGCGGCCCTGGAGGCCGGTCCGGTCCGCATGGACGTCGACCGGCACGTGGTCACCGTCGGCGGCACCAAGATCGACCTGCCGCTCAAGGAATTCGACCTGCTGGAGATGCTGCTGCGCAACGCCGGCCGCGTCCTGACCCGCATGCAGCTCATCGACCGCGTCTGGGGCGCCGACTACGTCGGTGACACCAAGACCCTCGACGTCCACGTCAAGCGCCTGCGCGCCAAGATCGAGCCGGACCCGGGCGCCCCGCGCTACCTGGTGACGGTCCGCGGCCTCGGCTACAAGTTCGAGCCGTAAACCGGCCGCGCACGACGACGGAAACAAGGGCGGGACCTCTCGGAGGAGAGGTCCCGCCCTTGTTTCCGCGACTGCTCAGTGCCCGGCGCTCGCCGAGGCCGCGTCGGTCGGTGTGCCGGAGGCCCCGTGGCCACCCGGCGTCTCACCGCCCGCGGGGCTCTCCGGCGCGCCCGACTCACCCTCTGCGGGAGAACCGGACGGCGACCCCGACGGCGAACCGGAAGGCGACGACGAGGCACCCTGCGCGGCCGGGACCTCGGACGGGCCCCACTCGGCGAAGTAGTGCTCGGCGGGGACGACGAACGCGCGCAGGCTCACGGCACCCGTCTTGCTGAAGGTGAAGGTGACCTTCTGGGCGTTGCCGTCCTGCACGGCCTCACGGCTGCTCGGCAGCATCGCCGTGGCGTTGTTCTTGCCGCCCAGGATCAGCGAGCCGCCGGCCGGGATGCTGAGGCTGCCGCCCTTGGCGGGCTTGAGCTCGGCGGTCTTGCCGGTGCCGGGGAGGGTGATGGACTCCAGCGTCTCGGCGCTCTTGCCCGAGTTGAAGAAGGTCGCGGAGATCGCGGCCGGGCCGGTCGACTCGAGGTCGGGCTGTGTGATCACGATCGCGTTCTGGACCTTGATGTCGCCGACGCTCGTGGCCGCGTTGTCCGGCTTGATCTCCAGGGTCTGAGCGCTGTTGCCGGCGCCGCACGCGGCGAGCGAGGCGATCGAGAACGCGGTGACGGCGGCGGCGAGGGCACCGCGTCGAAGGCTGCTGCTCACGGCGGCGGCAACTCCTTGAACTCGAGCGGAGCGGCCGGAAAAGCCGCCCTAAGTGTCTGTCAGCGGGCCTTAGGTTACCGAGCCGTCCCTGTCCGGCCGCACCCGACCCCCCGGCACCGCCGATCCCACCTGAGTCACACATGACCTCGGGCCACATTGGCGTGGTGCTCGTCCGGCATTCACATAAGAGCCCCGGGCGGTACCGCAAATTTTCCGTGAAGGAATGCACGGACCGCCTCGGAATTGATCATCGGAGGCTCGTCATGGCACCTCGTGATCAATTCCGGATTCGACCGGAACCCGGCTCGGCCCTCCGAACGGAGTAGCGGAAGTCGATCACACGGAACCGGACATATGGGGATGTTCGGCCGTCTGGAGGGTGCTCCGGATGCGTGTAACGTACGCGTTTCGCTCACCCCGGAGAGCCGCTCCCACCTGCGAATACCTTCTTCCACTCCCTGTCCGAAGCACGTTCCTGTCGGAGTTGTCAAGCCCCGAGATATGCCCTGACCTGCGAAAACGCCATTCAGAACCCGCAGTTTCCGTGTTACCCTGGATAGCCACGGAAGGGGTACCTGTCACATGACGTTCAAGGTTGGCGACACCGTGGTCTATCCCCATCACGGGGCCGCGCTGATCGAGGCTATCGAAACTCGCCAGATCAAAGGCGTGGACAAGACCTACTTGGTGCTGAAGGTCGCCCAGGGCGACCTGACGGTACGTGTGCCAGCGGACAATGCGGAGTTCGTCGGCGTGCGTGATGTGGTCGGTCAGGACGGGCTGGACCGGGTCTTCGAGGTGCTGCGCGCGCCGTACGCCGAGGAGCCCACGAACTGGTCCCGTCGATACAAGGCAAACCTGGAGAAGCTCGCCTCGGGCGATGTCATCAAGGTCGCGGAAGTCGTGCGTGACCTGTGGCGTCGTGAGCGTGAGCGCGGACTCTCCGCTGGTGAGAAGCGCATGCTCGCCAAGGCCCGCCAGATTCTGGTGAGCGAGCTCGCCCTCGCGGAGAACACCAACGAGGACAAGGCCGAGGCTCTGCTCGACGAGGTTCTCGCCTCCTGAGGCGAAACCCGTCGCTCAGCGCAACTGCTGCTTATCAAGCGCGCGCCTGCACATCGAAATGCCGCGGTGCCCGATGACGAATTTCCTGTCGCCGGGCGCTGCGGCATGTTCGTACTCCGACGCCGATGCGCCGTCACCCCGGGATGTGTTATCACTCACGCCCCGGTGTCTGGCGTGCCGGGCCCGGGCAGCCGGCTCGACCAGCGTCACGGAAGGGTCCGGTCGAGCGCGTCGCGCCCGGCACTCCTCCAGGCCATACCCACGCCAGGCCAGCACACAAACCTGACAGGAACCGATGTCTGACGATTCGCGTCCCTCGCCGTCCGCCGGCCCCTCCGCGGCCCGTACGGCGGCCGTGATCCCGGCCGCCGGCCGTGGTGTCCGGCTCGGCCCGGGAGCCCCCAAGGCGCTCCGCGCGCTGGGCGGCACCCCCATGCTGATCCACGCGGTCCGCGCGATGGCCGCCTCCCGCGCCGTCTCCCTGGTCGTCGTCGTGGCCCCGCCCGAAGGTGCCGCCGAGGTCAAGTCGCTGCTCGACGCGCACGCGCTGCCCGAGCGGACGGACTTCCTCGTCGTCCCGGGCGGGCAGACCCGCCAGGAGTCCGTGAAGCTCGGCCTGGACGCCCTGCCGGCCGGCCACGACATCGTGCTGGTCCACGACGCGGCCCGGCCGCTGGTGCCGGTGGACACGGTCGACGCCGTGATCGAGGCCGTACGGGACGGCGCAGCGGCCGTGGTCCCGGCGCTGCCGCTCGCCGACACCGTCAAGCAGGTCGAGCCGGCCGAGATCCCCGGCGAGCCGGAGCCGGTCGTCGCCACTCCGGAGCGTGCCCTGCTGCGGGCGGTGCAGACCCCGCAGGGCTTCGACCGGGCCACGCTGGTCCGGGCGCACGAGACGGTGACCGGCGAGGTCACCGACGACGCCGGCATGGTCGAGCAACTCGGCCTCACGGTCGTGGCCGTCCCCGGTCACGAGGAGGCGTTCAAGGTCACCCGTCCCCTGGACCTGGTCCTCGCGGAGGCGGTCCTGGCCCGCAGGAGGCTCAACGATGGCTTCTGAGGCATCTGATGTCCGGCTGCCGCCGGGTGGGATCCCGCTTCCCCAGGTCGGCATCGGCACCGACATCCACGCCTTCGAGGAAGGGCGCGAGCTGTGGTGCGCCGGCCTGAAGTGGGAGGGTGAGGGCCCGGGCCTGGCCGGCCACTCCGACGCGGACGTCGTCGCCCACGCCGCCTGCAACGCCCTCTTCTCCGCCGCCGGCCTCGGCGACCTCGGGCAGCACTTCGGTACAGGCCGTCCCGAGTGGTCGGGCGCCTCCGGAGTCATCCTGCTGACGGAGGCCTCGCGCATCGTGCGCGAGGCCGGCTTCCGGATCGGCAACATCGCCGTACAGGTGGTGGGCCCCCGCCCGAAGATCGGCAAGCGCAGGGACGAGGCGCAAAAGCTGCTGTCCGAGGCGGCCGGAGCCCCGGTGTCGGTGTCGGGCGCGACGACGGACGGGCTCGGCTTCCCCGGCCGGGAGGAAGGGCTGATGGCGGTGGCCACGGCGCTGGTCGTGCGCGCCGGCTGAAGGCAAGGCTTCGGGGCGTTCCCGTTGCCAATGTCACGAATGTGTGCGCCCCGAGGTGAAGGTCCTGAGGCACCCCCCGGGGCCCACTACCCTGGAGTGGTGACTATTCGCCTGTACGACACCAGCGCCCGGCAGATCCGTGACTTCTCCCCGCTCCAGCCGGGTTGCGTCTCGATCTACCTGTGTGGTGCCACCGTGCAGGCCGCCCCGCACATCGGGCACATCCGGTCCGGGCTGAACTTCGACATCATGCGCCGCTGGTTCGAGTACCGCGGCTACGACGTCACGTTCGTGCGGAACGTGACGGACATCGACGACAAGATCATCGCCAAGTCGGCCGACCAGAACCGCCCCTGGTGGGCCATCGGCTACGAGAACGAGCGCGCGTTCAACGACGGCTACCACGCCCTCGGTTGCCTGCCCCCGACGTACGAGCCCCGGGCCACCGGCCACATCACCGAGATGGTCGAGATGATGCGCGGCCTCATCGAGCGCGGGCACGCCTACGTCGCGGACGGCAGCGTCTACTTCGACGTCCGCTCCTTCCCCGAGTATCTGGCGCTGTCCAACCAGGACATCGACGACCTGCGCCAGCCCGACGAGGGCGTCTCGGGCAAGCGCGACCCGCGTGACTTCGCCATGTGGAAGGCCACCAAGCCCGGCGAGCCCGACTGGGAGACGCCCTGGGGTCGCGGCCGTCCCGGCTGGCACCTGGAGTGCTCGGCGATGGCGCACAAGTACCTCGGGACCGCCTTCGACATCCACGGCGGCGGCCTCGACCTGGTCTTCCCGCACCACGAGAACGAGATCGCCCAGGCCAAGGCCTACGGCGACGAGTTCGCCCGGTACTGGGTGCACAACGCCTGGGTCACCATGAGCGGCGAGAAGATGTCCAAGTCGCTCGGCAACTCGGTCCTGGTCAGCGAGATGGTCAAGCGCTGGCGTCCCATCGTGCTGCGCTACTACCTCGGCACCCCGCACTACCGCTCGATGATCGAGTACAGCGAGGAGGCGCTGCGCGAGGCCGAGTCGGCGTTCGCGCGGATCGAGGGCTTCGTGCAGCGCGTGGTGGAGAAGGCCGGCGTCGTCGAGCCCGCCGCCGAGGTGCCGCTCGCCTTCGCCGAGGCGATGGACGACGACCTGGGCGTGCCGCAGGCGCTCGCCGTGGTGCACACCACCGTCCGGCAGGGCAACAGCGCGCTGGCCGCCGACGACAAGGAAGCCGCCGTGGCCCGGCTCGCCGAGGTCCGTGCGATGCTCGGCGTGCTCGGCCTCGACCCGCTGGACCCCCGGTGGGCCGGGGAGAGCGACCGCGGTGACGACCTGCACGGCGTGGTCGACACGCTGGTCCGCATGGTCCTCGACCAGCGCGAGGCCGCCCGGGCCCGCAAGGACTGGCCCACCGCGGACGCCATCCGCGACCAGCTGGGGCAGTCCGGCCTGGTCATCGAGGACAGCCCGCAGGGACCGCGCTGGAGCCTCGGCCCGCGCTGAGAGAAGCCCCACGGGCTGATCGATTGTGCCGCCCGGGCCTCCGGGCGGCACACTGCATAGACGTAACAGACGTACACAGACGTACGTACGAATCACTTCACGGAGACGGGTAGCTCAATGGCCGCGAACAACCGCCGCATGTCCGGCAAGAAGGGCGCGCAGGTCGGCAGTGGCGGCCAGCGACGCAGGGGCCTCGAGGGCAAGGGCCCGACGCCGCCCGCCGAGATGCGCAAGGGGCACAAGAAGAACCGCGTCGCCAACGCCAAGGCGAAGCAGGCCGTGCGCCGGCCCACCGTGCGCGGCCGGGGCGGCAAGGGCACGTCCGAGCTGGTCGTCGGACGCAACCCGGTCCTGGAGGCGCTGCGCGAGGGCGTCCCGGCCTCCACCCTCTACGTCCAGCAGTTCATCGACAACGACGAGCGGGTGCGCGAGGCCCTCCAGGTCGCCGCCGAGCGCGGCGGCATCAACCTCATGGAGGCCCCGCGTCCCGAGCTGGACCGGATGACCAACGGTCTCAACCACCAGGGCCTGGTCCTCCAGGTCCCGCCGTACGAGTACGCCCACCCCGAGGACCTGGCGTCCGCCGCCTACGACGACGGTGAGGACCCGCTGATCGTCGCCCTCGACGGCGTCACCGACCCGCGCAACCTCGGTGCGGTCGTCCGCTCCGTCTCGGCCTTCGGCGGCCACGGCGTCGTCGTGCCCGAGCGCCGTGCGGCCGGTATGACGGCCGGTGCCTGGAAGACGTCCGCCGGTACGGCGGCCCGCACCCCGGTCGCCCGTGCCACCAACCTCACCCGGGCGCTCGAGGCCTACAAGAAGGCCGGCATCGTGGTCGTCGGCCTGGCCGCCGACGGCGATGCCGAGATCGGCGAGCTGGAGGCGCTGAGCGGCCCCGTCGCCATCGTCGTCGGCAGCGAGGGCAAGGGGCTGTCCCGGCTGGTCGGGGAGACCTGCGACTACCGGGTGCGGATCCCGATGCCGGGCGGCGCCGAGTCGCTCAACGCCGGTGTGGCGGCAGGGATCGTGCTGTACGAGGCGGCCCGCCGACGCCGCTGAACAGGCGTCCGGAAGTTCACCCGTACGGGGTAATTCCGGTGTCATCGGGGCGACGAGGACAAGCTTGACGGGGTCCGGACAGATCCGGCGAGTCAAAGCAGTGTCCTAACCCGACGTCACTCGGTTAGATGAGTGTGGACACCAGAACACCCCGCACACCCACGGGGGACCGCTCGTCGGGACTCGACGACGCTCCCGCGCTGAGCATGGTGAAGGTGCCGAGCGACCCGGCGCAGGTCATCGTCAATCACGCGAGTTTCCGCGTGCAGTTGGGCGTCTCGACGCGTCGCGTCCAGTCCCCCCGGGTCGCACGGCATCTGACCGCCACTGAGGACACCGCCCGCATCCCCCACGCGGGGGGCGAGGCGGACGGGGCCACCGCCCGTCGCCGGCCCGTCGTCTGGAGCGGCAGATCAGCCCCCGACGACACCGGCGCGCACCGGCTCCTGCAGGCCGTGCGGTACGAGAGCGTCCGCCACGCCGAAGAGCCCGTCTCCGACACCGGAGCCACCCAGGTCATCTCCCGCGTGGACCCGGGCTACGACAGCCCCGGATACCAGGGCGCGGGCTACGGCGGCGCCGGCTACGGGGACGACCTCGCCCAGACCGTCGAGACCCCGGTCGTCGGCCCCCAGCGCACCCACGAGCCCGCCGACGGCACCCGGCTGCTGCCGCCCATGCGCACCGTAGGCAGCGTCTACGACGAACCGGCCTACGAGGACGACGAGTTCGAGGATTCCGCCGCGGACGCGGACGCGGACGACACCGGGCGCCGGGGCAAGCGGCACGGCGATGACCCGGCCCGGCACGCCTACTACCCGGGCCGCCGGATGAACCTCGGCGTCGTCCTGCTCCCGCTGCGCGTCTTCCTCGGCTTCATCTCCATCTACGCCGGCATGGGCAAGCTGTGCGACCCCGTCTACTTCGAAGGCGGCAAGCGCGGCTCCATGGTCAAGTGGCTCAACACCCTGCACCCGTGGGAAGTCGCCGAGCCGCTGCGCCAGTTCGCCCTCGAGCACCCGGTCGGCGCCGGCCTGGTCATCGCCTTCGCCCAGGTCATCGTCGGCGTCCTGTCGGTGCTGGGATGCTGGCAGCGCGTCGCCGCGTGTCTCGGTGCCCTGCTGTCGGCCGCGCTGCTGGTCACGGTCAGCTGGAAGAGCGTCCCCGTCTACGAGACCCCCGACATCATCTACCTCGCCGCCTGGTCCCCGCTGATCATCGCCGGTGCCCCCGTCTACTCCGTCGACGGCCGGCTGGCCGGCAGCGCCTGGCGTCGTCTCGGCCCCCGCGCCGACATCTGGGACCTGCGCCGCTACGTGCTGCGCCGCGGCGCGCTCGTCACCGCCGTCGCCACCGGCATCACCCTGCTCGTCGGCTCGCTGCTCGGCGGCGCCGTCCGCGACGCCGACCGGGTCGTCGTCCCGGGCCCGGGCGAGGCCCCGCGCAACGAGCTGCCCGGCTCCCCGCTCCCGGGTGAGCCCGGCGGCAAGCGGCAGGACAGGCGGACCCCGTCGGCGGCCTCCTCCTCGCCCACCCAGGGCGCCACGGCCGGCTCGGCGAGCCCCAGCGCGGGCACCACGACCCGGCCGGGCGCCACCCGCGACACCACCGGCACCGTCACCGGCGGCGCCCCCAGCCAGACCCAGGGCACCGCGGGCCAGGCCCCGCCCCAGCAGTCCTCCCCGGCCGACCAAGCCCCGAGCACCACGTCCGGCCCCACGTCCGGCGGCACGGCGACGGGCGGCGCGGACTCGACGGGCGGCGCGGACCCAACGGGCGGCTCGGGCAGCGGCGGCTCCTCCAACAGGCGTCCGGGCCTGGTGGGCGGCCTGCTGGGCTAGCGGCCGACCCGAACGACAGAGGGCCCCGCACCAAGAAGGTGCGGGGCCTTTGCACGCGTCAGGGGCAACGGGCTTCAGGGGGCGCGGGGAACTGCGCGACAAGCCACAACGAGCGGTCAGCCGCCGTCCGGAAGTAACCGGCCGCCGAGCTCTCAGTGCCCCAACGCCACCAGCTCCTTGAGGGACGTCAGGCCCCTCGCCGACTGGCGCGACCGGCGGAGCCCTCAGCGCCCCAACGCCGCCAGTTCCTTCGCCGCCTCGGTCAGATCCTTGGCCGTGTCGATGGCCCGCCAGTACGACCCCTGGGGGATCGTGAACCCGGCCAGCCGCCGCTCACGGGCCAGTCGTGGAAACGTCGTCCGCTCGTGGTCTCCGCGGTGCGGCAACAGCCCGGCGAACTCAGGGGAGAAGACGTACACGCCGGCGTTGATCTCGAAGGTCGACGGCGGCGCCTCGATGAAGTCGGTGATCCGCCCGAACCCGTCGGTCTGCACCGCCCCCCACGGCAGCCGGGGCCGCGCCAGCGCCAGTGTGGCCGTGGCGTCCCGCTCGGCATGGAAGTCGGCCATGTCGCGCAGCGAGAACCGCGTCCAGATGTCGCCGTTCGTCGCGTACCAGGGCTGGTCCGGGTGGGGGAGACGGGCCGCGGCGTACTTGAGGCCGCCGCCGCGCCCGAGCGGCTCGGGCTCGACGACCGTCGTGACGGAGACGGGCAACTCGGCCGTCTCCAGCCACTTCTGCAGCACCTCGGCGAGATGGCCGCAGGAGACCACGACGTCCGTCACACCCTCGTCGGCGAGCCAGGACAGCTGATGGCCGATGATCGGCGTCCCCGTCCCGGGGATCTCGACCATCGGCTTGGGCCGGTCGTCGGTGTACGGACGCAGCCGGGAGCCCTGGCCACCGGCCAGAACGACGGCTTGAACGGGGCGGGACGCGGCGCTCGGATCGCTCATGGACACGAACTGTACGTGGCGTCCCGCCCGGGATTGCGGCTGACGATCGTTCCCGCGTCAGCCGTCAGGGACTTCCCACCCGGTGGCAGGGCGGTGCGCTCAGCTGTGCGCGGCGGCGACGCCGGTGGCGAAGGCGGTGTCGCAGACCGGGCGCGCGTAGGACTGGGCGCGGGTCGGGCCGTAGACCTGGACGGCGGCCTGGCCGAGGGCGCGGGCGATGGACGCGCAGTGCTTAGCCAGCGACGGGCGGCCGTTGACGGCCTGCTGGAGGTGGGTGAGGGCGACGCCCGGGTTCTCCTCCTGCAGTTCGGTCAGCAGTTTGTCGCGCAGGACGTCCTGGGGGGCGCGCTTGGCGGCCCGTGGGGTGCCCACGGAGGTGTCCGCGGCGGTGAGCACCGGGTCGGTGGAGTTCCCCGACCAGTTGACTCGGGTGACCGCGAGGGTCCCGGAGAGCACCAGGACGACGGGCAGGACGAAAGCGAGGGTGCGGCCGATCCGGCGGGCGGGGCCCCGGCCGCGTCGCGTCTGTTGGTTCATGGAGTGCTTCACGCGTGTGAGGGTAGCGCCCGGTAGTGGTTTGTAGACATTTAGTCACCGGTTCGGGGGACGAGAGAGTGCCACTTTCCGGGTAAGGCATTGACGCACAAAGCTCGAAACGTCCGGTCTGTCGGGGTATTTGTCGACACCGAGAAGGGCCCCGCAGCACGCTGCGGGGCCCTCTTCGTCAACTTGGGTGAATCACCCGGGGTTGTGCGCTTGCTGGTTGATCAGTCGGACAGACGCGCACCGGTCGACGTCGAGAACACGTGGGTCTCGCCGGAGCGGGGCACGACGTGCAGCTGGCTGCCCTTCTCCGGGACGTCACGGCCGCTGACGCGGACGACGAGGTCCATGGCGTCGTCGCCGACCTTGGCGGTGCCGTAGACGTAGGCGTCGGCGCCGAGCTCCTCGACGACGTTGACGGTGACCGCGAGGCCTTCATCGGCGTCCGACACCTCGAAGTGCTCGGGGCGGACGCCGACGGTGACGGTCTTGTCGGTGGCGGCGGCGATCGCGTCGCGCTGCACCGGGACGACCGACTTGCCGAACTTCACGCCGCCGTCGGTGATCGGCACCTCGACGAGGTTCATCGCCGGGGAGCCGATGAAGCCGGCCACGAAGAGGTTGGCGGGCCTGTCGTACATGTTGCGCGGGGTGTCGATCTGCTGGAGCAGACCGTCCTTGAGGACCGCCACACGGTCGCCCATCGTCATGGCCTCGACCTGGTCGTGGGTGACGTAGACGGTGGTGATGCCCAGGCGGCGCTGGAGCGAGGCGATCTGCGTACGCGTGGAGACACGGAGCTTGGCGTCCAGGTTGGACAGCGGCTCGTCCATGAGGAACACCTGGGGCTCACGCACGATGGCGCGGCCCATGGCGACACGCTGGCGCTGACCGCCGGAGAGGGCCTTCGGCTTGCGGTCCAGGTACTCGGTGAGGTCGAGGATCTTCGCGGCCTCCTCGACCTTCTGCCGGATTTCCGCCTTGTTGACGCCGGCGATCTTGAGCGCGAAGCCCATGTTGTCGGCGACGGTCATGTGCGGGTAGAGCGCGTAGTTCTGGAACACCATGGCGATGTCCCGGTCCTTGGGCGGCAGGTGCGTGACGTCGCGGTCACCGATGCGGATGGCGCCGCCGTTGACGTCCTCGAGCCCCGCGAGCATGCGGAGCGAGGTGGACTTGCCGCAGCCGGAGGGGCCGACGAGGACGAGGAACTCGCCGTCCTCGATGTCGATCTCCAGCGCGTCGACGGCGGGCTTGGTGGAACCCGGGTAGATCCGGGTCGCCTTGTCGAACGAGACAGTGGCCATGGTGAATGAACCCCTTCTACCGGCAGGAACGTGCCGGACGATCCGAGTAGGAAGGCGGTGCCACGACGGTGGTTGCCGTTGTGGTGTAGTCCACGCGTGTGAACTGGCTCAGGACGGTACCTGGCGTTCACACGTCTGTCAGTAGTTCCGGGCCTGTGAACTTCGCGGAAATTTTCGAAGCGGCGCCTCTTGGCCGTCTGTAGCCGCTCATGGCTCTCCGTGCATCGCACAACACGGGGAGACGGCGGCTGTGGCGTACCTCTTCGCGTGCGGGGCGCCGTGACCCCGGCCCGAGCGGAACGTCGTGGCTCGGCGTAACGGGCTCTGTGTACAGTGGTGCCGCCTCGCGTACGGCGTCGTAGTGCGCGCGCCTCCTTAGCTCAGATGGCCAGAGCAACGCACTTGTAATGCGTAGGTCGTCGGTTCGAATCCGACAGGGGGCTCTGCTGAACCCCAGGTCAGGCGTATCTGACCTGGGGTTTTGTCGTCAGAGGATGCGGCGGCGGCGCCGGGCGCGGGCCGCTCGGGTGTCGGCGGTCTCAGTTCTGGTCTCAATGGGGCCCGGATCCGCGGTGGTGGGCGCGGGTACGAAGAACTCGCCCATGCGTCGCATGGCGTCCTTGGACAGGTGGGACCGGCCCTTCACGTACCGCCGGGTCTGGCTGATCTGGGTGTGTCGGAGAATCTCCATGATCGTGGGCATGTCCACGCCCAGCTCGTTGAGGATGGTGCCGGCGGTGTGGCGGCTCCCGTCGTAGAGGCGGCGGTCATCGATCCCGGCCTCCTTGAGCAGCTCCTTGAATTCCTCGTAGTCGGCGCGTGGGTCGAGCGGGCGTCCGTCCGGCCGCGAGAACACGACGTCGTGCTCCTGCCACAGTTCGCCGGCGGCGGCCCGCAGCTCCTCATGCCCGGCCTTGTGCTCGTGAAGGAACGGAATGAAGACGGGCGGGATCGGGACGGCGTTCCGGCTCTTCTTGGTCTTCGGGCGGGTGAAGACGAGACCGCCTTCCTTTCGCTGCGGGCAGGCGCTCGCGTGCCTGGTGCATGCCTTGGGGCACGGCTTCGGGCAGCCGCGCTTGTAGCTCTTGTGCCGGACGCATCCGGCGGGGCATGGCTCGAAGCGGTGCAGGCGCGCCCCGCAGGCGTGGGGGTCGGCGCAGCCGTGCCGCCACGTGAGGCGCTGCAACTGCCACTCGGGGCGGAACAGCTCCGCCTCCAGGTCGACGTACGACCAGCGCAGTCCGAGCGTCTCGCCCTGCCGGAACCCCATGCCGACACCGACAATCCACCGCATGAACGTGGGCCGCTTCGAAGCGGCCTCCAGGAAGGCCTTGGCCTCCTCCTTGGTGAAGGGGTTGGCCTCGATCTCGTCGACGCTCGGTGGGTCCACGAGCGTGGCGACGTTCTCGCCGATGATGCGGCGACGGTGGGCGATCTTCAGGGCCCGGGACAGGATGCGGTGCACCTTTACGACGTGCGAGGGAGCGTGGCCGTCGTCGAGCATGGCCCGGTACATCCGCTCCAGGTGCTCGGGCTGCAGCTTGTCGATGCGGTGCTCGCCGACGCCGGGGATGATGTCGTTCCGGGTCTTCGACCAGTAGTCATCGAGCGACCGCGGCTTGAGCTTCAGGCTCGCGATGTCGGTGAGGTAGGTCTCCATCCACTTCGCGACGGTGGGCTTTCGCCCCGCGGTGGTCGCGCGGCCCTGGTCGCGCAGCCGCTCCAGCTCCCGGACCTTGCGGCGTACCTCCGCCCTGGTCTTGGCGCGGCGGTGCCGGCGGTCGGGGCTGCCGTCGTTCTTCACGCCCATCGTGACGCGTCCGTGCCACCAGCCGTCCGCACCGAAGTAGATGGTCGATTCCATGTTGGGCTTGCGGGGGCTCATGTGCTCCTCCATGCGGGAGGCGCCCCGAGCGGAGTGCTCGGGGCGCCTCGGGGCGTGCTCTGGTTCAGTTGGGCAGGGGGGCGAGGCTCGCCACGTAGGCTTCGAGGTCCGTTCGCCGGATCCGGCGCGTGCGGCCCAACTTGATGTACTTCAGGGCGCCTTCGGCCATCAGCTCGTAGACGGTGGATCGGCCGATGGCGAGCGCTTCGGCAGCTTCCTCGGGCTTGTACAGGAGTCGGTCGACGGGGGCGGCGGTCGCCGTGGTCATCCGGGATGCCTCCTAGACGGGACGGAGGGGTCTTGGGCGCTCTCAGGTCTCGTGTCTGTCCGAAGTGCGGATTTCTGCGTCATTGCGTCATCAGCGTCATCCGCGGTGCTGACCTGCGGCTTTGGGTGACGCAGTGGTGTGGGGGTGCGTCATCGGGGCGTCATGGGCTGCGTCATCGGGTGACGCAGATGACGCAGGATGACGCAGACACCGCCGTCTGCGTCATGCCCCTAGCCGCAGGTCAGGGGCCGTTTCTCTACGTGCATGACGCAGATGACGCAGGGTTCCTCCCCTTGGGACAAAAGAGGGGGTGGTGTCTGTTGCGGTGCGGTGCCGCTTCAAGCATGAAGAGCGAGCCGCTACGCGGCGCGTCCCTCGCAGGGCGCCTGTCGCCGCCGAACAGCAAGAAGAGCACGCCTGGCCGGTGGTGCTCTTCTTGCTTGTCCGGGGACCGTACGCGGGCGCGGGGTCAGAACATCCGCTTCTCCTCGTGGGGCGGCGGCGCCTGCAGGTGGGTCATTTCGAGGTAGCGGCCCTCGCTGGTGCGACCCGATTCGATCAGGACACCCCGGGCGGCAAGCGTGGGCTGGAGGCGCTTGAGCCGGTCGGAGAGGACCTTGCCGGTGGTCGGCCACCCCTTGGGCAGCGGACGCATGTCGTCGCCGCTGTAGAGACGGCTGAGGCAGTGCAGCCACTCCGTGGAGGTCATCCGCTGCCCGCCGCCCGGCTCGATGGTCTCGGCGTGCTTGAGAACGGTCTGCGCGAGCAAGTCGCCCTCGATCACGTCGTCGTTGAGGTCGTCGAGGCTGCGCCGGTAGGCGGCGAGTGCTCCCAGGCCGGTCGCGGCGTCGAGCTGCGCGCACAGATGCGCGAAGTCCGCCATCCGCAGATCGGTCGGGGTCTCTGCCTCAGCCGCGCGGACCTTGACCGTGAGGTCGAGCAGGGAACCGAGAATGACCGGCAGAGCCTCGGCGTACTCCGCCCACAGCTCCGCCTCCGTGCGCCGGACGCGCGGGCGCTCCAGGCGCAGGGGCAGGAGGCGTTCGGCGAGGTCGGGCCGGATAACGCCGACGTCGATGCCGGTCAGAAGCATGGGGCGACGGTAGCGGGCGCGGACCACATCCCCGTCGGTGTACAGGGCGCGCTTGACGTTCTCGGCGCCGGTGACGATGCAGCACATCGCGTCCGACAGGTCCGGGGTCATGTGGGAGAGGTTGTCCAGGGCGGTGACCCATCCGGCGGCCACGGCCGCGATCAGGTTCTCCTCGTCCTTTGGGGCGCGGCGCAGGTCGCCGCTCATGCCCTCGATGATCCGCACGAGCATCCGCCCGCCCGTGGACTTGCCGGCGCCCTGCGGACCGGTCAGGAACGGTGCCGGGACGGGCACGGACGGCCCGAGACAGCCGATCAGCCAGGCGATGGCCAGGCACTCGGTCTCGGCGCCGGCGAAGTTGCATAGCCGGAGAAGCAGATCGATGCCCTTGCCGTCGGTGTCCTTGACCGGTAGAGGCAGTTCGCCCGTGAGCTGTGTGCGGCGCCAGCACACTTCCCGCGGGTCGGGGATGGCAATGTCCCAGCCGGTGGGGTGGATACGGACGGACTGGCCGTCGGTGCGGCCCAGGTCCAGCCACGTCGCCCCGTCGAACCCGGGCGCCACGCGGATGTGGACGGGCTGCACGTCTTCGGTCAGCGCCAGGGCCTCGATCAAGTCCAGTGCCTCCTTGAGGGCGGTTCCGTTGAACACGCCGTGTCCGTCGCGGTAGAGACCGACCATGAGTTCCTGGCGGTGGCTGCCCGTCGTGCCCTGCGAGCGGATCGGGCGGGCCACGGGGTGCCCGTTCTTCTGCGCATACACGGTTCCGTCCGCGGTGCGGAAGTACCGGAAGTGGGCCTGTGCGTAGTCGGTGATGACCTCGCGGGCCGGGGTCTTGTCGTCGTCGGACATGCTCACAGCCCCAACCTGGTACGGGCGTTGGCCCACGCGTCCGTGCAGTGCCCCAAGGTCTCACCCTTGGCCTGCGCGGCGGCGAACAGCCGCGCGATGTACATGTCGGTGAGGCAGCCACACCGACCGTGCGTCGAGAGCACGGCGAGGAACGTGCGGTACACGGTGGTGTGGACCGCGCTGCGGGCCTGCGTGATGCGCTGCTCCGCCATGGCGATGCCACGCTCTAGGAAGGCGGGCGTGCGATGCGGGCACTCAGCCTCCCCGGCCGCTGCAGGGACGGAGAGGCCATGCGGCACCGGCCGGACCGGGGAGGGCTCCTTCACGGCAAGCGCTCGAACGGCGTCCGGTAGAGCGGTCACGGCTCCGGTGCCGGAGCCGAGGTAGCGGGCGTAGGACATGGTCGACTTGATGTCGACGCCGGGCCGCACCGCGTTGTGCGACGACATCGCGCCCCGGTAGATCCAGTGCTCACCACGCGTCGTCTCCACGGTCCGGGTGACAGGCAGGGCGGTGCGGGCCCATGCGACGGCTTCCGCGTCGTCCAGGTCCACCACAGTCAGTTCGGCGCCGCCGGGATGGTAGGCGACGCAAGCGGCCCGTCGCCATGCAGCCATCCAGGCCGGGGAGGTGAGCACGGCCGGATCGGTGGTGGCGGCGGCCCAGCCGTGACATGGAACCGGGCACTGGCAGGGACCCGCCGCCTTCATGTTGGGTCGGTCCCCACAGCCGCCATCCCTGCAGTCGGGGCAGTTGCCGAACGGCATCTTCCCCGCGCGCAGGGGTAGCACCGGCACACCGGTAGCGGCCAGTGTCAGCGCGGTCCGCAGGGCTTCGGGCAGTGCGCTCGTATCGCCGCGCCCTCGCCGGATCAGGGTCGGTTGCGTCATGCTGGGAGACCTCCACAGGTCAGTTGGATGGCAGGTGGGCAAGGGCGGCCCCGGTTCCTTTGGCGAGATGCGGGGGCCGCCCTTGGCGTAGCTAGAAGGGCGGTTCGTCGCTGTATCCGTTGGGCGCCCACGGGTCGGGGTCCTGCCGGTGCCGGTACAGCCAGCGGGGGCGGCGGGGGATGGGCAGCAGGAACCAGCGGCGGTCCTCGTTCCAGCAGGTGCAGGGCTCCCAGTTGGTGCCCGCGTACTCGCCGGTGTCGTGGTCGCCGTAGTGGTGCTCGGTGCCGCCCACGCCGTCGCACTCGGGGCAGTCGGGGTGGGGCGTGTCGGTCAGGATCAGCGCGTTGCGCGGCCACGTGGCGCGCTGGATGCGCAGTCGCATTTGGTCTCCTTGTCAGTGCTTGCCGCGGGTCAGGCGCAGGGTGATGCCGCCGATGCCGACGGGTCCGGCGACTCCGGCGATGACGGTGGCGGTGTGGGCGGCTGCGTCGAGCAGGAAGCACAGGGCGGCGACCAGTCCCCAGCCACCGGCGACGGTCGCCCCGGCGATGGCGAAGGGGATCAGGATGCGGCGCCACGGAATGCCGTTCGGCGGGGCGTCGTGGACGACGATGACGATGGGCTGTCCGGTGGCCTGTGCGCGCTGCCAGTCGTCGGCGGGTATGTGCGGGGCGATGTTCCCCGGCGGGGTCCGGTGGTCCATTGCGGGACTCCTCTTGGATGAGCCGCGGGCCCGCACCATCCGGTGGTGCGGGCCCGTGCGGGTGGGTGTGTGCTTGTCGCGTTGCTTGTCGTCTCCCTTGTCGCGTGCTTGTCGTCTGGCTTGTCGCTTGTCTTGTCTTGTCGCTTGTCGCCTTGCAGGTCACAAGCTGTTTCCGCGCTCTCAGACACGGCACGGCGGCATGTGTTCCGGCGAGGGCGACAAGCGACAAGTGATCAGTCCTCGGGGGGCTGGTCGGGGGCGTGGTGGCGGTGGACGTAGCGGGCTTTGGTGCCCTCTCCGACGCGGACGGCGGTGCCGTCCTTCACCCAGTCGCGCAGCCAGCCGACGACCGTCTGACGGGATGTGCCGTGTTCGTCGGCGAGTGCGCGGGCGATCGCGGAGGCGCCGGTGCCCTCCCGTCCGGCGGCGAGCAGCAGCGCCAGGGCGGCCTGCTGGGCCGGGTTGTCCTGCTCGCCCCGCAGCGCCGACAGGTTCAACCCACCCGCGGTCGGCGTCCCGTGACTCCCCGCGGGACTCTGCGGTTCGGGGGCGGTGCCGAACTGTGCGTCGATCTGCTCCCGGAACTTGCGCAGCATCTCGTCTTCCGGCGAGAGCGGCGCCTGCTCCTGGTCGCTCAGGGCGGACAGCTTCAGCCCTGCTCCCGCCGTGTCGGTGGTGCTGCCGGCGTCGCCGTTGACCTGGTCGTGCATCCACGCGGTGCGCTCCGAATCCCAGCGGCGCGTGTAGGCGGGCCCGGCGGCCTTGGCGGACACCGCGTCGAGGGTGGGGTGTCGGTCGGAGGTGGCGGCGATGATCTCCCGGATCTGGTTCGGCAGGATCCGCCAGGCTTTGAACAGCGCGGCTGGGGACTCCGGGGTGCCCATGAATCCGGCGCCCTTGTGCGGGGCCTGGTCGACGCGCAGTCCGCGGGAGCCGGGGAACATCTTCGACAAGTCCATGCCCTCGGTCTCACCGCCGGTCAGGGCAACCCTGACCTTGGCTTCCCGCCGGATCATGAGGTTGCTCAGCACGCTCCCGGTCGCCCCGAGGGCGGTGAGGACGGTGCGGATGCCCATGGCGCGGGCGATCCGGATCACTTCCAGGATCTTCTCTCCGAGCTTGCGCACTTGGCGGTCCGGGCTGGCCAGGATCTCCGCGCCCTCGTCGATGACCAGCATGATCTGCGGGATCTTGGCGCTGATGGGCAGCAGATCGGTGTTGGCCTTGGCTAGGACGTCCTGGTAGCCCATCTTGCGCTGCTTGGCGACCCTGACGGCGGTGTCCAGCATGGTCATGGCCTCGTTGTACGTCCCAGCGAGCCAGTCAATGCCGGGCCGGACTGGCTTGCCGTCCGGGGTGCTGATCTCGCCGTTGAGGGCGGGGAGCACCCATGGCAGGCCGGCCGATCCGGCGTTGAGGTCGATGACCCAGGTCAGGATGTCGTCGGCGCGGGCGAACCCGGCGAGGATCGAGTGGACCATGTTCGTCTTGCCCGATCCGGTCGGGCCGACGATCAGCGCGCACTGCTCGCGCAGGTAGGCCAGGATCTGCTCGGCGTTGGTCCGATACCCCCACGGGATGCCGGTGTGAACGGACAGCGGCCCGTAGTCGGCGGGGTAGGTGCGCTCCTGCTCCAGCACGTTGACTGTGGTCACGTCGATGATGACGCGTCCCTGGTGGATGCCGGGGGAGGCGGTGGCGGTGCAGCCGTGCGGCAGCCGAGCGTCCGCGGACAGGCGGGCGGACTCGGCGGCAATCTTGTTCCAGGTGGCGCCACCGGCCGGGAGTTCGGCGTCGATGGAGTATCCGGCGCCGGTGGCCCACTGTTCGACTCCGACCACGCGCACGGTGATCGAGCACACCCGCTGGATGCGCTCCACCCACTCCGCAGCGATCGCCCGCCGGTCGGCGGACAGCTCGGCGGCGATCTGCCGCTGCTCCGCCGTGATGGCCTCTTCCTCCCGGGCCTCTTCGAACAGCGCGGTGGAGCGGGCGGCGGCGCCGATGCCGACGCCGATCGTGGCGAGGGAGCCGAGGGCGGCCCAGGTCAGGGGGCCGTGGGTCATGGCCCATGTGGTCCATCCGGCGCCGACGAGCCAGGAGGCGGCGCGGGTGGCCAGGGTGCGGCCGGCGTTGCGCACGCGCAGGCCGACGATGGTGTGTCCGAGGGCGCCAGCGGCGCCGACGGCCAGGGCCCAACCGGGGGGCATGGCGGTGGCGGCGCCGGTGGTGGCGACGGCGAAGGCTCCGGTGGTGGCGGACAGGGCGCCGGTCACGGGTCCGTGACCGGCAGCCCAGTCCAGCACCGGGCCACTGCCCTGCTGTTTGGCGGTGGCGGTGCTGCTCATGTCAGACGTTCCAGCCCTTCTCGGCCTCGGTGCCGTTGCGGGGGTCCTCGTGCCGGGCGATGTCCTGCTCGTGCACCTCGCGGAACAGCGGGCCCATGTCCTCCGCGACCGCGACGGCGGCCATGAGGGCGCCGAAGATGTCGTTGAAGCCGTCGGCAACCGCCTTCTCCAGCGGGAACTCCGAGTCGGAGCGCTCCGCGAGGATCTTCATCACGTTCGCCACGCTCGTGAGCGCGGCGGGCAGGCCCTCGACCATGGCGAGGATCTCCATGGCGTTGTCGGGGTCGTAGGAGTTGGCGGCCTGCTCCATTTCGGCAGCGGCCTCTTCGAACCGGAAACCGGACACGTGCGCTCCTTCACTCGGGTCGTTTGTGCTGGTGGGAACGGTGGACGCGGGCCGCTCCACGCTGTCCGCGATGCCGTCCGCGCCGTCCTTTGCCGCCTCCGCCTCGGCGGCGGCTTCCTGCTCGGCCTGCTCCTGGCGGATGGCCTCATCCCGCGCGGCCCGCTGCTCGGCAGCGACACCGGCCAGCCGCCGGTACAGGCGCCGGCCGGGGTGGATCAGCCAGGGCAGGTTGAGCTTCCGGCCGATCGGGCTGGTGACCAGCCCGAGCAGACCAACCGGCAGGGCGAGCAGGGCGGCGAGCAGGCGACGGCCGTGGAGCCGGGCCGCAGAGCGGCGCAAAGCCTGCCGGGCCGCCCGGCGGGCCGGGGCTTTGCGGACCGCTGCCCGCTTGGCCGCGACCGTGCCGGCCGTCTTGGCGTCCCGCTTGGCGCGGCTCTTGGCGACCGCAGCGTCCCGCGCGGCGCGGGCCTTACGCGCGGTGCCCCCGAGCATCCGGCCCGCCAGAGCACCCTTTCGCCCGGCGCGGGACAGGGCGTCCTTGCCGCCGCCGGTGGTGCGGGCCTTGGCGTTGCGGCGAGCGTCGGCGACCGCGCGGCGGGCGGCGGTGGTCTGTGCACGCTGTCCGGCGCGGGATCCGGCCGTGGCCTGCTGCGCGGTCCGCAGAGCCTTGACCTGTCCTACCCGGCCCGCCGCCTTACCCAGGGCGCCGGCCGCGCGCTTGGACGAGCCCTGACCGGCCTTGCTGCGGGTCTTCCCGGCCGTGGCGGTGCTGCCGTGCCGGGCACTCGTGCCCGCTCCGCGGCGGTGCTGGCCGGACCCGCTGCCCGACCGGCCACCACGAGCAGCAGACGATCGGCCCCCAGCGCGGCTGCCGGGAGCTCCCGCACCGCCGCGGCGCAGACCCGCGCTGCGTGCAGCGGAGCGGCCGGCGGTACGGGCCGCTGCCCGGCGGGCTTCCTTGCGCGGGTCGGCCTTGCGGCTGCGGGTGGCGGCGACGGTGCCGAGGACGACGGCGCCGGTCGCGGCCACCATCGCGGCGATCGGGCCGCCGGCCAGGGCGGCGGTGGCGACCATGCCCACGGTGCTGTTCGCCCCGGACAGAGCGAGCGGCACGACCGGCCAGCCGCCGGGTGTGTGCTCCACCTCGGCCACAACCGGAGCCGGAGCCTGCTCCGTTGGTGCAGGAGAGGGCGGGGGCGGTGCGGGCGCGGGAGCCTCGACGGCTACCGGCTCGGTGCTGAGTTCCGTCATGCTGTGAGCACTCCTTACGGGGAGTAGGGCCCGGCCAGGGCTGTAGGAGGCGTATGGCCGGGCCCGCCAACAGGGCTTATGCGGCGCGCTGTTCGTCGGGGAAGGCGCACGAGGTGCACATGCCGAGTGCCGGCGGGATGACGTATCCGGCATCCCGCCGGCACTCGGGGCAGATACGGCGGGCGGCGTTGGCCTTGGCCAGGGCCGCCCACTTCGCGGGCGTCATCGGCCGCACCGGCTTGGCCGTATCGATGCGGTAGAGGTAAGCGACCAGCGGGTCACGACGGCGCCGGGGACGCTCCACTTGCGCTGCCACGTCCTGCCCACCGGGCCGCAGCCCGAGGGCGCGCAGCTGGCGACGCGTGGCCAACCCGTCCGGCGCCAGGCGCCACCGGTAGACGGGCAGGGCACCCATCACTGACCCGCGATGGCGAGTTCAGCGCGACCACCGTCGGCGGGGTCGCGGTGCTCGGCGTAACGCTGGGAGACCCAGCCGACCGACCAGCCGCACAGCTCCGCAGCCTGGCGCACCGACAGGCCCGACTCGAACGCAGCCGCCACGATCCGGCGCGCCTCGACCTCCGGCAGCTTGTCCTCAGCCGGGCCGCGCTCCAGCAGCGCGGCGCGTTCACGCTCGGCCCGCTCCTCGCGTTCACGGCGTTCACGCTCCGCCGTCTCGGCGCGCTCGCGCTGCTCGGCCTCGGCCCGCTCCCGGGCCTGCTGTTCAAGCCGCAGCCGCTCTTGTTCACGCTGTTCACGCTCGCGTTCACGGCGTTCACGAGCCTCCCGCTCGGCAGCCTCAGCCCGCTCCCGGGCCTCACGCTCCTCGCGCCGCTGCCGCTCCTCCCGCTCCGCCTGCTCACGGGCCAAGCGGGCTTCATGTTCACGCTGTTCACGCGCCAACATCGAGGCGTGCTCACGCTCCTCCCGCGCCTCCGCACGGGCCTGCTCGGCACGCTCACGGGCCACCCGCTCCCGCCGTTCCCGCTCGGCTCTCTGCTCAGCTTCCAGGGCCGCCACGGCGGCGGCGATCGCCCGCCGGTAGGCCAGGCTGGTCTCTGCCGTGACGATCAGCAGCAGCGGAGCAACCGAGTGGACGGCCACGCCCACCAGGTCTTTCTTCAGTGCGGAGTCAGCGGTGTTGAGGGCGAGGGTCATCAAGCCCGTCATCCAGCGCAGGGTGATGGGCCAGCGTCCGCCGTTGCCGCCCAGGCGGGCCAGCACGTCATCGAGCTTGACCACGATGACCACCGCCGCGTCCACCACCAGAGGCAGGATCGGGGCCGTCCAGTCCCATTTCTCGGCCGTGTGCTTGGCCATCAGCGGCGTCACGGTGAGGATCGAGTACAGCATCGCCCCACACACGATCAGCCACGTACCGCCCGATAGGGCGCGCTCCGCTGAACGCGTCTGAACACTGTTCACGCTGCCCCCTCGATCGGCTTGCGGTCGGGCATGTGCGCGCGGCGGAACCCGTTGGAGGCTGCGTTGTAGATGAACGCCTCACACCGCCACATGGACGCGGATGCCGGGCGTTCACCGGCAGGCACCCACACAGCGGTCGGCGAGGTGCCGTGGGTGGCGGTGTCGGCGTAGGCGTCCTCGCGGCTGGCATAGATGGTGTGCGGCTCGCCGTAGTGCAACAGCACCGTCAGCGACCGCCCCTCCATCGACTCGCCCTCCAACTGCTCCCGCAGCCGACGGATCTCGATGTCCTTCAACAGCAGCTCCTGCTGCGCGGCGGCCAGCTCCGCCACCGCGCCGGCCAGGATCTCGCCCACCTCGGCCGTGGCAGCCTCCGCCCGCTCCGCGCGATCGGTGACAGAGAAGAGCTCCCGCACGTGGCGGCCCCAGGCTGCATCTGCCTGCGCCTGCGTGTCCCGGGCGCGGGTGCGTGCCTGCCCGGTCTCCCGCTCCAGCCGACGCAGACGGCCGACGGTCACGATGCGGATCACGCCGCACCCCCAATGAGCTCCGGGGCGCATGCGTCGCTGTAGCCGGTCAACTCCAGCGCGGATCCCGCGAAGTCGGCGGACGCCTTCAGCACGCGCGTCCGGCCGTCGCCCTGCTCGCGGTAGACCACCGCGTCCGGCGAGATGCCCAACGCCTCCCGCCAGACCTCGAAGTCCGGCAGGCCCCGGTGGAAGCCCAGCTCCAGCCGGTCCGGGAAGACGGGGGACACCTGCACGTCCGGCGCGGGAAGATGGCTGAAGTCCACGGCCAGCAGACGCAGCGACCGCAGCGCCACGGCCAGGCCGCCCAGCATCAGGTTCTCGCTCACGCCCCCACCTCCGTCACCGGGCAAGCCTGGTTCGTGAGCTCGCGCCGCGCGGCCAGCACCTTGCGCCGGGCCCGGCGCAGCCGCCGCGCGTCCAGCTCGGTCACCGACCGGTCCATGAGACTGATACGAACGTCCAGCTCCTCGACCTCCGCGCGGATCAGCGGCATCTCGGCGTCGATGGCGTCCAGCTCCGCGTCCGTCGGCTCGCGGTCCTGCTCGATCGCGTCGATGTCGGACAGCTGGTGAAGGGGGAGAATCTTCATGGGTCGTGTTCCTCTCGAAGGGTGGAACGGCCCGAACGCGGCTCCCGGGAGGCACCCCGGGGGCCGCTTGCCGTTGAAGCCGGAAACGTCTCGGCTCCCCACGCCCCGCCCGTACGGCCCCCGCGCGGTACGCGGGCCCGGACGGGCGAGGGAGGCAACCGGCCGCAGCGCTAGCCGCTGCGATGGCAGGAAGAGAGCGGACCGGTTCGGCCGTGAGCGTGCGTTCCGCTCGCGGACCTGGATGACGTACTGGCGCCCGCCGGCCGATCCGTCACGGCGGCGCCCAAAGTCTTCGTCGATGCACTGGAATGCCTATCTGTCGAGGTCAGCAGGGGTGAAGCACTGCAAGGGGGACCACGTCCCCACCCTCCGGCCGTTGCTCGCGGTCGCCGGGCCACCTCGCCAGTACGGGCCGAAACCCTGTTCTGCCTGGCCTTCAGCGGGATTGCAGCGTCCCCGCCTTCTGCGCATGCGGCATGCAGCCGCCTTCCGACCGAGGTGTCGCGTTCGGTCGTTGCAGTACCTGTTTTACAGGTGCTGCATGAGGGTCCGTCAAGTGCGCCGACGGGACCTCTCGTTTTTCGCGCCTGGACTTCTTGGCGCACCATCAGAATCGCCGCAGGTCAGGGGCGTTCGTAACCGCACCCTTGGAAAAGTCGGGGAGCGCTGACTACGCTCAAGAAGTCCCTACAAGTCCCTCAGGGGGTGCAGATGTCCAACGAGCGCTTGAGGTCGGCTCTGTTAGCGCGCGGCATGACTGTTCAGGACCTGGCTGAGGAGATCGGCGTCATCCCGAAGACGGTCGAGCGCTGGATCACACAAGGGAAAGTCCCGTACCGGCGTCACCAGTACGCGACAGCGTCAGCGCTCAAGGTCGACGTGACAACGATCTGGGACGACGGCCGGACCAACGAGAGCGCGGCGGACCTGTCGAAAGCCGAGATAGCGGCCGTCTACCCGCACCGCCACACGGTGCCACCGGGGCTCTGGCGGGAGCTCTACGGCCGCGCTGAGCAGAACCTGGACGTGCTCGTCTACTCCGGGTTGTTCCTCTCCGAGGATCCGCTGTTCCACGACCTCGTGAAGGCGAAGGTGGAAGCCGGAGCCCAGGTCCGGATCCTCCTCGGTGACCCTGAGTGCGCTGCCGTACGGCAGCGCGGCATCGACGAGGGGCACCAGATCATGGACGGCAAGATTCGCAACGCCCTGCTTCACTACCGCGCTCTCATGCGGACCCACCCGGACGTCGGGTTCCGGCTGCACGACTCGACGCTCTACAACTCGATCTACCGAGCCGACGACGAGATGCTGGTGAACCCTCACGTCTACGGCATCGGCGCCTTCATGGCGCCCGTCCTCCATCTGCGCCGTCTACCGGGCGGCGGCATGTTCGACACATACGCGAATAGCATCGAGCACACGTGGGACAACGCCCGCCCGATCACCGAGCAGGACATAGCGAGCATCACGGGAGCCTGAGCCATGGGACGTATCGACTACCTGCACGACCCCGACGCCCCGCCGGCCAACTCGGTGGTGCCGTCCGTCGTCGCGTTCGTGCAGAACGACGCGGGACAGGTGCTGATGATTCAGCGCTCCGACAACGGACGCTGGGCACTGCCCGGCGGCGGTCACGACGTAGGGGAGTCGATCAGCGATACCGTCGTGCGCGAAGTCTGGGAAGAGACCGGGATCAAGGCGGAGGTCGTCAACGTGTCCGGGCTCTACACCGACCCCGGTCACGTGATGCAGTACGACGACGGCGAGGTGCGCCAGCAGTTCAGCATCTGCTTCCGCGCGCGGCCGGTCGGCGGCGAACTGCGTACGAGCAACGAGACGACGCAGGTCCGCTGGGTCGACCCGGCGGACCTGACGACGTTGGACGTACACCCCACGATGCGGCTCCGGATCGAGCACGCCATGGACCGGGCGCGCTCGACTCCCTACATCGGCTGACGCTTGGCCGCGGCGACCCGTTCGAGCACGCGGGACGTACAGGCCAGGATCTCCGGTTCGGCACGGCGGATGAATTGCCCGATCAAACTGTCCGGCCCGTACCGACCGGCGATCTCGTTGATCCGGTCGATCGGGTTCGTGGACGTGCCGTCCGGCGTGGTGTTCATGTCGCAGTAGCAGAGCGCGTCATTCAGGTGCGCTTGCTCGCGAGGGAACTCGCCCTCCAACTCCTCGCGCATGCCGCGCGCCTCCGCCTCCATCCAGGCGCAGGAGTGGTGGGCGACCAGATTGATGACCCGTTCGTCGGCGCCGGCCACGTCCCGGAGGTAGCGAGCCCCGTCCAGCGGGTGAAAGCCCGTCTTGGCCAGGTCCGGCGCGTAGCCGATGTCGTGCAGGACCGCGGCGGCCTCCAGCAGATCGGCGTCCTGGTCGAGAACGAGCGCGATCGTGCGGGCCCTCTCTGCGACACCGAGGCAGTGATTCCACCGCCGTGGCAGCGGCTCGGCAAGCAAGGACTCGGCCAGGGGATAGGCCCACCCAGTCAACTTCGGCAAGCTACGAACGCTCCTTTCGCGTAGGTGCAGCGCGGACAGTCCGCACCTTGCCCTGCCCTCCGTTCGCGAGCACACCGAGGGCCTCCAACCTGTCGAGAGCCTTGGTCACGGTCGGTCGAGACACCCCGAAACGCGTAGCTAGAACACTCGCACTGGGGAAAGCTGCCCCTACTTCTAGGCCTTCATCCGTGACTATGTCCGCAATACGGTCCTCTAGCGGGCGTCGTTCAGTTCGCTCGCCAGCGCGCACGACACACCACCGTCCGCCTGGCGTCGGCTGGGCGATGCCGTCTTGTTGGAGGACGGCGAACGCACGGAGAGCTACTCCGCGCGAAATCCTGTAGTCACGCATGAGTTCAGCAGCAGACGGAAGCTCTGTCATGTCCGGGTCCGCCTCGATACGGGCCCTCACCGCGTCTGCGATCTTCCGGAAGGTCCCCCGAGGGCTGGCCTGCTGCGACACGAAGTCTCCCTCCTGACCTAGTCGTCGTCAGCGACAAGTTTCGCATGTTCTGGCAGCTCCTCAAGATGCGAGGTGTGAATGCCATACTTCTTACCGAGTTGAGGACCCGCAACCCAGGCGTCGGAGATGCCTCCTCGCAAATCCCAGCCGTACGTGGCTAGTCGCTCTGCTTCAACTCCAAGCCCGTTAGTGCGTAACGCCTCAACCGCGATCCGCGTAGACGCCCAGTTCCCAGCCATGGCTGAGCGTCTGAACCAGCGCAACGCCTGATCGATTCGACCCCTATGTAGGAATTCTTCAGAGACTGATGCAAGCACATGGACATGGCTCTTATTGAGTGCGCGCTCAATCCATTCCTCGGCCTCGTTGAGGCGGCCTGCACGAGCAAGGCGTAGTCCTGCGGTGCAGAGCGACTCATCGTCTCCAGCGGAAGCGGCACGTTCATACCAATAGAGCGCCTCGTCCATCTCGCCGGCAGAGGCCAATTCATTAGCAGCCGCTTGCGCAGCGCCCGTATCGCCGGAACGAGAAGCGCGTTCAAACCAGTCGAGGCCTTCTGGTAGACGGTTAGCTTCCGCAAGCACGTGACCGGCACTTCGAAGCGCCATAAGGCTCCCGGCCCTGGCAGCGCGTTCGTACCAACCCAGCGCCTCGTCGACCCTCCCACTCTTAGCGAGCATTTGAGCTGCCTCGGTCAGGGCGTGTAAGTGGCCTAGTTCCGCTGCCTGTTCGTAGAAGTCGAGCGATTCTTCGATGTGGTCTTGGGAGGAAAGTTTGCGTGCAGCAATGAGGGAAAGCCAAAAACGGGCCTTTGGGGTCTTGCTTAGCTGCTCTGGAGCCCCCCAAATTTCGCTTCTGACGCCCAGTCGGTGTGCTGCTTCGAGTGGGGCAGACTCGTCACCTGTCGCGACAGCTTCTTCGTACCAATCTTGTGCCTCTTCTAGCCTTCCCCTGCCCGCTAGATAATTTGCCGCAACCCGAAGAGCCGAGGGATCTCCAGCTTGGTGGGCCCGCCGGTACCATTGCAGGGCCTCATCGATGCGATCAGTCTCGGCGAGCGCGTCAGCGCCATCTCGTAGGGCCGCCACCTTATTAGTGGCAGCTGCTCGCTCGAACCAGTTGAGGGCCTCGTCTAAACGGCCCGCCTCCGCTAGCTGGTTAGCAGCGGACCGTAGGGACTTCTTACTGCCTGCTTCGGCTGCCCTCTGGTACCAGGTGAGTGCCTCCGGCCAGCGGCCTTGCTGGCCTAGGCGATATGCGGCGATGTGAAGGGCGGTAGGGTCACCACACCTGTCGTACCAGTCCAGAGCTTCATCGAGGTGGCCGAGGCTCACCAGCCTATTCGCTGCTAGCCGAAGGGCAAACGAGTTGCCAGTGTCTGCGGCCTGCTGGTACAGCGTGAGAGCTCTGTTCAAGCGTCCCCGAAGCACGAGTTTATCGGCCACGCCTGTGAGTGACTCCATGAACTGAGGTATGGTCGCCCGCTTGAGCAGATCCCTCGCTTCTTTGCGGCGTCCGGCAGACCTGAGTCTTCCTGCGACAAATGGAATCAGATAGGTATCCCCCTTTTCAATTGCTCGCAAGTAACACGGGAGCGCCTCATCGAGTCTCCCTGCGTATGCAAGCTCATTCGCGATATGAACTAACGCCGGACCTGTGTCTGCTTTAATTGACAACAGGAAGGATATCTGCATGAGTCCGTGCTTGGCAGCTGCTACGGCCAGAGGCTCTGCCCTTTCGCTCTCGCAATGGCGCACTGCTGCCAGCCAGAACTCTCCAGGTACTGCATCATGTCGAGTGCTTCGGCCTAGTTGTTCGAGATAGTCGGCCAATCGGTAACTCGGCCCCGGCTTCACTGACGATCCCGCGCCGCGAGGCCTACGAATCGGAGTCAGGGCTCCCCTGGCTCCCTTGACCATTTCCGTAAGGAAGGCGAATGCCCGTTCAAGCCAATTATCAGGAAGAAGGTCCCATTCAGTGTCGGATAGATACCCCTCGGCTGCTTCAGCGAGGAAGGAGTATGGAAGTGAAAGTGGATGTCCCAGTCGGCGCGCATCCATTGCTGCTTCTAGTATGGCTCTGGCGCCAGGCGTCGCTCTGCGGTATCTAGCAAGGAGCTCCGGCGCTCCAGCGAGGTACTGGGTAATCATCCCGTCCTCGGCGTGAGTTGCTGCTGCGACCAAGCGTGGGTCGGACCCCCGCCGGAGGCGTGAAATAGTCAACCGATCGAATTGATTAGGAACAACCAAATCTCTGCCAGCCAGCAGATGGCGGGCTTGTGAATGACTGTCGCCTTGATCCCTAGTGGCAGGCTCTCTCGTGAGCCTCTCATGGTACTCGGGCCAGATTGTGCCCAGCACTAGAACTGGAGCGCGCGAAGTGTCACTAAGTAGTGACCGGAGCTTGGCTGCGATCGCCTCGCCATGAGAGGAAAGGAGGTAATGCTGCGACTCGTTCAGCCAGACGACCGTACGAGGGCCGACATTCGCCAGGTCCCGCAATGCCGCTTCTGGACGATCAGGATCGATTGGGTGCCAGACATGCCAGGTGTCAGGTAGGGCTTGAATCGCCTCCCAGCAGGCGCGTGTCTTACCGGTGGAGGAAGGCCCCACGAGCATCAGCAGATCACTCTGTCCTTCTGCGGCCCTTTCAACAACTTGCGTCAGACGAGCGTCGTGCTCACGTCTCGCATACTCAGGTAGCTCTGGCCACGCATGTTCCGCACCTGCAACATCAATAGCGCGGTGCACTTCCAGGTCCCACGGATCGAGTTTGCTGATCGGGCGACCAAGTACGCACCTATCCTCGTCGCTGGGCTCAGCTTCCCCCTGAAGGCGACTTTGTGGTTGGGATCCTTGCTGACCGGGTGGGACCGCGTTCGCTTGCCTGAGCAGCTCAAGCAACTGCTGGGCGTCTAGACGCAACGGCCCGGCAAGGCAGGCCAGCGTCTCAGCGCTGATGGGACCGCCGTTCAGTGCGTTGCTGACAGTCGTTCGACTCAGCTCAGCTCGCTGAGCGAGGCGCGTGACAGTCCAGCGACCGCGGGCCTTCGCGTCGTTGAGCTGCTGCCGAATCTGCTCCTTCGCTGAAAGATCAGTCTGGTTACCCACCAAGCCTGCCCCCTCGGAGTGTTCAGGAGTGTTCATCTTCGTACGGCTGAACCCTGACGCACAGCCAAACGCCGACCGTCATGTCGGAAGCCGTCCGCTCCACTCAAGCAGCTAGGGGACATGTAGCCGATGACCGTCAGGATGCTCGTCGTCTTCGCCGTATTCACGTTGGTGGCCGTAGTCGCTACCTTGATCGCCGCAGTCACCGCCGTACTGGCAAGGGCTGAGGGCGCCTCCTACGTAACCGCACTTACGAGGGCATCTGCCGCGTTTGCGGCGGTGGTGGGTCTGTGCGCCGCGCTGGCGAGCGCCGGGGCGACGCTGCTTGCGCTTGGGTGACACAGCCGGAATGAGTGGTCTCAGTCTTGGTTTCAGTCGACTGGTTTTCCGGGGCTCACCGTGGGTGTCTGCCGGCGTCCACTCCTGCCTTTGAGCAGGCGTGTCATGCTCGCCGTGGACGATCGTGGACACCCCCGGACCAAGATCGGACAACTTGTAATGCGTAGGTCGTCGGTTCGAATCCGACAGGGGGCTCCGCTGGAACCCCAGGTCAGGTGTGCTCTGACCTGGGGTTTTGTCGTCAGCGGATGTGACGGCGGCGCCGGGCGCGGTCCGCGCGGCTGTCTCGGGGCTCAGTTGTGGCGTGACCTCACCGGCCTGGAGGACGGCGAAGCCCTCGCCGCCGCACCAGGCGACAGCGTCCTGGGGGTCATCACCTTCGAGGTCCTGGCCGACTCCCGGATCGCGAAGGTCCAGTTCGCGATGAGCAGCGGCTTCGCCGGCGACACCGGCCAGTGGAACGTCCCGGCCCGGTGACCGTTGAGCTCCAGGCCGGGAAGGAACGGCGGCACCGGTCAGCACCCGTGGGATCGGAGGCGGCGGGCGATTTCCAGCTGGGCGGCGTCGAGGGGGCGGGCGTCCTCGATGTCCCACAGGGCGTTCTGGAGGAGGCGGCCGAGGGTCCAGGCGCGGGCTCGGGGGCGGTCCAGGGTGAGGATGTCGGTCATGGCGTCGAAGCGCCAGAGGATGTCGTCGGCGGCGTAGCGGTTGTCGATCGCGGGCCACAGTTCGAAGCCGGGGTCGCCGGCGAGGGGCTTGGGGTCGATCGCGAGCCAGGGGGCTCGGTCGGAGGCGAGGACGTTCTCGTCGTGGAGGTCCCAGTGGAGGAGGCGGTCCCCCGGCTCGTCCACGACCTCGCGTACGGCGGCCGCGCAGTCGGCGACCAGGCGGCGGGCCTCGGGGTCGTGGATGCGGCCCAGGGCCCACGGGGTCCGGTCGAGCATGGCCCGGGCGATGTCGCCGAGGCGGCGCAGGCCGGGCGGGGCCGGGAAGGACGTGAGGTGGGCGAGGAGTTCCGCGAGGGTGACGACGGCCTGGTGGGTGTCGGGGACCCGGGACAGCGTGCGGGTCTCGTCGAGGCGCTCCAGCAGCATGGTGCCGGTGGGCTCGTCGTGGTCGAGGAGGCGGACGGCTCCGTCGCCGTTCCAGGCGCGCAGCGCGACCGGTTCGCCCTCGCTCTCCTCGTCGAGGATCTGGAGCTTGAGGACCGCGGGGGTGCCGTCGCGGCACAACACCGGGAGGACCAGGGCGCAGACGCCGTGCATGGGTGGTCCGTCGGGTCTCAGGTCCCAGTGGTCGAGGAAGCGGGCCGTCTGCTCGGGCAGTCCGGCGATGAAGGCGCGGCCCGCCTCGCCGTTGAACTTCTCCTGTGATGCCGCCAGTTCCCGGGGAATGTCGATCACTCCCGGCACGGTAGTGGGGCGCGCCGGGTGCGGCATGTGGATTTGGAGCATGTGGATTTGGAGCATGTGGATTTCGGCCGCTACTCGTCCGGCCGCCACCCGTCCCTCAGGCCACCGGTTCCGGCACCGGCGCGTCCGCCGGTGTGCCGTGTTTCGGGGCCTTCTTCGTCACCATCAGGCCCGCGATCAGGCCGGCCAGCAGCATGATGCCGGCGGCCCACCAGATGGCGACGGTGTAGCCGTGGACGACGCCCTCCCGGACGACCCGGGTGCGGTCCGACGGGTCGGTGAGGTGGGCGGTGACGTACGTGGCGGTGCTGGTCGTCGCGATGGTGTTGAGGAGGGCCGTGCCGATGGAGCCGCCGACCTGCTGCGAGGTGTTGACCGTCGCGGAGGTCACGCCGGAGTCCTGCGGGGCGACGCCCGCGGTGGCGGTGGCGAAGACCGGCATGAACGTCAGGCCCATGCCGAGGCCGAGCAGCAGGAGCGCGGGCAGGATCTCGGTGGCGTAGGACGAGTGCGTCGTCATCTGGGTCAGGATCACCATGCCGCCCGCCGCCAGGACCATGCCGGGCACCATCAGCATCCGCGGCGGCACGCGCGGGAGCAGCCGGGCGGAGATCTGGGTCGAGCCGATGATGATCGCGGCCGTGAGGGGCAGGAAGGCCAGGCCCGTCTTGACGGGGGAGTACACGAGGACGGCCTGGAGGTAGTACGTCATGAACAGGAACAGGCCGAACATGCCGACCACGGCCAGGGCCATGGTCAGGAAGCAGCCGGCGCGGTCGCGGTCGCGGATGATGTGCAGCGGCAGCAGCGGCATGGGCGCCCGGGACTGCCACCACACGAACACCGTGAGCAGGACGACGCCGGCGGCGAAGAGCGACAGCACCGTCGGGTCGGTCCAGCCGAGGGACTCGGCCTCGCTGAAGCCGTAGACGATCGCGACGAGGCCGCCGCAGCCGAGCAGGACGCCGGGGACGTCGAGGCGGGCGCCGGCGTGGCCGGGGCGGTCGTGCAGCAGGGCGAGGGCGCCGAACACGGCGGCGATCGCGATGGGCACGTTGACGTAGAGGCACCAGCGCCAGCCCAGGTACTCGGTGAGCAGCCCGCCGACGATGAAGCCGATCGCGGCGCCGCTGCCGGCCAGGGCGCCGTAGATGCCGAAGGCCTTGCCGCGCTCCTTGGGGTCGGTGAACGTCGTCGTCAGCAGGGACAGCGCGGAGGGGGCCAGGAGGGCGGCGAAGACGCCCTGCAGCGCGCGGGCGCCGAAGAGCATGCCCGCTCCGGTGGCGGCGCCGCCGAGCGCCGAGGCGGCGGCGAAGCCGACCAGCCCTGTGACGAAGGTCCGTTTGCGGCCCACCAGGTCGGCGATCCGGCCGCCCAGCAGGAGCAGTCCGCCGAAGGCGAGGGTGTAGGCGGTGATGACCCACTGCCGGTTGCCGTCGGAGATGCCGAGGTCGCGCTGTGCGGAGGGGAGGGCGATGTTCACGATGGTCGCGTCGAGTACGACCATCAGCTGGGCCAGGGCGATGACGACCAGGCCCCACCAGCGGCGCGGGTCGGTGTCCACGGGAGGGCCCTGACCGCCGGTCCGGGTGGCACTCATCTCGTCAGAAGACCATGGATCGGAGCGGCCTGCATCCGCGGATTCGTTGCCGCCCGGGCGGCGTGGGGTCATGGCTCCAGAACCACCTTTCCGGTCGTGCCACGGGTCTCCAGCGCGCGGTGCGCGGCCGCGGCCTCGGCGAGCGGGAAGCGCTGTACGGCGGGGGTGAGCCGGCCGGCGGCGGCCTCGGTGAGGGCGCGCAGTTCGAGGGTGCGCAGAGGGTCGGACCCCCCGGCCTTCCGCAGCATCACCGGGCCGAGGACCTCCTCGGAAACGCCGTCGACGAGGTAGGGGCCGCCGTCCTGGATGCCCTCGCCGGACCAGCCGAAGACGATGTGCTTGCCGCCCGGGCCGAGGAGTGCGACGGCCTCGCGGGCGATGTCGCCGCCGACGCCGTCGAAGACGACGGTCGCGGTCCGGCCGCCGAGGTGCGCACGGACCTTCGCGGGCCAGCCGGGGTCCTTGTAGTCGACGGCGAGATCGGCGCCGCCCGCCTGCACGCGCGCGGTCTTCTCCGGCCCGCCCGCGAGTCCGACGACCGTCGCGCCGGCGTTCCCGGCGTACTGCACGAGGAGGGTGCCGATGCCTCCGGCGGCGGCCGGGACGATGGCCACCGAGTCGGGGCCGAGGTCGGCGAACTGCAGGATCCCCATCGCCGTACGGCCCGTGCCGATCATGGCGACGGCCTCGGCGAAGTCCAGGTTCCCTGGGATCTCGTGCAGGCGCTCGACCTCGGTGACGGCCAGTTCGGCGTAGCCGCCGGGGACGAAGCCGAGGTGGGCGACCACCTGCTTGCCGAGCCACAGCCCGGCGACGCCCTCGCCCAGGGACTCGACGACACCGGCGACCTCGCGGCCCGGGACGGTGGGCAGCGGCGCCCGCTCGTTCGCCGGGCCGCCCCGCATGCCCTCGCGCAGGGCGGCGTCCAGGAGGTGGACGCCCGCCGCGCGTACGGCGATGCGGACCTGGCCGGGGCCCGGCCGGGGGTCCTCGACCCGCTCGTAGGTGAGGTTCTCGGGCGGGCCGAAGGCGTGCAGGCGGATGGCGTGCATGGCGACTCCTCTGGTGGGGGCGTCCGGTGCGATCAGCCTGCAACCTCAAGCATGCTTGAGGTCAAGCTCGCGCCGGCCGAGGGCCAGGGAGACCGCCGTGAGGGCGCTGTTGAAGGACACCTCCGACAGCACGCCGGGGGCAGCGACCTGGTCACCGGCGAGATAGACCCCGTCGCCCCGGTCCACGGCCGGCCGGTCGCGCCAGCTGGTGCCGGGCGGATCGACCGCGCCCGTACGGCCGCCCGCCACCGACGAGCGCCGCCAGGTGACCCGCTCGCGCCAGCCCGGGAAGCCCAGGTCGAGCAGCTGCTCGGCACGGGCGGTGCCGTCGGCCTTCGATTCGTGCGGGGCGATGGGGATCTGACCCTGGATCAGCTGCTCGCCGGCCGGGGCGAGGCTGCGGTCCTGGGCGGTGAACCGTTCGAGCCAGCCGGGCGCGTCCAGGTCGGAGACCGCGAAGGCGTCCCCGCGCCGGGTGCGTACGGCCAGGTCGACGAGGGCGGTGCGGCCGCTGGGCCAGGTCAGGGAGTCGTCGGCGAGCAGGCGGCGGGCGGCGTCGAGGGAGGTGGCGACGACGACGGGTGTGTCGGTGGGGAGCGTGTCGACGCGGGACAGGGTCTCCATCCGGACGCCCAGGTTCCAGGCGCGGGCGGCCATCCGGTCGATGAGGCTCGCCCAGCCGCCGCGCGGGTAGTGCGCCTCGGGCGGCAGCTTGGTCGCGCGGCGCAGCCGTTCCTGCACGAACGCGGCCGACAGCGACCCGGGGTCGTGGTGGAACAGGGCGACCGCGGAGTAGTGGGCGGCGGCCCGGGCCCCCTCCTCGCCCGCGATGCCGGTCGCCCAGGTCAGGAAGTCGGCGTCGACGGGTGCCCGCCGGCCCGTGCGGCGCAGCAGCTTCAGCATCGGGAAGGGCGGGGTGCGGCGCAGCACGCCCTGGTGCCGCAGGCGGAGCCGGGCCGCCTCCAGGGGCGGGAGCGGGGCGAGGGGCCCGATGAGGTCGCGCTGCTTGAGCCAGGCCCAGTGCGGGCCGCCGTTGTAGAGGGCGTGCGGGCCCTCGTTGGTGCGGTACGGGCCCTCGGCGGTGCGCGCCCGGCCGCCGAGGGTGTGATGGGCCTCGTGGACGGTGACCTTGGCGCCCGCCTCCGCAGCGGTGATGGCCGCGGTCAGACCGGCGAAGCCGCCGCCGATGACGGTGATGCGGTGCATGACTGTGGATCTCCCTCGGGTCGGGGCCGCCTTCTGGGAGTACGACCGATCGAGGGCGCCGGAATGTGACATCACTGACCTCCGCGCAGGTCAGGGCCGTTGTCAGTGGCGGGGTGCAGCATGGGGGCATGGCGAGGAGAGCGGCGGGCGGTACGGGTGTGAAGGGCGCGCGGCGACCGGAGGTGCGGCTGCCGGTGCTGGAGCCGTACGAGGGCGGCGAGCTGGAGCCGGACGGGGATTACGACGGGCTGGAGTTCCGGGAGGCCGACCTCTCCGGGCAGGACGGAGGGGGCGCCCGCTTCATGGACTGCGCCCTGACGGGCTGCGCGCTGGACGAGACCCGGCTGCGGCACGCCCGTGTCCTGGACTCGGCCCTCACCGGCGTCCGGGGCGTCGGCACCGACCTCGCCGAGGCGACCCTGCGCGACGTGGAGCTGACCGATGCCCGGCTCGGCGGACCGCAGCTGCACGGGGCGGTGCTGGAGCGGGTGCTGATCCGCGGCGGCAAGATCGACTATCTGAACCTGCGCACGGCCCGGCTCAGAGACGTCGTCTTCGAGGGCTGCGTCCTGGTCGAGCCGGACTTCGGCGGTGCCCGCCTGGAGCGGGTGGAGTTCGTCGACTGCGCCCTGAAGGGCGCCGACCTGCACGCGGCGACCCTCACGGACGTCGACCTGCGCGGCGCCGCGTCCCTGGAGATCAGCCGCGGACTGGACCGGCTGTCGGGGGCGGTGATCAGCCCGGCCCAACTGCTGGATCTGGCCCCGGTGCTGGCGGCGCAGTGGGGGATCCGGGTGGAGGGCTGACCGGGGCCGCGTCTACGGGAGGCGGGGAAAGCGGGCCTGGAGGGTCCAGAGGGCCGGGTTGTCCCCGAGGTCGTCGTGCAGGTCGGTGAGGTCGGCGATCAGGTCGTGCAGGAAGTCCCGTGCCTCGCGGCGCAGTGCGGAGTGGGAGACGGTGAGCGCGGGCTCCTCCGCACGCATCCAGTCGGCCTCGATGTCCACCCAGCCGAAGCGGCGCTCGAAGAGCATCCGGTCCGTCGACTCGGTGAAGTCCAGCTCGGCCCGCTGCGGCCGGGACGCCCTCGAGCCGGCCGGGTCCCGGTCGATCCGCTCCACGATGTCGCACAGCGCCCACGCGAAGTCGAGTACCGGCACCCATCCCCAGGCTGTGGACACCTCGTGATCCGTCTTGGTGTCCGCCAGGTAGACGTCCCCGCAGAACAGGTCGTGCCGCAGCGCCCGGACGTCCGCGCGGCGGTAGTCGGTCTGCGGCGGGTCGGGGAAGCGGTTGGAGAGGGCGTAGCCGATGTCGAGCACGGAGGTGATGGTGTCACGCGCCCGTAGGATCGCGATCGTGGCCCGATCTGTACGCCTTGTCCCCACGCTGCCCGCAGCCACCCTGCTCGCCTCGGCTCTCGCCTTAAGCGCGTGCGGCGGCGGAGTGCACGGCACCCCGGGCGGTTCCGGCGTCCGCGACCCGTACTTCCCGAAGGCCGGCAACGGCGGCTACGACGTCACCCACTACGGCCTGCGCCTCGCCTACGACCCCGATGCGCACCACCTCACCGGCACGGCCACCCTCACCGCCCGCGCGACCAAGGACCTCTCCGCCTTCAACCTGGACCTGCTCGGCATGGAGGTCGAGAAGGTCACCGTCGGCCGCGAGACCGCCCGCTGGAACCGTGCCGGGCAGGAGCTGACCGTCCGGCCGCACGGCGACATCGACCGGGACGAGACGTTCCGCGTGACCGTCCGCTACTCCGGAGCGCCCGAAGCCGTCACCGACCCGGACGGCTCCCAGGAGGGCTGGCTGCGCACCACGGACGGGGCACTCGCGCTCGGCGAGCCGACGGGGTCCATGGCGTGGTTCCCCGGCAACCACCACCCCTCCGACAAGGCGGCGTACGACCTCACCGTGACCGTGCCGAAGGGGCTGCGGGCCGTCTCCAACGGGGAGCTGCGGAGCGAGACGACCGCGCGGGGGCGTACGACGTTCGTGTGGCACACCGGTGAGCCGATGGCGAGCTACCTCGCCGTGCTCGCGATCGGCCGCTTCGACATCAGCCGTTCCCGGGCCGGGGACCTGCCCCTGTACACGGCCGTCGACCCGGCCGAGGCGGCGGCGAGCCGGCCGGTGCTCGCGCGGATCCCCGAGGTGCTGCGGTGGGCGGACCGGCGGTTCGGGCCGTACCCCTTCTCCACCACCGGCGCGGTCGTCGACAGCGCGGCCTCCGTCGGCTACGCCCTGGAGACCCAGAGCCGGCCGGTGTTCCCCGGTGCGCCCGACATCACGCTCCTCGTCCATGAGCTCGCCCACCAGTGGTACGGCGACTCCGTCACGCCCGGGAGCTGGCGGGACATGTGGCTCAACGAGGGGTTCGCGACCTACGCGGAGTGGCTGTGGGAGGAGGACCACGGCGGGGAGAGCGCGCGGGAGACGTTCGACGCGGTGTACTCCGGCGAGTACTTCGACACGGAGGAGGCCGGGGAGGAGATCTGGGAGTTTCCGCCGGCGGACCCGCCGAGCGCCGCGCGGATCTCCGACCCGCCGGTGTACTGGCGGGGGGCGATGGTGCTCCAGAAGGTGCGGCAGGCCGTCGGGGACGACCGGTTCTTCGCGATCCTCCGGGGGTGGGCGGCGAAGTACCGGTACGGGAACGCCGATACCACCGACTTCACGGCCTATGTGGAGGAGCGGGCGCCGGGGGCGGACCTGGAGGGGGTCTGGGAGGAGTGGCTGTACGGGGAGGGGAAGCCGGAGCGGGCCTGAGGGCGCTATGACGTCTGCGGGTTGGTTGTGGCTGGTCGCGCAGTTCCCCGCGCCCCTGAGGCGAAGCCCCCCGGGCCGGTCTCCGGCCCGGGGGGCTTCCCCGCGAAACGCTCAGGCGTCCGTCAGACGTTCACGCCGAAGTCCTGGGCGATGCCGACCAGGCCCGAGGCGTAGCCCTGGCCGACCGCGCGGAACTTCCACTCCGCGCCGTTGCGGTACAGCTCGCCGAAGACCATGGCCGTCTCCGTCGCCGCGTCCTCCGACAGGTCGTAGCGGGCGATCTCCGCGCCGCCGGCCTGGTTGACGATGCGGATGTAGGCGTTGCGGACCTGGCCGAAGTTCTGGCTGCGGTTCTCGGCGTCGTAGATCGAGACCGGGAAGACGATCTTGTCGATGTCGGCCGGGAGGGCGGCGAGGTTGACGTTGATCGCCTCGTCGTCGCCGGCGCCCTCGCCCGTGCGGTTGTCGCCCGTGTGGACGATGGTGTTGTCCGGCGTCTGCTTGTTGTTGAAGAACACGAAGTGCGCGTCCGAGTAGACCTTGCCCTGCGTGCTGACCGCGATCGCGGAGGCGTCGAGGTCGAAGTCCGTGCCGGTGGTGGTGCGGACGTCCCAGCCGAGGCCCACGGTGACGTCGGTCAGGCCCGGAGCCTCCTTGGTGAGCGAGACGTTGCCACCCTTGGACAGGCTTACAGCCATTGTTGGGAGTCCCTTCCCTCGTTTACGTGCGGCAAAGAAGCTGCGGCAAAGAAGCTACAGCTACCCCCATGAACGTGGAGAGGGGTACGCGAGGTTCCAGCTCCTTTACTTTCTTTACTCGCGATTATTCGGGTGACGTGGACGGGACAGGAGCGGGAACATGGACGGCATGTCTGGTCCTCACGTCATCCGCGGCTCCGTCTCCCTGCCCGAGGCCGAGCTCATGTGGCGTTTCTCGCGGTCGTCGGGGCCGGGCGGGCAGCACGTCAACACCAGCGACTCGAAGGTCGAGCTGAGCTTCGACCTGGCGAAGACCGAGGCACTGCCCCCGGTGTGGAAGCAGCGGGCCCTGGAGCGGCTGGCCGGGCGGCTGGTCGACGGGGTCGTCACCGTACGGTCCTCCGAGCACCGCTCCCAGTGGCGCAACCGCGAGGCCGCCGCCGTACGCCTCGCCGCGCTCCTGGCCGAGGCCACCGCACCCCCGCCCAGGCCCCGCAAGCCGACCCGGTTTCCCCGGGGTATCAACGAACGCCGGCTGCGGGAGAAGAAGCAGCGCGCGGAGACCAAGCGGGGGCGCTCCGCGCGGGACTGGGGTTAGGCCGGCTCGAGCACTCCCACCGTCTGGCCCCCGCTGTCGCTCGGCGGCGACGGACTCGACGGCGATGGGGTCCCCCTGCTCGAGCGGAGCCGTACCGGTCGATGCCGGGGCGACCGTGTGCTCCTGGCCGGGGTGGACGCGGACGCCGAGGGCGGCGTCGGGATTCGCGGGGGTGATCTCTGCGAGGCGTGGGCCGGTCCTGGTCATGCGCGCACCCTGGGAGGGCGGATCACCACCGGACCGGCGATTTCCTCAGCCCAACTGCCGGTACCTGCCCCGGAAATGCGTCAGGGGGCCGCCGTCCGCGCTCGGGACGTGGGCGGTCAGGACGCGGCCGATGACCAGGGTGTGATCGCCCGCCCGGACGCGCTGCTCGGTGCGGCACTCCAGGACGGCCAGGGCGCCGCCGACCAGCGGGGCGTCGGTGTACTCGCCGCGGGTGTACGGGATGTCGGCGAACAGCAGCCGGTCACTGAGGCGGCCCTTCATCGCGAAACGGCCCGCGATGTGCCGCTGGCTCTCGGACAGGACCGAGACCGCCCACAGGTCCTGTTCCTCCAGCAACTCGTCCATACGGGAGCCCTCGCGCAGGCTCACCAGGACCAGGGGCGGGTCCAGGGACACCGACATGAAGGCCGTGGCCGTCATACCCACGTCCTCGACGTCCGGCGCCGTGGGGTCGTCCGGGTCGAGCGGCGGCTCCTGCGCGGTCACCAGGACCACGCCCGAGGCCAGCCGGGACATGGCGGCGCGGAACTCGTCGTTGCTCACCCCCTCAGCATGCCCGGAGGCGGGCGACGGAATGATCGGGGACGTGGCAGCGGGAGTGTTCGGCACACGGGAGACGCTAATCTCCGTCCCGCGCGCCCCGCATCGGACTCCCGCCCGATCACGGTCTTAGGACTACCGACCGAGCCGGCCCGCGGCGGACGTCCGCGGTCTCCCGACGGACACCGGGGAAATACATGTGCGCAACCTGACAAAGTTTGCGTTCGGTAGACGCACGTGAAGAACGCAGAAACTCCTCTCAATTGTTCAGGTTTGCCTGTGACTTGAGTCACAAGGGGCAGGAATTGTTGACCCTGTGTACCGAGTGAGCAGCGCGCTGTGATTCAGTGGCGGGGAAGCTGCCAGGACGATACGCCGACGAGAACCCTTGAATCGCTGCGAGTACTCGGGGGGAGGGCGAGCATGGAGACCGAGTCGGAGCCCTACGTCCGTCTTGCGTCCCTGCGACAACTGCACCAGGTCATGGCCGACATGAACACGGCCCGGAGCCTGGCGGACACACTGCAGACCGTCGCGGAGGGCGTCGTGGCGGCCCTCGGGTACGAGCTGGCGTGCGTGAACCTCGTACGGCCGGACGGCGACCTCGTCGTCGCCGCCTTCGCCGGGAACCCCGCCGCCGAAGCCCTCATCACCGGCCGCGTCGGCTCGCGCGACTCCTGGGAACGCCGCCTCGGCATGGGCGAGCACTGGGGCGACCTGGTGTTCATACCGCACACCGAGGGCTGGGTCCTCGACGACGACGACGTCCCGCAGTGGTACACCGACGGCCCCGCCCCCCGCTTCGAGGACGAGTGGCACCCGGCCGACCGGCTCTTCGCGCCCATGTACGCGCCGGGACCGCAGGGCGGCGGGGGGTGCGGCGAACTGGTCGGCGTGCTCTCCGTGGACCGGCCGCGCAACGGCCGCCGCCCCGGCGCCTGGGGCCGCGAGGCGCTCCAGATGTACGCCTTCCAGGCCGCCATCGCCATCAGCAACGCCCGGCTGCGCGCCAACATGCAGCGCGCGCTCGTCCGCCTGGAGCGGGAGCAGCAGGCGCTGCGGGCGAGCGAGGAAAGCTTCAGGCAGGCCTTCGAGTACGCGCCGTCCGGCATGGCCATCGCCGAGATGGGCGGCGACCAGCACGGCCGCATCCTGCGCACGAACGACGCGCTGTGCCGACTGCTGGGCCGGCCCGCCTCCGCGATGCGCCGCTACTCGTTCTCCGACCTGGTCCACCCCGAGGACATAGGCACCCTGCTGCGCACCTCGGCGGAGGGCGGCCGCGCGGAGCTCCGCCTCGGCCGCCGCGACGGCACGTACGTGTGGGTCAGCCTGCGCAACAGCGTCGTCGCGGACGCCGCCGACGGGCCGCGCTTCCTGCTCACCCACGTCGAGGACATCGAGGAGCGTAAGCGCCGCGAGCTCCAGCTCGCCCACCGCGCCTCGCACGACTCGCTCACCGGCCTGCCGAACTCCGCGGAGCTGCGCTCGCGCCTGTCCGCCAGGCTGTGCCAGCGCACCGCGTCCCCGCACGCCGTGGTCGAGTCGGTCGACGCGGCCTACGGCCACACCTTCGACGTCGTCGGGCCCGGCTTCGACTTCCGGCAGAGCGCCGAGCCGTACGACGCCTACGACCACCATGTGCACACCGTCGCCCCGGACGGGAACCACGACGACGGCACCAAGGGCCTCGCCGTGCTCTTCTGCGACCTCGACGGCTTCAAGTCGATCAACGACCGGTTCGGGCACAACGCGGGTGACGCGGTTCTCATCGAGGTCGCCCGGCGGCTGAGCAACGGCGTACGCGACGGCGACACGGTCGCCCGGCTCGGTGGTGACGAATTCGTCATCCTCGCCGACGGTCTCGGCCGCGCCGACGCCCAGGACCTCGCGGTCCGGCTGCGGAACGAGATCATCCAGCCCATCCGAGCCGAGGGACGGGCCGTCCGGGTGGGCGCCAGCTTCGGCATCGGATGGGCACACTGTGGAATGACGGCGGACGAAGTGTTGAAATCCGCTGACGAGCGGATGTACGTCGAGAAACGATCTCGTCCCAAACAACACAGACGTGCCGGGTGATGCCCAGGTCAGCGAGTTGATGCGGTCTGAGTCACCCGTTTGGGTCTCTGGGAGCGGGTAGGCTCGCTTACTCACCCGTGTACCGCATGCACCGCACCTGACTGAGGAGACCAAGGGATGACGCCCGGCAACAACGGCGCGAGCACGCCCGAGGACGACGACCCGTTCGGCTATCTCTACGCCGACGGGCAGGCCAACGGAGCCCAGCCGCCGTCCGGGGGCTACGGCTACCCGAACTCGGTCAACCGGGTGCGGGCGGTCGGCACCCGCCCGTACGGCCAGCAGTCGCAGGCCGCACAGACCGCGCCCTACGGCCAGGTCCCGCAGCAGCAGGGTGGCTACAACCGGCCGAACGCGCACTACGCGGCGCCGGAGACGCTGCCGGGCGGTGCGACCACCACGCAGCACCAGATGTCGGGCGGCGGTGGCGGCGGCCGGGGTGGCCGCGGCCCGAACACCAAGGGCCTCCTGATCGGCGCGATCGCGGTGGTCGCCGCGGTCGTCATCGGCATCGGCGTGGCCATGCTGGGCGGCGACAAGGACAAGGACGACGCGTCCGACGAGGTGGGCACGAACCCGACCCAGTCCCAGGAGTCGAAGCCGAGCCCTTCGGCCAGCAAGGCCGGCGAGAGCCAGGTCGACCTGCCGACGATCGACGCCAAGGCACTGCGCCTCGGCGGCGGCGCGGCGCTCGCCCAGGACGTCAAGGGCGCCCAGTCCGACGGCGGCATCTACGTGGGGAACCTCAACCAGGTCGGTTCCTCGGTCACCTGGACCGTCAACGGTGTCCCCAAGGACGGTGCCTACACAGTCTTCGCCCGCTACAGCACGGTGGACGAGGACCAGGAGATGACCCTTACGGTCAATGGCAAGCCGTTCGGCAGCAAGCTGAACATGGGCAACTTCACCCACACCAAGGGCGGCGACTTCGCCAAGGGCTGGACGAAGACCTACGCCTGGCCGACCCTCAACAAGGGCTCCAACACGATCACGGTCTCCTGCGCGGAGGGCGACAAGTGCAACGTCCTGCTGGACCAGCTGTGGCTGAAGGCGGGCCAGGTCAAGGACTGAGCCGGCCCGAAATCTAAGCCGCGCTGACCTCCCCCGAAACCGTCACCCTCCCCAGCAGTTCCTCGTACACCCCCCGGTCGAACTCCCCGGCCACCGGTGCCTGCACCGTCGCCGCGGACAACGCCGTCCCCCGGGCCAGGCGGTCCGGCCACGGGAGGTGTTCGATCAGGCCCGACAGCAGGCCCGCGACCACCGAGTCGCCTGCGCCTGTCGGGTTGCCTCGCGTCGAGGTCGGTGGGGTGGCTCGCCAGCGGCCTTCCCGGGTGACGGCGAGGAGGCCCTCGGGGCCGAGGGACGCGACCACCGCGCCCGCGCCCCGGCGGCGGGCGTCCTGGGTGGCGCGCAGGGGCTCGTGGGAGCCGGTCAGTTCCGCAAGTTCGTCGGCGTTCGGCTTGATGATGTCCGGGCGGGCCGCGACGCCCCGGCGCAGGGGTTCGCCGCTGGTGTCCAGGAGGACCGGTATCCCGAAGGCCCGGGCCGTACGGACCAGGCCCGCGTACGCGCCCACCGGTACGCCCGGCGGCAGGCTGCCGCACAGGGCTATCGCCGAGGCGGAGGGGAGCAGGTCCTCGTAGGCCTCCTGGAAGGCCGACCACTCCGCGGGCAGGACCGTCGGACCCGGTTCGTTCAGCTGGGTGGTGTCGCCGGTGAGCTGGTCGACCACGGCGACCGTGCGGCGGGTCGCGCCCGAGACCGGGACCAGCGCGTCCACCACGCCCGGTACCGCCGCGAGCCTCTCCTGCACGACCCGGCCCGTCGCCCCGCCCGTGAACCCCGTCACCGTCACCTCGTGCCCGAGCGCCGCGAGCACCCGGGCCACGTTGACGCCCTTGCCGCCGGGGCGTTCCGTCACCTCGGAGACGCGGTGGGAGGCGTGCGGCCTGAGGGACCGTACGCGGTACGTGATGTCGAGAGCGGTGTTCAGCGTGACCGTGAGGATCACCTGGGCCGACCTCCCCCCGGGACGCGCTTGTTGCCGTGAACGTTCCCTGATCATGCCAAAGAGACAGCGGTCGGCCCAGTCCTGGAGCCGGCCACCGTCTCCCGACTGGGGGATGGATCAGCCCAGTTGGGGACCGACCACCCATTCGCCTCGGCGCATCACGCCCTTGAGGTCGTATGCGGAGTCCAGCAGCAGCAGGTCGGCGTACTTCCCGGGCTCCAGTGAGCCGATCGTGTCGGCCATGCCGAGCAGGCGGGCGGGGGTCGCCGAGAGGGCCTGCACCGCGTCCTCGACCGACAGGCCGTCGACCGTGACCGCCCGCTTGAAGGCCCGGTCCAGGGTGAGGGTCGAGCCGGCGATCGTGCCGTCCTCGACCAGACGGGCCACGCCGTCCGCGACCTCCACCTCCAGCGGGCCGAGCCAGTAGCGTCCGTCGCCGAAACCGGCCGCGTCCATCGCGTCCGTGATGAAGGCGACCCGGCCCGCGCCCGCGTGGTGGAACGCCAGCTGGAGCGCCGCCGGGTGCAGGTGTGTGCCGTCGTTGATCAGCTCGATCGTGATCCGGTCGTCCTCCAGGAGCGCGGTGATCGGGCCGGGCGAGCGGTGGCCGAGCGGCGGCATCGCGTTGAAGAGGTGCGTGGCGACCGTGGCGCCCGCGTCGATGGCCTCCACCGTCTGCTCGTACGTGGCGTCGGTGTGGCCGATCGCCGCGATCACGCCGTGGTCGGCGAGGAGGCGTACGGAGTCCAGGCCGCCGGGGAGTTCGGTGGCCAGCGTGAGCATCTTCGCCCGGCCCCGGGCCGCGTCGATCAGCGTGCGGACGTCCGCGGGGTGGGGGTCGCGCAGGAGGGCCTCGGAGTGGGCGCCCTTGCGGCAGGGGGAGATGAACGGGCCCTCGAAGTGGATGCCGGCGATCTCGCCCTGCTCGGCCAGTTCGCTCAGCAGGCCGGCGCGCCGGGTGAGGAAGTCCATGTCGCCGGTGACGGTGGAGGCGACCAGGGTGGTCGTGCCGTGCAGGCGGTGGGTGTGGATGCCCTTGAGGATGTCGTCGACCGAGCCTGAGGTGAAGGAGGCTCCGCCGCCGCCGTGGTTGTGGAGGTCGACGAAGCCGGGGATCACGTAGTGGCCGGTTGCGTCGATGACGTGGGCGTTTTCCGGGGCTGTGGTGGTGATGCGGGTGCCGTCGATGATCAACCGGCCGTTGTGGACGGTTTCGGTCGGGAGGACGACGGTAGCGCCGGTGAGGACGGCGGGGTGTCCGGCCGTGGCGGGGTGCGGGTGCGTGGTGGCTGGTCGCGCGGTTCCCCGCGCCCCTGGGGGCGTTGCCATCAGGTGGATACCTCCGAACGGTCGGTCGATGTCAGAAGATCCCAGGCCAGCAGGCCCGCCCCCAGGCAGCCGGCGGAATCCCCCAGCGCCGCGGGGACGATGGACGGCTGTTTCTGGAAGGTGATGCGGCTGCGGATCGCTTCCCGCAGGGGTGTGAAGAGGGTTTCCCCCGACTCCGCCAGCCCGCCACCGACGATCAGAGTGCGGGGGTCCAGCAAGGTCAGGGCCGTGACCAGGCCGTCGGCGAGGGCGTCGACCGCCGCCTGCCAGACCGCCCGGGCCTTCGGGTCGCCGGAGTCCACCGCCTTCGCGCAGTCCGCCGCGTCCGCGCCCGGGTCGCCCGAGGCCGCGGCCCAGGCCTCGCTCACGGCCGCCGCCGAGGCGAAGCGCTCCAGGCAGCCGTGCTGCCCGCACGGGCAGGGGGCCCCGCCGGGGCGTACGACGATGTGGCCGATCTCGCCCGCGAAGCCGTGCGCGCCCGCCTCGACCCGCCCGTCGACGCCGATGGCGCCCGCGATGCCGGTGCCCAGTGCCACGAACAGGAACCGGTCCGCGCCGCGGCCCGCGCCGACCCGGCCCTCGGCGAGACCGCCGGTGCGCACGTCGTGGCCGAGGGCGACCGGGACGCCCAGCCGCTGCGTCAGCAGGTCGCGCAGGGGGACGTCGCGCCAGCCGAGGTTGGCCGCGTAGGCGGCGATGCCGTGCGCCTCGTCGACGATGCCGGGGACGGCCACGCCGGCGGCGGACGCGGGCGTGCCGAACTGCTCGGTCCCGTACGCGCGCAGCTCGGCGGCGAAGTCGAGGATGCCCGCGACGACGGCGTCCGGTCCCTGGGCCCGCTCGGTGGCCCGGCGGGCCCGGTGCAGTACCTCGCCCCCCGGTCCGGCCAGGGCGGCCTTCATTCCGGTGCCGCCCACGTCGAGGGCGATGACATGTCTCACGGGGACAGTGTGACCCGGGGACCCGCAAGAGGTCTAGTCCACTCACGTGGTGTAGACCTTGTTCCGCATATCGAAAAGTTTCGGCGGCGGACCACGCCAGAGTTTGGCGAGTGACGCCAGGGTTGGGGAAGAGCAGCGGTGCAGCGGCGGCGGATGGCAGGAACGATCGCGGCGGCGTCCGCACTGGGCATGACGGCGGTCCTCGGCGGCTGCGGCGTCACGGGCGGCTCGGCCGACGTGACCCTGAAGCTGGTCGCCGCCGACTACGGCGACAGCGCGTCCAACAGCTCGAAGAAGTACTGGGACAAGCTCGTCGAGGAGTACGAGGACGACCACCCCGACGTCGAGATCGACGTCAGCGTCTACTCCTGGAACGACGTCGACCGCGAGGTCAGGGAGATGGTCGCCGCCGGGGACCCGCCGGACATGGCGCAGATCGGCGCGTACGCCGACTACGCGGCCCGCAACCAGCTCTACAAGGCCGACGACCTGCTCTCCATACCCGTGCAGGCCGACTTCGTCGGGCAGCTGGCCTCCGCGGGCCAGGTCAAGGGCGTGCAGTACGGGATGCCGTTCGCCGCCTCCACACGGGTGCTCTTCTACAACAAGGCCCTCTTCGCCAAGGCCGGCATCACCCCGCCCGAGTCCTGGGACGATCTGGCCGAGGACGCCGAGGCGCTCAAGGCGGAGGGCGTGAAGGTCCCGTACGCGCTGCCCCTCGGTCCGGAGGAGGCGCAGGCCGAGACCATGCAGTGGATGCTGAGCGGCGGGGGCGGCTACACCGACAGCGTCGACGGCTACGGCATCGACTCCCCGGAGAACATCGACACCTTCTCCTGGCTGAAGGACGACCTGGTCGGCAAGGACCTGACCGGGCCGGTCGCGCCGGGCAACCTGAACCGGGCCGCGGCGTTCGCCGGCTTCGCGAAGGGCGAGGTCGGGATGCTCAACGGCCACCCCTCGCTGATGAAGATCGCCGCCAAGAACGGCATCAAGTACGGCATGGTGCCCACGCCGGGCCACGAGGGCCCGAGCAGGTCCACGCTCGGCGTCTCCGACTGGATGACGGCGTTCCGCAAGAACGGCAACCGCGACCAGGTGGGCGACTTCCTCGACTTCGTCTACAGCGAGAAGAACGTGCTGGCCTTCTCCCGCGAGTACGACCTGCTGCCGGTCACCTCCTCCGCGTCGACCACCATGGCCGCCGCCGACGAGGACCGGCACCTCAGGCCGTTCCTGGAGGAGCTGCTGGCCTCCGAGCTCTACCCGGTCGGCAAGACCTCCTGGGCCGACGTCAGTTCCCAGGTCAAGCAGCAGATCGGCAAGGCCGTCGCGCCCGGCGGCAGCCCCTCGGGCGTCCTGGGCCACCTCCAGGCGGCCGCGAGCCGGGCGGAAGGCGCGGAGTAGGCGCTGTCGGTGGCGGGCGCTACGGTGCCGGGCATGGACGAGGAGTACGACGGGACGCGGCTGGGGCGCCGGGAGCAGGACATCCTCGCGCTCGAACGCCGCGGCTTCTCCGGCCCCGGCGCCAAGGAACGCGCCATACGCGAGGAGCTGGGCCTCGCCCCCGTGCGCTACTACCAGCTGCTCAACGCCCTGCTGGACGATCCACGGGCCCTGGCCCACGACCCGGTGACGGTCAATCGGCTGCGGCGTGTCCGGGAGCGGCGTCGGTCTGAGCGGTGAGGGCCGTGGGGCTTCCGGCCGTCGCGGGGTGCGGGTGCGTCGTGGTTGTTCGCGCAGTTCCCCGCGCCCCTAGGGGACGTCGCCCTTCAGTCGATCCGGTTCGCCAGCGCGGCCAGTAGCCGTACGACTCCCTCCGGGCCGTCCACCACCAAGTCCGCCCGCTCCCTGAGCTCCGTCACCTCGTCGCTGCCGCTGCACACCAGCAGGCCCGGGGTGCCGGCCGCGCGGAGGGCGTCGACGGCGGAGTAGGCGGGCAGGTCGCCCAGGTCGTCACCGCCGTAGAGGACGGACTCGGCGCCGATCTCCCGGGCGAATTCGCTCAGGGCGACGCCCTTGTCCATGCCGGGCGGGCGCAGTTCGAGGACCATCCGGCCGGGCTCGACGATCAGGCCGTGCCGGGCCGCCAGGTCGGTGAGCGGCTCGCGCAGGGCCTCGAAGGCGGCCTGCGGGTCGGCGGCCCGGCGGGTGTGCACGGCCACGGCCCGGCCCTTGTCCTCGACCCAGGTCCCGCTCCCTTCGACGAGGCCGGGCAGTTCGGCGCGCACGGCCGCGACACCGGGGTGCGGCTCCGGGGCGCTGAGTTCACCGCTGCGGGCGTCCCACCGCTCGGCCCCGTAGTGCCCCAGAACGACGAGGTGCTCAAGGCCGGGAACGCCGGCGAAGCCGCCGTTGCGCACCGCGACCTCGGCGGGCCGGCCGGTGATCACCGCGACGGCGGCGACCTTCGGGGCGAGGGCGGCCAGCGCGGGCACCGCCCCGAGGTGGGCGCGGGCCTTCTCGGGATCGGCCACGATCGGCGCGAGCGTCCCGTCGAAGTCGAGCCCGATCAGGGCCTTGCCGGGGCGCGCGAGGAGGGCGTCCAGGCCCTCCCGGCCCGCTTTCGTGGCCGGCGTGGGCAGGATCGTGCCGCTCATCCCCGCAACGCCTCGAGCTGGTCCACGAACCACTGCGCCGGCGGCAGCGCCGTCGCCGCCGCTGCCAGCCGCTTGCTGCGCTCGGCGCGTTCCTCCGGGCGCATCGACAGCGCCTCGTGCAGGGCCGCCGCCGTGCCGGTCACGTCGTACGGGTTCACCGTGATCGCGTCCTCGCCCAGCTCCTCGTACGCCCCGGCCTCCCGCGACAGCACCAGCGCGCAGCCCGCGTCGGAGACGACCGGGACCTCCTTGGCGACGAGGTTCATGCCGTCGCGGATGGGGTTGACGAGTGCCACGTCGGCCAGCCGGTACGCGGCCAGGGAGCGGGCGAAGTCGTCCTTGAGATTGAGTACGACCGGGGTCCACCCCGGCGTCCCGTACGCGGCGTTGATCTCGTCCGAGACCCGCTGCACCTCGGCCGTGTAGTCCCGGTACACCGCGAGGTCCTGCCGCGAGGGGTAGGCGAAGGCCACGTGCACCACGCGCTCGCGCCACTCGGGGTGGTCGTCGAGGAGCTGCCGGTAGGCCAGCAGACCGCGCACGATGTTCTTGGACAGCTCCGTGCGGTCGACCCGGACGATGCTGCGGCGGCCCTCACCGATCTCCTCCCGCAGCGCGGCCATCCGCTCCTCGACGTCCGGCTCGTGCGCCCGCTCGCGCAGGAAGTCCGCGTCGGCCCCCAGCCCGTGCACCCCGACCCGCGTGCCGCCGAGCCCGCCGGCGAACTGCTCGGCGCACGCGGTGAACGCCTCCGCCCAGCGCTCGGTGAGGAAGCCCAGCCGGTCCGCGCCGAGCATGCCGCGCAGCACCTGCCCGGCCACGTCGTCCGGCAGCATCCGGAAGTACTCGGGCGGCGCCCAGGGCGTGTGCGAGAAGTGGCCGATCCGCAGGTCGGGCCGCAGCTCGCGGAGCATGCCCGGGACCAGCGTCAGGTGGTAGTCCTGCACCACGACCGCCGCGCCCCGCGCCGCCTCCTCGGCCAGCGCCTCGGCGAACGCCCGGTTGTACGTCTCGTAGGACGCCCACTGCCGCCGGAACTCCGCGTCGAAGACCGGCTCCAGGGGCGTCTGGTAGAGCATGTGGTGCACGAACCACAGGACCGAGTTGGCGATGCCGTTGTACGCGTCGGCATGGACGTCGGCCGGGATGTCCAGCATCCGCACGCCGTCCTCGCCGACCCCGCGCCTCACCGCCTCCCGGTCGCCGTCGGACAGCGCCGAGCACACCCACAGCGCGTCGGCGTCCGAGCCGATCGCGGAGAGCCCGGAGACCAGCCCGCCGCCGCCCCGCCTGGCGTCCAGCGAACCGTCCTCGCGCACCGCGTACGAGACCGGCCCGCGGTTGGAGGCCACCAGCACCTGTGCAGCACCGTACGTAGAAGCCATAAGCCTCAACCTAGCCCGGCCCGGAAACGCTCAAACGTACGGATCTTCCGTACCCGGCCGAAAACGGCCCCGGTCAGGCCGCCTTCCGCGCCTGGTACTCGGCGATCTCCACCATCGGCGGACGCTCCTCGGTGTCCACGGAGTACGTCCGCGGCTCGAAGCCGTCCTCGGCCCGCTCGAACTGGGTCAGGGACGGCCGGATCAGATGCCCGCGGGCCAGCCGCAGCTGGGCCGTGCGGTAGATCGCGGCGGCCATCCGGCCCAGTGCCTGCCCGTCCTGGTGCCGGTGCTTGCGCACCCCGACGTCCACCTGGGCGAGGGCGTCCAGGCCCACCAGGTGCAGGGCGTCGACCAGCATGCCCAGCTCCACGCCGTACCCGACGGGGAACGGCAGCTGCTCCAGTAGCGAGCGGCGGGCCGCGTACTCGCCGCCGAGCGGCTGCACGAAGCCGGCCAGCTGCGGCCAGTGCATGTTGAGCAGCGGGCGCGCCATCAGCTCGGTGACCCGGCCGCCCTGCCCGGCGGTCTTGCCGGAGGCGAGCGAATCGAAATCGGTGCCGAGCGGACGGTCGTACATGGCCTTCACCAGGTCCACGTCCGGATCGGTGAGCAGCGGGCCCACGATCCCCGAGACGAAGTCGGACGAGAAGTCCCTGAGGTCCGCGTCGACGAAGCAGACGATGTCCCCGCGGGTGACGAGCAGCGAGCGCCACAGCACCTCGCCCTTGCCGGGCACGACGGGCAGGCGCGGGAGTATCTCGTCCCGGTGCACCACCCGCGCGCCCGCGGCGGCGGCGACCTCGGACGTGCGGTCGGTCGACCCGGAGTCGACGACGACCAGTTCGTCGACGAGCGGGACCTGCCGCATCAGGTCGTGGCGGATGACGGCGACGATGTCGCCGACCGTCGCCTCCTCGTTGAGCGCGGGCAGCACGACGCTGACCGTCTGGCCCGTGCGCTGTTTGGCGGCCAGGATTCTATGGAGCGGGCGATCGTTCGCGGACCAGGAACGGGTGCTCAGCCAGCGCTCGACTTCTTCCAGCACCGTGGCGGCTCCTCTGCGTACTCCAGGCGGGACGGACTGTGATCCATCTCGCGGTTCGGACGACTATCTCAACTGTCCTGGTCGTCGGTTACAGTCTTGAACAAGGCGGATGACCATCGCATGTCCGGGGTCACCCGCCGCCTACAACCACATACAGCTCATCCAGAGGGGCAGAGGGAAACGGCCCGTTGAAGCCCCGGCAACCCTCCAGTCGGTACTCGTAGGTCACTGTCGACCACATGCGCGAGGCTCCCGGCTAGGGAAGGTGCCAAATCCGTCTCACGGCGAGATGCGTCGTGAGGAAGATGAGGAGAAAGGGCCTCGCCTCACATGGCTGTGCAGACTGTTGCAAGCACCACTGACTCCACCGTAGACCTGGGTCCCGCGGCTGCCCTGAGCTGCCGCGAGTGCGGTCACCGCGTACCCCTCGGCCCGGTCTTCGCGTGCGAGGAGTGTTTCGGCCCGCTGGAGATCGCCTACGACTTCTCGGCCTACGACACCGAGGAACTCCGCAAGCAGATCGAAGCGGGACCCGCGAACATCTGGCGTTACGCCCCGCTGCTGCCCGTCCCGGCCGACGTGGCCGACAAGCCGAACATCAACCCCGGCTGGACCAAGCTCGTCAAGGCCGACAACCTGGCGCGCGAGCTGGGTGTCGAGGCCGGCAAGCTCTTCGTCAAGGACGACTCCGGCAACCCGACGCACTCCTTCAAGGACCGCGTCGTCGCCCAGGCCCTGGAGGCCGCCCGCGCCTTCGGCTTCACCACCCTCTCCTGCTCCTCCACCGGCAACCTCGCCGGTGCGGTGGGTGCCGCCGCGGCCCGCGCCGGCTTCCGCTCCTGCGTGTTCATCCCGCACGACCTGGAGCAGGGCAAGGTCGTCATGGCCGCGGTCTACGGCGGTGAGCTCGTCGGCATCCAGGGCAACTACGACGACGTGAACCGCTTCTGCTCCGAGCTGATCGGCGACCCGGCCGGCGAGGGCTGGGGCTTCGTCAACGTCAACCTCCGGCCGTACTACGCGGAGGGCTCCAAGACCCTCGCGTACGAGATCTGCGAGCAGCTCGGCTGGCGGCTGCCGGACCAGATCGTGGTGCCGATCGCCTCCGGCTCGCAGCTCACGAAGATCGACAAGGGTCTCCAGGAGCTGATCAAGCTCGGTCTGGTCGAGGACAAGCCGTACAAGATCTTCGGCGCGCAGGCCGAGGGCTGCTCGCCGGTGTCGACCGCCTTCAAGGCCGGCCACGACGTCGTACGCCCCCAGAAGCCCGACACCATCGCCAAGTCGCTCGCCATCGGCAACCCGGCGGACGGGCCCTACGTCCTGGACATCGCGCGCCGCACGGGCGGTGTCGTGGAGGACGTGACCGACGAGCAGGTCGTCGAGGCGATCAAGCTGCTCGCGAGGACCGAGGGCGTCTTCGCGGAGACCGCCGGCGGTGTGACGGTGGGCGTGACGAAGAAGCTGATCGAGAGCGGCGCGCTGGACCCGTCGCTGACGACCGTGGTGCTGAACACGGGCGACGGTCTCAAGACACTGGACGCGGTCGCGGGTACCGGACTGACCGCGACCATCCGTCCCAGCCTGGAGTCGTTCCGGGAAGCCGGTCTCGTCTGACCGTCGTTCGCTGCGGGCCTGCGGGGGCTGGTCGCGCAGTTCCCCGCGCCCCTAGGTTCCGACACCCAACCGGAGGATTTGAAGTCATGAGCGTGACCGTCCGCATCCCCACCATCCTGCGTACCTACACCGGCGGGCAGGCCGAGGTCGCCGCCGACGGGGCGAATCTCGGCGAGGTCATCGCCGATCTGGAGAAGAACCACACCGGGATCGCCGCCCGGGTGCTCGACGACCAGGGCAAGCTGCGCCGGTTCGTCAACGTGTACGTCAACGACGACGACGTGCGTTTTGAACAGGGGCTGGAGACGGCCACGCCGGACGGTGCCGGTGTGTCGATCATTCCCGCCGTCGCCGGTGGCTGAACCGGTCGACCGACTGGTTTGTTACCTTCGGTAACGACGGTTACTGAGAGTTCATCGAATTGCCCCCTCCGTGAGAGAAGCGGAGGGGGCAATTCTGTGTGATTGAGCGCGGTACAGTTGGGGAACGCGATCCCGATCCCCTGATCGGAACCCTGAATTCCCGCCGCGAGCCCGACAGGATGTAGCCAAAGTGTGCGCATCTTTTGTGGCTTTTGTTCCTTTTGTGTGGCCCGACTTGCCCTGAATTCAGGCGAATTCTCCCTACATTCCGGACCTTGTGCGTCCAGAATTCTCGTCCGATTGACCTGTTGCAGACGGCAGTTGGACAGATACATTCAGCCGCGGTCGACGCGTTCCGGCGCACGCCCCCAACCGTGGGGGGTGAGGTCTGACCCGGGTCCGCGAAGTGTGGATCTGTGCAAGGGCCAGTAATAGGGGAGTTAGGCATGGCTCAGGGCACCGTCAAGTGGTTCAACGCGGAGAAGGGGTACGGCTTCATCGCGGTCGACGGTGGTGCGGATGTTTTCGTCCACTACAGCGCGATTCAGATGGACGGCTACCGCACCCTTGAAGAGGGCCAGCGGGTCGAGTTCGAGATCTCGCAGGGTCAGAAGGGGCCGCAGGCCGACATGGTTCGCGTCGCTGCCTGAACGCGCACCACGACCAACGCTCAAGCGACCGGTCTTCTCAGAAGGGCCCGTACCCCCCGGGGTGCGGGCCCTTCGGCCTGTTCGAAGGGCCCGCCGGGCGGTGTTCGCGGGCGGCTGACGACCCCGCCCGATCCCATGGAGGCGCTTGCGCCCGCCCGTCACCCGACCACCACCCCTCAACGAGCACTCGCTACGCGAGCGCGCCTTGCACTCTCGGGGGTCGAGTGCTAATCATTGCGTTAGCACTCTGAAGGTGAGAGTGACAACGTAAGGACCGGGTCGGTGAGGCCCGCAGGCCGGGTGGGGAAGGAACCACAAGGCAAGCGAGCCGTCCGTCGCGGGCGCGGGCGCGGTCCGAAGTAATCACCCCCAGTCCTGGAGGGACCACTTCACATGGCCAAGATCATCGCGTTCGACGAGGAGGCGCGGCGCGGCCTCGAGCGCGGCATGAACCAGCTCGCGGACGCCGTCAAGGTGACGCTCGGCCCCAAGGGCCGCAACGTCGTCCTCGAGAAGAAGTGGGGCGCGCCCACGATCACCAACGATGGTGTCTCCATCGCCAAGGAGATCGAGCTCGAGGACCCGTACGAGAAGATCGGCGCCGAGCTGGTCAAGGAAGTCGCCAAGAAGACGGACGACGTCGCCGGTGACGGTACGACCACCGCGACCGTTCTCGCCCAGGCCCTGGTCAAGGAGGGTCTGCGCAACGTAGCCGCCGGCGCCAACCCGATGGCCCTCAAGCGCGGCATCGAGCGCGCCGTCGAGGCCGTCTCCGCCGCCCTGCTGGAGCAGGCGAAGGACGTCGAGACCAAGGAGCAGATCGCCTCCACGGCCTCCATCTCCGCCGCCGACACCCAGATCGGCGAGCTCATCGCCGAGGCCATGGACAAGGTCGGCAAGGAAGGCGTCATCACCGTCGAGGAGTCCCAGACCTTCGGTCTGGAGCTGGAGCTCACCGAGGGTATGCGCTTCGACAAGGGCTACATCTCGGCGTACTTCGCCACCGACATGGAGCGTATGGAGGCCGTCCTCGACGACCCGTACATCCTGATCGCGAACTCCAAGATCTCCAACGTCAAGGACCTGCTCCCGCTCCTGGAGAAGGTCATGCAGTCGGGCAAGCCGCTGCTGATCATCGCCGAGGACGTCGAGGGCGAGGCCCTGTCGACCCTGGTCGTCAACAAGATCCGCGGCACCTTCAAGTCCGTCGCCGTCAAGGCCCCGGGCTTCGGCGACCGCCGCAAGGCGATGCTGCAGGACATCGGCATCCTCACCGGCGGCGAGGTGATCTCCGAGGAGGTCGGCCTCAAGCTGGAGAACGCCACGGTCGACCTGCTGGGCAAGGCCCGCAAGGTCGTCATCACCAAGGACGAGACCACCATCGTCGACGGTGCCGGCTCCGCCGACCAGGTCCAGGGCCGGGTCAACCAGATCCGCGCCGAGATCGAGAACAGCGACTCGGACTACGACCGCGAGAAGCTCCAGGAGCGCCTGGCGAAGCTCGCCGGCGGCGTGGCCGTCATCAAGGCCGGTGCCGCCACCGAGGTGGAGCTCAAGGAGCGCAAGCACCGCATCGAGGACGCCGTGCGCAACGCCAAGGCGGCCGTCGAGGAGGGCATCGTCGCCGGTGGTGGCGTGGCCCTGCTGCAGGCCTCCCAGGTCTTCGAGAAGCTGGAGCTCGAGGGTGACGAGGCGACCGGTGCCAACGCCGTGAAGCTCGCGCTGGAGGCCCCGCTGAAGCAGATCGCCGTCAACGGTGGTCTCGAGGGCGGCGTCGTCGTGGAGAAGGTCCGCAACCTCACCGTCGGCCACGGCCTGAACGCCGCGACCGGTGAGTACGTCGACATGATCGCCGAGGGCATCATCGACCCGGCGAAGGTGACCCGTTCCGCGCTGCAGAACGCCGCCTCCATCGCCGCGCTGTTCCTCACCACCGAGGCCGTCATCGCCGACAAGCCGGAGAAGGCGGGCGCTGCCCCGGCCGGCGGCGGCATGCCGGGCGGTGACATGGACTTCTGATCGACCTGGTCGATCAACGTCCTTACCGAGGGCGGTACTTCCTGTTCCGACAGGGGGTGCCGCCCTCGGGCGTGTCCGGGGCGTGTCCGGGGCGTGTCCGGGATCACAGCAAGGGCGGGATGCCCCGGGCGGGCCGGGTGGTTGAAACTTGCGTCCTATGCGTATGCACATACCTTCCGGTATCCGAAAGTGAGCCCCCACGTGACTGTCGCCGCCTCCGCTTCCCGCGCCGCCGAAATCCTGTCCCGGCCCGTATCGCTGGGCGGCCTGACCGTTCCGAACCGGATCGCGATGGCGCCGATGACCCGCATGTTCTCTCCGGGCGGTGTGCCCGGCGAGGACGTCGTCTCGTACTACGCGCGCCGCGCCGCCGCCGGAGTCGGCCTGATCGTCACCGAGGGCACCTACGTCGGCCACGACTCGGCCGGGCAGAGCGACCGCGTGCCGCGGTTCCACGGCGATGAGCAGCTCGCGGGCTGGGCGAAGGTCGCCGGCGCGGTGCACGCCGCGGGCGGCACGATCGTGCCGCAGCTGTGGCACATCGGCATGGTCCGCAACCAGGGCGAGCCGCCCGTCGCCGACGCCCCGGCCGTCGGCCCCTCCGGCCTGCGCATCGGCGCGACGGAGCCCACCGGCAAGGCCATGACGCAGGCCGACATCGACGCCGTCATCGGTGCCTTCGCCGAGGCCGCGGCCGCCGCCGAGCGCGTCGGCTTCGACGGCGTGGAACTCCACGGCGCCCACGGCTACCTGCTGGACCAGTTCCTCTGGGAGGGCACGAACCGCCGCACCGACGCCTACGGCGGCGACCGCGTCGCCCGCGCCAAGCTCTCGGAGGAGATCGTCGCGGCCGTCCGCGAGACCGTCTCCGCCGACTTCCCCATCATCTTCCGCTACTCCCAGTGGAAGCAGGAGGCCTACGACGCCCGCCTCGCCGAGACCCCCGAGGAGCTGGAGGCCATCCTGACGCCGCTGGCCGCCGCCGGCGTCGACGCCTTCCACGCCTCCACCCGCCGCTACTGGGTTCCCGAGTTCGACGACTCGGACCTCAACCTGGCCGGCTGGACCAAGAAGCTCACCGGCAAGCCCTCCATCACCGTCGGCTCGGTCGGCCTGAACGGCGACTTCATCAAGGCCTTCCAGGGCCAGGGCGCCGAACTGGGCGACCTCGACAACCTCCTGGACCGCTTCGAGCGCGACGAGTTCGACATGGTCGCCGTCGGCCGCGCCCTGCTCCAGGACCCCGAGTGGGCCCGCAAGGTGCTCGACGGCCGCCTCGAGGACCTGGCGCCGTACAACCCGGCGTCGCTGAAGACCCTCAGCTGAATCCCCCTCCCGGGGGGCTCTGGATCTGCTTCTGTCACTCAAGGACACTGGCCGAGCGCCTGTTCACCGGCATTCCGTGAGGAGATCCAGATGACGACGACCGAGTCCCGCCCGCCGCACGACGGCTCTGCCGGGCAGCCCGGACCGGTGGTGCGCACCACCGCCGGATCGGTCCGGGGCCGCAGGGAGGCGGGGCTCGCGGTCTTCCGCGGCATCCCGTTCGCCGCACCCCCGGTGGGCGAGGCCCGCTTCATGGCCCCGCGCCCCGCCCGCCCGTGGGACGGCATACGCGACGCGTACGCCTTCGGCCCGCCGCCCCCGCAGGACCTCGGCGGCCTGGGCGGCCCGGGCCTGCTCGACGTGCCCGAGGGCGACGAGTGGCTCACGGTCAACGTCTGGACGCCCGAACCCGACCCGGCCGCCCGTCGGCCGGTGATGGTGTGGATCTACGGCGGTGCCTACAAGCTCGGCCACTCCGGCAGCCCCGGCTACGACGCCCGGCACATCGCGGCCGACGGCGACGTGGTGGTCGTGTCCCTCAACTACCGCGTGGGCATGGAGGGTTTCACGTTCATCGAGGGCGCGCCCGCCAACCGCGGCCTGCTCGACCAGGTGGCCGCGCTGGAGTGGGTGCGGGACAACATCGAGTCCTTCGGCGGCGACCCCGGGCAGGTCGCGGTCTTCGGCGAATCGGCCGGCGCGGGATCGGTCGCCTCGCTGCTCACCATGGAGCGCGCGTCCGGGCTGTTCCGGCGGGCGATCGCGCAGAGCGTGCCCGGGACGTTCTTCTCCGACGCCCTGGCCCGTGACATCGGTACCGCCCTCGCCGCCGAGGTGGGCCTGCGCCCCACGGTCGCCGACCTGGCGACGGTCGATCCGCACCGGCTCACGTCGGCGGGGGAGACGCTGAGCGCCAAGATGCTCCAGTACGTCGACCGCTGGGGGCAGGCGGCGCCCACGGTCACGCCCTTCTCACCGGTGGTCGACGGCGAGGTGCTGCCGACGGGCCCGTGGCAGGCGCTGGCGGCCGGATCGGCGAAGGACATCGACCTGCTCGTCGGCCACAACCGCGACGAGTACCGCCTCTTCACCGCCATGGCGGGCCGACTCGGCCAGATCACGGAGGAGCAGGCGGCGTCGGCCCTGCGTCTGTTCGCCCCCGGTGGGGAACAGGCCTACCGCGCCGCGTTCCCCGACGCCTCCCCGGGCGAGCTCTACGAACGCGTCCAGACGGACTGGCTGTTCAACATGCCCTCGCTGCACCTGGCCGAGGCACAGCGCGCGGGCGGCGGACGCGCCCACGTCTACGAACTGACCTGGCCCGCCCCGGGCAACGGCGGCGCGCTCGGCGCCTGCCACGGCCTGGACATCCCGCTGCTGTTCGGCACGTACGGGGCGGACCTGGGGCTTCTGCTGTTCGCGGGCGTGGAGCCCTCCGCCGAGGCGCTGTCGCTGTCGTCCCGTTTCCGTGCGTCCTGGACCTCCTTCGCGCGGTCGGGAGACCCGGGCTGGCCGGCGTACGACGACGAGCGGCGGCTGGTGCAGGTGCTGGACGCGGAGCCGGTGGTCACGGCGTACCCGGAGGAGACGTCGCGGCGCCTGTGGGAGGGCTACGACTTCCCGCCCCTGCCGCTGCTGTGAGCGCGGGAGGTCAGAGGTTGCCCATGGGCTCGATGTCCACCTTCACCGGCGTCCCCCACACCCGCAGCACCTCGTAGTCCGTGAACTCGTGCACCAGCCGGTACGCCATGGCTGCCCGGGGAGCCTTGCGCTGGGCCGCGATGAACAACTCCGCCTCGCGTCGGTCCCGGCGCGGGGTGCCGCACAGCTGCCAGGTCTGGCCGTTCCACAGCTCCGCCAGCCAGCGCTGCTGGGGCTGGGGGCGGTCGCCGCGTGCGCCGTAACGGGACTGGACGGGTTCGGTCTGCGGCTGCTGGGGCGCGGGCCCGTTGAACTCGTTGCGGCGGGCGGCCCTGCGCCGGGTCTCGCACAGCAGGCACAGGTCGGGGGCGGCCTCGTCGACCGGGCCGTTGGGATGTTCGGGGCAGCGCGTACTGGGTGCCGCGGTCGTGACACTGTCCTCCAGCAGGTCCAGGGCGCGCTTCAGGTCGCCCTTGATCTCGTGCAGCTTGGCGTCGGGGGTGTCGGAGGTGAGGGCTTCCCCGTGCTCACCGAGCAGACGGAGAGCACGGCCTAGGGCGGTGAGCTGGGCGTGGTTCATGGGCCCATTGTCCTCAGTCGGCGTAGTCCTTGAGCTTCTCGGTTTCCAGGGTGATGTTCACGGGGGCGGGGAGCTGGACCGTGGCGCCCCAGGGGTGCGGGGAGATCTGCTGGTAGCCGCCGTCTTTGGGCTCGCTGAAGACCGTGAGGGTGTGGTTGTCGCGGTCGATCAGGAGGTAGACGGGGATCTCGGCTTCGGCGTACCCGATGGGCTTGTCGATGCGGTCGCGTTGGTCGGTGTCGCGGTCGTGGGAGGTGATCTCCACGGCCATGAGGGAACCGTCGGGGTCGGACCATTCGCCGTCTCCCCTGAAGCGACCCACGGCCGCGAGGGTGCCGTCCGTCCGTGCTCGGCCCTTGCGATAAGGCTCCGCCTTGACTCCGGATTCGGGGACGAGATTGAGGTCGGGGCGCTGCATCAGGCACTGACGTAGCAGCCACATGAAGATCTCGCGGTGGTTGCCGTCCGGCATGGCCTTGACCTCTAGTTTTCCGTTGATGTACTCAAGCCGCACGGTCTCCGGGGCGCGGCGTTCCAGTTCTTCGAAGTCCTCGACGGTGAGTGGGTCCTTCGTACGGACACGCCCGTCGACGTACTCGAGTCGCACGCCCTTCGGGGCCACCTCGGCCAGATCCTCGAAGTCCTCGATGGGCATCAGCGGGCGGTCAGCGGTACCAGGGGTCATGGTGGTGCCTCCTCCCTTCCATCGTGCCCTGCGGGAGTGACGTCGGACCGTAGGTGCCGTCATGTGCGTGCCTTCTCTCGGCGTCGTTGGGACATCTCGGCGCGGATCTGGGCCGCGCGGTCCTGAACCGTGGGGGCGGACAGGGGTGCAGGGGGTTGCGCGGGGGAGCGTTCGCCCCGGCAGGCGCTGCAACGGCCCCCTGGGAGGGACTCTGGACGCCCCGGGGCGCCGCAATTCGCGCACTCCAGGACCCGCAGGGGTGGGCGTGGAGCGGGTGATGGCGGGAGTTTGCTGGTCAGGCGGTTGCGGACGAGCGCGGCGGGGTGGTGGACGGGCGTCGGCAGGCCGGCGGTGAGCGCGCGCAGTACGTCGTCCTCCGAGGCGCCCCGCTCGAGCCACTCCGTCACCAGCGGGGCGAGTGCCGCGCAATCGGCCTGGGAGAGGGACAGGACGGGTGCCGTACGGCCGAGGGCGGCCAGGAGGATGTGGGCGCGGGAGCGGGTGGGGCGCGCTGCCTGCTTCGGTACGTCGCCGCGGGTGAAGGCGGCCCACCAGTCGTCATCCCGGGCGGTGCGGGTGAACCACGTTCGGGTGATCCAGCGGGAGCTGCCGTCGTCGGCCGTCACACACTCCCGGCCTCGCCGTAGGTGGCCCGCCTGCTGGATGCGGTTGAGGGCGGTGCCGAGGGCGCACTGCCCGTACGGGAGCTGTTTGGCCAGCGTCTTCACCGAGATGTCGGCGCCGTCGGGGAGGCGGTCGAGGTAGGCGGCGATGGCGGCTTCGCGGGGTGGGAGGTGGGCGAAGTCGTGGCTCGTGCCGGGGAGTTGGTCGGGGGCGGTGCGCTTGCCGTAGCCCGGACCCGCCATGGGGTGCGCGGACGGGGAGGCAGCACTAAAGTTGGCGTCAGCCATGGGATCGTTGCTTCCGATCTCGATGGTTAAGCCCCCGCAGGTGTTGGCGCACCGGGCGGGGGCTGTTGCGTATGCAGGCACGTTAGAGGCCTGTCACTGTCCGTGGCAAGCCGAACGCGTCAAGTCAACACGCGGGGTGGGAGGGCGGGTTGAGGCCCTCTTCCCGTTCCTTGAAAAGAGGGCTCGAAGCCCGGGTCCCGAAGCTCAGGCCGTCTCGTCCTTGAGGTTCTCGACGAACGCGGTCCAGGCAGTGGCCCGGAACACGAGCTTCGGGCCGTGGGGGGTCTTGGAGTCGCGGACGGGGATGACGTCAGGGAATGCCTGGGTGACTTCCAGGCAGTTGTCGCCGCTCCCGCCGCTGTAACTGGACTTGTACCACTCAGGCGTGTTCCTCATGGTCGTAATCCTGCGTCATTGCTTCGAGCAGAGCTAGAGACTTCTCAGGCGAGAGTGCGGAGGCCGCGAGGAACTCGTAGTAGAAGCGGTACTCCGCGACGGTGGCGGGATCGTCGTCCAGTCGCCCGGTGCCGACGCCTTCCAGGTACGCCAACGGAGGCGCGTCGGCGAAGTCCATCAGCTTGACGCACCCCTGCATGGCAGGGTGCGCCCCCGCGTCGAACGGCAGCACCTGCACGATGGACCGGCTGCGGCGGGCCAGGTCGGTGATGTGTCGCAGAGCTTCGGCCATGACATCCGGCCCACCTGTCACCCGGCGCAACGCCGACTCGTCAATCACGGCCCACAACAACGGCTTTGTTGGATCGTCGAGGATGCGGGTCCGCTCCATGCGAGCGGCCACCCTCTTCTCGATCTCCTCATCCGGTGCCGTCGGCTGGTAGGCGCGGCACACCGCCCGGGCGTAGGCGGGGGTCTGCAACAGGCCGGGAATCAGCATCGACGCGTACTCCCTGATGGCCGTAGCCCGGGCCTCCGCCTCCGCCGCCTCCGCAAAATGCTCCGGATACTTCGACTTCGCCGCCGCCGCACAGTTCCGCTGGAAGAAGTCCTCCGTCCCCAGCGCCTCGTCCAGCAGCCGCGCGTACTCCCGCTGCAACCTCCGCGTCCCCGCCTCCAGCTGCCCGATGAACGACCCGCTCACGAACAGCCGCTGCCCCAGTTCCTCCTGGCTCAGGCCGGCCTTCTCGCGGGCGTGGCGGAGTTCGGCGCCCAGGAGGGCCCGAGGTGAGGAGGACGGGTCGAGGTCCCTGGATCCCGGCATGGGCGACTCCCTGTCGTACAGATCGGGTTGTTGGACCGCCGTCTCTGGCCAGGTTAGGGACGCGTCGGCCACGCTGTGTGGTGAATCGCCAACTCAGCGTGGAGGTAGCAGAAGGTGCGCTCGACCGAAGAGATCGTGAAGTCGCTGCGGGACGCACTCGCGGGAGTCGGCGTTGTGCTGCCGTCCCTGCGCGTCGATCCGGTCACGGCCGCGAGCAACGAGCCGTTCGCCCTGGTCGATCTGGGGCGGTGCAACGTACGGACGGCCGAGCAACTCACCGACGTCCTGCGGTCGTTGCCCGCGCGGGACACGTTGCGGGCGCGCGTGCGGCAGGTCAACCGGGAGCCGAAGTCACGGTGAAGTAATAGCCAACGATGGATGTACAACCATTCGCCCTCCACCGCCGTCGAACAGGCGTATCGCGCATACGCCGGCGTTCGCCCCACAGCACGCCACTCCGGAAATCACATCCTTTCCCCAGAGGAATCCTGCCTTATGACGTTCCGTTGGCTGTGCGGTGTCCTGCGCGTGCGCGGGAAGACCGACCTTTTGCTTGTGTTCCTGTTCGCTGCCGGTTTCGCCGCCCTGCCCGTCTTCGCGTTGCTCCCGTCCCTGTGGGGTTTCGCCGCGGCCTCGGCCGTGACGTACGCCGTGGACGAGGTGCTGCACACGCGCTCTCCCGCCTTCGTGCGGCGGCTGGCCGCGCTACAGCTGGACCGCACCATGCGGTTCGCCGTGCGGACGGTGATGCTGCTCGCCCTCGCCGACCGGATGAACGCGCCGGGTGCGGTGCTGGTGGCCGCGCTGGCGGTGTTCAGCGCTCACTTCGCGCTGGTGATGATGTACACGGCGGTGCACCACGCGATTCGCCGGCGCCGCACGCTGCCGGTCGTGGTGCGCAACCTGGACATGAGCGGGGCGGGGATCCCGGCGGCGCCGCCCGGCTTCCTCTACCGGCGTTTTCTGCGCAAGCTGTTGCATCTCGACGTGCCCGCGCACGCGGGGCTGGTCGTCGCGCTGGCGGTCGGGGAATGGACCTCGGCGGGCATCGGCTTCGTGGTGACGGCCGGGCTCGGGGTCGCGGCCGTCGTGGCGCTGCTCGGGCAGCTGCGCCGGGCCCGCCGGATGCCCTCGGGGGACGAGGTGATCGCCGAGGTCAACCGGCAACTCGCCGTGTACCGGCCGGAGGTGGCGCTGTACTTCAGTTTCGCGGCCGTGTCCCGGGACTTCATGTACCAGGTCAACATGTGGATCGAGACGCTGGAGCAGCTCGACCGGCGGCCGTTGATCATCCTGCGGGAGCGGGCCTCGTTCCGCTATCTCAGCCGTACGTCGATCCCGGTCGTGTGCGTGCCGAAGGCCGATGACGTGGCGCAGCTGGAGATGCCCGAGCTGCGGGTCGTCCTCTACCCGGGCAACGCGGGCAAGAACGTGCACATGCTGCGCGTCGCCGAGGCCAAGCACGTCTTCATCGGGCACGGCGACAGCGACAAGCTCGCCAGCAGCAACCGGGTGAGCAAGGTGTATGACGAGATCTGGGTGGCCGGGCGGGCCGGGCGCGACCGCTACCAGCGGGTGCGGCACGCCATCAGTGACAACGCGATCGTCGAGGTGGGCCGCCCGCAGCTGTCGTCGATCCGGCTGCACACCGACCACGTGCCGGGGCTGCTGCCGACCGTGCTGTACGCGCCGACCTGGGAGGGCTGGAGCGACGACGACTGCCATACGTCCCTGATCCCGATGGGCGTGCCGCTGATCGAGAAGCTGCTCGCCGAGAACGTACGGGTCCTCTACAAGCCGCATCCCCTCACCGGCAAGCGCTCCCGCGCGGCGGCCGAGGCGGACCGGGCGATCCGGGAGCTGCTGTGCGCCGACAACGAACGGCGTGACGCCGAGTGGGCGGAGGCCGCGGCCGCCGCCGCGCGGCCCCGGCTCGCGGAGATCCAGGCCCGGCTCGGCGAACTGTCCGGGCGGCTCGGCGGCGACGACGCCCAGCAGACCCGCGAAGCGCGTCTCCCCGACCTGGACGGGGAGACCGAGTGGCAGGAGCTGCGCGCCGAGTGGCACCGGATCTTCTGGGAGAGCCGGGGCCCCGCCCGGCACCACGTCATCACCGGGCAACTGCCCACGCTCTACGCGTGCTTCGACCAGGCCGACATCCTCATCAGCGATGTGTCGTCCGTGGTCGCGGACTTCGTGGCGAGCCTCAAGCCGTACGTCCTGACCAACGCGAACGACCTGCCCGACGAGGACTTCCGGGCGGCCTACACCACGGCCGGCGGCGCGTACCTGCTCGACCGGGCCTGCACCCGGCTCCCGGAGATCCTCGACTCGGTCCGCGAGCCCAGGCGTGACCCGATGGCACCCGCGCGCCGGGTCCTCAAGGAGTACGTCCTGGGCCAGGACCGCCCCACCTCGATGGAACGGTTCAGCGCGGCGGTCAACGCCCTGGCCGAGAAGGCGACGGCGGAACAGGCCGAGCGGCTGGGGGAGGGGCTGCGGGTGGCTGTGGGGGTGTCCGACCGGGTGGGGTAGATCCAGTATCCCAGCACCCGGGGGGCCGTGTCACCGTTCTCCGGAATGATCTTCATGGGTGGAATGCGGCTTTAGGGTTTGGGTCAACGCCCCTTCTGCGAAAGGAAGTTCGCGATGACCCTCGCCGCCCTCGCCGAGGAACTCACCGCCATGGCCGCCGCCGACCACGAGCAGGCCGCCGCCGGAGCCGCCCACAGCGACGACCCGGCCGGGCAGCTCGCCTGGCGGCGGCTCACCGCCCGGCACGGGGACCGGCTGAACGAGATCATGGACGAGGCCGGCTGGCCCACGGCGGACCTCGTCGGCGCGGACGCCGCCCGGGCCGCCTGGATCCTCGCTCAGCATGCCGACCGGCAACTGGACGTGCAGCGGCGGGCGCTGCGGCTGCTGGAGGAGGCCGTGGCGGCGGGGCGGGCCGGTGCCCGGGAGCTGGCGTTCCTGCGGGACCGCACGCTCGTCAACGAGGGGCGGGAGCAGGTCTACGGCACCCAGGTCGCCGGAGTGAGGGAAGACGGCAGCCCGATCCCCTGGCCCTGTGCCGAGCCCGGCCGTGTGGACGAGCTGCGCGCAGGGGTGGGCATCGAGCCGTTCGCCGAGTACGTCGCCCGGTTCCAGTGAGTGGAGGCCGGTCAGCGCCGCCGGGGCCGGTGAGTCAGCCGGCCGCCGTCAGGGCCGCTCGCAAGTGCCCGCCGGACTCTTCCAGCAGGCGGGCCGCCGTCGGGCCGTCGACGTCGGCGAGGAGGGTGAGGATCGCGTGCTTCACCTCGCCGTCCGTGGCGGTCAGGGCCCGTTCGATGTCCTTGTCGGCGGCGCCGGTCGCGAGGGCCACGATGCGGTGGGAGCGGGCGCGGAGCTTGTCGTTCGAGGCGCGGACGTCGACCATCAGGTTCCCGTAGGTCTTTCCCAGCCGGATCATCGTGATCGTCGAGAGCATGTTGAGGACGAGCTTCTGCGCCGTGCCGGACTTCAGACGGGTGGAGCCGGTGAGCAGTTCGGGCCCCACGACGATCTCGATGCCGTGGTCGGCGGCGGCCGCGAGCGGGCTGCCGGGGTTGCAGGCGAGGCCGATGGTGAGGGAGCGGCGGGCGCGGGCGTGTTCGACCGCGCCGATGGCGTACGGCGTGCGGCCGGAGGCGGAGATGCCGACCACCGTGTCGTCGGGGGTCAGGGCGAGGGGCGCCAGGTCGGCCCTTGCCAGTTCCCGGGAGTCCTCCGCGCCCTCGACCGAGGTGACCACCGCGTCCGGGCCGCCCGCGATCAGGCCGACGACCCGGGAGGGGTCGGTGTTGAACGTGGGCGGGCACTCGGAGGCGTCCAGGATGCCCAGCCGGCCCGCCGTGCCGGCGCCCGCGTAGATCAGGCGGCCGCCCCGGGCCATCCGCTCCGCGACGGCGTCGATCGCGGCGGCGATCTGCGGCAGCCGCGCCGCGACCGCCCCGGCCACGGTGGCGTCCTCGCCGTTCATCAGCCGGGCGATGTCGAGGGTGGGCAGCCGGTCGATGTCCGCGAGTTCCGGCCGGAAGGCCTCGGTGGTCAGGGACTCCAACTCGGTCCTGAGATCACGGGGGCTGGAGGTGGAGGTCATGAACGGCTCTTTCCGTGTCTTTCCGGTGCTGGGCGGGGCGGCGCGCCTCAGGAGCGATGCCGGTGGGCCAGCGCCTCGTAGGACGCCGACAGCGCCGGCGCCGCCTTCTCGTAGGTCCGCTGCGCCACCCCCACGAACAGGCAGTCCACCACGAGGAGCTGACCGGTACGGGACGACATCGCCGCCGGACGCAGCTCGCTCTCGCGTGCGGTGGACGTGGTGAGGACGTGGTCGGCGTACTGCGTGACCGGGCCGGTGGGCCGGCCGGTGATCGCCACCGTCGTCGCCCCGCGCTCGAAGGCGACCCGCAGCGGTTCGATGACGTCCCCCGTCGCCCCGGAGTGCGTGATGGCGATCGCGACATCGCCCGCGCGCAGTTGCACCGCGTTGGTGACGGCGAGGTGCGGGTCGCTGTGGGCGTGCGCTATCAGCCCTATGCGCAGCAGCTTCTGTGTGAGGTCCTGCGCGACCAGGCCGGACGCCCCGACGCCGTACACATCGGTGCGGCGGGCCGTGGTCAGCGCGGTGACGGCCGCGCCCAGTTGGACGGTGTCGAGGCCGGCGGCGGTGTCGGCGAGGGTCTGCTGCTCGTCGTAGGCGAGCTTGGCGACCACGTCGGCGATCGGGTCGTCCACCGCGATGTCCGTCGTGATGGCCGGGGCGCGGCCCGACTGCTGCTGCGCGGCGAGTCCGGCGAGGGCCAGGCGCAGATCCCGGTAACCCGGATAGCCCAGCAGGCGGGCGGTGCGTACGACGGTCGCCTCGCTGGTGCCGGTGAGTTCGGCGAGGCCGGTGACCGTGAGGGCCGCGCAGCCGGCCGGGTCGCCCGCGACGGCCTCGGCGACGCGCTGCATGGAACGCGTCATCGACGGGCCCAGCGTGCGGACCTTGGCCGCGAGGGCGGCGGGGGCGGGCGGGGTGCCGCTCGCTCCCGAGGGGCCGCCGCGTTCGCTGGCGAAAATTTCCTTCACGTCTCGGGTCACATGTGAAAGATATTTTCGTCGCGGTGTTCGGGTCAAGAGTGCGCACAATGGGTGCATGGATCCCATCAGCCCCCTGGAGCAGGCGCTGCACGCCGCGCGCGCCCTCGTGCTGGCCGACCTCGTCGCGGGCCGCGTCGCCGAGGCCGATGTCGTGTCCCTGGTCGAGCAGTCCGTCGCGCAGCGGCGATGGTGGGTCGAGCAGTGGCCCGAGGGCGCGCAGTACGTGGCCGGCCTGGTCGCGCAGGACGTCCAGGACTCCCTGCTGGAGCGGTACGGCCGCTGGCCGCTGTGCCCGGTGTGCGGCACCGGCGACCCGCACGCCCTCGACGTGGAACCGGAGTTGGGGCCCGACCCGCACTGGGTGTGCAGCGAGGCGGGCGTGAAGGTGGCGGCGGTGGGGTCGCTGAACGAGGCCATCGGCGGGGCGGCGTCCTCGTGAGGCCCTCGTGACGATCTACATCGACCCGCCGGCCTGGCCCGGCCACGGCCGCATGTGGTCCCACCTCGTCAGCGACGTCTCCTTCGACGAACTCCACACCTTCGCCGCCCGCCTCGGCCTCCCCCGCCGGGCCTTCGAGCGCGACCACTACGACATCCCCGACCAGCGGTACGCCGACGCGGTGCGGGCCGGGGCCGTGGAGGTCAGCAGCCGCGAGGTGGTGCGGCTGCTGTACGGGGCGGGGCTGCGGCGGCCCAAGGGGCGCTATCCGTCGCGCGGTTCGCACAGTTCGTAGGTCAGTTGCTCGGGGTCCTCGGCGACCTGGGTGAATCCGGCCCGCGCGAGCACGTTCTGCGAGGGCAGGTTGTCCCGCTCGACCATCGCGACCACGGTCCGCACCTCCGGCCGGTCCAGCGCCCAGGCCGACAGCGCGCGCAGCGCCTCGGTGGCGTAGCCGTGACCGCGGGCGCCCTCGACCAGGTCGTAGCCGACCTCGACCCGGCCCGTCTCGTCCGGGACGCTGTGGAAGCCCATGGCGCCGATCGCGCGCTTGTCCTCGCGCCGGACCAGCACGTACATGCCCCACTCCGGCCGGTGGACCCCGTCCTCGTACTGCTTGTACACCAGCCCGGCGCCGACCCGGGTGCCCTCGATCGGGCCGCCCTCGATCCACTCGAAGCCGCCGTCGCCGACCGCGGACAGGTCGGTGGCGGCCGCGGGGGTGACGCCCTCCAGGGTGAGCCGCTCGGTGCCGATCACCAGGTTGTTGTTCCAGCGCCACTCGGTCACCGGGGCGCGGTCGGCCAGTTCCCCGCGGCCGGTGGCCCACAGCAGGGTCGGCCACGGGGTGGGCCCCGGCTGGACGTGCGGGAAGATCCGGGTGAGCACGAAGTCGCACAGCTCGGGCGCCGGTTCGTAGGACAGGCCCAGTCCCTCGGCCACGTCGTGCGTGTGCAGCAGCACCTCGACCACGCCCATGGCGGCGAACCCCTCACGGTTCGCGCTGCGGAACGGGTACGGATGGAAGGCCCGCACGTCACGCGGGGTGGTGCGGACCGCCGCGGCGAGCAGGGTCCCCATCGCGCCGATCACCCGCAGCGCACCCGCGTTGTCGGTCCCCTCCTCCAACGAGAGCTCGAACGGCGCGTACCCGTCCTGCTCCCGCCCCGCCAGCTGGCCCGCGTAGGCGATGAGATCCTCCGCGATGTGCACCGCCGTCCTGCGGCAACTCCACTCCAGCCGCCCGGCCCGCACCCCTTCCCAGTCCCGATCGGCGACCGCCCCCAACAGCCCGACGCACTCGGCGACGGCCTGCTCCACCTGTTCCGCTCCCGTGGTCCACATGGTGGGCAGGCTACGAGGCGTCGTGAGGTGAGAGCGACAGCATTTCCAGCTCGCCGGTGAGGTTGTAGCGGGCCGTGGCCTCCCACTCGGCTGCTCCGTACGGCGTCCTGAACAGGCGCGGGAGGTCCAGGAGTTGGCGCAGGATCGCGGCGCGGCCCGCGCGGAAGGCGTCGCTGGGGACGAAGTGGTACTCCTCGCGGACGGCCGTGGTGTAGGCGGCGTACGCCGACGGGGGCGAGGCGAGGATCGCGAGGTCGGCGTCGCACAGGACCTGGCCGTCGGGGTCGTCGTCAGCGGGGTCGTGGGTGACGGTGAGCCGGACCAGGCGGGCCACCTCGGCGGTCTTCGCGTCGGGTACGCCGGCTTCCGGGAGGGCGCGCTCGGCGAGGCGGGCCGAGCGCTCCTCGTTCTCGGAGCGGTCGGGCAGGTAGACCGCGTCGTGGAACCAGGCGGCCAGCCGCACCACGTCCGGGTCGTGCGCGTACCGCTCCAGTTCGTCGACGCGGTCCAGGACCGCGGTGAGGTGCTCGACCGTGTGGTAGCGGCGCTGGGGCTCCTGCCAGCGGGTGAGCAGGGCGTCGGCGTACGGCGCCGGGTCCGGGCCGCCGGCCGGGCCCCGGGCTGCTTCCAGGGTGCGGGCGAAGCGGGTGTGCAGGGTGTCGAGGTCGACCATGGTGGCATTCTCCCGCTCAGCGGGGTCGGGCACCAAGGGCCTGCCGTTTGGGTCAGGTCGCAGGGAAGCGACGGTGCCATTCGATGCCGGTGAGCGGGGTCTGGTGCGTGCAGCTGCAAGGCGGAGGAGGGCGTCGACGCGATGGGGGTCCCCCCTGCTCGAGCGAAGCCGAGAGCTTGGGGGAGTCGGCAACCGACGACAACGCGGCAGATGCGCGTGCCAGGCCCCGCGTCTGCGGCCTGATCCAAACGGCAGGCCATAGCGTGGGGGCATGACGACTCCTGCTGATGTGCATGACGTACGGGACCCCGAGCAGCCCGGACGGCTGCTGACGATCGAGCGTGACGCCCTGATCCCGCTGCTGCGGGGCCGGGCCGGGGAGGACTTCGCGCGGCCCGTCGCCGCGTGTCCGGGCTGGACGGTGCGGGATGCGCTGGCGCACTGCTCGGCCGCGCTGACGCGGGTGACGGAGGGCAGGTTCGAGGAGGGCGTGTTCTCGCCCGAGGTAAACGACCGGGACATCGCGGAGCGGTCCGGCTGGAGCGACGCACAGATTGTCGACGAGCTGGAGCGGGGGATGGGCGAGGCCGGGCCGCTCATCGCCGGGGCCGGCGGGAAGCTGGACGGTCTCGCCCTCGGGGTGTGGGTGCACGCCGGGGACGTGCGGGAGGCCTTCGGGGAGCCGGGGGCGTACGGCGGGGCCGGGCTGCCGGACGCGCTGGCGCTGCTCGCCCGGATCACCCGCGAGCGCGGGCACGTGCCGCTGCACGCCGACCTCGACGACCTGGACGAGCCGCTGCGGCTGGGGGAGAGCGGCGGGGAGCGTCCCCCGGGCCGTTTCATCGGGGACGGACCGACGCTCGTACGGCTGTACACGGGGCGGCCGGTCGACGGGGCGCCTTCGTTCGAGCTGGCCGGGGTGGAGGCGAAGGAGCTGAACATCTTCGGCTGAGGCGCCGGCCCGGGGCCCGGGGGCTTGGGATTCGGCGGGAGTGGGCAGCGTAGTCTTGATTGGACTAGACCTGTCGCGACCGTCAGGCGTCCGTACGCCGACGCCGTGCCGACGAAGGGGCCCCATGAGCAAGCGTGCAGTCCTGGAGGTGATCGCCCTCGGCGTCGAGGACGCGGTCGCCGCCCAGGCGGGAGGCGCGGACCGCCTCGAGCTGGTCACCGACATGGCGGCCGACGGGCTCACCCCGTCGGCCGCCACCGTCGCCGGGATCCGCCGGGCGGTCGACATCTCCCTGCGGGTGATGCTGCGGCCGGCCGACGGGTTCGCGGCCGGGGACGTGGACCGGCTGGCGCGGGTGGCGGGCGAGCTGCGGGAGGCCGGGGCGGAGGAGTTCGTGCTGGGGTTCCTCGATGCCGGGGGTGCGGTGGATCTGGCGGCTGTGGAGCGGGTGGTGGGGGTGCTGGACGGCTGCCCCTGGACCTTCCACCGGGCGATCGACCGGTCCGCGGACCGGGACGCCCTGCGCAAGCAGCTGGACGGGATGCCGGGGCTGGACACGTACCTGACGGCCGGGGCTTCGGGTGGGGTCGATGACGGGCTTTCCGTGCTGCTCGCGGAGGCGGCCCGGCAGGGACAGCCGGGGTACGAGCAGCATCTCCTGGTGGGGGGCGGGCTCCGGCTCGACCACGTGCCGACGCTGCTGACGGCCGGGGTCGACGGCTTCCACATCGGCGGGGCGGCTCGGCCGGAGGGCTGGGGGGCACCGGTGTCGGCGGATGCCGTCGCACGGTGGCGGGCCGCCCTGGACGCCGTCTGAACGCCCCCGGCCCTCACCCCTGGGTGACGGTGACCCCGCGTGCGGTTGTCCGCCATCACCGAGTCGTGGACTCCCCGCCGCCGGTGCGCCCCTCCCGGCATCACGAGGCGCCGCAGGGCCGGCGGACCGAGCAGGCCGGGGAAGTCGAGTCCCTGGGAGGGGGCCGTAGCGGTGATGTCTGACAACACCCTGACCGGCGACGGCAGTTCGCCGTCCCGCGTTTCTCCGGGTCGCCTCTGTACGGGGAAGCGGGGGACGGGCTCGTGCGTTGTGCCGTTGCATGAGCCTGCGCTTCTCACTGATGGGTCCGGTACGAGCCTGGAACGACGAAGAGGAGATCGAACTGGGGCCGCGCCAGCAGCGGGCAGTGCTGGCGGCGTTGCTGCTGAACAACGGCATCCGGCTGAGCAACGACCAGTTGATCGGCATGGTCTGGGACGACCCGACGCCGAGCGCGGTGATGGCGTTGCGGACGTACGTGTACAAGATCCGCAAGATCCTTCCGGAGCTGAACCTGAAGTCCAGGGACGGGGGGTACACGGTCCGCGCGGAGATCGTCGACGATTGCCGCGGAGAGCCCTTGGAAGGCCTCCGGAGTGCCTACTTCGACGCGCAACGGGTGCGGCTCGGCGACTACCGGCTCAAGGCGCGGGAGGACTGCCTCGAACGTGAACTCGACGTGCTGGAGCTGCAAAAGCACGTCGCCGCCTTCCCCCTCAGGGAACGACCGCGCGCTCTCCTGATGCGCGCGCTCTACCTGGAGGGCAGGCAGGGCGAAGCACTTGACCATTTCCACCAGGCGCGCGCACGCCTCAACGAGGAGCTCGGCCTCGAACCAGGGCCGGAGCTGCGCAAGGTCCACGCGCGGATCCTCAACGGCGACCTCACCCCGCCGCGCAGACCGGAGCAGCTGCTGCCGGATCTGATCGACTTCACCGGCCGCGCCGAGGAGATCGCGCAGGCTCTCCGGACGTTGCCGGGCACCGTGGGCATCACCGGTATGCGGGGCAGCGGCAAGACCGCGCTGGCCACCCGGATCGGCCACCTCGTCAGGGGCCGCTTCCCGGACGGGCAGATCTTCGTCAGGGGCGGGGACGTCGCCGACGAGCTGTTGCGCGCGGTCGGCGTGGAGAACCCCGTCGGCGACAAAGCCGCACTGTGGCGGGAGAAGGCGCGGGGCAGGCGATTCCTCGTCGTGGTCGACGACGTGCGGGACGCGGCGGCCGTACGCGATCTCGCCACGCCCGGCTCGGCGATGATCCTCACGAGCGTCCGCCGGTTGAACGAGCTGCCGGGGGTGACCTGGCTGAAGACCGCCGGGCTGGCCGAGCGGGAGGCACGGGACTTCTTCCGCAAGGTCCTCGGTCCAGTGCGCGCGGACGCGGAACCCGGGCAGGCCGAGGTGCTGCTGGACCGCCTCTCGCGCCTGCCGGGCCCGATCAGGGTGATCGGCGGCAAGCTCAGCTCGCGTCCGCACTGGACGATCGGGATGGTTCTGCTGCAAATGGAGCGGGAGAGCAAGCTCGACGGCGTGATCCCCTCCGACTGCGCTGCGATGTTCGCCCCGTTGATCGCGGCCGAGGAGCAGCTGAGCGATCCGGAACGGCACATGCTCAGGTGCTTCGCGCGCCAAAACACCGAGGTGATCGACAGCCACCATGCGGCGGAGATGTCCGGGGCCGACCCCGGTGAGATCGAGCTGGTGCTGGAGTCGCTCACGGGCGTGCACCTGATCGAGCCGCTCGTACTCGGCCGCTACCGGCTGCCGCAGTTCGTGCGCCTCTACTTCAGGCTGCGCACAGTGGCCCTGACCACTTGATCCATTTCGACGTCTTCGGCCTGACCAGGCCGTATATCCGGAAATTATGCTCCGACGATCTGGCACCGCCACGTTTGCAGACATGTCAGCCAACGAACTTCAGGACAAGAAGGCACTCGTCACCGGCGCCACGTCGGGGATCGGCCGCGCGATCGCGGTCAAGCTCGCGGAGGCGGGTGCCACCGTCTACGTGACAGGGCGCAGGGCCGAGCTCGGCAAGGAGACCGTCGAGCTGATCGAGCAGGCGGGCGGGACGGGCCACTTCGTCGTCGCGGACGTCGCGAACATCGACGACGTCCGCAAGCTCGCCGAGGAGGTCGGCGAGGTGGACATCCTGGTGAACAACGCGGGCATCTTCCCGTTCTCGCCGACCCCTGAGCAGTCGCTCGACAGCTACGAGCGGGTGTTCGACATCAACGTTCGTGCGTCCTACTTCCTGACGGCCGCGCTCGCGCCGGCCATGGTGACCAAGAAGAAGGGTGCGATCGTCAACGTGTCGTCGGTCGCCGCGCAGATCGGCACCCCGGTCGGCTCCGTCTACAACGCCTCCAAGGCCGCGATGGACGCGCTGACCCGGTCGTGGGCCGTCGAGTTCGGCACGGCGGGCGTTCGCGTCAACTCCGTGGCGCCCGGCCCGATCCGGACCGACACGGCCGTCGACACGGTGGGCGAGATGTTCGAGGCGTTCAGCCAGAGCACACCGCTCACCCGCGCCGGCGAGCCCGAGGAGATCGCCGAAGCCGTGGTGTTCCTGGCCTCCGACAAGGCCAGCTACATCACCGGCGCGGTGCTCACCGCCGACGGCGGCTTGGTCGCGACCTGAGCGCAGGAGCGACTGCCCGGCGCTGAGGGGCGACGCCCGCGGGCATCACCGCCGGTGATGCCCGTCGCACAGGCCCGACCCTTCAGTGAAGGGTGGTTGACGCCAACTGCGGCGGCAGCCCGGCCGTGTGCGTGACGATCAGGCCCGACACAGCTCGCGTCAGCGCCACATACAGGCGTCGCAGGCCCGTCCGTTCGTCCGGTTCGCCGTCGACCACCGCCCGGGGTTCGTCCAGGACGACGTAGTCGTACTCCAGGCCCTTCGCGAGGGACGCCGGGACCAGGGTCAGGCGGGTGTCCTGGGTGGTTTCCTCGCCGGGGCCCAGGTACGGGATCCCGGCCTCCGTCAGGGACTTGGCCAGCTCCGGGACGCGGGCGTCCGCCGCGATGAGGCCCGTCGAGCCCTCGTGGCGCAGCGACGCGCGGCAGGCCTCGACGACGTCCGACGTGCCGGAGACCGGCCGGACCTCGAAGTGGCCGGGGTTCTCGCGGATCGAGACCACCGGGGTGAGGCCCGGGGCGATGTGCGGGAGCAGCCGGGACGCGTAGGTGATGACGTCCGTCGGGACGCGGAAACCGGCCGTCAGCTCCTCCACCGGCGCCTCCGGCTTGCCCAGGTGTGTCAGCGCCTCCTGCCAGCCCCGGGTCGCCCACGGCGTCGTGCCCTGCGCCAGGTCGCCGAGGACGGTCGCGCTGCCGGTGGTGCAGCGGCGGCCGACGGCCCGGTACTGCATGGGGGAGAGGTCCTGCGCCTCGTCGAGGACGACATGCCCGAGGGAGTGCGTGCGCTGGATCAGGTCGGTGGCCTCGTCGATCAGGACGGCGTCCGCGGCCGACCACCTGGCCGACTTCACACTGCGCGCCGGCTTCACCCAGAGGATCGCCTTCTGCTCGTCCTCGTCGAGGATCCCGTCGGCGTGGACGGCGAGGAACTCCGCGTCCGACAGCAGGCGGAGCACCAGCTTCGCCGGGTCAACGGCCGGCCAGACCGCCTTGACCGCCGCCTTGACCGCGCTGTTGCGGGCCACCGCGTCCTGCACCCGGTCGTCCGGCGCCTCACCCGACCGTTCCATCTGCACCAGCACGGCATGCGCGATGCGCTGCGGCAGGGCCTCGCGGGCGGCGCCGTAGCGGATGTCGCGGTCGAGCAACTCGCGGACGAGCTCCTCCAGTTCGTACGCCGGGACCCGCCAGCGGCGGGAGCCGCGCACCACCACGACCGGCTCGGCGGGCATCGTGACGTGCGCGTAGAGGGCCCGGCGCAGCACCTGCGCCAGCCGGGCGTCGCCCTTGACGACGGCGGCCGTCGCGTCGTCCGTGCCCTTGATCTCGACGTGGGCGACGAGGTCGTCGACGGTCGCCTGCTGCACGGTCAACTCGCCCAGCGCAGGCAGGACTTGCTCGATGTAGTGCAGGAAGGACCGGTTCGGCCCGATGACCAGCGTGCCGGTACGGGCGAGCCGCTCGCGGTGGGCGTAGAGGAGGTAGGCGACCCGGTGCAGGCCGACGGCGGTCTTCCCGGTGCCCGGGCCGCCCTGCACGCACACCGTGCCGGAGAGGCCGGAACGGACGATCTCGTCCTGCTCCGGCTGGATCGTCGCGACGATGTCCCGCATCGGGCCGACACGCGGCCGCTCGATCTCCTGCTGGAGCAGCTTGCTGGTCCGGGCCGCCTCGGCAGGGTCGGAGAGGTGCTCGTCCTCGTACGCCGTGATGTCGCCGCGGGTGTAACCGAAGCGGCGGCGCAGCACGACGTCCATCGGGTCCTTCTTGGAGGCCCGGTAGAACGGCTGTGAGACCGGCGCGCGCCAGTCGATGACCATGGGATCGCCGTCGTGGTCGTGCACATGCCGCCGCCCGATGTAGAAGCGCTCGCCCTCCGCGCCCTCCGCCTCCTCGGCGCCCGGGGCGTGCAGGTAGTCGAGCCGGCCGAAGAACAGCGGGGTGTCGCTGAGGTCGGCCAGGGCCTTGATGCGTTCCTCGATCTGGCGGCCCAGCACCTCGGCGTTGACCCAGTTCGCGGTGACGTCGCTGATGTCGAGGGCCTCGACGTCCGCGCGCATGGCACGCAGGGCGGAACGGGAGGCGGAGAGGTGGGAGCGCTCACGCGAGAGCGGGTCGTCGACGGGCGTGGACAAGGGGGTGCCTCCGGAGGGACCTGCTGAAGAGATGGCGGTGAGATGCCGGCCGGTTTCCGTCCGGTCGGCGGCGCTCCGTGAGGGAGGCGGGCAAGAGCGGAGATCTTAGAGGAGCGGAGGTGCCGGCCGCGAACGGTTTTCTCCGCTCGTTCCCTTCCCTCATCCCTTAGGGGACAGGGCCCTCCTCCCTGAGGGGCGGGGTCGCCCCACGGGCGTACACGGACCACCGCACAGCTCGGTCCGGAGACCGACGCTGGCTTTACGGACGAAAGCGCACCATGGAGACATGAGCGCAGCAACCATCTCCCCCGCCCCGGCACCGGGCCGCCCGCCCGGCGCCACCGCCGTGGCAGGCAGCCACCGACACCGGCTCGGCGATGCCCTGCGCGCCGTGAAGGTCTTCGCGGGCGCAGCCTTCGACGTGGTCGTCCTCGGCCAGTACGGAGAGGAAGTCGGCGTGGTCCGCCGCCACAAGTGAGTGCCACGAGTGAGAGGGGTCGCCCTCCTCAGCTCTCCGCGAGCAGCTCGTCCGCGTCCATGATCCGGTACGCGTAGCCCTGCTCCGCCAGGAAGCGCTGGCGGTGGGCCGCGAAGTCCTGGTCGATGGTGTCCCGGGCGACCACCGAGTAGAAGTGCGCCTGGTGGCCGTCGGACTTGGGACGCAGGACCCGGCCGAGCCGCTGGGCCTCCTCCTGCCGGGAGCCGAACGTGCCCGAGACCTGGATGGCGACCGTGGCCTCCGGCAGGTCGATCGAGAAGTTCGCGACCTTGGACACGACGAGCACGCTGATCTCGCCCTCCCGGAAGGCGTCGAAGAGCTTCTCCCGCTGCGCGTTCGACGTCTCGCCCTTGATCACGGGCGCCCCGAGATGCTCTCCCAGTTCGTCGAGCTGGTCGATGTACTGGCCGATGACGAGGATCTGCTGACCGGCGAAGCGGCGGACGATCGCCTCCGTGACCTTCCGTTTCGTCGCGGTCGTCGCACAGAAGCGGTACTTCTCCTCCGTCTCGGCCGTGGCGTACGCGAGCCGCTCGGAGTCCGTCAGATTGACCCGGACCTCCACGCAGTCGGCGGGCGCGATGTAGCCCTGCGCCTCGATCTCCTTCCACGGCGCGTCGAACCGCTTGGGACCGATCAGGGAGAACACGTCCGACTCGCGGCCGTCCTCACGCACCAGGGTGGCGGTCAGACCGAGCCGCCGACGCGCCTGGAGGTCGGCGGTGAACTTGAAGACCGGCGCGGGCAGCAGGTGCACCTCGTCGTAGACGATCAACCCCCAGTCCCGCGAGTCGAACAGCTCCAGGTGCGGGTAGACGCCCTTCCGCCGGGTCGTCAGCACCTGGTACGTGGCGATCGTGACGGGCCGGATCTCCTTCTTGGTCCCGCTGTACTCGCCGATCTCGTCCTCGGTGAGCGACGTCCGCTTCACCAGCTCGTGCTTCCACTGCCGGGCGGAGACCGTGTTCGTGACCAGGATCAGGGTCGTGGACTTGGCCTGCGCCATCGACCCGGCGCCGACCAGCGTCTTCCCGGCGCCGCAGGGCAGGACGACGACGCCCGACCCGCCGTGCCAGAAGTTCTCGACGGCCTGCTTCTGGTACGGCCTGAGCGCCCAGCCGTCCTCGGCCAGCTCGATCTCGTGCGCCTCGCCGTCGACGTACCCGGCGAGGTCCTCGGCCGGCCAGCCCAGCTTCAGCAGCGTCTGCTTGATCTGTCCGCGCTCGGAGGGGTGCACGGCGACCGTGTCCGGGTCGATGCGGGCGCCGACCAGGGGCGTGACCCGCTTCGACCGCAGGATCTCCTCCAGCACCGGGCGGTCGGTGGTGGTCAGGACCAGCCCGTGCGCCGGGTGCTTGGACAGGGTGAGACGGCCGTAGCGGTCCATCGTCTCGGCGATGTCGACGAGCAGCGCGTGCGGCACCGGGTAGCGGCTGTACTGCACGAGCGCGTCCACGACCTGCTCGGCGTCATGGCCCGCCGCGCGGGCGTTCCACAGGCCCAGCGGGGTCACGCGGTAGGTGTGGATGTGCTCCGGCGCCCGCTCCAGTTCCGCGAACGGGGCGATGACCCGACGGCAGTCGTCGGCCTGCTCGTGGTCGACTTCCAGGAGCAGGGTTTTGTCGGACTGGACGATCAGCGGACCATTCACGCGCGGCACCCTTTCTGCGGCCGGACGGCTCGGACGGTTCGACAGCGCGACGCCCCGGCCAAACGTCTAGTGTGCCTGATCGACCGCGTCAGGTGCTGTGATCTGCGCGTCCGGTCGTACTGAATGCCTATTCATCCCAACGTGTGGTGTGAATTCAGTTTTTCCATCGCGGCCCCGAAGAATGGCGCACGTGCAGAACCCGACGACCACCACCCTCGGATACGCCCTGTTCGCCACCCGCTGGCTCCAGGCCCCGCTGTACTTCGGGCTGGTGGCAGCACAGGGCGTCTACGTCTACAAGGTCTTCAAGGAGCTCGGGACCTCCGCGGCGGACGTCTCGCGGCGGCCCCACCCGGACGTCGACGCCGAGGCCCGGATCCGTGCCGCCGGTTTCCCGGCCCGCAAGCTGCTCGAGGAATTCGACCAGCAGCATCCCCGGGAGTTCGACCGGGAGACCGTGGCCCGGCTCGGCAAGGCGGACATCGTCACCACCCGGCGCAACGTGGTCTTCGTCGGCTCGCCCGGCACCGGCAAGACCCACCTGGCCGTCGCCCTGGGCGTACGCGCCTGCCAGGCCGGGCACCGGGTGCTGTTCGCGACCGCCGCCGAGTGGGCCGGCGGCCCGCGGGTGCCCGGGCCGCCGGCCGGCCGGTGGCTGCCCCCGCGCGCACGGCGTGATGCGGCACGCCCGGGAAGGTCGCCCAACGGTGGGACATCCCCGGCGTGGCGTGCATAAACGCCCGCCCGCACCCGAACGGGTGACGGACCGCGAGCTGCCGTCAGCCCGCGTCGTCGGCGAGCTCCGCGACCCCGGTGATCCGGTGCAGCGGATACGTGCGGACCTCGTCCGCGGTGTGGTCGTACGCCGTGACGAAGCCGCCCTCGACGCGGATCGGGGCGACGACCCGCTGGCTGGCGGCGCCCTCGGCGTTGACGTAGCCGATCCACAGGGCCTCGCCGGTGAGGACGGCGGCCTGCATGGTGGCGAGGGTCTCGGCGGTGCCGGTGCGGGGCAGCTCACCGTTGACCACGGGGGCCGTGCCGGGCTTGCGCGGGGTGGTGGAGGCGAGGTCGCCGGCCCGGATGGCGCGCAGCGCGGCCGCGAGGAGCGTGTCGTCGGGGACCGGCGGGCCGTCCGGGACCGGCTCGGGCGCGGTGCGCGGCGGGGTGCGGTGGGCCAGGGCGCGGGTGATCAGCACATCGCCCTCGGCGGACTCGGCGGCCGGCGCGAACCCCATCGCCCGCAGGCCCTCCAGGAGCCCGGCCGGGTCGGCCTGCGCGGCCAGCACGGTCGAGGCGAGCCGGCGCAGCCCGAGCCCGGCGGCCCGCTTGTCGGCGAGGATCTCGCTGAGCACCGCGTCGTCGTCGCAGCGCACGTACGCCGAGGCCGCGCCGACCCGCAGATGGCCGTGCCGGCGGGCCACGTCGTCGATCAGGTACGCGAGCGGCTGCGGCACCGGGGTGCGGGAGTGCGCGGCGAGGAAGGCGTGCAGGTCGGAGGCGGCCTGCCCGGCGTCCAGCGCCCGCCGCACCGAGCCGGGCGTGAACCGGTAGACGGTGGCCCCGCCCTTGGACTCGACGTCCGCCAGCACGCCCAGCATGTCCGCGAGCGGCCGCTGCAAGGGGCCCGGCGCCACCGCCGTCAGGTCGGCCTGGAGCAGCACGTGGTCCAGCGGCTCGGGCAGGAGCGGTGCGAGCAGCCGGGCCGCCGCGGCGGCGGCGACGGCCTGTTCGGCGGGGGAGAGCGAGACGAGCGGGGCGGGGCGGTGATGGTGATGGACGGGCAGCTTGTCCCCCGGCCCGGAGGGCTCCGCTTCCGGGCCCTTCACGGGAGCCGCGGGTGCGCCCAGCAGCGCCCGGCCCTGCGCCGACAGCGCGCCCCGGCCCGTGACGCCCAGCAGCTCCGCCTCGGACAGGGCCCACTCGGCGAGTCGGCTCCGCAGGTCGTCCTCGCGCCGGTCGCCGCGCAGGGGGCGCTCCCAGCGCAGCCGGGCCAGCACCGACCCGGCGGCCGGAGCGGCACCCTCCGGCAGCCCGGCCAGCAGCGCCAGCACCCGGTGCCGTACCTCGGGCGCCGCCGAGCGGTCCAGGCCCGGCCCGAGCGCCGACAGCGTACGGTCCTTCGCGTCCCGCCCGCCCACAAGACCGGCCGTCCGGGTCGCCGCGAGCCACGCCGTGACCAGCCGCGACCAGCGCTCGGCAGCGGGCAGCTCCAGCCACTCGTCGTACGCCGGGGTCGCCGCGTACCGCTCGTCGGCCTCGCCGTCGGAGGCGATCAGGCCCGCCGCGTACGCCAGCTCCACCCAGAACGCGGCGACCGGCTCGGACACGTCGAGGGCGACGGCGGTCCGCTTCAGGTCCCGCACGCTCAGCCCGCCGGCCCGCAGCACCGCGGGCCCGCCCTCGTCCCAGTCCTTCAGCAGTTCCTCGACGGTCGCGAGCGCGGTGTGGGCCTGCCCGGCCGCGGTGCTGTCCACAACCTGTGGACGATGCGCGGCCGCCGCCTCGACCACCGGCGGGACGGGCTCGGGCGCCCGGTGCGCCAGGCCCCGCCGCAGATGCAGGGCGACCTCGCGCGGCAGGACGACCGTCCCGGGCGCCGTCGGCAGCAGCAGTCCGCGGTCCAGCAGCCAGCGCAGCCGGGGCGCCGGATCGGCGGTGACCTGCCCGTACGGCGGCCCCCACACCAGACGCTCCAGTACGTCGAGGGAGTCGGCCGGGGCGTCGGCGAGCAGCGCGGCCATCCGGGCCCGGTCCGTGAACAGCCCGGCCAGGGCGGTCACCGCGGAGACCGAGTCGTGCGTCGAGGCCAGCCCGGCGGCCGTGACGATCTCCTGGATCCGGCCCGGGGACATCCCGGCGGTGGCCTCCTGGACCGTCGGGCCGAGCCCGGTCGGCGAGGGGTGCTGCGGCGAGGGCGCCAGCAGCTCACGCGCCGTGCGGACCAGCCGCAGCCGGTCGTCGCCGCCCCACACCAGCGCCTGCTCGCGCAAGCCGTCCAGGGCGTGCGGCAGCGCGGCGGCGACGGCCGGGTCGGCGTCGTCCCCGGCCATGAGCCCGAGCAGCTCGTCGTACGGCGCCGGGTCCGCCGCCACGGCCAGCGCCTCCGCCGTCTGCAGCGCGAACCGGTCCAGCCGTTCCAGGGCCCGCACGACCGAGGCACGGGTGCCGGCGCGGGTCGCGAGCTGGGTGAGGTCGGTGGGGACGGGCGTGATGAGATCCGGGCGGCTGCGCAGGAGTGCGCCCAGCGAAGCGTCGCCCCGCGCGCGGAGCGCTTCCGCGAGGGAGCGGGGGGCCGGGGGCCTGTCCTCGGTGCTCATCCGGTCCACGGTAGCGGGTTGCCCGCGGCGGCCGGGCCGACTGTGCGCGGCCTCGTCCCCCCGAACGCGGGACGGGCTTTTGGCCGCCCCGCGGGCACTCGCGGTACCGTCGTCCGACGGCGTCACGCAACGCACCCGCCCCGGAGGGGACTTCGTGGGGATTGAGAGCGACCAGGTCGTTTACGAGTATCTGAGCCGCGTCGGCGACGTGGCCCAGCAGCGGCAGTTGTCGTCGGCCACCCGGATGCGTCTGGTCGCGGACCTGCGCAACGAGATCGACAAGCGCCGTGCGAAGGCCACCGTCGACTCGCCCGCCGCCGTCCGCCGCATCCTGTCGCGCCTGGGCAGCCCCGACGACGTCGTGACCGCGGCAGCGGGCGGCACGGGCGTCGAGCCGCGCGGCGCCGCCCCCGCCTCCGTCCCCGTACAGCGCGAGGCCGAGCCGGAGGAACGGGCGAAGAGCGTCATGCGGCGCGTCGTACCGCGCCCCCGCCCGGCGCGACCCGCCGAGGAGGCGCACCCCGCGCCCCTCGACGGCCCTGCCCCGCCGCATCTGGCCGCAGGGCGCGAGCTCGGCGACAGCGCGGTCCAGCCGGACTGGTGGCGGGTGGACAGCAGCCCGTTCGGGGTGGGCGACGAGGTGCCGGGCTTCGTGGGCGGCGTGGTGCCGGACCTGCTGAAGCCGCCGGCGCAGCGCAAGGCGGAGCCGGAGAAGCCGGCGGCCGGGGAACCGGCCCCGGTCGTCGAGGCGGCGGAGGCGGCCGAGGCGGCCGGGGAGCGGAGCCGCCGCCGTCTCCCGCGCCTTGCCGCCGGAAACTGGAGCAACCCGCTCCTCCTGATCGCCGCCGGCCTGCTCGTCGCCGGTGCCGTGCTCGGCAACTGGTTCGTCCTCCTGCTCGGCTGGCTCATCGCCTACGCCTCCCGGCGCCTCACCCAGGCCGAGACGAAGTGGGCGGTAGTGATCCTGCCGGGCCTCGCCGTGGCGGGGGGCCTGGTCTGGCTGTGGGGCCGGATGAACGGCCGCTGGGGCGCCCCGATCGCCGAGGGCCACATGAACGCCGCGGTGGCGGAGACCTGGCCGTGGGTGGTCAGGGGCGCGGCGGTGGCGTCGGCCCTGTTCCTGGTGTGGCGTTCCCAGCGCTCGCGCTAGCCGGTCACAGGGGGACGGGGGCGTCTGCCGTTCACACCGGCTGGGCACAATGGCCCATATGGCTCTCACCGTCGGCTTCGACCTCGACATGACCCTCATCGACTCCCGTCCCGGCATCCGCGCCTGCTACCGGGCGCTGTCCGAGCGGACGGGGACGTACATCGACGCCGACCTGGCGGTCACGCGGCTCGGGCCGCCGCTGGCCGAGGAACTGATCAACTGGTTCCCGGCCGAGAAGGTCCAGGTCATGGCGGACCTGTACCGGGAGATGTACCCGTCGATCGCCATCGCCGCGACCCCGGCGATGACCGGCGCCCGGGAGGCCATCGCGGCCGTACGGGAGGCCGGTGGACGCGCGATAGTCGTCACCGCCAAGTACGAGCCCAACGCCAAACTGCACCTGGCCCACCTCGGCATCGAGCCCGACGCCGTCATCGGCGACCTGTGGGCCGAGCAGAAGGCGGAGGCCCTGCGCGAGCACGACGCGGGCGTCTACGTCGGCGACCACGTCGGGGACGTCCGCGGCGCCCGGGCCGCCGGGGCGCTCTCGGTGGCGGTGGCCACCGGCCCCTGCCCCGAGGAGGAACTGCGCGCGGCGGGCGCGGACGTCGTCCTCACCGATCTGACCGGATTTCCGCGGTGGCTTTCGGACTACCGTCCCGCGCGCGCCTGACGGCGGCCCGCTGCCACGGAACGCAGCATTCCCGCACCGGCCATCAGGAATCCGACTGCCATGAGCATGCTCAATCCGAACATGTACGTCGGAAAGGGCGTCGTCCCGAGGAGCAACGGGGCGACCGTGACCAGTGTGGCCAGGGCGCCGATGAAGAAGACGACGGCTCCGGCACGGACCAGGCGGTCACCGGGAGCGGCGGAATTCGTTTGGGTTTTGTCACGCACCCGACCAGGGTAGTTCCCAGCGCGAAGGAACAACCCGGTGACGTCTTGTCACCGGCTGCAAGAGCATTAGCCTTGGTACCGGCGGGTCCGTTCGACCCGCCCGAGTGCTATCAAGAGCCGTTTCCAGAAGCAGTTTTCCGACGAGTACGAGGACGAGGACAGACATGCCCACCGGCAAGGTCAAGTGGTTCAACGGCGAGAAGGGCTTCGGCTTTCTCTCCCGCGACGACGGCGGTGACGTCTTCGTCCATTCCTCGGTCCTCCCCGCCGGAGTCGAGACGCTCAAGCCCGGTCAGCGCGTGGAGTTCGGCGTGGTCGCCGGACAGCGCGGCGACCAGGCGCTGTCCCTGACGATCCTGGACCCGACCCCGTCCGTCGCCGCCGCGACCCGCAAGAAGCCGGACGAGCTGGCCTCCATCGTCCAGGATCTGACGACGCTCCTGGAGAACATCACGCCGATGCTGGAGCGCGGCCGCTACCCCGAGAAGACCGCCGGCAAGAAGATCGCCGGCCTGCTGCGCGCGGTCGCCGACCAGCTGGACGTCTGAGGCTTCAGGGAAAACGCAGCGCGTCCGGGCCGAGGGGCGGTACGAGTCCCTCGGCCGCCGCGCGGGTCAGCAGCCCGCGTACGGCCGCGTAGCCGTCCTCGCCGAGGCCGGCGGTGAACTCGTTGACGTACAGCCCGATGTGCTGGTCGGCGACGGCCGGGTCCATCTCCTGGGCGTGCTCCATGACGTACGGCCGGGATGCCTCGGGGTCGTCCCAGGCGGCGCGCACCGACGTCCGGATCGAGTCGGCGAGCAGCCGCAGCCCCTGCTCGCCCAGCGACCGCTTGGCGATGATCGCGCCCAGCGGGATCGGCAGCCCCGTGGTGTTCTCCCAGTGCTCGCCCATGTCGGCGAGCTTGTGCAGCCCGTACGCGCCGTACGTGAAGCGCGCCTCGTGGATCACGAGTCCCGCGTCGACCTTGCCGTCCCGCACGGCCGGCATGATCTCGTGGAACGGCATGACGACGATCTCGCCGACCCCGTCGGCCAGGGTGTCCGCGGCCCACAGCCGGAACAGCAGGTAGGCGGTCGACTTCTCACTGGGCACCGCGACCGTCCGCCCGGTGAGGTCGACGTCCGCCTCCCGCGTCAGCACCAGCGGCCCGCAGCCCCGCCCCAGCGCACCCCCGCAGGGCAGCAGGGCGTAGTCGTCGAGAACGTAGGGCAGCACGGCGTACGACACCTTCAGCACGTCGAACTCGCCGCGCTCGGCCATGCCGTTGGTGATGTCGATGTCGGCGAAGGTCACGTCGAGGGCGGGGGCGCCGGGGACCCGGTCATGGGCCAGGGCGTCGAAGACGAACGTGTCGTTCGGGCAGGGCGAGTACGCGATCCGCAGCTGCTCAACTGTCATGCCGGTCCCAACTCTCCAGTACGGGCACGAGCTTCCCGAACCCCTCGCTCAAGGCTGCCAGAGCGTCCCCGATCCGCCACGCGGCGCGGTCACGCGGCCCGACGGGATTGGAGATCGCCCGGATCTCCAGCACGGGCACCCCCTGCGCGGCGGCGGCCTCGGCGACGCCGAAGCCCTCCATGGCCTCGGCGAGGGCGGTGGGGTGCCGTTCCCGCAGTGCGGCGGCCCTGGCGGCCGTCCCGGTCACGGTCGACACGGTGAGCACGGCCCCGGTCCGGGCCCCGGTGGCGTCGGCGACCCGCCGGAGAAGATCCGCGGGCGGCTGATGCCGGACGGTCCCGAATCCGAGCTCGGTGACCGGCACGAACCCGTCCTCGGTCTCGGCCCCCAGGTCGGCCGCCACGATCCCGTCGGCGACGACGAGCGATCCCACAGGAGCCTCGGGCTGGAACCCGCCCCCGATCCCGGCGGAGACCACGAGACCGTAGGGCTCGCCCCGGAGGGAGGCGGCGGTGAGGGCGGAGGCGACGGAGGCGGCGGCGAGAGCGGGCCCGACACCGGCGGCGATCACCTCGATGCCGCCGGCCCCGGGGCAGGCCCGGGCCACCGCGTCCTGTTCCACGGAAACCGCGGTGGCGACCAGCACCCGGTCAAGCCCGGCGGCAGCGATCAGGCGTCCTTCTCCAGCTTGAAGTTCCACAGGCCCGACGTGTCCTTCTCGCCCTCCTTGATGGACACCAGCGTCGAGTTGCCCTGCGCGCCGTACTGGGCGTTGAAGAACACGCTGCCCGGAATCGTGCGGTAGGTCTTCGTGCTGGCGTCGGTCAGCGGCTGACCGTTCATCAGGATCGTCCAGCCCTTGTCGGCGATCTCGGGGTCGACACCGAAGCGCACGGTCTCGTCGGGGTCGACGGAGATGCTCTTGATGCCCTTGTCCTTCAGGCACTGGGTGAGATCGGACGGCTTCAGGGTGTCGCCCTCGCCGCCGCAGGTGGCCTCGGAGTTCACCGAGTCGCTGCCCACGGTGACCGTGGCCATCGGCGTCGGCTTGTCACAGGCCGACAGGACGAGCAGTCCGGCGGATACGACACCGGCGACAGCGACGGCGCGGCGGCGTCGCACAGCGGATTGCAACGTGTTCATGGGCGAAGGCTATCGGGCCCGCGGGTCGCACCGCCCACGCGGGGTACGGCTCCCTGGGAGATCCATCAGAAGGGCCCTACGCGACGCGTGCCCGCCCCGGGCCGCCGTGCCGCGCCGAGTCGATCAGCCCCCGTACGGTCGTCAGCCACCCGGCGCCGACGATCGCGGCGCCCACCGCGAGCCCGGCCGTGCCGTTGAGCGGCACGGCGATGCCGATCGCCCCGCCCAGCACCCAGGACATCTGCAGCAGGGTCTCGGAGCGGGCGAAGGCCGACGTACGGACGCTCTCGGGGACGTCCCGCTGGATCAGCGCGTCCAGCGACAGCTTGGCCAGGGCCTGCGCGAACCCGGCGATGGCGGCCAGCGCGGCCACCATGACCGCGCTGAAGAACACCGCGGCCGTGATCGCCGCGCCCGCCACGCACGCCACGACCACGACGATGATGATCTCCGGCGCCCGGGAGCGCAGCCACGCCCCGACGGCCGTGCCGAGCGCGTTGCCCACGCCCGCCGAGACCGCCACTATCCCCAGGGACACCGCGGCGCTCTGGCCGGAGACCGGGTGCTCGCGCAGCAGGAACGCCAGGAAGAAGATCAGGAACCCGGTCAGGCAGCGGATGGCGGCGTTGGCGCCGAGGGCGTGGGTGACGGCGGGGCCGACCGTGCGCAGCCCGGGGCGCTTGACCGGCTGCCGGTGCGGCCCGTGCAGGTGCTGCTCGTCCGCGGCCAGCAGGGCGCGGTCCTCGCCCTTGGCGGAGTCGACCTTCGGCGGCAGCGTGAACGACAGGATTGTCCCCGCCACGAAGAGCACGAAGGCGCCGTAGAGGGGCCAGCGCGGCCCGATCTGCTGGAGCCCGGCGCCGATGGGCGCGGCGATGCCGGTGGCGAGGAGGCCGCCGAGGGTGACGCGCGAGTTGGCCTTCACGAGGGAGAAGCGGGGCGGCAGCAGCCGGGGCACGACGGCGCTTCTGACCACGCCGTACGCCTTCGACGAGACGAGGACGCCGAGCGCGGCCGGGTACAGCTCGAGGCCGCCGCTGACGACCGCGCCGGACAGGATGAGCGCGAGCAGCGCCCGGGCCAGCATCGCACCCGCCATCGCGGCGCGGCGGCCGTGCGGGATGCGGTCGAGGAGGGGGCCGATGACGGGCGCGAGGAGGGTGAAGGGCGCCATGGTGATGGCGAGGTACAGGGCGACGCGGCCGCGGGCCTCGTCGGTGGGCACGGAGAAGAAGACGGTCGAGGCGAGGGCGACGGTGATCATGACGTCGCCGGCGCCGTTCACGCCGTGCAGTTCGATCAGCTTGCCGAGGCCGGACTCGCCGGCGCCGTGCGCGTGCGTGGCCTTGCGGATGCCGCGGGCCGTGCCGGTCACCGGGAAGTGCAGGGCGCGGCCGACCGCGCGGAGGGAGCCGCCCAAACGGCCCGGTCCGCCCGGTCGGCTGCTTCCCTTAACCCCTTTCGACCCACCGGTCCCGGTGGCGCCCGGGGGTGTCTTCGCGGCTGCCACGACGTCATAGTGCCCCGATAAGGCTGTGGCTAGTGCCATTACCGCTTGTATAGGGCCTGTGGGGTGACTGTCCGGGGTGCGCTCGGGGTCCGGTGGGCGGCGCAACAGGACCGTCGGTGTACGCGAAGTGGGGCGGAAGGGTAGCGTGCGTATCTCAGCCATCCCGCAAAATGGATGAAGGATGTCGACGCGGTCCCCCGGTCCGCTCCGTCCGCCCCCGCGCTGGGAGTGGCGCACTCGTGAGACGGCGTATGGAGAGAAGCGATACCTGTGAGCGCAGCGACAACGCGAAGCCGCACCCCTGACCGTCTGTGCGCCGAGGCCGTCGACCTCGCACGCGCCGCAGCCGAGGAGGCCGCCGCGCCAGGAATCGTCGGGGAGCACGTGGGCGTGGTCTCCGAGGGGGACCGTGTCGTCACGCACTTCTTCCAGTGCCGGGAGCTCGGGTACCGGGGCTGGCGCTGGGCCGTGACGGTGGCCCGGGCCTCCCGGGCGAAGATCGTCACGGTGGACGAGGCGGCGCTGCTGCCCGGCCCGGACGCCGTGCTGGCGCCCGAGTGGGTGCCGTGGAGCGAGCGGCTGCGTCCCGGCGACATGGGGCCGGGCGATCTGCTGCCCACCGACGCCGAGGACCTGCGGCTGGAGCCGGGCTACACGGGCGAGGACGAGCCCGCGCCGAACGTTCCCGTGTCGCACGAGATGGCCGACCTGGTGGAGGCGGAGGACGCGGACCTCACCACGGCTGCCCCGTCCGGCTTCACGGTCGCCCCCCTGCGCGGTTCGATCCCGGCGGTCGCCGAGGAACTGGGCATGCGCCGGGCCCGCGTCCTGTCCCGCTACGGCCTGCACACCGCGGCCGACCGCTGGGAGGAGGCGTTCGGCCCCAAGACCCCCATGGCCCAGGCGGCCCCCGCCGCCTGCGTCAGCTGCGGCTTCCTCGTCCCCATCGGCGGCTCCCTGGGTCAGGCCTTCGGCGCCTGCGCCAACGAGTTCTCCCCGGCCGACGGCCGTCTGGTCTCCCTCGCCTACGGCTGCGGCGGCCACTCCGAGGCCGCGGTCATGCCCCGTCCGCCCCAGCCGGCCGCCCCGGTCATCGACGAGACCCGGGTCGACCCGTTCCCGCTGCGCCCGTCCTCGGACTCGGGCTCGGTATCGGCGACGGCGGACCAGGACACGGAGGAACTGGGCCACTCGTAGCGGCAGCCGCCCGCGCCGGGCGGGGGCACGCCGTCCGCTTCCCAGGCGGTACCTTCATCCTCACGTCCACGAGGAGAAGGAACGGAACGTGAGCAGCAAGTTCGTGCGGCCCGCCGCCGAGGGGGCCGATCCGTTCGGCACCGCCCGTCTGCGGCGCGGTGTCCTCGATTCCTGGGCCACCAGCCCCGCCCGGTTCCGTGAGGACGCCAACGCCGAGGAGGACCTGGCTCTCGGCGGCTACCGGGACCGGCTCGTCGTGGAACTCGCCCAGAACGCCGCCGACGCGGCGGCCCGGGCCGCAGTGCCGGGGCGGCTGCGGCTCACCCTGCGCGACGGGGTGCTCGTCGCCGCCAACACCGGCGCCCCGCTGGACGCGGCCGGGGTCGAGTCGCTGTCCACGCTGCGGGCGTCGGCCAAGAGGGACACGGGCGACACGTCCTCCGTGGGGCGGTTCGGAGTCGGATTCGCCGCGGTGCTCTCCGTCACCGACGAGCCCGCCGTCGTCGGCCGGCACGGCGGTGTGCGCTGGTCGCTGGCCGAGGCCAGGGCACTGGCCGCCGACACCGCCCGGCACAGCCCCGGCCTCGGGGACGAGGTCCGGCGCCGGGACGGGCACGTACCCCTGCTGCGGCTCCCGTACGCCGCCGAGGGCACCGCCCCCGGCCCGTACGACACCGCCGTCATCCTGCCGCTGCGGGACGCGGCCGCCGCCGATCTCGCCGAGCGGCTCCTGCGGGCCGTCGACGACGCCCTGCTGCTCACCCTTCCCGGACTCGAAGAGCTGGTCGTCGAGATCAACGGGGAGAGTCCGCGGACCCTCACCCGCCGGTCCGACGGTCCCTTCACCGTCGTCGACGACTCCGCCCACGGCGTCACCCACTGGCGCACCGCCGTCGCCCACGGCCCCCTCACTCCCGAGCTCCTCGCCGACCGGCCCGTCGAGGAGCGGCTGCGGCCCCACTGGTCGGTCACCTGGGCCGTGCCCGTGGACAGCGACGGCAGCCCGGCCCGGCCCCGCACCAGCGCGGTCGTGCACGCCCCGACCCCGAGTGACGAACCGCTCGGCGTCCCGGCCCTGCTCATCGCCTCGTTCCCGCTGGACTCCACCCGCCGGCACGCCGCCCCCGGCCCGCTGACCGACTTCCTCGTCCGGCGCGCGGCCGACGCCTACGCCGAACTCCTCGGCGACTGGCGGCCGGTGACCTCCGGGATCATCGGCCTGGTGCCCGGCCCGCTCGGCAAGGGCGAGCTGGACGGCGCCCTGCGCCGGGCGATCCTGGAGCGGCTGCCGCGGACTGAGTTTCTCCCGCCCGCCCACCCGGCGTTCCGCCCGCCCGCCCTCCCTCCCCGCGAGGACGACGACCTGCGGGAATCCCTGCGGCCCCGGGACGCCGAGGTCGTCGAGGGCGCGGGCGCGGACACCGTGCGGGTGCTCGCCGAGGTGCTGCCCACGCTGCTGCCCGCCGGGCTGGAGCGCCGCGCCGAGCTGCGGACCCTGGGCGTCGCCCGCGTCCCGCTGACCGACGCGATCGACCGGCTGGCCGGTCTCGAGAAGGAACCCGGCTGGTGGCGGCGGCTCTACGACAGCCTGGCCGGGATCGACCCGGACCGCCTGTCGGGGCTCCCGGTGCCGTTGGCGGACGGCCGTACGACCATCGGGCCCCGGCAGGTCCTGCTGCCGAGCGCGGAGGCCGCGCGGCTCGACCCCGAGGTGCTGGCCCGGCTCGGTCTGAAGGTCGCCCACTCGGACGCCGCCCACCCGCTCCTGGAGAAGCTCGGCGCCCTGCCCGCGACACCCCGGGCCGTCCTCACCACCCCGCAGGTCCGGGCCGCCGTCGCCGCGTCCCTGGACGACGAGGGCGGCGTGAACTGGGAGGAGGACTCCCTCGACGCCGGTGAACTGGCCGACACCGTACTCGCGTTGGTGCGGGACGCCGGGCTGGAACCCGGTGACGAGCCCTGGCTCGGCGCGCTCGCCCTGCCCGACGAGGAGGGCGAACCGGCCCCGGCGTGCGAACTCGTCTTTCCCGGCAGCCCCTTCGCCCAGGTCATGCGCGAGGGTGAACTCGCCGCCGTGGACGCCGAGCTGGCCGGCACGTGGGGTGAGCAGCCGTTGGCCGCCTGCGGTGTCCTGGTGAGCTTCGCGGTCGTCCGCGCCACCGACATCGTTCTCGACCCGGACGAACTGGAGCCCCGCGAGGGCGACTTCGCCGAACCCGACGACGCGGGCCTGCTGGACGCCGTCGACGTCTGGTGCGAGGACATCCTCGACCGCTTCCCGGACAGCCCGGTGCCGCCGGTCGCCACCGAGATCATCGCCGTGCGGGACCTGGACCTCGTGGACGAGGACAAGTGGGCGCAGGCGCTGGCGCTGCTGTCCCAGCCGCCGCTCAGGGACGCGATCGTGCAGCCCGTGCGGATCCTGCTGCCGGACGGGACGTACGAGGTCGTCCGGCCGTACACCGCCTGGTGGCTGCGCGGGAACCCCGTGCTCGACGGCCGCCGCCCGGCCGGTCTGCGGTCCGCCGGCGGCGACCCGCTGCTGCGCGGGCTCTACGACGAGGCCGACGCGACCGGGTTCGAGGACGAGCAGGTGCTGCGGGCGCTGGGCGTGCGGACGTCCGTCGCCGCGCTGTTGGACGAGCCCGGTGGTGCCGCCGAGCTGCTCGACCGGCTCGCCGACCCCGAGCGGGAGGTGACGGGGACTCAACTGCACGCCCTGTACGGGGCGCTGGCCGAGCTGGACCCGGATCAGGTGACCCTGCCGGACGACCTGCGGGCCGTCACCGACGGCCGGGTGGAGGTCGTGGACGCGGCCGACGCCGTGGTGTGCGACTCGCCCGATCTGCTGCCGTTCACCGAGGGCGTCCCGCTGCTTCCGGTACGGCCGTCACGCGCCGCCGAGCTGGCCGAACTGTTCCAGGTGCGGCGGCTGAGCGAGTCCGTCACCGGGGAGGTCACCTCCGAGGGCACCGAGCACGACGTCCCGGAGCCGGTGCGGGTGCTGCTCGGCCGGCGGACCCCGTCCTTCTACGTCGAGCACGAGGAACTCGTCGTCGACGGCGTGGAGATCGACTGGCGGCTCACCGACGACGGCGTCCTGCACGCCGCCACCCTGGAGGGCGTCGCCGCGGGGCTCGCCTGGGCGGCGGGGCAGTGGCCACGGCGGTTCGAGGTGGCGGCGCTGCTGGAGGATCCGTCACGGACGCGGGAACTGGCGCGGGACCGCTGGTTCGACTGATCCGGCGGTGACGTACGGCCGTTGGTGAAAAGTTCCGCACAAATTTTTCACCTGTCGTACAACCATGCGCACTGCTGAGGAATCTGATCACGTGAGTCAACAGACTCCACGATCACTTGGGCCCCGAGAGCCGACGATGAGCACCGGGGCCCCTCTCCACTTGGAGAACGCATGCGTATCCGAGCCACCGTGGCCGCCGTCACCGGCGCCCTGGCCCTCTCCGTCCTCGCCGTGCCGGCCGCGCAGGCCGCCGACGTCCCGTCCTCGGGCAAGGCCGCCTTCGGCGCCGCCACCGCCGACGGTGAGGTGAGCACCACCGCCGCGCTCGACGTCACCTTCTCGAACATGAAGGTGAACAGCGGCAAGAACATAGTCGTCGGCACCACGAACGCGGTCAGGGTTCCGGTCACCTACACCCTGAAGCACCCCTCCGGCATGGACACCGGCGCCGACACCTTCGCCTCCGGCCCGCTCATCTACAAGGGCTCCTCGGTGGACACGGCGAGCAACGTGCTGATCAGCGACGACCCTGCGACCTGCACCACCACCTCGTCGACCACGCTCAGCTGCAAGGGCGTCATCGTCATCCGCCCCGCCGACGGCGAGCTGTCGAGCTCCGAGGCAGGCACCTGGAAGGCGGGCGGCCTCGCCGTCACGAGCGACGACGACGTCACGACGCAGGGCGGTCTCGGCACCACCCGGGTCCAGCGGTACTCCAAGCTGACGGTCAACGCCTCGCCGGAGCCCGTGAAGAAGGGCAAGACCATCACGGTCACCGGCAAGCTGTCCCGCGCCAACTGGGACGACAACAAGTACCACGGCTACACCAACCAGCCGGTGAAGCTGCAGTTCCGCAAGAAGGGCTCCAACACCTACACCACGCTGAAGACCATCAAGTCGAACAGCACGGGCCAGCTGAAGACCACCGTCAAGGCCTCCACCGACGGCTACTTCCGCTACTCCTTCGCGGGCACGACCACCACCCCGGCGGTCAACGCCACGGGTGACTTCGTCGACGTGAAGTAGGGCCCGCTACGCGGGAAAGCGGCGGTCCACCCACCTCCACACGAGTTCCAGGGCGGCCGCCGCCACCGCCGCGATGCCGACCGCGATCCACGGCACCGTCATCCCCACCAGCTTCAGCGCGAAGAAGTGCTGCAACCACGGCACGACCAGCACCAGCAGGAACGCCCCGGCCATGGACGCGACGAGGACGACACGCCACCAGGTGTAGGGCCGGGCGATGATCGCCAGCACCCACATCGAGATGAGGAACAGCGTGAGCGTCGCCGCGCTGGTCTCCGCGTCCAGCGCCCCCGCGCCCGTGTAGTGCTCCCGGGCGATGAGGTACGTCGCGAAGGTCGCCACCGCCGCCACCACCCCGCCCGGGATCGCGTACCGCATGACCCGCCGTACGAAGTTCGGCTTCGCGCGCTCCTTGTTGGGCGCGAGCGCGAGGAAGAACGCCGGGATGCCGATGGTCAGCGTCGACAGCAGGGTCAGGTGGCGCGGCAGGAACGGGTACTCCACCTGGGAGCAGACCACCAGGACGGCCAGCAGCACCGAGTACACCGTCTTGACGAGGAACAGGGTCGCCACCCGCGTGATGTTGCCGATGACCCGGCGCCCCTCGGCGACCACCGACGGCAGCGTCGCGAAACTGTTGTTCAGCAGCACGATCTGCGCGACCGCCCGGGTCGCCTCCGAGCCGGAGCCCATCGCGACGCCGATGTCGGCGTCCTTCAGGGCGAGGACGTCGTTCACCCCGTCGCCCGTCATCGCGACGGTGTGCCCGCGGGACTGCAGCGCACCCACCATGTTCCGCTTCTGCTGCGGGGTGACCCGCCCGAACACCGTGCCGTCGTCGAGCGCGTCGGCCATCCCCTCCGGCTCGGCGGGCAGCCGGCGCGCGTCCACGGTGGTGCCGGACAGCCCGAGCTTGGCGGCGACCGCACCGACCGACACCGCGTTGTCACCGGAGATGACCTTGGCCCGGACGTTCTGGTCGGCGAAGTAGCGCAGCGTGTCCGCCGCGTCCGGCCGCAGCCGCTGCTCCAGCACGACCAGGGCGGTGGGCTTCGCCCCCGTCGTCACCTCGGGATCGTCCAGGTCCCCTGCGACGCGGGCGAGCAGCAGCACCCTGAGGCCCTGCTCGTTCAGCCGTCCGGTCTCGGCCAGGGCCGGATCGTCGTCCGCCAGCAGCACGTCGGGCGCGCCCAGCAGCCACCGGCCGGCCTGCCCGTCGTCCTCGCTGAACGCGGCGCCGCTGTACTTGCGGGCGGAGGAGAACGGCAGCGCCTTGGTGCAGCGCCAGTCCTCGACGGCCGGGTAGGTGTCGATGATCGCCTTCAGGGAGGCGTTCGGCCGTGGGTCCGACGCGCCGAAAGCCCCGAGCACCTTCCGTACGTACGTCTCGTCGGCTCCCTGGAGCGGCCGCAGCTCGGTGACGTCCATGCCGCCCTCGGTGAGGGTGCCGGTCTTGTCGAGGCAGACGGTGTCGACCCGGGCCAGCCCTTCGATCGCGGGCAGCTCCTGCACCAGGCACTGCTTGCGGCCCAGGCGGATCACGCCGATGGCGAAGGCGACCGAGGTGAGCAGGACCAGCCCCTCGGGGACCATCGGGACGATGCCGCCGACCGTGCGGGCGACGGAGTCGTCGAAGGCGTTCTCCTTCACGACCAGCTGGCTGATGACCAGGCCGATCGCGGTCGGGACCATCATCCACGTGACGTACTTGAGGATCGTGGAGATGCCCGACCGCAGCTCCGACTGGACGAGGGTGAAGCGCGAGGCCTCCTCGGCGAGCTGGGCGGCGTAGGCCTCGCGGCCGACCTTCGTCGCCTGGAAGGCCCCGCCGCCCGCCACCACGAAGCTGCCCGACATGACCTGGTCGCCCGGGTGTTTGACGACCGGGTCGGCCTCGCCGGTGAGCAGCGACTCGTCGATCTCCAGCCCGTCCGTCTCGACACAGACGCCGTCGACGACGACCTTGTCCCCGGGCCCGATCTCGATCAGGTCGTCCAGCACGATCTCGGACGTACTGACCTGCCCGGCCGCCCCGTCCCGGCGCACGGTCGGCCTGACCTCGCCGATCAGCGCGAGCGAGTCCAGCGTCTTCTTCGCCCGCCACTCCTGGACGATCCCGATGCCGGTGTTCGCGAGGATCACGAACCCGAACAGGCTGTCCTGGATCGGCGCGACGACCAGCATGATCAGCCACAGCACGCCGATGATCGCGTTGAAGCGGGTGAAGACGTTGGCCCGGACGATGTCGACGGTGGACCGGCTGCTGCGCACCGGCACGTCGTTGACCTGGCCGCGCTCCACCCGCTCGGCGACCTGAGCACCGGTCAGGCCGGTCTCGCGGGAGGTGACCGTCGCCGGCCGCGCGGAGTCGGGCCGGGCACCCGCGTCGAGATGCGTCATGCAATCGACGGTACGTGCGGATTTGACGCTTCACCCGCTGAATGCGGCGAAGATCCGACCTGGGGAGGACGGACTTCGTGCCGTGGTCGTACGGCAGTTGTACGCCGTCGGACCACGGTGCCGCGCCCCGGTGTCAGCCCGCCCGGCGGGCGGTGAACAGCAGGTACTCCCACTCCAGGACCGTCCTGCCCGAGCCGGTGCCCAGGTCGCCGTCGCGGGCGAGGTCCACCAGGGCGGCGTCCAGGGCGGCGGTGCGTTCGGGCTCGCCGGCGATGGCCTTGTAGACGGTGATGGTCGGGCCGTAGCGCTCCTTGAAGTAGTCGCGGAACGTCTCGGGCGTCTCGAAGCGGTCGACCCGGACCGTGCGGCGTTCGGCTCTGACGTCCGTGACCCGGTCGCCGAGGAGGGCGCGCACATGGTCCTCGTCTCCCCACAGCGGCGGCGGCTGGGCCCCGGGCGGGGGCGGTGGCGCGTAGGGCTTCAGCGCGGCGAACATCCGGCCGATGAAGCCCTGGGGCGTCCAGCTCAGCAGGCCGATGGTGCCGCCCGGACGGCAGACCCGGACGAGTTCGTCGGCGGCCTGCTGGTGGTGCGGGGCGAACATGACGCCCACGCAGGACAGCACGGTGTCGAACTCCGCGTCACCGAAGGGCAGGGCCTCGGCGTCGGCCTCCTGCCAGGCCAGCTGCGCACCCTGCTTCTCCGCCACCCGCCGGCCGGCCTCGAACAGTTCCGGCGTCAGGTCGGAGGCCACCACGTCCGCGCCGGCGAGGGCCGCCGGGATCGCGGCGTTGCCGGAACCGGCGCCCACGTCCAGCACCCGCCGGCCGGAGCTCACCCCGCACGCCTCGACCAGGACCGCTCCCAGGTCGGGGATGACCTCGGCGGCCAGGGAGGGGTAGTCGCCCTGGGCCCACATCGCGCGGTGCTTGGACTTCAGGGCGCGGTCGGCCTCGGCCGCGCTGTTCTGCATCGTCATCGCTGCGCTCCTCACCGGTCGGGCGGCGGTTTCGCGCTGACGGTTTTCGAGCGTTTCGCCGCCTTCTACGAGCGTAGGGAGGGTGCGGTGACGTGTCTCGCGGGAGAGCGGGCAGGACGGTGCCCCGGCCCTACTCGGCCGAGGGCGTCGCCGTCAGCCCCTCGGCGGCCGCCGCCCGCTTGAGCGCGGCTTCGCGCTTGCGGACGTACCAGATGCCGATCAGTCCCAGCCCGCCGCCGGCCAGGCAGGTCCACACCCACCAGGTGTGGCCGTGGTCGTCGAACCAGCCGTAGAAGGGGAGCTGGACCAGGAAGAGGACGAACCACAGGATGGTGCCGCCGGTGATGGTGGCGACCACGGGGCCCTCCAGGGGCTCCGGCGCCTCGTGTCGGGGGGTCCATTTCGCCATGGGGACAGCTTACGAGCCGATCAGGTCTACGCGCGGAGATGTGCGATCGGGACCTTATATGTTCATACTGAAACGGTTTGTGTCTGACCACTTCTCTTCGTAGGAAACACCAAACACATGTCCTCCTCGGCTCCCGCCAAGGTCCCCGCCCCTGAACAGCCGGGAGCCGGGCCCACGTACGGCGCACTCGACCGCTTCTTCCGGATCTCCGAGCGGGGCAGCACCCTGTCCCGCGAGGTCCGCGGCGGTCTCGCCACCTTCTTCGCGATGGCCTACATCATCGTGCTGAACCCGATCATCCTCGGCAGTGCCAAGGACATGTACGGTCACCAGCTCGACAACGGGCAGCTGGTCACCGCGACGGCCCTCACCGCCGCGCTCACCACCCTCCTCATGGGCGTCATCGGCAACGTCCCGATCGCGCTGGCCGCCGGCCTCGGCGTGAACTCGGTCGTCGCCCTCCAGCTCGCCCCGCGCATGTCCTGGCCGGACGCGATGGGCATGGTGGTCCTCGCCGGGTTCGTGGTCATGCTGCTGGTCGCGACGGGGCTGCGCGAGCGCGTCATGAACGCCGTGCCCTACGGGCTGCGCAAGGCCATCTCCATCGGTATCGGCCTGTTCATCATGCTGATCGGGCTCGTCGACGCGGGCTTCGTCTCCCGGATCCCGGACGTCGCCCAGACCACCGTCCCGCTCCAGCTCGGCGGCGACGGTCACCTCGACGGCTGGCCGGTCCTCGTCTTCGTCGTGGGTGTACTGCTGACCCTCGCGCTCATCGTGCGCAAGGTCTCCGGCGCGATCCTGATCTCCATCGCCGCCATGACGGTCCTCGCGGTGATCATCAACGCGGTGGCCAAGGTGCCGAGCTGGGGTCTGACCACGCCCAAGTGGCCCGGCAACCCGGTCGCGAGCCCCGACTTCGGGCTGATCGGGCAGGTCAGCCTGTTCGGCGGCTTCGGGAAGGTCGGCATGCTCACCGGCGTGCTCTTCGTCTTCACCGTGCTGCTGTCGTGCTTCTTCGACGCGATGGGCACGATCATGGGCGTCTCCGACGAGGCGAAGCTGACCGACGGCGAGGGGCAGATGCCCGGCATCAACAAGGTGCTGTTGGTCGACGGCCTCGCGGTCGCCGCCGGCGGCGCCAGCTCCTCCTCCGCGACGACCGCCTTCGTCGAGTCCACGGCGGGTGTCGGCGAGGGTGCCCGGACCGGTTTCGCGAACGTCGTCACCGGCGGCCTCTTCGCCGTCGCCCTCTTCCTGACGCCGGTGGCCACGATGGTCCCGTCCCAGGCGGCCACGCCCGCGCTGGTCGCGGTCGGCTTCCTGATCATGGCCGGATCGGTCAAGGAGATCGACTGGGCGGACTACACGATCGCCGTCCCGGCCTTCGTGACGATGCTGATGATGCCGTTCACCTACTCGATCACCAACGGCATCGGCATGGGCTTCATCACCTTCGTGGTGCTGCGGCTGGCGGCCGGGCGGGGCCGCGAGGTGCCGGTGGCGATGTACGCGGTGTCGGCGGTGTTCGCGTTCTACTACCTGATGCCGGCGCTGGGACTGACCTGATCCCCGTCACCGGAGTCGGCTGACCCGTAGAACCTCTCCGTCTCCTCGACGGCGGACTGGAACCGCTGGTCGAAGTCATCTCGAATGAGCGTCCGGACGACATGGTCCTGGACGCTCATTCCCCTTTTCGCGGCATGGTGCCGGAGCCGTTCGAGCAGGTCGTGGTCTATTCGCAGGCTGAGCACGCTGGTCCCCATGACCACGAGGGTCGCGGCAGCCTTCGGTCCGGTGTGTCGCGTTCCGCTGCCGGATCACCCATATGAGTGATGTCGCGGTTCAGTGGCGGGCGTCACGGACGTTCCTGCGTGTTCCGGCTGGTCTTTAGCGAGAGTAATGAGTTACGCTAAAGAACATGCCGGACCTCAGCCATGGCGACGACGTAGCCGCCGTGAACTCCCTCCGATCCGCAGTGATGCGGCTGTCCCGTCGGCTCAAGCACCAGCGGGTCGACGAATCGCTCAGCCCCACCGAGATGTCGGTGCTGGGCACCCTGTCCCTGTGCGGCAGGGCCACACCGGGCGAGCTCGCCCGAAAGGAGCACGTCCAGCCGCCGTCGATGACCCGCATCGTGGCGCTGCTGGAGGCCAAGGGACTGGTCCGGCTGGAGCCGCACCCCGAGGACCGGCGCCAGAAGGTCGTCACGCGCACCGAGCAGGCCGAGGCCATGCTCGAGGAGAGCCGCGCCAAGCGGAACGCGTTCCTGGCCACGCTGGTGGAGAACCTCGACGAGGACGAGTGGGCGAAACTCCGCGCCGCCGCCCCCGTGCTGGAGAAGCTCGCGCATCTGTGAGAAGGCCGTTGCAAGGAGGCGACACATTTGAGTTCGGGACCCGGAGCAGCTTCCGCCCCCGCACCTGATCCCCACCATTCCCCGCCCACCTCCGACGCACCCGCCGCCCGGCCCGCCCGCAAGTCCTCGATGTTCTCCTCCCTCAGGGTGAGGAACTACCGCCTGTTCTTCATGGGGCAGGTCGTCTCCAACACCGGTACCTGGATGCAGCGCATCGCCCAGGACTGGCTGGTGCTCAGCCTCACCGGCTCCTCCGCCGCCGTCGGCATCACGACCGCGCTGCAGTTCCTGCCGATGCTGCTCTTCGGCCTCTACGGCGGTGTCCTGGTCGACCGGCTGCCCAAGCGGCCCACCCTGCTCGTCACACAGTCGTCGATGGCCGTCACCGCCCTCGCCCTCGCCCTCGCCGTCCTCACCGGCCAGGTCCAGGTGTGGCACGTGTACGTGGCCGCCTTCGCGGTCGGTCTCGCCACCGTCGTCGACAACCCGGCCCGGCAGTCCTTCGTCTCCGAGCTGGTCGGCCCGGGGCAGCTGCAGAACGCGGTCAGCCTGAACTCGGCGAACTTCCAGTCCGCCCGCCTGGTCGGCCCCGCCGTCGCCGGCCTGCTCATCACCGGCGTCGGTACCGGCTACGCGTTCCTCTTCAACGGCCTGTCCTTCATCGCGCCCCTCACCGGCCTGCTGCTGATGCGCGCCCGCGACCTGCACGTCGTCGAGCGCGCCCCGCGGGGCAAGGGGCAGCTGCGGGAGGGCGTGCGCTACGTCACCGGCCGCCCGGAGCTGATCTGGCCGATCGTCCTGGTCGGCTTCGTCGGCACGTTCGCCTTCAACTTCCCCGTCTACCTCTCGGCCTTCGCGGACGACGTGTTCCACGCGGGGGCGGGCGCGTACAGCATGTTCAACACGCTGATGGCGGTCGGCTCGGTCGTGGGCGCACTGCTCGCGGCGCGGCGGGGCACGGCCCGGCTGCGGCTGCTGATCGTGGCGGCCATGGCCTTCGGCGCGCTGGAGATCCTGGCGGCCACGACCCCCACGCTGTGGATGTTCGCCCTGCTCATGGTCCCGCTGGGCCTGTTCGGCATGACGGTCAACGTCACGACGAACACCAGCATCCAGATGTCCACGGACCCGGCCATGCGCGGCCGGGTCATGGCCCTCTACATGATGATCTTCCTCGGCGGCTCGCCGGTCGGCGCCCCGATCGTCGGCTGGATCACCGACACCTACGGCGCCCGGGTCGGCCTCGCGGCCGGCGGCGCGGTGGCGGCGCTCGCCGCGGCGGTGATCGGCCTGATCCTGGCCCGCGTCGGCAACCTCCGCCTCTCGGTCGGCTGGCACGGCGGCCATCCCCGGGTGCGCTTCGTGCCCCGGGAGCATCAGGAGGAGCTGGCCCGGGCGGCGTAGGGCGCCGTCAGTCCCGGGGGAACTCGCCGGTCTGGAGGACGAGCCCGACCACGGTGCCCGTCAGGTCGATCTCGTCCCCGAAGTCCAGACTCAACTCGCCCCGGTACTCGCCGTCCTTGGGCTTGGTGTGCAGATGCCAGCGGCCGGTGTACGGATCCACGATCAGGTACACCGGCACGCCGGCCGCGGCGTAGGCGTCCTTCTTCGGGCCGTAGTCGTTGGCTCCGGTCTTCTTGGAGATCACCTCGGCTACGAACTCGACGTCCTGGTAGCGACACAGCCCCTTGGCGTTCTCCGTCGCGCCCTCCGCCATCACCGTCACGTCGGAGGCGAAGCCGTTGAGGTGGCCCGGGTAGTCGACGCGGACGTCGGACCTCACGCGCTTGCGCGGATACTTAGCGCGCAGCTGCTCGACGATGTCCAGGATGATGTCCCAGTGAGTGGCCCGCTGAGGCGCCATAAAGATGTTCCCCCCGACGATCTCAACCTTGTAGCCCTCGGGGACCGGCATCGTCTCCACCCACTCGAACATCGTGTCGAGGGTGAGTTCACCGCTGCTGTCGGCCATCTCGATCCTGTCGTCAAGGACGGTCATCGTGGCGCTCCTCCCCGGCCGTGCCCCGTGGACCGACTCGGCCGCGCGGTACAACGATACGCACGGTGACCTGGACACGCCCGGGTCCGGAGGCCGCCTACACCCGCCGTGCCAGCAGCTGCCCCGGCCACTCGTTCTCGCCGACCGTGAAGGCCTCGGTGCGCGTGAAGCCGTTGGTCTCGTAGTAGCGGACGAGTTTCCCGTCGTCCCCGGCGTAGCAGTCGACGCGCAGGAGGGAGATCCCGGCGCGGCGGGTCTCCTCGGCGGCGTGGGCGAGCAGGGCGCTGCCCACGCCGTGTCCCTTGAAGCGGCGGTCGGAGGCCAGCCAGTGGATGTAGCGCTCAGGTTCGCCGGGCTGCGGGAGGTGGGACAGGTAGGCGCCCGCCGAATCGGTGAGGGTGAGGGTCCCGGCCGGGACACCGTCGACGTCGGCCATGTACACGCTGCCCTCCGCCATGTACCGGCCGACCGACTCCACCGTCTTGGGGCTCTGCGACAGGGGCCGCGTCCCCCACTGCCCCGTGCGCCCCTGGGAGACCAGCCACTCCACACAGCTGTCGAGCATGCCGAGTATCGCGGGAATGTCGTCGGGCCCGCCGTCCCGGATGGTGATCCGCATGGCCTCATGGTGCCAGGCTTGTGCGCATGAGACTCTTCGCGGCCGTGCTGCCCCCTGACGAGGTGTGTCGTGAACTCGGGTCCGTGGTCGACGAGTTGCGCGAGCTGCCCGGCGCCGACGGCATGCGCTGGACCGGCCGTCCCGGCTGGCACTTCACCCTCGCCTTCTACGGTGAGGTCGACGACGGTCTCGTCCCCGCGCTGTCGGAGCGGCTGGAGCGGGCCGCGCGCCGGACCGAGCCGTTCCCGCTGGCCGTGCGGGGCGGGGGGCAGTTCGGGCACGGGCGGGCGCTGTGGGCCGGGGCCGAGGGGGACCTGGCGACCCTGCGGCTGCTGGCCGAGCGGGCCGAGGCGGCGGCGCGGAAGGCGGGGGTGGCGATGGGGGAGCACCGGCGGTACAAGGCGCATCTGACCGTGGCGCGGAGCCGGGCGGCAGGGGAGGTGCGGGCCTTCCTGGACACGCTCGCGGGATTCACGGGCCGGACCTGGACCGTGGACGAGCTGGCGCTGGTGCGCAGCAATCTGCCGGTCTCGGGGGTGCCGGGGGAGCAGCCCCGGTATGAGGCGGTCGGGCGCTGGCCGCTCGGGGGCGCCGGTTAGGCTCGGTGCCGTGGACCCGAAAACCCGTAACCGGATCATGGCCGGTGTGCTCGTGCTGATGTTTCTCGTCGTCGCCCTGGCTGCCGCGCTCGGCAGGTAGGGGGGCGGGGGACTGCCCGTTGCTCTCCGGCTGCGGGCCGGTGGGGGGCTTGTCGCGCCCACGCGGCGCCAGCCGCACATTGACACAGCCCCGCGCCCCTTCAGGGCGTCACCAGGTTCAGGGCGTCACCAGGCGAAGGCCTCCGGAGACGGGCCCGGGCCCGGGAAGATCTCGTCCAGGCCGGTCAGGAGCTCCCCGGACAGCTCCAGCTCGGACGCGCGGACCGCGGAGGCGAGCTGCTCGCCGGTGCGCGGGCCGACGATCGGGCCGGTCACGCCGGGGCGGGTGAGCAGCCAGGCCAGGGCGGCCTCGCCGGGCTCGACGCCGTGCTTGTCGAGCAGGTCCTCGTAGGACTGGATCCGCGCGCGGGTGCCGGCGTCGGCGAGCGCGTCGGCCGCGCGGCCGGAGGCGCGGCGGCCGCCCTCGACCTCCTTCTTGATCACACCGCCCAGCAGACCGCCGTGCAGCGGTGACCAGGGGATGACCCCGAGGCCGTACTCCTGAGCGGCCGGGATGACCTCCATCTCGGCGCGCCGCTCGGCGAGGTTGTACAGGCACTGCTCGCTGACCAGCCCGATGGTCCCGCCCCGCCGGGCGGCGATCTCGTTGGCCTGGGCGATCTTGTAGCCGGGGAAGTTCGACGACCCGACGTAGAGGATCTTGCCCTGCTGGACCAGGACGTCGATCGCCTGCCAGATCTCGTCGAAGGGAGTGGCGCGGTCGATGTGGTGGAACTGGTAGACGTCGATGTAGTCCGTCTGGAGCCGCTTGAGGCTGGCGTCCACGGCACGTCGGATGTTGACCGCGGAGAGCTTGTCGTGGTTGGGCCAGGCCGGGCCGTCGGCGGCCATGTTGCCGTAGACCTTCGTGGCGAGGACGACCTTGTCGCGCCGCCCCTCGCCCTTCGAGAACCAGTTGCCGATGATGCTTTCGGTACGGCCCTTGTTCTCGCCCCAGCCATAGACATTGGCGGTGTCGAAGAAGTTGATGCCCGCGTCCAGCGCCGCGTCCATGATGGCGTGGCTGTCGGCCTCGTCGGTCTGCGGGCCGAAGTTCATGGTGCCGAGGACGAGCCGGCTGACCTTGAGTCCCGTGCGTCCGAGCTGCGTGTACTTCATGGTGTCCAAGCCAACGTCTTGAAGTGCGCTCCAAGCAAGCACAAACCTGGGAGAACCCGGGCTCGACTGCCGGTGGGGCCGAGCTACTTCTCGTAAGGGCCGGCCAGGTCCCAGCCCTGGTGCATCGCCTCCGCGAAGGCCGCCGCGATCTTGTGTTCGCCGCTCGCGTTGGGGTGGGTGCCGTCGTAGGTGTCGGTGGCGACGTCGTACGACGGCGGGGGCGTGGCCAGGAGGACGGGGGAGCCGGGCTCGTCGAGGTCCGCGGCGGTCTTGGCGAGGAGTTCGTTGAAGCGGGCGACCTCGGTGGCGAAGGCCGCGTCCGACTGGGCGCGCACGTTCGGGGTCACCGGCAGCCACACCATCCCCACCCGGCGGTTCGCGGCCCGCGCCTCGGCCGCGAAGGCGCGGACGTTCTCGGCGGTCTGCTCCGCGTTCGTGTAGAAGCCCAGGTCGATCAGGCCCAGGGAGACCAGGAGCACGTCCGCGCGGCACGACCGCACCGCATCGCCGATCAGCGGCGCCATGTGCAGCCAGCCCTCGCCCCAGCCGGCCAGGTGGGCACGCGGGAAGTCCGGCTCGGCGTACGCGTGCGACACCGGGGCTTCGGCGAGCTGGTCGTAGAGCGTCTCGCGCGGGCCGACGAGGGTGAAGGGGCTGCCGTAGGAACGGCACAGGTGCTGCCACAGCCGGTAGCGCCATGTGTGTTCGCCAGTGCTTCCGATCGTCATGGAGTCACCGACGGGCATGAACCTGAGCATCCGCTCATGATGAACGATCTCGATGGCCGACGGAGTGTGAGTCGGGACACGCCCCTCGGCCAGGCCGTCGGGCCCTTGATCCGTTACGCCGATGAACCGCGGAGCGGGATGGCAGGCTTGGGGCATGCGCAGACCGTTCGCCCTTCTCGCCGCGGCCCTCCTCACGGGCGCCCTCGCCGTGCCCGCCTCCGCCGCCGACGGCGACGAGAAGTTCACGATCAGGGACCCGCGCATCACCGAGTCCAGCGGTCTGGCGGCCTCGCGGCAACACCCCGGCGTCTACTGGACGCACAACGACAGCGACGACGGGGCGTACCTCTACGCCGTCGACAGCGCGACGGGCGAGACGGTCGCCACGATCACCCTGTCCGGCGTGGGCAGTCCGCGCGACGTCGAGGCCATCTCGATCGGGCCGGACAACCAGATCTACGTCGGCGACATCGGTGACAACCTCGGCGGCAGCTGGCCGTACGTCTGGATCTACCGGCTGCCCGAGCCGAAGAACCTGCGCGACCAGACCATCCGGGCCACGCAGTACGTCGTGAAGTACTCCGACGGCGCGCGGGACGCCGAGTCCCTCGTGGTGCACCCGAAGACCGGCCGCGTCTACATCGTCGACAAGAACGAGAAGGGCGGGCACCTGTACGAGGGCCCCGCCCGGCTCTCCTCCTCCGGGTCGAACACGTTCCGGCCCGTCGCGGCCGTCCCCGACCTGGAGGCCACCGACGCCACGCTCTCCCCGGACGGTGAACACCTCGTCGTACGCAGCTACTTCGGCGCGATCGCGTACGACTGGAACGGCGGGAAGATCAAGCGCAAGGAACGGCTCGGCGTGCCGTTCCTGGGCCAGGGCGAGTCCGTCACCTACACCGCGGACGGCAAGAAGCTGATGTACGGCGCCGAAGGGGCGGACAGCCCTGTGGAGCCGCAGGACGCGCCGGGGGGCGGGGGATCCGACTCCTCGTCCGGCAGCGGGAGTTCGGCCGCGTCCGACGGTGGGGGAGACGGCCTGGGCGGCAACCTCAAGACGGGGGCGATCGCCGCCGGTGTCGTCCTGGTCGTCGTGCTGGGTCTGCGGGGGATGAGGCGGCGGCGGGGGTAGGAGACGGGATCAGGAGCCTTGCTCTTGGGCTCCCCGGCTTGCCGCGCACCTCCCGGAGAACTGACGCAACATGAGCACGTCAAGACTCTGGGAGGTGTGGGACCGCCGCAATCGCTATCGGCTCAGCTTCCTGAACCGCCGTACCGCCAGCGGCAGGAAGATCGCCGTCAGGATCACCGGCCACACCCCGGCCATCAGCAGCGCGTGCTGCTCGACCCAGGTGTCACCGGTGACCGGCCTGCCGAACAGCTCGCGGGTCGCCGCCGCCGTGGACGAGATCGGGTTCCAGACCGCCAGCCAGCCCAGCCAGTCGGGCATCTGCTGCGGCGCGACGAAGACGCTGGAGACCATCGTCAGCGGGAAGGCGACCGCGAACAGGCCGCCCGCGGCCTCCGGGTTGGGCACGAGCAGGCCGAGCCACACGCCGATCCAGATCAGCGCGAACCGCAGCCAGAGCAGCAGCCCGAACGCGGCGAGGAAGCCGAAGCCGCCGTCCGGGCGCCATCCCATGGCCAGCGCGGTGAGCATCATGATGGTCAACTCGGCACAGGCGATGATCAGATCGGTGATCCCGCGCCCGGCCACCACGGCCGAGGACGCCATCGGCATCGAGCGGAAGCGGTCGATGACGCCCTTGGTGGAGTCGTACACCACGACCGTGGCGGTGTTGATGAAGCCGAACGCCATGGTCATCACGAACATGCCCGGCATCAGGAAGTCCTTGTAGTTCCCGCCCGGCACCTTCATCGCGCTGCCGAAGACATAGCCGTACATCAGCACGGACAGGATCGGGAAGCCCAGCTGCCAGGCGATGTTGACGGGCTGGCGCTGGTAGTGGGTCAGACCGCGGCGGACGATGTTCCAGCAGTCGGCGAGCAGCCAGTACGCACCGCCCCGCGCGCTCGGGGTGCTCAGGTCGAGGGCGCTCACGCCGTGGCCTCCTTCTCGGTCCGGTGTCCGGTCAGGCGCAGGAACACGTCGTCGAGGCTCGGCCTGCGCAGCCCGATGTCCTCGACCCGGACGCCCTCGTCCTGGAGGGTCCGCGCCACTTCGGTGAGTGCCGTGACCCGGTCGGTGACCGGCGCGTGCACCCGCAACTCGGTCTCGTCCGCCTCGGGTTCGCCGTCCGTGACCCGGGCGACCACCTTCACCGCCCGCGGGATCTCGGACCGCTCGGCGACCACGACCTCGATGCGGTCGCCGCCGACCAGGTTCTTCAGTCCGTCCGGGGTGTCGTCGGCGATGGCCCGCCCCTGGTCGATGACGGTGATGCGCGAGGCGAGCTTGTCGGCCTCCTCCAGGTACTGCGTGGTCAGCAGGACGGTGGTGCCGCTCGCCACCAAGGCCCTTACGGACTCCCAGACTTCGCCCCGGCTGCGGGGGTCCAGGCCGGTCGTCGGCTCGTCGAGGAAGAGGACGGCCGGGGCCAGGATCATGGACGCCGCGAGGTCGAGCCGGCGCCGCATGCCGCCGCTGTACTTGCCCACCCCCCGGTCGGCGGCGTCGGTCAGGTCGAACTGCTCCAGGAGTTCGGTCGCCCGGAGCCCGGCCCGCTTGCCGCCCAGGTGGAACAGGCGGCCGAACATCTCCAGGTTCTGCCGGCCGGTGAGCACCTCGTCGACCGCCGCGTACTGGCCGGTGAGGCCGATCCGGGCCCGCACCTCGCGTGCCTGCCGGACGACGTCCAGCCCGGCGACCGTGGCACTGCCCCCGTCCAGCCGGAGCAGTGTGGACAGGATGCGCACGGCGGTGGTCTTGCCCGCCCCGTTCGGCCCGAGCAGGCCGTGCACCGTGCCCTCGCGCACCTCCAGGTCGAAGCCGTCGAGGGCGCGTTTCTCGCCGTACCTCTTCTCCAGCCCCTCGGCCCGCACCGCGTATCCGTCCATGTCGTCCCCTCCCGTGCGCCCGTGCCACCTCGGCACTGAACTGGGTACAGCGTACCCGATTGCGCGTACGCCGTACCCAGTTTTTGGGCGGGGACCTAAGCTGGGTTCCATGACGAGTGGCACGGGCGGTACGGAGACCAGCGGCAGCGGCGACATCGCCCGCACCCTCGAACTGCTGTGGGACACCGGCCGCCGCCCCACGCGCGGCCCCAAACCGACCCTGACACTGGACCGGATCGTGGAAGCGGCCATCCAGGTGGCGGACACCGAGGGTCTGGAGGGGCTCTCCATGCGCCGCGTCGCGACCGAGCTCGGCACCGGCACCATGTCGCTGTACCGGTACGTGCCCGGCAAGGGCGAGCTGCTCGACCTCATGCTGGACCGGGTGCAGCGCCCCTCGGAGAACCCGGCCGACCTCGGCGACGGCGGCTGGCGGGCGGCCCTGGAGGCACTGGCCCGCGCCACCCTCGCCCTCTACCGCCGCCACCCCTGGCTGCTCCAGGTCAACCAGACCCGCCCGATCCTCGGCCCCAGCGCCCTCGACGGGATGGAGAGGGTCCTCACGCGGATCCGCCCGATGGGGCTGACCGACCCCGAACTGGTCTCCGCGATCATCATGATCGACGGATACGTCGTGGGGGCCGCGCGCACGCAGCTCTACGAGCAGGAGGCGGAGCGCCGGACGGGTCTGACGGACGCCGAGTTCTGGCAGGCGCAGGTGCCGGCCCTGGAGAAGGCCATGGCCTCGGGCCGCTACCCGGTGATGGCGTCCCTCGCCGAGGACGCCTTCGGCGCGGAGTTCGACCACTTCGAGTTCGGATTGCAGCGCATCCTGGACGGGTTGGACGTACTCGTGGCGCAACGAGGCCGCCGATAGGCTCACATGCCATGAACACGGGGGCTGTGGCACACACGATGACGACCGTCCCGCCCGGCCGGGTGACCCTGTCGGACCGGCGGACGCGGCGCAGCTGGACGGTCGAGGTCGCACCGTTTCGCCTCGCGGCGTTCCCGGTCACGCAGGCGTGGTACGCCGAGGTCACCGGCGAGCGTCCGAGCACGGCCCGGGGTGACCGGCTGCCCGTCGAGGGCGTGTCCTGGTGGGACACGATCCGGTTCTGCAACACCCTGTCCCGGCGCGAGGGCCTGACCCCCGCGTACGAGGTGCGGCCCGGCACCGGGGAAGTCGAGTGGGACACCGCCGCCGACGGCTACCGGCTGCCGACCGAGGCCGAGTGGGAACACGCCTGCCGCGCCGGCAGCACCGGCCCGCGCTACGGCCCGCTCGACGACATCGCCTGGTACCGCGGCAACGCGGCGGACGCCCTCCACCCCGTGGGCGGCCGGCAGCCCAACGCCTGGGGCCTGTACGACATGCTGGGCAACGTCTGGGACTGGTGCTGGGACCTCTACGACGCCGAGGTCTACGGCAGCTACCGCGTCCTGCGGGGCGGCGGCTGGTCCGACGAGCACTGGAGCTGCCGGGCCTCGGTGCGGCGCCGGAGCCATCCGACGTTCCGGATCGACGACGTGGGGTTCAGGGTGGCGCGCTCGACGCCGGGCGCCGGGGGCACCGGGCCGGCCTGAGCACGAGAGAGGGCGCCCCGCACGAGCGGGGCGCCCTCGACACTCATGGACCCGTGAAGGTCAGAGCTTCTCGATCACATAGTCGACGCACTTCGTGAGCGCCTCGATGTCCGCCGGGTCGATCGCCGGGAACATCGCCACGCGCAGCTGGTTGCGGCCGAGCTTGCGGTAGGGCTCGGTGTCGACGATGCCGTTGGCGCGCAGCACCTTGGCGACGGCGGCGGCGTCCACCTCGTCCGTGAAGTCGATCGTGCCGATGACCTGCGAGCGCTTGGCCGGGTCGGTGACGAACGGGTTGGCGTACTTGATGTCCTCGGCCCAGCCGTAGAGCGTGCGGGCGGAGGTGGCCGTGCGCCGGACCGACCAGTCCAGGCCGCCCTGGCCGTTGATCCACTCCAGCTGCTGGTTGAGCAGGAAGAGGGTCGCGAGGGCCGGGGTGTTGTACGTCTGGTTCTTGCGGGAGTTGTCGATCGCCGTCGGCAGCGAGAAGAACTCCGGGACGTGGCGGCCGGACGCGTGGACGCGCTCGGCGCGCTCGATCGCGGCCGGGGAGAAGACGCCGATCCACAGGCCGCCGTCGGAGGCGAAGGACTTCTGCGGGGCGAAGTAGTAGACGTCGGTCTCGCTGACGTCGACGGGCAGGCCGCCGGCGCCGGAGGTGGCGTCCACGAGCACCAGGGCGCCCTCGTCGGCACCGGCCACGCGCTTGATCGGCATGGCGACACCGGTCGAGGTCTCGTTGTGGGTGAACGCGTAGACGTCCACGCCCGCCTCGGCGACCGCCTCGGGGTGCGTGCCCGGGTCGGCGGAGATGACGTCCGGCTCGGCGAGCCACGGCGCGAGCTTCGCGGCCTTGGCGAACTTGGAGGAGAACTCGCCGAAGCTGAGGTGCTGCGACCTGTTCTCGATCAGACCGTGCGTCGCGACGTCCCAGAAGGCGGTCGAGCCGCCGTTGCCGAGGATCACCTCGTAGCCGTCGGGGAGCTGGAACAGCTCACTGATGCCCTCGCGCACCTGGCCGACCAGGTTCTTGACGGGAGCCTGGCGGTGGGAGGTGCCCATGAGAGAGGTGCCGGTCGCGGCGAGGGCGTCCAGCGCCTCCGTCCGCACCTTGGAGGGACCCGCGCCGAAACGTCCGTCCGCGGGCTTGATGTCAGAGGGAATCCGGATCTCAGCCACGCAGGGGAGCGTAGCCGTTTCCGGAAACGCGGGCGAAACGTCGTCCGTCGGGTGAGACGGTGTCCGGTGGCCGGTCAGCCGAGCGACGGGCCGGGCCAGACGGCCGAGGCGTCGTCGCGGTGCGGGGCGGGCAGCCGGACCGGGCGGACGGGCACGGGACGGACGCCGCCCTCGGTGGTGGCCGTCCAGGGGGCGGGGCGGCCGGAGTAGCACAGGGTCGTGAGGACGAAGACGCCGTCGGCGTAGACCTCGACGTACTCGCCGACGGTGAGGATGCGCAGCGAGGCGGCGGGCTCCGGCAGGAGGGTCTCGCCGAGCGGGACGCCGTCGGGGCCGGTGACCCGCAGGCCCTTGCCGTCGCAGGTGATGGTCAGCGCGGGGCGGTCCGCGTCGGAGACATGTGTGCGCAGGGTGATCTCGGTGCGGCCGGAGAGGCCGATGTCGCCGACCGCGTGCAGGGGGGCGTCGTACGTCTCCTCGCCGAGCCAGGGGTCGAGGCCCGGCCACCATTCCAGGCGGGGCGCCGCGTCCTCGGGTACGACGAGGGACTTGGGCTGGGCGAGCATGCCGCGGCAGCGGTCGCCGGTGTCGGTGAGGCCGACGCGGCGCGGGGTGGTGTGCAGCACGACGCGGGAGCCGTCGGGGGCGGCGACGACGCGCGGGGCGTACGCGCCCGTCGGGCCGAGCGGGCCGCGGCGGGTCCACGGGCCGCGCAGGCGCGGGGCGGTCCACGCCTCGAAGCCCCGGGTGGCGCCGATGGAGCCGAGCAGCAACCAGCTGCCGTCGTCGAGGCGTTCGAGGACCGGGCACTCCAGCTCGTCGACGTCGCCGGGGGAGATGAGCGGCGGGTGGACGTTCCAGTGCTCCAGGTCGTCGGAGGTGGCCCAGGCGACGCAGCCGCTGACCTCGACCGGGAGGGAGGCGTCGGCGGCGCAGATCACCATGACCCAGCCGTCGGATGCGTCGTCGCGTACGACGAAGGGGTCGCGCCAGCCCATGCGTTCGCCCGTGCGGTACCAGCGCCCGTCCGCCTCGACGACCGGTCCCGTGCCGTGGCGGCGCCAGCCGGTGCCGTCGGTGCGGTCGGAGTGGGCCAGGCCGACCGACTGCAGGGGCCAGCCCTCCGGGGTGAGCCCGGAGACCGCGGTGTAGAGCATCGCCATGCCGGTGCCGTGCGGGAAGGCGTGCATGGTCCACACCGCCTGCTGGTCGAAGCGGCCCGGCAGGCCGTTGCCGAAGGCCGTTCCCTGCGGCTCCCAGTGGACCAGGTCGGCGGAGGTGGCCCGGCCGTAGGAGGTCTCCATGCGCAGGTGGTCGAACTCGGCCGTCCACGGGCCCTGCAGGTGCAGCACCGTGTAGGTGCCGTCCGCGTGGCGCAGGAGGTCGAAGTCGTTCACGCAGAGGCCGGGCGGCGCGTATCGCATGGACAGGTCCTGTCTGCCGACAGCGGCACTCAAACGCGTGCGCTGTGTTCTGGCTGGCGGGGGTTTCTCTGAGAGTCAGCCGAAGTAAATCTGAACGCAAACGCTTGCGCAACAACGGGGGCGGGTTTACGGTCTCGTCACTCCCCCTCACGCCGACGTGCTTCCGGGCCCCGACCCGCGGCGTGCACCCGATCAAGGAGCGTCCCGTGACGGTCAGCATCACCGATGTCGCCGAGGCCACCGGGGTCTCGGCGTCCACCGTGTCCCGCGCCCTGCGCGGCCGTCCCGGAGTGTCGGAGGAGATGCGGGCCCGGATCGTCGCGGCCGCCGCCGAGCTGGGCTACACCGCCTCCCGCTCGGCCTCCAGCCTGGCCAGCGGACGCACCCACACCATCGGCGTCGTCGTCCCGTACGTCGGCCGCTGGTTCTTCGGCACCGTGCTGGACGCGGCGGAGAAGGTCTTCAGCACCGCCGGCTACGACGTCCTGCTGTACAACCTCGGCTCACCGGAGGCGCGCAAGCGCTTCTTCACCAACCTGCCGATCCGCAAGCGGGTCGACGCCGTGCTGTCCCTGCTGATCCCGGACCCGGACGAGGCCGCCGCCCTGCGCTCCCTCGACGTGCCGCTGGCCACCACGGTCGGCGGCGCCCGGCCCGGCTTCACGGTGGTCGGCATCGACGACCGGGGCGGGGCGGAGAGCGCCGTACGGCATCTGGTGAACCTCGGCCACCGGCGCATCGGCATGATCTCCGGGGCCAGCGAGCCGCTGCACTGGACCACGCCCCTCGACCGCCGGCAGGGCTATCTGGACGTGCTGACCGACGCCGGGGTCGAGCCCGACCGCGCCCTGGAGGCGGACGGCGGATACACGGTCGAGGGCGGTGAGCGGGCCATGACCGAGCTGCTGGCGCTGCGTCACCCGCCGACCGCGGTGTTCGCCCAGTCCGACGAGATGGCGATGGGCGCGCTGCGTGCCCTGCGCCGGCACCGGCTGAGGGTCCCGGAGGACGTCTCCGTCGTCGGTTTCGACGATCACGAGCTGTCCGAGGTGGTCGGTCTGACCACGGTGGCCCAGCCGGTCGCGGCCCAGGGCAAGGAGGCGGCCCGGCTGCTGCTGGCGCAGCTGGACGACCCGGACGCGGGGCCGCCGCGCCCCGTCGAGATGCCCATTCGCTTCATCCTCCGCGAGACCACCGCTCCGCCGCACAGCGGCCGGCAGCGGTAACCGAACCACTCCCCTCAACCGCCCGTCCCCGCAGGGCCGTTCTCGTCCCTGGCCCCGACAGTCCGCGCACCACCCATCCCCGCACGGAGGCACCACCATGATCACCGGTCACAGAAGGCACCGTCGTACGGCCCTGACCGCCCTCGCTCTGCTGCCCCTGGCCGCGCTGTCCGCCTGTGGCGGGGGCGGCGGCAGCGACACCTCCGCCGAGGAGGGCAGCGGCAAGGGCACCATCAGCGTCTGGGCCCACCAGGGCCAGGCGAGCGAGACGGCCGCGCTGCAGAACGCGGTGAAGTCCTTCAACTCCTCGCAGAACGACGTCAAGGCCGAGCTGAAGCTGATACCCGAGAAGGACTACACGAAGACCATCACCGCCACCGACGCGTCCGAACTGCCGGACGTGCTGGAGTTCGACGGCCCGACGATGGCGAACTTCGTCTACAACAGCAAGCTCGCCCCGGTCGACGGTCACGTCTCCGCCAAGACCCTCGGCAACGCCACCGACGCGATCAAGGCGCAGGGCGAGATCGGCGGCAAGCATTACGGCCTGGGCATGTTCGACGCCGGGCTCGGCATGTACGCCAACAAGAAGCTGCTGGACGCGGCCGGCGTGACGTACCCGAAGAGCGTGGACGAGGCCTGGACGCCCGAGGAGTTCGGCAAGGCCCTCAAGGCGCTGAAGGGCAAGGACTCCGACGGCAAGGTCCTCGACATATCGGAGCAGTACGGCCTGGCCTCCGAGTGGGGCACCTTCGGCTTCTCCCCGATCCTCTGGTCGGCCGGCGGCGCCCTGCTGAAGGACGGCAAGGCGGAGGGCGCCCTCGACAGCCCGAAGGCCGTGTCCGCGATGAAGACCTTCCAGTCCTGGAAGACGTACGTCGACCCCAACACCGACGGCAACGCCTTCGCCAAGGGCAAGGTGGCGCTGAGCTGGGTCGGCCACTGGAACTACCCCGCCTACAGCGAGGCCCTCGGTGACGACCTCGCCGTCCTGCCGCTGCCGGACTTCGGCAACGGCCCCAAGACCGGGCAGGGTTCGTGGGCCTGGGGCATCGGCGCCGACAGCAAGAACGGCAAGGCCGCGGGCACCTTCCTGGACTACCTCCTGAACGACGCCAACGTGGGCGCGATGACGAAGGCCAACGGCGCGGTGCCCGCCACCAAGTCCGCCCTCGCCAAGAGCGAGCTGTACAAGAAGGGCGGACCGCTCCAGCTCTTCGCCGACCAGCTCGCCCGGCCCTGCGGCGACAGCGACATCAACGCCTCCTGCGTCGCCGTCACCCGCCCGGTGACCGCCGGATACCCGACGATCACCGCCAAGTTCAACACGGCCCTGAACTCGATCTACGGCGGCGCCGACCCGGAGGAAGCCCTGCAGAAGGCGGCCCGCGCCATCGACCGGGACTTCACCGACAACGCCGGCTACGAGATCCCGTAACCCCGCAGGACGCATCGGCCGGAGCGGGCCGTCGGCGACGTACCGACCGCGCCCGCCCCGCCGGGAAGAGGACCCTCCCGTGAAAACCGTGGAACCCGCGCACGGCGCGGCCCCAGACCGGGCGCAGGCCGTCTCGCCCGCGCCCTCCGCGAAGCCCCCGCGTCCGTCGCGCGGCAACCGCGACCGGCTGCACGGGCTGCTGATGTCCGCCCCGGCCGTCGGCGGGCTGATCGCCTTCGTCGGCATCCCGTTCGGCTACGCCGTGGTGCTCTCCTTCTACAACGTCCGCCTCGGCTCGCCGCTGGAGCCCGCCTTCTTCGGCGTGGAGCACTACCGGCGGCTGTTCACCGACCCCGACCTGTCCGGCCCGTTCCTGCGGGCGCTGCTGAACAACCTGACCTTCGCCGCGGTCGTCGTACCGCTCCAGACGGGCCTCGCGCTGGCGCTGGCGATCCTGCTCAACCGCAAGCTGAAGGCCATCGGCCTGTTCCGGTCCTTCTTCTTCATGCCGGTGGTCTTCCCGATGGCGCTGGTCGCCGTGATCTGGCGGCTGATCCTCGCCCGCAGCGAGCAGGGCATGCTCAACTCGCTGCTGGACACGGTGAGTTTCGGCAACTGGGGTGCCTTCGACTGGCTCGGCGACGGCCTCACCGCGATGGGCTCGATCATCGTGCTGTCGGTGTGGCAGGGCGTCGGCTTCCAGATGGTCATCCTGCTGGCCGGCCTCCAGCAGATCCCGGGCGAGCTCTACGAGGCCTCCGAGCTGGACCGTGCCTCCCGCTGGCAGCAGTTCCGGCACGTCACCCTGCCCGGCATCCGCGGCACCCTCGTCTTCGTCGCGATGCTGACCTCGGTGCTGTCCTTCCGGGTCTTCGACCAGGTGTACATCCTCATCCGCGGCGGCGGCCTGGACGAGGACGCCACCCGGACGGTGATGTACCAGGCCGTCACCACGGCCTTCGACCAGAACAACATCGGCCAGGCCTCGGCCGTCACGGTGGTGTTCTTCCTGATCGTCGTCGCCCTGACGATCGTCCAGCGCCGCGTCGTCCGGCCCGACAACGAGGACTGACTGACCCATGGCCATGACCCGTACGCCCGTACGCCGCGTCCTCGACTACACCGTCCTGAGCGTCCTGGCGTTCGTCTTCGCCCTCCCCGCGCTCTACCTCTTCCTCGGCAGCCTCAAGCCGTCCGACGAGGTCCTGAACGGCCTGTCCGGCTTCCTGCCCACCCACCTCTCCTTCGACAACTACGCCGCCGTCCTCGACAGCCTCAACTCCGACAGCACGGGCTACTTCTGGCAGTTCATGGGCGTGTCGGTGCTGCTGTCGTTCGTCGTGGTGACGGGCGGACTGATCGTCAACTCGATGGCCGCGTACGGGCTGACGCGGCTGAAGTGGCGGGGACAGAACGCGGTGTTCACCCTCGTCCTGCTGCTGATGCTGATCCCGTTCGAGTCGGTGGCGGTGCCGCTGTTCTACATGTTCAACGGGCAGCGCAACACCCTGTTCATCCAGGCGCTGCCGTTCGTCGCCAACGCCTTCGCGATCTACCAGTTCCACACGTTCTTCAAGAAGATCCCGCCGAGCATCGAGGAGGCGGCCCGGCTGGACGGCGCCGGGCCCTGGCGCACCTTCTTCGCGATCATCGTGCCGATGTCCAGGCCGGTGTTCGCCTCGGTCGCGATCCTCACCTTCCTCATCCAGTGGGGCTCCTTCCTGTGGCCGGTGCTGATGGTGTCCGACCCGTCGGTGCGTCCCCTCCCCCTGGAGATGAGCGTCTTCCAGGGGCAGCAGCCCCCGGACTGGGGTCAGATCCTCGCCTTCGGCGTGCTGCTGGTGCTGCCCGTGCTGATCGTCTTCGCGTTCTTCCAGCGCTGGTTCGTCGAGGGCGTGGCCAGCTCCGCCGTCAAGGGCTGAGGCCCCCGGGGGCATGCTGGACGCATGACGGATTTCGGGGATCTCCCCGCCCTCGGGACGGAGCTGAGCCGGGTCGTCCGGGGTGACGTGGGCTTCGACGCCACCTCCCGGGCGCTGGTCACCATGGACGCCTCCAACTACCGGCGGGTACCGCTGGGTGTGGTCGCTCCGCGGGACGCCGACGACGTGGTGGCGGTCCTGGAGGTGTGCCGGGAGCGGGGGGTGCCGGTCGTCGCGAGAGGCGGCGGCACGTCGATCGCGGGGCAGGCGACGGGCACGGGCGTGGTGCTGGACTTCACCCGGCACATGAACCGGCTCGTGTCGCTCGACCCGCGGACCCGCACCGCCGTCGTGCAGCCGGGGCTGGTGCTCGACCGGCTCCAGGAGGCCGCCGCCCCGCACGGGCTGCGGTTCGGGCCGGACCCGTCCACGCACAGCCGGTGCACCCTCGGCGGCATGATCGGCAACAACTCCTGCGGCTCGCACTCCGTGGCGTGGGGGACCACCGCGGACAGCGTGCGGGAGCTGGACGTCGTCACCGCCCGGGGCGAGCGGCTGCGGCTCGGGCAGGACTGGGCCGGGGCACCGGACGGGCTGCGGGCCCTGGCCGAGGGGGAACTGGCGCGCCTGCGCACCGGCTTCCCGGAGCTGCCCCGCCGCATCTCCGGATACGCGCTGGACGCCCTGCTGCCCGAGCGCGGCGCCGACGTGGCCCGCTCCTTCTGCGGCTCCGAGGGCACGCTCGGTGTGCTGACGGAGGCGGCCGTACGCCTGGTCGAGGCGCCACGCGCGCGTGCCCTGGCCGTGCTGGCGTACGCGGACGAGAGCGCGGCGGCGGAGGCGGCGGCCGGGCTGCTGCCGTACCTGCCGCTGACCGTCGAAGGCATGGCGGCGGACCTGGTGCCGTCCCCGGAGGCGCTGCCGCGCGGCGGGGCCTGGCTGTTCGTGGAGACCGGCGGGGAGTCGGAGGCGCAGGCACGCGCGCGTGCGCGGGAGATCGTGCGGGCGGCCGACGTCGTGGACGCGCTCGTGGTCACCGACCCGGCGGGGCAGCGCGCGCTGTGGCGGATCCGGGAGGACGCGAGCGGCACGGCGACGCGCATGCCGGACGGGACCGAGGCGTGGCCGGGCTGGGAGGACTGCGCGGTGCCGCCCGCCCGGCTGGGGGCGTACCTGCGCGACTTCCGGGCGCTCATGGCGGCGCACGGGCTGCGCGGCACGCCGTACGGGCACTTCGGGGACGGTTGCATCCACGTCCGTATCGACTTCGACCTGCTGACGCGGCCCGGCGTCGCCCGGTTCCGCCGCTTCTCGGAGGAGCTCGCGGAGCTGGTGGTGGCGCACGGCGGGTCGCTGTCCGGGGAGCACGGCGACGGGCAGGCCCGGGCGGAGCTGCTGCCGAGGATGTACGGGGCCGAGATGGTGGGCCTGTTCGAGCGGGTGAAGGGGGTGTGGGACCCGGACGACCTGCTCAACCCCGGGATGCTGGTGCGCCCCGCGCCCCTGGACAGCGGCCTGCGCTTCTCCGTGCTGCCCCGCGAACCGGTCGACGTGGCCTTCGGCTACCCCACCGACGGCGGTGACTTCTCGGCGGCGGTGCGGCGCTGCGTGGGCGTCGCCAAGTGCCGTACGACATCGGTGTCCGGCGCGGGCGTCATGTGCCCGTCCTTCCGGGCGACGGGCGCGGAGGAGCACTCCACGCGCGGGCGGGCCCGGCTGCTGCACGAGATGCTCGCCGGTGAGGTGGTGACGGACGGCTGGCGCTCGACCGAGGTCCGGGACGCGCTGGACCTGTGCCTGTCCTGCAAGGGCTGCCGGTCGGACTGCCCCGTCGGGGTCGACATGGCCACGTACAAGGCGGAGTTCCTGCATCAGCACTACGCCGGGCGGCGCCGGCCCGCCGCGCACTACGCGATGGGGTGGCTGCCGGCGTGGCTCCGGGCGGTGTCCCGCACGCGCACGGCGTGGCTGGTCAACGCGCTGTCCGCGGTACGGCCCGTCGCGTGGGCGGCGAAGCGGCTGGGCGGGCTCGCGCCCGAGCGGGAGATTCCACGGGTGGCGTCGCGGACGTTCAGCCGGTGGTGGGAGCGGCGGCGCGAGGGGGCCGCAGGGCAGGGGCCGCTCGTCGTGCTGTGGCCCGACACCTTCACCGAGCACCTCTCGCCGGCCGTGGGGCGGGCGGCCGTACGCGTACTGGAGGCGGCCGGGCTGCGGGTGGCGCTGCCACCGACCCTGCACCTGGCGAAACCGCCGGTGGGCGACGGCAGGACGGTCGCGCTCGACCCCCTGTCCCTGCTGCGGGGCCGGGGGCGGGTCTGCTGCGGGCTGACGTATGTGTCGACGGGCCAGCTGGACCGCGCCCGGGCCGTCATGCGCCGCACGCTCGACCTGATGGAACCGGTGCTGGAGACCGACGCCCCGGTCGTGGTCCTGGAGCCGAGCTGCGCCGCGGCCCTGCGCACGGACGTCCCCGAGCTGCTGCCCGACGACCCGCGCGCGGCCCGCCTCGCCGCGAGGGTCCTCACCTTCGCGGAGGCGCTGGAGCGCCACGCCCCCGGCTGGGCGCCGCCGCGCGTGGACCGCCCGGTGGCCGGGCAGACCCACTGCCACCAGCACGCGGTGCTCGGCGACGCCGCCGACCGCCGGCTGCGGGAAGCGGCCCTGCTCACCGGCGAACTGAGCGGCGGCTGCTGCGGCCTCGCGGGCAACTTCGGCTTCGAGAAGGGCCACTACGAGGTGTCCACCGCCTGCGCGGAGGAGCAACTCCTGCCCTCCGTACGCAACGCCCCGGACGGCACGGTGCTGCTGGCGGACGGCTTCTCCTGCCGCACCCAGCTGGAGCAGCTGGCGGGTGTACGGGGCAGACATCTCGCGGAGGTCCTGGCCGACGCGCTGGACGAGAACCACCGGCGCGACGGCGCGTGAGGCGTTCGGGCCACGGGACGGGCGGACCCGAGTGTCTGAGCCGGGGGAGGCCGGGGCCGCTCCTAGGCTCGCGGGACCAGCCACCGCCCGCCTTGGGCCGCTGCTCGAAGGAGCCCGCGCATGAGCGTCCGCGTCCAGCCGATCACCCGTGACGAGCACCTCGCGTTCGTCACGGCCCGCCCCTCCGCCAGCCACACCCAGGTCCCGTCCTGGGGCGAGGTGAAACCCGACTGGCAGGCGGAGAGCCTCGGCTGGTTCGACGCCGGCGGGCAGCTCGTCGGCGCGGGACTGGTGCTGCTGCGCCCCCTGCCCGGACCGCGACTGCCCGGGCTGCGGCGGTACCTCGCGTACCTGCCCGAGGGCCCGCTGATCGACTGGCACGAGCCGGGCCTCGACCGCCTGCTGGAACCGATGCTCGCGCACCTGAGACGGCGGGGCGCCTTCGCGGTGCGGATGGGCCCGCCCGTCGTGGTGCGCCGCTGGGACGCCGAGGCGGTCAAGGCGGCGATCGCCGACCCGGCCGCCCGGCGGCTGCGCGACGTGCGGGCCACGTCGTACGAACCGCGGGCCGGTCACGTCGCGGACCGTCTGCGCCACATGGGCTGGCGGCAGACCGAGGCCTCCGGCGAGGACGGCTTCGCCGCGGGGCAGCCCCGGTACGTCTTCCAGGTGCCGTTCGCCGGCCGGTCGCTGGAGGACATCCACAACGGCCTGAACCAGCAGTGGCGCCGCAACATCAAGAAGGCGGAGAAAGCCGGGGTGAAGGTCGTACGCGGCGACCTGGAGGACCTGCCGGCCTTCCACGAGCTGTACAGCGAGACCGCCGAGCGGGACCGCTTCCTCCCGCGCCCGCTGCCGTACTTCCAGCGCATGTGGACCGCGCTCACCGCCGAACACCCGGACCGGATGCGGCTCTACCTCGCCTACCACGACGGCGAGGTGCTCGCCGCGGCCACCATGCTGACCGTCGGCGACCACGTCTGGTACTCCTACGGCGCCTCCACCGGCCGCCACCGCGAGGTCCAGCCGAGCAGCGCCGTGCAGTGGCGCATGATGACCGACGCGCACGAACTCGGCGCCGCCGTCTACGACCTGCGCGGCATCACCGACACCCTGGAGGAGTCCAGCGACCTGCTGGGCCTGCTGCGCTTCAAGGTCGGCACCGGCGGCGAGGCCGTCGAGTACCTCGGCGAGTGGGACTACCCGATCAACCGGCTGCTCTACAAGGCGCTGAACCTGTACCTCGCCCGCCGCTGACGTCTCACAGCCCGAGACAGAGGCAAAAGGGGTTCACGCACCTGACGGAGTCCATTACCCTGGACTGCGCGGTGCACCGGGCTGTACGTTGAGTGCATTCAGGTGTACGCACCGCACACACGCAGCACCCCGGACACCGACCCCGAGCACAGGACCCGCCCGTGACCACGCCGGAGACCGCCACCTCGCCCCAGCCCGCGAGCACCGCCGCCCCTGACGGCACCACGCCGGCCGCCGGCCCGGGCCGGCTCGGCTCCCTCGGGCCCGTGGGCCTGGTGCTCGCGGGCGGGATCTCCGTACAGTTCGGCGGCGCCCTGGCGGTGACCCTGATGCCCCGGGCGGGTGCCCTCGGGGTGGTGGCACTGCGCCTGCTGGTCGCGGCCGTCGTCCTGCTCCTGGTCTGTCGTCCGCGGCTGCGCGGCCACTCGCGCACCGACTGGGGCACGGTCGTCGTCTTCGGCATCACCATGGCCGCCATGAACGGCCTCTTCTACCAAGCCGTCGCGCGCATCCCGCTGGGCCCCGCGGTCACCCTGGAGGTCCTCGGCCCGCTCGCCCTCTCGGTCTTCGCCTCCCGCCGCGCGATCAACGTCGTCTGGGCGGGGCTCGCTCTCGCCGGTGTCTTCCTCCTCGGCGGGGGAGGCCTCAGCGGCCTCGATCCCACCGGAGCGGCCTTCGCCCTGGGTGCCGGCGCCATGTGGGCCGCCTACATCGTCTTCAGCGCCCGTACGGGCCGCCGCTTCCCGCAGGCGGACGGGCTGGCGCTGGCGATGGCGGTGGGGGCGGTGCTGTTCCTTCCCCTGGGCATCGCCGAGTCGGGGACGAAACTGCTCGACCCGGTGACGCTGGGCCTGGGCGCGGCGGTCGCCCTGCTCTCCTCGGTCCTGCCCTACACCCTCGAACTCCTCGCCCTGCGCCGCCTGCCCGCCTCCACGTTCGCGATCCTGATGAGCCTCGAACCGGCGATCGCCGCGACGGCCGGCTTCCTCATCCTCGACCAGGTCCTCAGCGCCGCCGAGGCCGCCGCGATCGCCCTCGTCGTCGCGGCGAGCATGGGCGCGGTGCGCACCCAGGTGGGCGGCGGCCGCAAGAAGACGGCGGCGCTGGAGGGCACGGGCCTGGAGGGCTGACCGGCCCTCGTGAGGGAAACGGCCGCGGTTCCGGTCCGGCCCGGGTGTCGGTGCCGGGTGCGAGACTGCCCGCATGACCGCACCGGATCCCAAGGCGGACCTCCTCCGCTACCTCCAAGACGCTCGCGACGCCCTGCTGTGGAAGCTCGACGGGCTCTCGGAGTACGACATCCGCCGCCCCCTGACACCGACCGGCACCAATCTGCTGGGGCTGGTCAAGCACACCGCCGGGGTGGAGCTCGGGTACTTCGGCGACACGTTCGGCCGACCGTTCTTCGACGGGAACCCGCCGCCCTGGTGGTACACGCAGGACGCCGAACCCCACGCCGACATGTGGGCCACCCCGGACGAGTCGCGCGAGGACATCGCCGGGCTGTACCGCCGGGCGTGGGAGCACGCGAACGGCACGATCGCGGCGCTGCCGCTGGACGCGACCGGTCACGTCCCCTGGTGGCCCGAGGAGCGCCGGGAGACCACGCTGCACCACATCCTGGTACGCGTGATCGCCGACACCAGCCGTCACGCCGGTCACGCCGACATCGTGCGCGAACTCATCGACGGGTCGGTCGGCCTGACGCCGGGCAAGGACAGCATGCCCCCGGGCGACCGGGCCATGTGGGAGGCCCATCGGCACCGCCTGGAGGAGGCGGCGCGCGAGGCGGACAAGACCGACTGAGCCGACCGTGGCGGGCCGGGCCCGATCGCGCCGCCGAAGAACACCCTCTCGGTCACCCCCACAATTTCATGCAAGCACGCTTGATTGTTTCTTGTGCCGCTGCCATGCTCCTCAGCACGCCGCACCACCCCGCACACCGCCGTGCCCCGAGGGGAGCGCCCGTGTCCGATCCGACGTCCGTGCTCGACGATCTGCGCGAGGAGAGCGAGGAACTCGACCGCCTCGTGGCCGGGTCGAGCGCGCACCGCTGGTCGCTCGCGACCCCCGCGCCCGGCTGGACCGTGGCCCACCAGATCGCCCATCTCGCCTGGACGGACCGCTCGGCCCTGCTCGCCGTCACGGACGCCGACGGCTTCCACGCGCTGGTCGACAAGGCCCTCGCCGCGCCGGGGTCCTTCGTCGACGAGGGCGCCGAGGAGGGCGCGAAGCTCCCGCCCGACCAGCTGCTCGCCCGGTGGCGCGGCGGCCGCAGGGCACTGGAGGAAGCCCTGCGGGCCGCCCCGCCCAAGGCGCGCTTCCCCTGGTACGGCCCGCCCATGTCGGCCGCCTCCATGGCGACGGCCCGTCTCATGGAGACCTGGGCCCATGGGCAGGACGTGGCCGAGGCCCTGGGTGTGGTGCGCCCACCCACCGACCGGCTGCGGCATGTGGCCTGGCTCGGGGTACGGACCCGGGACTTCGCCTTCGGTGTGCACGGCCTGACCCCGCCCGCCGACCCGTTCCGCGTCGAACTGCGCGCCCCCTCCGGCGACCTGTGGACGTACGGCCCCGCTGACGCCACGCAGCGGGTCACCGGGCCCGCCCTCGACTTCTGCCTGCTGGTCACCCAGCGCGCCCACCGCACCGACCTCGCCCTGCGCGCCGACGGCCCCGACGCCGACCGCTGGCTCGGCATCGCGCAGGCCTTCGCGGGACCGCCGGGCAGCGGACGCCCGCCGAAGGAGCCGGCCTCGTGACCCTCCGCATCGGCAACGCCTCCGGCTTCTACGGCGACCGCTTCGACGCGATGCGCGAGATGCTCATCGGCGGCGAACTCGACGTCCTCACCGGCGACTACCTCGCCGAGCTGACCATGCTCATCCTGGGCCGGGACCGCCTCAAGGACCCCGCCGCCGGATACGCCCGCACGTTCCTGCGGCAGGCGGAGGACTGCCTGGGGCTCGCGCACGAGCGGGGCGTCAGGATCGTCACCAACGCCGGCGGACTCAACCCGGCCGGACTCGCCGACGCCGTACGGCACGTGGCGGACCGGCTGGGCATCCCCGTGCGCGTCGCCCATGTGGCGGGAGACGACCTCACCGCCGCACACCCCGGCAGCCTCGCCGCCCACGCCTACCTCGGCGGGTTCGGCATCGCCGAGTGCCTGCGGGCGGGCGCCGACGTCGTCGTCACCGGGCGGGTGACGGACGCCGCCCTGGTCACCGGGCCCGCCGCGGCCCACTTCGGATGGACACCGCGGGACCACGACCGGCTGGCGGGTGCCGTGGTCGCGGGACATGTCCTGGAGTGCGGGGCGCAGGCCACCGGGGGCAACTACGCCTTCTTCCGGGACGGCGACGTCCGCCGCCCCGGCTTCCCGCTCGCCGAGCTGCACGAGGACGGCAGCTGCGTCATCACCAAGCACCCCGGCACCGGCGGTTTCGTCGACGTCGGCACGGTCACCGCGCAGTTGCTGTACGAGACGGACGGTGCCCGGTACGCGGGGCCGGACGTCACCGCCCGGCTGGACACCGTACGGCTGAGCCAGGACGGGCCCGACCGGGTGCGGATCGAGGGCGTGCGCGGAGAGGCACCGCCGCCCACCCTCAAGGTCGGGCTCAACCGGCTCGGCGGCTTCCGCAACGAGGTCGTCTTCGTGCTCACCGGCCTCGACATCGAGGCCAAGGCCGCCCTGGTGCGGGAACAGATGGAACCCGCCCTCGGCAAAGTCGCCGACGTGCGCTGGGAACTGGCCCGCACCGACCGCTCCGACGCCCCGGGCGAGGAGCTGGCGAGCGCGTTGCTGCGGCTCGTCGTGCGGGACCCCGACCAGGAGGCCGTCGGGCGGGCGCTGAGCGGGGCGGCCGTCGAGCTGGCACTCGCCAGCTACCCCGGCTTCCATGTGCTGGCCCCACCCGGAAAGGGCTCGCCTTATGGGGTCTTCGAGGATGTATACGTCCCCCATGGTGCCGTCGACCATGTGGCGGTCCTCCATGACGGAGACCGGGTTGCGGTGCCGCCGCCCCACGACACCCTCGTACTCCACGACGTTCCGGAGCCTCCGCTCCCCGAGCCGCTTGCGCCCGGGCCGGTGAGCCGGGCCCCCCTCGGCCTCGTCGCGGGCGCCCGCAGCGGGGACAAGGGCGGCAACGCCAACGTCGGGGTGTGGGCGCGCACGGACGATGCCTGGCGGTGGCTCGCGCACGAGCTGACCGTCGACCGGTTCCGGGAGCTGATCCCCGAGAGCCGCGAGCTGACCGTCGTACGGCATGCGCTGCCCAGCCTGCGCGCCCTCAACTTCGTCGTCGAGGGGATCCTCGGCGCCGGTGTCGCCGCCCAGCACCGCTTCGACCCGCAGGCCAAGGCCCTCGGCGAATGGCTGCGCTCCCGCCACCTGGAGATACCGGAGGCCCTGCTTTGACCGTCCTGACCTCCGCGCTCGACCCCGCCGGCCCCGGCCATCAGTCGAACCGCGAGGCGATGCTCGCCAAACTCGCCGCGCTCGACGCCGAGCACGCCAAGGCCCTCGCGGGCGGCGGCGAGAAGTACGTCGCACGGCACCGGAAGCGCGGCAAGCTCCTCGCCCGTGAGCGCATCGAGCTGCTCCTCGACCCCGACACGCCGTTCCTGGAGCTGTCCCCGCTGGCCGCCTGGGGCAGCGACCACACCGTCGGGGCGTCCCTCGTCACCGGCATCGGCGTCGTCGAGGGCGTGGAGTGCCTGATCACCGCAAACGACCCGACCGTGCGCGGCGGAGCGAGCAACCCCTGGTCGCTGAAGAAGGCCCTGCGCGCCAACGACATCGCCCTCGCCAACCGGCTGCCCTGCATCAGCCTGGTGGAGTCCGGCGGCGCCGACCTGCCGTCGCAGAAGGAGATCTTCATCCCCGGCGGCGCCATCTTCCGCGACCTCACCCGGCTGTCCGCCGCCGGGATCCCGACCGTCGCGGTCGTCTTCGGCAACTCCACCGCCGGCGGCGCCTACATCCCCGGCATGTCCGACCACGTGATCATGGTCAAGGAGCGCGCCAAGGTGTTCCTCGGCGGCCCGCCGCTGGTGAAGATGGCGACCGGCGAGGAGAGCGACGACGAGTCCCTGGGCGGCGCCGAGATGCACGCGCGCACCTCGGGCCTCGCCGACTACTTCGCCGTCGACGAGCCAGACGCGCTCCGGCAGGCCCGCCGCGTGGTCGCCCGCCTCAACCACCGCAAGGCGTACGAGGATCCGGGGCCCGCCGAGCCGCCCGAGTACGACGCGGAGGAACTGCTGGGCATCGTCCCCGGCGACCTCAAGAGCCCCTTCGACCCGCGCGAGGTCATCGCCCGGATCGTCGACGCCTCCGACTTCGACGAGTTCAAGCCGCTGTACGGCACGAGCCTGACGACCGGCTGGGCAGCCCTGCACGGCTACCCCGTCGGCATCCTCGCCAACGCCCGGGGCGTCCTGTTCAGCGAGGAGTCGCAGAAGGCCGCCCAGTTCATCCAGCTCGCCAACCAGCGCGACATCCCCCTGCTCTTCTTGCACAACACCACCGGCTACATGGTCGGCAAGGAGTACGAGCAGGGCGGCATCATCAAACACGGCGCGATGATGATCAACGCGGTCAGCAACTCGAAGGTCCCGCATCTGTCCGTGCTGATGGGCGCCTCCTACGGCGCCGGCCACTACGGCATGTGCGGCCGGGCCTACGACCCCCGCTTCCTCTTCGCCTGGCCCAGCGCCAAGTCGGCCGTCATGGGCCCGCAGCAGCTCGCCGGCGTGCTGTCGATCGTCGCCCGCCAGTCGGCCGCCGCCAAGGGGCAGCCCTACGACGAGGAGGCGGACGCGGCGCTGCGCGCCATGGTGGAGCAGCAGATCGAGTCCGAGTCGCTGCCGATGTTCCTGTCCGGGCGGCTGTACGACGACGGCGTCATCGACCCGCGCGACACCCGCACCGTCCTCGGCCTGTGCCTCTCCGCGATCCACACCGCCCCCTACGAGGGCGCCCGCGGCGGCTTCGGCGTCTTCCGGATGTGAGGCCCATGATCACTTCAGTTCTTGTCGCGAACCGGGGCGAGATCGCCTGCCGTGTCGTCCGCACCTGCCGTGCGGCGGGAATCCGGACGGTCGCCGTGCACTCGGACGCTGACGCGCACGCCCTCCACGCGCGCGTGGCCGACACCGCCGTACGGCTGCCGGGGTCGGCGCCCGCCGACACCTATCTGCGCGGCGACCTGATCGTGAAGGCCGCCCTGGCCGCCGGCGCGGACGCCGTGCACCCCGGTTACGGCTTCCTCTCCGAGAACGCCGGCTTCGCGCGGGCCGTCCAGGACGCCGGTCTGGTGTGGATAGGGCCGCCCCCGGAGGCGATCGAGGTGATGGCGTCCAAGACGCGCGCCAAGGAGCTGCTGGGCATCGAGCCCCTGCGGGAGGCCACCGAGGCCGACCTGCCGGTGCTGGTGAAGGCGGCGGCGGGCGGCGGCGGCCGCGGCATGCGCGTCGTACGGCACCTGGCGGACCTGGACGCCGAGTTGGCCGCCGCCCGCGCCGAGGCCGCGAGCGCCTTCGGCGACGGCGAGGTGTTCGTCGAGCCGTACGTGGAGGGCGGCCGGCACGTCGAGGTGCAGGTGCTCGCCGACACGCACGGCACGGTGTGGGCGCTCGGCACCCGCGACTGCTCCCTCCAGCGCCGTCACCAGAAGGTGATCGAGGAGGCCCCGGCGCCCGGACTGTCCGCCGCACTCGACGCGGAGGTCCGCGCCCTCGCCGTACGGGCCGCCCGCGCGGTGGGGTACGTCGGCGCCGGAACCGTGGAGTTCCTCGTCGCGGGCGAGCAGGCGCACTTCCTGGAGATGAACACCCGCCTCCAGGTGGAACACCCCGTGACGGAGGCGGTGTTCGGGGTCGATCTCGTCGCCGAGCAGATCCGCGTCGCCGAGGGCCACGCCCTCGCGGACGACCCCCCACGCGCGCGGGGACACGCCGTCGAGGCCCGCCTCTACGCCGAGGACCCGGCCAGGGACTGGGCACCGCAGACCGGCCGACTGCACCGCCTCGCCGTCCCCGACGCCGTGCGCCTGGACACCGGTTACGCGGACGGCGACGACATCGGCGTCCACTACGACCCCATGGTCGCCAAGGTGGTCGCCCACGCCCCCAACCGCGCCGAGGCGATCCGCAAGCTGGCCGCCGCCCTCGACCGCGCGGTGATCCACGGCCCCGTCACCAACCGCGACCTCCTGGTCCGCTCCCTGTGCCACCCGGAGTTCACCGCGGCCCGCATGGACACCGGCTTCTACGACCGCCACCTGCCCGGACTGACCGAACCGGCCCCCGACCCGCACGCCCCGCTCGCCGCCGCCCTCGCCGACGCCCACGGCCGCTCCCGCTTCGGAGGCTGGCGCAACGTACCGTCCCAGCCGCAGAGCAAGCGGTACCTGATGGCGGGCGAGGAGCACGAGGCCCGCTACCGGCACGGCAGGGAGGGCCTGGAGGCGGACGGGGTGCGGGTGGTGCACGCCGACGCGCGTCTCGTGATCCTGGACGTGGACGGGGTGCAGCGGAAGTACGAGGTCGCCCGCCACGGCAACCAGGTCTACGTCAACACAACGGCCCTGACCGCCCTGCCCCGCTTCCCCGACCCCACCACCCAGCACGCCCCGGGCTCCCTCCTGGCCCCCATGCCGGGCACGGTCGTCCGAGTCGCCGACGGCCTCACGGCAGGAACACCCGTGAAGGCGGGCGACCCCCTCCTCTGGCTGGAGGCGATGAAGATGCAGCACAAGATCACAGCGCCGGTGACGGGCACGCTGACCGAGTTGCCGGTGGCACCCGGCCAGCAGGTGGAGCCGGGGATGCTGCTGGCGGTCGTACAGGAGGCCTGAAGGGGCGCGGGGAACTGCGCGACCAGCCACGACGAGCCCGCACCCGAAAGGACTCCCATGGACACGGAAGACCACAAGGCCCTACGAGAGGCCGTCGCCGCACTCGGCACACGCCACGGTCGCACCACCGACACCACCCCACTCTGGTCCGAGGCAGGCAAACTCGGCTACCTGGGCGTCAACCTCCCCGAGGAGTACGGAGGCGGCGGCGGAGGCATCTCCGAACTCTCCATCGTCCTCGAAGAACTCGGCGCCGCAGGCTGTCCCCTCCTGATGCTGGTCGTCTCACCAGCGATCTGCGGCACCGTCATAGCCCGCTTCGGCACGGACGCCCAGAAACAACAGTGGCTCCCCGGTCTGGCCGACGGCACTCGCCTCATGGCCTTCGGCATCACGGAACCCGACGCGGGTTCCAACAGCCACCGCATCACCACCACGGCACGAAAAGACGGAGCCGACTGGCTCCTCACCGGCCGCAAGGTCTTCATCTCCGGCGTGGACATCGCGGACGCGACCCTCATCGTCGGCCGCACCGAAGACGCCCGCACCGGCCGCCTCAAGCCCTGCCTCTTCATCGTCCCGCGCGACACCCCCGGCTTCACCCGCCGCCCCATCGACATGGAACTCCACGCCGCGGAGAAGCAGTTCGAGCTCATCCTGGACGACGTGCGGCTGCCCGCCGACGCCCTGGTCGGCGACGAGGACGCGGGACTCCTCCAGCTCTTCGCCGGCCTCAACCCCGAGCGCATCATGACGGCCGCCTTCGCGATCGGCATGGGCCGCCATGCCCTCGCGAAGGCCATCGAGTACGCCCGCGACCGCACCGTCTGGAGCACCCCCATCGGCGCCCACCAGGCCATCGCCCACCCCTTGGCCCAGGCGCACATCGACCTCGAACTCGCCCGCCTGATGATGCAGAAGGCCGCCGCCCTCTACGACGCGGGCGACGACATGGGCGCCGGAGAGGCCGCCAACATGGCGAAGTACGCCGCCGGTGAGGCCTGTGTGAAGGCGGTCGACCAGGCCGTGCACACCCTCGGCGGCAACGGCCTCACGCGCGAGTTCGGCCTCGCCTCGCTGATAACGGCCGCGCGCGTGGCTCGTATTGCGCCGGTGAGCCGGGAGATGATTCTCAACTACGTCTCCCACCAGACCCTGGGCCTGCCCAAGTCGTACTGAGGACCCTGAGACGGCCCGCGCCGCGAGGAGGAACCGCCATGTTCCGCAGCGAGTACGCAGACGTCCCGCCCGTCGAACTGCCCATCCACGAAGCGGTCCTGGCCCGGGCCGCCGAGTTCGGCGACACCCCGGCGCTGATCGACGGCACGGACGGCACCACCCTCTCGTACGAGCAGGTGGACCGGTTCCACCGGCGCGTCGCCGCCGCCCTCGCCGAGGCCGGTGTCCGCAAGGGCGACGTCCTCGCCCTGCACAGTCCCAACACCATCGCCTTCCCTACCGCCTTCTACGCGGCCACGCGCGCGGGTGCCACCGTCACCACCGTGCACCCGCTCGCCACCGCCGAGGAGTTCGCGAAACAGCTGCGGGACTCGGCGGCCCGCTGGATCGTCACCGTCTCACCCCTGCTGGACGTCGCCCGCCGGGCCGCCGAACTCGCGGGCGGCGTACGCGAGATCTTCGTGTGCGACAGCGCGAGCGGCCACCGCTCCCTGATCGACATGCTGGCCTCCGCGGCCCCCGAGCCGCAGGTCGCCATCGACCCCGCCGAGGACATCGCGGCCCTGCCGTACTCCTCCGGTACCACCGGCATCCCCAAGGGCGTGATGCTCACGCACCGGCAGCTCGCCACCAACCTCGCCCAGCTCCACCCGGCGGTCCCCGCGGGCCCGGGGGACCGCGTCCTGGCGGTGCTGCCCTTCTTCCACATATACGGCCTGACCGCCCTGATGAACGCGCCCCTGCGGCAGGGCGCCACCGTCGTCGTCCTGCCCCGCTTCGACCTGGAGCAGTTCCTCGCGGCCATCCAGAACCACCGCATCACGGCGCTGTACGTGGCCCCGCCGATCGTCCTGGCCCTCGCCAAGCACCCGGCCGTCGCCCAGTACGACCTGTCGTCCCTGGAATACATCATCAGCGCCGCCGCGCCCCTGGACGCCCGTCTCGCCGCCGCCTGCTCCGAGCGGCTCGGCCTGCCGCCCGTCGGCCAGGCCTACGGCATGACGGAACTGTCACCCGGCACGCACGTCGTCCCCCTGGACGCCATGAGCCAGGCCCCGCCCGGAACCGTCGGCAAGCTCATCGCCGGCACCGAGATGCGCATCGTCTCCCTCGACGACCCCGCCAAGGACCTCCCCGCCGGCGAATCCGGCGAGATCCTCATCCGCGGCCCCCAGGTCATGAAGGGCTACCTCGGCCGCCCCGACGCCACCGCCGCGATGATCGACGCCGACGGCTGGCTGCACACCGGGGACGTGGGACACGTGGACGGTGGGGGAGGCTGGCTCTTCGTCGTCGACCGCGTCAAGGAACTCATCAAGTACAAGGGCTTCCAGGTGGCCCCCGCCGAGCTGGAGGCCCTGCTCCTCACCCACCCGGGCATCGCCGACGCCGCCGTCGTCGGCAGGTACGACGACGACGGCAACGAGGTCCCGCACGCGTACGTGGTCCGCCAGCCGTCCGCCGCGGACCTCACCGAGGCGGAGATCATGATGTACGTCGCCGAGCGCGTGGCCCCCTACAAGCGGATCCGCCACGTCACCTTCATCGTCGGCGTCCCCCGCGCGGCCTCCGGCAAGATCCTCCGCCGACAGCTCAGGGAGAGCGCATGACGCTGATCGCCCGTACCCGCGCGCGTGCCGTGGAGACCCTGTCCCTCGACTCGCCCCGGAACCGCAACGCCCTGTCGGCGGCCCTGGTCGGCGAACTGGCCGACGCGCTCACCGACGCCGGGAAGGACCCCGGGGTCCGCGCGATCGTCCTCACCCACACCGGCACCACGTTCAGCGCGGGCGCCGACCTCAAGGAGCCCCCGCCGCCCGAGGCCCTGGTCGCCCTGCTGCGGCAGATCATCGAGCTGCCCAAACCGGTCGTCGCCCGGGTCACCGGCCACGTCCGCGCGGGCGGCCTCGGCCTCCTGGCCGCCTGCGACATCGCGGCCGCCGCCACGGAAGCCACCTTCGCCTTCACGGAGGTCCGCATCGGCGTCGCCCCCGCGGTCATCTCCCTCCCGCTCCTGCCCCGCACGAACCCCCGCGCCCTGTCCCGCTACTACCTCACGGGCGAGCGCTTCGACGCGGCGGAAGCAACCGCAACGGGCCTGCTCACCACCCATGCCGCCGACGTCGACACGGCCCTGGCCCCCGTCCTGGAAGGCCTGCGCAAGTCCGCCCCCGACGCCCTGGCCGAGACGAAACGGCTGCTCACGACTAGGGTGCTGGAAGCCTTCGACCGGGACGCTGCCGACCTGACCGCGCTCTCGGCCCGGCTGTTCTCCTCCCCGCAGGCCCGCGAGGGGATGACGGCCTTCCTCGAACGACGGGATCCGGCATGGGTGGTGTGAGCGCGGTCGACCGTGCGGAGAGAGTCCCCAAGCAGGACCGCAGCCGGGCCACCCGGCAGCGGCTCCTCGAAGCCGCGGTGTCGTGCCTGGCCGAACACGGCTGGGCGGGATCCACCGTCTCCGTGGTCGCCGAACGCGCCGGCGTCTCCCGCGGCGCCGCCCAGCACCACTTCCCGACCCGCGAGGACCTCTTCACGGCCGCCGTCGAGTACGTCGCCGAGGAACGCTCCACGGCCCTGCGCGCCCTGTTCCCCGAGGGCGCGGCCGGAGACCGTCACGCCGTCGTCGCCGCCCTGGTCGACCTCTACACGGGGCCGTTGTTCCGCGCGGCCCTCCACCTCTGGGTCGCCGCCTCCAACGAGGAGCAGCTCCGGCCCCGCGTCACCGAGCTCGAATCCCGCGTCGGCCGCGAAACCCACCGCATAGCCGTCGACCTCCTCGCCGCCGACGAATCCGTCCCCGGCGTCCGCGAAACGGTCCAGGGCCTCCTCGACATGGCCCGCGGCCTGGGCCTCGCCAACCTCCTCACGGACGACGCGGCCCGCCGGGAACGGGTGGTGGCCCAGTGGGCGGGGCTGCTCGAGGAGTCGCTGGGCTGACCATGGGGGACCGGTTCCAGACGATCGTCGACCTCGACGCCGGCGCGGCGGACGCCGAACCCCTGGCCACCGGGTCGTGGAGTGGCTCGTGGCGGAGGGCGTCGTCCTCGCCGACCGCACGCGGTGCGTCCTCGGACAGCCTCTGGGCCATCCCCCCGGGCCCCACTGGGAGCGGGCCGTGAGCGACGACTGGGACCACGAGCCCTGGGACGGCCTCGCCGTCCACACGGGCCGCACGGGCTTCACCAGTGGCGCGGACATGCCGGGGGCGGCCGTCTGCCCGCGCTGCCGGGCGGTCACCGCGCTGGACGACGACGTGTGGCCGCGCTTCAGCACCGCGATGCAGACCTGGTACGAGACGGGGAGCGCCTCCGTGCCCTGCCCCGCCTGCACGGCGGCCGTCGCCGTCCCGGACCGGTCCTGGGACGAGTGCCCCCTGGCCTTCGGCCACCTCGGCTTCGAGTTCTGGAACTGGCCCGACCTCACCGAGGACTTCCGCACCCGCCTGGCCGCCCTGCTCGACGGCCACCGCACGGCGTACGTGTGGGGAGCGATCTGAGCCCGAGGAAGCCTCAGGGGCTGAGCCGCTCCACGCGCCAGCTTCCGTCCGGCCGCTCCACGTACCGCAGCCGGTCGTGCATCCGGTTCTCGCGGCCCTGCCAGAACTCCACCGTCTGCGGGGCCACCCGGAAGCCGCCCCAGTGCGGGGGCACGGGCACCTGCTCGCCCTCGGGGTAGCGGGCGGCCAGCTCGGCGTACGCGCCGTCGATGTCGGCCCGCGTGGAGATCACCGAGGACTGGGCGCTGGCCCATGCCCCCAGCTGTGAGCCGTGCGGCCGGGTGCGGAAGTACGCCGCCGTCTCGTCCCGGCCGGTGCGCCGGGCGACCCCGGTCACGATGACCTGCCGGGCCATGGGGTGCCAGGGGAACAGCAGCGAGACGTACGGGTTCTCCGCCAGGTCACGGGCCTTGCGGGAGTCGTAGTTCGTGTAGAAGACGAAGCCCTGCTCGTCGAAGTGCTTGAGCAGCACCGTGCGGGAGCTCGTCCGCCCCTCGGCGTCGGCCGTCGAGACGATCATGGCGTTCGGTTCGAACAGCCCGCCGTCCGTCGCGGCCTGTTTGAACCAGCGCGCGAACTGCTCGACGGGCGTGGCGGCCAGCTCGGTCTCGGAGAGCCCCTCGGCCCGGTACTGCTTGCGCATCGAGGCCAGATCGAAAGGGACGTCGTCGCGGTCGGTCACCCGGTCATCTTGCCGTATGGACGGTGTCCTTCGTCACTGCGTGGCACTGAGTGCCGTGAACCCTCCCCAACGGTGGCACTCGGGGATATCGTTTCCGTGCCGTTCCGGTTGGGTGACCGCCAGCCGTTCGGGGCATCACAGGGGGAGGCCGGCCAGGACCGCGAGTCGCAGGGACGACCGCGGATCCACCGGGCGGCCGCCCGCTTCGCCAGCTGACTGACACATGGTTCGTTCCACCCCACATCACACCATCTGTCACTTACATCACGAGGAGCCGCCTGATGTCCGACTTCGTACCCGGGCTCGAGGGAGTCGTCGCGTTCGAGACGGAGATCGCCGAACCGGATAAGGAGGGCGGCGCACTCCGGTACCGGGGCGTCGACATCGAGGACCTCGTCGGCCATGTCTCGTTCGGCAACGTCTGGGGCCTGCTCGTCGACGGCGCCTTCAATCCCGGGCTGCCGCCCGCCGAGCCGTTCCCCATCCCCGTGCACTCCGGCGACATCCGCGTGGACGTCCAGTCCGCCCTGGCCATGCTGGCGCCCGTCTGGGGCCTCAAGCCTCTCCTCGACATCGACGCCGAAGAGGCCCGCGAGGACCTGGCCCGAGCGGCCGTCATGGCGCTCTCGTACGTCGCCCAGTCCGCCCGCGGCCAGGGCCTGCCGATGGTTCCGCAGCGGGAGATCGACAAGGCCCAGTCCGTCGTAGAGCGCTTCATGATCCGCTGGCGGGGCGAGCCGGACCCCAAGCACGTGGCGGCGGTGGACGCGTACTGGACGAGCGCCGCGGAGCACGGCATGAACGCGTCCACGTTCACGGCGAGGGTCATCGCCTCGACCGGCGCGGACGTGGCGGCGGCGCTCTCCGGCGCGGTGGGCGCGATGTCCGGCCCGCTGCACGGCGGCGCCCCCTCCCGCGTCCTCCACATGATCGAGGAGATCGAGCGCACGGGTGACGCCGAGGCCTACGTCAAGCAGACCCTCGACAAGGGCGAGCGCCTCATGGGCTTCGGCCACCGCGTCTACCGCGCCGAGGACCCGAGGGCGAGGGTTCTGCGCCGTACGGCCCGCGAGCTGGGCGCCCCCCGCTTCGAGGTCGCCGAGGCCCTGGAGAAGGCGGCCCTCGCGGAACTCCACGCCCGCCGCCCCGACCGCGTCCTCGCCACGAACGTCGAGTTCTGGGCGGCCATCGTCCTGGACTTCGCCGAGGTCCCGGCCCACATGTTCACGTCCATGTTCACCTGCGCCCGCACGGCCGGCTGGTCCGCCCACATCCTGGAGCAGAAGCGCACCGGCCGCCTGGTCCGCCCCTCGGCCCGCTACACCGGCCCGGGCACCCGCAGCCCGCGCGAGATCGAGGGCTACGAGGACATCGCCCACTGATCCGACCCGCTCACGGCCTCACCCACCTCCGGGTGAGGCCGTCCGCACGTCTCACCCCGCGAGCCGGTCCAGCTCCTCGCCGATGGCCTCCCGCAGCGGGTCGTGCGCCGGCCCGAGCGCGTACCGCTCCTCGCTCCACATCCTCCGCGGATAGAGCCACACGGGCAGCCGTACGAGCTCCGCGGGCTCCCATTCGTAGCGCGGCCACACATGCGCGTGCAGGAACCCGTCGGCGTTCCCGAGGATCTCCAGATTGACCCGCCTGAACCCCGGCCCCATCCGCCGGCAGGCGCGCTCGACGGCTTCCCCGAGCCGGTCCATGTCGGCCAGGAACGCCAGCCGCCCGCTCCGCGGCAGCTCGGACAACCGCTGCACCGCCGGATCATCGGTCAGCAACACCGAGTAGCCGGGCAGGAACTGCACATCCCCGATCGCCGCGAACCCGGAGCCCAGCCTCCGCATCACGGCCGGGTTCTCCCCCCGCAGGGCACTGCCGATCCGGTCGTCGCGCCACGTATCCACCGTCGTCGCCCCCGAAAAAGCGCGGAAAAAGCAGGCGACCCGCGAGTCTGGTTCCTCCTGAGGAGGAGCCGGCCGGACGTACCGGCGACTCGCGGGTCGGGTGACTGCTTGAGATTGGGCCGGCTGCACGTTGCTCACGCGCTGGCTCGGCACCGCACTGAATGTGGTGTCGGGCCGTCAGCCCGCAGCCACCTCTTCCGTCCGGTATCCATACATCTGCCGAACCACCTCCCTTCTGAAGTGCTTGCCACCCTAGGCAGCCCGCTGTCGGCGGCTCAACTGTTTTTCCGAGACTTCAGGGCGTGCCTCGTCCCGCATTGGACGTATGAACGATCCCCTGCCTAGCGTTCGGCGCATGACGGAGCGGCGGCAGGCGATTCTCAGTGGTTCGGTGTTCGAGGAGCGGATCGGGTACGCCCGGGCCGTCGTGGACGGGGACTGGGTGCACGTCTCGGGGACGACCGGGTTCGACTACGCGGACATGACGATCTCCGAGGACGTGGTGGAGCAGGCCGAGCAGTGTCTGCGGAACATCGGGGCCGCGCTGGAGGAGGCCGGGTCTTCGTTCGCGGATGTCGTGCGGGTGCGGTACCTGCTGCCGGAGCGGGAGGACTTCGAGCCGTGCTGGCCGGTGCTCCGCGCGTGCTTCGGTGAGGTGCGGCCGGCCGCGACGATGTTGGTGTGCGGGCTGGCGGACCCCCGTATGAAGATCGAGATCGAGGTGTACGCGCGGCGGGGGAGCGGCGCCGGGGCTGCGCCGTTGATCGACTGACGGCGTCCATCGGCTGACGGTGTGGCCCGCCGGGCGGCCTCCGGGGCGTTGACGTGGGGATTGCCGCCGTACAACGATTCCTTCAATGTTGTGGGAACTCGGTGTGCGCTGGGTCACGTTCCAGTTGAATGATTGCAAGGAGCGAACCGACGTGCCGTACGTGCGGACGCAGCCTGCAGGGGGTCCAGGTGAGTGCTTCCCGGCGTAGTGGGACCACCGACGAGCTGGGGCCGGACGAGCCCGAGCGGGAGAGCTCGGATGGTTCGGATCTGCTTGCCGCTTTGCTGGACGGGATGGACGCGGCGCTGTGCGCCTTCGACGCCGACGGGGTCGTGACGCACTGGAACCGCGAGGCCGAGCGGATCCTGGGGTGGAGCGCGGACGAGGCCGTGGGGCGGCGTGGGCTGGCCGGGTGGGCCGTGCGCACCGCGGACGCCGAGGCGGTCGAGGGGCGGCTGTTGTCGGTCATGCACGCGCCCGGGCGGCAGGTGCACGAGTTCGCTCTGCTGACGAAGGACGGCGGGCGCGTGCTCGTCCGGACGCAGTCGGCGGCGGTGCGCGGGCCCGACGGAAAGCCGGCGGGTGTGTACTGCGCGTTCAGCGAGGTGCACGCGCAGATCGATCTGGAGCGGTCCATCGCGCTGAGCGAGGCGCTGTTCGAGGACGCCAGCTGGGGCGTCGTGCTGGTCGACGTGGACCTGCGGCCGGCCGTGGTGAACGCGCACGCGGCCCGGGCGCTGGGCACGGGGCGTACGTCGGTGCTGGGACGGCCGCTCGGAGAGCTGCTGTCGCAGGGCGTGGAGGAGCTGGAGAGCGCGTTGCAGCACGTGCTGGCGGAGGGTGCGCCGCCCGCGCCCGCCGAGGTGTGGGTGAGTGTGCGCGCCTCGGAGGGCGAGAAGCGCCGGTGCTGGCGCAGCGGCTTCCTGCGGCTGGCCTCGCCGCTCGCGGAGGAGCCGGTTCCGCTGGGCGTGGGCTGGCTGTTCCAGGACGTGACGGAGGCCAAGCAGGCCGAGCAGGAGGCGTCCCTGCTGCGCTTCCGTACGCAGCAGCTGCACCGGGCGTCGCGGGCAGCGGCCGAGTGCGAGGACCCGACGGAGTCGGCGACGGTCCACCTGGACTTCGCCCTGGCCGGTTTCGCCGACCACGCGCTGATCGACCGGGTCGCCGGCGGCGCGCTCACCGACGCGGAGGCCGAGGGGCCGGTCCGGCTGGTCCGGGTCGCCGCCACACCCTCCGGAGCGCCGGGCCCGAGCAAGCTCGCCGGCCGCGCGGGCCTGCCCGTCCGCTACGCCGAGGGGCACCCGGCCCTGCAGTGCGTGGAGCGCGTGGGAGCCCTGCGCGCGAGCGCGGGCGCCGCCCCGCCCGAGGCGGCCCGTGAGTGGGCCCTGGCCCGCCAGTGGCCCCCGGACGCGGTCCACGCCCTGTGCGCGGTGCTGCGCAGCCGGGGCCGGACCCTGGGCGTCGTGACGTTCCTGCGGGGCGCGGGCCGCAGCGCCTTCGAGCGCTCCGACGCGATGTACGCGGAGGACGTGGCGCTACGGATCGCGGCGGCGCTGGATCTGGCGGGGCTGCCGGATCGCTGAGAGGCGCCCGCCCCGGCTCGCTCAGTGCCGGTAGAAGATCCGGTCGCGGTACTGCTCCATCACCCGGGCGTTCCAGTCGTGGCCGCCGTCGACGTTCCCGGAGCGCAGCAGGGGCGGTTCGATGCCGCGGTCGGCGAGGGCGGTGGCCGTCGTCGCCATGACGGCCTGGAGGAGGGCCGAGGTGACCACCGTCGAGGCGGGGGCGAAGGGGGCGGGGATGTCGTCGTGGGTGAGTTCCGCGTCGCCGACCGCGATCTTCGAGTCGAGCACGAGGTCGCAGTGGTCCTTCAGATACGTCCCGGAGGCGTGCCGGGACTTCGTCTCGGAGGCGTAGGCCACCGACGTCACGCCGATGACCTTGACGCCGAGGGCGCGCGCGTTCATGGCCATCTCCACGGGCAGGGCGTTGCGCCCCGACAGCGAGATGATCAGCAGGGCGTCGCCCGCGCGGAGCGGGGAGCTGTCGAGGACGGCGCTCGCGAGGCCGTCGACGCGTTCCAGGGCGGAGCCGAGCGGCGCGGGCATGACGTCGACGCCGACGACACCCGGCACGGCGAGCAGGTTCATCAGCGCGAGACCGCCGGCGCGGTAGACGAGGTCCTGCGCGGCGAGGGAGGAGTGTCCGGCGCCGAAGGCGAAGAGCCGGCCGCCGCCCGCGACGGTGTCGGCGAGCAGCGTCCCGGCCGCGGCGATGCCGTCGCTCTCCTCGTCGCGGAGCTGCCGCAGCAGGCCGATCGCGGCGTCGAGGAACTGGCCGGCCGGCGTGCGGTCGCTCATACGGGGTCCCTTCGGGCTGGCCTCGGCGGCTTGTGTCGCGCATCACGGTGCGGTCTGGACCAGTGCGGTGTCAATACGGCCGTGAGTGCGGCCGCCGCCCGCGCGCCGAGCGCCGGGAGGTCCCCGAAAAGGAAAGTCCGTACCCTGGCGCCCGGCCGGTTAATCCCCCGGCTTTCCCTCCGGCGGCACGGTTGTCGGTGGTATCCGGCAGAATTGGGTGCAGGGCCAGCGCACACGCCGGTGAGCCGTCCAGCCTCCGGCAGATCTCATTCGAGGGGCACGTATGTCCGGACTGATCGACACCACGGAGATGTATCTCCGCACCATCCTCGAGCTGGAGGAAGAGGGTGTGGTCCCCATGCGCGCCCGTATCGCCGAGCGGCTGGACCAGAGCGGGCCGACCGTCAGCCAGACCGTGGCGCGGATGGAGCGCGACGGCCTGGTGTCCGTCGCCAGCGACCGGCATCTGGAGCTGACCGACGAGGGCCGCCGGCTGGCCACGCGCGTGATGCGCAAGCACCGCCTCGCCGAGTGTCTGCTCGTCGACGTGATCGGTCTGGAGTGGGAGCAGGTCCACGCCGAGGCGTGCCGCTGGGAGCACGTGATGAGCGAGGCCGTGGAGCGCCGCGTCCTGGAGCTGCTGCGGCACCCGACGGAGTCGCCGTACGGCAACCCGATCCCGGGTCTGGAGGAGCTCGGCGAGAAGGACGGCGCCGACCCGTTCCTGGACGAGGGCATGGTGTCGCTGGCCAGCCTCGACCCGGGCGCCGAGGGCAAGACGGTCGTGGTGCGCCGGATCGGCGAGCCGATCCAGACGGACGCGCAGCTGATGTACACGCTGCGGCGGGCGGGCGTGCAGCCCGGCTCGGTGGTGAGTGTGACCGAGTCGGCCGGTGGGGTGCTGGTGGGCAGCGGCGGCGAGGCGGCCGAGCTGGAGTCGGACATCGCGTCCCACGTGTTCGTCGCCAAGCCCTGATCCGACCGACCGACCCGGCCGGTCCCCGGTCAACTCCCGTGGCGTATGAGGCTGTTGTGGCGTTGGCGTGATCCGCACCGAATCCGGGATCCAGTCCGTCGAATGGCAGCGCTCGTACGATTCCCGTGCGACGCTGTCGCGTGAGGCATATGACCTGAGGGGCTCTTGGCCGCGGCTCGACAGCGATGTCACCCGGCCGGGGAGGGGCGGGAGGATGTGCCGTGGAGCTGGGGAGGGCCCCGGCGCCTTGTGGCGCCGGGGCCTGTCCTCCCCTGTGCTGACCCGGAGCCCCGAGCTCTCAGGGTCATTCCCCTCGGACCGGTTTCCCCGAGCGGTCCGCCTCCCGATGAAGATCTCCCCTCGGCAGCGGAGATCAATCCCCGGGGGTGGTCACTCGAACGAGGGGTGTTGCCCGCGAGAACCCCATTCTCGAAAGCGCATTCGATAGTCTGCGGGCGGGGCACGGCACACTTGCACCGACAGGTACGGCAACCAGCACGGCAGAAGGCACAGCAGGCAGAACACGGTTCACAGGACCGGCCGGCTCGAGGGAGCCCCGGTCCGCGCGAAGCTTGGGGGGTGCCAGGACATGGCGCGACGCATCGACGTGACCGGGACGGGCGGCGTACGCCTGGCGGCCTGGGAGTTCGGCGACCCGCCCAAGACCGATCCGGCGCAGGACACGCAGGGGGCGCACGACGGGCACACCGCGCCGGAGGGTTCCCCGGGCGTGCTGTTACTGCACGGCCTCATGGGCCGTGCCTCGCACTGGGCGTACACCGCCCGCTGGCTCTCCGCGCGCTACCGCGCCGTCGCCCTCGACCAGCGCGGCCACGGCCGCAGCGACAAACCCCCGCAGGGCTCCTTCACCCGTGGCGCCTATGTCGACGACGCCGAGGCCGCCCTCGAGCAGCTCGGCCTCGCCCCGGTCGTCCTCATCGGCCACGCCATGGGCGCGCTGACCGCCTGGCAGCTCGCAGCCCGGCGTCCCGACCTGGTCCGCGGGCTGATCATCTGCGACATGCGGGCCTCCGCGCTCGGCGCCGCCTCGCAGCGCGAGTGGGGCCAGTGGTTCAAGGCCTGGCCGCTGCCCTTCGCCACGCTCGCCGACGTCCGCAAGTGGTTCGGCGAGGACGACCCCTGGGTGGAGCGGCCCAATCCGGCCCGTGGCGAGTTCTACGCCGAGGTGATGGCCGAGTCCCCGGACGGCTGGCGCCCGGTCTTCGAACCGGAGCAGATGCTCCGCTCCCGCGAGACGTGGGTGTACGACGCGCACTGGGAGGAACTGGCCCAGGTGCGCTGCCCCGCCCTGGTCGTGCGGGGTCTGGACGGCGAGCTGGGCCGCGCCGAGGCCCAGGAGATGGTCCGGGTCCTGCCCCGCGGCCAGTACGCGGAGGTCGCCGACGCCGGCCATCTGGTGCACTACGACCAGCCGGAGGCCTGGCGCGCCGCCATCGAACCGTTCCTGGACTCGCTGGGCGACAGCTGACGGCGCTCCCCGCCGGCCGTGCCGAGTCACCCCTCGCCGACCGGGTCAGCCCTCGCCGCCCGGCTCACCCCTTGCTGACCGCCGCCAGGATCTCCGGCAGCCGCCGGGCCGTCTGCGGAGCGGCCAGTTTCAGCCCCGCCGCCGTGAGCGCCGCCCCGTACACCGTGCTCACCGGAAGCAGCAGCCACGTCCAGTCGTCGCCGTCGGCGCTCACGTTCAGCCAGATCGTGAGCGCGATGACGGGCGCGCACAGCAGGGCGGCCGCCATCATCCCGCCGAAGATGGAGATCCAGGCGAGCCCGGTCTGCCCGGGGGCCACGTTCTTGTAGCCCTCCTGCGGGATGGAGTACGGGAAGCGGGCGGAGGTCCACGCCCCGGTCGCGAGCATCGCGCCGAGCAGCGCGAAGGACAGCCCCAGGGCCTCGGGCAGCCGCCGCCAGTCGCCGAGCATGGCCGTCGTCAGGACCGTCACGAGCGTGGCGTACGGCAGGGTGATCAGCAGCAGGGCGTACGCCCGGGCGCGCAGTTCGACGTAGGCGTCACGTGTCGATGAGATCGTCATCGCGACCATCCAGAACGCCGAGGTGTCCTGCCCGAACTGGTTGTACATCTGGATGCCGAGCATCCCGGCGGCGAAGCACGCGAAGTACACCGACCCGGTGCCCTGCCAGGCGTTGAACACCGGCACGATCAGCCCGATCGCCAGCGATGTCACCCAGGCGGCCTTGGTCTTCGGGTCGCGCCACACATACCGCAGGCTGCGCTCCATGACCGTGCCCGTACGCCCCGCCGGCAGCAGCCGCCCCAGCCCGGCGGACGAGCGCTCCCGGGCGGCCGACTCGGCGCTCGGCAGGGTGGATCCGTCGGGTGAGGTCATCAGCCGGGTCAGATGCCGCGACCAGAGCGCGAGCAGCGCCACCAACGCACCCGCCGTCAGCGCCAGTTGCGCGACGGCGATGCCGTACGAGCCCTCGCTCACCGCGTGCACGGCCCCGACCGCCGACGCGGGCGGCACCCACTGGAGCACCTCGGCCGCCGGGTCGAGTTCACCCAGCCCCGACGCCCCGAGCCGCTGCGCGCCGAAGTTCACGATCTGCGCCCCGATCGCGATGACGAGGCCGCTGAGCACCGCGAGATCCCGCCCCTTGCGGCTGGTCAGCAGCCGCACGTTGGCGGCGGCGACGGCCCGCGCGAGGGCCACGCACACCAGCAGCGCCAGGGCGACGGCGACGACCCCGACGGCGAACGCGGCACCGCCCCGCGCCACCGCGACCACGGACCCGACCAGCAGGCACAGTGTGAACAGAGGCCCGATCCCGACCAGCGAGGCCGTGAGCAGCGCCCGCACCAGCGGCCGGGGCCGCAGCGGCAGCATCACCAGCCGGGTCGGGTCGAGGGTCTCGTCACCGCTGGGGAAGAACAGCGGCATCACCGCCCACCCGAGCCCCAGCACCGCCACCGCCAGCACGACCACCGACTCGGCGTGCGCGTGCCCGCGCAGCGCGATCAGGCCGATCAACTGCAGTGCGGCGAACAGCAGGGCGAAGACGGCCGACGTGATGTAGGCGGCCTTCCGCCCGCCGGACTGCCGCAGTCCGTTGCGCAGCAGCGACAGCTTCAGCCGTACGAAGACGGGGGTGATCGCGGGGGCGCTCACCGCGCCCCGCCGCCCAGCCAGTCGAGGTCGGACCCGGCGTCCCGGCTCTGCGCGCCGACGAGTTCGAGGAACGCCCGCTGGAGCGAGGGCGCGTCGCCGCGCACCTCGGCGAGCGTGCCGGTGGCGCGGATCCGCCCGGCGGCCATGACGGCGACCCAGTCGCACAGCGACTCGACGAGCTCCATGACGTGGGAAGAGAACACGACCGTGGCGCCCGAGGCCGTGTACCGCTCCAGGACGCCCCGGATGGTCTGGGCGGAGACGGGGTCGACCCCCTCGAACGGCTCGTCCAGGAACAGCACTTCGGGATTGTGGAGGAGAGCGGTGGCGAGCCCGATCTTCTTGCGCATACCGGTCGAGTAGTCGACGACGAGCTTGTGCTGGGCGCCCGCCAGATCAAGGACGTCGAGAAGCTGCGTGGCCCGCTTGTCGACCTCGGCACCGGGCATCCCGCGCAACCGCCCGCTGTACGCCAGCAGTTCCCGCCCCGACAGCCGCTCGAACAGCCGCAGCCCCTCCGGCAGCACCCCGATCCGCGCCTTCACCTCGACGGGGTCCCGCCACACGTCGTGCCCGACCACCTCGACGGTCCCGTGGTCGGGCCGCAGCAGCCCCGTCACCATCGACAAGGTGGTGGTCTTCCCGGCCCCGTTCGGCCCGACGAGCCCGATGAACTTGCCCGCGGGCAACTCGAGATCGACCCCGGCAACAGCGACCTGCTGCCCGAACCGCTTCCAGAGCCCCTGTACACGCACAGCGCTGGATCCCACCGCGCCTCCCTCCGTCACCTTGCACCCTACGGTGGCGGAACGGACCCAAGGGGCGCGGGGAACTGCGCGACAAGCCACGGACAACTCGCAGCCGCCGACGAAGACGAACCAGGCAGACGCTCAGGCGCCTAACGATCCCGGCCGCACGCATAGGCCAACGGCGAGATCAACTCCTCCGCATCCGGCAGCCACCGATTGGCCGGGGTCGGCCGGCAGGCCCACTGCACAGCCCCCCGGGACCCGAACCGCGTGGGCGGCGCCGCCACATACGCACCCTCGCCCAGCACGGTCAGATCCAGCGACGGCACCGACCACCCCAGCTTCCGCACCAGATCGGGCACCTTCACCGCGGCCCCCGGCAGCACGAAGAACTCCATCCGCCGATCCGGCGTGAGCGTCACCGGCCCGAGCGTCAGCTCCATCCGCTCCATCCGCGCCAGCGCGAGGAACCCCGCGGTCTCCGGCACGGAGATCGCGTCGAACGTCCGCCCCGTCGGCAGCAGGATCGACGCGGTCGGCTGCTTCTGCCACATCCGCCGCGCGACCGTCGCACTGCCCGTCGCCTGCGTCGCCCAGTCCGGACGCGCCGGGTGCGACCCGGGCGCCGGACACGCCACGTCACCGCAGGAGCAGCGCTGGCTCCCGTCGACGGCTTCCAGCCAGGTGCCCGGGAACACGTCCCAGTGGCGCTCCTCGGCGTAGCGAACAGCGGCCTCCAGCAGCGATTCCCCGCGCTGCTTCGGGATCTGAGCGGCTTCGGTGCCGGCGATCGTCTCTTCCACGATGAACACAACTCTGGTCGTCACCAGGGGTTACGCCCGCCCGCGTGCGCGGGGGAGAGCATCGCCCCCGTTCCCGGGGCGCATGGGTGCATGTGCGGGGGCGCGCAGGAGGATCCGTCGCCGGAGCTGGGTAGCCACGAGTGGGGCCGGCACCAGCCGTTACCCCGGCATTCCTCACATGCCTCGCATTTTCGCCTGGTCGGCGGGGCATTGATCTTCACGGCCGGATCCTTTCGCCGGGACGTGAGGGGTTCGGCCGCGGAAGACACGTCAACTCGGTGCGTGGGCAGGCACCGCAGCCACAGGGGGTACGCCATGGCCGCAAGGCCGCTCGTCGCCAGGCAGCCGAACGAACGGCTCCAGGCGCTCATCCAGGAAGCCGGATGCTCCAACGCCGGCCTGGCCCGCCGGGTCAACATGTGCGGTGCCGAGCACGGTCTCGACCTGCGCTACGACAAGACGTCGGTGGCGCGCTGGCTGCGCGGACAGCAGCCACGGGGCCGGGCCCCGGCGATCATCGCCGAGGCCCTGGGCCGCAAACTCGGCCGCACGGTCACGATCGACGAGATCGGCATGGCCAACGGCAAGAACCTCGCCTCGGGCGTGGGCCTCCAGTTCTCGCCGACGGTACTGGGGGCCATCGAGCAGGTCTGCGAGCTGTGGCGCAGTGACGTGGGGCGGCGGGACTTCCTGTCCGGCTCGTCCGTCGCCGCGTCCGCGCTGGTCGAGCCCAGCCGGGACTGGCTGATCTCCGCGCCCGACGCGCAGGTGTCGCGTTCGGCGGGGCCGCGGGTGGGGCAGTCCGACGTGCAGGCGGTCCAGGCCATGACGCAGGCGCTGGTGGATCTCGACCACCAGTACGGCAGCGGGCATGTGCGGCCGGTCGTCGTGCACTACCTCAACAGCGTCGTCTCGGGGCTGCTGGCGGGGTCGTACCGGGAGGCGGTCGGGCGGGACCTGTTCGCCGCGGTGGCCCGGCTGACGGAGCTCGCCGGGTACATGGCCGTCGACACGGGACAACCCGGCCTGGCCCAGCGCTACTACATCCAGGCACTGCGACTGGCGCAGGCCGCCGGGGACCGCGGCTACGGCGGGTACGTCCTCGCCGCCTCCATGAGTCATCTCGCCGCCCAGCTCGGAAACCCGCGGGAGATCGCGCAGTTGGCGCGGGCGGCGCAGGAGGGGGCGCGGGGGCGCGTCTCGCCGCGGGCGGAGTCGATGTTCCTCGCGGCGGAGGCGCGCGGGCACGCCCTCATGGGCGACGTGCGCGCCGCCCAGTCCGCGGCAGGGCGCGCCGTGAGCGCCCTGGAGGCGGCCGACCCTGCCGCCGGGGACGACCCGGTATGGATCGCGCACTTCGACGAGGCGTATCTCGCCGACGAGTTGGCCCACTGTCACCGGGATCTCGGGCAGGCCGAGGCGGCGGCCCGGTGCGCGCAGGAGTCGCTGGCCGGGCATCCCGAGTCGCGGGCGCGCCGCCGGGCCATCGGTTATGTGCTGTTGGCCACGGCGCAGGTGCAGCAGCGCGAGATCGAAGAGGCCTGAAACACCGGCATGAAGGCCGTGGAACTGCTCGAGGGGCTGCGCTCCAACCGGGGCGCCGAGTACCTGGAGGACTTCCAGCAGCGGCTGGAGCCGTATCGGGACGAGGCGGTGGTAAGGGAGTTCGGGGCGCGGCTCGACTTGCAGGCGGCGGCGTGAACACAGGGTCTGCGCATGCATGAACGTGCGGGAAACGGCAGCCGGGTGCGCAGGAGGTGAAGTGAGCGGCGCACCGTGATCCGGCGGTGTTACCGCGCTCACAGGGCATGAGGTCGGGCCCTGTGCTGCGTGGCACGGGGCTCTGGGGACCCGGTAGCGTGACCCGACGATTCACAAGGTCCCCCATTAGTAGGAGTCCCGGTGACGCAGAGTGGACAGGGCGAGGAGCCCTCGGCGCGCCCCGCGCGCGAAGGCATCGTGCTGCCCTCCGACGGTGGCGAGCCCCTGCTGCCGGGCATGACGAGCGGACCGGGTGACGCCCCCGGCCGCCGGCCCGCCCCGCCTTCGCCGGGCGGGCCGCAGGCCTCGGCTCCCGCGGAGGGCCAGACCTGGGGCCAGCCCTGGGGCCCCGACCAGCAGCAGACCCCGCCGCCGGGACAGACCTGGCAGTCCCAGCCCCAGCAGTGGAGCACCCCGGAGCCGCCCGCGTGGGACGCCCAGGCCCCGGGCGCGCTCCCCCCGGAGGGCACCCCGCCCCCCAACCCCGGCCCGTACGGCACGGCCCAGCCGCCCGCGGCCGCCGGCGGGTACGACCCGTACGGCGCCCCCGGCGGGGCAGCCCCGCTGCCTCCGGAGGGTCCCGGAGCGCACGGTGATGGATCCACCGGCGGGCAGCTGCCGCAGGGAGGCTCCGGGTACGGGTATCCGCAGGGTGCCGATGCCTATGGCGCTTCCGCCGGGGGTGGCGCGCAGTCGCAGCCGGGGACCGGTGCGCATGGTGCCGGACCCGGCGGTGGGCAGTTGCCGCAGGGAGGGTCCGGGTACGGGTATCCGCAGGGTGCCGATGCCTACGGCGCCCCGGGCGGGGGAGCCTCGCAGGCGCCGGACGCCGGGGCGTACGGGCACGCCGCAGGAGGCGCACCCCTGCCGCCGCCTGCCGACGAGGGCGCGACCCAGTACATACCGCCCGTCGCGGGGGACGCGGCCACGCAGTACATACCGCCCGTCGCGCCGTCCGCCGACGAGGGGGCGACCCAGTACATACCCCCGGTGGGCCCGGGAGTGCTGCCGCCCGAGAGGCCTTCCGGCGAGGACCCGGAGGCGACGCGGTTCCTCGGGACCGGGCCCCGGGCCGGGGCGGGAGCCGGACCGCTGCCGCCCGCCTCGAACCCGGACGCCGAGGCGACCCAGTACATCGCGCCGGTGCCCGGCGGGGACAAACAGCCGCCCGCCGAGTTCGACAACCTCTTCCGCAGTGAGCCCGGCGCCGAGAGCCCGGCCGGGGCCACCCAGCAGATGCCCCGCATCGAGCAGCCCCCGCCGCACGCCTCGTACGGCGCTCCCCAGCCTTCCCACGCCCCGCCCGCCGGAGGCCGGTCGCGCGGCGGCCGTTCGGGCTCGCGCGTCCCCGTGATCGCCGCCGTCGGCATCGGCATCGCCGTCCTCGGCGTCGGCGCGGGCGCGCTGCTCGCCGGCGGCGGAGGCGGTGGTGACGACGACGGCGGCGACAACAAGACCGTGGCCGCCTCCGCGCCCGCGACGGAGGAATCCGCCTCGCCGTCGGCCGACCCGGCCCGGGCCCAGGCGGTCGAGCTGGACAAGCTGCTCGCCGACAGCGGCAACAGCCGCAGCACCGTGATCAACGCGGTCGCCGACGTCAAGGGCTGCGACAACCTCCCCCAGGCCGCCAAGGACCTGCGCGAGGCGGCCAAGCAGCGCAACCAGCTGGTCACCCGGCTCTCCGGCATCGAGGTCGACAAGCTGCCCGGCCATGCCGCGCTGACCACCGCCCTCACCAAGGCCTGGCAGGCCTCCGCCTCGGCCGACAACCACTACGCGGCCTGGGCCGACCAGACCGCGGGCAAGAAGGGCTGCAAGAAGGGCCAGGCCCGCACCACCAACCAGACCCAGGCCGGCAACCGGGCCAGCGGCGTCGCCAGCGCCGAGAAGGCCAAGGCGGCCGGGCTGTGGAACGGGATCGCGAAGAAGTACGGCCTGACCGAGCGCCAGCCGACGCAGCTCTGAGGGATCTGGGAGATCTGGATCTCTGAGAGATCGGGGAGATCGGGGAGATCCGGGAGATCCTGCCCGGACGTGAACTGCTGAGCGGGGCGCTCAGTAGTTCACGTCGGCGTTCTCCAGCGTCCTCGTCGTGTCGACGAAGCCCTTGCGCGCCGAGACCAGCCGCCCCTCCCGCACCACCTGAAGGGTGACGTTCGCGTTGACCAGCCGCGGGAAGCCCACGGCGGCGAGCTTGGCCTGGAACCGCCACTGCAGCGTCGGTGTGAGCCCGCCCGTGCTGACCTTCAGACCGTCGTCCAGGGCCTCCGCCACCGTGTCGGCGCTCACCTCGCCGCCGCCGAGCGACTCGACGATCTGCGTGAACACCGTGTAGGCGATCCACGTGGTCTGCACTCCGGCGTCCGCGGGGTCGATGCGGTTGTCGCCGAAGGCCTCCTCCCGGATCACCCGCTTCATCCCGTCCCAGCGCGGATCGCTCGCCACCGGGTACCAGCCGGTGATGTACGAGCCCTCGTAGGGCCCCGATGCCCCGCCGGTCGCGTCGATCACCGTCTGGTCGGCGCTGCCCAGCACGGTGGCCGTCCGCACCTCCGGGTAGTCCTCGCGGGCCCGCCGGAAGGAGTCCATGAAGGTGCCGTTGCGGTCCCCCAGCGCGGGCACCACGCACCCGTCGTCCGCCGCGCCGGACGTCGTCGTGCGCAGGGCCCGCTCGGCCTGGTCGTCGTACTCGGTGGCGTCCTCCGCCGCCCGCTGGTCGTTCGAGGCCCGGTGTCCGCCCGCCTTCAGGCCGGAGTCGAGCAGCGGGGGCAGCTGGTCGCCCGCGATGGTGTCGGGCCGGATCAGCGCGACGGGCCCGCAGCCGGCGAGGGCGCTGCCGAGACCGGCGAGCAGCGCGGGCTGGCCGCCGTTGACGGGGTAGGACAGGGGGCTGGTGAACTCGGCGTTGGTGATGCCGTAGCCGCCTATGTAGGGGATGCCCGCGCCCTCGAGCGACGGGAAGAAGGAGTCGGCGTACTGGCTGTAGGATCCGACGACCGCGACCGCGTTCTCCTTGGCGGCCCGCCGGGCGCACTTCGCGGCGTCCACGCTGTCGTTGTGGTCGTTGCAGGTCAGCACGTTGAGCTTGCGGCCGTTGATCCCGCCCTTGGCGTTGATCCAGCGGGCGTAGGCGTGGGCGAAGGCGGGCATGCCGGGCTTGTTGGTGGCCTTGGTGTCCTGCGGAGCCCAGGTCATGACGGTGATGGTGTCGTCCCCGACACCCCCCGTGGTGCCGGGGACGACCCCGCATCCGGCGAGGAGCGACGCGCACGCGACCGCAGTGCCCGCGGAGAGGGCGCCGTTTCTGGCGTGACGGGTGAGGAGGCCGGGGAGGAATGTGCTGCGGGTGCGTCGCCTGCCGGTCATGGTTCCGCACGATTCCGTCACACGGCTAACCCGTGAGTGATCAGGGGTCAACAATTGGTGACGCACAGATGAATTGCGGGGGCCGGTGTGACCGATGTGGAGGGGAACGTACGATCGATGACCGTGCAAGCTTCGGAGAACTCTTCCCGTCGTGGCCGTCGCTCATCCACCATGGGCGGCATGCCTGCCAACGACATGCCGTGGTGGCGCTGGCGCAGCAACGTGCGCTCGGCGCTGCACATGCTCTCCGATCCCGGGTTCCAGCGGGACGTCTGGCTGGCCGGCGTGGACGGCTACGGCGACGTGACCGACGCGGTGTACCGGCTGGTCGAGGACACCTGGCTGGACCACTGGTCCGCCGAGAAGTACGTCGGCACGATCTTCCGCGACTCGCAGGAGGCGGCCCTCGTCGACACCGCCGTGCTGCGGGTGCTGCGGATCATGCACCAGGTCGGGCCGGACGCGCCGGTCACCGCGTACCTCGAACACGAGGCGTGGCCGGAGGCGGTCCAGGCCGCCCGGGACGCCCATGTGCGGCTCGCGGCGAGTGACGGCGACGAGCCGGACGCGGCGCCGCGCAGCCTGGAAGTGCTGCGGATCATGACCAGGTCCGCCTAGGGGGCTTCTGATGGATCTCCGCGGCGTCGCGACGCCCGGCACGCACTCTCGCCGCACCGGACGCCGCTCCTTCTTCCACGGAGATCCATCAGAAGCCCCCTAGTAGTGCTTCGTTACGTTGAGTGATCTCGGCTGGTCGTGGGTAGCTTCCTGGAGTGAGGTTGGGGGAAGTGGAGCGGCTCCGGGGTGAGTTGGCGGAGTTCGTTGCCGATGTGTTCGGGTCGT
>NZ_JAAHBP010000025.1 GCF_023184515.1 Streptomyces sp. D2-8 | reverse complement strand
CTCGGGCTTTCCTCCGGGCGCTTCCCTTCGGTCTTGCGTTTCCGACTCTATCAGATCTTTCCGATCCGATTTCCTCGGTGCTTTCCAGGTTCCCGCTTCCGCGTTTCCCTTTCCGGCGGTTCCGACTCTATCAGATCCTTTCGGGCCTGATCCCCGGTCAGCGGGGTTTGTCTTCGCGGCTGTTGGGCCGTTCCGACGAGTGAGACTTTAGCGGATTCCCCGGCTCCCGAGCCAATCGGGGGCCGCGTCCTTTCGAACGGGGATTCCTCATTCCGTAAATACACATGCCAACGAAGCGACGACAGATGTACTGCACGTCGAATAGTGGTGGGTACCTGCGGATTGGCTGCCCGGGGACCGACCGGGGTCGGCGCTCACGTCGGGCAACTCGGAGCACACTACGGATCGGGGTCTGGGCGTGTCAACTCAGAGGTGGACGGCACTACGGGGGCGTACTGTGGCCCGCATGACGACGCGTACGTGCACCCAGCTGTGGTGGGCCGCCTGACGGCGGCCGTCCTCACGTATGCACTCAACGGCCGCCGCTTCGGCGGCCGTTTTCGTTTCTCCCTCCCGGAACCACGGAGGGACGGCCGCCCGGAGCGGCGGTCCCGACCAGGAGGTGGAGGAGAGATGACACGGGTCTTCAGCGGGGTCAAGCCGACGGGGCATCTGACGCTGGGGAACTACCTGGGGGCCATGCGGCGGTGGGCCGCGGTCGACCAGCACGAGGCGGACGCCTTGTTCTGCGTCGTCGATCTCCATGCCCTGACCGTGGACCACGATCCCGCGCGGGTGCGCAGGCTGAGCCGGCAGTCGGCGACGTTGCTGCTGGCGGCCGGGCTGGATCCGGAGCTCTGCACGGTGTTCGTGCAGAGCCATGTGGACGAGCACGCCCGGCTGTCCTACGTGCTGGAGTGCGTGGCCACCGACGGTGAGATGCGGCGGATGATCCAGTACAAGGAGAAGGCCGCGCGGGAGCAGCGGCGGGGCGGGAGTGTGCGGCTGTCGCTGCTGACGTATCCGGTGCTCATGGCGGCGGACATCCTGGCGTACGGGGCCGACGAGGTGCCGGTGGGGGACGACCAGGTGCAGCACGTGGAGCTGACGCGGGATCTGGCCGTGCGGTTCAACCAGCGGTACGGGCATACGTTCGTGGTGCCGCGGGCCACGCGGCCGGGGGTGGCGGCGCGGGTGATGAACCTGCAGGATCCGGCGTCGAAGATGGGCAAGAGCGACGACGTCGGGCCGGGGATCGTCTATCTGCTGGACGAGCCGGACGTGGTGCGCAAGAAGGTCATGCGGGCCGTGACCGACAGCGGGCGGGAGGTCGTGTACGACCGGGAGGCCCGGCCGGGGCTCGCCAACCTGCTGGAGATCCTCTCGGCGTGCACGGGTGGCGAACCCGAGGGGTTGAGTGCCGCGTATGCGTCGTACGGCGCCTTGAAGAAGGACACGGCCGAGGCGGTGGTCGAGGTGCTCCGGCCGCTGCAGGAGAGGCACAAGGAGTTGTGCGCGGATCCCGGCTATGTGGAGGGGGTGCTGCGGGCCGGAGCGGAGCGGGCCCGGGGGATGGCCCGGCCGACGGTGGATGCCGCGTATCGGGCGATCGGGCTGCTGCCGGCCGTGGCGGAGGCGGCGGACGGTGCCGGGGCCGTGGCGGCGGTGTGAGGTGACGCGGCCGCGGGGGCGGGTGACGGACCCGCCCCCGGTGGGTCAGCCGTTGTTGCCGGAGGCCAGGGCGCGGCTGCGGTCGCGGGCGGCTTCCAGGGCGGCGATGAGGGCGGCCCGTACACCGTGGTTCTCGAGTTCGCGGATGGCGTTGATCGTCGTGCCGGCCGGAGACGTGACGTTCTCGCGGAGCTTGACCGGGTGTTCGCCGCTGTCGCGGAGCATCGTCGCGGCGCCGATGGCGGACTGGACGATCAGGTCGTGGGCCTTGTCGCGGGGCAGGCCGAGGAGGATGCCGGCGTCGGTCATGGCTTCGACCAGGTAGAAGAAGTAGGCCGGGCCGGAGCCGGAGAGGGCGGTGCAGGCGTCCTGCTGGGACTCGGGGACGCGGAGCGTCTTGCCGACGGCGCCGAAGATCTCCTCGGTGTGGGCGAGGTGGGCGGCGGTGGCGTGGGTGCCGGCGGAGATGACGGACATTGCCTCGTCGACCAGGGCGGGGGTGTTCGTCATGACGCGGACTACCGGCGTGTTGGGGGCGAGACGCTCCTCGAAGTAGGCCGTGGGGATGCCGGCGGCGCCGCTGATGACCAGGCGGTCGGCGGGGACGTGGGGGGCCAGCTCGTCGAGGAGGGTGCCCATGTCCTGCGGTTTGACCGTGAGGATCAGGGTGTCGGCGGTCTTGGCGGCCTCGGGGTTGGTGACCGGGGTGACGCCGTAGCGGGCGCGGAGTTCCTCGGCTCGTTCCTGGCGGCGGGCCGTGACCAGGAGGTCGGACGGGGTCCAGCCGGCGCGGATCATTCCGCTGAGCAGGGCTTCGCCGATCTTGCCGGTGCCGAGGACTGCGACTTTCTGGGTCATGGCTGAGGTGCCCTCCGAGGGTTGCGCGTCGTCCGTGTTCATCCTCGCACCCGGGGGTGGCGGGCGGGGGTGATGTCCGGTGGGCGGAATGTGGGCGCCTTGGCCGGGCGGTCTAGGCCGTCCGGCGCCTGAGGGTCGCTGCGCCCAGGGCCAGGACCAGGAGTGCGCAGCCCGCGACGATCAGGACGTCGCGGACGAACGCGGCGGTCATGTCCGTGTGGCGGAGGACCTCGTTCATGCCGTCGACGGCGTAGGACATGGGGAGGACGTCGGAGATGGCCTCCAAGGCGGGGTGCATGTTGTCGCGCGGGGTGAACAGGCCGCACAGGAGGAGCTGGGGGAAGATCACCGCCGGCATGAACTGGACCGCCTGGAACTCCGAGGCCGCGAAGGCCGAGACGAAGAGGCCGAGGGCCGTGCCGAGGAGGGCGTCGAGGAGGGCCACCAGGAGGAGGAGCCAGGGGCTGCCGGTGACGTCGAGGCCGAGGAACCAGAGCGCGAGGCCCGTGGCCAGGGCGGACTGGATGATCGCGAGGGTGCCGAAGGCGAGGGCGTAGCCGGCGATCAGGTCGCCTTTGCCGAGGGGCATGGCGAGGAGGCGTTCGAGGGTGCCCGAGGTGCGTTCGCGCAGGGTGGCGATGGACGTCACCAGGAACATCGTGATCAGCGGGAAGATCCCCAGGAGGGACGCGCCGATGTTGTCGAAGGTGCGCGGGCTGCCGTCGAAGACGTAGCGCAGCAGGAACAGCATCACGCAGGGGACGAGGATCATCAGCGCGATGGTGCGGGGGTCGTGGGTGAGCTGGCGCAGGACCCGGGCCGCGGTGGCGGTGGTGCGGGAGGCGTTCAGGGCCCTCGGTGGGGTGACCGTCCTGGTCGGGGTGCTGGTCATCGGGTCGTCTCCGTCGTGTCCGTCGTGTCCTTCGTGCGGGCTGCTGCTTTTGCCTCGTCCACGAGGTGCAGGAAGGCCTCCTCGACCGTGTCGGCGCCGGTGCGGGTGCGCAGGGCGTCGGGGGTGTCGTCGGCGAGGAGTTCGCCCTCGCGCATGAGGAGGAGGCGGTGGCAGCGCTCGGCCTCGTCCATGACGTGGGAGGAGACGAGGAGGGTGGCGCCGCGGCCGGTCGCGATGTCGTGGAAGAGGTTCCACAGGTCGCGGCGCAGGACCGGGTCGAGGCCGACGGTCGGTTCGTCGAGGACCAGGAGCTCGGGGGCGCCGAGGAGGGCGACGGCCAGGGAGACGCGGCTGCGCTGGCCCCCGGAGAGGTTGCCGGCGAGGGCGTCGGCGTGGGTGGTGAGGTCTACGTCGGCGATGGCGCGGGTGACGTTGTCGTCGCGGCGGTCGGCTGCGGAGCGGCCGGGGTCGAGGATCGCGGCGAAGTAGTCGAGGTTCTGGCGGACGGTCAGGTCGTCGTAGACGGACGGGGCCTGGGTGACGTAGCCGATGCGGGTGCGCAGGGTGGGGTGGCCGGCGGGGTGGCCGAGGACGTCGAGGGTGCCGGTGACTTTGGCCTGGGTGCCGACGAGGGCGCGCATGAGGGTCGACTTGCCGCAGCCGGAGGGGCCGAGGAGGCCGGTGATCTGGCCTCGGGGGACGGTGAAGGCGAGGTTGCGCAGGACCGTGCGGGGGCCGCGGACGACGGTGAGGTTCTCGGCGTGGACGGCTGTGGTGTCCGGGGACGGGCCGGGGGTGGGTGCCGGGCCGGGGCGTGGCGAGCCGGGAGCATTATTCATCATGTGATGAATAATGCTCCCGGGGGCGGGACGCGTCAAGCGGCTTCGCCGAGCGGGTGTGCGTCAGGCCGGGGCCTCGGCAAGGAGGAGGACGACCTCGTAGACCTCCTCCACGACGCCGTCCGGGAAGGTCCGGAGGAGGTGCTCGCGTTCCTCGGCCAGGAACGGTGCGGCGTGTTCCGCGCCGTGCACGAGGAAGACCGAGTGGCTGCCGATGTTGGCCAGGTGGGTGTCGACCGGGACGCAGCGGCTCCAGCGGACGGTGCGGCGGGTGAAGTCGAGCAGGCCGGTGGGGTCGGCGGCGCGGGCGTTGACGTTGCGCTTCTCCGCGGAGACGTCGATGCCGAAATGGCGTTCGGTGCGGGCTGCGGCCTCGGCGATCCAGGGGACGTCGAGGGCGTCGGTGTTCCACCAGAGGGCGAGGGCGCCGCCGGGACGCAGGACGCGCAGGGCCTCCGGGACGGCGCGGGCGGGGTCGGTCCAGTGCCAGGCCTGGGCGTAGGTGACGAGGTCGACGGAGGCGTCGGTGAGGGGGAGGTCGTCTCCGGTGCCGCGGATGACCGGGATGCCGGGGAGGGCGCGGCGGAACTGGGCCGCCATGCCGTCACCGGGTTCCACGGCGATGACGTTCGCTCCTCGTGCGTGGAGGAGGGCGGTGGCGATGCCCGTGCCGGCGCCGATGTCGGCGACGCGGGCGCCGGAGAGGGGCCGGACGGTCAGGTCTTCTATCGCGTCGAAGAGGGCCGGGGGGTAGGAGGGGCGGTTGGCCGCGTACTGGGCTGCGGCGGCGTTGAAGGAGTGGGCTCGGGCGGATCGGGTGGGCTCGGCAGTTGGTTCGGGGGTGCGGTCGGCTCCGAGGGGGTGGCGGGCGGAGGGAGGTGGGGTCATACGGTCATGGTGGCCGTGGGTGGGGTGCGGTGAGATTTCGGTGAGAGCGGCGGGAGTTGGCGCGGCGGCGGCTCGGCGGGCGGCCGGGCCGTTTCGGTCGTCTGCCGTCGGCGCTCTTCGTGCGGGCAGCGGAGGTTGTTCACGTGACCTAGCGGCGGGCGGTGAGGCGCGTGAGGGTGACGCCGTGGGGGAAGGCGGTGCGCTCGGCGACGTCGAAGACGGTGGGGTCGAAGGCGCCGTCGAAGGCCGGGATGCCGGCGCCGGCGACCACCGGGTAGTGCTTGACGACCAGTTCGTCGATCTCGGGCAGGAGGGCACCGGCGAGCTTGCCGCCGCCGCAGAGCCAGACGTTCAAGCCGGCGTTCTCCTCCCGCTTGAGTGCGCGGACGAGGGCGAACGGGTCGCCCGGAACGACGGTGACGGCCGGGTCGACGTCGGGCTCGAGCGTGCTGGAGACCACGTACTGGCGCAGGTGCGCGTAGGGGCTGGTGATCCCGCTGCCGAGGGGGTCGCGGTAGGTGCCGTGGCCCATGACGACGGTGTCGAAATACCGGTGGGGTGCGTCGGTGAGGCCGGCGGCGGCGCGGTAGGCGGTCGGGGCGGTCTCGGGGTACAGGGAGTTGACCCAGGTGCTGTAGGCGGCGCCCTGCTCTTCGTCACCGGCGGGGAATAAGTCGTACTCGCCGCCGGGGCCCGCGATGCGGCCGTCGAGCGTGACGGCGATGTAGTAGACGAGCTTTCGCATCCTCGATAACTCCATTCGTAGTACTCTCCTTGAAGTGGTCCGGAAGTTAGTACTACGACTGGAGTGGTGTCAATGGTGCGACGGAACAACCAGCGGCGCGCCGCCCTCGTCGATGCGGCGATCGAGGTGCTGGCCAGGGAGGGTGCACGGGGTCTGACGTTCCGGGCGGTGGATGTCGAGGCCGCCGTGCCGACCGGGACCGCGTCCAACTACTTCGCCAGCCGGGACGACCTGCTCACCCAGGCCGGCGCCCGTGTGTATGAGCGGCTCCAGCCCGACGACGCGACGATCGCGCGCCAGCAGGCGGCCGGCCGCGACCGGGAGACCTACGCGGTACTGATGCGGGAACTGGTCGGCCGCGTCGCCGCGTTCCGCACCGGCTACCTCGCCCTGCTCGAACTGCGCCTGGAGGCCACCCGCCGCCCCGAACTGCGCAAGGTCCTCACCGAGCGGGTCCGCGCCGATGTCGACGCCAACGTCGCCTACCACGAAGCGTCCGGGCTCCCCGGCGACGCCATGGCCGTCAAGCTGCTCATGCTGACCCTGAACTGGCTGATCGTCGAACAGCTCACCCTGCCGGACGTCTTCACCGAGGCGGAGCGCGAACAACTGGTGACGGCGGCGGTCGAGCGCATCGTGGCGGCGCGGTAGGCGGCCGGGGCAGCGGGGCGCGTGATACCCCGGAGGGCTACGCGCGGCGGCGGTTCTTCGGGTTGCCCGAGCGGCGGGTCGTGCGCTTCTCGTACTGCTTGCGGGCCTCCTCGTACTCCTCGCGGTGGAGCTTCTCGCCGGGGGCCTCGGTAAGGGAGCGGAAGAAGTAGGCGAGCAGGGAACCGACGAACCCGACGGTCAGGAGGCCGCGCAGGGATGCCTGGCGGTCGGGGTCGGGGCGGCGGGTGTAGCCGTCCCAGGTGTGGCGGAAGGCGAGGGCGCTGCAGATCGCGAACATCGCGACCATGAGGACCGTGACGAAGTCGCCGATCGCGGCGATCTGGAGGCCCTGGTAGGCGAGGCGGAGCACGAGGCAGGAGACGACGGCGGCGGCCAGGGATCCGACGGCCACGGCGATGCGGCGCCCGGTGTAGCCGTTGTCGTGGTTCAGCCAGGTCGTGCCGAAGAAGCGCAGGGGCTCGGGGCGGGGGCCGAGGGCCTCGGCCTTGGAGCCCGCGGGGGCGGCAGGGGTGCTGTCGTCTGCACTCACGGGTCGATTATGACCCTTGCCGGGGCGCGGGCTCCGGGCGGGCCGGGTCCGTCGGACGCCCCCGGCCGCAGCGGCCGGCGACTGGCAGTGGATCGGGACCTTCGCCCTCTCGGGCAGGACCCGGACGACGGTGCAGTCGGTGCCGGGGCCGCTACGGACGTTGCGGGTGGTGAGGGCGGTCAGGAGCAGCGCGGGCGGACGTAGCCGTCGCTGCCGGTGTTCACATAGGCGTCCGAGACGTACTCGCCGTCGTCGATGTTGTCCCAGATGTTCGAGCTGCCGTACGGGCCCGCCACCGTGGTGCCGGGCCGCTGGCAGAAGATGGTGACCCTGGCTCCCTCGGGCAGGACGCGGACGATGGCGTATCCGGTGCCGGGGCCGCTGCGGACGTTCAGGCGGACGCCCGGGGCGACGGCGTACGAGCGCAGGGCCGACGCCGCCATGGTGACGGCCTCTTCCTCGCCTCTGCCTTCGAGTTCCTCGACATGGTCGACAGACATGAAATTCTCCCCCGTTGAGCCCCATGACTGCCATGGGGTCCCGTTGATTCCCCCGAATCACACCATGAAACACATGTGCGCAACTCGTGTGGGGGAGGCTAGTGCCGCCTCCGTCCCGTACGAGTCTTCGACTAGGCTCCGTGCGTCGCGCGCGCGGAGGAACAGCACGGGGGTGGTCCCATGGCGCCACAGCGGAACGCCGGAGCGGGCGCGGAAGCGGAACTTCCCGAATACGCCGGTCACTACCGTCTCGAGTCCTGTCTGGGCTCGGGCGGCATGGGTGTCGTGCATCTGGCCCGGAGCACCTCCGGGATGAAGCTCGCGGTGAAGGTCGTGCACGCCCAGTTCGCCAAGGACCCCGACTTCAGGGGGCGTTTCCGGCAGGAGGTGGCGGCGGCGCGGAGGGTGAGCGGCGCCTTCACGGCCCCCGTCGTCGACGCCGACCCGGACGGCGAACGGCCGTGGATGGCCACGCTGTTCATTCCGGGGCCGACCTTGTCCGAGCAGGTCAAGCGGAACGGCCCGATGGATTCGGCCCAGTTGCGGCGCCTGATGGCGGGCTTGGCCGAGGCGCTGCGTGACATCCATCGGGCCGGCGTCGTCCACCGGGATCTGAAACCGAGCAACGTCCTGCTCGCCGACGACGGGCCGAAGGTCATCGACTTCGGTATCTCCCGGCCGCTGGACAGCGAACTGCGCACCGAGACCGGGAGGTTGATCGGCACGCCGCCCTTCATGGCGCCCGAGCAGTTCCGGCGCCCGCGCGAGGTGGGACCGGCCGCCGACATCTTCGCGCTCGGGTCGGTGATGGTGCACGCGGCCACCGGGCAGGGGCCGTTCGACTCCGACAGCCCGTACATCGTCGCCTACCAGGTGGTGCACGACGAGCCCGACCTGACCGGTGTGCCGGACGAGGTCGCGCCGCTGGTGCTGCGGTGTCTGGCGAAGGAGCCGGAGGACCGGCCGACGCCCGACGAGTTGATGCGGGAGCTGCGATCCGTCGCGGCTTCGTACGACACGCAGACGTTCATGCCGGCTCAGCGGACCGGGGACGCCGAACCTTCGTGGCCGCCCGCCGGGAGACCCGCCCGCGCGGTGGAATCCGGTCGTGCGATGAAAGCCGTCCGTGGCGGGGGACGGTGGCTCGGCAGGCGGGCGGCCCTCGGAGCCGGGGCGTTCGGCCTGGCCGTCGTCGGTGCTCTGGCTTCGCTCCCGTTGCTCGACGGTGCCGGCGGCTCACCGCGGCCCGCCTCCCCGCGGACCACGTCCGCCGCGTTCAGCGGGTGGCGGACGACACCGGCGACCGGGGGCAGCGCACCCCTGTGCTCCCACGGGGCCGGACGGCTGCTCTGTGCGACGTCCGGACTGCTCTTCGCCCTGGATCCGTCCGACGGGCACCTGCTGTGGCGGCACCCCGTCCGCAAAGGCCCCCGGAAGGAACCGCCGGTGCTGGCGGGTGGACTCGTGCAGCCCTCGGCGGGCCAGGGGCGTCTCCTGGAGGCACTCGATCCGGCCTCGGGCAGAGCGCGCTGGCAGCGGGACGTCGCAGAGGCCGGCAGCGCGGTGTCCGCCGGCGGCATGCTCCTGGTCACGGGTGCCGACGGGAAGGTCACCGGCGTGGACGGCGCCTCCGGTGACCCGCGGTGGAGCCACCGGATCCCCGGCCATGAGGTGCCGTACTTCGCCACGTTCAGCGGTGACCCGCTGGCGTACGCCACCAGCGCGTCGGGTGACGGGAAGAGCACCCGGCTCACCGTGGTGGATCCACAGACGGGCGACGTGCGGTCGGACGCCCGGCTCGACGGGACGCTGAAGCCCTTCGGCGCGACGGACGGATCGGTGTTCCTCCTCTCCGAGGACCCGGTGTACGGCGATGCACGGGCCGTCGTCCGCTACACCCCGGGGACGGGTGAGACCCGGCGGGTGCCCCTCGCCGTCCCTCTCCAGCAGGCCCATGGCGCCGTGCGGGGGAACCTGGCCTATCTCATGGGGACCGGGGGATCGTTGGTGGCAGTCGATCTCCAGGCCCGTGAACAGCTCTGGAATCTGGAGACGGGAACGTTGCGGGGGTCCACGCCGGTCGCCGATGACCGGCATGTGTACGTGACCACGTCCGACGGGCGGCTGCTCGCCGTCGACGCGCGGCGCGGGAAGCTCGCCGGGCAGACGTCCCCCCGGCTGGGCGACCGGTCGGACCGGATCCCGGCCGCGCTGCCCGAGCCCGTGGTCGTGGGCGACCGGGTCTACGGCAGCGCGCCGGACGGGACCGTCTTCGCCGTGAACGGGCGTGATCCGGCGGCCTGGTAGCCGGCAGGCATGCGCGAGGGCCGCCCCCCGGCAGCGGGAGACGGCCCTCGGCGAAGGATCAGCCCAGCTTCGACACGTCCCGCACGGCGCCCTTGTCCGCGCTGGTCGCCATCGCCGCATAGGCCCGCAGCGCCGCCGAGACCTTGCGGTCGCGGTTCTTCGGGGCGTACACGCCGTTCAGCGCCTGCTCCCGGAGGGCCAGCTCGGCGTCGTCCACCAGCAGTTCGATGGAACGGTTCGGGATGTCGATGCGGATCCGGTCGCCGTCCTCGACCAGGGCGATGGTGCCGCCCGCGGCCGCCTCGGGCGAGGCGTGGCCGATGGAGAGGCCGGAGGTGCCGCCGGAGAAGCGGCCGTCCGTGACCAGCGCGCAGGTCTTCCCGAGGCCGCGGCCCTTCAGGTACGAGGTCGGGTAGAGCATCTCCTGCATGCCGGGGCCGCCCTTGGGGCCCTCGTAGCGGATGACGACCACGTCGCCGTCCTTGACCTGCTGGGTGAGGATCTTCTGGACGGCCTCCTCCTGCGACTCGCAGACGACCGCCGGGCCCTCGAAGGTCCAGATGGACTCGTCGACGCCGGCCGTCTTCACGACGCAGCCGTCCACGGCCAGGTTGCCCTTGAGGACCGCGAGGCCGCCGTCCTTGGAGTAGGCGTGCTCGGCGGAGCGGATGCAGCCGCCCTCGGCGTCCTCGTCCAAGGCCTCCCAGCGCTCGGACTGGGAGAAGGCCTCGGCGGAGCGGACGCAGCCGGGGGCCGCGTGCCACAGCTCGACGGCCTTGGCGGACGGGGAGCCGCCGCGCACGTCCCAGGTCTTCAGCCAGTCGGCCAGGGACGGGCTGTGCACGGAGTGCACGTCCTCGTTGAGCAGGCCGGCCCGGTGCAGCTCGCCGAGCAGGGCGGGGATGCCGCCGGCGCGGTGCACGTCCTCCATGTAGTACGTGCGGTCCTTGGCGACGTTCGGGGCGACCTTGGCGAGGCAGGGCACGCGGCGCGAGACCGCGTTGATCTCGTCGAGGCCGAAGGGGACGCCCGCCTCCTGGGCGGCGGCCAGCAGGTGCAGGATCGTGTTGGTGGAGCCGCCCATGGCGATGTCGAGGGCCATGGCGTTCTCGAAGGCCGCGAAGGACGCCACGCTGCGCGGCAGGACCGTGTCGTCGTCCTGCTCGTAGTAGCGGCGGGTGATGTCCATGACCGTGTTCGCCGCGTCGACGTACAGCTGCTTGCGGGCCGTGTGCGTGGCGAGGACCGAGCCGTTGCCCGGGAGGGAGAGGCCGATGGCCTCGGTCAGGCAGTTCATCGAGTTGGCGGTGAACATGCCGGAACAGGAACCGCAGGTCGGACAGGCGTTCTCCTCGATGCGGAGGATGTCCTCGTCCGAGATCTTGTCGTTCACGGCGTCGGAGATCGCGTCGACCAGGTCGAGCGTGCGGACCGTGCCGTCGACCAGGGTGGCGCGGCCAGACTCCATGGGGCCGCCGGAGACGAAGACCGTGGGGATGTTCAGCCGCAGGGCGGCGTTCAGCATGCCCGGGGTGATCTTGTCGCAGTTGGAGATGCAGATCAGGGCATCGGCGCAGTGCGCCTCGACCATGTACTCCACGCTGTCCGCGATCAGGTCGCGGGAGGGCAGGGAGTACAGCATGCCGCCGTGGCCCATGGCGATGCCGTCGTCGACGGCGATCGTGTTGAACTCGCGCGGGATGCCGCCGGCCTCGACGACCGCCTCGCTGACGATCCGGCCGACCGGCGCGAGGTGCGTGTGCCCCGGCACGAACTCGGTGAAGCTGTTGGCGATCGCGATGATCGGCTTGCGGCCGATGTCCGCACCCGGTACACCGGAGGCTCGCATCAGGGCGCGGGCGCCCGCCATGTTGCGGCCGTGGGTGACTGTGCGGGACCTCAGCTCGGGCATCGTCGCTCGCTCCTTCGACAGACGGCGTCAGAGGATTCGGAGATTTCTGACTCTGTCGAGCGTACGCCCGTCATCCAGTGGGCGGGACGGTGTGTCCGAAATGCGGGATGACTGTCTCGGACGACGGCACCCGCACGCCTTACGGATCGGTCAAATGTCCCTGTACGACGGGTGCGAGCCGCGCGATGATCTGCTCCGGGTCCGCCGAGGCCAGCGGCTCGACCTTGATGACGTACCGCAGGACGGCGGTACCCACGAGCTGTGCGGCGGCGAGCTCGGCCCGCAGCTCGGCGTCCGGCAGCTCCAGCCGTACGGCGATGCGGTGCAGCACCTGGGTGGCGATGATCCGCCGGAAGACGGCGGCCGCGGTCTCGTTGGTGACGGCGGACCGGACGATGGCGAGCAGGGGCGCACGGGTCGCCGGGTTCTCCCAGACGCCGAAGAAGAAGCGGGCCAGGCGCTCCCCCACCCCGTCGAGCGGGCCCTCCTCGACGGCCGTCGGTGCTTGCAGGGCGGGTCCGAAGGCCATGGTGATCGCCGCCTCGAAGACCTGCTCCTTCGTGCCGAAGTAGTGGTGCACGAGGGCCGGGTCGACCCCGGCGGACTTGGCGATGCCGCGGACGGACGTCTTCTCGTAGCCGCGCTCGGAGAACTCGTCGCGGGCGGCGGTCAGGATGCGGTCGCGGGTGTCCGCCGCCTCCGTGCGCGGGGGGCGGCCACGGCGCCGGGCGGCGGTGCCGGAGCCGCTGCCGGCCGAGGGCCGGCCGGTCATCGCCGCGGCACCTTCGCGGCCGAGGCCAGGTGCAGGCGCGTGAAGGCCAGCGCCTCCGCCAGGTCGGCCTCGCGCTCCGCGCTCGACATGGCGCGGCGGGTGTTGACCTCGATGACGACATGCCCGTCGAAGCCGGTCAGGGCGAGCCGCTCCAGCACCTCGGCGCAGGGCTGCGTGCCGCGGCCGGGCACCAGGTGCTCGTCCTTGGCCGAGCCCCGGCCGTCGGCGAGGTGGACGTGGCCGAGGCGGTCCCCCATGCGGTCGACCATGTCCAGCGCGTCCGAGCGGGCCGTCGCGGTGTGGCTGAGGTCGATCGTGAAGTGCCGGTAGTCGTCCTTCGTCACGTCCCAGTCGGGGGCGTACGCGAGCATCTCGCGGTCCCGGTAGCGCCAGGGGTACATGTTCTCGACGGCGAACCGTACGTCCGTCTCGTTCGCCATGCGCCAGATGCCGGCGACGAAGTCCCGGGCGTACTGGCGCTGCCAGCGGAACGGAGGGTGGACGACGACCGTGCTCGCGTCGAGCTTCTCCGCCGCGGCGCGGGCCCGCTGGAGCTTGGTCCACGGGTCGGTGGACCACACCCGCTGCGTGATGAGCAGGCAGGGGGCGTGGACGGCGAGGATCGGGATCCGGTGGTAATCGCTGAGTCTGCGCAGGGCCTCGATGTCCTGGCTGACCGGGTCGGTCCAGACCATGACCTCGACTCCGTCGTAGCCGAGGCGCGCGGCGATCTCGAAGGCCGTGGCCGTCGACTCCGGGTAGACCGAGGCCGTCGACAGGGCGACCTTCGCGTCCGGGATCTTCACGGCTGGCTCTGCCATGCAGGACAGATTACGGGGTGTGGTCGGGGTGGGGTGGGGGGCCTCTTGGCCGTTGTGGTGTTTGCCATAGGGGAGGGGCCCCACCCCGGACTCCGCTACACGGACTCCATGTGATCCAGGCGACGAAGGATCACGCCCTCCCGCAGCGCCCAGGGGCATATCTCCACGCGCTCCACGCCGAAGAGGTCCAGCGCGGCCTCGGCCACCAGGGCGCCCGCCAGGAGCTGGCCGGCCCTGCCCTCCGAGACGCCCGGCAGTTCCGCGCGCTCCCGCTCCGTCATGGCGGCCAGGCGCGGGACCCAGCCCTCCAGCGACTCCCGCTTGAGCTCGCGCTGGACGTAGAGGCCCTCGGCGGAGCGGGCCGCGCCGGCGATGCGGGCCAGCTGCTTGAAGGTCTTCGACGTGGCGACGACGTGGTCGGGGGTGCCGAGGCGGCTGAACTCGCCGACCGTGCGGGCGATCTCGGTTCGCACATGGCGGCGCAGGGCGCGGACGGCGTCCTGGTCGGGCGGATCGCCGGGCAGCCAGCCGGCGGTGAGGCGGCCGGCGCCCAGCGGCAGCGAGGCGGCCGCGTCGGGCTCCTCGTCCATGCCGTAGGCGATCTCCAGGGAACCGCCGCCGATGTCCAGGACCAGCAGCTTCCCGGCCGACCAGCCGAACCAGCGGCGGGCGGCGAGGAAGGTCAGCCGCGCCTCCTCGGCGCCGGTGAGGACCTGGAGCTCGACCCCGGTCTCGGTGCGCACGCGCGCCAGGACGTCGTCGGCGTTGCGGGCCTCGCGCACGGCGGAGGTCGCGAACGGGAGGACCTCCTCGACACCCTTGTCCTCGGCGGCCTGGAGCGCCTCCTTGATCACCGAGACCAGCCGGTCGACGCCGTGCGGGCCGATCGCGCCGTCGTCGTCGAGGAGCTGGGCGAGGCGCAGTTCCGCCTTGTGCGAGTGCGCGGGCAACGGGCACGCGCCGGGATGCGCGTCCACCACGAGCAGATGCACCGTGTTCGATCCCACGTCGAGGACACCGAGTCTCATGCACGGAACGCTACTGCCCGCCGGGCCGTCCGCCGTCCTCGGTGGGGGTATGAGGCCCGTACCCTGGAGACGTGCCAAAGACGAAAAAGGCGAAGCGCGACAAATCACCGGACGTCGTGGAACCCGACGAGAAGGGCCTCGACTTCGCTCGCGCGTGGGTGGAGTTTCCTGATCCGGCGGACGACGAGCAGCTCTTCCGCTGCGATCTGACATGGCTGACCTCTCGCTGGAACTGCATCTTCGGCAGCGGCTGCCAGGGCATCCAGGCAGGCCGCGCGGACGACGGGTGCTGCACGCTGGGCGCCCACTTCTCCGACGAGGACGACGAGAAGCGCGTCGCCGGGCATGTGGCCAGGCTCACTCCGGACATCTGGCAGCACCACGCCGAGGGCACGCGGGACGGCTGGGTCTCCGAGGACGAGGACGGCGAGCGGCAGACGCGGCCCTACCAGGGCTCGTGCATCTTCCAGAACCGGCCCGGCTTCGCGGGCGGCGCGGGCTGCTCGCTGCACATCCTCGCCCTGAAGGAGGGCCGCGAGCCGCTGGAGACCAAGCCGGACGTGTGCTGGCAGCTTCCGGTGCGGCGGACGTACGAGTGGATCGACCGGCCCGACGACACGCGCGTCCTGCAGGTGTCGATCGGTGAGTACGACCGCCGGGGCTGGGGCCCGGGCGGTCACGACCTGCACTGGTGGTGCACGTCGGCGACCTCGGCGCACGGCGCGGGCGATCCCGTGTACGTCTCCTACCGGCCGGAGCTGATCGAGCTGATGGGCAAGGCCGGCTACGACCGGCTGGCCGAGCTGTGCGAGGAGCGGCTGGCCTCGCAGTTGCCGCTGCTGGCACCGCATCCGGCGGATCCGGTGACCTGAGGGGCCGCTACGACGTGACCGGGCTCGGGTCACCGCTGTCCGAGGGCGGTGGCGTCGAGCCCGTCGGGTCGGTCGGGGCCGGGTCCGTCGGCGTGGGTGTGGGGTCCGGGCCGGTCGACGGCGGCGGGGTGGTCGGTGTCGGGTCCGGGTCCGGGGCGGAGGTCGTGGGCGTCGGGTCGGGCTGTGTCGGGGTCGGCTCGCCGGGGCCGCTGGGCCGGGGGCCGGGACCGGCGGGGCTGGGCGCGGTGCCGTAGCCCTCGATGTGGACGACGGCGCCCACCGGGGCGAGGGCCACCCGCGCGTGCCAGGGGCCGGCGGGCTCTCGCAGGTGGTCGACGTACACCTTGATCGTCAACGACTCGCCGGGCCGGAGCGTTCCCGAGGACTGGCTGAGGTAGAGCCAGTGGGCTCCCGTCGACGCGGACCAGCGGACGGGGGCCGGGCCGGTGGCGGTCAGGGTGACGAGGGTGGTGTCGCCGCTGTGGTCGGCCGTGACCTCCAGGGCGCTCTTGCGGCCGGCACCGGCGACGCCGATGACCTCCACGGAGACGTCGGCCTTGCCGTCTTTGCGGAAGCGGGGTCCGGGGCGCGTGCTCGCGTTGCCGGTGTTCTCGTAGCCGCCGCCCGCCATCTCGCCGTCCAGGCCGAACGGGTCGTCCGCCTCGCGCGCGGAGGCCGAGCGGCCGTCCTGGCCCTCGCCGATCGGGGTGCCCCGGTAGGCGGCCCACAGGGCGAGCACGGGAGCGGCCACGACGGTGGCGACGACGGTCGTGGTGACGGCACGGGCGCGCAGGCGGTCTCTTCGGGCGGCGTGGTCCTTGGGGTCCATCGGGAAGCCGCGCCGGTCGAAACGGGGTGCGGCGTTGCGCGCGCGGGGGTGGTGGGCCATGGCGACGTGCAGGGCCGCGCGCGGCGCCGGCAGGACGGGCAGTTCGGCGGGCGTGACGCTGGTGCCGGGCCAGCGGCCGGGGATGGCGCGCTCGGCGGTGCGGCGGCAGCGCGGGCAGTCGTCGACGTGCCGGACGAGTTCGCGGCGCAGGGCCGTGCCGAGCACGAGCCGGTCGTCGCCGGCGAGGTGCGCGACGCTCGGACACGCCCCGGTCTCGACCACGGCGAGGGCCGCACGCGTGCGTTCCACCTCGCAGGCGGCGGAGGCGAGCAGATCGCGGGCGGCGGCCGGGTCCATGCCGAGGACGGCTGCGACCTCCTGGACGGCCAGGTGGTGGCGCACGGCCAGTTCGAGCGCCTCCCGCTGCTCCGGGGTGGTGCCGGCGGCCTCCGGCCAGGCCAGGAGGGCCAGTTCGCGACGGCGCCGCTCCTGGACCTCCTCGGAGGGGGCCGGGGCGGCCGGACGGTCCGCGCGCTGCCGGTCGCCGCGGCCCGCGGCATGGCTGCTCAGACGTTTCTGCTTGGCCTCGGCGAGCTTGCGCAGGCACGCCCAGCGGGCCAGCGCGTACAGCCAGGCCCTGCGGTCCGCGGGTGCCTCGGGGACGTGCCGGCCGCGGCGTTCGGCGAGTGCGAGGACGTCGCCCAGGGCGGCGGTCGCGGCCTCGTGGTCGCACAGCACGGACAGGCAGTAGGTGAACAGGCCGTCCAGGTACGGCTCGTAGCGCGCGGGGGGCCGCTGCGCCAGCGTGCGCGCCGCCCCGCGGTCACGCGCTTCCCGGTGCGCCCGATGTGCGCCGGCCGTACGGGTCGAGCGGGTCGAGATCTCCGGAGTACTGCTCATCATTCGGCGACCGTAGGGGGCCGGGAGTGGCACCTTCAGGCGGCTTGAGCACATTTAATCCGTACGGGTGAAACGATCCCTCAATCGGGGACATGAACCGGTGGCTCCGCCGCTGGCGCGGGGTGGCGGGGCCTTGGCGCACAGGTGGCCGCCGTCGGCCCGTCCCCGCGATGTCAGTGCCTGCGGCTACGGTTTCGTCCATGGCTGCCCGTACGAAGACCACCAAGGACCGCCCGTCCTACCGCTGCACGGAGTGCGGCTGGCAGACGGCGAAGTGGCTCGGCCGCTGCCCCGAGTGCCAGGCCTGGGGGACGGTCGAGGAGTACGGCGCACCCGCGGTGCGGACGACGGCACCGGGCCGGGTCACCGCCTCCGCCCTGCCCATCGGCCAGGTGGACGGCCGTCAGGCCACCGCCCGCCCCACCGGCGTTCCCGAGCTGGACCGCGTGCTCGGCGGCGGACTGGTCCCCGGCGCGGTGGTGCTGGTCGCGGGCGAACCGGGCGTCGGCAAGTCGACGCTCCTGCTCGACGTGGCGGCCAAGTCCGCGAGCGACGAGCACCGCACGCTGTACGTCACGGGCGAGGAGTCGGCGAGCCAGGTCCGCCTGCGCGCCGACCGCATCGGCGCCATCGACGACCACCTGTATCTGGCGGCCGAGACGGATCTGGCCGCGGTGCTGGGCCACTTGGACGCGGTGAAGCCGTCGCTGCTGATCATGGACTCGGTGCAGACGGTGGCCTCCCCCGAGATCGACGGCGCGCCCGGCGGCATGGCCCAGGTGCGGGAGGTCGCGGGAGCCCTCATCCGGGCCTCCAAGGAGCGCGGCATGGCCACCCTGCTGGTGGGCCATGTCACCAAGGACGGCGCCATCGCGGGCCCGCGCCTGCTGGAGCACCTCGTGGACGTCGTCCTGAGCTTCGAGGGCGACCGGCACGCCCGCCTGCGGCTCGTGCGAGGCGTCAAGAACCGCTACGGCACCACCGACGAGGTCGGCTGCTTCGAGCTGCACGACGAGGGCATCACGGGCCTCGCCGACCCGAGCGGACTCTTCCTGACCCGCCGGGCCGAACCGGTCCCGGGCACCTGCCTGACCGTCACCCTGGAGGGCCGCCGCCCGCTGGTCGCCGAGGTCCAGGCGCTCACGGTCGACTCGCAGATCCCCTCCCCGCGCCGCACCACCTCGGGCCTGGAGACCTCCCGCGTCTCGATGATGCTCGCGGTGCTGGAACAGCGCGGGCGGATCAGCGCCTTGGGCAAAAGGGACATCTACTCCGCGACGGTCGGCGGGGTGAAGCTCTCCGAGCCGGCCGCGGACCTGGCCGTCGCCCTCGCCCTGGCGAGCGCGGCGAGTGACACACCTCTCCCGAAGAACCTCGTCGCGATCGGCGAAGTGGGCCTCGCCGGCGAGGTGCGGCGGGTCACCGGCGTGCAGCGCAGGCTGGCCGAAGCCCACCGTCTGGGCTTCACGCACGCGCTCGTACCGAGCGACCCCGGCAAGATCCCCTCGGGCATGAAGGTCCTGGAAGTCGCGGACATAGGGGACGCCCTGCGGGTCCTTCCCCGCTCCCGTCGCAGAGAGGCCCCACGGGACGAGGAGGGTCGCCGGTAGACTTTGCCCTGGTCTCGCCCGTCCGTGCGAACCGAGCGCGCGACACGGGGGCGCCCAGAACCTGCGACCGGAGGAGTGCAGTGGCAGCCAACGACCGGGCATCAGCTCCCGGAAAGTCCGGCGGGAGTGCCGGTACCGATGGCCTGATGCGCGCCTCCCTGAGCGCCGTGGCACCCGGCACCGCCCTGCGTGACGGCCTGGAGCGCGTGCTCCGCGGCAACACAGGCGGGCTCATCGTGCTCGGCTCCGACAAGACGGTCGAGGCGCTGTGCAGCGGCGGTTTCGTGCTGGACGTCGAGTTCACCGCGACGCGCCTGCGCGAGCTGTGCAAGCTGGACGGCGGCATCGTGCTGTCCTCGGACCTGTCGAAGATCCTGCGCGCGGGCGTGCAGCTGGTCCCGGACCCGACGATCCCGACGGAGGAGACCGGCACCCGGCACCGCACCGCGGACCGCGTCAGCAAGCAGGTCGGTTTCCCGGTGGTCTCGGTCTCCCAGTCGATGCGGCTCATCGCCCTGTACGTCGACGGCCAGCGCCGCGTCCTGGAGGACTCGGCGGCGATCCTGTCCCGCGCCAACCAGGCGCTCGCCACCCTGGAGCGCTACAAGCTCCGCCTCGACGAGGTCGCGGGCACACTGTCGGCGCTGGAGATCGAGGACCTGGTGACCGTCCGGGACGTCTCGGCGGTCGCCCAGCGCCTGGAGATGGTGCGCCGCATCGCCACGGAGATCGCCGAGTACGTGGTGGAGCTCGGCACCGACGGCCGGTTGCTGGCCCTCCAGCTCGACGAGCTGATCGCGGGCGTGGAGCCCGAGCGCGAGCTGGTCGTGCGGGACTACGTCCCCGAACCCACGGCCAAACGCTCCCGCACGGTCGACGAGGCCCTCGCCGAACTCGACGCCCTCACCCACGCCGAGCTGCTGGAACTGTCCACGGTGGCCCGGGCGCTGGGCTACACCGGCGCGCCCGAGACGCTGGACTCGGCGGTGTCCCCGCGCGGCTTCCGCCTCCTGGCGAAGGTGCCCCGGCTTCCCGGCGCGATCATCGACCGTCTGGTCGAGCACTTCGGCGGGCTGCAGAAGCTGCTCGCCGCGAGCGTCGACGACCTCCAAGCGGTGGACGGCGTGGGCGAGGCCCGGGCGCGCAGCGTCCGCGAGGGGCTGTCGCGGCTCGCGGAGTCGTCGATCCTGGAGCGGTACGTCTGACGCGCGAGACACCCGGCCGGCACGGCTGAGGGCGGTACCCGGCAAGGGGTACCGCCCTCGGGCGTTTCCGCCGCCGTCTCTGTTGCCGCCTCCGTCTCTGCCGCCCGTGCGCTAGTCGGCCGAGAGCACGAACGACGTCTGCACCTTCGCGAAGCCCGGAGCCTTGGCTTCCACCAGGTACGTGTCCGCACCGGCCGAGCCCGCCGGAGGCGTGGCGCACTCGGGGGCGCTCGGCTTGCGGTCCCACTTCACGGTGTAGGTGATGCCGCTGCCGGCGGCGACCCGGTACAGCTGACGCGCGGCGGCCTTGGGGCAGTCCTTGGAGGACCAGTAGTCGTCGTCGCTGCTCGCCGGGGCGATCGTGAACACCGCGTTCTTCGGCCCGAGATCGATCTTGCAGTCGCTGCCGGAGACGTTCCGCGCGGTCAGCAGGAACGTGGGCGTCTGCTCGGGATCGTAGGTGTTGTGCCGGCTGCGCAGGCTGAACTTGACCGCGCTCGCGGTGCAGTTGGGCAGGGTGGAACCGGCCGGCAGGGTGTCGCCCGCGCCGACGCCGCCCGCGGTCGTACCGTTCCCCGAGCCGCCGGCGCCGCCCGCCCCCTCGGAACCGCCCGAGCCGCCGGCCCCGGAGCCGTCGCCGGAGCCCGAGCCGGAACCGTCCCCGGAGCCGTCTCCCGAGCCGTTCCCGGAGCCGCCTCCCGAGCCGCCGGAGCCCTCGTCGCCCGACTCGTCGCGTCCGCCGGGCGCTTGGCTCATGGCCGGGCCCGAACTCGACGGGCCGGGCGTGATGGAGGGTGCGGGATTCTTGCCGTTGGCGCCGTTGTCGCCGTCCTTGCCGCCTCCGCCGCCCATGGTCACGATCCAGGTGGTCAGCAGCGCCAACAGGGCGACCACAGACACCAGTACGACCCTCCGACGCCAGTAGATGGAGGAGGGAAGCGGCCCGACCGGATTGCGCAGAGATCCCACGGCGCAAACCTTACGAGAGATCGGCGCGTTCGCCGGTCCCACCCGCCGTTCAGCGGACAACTTTTCCGGATCATCATTTCGCAACCCGTCCCGCACCTCTGCCCCTTGACGGGCCGAGCCTCAATTCGCGGAACAGAAACAACAGTTGACGTATGGACGGCCAAGACGGGACAAAATCGATCACACACGCATAAGTCACCTCTGCACGGATCATAATTTCCTAATTGATGACCGGATACATCCTCACCTCACCCATTTCCCGCTCCTCCCCTTCCCTTCCCTCCCCGCACCTGGTCCCGGGTGCCCTCTCCCCCTCGCTCGGTGACGACGAGGTGCTCCGGATCGACCGGCTGAGCGAGCCGGATCCGAGCGGATCACGGACCGGGTCGTGGCCGAGTACCGCAAGGCGGACCCGCCGCCTCCACCACGCCACGCGCTGCGCGAGCGCCTCTTCGAGAGCGTTCTCGGGGTGGCAATGCGCCCGCACGGGCGCCCTCGCGTGGCACCATCGATAGGCCATGACTGCTCCCGCGAAGCCCCCGCACCCCACCCCCGCCGCCGCCGACACCCCCTCCGGCCCGCCCCTCGGAGAGAACCTGCACTCCCCCGTCATCGACTGGTTCGGCGAAAACGCCCGTGACCTGCCGTGGCGGCGCCCCGAGGCCGGGGCGTGGGGGGTGATGGTCAGTGAGTTCATGCTCCAGCAGACGCCGGTGAGCCGCGTCCTGCCCGTCTACGAGCAGTGGCTGGAGCGCTGGCCGCGCCCCGCCGATCTGGCCAAGGAGGCGCCCGGCGAGGCCGTCCGCGCCTGGGGCCGGCTCGGCTACCCGCGCCGCGCGCTGCGGCTGCACGGCGCCGCCGTCGCCATAACGGAACGGCACGGCGGTGACGTACCGGCCGACCACGCCCAGCTGCTGGCGCTGCCCGGCATCGGCGAGTACACGGCCGCCGCCGTCGCCTCGTTCGCCTACGGGCAGCGGCACCCGGTGCTGGACACCAATGTGCGCCGGGTGTTCGCCCGCGCGGTCACCGGAGTGCGGTACCCGCCGAACGCCACCACCGCCGCCGAACGCAAGCTGGCCCGCGCGCTGCTGCCCGAGGACGAGCCGACCGCCGCCCGCTGGGCCGCCGCCTCCATGGAGCTGGGCGCGCTGGTGTGCACGGCGAAGAGCGAGTCGTGCCACCGCTGCCCGATCGCCGCGCAGTGCGCGTGGCGGCTGGCGGGCAAGCCGGAGCACGACGGGCCGCCGCGCCGCGGCCAGACGTACGCGGGCACCGACCGGCAGGTGCGCGGGCGGCTGCTCGCCGTGCTGCGGGAAGCCCACGGGCCCGTTCCGCAGGCCGCCCTGGACAGGGTGTGGCACGAGCCGGTGCAGCGGGCCCGTGCCCTGGACGGTCTCGTCGCCGACGGCCTCGTGGAGCCGCTGGCGGGCGGTGCGTACCGGCTGCCGCTGACCTGACGTACAGGCAGATCACAGCCGCGAGCCGCCTTCCGTCACAGCACTCGGGGTGGACAAATCGCCCCGAAACCGCCTCAACGCCCCCACCTCTCTGCCCCGTTCGGGCTTCCGTTACACAACCGACGGACAGCCGAGCGCTAGCCGCAGGCTGCTTCGGACAGCGCCGTGACAAGGCCTCCGTACCTTCAGATGCGTTCCCGGAAGACACGGGGCGACTGAAGACCACAGGCAGTACACGGGCGGCGGGGAGCCGGCCCGAACGGGGAAACGGGAGGCGGTTCACCATGGCGCAGGGCGAGGTGCTCGAGTTCGAGGAGTACGTCCGCACCCGGCAGGACGCGCTGCTGCGCAGTGCCCGCCGCCTGGTCCCGGACCCGACGGATGCGCAGGACCTGCTGCAGACGGCGCTGGTACGGACGTACGGCCGCTGGGAGACCATCGAGGACAAGCGGCTGGCGGACGCCTACCTGCGCCGGGTGATGATCAACACCCGCACGGAGTGGTGGCGGGCGCGGAAGCTGGAGGAGGTCCCGACCGAGCAGCTCCCGGACGCCTCGGTCGACGACGCCACCGAGCAGCACGCGGACCGCGCCCTGCTGATGGACATCCTGAAGGTCCTCGCCCCGAAGCAGCGCAGTGTCGTGGTGCTGCGACACTGGGAGCAGATGTCCACGGAGGAGACGGCCGCCGCCCTCGGCATGTCGGCCGGAACGGTCAAGAGCACGCTGCACCGGGCGCTCGCCCGGCTCCGCGAGGAGCTGGAGTCCCGCGATCTGGACGCACGCGCGCTGGAGCGTGAGGAGCGGGAGCGGTGCGCGGCCTGACCGGCGAGGGTTCTGCGCGGACCCGGGGCAGTATCCAGGCGGTGAGCGCGGCACTGGCCGTGCCCACCGCCCTCGCCCTTTTGGTGTCCGGGTGCGGTGCCGGCGGGACCGGCGCCCGTGACGAGGGCCCGGCGCACGCCGACTCGGTGGCGGGCGCCGCCGCCACCCCGTCCGCCGCGCCGTCGAAGTCGCCCGACACCGTCGACGCGGTCAAGCTCGTCAAGGACGACCCGAAGGTCGCACCCGAGGTGAAGCGCGATCTGAAGCCGTGCGCGGCCGACGAGTACCCGGTCGACGTCTCCTACGGCAAGCTGACCGCAGGCTCGGCGGACGACGTCGTCGTCAACGTGCTGACCTGCGGTGACGCGGTGGGCGTCGGCAGCTACGTGTATCGCGAGCGGGACGGCTCGTACGAGAATGTGTTCAAGGCCGAGGAGCCGCCGGTCTACGCGGAGATCGACCGCGGTGACCTGGTGGTGACCAAGCAGGTGTACGACCGGGGCGACCCGGTGTCGAGTCCCTCCGGGGAGAACGTGATCACGTACAGATGGACCTCCGGCCACTTCGCTGAGAAGTACCGCACGCACAACGACTACGGGAAGGTCGCCGTCGACAGCGCGACGCCGGCGCCCGCGAGCTGACGCGGGCGGGGGGCCGCGCGAACCGATCGGCCCGCCTGAGCCGATCGGCCCGCGTGAACCGATCGGGCCGCTCGGACCGATCCCTCGGTGAACGCATCGCCGGGACCGTGCGTCCCAGCAGTAGAACGCACCCCCACGGACCACAGAGGACTGAGAGCACCGGGATGGCAGACCAGACCCACGTCCTGTTCGTCGAGGACGACGACGTCATCCGCGAGGCCACGCAGCTCGCCCTGGAACGGGACGGCTTCGTGGTCACCGCCATGCCCGACGGGCTGTCGGGCCTGGAGGCGTTCCGGGCGGACCGCCCCGACATCGCGCTGCTGGACGTCATGGTTCCCGGCCTCGACGGTGTCAGCCTGTGCCGCCGGATCCGCGACGAGTCGACCGTGCCGGTGATCATGCTGTCGGCGCGGGCCGACTCCATCGACGTCGTGCTGGGCCTGGAGGCGGGCGCCGACGACTATGTGACCAAGCCGTTCGACGGTGCCGTCCTGGTCGCCCGGATCCGCGCGGTGCTGCGCCGCTTCGGGCACGCGGGCGGCGGCCGGGGCGAGGAGCCGGCCGCCCCGGCGAGCGGCGGGATGCTGGCCTTCGGGGACCTGGAGGTCGACACCGAGGGCATGGAGGTCCGCCGCGCCGGGCAGCCGGTGGCGCTGACGCCGACCGAGATGCGGCTGCTGCTGGAGTTCTCCTCCGCGCCGGGCACGGTGCTCTCCCGCGACAAGCTGCTGGAGCGGGTGTGGGACTACGGCTGGGGCGGGGACACCCGCGTCGTCGACGTGCATGTGCAGCGGCTGCGGCAGAAGATCGGCCAGGACCGGATCGAGACGGTCCGTGGCTTCGGCTACAAGTTGAAGGCCTGAGCAGGGGCAGGGGTATGAGGGGGCACTTCCGGCGCCTGGTCGCCGCGGGCTTGGAGCGTGCAGGCATCCGCACGGGCCTCAGATGGAAGCTGAGCGCGGCCATCGCGCTGGTGGGCGCGCTGGTGGCGATCGCGCTGAGCCTCGTCGTGCACAACGCCGCCCGGGTCTCGATGCTGGACAACGCGCGCGACCTCGCCGACGAGCGGATCATGATCGCCCAGCGCAACTTCGAGCTGTCCGGGCGGTTGAACTTCCCCAACACCAAGATCAACGACCCGAATCTGCCGGATGAGCTGCGGGACCGGGTCGAAGCGGGCCAGCGGGCGACGTACGTGGCGGACCGGCCGGGTGACGTGCCCGACATATGGGCCGCCGTGCCGCTGAAGAACGGGCAGGTGATGTCGCTGCACTCGGGCTTCACCGACCGCAGCTCGGACATCCTGCAGGACCTCGACCAGGCCCTGCTCATCGGGTCCATCGCGGTCGTCCTCGGCGGCAGCGCGCTCGGGGTGCTCATCGGCGGGCATCTCTCGCGGCGACTGCGCAAGGCGGCCATCGCGGCGGGCCAGCTCGCGGGCGGCGAGACGGACGTGCGCGTGCGGGACGCCATGGGCGGGGTCGTGCGGGACGAGACGGACGACCTGGCGAGCGCGGTGGACGCCATGGCCGACACGTTGCGGCAGCGGATCGAGGCCGAGCGGCGGGTCACCGCCGACATCGCGCACGAGCTGCGCACGCCGGTGACCGGACTGCTCACCGCCGCGGAACTGCTGCCGCCCGGGCGCCCGACCGAGCTGGTGCTGGACCGGGCGAAGGCCATGCGCACGCTGGTCGAGGACGTGCTGGAGGTGGCCCGGCTGGACGGGGCCTCCGAGCGGGCGGAGCTGCAGGACATCATGCTGGGCGAGTTCGTCGCCCGGCGGGTCGCGGCGAAGGATCCGGCCATCGAGGTGCGCATCGTGCACGAGTCGGAGGTCACCACCGACCCGCGGCGCCTGGAGCGCGTGCTGTTCAACCTCCTGGCCAACGCGGCCCGGCACGGCAAGCCGCCCATCGAGGTCAGCGTCGAGGGCCGGGTCATCCGGGTGCGCGACCACGGCCCGGGCTTCCCCGAGGACCTGCTGGCCGAGGGGCCGAGCCGCTTCCGCACCGGCAGCAAGGACCGGGCCGGGCACGGCCACGGACTCGGCCTGACCATCGCGGCCGGGCAGGCCCGGGTGCTGGGTGCCCGGCTGACCTTCCGCAACGTCCGCACCCCCGGGACACCTGAGCATCTGCCGGCCGAGGGCGCGGTCGCCGTGCTGTGGCTGCCGGAGCACGCGCCGACGAACACGGGGAGCTACCCGATGCTGCCGGGGTCGGGGACGCAGGGCCGGGGGCCGCGGGTCAGCAGGACCAGTCCTGGTCCATGTCGAGGCCGCCCTCGCGGGGCTGGGTGAAGGAGAACCAGTTGCCGGAGTCGTCGCGGAACAGCGCCTCCGTGCCGTACGGGCGCTCCTGCGGCTCCTGGAGGAACTCCACGCCCCGGTCCTTGAGCTTCTTGTAGTCGCCGTGGATGTCGTCGGTGGTCAGGACGCCCGCGCCGAGCGCGCCCTTCGTCACCAGCTTGCGGAGCATCTCGGCGGACTCGGGGTCCATCGCGGGCCCGCCGGGCACCATCAGCGTCAGCTCGACGTCGGGCTGGTTCGGCGAGCCGACCGTGAGCCAGCGCATGCCGCCCTCGCCCATGGTCATGTCCGTACGGACCTCCAGGCCCAGCTTCTGCGTGTAGAACTCCTTGGCCCGGTCCTGGTCGAGGACCCAGACGGTCGAGATGGCGAGACCCTTGATCATGGCGTGCTCCTGCTCTGACTCTGCGGCCGGTTGTGCCTGCCCTGCCACGGTAGGCAGCGGGGGTGTCAGCCCGCTTCTCCGGAATTGCGCTGCTTGCGGGCGCCGGGCGCGGAGCGGAAGCCGCCGGCCCAGAGCATGGCGTAGCAGCCGGGTATGAGGGCGGCTCCGCGGCCCACATGCTTCGTCCGGTACTCGCTCGGCGTCAGGCCGGTCCACGCCTTGAACCGGGCCGAGAACGTGCCGACGCTGCTGAAGCCGACCACGTGGCAGATCTCCGTCACCGACAGGTTCGCCGTGCGCAGCAGGTCCTCGGCGCGTTCTATGCGGCGGTGGGTGAGGTACTGGCCGGGGGTCTCGCCGTACGCCTCCTTGAAGGCGCGGATGAAGTGATAGCGCGAGTACCCGGCGTGCGCGGCCACGGTGTCCAGGTCGAGCCCCGGATCGGCCCAGTCCCGATCCATCGCGTCCTTGGCCAGCCGGACCTGCCGCGCCTTGTCCATGCGACCGATGGTGACACGGGGGTCTGACAATGCCCCCGCCCTCGCAGCCGAGCAGGCCGGGGCCGGGCGGACGGCTGAGCGGGCAGGGCGGAGGCCAGGACAACGCGATGGCCCCGGGCGGCAACCGCGCCCGGGGCCATCGTCACCACCTGGTCAGACCGCCTCCACCACCGGCGTCTGCGCCGTCGGGCCGGACGTCTCGTCGTCGTCCGAGGCCTTCGGTCCCGCTCCCTTCAGCGGCACCTCCTTCACGAACACGGCCGCCGCGAGTGCGACCACCGCCACCACGGCCCCGAGCAGGAACGCCGAGTGCGTGCCGGCGGACACCGCGTGCTGGTACGCCTCCCGGGCCAGCACCGGCAACTTCTCCAGGCTCTTCGCGTCGAGCTGCGCCGACTGCTCGGTCACCTTGGAGCCCAGCGCCCCGGCCCGCTCGGTCATGACGTCCTGGACGCGGTTGTTGAACAGCGCACCCATGATCGCGACGCCGAACGAGGAGCCCAGGGTGCGGAAGAGCGTGGTGGACGAGGACGCGACGCCCATGTCCTTCATCTCCACACTGTTCTGCGCGACCAGCATGGTGATCTGCATCAGACAGCCCATGCCGAGCCCGACCACGGCCATGAAGATCCCGGACGTCAGACGGGACGTCCCGGTGTCCATCGTGGACAGCAGGTACAGCCCGACGATCATCAGCGCGCTGCCGACGATCGGGAAGACCTTGTACCTGCCGGAGTGCGTGGTCACCCGCCCGGCGACCATCGAGGTCACGAGCATCGCACCCAGCATCGGCAGGAGCAGCAGCCCGGAGTTCGTCGCGGAAGCACCCTGCACGGACTGCTGGTACAGCGGCAGGAAGAGCGTGGCGCCGAACATCACGAAGCCGGTGATGAAGCCGATGACCGACATCAGCGTGAAGTTCAGGCTGCGGAAGATGTGCAGCGGCACCACCGGCTCGGCGGCCCTGGTCTGCCAGAACACGAACCCGACCAGCGCGGCTACCCCGATGCCGATCAGCTCCATGATCCGCGCGGAGGACCAGGCGTACTCCGTGCCGCCCCAGGTGGTGACGAGCACGATCGCGGTGATGCCGACGGTCAGCAGCGCGGCGCCCAGGTAGTCGATCCGCGCCTGCGCCCGCTTCTTCGGCAGGTGCAGCACGGCACTGACGGCGACCAGCGCGACCGCACCGAGGGGGAGGTTGATGTAGAACGCCCAGCGCCAGCCCCAGTTGTCGGTGATCGTGCCGCCGACCAGCGGACCGCCGATCATCGCCAGCGCCATGACACCGGCCATCATGCCCTGGTACTTGCCTCGCTCCCGGGGCGGGATCAGGTCACCGATGATCGCCATGACGCCGACCATCAGACCGCCGGCACCGAGGCCCTGCACGGCACGGAAGCCGATCAGCTCGCCCATGTTCTGGGCCATGCCGCTGAGCGCGGAGCCGATCAGGAAGAGGACGATGGACGACAGGAACGTGCCTTTGCGGCCGTACATGTCGCCGAGCTTGCCCCACAGCGGGGTGGAGGCCGCGGTCGCGAGCGTGTAGGCGGTGACGACCCAGGAGAGGTGTTCGAGCCCGCCCAGCTCACCGACGATCGTCGGCATCGCCGTACCGATGATCATGTTGTCGAGCATCGCGAGCATCATCGCGATCATCAGCGCGAGCAGCACGACCCGCACGCTCTTGGGCTGTTTCCCCCCGGCGTCGGCCACCGGCGAGTCCGTCGTGTCCGTCATCGCTTCCCACTCCCCCAGCTACCGCTACTTACTTGCCGACCGGCTAGTGAATACACTCGGAAGCTAGCGGCGGAACTAGCCGGGCGTCAAGTAAGTTTTATGGAAAGCGGGGCGGCGTAGGAGGATGGGCGGCACCATGGACGGCACCAGGCAGCGGCGCCGCGGGAACACCCGCCGGCGCATCCAGGACGTGGCCCTCGAACTCTTCGCGGAGCACGGCTACGAGAAGACCTCCCTGCGCGAGATCGCCGAGCACCTGGAGGTCACCAAAGCGGCGCTCTACTACCACTTCAAGACGAAGGAAGAGATCCTCGTCAGCATCTTCGAGGACCTCACCCAGCCGATCGAGGACTTGATCGAGTGGGGCCGGCAGCAGCCGCCCACCCTCGCGACCAAGCAGGAGATCATCCGCCGCTACGCCGACACGCTCGCCCAGGCGGCCCCGCTGTTCCGCTTCATGCACGAGAACCAGGCGACGGTGCGGGAGCTGCGCATCGGCGACTCCTTCAAGGAGCGCATCCGCAGCCTGCGCGACATCATCATCGACCCCGACGCGGACATGACCGACCAGGTCCGCTGCGTCAGCGCGCTGTTCACGCTGCACGCCGGGATGTTCCTGCTCCAGGACATGGAAGGCGACCCCGAGGAGAAGAACAAAGCCGTCCTCGAGGTCGCCACAGACCTGGTGACCCAGGCCCACCGGGGAGCCGGCGGCTCCTCCTAGGGCCTGCGCCGACAGGTGGATCAGACCTTCACGCCCTTGGCGCGCAGGAACTTCACCGGGTCGACCGCCGAGCCGTAGTTCGGGGTCGTACGGATCTCGAAGTGCAGGTGCGGACCGCTCGAGTTGCCGGTGTTGCCGGACTTGGCGATCTCCTGGCCGGTCTTGACGATCTGGCCGATCTTCACGGTGACCTTCGACAGGTGGGCGTACTGGGAGTACGTGCCGTTGCCGTGCTTGATCACGACGGCGTTGCCGTACGCGGGACCGTCACCGGCGCCGTTGCCGCCGGCCTTGACCACGGTGCCGCCGTGGGCGGCGACGACCTGGGTGCCGCTCGGCACGGCGAAGTCCTGGCCGCTGTGGGTGGACTGCCACATGCCGCCGTTCTGGGCGAAGGACGCGGAGAGCTTGTAGGTCTTCACCGGGTCGACCCAGGACGGCTTGGCCTTCTTGGCGGCCGCCTTCTTCGCGGCGGCCTTCTTCTCGGCCGCCTTCTTCGCGGCGGCGGCCTTGGTGGCCTTCTCGGCCTTCACGGCCGCGGCCTTGGCGGCCTTGGCCTGAGCGGCGGCCTGCGCCTGGACGGCGCCGGCGGTACCGGACGCGGCCGTGGTGTCGGCGGCGGACGCGACCCCGGCTCCCAGTGCGACCGAGACACCAAGGCCGGCGGCCAGCACGGTCGCACGGGTGCGGAGCTGGGACGTACGGGAAGAACGGGACGTGACGCGCTGGGACATCGAAACCTCGTATGGAAGGGGACGGAGAAAACCACCCGGCGCACAGACGCTCGCCGAATGGCCATCCCTTGGTAACCCGAAGTCCGACAAACTCCCAAAAGCGTGATCTACGACGCTAGTTAGTAAATTGGTTCAGTGTTCTACGTCTCTTGACACAGCAGTCATTCGGGACGAATCAGGGTACTAGCCCGCACTTCCACCCCCAGCCTGGGGCGAGAGTCCCTTTCCTCCCGGCCCGTTATCCACTATTCCAGCTAGTAACGGACATATCGCCTGTGCCGCATGTCACCGGGGGCCCTCTTCGGCCATTCCGGAAATGTGGCGCACGCCTCTAGGCACTTACCGCCCGGTAACCCTACGGTTCCCCTCGCGCCACCCTCGCGCACAAGCATGCACACGACATGTTGGCAGCGTCACGGACGTGAGAGGACCCCCACGACATGCAGACCCGACGCCCCTGGTTGCGCCGCGCATCAGTGACCGCCGTCTCGGCGGCAGCCCTCGTGGCGATGGCCGCACCGGCCGACGCCACGACCGCCGCCCAGACCTCCATGACCGCCACCGCGGCCGCGGCCGTCGACTACGGCACCTGGCAGAAGGACTGCCAGGCCGTGATGGACCAGGCGCTGCCCTATCTGAAGCAGCGGATCGCGGCCGCCAAGCCGGGCGAGAAGCAGGCCATCGTCTTCGACATCGACAACACGACGCTGGAGACGGACTTCGGCTTCAGCTACCCGCAACCGGCCAACAAGCCGGTCCTGGAGGCCGCCAGATACGCGCAGGAGCGCGGCGTCGCCCTGTTCTTCGTGACCGCCCGGCCGGACATCATCGCCTCGTTCACCCAGTACAACCTGAAGCAGGCCGGCTACCAGGTCTCGGGGCTCTACGTCCGCAACTTCATCGACCTGTTCAAGAACGTCGCCGAGTACAAGACGGCTCAGCGCGTCGACGTCGAGCGCAAGGGCTACACGATCATCGCGAACATCGGCAACAGCAGCACCGACCTCTCGGGCGGCCACGCCGAGAAGACCTACAAGCTGCCGGACTACGACGGGCAGCTGTCCTAGGGACTGTCCGGGCATGGATGAGGGGCCGGTGCTGTTCAGCACCGGCCCCTCATACTGGGTCGTTACGCTCAGGCGTCCTTGCTCAGGTTCGGACCCGAGCCACCGGCCGCCTGCTCGATCGGCGGGACGTCCGGGAGAGCCGCCTTCTCCTCGCCGCGGAAGGTGAAGGTCTTGGTCTCGCCCTCGCCCTCCGTGTCGACGACCACGATGTGACCGGGGCGCAGCTCGCCGAAGAGGATCTTCTCCGACAGCGAGTCCTCGATCTCGCGCTGGATGGTGCGACGCAGCGGACGCGCACCCAGCACCGGGTCGTAGCCCTTCCTGGACAGCAGCTCCTTGGCGGACTGGGAGAGCTCGATGCCCATGTCCCGGTCCTTGAGGCGCTCGTCGACCTTGTCGATCATCAGGTCGACGATCTTGAGGATGTCGTCCTGGCTGAGCTGCGGGAAGACGACCACGTCGTCGACGCGGTTGAGGAACTCGGGCCGGAAGTGCTGCTTGAGCTCGTCCGAGACCTTGTTCTTCATGCGCTCGTAGTTGGACTTCGTGTCGCCCTGGGCCGCGAAGCCCAGGTTGAAGCCCTTGGAGATGTCCCGGGTGCCGAGGTTGGTCGTCATGATGATGACCGTGTTCTTGAAGTCCACGACCCGGCCCTGGGAGTCGGTCAGGCGACCGTCCTCCAGGATCTGCAGCAGCGAGTTGAAAATGTCCGGGTGGGCCTTCTCGACCTCGTCGAACAGGACAACCGAGAACGGCTTGCGGCGGACCTTCTCGGTCAACTGGCCGCCCTCCTCGTAGCCCACGTAGCCGGGGGGCGAACCGAAGAGACGCGAGACCGTGTGCTTCTCGCTGAACTCCGACATGTCGAGGGAGATCAGCGCGTCCTCGTCGCCGAAGAGGAACTCGGCGAGCGCCTTGGACAGCTCGGTCTTACCGACACCGGACGGGCCGGCGAAGATGAACGAGCCACCGGGGCGCTTCGGGTCCTTCAGACCGGCACGCGTACGGCGGATCGCCTTCGACAGCGCCTTGACGGCGTCGACCTGGCCGATGACCCGCTTGTGGAGCTCGTCCTCCATGCGCAGCAGACGCGAGGACTCCTCCTCGGTCAGCTTGAAGACCGGGATGCCCGTGGCCGTGGCGAGGACCTCGGCGATCAGCTCGCCGTCGACCTCGGCGACGACGTCCATGTCGCCGGCCTTCCACTCCTTCTCCCGCTTGGCCTTGGCGGCCAGGAGCTGCTTCTCCTTGTCGCGCAGGGAGGCGGCCTTCTCGAAGTCCTGCGAGTCGATCGCGGACTCCTTGTCCCGGCGGACACCGGCGATCTTCTCGTCGAACTCGCGCAGGTCCGGCGGCGCGGTCATCCGGCGGATGCGCATCCGGGAACCGGCCTCGTCGATCAGGTCGATCGCCTTGTCCGGCAGGAAGCGGTCCGAGATGTACCGGTCGGCCAGGGTGGCGGCCTGGACCAGCGCCTCGTCCGTGATGGAGACGCGGTGGTGGGCCTCGTACCGGTCACGGAGACCCTTGAGGATCTCGATCGTGTGCGGCAGGGACGGCTCCGCGACCTGGATGGGCTGGAAGCGGCGCTCGAGGGCGGCGTCCTTCTCCAGGTGCTTGCGGTACTCGTCCAGCGTGGTGGCACCGATGGTCTGCAGCTCACCGCGGGCCAGCATGGGCTTCAGGATGGAAGCCGCGTCGATGGCGCCCTCGGCGGCACCCGCACCGACCAGCGTGTGCAGCTCGTCGATGAACAGGATGATGTCGCCGCGGGTGCGGATCTCCTTGAGGACCTTCTTCAGGCGCTCCTCGAAGTCACCGCGGTAGCGGGAGCCGGCGACCAGGGCGCCGAGGTCCAGGGTGTAGAGGTGCTTGTCCTTGAGGGTCTCGGGCACCTCGCCCTTGACGATGGCCTGAGCGAGGCCCTCGACGACGGCGGTCTTGCCGACGCCGGGCTCACCGATCAGCACCGGGTTGTTCTTCGTACGGCGGGACAGCACCTGCATGACCCGCTCGATCTCCTTCTCGCGCCCGATGACCGGGTCGAGCTTGGACTCACGAGCGGCCTGGGTGAGGTTCCGGCCGAACTGGTCGAGGACCAGGGACGTCGAGGGGGTGCCCTCGGCAGGCCCGCCGGCGGTGGCGGTCTCCTTGCCCTGGTAACCGGAGAGCAGCTGGATGACCTGCTGCCGCACCCGGTTCAGATCTGCGCCCAGCTTGACGAGGACCTGGGCGGCGACGCCCTCGCCCTCGCGGATCAGGCCGAGCAGGATGTGCTCCGTGCCGATGTAGTTGTGGCCCAGCTGAAGGGCCTCGCGGAGCGACAGCTCCAGGACCTTCTTGGCACGGGGGGTGAAGGGGATGTGGCCGGACGGGGCCTGCTGGCCCTGGCCGATGATCTCCTCCACCTGCTGGCGGACCGCCTCGAGCGAAATCCCGAGGCTCTCAAGGGCCTTGGCGGCGACACCTTCACCCTCGTGGATCAGGCCCAGGAGGATGTGCTCAGTGCCGATGTAGTTGTGGTTGAGCATCCGGGCTTCTTCCTGAGCCAGGACGACAACCCGCCGCGCGCGGTCGGTGAACCTCTCGAACATCGTTAATCGCTCCTCAGAGCGGTCAGGCAGTGGGGGGAACTTCCCCTCCCTGTCCTTCCGCAGCTTAGTCCCGCAAGCGGGGACCGCTCATTCCAACTGCCGACACCGTCCTTGGCCTCCTGACCCCGAACGCCGACATCTGCTCCAACCCGATGGTGCGAGACGATGTTCCCGCAGGCCAGGCAGATACCCCACTCGCCAGTACGCCGATGGCGAACGTGAGACGGCCTTTCCTGCGTGTCGCCCCCTCCCACTAGGGATGTCTTACCCGTACGGACCGGAAGTCCATGCCGAGCGCCCCCGTTCCCTCCGCTACGGGCGAACAACCTTGCGCCTCGCCGCACCCCCCACGCGCCCCCGATTCGCCACTGTGTGCGCTCGTTACAGCACCCAGCGTAACTCGCACGGCCTTCCGGCTGTTGCACTTGGCATGTTCGGCGCCCCTCAGCCCGTGATCGCATCCTCGGCCCCGCTCGTCCCGCTCCCCCGCCGGCCGCTCGACCCGGCCGACGCGAGCGGTCAGGTCCGGCGGTGGTACGAGAACGAACTGGAGTGGCCGACCGTGCCCGGCGATCCGCTGCGGCTGGTGGTGGGCGTGCGCTACGACGTCCTGGACGTGCCGGCGGAGGCGGGGCACACGGCGCTGCGGCGCTCGGCGCCGGGCTCTCCCGTCGCCTTGCACGGCGACCGGATGCTGCTCCTGGTGGCCGCGGGCAGCGCGGAGGAGCTTCCCGGGCTGCTGGAGTGGCTCGACTGGGGGTCCCTGCCGCTGGGCCTGGTGGCGATCGGTGCGGGCGGCCTCATGGAGGCGCCGTCGCCGCCGGTGCCTCACGCGGAGAGGGCAGTGCCGCCGACGCGCGAGTCGAACGCCGCGGTGAGCCGCGAGGCGGCTGTTCCGCCTGCTCCCCCGGGCCGGTTCGGTTCCCAGGGGGCCGCCGTGTGGCTGCGGCCCCCCGAGCCGGGATGCGAGGTCGAGGCCTCGCTGCCGACGCTGTCGGCGCTGGGGAGCGGTGGGGGCGCCCCCGATCTCGTGCGGCTGGTGAACACGGTGGCCACACAGTGCCACCGCGTCCGGCTGCGGCGCGCGTGCGCCCAGCCTCCGGCCATGCGTACGCAGGGTCGGTAGTGCCGCTGTTCAGCCGTTGGCCTTCTCGTAAGCCTCGCGGATGGTCGCGGGAACACGGCCGCGGTCGTTGACCTCGTAGCCGTTCTCCTTCGCCCAGGCGCGGATCGCCGCGGTGTCCTGGCTGCCGCTCGAAGCAGCGCGCGTCTTTCCGCGCCCGCCCGAAGCACGGCCTCCGGTACGACGACCGCCCTTCACGTAAGGCTCGAGAAGGCCGCGGAGCTTGTCCGCATTGGCAGTGGTGAGATCGATCTCGTACGTCTTGCCGTCCAGCGCGAACGTCACGGTCTCGTCCGCCTCGCCACCGTCGAGGTCGTCGACAAGAAGGACCTGAACCTTCTGTGCCACCGGATTTCCTTTCATCGATATCTTCAGGGCGGGTGTGCCGGCGTCCGCCGTATCGCCGTCCCCTGTTATATGCAGTACTGCAGTACGTCGGAAAGCAAACCGCTTTTGCCGGAAAAACACAAACCCCCGGCAGAGACCGGCAGCCCGGGCTCGGTCCGGAAACGTGCGCGTTTCGGACATAGGGCACCGGGGCAGGGGCGGGCGCCGTGGAATATGCCTTGCCGAACCGGCCGGGCCCTCTTGCGACCGACTAGCACCCGGCGATCACAGATGCAGAAGCATCCGGCTGTTGCCCAAGGTGTTCGGTTTCACTCGTTCGAGTCCGAGGAACTCCGCGACGCCCTCGTCATAGGAACGCAGCAGCTCCGCGTAGACATCCGTGTCGACGGGCGTCTCGCCGATCTCCACGAAGCCGTACTTGGTGAAGAAGTCGACTTCGAAGGTCAGGCAGAAAACACGGCGAACGCCGAGCCAGCGGGCGGTCTGCAGCAACTTCTCCAGCACACGGTGTCCCACGCCCGCGCCCTTCAGGCCGGGCTTCACCGCGAGAGTGCGGACTTCCGCGAGGTCTTCCCACATCACGTGCAGCGCACCGCAGCCGACGACCTCGGCGTTGTCGTCCCGTTCCGCGACCCAGAACTCCTGGATGTCCTCGTAAAGCGTCACCGTTGCTTTGTCGAGCAGGATGCCGCCGCGGACGTAGGCGTCGAGGAGACGGCGCACCGCCGGGACATCGCTGGTGCGGGCCCGTCGGACGGTGATGGCTTTTGCGGTGACTTCAGGGCTCTTCGCGGACATGACGGGACGCTATCGCCCGCCCTGGTCCTGAGCGGAGGCGGGGTTCTCCGGAGGGCCTTCCGCGGGTTCCGCTCGTTCGGCCGGTTCCGCGGATTCCGACGGTTCGGTCGGTTCCTGGGTTTCCGGGCCCTGGACGATCCGTACGGCATCGCTGAGAGACCGCCGCTGTTCCTCGCTCATCATGCCGAAGAAGGCGACGAGAGCGGCGGCGGGGTTGTCGCTCTGCGACCAGGCGTCGTTCATCAGGGCGGCTGCGTAGGCGGCACGGGTGGAGACCGCCTCATATCGATAGGCGCGGCCTTCCGCCTCGCGGCGCACCCAGCCCTTCTGATGGAGATTGTCCAAAACGGTCATCACGGTGGTGTACGCGATGGACCGCTCCTTCTGAAGATCTTCCAGGACTTCTCGAACGGTCACCGGACGGTTCCACTTCCACACCCGCGACATGACCGCGTCTTCGAGTTCTCCCAATGGGCGAGGCACAGCTCAGAACAATAGTGGGAGAAACCGGTTATGGCGTGGCGGACGTGCGCTTGACCGGCGAACAGGAACAAAAAGGGCGTACGGCTCGAAAGTGCGGGCGCCGCGGGGTGCGGGCTCGCCGAGTCGTACGCCCTCTGAGGGGGGTGGGGTCAGGCGTCGGCCTTCGGGGACGTCGCGGTGGACTGGCGGGCGCCCTCCACGCGCGCGAGGGCGGCGTCGACGGCCGCGTCCTCCTTGGCCTTGTTGGCGCCGCCCTGTGTCTTCACGATCACCCGGATCACGCCGATGAAGAAGACGGCCATGACGGCCGGGGGCAGGAGCGCGGAGACGTAGTCCATGGATCCAGGGTAGCCACGTCAGCCCGCGGCGAGCTGCTGGGGGTTCGCCGGGGGTGGCGGTGCCGGCTTGCGACGCGGGAAGACCTCGCCCGGGGTGGGGATCGGACGGGAGGGCTTCGGGGTGCCCGGGGCGGGTGCCGGAGCCGGGGCGGGCTTGGGGGCCGCCGGCTTGCGTGCGGGCTTCTTCTCGGGCTGCTTCTCCGGGCCGCCCTCGGCCAGGGCGCAGCGCCCTCCGCGGAGGGCCAGGAGGCGGGTGCGGGAGCCGGGAACGGCGGCCGTGGGGAGAGCGGCGGCGGTGACGGGGGTGGCCGCGCAGCGGTCCAGGAGGGCCGCTGCGGCGGGGTTTCCGCGCAGGGCGCGGAGGGCGGCGAGGTCGTCGGGCAGGGGGCTGTAGCCGGCGCCCAGTGCCTCGTCCAGGAGTGCGAGGTAGCCGGCGGCGGTGCCGGGGAGGGCGGCGCGGTACCGGCCCAGGTCGGCCACGAGGAAGGCACGCAGCCTGGCCCCCTCCCGCAGCGCCTCGTCGAGCGACTCTGCGAGACGGAGACAGTCCTGGACGTCGTCGGCCGAGGCGGGGGTGGGGTGAAGGGCGAGGGCGAGAGCGCGGCGGAGCACACGCAGCTCCTCCGCGCCGAACGCCATGCCGCCGCGGGATCCGTATGGCGTGGGCATGCGGCGACGATACGCGCTAATCAGACAAATCTCGCATAGGGGGCGGGTGTGGCGTGGGGGACCACTCGGGTGGTGGGTCGGCGGCAACGGGCGGGCGCAGCGGCACCGGCTTCGCCGGGCTGCGCGCCCACCCGCCCTCGGCCCCTCACATGCGCGACACGTTCCGCTCGTACACCAGCCGCAGCCCGATCAGCGTCAGCCAGGGCTCGTGCTCGTCGATCACCGAAGACTCGCCCAGAACCATCGGCGCGAGGCCGCCCGTCGCGATGACGGTGACGTCGTCGGGGTCCTCCGACAGCTCGCGGGCCATGCGGCCGACCACGCCGTCGACCTGGCCGGCGAAGCCGTAGATGACGCCGGACTGCATCGCCTCGACCGTGTTCTTGCCGATGACGCTGCGCGGCCGGGCCACCTCGATCTTGCGGAGCTGGGCGCCGCGGACGCCCAGGGCCTCCACGGAGATCTCGATGCCGGGCGAGATGACCCCGCCGACGTACTCCCCACGCGCGCTGACCGCGTCGAACGTCGTCGCCGTGCCGAAGTCGACGACGATGGCCGGGCCGCCGTAGAGCTCGACCGCCGCGACCGCGTTGATGATGCGGTCGGCGCCGACCTCCTTGGGGTTGTCCATGAGGATCGGCACGCCCGTCTTGACCCCCGGTTCGACGAGGATGGCGGGCACGTCGCCGTAGTAGCGGCGCGTCACCTCGCGGAGCTCGTGCAGGACCGAGGGGACGGTGGCGCAGATGGCGATGCCGTCGATGCCGTCGCCCAGTTCGTCGCCGAGGAGCGGGTGCATGCCCATCAGGCCCTGGAGCAGCACCGCCAGTTCGTCGGCGGTGCGGCGCGCGTCCGTGGAGATCCGCCAGTGTTCGACGATCTCGTCGCCGTCGAACAGGCCGAGGACGGTGTGGGTGTTTCCTACGTCGATCGTCAGCAGCATGACCCGTACCCGCCCCTACTCCGCCGGCCGCAGGTCCAGGCCGATGTCCAGGATCGGCGAGGAGTGGGTGAGGGCCCCGACGGCCAGGTAGTCGACGCCGGTGTCCGCGTACGCCTTGGCGTTGTCGAGGGTGAGGCGGCCCGAGGCCTCCAGGACGGCGCGGCCCTGGACGAGGGCGACCGCCTCCTCGCACTCGCCCGGCGTGAAGTTGTCCAGCAGGATCAGGTCGGCGCCGGCGTCCAGGACCTCGCGGAGCTGGTGCAGGGTGTCGACCTCGACCTCGATCGGGACGTCGGGGAAGCGTTCGCGGACCGCCTGGAAGGCCTGGGCGACGCCGCCCGCGGCGACCACGTGGTTGTCCTTGACGAGGGCCGCGTCCGAGAGGGACATGCGGTGGTTGACGCCGCCGCCGCAGCGGACCGCGTACTTCTCCAGCGAGCGCAGGCCAGGGGTGGTCTTGCGGGTGTCGCGGACCCTGGCCTTCGTGCCGTCCAGGACGTCCGCCCACGCGCGCGTGGCCGTCGCGATGCCCGACAGGCGGCACAGGATGTTCAGCGCGCTGCGCTCGGCCGTGAGGAGGTCACGGGTGCGGGTGGTGACGGAGAGGAGCTTCTGGCCCGCTTCGACGCGGTCGCCGTCCTCCGCGTGGCGCTCGATCTCGAGCTCCTCCTCGCAGACCACCGAGATGACCGCCTCGGCGACGCGCAGGCCGGCCACCGTGCCCGCCTCGCGTGCGGTGAAGTCGGCCGTGGCCACCGCGTCCTCGGGGATGGTCGCCACCGTCGTCACGTCCACGCCGTGGGCCAGGTCCTCCTGGAGGGCCACGTTGGCGATGTCCTCGACCTCGACGGGGTCGAGGCCGGCGTCGGCCAGGAGCTGGGCGAGTGCGGGGTCCAGGCCGCACTCCAGGTATGCCTCGGCGTCCGCGCCGCAGGCGCAGCCGTCTCCGCAGCCTCCGGAGGAGGCGAGGGGAAGGTCGGGGGTGCTCACGTCGGTCACTGCTCCTGGGGGGCCTGGGGCGGGAAAGTCGTAGGGAAGTGTGTGGTGTCCGTGGTCTGCACGGCCAGCGTGCGATCCGGGTTCAGGGTCACGACGATGTGGCGGCGCCAGGTGGTGTCGTCGCGCTCGGGGCGGTCCTCGCGCCAGTGGCAGCCCCGGGTCTCCTCGCGCAGCAGGGCGGCGGCGACCAGGACGCGGGCCACGCACAGGAGGTTGGTGGCCTCCCAGGTGTCGACGCCGGCCTCGGCCGTCTTGCCGTGCTCGGCGAGGGCCTCCCGGGCGTCGGTGTGCAGGCGCTGGAGCTGGTCGGCGGCCTTGGTGAGGGAGCCGGCCGAGCGCAGGACGCCTGCCCCGCCCGTCATGATCCGCTGGATCGTGAAACGGGCCTGAGCGGTCTGCAGCGGGTGCTCGGGGATCTCCGGGTGCGGGACCGGCTGGGGCACGCGCGCGGGGAGGCCGTTCGCCGCGATGTCGGCCGCGATGCGCTCGGCGTAGACGAGGCCTTCGAGCAGGGAGTTGGACGCCAGGCGGTTGGCCCCGTGCACGCCGGTGCAGGCGACCTCGCCGCACGCGTACAGGCCGGGGACGGTCGTACGACCGTGGGAGTCGGTGCGGACACCGCCGGAGGCGTAGTGGGCCGCCGGGGCGACCGGCACGGGGGTGGTGACCGGGTCGATGCCGTGGGCGCGGCAGGCGGCGAGGATCGTCGGGAAGCGGTGCTCCCACATCTCGGCGCCGAAGTGCCGGGCGTCGAGGAACATGTGCTCGGCGTCCTGCTCCTGCATGCGGCGCGTGATGCCCTTGGCGACGATGTCGCGGGGGGCGAGTTCGGCCAGTTCGTGCTGCCCGACCATGAAGCGCACGCCGTCGGCGTCGACCAGGTGGGCGCCCTCGCCGCGCACGGCCTCGGAGACCAGGGGCTGCTGGCCCTCCGCGTCCGGGCCCAGGAACAGCACGGTCGGGTGGAACTGGACGAACTCCAGGTCGCTGACCTCCGCGCCCGCCCGGAGCGCGAGCGCCACGCCGTCGCCCGTCGACACCGACGGGTTGGTGGTGGCGGAGAAGACCTGGCCCATGCCGCCGGTCGCGAGGACCACCGCGGGGGCGTGGACGGCCCCGACGCCGTCGTGCTGGCCCTCCCCCATGACGTGCAGGGTGACGCCGGCAGTGCGGCCCTCGGCGTCCGTGAGGAGGTCCAGGACGAGCGCGTTCTCGACGGTGCGCATGCCCCGCGCGCGGACGGCCTCGACCAGGGCGCGGGAAATCTCGGCGCCGGTGGCGTCGCCGCCGGCGTGCGCGATGCGGCGGCGGTGGTGGCCGCCCTCGCGGGTCAGTGCCAGCTCGCCCTCGGACTCGTCGAACCGGGCGCCGGTCTCGATGAGGCGGCGTACGGCGTCGGGGCCCTCTGTGACCAGGAGGCGGACCGCGTCCTCGTCGCACAGTCCGGCGCCCGCGACCAGGGTGTCGTCGAGGTGCTGCTCGGGGGTGTCGCCGTCGCCGAGGGCCGCGGCGATGCCGCCCTGGGCCCAGCGGGTGGAGCCGTCGTCGAGACGGGCCTTGGTGACGACGACCGTCCGCAGGCCCGCGGCCTCGCAGCGCAGGGCCGCGGTCAGCCCGGCGACGCCGGAGCCGACGACGACCACGTCCGCGGCGATGGACCACCCGGCGGCGGGGGCGTGCAGTCGTATGCCTGTGGTGGTCACGAGGCGGCTCCGAAGCTTCCGAAGGTGAGGGGGACGTTGTCGATCAGCCGGGTCGCCCCGACCCGGGCGGCGACGGCGAGGACCGCGTCGCCGGTGAAGTCGTCCCCGATCTCGGTGAAGTCGGACGGGTCGACCAGGGCGAGGTAGTCCAGCGCGAGCGGCGGGTCGAGGCGGGCGGCCTCGTCGAGGACCTGGCGGGCGGCCGCGCGGACGGCCGCCGGGCCGCCCGGGACGGCTGTCGCCACGGCGTGCGCGTCGGCCGCCGCGCGGGACTCCCCTATGGCGCTGAGCGCCTCGGCACGCGCGCGTGTGGCGGGCACTTCGCGGGCCCGGGCACGCAGCGCCTCCTGCGCGGCATGCCGGTCCTGGCCCGCGAACAGGGCCCCGGACAGGGCGAGGGCGGTGCGCCGCTCCGCGGCCGACAGGTAGCGGTTGCGGCTGGACAGGGCCAGGCCGTCCTCCTCGCGGACGGTGGGCACGCCGACGATCTCCACGCCGAAGTTCAGGTCCCGCACCATGCGGCGGATCAGGGCGAGCTGCTGGGCGTCCTTCTGGCCGTACAGGGCGACGTCGGGGCGGGTGAGGTGCAGCAGCTTGGCGACGACGGTGAGCATGCCGTCGAAGTGGCCGGGGCGGGAGGAGCCCTCCAGGCGCTCGCCCATGGGGCCCGCGGTGATGCGGACCTGGGGCTCGCCGCCCGGGTAGACCTCGTCCACGGAGGGCGCGAACACGACATCCGCGCCCGACTGTCCGGCGAGCGCGAGGTCGGCGTCCAGGGTGCGGGGGTAGCGGTCGAGGTCCTCGCCCTGGCCGAACTGGAGCGGGTTGACGAAGACGGTGACGACGACCTCGCCGTCCGGCCCGGCGATGCCGCGCGCGGTGCGGATCAGCGTGGCGTGGCCCTCGTGCAGCGCGCCCATGGTCATCACCACGGCGCGGCTGCCCGCACGCGCGCGTGCGTGCAGTTCGCCGGCGGTGCGCAGCAGCGTGGTGGTCATCGGGCGTCCCCTTCGGTGCCGTCGGTCCCGTGGGCGAGTACCCCGAGGAGGTCCTCGGCGAGTTCCGGCTTCAGCAGGCCGTGGGCCAGGGCCCGGTCGGCGGTCGCCCGGGCCATCGCCAGATAGCCGGCGACGGTCTGCGGGGCGTGCCGGCGCAGCTCGGTGACGTGCGCGGCGACGGTGCCCGCGTCCCCGCGCGCGACCGGGCCGGTGAGGGCCGCGTCGCCGGAGCGCAGGGCGTTGTCCAGGGCCGCGCCGAGCAGCGGTCCGAGCATCCGGTCGGGGGCGGCGACGCCGGCCGCGCTCAGCAGCTCCATGGACTGGGCGACCAGCGTGACCAGGTGGTTGGCTCCCAGGGCGAGCGCCGCGTGGTAGAGCGGCCGGTTCTCCTCGGCGATCCACTCCGGCTCGCCGCCCATCTCGATGACGAGGGCCTCGGCGGCCAGGCGCAGCTCCTCGGGGGCGGTGACGCCGAAGGAGCAGCCGGCCAGCCGCTGGACGTCCACGGGCGTGCCCGTGAAGGTCATCGCCGGGTGCAGGGCGAGTGGCAGGGCGCCCGCGCGCAGGGCGGGGTCGAGGACCCGCGCGCCGTACCGCCCGGAGGTGTGGACCAGGAGCTGCCCCGGCCGTACGGATCCGGTGTCGGCGAGGCCGGTGACCAGGTCGGGCAGGGCGTCGTCGGGAACGGTCAGCAGCACCAGGTCGGACCGCTGGAGGACCTCGGCGGGCGGCATCACCGGCACGTCGGGCAGCAGTTGCCCGGCGCGGCGCCGGGAGGCGTCCGAGACCGCGGAGACGGCGACCGGGCGGTGCCCGGCGAGTTGCAGCGCCGCCGCCAGCGCGGGACCCACGCGGCCGGCGCCGACGACGCCGACGGTGAGCCGCGCGGGGCGGTCCTTGGGATCTGGCTGTGGGGTTGTGTTCACTCGACGGCGGCCTTCCCGTTCCAGTCCGCTCCGGGTACCGGACGATTTCTCGTCATGTTAACGCGATCGGTTCGAGGGGCGTTCGGTCGTCCACAGGCTGTGCATGCCCGTGCGGCGTTCCCGAAGCGGCGTACGGAAATGCGGATGCCCGGCCGCACGTGTGCGAGGGAGGATCCGGGGCATGACCGATTCGGCGGAACGCGACGATCAGGTGACGGAGGAGGACCGGGGCGCACGGCTGCGTGAGCGGCGGCTGGCCGCCCATCGCACGGCCCGGCGGGTGTTCGCGCGCTTCGGCTTCCACCTGACCCTCCGGGAACGCCTGGCCGTGCTGGACGAGGCGGCGGACGTCCACGACCTGGAGGAGCTGTCCGACGTGTACGGCGACGGTGTCGTCGAGGCGCTGGAGACGAAGGTCGCCGGGCTGCTCGGCACCGAGGCCGCCGCGTTCTTCCCGACGGGCACGATGGCCCAGCAGGTGGCCCTGCGCTGCTGGGCGGGCCGCACCGGGAACCGGGCCGTCGCCCTGCACGCGCTCAGCCATCCCGAGGTGCACGAGCGGAACGCGTTCAGCGAGGTCGGTGGTCTGCGCCCGGTGCGGCTGACCGGCGAGCCGCGGCTGCCGACCGCCGCCGAGGTGCGCGACTTCGAGGAGCCCTTCGGGGCGCTGATGCTGGAACTGCCCCTCAGGGACGCCGGTTTCGTGCTGCCCGCCTGGGAGGAGCTCACCGCGGTCGTTCAGGCCGCGCGGGAACGGGACGCGGTGGTGCACTTCGACGGGGCCCGCCTGTGGGAGTCCACCGTCCACTTCGGCCGCCCCCTTGAGGAGATCGCGGGCCTGGCCGACAGCGTCTACGTGTCGTTCTACAAGTCCCTGGAGGGGTTCGGCGGCGCGGCCCTCGCCGGTCCGAAGGAGCTCGTCGAGGAGGCGAAGGCCTGGCGGCACCGGTACGGCGGGATGGTCTTCCAGCAGTTCCCGACGGTGCTGTCGGCGCTGGTCGGGCTGGAGCGGCAGCTGCCCCGGCTGCCCGAATACGTGGCCCACGCGCGCGTGGTGGCCGCCGCCCTGCGTGAGGGGTTCGCGGCGGCCGGGGTGCCGTGGGCGCGCGTGCACCCGGAGGTGCCGCACACCCACGACTTCCAGGTGTGGCTGCCGTACGAGCCGGACGTCCTCGCGGAGGCGGCGGTGCGGACGGCCGAGGAGACGGGGGTCATGCTCTTCGGCAGCGGCTGGGACCGGGGCGGGCCCGGGCTGGCGCTGGCGGAGGTGCATGTGCGGGCCGCCGGGCTGGAGTGGACCGCCGAGGACGTGAAGGCGGCGGTGGCGGAGTTCGTGGCCCGGCTGCCGGAGCAGCTCAGGTAGGGCGCCGCCGCCACCGGTTCAGGGCGTCCCGGAGCCGGGGGCGGGCCGGGCGGCCGGCGAGGACCGCGCGGAACCGCCGTTCGTCGCGCCACTCCCGTACGGCCTGCCGGTCGTGCGTGCCCGGCGCGGGCGGGGCGGGCTCGCCGAGGGACCGGGCGCGGCAGGTGTCGAGGAGGTACTGCTGCGTGACGCTCATGGTGAATCGCCTCTGCGGGACGGGGTGATGGAGGTCCGAAGGCTCCGCGGCTGCCCCGGTGGTCCCACCGTGCGCCTGCGCCGAGGGCGGCGTCGCGTCGATTGACGAGGCCCGTCAATCGACGGGGGCGTTGTCAGTGGCCGGGTGCACCATGAGGGCATGAGCGTGCAGATCGACATCGCGGGGCTGCGGCCGGAGGAGGTCGCCGTCGTGCCCTCGCCCCTGGCCGAGCTCGGCATGGCGCTGCACGCGCTGTCCGAACCGGCGCACCACCCGGGCCTGCAGGGCTGGGTCACGGGCGTGACGGCCCGGCTCGACCCGCATCTGGCCGACCGGATGTGCGAGGCGGACTTCCTGTGGCGGACGACGTTCTCGGACCTGTTCCTGCCCTGGGCCGGCCTGCCGGACCGCCGCACGCTCCCGGGCGCCACCCTCGCCGAGGAGCTGGACCAGCTCGACAAGCTGTCCGACGAGCAGTTCGTGGACGCGGCACTGGAGTTCACCTGTGCCGTGGGCTACGGCGAATGCGGGCCGACGGCGCTGTCCGACCCGGAGATGCGCCGCCGCGCGCTGGATCTGGCCGCCGCACGCGGACCGCGGCAACTGCGCTTCGGCGAGCGGCTGCTGGCCGACCCGCCCAGGATCCGGGCCTGGCTGCGGCAGTTCCTCCGGGACTGCGACGAGGCGTTCTTCGCGGAGGCCTGGTCCCGGCTGCGCCACCAGCTCGCGGCGGACGCCCGGCACAAGACGGACCTGCTCCGGCGCAAGGGCCTGGCCGAGGCGCTGGCCGCGGTGTCCCCGGCGCTCACGCTCGACGAGGCGGCCACCCGGATCACGGTCGACAAGCTGGGCGACGGCCGTACGGCCACGGGCGACGGCGGCCTGCTGCTCGTCCCGACGAGCCTCGGCTGGCCGCATCTGATGGTCCTGCACCGGTACGGATGGCAGCCGGTGCTGCACTATCCGGTCGGCTCCCCGGAGCTCGCCGCACCGCAGACGCTCGAACAGCTGGCCATGCGGATGACCGCGCTGTCCCACCCGGTCCGGATGCGCATGTGCCGCCATCTGGCCCGCAGCGCGCACACCACCAGCGAGCTGGCGCAGGTGCACGGCATGACGGCCCCGGAGATATCCCGGCATCTGGCCGTGCTGAAGAAGGCCGGCCTGATCACCACCCGCCGCCGCGGCCGCTACGTCCTGCACCAGCTGGACGTGACGGTGGTGGCCCGGCTCGGCAGCGAGTTCCTGGAGGGGATCCTCAGGTAGCCGGCCCGCGGGTGCGGGTCAGCCGTGCCCGCCGGCCCGCACCAGCCCCGTCTCGTAGGCCAGCACCACGACCTGCACCCGGTCCCTGAGCCCCAGCTTGGTCAGGATGCGGCCCACGTGGGTCTTCACGGTCGCCTCCGACAGCACCAGCCGGGCCGCGATCTCGCCGTTGGACAGGCCCTGCGCGACCAGCACCATGACCTCGCGCTCGCGGTCGGTGAGCCGTTCCAGCTCCTTGTGCTGGGGCTGCTTGGTGCCCGGCAGCATCGGCGCGAAGCGGTCCAGGAGCCGCCGGGTGGTGGACGGCGCGACGACCGCGTCACCGCTGTGCACGGCCCTGATCGCGGCCAGGAGCTCAGCCGGCGGCACGTCCTTGAGCATGAAGCCGGAGGCGCCCGCCTTCAGCGCGGAGAAGGCGTACTCGTCAAGGTCGAAGGTGGTCAGGATGAGCACCTTCGGCGGGTCGGTGTCCGCGCAGATCCTGCGGGTCGTCTCCACCCCGTCGAGCTTCGGCATGCGGACGTCCATCAGCACCACGTCGACCTCGGTCGTCCGCAGTTCCTGGAGGGCCTCGACGCCGTCGCCCGCCTCCGCCACGACCTCCATGTCCGGCTGGGCGGCGAGCACCATCCGGAACCCGGTGCGCAGCAGCACCTGGTCGTCGACGAGCATCACGCGGATCGTCATCGGGCCTCTTCCCTATCGGGGTTGTTACAGGTGTCAGCAGGGGGCGTGCGCCGGCGTCAGTGCGCGGGTTTGAGCGGCAGCAGGGCACTGATGCGGAATCCTCCGCCCGGGCGCGGGCCCGCGTCCAGGGTGCCGCCGACCATACCGACTCGCTCGCGCATGCCGATCAGACCGTGGCCCTGGCCGTCGAACCCGCCCTCCTCGTACAGCTCGTGCGGGGCGCCCTTGCCGTCGTCCTCGACGAGCAGGCCGAGGCCGTCGTCGAAGTAGACCAGGCGCACGCTCGCGCCCGCGTTGGGTCCGCCGTGCTTGCGGGTGTTGGTGAGCGCCTCCTGCACGATGCGGTAGGCGGTGAGCTCGACTCCGCTGGGCAGCGGGCGGGGCGTGCCCTCGACCTTGAAGTCGACGGGCAGTCCGGAACCGCGGCACTGCTCGACGAGGTCCTCGATCTGCCGCACGTCGGGCTGCGGGACGTACTCGCCGGCCTCCTGGTGCTCGCCGGTGCGCAGCACGCCGAGCAGGCGGCGCATCTCGGCGAGGGCCTGGCGGCCGGTGGAGGAGATCGTCTCCAGGGCCTTCTTCGCCTGGTCGGGCGCGGCGTCGAGGACGTAGGCGGCGCCGTCGGCCTGGACCACCATCACCGAGACGTTGTGCGCGACGACGTCGTGCAACTCGCGGGCGATCCGGGCGCGTTCCGCGGCGACGGCGACCTTGGACTGTGCCTCGCGCTCCTTCTCCAGGCGGGCGGCCCGCTCCTCCAGCTGCGCGAAGTAGGCGCGGCGGGTGCGGATGGAGTCGCCGAGCACCCAGGCGAGGGCGAAGGGGACGGTCTGCAGGACCGCCAGGGCGATGTCGCCGGCCACCCCCGTCTGCTCGTTCGACCAGCGCAGCTGCGCCAGCGGGGCCGCGCACAGGCCGGCGATCAGCGCGAAGCGGGAGGCCCAGCGGGCGCCTTCCGCCGCGACCGTGTAGACGATCACCAGCATGGCGAAGTCGGCGGGCAGGATCGCGACATCGGTGACCAGCTGCGCCACGCCGACCGCGGCCGCGAGCAGCAGCATCTTCTCCGGCACCCGGCGGCGCAGCGCGACCACGAGGCTCAGCAGCAGCGTGACCGGAATGACGGCGGCCCACGGGCCGATCTGCTCGCCCGCCGCTCCGCCCAGTACCGAAATCCCGAGGAGGACGACGGCCCAGGTGCCGTCGACCCACATCGGGTGCCTGCGGAGGAAGTCATAGAGGCGCTGCACGTAACCCAGCGTAGGGAAGCGGGATAGGTGCAGGGGTCAACCGGAGGGCCGATCCGTACCGGGCGCGCGTACTCCGCAAGGTGGAGTTGCGTACGTTGCGTGCCCTTAGCCTGGGCCGGTGACGGCGGGAACAAGGGACCAGTGGCACGGGTGGCGCGCGGCGGCGCAGGGCGCGCTGTACGCGCCGGGTGGCTTCTACCGGCGGGCCGAGGCCGAGGGGCCGGCCGGGCACTTCCGGACGTCCGTGCACGCGTCGCCGCTGTTCGCCGAGGCCGTGGCGCGGCTGCTGTGCCGGGTCGACGAGGCGCTGGGGCGGCCCGCGGCCCTCGACTTCGTCGACATGGCGGCCGGGCGGGGCGAGCTGGCCGGCGGGGTACTGGCCGCCCTCCCCGCCGACGTGGCGGCCCGCACGCGCGCGTACGCCGTCGAGATCGCCGAGCGGCCCGCGGGGCTCGATCACCGGATCGAGTGGCTGGCCGCGCCCCCTCAGGGGACGACCGGGCTGCTGTTCGCCAACGAATGGCTGGACAACGTGCCCGTGGAGGTCGCGGAGGTGGACGCCGCGGGCGTCGCCCGGCTGGTGCTGGTCCGGGAGGACGGGACCGAGCGGCTCGGGGAGCCGGTGGAGGGAGCGCAGGCGCGGTGGCTGGAGCGGTGGTGGCCGCTGCCCGGCGAGGAGGGTCTGCGGGCCGAGATCGGCCTGCCCCGGGACGAGGCCTGGGCCGCGGCGGTCGCGACGCTTCAGCGAGGGTGCGCCGTCGCCGTGGACTACGCGCACACCGCGCAGACCCGGCCGCCGTTCGGGACGCTCGCCGGGTTCCGGGAAGGCCGCGAGACCACACCCGTCCCGGACGGCTCCTGCGACATCACGGCTCATGTCGCCCTGGACGCGTGCGCGCTGCCCGGCGGGCGTGTGCTCCCCCAGCGCGAGGCGCTGGGCGCCCTGGGCGTGACGGGCGCACGCCCCCCGCTCACGCTGGCCTCCACCGACCCCGCCGCCTACGTACGCGCCCTCGCGAGCGCCGGAGAGGCCGCCGAGCTCACCGCGACGGGCGGACTGGGCGATTTCGGCTGGCTGGTGCAGCCGGTCGGGATTCCGGACGTGCTGGCCGCACCGTCCGCATAGGCCCTACTTGTCGATGTCCCCGACCACGAAGAACATCGACCCCAGGATCGCCACCATGTCGGCGACCAGCGTCCCCGGCAGCAGCTCCGTCAGCGCCTGGATGTTGTTGTACGACGCCGAGCGCAGCTTCAGCCGGTAGGGGGTCTTCTCGCCCTTGCTGACGAGGTAGTAGCCGTTGATGCCGAGGGGGTTCTCGGTCCACGCGTAGGTGTGGCCCTCGGGGGCCTTCAGGACCTTCGGGAGCCGCTGGTTGACCGGCCCGGGCGGCAGCTCGGCGAGCCGGTCGAGGCAGGCGTCGGCCAGGTCCAGCGCGTTGTGCGTCTGCTCCAGGAGGCACTCGAAGCGGGCGAGGCAGTCGCCCTCCTGCCGGGTGACCACCTTCAGGACGTCGCCCAGCTCGCCGTAGGCGAGGTACGGCTCGTCCCGGCGCAGGTCGAGGTCGACGCCCGAGGCGCGGCCGACCGGACCGCTGACGCCGTACGCGTGGACGGCCTCCGGGGTGAGGACACCGACGCTCCTCGTGCGGCCGCGGAAGATCTCGTTGCCGAGCACCAGGTCGTCGAAGCGGTCCATCCGGGAGCGCACGTCGGCGACGGCGCTGCGCGCGCGGGTGGCCCACCCGGCCGGCAGGTCCTCCTTGAGGCCGCCCACGCGGTTGAACATGTAGTGCATCCGCCCGCCGGAGACCTCCTCCATGACGTGCTGGAGCTCCTCGCGCTCCCGGAAGGCGTAGAAGATCGGGGTGATCCCGCCGAGCTCCAGCGGGTACGAGCCGAGGAACATCAGGTGGTTGAGCACCCGGTTCAGCTCGGCGAGCAGCGTGCGCAGCCACACCGCGCGCTCGGGGACCTCCATGCCGAGCATCCGCTCCACGGCCAGGACCACGCCCAGCTCGTTGGAGAACGCCGACAGCCAGTCGTGGCGGTTGGCGAGCATGATGATCTGGCGGTAGTCACGCGCCTCGAACAGCTTCTCCGCGCCGCGGTGCATATAGCCGATCACCGGCTCCGCGTGCTTGATGCGCTCGCCGTCCAGGACGAGCTTCAGCCGCAGCACACCATGGGTCGACGGGTGCTGCGGCCCGATGTTGAGCACCATGTCGGTGCTCTCCGCGGCGCCGCCGATTCCGACCATGGTCTCCGTCGTAGGAGTCATGAACACAGTCTCTCCTACGTACGCTGGCCCCATGGATACGGGGAGTGGGCACGAGGCGGGGCCGGACGGGCCGCAGGGCATGATCGAGGCCGTCGAGAACGAGCCGGTGTGGATCGCGCTGCCGCCCGGCCTGCTGAAGATGCGCCGGCTGCTGCTGGTCGTGTGGCTCGGGCTGATCGCCCTGGCCGCCGGGCTGCTGCCGGGGCTGCTGGCCGGGCCCGCCTGGGCCGCCTTCGCGCTGCCGCCGCTGGCGCTGATGGCCTGGGGCTGGGTGATGATCGACCGCAACTGGCGTTCCTGGCGGTACGCCGAGCGCGCCGACGACCTGCTGATCAGCCGTGGCGTGCTGTGGCGCGAGGAGACGGTCGTGCCGTACGGGCGGATGCAGCTGGTCGAGGTCACCTCCGGGCCCGTCGAGCGGCACTTCGGGCTGGCCAGCGTGCAGCTGCACACGGCCGCCGCGGCCACCGACGCGACCATCCCCGGCCTGGACCCGGCCGAGGCGGAACGGCTGCGCGACCGGCTCACCGAGCTGGGCGAAGCCCGGTCGGCGGGGCTGTGACGGCGCCCGAGGCCGCCGAGGCCTCCAAGGCCGCCGCCGAGGTCACCGAGCGGCGGCTGCACCCCGTCACACCGCTGCGCCGCGCCTGGGCACCGGTCGCCGTGCTCATCGGCTGGGCCGTGCACGACCCCGACGGGGCGCAGCGCCATCTGACCCGGCTGACGACGACCACGCTGCTGATCGGCCTCGCCGTGCTCGTCCCGGCCGCCGCCCTCTACGGCTTCTGCTCCTGGTGGTTCACGCACTTCGCGGTGACCGGGACCGAACTGCGCATCCGTACCGGACTCGTCTTCCGGCGCACCGCGCACATCCGGCTGGAGCGGATCCAGGCCATCGACGTCACCCAGCCGCTGCTCGCCCGGGTCGCGGGCGTCTCCAAGCTCAAGATCGACGTCATAGGCACCGACAAGAAGGACGAACTGGCCTTCCTGGGCGCGGACGAGGCACGGACGCTGCGGGCCGAACTGCTCGCCCGGGCGGCCGGTTTCGCGCCCGAGACCGCGCACGAGGTCGGCGAGGCCCCGTCCCGGCAGCTGCTGCGGGTGCCGCCGGGCGTCCTCGCCCTGTCGCTGGTGCTGACGGGCGCGACCTGGGTGTCGCTGGCCGCGGCCCTCGTCGTCCCGCCGGTGCTGTGGCTGGCCACCCACAGCCTGTGGACGGTCCTCGCGGTCGCCCTGCCGCTGCTGGGCGCGGCGGGCGCGAGCAGCGTCGGCCGGTTCGTCGCCGAGTACGACTGGACGGTGGGCGAGTCGCCCGACGGGCTGCGCCTCGACCACGGCCTGCTGGACCGGGCCCACGAGACGGTGCCGCCGGGACGCGTCCAGACCGTACGGATCGTCGAACCGCTGCTGTGGCGGCGCCGCGGCTGGGTGCGCGTGGAACTGGACGTGGCGGGCTCGTCCAACTCCGTACTGGTGCCGGTCGCTCCGCGCGAGATCGCCGAGGACGTCGTCGCGCGCGTGCTGCCCGGGGTGAGCGTGCCGGGCCCCGAGGCCCTGTCGCCGGCGCCGCGCAGCGCCCGCTGGTGCGTGCCGCTGTGGTGGCGCGGATACGGGCTCGCCGTCACGGACGCGGTGTTCGCCGCCCGGTCCGGGCTGCTGCGGCGGAACCTGGCGCTGGTGCCGCACGCCAAGGTGCAGAGCGTGCGGATGACGCAGGGGCCGTGGGAGCGGGCCCGGGGCGTCGCCGACGTGTGTGTGGACACGGGCGCGAACAAGACGGTGCGGGCCCGGCTGCGGGACGCGGCCGAGGCGCGCGAGCTGCTGGCGGCCCAGGCGGAGCGGTCCCGGACCGGGCGCAGGGACGCGCGGCCGGACCGCTGGATGGCATGACTCCCCAAAGCCGAAGGCCCCCGGCCGTAGCCGGGGGGCCTTCCGCCACAACGGGTCTCAGGACACCGCGCTCCGCAGTCCCTGTACGTCGATCTGCTCCGTCTCGTCGTGCGCCGTCAGGTCGATGACCTGGCCGATACCGCGCGACTCCTCGTCGGCCGGCTTGTAACGGGCCTCGGTCTCGGCCTTGTGCAGGGCGAGCGCCTCCTGGCCGACGACATCGGCGAGGTCCTCGTTCTGCACGGCCTCCAGGGCCGCCCGAGAGGTGCCGGCCTTGGTGCCGAAGAAGTCGAAGCCCCCCTCGGCCAGCGGACGCCGCACCGGCGACTGCGGCGCGACGGCCACGGCGGTCGGCACGGTGTAGTGACCGGCGAGCGCGCTACCGGGCCGCGCGGACTCGGGGAGTCGCTCTCCCTCACCGGCCGACAGGGAGGTCTCACCGACCGGCACCGAGGTCTCAGCGGCCGGCGCAGTAGGCTCGTCGGCCGGCTCGGAGGTCTCGGCGGTCGCGCGCTCGTGCCCGTCGGCCGCCTCGGACTGCCCCTGCGCCTCGTCCTCCCGCGTCTGCTCTCGCTGCTCCGCCTGCTCCCGCTTCGGCTCCTGCGCGGGCTCCGCGTCCTCACCCTTCGGTACGCCGTCGCCGTCGCCGCCACCGTCCGGGTCCGGGACCGTCTCACCGTCGAACCGGGCGAGTGCCACCGCGGCCCGCAGGAACAGCCGGGAACCCTCGGGCGAGAACACGGCGGGAACCGCGGGCCCCTCCTCGACGGTGAGAGCGGCAGGCGCCTCGTCCGGCTCCGGCGCGGCGTCCGCCGCCTCCGACGCCCCCGCCGGCAGCGCGGCCCGGACCGGAGCCGTCGCCTCTATCTCGAGCACCCTGCGTTCCTCCAGGACGCTCGCGCGATCGGCCTCCGCCGTGGCGTACCGGCGCAGCAGCGCGGCGTGCTCGTTGCGCAGCCCGGCCAGTTCCGTGCGCTTGGCGCGCAGCCGCTGCTCCAGCTTCCCGCGCAGCTCGCGCGACTCCTCGAGGTCGGCCTCCAGTTCGGCGACCCGCTCCTCGAAGCGCCACTCGTCGCTCGCACGCGCGCGCGTGAGGTCGGCGACGCGCTTGCCCGCCTGAGTGTCCCAACGGCGCAGCACGACCGCGCCGATGACCGCCGTCGCCGCGGCGGCAGCGGCCAGGCCGCGGAGCGCCATCGGCTCCGTGAACACCCAGGGCCCCAGGGCGCAGACGAGGGAGACGCCTGCGATCGCCGACGGGGGCAGCATCCTGTGCAGGGGCGGTGAATGGCGGTGACGTCCACGTGGCATGGCCAGAAACTTACCGCGCGTAGGCGAATCATGGTGAGCCACCCCGCAAAAACAAAGCCACACCGAAACGTTCACACGGCATCAGAACTCGGGAAGAACCGGAATCGGCCGCTCATCCAATTCCCAAGATCATTTTCAACGGCCGCTCAGCCGCCCGCTCATCCACTCCAGCGCCGCCGGAATCTCGCGCCGCCAGGTGTTGAAGTTGTGCCCGCCGCTTTCGAGGACGATCGACGAGATCCGGGTCCGCCCGGTGCCCTTCACCCGCTCCATGAACTTCAGCGTGTCCTTGTAGTTGCTCTCCCCCCGCTTGCTGCTGCTGACCAGCAGGGACGTATCGGGAGCCGGCGTGTGCGCGAGGTACCACCACAGGTCGGCGCGATTGCGCAGCGCCTTGTCGCCCTGGAAGAGATCGCCTGTCGTGGCGTCGATCGGCGCCTTGTAGTACGCGGACAGTCCCGCCCCGGCCGCGTACACATCGGGATGGTGCAGGGCGATCTTCAACGCGCAGTAGCCGCCCGTGGAGTTGCCGATGATGCCCAGACCGCCCGGCTTTTCGGCCACCCTGTAGTGCGTGCGCAACGCGTCCGGGAGATCCTTCGCGAAGAACGACTCGGTCTGCGGACCACCCGGGATGTCGACGCACTCCGTGTCCCGGGGCGGCGCCACCGTCGGCCGCAGCATCACGAGGATCATCGGCTCCGCCCGGCCCGCCCGGGCCAGCTCCAGGGCCGTACGCGGATAGTGGAGCTTCTCCACCAGCGCCGACGCCGTACCCGGGTAGCCCGTCAGCACGACGGCCGTCGGGAACCTGTGGGTGCGGTACCGCGACTGGAAGTACTCCGGCGGCAGATAGACGTACGCGGGCGTGGCGATGTCCGTCGTACGGCCCACGATGTCGACCTGTTGGACCCGGCCGCCGGCCCGGGGCAGCGCACCGCCCGCCCCCGGCACCCGGCGCGAGCCGACCACCTCCAGCGGTCCACCGCCCGGCGTGTGGTCGACGACCACGCCCTGATCCTTCTCCTGCCCGAACAGGTCCGCCCAGCTCGCGTAGAACCCGAAGGCCTGGTTGGCGGCGAGGCCCACCGCGGCGAACAGCGCCACCTGGGTGCCCAGCAGCAGACCGACCCGCCCGCCCACGGCAGGCCAGCTGCGACGGGCCAGCCGTGGCCACAGCCAGACAGTGCCGGCGAACAGCAGTACGGCGGACAGCACCGCCAGCACCAGCACCTTGTTGCTCGTCAGACCCATGCGTTGGTTACCTGTCCGCGCTCTCCGTCCGGGCCGGCCCCGCGATCGTTTTCGCAAGGGCTTGTCCCGGACTTTCCTTGGCCTTTGAAACGGCTTTGACCAGGGGAGTGAACCTCTTCCCCCGAGACACCGTCCTAGAGGGCGCAATGTCGCCGGATGCCCGAATCGGCACCGGATCCAAGGTCTCTCGCAGAACTACGGGATGCGATGTCTGTCAGGACAGATGAGGAAATGTCGGGCGAGGTTCCGAGTCGCAGCAGCGACACGGCTCGTCCGGGCCGGATGAGCCGGATACTGCGCGGGCCACGCCCCGAGGCCGTCCCCGTCCTCGTCGGCAGAGCCTGCGCCCTGGTGGGCGCCTTGGACATCGCCGCGGGCGTCTTCCCCCGCTTCCGGCACAGCCGGATGCACGCCATCGCCGAGGTCCTGCCCGGCGCGCTCGGCCCCTTCGCGGCCGCCCTGTCCCTCAGCACCGGCGTGCTGTTGCTGCTGCTCGCCCACGGCCTCAAGCGCGGCAAGCGCCGGGCCTGGCGGGCCGCGGTGGCGCTCCTGCCCGCCGGTGCCGTCGCGCAGTTCACCTACCGGCACTCGCTCGTGGGCGTGCTGATCTCCCTGGCACTGCTGGCACCCCTGCTGCGCCACCGCGACCAGTTCAACGCCCTGCCCGACCCGCGCAGCCGCTGGCGGGCACTGGCCAACTTCGTACTCATGAGCGCCGGTTCGCTCCTGCTCGGGCTGCTCATCGTCAGCGTCCACGGCGACCGCATCATCGGCGACCCGAGCCTCGCCGACCGCATCACCCACGTCATCTACGGCCTGTTCGGCTTCGAGGGCCCGGTCGACTACCAGGGCACCACCTCCTGGACCGTCGCCTTCTCACTCGGCGCCCTCGGCCTGCTCACCGCCGTCACCACCATCTACCTGGCCTTCCGCCCCGAACACCCGGCCGCACAGCTCACCGAGGAGGACGAGACCCGGCTGCGCGCCCTGCTGGACCGGCACGGACGCCGCGACTCCCTCGGCCACTTCGCCCTGCGCCGCGACAAGGCCGTCGTCTTCTCCCCCAGCGGCAAGGCGGCGGTGACCTACCGCGTGGTCTCCGGCGTGATGCTCGCCAGCGGCGACCCGATCGGCGACGTCGAGGCCTGGCCCGGCGCCATCGAACGCTTCATGGACGAGGCCAAGGCCCACTCCTGGACCCCCGCCGTCATGGGCTGCTCCGAGACCGGCGGCGAGGTGTGGACCCGTGAGACCGGGCTCGACGCCCTCGAACTGGGCGACGAGGCGGTGGTGGACGTCGCGGATTTCTCCCTCGCCGGCCGCGCGATGCGCAACGTGCGCCAGATGGTCAAGCGCATCGAGCGCGCCGGTTACGAGACCCGGGTCCGACGTGTCCGTGACCTCGGCGAGGCCGAGCTGGAACGCATCCGGCAGGCCGCCGACGACTGGCGCGGCACCGACACCGAACGCGGCTTCTCCATGGCGCTGGGCCGCGTCGGCGACCCCGCCGACGGCGACTGCCTCATCGCCACCGCCCACAAACAGGACGAACACCCCGGCCCCTACGGCGACCTGAAGGCCATCCTGCACTTCGTGCCGTGGGGCACCGACGGCGCCTCCCTGGACCTGATGCGCCGCGACCGCTCGGCCGACCCCGGTATGAACGAACTGCTCATCGTGGCCGCCCTCCAGGCCGCCCCCAAACTCGGTATCGCGCGCGTCTCCCTCAACTTCGCCATGTTCCGCGCGGCACTGGCCCGCGGCGAGAAGATCGGTGCCGGACCGGTGCTGCGCGCCTGGCGCGGACTGCTGGTCTTCCTCTCCCGCTGGTTCCAGATCGAGTCCCTGTACAAGTTCAACGCCAAGTTCCGGCCGCGCTGGGAGCCCCGCTTCGTCGTCTACCGCGCCTCCGCCGACCTGCCCCGCATCGGTTTCGCCGCCATGCAGGCCGAGGGCTTCGTCACCCTCGCCCCGCCCCTGCCGCGCTTCCTGCGCCGCCGGCGCCTGGCCGCTCCCCGCCCGTGCGCCCACCACACCACGGCGGAACGGGACGTCCAGGCGGCGTGACCCGGCCCCCGCGCGGGGCCGTCGCCCGGGCCGCAGCGCCTGACGGCCCCCGCCGGGGCCTACGCTGAACATATGAGCAACCAGAGCGGACGCGGGCGCGTGGCGGGCCTACCGGAATGGGACCGCTGCGCGGTCATGGGAGTCGTGAACGTCACCCCCGACTCCTTCTCCGACGGCGGCCGCTTCTTCGACACCACGGCCGCCGTCAAACGGGGCCTCGACCTGGTCACCGAGGGCGCGGACCTCGTCGACGTGGGCGGCGAGTCCACCCGCCCCGGCGCCACCCGGGTCGACGAGGACGAGGAACTGCGCCGCGTCCTCCCCGTCGTCCGCGGCCTGGCCTCCGAAGGCGTCACCGTCTCCGTCGACACCATGCGCGCCCGCGTCGCCGAACGGGCCCTCGCGGCCGGTGCCGCCCTCGTCAACGACGTCAGCGGCGGCCTCGCCGACCCCCGCATGATCCCGGCCGTCGCCGACGCCGGGGCCCCCTTCGTCGTCATGCACTGGCGCGGCTTCCTCCAGGGCGGCAACGTCAGGGGCGAGTACGCCGACGTCGTCGCCGAAGTCGTCGACGAACTGCACGCGCGCGTGGAGGCCGTCCTGGCCGGCGGCATCGCCCCCGACCGCGTCATCGTCGACCCCGGCCTCGGCTTCTCCAAGGACGCCGAGCACGACCTCGCCCTCCTCGCGGGCCTCGACCGGGTCCTCGACCTCGGCCACCCGCTGCTCGTCGCCGCCTCCCGCAAACGCTTCCTCGGCCGGGTCCTCGCCGGTCCCGACGGCCCCCCACCGCCCGCCCGCGAACGCGACGCGGCCACCGCCGCCGTCTCCGCCCTCGCGGCGCACGCCGGCGCATGGGCGGTCCGCGTCCACGAGGTACGCGCCACGGCCGACGCCGTCAGGGTCGCCCGCGCCATCGCGGGAGCGCGCACAACGGGCACCGGCGCAGAAGGAACCCGGTGAGCGCCCCGCACACCGACGTCGAGCAGGTCGAGGCCGCCAACACCGCCTTCTACGAGGCGCTGGAGCAGGGCGACTTCGAGGAACTGGCGTCGCTCTGGCTGACCCCCGCCGACCTGGGCGTCGACGAGTCCTACCACGACCCTGCCGACACCGGCGTGGTCTCCTGCGTGCACCCCGGCTGGCCCGTGCTGACCGGCCGCGGCGAGGTCCTCAGGTCGTACGCGCTGATCATGGCGAACACCGACTACATCCAGTTCTTCCTGACCGATGTGCACGTCTCGGTCACCGGCGACACCGCCCTGGTGACCTGCACGGAGAACATCCTCAGCGGCGGCCCCGCACCCGAGGGCGCCGGCGAGGAGCTCGGCCCGCTCGTCGGGCAGCTCGTGGTCGCCACCAACGTGTTCCGGCGCACGCCCCAGGGGTGGAAACTCTGGTCGCACCACGCTTCCCCCGTCCTGGCCGAAACCGGCGAGGACGAGCAGGACGACACCCCCGCCTGAGTGGGTAGGCGCCAGGACGTGGTTGGAATCACGGACGCCCGGGTAGGGGCGGCTACCTACCTGTGCACCGACGGGTTCCCCAGGGGAAACGCTGGATGAATCCTGCCGGGCCCGGCCAGAGCCTCCACCCCCGTGGCCCGGCCCCGTCCGTGCGCGCAGGTAGATTCGACTGAGGCCGGTGTGCCGACCGCACACGGCACCGCCCGGCCCTGACCGACGATTGCAGGAGTGATTCGCGTGGATCGTGTCGCGCTGCGCGGCCTGAAGGCCCGCGGGCACCACGGCGTGTTCCCCGAGGAACGCGAAGAGGGCCAGACCTTCATCGTGGACCTCGTCCTCGGCCTGGACACCCGACCGGCCGCGGCCGACGACGACCTGGCGAAGACCGTGCACTACGGCATCGTGGCGGAGGAGGTCGTGGCCGTCGTCCAGGGCGAGCCCGTCGACCTCATCGAGACGCTCGCCGAGCGCATCGCCCAGGTCTGTCTGAAGCACGAGGGAGTACAGGAGGTCGAGGTCTGCGTCCACAAACCGGACGCCCCGATCACCGTCCCCTTCGACGACGTGACCGTCACCATCACCCGGAGCCGAGCATGACCGCGCCCTTCATCAAGGGTCCCAGCGACCCGACCGTTCAGCCGGTACCCGCCTCCGTCGTCGAGAAGGTCGACGCCGCCGACACGACCCTGTCCAACCCCAAATGGGCCGTGGTCGCTCTCGGGTCCAACCTCGGCAACCGCCTGGAGACCCTCCAGGGAGCCGTCGACGCCCTCGGGGACACGCCCGGCCTCCGCATCAAGGGCGTCTCCCCGGTCTACGAAACCGAACCCTGGGGTGTGGACCCCGGCAGCCAGCCCGCCTACTTCAACGCCGTCGTGGTCCTCAAGACCACCCTCCCGCCGTCCTCGCTCCTGGAGCGCGCGCACGCGGTCGAGGAGGCCTTCCACCGCGTCCGGGACGAGCACTGGGGCCCCCGCACCCTCGACGTCGACATCGTCTCCTACGCCGATGTCGTCTCCGACGACCCGCAGCTCACCCTCCCCCACCCCCGCGCCCACGAACGCGCCTTCGTCCTGGCCCCCTGGCACGACCTGGACCCCGGGGCGCAGCTGCCCGGCCGCGGTCCCGTCGCCGGTCTCCTCGACACCGTCACCCGGGACGGGGTGGCGCCCCGCAAGGACCTGGAACTCCGGCTGCCCGAGTAGCCGTTAAGGTCAAGACGGCCGCGAACCGGGCCGGAAGCCGGGGGAACCGAAGGGACACCGTGAGAGAGCTGCGTATCAGGGTGCTGGCCGGCGTCTTCGTCGTGGCCGGCGTCCTGTCCTGGGCGGGCGCCCGCCTGTGGAACTCGGTCGGAACGCTCCCGAGCGTCCCCCTGGCCGCCCCCATCGTCCTGGCCGTGATCGCCGTGGTCCTGCTGGCCACGGCGCTCTCGATCCGCGCCCGTCTCAAGGCCCAGCGCGAGCGCCTCCCCGAGGCCAAGGGCGTCGACCCCCTCATGGCGGCCCGCGCGGTCGTCTTCGGCCACGCCAGCGCCCTGGTCGCCGCCCTGGTCGCCGGCATGTACGGCGGCACCGGCGTCTTCCTTCTGGAGTCCCTCGACGTCCCCGCCCGCCGCGACCAGGCCATCTACGCGGGCTTCTCCGTCCTCGCGGGCATCGCCGTCATAGCGGCCGCCATCTTCCTGGAGCGCGTCTGCAAGCTCCCGGAGGACGACGAGAACGACGGCACGGGGACGGCTCCGACCACGTGACGCCCGGCGTCAGCGCGCCATGATGAGGCTCATCGCCTCGTTCCGCGTCGCCGCGTCCCGCAGCTGCCCCCGCACGGCCGACGTCAGCGTCTTCGCACCGGGCTTGCGGATCCCGCGCATCGACATGCACATGTGCTCGCACTCCACGACCACGATGACGCCGCGCGGCTCCAGAATCTCCATCAGCGAGTCCGCGATCTGCGTGGTGAGTCGTTCCTGCACCTGCGGGCGCCGGGCGTAGACGTCCACGAGCCGGGCCAGCTTGGACAGCCCGGTGATCTTGCCGCTGGTGGCCGGGATGTACCCGACGTGCGCTACGCCCCGGAATGGTACGAGATGGTGCTCACATGTGCTGTAGACCTCGATGTCCTTCACGAGCACCATCTCGTCGTGCCCGATGTCGAACGTCGTCGTCAGCACGTCCTCCGGCTGCTGCCACAACCCCGCGAATATCTCCTTGTACGCCCGCGCCACCCGCGCCGGCGTCTCCCGGAGACCCTCACGGTCCGGGTCCTCGCCGACCGCGATCAGCAGTTCGCGTACGGCGTTCTCGGCGCGCTTCTCGTCGAACTCGCCGATCTGGCCGTCGCCGTCCAGCGTCACGGGGTCGGTCATCTGGTGCCTCGTTCCTGTGTCCTTCACGGGGCGGCCTGCGGAAATGGCGGAAAGCCGCGCCCCCCAGGCTAAAACCTGGGGGGCGCGGCATCCATTCCGGGGGCTGGGGCCGCCGGGAGAGCTCAGATCAGCTCTCGGGGCGGTCCTCCGGTGTCCGCTCGGGCGCCGCGGCGGGCTCCGCCGCGGTGCTCTTCACGGTGGAGATGGCCGGCGTCGCGCCGTTCGCCCCGTTCGTCAGCGCCAGCTCCTTGGGGGAGAGGACCGGCGGGCGGGTGGACGGCGTACGGCGGGAGGAGCCGGTCCAGGCGGGCCTGGGCGGGCGCTTGACGATCGGCGCGAAGATCTCGGCGATCTCCTCCTTGCCCAGCGTCTCCCTCTCCAGCAGCTGCAGCACCAGGTTGTCGAGGACGTCGCGGTTCTCGACCAGGATCTCCCAGGCCTCGTTGTGCGCGGTCTCGATGAGCTTCTTGACCTCTTCGTCCACGAGCGCGGCGACCTCTTCCGAGTAGTCGCGCTGGTGAGACATCTCACGGCCGAGGAACGGCTCGGTGTTGTCGCCACCGAACTTGATCGCGCCGAGCCGCTCGGTCATGCCGTACTGCGTGACCATCGCGCGGGCCAGGCCCGTGGCCTTCTCGATGTCGTTGGCGGCACCCGTGGTCGGGTCGTGGAAGACGAGCTCCTCGGCCGCGCGGCCGCCCAGCATGTAGGCCAGCTGGTCCAGCATCTCGTTGCGCGTGGTCGAGTACTTGTCCTCGTCCGGCAGCACCATCGTGTAGCCGAGGGCACGGCCTCTCGACAGGATCGTGATCTTGTGGACGGGATCGGAGTTCGGTGAGGCCGCCGCGACCAGGGCGTGACCGCCCTCGTGGTACGCGGTGATCTTCTTCTCCTTGTCCGACATGATCCGGGTCCGCTTCTGCGGGCCCGCGACCACACGGTCGATCGCCTCGTCGAGCATGTGGTTGTCGATCAGCTTCTTGTCGCTGCGGGCCGTCAGCAGGGCGGCCTCGTTCAGCACGTTGGCCAGATCGGCACCCGTCATGCCGGGCGTACGGCGGGCCATGGCCGACAGGTCGACGTCGGGCGCGACCGGCTTGCCCTTCTGGTGGACCTTGAGGATCTCCAGACGGCCCTGCATGTCCGGGCGGTCGACCGCGATCTGCCGGTCGAAACGGCCGGGGCGCAGCAGCGCCGGGTCGAGGATGTCGGGCCGGTTCGTCGCGGCGATGAGGATCACGCCGCCCTTGACGTCGAAGCCGTCCATCTCGACGAGGAGCTGGTTCAGAGTCTGCTCGCGCTCGTCGTGACCGCCGCCGAGGCCGGCGCCGCGGTGGCGGCCGACCGCGTCGATCTCGTCGACGAAGACGATCGCCGGGGCGTTCGCCTTGGCCTGCTCGAACAGGTCTCGGACTCGGGAGGCACCGACACCGACGAACATCTCGACGAAGTCGGAACCGGAGATCGAGTAGAAGGGGACGCCCGCCTCGCCCGCGACGGCACGCGCGAGCAGGGTCTTGCCGGTGCCGGGAGGCCCGTAGAGCAGGACGCCCTTGGGGATCTTGGCGCCGACGGCCTGGAACTTGGCCGGCTCCTGGAGGAACTCCTTGATCTCGTGGAGCTCCTCGACGGCCTCATCGGATCCGGCGACGTCGGAGAAGGTCGTCTTGGGGGTGTCCTTGGTGATGAGCTTCGCCTTGGACTTCCCGAAGTTCATGACCCGGGAGCCGCCGCCCTGCATCTGATTCATCAGGAACAGGAACACGACCACGATCAGCACGAAGGGCAGCAGGGAGAGCAGGATGCCGACGAACGGGTTCTGCTTGGACGGCGAGACCGTGTAGCCGTCCGGGATCTGCTTGTCCTGGTACTTGTTCTGCAGCGTATTGGCGAGGTCGACGCCCTGGTCGCCGATGTAGCTCGCCTGGATCTTCGAGCTGTCCTCGACCTTTACGCCGTCCTTGAGAGTGACCTTGATGGTCGACTCGTCACCGGTGGTCAGCTTGGCCGACTCCACCTTGTTCTGGTTGATCGCCTGGACGACCTGGCCGGTGTCCACCGTCTTGTAGCCGCCGGACGAGCCGACGACCTGCATCAACACGACCACGGCAAGGACGGCCAGCACGATCCACATGACCGGCCCACGGAAGTATCGCTTCACGTCCATCCATACGGAGCGGTGCCGCCCCGTCCCTCCTGCCATAGTGAGTTTGATAAAGACTGTTCTTCGGACGGTACCCCAGCATTGTTACCCGAAGCCGCGTGGGACAGCTGGCGATCCGCCTACGCCTGCTCCAACGGCGGGAAGCCCGCTGGGGTTCCCGATCACCGTGACGGCACTCCGGCCGGAATGTCAGCCGCCGTACACGTGGGGCGCGAGCGTACCGACGAACGGGAGGTTGCGGTACTTCTCGGCGTAGTCGAGGCCGTAGCCCACGACGAATTCGTTGGGGATGTCGAAGCCGACCCATTCCACGTCGATGGCCACCTTCGCGGCCTCGGGCTTGCGCAGCAGCGTGCACACCTTGAGGGAGGCGGGCTCGCGCGAGCCGAGGTTGGAGAGCAGCCAGGACAGGGTCAGGCCGGAGTCGATGATGTCCTCGACGATCAGGACGTGCTTGCCCTTGATGTCGGTGTCGAGGTCCTTGAGGATCCGCACCACACCGGAGGACTGGGTGCCCGCCCCGTACGAGGATACGGCCATCCAGTCCATGGTGACGGGGGTGGACAGCGCCCGGGCGAGGTCGGCCATGACCATCACCGCGCCCTTGAGGACTCCGACGATCAGCAGGTCCTTGCCCGCGTACTCCGCGTCGATCTTCGCGGCCAGCTCGGCCAGCTTGGCGTCGATCTCTTCCTTGGTGATGAGCACCTTCTCGAGGTCGGCACCCATGTCTTTCGCGTCCACCCGCATCACTTTCGGTCGTCCCACCGGCCGATCGGCCCCTCCGCCGGCTGCGGGGAGGGGTCGTGGTTCAGCCTTGCCGAATCACCAGTCTGCCACCCTGCCGCTGGGCCACGACTCTGCCGGGGAGATTGATGGCTCCCTGACCGCGCCAGCCGGTGATCAGCCGGTCGACTTCCTCGATGTGGCGGGCGAACAGCGATCCGGCGGGTGCACCGGCCGCGATGGCGGCCCGGCGCAGGATGCGGCGGCGTACGGCGGGCGGCAGGGCGTAGAGCTTGGCGCACTCCAGGAGGCCGGCGGCGTCGCGGACGGCGGCCTCGGCCTGGCCGGCCCAGGAGTCGAGGGCGTCGGCGTCGTCGCGGGAGAGCCGGGCCGTACGGGCGAGGGCCTCGACGACTCCTTTGCCGAGGGCCTTCTCCAGGGCGGGCAGGCCCTCGTGGCGCAGCCGGGAGCGGGTGTAGGCCGGGTCGGCGTTGTGGGGGTCGTCCCAGACGGGCAGGGACTGGACCATGCAGGCCTTGCGGGCGGTCTGCCGGTCGAGTTCAAGGAAGGGGCGCCGGTAACGGCCGCCGGCCCCCGAGACCGCGGCCATTCCGGACAGGGAGCGGATGCCGGAGCCCCGGGCGAGGCCGAGCAGGACGGTTTCGGCCTGGTCGTCGCGGGTGTGGCCGAGCAGGACGGCGGCGGCGCCGTGGCGTTCCGCAGCGGTGTCGAGGGCGGCGTAGCGGGCGTCGCGGGCGGCGGCTTCGGGCCCGCCGGCGCGGCCGACGCTGACGGCGACGGAGTCGACGGGGTCGAGGCCGAGTTCGCGCAGGCGCTGGACGACTTCCGCGGCGCGCGCGTCGGAGCCGGGCTGGAGGCCGTGGTCGACGGTCACGCCGCCGGCTCTGATGCCGAGTTTGGGGGACTCGAAGGCGAGGGCGGAGGCGAGGGCCATCGAGTCGGCGCCGCCGGAGCATGCCACGAGCACGAGCGGCGGGGAGCTCGGGGGATGCTCGTGCGGGACCGCGGCGGGGGTGCGGTGGTGTTCGGTGAGGAGGTCGTGGAGGACGCGGCGGACCGCCAGGCGTATCGCCGCGACCGCAGGATGGGGACCCATGTCCGGTTCCCTTCATGAAGTTTTCGGGGGGTGTGAACCCGCGTGTCGGTCACGCAGAGTGTGTAGATGGTGACAGAACCGGGCCGTTCCCCGAGCATTGCACGCCTACCCCTGCCTCACGGTCCCTCGGACGGGTGATTGGAGGGGCGTTCGCCTGCCGTCGGCCGGTTTCCTTTCACGACCTTCCCGGGATGTTCACTACTCGGCCTTGCGATGCACCCGCGCGACCCAGTCCGCCGGTTTGGCGATCTCCGACTTGGTGGGGAGGGTGTTGGGCGAGGTCCACACGCGGTTGAAGCCGTCCATGCCGACCTCGTCGACGACGGCCCGCACGAAGCGTTCGCCGTCCCGGTACTGGCGGAGTTTGGCGTCCAGGCCGAGCAGCTTGCGCAGGGCCAGGTCCAGGCGGGAGGCGCCCTTGGCGCGGCGCTGCTGGAACTTCTCGCGGATCTCCCCGACGGTCGGTACGACGTCCGGTCCGACGCCGTCCATCACGAAGTCGGCGTGGCCCTCCAGCAGGGACATCACGGCCGTGAGGCGGCCGAGGATCTCGCGCTGGGCGGGGGTCTGGACGATCTCGACGAGGGAGCGGCCGCCGTCGTCCTCCTCGGCCTCGGGGCGGCCCCCGGCGAGGGTCTGGGCGGCTTCCCGGACGCGCTCCAGGACGGTCATGGGGTCGACGTCGGTCTCCTCCAGGAACGACTGGATTTCACCCCCCAGGTGGTCCCGCAGCCAGGGCACGGCGGTGAACTGGGTGCGGTGCGTCTCCTCGTGCAGGCAGACCCAGAGCCGGAAGTCGTGCGGGTCGACGTCGAGTTCGCGCTCCACGTGGACGATGTTCGGGGCGACGAGCAGGAGCCGGCCGCCATTCGGGCCGCCTGAGGGGAGTTCGCGGGTGGCCGGGGCGAAGGTCTCGTACTGGCCGAGGACGCGGGAGGCCAGGAAGGACAGCAGCATGCCGAGTTCGACGCCGGTGACCTTGCCGCCGACGGCGCCCATGACCGCGCCGCCGGGGGTGTTGCCGCGCCGTTCCTGCATCTTGTCGAGCAGGGGCCGGAGGATTTCCCGGAAGCCGGCGACGTTCGCCCGGATCCAGCCCGGGCGGTCGACGACGAGGACGGGGGTGTCGTGCCCCTCCTCGGTGCCCAGACGGGTGAATCCGCGGACGTGTTCCTCCGAGGCCTTGGCATGCCGCCGCAGCTCCGCGACGACGGCGCGGGCCTCGTCGCGACTGACCTCGGGGCCCGGCCGTACGAGCCGGGTCGCGGTCGCGACCGCGAGATTCCAGTCGACCATGCCGGTTGAAGCACCACCGATGCTCGTCATGCGTCAACCGTACGTGAGCGCCGCCCGCTCGGGCAGGGCGGCGAGGGCCGGGTGAGGCCGGGGCGCCCGGCCTCACCCGCTGGTCACCTGCAGCCGCAGGCCGCAAGGGCCGTGGCGACCCGGTCCAGGGCCTGCTGGGAGGCTGTCGGGTTGCCGGGGTCCGTGCCGGTGGCCATGAACGCGAAGGCCAGCAGGCGGCCGTCCTGGTCGACCAGGGTGCCGGCGAGGGTGTGGACGCCCGAGAGGGTGCCGGTCTTGGCGCGGACGACGCCGGATGCTCCGTCCGTGTAACGGGTGGTCAGGGTGCCGGTGAAGCCGGCGACGGGGAGGCCGGTGAGGGCGGGGCGGAGTTCGGGGTGGGCGGGGTCGGCCGCCTTCGCGAGCAGCGCGGTGAGGAGGTCGGGGGTCAGCCGGTCGGCGCGGTTCAGGCCGCTGCCGTCCTTGAAGACGGCGCCCTTCAGCGGCAGGCCGAGCTTGCGCAGCTGGGAGCTGATCGCCTTGCCGGCGCCGGCGAAGTCGGCCCGGTTGCCCGTGGCGATCGCGGTCTGGCGGGCGAGGGCCTCGGCGATGTCGTTGTCGCTGTTGGTCAGCATGCGTTCGACGAGGGCGGAGAGCGGGGGCGAGGAGACCGCCGCGAGGGTCTTGGCGCGGGTCGTGGCCTTGGACGGGCCGGGGGCCGTGGTCTTGATGCCGTGGGACTTCAGGAGGTCCCCGAACCGGCGGGCCACGTCCGCCGCGGGGTCCTTCACGCGCTCGACCGGGCCGCTCGCCGAGTCGTTCGTGCGGCCTTCGTCGGCCATCAGGGGGCTGACGAGGGCGAGGTTGGGGTTATCCCCGATCGGGTGTTTTTCGTCGCCCGCGTAGAGGGTCGTGTCGTAGGACAGGGTGACCTCGCGGACGCCGCGTTCGGCGAGGGCGCCGGCCGTTTCGGCGGCCAGGGTGCGCAGGCTCGCCGAGCCTGTCCGGTCGTTCTCGCGGGCGGTGAGGGTGGGGTCGCCGCCGCCGACCAGGACGACTTCCCTGGTGTCGGGTTCCAGCGCGGCTCGGGTGGTGAGGCGGTGGTCGGCGCCCATCGCGGACAGCGCGGCGACGGCCGTGGCGACCTTCGTCGTGGAGGCCGGGGTGAGCCCGGTGCCCGAGCCGGAGCCGTACAGGCGCCTGCCGGTGGTCACGTCGATGACCGCCGCTGCGGGCCGGGGGCCGAGGGCCGGGTCCTTCAGCAGGGGGGTGAGGGCGTCCGCGAGGGGCTTGCCGTCCGGGGCGGACTTCACGGTGCTGACGCCGCCGAGGCCGGTCAGCACGGGTCCGGCGCTGGGGGCGGGCCGGGGCCGAGCGGGCGCGCCGGGGGCGCTGCCGTGATCTGTGCCACCCGCGCGGCCCAGGGCCACTGCGCGGTCCCGCTCGGCCGTACGCTGACCCGAGGAGTCCCAGGGACCGGCGGCGGTCACCACACCGGCGGCCAGTGCGAGTCCGGCGGTGGCGGCGCCCGCGGTGTACTGCCAGGCCTTCGGCGGCGTGACCTGCGGTTTTCCGACTCGTACGAGTCGTGCGAGCCGTGGTTTCGTGGCCGCTGCGGCCCGGGCCAGGCGCGGTCGTACGGCATCCGCGAGCCGCACCACGTGCGGTTTCGCGGCCCGCCAAGGCCTCAGCTCTGGCACGACCACCAGCCCCTTTCGCGATCACACACCTGCGTGAGGGACACTTAACCACCAGAACTATGTGTTGATCATGGAGGAGCCACCGGTGGAGTTCGACGTCACGATCGAGATTCCGAAGGGTTCGCGCAACAAGTACGAGGTGGACCACGAGACCGGTCGTATCCGCCTGGACCGGCGACTCTTCACCTCGACCGCCTACCCGACCGACTACGGCTTCGTCGAGAACACCCTCGGCGAGGACGGCGACCCGCTGGACGCGCTGGTCATCCTCGACGAGCCGACGTTCCCGGGCTGCCTGATCCGCTGCCGGGCGATCGGCATGTTCCGCATGACGGACGAGGCGGGCGGCGACGACAAGCTGCTGTGCGTGCCGTCGACGGACCCGCGTGTGGAGCACCTGCGGGACATCCACCACGTGTCGGAGTTCGACCGCCTGGAGATCCAGCACTTCTTCGAGGTCTACAAGGACCTGGAGCCCGGCAAGTCGGTCGAGGGCGCCGACTGGGTGGGCCGCACCGAAGCCGAGGCCGAGATCGAGCGGTCCTACAAGCGCTTCAAGGACCAGGGCGGTCACTGACCTCCTCTCCTGTTGCTGACGGGCCGCACGCCTGCGCGTGCGGCCCGTTCGTCCGTCTGTGCGCATACTGAGGCGGTGGGGGGTACGAGGCTCACGTGTTGTACAGGGAGCACCAGGCAGTGACGGACGCGGAGGACCGCAAACCGAAGTCGGACGAGGCGAGGAGTGCGTTTCTGCCTCCGGCCGGGACGGGCGTCGACGGGGACATGTCGACGACGTCGGAGTTCGCGATCCCCGATGGCCTGGCCCTGCGGGGCACGGCCGGTACGGAGTCCGACACGACGTCCGAGTTCGCCGTGCCGCAGGGGCTGGACGTCCATGCCGCGCCCTCGGCGGAGCAGGAGGGGTCGGCGTTCACCCCGCCGAGCACGTACAGCTCGAAGCACGCCCCGACGGCCTTCACGCCGCCGAGCGGGATCCCCGTGGTCAGCCTGACCAAGGACGTGCCCTGGCAGGACCGGATGCGCACGATGCTGCGCATGCCGGTGGCGGAGCGGCCCGCGCCGGAGGCGATCCAGCGCAGCAGCGACGAGAGCGGGCCCGCGGTGCCGCGCGTGCTCGACCTGACGCTGCGTATCGGCGAGTTGCTGCTGGCGGGCGGGGAGGGCGCCGAGGACGTGGAGGCGGCCATGTTCGCCGTCTGCCGGTCCTACGGGCTGGACCGCTGCGAGCCCAACGTCACGTTCACGCTGCTGGCAATCTCCTATCAGCCGTCCCTGGTCGACGACCCGATCACGGCGTCGCGGACCGTGCGGCGCCGGGGCACCGACTACACGCGGCTGGCGGCCGTGTACCAACTGGTGGACGACCTCAGCGACCACGAGACGGCGGTCTCCCTGGAGGAGGCCTACCGGCGGCTGGCGGAGATCCGCCGTAACCGGCACCCCTACCCCGGCTGGGCGCTGACCGGTGCGAGCGGGCTGCTGGCCGGTGCGGCCTCCGTGCTCGTGGGCGGTGACCTGATCGTGTTCGTCGCCGCGGCGCTGGGCGCGATGCTCGGTGACCGGCTGGCGTGGCTGTGCGCGGGGCGCGGGCTCCCGGAGTTCTACCAGTTCACGGTGGCCGCGATGCCGCCGGCCGCGATCGGGGTCGCGCTGACGCTGGGCCACGTGGACGTGAAGGCCTCCGCGGTCATCACCGGTGGGCTGTTCGCGCTGCTGCCCGGGCGGGCGCTGGTGGCGGGGGTGCAGGACGGGCTGACCGGGTTCTACATCACCGCGTCCGCGCGCCTGCTGGAGGTCCTGTACTTCTTCGTGGGCATCGTCGCGGGTGTGCTGCTGGTGCTGTACTTCGGCGTGCAGCTGGGGGCGCGGCTCAACCCCGACCAGGCGCTCGGGGCCTCCGACGACCCGGTGATGATGATCGGGGCGTCGATGCTGCTGTCCCTGGCGTTCGCGGTGCTGCTCCAGCAGGAACGATCCACCGTGGTGTGGGTGACGCTGAACGGGGGTGTCGCGTGGGTCGTGTACGGCGCGATGCACTACGTGGGCGACATCTCGCCGGTGGCGTCCACGGCGGCGGCCGCGGGGCTGGTGGGGCTGTTCGGGCAGTTGCTGTCCCGGTATCAGTTCGCCTCCGCCCTGCCCTATACGACGGCGGCGATCGGACCCCTGCTGCCGGGTTCCGCGACGTACTTCGGGCTGCTGGCGATCGCGCAGAACGAGGTGGACGAAGGGCTGGTGTCGCTGTCGAAGGCGGTGGCGCTCGCCATGGCCATCGCCATCGGGGTGAATCTCGGGTCCGAGATCTCCCGGATGTTCCTGCGGATCGGGTCCGCCGAGAAGCGGCGGGCCGCCAAGCGGACCAGGGGTTTCTAGCGCCGTTGGCGGCCGGGGCCGGTGGGGTTGTCCGCGGTTCAGTAGCCGCCGTTGTACGGCTGCTGGTGGCCGCCGCCCTGCTGCTGGTGGCCGTAGCCCGGCGCCTGCGGGTACTGGTTGTAGTACTGCTGGTCGTTGTAGCCGTTCTGGTTGCCGTACGGGGGCTGCTGCGGCTGCTGGTGGGGCGGCCGGCCGTTCGGGTCGATGCGGCGGAGCTGGGTCGTCGCGTCGTCCATGGCGGGGGGCTGCTGCTGCCGCTCCGCGGGGGCCTGCGCCGTCGCGCGCTTCTTCTTCGAGCGGTCGCGCAGGTACTCGATGATGATCGGGACGACCGAGAGCAGGACGATCAGGACGAGGATCGGCTCGACGTGCTTCTTGATGAAGTCGATCTGGCCGAGCCAGTAGCCCGCGAGGGTGACGCCGGTGCCCCAGGCGATGCCGCCGATGATGTTGTACGTGAGGAACGTGCGGTACTGCATGCGGCCGGCGCCGGCCACGATGGGCGCGAAGGTGCGCACGATGGGCACGAAGCGGGCCAGGACGATCGCCTTGGGGCCGTACTTCTCCATGAACTCGTGGGCCTTCTCCAGATTCTCCTGCTTGAAGAGCTTGGAGTTGGGACGGTTGAAGAGCTTCGGGCCCAGGAACTTGCCGATCATGTAGCCCACTTGGTCACCGATGACGGCGGCGAGCACGATCAGCGTGCAGACCAGCCACAGCGGCTGGGTGATGTAGGTGCCCTCGGCGACGAAGAGGCCCGCCGTGAACAGCAGGGAGTCACCCGGCAGGAAGGCGAAGAGACCGGACTCCGCGAAGACGATGAGCAGGATGCCGGGCAGGCTGAACGTCGAGATCAGGTAGTCCGGGCTGAGCCACTCGGGGCCGAGCGCAAGCGTGGTCACGGGGATGTGGCTCCTGCTGCTGTGGGGGACGGGCGGGGACTGGCTGCCTCAAAGTATCAACGCAGCCGCCATGGCCCAGGTTCCATGGGCGTACTCAGGATGCACTGTGCGCGGTCCCGGTCAAAGCTGTGAACCATGGGCATCGATGAATACGGCGGCGGACAGGGCCCGGAGCCCGAGGTCCTCGTCGTCACCACGAACGACGTACCCGGCTACCACGTGCGGGAGGTGATCGGTGAGGTCTTCGGCCTGACCGTGCGCTCCCGGCACCTGGGGAGCCAGATCGGCGCCGGGCTGAAGTCGATGGTCGGCGGCGAACTGCGCGGGCTCACCAAGACGCTCGTGCAGACCCGCAACCAGGCCATGGAGCGGCTCGTGGAACAGGCACGCACGCGTGGCGCCAACGGCGTCCTGGCGTTCCGCTTCGATGTGACGGAGGCGGCGGACGTGGGCACCGAGGTGTGCGCGTACGGCACGGCGGTGGTCCTGACCCGGGAGTGAGACACCCCCGGGCCGGGGATCAGGAGGTGTGCGGCGCGGCGTTCGCGGCGATCGCGTCCCTCAGGTGCTCGGCGAGGCCCGGGCGCACGGCGTCGTAGAACGCCTTGAAGCGCTCGTCGGCGACGTACATCTCGCCGAGGCAGCGGTGGAGCTCGTGGGAGCACTCGTAGAACCACGTGCAGATGTGCTGCCGGTGCTCCTCCGCCAGGGCCATGGCCGCCTCGCCGGTGGGCGGCTCGTCCGCCGACATCAGGGCGCCGTAGCGCTCCCCCCAGTCGGCGGCCTCGGCCTGGATGCGCTTCCAGTCCTCCTTGGTGTAGCTCGCGGTGCGGCGCTGCGACTCGGCGTACTCGTCCGTGTCGCCCCAGCGCGCCTCCACCTCGTCGGCGTACTGCTCCGGGTCCTTGCCCCCGAAGACCTCGAACTTCTCCTCGGGCGTGAGATTGAGCCCCATCGTGCGTGCCTCCATGGCCTGTTCCACGGCCGCCGCCATCTTCCGCAGCTTCTCGATCCGGGCGGTCAGCAGTCGGTGCTGCCGGCGCAGGTGTGCGCGCGGGTCCGCTTCCGGGTCGTCGAGCAGGGCGGCGACCTCCTCGAGCGGGAAGCCGAGCTCCCGGTAGAACAGGATCTGCTGCAGCCGGTCGAGGTCGGCGTCGCTGTAGCGCCGGTGGCCCGCGTGGCTGCGCTCGCTCGGGACGAGCAGGCCGATGTCGTCGTAGTGGTGCAGCGTGCGCACCGTGACGCCGGCGAAGCCCGCGACCTGTCCCACGGAGTAGCTCACTTCCGCTCCTTCCTTCTTCCGTGCTCCACGGTCGGGCCTCACGTCGCGTGAGGTGCAAGCGTGTTTCCGGTTTATCCTCTTTGGTGCGCTTATGGTGTGCGCGTGGTCCAGGATTCCGCGCAGCAGGCGCCCTCCGTCACCCCCGCGACTCCCGCCCGCACGCTGCTGCCGACGATCCTGCCCGCGCTGGCGGTGGGGATCCTGTCGAGCCTGGTCCTGGTGGGGGTGGAAGTCGCCGCCGAGGAGCTCCAGGACGTGCTCTGGGGGCCGCTGCCGGACGCACTGGGGATCGGCCGGTACTCCGTGGCGTGGATGTTCGTGATGCTCTTCGCGACGGGGGTCGCGGTCGGGCTCGTGGTGTGGAAGATGCCGGGCCACGCCGGCCCGGATCCGGCAACGGTCGGACTGGACGCCCCCGTCCTGCCGCCCGTCGTGCTGCCGGGACTGCTGCTGGCAACCGCGCTGATGCTGGCCGGCGGGCCCAGCCTCGGCCCCGAGAACCCCATCATCACCGTGAACGTCGCCCTGGCGGCCTGGCTGGGCGCACGGCTCGTGCCGCGGGCGCCGGGCCGGGTCTGGCCGGCGCTGGCCGAGGCGGCGACGATCGGCGCCCTGTTCGGCACGCCGGTCGCTGCGGCCCTGGTGATCTCCGAGGCGCTGGCCGCGCGGGAGACCCGCGGACTGCTGTGGGACAACGTCTTCGCACCGCTGACCGCCGGCACGGCGGGTGCCCTCACCGCCACCCTCATCGACCACCCGAGCTTCGACCTGGACCTGCCCTCCTTCGGCCGGCCGGGCTGGAGCGACCTGCTGGCGGCGATCGTGGTCGCTGCGGTCGGCGCCCTGCTCGGCATGGCCGCGGTGCGGGCCTTCCCCTACGTCCACGGCGCCTTCGGCCGGCTGCGCCATCCGATGCTGATGCTCCCGGCGGGCGGCCTCGTGCTGGGCGCCCTCGCGGCCCTCGGCGGCCATCTGACGCTGTTCAAGGGGCTCGACGAGATCGCCGAGCTCGCCAAGGCCCCGGACAGCCGGTCGGCCGGGGAGTACGCCCTGCTGACGGTCGTGAAGCTGGCCGCACTGCTGATCGCCGCGTCCTGCGGCTTCCGGGGCGGGCGCATCTTCCCGGCCGTGTTCGTCGGCACCGCCCTCGGCCTGGGCGCCCATGCCCTGGTGTCCGGGGTGCACCCCTCGATCGGGGTCTCGGCCGCCGTGCTGGGACTGCTGCTGGCCATCACCCGGCAGGGCTGGGTGAGCCTCTTCGTCGCGGCGGTGCTGGTCGCCTCGCCGGGGATCATCGCCGTGCTCTGCATCGCCTCGCTGCCTGCCTGGCTGCTCGTGACGGGCCGTCCGCAGATGCAGCTGCGCGAGGACGGCACGCCCGTCCGCTGACGCCCCCTCCCCTCTCGGACCGTCCCGAACCCACCCCTGGAGGCACCCATGCCGCTCCACGAAGGTCACCGCCCCGTCGAACGCCGCCTGTCCGTCAACCCCTTCTACGGCCCCGCCAACCCGCTCGGCGACATGACCGAGGCCCCGCCCACCCACCGGCTCCCGGAGCAGCCCATGGCCCCGGCGACCGCCCACCAGCTGGTGCGCGACGAGCTGATGCTCGACGGCAACGCGCGGCTGAACCTCGCCACCTTCGTCACCACCTGGATGGAGCCCGAGGCCGGGGTGCTGATGGCGGAGTGCCGGGACAAGAACATGATCGACAAGGACGAGTACCCGCGCACCGCCGAGCTGGAGCGGCGCTGCGTGGCGATGCTCGCCGACCTGTGGAACGCGCCCGACCCGGCGTCCGTCGTGGGGTGTTCGACGACCGGGTCGAGCGAGGCGTGCATGCTCGCCGGGATGGCGCTGAAGCGGCGCTGGGCGAAGCGCAACGCCGACCGCTACCCCGGAGCCCGGCCCAACCTGGTGATGGGCGTGAACGTGCAGGTCTGCTGGGACAAGTTCTGCACCTTCTGGGAGGTGGAGCCCCGGCTGGTGCCCATGGAGGGCGAGCGGTTCCACCTCGACCCGCAGGCCGCGGCCGAGCTGTGCGACGAGAACACCATCGGGGTCGTCGGCATTCTGGGCTCCACCTTCGACGGGTCCTACGAGCCGATCGCCGAGCTGTGCGCGGCACTGGACGCGCTGCGGGAGCGGACCGGACTCGACATCCCCGTGCATGTCGACGGGGCGTCCGGGGCCATGGTCGCGCCCTTCCTCGACGAGGACCTGGTGTGGGACTTCCGGCTGCCGAGGGTGGCGTCGATCAACACCTCGGGGCACAAGTACGGGCTGGTCTACCCGGGCGTGGGCTGGGCGCTGTGGCGGGACTCGGCCGCGCTGCCCGAGGAGCTGGTGTTCCGGGTGAACTACCTGGGCGGCGACATGCCGACGTTCGCGCTCAACTTCTCCCGGCCGGGCGCGCAGGTGGTGGCGCAGTACTACACGTTCCTGCGGCTGGGGCGGCAGGGCTACCGGGCCGTGCAGCAGGCCGCGCGGGACGTGGCCACGGAGCTGGCCGGGCGGGTGGAGGGTCTCGGCGACTTCCGGTTGCTGACCAGGGGCGACCAACTGCCGGTGTTCGCCTTCACGACCGCGCCCGACGTGACGGCGTACGACGTCTTCGACGTCTCCCGGCGGCTGCGCGAGAGCGGCTGGCTGGTGCCCGCGTACACCTTCCCGCCCCACCGGGAGGACCTGTCCGTGCTGCGGGTGGTGTGCCGCAACGGCTTCTCCACCGACCTCGCCGAGATGCTCGCGCAGGACCTGGAGCAGTTGCTGCCGGACCTGCGCCGGCAGCCGGGCCCGCTGACCGAGGACAGGGGCGCGGCGACCAGCTTCCACCACTAGGGGGCGTTCCTCCGAAGCCTCTAACGGCTGAGCCGTCCGAACCTCCGTACCGCCAGCGGGAAGAACACCGCCAGCAGGGCCAGGGGCCAGACGATCGCGGCCCATGCGTGCCCGGACTCCGTGCCGGGCACGCCGAACAGGTCCCGGACGGCCGTGGCCGTGTGGGACATCGGGTTCCACTCGACGACCGTGCCCAGCCAGCCGGGCATGGAGCCGGGGGTGGCCAGCGCGTTGGAGAGGAAGCCGACCGGCCAGACCAGGATCTGCACGGCCTGGACCATCTCCGGCTTCCCGGCCACCAGGGCCAGATGGATGCCGATCCACAGCATGGCGAAGCGGAACAGGAGCAGTAGGCCCACGGCTCCGAGGAGGGCCGCCGGGCCGCCGCCGGGACGCCAGCCGAGCGCGGCTCCCACGCCGATGAGCACGACCAGGGCCAGCGCCGACTGGAGCATGTCGGCCGCCGAACGGCCCACCAGCACCGCCCCGTTGGCCATGGGCATCGAGCGGAAGCGGTCGATGACACCCTTGTTGAGGTCCTGCGTGACGGCGAGCATCGTGCCCTCCAGGCCGAAGGCCATGGTGAGCGCGAACATGCCGGGGATCAGGTAGTCGCGGTACTCGCCGCTCACCCCCCGGCCGCCGCCGATGAGGTAGCCGAACATCAGCAGCAGCATCACCGGGAAGACCAGGTTGACCACCAGTTGGACCGGCTGCCGCCCCCAGCGGGCGAGTTCTCGGCGGGTCATGGTCCAGGAGTCGGTCAGGGCGTAGGCGCTCACGCGGCCTCCTTCACTCGGCGGTCGTCTCCGGTGAGGTGCAGGAACACCTCGTCCAGCGTCGGGCGGCGCAGGGCGACGTCCTCCGCCTCGATCCCGGCCTCCTGAAGGGCCCGTACGACCCCGGAGAGCGCCTCCATGCGGTCGGTCACCGGGGCGCTCAGCAGCCGCCGGTCGGTGTCGACGCTGACCCCGGTGAGGGGCAACAGGGCGACGGCCGCCCCCAGTTGGCCGGCGTTGCGCAGGACCACGTCGATGCGGTCGCCGCCGGTCTCGGCCTTCAGCTCGTCCGCCGTGCCCTCGGCGACGACCCGGCCGGCGTCGACGACCGAGATGCGGTCGGCGAGCTGGTCGGCCTCCTCCAGGTACTGGGTGGTGAGCAGGACCGTCGTACCGCCGCCGACCAGGGAGCGGACGGAGTCCCACACCTCGGCGCGGCCGCGCGGGTCGAGGCCGGTGGTCGGCTCGTCCAGGAACAGCACCTCCGGCTCGGTGATCAGGGAGGCGGCGAGGTCCAGGCGGCGGCGCATGCCGCCGCTGTACTGCCGGACCGCCTTGCGGCCGGTGCCGGCCAGGCCGAAGCGCTCCAGGAGCTCGTCGGCACGCGCGCGTGCCCGCCGGGCACCCAGGTGGTGCAGCCGGCCGAACAGCTCCAGGTTCTGCCGGCCGCCGAGCTCCTCGTCGAGCGCGGCGTGCTGGCCGAGCAGGCCGATGCGCAGCCGCACGGCGTACGCCTCGCGCACCACGTCGTGCCCCGCCACCTCGACCCGGCCCGCGTCGGGCCGCAGCAGGGTGGACAGGACCCTCACCAGGGTGGTCTTGCCCGCGCCGTTCGGGCCGAGCACCCCGTGCACCGTGCCGCGCGCGACCGTGAGGTCGAGCCCGTCCAGTGCGTTCTTGCCTCCGTACGTCTTCTCCGCGCCTTCGACGGTGATCGCCGTGTCGGCCACTGAGTCTCCCTCGCTAGTCAAACTTGACTACATACTCGAAGGTAAGCCCGTGCGCCCCATTCGTCAAACTTGATTAGTCAGCGTCCCCGGGGTGCCGCTCCCCCGTCGCGTACGGGTTCTCCTGGTCCTCGGCCAGGATGCCGACGAACGGGTCGCCCTCGTCGGCGAAGGTGTAGGCGCCGCCCTCGATGCGCTCGATGAGACCGCGGGTCCACGCGGCCTCGGAGTCGGCCGTGTGGACCCACATGTTCATGATCTCGCCGATGTGCCCGAGCTGTTCCGGCCCTTCCTCGGGCACGTAGTGCTCCAGGACGGAGGCCCGCCACTGCTCGATCCGCAGGGTCCGCTCCTTCAGCAGCGCGACCGCCTCCGCCCGCGGCAGGTCGACGACGAAGCCGACGGCGGCCGTCTTCACGTCCCCGCGCTGGTCGTAGGTGACCAGCGCGTCCCGCAGCAGCCGGAGATACTCCTCCCTGCCCCGCCCGGTGATCTCGTACTCCGTGCGGGGCGGGCCGCCGGCCGTGGACGGGGCGACCTCGTGCGCGTGCAGCAGCCCTTGCTTCGCCATCTGCTTCAGGGCGTGGTAGATCGAGCCGGGCTTGGCGGTGGACCACTCGTGCGCGCCCCAGTACTCCAGGTCGTTGCGCACCTGGTAGCCGTGGGCGCGGCCGTGCATACGGACCGCGCCGAGCACGAGGAGACGGATCGCTGACATGCGGTCCAGGTTAGGACCCGGCCGTCACCTGCTGTTCCGCGGCCACCAGCTCGAAGGCCGTCGCGCCGTCCAGCGACTCGCGGATGATGTCGGCGTGGCCCGCGTGCCGGGCCGTCTCGCGGATCAGGTGCAGGCACAGCCAGCGGTGGGAGACCCGGCCGTCCGGCGGGAACCAGGGCTGGGCCGGCAGCGCGAAGGTGTCGTCGAGGCTCGGCACCGAGCGGATGTACGCCTCCGTCTCGGCGGCGACCTTCTCCCAGTACGCCAGCTGCGACTCGACGGTCTCCTTCTCGACCAGCCGGAAGCACTCGTGCCAGTTGCTCTGGTCGCGCACGACGGCCGGCGGCTCGCCCTTGGCCAGGGAGATCCACATCTGCTCGACCTCGGCGACGTGCTTGACCAGCCCGGCGAGGGACAGCTCACTGGCGCTGGGACGGGAGCTCGCCTGCTCGTCCGTCAGCCCGAGCACCGCCCTGCGGACGCCACCGCGCTGTTCGGCGATGAAGGACAGGAGCGCTCCGCGCTCGTCGCCGTGCGCCTCCGCGGGAACGTGAGTGACCATGACCGCCGCCTTTCACCGGACCGGGGGCTTCTCCCCCTGACACCGGCGAATCTACGGACCCTTGCGGTCAGGTTCTGTCCGCAAGGGTCCGGGCGCGCGAAAGGCTCTAGAACGGGAACCCGCTCCGGCCGTGCTGCACCGAGATCCACTTGGTCGTGGTGAACGAGTCCAGCATCGTGTCGCCGTTGAGCCGGCCGATACCCGAGTGCTTCTCGCCGCCGAACGGGACGATCGGCTCGTCGTGCACGGTGCCGTCGTTCACGTGGAACATGCCCGTGTCGATCTGCTTGGCGAAGTTCACACCGCGCTCGATGTTCCCGGTGTGGACCGCGCCGCTCAGACCGTACGGGGTGTCGTTGACCAGACGTACGGCCTCCTCCTCGCCGTCGAACGGGACGAGGAAGGCGACCGGCCCGAAGACCTCCTGCCTGAGCAGCGCCGAGTCGGCGGGGACGTCCGTCAGCACGGACGGCTCGACGAGGTTGTCCGTCCGCCCGCCGCGCACCAGGGCCGTGGCGCCCTCGGCGAGGGCCTGCTCGACCACGCCGGAGAGGGCGTCCGCCTGCGAGGAGTTGATGACCGGGCCGATGACGGTCTCCGGGTCGCGCGGGTCGCCCGCCTTGAGGGTCTTCACCTTGGCGACGATCTTCTCGGTGAACTCGTCCGCGATCGAACGGTCCACGAGGACACGGTTGGCGGCCATGCAGACCTGGCCCTGGTGGACGTACCGGCTGAAGACGGCCGCGTCGACCGCGTAGTCGATGTCGGCGTCGTCGAGGACCACCAGCGCGCTGTTGCCGCCCAGTTCGAGGACGCAGCGCTTGAACTGCCGGGCGCAGACGGTCGCGACGTGCCGGCCGACCTGGTCGGAGCCGGTGAAGGAGATGACCTTGGGTACCGGGTGCTCGAGGAAGGCGTCGCCGATCTCCGCGATGTCCGTGATGACGACGTTCAGCAGCCCGCCGGGCAGCCCCGCGTCCTCGAAGAGCTTCGCTACCAGGGATCCGCCGACGATCGGCGTGTTCTGGTGCGGCTTGAGCACCACGGCGTTGCCGAGCGCGAGCGCCGGGGCGACGGACTTGATCGACAGCAGGAACGGGAAGTTGAAGGGGCTGATCACACCCACCACGCCGACCGGCACGCGGTAGACGCGGTTCTCCTTGCCGTCCACCGGCGAGGGAATGATCCGGCCCTCGGGGGCCAGCGCCAGATGGACCGCCTCGCGCAGGAACTCCTTGGCGAGATGCAGCTCGAAGGCGGCCTTGAGCCGTGTGCCGCCGAGCTCGGCGATGATGGCCTCGGAGATCTCGGCCTCGCGCTCCTCGATCAGGCGCAGCGCCTTCTCGAAGACCGCCCGGCGGGCGTAGGGGTTGGTCGCGGCCCACTGCTTCTGGGCGCGGGCGGCGGCCCGGTAGGCCTGATCGACCTCGTCGACCGTGGCTATGGTGATCGACGCGAGCTTCTCGTCGTCGTACGGGTTGAAGTCGATGATGTCCCAGGAACCGGTACCCGGGCGCCACTCACCGTCGATGTACTGCTGTGCAAGGTCGGTGAAGCAGGACGACGACAATGTGATCCCTCGATCCCTAAGCAGACCCCTGATCGCGCCTTCACGATCTGATCACACGTCATCGTACTTGTGTTTCAAACGAGTTGGAGGAGTACTTCAGGAGAGTTGAAGAAGCCCTCGGAGAAGATCCCGGCTCTCCGAAGGGCCCGGGCTGTCGCTCTGGAGCTCCTTGAGCGCCTTCTCGTACTGGGCGACGTCCTCGGCCTTGTCCAGGTACAGCGCGCTGGTGAGCTGCTCCAGGTAGACGACGTCCGACAGATCGGACTCCGGGAAGCTGAGGATCGTGAACGCGCCACTTTCGCCGGCGTGGCCGCCGAGGCTGAACGGCACCACCTGAAGCCGTACGTTGGGCCGCTCGGAGATCTCGATGAGGTGCTGGAGCTGGCCCCGCATGACCTCGCGGTCGCCGTACGGGCGGCGCAGGGCGGCCTCGTCCAGGATGATGTGGAAGTCGGGAGCGCGCTCGTCGACGAGGTACTTCTGCCGCTCCAGGCGCAGCGCCACACGACGTTCGACGTCGGCCTCGCTCGCGCCCTGCATGCCCCGCCGGACCACCGCGTGGGCGTACGCCTCGGTCTGCAGCAGGCCGTGCACGAACTGCACCTCGTACGCCCGGATCAGCGAGGCGGCGCCCTCCAGGCCGACGTAGGTCGGGAACCAGCTGGGCAGCACGTCCGAGTAACTGTGCCACCACCCGGCGACGTTGGCCTCTTTCGCCAGGGACAGCAGGGAGGCGCGTTCCTGCTCGTCGGTGATGCCGTACAGGGTCAGCAGGTCCTCGACGTCTCTGGTCTTGAAGCTCACCCGGCCCAGCTCCATCCGGCTGATCTTCGACTCGGAGGCGCGGATCGAGTAGCCCGCCGCCTCGCGCGTGATGCCCCGCGCCTCACGCAGTCGCCTGAGTTGTGATCCGAGCAGCATGCGCCGCACCACCGATCCCGGCTCTCCCGCGCTCACGTTCGCCAGCCTCCCCAACGTCTCCAGGGGCCGCAGTCTGCCACTAAAACACTCCGAGCAGTACTCGTCCGGTTACGGAAACGGAATCGAGACGGTCGGCGCTCGCCCGCGAGAGCAAGGAGAGGGCAAGTGAACGGCCAAAGAGGGACACGAAGATGACGGAAAAATTGGCCAACAAGCGGTACGGGCCGCCTCATTCCGGTCACGTGCACGTGCATCTGCCCTTGCATCTGCTGTACGCATCCGAAACCATGGTCCCGCACCACCGCCGCATCGCACCGACCGCGAATTCCCGGGAGTGCCTCGCATGGGGACGAATGGATCGACCATGCTCGAGCCGTTACGGCAGGGCCTTCCGCCGCTGGACCCCGCGGCCGTGTCCGACGCCGCTTCCTGCGCTCTGCCCGCCCGCTACGAAGCGGTGCGCGAGGCACGGCGGTTCACCCGCGGAACCCTCGACCAGTGGGACATGGGCGACCGGTTCGACGATGTCTGCCTGGTGGTCTCGGAACTCGTCACCAACGCGCTGCGGCACGGCCTGCCGGCGAACAGCGCGTGCCCCGGCGGCCGTGAACCTCCCGTGCGCCTGCACCTGATGCGGTGGACCGAGCGGCTGGTGTGCGCGGTGCGCGATCCCAGTCACGACAGTCCGGTCGCCCGGGAGACCGACGACTTCTCGACCGAGTCGGGCCGCGGACTGTTCCTCGTCGACTCCTTCAGCGACAGCTGGGGCTGGCATCCGCTCGCGGGCGCGCTCAACGGCAAGGTGGTCTGGGCGCTGTTCCGGCTACCGCGGACCGGTTCGCAGCCGCACGGGGAATGAGAAGACCGCGGCGCTTCCTCACGTCGCGGTTCTACGCGCGTCACCGCGCATTGAGTACCGATTACCCCGATTTCGCCGGGGTCTTTCGGAGCGTCAGCCGCCCACCAGGTGGTCGAACTCGCCGTCCTTCACGCCCAGCAGCATCGCTTCGATCTCCGCACGGGTGTAGACCAGCGCGGGGCCGTCGGGGAAACGTGAGTTGCGGACGGCCACGTCCCCGCCCGGCAACCGGGCGAACTCCACGCACGAGCCCTGCGAGTTGCTGTGCCGGCTCTTCTGCCAGGCCACGCCGTGCAGCCCGGCGGCCGCCATACCGTTGTACGCGTCGTGGTCCACAGGTCGCTCCCCGGTGGTGCACTGGCTGAGTGGCCATTGATGCAGTGGTCAACTGACCCGGATCATAGCCCTGTTCATGTGCAGATGCATGGGCAGATGCACGTGCACGCGGGGTGGTCCTGCGGTTACAGCTTTGACGACCGCTTTACCGAAGTTCTTGACTGTTTGACGGCCCGGCCCCACCTCTCGTTCCCGGAGGCCTGCGATGAAGTCGGTGGGTTCGGGGAGGTCCGGTGGAGGCAGAGCATCCGCTCGGCGGCCGGGCGAGAGGGCGCGCGGGGGCCGCACCGGAGAAGCGGGAGCTGAGGCGCGGGGCGCGGGCAGGCTGTTCGGCCGGCCGACCCGCATCCGGAAGACCGTCGCTGCCTGCGAGGACGGGAAGAAATGGACCGGTCGCAGGAGGGCGGGGTCCACCTCACGGCCGGTGCTCCGCTCGGACGATCGCCGGACACGCCCTCGGCTCTTCTGCCCCCGACGACCCGCACGGCAGCACCCCGGGCCGCCCCGGCGGACGACCGCCGCGCATCCGGTCCGACCCTCGTCCGGCCCGCGTCCGGCCCGGTCCTGACGGCCCGTCGTGGGCCGCGGCGCCGGTCTGCCGATGGCCGCCTCCGGCCCGGTCGCGTCACGCGCAGGAGGTTCCCCACCCGTCAAGCGTGGGGAACCTCACCCGAATCGGACCGGCTCAGCGTCCGGCGTACGGCAGCAGCGCCATCTCGCGGGCGTTCTTGATCGCCCGGGCCAGCTGCCGCTGCTGCTGGGACGACACCCGGGTGACGCGGCGGCTGCGGATCTTGCCGCGGTCGGAGATGAACTTCCGCAGCAGGTCGGTGTCCTTGTAGTCGATGTAGGTGATCCCGGCCTGGTCCAGGGGGTTGGGCCGGTCCTTGGCGGGCTTGCGGTCGGGCTTGCGCGGCATGGGGGGTCAGACCTCCAGGAGGGTGTCGAAGGCGTGCGGCAGCCGCTGCCAGGCGTCGCGCCCGGCGGCGTACTCGGCGTCGGTCAGCAGGCAGGACTCCAGCAGCCGCTCCAGGCCGTCCCGGTCGAGGCCGGGCGAGGTGAAGACGAGGTGCTGGCAGCGGTCGCCGTGCTCGGGGTGCCAGTCCAGCGCGGCGGCGGCACGGCGCACCGGCGGGACCATCTCCCAGGCCGCGTCCGGCAGGGAGGCCAGCCACGGGCCCGCGCTCTCCACACACAGGGCCCCGCCCGCCGCGTCCCAGTGGAACAGCGTGTCGGGCTTGTCGGCGAGCCAGAACCGGCCCCGGCTGCGGGCGGCCGCGCAGGTCAGGTCCTCCAGCGCGGCGTACAGCCGCTCCGGGTGGAAGGGGCGGCGCCGGCTCCAGACCAGGGTGGAGACGCCGTGCGCGTCGGCCTCGGCGGGCAGCAGGGCGCAGGCCGGGTGCTGGGCGGCGGCGGCCGCCTCGACGTCGAAGCCGGCCAGGGCGGCCTGGGCCAGGGACGAGAGCGGACGCCGGCGCGGGGTCGGCACCGTCAGACCGTCGTCGGCCGGGTCCACGGGGAGTCCCTGCCCGATCGGGGCCTGGCGGGCCGTCGGGTGCAGTTGCGCGAGCAGCTCACGGTCCTCGTCGTCGGCCTCAGGGGAATCGGCGACCGCGAGGACGGGGGCGTACTCCAGCTGGCGCGCGAAGGTGTCGGCGACCGTGCGCTGGTCGGTCGCGGCGGCGGCGAGACCGCCGTCGGCCAGGTCGTCGCCGTTGCCGAGGTACGGCAGGACCAGGGCCGGGTCGACGGCGGTGATCACGCCGGTGACGGTCAGCCCGCCGGCCGTGACGACCTCGGCCATGGCCTTGGGCTCGACGGAGTCCCACAGTTCGACGACGGCGAGCCGGGTGCCGCCGGCGTCCCGCAGCCGCTCCAGCTCCGGCACCAGGTCCTCGCGCAGGGCGCAGCACGCGCAGTCGTTGACGAGCGGCGCCTCCCCCGCGTCGAGGATGCCGCCGGCGTCCCTGATGGTCCGCACGACCGTGCCCGCGGCGGCCGTCGCCAGGTCGTGGTGAAGGACGACGCTGCCGGGCACGTCGGCGAGCAGCCGCGCGACGGCGGCCCTGCGGGCGTCGGCGTGCAGCCCGCCGACGATCACGACGGAGAGCCCAGGAGGGACAGCCACGGGGTCAGCCCTTCTTTCCGTACCGGCGCTCGAAGCGCTCCACGCGGCCGGCGGTGTCCAGGACGCGGGCCGTGCCGGTGTAGAAGGGGTGGCTGACGTCGGAGATCTCGACGTCGACGACCGGGTAGGTGTTGCCGTCCTCCCACTCGATCGTCTTCTCGCTCGTCATGGTCGAGCGGGTGAGGAAGGCGTAGTCCGCGGCTCGGTCGCGGAAGACGACGTGGCCGTAGGCCGGGTGGATTCCCTCGCGCATGGTCAGCGCTCCTCTCGGAAGTCGACGTGGCGGCCGGCGACCGGATCGAACTTGCGCAGGGTCAGGCGGTCCGGGTCGTTGCGGCGGTTCTTGCGGGTCACGTAGGTGAAACCGGTCCCGGCGGTGGACCGGAGCTTGATGACCGGCCGGAGTTCGTTGCGTGCCATGCCGCTATGATACTGAAAATGAAATCCATTTCCACTGTCTGATCAGAGAGGTACGTCACCACCATGTCCGCGCACTGCATGCTGACCGGCACACAGCCGGGCTTCGGCAACCGCATCTCGCACTCCCACCGGCGCACGTCGCGCCGGTTCGACCCCAACATCCAGTCCAAGCGCTACTGGCTGCCGAGCGAGGGCCGGTACGTTCGGCTCCGGCTCAGCGCCAGGGGGATCAAGACCATCGACACGATCGGCATCGAGGCGGCCGTCGCCCGGATCCGGGCGCGGGGAGTGAGGGTCTGATGGCGAAGAAGAGCAAGATCGCGAAGAACGACAGGCGACAGGAGGTCGTCGCGCGGTACGCCGCCCGGCGGGCCGAGCTGAAGGAGATCATCCGGCGGCCGTCGTCGACGGAGGCCGAGCGGCTCGCCGCACAGGCGGAACTGCGCAGGCAGCCGCGCGACGCGAGCGCCACGCGCGTGCGCAATCGCGACCAGGTGGACGGCCGGCCGCGCGGCTACTTCCGGGCGTTCGGGCTGTCCCGGGTGAGTCTGCGGGAGCAGGCGCACGCGGGGTATCTGCCCGGGGTGCGCAAGTCGTCCTGGTAAGAGGCATTCGCGGGGGCTCTTGACGGGCCCTGGTAGCTTGCTGCGGTCGTTCCGGCCAGGAGGCCGGCCGGTGCCGTCCGGGCCGGTCGGCCGGCTACAGCTTGGGGGCTTGCAGTGACTTCGGTGATCTTCTCGCGTCGTTCCGGCGCCGTGCGCGTCGCGGCGGCGGCCGCGGGGCTGGCGGGCGCGCTCGCGCTGACCGCGTGCAGCAGCGACGGCGACTCGGGTGACGACTCGGCGTCCAGCCCGGCTCCCTCCCTCTCGGCGTCCGCCGGAACGGACGGCGGCTCGGGCGACTCCGGCTCCGGCGCCGGCTCCGGCTCCGGCTCCGGCGAGTCGGCCGGCAAGCTGGCGGGCAGCTGGCTCGCGACGACCGACGGCAAGGCCGTGGCCCTGGTGATCACCGGCAAGCAGGCCGCGCTGTTCGCCACCGGCGGCAGCGTGTGCAGCGGCACCGCGGGCGAGGAGTCCGGCATGCGGATGATCCGCCTGAAGTGCACGGACGGCTCCAAGGACCGGGCGGCCGGCATGGTCGACTCCGTGAACGGGAGCAGCCTGAAGGTCACCTGGGAGGGCGGCCTCGGCGCGGAGACCTACACGAAGGCCGAGGGCGGGAAGCTGCCGACGGGGCTGCCGACGGCGGGCCTCGGCTGACACCCGGCCCCCTGCGGACGGGCCGCGGATCGCCCTCGGGCGCCGCGGCCCGTCCGGCGTCCGGGGACGCGCGGACGGGCGCCGGGGAATCGGCGAGGGTGTGTGCCGTCCGGCCTTCGGGGAATCGGCGATGGCGTGTGCCGTCCGGCGTTCGGGGGAATCGCAGGGGGCGCGTGCCCGTACGGAACGCGCGTGCGTGATGATCCAGGGGCCCGAAGCCGCTCCCGTTCGACACGCCCAGAGGACCCCATGCGCACCTTCCCCCTCACCATGGCCGCCGCCCTCGCCGCGACGGTCCTGCTGACCGGCTGTAGCGACGACAAGACCGGTGGCGACGACGTCAAGAACGCGGACCGGCCGAGCGACTCGGCCTGCGCACTCGGCGACATGGGCGTCGAGGTCGGCGCGGGCGCCGCCCCGGCCGCCGGGGACACCGGCACCGTCACCGTGACGCTCACCAACAAGGGCGCGCAGTGCACGCTGAAGGGCTTCCCCGGCGTGGACCTGCTGTTCGAGGACGGCACGACGTCCGTCTCCCCGGACGAGGGCGCGAAGGCCCAGTCGCTCACGCTCGGGAAGGGCGGCACCACGTCCTTCACGATCACCTACGTCCGGGGCGAGGCGGGCTCCGCGGAGAGCCTCGACGTGCACAAGGCGTCCTTCACCCTGCCCGGCGACACCAAGACGGCGCACGAGCTGAAGTGGACGTACGGCGAGGTCGACCGGACGGAGGGAACGCAGGCCTCGGTGAGCGGCTTCGAAACCTCGGGCGACTGACGGGAGATCAGCGCGGAGCAGATCAGCGCAGCGGCGACCGGTGCCGGACCTGGGCCCGGTCCGCCGCCTGCGCGCCCTCCGTCCAGCCCGCCGCGTCGCGCACCCCGCGCAGCCGGGTCGTGGTCGTCTCCGGGAACATCCGGTCCAGCCGCCCGGTGACGGCGACGTCGCGGGAGGCGAGGACCGGGAGCAGGTCGTCGGTCACCTGGGTCTCGGCGGCCGCTGCCAGGCGGGTGCCGATGCGGTGGGCGTAGGCCGCGAGGAACGACTGCCGGAACGTCTTGGTGCGCTTGCGGCCACCTGCCCGCTGCACGGCCTCCGCCTTCGTCATCGCGGCCGTGGCCTGCACGAGGAGTGAGGTGTAGAGGAGTTCGACCGCCTCCAGGTCGGTTTCGAAGCCGACCACGGTGGAGAAGCCGAGGGGCTCGTTCCACACCGCCCGGCAGTGGTTGGCGCCGGCGACGGCGTCCAGCAGCACCGCCCTGGCCTGCTCGTACGGCGGCTCGACCCCGACCCGGCAGGCACCGGGCGCGTCCGGGGAGGGCGCCCGCGCCGCGAGCAGCGCCTCGTCGACGCTGTGCCGGGCCATCAGCTCCTGCGCCTTGGCGCTGAGCGCCTCGGCCTCCTCCGGGAATCCGGTGGCCTCCGCCTTGGCGAGCAGGGCGCGGATGCGGGTGAGCATGCGGGACTCGGTCCTCGCGCTCCCGGCCGCCTTCCCCGGCTCCTCGTCGAGGGCCTCCAGGGCCGGCAGCCGCAGCAGCAGGCGGTACAGCTCCAGCACGGCGGTGGCGTGCGAGAAGCGGTCGGTGCGGGGCGGGCCGTCGGCGGGGAGTTCCGCGAGCTGCGCGGTCCAGCGGCTGCCCCGGGGGCCGTCGCCGGGCGCCTGTGCGCGGATCAGCGCGGCCACCTGGAGCACGTGTGCGTCGTCCAGCTCGCGCCGGACGGTCCGTACGAGGTCGGCCGGCTGCCAGCCACGCCGCCAGGCCGCCGCCACGAACTCCTGCCCACGCCGGGCGAGTTCGGCGTCCGCCGCCGGGTCGGAGGCGAGCAGGGACGCGCCGGTGTCGAGGGCTGTCTCGCCGGTCTCGTAGAGGGCCGCTGCGAACGCGCGGTCGACGGTGCTGGACGTACTCACGGGCCGATGGTGCCATGCCGCCGCGGACGGCCCGGAACCCGCGATCCCGTACGCCCTCGCGACTGTCAACTCATGGTTGACAGTCATCAGGGCGCAACCTACGGTTGACGCATGACGAACCCCGACACCACGTCAGCCATCCGTCTCGACGACCTCATCGCGGCCATCAAGAAGGTCCACCCGGAGCCGCTGGACCAGCTCCAGGACGCGGTGATCGCCGCGGACCACCTGGGCGACGTGGCCGACCACCTGATCGGCCACTTCGTCGACCAGGCCCGGCGGTCCGGCGCGTCCTGGACCGACATCGGCAAGAGCATGGGCGTCACCCGGCAGGCCGCCCAGAAGCGGTTCGTGCCGAAGGAGTCGGCCGACCTCGACCCGAGCCAGGGCTTCAACCGCTACACGCCCCGTGCCCGCAGCGCCGTGATGGCCGCGCACAACGCGTCCAAGGCGGCGCACAACGCCGAGGGCCTGCCCGAGCACCTCGTCCTCGGCCTGCTGGCCGAACCCGATGCCCTCGCCGCGAAGGCCATCGTCGAACAGGGCGTCTCCCTCGACGCGGTCCGCGCGGCGGCCACGGCGGCACTCCCGCCGGCCGTCGACGATGCCCCGGAACTCGTGCCGTACGGCCAGGCCGCCAAGAAGGTACTCGAGCTCACCTTCCGCGAGGCCCTGCGCCTCGGCCACAACTACATCGGCACCGAGCACATCCTGCTCGCCCTCCTGGAGCACGAGAACGGCCAGGGCGTCCTCAGCGGCCTGGGCATCGGCAAGGAGCGGACGGAGCGGTACGTCGCCAAGGTGCTGGAGAGGATCGCGCGGGCACAGGAGAACGTGCCGGACGAGTCCTGACCTCCCTCGGCGGTGGCAGGGGGCGTTGTCAGACCCCCCTGGCACACTCGCAGCATGGCCGACCGGTGGGCGCTCGCTCCGGCCGAGGACGGTGGCGTGGACGTCGCCCCCCTCGGTCCGGACGGGCTGCCCTCCGGCCCGGTGCGGCGGGAGGCGGATCCCGCCGAGGCCGTGCGGAGCCGTCCCGGCGTCACGCGGTGGGTGTGGCGGTCCACCGCCGAGGTCTACCCGCGCCTGCTCGCCACGGGGGTGCGAGCCGAGCGGTGCTACGACATCGAGGCCGCCGAGACCCTCCTCCTCGGCCACGAGGGGCGGTACGGGGAACCACGCTCGGCCGCGGCCGCCCTGGCCCGGCTGCGCGGCGGCCCCGTACCGCCCGATCCGCCGCAGCGGTCCGCCGAACCGGGCTCCCAGTCCTCCCTGTTCGAGCCTCAGGGCGTCCACCTGCCCCTGCCCGACCTCCTCGCGGTCTACGCCGACCAGCAGCTGCGGCACGACAGCGCCGAGCACCCCGACCGCATGCGGCTGCTGACGGCCGCCGAGTCGGCGGGCATGCTGGTGGCCGCCGAGCTGAACCGCGCCGGGCTGCCCTGGAGCGCCGAGGTGCACCGCGCGCTCCTGCACGACCTGCTGGGCGAGCGGTACGCGGGCGGCGGTGAGCCGCGCCGCCTGGCCGAGCTGGCCGAGGAGGTCTCCACCGCCTTCGGCCGCCGCGTCCGCCCCGACCTGCCCGCCGATGTGGTCAGGGCCTTCTCCCAGGCCGGCATCAAGGTCTCCTCGACCCGCCGCTGGGAGCTCGAGTCGGTCGACCACCCCGCCGTGAAGCCCCTGATCGAGTACAAGAAGCTGTACCGCATCTGGGTCGCCCACGGCTGGTCCTGGCTGCAGGACTGGGTCCGCGAGGGCCGCTTCAGACCCGAGTTCCTCGCGGGCGGGACGGTGACCGGGCGCTGGGTGACCAACGGCGGAGGCGGGCTCCAGATCCCCAAGGTGATCCGGCGGGCCGTGGTCGCCGACCCCGGCTGGCGGCTCGTCGTCGCCGACGCCGACCAGATGGAGCCGCGCGTCCTCGCGGCGATCTCCCGCGACCCCGGCCTGATGGAGGTGGCCGGCCGGGAGACCGACCTGTACCAGTCCGTCTCCGACCGCGCCTTCTCCGGCGACCGCTCCCAGGCCAAACTCGCCGTGCTCGGCGCGGTCTACGGCCAGACCTCCGGCGACGGCCTGAAGAACCTCGCCGCGCTCAGACGCCGTTTCCCCAGGGCGGTGGCGTACGTCGACGACGCGGCCCGGGCCGGGGAGGAGGGCCGGCTCGTGCGGACCTGGCTCGGCCGGACCTGCCCGCCCGCGGCCCGGGGGACGGACGACGCGAGCGAGGAGGCCGGCATCCCGACGGCTGCCGTCGTCTCCGGGGAGGACGACCAACCGGACGGCGGGCAGTGGGTGCCCGGCTACGCCTCCACCAACGCCCGTGCCCGCGGCCGCTTCGCCCGCAACTTCGTCGTCCAGGGCAGCGCCGCCGACTGGGCGTTGCTCCTGCTCGCCGCGCTGCGGAAGAGCTGCGCGGAGCTGGCGGCCGAGCTGGTCTTCTTCCAGCACGACGAGGTGATCGTGCACTGCCCCGAGGAGGAGACGGAGGCGGTCGTGGCGGCGATCCGCGAGGCGGCGGCCCTGGCCGGGCGGCTGACCTTCGGGGAGACACCGGTGCGGTTCCCGTTCACGACGGCGGTGGTGGAGTGCTACGCGGACGCCAAGTAGGCCGCTCGGGTGGGGTGTGATGAGGACGGCAGTGGTCAGCCGGCGGGAGCGAGCAACGCACGCAACTCCGTTACCACCGCCCGCTCGTCCGTCCCCTCCAGTGCCGCGAGGGCCGAACCCCACTCCTCGCGCGCCTCGCCGATGTGGCCCCGCGCCCGCAGCAGCAGCCCGTGCTGGTGGCGGGCGAGAGCGGCGGTGTAGCGGTCGGCGCGGGCGTCGGCCCGGTCGAGCAGCTCGGCGCACTCGCGGGCGGCCGGCCCGCTGCGGCCCAGCAGCCGCAGGGCACGGACCAGGCCGAGCCGGGCCTGGGACTCCCCGTGCCAGTCGCCGTGCCCGCCGAGGATGCGCAGGCTCTCCTCGAAGTGCGGGAGAGCGGCGGCCGGTTCCCCGAGCCGCAGATGGGCGTACCCGATGTTGCAGTGCGCGGAGTGCCGCACGATCACGGCGCCGATCTCGTCACCGAGCGCCAGCGAACGCCGGTGCTGCTCGATGGCGGCCCGCGGGTCGGTGTGCTCGAAGAGGTTGCCGAGGTGACTGTGGGTGACGGCCTCGCCGTACGGATCGTTCAGCCGCCGTGCGTACTCCAGGCTCCGCGTCAGCGCCTCGCCCGCCTCGGTGTGCCGGCCGAGCCCGTCCAGCAGCAGGCCGCGGTTGTTGAGGCAGCGGCGGATCCAGGTCGGGTGGTCCAGCCGCCGCCAGATGACGAGCGCGTGGTCGTTGAGGGCGAGGGCGTCGTTCTGCCGGCCGGTCAGGAAGTGCAGCCCGGCGAGGTCGACCAGCGCGTATGCCTCCGCCGCCGCGTCACCGAGCCGCCGGGCCACCCGGAGGCCGGCCTGCCCGAGCACCTCCATCTCGGCGACGCGTCCCCGGCGATGCGTGTACGGGAAGATCAGCCGGACGAGCGTGGAGACCAGGCCCGCACGCTGCCCGGCGGGGTCGTCCGCGTACCGCTGGACCAGGGTGACGACGTTCTCCAGCTCCCTGTCTCCCCAGAGGAATGCCTCTTCGGGGCCGGCGAAGGGGGCGACGCTGTCGACGTGGGCCGTGTGGCCGCTCGGCCGGCTCGCGGTGGGCCGGCGGCGGTCGCTCTGGTCGGGTCCGGGTGCCACGATCGCGGCGAGGACGCGCTCGGCGACGGCGGCGTACCAGTGCAGCGCGGTGTCGACGGCGTCCCGCTCTCCGGCCAGTTCACGGGCGAAGTCGCGCACCAGGTCGTGCGGTGCGTAGCGGCCGTACGTCGTCTCCTCCAGCAGGGCCACGTCGAGGAGGCGGTCCAGGGCGGCCTCGGTGCGGGGTTCGCCGGTGCCGGTGAGGTGGGCGAGCAGGCCGGCGCCGTACGTGGGCAGGTCGAGCGCGCCGATACGGCGCAGGGTGCGGGCCGCGTCCCGGTCGGTCTCGCGCTCGGAGGCGGCGAGCGCGTCGTGCGCGACGGCCAGGGAGCGGCGGACGCTCAGGTCGTCGTACTCCAGGTGGTGCAATCGCCCGTCCTCGACGGCGAGTTGTCCGGCGAGGGCGTCGGCGGAGAGGGCCCGGCGGGCGGCGAGCCGCGCGGCGACGACCCGCAGGGCCAGCGGGAGCCGGCCGGTGAGCTCGACGAGGAGCCGGGCGGCGTCCGTGCCGTCCAGTCCGTCGCGGCCCGAAGCCCTGCGCAGGAGTTCGGCGCTCTCCTCGTCCGACAGCGGGGCGAGCGGGAACCGGACCGCGCCGTCGAGAGCGGTCAGCGGCGAACGGCTCGTGACGATCACCCCGCACCCTGCGCCGCCCGGCAGCAGCGGCCGTACCTGCGCGGCACTCGCGGCGTCGTCCAGCACCAGGAGCGTGCGCGTCGGCGCGAGCAGCGAACGCAGCAACGCGGCTGCGGCGTCCGGCTGTTCGGGGATGCGGCAGGGCTCGGTGCCGAGGTCACGCAGCAGGGTGGTGAGGGCCTGACCAGGGGTGAGTGGTGTCATGCCCGGGGTGGCGCCGTGCAGGTCGAGGTGGAGCTGCCCATCGGGGAAACGTTCCTCCAGCTGATGGGCGACATGCAGCGCGAGCGCGCTCTTGCCGACGCCGGCCATGCCGCTGATGACGGCGGTGGGATACGGATCGGGTGCCGTGAGCGTGCGGTGCAGGGCGTCGCGTACGGCAGCGCGGCCGATGAAGTGGGTCGAGGGCGGGGGCAGCTGGGCGGGCGGGACGATCGGCCTGCCCGGTTCACCCGGCTCCCCTGAACCACCGTCCCCCGCGGCCCCCCGCAGCACCTCCACATGGGCCTCCCGCACCCCCGGCCCCGGCTCGATCCCGAGCCGGCCGACGAGGCGGGTGCGCAGCTCGCGATGGACGGCCAGGGCCTCGGCCTGACGGCCGGTGCGGTGCAGGGCGAGCATGAGCTGCCGGTGGAACACCTCCCGCAGCGGATACTCGCCGGTCAACGCCGCCAGCTCCGGCACCAGCTCGTGCAGCCGCGGGCCGCCCAGCGCCAACTCGGCTTCGTGGCGCCACTCCAGGAGCAGCAGCCGAGCCTCGCACAGCCGCTGCGCGAAGGCGTACCCGCCCACCTCGGGTGGCAGCCCGGCGAGCGGCGCGCCGCGCCACAGGGCGAGTGCGGCGGTGCACGCGCGCACGACCCGTTCCCGGTCCCGGCCGGTGTGCGCGGCACGGGCCTCGGCGACGTGGGCGTCGAAGACGTGGACGTCGAGCTCGCCCTCGTCGATCCGCAGCACATACCCGGACGGCACGGTGCGCAGTCGTTCGGGATCGTCGAGCAGCCGCCGCAGCCGGGTGATGTGATTGTGCAGCGAGGCCTGGGCGGACACGGGCGGCGCCCCGCCCCACAGCGCGTCCTTGAGCGACTCGACGGAGACGGCCCGGCCTGCGTCGAGCAGCAACGCGGCCAGCAGCACACGGGACTTGGGGCCGGCGATGGCCCGGGCCTCACCCCGGCCGCCGCCCTGGACGTCGTAGAACAGCACCGGCGGCCCCAACAGCCCGAACCGCATCATCGCGCCACTACCCCCCGTGCCTCCCGCCTTGACGAGTTTCCACCCCTGGGCAGCGGATTTCCGCCACCTCGGCCTTCGCCTGCTCCGCCGGGATCAGCCGCCGCCCTGGCCGTCGTCGACCTTGGTTCGGCGACTTCCGGCCAATCGGCAGACGACGCAACGGCGAACCGTTGGCCACATGTTAGCGATCCGTTGGCAAAGCCTGATGTGATCACTACATCGGATCTGGCCCGGCGGCGCGCGCGTCTGGACGCGCAACTCGGGGGAGTGTCGCCGCCGCGGCCGGGTCCGGGTCCCGGTCGGCGGAGGTGAACGACCGGGGCCCACACCATCTCTTCAGCGCGGCGGGCCGTCTCCTCCACACATCGAGTCGTCTCCTCAGCGCATCAGATGACGGGCGGCCGCCCCAGCCGGGTGAGCCGCCACACCGTCCGCCACCGCATGGGCCGCCGCTCCCCCGCCGGCTCCCGTACGCCTTCCACGAATCCGCCGAACCACGCACGCAGCCCGGCCCCCGACCGGTTCCGGGCGAGGGTGAGCAGCACCCACACGCCCAGATGGACGGGGACGAGCGCGAGCGGCAGCCGGCGGCGGGCCAGCCAGACCCGGTTGCGGGCGTTGACGCGGTAGTAGATGGCGTGCCGGGCGGGCGAGGTCTTCGGATGCCGGAGCAGCAGTTCCGGCGCGTACAGGATCCGCCACCCGGCATCCACCGCGCGCCATGCGAGGTCGGTCTCCTCGTGCGCGAAGAAGAACTCGGCGGGCCAGTCGCCGACCTCGTCGAGCATCGCCATCCGCAGCGCGTGGCCGCCGCCGAGGAAGCCGGTGACGTAACCGCCCCGGCCGGGGTCGGAGTTGCCGATCCGGGGCACGTGCCGCTGCTGCGTCTCGCCGTGCTCGTCGGCGATGCGGAAGCCGACGATGCCGAGCCGCTCGTCGGCGGCGTACAGGTCCCGCACGCGGCGCAGCACATCGGGGTCGACGAGCAGACCGTCGTCGTCCAGATCCACCACGACGTCGACGTCGCCGAACTCCCGCAGCCGTGCCAGGGCCGCGTTGCGCCCGCCGGGGCAGCCGAGGTTCTCGTCGAGTTCGACGGCGGTGACCTCGCCGGGCAGCGACAGCCGCCGGGCGAAGTCCGGCAGCGGGCAGCCGTTGCCGACGATGACGATCCGCTCGGGCGGCACGTCCTGCTTGGCCACGGACTCCAGCAGGGCGTCGACCTCTTCGGGCCGGTTGCCCATCGTCACCACGGCGACGGCGATCCGGGGCGCCCCCATGTCCTCACCTCATCCGGTCGGCAACTGACGGGTTGACGGGCGATGCTAGCCGTTCACGGTGAGGACGCCGCGAGTACTCCTGCCGGACGGCGGTTCGCCCACGCCGTTCAGCACAGGCCGCACCCGACCGGAACGGGCACAGGATGTCGGGTGCGGCAGGGCACGCGCCGCCTAGCGTGCGGGCAGGAAACGGAAGGAGGCCGGACGTGCTGGAGCAGCTCAACCAGGCGATGGACCGGATCGAACGGAACCTCGACCAGACCGTCGACGTGGCGGACCTGGCGCGTACGGCATGCACCTCGGAGTACCACCTGCGCCGGATGTTCTCCGCCCTGGCAGGCATGCCCCTGTCGGAGTACATCCGCCGCCGCCGGCTGACGGTCGCGGGCGCGGAGGTGCTGTCGGGTGACGCGACGCTCCTGGAGATCGCGGTCCGCTACGGCTACGGCTCCGGCGAGGCGTTCGCGCGGGCGTTCCGCACGATGCACGGCGTGGGCCCGGGCGAGGCCCGGCGCACCGGCGCCGCGCTGGTCTCCCAGCCCCGGCTGGCCTTCCGGCTCACCGTCGAAGGGAGCAGCAGCATGCAGTACCGAGTAGTGGACCGCCCGGCCTTCACCGTCACGGGCTTCAAGGCCCGGATCCCCCTGGTCCACTCCGGCCCGAACCAGGCGATCATCGACTTCGTCCGGGGCCTGGACAAGTCCGCCGTGGAGGCCCTGGAGAAACTGTCCGACCAGGAGCCGCAGGGCGTCGTGGCGGTCTGCGACGACTTGGACCCGAGCCGCGCGGAGGGCACGGAACTCGACTACTACCAGGCCGTGATCACCTCGGGCCCGGTTCCGGGCCCGATCCCCGACGGCACCACCGCCCTCCCGGTCCCGCCGGGCACCTGGGCGGTCTTCACCACGTCGGGCCCGGCCCCCGAGGCCATCCAGGAGCTGTGGCGCGACGTGTTCACCGAGTGGTTCCCCTCCAACCCGTACCGCACCCGCCCCGGCCCGGAGATCCTCCGCACCCGCATGTCCGACGACGGCACGGAGGCGGACGCCGAGCTGTGGCTCCCGGTCGAACGGGAAACCATCCGCTGAATCACGCAAGAACCCCAGGTCGGAGTCCATCCGACCTGGGGTTCCAGTGGAGCCGCCTTCGGGATTCGAACCCGAGACCTACGCATTACGAGGTCGTGAGAGATCGTGACGAGCTGTGCCACGCGATCGCATCAGATCCAGTTTTCGCAGATCACGCTAACGCGCGTCACCGAGTCGTGGAGCCCCGAGCACCGCCAGGTTCCCGCTCCGTCCCGCCGACCTCGTCCCCGCGCCCGCCGAACCGATCGGCGCCCCCTGTCACCGGCGCCGCTTGCGCCCACCCCTGCCCGCGGACCGCCCACGCCTGCGGAGCCCGCCGTGACGAACGGCGGAAGTACGCCAGGCCCTGGCCGCGAGGTGCCGGAGTTCCTCAAGGCCAGCCCGGTCCGGGTGCTCGGAGTCCAGCGCGGCGGCGACCGCATCCCTGGCCTCGGGCCCCTGGGCGCGCAGCGCCTCCTCGGCGCCGCCCGAGGCGCCCGCCAGCTCCACGAGCTGGAGCAGACTCTCGGCGAGCACCAGCAGATGCTCGGCGTCGGTCATGTCCTCGGGGGACAACAGTTCACGGTGCGCCAGCGCGCTCAGAGCGAGCGGAGCCAGTATGGCGTCACCGCGCAGCGCACGCAGCAGTCGCTCGCCCTCGCCGTCAGGCCACGCCACCGTCAGCACGTCCAGCATCGCCTGGGCACGCGTACGGAAAGCCGCACCCGCCATGGTCCGTACGGCGTCAGTCAGTTGCCGCAGTGCGCCATCCCGCTCCCCGCGGGCCGCAATCCAGCCGGTCAGTTCCGCGCGGGCGGCATCCGGGTCGTAGTCCTCGGCCAGCACCCCCAGCAGGCCGGCCGCCGGTGCCTGGACCAGCTCACCGACCAGCGGTGCGTCCCGGCCGGCCGCCAGCAGCCGCTGCCGTACAGCCCGGGTGCCCAGGTCGGTGAGACGGATGAGTTCGACGGGCCCGGCGGCCAGCTCCTCACGCAGGCGGCGGTCACGCGCCCGCGCCTCTGCCGGATCCGCTGCCGCCCCCATGACGCCCAGCAGCTCCGCGAGTTCCTGCGGCAGGCCCGCAGGAGGTTGGGGTCCGTAATCCTCCGGACCGGAGAGATCGGTCTCCAGGAACACCGGATCGGCCATCCCCTGCTCACGCTCGACCGCGCCCAGATCCACCAGCACGTCGAATACGGCACGCAGGTCCCGGTCGGCGTGCTCGAACCACATCCGGTGCTGGAGGTCCGAGCCGCCGTCGAGCCGGAAGCGGGCCCGGTAGCCCAGGTGCACGGAGTCACGCAGCCGCGGCCAGGGCATCGGGTACGGCAGGCTGTAGAGCGTGTTCAGCACGTCCTCCAGCATCTCGTCGTAGATGTCGAAGAGCATCGACTCGACGTGCCAGCCGCTGCGCGCCCCGATCAGGGCCTGCCGCAGTTCGAGAAGTGCGTCGAAGGCGCGCGACCAGAGCTGAAGCGGGTCGGCCAGCACCGGCCGGGCCTTGGCCACCGCGTACAAACGGCCCTTGGCCACCCGGACCAGCCGCGCCTTCTTCGCCCACTCCACCAGCAGTCCCAGCCGCGGCAGGTCGTTCGAAGAGCGCACCCCCTCGGTCCTGTCCCCGGTACCGAGCACATCCACCAGCTCGCGGGCATCGGCCATCCGCAGCCGCCCCGTGGCTGTCACCACCCGCCCCTCGCGCCCCGCCCACTCTGCGAGGCCCCGCAGCTGCGCCACAGTCGTCGACGCCTCAGCCAGTAGCCGCAGTTCACCGTCCGGAGGGAGCACCACCGGCAGCTGCGGCTCGGCCCGGACCCCGTCGCCCAACACGCGGCCGTTCAACCGTCGATCCATGATCTCGTCAAGGGTCCGCTGGTCGTAAGCGATCTCCCCACGCTGAGCGCGCTCAGCGAACCGCTGCAACGCCGCCCCGTCCATGACGTCCACGCCCTGCTCGGCAGCGGTCACCGCCCAGAACTTCGCCAGGCCCCAGCGCTTACGGTCCGCCATCGCCTCCGGATACCGTTCTTCGGCCGCGTCCACCGCGCAGAGGGAGTCATCGAGCGCGGGGCCGCGTGGGTCCGCCAACTGCACGGCATGCAGAAAACGCAGGAGGGTGCGCAACGTGCCCGGACCGTCGCCGCGCTCCTCCCCGGGAAGCTCGGTGACCTGCTGGGGGAGCCAGGACAGCAGCAACTCCTCCACATGCCGCGGCTCCCACAGCCCCAGCCGACCGTCGACGGTCGCCCGGTGCCGGTAGTCCAACGCCGCCTCGGCCATGAACGCGTCCACCGGCAGCCCCTGCTCCCCCGCCCACCGGACCAGCCGGTCGACCAACAGCCCACACGCCGCCTCGAACTCCTCCTCGGCCCCGGCTTCGCACCGCATCCGCATGAAATCCGCCCCGCCTGTCCGCAGCCTTGCTCGCCTCGCCACGCTACCGCCGAATCGAGACGAACCGCTCTCGGCCGAGGCTCTGCGGCCACCACCGACATGTCGTAGTGGCTGCCCGCGCTCACCCTGACCGTCCGACGACGGATCGCGCATGGTCGTACGCCCTCGTGCCCTCCTCTCCGAAGAGCCCGGACTCCTCATACGGGTCTGCCTGCCGGTGCGGCCGACCGGTCGCCCGCGCTGCAGATCGAGAGTCACTCTCCGTGGTAGAGGCGGGGCAGGTCGATCAGTTGAATCGTGGGGTCGCTCTTTGCGAGGTGATTCAGCTCATCGGTGAAGCCGGTGCCGCTGAAGCAGTAGAGCCTCGTTGCCTCGGTAGCCGTGCCGCTCCTGGTCAGGAGGGAACGGATGTGCCGGAGGCGTTCCAGGTGGCCGGCTCCCATCACCTCACTCCACTTCGCTTCGCCGATGGCGAGCAGCACCTGACGACCCTCTTGGCTCTCGCCGTGGACTGCGACGTCGACCTCATGGCTGGTCCGGGCAGCCGGGTCGTTGACGGCTCCGCCTGCGACGCGTGTGACGTGTCCTCCCTGAGTGTCGGGTGCCGCATGCCAGCGGGCCCATTCCCGGCAGACCTGCTCGAAGTGCGGACCGACGACTTTGCTGCGGAAGGTGGACTGGGTTCGGCGCCACACGTCGGGCGCCCTCCCAGGGCGTTCCAGATCGCCCCAGGCCGGGCGCATGACCGCGTGGTAGAAGGTGACGAGCGGTTCGGCGATGCGGTAGGCGGAGCGGTTGCGGCGAAAGGCATCGGCTTCGTGGGTGATCATGCCGACGTCCTGGAGAACGCTCAACGGGTGGGCGAGGTCGGTGGACTTGCGCCCCAGGTAGTCGGCGATGCCGCCACGCGCGGCGTTACCGGCGGCGATGGCTGCCAGTACCGAGTGGTACAGCGCGGTGTCGTGCAGTTCGGGCTCTTCGGCGAGGAGGTAGCGGGCCTCCCGAAAGAGCGGACGCGCCGGGTTGAGGACGGCTCGGACGACCCAGTCGTCGAAGTCGTCCGGCCCGGCCGGGGTATCGCCCTGGGTGAACTCACGGCGGTAGGCAGGCGTGCCGCCGACGATGGCATTGGTCAGCAGCGCGGTGCGCGGGTCGTCGATCTGCCAGAACTCGGCCGCGAGCCGGAAGTCCAGGGTCGGGACCACGAGTTCGAGGCCGGCTCGGCCACGCAGCGGAGCATTGCCGGACAGCAGCCGGCCCATGAACGACAGCGCGGAGCCGCACAGCAGCAGACGCACGGGAGTGTTGGTGTGCTGGGCAGCAGGGTCCAGAGCGCGCTGGATGATCGAAGGCAGGGAGGGAGATGCCTTGGCGAGGAAGGGGAACTCGTCGATGACCGCCACGGTGGGGCCGCCCGCGTCGGCGATGCGCATAAGTTCCGCGACTGCCTCGTCCCAGTGCGCGAAACGGAACGGAGTGGACTGCCCGCGATAACGGGCCAGTGCCTCACCGAACTGACGCAGGGCGTCGGCCTCGGTGGTCTCGGTGGCGGTGAACATGAAGCCGCCACTGGCACGAGCGACGGCGTCGAGCAGGAAGGTCTTGCCCTGCCGGCGGCGACCGGAGACCACGCCCAGCGTGGCCCGCGGGCCCGGCAGGATGGCGAACCGGGTCAGCTCGGCCCATTCGAAGACACGGTCGAACATCTCGGCGGGCTTGTCCACAACACCAGCTCCCACATATAGATGCAGTTATTATAGCTGCACTTATTCTCCACATCGATCCGGCATACCGACTCCGGATCTCGCGAGGCGACCACCGGTGCCGCTGCTTCCAGGCGATGTGCCCATTGAAGGATTCCGGCGCGTTTCACGGTCCTTCCGGGTTCGTACCGCTGGGCCGCCCTGCGGCTCTTCCGGCAGGGTGGGGTTCGGCCGGGATGGACCACGTCAACGGAAGCGGCGGATCGCGCGCGGGCGGCGGAACCCAGGATTGGGCGACATCGACAACCTGGCCGGAGTCAGCACTTCCCGCTCGGCCGCCCGCCAGTAACGCCAGCTGCCGCACTGCAGTTGACCGATACGCTCCCCTCCCGCACTCCATTGCCAACCAGCACCGATCAGGCAGAGGCGATCTCTCGAAACCACAAGGCCAGAGGGGCATCCGCACGCACGCCCCGGGGAACCACACCCCCCACAGCCTCCGACCTACGCGTTGCGCCTGCGCAGGTCAACCGGCCGCAGTCCAGCCCGGACGACACAGCACGAATAGCAGAAAACCCCAGGTCAGAGGCCTGACCTGGGGTTCTGAAAAGAGCCGCCTTCGGGATTCGAACCCGAGACCTACGCATTACGAGTGCGTTGCTCTGGCCATCTGAGCTAAGGCGGCGCGCTGTCCGCACTATGGTGCGATCAGCAACGACGGTAAGTCTACACAGTTTCCGAGGGTGCTCCGTACCAGCCCCGGAGGCCTGCGCTCCAGGGCCGGGATCAGGGCTATGAGCAGCGCTTTCCGTCCGTGGGCGGGGTGCCGCGGAGGAGGTAGGCGTTGATCGTCCGGTCGATGCAGGAGCTGCCGCGGCCGTAGGCCGTGTGGCCGTCGCCCTCGTAGGTGAGCAGGCGCGCCGAGGACAGCTGGCCGGCCAGGGCCTGCGCCCAGCGGTACGGCGTCGCGGGGTCCCGGGTCGTGCCGACCACGACGATGGGGGCCGCGCCCTTCGCCTCGATGCGGTGCGGCTCGCCCGTGGCGTGCACCGGCCAGTACGCGCAGTTCAGGGCGGCCCACGCCAGGCCCCTGCCGAAGACCGGCGAGGCCTTCTCGAACTCGGGCAGCGCCCTGCGCACTTCATCGGGGGTGTCGAAGGCGGCCGGCAGGTCCAGGCAGTTCACCGCCGCGTTGGCGAACATCAGGTTGCTGTAGGCGCCGTCGGCGTCCCGCTCGTAGTAGCCGTCGGACAGGACGAGGAGTCCGGAGCCGTCGTTCTCCTTGATCGCGGTCGTCAGCGCCTCGCGCAGCTGCTCCCAGGCACCCTCGTCGTACATGGCCGCGATCACACCGGTCGTGGCGAGCGACTCGGTGAGCTTGCGGCCGTCGCCGGTGGGGACGGGCCGTGTGTCCAGCTTCTTGAAGAACGCCTTGAGGTTCTCGCCGACCCGCTCGGGCGGGGTGCCCTTGCCGCCCAGCGGACAGTCCGCCTGCCGTACGCAGTCCTTCGCGAACGACCGGAACGCCGTCTCGAAGCCCGCCGTCTGCTCGAGGTTCAGCCTCCGGGCCGGCAGCGACGGGTCCATCGCGCCGTCCAGCACCAGCCGTCCCGCCCGGTCCGGGAAGAGACCGGCGTACGTCGCCCCGAGGAACGTGCCGTACGAGGCCCCCACGAAGTTCAGCTTCTCGTCGCCGAGCACCGCCCGCACGATGTCCATGTCCCGCGCCGCCTCCACGGTGGACACATGGCGCAGCAGCCGGGGCGCGCCCGCGCCGCAGCCCTCGGCGAACGTCCGGTACGCCGTGACCAGCCCGTTCGTCTCCTTGCCGTCGTCGGGCGTGGTGTCCGTCTGCGTGTACGTGTCCATCTCCGGGCCGTCCAGACACTCGACGGGCTCGCTGCGGGCCACGCCACGCGGGTCGACCGCCACCATGTCGTAGCGGGCCCGCACCTCGGCCGGGTAGCCGATGCCCGCGTACGCCTGCACATAGCCGATCGCCGAGCCGCCCGGCCCTCCCGGGTTCACCAGCAGCGAGCCCAGCCGCTTGCCGGGGCCCGTGGCCTTCTTGCGCGTGAGGGCGAGCCGGACGTCACCGGAGGAGGGCTTGGCGTAGTCGAGCGGTGCCTTGACGGTGGCGCACTCGAAGCCGGGGACACCGCAGCCGCGCCAGGCCGGCTTCTGCCCGTAGTACGACGAGAGCGCCGCGGGCGTGGCCTGCGGCAGCGCGACCAGCGCCGCCTCCGCCGCCGCGGAGGCGGCGGACGTCGTCGCGCTGCCGGAGGAGCAGGCGGAGACGAGCAGCGCGGCCGTCGCGAGGAGACCGGCGGCGGTCTTGGCCCGGTTTCGTGTCCTGCGGTGGAGACCGCCGGAGGTGGAGGCGGAGCGGGGGGTGCGCCTTGTGTACATCCAGCGAGCGTAACTCTGGGCGACGGAATGGGTGCCGTGCGTGCGTGGCGTGCCACGTACGAGTTACGGCGTCAACACCACGTCCGGCTCGTGCGGCGCCCGGCGTCCGCCCGTCCTCCCGGGCCGTCCCTCCCGGGCTTCCCGTCCTCCCGGCCCGTACTCAGCCCGCTCTGAGCGCCATCGTCATCGCCTCCACCGCGAGCAGCGGCGCCACGTTGCGGTCGAGGGCGTCGCGGCAGGCGGCGATCGCCTCGATGCGACGGAGGGTGGACTCCGGGGAGCTGCCGCGGGCGAGCCGCTCCAGGGCGTCCTCGGCGTCCGCGTTGGCGATGGCCACGCGCGAGCCGAGCTGGAGGGCGAGGACATCGCGGTAGAAGGCCGTGAGGTCGGTCAGGGCGAGGTCGAGGCTGTCACGCTGCGTGCGCGTTCTGCGGCGCTTCTGCTTGTCCTCCAGGTCCTTCATCACGCCCGCGGTGCCGCGGGGCATGCGGCCGCCCTGGGCAGCACCGAGAGCGGCCTTCAGCTCCTCGGTCTCCTTGGAGTCCGTCTCCTCCGCGAGCTGCTTGGCGTCCTCGGCGGCCGCGTCGACGAGCTCCTGGGCCGCCTTGAGCGCACTGCCGATCTCCTCGACGCGCAGCGGCAGCCTGAGCACGGCGGCACGGCGTGCACGCGCGGCCGGGTCGGTGGCCAGGCGGCGTGCCCGGTCGACATGCCCCTGGGTCGCGCGGGCCGCCGCGGCGGCGACGTCCGGCTCGATGCCCTCGCGGCGGACGAGCATGTCGGCGATGGCGTCGACCCGCGGCGTGCTCAGGTTCAGGTGGCGGCAGCGGGAGCGGATGGTCGGCAGGACGTCCTCGATGGAGGGGGCGCACAGCAGCCAGACCGTGCGGGGGGCGGGCTCCTCCACGGCCTTGAGGACGGCGTTGGCCGACTTCTCGTTCAGCCGCTCGGCGTCCTCGACGAGGATGATCTGCCAGCGGCCGGTCGCCGGTGACGTGAACGACTTGCGGACGGTGTCGCGCATGTCGTCGGCGAGGATCTGCGTGCCGACGGCGGCGACGGTGGTGACGTCGGCGTGCGTGCCGATGAGCGCCGTGTGGCAGCCGTCGCAGAAACCGCAGCCCGGGGAGCCGCCGAGGGCGCGGTCGGGGCTGACGCACTGCAGCGCCGCCGCGAAGGCGCGCGCCGCCTGGTTCCGCCCGGCCCCGGGCGGGCCCGTGAACAGCCACGCGTGCGTCATCTTCGACGCCTCGGGCGGCGGGGTGCCGGTGACGGCCGCGGTGACCAGGGCGTCGGCGTCCCGAGCGGCAGAGGCCAGCTGCTCGCTCACCCTCTCCTGCCCGACGAGGTCGTCCCACACGGTCATGGGTCACGCCGCCCTTCCGTCACGTGCTGCGTTGCGAGATCCATTGTGAGGGCGACCACTGACAACGCCGGCCGCCCCCACCCGACCTCGCCGTCCGGAGTCCGGGCTCCTACGTCGGTCCGCCGGGGGGCCTCAGCGCCCCCGGCCGCCCCTCCCGCGGCGTCCGCGCCCCTCGTCCGGCTCGTCGTCGTGCGGGCCGAGCAGTTCGTCCGCCAGCGAGGGCAGGTCGTCCAGCGGCGTCTCCTCGGCCCAGTCGGACCGGCGGCGGCGCGGCGCCCCGTCGGCATCGATCTGGGGCATCTCCCGCGTGCGGTCCTCGGTGCCGTCGGGGCGGGCGGCCGGGGCGTCCTCCCGGAAGTACCCGGGCGGAACCCGGTCCGCCGGTCCGTCCCCGCGCACCGGCGGGAGCACGGCCGTCTCCTCGGCGTCCCCCGGCCGGACCGGAGGCAGCACCGCCGTCTCGTCGGCCGCACCGGAGGCGTCCCGTTCGCGCACCTGCGGCAGCACCTCGGTCTCGTCGGCGGCACGAGGAGACACCGGCGGCAGGATCTCCGTCTCCTCCTCGGCCACCGGCGGAGCCGGCGGCTTGGGCAGCTCGGCCGTCACCTCGGCATCGGACCCGCCGGAGGTCCGGCCCCGGCCCGCACCCTGCTCTTCGTCGCGCACCGGGCGCAGCACGGTCGTGTCGTCCCCCGCGCCGCCCGGTGTCACCGCCGGCGTGGGCACGGTCGCCGCGTCCTGACCGGCCGCGGAACCCGCGGCACCCTTCGGAGCGGAGCTCTTCGGCCCGGCCTCGGCCGCCGCGGCCGCCGCCTCCGCGAGCCGCCGGGCCTCCTCGGCCCGCATCAGCGCCGCCTCGGCCTTGCGCTGCTTCTCCAAGCGGACCGCCTCGGCCTCGGCACGCAGTCGCGCCTCCTCCTCGGCCTGCTTGCGGCGCCGCTCCTCCTCCGCCTTGCGGCGGGCCTCTTCCTCGGCGCGGGCCTTCTCCTCCGCGAGAAGCCGTGCCCGCTCCTCCTCGGCCTTCTTGCGCGCTTCCTCGGCCCGGCGCCGGGCCTCCTCGGCCTGCCGTTCGGCCTCGCGGCGCTGCGCCTCCTCCAGCTCGCGGCGCTTGCGCTCCTCCTCCTCGGCGCGCAGCTTGGCCAACTGCTCCTGGCGCTCGCGCTCCAGGCGCTCCTCCTCGGCCTTGCGGGCGGCCTCTTCCTCGGCCTTGCGGCGGGCTTCCTCCTCGGCCTTCTTCCGCGCCTCCTCCTGGGCCTTGATCTCGGCCTCGGACAGCGGCAGCACCTGGTCGAGCCGGTGCCGGATGACCGTCGTGACCGCCTCGGGCTCCTGGCCGGCGTCCACCACCAGGTACCGTCCGGCATCGGCCGCGGCGAGGGTGAGGAAACCGGCCCGCACGCGCGCGTGGAACTCGGCGGGCTCCGACTCCAGCCGGTCCGGCGCCTCGGTGAACCGCTCGCGCGCGGTCTCCGGCGCGACGTCCAGCAGCACGGTCAGATGCGGCACGAGTCCGTTCGTCGCCCAGCGGTTGATCCGGGCGATCTCGGTCGGCGAGAGGTCGCGGCCGGCGCCCTGGTAGGCGACGGACGAGTCGATGTACCGGTCGGAGATGACGACGGCGCCGCGCTCCAGGGCGGGCCGTACGACGGTGTCGATGTGCTCGGCCCGGTCGGCCGCGTACAGCAGCGCCTCCGCGCGGTGCGACAGGCCCGCGCTCGACACGTCCAGCAGGATCGACCGCAGCCGCTTGCCCACCGGCGTCGCCCCCGGCTCGCGCGTCAGCACGACCTCGTGGCCCTTGGCGCGGATCCACTCGGCGAGCGCCTCGGCCTGCGTGGACTTGCCGGCCCCGTCGCCGCCCTCCAGGGCGATGAAGAAGCCGGAGGCCGCGGCCCCCTGCACCGGGTCGTCGCCGCCGAGCAGTGCGTCCTTCAGGTCCTGCCGCAGGGGCACACCGGAACGGTCGTCGACCTTGGCCAGCACCAGCGCGGCCACCGGCAGCAGCAGGGCGCCGACCAGCATCAACGTGAAGGCCGCGCCGCCGTGCGCGAAGACGAACTTGCCGCTCTCCAGCCGGTGCGGGCCGATCGCCGCCGCCACCAGCGGGGCGATCACCGCGCCGAGCGCCACGCAGACCCGGACGACCGCGTGCAGGTGCTCCGTGGTGCGGGAGCGCCGGTACTCCTCGGTCTCCTGGTCGAGCAGGATGTGTCCGATGTTGGCGGACATGCCCGCGCCGACGCCGGCCAGCGCGAGGATCAGCAACACGGTGGTGACGTCCGGGACCAGCCCGGCGGCCAGCAGGGCGACACCGGTGAAGGCGATCGTCAGCGCGAGCAGCCGGCGGCGCGACAGGGCGGGCATGAGGGCGGGCGCCGTACGGATGCCGACGACGACACCGCCGGTCAGCGCGGCCACGAACAGGCCGTAGAGCACCGGGCCGCCGCCCAGGTCCTTGGCGTGCAGCACGGCCACGGCGACGGCGGCCGACACCGCCGCGGCGACGGCCGCGCAGGAAAGGACCAGCAGCGGCATCGCGCCGGTGCGGCCCTTGTCGGTGCCGGTGCCGGTCTTCGGGCGGCGCAGCCCCTCGAGCGGCGACCGTGCGCGCGGGGTGCGCGTGCCGGGCAGTTCCAGGAAGGTCAGCACGGACAGGGACGCGGCGAACAGCCCGGCGGCCACGTACGAGGCGAGGGCCGCCTGGTGCTGGCCGAACCAGTCGATGCCGGCGCCCAGCAGGTTGTTGAACAGGGCCGCGACGACCAGGGCGACCGCCGCGAGGGGGATCGCCACGAAGCCGGTGCGCAGCGACAGGCGGCGCAGGGCGTCCATGTGGTCGGGCAGCGGCCGGATCGTCGCGCCCTCCGGCGGCGGGGCGGGCAGCAGCGCGGGGGCCGCGCTCTCCCGGCACACCGTCCAGAACCGCTCGGCGACCCCGGCCACGAAGGCCGTGACGAGAAGCACGGCCAGTGCGTTCTCGGGCATCCAGTCGATCCACAGGGGCGCGACGATGAGCAGCGCCGCGCGCAGCCCGTCGGCGCCCACCATGGTCCAGCGCCGGTCGAGGGGGCCGTCCTGCGAGGTGAGCGCCGTGAGCGGGCCGAGCAGAACGGCGCCGAACAGGAGCGTCGCCAGGATGCGCACGCCGAAAACGGTCGCCACTGCGAACGCCACACCCCGGTAGCCGCCGCCGAACGATCCTTCGGCTACGGCTGCCTGGAGTGCGAGAACGACCAGTACGAGAAGGGCGAGGGTGTCCCCCACGCCGCCCACGAGCTGTGCGCTCCACAACCGCTTCAGCTGCGGTCGTCGCAGCAGGGCGCGGACGGCACGCTCGCGGGAGTCCGCGACCAGGGCGTCGTCGGGGGCGGGCTGAGGGGCCGTTGGGTGGTCGGCTCGCGTCATGCGTTCAGCCTATCGGGAGCCACCGACACCCTGGGGGGTTGCGGTCTGGCATGCGCACGCCCCGACACCGAAGTGTTGCCGGGGCGTTCGCTTTCCGAACCCTGGGCGAAGAACCGGACACGGCGGTCCGGGTTCCGAACAGGGCTCGAACGACCTCAGTCCTCCGCGGACTTGGAGGCGGTCGCCGTCTTGGCGGCCGTCTTCTTCGCGGTGGTGGTCTTCTTCGCCGTCGTCTTCTTCGCGGTCGTGGTCTTCTTCGCCGCGGTCTTCTTGGCCGTCGTCGTCTTCTTCGCCGGCGCCTTCTTGGCCGCCTTCTTCGCGGTCTTCTTCGCCGGCCCCTTGGCCCGCTTCTCGGCAAGCAGCTCGAAACCGCGCTCCGGGGTGATCTCCTCGACGCTGTCGCCGGAGCGCAGGGTCGCGTTGGTCTCCCCGTCGGTGACGTACGGACCGAAGCGGCCGTCCTTGACCACGACCGGCTTCTCGCTCACCGGGTCGGTGCCCAGCTCCTTCAGCGGCGGCTTGGCCGCGGCCCGGCCACGCTGCTTGGGCTGGGCGTAGATCGCCAGCGCCTCCTCCAGCGTGATCGTGAAGAGCTGCTCCTCGGCCTGGAGCGAGCGGGAGTCCGTGCCCTTCTTCAGGTACGGGCCGTAGCGGCCGTTCTGCGCGGTGATCTCCTGGCCCTCGGCGTCGGCGCCGACGACACGCGGCAGCGACATCAGCTTCAGTGCCTCGTCGAGGGTCACCGTGTCCAGGGACATCGTCTTGAACAGGGACGCCGTGCGCGGCTTGACCGCGTTCTTGCCCGTCTTCGGGGTGCCCTCGGGGAGCACCTCCGTCACATACGGGCCGTAGCGGCCGTCCTTGGCGACGATCGTGTGGCCGGTGGCCGGGTCCGTGCCCAGCTCGTAGTCGCCGCTCGGCTTGGCGAGCAGCTCCTCCGCGAGGTCGACGGTCAGCTCGTCGGGCGCCAGGTCGTCGGGGATGTCGGCGCGCTGGTGCTGCTCGGTGTCCTTCTCGCCGCGCTCGATGTACGGCCCGTAGCGGCCGACCCGCAGCACGATGTCGTTGGCCACCGGGAACGACGACACCTCGCGCGCGTCGATCGCGCCCAGGTCCGTCACCAGCTCCTTGAGGCCGCCGAGGTGGTCCCCGTCGCCGTTGCCGGCGTCGGCCGCGCCGCCGCTGCCCGTGCCCTCGCCGAAGTAGAACCGCTTCAGCCACGGCACGGCCTGCGCCTCGCCGCGGGCGATGCGGTCGAGGTCGTCCTCCATCTTGGCGGTGAAGTCGTAGTCCACGAGCCGCCCGAAGTGCTTCTCCAGGAGGTTGACCACGGCGAAGGACAGGAAGGACGGCACCAGGGCCGTGCCCTTCTTGAACACGTAGCCGCGGTCGAGGATCGTGCCGATGATCGACGCGTACGTCGACGGGCGGCCGATCTCGCGCTCTTCCAGCTCCTTGACCAGGGAGGCCTCGGTGTAGCGGGCCGGGGGCTTGGTGGCGTGCCCGTCGACCGTGATCTCCTGGGCGCTCAGGGCGTCGCCCTCGGAGACCTGGGGCAGCCGGCGCTCGCGGTCGTCCAGCTCGGCGTTCGGGTCGTCGGCACCCTCGACGTAGGCCTTCAGGAAGCCGTGGAAGGTGATCGTCTTGCCGGACGCGCTGAACTCGACGTCCCGGCCGTCGGCCGCCGTGCCGCCGATCTTCACCGTGACGCTGTTGCCGGTCGCGTCCTTCATCTGGGAGGCGACGGTCCGCTTCCAGATCAGCTCGTAGAGCTTGAACTGGTCACCGGTCAGTCCGGTCTCGGCGGGAGTGCGGAAACGATCACCCGAGGGGCGGATCGCCTCGTGGGCCTCCTGCGCGTTCTTGACCTTCCCGGCGTACGTCCTCGGCTGCGGCGGCAGGTAGTCGGCGCCGTACAGCTGCGTGACCTGGGCGCGGGCGGCGGAGACCGCCGTGTCGCTCAGGGTCGTGGAGTCCGTACGCATGTAGGTGATGTAGCCGTTCTCGTACAGCTTCTGCGCGACCTGCATCGTGGCCTTCGCGCCGAAGCCGAGCTTGCGGCTGGCCTCCTGCTGCAGCGTCGTCGTACGGAACGGGGCGTACGGCGAGCGGCGGTACGGCTTGGACTCGACGGAGCGCACCGCGAACCGCGTGTCCTCGAGGGCGGCGGCCAGGGCGCGGGCGTTCGCCTCGTCGAGGTGGAGGGTGTTCGCGCTCTTCAGTTGGCCCAGGGAGTCGAAGTCGCGGCCCTGCGCGACCCGCCTGCCGTCGACGGTCTGCAGGCGCGCGACCAGCGACGACGGGTCCGACGAGTCTCCTGCGCGGCCGGTCGCGAAGGTGCCCGTCAGGTCCCAGTACTCAGCCGAACGAAAGGCGATGCGCTCGCGTTCCCGCTCCACCACGAGACGTGTGGCGACCGACTGGACACGGCCGGCCGACAGGCGCGGCATGACCTTCTTCCACAGGACCGGCGAGACCTCGTAGCCGTAGAGGCGGTCGAGGATGCGGCGGGTCTCCTGGGCGTCGACGAGCTTCTGGTTCAGCTCGCGCGGGTTGGCCACGGCGGCCTGGATCGCGGCCTTGGTGATCTCGTGGAAGACCATCCGCTTGACCGGGACCTTGGGCTTGAGCACCTCCTGGAGGTGCCAGGCGATGGCCTCGCCCTCGCGGTCCTCATCGGTGGCGAGGAAGAGTTCGTCGGACTCCTTCAACAGGTCCTTGAGCTTCTTGACCTGTGCCTTCTTGTCGGCGTTGACCACGTAGATCGGCTGGAAGTCGTGTTCGACGTCCACACCGAGGCGGCGGACCTCGCCGGTGTACTTGTCGGGCACCTCGGCGGCGCCGTTGGGAAGGTCGCGGATGTGCCCGACGCTCGCCTCGACGGTGTATCCGGGGCCGAGATAGCCCTTGATCGTCTTCGCCTTGGCAGGCGACTCGACGATGACGAGTCGGCGGCCGCCGTTCGCGGTCTCGCTGGTCGGGGACAACTTCGCTCTTCTCTCCGGTCGACGCTGGGGCCTCCCCGGAGTCGCTACCGGGGCTGGGTACGTGCTGACGCTGCGGAGTGTGACGGTACATCCCGCCCCCGTGTCAAACGGGAAAAGCCCGCAACGGCCACTCGAACGGTAACCCGACTACCACCAATCCTGCCGCCCGGAGTGCCGGGAGCAGGACGGGCTCTGTGCGGAGTGCGACCCCCCGGTTACCGGCAGGTGTGTCGCCGGCGCGGGCCTCAGAGGCGGGTGAAGCACCATGTCCCGACCGCCAGGGCGAGCACCCCGACGGCGCTCGCGAGACTCGCCGATGCGATGGGCCTCACACCCTGGGCGACGGGCCGCTGCCGGCGCACGCGTGCCACGGTCCACGCCAGCAGTCCGCCTCCGAACAGGGAGAACACCGCTCCCGTGAAGATCGCCGGTCCGCTCTCCATGGCCCGCCGCGCCCCGCTTCCCTCGTCCGTGCATCCCCAGCCCCGGGAGGCTGACACGCGCGGGCGGCGGGCAGGCGAACCCCGGGTGAACGCCGGGGCGACACGGCGGTGGATCAAGGGCGTCCGGTTCCTCACGACTCGTTTCGGACGAGGTGTTCAAATCGACTCGAATTTGTTGGCGAGCCTCCTCGACGGGCTCCCCTGAAGCGGTCTCTCGGCGGACGGTCCCCCTCCGGCCCGCCCTCTCAGCGGACCGGCTCCAGGAATCCCTGCTCGACCAGCAGCCGGATCTGGGCCGGTGTGCGGTCGCGCAGCAGGACCGGGTCCTCTCCGATCAGCTGGGCGATGGCGTCGAGGATGCGGCCCGCGCTCATCGAGCCGTCGCAGACGCCCGCGAAGCCCGCGCCGACCGTGTCCACCCGGGTCGCCCGGCGCATGCCGCGGTTCTGGCGCAGCACGACATGCTCGGGGTCCTCCGCGCCGGGCAGCCCGACCTGCTCCTGCACGATCTCGGCGGCGAGCCGGAAGTGCCCTTCGAGCAGGGCGGCGTCGTCGTGGCCCCGCAGGTAGTCGAGCCGGTCGAAGTGGGCCCGGATCGTGTCGCCGAGGGGCTGCTCGACCGGGTGCGGCCACTCCTCCACCGTGAGCGAGCGCACGGCGGCACTCGTCCTGCGCAGCGTGATCCAGCCGAAGCCGACGGCCCTGACCTTGCGCGCCTCGAACTCGTCGAGCCATGCGTCGTACCGCGCCTGGTACTCCGCCGTGTCGCCCTGGTGGTCGCCCGCGTCACGCAGCCACAGCTCGGCGTACTGATTGACGTCCTGCACCTCCCGCTGCACGATCCACGCGTCGCAGCCCCCGGGCACCCATGACCTGAGCCGGTCCTGCCAGTCCTCCCCTTCCACGTGCTGCCAGTTGGCGAGGAACTGCGCGAACCCGCCCTCGTTCAGGCGGTCGCCCGCTTGCTGAACGAGCGTGCGGCACAGATCGTCCCCGCCCATCCCGCCGTCGCGGTAGGTGAGCCGGGCGCCGGGTGAGATGACGAACGGCGGGTTGGAGACGATCAGGTCGTACCTCTCGTCGCCGCGGACCGGTTCGAAGAGGGAGCCCTCGCGCAGCTCGACGGCCGACGTGCCGGACAGCGCCAGTGTGAGGGCGGTGATGTGCAGGGCGCGCGGGTTGAGGTCGGTGGCCGCCACGCGCGTGGCGTGCTGCGTGGCGTGCAGGGCCTGGATGCCGGAGCCGGTGCCGAGGTCGAGCGCGGCGGCGACGGGCGTACGGACCGTGATGCCGGCGAGGGTCGTGGAGGCGCCGCCGACCCCGAGGACGACTCCCTCGTCATGCCGGCCGATGCCGCCGGCGCCCCCGACCGCGCAGCCGAGGTCCGACACGATGAACCAGTCCTCGCCGCCGGGCCCGCCGTAGGGCCGGACGTCCACCGTGGCGGCGAGTTCGTCTCCGCCCGCGCGGGCGAGCCAGCCGCTCTCGAGGCAGGCGTCCACGGGCAGGACCTCCGCCACGCGCGCGCGGGGCACGGGCTGCTGGAGCAGGAACAGCCGGACGAGCATTTCCAGTGGCGTGTCCCCGCGGGTCGCCCGGAGCGCGGGCACGGTCTCGCTCCGGGCCAGCGCCGCGTACGCGGGGGCACCGAGCAGTTCGAGCAGTCCGTCGGCGGTGAAGGAGACCGCGAGCAGGGCGTCCCGGAGCCGGGCGGCGACATCGGGACGGTCGGAGGCGGGCAGCGGGGGCAGGGGTGACTGGCTGGCGTTACTCACGCCCCCCATTGTGGCCGCCGGTGCGGGTGGCGGCGCCGGTGCCGCACGTGCCTGTGGCGGGATCGCGTGTGCTTCTGCCGCTCGGCACGGCAGACACTCTGGGCACCTTCGGCTCAGCCGGCATCCTCGCGCCACAGCAGTCACCCTTTAGCTCAGTCGGCATGCCCGCCACAGCAGTCACCTACGGCTCAGCCGTCGCGCCCTTGCCAGCCGTCGGGCTCCCGGCGCCGCGCTGCCTGTGCCGCGCTGCCTGCTGCTCCGCCCCTCAGCTCTGCGTGGCCCTCAGCTCTGCGTGGCCCCTGCCGACGCCGTGGCCGCCTTGCAGCTGGGCTGCTTGGCCATCGCCTGGCCGACCTCGCCCTCCTCCAGGTTCCTGAGGGCGTCGTTCCCGCTCTGGCTCAGCTTGTCCAGCTCGGTGGCGATGTCCTTCAGACCGTCGGCGAACTTGCCCTGGTCCTTGGTGTCGAGCCCGTCGACCTGCTTCTTCAGGGAAGCGTACGAGGTGGAGATCGCGTTGAGCTCCTTGACCGCGTCCTGCTGCTTCTTCTCGCCGTTCTCGACGTCCGGCGCCCCGGCCTTGTTCACGGCGGTGCCGATCGCCTTGTAGGCGTCGGACATGTCCTGGAAGGCCTGTGCGTCGGTCTTCTGGACGTCCTCCGGCGTGCTGTTGTCCGAGGTCTCCTTCTGGATCGCGGCATTGGCCGACTCGATCTTCTTGGCCTGCGGCTGTACGGCGTCACAGACCTGCTTGGCCCAGGAGTCCAGCTTGTCGTTGTCGTCGCCGCCGCAACCCGACAGCGCCAGTACCAGTACCGCACCGCCGGACAGTGCGGCCGCGAGCTTCTTGTTCACCGGTTTGGTCCCTTCCATGGCTCTCGGCCCCGGAACATACACGCCAGATGCACGGCACCCGCACGCCGAACACCTATTAAGACCGCTTTGTAACCTTTTGCATCAAGCGAGATAAGGCTCACGCGTGATCGTGTACCCGCACAGCGCGGGCGGGCGACGCGTCAACGCGCGCCGCCCGCCCGCACCTTGAGCTGGGGCTCGGAGGACCTCCCTACGAAACGACCGCCGGATCGGCCGACTTGGGCTCCGACCCGGCGTTGTCTTCGTCACCCATGGCGATTCCTCGCCGCTTTGACACGTACACCGCCCCGGCGATCACCAGGAACGCGAGCACGGCGACCAGAATCCGCACAACGATGCTCTTGTCCGGGCCGTAGGAGAACTTGATCACCGCGGGCGCGATGAGCAGCGCCACCAGGTTCATGACCTTCAGCAGCGGGTTGATCGCGGGACCCGCGGTGTCCTTGAAGGGGTCGCCGACCGTGTCTCCGATCACGGTCGCGGCGTGGGCCTCGCTTCCCTTGCCTCCGTGGTGGCCGTCCTCGACGAGCTTCTTGGCGTTGTCCCAGGCGCCACCGGAGTTGGCGAGGAACACCGCCATCAGGGTGCCCGCGCCGATCGCGCCCGCCAGGAACGCGCCGAGCGGACCGACGCCGAGCGTGAACCCGATGAAGATGGGCGCCAGCACGGCCAGCAGACCGGGCGTGGCGAGCTCGCGCAGGGCGTCCTTGGTACAGATGTCGACGACCTTGCCGTACTCCGGAGTCTCGCTGTAGTCCATGATCCCGGGCTTCTCACGGAACTGCCGCCGCACCTCGTAGACCACGGAACCCGCCGACCGCGACACGGCGTTGATCGCCAGCCCCGAGAAGAGGAAGACGACCGCCGCGCCGGCGATGAGACCCACGAGGTTGTTGGGCTGCGAGATGTCCATCATCAGACTCATCGGGGCGCCTTCCCCGCTGAGTTTCTCGCCCACGTCCCGCGCGCCGGTGAAGATCGCGTCGCGGTACGACCCGAACAGTGCCGCCGCCGCGAGCACGGCCGTGGCGATCGCGATGCCCTTGGTGATCGCCTTGGTGGTGTTGCCGACCGCGTCCAGGTTGGTGAGCACCTGCGCGCCCGCGCCCTCGACGTCGCCGGACATCTCCGCGATGCCCTGCGCGTTGTCGGAGACCGGCCCGAAGGTGTCCATCGCGACGATCACACCGACCGTGGTGAGCAGGCCGGTGCCGGCCAGCGCCACAGCGAACAGCGCCAGCATGATCGACGTCCCGCCGAGCAGGAACGCCCCGTACACACCGAGACCGATCAACAGTGCGGTGTAGACGGCTGATTCGAGACCGACGGAGATACCGGCGAGGACGACGGTGGCCGGGCCGGTGAGCGAGGTCTTGCCGATGTCTCTGACGGGTCGCCGGGTGGTCTCGGTGAAGTAGCCGGTCAGTTGCTGGATGAGAGCGGCGAGCACGATGCCGATGGCCACCGCGACGAGGGCGAGGACCCGCGGGTCGCCGTCCTTGGCCTGGATCGTGGCGTCGGTGACACCGTCCAGCTCGGAGTACTTCCCGGGCAGGTAGACGAAGACGGCCACCGCCACCAGCACGACCGAGATCACCGCGGAGATGAAGAACCCGCGGTTGATGGCGCTCATGCCGCTGCGGTCGGCCCGCCTGGGCGCCACCGCGAAGATGCCGATCATGGCGGTGATCACACCGATCGCCGGCACGAGCAGCGGGAAGCCGAGCCCGGCGTCGCCGAAGGCTGCCGAACCGAGGATCAGCGCGGCGACCAGGGTCACGGCGTACGACTCGAAGAGGTCGGCCGCCATGCCCGCGCAGTCGCCGACGTTGTCGCCCACGTTGTCGGCGATGGTCGCGGCATTGCGCGGATCGTCCTCCGGAATGCCCTGTTCGACCTTGCCGACCAGGTCGGCGCCGACGTCGGCGGCCTTGGTGAAGATGCCGCCGCCGACACGCATGAACATCGCGATCAGCGCGGCTCCGAGGCCGAAGCCCTCGAGCACCTTCGGCGCGTCGGCCGCGTAGACCAGCACCACGCAGGAGGCGCCGAGCAGGCCGAGGCCCACCGTGAACATACCGACCACGCCGCCCGTACGGAAAGCGATCTTCATCGCCTTGTGCGAGACGGTGGTCAGATCCTTTTCCGGCTCGCCTTCCGCCGGGGTGGCTTCACGCGCCGCCGCGGCGACACGCACATTGCTTCGTACGGCGAGCCACATGCCGATATAGCCGGTGGCCGCCGAGAACGCCGCTCCGATCAGGAAGAACACCGAGCGTCCGGCACGCTGATTCCAGTCGTCCGCGGGCAGCAGCATGAGCAGGAAGAACACGACCACGGCGAATACGCCGAGCGTGCGCAGCTGGCGTGCCAGATAGGCGTTCGCGCCTTCCTGGACCGCCGCCGCGATCTTCTTCATGCTGTCGGTGCCCTCGCCGGCCGCGAGTACCTGGCGTACCAGGACGCCCGCGACCGCCAGCGCCGCCAGTGCTACGACCGCGATGACCACGATGAGGACGCGGTTGCCATCGGTCAGTACGGCGGCTGCGAGGTCTGTGGGATGGCCCGACTGTTGTGAGAGGGAAAGCCCCGCCATTCGTCCTCCTTGACGCTTGGGCTGAGCTCAAGATGTGGACGGGATTGTAGGTACCGGAACCTGATCAAAACAGAGCGAGATAAACGGAATTGGCCTTCCGGGGTAATGCCCTGAAAGCATTCTGAGGCTGCCGGAGAGCGCGCGAATGATCGTGAACGAATTCACGCGATGAGCGGCACAGGACTACTGTAAAGGCGAGCACTGACACCCGCACATGACGAAGGGCCCCACGGGTGGGGCCCTTCGGACGAACGGAGTGTGCGGTGGCGGGGTCAGACCAGAATCGTCGGCGGCGGCGTGGTCGGCCAGGTCATCTTGATCAGCCCGCCGTGCTCTCCCGCGCTGACCTCGACGTCGTCGACGAGTCCGCTGATGACCGCGAGGCCCATCTCGTCCTCGTCGGCTTCCCCGTCGGGGTCGCCGGGTCCGGCACCGGGGGCGCGCTCGCCGGAGACCGCGTGCGGGGCCTCGTCGCCGACCTCGATGGAGAACTGCTTCTCCTCCTCGATCAGCAGCACCTTCACCGGTGCCGAGATCCCGCCGGTCTGGTGCAGCCCGACGGCCCGGGTGCACGCCTCGCCGACGGCGAGCCTGACTTCGTCGAGGACGGCCTCGTCCACTCCGGCCCTGCGCGCCACCGCCGCCGCCACCAGCCGGGCGGTCCTGACATGCTCGGGCAGCGCGCTGAAGCGGAGCTCAACGGTGGCCATGCATCCCCCTCGCAACTACGGGCGTGCTGTCGAGAGGCTCCGGGCCGCCGAAATCCCGGGCCCCCTCGGTCTTCACTTCTGCCGAACGACGGCCGGCCCGGGCACGGGGCCCGGGACCGGTGTCAGTCGGTGGCCGCAACCGCTTCCTCGACCGAGGTGTGAATCGGGAACACCTTGGTGAGGCCGGTGATACGGAAGATCTTCAGAATGCGCTCCTGGTTGCAGACCAGGCGCAGGGAGCCCTCATGGGCACGCACGCGCTTCAGGCCGCCGACCAGTACGCCGAGCCCGGTGGAGTCGAGGAAGTCCACGCCCTCCATGTCGACGACAAGGTGGAAACTGCCGTCGTTCACCAGCTCGACCAACTGCTCGCGCAGCTTGGGCGCGGTATATACGTCGATTTCGCCACCGACCCTGACGATCGTGCGATCGCCCATGGTTTCGGTCGACAGGGACAGGTCCACGGATCCTCCAGCACCTTGCTATCGAGCGGTCGCCCTAGGGGCATTCGGCTTCAGCCCCTGGACGCTTCGCCAGCCGCGATGGCATTCAATCACTTACCGGCAGGCGTGCACGACGCCTTGGCTCCATTGTCCGTCACGCCAGTGACACACTCGGTGCCGATGGCCAAGAATCACCGATCTGATCGAACCCCGACGGACCCCGCCTCCCGACCCGCGCCGGGCACGGTCCTGGACCGGCTCGCGTCCGGTCCGGGCAGGGCTTCGCGCATTACTCATACGGAGCACTTGCCCCCACGTGAGGGTCGGCATGCCGTCTGGCCGGACCGGATCCGCGCGGAGGTCGTCGCGGCCGTGCGAGCCGCGGGCATCGAGCATCCCTGGGCCCACCAGGCACGCGCGGCCGAGCACGCCCTGGACGGCGACTCGGTCGTCGTCGCCACCGGCACCGCCTCCGGCAAATCCCTGGCCTACCTCGTGCCGGTCCTGTCCACCCTTCTGGAGGGCGCGGAGGCCCCGAACGGCCGCGGCGCGACCACCCTCTACCTCGCTCCCACCAAGGCGCTCGCGGCGGACCAGTGCCGTTCCGTGAAGGAACTTTCACATTCCCTGGGCAATTCCGTACGCCCAGCCGTGTACGACGGCGATACTCCGTTCGAGGAGCGCGAGTGGATCCGCCAGTACGCCAACTACGTCCTGACCAACCCGGACATGCTGCACCGCGGCATCCTGCCGTCCCACCCCCGCTGGTCCTCCTTCCTGAAATCGCTGAAGTACGTCGTCATCGACGAGTGCCACACCTACCGCGGCGTCTTCGGCTCGAATGTCGCCCAGGTGCTGCGCCGGCTGCGCCGTCTGTGTGCCCGCTACGGCGCGTCGCCCGTGTTCCTGCTGGCCTCCGCGACCGCCGCCGAGCCCGCGGTGGCCGCCCGCCGCCTCACCGGCGTGCCGGTGGTGGAGGTGGCCGACGACGCCTCCCCACGCGGTGAACTGGTGTTCGCCCTCTGGGAACCGCCGCTGACCGAGCTGCACGGCGAGAAGGGCGCCCCCGTCCGCCGTACGGCCACCGCCGAGGCCGCCGACCTGCTGACCGACCTCACCGTGCAGGGCGTGCGCTCGGTCGCCTTCGTCCGCTCCCGGCGCGGCGCCGAGCTGATCTCGGTCATTTCCCAGGAGCGGCTGGCCGAGGTCGACCGGTCGTTGGCCCGGCGTGTCGCGGCGTACCGGGGCGGCTATCTCCCCGAGGAGCGCCGCGCTCTCGAACAAGCCCTCCATTCGGGTGAACTGCTGGGCCTCGCCGCGACGAACGCCCTCGAACTCGGCATCGACATCTCCGGTCTCGACGCGGTCGTCATCGCCGGTTACCCGGGCACGCGCGCCTCCCTGTGGCAGCAGGCGGGCCGGGCCGGACGGTCCGGGCAGGGGGCGCTGGCCGTCCTGGTCGCCCGCGACGACCCGCTGGACACCTTCCTGGTCCACCACCCCGAGGCCCTGTTCGACCAGCCCGTCGAGTCAACCGTCCTCGACCCGGACAACCCCTACGTGCTGGCCCCGCACCTGTGCGCGGCCGCCGCGGAACTGCCCCTGACGGACGAGGACCTCGACCTGTTCGGCCCGGCCAGCGAGGGCCTCCTGCCCCAGCTGGAGGCCGCGAAGCTGCTGCGCCGCCGCACCAAGGCCTGGCACTGGACCCGCCGCGAGCGCGCCGCCGACCTGACCGACATCCGCGGCGAGGGCGGCCGCCCCGTCCAGGTCGTCGAGACCGGCACGGGCCGGCTGCTCGGCACGGTCGACGCGGGCGCCGCGCACTCGACGGTGCACGAGGGGGCGGTCCACCTCCACCAGGGCCGCACGTACCTGGTGCGGTCGCTGGACCTGGAGGACTCCGTCGCGCTCGTCGAGGAGGCCGCCCCGCCGTACTCCACGGTCGCCCGGGACACGACGTCGATCTCCGTCCTGGAGACGGACGTCGAGATCCCCTGGGGCGACGGCCGCCTCTGCTACGGCTCGGTCGAGGTCACCAACCAGGTCGTCTCCTTCCTGCGTCGTCGGCTCATCACGGGTGAAGTCCTGGGCGAGACGAAACTCGACCTCCCTCCTCGTACGCTGCGCACCCGCGCCGTGTGGTGGACCGTCACCGAGGACCAGCTGGACCGGGCCCGGATCAACCCGGAGATCCTCGGCGGCTCCCTGCACGCCGCCGAACACGCGTCGATCGGCCTGCTGCCCCTTTTCGCCACCTGCGACCGCTGGGACATCGGCGGCGTGTCGATCCCGCTCCACCCCGACACGCTCCTGCCCACGGTCTTCGTCTACGACGGCCATCCGGGCGGTGCGGGCTTCGCGGAGCGCGCCTTCCACACCGCCCGCACCTGGCTGACCGCCACCCGCCAGGCCATCGCCTCCTGCGAGTGCGACGCCGGCTGCCCGTCCTGCATCCAGTCCCCCAAGTGCGGCAACGGCAACGACCCGCTGCACAAGAGGGGGGCGGTGCGGCTCCTCACGGTGCTGCTGGAGGGGGCTCCGGAGGAGAAGGAGACGGCGGCGGACGAGGCACCTGAGCAGCCGTCGGCAGATCCAGTGGAGCCGTCGGAGGCCCCGCCCGTGCCCTGACCTCCGCCGTGAGCGGCCCCCGTCCCGACGCCGCCGTCACGTCCGAGATCTCCCCGGCGACCTCGCACCGCACGAGCCGCACGCCCTGGGCCCGGGCGACCCGGCCGGCCCGGGCGCAGGCCGCCGTACCGCCATCGGCCCAGTGGTCCGCCGCGGCGAGCGCGGCGAGATCCGCACCGCCCGCCGCACGATGCCGGATCACAACGGCCTGCCCGAGCGCGAGAACGACACCGAACACCACGCACAGCACGGCGATCGCCCCAACGCTCCAGACGCTGGCGGACCCTCTGTCCGAGCAGGCGCTCTGGCCTGTGGCGAGCCCTCCGCCGGAACCGGTGCCCCGGACAGTGGCCGGCTCCCGGCCGGAACCGGCACACCCGACGGTGCCCACCCTCCGGCCCGAACCCGAGCACCCCACCGTGGCCGAACCCCGTTCCGAACCGACGCACCCCGCCGTTCCCGGCCCCCGGCCCGAACCGGCGCGCCCCACCGCGGCGGGCTCACGGCCCGGGCCAACCCTCGCTCGGCCCCGTCTCATGTGCCCACCGCCTCCTCCACCGACGCCACGGCCTCCTCGCGCACGGCGAAGGACAGACCGCGCAGCACCGGCGGCTTGGCCACGACGACCACCCGGACGTGCTCCGCGTCCCGGCTGACGGTCACCTTCGCGCCGGGCGGCGCCGCCTCGCGGGTCAGTTTCACGACCGCGCCGGGCGGGTCCTGGCGGGCCGCCGCACGCGCGCCCGTCCGCGCCGCGTCCACGCACTGGATCTGCGCGGCCACGACCAGCAGCCCCCACACCAGCGCCATCGCGAACATCACCAGCACGGGCAGCACCACGGCCGACTCCGCCGTGACGAACCCCCGGTCAGCGCCCCGCTCACATCCGCGCATTGAGGGCTTCCTTCACGATGTTCTGGAGTTCCGCGCTGACCGGGCCGCTCGTGACGACCTTGTAGAGCACCACCGCGAACGCCACCGCCGCGACGATTCCCATCGCGTACTCGGAGGTGACCATCCCCGCGTCCCTCCGCGCCGCGCGCATCCCGCACACCAGAGCACGCAGCCGTGCCCGTACCGCCTGATACATCTCAACCCCCGTAGGAAAGAAGAGTCCGAACTTCTGTTGGCTGTCTCTCACTTGCTTCCGGTCGGTCGCCGCGTCATCCACCACCCCCTCCGAGCGCCCCGCCCGCGAGCCCGATCACCACGGGCAGCACGCCGACCGCGATGAACGCGGGCAGGAAGCACAGCCCGACCGGCGCGCTGACCATCACGCCCGCTCGGCGGCCCCTGGCCGTGGCGGCGCGGCCCCAGTCGGCCCGGGCCTCCGCGGCGAGCCGCGCGACCGGTACGGCCGCGGGCAGCCCGGACACATCGGCCCGTTCGAGCAGCCGGGCCAGCCCTCCGGCACCCGGGACGGCACCCAACCTCCGCCAGGCCGCGCCCGGTTCGCCGCCCAACCTCACCTCCGCCGCGCCCCGGGCGAGGGCATCGCCGGCAGGGCCGCCCAGGGCCTCCCCCACCGCCTGGGCCGCGATCACCGGGCCGGCGCCCGCCGCGATGCAGGCCGCCAGCAGGTCGGCGGCAAGGGGCAGTTGCCGCGCCGCCTCGGCGAGGTCGGGTGCCCCCGGGTCAGCGCCGGCCGCCTCCTGCCTCAACCGCCACCGCCACAGCCCCACCGCCCCGGCCACTCCCACGGCGGCCCCGGCGAGGCCTCCGACCAGCACCCATCCGGCACACACCACGCCCACCGGGACCAGCCACGTCCGCGCGACCCCGACCAATGCCGGCCGCGGGACAGGAACAGCCGCTTCACGGGCCCCCGACAGCTCGGCCAGTCGCCGGCGCATCCTCCGGCGGCGCCGCGCCTCCACCAGCCACCGCCCCAGCCATCCACAGGCCAGCACGACCCCCACGGCCACCCCCAGCCTGTGGACAACTTCCCCGCTCATGCCGCCGCCTCCGCGCCCCGCACGATCCGCTGCACCCACCACAGCCCCAGGCCCTCCAGCACCCCGCCGGCGGCCAGACATCCCAGCCCCGCCCCGGTGTGCAACAGGACTCGGAGGGGATCAGCACCGAGGGCGGTGCCGATGAGAAGCCCCAGAGCCGGCAGCCCGGCGAGCATCACCGCCGTGGCCCGGGCGCCCGCCAACTGGGCTCGAAGGTCGGACCGTTGGTCCCGCTCGGCCCGCAGGGCGGCGGCGAGCCGGTCGAGTCCGGCCGCGAGCCCCGCACCCTGGTCCACGGCCACTCGCCAGCACGCCGCGAGTCCCCGCAGTCCCTCGGCACCCGGTTGCCGTGCCGCCGTCGCGAGCGCGTCCGGCACGTCACCGCCGAACCGCGCCGCCGCCAGCACCGTCGCCTGGGCGTCCGCGAGTCCGCCGCAGTCCCGCGCGGCCCGCAGCAGCGCCTCGCCCGGCTGGCGTCCGGCCCGCACCTCGCCGGCGAGCGCCCCGCACAACGCGATCACCGCGTCGGCCCGGCGCTCCCGGTCCCGCCGCGCCCGGCCGGCCAGCCGGGCCCGCCGCAGCAGCGGCACCCCGGCCACCCCCAGGACGGCCGGCAGCACCGACGCCCCGAGCACCGCCAGGACCAGCCCGGCCACCGGCGACCACCACTCGGCCCGCAGCCGCCCTCGGACGCGCCGCAGCCCACCGGTCATCCACCGCCACCCGGGCGGCCCGCTCCCGACGGCTCCGCCACCCGCGAGCAGCAACCGCGCCCGCCGCGCCGCCTCCTCACGCTCACCCAGCAGCCAGACAGCCGCACCCATGCACGCCACCGCCGCACCCGTCGACATCTCAGGCACCCCCCTCATGACTCGCCTCCTCCACCACGGCCTCACCCGGCCCGCTTCCGCTCGCCCTGCCTCGAAGCAGCCCCCGCAGCCGCTCCCACCCCCGCTCGCGCACGAACGCCTCCGCTCCCCACCGCAGCGCGGGCACCGTCCGCACCAGCCCCGACGGGTCCCGCTCCAGCACGTGCACCTCGGCGATCCGCCGCCGCCCGGCCCGGTCGCGCACCAGGTGCAGCACCACGGAGAGGGCGGCCGCCAACTGGCTGTGCAGCGCGGCCCGGTCGAGCCCTGCGGCCGTGCCGAGCGCCTCCAGCCGGGCGGGTACATCGGCGGCGGCGTTGGCGTGCACGGTCCCGCACCCGCCCTCATGGCCCGTGTTCAACGCGGCCAGCAGATGCACCACTTCGGGTCCGCGCACCTCACCCACGACCAGCCGGTCGGGCCGCATCCGCAGTGCCTGGCGCACCAGGTGCTCGAGGGTGACGAGGCCCGCGCCCTCCTGGTTGGCGGGTCTGGTCTCCAGCCGCACGACGTGCGGATGGTCGGGCCGCAGTTCCGCCGAGTCCTCGGCGAGGACGATCCGCTCGTCCGGTCCCACCAGCCCCAGCAGGGCACTCAGCAGCGTGGTCTTGCCGGTGCCGGTGCCGCCGCTGACGAGGAAGGACAGCCGGGCGTCGAGCAGAGCACGCAACATGCGGTCCCCGCCCGGCGGCACCGTGCCCGCCGCGACCAGCTCGCCGAGCGTGAAGGCACGCGGCCGTACGACCCGCAGTGACAGACAGGCGCAGCCCACGGCGACCGGCGGCAGCACCGCGTGCAGCCGGGTCCCGTCGGGCAGCCGGGCATCGGCCCAGGGCCGGGCGTCGTCCAGGCGGCGCCCGGCCACGGCGGCGAGGCGCTGGGCGAGCCGTCGTACGGCCGCCGCGTCCGCGAACCGCACGGACGTCAGCTCCAGTCCGCCGCCCCGGTCCACCCAGACCCGGTCCGGGGCCGACACCAGCACGTCCGTCACCGACGGATCGGCGAGCAGCGGCTCCAGCGGCCCGCTGCCGACCAGCTCGGACCGCAACTGTGCGGCGGCCCCCAGGACTTCGGCGTCCCCGAGGACCCGCCCCTGCTCCCGCAGGGCCTGCGCCACGCGCGCGGGGGTCGGCTCGGCCCCACTCTCGGCCAGCCACCGCCGCACCCCGTCGAGCAGCGCCGCGCCCTCGAGTCCGGCCAGGGTGCTCATGCCGCACCCGCCTCGACGAGCGCCCGCTCCCAGAACTCCTTGCAGAACCGGGCGAGAGGCCCGCGCGGCGCGGCACCCGGTGGGGCCGTGGCCTCGTCCGGGCGCGACAGCCCCGGCTCGGGCGGTACCTCGCCGACCAGGGGCAGTCCTAGCAGCCGGGCCACCTCACGGTCGTCGAGCCCCGGCGGGTAGGGCCCGCGGACCGCCACCCGCAGATCCCGCAGGACCATACCGACCGCGGAGGCCACCCGCCCCGCGGCCGCGACGGCCCGCAGCTCGGCGGGCACCACCAGCACGCCGACGTCCAGCTGGGTGAGCACCTCGGCGACGCCGTCGTCGATCCGGCGCGGCAGGTCGACCACGACCGTGCCGCCCCGGCGCCGGGCGGCAGCGAGCACCGCGCGCACCGCCTGCGGCGGGACGGCGATCCGGTCGCCGCGGTCCCAGCTGAGCACCCGCAGTGAATGCAGCTCGGGCAGCGACTCCTCCAGGGCTCCCCCGCCGACCCGTCCGCGGGAGGAGGCGAACGCGGGCCAGCGCAGCCCTTCGGCCGCCTCTCCGCCGAGGAGTACGTCGAGTCCGCCACCCAGCGGATCGGCGTCCACGAGGAGGGTGCGCAGTCCCTCCCGCGCAGAGGTGACGGCGAGGGCGCACGCGAGCGTGGACGCTCCGGCCCCGCCCCGGCCACCGATGACGCCCACGGTGAGGGCGGGCCGGCCGACGCCCTCGGCCACGTCGGCGATCCGGTCGACCAGCCACTGCTCGCCGTCGGGCAGCATCAGGACGTGCTCGGCGCCGATCTCGACGGCTCGCCGCCACACCCCGGAGTCGTCCTGGTCCCGGCCGACGAGGACGACACCCCTTCTGCGCACGGCCCCGCGTACCCGCCGCGCGGCGTCGTCGCCGACCAGGACGAGGGGCGCGGACTCCCAGCTGCCTCGGCGCTCCGGCACCCCGTGGTGCACCTCGGGTGTGGCACCCGCCGCCGCGCACAGGCGCAGCAGGTCGTCGAGGAGTTCGGTGTCCTCGGTGACGATCAGCGGTCCGCCCTGCCGCCCTCCGGCGGCCGGCGGCGGATCGTGTGTGACGGTTCCGGCCACGATTTCCATCCCCCTTCGCTGCATGACTCGCGCGGCCCCCTGCGGCCCCGCGATTCCCAAACGTGGGAAGAACCGACAAGCGGCCTCCCTGTGAACGGCCGGCAGAAACCGGCCAAACGCTCCCGGGTACTCGGAACCGGCCATGAACTCGCCGTGAGCGGGACGCGCTGGAATCACGGTGCAGCGATCCCGGAAATCGTGTGGATCTTGGTGGATAACTGTGGACGTCCCGGGGGTTGTGAATATCGCCGTCACCCATCCCGGTGAGCCGCTCAGGCCCTCTGTACGACCTCCACAGAGCAGTCCGTCAACTACCCAGCGTGACAGAGCATAGGCATGTCAATTCCTGCGCCAGAGCCGCATCAGAGCGGCTTTCAGGCCGCGCGAAGAGGGAGAAAACCCACCCGGACATGCGACGACCCCCGCCGGGGGGGAGAGCGGGGGTCGTCCCCACGGCCGACTCGGGGGGGGGGAGGAGTCGGGCCGGGTTAGCACGGTCGCGAACGATCCGTGACTTCCATGGTGTACCCGAGAGCCTTCTCAGGCAAACCCACGCGCCCCACCTTACGCCGAATGGGCTGCCCCTATGCTCTGGGGCGTGGAAAACCACTCGATGCCCCGCACAGCCGCCTTCTTTGACCTGGACAAGACGGTCATTGCGAAGTCGAGCACGCTCACGTTCAGCAAGTCGTTCTACCAAGGCGGTCTGATCAACCGCAGGGCCGTCTTGCGCACCGCATATGCCCAGTTCGTCTTCCTGGCCGGCGGCGCCGACCACGACCAGATGGAGCGCATGCGCGCCTATCTGTCCGCCCTGTGCCGCGGTTGGAACGTGCAACAGGTCAAGGAGATCGTCGCCGAGACGCTGCACGACCTGATCGACCCGATCATCTACGACGAGGCCGCCTCCCTCATCGAGGAGCACCACACCGCCGGCCGCGACGTCGTGATCGTGTCCACGTCGGGCGCGGAGGTGGTCGAGCCGATCGGCGAGCTGCTGGGCGCGGACCGCGTGGTCGCCACCCGCATGGTCGTGGGCGACGACGGCTGTTTCACCGGCGAGGTGGAGTACTACGCCTACGGTCCGACCAAGGCCGAGGCCGTCAGGGAGCTGGCCGAGTCCGAGGGGTACGACCTCAGCCGCTGCTACGCCTACAGCGACTCGGCGACCGATGTGCCGATGCTGGAGTCCGTGGGCCATCCGCATGCCGTGAATCCGGACAGGGCGCTGCGCCGCGAGGCCCTCGCGCGCGGCTGGCCGATCCTGGACTTCCACCGCCCGGTCCGGCTCAAGCAGCGCCTTCCCGCGTTCTCCGTACCACCGCGTCCGGCGCTCGTCGCGGTCGCCGCGATAGGCGCCGCTGCGGCCACCGCGGGACTCGTCTGGTACGCGAACAGGCGCCGGGCGACGGTCGCTTGACCTGCGGCGACGCCAAGCACTGTGTGAACCCGAAAGTAAAGAAGTGCAGTCTGGGCTTCCGCTTGCTCCGGGGCAGGAGTACAAAGGACTCAACGGCCCGCGAGACCAAGGACATCCGAGAGGATCACCTTTTTTACGCATTTGGCCCCACGGACCGAGCATGAACACCGGGCACCCACGCGACGTCGACCCGTCGAATACGGGCCAGCCGCACCAGGTGACGGGCAAAGCTCCCGACCTGATGGGCATATATCGAGGACGCTTGGTAACCCGATGCTCATGCCAGCGGCGGTACGAGAACTCGTACCGCCGCATCATTTTTCCGGCCGGTCGATGTCACGCCGCTCCGCGCTGCAGCGCCTCGCACACCGCCATCGACTCGCGGGCCCCCAGTTCGACCGCCCTGCCGCAGTGGGCGATCCAGGCGGCGACGCCCTCCGGGGTACCGGAGACGTACCCGTCGAGGGCTTCCAGGTACGCGTCGCGTCCCAGCTCGGCATGGCCGACCTCGGCCGCGCAGACCGACTTCGGGTCCAGGCCGCTGCCGACCAGGACGATGCGCTCGGCCGTGCGGGCGACCAGGCCGTTGTGGGACGTGAAGGGGCGCAGGGCGAGCAGTTCGCCGTGCACGACGGCGGCCGTCACCAGCGCCGGTGCGGAGCCGCCCGCGATGATCAGTCCGGCCAGTCCGTCCAGCCTGCCGTGCGTCTCGGTGGCGCTCGGCAGCGGCAGTCCGACGAGCGGCTCGTCGACCGGCTCGCCCTCCTTACGGGGCCGCCCCACCTGGTCGGCCTTGTCCGCGGCCGCCACCAGGTGCAGCCGGGCCAGCACCCGCAGGGGCGACTGCCGCCAGATCGACAGCAGCTGGCCCGCCTCCGCGGTGAGCCGTAGGGCGGCACCCACGGTGCGGGCCTCGTCGTCACCGCTGAAGTCCGTACGCCGGCGCACCTCCTCCAGGGCCCAGTCAGCTCCGGACAGTGCGGCCGAGCCGCGGGCTCCGCGCAGAGCGGCCTCCGAGGTGATCGCGTTGCTGCGCCGCCGCATGACCCGGTGCCCGTAGACCCGGTCCACGGCCTTGCGTACGGACTCCACGGAATCGGCCACTCCGGGCAGCGCCCCCAGGGCCGCGAGGGGATCGGCGGTCGCGCCTGCTGTACTCATGAGTACGACCCTACGCACCCCGGGGCCCCGCCCCACGGCGGAGTGGCCTTCTTCACGCGCGCGTGCGCCGGGCGATGTCCGCCCGGAGGGCTACCTCCTGGCCGCCGGAGCCCCGGGCACGCCCTTGGGCGCCGGGGCGGGCCGGTCCGACAGGAAGGACGCCCAGCCCTCCTTGGGCGCCTGTCCGACCTGCAGGGTGCGCAGCTTCTCCAGCGTCTTCGGGTCCTGGGCGTCCAGCCAGTCCACGAGCTGCCGGAACGAGACGCAGCGCACCTCCTCCTTGGTGCACACCGTCTCGATGACCTCCTCGATGGCCCGCATATAGGTGCCGCCGTTCCAGGACTCGAAGTGGTTGCCGATGATCAGGGGCGCGCGGTTGCCGTTGTAGGCCCGTGAGAAGCCCTTGAGCAGGCCGTCGCGCATCTGGTCGCCCCAGAAGTCGAACTTGGCGGGGTTGCCCTGGGTGGTGGTGCCCGACTGGTTGACCATGAAGTTGTAGTCCATGGTGAGCTGCTCGAAGGAGTGGCCGGGGAACGGCACGAGCTGCATGGACACGTCCCACAGGCCCTGCTTCTGCTTCGGCCAGACCTGGTCGTTGACGCCGCTGGTGTCATAGCGGAAGCCCAGATCGCGGGCCGCCGTCATGAAGTTGCGCTGACCCTCCAGGCAGGGCGTGCGGGCGCCGATGAGCTCCTTGTCGTAGTCGAAGGGCAGCGGGGGCGCGCCCTTCAGGCCGGTGTTGGTCTTCCAGGTCTTCACGAACTGCTTGGCCTGGGAGATCTCGTCCTTCCAGTCCTCGACCGACCACTCGCCGACGCCGCCGCCGCTGCCGCAGAAGTGGCCGTTGAAATGGGTGCCGATCTCGTTGCCCTCCAGCCACGCCAGACGCAGCTGTTTCGCGGTGGCGGCGATGCCGCGGCGGTCGTTGAAGCCGATGTCGGAACGGCCCGGGGAGTGCTGCGGCGGCCGGTACTGGTCGCGCTCGTCGTCCGGCAGCATGTACACGCCGCTCAGGAAGTACGTCATGGTCGCGTTGTTCTCCCTGGCGACCTTGCGGAAGTGGGAGAACAGCTTCTGGCTGTCCTCGCCCGCACCGTCCCAGGAGAAGACGACGAACTGCGGGGGCTTCTGGCCGGGCCGCAGGCGTTCCGGTCTGGGCAGGTGCGGCTGGGCTCCGGTGTAGGCGGTGGAGCCGTCTCCGATCAGCCGGACCGCGCTCTTCGGCGCCTGGGCCGGCGTCGCCTTCTTCGGTCGGGCGTTCTCCTGCCCGGGGGTGCCGGTCGCGCAACCGGCGAGCGATGCGGCGCAGACCGCGGCGATCACGGAACCCGCGGCGATCCTGTGGGTGGCGGCCATGTTCCGCCCACCTTCTTCCTTCTCTCGGGTGCGGACAGCGCCGCCAAATTCGCACGAGACCGAGAAGGAATTAGTACGACAAGCCGATCAAATAGCCACTTCACTCTTCTAAGTGATCTATTCACCCATTTGCCCGTAAAGTCTATGCTCGCCCTTTACTCTGCATTACGATCCGTTTACCGAGCGTTGATTCATCCCGCCGATTCACGCCGTGACCGCCGCGACCGACCCCGCCCCGAGCGGGACCCTCAGTTACGCGACCGCGCAGCCCCGGAGGAGACGGGAAGCCATGTCAGCCTGCGTCCCCACACGCGCCGCCGACCCGAACCGAACCGAACGCACCCATCCGCCCCACAGTCCGCCGCCGACCGGGCCCCGCCGATTCCGGATCGCGGGTGCCGATGTGTCGGCCTCGATCGCGGTCTTCCTGATCGCCCTGCCCCTGTCCCTGGGTATCGCCCTCGCCACCGGCGCCCCCCTCCAGGCCGGCCTCGTCGCCGCCGCCGTGGGCGGACTGGTCGCCGGGCGGCTCGGCGGCTCCCCGCTCCAGGTGAGCGGACCGGCCGCCGGACTCACCGTCGTCACCGCCGACCTCATCCAGCGCTACGGCTGGCGGACGACCTGCGCCATCACCGTACTCGCCGGCCTCGCCCAACTCGGCCTGGGCTGCCTGCGCGTGGCCCGTGGCGCCCTCGCCGTCAGCCCCGCCATCGTGCACGGCATGCTCGCCGGGATCGGCGTCACCATCGCCGTCGCCCAGCTGCACATCGTGCTCGGCGGCACCCCGCAGAGTTCCGTCCCCGACAACCTCCGTGCGCTGCCCGCCCAGTTGGCGCAGATGCACCCCGCGGCCGTGTCGGTGAGTGTGCTGACCCTGGCGCTGCTGCTGCTCTGGCCGAGACTGCCCGGCCGGGCCGGACGCGTGCTGCGCAAGGTCCCGGCCGCGCTCGTCGCCGTCGCCGGGGCGACCGCAGCCGCCACCCTCGCCGGGCTCCGCCTGCCCAAGGTCGACCTGCCGTCCTGGAGCAACCACGCCCTGGCCGGACTGCCCGAGGGCCCCGTGCTCGGTCTGGTCGCCGCCGTGCTCACCACCACCCTGGTGTGCAGCGTGCAGTCGCTGCTCGGCGCGGTCGCCGTGGACAAGCTGGTGGCCGGCCGGCCGGGCCTGTCCGCCCGTGTCGGGCGTTCCCGCCTCGACCGCGAACTGCTCGGGCAGGGCGCCGCCAACATCGTCTCCGGCTCGCTCGGCGGACTGCCCATCGCCGGTGTGGCCGTGCGGAGTTCGGCGAATGTGCACGCGGGAGCGGTCAGCCGGAACTCCACGATGCTGCACGGCGTTCTCGTAGTGATCGCCGCGCTGCTGATGGTCCCGGCCCTGGAGCTGATCCCGCTCGCCTCGCTCGCCGCCCTGGTGATGGCCGTCGGCATCCAGATGGTGTCCCTGAACCACATCCGCACGGTGACCCGCCACCGGGAAGTCTGGGTCTACGCCGTCACCACCCTCGGCGTGGTCTCCCTCGGCGTCCTGGAGGGCGTGGCGCTCGGCATCGCCATGGCCGTCGGCGTCGCCCTGCACCGCCTCACCCGCACCCGCATCACCCACGAAGAGAGGGAAGGAGTCCATCACGTACACGTCAGAGGACAGTTGACCTTCCTCGCGGTACCCCGGCTGAGCCGGGTCCTGCATCGCGTGCCCCACGGTGCCGACGCCGTCGTCGAGCTGGACGGCTCGTTCATGGACCATGCGGCGTTCGAGACGTTGCAGGACTGGCAGAAGACGCACACCGCGCAGGGGGGCACCGTGGAGATCACCGGCCGCCATTCCGGCACCCGCATCTCCGAGCCGCAGACCTTCACCAGCTGCCGCTGCCGGCCCTGGACACCCTGGCTCAACCACCAGTGCGACCGCCCCCCGTCCGCATCCCCCTCCGGCAAGAACCCGGACGGGACGGACCGCTCCGAGCCGGACCCGACGGGGCCCGGCGGAGCCAGCGGGCACGAACTGGCGCGTGGTATCAGCGCGTTCCAGCGCAACACCGCGCCCCTGGTGCGCAGCGAGCTGGCCCGGCTGGCGCGTGAGGGGCAGCGGCCCTCGCAGCTCTTCCTGACCTGCGCCGACTCCCGACTGGTCACATCGATGATCACCTCCAGTGGTCCGGGCGACCTGTTCGTCGTGCGCAACGTGGGCAACCTCGTGCCGCGCCCGGGCGAGGAGCGCGGCGACGACTCGGTTTCGGCCGCGATCGAGTACGCGGTGGACGTGCTCCAGGTGCGGTCCATCACGGTGTGCGGGCACTCGGGTTGCGGCGCCATGCAGGCGCTGCTCAACGCCGAGCCCGGCGGCGCCCGGACCCCGCTCAAGCGGTGGCTGCGGCACGGGCTGCCGAGCCTGGAGCGCATGGCCGAGGACAGGCTGGGCTGGGGCACGCTGGCCGGGCGCTCCCCCGAGGACGCGGTCGAGCAGCTCTGCTTGACGAACGTCGTCCAGCAGCTGGAGCACCTGCGCGCCCACGACTCGGTGGCCCGGGCCCTCGAGAAGGGCGCCCTGGAGCTGCACGGGATGTACTTCCACGTGGGCGAGGCCGAGGCGTACCTGCTCACCGAGACGGACACCGGCGGCGTCTTCGACCGCGTACGGGAGTCGGACCTGACGGCGTGAGCCTGGCACCGGGGCAGGGTGCGTGCCGCCCGGCACCGGATGAGGGTGTGCCCCCGATCGACCTCGGGGGCACAACCCTGTGGCCCGCCCCCGATCGAACCCGGGGCACACCCTGTGGCCCGCCGGACCGGACCGCTCCCCGGACGGCTGCCGACCGTCCGCCGTCCCGGCCCGGCCGCTCCGCCCGGCCGCTCCGCCCTCCTGAACGCCGCCGCGCTTCCGCCTCGGCTCCGCAGCGATGCGAGTGAAGGGCAGCAGACGGACTGAACTTTCCCTGGTCGGCGTCCGTGGGTACGGATGACCCCGGTCCCCGACAGCACCGCACGACAGGTCTAAACCAATCGGCGGTCGGCCCTTGTCATCGCACCCCCGGGTCTGATGAGCTGTGGCCTGGGACACAACGGACACCCTGGGAAAGGCAGATGCCGTGAGCAACGAGAGCCTGGCCAACCTGCTGAAGGAAGAGCGCAGGTTCGCACCCCCCGCCGACCTGGCCGCGAACGCCAACGTCACCGCGGAGGCGTATGAACAGGCCAAGGCTGACAGGCTCGGCTTCTGGGCCGAGCAGGCCCGTCGGCTGACCTGGGCCAAGGAGCCCACCGAGACCCTCGACTGGTCGAACCCGCCGTTCGCCAAGTGGTTCAAGGACGGCGAGCTCAACGTCGCCTACAACTGCGTCGACCGGCATGTGGAGGCCGGGCACGGCGACCGGGTCGCCATCCACTTCGAGGGCGAGCCCGGCGACAGCCGCGCAATCACCTACGCCGAGCTCAAGGACGAGGTCTCCAAGGCCGCCAACGCCCTGCTGGAGCTGGGAGTCCGGGCCGGCGACCGGGTCGCCGTCTACATGCCGATGATCCCCGAGACGGCGATCGCGATGCTGGCCTGCGCCCGGATCGGCGCCGCCCACTCGGTCGTCTTCGGCGGCTTCTCCTCGGACGCGCTCGCCACCCGCATCCAGGACGCCGACGCGCGCGTGATCATCACCTCCGACGGCGGCTACCGGCGCGGCAAGCCGTCCGCGCTCAAGCCGGCCGTGGACGAGGCCGTCGAGAAGGCGGGCATCGTCGAGCACGTCCTGGTCGTGCGCCGCACGGGCCAGGAGGTCGCCTTCACCGAGGGCCGCGACGTGTGGTGGCACGACCTGGTGGGTCGTCAGAGCGCGGAGCACACCCCGCAGGCGTTCAACGCCGAGCACCCGCTGTTCATCCTCTACACCTCGGGCACCACGGGTAAGCCGAAGGGCATCCTGCACACCTCCGGCGGCTACCTCACACAGACCGCCTACACCCACCACGCCGTTTTCGACCTCAAGCCGGAGACCGACGTCTACTGGTGCACCGCCGACGTCGGCTGGGTCACCGGCCACTCGTACATCGTCTACGGCCCGCTGGCGAACGGCGCGACGCAGGTCATGTACGAGGGCACGCCCGACACCCCGCACCAGGGCCGCTTCTGGGAGATCGTGCAGAAGTACGGCGTGACGATCCTCTACACCGCGCCGACCGCGATCCGTACGTTCATGAAGTGGGGCGACGACATCCCCGCCAAGTTCGACCTGTCCAGCCTGCGTGTGCTGGGCTCGGTGGGCGAGCCGATCAACCCCGAGGCGTGGATCTGGTACCGCAAGAACATCGGCGGTGACCGCACCCCGGTCGTCGACACCTGGTGGCAGACCGAGACCGGCTCGATGATGATCACCCCGCTGCCGGGCGTGACCGCGACGAAGCCCGGCTCGGCGCAGACGCCGCTGCCGGGCATCTCCGCGACGGTCGTCGACGACGAGGCGGCCGAGGTGCCGAACGGCGGGGGCGGCTACCTGGTCCTGACCGAGCCGTGGCCGTCGATGCTGCGCACCATCTGGGGCGACGACCAGCGCTTCATCGACACCTACTGGTCGCGCTTCGAGGGCAAGTACTTCGCCGGTGACGGCGCCAAGAAGGACGACGACGGCGACATCTGGCTGCTGGGCCGGGTCGACGACGTCATGCTCGTCTCCGGGCACAACATCTCCACCACCGAGGTGGAGTCCGCGCTCGTCTCCCACCCCTCGGTCGCCGAGGCGGCCGTGGTCGGCGCGGCCGACGAGACGACCGGGCAGGCGATCGTCGCGTTCGTCATCCTGCGCGGTACGGCCTCGGAGACCGAGGAGCTGGTCGCCGAGCTGCGTACCCACGTCGGCAACACCCTCGGCCCGATCGCCAAGCCCAAGCGGATCCTGCCGGTGGCCGAGCTGCCCAAGACCCGCTCCGGCAAGATCATGCGCCGTCTGCTGCGGGACATCGCCGAGAACCGTCAGCTGGGTGACGTCACCACGCTGACCGACTCCACGGTGATGGACCTCATCCAGGCGAAGCTGCCCGCCGCACCCAGCGAGGACTGATCGCGGCACCGGCATGGCGAAGCTGACGGAGGGCACCCGCATGATCGGGTGCCCTCCGTCAGGGTGCTGCTGCGGCGGCGGATGCGCACAGCCGTACGCTTACCTAAACTAAGCAACACAAGTGATCCATGGTGCGCCGGGAAGTCTGGTCGGCATGCGTTTCGTCCTGCCCACCGACCGGAGGTCTTCCCCCGTGACCGAGCCCCGCTCCACCACCACCCGCAAAGTCCTCGACCGGCTGTCGCTGCCCGAGCGGACCTATGTGGCCGACGCACTGCGCATGGAGACCGTCGGCGGTGTGCTGCTGCTCGTCGCCGCGGTCACCGCGCTGCTCTGGGCGAACATCCCCGCGCTGCAGGACAGCTACGAGAGCGTCTCCCATTTCCATCTGGGCCCCGCCGCCCTCGGCCTCGACCTGTCCATCGCGCACTGGGCCGCCGACGGACTGCTGGCTGTGTTCTTCTTCGTCGCCGGGATCGAGCTCAAACGGGAACTCGTCGCGGGCGACCTGCGCGACCCGAAGGCCGCCGCGCTCCCGGTCGTCGCCGCGCTGTGCGGCATGGCCGTACCGGCGCTCGTCTACGTCCTCACCAGCGTCACCGGCGGCGGCTCACTCGCCGGCTGGGCCGTACCCACCGCCACCGACATCGCCTTCGCGCTCGCCGTGCTCGCCGTCATCGGCACCTCCCTGCCGAGCGCGCTGCGGGCGTTCCTGCTCACGCTCGCCGTCGTCGACGACCTCTTCGCGATCCTGATCATCGCCGTCTTCTTCACGGCCGACATGAACTTCGCCGCGCTGGGCGGCGCCGTCGCCGGGCTGGTGCTCTTCTGGCTGCTGCTGCGCAAGGGCGTACGCGGCTGGTACGTGTACGTGCCGCTCGCGCTCGTCGTCTGGGCCCTGATGTACAACAGCGGCGTCCACGCCACCATCGCCGGTGTCGCCATGGGCCTGATGCTGCGCTGCCACCGCCACGAGGGCGAGGACCACTCCCCCGGCGAGCACATCGAGCACCTCGTACGGCCCCTGTCGGCGGGACTCGCCGTGCCGCTGTTCGCGCTGTTCAGCGCCGGTGTCGCCATCTCCGGCGGGGCGGTCGCCGACGTGTTCACCAAGCCGGAGGCCCTCGGTGTCGTCCTCGGGCTCGTCGTCGGCAAGGCGGTCGGCATCTTCGGCGGGACCTGGCTGACGGCCCGCTTCACCCGGGCGTCGCTCAGCGACAACCTCGCCTGGGCGGACGTGTTCGCGGTGGCAGCCCTCGCGGGCATCGGCTTCACCGTGTCTCTGCTCATCGGTGAACTCGCCTTCGAAGGCGACCAGACGATGACGGACGAGGTCAAAGCCGCCGTCCTGCTGGGCTCGCTCATCGCCGCGACACTCGCGACCGTCCTGCTGAAGATCCGGAACGCCAAGTACCGCCGTCTGTGGGAGGAGGAGGAGCGCGACGAGGACGCCGACGGCATCCCGGACGTCTACGAGGAGGACGACCCGGCGTACCACCTGCGGCTCGCCGCGCTCTACGAGCGCAAGGCCGTCGAACACCGCCGGATCGCCCAGGAGAAGGCAGCCGCGCGCCACGGGCTTGCCGAAGTACCGGGCGGGGCAGGCGATGACCACCACCGTCCGGCATGATCTGACGAGACGGTACAAAAGACGGGACCGTACGCAGTCAGGCCGTACGCAGTCGGACGACTGTGGCGAGTCAGGCAGAAGAAGCGGTTATCGGACCGTACGCAGAAGAGGGAGACCGCGATGAGCGCACCCGACGGCAGCCCGGTCGGCGCCGAACGCAGCATCGGCCAGCTGTTCGCCTCGGCGACGACGGAAATGTCGGCGCTGGTGCACGACGAGATCGCGCTGGCGAAGGCGCAGCTCAAGCAGGACGTGAAGCGCGGCGCGACCAGCGGCGGCGCCTTCTCGGCGGCCGGCGCGGTGCTGATCTTCTCCCTGCCGATGCTGAACTTCGCGCTGGCGTACGGCATCCGCACCTGGAGCGACTGGAACCTCGCGGTCTGCTTCCTGCTGTCGTTCGCGGCGAACGTGCTGGTCGCGGGCGTGCTCGCGCTGGTCGGCACGGTCTTCGCGAAGAAGGCCAAGAAGAGCAAGGGCCCGCAGAAGGTCGCCGCCTCGATGAAGGAGAGCGCGGTCGTGCTGCAGAAGGCCAAGCCGCACCCGCGACCGGAACTCCCGCAGGACCGGGTCCCCGAGGCCATCGAGGCTGTGGCACGCTCGTCATCATGACGGACCCCGACACACCCCCGGCACCACCGGCTCCGGCCGTCCTGCTCGACGGCCCCTGGAGCCATCGCGACGTCGCCGCCAACGGCGCCCGCTTCCACATCGCCGAGCTGGGCGACGGGCCGCTGGTGCTGCTGCTGCACGGCTTCCCGCAGTTCTGGTGGACCTGGCGGCACCAGTTGGTGGCACTCGCCGACGCGGGATTCCGGGCCGTCGCCATGGACCTGCGGGGCGTCGGCGGCAGCGACCGCACGCCGCGCGGCTACGACCCCGCCAACCTCGCGCTCGACGTCACCGGCGTCATCCGCTCCCTCGGCGAGCCGGACGCCGCGCTGGTCGGCCACGACCTGGGCGGATACCTGGCGTGGACGGCGGCCGCGATGCGCCCCAAGCTGGTGCGGCGGCTGGCGGTCGCGTCCATGCCGCACCCGCGGCGCTGGCGCTCGGCCATGCTGCGAGACGTCAAGCAGACCCGCGCCGGTTCACACATCTGGGGGTTCCAGCGGCCCTGGATCCCGGAGCGGCAGCTCACCGCCGACGACGGGGCGCTCGTGGCAGAGCTGATCCAGGAGTGGTCCGGGCCGCGCCCGCCCGAGGACGAGGCGCTGGAGACGTACCGCCGCGCCATGTGCATCCCCTCCGCGGCGCACTGCGCGGTCGAGCCGTACCGCTGGATGGTGCGCTCCCTGGCCCGCCCGGACGGCATCCAGTTCAACCGGCGGATGAAGCGGCCGGTGCGTGTGCCGACCCTCCATCTGCACGGCTCGCTCGACCCCGTGATGCGCACGCGCAGCGCGGCCGGGTCCGGCGAGTACGTCGAAGCCCCCTACCGCTGGCGCCTGTTCGACGGCCTCGGCCACTTCCCGCACGAGGAGGACCCGGTCGCGTTCTCCTCGGAACTCATCAACTGGCTACGGGATCCCGAACCCGATCGGTGACCGATCAACCCCGCCCGGTACCGGCACGTGAACGCTTGTCCTACGAACGGCCAATTGCCTGGCGCATAGGCCAATTGGACGCCCCGAGCGCGGTTATCGACCATGGGGCGGGGGCAGACGTCGGGGTATGGGCTGGACGCACGACTACAGTGACGCAACCCGCAATCGCCGCTCGGCGGGCGGTGCGAACCCCCACCGGCGAAGCGGCGCACCGCAGATGGCGACCGCGGACCCCAGGGTCGGGATTCCGCGTATCCTCCGCCGCCGTGCCCGCTGGGTCTCCGTACGTCTGCGCCACACACGCGACTGAGGCGTCACCCGCGCGAGTGACACCCCGACACCTGCCGTACCAGGGCCGCGCCTAGAGGGCGCAGCTGTCGCTGCCCACCTGCTGGTTGGCGGTGCGTCCCTTGGTGATGTCGTCCTGGATCTCGTCCGCGGTCAGCGCGTATCCCGTCTCGGCGTCGTCGAGCGACTTGGCGAAGACGACGCCGTAGACCTTGCCGTCGGGTGTGAGCAGCGGGCCGCCGGAGTTGCCCTGACGGACGGTCGCGTAGAGGGAGTAGACGTCGCGGCGAACGGTGCCGCGGTGGTAGATGTCCGGGCCGTTGGCCGTGATGCGGCCACGCACGCGTGCGGCCCGCACGTCGTACGCGCCGTTCTCCGGGAAGCCCGCGACGATCGCGTCGGCGCCGCTGCTCGCGTCCTTCGACGTGAACCGCAGCACGGGCGCCCCGAGATCGGGCACGTCGAGGACGGCGATGTCGCGCCGCCAGTCGTAGAGCACGACCTTGGCGTCGTACTTCTTGCCCTCGCCGCCTATCTGCACGGTCGGCTCGTCGACTCCGCCCACCACGTGCGCGTTGGTCATCACGCGGCGGTCGGCGAAGACGAAGCCGGTGCCCTCCAGGACCTTGCCGCAGCTCGGGGCGGTGCCCATGACCTTGACGATGGAGCGCTGGGCGCGGGCGGCCACCGGGCTGTCGGCCAGCGCCGGGTCCGGGGGCCGGACGTCGGTGATCGGCTCGTTCGAGAACGGGCTGAAGACCTGCGGGAAGCCGTTCTGCGCGAGGACGGAGGAGAAGTCCGCGAACCAGGTGGCCGCCTGGTCCGGCAGGGCCTGCGAGACGCCCAGCAGCACCTTGGAGCTGCGGACCTCCTTGCCGAGCGTCGGCAGCGTCGTGCCCGCGAGGGCGGAGCCGATCAGCCAGGCGACCAGGAGCATCGCCACGACGTTGACCAGGGCGCCGCCGGTGGCGTCGAGGGCCCGGGCCGGGGACCAGGTGATGTGCCGGCGCAGCTTGTTGCCGAGGTGGGTGGTGAGGGCCTGGCCGACGGACGCGCAGACGATGACGACGACGACCGCGACGACCGCGGCGGTCGTGTTCACCTCCGCGTTGTCCGTCAGCGTGTCCCAGATGACGGGCAGCACGTAGACGGCGACGAGGCCGCCGCCCAGGAAGCCGATCACCGACAGGATGCCGACGACGAACCCCTGGCGGTACCCCACGACCGCGAACCACACGGCAGCGACCAGCAACAAGATGTCCAGCACGTTCACGGAGGCCACCCTGTCATGCGCGCCAGTCGAGCGGGACCTGCTTCTCCCGGTCCCAGGGCCGCTCCCAGCCTGCGAAGTGCAGCAGCCGGTCGATGATTCCGGCCGTGAAACCCCAGACAAGGGCTGATTCGACCAGAAATGCCGGACCTCGGTGGCCACTGGGGTGGACGGTGGTCGCTCGGTTGGCCGGATCCGTGAGATCCACCACGGGGACGGTGAAGACCCTGGCGGTTTCGTTCGGGTCGACGACTCCGACCGGAGTCGGTTCGCGCCACCAGCCCAGCACGGGTGTGACGACGAAGCTGCTGACCGGGATGTAGAGCCGGGGCAGGACGCCGAAGAGCTGGACGCCGGAGGGGTTGAGGCCGGTCTCCTCCTCCGCCTCGCGCAGGGCGGCCCGCAACGGGCCGTCACCGCCCGGGTCGCCGTCCTCCGGGTCGAGGGCCCCGCCCGGGAAGGAGGGCTGGCCGGCGTGCGAGCGCAGGGAACTCGCACGCTCCATGAGCAGCAGCTCCGGGCCGTGCACGCCCTCGCCGAACAGGATCAGCACGGCGGACTGCCGCCCCGCCCCGTCCTCCGGCGGCAGGAAGCGGCTCAGCTGCCTCGGCCGGACCGTCTCCACGGCGCGCACCACCGGGTCCAGCCAGCCGGGCAGCCCGTCCTTGCTCAGCGCCACCGGGCCACCCTGTGTGTCGCTCGCACGCGTCATCGCCACCCCCGTCGTCCTGCCGCATCCAACGCACGGCGGCCCTGAGATCGTTCCGCGAACGCCCGGGATCCCCCGAACGGGCAGCGCGTCGAGCCCTTCGCGCGGCTCGGGCAGCTCATCCGGCCCCCAGCGGCGGCGCCGGTTTGCCGCCCGCGTCCAGGTAGGCCTGTGGGGGCTTCAGACGCTGGCCGGGGAAGCCGCCCTTCTCGTACTTGAGGAGCTTCTTCGCCTTCTCCGGGTCGGTCTCGCCCTCGCCGTAGGCCGGGCAGAGCGGGGCGATCGGGCAGGCGCCGCACGCGGGCTTGCGGGCGTGGCAGATGCGGCGGCCGTGCCAGATCACGTGGTGCGAGAGATCCGTCCAGTCGCTCTTCGGGAAGAGCGCACCGATGGCGGCCTCGATCTTGTCCGGGTCGGTCTCGCCGGTCCACTGCCAGCGGCGCACCAGGCGCTGGAAGTGCGTGTCCACGGTGATGCCGGGGCGTCCGAAGGCGTTGCCGAGCACGACGAACGCGGTCTTGCGGCCGACGCCGGGCAGCTTGACCAGGTCCTCCAGCCGGCCGGGCACCTCACCGCCGAAGTCCTCCACGAGGGCCCTCGACAGCCCTATGACCGACTTCGTCTTGGCCCGGAAGAAGCCGCACGGGCGGAGGATCTCCTCCACCTCCTCGGGGTTGGCGGCGGCCAGGTCCTCCGGGGTCGGGTACGTGGCGAAGAGGGAGGGCGTCGTCTGGTTGACGCGCAGGTCGGTCGTCTGGGCCGACAGGACCGTGGCGACGACCAGTTGGAAGGGGTTGTCGAAGTCCAGCTCGGGGTGCGCGTACGGAAAGACCTCGGCGAGCTCGCGGTTGATACGGCGGGCCCGGCGGACCAGGGCGGTACGCGACTCGTCGCTCGGCGGGTGGACGACCGTCTTCGCGGGGGCGGTGCCCTTGAGCCGGGCGGTGGCCTTCTTGGGTGCGACCACGACCTTCTTGGCGGCCGGGGCCTTCTTCACGGCGGCGGCCTTCGAGGCCTTCTTGGCAGCGGACGCCGGGGACGTCTTGGAGGCCGCCTTCTTCACAGACGCGACCTTCTTCGCCGACGCCGCCTTCTTCGCGGAAGCCGTCTTCTTCGCGGACGCGGCCTTCTTCACCGGTTCCGTCTTGTTCTCTTTCGCCGTTTTCCTACCGCCATCGGGGCTCTGTTCGCCCACAGCGGAATCGCGACGTACAACCACCCGCGCAGCCCCCTCGGCCTGTGCTCTCACCGGCGATTTGGACACCCGGCCAGCCTAAGGCCCGGCACCGACATCCGCCCCGGCCCCTGAAGATCGGCGCCCAATTGGACCCCTGCCGCTTACCCCGGGACACGTGTGCGGCATCCTTGTGACAGATCACACTGTTTGGTCCGTCCGGCAATATGGGCACCACAGTGCCTTGATACAAGGGGGATCAAGGTCCCCTGAGCAGGTCGACAAGGAGAGAACTCGTGGACGACGTTCTGCGGCGCAATCCGCTCTTCGCGGCGCTCGATGACGAGCAGGCCGCGGAGCTCCGCGCCTCCATGAGTGAGGTGACCCTCGCCCGCGGTGACTCGCTGTTCCATGAGGGCGACCCAGGTGACCGCCTGTACGTGGTCACGGAGGGCAAGGTGAAGCTCCACCGCACGTCCCCCGACGGCCGCGAGAACATGCTGGCCGTGGTCGGCCCCGGCGAGCTCATCGGTGAGCTGTCGCTGTTCGACCCGGGCCCGCGCACCGCGACCGCCACGGCACTGACCGAGGTCAAGCTGCTCGGCCTCGGCCACGGCGACCTCCAGCCCTGGCTGAACGCCCGCCCGGAGGTGGCCACGGCGCTGCTGCGCGCCGTCGCGCGCCGGCTGCGCAAGACCAACGACGCGATGTCCGACCTCGTCTTCTCGGACGTCCCGGGCCGTGTCGCCCGCGCCCTGCTCGACCTGTCGCGCCGGTTCGGCGTGCAGTCCGAGGAGGGCATCCACGTCGTGCACGACCTCACGCAGGAGGAGCTGGCCCAACTGGTCGGCGCGTCCCGCGAGACGGTCAACAAGGCCCTCGCGGACTTCGCCCAGCGCGGCTGGCTGCGCCTGGAGGCCCGCGCGGTGATCCTCCTGGACGTGGAACGCCTCGCCAAGCGCTCACGCTGACGCGCCCACCCGGCCGTACGTCATCGGGCCCCGTCTCCTCACGAGACGGGGCCCGACGGCGTGTCCGGCGCGGTCAGATGAGCCCGTGCTCCTCCAGATAGTCGAGCTGGGCCCGTACCGACAGTTCCGCCGCCGGCCACAGGGAGCGGTCCACGTCGGCGTAGACACGGGTGACGACCTGCGTGGGGGTGCGGCAGCCGTCCTCGACGGCCGTCTCGACCTGAGCCAGGCGGGTGGCGCGGTGGGCGAGGTAGTACTCGACGGCGCCCTGGGCGTCGTCCAGGACCGGGCCGTGGCCCGGCAGGACCGTGTGGACGCCGTCGTCGACCGTGAGGGAGCGCAGGCGGCGCAGGGAGTCCAGGTAGTCGCCGAGGCGGCCGTCGGGGTGGGCCACGACCGTCGTGCCGCGGCCCAGGATCGTGTCGCCGGTGAGGACGGCCCGGTCGGCCGGGAGGTGGAAACAGAGGGAGTCCGCGGTGTGGCCGGGCGTCGGTACGACGCGCAGTTCCAGGCCGCCGGTGGTGACGACGTCTCCGGCTGCCAGGCCCTCCTCGCCCAGCCGCAGAGCCGGGTCGAGGGCACGCACGCGCGTGCCGGTCAGTTCGGCGAACCGGGCGGCGCCCTCGGCGTGGTCGGGGTGGCCGTGGGTCAGCAGGGTGAGGGCGACGCGCTTGCCGGCCTGCTCGGCCGTGGCGACGACCCGGCGCAGGTGCCCGTCGTCCAGCGGCCCCGGGTCGACCACCACGGCCAGGTCCGAATCGGGCTCGGAGACGATCCAGGTGTTCGTGCCGTCCAGGGTCATCGCCGACGCGTTGGGGGCCAGCACGTTGACGGCCCGCGCGGTGGCGGGCCCCGAGAGGACCCCGCCGCGGGGCCGACCGGGAAGGGCGCTTGCGTCCGTCATGCGGTGGCTCCCCCGGTCGCGATGTGCTTGGTGAACTCGTCGTGGCCCGGCCAGGAGAGCACGATCTCCCCGTCCACCAGGCGGGCGGTGGCCAGGACGGGCGTGAGGTCACGCCCCGGGGCGGCATCGAGCGCCTGGGCGGCCGTCCCGTACGCCGTCAGCTGGCGCAGGGTCGCGATCGTCGGCGGCATCATCAGCAGCTCGCCCTCGTCGTACCCGGCCGCCGCCTCGCGCGGGGCGATCCACACCGTGCGGTCGGCCTCCGTGGAGGCGTTCCGGGTGCGCTGCCCCTCGGGAAGCGCGGCCACGAAGAACCACGTGTCGTAGCGGCGGGCCTCGAACTCCGGGGTGATCCAGCGGGTCCAGGCCCCGAGCAGGTCGGAGCGCAGGACCAGGCCGCGGCGGTCCAGGAACTCCGCGAAGGACAGGTCCCGGGCGACCAGGGCGGCCCGGTCCGCCTCCCAGTCGGCTCCCGTGGTGTCGCCGACGACCGTGTCGGCGGCCGGCCCGGCGAGCAGCACGCCCGCCTCCTCGTACGTCTCGCGTACGGCCGCGCAAACGATCGCCTGGGCCGCCGTCTCGTCGACGCCGAGCCGGTCCGCCCACCACGCGCGCGTGGGACCCGCCCAGCGGACGTGGTGGTCGTCGTCGCGCGGGTCGACACCGCCGCCCGGATACGCGTACGCGCCTCCGGCGAAGGCCATGGAGGCGCGTCTGCGCAGCATGTGGACGGCGGGGCCGCTGCCGGTGTCCTTCAGGAGCATGACGGTGGCCGCGCGCTTGGGGGTCACCGGGGTGAGGGAGCCAGCCGCGAGTGCGCGGATGCGGTCCGGCCACTCCGGGGGGTACCACTGACCGTTCGCCATGGGCGCGAGGCTATCCCGTGACGGGCGGATGTTCGAGTGGCCCCGGGGACGGATTCCGCAGCTGGGGCCACCGAAGAGGGTGCCGGCGGGTGCTACGCGAGCTCCACCTGGATCTCGACCTCGACCGGCGCGTCCAGCGGCAGCACCGCGACGCCCACCGCGCTGCGCGCGTGCACGCCCTTGTCGCCGAGGACCTCGCCGAGCAGCTCGCTCGCGCCGTTCAGCACCGCGGGCTGGCCCGTGAAGTCCGAGGCCGAGGCCACGAAGCCGACGACCTTCACCACGCGCGCGATCCGGTCCAGGTCACCGGCGACGGACTTGACGGCGGCCAGGGCGTTCAGCGCACACGTGCGTGCCAGCTCCCTGGCCTCCTCCGGGGTGACCTCCGCGCCGACCTTGCCGGTGACCGGAAGCTTGCCCTCCACCATCGGGAGCTGCCCGGCGGTGTAGACGTACGGACCGGACTGCACGGCCGGCTGGTACGCGGCGAGCGGCGGGACCACGTCGGGCAGGCTCAGGCCGAGCTCGGCCAGCTTCGCCTCGACGGCGCCCACTACTGCTTCTCCCGCTTCAGGTAGGCGACGAGCTGCTCGGGGTTGTTCGGCCCGGGCACGACCTGGACGAGCTCCCAGCCGTCCTCGCCCCAGGTGTCCAGAATCTGCTTCGTGGCGTGGACGAGCAGCGGCACGGTTGAGTATTCCCACTTGGTCATGCGGCCGACTCTAACCCCTGGCGGACAGGGGCCACGCGGCCCACTGCGGCACCGGTTATCCACAGCCTCCCGCGTAGCCCGGGCGCGGACTGGTTAGGCTCGAATACGTGAGCAGGCTCCAGGTCGTCAGCGGCAAGGGCGGTACCGGCAAGACCACGGTGGCCGCGGCCCTAGCGCTGGCCCTGGCCACGGAGGGGAAGCGGACGCTTCTCGTCGAGGTCGAGGGCCGTCAGGGCATCGCGCAGCTCTTCGAAACGGAGGCGCTGCCTTATGAGGAACGGAAAATCGCGGTAGCACCCGGGGGCGGGGAGGTGTACGCACTCGCCATCGACCCCGAACTGGCCCTTCTGGACTACCTCCAGATGTTCTACAAGCTGGGCAGCGCCGGACGGGCCCTGAAGAAGCTCGGCGCGATCGACTTCGCCACCACCATCGCGCCCGGCCTCAGGGACGTCCTCCTGACCGGCAAGGCGTGCGAGGCGGTGCGCCGCAAGGAGCGCAGCGGGCGGTTCGTCTACGACTACGTCGTCATGGACGCCCCGCCGACCGGGCGGATCACACGCTTCCTGAACGTGAACGACGAGGTGGCGGGCCTCGCCAAGATCGGCCCGATACACAATCAGGCACAGGCCGTGATGCGGGTGCTGAAGTCGCCGGAGACGGCCGTGCACCTGGTGACGCTGCTGGAGGAGATGCCCGTCCAGGAGACCGTGGACGGCATCGCCGAGCTGCGTTCGGCCCGGCTGCCGGTGGGGCGGATCATCGTGAACATGGTCCGGCCGGAGGTGTTGGACGAGACAGACCTGGAACTCGTACGGACGGTCCCGCGTTCCACTGTCGCGCGGTCCCTGTCGTCCGCGGGGCTCGGCGGGGCGCGGCGCGGCGGGCGCGCCGAGCGGCTGGTGGACCCGCTGCTCACGCAGGCCGAGGAGTACGCCGAGCGCTACACGCTGGAGCACGAGCAGCGAGCGGTCCTGGCCGAGCTGGGCCTGCCGCTGCACGAACTGCCGCTGTTCGCCGAGGGCATGGACCTGGCGGGGCTGTACGAGCTGGCCCGCGAGCTGCGCGAGCAGGGCGTGTCATGAGCCAGGACAGACAGGCAAGGCCCGTCATGAGTCGGAAGCAGGGGATGTCATGAGTCGTCCGGACCCGGCCCACACCCACGACCCGGCCCGCCCTCATCTCACCCCCGCGCGCCTGCTCGACATCGATCCGCTGCTGGAGAACCCGAAGACCCGGATCGTGGTCTGCTGCGGCTCGGGCGGGGTGGGCAAGACCACGACCGCGGCGGCCCTGGGCCTGCGCGCGGCCGAGCGGGGCCGCAAGGTGGTCGTCCTGACCATCGACCCGGCCCGCCGGCTGGCCCAGTCGATGGGCATCGACTCGCTGGACAACACCCCGCGCCGGGTGAAGGGCATCGACGACTCCGCGGGCGGCGAGCTGCACGCGATGATGCTCGACATGAAGCGCACCTTCGACGAGATCGTCGAGGTGCACGCGGACCCCGAGCGGGCGGCCGCCATCCTGGCCAACCCCTTCTACCAGTCGCTCTCGGCGGGCTTCGCGGGCACGCAGGAGTACATGGCGATGGAGAAGCTCGGGCAGCTGCGCGCCCGGGACGAGTGGGATCTGATCGTCGTCGACACCCCGCCGTCCCGCTCGGCGCTGGACTTCCTGGACGCGCCCAAGCGGCTCGGCTCGTTCCTGGACGGCCGGCTGATCCGGCTGCTGACGGCACCGGCGAAGCTGGGCGGCCGCGCCGGGATGAAGTTCCTGAACGTCGGGATGTCGATGATGACCGGCACCCTCGGCAAGCTGCTCGGCGGTCAGCTCCTCAAGGACGTCCAGACGTTCGTGTCCGCGATGGACACCACCTTCGGCGGCTTCCGCACCCGCGCGGACGCGACGTACAAGCTGCTCCAGGCGCCCGGCACGGCGTTCCTCGTGGTCGCGGCCCCGGAGCGGGACGCGCTGCGCGAGGCCGCGTACTTCGTGGAGCGGCTGGCCGCGGAGGACATGCCGCTCGCCGGGCTGGTGCTCAACCGGGTGCACGGCAGCGGCGCCGACCGGCTGTCGGCCGAGCGGGCGCTCGCCGCCGCGGAAAATCTTGAAGAGCCCCGCATTGTGGATCAGGAGGGCGGGAAAGCAGTACTTCGTAACTCCCCCGACACACAGGACAGTTCAGACTCTCCCAGGTCCGGAACACCAGCTCAGGCTCCGGCATCGGCTCCCGAAGGTGGCTCCCCCGCCAAGGACGCCGAAGACGCCGAGGACATCGAGAACACCGAGCGGTCCGTCGACCAGCTCACCGCAAGCCTGCTGAGGCTGCACGCCGATCGCATGCAGCTGCTCTCCCGCGAGCAGCACACGCGTGACCGCTTCACCGCGCTCCACCCCGAGGTGGCCGTGACGGAAGTGGCCGCGCTGCCCGGCGACGTGCACGACCTCGCGGGACTGCGCGACATCGGCGAACGGCTCGCGGCCGGCGAGCGCGAGCTTCCCGACCCCGCCGACCAGCCGGAGCCGCCCGAGGCGACTGCCTGAGGGCAACCCGGCGAGGGCGCGGGGCTCATGAGCGAGGACGAAGGACTCGCAGGCGAAGGACTCGCAGGCGATGGCGAAGGGCCCGGGAAGGGCCCTCAGACCTGGACCTGGGGAGCTCCCGAGGGGCTCCTCAGCTCACCGCCGCGTAGTTCTCGTAGATCTCGTCGTCGTCGAGGGGCAGGACACCGCACCCCCGCTCGTACTCCGTGCGCGCCGTCTCCAGCAGCCGGCGCCAGGAGGTCACAGTGGGACGCCTGCGCAGCAGTGCGCGGCGCTCCCGCTCCGTCATGCCTCCCCACACGCCGAACTCGACGCGGTTGTCGAGCGCGTCGGCCAGGCACTCCGTGCGCACCGGGCATCCGGTGCACACCGCCTTGGCCCTGTTCTGCGCTGCTCCTTGAACGAACAGTTCATCCGGATCGGTAGTGCGGCAGGCCGCCTGCGCACTCCAGTCGGTTACCCAGCCCATACCGGCGCCGTCCTCTCCCGAATCGAGGCTCCCCCACGGCGGCAGCGGCATATTCACCGCCGCCAGTTGAGGACGTTACGGAAGGTGGGCACAGCGCAACACCCCCTTCGGGCCCAATCTTGAATGGCCCGAACGGACTATGGGTAAGCGGCAGATCACCCGGGGGAGTGACCTGGCGACATACGTAACTTTCCCGTCAAACCGGGACAGTTCAGTTGCGTCACAACGGACGCCGTATGACACACAAGGCGGATTCGGACACGTCCCCACCAAAAAAGTTGGGGAACACCCGGAACGATTCGGGGTCGCCGGACGTATTGATACGTGGCCTCGCTGCTGTGACAGTTGAGAGCAGCTTAGGCCAAGGCCTATACGCCTGTCCGGAGAATGAGAACGTAGGCTGCCCTCATGCCAAAGAAGCGCTCGGGCGGTGGTCTGTCTCCCACGCAGCAGGCCGCCAAGTTCCTCGGTGTCAGTGTCCTCGCGGGAGCCGTGCTGGCCGGCATCGCGCTCCCAGCGGTGGGGGCGCTGGGCCTGGCGGCCAAGGGATCGGTCGAGAGCTTCGACGATCTCCCGGCCAACATGAAGACCCCGCCGCTGAGTCAGCGCACCTCCATCCTCGACGCCGACGGCGGCCGGATCGCCACGGCCTACTCGCGCGACCGCACGGTGGTCCCCCTCAAGGACGTCTCGCCCTACATGCAGAAGGCGATCGTCGCGATCGAGGACTCGCGCTTCTACCAGCACGGCGCGGTCGACCTGAAGGGCGTCCTGCGCGCCCTCAACAAGAACGCGCGCAGCGGTGAGGTCGCCCAGGGCGCCTCCACGCTGACCCAGCAGTACGTCAAGAACGTCTTCGTCGAGGAGGCCGGCGACGACCCGACGAAGGTCGCGCAGGCCACCCAGCAGACCATCGGCCGCAAGATCCGCGAGCTCAAGTACGCGATCCAGGTCGAGGAGGAGCTGGGCAAGAAGAAGATCCTCGAGAACTACCTGAACATCACGTTCTTCGGCCAGCAGGCCTACGGCGTCGAGGCCGCGGCCCAGCGCTACTTCTCCCGGTCCGCCAAGGACCTCAGCCTCGAGCAGTCGGCCCTGCTCGCCGGCATCGTCCAGTCGCCCAGCCGGTACGACCCGGTCAACGACGAGACGGAGGCCACCAAGCGCCGCAACACCGTGCTGCAGCGCATGGCGGCCGTCGGCGACATCTCCAGGGCGCAGGCCGCCGACGCGATGAAGGCACCGCTCGGCCTGAAGGTCAGCAAACCCAAGAACGGCTGCATCACGGCGGTCAAGGGCGCGGGCTTCTTCTGTGACTACGTGCGCGAGGTCTTCCTGACCGACCCCGTCTTCGGCAAGAGCAGGGAGCAGCGCGCGAAGATCTGGAACCAGGGCGGCCTCACCGTCCGCACGACCATGGACCCGAAGGCGCAGAAGGCGGCGCAGCGGTCCATCAAGGAGCACGTCTACAAGAGCGACGACGTGGCCACGGCCGTCTCCCTCGTCCAGCCGGGCACCGGCAAGGTCCTCGCCATGGGCCAGTCGCGTCCGTACGGCTTCAAGAAGAACGAGACGCAGATCAACCTGTCCGTCGACCAGCCGATGGGCGGCGGCATCGGCTACCAGCCCGGTTCGACGTTCAAGCCGATCGTGGCCGCCGCTGCCCTTGAGGACGGCATGCCGGCGAACAAGGTGTACTCGTCGCCGTACCGGATGGCGTACCCGAGCCCGGTCTCGGCCTGTGACGGCAAGCGGTGGGTGAACGACCCCGCCAACCCGGCCAAGCTGGAGAACGAGAACTCCTCCGAGGTCGGCCCGTACGACATGCGGGAGGCGACCGCCAAGTCGGTCAACACCTACTACGTGCAGATGATCAGCGACATCGGCATCTGCCCGGTGACGACGATGGCGAAGAAGATGGGCGTCGTGCGGGCCGACGGCGACAAGATGCCCCAGGTGCCCTCCATCGCCCTCGGCACCCAGGAGATGTCCCCGCTGACCATGGCGAACGCGTACGCGACCTTCGCCTCGCGCGGCATGTACTGCACGCCGGTCGCCATCGAGTCGGTCAGCCGGCGGGTCGGTGACAAGACCACGTCGCTCGAGGTGCCGAAGTCGACGTGCTCGCGCGCGATGTCGGAGAAGACCGCCGACACCATCAACACGCTGCTGCGGGGCGTCGTCGAGGACGGTACGGGCAAGAAGGCCGGCCTCGGCAGCCGCCCCAGCGCCGGTAAGACCGGTACGACGGACGAGCGCTACGCGGCCTGGTTCGTGGGCTACACCCCGAACCTGGCCGGTGCCGTGTGGGTCGGCGACCCCGCGCACAAGCGGAAGATGGTCGGCATCACCATCGGCGGCGTCCCGCACGACAAGGTGTTCGGCGGCGAGGTCCCCGGGCCGATCTGGGGCGACATGATGTCCGGCGCGCTGGAGGGCAAGCCCGTCGAGGACTTCAACACCGTCCACATCCCCGACAGCAAGCCCCGGGACCGCGGGGACGGGGACGGGGACGGGGACGGCGGCGATCGTGACGACGGAGGCAACGGCGACAACGACGGCTTCATCGGCGGCCTGGTCGGCGGCAACAACGGCGGAGGCGGCGGCGAGCCCTTCCCGACGCCTTCCTTCTCCATCCCGGAGGGCTTCTTCCGGGGCCAGGGCAACGGCGGGAACGGCAACGGCGGCCGGTCCGGCTGAGCAGACGGTGTGACCCGACGGGGGCGGCCCCCTCTTCCCTTACGGGAGGAGGGGGCCGTCGCCGTTTTCGGCAGGTGTGACGGTCTGCCCGCCGGCAGACGAAGGGGTCAGCCGGCCGGAGACGAAGGGGTCAGCCCGCCAGCAGCTTCTTCACCGCGGCGGCGACACGGCCGCCCTCGGCCTGCCCGGCCACCTTCGGGTTCACGATCTTCATGACCGCACCCATGGCCCGCGGCCCCTCGGCACCGGCCGCCTTCGCCTCCTCGACGGCCTGGGCGACGATCTGCTGGAGCTGCTCGTCCGACAGCTGCTGCGGCAGGTACGTGGCGAGGACCTCGCCCTCCGCCTTCTCCCGCTCGGCCTGCTCGGGACGACCACCCTGCGCGAAGGCGTCGGCCGCCTCACGGCGCTTCTTCGCCTCCCGGGTGATCACCTTCTGCACCTCGTCGTCGGAGAGCTCGCGCTTCTCCTTGCCCGCGACCTCCTCCTTGGTGATCGCGGCGAGCGTCAGCCGGAGCGTCGAGGAGCGCAGCTCGTCGCGCTCCTTGATCGCAACGTTGAGGTCATCCTGCAGCTTCGACTTGAGCGTGGTCATGGGGTTGATTGTCGCAGGTGCGGCGGGAAGGGCGCCCTCGATTTAGGGGGCCATGGCCGAAGGACCGGTGCCGTCAGGGGGTTTCGGGCACCGCCCGGACACGGGCAACGGCCGGGGTCTGACACGATGGCCGTATGCGCGCGCGATACGGAGTCCCCCTGGGAATCACGGCGGCCGGTGCCGCCGGTCTGTTGTACGCGGCGGGCTTCGAGGCCCGCTCCTTCCGCCTCCGCCGGGTCACCGTCCCGGTCCTGCCCCTGGGAATGCGCCCCCTGCGTGTCCTCCAGGTCTCCGACATCCACATGGTCGGCGGCCAGCGCAAGAAGCAGCGCTGGCTGCGTTCCCTGGCGGGCCTGCGCCCCGACTTCGTGATCAACACGGGCGACAACCTCTCCGACCCGGAGGGCGTCCCGGAGGTCCTCGACGCGCTCGGCCCCCTGATGGAGTTCCCGGGCGCGTACGTCTTCGGGTCCAACGACTACTACGGCCCCAAGCTGCGCAATCCCGCCCGCTACCTGCTCGAGAAGGCCCAGGGCCGCCACGGGCTCAACGGCAACGCGCCGGCCGAGGGCGTGGTGCACAACCCGTGGGAGGACCTGCGGGACGGTTTCGACGCGGCGGGCTGGCTCAATCTGACCAACTCGCGCGGCGAGCTCAAGCTCGAGGGCGGCTCGGTGGAGCTCACGGGCCTGGACGACCCGCACATCAAGCGGGACCGCTACGCGCAGGTGGCGGGCGGTCCGTCCGAGGCGGCGGACTTCTCGATGGGCGTCGTGCACGCCCCGTACCTGCGCACCCTGGACGCCTTCACGGCCGACGCCTACCCCCTGATCCTGGCCGGCCACACCCACGGCGGCCAGCTGTGCATCCCCTTCTACGGCGCCCTGGTCACCAACTGCGACCTGGACACGGACCGGGTGAAGGGCCTGTCCACGCACAGGGCGGAGGGCCGGACGTCGTACCTCCACGTGTCGGCGGGCTGCGGCACGAACCGCTACACACCGGTCCGGTTCGCCTGCCCGCCGGAGGCCACGTTGCTGACCTTGGTAGGGCGCGAGGACCGGGAGAGGTAACCCGCACAGCCCCGCCCGCATCGCCCCCTATGTCCGTTTCTGCCAGCGTGGGGGCATGACCGCCCCGATACCCCGGGACATCCCGGACCTCCCAGCGATACCGTCCCCGCCGGCGCTGAAGCCCTCCCCCGTGCCCGCCACGGCCGTCGTCACCCCGGTCCGCCGCCCCGCGGCCGCGGCCTTCCGCCTGCTGGTCGCCCTCGCGGCGGCCGCGGGTGTGACGCTGGAGGTACTCCTCGGCGACCCGTCCCGGGTCCTGAGCTACTTCGCGATCCAGAGCAACGTGCTGCTGGCGCTGGTCATGGCCCTCTCGGCACGCCGCGCATGGACCGCCCGCCGCCCGCTGCCGGGTGCCGTACTGGGCGCCACGCTGCTCTACGTCGTCATCGCGGCCCTGGTGCACCACCTGCTCCTGGCGAACGAGCCGAGCCCGTTCTCCCTCACGGGCGGGGCCGCCGCGCCGACGGGCTGGCAGGCCCTCTCCCACGGGGTGCTGCACACGGTGACCCCGATCGCGGCGGTACTGGACTGGCTCCTGCTCACGTCCCCGGGCCGCCTGCGCCTCCGCCAGGCCGGCACCTGGCTCCTCTACCCCATGGCCTACCTGGCCTTCTGCCTCACCCGAGGCGAGCTGCTCCTCCCGGGCACGCCCGACCGCTACCTCTACCCCTTCCTGGACGTCGGCCAGGACGGCTTCAAGCGCGTTCTGGGCAACGCCCTCCTCCTGGGCCTCTCCTTCTACGCCCTGGCCGTGCTCCTCGTGGCCCTCGACCACGCCCGCCCGAACCCCATCCGCCACCGGGGGAAAACCGGATTTCGTCTCTAGCCACCGGTGGGCTAAAGTAAACGTCGTCGCCGCGACAGCAGCGACATCGGGGTGTAGCGCAGCTTGGCAGCGCGCTTCGTTCGGGACGAAGAGGTCGTGGGTTCAAATCCCGCCACCCCGACAGTGAAGTATCAGGTCAGAGGGCTCTCACCAAGTCGGTGGGAGCCCTCTGACGTTGTTGCGTGTCTAACTGCGTGACTACGGCGAGGAACCGATGAGATGCCGCCACCGCTGCGGCACCCTCAGGTAGCCACGGAGCCGGCCATGCCTCTCGGACGCACGCCTACTCCCAGAGCCGAACTGCGTAGTAGACCGCTTGCATGGTGCGCGCCGCTATGGTGCAGACATCACGCAGCTTCCTGATCTTTCGGGGGAGGCGGAACGTCTTGATCTTCTTCTCCGACAAGGGGTCACACCTCTCGATCCGAGTGATTGACCCGACTGGAGAGCAGAGTTTCGGCAGCGCCGTACCACCGGAATGGTTGTGCTCCACCCCGCCAGAGACGGGAGGCGTGGTCACCAACGTCGTCGGCGGTGACGAACTGGGGAACCTCGCGCGTCGGCCACCCCGGATAGACAGCCACGCCGCGTGCGGCTATCCAATCGATCCTGGTCTGGTTGGGGTCGATGACCAACAAATCGCCGTATCCGGCAGGCAGAGAGAACCTGTCCATGTCCAGAAGAGACCAGCGATTCCCTTCAGGGGTTGCCTGGAAGGACACCTCAATGACCTGAGGGCCCGTGTGACTGAAGAGGAACCCATGCGCGCGTCCCACTTCCCGCAGGTCGCCTACGCCGACCGGGAGCCACGGAATCGGATCACCAGGCGAGTCGGGATCCCAGTCGCCCGGCCATCCATACCTGCCGTAGGCATAGCGACTGGACCAAGTCGACGGGAGGCAGGTATCGGCGGGATCTCGCGGACCGTCGAAAGCACGCACAAGGAGACGGTGATAGCTCATGTCGCTCGTCGCCAACGTCACGCGCGTCCGTTCGGGACCTGCAGTGCAGTGGAGCAAACCCCATTCGCCAGGACTCGGCGCCAGAGCCCGCCGCGCGCAGAGAGCCGCATAGCTAAGCCCCTTTTGCGCCGCAACTGCACGCGTCACCTCAGAGCGTTCGTGGGGAACGAGTCTGCTGATGTCGATGGACACCGGGAACCGGCCCTTCGTTCAAGCGGCACTACTTCGGCGCCGCGTTGCCGTAGAGCTTGACCTGGTGCGCCCATCGGCGCCACCGCCTCCAAAAGCGCTTCTTTGGAGGAGTCGCACAAGGGATCACAAGGCTCTGAGCTGGCCGTTTAGCGGTTCCAACGACGTCCTACGAGTGGTCTTGCGGAGCGATCCGCAGCCTCAATTCACTCGGTCGTGTGTACGGGTTACAGGCACCGATCCCGCGATTCTTACCGTGCCGTGATGAGAGATGTAGCGCAGGGGCCACCCACCGATGTCGGTGGGTGGCCCCTGATCGCTTTGTGTCTACTGCTTCGGACCAGCACCGAAGATGCCGTCCATGACGACGGCGCCGGTCTGGATGACAGGCCGGATCTGCTTCCGGTAGACCTCCTCGGTCACGGCCGTCCCGGAGTGCCCGACGAGCCGGGAGATCACTTCCAGCGGTACGCCACGGTCGGACAGCAGGGATACGAAGCTGTGCCGCAGCTCCCGAGGCGTCCACTCATCGGCGTTGACCCCGTCGACGTCCTTGAGCGCCTGGCGGAAGGCGCGGCGAACATTGGCCGCGTCGAGCGGCTTGCCCACTGCTGAGGAGAAGACGAGCCCGTGTTCCTCCCACTTGTCGTCGGCGGCGAGCCGATCCCAGCCCTGATCTTCGAATTGCTGCCAGAGGGCTTCGACGCAGCGCGCCGGCAGGGCGAGCGTGCGCCGGGACTTGCGGGTCTTGGTGTCCCCGCTCCGCCGGACCGACCGCCACACCGCGATATGCGGAGGCTGCGGCGGGTCGGCGTCCGGCTTGCCCTTGAGGAAGACGTGGTCCCAGGTGAGCGCCCGCAGCTCCTCGGTACGGGCACCCGTCAGCAGGGCAACGACGATGTACGCGTACATGGAGGTCCCCTCGGCACCCTTGAGGACGGCCTCGGCCTGAGCGAAGGTGAGCGCCTTGGAGGGGCGCCCGGCTTGCCCTTGAGGCACCGAGCACAGCTCGACGACGTTCGGCTTCACCTTGTCCCGGGCCATGGCCCGCTTGACCGCGCGGTTGAGGCAGGAGTGGATCGCCTGCAGAGTGCGCGTGCTGAGCGTTCTCGCCTTGGCGGCCAGCCAGCGGTCTACGTCCTCCGCGCTGAGGTCGCGGAGCTTGCGCGCGCCGAGTGACGGGATGACGTGCTTCTGGCTCAGCAGCGTCGTGGTCTCGACGGTGCGCGGGTCGAGACCGGCCAGGCCGTAGGTGAGCCAGTCCGTCACCGCGTCCTTGACCGTGTAGTTGGTGGGCGCGATCGCGAGGCCGTCCTCGTGGTCCCGCAACACCTCCTTGAGCTTGTTCTTCGCCTCCGTCTTGGTCTTGCCACTCCCCCGCTTGACGATCCGCTTGCCGCTCGGATCGAAGCCGAGGTTCGCCGTGGCGATCCAGCGTTGCCGCTTCTCATCCCAGTGCAGGCCACCATCCCCGCGGCTCCGACGCTTGGTCATCAGGCCGCACGCTCCATCTGACCCGCGATGAAGTCACGCAGAGCGATAGCAGGGATGCGCCGGCATCGGCCGATGGTGACCGAGGTCAGCTGCCCCGTACGGATCAGGTCGTACACCGTGGACCGGCCGAGCCTGAGACGGGCCATCACCTCGGCAACGGTGAGCAGTTCGTCGTCACGCACGGGTGGGTTCTCCTTCCGTTCCGGGGGCGGGTTCGAGAGTTTCGGCGAGCCAGGCTTCGGCGTCGGTGAGGCCGGTTCCGGCGTAGACCCAATGCGCGAGGACGAGGGTCGTGTCCGGCTCGGTCTCGGCGGCTGAGGCGGCTTGTGCGCGGCGCCATTCGGCGCGGGCGTCGCGGAGGGCGCCGAGGGTGGTGGAGTAGCGGCGGGACTTGGTGGAGAAGTGGCCGCGGAAGCCGAGCATGTGGGCCCAGGCACGCAGGCGGAGGTGCTCGAGAGCCTTACGGGCACCCAGGGTCCAGGCGGTACGGATGAGCTGGCGGGCGTGGTCGCTGATGTCGAGCTGGGCGAGTTCGGCGAGGAACTTCAGCGGCCGGTCCAGGGCTCCCGTGGCGGTCTCGGCGCCCTTGGTGGCGTACTTCGCGATGTACGCGGCGACGGCTCGTTCGGTCAGTTCCTGGCCGCCGTCGAAGTCGACCGAGCGGATGGTGCGCACGTCGAGCTGACGGCCGAAGGTGAAGGTATGCGCGCGGCCGTCGATGACCGGGCCGTCCACGCGAGCGGCGGCGGTGGCGGCCTGGATGGCGTCGGTCAGCAGCTCGGCGGTGGCCCAGGCAGGTGGTGGGGTGTTGCCGCCCTCGGGGCCGTCGATGCGGAGGACGGCGTGGAAGTGGACGGCTCCGCGCTTTTGGTACTCGGCGACCTTGGCGAAGGACACCCGGGCGTGCTCGCGGAAGGCCCGCTGAGTCAGTCCGGCGCGCTTGGCGACCTCTCGGCGCAGGTAGGTCGAGAAGCGCCGCCACAGCGGACCGGCGTGGGCGTTCCAGAGCACGGCTGCTTCGTAGTCGTAGGTGTCCGGGTCGAGCGGGGTGCCGAGTGCGGGGTCGTCCTGGTCGTGGAGCGTGCCGCAGCGACAGCGGCGGACCGAACGGGCCGGGCCGGTGGGGCGGTTGTGGACGGGGCCGAAGCTGGGTGCGGTGAAGGTGGCGAAGACGCGCGGGTGGGCGGCGACGTGTTCGGGGACGCCCTTGCCGCCGCGCAGTCCGGAGGTGATCAGGTGGAAGGTGTCGCGGCGGTAGACCTCGGCGCAGGCCGCGCAGCGGGTTGTGCGGCGGTTGTTGCAGCGGACCAGGAGGTGACCGGCCGGGAGGCTGGTGGAGTCGAGGTGGTGGAGGACGTTGCCGATCTCGCCGGTGCGGGTGTTCATGTCGTACTCGGTGCGGTGGCCGTCGAGGCGGATCGGGTGGGTGCAGCCGCCGAGGCCGGCGAGCTGGCGCAGGAGTGCGGGCATGGTGCCCAGGGCGGCCAGTTCGCCGAGTTCGTGGAGCGGGGGCGGAGTGGCGCGGGTGATGATGGCTTCTCCTTCTGGTTCGGCTGGAGGGAGAGGGCCCCGGGGCGGCGGATGCTTGGCGGTATCGAGGCCGCCCCGGGGGTCTGGTGGGTCAGTGGCGGTGCTGGTCGCGGAGCATCGAGCGCAGGACCACGGCGGCGACGGCCACGGAGATGGCCGTGACGGCGACGGCGGCCAGGAGCGCGGTCAGCACGACGCCGCCGACGAGGACGGCCGCAACCGCTCCCGTGCTGACGGAGATCTGAGGGGCGGGACGCCGGGCGGGTGTCTGGTCGGCCACGGTGTGGGGGTGCGCGGGCGGCGGTGTCGGGCTGTCGGGGTACTTGGGCAGGAACACAGCGAAGCTCTCCTTACCTACTCGTCTAGTCATGTGAGCCGTTGACGATGTCCACGCCGGAGCGCGTGCCGGACTCGATGGCCGGGGCCATGAACGTGTGCGAGAGCCAGAAGCCGAAGAGGGCGATCAGGACGATGATCCACGTGCGGACGCCGAGAAACTTGACCGCTCCCCAGGCGAAGAAGCCGAGGACGACGACGAGCGGCAGGCTGACAGTCACGGTTTCCAGGTCCTTTCAGCGGACGGGGCAGCGGTGGGTACGGGCGGCCAGCTCTGCGGCGGCGCGGCTGTCGTAGTCGGCGGAGAAACCGCAGCGCGGAGCCGTGCAGGCGGCGGTGTGCTTCTCCCGGCCGCGACCGTCGTAGTACGTGCCGACTTGGACGGGACCGATGCGAGTGACGGAGCGGAAACGGCGGTTGGTGCTCACGTAGGTCTCCTCTCAGAGCTGGGCGGCGATGGCGTCGGCCATGGGCGGCGGAACGCCGAGGCGGGCGCGCAGGGTCGGGGTGTCGATGGCCGTTCCGGTGCGGGCGTGGTGCTCGGCGGCGACTTTCCGGGCGTGCTCGACCAGGGCGGCCGGGACGGCGACGGGCGACGGGGCTGGAGGCTGAGCCGGTGCCGGCTCGGCTGCCGGAGGCGTCGGGGGTTCCGGTGCGGGGTCGGGCTCGTCCTCCTGGTCCTCGATGTGCTGGAACGTCTCTCCGTCCACGGCGTCACTGGTCTCGTCGTGCGAGGCTGGTGGGGAGTGGACGAGGAGAGTGCCGCCGAGGAAGGCGACCGCGGGCCAGCCCGCGACAAGGATGCGGAGCCAGGCCGGTACGTGGTCGAGGTCGAGCAGTCCGGCGGTAGCAACGTTCGCGCCCAAGGATGCGGCGAGGGCGATCAGGAACCAGCACCACCCGGCCGCTTTCGCCTCCCCGGAGCGCAGTCGGCGCCAGGCAGCGACGAGCAGCAGGTCAACGCTGATCGGGTAGGCCCACGCCTTCCACCCGTCCTGTCCGGCCGCCGAGGCGACGTCGTGCAGGTGGGCGAAGGACAGCGCGGCGGCGATGACCGCTTGGACGAGCACCGCGTCGACGCGGGCCAGGTGGGCACGCATGCTGCGGCTCCTTCCGGATTCAGGCATGGGAGGGGTAGGGGCTTGGCGTGAGACGGTCACGCCGACCGGAGCTAAATGCAGGCCCGGGTCAGTCGGTCACCGGTTGGGGCCGCACGACCGGGCCCAGTGCCTCTGCGGGCGATACGGGCACGTCGGGCCGGAAGGGCTTGAGTGCGGGCAGGTCGGGGACCAGGTGGGCCCACTCACGGCAGGCGTCGGCGGTGGCGCCGAGGGAGAGGTACGGCGTGCGGATGCGGGACCAACCGCCGGAGGTGTCACCGGCAACGGCGAGGCCCGGCCGTTCGGGAGCGATGGCGCAGGCGGCGGAGACCGCCTCGGGGGCGATGTCGCCGAGCGCCATCTTCGCGGAGGCTTCGTCGTTGACGCGGTGGCAGACGCGGCCGGTCAACTGGGCCCGCAGCATGGTCGCGCCCTTGCCGAGTTCGGCGCCGAAGCGCTGCCCGCAGACCTCCAGGTAGATGCCGGCGGCCCGGCCGAGCTGGGCGAGGCGGATAAGCTGCGTGACCATCTCGTCCCGGCGTTCCTCGTCCTTCTTCGTGGCAACCAGGAACAGTTCTGCCACCTCGTCGACGAACAGCACGACAGGCACCGGGCGTTCATGCTCGGGCAGGCCCCAGATGTCGGAGGTGATCTTCTCGTCCGGAGTGCTCGACGCGATGCCCTGCCGGGCCTTGATCAGGTCATATCGGTCCTCCATTTCCTTGATGAGCACGGGCAGCAGCTCGGCGGCCTGCTCCGGGTCGGTGGCGAGCGCCGACAGGCGCAGAGCGAAGGGCGCCAGTTCCACGCCCCGTTTGCAGTCGATGCCGACCAGGGCGACGGGCTGACGGGCGAGGCCGGCGACGAGGTGCCGCAGGTACATGGACTTGCCGGACAGCGTGGCGCCGAGGGTGAGTTGGTGCGGCACGGTGCGGTAGTCGCGTACGAACGGAGTGGCGTCCTCCCGCAGCGCGACCGGCACCCGCAGCAGGTCCGGGTGGAGCTTGCTGGGCATACGAACCTTCCGCAGTACGTCGAAGCCGACCAGCCGCAGTTCGACCACCCCCGGCTTGACGGTGGTCACGTAGACAGCGTGGACTCCCCAGGCGTGCCGCAGCCGTTCGGCGGAGGCAGCCACGTCGGCGGGCTCCTGGCCCGGGGCAAGCCGCAGGCGGACCCGCAGCCCGGTCGAGGTCGGCCGGATGATCCCCCGACGCGGCGGCACGGGCCGGACCTCACGGCGGGTGGTGGCCTTGACCGCCAGGACCCGCAGCCTGGAGGGCGCCACGGTCAGGCCGCAGGCTTCCATGACCGAGCCGTAGGAGCTGAGCAGCCGGACCGTGGATATCGGTAAGCCGACTGTGGACCAGTAGACCCGAGGGTGCTTGGCCCGGGCGTAGGCGGCCCCACCGCCGAGCGCGGCGACGGGACCACCCACCTCCAGAAGCGTCGTCAGGTCGGTCATCAGGCCGTGGCTCCCACAGCGGCCGGGAAGGAGGCCGGAGTGACGGCGGCGGCCCGGAATGCGATGCCGTGGCGCTGCTGCCCGTTGAAGACGCTCTCCCAGGGCCGGGCGACCAGGCCCGGCAGAGAGACCGGGGCACCGAGGACGAGCCCCTCCGACACCCCGCTCTCCGGAACGGTCACCTTGATCAGGGACGACTCCCCCTCCTCGATGTAGACGACGCCGACCGTCATCAGTGCCTCACCACTGACGGCGTCCTTGGCAATCTCGCCCGTCTGCCGGTCGCGGACCTTGGGCTCGGGCGCCTCAGTCAGCAGGATCGTCGCGGCCGAGGTCTCCACACGGATGGTGCGCAAGGCTTCTTCCTATCTACTCGTCTAGACAAGATGCAGTCTTCGAACCCGGCGACGCCGGGAACGTCGACCACTCTGCCACACCACTTGCCCACTCGTCTATACGAGTATGCGTGTCGGGGTGTACGAGTCCGGGAAGGTGGCCTCGCGCACCGCCGATCAGTTCGCCGGGAGCTGGTAAGAGAGGACGTAGGCGTCCGCAGCCATGACCGTGTCGCAGACCTCCACAGCCCGCCCAGCCGTGTCGAAGGCGGTGCGGATCAGGTGGATCACCGGCACGCCGGAAGCCAGTTGCAGCGTCTTCACCTCGGACGGCGAGGGCATCCGGGCCCGGATCTCCTCCTCGAAGTGGTCGAGCTGGTGGCCCAGTTCCTCGAGTCGGGCGTAGATACCGCCGGGGCCGGGATTCGGCTCGGCGATCTGCGTACCGCGGGCGATGTCGAGCGGCAGGTAGGAGGTGGCGAACTCGACCGGCCGTCCGTCGAGGAGGTACCGGCGACGCCGGGCGAGCACGCGCCGCACGGAGCCGAGGCGAGTGGAGATGTCCTGACTGGCCTTCTCCTCCTTGACCTCCAGACTGTCCACCTTCGGGTGACTGCCGGCGGCGTCGGCCTCCACGATGAACGCGGACTTTCCCTGCTCGCGGTGGCGTCGAGCGAACCGGTCCGAGGCGAGACGCCGGACAGGGGGCCGGGGCCGGACGAAGACGCCCTTGCCGTGCTCGGCGTGCACCAGGCCCTCGCCCTGGAGGACTGAGAAGGAGTTGCGGACCGTCATCCGGGAAACGCCGTAGTGCTCGACCAGCTCAGCCTCGGAGGGCAGCTTCTCCCCCTCCTTGAATCGCCCACGGTCGATGGCCTCGCGCAGCTGGTCGGCGATCTGCCGGAAGACCGCACGATCACTGGTCGGGTCGAGGCCGCCGAGAATGCTCGGTAGAGACGTCACGCGTACTCCTTTAGGTATCTAGACGAGTGGGCGAGTGTTGTTGCTACGGTGGAGAGCCTAGTCAGCCGAGAGGGCCGAGGAACGTGAGCACAGAACGCCCGCACTCCGTGAGCGTCGCCGGGGTCATCGTCGATGACCAAGGCCGGGCCCTGCTGATCAAGCGCCGCGACAACGGTCACTGGGAGCCCCCGGGCGGCGTCCTCGAACGTGAGGAAACCATCCCTGAGGCCCTCCAGCGTGAAGTTCTCGAAGAGACCGGCATCAAGATCGAGCTTCCTGCGACCCTGACCGGCGTCTACAAGAACATGACGGGCCTGATCGTCTCCATGGTCTTCCGCTGCCAGGCAGCCGACGGCACACCCACCACTGGGGACGAGACCCGCGCACTGCGCTGGGCCACCCGCGAAGAAGTCATCGAACTCGCCGACGAGGCCTACGCGATCCGCATCCTTGACGCACTCGACGCGGCGTCCCCGCCGGCCATCCGCGCCCACGACGGCGTGAAACTCGTCTAGCCCGAACCCGCTGCACATGGCGGCCTACCAGCACGAAGGAACTTGTATGCACGAGTATACGAGTACAGCCCGGGTCTGGGGACTGTCTTGCCCAGGTTTCCCGGAAGAGGTCAGCCGGGCCCGCCGCTGGACGCGGGACATCCTGCGCGGATCTCCCCTGGCCGATGACGCCGAGCTGATCGTGAGCGAGCTGAGCGCGAACGCGATCCTCCACACCGCCAGCGGCACTCAGTCGGGCAGCTTCCATCTGGCACTCGCGGTTTCCCCGCAGGTGGTCGCTCTGTCGGTCACGGACGAGGGCGGCACCGGAACAGCCCCGAAGGTCGAGCACCAGGACGCCCAGGCCGAACACGGCCGGGGCCTGGACATGGTCAGCGCGATCGCACACCGGGTCGTCGTCTACGACAGCTGCGGCGGCTACACGGTCACCGCGGAGCTGTTCACCGAGGCCGGACAGGCGGGAGGGCGTCCATGCTGACGTCCGCCCCTCCCGTGACGCCGAGGCCGGGGAGCCAACCTCTCCCCTACCAGTGCCGAGCCGCCGCCTACCCGGTGAACGAAGCCCGTTCCATCGCCTTGGGATCACACGACACCACAAGCCCGCGTCTCGCCCTGCGCTGGTTACGAGAACGCACGCAGCACATCACTGACCAGCTCGACGCCGCATACGCACAACCGGGCCTGCACTGGCTGACAGACGAGGCCGAGCACGAACGAGCCCTCGCCTACATGACCAGCGGCACGGGCTACCAGTTCACCCTCCACGACGACAGCACCCGCTACGTGCTGCTGGCCTACCCGGTGGGAGCGACCTCATGAACAGGCCCGCCCGCGGCTACTGGTGCGAATGCTGGACCCAGGACGTCAGCGCTACCGAACGGCCGGCGCTCCTGGCCTCGTTCGACGCGTACTCCGCACCCCAGGCGGATCGATGGGTGGCCATCGCTCTCCGCACCATCTCACCGGCACTCGACACTGACGCGTCAGACGAAGCATGGGCATGGCTGCACGAAGAACGTGCCAAGACCCGAAGGGCCCTGCTGCGCTCGGAGCCTTGCACGGTGACCATCACGCACGCCGGCACCCACATCACTTGGACCATCCGGCCAGCGCTCTTCCTGCCGCTTGCACACCGGCAGAGCGCTGAACTTCCAGCGTGCGCACATACCTTCAAGCCTCAGTCGACCGACTGAGTTACAACCTTCTCTACTGGTTCAAGTGCCCGCGCACGGCGCGGGCGCGCGCCGCCTCTGCGGCGCGGCCTGCCTCCTGTCTGCGCCCCGGCTGGCCGCGCCCGGCGGCGCGCTCGACGGCTGCGGGCATGAAGGGGGGAGAAACCCTCTGTGGCTGGGGTGATCGACTCCGCGACTTTAGCCAGCCACTTTGGGGCGAGCCTCTAAGATCATGGCCCCAACGTCGTGCTTTAACGGGCAGGTCCACAGACTGCCCGACTCGCCGGAAGCTTACGGGGCCATGATCACTCGCCCCAAAGCAGCTCCCGGCCAAAGTCGCTCCGCCGATCACGTGGCTGGCTAACAGGTCACGTTGCGTGATGACCGAGCCTGGAGGGAAGGATGCACCTGCACAGCCATCGGGTCGATCACTAACCTGACTGGTTCCGTACCGGCAACGCACACATAGGGGGACTCTCTCTCATGATCGAGCTAGGCATCCTGTTCGGCCTGTTCCTGGTGACAGCGCTGGCTTTGATCTTCGTACTCCTGCGACGACAAAACAGCAAGACGGAGAACGCCGACGGGCTCCTCATCGAGCAAGCACGGCGGTTACAGGCACAGAACGATCGAGTGACCTACGGAACTGGGGCAGTGAACGGCTACATGCCAACCGTGCGCGATCCCCACCGCCGCTAGTTGCAGACAGGCCGTGAGGCGAGGCGCTCGCTGCTCCCGTGAGCGCCCACCTGGACCCTGCGCCGGATCTGGGCCACCCTGCGACTGGCAGAGCGGCAGAGGGGCACACGTGCCCCCTGCGTGCCCGACCGTGCGGCAGCCAGCGGGGAACAACGGGGATCCACGGCAAGCGGCACAAGAACCTCCAGCTCAGCGTCTCGCCAGCTCAGCCCAGGTCCGGTTACGCGGTCTTCCAAACAGGTGCTCCAGGACCTGGTAGTGGCGCTTGACTCGGTCATTGAAACTCCAGCCCAAAGCCGCTCCGCCGACCTGTTACTCGCGCAGAGCGACGATGCTGGAACTGCGTGGAATCGTACGGTAAGCAGCGAAAGGGATCAGCGAAAATCCGGGATGCTGGGGCAGATCGATAAATCCCATGCCCCCCAAATGCTTCATGAGTCCATTGATGCTGTTTGCGAACTTCCCTCTATCTACGGACCCGTCAGGGTTGAAGAAATTGAAATCCGGAACTGTCGTATCTTTGGGGCCGTAGCTCCCCACGCTGCCGACAAGGGTCCATTCTTGTGGCTCCGTTCCGTACCGCGCGAAGAGGATGTCTGCCTCGGTGTCCAGATACTGTCGCCCTTCTTGCAACCGAGACCCGATCAACACGTTTCCCGAATCAACCGGGGAGAGGTTGATATGTAGTCCAGGCGCAAAGATTCCTCTGGCCATGCGGATAATCGAGCGGAGGGAATTGCCGTCTACACCGCCAGGGCCTTGGAAGTCTACGATGGCGTCTTCTAGCTGTCGTTCAGGCTGCACCTGGCCAGGCTTGGGCCGAGGCCCCTGGTGTCCCGACTTCCCCTTGCCTGGCGGAGTTTTCTTAGGCGCATCTGTTAGGTCGACCCCGATTCCCTGCAGCCCGAGGGCTACTGAAGCATACGCTGAGAAAACGCTAGCAGCGTATCGAGTGTCAAAGAGTGACCCCATTGCCGTGATACGCACGAGTGAACCTGGCGGTGCGATTCGCTCCAGGCCGCCGGAATTCCATTGAGAATGGTCTGCTGCTTCCTCCGAAATGTCTCGGAGTAGACCTTCCGACTCCAGTGCTTCTTCCAGTGTGGGGAAGATGGCGTCGCCGAGAGATTTTTGCGTGTAGCGCTCACTTCCAGCGACTTGCAGGTGCTGGGCAACGCTCCTCGGGCCTACTGTGTACCGCTTTTCCTGACTGCTTGTTTCTCGCTCCTCTTCCGCCACTCCACCATCGAGCTGGGCGAGCATGGCCCGGACCTTATCGGTGTCTACGTACAGAAATTCGCGCAGAATCAAGCGACACTCCCTCGCCGATAACGGACTGAGATCGTATCGGCGTCTTGCTGACGTTGTGGTCTGTCTGCGAAGAATGACACTGAGTGCCTGTACGCTGTCGCACCGTTCGTGCCACATCGAGCGGTCAACCACGGTCTATGACGACAGCCGCAGTCGTGACTCCCGGATGTCGCAGGGGCGGACCGCGTATTCCGCCTTACGCCACCAGGCTTACAAAGCAGCGATGCGACCGCGGAGCCCCCTGGGCCGTCCCTGGGCCGTGCGAGGCCGACCAACGCTGACAGTCGGCACCCGCAGGTGACCACCCCCACCCCACTCTGGCCTGGGCAACCGGAGTTGATCTGCCACACTGGATGGGTTATGCCTGCACCCGGAGAACTGAGCTGACGTGCGCTGATCCGCGCATCCGGTGAGTGTCTAACTGCGTGACAACGCCGACGAACAACGCCGACGAACAACGCCGACGAACAACGCCGGACGAGCGCGGACGTCTGCGGACCATCAGCACAGGTGAACGGCACGCCCTCCCAAGGCACCACGCCTACCGGAGTTGCTTCGGGACGAAGAGGTCGTGGGTTCAAATCCCGCCACCCCGACAGTGAAGTACCAGGTCAGGGGCCTGATCCGCATCGCGGGTCGGGCCCCTGGCTGGTTCAGGGGGCCATCCTGGGAGCCCAAGCTCGGCATCCGACTCCCAGGAGGAGGTGGACCGAGGAAGCCGTCTCCGCAAGCGGGTAGCCAGCGCCACGGCGGTGAAGCAATCGGCGCTGGCCTTGGTTCTGCGAACCCCTGGCTGTCAGCGCTCGTCCTTAGGCTGGTACGTGCTGTACCGCGCGTCCCCTAGGAGAGCTCGTGGACCACCTGTACAAAGACTCGGCAACCTCAAGAAGGGCTCCAGGGTCATCGTCGCCGTGCGCAACAAGGCCAACGTGCACGTGATGACCCGCAGCGCGTACAGCAGTTACAAGTCGGGAAAGAGGTACCGGGCCCTCGGTGGCAGCGTCACTCGCTCTCGCTCTCCCCTCTAGGTCACCATCCCCAATAGCGGGCACTGGATCGTCGCCGTCGACCCCGGTGGTTGCCCTGGCCGCATCAGCGCTTCTGTCCAGGTGGAGCCCCCGTTATGTTTTCCGCGGTTCCGCAACGGGACCGCTGGCCTCCGGGCCCGCCATGACTGTTGCCCCCTGTCGAACGGATGACCTGGGGGGTGGTGTCACCGGGCCCGGGAGGTGCCGTCGGAGAC